>NZ_BMUI01000010.1 GCF_014650115.1 Streptomyces olivaceoviridis | reverse complement strand
CGCGGTGGGCGGCTTCCTCACCCCGCAGGGCGCGGCCGACTTCGGCTGGTTCGCCTACGCCCCCCTGTCGGACGCGGTCCGCTCGCCGGGCATCGGCGCCGACATGTGGATCATGGGTCTGGCCTTCTCCGGCTTCGGCACCATCCTCGGCTCGGTCAACTTCATCACCACGATCATCTGCATGCGCGCCCCGGGCATGACGATGTTCCGCATGCCGATCTTCGTGTGGAACGTGCTGCTGACCGGTGTCCTGGTCCTGCTGGCCTTCCCGGTGCTGGCCGCCGCGCTGTTCGCCCTGGAGGCGGACCGCAAGTTCGGTGCCCACGTCTTCGACGCCGCGAACGGCGGCGCACTGCTGTGGCAACACCTCTTCTGGTTCTTCGGCCATCCAGAGGTGTACATCATCGCGCTGCCGTTCTTCGGCATCATCAGCGAAGTGATCCCGGTGTTCTCCCGCAAGCCGATGTTCGGCTACATGGGCCTGATCGCCGCGACCATCGCCATCGCCGGTCTGTCCGTGACCGTGTGGGCCCACCACATGTACGTCACCGGCGGTGTGCTGCTGCCGTTCTTCTCCTTCATGACCTTCCTGATCGCCGTGCCGACCGGTGTGAAGTTCTTCAACTGGATCGGCACGATGTGGAAGGGCTCGCTGTCCTTCGAGACACCGATGCTCTGGGCGACCGGCTTCCTGATCACCTTCACGTTCGGTGGTCTGACCGGTGTCATCCTGGCCTCGCCGCCCATGGACTTTCACGTCTCCGACTCGTACTTCGTGGTGGCCCACTTCCACTACGTGGTCTTCGGTACGGTCGTCTTCGCGATGTTCGCCGGCTTCCACTTCTGGTGGCCCAAGTTCACCGGCAAGATGCTCGACGAACGCCTCGGCAAGATCACCTTCTGGACGCTGTTCATCGGCTTCCACGGCACCTTCCTGGTCCAGCACTGGCTGGGCGCCGAGGGCATGCAGCGGCGGATTCCGGACTACCTCGCGGCCGAGGGGCTCACCGCGCTGAACACGGTGTCCTCGGTCTTCTCGTTCCTGCTCGGCTCCTCCCTGCTGCCGTTCTTCTACAACGTCTGGAAGACGGCCAGGTACGGCAAGCCGGTCGGCGTGGACGACCCGTGGGGCTACGGCCGCTCGCTGGAGTGGGCGACTTCCTGCCCGCCGCCCCGGCACAACTTCCTCGCCCTGCCCCGGATCCGCAGCGAATCCCCGGCGTTCGACCTGCACCACCCCGACGTCCCGTCCCCGGAACCGGAGCTGACCGCGCGGTGACGGCCCACGACGAGCGGGACCTGGTCCGGCAGATCGAGGGCCATCTGCTGCTGGTCGCCGCACGGGAGGAGGGCCGTACCGCCGCCGTACGCCTGAGCTCCCGGCTGGGCTGGCTCACCGACAGTCAGCGCAAGGACGTGGAGCAGCAGTTCGAGACCGAGTACCTTGCGCTGGCCCGGCTCTCGTGGCACCGCACGGCCGAGCGGGCGCAGGAGCTGCGGCAGACCTACGAGTCGCGCTACCGGGCGCTCCGCCGCCGTCTGCTGGCCTGCTGCGTGCCGGCCTGCGCGGTGCTCGCGGCGGCGGCCCTGCTGGTGGTGTCCGCCGCGGTGTAGGGCCGGCTGCCGGGTGCGGGACCACCTCCGGTCGGCGCGGCCGTCCCGGGTCCACAACACCGGGGGTGCCGTTGCCGGTGCCGACCTTGTCGCGTTGGGCCCGATCGACCGTGTGCACCGGCCATACTGGCCCCCGTGCGCGTTGCCATCATGACGGCGGGATCCCGGGGCGATGCCGCGCCCTACACCGGGCTCGGGCACCGGCTCGCGCTGGCCGGACACGAGGTCACCCTGGTCACGCACGGCCGGTTCGCCCCGCTGGTGGCCGGCTCCGGGGTGCGGTTCCACCCACTGCCGGTGGATCCCCGGGCGGAACTGGAGTCCCCGCGCGGCCGGGGTCTGCACCGCAGCGCCAGCGGTCCGGGGAAGCTGCTGCGGGTGGTGGACCTGGCACGGCGCCTGGTCGGCCGGCTCACCGAGGACCTGCTCGGCGCGGCGCGGGACAGCGACGTCCTGCTGCTGTCCTCCTCCCTGGCCCCGCTCGGGCACACGATCGCGGAAGGACTGCGCGTGCCGAGTCTCGGTGTCTATCTGCAACCCCTCGCCCCCACCCGGGAGTTCGCCCCGCCGGTGCTCGGCGGCGACTCCTGGGGCGGGCCCGTCAACCTGCTCGCCGGGCACGGGGTCGGCCTGGCCGTGGAGCATGTGTTCGCCGGCGCCGTGCCGGCCCTGCGGAAGCGGCTCGGCCTGCCCCCGCTGCGGACCGGTGCCGCGCGGCGGGCCCGGGAGCGGCGGCTCTGGCCGGTGCACCACGGTTTCAGCCCCCTGGTCGTGCCCCGGCCCGGCGACTGGCGGGCGGGCCTGGAGGTGGGCGGTTACTGGTGGCCGTACGACATCCAGGAGCAACTCCCGGACCCGGTACTGGAGTTCATCGACGCCGGGCCGCCGCCGGTGTTCGTCGGGCTGGGCAGCGCCACCGTGCCGGACGCCGGGCGGCTCAGCGCCCGGGTGGTGGCGGCGCTGCGGCGCGCCGGGCTGCGCGGGGTGATCCAGCGCGGCTGGGGCGGGCTCGCGGCCGACGGGGACGACATGCTGACCGTCGACGAGGTGCCGCACGCTCTGCTCTTCCCCCGCATGGCCGCCGTGGTCCATCACGCGGGCGCGGGCACCACGGCGGCGGGGCTGCGTGCCGGGGTCCCGGCGGTGCCGGTCCCGGTCCAGTTCGACGCGGGTTTCTGGTCCGCCCGGCTGGTCGCCCTGGGTGTCGCCCCGGCCGTCGTACCGCTGCGCCGCCTGACCGTGGACGCACTGTCCGCGGCGCTGCTGCGGGCCACCCGGGACCCGGCGTACCGGCGGCGCGCCACCGGCCTGGGCGCGCGGGTCCGGGGCGAGGACGGCGCCGCGCCGGTGCTGGCCGCGCTGGCAGGGCTGACCGGCTGAACCTCTGGCCGGCTGACCGGTGCGCCGGTGCACCGGTGCACCGGCTGACGCGCTGCCATCCGGTCAGCTGGTGAGCACCATCCGGAAGCGGGCTCCGCCGGACAGCATCTTCTGGTACGCCTCGTCCGCGTCGTCCAGCGGCACGTTCTCGGTCATGGGGCGGATGCCGTGCAGGGCGCTGAAGGCCATGGTGTCCTCCACGTCCTGCGAGGTGCCGGACGGGTGGCCGCGCACGACGCGGCCGGCCAGGAGCAACTGGGTCGGGCTGATGCCGAGGGGCGCGATGTCCGCGCCGATGACCACCAGTTCGCCGCGGTGGGCCAGGCCGTCCACGGTGGCCGTGATGGCCTCGGAGCTCCCCGCGGTGGCCAGGACGGCCTTGGCACCGCCGAGGGACTGGAGCGCGTCGGCGACCGGGGTGCCGGAGGTGCTGTCGACGTAGTGGTGGGCGCCCAGTCGCTTGGCCAGGTCGGCCTTCGCGGCGCCCCGGGCGATCGCCACCGTCTCGAAGCCCATGGCCACCGCGTACTGCACGCCGAGGTGGCCGAGGCCGCCGATCCCGAGCACCGCGACCAGGTCGCCCGGCCGGGCGGAGCTGCGCCGCAGTCCGTTGTACGTGGTCACGCCCGCGCAGGCCATGGGCCCGGCGTCGCTCGGGGAGAGCGCTTCGGGGATGCGGGCCAGGGCGTCGACGGGTGCGATCACCTTCTCGCCGAAGCCGCCGTCGTAGGCCCATCCGGGGACCTTCAGGTTCCGGCACACGATGAAGTCGCCCTCACGGCAGGGCCCGCAGTGACCGCAGCTGCCGCCGAACCAGCCGACGGCCACCCGGTCGCCCTCCTGCCAGCCCCGCTCGCGCACGCCCTCGCCCAGTTCCTCCAGGCGTCCGGCGATCTCGTGTCCGGGCACCTCCGGGAACGACACGCCCGGCAGCCCGCCGCTCACGAAGAGAGCGTCGCTGTGGCAGACCCCGCACGCCTCCACGGCGATCCGCACATGGCCGGGTCCCGGTTGCCGGACCTCGCGTTCGACCAGCTCGAAGGTGCCGTTCGGAGCGGTGACCTGCGCGGCTCTATAGGTACTCATGGCTCTCTCCGGGAACGGGTACGGCGGCCCCCCACACCAGCAGAGCAGCTCGGGCCCGATCCCGCGCGCCGAACGGACCGTACCCCGGCCGGCCCGCGCCATCCGGCTCCGCGCGCCCGTGCCTCAGGGGCTCCCCGGGCGCCAGCCCTCCGGCCGGAGCATGCCCAGCAGCAGCCGGACCAGTTCGTCCACCACCTCGTCCAGTGTCGCGTCCACCCAGCCGGCGCTCCAGTCGTGCAGCAGACCGTTGACGCTGCCGATGAAGGCCGTGGCCGCCAGGCGGTAGTCGCGCGGCGCCGCCTCCCCGCGGGCGACGGCCGCGTCCGCCTCGGCGCGGATGAGGTCGATCCAGCGGGCGCGGCGGGCGAGGCGCTGCTCCTCCAGCCGGGGGCTGACGCCGATGATCTCCACGAAGGCGATGCGGATGCGGCGCGGGTCACGGGTGACGCCGTGGGCGTAGGCCCGGAAGAGCACGGTGGCGCGCCCGGCCAGCGGCAGCCCGTCCGCGTCGGCGAGGGCGTCCAGGACGGCCTGTTCGGCCCAGCCGTTGACCTGGAGGTGCAGCGCCGCGAGAACGTCCTCCAGGGTGCGGAACTCCTCGTAGAACTGGCGCGTGGACAGGCCGGCGGCCTGGCTCAGCGCGGCGACCGTGGTGCCCCGGTAGCCGGGGGTGCCGCCGAACAGCCCCAGTGCCGCGTCCAGGAAGCGGCGGCGGCGCTCGGCCTGCCGTTCCTCGGCGGACCGTCCGCCGTAGCGTCCCGTCGGCGCCCTGAGCCTGCCCTCCACGTGTCCCCCTCCGTCATCCCGCCACTCCCCCAATCTTGTCGTGCACACATCTTGTCGAGAAGGCCACCCCTTCCTTACTTTTCAGTAAGTTCGCTGTGAAAGCACCCGTGTTCAGATTCCCCCGAGGAAAGAGAGCCGTCATGGCTGCCTCCAGAACCAGGCACCTGTGCTCCGTGGCCGCCGCCCTCGCCCTGACCGTCGCCGCCCCGGCGACCGCCGCCTCCGCACACTCCGCCGCTTCCGCCGGGCTGCGCGAGGTGCTGTTCGTCGGCAACAACTGGGACGGCACCGCCGATGTCATCCGCTCCTCCGGCGACTTCGCGAAGATCGGCCGGATCAACGTCATCCCGGACAAGGACGCGCGGATGGCCGAGATCAACGCGGACCCGATCAAGTGGATCTACTTCCAGGCGATCCGCAACAGCGTCGGCGAGGGCCACGACCAGTTCGCCGACGACATGTACTCCACGCCCGACGGCAGGTCGGTGGTGGTGTCCCGGCCGAGTTTCGCGGACGTCGTCTCCCTGGACCTCGCCACCGGCAAGGTCAACTGGCGTTTCCCGGTGTCCGGTTACCGCGCCGACCACATGGCGGTCTCCCCGGACGGCACCCGGGTCGCGGTCTCCGCCTCGACCGCGAACACCGTGCACGTCCTCGACATCGACACCGGCAAACAGCTCGGGTCGTTCGCGACCGGCGACAAGCCGCACGAGAACATCTTCACCAAGGACGGCAAGTACATCTGGAACATGTCCATCGGTGACGTCAACACCGACCTGGACAGCCCGGGCTGGGACTGGACCAAGGGCGACCGGCACATCACCGTCGTGGACGCGACGACGTACAAGCAGGTCAAGGTCATCGACATGCGGCAGCGGCTGGACGCGTTCGGGCTGAAGGACTTCTCCGACGCGGTCCGTCCGGCCGTGTTCTCCGCCGACGAGTCCAAGCTGTACTTCCAGGTGTCGTTCTTCAACGGCTTCCTGGAGTACGACGTCGCCACCGACAAGATCAGCCGGATGAAGACGCTGCCGAAGAACCCGGCGACCAGCGAGGACCGCACCACCTGGGTCAACGACTCGCGTCACCACGGCATCTCGATGAACCCCGAGGGCACCAAGCTGTGCGTCGCGGGCACCATGGACGACTACGCGACCGTGGTCGACCGCGCCTCGCTCCAGGAGGGCCCGCTCGTCACGACGTCCAAGCCGTACTGGGCGACGGTCAGCGGGGACGGCAAGGACTGCATCGTCTCCGAGAGCGGCGCCGACCAGGTGACGGCGATCGACTTCGCCACCGGCAGGAAGGTGACGTCGGTCCCGGTCGGCGATCACCCGCAGCGCGTCCGGCTGGGACACGTCCAGGCCGACTGGACCGGCCCCAGCGGTAGTTGACGCCACACCGAGCCATGGCCTCCGAGGTGTCCCCACTCACGCCGGAGGCCACACCCCTGCCGCCAGAAGCGCGCCGCCGCCCACGCGGCCGGCTCGGCCTTCGCCGCGCTCAGCACGTCCGCGGAAGGCGCCGTCGCGCCATGGGTGACCAGCGCGTAGTGCGGCACACCGGAGTCCGTGTCGGTCAGCAGCAGCCGGCGGCTGCCCGTGCCACCCGGCTCCGGGGCCACGGCGACCGAGGTCGGAGACGACCGTGGCGGCGGCCGTCGGGAAGGACGCCGGCAGATGCAGTTCGGTGGGTGTGCCGCCGCCGGAGCGCCACACCGGCATCCCGTACTGGCCGGAGCCGACCGGTTGCGCCACGTTCGGCAGGGCCAGACAGGCGGTGTCCACCCGACCGCGCACGGGTTCCGTCCTGGCCGTCCTCCGCGGATCCCTGACGGTGGCTTCCGGCCGGCGGGTAAGTCGACTGGCTGACGGCAAGTCAGTTGCCGCTCACTCGCCGATGCGGCGCGTCACGTTCAACAGGTACTCCTTCCGGTTCAGCGGATTGTGGTCGGTGCGCGGACGCTCGGGTACCGCGCCGCGGACGACCGGCGCGTAGTGGTCGAAGGCCGTCTCCAGCTCGCCCTCGCCCCGGGTCAGCCCCGGCAGCCGCTGCTCCAGCGCGTGCACCCGGGCGGCCGGCACGGTTCCCTCCAGGACGCAGGCGGTCCCGTGCGTGCCGGCGGTCTCGGGTACGGCGCCGAGCCGGGCCAGCACCGGCAGCAGCGCGCCGAGGGTGTCCGCCGGCGCCTCCAGGCGGAACCGGTGCATCGGCTCGTGCACCAGGGTGCCGGCCCGGCGCAGCGCCTCGGTCAGGACCAGCGGGGTCAGGCCGCGGAAGTCGTAGCCCGTGCTCGACATGCTCTTGTCGAAGCCCTGGTGCGCGTGGCTCTGCCGGGGCGAGTAGCCGGAGTGGGTCATGGCGACCGCGCAGTCGGTGACCTGCCAGCCGTGCAGCCCCTGGCCGAGCGTCTCCCGGACGGTGTCCTCGACCGCCTTGAAGAAGGCGTACGGCATCGAGCCCAGCTCCACCTCCAGCCGGAACGCCACGCCCGTGCCGGGCGGGGCGGGGTCGACCCGCAGGCCCACCGTGGCGAGGAAGGGGTTGGGGTCCTTCTTGTTGAACTCGACGGCGTGACCGGTGCCGACCGGCCGTTCGATGCACAGGGTCGTCGTCTCGCGGAAGGTGACGTCCAGGCCGTACTCGTCGGCGAGGGTGGCCTGGACGACCTCCTTCTGCACCTCGCCGTAGAGGGACACCGAGGTCTCCCCCCGCCGCTCGTCGTGGCGGACACCGATGAGCGGGTCCTGTTCGGCGAGCTGGGTGAGCGCGAGGTGCAGGGAGCGGCGGTCGGTGCCGGGGCCGGGCACGACGACCGTCTCCAGGGTGGGCGGCGCGAAGTGGTGCTCGTACGACCGTCCCGGCGTGCCCAGCGCGTCACCGATCCGGATGCCGCCGAGGCCCCACACCTTCACGATCCGTCCCGCGCCGGCGTGGTCCGCGCGGGTGTCCGTGCCGTGGTCGAAGACGGCGAGGGCGGTGACGCGGCCTTCGGTGGCACGGGTCGGGGTGACGCGGCCGTCGGTGACACGGCCGTCGGTGACGCGGGCTTCGCGGTCGATGCTGGTGTCCCGGTGGGCGCTGCCTCCGTCGCCGAACGGGATGCGGTCGCGGACGCGCAGGGTGCCGGAGAAGAGGCGGGCATAGGCCACCTTCTCCCCCGCCGGGCCCCGCTCCACCTTGAAGACGGTGCCCGACAGCGGGCCGTCCGGATCGCCGGCGGCGGTGGGCAGCAGGCGCCGGATGCCGTCGGTCAGCTCGGACACGCCCGCGCCGGTGATCGCGGAGCCGAAGTACACCGGGTGGACGCGGGCGTCCCGGGTCTGTGCCGCGAGGGCGCGGCGCAGCCGGGCCTGCGGGACCTCGCCGTCGAGACAGGCGGCGAGCAGGTCGTCGTCCTGGTCCGCCAGTGCCTCCAGCGCGGCCGGGCCGAGGCCGGGCAGGAAGCGGGCGGCACGCGTGCCGAGTCCGGCGGCGGTGCCCATGGGGACGAGCGGTACGGCGAGCCGTTGGGCCATCTGGCGGAGCACGGCCGTGTCCCGGGCGCCGCGCCGGTCGATCTTGTTGACGAAGACCAGGGTCGGGATGCGCAGCCGGTGCAGGGTGCGCATCAGCACACGGGTCTGCGCCTGGACGCCTTCGACGGCGGAGACGACCAGGACGGCTCCGTCCAGCACGCCGAGCACCCGCTCCACCTCGGCGATGAAGTCCGGGTGACCTGGGGTGTCGATGAGGTTGACGGTGACGCCGTCGAGCGGGAAGGAGACGACGGCGGACTTGATGGTGATGCCGCGCCGCCGCTCCAGCGCCAGGGTGTCGGTGGTGGTGCTGCCGGCGTCGACGCTGCCGATCTCGTCGATCACCCCGGCGGTGTGCAGGAGCCGTTCGGTCAGGCTCGTCTTACCCGCGTCGACGTGGGCGAGGATTCCCAGATTGAGCAATGGCACGAAGCGTCATGTCCTTGAGAGAGTGGGCGATTCCTTCCGGGCCGGACATGAACGGTGCGCGCATGATCGCTCCTGGTTCTCTCGGGAACTCGACCGGTGCAGTGCAGCAGAACGGCCGCCGCGCCGCCAACGGATTAACGTTCAACCAGATGCCGTGCCAGGTGCGAGCCGAGGAGCGGACGATGCGTGAGATTCTCGCGGTGCTGGACCGGTGGTACGCCGCCCGGGTGCCGTTCGGGCTGGCCACGGTCGTCGCGGTCAGCCGCAGCGCGCCGCGCGGGCCCGGCGCCGCGATGGCGGTCGGGCCGGACGGCGAGGTCGTCGGCAGTGTGTCCGGCGGCTGTGTGGAGGGCGCGGTGTTCGAGCTGGCCCAGGAGGCCGTCGAGAGCGGCGCGGCACGACTGGAGACGTTCGGCTACAGCGACGAGGACGCCTTCGCGGTCGGGCTCACCTGCGGGGGTGAGATCACCGTACTGGTACGGCCGGTCACCCCGGCCCGGGATCCGGCGTTCGGCGCGGTCGCCGCGTCCGTCGCGGGCGGTGAGCCGGTCACCGTGGCCACCGTGGTCGACGGGCCGGCGCCGTGCGGGGCCATCCTCGCGGTGTGGCCGCGGACCGCCGCCGGCAGCCTGGGGACCCGGGGGCTCGACGCGGCCGTCGCCGCCGACGCGCGCGGCGAACTCGCCCTCGGCGTGACCGGCCTGCGGCACTACGGCCCGCACGGGGAGCGCCGGGAGGACACGGTCACGGTGTTCCTCCAGTCCTTCGCGCCGCCGCCGCGCATGCTGGTGTTCGGGGCCATCGACTACGCCGCCGCCGTGGCCCGGATCGGGGACTTCCTCGGCTACCGGGTCACCGTGTGCGACGCCCGGCCGGTGTTCGCCACGCCCCGCCGGTTCCCGGAAGGGGCGGAGGTCGTCGTGGACTGGCCGCACCGGTACCTGCGCGGCACGCACACCGACGGGCGGACGGTGATCTGCGTCCTGACCCACGACCCGAAGTTCGACGTGCCGGTGCTGCGGGAGGCGCTGCGGCGGCCGGCGGCGTACATCGGGGCGATGGGCAGCCGGCGCACCCACGACGACCGGCTCCGCCGCCTGATCGAGTCCGGCCTCACCGACCGGGAACTGTCCCGCCTGCGCTCCCCGCTCGGCCTCGACCTCGGCGCCCGCACGCCGGAGGAGGTGGCGGTGTCGGTGGCAGCGGAGATCGTGGCCCTGAGGTGGGGCGGCACCGGGTCACCGCTGAGCGGGACGAGAGGGGCGATCCATCCCCGGGGGGTGGGGTGAGGGTCCCGTCGGGGGGCACACCCTCGGCATGCCGCCCGCCCTGCGGCAGGGCCCGCCGTCCGCTGCCCGCCGACGGACCGCGGCGCCGCGAGGTGGCGTGCCCCCCGACCCACCTGACGAGACGGGCGCAGGCCCGCAGTTCCCCCACGACGATCCGGGGCTGTTCGGAGGCGGCGAAGTGACCGCCCGCGGCGTCGTCGTCGAAGTGGACGCGGTTCTCGTACGTCATCCGCGCCCCCACCGACGGCTGACGGGGGGCTCAGTGTGCGAGTGGGGCCAGTTCGCGCCACTCGGCGCGGGGCAGGCCGGGGCGGCCGGTGATGACGTGCAGGGCGACGTGGTCGGCGCCGGCGTCGCGGTGGGCGCGGACGCGGTCGCCGATGGCCTCGGTGTCGCCGCGGGCCACGATCGCGTGTCGATCAGCCGGTCGCTGCCCCCGTCGGGGAGGTCGGATGCGCTGAAACCCTGGCGCAGCAGGCTGCCGGCGTAGTGGCCCATGCCGATGAACGGGGCGAGGAAGCGGCGGGCGGTGGCGCGGGCCCGGTCGGTCTGGTGGTCCAGTACGACGGCCTGGTAGGGCGCCGGCAGGGGGCCGGGGCCGAGCAGGGCCCGGGCGGTGGCCGTGAAGTCGGGGGTGACCATGAAGGGGTGGGTACCAGCGGTGCGCCGCCCGGGGAGCCCGGTGAGTCTGGGACCCATGGCCGCCGGCAGGCGTTTGTCGGCCGGTACCGATTCGGGGGCCTGGTCGAGGCGGTCCAGGTAGGCGTCGACCGAGGCCGGCGGCCGGTAGACGCCGCCCGCCCGCTGAGCGGCGGCGGCGTCACTGACGCCGAGACCCAGCAGCAGCCGACGACCGTACGCCTTCCGCAGGCGGGCGTGACCGACCCGCCCCGGAAGGAGCCGGAGGCGGGCCGCCAGTCGCGTCCAGTGGTGGCGGCCCGGCCGCGCCGGCGGGTCGCGGCCGGGCCGGGTCAGACCTGGTTGGCGCCGCCGTCGACGTACAGCTCGGTGCCGGTGACGAAGCTGCTCTCGGCGGTGGCCAGGAACAGCACGGCGGACGCCACCTCCTCCGGCCGGCCCATCCGGCCCAGCGGCACGGTGGCCGCCAGCTGCCGCCGCAGCTCGGCGGCCTGCTCCTCGCCGGGCGCCCCCAGTCGCCGCCCTGGGCGAGGTAGTGGTGGTAGCCCAGGCGTTCCATGAGCGTGGCCCAGGCCGCGGCGATGCGCGGGGCGGTCCAGCCGGTGCTGGTGGGCCGGTCGGAGAAGCCGAAGCCGGGTACCGAGGGGATGACGACGTGGAAGGCGTCCTGGGCGGTGCCGCCGTAGGCCGTGGGGTCCGTCAGCGGGCCGACCGCCTTGAGGAACTCCACGAACGAGCCGGGCCAGCCGTGGGTGAGGATGAGCGGGGGTCGCCTCCCGGGCGGCTCTCAGGGACGCGCTCTCCGCGGACCCTGCTCGACACGTGCCCTAGCCGCAATACCGGTGACTTTGGTGGGTTGTGCTCGTTGGATGGGGTGTGCCAAGGCCGGGTCAGATGAAGTCGTCGGGGGTTGATCGGTTCTCGGATCGGATCGCGTTGGGGGTGCTGACGCGGGCGTTTCCGCCGGAGCTGGTCGATGAGGTGGTCGCCGAGTGCGGCAGGGTCGAGCAGCGCAGGCGGTTGTTGCCGGCGCGGGTGGTGGTCTACTTCGTGCTGGCGATGTGTCTGTTCTTCGGGCAGGGCTATGAAGAGGTGGCCCGGCTTTTGGTGCAGGGGCTGGAGCGTGAGGGCCGGTGGGCGAGTGGCTGGCGGGTGCCCACGACGGCGGCGATCGGGCGGGCCCGGTTGCGGCTCGGTCCGGAGGCGTTGCGGGCTCTGTATCGTCCGCGTGTGCCGGCCAGTGGCGGAGGCACGGACGCAGGGGGCCTGGTATCGGCGGTGGCGGCTGGTCGCGGTGGACGGCACGGTTTTCGACGTTCCGGACACCGCGGCGAACGCCCGGTTCTTCGGGCGTCCCGGGACCAGTCGTGGGCAGGGCCGCAGCGCGTATCCGCAGGCGAGGGTTGCGGCCCTGGTCGAGTGCGGCACCCATGCCGTGTTCGCGGCCGAGGTCGGGCCGCTCAAGGTCCACGAGGCCCATCTGGCCCAGGGGCTGCTTCCCGCGCTGACGGAGGGCATGCTGGTGCTCGCGGACCGGGGTTTTTGCGGCGTGGACCTGTGGCGGGCGGCGAAGGCGGGCGGCGCTGACCTGTTGTGGCGGGTCCGCAGTGTCGTGGTGCTGCCGGTCCTGGAAACCCTCGCCGACGGCTCCTATCTCTCGGAGATCGTCGCCGCGCGGGACCACCACCGACGCGCGGATCCCGAGCGGGTGCGGGTGATCGAGTACACCCTCGGCCCGCGGGGTGGTGACGGCACCGTCTACCGGCTGATCACCACCCTCCTCGACGCCCAGCAGGCACCGGCCCAGGAGCTTGCCGCCCTCTATGCCCAGCGGTGGGAGATCGAGAACACCCTGGACGAGATCAGGAATCACCAGGGTGTCCCAGGCATGGTGCTGCGTTCCAGGCACCCATCGGGTGTCGAACAGGAGATCTTCGCGTTCTTGCTGGTCCACCACGCGCTGCGGGACCTGATGCACCAGGCCGCCCTCCACGCCGGGCACGATCCCGACCGGATCTCCTTCACACGCACCCTTCGCATCGTGCGCCGCCATGTCACCGGGCAGGCGGCGCTTTCCCCCCTCGCCGCTGGCCCGGTCCATCGCCCGGAGTCTGCGTGAGATCACCGAACGGCTACTGCCCGCACGGCGGTTGCGTTCCAACCCGCGTGTGATCAAACGCAAGATGTCCAACTGGGCCCTCAAACGATCCGAGCACCACAGCCCACCACGGCCACACACCCCGCCGATCCGCCTGGTCGGACCAACCAGAGCCACCCCGACAAGCCGGAAAACAACCTAAATCACCAGTATTGACCCTAGCCGGGGTCTCCGGCCACGCGCGCGTGCAGGTGCTGGTCGTGCCAGCCGTCGGCGTGCAGCAGGGCGCTGCGCTGGGTGCCCTCGTAGCCGAAGCCGGCCTTCTCGGCGACCCGGCAGGACGCCGGATTGGCGACGGAGTGGCACAGGACCAGGCGGTGCAGCCCGAGGTCGTCCAGGGCCCACCGGCTCAGCCGGCGCGCCGCCCGGACGGCGAGGCCCGTTCCGCGCGCCGGGGGCAGCACCCAGTAGAGGACTTCGGCGGTGCCGGCGGCGAGGTCGACGGCGTTGAGCCCGGCGAGGCCCACGGCCGCGCCGCCGTGGGGGGCGATGGCCCAGATGGCCCCTGTCTCGGCCCGTCGGCGCGCGTGCAGGCGCTCGATCCGCGCCCTGGCCTCCGCGCGGTCGGCGACGGAGAAGAGGTTCCACCTGCTGATGTCCGGGTCCTGCCCCGCGGTGAGCAGGGCGTCCGCGTCGGCGTCGGTCAGCTGCCAGGGCCGTAGTTCCAGGCCATCGGCCAACGGCAGGACGGGCTGGTCGGGCTCGGCGAGGCGGCCCGGGGGCACGACGGCGGGTATGCCGGAGCTGGAGATCACCGGCGCATCCTGCCACAGCTGGGGAGCGTCGGCTGGGGCTGACCGGCGCACCGCCCCGGCTACCGTCGCGGCAGCCGGTGCAGGGTCACCTCGGTGAGGGCTCCGTCGGCGACCGTGGCCGTGAGGTACGTGCAGTGGGGCTGGCGCCGGCGGTCCGTCGGGGAGCCGGGGTTGAGCAGGCGCAGGCCGCCGGGGGCGGTGGTGTCCCAGGGGATGTGGCTGTGCCCGAAGACCAGGACGTCCAGGTCGGGGAAGCGGGCGGCACAGCGGGCCTCGCGGCCCTGGGCGGGGCCGGTCTCGTGGACGACCCCGAAGCGCAGGCCGCCCAGGTCGGCGTGGGCCACTTCGGGGAGCCGGGCGCGCAGCTCGGGGCCGTCGTTGTTGCCGTACACGCCGACCAGCCGGCGGCTGCGGCTCTCCAGCAGGTCGAGGGTGGCGGTGTCGACCCAGTCCCCGGCGTGGAACACCACGTCCGCGCGCGGGAGTTCGGCGAGCAGCTGCTCCGGGAGCGCCTTGGCGCGCTTGGGCAGGTGCGTGTCGGACATGAGCAGCAGGCGCACCTCGTCGGCCTATGCGGAGGAGGAGGTCAGGCGGCGGATGCCGCGTACGGTGCCGAGCAGCGCGGCGCCCGCGCCGAGGGCGGTGGCGGCGGGGTGCCGGAGCAGGGTCTCCTGCCAGGAGCGGGCGTGGGCGGTGTCGTCGAAGGAGCCGTGGGCGCCCTGGTCGTCGGCGGGCCCGCGGTCGACCGGTTCGAAGAGGTTGTCCAGGCCGGCGGGCGGGATGCGGTCGGTCTGCTGGGAGTCGTAGCCGGTGCGGGCCAGGTAGCGGTCCAGCAGCGCGGGGACGAACCGGTTGGCCCAGACGGTGGCGACGGTGGACGCGCCGACGTAGTACTGCTTGCGGCCCGGATGGTCGGCGGCGTACAGCACGCCCCGCGCGGCCACCTCGGGCTGGTAGATCGGCGGGACCGGCATGGGGTGCTTGGCGAGGCGGGAGCGGACCCATTCGAACTGGGGGGTGTTGACGGCGGGCATCTGGGCGACGGTGACGCGGACGTTGCTGCCGCGGTGCAGCAGTTCCGTGCGCAGGGAGGAGGTGAAGCCGTTGATGGCGTGCTTGGCTCCGCAGTACGCCGACTGGAGCGGGATCGACCGTTCCCCGAGCGCTGAGCCGACCTGCACGATCGTGCCCTGGTCGCGGGGGAGCATGCGCTTGAGGGCGGAGCGGGTGCCGTTGACGAAGCCGAGGTAGGTCACCTCGGTGATCCGCCGGTACTCCTCGGGGGTGATCTCCTCGAACGGCGCGAAGACGCTGGCGAAGGCGCAGTTGATCCAGGTGTCGATGGGCCCGAACTCCTTCTCCGCGGCCTCGGCGACGGCCTCCGTCTGGGCCGGGTCGGCCACGTCGGCGGGCCGTACCAGGGGCCGTCCGCCGAGCGCCGCGACCTCGTCGGCCGCGGCCTCCAGGCCGCCCTCGCCGCGCGCGACCAGGACGACGTCGGCGCCGCGCCGGGCGTACAGGCGGGCGGTGGCACGGCCGATGCCGGCGCTGGCGCCGGTGATGACGACGGTGGGGGGCATGTTCCTCTCCTCCTGCGTACGCGGTGTGTGCACGGCCTCGGCGGCCGGCGGGTCCGTGGTCACCTCCTCAGTTGCCGCAGTCCGGCCACGGCGCCCAGGGAGAGGGCGGCCAGGGAGGCGGTGGTCGCCCAGCGGGCCGCGCGGGACGGTTCGGCGGGACGGTCGGCGAGCCGCTCCGGGTGGTCGCTGGGCAGGTTGCCGTCGAGGGCGAGCGCGAGGACCTCGGCGAGGTGCAGGGCGCGGCGGCCGGTGCCGCCCTGTTCGATCTGGGTGCGGCAGCTGAAGCCGTCGGCGAGGACGAGGCTGTCCGGGGCGGCCCCGCGCACGGCGGGCAGGACGCCCAGTTCCGCGACGGCCATGGACACCTCGTGGTGGCCGCGTTCGAAGCCGAAGTTGCCGGCGAGGCCGCAGCAGCCCTCGTCGAGCACCTCGGCATCGAGGTGGGCGCGGCGCATCAGTTCGCGGTCGGCGTCGAACTTCATGATGGCGTGCTGGTGGCAGTGGGTCTGCACGGTGGCCTGCCGGGCGAGCCGCGGGGGCCGCCAGCCGTCGGGGGCGTGGTGGACGAGCTGTTCGGCGAAGGTGCGGGTCTGGGCGGCGAGCCGTTCCACGTCCTGGTCGCCGGGCATCAGCTCGGGGGCGTCGGCGCGGAAGACGGCCGTGCAGGAGGGTTCCAGGCCGATCACCGGGGTGCCGGCGTCCAGATAGGGGCGCAGCACGTCGAGGGTGTGGCGCAGCACCCGCTTGGCGGTGGGCAGTTGGCCGGTGGAGATCCAGGTGAGGCCACAGCACACGGGCTTGGACGGGACGGCGATCCGGAAGCCGGCGTCCTCCAGGACCCGTACGGCCGAGATCGCGATGGAGGGGTGGAAGTAGGTGCTGAAGGTGTCGGGCCACAGCACGACGGTGCGCGGGTCGGCCGGGTCGGGCTCCTCCCGGTCGCCGGCCCGCCACCACTGGAGGAAGGACCGCGCGGCGAACACCGGTGCCGGGCGGGCCTCGTCGATCCCGGCGAGCCGTTTGCCCAGGGACGCGAGACCGGGCGCGTGCAGCGCGGAGTTGACCAGGGACGGAGCGGTCCGGGAGAGCCGGGCCCAGAGGGGCAGCCAGCCCATGGAGTAGTGCGCCATGGGGCGCGGCCGTCCCGCGTAGTGGTGGGACATGAACTCGGCCTTGAGGGTGGCCATGTCGACGCCGGTCGGGCAGTCGGACTTGCAGCCCTTGCAGGCCAGGCAGAGGTCGAGGGCATCGCGTACGGCGGTGGAGCGCCAGCCGTCCTTGACGGCGGAGTCGGCGTGCCCGTCGAGCATCTCGAACAGCAGCCGGGCTCGGCCGCGGGTGGAGTGCTCCTCCTCCATGGTGGCCCGGTAGGAGGGGCACATGACGCCGCCGGAGTGGCCGCGGCAGTTGCCGATGCCGACGCAGCGCATCACGGCGCGGTTGAAGGAGTGGTCGTCCTCGGGGTAGCCGAAGTGGGTCTCCGGGGTGGCGGGCCGCCAGGTGGGGCCGAGCCGCAGCTGTCCGTCGACGGGGTTGGGGTGCACGACCTTGCCGGGGTTCATCCGGTTGCCGGGGTCGAAGAGGGCCTTCAGTTCGCCGAACGCGGTGACCAGCCGTTCCCCGAACATCCGGGTGAGCAGTTCGCCCCGGGACTGGCCGTCGCCGTGCTCGCCGGAGAGCGAGCCGCCGTAGGAGGCGACGAGGTCGGCGGCCCGCTCCACGAACCGCCGGAAGCCGGCGACGCCCTCCGCGGTCTTCAGCCCGAAGGGGATGCGGGTGTGCACGCAGCCCTGCCCGAAGTGCCCGTACAGGGACGGGTGGTCGTAGCCGAACTCGGCGAACAGGTCCTTCAGGTCGCGCAGGTAGTCGCCGAGCCGTTCGGGGGGTACGGCGGAGTCCTCCCAGCCCTCCCAGGTCTCCCGGTCGTCCGGCGGGCGCGCGGTCACACCGAGGCCGGCCTCGCGGGCCTTGAGCATCTTCTGCTCGCGTTCGGGGTCGTCGGAGAAGGCGACGTTCGCGTCCTTCTCGCCGCGGCCGATGGCCCGCAGCAGCGCGTGCGCCTGGGCGTCGACGTCCTCCTGGCTGTCGCCGCTGTACAGCACCATCAGCCAGCTGTCGCCCTCGGGCAGGTTGTCGAGGGAGTCCAGGTAGGCGCCTTCCTCGCGCATCAGCTGGGCCATGCGCCCGTCCAGGGCCTCCAGTTGGCTGGGCGAGCAGTGCTCCAGCAGGTGGGGGACGTCGTCGGCGGCGGCGCAGATGTCGTCGTAGCCGAGGACGAGCAGCGACTGGTACGGCGGCACGGGCACGAGGTCGAGTTCGGCGCGCAGGACGGTCACCAGCGTGCCCTCGCTGCCGACGAGCGCCTTGGCGACGTCGAAACCGTTCTCGGGCAGCAAGGAGTCCAGGTTGTAGCCGGAGACGCGGCGGGGGATCTTGGGGTAGCCGCGGCGGATGTCGGCCAGGTACTCGGTGGCGATGCGGTCGAGGCCCGCGTAGATCTCGGCGAGCCGGCCGCCGCCGGCCGTGATCCGGGCGCGCTCGTCGGGCGGGGTGGGGCCGACCCAGGCGCGCTGTCCGTCGTAGGTGAGGATCTCCAGGCGCCGGACGTTGTCGACGGTCTTGCCGTAGGCCTGGGCGGAGGCGCCGCAGGAGTTATTGCCGATCATGCCGCCGAGCGCGCAGTGGGTGTGGGTGGACGGTTTGGGGCCGAACTGGAGCTTGTGGCGGGCGAGTTGCCGGTTGAGTTCGTCCAGGACGATGCCGGGCTCCACCACGCAGGTGCGCCGTTCCGGGTCGACGGAGAGCACCCCGGTGCAGTACTTGCTCCAGTCGATCACCACGGCGGTGTTGGTGGACTGTCCGGCCAGGCTGGTGCCGCCGCCCCGGGAGAGGACGGGGGCGCCGAAGCGCGCGCACACCGAGACCGCCCGGGCGCCCGCCTCGACGGTGCGGGGGACGACGACGCCCAGCGGGACCTGCCGGTAGTTCGAACCGTCCGTGGCGTAGGCGCCGCGGCTGCCCGCGTCGAAGCGGACTTCGCCGTCCACCTCGGCGCTCAGGGCCGCCTCCAGGCCGGACCTGTCCGGAGGGGTCATCTGCGCTCCTCGATTCGCTCCGTGGGGGCATCGACCTGTGGGGTCTGCCGCGCTGTCCGAGGTCCGGCGGGTACCCCGGCAAATAGACAGTCAAAACTGAACAGTTCCAACTGGACAGTCCGTGCTGTCGGACCTAGCCTGGCGGCATGGCTGACATCTCCGACTCCGCCGCCCGCGCCGCGCGCGATCTGCGCGTGGTGTTCAGCAGGCTGCGGCGCCGCATCCGCGAGGTGGCGCAGGACGCCGACCTCAGCCCCTCGCAGGAGTCGGCGCTCACCCTGGTCGGCAAGCACGGCGCGGCCACCGCGAGCGCGCTCGCCGCCGCGGAGGGGGTGCGCCCGCAGTCCATGGCCACCACGCTGGCCGCCCTGGAGCAGCACGGCCTGATCCGCCGTGCCCCCGACCCCGACGACGGCCGCCGCCAGCTGGTCACCCTGACCGACGGCGGCCGGGCCCGTGTCGAGGGGAACAGGCGGGTGCGCGAGGAGTGGCTGGCCCGCGCCTTCCAGGACCGCTACACCGAGGAGGAGCGGCAGACCGTCCTCTCGGCGCTGGAGCTGATGGAACGGCTCTCCCGGTCGTGATACCGAGGCTCGCCGCGCGCGCCCGGACCGCCCGCCCCTCCCCCGCCGGATTCGACCGCCGGCTCATCCCGCCGATGGTCCTCGGCTCGGTCCTGAACCCGGTCAATTCCTCGATGATCGCCGTGGCGCTCGTGCCGATCGGCGTGGCGTTCGGCGCCCCGCCCGCCGAGACGGTGTGGCTGGTCTCGGCGCTCTACGTGGCCACCGCCGTCGGCCAGCCCGTCATCGGCCGCCTGGTGGACATGTACGGCCCGCGCAGGCTCTACCTCGCCGGTACGGCCCTGGTCGGCGTCGCCGGTCTGCTCGGCGCGCTCGCCCCCTCGCTCGGCGCGCTGATCGCGGCCCGGGTGCTGCTGGGCCTCGGCACGTCGGCGGCGTACCCGGCGGCGATGCGGCTGACCCGCGCCGAGGCCGAACGCACCGGGCAGGACAGCCCCGCGGGCGTGCTGACCGCCCTCGCCGTCGCCAACCAGACGGTGGCCGTCGTCGGGCCCGCGCTCGGCGGGCTGCTGATCCAACTCGGCGGCTGGCGGGCCGTCTTCACCGTCAACGTGCCGCTGTCGGCGGCCTGTCTGGTGCTCGGCGCGCTGCGGCTGCCCCGGTCCGGGACCCGGCGGCGCGGCCTGGACGCGCCCGGCATGGCGCTGTTCGCCGTCCTGCTGGTCGCGCTGATGCTGTTCCTGATGGAGCCGCGGGCCGGCCGCTGGTACCTGCCGGTGCTGTCCGCCGTGGCCGCCGCGGGCTTCGCGCTGCGGGAGCTGAGGGTGCCGGACCCGTTCATCGACCTGCGCGTCCTCGGCGGCAACGGCCCGCTGCTCGCCACCTACCTGCGCCAGCTGCTCGGTTACACCACCGCCTACGCCTTCATGTACGGCTACACGCAGTGGCTGGAGCAGGGCCGCGGGCTCGGCGCCTCCACGGCCGGGCTCGCGCTGCTGCCGCTGTCGGCGGCGGCGCTCACCGCCTCCGCGCTGACGGGGCGCCGCGAGGCGGTGCGCGCCAAGCTGATCTGCGGTTCCGTCCTCCAGCTCGCGGGCTGCGCGGTGCTGCTCCTGATCGGCGACCGCAGCCCGTTCTGGCTGCTGCTCGGGGTCGGTGTGCTGCTCGGCATCCCGCAGGGGCTGATCGGCCTGGCCACGCAGACCGCGCTGTACCGGCAGGCCGAGCCGGAGCGGATCGCCTCCGCCGCCGGGCTGCTGCGGACCTTCATGTACCTCGGCGCGCTGGGCGCGTCCGCCGCCACCGCGGCGTTCTACCCGCACCGCGCCGACACGACCGGGCTGCACGGCCTGGCCCTGTTCATGCTCGCCGGCTCCGCACTGCTGCTGGCGGCGACCCTGCCCGACCGATCCCTCGGCCGGCTGACCCCCCGAGACACCCGAAAGGCCTGACCGACCCATGTCGCTCACCACGCTCGACCCCCGTACCGCCCTCGTCGCGATCGACCTCCAGAACGGCATCGTGGCCATGCCCACCCAGCCCAGCACGGGGGCCGAGGTCGTCTCCCGCACGGCCGCGCTCGCCGACGCCTTCCGCTCCCACGGGCTGCCCGTGGTCCTGGTCCGGGTCTCCTTCGCGCCGGACGGGGCGGACGCCGTTCCCGGCCGCACCGAACGCCAGCCGCGCGGGCTCGCCTTCCCGGAGGGCTGGGACGTCGTCGTCGACGACCTGTCCGGACACCCCGGCGACATCCGCGTCACCAAGCACAACTGGAGCGCCTTCCACGGCACCGACCTGGACGTCCAGCTGCGCCGCCGGGGCATCACGCAGATCGTGCTGACCGGCATCGCCACCAGCATCGGCGTCGAGTCCACCGCCCGTGATGCCTACGCCCACGGCTACCACGTCACCCTCGCCACGGACGCCATGGCCGACGCCGACGGCGAGGCGCACGCGAACAGCGTCGAGCGCGTCTTCCCACGGCTCGGCGAGACCGGCACGACGGCCGAGGTCCTGGAACTGCTGGCCAAGACCCACGCCTGACCGCCGGCTCAGCGCGCGGTGTGCGGCTTGAGCGGCTCCCACCAGGACCGGTGGGCGCGGTACCAGGCGACCGTCTCGGCGAGGCCCGTGGTGAAGTCACGGCGCGGCCGGTAGCCGAGCTCGTCGCGGGCCTTGCCCCAGTCGAGCGAGTAACGCAGGTCGTGGCCCTTGCGGTCGGGCACGTGCACCACGTGCTCCCAGCCCGCGCCGCACGCCTGAAGCAGCAGGCCGGTCAGTTCCTTGTTGGTCAGCTCCGTGCCGCCGCCGAGGTGGTACACCTCGCCGGGGCGGCCCTGGGTGCGGACCAGGTCGATGCCGTGGCAGTGGTCGTCGACGTGCAGCCAGTCGCGGACGTGGCGCCCGTCGCCGTACAGCGGCACGGGCAGACCGTCGAGCAGGTTGGTCACGAAGAGCGGGATCACCTTCTCGGGGAACTGGCGCGGGCCGTAGTTGTTGGAGCAGCGGGTGATCCGGACGTCCAGGCCGTGGGTGCGGTGGTGGGCGAGGGCGATGAGGTCGGCGGCGGCCTTCGACGCGGCGTACGGCGAATTGGGCGCGAGCGGATGCGTCTCGGACCAGGAGCCGGCCCGGATGGAGCCGTAGACCTCGTCGGTGGAGACGTGCACGAACGGGCCGGTGCCGTGCCGCAGGGCCGCGTCCAGCAGGGTCTGGGTGCCCAGCACGTTGGTGCGGACGAACTCCCCGGCCCCCTCGATCGACCGGTCGACGTGCGACTCGGCCGCGAAGTGCACCACCTGGTCGGCGTCCGCCATCAGTTCGTCGACCAGGCCGGCGTCACAGATGTCCCCGTGTACGAAGTCCAGCCGGGGGTGGCCGACGGGGAGGTTGGCGAGCGTGCCGGCGTAGGTGAGTTTGTCCAGCACGGTCACGTGGGGTGCGTCCGGCGCGTCGTCGGCGAGGAGCCCGCGGACGTAGTGGGAGCCGATGAAGCCGGCGGCGCCGGTGACGAGCAGGTTCATGACCGGAGTATGACCGCGGAGCGTGACGACGTCCGGCCCCGCCCCTGCGTTCAGTCCTCGCCGCGCACGATGTTGTCCTCAAGGTCCGGGCCCTGCCGCTGCGCGCAGGCGCGGTCCAGGACGGCGGGCACGCAGGTGCGCACTCCCCGGTTCCGCCGACGGCGGGCCTGGGCCCAGCCCGTCTCCGCGTGGGGTACGGCCGGTTTCTCGCTGGCATGCGCGGTCACGTCGCTCATCTTCCTTCTGCGTCCCGCTCACCGCGGGCGTCGTTCGCCAGGCCACTGGACCCGGGGTGTGCTGTGTGCCCGACCGGGTCCCCGGGCCGGGCGGCCCGCAAACGCGGCGGTGCCGCACCGGGTCAGGTGCGACCGCCGCCACCGCCGCCGAAGGACCCGCTCGACCCGGGCGACCAGCGGGGGCGGCGCTGGTCGTCGGCGCGCTTGGTGCCGACGTTGCCGAGCTGGTGGGGGGTGAGGCGCTCGCTCTCGTCGGTGGCCCGGGGCACCTCGTCGGGCTCACGGACCTCACGGGTCTCGTGGACCGGCCCCGACGGCGGCATCTTCGGCTGTTCGTCGGGCCGCGGCGGCGCCGGTTCCCGCTCGCGCACCTTGAAGCCCAGTCGGAAGGCCCAGATGAGTCCCGCGACGCAGGCCACACCGGCGATCAGGATCAGGGCGTAGCCGAAGACCTGGGCGCCCGTGGCCGCTTCGTACATGGCAGTGTCCATGACCGCCGGGTACCCGGCGCGGCGCGACGGATGCGCGGCCCCGCACGAACCGGCAGGCCGGCGGCCCGGCGGCCCCCTCGATCGGGCCCTGCGAGGCCCGGCCGCGGGCCCTGGTGAGGCGCGGGCGTGGATCTTGGCGAGTCCGGCCGTGGATCTTGGCCGGGTGCGGCCGGGGGTCGTGGCCAGTCCGGCCGCGGATCTCGGTGAATCCGCCGTGGATCTTGGCGTGTCCGGCCGGGGGTCATGGCCAAGCCCGCCAGGGACCACGACCAGGCCCGCCGGGGGTCACGACCGGGCCCGCCCGTGGGTCAGTCCGTCTCCTCCGCCGCCGCGCGTTCCACCTCGGCCTCGACCTCGGCCCGTGGCCGGCCGGTCTGCCGGGCGTACTCGCTCACCGCCGTCTGCACATCGCGGGCGAGGTCCCGCCAGGCGCGCAGGGCGGTCTCGTAGGTGCCCGACTGGGCGCCGGTCATCCGCCGCTCGGCCGGCGGGCCGTAGGCGTCCCGCAGTTCCTGCACCTGGGCGTGGGCGGCGGCGGCCGCGCGCTGCTTGGCGACCAGTTCTTCGAAGGTGTGCGACACGCCAACCGACCCTAGGCAGGTCCGGGACGCGGGCCCGCCGCGACCTGCCGGGATCGCCGCCACCCGCACCCGAGTGGCGGGTCAGCGGTCGGGTACGAGGTCCGCCCAGACCTGTTTGCCGCCGCTGACCGGGACCGTGCCCCAGGCCGCCGACACCGCCTCCACCAGCAGGATGCCCCGCCCGCCGGTGGCCTCCCAGCCGATGCTGGTGGGTTTGACGGGGCTGCGCGGGGAGGAGTCGGCGACGGCGAGCCGCAGCCGGTGGTTGACCAGGCTGAGGTCGAGCCGGACCTGGCCGCCGGTGTGCACCAGGGCGTTGGTGACGAGCTCGGAGACGACCAGCAGGGCCACGTCGATCGTGTCCGGGGACAGTCCCCAGGCGCGCAGCGTGCGCCGGGTGAAGCGGCGGGCGTGCCGGGCCGCCTCCGGCACCCGCCACACCGTCCAGCTCTCCCGGTGCGGGCGTACGGCCAGTCCGTCGTAGCGCATCAGCAGCAGCGCCACGTCGTCGCCGCGGTGCGCGCCGGTGAGCAGGGCGTCGGCGACCTGGCCGAGGTGGGCGGGGTCGGCGGCGGACAGTTCGCGGGCCAGCCGGTCCATGCCGGCGTCGAGGTCGGTGTCCGGGGACTCCACCAGGCCGTCGGTGGTCAGCGCGATCACGGTACCGGGCTGGAGCCGCAGCGGGGTCATCGGGAACTCGCCCTGGACGAGGACCCCGAGCGGTGGGCCGCCTTCCGCCCGCACGATCTCGGCGGTGCCGTCCGGGTGGCGCAGCACCGGTTGCACATGCCCGGCGCGGACGCACCAGGCGGTGCCCTGCTCCACGTCGACGTCGACGTAGGCGCAGGTGGCGAAGAGGTCGGTCTCCATGTCCAGCAGGAGCCGGTTGGCGTGTGCCACGACCACGTCCGGGGCGTGGCCCTCGGCCGCGTAGGCGCGCAGCGCGGTGCGCATCTGGCCCATCAGGGTGGCGGCGCCCGCGTTGTGACCCTGGACGTCGCCGATCACCAGGGCGACGTGGTTGTCGGCCAGCGGGATCACGTCGTACCAGTCGCCGCCGACCTCCAGGCCGGCCGTGGTGGGCAGGTAGCGGGCGACGGCGACCGCGCCGGGCAGCCGGGGCAGCCGGCGGGGCAGCAGGGTGCGCTGGAGCATGCCGACGAGTTCGTGCTCGGCGTCGAAGGCGTGGGCGCGCAACAGGGCCTGGCCGGTCAGGCCGGCGCAGGCGGTGAGCAGGGCGCGTTCGTCGGGGGCGAAGTCGTGCGGGCGGTCCCAGCCGACCAGGCAGGCGCCGGCCATGCGGCTGCCGGCGGGCAGCGGCAGCACGGCGAGGCCGCCCGGGCCGACCTCGGCGAGGGCGGGCTCCAGCGCCGAGCCGGCCGGCCAGATCCTGGCGCGGCCCTCGCGCAGCGCGGCGGCCAGGGTGGGCATGGCGCGCACCGGCGCGTCGGGCCATTCGGTGCGCCACTCGCTGCGCCACAGCTCGGGCCAGGCCTCGGGCTCGGGCGGGTCGAGGACGGTGACGACCAGCCGGTCGTTCTCCAGTTCGGCCAGGGCGATCCGGTCGGCCCGCAGCGGCTTGCGCAGGGCGGCCACGACGGCCTGTCCCACGTCCTTGACGGTGCCGGCGGTGGCGAGGGCGGCGGCCAGGCGCTGCACGCGGGCGACGTCGGTGACGTCGGAGCGCAGGCTGGAGGCGTCGGCGACGGTGCCGACGAGCCGGGCGGAGCGGCCCTCGCCGCCGGGCAGCAGCCGGCCGCGCAGCCGCAGCCACGTGGGCGCGCCGGCGGGCTGAAGGATGCGGAAGTCCAGCTCGCGGTCGCCGATGGACATGTGGTCGGCCTCGACCACCGACATCAGCGCGGGCACATCCTCCGGCACCGCGCGGCCGAGCAGGGTCTCCACGCGACCGTCGAAGCTCTCCCGGTCGATCCCGAACAGCCGCAGGATCGCCTCGCCGACCTCCACCCGGCCGGTGTCCATGGTCAGGTTGAAGGCGTCCTCGGGCAGCTCGCCGGTGTCCCCGGCGACGACCGGGGCGGGTACGGCCACGGCGCGGGCGATCAGCTCCAGGCTGGTCCGGTCGTCGGTACCGAAGCCGCCCGGGTGCTCGCCCACGGCCAGCAGACAGCCGCCGCCCGCCGGGCCGAGCGGCAGGACGGCCACGGAGAAGTCAGGGGACGGGGTACGGCGGGAGTCCGGGCCGGCGGCCAGTTCGGCGGGGCCGAGCCAGCGCGGGCGTCCGGTGCGGTGCGCCTCGGCGACCGGGGAGGCGCCGGCGGCCGGATAGCAGTCCCTAAGGCCGTACAGGGTGCGGGGCAGACCGGCCGACTCGGCGAGGCAGAGCTGCGTGGCGTCGTGGCCGGGCGTGTACACCCCGGCGAAGGACGCACCGGCGAACACGAGCGCCTGTTCGAGCACCCGGCGGAGCCGGTCGGGGGTGGCCGGGGACGCCATCAGCGACGCGAGGGCGGCTTCGGCACGCTCCGGCGCCGTTCTCGTCCCGCTGATCGCAGCGCCCTCACTCACCACGTCGCCATTACAGCGCGTATCAGCCGCCTGCGCAGCCCCTGTGAAGCGCGCTGAACGGACGCCGTCCGGATGCCCTGGCCGAGGGTGCCCACCGGCGGGCGGAGCTGAGCGGGATCGGCGACGGGCGGGTGAGGCGGGCGTCGCGAGGGACGGGGCGGGGCGGACACGACGACGGGTGGGACGGGCGACGCGAGGGGCGAGGCGGACACCGCGACGCGCCGGGCCGGACACCCGCGACGGACGCGCCGGACACCACGACGGGCGGGGCCACCCGCGGCCGGCTTGCCGGGGGACACCGTCGGCCCCCGGCCGAACCCGCCGAACAGGCACCGGCTGCGACGTGCCCAGCGGGAACGCCCCCGCCGGGCCCGCCGGACAGGGTGTCGGCTACGGCGGGCGGCCGGGCGGGGCCGCCTATCGCCGCCGGTCCTGTTGAACGGACGTCGGCTGAGGTGGAAAGCCGCGCGGGGCCGCCTCCCGGACGCGGTTCGTCGGAAGCGGCGTCGGCCGTGTCAGGTGGCCCCGGGGATCACACGGGATCCTCGACGGCCGGCGCCGCGCCCGCGCCCTCGGTGTCCGCCGGTTCCCCGGGCTTTCCGGGGTTCCCGGGCTCCCCGGGCTTGCCGGTGGAGACGACCACCAGCTTGGTCACCGAGCCGTCGTCCGCGACGACGTCCCGGACGTGGCGGAAGCCCAGGCGGCGGCACATGGTCAGGCTGGCGGTGTTGTCGGCGCCGACCATGCCGTACGCCTCGGTGAGTCCGAGATTGTCGGCGGCGTGGCGGAGGAGGCCGCGCACCGCCTCGCCGCCCAGTCCGCGCCCCCAGTGTCCGGGGGCGAGCGCGGTGACGAGTTCGTGGCCGTCGACGTTGCCGGTCGGCTTCACCTCCGCGTGACCGACGTAGACGCCCTCGTGCCACAGGCCCCACACGTCGAAGCGGCGCTGGGGATAGACGTCGGTGAGGATGGCGCGGAACAACTCGCGGATCTGCGGTTCGGGCACGCGTTCCTGGCCCATCCAGCGGCACACCTCCTCGTCGCGCAGCAGGGCGACGAAGGCGTCCTCGTGTTCGGGACGGTAGGGGAGGAACTCCAGGCGCTCGGTGCGCAGGACGGGGGTCATGACGGACGTCAAGGCGGACTCCTCGGGAGTGATGCGGTGCGGCGGGTGCCGGGTGACCGGCGACGCGTGGGGGGGAGGAGTGGGGGGAGGCGCCGGGCCGGCCCGGTACGGGCGGCCCGGCGTGTCGGTCGTGGTGGACGCGCGGGGCGTCAGGCGCCTGCGTTCTCCATGCGCTCGCGGAGGCTCTTGGGCCGCATGTCGGTCCAGACCTCGTCGACGTACGCGGAGCACTCGGCCTCGGTGCCCTCCTTGCCGACGGGCTGCCAGCCGGCGGGCACCTCGATGTCGACGGGCCAGAGGGAGTACTGCTCCTCGTCGTTGCGCAGCACCTGGTAGCGGGTGTTCTCGTCCATGGCGGTCTTCTCCTCGGGGGTTCGGTTCGGGTGAGCTGGGGTGGGGCGGGGGCGGGCGGTCGGGGCGCGGGGTGCGCGCGGCCCGTACCGGGTGGCACGCCGGCACGGGGCCTCGCGGGGCCGGGGGTTCGTCACCGGCCTCCCCTGGCGTGTCGGGCCAGGTGGCGCAGGGCCTCGGCGAACTCCTCGGCCACCCGGCGGACGGTCGCGGTGTCGTGGACGCCGGGCCGGTGGTGCCAGGTGAAGGCGAGCCGGCCCCGCTGCACCGCGCCCACCACCTCCAGCAGGTGCGAGCCGGGGTCCCGGGGGTCGTGGTCCTGTCCGAGGGAGCCGTGTTCGGCCCGGACCAGGCCGCCCGACACGGTCTCGGGGCGGGCGTCCCACTGGCCGAGGTAGTTGAACACCACCTGACTGTGCGCGCTGCCGCCGAGGCGTTCACGGACCTCGGACGGGCCGAAGGTGCGCAGCGCGCCGAAGCCGATGCCGTTGCCGGGTACGGCGCGCAGCTGGCGGCGCACCGACTTCACCAGGGACCGCCAGTCGCGGTCGGGGCCGAGGTCGCCGGGTTCGGGCACCTGGACGGCGACCGGGTAGACGGTGGTGAACCAGCCGACGGTGCGGGACAGGTCGACACCGTCGAGCAGGTCCTCGCGGCCGTGGCCCTCCAGGTCCAGGCGGACCCGGTCGTGTCCGGTCCAGCGGGCCAGCGCCAGGGTGAGGGCGGCGAGCAGCACGTCGTTGACCCGGGTGCGGTAGGCGGTGGGTGCCGAGCGCAGCAGGGCCGTGGTGTCCTCCTCGCCGAGCTCCACGCTCACCGTGGCGGCCGGTCCGGCGGCGGTGGGCGCGGGTGGCGCGGGTTCGGTGTCCACCGCCTTTTCCCAGTACGGCAGTTCGTGATCGAGGCCGCCCTCGGCGACGTACCCGGCGAGTCCCCGCGACCACGCGCGGAAGCTGGTGCCGCGCTCCCCCAGCGTGACCGGTCGGCCCTCAAGGGCCTGCTGGTAGGCGGTTTCCAGGTCGTCGCGCAGGATGCGCCAGGAGACGGCGTCCACGACCAGGTGGTGGGCGACGAGGAGGAGGAACGCGGGCCGCTCCGGCTCCCCGGTGAACAGGGCCGCGCGCAGTTGCGGGCCCCGGGCCAGGTCGAAGCTCGCGTGCAGTTCGTCGGCGGCCTTCCCCATGGCCGCGTCGGCCTCCTCGGCGGACAGCGCGGTCAGGTCGTGCCGGACGAGGATGTCGGGGCCGGCGGCGGGCGGCGGGTTGAACTGGTGCCAGCCGTCCGCCTCCCGGGTGAACCGCATGCGCAGCGCGTCGTGGTGTTCCAGCAGCGCGTCCAGGGCGGCGCGCAGCGCCCGCGGGTCGGGGGTGCCGTCGAGTTCCAGCAGCGCCGACTGGTTGAAGTGGTGGTGGGCGGCGCGCGGGGTGGTCAGGAACCAGTCCTGGATCGGGGTGAGCGGCACGTCGCCGGTGACCGGGCCGTCCCCGGACCGCCGGGGCGCGGCGCGGACCGCGGTGGCGAGTTCGGCGACGGTCTGGTGCGTGAACAGGTCGCGCGTGGCCAGGTGCAGGCCGTCGCGGCGCAGCCGGGAGACGACCTGCATGCTCAGGATGGAGTCGCCGCCGAGCGCGAAGAAGTTGTCGTCGGCGCCGACCTCCTCGATGCCCAGCACATCGGCCCAGATCCGGGCGATCCGGCGTTCGGTGTCGGTGCGCGGCGCGGTCTTCGGGCCGTCCGCGTACTGCGCGGGCCCGGGTGCGGGCAGGGCCCGCCGGTCCGTCTTGCCGTTCGGGGTGAGCGGCAGCCGGTCGAGCGGTACGAAGACGGACGGCACCATGTGCGGGGGCAGCAGCCCGGCCAGGTGCAGCCGCAACTCCCCGGCGGGCAGCCGCACCTCACCACCGGCCCGCCCGGCGGTGGAAGGATCGGCGGCTGACCGACCGGCAACGGACGCATCGGCGGCGGACCGATCGGCTGCCGACGAATCGGCGGCGGACGGATCAGCGGCCGACGCGTCCACAGCGGGCTGCCCCTCCGCCGGAACCACGTAGGCGACCAGCCGGGCCGGCGCGTCCGGCGTCTCCCCCGCGCGTACGACGACGACCGCGTCCCGCACCAGCGGGCTGCGCCGCAGCGCGCTCTCGATCTCGCCGGGCTCGATGCGGAAGCCGCGCAGCTTGACCTGGTCGTCGGCGCGTCCGGCGAACCGGAGCCGGCCGTCGGCGGTCCAGCGGACCAGGTCCCCGGTGCGGTACATCCGCTCCCCCGGCGCACCGAACGGGTCGGCCACGAACCGCCGGGCGGTGAGTCCCGGCCGGCCCAGGTAGCCCCGGGCGAGTCCGGGCCCGGCGAGGTACAGCTCCCCGGTCACGCCGGGCGGTACGGGACGCAGGGCGGCGTCGAGCACGCGGACACGGATGCCGCCGGCGGGGCGGCCGATGGACGGGGCGCCGGTGCCGGGGGTGAGCGGGCCGGTCCAGGTGGCGACGACGGTGGCCTCGGTCGGCCCGTAGGAGTTGATCATCCGGCGGCCGGGGGCCCAGGTGTCGACCAGATCGGCCGGGCAGGCCTCGGCGCCCACGATGAGCGTGCGCAGGTGGGGCAGGGCGGCGGCGGTCTCCGGCGGGACGGTGGCCAGCGCGGCCGGGGGGATCAGGGTGTGGCTGACGCGCCGTTCGGCGAGCACCTCCGCCAGCCGCTCGCCGACCAGCGGCCCCTCCTCGCCGGTGACCAGCGCGGCCCCGCCGAGCAGGGAGACGCACAGCTCCAGCACGGAGGCGTCGAAGCTGGGCGAGGCGAACTGGAGGACCCGGTCGCCGGGGCCCGCCGCGTACTGTTCGGTGGCCGCCGCGGCGAAGGAGGCGAGGCCGCGGTGGGTGACCACCACGCCCTTGGGGGTGCCGGTGGAGCCGGAGGTGTAGATGACGTAGGCGGGGTGGGCGGGGGTGAGCGGCGCGGTGCGGTCGGTGTCCGTGGGTGCCGCGTCCGGCCCGTCGGCGGCCCACACCTCGGCCGGGTCGCCGAGGACCAGGTGGGCGCCGGCGTCCCGGATCATGAACTCCCTGCGCTGCGGCGGGTAGTCGGGGTCCACGGGCAGGAAGGCGCCCCCGGCCTTGGTGACGGCGAGCTGGGCCACGACCGTCGCCGCCGAGCGGGGCAGCGCCAGGGCGACCACGCGCTCCGGTCCGACGCCGTCCCGGACGAGCCGGTGGGCCAGCCGGTTGGCCGCCCGGTCCACCTCCGCGTAGGTCAGCTCCCGGTCGCCGTCGACCAGCGCGACCGCGTCCGGGGTACGCGCCGCCTGCCGCTCGAACAGGGCGGGCAGGGTCGTCTCGGGCACCGGGCGGAAGCTGCCGAGGCCCTGGTCCAGCAGCGTCTTCAGCTCGTCGTCGGAGGTGAGCGGCAGGGCGCCGAGCGGACGGTCGGGGTCCTCGGCGACGGCGTGCAGCAGGGTGCCGAGCTGTCCGGCCATCCGGTCGGCGGTGGCCGGGTCGAACAGGTCGGTGTTGTAGGTGAGCAGGCCGTGCAGGGCTCCGTCGTCGGTCTCGGCGAACTCCAGGGTGAGGTCGAACGCGGCCTGTTCGGACTCCGGTTCGACGTCGGTGACGTCCAGGCCGGGCAGGTCGAGACCGGCGGCCGGGGTGTTCTGGAGGACGACCATGACCTGGAAGAGGGGGCTGCGGCTGGTGTCGCGGACCGGGTCCACCTCGTCCACGATCCGTTCGAACGGCACGTCCTGGTGGGCGAAGGCGTCGAGGACGGTCTGCCGTACGGCGGTGAGGAATCCGCTGAAGGGCTCCTCGGCCCCGGCCCGGGAGCGCAGCACGAGGGTGTTGACGAAGAACCCGACGAGTCCTTGCGTCTCGGGCCGGTCGCGACCGGAGGTGACGGTGCCGACGGCGACGTCCTCGGCGCCGGAGAGCCGGGCGAGGTAGGTCTGGGCGGCGGCGACGAGCGTGGTGAACAGGGTGGTGCCGTGGTCGCGGGCGAGCCGGGTCAGCCGCCGGACGGTCCGGGCGGGCACCACCAGCCGGGTGGTGGCGCCGGCGCTGGTCCGCACCGGCGGCCGGGGCCGGTCGGTGGGCAGTTCCAGCGGTGCCGTGTCGGCCAACTGACGCTTCCAGTAGGCGAGGTGCTCGCCGGAGTCGGTGTCCCCGGTGTCGCGCTGCCAGCGCGCGTAGTCGGCGTACTGCACCGGCAGAGGCGGCAACTCCGCTTGTACACAGCCGAGTTCGGCGCGGTAGAGGTGGGCGAGGTCGCCGAGCAGGACGGAGGTGGACCAGCCGTCGGTGACGATGTGGTGCAGGGTGACCGTGAGGACGTGGTCGTTCCCGGCCAGCCGGATCAGGCCGGTGCGCAGCAGCGGGCCCTCACGCAGGTCGAAGGGGCGGGACCGCTCCTCGGCGAGCAGTCCGCGCAGGGCGGCGGCGGGGTCGGCGGTCTGTGACAGGTCGCGCACGGGCAGCGGCACGGCGTGGGGCGGGTGGACGCGCTGGACGCCGTGCCCGTCGACGCTGTCGAAGGTGGTGCGCAGCGACTCGTGCCGGGCCACCAGGGCGGTCAGGGCCGCGCGGAGAGCACCGGTGTCCAGGGTGCCGCGCAGCCGGAGGGCGAGCGCGGTCACGTACTCGGCGCCGCCGGGCGCGAACTCCTCCAGGAACCACAGGCGTTGCTGGGCGTACGACATCGGGGCGGCCCCGTCCCGGCCGGCCGGGGCGATCGCCGACCGGCCGGTGCCCCGCCGGGCGTCGAGCAGCCGGGCCAGTCCCGCCGGGGTGGGGTGGGTGAACACCGCGCGCGGGGTGACGTCGGTGTCGAAAGTCTCGGCGAGGCGGGAGGCGAGCCGGATGCTGAGGATCGAGTCGCCGCCGAGCTGGAAGAAGTCGTCCTCCGCACCGGGCGGTTCGCTGCCCAGCACCTCGCCGAAGACGGCCGTCGTGCGGCGCTCGGCCTCGGTGCGGGGCTCGACGCGGGCGCGCCCCGGCAGGGCTTCCGGCACGGGCAGGGCCGCGCGGTCGACCTTGCCGTTGCGGCTGAGCGGGAGGGCGGTGAGCGGGACGACGGCACCGGGGACGAGGTAGTCGGGCAGGGTGCGGGCGGCGAAGTCCCGCAGCTCCTCGCCGTCCTGTCCGGCCGGTCCGACGACGTAGGCGACGAGCCGTTTGGCGCCGGGCCGGTCCTCGCGGGCCAGCACGGCCACGTCCACGACGCCCGGGTGGCCGGCGAGGGCGGCCTCGACCTCGCCGGGCTCCACCCGGAAGCCCCGGATCTTCACCTGGTCGTCGGCGCGGCCCAGGAACTCGACGGTGCCGTCCGGCCGCCGCCGGGCCAGGTCGCCGGTGCGGTACATCCGGGCGCCGGGCGGGCCGTAGGGGTCGGCGAGGAAGCGGGCCGCGGTGTCGCCGGGGCGGCCCAGATAGCCGCGGGCGACGCCCTCGCCGGCGACGTACAGCTCACCGGGGCAGCCCGGCGGTACGGGGCGCAGCCGGGCGTCGAGGACGTGCACCCGCACGTCGTCGAGCGGGCGGCCGATGGGGACGGTGCCGGGCACGGCCGCCGGGTCGGTCAGGGCGCAGGAGGTCGCGAAGGTGGTGGTCTCGGTGGGGCCGTAACCGTCCACGACGGTCAGGCCGGGGCAGGCGGCCAGCACCCGGCGCACGGCCTGGGCGGGGACGACGTCACCGCCGGTCCACACCTGCTTCAGGCCCCGGAAGCAGTCGGGGGCGTCCTGGGCCAGCAGCCGGAACAGTCCGGCGGTCAGCCACAGCGCCGTCAGCTCGCCGTCGGCGGCCAGCCGGCGCACCAGGGCCGCGTCCACGCCGCCGGCCGGGGCCACGACCACGCAGCCGCCGTTCAGGAGCGGTGCCCACACCTCGAAGGTGGACGCGTCGAACGCCACCGGCGAGTGCAGCAGCACCCGCGCGCACACCCCGTCGGCGAACCGGCTGTCGGTGGCGAGCGCCGCCACGTCCCGGTGCCGTACGGCGACCGCCTTGGGCAGGCCGGTGGAGCCGGAGGTGAACATCACGTACGCCAGCCGGTCGGGGTCGGCGGCCGGTGTGCGCCCGTGCCCGGCGCCTGCGCCGGTGCGGGCGGCGGTCACCTCGGCCGGGGTGAGCCGGACGGTCGCACCCGCCTGGGCGAGCAGGGTGCGGCGGCGCTCCTCGGGCGCCCGGGTGTCGACGGGGACGTAGGCGCCGCCGGCCATGAGCACCGCGAGCTGGGCGACGACGAGTTCGGCGGAGCGGTCCATCAGCAGCGCCACCCGGTCCTCGGCCGCCAGCCCGCCGGTCACCAGCCGAGCCGCCAACGCGTCGGCCCAGTCCGTCAGTTGCCGGTACGTCAGCTCGCGCTCACCGTCGCGGACCGCGATCACGTCCGGGGTGCGGCGGGCCTGCTCGGCGAACAGGTCCACGGGGCTGCGCGGCGCGGCCCGGCGGGCGGTGGTGTTCCAGACGGCCAGCAGGTCGCGGTCGGCCGGGGTGAGCAGGTCCAGGCCGGCCAGGTCGGTGTCGAACCCGTCGGCGAGGGAGGTGAGCAGGGCGGCCAGCCGGTCGGCGGCGCGCTCGGCGGTCGCGGGGTCGAACAGGGCGGGGTCGTAGGCCAGGTCGAAGGCGAGCCGTTCGGCCAGGTGGGCGCGGAGGCACCAGGGGAAGGTGGTGGCGTCGTCGGCGCGCACCTCCTCGACGCGGACGCCGGTGCGGGCCGTGGCCGACTCGTCCACGGGGTAGTTCTCGAACACCACCATGCTGTCGAACAGCGGCTCGCCGGGGGGGACTTCGCCGGCGGCCTGGATGCGGGGCAGGGCGAGGAAGTCGAAACGGCGGGCGTCGCTCTGCCGTTCCTGGAGCCCGCGCAGCCACGGCAGGACCGGTCCGGCCGGGACGCGGACGCGGGTCGGCACGGTGTTGATGAACATGCCGATCATGCCCTCGACGCCGGGCAGTTCGGCCGGACGGCCGGACACCGTGGTGCCGAACACCACGTCGTCCCGTCCGCTGGAGCGGGCCAGCAGCAGTGCCCAGGCGCCCTCCACGACGGTGTTGACGGTGAGCCCGGCGCGGGCGGCGCCCTCCCGCAGCCGGTGCGAGACCCGCGCGTCCAGTTCGTGGTGGACGGCGGCGGCGGAGCGGGCGCGGTGGGCCTCGGCGGGCGTGCGGTCGTACGGCAGCGGGGTGCGGACGGTGAACCCGGCCAGGGCGTCGGCCCAGTACCGTTCGGCGGCCTGCTCGTCCTGCTCGCGCAGCCAGTGCAGGAAGTCCGCGAAGGGCCGCCGTACCGGGGGTGCCGGGTCCGGGCCGCCGGTGAGGGCGGCGTAGCGTTCGCACACCTCGGTGAGCAGCTGCCCGGTGCTCCAGCCGTCGAGGACGATGTGGTGGGTCGACCAGAGCAGCAGCACCTCGTCGCCGGGCAGGGCGGCCAGGGTGAGGCGGGTCAGCGGCGCGGTGGCGAGGTCCATGCCCGCCGCTCGGTCCTCGGCGAGCAGCCGCTCGGTGGCCTGCGCGCGCCGCTGCGGTGTCAGCGCGCGCCAGTCGAGGTGGGTGACCGGCAGCTCGGCGCGCCGGTGGACCACCTGGACCGGGTGGGGCAGCCCCTGCCAGTGCACGCTGCTGCGCAGGGCCGGGGTGCGGTCGGCGACCTGCTGCCAGGCGGCGGCGAACACGTGCGGGTCCGCCACGCCGGACAGGCGTACGGCCGTACGGTCGAAGTAGGCGTGCTCGGTGTCCACCAGGCCGTGGAAGAGCATGCCGGACTGGAGCGGGGAGAGCGGCAGGACGTCCTCGACCTGCCGGCCGGTGCCGACGAGCCGGTCCAGCCGGTCCTGGCGGAGACCGGCGAGCGGGAAGTCGGAGGGGGTACGGCCGCCCGCTCCGGGACGGGCGCAGTGCGCCACGATGTCCCGCAGGGCTCCGAGCGTCTCGTCGGCGAGCCGGCGGACGGTGGCCTCGTCGTAGACCGCCGACGGGTAGGTCCAGCCGAGTTCGAGGCGGCCCCGCTGGACCACTCCGGTGACGTCCAGCAGGTAGGGGCGGGGTTCGTCCGGGTCGGTGTCCCGGCCGGCCGGGGGCAGGGAGCCGCGCAGCAGCCCGTCCGTGCCGTCCGCGTCCCACTGGCCGTGGTAGTTGAAGCCGATGCGCGGGGCGGGGGCGCCGGCGAGGGGGCTGTCGGGCAGGAGGTGGCGCAGGGCGCCGTGGCTCAGGCCGCGCAGCGGCACCGCGCGCAGCTGTTCCTTGACCGAGCGGAGGGTGTCGTGCCAGCCGGCGTCCGGGTCGACGCGCAGGGCGAGCGGGAACTCGGCGGTGAACCAGCCGACGGTCCGCGCCAGGTCGAGGTCCGCGAACAGGTCCTCCCGGCCGTGTCCCTCCACGCCGAGCAGGACGGTGTCGCGCCCGCACCAGCGGGCCAGGGTGCGGCCGAGGGCGCTGAGCAGGACGTCGTTGACCTGGGTGCGGTAGACCTCCGGGACCTGCCGCAGCAGGGCGTCGGTCGTCGCCGCGTCCAGCGTGACGCTGAGGGTGTCCGCGGTGCCGTGGGTGTTGGGTCCGGGCCGTCCGGCGGGCAGCTCGGCCGGGACCTCGCCCGTACGGGTCCAGTACGGCAGGTCCGCGTCCAGGGCGCCGGAGCGGGTGCGCCGGTCGAGCCGGACGGCCCAGGTGCCGTAGGAGGTGCCCGTGGCGGGCAGCTCGACGGGCCGGCCGGCCGCCGCCGCCCCGTGGGCGGTCTCCAGGTCGGCGAGCAGGATGCGCCACGACACACCGTCGATCACCAAGTGGTGGGCGGTGATCACGAGTTGGCCGTCCCGCCGTGGACCCCGGTCGAAGAGGAGGACGCGGACGACCCGGCCCGCGACGGGGTCGAGCGCGCACTGCGCCTCCTCCGTGATCCGCTGGACCTCGCCCTCCAGCGCGGCGTCGTCCAGCCCGGCGACGTCGTGCCGGGTGAAGACGGCGTCCGGGGCCTCGGGCAGCACCTCCTGGCGCCAGCCGTCGGCGGTGCGACGGAAGCGGGTGCGCAGGGCGGCGTGGTGGTGGACGAGGGCGTCGACGGCGGCCCGGAGCGCCGGGCCGTCCGTGCCGGCGGCGATTTCCAGACGCTGGGTCATGGTGAACCGCAGCCGCTGTCCGGGGTCGCGGCCGTCCAGGTACCAGTGCTGGATCGGCGTCAGCGGCGCCTCGCCGGTCTCCTCCGCGGGGGCGGGACTCGGAGCGGACTCCCCTACGCGCAGGGCGAGTTCGGCGACCGTCTGGTGGCGGAAGACGTCCTTGGTGGTGAGGGCGAGTCCGGCCTGCCGGGCGCGGGAGACGATCTGGATGCTCAGGATGGAGTCGCCGCCGAGCGCGAAGAAGTTGTCGCGGGCGCCGACCCGTTCGACGCCGAGCACGTCCGCCCAGATCGCGGCCAGGCGCTCCTCCGTGCCGGGCCGGGGGGTGACGTACGGGGTGGTGCCGTCGGGCCGCGCGGGCGGGGCGGGCAGTGCGCGCCGGTCGGTCTTGCCGCTGGTGGTGCGGGGGATGCGGGCCAGCGGGACGAACGCGGCGGGCACCATGTGGTCGGGCAGGGTACGGCGCAGGGCGAGCCGCAGGCCGTCGGCGGACGGCATCCGGCCGGCGGTCGGCACCACATAGCCGACGAGCATGGGGCGGCCGGCGTGTTCGCGTGCGGCGACCGCGGCGTCGGCGACGTCCGGGTGGTCCAGGAGGGCGGCCTCCACCTCGCCGGGCTCGATGCGGAACCCGCGGATCTTGACCTGTTCGTCCACCCGGCCCAGGAACTCCAGCAGCCCGTCCCGGTCCCAGCGGACCCGGTCCCCGGTGCGGTACATCCGTTCCCCCGGCGCCCCGAACGGGTCGGCGAGGAAGCGGGCGGCGGTGAGGCCGGGCCGGTTCAGATAGCCGCGGGCCACCTGGGCCCCGGCCAGGTACAGCTCGCCGGGCACGCCGGGCGGCACCGGGCGCAGGGCGCCGTCGAGGACGTGGGCGCGGAGGTTGCCGCCGGGGCGGCCGATGACCGGGCGGTCGGGCCGGTCGGCGAAGCGGCCGTAGACGGCGTCGACGGTGCACTCGGTGGGGCCGTACATGTTGTACACGGTCACGCCCGACCGTCGTTCGGCCTGGACGAGTTCGCGCCAGTCGGCCGGGGTGACGGCCTCGCCGCCGACGAGCAGCAGGCGGGGGTGGTGGCGGCCGGGGGCGAGCAGCCCGGCGGCGGTCAGTTCGCGCAGGAAGGACGGGGTGACGTTCACCAGGTCGAGGCGGTGTCCGGCGACCTGGGCGCAGAAGGCCTGCGGGTCCAGGCGTACGTCCTCGTCGACGAGGTGCACCTCGTGGCCGAGGGCGAGGAGCAGCGGCCCTTCCCAGGAGGTGTCGAAGGAGAAGGAGGCGCTGAGCGCGGCCCGCAGCCGCCGCCCGCCGTCGGTGTGCGGGGCGAGCAGGCCCGCCCGGTGGTCGTGGCAGAGGTTGACGAGCTGCCGGTGCTCGACGGCGACGCCCTTGGGGCGGCCGGTGGAGCCGGAGGTGTAGACGATGTACGCGGTGTGCTCGGGCAGCAGGGGCCGGACCCGGTCGGCGTCGGTCGGGTCGTGGGCGGGGAGCCGGTCCCAGGGCACGTCGTCGAGGCCGGTCAGCAGGGTGTGCGGCCGGGCGTCGCAGAGGAGGAGGTCCGTTCGCTCCTCGGGGAGCCCGGGGTCCAGGCAGAGCAGGGTCGCGCCCGCCTTGAGGACCGCGAGCACCGCCACCACCAGGTCGGAGGTGCGCGGGAGCCGTACGGCGACCACGTCCTCGGGGCCTGCGCCCCGGGCGGTGAGGTGGTGGGCCAGCCGGTTGGCGCGCTCGTTCAGCGCGGCGAAGTCCAGGGTGGTGTCGCGGGCCACCAGCGCGGTGTGGTGCGGGGTGCGGGCGGCCCGGTCCTCGAACAGGGCGGGGAAGGTGGTGTCCGGCTCGGGCAGCCGGGCGCCCTGCCCGTACCGCAGCACCTGCCGCCGTTCGCCGTCGGTCATCAGCGGCAGGCGGCCCACGGCCCGCTCCGGGTCCTCGGCGGCGGCCTCCAGCAGGACGCGGAGCCGGGCGGCCAGGCGTTCGGCGGTGCCGGCGTCGAAGAGCCCGGTGTCGTACTCCAGGTAGCCGGTGAGCCCGCCGTCGGTCTCCGTGAAGTCGAAGGCGAGGTCGAAGGTGGCGTTGCGGACCGGCGGGGTCACCGGCTCCACCGCCAGGCCGGGGAGCCGGGGCGGTGCGGCGCCGAGGTTGTGCAGGGCGACCATGACCTGGAACAGCGGGGTGCGGCTGGTGTCCCGCTCGGGCTGGAGGGCGTCCACCACGCGCTCGAAGGGCACCTCCTGGTGGCCGAACGCCTCCAGGACGGTGTCGCGCACCTCGGCCAGCAGGTCCCGGAAGGGCAGTTCGGGGCGGACCCGGGCGCGCAGCACCAGCGTGTTGACGAACATGCCGACCAGGTCGTGCAGTTCGGGCCGTTCCCGGCCCGCGGTGACTGTGCCGACGGTGACGTCCTCCTGGCCGGCCCAGCGGGCGAGCAGGACCTGGCAGGCGGCCACGAGTGTCATGTAGAGGGTGGCGTCGGCCTCCCGGCCCCGCTCGCGCAGCCGCTCGGTCAGCGCGGCGGGCAGGGTGAAGGTCACCAGGGCGCCGTCGCGGGTGCGGACGGCCGGGCGCGGCCGGTCGGTGGGCAGCTCCAGCGGGGTCACCCCGTCCAGCGCGCCGCGCCAGAAGTCCAGTTCGGCTTCGGTCCGCTCGGCGCGGGCGCGCTGCCAGCAGGCGTAGTCGGCGTAACGGACCGGCAGGGCGGGCAGGTCGGGACGGCGGTCCTCCAGGGCCGCCGCGTACAGCTCGCCCAGGTCCCGGGCCAGCACACCGGCGGACCAGCCGTCCGTGACGATGTGGTGCAGGGCGAGGACGAGGACGTGCTCGTCGGCGGCGCACCGGACCAGGCGGACCCGGAACAGCGGGCCGGTGGCCAGGTCGAAGGGTGCGGCGGCCTCGCCCTCCAGGAGGGCTTCCAGGGCGCTTTCGGTACCGGGGCCCACGGCGGCGGTCTCCGCGAGGTCGTCCACCCGCAGGTCCACGGGGCGCGCCGGGCTGACCGACTGCCGGGCCTGGCCGTCCTGTTCGGAGAAGGTGGTGCGCAGGGCGTCGTGCCGGGCGACCAGGCCGTCCAGGGCGGTGCGCAGGGCGGCGGTGTCGAGCCGGCCGCGCAGCCGCAGCACGGACAGGGTCGTGTACTCGGTGCTGCCCGGCTCGAACCGGTCGAGGAACCACAGGCGTTGCTGGGCGTACGACAGAGGCGCCGGGGTGTCCGGGTCGGTGTTCGGGATGCTGTCGGCGGTGCCGCCGTACCGGGGCTCGCCCAGCGCCGCCGCGAGGGCGGACAGCGTGGAGTGGGTGAACAGCAGCCGGGGCGAGACGTCCGTGCCGAAGGCGGCGCGCAGCCGGGAGGTGACGCGGACGGCGAGGATGGAGTCGCCGCCGAGGGCGAAGAAGTCGTCGTCGGCGCCGACCTCCCCGGTGTCCAGGACGTCCGCCCACGCGGCGGCGACCAACCGCTCGGCCGGGGTGCGCGGCGGGGTCCGCGTGCCGTCGGCGGCGAAGCCGTCGGGGCCGGGCGCGGGCAGGGCGCGCCGGTCGAGCTTGCCGTTGACGGTGAGCGGCAGCGCGGCCATCGGCACGTACGCGGCCGGGACCATGTGCGCGGGCAGCACCCCCTCCAGGTACCGGCGGAGTTCGGCGGCGGGCGGCGGCAGGGCGCGGTCGCCGCTGCCGGTGCCGACGACGTGGGCGACGAGCCTGCGGGTCCCGGCGGAGTCCTCGTACACGCCGACGGTGGCGGCGCCCACGCCCGGGTGGCGGTGCAGGGCGGCCTCGATCTCCCCCGGCTCGATGCGGTAGCCGCGGATCTTCACCTGCTGGTCGGCGCGGCCCAGGTACTCCAGGGTGCCGTCGGCCCGCCGGCGGGCCCGGTCGCCGGTGCGGTACATGCGCGTGCCGGGCCGGCCGAACGGGTCGGCGGGGAAACGGGTCGCGGTGAGGCCGGGCCGGCCGAGGTAGCCGCGTGCCAGGCCCTCGCCGGCGACGAACAGCTCGCCGACGGCGCCCGGCGGAACCGGCTGGAGGGTGTCGTCGAGGACGTAGAGCCGCAGGTCGGGGATGCCGGTTCCGATGGGGCTCGCGGTGCCGGCGCGGACCGCCCGGTGGTCCAGCGCGGCGTAGGTGACGTGCACGGTGGTCTCGGTGATGCCGTACATGTTCACCAGGCGGGGCGCGGTGTCCGGGTGGCGGGCGTACCAGTCGCCGAGCCGGGCCACGTCCAGCGCCTCGCCGCCGAAGATCACCGTGCGCAGCGCCAGCCGGGCACTGACGTCGGGCAGTTCGGCGTCGGCGCGGATCACCGGGTAGAAGGCGGAGGGGGTCTGGTTGAGGACGGTGACCTGTTCGTCGGCGAGCAGGCGCAGGAAGTCCTCCGGGGAGCGGGCGGTGTCCTCGGGGACGATGACGAGCCGGCCGCCGTGCAGCAGCGGGCCCCACAGCTCCCACACCGAGAAGTCGAAGGCGTAGGAGTGGAACAGGGTCCACACGTCGTCGGGGCCGAAGCCGAACCAGGGCCGGGTGCGGGTGAACAGCCGGACGACGTTGGCGTGCGGGACGACGACACCCTTGGGCCGGCCGGTGGAGCCGGAGGTGTAGATGGCGTACGCGGGGCTCTCCGGCAGCGCGCGGCGGCCCTGGCGGGCGGCCGGGCGGCGGGCCAGGTCGGCCCGGACGCCGGGGTCGTCCAGCCGCAGGACCGGTACGGGCGTCTCGACGGCGGTCCCCGTGGTGGTCACCAGCGTCACGGGCGCGGCGTCGGCGAGCAGGTCCCGGACGCGTTCGGCGGGCAGCGCGGGGTCGATGGGCAGGTAGGCGGCGCCGGTCCTGAGGACGGCGAGGACGGCCACGACGAGGTCGGTGGAGCGGGGCAGCGCGAGCGCCACGAACGTCTCGGGTCCGGCGCCGAGTTCGGCGAGCCGGTGGGCGAGCCGGCCGGAGCGCTCGTCCAGGGTGGCGTAGTCGAGCCGGTCGGCGCCGCAGGTGACGGCCTCGGCGTGGGGGGTGCGGGCGGCCTGGGCGGCGAAGAGGGCGTCCAGGGTGTCGGCGGGCCGGCCCTCCTCGGTGCCGTTCCAGTCGGCCAGCATCCGGTGCCGCTCCTCGGCGGTCGTCCAGGCGAGCGCGCGCACGGGCCGGCCGGGGTCGTCGGCGAGTTCGGTGAGCAGCAGGCACAGCCGGTCGGCGAGGGCGCGCACGGTCGTGGCGTCGAACAGACCGGGGTCGTAGGCGAGGTCGAAACCGAACCGCTCGCCCTGGTAGGCGCGCAGCACGAGGGCGTAGTTGGTGGCGTCGCGGGCGGAGACGTCCGCCAGGCGTATCCCGGAGGCGGCCGAACGGGCCTGGTCGAAGGGGTAGTTCTCGAAGGCCACCATGCTGTCGAACAGGGGGCTGCCGGCGGGCACGTCGCTCAGCGAGGTCAGCTCGGCGAGGGACACCGCCGCGTACCGCCGTGCCTCGGCCTGCGCCTCCTGGAGTTCCCGGAGCCAGGCGGCGGCGCCGCGGGCGCCGTCCACGCGGACGCGGGTGGGCAGGGTGTTGATGAACATGCCGACCATCGACTCGACGCCGGGCAGGTCGTCGGGGCGTCCGGAGACGGTGGTCCCGAACAGCACGTCCCGCTCGGCGCTGTAGCGGGACAGCAGCAGCGCCCAGGCGCCCTGCACCACCGTGCCGAGGGTGAGTCCGGCCGCGCGGGCGGCGCGCGCCAGCCGGGCCGAGACCTCGTCGGAGAGCCCGGCCGTGTGCACGCCCGCGGAGCGGGTCTCGTGGCCCGGGGGGCGGACGCGGTCGACGGGCAGCGGGGTGGGGGTGGCGAACCCGGCGAGGACGGTCCGCCAGTGCGTGTGCGCGGCCTCGGTGTCCTGGCCGGCCAGCCAGCGCACGTAGTCGGCGAACGGCCGCCGTACCGGGGGCCGGGGCCCGGCGCCGGTGGTGAGCGCCGTGTACTCCTCGAAGACGTCGGTGAGCACCTGGGCCAGGCTCCAGCCGTCCAGGATCAGGTGGTGGGAGGTCCACAGCAACTGGAGCCGGGCCTCGGGCAGCCGGACGAGGGTGAGCCGCATCAGCGGGGCCGTGCCGAGGTCCAGGCCGCGCGCGAGGTCGTCGGCGCGCAGCCGGTCCAGCCGTTCGGCCCGCTCCCCCGCGGCCACGTCCCGCCAGTCCACCTGCTCCACGGGCACGGTGACCTGGCGGTGCACGACCTGGAGCGGCACCGGCACGTCCTCCCACACCACCGAGGTGCGCAGGGCGGGGGTGCGGTCGCTCACGCGCTGCCAGGCCAGGGCGAGGGCGTCGGGGTCGGTCACCCCGTCGAGCAGCAGCGCGGCCTGGTCGACGTACACGTCGTCCGGTCCGCCGACCAGCCGGTGGAAGAGCATGCCCTCCTGGAGCGGGGTGAGCGGCAGCAGGTCCTCCACGTCCCGGCCGTCCCCGGCCAGGCGGTCCACGCCGGCCTGGTCCAGGCGGGCCAGCGGGAAGTCGGAGGGGGTACGGCCGCCCGCGCCGGGCCGGGCGCAGTGCTCGGCTACGGCGGCGAGCGCGCGCACCATGCCGTCGGCCAACCGCCGCACGGTGTCCGCCCGGTGCACCTGCTCGCTGTAGTGCCAGGTGATCTCCAGCTCACCGTCGGCCACCAGGGCGGAGACGTCCAGGAGGTGGTCCAGCGGCGCGCCGGGGTCCATGTCCCGGCCGGGCACGTCGGCGACGGGCGCGAAGTCCCCTCCGGCGGGCGCCTCCCACTGGCCGTGGTAGGTGAAGCACACCTGGGGAAGGGGGAGTTCGCCGAGGGTTCTCGCTTCGGGCCGGGGCGAGCCGAGGTGGCCCAGGGCCTGGTAGCCCAGACCGCGCCGGGGCACGGCGCGCAGCCGCTCCTTGACGGCCTTGAGCGTGGCCCCCCAGTCGCCGGGTCCGGCCGGGGTGAGGGTGACCGGGTACTGGGTGGTGAACCAGCCGACCGTACGGGACAGATCGGCGCCCTCGGCCAGCTCTTCCTCCCGGCCGTGGCCCTCCAGGGCGACCGTCACCCGGTCCTCGCCCGTCCAGTCGGCCAGCACCCGGGCCAGCGCGCTCAGCAGCACGTCGTTGACCTGGGTGCGGTAGACGCCCGGCACCCGCCGCAGCAGTGCCTCGGTGGTGGCCCGGTCCACCCGGGTGCGCACGGTGCGCACGGACCCGGCGAGCGGGGTGCCGGGGAGGTCGACGGGGAGCGGGGTGCGCGGCTGCGCGGTCTCCCGCGTCCAGTGCGGCAGGTCGTCGTCCAGGTCGCCGGCCCGCACCCGCTCGGCCAGCTCGCGTGCCCAGTCGGCGAACGGGGTGTGCTCGGGCTCGGGCCGGGGTTCCTCCCCGGCCGCGGCCTGCCGGTAGGCCTGTGCCAGGTCGGCGAGCAGCACCCGCCAGGAGACGCTGTCGACGGCCAGGTGGTGGGCGGTGAGGAACAGTCGCGGACGTTCCCCGCCGGTGAGCAGGGCCGCGCGCAGCAGGGTTCCGCCGGCCGGGTCCAGGGCGGCGCGGGCGGCGTCGGCGGCCTCGTCGGGCGGGGTGCCGGGGCCGTACCGGGTCATCGGTCCGGTGGCCGGGCCGGTGGCGGGATGCTGCCGCCAGCCCTCCGCGGTGCGGGTGAACCGGGTGCGCAGTGCCGGGTGCCGGTCCACCACGGCGTCCAGGGCCCGTTCCAGTGCCCGCTCGTCGAGGTCCTGGGGCAGGTCGAGCAGCATCGACATGCTGAAGTGCCGCAGCGGGCCGTGCGTGGCGAAGAACCACTCCTGGACCGGGGTGAGCGGGGCGGGCCCGTCCTCGTGCGGGCGCCGGGGCGCGGTCAGGTCGGCGGTGCGGCGGGCCGCGGCGGCGGCCAGGTCGGCGACCGTCTGGTGCCGGAAGACGTCCTGCGAGCCGATCTTGAGACCCGCCGCGCGGGCCCGGGAGACGGCCTGGATGCTCAGGATCGAGTCGCCGCCCAGTTCGAAGAAGTTGTCCGTGACGCCGACCCGGTCCACGCCGAGCACCTCGGCCCAGATGGCGGACAGGGTCTCCTCGTCGGGGGTGCGGGGAGCGACGAACTCCCGCTCGCCGGTGGTGATGTCGGGCGCGGGCAGGGCGCGGCGGTCCAGTTTGCCGCTGGTGGTCAGCGGCAGCGCGTCCAGCGGGGTGAAGGAGGACGGCACCAGCGCGTCGGGCAGCACCCGGCGCAGGGCCGCGCGCAGGTCGGCGGGGGCGGGCCGGGGCGCGCCGGGCGCGGGGACGACGTAGGCGGCGAGGCGGGGGTGGCCGTGCGCGTCGGGTACGGCGACGACCGCGGCGGCGGCGAGGCCGGGCAGCGCGAGCAGGGCGGCCTCGATCTCGCCGGGCTCGATGCGGTGGCCGCGCACCTTGACCTGGTCGTCGGCGCGTCCGAGGTAGTCCAGGCGGCCGTCGGGGGTCCAGCGGGCCAGGTCGCCGGTGCGGTACATGCGGGTGCCGGGCGGCCCGTAGGGATCGGCGAGGAAGCGGGCGGCGGTCAGGCCCGGTCGGCCGGTGTAGCCCCGGGCCAGCTGGGCGCCCGCGAGGTACAGTTCGCCGCCGACACCGGGCGGCACGGGCTGGAGCCGGTCGTCCAGCACATAGGCCCGCACCCCGGGCAGGGGGCGGCCGACCAGCGGGCGGTCGCCGCCGTCGATGCGGCAGGACAGCGCGTCGACCGTGCACTCGGTGGGGCCGTAGAAGTTGTGGGCGGTCACGCCGGGGTGGGCGGCCAGCTCACGCCAGAGCGCGGGCCCGACCGCCTCGCCGCCGAGCATGAGCACCCGGGGGCGGTGCCGGGGGTCGGTGAGCAGCCCGGCGGGCAGCAGCTGGCGCAGGTAGGACGGGGTGACGTCGAGGAAGTCGACGCGGTGTTCGACGACGTACGCGACCAGGGCGGCCGGGTCCATCCGGGTCGTCTCGTCGACCAGGTGCAGCGGGTGGCCGTCGGCCATCAGCAGCACGCCTTCGAGGGAGGTGTCGAAGGAGAAGGACGCGGTGAGCGCGACCCGCAGCGGGCCGCCGCCCGCCTCGGCGACGAACCCGGCCCGGTGCGCGGCCAGCAGGTGCGCCGCCGAGCGGTGCGACACGGCGACGCCCTTGGGGCGGCCGGTGGAGCCGGAGGTGTGGATGACGTACGCGAGGTGACCGGGGTCCAGCGGGGCGCGCCGGTCGCCGTCGGTGGGGTCGGTGTCGGGGAGGCCCGCGGGTACGGCGCGCAGGGCGGTCTCGTCCAGGACCAGGGCCGGGTGGGTGTCGTCCAGCAGGTACCGGACGCGCTCCTCGGGCAGGGCCGGGTCCAGCGGCAGGTAGCCGGCGCCGGACTTCCAGACGGCGAGGATCGCGGTGATCATGTCGGCGGTGCGCGGCAGGCGCAGCGCGACCAGCCGTTCGGGGCCGGCGCCGAGCGCGATGAGGTGGTGGGCGAGCCGGTTGGCGCGGGCGTTGAGGGTGGCGTAGTCCAGCCGTTCGCCGCCCGCGACGAGGGCGAGGGCGTCGGGGGTGCGGGCCGCGCGGCGCTCGAAGAGCTCCGGGTGGGTGAGGTCGTCCACGGGGTGGTGCGGGCCGGCGCTCCAGTCGTGGACGACACGCCGTATCTCGTCCCCGGACATCAGGGGCAGGCTGCCCAGCGGGCGGTCCGGTGCCTCGGCCGCGCCCTCCAGCAGGCGCAGCAGCTGGCCGGCGAGCCGTTCGGCCGTGGCCGGGTCGAACAGGTCGGTGCGGTACTCCAGCAGACCGGTCAGGCCCGCGCCGTCCGGCACGAACTCGATGCTCAGGTCGAAGGTGGCCGCCTGCCGGGGCACGGTGACCGGGGTGGTGGCGAGGCCGTGCGGGGCGGTCGCGGCGGGCGGGTCGGGGTGCAGCAGGACCATCACGTCGAACAGCGGGTTGCGGCCCGCCTCACGGGGTGCGCCGACCGCCTCCACGATCCGCTCGAACGGCGTGTCGCCGTGCGCGAAGGCGTCGTTGACCGTGCCGGCCGTCGTGGCGAGCAGGTCGCGGAAGGAGCCGGACGCGTCCACCGGGGTGCGCAGGACGACGGTGTTCACGAAGAAGCCGACGGTCCGTTCGAGGTCGGTGCGGGACCGGCCGGGGGTGAGGGAGCCGACCGTGATGTCGTCCTGGCCGGACCAGCGGGCCAGCAGGGCCTGGGTGGCGGCGACCAGGGCGGTGTGGAGGGTGCTGTGCTGTTCTCTGCCGAGGTCGCGCAGCCGCGCGGTGAGGGGGGCGGGGACGGTGAACGTGTGGACGGCGCCCGCGCCCGCCTCCTCGCCCCGCCGGGGCCGGTCCAGGGGCAGCTCGGGTGCCGCCGCACCCGCCAACCGCTGCTTCCAGTGGGCGAGATGGCGTTCGAGGCGGGGCCCGGAGAGCTGTTCGCGCTGCCACACCGCGAAGTCCGGGTACTGCGTGGCCACCGGGGGCAGGTCCGGTCGGGCACCCCGCGCGAGGGCGTCGTAGGCGGTGCACAGCTCGTCCAGGACCACGCCCATCGACCAGCCGTCCGTGACGATGTGATGGGCCGTCAGCAGCAGGACGTGCGAGGTCGCCGCCTCGCGCAGCAGCAGGGCGCGCAGCAGCGGCCCGTGCCGCAGGTCGAAGGGGCGGGAGTATTCCGCGAGCAGGTCCGCGTCCAGGTCGCCGGCGTCCTGGACCGGCAGCGGCACCGGCCCCGCCGGACGGACGCGCTGCGCCGGCCGGCCGTCGGTCTCCTCGAACGTGGTGCGCAGGGCCTCGTGCCGGGCGACGACGACGGCGAGCGCCTCGCCGAGCGCCGTGTGGTCCAGCGCGCCGGTGAGCCGGACGGCGACCGCGCTGTTGTAGCGGGCGTCGCCGGGGCGCAGCCGGTCCAGGAACCACAGCCGCTGCTGCGCGGACGACAGCGGCAGCGGGCGGTCCCGGTCGGCGCGCGGGATGCCCTGCCGGGCGGCCGGGGCCGCGCCGCCGGCCCGTCCGGCGAGCCGCCGCCGCAGCGCCTCCCGCAGCTCCTCGGGCAGCGCCTCGGCACGGTCCCGCCTGGAGGGCCGCGCGGAGCCGGAGGGGTTCGAAGGGGTCGAAGACGTCATGGTCGTCGGATCCTCACCGTTCGTGGTCGTGGCCGCCGGCAGCGGCGTCTTCGGCGTCGGCTTCGTAGGAGCGGTTCGCGGGGTCGTCGCCGTACGCGGCGCCCTCCAGCTCACTCAGCACCTGTTCCTCCACGAGGTCCGCCAGGGCGGCGACGGTGCGGGAGACCAGGACGTCGCGGGGCGTGAGCGTGACGCCGAACGTGTCGTTGGCGCGGGAGGCGATGAGCAGGGCGCGCAGGGAGTCGCCGCCGAGCAGGAACCAGTCGTCCTCGGCGCCCACAGTCGTCCCCAGGGTCTCCTCCCAGAGGGCCGCGAGCGCCTCCTCGGTGGGTGTGCGGGGCGCGACGTACTCGGACCGTGCCCGCTCCTCGGCCGGTGCCGGGGCGGGCAGGGCGGCCCGGTCGGTCTTGCCGTTCTCGGTGAGCGGGAAGCGGTCCAGCACCACGAACGCCGAGGGCACCATGTGGGCGGGCAGGGAGCGGGCGGCCAGCTCACGCAGCGCCCCGGCGGTGGGCGGTTCGGCGCCCGGGGCCTTGAGCAGGTGGGCGACCAGCCGGGGCAGGCCCGGTTCGTCCTCGCGTACGGTCACCACGGCGTCCAGTACGCCCGGATGGCGCACCAGGGTCGCCTCGACCTCGCCCGCCTCGATGCGGTGGCCGCGCAGCTTCACTTGGTGGTCGGTGCGGCCCAGGTAGTGCAGTTCGCCCGCGCTGTCACGGCGCACGAGGTCGCCGGTGCGGTACATACGGGTGCCGGGCGGCCCGAACGGGTCGGCGCGGAACCGGTCGGCGGTCAGCCCGGGGCGGCCGAGGTAGCCGCGGGCCAGCCCGGGGCCGGACAGCCAGAGTTCACCGGTGACGCCGTCGGGGACGGGCCGCAGCCGGGCGTCGAGGACGTGGGCGCGGGTGGCGGGCAGCGGGCGGCCGATGGGCGGTGCCGCTCCGTCCGCTTCCAGCGGCGCGGACCAGGTGGCGACGACGGTGGCCTCGGTGGGGCCGTAGGAGTTGACCATGCGGTGGTGCGGGGCCCAGCGGGCGACGAGTTCGGCCCCGCACGCGTCGGCGCCGACGATCAGCGTCTTCAGGTCGGGCAGGGTGCCGGGCGTCTCGGCGGGCAGGGTGGCGAGCGCGGCCGGCGGCAGCAGGGTGTGTGTGACGCGCCCGGCCCGCAGGACGTCGGCCAGCTGGGCGCCGAGCAGCGGCCCGGGCGGGGGTACGACGAGCCGGGCGCCGTGCGGCAGGGACATGCACAGCTCCAGCACGGAGGCGTCGAAGCTGGGCGTGGCGAAGGCCAGGACCCGGTCCCCCGCCGTGACCTGGTAGTGGGCGGCCTCGGCGGCGGAGAACGCGGCGAGCCCGCGGTGGGTGACGACGACGCCCTTGGGGGTGCCGGTGGAACCGGAGGTGTAGATGACGTAGGCCGGGTCGTCCAGGTCGAGCGGGCGGGTCCGGTCGGCGTCGCCGGGCCGGTGTCCGGGCACGTCGTCCGGCGGGGCGGCGAGCAGGTCCTCGACCTCCTTGGCGTCGAGGGTGAGGGCGGGTGCCGCGTCGCGCAGCATCAGGGCGATCCGCTCCTCGGGGTAGGCGGGGTCGACGGGCAGGAACGCGGCGCCCGCCTTGGCCACCGCGAGCTGTGCCAGCACCATGTCCGCCGAGCGGGGCAGCAGCAGCGCGACGAGGTCGCCGGGGCCGGCGCCCCGGGCGATGAGCCGGTGGGCGAGCCGGTTGGCCCGCGCCTCGGCCTCCGCGAACGTCAGGAGCGTGCCCGGCGCGTCGAGCGCGGGCGCGGTGGGCCACCGGTCGACGGCGGCTTCCACGAGCGCGGGCAGGGTGGCGGCGGGCACCGGGGCGAGCGCCGGGCGGGCCGGGCCGCGCAGCAGCCGGTCGCGCTGCTCGGGCGGCAGTACGTCGATGTCGTCCAGGTGGGCGGCGCCGTCCGAGGTGGCCAGGGCGCGCAGGGTGTGCAGCAGCTGTCCGGCCAGGGACTCGGCGGTGGCGGTGTCGAAGTACCGGGGGTCGTAGCCGAGTTCGACGGCGAGCCGGTCGCCGGGCGAGACGACCACGGTGAGCGGGTAGTTGGTGGCCTCCCGGGCGTCCAGGTCCCGCAGGGCGAGCCCGTGCGCGCCGGCGGTCGCGTCGCCGACCGGGTAGTTCTCGAAGACCACCAGGCTGTCGAAGAGCGCGGTCCCGGGCGGCAGTTCGCTGAAGGGGTGCAGCGCGTTCAGGGGCAGGTGGTCGTGGCGGCGGTCCTCGGCCCGCGCCTCCTGCACCGCGCGCAGCCAGCCGGCGCCGTCGGCGGCGCCGTCGACGGCGGTCCGGGCGGGCAGCGTGGTGATGAACAGGCCGGTGATGCCGTCGGCGCCCGGCAGATCGGCGGGCCGTCCGGAGACGGTCGTGCCGAAGCACACCTCCCGTTCCCCGCTCCACCGGGCCAGCAGCAGCGCCCAGGCGCCCTGCACCACGGTGTTGAGGGTGAGCCGCTGCCGGCGGGCGAACTCCTGGAGCAGCCCCGTCCGTTCGGCGTCGAGCCGCCGCGACAGCCAGGTGCCGGAGCGGGCCGTGGTGCCCGGCGCGGGCCTGCGGTCGTAGGGCAGCGGGGTCGGCGTGCCGAAGCCGGCCAGGACGGCGCGCCAGTGGTCCTCCGCCGCCGCGGTGTCGCGGGCGGCCAGCCAGCCGGCGTAGTCCGCGAACGGCCTGCGCTCGGGCAGCCGGGGCGGCTCGCCCCGGGTGAGGGCGGCGTGCGCGTTCATGACGTCGGACAGGACGTGGAAGACGCTCCAGCCGTCCAGCAGGACGTGGTGGAAGGTCCACACCACGCGCACCGCGTCGGGGCCGAGGCGGACCAGGGCGAGCCGCAGCAGCGGGGCCCGGTCCAGGGCGACGCCCCGGGCCCGCTCGTCGGCGAGCAGGCGCTCCAGCTCCGCGTCCCACCGGTCCGCCGGCACTCCGCTCCAGTCGAGTTCGGTGACCGGCGGGTGCGCGCTGCGGTGGACGACCTGGAGCGGCACGGGGACGCCGTGCAGGGCGACGGACGTACGCAGTACGGGGGTGCGGTCGACGACGTGCCGCCAGGCCGCGGCCAGGGTGCCCGGGTCGCGCGCGCCGTCCGCCACGAAGGTGATCTGCTCGACGTACAGGCCGTGTTCGGCGTCGTCGAGGCCGTGCATCACCATCCCGGTCTGGGTGGGCGTGAGCGGATACACGTCCGTGACGTCCGCTCCGCTGCCGACGAGCCGGTCGACGGCCGTCTGGTCCAGCGGTGCGAGCGGGAAGTCGGAGGGGGTACGGCCGCCGGCACCGCCTTCGGCGCAGTGGCGGACGATCGCGCGGAGTTCTTCGGCCAGTTCGGCCGCCAGCCGGGCGACGGTCTCCCGGCGGTGCACCTCGCGGGAGTACGACCAGGTGAACTCCAGCCTGTCGTCGGCGACCCGGCCGAGGACGTCGAGGAGGTACGGCCGGTCCGCCGAGCGGTCCATGCCGCCGGTGAGGCCGCCGTGGGGCGCGTGCAGCAGACCGCCGGGGGCGGGCGTGCCGTCCTGCCGGCCCAGGTAGTTGAAGCAGACCGGCGGCAGGGCGGGCAGCCCGGGGCCGGCCGTGGGGTGGAGGAAGCGCAGGGCGCCGTAGCCGAGTCCGCCGTGCGGTACGGCCCGCAGGTTCTCCTTGACGGTCTTCAGCGCGGTGCCGGTGCCGGCGTCCCGGGGCACGTCCAGGGCGACCGGGTACATCGCGGTGAACCAGCCGACGGTGCGCGCGAGGTCGACGTCCTCGAACAGTTCCTCGCGGCCGTGGCCCTCCAGGGTCACCGCCACCCGGTCCCGGCCGGTCCAGCGGGCCAGGACCCGGCCCAGCGCGCACAGCAGGACGTCGTTGACGCGGGTGCGGTACACGTCCGGCACGTCCTGGAGCAGCCGTCGTGTCTCCTCGGCGTCCAGTCCGGCGGTCACGCTCTCCTCGTCGGCGACGGTGTTCGCGCCGCCGGGGTGGTCGGCGGGCAGCACGGTGCCGGTGTCCAGGCCCTGCCAGTGGGCGAGTTCGGCGTCGAAGCCGCCCGCCTCGGTGTGCGCGGCGAGCCGGCGGGCCCAGTCCCGGAACGAGGTGCTCTTGGCACCGAGAGCGGGCCGCTCGCCGGCCCGCAGGGCGCGGTGGGCGAGGTCCAGGTCCTCCAGGATCAGCCGCCAGGACACGGCGTCCACGACCAGGTGGTGGGCGGCCAGCAGCAGCACCGGCCGGCCGCCGCCGTCCGGCCGGCACAGCGCGGCCCGCAGCAGCGGCCCGCCGGCCAGGTCGAACCCGGCGCCGAGCGCGTCGGCCACCTCGTGCGGCGGGGTCCCCCGGTGCACCTCCAGGTGCGGGGCCTGATCCCCCGGCGCGCTGCCGTACTGCCGCCACCGCCCGTCCCCGCCCGGCTCGAAGCGCAGCCGCAGGGCGTCGTGGTGGGCCAGTACGGCGGCCAGGGCGGCCCGCAGCAGATCCTCGTCCGGGTCCGTGGCCAGCTCGTAGGCGACCGTCTGGCCGAAGTGGGCCGGGTCGCCGGTGAGGGTGTCGAGGAGCCAGTGCTGTACGGGGGTGAGCGGGGCGTCGCCGGTCACCGGGCCCTGCTCGGCGACGGGGGTCGCGGCACCGGGTCCCTCGCCGTGCGGCGACCGCTCGGCGACGGCGGCCAGTTCGGCGAGGGTCTGGTGGCTGAACAGGTGCCGGGGGGTCAGGGCCAGCCCGGCCCGGCGGGCGGCCGAGACGATCCGGATACCGAGGACGGAATCGCCGCCGAGCGTGAAGTAGTTGTCGTCGGCGCCGACTTCGGGCACGCCGAGCACCTCCGACCAGATGCCCGCGAGGACGCGCTCGGCCTCGGTACGCGGCGGCCGGCCCGCCTCACCGGTGGCCGTGGCGGCCCACCGCGGCGCGGGCAACGCCCGCCGGTCGAGCTTCCCGGTGGCCCCGAGCGGCAGCCGTTCCAAGGGGACGACGAGGGCGGGCACCAGGTGGTCGGGGAGGCCGCGGGCGAGGAAGGCGCGCAGCTCGGCGGGGTCCGGCAGGACCGCCTCGCGGGGCACCGCGTAACCGACCAGGCGGCGGTGGCCCGCGTCCTCGACCACCCGGGCCGCTGCCGCCGCCACGGCCGGGTGGCGGGCCAGCGCCGCCTCCACCTCGCCGAGTTCGATGCGGAAGCCGCGCACCTTGACCTGGTCGTCGCCGCGGCCGAGGTAGACGAGGTCGCCGTCGGCCGTCCAGCGGACCAGGTCGCCGGTGCGGTACATACGGCTGCCTGGCGGCCCGAACGGGTCGGGCAGGAAGCGGCTCGCGGTCAGGCCCGGCCGGCGCAAGTATCCGCGGGCGACGCCGGTTCCGGCCAGGAACAGTTCGCCGGGCGCCCCGATGGGCACCGGGCGCATCCGCCCGTCCAGGACGTAGGCGCGGGCGCCGCCGAGCGGCCGGCCGATCGGCGGGTCGCGGTCGGGGTCGGCCGGGTCGCAGGTGAAGGCCGTGGCGTAGACGGTGGCCTCGGTGGGTCCGTAGATGTTGCGCACCCGGCTGCCGGGGACGGCGTCGCGGACCCGGCGTACGGTCCGGGCGGGCAGTCCCTCCCCCGCGAGGACGACGGTGTCCGCGCTGATCCGTACGGCGTCCTCCGCGAGCAGCCGGTCCAGGGCCGACGGCACCGCGCTGAGCAGTCCGGCCCGCCAGGGTCCGGGGCGCTCGGCGAGGGCCAGCAGGTCGCGGACGACCTCCACGCAGCCCCCGGACAGCAGGGGCGAGAAGATCTCGAACACCGACACGTCGAAGTTGAGCGAGGTCGAGGCCACCACGTGCGCCAGGCCCCGGCCGGTGAACTCGGCCGCCGCCCAGTCGGTCAGGGCCAGCACGGACCCGTGGCTGACGAGCACGCCCTTGGGGCGGCCGGTCGAGCCGGAGGTGTGGATGACGTAGGCGGGGTGTCCGGGCAGCAGCGGGCCGCGCCGTTCGCCGTCGGCGACCGGCGTGTCCGGCACGCCGGCGTCCGGGTCCTCGTCCAGCAGGATCCGGGTGAACCGTCCCTCGGGCAGCCGTCCGGCGGTCTGCGTGGCCGTGATCACGGCGTCGGGGCGTACGTCCTCGAAGAGGAACGCGACGCGCTCGGCGGGGTACTGGGGGTCGACCGGGAGGTAGGCCGCGCCGCTCTTCAGTACCGCGAGGAGTGCCACGACCAGGTCGGCGGTGCGGGGCAGGCACAGGGCGACGAAGCGCTCGGGCCCGGCACCGGCGGCGATGAGCAGCCGCGCCAACCGGTTGGAGAGCGCGTCGAGTTCCCGATAGGTCAGGCACGTGTCGCCGTGGCGGACGGCCGGGGCGTCCGGGGTGCGCTCGGCCTGGCGCCGGAACGCCTCGGGCAGCGTGTCGCGCGGTGCCTCGGCGACCCGTCCGCCGAACCGGTCGACCAGCGCCCGCCCCGCGACCGGGTCCAGCAGCGGCAGGTCGGCCAGGCGGCGGTCGGGGTCGGTGGCCATGCCGGTCAGCAGGGTGCGCAGGCTCTCGCCGAGCCCTTCCACCGTCGCGGCGTCGAACACGGCCGGGTCGTAGTCCAGGTGCACGGCCAGGGTGTCCCCGGGCGCGACGACCACGCTGAGCGGGTAGTTGGTCGGCTCCAGGTCCCGCTCCTGCTCCATGGTCAGGCCGTGCCGGGCCAGGGCGCCCTCGTCGAAGGGGTAGTTCTCGAAGACGACGATGGAGTCGAACAGGCCGGTGCCGCCGGGAACCTCGCTCCACGACTGCACCTGGGCCAGCGAGACGGAGTCGTGGCGCCTGGCCTCGGACTGGGCGGCCTGGAGGTCGCGCAGCCAGTCCAGCAGCGGGCGCCGCCCGTCGACGCGGGCCCGGGTGGGCAGGGTGTTGATGAACAGGCCGACCATCGTGGTGACGCCCGGCAGGTCGGCGGGCCGCCCGGAGACGGTCGTACCGAACACCACGTCCTCGCCGCCGCCGTAGCGGGACAGCAGCAGCGCCCAGGCGCCCTGGAGGACCGTGTTGAGGGTCAGCCCGGCCCGCTGGGCGGTGTCCCGCAGGCGTGCCGACACGTCCGGGGCGAGGGTCGTCCGCACCGACCCGGAGGAGGAGGCGCGGTGTGCCTCGGCGGGCCGCCGGTCGCGGGGCAGCTCGGTGGGGGCCTGGAAACCGGCGAGGGCCTCGCGCCAGTACCGTTCGGCCTGGTCGGTGTCGCGTCCGGCCAGCCGGCGCAGGTGGTCGGCGAAGGGCCGGCGCTCGGGCACCCGCGGGCGTCGTCCGGAGGTGAGGGCCGCGTACCGCTCGCACACCTCGTCGAAGACCTGGGCCGCGCTCCAGCCGTCGAGCAGGACGTGGTGGAACGTCCACAGCAGGCGGACCCGGTCCGGTGCCAGCCGGATCAGCGTCAGCCGCATCAGGGGGGCGGTGCCCAGGTCGATGCCGGCCCGCCGGTCCTCGGCGAGCAGCCGGTCCAGCTCGCGCGCCTCGCGGTCGGCGGACCGTCCGGACCAGTCGAGGTGGGTGACGGGCACGGTGGCCCGGTGCCGGACGACCTGGAGCGGTTCCGGGGTCTCCTGCCACACCAGGCGGGTGCGCAGCACCGGGTTGGCGTCCGCGGTGTGCTGCCACGCCTCGGCGAGCGCGTACGGGTCGGTGACGCCGGACAGCACCAGCTGCACCTGGTTGACGTAGGTGCGGCCGGCGGGGTCCAGCAGGCTGTGGAAGAGCATGCCCGCCTGCATCGGCGTCAGCGGGTAGATGTCGGCGACGTCCCGGCCGTCCCCGGCGATCCGGTCCACGGCGGCCTGGTCGAGGCGGGCCAGCGGGAAGTCCGACGGGGTACGGCCGCCCGCGTCCGGGCGGGCGCAGTGGGCGACGATGCCGGTGAGGGCCCGCAGCATGCCCTCGGCGAGCGCGGTGACGGTCTCCTCGCGGTGCCGTCCGGCGCTGTAGTGCCAGGCGATCTCCAGCCGGTCGTCCTCCACCCGGGCCACGACGTCCAGCAGGTGCGGGCGCTCGGTGCCGGGCGCCTCCGCGCCGCCGAGGCCGCCGGGCACGGCCCCGATCAGGGTACCGCCCTCGGCGGACCAGTCGAAGCGGCCCAGGTAGTTGAAGCTGACGCCGGGCGCGGGCGTGCCGGTGAGCGATGCGTCGCGGGCCAGGTGGCGCAGGACGCCGTAGCCGAGTCCCCGGTCGGGTACGGCCCGCAGCTGCTCCTTCACCGACTTCAGGGCGGTGCCCCAGTCCCCGGCGGGGACGGTGAGGGCGACCGGGTGAAGCGAGGTGAACCAGCCGACCGTGCGGGACAGGTCGACGTCCTCGAAGAGCTGGTCCTCGCGGCCGTGCCCCTCCAGGCCGACGGCGACGGTGTCGCGGCCGGTCCAGTCGGCGAGGACCCGGCCCAGCGCGGTGAGCAGGACGTCGTCGACGCGGGTGCGGTAGACGCCGGGGACGCGGCGCAGGAGGCCGTCGGTGCTGTCGCGGTCCAGCCGTACGGTCACCTCCCGGGTGCCGGCCGTGGTGGTGCCTCCGTCGCCGTCCACGGGCAGCGGATCGGCGCAGGCCCGGGCGGCCTTTGCCCAGTGGGCGCGGCCGGCGGCGAACGTGTCGGCGTGGTCGCGCAGCCGGCGGGCCCACTCCCGCGCGGAGGTGGTGCGGGCGGGCAGCCGTACGGGCTGTCCGGACACGGCCTGCCGGTAGGCGGTCTCCAGGTCCTCCAGCAGGATCCGCCAGGAGACCCCGTCGACCACCAGGTGGTGGGCGATCAGCAGCAGCCGGGCGGGCCGGGGGCCGTCGGCGGTGAAGAGGCGGGCGGTGAACAGCGGGCCGGTGTCCAGGCGGAGTCCGGCGTGGGCCGCGGCCGTGACGAGCTCCTCGGCGCGGGCGTCGTGGACCTGGAGCAGGTCGGGGACCGGGCCGTCGGCGGCGGCGACGTCCTGGCGCCAGGCGTCACCGTCGCGGGCGAGCCCGGCGTCGCCGTCGGGGACGAACCGGGCGCGCAGGGCGTCGTGGTGGGTCCACAGCGCGGTCAGGGCGCGGCGCAGGGCGTCCTCGTCCACCGGGCCGGCCGTCTCGATGACGACGGACTGGTTGAAGAAGTCGGGGTGGGCGGGGCGCGGGTCCAGGAACCAGTGCTGGATCGGGGTGAGGTCCACCGGTCCGGCGACCGGTCCGGTGCCGGCGACGGCGGGCCCGGCACCGCCGCCCACGGCGGCCAGTTCGGCCACCGTGGGGTGCCGGAAGAGATCGCGCGGGGTGAGCGTGAGCCCCGCGGCGCGGGCCCGGGAGACCACCTGGATGCTGAGGATGGAGTCGCCGCCCAGCATGAAGAAGTTGTCGTCGACGCCGACCTGTTCCAGGCCGAGCAACTCGGCCCAGATCGCGGCGAGGACGCGCTCGGTCTCGGTGCGCGCGGCGCGGTGGGCCCGCTCGCCGCCAGCCGACCAGTCGGGGGCGGGCAGCCGCCGCCGGTCGACCTTGCCGTTCGCCGTCAGCGGCAGCTCCGCGACGGTGACGAACGCGGCGGGCAGCATGTAGTCGGGCAGCCCGCCCGCGAGGTGGGCGCGCAGTTCGGCGGCGGTCGGCACCTCGGCGCCCTCGGCCGGCACGAGGTGGGCGGCCAGCCGCTTGCGCCCGGCGTCCTCGTACAGGGAGACGACGGCCTCGGCGACGCCGGGGTGGGTGGTGAGCCGGGCCTCGATCTCGGCGGGTTCGACACGGAAGCCGCGGATCTTGATCTGGTCGTCCGCGCGTCCGACGAAGTGCAGCTCGCCGTCGGCGCTCCAGCGGACGATGTCGCCGGTGCGGTACATCCGCGTGCCGGGCGGGCCGAAGGGGTCGGCGACATAGCGGGCGGCGGTCGCGCCGGGCCGGCCCGCGTAGCCCCGCGCCAGGCCGGCCCCCGCGACGTACAACTCGCCGGGTACGCCTGGCGGTTGGGGCTGGAGGGCGGCGTCCAGGACGTACACGCGGGTGTTGTCCAGCGGGCGTCCGATGGGCAGGACGGCGGACAGCGGGTCGCCGGAGCGGAAGGCGCGGCGGGTGGCGAAGGTGGTGGTCTCGGTGGGGCCGTAGCCGTCCACGACGGTCAGTCCGGGGCAGGCGTCCAGCACCCGGCGCACGACCGCGCCCGGCACGGCCTCGCCGCCCGTCCAGACCTCACGGGCGCCGCGCAGGCAGCCGGGGTCCTCCTGGGCCAGCAGCCGGAACAGTCCCGCCGTCAGCCACAGGCAGGTCACGCCCTGCTCCGTGACGGCTCGGCGGACCAGGGCGGTGTCCAGGTCGGCGGGCGGGGCGAGCACGGCCGTACCGCCGCGCAGCAGCGGCACCCACACCTCGTAGGTCGCGGCGTCGAAGGCGTGCGGGGAGTGCACGAGGACCCGGTCGTGCCCGGCGAACGCCCGGTCCAGGGCGAACGCGACGACGTCCCGCTGGCGCACCGCGACCCCCTTGGGGGTGCCGGTGGAGCCCGAGGTGAACATCAGGTACTGGACGTTGTCGGGGTGGACGGCGGGGGCCGCGGGGCCGTCGGTGCCGGATCGGCCGGGGGCCGCGAAACCGTCCGTGCCGGAACGGGCCGGACCCGTGGGAGCGTCCCCGTCGGCGGTGTCGTCCACGCGCACGACATCGTCGCCGGGCAGCACCTCCCGGGCCGTCCGCTCCCACCCGGCGTCGGTGAGCAGCAGGTCGGCCCCGGCCTCGGTGAGTGTCCGGCGCAGCCGCTCGACGGGCGCCCGGCCGTCCAGCGGCACGTACACCCCGCCGCTGCGGACGAGCGCCAGCTGTGTGACGATCAGCTCCACGCAGCGGTCCAAGAGCACCCCGACCGGACGTTCCGGCCGTACCCCGAGCCCCGCCAGCCGCGCCGCCAACCGCTCTGCCCGCGCGTCGAGTTCGCGGTACGTCACGCGCTCGGCACCGGCCTCCAGGGCGACCGCGTCGGGCGTACGGCGCACCTGCGCGGCGAAGAGGTCCGCGACGGTGGTGTCGGGCAGCTCGGTGGCGGTGTCGTTCCAGGCGCGCAGCACCTGTTCGCGGCCCTCGGGGGTGAGCAGCGGCAGCCGGGCGGGCGGGCGCGCGGAGTGGGCGGGCATCCCGGCGAGCAGGACGGTCAGGTACTCGGCCATCCGCTCGGCGGTCCCCGCGTCGAAGAGCTCGGGGTCGTAGCCGAGGCGCAGGGTCAGCCCGGTGCCCGGGTAGGCGGTGAGGCTCAGCGGGTAGTTGGTGGTCTCGATGCCCTCCAGACCGCTCAGGCGCAGTCCGTGGGCGGCGGCGAGGTCGTCGTCCACCGGGTAGTTCTCGAAGACGACGATGCTGTCGAACAGGCCGACCCGCTCGGGGAGTCCGGTGAACGCCCGCATCCGGGTGAGCGGCAGGTGGTCGAAGCGCCGGTCCTCGCTCTGGTCGTACTGGAGCGCGCGCAGCCAGTCGAGCAGGGTGCCGTGGTCCGGGACGGTGACGCGGGTGGGCAGGGTGGTGATGAACAGACCGGTCATGGCCTCGGCGCCGGGCAGCTCGGGCGGCCGTCCGGACACGGTGGTGCCGAACACCACCTCGTTCCGGCCCGCCTGCCGGGCCAGCAGCAGCGCCCAGGCGCCCTGCACCAGGGTGTTCAGGGTCAGGCCGGAGGTCCGGGCCAGTTCCTCCAGCGCCCGGCCGGCGGCCGGGGACAGCGTCGCCCGGACGGCGTGCGTGGACTCGGCGCGGTGGGCCTCGCGCGGCTCACGGTCGTACGGCAGCGGGGTCGGCTCGGTCAGGCCGGACAGGCGGCGCTGCCAGTGCCGTTCGGCGGCGTCCGGGTCGCGCCGGCGCAGCCAGTCGACGTAGTCGCGGTGGGGCGGGCGGTCCGGGAGGCTGCCGGGGTCGCCGCCGGCGTGGTCGGCGAAGACGTCCGAGAGCACCTGGAACAGGCTCCAGCCGTCCAGGAGCAGATGGTGGAAGGACCACACCACGCGCACCTCGGTGGCGGAGAGGCGGGCGAGGAGCAGCCGCTGGAGCGGGGCGCGGCCGAGGTCGATGCCGTCCGCGCGGTCGCGGGCCAGTACGTCGTCCAGCCGGGCGCGGCGCTCGCCGTCGGTCAGGTCGCGCCAGTCCAGGTGGGTGACCGGTACGGTCGCGTGGCGCCGCACCACCAGCAGCGGCTCGGGCACGTCCTGCCAGACGACCCCGGCCCGCAGCACCTCGGTGCGGTCGGTGACGTGCTGCCAGGCGGCGGCGAGGGCCCGCGGGTCGGGTACGCCGTCCAGGACGAAGGTCAGCTGCTGGAAGTAGACGCCGCGGTCGTCCTGGGACAGGCCGTGGAAGAGCATGCCCGCCTGGGTGGGCGTGAGCGGGTACACGTCCGTGACCGCGGCCGGGTCCGGGCCGGTGATCCGGTCCACGGCGGCCTGGTCGAGCCGGGCCAGCGGGAAGTCGGACGGGGTGCGCCCGGCGGCTCCCGGCCGGGCGGCGTGCCGGGCCAGGTCGGCGAGTGCGTCGGCGAAGCGGCCCGCCAGGTCGGCGACCGTGTCCTCGCGGTGCAGCCGGTCGGTGTAGAACCAGGTGAACTCCAGGCTGTCGCCGTCGAGTTGACCGACGACCTCCAGGGCGTGGGGGCGCTCGGCCGCCGGGTCGGCGTCCAGCTCCAGCGGCCGGACGGTGCCCTGGTAGAGGCCGTCGGGGTTCTCCGGCAGTCCCATGCGGCCCAGGTAGTTGAAGCTGACCTGCGCCTCGGGCGTGTGCGGCGCCGCTCCGGGGTCCGCCAGGTGGCGCAGCGCGTCATGGCCCAGACCGTGCCGGGGTACGGCGCGCAGCTGCTCCTTGACCCGCTTGAGCACGGTGTCCCAGCCGGCGTCCTCGGGGACGGCGAGCGCGACGGGGTACCGGGTGGTGAACCAGCCGACCGTGCGGCTGATGTCCAGCTCGGGGAAGAGCTCCTCGCGGCCGTGCCCCTCGACGTCGACCACCACCCGGTCCCGGCCGCTCCAGGCGCACAGCGCCCGGCCGAGGGCGCTGAGCAGGACGTCGTTGGCCTGGGTGCGGTAGGTGTCGGGCAGGGTGCGCAGCAGGGCGGAGGTGTCCTCCGGGCTCAGGCGCACGGTGACGGCGCGCTGTGCGGCGTAGGTGTCGGCGCGCTGTGCGGCGTCCCCGTCGCGGTCTGTCGCCGGCACCACGGGGTCGGTTGCCGGAACGGCCCGGGTCCAGTACTCCCGTTCGTCGTCGAAGCCGCCGTCCGCCGCGTGCGCGGCCAGTCGGCGGGCCCACTCCCGCAGGGCCGAGGACTTCGCGGGCAGCGCCGCCGCGCCGTCGTCGCCGGCCCGGCGGGCCCGGTAGGCGCGGTCCAGGTCCTCCAGCAGCACCCGCCAGGACACCCCGTCGACCACCAGGTGGTGGACGGCGAGGTGCAGGACGCGGGGGCGGCCGGTTCCGTCGGCGTGCAGCACGGCCCGCAGCAGCGGGCCCCGGGCGAGGTCGAAGGGGCCGAAGTGGGGGGTGTCCGTGTCGGGGCCGGTGTGGTGGGCGAGGCGGAGGCGGGGCGCCCGCTCCTCGATGTGCCAGCGGACACCCGGGGCGCTGTCGTCGGTGACGAAGCGGGAGCGCAGGGCGTCGTGGTGGGCGACCAGGTCGTTCAGCGCCTCTTCCAGCGCCGCCGGGTCCAGGTCGTCCGGCACGCGGACGGACAGCGCCTGGGCGTAGTGGCCGGCGCGCTCGGCGACGGCGTCGAACAGCCAGTGCTGGATGGGTGTCAGGGGGGCCGGGCCGGTGGCCGCCTCGGGGGCGGGGGCGGCCTCGCGGGGGCCCCGGGCGGCGTCGGCGCAGCGGGCGAGGGCGGCGACCGTCTGGTGCCGGTAGACGTCCCGGGAGGTCAGCGACAGCCCCTCCTGCCGGGCGCGGGCCACCACCTGGATGCTGAGGATCGAGTCGCCGCCGAGTTCGAAGAAGTTGTCGTCGACGCCGACGCGTTCCACGCGCAGGACCCCGGCCCAGATCGCGGCGAGCGCGCGCTCGGTGGGCGTGCGGGGCTCGACGTGCCGCACCGCGCGCACGGCGGGGCCCGGGTCGGGGAGCCGGGCGCGGTCGAGCTTGCCGTTCGGGTTGAGCGGCAGGGCGTCGAGCACGACGACGGCCGACGGCACCATGGAGGCGGGCAGGGTACGGCCGAGTTCCCGGCGTACGGCCTCGGGCTCCACCCGCTGTCCGGCGGCCGGGACGACGTATCCGGCCAGCCGCCGGTGGCCGTCGGCGTCGGTGGTGACGGTGGCCGCCGCCTCGGCGACGCCCGCGCAGCGGCGCAGCGCCTCCTCCACCTCGCCCAGTTCGATCCGGAAGCCACGCACCTTGACCTGCTGGTCGATCCGGCCGACGTACTCCAGGGCGCCGTCGGCACGGCGGCGCACCAGGTCGCCGGTGCGGTACATGCGCTCCCCCGGCGCGCCGAAGGGGTCGGCGACGAACCGGGCGGCGGTCAGTCCGGGCCGGTGCAGGTAGCCGCGGGCCAGACCGCCGCCTCCGAGGTACAACTCGCCGGTGACACCGACCGGTTGGGGCCGCAGGGAGCCGTCGAGGACGTAGGCCCGGGTGAGCGCCACCGGTCCGCCGATGGGCGGGGCCTGCTCGGGCAGCCGGTCGCCGGCGAACCAGGCGGTGGCGTACACGGTGGCCTCGGTGGGCCCGTAGACGTTGGCGACACGGCACCCGGGAAGGGCGGCGCGCAGGTCTCGCAGCGTCTGCTCGGGCAGGGCCTCACCGGCCAGGACGACGGTGCCGGCGGCGACGGGTGCCGTACCGCCCGCGATCAGGCGGGAGACGACGGACGGCACTCCGCTGAGCAGCCCGGCGCGCCGGGGGCCGGTGCCGTCGGCGAGGGCCGGCAGGTCGGGGACCACCTCGACGCTGCCGCCGGCCGTCAGCGGGCACAGCAGCTCGAAGACGGAGACGTCGAAGTTGAGGGAGGTGGAGGCGATCACATGGTCCAGGCCGGCGGCGCCGAACCGCTCCTTCGTCCAGGCGGCCAACGCGGCGACCGTGCGGTGGGTGACCACGACCCCCTTGGGGCGCCCGGTGGAACCGGAGGTGTAGATGACGTACGCGGGATGGTCCGGCAGCAGTGGCCGGGGCCGGTCGGCGTCGGTGACGTCCGTGTCGGGCACGGCCGGGTCGGCGCAGTCCTCCAGGAGCAGGGGAGCGCGGTCGGCGGGCAGGGCGGCGGCGGTCTCGCGGGTGGCGAGGACGAGGGCGGGCCGGGCGTCGTCGAGCATGAGGCGGACGCGCTCGGCCGGATACCCGGGGTCGACGGGGAGGTAGCCCGCGCCCGAGGCGAGCACCGCCCACAGCACGGGCACGAGGTCGGCGGTGCGCGGCAGGCACAGCGCGACCAGGGTCTCCGGGCCCGCGCCGCGCGCGAGGAGTTGCCGGGCCAGCCGGTTGGCGCGCCGGGCGACCTCGGCGTAGTCCAGCCGGTCCGGGCCGCAGATGACGGCGGTACGGCCGGGGGTCCGGGCCGCCTGGGCGCGGAACAGGTCGGGCAGCGTGCCGTGGCGGGTGTCCCGGGAGCGGCGGGCGGGCGGGTTCCAGCTGTCGACCAGGGTGCGCTGTTCCCCGGCCGAGAGCATGGGCAGCTCGGCGAGCGTGCGGCCCGGTCCGTCCGCCATGCCTTCCAGCAGGCGGTGCAGATGGGTGGTCAGCCGGGCCACGGTGGTGGCGTCGAACAGGTCCGTGTTGAACTCGGCGGTCAGCACGCAGCCGCCGTCCTGCTCCGGTGAGAACTCCAGGACCAGGTCGAAGCGGGCGGCGGGGCGGGGCAGCGGGTGCTCGGCGAGCCGCAGCCCGCCGGACCGGGGCGGCACCGACAGGGCGGTCTGCTGCACGACGAGGGCCTGCACCAGCGGGGTGCGGCTCGGGTCGCGGGGCGGGGCCAGCTCCTCGACCACCCGGTCGAACGGCACCCCGTCGTGGGCGAAGGCGTCCAGTACGGTCGTCCGCACGCTCTCCACGAACCGGTCCACGGTGGCCCGTTCGTCGACCTCGCCCCGCAGCACCACCGTGTTGGCGAAGAAGCCCGGCACGTCCTCCAGGTCGCGTCGGCCGCGCCCGGTGGTGACGGTGCCGAACGCGACGTCCCGCTGCCCCGAGCAGCGGGAGAACAGCAGCGCGCAGGCCCCCGCGAAGAGCGTGAACAGCGTGGTGCCGCGTCCTGCGGCGAGCTGCCGCAGCCGGGTCACCAACTCCTCGGGGAGCGGGTGCCGGTGGGCCGCTCCGGCGGTGGTGCGCACGGCGGGACGCGGCCGGTCCGTGGGCAGCTCCAGCTGCTGCGTGCCCGCCAGGTGCCGTCTCCAGTAGGCCAGATCCGCCGCGTCGGCCTCGGTGGCCCGCTGCCGCCGCTCCCACACGGCGAAGTCCGGGTACTGCACGGCGGATCGGGCGAGACCGTCGGGTTCGCCGGTGGTCTCCGCGTGGTACAGGGCGGCGAGTTCGCGAGTGAGGATGCCCACCGACCAGCCGTCGGTGACGATGTGGTGCTGGGCCAGGAGCAGCAGGTGGTCCTCGGCGCCGAGCCGGACGAGCAGCGCCCGGGTGAGCGGGCCGGCCGCCAGGTCGAAGGGGCGGCCCAGTTCCTCGGTGAGCAGCGCCTCCGCCGCGTCCGGGCGGCGCGCGTCGGGGACGCCGGTGAGGTCGGCCGTGCGCAGGGGCAGGTCCGGCTCCGGCGCGACACGCTGGGCGCCCTGCCCGTCGGCCGTGGTGAACGTGGTGCGCAGGGAGGCGTGGCGGGCGGCGAGGCGGTGCAGGGAGCGGCGCAGCGCGTCCGGGTCCAGGGGGCCGCGCAGCCGCAGGGACACTCCGGTGTTGTACTCGGTGCCGCCCTCGGTGAGGTCGTCGAGGTACCAGAGCCGCCGCTGCGCGCTGGACAGCGGCAGGGCGCCGTCGCGGGGCGCCGGCGGTATCGGCTCCGGCGGTGCGGCGGCCGACGGATCGCCCAGCAGGGGGGCCAGGGCGGCGACCGTGCGCGCGGTGAACACGTCCCGGACGGTCAGCCGGACACCCAGCTCGTCCCGGATCCGGGCCAGCGCACGGGCGGCGAGGATCGATTCACCGCCCAGGTCGAAGAAGTCGTCCGTCACACCGACCGTGTCGACGCCCAGCACCTCGGCCCAGATCCGGGCGAGGGCCCGCTCGTCCGCCGAACGCGGCGCGACATGGCCCTGCGCGACGGTCCGCTCCGGCGCGGGCAGGGCCCGCCGGTCGATCTTGTGCTGCGGGGTGAGCGGCATCCGGTCGAGCACCACGACGGCGGACGGCACCATGTGGGCGGGCAGTGCCGCGGCCACGGCCGAGCGGAGGGCCGCCGGGTCGAGGGGGTGCGGGGGGTCGGCGGGGGCGGTGGGGTCGCCGGAACCCTGCCCGGCCGGGGTGACGTAGCCGACGAGGCGTTGGTGGCCCGGCTCGTCCTCCCGGACCACGACCACCGCCTCGCCGACGCTCCCGGCGCCGGCGTGGCGCAACGCCGCCTCGATCTCGCCCGGTTCGACGCGGAAGCCGCGGATCTTCACCTGCCGGTCCAGCCGGCCCAGGAACTCCAGTTCCCCGTCGGCGGTCCAGCGCGCCCGGTCCCCGGTGCGGTACAGACGGGCGCCGGGCGGGCCGAAGGGGTCGGCGACGAACCGGGCGGCGGTCAGTCCGGGGCGGCCCAGGTAACCGCGGGCCACCGCGTCGCCGCCGATGAACAACTCGCCGTCCGCGCCGGCCGGTACGGGGCGCCGCGCGGCGTCGAGGACGTACACCCGGGTGTGCGGCAGGGCGCCGCCGATCGTCGGTGTGCCCCGACCGGCGGTGAGCGGTCCGGTCCAGGTGGCGACGATGGTGGCCTCGGTCGGACCATACGAGTTGATCATGCGGCGGCCGGGTGCCCAGAGGTCGACCAGGGAGGCGGGGCATGCCTCGGCGCCGACGATCAGCGTGCGCAGCCGGCGGGCGGTGCCCTGCGCGGGGTCCGGCAGGGTGGCCAGCGCGGCCGGCGGGATGAGGGCATGGGTGATGCGGTGCTCGTCGAGGACCGCGGCGAGTTCGTCGCCGAGCCAGGGACCGTGCGGCGGTACGACGAGGGTGGCGCCGGACAGGACGGAGGCGCACAGCTCCAGCACGGAGGCGTCGAAGCTCGGCGAGGAGAACTGGAGCACGCGGTCGCCGGGGCCCACCGCGTACCGTTCGGCGGCGGCGGCGGTGAAGCCGCCGATGCCGCGGTGGGTGACGGTCACGCCCTTGGGGGTACCGGTGGAACCGGAGGTGTAGATGACGTAGGCGGCGTGCTCGGCGTCGACAGGGGCGTCCGCGTCGGCCGTGTGTCCTGGGCCGTCGTCGGTGTCCAGCAACGCGCGGACCTGGCGCGGATCGTCGAGGGTGACGGCGGGCGCGGCGTCGGCGAGCATCAGCGCGCGGCGCTCGGCGGGATAGGCCGGGTCCACGGGCAGGAAGGCGGCACCTGCCCGGGTGACGGCCAGTTCCGCCGCGATCAGCTCCATGGAGCGCGGCAGGACCAGGGCGACGATCTGGTCGGGCCCGGCTCCTCGCCGGGTCAGGTGTACGGCCAACCGGTCGGCGCGGGCCGCGAGTTCACGGTAGCTCCAGGTCCGCCGGCCGTCGGTGAGCGCCGGTGCGTCCGGGGTGCGGGCCACCCACGCGGTGAACAGCTCGCCGAGCGTCGGACGCGCCGGCACCGCCGCGCTCCGCGACGCGCCGGCGGCGGGGCCGGCCTGGGGCGGCAGGGAGGACGCCGGTGCGGGCTTGTCGTGCAGGTCCGTCATGGGTGAAGTCCTTTGGAGAGCGGGACGATGCGGCGCGGACGATCCCGGGCCACCGACGGGGCGGTGCGCGGGCTCGGGGTGACACACCGGGTGTGCGGTACGGGGTGCGGGGGGCGACTGGGTGCCCGGTACGGGGGGACCGGAGGGCACGCTCAGGGGTGCCACCCGGCCGGTGACGACTGCCGGTCCCGGCGACCGGCGCCGTAGCCACGCGGGTCGACCCGAACGGGCCGCCGGATCAGCGGCTGGACCGGCACCGTCGCGTCACGGCCCGAGGCGTGAGTCGGCCAGGACACCGGCGCGATGCACCGGAACCGGCAGCGCGGCCCCGGACCAGCGGGCACCCGTGTTCAGTCAGGGTCGGTGCGGCGGGCCGTGCGGCCGGAGATCTGCACCCGGTCGAGCCGCCCGGTGGCCGGATCGCGGTGGAAGCGGCCCCCCGGTTCGAGGCGCCCGGTGCCCGGATCGAGCAGGTCGCAGGAGAGGTCGGCGTAGCAGACCAGCGGCAGGGGCAGGTCGCCGTCCACCGACAGGGCCGGCGAGCCGTCCGGTCCGGGCGCGATGCGGTAGGCCGTGGTGCCGTTGCGGTAGGTGCCCACGCACTCGGGCAGGGCGACGGGACGTCCCCGGTCCACGGCCGGCACGCCGGCGGGCACCCGTATGCCGGTCAGCCGGTCCAGTTCCTCCGCGAGGTCGCGCCACAGCGCGGTGGCACCCCCGGCGTTGCCCGTGAAGGCGACCACCACGCCGCTCTCCGGGTCGGCCCGCAGATGGCAGGACGTGCCCTGGGCGTTGCCGTCGTGCCCGCACCACACGCGTTCGTCCCGTTCGTAGAGGGCGAGCCCGGGACCCCAGCCGTCGGCCAGGGTGCCCGGCCGGGCGGCGGTCTCGGGGCGGCGCATCTCCTTGGCGACGGCGGGCGGCAGCAGGTCCGCGCGGCCGATCAGCGCGTCGCCGAACGCGGCGAGGTCCCGGGCGCTCGCGAGCAGCGCTCCGGCCGGCGCCTCCAGCGGTGCCAGGTTCTGCCGGGCCGGACGGGCCTGTCCGGTCGCGGAGTTGACGGCGTGTCCGGTGGCGGTGGGACGAGCGGGCGCGGGGTCACCGATGAACGCGGGGGTGACACCGAGGGGTTCGAGGAGCAGCGCCCGCACCGCCTCGTGCCACGACATGCCGGTGACCGTCTCCACCAGCCGTCCGGCGGCGACGTAGCCGGCGTTGGAGTAGGAGAAGTCGGTGCCGGGCGGGAACAGCGCGTCGCGGGCGGTGCACACGGCGGCGAGGTAGCGGGGGGCGGTGGTCGTGGCAGCGGCGTCCGAGTCCGGTCCGGTCGGCAACCCGCCGGTGTGGCTCAGCAGATGACGGATGGTCACCTCGGGGACGGCGCCGAGTTCGGGGAGGTGCGCGGCGGCGGGTTCGTCCAGGTCCAGGTCGCCGTCGTCGGCCAGGAGCATGACGAGCGCGGCGGTGCAGGGCTTCGTCAGCGAGCCCAGCGGGACCGCCGTGTCCTCGGTGAAGGGGCTGCCGGTCGTGACGTCGGCCGTACCGGTGTGCACGGCGATGAGATCCGTGCCGGTGTCCAGGGCCAGTTGGGCGCCGGGCACCCGGTGGGTCCGGGCGAGGGCGTCGAGACGGTCCTGTATCTCCCGGCGTAACAGGGACGGCGTCCGGGAGGCGGCCGGAGCGGTGGGGATGGTGTACGGCATGAGAAGGGGACTCCCGTTGGGTGGGTCTCATGTGCGGGTGTTCCGGTCCGGCCCGTGTGCGAGCGGTGTCGGGGCCGGCCGGTGCGCTGGGCGCGCTCGGGCTACGGTCTGCGGACCTCGACGGGCAGGTGCCGGACGCCGATGAGCACGGCCGGATTCTGGTAGGCGATGTCCTCGTAGGAGGGGATCGCCAGCATGCGGAATCGTTCATGCAGCATCCGCAGGGCGATCCGTGCCTCCAGCCGGGCCAGGGGCGCGCCGAAACAGAAGTGGATGCCGTGCCCGAAGGTCAGGTGCGGGTTGGGGTGCCGGGTCACATCGAACACGTCGGGCGCCGCGAAGCGGGCGGGGTCCCGGTTGGCGGCGCCCAGATGTGCCATGAGCAGGGTGTCGGCCGCGATCTCATGGCCACCGAGGACCACGGGCCGGGTGACGCGGCGGCCCAGTTCCGGGAACGGGGGCAGCCAGCGCAGCACCTCCTCGACGGCGGCCGGGATGCGCGCGGGATCGGCGCGCAGCGCGGCGTTCGTGCCGGGGTGCCGGTCGAAGGTGACGACGGCGTTGCCCAGCAGCGCGGTGGTGGTGATGTGCCCGGCGACCAGCAGCAGGGCCACGAATCCGACCATCTCCTGGTCCGCGAGACGGACGCCGTCCACCTCGGCGGCGACGAGTCTGCTGGTGAGGTCGTCGCCGGGGTCGGCGCGGCGGGCGCGGATGTGGTCGAGCATGTAGCCGTTCATCTCGCGCACCGTGGGCGCGATGGCCTCCAGGGCGCGTTCCAGGTCGGCCATGTCGGGCGCCTCGCCGAGCTGGTCGCCGCCGAACAGGACGCTCGCCCACTCCTGGAAGAGGCGGTGTTCCTCCCCCGGGATGCCGAGCAACTCGGCGATGACGATGATCGGCAGCGGATAGGCCAGCGCGTCGACCAGGTCGAACCGGTCGCGGTCGGCGACGGCGTCCAGCAGCCGGGCGCAGACGGCCTCGATGCGGGGGCCGAGCCCCTGGACCACCCGGGGGGTGAACGCCTGGCTGACCAGGGTGCGGAGCTTGCGGTGCTCCGGCGGGTCCATGCCGACGAAGTTGCCCTGCCGGAAGGTCTCGAAGTCGGACTGGGTGGGCGCGAGGGCGGACATGTCGGAGGAGTACGTCGCCGGGTCGGCGAGCACGGCGGCGACGGTCTCGTGGTCCAGCACCTGCCAGACGCCCTGCGTCTCGTCGTACCGCACCGGCCCGGCCTCGCGTAAGCCGCGCCAGCGGTCGGGTAACTCCTCCAGGAGGAGCTGTTCGCCCGTCGGTTGCTTGCTGATCACCTTGTCTCCTTGCTGGCGCGTGCGGGCATGGAGGAGTCATGCGCGCGGGGGAAGGCCATGGACCGGCGCCGACCAGGAGGCCGGGCGGTTCCGGGCACGGCTGCGCCCCCGCTGCCGGGACATCCGGACGGGAAGAACGTGACCCCCGTGTCCTCCTCGGGCGCGGCGACGTCGGCCGCCGCCGGACTGGTGTCCGGGTGGGCCGGAGACCCTCCGCACATGCGATGAGGTCTCAGCCCATGAGTGGGACTCAGCCCCTGCGATGCGTGTGGGGGGAATCAGCCCCTGCGATGCGCGCGGCGGGACTCAGACCCTGCGATGAAGGCCGTGGCCGCTGCGCGGCCGGCCACGGCCCCGTAGCGATCCCCGTCGTGCGGCGCGCCGATCCGACATAACCCATCCCCCTCGGCGATAGCTCCCGCGCACGGCTCACGCAGGACCCTCCCGGCTCGTGAGGTGTGAGAATACGCAGTCGCAGCGCGTGCCGCCCCACGATTGGCACGATGCGTACCCCGAGACACCTTCGTTTCGATGGAACTCGGCCACAGTCTTCACGGCGAGTCACACACAAGCAACCCCCTGAAGTTGAACGGAGAGTACTCTGCCGGTGCTTTTGCGTCACTGTCCGGCCACTCGCCGGGCCTGCGCGCGCACGAGACCCCCGGCCGGATCGTCGCCCCCGCGTGTGCCCCGGCAGCTGAGCCGCAAACCGAGCGCGTGGGGAAAACCCGTCGCCGTTTTCCGGACGGCAGTCGTCCGCGCCGCGACCGCACGCGGGCCGGTGCGCCGCGCCGCCGTGCGGCCCGATGGCCGGACTGCCCCTGATCAGGGGTGATGATTCGGCCAGCGGAGAGCCCGGACCCACTGCCCGGGCCGGTGGCGACACGCGCGGCGCGCCGCACCGGCCCACCGCCGACACGCCCGGCGGCCACGCGTACTCCAGGCCCGCGCTCGCCCGCTTCGGCTGCGCGCGGGGCCGAGAACGTCGGCCGATGCGGGTGGATTCGGCCATCCGGGCGCGGCGGGGGCGCACACGAGAAGCCCGTACACCACCTGTGCTTCTCGCCCACCGCCGGGCGCCGCCCGGGACGGCGGCCGGCCCTCCGGGGGACGGCGTTCTCGTCCGCAGCCCGCCCTCCCCTTCCGCGCCGGTGCATGGAGACGGCCGTGCGGGGTATGCGGAGCCATCCGGCACGCGCGGGCGCGAAGGGAGCTCCCTGAGCGTTCGCCGTGCGCGGGGCGCCGCCGCGAGGGAGTCTTGTGGCCGGGATGCGACGCGCGGCCGTACGAGGAGGTGGTCGGCGTGTCCGAGGGGCCGGAGCCGGGACGGGCGCCGGCGGCCGGGAGGGCGCCGGCCGGACAGCCGGTGCTGTCGCTGGCGCTGGCCACCCTGATGGAGGAGGTACAGGCGCACTCCGGCGCGGTCTATCTGCTCAGGCCCGACGAGACGGTCCTGGAAATGGCGGTCATGGCGGGCATGCCCCGCGCCTTCGCGGCACCGTGGGAGCGGATCGGGCTGAGCGCGCCGATCCCGGTCGCGGACGCGGCGCGCGAGAGGCGGCTCGTGTGGGTGGGCGGCGAGGCGGAGATGGCCCGCCGCTATCCCAGGATCTCGGTGGTGCTGCCGTACCCGTTCGCGCTGGCCGCCGCGCCCGTGGCGACGGAGCGCACGGTGTACGGCGCGGTGTTCGTGACCTGGCCGGGCACGCACCCGCAGGAGCTGGCGGACCGGGAGCGGCAGCACCTGACGGCGGCCTGCGCGCGGCTGGCGCGGCGGCTGGAGCGGGCCGCGCGGGAGGACCGCCCGCTCGGGTACGAGCCGGACGTGCTCGCGGCGCCGGTGTCGTTCGTGGCGGAAACGCTGGGCTCGGTCGAGGCGGTGCGGATGGTGTCCCGGCTGCCGTACGGACTGATGTCACTGGATCTGCACGGCCGTATCGGCTTCGTGAACGCGTCCGCCGCCGAACTGCTCGGCCGGCCCGCCGGGGAGCTGCTGGGCACGGTGCCCTGGGTGTCGGTGCCCTGGCTGAACGACCCGATGTACGAGGACCGTTACCGGGCGGCGCTGGTGAGCCAGCAGGTGACGTCTTTCGTGGCGCTGCGCCCGCCGGGCGAGTGGCTGTCGTTCCGGATGTATCCGAGCACGACCGGACTGAGCGTGCGCGTCACCCGGGCCCGGGCGGTGGCGGAGATGGCCGGCGGGACCCCGCGGGCGGGCCCGGCTCCGTCCCGGCTCGTGACGATCTCCCAGCTGCTGAGCCTGGCGGGCGCGCTGACCGAGGCGGTCGGGGTGCGGGACGTGGTGCAGCTGGTGTGGGACGAGGTGGCCCCGGCCGTTGGCAGCCAGGCGCTGGCGCTGCTGCGGGCACAGGGCGGGCGGATGCACGTGCTGGGGCACCGGGGCTACCCGGAGCCGCACATCGTGGAGCGGTTCGACGGGCTGCCGCTGTCCGAGCGCACGCCGGGCACACACGTCCTGAGCAGCGGGGTGCCCGCCTTCTTCGACTCCCAGGAGCAGCTCGAACGGCTGTACCCGATCCGGCACGACAGCCCGGACGGCTTCGCGGCCTGGGCGTACCTGCCGCTGATCGCGTCCGGGCGGCCGGTCGGCACCTGTGTGCTGGCCTACACGGAGCCGCACGTCTTCCCCGCCGACGAGCGGGCGGTGCTGACCTCGCTCGGCGGGCTGATCGCGCAGGCCCTGGAGCGGGCGCTGCTCTACGACGCCAAGCACCGCCTCGCGCACGGCCTGCAACAGGCGCTGCTGCCGCACTCGCTGACGCCCCCGCCCGGCATCGAGGCGGCGGCCCGCTATCTGCCCGCCACCCACGGCATGGAGATCGGCGGCGACTTCTACGACCTGGTGCCGACCCGGCCGCTGGCGGCGGCGGTGATCGGGGACGTCCAGGGGCACAACGTGACCGCCGCCGGCCTGATGGGCCAGATCCGCACCGGGGTCCGCGCGTACACCACGGTGGGGCAGGCACCGCACGAGGTGATGAGCAGCACCAACCGGCTGCTGATCGAGCTCGGTACCGAACTGTTCGCGAGCTGTCTCTACCTGCGGCTGGATCCGGCGCGCGGGCGGGCCGTCATGGCGCGGGCGGGTCATCCGCCGCCGCTGCTGCGCCGGCCGGACGGGCGGGTGCGGGTGCTGGACCTCGCCGGGGGCCCGCTCCTCGGGATCGACGCCTCGGCCCGGTATCCGACGACCGAGGTCTGCATGGTCCGCGGCTCGGTGCTCGTCCTTTACACCGACGGCCTGGTGGAGTCCCCGGGCATCGACATCGAGGACGCGCTGGTCGACCTCGGCGGGCTGCTCGCGGAGATCGGCAACCAGCCGCTGGAGAGCCTGGCGGACGAGGTGGTCCGGCACAGTGCGGGGGCCCGGGGGCGGGTGGACGACGTGGCGGTGCTGCTGCTGCGGGCACGCGACGACGGATGACGCGGTGCCGCCCGCGGCCCGGCGCCGGCGCGGGCGCCGGGCCCGTGCGGCCCGCGGCCGGGTCCGGCCCTCCCGCCGGAGGGCCGGACCACTCCCCCGCCGACCGGCCCAGCGGGTGACCGGCGGGGAACCCCGCGGGGCGTACCGGCCGGGTCAGTGCGTACCGGCCGGGTCAGTGCCCATCGGCTCACTGCCTGCCGGTCGGCTCACCGCCCGCCGGTCCGGTCAGTGGGAGCCGGTGAGGGACGACGACCCGTCGTCCGCCGCGCCGGCACCGGACGGATCGGCGCTGCCCCCGATCCGGTCACCGCCGGCACCGGCCTGGTCACCGGCACCCGCCTGGTCACCGGCGCCGGCTTCGTCACCGGCACCCGCGCCGGCCTGGTCGCCCGCTCCGTTGTCACCGCCGCCGCCACCGCCGCCACCGCCGCCGTCGCCGAGCGTCGCGCCGGTGGCCTGGAGGGCGGTGGTGACCGGCTGGAAGAAGGTCTCGCCGCCGCTGGTGCAGTCGCCGCTGCCGCCGGAGGTGAGGCCGAGGGCGCTGCCGTCCTGGGTGAACAGCGAGCCACCGCTGTCGCCGGGCTCGGCGCAGACGTCGGTCTGGATGAGGCCGGTGACGGTGTCGACGCCGTTCGGGTCGGTCTCGCTCTGGAAGTTGACGGTGGCGTCGAGGCCGGTGACCTGGCCGTCGTGCAGCCCGGTGGTGGAGCCCATCCGGAACACGGTCTCGCCGACGGTGGCGTCGGCGGCCTGGTTGATCCGGACGGTCCGGCCGTTGCCGGCGTTGACCTCGCTGGGCGCCTGGGTGTTCGGGTCGTCGTACTTGACGAGGGAGAAGTCGCCCTCGCCGGGGAAGGTGGCCTGGTCGACGGTGGCGATGGGCTGCCCGGTCTCGGAGTCGGACCACTCCTTGGCCGCGACCCCGCAGTGACCGGCCGTCAGGAAGGCGGGGCTGCCGTCGGAGGCGGTGACGTTGAAGCCGAGGGAGCAGCGGACGCTGCCGCCCTGCACCTGGGAGAAGATGGCGTCGCCGCCGGAGACGAAGGTCTTGAAGGTGCCGGAGGACTTCTTCAGGGTCGCCATGCCGGACCCGAGGCCGCGCACGGTCGACCGCAGTCTGTTCCAGTCGGCGCCGGTCACGGTGGAGTCGGCGGTGACCAGGACCTTGTCGGTGCGCGGGTCGACGGCCCAGGAGGTGCCGGGGATGGTCGCCCTGGTCCTCAACGTCTGTGCCGCGGCCTTGAGTTCGGCGATGCTGTTGTCGACCTGGCGGACCACCGCGCCGGCCTTCTTCGCCTGCACGACGACATTGCTGTCGCCGCTGACCACGTTGACGACGAGCCGCTGCTTGCCGCTGTCGTAGTAGGACCCGGCGAAGGCGTCGCCGAGGATCTTCTGGAGCCGGCCGGCGAGGCCGGAGGCGTCCGTGGCCTTCAGGGTCCTCGCGCCCGCCGTGCCGCCCGCGGTCGCGCTGTCCTGGTCCTGGGAGGCGTTGGCGTTGGGCAGCAGGAGGGCCGCCGCCCCGAGCGCCGCGACACCGCCCACCGCTACCGCGGCCTTGCGCTTGGGCATTCGCTTGTGACTCAAACTTCTCGACCTCCACGGGGTCTGCCGCTCACGGGCAGTGCGTATCGGGTTCGTACCGGGGCGCCTGGATGGCCGTACGTACGCACCGGCCGCGTGGTGTGTTCAATTCCGCTTCCGCACGGCCGTATCGGCGCGGGGAATCGGCCATGCTCCGCGTGTCGCGCTGGGGGGCCGGGAACAATCCCCCATATGACGATGACCACCGCCGAAGCCGACAAGATCCTCTCCGTCAACTTCGCCCCCTGGGTGCTCGATCTGGGCTTGACCGTCGAAGCGGTGGGCGAGGACCGGGCCGTGCTGCGTCTGCCCTGGTCCGGCCGGCTGGTCCGGGAGGGCGGCGGACTGTCGGGTCAGGCGCTGATGGCGGCGGCCGACACGGCGACGGTGATCGCCGTATCGGCCGCCCGGGGCGGGTTCGTGCCGATGACGACGGTGCAGCAGTCGACCTCGTTCCAGCGGGCGGTGACCGGCACGGATGTCCTGGTCGACGCGGTGCTCACCAAGCTGGGCCGCCGGATGGCGTTCGCGGACGTCACGTTGAGCGACGCCTCCTCGGGCGCGCTCGCGGCCCGTGCGAGCACGGTCTACGCGCTTCTCGGCTGACGCGATACCGGCCGGCACGATGCCGGCTGACGCAATGTGGGCTGACGCCACGCCGGTCGACACGATTCCACACTGACACGTTCAGCGACCGATCGGTAACGGTCAGCTGCGAACGCGAAGCGGAATCCACCCTTCAGGGAATCTGCACATCGAATGCCCAGGCGCGCCACGGCCGCCCGGAGATCTGCACATCCGCGCGCCCCCCGGCAGGTCTTTGGCGAGGAGTGCCGGATTCGCGATCCGCGGGGCAAGACACCCGGTGCGACGATGCCGTGCGCCATGTGAAGGAGTCGCCGACATGCCGTGCGCGCACCTGCACGGTTGGACCCCCCTCACGCGCCAAGTTCCCAGGTGAGAGCCCTGGTTGATTGGAAGCGCGCCCTGCGTGCGTGCTTTGATCCATCGCACCGCGGGGGTCCGGCGGGCCTCCGGAAACGGGGCCCGGCGCCTGCGGTCGCGGCCGTCCGTCTGTCCCCAGAGGGGGCCGCTCCCCCCTTGTGAGATATCCATATGAAGGGAAGTTCCACCATGAACTCCACCCCCCAGGTTGAGACCGTCGAGATCTCGGACGCCGAGCTGGACAACGTCTCCGGCGGTCTGTCCGTGAACACCCTCAACAGCACCCTGGGCACCGTCAACGCGGTGGCCCCGGGCGTGACCGGCCTGGTCAACACGGTCGTCGGCACCGTCGAGGGCGTCTCCGGCCTGAACGTCGCCCCGGTCAACGGCCTGGTCGCCAGTCTCTGATCGCACCTCGGTGTGACCGACGTCCCGGAGCCGTCCCACGGCTCCGGGACTCATCGGTGCCCTGAAACACCCGCGTCTCTCCCACAGGTGAGGGAAGTTCCGTGCAGTTCCGCCAACAGGCCCTCGCCAAGCTCCAGTCAGCGGAGGAGCTTGACCTCCCGGTGCGTCTCGCGCGCCCGCAGGGCTGGCTCGCCCTCGGCGTCACCGTCGTCGTCATGGCCGCCGCCTCCGTCTGGGCGGTGACCGGCTCGGTCGCCTCCACCGTGAGCGCACCCGCCATCCTCACCCACGGGCAGGGCAGTTACCTGCTCCAGAGCCCGGTGGCCGGACAGGTGACGGCCGTCCTGGCCCGGCAGGGACAGCGGCTGCCCGCGAACGCTCCCGTCCTGAAGGTCCGTGACGACAAGGGCGAGACCGTGGTCCGGACGGTCGCCGCCGGACGCGTCACCACGCTCGCCGCCACCATCGGCCAGATCATCCAGACCGGCACCGACGTCGCCGCGGTCGAGAAGGTCGCCCACGCCTCCGACCCGCTGTACGCGACCGTGTACGTGCCGGCCGAGAACGCCGCCGCCATCCCGGCGCACGCCTCGGTCGACCTGACCGTGTCCTCCGTACCGACGCAGCGGTACGGCGTGCTGCGCGGCGAGGTGAAGTCGGTGGACCGCACCGCGCAGTCCGCCCAGTCCGTCGCCGCGTTCCTCGGCGACAGCCAGCTCGGCGAGCAGTTCACCCGCAAGAGCCGCCCGGTGGCCGTCCTGGTGGAACTCGCCACGTCCTCGTCGACCAAGAGCGGCTACCGCTGGTCCACCTCGGACGGACCGCCGTTCCGGCTCGACTCCATGACCCTCGCCACCGGCTCCGTCCGGCTCGCCGACCAGCATCCCGTCGATTGGCTGCTCCCGTGACCACCGCCCAGGAGACCCGCGGTCGCAGACGCGCCGCCCCCGCGAAGCGGCCGGTCCCCAAGTCCCGTACCGGCACGGTCCGTACGCCCACCGTGCTCCAGATGGAGGCCGTCGAGTGCGGCGCCGCCTCCCTCGCCATGGTCCTCGGCCACTACGGCCGGCACGTCCCGCTGGAGGAACTGCGCATCGCCTGCGGTGTCTCCCGCGACGGCTCCCGCGCCTCCAACCTGCTGAAGGCGGCCCGCGGTTACGGCCTGACGGCCAAGGGCATGCAGATGGACCTGGCCGCCCTCGCCGAGGTGCGGTCCCCGGCCATCCTCTTCTGGGAGTTCAACCACTACGTCGTCTACGACGGCATGGGCCGCCGCTTCGGCCGGCGCGGGGTGTACGTCAACGACCCCGCCAAGGGCCGCCGTTTCGTGCCCATGGAGGAGTTCGACGGCAGCTTCACCGGTGTGGTGCTGGTGCTGGAGCCCGGCGAGGGCTTCACCAAGGGCGGGCGCAAGCCCGGTGTGCTCGGCGCGATGCCGGCCCGGCTGCGCGGCACCGCGGGCACGCTGCCCGCCGCCGTCCTGGCCAGCCTCCTGCTGGTGGCGGTCGGCGCGGCCGTACCCGCGCTCAGCCGCACCTACATCGACATGTTCCTCATCGGCGGGCAGACCTCGCTGCTGGGCGTGCTGTTCGCCTCGATGGCCGCCTGTGTGCTGCTCACGCTGGTGCTGACCTGGCTCCAGCAGGCCAACCTGCTGCACGGCCGGATCATCTCCTCCACCCTCTCCAGCGCCCGCTTCCTGCGCCATCTGCTGCGGCTGCCGGTGACGTTCTTCGCCCAGCGCTCCCCCGCCGACCTGGTGCAGCGCCTCCAGTCCAACGACCAGGTCGCCGAGACCCTGGCCCGCGACCTCGCGGCGGCCGGCGTCGACGCGATCGTGGTCGTCCTGTACGCGGTCCTGCTCTACACCTACGACCCGCAGCTGACGTTCGTCGGCATCGCCGTGGCCCTGCTGAACGTGGTGGCCATGCGGCTCGTCGTACGGCTGCGCGCGACGCGCACGGCGAAGCTGCGCGCCGACACCGCACGGCTCACCAACACGTCGTACACCGGCCTCCAGCTGATCGAGACGCTGAAGGCGACCGGCGGCGAGGACGGCTACTTCCGCAAGTGGGCCGGGCAGCACGCCGGCACGCTGGAGGAGCAGCAGCGGCTCGGCGTGCCGAGCGCGTGGCTCGGCGTGGTCGCGCCGACGCTGGCCACCTTCAACAGCGCGCTCATCCTGTGGATCGGCGGGATGCGCGCGGTGGAGGGGCACATCTCGGTCGGTCTGCTGGTCGCCTTCCAGGCGCTGGTCACCCGCTTCACCGCGCCGCTGACCCGGCTCAACGGCGTGGCGGGCCGCATCCAGGATTTCGCCGCCGACGTGGCCCGGCTGAAGGACGTGGAGAACTTCCAGGCCGACCCGCTCTACGCCCGCCCCGGCGGGGGCGACTCGGCCCGGCGGCTGCACGGGCACGTCGAACTGGAGAACATCACCTTCGGCTACAGCCCGCTGGACCAGCCGCTGCTGACCGGCTTCGACCTGACCGTCGGCCCCGGGCAGCAGGTGGCGCTGGTGGGCGGCTCGGGCAGCGGCAAGTCCACGGTCTCCCGGCTGATCTCGGGGCTCTACACGCCGTGGGACGGGGTGATCCGCATCGACGGCCGCCGACTGGAGGACATCCCGCGCGGCGCGCTCGCCGCCTCCGTCTCCTTCGTCGACCAGGACGTCTTCCTCTTCGAGGGCTCGGTCCGCGACAACGTGGCCCTGTGGGACCCGTCGATCCCGGACGAGGCCGTGGTGGAGGCGCTGAAGGACGCGGCGCTGTACGACGTGGTGATGCGCCGGCCCGGCGGCATCCACAGCAGGGTCGAGCAGGACGGCCGCAACTTCTCCGGCGGGCAGCGCCAGCGCCTGGAGATCGCGCGGGCGCTGGTGCGCCGGCCGAGCATCCTGGTGCTGGACGAGGTGACCAGCGCGCTGGACGCGGAGACCGAGCTGGTCGTGATGGACAACCTGCGGCGGCGCGGCTGTGCCTGCGTGGTGATCGCGCACCGGCTGAGCACGGTCCGCGACAGCGACGAGATCGTCGTCCTCCAGCACGGCACGGTCGTGGAGCGCGGGCGGCACGAGGAGCTGGTGGCGCGCGGCGGCGCGTACGCGGCGCTGGTCAGGGAGCGGTGAGATGACCTCCGTACACGAAGGGGACCTCGTCCTGGGCGCACTCGGCTCGCTCGGCACGCGGTTCGACTGCGCCGGTCTGAGCCGCCTGGACCTGGAGGGTCCGCAGGTGCTGTGGCTGGTCGCGGCCGGCGCCCTGGACCTGTACGCGGTGGACGCCGCCCAGCAGGGCCACTGGCACCACCTCGGCCGGCTGGAGGCGGGCACGCTGCTGCTCGGCCCGGTCGCCGGCCCCCAGCACACCCTGGTGGCCCGGCCGGTCCGGGACTGCGTGGTCCACCGCGTCAACCTGCGCGAGCTGTACCAGCCGGCGCAGACCCAGACCTGGTCGTACGACGAGTACGGCAACCCGCAGTACGTGCCGCCGACGTCGAGCCCGCTGGAGTACGCGCTCGCCCTCGGTGTCGGCCGCGGCCTGTCCGTCCTGTTCCAGGCCCCGCTGGCCGAGGAGCGGGCGACGGCCCCGGCGGACGACGACGTGTTCTGGATGCAGGTGCCGCCGGGCAGTGTGCAGTACGGCTCGCTGTACGGCGCGGAGGCCGCCGCCGATCTGCTGGTGGACCCGGCGCTGTGGCAGAGCATGGTGGACCAGCAGTACCGGCTGCTGACCGCGCTGGACCGGTGGATCGAGCAGCTGGAGCGCACCCACGAGACCCGGACGGCCGCCGGCATCAAGGCCGGTGAGGCGGTCCGCGCCCAGGCCGACCGGACCCTGCTGGCCTCCATCGGCAAGCGCTCCTCGCGCCGTACGACGGGCGCCGACGCCGACGCCACGTACGCGGCCTGCAAGCTGGTCGCCGAGGCGGCCGGCATCCCGCTCGCCGAACCCGCGCAGAGCGGCACGGAGAGCGACCGGCTGGACCCGGTGGAGCGGGTGGCGCTGGCCTCCCGGGTGCGGACGCGGGCCGTCCGGCTGAACGGGCGCTGGTGGCGGGAGAACCTGGGCCCGCTGGTCGGCCACCGGGCGCTGTCCGGGGCGCCGGTCGCGCTGCTGTGGCGGCGCGGCGGCTATGTCGCCGTCCACCCGGGCACGGGGCGCGAGACCCCCGTCGAGAAGGCGAACGCGGAGGAGTTCGAGCCGCGCGCGGTGATGTTCTACCGGCCGCTGCCCGACAAGCGGCTCGGGCCGCTCGGGCTGCTGCGGTTCAGCCTGCGCGGCACCCGCGCCGACCTGGTGAACCTGCTCCTCGCGGGGCTGGTGACGGTGGCGATCGGCGCGCTGGTGCCGATCGCGACCGGCAAGGTGCTCGGCGAGTACGTGCCGAGGGCTCAGGAGGACCTGATCGTCCAGGTGTGTCTGGCGGTCATGGTGAGCGGGGTGGTCGCGGCGGCGTTCACGCTGCTGGAGAACCTGTCCATCCTGCGCCTGGAGGGCCGGATCGAGGCGGCGCTGCAACCCGCCGTCTGGGACCGGCTGCTGCGGCTGCCCACCCGTTTCTTCACCCAGCGCTCCACGGGCGAGCTGGCCAGTGCCGCGATGGGCATCAGCACGATCCGGCGGCTGCTGGCGGGCGTCGGCCCGGTCGTCGCCCAGTCGGTGACCGTCGGCGCGATGAACCTCGCCCTGCTGTTCTGGTACAGCCCGGCGATGGCGACGGCCGCGATCGGGATGCTCGTCGTCATCGCGGCGGTGTTCGGCGGGCTCGGACTGTGGCAGGTGCGCTGGCAGCGGCGCCTGGTGGTGCTCGGCAACAAGCTGAACAACCAGGCGTTCCAGACCCTGCGCGGGCTGCCGAAGCTGCGGGTGGCGGCGGCGGAGAACTACGCCTACGCGGCCTGGGCGCGCCAGTTCGCGCACAGCCGGGAGCTCCAGCAGAAGGCCGGCCGGATCAAGAACCTCACCACGGTCCTCGGCGCGGTCTACCTGCCGGTGTGCACCCTGCTGGTGTTCATGCTGCTGGCGGGCCCGGCCAGGGGGGCGATGTCGGCGGCGGACTTCCTCGCCTTCAACACCTCGGTGACCATGGTGCTGACCTCGGTCACCCAGCTGACCGGCGCGTTCGTGTCGGCGGTGGCGGCGCTGCCGCTGTTCGAGGAGATCAAGCCGGTGCTGGAGGCCACGCCCGAGGTGCGCACGGCGAGCACCCGCCCCGGCCCGCTGTCCGGCGCGGTGGAGGCCCGCCGGCTGTCCTTCCGGTACGCCGACGACGGCCCGCTCGTGCTGGACGACGTGTCCTTCGCCGTACGGCCGGGCGAGTTCGTGGCGGTCGTCGGCCCGAGCGGCTGCGGCAAGTCCACGCTGCTGCGCCTGCTCATCGGCTTCGACCGGCCGGTCTCCGGCAGCGTCCTGTACGACGGCCAGGACCTGGCGGCGCTCGACCAGTCCGCGGTGCGCCGCCAGTGCGGGGTCGTCCTCCAGCACGCCCAGCCGTTCACCGGCTCGATCATGGACGTCATCTGCGGCACCGAGCCGTACACGCCCGAGGAGGCGATGGCGGCGGCCGAGCTGGCGGGGCTCGCGGAGGACATCCAGCGGATGCCGATGGGGCTGCACACGATCGTCGCGGCGGGCGGAGCGGTCTCCGGTGGCCAGCGGCAGCGCCTGATGATCGCCCAGGCCCTCATCCGGCGCCCGCGCATCCTGTTCTTCGACGAGGCGACCAGCGCCCTGGACAACGACACCCAGCGCATCGTCATCGACAGCACCCGCAAGCTGAACGCCACCCGGATCGTCATCGCCCACCGGTTGTCGACCGTCATGGACGCCGACCGGGTGATCGTGATGGAGGACGGCAAGGTCGTCCAGCAGGGCACGCCGGCCGAGCTCCTCGCGGACACCGGGGGCCGGCTGCACGAGCTGGTGCGCCGGCAGCTGGCCTAGCCGGGCTCCTCCTCGTCACCCGGCTGGGCCGGCTCGTCGTGGTGGTGGGACGGCACCCAGTGGTGCTCGGTGAACCAGCGGCCGAACAGGGCACCGCCGTAGATGACGAAGCCGACGCCGATGAGCCAGGACTCGACGACGAGCACGGTGCCGACGGCGCCGTAGCTCAGGGCGTTGGTGACGATGAGCGGGGTGAAGACGAGGTAGGAGAAGGCGCGGAGGCCGGCCAGGCCGATGATCGTGGCCACCGCGCCGGGCAGCAGTGAGCGCCAGTGGACCTGCCCGCCGAGCAGGAAACGCTGCCCCCACCAGAAGAACAGCACTCCGCTCAGCGCGGAGAACACGATCCGCTGCGTCCCGTGCAGCGTCGACTTCGTCGCGACCTCCTCGTAGAGGTACGCCGTCAGCACCACCAGCCAGGTCGCCTGCCGCCACACCCGGTGCCAGGGGCCGGACGCCAGGCCCCAGATCCGCTCATAGGCGTTCTGCACGCTGCCGCCGAAGGACACGCCGAACACGGCGAGCAGGACGCCACTCCACACGCTGGTGGTGCCGATGACCTTGCGCGGGGGGCTGATGACGTCGGTGATGACGTGGGCGGACCGCCCGGACAGGCCCATGCCGTCGGTGAGCCAGGAGGCGAAGCCGCCCCGGACCAGCGGGTCGGCCGCGGCGACCACGATCAGCAGCGGGGCCAGCGTGACCAGGGCCAGGGTGGCGAAGCCCATGGCCCGGTGCATCAGCTCCAGCTCCCGGCCGTGCTCGAACAGGGCCTGGACCCGCAGCCACCGCCACGCGCGGTGCAGGCCGCGCCGCAACCGCCTCACGGCTCCTCCCGCCGCTCGCCGCCCACCACACGCTCTCCTGTGTCGATTCATCCAGCCTGGCACGCGCCGCGCGACTCGCAGCCGGAGGGCGGGCACCGGCCCGGGGCGCTGCTGCGGACGGGTGACCGTCCGGCCGGCGACACGGCCGGCGGGTGCGCGGTTTGCGCCTCGCGGCGGCGGAGAATCGGACTCCGTGCCTACCACCGAGGACGCGCCGGGCGGCCGGCTGCGCATGCTGATCCTGAGCGCGAGCATGGGAGCCGGTCACGACACCGTGGCCGCCGAGCTGGCGCGGCGGGCCGCCGACCGGGGGCACGAGGCCCGGGTGGCCGACGTGCTGGCGCTGCTGCCGTACGGGCTGGGTACGGGACTGCGCCGCGGCTACCAGGCGTCGGTACGGCACCTGCCCTGGCTGTACGGCGGCGTCTACGGCGCGTTCCTGCGCGGTGGGCCCGGCCGGCGGCCCAGCGGGGTCCCGCTCGCCCGGCTGGCCGGGGACCGGCTGACGGCACTCGTGGACCGGATGGGCGCCGACGTGGTGGTGTCCGTCTTCCACCTGGCCGCGCAGCTGACCGGGCATCTGCGGGAGCGGGGCGGGCTGCGGGTGCCGAGCGCCGTGTTCCTGCTCGACTTCGCGGTGCACCGGCAGTGGCTGCATCCGGGCAACGACCGCTATCTGTGCGTCACGGACGCGGCGGCGGCACAGGTGCGCCGGTCGCTGGCCGTGCCGGTGGTCACGACCGGCCCGGTGGTCGCGCCCGCCTTCCGCGCGCCGGCCCCCGGAGCGGCCCGCTGGCGGGAGCGGTTCGCCCGGCGGGCGCCCGGCCGGCCCCCGGTGCTGCTGTCCGCCGGTGCCTGGGGCGCGGCGTCCCGCCCGGCCGCCACCGCCCGACTGCTGGCGGCGGCCGGCTATCTGCCGGTGGTGCTGTGCGGCCGCAACGAGCGGCTGCGCGCGCACGTCTCCCGGGAGCCGGCGGCGCTGGCCCTGGGCTGGGTCGAGGACATGCCGGGCCTGCTGGCCGCCTGCTACGCGCTGGTGGACAACGCGGCCGGTCAGACCGCCGTCCAGGCCCTCGCCGCGGGCCTGCCCGTGATCGCCCACCGCCCGCTCCCCGGCCACGGCGCGGACGGCGTGCGCCGCATGACCGAGCTGGGCCTGTCCGAGCCGGCCCCGGACGCCCCCGCCCTGCTGGGGGCGCTCGGGCGGCTCGGGGAGCACACCCGGGAACGCGCGGACCGGGTGGCCCGCGGGCGCGCCGTGTTCCGAGGGGAGGCCCTGGACCGCGTAACGGAGCTGGCGACGAACCCGTGACCGGGCCGGGGCCGGACGCCCGGGAGCCATGGCCCGGACGGGTTGCGTGGGGTCGGCCCGGGGCGGGTCGGGGTCGGGGAGGCGTGCGGCACCGCGCCGACCGGCGCCGGTCCCTGACCGACACCATCGACACACCGGTGCGCCGGCAGCCCTCCGCTCCGGCGGCGAAGCCGCTCCGTGCTCGCCGGGAGACCCCCACGGTCGGCTCACCGCACCAGCCGAGCCCGAGCGGCGCCCGTCACCCCCCCGCCACCCCGGCCGGCACCACCATCCCGCCCGGAACCGGAACCGGCCCGTGGTCACGCAGGGGCCCCACCACCAGCCCCGCCTCGCGGCAGTCCCGGACCACCGTCGGCAGGGCCGTCAGGGTCGCGTGCCAGCAGCCGGGGGCCGAGTGGCGGTCGGAGTCGTGGAGCAGGACGGTGCCGCCGCCGCGCAGGTCCGCGGCGACCCGGGCCCGTACGGACGCGGGCGTCGCGTCGGCGGTCCAGTCCCTGCCCCATGCCGACCACAGCACCGTCCGCAGTCCGGCCCGCCGGGCGGCCAGCCAGCGGCTCGTGGTGAGGATGCCGTACGGCGGGCGGTACCACCGCGGGCGGTGGCCGGTGAGGTCGTGCACCGCGCGGACGGTCCGGGCGACCTCCTCGGCGTCGCGGGCGAACGCCGGCCACCAGGGCCGGTCGTGGGTCCAGCCGTGCACGCCGAGCTCGTGCCCGCGCCGTACCGTCTCGCGGACCAGCGCGGGATGGCGCACCGCCTGCTCGCCGAGGACGAAGAACGTGGCCCGCACCCCGAGCTCGTCCAGCGCGTCGAGGAAGCGCGGGGTCGACACCGGGTCCGGTCCGTCGTCGAAGGTGAGCGCGATGTGCCGGCGGGGCCCGGTGCCGGCGAGCCCGGGGAAGAGCGGCAGCCGTACGCCCGGGAGCCAGGTGGCCGCCGGGCCGATGTGGGCCGCGGCGACCGCGGCGGGCAGCAGGACGGCGGCCGTCCGCACGGCGCGGCCGGACACGAGGGACATGGGTGACCTACCTCCTCGGGGTGCGCGGGACGGCGGCGGTGGAGCCGGAGGACTCCTCCGGGTCGGTGGCGTCCCACTCCCCGCCGACCGACGGCGAGTGGACCAGGCCGATGCTGCCCGCGCCGATGAGGGCGACGCCGACCGCCTCCGGCAGCAGGCTGAGGCCCAGGTGGATGGTCTCGCCGAACAGCACCCAGCCGAGCACGACGCTGGTGAGCGCGTCGCCGAGGGTGAGGGCGGGCTGGGAGGCCGTCAGCGAGCCGGCCCCGAGCGCGCCCTGGAGCAGCAGGAACGCGACGAGTCCGGCGGCCCCCGTGGCGTACAGCGACCAGTGGCCGAACATCTCCGCGGGCCCCTGCCCGAGCCGCCCCACGGCCTCCTTCAGCAGCGCCGCGGTCGTGGCGAAGGACACGGCGGAGGCGAGGCCGAGCAGCGCGGCCCGCGACGCGCCCCGGGTCGGGCGCGCGACCACCACCAGCAGGACGACGACGCCGAGCGCCCCGCCACCGCCCAGCAGCCAGTCCTCCGGCCGCGCGGTGGGCCGGCCGGCGGACGGCGCCGCCGCCAGGAGGAACAGGGCCAGTCCGCCGGCGAGGGCGACGAACGCCAGCCAGGTGCGGGCTTCCGGGCGGCGCCGGAAGACGACACTGCCCACGGCCAGCGTGAACAGCAGTTCGGCGGTGAGCAGGGGCTGGACCAGGGACAGGCTGCCCACGGCCAGCGCCCCTGCCTGCAACAGGCTCGACAGCCCCAGCAGTCCGGCGCCCGCCAGCCAGTAGGGTTTGCGCAGCAGATGGGCGAACCGGCGCAGCGCGGACCCCGCCCCACCGTCCTGGTCCGGCTCCTCCTGCACGGCGGCCCGGCGCTGGAGGACCGACGCGGACGCGTTGGACAGGGCCGCGAGGAGGGCGAGCAGCACCGTCAGCGCCATCATGGCCGCTCATCCGAAGCGGGCGGCGAGCCGCCGGTAGAGTCCGGGCGCGGCGCCGCGCACCCGGGCGGGCAGCCGGAGCCACCCGGGGACGTACACCTCGTCCCGGCCGTGCAGGACGGCGGCGCAGACCGCGTCGGCCACGCGTTCGGCGGACACGGGCCTCGGCCAGGCCCGGGTGTAGGGGGTGCCCCGCCGGTCGAAGAAGGGGGTGGCGACCACGCCGGGGATGACATGGCTGACGCCGACCCCGGTGCCGCGCAGTTCGTACCGCAGGCAGTCGGCGAAGGTGGCCAGCGCGGCCTTCGCCGCGGAGTAGACGGCCTCACCGCGCACGCCCACGCTGCCGGCGAGGGATCCGATGAGCACGACGCGTCCGGTTCCGGCGGCGACCATGTGCGGCAGCACGGTCCGCACCAGGTGCACGGTGGCGAGCAGGTCGACCCCCACGATCTCGTCGATCCGCGCGGCCGGCATGCCGGCGAAGTCGCCGGCCCAGCCGACGCCGGCGCCCGCGACGAGCAGGTCCAGCCGTCCGAGGTGGTCCAGCGCGAGGCCGGCGAGCCGGCGGTCGGCGCCGGGCCGGGTCAGGTCGGCGGGCAGCGCGACCGCACCGGCCTGTGCGGCCACCTGCTCCAGTCGGGTGACGTCGCGTCCGTTCAGGGCCAGCCGCCAGCCGCCCTCGGCGGCCAGCCGGCGGGCCACGGCCGCGCCGATGCCCGAGGAGGCGCCCGTCACCAGGGCGGCACCGCCCCGGCCGGGGCAGGGGGCGGTGTTCGCCGTTCCGGCCGGGGCCGGCAGCGGCCGGGTGTCGTTCGACGGTCCTGCGGGGGACGGGGCATGGGACATGGTGACGACCTCACTGCGACGGCGTTGCAACGGGCTCGCGAACTGTCGGGGCCGAACCTTCGCGGTGTATCCAGGGCGCCACACACTGAAACTCCGCGCACGGCGAAGTGGGCCGCAATAGAGAAACGTTGCCGTTTCGATCGCGGTGACTTAAGCTCTAGGTGTACGAAACAGTTTCGTTTATGAGCTGTTCACCTTCTCGTACCCGTCTGCCGTCCCGTACCCGAACGACTTCCCTGGAGTAGTTCCGCATGCCCGAGAAGACCCTGGCCGAGAGTTCCCGCGCGGGAGCCGTGGCGCCAGAGCACACCGAGGCCTCGCCCAAGCGGTGGTGGATCCTCGCGGTCATCGCGATAGCCCAGCTGATGGTGGTGCTCGACGCCACCATCGTGAACATCGCCCTGCCGTCCGCCCAGACCGACCTCGGTTTCTCCGACGGCAACCGGCAGTGGATCGTCACGGCCTACGCGCTGGCCTTCGCCTCCCTGCTGCTGCTCGGCGGCCGGATCGCCGACATGTTCGGCCGCAAGACCGCCTTCCTCATCGGCGTCGTCGGCTTCGCCGCGGTCTCCGCGCTCGGCGGCGCCGCGAACGGCTTCACCATGCTGGTCGTGGCCCGCGCCCTCCAGGGTGTCTTCGGCGCGCTGCTCGCGCCCGCCGCGCTGTCGCTGCTCAACACCACGTTCACCGACGCCCGGGAGCGGGCGCGCGCGTTCAGCGTGTACGGCGCGATCGCCGGCGCGGGCGGCGCGTTCGGTCTGCTGCTCGGCGGTGTGCTGACCGACGCGCTGGACTGGCGCTGGACGCTGTACGTGAACGTGGCCATCGCGGTCGTCGCCTTCGCGGGCGGCTGGCTGCTGCTGAGCAACCACCGCGACGCGGCGAACGCCAAGCTCGACGTCCCGGGCACCGTCCTGGTCGCCGCCGGCCTGTTCTCCCTGGTCTACGGCTTCTCCAACGCCGAGACCCACGACTGGGGCTCTCCGCTGACCTGGGGCTTCCTGCTGGCGGGCGGGGTGCTGCTGGCCGCCTTCGCCTGGTGGCAGACCCGGACGGCGCACCCGCTGCTGCCGCTGCGCATCCTGCTCGACCGCGACCGCGCGGCCTCCTTCCTCGCGGTACTGATCGCCGCCGGCGGCATGTTCGGCGTGTTCCTCTTCCTGACCTACTACCTCCAGCTCAACCTCGGCTTCAGCCCCACGAAGACCGGTGTGGCGTTCCTGCCGATGGTCGGCGCGCTCATGGTGACCGCACAGGTGGGCACCACCGTCCTGCTGCCTCGGACCGGCCCCAAGGTGGTCATCCCGCTGGGCTTCGCGGTCGCCACGGCCGGCATGGCCTGGCTGACCGGCATCGGCCTCGGCTCCCACTACCTCGGCGCGGTGCTCCCGCAGCTGATCGTGATCGGCGTGGGCCTCGGCCTCGTCATGCCGACGGCCATGCAGCTCGCCACCGGCGGGGTCGCGGCCGAGGACGCGGGCGTGGCCTCCGCGACCGTCAACGCCATGCAGCAGGTGGGCGGCTCGATCGGCACGGCCCTGCTGAACACCCTCGCGGCGAGCGCGGCCACCGACTACCTGGCCGGCCGGGACGCCACCAGCAAGCTGGTGCAGGCGCAGGCCACGATCGAGAGCTACACCACCGCCTTCTGGTGGTCGGCGGTCCTCTTCGGCGCCGGCACGGTCATCGCCTTCCTCTGCTACCGGCGCGGGGTGCCGCGGCAGGACGCGGGCGCCGCACCCGTCGTCCACATGTGACAGCCGTCGCCGTCCAGGCCCGGGGGGCCGCCGTCAGCAGGGAGACGGCGGCCCCCCGCCCTGTCCGGGGCACGCTTGGGACGCCTCCGGCGGGTAACCCGCAGTAGAGATCACCTCGCCGACGGAAGGAGACGCCATGCCCGGCGGGAACGGCCACGACGACCACGACGACCACGAGGACCGGCCGGAGACGGCCCTGGAGGAGGTGCTCCGGGAGGTCGAGGAGGCCGAGAAGCGCGACGAGGACCAGTCCGCCTCGGGCGAGGCCGGGGACACCATCACCCCGAGCCCCACGGCGCAGGAGCAGGCGAAGGGCGACTGAGGAAGGGCGACGTGAGGTCAGCCGGGCGGCGCGCCCACGGGGCGCTCCGCCAGCGCCCGCGCCACCCCGTACAGGTTCGCCGCCATGGCCCGGCCGGTGCGGTGCGACCAGTCCCGGCCGCGTTCCTCCTCCAGATAGTCCGGGCCGGGGCCGGGGCCCAGGTGCCAGTACGTCCAGGCCTGCCCGGGGACGGTGTGGCCGATGTCGGCGAGGGCGCCCTGGATCTCGCTGATCACGTGGTGGGCGCCGTCCTCGTTGCCGGTGACGACCACACCCGCGACCCGGTTGTAGGCGACCGGGCGGCCCTCGTCGTCGGTCTCGGAGAGCATCGCGTCCATCCGCTCCAGCACCCGCTGCGCGACGGACGAGGGACGCCCGAGCCAGGTCGGCGAGGCGATCACCAGGATCTCGGCGTCCAGCAGCTTGCGGTGCACGGCCGGCCAGGCGTCGCCCTCCCGCACGGCCTCGCTGACCACACCCGGCTCGATGGGCAGGTCGACGGCCCGCAGGACCCCACGGCCACGCCCCGCTCCGCGAGCTGCTCGGTGACGACCCGGGCCGGCGCCTCGGTGTTGGACGGGTCCGGTGACCTCTTCAGGGTGCAGTTGATCACTAGTGCTTTCATCCGGGGCGGGTACCCGGGCCGCATGAACCACCACGTGCGAGGACCCCTGCTGCCCCCGCCCCGAGGCCCGCTCTCCGCCGCGGTCACCGCGTACCTGCGCGGCACGGGCCCGCTTCCCGACCCCGAGGGCGCCGGGGCCGCCGATCCGTACGGCGACGACCTCCAGCTCGCCCTCTACCTCTGCTACGAGCTGCACTACCGCGGCTTCGCCGGTGTTCCGCCGGAGACCGAGTGGGACCCGGAGCTGCTGCGGGTCCGCGCCGCGCTGGAACACCGCTTCGGTGCCGCGCTGCGCGCCGACACCCCGGTCCACGACAGCCTGGACGACGCGCTCGCCGCCCTCCTGGTCGAGCCGGCCGAGGGCACGGGGGTCACCCACTTCCTGTGTGCCGAGGGCGAGCTGTGGCAGCTGCGGGAGTACGCGGCGCTGCGCTCGCTGTACCACCTGAAGGAGGCCGACCCGCACGCCTGGGTGCTGCCGCGGCTGTGGGGCCGGGCGAAGGCGGCGATGGCCGCGGTGGAGTACGACGAGTTCGGCGGCGGCCGGGCCGAGCGGGTGCACGCGCGCCTGTTCGCCGACCTGATGACGGACCTGGGCCTGGACACCACGTACGGCCGCCACCTGGACGCGGCCCCGGCCGAGATGCTGGCCGTCGTCAACCTGATGTCCCTGTCCGGCCTGCACCGCGACCTGCGCGGCGCGCTGGTGGGCCACTTCGCCGAGGTGGAGATCACCTCCTCGCCCGGTTCCCGCCGGCTGGCCGAGGCGATGCGCCGCACCGGCGCCGGCCCGGCCGCGGAGTTCTTCTACGACGAGCACGTGGAAGCGGACGCGGTGCACGAGCAGGTCGTCCGGCACGAGGTGATCGGCGGACTGCTCGCCGAGGAACCGGAGCTGGCACCGGACATCGCCTTCGGGATCGACGCGACCGAGTATCTGGAGGACCGGCTGGCCCGGCGGCTGCTGACGGACTGGCGCGCGGGACGGTCGTCCCTGCGGACCCCCCTGGACTCCCCCGTGCGCACAGCCCCGGGCTCCCCCGCGGGGACACCCCTGGAACAGGAGGTTTCCCATACATCCTGATGACCGGGGTACCCGCGCGACGTGATCGCTTTGGTGCTTCCGGGTGTGTACGCCCCGCAGGACGATACGGAGCTGCTGGCCGAGGCCCTCCACGAGGAGGCGCCGCCGCCCGGCGCCCGGGTGCTGGACGTCGGGACCGGGAGCGGGGCGCTGGCCCTGGAGGCGGCCCGGCGGGGCGCCGAGGTGACCGCGGTGGACGTGTCCCGGCGGGCGGTGTGGACGGCCCGGCTGAACGCGTGGATGACCCGGCTGCCGGTGCGCATCCGGCGCGGCAACCTCTTCACACCGGTGCGGGACCGGACGTACGACCTCATCCTGGCGAACCCGCCCTACGTGCCGGCGCCCGACGCCGGGCGAGGGCCGCACGGGCGGGCCCGGGCCTGGGACGCCGGGCGCGACGGGCGGCTGCTGCTGGACCGGATCTGCCGGGACGCGCCGGCGCTGCTGCGCCCCGGCGGGGTGCTGCTGATCGTGCACTCGGCGCTGAGCGGTTCCGACCGCACCCTGGAACTGCTGCGGGCGGCGGGCCTGAAGGCCTCGGTGATCCGGCGCCGCTGGATCGCCTTCGGCCCGGTGCTGCGCTCCCGGGAGGACTGGCTGCGCCGGAGCGGGCTGCTCGCACCGGCCGAGGACAGAGAAGAGCTGGTGGTCATCCGTGCCGAACGACCCTGCTGAGACCGCGGACTCCGCGGCGGCCTCCGCCGACTCCACGGCGGACACCGCCCCCGCCGGCCCGACGGCCGGCGCTCCGGCCGACCGGGCGCGGCGGATCACCGTGCAGCGACGCGGGCCCCTCCTCGTGGAAGGGCCCGTGGAGATCGAGCTGGAGGACGGGACCACGGTCTCCTCGGACCGCTTCCGCGTCGCTCTGTGTACCTGCCGGCGCAGTCGCCGCTACCCCTGGTGCGACACGAGTCACCGGCGCAAGGCCTGAACAGCTCGTTGAAACCGATTGTTTTTTGCCGCTCCCCGGGCGGTCCCCCACGGACCGGCCCGGGGAGCGGCTGTGTGCCCGGGGCCGGCGGGCGGCCCCACTCCGCCCGCCGGCCCCGGCGCGAGATCGCAGGTTCCCCGCTCCAGGGGGCCGCACTCCCCAGTTGCGGGCCTGATCCGGCGTCCACGGGGACCCGTGCGATCCCGGTCCTAGAAGGCGAACAGACCGCCGCCGACGGCATCCCTCATGCACGCGTTGCCGAAGCCGCGCTCGTAGGCGACGCGCTTGCCCTGCCAGACACCCTGGACGGTGACGACGACGGGGTCGTGGACCTTGGCGCACATCACGTCGTCGGCCGGCTTCAGCGCGTCCGGTTCGCCGCCGACGCCGCGCAGTTCGGCGCAGGCCCGGGCGGCGGCCGGATGGGTGCCGGAGGCGGTGGGGGCGCAGGTGAGGGTGACGGCCCGCTCCGCAGTGGCCGTGGCCGCGTCGTCGCCGTGGCCGGTGGTGAGCACCAGCGCGGAGGGGGCGTAGAGCGACGACGGGGCGGCGCCCGGTGCGGCGACGGCGGCCCCGGTCAGGGGTCCGCAGACGGCGGCGGCCGTGAGGCCGAGGGCCGCTGCCCAGCGCGCGGTGTTCCGCATTGTGTGCATCCTTCCGCTCGAACAGTCGGGTCGCCGGCTCCGGTCCGGTCGGGCGCCGGAGCGGCGAGCGCCACTCTGCCGACTCCCTGGGGGAAACTCACATCGAACCCATGGGTTTCAGTAACCTTTCGTGTTGAATCAGTGGCGTGAAGTAACGGAATTCGAACGTCGTGACCCCGGAACCAAGCGGTTGCCCCCTTACGGAAGCAGCCAGGTGGCCGAAAAGCAGCTCTTCGTTAATCGTCCTGAAACACTCCGGCTCCGACCGCGTCGCACTCCTTCATGACTCCTCGTGTTCATGAAGTGATCACCAGACGCCGGTGTCCCCGTCGCCCGGCCCATGGGCGATTCATCCATGAGCGGCGCGAAATTTGGATGAAGCGTCCTCTGGATCACAGAGTTCCGCCCGCCGTACCGTCAGCGCACCCCGCTGCCGTCCCCGCTGGAGCGCCCGTGTCCGCACAACCCGCACCACCCACCGCGTCCGCCTCCTCGTCCGCACCCGCCCTGACCGAGGTCGAGGCCCACGGTGTGGAACGCATCCCCGACGCCGACCGCACCGCGACCCCGCTGGACCTGTTCCGGCTCGCCTTCGGCGGCGCCAACACCTTCTCCACCTGTGTCCTCGGCGCCTTCCCGATCCTGTTCGGGCTGTCCTTCTGGCAGGGCCTCGCGGCCACCGTGCTCGGTGTCCTCGCGGGCGCGCTGATCCTGTGCCCGATGGCGGTGTTCGGCCCGGTCAACGGCACCAACAACGCCGTGTCGTCCTCGGCGCACCTCGGTGTGCACGGCCGGGTGGTCGGTTCGTTCCTGTCCCTGCTGACCGCCGTCGCGTTCTTCTCGCTGTCGGTGTGGAGTTCGGGCGACGCCCTGGTCGGCGGCGCGCACCGGCTGTTCGGCCTGGAGCGCGGCAACCTGTCGTACGTCGTCGCGTACGCGCTCTTCGCCGGTCTGGTGCTCGCGGTGTGCGTCTACGGCTTCCGGTTCATGCTGTTCGTCAACAAGATCGCGGTGACCTCGGCGAGCGTGCTGTTCCTGCTCGGCGCGGTCGCGTTCGCCGGTGACTTCGACCCGTCGTACGCCGGGGTGTTCACCGCCTCGGCGGACGCGGCGACGCGGTCGATGTTCTGGCCGTCCTTCATCGGCGCGGCGCTGATCGTGCTGTCCAACCCGGTGTCGTTCGGCGCGTTCCTCGGCGACTGGTCGCGCTACATCCCGGCCGCCGCCCCGCGGCGCCGGGTGGTCGGGGCCGCGTTCCTGTCCCAGCTCGCGACGCTGCTGCCGTTCGTGTTCGGTCTGGCGACGGCCAGCATCGTGGCGACGAAGGCGCCGAAGTACGTCGACCCGGCCGCGCCGGACTTCGTGGGCGGGCTGCTGGCGATCTCGCCGAGCTGGTTCTTCCTGCCGGTGTGTCTGCTGGCGCTGATCGGTGGCATGTCCACGGGCACGACCTCGCTGTACGGCACCGGCCTCGACTTCTCCTCGGTGTTCCCGAGGCTGTCGCGGGTCCAGGCGACGCTGCTGGTCGGTGTGTTGTCGATCGCGTTCATCTTCGTCGGCCGGTTCGGCCTGGACCTGGTGCAGTCGATCTCCACCTTCGCCACCATGATCATCACCTGCACCACGCCCTGGATGGTCGTGATGATGCTGGGCTTCTGGACCCGCCGCGGCTGGTACGACCCGGACGCCCTCCAGGTCTTCAACCGCCGTCAGCGCGGCGGCCGTTACTGGTTCGCGCACGGCTGGAACTGGCGCGGCATGACCGCGTGGTGGGTGTCGGCGCTCATCGGTGTGCTGTTCACGAACATCCCGGGCCAGTTCGTGGGTCCGCTGGGCGATCTGGCGCACGGCGTCGACATCAGCCTGCCGCTCTCGCTGGCGACGGCCGCGGTGCTCTTCCTGGCGCTGCTGTGGCTGTTCCCCGAACCCCGTGCCGCGTACGGCCCCGAGGGCGCCCGGCTGGTCCGTACGGTCGAGGTCCCGGTGCCCCCGATCACCGGTCCGGGAGCCACCGTCGACGCTCCCGCGCCCGTGCCTGCGGGCGGGGCCGGCTGACGTGGTCCCGCGGCGCGCCTCCGACGTACCGGTCGGTATCGTCGGGGGCGCACGCGGCCGACGACGCGCGGGAGTTGACGGATGGCACAGCACTGGGCGGACTTCCAGTACGAGATCTACCTGAACGGGATGACCGGGGCCGTCCCCCGGCTCCCCACCGACCTGACCCGGCTGGAGGAACTGGCCGAACACCGGCTCGGCCCGGGCCCGGTGGGCTATGTGGCGGGCAGCGCGGGCGACGGCGGCACGGCCCGCGCCAACCGGGCGGCCCTGGCCCGGCGCCGGATCGTGCCGCGCATGCTGCGGGACGTGCACGAGCGCGACCTCACCACCGAGGTGCTCGGGCGGACCCTGCCGGCACCGCTCGCCCTCGCTCCCGTCGGCGTGCTGTCGATCATGCACCCGGACGCCGAGACCGCCGCCGCCCGGGCCGCCGCCGCACAGGGCGTGCCCTACGTCCTGTCGTCGGCGTCGAGCACGCCGATGGAGCAGGTCGCCGAGGCGATGGGGGACGCTGAGCGGTGGTTCCAGCTGTACTGGGGCAAGGACCGCGAGGTGACCCGGAGTTTCCTCGCCCGGGCCCGTGCGGCCGGCTTCTCGGTGCTGGTCGTCACGCTGGACACCCCGCTGCTGGCGTGGCGGCCCCGCGATCTGGACCAGGCCTACCTGCCGTTCGTGCACGGCGTGGGCACCGCCAACTACTTCACCGACCCGGCGTTCCGGGCGGGCCTCGCCAAGCCGGTGCACGAGGACCCGAACGCGGCGGTGCTGCACTTCCTCGGCCTGTTCGGGGACGCGAGCCACACCTGGCCGGACCTGGCCTTCCTGCGGGAGCACTGGGACGGGCCGATCGTCCTCAAGGGCGTCCTGCACCCGGACGACGCCCGGCTCGCCGCCGACGCCGGGATGGACGGTGTGGTGGTCTCCAACCACGGCGGCCGGCAGGTGGCCGGTTCGGTCGCGGCGGCCGACGCGCTGCCCCGGGTCGCGGACGCGGTGGGCGACCGGCTGGCGGTGCTGTTCGACAGCGGGGTGCGCACCGGCGACGACGTCTTCAAGGCCCTGGCCCTGGGCGCACGGGCGGTCCTGCTCGGGCGCCCGTACGTCTACGGCCTCGGCCTGGACGGCCAGGCGGGCGTGGAGCACGTCATCCGCTGCCTCCTCGCGGAGTTCGACCTGACCCTGGCCCTGTCGGGCCACGCCCGCCCGGGTACGGTGACGCGGTCGGACCTGGAAGCCGACGGCGGCCCGGCCTCCTGAGGGCCGCGGGCCGGTGCCGGTGTGCGGCCCGGCCGGGAGACGGGCGGCGCTGTCGCCACCGGGACCGCGACCGGGGCCGCCCATCTGCCGCTGCGGGTCCGAAATCCCGGCGGGCACCGGAGCGTCGGGGCCTCGCGTGCCTGATGCCGGTGCCGCTGCCGGTCAGCGACGGGCAGGCAGCCGGTGTGGCGACCAGCCGCAGCCCTACGCTCGGCCGCCGGAGACCCACCGTTGGCCGACGGACCCGTCCCGGACCTTGACGACGAGGTCGGCCCCCGCCTGGTCGCCGCCGGCGGCGAGCGCGAGCGTCGGGTCCCACCGCGGCAGCAACTCGCCCGGCGCGGTGAGGTCGTAGCGCACGTCGTCGCCCCGTTGCGACCCGGCGCCGGCGCAGCGGCCGAGGAGCACCACGCCGGCGTCGGCGTGCGAGTCCAGGCACAGACCGGTGCCGGCGGCACTGCGCAGCAGCCCGTCGGTCCCGTACGTCCACCGCTGCGTGGCCGAGCCGGAGCACTCGGCGAGCACGGCACTCGCCCCCGCCTCCGGTGTGCCCTTGACGTCCAGGCACCGGCCGGCGGCGTTGCGCAGCGGACCCGGCCGGCCGGCGACGGGCAGGCCCGGGGTGCCCGAAGGAGCCGACGCGCCGGGGGCGGCGCTGGTGGCGACGGGGGCGGTGCCGTCGTCGCCGTCCGGCCGCACGCCGACCGCGAGGACGGTGGCGAGCAGCCCGGCCGAGGCCACGCCGACCCCGGTCAGCAGCGTCCGGGACGACCAGGCGGTGCCGGGTGCGCGGTGCGCGGACACTCCGGCGAGGAACCGGGCCGGCAGCCCCCTTCCGCCCTCCTCGGTGCCGCGCCGGACGCCGCCGCGCCGGCGTCCGCCGGACCGCCGGGAGCCGCCGCGGGCGGGGCCGGGACGGCGGCCGGGGCGCGAGTCGAGGTAGCGGCGGGCACCCCAGCCGAGCACGGCCTCGGCGAGCAGCACGCCCAGTGCCGCGTCGGCGTGGCCGAGTTGCTCGGCCGCGTGCCGGCAGTAGGCGCAGCCGGCCAGATGCTCCTGGACGTCGGGCAGCAGCGCGCCGCCCCGGCGGATCGGGACGTCGAGCAGGCGGTTGTAGTAACGGCAGTCCTTGCCGGGCGCGAGTTCCCGGTGGGCGCGTACCAGGCCCTCACGGAATTTCTCCCGGGCCTGTTCGAGCGCGGCGGCGGCGTTCCGGATGTCCACGCCGAGCAGTCCGGCGGGCACGTCCAGCGGTTCGGCCTCGACCTCGACGTGCCACAACAGGGCCCGTTCCAGGCGGGACAGGCCGTGGAAGGAACGGTCGGAGAGGGCGCGGTTCTCCGGTACGAGCGGTTGCGCGGCCCGCATCCCGCGGCCCCCGGCGGATTTGCCGAGTCCGGGGAGCACGGCGGTGATCCGGTCGGTGCCGGACCAGTTCAGGACCGTGTCACGGACGGCCACCAGCAGGCGGGGCCGCAGCGCGTCGGCGGGTTCGCCGAGCGCCAGCCGGCCGAGGACCTGGTGGAAGGCGGTCGCGGTGACCATGTGGGCGAGGGGTCCGGAGGCGGCCAGGCAGATGACCGCGTACTCCTGGGCCGGCTGCCAGTGCCGGGCCATCAGGAGGGCGGCCGACCGGGAGGCCTCCGCGTCGGAGCCGGCCCGCAGCGGGCCGGCGAGGAACTCGTCGGATTCCCCGGGATCGGCGCCGGACGGCGGATAGGGAGGACGAGGGGGGTGGGGGGTGAGCACGGAGCGGATTCCTTCTGGCGCGTGTGCGAGCGGGAAATTCACCGCGTTCGAACCCTTGCACAAGTGCCACACGGGCAACAAGGCGCACGGAAGACATCAGCCGGTTTGAAAGAAAGTCAGAACCGGGGCCACGGCCTGGGGTTGTCGCGAAAGCGGCCGGATTTCTCATGCGCCCCGTGTGAAGCGTGCGCACGCGTCCACCGGACGCGCACGCTCCCGCGGCGGGCGGCCCGGTGGTGGACTGGGTACCGGTCCTCCTCGGAAAGGCCCGCTCCCGGCCGGCGGCTCCCGGCGGCTTCCCCCGCCGGCCGGGGGCGGGACGGGCCCGGCCGCCTCAGATCTGCCAGGAGCGGAGCCGGTCGGCGGCGCCGTACACGTCGGTCTTGCCGGAGATCAGGTCGCGGGTCAGGTCGACGAGCGCGCCGTAGGGCGGGTCGATGCCGACGCCGCTGACGAACATGTAGGCCACGGCGGTGGCGCAGGCGAAGCGGGCGTTGGCCGCGGGCAGCGGCTTGAGCACGGCGAGGGTGTGCAGCAGCGCGGCGGCCCGCCAGGCGGCGTCGGAGTCCACGCCGAGCCGGGGTGGGTCCACCCGGTGCCGGGCGACGGCGGCGACCAGCGCGGAGAAGTCGTCCACGGCGGGCTGGTCCGGCAGGACCTCCTCGTGCCGCTGGAGCAGCCACGGGACGTCGATGTGGATGACGGAGGGCATCGCTCAGGCGGCCTCGCCCTTGGCGGGGCGCTCGTCGTCGGGGAAGGCCGCCGCGAACTCCTCGGCATGACCGGCGAAGAAGCGGCGGAACGCCTCGGCGCCCTCCTGGAGGGCCCGGTGCCGGGCGATGTCGGCGGCGGCGGCCTCGCGCACGAGGGCCTTCATCGACGTACCGCGCTCCTTGGCGATCTGCCGCAGGTCCTCTAGTTCCCGTTCGCTGAACTCCACGTTGAGAGCTGGCATGCCCCTCACGGTACCGCGCGGGTACTCACGCGTAAATATGCCCAGGTCAACGCGGTCTCGGTGCGGTACCGGCCGTTCACCGGTCGGCGCGGGCGCACCCGCCGCGGCCCGGTCGGCCGGGCCGGGTCTTCCACGACGCCGCCTGACCGCTCCCGGGCCGTCCCCGCCCCGTCACACGTCCAGCCGGCTGATCCGCACCGCCCCCTTCGTCTGCCCCGGGTACGCGCTGGTGAGCGTCAGCCGCAGCCGGGAGCCGCGTACCGCGTCGAAGGTGACGGCCGTCGGGCTGTCGGAGGCGGTGGCCCACTCCACCTTCGTCCCGGTCACCGGGACCCAGGCGTGGCCGTCCCACACCGCCACCTCGGCCCGCGCGGGCAGGGTGTGGCCGGCGTCGACGGTGAAGGAGACCGTGACCCGGTCGAAGGTCCGGGTGCGCCCGAAGTCGACCGACACCCAGTCCTTCGGCCGGGCCCCACCGAACGCCGGCAGCAGCGCGGTGGCCTGCTTGACGAAGGCGTTGGACCAGCCGGTGGCCGGGTCGCCGTCCAGCATCGCGGCGGGCAGGGTGTCCGGACGGCCGCAGTAACTGGCGTCGGCGTGCGGGTGGCCGGGCGGCGTCGGGTGGCCGGGCCGGAAGCCGGCGGGTTCGGTCGTCGCGGCCGAGCGGGCCGGGCTCGTGACCAGGCGGGCCGTGCCCGTGCGCAGGCCGTCCACCCGGGCGGTGACCCTTTAGGGTGCCGGGCCTGGTGCCGGAGCGGACGATGGCGAGGGCCTTGCCGTGGAAGGCGGTGCGGGTGCTCGCCTGGTAGCGCTCGGCGCTCTCCTGGCGGCCGTTGTCGACGCCGGCCAGGGAGCCGCCGGTGACGTCGAAGGCGATGAGGTGGTCCGCGTCGGGCACGACCACACCGTGCGCGTCGACGATCTCGGCGGTGACGAAGGCCGGCGAACGCCCGTCGGCGGCGAGGGACGTACGGTCGGCGGTGAGCCGTACGGCGTGCGGGGCACCGGCCGTACGCAGCACGTCGGTGGCGACAGCCTTGCCGCCCCGCCGGGCCACCGCCTTCAGCTCACCCGGCCGGTACGGCACCTTCCAGCTCAGGTGCAGCTTGCCCGCGCTGCCGTTGGGGCTGGTGTAACTGCCCGGGTAGGGGCCGTCGGTGAAGGTCTTGTCGTCGCCGGTGGGTTCGGTGGTCTCCAGGTAGCCGCGGCCGTCGGTGGTCCGCTTGACGTCGAACTCCCTCACTCCCAGGGACTCTCCGTTGAGGAAGAGCTCGACGGTGGGCACGTTGGCGTACGCCCACACCTCGACGGTGTCGCCCTCCTCGTGGTTCCAGGTCATGGGCAGCAGGTGGACCATCGGCTCGGTCGTCCACTGGCTCCTGAAGAGGTGGTACATGTCCTTGGGGAAGCCGGCGGTGTCGACGGCGCCGAAGAAGGACGCCTTGACCGGGAAGACGTCGTACGGCGTCGGTTCGCCGATGTAGTCGATGCCGGACCACAGGAACTGGCCCGCGAACCACTTCCGGTCCCGGTCCTTCTTGTGCCCGTACTCGCCGCTCATCGTCCAGGAGGCGAGGTTGTTGTCGTACGAGGAGACCTCCCGCCCGCCGGGCGTGTGGTTCTCGCCCGTGTTGAGGTGCTCCGGCTCCTGGTAGGTGCCGCGGGTCGAGGTCTCCGCGGAGGACTCGGACTCGAAGAGGAACAGGTGCGGGTAGGCGGCGTGCAGGGCGTCCACCGACTTGGCCGTGTTGTAGTTGAGGCCGAGGCCGTCCAGTCTGGCGAGCATCAGGTCGGCCGCCGAGCCCTTGGCGGGTACGCGCCGGTACTTGTCGGAGCCGATGACGAGCGGCCGGGTGTCGTCGGCGGCCTTGACGGCGGCGATGATCCGGTCCGCCATGGCGAGCCCGGCGGTGGAGGTGGAGTCGGGGATCTCGTTGCCGATGGACCACAGCACCACGGCGGGCGAGTTGCGGGCGGCCAGGACCATCTCGGTGGCGTCCCGTTCGCACCACTCGTCGAAGAACCGGCCGTAGTCGTACGTCGTCTTGCCGGTGCGCCAGCAGTCGAAGGCCTCCACCATCATCACGATGCCCAGCTCCTCGCAGACCTGGATCATCTGCGGCGAGGGCGGGTTGTGGGAGGTGCGGAAGGCGTTGACGCCCATCGACTTCATGATCCGCATCTGCCGGCGCACGGCGTCGACGCTGATCGCGGCGCCGAGCGCGCCCTGGTCGTGGTGGAGGTCGACTCCCTTGATCTTCGTGTACGCGCCGTTGAGGGAGAAGCCCTCCTCGGGGTCGAAGCGGAAGGTGCGGATGCCGAAGGGCGTGTGGTGGGTGTCGGTGGTGCGGCCCCCGACGCGCAGCTCGGTGTGCAGGGTGTAGCGGTGCTCCGGGGTCGCGAAGTCCCACAGGAGCGGCTCGGGGACCGTCAGTTCATGGGTCTCGGTGGCCTCGTCCGAGACGGCGGCGGTGGTGACCGTACGGGCGACGGTACGGCCGTCAGGAGCGACGACGCGGGAGCGTACCTCCACGTCCGCCCCGGTGCCGGAGGCGTTCCGCACGGTGGTCCGCACCCGGACCAGCGCCCGGTCGGCAAAGACCTCCGGCGTGGTGACGTACGTGCCCCAGCGGGCCACGTGCACCGGCTCGGTGATCACCAGACGGGCCTCGCGGTAGATGCCGCTGCCTGAGTACCAGCGGCTGCTGGGCAGCTGGTTGTGGACCTTGACCGCGAGCACGTCGGCGGTGGTGCCGTCGGTGTGGACGAGGTCGGTGAGGTCGAAGGCGAAGCCGGTGTAGCCGTAGGGGTGGCGGCCCACCTCGGTGCCGTTGCAGTAGACGTGGGCGTCCATGTAGACGCCGTCGAACTCGACCGAGATCCGCTTGCCGGCACAGTCGCACGGGAGGGTGAGGGCGAGCCGGTACCAGCCGAGGCCGCCCGGGAAGAAGCCGGTGCCGCTGGTGGTGCCGTGATCGGTCGTGGGGGTCTGCTCGATGCTCCAGTCGTGGGGGACGGCGACCTCGCGCCAGGCCGAGTCGTCGTGGCCCGGGTCGGCGGCCCGTGCGTAGGCACCGGTGGGGTCGGCGCCGTCCGGGTCGGCCAGGGCGAAACGCCAGCCGTCCCGCAGGGGCACGGTGTGGCGCCCCCCGGCGGCGGGCGCGCCGGCGGCGAGGGCGGCCGGAGCCGCGGAGATGTCCAGGAGCGTCCCGGCCGCGGGCGCTGCCGTGGCTGCGACCAGAACCGATCTGCGCGTGACCGACATGGGCGGCTCTCCCTCATCAGGGCCCAGAAATACTCATAACTGATCGCGAACAAACAGATTCTGACGTTCAGCCACACACGATCGTCAAAGGTCCGGAACCCTGCGAGTACCGTCGGCGGCACATCGGCCGGATGTGCCCCTTGACCGTCCCCCGGCGTGTTCGACGGGTCGGCCCGGCGGCCGGGAATCGGGGCTCATGGGCGGGTGCGAAGCACTAGGCTGGTACACGAGTGGTGCCACCTGTTCACTGTGAGTGTGCGCTTGGGAGCGGCGACGATGAGCCGGGTCTATCCGTTCGACGATGCGGCGACGGCCCGGGCTGTCATCGGCCACGACGGAACGCTGGTGGAGTGGAACGAGGGCGCCCGCCGCCTGCTCGGCCACCCGGCCGACGCCGTCCTGGGCCGTCCCGCCGCCGAGCTGCTGGCCGACGCCGGCATCCCGGTGCCGCCCACGGGCCCCCGCTGGGCGGGGACGGTCGGATTGCGCCACCGGGACGGCCGTACCGTCCTCGTGTGGCTGCTCGCCCACCACCGCCCGCCGCACGACGGGCACCCCGGTGACTGGCTGGTGGTCACCCCGCTCACCGGCACCGATCCGCCCGCCGGGGACGACCCGCTCACCGAGGCGGGCCTGATCCAGTCGCCGTGCCCGGTCGCCGTGTACGACGACCGGCTGCGGCTGCGCCGGATGAACGAGGCGATGGCCGGCGTCGTCGGGCTGCCCGAGGCGCGGGTACGGGGGCTGCGGCTCGCGGAGATCGGCGGCAGACCGCACAGCGAGGAGCTGGAGGAGAGCATGCTCCGGGTGCTGACCTCGGGCCGGCCCCTGGACGTGCAGACCTTCATGCGCACCGGCGGCGAGGACCGGGCCCACGCCTGGCTCGCCAGCATGGCGCCGGTCCGGGACCCGGCCGGCCGGGTCCGGGGCGTGTGCCTGGCCGCGCACGACATCACCGACAACCACCGCGCCCGGCAGCGGCTGCAACTGCTCAACGAGGCCAGCGTGCGCATCGGGACCACGCTCGACGTCACGCGTACCGCACAGGAGCTGGCCGACATGTGCGTGCCCGCGCTCGCCGACTTCGTCACCATCGACCTGCTGGACCCGCAGGAGTACGGCGATGAGCCCCCGGCCCGCATCACCGCGCCGGTACGGCTGCGCCGCGCCGCCCACCAGTCGGTGCTGCCGGACCTGCCCGAGGTGGTGGTCCGGCCCGGGACGACGGAGGAGTACCCGGCCCTCTCCCCCCAGGCCGACTCGCTGACCGCGGGCCGCACGATCACCGCCACCGTGTCCGCCGGTGACCTGGACCAGTGGCTGGCCTGGCACCCGGTGCGCGGCGAGCGGGTGCGGCGGTACGGCATCCACTCCTCGATGTCGGTGCCGATCCAGGCCCGCGGACTCACCCTCGGGGTCGCGGTGCTCACCCGGCACCGCAGCCCGGACCCCTTCACCGCGGACGACGTGCTGCTGGCCGAGGAGATCACCGCGCGGGCGGCCGTCTGCATCGACAACGCCCGCCGCTACTCGCGCGAGCGGGAGACTGCGCTCGCGCTCCAGCGCAGCCTGCTGCCCCGCTCGCTGCCGCGCACGGCCGCGCTGGACGCCTCCTCCCGCTATCTGCCGGCCGCGCGGGCCGGCGTGGGCGGGGACTGGTTCGATGTGATCCCGCTGTCCGGGCTGCGGGTCGCGATGGTCGTCGGGGACGTCGTCGGGCACGGCATCCAGGCCTCGGCCACCATGGGCCGGCTCCGCACCGCCGTGCGTACCCTCGCCGACATCGACCTGGCCCCGGACGAGCTGCTCACCCACCTGGACGACCTGGTGCTGCGGCTGTCGGAGGACGCCGGCGCCGAGGGCAGCCCGGGGGAGGTCGGCGCGACCTGCCTGTACGCCGTCTACGACCCGGTGTCCCGCCGCTGCGCGCTGGCCCGCGCCGGGCATCCGCCGCCCGTGCTGCTGCGGCCGGGCGGCCGGCCGCAGCTGCTCGACCTGCCCGCCGGTCCCCCGCTGGGCCTCGGCGGGCTGCCGTTCGAGTCCACGGAGGTGGACCTGCCCGAGGGCACCGTCCTCGCCCTGTACACGGACGGTCTGGTGCAGTCCCGGGAGCGGGACCTGGACGCCAGCCGCGAGCTGCTGTACCGGGCGCTGCGGCGGGACACGGACTCCCTGGACGAGGCGTGCGACGGTGTCCTGCACGCCCTGCTCCCGGGCGGGGCCGCGCCGGACGACGTGGCGCTGCTGCTGGCCCGCACCCGGGGCCTGCCCGCCTCGCAGGTGGCGACCTGGGACATCCCCGCCGACCCGGCGCTGGTCGCGCCGATCCGCAAGCAGGTCGTGGACCAGCTGGACGCCTGGTCGCTGAGCGAGGCGACGTTCACGGCGGAGCTGGTGGTCAGCGAGCTGGTCACCAACGCCATCCGGTACGGGGCGCGGCCGATCCGGCTCCGGCTGATCCACGACGCGACCACGCTGATCTGCGAGGTCTCCGACACCAGCCACACCGCGCCGCACCTGCGCCGGGCGAAGACCTTCGACGAGGGCGGCCGGGGCCTGCTGCTGGTCGCCCAGCTCACCCAGCGCTGGGGCAGCCGGCACACCCCCGACGGCAAGACGATCTGGGCCGAGCTGCCGCTGTACGAGGAGGACCGGTAGGCGCGGGGCCGCGTCTCAGGAGGCGGCCAGCCAGGGCCGCACCTGTTTGCGGGCCTCGTGCAGCCGGGACTTGAGGGTGCCGAGCGGGATGCCCGCGCGCTCGGCGGCCTCGGCGTAGTCCAGTTGGCAGATGTCCCGGTAGACCAGCGGCGCCACCAGATGCGGATGCTCGCGCTCCAGCCGGTCCAGGGCCTCCAGCAGATCCACCCGGGAGCCGGCGATGACGCTGGTGGTGCGCGGGTCGACGGCGTGTGCGGGCTCGATGGCCGCGGGCTGTTCGGCGGCCCGCCGTTTCAGCTCGCGGTACTTCTGCCGGCAGCAGTTGGCGACGACGGTGTACAGCCAGGTGCCGAAGCGGCTGCGGCCCTGGAAGCCGGTGATGTGCCGGGCGACCTGGAGCAGCACGTCCTGCGCGGCCTCCTCGGCGTCCTCCCGGCAGGGCAGGAAGCGCGCGCAACGGCGCACGACCTCGGGCCGGATCTCGGTCAGCAGCCGGTCCAGGGCCCCGCTGTCGCCGGCCGCGGCGCGCCGGGCGAGGTCTTCCGTCGGCGCCTGGTCCTGCACGGACGGGCCCCCCTCCAAGTCGATCTCAGGCCAGGCATGATAGTCGTATGCACCCCCTGGAGCGGATCGGCCGCCACCGCCTCGAACGGCCGCTGGGCAGCGGCGCCTTCGCCACGGTGTGGCTCGCGCACGACCCCGAGCTCCAGGCCCCCGTGGCGGTGAAGGTCCTCGCCGAGAACTGGTCGCACCGGCTCGACATCAGGGAGCGCTTCCTGTCCGAGGCGCGGCTGCTGCGCCGGGCCGGGTCCAGCCGGGTGGTGCAGGTCTACGACATCGGGGAACTCCCGGACGGCAGGCCGTACTTCGTGATGGAGTACGCCGCCGGCGGGACCCTCGCCGATCTGCCGGCGGGCGGCCCGCTGCCGGTGCGGGAGGCGCTCGCGCTGACCGCCGAGGCCGCGCGCGGCGCCGCCGCGCTGCACGAGGCGGGCATCGTCCACCGCGACATCAAGCCGACCAATGTGCTGCTGCACACCGCCCCGGACGGCACCCGCCGGGTGCTGCTGGCCGACCTGGGGCTGGCCAAGAGCCTCGCGCAGGCGTCGGTGCTGACCCTGGCGGCCGGTTCGGCGGGCTACCAGCCGCCGGAGCAGGCCGAGCCGGGCGAGGGCATAGACGAGCGGGCGGACGTCTACAGCCTGGGCGCGGTCGGCTACGAACTGCTCACCGGGACCGTCCCGGGCCCGCCGGGGAAGGTGGTGCCGCCCCGGCGGCTGCGGCCGGAGCTCGCCGCGGACGTGGAGCGGGCGCTGCTGCGCGCGCTGGAGCCGGACCGGGCGCGGCGCTGGCCCGGCGCCCTGGCGTTCGCCCACGAGCTGGAGCGGCTGGCCGCGGGTCCGTCGGTGCGGCCCGCGCGGCGCCTGGACGGGGTGCGCGGCCGGCTCAACACCGTGACGCTGGCCGTGGCCGCGGTCCTCGCCGCCACGGCCGCCGCGGTCACGGTGACCGTGGCGCTGCACCGGGACGACGGCACGGACGACGGGGTGCGCATCGCGGACGCCACCGGGCGGGTGACCCTCCGGGTGCCCGCCGGCTGGGGCCGCGAGCTGCGCGACTCCGGCTGGGACCCGCACGCGCTCGGGCTGCCGGCGGGCCACGAACCGGGTCTCGTGGTGGCCGACGACCTGTCCCGCTGGTCCGATCCGAAGGCCGCCGTGGACGGGGTGTTCGTCGGGGTCGGCGGGCGCGGCGACGTCACCGCGAAGGTGAAGGCGCTCGCGCACCCCGGCTGCCGCTACGCGGGCGCCCACAGCTTCACGGACCCCGACTGGCACGGGCTGGTCCGGTCCTGGAGCGGCTGCCCGGACGGCGGCTCGATCACCGAGTCCGCGCTGGCACCGGCGGGCGGGGCGGCGCGGTCGCAGGTGTACGTACAGGTGCGCGAGCGGGGTGACGGCGGCGCCACCGACGGCGTGCTCCGCTCGCTGCGGGTGGCCTGAACGCGCCTGCCCGGGGGCGGGGCGGGGAAGAGAACACGACAGAACCCGGCGCGTCCCGAACTTTTCCGGCGGTCCGTGCATCGGACGGAGAGGACGGCGCACCCGGCGCCGTAGGCACGCGTTCCCGTCGCGTGCCGTGACCTCCAGGAGTGTTGAGCGACATGGTGTACACCCCCCGGTCCGCCCCCCGGTCCGCGCGGCACGGGGCCCTGCTCGTGAGCACGGTCGCCGTGCTGGGCCTGCTGACCGCCTGCGGCAACGGCACGAGCGCGCAGGGCGACGCCCCGGCCACCGTCTCGGGTACGGCAGCCCCCGCGACAGACGGCACGACGAGCCCGGCGCCGCCCGCCACGGCCTCCTCCGCCACCGGCACCGGCTCGCCGGCCGCGCCCCGGACGACGGCGTCCCCGGGCGGCGCCACGGCCACGAGCGCCACGGCCGCGGCGAGCACCCGCTGCCACACCTCCGAGCTGCGCGCCTCCGTGGGCCGCAACGACCCGGGCGCCGGCCAGGAGAACTTCCCCGTGGTCCTCACCAACGCCTCCGCCCGGACCTGCACCCTGCACGGTTATCCGGGCGCGGCCTTCGTGGGCGCCTCCGGGGACCAGCTCGGTCCGGACCCCCAGCGGTCCCCGGGCACCCCGGTGACCGTCACGCTCAAGCCCGGGCAGAGCGCCTGGGCGGGGCTGACCTTCTCCAACCCGGGGGTCAGCGGGGCGAAGACGGCCACGCCGGCCGCGCTGCTGGTGACCCCGCCGGACGAGCGGGACCAGGTCAAGGTGGTCTGGAAGGGCGGCTCCGTGCCGGTCTCCGGCAACTCCTCGACCGTCCGTCTGACGGTGTTCACCCCCGGCGCCGGGCCCTCCTGACCCGACGCCCCCGCGCGCGGACCCCGCTGTCACTCCCCCGAGGCAGCGGGGTCCGCCACGTCGGCGCCGGCCGCGTTTGTCATGCTGGCGCCACAACTGTCACAGGACGGCAACAGCCGCCGCGATCCGCGATCTTTTCCCGCCCCCCGGTCATCGAACCCGGTCGACCGCACAGCGAAGTGGCCCCCACCAGGGGCCGTGACCAGGGAATCGGGGAGAAGATGAGCGGGATCTCACGCAGGCGGATGCTGGCGTCCGGGGCGGTGGCGGGCGCCCTCGGGACACTGGCCGCCTGCTCCTCCGGCACCGGCCTGAGGACCGGTGGGCCGGACCCGGCGGACGGGAAGGGCACCGCGCAGGCCCGGCCGGTGAAGCCGATCGGCGACGGCTCCACCGCAGACACCGGCGCCCAGCCGCACCAGCCGGAGCCGGAGCGGCTGCGTCCGGGCCGGCGGCCCCCGCAGTTCGTGGTGTTCTCGTGGGACGGCGCGGGCGAGCTGAGCAACAAGCTGTTCTCCCGGTTCCGCAAGGTGGCCGCCGACCACGGCGCCGGGATGACGTTCTTCCTCAGCGGCATCTACACCCTGCCCGAGTCCAAGAAGCACCTGTACCGGCCGCCGCAGCACCCGGTCGGCGCCTCCGCGATCGGCTACCTCGCCGACCGGCACATCCACGCCACGCTCCAGCAGGTGCGCGCGGCCTGGCTGGAGGGCCATGAGATCGGCACCCACTTCAACGGGCACTTCTGCGGGGCGACCGGCGTGCGCAACTGGTCCCCGGACGAGTGGCGCAGCGAGATCGACCAGGCGGTGGACTTCGTGACGAAGTGGAAGACCAACACCGGCTTCACCGACCTCGACCCGTTGCCCTTCGACTACCGCAAGGAGCTGATCGGCGGCCGTACTCCCTGTCTGGAGGGCCAGGCCCGACTGCTGCCCACCGCCGCCGCGCTCGGCTGGAAGTACGACGCCAGTTCCCCCGGCGGCCTCCAGGTCTGGCCGGGCAAGGTGCAGGGGGGCAGGCTCTGGGACTTCCCGCTCCAGTCCATACCGTTCGCCGGGCACTCCTTCCAGGTCCTCTCGATGGACTACAACATGATGTTCAACCAGTCCGGCGGGAACCCGCTCGGCGACCGCGCGCAGTACGACACCTGGCGCGTCCAGGCCCGCGACACCTACCTGGCCGGTTTCCGGCGGGCCTACGAGTCCAACCGCGCGCCCCTCTTCATCGGCAACCACTTCGAACGCTGGAACGGCGGCATCTACATGGACGCCGTCGAGGAGGCGATCGGGAAGATGGCCACCTACGATGAAGTGCGGTTCGTGTCCTTCAAGCAGTTGGTTGCCTGGCTGGAGGCGCAGGACCCTGCGGTGCTGCGCAAGCTGCGCACGCTCGTGCCCGGGCAGTCCCCGGCTGGCGGCTGGGCGGAGTTCCTGGGCGCGGCGGGCGCCGGGGCGTCGTAGCCCGTTCGGAATCATCTGTTTTGATGGGCGGGCACCCTCGATCCACTCCGGAAGGACCCGCCCTGAACACCCCGCTCGCCGAGGCCCTGTCCGCCGTACTGCTGGTCGCCGTGCTGGCCTGGGCCGTCGTACGGCCCTTCGGATGGCCGGAGGCGGTCATGGCCGTGCCCGCCGCCGGGATCGCCGTCGCGACCGGCGCGATCTCCCTCGGCCATGCGCGGGCCGAGGTGGAGCGGCTCGGCCCGGTGGTCGGGTTCCTGGCGGCGGTGCTGGTGCTCGCCCACTTCTGTGACGTGGACGGGCTGTTCCAGGCGTGCGGGGCGTGGACGGCGCGGTGGGCGGCGGGCCGTCCGGTGCGGCTGCTGACGGCGGTGTTCGCGCTGGCGTCGGTCATCACCGCCGTCCTCAGCCTGGACGCGACGATCGTGCTGCTCACCCCGGTGGTCTTCGCCACGGCCGCGCGGACGGGCGTCCGGCCCAAGCCGCACGTCTACGCCTGTACGCATCTGTCGAACACGGCGTCGCTGCTGCTGCCGGTGTCCAACCTGACGAACCTGCTGGCGTTCGCGGCGAGCGGGCTGAGCTTCACCCGGTTCGCGGCGCTGATGGCACTGCCGTGGCTGGCCGCGATCGGCGTCGAGTACCTGGTGTTCCGGCGGTTCTTCGCCCGGGACCTGGCGGCGGCGGCCCCGGCGGGCCGGGACACCGGTGAGACGCCCGAGCTGCCGCTGTTCGCGCTGGTGACCGTGGGCTGCACGCTGGCGGGGTTCGTGGTGGCGTCGGCGTTCGGCGTGGAGCCCGCCTGGGTGGCCGCGGCGGGCGCGCTGGTGCTGGCCGGGCGGGCGCTGGTGCGCCGTAAGGCGGGTCCGCTGAGCGTCGTACGGGCGGCGGCCCCGGCCTTCCTCGCGTTCGTGCTGGCACTGGGCATCGTGGTGCGGGCGGTGGTCGACAACGGGCTCGCGGACGTGCTCGGGCGGGTGATGCCGGGCGGCACCGGACTGCCCGCGCTGCTCGGGATCGCCGCGCTGGCCGCCCTGCTGGCCAACCTGATCAACAACCTGCCCGCGGTCCTGGTCCTGCTGCCGCTGGCGGCACCCGCCGGCCCGGGGGCCGTCCTGGCCGTGTTGCTCGGCGTGAACATCGGCCCCAACCTCACCTACGCCGGGTCGCTGGCCACGCTGTTGTGGCGGCGGATCGTCCACCAGCACGAGCACGACGTGGACCTGCGCGAGTTCACCCGGCTCGGGCTGCTCGCCGTGCCGTCCTCCCTCGCCGTCGCGGTGGTGGCACTGTGGTGGTCGCTGCGGATCGTATGACGGGTAGTGGGCGAAGGAGGCCGAGGAATGCGCGTGATCGTCTGGCTCGTGGAAGGCACCTGGCCCGCCTGCGTGGACGCGGTGCGCGCCCACGCACCGGGTGACGCCGAGGTGGTGCTGCTCCATGTGAGCGGGCCGGAGGTGCCGGCGGTGGCGCACGGGGCCTTCGCCGGGCTGCTCGGGCGGCGGAGCCAGGACCCGGGTGACCGCCTCGAAGCGCTCGGCGTCACGTCGGCGACCGCCCTGCTCGACGCGGCGGCCGAGCGGCTGGGCCGGCCGTGCGTGCGCGAGGAGCGGTCGGGCCGGGTCGAACGGGAGGTCGTGGCCGCCGCCGAGGGTGCCGGGCTGCTCGTGCTGGCGCGGGACGGGGACCGGTCCCGGCTGGGCCCGAAGAGTCTCGGCCCGGCCGTCCGCTTCGCCGTCGACCACGCGCCCTGCCCGGTCCTGCTGGTCTGGCCGGAACCGGCCCCGCGTCTGGACACGATCCCGCCACCGCCGCCGCACCACCACCCCTGACCCAGCGGCGCCGGCGTCCTGTGGGGCCGCCCTGCGTCACGGCCGGTGCGGCGCGGAGAGGGGGACCGGGGTCTTGCCGCCGTCCCAGTCGACGTTCTCCATCCGCAGGTCCGGGTGGGCGGTGTCGATGGCCCAGCGCTGCGCGGTCCCTGCGGCGCGGGTCTTGACCACGAGGGCGCCGGAGCCGTCGGTGGCGGCCGGGGTGAGGGCCAGCTCCTGGTCGGAGCGCGGCACCAGGGCGCCCTGGAGGGTGAACTCGTAGTGGAGGTCGCGGGCGGCCTCGCCGGTTGCCGTGCAGGGGGCGAGACGCACGGAGTAGCCGAGGCGGGAGTCCAGGCACAGCCCTGGGGCGGCGCCGCTGCGCAGCAGTCCGTCGGTCTCGTACGTCCACTGCTGGGTCGGGGCGGCGGAGCAGTCGGCGAGTGCCGTCTCGGCGCCCCGGACGGCCTTGTCGCGGACGACTCCGACGCACAGGCCGGAGGCGAGGTTGCGCAGCCGGCCCCGCAGGGTGCCGTGGCCCGAGGCGTTCCGGTCGGCCCAGGAGGGACCCGGGGAGGCGCCGCCGCCCGGCGTACGGGAGGGCGCCCCGGCGGCGCCGGACGCCGGCACGTCGTCGGAGCCGAGCGCCGACCACAGCGCCAGGGGCAGGACGACCAGACCGCTGACGGTGAGGACGGCCAGCGCGAGGTTGCGGCGCCGGGCCCGGCGGGCGGCGCGCTGGGCGGAGCGGCGGGAGGCGGGTCCGGGCCCGGCACCTTCCGCGCCCGGGGCGATGACGGGGTTCGCACGCGTGCGGCGCCGGGCGCTCCGCGCACCCGACAGGGCGGATCCGGCACGCCCGATGCCGTCGGCGACGACCGAGGAGGCCACGCCTCGACGCCGGACGAAGAACACACCACGCCCGACAGTACGACGTGCACCCCTCACACCCGACCCACCGGGTACAGCGCGCCCGATGCCGTCGGCCTCGACGGAGGAGGCTCCCCCTCCGCGCCGCACGAAGAACACACCACGCCCGACAGTACGACGTACACCCCTCACACCCGACCCACCGGGTACAGCGCGCCCGATGCCGTCGGCCGCGACGGAGGAGGCTCCCCCTCCGCGCCGCAGACGCGACGCACCGCGCCCCGCCGGCCGGCGGGCGCCCCCCACATCCGACACCCCGGAGTCGACGTCGTCCGTGCCCTCGGCAACGGTGGACCGTGCTCCCCCGGACGACGGGCCGCGGCGGGCCGATCGACCGGGGGCGGGTCCTTCGCCGGGTAGGGCGGGTTCCGCGGGGGCGAACTCTTCCCCGGCCCGGAGGCCCGCGGGCGCGACGGCGGCGGCTGCCGGTGCCGGTGGCGGCGGCTGCTGCGTGTCCGCCGCCCGGGACTCCAGGTAGCCGCAGGCGCCCCAGCCGAGGACCGCCTCGGCGAGTGCGAGGGCCAGGCCGGCGTTGAAGCGGGCGAGTTGGTCGGCGGTCCGGGCGCAGTGGGAGCAGCCGGCCAGGTGCTGACGCAGGTCGGGGTCGATGTCGGTGCCGCCGCGCCGGAAGGTCACGTCGAGCATGCGCAGATAGCGCCGGCAGTCGTCCTCGGGGGCGAGTTCGCGGTGCGCCTGGAGGCATTCCTCACGCAGCCGCTCGCGGGCCCGGCGGAGTTCGACGCGGGCGTCCTCCTCGTCCAGGCCGAGCAGCGCGGCGGGCACGGCCAGCGGTTCGGCCTCGACCTCGGTGTGCCACAGCAGGGCGCGGGAGGTCTCGGGCACCCGCTGGAACGCTCGGGACAGCACCCTCCGGCCGGGCGGTGGCAGCAGCCGCGACGAGGCCCGCTCGCCGGTGCCGTCCCCGGAACGCAGGGCCGGGTGGAGGAGTTCCCGGCGGCCGTCGGTGTCCCACTCGGCCGCGATCCGGCGGACGGCGACCAGGACATGGGGCCGCCAGGCCGCGGTCGGGCCGGATTGCCGGAGGGACGCGCCGAAGAGCCGGGTGAAGGCGGCGGTGGTGAGCATGCCGGCGGCGGGCGGTCCGTCGGTGCACAGCCGGGCGTAGGCGAAGGCCGCCGCCCAGTGCCGGTCGAGGAGTTCGCCGACGGGACGCAGGGTGGGCGATGCTCCCGTCCACTTCTTCAGTTCGGCGCTCAGCTGCTCGTCCGACAGGCCTGCGTCGGTCACGGCCGCATTCCTCCAGAGGCATTACCGAAATAAGTCCATACCAAGCGGTACGGCGATGTCGTGGCAGCTCCAACGTCCACCTGAGGCGGCACTTTTACACAGCCGGAGACACCGGAACAAGCGATCTCCCGATTCTCGGGATTTCCCGCCCGGATTCTCTCTGTTGACATTTCGTCAAGGGCCGCCATTTCCTCCCCTTACCGCCGTTCGCCCACCCGATAGGCGCCGGCCGCGGGAGTCGGCGAGCAGGCGGGGGTCCGTGCGGCACGGAGTCCGTACCGCACGGACCGCACCGACCGGTCAGTGGCCGCTGATCTCGTGCGGCGCGTACGGCCGCTCCAGTTCCTCGATCTCCTTCTCGCTGAGCTTCAGTTCGACGGCGGCCACCGCGTCCTCGATGTGCTGCGGCTTGGCGGCGCCGACGATCGGCGCCGCCACGGTGTCCTGGTGCAGCAGCCAGGCGAGGGCCACCTGGGCGCGCGGCACGCCCCGCTCGCCGGCGATCCGGGTGACGGCCTCGACGATCGCGTGGTCGCTCTCCAGGTAGAGCCGGCTGCCGAAGGCGTCGTTCGCGCTGCGCTCGGTCACCGCGCCCCAGTCACGGGTGAGCCGGCCACGGGCGAGCGGGCTCCACGGCAGCACGCCGACGCCCTGGTCCGCGCACAGGGGCAGCATCTCCCGCTCCTCCTCGCGGTAGAGCAGGTTGTAGTGGTTCTGCATCGACACGAACTTGGTCCAGCCGTGCCGCTCGGCGGTGTACTGCGCCTTGGAGAACTCCCACGCGTACATCGAACTGGCCCCGATGTAGCGGACCTTGCCCGCCTTCACCAGGTCGTGCAGCGCCTCCATCGTCTCCTCGACGGGGGTCTCGTGGTCGTAGCGGTGGATCTGGTAGAGGTCGACGTAGTCGGTGCCGAGGCGGCGCAGGCTGTGGTCGATCTCGCTCATGATGGCCTTGCGGGACAGCCCGGCCCCGTTGGGACCCGGCCGCATCCGGCCGTGCACCTTGGTGGCGAGCACGATCTCGTCGCGGTGGGCGAAGTCCCGCAGCGCCTTCCCGACGATCTCCTCGCTGGTGCCGTCGGAGTAGACGTTCGCGGTGTCGAAGAAGTTGACGCCCGCCTCCAGCGCCTGCCGGATCAGCGGGCGGGACGCCTCCTCGTCCAGGGTCCACTCGTGCGTGCCGCGGTCCGGCAGTCCGTAGGTCATGCAGCCCAGACAGATCCGCGAGACGTCCAGACCCGTGGAACCGAGCTTCACGTACTGCATCGTTGCTGCTCCTGCCTTCGGGACGATGGTCATGGCCGAGCCTACGACGTGCGGCGGGGCCGACTTGACGTCCGGAGCGCACGGACGATCTGATCCTGACACGTACCGCGCCGCCCGGCGTGGGCAGGACGGAGCGGACGTGCCCCTGACACGTGTTCACCGCGCCACGGGTGCGCGCACGGCCCTGGGCGCCCTGGCAGCGGCCCTGGTCGTCGCGGTGACGGCGCTGTCCGGCTGCGCCTCCGGCGAGCGGGCGGAGGACGGCGGGCCCCCGCGCGCCGCGCTGCGGCTGCCCCCTCGGCACGCCGGGTTCGACTACCAGATCGGCGGTGCCTATCCCCCGCCCGCGGGCGTGCGGATCGTCAGCCGCGACCGCTCGGACTCCCCCGCGCCGGGCCTGTACAACATCTGCTACGTCAACGCCTTCCAGGCCCAGCCCGGCGAGCGCTCCTCCTGGCCGGCCGACCTGCTGCTGCGCGACGCGCGGGGCCGGGTCGTCGTCGACGAGGACTGGGACGAGCCGCTGCTCGACATCGGCACCCCCGCCAAACGGGACCGGGTGGCGCGGCGGGTGAACCGCTGGATCGACGGCTGCGCGGACAAGGGCTTCGACGCCGTCGAGCCCGACAACTACGACAGCTACACCCGCTCCCACCGGCTGCTCACCGCGTCCGACGCGACGGCGTTCATGCGTCTGCTGTCCCGGCACGCGCACGCCCGGGGGCTGGCCGTCGGGCAGAAGAACACCGCGGAGCTGGCCGGGCGGCGCGAGCGGGCCGGGCTGGACTTCGCGGTGACGGAGGAGTGCGGGCAGTACGACGAGTGCGAGGTGTACGCGAAGGCGTTCGACGACCGGGTGGTGGACATCGAGTACACCGACGCCGGCCTGCGCGCGGCCCGCGCCCGCTGGGGGAACCGGCTGAGCATCGTCCGCCGGGACCGGGACGTGTCCACGCCGGGCAGCGCCGGGTACGTCCGCAAGGTGCGCTGGGAATCGTCCGGCGGTACGGCGGTCCGGGCGCCGTACCGCCGGACGGTCGTCAGCCGGTGCTGTCCCGTACGGTGATCGCGCTGACCGGGCAGGCGCGGGCCGCCGCACGGACCATGGGGTCGCCCGCGCCGTCCTCGTGTCCGGGCACGAGCGTGCTGTAGCCGTCGTCGTCCTGGGTGAAGACGCCCGGCGCGGCCAGCGCGCACTGCCCGGCGCCGATACAGACGTCCTTGTCGATGTCGATGTGCATGAGTAGAGCCTCTTACCAGGTCACGGGGAGTTCCAGCATCCCCTGGACCGTGTCGCCGGGTTTGAAGGGAATGTCCTCGGCCGGCACGGCCAGCCGCAGCTCCGGCAGCCGGGTGAACAGGCTGCCGAGGGCGATCTCCAGTTCCGCGCGGGCCAGGTTCTGGCCCAGGCACTGGTGGATGCCGAAACCGAAGGCGACGTGGTGGCGGTCGGGGCGGTGGAAGTCCAGGGCGTCGGGGTCGTCGTACACGGACGTGTCACGGTTGATCACGGAGGTCCCGAAGAGCACGCCGTCGCCGGCCCGGATCGTGGTGCCGGCGATCTCGATGTCCTCCAGCGCCACCCGCTGGAGCCCCTCCGCGATGGACAGCATCCGCATCAGCTCCTCCACGACGGCGGGCAGCAGCGCGGGGTCGGCGCGCAGCTCGGCCAGCCGGCCGGGGTGCCGGAGCAGGGTGTAGGTGCCGAGGGAGATCATGTTGGCGGTGGTCTCATGGCCGGCGACCAGCAGGATGATGGCCAGCGACACGGCGTCGTCGCGGTCCAGCTCCCCCGTGCGCAGCCGGTCGTGGACCAGCTCGTCGAGGATCCCGTCGCCGGGCTCGGTCTCCTCCGCCTTGGCGTCGATCAGTCCGCCGAGGTAGTCCTCCAGCCGTTTGCGGGCCTCCACCGTGTCGGCGGCGGTCGGGCCGCGCAGCAGCCGGCGGGACTGCTCCTCGAAGAACTCGTGGTCGGCGTACGGCACGCCGAGCAGGCCGCAGATCACCATCGACGGCACGGGCAGCGCGAAGGCGGAGACCAGCTCGGCGGGCGGCCCCTGGGCGATCATCGTGTCCAGCAGTTCGTCCACGATCCGCTGGATCCAGGGGCGCAGCGCCGCCGCGCGTTTGACGGTGAACGACGGGATCAGCATCCGCCGCTGCCGGTGGTGCTCCGGGTCGTCCAGCCCGAGCAGGGCCACCTTGCGGTCGCGGCCCGCCGCGAACCGGGGCGTGGGCATGGGGAAGCCGGGGCGGCGGCGCTCGGTGGACAGGCGGGGGTCGGCGAGCAGGGCGCGGGCGGCGGAGTACCCGGTGACCAGCCAGACCTCGCGGCCGTCGTAGAGGGTGACCCGGGACAGGGGGCGCCCGTCGCGCAGCGGGCCGTAGCCGGTGGGCGGGTGGTAGGGGCAGGTGCGGTTCTGGGGGAAGGCGACGGGGTCGGGCGGGGCAGCCGGGGTGGAGATGTCCGTCAGTTCCGTCATGGAAAGACCTCGCAGACGAAGAAGTGCGTCGAGCCGATCATCATTAGATGCCCCAGGCACCTATAGGTCGACGCCAAGTTCGGCCACTTAGGTGACCGTCGTCATCTGGCCGAAGTACCCGGGGTCCGACGGACGGAAACCGGCCACGGCCGCGCGCGGGGCCGCGCCCGGTCACGGCGTCCGGGCGCCCTGCTCGCCGGGGGCGAAGGCACGGGCGACGGCGAGGCTGTCCTCGTACACGTGGTGCCGTACGACCAGGCCGTCCCGGACGGTGAGGTGCAGGGCGAACCGGGCGGCGTAGGCGCGGCCCGTCGGGACGGCGGTCTGCCGGATGACGCCGAGCACGACCGCGTCCTCGCCGTCGGCCAGGACGCGCTCGATGGTGGTGCCGGCCTGCTCCGGGACGTGGTGGGCGGCCAGCTCCCGGTAGTGGGCGGCGGCGTCGGCGCGGGTGGCGCGGTGCCGGATCCACGGTGTGTCGGCGCGGCCGTGTTCCTCCTCGGGCCAGTCCAGCCGCCAGTCGCAGTCCTCCGCGTACAGCTCGGCGATCCGCTCCGGATCGCCCTGGCCGATCCTGCGGAGGAGTTCCCGGACGGCGGCGCGGGTCGCGTCGGTGCGGTCGGCGGACATGGGTGGTTCCCTCCCCGGGTGGGCAGTGATCGGGACACGGATCACTGTGCCGCGCGCGGCGCGGCGGCGCGATGACCCTGGAGGTAATCACCGTGGCCGGACGGCGATCACCCCATCGGCGCCATCGGCGCGCGGTACGGATGATTCGCGGCGTCACCGGCGTTGTCGCGGTGGCAGTCAGCCGTTTGGACCGACGAAGGGAACGGGATCCCATGCCTCTTGAGGGCGAGTACGAACCCAGTCCGACGCAGTGGGTGCGCGAGCAGGTCGAGTTGTACGAGAGCTCGGGCGGGACGAAGGGCACGACGCTGCTCGACACCGGGCTGCCGGTGATCGTACTGACCACCCGGGGTGCGAAGAGCGGGAAGATCCGCAAGACGCCGTTGATGCGGGTGGAGCACGAGGGCCGGTACGCGGCGGTCGCCTCCCTCGGCGGTGCGCCCAAGCATCCGGTCTGGTACTTCAACGTGAAGTCCGACCCGCGTGTCGAGCTCCAGGACGGCCCCGTGAAGCGGGACATGCGGGCCCGCGAGGTCACCGGGGCGGAGAAGGCCGAGTGGTGGGAGCGGGCGGTGGCCGCGTACCCGGCGTACGCCGACTACCAGACGAAGACGTCCCGGGAGATCCCGGTCTTCGTGCTGGAGCCGCTCGACCAGCGCTGATTCAGGCCGGGGGCCGCCCCATTCCAGAAAAATCCGTTCCGGGGAGGTGTGAGCCGGTCCCCGGACGGGCACTCGTGGGTCAGGCCCCGCCGCGTTCCCCCGTCGCGGCGGGGCTTTTCCGTGCCTCGCCCGCCGGCCGGTCGGTCACATCGAGGAAGATCTGGTCGGCCTCGGGGAACGTCCGGGCGAGGGACCGCTTGATGCGTACGGCGACCTCCTCGACGCGTTCGCTGTCCAGGCCCGGCACCAGGTCCACGCGGGCGGCGACCAGCGTGGAGTCCAGGCCCATCTTCATCGTGAACAGCGCCTCCACACTGTCGATCTCCGGCTGCGCCCGCAGCAGCGCGCGGATCCTGCCGGTCTGCTCCGGGTCGGCGGCCTCCCCGATCAGCTGGGCGCGGGCGTCGCGGCCGAGCCGGAAGGCGACGTAGACGAGGAGCACGCCGATCGCCAGCGAGGCGGACGCCTCCCAGACGACCTGTCCGGTCACCATGTGCAGGGCCATTCCGACCAGGGCGAGGGTCACGCCGAGCACCGCCGTGCCGTCCTCGGCGACCACCGTACGCAGCGCCGGGTCGCGCAGCGCGCCGAGGCCGCCGCCCTGCCGGCGCACCTGGTGCAGGGCCCGCAGCAGTGAGACGCCCTCGGCGATGAGGGCCACGCCCAGCACGATCAGGCCCGCCACATAGCCGCTGAACTTCTCCTCGGTGTGGCTGCCGAGGGCCTCGACGCCCTGGAAGAAGGAGAAGCAGCCACCCATGACGAAGATGCCCACGGCGGCGAGCAGGGACCAGAAGAAGCGCTCCTTGCCGTAGCCGAAGGGGTGCCGGGCGTCGGCGGGGCGGCGGCTGCGGCGCAGGGCGGCCAACAGGAAGACCTCGTTGAGGCTGTCGGCGACCGAGTGCGCGGCCTCCGACAGCAGCGCGGGCGATCCCGCGAGGACGCCGCCGACCGCCTTGGCGACGGCGATCACCAGATTGGCGGCGAGCGCCACGAGGACGGTGATCTTGGTGTGCCGGTCGCCGTCGGCACCGGCACGCCCGCCGGGGTCTCCGTCGGTGTGGTCGCGTGCGGTGTCCGGTGCGCCGTCCTGGGCGTGTGCCGACGGCGCTTCCGGGCGCGGCGCATGCGGCGGTGGCGCTGTCCGGTCCGCGGCGCGCACCGGCTCCGGTGCGCCGTCCGGGGCGTGTGCCCGCGCCGACGCACCATCCGAAGTCTGCGCCCGTGCCGGTGCGCCGTCCGCGGCCTGTGCCGGGCGTGTTCCGTTGTCCTCGGCCGTGCGTGCGGCCGGCTCCCGTTCCGAGGGTGTCCCGCTCATCTCTCGCCGGTTGCCCCCGACCGGGCCGCTCACACCGTGCCGGCCGGGTGGAACGGGGAACGCGGTGGTCAGGACCACCCGTGCGGCGAGGAGGAGACATGAGCGGCGACGGCAACCGCGCCTACGGACACCGGACCTTCAGCAGGTCCAGGAGCCACTTCCAGGACCGGATCACCGCGGACGGCCGGGACGGCTGGCCGGTCGAGGCGGGCCGCTACCGGCTGGTGATCTCCCGCGCCTGCCCGTGGGCGAGCCGCGCGGTGATCTCGCGCCGGCTGCTGGGGCTGGAGGACGCGCTCTCGATGGCGATCGCCGATCCGGTCCAGGACGACCGCAGCTGGCGGTTCACCCTGGACCCGGACGGCCGTGACCCGGTGCTCGGCATCCGGTTCCTCAGCGAGGCCTACGACAAGCGCGAGACCGGCTACCCGGGCGGGGTGAGCGTGCCCGCGCTCGTGGACGTCCCCAGCGGCCGGCTGGTCACCAACGACTACCAGCGGATCACCCTGGACCTGGCCACCGAGTGGACTGCCCTGCACCGCGCCGGCGCGCCGGACCTCTATCCGGCCGGCCGGCGCGACGAGATCGACGAGGTGATGGCCGAGGTCTACGAGGACGTGAACAACGGGGTGTACCGGGCCGGGTTCGCCACGCACCAGAAGGAGTACGAGGAGGCGTGCACGGCCGTGTTCCGGCGGCTGGAACTGCTCGGTGAGCGGCTGTCCGGGCAGCGGTATCTGGTCGGTGACACCCTCACGGAAGCGGACATCCGGCTGTTCACCACGCTGGTCCGGTTCGACGCGGTCTACCACGGCCACTTCAAGTGCAACCGCTGGAAGCTGGCGGAGCACCCGGTGCTGTGGGCGTACGCCCGGGATCTGTTCCAGACTCCGGGGTTCGGTGACACGGTGGACTTCGACCACATCAAGCGGCACTACTACCAGGTGCACACCGGTATCAACCCGACCGGCATCGTGCCGATCGGCCCGGACCTCGGCGGCTGGCTGAGCCCGCACGGCCGCGCGGAGCTGGGCGGCCGGCCGTTCGGTGACGGTACGGCGCCGGGTCCGGTGGCCCCGGGCGAACGAGTGGCCGCGCGGGGACGGCCCGCATGAGGGCCGATTGACGAGGAAGTAGTCACACATGGCCAAGAACAAGAAGAAGAAGCTCCCTCTCGTCTACCAGCCGGTCGGATTCGTGCTCAGCTGGGCGGGCGGCGCGCTGGCCGGTATGGCCTTCCGCAAGGCGTGGATGGCGATCCGGCACGAGGAGGACGCCCCCGACGCCCTGGACCCGGACCGCGGCTGGGGCGAGATCCTGCTGGCCGCGGCGGTCCAGGGCGCGATCTTCGCGGTGGTGCGCAGCGCCGTGGACCGCACCGGCGCGAAGGCCATCGCCCGGTCGACGGGCGTGTGGCCGGCGACCGACAAGGGCGGCCGGGACTGACCGGACCGACCGCCCCCTGCCCCGGCGCCCCGGCCGACCACCGTCGCGGCGCCGGGGTTCATCCCCGCCCCGGCACCACCGCCGCCACCCCGGCACCCCCGCCGTCCGCCGGCCTCGCCGGGTGCCACGGGCAGCCGCCGCCCGGTCGCCCCCGTTCCCGCACCGCCGTCGACCGGGCCCCCGCGCCGTCGGTCACCCCTGCTTCGGTGCTGTCGGCGGCAGCAGGCGCAGGGTGAAGGAGTGGCCGGCGGGGTCGGCGTAGCCCCGTTCCTCGTACGGGCCCGCCGCGTCCCGCGTCTCGATCGGCCGGCCGCCGAGTCCCACCACGCGTCGCTCGGCCTCGTCCAAGTCCTCGACGAGGAAGTCGAGATGGGCCTGGAGGGAGTTCTCCGGGCGCGGCCAGCTGGGCGGGGTCGCGTTGACATCGCGCCGGAAGGCCAGCCGGACGCCGTCGGCGCCCCTGACCTCCACGAGGTTGGCGGACGCGCTCACCCGCTCTCCGTCCAGCAACTCGCGGTAGAACTCGGCGAGTTTCTCGGGCTCGGCGCAGTCCAGCACGACCACGCCCGCTTTCACCAGTGACATGGGTCCTCCCGGGAAGTGTCCTCTCCCCAGCGGATATCCCCGGCCCCCGGATTCAGTCGGCGGGCAGCCACTGTCCGTCGCGCATCAGCTCCCGCCCGCGCAGCTCGTTCTCCTCGCGCCAGGCCTGGATCCGCTCCGGGAAGACCCTGAAGTACAGGTAGCGGGCGGCCAGTCGGCGCGGGTCGAAGCCGGTCTTCCCGGCGAAGACCTCGGCGTCCTCCTCGGGCAGGTCCTCGGGTGTCACCGCGCGGACGCCGCCGTCGACCAGGACGACGTCCCGGGTGGGGCCGATGCCGAGGCGGGCGCGGCCGGTGGCCACGAGATTGCGGCCGGTGGGGCTGTCCGCCGGGGTGGCGATCAGCAGGCAACTGCCGTCCCACACGAACGACAGCGGTACCAGGTACGGCGCTGCGCCGTCGGGTCCGGCGGTGGCGACCCACGCGTCGACGTCGTGGTCCAGTCGGCGCAGGGTGTCCTTCTTGCGCTGTTCGGCGGTGCGGGCGGGGGGCGGGGTCATGGCGTACGGCCTCCTCTGCGTGATCGTCCCGATCAGTGTGGCCGTGGGCCCCCGGTCCGCGCACGGAGTCGCCCACAGCGTGTCCGGGTGCGCCCGAGCGGATCAACGAGCTGGACGTGCTCGGCGCCCGGTGCCCCTTCCGCGCCCGGAGCGACGAGGAGCCCACGATCCCGTCACCCGGCCCCGAAACCCCCGCCCGCGCCGGTCAGTCGCACCCGACTCCCTCCTTCACCAGCGGCCACGCCTCCACCCCGTGGTCCGTGCGGACGTACGCCGTCGCCTTGTCCGCCGTCAGCCACAGCCGCCGGTCACGGAAGCGGTACCCGGTGTCCCGGGCGGCCGCGGGCATGCGGACCTTCGCGCGGTAGGGCGCCCGGAGCAGTTCGTCCCGGCCCAGCACGCCCTCGGGGTCGCGGGCGTAGGTCCGGTCGTCCAGGGCGAGGAAGTCGGCGGACTGCCAGCCGCAGTGCTCCGGTCCCGACGAGCCGTGCAGCCGGGCCACCGGCACCCTCCGGCCCGCGCGGTCGGTCCAGATCTGCCAGTCCGTGGTGGACGTGAAGCTCTCCGGGAGTTCGGCCGGGTCGCAGGAGGCGTGCGTCTCGGGACCCCAGCCGGGCCGGTCCTGCTGGTCCTTGGCCACGACGACCGCCACCTTGGTGCGGCCGTCCACGTCGTAGGAGTACAGGACCCGGTCCGCCTCCTCGCGTTCCACGCGGTACCCGTGGTCGGGCTCCTCCGGCTGGACCATGTCGAAGTAGAGGGCCAGCCCCTCCTGCGGGGTGTCCCCGCCGTCGGACCTGCTCCACCCGTCGGGTCCGGAGCCCTCGAAGATCTCCCCGTCGCACTCCAGCGCCCGGCCGGCCGCCCCGGAGGCCAGGCGCAGCGCCCGGGGTGTGCTCTCGTCGAGTTCCTTGGTGGGTACGTCGAGCGGTCCGCTGTAGGGGGTCGGCGGCGGGGTGCCCTCCACCACCAGGCCGGGCCCGGGCCCGTCGTCGCACCCGGCCACCGCCCCCACCGTCACGGCCGTCAGTACCGCCGTCGCCACCAGCCCTCTGCGCATTCCCGCCCCTGTTCTCCCGTGCTCCGTGCGGTCCTTCGACGCCGGAGCCGGACGGAACGTTCAGCGGGCCCGCTGGAAGGTCCTCCGGTAGGCCTGCGGGGACACGCCGATCGCCGCGTGCAGGTGCTGGCGCAGCGAGGCGCCGGTGGCGAAGCCCACCTCGGTGGCGATCCGGTCCACCGGCAGGTCGCTGGCCTCCAGCAGGTGCCGGGCGCGGGCCACCCGCTGCTGGATCAGCCAGCGGCCGGGGCTGAGGCCGACCTCGTCGCCGAAGCGGCGGGCGAAGGTGCGCAGGCTCATCCGGGCGTGCCCGGCGAGGTCCGCCAGGGTGAGCGGTTCGTCCAGCCGCTCCAGTGCCCAGGCGCGGGTCGCGGCCGTGCCGGCGGCGCCGCTCTCGGGGACCGGCTGCTCGATGTACTGGGCCTGGCCGCCGTCCCGGAACGGGGGCACGACACAGCGGCGGGCGACGGCGTTCGCCAGTTCGCTGCCGTGGTCGGTGCGGACGATGTGCAGGCAGATGTCGACGCCGGAGGCCGCGCCGGCGGAGGTGAGGATGCGGCCGTCGTCCACGAAGAGGACGTCCGGGTCGAGGTCGACCCGGGGGTAGCGGCGGCGGAACAGGTCGGCCACCTGCCAGTGGGTGGTCGCCCGGCGGCCGTCGAGCAGTCCGGCCTCGGCGAGGACGAAGGCAGCCGTGCAGATGGAGACGATCCGGGCGTCCGGGCGGATCCGGTCGAGTGCGGCGGCGACCTCGACCGGCAGCCCGGTGGGGATGTGGGCGGGCGCCATGGAGGCGACGACCACCGTGTCTGCCGTCTCCAGGATCTCGGGGCCGTGGGCGACACCGACGGTGAAGTCGGCGTTGGTGCGCACCGGGCGGCCGTCGACCGTACAGGTGAACACCTCGTAGTGACCGTCGGCCGCGCCGAAGATGCGGCTGGGGATGCCCAGCTCGAAGGGGTAGACGCCGTCGAGGGCCAGGACGACCACGCGTTCGGGACTCGGTGTGCCACGCATGGCACGATCCTATCGAAGCTTGGCATTCATGCCATTTCCCGGCCGGGCGCGCTTCGGCAGGCTGGGTGACCATGAGCGATGTGAACACGATGCGAGCCATCAGCCAGGACGTTCTCGGCGGTCCCGAGGTCCTGAGGGAAGTGCGGGTCGAGCGGCCGAAGCCGCGTCCGAACGAGGTGCTGGTCCGGGTGCGGGCCGCCGGGGTGAACCCCACCGACTGGAAGCACCGGGCCACCGGCGGGTTCCTGGGCCGGCCCCCGTTCGTGCTCGGCTGGGACGTCTCCGGCGAGGTCGCGGAGACCGGGGTCGGCGTGGCCGCGTTCCGGCCCGGCGACGAGGTCTTCGGCATGCTGCCCTACCCCTTCGGCCACGGCTCGCACGCCGAGTACGTCATCGCCCCGGCCCGGGCCCTGGTGCACAAGCCGGCCTCCCTCGACCACGTGCAGGCGGGCGCGCTGCCGCTGGTGTCCCTGACCGCCTGGCAGGCGCTGACCGAGCACGCGGACGTCGGGCCGGGGCAGCGGGTGCTGATCCACGCGGCGGCCGGCGGGGTCGGCCATGTGGCCGTGCAGATCGCCAAGGCGCGCGGCGCGTACGTGATCGGGACGGCCAGCGCGGGCAAGCACGACTTCCTGCGGGAGACCGGTGTGGACGAGCCGGTCGACTACCGCACGACGGATGTCACGGAGGCGGTGCGGGACGTCGACGTCGTCCTGGACACCCTGGGCGGCGAGACCTCCGTGCGCTCGCTGCGGGTGCTGCGGCCGGGCGGTGTCGTGGTGTCGATCCTGCCGGTGGGCTCCGCGGAGTTCCACGAGGAGGCCGAGCGGCTCGGGGTGCGGGCGGTGCGGATGCTGGTCGACGCCGACCGGGCCGGGATGCGGGCGGTCGCGGAGCTCGCGGAGTCCGGCCGGCTGAAGGCCACGATCGCCGGGACGTTCCCGCTGGCCGACGCGGCGAAGGCACACGAGCTGGGCGACACCGGGCGGACGACGGGCAAGCTGGTGCTGCTGGCGGACTGAGCGCTGCGCGCCGACAAGCCGCAAACTCGAAGACATATGTCAATCGAACATGCTCAAATTCCTTCCATCGAGGGTAACTTGACGATCGGGAAACGACGTCCGGGCGCGGGTGGGAGGTGGTGGCGAGGTGCGACACGAACCCGTACCTCTCCCCCGGCAACTGGGCATGTACCCGTACCGCGGGCACACGGTGCTGGAGTTCCGGGGTGAGATCGACATCGTCTCGGCGACGGAGATCGGCCCGTTCGTCGACCGGGCCACCGACCGGCCCGGGGCGCGGATCGTGATCGACCTGCGGCCCGTGGAGTTCTTCGACGGCTCGGGGCTGCGGCTGCTGTACCGGGCGCGCGTCCGGGTGCTGGAGCGCGGCGGGCAGTTGCACCTCGTGTGCACGCACCCGCTGACGCTGCGCGTGTTCCGGGTCACCGGTCTGGCCCGGCTGCTCCCCCCGCAGCCGAGCCTGGACGCGGCCCTGACCCGCTCCGGGGCCGCGTCCGGCTCACTGTGACCCCGGCCGGCCGCATCTCACACATGACGCACCGGTCTGCTCCGGCTGTTGACGGGCATGCGGTCAACAGGAAGGAGGACCGTCGCGATGACGACTTCCGTGAGGCGCCTGCCGGGGTGGGCCAAGGCCGTGGCGGCGCTCGTGCTGGTGCTCGCCGTGCTGTTCGCCGGCATCCGGCTGGCCGTACTGCCCGGCATCAAGGACCTGTTCGGCACCGAGACCCATGACCGCTCCGGCCCGGCTCTCCTCAAGTCCATCCAGGACATGAGCCGTTACGACGCGGCGTCGGGCAACTTCCAGGTCGTCGTGGACCTGGACAAGGACGCGAAGTTCCTGCCCGACGCCATCCGCGGCACCCGCACCCTGTACGTCGGCGCGGGCACCGTGGACGCCTACGTCGACCTGGGCCGGGTCGGCGACAAGGACGTGACGGTCAACGACGACCGTACGTCCGCCACCATCCGGCTGCCGCACGCGCGGCTCGGCAGGCCGGCCCTCGACCCCGACCACTCCTACGCCGTGTCCAAGCAGCGCGGGCTGCTGGACCGGCTCGGCGACCTGTTCTCCGACAACCCCAACAGCGAGCAGGCCGTGCAGCAGCTCGCCGTCCGGCACATCGGGGACGCGGCACACACCAGCGGGCTGACCGCCCGGGCCGAGCGCAACACCACCGGCATGCTCCAGGGCCTGCTGCGCTCCCTCGGCTTCACGGAGGTGCACATCGCGTACGGCACCTGATCAGGAACCGAGAATCCCCGGCAGGGCCAGCGCCCCCAGCACGGTCGCGCCCACCAGCAGCCAGGCCACGTAGTCGCCCACGTGCCCGGACTGGAGGCGCCTGAGGGGTGCGGCCCAGCCGGGCGCGGCCACCCAGCCGGGGCGGCTGACCGCGAGCCCGGCCAGCGCCAGGGCCAGCAGGGCGGAGGCCACGCCCAGCAGGACGCCGGGCAGGGTCCAGTGCGCGGAGGCGTGGGCGCCGCCCGAGCCGGCCTCGTTCACGGAGCGGGCGACCAGGGCGCCGAAGCCGGGGGCCAACCCGACGGCGAGGGCGGCGGCGAGCAGCACGGCGGGCACGATCGTCATGGTGTCCGGGATCCGGCGCAGCGGGCCGGACGTCTCGGGTTCCTCGTCGGAGCCGCTGGTCTCGTACTCCGCGTCCCCGGGGCGCGGCCCGAGGCCCAGGAAGACGCGGGCGGTGACCCGCAGGACCGCGCCGGCGGTGATCGCGGAGGCCGCCACGTACACCACGGTGAACGGGCCGCCGACCGCCTCCTCGGTGATCGCCTTGCCCAGCGCCGTACCGAACGGCGGCAGGCCGGCCAGGCCGAGGCCGCCGACGGCGAACATCACGGCGGTGGCGCGCAGCTGCCCCCGGGCCCGGCCGTGCAGCGCGTGCTCGTCGACGCTGCCGAACCGGTCCAGCAGGACGCCCGCGCAGGCGAACAGCGCGGCCTTCACGCCGGCGTGCCCGAGGAGGTACAGGGCGACCCCGTCGTCGCCCTCGGGGGTGAGGACGCCCAGGCCGACGAGGAACAGGCCGGTGTGGGCGACGGTGGAGTAGGCGAGGAGCCGTTTGATGTGCCGCTGGTACCAGCACATGACGGCGCCGGTCACGGCCGTGAGGGCGCCGAGCGTCACCAGGGCGCGGGTCAGGTCGGCGGCGGGGATGCCGCCGGGTCCGGCGAAGACGGTGCCGTACACCCGCCATACGCCGTAGGCGCCGAGTTCCACCATGACGCCGGACAGGAGCATGCAGACCGGGGTGGGGGCGACGGCGTGCGCGTCCGGGAGCCAGAAGTGGAACGGCACGGCCGCCGCCTTCACCAGCAGCCCGGTCAGCACCAGCACGAAGGAGGCGAGGACCAGCGCGTCCGGCCCGCCCGGCCCGGCGGCGGCGTCGAGCCCGCGGCCGATCTTCGCCATGGCCAGTTCGCCGGTACGGGCGTACAGCAGGGCGATGCCCATCAGCATCGCGTACGCCCCCAGGGAGTTGACGATCCCGAAGGTCAGGGCGCCCTGTACGGCCTTGGCCTCGTCGATGCGGTAGCCGGTCAGGGCGTAGGCGACCACGCTCATCAGCTCGAAGAACACGAACGCGTTGAACAGGTCGCCCGCGACGGCGAAGCCGCACATGGCTCCCTGGAAGACCAGCATCAGCGCGGTGAAGGAGCCGGTGCGGTCGCGCGGGGGCTCGTCGAAGTAGCGCCAGGAGTAGGCGAGCGCGGCCAGGGTGAGCAGTGAGGCCAGCGCGGCCATGCCGAGCGCCGGGCCGTCCCCGACCACGAGGATGCCGACGCTCTCGCCGTCGACGGGCAGCCAGCCGCCGACCCACTCGACCATCGGCGGGGCGGAGTTCAGCAGCAGGATCAGCGCGAGGGCGGCCGTGCCTGCGGAGACGACGAATCCGGTGAGTTCGGCGGCGATCCGGGGCAGATGGCGGCCCGTGGCCACCAGCAGGGCGGCGCCGAGCAGCGGGATCGCGACGAGCAGCGGGATCAGGTGGTGCATCAGCCGCGCAGCTCCCGCAGTTCGTCGGGGTCGACCGTGCCGTGCCGTTTGGCGATCTGGAGGACGAGGGCGAGCAGCAGCGCGGTGACGGTGGCGCCGACGACGACGTCGGTGAGGGTGAGGGCCTGCACGACCGGGTCGACCAGCGGCCGGGAGCCGGGCTTCATGTCGGAGAAGACGGGTGCGGTGCCGCCGTCGCGGTAGCCGACCGCCAGCAGCAGGACGTAGGTGGCGGACTGGCAGACCGCGAGGCAGCCGACGGCGTGGATGAGGTTCCGGCTGGTGGCGAGGCCGTAGCAGCCCGTCAGGAAGATATAGGCGGCGACCGGGTACGGCAGGACGTGCATCACGGTGTTCCCCTCCCGTGCTCTTCCTCGATCTCCACGGCCTGGTCGAGGAAGTGGGCGAGCAGGACGACGACCGCGCTCGCCACCTCCATGCCGATGGCCGCGTTCAGCAGGGGGACGGTGCCGCCGGACGACAGCGTGTTGAACGTGCCGTACGGCAGCAGGGTGTTGGCCAGGAACGCGGTGCCGGCGAGGATCCCGGCGGCGCCGAGCACGAGGTAGGAGGAGACGGCGAGCGCGTCGGTGGTCTCGTAGACGCCGAGCGGGCGGACGCGTTCCAGCGCGTGGTAGTCGGCGCCCAGGTAGAGCAGGTGCAGGGCGGTCGCGGCGACGACCCCGCCCTGGAAGCCGCCGCCGGGACTGAGCTGGCCGTGGGCGATGACGTACAGGCCGGTGACCAGGGCGACGGGCAGCACGAGCAGGGCGTAGCGGCGGACCGGACGGGCCACGTCGGCGGGTTCGGGCCGTGCCCGGTGCTCGTCGCGGGCCTCGCGCAGCAGCACCACGCAGCCGAGGACGGCGGCGAACAGGATGCTCATCTCGCCGAGGGTGTCGTAGGCGCGCTGGTCGAAGTTGACGGAGGCGATGGTGTTGGCCGTGTGCCGGGAGAGGGCGGCGCGGACGGCGCGGTCGCCGTACGGGTGGCGGGACCCGCCGAAGCCGGGCAGGTCGAGGCAGGCCGCGACGAGCAGGGCGGCCAGGCCCGCGCCGCCGACGGCCAGCAGCCACAGCCGCAGCCGGTTCACCCGTCCTCCTCCTCGGAGCGGCCCCGACGTCTGATCTTGCGCACCGACAGCATGATCAGCAGTGGGGTGAGGGCGGAGCCGACGGCGAGCTGGGACAGGCCGACGTCCGGGGCCTGGAGCACGGTGAACAGCGCGGCCAGCAGCACGCCCAGGAAGGACAGCACGAGCGCCTGGCGGGCGGGATCGCGCTGGGCCACGGCCGCGGTGGCGGACCCGGCCACGAGCAGCAGCACGACGACGATCAGGGCGTCGGACACACGGCACCCGCCTTCCACGTGCCGGCGGGCGCGCGCCCGCCCCGCGGGGCGTACCGGCGACCGGCCGCACCCGGCGTCCCGTCAGCCACCCCGCACCCCCCGGTATCCGCCCGCCAGGGCGCGGGAGGCGATCACGTTGCCGCTGATCAGCAGGGCGCCGATCACCAGGAGCTTCACCGTCGCCCGGCCCGGGGCGCCGGCCACGCACAGGGCGAGCACGACCGCCGCGCCCAGGCCCGCCGCCGTCCAGGTCAGGGGCCACGCGCCCGGGCGTTCCCCGGCCAGGTCGTCGGAGAGCAGCCGGGCGAAGACGAGCGTGCCGACCGGGCCGAGCAGGGCCAGCAGCAGGGCGAGGTCGACGTAGGAGGGGCGGCCGTAGCCCTGGGCGAGGAGCAGCAGGGCCGGGCAGACGGCGGAGGTGGTGAGGTTCTGGGCGACGACCCGGCGGGCCGGCGGGCCGGTGGTCACGCCCCACAGGGCCGCCGCTCCTCCCCCGCCCAGCTCGACGGTCGCCGCGAGGATCCAGCCGTTCACCGCCAGCTCACCGCCCGCCGGCCGGTCCGGGCGAGGAGCGCGCCCACGGCGGCGCAGCTCGCGCCGACGATCCGCTCCAGGGTGTCGACGGTGCTGATCAGCACCAGCCACAGCAGTGCCAGCACCGCCCACCAGGCGAGGAGTTCACCGGCGGCGAGGAGGGCCGCCCGGGGTGCCGTACGACGGGTCACGCAGCACCTCCTGGGTCCGCTGTGCTCGGATACGCGGCGATGTGTCCACCATGCCGCTGGGGGCATCCAAGCACCGCCGGACCCGGGCGGGAGCGGCGGCACGCGGGTCCGCACCCGGAGTGCCCCTCAGGCGTGAACGGAAACCACGGGTGCGGGCCGGACGGCGGGCATCCTGTGCCGCGGTGGGGGTAACCGACGTTCGGACCGCGGAAGTTGACGAGTGGAGGAGCACATGGCCCGTACCGTGCCGCGCCTGCCGGAGATCCTGCGCGCCGCCCGGAAACGGCAGCCGGCCGAGGAGGTCCGCCCCGCCCGGAACCGGCCGCCGGCCGACGAGGGGCGCCCCCGGTCCACCCGGACGTGGTGGCCGGCCGAGAGGCTGCGCCTCCGGTCCGCCGCCCGGCGGCGCCCGGCCGCGGACACCCGGGAGCGACCCGCCGAGGAGGGCCGCCCCCGGCACGTGTGGCCGCTGCCCGTCCGGCTGCTGGCGATCCTCGTCGCCTTCGCGTGCATGGTCGCGTTCGCCGTCGCCCTGGCCCGCATCACGCTCCAGCCGTCGCCCGCGTCGGTGCCGCTGACGCACAGCAACCTGCACCCGGGCCGCTCGCTCCGGGCCTACCTGGAGCAGGCGTCGCTGCGGGACGCGCTCCGGCAGCTCGGCGGCAACGTGCTGCTCGGCGTGCCGTTCGGGGTGCTGGTGCCGGTCCTCGCGCCGCGTGCCCGGGGTGTGCTCCAGGTGCTCGCGCTGACGGCCCTCGTGATGCTGATGGTGGAGCTGGTCCAGGGGGCGCTGGTCACCGGGCGGGCCTTCGACATCGACGACGTCATCCTCAACACGGCCGGGGCGCTGCTGGGTTGGCTGCTGCTGGGGCGGAGGCTCGGACGGGGGGTGCACCGGCGCGTGCGTGAGCCGTCCGCCGGCTGATCGTCAGCGACAGGTCCGTACCAGAGTATTGACGGCCCCTTATCTCACTCCTTAAATCAAGAGGCGCACCGCTCACGCCCCCACATGAACGGAGAGCCATGGCCTCCCCACGCCTGCTCCGCAGATGTCTCCTGGCCGCCCTGTCCGCGGCACTGATCGGCTCGGCCGCCGTCGGCCCGGCGCGGGCCGACACCGCCGCCCCCACGGCGGCGGCCGTCACCACCTTCTCCGACAGCTTCGACGGGCCCGCGGGCGCCGCGGTCGACTCCTCGAAGTGGACCCTGGAGACCGGCGACAACGTCAACAACCACGAACGGCAGTACTACACCTCGGGCACGAAGAACGCGGCCCTCGACGGCCAGGGCCACCTGGTGATCACGGCCCGCAAGGAGAACCCGGCCGGCTACCAGTGCTGGTACGGCAGCTGTCAGTACACCTCGGCCCGGCTGAACACGGCCGGGAAGTTCAACGCCCAGTACGGCCATGTGGAGGCGCGGATGAAGATCCCGCGCGGCCAGGGCATGTGGCCCGCCTTCTGGATGCTCGGCACGCCGGTGAACTGGCCGGACTCGGGTGAGATCGACGTCATGGAGAACGTCGGCTTCGAACCCTCGACCGTGCACGGCACCATCCACGGTCCCGGCTACTCCGGCTCGGGCGGCATAGGCGCGGCCTACTCGCTGCCGAACGGGCAGGCCTTCGCGGACGCCTTCCACACCTTCGCCGTCGACTGGGCACCGGACTCGATCACCTGGTCGGTGGACGGCAACGTCTACCAGCGGCGCACCCCGGCCGACCTGGGCGGGAAGACCTGGGTGTTCAACAAGCCGTTCTTCCTGATCCTGAACCTCGCGGTCGGCGGCTACTGGCCGGGCGACCCCGACGGCTCCACGCAGTTCCCGCAAGCGCTGGTGGTGGACTCGGTGTCGGTGACGACGAGCGACAGCGCCGCCGGTGTGCCGATCCGGGGCCTGGCGGGCAAGTGCGTGGACGTGGCCGGCGCCAACCCCGCGAACGGCACCCCGGTCCAGCTCTACGACTGCAACGGCACGGCCGCACAGTCGTGGACCGTGGGCTCGGACGGCACGCTCCGGGCGCTCGGCAAGTGCCTGGACGTCAGCGGCGGCGGCACCGCCGACGGTACGCCCGTCCAGCTGTGGGACTGCAACGGCAGCGCCGCCCAGAAGTGGGCCCTCCCGGCGGCCCGCGACATCGTCAACCCGCAGGCGAACAAGTGCCTCGACGTCACCGGCAACAACTCGGCCAACGGGACACGGTTGCAGATCTGGACCTGCACGGGCAGCGCCAACCAGAAGTGGACGGTCGGCTGACCCTGCCCCGCCGGCCGGTCAGTGCAGCGTCCAGGTGTACTTGTCGCCGCCCACCCAGCGGACCGCGTCCGGGTCGTCCAGGTCGTGGATGGGTATGCCGTACGAGGCGGCCGTCTCCAGCACGTCCGTGATGGTCCTGGCCTCACCGACCACCTGACCGTCGATCTCCATGATCCGGAAGGGCGGCTCGCCGTGCCGGCCCGGGCACACCCCGAGGACCAGGATCCGCGGGCGGGAGATGTGGGGGGCTGCTTGTTCGGTCATGCAATCGAGGGTAGAACGCAACCCGCGCCGACGGGTCATCCGCCGGAGCCGTCGAGGAGATCGAGTACGGCCGCCTCGACGGCTCCCTGCGTGGCCGGACGCCCGAACTCCCCGTGTTCGCCCAGCCGGGTGAGCGCGGGGGCGACGGTGACGCCCTGCTCGAACAGCTCGAAGACCTTCGGGTCGATGTACGACGTCCGGCACACCGCGGGCGTGTTGCCCAGGTAGTGGCTGACCTCACGGACGGCCCGGGCGAGCTGCCGGCGCCGGGCGGCCTCGGTCGCCCGGGCGCCCCGCGCGGTCACGGAGACCGCCACGGCGGCCAGCACGGTGGCGTGCCAGGTGCGGAAGTCCTTGGCGGTGACGTCGGTGCCGGACAGCCGGCGCAGGGCCTCGTTGAGGTCGTCGCCGCGCAGGTCGTGCCAGGCGCCGTGGTCCCAGTAGGCGAGGAAGCGGTCGCCGCCGCGCGGGCGGCGCAGCAGGGACCGGGCGACCGCGTGCACCTGCTCGTCGACGAGGGCGCGGACCATCTCGGTGCCGCCCTTGGCCGGGTAGCCGAAGCTGATCTCGCCGCGTGCGCAGCCGACGTGCTCGCGGAGCATGGTCGTCAGGCCGTAGGTCTCGCTGGTGCGGGTGTGCCGGTCGCTGCCGATGCGGAAGAAGCCGAGGTCGAGCAGGCGGACCGCGCAGGCGGTGACCCGGTCCCGGCTCAGCCCCCGCCCGGCGAGGTCCACCGCCACCTTGGCGCGCAGCTCGGGCAGGGCCCGCGCCACCTGCCGTACGTGCTCGTGCTTGGCCCTGTCCTGCTCGGCCCGGAACCGCTCGTGGTACAGGTACTGCCGGCGTCCGGCGTCGTCGGTGCCGACGGCCTGGAGGTGGCCGTTGGGCCAGCGGCAGATCCACACGTCGCGCCAGGCGGGCGGGACGGTCAGGGCGCGGACGCGGGCGAGCTGCTCGGGGTCGGTCAGGGGCTCGCCGGCGCCGTCGACGTAGCGGAAGCCCCGGCCGCAGCGGACGCGCGTGTAGCCGGGGCCGTCGGGCGAACTGGTGCGCAGCCTCACCGCGGTCTCCCCCCGGCCTCGTCGCACCGTCCCCGCCGCCTCAGGGCCGGCGCCAGTCGTCGCTGGTCAGATGGGAGCCGGCCTGCGGGCCCATGCGCAGCATGCCGCCGTCGACGCTCCACGAGGCGCCGGTGACGTAGGAGGCGTCCGGGCTCGCGAGGAACGCGATCACGGCGGCGACCTCGCGGGCGTCGCCGGGCCGGCCGAGCGGCACGCCGGGACGGCGCTCGCCGCGCACGTCGGTGTCCTCCTGGCCGGTCATCGGGGTGGCGATCTCACCCGGCGCGACCGCGTTCACGGTGATGCCGTACTCGGCCAGCTCCAGGGCCATCACCTGGGTGAGCAGTCCGAGCCCGCCCTTGGCCGCGCAGTACGGGGCCGCGCCGACCCGCGGCTGGTGCTCGTGCACGGAGGTGACGTTCACGATCCGGCCGCCGCCGCCCTGCCGGATCATGCGCCGCGCGGCCCGCTGCCCGAGCAGGAACGGGCCCACGAGGTCGACGTCCAGGACCCGGCGCACATCCGTGAGCGTCAGGTCGAGGTAGGGGGTCATCGTGCCGGTACCGGCGTTGTTGACGAGGACGTCGATCCGGCCGAGCTCCTCGCACAGGTCGTCCACGGCGTCGGCGGCCTCGGGCAGCCGGGTCAGGTCCAGCCGGCTCACGGCGGCACGGCGGCCGTGCGCGCGGACCTCCTCCGCCGTCTCCTCGGCGCCCTTCTCGTCCGTGTGCCAGGTGATGCCGACGTCCAGGGCCGCCTCGGCCAGCCGTACGGCGGTGGCCCGGCCGATGCCGCTGTCCGCGCCGGTCACCACGGCCGTTCGCCGCGCATCCGGTACGGACATGACGGGCCTCCTCACGGTGGGTCACGTGCACGGGTCACGCAGTACCCGGGGGCGGTGGGGACAAACGGACCCGCCACCGCGGACCCGGAAGGCGGCCGGTCGCGCGGTTCCCCGCGCCCCTCCGGGGCGCCTGGTGCACCCTTGGTTCCCATGGACCCCGTCGCCGCCCTCGACCGGATCGCGTTCCTCCTGGAGCGGGCGCTCGCGCCCACCTACCGGGTAAGGGCCTTCCGTACCGCCTCCCGGACGCTGGCCGCGCTGCCCGAGGGCGAGGTGGCCGAGCGGGCCGCCGCCGGGACGCTGGAGTCGCTGAGGGGTGTCGGGCCGAAGACCGCGCAGGTGGTGCGGGAGGCGCTGGGCGGCGAGGTGCCCGGGTACCTGCGCAAGCTGGAGGAGGAGGCCGGGGCGCCGGCCGGCGCCGAGGGGGTCGGGGCCGGGCTGCGGGCGCTGATCCGCGGGGACTGTCACACGCACTCGGACTGGTCCGACGGCGGCAGCCCGATCGAGGAGATGGGGCGGGCGGCGGCCGGGCTGGGACACGAGTGGGCCGTGCTCACCGACCACTCGCCGCGGCTGACCGTGGCCCGTGGGCTGTCGCCCGCGCGGCTGCGGGAGCAGTTGGCGGTGGTCGCGGAGCTGAACGCGCGCTGGGCGCCGTTCCGGCTGCTCACCGGCATCGAGTGCGACATCCTGGACGACGGCTCGCTGGACCAGGAACCGGAGCTGCTGGAGCGGCTGGACGTGGTCGTGGTGTCGGTCCACTCCAAGCTGCGGATGGACGCCCGGTCCATGACCCGGCGGATGGTCGCCGCCGTGCGCGATCCGCACGCCGACGTCCTCGGGCACTGCACCGGGCGGCTGGTCACGGGCCGGGGACGGCCCGAGTCTCAGTTCGACGCGGACGAGGTGTTCGCGGCGTGCGCCGAGTCGGGGACCGCCGTGGAGATCAACAGCCGCCCGGAACGGCTGGACCCGCCCCGGCGGCTGCTGCGCCGGGCGGTCGACGCCGGGGTGCTGTTCTCGGTCGACACCGACGCCCACGCGCCCGGCCAGCTGGACTGGCAGATCCTCGGCTGCGCGCGGGCCGAGGAGTGCGGGGTGCCGCCCGAGCGCGTGGTGACCACCTGGTCGGCCGACGAGCTGCTGGACTGGACGCGGGAGGGCCGGCTGCCGGCACGCGTGGCGGGTTCCGGGCGTGGTACCCGTTCCGGGAACTGACCGCGAGGACCCTGGGGCCGGCAGGAAGGACCCGGGGCCGACGGAGAGGACCCGGAATGGACCGTGCCGCCGTGTTCGACGTCGACGGGACCCTCGTCGACACCAATCACCTGCACGTCGTGACCTGGTGGGAGGCGTTCCGGCAGGCGGGCCACGAGGTGCCCATGCACGCCGTGCACCGGGCCGTCGGCCTCGGCTCCACGGACCTCGTCGCCCATCTGCTCGGCGACGACCGCGACCGGGACGAGGACGCCGCGCTGAGCGCCGCGCACACGGCGCTGTACGGCCAGTACTTCGACCGGCTCCCCGCCCTGCCGGGGGCCGGCGAGCTGCTGCGGCGGCTGCACGGGGACGGCTGGACGGTGGTCCTCGCCACCTCGGCGAGCGGTGCCGAACTCGGTGCGCTGCGCCGGGCGATCGACGCGGACGACGCCATCGCGGCCACGGCGAGCGCGGACGACGTGCGGGAGGGCAAGCCGGCCCCGGAGCCCGTGGAGCACGCGCTGGAGCTGGCCGGGGTGCCGGCCTCGCGGGCGGTGTTCGTCGGGGACACCGTGTGGGACATGCGGGCGGGCAGCAAGGCCGGCGTGCGCTGTCTGGGCGTGCTGTGCGGCGGCATCCCCCGGGCCGACCTGGAGGAGGCGGGGGCGGAGGCGGTGTACGCGGACCCCGCGGACCTGCTGGCGCGGCTGGCCGGGAGCCCGCTGGGCTGAGCGGTTCCGGTGGTGACGCACGTCACGCGAGGGGCTGGAACACCTGGGTGTGGTTGCCCGTTGAACAGGCCGTGGGTGCGGATGGGACAGTGTCCCCGGGCCTCACCTTTTGCCCACAGGGACGATCGTTCGGCTGAAGCCCTGTGGAGCGTCTCGCCGAGAGGCGACCGCCATCCGCCCCCACCACCTGACCGCCCCGGTCGTGATTCCCCCGTCACGGCCGGGGCTTCCCCGTGCCGCCCCCGTGCCGCGTGTGCGGACTCGGCGCCCGGGTACCCGGCCGCTCGTCGCAGCCTCCGCCGTGCCGACGTAAGGAGCCGAAGGTGAGCAGCTCAGCGGGCAGCAGGGTCGTCGTGACAGGCGCCACCGGCAACGTCGGGACGAGTGTGGTGCGCCTGCTCTCCGAGGACCCGGACATCAAGTCCGTGCGCGGGCTGGCCCGGCGGACGCCCGAGTGGTCGCCGCCGAAGACCGAGTGGTCCGCCGTCGACCTCGCCGCGGACCGGGCGAACCTCGCCGAGCGGTTCGAGGGTGCCGACGCCGTGATCCATCTGGCCTGGGCCTTCCAGCCGACGCATGATCCGGCCACCACCTGGCGGACCAATGTGCTCGGAGGCATCCGGGTGTTCGAGGCGGTCGCCGCGGCCCGGGTGCCGGTGCTGGTGCACGCCTCCTCCGTCGGGGCGTACTCGCCGGGGCCGAAGGACCGCCCGGTGGACGAGTCCTGGCCCACGCACGGCTGGCCGGACGCCGCGTACTGCCGGGAGAAGGCCTACCTGGAGCGCACGCTGGACGTGTTCGAGCGCGACCACCCCGAGGTGCGGGTGGTCCGGATGCGGCCGGCGTTCCTGTTCAAGTGGGAGTCCGCGAGCGAGCAGCGACGGATCTTCGGCGGGCGGTTCCTGCCCGGTCCGCTGGCCCGGCCGGACCTGCTGCCGTTCCTGCCGGACATCCCCGGCCTGCGGGTGCAGGCGCTGCACACGGACGACGCCGCCGAGGCCTACCGGCTCGCGGTGCGCTCGGACAGCGCCCGGGGCGCCTTCAACCTGGCCGCCGATCCCGCGCTGGACGCCGGTGTGCTCGCCGAGCTGCTCGGCTCCCGGCCGGTCCGGCTGCCGCGTACGGCGGCCCGCTCGGCCATCACCGCCGCCTGGGGACTGCACCTGCTGCCCGCCTCGCCGCACCTGTTCGACGCCGTGCTGCGGCTGCCGCTGATGGACTGCGCGCGGGCACGCGCCGAGCTGGGCTGGGAGCCCCGGCACACGGCGACCGAGGTGATCCAGGAGTTCCTGGACGGCCTGCGCAAGGGCGGTGGGCTGGAGACCGAGCCGATGCGCGGGCGGAAGGTCGGCTGAGCGCGTCCGGAGCACCGAACGAGCCGACGAGGAGCGGAGAAGACCATGACGGTGCGGAAACCTGGCTCCGGGTCCGGAGCCGAGCAACGGCCGGTGCCCCGGGACATGCCCGACCAGCAGGCCCGGCCCGCCGAGGATCCGTGGGACGTGTCCCCGCGGCACACCGCCGGCGACGAGCCGGACGAGGACGTCGCACCGGACACGGACGAGGCCGGCACCGGCCCCCGGGGCGCCCCGCGGCCGGGCACGGTACACCCGGAACACCCGACCCCGGACGAACCGACGGCCTGACCCCGAGGCCCGTGGGCCGGAGCGCGGGGCCGTGCGCCTTGCTCCCCCGGCCGGCCCGCCCCTGCCCCTCAGTGCGGGGCGCGTTCCTGGAGCGCTGTTCGCCAGGCGGGCAGGCGGACCTCGGCGGCCGGTTCCGGGCGGCGCCCGCCGCTGGCGAAGAAGTCGGCGAGCGGCAGGATCGCGGCGCCGACGGTGACCGCGTCCGGGCCCAGCCGGCCGAGGTCGATCGTCACCTTGTCGGCCGGGTGCCGCAGGGCGTACGTCGCCGCATGCCGGCGTACGGCGGGCAGGAACCGCGTGCCGAGCTGGAGCCCGGCCCAGCCGCCGATGAGGATCCGCTCGGGCTGGAAGAGGTTGATCAGATCGGACAGGCCGGCACCCAGGTACTCGGCGGTCTCCTCCAGGACGGCCAGCGCGACCGGGTCGGCCGTATCGCCCTCGGACGGGTACGCGGCGGCGAGCATCGCGGTGAGCGCGGTCTCCTCGTCGGTGTCCTCGGGCGGCCGGCCGCCCTCCTCGCGCCAGCGGGCGAGCAGCGACTCGGCGCCCGCGTACGCCTCCAGGCAGCCGGGCGCGCCGCAGCGGCAGCGGCGCCCGCGCACCCGTACCGTCAGATGGCCCCACTCCACGGCCCGCCCGTGCTCCGCCTCGGGGGTGACCAGGCAGGCGCCGACGCCGGAGCCGAAGAGCACGACGACGGCGTTGCGGGCGCCGCGCCCGGCGCCGAACCACATCTCGGCCTGGCCGAGCGTCTTGGCGCCGTTGTCGATGAGGTACGGCACTGCGTCGGGGAGCCGGGAGGCCGAGCGGAGCAGTTGCTCCAGCGGGACCGCGTCCCAGCCGATGGTCTGCCCGTGCACGACGGCACCCCGGTCCGGAGTGCGCTCGACGATGCCGGGGACGCCGACCCCGACGCCGAGCAGCCGGTCGGGGGCGGCCTGTTCGGCGGTGAGGACCTCGGCGACGCCGTCGCGGATGTGGCCGGCGATGACGTCGACGTCGTAGCCCTGCGGGGTCAGCGGGCGTTCGGCGCGGGCCAGTTCCGTGAGGGCCAGGTCGAACAGCTCGACCCGGACGCGGGTCTCGCCGACGTCCACGCCGATCATCTGGCCGCTGTGCGGGGCGACGCGCAGCAGCGTGCGCGGCCGGCCGCCGTCGGAGTCGACGCTGCCGGCCTCCTCGACCAGTCCGTCGGCGATCAGGTCCGCGACCACGTTGCTGACCGAGCCGGAGCTGAGTCCGGTGGCCGGGCCCAGCTCGAACCGGCTGAGCGGGCCGTCGAAGTAGAGCCGCTGGAGCACCGCCGTCCGGTTGCCTCGTCTCAGGTCGCGTACCGTGCGCCCGTTGCGCGCCGCCATGTGGCTCCCTTCACGAACCCTGCCCGACCTGCAACATACCCCTTCGGACAGCCGGGGCGCGACATTCCCCCAACCCTTAGTTCACGCTATGAGCTAAGGCGGAGACATATGATCTCGTCCAGCGCGGCGACAAGTTCCGGCGCGACGGTCTGCCGGGTCCACCGCCGCCGCTCCGCGTCGACCGCCCGGGGAACCGTCTCGACCAGCATGATCAGGTAGAGGTAGGCGCGGTAGAGCGCGAGCCGCAGCCGCTCCGAGCGGTCGAAGCGGACGCGGCCCCCGGCGTCCCGGTAGCCGGCGAGGAAGTCCTGGTCCTTCTCGATGTCGTCCAGCAGGGCGAGGGAGACGAAGTCGGCCAAGGGGTCGCCCCAGAACATGCGCTCGCCGTCGACGAGTCCGCCGACGCGGGGTCCGGCGGGGGTGCGGTGGACCAGGATGTTGCCCGGCCACAGATCGAAGTGGACGGCGCGCGGGACGGTGACCTCCTCCAGTACCTCGTGGCCGGAGCGGAGGATACGGGCCACCTCGTCCACGGGGCACGGCAGGTCGGCCGCGTGGTCGCGGGCGTCGGCCAGCACGGCGTCGGTCATCGCGGTGAACGCCGTCCGCCAGTCCGGGGCGAGCGGGCCGAGCGCGCCGGACGGATAGCCGAAGCCGGGGCCGGTCACCCGGTGCAGCCGGGCCACGTGGCCGCCCAGCTCCCGGCGCAGGGCGGCCTGTTCGACGACGGTGAGGGACTCGTCCCAGGGGATGCCCGGGCAGTGGGTCTGGAGGGTGTGCCGTGCGGCGGGGCCGCCGTCGGTGCACACGGTGCGGGGCGCGGGGACGCCGGCCTCGGCGGCGGCGCGGCAGAACTCCTCCTCCGAGCGCAGCAGCCGGGACTCGTAGCGCAGGCCCGGCGCGTCCGGCGCGGTCTTCAGCACGTAGCGGCGGCCGTCGGTGAGCCGTAGTTCCTCGACGGTGTTGTAGGTGCCGCCGCCGAGCGGGCGCACCCCGCCCGGCCGGGCGGGCGGCAGGCCCGCAGCGGCCAGGACCCGCCGGGCCCGTTCCTCCGTGTCCCGCACCCCGCACCCCTCCCCCGGCGGCTCATCCCGCCGCGTACACGTCCTCCACGTAACGCCCGTCCGCCACCAGCGTGTCGAGCCACCGTTCGGCCGCGGCCTCGTCGGCGCCGGGGGTCCGTTCGCGGTACAGGGTACGGAAGGCGGCGCGGACGCCGGGAGCCATCCGGGCGCCGTCGCCGCAGACGTACACCCGGGCACCGGCGCCCAGCAGCTCCCAGATCTCGCCGGCCTCCGCGGCGATGCGGTGCTGGACGAAGGCGGCGCCGTTCACGGGCGCGGCGCTGAAGGCGGGGCGCAGCGAGACCGCGCCGGTCCGCTCGGCGGCCCGCAGCTCCTCGGCGTGCAGGTAGTCGGCGTCCGGGGCGTCGCAGCCGAAGTAGAGCAGTCCAGCGGGGAGCCGGGCGCCGGTACGGCGGGCGGCCAGGCGGTCGGCGACGGCACCCCGGAACGGGGCGAGCCCGGTGCCGGCGGCGACCATCACGACCGGTGCCGCGTGGTCGATCCGGAACGCCTCGCGGCAGGGCTGGACACGGGCGTACACGGTGTCACCGGGCCGCAGGGAGGCGAGGTGACCGGAGCCGGTGCCCCGGTGACGGCCCTTGCCGGAGCGCGCGGGGGCGTCGAGCACGGACACCATGAGGTCGGCGTGGCGGGGGTCGGCCGCCGGTGCGGAGGAGATGGAGTAGTGGCGGGGGCGCAGCGGGGTCAGCAGATCGAGCAGGAGCGGCCAGTCCAGGGCACCGCGCAGGGCGGGGTGGTCCTCGGCCAGTTCCACCAGGGTGCGCGGGTCGTCGCCGGGCAGGGCGGCGAGGGCGGCGCGCTCGGGCGGGCAGGGGTTGGCCTCGGCGAGGAGGGCCGACTGGCGGCTGGTCGGCCGCTCCTGCAACTCGACGTGGTGGGTGAGCAGGTGGCGTACCGTCACCGGCCGGTCGACGGCGAGGGCTCCCCCACGCTCGGCTTCGCCCGCGCGGGGGCGGGGACGGGTCGCCCGGATGTCCAGGACGGCGTCGGCGTCGAGGCCGAAGGCGGCGACGGCACGGTCCACCAGTTCGGGAGCGTTGGCGGGCAGCACGGTCAGGTGGTCGGCGGTGCGGTAGGTGACGCCCTCGGGCAGGGCGACGCGCAGGAACCGCTTGGTGCGCGGATGACCGGGCGCGGTGAGGTCACGGGCCTCGGTGACCGTCATCGGGACCAGCCCGTGCCGCTCGGCGAGGGCGTCCAGCGGCCCGCCGGACAGGGTGCGGACCGCGTAGGCGTGGGCGGGCTCGTCCGTGGTGTCGTGGCCGGCGTCCGGGTCGCCGTAGGCGCTGAGCAGCGCGGAGCGCACGCGGGCGGTGAACTCCCGTACGGCACCGGTGAGATCCCCGGAGGCGTCGGCGGCGGCGCGCTCGGTGAGCCGGGTGGCGCCGAGTTCGGCGAGGCGGGCGTCGATCCGGGTGGGGACCTGCTGGTAGGTGGCGGCCCAGTTGCGGTCGCCGACGCCGAGGACGGCGTAGGTCACTCCGGTCAGGTCGGGGGTGCCGTCGAGCCAGGCGGTGAAGGCGACGGCGTCGTCGGTGGGGCGGCCGTTGTAGGAGGCGGCGGCGATGACGACGGGCCGGTCGGTGGGCAGCCCGTCCGCGTAGGCGTCCAGGGCGGCGACCTCGGTGGCGCAGCCGACGGCGGCGGCCTCGTCGGCGAGCCGGGCGGCGAAGTCCCGGCAGGTGCCGTAGTTGCTGCCGTGCAGGAAGAGGGCGCGGGTGCCGGGGCGGACCCGGGCCGGGAGGGCGTCCGGGGCGGGGGTGCCGGCGGCGGGCGCGGTGGCGGCGCCGGGCAGGGGCGCGTGCACGCGGTCGGCAGGGGTGCGCGGGGTGAGCGTGAGGGTGAAGCCCTCGGGCTTGAGGGTGAGGGTCTCCTTCACGGTGAGCCGGTAGCCGGCGTGGTCGTGCAGCCGGTAGCGGTGGACCAGCAGGGCGAGCAGCATGGTCGCCTCGTGCAGCGCGAACTGCCGTCCGATGCAGGCGCGTTCACCGGTGCCGAACGGCTTGAAGGCGTGCACCGGACGCGCCGCCTCGGCCTCGGGGGTGAACCGCTCGGGGTCGAACAGCTCGGGGTTGTCGCCCCACACGGGCCGGCGGTGCAGCATCGGCGCGAGCACGGTGACGGCCTGGCCGGCGCGCAGCGGGATCCGGCCGCCGAGCAGGGTGTCCTCGCGGGCGTGCCGGCTGAACGCGGCGGCCGTCGGCCACAGCCGCAGCGCCTCGTTCAGGACCTGGCGGGTGTAGGTGAGCCGGCCGACGTCCTCGTACGACGGCTCGGGGTCGGCCGTGTCGCCCCACAGCGCGTCGGCCTCGCGCTGCACGAGCCGCAGTACGGCGGGGTGCTTGGCGAGGTAGTAGAGGGCGAAGGACATCGCGCCGGAGGTGGTCTCGTGGCCGGCGATCAGGAAGGTGATGACCTGGTTGCGGATGTTGGCCGCGTCCAGGGTGGTGCCGTCGGCGGGGTGCGGGGCGCTGAGCATCAGGCCGAGCAGGTCCTCGGCGCCGCTCTGGTCGATGCCGGTACGGGCGGCGATGACGTCGTCCACGACCCGGGCGAGGTGGTCGGCGTCCTTCCGGAAGGCCGCGTCGGCCGCCGCGTGGTCGGTGCCGGGGGTGCGGGCCAGCCGGGTCATGCTCCACTCCAGGCAGCGGACCATCGACTCCACGAAGGGGTGCGGCTCGGCGCGCTCGAACGACCCGAAGTCGTAGTCGAACCCGGCGAGCCCGATGGTGTCGAGGGTCATCCGGGTCATGTCGTCGGGCACGTCGACGGGCCGGCCGGCCCGCGCCGCACGGTCCCAGGCGTCGATGAGCCGCCGGGCCACCTTCAGCATCACCGGGTGGTAGGTGCGCATCGAGCCCAGCGCGAAGGCGGGCATCAGGATGTCGTGCGCCTTCGCCCAGTTGGGCTCGTCGTTGTACGCCGTGAACAGGCCGTCGGCGGCGAACTCCCGCACGTTTCTCAGGGCGGGCCCGACGTGCTTGGCGAACCGCTCCTCGTCGGCCAGGTCGGCGACCAGGTCAGCGTCGGCGACGAACATCACGTCCCGCCCGTGCAGCCGCCGCACCAGCACCGGGCCGTGCTCCCGCATCAGCTCCATGGTCTGCTGGATGGGCGTGCGGCCGGGGCCGGAGGCGGTGATGTCGACGAGGGGGACACCGGTCAGGGTTCCGGCCGGTTCGGGGCGCAGTGCGGTGGGGGGCATGGCGCGGCAACTGCCTTTCGCGGTAACGGATGTACTGCGTCCAGGGTGGTCGACGGGCGGAGGGCACCGGGGCCATGGCACTACACGATCGTGTAGTGGAAAGTGCCCGCCGGGACTTGCGCGCGCGGGGGCGCCACGGCCGGGGGCCGAAGCCTCTCCGCCAAGTTGCCGCTGACCTGGCCCTTCCCCTTGGATGAGGTGCCATGGAAGCGGAACGGGCCGACGCGGTGGTGTGGCGCAACCGTGCGCTGGTGCTGTTCGACCGGGTGGCGGTACCGGTGGCCGTGTGCGATGTGTACGGCCAGGTCGTCCTGGCGAACCCCGCCATGGCGGCGGAGTGCGGTACGACCCCTGGGCGGCTGCGCGGCCGGCATGTGCTGGAGCTGTTCCGGCCGCAGGAGGCCGGCCAGGTGGAGCGGATCGCCGAGGCGCTGCGCCTGCGGCACCGCTCCCGCTACCAGGTGTCGGTGTGCTGGCGGGCGCCGGGCGGGGCCGAGCGGCACGGGGAGCTGACGGCGGACCCGGTGAGCGACAGCGTGGAGGAGACACCGACGCTGCTGGTGATGCTGCGGGTCCTGGGCGAGCGCCCGGCACCGGAACCGGAGCCGGTACGGGTCACGGACACGGAGCGACGGGTCCTGGCCCTGCTGGCGGGCGGCGCCACGACGGCCCGCGCCGCCCGCGAACTGGGCCTCACCGGGGACGGCGTCAGCTACCACCTGCGCCGCCTGTCGGCACGCTGGGGCGCGACGAACCGCACGGAACTCGTGGCCCGAGCCTACGCGATGGGGGTACTGGCCACGGGGGTGTGGCCACCGGAACCGGGGCGGGGGACGGGGGCGGGAACGGGGAGTGAGTAGCGGGCGGGTAGGCCGGGGCACTCCGCCGAGGCCGGGGCACTCCGCCGGAGCCGGGGGCCGGCCCGGCGGGGAGGTCGGGTCGTCGGGGGGATACCGACCGTGACCGGAGCGGGGGTGCTCGGGCAGGGCAGGCCGTGGGGAGGCACGAGGCACGTCGGGGAGCACGCCCGCCGTGGCCGGGGCGGGCCCAAGTCGGCGGTGGCGTTGCGGTGGGGAGCCGTCCAAGCGGCGGCAGCCCCCGGCGGCGGCACCCGCCGAAGCCTGGTGGCGCCGAAGACGTGGTGGCGGCACCCGCCGAAGCCTGGTGGCGGCGTCCGCCGAGGACGTGGTGGCGACACCCACCGAAGCCTGGTGGCGACATCCACCGAAGACGTGGTGGCGGCATCCGCGGCGGCCACGACCCGGCCTTCCGGGAACCTCAGCCGTTGCGCTCCGGAGGGCTCTGTACCGCGGCGGAGCCCGTGGGAGCCAGGGCCGCGGGGCCCCCGGGACCGGTCGCGGTGTCCGTGCGAGGCGGGACGGCAGGCGGCGGGGGGAGCCTCGCCGTTCCCGCGCCCTCGGGGGATCCGAAGCGGGCCAGGGTGTGCCAGACCATCTTGAGCGCCTGGAGGTCGTACCGGGCGCTACGGGCCGCGTCGCCGATGACGCGGGGGGTGATGAGGCCGCGCTCGGCGATGCGGGCGCCCAGGTCGGCGTACCGCGGGCCGCGGTAGTCGGCGTGCCGGCGCAGTGCGGTGACGGTGAGGCGGTAGCCGGGGTGCCAGACGAGCGGGAAGGGCAGGCGCCGGGCGGCCGTCTCCACCGGTGTGCCCCGGTAGCTCGCGTCCAGTACCAGCGCCTCCACGTCCCGGTCGAGCAGCACACCCCCGTGCACATGGGCCTCGATGTAGTCGTTGAGGGCGTCCTGCTCGTCGGCCTCGGCGAGGGCGATCAGCGGCATGGCGCCGGCCACGCCGAAGTCGCCGGGCTCGGTCGAGCTGTCCGGGTAGCAGAAGGTGGCCCGGGCCAGGGCCGCTCCGGAGAGCCTGAGGTGCGAGGAGCCGAAGCGGGGGGCCGCGCCGACCACCTGGCGCCGGAAGTCCAGCGCGCCGTACACCGGACGCTCGGCCGGGTCGGCGTCGTCGTAGGCGCCGCCGAAGATCCGGCTCTCCCAGCGCGTCCGGTCGCCGCCCGGGTGCGCGGTGAGGCCGCCGTTGCTGGTGCCGGTGACGAACTGCGAGTGGTACGCGCCGTCCCGCGCCAGCGACTCCAGGATCGGCAGTCCACCGGAGATCCGGTCGGGGTGGAAGTTGAGCGTGATGCGCAGACCGGAGTCGAGCGGTGGGCCGGACGCGGTGCCGGCGACATGGTCCAGCGCTCGCCGGGCACGCCGCGGCAGCCCTTGCAGCCCCTGGCGGAAATCCATTGGCCCACCCCCATGTGGCTAAATAGGATAGCTGCGAACCTAGAGCCTCTAGGTTCGTTCGTATGACTGGCAATCCGGAAGGATCCCCCATGAGATCGCTCACCGAGCAGGACATCCGCAACTCGTTTATCAACTGCTCCAAGGGCGAGGCCAAGCGCCTGGCCGTCCCGCGCGATCTCGGTGACCGCCCCTGGGGCGATCTGGACTTCCTCGGCTGGCGCGATCCGGGCGCTCCCGACCGCAGCTATCTGGTCATGGAACGGGACGACCGGCTCGTCGGCGTGGCCCTGCGTTTCCCGCCCGCGCAGCGCGGCTTCCTGCACCGGAGCATGTGTTCGCTGTGTCTGACCACGCATCCCGGCGGCGGGGTCTCACTGATGACCGCGCGGAAGGCGGGGGCGGCCGGCCGGGAGGGCAATTCGGTCGGGCTGTACATGTGCACCGACCTGGCCTGTTCGCTGTATGTGCGCGGCAGGAAGGTCCCCGAGTCCGGCACCCGGTTCGAGGAGAGCCTGACGCTGGAGGAGCAGATCGCGCGTACGACGGGCAATCTGGCCGCCTTCGTCGACAAGCTGTATACGTAGGAATCTGGAGTAAATCAGGCGGAACCGGTCCGCGAACGGCTACGTTCGACGCACCCGATGAGCGGGAACAGGCCAAGGGATGCGCGAACGAAAGTTGACCACGGGACTACTGCGACTGGCGAAGCGCCGCCGGGAGCCGGTGGTCGTCCAGACACTGCGGTCGGCCACGGCCGCGACCATCGCCTACGTCATCGCCCTCCGGCTGAGTCCCGAGCCGGCCCCGCTCACCGCGCCGCTGACCGCGCTGCTGGTCGTCCAGGTGACCTTCTACGCCACGCTCACCAACGGCATCCGCCGGGTGAACTCGGTGGTCGCGGGCGTCCTGGTCGCCATCGCCTTCAGCGTGCTGGTGGGCCTGACCTGGTGGAGTCTCGCCCTGCTGATCGTCGCCGCGCTGGCCGTGGGACACCTGGTCCGCGTCGACGAGTACGTCGCCGAGGTGGCGATCAGCGCCATGCTGGTGCTCGGGGTCACCACGGTCGGGTTCACCGCCTGGGCGCGGATCGTCGAGACGCTGATCGGCGCGGTCGTCGGCACCGCCTGCAACCTGCTGCTGCCACCCCCGGTGTGGGTGGACGAGGCCGGCCGGTCCATCGAGGACCTGGCCCGGCGGGTGCGCCAGCTGATGCTGCGGATGGGCGAGGAGGCCGGGGGCCGGATCCCCTGGGAGCGGGCGGCCGAGCGGCTGCACGAGGCGCGCCGGCTGGACCACGACATCGTGCGGGTGGACGCGGCACTGCGGCAGGCGGAGGACAGTCTGCGGCTCAATCCCCGGGTGAAGGAGGGACTGCTGCACCGGGTGGTGCTGCGCACGGGTCTGGACACGCTGGAGATCTGCACGGTGGTGCTGCGGGTGCTGGCCCGCTCGTTCACGGACCTGGCGAAGGCCCGTGAGCCGGAGGAGCTCTTCCCGCCCCGGGTGGGGGCGACCGTGGAGCAACTGCTGTCGGAGATCGCCGACGCGGTGGTCAGCTTCGCGGTGCTGGTGACGACCCACCTGAGCGAGAACGCGGAGTCGGCGGAGGCACGGCTGTCGGCCGAGCTGCACACGGCGGCCGGCACCCGGGACCGGCTGGCCGAGCTGCTCCAGGAGGAGATCCGCAAGGACTGGGCGCACTGGCAGCTGCTCGGGGCGGTCCTGACCGAGACGACCAGGATCATCGACGAGCTGAACACCGAGCACCGCACCCGCCGCCTGCTGGAGGAGCTGGACCGGGTCTCGCGCGGGCAGCGGACCAAGCTGCCCCGGCTCGCCTTGCTGCGCGACCGCCTCGGGGTCCAGGAGGAGCTGTGGCGGAACCACGCGGGGTTGGGCGAGCGTCATCGGTGAGGAAGCCGCCGGGGCGGTCCGGCGCCGCGGGGGCGTACGGATGAGCGCTTCCGGCACCGCGAGAGAGGGAACGTACGGACGGCCGCTGACGGCGCCGCGAGGGGAAGGGCGTACCGATGGCCGGCGACGGAGTCCGGATCGACGGGAACACGCTGCGGTTGCCCGGCGGGGTGGCGGTGCGGTTCGTCCGCGCGCTGCGCCTGCCGGAGACCGGTACGCATCCGCTGCCGCCGGGGCTGGGCGAGTTCCCGGTGCGGCGGGTGGCCGACCACGCCGACCGGGTGCCCGCGGGGATGCGGGCGCGCGGCGGCGTCATGCTGCCGGTGTACCCGCGCGAGGCGATGTGGCTCAGCTTCGCCGCGTCGGAGCCGGCCGCGCTCCAGGTCGGTGTGGGCAAGGTGTGCGCGGTGTCCGGCGAGCCCTGGCGCGACTCGCTGTCCCGGCGTCCGCAGAACTAGGTGGTGCTGCCCCGCCAGCCCTGGCTGGACGGCGTCAACTCCGGCAGGGGCACGGTCCGCCAGTTCGTGGCCGTACCGCTGGGGCTGGGCTCGACCGTGGAGGGGCAGGTCACCGGCGAGGAGGCGTGGGGCGGCGTCCAGCTCCGGTCGTTCCCGCTGAAGGAGGACGCCCTCGCCGAATGGCGGCGCCTGGAGAATGAGCGGCAGCGGCGCCTGGCCGACGCACGAGGCGGTTACGGCGCGGCCCTGCCCATGGCCGCCCCGGCCCCCGGCGGACCCCCCGGAGTGGCGCCGTCCGCGCCCGTCGCGGCCTTCGGCGCTCCGCCCGCCCCGGCCGCCGCTCCCCCGCGGCGCGCCACGGCCATGGGGCTCGGCGTCGGCGGCTCGATGCGGCAGGAGGTGTACCGGGACGACCGGCCGCCGGGCGACTGGTCCGAGCAGCCCGCCGGGCGGGTGTTCGCGCACCTGGTCACGCCCCCGGAGTGGCGCCGGATCACCGGCGAGGCACCGCCGCCGTCACCGGTGGACCGGGCGGCGTACACCCGGGCGGGCCTGCCCTGGTACGACTACTACGACGCGGACGCCGAGGACCTCGCCCCCACGCCCACCCTGGAGGCGGTCGAGCCGGTCGGCGAGTGGCTCGGGGACGACCTGGAGCCGTGGCGGGCGCCGTCCGCCGACCAGGTGACACCCCTGAAGGACGCGCCGGGCAAGCCGGTGGCGGACGGGGACCGGTAGCCACCGCCGGCGGTGCGTGCCGCGCGGCTGCCGTTGCCCGGCTTGCCCTCGGCGGCCCGCGCAGGCCAAGGTGGCTGTCACGAGCGGGGGCACCGACGACCTGGGGTAGCGGTATGGACACGGAGGCAGGGACGGCGGGAGCAGGGTCTCCCCTCCCCCGGCGGGACCGGGACCCGGACCGGGAGCACGGCGGCTGGACCAGACGCCGGTTCGTCGGCGCCGTGGCCGGTACGGCGGCGGTCGTCATGGTGCCGTCCCCGGCGGCCCCGCCGACGGGCACGCCGGCCGGGCGGGGCGAGCCGCAGGCGGCCCCGCCGCCCCGGAGGCCGTCCGGACCGCGCCCGCTGTACGTGGGCACCTACACCTCCGTCGAGGGCGGCGGCACCGGCATCGGCCTGGCGTCGTACGACCCCGAGTCGGGCCGGATCACCGGGTCCGGCACGCTCACCGGGGTCCCCGACCCGTCGTACCTCGCCGTGCACCCGGACGGCCGCACGCTGTACGCGGTGGACGAGCGGGAGGAGGGCGGGGTGACGGCCGTACGCCTCGCGGACCGGCGGGTTCTCGGGAGCCGGAGCACCGGCGGCGCGGGCCCGTGCCATCTGTCGGTGCATCCCTCCGGGCGCTGGCTGCTCAGCGCCAACTACGGTTCGGGCAGTGTCGCCGTGCACCCGATCGACGCCTCGGGCGCGCCGGGCGAGCGCACCGCTCTGGTCACGCACAGCTCTCCGCCGCCCGGCCCCGGTCAACAGGGGCCGCACGCCCACCAGTTCCTCACAAGTCCGGACGGCGGGCACGTCCTCGCCGTGGACCTCGGCACCGACACGGTCTACACCTACCGCCTCGACCAGACGAAGGGCACGCTCGCGGAGGCGGCGCGGGCACGGACCCGGCCCGGCGCGGGACCGCGCCATCTGACCTTCCATCCGGGCGGCCGGTACGCCTACCTGGCCAACGAGGTGGACGACACCGTGGCCGTGTGCGCGTACGAGCCGGGAAGCGGGCGCCTGACGATCGGCGAGCCGCAGTCGACGGGGTCCGGTGGCGGCACGAACTATCCGGCGCAGATCCTGGTGACGGCGAACGGCCGGTACGCGTTCCTCGCCAACCGGGGCCACAACAGCCTCGCGCGGTACGCCGTCGAGGACGGCGGGGCCCGGCTGCGGCTGCTCGGCACGGTGCCGGTGGGCGGGGACTTCCCCCGGCAGATCGCGTTCTCGCCCGACGGCCGGCTGCTGTTCGCGGCGAACCAGCGCTCGGGCACGGTCACCGTCTTTCGCGTCGACGCGGACAACGGTGAACTCCGCCCGGCCGGTGAGCCGTTCGCGTCACCCGTCGCCGTCTGCGCGCTGCCGCTGTAGCGCCCGGGGGCAGGCGGCGGCACTGGCCTGGGCGAGCAGGGCGTGCACGCGCTCGGTGAGCTGGGTGACGTCGTCGGCGGGTGTGTGGAAGGGCAGTCGTACGTCGCCGTGGGCGCGGGTGCGTTCGATGCGCAGGGTGAGTCCGTGCCGGTCGACGGCGAGCGGTGCCACCCGGGTCGCGGCGTGCAGGCTCTCGGGCCGCACCAGGCGGGTGAGCCGCTCGACGGCGTCCGGGTGGGCGTCGGCGAGGTGGGTGAGCAACCGGGCCTCGGCGCCGGCCAGGGGGTCGGGCCGGGCGGCGGTGAACTCGTCCAGGTCGACCACCACGGCCCCGGCGGGCCGGCGCAGCACCACGCGGGTGGGCCGGAAGAGGAGGGCTCCCCCGGACGGGGCGAACCAGCCGGACAGGAAGAGCCGGGCGCGGATGCGGTGGCGCACCGGTACGGGCGCCACGTCGGCGAACTCCAGCAGGGCGGAGGGTTCTTGGCGCGGGGCGCACAGCACCGCCCCGAACAGGGCGCTGTCGTCGGGCACCGCCAGCCGTACCGCGCCGTCCTCGGTCACGGTGTGCGCGCCGACGTACTCCTCGCGGACTCCGTCCGCGGTCACCGCGCACGACCAGGCGGCGGCCGACACCGAGCGTGCCTGTTCCGCCGCGCCTGGTGCGGCCGTCCAGTCCTGCGTGTCACCCATCCGAGACCTCCTTAGGTAAGCCTTGCCTAACCTATCGGAGATCGAGGCGCGCGCCAACCACACCACCCCTACCGGACGGAGTCATTCCGGTCCCAGTGGGCCTAAGCGAGGACGCCCAGCAGAGCGCGGGCGCACAGATCGCGCACCTGATCCCGGCTCAACTCCCCTTCGCCGCGCAGCCATTCGAGACAGACGGCGGTGGTGAAGGCGAGCCAGCCACGCACCGCCAGGCGCACCCGCGGGGCGGCCTCGACGGCGGGCCCGAACTCGGGGTCGGCGGCGAGCGCGGCCAGGATCTGCTCCTCCTGGGCGGCCAGCGCCCGCTGGTAGACCCGGCGCACGGCCTGGTCGCCGGCCGCGTCGGCGCGGTGGAAGGCGCGGAAGCCATGGGCGTGCGCCTGGACGTAGCCGAGGTAGGTGTCGAGGCCGGCGGCGAGCTGCTCGCGCACCGGCACCCCGGGCTCGGCCGCCGTCATGCGCAGCATGCGCGCGCTCTCCCGCTCCACGACGGCGGCGAAGAAGTCCCTCTTGGTCGGGAAGTAGTGGTACAGCAGCCCGCGCGAGACCCCGGCGATCTCGGCGACCTGCTCGATCCACACGTCGTCGTAGGGGCTCTCCGAGAACAGCTTCGCGCCGACCGACAGCAGCTGCTCACGGCGTTCCCCGGTGCTGAGTCTGCGCCGGGCGCGCTCCCCCTGGTTCGCGGGCATGGCGTCACTTTACTTGACGTCGGTTCAACAAGGGCACCACACTGGAACGCGTTATTGAACTCACATACAACACGCGTGCGTCACTGCGTCAACCACCCGCTGGATCAAGGGAGATCGCGTCATGGCGGCGACGACGGAGACCATGGAGACCGGGCTGCCGAAGGGTTTCCGGAGCGCCGAGCAGGGCTGGCCCGAGCTGCGCCGCATCCCCCGTCCGCCGCACCGGGTGCCGCTGCTCGGCGATGTGCTCGGCGTCGACCGGCACCGGCCGTTGCAGGACTCGATGCGCTTCGCGCGCGAGCTCGGCCCGATCTTCCGCCGCCGGGCGTTCGGCAAGGAGTTCGTGTTCGTGTGGGGGGCGCGGCTGGTCGCCGACCTCGCCGACGAGTCCCGGTTCGCCAAGCACGTCGGGCTCGGCGTCGCCAATCTGCGGCCCGTGGCCGGCGACGGCCTGTTCACCGCCTACAACCACGAGCCCAACTGGCAGTTGGCGCACGACGTCCTGGCGCCCGGGTTCAGCCGGGAGGCCATGGAGGGCTACCACGGGATGATGCTGTCGGTCGCCGACCGCCTCACCGACCACTGGGACCGCCACCTGGCGGCCGGGCGCACGGTGGACGTGCCGGGCGACATGACCCGGCTGGCCCTGGAGACGATCGCCCGGACCGGCTTCGGGTACGACTTCGAATCCTTCGAGCGGGACCGGCCGCACCCCTTCGTCACGGCGATGGTCGGCACGCTGGCCTACGCGCAACGGCTGAACAGCGTGCCGGGACCGCTGGCCCCGCTGCTGCTGCGCACCGCCGCCCGGCGCAACGCGGCCGACATCGCCCACCTCAACCGCACGGTCGACGGCCTGGTCGCCGCCCGGCGCCGGTCCGGTGGCGGCGAGGGGGACCTGCTGGACCGCATGCTGGCGACGGCGCACCCGCGGACCGGGGAGAAGCTGTCGCCGGAGAACGTCCGCAAGCAGGTGATCACGTTCCTGGTGGCGGGCCACGAGACCACCTCCGGCGCGCTCTCCTTCGCCCTCTACCACCTCGCCCGGCACCCGGAGATCGCCGCCCGGGCCCGCGCCGAGGTCGCACAGGTCTGGGGCGACACCCCGCGGCCCGGCTACGACCAGGTCGCCAAGCTGCGCTATGTGCGCCGGGTGCTGGACGAGTCGCTGCGGCTGTGGCCGACCGCGCCCGCCTTCGCCCGCGAGGCCCGGCGGGACACCGTCCTCGCCGGGGACCATCCGATGCGCCGGGGCGCGTGGGCCCTGGTGCTGACCCCGATGCTGCACCGGGAGCCGGAGGTCTGGGGCGAGGACGCCGAACGGTTCGACCCCGACCGCTTCACCCCGGCGGCCGTCCGCGCCCGGCCACCGCACACCTTCAAGCCCTTCGGCACCGGCGCACGGGCCTGCGTCGGCCGACAGTTCGCCCTCCACGAGGCGACCCTGGTCCTCGGCCTGCTGCTGCGCCGTTACGGCCTGCACGCCGACCCGGGTTACCGGCTGAGCGTGGCCGAACGCCTGACCCTGATGCCGGAAGGGCTGCGGCTGCGACTGGAGCGCCGGCCGGCTCTCACGGAGGTGAGCGAGGGACGACCCGCAGGGGCGCGGGGCAGTGTCCGACGTGCGGCTGACGCCGCGCGGGCGCGACCAGCCCGGGACGAAGCCGCGGACGACCGGCGGCACGACCCGGCCGGACCGGCGCAGCCCCTGTCAGCGAGCCGCTGTCCAGTGCACGGGGCGGCTGACTGAAGCCGGCAGCCGCGTACCCGTGCTGCCCCGCGCGGCGTTCACCTGCGGCTGGGTGAGGAAGAAGGCACCGGTGAGGTCGGCGTCGGTCAGATCGGCATCGCGCAGGTCGGCACCGATCAGATCCGCGCCGCGCAGGTCGGCACCGGTGAGGTCGGCGGCGATGAGGTAGGCACCGCGCAGGCTCACCCCGCGCAGATCGGCGCCCCTGAGGCGGGCGCCCATGAGGTCCGCGCCCCTGCGGTCCCTGCGCCGGCCCTTCCCCTTCCCCTGGCCCTTGCCGCCGACGCCGGCCCGGGCCAGCTCGCTGGTGCGCAGCAGGAGCACGTTCACCTCCTGCCGGTGCGCGGCCACGTCCAGCGCGGCCAGTTCCTCGGCGGTCAGCCGGGTCAGCCGCTCGGTCTTCTCCAGCGCCCGGCGCAGCTCGGGGTGGACGGGCCGGGCGGCGGGCAGGCCCAGCGCCTCGGTCAGGTACCACAGCAGCTCGTGCAGCTGCCGTACGACCGGGAAGACGTCGAACATCCGGCGCGCGTCCTCCGTGGACCCGGTACGCCAGTCCTGCCCGTCGAAGGTGACCTGCGAGACCTTCTGGCCGGCGCCGAAGCAGTCGTAGACCGTGCAGCCGGTGAAGCCCTTCTGGCGCAGGTCGGCGTGGATGCCGCAGCGGTGGTCGCCCTGGAGGTTCGGGCACGGCTTGCCCGCGGGCTTGTCCAGCGCGAAGTCGGCGGAGCGGGCGAAGGGCAGGGCGACACAGCACAGCCCGAAGCACCGGGTGCAGTCGGCGCGCAGGTCGGAAGGGTCGGCTATCTGATCCGGCATGGGGACAGCCTACTGACCTGCGAGCTTGCCCCCGCACCCACGCGCACCCGCGACGGCGGCCCGCGGCGCCGCTAGCGGGCGAACAGTTCGAAGGCCACGGCCGGTGTGCCGCCGAAGCGCTCGCCGGTGGCCGTGGTGGTCTCGGTCAGGAAGTCATGGACGTACGTCTTCGGGTCCTGGTCGGTCAACGCCTCGATGTAGGTGCGGTGTTCGAGCAGTGAGCGCACCGCGCGGTCCAGGCCCGGCCTGGCGTCGACGGCGTGCGTGGGGCTGCCCGAACCGGCGACGGCCACCCAGCGGACGCCGTTCCAGGGCTGGAGGCCCTGCTCGGCGAGTTCGGGGAAGATCCAGCGGTTGCCCGCGTCGGCGGCGGCGTCCAGGGTGGCGCGGCCGACGGCGACGTGGTCGGGGGTGTTCCAGGCGACGCCGCCCCAGGTGTCGCGGTGGTTGAGCGTGACGACGAGTTCGGGGCGGTGGCGGCGTATCGCGGCGGCGATGTCGCGGCGCAGCGCGCTGCCGTACTCGATCACGCCGTCCCGGTGGTCGAGGAACTCCACGGTGCCGACGCCGACGACGGCCGCGGCGGCCCGCTGCTCACGCTCGCGCAGCGGGCCGCAGGTGGCCGGGTCCAGGGTGTCGATGCCCGCCTCGCCGCGGGTGGCCAGCACATAGGCGACCTCGCGGCCGGCGTCGGTCCAGGCGGCGACCGCCGCGGAACACCCGTATTCGAGGTCGTCCGGGTGGGCCACCACGGCGAGGGCGCGCTGCCAGTCGTCGGGCAGGGGCTGGAGCTGGGTGATCTTCGGCTCGGTCATGGGCGGCACACTATGCCGCCCCGTCCCGTGCGCGACGTCGTGTACGGCGCGCCCCGGCCGTCCTATCGCGTACGTCACACCTCGTCGCGTACCAGCGCCAGCAGCCGGTCCAGGACGCGGGGCGCGCCCGTGCGCAGGCCGTCGTGCTCGTACTCGTTGGTGACCCAGGGGCGCAGGCCACGGATCGCGCCGGCCGTCTGAAGGGAGTGGCCGGTGTCGACGTACATGTCGTCGTGGTAGACGGCCGCGGCGACCGGGACCTCGTTGGCGGCGAGCCGCGCGGGGTCGTACAGGGGGCGCCAGTCGGTGCGCGCGGCGAGCAGTTCGGCCGTCTCGCGCAGGGGGCGCAGGGCCGGGTCGGCGTCGAACACCCAGGGGTGGACGGTCTCGCCGGTGAACAGGACCGGGCCGTCGCCGGTGAGTGTCTTGGCCGCGTCGAACTGCGGGAACTCGGCGCGGACGCGCTCGGCCGACCAGGCGGTGGGGCGCGCGTCCTGGCCGTAGATCGACTCGTGGACGAGGGCGTACAGGGGGTGCGAGGCGTACGACAGGAGGGACTGGGCCTGCTCCTGGAAGGCGTCGGACAGCTCCAGGCCGGCCGGGGTCACCACGAAGGCGTCCTCCAGGAGGTGGTGCAGCCGGTGGCTGCCGTCGCTCGCGCCCAGCATGATGCCCAGGGACTGGAAGGCCTCCACGGTGAAGCGGTAGCCGTTCGGCAGCACCACGTCGTGGGTGAGGAGGTGGTCGGCGATCCGGCGGGCCCGCTCCACGTCCTGCGGGTAGCGGGCGTAGTGCGCGGCGACCTTGCGCTCGACGCGCGGGTAGGCGGCCCGGTAGACGTCGTCGGCGTGGGCGTGCAGGGACGGCAGGCCGCCGGTGATGATCGCGGTGGCGAGGCCCTCGGGGGCGAGGGAGAGGTACGACACCGTGCAGAAGCCGCCGAAGCTCTGGCCGAGCACGGTCCACGGGGCGCCGCCGGTGACCTGGGGGCGGATGGCCTCGCAGTCGCGGACGATGGAGTCGGCGCGGAAGTGGGTGAGGTAGTCGGCCTGGGCGGCGGGACCGCCGCGCAGCGGCAGCGTCTGCCGGGTGGCGGGCGTGGAGCGTCCGGTGCCGCGCTGGTCGAGGAGCAGGACGCGGTACTCCTTCAAGGCCCGGTCGAGCCAGGCCTCCCGTCCGACGAAACGATTCGCCCCGAAGCCGGGGCCGCCTTGCAGGTACACCAGCCAGGGCAGGTCCTGCCCGGCCTTGTCGCTCGCCACCGCCTCGCGGGCGTACAGCTCGATCGTCTCGCCGCCCGGGTCGGCGTGGTCGAGGGGCACGGTGAAGTGGCGGTCGGTGAGCACGACGCCGGGCTGGCGGTAGCTGAGGCTCAACGGGTCTCCTGGGACGGACGGGCTGGACGTCTCCCAGTTGAGCACATGGGCCGGTGTGGGCCGAGCACCGGGATCATGGATTGTTACTGAACTTCCGGTCAGCGCCGCCGATCGGCGCGTCCGTCCGGTGCGAGGCTGGACGCGGGCGGGGACACCGCGAGGCTCAGCGTGCGGCGAGGCTGGACCGGCGCACCACCAGTTCCGGCTGGAGCACCACCCGCCGGTGCTCGTGGGTCCGCTTCCCCTTGCCGTCCCCCTCGCCCCGCTCGGTCTCCTCCAGCAGCAGTTCGGCGGCGAGGGCGCCCATCGTGACGGCGGGCTGGCGCACCGAGGTGAGGGGTACGGCAGCGGCGGCGGCGAACTCGATGTCGTCGTAGCCGACGATCGCCAGGTCGTCCGGGACGGTCACGCCCGCCGCGTACATCGCCTGGAGCACGCCGAGGGCGAGCAGGTCGTTGGCGCAGAACACGGCGGTGGGCCGGTCGGCGAGGCCGAGCAGCCGGGCACCCGCGTCCCGGCCGGCGGCCACGTCGAGCCGCTCGGTGGGCAGTTCGCGCAGCGCCTCGGGGCCGAGCCCGGCCTCGGCGAGGGCGTTCAGCGCGCCGGTGCGCCGGTCGCGGACCTGGTTGAGCCCGGGCGGCCCGCTGACGTAGGCGATCGAGCGGTGCCCGGCGTCCACCAGGTGCCGCACCGCCAGCGCGCCGCCCGCGATGTCGTCCACGGAGACCGAGCACTCGGTGGTGCCCTCGGCGACCCGGTCGACCAGCACGAACGGGATGCCGTGCCGGCGGAAGGCCGCGATGTTGCGGCCGGTGGCGTCGGCCGGGGTGAGCAGCACGCCCCGCACCCGCTGTTCGGCGAAGAGCGACAGGTACTCGGCCTCCTCGGCGGCGTCCTGCGCGCTGTTGCACACCATCACGCCGAGCCCGGCCTCCCGGGCCGCGCGCTCGGCGCCGCGCGCCACGTCCACGAAGAAGGGGTTGCCCATGTCGAGCACGAGCAGCCCCATGATCCGGCTGCGGCCCGCCCGCAGCTGGCGCGCCGACTCGCTGCGGACGTACCCGAGCCGGTCGATCGCGGACAGCACGCGCGCACGGGTCTCGCCGGCGACGGTGTCCGGGCGGTTGATGACGTTGGACACCGTGCCCACCGACACTCCGGCGGCGCGGGCGACATCCTTGATACCCACCGACTGGGCCATCGGGCTTCGGACCTCCAGGGAACGGGATGCGGCGGGACGACCTTCACGTTACCGTCACGCCGGCAGGGCGGAGTCGGCCACGTGCGGCGCCGAGGGCGCCGTATCGGCGGACTTCTCCTGGTACGGGAACGTCGATGAACCGGCTCTCCTGGTTCATCAGCGGGTGGTCCGGGTCCAGCGGGTCCACGGCGCCTGGCCGGTGCCGTGGCTGGTGAGGCCGCCGGGGCCACGCGTGACGACCGCGTCCCGCTCCCGCCAGGCGGACAGGGCGTGCGGCCGGCCCCGCGTGTCGTGGTCGATGCCCGCGCAGGTGCGTGTTCCGGGCGCTGCTGGAGCCGTGCTCGCCGGTGCACGTGCCGGTCGCGCCGGTCCGCTCCCCGAGCGCGGTCCACCGCGAACCGCCGTACCCGGCCAGGGCGCCCGGACGTCGTCGGCCTTGGGCCGGTGCGGCGGCGTGGGCGTCGACCGGTCGCCGGCACCGAGGGCCCGGCGGGCCACGACCGCGTCGCTGCCCGCCGTGTACCGGGCGGCGTACTGGTGGCCCCGGTGGGTCAACAGGCCGTTCTTCCGGAACGATCCGGTGTTGACCAGGCCGTCGTAGGAGACGGAGCAGACGGCGTGGGCGTCCAGTCGTGTGGCGCCCTGCCGGGTGACGGAGGGTCTCATCCGCGCGGCTCCCGCGTCAGTCGAGGTGGAACACTTCGGTGAGGGGTCGCATGGCCTCGTCGGGCCGGGCACCGTCCAGGGACTCGAAGAACGGTGCCATCTCCTTCTGCCAGCGCGCGTTGACGTCGGTGGCCGCCATACCGGCCTGGGCGGCGGCGAAGTCCTCGGTCTCCAGATAGCCGACGAGCAGGCCGTCCTCGCGCAGGAACAGCGAGTAGTCGTGCCAGCCGGTCGCCTTCAGGGCGTCGAGCATCTCCGGCCAGACGGCCGCGTGCCGCTCACGGTACTCGTCGAGCCGGTCCGCCCTGACCTTCAGCAGGAAGCACACGCGCTGCATCAACAGCTCCCGTCCGTCAGAAGTTGAACTGGTCGATGTTCTTGGCGTCGAACACGGTCGGCTTGCCCAGGTTGATCACGCCGTCCTTGCCGATGGTGTACGTGGTGGCGCCGGCCTTGAAGGTCTCGCCCTCCTTGCCGGTGATCTGCCCCGAGGCCAGCGCGACCGCGGTCCGGGCGGCCAGGTCGCCGAGCTTGGCCGGGTCCCACAGCTCGAAGGCGTCGACGGTGCCGTTCTTCACGTACTTGCGCATGTCGTCGGGGGTGCCGAGGCCGGTCAGCTTGACCTTGCCCTTGTACTTGGAGCCCGACAGGTACTGGGCCGCCGCCTTGATGCCGACGGTGGTCGGGGAGATGATCCCCTTCAGGTTCGGGTGCTCCTGGAGCAGGCCCTGGGTCTGCTGGAAGGACTGCTGGGCGTCGTCGTTGCCGTAGGCGATCTTGACGAGCTTGATGTCCTTGTACTTGGGGTCCTTCAGCTCGTCCTTCATGTAGCCGATCCAGGTGTTCTGGTTGGTCGCGGTCTGCGCGGCCGACAGGACCGCGATCTCGCCCTTGTATCCGATCTGCTGGGCGAGGAGCTGCACCTCGGTACGGCCCAGGTCCTCGGCACTGGCCTGCGAGACGAAGGCGTTGCGGCAGCCCGGGCTGGTGTCGGAGTCGTAGGTGACGACCTTGATGCCGTTGCTCATGGCCTGCTTCAGCGCCGTGCACAGCGCGCCCGGGTCCTGCGCGGACACCGCGATGGCGTTCACCCGCTGCTGGGTGAGCGTGTTGACGTAACTCACCTGCCCGGCCGTGTCGGTGGCGCTGCTGGGCCCCACCTCCTTGTACGTCGACCCGAGCTCCGTGACCGCCTTCTCGCCGCCCTTGTCGGCGGTGGTGAAGTAGGGGTTGTTGACCTGCTTGGGCAGGAAGCCGACGGTCAGCCCCTTCTTGGTGGCGGCGTTGGGGTCGGCCTTGCCGGCGGAGGCGGCGGAGGCGTTGTCGTCCTTGACGTCCTTCTTGGTGGTGCCGCCGCAGGCGGTGAGCGCGAGGGCGAGGGAGGTGCCGGCGGCGAGGGCGGCGCAGGCGCGGCGGAGGGTCGGCTTGAGCATGGGAAGGGCCCCTTGTCGTCAGGAGTGGGAGGTGCGCCCCTCGAAGGGGCACGGGGTTGTGTGGAGGTGCGGCTCCGCCGCGTGGGCGCGGACGGTCCGCGGCCGGCGACGGGCTATCCGGTGGAACCGGCCGCCCGCGCGAGAGAGATCTGCCGCGCGACCCGGGGGCCCAGCACGGACACCACGAGCAGCACACCGGTGACGACGATCTGCGACTGGGCCGAGACGTTCAGCAGACTCATCACGTTCTGCAACGCACCGAGCAGGAAGACACCGGCGACGGCACCACCGATCGTGCCCCTGCCCCCGTCGAAGTCGATCCCGCCCAGCAACACGGCGGCGACGACGGACAGTTCGAGTCCGGTGGCATTGTCGTACCGGGCACTGGCGTAGTGCAGCGCCCAGAAGACACCGGTCAGCGCCGACATGGCCCCCGTGGCGACGAAGAGCAGGAGCTTGGTCCGCTTCACCCGGATCCCCGCGAACCGCGCCGCCTCCTCCCCCGCGCCGATCGCGAACAGCGACCGGCCGAACGGCGTGGCGTGCAGCAGCACCACGGCGACGGCGAGCAGCACCAGGAAGGGCAGGAAGGCCTGCGGCAGGAAGGAGTCACCGAGGCGGCCGGCGGCGAAGTCCAGGTACTGCGAGGGGAAATCGGTCACCGCGTCGGAGCCGAGCACGATCTGCGCGACACCCCGGTAGGCGGCGAGCGTGCCGATGGTGACCGCCAGCGACGGCAGCCCGAGCCGGGTGACCAGCAGGCCGTTGAGCAGCCCGCACACCACCCCGAGCAGCAGGCACAGCGGGATGATCTGCTCGATGGCCATGCCCTCGTTCCACAGCTTGCCCATCACCGCGCCGGACAGCCCGGCCGTGGACGCGACGGACAGGTCGATCTCGCCGGCGACGACCAGCAGGGTCATCGGCAGGGCGATCAGCGCGATCGGGAGCGTGTTGCCGATGAGGAACGACAGGTTGAGCGCGTTGCCGAAGCCGTCGACGAAGCCGAACGACAGCAGCAACAGGACGATGAGCAGCGCGCCGACGACCGTGTCCCAGCGGACCGCGCGGGTGAGCGACTCAGGCACCGGCCTTCTCCTTCGCCATGGCGGACCTCCTGGGGGCCGACTTCTTCTTCAGGGCGGCGGCCACGCGCAGCGCCACGATCCGGTCGACGGCGATGGCGAGCAGCAGCAGGACGCCGTTGATGGCGAGCACCCACACGGAGCTGACGCCGAGTGCGGGCAGCACACTGTTGATCGAGGTGAGCAGCAGGGCGCCGAGGGCGGCGCCGTAGACGCTGCCGGAGCCTCCGGTGAAGGCGATGCCGCCGACCACCACGGCGCTGACGACGGTGAGTTCGTAGCCGTTGCCGGTGCCGGAGTCGACGTTGCCGAACCGCGCCAGGTACATCGCGCCGGCGAGTCCGGCGAGCGCTCCGCAGAAGGTGTACGCGGCCAGGATGCGCTTGCGGACCGGGATGCCGGCCAGCCGGGCCGCCTCCGGATTGGAGCCGAGGGCGTACAGCTCCCGCCCGCTGCCGTAGTGCTTGAGGTAGTAGCCCGTCGCCACGAGCACCACCAGCGCGATCACGGCGAGCCAGGGGATCGCGGAGATGCCGCCGGAGCCGAAGTCGACGAAGCCGCCGGGCAGATCGGCCGCGGTGATCTGGCGGGAGCCGACCCAGATGGAGTCGACGCCCCGGATGACGTACAGGGTGCCGAGGGTGACGACGAGTGCGGGGACCTGGCCGAGGCTCACGAGGAGGCCGTTGAGCAGCCCGAGGCCGATGCCCAGCAGGACGGCGAGGAGGATCGCGACGACCGGGTTCCCGCCGTCCTGGAGGTAGGTTCCGGCGGCGAAGGCGCTGATGCCGAGCGTGGAGCCGACGGACAGGTCGACGTTGCGGCTGAGGACGACCAGTGACTGGCCGGTGGCGACGAGCACCAGGATCGTCGCGTTGAGGAGCAGGTCCTTGATGCCCTGCTCGGACAGGAACTCGCTGTTGCCCGCCTGGGTGACGGCGATCATCACCAGGAAGACGGCCAGGATGGCGAGTTCGCGCATCTTGAAGACCCGGTCGACCAGCCGGGTGCCGCCGGAGCGGGGTGCCCCGGTGACGGGGGTCTCGTCGGTGGTGACCGTCATGCGGCGGCCCTCCCGGTGGCTGCGGCCATCACGGTCTCCTCGGTGGCGTCGGCGCGGGGTATCTCGGCGGTGATCCGGCCCTCGTGCATCACGAGGACGCGGTCGGCCATACCGAGGATCTCGGGCAGGTCGGAGGAGATCATCAGGACGGCGACCCCGTCGGCGGCCAGCTCGCCGAGCAGCCGGTGCACCTCGGCCTTGGTGCCGACGTCGATGCCCCGGGTGGGTTCGTCCACGATGAGCACCTGGGGGCCGGTGGCGAGCCACTTGGCGAGGACGACCTTCTGCTGGTTGCCGCCGGACAGGGTGGAGACGGCGTCCGCGATCCGGGCGTACTTCACCTGGAGCTTCACGGCCCAGTCCAGGGACCGGCTGCGTTCGGCGGTCCGGTCCACCAGCCCGGCCCGGGCGGTCGTACGGAGTCCGGTCAGGCCGATGTTCCGTTCGATGGACATGTCCATCACCAGGCCCTGGGCCCGCCGGTCCTCGGGCACGAGGGCGAGTCCGGCCGCCATCGCGGCGGACGGGGCGCCGTTCGTGAGCCGGCGCCCGCCGACCTCGACCTCGCCCGCGTCCCAGCGGTCGACGCCGAACACGGCCCGGGCCACCTCGGTGCGGCCGGCCCCGACCAGCCCCGCGAGGCCGACGATCTCTCCGCGCCGGACCTCGAAGGAGACGTCGGTGAAGACGCCCTCGCGGGTCAGCCGCCGCACGCTGAGCGCGACGTCGCCGACCTGGACCTGCTGCTTCGGGTAGAGCTCGGCCAGGTCGCGGCCGACCATGCGGCGGACCAGGTCGTCCTCGGTCATCCCGGCGAGCGGCTCGCCGGCGATCCAGGCGCCGTCCCGCAGTGTGGTGACCTTCTGGCAGATCGCGAAGATCTCCTCCAGCCGGTGCGAGATGAACAGCACGGCCGCGCCCTGTTCCCGCAGGGTGCGGACCACGCCGAAGAGGCGGGCCACCTCGCTGCCGGTGAGCGCGGCGGTCGGCTCGTCCATGATCAGGACCCGGGCGTCGAAGGACAGCGCCTTGGCGATCTCCACGATCTGCTGGTCGGCGATGGACAGGCCGCGGGCCGGCCGGTCGGGGTCGAGGTCGACGCCGAGCCGCCGCATCAGGGCGGCCGTGGCCGCGTGGGTGGCCTTGTGGTCGATCCGGCCGAGGGCGCGCCGGGGCCGGCGGCCCATGAAGATGTTCTCGGCGATCGACAGGTCGGGGAAGAGCGTGGGCTCCTGGTAGATCACGGCGATGCCGGCGTCGCGGGCGTCGCCGGGGCCGTGGAAGACGACGGGCTCGCCGTCGAGCAGCACCTGACCGGTGTCCGGCCGATGCACTCCGGCGAGGGTCTTGATCAGCGTCGACTTGCCCGCGCCGTTCTCTCCGGCGAGGGCGTGCACCTCGCCGGGCAGCAGCTCCAGGGAGACGTCCCTCAGGGCGCGTACGGCGCCGAAGGACTTCGAGACGCCCTTGAGTGCCAGCACCGGGGCCGGTCCCGTGTCAGGCGGGTGGGTCATGGGGGCTCCTCGACGACACCGGCGAAGGGGCCGCGAGGCCGCCACGGTGTCGTGAAAGGTTTCAAGTGGATTGCGGGGACCGTAGGCACCACAGTCATGTCACGTCAATGGGTCCGTGTCGAAAAACTTTCGATAGCCAAAGGTCACGTCCGGATCACGGAAGACGGGGGCTACTGGAGCCCTTGACACCCCTGCGCCCGACACCTAGCTTGCCGTTCTGAATCGTTTCACATTCGGCGTTCACATGCTCGGTCGTTCCGTCCGACATCCGCTCAGTCGTCCCCCCGCCACCACAGGAGCCCCCAAGTGACCGACCTCGCCGCGGTGAAGGCCGCGCTCAAGACCCAGGCCGTCGAGACGCCGTCGTGGGCGTACGGGAACTCGGGCACCCGGTTCAAGGTGTTCGCGCAGGCCGGTGTGCCGCGCTCGCCCTGGGAGAAGCTGGAGGACGCGGCCCAGGTGCACGCCTTCACCGGGGTCGCGCCGACGGTCGCCCTGCACATTCCGTGGGACACCGTGGAGGACTACGCGGCGCTCGCGAAGTACGCCGAGGAGCGCGGGGTGCGGCTGGGCGCGGTCAACTCCAACACCTTCCAGGACGACGACTACAAGCTGGGCAGCATCTGCCATCCGGACGCGGCGGTGCGGCGCAAGGCCGTCGACCACCTGCTGCGGTGCGTCGACATCATGGACGCCACCGGGTCACGGGACCTGAAGCTGTGGTTCGCCGACGGGACGAACTACCCCGGGCAGGACGACATCCGCGCCCGGCAGGACCGGCTGGCCGAGGGGCTGGCCGAGGTGTACGCCCGGCTGGGGGACGGCCAGCGGATGCTGCTGGAGTACAAGTTCTTCGAGCCGGCGTTCTACACGACCGACGTGCCGGACTGGGGGACCGCCTACGCGCACTGTCTGAAGCTCGGCGACAAGGCCCAGGTGGTCGTCGACACCGGGCACCACGCGCCGGGGACCAACATCGAGTTCATCGTGGCGCTGCTGCTGCGGGAGGGGAAGCTCGGCGGGTTCGACTTCAACTCGCGCTTCTACGCCGACGACGACCTGATGGTGGGGGCGGCCGACCCCTTCCAGCTCTTCCGGATCATGTACGAGGTGATCCGGGGCGGGGGGTTCACCTCCGACGTCGCGTTCATGCTCGACCAGTGCCACAACATCGAGGCGAAGATCCCGGCGATCATCCGGTCGGTCATGAACGTGCAGGAGGCCACCGCGAAGGCGCTGCTGGTCGATCGGGCGGCGCTGGCCCGGGCGCAGGCTTCCGGGGACGTACTGGGGGCCAATGCCGTGCTGATGGACGCGTACAACACGGATGTGCGGGGGCTCCTCGGCGAGGTCCGCCAGGAGTCGGGGCTGGACCCCGATCCGATGGGCGCGTACGCCCGGTCCGGGTGGGCCGAGCGGATCGTCGCCGAGCGGGTCGGGGGCGAGCAGGCCGGCTGGGGGGCGTGAAGCGTCTGCCTCTGAAGCGCCGTCGCGGGGTGCGGGTCCGTTGTGGCTCGTCGCGCCCACCCGGCGGAACCGCGTATCGACACGGCCCCGCGCCCCTTCTCCACGTCCCCTCCCCTGGAAGGAACCGGTAGTCATGACCACCCGCCCCGAAGTCGACGCTCTCCTCGACCGCTCCCACCGGCTCGGCTCCGATCCCCGTAACACCAACTACGCCGGCGGGAACGCGTCGGCCAAGGGCAGCGCCACCGATCCCGTCACCGGGGGTGAGGTGGAGCTGATGTGGGTGAAGGGCTCCGGGGGCGACCTCGGCACGCTCACCGCGTCGGGGCTGGCCGTGCTGCGGCTGGACCGGCTGCGGGCCCTCGTGGACGTGTACCCCGGTGTCGAGCGCGAGGACGAGATGGTCGGCGCCTTCGACTACTGTCTGCACGGCAAGGGCGGGGCCGCGCCCTCCATCGACACCGCCATGCACGGTCTGGTGGACGCCCCGCACGTGGACCATCTGCATCCCGACTCGGGGATCGCGCTCGCGTGTGCGGCCGACGGGGAGAAGCTGACCGCCGAGTGTTTCGGGGACAGCGTGGTGTGGGTGCCGTGGCGGCGGCCCGGGTTCCAGCTCGGGCTGGACATCGCCGCGATCAAGGAGGCCAACCCGCAGGCCATCGGGTGCGTTCTCGGCGGGCACGGGATCACCGCGTGGGGAGCGACGTCCGAGGAGTGCGAGCACAACTCGCTGCACATCATCCGGACCGCCGAGGCGTTCCTCGCCGAGAGGGGGAAGGCGGAGCCCTTCGGACCGGTCGTCGACGGATACGAGGCCCTGCCCGAGGCCGAGCGGAGGGAGCGGGCCGCCGCGCTGGCGCCGTACGTCCGGGGCCTGGCGTCCCAGGACCGGCCGCAGGTCGGGCACTTCACCGACTCCGAGGTCGTCCTCGACTTCCTCGCCCGCGCCGAGCACCCCCGGCTGGCCGCCCTCGGCACCTCCTGCCCCGACCACTTCCTGCGCACCAAGGTCCGGCCGCTCGTGCTGGACCTGCCGCCGGCCGCGCCGCTTGAGGACGCCGTCGCGCGGCTGCGGGAGCTGCACGCCGCCTACCGCGAGGAGTACGCCGCCTACTACCGGCGGCACGCCCTGCCCGACTCCCCCGCCATGCGCGGCGCCGACCCGGCCGTCGTGCTCGTCCCGGGTGTCGGCATGTTCAGCTTCGGCAAGGACAAGCAGACCGCCCGGGTGGCGGGCGAGTTCTACGTCAACGCCGTCAACGTCATGCGCGGGGCCGAGGCGGTGTCGTCGTACGCGCCGATCGAGGAAGCCGAGAAGTTCCGGATCGAGTACTGGGCGCTGGAGGAGGCCAAGCTCCAGCGGATGCCGGAGCCCAGGCCGCTCGCCACGCGCGTCGCGCTCGTGACGGGGGCCGGCAGCGGGATCGGGAAGGCCATCGCGCACCGGCTGGTGGCGGAGGGGGCGTGTGTCGTCGTCGCCGATCTGAACGGCGAGAACGCCGTGGCCGTCGCCGAGGAACTGGGCGGGCCGGACAAGGCCGTCGCCGTCACCGTGGACGTCACCGACGAGGAGCGGATCGCCGCCGCGTTCAAGGCGGCCTCCCTCGCCTTCGGCGGGGTGGACCTCGTCGTCAACAACGCCGGGATCTCCATCTCCAAGCCGCTGCTGGAGACGTCGGTCAAGGACTGGGACCTCCAGCACGACATCATGGCCCGCGGGTCCTTCCTCGTGTCGCGGGAGGCGGCGCGGGTGATGACCGCGCAGGGGCTGGGCGGCGACATCGTCTACATCGCCTCCAAGAACGCCGTGTTCGCCGGGCCCAACAACATCGCCTACTCCGCCACCAAGGCCGACCAGGCCCACCAGGTGCGGCTGCTGGCCGCCGAGCTGGGCGAGCACGGGATCCGGGTGAACGGGGTCAACCCGGACGGTGTGGTGCGCGGGTCCGGGATCTTCGCCGGGGGCTGGGGGGCGCAGCGGGCCGCGGTGTACGGGGTGCCGGAGGAGAAGCTGGGCGAGTTCTACGCGCAGCGGACGATCCTGAAGCGGGAGGTGCTGCCCGAGCACGTGGCGAACGCGGTGTTCGCGCTCACGGGCGGGGACCTCACCCACACCACCGGGCTGCACATCCCGGTCGACGCGGGTGTGGCGGCCGCGTTCCTGCGATGAGCGCGGGCGTGAAGTCGTACGCCGCGGTCGATCTCGGCGCTTCCAGCGGGCGGGTGATGGTGGGGCGGGTGAGTCCGGACTCGGTGGAGCTGAGCGAGGCGCACCGGTTCCCCAACCGGCCGGTGCGCGTACCGGAGGGGCTGCGCTGGGACATCCTGGCGCTCTACGGCGGTGTCCTCGACGGGCTCCGGGCGGCCGGTGCCCACTGCGGTGGACGGCTCGCCTCCGTGGGCATCGACAGCTGGGCCGTCGACTACGGCCTGCTGGACGCCGACGGGGCCCTGCTCGGCAACCCGGTGCACTACCGCGACGCCCGCACCGAGGGGGTCGCGGAGAAGGTGTGGGCGACCGTGCCGGCGGCACAGCTGTACGCGGCGACGGGCATCCAGTACGCGCCGTTCAACACCCTCTACCAGCTCACGGCCGCCCGCGCCGCGGAGCAGTTCACCCACGCCAGGCGGCTGTTGCTGGTCCCGGACCTGCTGGCGTACTGGCTCACCGGCGAGCAGGGCACCGAGCTGACCAACGCCTCCACCACCCAGCTCGTCGATCCCCGGACCCGGGACTGGTCCTACGAGGTCGCCGAACGGCTGGGCATCGACCTCGGGCTGTTCGCGCCGCTGCGCCGGCCGGGTGATCCGGCCGGGACGCTGCGGCCGGAGGTGCTGGCGGAGACGGGCCTGACCGGTCCGGTGCCGGTGACGGCCGTCGGCTCGCACGACACCGCGTCGGCGGTGGCCGCCGTCCCGGCGACCGGGGAGCGCTTCGCCTACATCTGCACCGGCACCTGGTCCCTGGCCGGCCTGGAACTGTCCGCTCCGGTGCTCACCGAGGAGAGCCGGGCCGCGAACTTCACCAATGAGCTGGGGCTCGACGGCACCGTCCGCTATCTGCGCAACATCATGGGGCTGTGGCTGCTCCAGGAGTGCGTACGGGCCTGGGGCGAGCCGGATCTGGGAACGCTGCTGCGGGAGGCGGCCACCGTGCCGGCGCTGCGCGCGGTGGTGGACGCCGGGGGCGAGGCGTTCCTGGCGCCGGGGCGGATGCCGGAGCGGATCGCCGAGGCGTGCCGCGCGTCGGGGCAGCCGGTGCCGGAGACCCGGGCCGAGACCACCCGCTGCATCCTCGACTCGCTGGCCCTCGCCCACCGGCGGGCCGTGCTGGACGCGCAGCGGCTGGCCGATCATCCGGTGGACGTGGTGTACCTGGTCGGCGGCGGCACCCGCAACGCGCTGCTGTGCCAGCTGACGGCCGATGCCTGCGGGCTGCCGGTGGTGGCCGGCGCCACCGAGGCGGCGGCCCTCGGCAACGTGCTCGTGCAGGCCCGCGCGGACGGGCTCGTCGGCGATCTCGCCGCCCTGCGCGGGCTGCTCACCCGGACCCAGCCGCTCACCCGGTACACGCCCCGCGGCGACACCGGCCCGTGGCGGGCGGCCCAGGCCCGGCTCGCCACGCGGTGAGCCGTGGTCTCCCGTCGGCGCCGCCCGCCGACTACCCTTCACTCGTCCGATGACCGACACCGAGGAGCCGCGATGCGTGTCGCCCTGTTCCTGACCTGTGTCAACGACACGCTGTATCCGGACACCGGCCGGGCCGTGGTGAAGCTGCTGACCAGACTGGGTGTCGACGTCGACTTCCCGATGGCGCAGACCTGCTGCGGACAGGCCCACTACAACACCGGCTACCGGCATGAGGCCGAGCCGCTGGCCCGGCATTTCTCCGATGTCTTCGGGGAGTACGAGGCGATCGTGACCCCGTCCGGGTCGTGCGGGGCGATGGTGCGGGAGCTGTATCCCCGCATGGGCGAGCGGGCCCGGGCCGAGGGGCGCGGGGACGCGCTGGCCCGGACGCTGGCGCCGGTGGTGCCGAAGACGTACGAGCTGACGGAGTTCCTGGTCGACGTGCTCGGGGTGACGGACGTGGGCGCCTACTACCCGCACACGGTGACCTACCACCCGACCTGCCACGGGCTGCGCGGGCTCGGGCTCGGCGACCGGCCGCGCCGGCTGCTCCAGGCCGTCAAGGGGCTGGAACTGGTCGAGCTGCCGGGCGCGGAGGAGTGCTGCGGGTTCGGCGGCACGTTCGCGCTGAAGAACGCGGAGGTGTCGGCGGCGATGGGTGCCGACAAGGTGCGCAACGCCGAGTCGACCGGCGCGGAGGTGCTGTGCGCGGCCGACAACTCCTGCCTGATGCACCTCGGCGGCACGATGAGCCGGCTGCGCACGGGCATGCGGCCGGTGCACATCGCGGAGATCCTGGCGAGCACGGAGGAGGAACCGGCCGTATGACCGGAACGTATCTGGGCATGCCGGCCTTCCCGAAGGCCGCGCACGACGCCGTCCACAACCCCGTCCTGCGGGGCAATCTGCGGCACGCCACCCACACCATCCGGGCCAAACGGGCCAAGGCGGTGGGCGAGTTGCCCGACTGGGCGGCGCTGCGCGAGGCGGGCAGGCGGATCAAGGACCACACCCTGCGCCATCTCGACCACTACCTCGTCCAGTTGGAGGAGTCGGTCACCGCGGCCGGCGGTACGGTCCACTGGGCGGCGGACGCCGAGGAGGCCAACCGGATCGTCGCCCGGCTGGTCAAGGAGACCGGCGAGTCGGAGGTCGTGAAGGTCAAGTCCATGGCCACGCAGGAGATCGGCCTCAACGAAGCCCTGGAGGCCGAGGGCATCCGCGCCTACGAGACCGACCTCGCCGAACTGATCGTGCAGTTGGGCAAGGACCGCCCCTCGCACATCCTGGTCCCGGCCATCCACCGCAACCGGGGCGAGATCCGCGACATCTTCCGCACCGAGATGGGTGAGTGGGGCCGCCCGGCCCCGGAGGGTCTGACGGACACGCCCGCCGAACTCGCCGAGGCGGCCCGGCTGCACCTGCGGGAGAAGTTCCTGCGCGCCAAGGTCGGCGTCTCCGGCGCCAACTTCATGGTCGCCGAGACCGGCACGCTGGTCGTCGTGGAGTCCGAGGGCAACGGCCGGATGTGCCTGACCCTGCCGGAGACGCTCATCTCGGTCGTCGGCATCGAGAAGGTGGTGCCCACCTGGCGCGACCTGGAGGTCTTCCTCCAGACCCTGCCCCGCTCCTCCACCGCCGAGCGCATGAACCCGTACACCAGCATGTGGACGGGAACGACGGACGGCGACGGTCCGCGCGCCTTCCACCTGGTCCTGCTCGACAACGGCCGCACCGACACCCTCGCCGACCAGGTCGGCCGCCAGGCGCTGCGCTGCATCCGCTGCTCGGCCTGCCTGAACGTGTGCCCGGTGTACGAGCGGGCGGGCGGGCACGCGTACGGCTCGGTCTACCCGGGCCCCATCGGCGCCATCCTCAGCCCCCAGCTGAGGGGCACGGCGAGCGAGATCGACGCCTCCCTGCCGTACGCGTCGAGCCTGTGCGGGGCCTGCTACGAGGTGTGCCCGGTCGCCATCGACATCCCCGAGGTGCTGGTGCACCTGCGGGAGCGGGTGGTCGAGGGCGGTCCGGCGGTGCGGCAGGGCAACACGGTGGTGCTCCAGCCGGCGAAGGGGCACGCGGCCGAGCGGGCGGCGATGCGGGCGGCGCGCTGGGCGTTCACGCACCCCGGCGCCCTGCGCACGGGCCAGCGGCTGGCCTCCCGCACCCGCCGGCTGCACCCCCGTGCCCTGCCCGGCCCCGGTCGGGCGTGGAGCGGCACCCGGGACCTGCCGGCCGTGCCGCCGGAACCGTTCCGGGACTGGTGGCAGCGCACGCGCGGCGGAAAGGACGGTGCGAAGTGAGCAGCAGGGAGCGGATCCTGGGCCGGGTGCGGCGCGCGCTCGCGGACGTGCCCGCGGACGAGGGGCCGTACGAGGAGGCCGTGCCCCGGGACTACCTGCGCGAGCACGGGCAGCGGACCACCGAGGAGACGGTGGAGCTGCTGGCGGAGAACCTGGTGGACTACCGGGCCGTCGTGCACCGCTGCGACGCGGAGGAGCTGCCGCTGCTCGTCATGCGGCTGCTGGCCGAGCGCGGCTCCCAGGAGGTGCTGGTTCCTCCCGGGCTGCCGCCGGAGTGGCTGTCCGCCGCCGATCCCGTGCGCGTCCACGACCGGGTGGCGGACACCGCACGGCGGCTGGACCGGGTGGACAGTGTGGTGACGGGATGCGCCGTGGCCATCGCCGAGACCGGCACGATCGTGCTCGACGGCTCCCCCGACCAGGGCCGGCGGCGGATCTCGCTCGTCCCGGACCACCACATCTGTGTCGTCCGCGTCCCGGACCAGGTCGTCTCCTCCGTACCCCAGGCCCTCGAACGCCTCGACCCCACCCGTCCGTTGACCTGGATCTCGGGCCCGTCGGCCACCAGCGACATCGAACTGGACCGGGTGGAGGGCGTCCACGGCCCCCGCACCCTGGAGGTGATCCTGCTCGGCTGACCGCGCCTCCCGGGCGTCCGCCGGTCGGGGCACGACGGAATGAAGCGTGCGGCGGCGTGCCGTACGTTGAGGGAATGATCCGGTTCGAGCAGGTCACCAAGCGGTATCCGGACGGTACGACGGCCGTGGACGACCTCTCCTTCGAGGTGGCCGAGGGGGAACTGGTCACGCTCGTCGGGCCCTCCGGGTGCGGCAAGACGACGACCATGATGATGGTGAACCGGCTCATCGAGCCGACCTCGGGCCGGATCCTCGTCGGCGGCGAGGACATCGCGACCGTCGACCCGGTCCGGCTGCGCCGCCGGATCGGGTACGTCATCCAGCAGGTGGGCCTCTTCCCGCACCGCACCGTCCTGGACAACACCGCGACCGTGCCCGCGCTGCTCGGCTGGAAGCGGGCGAAGGCGCGGGCCCGGGCGGCCGAGCTGCTGGACCTGGTGGGGCTGGATCCGCAGACCTACGGCCCGCGCTATCCGGAGCAGTTGTCCGGCGGGCAGCGGCAGCGGGTCGGCGTGGCGCGGGCGCTGGCCGCGGATCCGCCGGTGCTGCTGATGGACGAGCCGTTCGGCGCGGTCGACCCGGTGGTGCGGGAGCAGTTGCAGGACGAGTTCCTGCGGATGCAGGCGGCGGTGCGCAAGACGGTGCTGCTGGTCACGCACGACATCGAGGAGGCCGTCCGGCTCGGCGACCGGATCGCCGTGTACGGGCAGGGCCGCATCGAGCAGTTCGACACGCCGGGCGCGGTGCTGGGGGCGCCCGCGACGCCGTACGTCGCCTCCTTCGTGGGCGCCGACCGCGGGCTGAAGCGGCTGTCGGTCACCGCGATCGAGCCGGACGACCTGGAGCAGCCGCCCGTGGCCCGCCCGGAGGAGCCCGCCGCGCGGGCGCTGGAGCGGCTGCGGTCCGCGGGCGCCCGGTGGGCGGTGGTCCTGGACTCGGACGGTGACCTGCACGGCTGGGTCGGCGTCGAGGAACTGCCGGCGGGCGGCACGGTCGGGGACCTCGCCCACCGGATGACCGCCTGGGTGCCGGTCGGTGCGCCGCTGAAGCAGGCGTTCGGGGTGATGCTCCAGCACGACGCCGGGTGGGTCGCCGTGCTGGACGGGGCGCGGTTCCTCGGCGTGCTGACCCCGGCGAAGCTGCATGAGGCGCTGCGCCGTTCGGTGGACGCCGACGCGCGCGGGGTCACGCGGGGGCAGGTGCCGTTCGACTCGGTGGCGGACGCCTGACCCGGGTCACTTCAGCAGGCCCTTGTCCTTCAGATAGGCGCGGGCCACGTCGGCGGGCAGCCGCCGCCAGCTGTCGACCTGCCGGTTCATGGCGGCCAGGTCGCCGGTGGTGAGGACGTCGCCCAGCCTGCCGAGCGCCTTCGCCACGCCGGCACCGCCCGCGCGGGAGCGGTTGACGACCGGGACGACGTAGTCGGCGTTCTGCAAACGCTTGTCGTCGGCGAGCAGGACCAGGCCGAAGGAGGCGAGGGTGGCGTCGGTGGTGGTGGTCAGCACCATCTGGTCGCGGCCTTCCTGCACGGCCCGCTTGGCCTGGGTGGTGCCGACCCCCTTGGGATCGATGCCGGTGATGTGGATGCCGTACACCTTCTTCAGCCCGGGCGCGCAGTACGGCCGTCGCACGCATTCGTCGCCCGCCGCGAGGCGTACCTTCAGCCCGGAGGCGCCGAGGTCGCTGAGGGTCCTGAGGTGGTGCCGGCGGGCGTAGGCGGCGGTCACCGCGAAGGCGTTCTGGTCGACGGCCCGGCCGGGCGGGAGGACGGTGAGGCCGCGGGGTGCCGCGAGGGCGCGCAGGGCCTTCATCGTGGCGCCGAGGTCGGGCGAGCCGGCCGGGGGCGCGTCGGCGCCGTGGGTCTTGGCGCTCAGCCAGTCGGCCAGGGTCGCCGCGTACTCGGGTACGACGTCGACCTGGCCGGACTCCAGGGCGGGTTCGTACAGCTCCCGGTTGGCGACCGTGAGGAGGGACGTCCTGTAGCCGGCCTGGTCGAGTAACTGGGCGTACATCTGGGCGAGCAGATCGCTCTCGGTGAAGCCGGCCGAGCCGATGGTCAGATGACGGCTGTCCCCGGGCGGGGCGGTGACCTGCCCGCGGCTCTCCAGGGACGGGCCGGTGGCACAGGCACCGAGCGCGAGGAGGGCGGCCGTGGCGAGTGCGGCACGGCGGCCGAGGAGGGTGACCGCGGCGAGCGCGGTACGGCGGCTGAGGAGGGCGGGCCTGGCGCGTGCCGTGCGGGGGCTGGGGAGGGTGGGGGCGGCAGGTGCCGTACGGCGTCTCATCGGCTGCCCCGGACCCAGGCCGGCGCCACTCGCTCGGCGATCTCGAAGACACCCTCGACGAGCAGGGCGAACACCGCGACGAGCAGCGCGCCCGCGACCACCTGGGGCGTGCTGGCCAGGTTGAAGCCCGCCGTGATGATCCGGCCGAGGCCGCCGCCGCCCGCGAGCGCGGCGATCGTGGCGGTGGCGACGAGCTGGACGGCGGCGATGCGCACGCCGTTCAGCAGCAGGGGGAGCGAAAGGGGCAGTTCCACGTGAAACAACAGCTGTCGACCGGTCATGCCCATGCCTCGGGCGGCCTGGACGACGTTCCGGTCGACCTCGCGCATGCCGACGTAGGCGTTGGTGAGCAGCGGCGGTACGGCGAACAGCACCAGGGCGACCACCGTGGGGCCGTCGCCCCACCTCCCGACCGGGGTCAGCAGGAGCAGGACCAGTACGGCGAAGGTGGGCACGGCCCGGCCGACGTTGGAGATGTTCACGGCGAGCGCGCCGCCCTTGCCGAGGTGGCCGAGGACGAGCGCGACGGGCAGCGCGATCAGACAGCTGAGGATCAGGCAGACGACGGTGAGCAGGAGGTGCTGGAGCAGCCGGTGCCGGATGCCGTCGTCGCCCGGCCAGTGCGCGGGGTCGGTGAGCCAGTCCCAGGCGGCGGTGAGGGTGCTCATGAACGGGCCGCCCGCGTCCAGGGGGTGATCAGCCGCTGTACGCCCAGCAGGAGCAGGTCGGCGGCGACGGCGATCAGCACGCACAACACGGACGCGGTGAGCACCTGCGCCTTGAAGTAGGTGTTCATACCGGAGTAGATGAGGTTGCCGAGACCGCCGAAGCCGACGATCGCGCCGACCGTGAGCAGGGAGACCGCCGAGACGGTGGCGATGCGCAGGCCGGCCATCGCGGCGGGCAGGGCCAGGGGCAGTTCCACGGTGAGCAGCAGGCGGACGGGGCCGTAGCCGAGACCCCGCGCGGCCTGCCGGGTCTCCTCCGGGACCGCGCGCAGGCCGGCGAGGATGTTCCGGACGAGCAGGGTGAGCGAGTACAGCACCAGCCCGGCGACGACCAGGGTGGCCGAGAGGCCGTAGAGGGGCAGGAGCAGGGAGAACATGGCCAGCGACGGGATGGTGTAGAGGATCGTCGTCACGGCGAGGACCGGCCCGGCCGCCCAGCCCCAACGGCGGGCCAGCACCGCCAGCGGCAGCGCGATGACCAGGCCGATCAGGACCGACAGGAAGGTCAGCTGAAGGTGCTGGACGACCGCGTCGAGCAGGATCTGGCGGCGGGTGCTCAGATAGGCACCGCAGATCCACTCGTTCCGCGCGAGGCAGTCGTCCGGGGGCGCGCTCACGGGTCCATTGGACCGGACGGGCGAGGACGGCGGCGCGTTGTGGTGGCCCGGACGGGGGGCGCGCCCTGACGGTCCGCACCAGGGGCATGCGCCGTGGCGGCCCGGGTTCGTGTGCGCGCCGCACCGCACGCGCCTCCTTGCCCTGCCGGCGCCCTGATCCGGACGGCAGGACCTAGCGGACTCCCGCCGCGTCCAGCAGGGCCGTCACCGTGGTCGTGGCGAGTGCGTCGTCCAGGTGTTCCACCCGGGCGCCGGCGCGGGCGCTGGCGCCGTCGAAGACCAGCAGGAGCTGGCGGGCGAGCAGCTCGGGATCCCGCGCGCCGCCCCGCTCCGCCTCCTCGCGGAAGGCGCTCAGCAGGGTCTCCTTGGCCTCGCGGGCGACCACGCTCGCCGGATGCTCCGGATCCTTCACCTCGACCAGCACGGCCAGGTAGGGGCAGCCGTGGTACTCGGGTTCCACGGAGCCCTTCTCCAGTTGTCCGAAGACGTACAGGATCCTCTCGCGCGGGGTCGCGGACGCTGGATCCGGGTGGGTCAGCCGGGCCTGGTACGCCGGCATCCGCCGCTCCAGGCTGGCGGCCAGCATGTCGTCCTTGCTCTCGAAGAGCTGGTACATCGACCGCTTGGAGACGCCCGCCTCCCGGCACAGCGCCTCGATGCCGATGGACACACCGTCGCGGTAGGAGAGCCGGGCGGCGGCATCGAGCAGCCGGTCTCGGGGGGACGCCTTCTGTGTGCTGGTCATACCGCGAGATTACCGCGACGCCGACTCGGAGGACACCGATCGGTGTACACCATGGCGCAGAAGCTGAACAAGCGCTTAGATAGGAGATCGGAAACCGTTCCTCCCGGACCCTGTCCCCGACCCCGCCGGAGGCCCCGTTGTTCACGTCCGTCGACGACGTCTCCGCCCGCCTCGCCGAGACCGGCTACCTCGCCTCCCCCGCCGTCGCCACGACCGTGTTCCTCGCCGCCCGGCTGGGCAAGCCGCTGCTGGTGGAGGGCCCCGCCGGGGTCGGCAAGACCGAGCTGGCCAAGGCCGTCGCCCAGGTGGCCGACGCCCGGCTGGTCCGGCTCCAGTGCTACGAGGGCGTGGACGAGTCCCGGGCGCTGTACGAGTGGAACCACGCCAAGCAACTGCTGCGCATCAGCGCGGGCCGCGGCGAGAGCTGGGACGAGACCCGTACCGACATCTTCACCGAGGAGTTCCTGCTCCCCCGCCCGCTGCTGACCGCCATCCGCGGCGACGAGCCGACCGTGCTGCTCATCGACGAGACCGACAAGGCCGACGTCGAGATGGAGGGGCTGCTGCTGGAGGTGCTCAGCGACTTCCAGGTCACGGTCCCGGAGCTGGGCACGGTCACGGCGACCCGCCGCCCGTTCGGCGTCCTCACCTCCAACGCCGGCCGCGAGCTGTCCGAGGCGCTGCGCCGCCGCTGCCTGTTCCTGCACATCGGCTTCCCCGAGGAGGAACTGGAGCGGCGGATCGTACGGCTGAAGGTGCCGGGCCTCGGCGCGGCGCTGACCGAGTCGGTGGTCCGGGTGGTCGGGGCGCTGCGCGCGATGGACCTGCGCAAGGTGCCGTCCGTCGCCGAGACCATCGACTGGGCCCGCACCCTGCTCGCCCTGGGCGCCGGCACGCTGGACGAGACCGTCGTACGGGACACCCTCGGGGTGATCCTCAAGCACCAGGACGACATCCAGAAGGCGGCGGCCAAGCTCGACCTGGACGCGCTGTGACCGACGTCGGCGACCGGATCACCGGCCTGGCCGCGGCGCTGCGCGCGCACGGGGTGCGGATCGGCACCGGAGAGACCGTGGACGCGGCCCGGGCAGTGGAGGCGCTGGGCCTCGCGGACCGGGAGCGCCTGCGTGAGGGGCTGGCGGCGACGCTGCTGCACGGACCGGGTCAACGGGTCCTGTTCGACCCGGTCTTCGACCTCTACTTCCCGCGCGGAGTCGGCGGTCCCGAGGACGCTCCCCGGGACCGGGAAGCCCTGCGCGACCGGCTGGCCGAGGCACTGGCCGCCGACGACCGGGCCATGATGGCCCGGTTGGCGGCGGAGGCGGTCGACGGACTGGGCGGGTACGGGAGTTCACCGGGCTCGGACGGCTGGTCGGCGTACCAGACCCTGGACCGGCTGCGGCCCCAGACCCTGCTGGCCCGGGTGCGGGCCGACGTCCGGGGCCGGGACGGCAACGGCGGCGCCGGGTTCGCGGACCGGTTGCTGGACGACGAGATCCGCCGCCGCATCGAGGAGTTCCGGCGGCTGGTGGGGGCGGAGGCCCGGCGCCGGGTGGCCGAGCGGCGGGGGCGGGACGAGATCGCGCGGCGGGGTGTGCGGCCGACCGCCGACCGGGTCGACTTCCTGATCGCGAACCGGGACCAGCTGACCGAACTCCGCCGCGCGGTCCAGCCGTTGGCGCGGAAGCTGGCCACCCGGCTCGCCGCGCGCCGCCGCCGGGCCGCGCGCGGCACGATCGACCTGCGCCGCACCCTGCGCTCCTCGCTGTCCACGGGGGGCGTGCCGATGCGGCCGGTGCTGCGGCGGCGCCGCCCGGTCCGGCCCGAACTGGTGCTGCTCTGCGATGTGTCGGGCTCGGTGTCCGGCTTCTCGGACTTCACCATGCTCCTCGTGCAAGCGCTGCACGACCAGTTCGGCAAGGTGCGCGTGTTCGCGTTCGTCAACCGGCTCGACGAGGTCACCGGCCTGCTCGACCACGGCCGCGCCGACCCCGACGGGCTCAGCGCCCGCATCCGCGCCGAGGCCACGCTCACCGGCTGGCACGGCAGCAGCGACTACGGCGTGGCGCTGGGCGAGTTCGCCGAGCGGTACGGCGGTGCGGTGGGGCCGCGTACGACGGTTTTCGTCCTCGGTGACGCCCGCACGAACATGAGCGACCCGAACCTCCCCGCCGTACGCGAGCTGGCCCGGCGGGCCCGGCGCGTCTACTGGCTCAACCCCGAGCCACGCGACCGCTGGGGCACCGGCGACTCGGCCGCGCCCGCGTACGCCAAGCTGGTCGAGATGCACGAGTGCCGCACGGCGGCCCAGCTCAGCGCGCTGATCGCGGGCCTGCTGCCGGTGTGAGGCGGGGCACGTGACCATGACCGGCTGATCCGCTGCGCGCAAGGATCACGGGCCTTGCCGCCGGTATGACGCGAGGTGCCCCGCCGTGATCGACTGGCCCCCACGCCGACACCGACTCAAGGACGTCCCCATGACCCACCCGCCCGTGCCGCTGGGCACCTTCCCCACCCCTCTGGAACCGGCGCCCCGGCTCGCCGCCGCGCTCGGGCTCGGCCCGGAGGACCTGTGGGTGAAGCGGGACGACCTGACCGGCCTGGGCGGCGGCGGCAACAAGATCCGCAAGCTGGAGTGGACGGTGGGCGCGGCCCTCGCCGAGGGCGCCGACACACTCGTGACCACCGGTGCCCCGCAGAGCAACCACGCCCGGCTGACCGCCGCCGCGGGCGCCCGGCTCGGGCTGGACGCCGTCCTCGTCCTGCGCGGCACCCCGGGCGCCTCCCGCTCCGGGAACATCGCCCTGGACGGCCTGTTCGGGGCGCGGCTCGCCTGGGCGGGCGAGGTGGACCGGGCCGGGCTGGACGCGGCGGCGGCCGAGGTCTGCGCGCGTCTGCGGTCCGAGGGCTCCCGCCCGGCACTGATTCCGTTCGGCGGCTCCGGCGCGCTGGGAGCCAGGGGGTACGTACGCTGCGGCACGGAGCTGCGCGAGCAACTGCCGGGCCTGCGTACGGCGGTCGTGGCCCTCGGCTCGGGCGGCACGATGGCCGGGCTGGTCGCGGCCCTGGGCAGCGGGTCGGTCCTCGGCGTCGACGTGGGCGCGCTGACCGACCCGGCCGCGGCGGTCGCGGAGTTCGCCGCACCGCTCACGGCGGAGGCGGTCACGCCGGACACCCTGCGGATCCGCCGGGACCAGGTGGGCGCCGGCTACGCGACCCTCACCGCCCCGGTACGCGAGGCCCTCCGCCTCGCCGCCCGCACCGAGGGCCTGGTCCTCGACCCCGTCTACACCGGCCGCGCCCTGGCCGGCCTGCACGCGGCGGTCCGTGACGGCACCGTCCGTCCGGGCGAGCGGACGGTCTTCCTCCACACCGGTGGCCTCCCGGGCCTGTTCGGCCACACGGACACGATCGCCTTCGCGGAGGAGGGGGCGCGGGTCTTCGACGTGTAGACCGACTCCGCCGGACCGCTTCCAGGGCGGCCCGGCGGGGCAAGGAGACGGGCGGACGGATTCGGCGCGGCTAACCCTTCGCGTACTCGTTCGCCATCGTCCCGGCGAAGTCGTACAGCACGACCTGCTCGTCGCCGACCACCCAGGCGTCGTGGCCGGGCGCGCAGACGAAGACGTCGCCGGGGCCGACCTCGCTCTCGCCACCGTCGTCCATGCGGATGTGCATCCGGCCCCGCACCACGTACCCGTTGTGGTGGACCATGCAGCTCTCGGTGCCCGCGATCGGCGCCACGCTCTCCGACCAGCGCCACCCGGGTTCGAACGTGCCCACCGCGAAGTCGAGCCCGGTCATGTGGAGGGCTTCGAGGTGGCCGCGGGGGAAGTCGCGCCGTTCGTCCGGCTTCTCGACCGTCTTCACTTCCAGCATGACGGTGTCCTCCCTTCCGGCCGCCGACCGCGGCCGGGGCCGGCCTCCGTCCCCCGACGGCCTCGGACGGCACCGGCGCTGCGGCGGCCGTACCCCACAGCACCATCGTCGGCCCCGCTACCCCGCATCGCCATCCGGGGAGCAGGGGACAACGATGTCAGCGGCACCGGCCGACGGCCCGTGGACACGTCACTGATTACCCTGGCACGGTGCCAGCCGGCGACGCACCGTCGATCGCGACGGACGACCTCGACGACCCGCCCCTGCGCCCCCTGCCCGAGCGGGCCGCCCTGCTGCTGGAGCAAGTCGACGCACCGCCACGGCTGGTGGCCCACCTGCGAGCGGTGCACGATGTCGCGGCACAGCTCCTGGCGTGGGTACGACCGCGCTGTCCGCGGCTGGAGCCGGACGCGGAGGCGGTGCTGTTCGGTGCCGCCACGCACGACATCGGCAAGGTCCCGCACCCGGCCGAGCTGTCCGGTCCGGGCGCGCGACACGAGGCGGCGGGGCGGGAGTTGCTGCTGGAGCACGGTGTGCCGGCCGGCCTCGCCCGGTTCGCCGGCACCCACGCGTCCTGGACGGCTCCCGGGACCGGCGTGGAGGACTTGCTGGTGAGCCTGGCCGACAAGGTCTGGAGGAACAAGCGCGTCCCGGAGCTGGAGGACCTGGTGGTGGCGCGGCTGGCCGAGGCCGGTGGAGGGCCCGCCTGGCAGTGGTTCATGGAGCTGGACGAAGCCCTCACCGCCGTCGGGGAGGACGCGGACCGTAGGCTGGCGTACCAGATGTCCCACCCTCTCGGCCGAAGGTGACCATGTTCGCGACCCCTCTCGGTGCCGACGGTGCCGAACTGTGTCCTCTCCAGCCCTGGCAGGCCGAGGAGTTCCTCGCCCATGTGGACCGGGGCCGGGAATTCATCGGCCGGTTCAACGGACTGCCGGACGTGGTCACGGATCTCGCCGCCGGCCGGGCGTTCCTGGAGGCGTACGCCGAGAAGGAGGCGGCCGACGCGGGGCTCATCCGGGCGATCCGCCTCGACGGCACCCTGGTGGGGGCGGTCATCCTGCGCCGGATGGACGTGCCGCAGGGTACGGCGGAGGCGGGCTGCTGGCTGGAACCGGCCGCGGTGGGCCGCGGTCTGGTGACCCGGGCGGCACGCTTGCTCATCGACTGGGCGATCCGGGAGCGGGGCATCCACCGCGTCGAGTGGTGGGTGTCGGCCGGCAACGCGCCCAGCATCGCGGTCGCCCGCCGGCTGGGCATGCGCAAGGAGGCCGTGCTGCGGGAGAGTTACCTCTACCGGGGCGAGCGGCACGACGAGGAGATCTGGTCGGTCCTGGCCCCGGAGTGGACGGCCGTCCCGGGAACCACCCCGTCCTGACGACCCCGTCCACCTGCCTACCAACTGCGCGCCGCCCGCAGCAGGAGGGCGCGGACGCGGGCCACGTCGGGGTTGTCGGAGGCACCGGGGCGCTGGACGAGGAAGCCGGTGTTGATCGGCGGGTCCTCCGGTTCCAGCAGCGCGACGAGCGCGCCGGAGGCCAGGAGGTCCTGGCACAGATAGCGGGGCAGCACGCTGAACCCGGCGCCGGCGGCCACGGCCGCGAGCACCCCGCGCAGATCGGGGACGGTCACGGCGGCGGTACGCGACAGACGCCAGCCGAAGACGTGCCGCCAGTACCGGCGGGCGATCGGCAGATCCTCGGCGTAGGTGATGAGCGGAACCTCGTGCAGCACGGCGGGGTCGAAGGAGTCCGGCGCGGCGAACGACCGCCCGCCGGCGTCCCGCACGGTGGGCCCTTGGCGCTCGGTGGCCTGCATGGCGGGTCCCAGACCCTCGGCGTCCCGCCCGGCGGATCCTTGACGCTCGGCGCGCTGCCCTGCTGGCTCTTGGTCCTCGGCGCGCTGCCCTGCGGGCTCTTGGTTCTTGGTGCCCTGCCCTGCTGGCTCTTGGTCCTCGGCGCCCTGCACGGCGGGCCCTTGATTTTCGCTGCCCCGCAGGGCGGATTCTTGACCCCCGCCGCCCTGCCCGGCCGACCCCAGACCCCCGCCGCCCAGCCCGGCCGACCCCAGACCCTCAGGGCCCAGCCCCGCCGGGCCCTGTCCGTGGACCTCGTCGTCGGTCTCCGGTACGACGACCCCGTCGGTGTCCGTATCCCGCACGGCAACCCCGCGTCCCTCGGTCTTCCGCCCGGCGGCCCCCTCGCCCTCGTTCTCCCGCGCGGGTCCGCGCCCCAGCAGCCGCTCGGCCCAGATCGGGGCCGCGACCAGTACGAACTCCTCGTCGGTGAGCGGGACGGCGTGCACCGTACGGCCGCGGGGGCGGGTGGTGGCGATCACCAGATCGTGGCGGCCGGCCCGCAGTTCGTCCAGCAGCGGATCGGTCAGCCCGGTCGCCACCCGCAGCCGTACGCCCTCCGCGATCAGCGGCGCGAGGGCCGGCAGGGCCCGGGTGCACAGGAGTTCCGCCGGGCCGGCCAGATGGACGGGCTCGGCCCGGGCCCCGGCCTGCGGCGTGGGACCGGCGACGGCGGCCAGCTCGTCCAGGGGCGCGGCGATCCGGGCAGCCAGCTCGTCGGCCACCGGGGTCGGCGTCACACCGCGCGGCAGCCGTTCGAACAGCTCCCGGCCGGTCTGCCGTTCCAGTGCGCGCATCTGCGTCGTCACCGTGGGCTGGGACAGTCCGAGCAGCCGGGCGGCGCCGGTGAAGGAACCGGAGCGGTACACCGCGAGGAAGGTGCGCAGCAGGTTCAGGTCGAGGGAAGCGGGGGAAGCGGTCTCCACGGGTCCGAGTATGGCCGCCGCGTATTCCCCGGCCGCCATAGGAAACCCAATGTCAGCCATTCGGTGCTTCATTGGATGCCTATGGGCCGACTCGCCTACGTTCGTTCTCGCAGGCCCGAACCGCCGCATCCGCGGCCCCGAGGCGCCTGTGGACGCAAGCCTTCTGGAGAGAGAACCCCATGTCGAAGATCCTGTTCGTGATGACCGGCGCCGATCACTGGACGCTCGCCGACGGCACAGCGCACCCGACCGGCTTCTGGGCCGAGGAGGCCGTGGTCCCCTACCGGGCCGTCAAGGCCGCCGGTCACGAGGTCGTCGTCGCCACGCCGGGCGGTGTGGTGCCGCCGGTCGACCGGGCGAGCCTGGCCGCCGAGGTCAACGGCGGCCAGGAGAAGGCCGACGAGATCGCCGGCGCGCTGGAGGAGATGACCGAGCTGCGGACGCCGGTGAAGCTCGCGGAGGTGGACCTCACCGAGTTCGCCGCCGTGTTCTACCCGGGCGGGCACGGCCCCATGGAGGACCTGGCCGTGGACGCCGAGTCGGGCCGGCTGCTGGTGGCGGCCCTTGACTCGGGCAAGCCGCTGGCCGTGGTCTGCCACGGTCCGGCCGCCCTGCTCGCCGCGGTCCGCTCCGACGGCGGCAACGCCTTCGCCGGCTACCGCGCGGCGGCCTTCACCAACGAGGAGGAGACCCAGGGCGGTCTCGCCGGGCAGGCCAAGTGGCTGCTCCAGGACCGGCTGACCGAGGCGGGCGTCGAGGTGCGGGCGGGTGAGCCGTGGGCGCCGCACGTCGTGGTGGACCGCAACCTGATCACCGGCCAGAACCCGGCCTCCTCGGCCCCGGTCGCCGAGGAACTGCTGAAGCACCTGGGCTGAGACCCCTCGGGCGGGGGTGGGCGGTCGCTCGCGAGTGGCGGGAAGCGATGGCGGGAAACGGATGGCGGAAAATTCGCCGGACGTCACCCGCAACCTCGCCCGGGGTCGGACGTCTGTCGGGGTGGAGGCCTCCACCCCGTCCAGTTGTCCGACCCTGAGCGACCGAAGGAACACATGTCCGTACACCGTGCCCCGCGCCCGAACCGCACCCACCGGCTGCGCGCCGCGCTGGGGGTCTCCGCCGTAGGCGCGGCCCTGGCCGTCGCCGGAACCCTGACCGCCCAGGCGGCCCAGGACGACGGCCCGGCCGCGACCGACAGCCGCGCCACCCACCCCACGGCCCACTCCCGAAGTGCCGCCGCCCCGGCCCCGGCGCGTGACCAGGCGACCCCGTCCCCGGTCCCGTCGCCGGTGCGCACGGGAACCCCGTCCCCCGTCCCCTCCCCCGTACGCACGACGAGCCCCGCCCCGGTACCGGCCACGCCTTCCCCGGTGCCCGCCACCCCCGGACCGGCCGCCCCGAGCCCGGTGCCGTCCACCGCCGCTCCCGCGCCCCGGCACCCGGCACCCGCTCCGGAACACGCGCGTCCGGCGCCCGTACCGCACCACCGTCACGCCACGCCGGCACCGGTTCCGCAGCAGCACTGAGGCAGGGCCGGTGCGGGGGAGCCGTCGCGCGGCGGCTCCCCCGCACCCGGCTCCGGGAGATCCATGACGACAGCGACACCACCGGCGGCGGCCGTGCCCTGGGAGCGGCCCGCGTCCTGGCGACGCCTGACAGCAGCGCTGCGGGCCCGCCTCCTCGCCCGCACCCGCGGGGGTACGACACAGGCCGCGCCCGGCACCGAGCCCCGTACCGGCGCCCGGACCACCGTGGAAGCCGGACAGCCACCGGGCATCGAGGAGTTGTACCACCACCGTCGGCTGTCCCTGGTGCGCCTGGCGGTGCTGCTGGTGGACGACCTGCCCACGGCCGAGGACGTCGTCCAGGACGCGTTCACCGCGCTGTTCCGGCGGCACGGGCACCGGCTCGCGCGACTGGACGACCCGGAGGCGTACCTGCGGACCAGCGTCGTCAACGCGGCCCGCTCGGTGCTGCGCCGGCGCAGGACCGCACGGGCGCACACCCCCGTCCCGGAGGGACACGCACCCGCCCCCGAGGAGGACGTGTTGCTGCACGAGGACCACCGGGAGGTGCTGGCGGCGCTGGGCACGCTGACCCGGCGGCAGCGGGAGGTGCTGGTGCTGCGCTACTGGTCGCATCTGACCGAGGCCGAGATCGCGACGACGCTCGGTCTGTCGCGCGGTGCCGTCAAGTCCACGGCCAGCAGGGCGCTGGACGCCCTGGGCCGGCGTCTGGAGGGGCTGCGATGAACGAGTCCGGTACGGGGAGCACGGCGACGCCGGTGGAGGAGCGGCTGCGGGCCGCACTGGCCGCGCGGGCGCACTCCGTCGGCCCGGCCGACCTGCGGCCCCTGCGCCCGCCGACCGGGCCGGTGCGGTCCCGGCGGGTCCTGGTGCGCCGGGCGGTGGCGGGCGTGCTGGTCCTGGCCGCCGTGGCCGCGCTGGTGTTCCTCTCGGTGCGCAGGGAATCGGCCCGTCCGGTCGAGCCGGCCCGGTCCCCGCATCCACCGATCGGCACCCCGACCCCCGTCCCCAGCCCGGTGAGCCCGTCCACGCCCCAGCCGTCCCCGAGCGCGCGACGACCATGAACCCACCCGCGCCGCTCCTCCACGACGGAACGCGGGGCGCTGGGCCGGGCGGCATGAGCGGTGGGTGACGGAGCCGCCGCCCCAGAGAAGCCCGCGCCCCGGCCGGCCCGGCGGCAGGAGGTCGCCGGGTCGCCGTCCATCCGGTCATGCGATGACCCGTCCCGCGCACGACCACGTTCCTCCGGCATCGAGGTTGACACCCGGGAAACGACCTTCCTACCCTCTTCCAGGAATTCGAACGATATTCGATATATCGAACAACCGTCTCTACTGCTGCACGGCGAGGCTTGCTCGCGCCGGCTCCGCTGGTTCCACTCATGCACCCGCACCGCACGTATCTCCGGAACGCCACCGTCGGAGCAGCGTGGCGTCCGTTGTCGCAGAGGAGGCTGTCATGTCGGAACTCCCCCGCCGCGATGTCCTGCGGTTGACCGCACTCACCACCGCGATACCGGCGTTCCAGGCCCTGTTCCCGACGGCGGCCGGCGCGGCGACACCCACGGCGGCCGAACGAGCGGCTGGAACTTCCGCAGCCGGCGCCGTACAGGGTCGCCGTCTCCCCACGCCCACGCCCACACCCTCGTCCTGGATCGTCAAACCCTTCGACAACACACGTGTGACGCTCGCACCGAGCCTCTTCACCGAGAACCGCGACCGGGTCCTGCGCTTCCTGCGCGCCTACCCGGCCGATCGCATGCTCGCCGTCTTCCGCACCAACGCGGGACTGGACACCCACGGCGCCCAGCCGCCCGGCGGCTGGGAGACCGCGGACGGCAATCTCAGGGGCCACTACGCCGGGCACTACCTCAGCGCTCTCTGCCTCGCGTACGCCGGAACCGGCGAGCAGGTCTACAAGGACAAGGCCGACTACATGGTCGGCGCGCTCGGCGAGTGTCAGGACGCACTGGCCGCGCTGGTCGGCACGGACGACCCCGCGGCGCCGAGCCGCGCCGGCTACCTGGCCGCGTATCCCGAAACGCAGTTCGCGCTGCTGGAGCAGTACGCCACCTATCCCAGGATCTGGGCGCCCTGGTACACCTGCCACATGATCATGCGCGGCCTGCTCGACGCCTACCGACACACGGGCAGCGAGCGGGCGTTCCGGATCGTCCAGGGCATGGGCGACTGGGCATACAGCAGGCTCGGTCACCTGCCCAGGACCCAGCTCGACCGGATGTGGAAGATCTACATCGCGGGCGAGTACAACGCGATGCCCGTGGTGATGGCCGACCTGTACGCCCTCACCGGCGACGAGAAGTACCTGACGACCGCCAAGTGCTTCGACAACACCTACCTGTTCGAGGCCGCCGTGGACGACCGGGACACCCTCGACGGGGAACACGCCAACCAGCACATCCCCCAGTACCAGGGGTACTTGGAGATCTACGAACAGACCGGGGAACAGCAGTACTTCGCCGCCGCCAGCAATTTCTGGGACATGGTGGTACCGCACCGCACATACGTCGACGGCGGCATGGCGGGTTCGGGGGAGATGTTCGGTGCCCGGGACGTCATCGCCGCGACCATCCAGCGGGACAACGCCGAGACCTGCTGCGTGTACAACATGCTCAAACTGAGCCGAAGCCTGTTCCTCCACACGGCCGACCCGAAGTACATGCAGTACTACGAGCGGAGCTTGTACGGCCAGATCCTCAGCTCACGACGGAACACGTCGAGCGACACCGACCCGTTGCTGACCTACTTCGTACCGGTGAATCCGGGCGCCCGACGGTCCTACGGAAACCTCGGCACCTGCTGCGGCGGCACGGGACTCGAAACCCACGCGAAGTTCCAGGACTCCGTCTACTTCGGCTCCACGGACGGGTCCACCCTCTATGTGAACCTCTACCTCGCGTCGACCCTCGACTGGCCGGAGCGCGGACTGACCGTCACCCAGTCCACCGACTACCCGACCGACCCGGCCGGCACCAGCACCTTGACCATCACCGGGAACGCACGGCTCGACCTGAGGCTCCGTGTCCCCTACTGGGCCGAGCGCGGCTTCACCGTACGGCTCAACGGAGTCCCGCAGCCCGTCGCCGCCGCGCCCGGCACCTACGTCTCACTGAACCGATGCTGGCGGACCGGGGACCGGGTGGAGATCGCCGCGCCGTTCACCCTGCGCATCGAACGCGCTCTGGACGACCCGGCGACCCAGGCCGTCGCCTACGGCCCCGTACCGCTCGTGATCCGGAGCTCGGCCACGGAGTACCAGAACCTCACTCTGTACCGGGACTACCCCCTCAGTCGTGACCTGAGCCGGGTGATCCGCCCCACGGGGGAGCCGATGACGTTCACCGCCAACGGCCTGACCCTGGCCCCCTTCCACATCAACACCACCGCGAGCTACCACATGTACTTCAAGCGCGCCGAACCCGAGATCGTCTTCGGCGCCACGGACACCGGTGTCGAGAACCGCACCAACAGCGCGGGACTGACATTCCTCGACGAGGTATGGGATCGGGGCCCGTTCCGCGACCGGGGCGGACTGGTGCGGGCGGTGACCGACGTCGCCGACGAACGCACCGCCGCGGGTGACCTGACGCGGACCCAGCGCCGGGTACTGATCGAAGCCGCTGCCCGAGCGCAGTTCCCCTCCTGACCCTGTGCGCCGGACGCGCCCTCGGCCGAAGGTCCCGACGACTCGGCCCACGCGTCCGGCGCGGTCGTCCGGGTCGTCGGACGTCCTGCCGCCCAACTGCTCCCGGTACGAAGCCGGCAGAGCGGCACCGCCCCGGATGTTGGTCGCGGGGTCGTCGCCCGCTCGGCCATGGGCGACGCACTCCGGATGCGAGGCGGTGCGGCGCATGGCACATTGGGTGGGAGGGCCGTGCGCCAGGCCCTGTGGCCGCCGGTGCCCGAGGACTTCGGATGACACCGCTCAGCAGGTCATCACTCGTACCGTCGCCGCTGTCGCGGTCACGCCCCGGCTCAAGAACTGTGGGTATGGGTATGCACCGAACGCACTCGCTTCGTTACTCGGCTGCCGCGGCCGGCATCTCGTTCGCCGTCTCCGCGCTCCTCCCGACGCACGCCTACGGCATGGGTCTGCCGACGGCGGCCTCCCCGGCCGCTTCCAAACCCACCATCGTGCTGGTCCACGGCGCCTGGGCCGACGCCTCCAGCTGGAACGGCGAGGTCAAGATCCTCCGCGGTGAGGGCTACCAGGTACGTGCCATCGCCAATCCCCTCCAGAACCTCACCACCGACTCACAGACGATCGCCGACTTCCTCAAGACGGTGCGCGGTCCGGTGGTGCTCGTCGGACACTCCTACGGGGGCAGTGTCATCACCAACGCCGCCGCGGAGACCAAGAACGTCAAGGCCCTGGTCTACGTGGACGCCGCCGCGCCCGCCGTCGGTGAGACCAACGGATCCCTGAGCGGCTCCAACTCGGCACTGAACGCGCCGCCCAGCACGCTGTTCGACACCGCCGCGTACCCTCAGGCGACGTCCGGGGCGAAGAACCTGTATCTCAAGAAGAACATCTTCGTCAGGGACTTCGCCAGTGACCTGCCCACCAACCAGGCCGAGAACCTGTGGGCGACGCAGCGGGCCGCCTCGACGGCCGCGTTCGACACGCCGTCGAAGCACGCGGCCTGGAAGACGATCCCGTCCTGGTACTTCATCAGTTCGGGCGACCGGATCATCACCCCGCGGTCGGAAGAGCGCATGGCTCGTCGCGCCCACGCGAAGACGACCGTCTTCCGGGGCGGGTCACACCTGACCCTGATCTCGCACCCTGACGCGGTGGCCAAGGTCATCAGCACAGCGGCCCGCTCCGTCGGCTGACCCGTCACTCCCACCAGTACGCCCGGCCTCTGGGGGTGAGGACGACCAGGCGTGCCCGGCGCGGGGTGATGACGTCGCGGAAGGCGGGGTCGGTGAGGAGGATGACCGGGGCGATGCTGTGGGGGGTCGGAGTACCAGCGGTGGCTGTGGGAGCAGCCTCTTGCGACGCCGGACAGACGTCCACCGCTCACCGCCATCGACTCCGGGTACCCCCGAGCAGTCCGGATTGCGAGCGATGCTCTCACATCTATGTGAGCTGGGATCGTGGCTAACAGCGGCTAACAGAATGGGTCAAGGTTCGTCCAGCGACGCTGTCCGCGTCCGGTGAATCGGCCCATCGGGGCCCACAACGTAGGACAGGCCGCCGCCGTTCGATCCGATGACCAGACCGTGGACCTTCTGATCCTTGCCTACGTCGGCAACGCCGTACTCCTGGAGTCGCAGAAGAACGTCGCTTGGCGCGTCGAGGAAGTAGCCGTTGCCGACGTCCGCCCAGGTGACGTCGCCGATGCTGTCGTAGAAGGTGGCCAGGTCAGCCGGGATGAGGCTCACTTGGGCAAGCGCGCGAGCCGCGGCTTGATCGGCGCGGCCGGCCGGCCGGACCTCGTTGGTGCCAGGGGGAAAGCCGTGCCGGCGCTCGAACTCGCCTGTGCCCGAGCCGAAGCTCAGCTCATTGGGCAGGTATTCCCACTGGTTCCCGGTGTGCAGCACGTACAGGAATCCCGCAACTACCGCCCCGGACACGGCCCTCATGCCGAGCCGACTCACAGTGTTAGCCATTGCCAGCAGAAATGATCAAAAGAATTTCACGTAAGCCACCTGCGAGCGTACCGGCCGACGCATGGTCACAGGCCGCTGTCAGCGAGTTGGCCCGCACGCCCCTGCCATACGGCGACAGGCGGCCTACAACATCGCGACAGGGCACAAATCGAAAGGATTACGGGAAGAGCAGCGCCAACCGTATGAACCTGTAGGCCACGGGACGGGAAGTGCGCGCATTCCGGCGTAACCTTCAGGCGCTGAGTTCCGGGCCGCGCTCACGCTCATGCCGAAGCGGCTCAGTCGGCGGTAAGCGCACACCAGAAATGGAATTCCTGGTGCTGTACATGGCGACGAGCCCAGAAATCAGTGAAGCCGGACATCAGCCGGGACTTCACGCTGCGGGCGGACAAGCCGCGACAGAAACGCCATACCAGGGAGCAGAGAGCACGTGGCAGTACACAAGAGGCGGAACTTCTTGGGAATCGCCGGAGGTGCCATGGCCGGCACGGCGGTCTACGGAGGGGCGAACCTGCTGGCCGGCGGAGCAACCGAAGCCCAGGCTTCGGAGGACATGTCCGCGCGGCTGACCGGCGGCGAGGGGCACGACCTCAAGGGCGCCTCGACGCCACAGGTCACCGAGCTCAGGCCGTTCAGGGACAAGCTGCCGATCCCGCCCACCCTGAAGCCCTCGAACCGGGGCACCACCGAGGTGCGCCTCGTCGAGAAGAACGTGCGTCTGCACTCGCAGCTCCCCGCGACCCGCATGTGGACGTACGGGGGCTACTTCCCCGGCCCGACCATCGAGGCCCGGCGCGGTCAGAAGGTCCGGCTGGCCTGGCGTAACGAGCTCACCGGCACCATCCCCGTCAAGGGCGTCTTCGTGGAGCCCCAGGGCACGCCGCCGGGCTACCCGGCGCTGAACACCCCCGGTTCGGATGGCGCGAAGGAACGGCCCGAGGTGGCCGCGCTGACCGCCTGGACCTCCGTCCACCTGCACGGCGGCCGGCAGCACGCGATCTCCGACGGCGTGCCGGACTCGGGCGTGACCCGCGGCAGCGCACAGCTCGCCGAGTACACCAACGACATGGCCGCGGCGCACCTCTTCTACCACGACCACGCCATGCCGGTGACCGCCCTCAACGTGATGGCCGGCCTGTTCGGCAACTACATCGTCCGGGACGACGAGGAGGACCGCCTCCATCTGCCGAGAGGCCGGTACGAGATCCCGCTGGCCATCACCGACGTCAACTTCGACACCGACGCCCAGGGGCGGATCGACGGACAGCTCCTCGCGAAACGAGTCCAGACCGAACCCACCGTCCCCGGCGTGATGACGTCCGCGCTGCATTTCCAGGGCCCGTACACCATGGTCAACGGCCGGGTGTGGCCCTACCTCGACGTAGAGGCCACGGCCTACCGCTTCCGCGTGGTGAACGCCTCCAACGCCCGCCCGTACACCCTGGCCCTGGTGGACGAGAAGACCGGCAAGAGCCTCAAGGGCGCGATTCTTGTCATCGGCACCGACTTGGGCCTGCTCGACAAGCCCGAGGTCATCGACGACACCCTCACCCTCACGTCCGGCGAGCGCGTCGACATCGTGATCGACTTCGCGGCCTTCCGCGGCCGGCGGCTCAAGCTCGTCAACGTCGCCCCCGGCGCTCCGGATGCTCCGCCGGCTCCCGCGGACACCCCCGCGCCCGCGGCCGGTGTGCCGTACCCGCAGGTCATGCAGTTCCGCGTGGGCCTCGGCCGGCACCGCGCCTACGCCGCGCCCAAGAGGCTGGACCCCCGGTTCAGGCATCTGAGCGCGTCCGGCATTCCGAAGAACGCGGTCGAACGCTTCGTCCTGCTCTCGCTCGACCCGATGGGGACGCCGACGGTCATGGAACTTGAGGAGGCGCCCGCCGGTACCAAGACCGGCAAGGGCGTCGTGCAGATCGCCCTGCCCGGCGGAACCCGCACCTTCCGCGTCCTGGGCAAGCACTTCGAGGATCCCGCCAACTTCTACGCCGCTTCCGGGAGTTGGGAGAAGTGGACGTTCATCAGCGTGGGTCCGGCCAAGCAGCATATCCAGCATCCGATGCACATCCACCTGATGAACTTCCAGGTCCTCGCACGCCACACGGTCGACGGCACGGCGTTCGACACCGCGCTGGGCGGCACCACCAGGCCGATCGCCGTCAAGGACTCGGTACCGATCGCCATCAGCGAGTCGGGCTGGAAGGACACGGTCAACCTGATGGCCAACTCGATGGTGACCATCGCGGGCCAGTTCGGCACTGAGACCGGCCGGTTCATGTACCACTGCCACATCCTCGACCACGAGGACGAGGGCATGATGCGTCCCCTCGTCGTCATGCCACCGCAGGTGCTCACCTTGCAGAACATGATGCGGAAGATGATGAACGCCCCGGGCACGCCGGACGGCGGCGACCGCGGCATGCCGCCCATGGACCACGGGACGATGGGCTGACAAACAGACGTACGGCGGCCCCCCACACCGCGGCGGGGTCGCCGGGGGTCTCCGACGACCTGCCGGCCCCCGCTGCGCGTGTGTCCCCCGGTCACGGGAGGGGAAGTATCGCCCCAGCGCCAGCGCCGGGCTCACCGTATGTGTGTGCCTGACCGTTCTCGCGACAGGAAAGGTGCCCTCCGGCAAGCCCACCGCAGAGGCCGCCGAGCCCGCCGTCTCGCTCTCGCCGTCTCCGTCGGACGGCTCCCGCGGGCCCGGCCATGCCGGTCCGTCGCCCGCGACGCCGCGAGCCACCTGTCCGCTCGGGCCTGCTCAGGCCTGCTCAGGCCTGCTCATGGGAACCACGCCCCGGTGTGTCGCGCCCCGGAGAGGTTCCGAACATCTTCCGGTACTCCCGATTGAATCGGGACGTGCTTTCGTAGCCGACGCGGTGCGCGATCTCCGCGACGCTCTCCGAACGGGTCCACAGCAGTGTCCGGGCCGTTTGCAGGCGCAGGGTCTTCTGGAACTGGAGCGGCGGGAGGAAGGGCTCATGCCGGCGAGCCGGGCGAGATCGGCGACTCTCAGCGGCTCGTGGTAGTGATCGCGGATCCAGCCGATGGCCCGGGCGATGTGCGGGAGGCCGCTGCCGGCCTGGGCGACCTCGACACGGCAGCCATCCGCTCCGACAGCGTCCACGACGACCGGTGCACCCGCGCCCACCTGCGCCGCTTGGATCGCGGCGGGGGTCTGGAGGTGCCGCATCGCTCCGCCAGTGAAGCTTTCCTGATCCGGAATTCGGTCCGGCAGGAATGTCATCACCCGTCGGCGCGTCACCGAGCCCCACGCCAGTTCCAGCCCACCATCGAAATGCGCGAGCCACCGCGTGAAGTCGATGGGTGACGCGACTTTCGGAACCGGTGGGGAGCACCAATGCAGGTCGGACGCAGGGCGAGGTCGGGGTTCGCACCGGTCACGACCTCTCCGACCTCCCCACAAGCATGGCACGGAAGTTCATGTTCCTGGCACCCGCCTTCCAGAAGGCTCTGCAAGTCACGCGGCGAGCCGGCACGCCGATGGAGCGAGCGCAGCACGCGCGCGGACGCGGACTGTTGGCACAGACGTCACTTGCGGTTAGGCCGTGGCCGATCGGCACCCCATTAGATTGCAAAGGAAGAACTTTGCGATGCCCATGGGAGAGTTTTGTGAACAGAAACGTGCGTGGTATGCGATGGGGGGCGCCTGTCGCAGCGGCGTCCGCGGCCGTGGTGGCGACCATGGTGCTCAACCCCACGCCGGGCGCGTCCGCCAGTGCTCCGCAGAGCACGGCGAAGGCGAAGGCCCCCACTGCGAAGAACGTCATCTTCATCAACGGCGACGGCATGGGTGCCGCCGCACGTGAGGCGGCACGACTGCATCTCGCCGGGCTCCAGGGCCAGCTGACGATGGACCGTCTTCCCGTGTCCGGTCAGCTGACGACCACACCGGACGACCCCAAGGCCGTGGTCACGGACTCCGCGGCGGCTGCCACCGCGTGGGCCACGGGCGAGAAGACGTACAACGGCGCGATCAGCGTCGGCACCGACGGCAACCCGCTCCCCACGCTCGGGGCGCAGGCCAAGGCGGCGGGCAAGTCCACCGGCCTGGTGACCACCGCGCAGGTCACCGACGCCTCGCCCGCGGCCTTCTTCGCCAACACCGCCGACCGCGGCAAGCAGGACGAGATCGCCCGCCAGTACCTCGACGTCAGCAAGCCGGACGTCATCCTGGGCGGTGGCGAGGACTGGTGGCTGCCGGCCGGCACCGCGGGTGCCTTCCCCGACAAGCCCGCCGAGGACACCAGCGAGGGCAGCCGCGGCACGAAGGGCGACCTGATCGCCAAGGCGCAGCGCTCCGGCTACAGGTACGTCACCAGCGCGAAGGACCTGAAGAAGGCCCCCGAGGGCAAGTTGCTCGGTCTCTTCAGCAACGAGGAGATGTTCCAGCAGCGCCCCGAGGGCCAGGGCGACGTGTACGACCCGGCCGTCGACCTCGCCACGATGACCAGCAAGGCACTGAAGACGCTGGACAAGAACAAGAAGGGCTTCTTCCTCATGGTCGAGGAGGAAGGCGTGGACGAGTTCGCGCACAACGACAACGGCACGCGGGTCCTGCAGTCGATGCAGCAGCTGGAGAAGGCCGTCGCCGTCGCCCGCGCCTATCAGGCGACCCACCCGGACACCCTCCTCGTCGTCACCGGCGACCACGAGACCGGCGGCCTGGCGGTCGAGGAGAACGACACCGCGGACGAGTCCGGCAGTGGTGTCTCGGCCGAGGACGGCCCGTTCACGATCCACGGCAGTGACCGGACGTTCACGATCGACTGGACGACGTCCGGCCACACCAGTGTCGACGTGCCCGTCACGGCCGCCGGCCCGCTCGCGAGCCGGTTCACCGGCAAGCACGCCAATACGTATGTCCACGACGTCCTGTCCCAGGTCCTGGCCCCCCGCCACTGACCGGCTGACCGGCTGACCCTGAGTAATACGAGGCTAGTAGTGTCCCTCCGGCATGTTCTCGCCGCACTGGCCGCCGTGCCCGTGCTCGCCCTCCCGGCGACCGCCGCCCAGGCGGCCCCCGCCGACCCCCAGCCCACGGTGCTCCCCCAGAAGACGCACTTCGACCTCCAGGCCCACCGCGGTGGCATCGGCATGACCACCGAAGAGTCCCTGGAAGGCTTCGGCAAGGCCATGCGCCTCGGTGTGACCACCCTGGAGCTGGACACCCACGTCACCAAGGACCAGAAGGTCGTCGTCAACCACGACCGTCAGATCAGCGCGCAGAAGTGCAAGGACACCGCGCCGGTCACCCCGGGTGACCCGATGTACCCGTACGTCGGCAAGTACATCAAGGATCTGACGCTGGCGCAGATCAAGACCATGGACTGCGGCTACCAGCAGCTGCCCGGCTTCCCCGAGCAGGAGCAGATCAAGGGCCACCGCATGGTGGAGCTCAAGGACGTCCTGAACCTGGTCAAGAGCTACAACGCCCGGCAGGTCAAGCTCAACATCGAGACCAAGGTCGAGGCCGGCGCCCCCGAACAGACCGCGCCGCGCGAGCTGTTCGTGCGTCGCGTGTACGAGGAGATCCACGCCTCCGGCATCGAGGACCAGGTCACCATCCAGTCCTTCGACTGGGGCGCCCTGAAGGAGATGCACAAGCTCGCGCCCAAGTACCCGCTGGTGGCGCTGACCAACTACGACTTCCTCCAGGTCGGCAAGCCCGGCGCCTCCCCGTGGCTCGGCGGCATCGACGCCGACGACTACGACGGCGACTTCGTCAAGGCCGCAGCCGCCATCCCCGGCGTGACCGCGCTCTCCCCGGTCTACGGCTTCCCGCAGGACGGCGTCGTCTCGAACCCGGACTTCAGGTTCTACGTCGACGAGAAGATGGTCTCCGAGGCCCACCAGCGCGGCCTGAAGGTCGTCCCGTGGACCTGTGACGACCCCGCCACCATCGAGGCTCTCATGGACATGGGCATCGACGGCATCATCACCAACTACCCGAACCGCGTCCGGGACATCATGGCCGAGCGCGGCATGCGCCTGCCGAAGGCCTACGAGTCAAAGGGCTGACGCCCACGGCCCACTCCGCATACCAGCCCCCCGGAGCACCTTCCCCGCTCCGGGGGGTGTGCGTGTTCCGGCCCGGGCCGGCGGCGGAAGCAGGTACGGGGTGCGGAAGTCCACCGCGTCGGTCAGCATCAGGGCAGGAACCCGCCGGTTGCAGAAGCACGGTGGAACAGTCGTGGGCGGCAAGCCGGGGAGGCCGTGAGGTTCGCCCCCTGAAGCCGGCGGTGCAGCCGGGGTTCGCAGGCCAGGGCCCGGTGGCCGTGCCGGTCGGTCGGTCGGTCGGTCGGTCGAGTCCCACGTCCAGCGCGCGTCGAACGGTTGCCGCCGGCGGCGACCTGACGGCACGGACGTCGGAAACAGGGGTCGGTGAGATCGCCGTTCTGGAGCGCAGCTTCAACCGGATGGCCGACTCGCTCCAGGAGAGCCATGCCGAACTGTCCACCTCGCGGTCCAGGATTCTCGCAGCCGCCGACCAGGCCCGGCGGCGCATCGAACGCGACCTGCATGACGGGACCCAGCAGCGGCTGGTGTCCCTGGTGCTGGAACTGCGGGCCGCCCAGAACGCCGTACCCGTGGATCAACCGGAGCTGAGGGCCAGGGTGGCCCGGCTCACCGAAACGCTGCCGGCGGCGCTCGACGAGCTGCGCGAGCTCTCCCGCGGCATCCATCCAGCGATCCTCTCGGAGGGCGGGCTGCCCCCCGCGCTCCGGGCCCTGGCTCGTCGCACACTGCTTCCGGTCGAACTCGACGTCGATGTCCCCCGGAGACTGCCCGAGCCGGTCGAGGTGGCGGCCTACTACGTCGTCTCGGAGGCGCTGGCCAACACCACCAAGCACGCGTTCGCGTCCTCCGTCCGCATCTCCGCGCATGCCCGCGACGACGCCCTGCGCCTGTCCGTTCACGACGACGGCGTCGGAGGGGCCGTTGCGGGGCGGGGCTCGGGTCTGGTGGGGCTCACCGACCGCGTGGAAGCCCTGGGCGGGACCCTCACCCTCGACAGCCCCAGCGGTCACGGAACGACGCTGGAAGCGCGCCTCCCGCTCGGGTGACGTGCGGCAGCGGGGTGACGTACGACGCCGGCCGTGCCGTCATCCCCGCAGGTCGGGGGCCGCAAGCGGCTCCGTCAACGTTCCTCCGCCAGCGCGCGGCAGCGATGGTCGCAACGATGCACCGCGAGCGGGTACGCGGGGAGGTGCCGGGCCGGGACGGCGCCGTCCGCCGACGCCGCTCCGTCAGGAATCAGATTGTTGAAGCGCAGGACTTTGACGACCATGGGGTGACCGGCCAGCAGGGTCAGCGAGCCCCCTGCCTCGTGGACTCGGCGCGCGGCGGCTGCCAGCGGGCGCACTCCCGCGCAGTCCAGGAAGGTCACCTGTCTCAGGTCTATGACGACCTCAGGATGCGTGCCGCTGATCGCGGCGGTGAGGATGGCGTCCGTGTGGGCGGCGGTGGCGATGTCCAGCTCACCGGCGACATTCATCACCGTGGGCCGAGTTCCGACGAAGACGGTGCAGACGGCTTTCACGAGCGTGTCCCGTTCTCAGAGGGGTTCAACCAGTCGTCGGCTCATCGAGGCGAGCCCGAGTCCGGCCGGATCGGCCGACGCGTCCACGCTAGGAACACGACGACCGCGACGTCATTGCAGCCAGCCCCCACCGCCCACCTCCCGCCAGCCACCAGGCCGTTGCGGGAGACCGTGGAACCGCTCTCGTCTCAGAGCACCCTTCCGGCCGCCCTGCCCCCACGTGCCGGTTCCCGCTGCCCGGCGCGCGGACTTCCGTCACCCCGCCATCCGGTCCGGGGTGCGCAGCTCTCCTCCGGGAGCAGGTGCGCGACCCGCTCGCCGATCCAGTGGCCGAGTGCCTGGTACGCGTCGAAGCGCCGGCTGTCGAACCACTGGTCGCTGGTTCCGTCGTGGGGGAACGCCCGGTTGGCCTGGGCGTATGCGAGGAGTGCGTACGGCATGTCGGGGGTCAGCGTGGCCCGGGCGACGATCAGCCGTCCCCGCGTCCCCAGCCGTCGACCGTGGTCGTCCACCAGTGGCCGCGGGTAGACGATCTCGCCCACGACCACCGCGTCGGCCGAGAGCCGGAGGTCGAGGGCGGCCAGTGGGTTCGGCAGGGGTGGCTGGGCCGGCTGGGCCGGTTGGGTGGGCTGGGTGGGCTGGGAGGGCTGGGCCGGCTGCGCTGTGAGGGGAGGCGCGCTGCCGGGGACGAGCTTCCGCCAGTCCTCGCGCGCGATCCTGATCTCGACCCCGAGCTCCTCCCGGGCCAGGGCGATGGCCTCGGCCAGAGCGGGGGCGAAGGCCCCGGAGCCCCCGCTGGCGTCCACGCACACGGCGGTGGCGACGCCGTGCCGGAGCAGTTCGACCAGGCCGAGGTTCTCGTAGTGTCCGCCGTCCGTGACCAGCAGCATCCGGTCGTCCAACGGGTAGCGGCCGGACACCTCCCGCAACAGGTACGGCAGGCGGCGGATGCCGGGCATCGGGGGCAGCGCCCAGTCGGCGCGCTCGTCCCAAAGTGCTTCGAGAACACCGGGGTTGGGCAGCCAGGTGCCGAGCCGTGCGTTGGAGAGCGCGAACAGCGTCTGGAACGCGCGCGCCTGGCGTCCCATGGCCGAGGCGAAGGCCGCACCGGAGACGGCGACGGCCGACTCGACGGTCAGGTCCTTGCGGATGACCGGTCCGGTGCGGTCCCACAGGACGTCCGTCCGGGCGTACCCGACGTCCGGGCCGCCGACGTAGTCGCATGAGAGGGTGAACGACACAGCGTGCCGCCCCGGCGGTGTGCGGTCGTCGCCGGACAGGTTGGCCGCCGCCGCGAAGACGACCTGGGGGAAGCCGGGGTGCCGCCTGCCGTAGCAGGGAAGTGGCGTCGGCTCGTCGAAGTCGTAGGGGACGGCCAGCTGTTCACCGCCCGTCTCGGTCTCGCGGCGGACGGCGAAAGCGGAGGCCAGCCGGGCGCGGTAGAAGGGGTGGAGACTCGTCCACGTCTGGTCGAGGCTCAGCGCGACCGTGCAGAGGACGACGGGAAGGCCGATCTGGACCGCCACGGGCCAGGTCCGCCCGACGTGGATCGCCCCGCCCAGAACGAGCAGGTAGGCCGCTGCCACCGCGACGAGAACCACCCACACCAGCAGGTACTTGCCGACGACAGGCACGGCGCGCACCAGTCGCGCGCGCTTGGCGGACTCGACGGCGTGCTCGGTGGACTCGATGCGCCGCCATGTGGTGCCGGCCAGCACGGTCAGGTAGGTGAGCAGCCCCACGACTCCGCCGCTCACCGCGGTCGCCGGGGCGTGGAGCGTCCACAGCCGCACCGTCACCCACTCCAGGGCGGGCAGGACGACCACCACGACGGCCAGCAGCAGGCCCGCCACCACGAAGGTGAGGAAGGCCCTCTTCAACACGCTCGACAGGCGCTGCCGGGCGAGGAACAGGGACACCAGCCACAGGAACCACAACACCGCCGCGCAGCACAGGAGGGCCAGGACGGCCCACAGCGCGGGTCCCCGGAAGCCCGGGAGCCGGGTGGGGTCCGCCAGGGGAACGAGGTGGTAGCCCCAGCTCAGGGCGAGCCCCAGGACCAGCACGGTCGCGGTGAGCAGCCCCAGGGAGGCCAGCAGGCCCCGCAGAACGGCCCCGATGGCGGCCAGCCACTGGCCGGTGCCTTCCGCGACGTACTTGGAGTGCCGGCGGGTGTGGTCCTCTTCCGGCGTGCCGGGCATGAACACGTCGCGGGTACGAACCCGGTTCCGGTCCGGCCCGGCCAGCGCCAGTTGCAGGGCACCCGCGGTGTAGCCGCCCCCGGAGACCGACACCAGGTAGCGCGCCCGGCGCAGCTGGGGGCGCAGGGCCTGGAGCGCGCCCAGGGTGACGCACGCCGAGCGGATGCCGCCGCCCGAGACGCAGAAGCCGAGCGCGCCCTGTTCCCGGCCGGGTGGCACCCGGCTGCCGTTCTCCCAGCGCGTCTCCCTGGAACGCGGCGGGTCACCGCGTGCCGTGCCAGGCCAGCGCGTCCGGCCCCACGCCATCACGGGCCAGGGCGCGACGACCTCGGGCCCCTCGGGGCCGGAGCCGGTCGTGCCGCCCCCGTGCCCGTTCCCGCACCCGCATGTCCGGTGGCGTGCGCGCTCCCTTTCGTACCTGCGCCGGGCGCAGCCGTGGAACGCGGCTCGTTTGAGGACGATCCCGACCAGGACCGCGGCGACCGGCACGGTGAGAACGACCAGCAGCCACTTGACCGTCGCGAAGCCCGCCGCCCACGCGAACGCCCAGTCCGCGCCGCTCAGCCCATGGAGGAGCAGCAGCTTCTCGGTCACGGCGCACACACACGCCGCGACGACCGCGCCGATCCCGTACACGGTCAGGCAGCGGTGTCTCATGCGCAAGGCTATGGTGTGGTGGCTCAGCCAGAACGCGAGGACCGCGCTGACGGTGTACGTCCCTATGAGGACGAAGTCGGCCGTCAGTGCCGTACGGAAGTCGGCCGTCCGGTCGCCGACGAGGGTGTGCGCCGCACGCGCGCCGCCGGCCAGTTGCAGTCCCATGTCGTCGACGGCTGGGGCGCGCTGGCGGATCCAGAGCCCCGCGCCGAAGACGGCGAGGGCCACGACGGCCAGGACACCGCCGAGCACACGTGACAGACCGCGCTTTCCGTCGCCCGCCTCATGTCTCACCGCGGGCCCCCGGCCGCGGTCCACGGGGCGAAGGCGTTGTCCACCGACCGCAGGGACGCCCGCAGCCCCGGGAAGTGCCGTAGCAGCACGCTGGTCATGGTGTTGTTCTCGATCCAGTCCAGGCCGGTCGGGGTGTACACCTGCGGTGTGTAGTCCCTGGTGAGGAACCGGTCGCTGTTGAGACGGCGGGAGGCCATCAGGACGAAGACGCGGAAGGCCGTGTCGCTGAACGCGAAGCCCTTGGGGCGGGGTTCGGCGAACAGGCCCACCGAGAGGTCGACGCGCTCGATGTCCCCGTCGTAGACCCGGCGCAGTTCCTCGGCCCAGACGGGGTTGTCCGTGAGGGTGTGGAAGTCCTTGGCGGGGCGCAGGTGGAACTGGCGCCGGAACTCGTTGTAGCGGGGCACCCCCACCTCGCGCGACCGCAGGATGTCGACGGCCCCGAGGTCCATGAGCTTGCCGTCGGGCCGTTGGAACTCCTGGAGGAACCGCGGGTAGTTGTGCAGGGTGACCAGGCCCGGGTGGGAGGTGCCGAAGGAATAGAGCAGGTCGGTCAGGGTGTGCTTGCCGAGGATGTCGTACGCGTGCCACCCCGTCAGTTCCCGGAAGCCGGCCTCCTGGAGGAGCGAGTCGTCGGCGGCCGACCGGAAGCTCCAGTCGTCCGGGATGAGGGGGTGCATACGGTAGACGGCGACGAACTCCTCCGTGAGCGAGTACGGGACGCCGAAGTGGTCCGTGCGCCCGCCCACGATGCCGCTGAGCACCTCGCCGCTGCCGAGACGGCCGAGCAGCCGGTGCAGGCGCTCGCCCAGCAGGCCGTACCAGTTGGTGTGCAACGCGGTGACGGTCGTCGGGTGGCTGAGGACCGCGGGCGTCCATTCCACGGTGTGGATCTTGGCGAGGAGCGCGGCGTTGATCAGCCGTGCCCGCTGGAAGAGCTCCTCGTCGGACCACGTCGGGTAGGCGTCGTGCAACGCGTCGCAGATCGCGTTGTGTTCGAGCAGGAAGACCAGGTGCATCATGGCCAGTCCCACCCAGAAGCCGGGTACTGCCGCCGGGTCCTTGTCCGGGTCGTCCGGGAACAGCGGGCCGTCGGGGACCCGGAGCCTGCCGCCTTGGCCGGTGCGCAGCGACCGCTGCTCGTCCAGGTTGTTCCCGTACAGTTGCGAGGCGTCCCACCAGGGCGAGTTCTCGTTGAGGAAGGTCGGCGGCAGACCGTCGTGCCCGTCGGGGCGGGTGGGGTCCGGGATGGTCCGCGGGATGAGCATCGGTGGTGCGGGCCACGGGTCGTCGTCGGACAGGTCGAGGTGCCAGGGGCGGTCCATGGTGCCCTGCCCGTGACTGACCCAGTCCCTGACCATGAACTGGAGCCAGGCGGCGACCAGGGCGTTGACGGACTCCGCCGGGACGAACGCGTGCCGGGTCAGCAGGGCCCGGCTCACCTCGCGCGGGCTCGGGGAGAGCAGGCCCGGCTCGGGTTCGGGACATGCCCGGTCCGGCGGCACGTTGCGCCCGAAGCGCGAACGGGCCATGCCCATGCGGGGGTCGGCCAGGTCGTTGTAGGTCCCGTCGGCCGTGCGGCACGTGAGGTTCTGCACGTTCGGGGGGCCGACCTCCGGCAGGTCGCGCGACGGGTAGGAACCGGTGTCGAAGAGGTTCTTGCGGCGCAGGTTGTCCCGCAGGCCGACGAGGGTCAGCAGAGCGAGGGGCTTGGGCAGGCGCCGCCAGCCGACCCTCTGGTCGACGGCGACCGCCAGCCGGTCGTGCAGCTGTACGAACCACGGGGCCCGGCCTTGTGGTGCTGTGCTCATGAGGGGATTCCTTCCGGCGTCCCGTCCCGGGAGGCCCGGCGCGGCGGCTGCGGCGTCAGCGGACGTCCGGCAGCCGGCACGGCCACCCCCGGGCGACGAGTGTCAGGGCGACGTTGACCGTCGAGATCGCCGTGGCCGCGGCGGCCATGCGGCGCGGGAGCAGGCCCTCGCGGCCGGCGCAGGCGGCCGCGAGGGCGTCGCTCGCGTGGATGAGCGTGCCGGTGCGCAGTTGCCGGCCGCGTTCGTCCGCGTCCGCAGGGCAGAGCAGTTGGGCGCCGATGACCACGGTGCGCACTCCGAACATGCGGAGCACGTAGACCAGGGCGGGCTGTCCGGGGTCCGCGCCCAGACGGCGGGCCATCACCCGCGGGGTCAGCAGCGCCGCCGCGCCGTTCACCAGTCGGATGACGGCCAGAGAACGGCGCGCGGCCGTCCGCACGTCCATCTCAGCGTCCCTTCCAGGCGGGCGTCCAGGGGACGTTCACGCCTTCGTTCCTACGATATGGGAAGCGGTCCTGATGCGCGCGTCGGGGCCGCGGGCGGTCGCCGGCCCGTCATTCCTCCTCTCCGGGCTCCTGGTGCGGCGTGCCGTTCATGGTCTGTCTGAGCCGCGCGAGCCGCAGGTAGATCGTGCGGCGGGCCCGGTTCTGGTTGCCCAGCGGCCGGTGTTCGGGCAGGGCGTGCCAGGGGTTGAAGGACAGCCGGTCGGCACGGGCGAACTGCTCCGCCGGATCGCACTCCTGCCGGAGCAGGCGCAGGGTGGCCACCGGCACGAACGGCGAGAGGCGTTCGGGCCACACCACGGACGCGTTCTCGACCGGCATCCGGTGGGCGTCCGTCTGCACCTGGACGAGGAAGTCGAAGGAGACGTCGCGTTCCCGCAGTGTGGCGGCCAGACCCTGCGACAGGTAGTCGTCGGGCGGGTGCCGGGGCACCCGGCTGCGGGTGGCCTCGCGGGGCACGAAGGAGTACTGCATGGCCTGTCCCTCCCCGAGGAGGTACGGAGCGCAGCTCCAGTACCGGGCCTCCAGCGGGCTGGTCTGGGTCTTCGCGTACAGCCCCTGCATGATCATGTCGCAGAGGTGCGGGTGGGCGAGGTCGAGGAAGTACAGGACCGGGGTTCCCGCGAAGACGTGCCGTTGCAGCCTGAGGTTCTCGACGACGTCGGGCGTGGTGAAGGTCGGCGCGCTGATGCCGGTGAAGTCCTGGGTCCACCGCTCGTCGTCGAGCAGCTTCTCGCCCTCGACGCCGAGGAGTTTGACGCCGATGCTGAGGATCCCGTTGTCCTTGATGTCGGGCGGCGCGAGGGGGCCGGGACCGGCGAAGCGGGCCCAGGCGCGGTAGGTTGCGGGGGTCCGGAACACGCCGTGCCGCAGGCGTGCGGGCAGGTCGTCGCGGACGGTGAAGTCCGCGTGGACGACCCCGTACGTCTTGGTGTTGCCCGCCCGTTGGGCCTCCCCCGGCCGGTACTGGCGCCGGACGAAGCGGGCCATCTGCTGTGCGATGGCCTCGGCGAACGCCGCCTCGTCCGGCACGGCCCGCTCTTCGGCGAGGCCCAGGTGTTCGTCCCGGCGGCGTACGTTGACGCACCACTGCACGGCGGCCTGGAGGGGACGCAGCAGGGTCCGGTCGAACAGCGGGCGCACGTAGGGGTCGATGCGCCGCTCCAGCAGGACGCACCCCAGGACCGCGTCGTTGAGCCGCTGCCCGGCGTTCACTGCCGCCCGCCCTCGGGTACGGCCGTGCAGAGGTAGTGCAGCGCCTTCAGGCCCGGCAGGAAGAAGTAGGCGCCGCCCTGCACGGTGACGAACTGCGGAAGGCCGATGTGGCGGGTGCGGAAGGGCCTGCCCTGCTCGGTGAAGGTCGTACGGCGTTCCTGGCGCGGCGCGACGATCGGGTCGGGGCCGTCATGGAGTCCGTTGAAGTTCGGGTTGTCGAGCCAGGTGTGCTGGATGAACTCGAACTGGCGGGAGATGTTGGCGTTCAGCGCGAGGAAGTGCAGTCCGTGCGCGTCCGGGCCGTCTCCCGTGCCGTCGGGACCGTAGGGCCGGCCGCGGCGGAGCAGCCGGTGGCGGCGTCCGACGGCGACCGAATCGGCGGAACCGGGGCGGGGGTCGAGGGAGTCCCGGGGGTTGGCCCGGCGGATGTGGGCGCCGAGTGGACAGCGCAGACCGGCCGGGTCCGTGGCGTGGTAGCCGAAGCCGTTGTCCGTGGCCAGCGCGGGGTCGTCGTGCTCGGGGGCCCGGACCAGAGGAGCGCCGCCTGGCCAGCGTCCCACCATGCGCGCGGCGAGCGCCTCCTGCGCGGCGGGGTCGCTGCTGCCGTCGGGGCGGCGTGTCTCCGCGTCGAGGTAGTCCCGGAAGGCCTCGACGTCCTGGCGGAGCTGCCGGAAGACCAGGTAGCTGCCGTTGCGCCCGAAGTCCGCGCCACCCTCCGGGGCGCGGGGCAGCACGCCGAGCGGGTCGTGGCGGGTCGGCAGCAGCGGGCGGTCCGTCAGCAGCCCGTACTCGTTGGGGTAGCCGAGGACGAACTCCCCGGCCCTGACCACTTGTTCACCGTCCGTGCCCCCGTCACCGGCCGCACTGGCCGCGAGCGCGGCCTTGGGCAGCCCCTCGATGAGGGGCTGGGAGATGCCGTCGCGGAAGCCGAAGGGCTCGCGGTCGGTCAGCTCGGCGGTGCCCAGCCGCGCGGTCTCGGTGAACGCGCCGGGGACCAGGACCTCCCGGCGCGTCTCGGCCTCCAGCTGCCGCAGCTGTTGTCCGTCGCGCGCGTAGAGCATCACCAGGACGTGCGCCGGCGGGCCGGCCGGGCCGCCCCACCGCCAGTGCCGGGGGGCGTTCTCCCCGACGTCCCCGAGGAAGCGGCTGCGATCGGGATCGGTCATGCCTACGACGAACTCGTACGGGAATCCGTCCAGTTCGGGGGGCTCCAGTCCCAGGCGTCGCAGGCCGTCCGCGGTGAGGGCCACGTTGACGGCGGTGTCCGGGGGATCGGAGCGGCCGTTCGTCACGCGGGGCGCCAGCCGCCCCAGCGCGGCACGGGCGGTGGCCGCCGGCCCGGCGGTGGCGAGCACCAGGAAGCAGGCCGACGTCAGGGTGCGGTAGCCGCGGGTGACCAGGCCCTGGATGTCGTCGAGTTCCAGTGGCGTCGTCATGGTGTCACCCTTCCTTCGGGCCCTTCAGAACAGGGCGAGCCAGGCCTCCGTCTCGGCGGGGCCGAGGTCCCCGAAGAGGCCGGCCCGGATGCGGGCGTTGGTGTCGAGGTCGTGCGCGGTCGACGTGTCGTACGCGGAGTACCAGACCTGCGTCGGCACCTGGTGGCACCGCAGGTAGTTCTTGAAGGCCTGCTCGTCCCTGGCTCCGTCCAGCACGAGCCAGCGCACCCGCGGATAGCCGCGGCCGTTGCTGAAGACGGCGTTGAGCCCCCAGGCCACCTTGTCGATGAAGTCGTCCATGTAGCTTTCCAGGCTGCCGTCGTAGTTGCTGGCGAAGATCACCCGCCGCTTCCCGTCGATGAACAGCCAGCGCGCGAAGTGGATCGTCTTGACCCCGGCGAGGTTCCCGCGGTCGAAGACGTGGCGGACGCCGTAGTCCACGACGAACAGGACGGCGGTGAGCGTGATCCGCCGGAACGGGCCGGTCTTGACGGAGCCGACGGCGGTGAACGGGTTCTGCGCCACGAAGTCCTCGCAGGCCGCGAGTTCGCGTATGCGGTCGTGGCTCGGACGGGCGTGGTCGGGGACATCGCGGCGTTCGTGCAGCCTGAGCAGGACGACCCAGGCCGGCAGGGCGCTCAGCAGCAGCGGCAGCAGCCCCACGGCGGCCAGCGGAACCCCGACCAGGTGGGCGGCCCGGCGGATGCGCCCGCCGAGCGGGGGCGGCGCGGGCCCGGTGCGGGCCCAGGCCAGGTCCTCTCGGCCGCCGACGTAGTCCTGGACGGCGGTCCTGATCTCCACGGGGCTCCTGCCGGCCAGGGCCGGTCCGTTCCGGTCGAGGAATTCCTCGATCACCTCGCGCAGCAGGGCCTCCTGCTCGATCTGCTGCCGTCCCCTGCCGACGGTGTTGACGTAGAAGGCGGCACAGGGCACCTCATGAGCGCGCAGCCAGTCGATCCGCGCGGCATCCGGGGAGCCCGCTGCCGGATAGCCGGCGCAGTGCCCGAACACCCGGTCCAGGCCGTCGCCCGCCGTGCGGACGAGATCGGCGAGGTGCGCTTCGACGGGCCCGTCCACCTCGCTCATGTACACGACGCTGGGTGGCATGTCCGCTGGGGCGCCGCCGGGTCCCTCGGGGACGAGGACGACGCGTGCGAAGTGAACGCCCGGTATCTCCGCGAAGGGGAACAACTCACCGGCCGCGCTCTTCCGGCCGGCCTCGTGCAGCAGTTCCCGCACCTCGGCGACCCGATCCGGCGGCAGGGCGGCCTGGACGGTGACCGCCGTCTGGTACGGCATCTTCAAGCACCTCCGCCTCCGCTCAGGACCTCGGGTCCACGCGTCGCGGAACGTCAGGCTGGGATCGAGGACTTCACACCTCGATCGAGTGACGGCGCACGGAATCACGTGCTACGACCATCCTATTTCCGCCCGTCCGTCCCCGGCATCCCGACAGCCCCGCGATTCGACAGCCGCACTTTGCGCGCGCCCGAATGGGTATGAGGGGCAGGCCCGCCAAGCCTGTGCCGACCGTGAGACCGGCGAAGACGACGGCCGACCCCGCGGTACCGGCGGCGAGACCCGCCGCTTCCCGCGGGGCGTGCCCCTTGGCCCGCTCCTCGCGGTAGCGGAAGACGACGAACAGCGCGTAGTCGATGCCGACCGCGAGGCCGAGCATGGACGCCGGCGTCCCGGACGTCGCCGACGGGCCGAACGTGCTGGAGAGCGCCGTGATGGCGGCCATGCTGCTGCCCACCCCGGCGAGGGCCGTGAGCGGCGGGAGGCCGGCGGCGGCCGGCGAGCCGAAGGTCACCACCAGGACCACGGCGGCGAGGACCATGCCGATCCTCTCGGAGGAGCCGCCCGGGGACGGCCGGGTGGCCGGCGCGCTGCCGGGACAACGTTACGGCTCCGAACGGCAGGTCGAACGGAACATCCCCGGGCCCCGGGAGTGAACCGGCCACCGCGCCCGTCCGCAGGTCACCCGCGCAGTGCGGCCGGGGTGTACCGCAGTTGGAAGGTGAGGGTGTGACGCGGTCCGCGGGAGCCTGCGCAGGTGCACGGTGTGGGTGGGGTGCCGACGGGCGTGGTCGACGAAGGCGTGGAGGTTCTCGGAGGCCAGGCCGAGGACGAAGGGAGCCGAGGGGAAGGCGACCCACCAGCCCCGGCGTCCGCCGGCTCGTCAGGCGCTCGGCGATCTCGTCCAGCGGCCGGGCGACGTCCGGGGCAGGGCGGGTGTCTCGTCGCCGTAGAGGAAGCAGCCGTTGTCGCCGACGACTTGGAGGAGCCGTCGGTGGAGGTGGCTGCGCACCCCGTACACCCGTGGCCGGGTCGCCGGGGGGAGCGCGTCGAGCGCCCGGTGGACGCGCTGGGCCTGCGTCGCCACCAGGTTCCGCGCTCCGCGAAGTCGGGCATGGACAGGTCGACCAGCGAGATCTGGTGGGCGAGCGCGTACTCCTGGGCGGCCCGGCCGAAGCCGGCGGTGGAGAAGACGGCGTAGCTGTAGTGGTAGCGCGGCCGGGGCCGGCTCGGGTCGGTGCCGTGGACCGACATGACCACGTCCTCGTTGACGTCGTGCGCCGCTCCGTGGCCGTTGCGCACCGTGGGCGGCTTGACGTTCCCGCCGGTGAACTCGGCCTCCACGAACAGCCGGACCGGCAGCGAGAACGGCGGTACGTACCGGAACTCCCCCAGCGCGTCCGCCTGGTGCCGGGCGCCCCTGCCGCGCACGGCCAGCCCGCCGGGCCGTTGTTCGAGGACACCGTGTGCGGGGTTCGTCTCCTTGTCGTCCGCCACGGAGAGCAACTCGTACCCGCTCGACCGCAGGAGCCAGGCGACGGCCTCTTCCAGTAAGTACCCTCACAGGAACCTCTCTTGAACCTTGCCCGGACTGAGCCGCGGCCACTGACACCCCGGTCGGCGGCGGTGGTGGCCGGGGCTCCGGTCACCACCGCCGTGGACCTCGCGGGGCTCCGCGGTCAGTGCAGCGGGACCGTCACCTCTCCCGTGCCCCCGGCGCTCGCTCCGCCGGCGACGCGCACGGTGAAGGGGCGGTCGGTGCCCTCCACGGTGACGCGCAGCAGGTCGCCGTCACGGCGGACGTGGAACACCGCGGCCGTCGCACCCGTCAGGTCGGGGACGGCGACCTGCCGGGTGTACGTCGCCGTGGCCGGCGGGTGGACCAGCAGGACCAGGTCGTCGAGCCAGTCGCCGTCGGGCCGCTGGTCGTCGGTGGCCAGCGGCAGTACGGCGCCCTCGCGGACGTAGAGCGGAAGGCTGTCGTAGCCGTGCCGTTCGGTGCGCCACACCGGGCCGGTGACCCGCTCGCCGCTGAGGAGGTGGGTCCAGGTGCCCTCGGGGAGGTAGACCTCCACCTCGCCGTCCTCGCTGAACACCGGGGCGACCAGGAGGTCGGCGCCCAGCATGTACTGGCGGTCGAGGGGGCGGCAGGCCGGGTCGTGCGGGAACTCCAGGACCATGGGCCGCATCACGGGGACGCCGGTGCGGTGGGCCTCGACGGAGGCGCCGTACAGGTAGGGCATGAGGCGGTGCTTGAGCAGGGTGAACCGCCGGGCGACGTCGACGGCCTCCTCGCCGAACGCCCACGGCACCCGGTAGGACGACGATCCGTGCAGCCGGCTGTGGGAGGACAGCAGGCCGAAGGCCAGCCAGCGCTTGAAGACCGCCGGGTCGGGCGTGCCCTCGAAGCCTCCGATGTCGTGGCTCCAGAACCCGAAGCCGCTCAGCGACAGGGACAGGCCGCCCCGGAGCGACTCGGACATGGCCTCGAAGGACGACCAGCAGTCGCCGCCCCAGTGCACGGGGTACTGCTGACCGCCCGCCGTCGCGGAGCGGGCGAAGAGCACGGCCTCGCCCTGCCCGCGCTCCTTTTCGAGGAGTTCGAACACGGTCTGGTTGTACAGGTGGGTGTAGTAGTTGTGCATCCGCTCCGGGTCGGAGCCGTCGTGCCAGACGACGTCGGTGGGGACGCGCTCGCCGAAGTCCGTCTTGAAGCAGTCCACGCCCTGGTCCAGCAGCGGCTTCAGCTTGGACTGGAACCAGGCGCGGGCGTCGGGGCTGGTGAAGTCGACCAGTCCCATGCCGGCCTGCCACAGGTCCCACTGCCACACGTCACCGTCCGGCCGGCGCACCAGGTGCCCGAGCGCGGCGGCCTCCTCGAACAGCGGGGACTTCTGCGCGATGTAGGGGTTGATCCAGGCGCTGACCTTCAGGCCCTTGGCCTTCAGCCGGGCGAGCATGCCCTCGGGATCGGGGAAGACCTCGGGGTCCCACTCGAAGTCGCACCACTGGTACTCGCGCATCCAGAAGCAGTCGAAGTGGAAGACGGACAGCGGGATGCCGCGCTCGGCCATGCCGTCCACGAACGACGTCACCGTCTGCTCGTCGTAGTCCGTCGTGAAGGACGTGGTCAGCCACAGGCCGAAGGACCAGGCGGGCGGCAGGGCCGGGCGGCCGGTGAGGGCGGTGTAGCGGGTGAGGACGTCCTTCGGGGTGGGGCCCGCGACGACGTAGTACTCCAGCGTCTGGTCCTCGACGCTGAACTGCACCTGCCCGACGGCCTCGGAGCCGACCTCGAAGGAGACCGCGCCGGGGTGGTTGACGAAGACGCCGTAGCCGCGTGAGGACAGGTAGAAGGGGATGTTCTTGTAGGCCTGCTCGCTGCTGGTGCCGCCGTCGGCCTGCCAGATGTCGACCACCTGGCCGTTCTTCACGAACGGCGTGAAGCGCTCGCCGAGGCCGTAGACCTGCTCGCCGACGCCGAGCGCGAGCTGGGTGAGGACGTGGTGGGCGCCGTCGTCGGTGGTGGCGAAGGCGGTGCCCTTGCGGCCCGCCCGGGTCAGTTCCCGCCCGTCCGCGTCGTGGAAGGTCAGCGACCACGGGGCGGCCCGGTCCAGGCGCAGGGTCAGCGGGCCGCTGGTCAGCTCGGTGACGGCGCCGTCGCGGCGGACCTCGCCCGCACCGCCGGGCTCGGCCGCGAGGGCGAAGTCCGGCCCGGGGCGGCGCTTGCCGGCGTGGTGGGTGACCCGCACGCCGATGACGCCCTCGGCGGGTGAGAAGCAGTCGACGGTGAGGAGCGGCGCGTTGAGCGTGTCCCCTCTGCGCGTCACCTTCTGCACGGAGGCATAGGCGGTGAAGCGCTTCGATTCGACGCGCACGTCGCGCGCCTCGGTGGCGTACGCGACCTGGACACCGTCGCGGATGCGCCAGAACCCGTTGGTGAACTTCATGGTCTTCCTCGGGGGAGCGGGGCTGTTCGGCGGGGGCGGCGGAGGCTGTCGCCCGGCGGGTTGATCGTACACAGAAGAAATCGTCGTCACGCGTGCTTCAGGCGGCTACCTGTGCCGTTACCTGCACTTTTTCAATCGAGTTAGCGAATGCCACTTCGCTGCGTGCCCGGATGAACACGCGTGGGGGTCTAGCGTGACACCCGGGATTGACGTATTAGTCATCAGGCCAAACAAAAGCCCCGGCGACGAAGCCGGGCACATGACAGCAAGGGCCGCAGCATGTCGAAGCGCTTCAATCGCATTCCTGAGAGGTCCCCGGTCGCCCGGCGCCGGGGACGCTCCCGCAGGGCCGTGGCACCACTCACCGCCGTGTCGGTCCTGGTCGCCGGGGCGGCCCTGACCGGATGCGGTGAGCAGCGTGACGGCGACGTCTACACCGTGATGAACTCGTCGACCGACGAGACCTACCACCGCTGGGACGCCGAGGCGATGGCCCGCTGCGGCACGCGGCTCGGCGTCACCATCGAGCAGCAGAGCGTCCCGGCCGCGCAGGTGATGACGAAGGCGCTGCGCATGGCGTCGTCGAAGTCGCTGCCCGACATCGTCCAGTTCGACGCCTCGGAGATGCCGACGTTCGCCGAGGCGGGCGGCCTGGTCGACCTCAAGACGCTCGGCCTGAGCACCCGGGACATCCCCCAGGGCATCGTGAACTTCGGCTCCTACAAGGGGACGTACTACGGCGCGGCCCGGTCGGTGAACACCCTGGCGCTGTTCTACAACAAGGACATCCTGGACCAGGCCGGTGTGAAGGTCCCCACCACGTGGGACGAGCTGCGCAAGGCCGCGAAGAAGCTCACCGGGGGCAAGCGGTACGGACTGGCGCTCAGCGCGGGCGGCGCGGAGGACGGCGTCTTCCAGTTCACGCCCTTCATGTGGTCCAACGGCGGCGACGAGACCAGGCTGGACGGCCCGCAGGTCGCCGGGGCGCTCGACTACTGGAAGGCCCTGCTGGCGGACGGCTCGCTGTCGAAGTCGACGGTCAGCTGGACGCAGGCGGACGTCAACGACCAGTTCATGGCCGGCAACGCGGCGATGATGATCAACGGCCCCTGGCAGGTCGAGACGCTCAACACGAAGAAGTCGCTGCACTGGGGCATCGCCAAGATCCCGGTCCCCCGGGCGGGCGCGCCCTCCGTCGGCCCGCTCGGCGGTGCCGTGCTCACCGTGCCCAACACCGGTGACAAGGCCCGGGAGAAGAGGGCGGGCGAGATCGTCGCCTGTCTGGCGAGCCAGAAGGAACAGCTGACCTACGCGCTCAACAGCTGGATGGTCCCGGCGAACGCCAAGGCCGCCGCCGTGTGGCGCACGCGGGTGCCCGAGCTGGACGCGCTCGCCGACCAGGTGGCCGCCGCCCGGTCCCGGACCGCCAAGCTCGGCGCCGGCTGGCCGAGTGTGTCGCTCGCCCTCCAGAGCGCCTTCCAGTCCGCCCTGACCGGCCAGTCCAGCGAGGCCGCCCTGAAGCGCGCCCAGCAGCGGGCCACGAGCGGGAACTGAGGTAAGCCACCATGACCACGTCCATCGTCACCGCCCAGGCGCCCGGGAAGGCGTCCCGGACGGCCGCCACGCCGGACCCGGCCCGGCTGCGCCGCCGCCGCAGACTGGCCCAGTGGGGGTTCGTCGCCCCCGCGGTCGTCTTCATGCTGCTGTTCTTCGGCTATCCGCTCGTCCGCAACGTCGTGATGAGCTTCCAGCACTTCACCCCGAAGACGTTCTTCACCGGGGACGCGCCCTTCAACGGCGCCGACAACTGGTCGCACGTGTTCCAGGACCCGCTGTTCGGCAAGGCGCTGTGGCACACCCTGGTCTTCACCGCCGGCTCGCTGCTCGGCCAGTTCTGCATCGGGCTCGCGCTCGCGGTGTTCTTCAGCCGCCGCTTCCCGCTCAACGGCGTCCTGCGGTCGCTGATCCTGCTGCCCTGGCTGGTGCCCATGGTGGTGTCCGGCATCGTGTGGCGCCGCATCCTCGACCAGGACACGGGCGTCCTGAACTCGTTCCTGGACACGCTCGGCCTCGGCGGCCACACCCCGTGGCTGACCAGTCCCGGCATGGCCCTGCTGTCGGTGATCCTCGTCAACATCTGGATCGGCATCCCGTTCAACATGGTCATCCTCTACGGCGGTCTCCAGGAGATCCCCAAGGAGCTGTACGAGGCGGCCTCCCTGGACGGCGCCCCGGCCTGGCGGACCTTCCGCTCCATCACCCTGCCGATGCTCAAGCCGGTGATCACGGTCGTCCTCGTGCTCGGCTTCATGTCGACGGTGAAGATCCTCGACCTGATCCTCGCGCTCACCGACGGCGGCCCGGCCGACGCCACCCAGACCCTGGGCACGCTGACCTACCAGAACTCGTTCGTCCGGCTGGACTTCGGCGCGGGCGCGGTCGTCGGCAACGTCCTCATCCTTGTCTCCGCGGTGTTCGCGGTGTTCTACCTGCGGGCCAACCGCACCGAGGGGAAGTGACCTCCATGGCCGCTCGTACGCCCACGACATCCGGGCGCCGCTGGGGTTCCACCGTCGCCGGTGTGCTCATCCTGTGCGTGATGCTGTTCCCGCTGTACTGGATGCTCAACACCGCGCTCCAGCCCGCCTCGGGTCTGCTCCAGGTCGACCCGGTGCCCGGCAGCCTGGACCTGTCCGGCTTCTCCAAGGCCCTGGACGACCAGGGCGGTCACCTGCTGACCTCGCTGGTCGTCTCGCTCGGCGCGGTCGTCATCTGCCTGGCGGTCTCCGCCCCGGCCGCCTACGGGCTGGCCCGGTTCGGCCTGCGTGGCTCCCGGACGATCGTGTTCGGCACGCTGATCACCCAGATGGTGCCGGGCATCGTCATCGCCAACGCGCTCTACAACTCGTACGTCGACCTCGGCCTGGTCAACTCCTACTTCGGCCTGATGCTGGCGGACGCCTCGCTCGGCATCCCGTTCTCGATCGTGCTGATGCGGTCCTTCATGGTGTCGATCCCGGGCGAGGTGATCGAGGCGGCGCAGATGGACGGTGCCGGGCCGGTGCGGACGTTCCTGCGGGTGGTGCTGCCGATGAGCCGCAACTCGCTGATCACGTCGGGGCTGTTCGCCTTCCTCTTCTCGTGGAGCGACTTCATGTTCGCGCTCACGCTGAACACCACCGACGACGTCAAGCCGGTCACGCTGGGCATCTACCAGTACATCGGCGCCCACGTCGGCGACTGGGGCTCGGTGATGGCCGCGTCCGTGCTGTCCGCGGTGCCGGCGGCGATCCTGCTCGTGCTCGCCCAGAAGTACATCGCCGCCGGCATCACCGGCGGTTCCGTCAAGTGACCCGCCCCACCGCACACCTGGAAACGGCCTCCATGACTGACTTCCCCGACACCACCGGCTTCCCCGACTTCCCGCCCGGCTTCGTCTTCGGCGCCGCGACCGCCTCGTACCAGATCGAGGGCGCGGCGCGGGAGGACGGCCGCGGGCCGTCGATCTGGGACACCTACAGCCACACGCCGGGCCGGACGGCGAACGGCGACACCGGAGACGTGGCCTGCGACCACTACCACCGCTACCGGGAGGACGTGGCACTGCTGCGCGACCTGGGCGTGGACTCGTACCGCTTCTCGATCGCCTGGCCGCGGATCGTGCCCGACGGCTCCGGCCCGGTGAACTCCAAGGGGCTGGACTTCTACTCCCGGCTCGTCGACGAGCTGCTCGCGGCCGGTATCGAGCCGGCCGCCACCCTCTACCACTGGGACCTGCCGCAGGCGCTCGAAGACCGGGGCGGCTGGCGGGTGCGGGAGACCGCGGAGCGGTTCGCCGAGTACGCGGCCGTCGTGGCCGGGCACCTGGGCGACCGGGTGCCGCGCTGGATCACCCTCAACGAGCCGTGGTGCAGCGCCTTCCTCGGCTACTCCGTGGGCCGGCACGCGCCCGGCGCCCAGGAGGGCCGGGGCGCGCTGGCCGCCGCGCACCACCTGCTGGTCGGCCACGGCCTGGCGGTCGGGGCGCTGCGGGCGGCCGGGGTGCGCGAGGTCGGCATCACCCTCAACCTCGACCGCAATCTGCCGGCCGGCGACTCCCCCGCCGACCTCGCGGCCGTGGTCCGCGCCGACACCCAGCACAACCTGGTGTGGACCGAGCCGATCCTCGCGGGCCGCTACCCGGCCACCGAGGAGGAGACCTGGGGCGAGCTGATCACCGGGGCGGACTTCCGGCGGGACGGCGACCTGGAACTGATCTCCCGGCCGCTGGACTTCCTCGGCGTCAACTACTACCGGCCCATCGTGGTCGCCGACGCCCCGCACCGCGAGGCCGACCCGGCACGGCGGGTGGCCACGGACAACCGCTACGCGGAGGTCAGGCTGCCGGGCGTGCGGCACACGGCGATGGACTGGCCGGTGGTCCCCGGCTCCTTCACCGACCTGCTGGTCCAGCTCAAGGAGCGGTACGGGGACGCGCTGCCGCCGGTCCACATCACGGAGAACGGCTCGGCGGAGGACGACACGCTCTCCGCCGACGGCGCGGTGCACGACACCGACCGGGTGGCCTACCTGCGCGACCACCTCACCGCGCTGCGCGCCGCGATGGACGCCGGCGTCGACGTCCGCGGCTACTACGTCTGGTCGCTGCTGGACAACTTCGAGTGGGCCCTCGGCTACGACAAGCGCTTCGGGATCGTCCGGGTCGACTACGACACCCAGCGACGCACACCGAAGGACAGCTACCACTGGTACAAGGCGGTGATCGCCGCACAGCGGGGGTGACGCGGGTTCAGCTGCGGAGGCGCCGCGCCCCGGCACCACCTGCGCACCCGGCCGGCCGCGCAGGTGGTGCCGTCGAGGGTGAACGACATCGGGGCGGGGTCGGCCGTGGGCCTGATCGGGGGCCGGTGTCGTTCTCGGTCCTGACGGTGACCGTGGCGGACCGGGGAGAGCTGTCGACGGCGCGACAGATCGTGCCGGCGTGTGACGCACGCCACCGGCGGTGACTGTCACACGGCGGCGCGGGCCGGCGTCTCGTGGGTGTGGCGGAGTCGAGCGCGAAGAAGCGGGGGCCGGGCATGGGCGAGCGGGAGACGGGCGGAGCCGGACACCTCGCGGGCGGGGGCCGCGCGGGCTCCCCGACCGAGGCGTTCCTCGCCCACCGCAATCTGCTGTTCACCGTCGCCTACGAGATGCTGGGCTCGGCCGCCGACGCCGAGGACGTCCTCCAGGAGACCTGGCTGCGCTGGGCGGACGTCGACCCGGAGACGGTGCGCAACCAGCGGGCGTACCTGGTCCGGATCACCACCCGACAGGCGCTGGCCCGGCTGCGTGCGCTCGCCCGGCGCAAGGAGTCCTACGTCGGTCCCTGGCTGCCCGAGCCGCTGCTGACCGCCCCCGACGTGGCCGAGGACGTCGAGCTGGCCGACAGCGTCTCGATGGCGATGCTGCTGGTGCTGGAGACGCTCACGCCGACCGAGCGGGCGGTGTTCGTGCTCCGCGAGGTGTTCGGCGTGGAGTACGACGAGATCGCCGAGGCCGTCGGCAAGAGCCAGGCCGCCGTCCGCCAGATCACCCGCCGGGCACGCGCGCACGTGGCGGCGCGCCGGCCTCGTGGAGCCGTCTCCGCGGCCGAGACCCGCACGGCCCTGGAGGCGTTCCGGCGGGCGGTCGCAACGGGCGACCTGCAAGGCCTGCTCGACATCCTGGCGCCCGACGTCGTCTTCCTCGGCGACGGCGGCGGAGTGGCCGAGGCCGCGCCGGTGCCGGTCGTGGGTGCGGAGCGGGTCGCCTCGCTGGCCGCCGGGCTGCGCAGGTTCGGCCCCGCCGCGTCGCTGGAGCCCGCCGAGGTCAACGGCTACCCGGCGCTGCTCTTCCGGCTCGACGGCAGGATCGACACCGTGATCGCGGCGCACCTGGACGGCGGCCACGTCACCGGTCTCTACGCCGTCCGCAACCCCGAGAAGCTGTCGCGCATGGATCGCGAGACTTCCCTGCGCCGCTGAACCGCCTCCCCCTGCTCCACGCCCGTCTTACGGAGTCGTGACGTGCGGGCGCGGCCTCCCGGCCCGGTGCGGCGGCGGGCCTAGCGTGGGGGCATGCGGGTACTGGTCACCGGCGGCGCCGGGTTCATCGGGTCTCATGCGGTCGAGGCGCTGACGGCGCGCGGGCACGAGGCGGTCGTGTTCGACGTGCGTACGGATCCGGCCGCCGACGTGCGGGATCCGGTAGCGGTCGCGCGGGCCGTGGCCGGTGTGGACGCCGTCTGCCATCAGGCCGCGATGGTCGGGCTCGGGGCCGGGTTCGGGGACGCGGCGGAGTACGTCTCCCGCAACGACCTGGGCACCGCCGTACTCCTCGCGGCCATGGCCGAGGCCGGGGTACGGCGCCTCGTGCTGGCCGGGTCGATGGTCGTGTACGGCGAGGGGCGGTACGTGTGCCCGCGCGACGGGGTCGTACGGCCGGGGCCGCGGGCCGTCGCCGATCTGGACGCGGGGCGGTTCGAGCCGAGGTGTCCGGTGTGCGGCGCCGAGCCGGCCCCCGGACTGGTCGGCGAGGACGCGCCGGCCGATCCGCGCAATGTGTACGCCACGACCAAACTGGCGCAGGAGCACCTGGCCGCCGCCTGGGCCCGGTCGACCGGCGGGTCCGCCGTGTCGCTGCGCTACCACAACGTGTACGGGCCCCGGATGCCCCGCGACACCCCCTACGCCGGCGTCGCCTCCTTCTTCCGGTCCGCGCTCGCCCGGGGCAAGGCACCCCGCGTCTTCGAGGACGGACGGCAGCGCCGGGACTTCGTGCACGTCCGGGACGTGGCCGCGGCCAACGTCGTGGCGCTGGAGGCGGGGTCCGCGCCGGGCGCGCTGACCGTGTACAACACCGGCAGCGGCGAGCCGCACACCGTCGGGGAGATGGCCCGCGCGCTGGCCGACGCCCACGGCGGTCCCGCGCCGGTCGTCACCGGGGAGTACCGGCTGGGCGACGTACGGCACATCACCGCCGACTCCTCACGCCTGCGGACCGAACTGGGCTGGAAGCCGGAGGTCGGCTTCCAGGAGGGCATGCGGGAGTTCGCGGCCTCGGGGTGACCGGTGCCGGTCAGGCTCTCGCGGACGCCGCTCGTACGCGTGATCACCCTGGGCGTGGGTGCTGCCGAAGCCGAAGCCGAATGCCTGGCCGCCGCCGGAGACGTACTGGCTAGGGAGCCGCCGGGAGCGTGACCTCGAAGCGGCAGCCGCCGGGGATGTTGTGTACGGTGGCCCGGCCCTGGTGGGCCTCCACGATGCCGCGCACGATGGCGAGGCCGAGGCCCGCGCCGGCCGGCGGGGTGCGGGCGTGGGTGCCGCGCCAGCCGGTGTCGAAGACGCGGGGCAGATCCTCCTCCGGGATGCCGCCGCAGCCGTCCGTGACGGAGAGCACCACGCCGTCGGGCGAGCGCTCGGCGGCGACGGCGACGGTGCCGTCGGCGGGCGTCCGGCGGATGGCGTTGACCAGCAGGTTGCCCAGGACGCGGCTCATCTCCTTGGCGTCGACCTCGACCGGGACCGGCTCCACCCGGTCGCCGACCAGCCGTACGCCGTGGGCGCGGGCGAGCGGGTCGGCTCCCGCGAGGGCGTCGCCGACGAGGTCGTAGAGCGAGATCCGGGACGGGCTCAGCGGGAGCGTGCCGGCGTGGATGCGGGAGAGTTCGAAGAGGTCGCCGACCATGCCGTTGAGGCGCTCGACCTCGGTGCGGATCTGCTTCAGATAGCGGTCGGGGTCGTCGGCCACGCCGTCCTCCAGGGCCTCCGACATGGCGCGCAGACCGGCGAGCGGGGTGCGCAGGTCGTGGGAGATCCAGGCGACGAGTTCCCGGCGTGAGGACTCCAGCAGGCGTTCCCGTTCCCGGGACTCGGCGAGTCTCGCGCTGGTGGCCGCGAGCTCGCGGCTCAGTTCGGCCAGTTCGGCGGTGGCCGGGCCCGCGGGCGCGGCGAAGTCGCCGGCCTCGCCGAACGAACGTGCCGCCATGGCGAGTTCGTGGCTGCGGGCGACGACCCAGCGGCCCAGTATCAGCGCGGTCGCCAGGGAGACCACGGCCGCCATGGCGACGACCGTCGTCACCACGGTCAGGTCGTGGGGGGACAGGAACATCGCCCGGGCGACGGCGAGGGTCCCGGCGAGCACGCCGCCCACGCCGACCGCCGCGATCACGGCGAGGGACACGGTGAGCGAGCGGCGCCGCAGCAGCCGGAGCGCGGCGGCCCCGGCCAGGCCCGTGACGGCGGCCCCGGCGAAGGCGAGCAGGGCGATGAGGACGGTGTCGCGCACGTCAGCCCTCCCCTTCCGCGCCGCTCGGCTCGAAGCGGTAGCCGACGCCCCACACGGTCTGGATCAGGCGCGGCCGGGCGGGGTCGTCCTCGACCTTGCCGCGCAGCCGGCGGATGTGGACCGTCACGGTGGACAGGTCGCCGAAGTCCCAGCCCCACACCTCGCGCATCAGGTCCTCCCGGCCGTAGGCCCTCCCCGGGTGCCGCAGGAAGAAGGCGAGGAGGTCGAACTCCCGGAGGGTGAGCGCGAGTTCGGTACCGTTCTTGGTGGCGCGGCGGGCGGCCGGGTCGACGGTGACGCCGGCCGCGGTCAGCGGTCCGGTGCTCGTGCCGGGCAGCGCTCGGCGGAGCACGGACCGCACCCGCAGGACCAGTTCGCGGGGGCTGAACGGCTTGGTCACGTAGTCGTCGGCGCCGACCTCCAGACCCGTGATGCGGTCGTCCTCGTCACCGCGTGCGGTGAGCATGACGACGGGGACGGGGGCCCGCGCGCGCAGCCGCCGGCAGACCTCCAGTCCGTCCATGCCGGGCAGCATCAGGTCCAGCACGACCAGGTCCGGCCAGTGGGCGGCGGCGCGGGCGAGGGCGGTGGGGCCATCGGCGGCGCGGTCGACCACGTATCCGGCGCGGCCGAGATATCCGGCGACGATCTCGGCGACGGTCGCGTCGTCGTCCACGACCAGGACCCGGGCGGCACCGGGGACGGGCCGGGGAGCCGGTGCGGCGGTGTCGGGTGCGGCCCCGTCCCTGGCTGGGCGTCCGGCGGGCACGTGCGGCTGCTGCATGTCCCCAGCCTCGCACCGGGCCACGGCGGGTGTCGCACCCCTGGCCCGCTCCCGGCCCGGACGTCCGCGTTTCGTAAGCAGCGCCGGCCCGATATGCCCGGTTCCCCTCCGTAGGGTGAACGGCGTGACCCCCTCATCCCCCTCATCGGCGGCGAGCGTGGACGTGGTGCTGCCCTGCCTGGACGAGGCGGAGGCCCTGCCCTGGGTGCTCGCCCGGATCCCGGCGGGCTGGCGCCCCCTCGTGGTCGACAACGGTTCCACCGACGGCTCCGCGGACATCGCCCGCGCCCTCGGCGCGACCGTCGTGCACGAGCCGCGACGCGGTTTCGGCGCCGCCTGCCACGCCGGGCTGACCGCCGCCACCGCCGACGTCGTGTGCTTCTGCGACTGCGACGCCTCCCTCGACCCCGGGCACCTCGTGCCCCTCGTCCGGGACGTCCTCGACGGCCGGGCCGACCTGGTCCTGGGCCGGCGGCGGGCGCGGACCCGGCGTGCCTGGCCCGCGCACGCCCGGGCGGGCAACTTCGCGCTCGCGCGGCTGCTGCGCCGCCGTACCGGGCTACGGCTGCACGACCTCGGCCCGCTGCGTGCCGCCCGCCGGGAGCCGCTGCTGGCGCTCGGCCTCGACGACCGGCGCAGCGGCTATCCGCTCCAGATGGTGGTGCGCGCGGCCGACGCGGGCTGGCGGATCGCCGAGCGCGACGTGCCGTACCTGCCGCGCACCGGTGCCTCCAAGGTCACGGGCACCTGGCGCGGCACCTGGCAGGCGGTGCGGGACATGAGCCGCGTCCTGGCCGAGCCGCCGGCCGGCGGGAGGACCGCACCGTGACCACGCTGCTGGTGATCGCCAAGGAACCGCTGCCGGGGCGCGTCAAGACGCGGCTCACCCCGCCGTTCAGCCCCGCGGAGGCGGCGGAGCTCGCCGAGGCCGCGCTCGCCGACACCCTGCGCGCCGTCGCGGCGACCCCCGCCACCCGGCGCGTCCTGGTGCTGGACGGGAGCCCCGGCCCCTGGCTGCCGCCCGGCTTCGACGTCGTACCGCAGTGCGCGGGCGGGCTGGACCTGCGGCTCGCCGACGCGTTCGCGCGGTGCGCCGGTCCCGCCCTGCTCATCGGCATGGACACCCCGCAGGTGACCCCGGAGCTGCTCACCGTGGACTTCGCGGGGTACGACGCGTGCTTCGGTCCGGCGGAGGACGGCGGCTTCTGGGCACTGGGCCTGGCCGAGCCGGACCCGGCTCTGCTGCGGGGCGTGCCCATGTCGACGCCGTGGACCGGTGCCGTCCAGCGGCGGCGGCTGGTGGCCGCGGGGCTGCGGGTGCGCGAGCTGCCCCGGCTGCGGGACGTGGACACGGCCGCCGACGCGGCGGCGGTCGCCGACCGGGCGCCGCACGGCCGGTTCGCCGCCCGGCTGGCCCGGTGCGCCGCGCACCCCACCGGACCCGGGACCGGCCGATGAGCACCCGGAGCGGCAACCGGGCGGCGAGCGCCCCGCCGGTCCTCCCCTGGGCCGGGGCCGATCCCTACGCCGTCGCCCTGCGCGCCGGGCGCGGCCCGCTGTTCCTGCGCCGGACCGACGGCTGGCTGCTGCCGCTGGAGGTCGAGCGCTGGTGCGCGCGGGCGGACCCGGTCGACCGGGCGGTGCTGGACCGGTGCGAGGGCGCCGTGCTCGACGTCGGCTGCGGACCGGGGCGGCTGGTGGCGGAGCTCGCCGCCCGGGGCCGTACCGTCCTCGGCATCGACGTCAGCGAGGACGCCGTCGACCACACCGTGCGGCTCGGCGGCCAGGCGCTGCGGCGCTCGGTGTTCGAGCCGCTGCCCGGCGAGGGGCGCTGGGGCACCGTGCTGCTCATGGACGGCAACGTCGGCATCGGGGGCGACCCGCGCGCCCTGCTGGAGCGGGTGGCCGGGCTGCTGCGGCCCGGCGGTCTGCTGATCGCCGAGACGGCCGTGGTGGACGTCGACGAACGGTCCGAGGTGCAGGTGGTCGACGGCACCGACGTGGACACGGGCGGCCGTGGTGCCTTTCCGTGGGCGCGGCTCGGCACCCCGGCCCTGCTGCGGTACGCGGACCGGGCGGGCTGGCGCACCGCCGGTCAGTGGACGACCGGCCGGCGCCGCTTCGTCGCCCTGCGCAGTCGCAGCCCCCGCAGCGCCAGCAGCAGCGCCGAGCCGGCGAACAGCACCGCGCTGATCAGCAGCCAGCGGGCGAGGAAGCCGTCCGCCGACAGGCCGGTGGCGGACCGGTAGGGCCGGTCCGCCATGCCGGTGATCAATGGGAACCACACGAGCAGCAGCAGTCCGGACAGGGCGGCCGGGACCCGGACGTACAGGGTCCGCTCCCGCCGCCCGGCGGCACCGAGAGCGCGGACGACCGCCCGGTCCGCCACCGCGTACAGCGGCAGCAGCACGAGATCGTGTAGCAGGGCCGCGCCCACGAGCCACAGCGCCACGGCCCGCCAGTCGCCCGCGAACAGCCGTACGCCGGCATAGCCGGCGAGCGCGAACGAGCAGGCCAGCAGCAGGATCTGCAACGGGCTGCCGAGGGCCGGGCGCGAGCGCATCACAGCTCTCCGAACGTCAGCCGGGCCACCCACTTGGTGTTGAGCACACCGGGCGCCGCGGGCACGATGATCCGCGCCGGACGGCCGTGGTCGGGGGACAGCGCCTCGCCGTTGACGTACAGGGCGAGCAGGGAGCGCGGGTCGGCCACCTGGTTGGCGCGCAGGGCGGCCCGGCGGAAGGCCCCGCGCCGCTGGAGCGACTCCACGAACAGATCCGGCGGGTCGCCGTCGTACCCGACGAGCGCGGCGAGGTCGCGCAGCCGCACCCCGCGCCACCACTGGTCCTCCGTCGACCAGCCCTCGACGCAGGCGATGGGCAACGCGGAGCTGTGCAGCGGCAGCCGGAGCAGTTCGGCGCGGCTGAGGCGGACCGTTCCGGTGCGGCCGGTGACGACGAGCCGCCATGCCTCCTCGCCGGTCTCCGTCGCGTCGATGCCGGCGTAGGCGGCCGTCTTGTTGATCTGGAAGCCGTTCGGCCCGCCGCCGGGGTCGGCACCGCCGTGCGGCGCGAGGAGGGCGGTGCGCCGCAGCACTCCCCCGATGCTCTGGCCCGCGGTGGTGACGAGGAGCAGCAGCGAGGCGCCCCCGACGAACCACAGCGCCCCGCGCCGGGACACGGTCGGCGGCAGCGGGCGGGGGGACACCAACTCGCCCGGCTCCGGCGCGCGGGACACCGGCTCCCCCCGCTCCTCGCGCCGTCGCCGCAGGCTTCGTACGGCGGTCGGCAGTTTCAGCGCCGCGTGCGCCAGGAACGCGGCGAAGAAGACCCAGGCGCCGTAGAAGTGCAGCGGGTAGAAGGAGCCGGGGAAGACGTAGTCGAGCTGGACGTTGAGGACGCCGGTGGTGAACTCGAACAGCCCGCCGCCGACGAGGAGGAGCAGGGAGATCCGCTCCAGGGCGTGCGCGAGCGAGCGGGCCGGGGGCAGGGCGAACAGCCTCGGCACGACCGACCAGAGCTTGGCCAGCAGCACCGGGATCAGGGTGATGCCGAGGGTGACGTGCAGGCCCTGGGTGACCCGGTAGAGCCAGTACGGGTTCGTCGGCCAGGCGAAGAGGTAGAAGCCGAGGATTCCCTTGTCCGGCGTCTGGTCGTTCACCCGTGCGAGGTCCGGGTTGTAGGCGGCGTAGGACACCAGGCCCGTCACGAACAGCAGCGTGATGCCCACCAGCAGCACGATGCCGAGCACCGAGGTGAACCAGGGGCCGCGCAGCGGGCTGCGCCAGAAGCCGGGCGAGGAGGGGAGCCGAGGGTCGTCGTCTCGCATGTTTCGACGGTAGGCCGGAACGCGCGGTGACCGCGTCCGCGACCCATGACGAAACGCTGACGTCGGGCCGCCGCTCCCCTCGTTCCCCCGGTCGCCGCCCTAGCGTTCCGGTGTGACCCAGCCTCCCCTGCGTGACCGGTACGCCGGCCTGCGCGCCGATCTCTGTGCCGCGTCGGCCGCCGCCCTGCTCGTCCTCGTCGCCGTGCTGGTCGGCCGGCACATCCAGGACACCCGGCGCACCCTGTTCGTCCACTGGCCCCCGCTGCTGGCCGACTGGGACCCGCACCTGGGCCCGGGCACCCCGGCCGCCGTCCTGGTGGCGGTCGCCGGGGTGGCGTACGGGCCCTCCGTCGCCGTACGGCTGCCGTGGCGGGGGCTGCTCCTCGCGGCCTGGGCCGCGGCACTGGCCTGGACCTGGTCGCTGGCGCTGGTCGACGGCTGGCAGCGGGGCGTGGCCGGGCGGCTCACCACCCGCAACGAGTACCTGAGGGTGATCGGCCGCTTCCACGACCTGCCCGCCGCGCTGCGCGACTTCACCCACCACATCGTGAGCGGCTCCCCCGACCCCTGGCCCGCGCACGTCGCCGGGCATCCCCCGGCGGCCACCGTCACCTTCGTCCTCCTGGACCGGGCCGGGCTGCGTGGCGGCGGCTGGGCCGGCGCCTGGTGCGTCACCGTCGGGGCGACCGCCTGCGTGGCGGTCCTGGTGGCGGTGCGGGCGCTGGCCGACGAGCGCCTGGCCCGGCGGGCGGCGCCGTTCCTCGTCCTCGCCCCGGCCGCCGTGTGGGTGGGCACCTCGGCCGACGGGTACTTCGCGGCGGTCGCCGCCTGGTCGGTGGCCCTGCTGGCCCTGGCGGTCACCGGACGGTCCGCGGCCTGGGCGGCGGGCAGCGGGCTGCTGTACGGCCTGACCTGCTACCTCTCGTACGGTCTGACGCTCTTCGCGCTGATCGGGGCGGCGGTGCCGGCGGCGGGACGGCGCCGGGTGCGACCGGTCCTGATCGTCCTCTTCCTGGCCGGGGCGGCGGTGGTCCCGACGGTGTTCACCCTGGCCGGGTTCGACTGGTGGGAGGGGTACCGGCTGCTGGTGACGCGCTACTACCAAGGCGTCGGCGGCATCCGTCCCTACGGCTACTGGGTGTGGGCCAACCTGGCCTGCACGGTGCTGATCACCGGCCTGGCCACGGCGGCGGGGCTCCGGCGGACCGGCGTCTGCCTCGTCCGCCGCCGTACGGCGCCCCGGGCGGAGTTCCGGCTCGCCCTCCTCGTGGCGGCGGCTCTGCTTGCCCTGCTGGCCGCCGACCTGTCCGGCATGAGCAAGGCGGAGACGGAACGCATCTGGCTGCCCTTCGCGATGTGGCTGCTCCCGGCCTGCGCGCTCCTCCCCCGCCCACGCGGCTGGCTCACCGCCCAGGCAGCGCTCGCGCTCCTGCTGAACCACCTGCTGCTCACCGGCTGGTGACCGGGCCCGGGGGAACGCGCCGGCCTGCCACCCCGACCCGAACCCGCCCGACCCGAACCCGCCCGGCCAGGTACCCGCCCGGCCGGCCCTGACCGAGACCCCCGGCCGGCCCGGCTCCGTCCGCCGCCGTCCGTTCCCGGCCGGAGACGGTCCGGCCGGGGTTTCCCGGTGGGGTGGGGTCATGCCTCCTGGCTGGGTTGCCTCGTGCGGGAGCGGCGGTACAGGAGCGCCCCGCCCATCAGTGAGGCCAGGCTCGCGACGGCCGCCGCCCAGGGGGTCTCCGCGCCGGTCTGCGCGAGGCTGCCGGGCGGCTCGTGCCGTACGACGGGCGGGGCCGGGTGGGTGGCGGGCGGCTCCTGCGGCCGAGGGGGCTCGGAACGCACCGGCGGAGTGACCGGGGGTTGCTGCGGCTTGGGCGGGGTGGCCCGGCCGGGCTCCTGGGGGTGGTCGCCCGGGACGTTCGCGGACGTGTTGCCGAAGACGGGGTTGCCGACGCCGACCACGTTCACGCTGTTGCCGCTGACGTTGACGGGCAGGTCGACCGGCAGCTGGAGGCCGTTGCCGGAGGCCAGGCCCGGGGAGTCCTGTGTGCGGGCGTGGGCCGTCGCCCCGCTCGGCGCCGCGGGCCGCTCCTTCCCCCCGGTGCCGCCGCCCTGGTTGGCGCACGTGTTGCCCATGGCGGGGTTGAGCAGCCCCGCCACGTTCACGGTGTTGCCGCAGACGTTCACCGGGAGGTGCACCGGCAACTGGATGCCGTTGCCCGAGATCAGCCCGGGCGAGCCGCCCGCGGAACCCTGCGCGGCGGAGTCGGCGTGCACCGGTCCCGCCACTGCCATCGCGCCGGACGCGGCGGCGATGGCGATCACACTGTTTCGGGTAGCCCGTTTCATCGGTTCCCAGCCCTTCCAGACACGGTCGCGGGCACTCACCCGCACCGGAGGAAACGCCGCCGTAAACACGCAAGTTATGGTTTTTCAGCCTTTTGCCCTATACGGCGGCCGACGGACGTCGTCGCGCGGCCTTCGCGCCCGAGAGCCGTACGGGGGTTCGGCAGGGACATGGCCGCGCGCCTTCGGGTACTCGGACGGTGGTCGTGGCGACGCTTGTCGTACCGCCTCTCCCGTTTCTAGGAGCCCTCGACATGACAGACGCAGCAGGCACCGGTCCCGCCTCCGGCGACCGGAGGATCCTGACCAACCGACAGGGCCACCCCGTCTACGACAACCAGAACCAGCGCACCGTCGGCGCCCGTGGGCCCGCGACGCTGGAGAACTACCAGTTCCTGGAGAAGATCAGCCACTTCGACCGGGAACGCGTCCCCGAACGGGTGGTCCACGCCCGCGGGGTGACGGCGTACGGCTTCTTCGAGGCGTACGGCGCCTGGGGCGACGAGCCGATCGGCCGCTACACGCGCGCGAAGCTGTTCCAGGAGCGCGGCAAGCGCACCGACGTCGCCGTCCGCTTCTCCACCGTCATCGGCGGCCGTGACTCCTCGGAGGCGGCGCGCGACCCGCGTGGCTTCGCCGTCAAGTTCTACACGGAGGACGGCAACTGGGACCTCGTCGGCAACAACCTGGGCGTCTTCTTCATCCGGGACGCCATCAAGTTCCCGGACGTCATCCACGCCCTGAAGCCGGACCCGGTGGACTTCGAGCAGAAGCCGAACCGGATCTTCGACTTCATGTCGCAGACGCCCGAGGCCATGCACATGCTGGTCAACCTGTTCAGCCCGCGCGGTATCCCCGCCGACTACCGCCACATGCAGGGTTTCGGTGTGAACACCTACAAGTGGGTGAACGCCGAGGGCAACACCGTGCTCGTCAAGTACCACTGGATGCCGAAGCAGGGCGTGCGCTCGATGACCGAGGAGGACGCGGCCGGCGTCCAGGCAGGCTCCCTCGGTCACGCCACCAAAGACCTGTACGAGGCCGTCGAGCGGGGTGAGTACCCCGAGTGGGAACTGCTCGTGCAGGTCATGGAGGACCACGAGCACCCCGAACTCGACTTCGATCCGCTGGACGACACCAAGACCTGGCCGGAGCAGGACTTCCCGCCGAAGCCGGTGGGCCGGATGGTGCTGGACCGGATGCCGGAGAACTTCTTCGCGGAGAACGAGCAGATCTCCTTCGGCACCGGTGTACTCGTCGACGGGCTGGACTTCTCCGACGACAAGATGCTCGTCGGCCGGACCTTCTCCTACAGCGACACCCAGCGCTACCGGGTCGGCCCCAACTACCTCCAACTGCCGGTCAACCAGGCGAAGAACGCCCACGTGCGCACCAACCAGCGCGACGGGCTGATGACGTACCACGTCGACGGTGCCGGGGAGAACCCTAGCGTCAACTACGAGCCGTCGATCCGGGGCGGCCTGCGCGAGGCGGAGTGTCCGGCGCACGACGAGCAGGGCCCGGAGATCCACGGCCGGCTCACCCGCAAGCGCATCCCGCGTACCAACGACTACCTCCAGGCGGGCCAGCGGTACCTGCTCATGGAGCAGTGGGAGCGCGACGACCTGGTACGGAACCTGGTGGGTCAGCTGTCCCGGTGCGACCGGTCCGTCCAGGAGCGGATGGTGTGGCACTTCCTGCTGGTGGAGAACGACCTGGGGCTGCGGGTCGGCGAGGGCCTCGGCCTCCGCCCGGAGGACGTCGCGGACCTGGAGCCGCTGGCCAGCCAGGACCTCACCGAGGAGGACAAGGAGCGGCTGGCGAACCTCGGCAAGAACCCGCCGCGGAACGTCGAGGGCCTCACCATGACGCACTGCGTCCCGGACGCGCGCCATGAGGTGACGCGGTGACCCGCTGAGCCCGCACCCCTGAGGCGCCGGAACGCCTGGCAGCCGGGAACGCCGGCGGCCCGGAGCGCCGGTCAGCCCACGACGGGCGCCGCCCCCGGCTCGGCCACGAGCCGGGGGCGGCGCCCGCGCGGGCAGTGCACGATCCGGTCGCCGAGGCCGAGCCGATCGGCCTCGGTCAGGAAGGCGGACAGGGGCGAGCGCATCACCGTGTACTCCTCGTAGTGCACGGGCAGCACGGCGCGGGGACCGAGGCGCCGGGCCAGTTCCGCGCCCTGCCGGCCGTCCATGGTGACCAGGAAGCCGCCGGGGAGCGTGGTACCGCCCAGGTGCAGGACGGCCAGGTCGGCGGCCGGGAAGCGGCGGGTGATCTCGTCGAGGCCGTCGTACGGCAGGGTGTCGCCGGAGACGTACAGCCGCAGCCGCGGCGGGCCGCCCGCCGGACCGAGCTCGATCATGCTGCCCATCACCGGGGGCAGCAGCCCCCGCAGCACCGGATGTCCGGCGTGCCGTCCGGGCAGCGCCGTGACCGTGGCCTGGACCGGGCCCTGCCGGAGGGTGAGTCCGCGCCAGGTGCGCAGTCCGGCCACCCGCTCGCGTCCGTGCAGCACCTTCAGGCGGCGCGCGGCGTGCGGGGTGCTCAGCACCGGGACCGAGCGGTCCAGGAGGCGCCGGGACCGGCGGTCCCAGTGGTCCCCGTGCAGGTGGGACAGCACGATCCCGTCGAGTCGGGGCAGGTCCTCCGGTTCCAGCGCGGGCTCGGTCAGGCGCCGGCTCAGCAGGCCCTTGCCGAGGTAGGCGTACTGGCCGAGGTGCAGGAAGTTCGGGTCGGTGAGCAGGGTCAGCGGCCCGTAGCGCAGCAGAACGGTCGCGTTGCCGAGGAAGTGCAGGTCGACCGTGTCGTCGGTGGGTGGGTCCGTGGTACCGGGCATGGTTGCGTCGCCCTTCCGTCCGAGCCGTCGCGGGTACCCGCGCCCTCGCGGGCGTGCCGGGTCCCTCCCGTGCCGGGCGGGTACCCCTGGCGGCGGACGGCATGAGAGGACCTGTTCCGGCCGGTTCCGTCGCCGGACCACCCGCCCCGCGCGCAGATGGCCGAGCGTGCCGCAGCGGTGGGGCCGGGGACCTGGTAGCTCTCGTAGGGCAGCCGCTGCCGTACCCGCTCGACCGAGGGACCCCGGGGAACCGACCGAGACGAGGAGCGATGACGACCACCGTGCGCGAGACCGGAGCCGAGACCGCGCCGCCCAGCCTCCGACTGCCCGGCCTCCTGCTGGGAGTGGGGCTCGGCGGATTCGCCGACGGCATCCTGCTGCACCAGCTCCTCCAGTGGCACCACATGCTGACCAGCACCGACCACGACCACATCGGTGTGAAGTACTACGACCCCCACACCGTCTCCGGACTGGAGATGAACACCGTGTGGGACGGCGTCTTCCACACCGTCTGCTGGCTCGCCGTCCTCGGCGGCCTCGCCGTCCTGTACGCCCGGGTGACCACGGGCCGGCGCGAGGTGTGGGCCTCACGGGTGCTCTGGGGCTGGGTGCTGTCGGGCTGGGGCCTGTTCAACCTCGTGGAGGGCGTCCTCGACCATCACGTTCTGGGCATCCACCACGTCCACGGCGGCCCCTACCAGGTGTGGTGGGACATCGGCTTCCTCGTGCTCGGTGCGCTGCTGCTGGCGGGCGGCCTGCTCCTGCGGCGCGGCGCCCGGCCCTTCGATCCGGCCGCGCCCCGCGCCGCACGGCCGGGACACGCCGTCTGATGGCCGACGGCACCCCGCACCTGCACCCGCACACGCACCCGCATCACGCGGAGGGCGGCGGCGCGTTGGAGGTCCTGCTCCCCGTCCTGGCCCTGGTGGTGTGTGCGGGCGGCTATCTGCTGCTGGCGCGCCGGGTCCGCCGCCGGAACCCCGCACGGGGCTGGAACCCCTGGCGCACGGCCGGTTTCTGCGCGGGCCTCCTCCTGCTGGCGGCGGCGCTGCTGCCTCCTGTCGCCGCCTTCGCCCACCGTGACTTCCGCGGCCACATGGCCCAGCACATGCTCATCGGCATGTACGCGCCACTCGCCCTGGTGCTCGGGGCCCCGATGACCCTCGCGCTGCGCGCCCTGCCGGCACCCCACGCCCGCCGCCTCACCGCGTTCCTGCACAGCGGCCCGGCCCGGCTGCTCGCCCACCCGGTGACCGGTCTGCTGCTGTCCACCGGCAGCCTCGCACCGCTGTACTTCACCCCGCTCTACGACGCCGTCACGGCCCGCCCGGCCGGACACTGGCTGCTGCACGCGCACTTCCTGCTGGCGGGCTGCCTGTTCGCGCACGCCGTCGCCGGGCCCGATCCCGCCCCGGCCCGCCCCGGTGTGCGCGCCCGGCTGGTCTGCCTGGGCTGCGCCATCGCGGTGCACGCGAGCGTCGCACAGCTGATGTACGGCGGCTTCTGGGTCGCCGTCGGCGCTCCGGTCCCCCAGGTCCGGGGCGCTGCCGAGATCATGTACTACGGCGGTGACATCGCCGAACTCCTGCTGGCGGCGGCCCTGGTCGCCACCTGGCGCCCCGCACGCGGCGCGGTCACCAGGCACGCGGTGCGCCCCGCGCGGTAGAGACGCGGCAGGCATGCCGACCGGCACGGCCAGGAGGCGGCACCCCGAACATTCAGGCCCCTACCCTCCCGGGCTCTCCGGCAGACCCCGCCGCGTGTCCGCGGACCGGACCGGACCGGACCGGCACCAGCCCGCGCGGTCCGGGCACAGCCGCCCAGCCCCTGCGTCGTCACAGCGGTGTCGCCGCGTGCAGGACCAGGAACAGGGTGACAGCGGAGCTCGCCGACGACATCGCCGACACCAGCGCCCCGGCGGCGGCGCCCCAGGCGGCCAGGCCGACCGAGGTGAACGCCGACGGCCAGGTACGGGCCGCGGGGGCGGGGGCCAGCAGCGCGGCCACCCGGCGCGGCACGGGACCGGTCGCCGCCAGCGCGGCCACGGTCGGCACCGGTATGCGCGGGGCCAGCAGGGCCGCCTTGCCGATGGCGCGGGCGACCGTGCGCCGGTCACCGACCGCGCGGGCCGCCTCCTCGTCCGCCCACCGCTCGGCCGTGTAGACGACGGCGGTGCGCAGCGGTCTGAGGAACGGGTTGGCGCGGGCCGCCAGGTGCGCGGCGAGCAGGTGGCGGTGGTGACGGGCGGTCAGATGGGCGCGTTCGTGGGCGAACAGGGCGCGCCGCTCGGCGGGCGCCAGTCCGGCCAGCAGGGCCGTGCTGACGACGATCCGGCCCCGGCCCCGGCTGCGGCTCGCGGGGAGGGCGTACGCGTACGGGGTGCCGTCCGGGAGGACCGCGACCGTGGACCCCGGCACCCCGGCCAGCGCGCGGTGGGCGCGGTAAGTGACCCGGTGGTGCCGCCACAGGGTGCGGGCGCAGGCCGCGGCGACGACGGCGAGCGCGGGGATGGCGGCCCGGCCGGCCACCTCGTCGTGCGGGACGGCGGCCCGCACCTCCGGGTCGGACCAGCCGTCCGGCAGCGGGTTGCCGGGCAGTTGGGCGGTGCCGACCACCATGAGCAGGGCCAGGCACAGCGTGCTGCACCCGGCCATGACGACGGCGACCGCGGTCAGCAGCCGGGTCGCGGTGCGCGGGTGCAGCCGGGTCTCGGCGAGCCGGGCGACGGGCCACGCGGACAGCGGCAGCACCAGCGGCAGGAAGACGAAGAGCCCCATGAGCCGTCAGTCCTCCGTGCCGCCGGCGTCCGGGCCCGGGATGTCGAGCAGCGCCCGCAGCACCTGTTCGTCGCCGGGCGGCAGGGCGGTGACGAAGCTGGCGAGGACCGCCTCGCGGTCGCGTTCGCCGTCGAGCAGGCGGCGCATGCGCAGCGCGGCCAGCCGGGCCACGTCGGCCGTCGGCGTCCACAGGAAGGACCGGCCGTGCCGTTCGCGGGAGACGACGTCCTTGGCGAGCAGCCGGGTCAGGATGGTGACGACGGTGGTGTAGGCGAGGTCGCCGCCGAGGCGCTCCTGCACCCAGGCCGCGGTGACCGGTCCGTCCGCCTCGCGCAGCGCGCCGAGGACCTGGCCCTCCAGCTCCCCCTGCCCGCGCCGCCGGGCCCGGCCGTCTTCCCTCGTCATCCGTGGTTCCTCCGCCGTCTTCCCGCGCTCGCTCACCCGCCGTTCCACGCTACTTCACGCCACTGACACTCCCCTACGTGCGGCGCCCGCACCGGTGCGCGATCTCACCGAGGAGGATGCCGACGGCGAGGAGGACGTCGGCGGCGAGGAGACAGGCCAGCGGGATGCCGGGCAGCGGTACGGACCAGCCGGGCAAAGGGACGGCCGCGAGCGCCGGCACAAGGCGGACGGCCGCTGCGGTGCCCTCCGGGCGGGCCTTGCGGGCGGCGGCCACCTGGACGGAGGCGGGCAGCTCGCGCTCGTCGGCCGGAACGGTCGGCTCATGGCCGTGGACGAGTCTCTCGGTCCGGAAGGAGCCCGCGTACAGCAGGCCGGTGACGGCGGCGGTCGGCAGGAAGGGCGCGACGAGCACACCGGCGCAGAAGTGCAGGCGCAGCACGTGGGGGTGCCCGGCGACCGCGGGTGGCGGGGCGGGACGCCTCGGCCGGGGTGGTCGAGGGAGCGGTGGTCGTCAGCGGGCTTCTCCGGGGCTCGGTGCGAGAACCACGGGCAGTCCGGTGGTCGGACCGCGAAAGGGCGGAGTTCTCCGGGGTGTTGGTGACCTGTGCCACAGGAGTCGGCGGGCGGGCATGGCATCCTGACGCGATGGCACCTCCCCGTGATCACGCACCGCTCGCCGAGCGGGTCGAGGAACTCCTCGCCGCCGGCGGCCCCTTGCCCATCGTCGCGGCCGGACAGCCGGTGCTGCGGCGCGGCACCGAGCCGTACGACGGCCAGCTCGGCCCCGCGCTGCTGGCCCGGTTCGTCGAGGCCCTGCGCGTCACCATGCACGCGGCCCCCGGTGTGGGCCTCGCCGCCCCGCAGGTAGGTGTGCCGCTGCGGATCGCGGTCATCGAGGACCCGGCGCAGGTGCCCGAGGAGGTGGCGGTCGCCCGGGGACGGGTGCCGCAGCCCTTCCGGGTCCTGGTCAACCCCTCGTACGAGCCCGTCGGCACCGCCAGGGCCGCGTTCTTCGAGGGCTGCCTGAGCGTGCCGGGGTGGGTCGCGGTGGTGGCCCGGCACGCCGAGGTGCGGCTGCGCGGCGCGGACGAACACGGCCGCGCGTTGGACGAGGTGTTCACCGGCTGGCCGGCCCGGATCGTCCAGCACGAGACGGACCACCTCGACGGCACGCTGTACCTGGACCGCGCGGAGCCGCGCTCGCTGTCCACCGCCGAGGCGGCGCTGGCCCTGTGGGCCCAGCCGACGCCGGAGGCGGCGGCCGAGGCCCTGGGCTTCGAACTGCCTTAGCCTGCCGCTCAGTTGTCCCGGTAGGCCTCCAGCAGCCGCAGCCACACCTCGCTCAGCGTCGGGTACGACGGGACGACGTGCCACAGCCGGCCGACCGGGACGTGTCCCGCGACCGCGACGGTGGCCGAGTGGATGAGTTCGCCGACGTCGGGGCCGACGAAGGTGACCCCGCGCAGGATCTCGTCCTCCAGGTCCACGACCATCCGGGCGCGGCCCTTGTAGCCGTCGCCGTACAGGCCGGCGCCCGCGACGGAGGAGAACTCCACGTCGACGGCGCGGACGCGGTGGCCGGCCTGTTCGGCCTCGGCGAGGGAGAGCCCGACCGCGGCGGCCTCCGGGTCGGTGAAGACGACCTGGGGCACGGCGTGGTGGTCGGCGGTGGCCGCGTGGGCGCCCCAGGGCTCCTCCGCGACCGTGCCGCCGGTGGCGCGGGCGCCGATGGCGGCACCGGCGATACGGGCCTGGTACTTGCCCTGGTGGGTGAGGAGGGCGCGGTGGTTGACGTCGCCGACCGCGTACAGCCAGTCGGTGCCGGTCACGCGCATGCTGTCGTCGACGTCCAGCCAGGAGCCGGGTTCCAGGCCGACCGTGTCCAGGCCGATGTCGTCGGTGTGCGGGACGCGGCCGGTGGCGAAGAGGATCTCGTCGCCCTCGATCCGGTCACCGGCGGAGGTGACGGCCACGACCGTGCCGTTCTCACGGCTGACGGACTCCACGGAGGTGCCGGTGCGCAGGTCGACGCCCGCCTCGGTGAGGGCCTCGGCGACCAGTTCCCCGGCGAACGGCTCCATGCGGTTCAGCAGCCCCTTGCCGCGCACCAGCATGGTGACCCGGGAGCCGAGGGCCTGCCAGGCGGTGGCCATCTCGGTGGCGACGACACCGCCGCCGACGACGATCAGCCGGCCCGGGACCGCCTGGGCGCTGGTCGCCTCACGGCTGGTCCAGGGCTTGACCTCGGCGAGTCCGGGCAGGTCGGGCAGCTGGGCCCGGGTGCCGGTGGACACGGCGACGGCGTGCCGGGCGGTGAGGGTGGTGACCGTCCCGTCGGGTCCGGTGACCGTGACCGTGCGGGGCCCGGCCAGCCGGCCCTGGCCGCGGTACAGGACGGCACCGGTGCCCTCCAGCCAGCCGACCTGGCCGTCGTCCTTCCAGCCGGCGGTGAAGTAGTTCCGGCGGGCCAGCACGGCCGGAGCGTCGAGCGGGCCCTGGACCGCCTGGGCGAGGCCGGGCAGGCGGCGGGCGTCGGCCTGCGCGATGACCGGCCTGAGCAGGGCCTTGCTGGGCATACACGCCCAGTACGAGCATTCGCCGCCGAGCAGTTCGCTCTCCACGAGGGCCGTGGTGAGGCCGGCCGCCCGGGTGCGGTCGGCGACGTTCTCCCCCACGGGTCCGCCCCCGATCACCACGACGTCGTAAGCGATGGATTCCGTTTCCGTCATGCAGTCAGTCTGGTGGGTGGTGTGCGCGGTGGCCACACGGGTACGCGCGCGGAACACGGGCGTGCACGGGTGGAATAGGCGGACCGGCGACTGTGTTTCCGACGTCGGCACACCCCACACCAGGAAGAGGGAATCACGCCATGAGCAGCACTGTGGAGCTGACCAAGGAGAACTTCGACCAGATGGTCACCGAGAACGAGTTCGTTCTCATCGACTTCTGGGCGTCCTGGTGCGGGCCCTGCCGGTCGTTCGCGCCCGTCTACGAGAAGGCCGCCGCGGAGAACCCCGACCTGGTCTTCGCCAAGGTGGACACCGAGGCGCAGCCGGAGCTGGCCGCCGCCTTCGACATCCAGTCGATCCCGACGCTGATGATCGTGCGCGACCAGGTCGCGGTCTACGCCCAGCCGGGCGCCCTGCCCGCGCCGATGCTCGCCGACCTCATCGGGCAGGCCCGCAAGCTCGACATGGACGAGGTCCGCAAGGACGTCGCCGCCCAGCAGGGCCAGGCCCAGGAGGGGCAGGGGCAGGCGCAGCAGTAACGCGTGGGGGGCCGCGGTGACACCGCGTGCGGGACCGGATCAGCTGGACTCGCGCCGGATCACCGAGGCCCCCAGCACGGTGTGCACCTCGGGCTCGCCGCCCGGGTCGCGCACGGCACGGTCGACCAGTTCGGCGAGGTCCTGCCCGGAGGGCAGCTCGATGTGGACCGTGCTCAGCCGGGGCCGCAGCAGCCGGCCCAGCACCAGGTCGTCGGCACCGATCACGGCGACGTCCTCGGGGATGCGGACGCCCTCGTCCTGGAGGGCGCGCATGAGCAGCATCGCGTACTCGTCGTTGTAGGCGAAGACCGCGTCCAGGCCGGACCCGGTCCAGCGGGCGGCCAGTTCGGCGGCGGCCTCCTCGGTATAGGCGAGGGGCAGCTCCGTCACGGTGGCGTCCGTGCCCCGCAGCGCCTCGCGCACGCCGGCGAGCCGGGGCCGTGAGTAGACCTCCAGTCCGGGTTCCCCGGGCAGGACTACGCCGATCCGGCGCCGGCCCCGCGCGTACAGGTGGGCGCCCGCGCAGTGGCCGACGGCGTCGTGGTCCATCAGCAGCGCGTGCGCTCCCTCGACGCGGGCGGGACCGAGGGTGACCACGGCCCGGGCGCCGGACCGCTTGAGGACGGCGACGCCCTGCGGGCCGAGTCCGGCACCGGGCACCAGGACGGCGACCGGCCGCAGCTCCGCCCAGGCGCGGGCGGCCTCGTCACCCTCCAGGCCGACACTGCCGTACTGGACGACGGTGTAGTCGAGACGGCCCAGCGCCCACTGGAGTTCGTTCAGGAACCGGCTGTACAGGGGACCCACCGGGATCGCCGGGGCGGGCATGAGGACCATACGACTGCGTCCGGCGCGCAGGCTGCGGGCGGCGGCGTGGGGGACGTACCCCAGTTCGCGGGCGGCCTCGTGCACGCGCCGGCGGGTCGCTTCGCTGATCCGCACGGCGCTGGTCTTGTTGAGGACGCAGGAGACGGTCGCGCGCGAGACGCCGGCCAGGCGGGCCACATCGGCACTCGTGGGCGTGTTCGGTATCTGCACCATGACAGACCGCATCTTGGCAGAGGGGCGGGGGCCGGGGCCGGGCGGGGCAAGGTGCTTCATCGTTCGACAAAGAGGGCGTCCGCGCGCCGTCCGGCGAACGCGTTCGTGGCGAACGCGTTCGTGGCGAACGCGTTCGTGGCGAACTTGTTCGCGACGAACATGTTCGTTACGGTGATGGACATGAACGCTGCCCCCCGCTCCCGCCGGGAGCGTCCCGCCAAACCCGCCCTGACCCGGGAGGGCATCATCGCCGCCGCCGTCGCGATCCTGCGGGCGGAAGGGCTCCGCAAGGTGACGATGCGACGGCTCGCGCAGGAACTCGACACCGGCCCCGCCTCGCTCTACGTGTACGTCCGCAACACCGACGAACTGCACGCGGCCGTCCTGGACGAACTGCTCGGCACGGTCGATCCGGCCCCTTCCGAGGGCACCTGGCGGGAACGGCTGGAGCGGGTGCTCACCGGCTACACCGCGATGCTCCTGGAGCACCCGACCCTGGCTCGCTCGGCGCTGACCGCGCGGCCGAGCGGCCCGCACTACCTGCGCCTGGTCGAGACCCTGCTGGAGCTGCTCCAGGCGGGCGGGGTACCGCTCGCCCAGGCGGCCTGGGGCGTGGACCTGCTGCTCCAGCACGCCACGGCGACCGCCGCCGAGCACGCCGGGGAGGAGCCCCAGGGCGACTGGCAGGCGGCGGCCCGAGCCCTGCGCGAGGCGCCCGCGGCCACCCATCCGCACATCGCCGCCGGTGCCGACGCGCTGCTGTCCGGCACGCCCGGGGCTCGCCTGTCGTGGGCGTTCCAGACGCTGATCAACGGCATCGAGCGGACCGCCGTACCGAACCTCGAACCGGCCGACGTACAGAACCCCGTGTCGACCGACGTACCGAACCCCGTGCCGACCGAAGGCCAGGAGGCCACGTGACCACCGGTTCCCTCCCCCACCACCCCGTCGCGGTCGTCGGCGCAGGGCTCGGCGGGCTCACGCTCGCCCGCGTGCTGCACGTGCACGGCATCGAGGCCGCGCTGTTCGACCTGGACGCGTCGGCGGACGCCCGGATCCAGGGCGGCATGCTCGACATCCACGACGACACCGGCCAGGAGGCACTGCGGGCCGCCGGCCTGCACGAGGAGTTCCTGACCCGGGTGCACTCCGGCGGCCAGGCCCTGCGGGTCCTCGACCAGGACGGCGCGGTCCGGCTGGCGGAGCCCGACGACGGCACCGGCGGTCGGCCCGAGATAGACCGGGGCGACCTGCGCGGTCTCCTGCTCGGCTGCCTGCCCGCCGGCACCGTCCGCTGGGGCGCCAAGGTCACCGGCGCGCGCCCGCTGGACGGCGGCCGGCACCGGGTGACGCTCGCGGACGGCACCGAGTTCACCACCGATGTGCTGGTCGGCGCGGACGGCGCCTGGTCGCGCGTGCGTCCGCTGGTCTCCGCGGCCCGTCCGGCGTACACCGGTGTGTCGTTCGTGGAGGTGGACCTGCGGGAGGCGGATGCGCGGCACCCGGTGAGCGCGGAGGTGGTCGGCGGCGGCATGCTCTTCGCGCTCGGACCCGGCCGCGGCTTCCTCGCCCACCGCGAGACGGACGGCAGCCTGCACGTGTACGCCGCCGTGGTGGCGCCGGAGGACTGGCTGGACGGCATCGACTTCACCGACACCGAGGCGGCGAAGACGGCCGTGCTGAAGGAGTTCGACGGCTGGGACGCGAACCTGCGGGCGCTGGTCGCGGACGCGGACGGCGCGCTGGTGCCCCGCCGCATCCACGCCCTGCCGGCCGGGCATCGCTGGGAGCGGGTGCCCGGGGTGACCCTGCTCGGCGACGCGGCCCACCTGATGTCGCCGTTCGCGGGCGAGGGCGCCAACCTGGCCCTGATCGACGGCGCCGAACTCGGCCTCGCCCTGGCCGCGCACCCCGGGGACACGGAGGCCGCGCTGGCCGCCTACGAGTCCCGGATGTTCCCCCGCGCCGCGGCCTCCGCGCGGGACTCCGCCCACAGCCAGTCCCTGCTGTTCCGCACGGACGCGCCACAGGGGTTGCTGAACATGTTCGCCGGCCGGGCGGACTGACCGGACGGGACCTGGCTCGCCCTGGCTGGGCGAGTCAGCACGATTGGGCCGGGGCGACTTGGCCGGGCGCGGGGCGTCGGGGGCTCCGCGCGGGCGGGGGTGACTTTGGCCAGGCGCCGGGGGCTCCGTGCGGGCGACGGCGACTCGGCCGGGCGCCGGGGGGTTTCGCGCGGGCGCAGGCGACTTGGCCTGACTGGGCGATCCGGTTCGAGCGGGGTCAAACCGACGCGTGGCCGGGTGCCGGGGCCCCGGGCGGCGGGGGCGACTCGACCTGGCGCGGGGGCTCCGTCCGGGCGGAGGCGGCTCGGCCGGGTGTGACGGTTCTGCGCGGTGCGCGTCGGCTTGGCCGGGCCAGGCCGTCCGAGCCGGTCCGGTTCGGCCGGTCCGGTTCGGCCGGTCCGGTTCGGCCGGTCCGGTTCGGTGATTCCGCGCGGCCGGTTCGGGCGGCCCGGCTCGGTGATTTCACGTGGGCCGGCTCGTTCAGGTCCGGCCCCGGGGACTTGGTCGCTACCCGGCTGCGCGTGAGGTTCCGTACGAGCCCGCCGTACCCCAACGGCTCGATGCGGCTCCACGCCACCACATCGGCTCCGCGGGCGGGGCCGGCCTGTCGGGACGGTCCGGCGCGGCCCGCTCAGCCCTGCCTAGCGCGGCGGCTCCGTGCCGGTCACCCGGGCGACCAGGTCGAGCCAGCCGGATTCCAGGCGTTCCATCGGCATGTCGCACTGCCGGGTCAGGTGGTGGATCAGCGCGGGGTCCAGCGAGGCCAGGAGCGTGTGGGCGAGCAGATCGCAGTCGGCCTTCGGGACGATCTGGCGCAGCAGCATCGTGACGTGCATGCGCAGCGACCCGGCGGCGGGGTGCAGGAGCCGGCGGGTCGGCTCCGGTTGGGCGGCCAGTTGGAGGTCGAGCTGCTCCGCGGTGCGGTACAGCACCGCCACACCGAACGCCCTCAGCCGCTCCAGGGGCGGCGAGCCGGGACCCAGCGGCGGGGGCCCGCTCAGGAAGTCGGCCTGGAGTTGCCTGGCCGAGTGGTCGAGCAGGGCCATCAGCAGCCCGGTGCGGTCGCCGAAGCGGCGGAAGACCGTGCCCTTGCCCACGTTGGCCGCCGCCGCCACCGCCTCCATGGTGACCCCGGCCACCCCGTGCTCCGCGATCAGCCGGGCGGCGGCCTCCAGCAGCCGGGCCCGGTTGCGGGCGGCGTCGGCCCGCAGGAGCGGCACTTCGGAAGCAGGGCCGACCTCCAGCAACTGGGGCGTGTCGACGGGCTCCTCAGGCTTCGGGAAGGGCGGCAGAGCGCTGGACATGTCGACAGCGTAAAGCATCGGGAACAAAACTGGACCGCGGTCCGGTTAGGGTGATACACACTTAAACGGACCCCGGTCCGGATCGTGACAGCGATGTTTCAGCCCCTTGGAGTTCCCATGTCTGTTCGCATCCTCGCGCTCGTCGGCAGCCTTCGCGCCGGTTCGCACAACCGCCAGCTCGCCGAGGCGGCCGTGAAGCTCGCGCCGGAGGGCGCCGAGGTCGAGCTGTACGAGGGCCTGGCCGACATCCCGTTCTACAACGAGGACATCGACGTCGAGGGCAACGTGCCGGCCGCCGCCGCCAAGCTGCGCGAGGCCGCCCAGGCCGCCGACGCCTTCCTGCTCTTCTCCCCCGAGTACAACGGCACCATCCCGGCCGTGCTGAAGAACGCCATCGACTGGCTGTCCCGCCCCTACGGCGCCGGCGCCTTCGGCGGCAAGCCCGTCGCCGTGGTCGGCACCGCCTTCGGCCAGTACGGCGGCGTGTGGGCGCAGGACGAGGCCCGCAAGGCCGTCGGCATCGCCGGCGGCAAGGTGATCGAGGACATCAAGCTGTCCATCCCCGGCTCGGTCACCCGCTTCGCCGAGACCCACCCGGTCGACGACGCCGAGGTCGCCGCCCAGCTGACCGAGGTCGTCGCCCGTCTGCACGGCAACGTCGGCGCTGCCGCCGCCTGAGCCGTACCGCCGCTCCCGTCGGGACCGGCACCCTGCGTTCCCGGTGAGGGCCGGAGCCGCCGCGGCTCCGGCCCTCACCCGTGCCGCAGCCCCTGGTGCCGGGAGCTGCCGCCGAAGCCTCCGGCCCCGGCGGGTCGTGCTCGGGGCGGCAAGGGGTAGACGGCTCGTGACCGCTCATGACCGGTCACGGCCGCCTGCGTCGTGACCGGCCCCCGGACGCCCCATGGAAGGAGCAGGAGGAGCCATGTCCCTGGTCCCCCCGCCGTTCGATACGGAACTCGCCGCCGTACTGGAGTCGTTCCGGGGCGTGATCGAACCCGGCTTGACACCGGAAGACGTCGAGGCCGCCCGGCGCGGCGCGGCCGTCGAGCTGGTCGACGTGACCATGGACGGCGCGTTCGAGGCGGAGGACCGTACGGTGCCCGGTCCGGAGGGTGCCCCCGGTGTCCGCCTCCTCCTGTGCCGGCCGATGACCGCTCCCGTCCCGGCCCCGCTGCCGGTGCTGTACCACGTGCACGGCGGCGGCCTGGTCGCCGGCACCAACCGGGTCGGCGTGACCGAACCGCTGGCCTGGGCGCGCGAGCTGGGCGCGGTCGTGGTGTCGGTGGAGTACCGGCTCGCGCCCGAGCACCCGCATCCGGCGCCGATCGAGGACGTGTACGCCGGGCTGCTGTGGACCGCGGAGCACGCGCGGGAGATCGGCGGCGACCCGGACCGGATCGTCGTGGCGGGCGCCAGCGCGGGCGGCGGTCTGACCGCGGCCCTGGCCCTGCTCGCCCGGGACCGGCGGGGCCCGCGTCCCCTCGGCCAGCTGTTGATGTGCCCGATGCTGGACGACCGCAACGACAGCGTCTCCAGCCGTCAGATGGCCGGCCTGGGCGTGTGGGACCGTACCGCGAACGAGACCGCCTGGACGGCCCTGCTCGGCGAGCGCCGCGGCGGCCCCGAGGTCTCTCCGTACGCGGCCCCGGCCCGCGCGACCGACCTGTCCGGCCTTCCCCCGGCCTTCCTGGACGTGGGCTCCGCGGAGACCTTCCGGGACGAGGTGGTCGGCTACGCGTCCCGGATCTGGCAGGCCGGCGGCGAGGCCGAGCTCCACGTCTGGCCGGGCGGCTGCCACGGCTTCGACGCCCTCGCCCCGGAGGCGACCCTGTCCCGCACGGCCCGCGCGGCCCGCCTGGGGTGGCTGCGACGACTGCTGGGTTGATCGCCCACCACGCGAGACCCCGCACGCCCCGGCACGACACGCCCGGCCCCGGAGCCGTACGGCGAGGAGCCCTGGGACTTCGACGAGGCGGGCGAACACCGCTCGCCCCCGGGAAGAAACCGGCCCCCGGAAGACACCCGTCGGAAAACCGCGCTCCCGGCCCGCTGTGACGTTACCGTTCGGTAGACATCGTGCCCGGAGTCTCCCGGAGGTGCTCGTCCATGACGCCCGACCGTGCCGCAGGACTCGTGGAGACCCGGCGTGCGCTCGCCGAGGGGGAGGTGAGCTCGCGGGAGGTGGTGGAGCGGACGCTGGCGCGGATCGAGGCCGCTCAGGCGACGCTGAACCCCTTCCGGATCGTGCGCGCCGAGGCCGCCCTCGCCGAAGCGGAGGCCGCGGACCGGGAGTTGGCCGCCGGTGTGCGGCGCCCGCTGCTCGGGGTGCCGGTGGCGGTGAAGGACGACATGGACGTGGCCGGTGAGCCGACCGCGTTCGGCTGCTGCGGCGAGTTCCCGCCGGCGCCCGCGGACGGGGAGGCGGTACGGCGGCTGCGCGCGGCCGGCGCGGTGATCGTCGGCAAGACGAACACGTGTGAGCTGGGGCAGTGGCCGTTCACCGAGGGGCCGGCCTTCGGGGAGACCCGCAACCCGTGGCACACCGAGCACACGCCCGGCGGGTCCTCCGGTGGGTCGGCCGCAGCCGTCGCCGCCGGACTCGTCCCGGCCGCGCTCGGCTCCGACGGCGCCGGTTCGGTACGCATCCCGGCCTCCTGGACGCACCTGATCGGCATCAAGCCGCAGCGCGGCCGTATCTCGACCTGGCCGCGCGGCGAGTCCTTCCACGGCATCACGGTGAACGGCACCCTCGCCCGTACGGTCGCCGACGCGGCCCTGCTGCTCGACGCGGCGAGCGGCAACCACGACCGGGACCCGCACCGGCCGCCCGCGCTGACGGTGGCGGACGCGGTCGGCCGCGACCCGGGCCGGCTGCGCGTCGCCCTGTCGCTGAAGCCGCCGTTCACCGCCGTACCCGCTCGGCTGGACCCGGTGATCCGCTCCCGGGTCGTCGAACTCGCCGAGCGGCTGGCGCGGTTGGGGCACGTCGTGGAGGAGGCCGATCCGCCGTACGGGCAGATCGGGCTGGCCTTCGTGCCCCGGGCCACCGCCGGGATCGCCGAGCGGGTCCGCGAGGCACCGGATCCGGCGCTGCTCGATCCGCGTACCCGGGGCGCCGCCCGGCTCGGCCGGCTGCTCGCCGGTGCCCCGCTCCGTGCGGCCCGGCGCGCCGAAGCGGTGCTGCACCGGCGGATCGGCGCGTTCTTCGAGTCGTACGATGTGATCCTCGCCCCGACCACCGCCATGCCCCCGCCCCGGATCGGTGCCTTGTCCGGACTCGGCGGGCTGGCCACGGACCGGGCGATCATCGCCGCCTGCCCGTACGCCTGGCCGTGGAACGTGCTCGGCTGGCCGGGGGTGAACGTGCCCGCCGGGTTCGCGGGCCCCGGACTCCCGGTGGGCGCGCAGTTGCTCGGCCCAGCCGACAGTGAGCCGCTCCTGGTGTCGCTGGCCGCGCAGTTGGAGGCGGAGCTGCGCTGGCACGAGCTGTGGCCGCCGGAGGGGGCGGACGCCGACGCGGATGCCGGCACTCCGGCCGCGTGACGGCGTTCCGCCCGTACGCTGGGGCCATGGACGACGCGTCGATGGTCGGGCTGATGGGGCGGGTGACCGGGACGGTCGGACCCGGTCTGGTCGGCGAGGTGATCGTGCGGGTGCGCGGCGGCGCGGAGCACTTCCTCGCCTATCCGGCCGGCGGCACGGGCCGGATCGCGACCGGCACGGTCGTGATGGTGGTGGAGTACCTGCCACCGAGGACGGTCTACGTGACGGCGGCGTACGACAGTTGAGCCCGCGTCGCCCCAGGTGAGAGCGGCGTGCGTCAAGATTGCAACAAGGATTACCCGGCGTCTTCACCCGGGCCCGCGGCAGGCGCACACTCCCTTCGTTCGGTGCCGACAGGGCACCATGCAAAGGGGGCGTATGCCGATGGTTGTCGGCGTCGTTGCGGGGGCGGTCGTCGTTGCCGTCCTCGTGTTGATCGGTCTGTTCAAGATGATGTGGCGGGTCGCCGAGCCGAACGAGGCGCTCATCATCTCCGGGTCCAAGCACCGCACCGAGGGCCTGGAGGAGGGCATGGGCTTCCGCATCGTCACCGGGCGCGGCACGCTGGTGTTGCCCGGTGTGCAGGCGGTGCGCAAGCTGTCGCTGGACCTGAACGAGACCGAGCTGCACGTGGACTGCGTGACGCACCAGGGCATTCCGCTGAAGGTGCGGGGCGTGGTCATCTTCAAGGTCGGCGACGACTTCGTGTCGATCGCGAACGCGGCCCGCCGTTTCCTGGACCAGCAGAAGCTGATGTCGGAGCGGGTGCACAACGTCTTCGCCGGTCATCTGCGGTCGATCGTGGGCGGGTTGACGGTCGAGGACATGATCCGCGACCGGGAGAAGCTGACCGGGCAGACCCGGGCGGCCTGTGGCACGGAGATGGAGAAGCTCGGTCTGATCGTGGACTCGCTCCAGATCCACGAGATCGAGGATCCGACCGGCTACATCCAGAACCTGGCGATGCCGCACGCGGCGGCCGTCCAGCGGGACGCGCGCATCGCGCAGGCCGAGGCGAACCGGCTGGCCACGGAGGCCGAGCAGCAGTCGTTCGCGCGGATGGCGGAAGCCACCCGGGACAGTGAGATCCTCCAGGCCGGCTACCAGGCCGAGCGGGACAAGGCAGCGGCCAAGTCCCAGCAGGCCGGCCCGCTCGCCGCGGCGGCGGCCCGGCAGGAGGTCGTCGTGCAGGAGACACGGGTCGCCGAACTGGAGGCGCACCGGCGGGAACAGCAGCTCCAGGCGGACGTCCGCAAGCCGGCGGACGCCAAGGCGTACGAGAAGCGGACGCTGGCCGAGGCCGAGCGTGACGCGAGGATCTCGGCGGCCCAGGCGAAGGCGAAGGAGACGGAGCTGGCGGCGGCGGCCGAGGCGACCCGGGTGAAGGCCGCCGCCGCGGCCGAGGCCGAGGCGACCAAGACCCGGGGTGCGGCGAGCGCCGCCGCCACCCGGGCCACCGGTGAGGCCGAGGCCGCCGCCCAGCAGGCGAAGGGCCTGGCGGAGGCCGAGGCCACCCGCGCCCAGGGCCTGGCGGAGGCGGAGGCCATCAAGGCGCGGGCCGCGGCCCTCGCGGAGAACCAGGAGGCGGTCGTCGCCCAGCAACTCGCCGAGAAGTGGCCGGAGATCGTCCAGGCGGGGGCGTCGGCGTTCGGCAACGTGGACAACATGGTGCTGCTCAACGGCGCGGACGGCATGGGCGAGTTGTTCGCCAAGGCGCTCACCATGGGCGGCACCGGGCTCGGCCTCGCCCGCAAGCTGCTCGCCACGATGGGGGACAACGGGCAGCCGGTGAACGGGGGGTCGCCCTCGCTCAACGGCGTGGTGGCCCCTCCGCCGCAGAAGGTGCCGGTGGAGCAGGAGGGCTGAGCAAGGGGTGCTGTGCGCGGCCGGGGTCCCTCACCAGGGGCCCCGGCCGTGCGTGTGCACGAGCCGGTCGACCGTCTCCGGGCGCGGGGCCGGGTTCGCCCCGGCGGCGTGGGCGAGTTCCGGGTCGGCGAGGAGTTCCGTGAGCCCGGGGGCCGGGGGCCGGGAGGTTCGGGTGGTGGGCCAGGGCCGCCCTGGCCTCGGGCCGGGGTCACGGGTGAGCCGTTCGACGACGGCCGGCTCGGTGTCGGGTCCCGTGCGCCCGGGGCGCGGACCCTGGGGTCGGCGTGCCCCGCGAGATGGGCAGGCCCGGTGCGCCGGAAGTCCGGCAGGCTGGCCAGGCGTTCGCGTCCCGGGTGTCGGGTGTCGGCATGTTCCCTGGTCCCCCGTGCGCGTCCCGGCCTCGCGGCTCCAAGCTCCGACCCTACGGGCTCACGCCGTGAGCAGGGCGACGCCGAGGGCGATCAGGGCGCCTGCCTTGAGGACTTCCAGGGCGCCACAGGTGGCTGCGCGAACGGGGCAGTTCCTCTCCCGCGAGGACCCGGTCGGACCTGCGGTTGAGAAGGGGGCGGACGACGGCCAGCTGGGCGAGGAGGAGGGCCGCCACCGCCGCGGTCAGCGAGATGACGGCGGCCGGGGCGTCGCCCAGCGCGACCGCGAGGATCACGACGACCGCGAGGACGGTCTCCACGGCGTTCAGCGCGCGGAACACCAGTCGTCCGATCGCGAGACCGACGGGGATCGTCACACCCGGGGCTCGGAACTTCAGCGGCGCCTCCAGGAAGGAGATCGCCAGCACCATCCCGAGCCAGACGAAGGTGACCGCGCCGGCGGTGGCGGCGGCGGTGTTCATGGAGGGCCTTTCTCCGCCGGGGTGGTGGGGCGGCGGGGTCGATCGGGGCGGGCGGTGCGGTGGCCGCGGATCCGGCTCGCGGTGCGACGGCCGCCGACTCTGCGAACGGCGCGGTGGCTGCCGACCCAGCAGGGGGTGCGGTGGCTGCCGCGGGCGGCGGGCGGTGCGTTGGCCGGCGATCCGGCTAGCGGCGCGGTGGCTGCCGCGGGCGGCGGGCTCGGCTCGGTGAGTGAGGCGCGCCCGGACGCCGCGCGGGGCGGTTCAGCCGGGCGCGGTCCCCGCCAAGTGGGCCACGCAGGAGTCGGGTTCGGCGAACGGTTCCAGCGTGGCGGCCGTCAGCGGTGCGCCCAGCTCCGCCAACGCTCCCTGCATCAGGCCAAGATGGAGCGAGCAGACCAACCCGCCCTGTTCCTCGGCGAGTTCGAGGAAGGGACAGTGCCGCAGGCGGATCCGCTCCGGCGTCCGGCCGGGCTCGCCGCCCGCTCCGTCCTCTCCGTCCGGCCGCGGCGCGAAGCCCAGGCCGTCCAGCAGGGCGAGCAACGCGGCCACCGACCGCTCGGGCGTCGCCGGCTCGAACGGCGGGAGAGGGTCCACCAGGAAGCGGCCCCAGGCCCGGCCCGTCTCCATCGCCTCCGCCCGCGCCCCGGCCGGGTCGGCGGCGGCCCACCGGCTGAGCAGCATACGGGCGAGCAACCGGTAGTCGCGGTGGCCGCCGCGGTCCATGCCGGGGCGCACGGTGTAGACGGTGCGGGGCCGGCCCGGTCCCGTGGGTGCCACGGCCCGGCGCTCCACCAGGCCGTCGGCCACGAGGGCGTCCAGGTGGAACCGCACGGTGTTGGGGTGGAGCCCCATCCGCTCGGCGGCCTCCGCGATCCCGAGCGGTGCGGGCGCGGTGCGCAGCACCTCCAGCACCTCCCGGCGGCGCGGGCTCTCCCGCGTGGTCACGTCCGGACACCCCTCTCCCACCTGCGGCTATTTTCACGAATCCTACATGGATTAATTGTAAAGTGGTCGGACACTGTGGGCAGGGATACGGAAGAGCCGAGGAGAACACCAGATGACGTCGCCGTCCGCGACCGCCACTGCAGCAGCCCGTCCGGCGACGGACCCGCGCGTGCTGTGCGACACCCGCGCGCTGGCCGACACGCCCCCGGCACCGGCCGGGGTGCTGTGGAAGCTGGCGGAGAGCGGTCGGCAACTCGACGCGAACGTCGTCCGGCTGGCTCCGGGCGGGCGGATCACGGCCCACACCGAGGCGCAACTGGACGTGCTGGTCCTGGTCGTCGCCGGGGACGGCACGCTCGGCAACGGCTCCTCGGAGGCGGTGGAGGCGCTCACCGAGGGCGCCCTGGTCTGGCTGCCGCACGGCGCCGCCCGCAGCATCACCGCCGGCGAGTCCGGGCTGACCTACCTGACGGTGCACAGCCGGCGCCCCGGCATGCGGATCGGCGCGCGCCCGACGGGCACGGCACCGCTCCAGCGCCCCGGCTCCGCACCGGATCGGCACCCCGGTTCGGCCTCGCAGTAACCCACCTGCTCCGGGGCCGGGTTGGCCGGACCACTAGGGTGCCTCCGTGAGCACGTTTACCGAAGAGAACGTCCCCGGCCGGTACGGCCCGCACGCCACCACCGAGGCCGACCCGCGCGAGGTCGGCCGGGTGCGCACCGAGTACTCCCCGGCCCATGACGGCGACCCGGACCCCGGGGAGATCGTATGGACCTGGGTGCCGTTCGAGGAGAACGACGGCCGGGGCAAGGACCGCCCGGTGCTGGTGGTGGCCCGGGAGCCCGCCGGCACCCTGCTCGCCGTACAGCTGTCCAGCAAGCGGCACGACGGCGACCGCGAGTGGGTGGCGATCGGGAGCGGGCCGTGGGACCGGTCGGGCCGTGATTCGTGGGTGGACGTGGACCGGGTGCTGCGACTGCACGAGGAGGGCATGCGCCGCGAGGCGTGCGCGCTGGACCGCATGCGGTTCAACCTCGTCCGCCAACGCCTGCACGAACGTTACGGCTGGACCTGAGCGCGCCGGGCCACGGCACGTGCGTTACGGGTGTAAGGGTGGACCTGAGCGCGCCGGGCCGCGGCACGAGCGTACGGCTGGACCTGACCGCCCCCGAGCCCCACGGGCCGTGCCCACGGTCGAGCGATACGGCAGGGTCCGCCCCCTGGTCCCGGGCCGAGCCGGCAGCCGGCAGCCGGCAGCCGGACCCCCAACTCCCGAATCCCCGCTACTACACCCCCACCGACTCCGGGAACGCCCGTTCGAACGCCCCCCGCACCACCGCCCCCGGCGTCCGGTCCAACACTCCGAACACCACGTGCTCGAACGTCCGGGCGAACCGGCCGTCAGGCCCCAGTAGCGTCCGGAAGGCCCCCGCGACCCGCGCCGGGTCGTTCTGGAAGACGCCGCAGCCCCAGGCGCCGAGCACCAGCCGCCGGTAACCGTGGGCGGCGGCCGTCTCCAGGACGCGTCCGGCCCGTACGGCCAGGGCTGCCGGGAGCGCGGCGGCCCGCTCCGGCGCCGTCCGCCGGATCACACCCGCGTTGGGGGCGGCGGCCGTCAGGAAGCCCGCATGGTACGGCTCGGCGAGCAGCCGGCCCCGGTCGTCGCGGAAGACGGGGACGGCCGGGGAATGGATCACGCGGTCCGAGTAGAACGGATCGCGGTCGGCGCGGTGATGGTCGTAGAAGGCACGGGCCGTCAGCAGGCAGGTGTGCAGCGCGGAGGCGCGGCACAACGCCTCCTCCTGCGCCTGCGCGCCGTTGAGGTAACCGCCGCCGGGATTGCGGGCGGAGGCGAAGTTCAGGACGGCGACGGGGGCGTCGGCGAGCCGGCGGGCCGCCTCCAGGCTGCTCTCGCCGGTGACCTCGACCACCAACTCGGTTCCGCTTGCCGGTGTCACCGGCACCGGGGCGGGGCCGTACATCCGGGTGCCCGCCCGCGCGGCCTGCACCGATTCTGCGAGCGACACCTCCCGGCCGTCCGAGGCGATATACCGGCCCGCGGCCACGATACGTTCCGTTTCCTCGGCGATCCCGCGCAGGCGCGCGCTCACGGCGCCACCCCCGTGGGCGCCACGACCGCGGCCCGCGCGGTCTCCCCCGTCGTGCTCATGCACGCATCCTGGGTGATGCTGGTGATGCGGTGCAACGGAGTTTCCCGGCTCCGCGACGGCCCGGAGACATCCAAGGAAACGGAGGTGACGGATCCGGAACGTCCCCGCTGGCACTCTTGTGCGAATCGGTGCGAAGGTCTTGGGTGGAACGAGTGCCACCGGCCCGGACGCCGTGCCCGTGGCATGGTGGAATCTCAGGAGGATCCCGACATGTCTCATACACACAGCGACGGTGGTGACTGTACGGAGCACCGCACCGCCGTCACCGAGGCCGAGGTGGAGGCCCTGGTCCGGGGCATCTGCTTCAAGACCGGACCGCCCCGCACCCTCGGTGTCGAGCTGGAGTGGCTCGTCCACCCGCTGGAGCTGCCGCAGCTCCCGGTCACACCCGAACGACTCGAAGCGGCCTACGCCACCGTGCGGGCCGTACCCCTGGGATCGGCGCTCACCGTCGAACCCGGCGGCCAGTTGGAGCTGAGCTCGCCGCCCGCCGCCTCCCTGATGGAGTGCGTCGACACCGTCTCCGCCGACCTGGACGCCGTCCGGGCCGTGCTGGCCCAGGACGGTCTCGGCCTCGCGGGCATCGGTCACGATCCCTGGCACCCGCCCCGCAGATTCCTGCACGAACCCCGTTACGACGCCATGGAGACCTGCCTGGACCGCACCGGTCCGGCCGGCCGGCACATGATGTGCGCCTCGGCGTCCGTCCAGGTCTGCGTGGACGCCGGACACGAGGAGCCCGGCCCGCTGGGGCACACCCGGCGCTGGTGGCTGGCGCACCAGCTGGGCGCGGTCCTGGTGGCCGCGTTCGCCAACTCGTCGCTGATCGGCGGTCGCCCCACGGGCTGGCGGTCCGCCCGGCAGCTGATATGGACGGAGATAGGTGCCGGCCGGGCCGGCGCTCCCCCGCCGAACGGCGAGCCGCGGGCCGCCTGGGCCCGGCACGTGCTGGACGCGCCGGTGATGTGCGTGCGCCGGGACAGCGGACCGTGGGAGGTGCCCGAGGGGCTCACCTTCCGGGAGTGGACCCGCTCCGGTTCGCCCCGGCCGCCCACCCGGGCGGACCTCGACTACCACCTCACCACGCTGTTCCCGCCGGTCCGGCCGCGCGGCCATCTGGAGCTGCGGATGATCGACGCCCAGCCCGGCGAGGACGGCTGGATCGTGCCGCTCGCGGTGACGGCAGCGCTGTTCGACGACCCGGAGGCCGCCGAGACCGCCTACCGGACCGTGAAACCACTGGGTGAACGGGCCCTTGACCGGCCCGCACCGCACAACCCCCTGTGGGTCGACGCGGCCCGGTCCGGGCTCGCCGACCCGGAGCTGCGCGAGGCCGCCGACGTCTGCTTCGCGGCGGCCCTGGACGCGCTGCCCCGGCTCGGCGCCACCAGCCGGGTCACCGACGCCGTGGCCGCGTTCCGGGACCGCTATGTCGCCCGGGGCCGCTGCCCGGCCGACGACCTGCTGGACCGACTGCCCGTGACCGCCCCGCCCTCGTCCGGGTCCGGCCCGGCCGGACGCACCCGCACCGCCCGCGGGAGGAAGGACATCCGTACATGACCGCCCCCGAGACCGACATCCAGACCCGGACGGCCGAGACGGACGCCGAGGCGCTGCGGGAGCGCGCACTGGCCTCCCTCACCACCGCCCGCGACCGCACCACGCTGCTGACCTCCTGCGTCGACGAACCGGACCTCACCGCCCAGCACTCGCCGCTGATGTCCCCACTGGTGTGGGACCTGGCACACATCGGCAACCAGGAGGAGCTGTGGCTGCTGCGGGCGGTCGGCGGCCGGGAGTCGATGCGGCCCGAGATCGACAGCCTGTACGACGCCTTCGAGCACCCGCGGTCCGAGCGCCCCACCCTGCCGCTGCTGCCGCCCGCCGAGGCCCGCCGGTACGCGGCGGAGGTGCGCGGCCGGGCGCTGGACCTGCTCCAGACGGCGGACTTCCACGGCACCCGGCTGACCGAGGCCGGCTTCGCCTTCGGCATGATCGCCCAGCACGAACAGCAGCACGACGAGACCATGCTGATCACCCATCAGCTCCGCAAGGGCCCGCAGGCGCTGACCGCCCCGGACCCGGAGCCGGTCCCGCTCTTCACCGGTCCGGCCGAAGTCCTCGTCCCCGGGGGGCCGTTCACCATGGGCACCTCCAGCGAGCCCTGGGCGCTGGACAACGAGCGCCCGGCGCACCCGCGCGAGGTGGCACCGTTCTGGATCGACACGACCCCGGTGACGAACGCGGCGTACCAGGCGTTCATCGAGGACGGCGGCTACGACACCGAGCGCTGGTGGTCGCCGGAGGGCTGGGCGCACATCAGGCAGCACGCCATATCCGCCCCGCTGTTCTGGCGGCGGGACGGCGGCCAGTGGCTGCGGCGCCGGTTCGGGATCACGGAACCGGTCCCGCCCGACGAGCCGGTGCTGCACGTGTGCTGGTACGAGGCGGACGCCTACGCCCGCTGGGCCGGGCGGCGGCTGCCCACCGAGACGGAGTGGGAGAAGGCGGCCCGCTTCGACCCGGCCACCGGCCGCTCGCGGCGCTACCCGTGGGGCGACGCCGACCCAGGGCCGGAACACGCCAACCTGGGCCAGCGGCACCTCAGGCCCGCTCCCGCCGGGAGCTACCCGGCCGGTGCCTCGCCGCTCGGCGTCCGGCAGCTGATCGGTGACGTGTGGGAGTGGACGGCGAGCGACTTCCTGCCGTACCCGGGCTTCCGCGCCTTCCCGTACAAGGAGTACTCGGAGGTGTTCTTCGGCCCCGAGCACAAGGTGCTGCGCGGTGGTTCGTTCGCCGTGGACCCGGTGGCCTGCCGGGGCACCTTCCGCAACTGGGACTATCCGATCCGCCGGCAGATCTTCTCCGGGTTCCGCACCGCACGCTCGGAGACGGTCTGATGTGCCGTCACCTTGCCTACCTGGGCCCCGAGGAACCGCTCGGCCGGGTCCTCACGGAGCCCCCGCACAGTCTGTTCCGCCAGTCGTGGGCGCCGCGCCGGCAGCGGCACGGCACGGTCAACGCCGATGGTTTCGGGGTGGGCTGGTACGCCTCGCAGGACCCGGTACCGGCGCGCTACCGGCGGGCCGGGCCGATCTGGGCCGACCTGTCCTTCGCCGACCTGTCCCGGGTGGTGCGCTCGGGTGCCGTGCTCGCGGCCGTCCGGGACGCGACCTTCGCGGGGGCGGACGCCGAGGCCGCCGCGGCGCCGTTCGCGTCCGGACGGTGGCTGTTCAGTCACAACGGCGCGGTCGCGGGCTGGCCGGACGCGGCGGCGCCCCTGGTGTCCGCGCTGCCGCCGGTCGAGCTGCTCTCGCTCCAGGCCCGTAACGACTCGGCGTTCGTCTGGGCGCTGGTCCTGCACCGGCTGCGCAGCGGCGACGAAGCGGACCAGGCCATGGGAGAAACGGTTCGCCAGCTGGCGTGGGCGGCCCCCGCCTCCCGCCTCAACCTGCTGCTGACCGACGGAGCCACGATCACGGCCACCGCCTGGGGCGACTCGCTCTGGTACCGCACGGAGCCCGGCCGGAGCACGGTCGTCGCCTCCGAGCCGTACGACGACGACCCGTTCTGGCGGGAGGTCCCCGACCGCACCGTGCTCACCGCGAGCCGCGCCGGCGTGCTGCTCGCCCCGCTGGAGGACCCGGCGGCCTCGCCCGCGCTCGGCTCCGCCCGAGCGGGGGCACCCCGATCACCGAAGGAGCCCTGCCGTTGAGCCCCCTGCACGTCACCCTCACGCTCCCCGAGGACGCGACGGACGCCGCGCTGCGCGCCGACGTCCTGCGCGGCCTCACCGCCACTCCCAAGTGGCTGCCGCCCAAGTGGTTCTACGACGCCCGCGGCAGCGAGCTGTTCGAGCGGATCACCGAACTGCCCGAGTACTACCCCACGCGCGCCGAACGGGAGGTCCTCGCCGCCCGGTCCGGTGAGATCGCCGCCGCGAGCGGTGCCCGCACCCTGGTCGAACTGGGCTCGGGCTCCTCGGAGAAGACCCGCTATCTGATCGACGCGCTCCCCCTCTCGGCGTACGTCCCGGTCGACGTCAGCGAGAGCGCCCTCACCCAGGCCGGCGGGGCCCTGATCGAGGAGCGCCCCGACCTCGAAGTCCACGCCCTGATCGCCGACTTCACCGCCCCGCTGGCCCTGCCCGCCACACCGGGGCCCCGGCTGGTGGCCTTTCTCGGCGGCACGATCGGCAACCTGCTGCCCGTCGAACGCGCGGGGTTCCTCGCCTCGGTGCGGGCGCTGCTCGCCCCGGGCGACGGGCTGCTGCTCGGCACGGACCTGGTGAAGGACGAGCGGGTGCTGGTCCGGGCGTACGACGACGCGGCCGGGGTGACGGCCGCGTTCAACAAGAACGTGCTGGCCGTGGTCGACCGCGAACTGGGCGCCGACTTCGACCCGGACGCGTTCGACCACGTGGCCCTCTGGGACGCCGAGCGGGAGTGGATCGAGATGCGGCTGCGCTCCCGTACCGCGCAGACCGTGAAGGTGCCCGCGCTGGATCTCGCCGTGGACTTCGCGGCGGGCGAGGAGCTGCGCACCGAGGTGTCGGCCAAGTTCCGCAAGGAGGGCGTGACCGGAGAACTGGCCGCGGCCGGCCTGGAGCTGACCCACTGGTGGACGGACGCCGAGGGCCGGTTCGCACTGTCGCTGAGCGTGGTGCGGTGAGCCGGGTGCGCCCGGTCAGCCCACGTTCGGGGCGAGCGCCTCGGTGATCTCGCGGGAGGCGCGGCGGGCCTCGGTCGCCGGGTCCGCGCCGCCCAGCACCCGGGTCATGTACTCCTTGATCGGGTTGTCGGCCTCCACGTCGGCCCACTGAGGGGTGTTGGGGGTCGCCCGGCCGTGTGCCGCGCCCGCGGCCATGGCGGCGACCCCCTCCTCACCCCCGACCGCGTCGGCCAGCGTGGTCTTGTTGGGCACGTAGTTCATGGCGCGGGCGAGCTCGGTGTCCCACTTGGCGCCGGTGAGCGCCCCGACGACGGCGGTCGCGGCGAACTGGTCGTCGGTGTTGCGCGGGACGACCAGGTCCGAGCCGCCGGTGAAGACCGTGCCGGGCCGCCCGGCGGTCCGGCCGGGCACGGGGAAGAAGCCGAGCTTGTCCTTCAGGCCCGGGTTCTGCCGGACGACCGCCTGGGCGAGCCCGGGTACGGCGACGATCTGCGCGACCTTGCCGCCGGCGAACACCCCGGCCTGGGGCGGGTGTTCCTCGTCGGCGTCCACGGGCCCCTCGCCCAGCGCCTGGAGCCGGCGGTAGAAGTCCATGCCGCGCAGCGCGGCCGGGGTGTCCAGGGTGCCCTGCCACTCGTAGTCCTTCTCCCGGGCGAGGTCGCCGCCCTCGTCCCAGATGAAGCCGGAGAGCGTGTACCAGTCCTGCCCGGCGAGGTAGATGCCCTGGTTGCCGCCGGAGTCGAGCTTCTCGGTGGCGGCGAGCCACGCGTCGCGAGTCTTCGGCGGGCCGGTGACGCCGGCCTGCTCGAACAGGTCCTTGCGGTAGATGACGACGCGGTTGGCGGCGTACCACGGGATGCCGTACTGCTTGTTCCCGTCCTTGCCGGGCTCGGCGAGACCGGGCAGCCACTTCTCCTTGCCCCAGTCCCGCATCGACTCCAGGGTCAGGTCCGCGAGCCGGCCGCCGTCCGCGTACAGCGGCACCTGGGTGTTGCCGACCTCGATGACGTCGGGGCCGTCGCCGGAGCCGTCCCTGAGCGCGCCGCGGACCTTGTCGACGATGCCGGTCCACTCCTGGATGCGGATGTCCAGCCGCAGGTCCTCGTGGGTGCGTTCGAAGTCCTCGGTGAACCGCCGCAGGAACTCCCCGGAGGCGCTGCCCTTCATCAGCCACACGGTCACGGTCTTGCGGTCGTGGTCGCCGGGGAGCATCCCGCAGCCGCTGACGAGTGAACCGGTGACGCAGATGAGGGCGAGCAGACGACGTCTCACGAGGGGTCCTGTTCTGTCTGGCGAGAGTGCTGGGACAGGGGTGGGGGCCCGACGTGGGGGGACGAGCGCGCGGCTCGTACGGGTGTTCCGGATTTTGGTATGGACCAATGCCGAGGTCAAGGGCCGGCCCCGGCCGGCCCGCGACGCCGTGCGCGCGGAGCGCTGATACGGCACGGTGGAGTACGGCGCGACACGAGAGGAGCACCCGCATGACGAACCACACCTACCGGGTCACCGAGATCGTCGGCACCTCGCACGAGGGCGTCGACCAGGCCATCCGCAACGGCATCGCCCGCGCCGACCAGACGCTGCGCAACCTGGACTGGTTCGAGGTGACGCAGGTCCGCGGCCAGATCGAGAACGGCCGGATCGAGCACTACCAGGTGGGCCTGAAGGTCGGCTTCCGCCTGGAGGACGGCGACTGAGCCCGTCCGCTCGGGCCCTGCTCAGGTACGTCCTTCCCACTCCTGCGCCTCTTGCAGGGCTGCCGACTTCGCGGCCCAGCGGGCCCGTACGACGGTGAAACCGGCCCGCTCGGCGTCGTCGCAGACCAGTTCGTCGTCGTCCACGACCACCCGGACCTCCCGGTCCCGGGCGAGCCGGCGCAGGATCTCCAGCTTGGTGAACCGGGCCGGCCTGCGGTCGGCGTCGCGCCGCATGTGCACGCGCCCCTCCGGGAGCCCGTGGGCCGCGAGCCACTCCAACGTGTCCCGGCGGCACCGCTCGGGGCGGCCGGTGAGGTAGACGACCTCGCAGGCGCGGGCGCTCTCCACGGCCAGCGCCACGCCCTCGGCGATCGGCGGGTCCTGGGGCGCGGCGGCGAAGAACGCGTCCCAGTTCCGCGGCCGGCTCTCCAGGAAGTGCTGGCGGTGGGCCGTGTCGGCAAGCGTGTTGTCGAGGTCGAACACGGCGAGCGGGCGCTCGCTGCTGTCGGTCACACCGACCACCCTAACCAGCCCCCGGCCGGCCGTACGGCGCGTACCCGCGCACCCACCGGGGGTGGCCGCGGGAATCCCGGGCCTGCCACGGCGTTGAACCCTGTTGTGAGCAGCACGCTGATCAGCCGGACCCGGTTCTCCGTCCTCGACCGCTCCCGCACCCGCGAGGGCCACCCGCCCGCCGAGGCGCTGCGGGACACCGTCGCGCTGGCGCGCGAGGTGGAGGCGCTCGGCTACCACCGGTTCTGGGTGTCCGAGCACCACGGCGTGCCGGGTGTCGCCGGCTCCGCGCCGACCGCGGTCGCCGCCGCGGTCGCCGCCGCCACCCGCACCGTCCGGGTCGGCACCGGCGGGGTCATGCTGCCCAACCACCAGCCCCTGGTGGTCGCCGAGCAGTTCGGGGTGCTGGAGGCCCTGTTCCCGGGCCGTGTCGACATGGGGCTCGGCCGCTCCGTCGGCTTCACGGACGGGGTGCGCAGGGCGCTCGGCCGGGACAAGGGCGACGCGGAGGACTTCGCGGCCCGGCTCGGCGAGTTGCTGGACTGGTTCACGGGCAGCTCGCCGACCGGGGTGCACGCCCGCCCCGCGGAGGGGCTGACCGTGCCGCCGTTCGTGCTGGCCATGGGCGAGGGCGCGCCCATCGCGGCCCGCGCGGGCCTGCCCATGGTCATCGGAGACCTGCGGGGCCGCGCGAAGATGCTGCGCGGCATCGACCAGTACCGCTCCCTGTTCCGCCCCTCCCGCTGGGCGTCCGAGCCGTACGTCGTGATCTCCGGCACGGTGGCGGTCGCCGGCACCGAGGCCGAGGCGCGCCGGCTGCTGGTCCCCGAGGCCTGGGCGATGGCGTACTCCCGCACGCACGGCACCTTCCCGCCGCTCGCCCCCGCCGAGGCGGTCGAGGCCCGTGCGATGACCGCGAAGGAACGGGACCTCTACGCGTCCGGGCTCGCCGGGCACATCGCGGGCACCGCGGACCAGGTCGCCCACGAGCTGGAGACCGTGCTCAAGGAGACGGGCGCCGAGGAGGTGCTCGTCACCACCAGCACCTACGACCGTACGGCCCTGCTCGACTCCCACCGGCGGCTCGCCGCGCTCTTCGCGCCGGTCAGGTGACCCGCCCCGAGATGCGAACCCGGCCGGGGCCGGTGACCCTGGGAGGGCGAACCCCTAGCGACGAGGAGGGCTGCCATGTCCCTCAAGGACAAGATCAAGGGCATGCTCAAGGGCCGTGAGGGTATGGCCGACAAGGGCATCGGCAAGGGCGGCGACTACATCGACGAGCGCACCGGGAACAAGTACCAGTCGCAGGTCGACACCGGCCAGGACAAACTGCGCGACGAGTTCGGCACCCGGCCGCAGGACCGGGACAACCCCCCGCAGGTCTAGCGCGCGGGGGCGGTTAGAGTATCCCCCCGATGCACAGCCCCCATGACCCGTACGTCCGCGTCCGCGGCGCCCGCGAGCACAACCTCAAGGGCGTCGACGTGGACATCCCCCGGGACGTCCTCGCCGTCTTCACCGGCGTCTCCGGCTCGGGCAAGTCGTCCCTGGCGTTCGGCACGGTCTACGCCGAGGCGCAGCGGCGGTACTTCGAGTCGGTCGCCCCGTACGCGCGCCGGCTGATCCACCAGGTGGGAGCGCCCAAGGTCGGCGAGATCAGCGGGCTGCCGCCCGCGGTCTCGCTCCAGCAGCGCCGCTCCGCCCCCGGCTCGCGCTCCTCGGTGGGCACGGTCACCAACCTCTCCAATTCGCTGCGCATGCTGTTCTCGCGCGCCGGCGCCTACCCGCCCGGCGCCGAGCGGCTGGACTCGGACGCGTTCTCGCCGAACACGGCGGCCGGTGCCTGCCCCACGTGCCACGGCCTCGGGCAGGTGCACGAGACCACCGAGGAGCTGCTGGTCCCGGACCCCTCGCTGACCATCCGGGAGGGCGCCGTCGCGGCCTGGCCGGGCGCCTGGCAGGGCAAGAACCTGCGGGACATCCTGGACACGCTCGGTCACGACGTGGACCGGCCCTGGCGCGAACTGCCCGCCCGTGAGCGCGAGTGGATCCTGTTCACCGACGAGCAGCCGGTGGTCACCGTCCACCCGGTCCGGGACGCCGACCGCATCCAACGGCCGTACCAGGGCACCTACATGAGCGCCCGCCGGTACGTCCTGAAGACGTTCTCCGACACCAAGTCGCCGACCCTGCGGGCGAAGGCGGAGCGCTTCCTGACCAGCGCGCCCTGCCCCGCCTGCGGGGGCAGCCGGCTGCGGCCCGAGGCCCTCGCGGTGACCTTCGGCGGGCGGACCATCGCCGAGCTGGCCGCGCTGCCGCTGACCGACCTCGCGGGACTGCTCGACGGCGGCACCGGGACGGAGACGGCCCGGGTACTCAAAGCCGACCTCATGTCCCGGATCGCGCCGGTGGTCGAGCTGGGGCTCGGCTATCTCAGCCTGGACCGGGCCGCCCCCACCCTCTCTGCGGGCGAGCTGCAACGGCTGCGGCTCGCCACGCAGTTGCGGTCCGGGCTGTTCGGTGTGGTGTACGTGCTGGACGAGCCCTCCGCGGGGCTGCACCCGGCGGACACCGAGGCCCTGCTGACCGTGCTGGACCGGCTGAAGGCGGCCGGGAACTCGGTGTTCGTGGTGGAGCACCACCTGGAGGTGGTGCGCGGCGCCGACTGGGTGGTCGACGTGGGCCCCGGCGCGGGCGAGCACGGCGGGCGGGTGCTGTACAGCGGGCCGGTCGCCGAGCTGGCCTCGGTCGAGGAGTCGGCGACGGCCGTGTTCCTCTTCGACGAGTCGCCCGGTCCGCCGCGCGAAGTCCGCACACCGCGGGACTGGTTGGCGGTGGGCCCGGTGACCCGGCACAACCTGCGGGAGGTGACGGCACGGTTCCCGCTCGGCGCGTTCACCGCGGTGACCGGTGTCTCCGGCTCCGGCAAGTCCACGCTGATCGGCGAGTTGACGGAGGACCTGGACGGCATCGAGCGGCTGGTCCGCGTCGACCAGAAGCCCATCGGGCGCACCCCGCGCTCCAACCTGGCCACCTACACCGGCCTGTTCGACGTCGTGCGGAAGGTGTTCGCCGGCACCGAGGAGGCGCGGGAGCGTGGGTACGGCGTCGGGCGGTTCTCGTTCAACGTGGCCGGTGGGCGCTGCGAGACCTGCCAGGGCGAGGGGTTCGTCAGCGTGGAACTGCTGTTCCTGCCGAGCACCTACGCGCCCTGCCCGGACTGCGGCGGCGCCCGCTACAACCCCGAGACGCTCCAGGTGACGTACCGGGGACGGACCATCGCCGACGTGCTCGACCTGACCGTGGAGGCCGCGGCGGAGTTCTTCGCGGACTCCCCCGCCGCCGCCCGCAGCCTCGGCACCCTGCTGGACGTGGGCCTCGGCTATCTGCGGCTCGGCCAGCCGGCGACCGAGCTGTCCGGCGGGGAGGCGCAGCGGATCAAGCTGGCGAGCGAGCTCCAGCGCGGGCGCCGGGGCCACACCCTGTACCTGCTGGACGAGCCGACGACCGGTCTGCACCCGGCCGATGTGGAGGTCCTGATGGACCGGTTGCACGGGCTGGTCGACGCCGGGCACACCGTCGTCGTGGTCGAGCACGACATGACGGTGGTGGCGGGCGCGGACTGGGTGATCGACCTGGGTCCGGGCGGCGGCGACCGGGGCGGCCGGATCGTGGCGGCCGGCCCGCCGGACCGGGTGTCCCGCGCGGAGGGCAGCGCGACGGCGCCCTATCTGGCACGGGTCATGCCCTGAGCCCCGGGTCGCTACCCGTTCCCGCTGACGGACCGGCCACCCCGCGCCGGGCCCGGCGCAGCCGGACCCAACTGGTCGTACGGGCCCTCCAGCGCGCTCGCGACCAGCGCCGCGTGGGTCCAGGCCGGCTGGGGCGCGGCCGGCTGGGCCGCGTGGGCGAGGGCGCGGCGGTCGGGGTGGGTGCCGGGCGGGATCACCGGCCGGACCTCCACCTCGGCGACCAGGCCGCGGGCCCGGGCCACCCGCCACAGGGAGGCCAGCAGGGTGTCCTCGCCGACGAAGGCCGCCGTGGTGCCGGGCCCGCCGTCCTGCCACCGGTAGCGCAGACCGACCGGCTGGACGGGCACGCCCGCGTCGAGCGCGGCCTGGAAGACGGCCCGGCGGAAACGGCCGTGGGCGCGCCCGCACCAGGTGCTGCCCTCGGGGAACGCGGCCACGGCCGCGCCCGCGCGCAGGGCGCCGGCGATCTCGGCGACCGTGCCGGGCAGGGCGCGCAGCCGGTCCCGCTCGATGAACAGGGTCCCGCCGCGCGCGGCCAGCGCGCCCGCCAGGGGCCACCGCCGGACCTCGGTCTTGGCGAGCATCCGGGCCGGGCGGACGGCGGTGAGCAGCGGGATGTCCAGCCACGAGACGTGGTTGGCGACCAGCAGCAGTCCGCCGGCCGGCGGGGCGGCGCCGGTGATCCGGATCCGGACCCCGACGGCCCGCACGATCGTCCGGCACCACCGCCCGACCCACTCGGCGGGGATCCTCCCGCCGAGCGGGCACAGCGCGATCCCGGCCAGCAGGAGCACGGCGACCGCGGTCAGCCGCAGCACGGCACGGGGTACGGCCGCGGCGGCCCGGACCGGCTCCAGGCAGGCGCCCGGGGTGCAGGGCGCGGTGGGCAGCCACACACTCATCAGGCCGGGACGAGGGAGAGGAAGTGCCGCAGGTAGCGCGGGTCGACCCGGCGCATCGACAGCAGGACGTACAGGTCGGCGACCCCGAAGTCGGGGTCGTGCGCGGGCTCGCCGCACACCCAGGCGCCCAGCCGGAGGTAGCCGCGCAGCAGGGCGGGGAGTTCGGTGCGGGCGGCGGGGGCCGCGGCGTTCGGGGTCCACGGCAGCAGCGGCCGGACCCGGAACTCCTCGGGCGCCAGGTGCTTGTTCCGGACCCGCTCCCAGGTGCCGGTGGCGAGGGCGCCGCCGTCGGCGAGGGGTACCGAGCAGCAGCCCGCCAGCCACTCGTGGCCCCGGTCGGTCATGTAGCGGGCGATGCCGGCCCAGATCAGGCCGATGACGGTGCCGTCGCGGTGGTCGGGGTGGACGCAGGAGCGGCCGACCTCGACCAGGCCGGGCCGGATCGCGTCCAGCGCGGCCAGGTCGAACTCGCCCTCGGAGTAGAGCCGGCCGGCGACCGCGGCCCGCTCCGGCGGCAGCAGCCGGTAGGTGCCGACGACCTGCCCGGTCACCTCCTCGCGCACGAGCAGGTGGTCGCAGTAGGCGTCGAAGGCGTCGATGTCGTGCCCCGGCTCGGCGGTGGCCAGCAGGGCCCCCATCTCCCCGGCGAAGACGTCGTGCCGCAGCCGCTGGGCGGCACGCACGTCGGCCTCGTCGCGGGCGAGGGTGACGGTGTAGCGGGTGGGGGCCGCGGGCTGCGGGGGGCGGTCGAGGGTGGAAACGCCGGTCATGGCTCTCTCCTGGGCACGGGCCGGGTCGGCGACAGAGGAGGCGGGCCTGGTGCGTACGGCCCGCCGCTCCTGTTCTTCCGAGGCCGGTTGGCGTGCGCGTGACCGGTGCCGGGAGAGGGGATGTGGGGGTGGTGAACGCCGGGGTCCGACGGGGCCGGCCGTCCTCGGCCCGGGCGTCCTCGGCCCGGGCGTCCTCGGCCCGGGCGTCCTCGGCCCGGGCGTTCTCGGTCAGGCGTCCATGGTCAGGGGTCCATGGTCAGGGGTCCTGACTCACGCGTCCTTGCTCACGCGTCCTTGCTCACGCGTCCTTGCTCACGCGTCCTTGCTCACGCACGCGGCGAGCAGGCGCCCGGCCTCCTCCTCGCCGAGCACCCGCTCCAGGACGAGGTCGCCCGTCATGTGCGGGAAGAACCGGCCGGCGGGCCAGCTCCGCTCGTACGGCGGCGGGTCCAGGACGAGCAGCCGTACGCCGTCCACGACGGGGATGTCCGAGGGGGTGCCCTCGTTCCAGACCCAGTCGCCGGACGGGGTGACGAGGTTGAAGGCGCCGGTGGTGTCCAGTTGTCCGGGCTGGTCCCGGCAGACGGCCGCCTCCTCGGCGGAGGGGGCGCGGCCGGGCAGGTGGCCGCCGCCGATCAGCACGTCGGCGAGCAGGGTGTGCAACTGGAAGTTGTCGCCGATACCGCTCATGCGCAGGGCGTACCCGGTGCCGGTGGGGCGGTCCAGCACGATCAGCGGTTCGTCGTCCAGGACGAGCAGGGCGTAGGCCAGGCACTTGAAGTCGTGCCCGGATGCCTCCTCCACCGAGCGCAGGGTCCGCAGCAGGCGGGCGCGCGTGTCGGTGTCGAGGGCGGTGCGGACGGCGGCGTGGTTGAGCATGGCGACGGAGGCCATCTCCCACTGGTGCAGGGTGAGCCAGGCCACGGCCGCGTCCTCCCCGACCCGGTCGAAGAGGTCCGGGACCGGTTCCCCGGCCTCCGGGTCGGGGAGCTCCCCGCCGCCGGTCGCCTCCCACCGCTCGCAGGCCTCCCACGCGCCGTCGAGCGTCCCGGCGAGCCCGGCGAGGACGCGCGGCCCGCACGCGGAGGCGTCGGCACCGCGCTCGACGCACGCGCCGACGATCACGGCGACGGTGGCGCGTGGGCCGGGTGGCACCTCGTCGAGTATGCCGGCGAGCCGTGGCCCGGCCTGGTGGAACTCCTGGTCGGCCGCGTCACCGAAGAACCGGTGCATGTCCTGGAAGTACTGTTGCGAGCGGTCGGCGTCCCGTTCGCGGACAGCGGCCTCGAAACCGGCTGCGGCGTCGCGGAACCGCTCCCTCCCCTTGTTCCCGAAGATCATGCGCGGAGACTACCGGGACCGGGAGAGCCAGACGGGGCCGGGGAGCACCACTCCCGGCCCCGCCCGTCCACCGGTCGGCGAACGCTCTTGTGTGCTACCTCTTGCCGGCCTTCCGGGTGGCCCGCAGCCACTCCTTGTTCATGCTGGTGATCGAGACCAGCGGGATCCCCTTGGGACAGGCGGTCGCGCACTCACCGGTCAGCGTGCAGCCGCCGAACCCCTCCGCGTCCATCTGCGCCACCATGTCCAGCACCCGCGTCTCCCGCTCGGGCGCGCCCTGGGGCAGTACGTTCAGATGGTTGACCTTGGCGGAGGTGAACAGCATCGCCGCCCCGTTGGGACACGCGGCGACGCACGCCCCGCACCCGATGCACTCGGCGTGTTCGAACGCGAAGTCGGCGTCGGCCTTCGGCACCGGCGTGGCGTGGGCCTCGGGCGCGGAGCCGGTCGGCGCGGTGATGTAACCGCCGGCCTGGATGATCCGGTCGAACGCCGACCGGTCCACGACCAGGTCCTTGATCACCGGGAACGCGGACGCCCGCCACGGCTCGATGTCGATCGTGTCGCCGTCCCGGAAGGACCGCATGTGCAGCTGGCAGGTGGTGGTGCGCTCCGGTCCGTGCGCGTCGCCGTTGATGACGAGCGAGCACGCGCCGCAGATGCCCTCGCGGCAGTCGTGGTCGAAGGCGACCGGCTCCTCCCCGGTGAGGATGAGCTGTTCGTTGAGGACGTCCAGCATCTCCAGGAAGGACATGTCGGGCGAGATGTCGTCCACCTCGTAGGTGGACATCGCTCCTTCGGCGTCGGCGTTCTTCTGCCGCCAGACGCGCAGGGTGAGCTTCATGCGTAGCTCCGCTGGGTGGGATGGACGTACTCGAAGACCAGGTCTTCCTTGTGCAGGACGGGCGCCTCGCCGGTGCCGGTGAACTCCCAGGCGGCGGCGTACGAGAACTCCTCGTCCTTGCGGGCGGCCTCGCCGTCCGGGGTCTGGGACTCCTCGCGGAAGTGGCCGCCGCAGGACTCGGAGCGGTGCAGCGCGTCGAGGCACATCAGCTCGGCGAGCTCCAGGTAGTCGACGATGCGGTTGGCCTTCTCCAACGACTGGTTGAACTCCTCGCCGGTGCCGGGCACCTTGATCCGGCGCCAGAACTCCTCGCGGATCTGCGGGATGCGCTCCAGCGCCTTGCGCAGCCCCGTGTCGGAGCGGGCCATGCCGCAGAACTCCCACATCAGCTCGCCGAGTTCGCGGTGGAAGGAGTCCGGGGTGCGGTCGCCGTCCACGGCCAGCAGCAGGTTGATCCGGTCCTCGGTCTCGGCCAGCACCTCCTGGACGACGGGGTGGCCTTCGGTGACCGGTTCCTGGTGCGGGTTGCGGGCCAGGTAGTCGTTGATGGTGGCCGGCAGCACGAAGTAGCCGTCGGCCAGGCCCTGCATCAGCGCCGAGGCGCCGAGCCGGTTCGCGCCGTGGTCGGAGAAGTTGGCCTCGCCGATCGCGAACAGGCCGGGGATCGTGGTCTGGAGGTCGTAGTCGACCCACAGGCCGCCCATCGTGTAGTGCACGGCCGGGTAGATCCGCATCGGCACCTCGTACGGATCCTCGTCGGTGATCCGCTGGTACATGTCGAAGAGGTTGCCGTACTTGTCCTCGACGGCCTTGCGCCCCATCCGCCGGATGGCATCCGCGAAGTCGAGGTACACACCCTGCCCGCCGGGACCCACTCCCCTGCCCTCGTCGCAGACGTTCTTCGCGGCGCGGGAGGCGATGTCCCGGGGCACGAGGTTGCCGAAGGAGGGGTAGATGCGCTCCAGGTAGTAGTCGCGCTCGTCCTCGGGGATCTCGTTCGGCGGCCGGGTGTCGCCCTGGGCCTTGGGCACCCAGATCCGGCCGTCGTTGCGCAGCGACTCGCTCATCAGCGTCAGCTTGGACTGGTGGTCGCCGGTGCGCGGGATGCAGGTCGGGTGGATCTGGGTGAAGCAGGGGTTGGCGAAGTACGCGCCGCGCCGGTGCGCCCGCCAGACGGCGGTCGCGTTGGAGTTCATGGCGTTGGTCGACAGGTAGAAGACGTTGCCGTAGCCGCCGGAGGCGAGGACGACGGCGTCCGCGAAGTACGTGTCGATCCTGCCGGTGACGAGATCGCGCGCCACGATCCCGCGTGCCCGTCCGTCGACGACGATCAGGTCGAGCATCTCGGTGCGCGGGTGCATCTCCACGTTCCCGGCCGCGATCTGCCGGGACAGCGCCTGGTAGGCGCCCAGCAGCAGCTGCTGGCCCGTCTGGCCGCGGGCGTAGAAGGTGCGCGAGACCTGGACACCGCCGAAGGAGCGGGTGTCGAGCAGGCCGCCGTACTCACGGGCGAACGGCACGCCCTGGGCCACGCACTGGTCGATGATCTCGACGGAGATCTGCGCGAGCCGGTGCACATTGGACTCGCGGGCCCGGAAGTCGCCGCCCTTGACGGTGTCGTAGAAGAGCCGGTGGATGGAGTCGCCGTCGTTGCGGTAGTTCTTCGCCGCGTTGATACCGCCCTGCGCGGCGATGGAGTGGGCGCGGCGCGGGGAGTCCTGGTAGCAGAACTGGACGACGTGGTACCCCTGTTCGGCCAGCGTGGCGCCGGCGGAGCCGCCGGCCAGGCCGGTGCCGACGACGATGATCGTGTGCTTGCGGCGGTTGGCGGGGTTGACCAGCTTCGCCTCGAAGCGGCGCTTGTCCCAGCGTTCGCGGACGGGCCCGGCGGGGGCCTTGGTGTCGGTGACCGGCGCGCCGGTCGCGTAGTCGGCGTAGGTAGTCATGTCAGCTCACCACTCCGGTCATGACGCCCACGGGTACGGCGATGAAACCGGCCGTGAGCAGCAGCGCGAGGACGTTCGCGAGGGTCTTCAGGGCGCGGTCGCGGGTGCGGCTGCCGACGCCGAGGGTCTGGGCGGCGCTCCAGAAGCCGTGCCGGATGTGCAGCCCGAGCGCGAGCATCGCGACGATGTAGATCACGTTGCCGTACCAGGTGGAGAAGGTGTCCACGACGTTCTGGTACGGGTGGCCCTCCTGGAAGCCGCCGGAGTGCACGGTGCCGGTGGTCAGGTCGAGGAGGTGCCAGACGATGAACAGGCCGAGGATGACACCGCCCCAGCGCATGGTGCGGGTCGCGTAGCCGGCCCGCGGCTTCTTGTGCACGTACTTGCTGGGCCGTGCCTTGATGTCGCGCCGGCTGAGCTGGTAGGCGGACGTGGCGTGGGCCACCACGGCGACCACGAGGACGATCCGGATGAGCCAGAGCGTCCACTCGTAGTGCATGAAGGGCTCTCCCACGGTGCGCAGCCAGTGTGCGTAGTGGTTGAACTCGCCCGCGCCGAAGTAGATCTTCAGATTGCCGATCATGTGCGCGACCAGGTACAGCAGCATGATCACGCCGCTGACGGCCATCACCGTCTTCTTGCCGACGGAGGAGTCCCACATCGTGCGCGCCATGGACGTCCGTCGGTCCGTCCGCGTTGCCAGAGCCATGGAACAGCACGCTAGGGGCGAAGGACCCGATCGGTCCAAGACATGGTCCAGCTCGTTTCCATAGGCCGGGGCTATCCTGGGGGTGTGCAGTTCCAGCAGCTCCAGTACTTCGTGGCCGTCGCCGAGACCCGGCACTTCACCCGGGCCGCCGAGCTGGTCCACGTCGCCCAGCCCTCGCTGTCCCAGCAGATCAAGGCGCTGGAGCGGGAACTGGGCGCGGACCTCTTCCTGCGCGCCCGGGGCAACATCACGCTCACCGACGCCGGCGAGGCGCTGCTGCCGCTGGCCCGGCGCATCCTGGCCGACGCCGACACCGCCCGGCACGAGGTGCAGGAACTGGTGCAGCTGCGGCGGGGACGGGTACGGCTGGGGGCGACGCCGAGCCTGTGCACGGGACTGCTGCCGGACGTGCTGCGGGCCTTCCACGACCGGTATCCCGGTATCCAGCTCCTGATCGAGGAGGGCGGCTCCCACGACCTGGTACGGGGACTGGCGCGCGGCGCGCTCGATCTCGCGCTGATCGTGCTGCCGCTGCCGACGCCGGCGCCCGCGCTGACGACGGTCGAGCTGCTGCGCGAGGACCTGGTGGTGGTGTCCTCGCCGGAGGCGCCGGAACCCGGCCGGGGCGGACGGGCCGTGGAGATCGCCGACCTGGAGGGGGAACGGCTGGTGATGTTCCGGCACGGGTACGACCTGCGGGAACTGACCGTCGCCGCGTGCCGCTCCGCCGGGTTCGAGCCGGACTTCGCGGTGGAGGGCGGCGAGATGGACGCGGTGCTGGGATTCGTCCGGGCGGGGCTCGGCGTGGCCGTCGTCCCCCGGATGGTGGCCACACGGGCGGGCCGGGGCCTGCGGGTCACCCCGCTGGCCCGCCCCGGCCTGCACCGCACCATCGCACTCGCCCACCGCAGCGATGTGGCTCCGCCGCGAGCGGCCCGGGAACTGCAACGGATGCTGCTGGAGCGGTAGGCGGTACGGGCGGAGCCTGCTGATGACCGGCGCGGTGCCGCCGGTGGCACCGGTGGGAGTCAGCGGTGCCGGCGGCACCTCAGGCGGTGGCCGTCAGGTCAGTACGGTCGGCTTGAGCACCTCCTCGCACCACCGGCGGAAGGACGTGGGCGCGGTCTCGGGCGTGGTGGGTGCCGCGCTGCCGTAGAAGCCCTGCTCGGCGGTCGCGGCCGCGAGGTCGGCCACGGCCTGGGCCCAGTTCTCGCTCGCGCCGTGCTTCAGCATCGACGCCCGGTACTCCGCCCCGCTGATCCGCCGGAAGCGGACCGGCCGGTCCAGCACCTCGGAGACGACGCCTGCCATGCCCTCGGGTGTCAGCGTGTCGGGGCCGACCATCGGGACGTCCTCCTGGCCGGTCCAGGAACCGTCGAGCAGCAGCCGTGCCGCTGTGGCGCCGATGTCACGGGTGGTGCAGGTGCGCAGCACCCGGTCGCCGTACGTCGCCATGGCGATCACACCGCTGTCCCGGATCGCCGCGGCCTGGTGGAGCAGGTTCTCCATGAGGTACGGCGGGCACAGCGCCCGGTGGTGGACACCGGTGGCCCGGACCTCGTCGTCCATGGCCAGCGAGGCCGAGATCTGCCCGGCGTTCCGGGCGACGCCGCGGCCCAGGGTGGAGACGGCGACGACCCGCTGGACGCCCCCGGCGCGGATCGCGTCGACCAGGGGCCGGGTGAAGGCGTCGAAGTGGCCGTCGACGCTGTCGGCGGTGGGCGTCGGCGGCACCAGCCAGAACACCCGGTCGACGCCCGCGCACGCCTTGGCGGTGACGTCGGGGTCGGCGTGCGAGCCGGTGACGGCCTCGACGCGGGCCCGCACGCGCGGGGACAGGCGCTCGGGATCGCGCACGATCACGCGGACTTCTCCCGCCGCGTCCCCGGCGTCGAGGAGGGAGTCGAGGACCCGGCTGCCGATCTGGCCGGTCGGGGTGGTGACAAGGATCATGGAAGGCTCCTGGAAGCACGGGAGGGAGGCGTGACCGAGCCTGCCGTCCGGCGCCCGGCAACTGAAGGACCGCTTCGCTCCGGGTTGTTACCCTCAGGGCAATACCGAGCTCGGGGGTACTGCCGAGCCGAAGGCACCGACCAAGGGAGGGCGAAGCCGTGGAGTCCCGCCCGCTGCGCTACTTCGTCGCCGTCGCCGAAGAACTCAACTTCGCCCGCGCGGCCGAACGGCTGGGCATCTCCGCCCCGCCGCTGTCCCGGGCGATCCGCCACCTGGAGGCGGAGCTCGGGGTCACCCTCTTCGAACGGACCACCCACAGCGTGGCCCTGACCCGCGCGGGCGAAGTGCTCCTCGCCCAGGCGCGGTTCGCGCTGGACGCCCTGGAGGCCGCCGGGCGGCGGGCCCGGCGCGCTGCGGACCCGGACCGGAAGCTGGTCCTGGCGGTCAAGGCCGACGGCGACGCGGGACTGCTGGAGCCGGTCCTGGAGCGCTACGCCACCGACCCGGCCGCCGTCCCGGTGACGGTCCGGCTGTGCGGCTGGCTGGAACAGCCGCGGCTGCTGCGGCGCGGCGAGGCCGACGCCGCGCTGGTCCACGAGCCCTTCGACCGCACCGGCCTGGACAGCGAGACCCTGGTCGCCGAGCCGCGGGTCGCGGTGCTCGGCGCGGCCCACCCGCTCGCCGCCCGCGACCACGTCCTCCTCGCCGACCTCGGGCTGCGCCCCGGGGATGTGCACCGGTTCCTGGAGGACATGCGGCACGAGGGACGCGATCTGGCCCAGTTGCTCACCCGTGTCGCCCTGGGCGAGCTGGTCGCGCTGCTGCCGGCGTCCGTCGCCGACCGCTATCCGCGTCCGGGCGCCGTCTACCGGCCCGTCCCGGACGCGCCGCCCTCGCTGCTGGCGGTCGCCTGGCCGCAGCAGTCCCGTTCCACGGCCACCGCGGCACTCGTCAGGGCGGCCACCGCCGTCGCCGCGGCCGTCCGGGAGGGGGACGACGGCGCGGCTCCGGCCGGTCAGCCCGTCGCGTCCACCAAAGCCAGGTCGTGGAGTCTCTCCGGCGGGCCCGGGCGGGCGTAGTACCAGCCCTGGGCCGTGTCGCAGCCCAGTATCCGCAACTGCTCGGCCTGGGCGCCGGTCTCCACGCCCTCGACCGTGACCGCCAGGTCGAGGCTGTGGGCGAGCGAGACGATGCCCTCCACGATCTTCAGGTCGACGGGGTCGGCGGGGAACTGCTGCATGCCCTGGGTGAAGGAGCGGTCCAGCTTGAGGATGCTCACCGGCAGGCGGCGCAGGTTGGCGAGGTTGGAGTAGCCGGTGCCGAAGTCGTCCAGGGCGATGTCGACGCCCATCTCCGCGAGCCGGCGCAGGGGCTTGAGCAGGTCGTCGTCGGCGCCGATGAGCGCGGACTCGGTGACCTCCAGGCACAGGGCGTCCGGGGTGACGCCCGTCCGTTCGAGGATGTCGACCGTGTCCTGCACCAGGCCGGGGTGGCTGAGCTGGCACGGGGACAGGTTGACGTTGATCCGCAGCGGGCCGGCCGCCTTCTGCCCGCCGTGGAGTTCGCGCCAGGCGCGGGCCTGGCGGATCGACTCCTCCAGGACCCAGCGGCCGAGCGGCACGATCAGGCCGGTGTGCTCGGCGAGCGGGATGAAGCGGTCGGGGCCGAGGACGCCGTGCTGCGGGTGCAGCCAGCGCACCAGGGCCTCGGCGCCGCGCACGCTGCCGTCGCCGAGGTGGACCAGGGGCTGGTACTCGATGAAGAACTCGCCGCGCTCCAGCGCGGTCGGCAGGGCCGTGGTCAGACCGTGCCGGGTGATGGCGCGGGCGTCGGCCTCGGGGTCGGCGAGTTCGGAGCGGTTGCCGCCCGCCGATTTGGCGCGGTACATGGTGATGTCGGCGCTGCGCAGCACCTCGGCCGCGGTGCGCTCCCCGGCCGGGCCCTCCACGATGCCGAGGCTGCCGCGGACCATGAGGTCACGGCCGTCGATGCTGATCGGGGTGACCAGCGCGTTCATGATGCGCTCGGCGAGTTCGTCCACCTTCCGTTCGGTGCCGGGGCCGGTGGTCAGGGCCACGAACTCGTCGCCGCCGAGCCGGGCGACCATCTCGCCGGGCGCGGTCGCGCAGGACTGGAGCCGGTCGGCGACCTCCACCAGCAGCCGGTCGCCGGCCGCGTGGCCGAGGCTGTCGTTGACGGTCTTGAAGCCGTCCAGGTCCAGGTAGCACAGCCCGAAGCGCTGGCCCTCGCCCGCGCCGAGGGCCTTCTCCAGCCGCTCGAAGAACAGGGAGCGGTTGGGCAGACCGGTGAGGGCGTCGTGCGTGGCCTCGTAGCGCAGCCGGAGGTTGAGCAGCCGGCGCTCGGTGGTGTCCTCCATCAGGGCGAGCTGGTACTGCGGGTCACCGTCGGCGTCACGCAGCAGGGACACCGTCAGGTTGGTCCACAGGACCGTCCCGTCGGGGCGGTTGAAGGCCTTCTCGACGTGGTAGTGCTCGCGGTCGCCGCGCACGAGTTCGTCGTACAGCCGCCACATCTGCGGGGCGTCCTCGGGGTGGACCCAGTCCTGCACGCGCCGGCCGCGCAGGGTCTGCTCGGAGAGGCCGAACATCCGCAGCAGCGCCTTGTTGACCTGGAGGACGTTGCCGTCGAGGTCGGCGATGCCGATTCCTATCGCGGCGCCCTCGAAGACCGCGCGGAAGCGGGCCTCGCTCGCGTGCAGCGCCTGGGCCACCACGCCCTGGGCCCGCAACGCGGCCTGGGCGATGGCCTCCTGCTCGGCGAGGGTGCGCTCGCGCAGCGCCTGGGCGTAGCCGGCGGCCATGGCGTGCTGCAACCGGGAGGAACGGATGCGCAGTTCGTCCTGGGGGCCGTCCTCGCCGCAGTACAGGACCAGGTAGGCGTCGACGCAGTCGAGGGTGCGGGCCAGTGCCTCGGGGTCGGTGCAGTGCGCCCCGACCAGGGCGGCGCCGACGGCCTTCGCCGCGTCCGCGTCGAAGCTGCGGGCCCGCAGCAGTTCGCTCAGCCGCCGGGCGAGCGGCAGGAGTTGTTCCTCGAACTCGGTGCGGGTCAGTGACGTGGAGGTCACCGGGAAGAGCGCCCGGCTCCAGATCGTCGTCAGCCGGCGCAGTCTGCCCTCCGGCCCGTCCGGCTCCGCGCTCACGCCGTACGCCCCACGCCGGCGAATCCGGAGAAGGCATACGGATCCTCGTCCTCCGGCGCCGAGTCCGGGCGCCAGCGCGGCATCAGCACCAGTCCGGGTTCCACCATGTCGTACCCCTCGAAGAACCGCGCGATCTCGTCGCGCGTACGCATGATCAGCGGGTTGCGAATGTCCTTGTACACGTCCACCGCACCCCGGGCCCGCTCGGCGGGCAGCGGGATTCCCTCGTACGAGGCATGGGTGAGGATCAGCAGGCTGCCGGGCGCGAGCGCCTCGCGCAGCTCGGCCACCGCACCGTACGGGTCGTCCGCGTCTTCCACGAAGTGCAGTATGGCAACGAGGAGGAGCGCCACTGGCCGATTCAGGTCGATCAGGCGGTGCAATGGGGGGCTGGAGAGAATGTCCTGGGGCTTGCGCAGGTCCGCCGCGACCACGTCGACGTCGTCGTCGCCCGCCAGGACCGCCTGGCTGTGCGCGACGGCCACCGGGTCGTGGTCGACGTAGACCACGCGCGCGCCCGGCACGGCCGCCCGCGCCACCTCGTGGACGTTTCCGAAGGTGGGGATGCCGGAGCCGACGTCGAGGAACTGGGTGATGCCCTCCCCCGCCGCGAACCGCACGGCCCGGCGCATGAACGCCCGGTTGGCCTGCATGATCTTCGGCAGGCCCGGCATGAACTCCATCGCCTTGCGGGCCGCCTCCCGGTCGACCTCGAAGTTGTGCGAACCGCCCAGGTAGTAGTCGTAGATCCGCGAGACGCTGGGCACCGAGATGTCGATGCTCCGTGGGGCCCAGGCGGGACGCTCCATGTATCTCTCCAAGGCGGTGGACGGGTGCAGGCGATCCGGTGTTCGAGCTGAGGCTACTGATCGCCTGCCAATGGAGCGACCCCAACCGGAAATTGACCGTCCGTTCCCGGTCACTGCCTGCGGCAAGTGCCCGTATGACCCCGCTGTGTGACGGCTGTACGGGCGGCTCGCGCGCTCACCGCACACAACGATCCGCCCCCTCCGTGCGGTGCGGAGGGGGCGGATCTTCGGCCGCGCGCCGGGGCGGGCGGGGCGATCGACCTGGGGAGGTGATCAGTCGCCCGGCGCGCCGACCGGCTTTCCGTCGGGCGAGACGGCGTACCACGTGCCGCCCACGCCCTGACCGTTGGTGTCGCCCGGGGCCTTGTCCCCGGAGAAGGTGTAGATCGGCCAGCAGTTGACGGTCATCTGCTTCACCCCGTCGGGGCGGGTGAAGGGCATCAGACCCTTCTTCTTGACGCCCTCGGTGTCGTCGGCGTTGACCGGGCCGACCGCCGGCCACTTCTCCAGGCAGGCGCCGGTGCAGTTGGAGACGGACTTCGGCCAGGCCTGGTCCTTCATGAAGCGGTAGACCGTCATGCCGTTCTTGTCGACGACGATGTCACCCAGCTTGCCGTCCTTGCGGACGGACAGGCCGGGCAGGTCGGACAGCTTGGCCTTCTTGCCGGTGGGAGCGAGCGCGAACCACTTGCCGCCCACGCCCTGGCCGTTGACGTCACCGGCGTTGACGTCCTTGGCGTAACGGTAGGCCGGCCAGCCGCCGATGGTGAGCTGCTTGGTGCCGTCGGCGCGGGTGACCTCGCCGAGCAGCGCCTTGTCGATGCCGGCGCCGGCGGTGGCGTCGGCGGCGGGGACCGGAGGCCAGGTGGTGGCGCAGTCGCCGTCGCAGTTGGACCTGGGCGGGTTGGCGGTGTCCTTGTCGAACCGGTAGAGGGTGAGGCCCACGCCGTCGGTGAGCACATTGCCCAGCTGGGGGTTACTGGCCACGGCGAGCTTGCCCGCGGGGGTGGCCGGGGCCGGGGAGCCGGAACTCTGGTTGCCGTCGGCGCCGTATCCGTTGCCGGTGCCCGACGCGGTGCCGCTGCCCGGGTTGCCGTAGTCGCCGGCCGCGGCCGTGGCCCCGACGTTCTGGGCCGCCGACGCGGGAGTGGCGGCATTGTCCTGACCGCACGCCGTCGTGAGCGCCAGCACCGAAGCGGCTGTCGCCACCAGTGAGGCGGTCCGCCAGGAGGTCTTCATCGTCAACTCCCCATTATCGCCTGGATGTTGCAGCGCCCTGATGTGCCGCCGCACGGCCATGGGTACGCACCGGAGGGGCCCGGGTGTTCAACGGCGGCCGGAAATTCCTTCCGGATGCCGTGCGGCGCCGGGGCCGGAGCGGGAGCGGGAGCGCCAGGGTGACGTACCGGGCGATAGTGGACTCTTCGGCTCGTCAAACCTCTGATCACCCCATCTCCCTCTTTCGGAGCAATCTCGGCCCACTGCGGGGTACGACGGCCTTCCGCGCCTCATGATCTCGGTCGTGCCTGGACCCGAAGTGACCCGATGCGCGCCCGCCACACGGGTGTTGGCCCTGTTGGCGCTGACCTGGGCCCTGGTGGGCTGGCCGGCCGGCGGCGCGTCGGCCGACGCCTGCGCGTACGCCTCCACGGGCCCGGACGGCACGGTGGCGGTGGCCCACGCCGGCGGCCACCACTGGCCCGACCCGCCCTGGCCCGACCCGCCCTGTCCCAAGCCGCCCCCGCCGCCGTGTCCACCGACGCCCACTCCCACTCCCACTCCCACTCCGACACCGACCCCGACGCCGAAGCCGCCGCCTCCGCCCGAGCCGACGCCGACTCCGACTCCGACGCCGAAACCGCCACCCCGGCCGACGCCGGAACCGCCGCCGAGACCGGCCCCCACGCCGCGACCGCCCGCCCGGCCCGCTCCGGCACTCCCGCCTCCCCCGGCACCCCGGCCGACCCCCACCGCCACGCCGCCACCGAGACCCACGCCGAAGCCGAAGCCGACGCCCAAGCCCACCCCACGGCCCTCCGTGACCCCGGTGAGCTACCCGGAGTACCACCCCCACGCCATCAGCCGCCCCACGCGCGGTCACACCTCACCCGTCACCTACGTCCTGCTCATCACCGTCCCCGCGATCGTCGCCGTGGCGGCGCTGCGCCCGCGCTGACGCGTCGGCCACCTCACTCCCTGGAGGCACCAGTTGTCGGATTGGCTTGTTCTCGTCCTCGCGATGCTGGCGGCCTGCGCCGTGGTGGTCGTCATCACGCTGCTACGGCACCGGGCAGCCGCCGAGGACGAGGATCCCAACGAGACCCCGGACGTCATCGAGTACATGACGATGTGGATCGGCGTCATCTACGCCATCGTCCTGGGCCTGGCCATCGCGGGCGTGTGGGAGGCGCGCAACGCCGCCCAGGACCACGTGCAGACCGAGGCCCAGGCGCTGCACGAGATCTCGGAGCGGGTCCGGGTCTACCCGCCGGACGTCCGGGACGGGATCCGCGCGGACGTCGACGCCTACGTCGGCTACGTCGTCCACACCGAGTGGCGGACGATGGCGGACGACGAGCGGGTCACGGACCGCGGCACCGAACTGCTGCACAAGGTCCGGGAGGCCGTCACCGACTACCAGCCGAAGAACGACTTCGAGGCGCAGGCCTACCAGCCGCTGCTGGACCAGATGGCCACCGCCGATCAGGCGCGCAACGCGCGCGCCGACTCCACCGGGGCCACCATGCCGCCGGTCGTGTGGTGGGGGCTGCTCACCGGCGCGCTGATCACCGTCGGCATGGTGTTCGCGCTCCAGATCCGGCGCACCGGGCGCGAACTGGTCCTGGCCGGGCTGTTCTCCGCGACCATCGCCTTCATGCTGTTCCTCATCTGGGACTTCGACGCGCCCTACAGCCGGGGCATCGCGGTGACGGCGGAACCGTTCCAGATCCTGTTCCCGGGCATCACCGGCTGATCCCGGCCACCCCGGCGAAGCGGCGTCCGCCGCCGGACCGGGACGGCAGCCACGGCAGGCCTTCGCCCCCGCTTCCGCGAGGAACCGGGGCGAAGGCCTGCCGACGTGCGTGTGCTCGGGGACGGGGACGGATCCGGTGGCCTCGGCGGCGCACCGGGGACTCAGGCGCGCTTCTCGTGCCGGCGGCGCATCCAGAAGGCGCCACCGCCGAGCACGGCCGCACCCACCAGGCCGCCGCCGATGGCCATGTCGGTGGGCGTCGCGCCGCTGATCCTGCTGCCGCCGAAGCCGCCGTTGACGCCGCCGACGACGCTGAAGGCCCCGCGGCGGGTCAGGGTGCGGCCGTCGCAGCGGACGGTGACGTCGTACCGGCCGCGGCCGGCGTCGCGGTCCACGATGGCGACACCCCGCGCGGTGTCGTCGTGGAACTGTTCCAGGTCGATGGTGCCGAAGGCGTCGGAACTCGCCGTACCCCGCCGGCAGCCGTTCACGATGACGGTGAGGCGGCCCCCGGCCGAGACGATGTCGGGCGTGACGAAGATGTCGCGCGAGTTGGCGAAGTCGTCCTCACGCCCGAACCTCTCTCCGCCGAAGTCGTTCCCGCGGCCGAAGTCGTCTCCGCGTCCGTTGCCTTCACCGCCACGGTGGTTGCCTTCGTCCCCTCGGCGGTTGCCCTCATCCCCTCGGCGGTTGCCCTCATCCCCTCGGCGGTTGCCCTCGTCCCCTCGGTGGTTGCCCTCGTCCCCTCGCCGGTTGCCCTCGTCCCCTCGGCGGTTGCCTTCATCCCCTCGGCGGTTGCCCTCGTCTCCTCGGCCGTTGCCGTTCCCGTGGTTGTTCCCGTTCCCGTTCCCGTTCCCGTTGAAGTTGCCGTTGCCGTTGCCGTTGCCGTGGTTGTTCCCGTTGAAGTTGCCGTTCCCGTGGTTGTTCCCGTTGAAGTTGCCGTTGCCGTTGAAGTTCCCGTTCCCGGGGAAGACGCCGTTCCCGGGGAAGACCCCGTTCCCGCTGAAGGTGCCGATGTTGCCGGTACCGGGCACGACGACCGTGGCGTTGTTGTCCGTGCTGCTCGGTCCGCCCCCATTGCCCATGCCGTCCGCGACGGCGTCAGGGGCGGCGAACCCGAGCACGGCGACCGCGGTGCACGCCGCCGCCAGGGCGCGTTGGTTGCGCATGTGATCCTCCGCGGGAGGCACCCCGGGTCCCGTCCCCGGTGGATCGGCGAGAAAACACCTCCCGGGTAGACCCTCAGACGCGCAGAACACGCCCGCATGTCGAGAATGGTCCGTCCTGGTGAGCCGACACGCCGACGGACAACCACACAATCGGATATTGCCGCAGGTCACGGACCGTCAGAAATTTCCTGGAAACGGCAACTCGGATGGCGCACCGGCCGGGTGCGAGGCCACCCGTTCGCCGTTCGACCCGTCGCCCGCCGCACGCGCGGGACTTAGCGTTTTCCCATGCGCGAGGGACGTGGCGAGGCCCGCGTCGAGAGGGGTGACGAATGTCTGCGTCCAAGCTGGCCCAGCTTGCCGAAGAGGAGGAGCGGCGGAGGAAGCGTGCCCCCTGGGGCGTGATAGCGCTTGTTCTGCTGACCGGCCTGGCGCTCATTCGCAACGGTTCGGGCGAGTTCGACGTCGGCCCGCCGCAGCCCGCCACCGCGGCGGCCCCGGACAACCGCGTCGCCCTGGGCACCTTCCCGGCGGCGCCCGCCTCCCTGCCGTTCTCCCCCGTGCAGCGGGTCCGGATCCCGGCGATCCAGGTGGACGCGCCCGTCGTACAGGTCGGGCTGGACGCGGACGGCTGGGTCGCCGCGCCGCCGCCGGAGAACCCGGGCCTGGCCGGCTGGTTCACCGGCGCCGTGTCCCCGGGGGAGAAGGGCACCGCGGTCATCGTCGGACACGTCGACAACAAGCAGGGCCCCGCCGTGTTCTACGGCCTCGGGGCGCTGAAGAAGGGGGACCAGGTCGAGGTCCTGCGCCAGGACGGGAAGACAGCCGTCTTCGGGATCTACGGGGTCGAGGTCTTCGAGAAGAACAACTTCCCGGGCGACCGGGTGTACGGCTCGAAGGGGGCACCGGAACTGCGGGTCATCACCTGCGGCGGCGGTTTCTCCAAGCAGAACGGCTACGACGGGAACGTCGTGGTCTTCGCCCGCCTGGCCACGGTCATGTGAACCACCGCGGCCCGGCGGGCGGAAGAGCGGCCGGTACGGCCGGAAGGCGTCACGCGCGCCGGCGCGGCACGGTGAGGCGGTATCCGGAGTCGATCAGATAGGGAAGCCACTCGCGGATCGCGCGGACGGTCTGCGAGCGGTCGCCCCCGGCGTCGTGGGAGAGCACCACGACACCGGGGGCGGCGCCGCCCTCGACCCGGTCGATGATGGTGCGGGTGCCGGGCTCCATCCAGTCGGTGGTGTCCACGGTCCAGGCCATCGGTTCCATGCCCATCTCCGCGCCCAGCTGGAACGTGGCGCGGTTCCAGGCGCCGTAGGGAGCGCGGAACCACTGCGGGCGCTCGCCGTAGGCGTCCTCGATGGCGTCGCTGGTGCTCTCCATCTCTGAGCGGATCTCACGGCGGTTCAGCTCGGTCAGCAGCGGGTGCGTCCAGGTGTGGTTGCCGACCACGTGGCCCTCGTCGGCCATCCGGGCCAGCAGTTCCTTGTTCTGCACGACGCACTCGCCGCAGACGAAGAACATCGCCCGTACGTCGTGCTTGGCGAGGGTGTCCAGGATGTGCGGGGTGTACGCCGGGTTGGGGCCGTCGTCGAAGGTCAGCACCATGTGCCGACCGCTCGTGGACACCCGCATGATGGGTTCCTTCCGCACCTTCAGCCTGCGGGGCGCGGCGCGTGGCGGTCCGTCCCCGGTGAGCGGCTGGAGCCGGAAGGCGGAGGGCTTGAGCGCCTGGCGGGCCTGTGGGCCGGCGACGGGGGCGGCGGCGGTCCCGGCGGTCTCCTCGCCGCCTTGCGCCAGGACGACTCCGGCGGTGCCCGCGGCTCCCAAGGCGGCGGCGCCGGCGAGGAGCATGCGGCGCCGGGTGAACAACTGATCCTTCTGCATGACTCATCAGTCGCCCCACCGGAGTCCGGCGCACCACAACGGAACCGGTGCGGCGGCGGTAATGCACCCGGACAGCGCAGTGGGCGCCGGACGTCTCAGCGGCGGCGCACGAGCGGGAAGGGCAGCGTCTCGCGGATCGTCAGACCGGTGAGGAACATGACGACCCGGTCGACGCCGAGGCCGAGGCCGCCGGTCGGGGGCATGGCGTAGGCGAGGGCCTGGAGGAAGTCCTCGTCCAGTTCCATGGCCTCCGGGTCGCCGGCGGCGGCCAGCAGCGACTGCGCGGTGAGCCGGCGGCGCTGCTCGACGGGGTCGGTCAGCTCGGAGTAGGCGGTGCCGAGTTCGGTGCCGAAGGCGACGAGGTCCCAGCGTTCGGCGAGCCGCGGGTCGGTGCGGTGCCGCCGGGTCAGCGGGGAGACGTCGGCCGGGAAGTCCTTGTAGAAGGTGGGCGGTCCGGTCCGGTGCTCGACCAGCCGCTCGTACATCTCCAGCACGACGTCAGCGGGCCCGTCGTACGCGGTGTACGGCACCCCGGTGCGGTCGCACAGCCGGTGCAGCCGCAGCAGTTCGGTGCCGGGGCCGATCTCCTCCCCGAGCACCTCGGAGAGCGCCCCGTGCACCGTCTTGACGGGCCAGGTCCCGGAGATGTCGTGTTCCCCGCCGTCCCTGCGGGCGACCGGGGAGCCGAAGGCGGCGGTCGCGGCGCCCTGGATCAGCTCGCGGGCGAGGTCGAGCATGACGTCGTAGTCGGCGTGCGCCTGGTAGGCCTCCAGCATCGTGAACTCGGGGTTGTGCTTGTGGGAGACGCCCTCGTTACGGAAGGTGCGGCCCAGTTCGAAGACCTTCTCCAGGCCGCCGACGCACAGCCGCTTCAGGTAGAGCTCGGGGGCGATGCGCAGGTACAGGTCGAGGTCGTAGGCGTTGATGTGGGTGGTGAAGGGGCGGGCGTGGGCTCCGCCGTGGACCTGCTGGAGCACCGGGGTCTCGACCTCCAGGTAGCCGCGGTCCAGCAGCCCCTGGCGCAGGGCCTGGACGGCGGCGGAGCGGGTGCGCAGGACGGCACGGGCGTCGGGGCTGGTGATCAGGTCCAGGTGGCGGCGGCGGACCTTGGCCTCGGGGTCGGTCAGGCCGCGCCGCTTGTCGGGCAGGGGGTGCAGGCACTTGCCGGTGAGCCGCCAGGAGGTGACGAAGACGGTGGGTTCACCGCTGTCGCTGGGGGCGGCGTGGCCGGTGACGGTGATGTGGTCGCCGATGTCGGTGTCGCGGGTGAAGCGGTCGAGTGCCGGGCCGGAGCCGTCGCGGGTGAGGGCGATCTGGTGGTCGCCGGACCAGTCGCGCAGTACGGCGAAGACGATGCCGCCGAGGTCGCGGACCAGCATGACGCGTCCGGCCACGGTGACGTCCGCGCCGGGGGTGACGTCGGCGAGGGCGTGGGTCGGGGCGGGCACGCCCACGGGATAGGGGTCGGTGCCGGTGGCCCGCAGCCGGTCGAGGGTGCGGTACCGGACACGGACCTGCTCGGGCGGGCCCGCGGCCGGTGCGGCGGGCCCGGCCCCGTCCCCTCCGGCGGGGCCGGACACCGGCGCGGACGGCGGGCCCGCCGTGGTGGCGGGCCGCCGTCCGCTGTCCGGGTGCCCCTTTCCCCAGAGTTTGCGCAGCGAGGGGACGGAGACGAAGCCTTCGGCGATGGCGGAGGCGAGGCCGATGCGGGCGAGTGAGGCGGTGTCGCCGTAGCAGATGAAGCGTGGGTACCACTCGGGGAGGTACTTGGCGTTGGAGCGGTACAGGGCTTCCAGCTGCCACCAGCGGGAGAGGAACAGCAGCAGCCGGCGCCACAGCCGCAGGACCGGTCCGGCACCGATGCGGGCGCCCTCCTCGAAGGCCGAGCGGAACACGGCGAAGTTCAGGGAGACCCGGCGCACGCCCAGTTTCGGCGCGGCGGCGCACAGTTCGGCGACCATGAACTCCATGACCCCGTTGGGTGCCGCGCGGTCACGGCGCATCAGGTCCAGGGAGACGCCGTCGCGGCCCCAGGGCACGAAGGAGAGCAGCGCGAGCAGCCGGCCGTCCTCGCCGAGGGCCTCCACGAGCAGGCAGTCGCCGTCGGCGGGGTCGCCGAGCCGGTCCAGGGCCATCGAGAAGCCGCGTTCGGTCTCGGTGTCCCGCCAGGCGTCGGCCTTGCGGACGATCTCCTCCATCTCGCGTTCGCCGAGGTGCGCGTGGCGGCGGATGCGGCAGACGGCTCCGGTGCGGCGGACCCGGTGCACGGCCTGCCGGGTGACGCGCATCCCGCGGCCGGCCAGATCGAATTCCGGGACGTGCAGGATCGCCTCGTCGCCGAGCTGGAGGGCGCCGAGGCCGGCGCGGGCACAGGCGCGGGCGCCGGCCTCGGAGGCGCCCATGACGGCGGGCGCCCAGGCGTGCCGGCGGGCCAGGTCCAGCCAGGCGTCGATGGCGCGCGGCCAGGCCTCCGGGTCGCCGACGGGGTCCCCTGAGGCCAGGCACACCCCGGCCTCGACGCGGTAGGTGACGGCCGCCTTGCCGCTGGGCGAGAAGACGACGGCCTTGTCGCGCCGGGTGGCGAAGTAGCCGAGGGAGTCACGGTGGCCGTACGCCGCGAGCAGGGCGCGGATGCGGGCCTCCTCGTCGCCGTGCAGGGCGGCTTCCAGGCGCTGGGAGCGGAACAGCGTGGCCGCCGCGTTCAGCAGGGCGAGGGCGCCGAACAGGCCGAGCACGAAGGTCACCTGGCGCGGTGGGCGGCCGTCGAAGGCGCTGCCCCGGACCAGCCCGCCGCACACCCGGTCGGCGGCCCAGGCCAGGTGCTGGCCGGCCGGGAGCGTGCCGGGGAAGAGCAGCACCAGGCCCCAGCCGAGGAGTATCGCCACGGCGAGCCCGGCCAGCAGCACGGCGAGGGCCCGCCATACGGCTCCGCGGCGGGAGACGGCGTAGAACTGCCCGCGCGCGAGCACGAGCAGGAGCAGCAGCAGGGCGCAGAGCACGAGGGACGGCAGCGCCTCGGCGTACAGGCCGGCGGCGGTGCCGAGCGCGTCGGTGAGGACGAGCAGGCCGAGGTACACGACGACCAGCCACCAGGCGATCTTCTTGCGGGCGGCGGTGGCGCCGGCCAGCAGGAACAGGAAGACGGCGTAGGCGAGGTTGTCGCTGATGGGGACCAGGACCAGGTCGAGGGTGCGGACGAGCGGGCGGAGCGGGTGGCGCAGCGGGCTGATGACCGCGAGCAGGGCGCACAGCAGGCCGAGGGCGGCGAAGAGGGTCGCGAAGGCCTGCGGGACCCAGCCGAGGCGTCCGCCGGCGGGCGGGCGTGTCGGCGCCGTGGCGGCCCTCCCTGCTGCGGGTTCCGCGGTGGCGGTCATGGTTCCGACTCTAGGAAGGGCCGCCGTGCCGCGCCCGTCGAGCGGCCCTCTGTGAACAGGCGTTCACCAGGAACGGTCGATTCCGATAGCCTCGTGCCGTGACGGAACAGCATCACGAGCAGCACTCTCACGCGCACCGGTTCGAACGGGGCACGGACGGACCGAAGGTCATCATGGTCGGCGTGGACGGCTCCGACTCCTCGATGCGCGCCGCCTCGTACGCGGCGGGTCTGGCCCGGCGCCAGCGCGCGCTGCTGGCGGTGGTGTACGTGCAGCCGGTGCTCGCGGCCGGGGCGGCGCTCGGGGCGCCGGTGGCGGATACCACCGAGGAGATCGCCGAGGATCTGGTCGCGCAGATCCGGGACGCGGCCGAGCGGCTCAAGGGGACGTTCGAGGTGCGCTGGGAGTTCCACACCTTCCGCGGCGACCCCTACAACGGGCTGGTGAAGGCGGCGGACGAGCTGAAGGCGGACGCGGTGGTGGTGGGCGCCTCGGAACAGGCCGGACACCGGATCATCGGCTCGGTGGCGGTCCGCCTGGTGAAGACGGGCCGCTGGCCGGTCACGGTCGTGCCGTAGGGCGGCGCGGGAGGGGGCCACTGCGGCGGAGGTGAGCGTGGCGCACGGACCGGAGAGGGGCGCGGGCGGGCCGCACCGGGCGCCCACGCCTCCCGGTCGGCCCGGTGTCCCCTGACCGGCACGGGGGAGATCGCCGCGTGCCTCGATCCGACCCCGGCGACCGGGTGGCGCCCGTACCGTCGCCGGCCGCCGGCTTGTCGTCCTCGCCGGCGAGCGGACCCGGCGCGGCCCTCTCCCCGGTCGGGTCCGGGCACCGCGTGGGCCGTGCGTGGCGCCTTCCCAGGGGCTCCTCGCTGAGCCATCATGATCCGCCGTCAGCCGTTTGCCGTAGGCGAAGAGGTGAGGCCCATGGACAGGCTCCGAGCGGGTGAGGGGATTCTCCGCCGCAAACCCATCGAGCACATCGAGGAGACGGAGGTCGGTGAGGGCACCCGGCTGGACAGGTCGCTGGGGCTCTGGCAGCTCACCGCGATCGGTGTGGGCGGCATCATCGGCGCGGGCATCTTCACGCTGGCCGGAACGGTGGCGAACGGCACGGCCGGGCCCGCGGTGCTGGTGTCGTTCCTGATCGCCGGTGTCGCGAGCGCGTGCGCGGCGCTGTCGTACGCCGAGTTCGCGGGGCTGATCCCGAAGGCGGGGTCGGCCTACACCTACGGTTACGCGGTGCTCGGCGAGTTCGCGGGCTGGTTCATCGGCTGGGACCTGCTGCTGGAGTACACCGCGATCGTGGCCGTGGTGGCCATCGGCATCTCCGGCTACTTCAGCTTCCTGGTCGAGCAGATGGGCGCCGGCCTGCCGCGGTGGATGCTGGGCGCGCCCGGCACCGGGGCCGGGCACCGGGTCGACCTGTTCGCGGCCCTGCTCTGCCTGCTGATCGCCTGGCTGCTGAACCAGGGCATCCGCAGCGCGGCCCGTTTCGAGACGTTCGTGGTCGCGCTGAAGGTGCTCGTGGTGCTGCTGGTGATCGGGGTGGGCGTCTTCCACGTCAACACGCGCAACTACCACCCGTTCTTCCCGTTCGGCATCAGCGGGGCGTTCACCGGCGCCGCGACGGTGTTCTTCGCCGTGTTCGGCTACGACGCGATGTCGACGGCGGCCGAGGAGTCGAAGGACGCCCAGCGGCACATGCCGAAGGCGATCATCTACTCGCTGGTGATCTCCATGGTGCTGTACGTGGCGGCCTGTCTGGTGCTGACGGGCATGCAGAACTACAAGGACATCGACAAGGAGAGCGGCTTCTCCACGGCGTTCAAGTCGGTGGGGCTGGACGCGCTGGCCGACGTGATCGCGGTCGGGGCGATCATCGGCATCCTCACGGTCATGTTCACGTTCATGCTGGGCGTGACCCGGGTGTGGTTCTCGATGTCCCGGGACGGACTGCTGCCCCGGTGGTTCGCGAAGACGCACCCGACGCGGCACGTGCCGACCCGGGTGACCTGGATCGTGGGGCTGGCCTCGGCCGTCATCGCCGGGTTCGTACCGATCGGCGAGGCGGCCGAGCTGACCAACATCGGCATCCTGCTGGCGTTCGTGGTGGTGTGCACCGCGGTGATCGTGCTGCGCTACCGGCAGCCGGAGCTGCCGCGCACCTTCCGGACGCCGGGGATGCCCGTCGTGCCCGCGCTGGGGATCGTCTTCTCGATCTGGCTGATCACGTTCCTCCAGTGGCAGACCTGGGTGCGGTTCGCGGTGTGGTTCGTGATCGGCTGCGGTATCTACTTCGGCTACTCCTACCGCCGCTCGGTGCTGGCGGAGCGACCGGCCGCGTAGTCACTCGGCCATGACCAGGCCGTCCTGCCCGGCGCCCCGGCTGAGGACGACGTCCTTGATCCGGTCCCGCACCCCCTCCAGCTCGGCGCCCTCGGCGATGGCCTTGTTGAGGTCGACGACCCGGCCGGCGTCGAGGTCGTACAGCTGCGGGACGAACTCGGCCTTGGTGACCCGCCAGGGCTCTCCCGGCCGGGCGGGCGGGGCGAAGGTGAAGCGGCCGAGGGTGGACTCGTTGCCGCGCGGGTCCTGGGCGCCCTCGCCGTTGTACATCTCGCCGGCGACCTGGTCGCCCATCCCGTAGATCACCCAGGTGCCGTTGACCTTCTCGTACGCCTGCGGGACGTGGGCGTGGGTGCCGAGGATCAGGTCGATGTCCGGGCGGCCGGCCGTGGCCGAGGAGGTGAGCCGCTGGGCGAGGGTGAGCTGCTGCCGGTCGGGCTCGTCCTGCCATTCGGTGCCCCAGTGCACGGAGAGCACGACCACGTCCGCGCCGGCCCGGCGGGCCGCGCGGGCGTCGGCGATCATTCGGTCGGCGTCGATCAGGTCGACGGCCCAGGGCTGTCCGGGCGGCAGCGCGTTGCCGTTGGTGCCGAAGGTGTACGACAGGTGGGCGACCTTGGCCGAGCCCGTCCGCAGGAGCGTGACCGAGCGGGCCTCGCCCTCGGTGCGGGCGGTCCCGGCGTGCCGGAGGCCGGCCCGGTCCATGGCGTCGAGGGTGCGCCGGATGCCGGTGGCGCCGTCGTCCAGGGCGTGGTTGGAGGCGGTGGAGCAGCCGTCGTAGCCGGTGGCGGCGAGGGCCTGGGCGATCTGCGGCGGGGACTTGAAGTCGGGGTAGCCGGCGTAGTCGCCGTCGGCGCCGTAGACGGTCTCCATGTGACACAGCGCCAGATCGGCACCGGCGACGACCGGTTTGACGGCGGCGAGCATCGGGCGGAAGTCGTGGCCGCCGCCGCCGGCGTCGAAGGAGGCGCGCTCGATGACGGAGGTGTGCGGCAGCACGTCCCCGGAGGCGACGAGGGTGAAGCCGTCCGTGGCGGCGGGCGCGGAGCGTCCCTCCGCGCCGGACTCCCGGTTCTGGTTCTGGCAGGCGGCTGCGGCCGCGAGGACGGCGGTCAGGACCAGGGCCACCTGCTGTCTGCGTCCGATCATCAACTCACCCCAAGATTGTCGTATATACAGACGAAGCCGTCACGGGCATATGGGTATGAATCTGATGAGTCGGATAAACAGCCCGGGAGGCGTGCTTAGCCCGTCCGGGGCCCTGGCGTACCGCCCGCCCGGGTCTGGCGTACGGCTCGCCGAGGTCCCGGCGTACCGCTCGTCCGACCGTTCGCCGACGCGTTCGACCGTCCGTCGCACAACCGCGTCCGCCCCCTGTCCGCCGGCCGCGCCCTGCGCTGCCATACGGCCATGACGGCCGGAACCTCACTCACCCCCGGGACGACGACCGCCGAGCATGAGCTGGCCGCGCTCCAGCGCGAGCACGGCGGACCCCTGTTCGCCCTGCTGTTCAGGCTCTGCGACGGAGACCGGCAGCGCGCCGAGGACCTCGTCCAGGAGACCCTGGTGCGCGCCTGGCAGCATCCGGAGGCGCTGCACGCCGACGGCTACGACTCCGTACGGCCCTGGCTGCTCACCGTGGCCCGGCGGCTCGCGATCGACGCCCGGCGGGCCCGGCAGGCGCGACCGCCCGAGATCGGCGACGAGGTCCCCGAGAACGCGCGGGTGACCGCGGACCACGCCGAACGGGCCGCCGCGATGCTCGACGTCCGGGAGGCTGTGAAGACACTCACGCCGGAACACCGTGACGTGCTGGTACTCGTGTATTTCCGCGGGGCCAGTGTGGCGGAAGCGGCGCAGACCCTGGGGATTCCACCCGGTACCGTGAAATCCCGCGCGTATTACGCGTTGCGCGCCCTGCGCCGGGGCCTTCCGGGTTACGCGACCGACCTGCGGTGAAACCGGGAGCCGGGTCAAACCTCGGTAAAGCGCCTTGCTGCGGGCCCCGTTCGGGCATGGGCTGTCCTCATCCGCGTTCTCGCGGGCACCGGGGCCGCGGTCCCGACGGGGCTCGGGCGACGCGCACGCACCGGAGGAAGGCAGGAAGGGATGCTGCACAGAGGGCACGAGAGCACGGACGGCGCCGACGGCGGTGAACTGGTCGTTCCGATGGCCTGGTTGTACGCCGAGTACATCGCCGACGAGCTGCTGCGCACCGGCGATCTGATGCCACCGACGTCCTTCGAGTTCCGGGCCGGCCGGGACGCGCTGGCGCTGACCGTCTTCCTGTCCGACACCGACGGGGAGCTGTCCGGCATCCGGGTGATCTCCCAGCTGGAGAACTGGCTGTCGCTGACCGCCTACGACCAGCCGTGGCAGGACTGGGTGCGCGAGCGCCTGGCCGAGCTGACCGAGCGGGCGGCCGGCTCCGGGACGCCCGGCCCCGACCTGGCCCTGGCGGCGGACGCCTGGCGCTGGCTGGAGGAGACCGAACTGCTCGCGCCGGACCTGGACGCGGTGCCCGGCGGCGGGGCGGTGTCCGGGGAGGACGACGGGCCGAAGGTGTGGACCCCGGCCTGGCGGCTCGGGCTGCCCCTCGGGCACCTCGCGATCCACCTCTTCTGAACCTCCCGGAATTCACACCAATCCGCGGGCCGGACCGCTCCGAATCTCCTGTCCGCGATTCTGCGCGTGGCTTGAGTGATTCGGCGGTCGGCTGCGTACGGGTGGGAGCAAGGAGTAACCCTTCCCCCACCCTTCGGCACGAGGATTCGGCATGAGGTCCCTGGAAAGGCATCGCGACGTCGGCGCGTACGCGCTCGGCGTGCTGGACGAGGCGGAGGCCTTCCGCTTCGAGGACCACCTCATGGAGTGCCCTCGGTGCGCGGCGCACATGACCGGATTCGGGGCCACGACCCGGCAGTTGATGCTGTACCGCCGGGCCACGCCCCGCTTCGTGCACCCCATGGCACAGCCGGGTCCCCGGCTGCTGGACCGGCTGCTCCGCGAGCCGGCGCGCCTGCGGCGGACGCGGCGCCGCCGGATGCTGTACGGCCTGGCCGCCTCCGTGGTGCTGGCCGTGGCCGGTCCCGGGATCGTGGCGTTCGCCGGCCACACGGACCCGGCCGCACAGGTCGCCGCCGCGACCGATCCGGACACCGGGGTGTGGGCGCGGGTCACCGCGGCGGAGGAGGACTTCGGCAGCGATCTGCGGCTGGAGGTCAAGGACGGCTCCGGAGCGCACACCTGCCGGCTGGTCGCCGTCGGCCGCGACGGCACGGAACAGGTCGTCGCCGGCTGGACCAACGCGGGCGACGGCACCCGGCCCACCACCGCGATGGGCGCCACCGCGATGCGTCCGGAGCAGATCGCCCGGTTCGAGATCCGCACGACGGACGGGAAACGGCTGGTCACGGTGCGGGCACGGTGACCGCACCGGGACGTGACCGTGCTCCTCGGTGCCACCCTCGCCCCGCCGGCACAACAGCCGGACCCGGGCCCCGGGCTCATTTCAGCAGACGGGAGAGCCGACGGTCGGCCAGGGGCTTGCCGCCCGTCTGGCAGGTGGGGCAGTACTGGAGCGAGGAGTCGCTGAAGGAGACCTCGCGGATGGTGTCGCCGCACACCGGGCAGGCCTCGCCGGTGCGACCGTGGACGCGCAGACCGCTCTTCTTCTCCGCCTTCAGCCGCCCGACGGCCACGCCCCGGGAGCGCTCGACCGCCTCGGCGAGCGTGTCGCGCAGCGCCTCGTACAGCCGGTGGGTCTCCTCCGGGGTGAGGGAGGCGGCCGGCTTGAACGGGGACATCTTCGCGGCGTGCAGGATCTCGTCGCTGTAGGCGTTGCCCACGCCCGCGATCAGCGACTGGTCGCGCAGGGCACCCTTGAGCTGCCGCCGTTCGCCCTGGAGCAGGGCGGCGAAGCGGTCCTCGTCGAAGTCGCCGGCGAGCGGATCCGGGCCGAGGCGGGCGATGCCGGGCACCTCTTCCGGGTCGCGGACGACGTACACGGCGAGACGCTTCTGCGTGCCGGCCTCGGTCAGGTCGAAGCCCTCGCCGGTCTCCAGGGCCACGCGCAGCGCCAGCGGGCCCTTCCCGGGCTTCGGCGGGCCGTCCGGCAGCCGGTCCTTCCACTGGAGCCAGCCCGCGCGGGCCAGATGGACCACCAGATGCAGCCCGCCGTCCGTCTCGACGTCCAGGAACTTGCCGTGCCGACGCACGGCCGTCACCTCGGCTCCCTCGACGGCCGTGACCGGGGGGTCGTACGTCTTCAGGACGCTGATGGCCACGGGCAGCACCCGTACCACCCGCCGTCCGACCAGGTGCTCGGTGAGGAAGTCCGTCAGCGCTGCTACCTCGGGCAGTTCGGGCATACGTCCAGAGTGCCATCCGACACCGACAACGCCCCTGCCGTCACGCCCGGACCGGTGGCCGGGGCACCCGGAACTCGCACCACACCGCCTTGCCGCCGCCCCGCGCCTCCACGCCCCAGCTGTCGGAGAGCCGTTCCACGAGGACCAGGCCGCGCCCGGAGACACCGATCTCCCCCGCGTCGCGGCGCCGTGGCAGGGCGCTGGAGCCGTCCTCGACCTCGATGCGCAGCCTGCGGTCGCCGCCGTCCAGGGCCCGCAGGGTGACGGTCGCGGAGCCCTCGGTGTGCATCAGCACGTTGGTGATCAGCTCCCCGGCGACCAGCTCGATCTCGTCGGCGAGGTCGTGGGCGCCCCAGGCGCGGACCGCGGCCTGGATCATGTGCCGGGCCTGGGTGAGGGCCTCCGGGTCGCCGGGCGCCACCTGCTGCCGGAGCCGGCCGCCGGCCCACGTGACCTCCCTGCTGCGGCGCCGCAGCAGGAGCAGCGCCACGTCGTCGTCACCGCCCCGCTCCTCGGCGAGCCGGATCAGCCGGTCGGCGAGGTCGCGCACCTCGCGGGGGCCGTCGCGGACGAGGTCCACCAGGCCGCGCATGCCGTCGTCCAGGTCGGCGCCGGGCTGTTCGACCAGCCCGTCGGTGCACAGCAGCAGGGTGTGGCCGGGATCGAGTTCCAGGGTGGCGACGGGATACTCCAGCCGCCCGAACTCGGCGGACAGGCCGAGCGGCAGCCCGCCCTCGACGCCCACCCGGGCGCAGTTGCCGTCACCGTGCCGCACCAGCGGGTCGATGTGCCCGGCGCGGACCACCTGGACGACTCCGGTGGACAGGTCCGCCTCGGCGTACAGGCAGGTGGCGAAGCGGTCGGTGTCGAGTTCGTGCAGGAAGACGGAGGCGCGGGCCATCACGGTGGCCGGGGGATGGCCCTCGGCGGCGTAGGCGCGCAGCACGATGCGCAGCTGGCCCATGACGGCCGCCGCGTGCGTGTCGTGGCCCTGGACGTCCCCGATGACCGCGCCGACCCGGTCTCCGGGCAGCGGGATGAGGTCGTACCAGTCGCCGCCGATGTCCCGGCCCAGCGCCGCCGAGCGGTAGCGGACCGCGACGTCGGCGCCGGGGACGCTGGGGATGGTGCGGGGCAGCATGGCCTGCTGGAGGCCCTGGGCGAGGTCCTTCTCCTGTTCGTAGAGCATGGCCCGCATGAGGCTCTGGGCGATGCTGCTGCCCAGCGCGACGAGGACGGCGCGCTCCTCGGCGGAGAAGCCGCGCCGGTCGTCGTAGAGCAGGCCCATCGCGCCGATCGGGCGGGCCTGGGCGATCAGGGGCAGGTAGGCGGCCGAGGTGATGTGCAGGTCGGTGAGGTGCGGCCAGAGGATCGGGTAGCCCTCGGCGAACTCCTCGGGCGATTCGATGAACCGGGGGCCGAGCGTGCGGACGACCTCGCTCATCGGGTACGGCTCGTCGATCCGGGTGACGCGGGTCCCGGGGACGGAGGCGCCCACGGGTCCCTCGGCCACCAGCCGGATCCGGCCCGCCTCCACCAGGCCCATCACCAGGCTGGCCGCGCCGAGGTGACGGATGCCGTGGGTGTCCTTGAGGACGTCGATGACGTCCTGGACGCTGCGGGCGTGGGCGAGCGCGGCGGAGATGACCTGGACGACGCTGGTCTGCTGCCGGAACGCCTCGTCCTGGGCGGCCCGGAGGCTGCGGGCCGCGCTGTCGGCGAGTTCCTCGGTGGCGTCGCGGACGATGCCGACGACCCGGCGCGGACGGCCCGTGTCGTCGCGCCGGATGTAGCCCTGCGTGTGCGTCCAGCGCAGGGTGCCGTCGCGGCAGCGGATGCGGAAGTAGGCGCCGTAGTTCTCGCTGCCGTCCTTGATCGCGCGGGCGACCACCGAGTCGAGCCGGGCGGCCTCCGGCGGCGGCACCCGGACGGCCAGGGTCTGCGGGCGTCCGTCGTACTCCTCGGGCAGCAGGTCGAACACCGCGAGGGCCTGGGCGTCCATGTGGAACAGACCGGCGTCCAGGTCCCAGTCGAAGCTGCCCATGCGGTTGAGCGCGAGGATCGGGTCCGGGTGGGCGGGCCAGTCCTCCGGGAGTGACAGGGCGCTCGCTCCCCGATCGGCCATGGGGCCACCTTGCCAGGAACCGGCCGATTCTTCGACTTGATCGGCGACGGGCCCGGCGGCCACCCGGCCCGCGCTCAGCCGCCGGGCTCGTCCGAGGGGCGGGCGGGGACGGTGCCGGGTGCCGTGCCGGACCGGGCGGCGGGCGGGGCGTCCGGGACCAGGCCGCCGCCGTCGGGGAGGCCGGGGGTCTCGGGCACGGTGGACGGGCCGGTGTCGGCGGAGGTGTCCGGGGCGGTGAGGGTCGGCTCGGAGTCGCCCGGAGCAGAGGCGTCCGGAGCGGAGGTGCCTGGATCGAGGGCACCCGGATCGGGGGCCCTCGGAACAAGGCCGTCCGGATCTACGGCGCCCGGATCGGAGACACCCGGGTCCGAGGGGTCCACGGAGAGGTCGAGGGAGAGATCGCGGGCGGGATCGGGAACGGGATCGGGATCGGGGGCGTCCTCGGCGGGCGGCGGCTCCTGCGCCGTCGTCCCGGAGTTCCGGTCCGCGAGCCCGCTGGCACCGTCCGGGCGATCACCCCGGCCGTCCGGCACCGCGGAGCCGGACGGGGACGGCGGCGTACCGGGCGGGGACTTCGACGCGGCCGGGCCGCTCTCGCGCGGGCTGGGCCACCCGGTGACCGAGGGTCCTGCGTCCGCCGGACCGGACGGGACCGGGCTGGCGGCGGCACTCGCGGGCGGGGCCACGATCCGGTCCCGGCGGACGTCGGGGCCGACCCGGCGCTCGATCCAGGCACGGGTCGCGGCGTCCAGGATCGTGATGCTGGTGACCGCCCGGGGCGCCGGGGCCACCACGATCACCTGGTTCGGCTGGTAGCCGGCCCAGGGGGTACCGCGGGCCCCGGCACCGCCGCGGGTCGGCGCGGGCGGCTTGAGCGGGTTGCCGCAGGCGCAGCGCACCCGGGGCAGGCCCCGGTCGTCGACGAGGACCGCGGTGCCGGCCTGGAGCACGGCCTGGTAGCGGGCCGCCTGACCGTCGCGGTAGGCGTGGTTGGTGACGCGGGTGTCGCCGCCCAGGACGACCGGGGTCAGGCCGCGCAGATAGCCGGGGAGCGCCGCCCGGGTGACGTCGGCCGCCTGCGCGAAGGCGTCGGCCTTGGCCCCGTCCGCCACCAGACGGCCGATGTGCCGCTCGACGTCGCAGGCGGCGACGTGCGGGGTGCCCCTGTACAGGCCGGGCGTGGCACCGGACACGGTACGGGCCGCGCGCAGGGGTGCCTCGACTTCGCCGGGCGGGACCCTGGCGTTGCCCCGGGGGGACTCCGGCCGGGGGGTTCCGGTGTCCGTGGGGTCGGTGAAGGGGTCGGGCCCCCGGTCGGTGGCGGCCTCCAGGACGACCAGCTCGCCCGCCCTGGTCTGCTTGACACCGGCGCCCGCGCAGCCCGCGGCGAGGAGCGCCACCGAGAGCGCCCAGGCCGCGACGATGGATCGGGTGGGTATCCGCACCGCACACTCCGCATCACTGTGGGTGATTACGCCCTATTGTTGGCATCGCTCAGGTTTGGCTGGCAACTCGGGGGACGCCGTGACGACAGCGGCGCCGGGTTCGCCGCACAGGAGGGCGCGCACAGCCGTGGACTGGTTCACCGCACCCGACTACTGGCTGAGCCGGCTGGTCTTCCAGCGGGCTCTGGCCGCCGTGTACCTGGTCGCGTTCCTGACGGCGGCCCTCCAGTTCCGGGCCCTGCTGGGCGAGGGCGGGATGCTGCCGATCCCCCGCCACCTGGCCCGGGTGCGGTTCCGGCACGCCCCGAGCCTGTTCCACCTGCACTACTCCGACCGATTCTTCGCGGCCTGTGCCTGGACGGGCTGCGCGGTGTCGGCGGCCCTGCTGGCCGGGGCGGACTCGCTGCTGCCGCTGTGGGCCGGGATCCTGCTGTGGCTGGTGCCGTGGGCGCTGTACCTGTCGATCGTCAACGTGGGCCAGACGTGGTACGCGTTCGGCTGGGAGTCGCTGCTGCTGGAGACGGGTTTCCTGGCCGCGTTCCTCGGCAACGGCGAGGTGGCGCCGCCGGTCGTCGTGCTGTTCCTGCTGCGCTGGATCCTGTTCCGGGTGGAGTTCGGCGCCGGGCTGATCAAGATGCGGGGCGACGCCTGCTGGCGGCGGCTGACCTGTCTGGACTACCACCACGAGACCCAGCCGATGCCGGGCCCCCTGAGCTGGTTCTTCCACCGTCTGCCGAAGCCGCTGCACCGGGTGGAGGTGGCCGCCAACCACGTCACCCAGCTCGCCGTACCGGTCCTGCTGTTCACCCCGCAGCCGATCGCCTCGGCCGCCGCCGCGCTGATGATCGTCACCCAGCTGTGGCTGGTGCTCTCCGGCAACTTCTCCTGGCTGAACTGGATCACCATCGTGCTGGCGCTGTCCGCGCTCCGGCTGCCGGCGACCGCGCCGTCGGTGCCCCCGGCACCGCTGTGGTACGAGGTGCTGGTGCTCGCGGTCGGCGCGCTGCTGCTCTTCCTGAGCCACCGCCCGGTGGTGAACATGGTCTCCCGCCGCCAGGTGATGAACCGCTCCTTCGACCCGCTGCACCTGGTGAACACCTACGGTGCGTTCGGCAGCGTCAGCCGGGTCCGCTACGAGGTGGTGGTCGAGGGCACGCTGGACGACACCCCGCACCCGGACTCGGACTGGCGGGAGTACGCCTTCAAGGGCAAGCCCGGCGATCCGCGCCGCTGGCCGCGCCAGTTCGCCCCCTACCATCTGCGCCTGGACTGGCTGATGTGGTTCGCGGCGCTGTCGCCGGCCTACGCCGGGGAGTGGTTCGGCGGCCTGGTGGAACGCCTGCTGGAGAACGACCGGGACACGCTGCGGCTGCTGCGCCGCTCCCCGTTCCCGCCGGACACCCCGCCGCGCTATGTCCGGGCCCGGCTGTTCCGGTACCGGTACACGACCTGGGCGGAGCTGCGGGAGACGGGGGCGTGCTGGGAGCGGACGTTCGTGCGGGAGTACCTGCCGCCGACCCGGCTCGCGGGCGCGGTTCAGAGATCGTAGACGCGGGTCGCGGTGGTCTCGAACAGCGCCGTGCGCTCCGCCTCGCCGAGCCCGGCCGTCACCTCCCGGGTGAGCGCGTGGACGTCGGTGTAGCTCATGGCCAGGGTGCACACCGGCCAGTCGGAGCCGGTCATCAGCCGGGCGGGGCCGAAGGCGTCCAGGGCGGTGTCGACGTACGGGCGCACACCGGCGGGGGTCCGGGTGTCCGGGCCGGCCTCGGTGACCAGGCCGGAGAGTTTGGCGACGGTGTTGGGGAGGGCGGCGAGGGCGCGCAGGGCGGCGGCCCAGGACGCGCGGTCCCCGGAGGCGATGGGCGGCTTGCCCAGGTGGTCGAGGACGAAGGTGAGCTGTGGCAGGGACCTGGCCGCCACCGCGCAGGCCGGGAGCTGGTGGGGCTGGACCACCAGGTCGTAGACCAGGCCGGCGTCGGCCACGGCGGCCAGGCCGCGCAGGACGTCGGGCCGCAGCAGCCACTCGGGGTCGGGTTCGCCCTGCACCTGGTGCCGGATGCCCTTCAGGTAGGAGCCGCCGGGGAGCGCGCGCAGCCGGGCCAGTTCGTCGGCGACGCCGGGGTGGGTGAGGTCGGTCCAGCCGACGACCCCGGCGATCAGGTCGTGGGCGGCGGCGAGGGCGAGGAACTCGGGGGTCTCCTCCGGCACGGTGATCGTCTGGACGAGGACGGTCCGGTCGACCCCGGCGGCGCGGGCCTCGGGTTCCAGGTCGGTGACGGTGAAGTTCCGGCGCAGCGGCTGGAGTTCGGGTCCCCGGATCCAGTCCTGGTCGCGGACGGTCAGGTCCCAGACGTGGTGGTGGGCGTCGACGCTCATGGCAGCTCCCATACGACGGGCAGGGTGGCGGCCGTGCCCTCGGCGGAGTAGTCGTGCGCCACGTCCAGCAGGTCCGCCATCCGGGTCTGCCAGGCCTCGTTGGCCGGGAGCCGTTCCAGCTCGGCGAGCAGACGGGCGTAGTCGGCGCACTCCAGGACGTGGAAGAGGTCGGTCCCCGACCGCCAGATGGTCCAGGAGGTGGCCCCCGCGGCGCGGATGGCGTCGGTGAGCTCCTTCGGGACCGCGCGGTGGGCGGCCTCGTACTCCTCGATCCGGTCCGCGCGGACCTTGGTGTGCAGGGCGACCCTCATGACGGTGCCTCCGGGGGCAGCAGGCCGGTCGCGCCCAGTTCCCGCCAGAAGGCGTCCGGCACCGGTGTCGCGAACTGGTCGGCGCAGTCGTGGACTTCGGCCGCCGAGCGGGCGCCGGCCAGGACGCTCGCCACGGCCGGGTGGGCGGAGCAGAAGGCCAGGGCGGCGGCGCGCAGGGTGGTGCCGTGGCGCTCGGCCACCGCCTGGATCCGCAGTGCCCGGTCGAGCAACTCCCGGGGTGCCTGGGCGTAGTTGTACGTCGGGTGGCGGGCCGGGTCCGCCAGCAGGCCGGAGTTGAAGGCGCCGCCGATGACCACGGACACGCCCCGTCGTACGGCCTCGGGCAACAGCTCGGTGGCCGCGCTCTGGTCGAGGAGGGTGTACCGGCCCGCGCAGAGCACCACGTCGACGTCCGTGTCACGGACGAACCGGGCCAGCATCTCCGCCTGGTTCATGCCCGCCCCGATGGCGCCCACCACGCCCTCGGCGCGGAGCTTCTCCAGCGCCGGGTAGCCCTCGCGGAAGGCCTCTTCGGCGTGGTCGTCGGGGTCGTGGAGGTAGACGATGTCGACCCGGTCGAGGCCGAGGCGTTCCAGGCTCGCCTCCAGGGTGCGGCGGACGCCGTCGGCGGTGAAGTCCCAGACACGGCGGTGGGCCGCGGGTACGGCGAAGCCGTTGGCCAGGTCGTCGCCGGTGCCGTCGGCCGGCTCCAGGCGGCGGCCGACCTTGGTGGAGACCGTGTAGTCGGCGCGGTCGTACTCCCGCAGGGCCGCGCCCAGGCGGCGTTCGGACAGGCCGAGGCCGTAGTGGGGGGCGGTGTCGAAGTAGCGGATGCCGCGCTCCCAGGCCGCCCGCACGGCCGCGTGCGCCTGCCCGTCGCCGACCGGGGTGTAGAGGTTGCCGAGGGCGGCGGCGCCGAGGCCCAGGGAGGTGACCTCGGCGCCGCCGCGGCCCAGGCGGGTCACCGGTCCGCCGCCGGACGCAGCCTGAGGCCCTGCATGCCGCCGTCGACGGCGAGGGCGGTGCCGGTGGTGGCTGCGGAGAGGGGGCTCGCCAAGTAGGCGATGGCGCCCGCGACTTCGGCGGCGGAGACCAGCCGCCCGGTGGGCTGCCGGGCCTCCAGGGCGGCACGTTCGGCGGCCGGGTCCCCGGCCGCGTCCAGCAGCCGGCCGATCCACGGGGTGTCCGCCGTACCGGGGGTGACGCAGTTGACGCGGATGCCCTCGCGGACGTGGTCGGCGGCCATGGCGAGGGTCAGGGAGTACACGGCGCCCTTGGTCGCGCTGTACAGGGCGCGCTGCGGCAGGCCGGCGGTGGCCGCGATGGAGCAGGTGTTGACGATCGCGGCGGTGCCCGGACGGGCAGCGGCGGTGCGGCGCAGGTACGGCAGACAGGCACGGGCGGTGCGGACCATGCCGAGGACGTTGACGTCGAAGACGTGCCGCCACTCGGCGTCGTCGTTGTCCTCGACGGTGCCCTGGGCGCCGATGCCCGCGTTGTTCACCAGGATGTCCAGCCCGCCCAGTGCCTCGGCGGCGTCCTGGACGGCCGTACGCACCGAGGTGTCGTCGGTGACGTCGGCGCGCAGCCCGAGGAGGGGCTTGTCGACCGCGGACGGGTCCAGGTCGAGGACCGCGACCCGGGCGCCGCGGGCGGCGAGGAGGTCGGCGGTGGCACGGCCGATACCGGACGCTCCGCCGGTCACCAGGGCCCTCAGCCCCGCGAAGTCGTTCATGCGGCTCTACCTTCTTCCTGGGTCTGCCCCAGCCGTTCGTAGGGTTGTGGCACC
>NZ_BMUI01000009.1 GCF_014650115.1 Streptomyces olivaceoviridis | reverse complement strand
CCCCCGCCACCAACTCCAGATCCCCGACCTTCGCCCACAGGTGGTTCACCATCCCCGAGCGCTGCACCATCGCCCCCTTGGGACGACCCGTGGACCCGGACGTGAACATCACGTACGCCAGATCCAGGCCCCCGCCGACGCAGGGGAGTTCGGTGGTGTGGGTGGTGTCGGAGGGGTCGGCGAGCGGCAGGGCGGTCAGGCCGGGGTGGTCCGGTGCGTCGTACGCGCCGCCGGTGAGGAGGTGGCGGGCGCCGCTGTCGGCGAGCAGGGACGCGTTCCGGGCCGCCGGGGCCGCCGGGTCCAGCGGCAGATACGCCCCGCCGGCGGCGAGTACGCCGAGCACACCGGCCACGAACGGCGCCCCGGGGTCGGCGAGCATCGCCACCACCGAGCCGGGACGGAACCCGGCGGCGGTCAGACGGGCGGCGACGCCGGCGGCCCGGGTCAGCAGCTCCCGGTAGGTGACGCTGCCCGTGCCGTCGGTGACGGCGACGGCGTCCGGGGTGCGGGCGGCCACCGCGCGCACCCGCTCGACCAGGCCCTCGTACCCGGCGCGCTCGGCCTCCGGGTCCCAGGTGCCCAGCAGGCCGACCGGCTCGCCGGGCGCGCGCAGGCCGACGCGGGCGAGGGGCTGGTCGGCGGGGAGCGCGGCGAGGTCGGCCAGGAACGCCTCGAACCGGGCCAGGTGGGCGGCGAGTCCGGCGTCGGTGTACAGCTCCGGGTTGCCGTCGAGGTGGATCTCCATCGTGCCGTCGACGGTGTTGAGGACGGTCACGATGAGGTCGTTGACGATGCCGGTGGACAGGTTGACGACCGTGCCCGGGCAGTCGCCGAAGGCCAGCGCCGGGTCCTGGTTGAGGACGTTGATGAAGGGGCCGAAGACGCGCCGGTCGTCGGTGCGCAGGCCGATGTCGCGGCGGATGCGGTCCGCGCGGTACCGCTGGTGCTTCAGGGCGCCGGACACCTCGGTCCAGGCCCGCCGCAGCAGCTGCGGGGCCGTCAGTTCGGGGCGGACGCGCACGGCGAGCGGCAGGTAGTTGGCGAGCATGCCGGGGATCTCGCGGGCGACCGCGCCGGTACGGCCGGTGACCGGGAGGGTGAGCAGCGGCTCGGTGACTCCGGTGACCCGCTGGGTGTAGGCGGCCATGGCGCCGACCATGAGGACGGGCAGGGTGACCTTGCCGGTCCGGGCGAGGTCCCGCAGCGCCTCGGTGGCCTCGGGGCTGAGCCGGGTGGTGTGGCGCAGGGCGCTGCGGCCGGGGGCCGGGTCGCGGTCGGAGAGCGAGACGAGTTCGGGTGCCGGGCCGTCGCCGGAGGCGGTGAGGCGGCCGGTCCAGTAGGCGCGGTCGCGGTCGACGTGCGGGGACTCCAGGTAGCGGCGTTCGGCGTCCAGCAACTGGTGGAAGGCGGGGATGGCGTCGGCGTCCAGGGCCGCGTCGTCCTCGCCGGCGGCCAGCCGCGTGTAGAGGGCGGCGAGCTTCGGGTAGAGCAGGGCGCGGCTGAAGCCGTCGGCCAGGATGTGGTGCATGCACAGGTAGAGCAGGTGGTGCTCGGGGCCGAGGGTGAGCAGCGCGCCCCGGAACAGCGGGAAGTCGGTGATCCGGAGCGGGTCGGCGTGGTCGGCGCGCATCCAGCGCCCGGCGGCGCCGAGCGGGTCGGGTTCGTCGCTGAAGTCGAGTTTCCGCAGCGGGAGCCGGGCGAGCGGCCGGATGATCTGGCCGGGGACGCCGGCCTCCTCCACGAACTGCACGCGCAGTCCCTCGGCCTCGTGTCCCAGGCGGTGCAGCGCCCGTTCCAGCAGCCCGGTGTCGAGCGGGCCGCGCAGGTCGATGTAGTCGGCCATGTTGTAGCCGAGCGGTCCGGTGGCGAACTGCTCGTCGAACCAGATCTCGGCCTGCGCCGCGGTGAGCGGGAGGACGGCGCCTCGGTTTGTCGTCATCGCTTTGCTCTCCGTCATTCTCGAAGTCAGCCCCGACCGGCCCGTTCAGTCCGCGGAGGCGGCAGCGGCGGCCGGCGTCAGCTCGCCCGTGCCGTCCCGGCCGGCCCGGTCCGCCGCCGGTCCGGTCAGCGGGCCGGGGCCGAAGGCACCGCGCACCCACTCGTCGTGGTAGACGGTCTCCATGTAGCGGTCGCCCAGGTCGGGCGAGATGGTGACCGCGGTGATCTGCTCGCGGACCCCGCCGGCCCCGTCGCCGTAGTGCTCCTCCAGCCAGCGCAGGGCACCGGTCACGGCGGTTCCGGTGGAGCCGCCGACGGGGAAGCCGTGCCGCATCAGCGTCCGGCAGGTCCGCACGGTGGCCGCCTCGGGCACGTGCACCACGGCGTCGACCAGGCTCTCGTCGAGCAGCGCCGGCCGCACGCTGGTGCCGAGGCCGGGAATGTGCCGGGTGCCGGCCGGTCCGCCGAAGGTGACGGAGCCGATGCTGTCGACGGCCACCACCCGCACCGAGGGCCGGCGTTCCCGGAACCAGCGGGCGCAGCCCATCAGGGTGCCGGTGGTGCCGGCGCCGACGAACAGCACGTTCAGGTCGGGGAACTGGCGGGCGATGGCGGGGGCCGTGGTGCGGTAGTGGGCCATCCAGTTGCCGGGGCTGAGGTACTGGTTCAGCCACACCCGGGAGTCGTCGGCGGCGAGCAGTGCCTTGACGTGGCGGATCCGTGCGCCGAGGAAGCCCTCGGTCCCGTGCGGTTCGGTGACGACGTGGACCTCGGCGCCGAGGGACTCCATGGTGCGCCGGGTCACCGCGTTGCAGCGGGTGTCGGTCACGCACAGGAAGCGGTAGCCGCGGCTCGCCGCGAGCAGGGCGAGCGCGACGCCCATGTTGCCGGACGAGGACTCCACGAGGGTGGAACCCGGGCGGAGCCGGCCCGCGGCCTCGGCCTGGGCGACCATCTCGCGGGCGGCCTTGAGTTTGATGGATCCGGCGAAGTTGAATCCCTCGATCTTCAGGAACAGGCGGCGCCCGAACAGCGGCTGAAGATTCACGAAAAGGTCGCTGACATCGAATTCGTGCGACGCGGTGATGACCGGCACTGGCACTCCTGGCCTTCGGCGGCGAATGGGCCTCGCCGGCAAGCCTGTCGACGTGCACTGACCGTGGACTGACGGTTTGCTGACGGTTTCCGGCCATGTCGGCGCGCCCGCGAAGTGTCAGCTGGCGGTCAGTTGTTCGTCAGCGCGCTCGTGAAATCGTCGTTTGGTTGGAATCGTGCGGGCCGGAAATGTTCCCGCGCTCATCCCCGCTCTTCCGTGAGGAGCACGGCTTGAACCGGCAATCCGCCATCAGTGAAGTCCTCCCGCTGTCGCCGCTGCAACAGGGGCTGCTGTTCCTGTCCGCGTACGACCGGGACGCCACGGACGTGTACGCGCTGCAACTGGTGCTCGACCTCGCGGACGTGACCGACGCGGACGCGGAGGCGCTGCGGGGGGCCGCGGGCGCGCTGCTCGACCGGTACCCGAATCTGGCGGCGTGCTTCCGGCACCGCAAGAGCGGCGAGGCCGTCCAGGTGCTGCCCCGGTCGGTGGAGCTGCCGTGGGCGCAGCGGCGGCTGCCCGCCGCCGGGTTCGACCGGGCGACCGGCGAGGAGCGGCTGCGCCGCTTCGACCTGGCCCGGCCACCGCTGCACCGCTTCCTGCTGCTGCGGGCGGACGACGGACGGGCCCGGCTGCTGTGGACGGTCCACCACATCCTGGTGGACGGCTGGTCGATGGCCACGCTCACCCGTGAACTCGCCGAGACCTTCGTACGGTTCCGGGACGGCGGCACGCTGCCGGTCCGGCCGGCGGCCCCGCCGTACCAGGCCTACCTCGCCTGGCTGGGCACGCAGGACACGGAGACGGCCCGGGAGGCGTGGCGCCGGGCCCTGGACGGGGTGACGGAGCCGACGCGGCTGGTGCCGGGGGGCGGGGACACCGGCGGAGCCACGAGCGCGGGGGCCGGCGGGAGTACCGGGCTGCCGCGGCGGGTCACCGTCGACGTGCCGCCCGGGGTCTCCTCCGCGCTGGCCGGCTTCGCCCGGTCCCGGGGGCTGACGGTCGGCGCGGTGGTGCAGGGCTGCTGGGCGCTGCTGCTGTCCCGGCTGACCGGGCAGGACACGGTGGTGTTCGGAACCGTCGCCTCCGGCAGGCCCGCGCAGTTGCCGGACGTCGAGCGGATGGTGGGCCTGTTCGCCAACACGCTGCCGGTACGCGCCGACGTGGCCGGCCGGCTGACCCCGGCGGAGCTGTTCGAGCGGGTGCAGCGGGCGCGGACGGGGCTGCTGGCGCACGAGCACCTGCCGCTGGCGGAGATCCAGCAGGGGACGGCGGTGCGCGGTGAGCTGTTCGACACGGTGCTGCTGTTCCAGAACTATCCGATGGGCGGGCCGGATGCGGAACCGGCCCTGTCGGGACCCCGGGTGACCGGCGTGGACATCCGCTCCGCCACCCACTACCCGCTGACCGTGACCGTGTTCCCCGGTGAGCCGTTCGAGCTGGCCGTCGACCATCTGCCGGCGCTCGTCCCTGAGGCCGAGGCGCGCCGCGTCGGGCGGTGTCTCGTCCGGCTGCTGGAGGAGACGGTGCGCCGGCCGGACGAGCCGTGCGGCCGGCTGGACCTGCTGGACGCCGGGGAGGCGGGCCACGTCCTGACGGACCGCAACCGCACGGAGGAGCCGGTGCCGGGGCCGTGGCTGGCACCGCTGCTGGAGCGGTGGGCCGCGCGCACGCCCGACGCCCCGGCGCTGCGCTGCGGCACCGAGCGGCTGACGTACCGGGAGCTGCACGAGCGGGCGGACCGGCTGGCGGCGGCGCTGCGGGCGGCGGGCGCCGGTCCGGAGCGGCTGGTCGGGCTCGCCCTGGACCGGTCGGCCGATCTGGTGGTGGCGGCGCTGGCCGTGCTGAAGGCGGGCGCGGCCTACCTGCCGCTCGACCCGGACCACCCGGCGGAGCGCCTGCGCCTCATGCTGGCGGACGCCACGCCGGTGGTCACCCTCACCCACCACCGGATCCGCCCCCTGCTGGACACGATGGGCACGCCGCTCACGGGGCCCTTGTGGCTGCTGGACGAGGACCCACTGCCGACCCTCCCGGCGCACCCATCGCACCCATCGCACCCCAAGACACCGCCCGCCACCCACCCGGCCACCCCACCGGCGTCAGCCACCACCGCACCGACCGCACACCCGGTGCCCCCCGCGGCCCCGGCCACGCCCCCGGCCTCTCCCACCGGCCCCGCGGACCCCGCGGCCACCGCTCCCCTCCCTCCCCATGGCGACCACCCGGCCTACGTCATCCACACCTCCGGCTCGACCGGCCGGCCGAAGGGTGTGGTCGTTCCGCACGGCGCGCTCGTGAACCTCGTCGCGGACATGGGCCGGCGCTGTGCGGTGACGGCGGCGGACCGGTTCCTCGCGGTGACGACGTTCGGGTTCGACATCGCCAACCTGGAGCTGTTCGTGCCGCTCGCGGCGGGCGCCGAACTGGTCGTCGCCGACCGGGAGACGGTCCGCGACCCGGCCGCCCTGGCGACGCTGATCAGGGACTGCGGTGCCACCCTGCTCCAGGCCACGCCGAGCCTGTGGCAGGCCCTCGCCGGCTCGCACGCCCAGGCCCTCGCCGGCCTGCGGGCCCTCGTCGGCGGTGAGGCGCTGCCCGAACCCCTGGCCCGTTCGCTGACCGCGCACTGCGCGTCGGTCACCAACGTGTACGGCCCGACGGAGACGACGATCTGGTCGACGGCGGCGCCCCTGCCCCCGGTGCCGTCCGGCCCGCCGCCCATCGGCCGCCCCATCGCCAACACCCGGGCCTACGTCCTGGACCCGGCGCTGCGCCCGGTGCCCGACGGCTGTTTCGGCGAGCTGTACCTCGCCGGCGCCGGTCTCGCCCGTGGCTACCTGGGCCGCCCGGGCCTGACCGCCGAGCGGTTCACGGCCGATCCGTTCGGGCCGCCCGGCACCCGCATGTACCGCACCGGTGACGTGGTGCGCTGGTCGCCGGACGGCACGGCCCTGGAGTACGGGGGCCGCACCGACCACCAGGTGAAGATCCGCGGGCACCGCATCGAACTCGGCGAGATCGAATCCGTGCTGGGCGCGCAGCCCGGCGTCGAGCGGGCCGTCGTCACCGCCCGCACCGACCAGAGCGGGGACACCCGCCTGGTCGCCCATGTCGTACCGGCAGGGACCGACCGCGACCGGCTGCGGGAGCGCGCGTCCGCGGTGTTGCCCACGCACATGGTCCCTGCCGTGTACGTCTTCCTGGACGAGCTGCCGCTGACACCCAACGGCAAGGTCGACCGCAAGGCACTGCCCGCCCCGGCCGAGCGGCGGGCGGGCACGGGCCGGCCGCCGTCCGGAGCGCGCGAGGAACTGCTGTGCGCGGTCTTCGCCGAGGTGCTGGGTCTGGACCGGGTGGGGGCCGACGACGACTTCTTCGCGCTCGGCGGCCACTCGCTGTCCGCGATCCGGGTCGCCAACCGGCTGCGGGCCGAGCTGGGCACGGAGGTCCCGCTGCGCACGCTGTTCGACGCCCGCTCGGCCGAGGCGCTGGCACGCGCCCTGGCCGGGGAAGCGGACGGAACCTCGCCGCCGGTCCGGCCCGCGCTGCGCGCGGCGGTGCGCCCGGAGGCGCCGGACGTCCTGTCGTACGCGCAGGAGCGCCTGTGGTTCCTGGACCGGATGGGCGCGGGGGCCGGCTACAACATCCCGCTGGCGGTACGGCTGTCCGGCCCGCTCGACACCGGGGCGCTGGGCGCGGCGGTGGCGGATGTGGTCGCCCGGCACGAGACGCTGCGCACGCTGTTCGTTGCGGCCGACGCCGGGGCGGCGCCGCTGGTGCTCGCCCCGGAGGAGGCGGACGCCCGCCTTGAGGTCGTACCGGTGCCGGACGAGGACGCCCTGGCCGGGGCGCTGGCCGCCGAGGCGGCCGAGCCGTTCGACCTGTCCGCCCGGATCCCGGTGCGGGCACGCCTGTTCGCGCTCGGCGACGACACGCACGTACTGGCACTGACCCTGCATCACATAGCCGCCGACGGCTGGTCTTTCGGGCCGCTCGCCCGTGACCTCACCACCGCCTACGCGGCCCGTCGGGCCGGTCGCGCCCCGAACTGGCCGCCGCTGCCCGTGCGGTACGCCGACCACGCCCGCTGGCAGCGCGCGCTGCTCGGTGCCAAGGACGACCCGGACAGCCTGCTGTCCGCCGAACTCGCCCACTGGAGCGAGGCGTTGGCGGGCATGCCGCAGGAACTTCAGCTGCCGGCCGACTTCCCCCGGCCGGCCCGGTCCTCACAGCGCGGCGCCGCGGTCACCCGTACGCTGCCCGCCGACGCCCACGCCCGGCTCGCCGAGCTGGCCCAGGACGCCGGTGCCAGCCTGTTCATGGCCGTCCAGGCGGGTCTCGCGGCCGTCCTGACCCGGCTCGGCGCGGGCACCGACATCCCGCTGGGCAGCCCGGTAGCCGGGCGGACCGACGAGGCGGTGCGCGATCTGGTCGGCTGCTTCGTCAACACGCTGGTGCTGCGCACCGACACCTCCGGCGACCCGTCGTTCGCGGCGCTGCTGGAGCGGGTGCGGGAGACGGACCTGACCGCGTACGCGCACGCCGAGCTGCCGTTCGAGCATCTCGTCGACGAACTGAAGCCGCAGCGGTCGCTGGCCCGGCACCCGCTGGTGCAGGTGGTGCTCTCCGTCACCCCGGGCGACGCCCCGCTGCCCGCGCTGCCGGAGCTGACGGCCACCGTGGAGCCGGTGCCCTCCCGCACGGCCAAGTTCGACCTGGCCTTCGAGGTGACGGAGCGCCGTGGCGCCGACGGCGGCCCCGCCGGGCTCGACATCCGCCTGGAGTACGGCACGGACCTGTTCACCGGGGCCACGGCGGACCGCCTCGCCGGTGCCCTGGCCGTGCTCCTCGCCGACGCGGCCCGCACCCCCGGCGCGCCGATCGGTGCCCTCGCCCTGCTCACCCCCGAGGAGCGCCGCGCCCTGCTGACCGGGGGGCACGGCCCGTCCCGCCCCCGTCCGGAGCTGACGCTCCCGGCGCTGTTCGAGGCGCACGCGGCGGCGGCACCGGACCGTGCGGCGCTGGCGGTGCCCGGCGGGGCGGAGGTGTCGTACGGGCGGCTGAACGCGGACGCCAACCGGCTCGCCCGGCTGCTGCTCGGCCACGGGGCCGGCCCGGGTGAAGTGGTCGCGCTGGTCCTGCCCCGCTCCCCGCTCACCGTGACGGCGCTGCTGGCGGTGCTGAAGACCGGCGCGGCCTATCTGCCCGTCGACCCGGACTACCCGGCCGAGCGCATCGCGTACATGCTCGGCGACGCGGCCCCGGCCGCCGTCCTCACCGTCCGGGAGTGCGCCGGCCGGGTGCCGGACGGCACGGCGCGGGTGGTGCTGGACGACCCGGCCACCACGGACCTCGTCGCCGGCCTGTCCGGCGCCGACGTCACCGATGCCGAGCGGACGCGCCCGCTGTCGGCGCGGGACACCGCGTACGTCATCTACACGTCCGGGTCGACCGGCCGGCCCAAGGGGGTGGCGGTGCCGCACGCGGGCGCGGCCCACCTGGTCGCCCACCACCGCGAGGAGCTGGGTACCGGGCCGGACACCCGGGTGCTCCAGTTCGCCTCGTTCAGTTTCGACGCGACCGTGTGGGAGCTGGCCGCCTCGCTGTTCTCCGGCGGCACCCTGGTGCCGGCCACCGCCGAGAGCCGGCTGTCCGCTCCGCTGCTCGCCGGCCTGCTCACCGAAGAGCGGATCACCCACGCGCTGCTGCCGCCGACCGTCGTCGGCCGCTTCCCGGAACCGGCCGCCCTGCCCGCGGACCTGTGCCTGATGGTCGGCGGGGAGGCCTGCCCGCCCGCCGTCGTGGAGCGCACCGCACCGCGGGTGACCCTGCGCAACGCCTACGGCCCGACCGAGATCACGGTGGCCGCCACCCTCAGCGCCCCGCTCGCCCCGGACGGCGGCCGGCCGCCGATCGGCCGGCCCCTGCCCAACGTCCGGGTGTACGTCCTGGACACGGCCCTCGCGCCGGTGCCGGACGGCATCACCGGCGAGCTGTACATCGCGGGCGCGGGTCTGGCCCAGGGCTACCGGGGCCGCCCGGCCACCACGGCGGAGCGGTTCGTCGCCGACCCCTACGGGCCGCCCGGCACCCGCATGTACCGCACCGGGGACCTGGTGCGCCGGCGCGCGGACGGCGAGCTGGACTACGTGGGCCGCGCCGACCAGCAGATCAAGCTGCGCGGCTTCCGGATCGAGCCGGGGGAGATCGAGTCCGCGCTCACCCGGCACCCCGTGATCGCGCAGGCCGCCGTGGTGCTGACCCCGGCGGACGGCGGTGGCCGGCTGACCGGGTACGTGGTGCCGGTACCGGGTGTGGCCGCCGTCGACGTGCCCGTGCTGACCGCGTACCTCGCCGAGTCGCTGCCCGCGCACATGGTGCCGACCGCACTGGTGTCGCTGCCCGCGCTGCCGCTGACCCCGAACGGCAAGCTCGACGTCCGGGCCCTGCCCGCGCCCGGCGCCCCGGCGCCCGCAGGCACCGGGCGGGCCCCGCGCACCCCGGCCGAGCGGGCGCTCGCGGAGGTGTTCTGCGAGGTGCTGGGCCTGGACGAGGTCGGTGCCGACGGGGACTTCTTCGCGCTGGGCGGGGACAGTCTGCGGTCGGTGGAGGTGGTCGGCCGGGCTGCCAAGGCCGGGCTGACGTTCGCCCTGTCCGATGTCTTCGCGCACCGCACGGTGGCGGCCCTGGCGGCGGTCGCGACCCCGGCCGGGGCCCGGGACGCGGTCGCCGTACCGCTGCTGGAGATCCGGCCGCAGGGCACGGCCGCGCCGCTGTTCTGTGTGCACGGCGGGGTCGGCTTCGGGCTGCCGTTCGCGGAGCTGGCCGCGCGTCTCGACCCGGACCGGCCGGTGTACGCGCTCCAGTCCGACGGTGTCGCGGCGGAGCCGGGTGCCTGGGACCGGCCGGCGGACGTGCGGGAGCTGGCGGCGACGTATGTGGAACGGGTGCGGCGGGTACGGCCGCACGGGCCCTACCACCTGCTGGGCTGGTCGTTCGGTGGGCTGGTCGCGCACGAGATGGCCGTCCTGCTCCAGGCGGCGGGCGAGCGGGTGGCGTCCCTGGCGGCCCTCGACGCCTTCCCGGTGGCGCCCGGCGATCCGAACCCCACCGACGAGGAGATCCGGTCGGCCTTCCTCGCCCACCACGCACGCGGCATGACGGTCGCGGACCGGGACCTGGACCGGCTCATGACGGTGATGCGCCACCACACCGACATCGCGCGGGAGTTCACTCCCGGACGGTTCGCCGGCCCGCTGACGCTGTTCGTGGCGACGCACGGGCAGCCGGCTCCCACCGGCGAACTGGCGGCGCGCTGGCGGCCGTACCTGGACGGCCCGCTCACCGTGCACGAGGTCGCGTGCGGGCACGAGGAGATGCTGGGCGGTACGGCGGTACGGCGGATCGGCGCGCTCATCGACAGCGCGCTGCGGGAGGTCTGAGCGCGGGCACGGGAAAGCGCCGGCGGCCTGGGTGGCGCCGGCGCTCCGTCCGTCCGGTCAGCCGATCACCGTCCGTCCGGTCACAGCAGCGAGGGGTCCTGCATCAGGATCGCCTGGTACAGGGTGTGCAGCCGCCGGCTGGGCTTGAGGCCCAGTTCGTCGTCGAGCCACTTGCGGGTGCGGTGGAAGATGTCGACGGCCTCGGACTGGCGTCCGCACCGGTAGAGCGCGATCATCAACTGCTCGCTGAACCGCTCGCGTTCGGGATACTGGGCCAGGAGCTGCTTCAGCTCGGCAACGACGACCCCCGCCTCGCCGGCCTGCAGTTGCGCCTGGATCAGATCCTCCCGCGCGGTCTTGCGCTGTTCGTCCAGCCGCAGGGCCACGGCCCGGCAGCGCGGTCCGTCGCTCACGTCGAGCAGGGCGGGCCCGCGCCACATGGCGAGGGATTCCCGCAGCAGCCGGATGGACTCGTGCGGCTCCCGGGCGACCAGGGTGGCGCCCTGTTCGGCCAGCCGCAGGAAGCGGTAGGCGTCGAGGGCCTCCTCCGGCACGTCGAGCATGTAGCCGTTGTCGACGGTGCGGATCAGTCCCTCCTCCCCGTCCGGGAAGCCGAGTTCGGCCAACGACTTCCGCATGCGCCGCACATTCGCCTGCAAGGCGTTCCGCGTGTTCTTCAGCGGGGCCTCGCCCCAGAGTTCGTCGATCAGTTCATCGAAACCGACGACTTGACCAGGATTCAGCGCGAGCATGGTCAGCATCACGCGAATCTTCTTCGCCCGCACACCGATGGTTCTTTGACCATCCCCGATCAGCAGCGGACCCAATATGGAGATGTGCACCAAATTCCCGTCCCTACTCATAAAAACCGGTCACAAGCCCCCACCTCGCGACCCACGGGGCGGTCACGGAACCGTGGGTGGGCGCAATCAACGGCGCCCGACACAGGGAAACGTCCGAGAGTCAGAACTGATCAATTATCAGTCACATCTGGCCGGTTAGGCACTGTACCTTCGTACATGAGCAGGTGGGCCTGGGCCACGAGACCCACCTGAAGACGGGATTCCACTTTCAGCTTCGCCAGGATGCTCGCCACATGGGCCTTCACCGTGCGTTCCGTCACGCGCAACCTGACCGCGATCGCGCGATTCGATAACCCCGCTCCGAGCAACGAGAAGACCTGCCTCTCGCGCTCCGAGAGCGACTCCACCTGGGCGAGCTGATACTGCCAACGAGTCGACGGCAGGCCGTCGTCACCGTGCATAAGGGCCACTCCCCGTGATCGCCCCGCTTCCCCCGTCAGCGTGCGCCGGAAACAGTCGGTCGGCTTGTTTCCGTCGAACGCGGGACCGAGTGTAGCGCCCTGACAACCGAAGGCGCAGACAAAGAACTCCACCGCCGCAATTCACAGGCAAGGCCGGACCGGACCACGTGAAACGGCCGGGGAGACGGAGTCACCCGTCTCCCCGGCCGCCCCGGGCCGTGGCGCTCACCGCCGCGCGCCCGGCCTCACGACACCGTGGCCCGCCCCGCCACCGTGGCCGGAACGCGCACCGGCCGCGTCTCGTCCTGGCGGGCCAGGCGCGAGGGCCACCAGGTCTTCCAGCCGAGCAGCGTCACCACCGACGGCAGGACGACGATCCGGATGAGCGTGGCGTCCAGCAGCACCGCGCAGGCCATGCCCACGCCCAGCTGCTTCATCTCGATGAAGTTGAGCGAGGCCAGCAGGGCGAACACACAGACCATCACCACGGCCGCGCTCGTCACCACGCCGGCCGTGCGGGTGATGCCCTGCTCCACCGCCTCCCGGATGCCGAGCCCGCCGCGCGCCGCCTCCCTGATCCGGCTGATCACGAACACGTGGTAGTCCATCGACAGACCCAGCAGGATCACGAACAGCAGCAACGGCAGCCAGGCCACCACCCGTCCGGTCGACTCGAAGCCCAGCAGACCCTCCGCCCAGGTCCGTTGGAAGATCAGCGCGAGCACCCCGAAGGAGGCCACGGCGGACAGCACGTTCAGCACCACGGTGATCGCGGCGAGCATCAGCGAGCGGAACGCCGCCGCCATCACCAGGAAGGTGAACACCAGCGCCACCAGCAGCACCCAGGGCATCTTGTCGACGACGTTCGCCCGGTAGTCCACGTCGTAGGCGACGTCGCTGCCGCCCACCGCGTACCGGGCGCCCTCGATCCGGCCCACCGTGGCCGGGGCGATGTCGTCGCGCAGCCGGAACAGGGACTCCTGCGCCTGCCGCGAACTGCTGTCGAAGCGCGTGCCGACGGCGATCGTCGCCACCAGCCCGTCCCGCGAGGTCCGCACCTCGGGGGCCGGGGTGTGCACGAACAGACCGTCGTGCCCGACGCGCGTGACGAGCGCGTCGATCCCCTCGGCCAGCTCCGCGCCGTGCCCCGCGGGCACCCGGACGGCGACCGTGTGCGTGTCCGCCTGGCTCGGGAAGGACCGCGTCAGCCGCTCGTTGGCCTGCATCGCGGGGATCGACCGGGGCAGGTCGTCGATGCCGGTGGCCTTCAGCCGCAGGTCCAGGGCGGGCACGGAGAGGGCGAGCAGCGCGCCGACGGAGAGGACCAGCGCCAGCGCCGGGTGCCGCAGGGCCGGCTTCAGCATCGCCGACCACAGCCGCGGCTTGACGCCGCCCTTCTGGGTGAGCCGCCACACCAGCGGCACCCGCGGCTTGTCCAGGTAGCGGCCGAACTTGGAGAGCATGGCCGGCAGCACGGTCAGCGAGGCGAGCATCGCGATGGCCACCACCAGCACCGCGCCCGTGGCCATCGACTCGAAGGCGATGTGCCCGGCGAGGTAGAGCGCGCCCATGGACGCCATCACGACCAGGCCCGAGATCATCACCGAGTGCCCGGAGGTGGCGGCGGCGATCTCGATGGCGTCGATGTGGTCGGCGCCCAACGCCCGTTCCTCGCGCTGCCGTTTGAGGTAGAAGAGCGAGTAGTCGACGCCGATGGCCATGCCCATCAGGACGATGATGTGGGTCACCGGACCGGGGTCGGGCACCAGCTGCGAGGCCACGCCCCACAGGCCGAGCCCGGCGAGCACCGAGGAGATGCCGAGCAGCACCGGGACGCTGGCGGCGACGATCGCCCCGAACACGAAGACCATCACGACCAGCGTCACCGGCAGGCTCAGCACGGTGGCCTTGCCCAGGTCCCGGTCGAGCATGTCGTTCAGGCCCGCCTTGATGGAGCCGGCGCCGACGAGTTCGACGCGTACGTCGGTGTGCGCGTCACGGACCTTCGCCACCTTCTCCAGCAGCGGCCCCACCCGGTCGGCCGCGGTCTGAGGGTCACCGGCCAGGGTCACGGGCACGAGCAGCGCCGACCCGTCCGGGGCGAAGACGGGCCGGCCGACGGCGGCGACGCCCTCGACGCCCTTCAGGGCGCTGACGGCCTCGCCCGAGGCGCGCTCGGCGGCAGCCCGGTCCAGGCTGCCGCGGTAGGGCGTGACCAGGATGTTCTCCACAGCGCGGCTCTCCAGACCGCCGCTGCGGGCCAGGGCGGCGGCCCGCCCGGACTGTCCGATGGCCAGATCCGAGTCGGTGGCGGACCGGGTACCCGTCATACCGCCGACCGCCAGGGCACCGAGCACGAACACCACCCAGAGCGTCATCGCCCACCACGGGTGGACGGCGCTCCACCGGGCGGCCCTGGTGATCAGGTTCCTGCCTGCCACGTCTGCTCTCCCCTCCTGGAAAGAAATACCCGGATCACGGAAACGGCCGGGGTTTGGGCACCGGCCGGCACTTTGGCGCGCTCCTCACCGACAGAAAACTAGTGAGGTCCCGGAGCGCGATCACGGGTACAAGTACTCCGATGTGGGGGGAGTTTCTTCTACTTGACACCCAACGTGTTCCACACGGAGCCGGATTGTTCTGGCGGGACGTGATACCACATCCGGAGTGACACGGAAAAGGGACCGTCGCCGAGCAGGGCGACGGCCCCCGCATACGCACCGGTGAGCGGTACGTCCTGCACGCGCCAGGTCCCGGGAAGAGCTCCCGTGGGATCGCGGACGGCGGCCTGCCCGGAGAACCGTCCCACGGGCAGCGCCATTCCCTGGGCGAGCCGTCCGCCGGCCGCTTTGACACACGCCTCTTTCCTCGTCCACAACCGGGCGAAGGCACGCCGGCCGTCGCGAGCCACCCAGGCGCTCTCCTCGGCCGGGAAGAACCGCTCGGCCAGGCGCGCCGGGTCCAGTCCGGCACGCGGCCGTTCCACGTCGACGCCCACCGGCCGCGGGGCGAGGGCGAGCAGGGCCAGTTCACCGGAGTGGGACAGGCTGAAGTGCGGTCCGTCGCCCTGCGCGAGCCGCGGTTTTCCCCAGCGGCCCCGGGTGAGGCGCACCGATTCCGGGGCCCGGCCCAGCCGCTCCCCGAGGATGATCCGCAGGGCGGCGTGCGCGATGACGAAACGCCGCCGCATTCCCGGTTCCGTGCCCCGTCGCGCGCGTTCCTTCTCGGCGTCGTCCAGGACGTCCTCGAGTTCCGGCGGATATCCTTCCGGATCCGGCCAGGAGTCCAGCGGAATCCGCCAGATCTCCACCTCGTCGGCATCGGACGCGGATGCCGGTGTGATCCCGGCCGGTTCCGGGTCCGTCAGTTCCGGCATGGTCAGTTCCGGCATGGTCAGTTCCGGCCCACCTTTCCGGTGTGGAGCCCCTGGAACAGGTTGAGTTTCTGGATGTTCCGGGTGCCTTCCATGAACTCCACGCCCCGGGCGTCCCGGGCCCATTTGTCGAGCAGCGGATGGTCGATGCGGGCGCCGGGGCCGAAGAAGTCCGGGGCGCGCAGCGTCACCTCCTCGGCGACCTCGCAGGCCCTGGCCTTCGCCGCCGACGCCAGCTGGCCGGCGGAGGGCCTGCGGTCCACCGCGAGGGCCGCCCGGTACGTCAGCGACCGGGCCGCGTCGATCCGCCGGCCCAGTTCCTCGTACGCCTCCCGCTCCGGACCGCGCAACAACAGCCGGTGCTCGCCGACGTAGTCGTGGGCGGCCCGCGCGATGCCCAGGGCGATGGCGGCGACGCTCGGCCGGAGCCGGTTGAAGACGTGCACGATGCTCCACATGCCGCGCCGGGTCGGCGGCAGATGCGTGCCCAGCACCCGCTCGGCCGGCACCCGCACCCCGTCGAGCCGGACCCGGGTGAGCTGGGCGCCGCGCAGCCCGACCGTGGGCAGCGGCTCGGCGTGGAAGCCCGGGTCGGAGGTGTCGACCAGCACCGCCAGCACGCCCAGCCGCTCGGTGCCCGCGACCCGGGCGAAGACGGCGCCCAGGTCGGCGCGGGCGGCGTTGCCGACGTAGCGCTTCTCGCCGTCCAGGACGTACGAGCCGTCACCCACCGGGGTGAGGGTGCTCGTCATCTCGCCGATGGCGGAGCCCCGTTCGGGCTCGGTCAGCGCGAAGCAGGTCCAGCGGGGACGCTCGGCGAGCCGGCCGTGGACCCATGCGCGCTGCTCGGGGGAGCCCAGCACGCCGAGCAGCACCCCGCACATCGACGCACCCGGCGACGCCAGCATCATCCCGGCGTCACCGCGGGCGAGTTCCTCGCTCACCAGCACCCGTTCCAGGGTGGCCAGCCCGTGCGCGGGTCCGCTCCCGGGGACCGCGCTCTCCCGGTCCCAGTCGGCCGGCACCTGATGGCCGGCGAGGAACCGTACGGCGGGCAGGTCCAGGTGGCGGTGGATGGCGTCCGGGTCCCGGTCCAGCTCCAGGGCGCCCTGCCGAAGGTCGTCGGCCCAGCGGCCCACCTCCCGGTGTGCCGTGGCCAGCGAGGCGGGCAGGCTGATCACGCGCCCTCCCGTGCGGTGCCGGGGCCGGCCACGCCGTAGGCGTCGGCGAGCAGTTCGGAGGCGTGGGCGGCGGCGCCCGGTCCCTCCGCGGTGAAGCCGTGGGCGCCGAGCAGCCGCAGCAGCGCGCGGTCGACGCGGGTGATCTGCTCCTGGAGACCGGCGAGGTGCCGGTCGTCGTCGGCGGGCCGCAGCGGGCCGAGGGGCCCGGTCCGGCCGGTGGCGAGGTCGTCGAGGACGCCCTCGATCTCCAGGTGTTCCAGCAGGACGTCGGCGAGCGTGCCCTTCACCATCTGCTGCATCAGCAGCGAGGTGCCCTCGCTCTGCCGGGCCGCCAGGTGCGCCAGGCAGGCGTCCCGCAGCCGCTCGGACATGCCGAGCCGCAGCCAGGCCAGGGCCCACCCCCACGCGGGCGGGGCGGCCTCGGCCGTCCGACCGGGCACGGGCCGCAGCACGGCGAGCCCCGGAAGCGGCCCCGAGTCGTCAACCCCTGTCGCTCCGGCGGAGCTTGGTGCCTCCGGGCGCGCTCCCTCCCGCGTGGCCGCCTCCTCCGCCGCGAACTCCTCCAGGAGTTCCTTCGGCAGCACCGCGTGACCGCGCGGGCCGCGGGGCGGCACCTTCGGGGACAGGGCGCGGACCAGCAGGGTCAGCGCGGGGACCAGGCCGTCCGTGCGCGCGCTCGTCCGGGCCTGCTCGCCGTGCTCCCGCACCTCGGGCGGAACCGTCATCGTCGTCTCACTCCCCCGTCGTCGTCCGCCCCGGCACCCCGAGGTCGAGCGTGCAGTGCGCCAGCACCGCGCGTTGCGGATCGTGCTCGGCCACGACCACCCGGGCCGGCCCGCCACCCGCGAGGCCGGCCGGCACCGACCACACCGCCGTGGCCGGCTGTCCGGTGCCGGCCCAGGTCGCCCAGGGCCACACTCCCGGCACGGCGGTGCGCACCCCGGCGCCCGCCACCAGCGGCAGCTCCACGTCCCACGGCACCGCGGCCCCGGGCGCCGGCCAGGGCCGCTGCCCCATGCCGTGCACCGGGTCCGCGCCACCGCCCCACTCGAACAGCAGCGCCACCGCCACGTCCGCGCGGACTGCCGCGGGATGGTCCGCCGGCAGCGCGAACGGCTGGCTGCTCTGGTCGACGGCCAGCACCAGCAGCCGCCGGAGGGCGAGGCGCCGGGCGTACTCCAGCGCCACCCGCAGCGCGCTGAAGGGGGCCAGCATGCCCTGGTCGGACACGCCGAACGTCAGCGGCTCGCCGGGCAGCATGCCCTGCACGCAGGAGCCGACCAGCTCGGCGTGCTCGAAGTCCGGGGCGGCCGAGGCCACCACGGCCAGCTCGGGTGCCTCCTCGACGGACAGCGGCCCCAGTCCGGCGAGCGCGCCCCGGGCCAGCTCCACGGAGGTGCGGCGGGGCGCGGCGGCGAACCCGGCGCGGTCGAACGGCACCCCGTGCGGGGCGCCGAGCTGCCGGAAGAACTCCTCCCGGTCGGCGGCCGGCACGTACGGCGTGCCGGGCCCGGCCGGCGCGTACCGGCCGGCCCGCAGCAGCCGCGGCACACCGCCCGCGGCGCCGGTCGCCGGGGCCGGGGGCCGTACCGGCGCGGTCGCGCGGAACATGTTCAGGCGCCCGCTTCCGCCGCCACGAAGTCGGCGAGCGAACCGACCGTCTCGAAGTGCGTCATCTCCAGCTCCTCGGCGTCGAACTGCACGTCGAGGATCTCCTCGATGGTGATGAGCAGTTCGAGCGCGCTGCTGGAGTCCAGGCCCAGCTCGTCGAAGAGCCGGACGCCCTCCTCGGCGCCGGTGACGTCCTTGTTCAGCACCTCGGTCAGGCCCTGCCGGACGGCGTCCAGGTAGCGACCGCGCTCGGTGAGGGTGTTCTCGGTCATGTCGTTCTCCTTGTGGTGGTGGGGAGTTCAGTGGGCGCCGGGAGCGGCGTCGTAGAGCCGCTGGCGGGCGAGCATCGCCTCGCTGTCGTCGCGTTCCCGGATCAGATGGGCGGTGCCGTCCAGGACGAGGACCTCGGCCGGGTAGCCGTGGCTGAGGAAGTGCACCGGCGAGGCGGTGGGGCCGTAGGCGCCGGAGCGCCGCACGCCGATCAGGTCGCCGGCGCGCAGCGGCGGCATGGGCACCTTCTTGCCGATGACGTCGTTCGGGGTGCACAGCGGCCCGGTGATGTTCCACGGGTCGGTGGGCTGCTCGTCCAGCCGTTCCAGCGCGGCCATCGGGAAGTTGCGCTTGACGTACGAGCCGATGCCGACCGCCGCCATGTGGTGGTTGGTGCCGCCGTCGGTGACCGCGAAGTTCTCGCCCATCGAGGTCTTCGTGTAGCGGACCCGGGTGATGTAGGTGCCGGACGCGGCGACCAGGAACCGGCCCAGCTCCATGATCATGCGGGTGTCGGGGTGCCGGGTGCGGAAGGCCTCCACGACCGGGTTGAGCCGGGTGGTCAGCTCGGCGACGTCCAGGTCCTTCTCGTTGTCGAAGTAGGCGATGCCGAGGCCCCCGCCGACGTCCACGGTCTGAAGCGGGAAGCCGATCCGCTGCGCGAGCCGTTCGGCGAGGTCGAGGATGCGCCGGGTGTTGTCCACGACGATGTCCTCGCCGAGGATGCGCGTGCCCAGGTACACCTGGACGCCCATGAGGCGTACGGCGTCGTACCGGGCGACGAGGCCGGGGCCCGCGGCGAGCAGCTGCTCCTCGTCCATGCCGAACTGGCGGGGCTTGCCGCCCATCGTCAGGCCCGAGCCCTTCACGGAGAAGGCCGGGTTGACGCGCAGCATCACCCGCGCGGTGACGCCCCGCTCGCGGGCCGCCCGGTCGATGAGCGCGAGTTCGTCCAGGTTCTCGCAGACGATGGCGTGGATGTCCGCGTCCAGGCAGGCGGCCAGTTCGGCGGCGCTCTTGCCGGGGCCGAGGAAGATGATGTCGTGCGGGGCCACCCCGGCGCGCCGGGCGGTGACCAGCTCGGTGAGCGAGGACACCTCGGCGCGGGCGCCGCCGCGGTGCAGCAGGGCGCACACGGAGATGTTGGGGTTGGCCTTCAGGGAGTAGAAGACCTCCAGGGCGGGGTGCAGGCGCGCGCGCAGGTCCCGGAAGCGGCCGGTGATCTCCGCGCCGTCGTACACGTACAGCGGGGTGCCGAACTCCTCGGCGAGCCGGCTGACGCTCAGGCCCTGCACCTCGAAGGCGTCGCTCATGGTCAGCTCCGTTCCGTCAGGGCCGCGAGGCGGCGGGTGATGTCCGTGTCGAGGGCCTCGATCTCCGGGTCGGAGGCGGCGAGGAGCACGCCGTACAGCCGTCCCTCGAAGCCGTTCTCGCCGGCGTCGGCGGCTGCGGCGTTGACCGTGGCGTAGTTGTTGACGAACAGGCCGTGCGGGCGTCCGCCGGGCTGGGTGTGCAGCGTCGGTCCGAGCAGCTCGCGCAGTTCGGCGAAGGGCAGCGGGCGGCGCGGGCGCACGGTGAAGTGGCGGGCGACGGCGACGTCGTCCGGCCCGGCCAGGACCTCGTGCACCACGGCCTGGTAGGTGGACATGTTGTTCCGGGCGTTGATCTCCACCACGGGGTAGAGGCCCTCGTCCGGGTCGACCATCGCGTCGACGCCGACGACCCCGAAGTAGCCGTCCGCCGCGAGGCGTTCACCGATCCGGTGCGCGGTCTCCCGGATCTGCGCCACCTGCCGCTCGGTGAGCCGCGCGGGCATGCGGTGGCCCTTGTGGACCCCGCCCTCGGTGAGCAGTTCCTTGACGAAGTCGAAGTGCACGGCGCCGTCGCGGCCCACGGTGAACTGGTAGTTGAGGTCGGCCCGCTTGGCCACCCACTCCTCGATGACCAGCGCGGTGCGTACGGCGGTGCCGGCGGCCCGTGCGGTGCGCTCGGCCTGGGCGGCGGCCATGCGGTGCAGCCGGGCCAGCGTCCGCTCGTTGTCGACCACGACGATGCCCTTGCCGGACACCCCGAACGCGTCCTTGACCACGACCCGGTGCCCGGCGGCGAGCAGGTCGCCGGCCGCGGCGACCGCCGCCGCCAGCTCCTCCGGGGTCTCGCAGGCCCAGCCGCGCGCCTGCCGGATGCCCAGCTCGTCGGCGAGCCGGCGGCTGTAGACCTTGCTGTTGACGTGTTTGCAGCGGCCGGCGGGCGGGGCCGCGAGCCGCAGCCCGGTCCGCTCGGACAGCTCCTCCTCCACCGTGGAGATGCCGTGGGCGGTCAGCCGGGCGCCGTCGGCGGCGAGCGCGGTGAGGGTGCGCAGCAGGTCCGGGTCGGCGAGGGCGTCCTCGCTGACCGTGCGCCGGGGTTCCTGCCCGGCGGCCACGTGCACGGTGGGCAGGGCGAGGCCGAGCCCCTCCAGGTAGGCGCGGTAACCGTCGTCCACGGCGGTCTTCAGCACCACGTGGTCGTCCTTGCCGCCGAGCAGCAGCGCGAACTCGTCCATGCGGTTGACGACGGCGCTGCCCGCGTGCGCGGCGACCCGGGGCAGGGCGGGCTCGCCGAGGGCCCACTGGTTCTCCACCTCGAAGTTGCCGAAGAACACCAGCGGGGTGCCCGCGTCACCGGTGACGGCGCGCTTGAGCCGGCCGGTGAAACCGGGGGGCGGTGATTGCATATCGACCTCTTGACTCTCTCGGGTGCGCACCGGCCGGCGGGACCGCGCGGGCGCACCGGGCTCGGCGCGGACTCGCGGGCTCAGTGCTCGAAGACCATGGCGGCGAAGGTCGCGCCCAGGCCGACACTGGTCATCAGATAGCGGTCGCCGGGGCGCAGCCGGCCGACCTCGGTGGCTCTCTGCAAGTTGATGAAGGGATCGGCGCAGAAGCAGTGCCCGGTGTGCGGCACCAGGTCGAGGAAGACCCGCTCCAGGGGCAGCCCGAGGGTGCGGCACACGCCGATCCAGGACAGCCGGTTGACGTTGTGCGGCAGGACGAGGGCCAGCTCGTCGAGGGTGCAGCCGGCCTCCTCCAGGGCCGCGGCGATGACCTCGCACAGGCCGGGCCCGTACCGGTCCTGGAAGTCGGCGGCGGCCTCGGCGCCCATGATGAACTCGGTGCCGAACCGGCTGTGGGTGCGGGCGGCGTAGCCGAGCATCCGGTTGCGCCCGGTGCGGTCGGCGCTGACCAGCAGCGCGGCGGTGCCCTCGCCCATGACGGTGACGTCGGGGATGGACTGGTTGTGGCCGGTGCCGGCCTTCTCGCCGGTCAGGACGAGGGCGAGGGCGTCCGGGTCGGGGTCGGCGGCGAGCAGGGTGCCGGCCAGGTCGACGGCGAGCAGGCCCGAGGCGCAGGCGTGCTGGGAGACGACGAACGCGGTGGCGTGGCGCAGCCCCAGTTCGTCCTGGACCGGGCCCAGCGAGGTCAGCGGGTACGGCAGCGGGGCGGGCATGGTGCGCGCCTGGAGCACGTACCTGACCCGCTCCTCCTGCCCGCGCAGCTCCGCGAGCTTGGCCACGGCGCGCAGCAGCAGCCGCGTCTCGTCGGCCTGCGGGTCGCGGCACACGTCCGACAGCCCGTAGAAGCGCTGGTAGCGCCGCAACTGGACGTCCGTCAGCCCGAGTTCGCGGTGGAACCGGGCGATCGGGATGGTGTCGGGAAGGCAGCTGGAGACTGCCACGATCGACGTCATGCCCACCACCCTCGCGTCCACCGCTGACGCTGGACTGAAACATTGCTGACCGCTGTCGCGGGCGGCCGGCGAGGGTGTGCCGGACGGGTGGCGTCCGGATACGGCCGAGTCCCGCCCGTCGGGGACGGGCGGGACTCGGCGGGGTCAGCGGGTGCGGCTCAGTGGAAGAAGTGGCGCGTCCCGGTGAAGTACATGGTCACGCCCGCCTTCTTGGCGGCCTCCACGACCTGCTCGTCCCGGATCGAACCGCCGGGCTGGACGATCGCCCGGACACCGGCGTCGATGAGGATCTGCGGGCCGTCCGGGAAGGGGAAGAAGGCGTCGGAGGCGGCGTAGGCACCCCGGGCCCGCTCCTCGCCGGCCCGCTCGACGGCCAGCTTGCAGGAGTCGACGCGGTTGACCTGGCCCATGCCGACGCCGACCGAGGCGCCGTCCTTGGCGAGCAGGATCGCGTTGGACTTCACCGCACGGCACGCCTTCCAGGCGAAGGCGAGCTGGGCCAGCTCGTCCTCGTCCAGGGCCTCGCCCGAGGCCAGCGTCCAGTGGGCCGGGTCGTCGCCCTCGGCCTGGAGCCGGTCGGCGACCTGGAGCAGCGCGCCGCCGTCGATCGGCTTGACCTCGACCGGGTGGGCCGGGCCGTCGGCGCAGCGCAGCACGCGGATGTTCTTCTTCTTGGTCAGGGCCTCCAGCGCGCCCTTCTCGTAGCCCGGCGCCACGATGACCTCGGTGAAGATCTCCGCGACCTGCTCGGCCATCTCCTTGCTGACCGGCCGGTTCACGGCGATGACACCGCCGAACGCGGACAGCGGGTCGCAGGCGTGCGCCTTGCGGTGCGCCTCGGCGACGTCCGCGCCGACCGCGATGCCGCACGGGTTGGCGTGCTTGATGATCGCGACACAGGGCTCGGCGTGGTCGTACGCGGCACGGCGGGCGGCGTCCGTGTCCGTGTAGTTGTTGTACGACATCTCCTTGCCGTGCAGCTGCTCGGCCGCCGCGAGCCCGCCCTCGCCGGAGGTGTAGAGGGCGGCGGGCTGGTGCGGGTTCTCGCCGTAGCGCAGGGTGTGCGCGCGCTCCAGGCTTGAGGCGATGAAGTCCGGGAACTGCGAGTCGTCGGCCGGCGCGTAGGAGGAGGCGAACCAGGTGGAGACGGCGATGTCGTACTCGGCGGTGTGCCGGAAGGCCTCGGCGGCCAGCCGCTTGCGGGCGGCGAGGTCGAAGCCGCCGTCCTTCACCGCGGCGAGGACGTCGGCGTAGCGCTCCGGGCTGGTGACCACGGCCACCGACGGGTGGTTCTTGGCGGCGGCGCGGACCATGGACGGGCCGCCGATGTCGATCTGCTCCACGCACTCGTCGTCCGAGGCACCGGAGGCGACCGTCTCGCGGAACGGGTAGAGGTTGACGACGACCAGGTCGAACGGCTCCACGCCCAGCTCGGCGAGCTGCTCGCGGTGGCTGTCCAGCCGCAGGTCGGCGAGGATACCGGCGTGCACCTTCGGGTGCAGGGTCTTCACCCGGCCGTCCAGGCACTCGGGGAAGCCGGTCAGCTCCTCGACCTTGGTGACGGGGACGCCGGCGGCGGCGATCCGCCCGGCCGTCGACCCGGTGGAGACCAGCTCCACACCGGCCTCGTGCAGCCCGCGGGCCAGCTCCTCCAGGCCGGTCTTGTCATAGACGCTGACGAGCGCGCGACGGATGGCCCGCTTGTTGCTCTCGGCGGTCACTGGATAACTACCTTTCGTCCCTCGATGCGATAGCCGTTGCGGGCGAGCCGCCCCACGACCTCGACGAGCAGCCTTCGCTCGACTTCCTTGATGCGCTCGTGCAGCGCGCTCTCGTCGTCCTCGTCCCGGATCTCGACCACGCCCTGGGCGATGATCGGGCCGGTGTCGACGCCGTCGTCGACGAAGTGGACGGTGCAGCCGGTGACCCTGGCGCCGTACGCGAGCGCGTCACGGACTCCGTGGGCCCCCGGAAAACTGGGCAGCAGGGCCGGGTGGGTGTTCACGAACCGCCCGCCGAACCGCGCGAGGAACTCCTTGCCGACGATCTTCATGAAGCCGGCGGAGACGACGAGGTCGGGCCGGTGGGCGGCCACCGCCTCGGCGAGGGCGGCGTCCCACTCCTCGCGGGAGCCGTGGTCCTTGACCTTGCACACGAAGGTGGGGATGCCGGCGCGTTCGGCGCGGGCCAGCCCCTCGATGCCGGTGCGGTCCGCGCCGACGGCCACGACCCGGGCGCCGTACGCCTCGGCGCCGACGGCGGCGATCTCGTCCAGCAGCGCCTGGAGATTGGTGCCGGAGCCGGAGACCAGCACGACGAGGCGCTTGACTGCCGGGCCGGCGGAGGTGGCGGCCACGATGGGGCCCTTTCTGCGGTTGCGATCCGTGTACGGCCGGTTTCGTACAGCCGGTTTGTACAGTCGTACGAATGCTTCACGCCCCCGGATACGGGGAAGTCTACGAAGCGGCCGACCGCCAGCAACGATACCGGCACTCGGGAAGGGGCCCTCGGGACGGGTGGACGGCCGGACGGTAGCGTTCGCAAGGAGACACGAAGGAGCAGCCTCGGGAACCGGGTCGTCGTGCGGTGCGTTCACGGGGTGGAAGCTCATGTCGGACAGCCGTAGTCACCTAGGGGAAGACGCTCTTTTGATGCCCGCTCGCAGCCTGCGACTCCTCACGTTCCCGCCGCGCCCGGCCCAGGGGGGCGAGCGTGGCGCCGCACTGCTGCGGGAGCGCCCGACCTCGCCGCCCACGGAGTCGCCGCGGGGTGATTCCGGCCAAGGGGGCGCCGGGCACGGTGGTCCCGGGCAGGGCGGTTCCGGACAAGGCGGTTCCGGACAAGGCGGTTCTGGGCACGGCGGCTCCGGGGCGGGTGGTGAACGGCAGGACGACAACCCGTTCGCGCCGCCGCCCGAGGGTGCTCCGGACCAGCCGTGGCGCCCGCGCCATCACGGGGGTCCGTCCGGCACGGGGCACGGGCATGGACAGGGGCCCGGTCCGGGCCACGGTCCGGGGCCGGGCCAGGCTCCCGGGCAGGGACCCGGTGGTGGCCAGGGACCTGGTGGCCACAGCCACACCCCTTGGGGCAGTCAGTGGAGTGACCGGCAGCCCGGCCGCTCCCCCGACGGCTTCGGCCAGCGACCGGGCGGCGGACCGCAGGGCCCCGGCGGACCGGCCGGCCCCGGCATGCGCTGGGACCCCACGGACCCGGCCCAGCGCCGCGCGCGGTACGCCCTGCTCTCCGGCATGTGGGCGGTCTTCTTCGCCCTGTTCAGCTGGCCCTACGTGGCCCTGCTGCTGGGCGCGCTCGCCCTGTACTGGGGCATCAGCGCCCTGCGCGCCAAGCCCCGCCGACCGTCCCCGGACGCCCCGGCGGCCCCCGGCACCCCTGCGGCCCCGGCCGGCCGGCCGCAGACGACGGCGGCCGTCAGCGGCCTGGTCACAGCGGGGCTGGCACTGGTCCTGGTGGCCTCCACCTTCACCGTCCAACTCGTCTACCGCGACTACTACACCTGCGTCAACGACGCCCTCACCCATGAGGCCAAGCAGTCCTGCGACACCCTGCTGCCCCGTGAGCTGCGGGGCGTGCTGGGCACGCAGAACAGCTGAGGGCTCTCACTCGGAGAAGTCCGCTCGGGGGCCGGGGCCGGGGTCCGGGCTGAGGTCGGGGCGGACGTCGGGGCGGGACCTGGGACGCCGGTCGGCGTCCGGCTCCGGCTGAAGCCCGGCGTGCGTCTCGGGGCGCGTCGCAGGGTGCCTCTCGGGGCGCGTCTCGGCGTGGGGCTCCGTGCGTGGGCGGGGTGCGGTGTCGGGGGCGGCGCCCTCGGTGGCGTCCCCGCGGTCGTTCCCTCGGTCGGTCTCGCGGGCGTTCTCCCGGGTTCCTGCCGTCTGCTTCAGGGCCGCCCAGCGGGAGGCGCGGGCGACGTCGTCGTGCCGGCTCGCGGCGAACGGCTCGGCGACCGGATTCCGAACCGGCGCGGGGACCGGAGTCGGGTACGAGGTCGGGAACGCGTCGTCGGCGGGAAGGACCTCGTACCGGTCCTCCTCCTCCGCTCCGGTCGCACCGGTCGCACCGGTCACCACCCCTGCCCGAGCGGTCGTACCCCCCTTGCCGTCCTTGCTCCGGCCCCACACCTTGGGCCTGTCCGCCGCGCCCCCGCTTCCCGTACCGCCCTCGGCCACGGCCGGCCCACCCTCGCCGCGCCCGGCTTCACCGGCCGCCTTGCCCGTGTCCCGGCCCGTGGTCGCCGCCACCCCGGCGTCTTCCGCAGCCCCCGTCTCCCCTCCCTCTCCCGTCCGCCCCGCCTTCGCCGCGGGCGCCGGCATCATGGCTCCCACGTCATCCCTCCCCGCGACCGTCGCCGTCACCACCCCGGCACCGCCCTTCCCCGCGACCGCCGGAGTCACCACCGCGACGCCACCGTTCACCCCGGCCACCGGCGTCGCCGCCCCCTTGCCGCCCTGTGTCCCCTTCAGGACCATGGCCCCCGTCTCCGTGGCCTGGGCCGGGGGGCTGTCGTGGCGCCGCAGCCAGGTGCGCAGCCGCCAGGCCCGGGCGATCAGGGCCACCGGCAGCGCGAACACCAGCGTCCAGGCCCCGGCCGCGCCCCCGGTCCGCCACCACGCCGGGCCGAGACGGGACAGCGTGCCGACGCCCAGGGGACCGCCCGCCAGCGCGGCGAGCAGGGCGAGGGCCGCCGCGCAGACCAGTGCCGTCAGCAGCACCACCCCGGCGGTACGGCCGGCCGACCAGCGGGCCCGGGCCGGTCCCCCGGCCTCCGTCCGGCGCACGGCCGCCCGCGCCACGAACCACCCCGCCGTCATCCCGGCCACCGCCGGCACCACCCCCGCCGCCCAGTTCTCCGGCGTACCGGCGCCCGGCTCCGGCACCGCGGCCAGCAGCGGGAACGGCGGCAGCAGCGGCGCCGGGTCGGAGGCGAGCGGGCGGACCAGGTGTCCGGCGCCGAGGAGGAAGCCGGGGCCGAGCGCGTAGGAGGCGGCCCAGACGGCCGCGTTGGGGATCAGCGCGATGCCGAGCAGCAGTACGGCGAACCGTCCCGTCCAACCCTGTGTCAGCTGGAGGAAGGAGGCCCGCGCGGGCTCGCCGTGCCACACCAGTGACACCGCGACCAGCAGCGCGCCGCCCCCGAACAGCACCGTCGTCGCGGCACCGGCGGCGCGTACGGCCGCGCTCAGCCGCGCCCACTCGTCCGTGCCGAACAGCAGCCGCCGCACCGGCCCCGGCACCACCACCAGCGCGCTCAGCACCGGCTCGCGCGGGCGGCCGTACGCCGACCACACCCCGGCACCGGCCGCGCCCGCCGCGACCAGCGGCAGACACACCGTCACCCAGAGCCACCCCGGGCGCAGTTCACCCCGGGAGCAGTACAGCGCCGCGGCGACGCCGACACCCAGATAGCCGAGGACCACACCCGTCCACGCCGTACGCGCCGGCACCGGTGGCGGGCCGTCCGGTTCGGCGGACGCGTCGGTGGCGTCCCGCGCCGCCCGGTACAGCAGCCACAGCGGCAGGGCGAGCAGCAGCAGTGGGGTGACGCCGACGGGCATGGGCGCGCCGGAGAGCGTCTCTGTGCGGGTCAGTTCCACCCCGTGCGCCAGCAGCCACAGGGCGGCGGCGATGTGCAGCGCGCCGTCCGGTCCGCTGTCCGGATAGGGCGAGCTCACCCACAGCATCATCACGAGCACGGCGAACGAGGCGAGGCCCAGTCCGGCCGCGACGGCACCGCCCAGCAGGCTCGCGCCGAGTCCTGGTGAGCGGTCGCGCATCCGGTTGACCACGGGCGACATCGAGGAGCGGCGAACGGTCATCTGGATCACGCTCGCCATGCTCCCAACGACACGCGCTTTCCCGTCGTAACAGGCGAACCTCCGAAGTGTCGCTCAATATACGTTTATGTTCTTTTTCGTACAGAAGGGTGCATAGTGACGACGCAGAGTTCCGAGCCGACGGCCCCTCAGAACCGTTCGCCCAAGGCGCGCCTGACGACCGGACAGACGCCCTCGCTGACCCCCGCTCAGGCCTTCGACGCGCTGTACGCCTTCTGCGCCCCCGCCCTCGTGCGCCAGACCTATCTGCTCACCGGGCGCCGGGAACTGGCCCGCGAATCCGTGGAGCGGGCCTTCCAGCTCGCCTGGCAACGCTGGCCCGAGGTGGCCCGGGACCGTGACCCGGCCGGCTGGGTACGGGCGGTCGCGTACGACTGCGCGCTCTCCCCCTGGCACCGCTTCCGCCCCCGCTACCGCTCCCCGGAACCCCCGCCCGCCGACCCGGCCGACCAGGCCCTGCTGAACGCCCTGCTGGGGCTGCCGGCGTCGTACCGGCGCACGCTCGTGCTGTACGACGGTGTGGGCCTCGACCTGCCGGAGACGGCGGCGGAGACGGAGGCGAGCACACCGGCCGCCGCGAACCGGCTGCTCCACGCCCGGGAGGCGGTGGCCGCGCTGCTGCCGGAACTGGCCGATCCGGAGACGCTGCACCGCCGCATGCTCGAACTGTCCTCCAGGGAGCGGCTCCGCGCGGAGAGGTCGACGACGGTACGGACCGGCTGCGAACGCCGGAACGTCTTCTGGACCCGCGCGGCCATCGCCTTCACGGTGACGATCATCGGCGCGACGACGCTCACGCTCCGCACCGCACCGACGCGCTACGAGGCCCCGGTCGCACCCGCCCGGGCGGTACAGGGCGTTCCCCCGCCGGCCGGCCTGGGTCCGCTCTCCCGGCAGGAGCAGGAACTGCGGACGAAGCTCCACCGGTCGGAGGCGAGCGGGCCGGAGAGGCTGGCACCGGAGCCGAAGTGAGCGGTGGCGCTCCAGGAAACGCCGGTAGGCCCGCCCCGGCGGGGGAACGGGCCTACCGACTGTGAAGAGGGGGAGGTCAGGCGCTCAGGATCTCCCGGGCCAGCTTCGCCGTCTCGGTCGGGGTCTTGCCGACCTTGACGCCCGCGGCCTCCAGGGCCTCCTTCTTCGCCTGGGCGGTACCGGACGAGCCGGAGACGATGGCGCCGGCGTGGCCCATGGTCTTGCCCTCGGGCGCGGTGAAGCCCGCGACGTAACCGACGACCGGCTTGGTCACGTTCTCCTTGATGAACGCGGCCGCGCGCTCCTCGGCGTCGCCACCGATCTCACCGATCATCACGATCAGATCGGTGTCGGGGTCGTCCTGGAACGCGGCCAGGGCGTCGATGTGCGTGGTGCCGATGATCGGGTCGCCACCGATGCCGACAGCGGTGGAGAAGCCGATGTCGCGCAGCTCGTACATCATCTGGTACGTCAGCGTGCCGGACTTCGACACCAGGCCGATGCGGCCCGGCTTGGTGATGTCGCCCGGGATGATGCCGACGTTCGACTGGCCCGGGGTGATGATGCCGGGGCAGTTCGGGCCGATGATCCGGGTCTTGTTGCCCTTCTTGCCGGCGTACGCCCAGAAGGCGGCCGTGTCGTGCACGGCGATGCCCTCGGTGATCACGACGGCCAGCGGGATCTCGGCGTCGATGGCCTCGACGACCGCGTCCTTGGTGAACTTCTCCGGCACGAAGATGACGGAGACGTTGGCGCCGGTCTTCTCGATGGCCTCCTTGACGGTGCCGAAGACCGGTACCTCGGTGCCGTCGAAGTCCACGGTCTGACCCGCCTTGCGCGGGTTCACGCCGCCCACGACGTTCGTGCCGTCACCGAGCATGAGCTTGGTGTGCTTCATGCCGGTGGCGCCGGTCATGCCCTGGACGATGACCTTGCTGTCCTTGTTGAGCCAGATAGCCATGGTGGTTTGAGTCCTCGTCCTCGTGCTTACTTGGCGGCGGCCAGCTCGGCGGCCTTGTCGGCCGCGCCGTCCATGGTGTCGACGCGCTGCACCAGCGGGTGGTTGGCGTCCGTGAGGATCTTCCGGCCCAGCTCGGCGTTGTTGCCGTCGAGGCGGACGACGAGCGGCTTCTCGACCTTCTCGCCGCGGTCCTCCAGGAGCTTCAGGGCCTGCACGATGCCGTTGGCGACCTCGTCGCAGGCGGTGATGCCACCGAAGACGTTCACGAAGACGGACTTGACGTCCGGGTCGCCCAGGATGATCTCCAGGCCGTTCGCCATCACCTGGGCGGAGGCGCCGCCGCCGATGTCCAGGAAGTTGGCGGGCTTGACGCCACCGTGCTTCTCACCGGCGTACGCGACGACGTCCAGGGTGCTCATGACGAGACCGGCGCCGTTGCCGATGATGCCGACCTCACCGTCGAGCTTGACGTAGTTGAGGTTCTTCTCCTTGGCGGCGGCCTCCAGCGGGTTGGCCGCGGCCTTGTCGTGGAGCGCCTCGTACTCGGGGTGACGGAACTCGGCGTTGTCGTCGAGCGACACCTTGCCGTCGAGCGCGATGACCTCACCGGAGGCGACCTTCGCGAGCGGGTTGACCTCGACGAGGAGGGCGTCCGACTTGAGGAAGGTGTCCCACAGCTTGATCAGGACGTTGACGACCTTGTCCGCGACCTCGGCCGGGAACTTGGCGGCCTCCACGATCTCGCGGGCCTTGGCCTCGTCCACACCGTCGATCGGGTTGATCGGGGTCTTGGCGACGGCCTCCGGACGGGTGGCCGCCACCTCCTCGATCTCCATGCCGCCCTCGACGGACGCGATGGACAGGAAGGTGCGGTTGGCACGGTCAAGGAGGAAGGAGACGTAGTACTCCTCGACGATCTCCGGCGCGGTCTCGGCGATCATGACCTTGTGGACCGTGTGGCCCTTGATGTCCATGCCGAGGATGTCCGTCGCGCGGGCGACGGCCTCGTCCGGGGAGGCGGCCAGCTTGACGCCGCCGGCCTTGCCGCGACCACCGACCTTCACCTGCGCCTTGACGACGGACTTGCCGCCGAGCCGCTCGGTGATCTCGCGCGCCGCCTCAGGCGTGTCGATGACTTCACCGGCCAGCACCGGTACATCGTGCTTGGCGAAGAGGTCCCTCGCCTGGTACTCGAACAGGTCCACGCGCTTCCGTCCCTATCAGTGATCTCGCGGTTCGTTGGATGCGTGGGCGTGCCGCGAAGGGCAACGTGACGTCCGCTGTCACTAGGGAAGCGCACACGGTGTCCGAGCGCGCGGCATGTCCGTCTCGCAGGTTATCGCTGCTTGCGGGGGCCCTCTAAATCGCGGGTCACACCTGAGCGGTGATACCTGTCACATGATGCCGGTTTCCCTGGCACAGCGTGCCACCTTCGCGTGCGGTACGGGCGTTGTGCGAGGCCTCACCGGGCTGGGGTTGACCCGGTGAGACCCCCTGGCGGCCCCGGGTCGCCCCGGGGCCGGGGCGCTTGATCCCCACCCCAATGGGGACCACGCACCCCGTCCGCGAGGGTCCGCCCGGACGAGCCGACGGCTTTCGACCACCCGGGCCGGCCACCCCACGGAGCTGTGCGCGCCACCCACTCCGGCTGTCGGGTGCCCCTTCCGGCCCGGTGTCACGCCGCCCGGTGTCACGTTGTCCGGTGTCCCGTTGTCCGGTGCCCCTTCCGGCCCGGTGTCACGCGGTCTCCGGTATCGGCAGGGGCCGTTTCTCCAGCGCGGCGGCCATCACCTCGGGGAACAGGTCGGGCGTGCAGGCGAAGGCCGGTGCGCCGAGCGCGGCCAGCGCCGCCGCGTGGTCGCGGTCGTACGCGGGCGCCCCCTCGTCCGACAGCGCGAGCAGCGCCACGAACTGCGTCCCCGACGCCTTCATCGCCGCGACCCGCTTGAGCATCTCCTGGCGGATACCTCCCTCGAAGAGATCGCTGATCAGCACGACGACGGTCTCGGCCGGCCGGGTGATCCGCGCCTGGCAGTAGGCGAGCGCCCGGTTGATGTCGGTACCGCCGCCGAGCTGGGTGCCGAAGAGCACGTCGACCGGGTCGTCCAGTTGGTCGGTGAGATCGACGACCGCGGTGTCGAAGACGACCAGCCGGGTGCTGAGCGACCGCATGGAGGCGAGGACCGCGCCGAACACCGACGCGTACACCACGGACGACGCCATCGACCCGGACTGGTCGATGCAGAGCACGACCTCCTTCTTCACCGAGCGCGCGGCCCGCCCGTAGCCGATGAGCCGCTCCGGCACGACCGTGCGGTGCTCGGGCAGATAGTGCTTGAGGTTGGCCGCGACGGTGCGGTTCCAGTCGATGTCGTGGTGGCGCGGGCGGGTGACGCGGGCACTGCGGTCCAGGGCGCCGGTGAGGGTGGCACGGGTGCGGGTGGCGAGCCGCTTCTCCAGGTCCTCCACCACCTTGCGCACGACCGCGCGGGCCGTCTCCCGGGTCGTCTCCGGCATCGCCTTGTGCAGCGAGAGCAACGTGCCGACCAGGTGCACGTCGGCCTCCACCGCCTCCAGCATCTCCGGCTCCAGCAGCAGGGAGGCGAGGCCGAGGCGGTCGATGGCGTCGCGCTGCATGACCTGGACGACGGAGGACGGGAAGTAGCGGCGGATGTCCCCGAGCCAGCGCGCCACGGACGGTGCCGAGGCACCGAGCCCCGCCGAGCGGTCCCGGCCCGTCTGCGGCTTGTCGCCCCTGCCGTAGAGCGCGGCCAGCGTGCCGTCCATCGCCGCGTCCCGCCCGGACAGCGCGTACCCGGTGCCGTCGGCCTGGTCCCCGCCGAGCACCATCCGCCACCGCCGCAGCCGCTCCCGCGCGGGGTCCACGTCCGCGGCCGACACCGTCGACCCGGCCGCGGTGGCGATCGCGGCGGCGGCCGAGCTGTCCGTCGTGGCCGACCTGTCCGACCTGCCTGACCTAACTGTCCTGTCCGCCCTGTCCGTCATGTGCCCACCCCTGTGAGGCTGTCGTCGTGCGTGGAATCGGGTGCCGTCTCGTGTATCGCTTCGCGCGTCGCACTGGGTGGAGGGGTGTGCGCCGGGGCGGGCACCGTGTCGAGGCGCGTGTCCAGGCCGAGCAGCAGCCGCAGGACCGGGAGCACGGCATCGGCACGTCCGGTGTCCGGTTCGGCGGCGAAGCCGGGGAGCGTGGCTCCCTGGGCGGCGTTCCCACCGGGCCGGCCTCCGGGGCCGCGCCGCACCAGTTCGCCGAGGGTTCTGCGCACCCCCGGCTCGTACGCCGCGAAGGTGCGCCGCAGCAGCGGCAGTACGTCCGTGAAGGCGTCCGCCGGAACCCCGGTCAGCCAGGTGTCCAGCAGGGCGAGCAGCCGCTCGTCGTGCACGAGCAGCAGGCCGCCCCCGCCACCGGCGAAGCCCTCCACCCAGGCGGCGGCAGCGGCGGGAGGCGTGCCCGGCGACAGCGCGAGCCCCATCAGCCGGGCCGCCTCCTCGGGTGCCAGCGCCCCGTCGTCCAGCAACAGCCGCACGGCCCGGCCCCGGATGACACCGGGCGCGGTGTCCCGCAGGGCCAGCACCCGCAACACGGCCCGCCAGCGCCCCCGCAGCCCACCGCCTCCGGCAGCAGCGCCCACACCCTCGCCGACCGACCCCGCAGCCGCAGCGGCAGCCGCACCGGTGCCGTTTCCGCCTGTACCGCCGGCACCTCCCCCGCCCTGTCCCCTAGGGCCGGCGGCGCCCCTGTCGGCCGTCCCCCTGGACACCCCGGTCAGGCTCTCCGTCAGGAGTCCCACGGCCGTGTGCACGGCGTCCACGTGACCGCGCATCTCCTCCGCCGCGTCGGTGTCCAGTGCGACGCAGGCCGGGGGCAGGCCGACGAAGACGCGTTCGGCGAGGCCCGCCGCGACCTCGGCCAGCGCGCCGGTGTCGGTGCCGCGCACGTCGCCGTAGCGCAGCGAGCGGACCAGGGCGGGCAGGGCCTGGGCGAGATGGCCGACGTCGGTGTCCAGGGCCGCCCGGTCGGCGAGCACCCGCATGACCACGGGCAGCGCGTCCGGCAGCCCGGCCAGCAGGCACTGCTCGGCGAGCGCGGTGACGTCGGCGAGTGCCCGCGCCGCCGTCGCGTCCGCCTCCGCCTTGGCCCGTGCCGCCGCGTGGACGGTCGTCCCCCACACGCCCGCCTCCGCGACCCGCACCGACAGTTCGGGCTCCCAGCGCAGCCGCCACGTCTCCCGGAACGTGCCCGTGCTCCCCCGGGACCGGGTCGGCTCGCCCCAGTCGACGCCGAGCAGCCGCAGCCGGTGCAGCAGCCTGCTGCGGCCGGCGTCGGTGTCGCCGCGCAGGTCCAGCTCCAGCTCGCGCTCCAGCGCCTCGGGTTTCAGCCGCAGCGACCGCTGCTGCCGGGCCAGGTCGCGCTGCAACGGCACCGCGGGCGCCGACTCCGGGACCTCGCCCAGCACGTCCCCGACCACCAGCCGGTCGTGCACCAGCGCCAGCGGCACGTCCGAGCCGTCGCACAGCACCGCCCGCACCGCGTCGGTCGTCTCGCCCAGGCCGGGCAGCGGGCGGCCCCGCAGCGCGGCCAGGGTCTCCGCGAGCCGTACGGCCTCGATGACGTGCGCGGAGGACACGATCCGGTCCTCCTCGCGCAGCAGCCGGGCCACCTTGGTCAACCACCGCTCGACCGGCCGGTCGGGCGCGTGGAACAGATGCCCGTACCAACCGGGCGAGTCGATGCCGGCGCCGTAGCCGCCGGACCGGGCCAGCCTGCGGTGGGTCCACGGCACCCAGGTCAGGTCGGTCCTGGTCCTGGGCAGCCCCTTGAGCAGCGCCCGGTCGGCGGTGACGGTGGCCCGCTCGCGCAGCGCGGGCACGTGCCAGGCCCCGCAGACCACGGCGACGGCGTCCCCGAACTCCTTGCGCGCGTCCCGCAGCCGGAGCCGCATGTGCGCCTCGCGGACGAGGTCCCGGGGGTGCCCGCCGGCGCCGTACCGCTCGCGCAGCGCTCCCATGGCCTCCGCCACCGCCGCGAACGGCGCGAAGGGGTCGCGGGCGCCCGGCCCCCGGTGCTCGACGACGTCCTCCCACCAGCGCTCGGGATCGTCGTACCCGGCCGCCTCGGCGAGCACGGCGAGCGGGTCGACACGGACCTGGTCACCGTGACCGGAGCCGGGATCGGGTGCGGGCCCGGACCCTCCGGCGTCGTCACCTTCGTCGCCGTCGTCGCCGTCGTCGTGACGGGACTCGTCCGCTTCCTTCTGCCACGCCAGCGTGTGTGTGGCCGGCAGGTCGATGAAGCGGGCCGGGACGCCCTGTTCCAGGGCCCACCGCAGGGCCACCCACTCGGGGCTGAACCCGGCGAACGGCCAGAAGGCCGAGCGGCCGGGTTCGTCCACGGCGTGGGCGAGCAGGGCGACCGGGGGCCGCAGGCCCGGGTCGGCGGCCAGCGGGATCAGCGCGTCGGCCTCGGGCGGGCCCTCGATCAGCACGGCGGCCGGCCGGGCGGCGTCCAGCGCGGTCCGCACCGCGCGCGCGGACCCGGGCCCGTGGTGCCGTACCCCGAGCAGCAGCGGCCCGGAGGCGTACGCCGTGCCCCCGCCGGTACCGGTCATGCGCTCACCTCCCGGCAGGCGCGGTAGAAGTCGGTCCAGCCCTCGCGCTCGCGGACGACCGTCTCCAGGTACTCCTGCCAGACGACCCGGTCGGCCGCCGGGTCCCGGACGACGGCGCCGAGGATGCCGGCGGCGACGTCTCCCGGCCGCAGCACGCCGTCGCCGAAGTGGGCGGCGAGCGCGAGGCCGTTCGTGACGACGGAGATCGCCTCCGCGGTGGACAGCGTGCCGCTGGGCGACTTCAGCTTCGTCCGGCCGTCGGCGGTGATGCCGTCGCGCAGCTCGCGGAAGACGGTGACGACCCGGCGGATCTCCTCGATCCCGTCGGGCGCGGCCGGCAGGTCGAGGGAGCGGCCGAGCTGCTCGACCCGGCGGGTGACGATGTCGACCTCGGCGTCGGCGCTCTCCGGCAGCGGCAGCACGACGGTGTTGAAGCGGCGGCGCAGGGCGCTGGAGAGGTCGTTGACCCCGCGGTCGCGGTCGTTGGCGGTGGCGATGAGGTTGAACCCGCGGACCGCCTGGACCTCTTGGCCCAGCTCGGGGATGGGCAGGGTCTTCTCGGACAGGATCGTGATGAGCGTGTCCTGCACGTCGGCCGGGATGCGGGTCAGCTCCTCCACCCGGGCCGTCATGCCCTCGGCCATGGCACGCATGACGGGGCTGGGCACGAGCGCGTCGCGGCTCGGGCCGTGCGCGAGGAGCTGCGCGTAGTTCCAGCCGTACCGGATCGCCTCCTCCGGGGTGCCGGCCGTGCCCTGCACCAGCAGCGTCGAGTCACCGCTCACGGCGGCGGCCAGGTGTTCCGACACCCAGGTCTTGGCGGTGCCGGGCACGCCGAGCAGGAGCAGGGCGCGGTCGGTGGCGAGCGTGGTGACGGCGACCTCGACGATGCGGCGCGGGCCCACGTACTTGGGTGTGATCACCGTGCCGTCCGGCAGGGTGCCGCCGAGCAGGTACGTCGCCACCGCCCACGGCGACAGCTTCCAGCGGGCCGGGCGCGGGCGGTCGTCCTGGGCGGCGAGCGCGGCGAGTTCGGCCGCGAAGGCGTGCTCGGCGTGCGGTCGCAGCGCCTGCGCGGTCTCGTCGCGGTCGGGTGCGGCGGTCGTCGGTTCCACGGTCGTCGGTTCCACGGACACAGACATGGCTGAGGCCCCCTCCAGCTCGGCCGGTTCGGATCTGGCATCCACCGTGCACCACGCCACTGACAATCGCTCTGACCAGCACAAACGCGCTCGCCGGGCCGATTGTCAGTGGTGGGACCTACCGTCGGAGACATGACTGAGCAGGGGGTGCGCTGGACCGCGGACCAGGTGCTGGCACTGGCGCCTGACGCCGCGTCACGCAAGACGGGGAGCAAACTCGCCGTGGCCGGGCCGTGGTCCGGGACGGGGAGCGGAGAGGGGACGGTGTGGGGGCTGTGCAAGGGCAGCGGCAGCAGGCCGTACCAGACGGTGGTGGACCTGGCCGGCGCGGCCGGGCCCGCGTACAAGTGCAGTTGCCCGAGCCGTAAGTTCCCCTGCAAGCACGCGCTCGGGCTGCTTCTGCTGTGGGCGGGTGACGACGGCGCGGTGCCGGCCGCCGCGCAGCCGCCGGAGTGGGCCGGGCAGTGGCTCGCGGACCGGCGTGGACGCGCCGAGGCCGAACGGGCGCGGGCCGAGGCGGGTTCGGCCGCCGGGCCCGCCGATCCGCAGGCGGCCCGGCGCCGGGCCGAACGCCGGGCCGAGCGGGTCACGGCGGGCGCGAGCGAGCTGGAGCAGCGCCTGACCGACCTGCTGCGCGGCGGCCTGGCCGCCGCCGAACACGCGGGATACGGCCTGTGGGACGAGACGGCGGCCCGCATGGTCGACGCCCAGGCGCCAGGACTGGCCGCGCGGGTCCGGGAACTGGGGGCGGTCCCGGCGTCCGGCGCGGGCTGGCCGGCGCGGCTGCTGGAGGAGTGCGCGCTGCTGCACCTGCTCGACCAGGGCTGGCTGCACCGCGACCGGCTGCCGGACGGCCTCGCGGCCACGGTCCGCTCCCGGCTCGGCCTGCCCGCCGCGCCGGACGGCCCGCCGGTACGCGACCGCTGGCTGGTCCTCGCCCAGTACGACACGGTGGACCCGAAACTGACGACGCGCCGCATATGGCTGCACGGCGCCGAGTCCGGCGGTACCCGGCTGCTGCTGTCCTACGGAGCGGCGGGCCGGGCACCGGAGCTGTCGCTGCCGGTGGGCCTCGCCCTGGACGCGGAGCTGACGGCGTACCCGGGCTCCGGCCGGTCCCGGGCCGCCCTGGGCGAGCGGTTCACCCCGCCGGTCCCGGCCGCGTTCCGCCCACCAGGAGTGACGACGGCCGAGGCGGCGGCCCGGTACGGCGAGGCCCTGCGCGACGACCCGTGGCTGGACGCGGTCCCCGTGACCCTGGACCGGGTGACGCCGGTCCCGGACGGCGAGGGATGGCAACTGGCCGACGCGGACACCGACACGGCCCTGCCGATGACCCGGGCAGCCCGCTCCCGGCCCGGCCTGTGGCGGCTGGTCGCCCTGTCCGGCGGCGCCCCCGTCACGGTCTTCGGCGAGTGCGGCCACCGCGGCTTCACCCCGCTCACGGCCTGGGCGGAGGGAGAGGGCGAGGCGGTGCCGCTGTGCTGATCCCGGCGGGCGCACGCGGAAGGGCAGAAGGCGGACGGAAAGAAGGAGGGGAAGGGAACGTGATGAACGGGGCACCGCTCAGCGACGGGACACGGGCCGACGGGGACGCGGGCGCCCCGGGGCACTCCCGGGAGAAGCCGGCCAGCACCGCGGACGACTCGGCCGACTCCTCCGCAAACCCCTCACAGGCCCCGGCGCCCTCCTGGGAGGAGCTGGTCACCACCGCGCTCCTCGGTACCGACCGGCGTGCCCCGGCGCACGTCGTGCCGGGTCGCCCGGCCCCGGTGGCACTGCTCGACGCGGCAGCCGTGGCGACCGTACGGCGGCGGGCCGGGCTGCGGCCCGCGCGGGCGGCGCGGCGGCCCGGCCCGGCGCCCGCCGATCCGCGCCCCGCCCTGCCCGCACCGGCGGCCCGCAGACTCACCACCCTGCTGGCCGACCGGTCCGGCGGCGCGGCCGGCAGCCGGCGGGGCAGCTCCCCGGACCTCATGGAGCTGCTCCCCCAGTGGCTCGCGACGGCCAACGCGCACGGGTACGCGGCGCCCCCGCAGCTGCTGCCCGCACTGCTGGACGCGGCCCGGGGCCGTACGGACCTGCGTCCGGCGGCGCTGGCCTTCGCCGGCCCGCGCGCGCTGTGGCTGGCCCGGCTGAACCCGGACTGGCGGTTCGCCCTGCGCGCGGCCCCCGGTGGCGGCGCGGCGCTGCCCGATCCGGGGGACGCCGAGGCGGTGCGCCGGCTGTGGCAGGAGGGGCTGTTCGCCGAGCGGGCGGCGCTGCTGGGGGCCCTGCGCGTCCGCACGCCCGCGCTGGGCCGTGAACTGCTGGCGTCGACGTGGGCGGCGGAGCGGGCGGAGGACCGCCTGATGTTCCTCGACTCGCTGCGCACGGGACTGTCGGACGCGGACGAACCGTTCCTGGAGCAGGCGTTGGGCGACCGCAGCCGCAACGTCCGGGCGACGGCGGCGGAACTGCTGTCGGCGCTGCCGGACTCGGCGCTCGCCGCGCGGATGGCCGTACGGGCCTCGGCGTGTGTGGCCCTGGACCGTACGGGGAGCGCGCCGGCGATCGCGGTGGAGGCGCCGCTCGAATGCGACGCGGGCATGGAGCGGGACGGTGTCGTGGCCGTACCGCCCGCGGGGCGGGGGGAACGGTCCTGGTGGCTGGGCCAGTTGGTGGAGGCCGCCCCGCTCGGCACCTGGTCGGAGCGGCTCGGCGGGCGCACGCCGCAGGAGATCGTCGCGCTGCCGGTGGCGGACGGCTGGCAGGGTGAGCTGCACGCGGCCTGGTGCCGGGCGGCGGTACGGCAGCGGGACGCCGCCTGGTCGCGGGCCCTGCTCGGCTCGCCGTCCGCACCGGAGGCGGGTGGGCCGGGCGCGGTGTCCCTGGCGGAGCGGGCGAAGCTGCTGGCCGCGCTGGTTCCTGCGGAACGGGCCGCGTGGGTCGCCGGGTTCATCGCCACGCACGGCCTGTCGGAGGCGTTCCAGCTGCTCGGGGTGTGCGCGGTCCCCTGGGCTCCCCCGCTGGGCCAGGCGGTCGTGGACGCCCTGAACATCGCTCGGGACGCGGGCAGTTACCCGTGGAGCTTCAGCGGGGTGATGGGGCTGGCGGAGCGCTGCCTGGATCCGGCGGAGGCCGTCCGGCTGGAGGCGCTGCTGGCGGTGCCCGACGAGCGGGAGGACGCCGCGCCGGGGGCCGGCGGGTACTGGGCGGAGGCGTTCCAGCGGCTGGTCACGACCCTGCGGCTGCGGGCGGCGATGACCCGGGAACTGACCCCGCCCACCCCGGACACTCCACCGCCGAGAACACCCACGCAACCGCCGGAGACACCGCCACAGCCACGGGAGGCAGCCGCCTGACCCACGAAAGAACCACCTGGCCGCCGGGGGCAGCCACGTAACGGCTCGACGCGGGGCAACCGCGTACCGGCCGAGGGCAACCGCGGAGCGGGGCGCGAGCAGCCGTGTGACGGCCCGAGGAGAGCCCCTGCCCGGCGGGAGCAGGCCGACCGCCGGGACCGGATCGGCGACCCGGAAGAGCCGCGCAACCGCCGGAGGCGGCCGTCAGCCCCCCGACGCCGCCGGCTGGCGGACGTTCTCGCGGACCCACTCCACGATCGACGCGGTCGTCGCCCCGGGGGTGAAGATCTCCGCCACGCCCTTCTCCTTCAGCGGCGGGATGTCCTCCTCCGGGATGATGCCGCCGCCGAAGACGAGGATGTCCTCGGCCTCGCGCTCCTTGAGCAGGTCGATGACCGCGGCGAACAGCGTGTTGTGGGCGCCGGAGAGGATGGACAGGCCGATCGCGTCGGCGTCCTCCTGGATGGCGGTGTCGACGATCTGTTCCGGCGTCTGGTGGAGCCCGGTGTAGATGACCTCCATACCGGCGTCGCGCAGGGCCCGCGCGATGACCTTGGCCCCACGATCGTGGCCGTCGAGCCCCGGCTTGGCGACCACCACGCGGATCGGACCGGCTGCCACACCCATCACTGCCTCCATCAAGCGACCACGGAAGCGATCGCTTCCGTCCGTATCGACAAGTACCGCACTTTTGGCGCGTTCCGCCACCGTCGCGAAGTGAACGAACGTTATCTCCAGCATCCCGCAAGCGGCAGTTTTACGGTGCGCGGCGAGGGGGAAATCACATGGTGGGACATGAGGGCACACGGGGGTCGAGCCGTCCCCCGGCGTGCCGACAGGAGGTGCCCATGAAGGTCACCGGGGTTTTGCCGCTCTTCCTCCCGCTCTGCCGCCGCCTGTGGCCCGACAGACTGGCCGGACTGTCCATGACGCTGCTGCGGGCGACAGCCCTGGAGGCGGCGATCCTGGCGGGCCACCTCCTGCTGTACCCGACCGGCCTGATCCAGGAGCGGCGCTCCGGCGCCCTGCCCGCCACGGACGGCGCCACCCGGCTGCCGGTCCACCCCGCGACACCGGTCGTCCTGCTGCACGGCTTCATCGACAACCGTTCGGTGTTCGTCCTGCTCCGCCGCACCCTCGCCCAGCACGGCAGACACCGGGTGGAGTCACTCAACTACTCGCCGCTGACCTGCGACATTCGCATCGCGGCCGAGCTGCTCGGCCGGCACATCGAGGAGATCTGCGAGCGCACCGGCAGTGCCCGGGTCGACATCGTCGGGCACAGCCTCGGGGGCCTGATAGCGCGCTACTACACCCAGTGCCTGGGCGGTGACCTGCGGGTACGCACGCTGGTCACCCTCGGCACCCCGCACTCGGGGACCCGGGTGGCGCCGCTGGCGGACGCGCACCCGATCGTGCGGCAGATGCGGCCCGGCTCCGCGGTGATCGAGGAGCTGGCCCGGCCCGCCCCCGGCTGCCGGACCCGCTTCGTGAGCTTCTGGAGCGACCTGGACTCCCTGGTGGTTCCCCTGGAGTCGGCCCGCCTGGAGCACCCGGACCTGGACGCGCAGAACGTCCGGGTGACCGGCATCGGCCATCTCGCCCTGCCCGTGCATCCCGCCGTGGCGGCCGGGATACGCGAGGCCCTGGACGTCCCGCACCCGGAGGACCGGGCCGCCGGCGGCCTGACGGTGGCCTGAGACCCGGCCGCGACCGGAGCGCGGAACCCCCGCAGAGCCGACGGACCCCCCGACACACAGCCGACAGACCGCCCGACGCACAGCCGACGCACCACCGATTCACCACCGGTTCACAGCCCACACCTCACCGCTCGACATCGAACATTCTTCGAACGCAAGGCCAAGGTCGGGTCCTGGAGCCCCGAAACACGGCCGAATGCCCGTTTCCGGCCCACGCGAAACAGGCCGAAGATTGTCGCGCCCAGGTACCGCCGGGTACAGTCGCCGCACTGCTCTGGCAGCCCCTGTTGTCGAGGCGAAAGAGAAGTTGGTGAACGACCGTCACCCGTCGGGGACCATGACCACCCCGGCCCCGGCTTCCGACGCCTCCACCGCACACTACGTGCCGTACGGGGCGCAGGAAGCCCCCTACGACGACCTCACCACGTACGGCGGTTACGACGCCACCGGTTTTACCGGTGGCTCCGCAAGCACCACGGCCTTCCACACCGACCCGCTCTTCGGCAGCCTCCCAGGCGGCGAGCAGGCCACCGGCGCGTACGACACCACGCACTGGCAGACCGGCACCGCCCAGACCCCGGCCTACGACCCGTACGCGGCGCAGCACTACGCCGCCTACGATTCCGGCGTCTACGACAGCACCGCCTGGACCGTCCCCGCACAGCCCACCGGGAACGACGTCAGCGGCCAGTGGGACGCCAGCGCCTGGTCGCAGCCGGACCCGTCCGGCGCCGCCGACCCCACCCAGCAGTGGGAGTGGGGTACCCAGACCTTCGACACGGGCGCGTACGACGCCACGCAATGGAACTCCGCGGGGCAGAGCGTGCCGGCGCAGTCCGAGCCGGGTGGCGAACCGTTCGATCAGCAGGCCACCGCGACCTTCCAGGCGGTCGGCGACCCGCAGTCCGCGTTCGAGCAGGCGGGTGATCCGCAGGCGACCGCGGCCTTCGAGCAGGTGCCGTACGAGGGCACCGCCTTCGACGAACAGCCCGCCGCCGAGGGCGAGTCGGACTCCACCGGCGAACTGCCCGCCGTGAGCGGTCTGCTGGACGACCAGGAAGAGGTCACCCCGGCGCCGACGACCCCCGCGGGCTCGCGCGGCGGGGCGCGCTCCCGGCGCCGTACGCCCGCCAAGCGCTCCGCGCTGCTGACCGTCGCCGTGCCGTCGGCCTGTGTGATGGGGGTGGCCGGGATCGCCGCCGCCTCCGTCGGCGCACTGACCGACGACTCCAAGGACACCGCCACCACCGCCTCGGACGCGCAGCCCGTCAAGCCGTCCGTCGCCAACAGCAAACTGGACAGCCAGCTCAAGACGCTCTCCGCGGGCGCCGACGACTTCGCCGACCGGGCGAGCCGTACCCAGGAGCGGATCGACCTCAAGGCGCAGCAGGAGCTGGAGAAGAAGAAGGCTGCCGCGGAGGCCGCGCTCAAGGAGCGGCTGCGGCCCAAGTTCGCGCTGCCGGTCGCGCAGCACGGACTCAGCGCCTACTTCGGCCAGGCGGGCATCAACTGGATGTCGGTGCACACCGGCATCGACTTCCCGGTCTCCTACGGCACCACGGTGATGGCCGCCACCGACGGCACCGTCACCACCAAGTGGAACAGCGCCTACGGCAACATGATGATCGTGACGGCGAAGGACGGCACGGAGACCTGGTACTGCCACCTCTCCAGCTACAGCGTCGCCTCCGGCACGACCGTCAAGGCCGGCGAGCCGATCGGCCACTCCGGCAACTCCGGCAACTCCACCGGTCCGCACCTGCATTTCGAGGTACGGCCGGCGGGCGGGGCGGCCATGGACCCGCTGCCGTGGCTGCGGAGCCACGGGCTGGATCCCACGTAGACACATCCCGCGCAGACACCAGGGCCCCGCTCCCCAGCGGGGCCCTTCCTCCTGTTACAGCCTCTCCACCGGCGCGTACCGCAGCAGCAGCCGCTTCGGCTTGGCGTCGCCGAAGTCGATCGTCGCCTCCGCGTTCGCGCCCGTCCCCTTCACGGCGACGACCGTGCCGAGCCCGAACTGGTCGTGGGTGACCCGGTCCCCGACGGTCAGCGCGACCACCGGCTTCTCCGACGTGCGCCGCGTGGCGAACCCGGACGCGCCCGATGCCGAGGAGCGGGAACGGGTCGAGGACAGCGAGGCCGCGATCCCGGACGCCGGCCCGGAGGCCATGGGCGCCGCCGCCCCGGTCCGCTTCCACTCCACGTGGGCGGGCGGGATCTCCTCCAGGAAGCGGGAGGGCGGGTTGTACGACGGCTGGCCCCAGGCGCTGCGCAGCGCCGACCGCGTGAGGTAGAGCCGCTCCCGCGCGCGCGTGATGCCGACGTACGCCAGGCGCCGCTCCTCCTCCAGCTCCTTGATCTCGCCGAGGGCACGCATGTGCGGGAAGACGCCGTCCTCCATGCCGGTCAGGAACACGACCGGGAACTCCAGACCCTTGGCGGTGTGCAGGGTCATCAGCGTGATGACGCCGTCGCCGTCCTCCTCGTCCGGGATCTGGTCGGAGTCGGCGACCAGGGCGACCTGCTCCAGGAAGTCGGCCAGGGTCCCCTGCTCGCCCTCGCCCCGCTCCTGCTCGAACTCCAGGGCCACGGCCGCGAGTTCCTGGAGGTTCTCGATCCGGGTCTCGTCCTGCGGGTCGGTGGATGCCTGCAACTCGGCCAGGTAACCGGTGCGTTCGAGGACGGCCTCCAGCACGGTGGCCGGTCCGGCGCCGGACTCGACGATCGTCCGCAGGTCCTCCATCAGCGTGTTGAACCGCTTGACCGCGTTGGTGGAGCGCGCGGCCATGCCGTACGCCTCGTCCACCCGCTTCAGGGCCTGCGGGAAACTGATCTTCTCGCGCTGGGCGAGGGCGTCGACCATCGCCTCCGCACGCTCGCCGATGCCCCGCTTGGGCACGTTGAGGATGCGGCGCAGCGGCACCGAGTCCTCGGGGTTGGCGAGGACACGCAGGTAGGCGAGGACGTCCCGGACCTCCTTGCGCTCGTAGAAGCGGACACCGCCGACGACCTTGTAGGGCAGGCCGACGCGGATGAAGATCTCTTCGAAGACACGGGACTGGGCGTTGGTGCGGTAGAAGACGGCGACGTCTCCCGCGCGCGCGTGGCCCGCGTCGACCAGGCGGTCTATCTCCTCGGCGACGAACTGGGCCTCGTCGTGCTCGGTGTCGGCGACGTACCCGACGATCCGGGCACCCTGACCGGCGTTGGTCCACAGGTTCTTCGGGCGGCGGGACTCGTTGCGCTCGATGACCGCGTTGGCGGCGGACAGGATGGTCTGCGTGGAGCGGTAGTTCTGCTCCAGCAGGATCGTCGTCGCGTTCGGGTAGTCCTCCTCGAACTGGAGGATGTTGCGGATCGTCGCACCCCGGAAGGCGTAGATCGACTGGTCGGCGTCGCCCACGACGCAGAGTTCGGCGGGCGGGATGTCGTACTCGCCGGGCGGGGTGTCCTCATCGTGTTCGCCGGTGCCGACGAGTTCCCGCACGAGCGCGTACTGGGCGTGGTTGGTGTCCTGGTACTCGTCCACCAGGACGTGCCGGAAGCGGCGGCGGTAGTGCTCGGCGACGTCCGGGAAGGCGCGCAGCAGGTTGACCGTCGTCATGATCAGGTCGTCGAAGTCCAGCGCGTTCGCCTCGCGCAGCCGCGACTGGTACAGGGCGTAGGCCTGCGCCAGGGTCTTCTCGAAGCCGTCGGTGGCCTGGGCGGCGAAGTCCTCCTCGTCGATCAGCTCGTTCTTCAGGTTGCTGATCTTGGCGCTGAAGGACTTCGGCGGGAAGCGCTTGGGGTCGAGCTCCAGGTCGCGGCAGACCAGGGCCATCAGGCGCTTGCTGTCGGCGGCGTCGTAGATCGAGAACGACGAGGTGAAGCCGAGCTTCTTGCTCTCGCGCCGCAGGATGCGCACACACGCGCTGTGGAAGGTCATCACCCACATCGCGTTCGCGCGGGGGCCGACGAGCTGCTCGACGCGCTCCTTCATCTCGCCCGCGGCCTTGTTGGTGAAGGTGATCGCGAGGATCTGGCCCGGGTGGACGTTCCGCTCGGCGAGCAGGTAGGCGATGCGGTGGGTCAGCACGCGGGTCTTGCCGGAGCCGGCGCCGGCGACGATGAGCAGCGGGGAGTCCGCGTGCACGACCGCGGCGCGCTGGTTCTCGTTCAGCCCCTCCAGCAGCGCCGCCGCGTCGAGGGCGGGGCGCGGGGCGCCGTCGCGGTAGTAGGCGTCCCGGTCCGGTGGCACGTCGAACTTCCCGCCGAACAGATCGTCCGGAAGCGGCTCCGGAGCGTGATCGTCCTCGGGCGGCGGCGGTGGTTCCTCCTCGTGCCCGCGAGGGGTCTGGAGGTCCGCCAGGAAGCTGTCGTCAAAGAGGCTGCTCATCGCTCTACGAGTCTAGGGCGCCCCACCGACAACCAGTCGCGGTCCCCGGAACATGGCGGCTCCGGGCGCGAGTTGATCTTCGTGTCGGCCGGACGGACCCATCGCTCACACATCGGAAGCGCCTGGTCACACGAACGTGAACCTCTGCACGCCCGGAGAGAAGGTCACGGAAATGTATCGGACAAACCGCGCACCAACCTTCACAGAAGACACACGAGTTGGCTAGGTTTCCGTCAGGCCGCACGACCCCCCTCCGGCGAACGTCGCCGGGCCGTGCGGCCTCCGCCGAATCCGGCGCGCCCCGCACGGTGCCCGGAGCCGGGGACCCGCCGATCCTGGGGTGAATCGGCCGAATCCCGCCCGGGACGACGCCGTAGGGCAACCCTTCCGAGCACCGCCCGGACCCTCCCGGACCCCTGACCAAGGCTGGGTACCCCCACCGCCGACCCCGGCAGGCGGCAGTACGGAAGGAGTCGCCTCCCTTGGCGTCGCACCGCAAGCCGCGCCCCGGCGGAACCCAGCCGCGTCCCGGCGGAACCCAGGGAGCGGACGTCCGCACCCCCGCCCTCGCCACCGCCGCACTCACCTCCGTGGCCGTGCTCCCCCAGACGGCCGGGGCCGCCCCCTCGCCCGACCCGGGCCGACCGAGCCAGGAGGAGATCGAACGCAAGATCGAGGACTTCTACCGCCGAGCCGAATCAGCGACGGAGACGACGACCGCGGGAAGGAACGGGGGCCGGGGCGGCCGGGGGGCCGGGCGAGCCGATCGGGGGGCTGGACTGGTGGATCGGGGCGCTGCGCTGGTCGATCGGGGGGTCGGAGGTCCCGACCGGGGCACCGGGCGAGCCGATCGGGGCGCCGAGGGAGGCGAGCGGGTCGAGTCGGCCGCGGCCTCACGACGACCCGCTGACAGCCTCCAGCGGCTCCGGGACGAGGTCGCCCGCCGCGCCCAGCACCGGGGCCTCGCCGGACAGCGGGCCGTGATCCCGGCCCAGCGCGGAACGATCGGCGCCCGGGGCGCGGCCATGACGTCGCCCGCCGGGGACACCCTCATGGCGCGCCCTGCCGGGGATACGGCCATTCCCGCACCCGTACCGGACACAGGCGTCGCCGTGCCCACTCCGCGCACGGTCGCCACCCCGTCCGCCCTGGACATGGCCGCCACCCCGCCCGCGCCGCACACCATCCCCGCTCCGCCCGCGGCCCGTCAGGCGGAAGTGGCCGTGAACGGTCCGAAGGCGGCCAAGGCGACCGTGCAGAAAAAGCTCGCCCACGCGCGCGTGCTGCTGTCCCAGCGGACGGCACAGACCACTGCCGCGCCTTCCACCAGCACGGCTTCCACCAGCACGGCTTCTACGGCTGCGCCTTCCCCCGCCGTGCCTGCCACCCCTGCGGCTGCCACCACGGCCACCACCGCCGTACCGTCCAGCACCGTGCCGTCCGCCACCCCGGCCCAAGCCATCCCGGCCCCAGACGCCGCCCCAGCGCCCGCCGCCACACCGTCCGGCACCTACGCGACCAAGGCCAGGAAGGCCATCGCCTTCGCCCGGGCCCAGGTCGGGAAGCCCTGCGTGTGGGGCGCCGCAGGCCCCGGCTCCTACGACTGCGCGGGCCTCACCCAGGCGGCCTGGAAGTCCGCGGGCGTCACCCTCCCGCGTACCGCGCGCGAGCAGGCCGACTCCGGCACCCCGGTCGCGCCGGCCGATGCCCGTCCCGGCGACCTCGTCTTCTTCCACGACGATGCCGGCCACGTCGGACTCTGCACCGGCGACGGCATGATGATCCACGCGCCCAGGCCGGGCGCGTACGTCCGCGAGGAACCGGTCTCCGGCATCGCGGCGCCCGTCCACAGTGTGGTGCGGCCGGGCTGATCCCGAGCCGCGCCGAGGCTCAGGTCCAGAGGCCGGTGAATCCGGAGACGGCGATCAGGTCCACAGGACGGCGATGAAGATGTTGGCCGTGGTCAGCAGGCCGACCAGCCCGAAGAGGCCCTTGTCGACCCGCTCCTCGTCGCGCTTCACATAGACCAGGCCGAGGATCACGATCAGCAGGGCGAGCTTCACGCCGATCTTGATGTTGTTGACGTGGTGGTCGTCGGCCTGGTTCAGGCCGACCAGGGCCACGCCGGTGACCAGCATCGTCAGCGCGCCGTGCAGCATGCCGGGCACGAACCGGGCCGTGCCCTGGCCCATCGCCTTCATCTGGGTGAGGAAACCGCCGAGCAGCGCGGCGATGCCGATGATGTGCAGGCCGACGAAGAGATGGATGAGTACGTCCATGGAGCCGGAGCCTAACGAGCCCCCTCCGACCCACCAGTCACCGGGCCCACCAAGCCACCCCTCCCCAGACCCTCCGGCCCACCGGCCCACCGGCCCAACTTCACCGAACCGTCCGCCCCCGCTCCCGCTCCTCGCCCCCGCCCCCGCCCTCGCCCTCGCCCCCAGCCCAGCGACCCTTCGTCACCAACCCCCGCGACCCTGCGTCACCACGCCCACCCACGACCCCGGCAACCCGACGCCCCGGTCCACGTGATCTTGCATATATGCGGCCCCATAGCACCTCACGGCTCCCGTCAGTCCCCCTTTCCGCTCTTCGGTCAGCACGCTCCGTAAAGGTGACGACTCCAGCCCGCTCGCACGGTCACATACGGTCACGTCCCGATCCGTCCGAACCAGTTCCGTACACCGCGTTACCTGCGCGTCACCGTCCGGCCTAGCGTCCTCCCCCAGGTGACCGGCTCCCCACCGCCGCCCGGGCCAGGGGCGGCAGTCGGACACCACCGCCGAGAAAGGCCCGGCGGCGGCCCGCTCCCCTGTCGGGCCGCCGCGGGGCGTACCGACCGCTCGGTCGTGCGAGTCGTACGGAAGGACGTGACGGTCCAGGTGGCAGCGCACCGCAAGCGCCCGCAACGCCCGCTCAGCGGCCATACGGCCCGGACGGCCGCCACTCTCGCCTTGGCGGGCGCGGCCACCGTGACCGCCCTCGACGGGACGGGGCACGCCGAACCGCGGCTGACACCGGCGCAGGTGAAGGCCAGGGTGGAGGCGTTGTACCGGGAGGCCGAGGCCGCCACCGAGAAGTACAACGGGGCGAAGGAGGAGGCGGACGCCGGCCAGCGGCGGCTGAGCGCGCTCCAGGACGAGACCGCCCGCAAGCAGACGAGGCTCAACTCGGCCCGGGAAGCACTGGGTTCGATCGCCGCGGCGCAGTACCGGGACGGCGGCATCGCCCCGGCCTGGCAACTGGCCCTCTCCAGCGATCCCGACCGGTATCTGGACGGCGCCGCGTTCGCGGAGCGGGCCGGTGACCGGCAGGCCGCCGCGGTCTCCCGGGTGCGCCGGCAACTGCGGGAGATCGAGCGGTTGCGCGGAGCCGCGCGCGTCGAGGTGAGGTCGCTGCGGTCACGGCAGGCGGAGCTGCGACGGCAGAAGAGGACCGTCACCGGCAAGCTGGACGAGGCCCGTCGGCTGCTGGCGCGGCTGACTCCGCCGCAGCGGACCGAGGTCACCGGTGCCGGCGGCACGGGCGCCCGCGTCTCCCGGTCGGCCGCCGACGCGCGGCAGCCGCTGGAGCGGCCCGGGTCCGCCGCCGCCCCGACCTCCCGCGCGGCGGCGGCCGTCGCCTACGCCTACGGCAAGCTCGGCAGCCCCTATGTGTGGGGCGCCACCGGCCCGCACGCCTTCGACTGCTCGGGTCTGGTCCAGGCCGCCTACCGCTCCGCCGGCATCTCCCTGCCCCGCACCACCTACGCCCAGATCAACGCGGGCCGGCGGATCTCCCGCTCCGAAGTCCAGCCGGGGGACCTGGTGTTCTTCTACTCCGGGATCAGTCACGTCGGCATCTATGTGGGCAACGGCCAGATGATCCACGCCCCCAACCCGTCGGCACCGGTCCGTCTCGCTCCGATCGACCAGATGCCGTTCGCGGGGGCGACAAGGGTGGAGTGAGGGACGGTCGCGGGGAGGGACGGGGGCGGGGCGGGACCGCAGGGGTCAGACCAGCCGGCGCGCGGTCGCCCAGCGGGTCAGTTCGTGCCGGTTGGACAGCTGGAGCTTGCGCAGGACCGCCGAGACATGGGACTCGACCGTCTTCACCGAGATGAAGAGCTGCTTGGCGATCTCCTTGTAGGCGTAGCCCCGGGCGATCAGGCGCAGCACCTCGCGTTCCCGCTGGGTGAGGCGGTCCAGGTCCTCGTCCACCGGCGGGGCGTCGGTGGAGGCGAAGGCGTCCAGGACGAAGCCGGCCAGCCTCGGGGAGAAGACGGCGTCGCCCTCCTGGACGCGGAAGATCGAGTCGACCAGGTCGGTGCCGGTGATGGTCTTGGTGACATAGCCGCGGGCGCCGCCGCGGATCACCCCGATCACGTCCTCCGCCGCGTCCGACACGGACAGCGCGAGGAAGCGGACCGGCTGCTCGGCGTCCGCCATCAACGCAGCGCACCGGCGCAGCACTTCGACCCCGCCGCCGCCCGGCAGGTGGACGTCGAGCAGGACCACCTCGGGCCGGGTGGCGGTGATGACCGCGACGGCCTGGTCGACGTCCGCGGCCTCGCCGACCACCTCGACCCCGGTCTCGGCGGTCTGGCCGATCTCGGCCTGGACGCCGGTACGGAACATGCGGTGGTCGTCCACCAGCACCACCCGCACGTGCCGCCCGCCCGCGCCGCCGCGGGTCCGGCCGGCCTCGGCCGGCTCCGCCGCTCCCGCCGTGCCGTTCGCCTCGGTCGCGTCGCTCATGACGTCTTCTCCGCCCTCTCCATCTCCAGCTCGACCTCGGTGCCGCCGCCCGGCACCGCCCGCAGCCGGGCCGTGCCGCCGTTGCGCTCCATGCGGCCGATGATCGATTCTCTGACACCCATCCGGTCGGCGGGTATCGCGTCGAGGTCGAAGCCGGGGCCGCGGTCCCGCACGGACACGAAGACCGTCTTTCCCTCGACTTCGGCGTAGACCTGTACGGCGCCGCCCTCGCCACCGTACTTGGCGGCGTTCACCATCGCCTCGCGCGCGGCCTGCATCTGCGCACCGGTCTTCTCGTCGAGCGGGCAGTCTCCGACGATCACGACCTCGATGGGCACGCCGTGCTTGTCCTCCACCTCGGCGGCGTTGCGGCGCACCGCCTCGGCGACCGTGTCCGGTTCGTCGGCCTCGTCCTTGCCGGTGCCCTCCGGCTTGTACAGCCAGGTGCGCAGGTCGCGCTCCTGGGCGCGGGCGAGGCGGCGCACCTCGCCCGCGTTGTCGGCGTTGCGCTGGATCAGGGTGAGGGTGTGCAGCACGGAGTCGTGGACATGCGCGGCGACCTCGGCGCGTTCCTGGGCGCGGATGCGCATCAGGCGCTCCTCGGACAGGTCCTGGGTCATACGGACCAGGTAGGGGCCGGCGAGCAGGGTGATGCCGACGAGGACGGCGAGCGCGGCCTGAAGAACGGCGCCGAGGTGGGCGGTCGAGCCCTGCAGGACGAAGATGGCGGAGACACCGGCCGTGACGAGCAGGACGCCGCCGGCCGCGCGGAGCAGGGTGAGGGTGCGGCGCCGGCGGCCGGCCTCGGCCCAGCGGGCCCGGCGGGCGTTGTCCGCCTGCCGCCAGACCAGGGCGACACCGGCGGCGACGAGCACGGCGGGCACCAGATACGCCTTGGTGGCGCTGCCCAGGTTCACGCTGCCCACGAAGACCACGGACACGATGACCATGAGGAGCAGCGCGACGATCTGTCCCCGGTCCGGCTTGCGGGCCACCAGTCTGCGGCGGCCGTCCGGCGACGCCTCCGTGCCCACCAGCGACGGCTTCTGGTCGCCGACGCCGCCGACGCCGAGGGGCACGAAGAACCAGAACGCGGCGTACAGCAGCGCTCCGAGTCCGTCGGCCATGAACAGGCCGACGAAGACGAGCCGCACCCACACGACGGGCAGCCCGAGATGCCCGGCGAGGCCCCGCGCCACTCCGCCGAGCCAGCGTCCGTCGCTGCTGCGGTAGAGCTTGCGCGGGGGCCGCGGGTCGTCGAGTGGCAGGCTTGCGGCTTCCGGCATGCCAACGATGGTCACACGAGCGGCGGGACGGGGCATCAGGGTCTGCCCCCGAGACGCCCCTGATCTTCCGTCGGGGCCGGTCCAAACGGTCGGTTCGGCGGGCGTTGCGCGGCGGCCGGTGCCGCTCGAACGCTTCCCCGTCCCGTCTCAGGGCCGATTTCAGGGTTGGCCCAGGGTCGTCCCGACTGCCGTCGCGGCGGCCGGGCCGTCACCATGGACGCATGACGGATCACGAGCACGCCGCGACGGGTCCGGGACCCGGCCCCGGCCCGCGCCCGGCCCCGGGCACCGGGCCGACGGATGCCGCGCCCGCCGCGACGGACGAGACGGGACCGGCCGGCGCCGGCCCCCACTCCCCCACGCACGAGACGGAGCCGCAGGAGGGCGCCGAGGTGCCCGACCGGTTCCGGCGCGACCGTCGGCACAAGATGATCGCGGGCGTGTGCGCGGGACTCGGCCGGCACACCGACATGGACCCGGTCATCTTCCGGATCACGCTGGCCGTACTCTCCGCGACCGGCGGTCTGGGCCTGATCTTCTACGGCTTCGCCTGGCTCCTGGTGCCGTACCAGGACGAGGAGGAGAACGAGCTGCGCAAGCTCTTCACGGGCCGGGTGGACGGCCAGGCGCTGGCCGCCGTGCTGTTCGCCCTGGTCGGCTGCGGGATCTTCCTGACGATGCTGAGGAACGGCGGGGTGCTGGCGTTCGCCACGGTGCTGTCGCTGCTGCTCGCCGGCGCGGGGTACTGGTCGAGGCGCCGTGGCGCCCCCGACCCCGACCCCCTGGCCGCGCAGGCCGCGGCCGACGCCCCGCCGGAGGCCCAGGCGCCCCCGGTCGTCACCACCTACCCCTCCTGGTGGCGGGACCCGATCGTCAAGGACGGCACCCATGTCGGCGGCACCGGCTATCTGTGGGGGCCCGGTGACGCCCGCGAGCGCGATCTGACCTCGGTCGTGGACGTCGGCGTACCCCATCCCTGGACGCATCCCGGGGCGATACAGACGCCGTACGCCGCGCCCCCGAGACCGCGCGGCCCACGCTGGATCGGCGGCTGGGTGTTTCTGCTCGCCCTGCTGGCGGGCGGCCTGGGCACGGGGCTCGGCTGGGACACGCACCCGCTGGGCACCAGCCTGGAGACCGGACTGGCGTGCGCGCTCGCGGTGTTCGGGCTCGGCATCGCGCTCAGCGCGTTCCTGGGCCGCACCGGGGCCGGCACGGTGTTCCTGGCGCTGGTCACGGCGGGGTTGCTCGCGGGGGCGGCGGCGCTGCCCCGGGACATCACCACCGACTGGCGGGAGACGTCCTGGAAGCCGGTCGCGGCGGCCCAGCTGCGGTCCGGGTACGACCTCGGCACCGGGCGGGGCACCCTGGACCTGACCCGGGTGCACCCGGCCAAGGGGCAGGCGGTCGCGACGGACGTCCGGGTGGGCGCGGGACAGCTGAAGGTGATCGTGCCGGCGGACGCGGCGGTGCGGCTGAGCATCGATGTGGGGGTCGGTGACATCCGGTTGCCCGGGGACAGCGGCAAGGACGTGGACGTGCGGCCCGGAAGGCACGAGGAGGTGACGCTGATGCCGACCAAGGGGGCCGGGAAGGGCGGCACGCTGGATCTGACGCTCGGTGTCGGAGTGGGACAGGTGGAGGTCAGCCGTGCTGCATCATGAGTTCCAGCCCGGGAAGCTGGTCGCCGGGCTCTTCCTGACCGCCACCGCGGTGGCTTTCGCGGGAGACGCGGGCGGTCTGTGGGAGACACCGTGGTTCGCGGTCGTCCCGCTGGTCGTGGGCGGGCTGTGCCTGGCCGGCGCCACGGCGGCGCTGGCCCGGGGGATACGCAGACGGGGCGGCGCCGAGGGCGGTCAGCGGTAGCCGCCGGTCATTCGGCGCCGGGCCCGCCAGGCGGCGTCGAGGGAGAGGTAGGGGGTGCCGGCGAGGATCAGGGGGAGCCAGGCCATCAGGTAGGCGAGGTCGTTGCCGTAGTAGTAGGGGGTGGTCGCCCAGCTCACCGTCAGCCAGAGGCTGAGGGAGATCAGCGCGCCGCCGAGTGCGGCCAGCCGGCCGAACAGGCCGAGCAGGACGCCGATGCCGACGGCCAGTTCACCGAGGGCCATGGCGTAGCCGAAGCCGACCGGGCTCTTCAAGGCCAGGTCGACCAGGGCCGGGATGGCGGCGGAGTCGCGGGCCGCGCGCATGGTGTCGCCGATGGAGCCGGTGCCGCCGGACTTCATGAACGCGCTGTCGGTGAGCTTGTCCAGACCGGCGTAGATGAAGGTGACGCCCAGGAAGACGCGCAGGGGCAGCAGGGCGTAGTGGCTGGCGGTCTCCCGCCAGGTGCGATGGCCGTCCAGCCCGGTGGTGTGCATGCCCGTCCGCATCCCGTGAGTCATCGCCGCCAGCCGCCTCTCGCCCGCCGAAGCACCCCTCACGTGACCATACGTATGACGAAGGGAGCCCGTTCAATCCTTTCCTGAGCCATTTTCCGGAATTCGGGCGTCGACGTGAACAGCGGGGCCTGGCTTCCCGCGGGCCTGGCACCGGTCTCACGTGGCCTTGCGGGCGATGCGGTTCAGGGCGAGACCCAGGCGGCGGTCGGGCGGCCCGTCGGCCAGTCCGGTGAGCCCGATCTCCTCCGCCAGTCGTCGCAGGTGGACGTCGACCGCGGACTCCACGTGCTCGGCGAGTGCCGCCGCGGCCTGCGGCACCCGCTGCCGCGCCAGGAGCCCCGTCACGACGGCGGCCACGGCGGCCGGCCACCAGAAACACCCGAGCACGGCGTAGCAGGCGGCCCAGACGGAGCCCACGACTGCGGTGTCGAAGCGGGTCCGCACGGTGCGCAGCTCGGTCCGCACGTCCTCCGGCAGCACCATCCACAGCCGGGGCCAGCAGGCGGCGAGGTCGATGCCGTACTGGGTGTCCACGCGGACGACGGTGGCCGCGAGGCGGTCGCCGGTGTACGTGGGGCGCGTCGGCCGCGCGAGCGCGATGCGGTCACGGCGGACGGTCAGCGCGTCGATCTCCTGGCGGACGTCCGCTGTCCGGTCGCGGGCCGGACGAGGGGTGCGCAGTCGCTCGATGTCCGTCTGGAGATCGTCCCAGCGCCGTGCGCGCCGGGCGGTCAGCCGGTGGGCCGGCGGCCGGAGCGGGCCGGGCCAGTCTCCCGTCCAGATCCGTACGGCGCCGTCGCCGCACGTCCGTACCAGCGTGCCGACGGCCACGGCGGCGAGGATGAGGACCGCCGCGGCGGCGAGTTGTTCGCCGGTGGACCAGTGCCCGGCCGTCGTCGCCCAGTGGCCGACTCGCCTGCGGAGCAGGGACCAGTCGAGTGCGTTGGTCTGGCCGAGGACGGCGGCGGTGACGGTGGCTCCCACGAACAGCAGGCCGGGGGCCGCCAGCGCGGTCAGCCACTTCTCGGCCAGCTTCTCGCCGAGTCCGTCGAGGACCGGGGCCACCGGTCAGGCCTCCACGACGCGCAGCGGTCTGTCGTGCAGCCAGCAGCGCCCGCCGGCCGGGAGGGTGCCGCTCGGCCGCCGGGGCTCGTTCAGCCCGCACCAGCCTTCGGGGCAGCGGTAGACCTCACCGCCGGCGCGGGCCACGGCACCGGGGAGGAGGGAGTCACCCGGCTCCCAGCCGCGTACCGCGCTCTCCGGGCCGGTCAGGACGTGTTCCGGCACGCCCAGGGCGTCGATCGCCTGCCGTACCGTGGCCGTGCCGTCGAGCACGGACCGCACGGCGGCGCGCAGTGCGGCTGCTTCCTGCTCCTCGGGCAGCCATTCGAGCGCCGCGCAGAAGTCGGCGCGGAGTCTGCGTTCGTCGTCCACCGGGCAACTCCTCACAGTCCGTGGTGAATGACCGAGCCCCAGAACAGCGGATCGCGGTAGCGGGGGTGCTCTCGCAGCACCCCGATGGCCCGGTGCAGGGCGACGGCGGCGGGCGGGGTGCCGGGGGCGGCGAGATGGCGGTACACCTCCGCGGCGAGCAGGGGGCCCATCCGGTCGTCGACGGTCCACAGGCTTCCGATCACCTGCCGGTAGCCGCAGAGCTGGAAGGCGGAGGCCACCGAGATGACCTCGTCGGCCAGTTCCTCGCCGGGTGCGGCGCTGTGGCAGGCGGAGAGGTAGGCGAACCGGGCGTCCGTCAGCCGTTCCCCCGCCAGTTCGCGCAGGGTGAGTTCCCCGCCGTGCAGGAGCAGTCGGCTGCGCGCGGGGTCCCCGGGGTCCCGTACGCCGTGGCAGGCCAGGTGGGCGTGGGTGTGTCCGCGCAGCGCGGCCAGCACCGCCCGGGGCGTGGCCTCGGTGCCGCGCAGCACGTCCCGGCGGCCCGGCAGTCCGCCGGTGACGGCCAGTTCGTCGTCCAGGGCGGCCAGCGGGGGGTGCGCGCCGCCGGCGTCCACGGCCACGGCCAGGAGGGAGGCCGGGTTCTCGCCGGTGACCGGCTGGGAGCGGGCGTGCAGCAGGGCGCCCAGGGTCGGGGTGAAGGAGGAGACGACCCGGTCGTGGGTGTACACCGGCCCGTCGGACCCCTCCTCCAGCACGGCGGCGTGCAGCGGGAGGAGGGACAGCACCCCGGTCGGGCACCACCACAGCCGCGGCGGGGGCACGCCGGGGTCCGCCGGTCCGGCCAGGTCCAGGTGGGCGAGGACGGGACGCACGATGCGGGCCCCCAGCCAGCGCAGCGTGTCCTTCAGTTCCCTGTCCGCCCGCAGGCGCTCGCGGCCCGTCGTTTCCCGCAGCCGGGTCACGGCGGTGCGGAAGGCTCCGGCGCGTCGGTCGATGTCGTCCTCGGTGACGTCGAGCGTCAGCGTCTCCACGCGGCCGGGGCGGCCGGGCGGCCGGGTCACGAGCAGCACGAAGCAGCCCCACGCGGACACGTTGACCACGGCCACGGGACCGTCTGCCGCGGCCTCGCTCAACCGTTCCCAGCCGAGCGGCTCCTGGAAGTCCTCCCACGTCTCCAGGGCGCGGATGTCCCTGACCACCTGGTCGAACTCGGCCGCGGCCGCCTTGCGTTCCTCGGGGCCGCGTTGCCGCGCGACCAGCTCGGCACAGACCCGCTCGAACCGATCGGCGAGTTCGGGTGAGGCGGCGGAGAGGTCGTCGTGCCGACCGCGCAGCCGCAGGGCCTGGGCCAGCAGGACACCGCGGCCCTGTTCCAGCCGGACGAGTGCTTCCCGGGGCCGCCCGGCCATGACGGAGGCGGTCGCGGCGACGGTGGCCAGCGAGGACACCTCGCGCAGCCGGGTCTCCTGCGACTCCCGGCCCAGCGCGGGACCGGTCAGCTTGGGCAGCAGTTCGGTCAGCGCCAGGCGGAAGCCCTCGCGGGCGAGGTCCAGAGCACCCAGCGTGACCGCGTGGACGCCCCACCCGTAGGCGGAGCGCAGACGGGTGCGGATGTCCTCGGTGGGCGTGAGAGCGGTGGCGCGGTACTGGTCGATGGCGTCGGCGATGTCCTGCTCGTCGTCGAAGAGCGTGCCCCGCTCCGCCAGCAGTTCCGCCAGCTCCATCCGCGCGAGCTGCCGGGTGGGGCCGGTGTCCGGGGAGCCGTCCGCGATCTGCCGCAGGATCGCCTCGGCCCGGCGCAGGTCCGCGGGCTGACGCTGGTGGGTGCCGCGTCTGCGCAGCGCGACGGCCAGCTTGACCGCCATCACGGGGTGGTCGTGCTGGGCCGGCGGCGTGGCGGTCACGGCGTAGGTCAGGTGCTCGACGGCCTCGTCGAGGTCGGCCTCGCGCTCGTACCGGTCGAATCGCGCGGTGAGGACGGCGGCCAGGTTGGTCAGCCGCTGGGGGTGGGCCGGCGAGGCGGCCACGGCGGGGTCGCAGCCGTCCCGGACGGCGCTCGTGGCCGCGTCGAGGTCGGCGGGGTCCTGGGAGTGGACGTACCGGTCGAGCTGGGCGAGGCCGAGGAAGGAGGCGACCGACGCCCGGCTCTCGGTGTCCAGTGCCCCGCTCGCGAGTGCGGTCCGCAGCTCGGTGACCGAGGCGTCGAGGTCGGTCAGCTCGCCCGTGGTCTCGAACCGCATCCGCAGCACCTGCCCCAGTTCGGCGCGGCGCAGGCTGCGCTCCGGTTCCCCGGTCGCGGACGTCGCCAGGGCCGTGCGGAGCCGCTCGACGGCCGCTTCGAGGCGTTCCAGGCCGCCCTGTCGCATGTAGGCGGTCACGTCGGCCGCCAGGCTTGCTTCGTCCGGTGTCTGACGTGGTGCCTTGGCCAGCTCCGACGCGAGGGCGGCCAGCATCGCGTCGCGGAACTGGTCGTCGGCGGGCAGTTCGGCGAGGGCCAGGCGCATGAGGGTGATCCCGCGCGCTCGCGCGTCCCGCGGGCCGGCGCCGAGGTCGGCCATCGCGAGGAGGCCGGTGGCGAAGCCGAAGGCGATGTGCGGCCCGGACTCCCCGCCGCGGGCTTCCTCCCAGGCGTGCGCCAGGAGCACGCCGGCCGCCAGGACCGCGTCCGGGTCCTTCCCGGCGGTGCCGGCGGCGAGCAGTGCCCTGCCCACGGCGTGCACGGTCTCGTACGGCGGCACGTCCTGCGGCGGGCGCTCGGCGAAGGCGTCACGCAGCGGCTGCGGTACGGCGGCGGGCCGCGCCGCGTGCACGATCCGTAAGAGGAAGGTGCAGGCGTACCCCTCCCAGCTCTCCCCTTCGGGCAGGTGCTGCAAGCGCTCCAGGTAGTAGGTGGCCGCCAGGTACACGGCGTCGAGGACGTCCGGGTCCGCGGCGGCGTGCGCCGGGGTGAGCAGGTCGCGGTGGTCGAAGACGTGCATCGCGATGTTGCGGTGGGTCTCCGACGCCAGTACCTCTTCCGGCGCGACGGACGACCACAGCCTCAGCGCGTCCGGTTCGGACATCGCCGCATGGATCATCGCGCGTATCGGCGCGCCGAGTTCCCGCATCCCCGTACCCCCCACCGCGTCCGCGGTTGGCGGCAACTTTAGCGAGGATCACGGCAGGAAGCCGGGCGAAAGTACGAAAACCCCTTCCCGGACGGGCCATTCACCCCTCACCCGTTCACTCCGTCACCCGTTCACTCCGTCACCCGTTCACTCCGTCACCTGGACGACGCACCGGTTGGTCGTCACACCGGCCGCGGTCACCACCTGCACCTCCACCGCGCCGGGCTCCACCTCGGCCGGTACGGGCACGGTCAGGGCGTTGTCCGTGGGGTTGCGGAAGCCGCCCGTGACCGGGACCAGGGGGACGTGCACGTCGACCGCGCCGATGCGGACGACCATGCGGGAGAGCCGGTCGGCGCTCTGGGCACCGGGCGGCACGAAGCCGCTGCCGCGGATCTCGATGTCGTCGCCGGTGCGGATCGGGCCGTCGAGGTCGCCGGGTTCGCGGGCGCGGACCACCGAGAGGATCACCGGCCGGCCGCCCTCGGCGTACTTGCCGGCCAGGTAGGTCGCGGCCGAGATCAGCACGATCACGCCCAGGCCCCAGGGGAGGTCGGGCAGCTGGTCGGGGCGGCGGGCCAGTCGTACGGCGGCGAACAGCAGGGCGACGGCGCTCATGGCGACGTACTGGATGTCGGTGAAGGCGCCCCGGCCGGAGTCGTCGGTGAGCAGGTCGGCGGCGCGCGGGCGGTGGGCGGGCACCTTTTGCAGCCGCTGGGCGAGGACGCGCAGGCCCACCACCCGACGGACCAGCACGGCGACGCCGCACACCACGGCGAGGACGGTCACCACGCCGGCGCCGCGCGCCAGGTCGAGGCCCACGAGCAGCGCGTCGCGTTCGGCGTGGTCGGAGGCGGCGGCCAGACGGGCGGCGAGCAGCAGGACGGCGTACGCGACGAAAAGGACCCAGCAGGCGGCGACGGTACGGGAGGTGGAGACGCGGTTGTCCTCGCCGATCACCGGTGCGAGCGCTCCGCCGCGCGCCCGGTGGAAGAAGCAGGCGGTGGTGAGCGCGGCGGCGACGGCGAGCGCGGCGAGCAGGGCCGCGGTGCGGGCGCCGGTCCAGCCCGCGCCGATCGCGGTGAGCGCCTCGGCCAGCAGCAGCGCGATGACCGCGCCCCAGACCGCGTACAGCGTCCGCAGCCACAGCCGGGCGAGCCGGGCCGCGCCCTCGGCCCGGCTCTGTTCGGCCACGGCCTCGGCCCGCTGGGTCAGTTCCTCGGAGACCCACTGGCGGGACGCGGAGGCGGAGTGGGCGACGGCCGCGGGCAGCCCCCGGCCGGCGGCGAACTCGTCGCGCCGGCGCAGGAACGCGGCGACGGCCCGCCGGTGTCCCTCGCGGGCGCCGTGCGGACAGTCCCCGCAGGTGCAGCCGCCCTCGTGGACGCCGTCGGCATCCGTGTGCCCTCCCGCCTTCTGCACCGCCACGCCCGACGCCCGCCTTCCCCGCGACCTGCCGATCCGGCCGCCGGCCCCGTGGTGGGGTACGACGGCCGGGCAACTCCCCTGTGATGACAGCGAATTGTGCCCTACGCGGGCCCTCCGGCGCGCCGGGGCCGGGTCACCGGGGGTGAAGCCGGTACCGCCGTGTCGACCCGGCGGCGGATCGGTCACGGACCGCACCGCTCGCGGTGCGTCAGCCGAGCAGGTCCGGTTCGCCGCGGCTGATGTCCTGCCACAGGGGCTGGTAGTTGATCCAGGCCACGAGGTCGCCGCCGAGCTGTTCGCGGGTGGCGACGGCGAGCTTGTGGTCGATGAGCACCGGGCGGCCCGCGGCCTTCGCCAGCAGCTGCACCTGGCAGGACCGGTCCAGGGAGAGGAACCACCAGGCCGCCGCGTCGACCGAGTCGCCGACGGTGAGCAGCCCGTGGTTGCGCAGCACCAGGGCCTTGCGGGAGCCGAGCGCGGTGGCGATCCGGCGGCCCTCCTCGGCGTCCACGGTGACGCCGGTGTAGGCGTCGTACAGGGCGAGGTCCTCGTAGAAGGCGCAGCTCTCCTGGGTGATGGGGTCGATGAGGTCACCGAGGGCGGCGAGGGCGCGGCCGTGCACGGAGTGGCAGTGGGCGACGGCGACGACGTCGGGGCGGGCGGCGTGCACCTGGGCGTGCACGGTGAACGCGGCCTGGTTGACGTGGTAGCGGCCCTCGACGACCTGTCCGTCCTGGTTGACGAGGACGAGATCGCCGACGGTGACGTGCCTGAACGGCATCCCGAAGGGGTTGACCCAGAAGCAGTCGGTGAACTCCGGGTCGCGGGCCGTGATGTGTCCCGACACACCGTCCTCGAAACCCGCCCGCCCGAAGATCCGCAGGGCGCCCGCGAGCCGCTCCTTGCGGTGCCGGCGCTCGTCCTCGGGCGAGTCGTGCATCGGCGGCATGGCGAACCGGAGCCGGTCGGTGGGCAGCGGCAGGGGCGGCGTGGGCCCGTGCATGGATCCTCCCGTACGGGGATAGCGGTACGGGCCGGAAGGTACCGCCGTCCGGCGCGAAAGGGCAGAGCCGTGCTGTGAAGATGCCGCGCATACCCGACAGAGGATGTCGGGATTGCCGGTGAGACTGGCCCGTATGAACTGGGCAGCCTTCAGCACCGCCGTACCCGGTCTGGCGAAGACCGCCGAGGAGCGCTTCGGCGCCCACCGGCACCATGTCCTCGCGACCCTCCGCAAGGACGGCTCTCCCCGCACCTCCGGGATCGAGGTCCGCTTCCTGGGCGGAGAGCTGTGGCTCGGCATGATGCCGGGCTCGGTGAAAGCCCTCGACCTGCGCCGCGACCCCCGGTTCACCCTCCAGGCCAACCCGGGCGCGGGTACGGACATGGGCGGCGGGGACGTCCGGGTCGGCGGGCGGGCGTACGAGGTCGAGGACGGCGGGGCCAGGGCCGCGTACGTGGAAGAGGTGGAACCGCCGCAGCCGTTCCACCTCTTCCGCACCGAGCTGACGGAGGTCGTACGGACCTACGTCGAGGACGACACGTATCTGGTCACCCAGGTCTGGAGACCCGGTGAGCCCCTGCGCACGCTCAGGCGCGCGTAGGGCCTACTCCCACTCGATCGTGCCCGGCGGCTTGCTCGTCACGTCGAGGACGACCCGGTTGACGTCACGGACCTCGTTGGTGATGCGGGTGGAGATCTTCGCCAGCACGTCGTACGGCAGACGCGACCAGTCGGCCGTCATCGCGTCCTCGGAGGAGACCGGGCGCAGGACGATCGGGTGGCCGTAGGTGCGGCCGTCGCCCTGGACGCCCACGCTGCGGACGTCGGCGAGCAGGACCACCGGGCACTGCCAGATGTCGCGGTCCAGGCCGGCCGCGGTCAGCTCCTCCCGGGCGATGGCGTCGGCCTCGCGCAGCAGGTCCAGCCGCTCCTTGGTGACCTCGCCGACGATGCGGATGCCCAGGCCCGGCCCCGGGAAGGGCTGGCGCTGGACGATCTCCTCCGGCAGGCCCAGCTCCTGGCCGACCATGCGGACCTCGTCCTTGAACAGCTTGCGCAGCGGCTCGATCAGCTTGAACTCAAGGTCCTCGGGCAGACCGCCGACGTTGTGGTGCGACTTGATGTTCGCGGTGCCGGTGCCGCCGCCGGACTCGACGACGTCCGGGTAGAGGGTGCCCTGGACCAGGAACTCCACGGCCGGGCCCTCGTCGGCGATGATCTCGGCCTGCGCCTGCTCGAAGACGCGGATGAACTCCCGGCCGATGATCTTCCGCTTCTCCTCGGGGTCGCTGACCCCGGCGAGCGCCTTGAGGAAGCGCTCCTCGGCGTCGACGACCTTCAGCTGTACGCCGGTGGCCGCGACGAAGTCCTTCTCGACCTGCTCGGTCTCGCCCTTGCGCATCAAGCCGTGGTCGACGTACACGCAGGTCAGCTGGGAGCCGATGGCCTTCTGGACGAGGGCGGCGGCGACGGCGGAGTCCACGCCGCCGGACAGACCGCAGATCGCGCGCTTGTCACCGACCAGCTCGCGGATGGCCTCGACCTGCTCCTCGATCACGTTGCCGGTGGTCCAGTTCGGCTCCAGGCCGGCACCGCGGTACAGGAAGTGCTCCAGCACCTGCTGGCCGTGCGTGGAGTGCATGACCTCGGGGTGGTACTGGACGCCGTAGAGCTTCTTGTCGTCGTTCTCGAACGCGGCGACCGGGACGACGTCCGTGGAGGCGGTGACCGCGAAGCCCTCGGGCGCGGCGGAGCAGGCGTCGCCGTGCGACATCCACACGTGCTGCTCGGCCGGGGTGCCCTCGAAGAGGGTGGAGGAGTTCCTGGAGACGTGCAGGTCCGTACGGCCGTACTCACGGGCGCCGGTGTTGTCGACCGTGCCGCCGAGGGCCTGCGCCATGAGCTGGAAGCCGTAGCACATGCCGAAGACGGGGACGCCGGCCTCGAAGATCTCGCGGTCGAGGGTGGGGGCACCCTCCTCGTACACGGACGAGGGGCCGCCGGAGAGGATGATCGCCGCGGGGTTCTTGGCGAGCATCTCGGCGACCGGCGTGGTGCTGGGCACGATCTCGCTGTAGACCCGCGCCTCGCGGACGCGTCGGGCGATGAGCTGGGCGTACTGCGCGCCGAAGTCGACGACCAGGACGGTGTCGGGGGTGGCGGCAGACTGGGTCGCTGATGACACGGGGTGCCTTCTGGTGGTCGGGCGGGGGTCTGTGCTTCCGATTCTAACGGGGTGGCCGGGCGGCCTACGAGGGAAGCCGCCATGGCATACTGACCGCATGCGCAAGCACTCGACCTTCGTCTTTACCTATGGCACCCGGCCCGCCGGCTGCCATGGTCGTGCTGCTTGAGCTGACGCCAAGCGACTTCCCAGGCGCCCCGGGCCGACAAGGCCCGGGGCGCCTGTCGTTTCTCCGGGCCGTGTCGTTCCGGGGCACTCATCCCAGCGAGGAGCCCGACATGACCACCACCGCACCGGACACCGCACAGGACGCCGCACCGGAGGCGATCATCGCCGACGCCCGTGACCGCATCGACGCGCTCGACGACCGGATCATCGGTCTCGTGCAGGAGCGGATGGCCGTCTCCGCCGTCGTCCAGCAGACCCGTATCGCCTCCGGCGGGCGTCGGGTGCACCTGTCCCGCGAGATGGAGATCCTCGGCCGCTACCGGGACGCGCTCGGCAAGCCGGGCACCGCGCTGGCCATGACCCTGCTGGAGCTCAGCCGGGGTCGTATCTGAGTTCGGTCCCGCTCTCACCCGTACGGCGCGTGACCGGCCCGCGCACCGCTTCGTTGAGGGGGTGTCCGTGCCAGCCAGGGGCGGGCCCGAAAGAACCACGCGTGGCTCGCTGGAGCGATGAGGCGTACGGGTCGTGCCGTGCGCCGTGGGACCTCGCTCCAGGAAGTGACCGGACGGCAGGGGACAGCAGCCCGGTCACCCAAGAGAACGGCCGGCTCCGGGGACGCCCGGGGCCGGCCGGCGGAACCCCGACAACCGCACACAGGGCACAGGAACCAGCGGCGCGACCCCCGGCGCCGCTCCCCGGCACCGGCGGCTGCCCTGACGCCGGTGCTGACTGGAAGAAGGGCCCCGCGGCCTCTCCGTCCCGCGGGGCCCTTCGTCATGCCCACACCCCAGGATGTGACTCGGTTCACACACAAATCCCGGGTCTCCGGAGCAACCCTTCACGCTTCTCGCTGATCAAACCTGCGGATCAAGAAAACGGTGAGAGGGACCTGCCTTCGGAGGGGGATGCAGGTCCCTCTGTGCCGTTCCGGCCGGCCGGTGGATGCCCGCCCGGTCACTTCTTCGGCGGTACCGCCGGCATCCCCAGGAAGGGCAGCCGCAGCGCGCCGAACGCGTCCGCCGGGACCGCCGGGGTCTGCGGCTCCACCGGCTTCAGCCGCTCGTACGCCGCTCCGGGCGCCGGCCGCGGGTCTTCCTCGCCCTTGTTCGGCCAGAACGACATCGCCCGCTCGGCCTGCGCGGTGATCGTCAGCGAGGGGTTCACCCCCAGGTTCGCCGAGACCGCTGCGCCGTCCACGACCGAGATGCCGGGGTGGCCGTAGAGCCGGTGGTACGGGTCGATCACCCCCGTATCCGGACAGTCGCCGATCGGGCAGCCGCCGAGGAAGTGCGCGGTGAGCGGGGTGCCCATCAGCTCGCCGACGTTGCTGCCGGCGAAGCCGTTGATCTCGGCGGCGAGCGCGGAGGCGGCCTCGGTCGCGGCCCTGATCTGCTTGGGGTTCGGCGCGCCGTGTCCCTGCCGCGCGGTGAGCAGGCCCCGGCCGACGCCGCCGGGCTTGAGGTACGTGGTCAGCGAGTTGTCCAGGGACTGCATGACCAGGCCGATGATGGTCCGCTCCGACCAGCGCCGGTTGGACAGGGAGCGGGCGACCAGCATCGGGTGCCGGGCCGCGTTCGCCAGCCAGGCGAGGACCCGCGAGGAGCCCTCGGCGTAGGGCACCTGGAGGATGGACAGGCCGCCCATCGAGTTCGAGCCCTTGCCGTACCGGACGGGTTCGATGTGGGTGTTCTCGTCGGGGTGGATCGAGGACGTGATGGCGACGCCCCGCGTGAAGTCGGCCCGCGGCGCGCCGGTGGCCCTGCGGTAGCGGCGGTTGTCGGTCTGCGCGCCGACCAGGGCCTCGGAGTTGGTGCGGGTCAGGTCGCCGAGCCGGGCGGACAGGTACGGCAGCCGGCCGCCGGCCTTCATGCGGTGCAGCAGGGTCTGGGTGCCGTAGGTGCCGGCCGCGAGGACCACCTTGCGGGCGGTGAAGAGCCGGCCCTCGCCCGTCTTCTTCCGGTCCGTCGGCAGGGTCGCCACCGCGTAGCCGCCGCGCGAGTCGTCCGTGACGGACACGACCGTCGTCATGGGGTGCACGACGGCGCCGGCCTTCTCGGCGAGGTACAGGTAGTTCTCGTTGAGGGTGTTCTTCGCGCCGTGCCGGCAGCCGGTCATGCACTCGCCGCACTCGGTGCAGGCCCTCCGGTCGGGGCCGGCCCCGCCGAAGTACGGGTCGTCCACCTGCTCGCCGGGCCGGGCCCTCGCCTTGCCGTCGGCGTCCTCGCCGTCACCGAAGAACACGCCCACCGGGGCCAGGTGGAAGGTGTCGCCGACGCCCATCCGCTCGGCCGCCGCCTTCAGGTGGACGTCGGAGGGGGTCATGGTGGGGTTGAGCCGCACCCCGAGCATGCGCCGGGCCTGGTCGTAGTACGGCCCCAGCTCCTCCTGCCAGTCGGTGATGTGCCGCCACTGGGGGTCCTCGAAGAAGGGCTTCGGCGGCACGTAGAGGGTGTTGGCGTAGTTGAGGGAGCCGCCGCCGACGCCCGCGCCGGCCAGCACCATCACATTGCCCAGCAGGTGGATGCGCTGGATGCCGAACATGCCGAGCCTCGGGGCCCAGAGGTAGTTCTTCAGGTCCCAGGAGTTCCTGGGCAGCGTGGCGCGGGTGAAGCGGCGTCCGGCTTCCAGTACCCCGACCCTGTACCCCTTCTCGGTGAGCCGGAGGGCGGACACCGAGCCGCCGAAGCCGGAGCCGACGATCAGGACGTCGTAGTCGTAGGCGTCTTGCGGCACGTGTACTCCTCGTCGAGTGGCGGCTGCGGGTCGTCGTGGCCGGTCGCGGTTCCCCGCGCCCCCGGGTCGGTCAGCGGAACCGGAATGCCTTCATCAGCTTCAGGCTCGTGCTCATGAAGCGGGCGTAGGACTCGTCGTCCATCCCCAGCGAGGGCGCCATCGGCAGCAGCCGCTGCTGGGCGACGGTCTGGGCTTCCGTGTACTTGAGGAGGCCCTCGGAGCCGTGGCGGCGGCCCAGGCCGGAGTCCTTCATGCCGCCCATCGGGGACTGGACGCTGCCATAGGCCGAGGCGTAGCCCTCGTTGACGTTGACCGTGCCGGTGCGCAGGCGGGCGGCGACGTCCCGGCCGCGGCGGGCGTCGGTCGTCCACACGGAGGCGTTCAGGCCGTACGGCGTGGCGTTGGCGCGTTCGACGGCCTCGTCGTCGCTCTTGAACCGGTAGACCGAGACGACCGGGCCGAAGGTCTCCTCCTCGCAGACGGCCATGGAGGTCTCGACGCCGTCGAGGATGGTGGGCTCGAAGAAGTAGGGGCCGACGTCGGGGCGGGCCGCCCCGCCGGCGATCACCTTCGCACCCTTGGCGACGGCCTCCTCGACATGCCGCCGCACGGTCTGGAGCTGGCGTTCGCCGACCAGCGAGCCCATGTCGGCGCCGTAGGCGAGGGAGTTGCCGAGCCGCATGGCCTTGGTGCGGGCGGCGAACCGCTCCAGGAAGGCGTCGGCGACCGACTCGTGGACGTAGAGCCGCTCGATGGAGATGCACAGCTGGCCGGCGGAGGAGAAGCAGGCGCGTACGGCTCCGGCGGCGGCCTTCTCGATGTCGGCGTCCTCCAGCACCAGCATGGCGTTCTTGCCGCCGAGCTCGAGGGAGACGCCGACCAGGCGGGAGGCGGCGCCGACGGCGACCTCGCGGCCGGTGCGGGTGGAGCCGGTGAAGGAGACGTAGTCGGCGTGCTTGACCAGCTCCGGGCCGATGGCCGGGCCCTCGCCGAGGACCACCTGGAAGACCGCCTCGGGCAGGCCGGCCTCGATGAGCAGGTCACGGGCCCACAGCGCGGTGAGGCAGGTCTCCGTGTCCGGCTTCATCACGACGGCGTTGCCGGCGGCGAAGGCGGGCAGGGCGTCGCCGACGGACAGCTCCAGCGGGTAGTTCCAGGGGACGATCTGGCCCACCACCCCGCGCGGGTGGCGCAGTTCGGTGACCTTCGTCAGCGTCGGCACGGCGCCCGCGTGCCGCCTGGGCTTCAGGTAGGCGGCGGCCCGGCGGCCGTAGTGCCGGGCGGCGACGGCGACGGCCTGCACCTCCTCGTGCGCGTGCAGACGGGCCTTGCCGGTCTCCAGCTGGATCAGGTCGAGGACCTCGGCCTGCCGCTCCAGCAGCAGGTCGTGGAAGCGGAGCAGGACGGCGGCCCGCTGCCGGACCGGGACCTTCGCCCACACGGCCTGGGCGGCGCGGGCCGCCCCGAAGGCCTCGGCGACGTCCTCCGGGTCGGACTCGGGCAGGTCGGCCAGTTTCTCGCCGGTGAACGGGGTGTGGTTGGCGGTGCGGCCGGAGCCGACGACGCCCTTGGTGAGCTGGGCCACCAACTCCGGGGTGACCACGTCGGCGGCGGTGCGGGCGCCTTCGGGCGCGGGCGCGAGCGGGTTGGTACCGGCGATGTCCAGGGCCTGCGTGTCCGTCATGACGCGCAGGGTATGCCGCGGCGGAGGCTTTGTGTACCCGTCGGTAACGCGGATTCACCGAGTACTCACACACTGCCAGTGATCACTGGCAGCGAATGCGCTGATCAGGGCGTTGGGCCGGAGCACCGCACGATCAGTCGACCTCGGTCTTTCTCGCCAGGAGGAGCCCGAGGGCGGTGAGGGGGGTACGGCGCGGCGCCGGCTCGGGCGCGGGCGCGCTTGCGGGCTCGGTTGCGTGGTCGGGGGCTGGTGCGGGCTCGGTTACGGGGGCAGGGGCTGGTGCCGGGTCGGCGGCCGGTGCCGGGTCGGGGGCCGGCGGGCGGGGTTCGCGTTTCGGTTCCGGTACGGCGGTGAGCCCCAGGCACTCGCGGAGCGCGGCCTCGGCCTCCGCCGCGTCCGGCCGGGCCGCCGGCTCGTCGGCGTGCAGCCGGTCCAGCAGCGGGCGCAGCGGGCCGGGGTCCGTGTCGCCCAGGGTGGCGCGGAGCAGGGCGCCCAGGGACCACAGGTCGGAGGCGGGGCCGGCACCGGGCCCCGCCGCCCGCTCGGGCGCGACGAAGCCGGCGGGCGCGTCCTCCGCGTGCCCGTCGCCGATGCCGAAGTCGGTGAGGACGACCCGCCCGGTCCCGGCCTCCAGCAGCACGTTGGCCGGTTTGAGGTCCCGGTGCACGATCCCGACGGCGTGGGCGGCGCGCAGCGCGCCGAGCACGGCGAGCCCGATGCGCGCGGCCTCTTCGGCGGGGAGCGGGCCGCGGCGCAGCACCTCGCGCAGGGACTCGCCGGCCACCAGCTCCATGACGATCCACGGGATGCCGTCCTCGGTGACGACGTCGTACACCGTCACGGCCGAGGGGTGCCGCACCCGGGTGGCGGCGCGGGCCTCGTGGTGGAGCCGGTGCGCGATGCGCCGGCTGTCCTCGTCGACGGCAGGGTCGCCGGGCAGCAGGGGCTCCTTGACGGCGACCAGCGCCTGCCCCTGTTCGTCCCGGGCGCGCCACACGGTCCCGGACGGCCCGGAACCGAGGCGCCCGACCAGCCGGTAACGACCGCCGATCAGACGTGTGTCGGGCGGGTGTTCGCCGTCTTCAGTCATGTCACATCAGTACCGTGCGCACCGCGCCGTTGTCGAAGCGGGAGGTCGCAGACGGGCCGGGGAACGCGGGTGGGCGGTCACGCCGCCCACCGGTGCGGACTGAAGCCGTGCGCGGCCTCGCGCACCTCCACCGCCCCGGCCCCGCCGAAGTGCGCCGGGACCACCGACGCCCGTTCCTCCGCCGCCCGTTGCGGTACCCGCTGCCCGGTGCGCGCCGCCTGCCCCGGGTCGAGGCAGAAGCGGCTGCCGCACCCGGGCCGCAGGATCTGCACCGGGCTGTGCGGCAGGTCGCCGACGAACGCGGGATCACACCGAGCGCGCATCGCGGGCTCAGGGCTTCCTGATCTCCAGGCGGGCGGTCGCCGTCCTCGCGCCGGGCAGCGGGGCGCCGGGAGGGCGAACCGGTCACAGACCCGTGAACGAGAACGTGTCGACCGCCACGTCGAAGTACTCCCGCGCCTCCCGCACCTGCCCGACCGGCGCCGACACCCACACGTCGTACAGCCGGCCGTTCTCCTCCCAGCACAGGTCGTAGGTGTGTCGCGGGCCCTCCGCCGCGCTGAAGCCGTCCCACGTGAACTCCCAGAGCGCGGCCGGGTGCCCCTGGTGCGTGGTCCGGATGACCCGGCCGTCGTGGTACCCGGGGTTGGTGGAGGGGCCGTCGGCGGCGGAGCGGCTCATCGCCGCCTCGGGGCCGCCCGGCTGGGACCCGCCGACCCGGATGCCCAGGCGGAAGGTCCCGCCCGGTGAGAGGTAGAAGACGCGTGGCCCCTCCGGGCTGCGGGTGAAGCCCTCCGGCACGGCGAGGGAGAAGCCGGCCGGGTCACGGGCCGTGCGGTAACCGGAGGGCGCGGTGCGCGAGCCGGCGCTGGGGGTGGGCGACGGGGTGGGGGCCGGTGCCGGCCCGGTCCCGGTCGGCGACGGGGAGACGGCCGTACCTCCCCGGCCCGTGCCGGTCGGCGACGGGGGCACCGCCGTGCCGCCCGTGCCGGTCCTGGTCGACGGGCTCGTCGCGGTACCGCCCGGGGTGCCGCCGCCCCCGTCCCCGTTCCCGTGCAGCAGCAGCGCCGCGGCCGACACGCCGGCCCCGGCCAGCGCGGCGACGAGCAGTGCCGCGACCAGCAGGCCGCGCGGGGAGGAACGCGCCGGGGGCGGTTCGAGCGGCCGGACCGGGCCGGCCGGCGGCGGCCCGCCGTGGGGCAGGTCCCACTGCGTCGGCGTGTACGGTGCCGGGGACTTCGGCGTGAGGCTCCCGCCGATCCGGTGGATGAGCCCGCCGCCGTGCGCCCCGGCCGGGCCCGGGTCACCCGGCGCGGGCGGCGTCCGGCCGGTCTCCAGATACGTCCACAGCATCCGCTCGGCGTCCGCCGCGTCCAGCCGCCGGTCCGGGTCGCGCTCCAGCAGCCCCAGGACGACGGGCAGCAGCGGCTCGGCCTCGGCCGGCGGGCGGATGTCGTCGGAGACGACGGCGTGCAGGATGCCGCCGAGCGAGTCGCGGCGGAACGGCGACTCGCCGCTGAGCACCGTGCACAGCAGCGCGCCCAGCGACCACAGATCGGACTCCGGCCCGGTGCGCAGCCCGGACATCCGCTCCGGGGCGGTGTACTCGGGCGAGCCGACGAACGAGCCGGTCTCGGTGAGCGTGGTGGCGCCCTCGACCTGCGCGATGCCGAAGTCGGTGAGGACGACCCGGTCGGTACCCGACTCGATCAGCACGTTCGCGGGCTTGATGTCCCGGTGCAGCACCCCCGCCTCGTGCGCGGTGCGCACCGCGCTCAGCAGGGCGATGCCGATCCGCGCGGCCTCGGCGGCGTCGACCGGCCCGTCCCGGTCGATCCGGTCGGCGAGCGAACCGCCGTCGATCAACTCCAGGACGAGATAGGGCCGTTCGTCCTGCTCCACCACATCGTGCACGACGATGATGTGCGGGTGCCGTAACTGGCATACCGCGCGCGCCTCGCGGAGCGTACGGTCACGGCGGCGGCGCGCGTCGTCGTCCGGGAGGGCGTCGTCGGGCAGGAGTTCCTTGACCGCCACCTGACGGCCCAGCACCTGGTCGCTCGCCCGCCACACGACGCCCATGCCGCCGCGCCCGATGCGTTCCTCCAGGCGGTAACGGCCCGCGATCAACCGGAAGCCGGCTCCCTCGGTCCCCATGCGCCCATCATGCCGCACGGGACCCGTGCCCCCCGGGACGCCGACCGGCCAAGACACACCGGTCAGCCTGCCAATTTCGGCCGACCCGGCGGCCGCTGACGGCTCTTCAGCCCTCGCCCGGCTGCCGCCAGCCGCGCAGCACCCAGGTGAACTGCTTGCTGGTCGTGGCCCAGTCCTCGGCCGGCGAGGACATGTAGAGGGCGTACTCGGTGCCCTGCCGTGAGAAGTACGTCTCCTCGACCGCGTGCCGCGGCCCGGGGACGTACGGCGGGTCCTTCTTCAGCGCGGTCCAGGTGTACTCCCACCGGGCGCCCTTGCGGTCGCGGTAGATGTTCTCCTTCATCGTGACGCGCTGGTAGTCGACCAGCCGCTGGAGCTGCTGCTCCAGGTCCTGCTGGTGGGAGAGGGGGTCGGCGAAGTCCGGTGAGCCGTCGATGGCGATGCGGACGAAGTGCTTGCCGTTGTCGGGCGTGTAGTCGATCTGCTTGAGGTCTCCCTGGATGCCGTACACCTCGCGCTTCCAGCCCTTGGGCAGGGAGAGGGTGAAGCCCAGCGGGTCGTGGTACGTCCTCCAGCCGGCGGGGATCGTGCCATCGGCCGTCTCGCTGTCGGCGGGCGCCGGGCTCACCTCGCCGGCTCCGGGCTTCTGCCCGCCCCAGTACTGGATCGCCACCGCCCCGGCAGCGCCGAGCACCGCGGCCACGGCGACGACCAGCGCGAGGGTGCGCAGCCGCCGGCGGGGCCGGGCGGGCGCGGGCCCCGAGACCGCGAACGCGCCGACGGAACCCGGGTCGTGTCCGGGCACGGGGGCTCCGGGTTCGTACGGGGAGGTGGCGGATCCGGAACCGTACGCGGCCGTCGGGCCACCGGAGCGGTAGCCCTGGCCGGAGGAGCTCGGTCCGTAGACCTGGCCGGAGGAGCTCGGTCCGTAGACCTCGCCCGACGCGTCCGGGCCGAAGCCGGTGGGCGAGGTCCCGGAGCCGTAGCCTCCGTCCGGCGTGGGATCGCCGTGGCCGGGCGGGGTCGTGCCCGGGACCGGGCCCTGGTGGCGGTCGGTGGTCGCGGGCATGCCCGAGCCCTGGGTCGGGACGAACGCCTGGGCCGTGCGCGGCCGGCGGCCCTCCGCCGCCTCGGCGAGCATCTGCTCGGCCTCCTCCACGCCCGGCCGCCGGGCCGGGTCCTTGCGCAGGAACGCGGCGATGACCGGCGTGAGCGGACCGGCGTGGCGCGGCTCGTCCGCCTCCTCCTCGACGACCGCCTGCATGGTGCTCAGCGGGGAGGTCCGCCGGAACGGCGAGCGTCCCTCGACCGCCGTGTACAGCGTGGCTCCGAGCGCCCACAGGTCGGAGGCCGGGCCGGGGTCGTGGCCGCGCACCCGCTCCGGGGCCAGGTAGTCGACCGAGCCGACGACCTCCCCGGTGCGGGTGATGGTGGTGTCGCCCTCGATCTGGGCGATGCCGAAGTCGGTGAGCAGGACCCGGCCGTCCGCGCCGAGGAGGACGTTGCCGGGCTTGACGTCCCGGTGCAGTACCCCGGCGGAGTGAGCGGCGCGCAGCGCCCGCAGCACCCACAGCCCGATCCGCGCGGCCTCCATCGGCTCCACGCGTCCCCGCTCCTTGACCGCGTCGGCCAGCGAGGCGCCCTCGACCAGCTCCATCACGATCCACGGGCGGCCGTCGTGTTCCAGGACGTCGTGCACGGTGACGACGGCGGAGTGGTTGATGCGCGCGGCGGCCCGGGCCTCGGCCCGGGTGCGGGCGAGCAGCACGGCCCGGTCGCTGTCGGAGACGTAGAGCGCGGCGGTCAGCTCCTTGACGGCGACCTTCCGGTGCAGCACCTCGTCGTGGGCGCGCCACACCCGGCCCATGCCGCCGCTGCCGATGGAGTCGGCGAGCCGGTAGCGGCCCGCTATGAGCAGGCCCTGCATCTGATTCACGTTGCCCCGCAATGCTCTTGACAGGGTCAGCGTAAGGACCGGCCTGCCCCCAGGGAACCAGCGGGGTGCCAAGGACACCGCACTGTGACGATGGTCATTTCCGCGCGGGAGAGGGAACCGCGCCGGTGACGCCCGGCCCCGGGTGCACGCTGCTCAACCGGTGTAGCGATACGTCGCGGTAGCCTGCTCGTACAACCGCGTCACCTCGTCCCGCTCCGCCTCCGGACCACGCACCTGGACGACGTGGTAGCGGCCGTTCAGCAACAGCGCCATGTTCCGCACGAACAGGTCCCGGCCCTGCCCGTCGGTCCAGGTGAACTGCCCCTCGGCCATGGTCCGTCCGCCCACCTCGATGGTCCGCAGCCCGGTGGCCGTGGCCCAGCTGGAGTCGCGGTACGGCTGGAGTTCGCGCTCCTTGTCCCGCTGATAGACCATCGGATCGCTGCCGTACGCGGACGTGCCGTCCCGTCCCGGTACGACGATCAGCTCGAAGTTCCCGTGCGCGTAGACCACCTGGCCGCTGCCGTTCTTCGGGCTGCGCTCCCAGCCCTTGGCGACGGCGACCTTGAAGCCGTCCGGGTCCTTGCGCAGGGTGAACCCGTCGGGGACGGCGGGGTCACCGCCCGTCTGTGTCTCGGTCGCGGGCGCGGAGGCGGAGGCGTCACCGCCCGGCGCGCTCTGCCCGGTGGAGGGCTGCGGGGTGTGCGAGGGCGCGGGGCCGGTCCGCCCGGCGCTACCGGCACGGTCGCCGCCCGCCGCGCCGCTCTCGCCCTGTTTCGGCATGAAGAGCATCGCGTAGGCGATCGCGCCGGCCAGCAGGAGCAGGATCAGCAGGAGCAGGGTCCGGCCGAGGCTGCGCGGCGAACCCTCGCCGTCCCGGCCCCGCTTGTGCCGGCCGTGCGGATGGGCCGCGGGCAGTCCGGCGCGCCGCCGGCGCACCAGCTCGCCGCGGCGCCGGACGATCGGCAGCCGGCTCGGGTCGGCGGGCGGCGTGGGGACGACATGGGTGCCGGCGTCCGGCTCGGGCGCGGACCGCACCAGCGACCGCAGCCAGCCGCTCAGCTCCTCGACGTCCGGCCGCTCGGTGGGGTCCTGACGCAGCAACGACTCCACGACCGGCCGCAGCGGTCCGCACTCCTCGGCGAAGGCGGGCGGCTCGGCGCACACCAGCTGCACCAGCTCGGCCGTGGACTCCTCCGGGTACGGCGCGTGCCCCTGCACGGCCCGGAACAGCAGCGCGCCCAGCGCCCACAGATCGGTGGCCGGGCCGATCGGCGCCGCGAGCTGCCAGTTCTCGTGCACGGGCCCGGCCTGCTCCGGTGCCCAGCGCTCGGTCACCGGGCCCACCACGGTCATCCGCACCTGCCGCGCCCGCTCGGCAGCAAGCGCGGTACCGGGCCCACGACGCGCGGCCCCGGGCTGATCCCAACCACCGCCCGGCGGCACGGAGAGACCGGCGCCGGAGGCGGGTACGGGGGCGGTGCCGGACGGGGGGGCGGGGGCGAGTTCGGAGTACGGCGGGTAGCCGGCCCCGGACCCCCCTCGCGCCTGCCGACCCCGCTCACCACCCGGTGCCGACGCACGCCCCGGGCCGTAGCCCTGGCCAGGCGCCGACGCCTGCGGCCCGGCCCCGTACCCCTGACCCGGCACGAACGCCTGCCCGGTGCCGGGGTCCGCCGCTGGCAGGCCCGGCCGTTGGGCCCCGCCGTCCGGGGTCGGGGGCGTGCCGCCGGAGCCGGGGCGCGGTCCGGCGCCGTGCCAGGGGGCGCCGCGCACCCCGTAGGGGTCGGCTATCCGGCCGGGCGGCGCCGTGGGGCCGGTGCCCTCGCCGGAGTACGGCGGTGTCGCGCCGGTGTCGGTGTCGTCGTCGACGGGTGGCCGCGCGCCCGGCAGGGCGGCGCGTTCGCCCTGCTGGGCCTCGTGCACCCGGGCGGCGGCTCGGGCGCCCGCCCGGTACGCGGCGATGGCCCCGGCCCGGGCGGCCCGGATGTCGGCACCGCTCTCCAGAGCCGGCTGACCCGCCGTACCGGACGCGCCGTTCGCCCCCGGCGACGGGAGCGCTCCGGCCGCCCGCGCCTGGATGGCGGCCCGCCGCGCGGCCTCGGGATCGACGTCCGCGGCCGGCCCTCCGCCGGTGGGGACCTCGCCGGCTCCCGTGCCGGGGCCGGCACCCACGGCTCCGCCGCCGACGGAACCCGGCGCTGCGGCGACCCCCTCCCCCGTGCCGCCGTCCTGGTCATCGGGAGCCGGCACCGGGTCGTATCCGCACAGCGCCTCCTCCGCCGCGCCGGCCGCGAGGCCCGTCAGCATCACGCGGCCGTCGTCGCAGACGAGGACCGTGCGGACGGTGACGTTGCGGTGCACCCAGCCATGGGCGTGCAGCACCCGGAGCGCCATGAGCACGTCGGAGGCGACCTCGGCCGCCCGGTACGGCGTCAGCGGCCTCTCGGCGAGCAGGGCGGCCAGCGGACGCGCGTTCACCAGTTCGCTGACGATCCACAGGGACCCGCCCTCGGCGAACACGTCGAAGACCTGGTCCAGCCGGGGGTGGTCGGGGATGCCGGCCGCCGCCTGCGCGGCCTCGACGGCGCGCCGCACCGCCGGATCGGCGGGCTGCCGGGTGGCGGCCCTCGCCTCCGGCGCCCGGCGGGACGCGCGCTCCCGTGCGGTGAACCCGGCGGGCAGCCCCTCCGCGTCGAGCACCTCGGCCTCGACCACCTCCGGCAACGGCACCTGCCGGACGAGGACTTCCTGACCGCTGTAGGTGTCGAAGGCGCGGGTCTCGGTGAGTTCGTACTCGTCGGACGGCGGCAGTGGCAGGCGGTAGCGGTCGGCGAGCACCCGACCCGCGTAGTCGTCCACTTTGCCTCCCCCGGCCGCCCGGTTGGTCACGTCCGTTCGCCTCACGACCCGTCTCGCACACGCATACGGCCGCGTACGGTCCGCGACCCTTCACGATACGTGCCGGAGGCAACCCGCATTGAGAGGATGACGGATTCTCACGCACGAAACCGGCGTGCGGCGCCTACGACTTGGGTTTGAAGGACCTCGTCAACGTCTTCCAGGTGTCCTTGCGCAGTTCGCCGTTCCAGTCGGCGCCCTTCGCGGTGTACATCAGCGCGTAGCCGAGGTGGTCGTTCACCACGAAACCCCGGTCGATCGTGCGGTACTCGGTGCCGCCCTCGACGTACGTGAACTCCCAGTCGGCGGTGTTCCAGTCGCGGTAGTCCACCTCCTCGATGCGGATCTTGTGGTATTGGGAGCGCACCATGTAGTGCTCCTGGTTCCTCCAGTCCGCCACCGGGTCGTCCTTGGGCGTGCCGGTCCAGGCGACGAGCAGCTTCTGCCCGCCGGGCCCGGTGTAGCGGTCACCGGCGGCCCCGCTGGACCCGTACTTCCACCCCTTGGGCAGCCCGATCGAGTACCCCTGGCCGCCCTTGCGGGTGGAGACCACCGGGGCGCTCCCGCCCTCCTTCGAGCCGGAGGAGCCGGAGTCGTCGGCGGAGTCGGAGTCGGAGTCGGAACCGGTACCGGCGGACCGGCTCGCCCCGGCGTCCGTCGTCGGCCCGGTGGTCGCGGAGGCCGAACTCGCCCCGTCCGTCCGGGTCGCGTTGTCCGTGCCACCCGTGCCCTTGTCCTGCTTGGCGGACGCGTCGGCACTGGCCGCCGTCTTGGCCCCGCCGCTCTTGTCGGCCTTGCCGTCGTCGCCCCCCAGGGCGAAGGCCAGCACGGTCCCGAGCACCGCGAGCACGACCACCACGGCGATGACCAGCAGCGTGCGCTTCGACACCACATCGGTCAGCGGCGCCCTCGGCACCGGCCGCGTCGGCAGGTCCAGGTCCGGCGGCGGCACCACGGGCCAGCCGGAACCCTGCTTGTTCGCGCTGGAGTTCGGCACACCGGCGGCACCCGACGCCGGACCGCCCGGCCGCGCGGCGGGGACAGCCCCCGGCCCACCGGAGGACCCGGGCCGCGCCCCACCGGGAGCCGAGCCTCCAGCGCCCCCGGCACCCACCGCGCCGCCCGTTCCCGGCGCGGACGGCTCGTTCCCGCTCTTGGTCCGGGCGGTGGCCGCCGCCGTGGCCGCCCCGGCCGCCTTGCGGACCGACCGCAGGGCGCCGCGCAGCTTCTCGCCGCCCTCCTCGCCCCGCCTGCCCTCGGACCCACCGGACTGCGCCGGCAGCGGGACCACCTGCGTGGCGTCCAACGGCTTGGGCTCGGGCGCCTGGATCACGGCGTTGAGCATGGCCCGCGCCCCGGCGTCGTCCAGCCGCTTGGCCGGGTCCTTGGTCAGCAGGCCGTAGATGACGTCCCGCAGCGGTCCCGCGTTCTTCGGCTCCTCCAGAGACTCGGTCATCACCGCGGTGAGCGTGGCGATCGCCGAGCCCTTGTCGTAGGGCGGGGTGCCTTCGACCGCCGCGTACAGCAGGCCGCCGAGCGACCAGAGGTCGGCCGCCGGTCCCGGCTTGTGGCCACGGGCCCGCTCCGGGGAGATGTAGGAGGGGGCGCCGACGAGCATGCCGGTGGAGGTGATGGACGGGTCGCCCTCGACCTGCGCGATACCGAAGTCGGTGAGGACGACCCGGCCGTCCTCGGCGATCAGCACGTTGGACGGCTTCACGTCCCGGTGCAGGATGCCCTCCCGGTGCGCGGAGCGCAGCACGTCGAGGACGGCGAGCCCCACCTCGGCGGCGCGCTTCGGCTCCAGCACGCCGTCCTCGCGGACGACCTCGGCGAGGGACTTGCCCTCGACCAGTTCCATGACGATCCAGGGCCGGTCGTCCTCGTCGACCACGTCGAAGACCGTCACCGCGCTGTTGTTGCGGATCCGGGCGATCGCCTTGGCCTCGCGCAGGGTGCGCGTGATCAGGCGCCGCTTCTCCTCCTCGTCGATGTTCGACGGGAACCGCAGCTCCTTGACGGCTACCGTCCGGCCCAGGGTCTCGTCCTCGGCGCGCCAGACCGTGCCCATACCGCCACGGCCCAGCACGTCTCCCAGCCGGTACCGCCCCGCGAGGAGACGCCGCTCGTTCTTGTCCTGACGAGTCTCCTGACGAGATGTACCCGCCCGCTCCGCCTCCGACATGCGTCCCCTCATACAACCCGCCCTGACAGAGCCTCCATTGTCTCTCACCCGGCAAGTGCCCGACGCCCAGGGTGTCCCTGGCCCGAGCCCGCCCCCGCCGTCCCGGAAGCCCGCCTGAAGCAGGCGTTCCGCTTACCGGGATGATGGGCCGCGAGGAGGGAGGAACCGGCATGCCGACGCTTCGGACAGTGCCGTCCATACCGGTGCCCCCTCACGCTGCTGCTCGCCCCGGCCGCCGTCCGGAACACCTCCCGGCGCACCTCCCCGGCGGCGGCCCCGGACGCGTTCCTGCCGCCGCTCGTCACCGTGGGGCACCACCTGCCGGGGCTGCTCCGCGGGCGCGGCACCGACCACCCTGCGGGCGCTGCTCACCCACACCAGCGGACTGGCCGACTTCACCCAAGCCACCCGGGAAGCTGTGCGCTTGACTCCACCTCAGGCTGTACGCATCGCTCTCACCCTCCCCCGGCCCATTCGGGCCGCTGCTCCTGCTCCGGCACCCACTACGTCCTGCTCGGCCTGGTCGTCCGCCAGGTCACCGGTCACTCCTGCGCGGCCGAGGCCGAACGCCGCGTCATCGCTCCGCCGGGTCTGACGGGTACCTCCTTTCCCTGGCCCGACAGATCACTGCCCTCCCCGCACGGCCGCGCCTACGGCTCCGACGTCACCGAGCTCGACCCGCGCGTGGCCGGCGCGGCGGGTGAGCCGGTGACCCCACCGGCCGACCCGGACCGCTTCCACGCGGCCCTGCTCGGTGACCGGCTGCCGCCCTCGCGCCGGCTGCGCGAGATGCTCGGCACCCGTGCCGCACACGGCTCGTACGGCATGGGGCTGTTTCCGGTGAAGCCGCCGTGCGGCACCACGGTGTGGGGGCACAACGGCCGGATGCCCGGGAGCTGCGTGCGCGGCGCAGCCACCGCCGACGGCCGCCGGGTCCTCACCTTCCGGGTGGACACGGACGCGATCGCAGACCCGCACCTCGAACCCGCGCTGCTCGCCGCCGAGTTCTGCCCTCGCACCTGGTAGAACGGCCGGGATTCGAGCGGAGATCCCGAAAACGGCCACTCGTTCGAGTGAACGTCGGCCGCTGCTACAGCGGCACGATGTCCGGTGCGCCCAGCCTCGCGGCGTCCGCAGTGTGGTCGTCCGGCTGGAGCTGGGACTCCCGCTCGGCCTCCACCCGCTTCTCGTAGTGCTCGACCTCGCGGGCGATCTGGTCCTCGTCCCAGCCGAGGACGGGGGCCATCAGCTCGGCCGCCTCGCGGGCGCTGCGGGTGCCGCGGTCGAAGGTCTCGATGGAGATGCGGGTGCGACGCGTGAGGACGTCGTCCAGGTGCCGGGCGCCCTCGTGCGACGCGGCGTACACCACCTCGGCGCGCAGGTAGTCGTCGGCGGCGTGCAGCGGATCGCCGAGCGAGGGGTCGGCGGCGATGAGGTCCAGCACCTCCTCGGCCATCGAGCCGTACCGGTTCAGCAGGTGCTCCACGCGGACCACGTGCAGTCCGGTGCGCGCGGCGATCCGTGCTCGCGCGTTCCACAACGCCTGGTAGCCCTCCGCGCCGAGCAGCGGGGTCTCCTCCGTGACACAGTCGGCCACGCGCATGTCGAGCCCGTGCACGGCCTCGTCGACGGCGTCCTTGGCCATCACCCGGTACGTCGTGTACTTGCCGCCCGCCACGACCACCAGTCCCGGCACCGGGTGGGCGACCGTGTGCTCGCGGGACAGCTTGCTGGTGGCGTCGGACTCGCCGGCCAGCAGCGGGCGCAGCCCCGCGTACACGCCCTGTACGTCGTCGCGGCTGAGCGGCACGGCCAGCACCGAGTTGACGCGCTCCAGCAGGTAGTCGATGTCGGCGCTGGACGCGGCCGGGTGGGCCTTGTCCAGGTCCCAGTCGGTGTCGGTGGTGCCGATGATCCAGTGCCGGCCCCAGGGGATGACGAAGAGGACGGACTTCTCGGTGCGCAGGATCAGGCCGGTGGTGGAGTGGACGCGGTCCTTGGGCACGACCAGGTGGATGCCCTTGGAGGCGCGGACGTGGAACCGGCCGCGCTCGCCGACCATGGCCTGCGTGTCGTCGGTCCACACACCGGTGGCGTTGACGACCTGCTGGGCGTGGATCTCGTACTCCCCGCCGGCCTCCACGTCCTGCACCCGGGCGCCGACGACCCGCTCCCCCTCGCGCAGGAACCCGGTCACGCGCGCGCGGTTGGCCACCTTCGCGCCGTAGGACGCGGCCGTGCGCACCAGGGCGGCGACGAAGCGGGCGTCGTCCACCTGGGCGTCGTAGTACTGGAGGGCGCCGACCAGGGCGTCCTTCTTCAGGCAGGGGGCCACCCGCAGGGCGTGGCGGCGGGTGAGGTGGCGATGCACGGGCAGGCCCCGACCGTGGCCGCGGGCCATCGACATCGCGTCGTACAGCGCGACGCCCGAGCCCGCGTACAGCCGCTCCCAGCCCTTGTGCTGGAGCGGGTAGAGGAACGGGACCGGCTTGACCAGGTGCGGGGCGAGGCGCTCCAGCAGCAGTCCGCGCTCCTTGAGGGCCTCGCGGACCAGGGCGAAGTCGAGCATCTCCAGATAGCGCAGGCCGCCGTGTATCAGCTTGCTGGACCGGCTGGAGGTGCCCGACGCCCAGTCGCGGGCCTCGACCAGGCCGGTGGACAGGCCACGCGTGACGGCGTCCAGCGCGGTACCGGCGCCCACCACTCCGCCGCCGACCACCAGCACGTCCAGCTCGCGCTCCGCCATCGCCGCCAGTGCCCCGGCGCGCTGCGCCGGCCCCAGAGTCGCTGTCCTCACCGCTGCCTCCCGCTGTCGCAGACTCGCTCGCGTCGGCCGCACCCGGTGGGCGAAGCCCGGTTCATCCCCTCCTCATGCCCAAATTCTGACCGGGCTGCCCGACTTCAGCCACCACGGGCTCCCACCCTGTGGACAACTTGCGCACAACCCTGGGAAGACACACAAACACAATCACACATAACGGTCATATATGTACCTAGTCTGACAGTGCACTCGCTCGTCTTCTCCACAGCGGTTGCGCACCTGTCCCGCTTCGGCTACTGGGAAGGACGGCCCACTCCATGCCCGCAGACCTCGCCGTCATCGGACTCGGTCCCTACGGCTTGCCGCTCGCCCAGGCCGCCGTCGCCGCCGGTATCCCCACCGTCGGCTATGCCACCGGCCCCGAGGCCGGCTCACTCAGCCCCGCGGAGCTGCGCCGGATGCACTCCGCCGGATTCCGCCCCGTCACCGACCCCGCCCAGCTCGGCCGGGTGCGCACCGCGGTGATCTGCGCGCCCACCCCGCGCGGCGCCGACGGCGGACTCGACCTCGGCCAGGTCGAGGCTGCCGCCCGCACCCTGGCCGCGCGGCTCCGCCCGCACACCACGGTCATCCTGGAGTCGCCGGTGCTCCCGGGGACCACGGAGGAGTTCCTGCGCCCGCTGCTGGAGCAGGGCTCGGGGCTGCGCGCCGGCCGCGACTTCCACCTCGCCTACTCCCCCAGCCGGGTCGACCCCGGCAGCCGCGACCACACCCCCGCGAGCACCCCCAAGGTCATCGGTGGCCTCACCCCCGCCTGCACCGAGTCGGCCGCCGCGTTCTACGGCCGGCTCACCGACAAGGTGGTACGCGCGCGTGGGCTGCGCGAGGCGGAGACCGTGCAACTGCTGGAGACCAACTTCCGGCACGTCAACATCGCGCTCGTCAACGAGATGGCCGTCCTCTGCCACGAACTGGGTGTCGACCTGTGGGACGTCATCCGGTGCGCGGAGACCAAGCCCTTCGGCTTCCAGGCGTTCCGGCCCGGTCCGGGCGTCGGCGGACACGGGGTCCCGCTGGACCTCACCGGGCACGCGACCCGCACCCTGCGCATGGTCGAGCTGGCCCAGCAGGTCAACAGCCGGATGCCCCGGTACGTCGTCCAGCGCGCCGCCACGCTCCTGAACGAACACGGCAAGTCCGCGCGGGGGGCGCGCGTGCTACTCCTCGGCGTCACGTACAAGCCGGACCTCGCCGACCAGCAGGGCACCCCGGCCCAGGAGATCGCCGTACGGCTGATGGGGCTGGGCGCGGCCGTGAGCTACCACGACCCGTACGTGCCCGAGTGGAGCGTCCTGGACCGGCCCGTGCCGCGCGCGGACTCCCTGTACGAGGCGGCGGCCGACGCCGACCTCACGATCCTGCTCCAGCAGCACCGGACGTACGACTTGCAGGGACTCTCGGTGAAGGCCCAGTTGCTGCTGGACACACGGGGGGCCACGCCCACGGGGGCGGCGCATCGGTTGTGAAGGGGGGCGCGTGGAGGTGCCGGGGCTGGGGGTTGGTGGCGTGGGGAATTCGGCGCCGGTACCTTGGGATCAGGTGGAGCCCACCGCAGGGGTCACTGCGGCAGGCTCCTGGAAGTGATCGGAGTGTCCACCCCTATTCCGTGTGGGGGTGGCCGCTCACTTCCCGTAGATCCACACCACATTCGCCGCGAACGCAACCGCGCGCCCCCTTTCGTGTAACGCGCGCCCCTTCAGGCGCACTTGACCACGCCTGGGCATGCGGAAGGGCCGGTCGTCCGCCGCGGATGACCGGCCCTTCCGGCGTCGTGCGACCGCTCCGGCGACTACCGCCGGTGCTGGCTGTCCGCCACCGTCACCTCGACCCGCTGGAACTCCTTCAGCTCGCTGTAGCCGGTGGTGGCCATCGCGCGGCGCAGGGCGCCGAAGAAGTTCATCGAGCCGTCCGGGGTGTGGGACGGGCCGGTGAGGATCTCCTCGACCGTGCCGACCGTGCCGAGGTCGACCTTCTGGCCCCGGGGCAGTTCCTCGTTGACCGCCTCCATGCCCCAGTGGTGGCCCTTGCCGGGCGCGTCCGTGCCCCGGGCCAGCGGGGAGCCCATCATCACGGCGTCGGCGCCGCAGGCGATGGCCTTGGGCAGGTCGCCGGACCAGCCGACACCGCCGTCCGCGATCACGTGTACGTACCGGCCGCCGGACTCGTCCATGTAGTCACGGCGGGCCGCGGCCACGTCGGCGACGGCCGTGGCCATCGGGACCTGGATGCCGAGGACGTTGCGCGTGGTGTGCGCGGCGCCGCCGCCGAAGCCGACGAGGACACCCGCGGCACCCGTGCGCATCAGGTGCAGGGCCGCCGTGTACGTGGCGCAGCCGCCGACGATCACCGGAACGTCCAGCTCGTAGATGAACTGCTTCAGGTTCAGCGGCTCGTGCGAGGACGACACGTGCTCCGCCGAGACCGTCGTACCCCGGATGACGAAGATGTCCACGCCCGCGTCCACGACCGCCTTGGAGAACTGGGCGGTGCGCTGCGGGGAGAGCGCGGCGGCGGTGACCACGCCGGAGTCGCGCACCTCCTTGATGCGGGCGCCGATCAGCTCCTCCTTGATCGGTGCCGCGTAGATCTCCTGGAGGCGGCGCGTCGCCTGCTCGGCGGGCAGCTCGGCGATCTCGTCCAGCAGCGGCTGCGGGTCCTCGTACCGCGTCCACAGGCCTTCCAGGTTGAGCACGCCGAGGCCGCCCAGCTCACCGATGCGGATCGCGGTGGCCGGGGAGACCACGGAGTCCATGGGGGCGGCCAGGAACGGCAGCTCGAAGCGGTAGGCGTCGATCTGCCAGGCGATCGAGACCTCCTTCGGGTCCCGCGTACGGCGGCTGGGGACGACGGCGATGTCGTCGAAGGCGTACGCCCGGCGGCCGCGCTTGCCGCGCCCGATCTCGATCTCAGTCACGTTGGTGGCCTTTCCCTATGCGTTGCAGCGCCTTCCAGTATCGCCGACGGGTACGACAACGGCGGCCCCGGATGCTCCGGGACCGCCGTGGGACGAGCCTCACGCGCGCGTGGGCGTCACTTCTCGCCGCTGTGGTTACTTCTTGCTGCTGTAGTTCGGCGCCTCGACCGTCATCTGGATGTCGTGCGGGTGGCTCTCCTTCAGGCCCGCCGAGGTGATCCGCACGAACCGGCCCTTGGACTCCATCTCCTCGATGGTGGCGGCGCCGACGTAGCCCATGGTCTGGCGCAGGCCGCCGACGAGCTGGTGCAGCACGTTGGCGAGCGGGCCGCGGTAGGGCACCTGGCCCTCGACGCCCTCGGGCACGAGCTTCTCGTCGGCGGTGACGTCGGCCTGGAAGTAGCGGTCCTTCGAGTACGACTTGCCCTGGCCGCGCGACTGCATGGCGCCCAGCGAGCCCATGCCGCGGTACGACTTGAACTGCTTGCCGTTGATGAAGAGCAGCTCGCCCGGGGACTCCTCGCAGCCGGCGAGGAGGCTGCCCAGCATCACCGTGTCGGCGCCGGCGGCCAGCGCCTTGCCGATGTCGCCGGAGTACTGCAGGCCGCCGTCGCCGATCAGCGGGACGCCGGCGGGACGGGCCGCGAGGGACGCCTCGTAGATGGCGGTGACCTGGGGGACACCGATACCGGCGACGACACGGGTGGTGCAGATGGAGCCCGGGCCCACGCCCACCTTGATGCCGTCCACACCGGCGTCGATCAGCGCCTGGGCGCCGTCACGCGTGGCGACGTTGCCGCCGACCACGTCGACGTTCACGCTCGACTTGATCTTCGACATCCAGCTCAGGGCGTTGCTGTTGTGGCCGTGCGAGGTGTCGACGACCAGGAAGTCCACACCGGCGGCGGCGAGCGCCTGGGCGCGCTCCAGCGCCTCCGGGCTGGCGCCGACCGCGGCACCGACGAGCAGCCGGCCCTCGGCGTCCTTCGCGGCGTTGGGGTACTTCTCGGCCTTGACGAAGTCCTTGACCGTGATCAGGCCCTTGAGGACGCCCTCGCCGTCCACCAGCGGCAGCTTCTCGATCTTGTGCTTGCGCAGCAGCTCCATGGCCTCGGGGCCGGAGATGCCCACGTTTCCGGTGACCAGCGGCATCGGGGTCATGACCTCGTGCACGCGCCGGGTGCGGTCGCTCTCGAAGGCCATGTCCCGGTTGGTCACGATGCCGAGGAGCTTGCCGGCCGGATCGGTGACCGGGACGCCGCTGATGCGGAACTTCGCGCACAGGGCGTCCGCCTCGGCAAGCGTGGCCTCCGGGTGCACCGTGATCGGGTCGGTGACCATGCCGGACTCCGACCGCTTGACCAGGTCGACCTGGTTGACCTGGTCCTCGATGGAGAGGTTGCGGTGCAGGACGCCGACGCCGCCCAGCCGGGCCATCGCGATGGCCATGCGGGACTCGGTCACCTTGTCCATCGCGGCCGACAGCAGCGGGATGTTCACCCGGACGTTGCGGGAGATGCGGGACGAGGTGTCGACCGCGTTGGGGAGCACCTCGGATGCGCCCGGCAGCAGCAGCACGTCGTCGTAGGTCAGCCCGAGTGTCGCGAATTTACCGGGCACTCCGTCGACGTTTGCAGTCATGACACCTTCCCCAAATGGCCTTGATCGGTGCGGATGTCCATGCTAACGGGAAGCGTCGCTAGCAAATTCCACGGTACGGGGTCACCTCAGGCTTCGTATGTTCGTACGGAAACGGCGGCGTACCTGTTCAGCGCGGAAGCTACTCCAGGCTCCGCGCAGGGGGTTCACTGTTCGGCGAGCGCCCTCAGGCGGCTCAGGGCCCGGTGCTGGGCCACGCGGACCGCGCCGGGTGACATTCCCAACATCTGCCCCGTCTCCTCCGCGGTCAAGCCCACGGCGATGCGCAGCAGGAGCAGTTCGCGCTGGTTCTCGGGGAGGTTGGCCAGCAGTTTCTTCGCCCACTCGGCGTCGCTGCTGAGCAGGGCGCGCTCCTCGGGGCCGAGGGAGTCGTCGGGCCGCTCGGGCATCTCGTCGGACGGCACCGCGGTCGATCCCGGGTGGCGCATCGCCGCCCGCTGGAGGTCGGCGACCTTGTGGGAGGCGATGGCGAAGACGAACGCCTCGAAGGGGCGGCCGGTGTCGCGGTAGCGGGGCAGGGCGAGGAGGACAGCCACGCAGACCTCCTGGGCGAGGTCCTCCACGAAGTGGCGTGCGTCGCCGGGCAGCCGGGACAGCCGGGTGCGGCAGTAGCGCAGCGCCAGGGGGTGGACACGGGCGAGCAGATCGTGCGTGGCCTGCTCGTCCCCGTCGACGGCACGATGGACGAGCGCACCGATCGCCCCGTGGGCCGTGCCCGCCTCGTCGTCGCGCATCGGTCCATGGTGCCTTGCGGCCGTCCGGTCCGTCGCATCGTGCTCGTGGTTGTGCACCGAAGCGTTATGAGCAGGTGCGCCGGCACTCATTCCCTGCGCCCTCCCCTTCCGCTCGACCGACTCGTCCCCGAGAGACTCCACACCCTCAAGGATGCGGCATCCGCGCCGAAACGAGCAGCGCGCGTCCGGCGGGCCGTCGTACACGCGCCACTCGGGGCGTTCGGCGGGGTGGTGCGCCGGAGTGGTCACGCGCCGCGTTCCGCACCGTTGTGCGCCGGGGCGGTTGCCCGTCGACGCGTTCCACCGGCGGGCGAGCCCGCCTGCCGACTTCCGCGGCGTCCACCGCCGACTTCTGTGGCGTCCGCCACCGACTTCCACGACGTCCGCCGCCGACTCGTACGACGTTCGCCGCCGACTTGTACGACGATTCACCGCCGACTCGTACGACGTTCGCCGCCGACTTGTACGACGTTCGCCGCCGACTTGTACGACGATTCACCGCCGGTCTCCACGGCGGCTCGCCCGCCGGTGCGAAACCCGGACGGTTGACGCAGCCGGGGTGATCAGGGCGGACCGGGATGACCGGAATCACCCGGACAGCCCCGTCCGTCCGCCGAACGGCACGGCAGCAACGGCACCGCAGCAACGGCACGGTGGCCCGGCGCGCCACCGCCCGTACGACCAGCGCCCCGCACGGCGTCCGCCCGCACACCACCGGCGGGCGCCACGCCCCGGGGGCACACGAGACCAGGGGTACCGGGGCACACCCAGCCGCCCTCGACGAGCGCGGTCGGCCGCCCACCACACGGCAGCCGCGGGCACGGACGGCACCGGAAGGCCCCGGCGCCGAGCGGCCCGCCCGGCTTCGCGGTCGCTAGCGGACCAGTCCCCAGCGGAAGCCGAGGGCCACCGCGTGCGCCCGGTCCGAGGCGCCGAGCTTCTTGAACAGGCGCCGGGCGTGCGTCTTGACGGTGTCCTCGGAGAGGAACAGCTCGCGGCCGATCTCGGCGTTCGAGCGGCCGTGGCTCATGCCCTCCAGCACCTGGATCTCACGCGCGGTGAGCGTGGGCGCGGCGCCCATCTCCGCCGAGCGCAGCCGGCGCGGGGCGAGTCGCCAGGTGGGGTCGGCCAGCGCCTGGGTCACCGTGGCGCGCAACTCCGCGCGCGAGGCGTCCTTGTGCAGGTATCCCCGGGCACCGGCGGCGACGGCGAGGGCCACCCCGTCGAGGTCCTCGGCGACGGTGAGCATGATGATGCGCGCGCCCGGATCGGCGGACAGCAGCCGGCGCACGGTCTCGACGCCGCCCAGGCCGGGCATGCGCACATCCATCAGGATGAGGTCGGAGCGGTCGGCGCCCCAGCGGCGGAGGACTTCCTCGCCGTTGGCCGCCGTCGTCACGCGCTCGACACCGGGCACGGTCGCGACCGCGCGGCGGAGCGCTTCTCGGGCAAGCGGGGAGTCGTCGCAGACGAGGACGGATGTCATGACCGCCCTCCGCAGCTGATGCGCGTCACCTTGAGCCTCCAGGCTGGTACGGAATCGTCACCTGTGCGGTCGACCGTCTCGGACGCCTGCCCGAGCGCTTGTTTTCTCAACCGCATCCGCACTCTCAACGACGGTCACTCGAAAGAGTTACGGGCCCGCGTGCCGTCTTCGGCACTCTACGTGAGGGCATCGACACGGTGCAGACATGCTCGACGGACCCACAACTTTTCATCACAACCTATGCCCCATTCGGCCCTTTTTCTTCCCGTTTCGCAGTGTCCGGGGCTAGATTCGCAATGAGTCATATTTTCATCTCCTTAGACCGGAGATGTACGGTCGTTGGCACCGTATCCGCCCAGAACGGCGACAAGGGGTCACGTAATGGCAGATTTCTCCCGCCTTCCCGGACCGAACGCGGACCTGTGGGACTGGCAGCTGCTGGCTGCCTGCCGCGGGGTGGACAGCTCGCTCTTCTTCCACCCGGAGGGCGAGCGCGGGGCGGCTCGGAGCGCTCGCGAGAACTCGGCCAAAGAGGTCTGCATGAGGTGCCCGGTCCGTGCGGAGTGCGCGGCGCACGCGCTGGCGGTGCGCGAGCCGTACGGCGTCTGGGGCGGCCTGACCGAGGACGAGCGTGAGGAGTTGATGGGGCGGGCACGCAACCGCCTGGTGGCGGCCTCGACCACCAGCGGGGACACCGCTTCGGAGCACTGAAGGAACGTTTCTGCGTCATCATCGGCAAAACATCCGCTTCCTTACCGGGCACGCACGCGCGTGCCCGTGCCTCGTCCGGGCGGCCCCCTCGCCTCCGCGTCGCCTCTCGTCTCCGCGACGCCCCTCGTCCCCGTAACGCCCCTCGCCTCCGCGACGGCCCCGCGGCTCCGTGACCCCCTCTTCTGCGGCTAGACCTGGCCGCGCCCTGCCGCCCGCGCCGCCCGCGCCAGCTGCTCCAGCGTGGCCGACACCGCCGGCACCTGGGCCAGGTCGGGCAGGGTGAGGGCGACGATCTCCCGCCGTACCGCCGGTTCCAGCCGTACCGTGCGCACGCCCCGCGGCCGTACCGACTCCACGGCCAGCTGGGGCAGGACGGCGACGCCCAGGCCGGCGCCGACCAGGCCGATCACGGCCGGATAGTCGTCGGTGGCGAAGTCGATGCGCGGGGTGAACCCGGCCCCCTCGCACACTTCGACCAGCTGGCCGCGGCAGCGCGGGCAGCCCGCGATCCAGGGCTCGTGGGCCAGCTCGCCGATGGCGACGCTGTCCGCGCGCGCGAGCCGGTGCCGTTCGGGCACCAGGGCGACCAGGCGGTCCGTCAGCAGGGGGCGCACGACGAGGTCGTCCCAGTCCTCGGCGACCGCCGCCCCCTCGTAGCGGAAGGCCAGGGCCAGGTCGCAGTCGCCTTCGCGGAGCAGTTCCACGGACCTCGGCGGTTCGGCCTCCTCCAGGGAGACGCGGGTGCCGGGGTGGCCCGCGCGCAGGGCGGCCAGGGCGGTGGGGACCAGGGTGGAGCTGCCGCTGGGGAAGGAGACCAGCCGGACCCGGCCCGCGCGCAGGCCGGCGATGGCGGCGACCTCCTCCTCGGCCGCGGTGAGCCCGGCGAGGATGCCGGAGGCGTGCCGGACCAGGGCCTCACCGGCCTGGGTCAGGCGCATCTCGCGCCCGGTGCGGACCAGCAGCGGGGTGCCGACCGAGGCTTCCAGGGCCTTCATCTGCTGGCTGACGGCGGGCTGGGTGCAGCCCAGCTGGCGTGCGGCCGCCGAGAAGGAACCGGTGGTGGCGACGGCGCGCAGGACACGGAGATGACGGGCCTCGATCACCCGACGAGCATAAGGCAGCCTTGGAAGGAGTGCCGGATAATGCGTCGACGCTTTGGGCCCGGATCGCTTACCGTGCCGGGATGAAGCTTCTCTCGGTCAATCTGGGCCGGCCCCGGCAGGTGCCCTACACGAACCAGCCGGACGGCCTCACCGGCATAGACAAGCACCCGGCCGACGGCCCGGTGCCGGTGGCGGCGCCCGGACCCAAGGGCGTCGGCGCGGGCGGGCTCGCCGGGGACGCGGTGTGCGACACGCGCTACCACGGCGGGGACGAACAGGCGGTGTACGCGTACGCCCGGGAGGACCTCGACGCCTGGGAGCGCGAACTCGGCAGATCGTTGGCCAACGGGTGCTTCGGCGAGAACCTCACGACGGACGGTCTGGACGTCTCCGGGGCGCTGATCGGAGAGCGCTGGCGGATCGGTCCCACCGTCGTACTGGAAGTGACCTCCGGCCGCATTCCGTGCGCCACCTTCCAGGGCCATCTGGGCGAGCGCGGCTGGGTCAGGAGATTCACGCAGAAGGGCGCAACGGGTGCCTACCTCCGGGTGATCGAGCCGGGTGAGATCCGGGCGGGCGATCCGGTCGAGATCGTGCACCGGCCGGACCACGGCGTGACGGCGTCGATGCAGTTCCGCGCGGTCACCACCGAGCGGGAGCTGCTGCCCCGGCTGCTCGCGGCGGGCACGGCGCTGCACTCCGAGACGCTGGCGAAGGCCCGGGCGTACGTGGCCGAGCACGGAGTCCGGTAACCCGCCGGCAGAGCACCGGGCACGGCGCGCGGACCGCTGAGGCTGTCGGTCCGGGTCACTACGCTTGGGCCATGACAACGGCTCTGATTACGGGATCGACCGCGGGGATCGGTGCCGCGTTCGCGCGGCGGCTGGCGGCTGACGGGCATGACCTCGTCCTGGTCGCGCGGGACACCAAGCGGCTGCGCGAGCAGGCGACGGAACTGCACGACCGGCACGGCATCGAGGTGGAGGTGCTGACCGCCGACCTGGCGCAGGACAAGGGCATCGAGACGGTGGCCGACCGGCTCGGCGACCGAAAGAACCCGGTCGACCTGCTGGTCAACAACGCCGGCTTCGGCAACAAGGGCCGCTATCTGGAGGTACCGATGGCGGACGAGCTGCGGATGCTCAAGGTGCACTGCGAGGCGGTGCTCCGGCTGACGTCGGCGGCGGCCGAGGCGATGCGCGAGCGCGGCCGGGGCGGGGTGGTGAACGTCGCCTCGGTGGCCGCGTTCGTCCCGCGCGGCACCTACGGCGCGTCCAAGGCGTGGGTCGTGCAGTTCACCCAGGGCGCGGCCAAGGACCTGGCCGGCAGCGGGGTCCGGCTGATGGCGCTGTGCCCGGGGTTCGTGCGCACCGAGTTCCACCAGCGGGCCGGGATGGGCACGGACAACATCCCGGGCTGGATGTGGCTGGACGCCGACAAGCTGGTCGCGGCGGCCCTGTCCGACCTCGCGCGTGGCAAGACGCTGTCCATCCCCGACCCCCGGTACAAGGCGCTGATGGGGCTGGTGAAGGTGGCGCCGCGCGGGCTGCTGGGCGGGGTCAGCTCCCGGACCGGGCGCAAGTACGGGCCGCGGTAGCGGGCGGGTGGCGCCGCCGTCCCGGTGGGAAAATGGGCGGGACGGTACCGGACCAGGGGGGCCGGAGGCGGCGCATGACCTTCGTACAGCTCATCGAGTGCAGGACGAGCCGGCTGGACGAGATGAACCGGCTCATGGACGACTGGGTCCAGCAGACCAAGGGCAGGCGGACGGCGACGCACGCGGTGATGGGCACGGACCGCTCGGACGCCTCGCACGTCGTCGAAGTGGTGGAGTTCCCGTCGTACGAGGACGCGATGCGGAACTCGAACCTCCCGGAGACCGACCGGATCTTCCGGGGGCTGGTCGCGCTGTGCGACGAGATGCCGACGTTCATCGACCTGGACGTCGTACGGGACGAGAGCCTGTCCGAGGGCATGGTGCGCTCGTTCTTCGAGGCGCTGTGCACCGAGGGCGAGCTGCCGCCGCTCAACGGCCTGCTGGACGAGGACATCCACAGCCATGATCCGATGAACCCGCAGGACACCATCGGGCTGGACAACGTCCGCGCCGAGTTCCGGATGTGGCGCGGCGCCTTCGACTTCGCGTTCACGGTCGAGGATGTGCTCACGCAGGGCGACCGGGCCTGCGCGCGGTGGACCTGGTACGCCACGCACCAGGGCGATTTCCTGGGGATCGCGTCCACCGGCAGGCAGGTCACCATGACCGGGATGGCGCTGTTCCGGTTCGGCGACAACGGCAAGATCGCCGAGCTGTGGTGGCAGCACGACCAGCTCGGGCTGATGCAGCAACTGGGCGCGCTCGACGCGTTGGAGCAGTAGCCGCTTCGGAGCAGCGGCCGCTTGGGAGCAGCGGACAGGGCGAAGGCCCGGCCCCCTCACCGGGGTGCCGGGCCTTCACTCAAGAGCGCTGGGCTCAGTGCGCGTGGCCGTGGCTGTGGCCGTGGCCCGCGGCCTCCGGCTCCTCTTCCTTCTTCTCGACGACCAGGGTCTCGGTCGTGAGCAGCAGGGAGGCGATGGAGGCGGCGTTCTCCAGGGCGGAGCGGGTGACCTTGACCGGGTCGATGACGCCGGCCTTGATCAGGTCGCCGTACTCGCCGGTGGCGGCGTTGTAGCCCTGCCCCTTGTCCAGGTCCTTGACCTTGGACACGATGACGTAGCCCTCCTGGCCGGCGTTCTCGCCGATCCAGCGCAGCGGCTCGACCACGGCGTTGCGGACCACGGAGACACCGGTGGCCTCGTCGCCGGACTTGTCGAGGTTGCCGTCGAGCACCTTGGAGGCGTGGACCAGGGCGGAGCCACCACCGGAGACGATGCCCTCCTCGACCGCGGCGCGGGTCGCGGAGATGGCGTCCTCCAGACGGTGCTTCTTCTCCTTCAGCTCCACCTCGGTGGCGGCGCCGACCTTGATCACGCACACGCCGCCGGCCAGCTTGGCGAGGCGCTCCTGGAGCTTCTCGCGGTCCCAGTCGGAGTCGGTGTTCTCGATCTCGGCCTTGATCTGGGCGACGCGGCCCTGCACGTCCTCGGACTTGCCGGCGCCGTCGACGATCGTGGTGTCGTCCTTGGTGACGGTGACGCGGCGGGCGGAGCCGAGCACGTCGAGGCCGACCTGGTCGATCTTGAGACCGACCTCCTCGGAGATGACGGTGGCGCCGGTGAGGACGGCCATGTCCTGGAGCATCGCCTTGCGGCGGTCGCCGAAGCCGGGGGCCTTCACCGCGACGGCGTTGAAGGTGCCGCGGATCTTGTTGACGACCAGGGTCGACAGGGCCTCGCCCTCGACGTCCTCGGCGATGATCAGCAGCGGCTTGGAGGAGCCGGCCTGGATGACCTTCTCCAGCAGCGGCAGCAGGTCGGCGATGGCGGCGATCTTGCCCTGGTTGATGAGGATGTAGGGGTCCTCCAGGACGGCCTCCATGCGCTCCTGGTCCGTCACGAAGTACGGCGACAGGTAGCCCTTGTCGAAGGCCATGCCCTCGGTGAAGTCCAGCTCCAGGCCGAAGGTGTTGGACTCCTCGACGGTGATGACACCGTCCTTGCCGACCTTGTCCATCGCCTCGGCGATCAGCTCGCCGACCTGCTGGTCCTGGGCGGACAGCGCGGCGACGGCGGCGATGTCGGACTTCTCGTCGATCGGGCGGGCCGAGGCGAGCAGGTCCTCGGAGACGGCCTTGACCGCGGCGTCGATGCCCTTCTTCAGGGCGGCCGGGGAGGCACCGGCGGCGACGTTCTTCAGGCCCTCGCGGACCAGCGCCTGGGCGAGGACCGTGGCGGTGGTGGTGCCGTCACCAGCGATGTCGTTGGTCTTGGTCGCCACCTCCTTCACCAGCTGCGCGCCGAGGTTCTCGTACGGGTCCTCGATCTCGACCTCACGGGCGATCGTGACACCGTCGTTGGTGATGGTGGGCGCGCCGAACTTCTTGTCGATGACGACGTTGCGGCCACGGGGACCGATCGTCACCTTCACGGTGTCGGCAAGCTTGTTGACGCCGCGCTCAAGGGCGCGACGGGCGTCCTCGTCGAACTTCAGGATCTTCGCCATGACAGCGGGAGCCCTCTCGGAAATCTGTGGGTGAAAAGACGCTGCGCCCCGGGCGCCCGGCTTCTTATCGGTCGCGGGGGCCAGGGGCGCAGCTCAAAGCGGAGAGTCGCTTGAGGTGATTACTTCTCGATGATCGCGAGGACGTCGCGAGCCGAGAGGACGAGGTACTCGTCGCCGTTGTACTTCACCTCGGTGCCGCCGTACTTGCTGTACAGCACGACGTCGCCGACCTTGACGTCGAGCGGCAGACGCTCGCCGTTCTCGAACCGGCCCGGGCCCACGGCGAGGACGGCGCCCTCCTGGGGCTTCTCCTTCGCGGTGTCCGGGATGACCAGGCCAGAGGCCGTGGTCTGCTCGGCGTCCAGCGGCTGGACCACGATGCGGTCCTCGAGCGGCTTGATGGCAACCTTGGAGCTGGCGGTCGTCACGATCCGACCTCCCCCTTCGGAGATCTCACGGGGTTAACTGTCTGAGGTGGCGACCAGGTCGATCCGTCGTCGCGGGTGCCGGACCTGCCCGTCGCGTTTGTCTGGCACTCTCCAGGGGGGAGTGCCAGAGCCGAGACTATGACCGCGATTAGCACTCGGTCAAGCGGAGTGCCAATTGACCGCGGCGCGTCGGCCGGAATCGCGGTGTGCGGCCGGCCCTCACAGGTAGTCCTCAAGGCGCCCGACCGTCAGCCCCCGCCCCTGCGCCTCCCTCAGCACACCTGCCGTGCGTCTCCACAGGGCCGGCCCCCTCGACTCGTCGGGGCCCACCAGGACGATGTCGCCGGGGCCCAGGTGGTGGGGGCCGTGGGTGTAGGCGAGGCCGGCCGGGGTCAGGGCGGCGCGCCACAGGACGAGCGCGGAGATGCCGCAGTCGGCCGCCGCGCGCCGGGTGGTGCGGTCGTGGGAACCGTAGGGCGGGCGGAAGAGGCGGGGGCGGACGCCGAGCGCGGTGCGGAGGCGGTCCTGCTGGCCGCAGATCTCGGCGCGCTGGCCGGCGTACGGCAGTCCGGCCGGGGCCCGGTGGTCGACGGTGTGGTTCTCGATGCCGGCGCCGAGGGCGCGCAGCCGGGCGAAGTGGCCGTAGCCGGGGGCGGCGACGCTGTCGGTGAGGAACAGGGTGACCGGCAGCCGGAGTTCGCGGACCATGTCGACGAAGCGGGGGTCCCGCTCGGCGCCGTCGTCGTAGGTGAGGAAGACGACGGGGTCGCGGGTGGGGACGCGGTCGACCACGGGGGGCGGGGCGCCGGTCCGCTGGTGCTCGGCGAGCGGGCGGGCCGGGTGCACCGGGGAGCGGGCGAGGGGCCGGGTCAGGCCCCACGCGCGGTAGCGGTGGTCGGGGGCGGTGGTGTGCGGGCGTACCCCTTCGGCGGCCTTCTTGCCGAGGCGTTCGATGGGGTCGACGGACTGGGCGCAGCCCGTCAGGAGCAGGGCCGCGGCGAGGGCCGCGGCCGGGCCCCGAGCCCGCCTCACAGGTAGTCCTCCAGGCGGGCCACGGCGTAGCCCTCGCGCGTGACCTTGTTCAGGAAGCGGCGCATGTCGTCCACCATCGTGCCGTCCCAGTCGTCCCGGCCGCGGAAGTGGGTGAGGACGATGTCGCCGCGGCGCAGCCGCTTGTCGTCCTCGCGGTACTCCCAGTGGTCGACGAAGACCTCCTCGTTCCAGATCGGCGCGTACCTGATGCCGCATTCCTTCGCGGCGACCAGGGTGTCCTGGTTGTAGTTGCCGTAGGGGGGACGGAAGACGGTGGGCGCCTTGCCGAACTGCTTCTTCATGACGGCCTGCATGCCGCAGATCTCGTCCTTCTGCTCCTCGTAGGACAGGCCCGGCAGGTAGGGGTGGTGCAGGGTGTGGTTGTTGAGGGTGTTGCCGTAGGACCGCATCTTCCGGAAGTAGGCGTAGTCGTCCTTGACCAGGTAGTCGCTGAGGAACGCGGTGTACGGGATCTTGAGCTCGCGCATCATGGCGAGGAACCGCGGGTCCTTCTCGGCGCCGTCGTCGATCGTCAGGAACACGACCTTGTCGCGGGTGGGGACCGTGGTGAAGACGGGGGGCAGGTTCCAGTCCTCCTGGTGGTCCACCTCGAATCCGTCGCGGGCGGCGATCCTCGGCTTCGCCGCGGGGGGCGGCGGAGGTGTGAGCGGGACCTGGTCCAGCCCCCAGCGCCGGGCGGCGGCGGCCAGCCGGGCATGCTCGGCGGCCCGGCGCGCCGCCGGATCCTGGGGCTTGGCGGGGCCGCCGTGGCCGGAGGCGCTGCGCACGGACTCGGGCCCGGCGCAGGCGGAGAGCAGGGTGGCGGCGGCCAGCGCGGCGGCTCCGCCCCCGAGGGCCAGCCGCCGGAAACGAGTCCGACTTTTGTCATTTTGTACTACTGCTCGCATGGTGCCGGATCCTCCCAGGCCCCGGCCCGCGACCCCGGACGACACCGCCGCCGGAGGCGCACCGTCCACCGACTGGCCCACAATGACCCGGTGAACGACCTCGCTCTGCTCCTCACCCCCGAAGGCCGCGCCCTCCTCGACGAGGTCCGCGACACCGAGCCCGCGCGGGAACTGGCCGTGGCCACCCGGCTGCGCCGCGACCACCCGGCCGAACTGGTCTCGGCCGCGCTCGGCCAGGCCCGGCTGCGGCAGCGGGCGGTGGCGAAGTTCGGGCCCGAGGACGCCGGGCGCATGTTCTTCACGCCCAACGGGGTCGAGCAGTCGACGCGGGCCTCCGTGGCGGCGTACCGGGCCGGGCGGCTGAAGGAGCTGGGCGTGGCCCGCGTCGCCGACCTGTGCTGCGGGATCGGCGGGGACGCCATCGCCCTGGCGCGGGCCGGCATCCGGGTGCTGGCCGTGGACCGGGATCCGCTGACGGCGGCCGTGGCGCGGGCGAACGCCGAGGCGCTGGGGCTGGCCGGCCTGATCGAGGTGCGCGAGGCCGATGTCACGGAGGTGGACACCGCCGGGTACGACGCGGTGTTCGTGGACCCGGCGCGCCGGGGCGGGCCGTCAAGAGGGGCCGCGCGAGGCGCGTCGGTGAGGGGTGGCGGCCGGGCGACGGGCGGGCGGGTGTTCGACCCGGAGGCCTACTCGCCGCCGCTGTCCTGGGCGATCGGGACGGCCCTCCAGGCGCCCCGCGCCGCGCTGAAGATCGCGCCGGGCATCCCGCACGAGGTGGTCCCGGCCGCGGCCGAGGCCGAGTGGATCTCCGACGGCGGCGACGTGAAGGAAGCGGTGCTGTGGTTCGGGACCGGGGCGCCGGGCGCGGTGCGGGCCACGCTGCTGCCGGGCCCGCGCACGCTGCTCGGCCGCGGGCTGCCCGATCCCGGGGTCCGGCCGGTGGGGCGGTACCTGTACGAGCCGGACGGCGCCGTGATCCGCGCGCACCTGGTCGCCGAGGTGGCCGAGGAGGTCGGCGGAGGGCTCCTGGACCCGACCATCGCGTACGTCACCACCGACGAGGCCCGGCCCACGCCGTACGCCACCGGCTACGAGATCACCGACCGGCTCCCGTTCAACGTCAAGAAGCTCAAGGCCCTGCTGCGGGAGCGCGAGGTCGGCACGCTGACCGTGAAGAAGCGCGGCTCGGCGGTCGAGCCGGAGGAGCTGCGCCGGAAGGTGAGACCGCAGGGGCCGAACGCGGCCACCGTCTTCCTCACCCGCGTCGCCGGGGCACCGACGATGCTGATCGGCCGTCCGCTCGGCTGACGCTCAGCCGCACGCGCGCGCCCTGCGCGACAGCAGCTGCCGTTCCCTCTCGTTGTGGGTCAGGGCCGCCGCCCGGAGGAACTCCTCGCGGGCCTCGGCGGTGCGGCCGAGGCGGGAGAGGAGGTCACCGCGGACGCTGGGCAGCAGGTGGTAGCCGCGCAGCGCGGGCGTGGCGGCCAGGGCGTCCACCAGCCTCAGGCCCGCCGCCGGGCCGTCGGCCATCGACACGGCGACCGCGCGGTTCAGCTCGACCACCGGGGAGGGCGCGCGGACGGCCAGCAGGCCGTACAGGGTGGCGATGGCGCGCCAGTCCGTCTCCTCGTACGTGTACGCGCGCGCGTGGCAGGCGGCGATGGCCGCCTGGAGGGTGTACGGGCCAGGGGGGCCGCTCGCGGTGGCCCCGGCGCGGTCGAGGGCGTGGATGCCGCGCGCGATGAGCATGCGGTTCCAGCGGCCGCGGTTCTGGTCCTCCAGCAGCACCGGTGTGCCGTCGGGGCCGGTGCGGGCGGTGGCGCGGGACGCCTGGAACTCCAGCAGCGCGGCCAGGCCGTGCACCTCGGGCTCCTTGGGCATCAGCGCGGACAGCACCCGGGCCAGCCGCAGCGCGTCCTCGCACAGGCCGGGGCGCAGCCAGTCGTCGCCGGCGGTGGCCGCGTACCCCTCGTTGAAGATCAGGTAGATGACGTCCAGCACGGAGCCGAGGCGGGCCTCGCGGTCGGGGCCGTACGGCACCTCGAAGGCGACGTTCCGCTTCGCCAGGGTGCGCTTGGCACGGACGATCCGCTGGGCGACCGTCGGCTCCGGGACCAGGTAGGCACGGGCGATCTCGGCCGTGGTCAGGCCGCCGAGCAGGCGCAGGGTGAGCGCGGTGCGGGCCTCCGGCGACAGCACCGGATGGCAGGCGGTGAAGACCAGCCGGAGCAGGTCGTCGTCGATGTCGTCCGGGTCGGCCGGCGCGTCGTACGACGGTGGGGCCGTGGCCAGGTCGCGGCCGAGCTCGGCGAGTTTGCGGGCGTAGGTCTCACGGCGCCGGACCAGGTCGACGGCCCGGTGCCGGGCGGTGGCCATGAGCCAGGCGCCGGGGTTGTCCGGCACCCCGTCCAGCGGCCACCGCTCCAGGGCGGCGACCAGGGCGTCCTGCGCCAGCTCCTCGGCGATGCCGACGTCCCGGACGATCCGGGCGACCCCGGCGATCACCCGGGGCGACTCCAGGCGGAAGACGGTCTCGATGGCGTGTGCCGTGGCGGGCTGTGTCTCCACAGCCCACCATGCAACACCCTGGACGGCGGTGGGCCAAACGGGCTCAGCCCTCGGCGATCTCCCGCAGCTCGCAGGCGAGCCGCCACTCCGGGCCGTGGATCTTCAGGAAGCGCTGCGTCCACTCCAGCGCCTCGGCCCGGTCCTTGCACTGCATGAGCGCGTAGCCGCCGACGACCTCCTTGGACTCGGTGAACGGGCCGTCGGTCACGGACACCTTCTCGCCGTCCCAGTCCATCCGGGCGGCCTCGGCGGACGGGGTGAGCCCGGCGGTGTCGAGCAGCACACCGGCCTTGGTCATCTCCTCGATCAGCTCGCCCATCCGCTGCATCAGCTCCGCGCTGGGACCCCCGGCGGGGCCGGTGGACTCGTCGATGCGCACGAGGGACAGGTAGCGGGGCATGGTGACTCCTTGGGTCGCGGCGGCGGGTTCCGTTCCCGCCGCTCACCCCTTGCGTCGAACGGGAGACACCCGGATCGACACACCCGCGGAAGAAGTTTCGGGGATTTCCCCGGCTCAGCGCAGGGAGGCCCAGAGGTCGTCCGCCGCCGGCTCCCGGGCGACGACCCGGTTGGGGTCGGAGGGTGCCGTGACGACCGGCATGGTCACCGTCCGCACTCGGTCGGCGGTCAGCCCCTTCAGGCTCCGGCCGAGGCTCACCAGCTCGTTCAGGGAGTTCAGGCCGGTGTCGGTGGTGAGGCTGGTGGTGACGGCGTCGGCGACCTGGTACAGCCGGGCCGGGTCGGAGAGCAGGCCGGCACCGGCCATCTGCTCCAGCAGGGCCTTGACCAGCGTCTGCTGGAGCCCTATGCGGCCCAGGTCGCTGCCGTCGCCTATGCCGTGCCGGGTGCGGGCGAGGGCGAGGGCCTGCTTGCCGTCGAGGTGGTGGGTGCCGGCCTTGAGGCGCAGGTGGCTCTTGGCGTCGTCGATGTCCTGGCCGGTGGTGACGTCGACCCCGCCCAGCGCGTCGACCAGCTTGGCGAAGCCGGAGAAGTCGATCTCCAGGTAGTGGTCCATGCGGACCCCGGTGAGGGCCTCGACGGTCTTCACCGCGCACACCGGGCCGCCCACCGCGTAGGCGCTGTTGAACATGGCGCCGTACGCCGGTGCCGTGCTGCCGCCGGAGCTGAGCGGGCAGGCCGGACGGGTGACGAGGGTGTCGCGCGGGATGCTGACGACGGTGGCCTTCGTCCGGCCGGCGTCGATGTGCACGACCATCGCGGTGTCGGACCGGGCTCCGCCGCTGTCGCCGCCGCCCAGCTCCTGGTTGTCCTTGCCGCTGCGCGAGTCCGAGCCGAGGACCAGGACGTTGAGCGAGCCGGTGGGCAGCGGAGAGGCGTCCGCCGGGGCGGTCGCGGACGGGGTGACCACGGCCCTGGCCGGCCGGTCGTCGCCGAGTGCGCTGTCGATGTCGACGCTTCGGATGTTGTGGTCGAGATGCCAGTAGGCCCAGCCGGCCGCCGCCACGCCCAGCACCAGGGCGCCCGTCAGGGTGAGGCCGACGATCCTCAGCGCTCTCGATCGCCGGCCCGCCTGTCTGCCCGCGTCGCCTTGCTCCTCGTGTCGCGTCACGACAGGAACATAAGTCCGAATTATGAGGGGACTGTTAGCGGAAGCCGCTCAGAGTCGGTTTTCTTGGGAAATTCTCATCCTGGCGGCATCGGACCGGCGTCCGGCAGCGAACCGCCGTCCGGCACCGGCCCGTTGGAGGAGACTCCGTCCGCAGGCACCGCTAAGCGGCCGGAGGCACGTCCGTGCTCGACCGCACCACCAGGCTCGTCGCCAGCTCCACCCGGGTCGCCGCCCGCTCCTCCCGCTCGCTCCCCAGCTCCAGCACCAGCCGGGCCGCGGCCTCGGCCATCTCGGTGAGCGGCTGCCGTACGGTCGTCAGCGGCGGGCCCACCCAGCGGGCCACCGGAAGATCGTCGAAGCCGACCACGCTGAGGTCCTCCGGGACGCGCAGGCCCAGCTCACGTGCGGCCTCGTACAGACCCAGCGCCTGGAGGTCGTTGCCCGCGAAGACGGCGGTGGGCCGGTCCGGGCGGCGCAGCAGCTCCAGGCCCAGGCGGTAGCCCGCGTCGTGGTGGAAGTCGCCGGCCACCACGAGGGAGGGGTCGACGGGCAGCCCGGCCGTCTCCAGGGCGGCCCGGTAGCCGTCCACCCGGGCCCGGCTGCACATCATCCGGGTCGGGCCGCTGATCGCGCCGATCCGGGTGTGGCCGAGTTCGACCAGGTGGCGGGTGGCGGCGAGACCGCCCTGCCAGTTGGTGGCGCCGATCGACGGCACGTCCGGGCCCGGGTCGCCGGCCGGGTCCATCACCACGAACGGGATGGAGCGGCTGGTCAGCAGCGCCCGCTGGGACTCGTCGAGTTCGGAGAGCACCAGCACCACCCCGTGCGGGCGGCGGGCGGCGACCTGGTCGGCCCAGGTGCGGCCGGGGGTGAGCCGGCCGGCCGACTCGGACAGGACCACGCTCAGCCCGGCGTCCCGGGCGACGTTCTCCACGCCCCGGATGACCTCCATCGCCCAGGCGCTCTCCAGCTCGTGGAAGACGACGTCGATCAGGGGCGAGCGGGAGGCCTCGGCGCGGCGGCGCCGGTAGCCGTAGGCGCGCAGCAGTTCCTCGACACGGGTGCGGGTCGCGGGGGAGACATCGGCCCGGCCGTTGAGGACCTTCGAAACAGTCGGAGCGGAGACCCCCGCCTCACGGGCGATCTCGGCGAGGGTCGCCGTCTGCGTTCCTGCGGGCTTCGAGGGCTTCATGCCCGCGATCGTATCCCCGCCGGGCCGCTTGACGAAGCCCTCGGCAGCCGAGAGCCCGCCGGAACATTCGAAAGATCCGACGAAACATTCGATCCCGTGTCCCGTGAAACGCGAACACCCCGCCGCCGGGAACCCGGGGGCGGGGTGTCGAGTGGAGCGCCGGGCAGGCCTTGCACCTGCATCTCCCCGCAGGAAGCGGGGCGTCTTTCCTTGGACCACCAACGCACTGCGTCCGGACCGGTGTTCCGGCCGTTCGCTGTGTGATGATCATAGCGCAGTCGGGACCGCTTCCCCAACTCAGTCCTCCGCCACCGCCTCGAACCGCCACCGGTGCACCGCCCGGGTCACCAACTCCGGGTCCGGCTCCGGCAGTTCGGGGAGCGGGGCGTCGTACGGCGCGTCCCACCACGTGACGACCAGCACCCGGTCCTGCGGCGCGCGGAAGGTCTCGCGGCGCAACGGCTCGGCGGCGAGGGGCTGTTCGCGCACCCAGGCCAGCAGGTCCGCGCCCCGGCCCTCGACGGCCCGGGCCTCCCACATCAGGGCGACGGTCACGAGTAGAGGTTCTCCTTGCTGACCTCGTGCACATGGTCGTGGCCGGGCACGTGCGGGTCGGTCACCGGCAGGGAGGAGTCGGCCGACAGGTCCCAGCTGGACGCGGCCCGGTTGCGGGCGACCATCTCGGCGCCGAGCGCGGCCACCATCGCGCCGTTGTCCGTGCACAGCTTGGGGCGCGGTACGCGCAGCCGGATGCCGGCCGCCTCGCAGCGCTCCTGGGCGAGCGCGCGCAGCCGGGAGTTGGCCGCCACACCGCCGCCGATCATCAGGTGGTCCACGCCCTCGTCCTTGCAGGCGCGGACGGCCTTGCGGGTCAGCACGTCGACCACGGCCTCCTGGAAGGAGGCGGCCACGTCGCGGACCGGGACCTCCTCGCCGGCCGCGCGCCTGGCCTCGATCCAGCGGGCCACGGCGGTCTTCAGGCCCGAGAAGGAGAAGTCGTACGCCGGGTCGCGCGGGCCCGTCAGTCCGCGCGGGAAGGCGATGGCCTCCGGGTCGCCCTCCTTGGCGTACCGGTCGATGACCGGGCCGCCGGGGAAGCCCAGGTTCAGCACGCGGGCGATCTTGTCGAAGGCCTCGCCGGCCGCGTCGTCGATGGTCGAGCCCATCGGCCGGACGTCCGAGGTGATGTCCGCCGAGAGCAGCAGCGAGGAGTGGCCGCCGGAAACCAGCAGGGCCATCGTGGGCTCGGGCAGCGGGCCGTGCTCCAGCTGGTCCACGCAGATGTGCGAGGCCAGGTGGTTGACGCCGTACAGGGGCTTGCCGAGCGCGTAGGCGTACGCCTTGGCCGCCGAGACGCCGACGAGCAGGGCGCCCGCGAGGCCGGGCCCGGCGGTGACCGCGATGCCGTCCAGGTCCTTGGCGCTGACCCCCGCCTCCTTCAACGCGCGGTCGATGGTGGGGACCATCGCCTCCAGGTGGGCCCGGGACGCCACCTCCGGCACCACACCGCCGAAGCGGGCGTGCTCGTCGACGCTGGAGGCGACCGCGTCCGCCAGCAGGGTGGTGCCGCGGACGATGCCGACGCCGGTCTCGTCGCAGGAGGTCTCGATGCCGAGTACGAGAGGCTCGTCGCGTGAGTCAGTCATTGATATCGGTTCCTTGTACTGAGGCGGAGCCCGCGGCCGAGCCGCTGCCGGGTTCCGTGGTCAGGCGCATCACCAGGGCGTCCACATTGCCCGGCTGGTAGTAGCCGCGCCGGAAGCCGATGGGGGTGAAGCCGAAGCGCTCGTAGAGCTTCTGGGCGGGCAGGTTGTCCACCCGGCATTCGAGCATCACCTCGTGGCACTCGAACGCGGTCGCCGCGCGCAGCAACTCGGTCAGCAGCCGGGCACCGAGACCGGTGCCCTGGTGGTCGCGGGCGACGGCGATGGTCTGCACGTCGGCCAGGTCACCGGCGGCGGCCAGGCCCGCGTACCCGACGACCCGGCCGTCGGCGGACTCGGCGACGAGATAGCAGCGGGTGGCCTCGGGGCCCCGGGAATGGGCCAGCTCGGACCAGAACATGCCGCGGGACCAGGCGTCCTCGGGGAACAGGTCCCGCTCGAGCCCCAGGACCGGGTCGATGTCCCACCAGCGCATCTCGCGCAGTCGGGGGGGTGCCGGCTGTGTCACTTGGGGGTGACCACCTTGTAGTTCTTGGGGACCTGGGCGTCCGGCCGGCGCAGGTACAGCGGCCGGGGGGCGGTGAGTTCCTCGCCCGCGGCCAGCTTCTCCGCGGCGAGCGAGGCGAGCGAGGCGGCGGACACGTGCTCGGGCTCGTGGGCGCGCGGGAACGTGTCCGGGTAGAGCAGCGCGCCGGCGCCGACCGCGGGAAGGCCCGCGACCCGCTCGGCGATGTCGGCCGGCCGGTCGACGGCCGGGCCGGTCAGCCGGGTCCGGGAGTCGGCGTACGTGGCCCAGTAGACCTCCTTGCGCCGGGCGTCGGTCGCCACGACGAAGGGGCCCTTCTCGATGTCGGCGGCGTAGGCGAGGCCGTCGAGCGTGCACAGGCCGTGCACGGGGACGCCGAGCGCCAGGCCGAAGGTGTCGGCGGTCATCAGGCCGACGCGCAGACCGGTGTAGGGGCCGGGACCGGTGCCGACGACGATCCCGGTGACGGCCTCCAGCTTCAGTCCGGCCTCGGTGAGGACCCGGTCGACGGCCGGCAGCAGCAGCTCTCCGTGCCGGCGCGCGTCCACCTGGCTCGACGAGGCGATGACGTCGGTGCCGTCGTGCAGGGCGACGGTGACGGCGGGTGTTGCGGTATCCAGAGCGAGCAAGAGCACGCGAACAGCCTACGGCGCCCGCGCCGCCCGCAGGGTCGTCCGGGACGGACGGTCACCGACTGCTACGGTCTGTACGAAGTACGACATTTACACCGGATGACGGTACGAGGCAGAGGTGGCGCAGGTGGCAGGGACCAGCTCGGGGATCGTGGCCGCCCTCACCGCGACGGCGCTGGGAACGGTCGGTTTCCTCGCCTACCGGGCCCAGGCGACCGTCCCGGCGGGCCTGGGCGCGGGGCCGGTGGCGCACGCGACGCCCACGTCCAAGGCGCCCCGGGACCGGCACCACCCGACCGCCCTGCCGAACGGCTCCGGAACGGGTGAACGGGTCGTGTACTCGGTGGACGACGACCGGGTCTGGCTGGTCAGCCCCGGCAACCGGGTGCAGCGCACCTTCCCGGTGCGGCCGGGCACCGTCGACCCGCCGGCCGGCACGTACTGGGTCACGTCCCGCTCCAGCACGGCCACCGGCACCGACAGCGTCCCCATCGAGCACGTGGTGCGGTTCACCAGCGTGGACGGGGTGACCGTCGGGTTCAGCGCGGCGCTGAACGGCGGTGCGGAGGGCATGGCGGCCGACTCTGGCGTGAAGACGGGCGGCATCCGGGAGACGCGGGTGGACGGGGACTCGATGTGGAACTTCGCGACGATCGGCGTGAAGGTCGTGGTGATTCGCTAGGCGCCGTGCCGGGACGCGCTGTCGGGCGGCTGCGGGGCCGTCTCGGCCGGGCGCGCCCACGCGGCGGCGTCGACGTGCTCGGCAGGGCTCCGCGCCCCGTCGGAGTGCTCGGGGAGAGGCGGTCTGGAGACCGCGTCCGCCGCAGCGCAGGCCGCCAGCAGATCACGCATGGACACCGGTCGCACCGTGGGCATGGACGCCTCCTGAGCCGCGGGGGCGGACGTACTTAGGCAGACCTAAGTACGGGCTGGGTACCATGTGACCACGCCCGGGATGTCCTGCGCAATATCTTGCCGACGGCTTGTCGGAACGTGTCGGCGGTCTCAGCCGGACAGCGGCTCCAGGTCCGTCTCGGACCAGCGTTCGCCCAGACCGGTGACCGTCACGTGCCGTACCTCGTCCGTGGTGTCGCCGACCGCGCGGTGGATGACCACCTGGAGGCGGTCCTCGGTCAGCTCCTCGACCTTGCCCTCGCCCCATTCCACGACGATCACCGAGTCGGGCAGCGAGACGTCGAGGTCGAGGTCCTCCATCTCGTCCAGGCCGCCGGAGAGCCGGTAGGCGTCGACGTGCACCAGGGGCGGGCCGTCGCCGAGGGACGGGTGCACCCGGGCGATCACGAAGGTCGGCGAGGTGACCGCGCCGCGCACGCCCAGGCCCTCACCGAGCCCGCGGGTCAGCGTGGTCTTGCCCGCGCCCAGCTCGCCGGTGAGCATCACCAGGTCGCCCGCGCGCAGCAGCTTGGCCAGTCGGCGGCCCAGCTCCCGCATCTGCTCCGGGGAGGTGACGGTCAGCTGGGTCTCAGCGGGGTTGTGCGGTGCTGCTGGTGCTTCCATAGCCACTTACGGTAGCCCCTGCGGGCACCGCACCCGCGCGGGTGAGCAGGTCGGCGAGGCGGTCGGTGACCACTTCCGGGTGCTCCAGCATCACCAGGTGCCCCGCGTCCGGCACGAGCACCAGCTCGGCGTCGGGCAGCAGGTCGGCGATGGCCTCGCTGTGCTCGCTGGGCGTGACCAGGTCCTGGACGCCGGCCAGCACGAGCACCGGCATGTCGCGGAAGCAGACGAGCGCCCCGGTCTTGTCGTGGTCGGTGAAGGCCGGGTAGAACTCGGCGACCACGTCGATCGGCGTCGACTCGATCATCCGCTCGGCGAAGCGCTCCACGGCCGGGTCGACGTCCCGGCCCGCGAACGAGTACCGCTTGATGACCCCGGCGAACAGGTCGGCGGTGGCCCGGCGCCCCTTCTCCACCCACTCCGCCTGCTGCCCGAGCGCCTTCAGCACCCCGGGGAGGATCCGGCGGACCGCGTTGACGCCGGCCACCGGCAGCCCGAAGTTGACCTCGCCGAGCCGCCCGGACGAGGTCCCGACGAAGGCGGTGGCGACGACCCGGTCCCGGATCAGCTCGGGGTACTGCGCGGCGAGGGCCATCATGGTCATGCCGCCCATCGAGTGACCGACCAGCACCAGGGGCCCGTCCGGTGCGGCGGCGTCGAGCACGGCCTTCAGATCACGGCCGAGCTGGTCGATGGTGACGGGCTCCCGGTCCCGGGTCTGGGCCACACCCCGCCCGGACCGCCCGTGGCTGCGCTGGTCCCAGTACACGGTCCGTACGACCCCGCGCAGGGCCGCCCGCTGGAAGTGCCAGGAGTCCATGCTGAGGCAGTAGCCGTGGCAGAAGACGACGGTGACCGGGGCGGGCGCCTTGCGGCCGAAGAGCCGGCGCCGGCGCGGCGAGACGTTCGGGCCGGCGTCGGGCTCGGCCTCGTCGACCTCGTAGTACAGCTCGGTGCCGTCGTCGGCGTACGCCTTGCCGGGGGTGCCGCGCAGGGTGCCGTAGGGGCCCGCCGCGTCCAGCGCCAGCCGGGCCCTGCGGCGCATTCCGCGCCCCACCGTCATCCGTTCGATGGCGACACCGGCCGCCGCTCCCGCGGCGAGCACGCCTATCGCGGCACCGGCGATGCCGGTCGCCCTGCGCCAGCTCCCGGCCGCCCCCGCGGCGGAGGCGGCAGCCGCCGAGGCGACGACGTCCGCCACGACCTCCGCGCTGCTCTCGCTCACGTACCGCTCCTCTTCGCCGTACTGCAGTTCGCCTGGATGGGTGCCGCCGCTGAACGGGTTACCCGGGTTCTCGCGCGTTCACGTGCATGCGCTCACATGGACGCGTTCACTTGGACGCGCTCACATGGACGCGTCGACATAGACGCGGGGAACGCGCGTTCCGATGCGTGTGACGATCTCGTACGCGATCGTGCCGCAGGCCTGCGCCCAGTCCGCGGCCGTGGGCTCACCGCGGTCGCCGGGCCCGAACAGCACGGCCTCGCTGCCCACCGGGGGCTCGTCACCGCCCAGGTCCACCACGAACTGGTCCATGGCGACCCGCCCGGCGATCGTCCGCCACTTGCCGCCGACCAGCACCGGGCCGGTGCCCGAGGCGTGCCGCGGGATGCCGTCCGCGTAGCCGACGGGCACCAGGCCGAGCGTGGTCTCGCCGGGCGTGACGTAGTGATGGCCGTAGCTGACGCCGTGCCCGGCCGGGGTGCGCTTGACCAGGGCCAGCGAGGCGCTGAGCGTCATCACCGGGCGCAGCCCGAAGTCCGCCGGGGTGCCCAGCTCCGGGCTGGGCGACACGCCGTACAGGGCGATGCCCGTGCGGACCAGGTCGAAGTGGGACTCGGGCAGCGTGAGGGTGGCCGGCGAGTTGGCGATGTGCCGCACCTCGGGCCGTACGCCCTGGTCCTCGGCGTACGCCAGCATCTCCCGGAACCGGGTGAGCTGGGCGGTGACGGACGGGTGCCCCGGCTCGTCGGCGCACGCGAAGTGCGACCACACTCCGGTGACGCGGACCAGCCCCTCGGCCTCCGCGCGCAGGGCGGCACCCACCAGCTCGGCCCAGTCCTCCCCCGGCTGGCAGCCGTTGCGGCCGAGCCCGGTGTCGGCCTTGAGCTGCACGCGCGCGGGGCGCCCCGCCGCCCGGGCGGCCTCGACGACCTCCCGCAGGGCCCACGTGCCGCTCAACGAGACGTCGATGTCGGCCTCGATCGCCTGCCGCCAGGGTCCGCCCGGCACCCACAGCCAGCACAGGATGCGGCCGGGCAGCCCGGCCGCGCGCAGCGCGAGGGCCTCCTCGGCCGTGGCCGTGCCGAGCCAGCTCGCGCCCGCCGCGAGGGCGGCGCGGGCACACGGCACCGCGCCGTGGCCGTATCCGTCGGACTTGACGACGGCCATCACGGCGGCGCCCTCGGCCCGGGCGCGCAGGGCCCGCACATTGGCGCGCAGGGCGCCCAGATCGATCTCGGCGCGGGCGCGCAGGGCGGCGGTCGGCACAGCTGGTGTCTCACTCATGGCACCCCCAGTCTCTCAGAGCCGCCCTCCGTGGGACGCGGGCCGGGTCCCGCCGTTGCGTCTCTGGCTGTCACGGGGCCGCGGGTGCGCGGGGGCCGGGCGCGCAGTTCCCCGCGCCCCTGGACAGTTGCGCCACCGTCCGCCACATCACACCGCCCCGGGCGAACCCGCCACCGAGCCTCGGTCACCACCGGGCCGCGGGTACGCGGGGGCCGGGCGCGCAGTTCCCCGCGCCCCCGGGGAGTTGCGGCGCCGTCGGTCGCGCCACGCCGTCCCGGCGGCAACCGAAGCCCGGTGGCGGGTCCGGCTTCCCCCGCTTCCCAGGGCGTTGCACCACCGCCGTCGGTCACACCGCGGCGGTCCGGTCAGTCCCGTACGTCCCTCCATGCCCGCGGGATGTGTGACGCGACGTCATGTGCTCCCGTGGGCGCGCCCTGCGCGGCGAAGCGGCCCGCCAGTCCGTGCAGGTACGCCGCCACGCTACCGGCGTCCGCCGCCCGCAGCCCCGCCGCCAGCAAGGACCCCGCCAGCCCGGACAACACGTCCCCGCTCCCGGCCGTGGCCAGCCACGGCGTCCCCGTGGCGTTCACCCGCACCGGTCCGCCCGCGAAGTCGGCGACCAGTGTCGTCGACCCCTTCAGCAGCACGGTCGCCCGGTACACCGCCGCCAGCTCCCGGACCGCGGCCAGCCGGGCCGCCTCGACCTCCTCGCGCCGCACCCCCAGCAACGCGGCGGCCTCCCCCGCGTGCGGGGTCATCAGCGTCGGCGCCGTACGCCGCCGCACCGCGTCCCGGTCGGCCAGCCGCAGCCCGTCCGCGTCCAGCAGCACCGGCACGTCCGCCTCCAGCACCTCGGCGACGGCAGCCGCGTCGTCGCCGGCGCCGGGCCCGACCACCCAGGCCTGCACCCGCCCGGCCTTCGCGGGCCCGGCGTCGGAGACGAGGGTCTCCGGGAAGCGCGCGATGACCGCGTCCCCGGCCGGCCCGACGTACCGTACGGCCCCGGCCCCGCCCCGCAGCGCGCCCGACACCGCGAGCACGGCGGCCCCGGGATAGCGGGCCGACCCGGCGGCGATCCCGACCACCCCGCGCCGGTACTTGTCGCTCTCCCCCGTCGGCAGAGGCAACAACCGTGCCACGTCGGTGTGTTGCAGGGCCTCCAGTACGGCGTCGGCGGGCGGCGGTTCGAGACCGATGCCGACGAGCCGCACCACTCCCGCGTACTCCCGCGCCGGATCCACCAGCAGCCCCGGCTTGTACGCGCCGAAGGTGACGGTCAGGTCGGCCCGGAGCGCGGCCCCCCGCACCTCCCCGGTGTCCGCGTCGACACCGCTGGGCAGGTCCACGGCCACGACGGCGGCCCGGGACCGCGCCACCACCCCGGCGAGCCGCTCGGCGTCCGGCCGCAGCCCGCCACTGCCCCCGATCCCGACGATCCCGTCCACCACCAGGTCGGCCCGCAGGACCAGTTCGTCCGCGGCGGCCGAGTCCGCGGCGGCCACCGTGCCGCCCGCCCGCCGCAAGGCCGCAAGCCCCCCGGTATGGGCCCGGCCGGGCGTCAGCAGGACGGCCGTCACCCCGGCGCCGCGCCGGGCCAGCCGGGCCCCCGCGTACAGGGCGTCCCCGCCGTTGTCCCCGCTGCCGACGAGCAGCACCACCCGGCTGCCGTACACCCGCCCGAGCAGTTCGGCGCAGGCGGCGGCCAGCCCGGCGGCGGCCCGCTGCATCAGCGCGCCCTCCGGCAGCCGTGCCATCAACGCCCGCTCGGCGGCCCTTACCGTCTCCACGCTGTACGCAGTACGCATGGCACCGAGTCTGCCCCGTGACCCCCACCGCCCACACCCGGGCCGGGGCCGGTCAGCCCTCGGCGACCACCACGGCCGAGGCCACGCCCGCGTCATGACTGAGCGACACGTGCCAGGCCCGCACGCCCAGCTCGGCGGCCCGCGCGGCCACGGTCCCCTTCACCCGCAGCCGTGGCTGCCCGGTGTCCTCCACGTACACCTCGGCATCGGTCCACTGAAGCCCCGGCGGCGCGCCCAGCGCCTTCGCGAGCGCCTCCTTGGCGGCGAACCGGGCCGCGAGCGAGGCGATGCCGCGTCTGTCCCCGCTGGGCAGCAGCAGCTCCCGCTCCACGAACAACCGGTCGGCCAGGCCCGGCGTCCGCTCCAGGGACGCCCGGAACCGGTCGATCTCGGCGACGTCGATGCCCACCCCGATGATGCTCATGCCGAGCACCCTACGACCCCGGTGACGGGCGGCACCGCGACACCACGTCGGACGCCGGGCGCCGCACGACCGCCGGAACCCGCGCTCTACGCTTCCGGCATGACGTCCTCGCATGCCTACCTCTCCGGCCTCTTCTCCCTGGACGGCCGTGTCGCCGTGGTGACCGGAGGCAGTTCCGGTATCGGACGGGCCATCGCCGGGGCGCTGGCCCGGGCCGGGGCGAGCGTGGTGATCGTGGCGCGGCGGAAGACGGAACTGTCCGCCACGGCGGACGAGTTGACGGCGGACGGCTGCCGGGCCGCCTGGGTCGGCGGTGACCTGGGCACCCGCGACGGGGTGCGCGCGGCGGCCGATGAGGCCGCGGCCGTCTTCGGTGAGCCCGACATCCTCGTCAACTCCGCGGGGGTCAACCTCCGCCCGCCGATGGGCGAGCTGGGCGAGGACGTCTGGGACACCACCATGGCGGTGAACCTGGAGGCCCCGTTCCTGCTCGGGCAGCGGTTCGGCCCCGGCATGGCCGAGCGGGGCTTCGGGCGGATCATCCACGTCACCTCCCAGCAGGCGCACCGCGCCTTCGTGCAGAGCGGTGCCTACGGCGTCTCCAAGGGCGGCCTGGAGTCCCTGGCGCGCTCCCAGGCCGAGGCCTGGTCGCCGCACGGCGTCACCTGCAACACCCTGGTGCCCGGCTTCGTGCTGACCCCGCTCAACAGGCGGCTTCAGTCCGACCCCGAGAAGGTGGCGGCGCTGGCCGCGCGCACGATGGTCGGCCGCAACGGCCTCGCCGAGGACTTCGCGGGCGCGGCCGTGTTCCTGGCCGGCCGCGCCTCCGCCTACATCACGGGCCAGTCGATCCACGTGGACGGCGGCTTCTCCGTCCACTGACGAAACCTCGCCCGACGGGGCCCCGTCCCCTCACTCCACCGTGACCGACTTGGCCAGGTTGCGGGGCTGGTCCACCTCGTTGCCCCGGGCCGTGGCCAGCTCGCAGGCGAAGACCTGGAGCGGGACCGTGGCCACCAGCGGCTGGAGCAGGGTGGGCGTGGCCGGGATGCTGATCAGGTGGTCGGCGTACGGGACGACCGCCTCGTCGCCCTCCTCCGCGATCACGATCGTCCGGGCACCCCGCGCCCTGATCTCCTGGATGTTGGAGACGATCTTGTCGTGCAGGACCGACCGGCCGCGCGGGGACGGGACGACGACGACCACCGGCACGTCCTCCTCGATCAGCGCGATCGGGCCGTGCTTGAGCTCGCCGGCCGCGAAGCCCTCGGCGTGCATGTAGGCCAGTTCCTTGAGCTTGAGCGCGCCTTCGAGGGCCACCGGGTAGCCCACGTGCCGGCCGAGGAACAGCACCGTGTCCTTGTCGGCCAGCGTCCGCGCCAGCGCCCGCACCGGCTCCATGGTCTCCAGGACCCGCTCGACCTCCTCCGAGATGCGGGACAGGTCCTTGATCACCGCCTGGATCTCGTCGCCCCACTTGGTGCCCCGCACCTGGCCCAGGTACAGCGCGACCAGGTAGCAGGCGACCAGCTGGGTCAGGAACGCCTTGGTGGAGGCGACGGCGACCTCGGGGCCCGCGTGCGTGTACAGCACGGCGTCCGACTCGCGCGGGATCGTCGAGCCGTTGGTGTTGCAGATCGCCAGCACCTTCGAGCCCTGCTCGCGGGCGTGCCGGAGCGCCATCAGGGTGTCCATGGTCTCGCCGGACTGGGAGATGGCGATCACCAGCGACCGCCCGTCCAGGATCGGGTCCCGGTAGCGGAACTCGCTGGCCAGCTCCACCTCGCACGGGATCCGCGTCCAGTGCTCGATGGCGTACTTGGCGATCAGGCCCGCGTGGAAGGCCGTACCGCACGCCACGATGACGACCTTGTCGATCTCGCGCAGCTCGGAGGGGCTGATCCGCACCTCGTCCAGGGTCAGCGAGCCGGACGGGTCGATGCGCCCGAGCAGCGTATCGGCGACCGCCTTGGGCTGTTCGGCGATCTCCTTGAGCATGAAGTAGTCATACCCCCCCTTTTCGGCCGCCGAGGCGTCCCAGTCCACGTGGTAGGAGCGGACCTCGGCCGGGCGGCCGTCGAAGCCCGTGACCGTGACGCCGTCGCGTCGCAGTTCCACCACCTGGTCCTGGCCCAGCTCGACCGCCGACCGCGTGTGGGCGATGAACGCGGCCACGTCGGAGGCCAGGAACGCCTCGCCCTCTCCAACGCCCACCACCAGCGGGGAGTTCCGGCGGGCGCCGACCACCACGTCCGGATCGTCGGCGTGCACCGCGACCAGCGTGAACGCGCCGTCCAGCCGCCGGCACACCAGCCGCATGGCCTCGGCGAGGTCGGCGGTCGCCGAGAACTCCTCGGCCAGCAGATGGGCGACGACCTCCGTGTCCGTCTCGGAGTTCAGCTCATGGCCGCGCTCGGCCAGTTCGGCGCGCAGCACCGCGAAGTTCTCGATGATGCCGTTGTGGACCACCGCGACCCGGCCCGCGTTGTCCAGGTGCGGGTGCGCGTTGGCGTCCGTGGGGCCGCCGTGCGTGGCCCAGCGCGTGTGGCCGATGCCGGTCGTCCCGGCCGGCAGCGGCCGTTCGACCAGTTCCTTCTCCAGGTTGACCAGTTTCCCGGCCTTCTTCGCTGCGGCCAGCCCGCCGTCCGCCAGTACGGCGACACCCGCCGAGTCGTAACCCCGGTACTCCAGCCGCTTCAGCCCGGCCATCACGACATCGAGCGCCGACTGCGACCCTACGTATCCCACGATTCCGCACATGAGCGGCAGCCTACGGGCCGATAACGATCAAAAACGGCCTCCGTCTGCCCGAAATCGGAAATTCCCACCGTCGTACGAAGGCCAGTGACGGCCGGAATGACGTGCGTGACGGACCCCACCCGCCGTGCCGTTCAAACTCCGTTAACAATGGACTGTGATCTCACCGGTCTCCTCGATGCCCCGGAGCGCCCACCGGCACAGGCCGGAGGCGACTCCCTACGTCGACCTCACCCGCGCCGAGTGGAGCGCGCTGCGCGACAAGACGCCGCTGCCGCTCACCGCCGAGGAGGTGGAGAAGCTCCGTGGCCTCGGCGACGTCATCGACCTGGACGAGGTGCGGGACATCTACCTCCCGCTCTCCCGGCTCCTCAATCTCTATGTCGGCGCCACGGACGGCCTCCGGGGTGCGCTGAACACCTTCCTCGGCGAGAAGGGCTCCCAGTCCGGGACCCCGTTCGTCATAGGGGTCGCCGGCTCGGTCGCCGTGGGCAAGTCCACGGTCGCCCGCCTGCTCCAGGCCCTGCTCTCCCGCTGGCCCGAGCACCCGCGCGTGGAGCTGGTCACGACGGACGGCTTCCTGCTGCCCACCCGGGAGTTGGAGGCTCGCGGCCTGATGTCGCGCAAGGGCTTCCCCGAGTCCTACGACCGCCGGGCCCTCACCCGTTTCGTCGCCGACATCAAGGCCGGCAAGGGCGAGGTGTCCGCGCCGGTCTACTCGCACCTCATCTACGACATCGTGCCCGGCGAGAAGCTCACCGTCCGCCGCCCGGACATCCTGATCGTGGAGGGCCTGAACGTCCTCCAGCCCGCCCTGCCCGGCAAGGACGGCCGCACCCGGGTCGGTCTCGCCGACTACTTCGACTTCAGTGTGTACGTCGACGCGAGCACCGACGACATCGAGAGCTGGTACCTCAACCGCTTCAAGAAGCTGCGCCAGACGGCGTTCCAGAACCCGAACTCGTACTTCCGCAAGTACACCCAGGTCTCCGAGGAGGAGGCCCTGGACTACGCCCGCACGCTCTGGCGGACCATCAACAAGCCCAACCTGGTCGAGAACATCGCCCCCACCCGCGGCCGGGCCACCCTCATCCTCCGCAAGGGCCAGGACCACACGGTCCAGCGCCTCAGGCTCCGCAAGCTGTAGCGGTACCTGTTGGATGGGCGCATGCTGCATCTGCGCCTGATCACCCCCGCGGAACGGACCGACGAGGTGGTCCGCCTGATCGAGACGACGGTCGGCACCACCCACCTCGTGGTCCTGCCCGGAGCCGCCCGCGACCCCGCCGGCGATGTCGTGCTGTGCGACGTGGCCCGCGAGGCGGGCGACGAACTCATCGCCGGGCTACGGCGTCTCGGCCTGGACGACACCGGCTCGATCGCCGTGGAGACCATCGACCTCTCCCTGTCCCGGCGGGCCGAGGAGGCCGAGGAGGAGGCGCCGGGAGAGGGAGCGGACGCGGTGCTGTGGGAGGGCCTGACCGAGGCCACCCACGAGGAGTCGACGCTGTCGGTCACCTACGCGGCCTTCATCACCCTGGCCACGATGATCGCGGCCTGCGGTGTCGTGCTGGACAACGCGATCCTGATCGTGGGCGCGATGGCGGTGGGGCCGGAGTTCGGCCCGCTGGCCGGTATCTGCACGGCCCTCGTGCGACGCCGTCCGCGCCTGGCACGGCGCTCGCTGACCGCGCTGCTGGTGGGCTTCGCGCTGGCGATGGCGGTGACGGTCGGCTTCACCCTGTTCATGGACGCCATCGGGCTCTTCCACCGGTCCGACCTGGAGGGCGAGCGCCCCAACACGGCCTTCGTGTACGCCCCGGACGCCTTCTCGCTCATCGTGGCGGTCCTCGCCGGCATCGCCGGCACGCTGTCCCTGACCTCCGCCAAGTCGGGCGCGCTGGTGGGTGTCGCCATCTCGGTGACCACGGTCCCGGCCGCCGCCAACGCGGCGGTGGCTCTGGCCTACGGCGACACGTCCCAGACGAGCGGCTCGACGGCCCAGCTCCTGCTGAACCTGCTGGGCATCATCCTGGCGGGAACGCTCACCCTGCTCGCGCAGAAGTACTTCTGGTCGAGACAGCGGCGGCGCCCCCGCTGAGGGCGACGCAGCCGGCCCAGGGGCGCGGGACCGCGCGATCGGCCACGGCGGGGCCGCGGCCCGCGCCCGCACAGGTCCCCGCGCCCCGGACCCGGACCCGGAACTATCCGAGGGCCGACTTCACGGCGTCGGCGAGCCGCCCGGCGACAGAGCGGGCCTGCTCGATGTCGGCGGCCTCGACCATCACCCGCACCAGCGGCTCGGTACCGGAAGGACGCAGCAACACCCGCCCGGTCTCGCCGAGTTCCCGCTCGGCCTCGGACACGGCGGCGGCGAGGTCGGCCGACGTACGCACCCGCGACTTGTCCACGTCGGGCACGTTGATCAGCACCTGCGGCAGCCGCTCCATGACGGAGGCCAGCTCCCGCAGCGTACGGCCGGTCTCCGCGACCCGGGCCGCCAGCAGCAGCCCGGTCAGCGTGCCGTCGCCGGTGGTCGCGTGGTCGAGGATGATGACGTGCCCGGACTGCTCGCCGCCGAGGGCGTATCCGTGCTCCTTCATCTCCTCCAGCACATACCGGTCGCCCACGGCCGTCTGCACGAGCCGGATGCCCGCGCGCTCCATGGCCAGCTTGAAGCCGAGGTTGGACATCACGGTCGCGACGACGGTGTCGGAGCGCAGTGCGGAACGCTCCCGCATCGCCAGCGCGAGCACGGCGAGGATCTGGTCGCCGTCGACCTCCTCACCGGTGTGGTCCACGGCCAGGCAGCGGTCGGCGTCGCCGTCGTGCGCGATGCCGAGGTCCGCGCCGTGCTCGACGACCGCGGCCTTGAGCTTGTCCAGGTGGGTCGAGCCGCAGCCGTCGTTGATGTTGAGGCCGTCCGGCTCGGCGCCGATCGTGACGACCTGGGCACCGGCCCGGGCGAACGCCTCCGGCGAGACCCCCGAGGCCGCGCCGTGCGCTTCGTCCAGGACGATCTTCAGCCCGTCGAGCCGGTTGGGCAGCACCGCGAGCAGGTGGGCGACGTAACTCTCGAAGCCCGCCTCGTACGACCGCACGCGCCCGACCCCGGCGCCCGTCGGACGCTCCCACGGCTCGCCGTGCCGGTGCGCGTCGTAGACCGCCTCGATCCGGTCCTCCAGCTCGTCGGCGAGTTTGTGGCCGCCGCGCGCGAAGAACTTGATGCCGTTGTCCGGCATGGCGTTGTGGCTGGCGGAGAGCATCACGCCGAGGTCGGCGCCGAGCGCTCCGGTCAGGTGTGCCACCGCGGGCGTCGGCAGCACGCCGACGCACAGGACGTCCACGCCGGCGCTGGCCAGGCCGGCGACCACCGCGGCTTCCAGGAACTCCCCGGACGCGCGCGGGTCCCGTCCGACCACCGCCGTCGGCTTGTGACCCTCGAAGGTGCCCGCCTCGGCCAGCACGTGCGCCGCGGCGACGGAGAGGCCGAGCGCCATCTCGGCCGTCAGATCCGCGTTGGCGACACCGCGCACGCCGTCCGTGCCGAAGAGTCGTCCCACTTGTCCTCCTGAGGAAGCGTCCTTGCTGCCGGGATGATGGCGGACGCCATGACATCCGATCACACAAGCCTTTGAGCGCCTTGTGTCGTTATACGCCCTTGGCGGGGATAAACGAACGCCCCGACGGCACAAGTGGCGTGCCGCCGGGGCGTTCGGAGTACGAGCAGGCAGCTGCTGATTAGCGCTTGCTGTACTGCGGGGCCTTGCGGGCCTTCTTCAGACCGGCCTTCTTCCGCTCGACCGCGCGGTCGTCGCGGCGCAGGAAGCCGGCCTTCTTCAGCGGGCCACGGTTGTTGTCGACGTCGGCCTCGTTCAGCGCGCGGGCGACACCGAGACGGAGCGCACCGGCCTGGCCGGAGACACCGCCACCCGCGATGCGGGCGATGACGTCGTAACGGCCCTCAAGCTCCAGGACCTTGAACGGCTCGTTGACTTCCTGCTGGTGCACCTTGTTCGGGAAGTAGTCCTCAAGGGTGCGACCGTTGATCTTCCACTTGCCGGTGCCCGGGACGATCCGGACGCGGGCGATGGCGTTCTTGCGGCGGCCCAGGCCGGCGGCCGGCTGCGGCTCGCCGAAGCGGGAGGCCAGGGACTCCGAGGTGTACTCGCCCTCGACGGGGACCTCGGACTCGGTGGTGTAGCTGTCGATGTCAAGCTCTTCGAGCGGCTGCTCGGCAGTGGTCTCGGCCACGATTCTCCTCAGATTCTCTTCAGTCTTAGGGGGTGGCCGGACTTACTGCGCGACCTGGGTGATCTCGAACGGCACCGGCTGCTGGGCGGTGTGCGGGTGCTGGTCACCCTTGTAGACCTTCAGCTTCGAGAGCATCTGACGGCCCAGGGAGTTCTTGGGGAGCATGCCCTTGACGGCCTTCTCGATGGCCTTCTCGGGGTTCTTGTCGAGCAGCTCGTCGTAGCGGACGGAGCGCAGACCACCCGGGTAACCGGAGTGGCGGTACGCCATCTTCTGGGTCCGCTTGTTGCCGGACAGGTGCACCTTGTCGGCGTTGATGATGATGACGAAGTCACCAGCGTCGACGTGCGGCGCGTAGATCGGCTTGTGCTTGCCCCGGAGGAGGGTCGCAGCGGTGGTGGCGAGACGACCCAGGACAACGTCCTGAGCGTCGATGACGTGCCACTGGCGCGTCACATCGCCGGGCTTGGGGCTGTACGTACGCACGGTTCGTAGCCTTCGCTTCGAGTGAATGGTCCTAAACAAGGTCACCGAAACGATCACGACAGCCTTGACCCACGGCGGCGACGCAAACCGCGTGCGTGGGGTCGCTGGTCATCGGCCCGGTGGACCGGTGTAAGGGCCCGTCCCGTGAGAATGAGCAAGCCAATACACAACGAAGAAGTAGGTTACCGGGCAGGCCCCGGACGGGTCAAAACGAGGCAGGCCGTCAGAGGGACCCCGCACCACCGGCCCCCCGTCTAAGATGCGCCCCATGAGTTACGGGCAGGGGGGACCCCAGTCTCAATGGGATCCCTGGAAACCGAATTCCCAGCAGCCGTGGAACAGCGGATCCGACGACGGGACCCCCGACTGGGCCGCGCTCGCCGAGGCCTCGGAGACACGGAACAAGCGCCGCAAACTGCTGTTCATAGCCGGCGGCGCGCTCGCCACCGTCGCGATAGGCACGGCGGTCGCCCTGGCCGTCGTCTCCGCGAACGGCGGTGACCCGCAGGCCGGTCCCAGCAACCTGCCCGCCAGCGGATCGCTGCCCGGCACGGGCACCGCGACGCCGTCCTTCGCGCCCACCAGCGCGCCGCCGCCGCTGGACCCCACGGACTTCATATCCAGCGCCAAGAAGGACACCGCCCCGCTGAGCCCGGACACCCTGTTCCCGGGCACGCAGCTGACCATGGGCGGCACGGTGTACAAGAAGGGCCCGACGGCCGACACCGAGAGCTGTGCCACCGCCGCCGGCGGCACCCTCCCCAAGATCCTCACCGGCAACGGCTGCACCCGCCTGATGCGCGTGACCTACACGAACGGCGGCATCGCGGTCACCGTGGGCGTCGCCGTCTTCGACGACGCCGACCGGGCCACCAAGGCCAAGGGCCGGACCGACGACCGGAGCATCGTGCGCTCGCTGTTCGGCAAGGGCGTCAAGCCCTTCTGCGACGGCGCGTTCTGCCGCTCGACCAGGAACGCCTACGGCCGCTACGCCTACTTCACGATCTCCGGCTTCACCAGCGGCAAGGACGTCACGACCAAGGACACCAAGGTGTTCGCCGCCGGCAACGACCTCGCCCAGTTCACCGCCAACCAGATCCACCGCCGCGGCCAGGTCCAGGCCTCGGCCGCCGCCCGGTAGCCGGGCGCGCGCCTACTGCCGCTTCAGCCGGAGCCGCAGCGGCACCACGGCCGACTCCAGCTGGGTGCGCAGGGTCATCTTGGAGGCACCCTCCGTCCGCTCGGCGAACCGGATCGGGATCTCCACGGCCGTGTGCCCGGCGCGTACGGCCTTGTACTTCAGCTCCACCTGGAAGCTGTAGCCCGCGCTGTCCAGGGACGACAGGTCCACGTCCCTGAGCGTCGCCGCCGACCACAGGTTGAAGCCGGCCGTGATGTCCTGGATCTCGGTGCCGAGCACGGCGCGCGCGTACCGGTTGGCGAAGCGGGACAGCAGCACCCGGTGCGCGCCCCACCGCTCGTCCAGCGAGCCGCCCTCGACGTACCGGCTGCCCACGACGAGACCGGCGCCGGAGGCGAGGGCCGCCGCCAGCATGCGGGGCACGGCCTCCACCGGGTGGCTGCCGTCGGCGTCCATCTGGACGACGTACGCGGCGCCCTCCGCCAGAGCGGCGGACATCCCGGCCGTGTACGCCCGTCCCAGCCCGTCCTTCTCGGTGCGGTGCAGCACACTCATCCGGCGCCGCCCGCCGCTGTTGTACTCCGCCGCCAGTTCCTCGGCGATCCGCCCGGTGCCGTCCGGGCTGGAGTCGTCGACGACCTTCAGGTGCAGCCCGTCCAGCGGCAGTCCCAGCACCGCCTCGGCCATCCCCGGCAGGTTCGCCGCCTCGTTGTACGTCGGCATCACCACGGTGACCGGCAGCTCGTCCTGTGCCATCAGTGTCCCTCCCCTACGGGCGCCGGAGTGCCCAGCGCCCAAAGCCGCCAGCCCGCCGCGGCCCAGCGGTCCGCGTCGAGCACCCCTCGTCCGTCCACGATCCGGGGGCGGGCCACCAGCGCCGCGGCCCGTTCCGGGTCGATCGCCCGGAACTGCGGCCACTCGGTCAGATGCAGCACCAGGTCGGCCCCGCGCAGCGCGTCCTCCAGGCTCAGCGCGTACCCGAGCAACGGGAACGCCTTGCGGGCATTGTCCATCGCCTCGGGGTCGTGGACGGTGACGTCGGCGCCCTCCAGCCGCAGCCGGGCCGCCACGGCCAGCGCCGGCGAGTCCCGGATGTCGTCGGAGCCGGGCTTGAAGGCGGCACCGAGGACGGTGACCCGGGCGCCGAGCACGTCCGGCCCGCACAGCTCGCGGGCCAGCTCCACCACCCGGTCCCGGCGCCGCATGTTGATCGCGTCGACCTCGCGCAGGAAGGTCAGCGGAACGCCCAGCTCGTCGGCGCGGTGCGCGAAGGCACGGATGTCCTTCGGCAGGCAGCCGCCGCCGAAGCCGATCCCGGCGCGCAGGAACTTCGGACCGATCCGGTCGTCGTGGCCCAGTGCCTCGGCGAGGGTGCGCACATCTCCGCCGGCCGCCTCGCAGACCTCGGCCATCGCGTTGATGAAGGAGATCTTGGTGGCGAGGAAGGCGTTGGCGGCCGTCTTGACCAGCTCGGCGGTCGGGAAGTCGGCGGTGACGAGCGGGGTGCCGGCGGCGAGGACCGGGGCGTAGACCGCGCGGAGAATCGTCTCGGCGCGGGCGCTTTCCACGCCGAACACCAGCCGGTCCGGCCGCAGCGTGTCCTCGACCGCGAAGCCCTCGCGCAGGAACTCCGGGTTCCAGGCGACCTCGGTGGCGTACGTCCGCGCCAGCCGCTCCGCCGTGCCGACGGGCACGGTGGACTTGCCCACGACCAGCGCGTCGGGCGCCGCGTGCGCGGCCAGGGCGGCGAAGGCCGCGTCGACGTGGCCGAGGTCGGCGGCGCCGGAGTCCGCGCGCTGCGGGGTGCCGACGCATACGAAGTGCACCTCGCCGAAGGCCCCGGCCTCGGCGAAGGAGGTGGTGAAGCGCAGCCGGCCGCTCGCGGTGTGCTTCGCGATCAGCTCGGGCAGTCCGGGCTCGTGGAAGGGCACACGCCCTGCGCTCAGCGCGGCGACCTTCTCCGGGTCGACGTCGACGCCGAGCACGTCGTGGCCGAGTTCCGCCATGCAGGCGGCGTGGGTGGCACCGAGGTAGCCGGTGCCGATGACGGTGAGCCGCAAGGGAACGGCCTTTCTTGCTTCGGATGCTTCGGGTGCCTCAGGCGGTCTTGACCCAGATGCGGTAGTGGCCGGTGCCGCTGGAGTTGCGGAAGGGCAGGTCGGCGAGGAGCCGGTAGTGCGGATTGCCCTTGACCGCGGCGGCGACGACGCCGTCCACCCGGGGGTTGGTGAGACCGTCCAGAACGATCAGGTCGAACTCGCCGTCGCGCAGCGCCGCGCGGTAGGCGGCGTCACCCTTGTGGTACGTGCCCTTCCGGTCCGTGTACTCCAGCGCGAAGACGCCCTGCCACTGCCGGTGGCTGGTCTTGTCGCGCAGGTAGTAGACGGGCACCTCGGGCGTCGAGGCGAGGTAGTGGCCCTTGCGGTCCACGTGGGAGTCGATGACCTGGATCATCTTCGAGGAGTCGGGCCAGACGCCGAAGCGCCAGTCCGCCTGCTGGATGCCGAGGCAGAGCGTCGCCGTCCACAGCATGATGCCGAGCTGGGGATAGCGGAAGTGCGCCCCGATCAGCCGGGTCACGCCGACACCGGCCATCGGCGCGGCGAACAGCAGGCCGAAGCCGACGTGCTTGAACAGCGAGACCACGGTCCCCAGGTGCATCTGGTAGGCGGGTGCGAGCAGCGCGGTGCCGCACAGCACCAGCCCGAGCAGGGCCCGCCAGCGCCAGCCGGGGTTGCCGAGCCGCTGGGCGGCCGGCGACTCGTTCATCCGGCTGCGCCGCACGTAGGAGAGGGCGCCGCCGACGGCCGTGAGGAACATCAGGCCGCCCCACTGGGCCGACCGCTGGAGCAGGAAGGCGGCGCTGTCGGAGCCGTGGGCGCGGTTGGTCGTGGTCTGCCGCACACCGGCGAGCAGGTCGGTGCTGTACATGCCGGCCGCCAGCAGGGCGCCGATGCCGAGCGCGAGGAGCAGCATCCTCAGGAAGGCCTTGCGGCCCTTGTGCGGCCAGCCGGTGAGCAGGGCGAGCACGACGATGGTCGGCAGGTACAGGGCCGCCGCGTACTTCACGCCGACGGCGAGGACGGCGACCGGCGCGGCGAGCAGCACGGCGGCCACGGGCGCCCGGTCGGTGCGGACGACGATCCAGGTGGCCAGGGCCAGCAGGAACACCGCGGCGGCGTCGTAGGTGGCGAAGTACCCCATGACGATGGTCGACTGGACCACGGCGAAGAGCGCCGCGCCGGCCAGCGCGGCCCGCTCGTTGAAGAGCCGCCGGGTGAAGGAGTACAGCAGCGCGGTGGTGCCCAGCATGAACGCCAGGCTCAGGACGCGGGCCCCGGTGAGCCCGAAGCGGCCGTCGACGGCGGCGGCGAGCACCGGGTACAGCTGCGGCGAGCCGGAGAAGTACGCCCCGTAGTCGATGGGCAGCGGGGTGCCGTGCAGCAGGTGCTGCAACTCGGCGTGTCCGGCGGCCAGGTACAGGGCCTCGTCCTGGAACGCCGTGTTGGACAGCCGCAGCGAGAGCACCGCCTGGACGGCCAGGACGAACAGCAGCACCGCTCGGCTGACCCAGGCGCGCCGCCGGCTGGCGGCCATGTCCCAGCCGACCTCGGGCGTCTCGGGCACGGTGTACCCGGGCTCGGCGGGCGCGGCCGGCTCGGCGACCGTGTGCAGGGCGTACGTCGGCTGGTCGTCCTGCTGCTGGTACGGAGAGGTCCGGGGGTCGTAGTCGTACCCCTGGGCGGCGTCGTGGGCCTGGGGAGCGTCGTACCCCTGGGGCGCGACATGGCCCTGGGGAGCGTCGTACCCCTCGGGCGCGGCATGGCCCTGGGGTGTCACCTGTCCCTGGGCCGTCTCGTAGCCCTGGGACCGGCGCGGGACGAAGCCGTCGGAGTTGAACCAGCCGCCCTGCGGGTCGTCGTCCGCGTACGGGTCGTACGGCTGCGGGACGTAGTACTCGGGTCGTGAACTCATGACGGCTTCCGTACGTCGAAGCCGAACCGGTCGTCGGCGGCCAGGCGCTTGAACTCCTTCAGCGCCAGCGGGCTCGCCTCCAGCCGCCAGTCGGCGCGCTTCTTGTGGTTGAACCAGATGAAGCCGAGCATGTCGTCGTCCGCCGCGACGCCCGCGAACAGGTTGCGGATGTCGGCCCGCCGCCGTTCGCCGGGCACGGCGCCGGTCTCCAGCAGCAGGATCGGCTTCTTGGTGAAGGTGCGGACCCGGTCGCGGGTGGTCCCGAAGACGCTGTCGAAGGAGTTGTCCTCGCCGGCGGTGAAGTAGCCGATCAGTCCGACCCAGTCGACATAGGCGTCGCCCGGGTAGTACGGCTTGAGCTTCACGTCCGGGACCGGGTTGACGATGTTGGGCGACCAGGCCCAGATGACGTTGGTGGCGCCCGCGTCCACGAAGGTCTGGTGGATGTGCCGCCAGGCGGCCACGTACTGGGCCGGGGTCACGTCCTTCGTGCCCCACTTCTCCCAGTGGCCGTTGAACTCGTCCGCGAAGTCGATCACCACGGGCAGGTTCAGCTTGCGGACCGCGGTCGCGTACTCCTTGAGGTACGCGTCCGACTCGCCCGCCGCGATGTCGGCGAGGGAGGTGTCGAAGGGCTCCCAGGACATCAGCGTCAGCGCGCCCTCGGCCCAGGCGTTGCGCACCCCGGTGGCGTCGAAGCCGTCGCCCCAGCCGGCGTAGTACTCGACCAGGTTCGGCTGCTTGCCGGTCATCCTCGTGTACGCGTCGACGTTCTTCATGGAGGTCGGCGCGCCGGGCACCGACGCGCCGAAGTACTTCTTCGCCGGCTTCAGCAGGGGGGTGACGTCGTAGGGGACGTCCTGGCCGGCGCCGTCCGTGGCGTGCGGGGCGGCGGTGCCGCCGGACGCCGGCGAGTCGCCGGAGTCGTCGCCGAGCAGCGAGCAGCCGCTCAGCGCGAGGACACCGGCGAGGACGCCGGCCAGCGCGGCGCGGGTCGGCCGGCCGCGGTGGAACCGGAGCGTACGGCCGCGGCCGAGCCGGGCCGCGGCGCCGCTGCGGAATCGTTTCGCCAGTCGCATCAGGCAGCCTCCGCCCCCGAGCGCGGCTGGACCAGGACCCGGCCCACGACCAGCGCGTAGAACAACCCGGAGGACAGGATCAGGGCGAAGTCCGGGGCGTTCATGGTGAACGTCCGGTACACCGCCGCGGTGACCCAGATCAGTGCCGTGCCGCCGCTCCAGGCCCACATGCCGATCCAGAAGCGCCGCGTCTTGTTCTTCTTGGCGCCGGAGGAACCGGTCGGCTGCCAGCCCATCCGGTTCTTGCGCAGGATGTCCCAGATGGCGAAGACGTGCGCCCAGCCGTACATCATGCGGGCCGCCCACGCCTCCAGGCGGTACGGCGCCCGGTGCCACATCGGGAAGACGATCGTGGTGTAGAGGATGCTGGGCAGCACCAGGAGCAGATGCTCCACCTTGAGCTTCTCCGGCATCATCAGCAGCAGCACGATCGGGATGACCGGCGCCGCGAAGGTGAACAGCGCGGTGTGGATGTAGTAGAAGAACCCGGACATGTAGCACAGCCGGCTGGAGAGCCTGATCTTCGCCCGCCAGAACTTGCGGCTGCCGAGCAGGCTCATCGAGCCCGAGCACCAGCGGTACTGCTGGTTGAAGAAGGCGCCCGCGGTGTCCGGGCACACCCCGGTGGACACCGCGACCGGGACGTACCTCAGGTCCCAGCCGAGCCCGCGCAGGTCGAAGCCGGTGTGCACGTCCTCGGAGTGCTCGATCAGGGTGGTGCCGCCGTTGGTCTCCAGGGCCGCCCGCCGGTAGATCGCGCAGGAACCGACGCAGATGGCGCCGTCACTGCCCTGCCGCGACACCTGCACGGACCGGTAGAACAGCTCCTGCACCGCGCCCGCGCCGCGCTCGATCCAGTTCTGCGAGTCGAGCACCCGGAAGTACTGCGGGGACTGGACGATGCCGATCCGCGGATCGGCGTCCATGTACGGCAGCAGTTCCTCCAGCAGATCGGCGCGCGGGGTGAAGTCGGCGTCCAGGATGAGGATGTACTCGCCGTCGGACTGGGCGAAGCCGAAGTGCAGGTTGCCGGCCTTCTTGAACCAGCCCCGGTTCTCCCGGGTGCCGTAGCGGAACCCGAAGTCCCGGGCCATCGCGGCCAGCTCCGGGCTCGCGCCGTCGTCCAGCACGAACGGCACGCAGACCCCGGGGTACCGGTCGGCCATCGCCCGCACGTGCCGCCAGGTGTTGTGCAGCACCTCGATGGGCTCCCCGCACACCGGCAGGAACACGTCGACGGACGGGTAGACCTCGGGCCGCCAGTTCTGCACCAGCCGCCGGTGGTGGGCGATGTCGAAGTCCCGGGTGAAGCCGTTCACCCGCAGCGACACCAGGTAGTAGACCACCGTGAACACCAGCAACGGCGTGTAGATCCACAGCACCGGCGTGGACTGGGCCAGCTTGAACTGGCTCACCACCAGACAGCAGAAGCTGACCAGCGAGCTGATGGTCAGGATCCACAGGTGCCGGTGCGCGTAGGAGTACTTCTCCCGGTCCGTCGGCGGCAGCGGCAGCAGTCCGAGCGCGGGGTTCCCGCCCCGCCCGGCCCGTCGCCGCCCACCACTCCGGCGCGCCGCGCGCCGCCCCCCGGTCCGCACGGAACCCACTGAAGTCATGCCGTTGTCCAACCCCGGGCGTAACCGGCCGCCCGTCGACCCCCCAGCCAACCCCGGCCACCCCTGTCGAACTTCTGGCCGGGAGGCGCAACTGTATCCGAGAGGTATGGAACGCGTAAGGGCTGCCAAGAAGGGTTACGTCCGTTAAGTCCAGACATGTGGCATAAGCTCAGCGAAATGCAACGTAACTAACAGGTTTCGCAGCCTGACACTCCGGGAAGCGTCCGCTTGTTCCGCGCCTCCTTGCTCCGGGCCGCCAGCAGTTCGTCGGCCGGATAGCCGACCTCCTCCAGCGTCAGCCCGTGCGGCCGTACGACATGCACGGCGGAGTCCCGCACCCGGGCGGCCAGCACCTTCCCGGGCCACTCCGGCCCCCGGTGCCCGTCCCCCACGAACAGCAGCGCGCCGATCAGCGACCGCACCATGTTGTGGCAGAAGGCGTCCGCGCGCACGGTGGCGGTGATGATCCCGTCCTCCCCCCGGACCAGGCTCAGCTCCTGGAGCGTGCGGATCGTGGTCGCCCCTTCCCGCTTCTTGCAGTAGGCGGCGAAGTCGTGCTCCCCGAGCAGCGCACGGGCGGCCTCGTTCATGGCGTCCACGTCGAGCGGCCAGTCGTGCCACAGCACATGGCTGCGCAGCAGCGGGTCCACACCGCCCGGGTTGTCGGTCACCCGGTACGCGTACCTCCGCCACACGGCCGAGAACCGCGCGTTGAAACCGCTCGGCGCCTCCCTGAGCGCCCACACCCGCACGTCCTTCGGCAGCCGGCCGGCGAGCCGCTTGAGCAGCTTCTCGTGATGCTCACGCCAGACACCCTCGGGCAGGTCCACGTGCGCCACCTGCCCGCGCGCGTGCACCCCGGCGTCGGTCCGCCCGGCGACCGTCAGCTCATAGGTCTCCCGGGACCGGGTCACCGTCCGCAGGGCGTCCTCGATCTCCCCCTGCACGGTCCGCCTGCCACCGGCCTGTTTCGCCCAGCCGTGGAAGCCGGTGCCGTCGTACGACAGGTCGAGACGGAGACGGACATGGCCGGGCTGTACTTCGTCACTCACGTACAGATCCTCTCAAGTACGCGAAAGCGGGCCCGCCCCGAAGGGCGGACCCGCTTCCCGCGTCAGGCAGAGCCTCAGGCGTCCTTGGACTCCTCGGCGGGGGCCTCGGTCTCCTCGACCGTGGTCTCCTCGGCCTTGGCCTCCTCGGCCTCCTTGACCGCACGCTTGGTGGCGGCCTCGGCCTCACCGGTCGCCTGCTGGGCAACCGTCAGCGCCTCGACCAGCTCGATGACGGCCATGGGCGCGTTGTCGCCACGGCGGTTACCGATCTTGGTGATGCGGGTGTAGCCACCGGGACGGTTCTCGTACCGCGGGCCGATCTCGGTGAAGAGCGTGTGGACGATGCCCTTGTCCGTGATGACCTGGAGCACCTGACGGCGGTTGTGAAGGTCACCCTTCTTCGCCTTGGTGATCAGACGCTCGGCGTACGGGCGCAGGCGGCGCGCCTTCGCCTCGGTGGTGGTGATGCGGCCGTGCTCGAAGAGGCTCTTCGCCAGGTTCGCGAGGAGGAGCTTCTCGTGCGCGGCGCTGCCGCCCAGACGGGCACCCTTGGTGGGCTTCGGCATGTTCTTTCTCCTGTGTGTCTGCCCCGGCCGTGTCAGGTACCGGGGTCAGTATCCGAGCAGGCGGTCGCCTGTCGGAGACCCCGCGCCCGAAAGGGGCGCGGGGAACTGCGCGACCAGCCACAGCGGGCCGGCAGCCGAAAACGGTCCGGCGGGCCCGAGCTCAGTACTGCTCGGTCTCCACGAACCCGGCGTCCGCGTCGTCATCGGCACCGAACGCGTCCGCGGCAGCGGTCGGGTCGAATCCGGGCGGGCTGTCCTTGAGGGCCAGGCCCATGCCGGCCAGCTTCGCCTTGACCTCGTCGATGGACTTCGCACCGAAGTTGCGGATGTCCAGGAGGTCGGCCTCGGAGCGCGCGACCAGCTCACCCACGGAGTGGATGCCCTCACGCTTGAGGCAGTTGTACGACCGAACGGTGAGCTCCAGCTCCTCGATCGGCAGCGCCAGGTCGGCGGCGAGCGCGGCGTCCGTCGGGGACGGACCCATGTCGATGCCCTCGGCGTCGATGTTCAGCTCGCGCGCGAGACCGAACAGCTCGACCAGCGTCTTGCCGGCGGAGGCCATGGCGTCACGGGGACGCATCGCCTGCTTGGTCTCGACGTCGACGATCAGCTTGTCGAAGTCGGTGCGCTGCTCGACACGCGTGGCCTCGACCTTGTACGTGACCTTCAGAACCGGCGAGTAGATCGAGTCGACCGGGATACGGCCGATCTCCTGGCCCACCTGCTTGTTCTGCACGGCGGAGACGTAACCGCGGCCACGCTCGACCGTCAGCTCCATCTCCAGCTTGCCCTTGCCGTTGAGCGTGGCGAGGACCAGGTCGGGGTTGTGCACCTCGACACCGGCCGGGGGCGCGATGTCGGCGGCGGTGACCAGACCCGGGCCCTGCTTGCGCAGGTACATCACGACCGGCTCGTCGTGCTCCGAGGAGACGACCAGCTGCTTGATGTTGAGGATCAGGTCGGTGACGTCCTCCTTGACGCCCGGCACGGTGGTGAACTCGTGCAGCACGCCGTCGATCCGGATCGAGGTGACGGCGGCACCCGGGATCGAGGAGAGGAGGGTACGGCGGAGGGAGTTGCCGAGGGTGTAGCCGAAGCCCGGCTCCAGCGGCTCGATCACGAACCGGGAGCGGAACTCGTCGACGACCTCTTCGGTCAACGAGGGACGCTGAGCGATCAGCATGTGTGGATCAGATCCTTCTTTCGTGGACGCCCGCTATTTGACGTCCGACGGAAACCGCGCCCGGAAAAGCGCGGGTACTGCAAGGGTACGGGCGGCACGACCCGAAAGAGCCGTGCCGCCCGCGACCAGCGACCTGGGAAGCGTCAGACGCGGCGACGCTTCGGCGGACGGCAGCCGTTGTGCGGGGTCGGGGTGACGTCCTGGATGGAGCCGACCTCAAGACCCGTGGCCTGGAGGGAGCGGATCGCGGTCTCACGACCGGAACCCGGGCCCTTGACGAACACGTCGACCTTGCGCATGCCGTGCTCCTGGGCGCGGCGGGCAGCCGACTCGGCGGCCATCTGCGCGGCGAACGGCGTGGACTTCCGGGAGCCCTTGAAGCCGACGTGGCCGGCGGAGGCCCAGGAGATCACGTTGCCGGACGGGTCCGTGATCGACACGATCGTGTTGTTGAACGTGCTCTTGATGTGCGCGTGGCCGTGAGCGACGTTCTTCTTTTCCTTGCGGCGCACCTTCTTGGCAGCGCCCTGACGTCCCTTGGGGGGCATCTACAAACTCCTAGAGGGAGGTGGTCGGTCCTACAGCGAAGACCGTGGACAGGTGTCCGCTGCGGACTACTTCTTGCCCGGCTTCTTCTTGCCGGCGATGGCGCGACGCGGGCCCTTGCGGGTGCGGGCGTTGGTGCTGGTGCGCTGACCGCGGACGGGCAGACCGCGACGGTGACGGAGACCCTGGTAGGTGCCGATCTCGACCTTGCGGCGGATGTCGGCCTGGATCTCGCGACGGAGGTCACCCTCGGTCTTGATGTTGTTGTCGACGTACTCGCGGATCGCGACCAGCTGCTCTTCGGACAGGTCACGAACGCGGGTGTTCGGGTCGACGCCGGTCGCAGCCAGCGTCTCCTTCGAGAGGGTCCGGCCGATGCCGAACACGTAGGTGAGGGCGATCTCCACGCGCTTGTCGCGCGGGATGTCGACACCGGAAACGCGTGCCATTCAATGGCTCCTGGTGAATCTTCGGAGGTCTTCCGCAGAACCGGCTCCCGGCCGCCGTACTAGGTACGAACCGGGTCCCCGGCCTCCGAACCGGGGGTGTCGAGCTGGGTGGCTCGGGCTCTGCGTATGAACATATTCAGCTCGCGTCGCGCGAAAACTCTGCGATAGAGGTGCAGAGGGTGATGGTCGTGCGTCAGCCCTGGCGCTGCTTGTGGCGCGGGTTCTCGCAGATGACCATGACCCGGCCGTGACGGCGGATCACCCTGCACTTGTCGCAGATCTTCTTGACGCTCGGCTTGACCTTCATGGGGTGAGGTTCTCCGGGTCAGTGCCATCGCACCGGGCGGGCCCGGGGCGCGGGCAAGATCTACTTGTACCGGTAGACGATCCGGCCACGCGTCAGGTCGTACGGAGACAGCTCCACCACGACCCGGTCGTCAGGGAGGATGCGGATGTAGTGCATACGCATCTTGCCGCTGATGTGTGCCAGGACCTGGTGGCCGTTCTGGAGCTCGACCTTGAACATGGCGTTCGGCAGAGACTCGACGACAGTGCCCTCGATCTCGATGGCACCTTGCTTCTTGGCCACGCTTCGCCCTTCGAATCGACTACCTTGATCGACTCTCAGGCGATCCCTGGGATTCCCTTGCGGGAGCATGCGGACATGCGGGTGCACGAGAGCCGACGAGTCAGTCTACGTCGGCGCACCCGGAAAGGCGAATCGATGAAGTCTGCCCCATGGGGGTGATCCCTATGCGAGCGGGTCGGGAGCGGCCGTGATGCCGTACTCGGCCAGCTTGGCCTTGCCTCCGTCGGGGGCGGTGAGGACCAGCGGGCCCTGCTCCGTCAGCGCGATGGAGTGCTCCCAGTGGGAGGACCAGGTGCCGTCGGTGGTGATGACCGTCCAGTCGTCCGACAGGACCTCGGTGCGCGGAGTGCCCAGCGACACCATCGGCTCGATCGCGAGGCAGAAGCCCGGGACCAGCTTGGGGCCCTTGCCGCGCCGGCGGTCGACGTAGTTCAGCAGGTGCGGGTCCATGTGCATCTCGGTGCCGATGCCGTGGCCGCCGTAGTCCTCGATGATCCCGTACCGGCCGCCGCCCGGCTTGGGCTGGCGGCGGATGTACGTCTCGATCGCCCGGGAGATGTCGACCAGGCGGTTACCCTGCTTCATGGCCGCGATACCGGCCCACATCGACTCTTCCGTCACCCGGGACAGCTCGAGCAGCTCCGGGGCGTGACCGGAGCCCACGAACGCGGTGTAGGCCGCGTCGCCGTGCCAGCCGTCGACGATCGCGCCGCAGTCGATGGAGATGATGTCGCCGTCCTTGAGGACGACGTCGTCGGAGGGGATGCCGTGGACGACCACGTCGTTCACGGAGGTGCAGATGGTCGCGGGGAAGCCCCCGTAGCCCAGGAAGTTCGACTTGGCGCCGTGCTCGGCGAGCACCTTGCGGGCCACCTCGTCCAGGTCCTTGGTGGTGGCGCCCGGCACCGCGGCCTCGCGCGTGGCCGCGTGGATGGCGGCTACGACCAGGCCCGCCGCCCGCATCTTCGCGATCTGCTCGGGGGTCTTGATCTGCACCATGGGGGGCCTGCGCTCTCCGTCACTCACATCGACTGGGTACCTGTACAACAGTACGGCCGCGGCGCCCTCGGCAGGGCACCGCGGCCGGTAGGGCCGGGAGCTACTTCTCGGCCTTCTCGCGCTTGAGCGCCTCCAGCGCCCGCCGCGTGATCTCGTCCACCGGGCCCAGGGAGGAGATCGTCACGACCAGGCCCTGCGCCTTGTAGTAGTCGATGATCGGCTCGGTCTGCGTGTGGTAGACCTCCAGCCGCTTGCGGACGGTCTCCTCGGAGTCGTCGTCGCGCTGGTACAGCTCGCCACCGCAGACGTCGCAGACGCCCTCCTGCTTCGGCGGGCTGTACGTCACGTGGAAGACGTGGGAGGAGTCGTTCCGGCAGATGCGCCGGCCGGCGATGCGCTTGACGACCTCGTCCTCGGGGACCTCCAGGTCCAGCACGGCGTCCAGCGTGATGCCCTCGGTCCGCAGCAGCTCGTCCAGCGCCTCCGCCTGCGAGACGTTGCGCGGGAAGCCGTCCAGCAGGAAGCCGTTCTCCGCGTCCGGCTGCTCCATGCGGTCCTTGGCCATCGCGATCGTCACCTCGTCGGGCACGAGGTTGCCGGCGTCCATGTAGGACTTCGCGAGCTTGCCCAGCTCCGTCTGCCGACTGATGTTGGCCCGGAACAGGTCGCCCGTGGAGATGTGCGGGACACCCAGCTTCTCTGCGAGCCGGACGGCCTGCGTTCCCTTACCGGCACCCGGCGGCCCGACGAGGACGATACGCATCAGCGGAGGAACCCTTCGTAATTGCGCTGCTGGAGCTGGCTCTCGATCTGCTTCACCGTCTCAAGGCCGACACCCACGATGATGAGGATGCTGGTCCCGCCGAAGGGGAAGTTCTGGCTTGCCCCGAAGCCCACCAACGCCACTGTCGGTACGAGAGCGATCAGACCCAGATACAGCGAGCCCGGCCAGGTGATCCGGTTGAGCACATAGCTCAGGTACTCAGCGGTCGGTCGGCCAGCCCGGATGCCCGGGATGAAGCCACCATACTTCTTCATGTTGTCGGCTACTTCTTCGGGGTTGAAGGAGATCGCCACATAGAAGAACGCGAAGAAGACGATGAGCAAGAAGTACGAAGCGATGTAAATCGGGTGATCGCCCTTGGTGAGGTTCTGCTCGACCCAGGTCTTCCAGCCCGACTTGCCTCCCGCGAACTGCGCCACGAGCGCCGGGATGTAGAGCAGCGAGGAGGCGAAGATGACGGGAATCACACCCGCCTGGTTCACCTTGAGCGGGATGTACGTGGACGTGCCGCCGTAGGAACGGCGTCCGATCATGCGCTTCGCGTACTGCACCGGGATGCGGCGCTGGGCCTGCTCGACGAAGACGACGAGCGCGACCATGATCAGGCCCACCGCGATGACGGTGCCGAACTCGATCCAGCCGCCGGCCAGCGTGCCCTGCTTCTTGATGGCCCACAGCGCGGACGGGAAGGTCGCGGCGATCGAGATGAACATCAGGATCGACATGCCGTTGCCGATGCCGCGGTCGGTGACCAGCTCGCCGAGCCACATCACGACGGCCGTGCCCGCGGTCATGCAGATGACCATGGTGATCGTGGTGAAGATCGCCTGGTCCGGGACGATGCTCGTGGCGACCGAGCAGCCGCTGAAGAGGGCGCCGCTGCGGGCGGTGGCGACCAGGCCGGTGCCCTGGAGGATGGCGAGCGCCACGGTGAGGTAGCGGGTGTACTGCGTGATCTTCGCCGTGCCGGCCTGGCCCTCCTTCTTCAGGGCTTCCAGGCGCGGGATGACCACGGTCAGCAGCTGAAGGATGATGCTGGCCGTGATGTACGGCATGATGCCGAGCGCGAAGACCGTGATCTGCAGCAGCGCGCCACCACTGAACATGTTCACGAGGCCGAACAGGCCCTGGTTGCCCTGGGCCTCGTTCACACAGGTCTGGACTGCCTTGTAGTTCACGCCGGGGATCGGGATGTGGGTACCGACCCGGTAGACCACGATGATGCCCAGCGTGAAGAGCAGCTTCTTGCGCAGGTCGGGCGTCCTGAACGCCCGGGCGAACGCGGTGAGCACGGTGCCTCCTGCGACCCCCGCGCAACTGCGTCAAGGGTGACGGTCTGAGTTCGACGAATACGAAAAAGAACAGTGCAGGCCACCTTACCGGCGACACTGCCCCCCTAGGAACGACCAACCGGGGATACCTCATTGTGAGGTATCCCCGGTCGGGATCGTTTACGTCATCGAGAAGTCGTCCGAAGGACTCAGACGAGCTCGGTGACCGTGCCGCCGGCGGCGGTGATCTTCTCCTTGGCGGAGCCGGAGACGGCGTCGACCGTCACCTGGAGCGCCACGGAGATCTCGCCCTGGCCGAGGACCTTGACGAGGCTGTTCTTGCGAACGGCACCCTTGGCGACGAGACCCTCGACGGTGACCTCGCCACCCTCCGGGTACAGCGCGGCCAGCTTGTCGAGGTTCACGACCTGGTACTCGGTCTTGAACGGGTTCTTGAAGCCCTTCAGCTTCGGGAGGCGCATGTGCAGCGGCATCTGGCCGCCCTCGAAGCGCTCCGGAACCTGGTAGCGGGCCTTGGTGCCCTTGGTACCACGACCGGCCGTCTTACCCTTCGACGCCTCACCACGACCCACACGGGTCTTGGCGGTCTTGGCGCCCGGGGCGGGACGGAGGTTGTGGATCTTCAGCGGGTTCTGCTCCGCCATGATCAGTCGACCTCCTCGACCGTCACGAGGTGGCGGACGGTGTGCACCATTCCGCGGAACTCGGGGCGGTCCTCCTTGACGACCACGGTGTTGATCCCCTTGAGACCAAGCGACCGCAGGGTGTCACGGTGGTTCTGCTTGCTGCCGATGTAGGACTTGACCTGCGTGATCTTGAGCTGCGCCATGATTACGCACCCGCCCCGGCACGCGCACGCAGCAGGGCCGCGGGGGCGACGTCCTCAAGCGGCAGACCGCGGCGGGCCGCGATCTCCTCGGGACGCTGCAGACCCTTCAGGGCCTCCACGGTCGCGTGCACGATGTTGATGGCGTTGTCGGAGCCGAGCGACTTCGACAGCACGTCGTGGATACCGGCGCACTCCAGCACGGCACGCACCGGACCACCGGCGATAACACCGGTACCCGGGGACGCGGGCTTGAGCAGCACGACGCCGGCAGCCTTCTCACCCTGGATGGGGTGCGGGATGGTGCCCTGGATCCGGGGGACCTTGAAGAAGTGCTTCTTGGCCTCCTCAACGCCCTTGGCGATGGCGGCCGGCACCTCCTTGGCCTTGCCGTATCCGACACCCACGGTGCCGTCACCGTCGCCCACCACGACCAGCGCGGTGAAGCTGAAGCGACGACCACCCTTCACAACCTTGGCGACGCGGTTGATCGCGACGACGCGCTCGACGTACGCGGTCTTCTCGGCGGCAGCAGCGCCGCCGTCACGGCCCTTCCGGTCCCGCCGCTCGCCGCCACCGGCACCGCTTCCGCGGCGCTGGGGTCCAGCCATTGGATTACCTCTCTCTTTCCGCTAGCTACAAGCGGCTCAGAACTTGAGCCCGGCTTCGCGGGCGGCGTCCGCCAGGGCGGCGATGCGCCCGGCGTACTGGTTGCCACCACGGTCGAACACGACAGCCTCGACACCGGCGGCCTTGGCACGCTCGGCGACCAGGGCGCCGACCTGCTTGGCCTGCGCGGACTTGTCGGTCTCGCCGCCACGGATCGACGCGTCCAGGGTGGACGCCGACGCCAGCGTGTGGCCCTTCAGGTCGTCGATCACCTGCGCCACGATGTGGCGGTTGGAGCGGGTCACGACCAGACGGGGACGCTCCGCCGTACCGGAGATCCGCTTGCGGATCCGGATGTGACGGCGCTTGATCGCGGCGCGCTTGTAGGCGTCGCCCTTGAGGATCTTCTGCCCGTATGCCATGGCTTACTTACCCGCCTTTCCGACCTTGCGGCGGATGACTTCGCCCTCGTACTTGACGCCCTTGGCCTTGTACGGGTCGGGCTTGCGCAGCTTGCGGATGTTGGCCGCAACCTCGCCGACCTTCTGCTTGTCGATGCCCTCGACCGAGAAACGGGTCGGGGTCTCCACCTTGAAGGTGATGCCCTCGGGGGCCTCGACCAGGATCGGGTGGCTGTAACCGAGAGCGAACTCCAGGTTCGAACCCTTGGCGGTCACTCGGTAACCGACACCGCTGATTTCGAGCTTCTTCACGTAACCCTGGGTCACGCCGGTGATCATGTTCGCCACCAGCGTGCGGGAGAGGCCGTGCAGGGCCTTGCTCTGACGCTCGTCGTTCGGGCGGGTCACCTGGAGGGTGCCGTCCTCGCCCTTAGCGATGTCGATCGGCGCGGCGACGGTGTGGGTCAGCGAGCCCTTGGGGCCCTTGACCGAGACCGTCCGGCCGTCGATGGTGACGTCCACGCCGGCGGGAACCGCGATGGGGAGCTTGCCGATGCGCGACATAGCTGTTTCCTCCGTTCCCTTCTGCTACCAGACGTAGGCGAGGACTTCCCCACCCACGCCCTTCTTGCCGGCCTGCTTGTCGGTGAGGAGCCCGTGCGACGTGGAGATGATCGCCACGCCGAGGCCGCCGAGCACCTTCGGCAGGTTGGTGGACTTCGCGTACACCCGGAGACCGGGCTTGGAGATCCGCTTGATGCCCGCGATGGAGCGCTCACGGTTGGGGCCGAACTTCAGCTCCAGGACGAGGTTCTTGCCGACCTCGGCGTCCTCGACCTTCCAGCCCGTGATGAAGCCCTCCTGCTGGAGGATCTCCGCGATGTGAGACTTGATCTTGGAGTGCGGCATCGACACCGAGTCGTGGTATGCCGAGTTCGCGTTCCGCAGACGCGTCAACATGTCTGCGATCGGATCAGTCATGGTCATGAATTGGCCTGTGGCCTTTCTCGCCGGGGTTTCCTATATGCGCCATCCCTCTCCCCGTACATGGACGGGACGGGTGCGGCGCGGGGACCTACGGCGTAGTAAGTCGTTCAGGGCGGCAGAGGCCCAACCCTCCTAGCCTAAGCCATGAGGGCAGGCGCCCCTGCCGTCCCGGTTGCTTACCGAGAGGTCCAGGAATCCCTAAAAGTCGGGATTACCAGGAGCTCTTGGTCACGCCCGGCAGCTCGCCACGGTGAGCCATCTCACGAAGGCACACGCGGCACAGGCCGAACTTGCGGTACACGGAGTGGGGGCGACCGCAGCGCTGGCAGCGGGTGTAGCCACGCACACCGAACTTGGGCTTGCGAGCAGCCTTCGCGATGAGAGCCTTCTTCGCCATCTCGCTCACGCCTCCTTGAACGGGAAGCCGAGGTGACGGAGAAGGGCACGGCCCTCTTCGTCGTTGGTCGCCGTGGTCACCACGGTGATGTCCATACCCCGGACACGGTCGATCTTGTCCTGGTCGATCTCGTGGAACATGACCTGCTCCGTGAGACCGAAGGTGTAGTTGCCACGGCCGTCGAACTGCTTGGGGGACAGACCGCGGAAGTCGCGGATGCGCGGCAGCGCGAGCGACAGGGTGCGGTCCAGGAACTCCCACATGCGGTCGCCACGAAGCGTGACGTGGGCACCGATCGGCTGACCCTCACGCAGCTTGAACTGCGCGATGGACTTGCGGGCCTTGGTGACGGCCGGCTTCTGACCGGTGATCGTGGTGAGGTCGCGGATGGCGCCCTCGATCAGCTTGGAGTCGCGGGCGGCGTCGCCCACACCCATGTTGACCACGATCTTGACGAGGCCCGGGACCTGCATGACGTTCTCGTACTTGAACTCGTCACGCAGCTTGCCCGCGATCTCCTCGCGGTACTTCGTCTTCAGACGCGGAGTGGTGGTGGTAGCCATCAGATGTCCTCACCCGTCCGCTTGGCAACGCGGATCTTGTTGCCCTCTTCGTCGAAGCGGTAGCCGACACGCGTGACGACCTTCTGGCCGTCCTTCTCCACGACCAGCTGGACGTTGGACACGTGGATCGGGGCCTCGGTGGTCACGATGCCGCCGGCCTGGGAACCGCTGGCGGTCGGACCGGCCTTGGTGTGCTTCTTGACCCGGTTGACACCCTCGACCAGGACGCGCTCCTCGCGCGGGTAAGCGGCAATGACCTTGCCCTGCTTGCCCTTGTCCTTGCCGGTGATGACCTGGACCAGGTCGCCCTTCTTGATCTTCATGCTTACAGCACCTCCGGAGCCAGCGAGATGATCTTCATGAACTTCTTCTCGCGCAGCTCACGCCCGACCGGGCCGAAGATGCGGGTGCCGCGAGGGTCGCCGTCGTTCTTCAGAATGACAGCGGCGTTCTCGTCGAAGCGGATGTACGAGCCGTCCGGGCGGCGGCGCTCCTTGACGGTGCGAACGATGACCGCCTTGACGACGTCACCCTTCTTCACGTTGCCACCGGGGATCGCGTCCTTGACGGTGGCGACGATGACGTCACCGATGCCCGCGTAGCGGCGACCGGAGCCACCGAGCACACGGATGCAAAGGATCTCCTTCGCACCAGTGTTGTCGGCGACACGCAGTCGCGACTCCTGCTGGATCACGTCTATCTCCTGATCGTCTGCCGGTTCCCGGCAGGGGCTGCCCTCTCAGGGGGAGCCCCTGCCGAGCCTGGCGGAACTGACCTGCGGGGTCTGCCCCGCAGGAATTACTTGGCCTTCTCGAGGATCTCGACGACGCGCCAGCGCTTCGTCGCGGACAGCGGCCGGGTCTCCATGAGGAGGACGCGGTCGCCGACGCCCGCAGCGTTCTGCTCGTCGTGGGCCTTGAGCTTGTTCGTACGGCGGATGACCTTGCCGTACAGCGCGTGCTTCACACGGTCCTCGACGGCGACGACGACGGTCTTGTCCATCTTGTCGCTGACGACCAGACCCTCACGGGTCTTGCGGAAGCCTCGGGCTTCGGTGTTCTCAGTCACGTTGCTCTCGCTCATCAGGCGCTCTCCACCGTCTCGATGCCCAGCTCGCGCTCACGCATCAGGGTGTAGATCCGCGCGATGTCCTTGCGGACGGCCTTCAGCCGACCGTGGTTCTCGAGCTGACCCGTCGCCGCCTGGAAGCGGAGGTTGAACAGCTCTTCCTTGGCCTCGCGGAGCTTCGCCAGAAGCTCCTCGTTGCCCAGCTCGCGCAGCTCGGACGCCTTGGTACCGGCCGACATCACGCTTCACCTGCCTCGCGCTTGACGATCCGGCACTTCATCGGCAGCTTGTGGGCCGCACGCGTCAGCGCCTCACGGGCGATCTTCTCGTTGGGGTACGACAGCTCGAACATCACCCGACCGGGGTGAACGTTCGCGACCCACCACTCCGGCGAACCCTTACCGGAACCCATGCGGGTCTCGGCCGGCTTCTTGGTGAGGGGACGGTCCGGGTAGATGTTGATCCAGACCTTGCCGCCACGCTTGATGTGGCGGGTCATCGCGATACGAGCCGCCTCGATCTGGCGGTTGGTCACGTACGCCGGCGTGAGGGCCTGGATGCCGTACTCGCCGAACGCAACCGTCGTACCGCCCTTGGCCATACCACGGCGCTTCGGGTGGTGCTGCTTGCGGTGCTTGACCCTACGGGGGATCAGCATGACGGTCAGGCCTCCGTTCCGGTGCTCTCAGCCGGAGCGGACGCGGGAGCCTCGGCCTTGGGGGCCTCGGCGCCGGCAGCCTGCTGCGGCTTGCGACCGCGCCGCTCGCCACCACGGCCACCACGGGCCGGGCGGTCTGCACCACCACGGGCCGGGCGGTTACCCGCACGGGCCGCAGCGTTCTCGGCGCGGACCTCGGCGATGTTCTTCACGTCGCCCTTGTAGATCCAGACCTTCACGCCGATGCGGCCGAAGGTCGTCTTGGCCTCGAAGAAGCCGTAGTCCACGTTCGCGCGGAGCGTGTGCAGGGGCACACGGCCCTCGCGGTAGAACTCCGAGCGGGACATCTCGGCGCCGCCGAGGCGGCCACCGCACTGGATCTTGATGCCCTTGGCGCCGGCCTTCATGGCGGACTGCATGCTCTTGCGCATGGCCCGACGGAAGGAGACGCGGGAGGAGAGCTGCTCGGCGACGGCCTGGGCCACGAGCTGAGCGTCCGTCTCGGGGTTCTTGACCTCGAGGATGTTCAGCTGGACCTGCTTGCCCGTGAGCTTCTCGAGGTCACCGCGGATGCGGTCGGCCTCGGCGCCACGGCGGCCGATGACGATGCCCGGACGAGCGGTGTGGATGTCCACACGCACGCGGTCACGGGTGCGCTCGATCTCGACCTTGGAGATGCCGGCGCGCTCCATGCCGGACGTCATCATCCGACGGATGGCGACGTCTTCCTTGACGTAGTCCTTGTACAGCTTGTCGGCGTACCAACGCGACTTGAAGTCGGTCGTGACACCGAGCCGGAACCCGTGCGGGTTTACCTTCTGGCCCATTACCGGGTTCCTTCCTTGCTGCTGACGACCACGGTGATGTGGCTGGTCCGCTTGCGGATCCGGTAGGCACGGCCCTGGGCACGCGGACGGAACCGCTTCAGGGTCGGGCCCTCGTCGACGTAGGCCTCGGAGATGAAGAGGCTGTCGACATCGGTGTGGTCGTAGTTGTGCGCGGCGTTGGCGATGGCGCTGTCGAGCACCTTGCCCACCGGCACCGAGGCGGCCTGCGGAGCGAATCGCAGGACGGCCTGGGCCTCCGTGGCGTCCATGCCACGGATGAGGTCCACCACGCGGCGGGCCTTCATGGGCGTGACGCGGATGTACCGCGCCTGGGCCCTGGCTTCCATGGTTGTCCCTTCAGTTACTTACGTGTCTGAATGCGATCCGCTACTAGCGGCGCTTCGACTTCCGGTCTTCCTTGACGTGGCCCCGGAAGGTGCGGGTCGGCGAGAACTCGCCGAGCTTGTGGCCGACCATCGACTCGGTGACGAACACCGGGATGTGGGTCTTGCCGTTGTGCACCGCGATCGTGTGGCCGAGCATGGCCGGGACGATCATCGAGCGACGGGACCAGGTCTTGATGACGTTCTTGGTGCCGGCTTCGTTCTGCGAGTCCACCTTCTTGATCAGGTGGTCGTCGACGAAGGGCCCCTTCTTCAAGCTACGAGGCATCTCAACCCGTCCTTAGCGCTTCTTGTTCGTCTTGCGGCGGCGGACGATGTACTTGTTCGACGCCTTCTTGGGCGAACGAGTACGGCCTTCCTTCTTGCCCCACGGGGACACAGGGTGGCGACCACCGGAGGTCCGGCCCTCACCACCACCGTGCGGGTGGTCAACCGGGTTCATCACGACACCACGGACGGTCGGGCGAACGCCCAGCCACCGCTTACGGCCGGCCTTGCCCCAGTTGATGTTGCTCTGCTCGGCGTTGCCGACCTCGCCGACGGTGGCGCGGCAGCGCGCGTCCACCATGCGGATCTCACCGGACGGCATACGGAGGGTCGCCATGGCGCCCTCACGGGCGAGCAGCTGCACCGAGGCACCCGCGGAGCGGGCGAACTTGGCGCCACCACCGGGACGGAGCTCGATCGCGTGGATCGTGGTACCGACCGGGATGTTGCGGAGGGCCAGGTTGTTGCCCGGCTTGATGTCGGCCCCGGGACCGTTCTCCACGGTGTCGCCCTGCTGCAGGTTGCGCGGGGCGAGGATGTAGCGCTTCTCGCCGTCGGCGTAGTGCAGCAGCGCGATGCGCGCGGTGCGGTTGGGGTCGTACTCGATGTGCGCGACCTTCGCCGGCACGCCGTCCTTGTCGTGACGACGGAAGTCGATCACACGGTAGGCGCGCTTGTGTCCGCCACCCTGGTGGCGAACGGTCACACGACCGGCGTTGTTACGGCCGCCCTTGCTGTGCAGGGGACGGACCAGCGACTTCTCCGGCGTGGACCGCGTGACCTCGACGAAGTCGGCGACGCTGGCGCCACGACGGCCCGGCGTAGTCGGCTTGTACTTGCGGATTCCCATTTCTCAGTCCTCGTCCGATATCGGACGATCCGACCCGCTTACGCGGTCGGACCGCCGAAGATGTCGATACGGTCGCCCTCGGCGAGGGTCACGATCGCGCGCTTGGTGGCCGCGCGCTGGCCGAAGCCGGTGCGGGTCCGCTTGCGCTTGCCCTGGCGGTTGATCGTGTTGACCCCGGTGACCTTGACGTCGAAGACCGCCTGGACGGCCTGCTTGATCTGGGTCTTGTTGGCGTTCGGGTCGACGATGAACGTGTACTTGTTCTCGTCGAGGAGCGCGTAGCTCTTCTCGGAGACGACCGGCTTCAGCAGGACGTCACGGGGGTCCGTGTACGACTTGCTGAGCGGGGTCTCGACGGTGTTCTTGCCCTCGGCGGCGTGACGACGCGCCTTGGCGACGCGCGCGGCCTTGGCGGCCTTGGCGGCCTTCGAGGCGATAGCGGGGTGACGGATGGCCATCAGACCTCGCTCCCTTCGGTGTCGTTGGCCTTCGGGCCGGCGACGAAGGACTCGAAAGCGGCCTGGGTGAAGACCACGTCGTCCGAGACGAGAACGTCGTACGTGTTCAGCTGGCCCGGCTCCAGGATGTGGACCTGGGGCAGGTTGCGGGCGGACAGCCACGCGGCCTCGTCGGCGCGGTCGACGATCAGGAGCAGGTTCTTGCGCTCCGAGATCTTGCCGAACAGCGACTTGGCGGCCTTGGTGCTGGGGTTCCCGCCCTCGACCACGCCGGAGACGACGTGGATGCGGTTGTGACGCGCCCGGTCGGTGAGGGCACCGCGCAGGGCGGCGGCCTTCATCTTCTTCGGGGTGCGCTGCGAGTAGTCGCGCGGCACGGGACCGTGCACGACGCCACCACCGGCGAACTGCGGCGCGCGGGTCGAACCCTGGCGGGCGCGACCGGTGCCCTTCTGGCGGTACGGCTTCTTGCCGCCACCACGGACTTCACCGCGGGTCTTGGTCTTGTGCGTGCCCTGACGGGCAGCGGCCAGCTGCGCGACGACGACCTGGTGGATCAGCGGAACGCTGACCTTGGCGTCGAAGATCTCCGCGGGGAGCTCGACGGAACCGGCCTTCTCGCCCGCCGGCGAAAGGATGTCAACAGTGCTCATCGGTTACCTCAGGCCCCCTTGGCCGCGGTGCGGACCAGGACGAGGCCGCCGTTCGGACCGGGAACCGCGCCCTTGATGAGCAGCAGACCCTTCTCCGCGTCAACGGCGTGGACGGTCAGGTTCTGGGTGGTGACCCGCTCGTTGCCCATGCGACCCGCCATGCGGAGGCCCTTGAACACACGGCCCGGGGTGGCACAGCCACCGATGGAACCGGGGGAGCGGTGCTTGCGCTGGGTGCCGTGTCCGGCGCCGAGGCCACGGAAGTTGTGGCGCTTCATGACACCGGCGAAGCCCTTGCCCTTGCTCTTGCCGGTGACGTCGACCTTGACGCCGGCCTCGAACACCTCGGCGGTGATCTCCTGGCCGAGGGTGTACTCGCTGGCGTCAGCGGTACGGATCTCGACGAGGTGGCGGCGCGGGGTGACGTCGGCCTTGGCGAAGTGGCCCTTGAGGGGCTTGTTCACCTTGCGCGGGTCGATCTCGCCGAAGGCGATCTGGACCGACTCGTAGCCGTCGACGTCGTTCGTACGGACCTGGGTGACGACGTTGGGGCCGGCCTTGACGACGGTGACCGGAACAACACGGTTGTTCTCGTCCCACACCTGCGTCATGCCGAGCTTCTCGCCCAGGATGCCCTTGATCTGCTTAGCCATTCTCAGCCCACCAGCCTCAGAGCTTGATCTCGATGTCGACACCGGCCGGGAGGTCGAGTCGCATCAGAGAGTCAACGGTCTTGGGGGTCGGGTCGAGGATGTCGATCAGGCGCTTGTGCGTGCGCATCTCGAAGTGCTCGCGCGAGTCCTTGTACTTGTGCGGCGACTTGATGACGCAGTACACGTTCTTCTCAGTGGGCAGCGGCACCGGGCCCGCGACCGACGCACCGGTACGGGTCACCGTCTCGACGATCTTCTTCGCCGAGGAGTCGATGACCTCGTGGTCGTAGGCCTTGAGCCGGATGCGGATCTTCTGTCCCGCCATGGCTACTCAGTAGTCCTGTCTCTTCTCACGCTCTGGAACCCGGTGGTTCCTGCTTCCTCGTTCTCCGACCCACGCGGTCGGGCGTGTCGCGTTCCCGCTGACACAGATGTCCCTTGTTCGAACATCCCTGCGGGATTGACACGGCCCTTCCGGAACCGCGGACCGGGGACCTCGGGCCCACCGGGCGCCTGGCCGGTGCCGCGCCCACGCTTCCCGGAAGATTCCCGTACGTCCGTCCCAGTGCTGCCCGAGGGCAGTTAGGACGACGAGTACTGTGGGACTCGCTTCCGGTCCTCCCGGCGGGAGGCGCGCAGCATCAACACTCGACCGAGCAACTCGGACAGTCTGCCATATGGGGCAGCGCCTCCGCCAATCGAGCCGAAGAGATTACCCCGAAGGTGACGTAGGTCAAACCGGGGTCGCGGGCACGGCCGGTCCAGCCGGTCTGCGCGGCGCGGGCTGTCCCCGCACCGCGCCCGAAAGGCCGCCCGGCGCTCTACGCGTGCTCGTGCCCCGCCCGCAGGCTCTCCAGCGGCCCCAGGTACAGCTCCGGCAGCCCGCCCGTGTCGATCAGCAGGCGCTGCACCACCACCGTCGGGTCCACCATCCAGACCTTCAGCCGGTGGACGCCCGGCTCCGTCACGGTGTGCCCGGTCGCCGTCGCGTTGACGTTGTCCGAGGTGTGCCGGGCCCAGACCGTGTTCAGCGCGCCGTCGTCCGCGCCCGCCGTGATGTCCACGGTCCGGATCGGGCCGTCGTCCAGCGAGACGCCGTAGCGCAGGCCGGAGATGCCGGGGACGGCCGGGTTCCGGGGGGACAGATGGGCCCAGACCGTCACCTCACCGGGGGCGGACAGCAGCGTCACCTCGTACTCCAGGCGCGGTGAGTCGTCGCCGGGGGTGCGGCTCGGGGACGTCACCGGCCACGGGGTCATGCCCGCGCCGGTCCGTCCGATGCCGTCGATACGGCGCCACGGCCCGACCGCCCGGTCGTAGTGCCCGGCGTCGATCGCCACGTAGCCGCCGGCCTCCACGAAGCCCCGCGGCTCCACACCCGACGGGCGCTCCGCCACACACCGCACCGGCACCGCCGTCCCCGCACCGCGCACCGTCAGGGTCGCCTCCGCGCGGTCGGCGGGCAGACGTGACCAGTCCACCCGTACCTCCAGGCGGACCTGCTGGTCCACCCGGCCGCGCGGGCGGTCCACCCGCAGCCAGGGCGCCGAGACCGAGACCTCGTACGGGAAGGGCGTACGGCCCCGGTTGAAGATCTCCACGTACTGCTGGGGGCGGGTCTGGTACAGGCTGAACGGCGGCAGGGTCGCGACCGAGGAAGAACCCCCCGGCCACCACTCCCCCGCGTCCTGCGCGCCGTCCACCGACACGCCCAGCTCCGCCGCCCCGGGCACGTCGATGCGCCGTACCGCCGGGAAGAGGACGTCGGGCAGGGCGACGTTGTCCTTCTCCGGCTGCTGCCAGCCCGCGTTGGGGCCGTAGCGGTCGACGTCCCCGTAGTCGATGTGGGGCTGGGTCTGGAAGCCCTGCCATTTGCCGTCGGCGACACGGGAGTTGAAGCGGTCGGCGAGGGCGAGGTCCTGGCCGAGGGCGGCTTCCGCCTGTGCCGCGCGGTCGTTCGTCGCGGCCCGGCCCTGCGCGGCGTACAGCAGGTTCGTGAACTCCGCTTCCCGCAGCGCGTACAGGTTCGCGGTCGCCGTGACCGCGTAGCCGGCCAGTTCGAACCACGCGTCCCGCAGCCGCTCCGGCAGTCTGCGCTCGACGCTTTCCGCGCGGCGGCCCAGCACGCGCCACTCCTCGGTGACCCGTTCCAGTTCCCGGTGCGCGAAGTAGTACGGGCTCTGCCGGTCGTCGTACACGACCTGGTCGCCGGAGAGGGTGATCCGGCGGTTCAGCAGCTCCGGCTTGCGGCGGGCCTGGAGCCGGCCGTATGCCGCCAGCAGCGACGCGATCTCCTTCGCCTGCGCCTCGCCGAAGTTCTGGCGGGCGTAGCGCTCCTCCCACGCGCCGAGGCGCTCCAGCGGCCAGGCGTCGGGATTCCAGGCGTAGTCGAGGAAGAACTCCGTCGGCAGTTCGTTGCCCTTCAGGTCACCGACGTTGACCACCCACAGGCCGTGGTTGCCGTAGGCGTGGGCCTGGTGGAGCTGGTCCCAGACGTTCCTGAGGTTCGCGGTGTCGACCCACTTGTAGTTGCGGCCGGCGCCGACGTAGTCGAAGTGGTAGTAGAGGCCGTAGCCGCCGGCGCGGGGGCCGTCCGGATGCTTGCGGATGTTGCCCCAGTTGTCGTCCGTGAGGACCACGGTGACGTCGTCCGGGGCGCGCAGGCCCCGGTCCCAGTAGCGCTGGACCTCCTTGTAGAGGGTCCACACCTGGGGGGTCTCGGCCGCCGGCCTGCCGGTCACCTCCTCGATGATGCGGCGCTGGTCGGCGATGATCTGCTGCATCAGTTCGATGCCGTCGCCGTCGGGCAGGCCGGTGTCGCCGTTGCCGCGCATGCCGAGGGTGACGACGCCCTCGAAGCCCTGGTCGACCATGCGCTGGATGCCGGCGCGCCAGTACGCGCGGATCGCCTCCGGGTTGCGTCGGTACGACCACTCGCCCGTGCCCCCGTAGGGGTCGGTCCCGGAGCCGGCGTGCCGGTTCCACTCCTCGATGCCCCGCATCATCGGCGCCTCGTGGGACGTACCCATGACGATGCCGTACTCGGCCGCGCGCCGGTGGTTGTCCGGGTCGTCCTCCGCGAACGCCCGGCCCCACACCGCCGGCCACAGGTAGTTGCCCTTCAGGCGCAGCAGGACCTCGAAGACCTTCGCGTAGAAGTCGGCGGTGAAGCCGCCGGGGTAGCCCGGTGCCTTCCCCTGGCCGAAGTAGGCCGGTGCCCAGGTGCCGAGCGCCGGGTTCTCGTCGTTGACGAAGACGCCCCGGTACTTCACCACCGGCGTCCCCTGGGTGAAGCGGCCGGCCTTCACCCAGACCGCGTCGCGCCGGGCCGGCGGTACGTCGTCCCACCAGTGCCAGGGCGAGACCCCGATGCCGTACGAGACGTCGTACGTCCCGAAGATCGTGCCCCGCGGGTCGCTGCCCGCGATGACGAACGCCCGCTCCACGCCGGGCATCGGGTGCTCCACGACCGTCTGGAGCGAGGTCTCCCACTTGCCCCGCACGCCCGTGACGTCGAGTTTCCCGGACCGGATCAGGCCGTCGACGAGCGGGCTGCGGCCGATCGTGCCGAGCAGGACCGGGTAGCGGCCGATCGTCGTGCCGGGGCGGACGCCGGTCACCCGCGCCAGGTCGTCCCGGAGGTCCCCGGCCACCCGCACGACCCCGGGGTGGTCGTCCTCGCTCACCACCACGGGCGCGCCGACCAGGGAGAACACCCCGCCCGTGAACGAGATGTACGACCCCGGGTCCGTCACCCGCAGCCCGTCCCCCGGGGCGGCGGACGCGGTCCCCGAGACCCCCACGGGCATCGCGGCCAGCCCGGCGCCCAGGACCGTCCCGCCGAGCACCGTCCTACGGCTGACGTGCGCAGACGACATACCTCACCCTCCAGCCCCTCCGGCATCTATTTGCTCACCGGCATGACAAATAGGGGGACGACGCGGGGCCGGAGGGAACGGGTCGTACCCGCCGAATAGTTTCGAAGCCGTCAGTACGCCGCGCCCGCGAGCATGAAGCCGTCCTCCGGCACCAGATTGTTGGCGCTGAGCAGATTGCCGCCCAGCGGGAGGCCGATCACCCTGCGCTGCGCTCCGATCCCCGGGTCACGCACCGACACGGTCAGGGTGTAGGCCGGCTGCCCGGTGATGGTGTTCGAGGAGTCGATCGGAGCCTGGAGCCTCTGCATCACGTCCCGCGCGTCCTGCCCGGGGCACAGCGCCTCCAGCGGCAGGGACACCTCGGCGCTGCCCCCGGTGCCGGACTTCGGGGCGGAACCCCAGGTGACGGGCAGGCCGTGCGCTCCGCCGACCAGCCCCCGCGGGCCCTCGATCTCCACGGCGACGCCCTCGCCGCCCAGGGTCCGCGACAGCTCCAGCGATCCCTTGGGCCCCGGCGCGAAGAGCAGGCCGATGGTGAAGCGGCCGGGGGCGCGGGACGGCTTCTCGTAGCCGTAGGAGCCGAGGACGAGCCGCGGGCCGGGCACCGGGGCCGGGGACTCCGCCGCGGGGGGTGCGGACGCGGACGCGGGCAGCGGGAAGTAGTGGTAGCCCTCGGCCCCGCACCGGTCGCCGTCGGAGAAGCCGCCTCCCGGCAGCGCGATCGTGCGGGGCGGGCCCGTCACGGCCGAAGCGCCCCAGGAGAACAGGCCCTGCTGCCACGCCATGGCGATCACCACGGCCGCCACGGCCAGCCAGGGGACGACGGTTTGCAGCCCCGCGTGTACCAAGGTCCTCTTCCTCACCCGGAGAACCGTATGCGGTCCCGGGTGGGACACCCGAAGAGACCCGGCGGCACATACGAAGAGGCCCGTACGACCGGAGTCGTACGGGCCTCTCGCAGGTCGAGACCTTCGGGTCAGGCACTGACCCTCAAGCCATCAAGCCCCAAGCAAGCGGAACTTACTTGACGATCTTGGTGACCTGGCCGGCGCCCACGGTGCGGCCACCCTCACGGATGGCGAACTTCAGGCCCTCTTCCATGGCGACGGGCTGGATGAGCTCCACCTTCATCTCGGTGTTGTCACCCGGCATGACCATCTCGGTGCCCTCGGGGAGGGTCACCACGCCGGTCACGTCCGTCGTACGGAAGTAGAACTGCGGACGGTAGTTGTTGAAGAACGGCGTGTGGCGGCCACCCTCGTCCTTGGACAGGATGTAGGCCTGCGCCTCGAACTCGGTGTGCGGGGTGACCGAGCCCGGCTTGATGATGACCTGGCCGCGCTCGACGTCCTCGCGCTTGATGCCACGGAGGAGCAGACCGACGTTCTCACCGGCCTGGCCCTCGTCGAGCAGCTTGCGGAACATCTCGATGCCGGTGACCGTGGTGGTGGTCTTCTCGGTCTTGATGCCGATGATGTCGACGGTCTCGTTGACCTTGAGGACACCACGCTCGATACGGCCGGTGACGACCGTACCGCGACCGGTGATCGTGAAGACGTCCTCGATCGGCATGAGGAACGGCTTGTCGACGTCGCGCTCCGGCTGCGGGATCGACTCGTCGACGGCCTTCATCAGGTTGAGGACGGAGTCCACCCACTCCTGCTCGCCCTCGAGGGCCTTGAGCGCGGAGACCTTGACGACCGGGACGTCGTCGCCGGGGAACTCGTACTCGGAGAGGAGCTCACGGACCTCGAGCTCAACGAGCTCCAGGATCTCCTCGTCGTCCACCATGTCGGCCTTGTTCAGGGCGACGACGATGTACGGAACGCCGACCTGGCGGGCCAGGAGCACGTGCTCCTTGGTCTGCGGCATCGGGCCGTCGGTGGCGGCGACCACGAGGATGGCGCCGTCCATCTGCGCCGCACCCGTGATCATGTTCTTGATGTAGTCCGCGTGACCCGGGCAGTCGACGTGGGCGTAGTGACGCGCCTCGGTCTGGTACTCGACGTGCGCGATGGAGATGGTGATACCGCGCTGACGCTCCTCAGGAGCCTTGTCGATGTTGTCGAACGGGGTGGCCTCGTTCAGGTCCGGGTACGCGTCGTGCAGCACCTTGGTAATGGCGGCCGTGAGGGTCGTCTTACCGTGGTCGATGTGACCGATGGTGCCGATGTTGACGTGCGGCTTAGTCCGCTCGAACTTCGCCTTCGCCACTGGGGTCCTCCTGTGGAGTGGTTCTGTACGCCTTACTTCATCGGCGCCAGGTGATCTTTGCTGTAAAGGCCCGGAACCCGGGGCAAACGCTCACGATTGCGGACGTTTACCCCTGGAGGCTCCGGAGTCAAGCCTACGGCGTGTGAACGCGGTGCGTTACTCGCCCTTGGCCTTCGCGATGATCTCCTCGGCGACGTTCCGCGGAACCTCGGCGTAGGAGTCGAACTGCATCGAGTAGCTTGCGCGACCCGACGTCTTGCTGCGGAGGTCGCCGACGTAGCCGAACATCTCCGACAGGGGCACGAGGCCCTTCACGACGCGGGCACCAGCCCGCTCCTCCATGGCCTGGATCTGGCCACGGCGGGAGTTGATGTCGCCGATGACCTCACCCATGTAGTCCTCGGGCGTGGTGACCTCGACGGCCATCATCGGCTCAAGGAGCACGGGCGAAGCCTTGCGCGCGGCCTCCTTGAAGGCCTGCGAACCGGCGATCTTGAAGGCGAGCTCGGAGGAGTCGACCTCGTGGTAGGCACCGTCGTGCAGGATCACGCGGACACCGGTCATCTCGTAACCGGCGAGGATGCCGAACTGCATGGCCTCCTGCGCACCGGCGTCGACCGAAGGGATGTACTCCTTCGGGATGCGGCCACCGGTCACCTTGTTCACGAACTCGTACGAGGTGTCGCCACCCTCGATCGGCTCGATGCCGATCTGCACCTTCGCGAACTGACCGGTACCACCGGTCTGCTTCTTGTGCGTGTAGTCGACGCGCTCGACGGCCTTGCGGATCGTCTCGCGGTAGGCCACCTGCGGCTTGCCGACGTTGGCCTCGACCTTGAACTCGCGCTTCATGCGGTCCACGAGGACCTCAAGGTGAAGCTCGCCCATACCGCCGATGACGGTCTGGCCGGTCTCCTCGTTGGTGTGCACCTGGAAGGAGGGGTCCTCCTCCGCGAGACGCTGGATGGCGACACCCAGCTTCTCCTGGTCACCCTTGGACTTGGGCTCGATCGCGACCTCGATGACCGGCGCCGGGAAGTCCATGGACTCCAGGATCACCGGGTTCTTCTCGTCGCTGAGCGTCTCACCGGTGGTGGTCTGCTTCAGGCCCATGACGGCGACGATGTCGCCGGCGCCCACCGAGTCGATCTCCTCACGCTTGTTGGCGTGCATGCGGTAGATCTTGCCGATGCGCTCCTTGCGGCCCTTGACGGAGTTCAGCACGGCGGTGCCGGACTCCAGGCGGCCGGAGTACACGCGGACGAAGGTGAGCTTGCCCAGGTGCGGGTCGCTCATGATCTTGAACGCCAGCGCCGAAAGCGGCTCGTCGTCGGACGGCTTGCGCTTGACGACCTCCTCCGGGTTGTTGACCGCGTGGCCCTCGATGGCCTCGATGTCGACCGGAGACGGCAGGTAGCGCACGACCGCGTCGAGCAGGGGCTGGACGCCCTTGTTCTTGAACGCGGTACCGCAGAACACGGGGGTGACGGTGACGCCGTCGCCCTTGCCGGAGGCGATGGTGATCCGACGGATCGCGGCGTACAGCTGCTCCACGGAGGGCTCCTCGCCCTCCAGGTACAGCTCCATGATCTCTTCGTCGTTCTCGGCCACGGCCTCGATCAGCTTGCCGCGGTACTCCTCGGCAGCCTCGGTGTGGGTGTCCGGGATGTCGACGATGTCGTACATCTCGCCCTTGGTGGCCTCGGCGGACCACACGAAGGCCTTCATCGTCACCAGGTCGACGACGCCCTTGAAGTCCGCCTCGGCACCGATCGGCAGCTGCATGACCAGCGGCTGCGCGCCCAGACGGTCGGAGATCATGTCGACACAGCGGTGGAACTCGGCACCGGTGCGGTCGAGCTTGTTGACGAAGCAGATACGCGGAACGCCGTAGCGGTCCGCCTGACGCCACACCGTCTCGGACTGGGGCTCCACGCCGGCGACGCCGTCGAACACCGTGACAGCACCGTCGAGCACGCGCAGGGAGCGCTCCACCTCGACGGTGAAGTCGACGTGACCCGGGGTGTCGATGATGTTGATGGTGTGGTCGACGTCTTCCAGCGACCAGTGACAGGTGGTGGCAGCAGAGGTGATCGTGATGCCACGCTCCTGCTCCTGCTCCATCCAGTCCATGGTGGCAGCGCCGTCGTGGACCTCACCGATCTTGTAAGACACACCGGTGTAGAACAGGATCCGCTCGGTGGTGGTCGTCTTGCCCGCGTCGATGTGAGCCATGATGCCGATGTTGCGCACCTTGGCCAGGTCAAGTGAAGTGGTAGCCATAAGGCTTCAGTCTTCTCTCGGTCTCGATGTGGGTAGCGACTACCAGCGGTAGTGCGCGAAGGCCTTGTTGGACTCGGCCATCTTGTGGGTGTCCTCGCGCTTCTTCACGGCCGCACCGAGGCCGTTGGAGGCGTCGAGAAGCTCGTTGAGGAGGCGCTCGGTCATGGTCTTCTCGCGACGGGCGCGGGAGTAACCGACCAGCCAGCGCAGCGCCAGGGTGTTGGCACGGCCGGGCTTGACCTCGACCGGCACCTGGTAGGTGGCGCCACCGACACGGCGGGACTTGACCTCAAGGGTCGGCTTGATGTTCTCAAGAGCGCGCTTGAGCGTGATGACCGGGTCGTTGCCGGTCTTCTCGCGCAGGCCCTCCATGGCGCCGTAGACGATGCGCTCGGCGGTGGAGCGCTTGCCGTTGAGCAGCACCTTGTTGATCAGGGAGGTCACCAGAGGAGAGCTGTAGACCGGGTCGATGATGACCGGGCGCTTCGGGGCGGGGCCCTTACGAGGCATTCTTACTTCTCCTTCTTGGCGCCGTAACGGCTGCGAGCCTGCTTGCGGTTCTTGACACCCTGGGTGTCGAGCGAGCCGCGGATGATCTTGTAGCGAACACCCGGCAGGTCCTTCACACGGCCGCCGCGCACGAGCACGATGGAGTGCTCCTGCAGGTTGTGTCCCTCACCCGGAATGTAAGCGGTGACCTCGATGCCGCTGGTCAGACGCACACGCGCGACCTTGCGGAGGGCCGAGTTCGGCTTCTTCGGGGTGGTCGTGAACACACGCGTGCAGACGCCACGACGCTGAGGGGAACCCTCAAGTGCGGGCGTCTTGTTCTTCTCGACCTTGTCCTGCCGGCCCTTGCGGACCAGCTGCTGGATCGTAGGCACTACTTCTCCGGTTTCTGTGTGCCGATGGGTACAGCTAACCTGGAACGTCGCCGACCCACGCGGTCGGGTGTGTCGAATCCGCCAGACTCCCGCCGCAAGGCGAAAAGGGCGCGAATTACGGTGGCCGGTCACGGCTCGCCATGCGGTTTGCAGGCACGCACAGGAGCCAGGGCACACCCCAGGCACAAGGTCTGAGCGTACCTACCTCATTCGCTGCGGTCAAAACAAATGGGGCGGGCAGCGATACGCCAGCTCTTGACAGGGCCGGCATTCAACCGGCTGGGTGCGCCAGGTAGTCACGGATCAGCTTGACGTCTTCTTGATCCTTCTGCCTCCCCAGCCGCTCCTTCCAGGTCAGGACCTCACCCAGCGGCGAGAAGGGAATCCCCTCGACCAGTTCCGCGCTCTCGATCATCCGATCGGGATCGGGGGACCCCGGCAGCCAGCGGTCGAAGACCTCTATGTCTCCGTCGAAGAGCGACACCAGGCGGCCGAAGCCGGAAGGCGGCACCTCCGGATCCCCGAGCCGCAGGACGGCCTTCCAGGCATCGCCCCTGGCGACGACATCCAGATCGTGTACGACGCTCCGCAGGCCGTGCGCGAGGAGCGGGCCGCTGCCTGCCACCACGTAATCGGCGGTCGGCAGCTTGAGCGAGCACAACTCACGGATCAGAGGATGCCCGGCCAGCTCCAAAGCATCTCCCCGGCTCCTAGAGGACTGGCAGCCCGACCGCCGAGCGTGCGGCCATGCTCATCGCCAACGCTGCCATGACACTGGCCAGGGTACCGATCAGAAAGTATTCGGACGCGTGCTTGCCGTGTTCGGCACTCGGGACCCGGGCCAGCGACTTCGCCGCGAGGACCAGGGCGGCCGAAGCCCCTCCCCCAACGCCTCTGTCTCGCGCCGGACCGGCTCTGCAGCGGTCTGCGCAGCGCGGGGACGAACACGGCCGTACGGTCACTTCCACCACCGCATGTCCGGGAATCCCGAGCGCCAAGGGCCCCCAGAGCGCTGCCAGAGCATCACCCCCAGAGCCGCCAGGACGGCCGCGGAGAGCGCGATCCAGGGCCGCAGGCGATCCATGCAGGGGAAGACGGTGTAAGCGCTCCAGACAAACACCACGACGGCCGGCGGGCCGGGTCCCGAGCGCTGCCGGCCCAGGCCCAGGGGCACGGCCAGAGCGGCCTTCAGGCCGGAGAGGACACGGGCCGTCTCCACCGGATGTTCCCCCAACACCCTTGCCGCACCGGATACTCGACCGGCGCGGACCATAGCGCCCGAACACGCCGAAGGGCGGCCACCCCGTAAGGTGACCGCCCTTCAGTTCAAGCTGCTCGCTTACTGGTTGTACGGACCGTAGTCGTAGTCCTCCAGCGGCACGGCCTGGCCGGAGCCCGTGCCGAACGGCGAGTAGTCGATGTCGTCGTAGCCGACGGCCGAGTACATCGCGGCCTTGGCCTCCTCGGTCGGCTCGACCCGGATGTTGCGGTAGCGGGACAGACCCGTACCGGCCGGGATGAGCTTACCGATGATGACGTTCTCCTTGAGGCCGATGAGCGAGTCCGACTTGGCGTTGATCGCCGCGTCGGTGAGGACTCGCGTCGTCTCCTGGAAGGACGCCGCCGACAGCCAGGACTCGGTCGCCAGCGAGGCCTTGGTGATACCCATCAGCTGCGGACGACCGGAGGCCGGGTGACCGCCCTCCTGGACCACACGACGGTTCTCCTGCTCGAAGCGGGAGCGCTCGACCAGCTCGCCGGGCAGCAGCTCGGCGTCGCCGGACTCGATGATCGTCACACGGCGGAGCATCTGCCGGATGATGATCTCGATGTGCTTGTCGTGGATCGACACACCCTGCGAGTTGTACACCTTCTGGACCTCGCCGACCAGGTGGACCTGGACGGCACGCTGACCCAGGATGCGCAGCACGTCGTGCGGGTTGGTGGCACCCACGGTGAGCTGCTGGCCCACCTCGACGTGGTCGCCCTCGCGGACCAGGACCTTGGCGCGCTTCGAGATCGGGTACGCCGTCTCGTCGCTGCCGTCGTCCGGGGTGACGACGATCTTCTTGGTCTTCTCGGTCTCCTCGATCCGGACGCGGCCGGAGGCCTCGGAGATCGGGGCGACACCCTTCGGGGTACGGGCCTCGAAGAGCTCGACGACACGCGGCAGACCCTGGGTGATGTCGTCACCGGCCACACCACCGGTGTGGAAGGTACGCATCGTCAGCTGGGTACCGGGCTCACCGATGGACTGGGCGGCGATGATGCCGACCGCCTCACCGATGTCGACCAGCTTGCCGGTGGCCAGCGAGCGGCCGTAGCACATCGCGCAGGTACCGACGGCGGACTCGCAGGTCAGGACCGAGCGGGTCTTGACCTCCTCGACGCCACGGCCGACGAGCTCCTCGATGAGGACGTCGCCCAGGTCGGTGCCGGCCGGGGCCAGCACCTGGCCGTCGACCACGATGTCCTCGGCGAGGCAGCGCGCGTACACGGACGTCTCGACGTCGTCCGCCTTGCGCAGCACGCCGTCGGCGCCACGGTCGGCGATCCGCAGCCGCAGGCCACGGTCGGTGCCGCAGTCCTCCTCGCGGATGATGACGTCCTGGGAGACGTCGACCAGACGACGGGTGAGGTAACCCGAGTCGGCGGTACGCAGAGCGGTGTCCGCCAGACCCTTACGGGCACCGTGCGTGGAGATGAAGTACTCCAGCACGGACAGACCCTCACGGAACGAGGCCTTGATGGGCCGCGGGATCGTCTCGTTCTTCGCGTTCGACACCAGACCACGCATACCGGCGATCTGCCGCATCTGCATCATGTTTCCTCGGGCACCCGAGTCAACCATCATGAAGATGGGGTTCGTCTTGGGGAAGTTCTCGTTCATCGCCTCGGCGACCTCGTTGGTCGCCTTGGTCCAGATCGCGATGAGTTCCTGAGTGCGCTCTTCCTTGGTGATGAGACCGCGCTCGTACTGCTTCTGGACCTTCTCGTCCTGCGCCTCGTAGCCGCGGACGATCTCCTTCTTCGCCTCGGGAACGACGACGTCGGAGATGGCCACGGTGACACCGGAACGGGTCGCCCAGTAGAAGCCGGCCGCCTTCAGGTTGTCGAGCGTCGCCGCCACGATGACCTTCGGGTAGCGCTCGGCGAGGTCGTTGACGATCTCGGAGAGCTGCTTCTTGCCCACCGAGTAGTCCACGAACGGGTAGTCCTCGGGCAGCAGCTCGTTGAAGAGCGCACGGCCCAGGGTGGTGCGCAGGCGGAAGGAGTCACCCTGCTGCCACTCGGGCTCGCCCTCCTCGCGGGCCGGCGGGGTCCAGCCGCGCGGCGGGATGGTGCCCACCGGGAAGCGGATGTCCACGGCCGACTGAAGCGCGAGCTCGCCGGCGTCGAACGCCATGATCGCCTCGGCCGTGGAGCCGAACGCGCGGCCCTCGCCCTTGGTGTCACGCAGCTCGCCGTCGGTGGTGAGGAAGAACAGACCGAGGACCATGTCCTGGGTCGGCATCGTCACCGGACGGCCGTCGGCCGGCTTGAGGATGTTGTTCGAGGACAGCATCAGGATGCGGGCCTCGGCCTGCGCCTCCGCGGACAGCGGCAGGTGCACGGCCATCTGGTCACCGTCGAAGTCCGCGTTGAACGCGGTGCAGACGAGCGGGTGGATCTGGATGGCCTTGCCCTCGACCAGCTGCGGCTCGAAGGCCTGGATGCCGAGGCGGTGCAGGGTGGGCGCACGGTTCAGCAGCACCGGGTGCTCGGCGATGACCTCTTCGAGGACGTCGTACACGACGGTGCGACCGCGCTCCACCATGCGCTTGGCGCTCTTGATGTTCTGCGCGTGGTTCAGGTCGACCAGGCGCTTCATCACGAACGGCTTGAAGAGCTCCAGCGCCATGGCCTTGGGCAGACCGCACTGGTGCAGCTTCAGCTGCGGGCCGACGACGATGACGGAACGCGCCGAGTAGTCGACTCGCTTGCCGAGCAGGTTCTGACGGAAGCGACCCTGCTTGCCCTTCAGCATGTCGGACAGCGACTTCAGCGGACGGTTGCCGGGGCCCGTGACCGGGCGACCACGACGGCCGTTGTCGAAGAGCGCGTCGACGGCCTCCTGGAGCATGCGCTTCTCGTTGTTCACGATGATCTCGGGGGCACCGAGGTCGAGAAGGCGCTTCAGGCGGTTGTTGCGGTTGATGACACGGCGGTACAGGTCGTTCAGGTCGGAGGTCGCGAAGCGGCCACCGTCCAGCTGCACCATCGGACGCAGGTCCGGCGGGATGACCGGGACGCAGTCCAGGACCATGCCCTTGGGGCTGTTGGAGGTCTGGAGGAACGCGGAGACGACCTTCAGCCGCTTCAGGGCACGGGTCTTCTTCTGGCCCTTACCGGTGCGGATGATCTCGCGGAGACGCTCGGCCTCTTCGTCCAGGTCGAAGGACTCCAGGCGCTTCTGAAGCGCCGCGGCGCCCATCGAGCCGTCGAAGTAGGTGCCGAAGCGGTCGCGCAGCTCGCGGTAGAGCAGCTCGTCGCCCTCCAGGTCCTGGACCTTGAGGTTCTTGAACCGGTTCCACACCTCGTCGAGGCGGTCGATCTCGCGCTGCGCGCGGTCGCGCAGCTGCTTCATCTCACGCTCGGCACCCTCGCGCACCTTGCGGCGCACGTCGGCCTTGGCGCCCTCGGCCTCCAGCTCGGCCAGGTCGGACTCAAGCTTCTTGGCGCGGGCCTCCAGGTCGGCGTCCCGGCGGTTCTCGATCTGCTGACGCTCGACCGAGACGTGCGCCTCCAGGGAGGGCAGGTCGCGGGTACGACGCTCCTCGTCGACGTACGTGATCATGTACGCGGCGAAGTAGATGACCTTCTCAAGGTCCTTCGGCGCCAGGTCCAGCAGGTAGCCGAGGCGCGAGGGGACACCCTTGAAGTACCAGATGTGCGTGACGGGGGCGGCCAGCTCGATGTGGCCCATCCGCTCACGGCGCACCTTGGCACGCGTGACCTCGACGCCACAGCGCTCGCAGATGATGCCCTTGAAGCGGACGCGCTTGTACTTGCCGCAGTAGCACTCCCAGTCCCGGGTCGGACCGAAGATCTTCTCGCAGAAGAGTCCGTCCTTCTCGGGCTTGAGGGTGCGGTAGTTGATGGTCTCGGGCTTCTTGACCTCGCCGTGGCTCCACTGACGGATGTCGTCAGCGGTGGCCAGGCCGATCCGGAGCTCGTCGAAGAAGTTGACGTCGAGCACTATGCGTCAATCCCTCTCAGGGTCGTTAAGTCTGTGGTCTGAAACGGGGGCCTGGGGGTCGGCGGGGCCCTTGTGGGTCAGGGCCCCGCCGGACTCCCGTCAGACCTCTTCGACGCTGCTCGGCTCGCGCCGGGACAGGTCGATACCGAGCTCCTCCGCAGCGCGGAAGACGTCCTCGTCGGTGTCGCGCATCTCGATGGACATACCGTCGCTGGACAGCACCTCCACGTTCAGGCAGAGCGACTGCATCTCCTTGATGAGCACCTTGAAGGACTCGGGGATGCCGGGCTCGGGGATGTTCTCGCCCTTGACGATGGCCTCGTAGACCTTCACGCGGCCGGTGACGTCGTCGGACTTGATGGTCAGCAGCTCCTGGAGGGCGTACGCGGCGCCGTAGGCCTCAAGGGCCCACACCTCCATCTCACCGAACCGCTGGCCACCGAACTGGGCCTTACCACCCAGCGGCTGCTGGGTGATCATCGAGTACGGACCGGTCGAACGGGCGTGCAGCTTGTCGTCGACCAGGTGGTGCAGCTTCAGGATGTACATGTAGCCGACCGAGATCGGGTCCGGGAACGGCTCACCGCTACGGCCGTCGAACAGCCGCGCCTTACCGGTCGGGAGCACCATGCGCTCGCCGTCCCGGTTCGGGATGGTGTGCTGGAGCAGACCCGCCAGCTCGTCCTCACGGGCACCGTCGAAGACCGGGGTCGCGACGTTGGTGCCGGGGGCGACCTGGTCGGCGCCGATGACCTGGAGGCGCTGGGCCCACTCCTCCGCGAGGCCGGAGACGTCCCAGCCGCGGCTGGCGAGCCAGCCGAGGTGGATCTCCAGGACCTGTCCCGGGTTCATTCGGGACGGCACACCCAGCGGGTTGAGGATGATGTCGACCGGGGTGCCGTCCTCCAGGAACGGCATGTCCTCGATCGGCAGGATCTTGGAGATGACACCCTTGTTGCCGTGACGGCCGGCGAGCTTGTCACCGTCGGTGATCTTGCGCTTCTGCGCGACGTAGACGCGGACCAGCTGGTTCACGCCCGGCGGCAGCTCGTCGCCCTCCTCGCGGTCGAAGACGCGCACACCGATGACCTTGCCGGTCTCGCCGTGCGGCACCTTCAGCGAGGTGTCACGGACCTCACGGGCCTTCTCACCGAAGATCGCGCGCAGCAGGCGCTCCTCCGGCGTCAGTTCGGTCTCACCCTTCGGGGTGACCTTGCCGACGAGGATGTCACCGGCGATGACCTCGGCACCGATGCGGATGATGCCGCGCTCGTCCAGGTCGGCGAGGACCTCCTCGGAGACGTTCGGGATGTCCCGGGTGATCTCCTCGGGGCCGAGCTTGGTGTCACGGGCGTCGACCTCGTGCTCCTCGATGTGGATCGAGGAGAGGACGTCGTCCTGCACGAGGCGCTGCGACAGGATGATCGCGTCCTCGTAGTTGTGACCCTCCCACGGCATGAACGCCACGAGCAGGTTCTTGCCGAGGGCCATCTCGCCGTTCTGGGTGGCCGGGCCGTCGGCGAGGACCTGGCCCTCGACGACACGGTCGCCCTCGTTGACGATGACCTTCTGGTTGACCGAGGTGCCCTGGTTGGAGCGGGCGAACTTGGCCAGGCGGTACGTGATGTACGTGCCGTCGTCGTTGGCGGTGGTGATGTAGTCCGCGGAGACCTCCTGGACCACACCGGCCTTCTCGGCCTTGACGACGTCGCCGGCGTCGACGGCGGAGCGGTACTCCATGCCGGTACCGACGAGCGGGGCCTCCGACTTAATCAGCGGAACGGCCTGGCGCATCATGTTCGCGCCCATGAGGGCACGGTTGGCGTCGTCGTGCTCAAGGAAGGGGATCATGGCGGTCGCGACCGACACCATCTGGCGCGGCGAGACGTCCATGTAGTCCACGTCCTCGGGGCCGACGTAGTCGACCTCGCCGCCACGACGGCGGACGAGCACGCGGCTCTCCTCGAACCGGAGGTCGTTCGTCAGCGGCGCGTTGGCCTGCGCGATGACGAAGCGGTCCTCCTCGTCGGCGGTCAGGTAGTCGACCTCGTCGGTGACCTGGCCGTCGATGACCTTGCGGTACGGGGTCTCGACGAAGCCGAACGCGTTGACCCGGCCGTAGGAGGCGAGCGAGCCGATCAGACCGATGTTCGGGCCTTCCGGCGTCTCGATCGGGCACATACGGCCGTAGTGCGACGGGTGCACGTCACGGACCTCGAAGCCGGCCCGCTCACGGGAGAGACCACCCGGGCCAAGAGCCGACAGACGGCGCTTGTGGGTGAGACCCGACAGCGGGTTGTTCTGGTCCATGAACTGGGACAGCTGGCTGGTGCCGAAGAACTCCTTGATGGAGGCGACGACCGGCCGGATGTTGATCAGAGTCTGCGGCGTGATCGCCTCGACGTCCTGGGTGGTCATGCGCTCGCGGACGACTCGCTCCATACGCGCCAGACCCGTGCGGACCTGGTTCTGGATGAGCTCGCCGACGCTGCGCAGACGACGGTTGCCGAAGTGGTCGATGTCATCGGTCTCGACGACGATCGTGTCGCCGTTGTCACCGGTGGTCTCGGTCTCGCCGGCGTGCAGCTGCACCAGGTACTTGATCGTCGAGATGATGTCCTCGACGGTCAGGATGCCCGCGTCCAGCGGAGCGTCGGCGCCCAGCTTCTTGTTGACCTTGTAGCGGCCGACCTTCGCGAGGTCGTAGCGCTTGGGGTTGAAGTAGAGGTTCTCCAGCAGCGTCTGCGCGGCCTCGCGCGTGGGGGGCTCGCCCGGACGCAGCTTGCGGTAGATGTCGAGCAGCGCGTCGTCCTGGCCCTGGGTGTGGTCCTTCTCCAGGGTGGCGCGCATCGACTCGTAGTCGCCGAACTCCTCAAGGATCTGCTCGGTCGTCCAGCCGAGCGCCTTCAGCAGCACGGTGACCGACTGCTTGCGCTTGCGGTCGATACGGACACCGACCATGTCGCGCTTGTCGATCTCCATCTCCAACCAGGCACCCCGGGACGGGATGATCTTGGCGGAGAAGATGTCCTTGTCGGACGTCTTGTCGATGCTGGAGTCGAAGTAGACACCGGGGGAACGGACCAGCTGGGACACCACGACACGCTCGGTGCCGTTGATGACGAAAGTGCCCTTGTTCGTCATGAGCGGGAAGTCGCCCATGAAGACGGTCTGGGACTTGATCTCGCCGGTCTCGTTGTTGGTGAACTCGGCGGTGACGAAGAGCGGGGCGGCGTACGTGAAGTCGCGCTCCTTGCACTCGTCGATCGAGTTCTTGGGCGGCTCGAAGCGGTGGTCCCGGAACGTCAGCGACATCGACCCGGAGAAGTCCTCGATCGGGGAGATCTCCTCGAAGATCTCCTCCAGACCGGACTTGGTGGGGACGTCCTGACCGTTCTCAAGAGCCTCCTCGACCCGAGTCTGCCAAGCGGTGTTGCCGAGCAGCCAGTCAAAGCTCTCGGTCTGCAGCGCGAGCAGGTTCGGAACCTCGAGGGGCTCCTTGATCTTTGCAAAGGAGATGCGCAGCGGGGCGGTGCTGGCGCCGTTGTTCGTATTCGCGGTCGAGGCGTTGCGCGAGGCGGCCAAGAGGGGGTCCTTCCGAGGGCTCGGACTCACTACGCGCGTACCGGTCCCTCTCCGGTACACAGGGACGGAAACCCCAGGTCAGGGGGGCTTCGGTCGACTGTGCTCAAGTGAGGGCAGACCCCTGGTGACGGGCAGGGGACAGCTAACAGGCAGCGCAAAGGGTCAGTGTAGCCACTTGGCACACTGATGTCCAGTGCGGGTTTTCGAAGACCCTCGTTGTCCTCAACGCCCTTGTCAACGCCCTCGGCATGCCTGCCCTCAACGCACGTTGATACTGCCCTCTTCGTCGCCGATCCATGCCTCGGATTCGGATCCTTGTGACGACGCGTCCTGAGAATTGCGCGCTGCGTGCGGTTCGTCAAGGGTTCCTTGCCCGAACCGGAGCAACGGGAGACACAACGAAGATCACCTTACCCCTCACGAACAGAGGTGCAAGGCAGCCCAGGCCGGACCCCGGGGAACGCCGAAGGGCGACCACCCGGATGGATGATCGCCCTTCGGTGCGTTCGCGTTACAGCCCTAGGGGGCCGTTTCGACGGTCGCGAAGGTCTTACTTGACCTCGACGGACGCGCCGGCGCCCTTGAGGGCCTCGGCGGCCTTGTCGGCCTGCTCCTTGTTGACCTTCTCGAGGACCGGCTTCGGGGTGCCGTCGACGAGGTCCTTGGCCTCCTTCAGACCCAGGGAGGTCAGCTCACGCACGACCTTGATGACCTGGATCTTCTTGTCGCCGGCGCCGGTGAGGATGACGTCGAACTCGTCCTTCTCCTCCTCGGCAGCGGCCTCGGCGCCACCGGCGGCACCGCCGGCAACGACGACCGGGGCAGCGGCGGCAGCGGTGACGTCGAACTTGTCCTCGAAGGCCTTCACGAACTCGGAGAGCTCGATGAGGGTCATCTCCTCGAACTGGGCAAGCAGCTCGTCCTGGGTGAGCTTCGCCATGATGGCGGTCCTTCCACTCAAATCGGCAGGTGCCGGATGTACTGGATAAGGCGGGCGTACGTCGGCCCGCTGCGACCCGCGCCGTTGGTGCGGGTCAGAAAGCGAGCCGAATTACTCGGCACCGCCCTGCTCGGCCTGCTTGGCGCGCAGCGCGTCCACGGTGCGGACGAGCTTCGACGGCAGCGCCTGGAAGACGGAGGCAGCCTGGGACTGCTTCGCCTTGAAGGCACCGGCCAGCTTGCTGAGCAGAACCTCGCGGGACTCAAGGTCCGCAAGCTTCTTGATCTCGTCGGCGGAGAGGGCCTTGCCCTCAAGGACACCGCCCTTGATGACGAGATTGGGGTTGTCCTTGGCGAAGTCACGCAGACCCTTCGCCGACTCCACCGGGTCACCGGTGACGAAGGCGACGGCCGTCGGGCCAGCGAAGAGCTGGTCCTCCAGCGTGATCCCGGCCTCCTTGGCCGCAATCTTGGTCAGCGTGTTCTTCACCACGGCGTACTGGGCGTTCTCACCGAGCGACCGGCGCAGCGTCTTGAGCTGCGCCACGGTGAGACCGCGGTACTCGGTCAGCACGGCGGCGTTGGAGCTGCGGAACTTGTCCGTCAGCTCCGCAACCGCGGCAGCCTTGTCGGGCCTCGCCATAGAGCCTCGGCCTCCTTCCGGGTGATTCGGACCGCGCGGACCCGAAGGAGGACTGGGGAAAACGAAACGCCCCGGCGCAGGCGCACGGGGCGGACTCGACCGGCCGCACACGCGCTCGTCGTGCGCGCTCCGGGAGTTCTTCCACTGTCACCTGCGCGGGTCGCCCACTTTTCAGCGGATCCTTCGGCCACCGCACCCTCCTTCGAGCGCGCGGCAACGACCAGCGGTCTTTGGCTTCTCGAAGAGAGTACGGGACGGAGGCTCCATCGAGCAAATCGGCCGTTTACGGCCGCTCCGGCCGGGGCACGGCAGGCTCCGCCGGCCGGCGGGCAGGTGAGGGCGTCAGGCCCTCCGGGGGCGCTGGGCGCGCCTCGGAGGGCCGTGCGGGCCACCGGGTCGGGAGAGGTCAGGAGGTGGCGCCGGTGCCGCCGGTCAGCGTGCCGCCGGACTTCAGCATGTCCGCGAAGTCCTTGGTGTCGCCGGCCGGGGGCGCCTCGGCGGTCACCTTCACGCCGTAGTCGCTGTAGAAGGACGTGTTGGTCATGGCGCCGTTGGCCGTGTCGGCCTTCTCGGTCTTCTTGACCAGCAGGTCCTGGTCGTTGATCCAGATGTCGACGGTGTCGGTGGTGACGCCGGCCTGGCTGAGCTGCTTCTTCAGGGCCGACAGCTGCTCGGCGCTGAGGTTGCTGGTCTTGCCCGCGAGGTCGGCGACGTTCAGCGTGCCCGAGTAGTGGGTGGTGTGGACGCCGGAGACCGTCTCCTCACCGACCTTCTTGACGTCGCCGGAGGCCAGCAGCATCTTCACGGACTGGTTCGGCGTGGCGTTCTGGATCTGGTCCTTCATGTACGAACCGGAGGCGCCGCCGAGCTTGGCGAGGTCGTCGTAGGAGTACTTGATCCAGTGCTTGCCGCCGCCCGCCTGCTGGGCGTAGGTGTCGCTCATGTGCGCGTAGTAGGCGTCCGGCAGGTACCGGGCCTCCATCGACTGCGTGCCGGCCTTCTTCATCAGCTCGGCCATCTGGCCGCCGGTGTAGGTGATGGTGAGGTTGCCCTTGAGGCCGTCGCCCCAGGTGAGGGCGCCGTTCGCGGTCATCGACATGAGGTCGCCGATGGACGTGGTGGAGCGCACCTTGGCGGAGTCGGCCTTGTCGGTGGACTTCTCGGCGGAGCGCAGGGCGGCGATGGGGCTGACGTGTGCCGCGGTCTTGCCGGCCGCCTTGTCACCGCCGTCCTTGCCGGAGTCGGAGGAGCCGCACGCGGCCACTCCGGTCAGGGCGGCCACCACGGCTGCGGAAAGGGCCACCCGGCGCACGGTCGTGCTCATCATCTGCTCCCACCCCTGATGCGTGTCCTGTGCCTGCACGGTATGCCAGGCCACTGACAGTCGTGCGAAAAGTCGCACGAAGAAAGGACGGGCCCGGAACCTCCAAGGTTCCAGGGCCCGCCCTTTTCTTTACGCGTACCTGACGCGGCTACCGGGCTGAGCTACGGCTCAGACGGCGGCCGGGTCCTCCTCGACGAGGAGGTTGCGGGTGCGGTTCGGGTCGACCGGGATGCCGGGGCCCATGGTGGTGCTGACCGCGGCCTTCTTGATGTAGCGACCCTTGGCGGCGGACGGCTTCAGACGGAGGATCTCCTCCAGCGCGGCGCCGTAGTTCTCCACCAGCTTGGAGTCGTCGAAGGACGCCTTGCCGATGATGAAGTGCAGGTTCGAGTGCTTGTCGACGCGGAACTCGATCTTGCCGCCCTTGATGTCGGTGACGGCCTTGGCGACGTCGGGGGTGACGGTGCCGGTCTTCGGGTTCGGCATCAGACCACGCGGGCCGAGGACGCGGCCGAGGCGGCCGACCTTGCCCATGAGGTCCGGGGTGGCGACGACGGCGTCGAAGTCCAGACGGCCCTTCGCCACCTCGTCGATCAGTTCGTCGGAGCCGACGATGTCGGCGCCGGCGGCCTCCGCGGCCGCAGCACGGTCACCGGTCGCGAAGACCAGGACCCGGGCGGTCTTGCCGGTGCCGTGCGGAAGGTTCACGGTGCCACGGACCATCTGGTCGGCCTTGCGCGGGTCGACACCCAGGCGGAAGGCCACCTCGACGGTCGCGTCGAACTTGGTCGTGGAGGTCTCCTTGGCCAGACGGACGGCCTCGAGCGGGGCGTACAGCTTCTCCCGGTCGACCTTGGCGTCCGCAGCGCGGAGAGCCTTGCTGCGCTTGCTCACAACTTGCTCCTGTGTGTTCTGAAGGAGTCGTGGTCCCTGGGCCGAGCAGGCCCTGCCACGTGCGACCGGCTACGGCCGCATGACTACTGGGGGGTTGGGGTCAGCCCTCGACCGTGACGCCCATGGAACGCGCGGTACCGGCGATGATCTTCGCGGCGGCGTCCAGGTCGTTCGCGTTCAGGTCGGCCATCTTGGTCTGGGCGATCTCGCGGACCTGCGCCTCGGTGATCTTGGCGACCTTGGTCTTGTGCGGCTCGCCGGAGCCCTTCTCGATGCCCGCGGCCTTGAGGATCATCTTCGCGGCCGGCGGCGTCTTGGTGATGAAGGTGAAGGAGCGGTCCTCGTAGACCGTGATCTCCACCGGGATGACCCAACCGCGCTGCGACTCGGTCGCGGCGTTGTAGGCCTTGCAGAACTCCATGATGTTGACGCCGTGCTGACCCAGCGCCGGGCCGACCGGCGGAGCCGGGTTGGCGGCGCCGGCCTGGATCTGGAGCTTGATGAGCCCCGTGACCTTCTTCTTCTTGGGAGGCATAGCTCTCCGGGTCCTTTCGGTTCGGGTCCTGCCCGCCTCCGGGGACCACCCGGACGCAGGCATACCGCACAACGATAACGGGTATAGATGCGCGGCCAAAAACCGTGCAGGTCAGGAGGGCTGAACCAGCCCGCCTGACCTGCACGGAAGCGGTACGTCCAGAAATGAACTAGTTCTTCTGGATCTGGTCGAAGGAGAGCTCGACCGGCGTCTCGCGGCCGAAGATCTCCACCAGGCCCTTGACCTTCTTCGAGTCGGGGTTGATCTCGTTGATGGTCGCCTGGAGCGTGGCGAACGGGCCGTCGGTGACGGTGACCGAGTCGCCGACCTCGAAGTCCAGCACCTGGACCTCGACCTTGCGCTGCGGGGCGGGCTTGCCCTCGGCCTCGGCGGCCTCGCGAGCGGCCTTCTCCTCGGCCTCCGGGGCGAGCATCTTGACGATCTCGTCCAGGGTCAGCGGGTACGGGTCGTAGGCGTTGCCGACGAAGCCGGTGACGCCCGGGGTGTTGCGGACGACGCCCCAGGACTCGTTCGTCAGGTCCATGCGGACCAGGACGTAACCCGGCAGCTTGTTCTGCTTGATCGTCTTGCGGTCGCCGTTCTTGATCTGGACGACCTCTTCCTGCGGCACCTCGGCCTGGAAGATGTAGTCCTCGACGTTCAGCGAGACGGCGCGCTGCTCCAGGTTGGTCTTCACGCGGTTCTCGTAGCCGGCGTAGGTGTGGATGACGTACCACTCGCCGGGCAGGGTGCGCAGTTCCTCGCGCAGGGCCTCGACCGGGTCCACCGGAGCGGCGGGCTCTTCCTCGGCGGCCTCCGCGACGGCGGCCTCCGCGACGGCGGCCTCCTCGTCGGCCTCTTCGTCCTCGTCCTCGGCGTGCAGGGCGGCCTCCTCGGCCGGCTCACCCGCCTCGGCCTCGGCAGCCTCGAACTCGTCCTGCTCGTCCGCGCCCTCGACGATGTCGAGCTCGTCGTCCACCGTCTCGGCAGCCAGCCCTCGGGGCTCGGTGGCGTCGTCGTTCAGGTTCGGGTCAGACACGATGGCTGCTTCTTCCTGGATACATAGGGGTGGAACATGCGAAAACGGGCGCCGGTACCACGGCGCCCTTCGCTCTTGGCTCAGCCGAAGACGTACTTGGCCGCGTGGTTGAGCCCATAGTCAATCACGGTCACCAGGGCGATCATGATGGCGACGAAGAAGATCACCACGGTGGTGTACGAGGTGAGCTGGTTGCGCGAGGGCCAGACGACCTTGCGGAGCTCCGCGATGATCTGCCGGTAGAAGGTGGCCAGGCGCTTGAGCGGGCCCTTCTTGGCGCGCTTGCCGCCCTTGCGAGCCCTCTTCTTGGACTCGGACACCTCGTCCTGGGCATCAGGCGTGTCGATGGAGCCCACGGCGTCCGTCATTGTCCTCACCTGATCCCGGGTCGTGGCCGTGCCGCGCCCGGTTTCTGAGCCGCACGGCGGTGCATTGCTGTACGTACATGCGCACACATCCTGGCGGTGTGTGTAGCAGGGCCGGAGGGACTTGAACCCCCAACCGCCGGTTTTGGAGACCGGTGCTCTACCAATTGAGCTACGACCCTTTGTGTGTCCCCCAACGTACCGCATCCGACCGGGTGCCCGGTGTGCACCGGCTCGGCGACGGTGGCTGAAGGCCAACGAGGTGAGAGTGTACGTGGTCCGGGCCCCGGCGTCGAACAGAAAGCGCCCGTCCGGGGCCGCGTGACCAAAGATCGTCCTGGCCGGGGCCCGGATTCGGACCCGTGTTCACGCCTCGACCCTTCCTGTTCAGTCTGTGAAACCCGTGTGCCGGGGTCATTTCCGGTCTGGAACGATGGGCCGCATGAGCGCTGCAACCCCTCCCACCGAGCGCCGGGTCTCCGCCCGAGTCGGCGCGATCTCCGAGTCCGCCACCCTCGCCGTGGACGCCAAGGCCAAGGCCCTGAAGGCCGCCGGGCGTCCGGTGATCGGCTTCGGCGCCGGTGAGCCCGACTTCCCGACCCCGGACTACATCGTCGAGGCGGCCGTCGAGGCCTGCAAGAACCCCAAGTACCACCGCTACACCCCGGCCGGCGGCCTCCCCGAGCTGAAGGCCGCCATCGCCGCGAAGACGCTGCGCGACTCCGGCTGGGAGCCCGACGTCTCGCAGATCCTGGTCACCAACGGTGGCAAGCAGGCCATCTACGAGGCGTTCGCCGCGATCCTCGACCCGGGCGACGAGGTCATCGTCCCCGCGCCGTACTGGACGACGTACCCGGAGTCGATCCGCCTGGCCGGCGGTGTCCCGGTCGAGGTCGTCGCCGACGAGACCACCGGCTACCGCGTCACGGTGGAGCAGCTGGAGGCGGCGCGCACGGAGAAGACGAAGGTGGTCCTCTTCGTCTCCCCGTCCAACCCGACCGGCGCGGTGTACTCCGAGACCGAGACCGAGGCGATCGGCCGCTGGGCCGTCGAGCACGGCCTGTGGGTGCTCACCGACGAGATCTACGAGCACCTGGTCTACGGCGAGGCCGCCGCGGTGTCCCTGGCGGGGCTCTTCCCCGAGCTGCGCGACAAGTGCATCGTGGTCAACGGCGTGGCGAAGACGTACGCCATGACCGGCTGGCGCGTGGGCTGGGTCATCGGCCCGAAGGACGTGGTCAAGGCCGCGACGAACCTCCAGTCGCACGCCACCTCGAACGTCTCCAACGTCGCCCAGGTGGCCGCGCTGGCCGCCGTCTCCGGTGACCTCGACGCCGTGGCGACGATGCGCGAGGCATTCGACCGGCGCCGCAAGACCATCGTGCGGATGCTCAACGAGATCGACGGCGTGCTCTGCCCGGAGCCGGAGGGCGCCTTCTACGCCTACCCGTCGGTCAAGGCACTGCTCGGCAAGGAGATCCGCGGCAAGCGCCCGCAGGACACCGTCGAGCTGGCCGCGCTGATCCTGGAGGAGGCCGAGGTCGCGGTCGTCCCGGGCGAGGCCTTCGGCACGCCGGGCTATCTGCGGCTGTCGTACGCGCTCGGTGACGAGGACCTCGTCGAGGGCGTGAGCCGCATCCAGAAGCTGCTGGCGGAGGCCAGGGACTGAGTCGTCCATTTCTGGACAGGGGCACCTTCGGATTCCCGGAGGTGCCCCTGTTCGTTTGTGCGAGCAAGAGCACGTAAGGGGAAACGGCTACCGGGACAGCGGGGACATACGGCAGGATCTGGGAATGGAGCGTGTACGTGATCTCTCTGAGCTGCCGAAAGCCCATCTGCACCTGCACTTCACCGGCTCGATGCGACCGGGCACCGTCCTGGAACTGGCCGACAAGTACGGCGTCCGGCTGCCCGACGCGCTGACGGAGGCGCTGACCAGCGGGGAACCGCCGAGACTGCGGGCCACTGACGAGCGGGGCTGGTTCCGTTTCCAGCGGCTGTACGACGCCGCGCGCTCCTGTGTGCGCGAGCCCGAGGACATCCAGCGCCTGGTCCGGGAGGCCGCCGAGGAGGACCTGGCGGACGGCTCGGGCTGGCTGGAGATCCAGGTGGACCCGACGTCGTACGCGCCCCGGCTGGGCGGTCTGATCCCGGCCCTGGAGATCATCCTGGACGCGGTGGACACGACCTCGCGGAGGACCGGGCTCGGCATGCGGGTGCTGGTGGCCGCGAACCGGATGAAGCACCCGCTGGACGCGCGGACGCTGGCCCGGCTGGCGGTGCGCTACGCGGACCGGGGCGTGGTCGGCTTCGGGCTCTCCAACGACGAGCGGCGGGGCATGGCGCGGGACTTCGACCGGGCCTTCCACATCGCGCGGGAGGGCGGTCTGCTGTCGGCCCCGCACGGCGGCGAGCTGACCGGCCCGGCGTCGGTCCGGGACTGCCTGGACGACCTGGACGCCACGCGGATCGGGCACGGGGTGCGGGCGGCGGAGGACCCCCGGCTGCTGAAGCGGCTGGCCGACCGGGGCGTGACCTGTGAGGTGTGCCCGGCGTCGAACGTGGCGCTCGGCGTGTACGAGAAGCCGGAGGACGTGCCGTTGCGCACGCTCTTCGAGGCGGGCGTCCCGATGGCGCTGGGCGCCGACGACCCGCTGCTGTTCGGCTCCCGGCTGGCCGCCCAGTACGAGATCGCCCGCCACGCCCACGGCTTCACGGACGCCGAACTCGCGGAGCTGGCCCGGCAGTCGGTGCGCGGCTCGGCCGCCCCGGAGGAGGTCAAGAAGCGGCTGCTGGCCGGCGTGGACGACTGGCTGGCGCGCCCGGCGGCCTGAAGTGGGCGTACGGCGGATACGGCTTGAAGCAGACCATGACCTCGACGGGGTGCCCGCCGCCGGGCGGATCGGTCAGGGGCAGGAACGATCCCAGGTATGCCATACGCCCTTCGCCGACACGGTTCTGGTACGGCCCCCGGCCCGCCGCGTCCGCGAAGCGGGTGGCCGTCTCGGCGAACACTTCCCGGTGACCGAAGAGGAAGAAGGTACGCGCGTGCGTGGCGTGCCGCAGGTCGCCCCGGAAGTCCGCCCGGTCCCGGCGCCCGCTCCAGACGGCGGCGTCCCGCGCGGTGCGGGCCTCGTCGGTGCGGACGGTCAGGGGCGCGCCCTGGCGTAGTCGGCGGCGCAGGTCGGGCCACTGGCTGGGGCGCAGGCCGAGGCGTTCGTGGACGAGGACGAGGTCGACCAGTTCGCCGACGCCCTCGTCGGGCGGGACGCCGTCGCGCAGCGGCACGTGGACGACGGTGTGCGGGGAGCGGGCGGCGAAGGAGAACAGGCCGGCGAGCCGGTTCAGCCCGTCGTGGTCGCCGAGCAGCATGCCGACGGGGTCGGGGGCGCGCAGCGAGGTGTGGCGCAGGGTGTGCCGGGGCCGGACGATCCGGTACTCGTGCGGTCCGGTGCGGGGCCGGAACTCGCGCAGCCTCAGCCGCATGGGGGACGCCTCATGTGCGGTGCCTCATGGCGTCAGGGTCGTGGTCGTCCGGCGTGTCCGCAACGGAGATTCCGCCCACCAGGGTCGCCGCCAGGCGGGCGGCGAACTCGTCGACGGGCGGCCGTTCGCGGGTCTCGGTGGCGTCGTAGGCGAACGCGCGCTGGGCGCAGGCGCCGAGGAGGAGTGAGGCGGCGGCGTAGGTGTCGGCGTCGGCACGGACGCGGCCGGCGGCCTGTTCGGCGCGCAGGTAGGCGTCCAGGCCCTCGATGGGCAGGTGCGGGCCGGAGCCGATCGCGCGCAGCGCCTCGTCGTGGCGGCGTTTGAGCTGGGTCTCGGCGTACAGGGAGGCGGCGATCGGGAAGCTCTGCTCGTAGAAGAGGGCGGCCTGGCGGGCGATCTCGGTGAGGTTCCCCGCGAGCGTGCCCCGGCCCGGTGCGGCGGCGAGGCCGCTGAGCAGCGGGGTGAGGCGGGGCAGGCGCTCGGTGAGGACCCGTACGAACAGCTCCTCCTTGCTGTCGAAGTACTTGTAGAGGGCCGCTTCGGAGCAGCCGGCCGCGCGGGCGATCTCCTTGGTGGTGGCGCGGGCGAGTCCGACCGTGAGCATGAGTTCGTGGGCCGCGTCGAGGATGCGGACACGCGCCGGCTTCGTCTCCATGGGGCTCCGATCGGGGCTTGACGGGCGGGTGAGTGTTTACCCACCCTAGAGGCAGCAGGTGGTGAGTGAGCACTCACCCACCACGTCCGCGGACGAGGGGATCTGACGTCACCATGAAGCTCACTGTCTTCGGCGCCACGGGAGGGATCGGCCGGGAGCTGGTCGGCCAGGCCCTGAACGCCGGTCACGAGGTCACCGCGGTCGTACGGGACCCGGCCCGGCTCGCCGTCACCGGTGACCGCCTGGAGGTCGTCCGCAGCGGCCTGACCGGCCCTGAGGAGCTGCGACCCGCCGTACGGGGCCGGGACGCCGTCCTGTCGGGCCTGGGCGCGCGCAGCCGCAAGGACGCCGGGGTGGCCACCCGGCTGGCCCGTACGGTCCTGGCCGCCATGGAGGCGGAGGGCGTACGCCGGCTGCTGGTGGTGAGCGCCGCGCCGGTCGGCCCCGCCCCGGCACACGACGGCCCCCTGGACCGAGGGGTGCGGCACCTGGTGTCGGCGATCCTCAAGGACGTCTACGCCGACCTGCGCGAAATGGAGGCCGAGCTGGCCCGCAGCGGCACCGACTGGACGTCCGTACGGCCGCCCCGGCTCCAGGACAAGCCGCTCACCGGCCGCTACCGCACCGTCGTCGGCGGCTTCCCGCCCCGGGGCCGCTTCATCGCGCGCGCGGACGTCGCGCACGCGATGCTGTCGATGATCGACGCGAGGGAGACCCTGAAGCAGGGGGTCGGGGTGGCCTACTGAGCCCGCGCTGTTCGGGAGCCACTCCCCGAAGGCTCCCGGAGCCGCCCACAGAGCCTCTCGGAACCCCGCTCCTAGAGGCTGACGCCGACGGTCACCGGCTCGTTGACCAGGGTGACCCCGAACGTCTCGCGGACGCCGGCGACCACCTCGCGGGCCAGGGCGAGCAGGTCCTCCGTGGTGGCGCCGCCCCGGTTGGTGAGCGCCAGGGTGTGCTTGGTGGAGATGCGGGCGGGGCCGGTGCCGTAGCCCTTGGTGAAGCCCGCCTTGTCGATCAGCCAGGCCGCGGAGGTCTTCGTACGGCCCTCCCCCGCCGGGTAGGCGGGCGGCTCGACGTCCTCGCCCAGCCGTTCGCGCACGCGCGCGCGGAACGCGGCGAACTGCTGGTCGATGAGGACCGGGTTGGTGAAGAAGGAGCCGGCCGACCAGGTGTCGTGGTCCTCGGGGTCGAGGACCATGCCCTTGCCGGCGCGCAGCTTCAGCACGGTCTCCCGGGCGTCGGCCAGCGGCACCCGGTCCCCGGGCTCCACACCGAGGGCCCGGGCCGTCTCGGCGTACTTGACCGGCGCGGACAGCCCGCCCGCGTCCTCCAGCTCGAAGCGCACCCGGAGCACGACGTGGCGCTCGGGGTCGGCCTTGAAGCGGCTGTGGCGGTACGAGAAGGCACACTCCTCGTTCGTCAGCGTGACGGTCTCGCCGGCCCGCCGGTCGTAGGCGATCACCTCGGTGATCGTCGAGGAGACCTCCTGGCCGTAGGCGCCCACGTTCTGGATCGGCGTGGCGCCCGCGGAGCCGGGGATGCCGGCCAGGCACTCGATCCCGGCGAGCCCGGCCTCCACGGTGCGGGCGACGGCGTCGGTCCACACCTCGCCGGCCGCGAGCTCCAGGGTGGTGCCGCGCAGTTCGACCCCGCGCGTGGCGATGCGCAGTGCGGTGCCGTCGAAGCCCTTGTCGCCGATCACCAGGTTCGATCCGCCGCCGATGACCAGCAGCGGGGTGCCGCTGTCGTCGGCCTCTCGGACGGCGGCGATCACCTCGGCGTCGGTGGCGGCGGTCACCAGCCGCGTCGCGGGACCACCCAGCCGGAAGGTGGTCAGCGGGGCAAGGGGGGCGTCGTGGAGTACCTGCACGGGCCCAAGACTACGAGACGGGTCAACGGGGGCCGCGCCGGCAGGAGGGCGGGGAACGCGGCACGCGCGCGTGCCGGTCCCTCCCCCGCTCCGCCGCCGTGTGCACACGCGTCGCCGTGCCCGAAAACAGCAGGCACGCGCGCGCGGACCTCCCTGCGGGCCGCGGGTCCACGCGCGCGTGCGGTGCCGTCCCGGCGGCTACGTCAGTCGCCGCGTCGCTTCCTCCCAGCTCATGGGGAGTGCACCGGCGGAGGCCTGCCACGTGGCGCACCGGACGTCCCGCATCCGGTCCGCCAGGGCCCGGGACGTCGGCCGGTGGGCTCCGGAGCGGGCGAACTCCTTGAGCGCGGCGGCCGACTCCCCGGCGGACAGGGTCCAGGAGGTCCGCCGCAGGGGCTGCGCCCTGAGGGTGGCCCCGCAGGCGCCGGGCGCACGGTCGGCCTGCCGCCGGACGGCCGGTGTGCGGACGAGGGAGCGGAGGGCGCCCCACAGGGTGCGGGTCACGAAGCGCGAGGCGGACACGTGCGCCTCGGCGCCGGCCGGCGGGGAGTTCGGCACGGTCCAGGGGAGCGTGGGCATCGCGGGCTCCTTGCGCGGGAGTGGCGGGTCAGCGGGCGGCGGTTTCGAGGACCGGCGCGGGCGCCTCCCCGGCCTCGAGGACGGCGCGGGCGCGGCCGGGGATCGCCAGGGCCGCGACCGCGGCGAGGACGACCACCGCGGAGCCGGTGACCAGGGCCGGCCGCAGACCGTCCACGAAGCTCTGCGCGGACTCGTAACCGCCCCGCGCGGAGAAGATCGAAGACATCACCGCGATGCCGAGCGCGCCGCCCACCTCGCGCAGCGCGTTGTTCGCGCCGGAGGCGATCCCCTGCTCCTGCGGGCGGACGCTGGCCATGACCAGGCTGGCGGCCGGCGCGAAGTACAGGGCCATGCCGACGCCGCTGACGATGAGACCGGGCAGCTGGACGGCGTAGGAGGCGTCCGTGGTGACCACCCAGGACATGTAGCCGAGCCCGGCGGCCTGGAGGAACAGGCCCGCGGCGACGACCGGCCGGCCGCCGATCCGGTCGGAGAGGAGCCCGGCGACGGGCGCGACGAGCATCGGCATGCCGGTCCACGGCAGCATCCTCAGTCCCGCCTCGGTGGGCGAGTAGCCGAGGACGCCCTGCATGTACTGGCTGAGCAGGAAGATCGATCCGAACATGCCGACGAACATCAGCAGGCTGGCCGCGTTGATCCCGGAGAAGGCCCGGGAACGGAACAGCCGCATGGGCAGCATCGGGTGCGCCGCGCGGGAGCTGTAGCCGACGAAGCCCGCGAGCAGCGCCCCGCCCGCGCCGAGCGCGGTCAGCACCACGGAGTCGGTCCAGCCGTCGGCGGGCCCGCGGACCAGGCCGTACACGATCCCGAAGAGCCCGCCGCTGGCGAGGAGCGTGCCGGGAAGGTCGAGACGGGCGCCGGTGCCGTGGGACTCGGCCAGGCGCAGCCGGGCGAGCGGCAGCGCGGCGAGGCCCAGGGGGACGTTCAGCCAGAAGATCCAGTGCCAGGAGACGTGCTCGGTGAGGCTGCCGCCGATCAGCGGCCCGGAGGCGACGGCCAGTCCGTTCACGGCGCCCCAGATGCCGTACACCGTCCCGCGCCTGGCCGCGGGCACGGCCGCCGTGAGCAGGGTCAGCGTGAGCGGCAGCATCACGGCCGCGCCGACGCCCTGCACCGCGCGGGCGGCGATCAGGGAGTCGATGCCGGGCGCCATGGCCGCGGCGGCGGACGCGCCGGTGAAGACGGCGAGTCCGGCGATGAACATCCGCCGGCGTCCGAAGCGGTCGCCGAGCGCGGCGCCGAACATCAGCAGGACGGCGAAGGTGAGCGTGTACGCGCTCACGGTCCACTCCAGGTCGTCCAGCGCCCCGCCGAGGTCCTCGCGGATGGAGGGCAGGGCGGTGGTGACGACGAGGTTGTCCAGGGACGCCATGAATCCGGCGACGCTCGTGATGACGAGGGCCCATACCGCGCTCGCGCGCGACGGGGTGGCGCCGGGTGGTGCTGTCTGCTGTGCCATCGCTCCCCCAGGGAACTTAGTTAGTTATTGCTGACTAACTTTCTTGGGCATGCCAATGCCCGCCCAGGCGACAGGGCCCGGCCCTACACCTCCAGGCGACCCGTGACCCGGGCCGACGGATAGAGCCCCTCCCACACCCGGTGCTCGGGCGGAAACCCCATGGCCACCAGGCAGTTGATGAGCATCCCGTGAGCCAGGAAGGAGGTCGTCTCGTCGACGTCCGCGCCGAGCGCGAGCCGCACGGTGTCCCATAGCCGCATCCAGCCGGCCCGTACGCTCTCGCCGAACTCCCGGTCACCTTCCTGCTCCGCGGCGGCCACGGCGATGTACATCTGCATCTGCATCATCAGCCACTCGGGCCGCTCCGCGATGACCTTGGTGTACGCGTTCGCCATGGCGTGCAGGGCCTCCTCGCCCCGCAGCCCCTCCGAGGCCCCCTCGAAGGTCCGGATGGTGTCGTCCACGCAGCGTTCGGCCGCCGCCAGGAAAATCGCCTTCTTGCCCGGGAAGAGCCGGAAGAGGTACGGCTGCGAGACACCGACCCGCCTGGCGATGGCCTCCGTGGAGGTGCCGTGGTACCCGCCGCGCGCGAACTCGGCGGTCGCCGCGCGGATGACGCTCTCGCGTCGCTCCTCTGCGCTCATCCTGGGCATGAGGGGAAAGTTAGTACTCAATCACTAACTTCGTCAAGGCGGGGCTGTGCGTGAGGAACGGCGTGCGCAAGGGCACCCCGCGCATACGTAAGGGGCGCCCCGCCAAGGAGGACGCCCCTTATACGCATCGCTTCGGGTCGTCAGGCGAGCCGTACGACCGCCCGGGACATGCCCAGCACCTTCTGGCCGGCGCTCATCGCCGTCAGGTCCACCCGTACGGTGTTGTCGTCCAGCTTGGCCCCGATCTTGCCGCTGACCTCGATCAGGGCGCCCTGGTCGTCGTTGGGGACGACGACGGGCTTGGTGAAGCGGACGCCGTACTCCACGACCGCACCCGGGTCACCGACCCAGTCGGTGACCACGCGGATCGCCTCGGCCATGGTGAACATGCCGTGCGCGATGACGTCCGGCAGGCCCACCTCCTTGGCGAACTTCTCGTTCCAGTGGATCGGGTTGAAGTCCCCGGAGGCGCCCGCGTAGCGCACGAGCGTGGCGCGGGTCACGGGGAAGGTCTGCGCCGGCAGCACGGTGCCGACCTCGATCTCGTCGTAGGCGATCTTCGCCGTCATCGGGTTCTCACGCCTCCTCGGCCGCGCGGGCCACGAGCTTGGTCCAGGCGGTCACGACGTGCTCGCCGGCCTCGTCGTGCACCTCACCGCGGATGTCCAGGACGTCGTTGCCCGCGAGGGACTTGATCGCCTCGATCGTGGAGGTGACCGTGAGCCGGTCGCCGGCGCGCACCGGGCGGACGTAGGCGAACTTCTGGTCGCCGTGCACCACGCGGCTGTAGTCGAGCCCCAGCTGCGGGTCCTCGACGACCTGGGCGGCGGCGCGGAACGTGATGGAGAACACGAAGGTCGGCGGGGCGATCACATCGGAGTAGCCGAATGCCTTGGCGGCCTCGGGGTCCGTGTACACCGGGTTGGTCTCGCCCACCGCCTCGGCGAACTCGCGGATCTTCTCCCGGCCCACCTCATAGGGCGCGGTGGGCGGGTAGGTCCGTCCCACGAAGGACTGGTCGAGCGCCATGGCCCGGCACCTCCTGATGTCTGCTGTGGCTGGCCCCAAATTAGCGGGAAACCGGCCGCGGAACGCGCACGGGGGCGGCGCGGCGGGCGGGCACGGCGGGCTGGGTGCCGAGCCGGTGAAACGCCGTGAGGCCGCCCCCTCGGAAGGGGACGGCCTCACGGACGAGCCTGTTTATCGCGTCTCGCGGTGCGCGGTGTGCGCGTTGCAACGCGGGCAGTGCTTCTTCATCTCAAGACGGTCCGGGTTGTTACGCCGGTTCTTCTTGGTGATGTAGTTCCGCTCCTTGCACTCCACGCAGGCCAGCGTGATCTTCGGGCGGACGTCGGTGGCAGCCACGTGAGTGCTCCTATGACGAACGGATGGACTGGTTTAACGCAAGAAAGAGTAGCCGATCGAAGGACCGACCCCGCAATCGGCTACTGTCAGTAGCGGTGACCGGACTTGAACCGGTGACACAGCGATTATGAGCCGCTTGCTCTACCGACTGAGCTACACCGCTTTGATGTGATCGGGTCCCGCCTCGCGACGGGAACCTCTCACACCAGAGCCCCAATACGGAATCGAACCGTAGACCTTCTCCTTACCATGGAGACGCTCTGCCGACTGAGCTATTGGGGCGAGCGATGAAGACATTACACGGTCCGCCGCCGTTCACCCAAATCCGTATCCCGCCGCCCGCCGGAACCCTCCCCACAGCCCGCTCGGCAGTCCCTTGAGCCCCGGTAGGCGCCCGGTAGGCGCGACGCGATCACCGCCGCCACGCGCGTGGGTGCGGGCGTGTGGGCGCCTGCTGCGCGGCGCCGTCGCGCGGCTGCGGCCCGCCCGCGCGCGTGGGTGTCCGAGGCCCGGCGAGGCGTCGCCACCGGTACTCCGGTCCGCCCGCTCGCGGGTGGGCGACGCGTGCGCCTCTGGAGCGGGCCACGCCGGTACGACTATTGCGCTCCTGCGCGTCCCGCGCGGCTCGTCGCCCTAGGCTCGACTCACTCTGCGTGATCTTGGGGCGGTGGACGGCCCCGATCCCCCACGCCGGCCCGCCCGCCCCCCGGCCCCACCCTGGAGCGCGATGCCCGACAGCCAGCCGCAGCCGCAACCGCCGTCGAACTCGTCGGGGTCCTCCGGACCGTCCGACCAGGCCGCGCTCCTGCTCTGCGGAGCGCGCCTCACCGACGGCCGCACGGTGGACGTACGGCTGGGCGGCGGGCGCATCGAGGCCGTGGGCACCACCGGCAGTCTCGCGCCGGGCCCGGCGCGGACGAGCGCCACGCGTGTGGACCTGAGCGGCTACCTGCTCCTGCCGGCACCGGCCGAACCGCACGCCCACGGCGACACCGCCCTGTCGGCCGAGCGCCCCGGCCCCGCGTCGTACGCCCCCGAGGACGTCCAGCGCCGGGCCACGGAGGCGGCCCTGCTCCAGCTCGGGCACGGCGCGACGGCGGTACGCGCGCACGTGCGCGTGGGCGACGTCCAGGGACTCGGCGCACTGGGCGCGGTCTTGCAGGCGCGACGGTCGCTGCGGGGGCTGGCGGAGCTGACGGCGGTGGCGATGCCACGGCTGCTGACCGGGGCGGCCGGGGCCGACGGACTCGCGATGCTGCGGGACGCGGTGAAGATGGGCGCCTGTGTGGTGGGCGGCTGCCCGGACCTGGACCCCGATCCCACCGGCTACGTGGAGACGGTCCTGGAGGTGGCCTCCGAACACGGCTGCCCGGTGGACCTGCACACGGACGCCGCCGACCCGGCCCGGCTCTCCCGGCTCGCGGCCATGGCGGGTGGCCTGCGCCCCGGCGTGACGATCGGACCGTGCGCCGGTCTCGCGCGCCTGCCCACCGAGGCCGCCTCCCGCGTCGCCGACCAGCTCGCGGCGGCCGGAGTGACGGTCGTGTGCCTGCCCCAGGGCGGCTGCGGCGGCGCCGATCGGCGGGGCACGGCGCCGGTACGGCTGCTCCGGGCCGCCGGGGTGCGGGTGGCGGCCGGCAGCGGTGCCCTGCGCGACGTGTCGAACACCGTCGGCCGCGGCGACCCGCTGGAGGCCGCCTACCTCCTCGCCTCCGCCCACGGTCTGCGCCCCGAGGACGCCTACGACGCCGTGTGCGCCTCGGCACGCGCGGCGCTGGGCCTGCCGGAGGTCCGCGTGGAAGCGGGCTTCCCGGCCGAACTGCTGGCCGTACGCGGGGACCACCTCCCCGGTGCGCTGTCCCTGGCCTACAGCCGGATCGTCGTCCACCGCGGCCGAGTGGTGGCCCGCACGAGCGCGGTCCGCGAGTACTGCAACTCGGCGGCGACAGCGGAACTGGGCCTGCCGCGGCAGGGTCGGGGGGAACTGTCGTGAGCGGCGGGACAGTGCGGGGAGCCGGTGGGGGTGGGGTGGGCATGGGGCGGTGCGGGAGCCGGCCGGGGCTGTGAGACCTCGTGGGGGGCGCGGCGCGGGGCGCTTCGTGGTGGCGCGGGTGTGTGCGGTCGGCGTGCAGTCGGGTGCAGTCCTGAGGCGGTGTCGGCGGGTGCGCTTGGGGGCGCGTGCGGGTAGTGGAACGGGGTGTCTGGGGGGCGCGCTTGGGGCGTGCAGAGGGCGTGCGCGGGCTGGAAAACGGGGCAGCCGGGGGGCGCGTGCGGGCCGTGGAACGGGGTGCCCGGCGGCGCGTGATCGTTCCCCGTTCGCGGCGGGCTTGCTCCGCGCGCGGGATCGTTCGCTGCGTGCCGGCCGGGTGTCGGGGAGCGGTGCCCACCGCGCGAACGGCCCCTTCGCACAGCGGCGCCCGTCCGCGCGTACGCCCCGAGCCGCGCTTGTGAGCGTCCGGGAGTGAGCGGGCGCGGGCGCGCGCCTTCGGGGTGCTCCGGGCGCGGCGGTCAACTCGTGCGGCGGATGCGGCTCTCCGGGCGTACGGTCGGTTCCATGCGCATTGTCATCGCTGGTGGTCATGGTCAGATCGCGCTGCGGCTGGAGCGTGTGCTCTCCGCGCGCGGGGACGAGGTCGCGGGCATCATCCGCAAAGCCGAGCAGGGCGACGATCTGCGCGCGGCCGGTGCCGAACCGGTCCTGCTCGACCTTGAGTCCGCCTCGGTGGAGGAGGTCGCGGCGCACCTCCAGGGCGCGGACGCGGCGGTGTTCGCGGCCGGCGCGGGCCCGGGCAGCGGCGCGGCCCGCAAGGACACGGTGGACAGGGGCGCGGCGGTGCTGTTCGCGGACGCGGCCGTACGCGCGCGTGTGCGCCGCTTCGTGGTGGTGTCCTCGATGGGCGCGGATCCCGCGCACCAGGGGGACGACGTCTTCGACGTGTACCTGCGTGCCAAGGGCGAGGCCGACGCCTATGTCACCCGGCAGGAGGCGCTGGACTGGACGATCCTGCGCCCGGGCACGCTGACGGACGACGCGGGCACCGGCCTGGTCCGGCTGGAGGCGCACACGGGGCGCGGCTCGATCCCCCGGGACGACGTGGCGACCATCCTCGCGGAACTGGTGGACACGCCGGCGACGGCCGGTCTCACACTGGAGCTGATCAGCGGTTCGACGCCGGTGTCGGTGGCGGTGAAGTCGGTCGCCGGGAACTGAGCCGGGCGGCCGGCCGTTGACCGGTCAGGCCCGCCTCGCCCCTCCCTGACCGTCACCGCCCGCGCACTGACGAACCGTAGGAGACCTCGACCCGCCCCCTGTCGGCCCGTCAGGGCTCAGAACAGCGGCAGCTGACCGGGGAATTCGGGCACGGCGTAGCCGTCCAAGGACGGTTGCACCGCCCCGAGTTGTGCCGGATGTCGCGACCCGGCGCAGGAGACGAGTTCCCCGTTCTCCCGCGCCCCGGGCGGGTCGTGCCGTGCGAAGCGGCCCGCGACGACGGCGATGTCGCGGTGGCACACGGGACAGGTTCTGCGTCGGGAGGACATGCCGTCAGTGTGCCCGAGCGGGCGGTCGGCGCATCTCTCCCGGCCGACGACGGCGGCGTGATCAGGTCCGGGTCTCCGCCTCCCAACGGTCGGGGCCCACTCCGCGCCAGTCGATCAGCGGTGAGTCGGCCACCTCCTCCGGCTCGATCTCCAGCCCCGCCCGGCGGAGGAACTCCACCAGGTCCCGCACGTTGTGCGCGAGGCCGAGGATCTCGCCGTCCACCCGTACCCGGCGACCACCGGTCGGGGACGGCAGGTGCACGATGATGGGATGTTTCCCGGCCATGGCTCCAGCATCATCCGGACCGGCCGGGCCCGCACCCGGGCCGGTCATTCGAGAATCCCCAGCGCGGTGTCCGGCCGGCACAGCGGGCACGCGGGGACTCCTTCTTCGGTGAGGGCCCGTACCGCCTGCTCCCGGCCGACGCCTTTCGCCCGCCCGCCGCCGGCGCCCGTACAGCCGCCGACGTGGACGTACACCGCGCTCCGGCCGCTGAGACCGCGCTCGACGGCCCACTCCGCGGCGGCCTTCCGGGCGCCGAGACGGCGCTGCCGTTCGGCCTCCCGGCGTTCCTCGTCGGCGATCCACCGGTCCATCAGCGCGAGTTGCCTGGCGGCCTGGTGTTCGACGACGCGGCGGGCGAAGCGCAGCATGTCGAGACGCGTCAGCGGACGGTCCTCGTTCACGCGTTCGATTCTAATGAGGTGCGGGGGCGTGGCGCGACCAGCGGTACCCCGGTCCCGCCGACGGCACGGAGACCCCGGAGACAACGACGAAGGCCCCGTGACCTGCTCTCGCAGATCACGGGGCCTCGCTCCCGTGTGGCGGCGCCAGGATTCGAACCTGGGAAGGCTGAGCCACACCGCCGGGTAGTGCTGCCGCTTCGAACCCGCTTTCGGCGGTGTTCCCCGGCAACGACGTAAACAATACCCGATGCCCGGGGGTGCTTCGCCACCCGATTGATCTCCACCTGGCGGGGCGCGGGGTGGCTAGGCTGGTGCGGATACGCCCGGTACTCCACCGGGCCCGGCGGCCGCCGCGCGCGCCGGCACGCACCCGATACGCACCCCGATACAAGGAGCCACAGGACATGGCCGACTCCAGTTTCGACATCGTCTCGAAGGTCGAGCGGCAGGAGGTCGACAACGCCCTCAACCAGGCCGCCAAGGAGATCTCGCAGCGCTACGACTTCAAGGGCGTGGGGGCCTCGATCTCCTGGTCCGGTGACAAGATCCTCATGGAGGCGAACTCCGAGGACCGGGTGACGGCTGTCCTCGACGTCTTCCAGTCGAAGCTCATCAAGCGCGGCATCTCGCTGAAGACGCTGGAAGCGGGCGAGCCGCAGCTCTCCGGCAAGGAGTACAAGATCTTCGCGTCGATCGAGGAGGGCATCTCCCAGGAGAACGCGAAGAAGGTGGCGAAGATCATCCGCGATGAGGGCCCCAAGGGCGTGAAGGCCCAGGTCCAGGGAGACGAGCTGCGCGTCAGCTCCAAGAGCCGCGACGACCTCCAGACCGTCATCGCCCTCCTGAAGGGCAAGGACTTCGACTTCGCGCTCCAGTTCGTGAACTACCGGTAAGAGGTAAGAGGTAAGAGAGAAGGGTGGGCACCCCGCGCCCCGCGGTGCGAAACCACACGGTGCGGAACCGTGCGGTGCGCAACCGTGTGGCGTGGTGCCCACCCCCGCGCTGCCGCGCCTCCCGTGCTGCCGCGCCGCGCGCTCAGTCGCGTGAGTTGCCGAACAGGATCCGGTAGACGATCAGCAGCACCAGGGAGCCGCCGACGGCCGCGGCCCAGGTGGCGCCGTCGAAGAAGTGCTTGCTGATGGGGTGGTCCAGCCAGCGGGCCGATATCCAGCCCCCGATGAACGCGCCCGCGATGCCGATGAGGGTCGTACCGATGAAGCCGCCGGGGTCGCGTCCCGGCAGGAGGACTTTGGCGATGGCTCCGGCCAGCAGTCCCAGGATGATCCAACCGATGATGCTCATGCCGTGAACCTGCCCTTCCGCGCTGTGTCCGCACTGTCGGTTCCGTGAGAGTTCTCGCCCCCGGACCCGCTGCGCGTCGCGCGCGTGTTCGTGCCGTGTCGATGAAGAGGACGTCACAGGTCCACCCGCCGGTTGCCGCGATCAGTATGGTGCGGCGCATGACACGTACCGACGCCGGGCTGCGCCGGACCCTGGGCGTGCGGGACGCCGTGGTCGTCGGCCTCGGCTCGATGATCGGCGCCGGGGTCTTCTCCGCCCTGGGGCCGGCCGCGCGCGCGGCCGGGTCCGGGCTGCTGCCCGCCCTCGCCCTCGCCGCCGTAGTGGCCTACTGCAACGCCATGTCCTCGGCCCGGCTCGCCGCCCGCTACCCGGCCTCCGGCGGGACGTACGTGTACGGCAGGGAGCGGCTCGGCGATTTCTGGGGGTACCTGGCCGGCTGGGCCTTCGTGGTCGGCAAGACGGCCTCCTGCGCGGCCATGGCGCTCACCGTGGGCGCGTACGTGTGGCCGGGGCAGGCGCACGTGGCGGCGGTCGCGGCGGTGGTGGCCCTGACCGCCGTCAACTACGGCGGCATCCAGAAGTCCGCGTGGCTGACGCGGTCGATCGTCGCCGTCGTCCTGGCCGTTCTCGCGGCCGTGGTCGTGATGTGCCTGGTCTCCGGGCAGGCTGACGCGGGGCGGCTGGACATCGGGCTGTCGGCGGGTGCCGACGGGGTGCTCCAGGCGGCCGGGCTGCTGTTCTTCGCGTTCGCCGGGTACGCGCGGATCGCCACCCTCGGGGAGGAGGTGCGCGATCCGGCGCGCACGATCCCGCGGGCGATCCCGCTGGCCCTGGGAATCACGCTGGTGGTGTACGCGTGCGTGGCCGTCGCCGTGCTCGCCGTCCTCGGCGCGGGCCGGCTCGGGCAGGCGGCGGCGCCGCTGGCCGACGCGGTGCGGGCGGCCGGGGTGCCGGGGCTCGTGCCCGTGGTGCGGACCGGAGCCGCGGTGGCCGCGCTGGGCTCGCTGCTCGCGCTGATCCTCGGGGTCTCGCGTACGACGCTCGCCATGGCCCGGGACGGGCACCTGCCGGGCGCCCTGGCAGCCGTGCACCCGCGCTTCCGCGTGCCGCACCGGGCGGAACTGGCCGTGGGCGCGGTGGTCGCCGTACTGGCCGCGACGGTGGACGTGCGCGGCGCGATCGGCTTCTCGTCCTTCGGTGTGCTGGCCTACTACGCCGTCGCCAACGCCTCCGCCCGGACGCTGAGCACTGCTCCGCGCTCGCGGATGGTGCCCGCGGTGGGCCTGCTGGGCTGCGCCACGCTGGCGTTCGCGCTGCCCCCGGCCTCGGTGGCCGCGGGCGCGGGTGTCCTCGCGGTGGGCGGAGCTGCCTACGGCGTACGGCGGTGGTGGGCGGGGCGGTGCCCGGGGTGACGTACGCCGGAAGGGTCGATCCTCGGGGTCTCGGCTCAGTGCGCCGTCAAGAGCGGCCACGCCGGCGCCCGAGGATCGACAGCAGCGCGCACCGCTCCCCGTGAGAGCGCTCCGCTTCCTCCTGAGCGCGTGATCCGCTGATACTGGCGGTAGCAGGCATGCCGACCGAGCTGCCTGGAGAGGTACCGGTCATGAAGGTGTTCAACCTGCTGCTCAACATCTTGTGGCTCGTCTTCTGCGGCCTCTGGATGGCGATCGGTTACCTGGTCGCCGCCCTGATCTGCTTCGTCCTGATCGTCACCATCCCGTTCGGCATCGCGTCGCTGCGCATCGCCGGGTTCGTTCTCTGGCCGTTCGGCCGTACCACCGTGCAACGGCCCGACGCCGGAGCGCCGTCATGCGTCGGCAATGTCATCTGGGTCGTCTTCGCGGGCTGGTGGCTCGCACTGGCCCACCTGATCACGAGCATCCCCCTGTTCCTGTCGATCATCGGGATTCCCTTCGGCTGGGCGAACCTGAAGCTCATTCCCATCTCGCTCATGCCGCTGGGACAGGAGGTCGTGCCCACGGACGAGGCATTCGGCGGACGTTGAGCTCACCCCCTCATTGCCTCGGTCTCCCTTGCCGCGGCTCAACTGGATGCAGCCCGAATAGTGTCCGACAATGGGTTTATGTGGTGGCTCAGTTCGACCCGTCCGGGTACACAGCACACCAAACACCTCTTCACGGTGTTCGCGCTCGGCCTTCTCCTGGCCGGCGCCGCCGCGTTAGGCGCTCCGGAAACCGCTTCGACGGCAGCCCCGGCTCATGCTCCCTCGCATTCCCACCAGTCGGACCGCGGCTGTGACGAGGTCTGGGGGAACGGCGGCTGTGACACCTAGGCGGCCCAGGTGTCGCTCGCATGAATGTCATTCAGGCTGTCGACGAGAATCACAGGCAGCGGATGTGAAGGCTTGGGTACCTGAATGAGAAAAGGCACGTAGACCACTTCGCCGTGCCTGTACTCCGCCTTCCAGGAATTCCGGTAGCACACGACATCGTCCGGGTTTCCCCGCGTCGCATAACACCGAGTCGTCGAATTCACGAGTGAGCCACTTGCTTCACTCGGCGTGGCATCCCATGCGCCTAGGGCTGTCCAGCAGGTCGCCGCCGCTACTGCAAGGACGCCTCTGCGCAAGGCCGCTTTCTGCATCGTCATCACCCTGTGAGCCGCAGGCAGGCGGAGCGCCGCGAGGCGCGAACGCGACAGTCCGGCGGCCAGGGAAATTCGGACACCCGGCCGCCGAACCCTCAAGTTCAGCCGTTGTTGTTGTTATTGTTGTTGTTTCCGCCACCGCCGTTGTTGTTGTTATTGTTGTTGTTGTTGTTCCCGCCACCGCCGTTGTTGTTGTTATTGTTGTTGTTGTTCCCACCTCCGCCGTTGTTATTGTTATTGTTGTTGTTGTTCCCGCCTCGTCCGTTGTTGTTGTTATTATTGTTGTTGTTTCCACCCCTGCCGTTGTTGTTGTTATTGTTGTTGTTGTTTCCGCCGCGCCCGTTGTTGTTGTTATTGTTGTTGTTGTTCCCGCCTCGTCCGTTGTTGTTGTTGTTATTGTTGTTGTTTCCGCCCCTGCCGTTGTTGTTGTTATTGTTGTTGTTGTTGTTTCCGCCGTGATCGCTCGGCGCCATCGCGTGGATTCCGGTGGGTGCCGGAGCGGCGAAGGAGCTCGACGGCACCAGGGCGCCTCCCGCTGCCAGAGCTGCCGATGCGGCTATCAGGGCCGCGCGCTTGGCGTACTTGTTCGCCATGATGTTTCCTTTCCGCGTGCATGGACGTCGTGGATCGCAGTCCATTTCGGTGATGAAGGCATCCGCCGTGGCAATGCCCTGCCAGATCGGTTCCCGGGAGTATGCAGGTGCTGCATGCACCGCCAGAGTCGTTCCGGAGGCACAGGACAGGTGGCGCGCTCGGCGCGGACCGCCCGGTGCCGCGAACTCGGATACCCGGGTCCGACACTCTCTGGCCAGCATGCCCAGCCGTGGTCGGCGGGCGCATCGGGTGAGCACCCCAAGTTCCACCCGGGCCACCCCACCTCATAGTCCGGCGCACCCCACGTACCGCCCGGCAGTCCGCGACAAGACCCCACCCGCCCGGGGTTCGTGATCGGGTCTGGATCTTTTGCGCGGCTCCGGCCACCGGAGCAAACTGACTGGTGATGGACCTTCTAGAGCGAGAGGCCGTACTCCAGGACCTCACCGGTCACCTGAAGGCAGCCGTGAGTGGCCCCGGACGCCTGGCCCTTGTCCGCGGCGAGGCCGGCATCGGCAAAACCGCCGTCGTCCACCGTCTCGCCCAACTGGCCGATCCCCACGTCCGGGTCGTGATCGGCGCCTGCGACCCGCTCGCCTCCCCCCGGCCCCTGGGTCCTCTGCTGGACCTGGCTCCGCGCCTGGGCCGGGAGGCGCGTACCGCCCTGACGGACACGCTGACCGGCTCCGGCCGTTCTGACGAGGTCTACGACTGCCTGCTCGCCGACCTGAGCGCCTACCCCAGCCTGCTGGTGGTCGAGGACATCCACTGGGCCGACGAGGCCACGATGGACCTGCTGCGGTACCTGGTCCGACGCCTGCCGAACGTTCCGGCGCTGATTCTGGCCACGTACCGCGACGACGAGATCGGCCGCACCCACGGCCTGACCGCCCTCCTCGGCACCCTGGCCGGCTATCCCTGGGTCTACCGCCACGATCTGGCCCTCTTGAGCCGCGAGGCCGTCGCCCGGCTGGCCACAGGACGCACCGTGGACACCGAGCAGCTGTACCGCCTCTCCGCCGGCAACCCCTTCATCGTCGCCGAGATCCTGGCCGCGCCCGCCGACCCCGTCCCGGCCACCGTGCGCGAGGCCGTCGCCGGCCGCCTGGCGGGCCTGTCGGGCGCGGCGCGCAGGGTGGTCGACGTCCTGGCCGTCCTGGGGGCCCGGGTCCCGCTGCCCCTGCTGGCCGGCATCCTGCCGGCCCCGGAGGAGGCCCTCGACGAGGCCGCGGCCTGCGGCATCGTGCGCAGCCATGGACAGGTGACGGAGTTCCGCCATGAACTGACCCGGCTGGCGGTGCTGGAGGCCGTGCCTGCCGCCTACCGTCTGCGGGTCCACCGGCAGGTGCTGGTGGCGATGCGGTCCGGCCCGGTTGCCGCGGAGGATCTGCCGCTGCTGGCGGATCACGCCGACGGCGCCGGGGACCCGGCCGCCGTGTTGGAGTACGCGCCCGCGGCGGCCGTCCGTGCCGCCGCGCTGGGCGCGCACCGGGAAGCCGCCGGCCAGTACGCCCGTGCCCTGCGGTACGCCGACCGCCTGCCGCCCGAGCGGCATATCTCCCTGCTGGAGGGCCATTCCCAGGCATCTCTCCTCTCCAGCCAGCTCGACGAGGGGATCGCGTCGTGCCGTACGGCGGTGAGGCTGCGCCGTACGCTCGGCGACCGGTTGCGTGAGGGCGATGACCTGCGCTGGCTGTCGTGCTGGTTGTGGCCGGCCGGGCGTGCCGCCGAGGCCAGGCAGACCGGCCTGGACGCGGTGCGGGTACTCGAAGGGCTGACACCGGGCAGGGAGTTGGCGAGGGCGTACCTGAACCTCTGTCAACTGGCCTGCTACGCGCATGAGGGCGTGGCGGCGGTCGCCGCCTACGCCGACAAGGCGATCGCTGTGGGTGAGCGCTCCGGCGATGCGGGGGTGGTCGTCCAGGCGCGCTTCCATGCCGCGGCGGCACACTTGCTGAGCGAAGGGCACGGCTGGGAGGACTGCGAGCAGGCGGTGTCCGAGGCGAGGGCGCGTGACCTGTCGCCGGACACGGGCTCCATGACGCTCGTCATGTGCTGGCTGGCCGCGTTGCGGCGGGATGCCGCCCGGTCGACCGCGGCCGTGAGCCGGGCGGAGACCTACTGCCTCGATCGCGGCCTGCCGGCCTACCTGCTGTGCGCGAGGGCCTGGGGCAGTTGGGGGCTGCTCCACCAGGGCCTGTGGCCGCAGGCCGCCGATGTCTCGGAGAAGGTCCTGTCCCACCCCGGCTCGCCCCCGGTCGCCCGGGCCCTGGCGTTGACCGTGCTGGGCCTGGTGCGGGCCCGCCAGGGCAGGCCCGAGGCGTGGCCGCTGCTGGACCAAGCGGCGAGCCTGGTCGATCCGGAGTGCCTGCTCGACACGGGCCTGGGGTGGGAGGCCCGGGTCGAGGCGGCCTGGCTGGCCGGTGATCACGAGCAGGTTCAGGCCGATGGCCGACGCGGTCTGGCCGCGCTGGCGAACCGTACCCATCCCTGGCTGTCCGGTCCCCTGGCCTGTTGGATCCGCCGCGCCGGAGGAGAGCCTCCGCGGGTCCCGGCGGCCGGACCGTACGCGCTGGAACTGGCCGGCGACTGGGCCGGCGCCGCGGCACGATGGGACGGGCTCGGCTGCCCGTACGACGCCGCGCTGGCCCGTCTGTCCGGTGACGCGCCCGCGCTGCGCCAGGCCCTGACCGCCTTCGAGGCCCTCGGTGCCCGGCCGGCCGTGGCTCGCACCCGCTCTGTGATGCGTGCCCGCGGTGTCCGCCCGATCCGGCGAGGCCCACGGCCGGCCACCCGGGCCAATCCGTACCGGCTCACCAACCGGGAGATGGACGTCCTGAAGCTGCTGGACGAGGGCCTTTCGGACGCCGAGATCGCCGCCCGCCTCTACATCAGCCCCAAGACGGCGGGGCATCACGTGGGGGCCGTACTGATCAAGCTCAACGTCCACACCCGCCACGAAGCCGCGCGCAAGCTCCACCATCCCGAGCGCGAATAGGGCTGCGCGACGGATTCGTCACCTCAACTGAATTTGCAGTTGATGTTCTGGCTGCCGGTGAAGGTGCTGTTCCCCTGTGCGGCCTGCCCCGTGGGGTAACAGATCTGGAGGAGTGGCGGGACGCCCAGAAGCGAGAGAAGTCCCCCGCCGTCCTGCGCCTGGGTCCCGGCGAGAATGTTGTTGTTGTTGGTGTTGGTAGTCGTGTTCCTGTCCCCGTTGTTGTTGTTATTGTTGTTGTTGTTCACCCCATTACCGGCATTGTTGTTATTATTGTTGTTGGTGTTATTGCGGGTGGTCGTGTTCGTGGTGCTCTGCGTGTCGGTGCCTTCCTGTCCCCCGCCGTAGGGGGCCTGGAGCAGTGACGTGACGCCCAGGCGTGACAGGAGTCCCCCGTCGCCCTGAGCCTGTGCGCCGCCGGCGCTGAAGAGCACCACCGTGATCGCGGCGGTACTGATCGCGGCGAACCGCTTGGTGAGCTTCACTCGGCCAACCTTTCGTCGTCCCTGGTGCCGCATTCTCGAAGGACAGGATGACGACGGCGGGCCTTGGACAATCCACAGGCACGCGGTGACGCCCGCGTTTTCCCCCGGACAGCCTCAGGATTCCGCGCGGCTCACGAGGTCGGAAACAACGGCCACCGAAACGGTGAATACGGCCTTCACCGGTGGCCGCCCGCCATCTTTTCGAGCCGGGCGATGCGCTCTGCCATCGGCGGGTGCGTGGAGAACATCTTGGACAGTCCCTGGCCCGGACGGAAGGGATTCGCGATCATCATGTGGCTCGCCGTCTCGATCCGGGGCTCGGGGGGCAGCGGCAATTGCTGGGTGCCCGTCTCCAGCTTGCGCAGGGCGCCGGCCAGGGCGAGCGGGTCGCCGGTGAGCTGGGCGCCGGAGGCGTCCGCCTCGTACTCCCGGGAGCGGCTGATGGCCAGCTGGATCAGGGTGGCGGCGAGCGGGCCGAGGATCATGATCAGCAGCACGCCCAACAGGCCGGGGCCGTCGTCGTCGTCCGAGCGGCCGACCGGGATCAGCCAGGCGAAGTTGACCAGGAACATGATCACCGAGGCGAGCGCGCCGGCGACCGAGGAGATCAGGATGTCCCGGTTGTAGACATGGCTCAGTTCGTGGCCGATGACGCCGCGCAGCTCCCGCTCGTCCAGCAGGCGCAGGATGCCTTCCGTGCAGCACACGGCCGCGTTGCGCGGGTTGCGGCCCGTGGCGAAGGCGTTCGGGGCCTCCGTCGGCGAGATGTACAGCCGGGGCATGGGCTGGCGGGCCTGCGTGGACAGTTCCCGCACCATCCGGTACAGCGCCGGCGCCTCGAACTCGCTGACCGGGCGGGCGCGCATCGCGCGCAGGGCCAGCTTGTCGCTGTTCCAGTACGCGTACGCGTTCGTGCCCAGAGCGACCAGGACCGCGACGACGAGTCCCGCGCGGCCGAAGAAGCTACCGATGACGATGATGAGTGCGGACAGTCCCCCGAGGAGTACGGCGGTCCTGAGCCCGTTGTGCCGGCGGTGCACGGTGCGCCCTCCAAGTCGTGCAGCTGGGGAACACTCTGATCCAGTGGACCCTCCCGCTGATGACAACGCCAGGCGGCGGCCACGAGTTCCCCGGTGCGTACGGCGGTGCGCGACGGCCGTCCGGGTGACGTGCGGGTTCGGCCACGCGCGCGTGCCGGCACGAGTGCCCCACACGCGCGTGGCGACTCCTCAGAACAGTCCGCCGGCCGCGAAGCGGAGGACCAGCTGGGGTGCTCCGGAGAGGGCGACGGCGACGGCTCCCGTGAGGGCGAGGGTGGCGGTGACGGGCGCCGGGACGCGGTGCCGGGCGGGCTCGCCCTCGGGTGCGCGGAACAGCAGGGCCGTCCACTGGAGGTAGTAGAAGAGGGCGATCACGACGTTGACGGCCATCACGACGGCGAGCCAGCCGAGGCCCGCGTCGACGGCCGCCGAGAACACGGTGACCTTGGCGAACAGGCCGATGACACCCGGCGGCAGCCCGGCCAGGCACAGCAGGAAGAAGGCCAGCAGGAGCGCGCCGATCGGATGGGTGGCGTACAGGCCCCGGTAGTCGCTGATCCGGTTCAGGGTGCGGCTGCGGCCCACCAGGGCGGCCACCGCGAAGGCGCCGAGGTTCACGGCGGCGTACATCAGGGCGTACGCGACCGTGGAGCCGATCGCCTTCTGGGCGTCCTTGGTGTACCCGGCGGCGGCGATCGGCACCAGCAGGTAGCCGGCCTGGCCGACGGAGGACCAGGCGAGCAGCCGTACGGCGCTGTACGCGCGTGTGGCCTGCTGACGCAGGGCGGCGACGTTGCCGACGGTCATGGTGAGGGCGGCCAGGGCGGCGAGCGCGGGCCCCCAGACGTCGGCGTACGACGGGAACGCGACGACCGTGACGAGGATCAGCCCGGAGAACCCGACGGCCTTGCCGACGACGGACAGGTACGCGGCGACGGGCAGGGGCGCGCCCACGTAGGTGTCGGGCACCCAGAAGTGGAAGGGTACGGCGGCCGTCTTGAAGGCGAAGCCGACGAGGGTGAGGACGACGCCGGTCTGGGCGAGGGTGTGCAGCTGTCCGTCGACGTGCGGGAGGCGTTGGGCGACCTGGGTGAGGTAGAGGGTGCCGGTGGAGGCGTAGACGAAGCTGATGCCCATCAGGCTGACCGCGGTGGCGGTGACCGAGGAGAGGAAGAACTTCAGGGCGGCCTCGGAGGACCGCTTGTCGCCGTGCCGGATGCCGACGAGCGCGAAGGCCGGCAGGGAGGCGACCTCCAGGGCGACGATCAGGGTGGCCAGGTCCCGGGAGGCGGGCAGCAGGGCGGCACCGGCCGCCGAGGACAGCAGCAGGAACCAGAACTCGCCCGCGGGGACGCGCCGCCGCTCGTCGTCCAGGTGGGTGATGGAGAGCAGGGCCGCCAGCAGGGCGCCGCCGAGGACCAGGAACTGGATGACGAGGGTGAAGTGGTCGGCGGTGTAGCTGCACGCGCGTGCGGGGCCCGTGAGGCAGAAGGTGCTGCGGTCGCCGTCCAGGAGGGGCAGGAGCAGCAGGGTCGCCGCGGCGAGGCCCGCGACCGAGATCCAGCCGAGCAGGGCCTTGCGGGGCTCCGGCAGGAACAGGTCGGCGACGAGGACGACGAGCGCCACGACGGCCGTGAGGGTGGGCGGGGCGATCGCGAGCCAGTCGACGGACTGGACCAGCGACTCGGCAAGCGGCTGGGCGCTCATCGGGTGCCTCCTGCGAGGAGCTGCTGCACGGCCGGGTCGGTCAGGCCGAGCAGGGCCTTCGGCCACAGTCCGGCGAGGACGGTGAGGGCGACGAGCGGGGTCCAGGCGGCGAACTCGTACCCGTGGACGTCGGCGAGCTTCGGCACCTCCCGCTCCGCGTCGCCCATGCAGACGCGACGGACCACGATCAGCATGTACGCGGCGGTGAGCAGGGTGCCGAACGCGCCGATCGCCATGAAGGTGAGGAAGGCGGGGCGGCTGAGGTCGGCGGCGGGCCGGAACGCCCCGAACAGGGCCAGCATCTCGCCCCAGAACCCGGCGAGTCCGGGCAGGCCGAGGGAGGCGACGGCACCGAAGGCGAGCAGGCCGCCGAGGCGCGGGGCCCTGCCGTACAGCGCGGCGCCGCTCTGCGATCGATCCGGCGCGGCGGAGCCGCTCGGTGAGGGGTGGTGGTCGGGCGACGGGAGGGCCAAGGTGTCGAGGTCGGTGGTGCCGGTGCGGTCCTTCAGGGCGCCGACCAGGAAGAACAGCAGGCCGGTGATGAGGCCGTGGGCGATGTTGGCGAACAGGGCGCCGTTCACGCCGGTCGGGGTCATGGTGGCGATGCCGAGCAGGACGAAGCCCATGTGGCCGACGGAGGAGTACGCGATGAGGCGCTTGAGGTCGCCCTTCGCGCCCCGCTTGGCGAGGGCCAGGCAGGCCAGGGACCCGTAGATGATCCCGACGACGGCGAACGCGGCGAGGTAGGGCGCGAACGTGTGGAAACCGTCCGGCGCCACCGGCAGCAGGATACGGACGAAACCGTACGTACCCATCTTGAGCAGGACGCCGGCCAGCAGGACCGAGCCGACGGTCGGCGCGGCGGTGTGGGCGTCGGGCAGCCAGCTGTGCAGCGGCCACATCGGCGCCTTCACCGCGAGCCCGATCCCGATCGCCAGAACGGCGATGACCTGCACGGATGCGGTCAGCGACCGGCCGTTGTCAGTGGCGAGTGCCACCATGTCGAATGTGCCCGCCTTGATTCCGATCAGGAGCAGGCCGAGCAGCATGACCACGGAACCGAGCAGCGTGAACAGGATGAACTTCCACGCGGCCCGGGTCCGGCCCTCGCCGCCCCAGCGGGCGATGAGGAAGTACATCGGGATGAGCACCATCTCGAACGCGAGGAAGAACAGCAGCAGGTCGAGGACGGCGAAGGTCGCGAGGGTGCCGGCCTCCAGCAGGAGCAGCAGGGCGACGAACGCCTTCGGGGACGGGCCCGACGGCGGCTTGAAGTAGGAGTAGAGCGCGCAGAGGAAGGTCAGCAGCGCGGTCAGGACCAGAAGGGGGAGGGAGATGCCGTCGATGCCGAGGTGGATCCGCACGTCGAGTGCGGGGATCCAGCTGATGTCGGTCGTGGCCTGCATCTTCGACGGGTGGTCGTGGTCGAAGCCGAGCGCGAGGACGATCGCGGCGATGAGGACCGCGCCGGTCACGGTCACGCCGTGCCGGAGCACGGCCTGCTCGGGCGACTTCCCCTTCAGTCCGGGCGGGGCCGGAAGGAGAGCGGCGACGGCGCCGAGGAGCGGGCCGACGACGACGAATGCCAGAAGGAACTGCATCACGGACTCGTTGATATCGATCACGCCTGCTCACACTCCCGTGGCGACGAGGAGGACGGCGACCGCCAGGACGACGGTGCCGGCGAGCAGCGCGCTCACATAGGTCTGCACATTGCCGGTCTGCGCCCGCCGCACGGCGGCCCCGAGCAGCCGGGGCAGGGCGGCGGCGCCGTGGACGTAGGTGTCGACGACCTCGCGGTCCAGGAACCGGACGAGACTCGCCCCGGCCTGGACCGGGCGGACGAACAGCGCCGTGTACACGGCGTCCAGGTGGAAGCCCGCAGCCGCGTGCCGGTGCAGCGGGCCGAGCAGTAGCCGTGACGGGTCCGCCGGGTCGGGGGCGTAGGCGATGTCGCCGTAGGCCGGCTCGTGGGTGGCGATGGCCTCGGCCTCGACCAGTCCTGCGTCCTCCTCGGGGTGGGCGGCGACCGCGCCCAGCGGGGTGCCCGCGGCGAGCCGGGTGGTGCGCTGCCAGCAGCCGTACGTGAGCAGCCCTCCGACCAGGGCGAGGCCCGTGCCCAGGACCGAGGTGAGGGGGGTGGGGGTCAGGTCGCGGCCGTCGAACCAGTCGGGCAGCGCGCGGTAGGCGAGCCCGCCGAGAGCGAGGGAGGGGATCGCCAGGACCCAGAGCACCACGGTCATCGTCAGCGGCTGGCGGCCGTGGTCGGGGGCCTCGGGGCCCTGGCCGCGGAAGGCCAGCAGCCACAGCCGGGTGGCGTACGCGGCCGTCAGCACGGCGGTGAGCAGGCCTGCGACGAGGACGATCCAGCCGGCGACGGCGGGGGCGTGCCCGGTGTGGCCGGAGGTGACGTGCTCGGCGGCGCCGAGGACGGACTCCTTGGAGAAGAAGCCGCTGAAGGGCGGGATCGCGGCCAGGGCGAGCAGCGCCACGGTCATCGTCCAGTAGGCGTCCGGGATGCGGTCGCGCAGGCCGCGCATGCGGGACATGGCGGCCAGCGAGTTGGTGCCGGCGGCATGGATGATCACGCCGGCCGCGAGGAACAGCAGCGCCTTGAAGGCGCCGTGCGTAAGGAGGTGGAAGACGGCCGCACCGCGGTCGCCGACGGCGAGGGCGCCGGTCATGTAGCCGAGCTGGCCGATCGTCGAGTAGGCGAGGACCCGCTTGATGTCGTCCTGGGCGAGCGCGGCGAGACCGGAGCCGGCCATGGTGACGGCGGCCATGACGGCGAGCACCACCATCGCGGCCTGGGAGGCTTCGAAGAGCGGGAGGAGACGGGCGGTGAAGTAGACACCGGCGGCGACCATCGTCGCGGCGTGGATCAGCGCCGAGACGGGCGTCGGGCCCGCCATCGCGTCCGGGAGCCAGGTGTGCAGCGGGAACTGCGCCGACTTGCCCGCGACGCCCGCGAGGAGCAGCAGCGCGATCACCGTCGGGTGGTCGATGCCGCCGCTCGCGACGGCGCCGAGGACGCGGGTGATGCGGAAGGACCCCGCGTCGGTGGCCAGCGCGAACAGACCGATGAGGAACGGCACGTCGCCGAGCTTGGTGACCAGGAATGCCTTCAGGGAGGCGGCGCGGGCCTCGGGGGTCTCCCAGTAGTGGCCGACCAGGAAGTAGGAGCAGATGCCCATGACTTCCCAGCCGACCAGCAGCACGATCAGGTCGCCGGAGTAGACGACCAGCAGCATCGCGGAGGTGAACAGGGAGACGAGAGCGGCGTACGAGGGGTAGCGCGGGTCGTCCCGCAGATAGCCGGTGGAGTAGATCTGCACGCAGGCCGCGACGAACGCGACCAGGACGGCGACGAGCGCGGCGAAACCGTCGATGTGCAGGGCCAGCTCGATCGGCACCGATCCGGTGGGCGTCAGTTCGGTGTGGGCGTCGACGGCCGCGTCGCCGCCCTGCCGTGCGGCGACCAGCGCGGCCAGCACCAGGGAGGCCAGCGGCGGCAGCACGGCGAGCGGGCGGACGAACCCGGGCGTGGTGCGGCCGAGGAGGAGGCCGGCCGCGGCGCCCAGGAACGGCAGGAGGGGGACGAGGACGGCGAGGGTGGTCGTGGTCACGCGGTGGCCTCAGCCTTCTCGGCCGCGGGGGTGCCGGGGCCTTCGGTCTCGGGGCCCTCGGCGGTGTCGCGGAGCTTGTCGATGTCGGAGGTGCCGCGGTTGCGGTAGACGGCGAGCACGATCGCCAGGCCGATGCCGATCTCGGCGGCGGCGATGGCGATGGTGAACAGGGTCAGCGCCTGACCGGAGTGCAGGGTGTCCCGCGCGGCGCGGCTGAGCCAGACGTCGAAGGCGACCAGGTTGAGGTTGACGGCGTTGAGCATCAGCTCGACCGACATCAGGACCAGGATCGCGTTGCGGCGGGCGAGGACGCCGTACAGGCCGGTGCAGAACAGGAGGGCGGAGAGTACGGCGGGGTAGGCGAGGTGCATCAGCGGACACCTTCCTTCCCGGGGACCGCGGGGCCGGCGTCGGCCTTGGCCTTGCGGGACAGGACGATCGCGCCGACCAGCGCGGCGAGGAGCAGCACGGACAGGGCCTCGAAGGGCAGTACCCAGTGCCGGAACAGGCTCGCGCCGGTGACCTCGGTGGTGCCGGCGGCCGGGCCGCCCAGGTCGATCCAGGTGGTCCGGAAGGCGTCGACGACCACCCAGACCAGGGCGACGGCGGCGGCGACCGCGACCGTGAGGGCGGCCCAGCGGTTGCCGGAGTCGGCGTCCGGGGAGCGGCCGATGGGGGCCCGGGTGAGCATCAGACCGAACAGAAGGAGGACGACGACCGATCCGACGTAGATCAGGACCTGCACCCAGGCGATGAACTCGGCCGTGAGCAGCAGGTACTCCACGGCGAGCCCGCCGAGCGCGACCACCAGCCACAGGGCGGCGTGCACCAGTTGCCGGGTGGTGACCGTGATCAGCGCGGCGCCGAGGGTGACCAGGCCGACGAGCAGGAACGCGATCTCGACGCCGGTCGGGGACAGGAAGCCCGGTGTTCCGGAAGCGGTCACCGTGGCCGCGGCGAGGGTCACGACTCCCCCTCCCGCTGCTCGGCCGGGTCGGCCTGGGCGGCGGCCAGCTTCTCGGCGGTCTTGCGGGCGGCGGCGATCTCCTTGGGCTCCTCCGCGCCGGGGTCCAGGGCGGGCGGGGCCGGCACGGTCCACATCCACTCGCGGAGCTTGTCCCGCTCGTGGGTGAGGTCGCGGATGTCGGTCTCGGCGTACTCGAACTCCGGGGACCAGAACAGGGCGTCGAAAGGACAGACCTCGATGCAGATACCGCAGTACATGCACAGGGAGAAGTCGATCGCGAACCGGTCGAGTACGTTGCGGCTGCGCTCGCGCCCGCCGGGGGCGGCGGGCGGGACCGTCTCCTTGTGCGAGTCGATGTAGATGCACCAGTCCGGGCACTCCCGGGCGCACAGCATGCAGACCGTGCAGTTCTCCTCGAACAGGCCGATCACGCCACGGGTGCGGGGCGGGAGTTCGGGCAGGACGTCCGGGTACTGCTCGGTGACGTGTTTCCTCGTCATCGTGCGGAGGGTGACGGCCAGGCCCTTGGCGAGGCCGCTGCCGGGGATGGGGGCCATGGTTAGCTGATCACCACCTTGACGATGCCGGTGAGGGCGATCTGGGCGAGGGAGAGGGGGACGAGGAGGGTCCAGGACAGCTTCTGGAGCTGGTCCTCGCGCAGCCGCGGGTAGGTGACGCGGAGCCAGATCACGAGGAAGGCGAGGATCGCGGTCTTCAGCAGGGTCCACAGCCAGCCCAGGCCGTCGTGGCCCCACGGCCCGTGCCAGCCGCCGAGGAAGAGGACGGTGGTCAGGCCGCACAGGACGACGATCCCGGCGTACTCGGCGAGGAGGAAGAGCGCGAACCGCAGTCCGGTGTACTCGGTGTACGCGCCGAAGATGATCTCCGAGTCGGCGACCGGCATGTCGAACGGCGGGCGTTGCAGCTCGGCGAGTCCGGCGACGAAGAAGACGATCGCTCCGACGATCTGCCACGGCAGCCACCACCAGTGGAAGGCGTGCACGATGCCGGGCAGGGAGACGGTGCCCGCCGCCATCGCGACCGAGGCCGCCGCCAGCAGCATCGGGAGTTCGTAGGCGAGCAGCTGGGCGGCCGTGCGCAGGCCGCCGAGCAGGGAGAACTTGTTGGCGCTGGCCCAGCCGGCCATCAGCGAGCCGAGGACGCCGACGCCCATCACCGCGAGCACGAAGAACACGCCGGCGTCCAGGACCTGGCCGACGGCGCCCTCGCTCGGGCCGATGGGGATGGCGAGGAGGACGAGGAGGTACGGCAGCAGGGCCACGGCGGGGGCGAGCTGGAAGACGCGGCGGTCGGCGCCCGCCGGGACCACGTCCTCCTTCTGCGCGAACTTCACGCCGTCCGCGATGAGCTGGGCCCAGCCGTGGAAGCCGCCCGCGTACATCGGTCCGAGCCGGCCCTGCATGTGGGCCATCACCTTGTGCTCGGTCTGGCCCACGATCAGCGGGAAGGTGAGGAAGACGACGAAGACGACCACGAGTCGCAGGGCGACGTCCCACGCGCCGTTCACTGCGGGCCTCCTGCGGGGTCGTCGGGAGTGGTCGGGTCGGGGGTGGTGGCCGGGTCGCTCCCCGGGGCGTCGGGGCGCGGCTCGGGGGCGCGTGCCTGCTCCTGTTCCGGCTGCGGCTGCGGCTGGGGTGCCTGCGGGGGCGCGGGCGCGCGGTCGGGCTCGGGCTCAGGTTCCGGTGTCGGCTCCTCGCCCGACGCCGACGGCGACGCCGACGCCGACGTGGGCTGCGGCTGCGGCTGCGGCTGCGGCTGCGGCTGCGCGGACTGCTCCGGCTCCGCAGGCGGCTCCAGCCCCGGCCCCGGCCCCGGCTCCGGCTCCGGCTCCGGCTCCGGCTCCGGCTCGGCGAACGCCGGGCGGGCGTGGTGCCACGGGGCGTCGGAGCTGCGGGGGGCGGTGCTGCGGGGGGCGGTGCTGCGGCGGGTGGGACGGGTCGCGTCGGCCGGTCCCGCCGACTCTGCCCGTCCGGCCGACTCCGCCGACTCCGCCGGTTCCGTCGGCTCCGTCGGCTCCGCCCGTCCCGTTCGCTGTGCCGGGCCTGCCTGTTCCGCAGGTTCCGTCGGTCCGGTCCCCTTCGTCGAGGCCGGTTCCGGCGCCGTGGGGGTGCGCTGCGAGGCCGAGCCCTCCGAGGCGCTGCGGGCACGGCGCGGCCGGGCGGGTGCGGGCGTCGGGCCGGGCTCGTGCGCCACCGAGGCCTCGGCGGCCGGCCCGTCCGCGGGTCCCTGCACCGCCGCCCGGGTGGCGTCGCCCTCGGTCGCGGCCTGCTTGCGGCTCGCCGCGTCCTCGCCCGGCACCGCCGCCTGGCTCACCGAGCCCTCGCTCGCACTCCGCATCCGACGCGGCCGACCGGCGGCACCAGCGGCACCAGCCTCCCCGGCCCCACTCGCGGCAGCGGCCTGGCTGGCCGAGCCCTCCGAGGCCGAGCGGGTGCGCCGTACCGGACGCTCCCCCGCCGCGCCTCCCGCCGCCGCCCTGGCCGGGCGGGTCGGGGCGGGTGGGAGCTGGCCCTTCAGGGGGCCCCACTCGTTGGGGTCGGGGACGCCGGGGGGCAGCATCTGGCGGCGTTTCGGGCCGCCGTGTTCGGACTCGCCGGGTTCCTTCGCGCCCGGCCACGCCTTGGCGACGCGGGCGGCGAGGACGAAGTCCTTGCGGAGGGGGTGACCTTCGAAGGTCTCGGGGAGGAGGAGGTGCTCCAGCCCCGGGTGGCCCTCGAAGACGACGCCGAACATCTCGTGGGTCTCGCGCTCGTGCCAGGCGGCACCGGCGTAGACGCCGACGGCGGAGGGAAGGGCCGGGGCGTCGTGCGGCACGGTCGTGCGGACGAGGAGCCGGCGGACCGGGCGCAGGGCGACGACGTGCGCGCAGACCCGGAAGCCGGTGCCCGGCTCGTCGACCGCGCTCAGCCAGTCGAAGTAGGTGCAGGACAGGGTCGTACGGGCCGTCTCCAGGGCGGTGAGCCAGGCGGACGGCGGTACGTCCACGGTCAGGACGTCGTAGGACTCCTCGGCCGTGGCCCCCGTACCGAAGAGTTCCTCGGCGGGGGCGGGCAGCCAGCCGGCGGCCGTGCTCATCGCGGGCCCCCTTCACCGGCCGGCGCCGGGGGCCGCAGCAGGCCGCTCTGGAGGGCGGCGGCGGACGGCCGGGCGGGCCCGTTGTCGTAGCGCTCGCCCAGCGACTCGCGGGCGATCTTCTCCTGGAGCTTGAGGATGCCCTGGAGCAGCGCCTCGGGACGCGGCGGGCAGCCGGGGACGTAGACGTCGACGGGGATGATCTGGTCGACGCCCTTCGTCACCGAGTACGAGTCCCAGTAGGGGCCGCCGCAGTTGGAGCAGGCGCCGAAGGAGATGACGTACTTGGGTTCCGGCATCTGCTCGTACAGGCGCTTGACCGCCGGGGCCATCTTGTCCGTCACCGTGCCCGAGACCACCATCAGGTCGGCCTGGCGGGGGCCCGGCGCGAACGGGATCACGCCGAGGCGGATGAAGTCGTGGCGGGCCATCGACGCGGCGATGAACTCGATCGCGCAGCAGGCGAGGCCGAAGTTGAAGACCCAGAGCGAGTAGCGGCGGCCCCAGTTCAGGACGACCTTCATCGGCTCGGGAGCGAGGCGGGCGAGCGCGCCCAGCCTCTTCGGCTCCGGCAGGTACACCGACTCGGAGGTGGAGGGGTTCACGTCCATGCCAGGACGCCCTTCTTGTATGCGTACAGCAGGCCGACGGCGAGGAAGCCGAGGAAGATGAACATCTCCACCAGGGTCGTCGCGCCGTAGCCGGGGGCAGCGAAGACCGTCGCCCAGGGGAACAGGAAGATCGAGTCGACCGCGAAGATCACGTACAGGAAGGCGTAGACGTAGTAGCGGACCTGGGTGTGGGCCCAGCCCTCGCCGACGGGGTCGACGCCGCACTCATAGGTCAGGAGTTTCTCCGGTGTCGGCACCACCGGGCGCAGCAGGCGGCCCGCGCCGAAGGCGACCGCGACGAAGAGCACGCCGATGAGGGCGAGCAGTCCGACCACCGAGTAGGACCGGAAGTAGCCGGCCGCGACGACGTTCACCGCGGCGTACGACGAGTCCCCCGACGTCTCCCGCACCGTCCGTCCCTCGCTTCCTGACCTCGTTGACCTCGTTGACCTGTACGCACGGGAGTCTAGGCCCTGATAAAGAATCGGTAAGCAGCCCGTCAGGCCGTGAGACAGCCGGTACCCGGGACGGGGTGGGGTTTTCCCCCGGCGGCGGAGGGCGGCGTACCGCATGGCGTGGACGGTGCCGCGCACGGCAGGCTGATCAGCATGACCGCTCCCAGCCCCGCCGCCGACCGGACCGGCGGCACCGACGAACGTGACGGCCGCGACGGAAACGACGGACCCGACGGACCCGACGGCCTGCACCGGCTGCCGCCGCCCCGGCCGGCCTATGAGGCGCACACCTGGAAGGAGATCGCGTATCTCCTGCTGAACCTGCCGGTGGCGCTGTTTGGATTCACGTACGCGGTCACCGTGCTGGTGGCCGGCGGCACCCTCACCCTCACCGTGATCGGTCTCCCGCTGCTCGCGCTGTCCCTGCTGGGCGCCCGGCAACTGGGCAAGCTGGAACGGGCCCGGGCCCGGAAGCTGCTCGGGGTGCGGGTGGAGGAGCCCTCGCCGCTGCCGCTCGCCAAGGGCGGGGGCCCGGTGCAGCGGCTGTGGATGGCGCTGAAGGACCCGGTGGGCTGGCGCACGCTGCTGTACGACGCCATCCGGCTGCCCTGGGGCATCCTCACCTTCTGCACGGTGCTGATCTCGCTGTTCGTGCTGTGGCCGGTGCTGCCGTACCTGGCGCGGGGCATGACGAACCTGGACCGGGCGATGGTGCGGGGGCTGCTGTCGCCCTCGGACGAGCTGGAGCGCCGGATCGCCGAGCTGGAGTCCGACCGCGGGATCGTGGTGGACACGGCGGCGGCGGATCTGCGCCGGATCGAGCGGGACCTGCACGACGGGGCCCAGGCGCGGCTGGTCAACCTGGCCATGGGACTGGGCCTCGCCAAGGAGAAGCTGCTGGAGGACCCCGACACGGCGGCGGCGATGGTGGCGGAGGCGCACGGCGAGGTGAAGCTGGCCCTCCAGGAGCTGCGCGACCTGGCCCGGGGCATCCACCCGGCCGTGCTCACCGACCGCGGCCTGGACGCGGCCCTGTCGGCGGTCTCCTCCCGCTGCACGGTGCCGGTGAAGGTGACCGTGGACCTGCCGGCCCGGCCGGCGGCGGCCATCGAGGGCATCGCCTACTTCACCGTCTCCGAGCTGCTCCAGAACATCAGCAAGCACAGCGGGGCCCGGTCCGCCTCCGTCGACGTGTGGCGCTCGGAGGAGCGGCTGCTCATCCAGGTCCGGGACGAAGGCCGGGGCGGCGCCCGGCTGGACGGGGGCAGCGGGATGCGGGGCCTGGCGGACCGGCTGGGCGCGGTGGACGGCCTGTTCGTGGTCGACTCCCCGGCGGGCGGCCCGACGGTGATCACGGCGGAGCTGCCCTGGCGGGACCGGCAGGAGTAGCCCGGCCCGCACATGCACGGGAACGGCCCGGCCTGCACAGGGCACGGAAGTGGTCCCGCCCGCACAGGGCACAGGAGCAGCCCCGCCCATACATTTCACAGGAGCAGCCCCGCCCGCGCATGGCCGGCCACCGCGGCGCCACGCGCGCGTGAGACGCGGAAACGCCTCACGCGCGCGTGGCGTCGTTTCCGCGCCGCGCGTCGGCAGCGCCTGCCACGGCACTACGGCCGGCCACGGCACCGCTCCGACCACGGCGCTACGGCGGGACGGAGCGCGGGGGTGGGGAAAACCCCCCGCTCAAGACGCCGACGGACTCCATACCCCGGCAGCGCCCGGCGGACGACCCTGGAGGTACGGCTGGAACCGCCGCCGGAACGAGGAGAACGGGACGACACCGATGGTCACGGACTACGGACAGGGGTACGCCACCCGCAGCGAGCCGCGGCACCGGCTGCCCGCCGGGCTGCGGGCACCCTTCGAGGCGCGCAGCTGGCGCGAGTTCGGCTACGTGCTGCTGAGCCTGCCGGTGGCGGCCGTCCTGTTCAGCTGGACGGTGACGATGGTCACGCTCGGCGCGGGCCTGCTGGTGACCTTCCTCGGCATCCCGGTGCTCGCGGCGGCGCTCGCCGGCTGCCGGGGCTTCGGCGTGCTGGAGCGGGCGCGGGCGCGCGGCCTGCTCGGCCTTGAGGTGGCCGACCCGGAACCGCTGCGGATGCGCAAGCCGGGCGCGGCGGCCTGGATGGGCGCGATGCTCAAGAGCGGCGCCTCCTGGCGGCACGTGCTGTACGCGCTGGTGCAGTTCCCGTGGGCGGTGTTCTCGTTCTCGGTGGCGGTGACCTTCTGGTCCTGCGGCTGGGGGCTGCTGAGCTATCCGCTGTGGTTCTGGGTGTTCCCGACGTACGCCGGCGAGGGCGGGATCCAGCTCTACGGCGACGCCCACCACAGCGTCTACCTCGACAACCCCTTCGAGATCACCGTCACGGCGCTGATCGGGCTGGTGTTCACCCTGGCCACGCCCTGGCTCGTACGGGCCCTGACGACCGTGGACGGGCTGCTCGTGCGCGGGCTGCTCGGGCCCTCACCGCTGTCGGCGCGAGTGGTGGAGCTGGAGTCGGACCGGGGGGTCGTGGTCGACACGGCCGCCGCCGATCTGCGCCGCATCGAGCGGGACCTGCACGACGGGGCGCAGGCCCGGCTGGTGAACCTGGCGATGGATCTGGGGCTGGCCAAGGAGAAGCTGCGGGAGGACCCGCGGACGGCGGCGCGGATGGTGGAGGAGGCGCACGGCGAGGTGAAGACGGCCCTCCAGGAACTGCGCGACCTCGCCCGGGGCATCCACCCGGCCGTGCTCACCGACCGTGGCCTGGACGCGGCCCTGTCGGCGGTCGCCTCGCGCTGCACGGTGCCGGTGCGGGTCGAGGTCGACCTGCCGGCCCGGCCCGCGCCCGCCATCGAGGGCATCGCCTACTTCACCGTCTCCGAACTGCTCCAGAACATCAGCAAGCACAGCGGCGCCCGGTCCGCCTCCGTCGACGTGTGGCGCTCGGAGGACCGGCTGATGCTCCAGGTGACCGACGACGGCGTGGGCGGCGCCGACGCCTCCCGGGGCTCCGGGCTGGCCGGTCTCGCCGCCCGCCTGGACGCGGTGGACGGCATCCTCATGGTGGACTCCCCGGCGGGCGGCCCCACCCGGGTGATCGCGGAACTCCCCTGGCGCGGCTGAACGCCCGCCCGCCTCAGAGCCGGAGCGGCGGAGCGGCGGAGCGGCGGAGCAGCAGTGCTGCGGCGGAGCGCCGGTACACCCGCGCGGCGGAAGCGGCGGCACGCCTGGGCGCCCCAGCGACGGCGCGCCTGGGCGGCGGAACAGCGGCACGCCCGAGCACCTGAGTGGCAGAGCGGCGAGACGCCTGAACGTCAGAGCGGCCGGACGCCCGCGCCACGGAACGGCGGAACGGCCGACGCCCGCACGCCCGCACGCCCGCGCGCCCGCGCCACGGAACCGCGGGGGCGGCCGGGCGCCGGCACGGCGGCACACCCAGGCACCGGAACGGCGGAACGGCCGACCCCCACGCGCCTGGGTGACGGGGCGCGTGCGGATCCGCCCGAGCCCCGAAGACGCGCCCGGGTCGCGCCCCCGTATTCCCCCGAGATTCCCCCGGTCGGCGGCGTTCCGGGCGGATTGCTGGAATGCTGGACCCCTGGAGGACGCCCCGGGCGGACGGCGTCGCGGGGGATCGGGCTGTGGGGGGCCGGAAGAATCGTGGAGGACAGGGTGCGGGTGGTCATCGCCGAGGATTCAGTGCTGCTGCGGGAGGGCCTGACCCGGCTGCTGACCGACCGCGGGCACGAGGTCGTGGCGGGCGTCGGCGACGCGGACGCGCTGGTGAAGACCATCTCCGAGCTGGACGAGCGGGGCGAGCTGCCCGACGTGGTCGTGGCGGACGTACGGATGCCGCCGACGCACACCGACGAGGGCGTCCGGGCAGCCGTACTACTGCGCCGGCTGCACCCCGGGCTCGGGGTGCTGGTGCTGTCGCAGTACGTCGAGGAGCGCTACGCCACCGAACTGCTGGCCGGTTCCAGCCGGGGCGTCGGCTATCTGCTCAAGGACCGGGTGGCGGACGTCCGGGAGTTCGTGGACGCGGTGGTGCGGGTCGCCGAGGGCGGTACGGCGCTGGACCCGGAGGTGGTCGCACAGCTGCTCGGCCGCAGCCGCAAGCAGGACGTGCTGGCGGGGCTGACGCCGCGGGAGCGCGAGGTGCTGGGGCTGATGGCGGAGGGGCGGACGAACTCGGCCGTCGCCCGGCAGCTGGTGGTCAGCGACGGCGCCGTGGAGAAGCACGTCAGCAACATCTTCCTGAAACTCGGCCTGGCCCCGAGCGAGGGGGATCACCGGCGGGTTCTGGCCGTTCTCACCTACCTGAACTCCTAGTCGGCCGGTCCGGTGTCAGCCTCCCGTCAGCGCCCCGTCAGCCTCTCCCGCTTCGGTGGAGGCGGGTACCCGGAAGGAAGGCCCGGAGCGACCCGTAGGGGGCGACCGGGGGTCCGGTCGGGAGCCGCAGAAGAGAACCTGTACACGCGCGGGGAGCGCCTTGACCGGTGCTCAGGCGATGCGGGACATGATGGACACACAGCGCGACAGGCCGTCTCGAAATGTCGTCCAATCACTGGATGGCTCGGGAAGGCGACCCTAACCGACGTAGGGTTGATCCTGGGATGGTCCGTGGGACGACCGGCCCCGGACAGCCGCCTCGAAGGAGGTCCAGTTCAGTGACCAGCCAGGTCAGCAGCCCAGCGGAGCAGACCGACGGAACCGTCGTGGGAGAGCAGCGCAAACCGGGCGGCGCGAAGGACGTGCGGCGCCTGGACCGGGTGATCATCCGGTTCGCGGGGGACTCGGGTGACGGCATGCAGCTCACCGGGGACCGTTTCACCTCGGAGACCGCTTCCTTCGGCAACGACCTCTCCACCCTCCCGAACTTCCCCGCCGAGATCCGCGCCCCCGCCGGCACCCTGCCGGGTGTCTCGTCCTTCCAGCTCCACTTCGCCGACCACGACATCCTGACCCCCGGAGACGCGCCGAACGTCCTGGTCGCCATGAACCCGGCCGCCCTGAAGGCCAACATCGGCGACCTCCCGCGCGGAGCCGAGATCATCGTCAACACCGACGAGTTCACCAAGCGGGCCCTCCAGAAGGTCGGGTACGCGAGCGACCCGCTCCAGGACGGTTCGCTCGACGGCTACAGCCTCCATCCGGTGCCGCTGACCACGCTCACCGTGGAAGCGCTGAAGGAGTTCGACCTCTCCCGCAAGGAGGCCGAGCGCAGCAAGAACATGTTCGCGCTGGGCCTGCTGAGCTGGATGTACCACCGGCCCACCGAGGGCACCGAGAAGTTCCTGAAGTCGAAGTTCGCGAAGAAGCCGGACATCGCCAGGGCCAACGTCGCGGCGTTCCGCGCGGGCTGGAACTTCGGCGAGACGACCGAGGACTTCGCGGTCTCCTACGAGGTCGCGCCGGCCACCAAGGCCTTCCCGGTCGGCACGTACCGGAACATCTCCGGCAACCTCGCCCTGGCCTACGGCCTGATCACCGCGTCCCGCCAGGCGGATCTGCCGCTGTTCCTGGGGTCGTACCCGATCACGCCGGCCTCGGACATCCTGCACGAGCTGAGCAAGCACAAGAACTTCGGCGTGCGCACCTTCCAGGCCGAGGACGAGATCGCGGGCATCGGCGCGGCGCTGGGCGCGGCGTTCGGCGGCTCGCTGGCGGTGACCACGACGAGTGGCCCCGGTGTCGCCCTGAAGAGCGAGACGATCGGCCTCGCGGTCTCGCTGGAGCTACCCCTGCTGGTGGTGGACATCCAGCGCGGCGGCCCGTCGACGGGTCTGCCGACCAAGACCGAGCAGGCCGACCTGCTCCAGGCGATGTACGGCCGCAACGGCGAGGCGCCGGTGCCGGTGGTCGCGCCGCAGACCCCGGCCGACTGCTTCGACGCCGCCCTGGAGGCGGCCCGGATCGCGCTGACGTACCGGACACCGGTGATGCTGCTGTCGGACGGCTACCTGGCCAACGGCTCCGAGCCGTGGCGCATCCCCGACCTGGACGAGCTGCCCGACCTGCGGGTGCGGTTCGCCTCCGGCCCGAACCACACGCTGGAGGACGGCACCGAGGTCTTCTGGCCGTACAAGCGGGACCCGAAGACACTGGCCCGGCCGTGGGCGATCCCGGGCACCCCGGGCCTGGAGCACCGCATCGGCGGCATCGAGAAGCAGGACGGCACGGGCAACATCTCCTACGACCCGGCCAACCACGACTTCATGGTCCGCACCCGGCAGGCCAAGGTCGACGGCATCGACGTCCCCGGCGTGGAGGTCGACGACCCGCACGGCGCGAAGACCCTGGTGCTCGGCTGGGGCTCGACCTACGGCCCGATCACGGCGGCGGTACGGCGGCTGCGCGCGGCCGGCGAGTCGATCGCCCAGGCCCATCTGCGCCACCTCAATCCCTTCCCGCGCAACCTCGGCACGGTCCTGAAGGGCTACGACAAGGTGGTCGTCCCCGAGATGAACCTCGGGCAGCTCGCCACCCTCATCCGGGCGAAGTACCTGGTCGACGCCCACTCCTACAACCAGGTCAACGGCATGCCGTTCAAGGCGGAACAGCTCGCCGCGGCGCTGAAGGAGGCCATCGATGACTGACGCCACCAACGGGCTGCTCCAGCTGGTCCCCAAGGCCGAGGCCAAGCAGTCGATGAAGGACTTCAAGTCGGACCAGGAGGTGCGCTGGTGCCCGGGCTGCGGTGACTACGCGATCCTCGCGGCCGTCCAGGGCTTCATGCCGGAACTGGGCCTCGCGCGGGAGAACATCGTCTTCGTCTCCGGCATCGGCTGCTCCTCCCGCTTCCCGTACTACATGAACACCTACGGGATGCACTCCATCCACGGCCGCGCCCCGGCCATCGCGACGGGCCTGGCCTCCTCCCGCCGGGACCTGAGCGTGTGGGTCGTCACCGGCGACGGCGACGCGCTGTCCATCGGCGGCAACCACCTGATCCACGCCCTGCGCCGCAACGTCAACCTGAAGATCCTGCTGTTCAACAACCGGATCTACGGCCTGACGAAGGGCCAGTACTCGCCGACCTCCGAGGTCGGCAAGATCACCAAGTCGACGCCGATGGGCTCGCTGGACGCGCCGTTCAACCCGGTGTCGCTGGCCATCGGCGCGGAGGCGTCCTTCGTGGCGCGCACGATCGACTCGGACCGCAAGCACCTGACCGAGGTGCTGCGCGCCGCCGCCGACCACCCCGGCACGGCGCTGATCGAGATCTACCAGAACTGCAACATCTTCAACGACGGCGCGTTCGACGCCCTGAAGGACAAGCAGCGGGCCGAGGAGGCGCTGATCCGGCTGGAGCACGGGCAGCCGATCCGCTTCGGCGCCGACGGCGCGAGAGGGGTCGTGCGCGACCGGCGGACCGGTGACCTGGAGGTGGTGACCGTGACCCCGGAGAACGAGGCGGAGGTCCTGGTGCACGACGCCCACACCGCGTCCCCGACCACGGCGTTCGCCCTGTCCCGGCTGGCCGACCCGGACACCCTGCACCACACCCCGATCGGGGTGTTCCGCTCCGTCGAACGGCCGGTCTACGACACGGCGATGGCCGAGCAGCTCGACACCGCGATCGAGCAGAAGGGCAAGGGCGACCTGGCCGCGCTGCTGACGGGCGGGGACACCTGGACGGTCGTCGGCTGATCCGTCCGCCGGTTCAGGAGGCCCGGGACTGGTTCCCCCGGGCCTCTTCGTACGCGCCGCGGCTCGCGTCGTAGGCCTGGCGGCTCTCGTCGTACGCGCGGCGGCTCTCGTCGTAGGACCGGCGGGCCTCCGCCACCGCGTCCATGCGGGCGTGCGTCCACTGGGCGAGGGCCCGGACCTGCTCCGCCGCTTCCCGGCCGAGTGCGGTGAGCGAGTAGTCGACGCGGGGCGGGATGACCGGCTTGGCGTCCCGGTGGACCAGGCCGTCGCGCTCCAGGGTCTGGAGCGTCTGGGTGAGCATCTTCTCGCTGACGCCCCGGCCGCCGAGGCCGCTGATCGCACGGCGCAGCTCGCTGAACCGGTACGGCCGCTCCAGCAGTTCGATGAGGACGAGGACACCCCAGCGGCTGGTGACGTGTTCCAGGACCAGGCGGTGCGGGCACATCGCCTCGGCGTCCACCGCGTTCTTGCTTACCGACATACCAGTACCTTACTTCAAAGTGGGTACTTTCGTTCGGTTAGTGCAGCTCCTAGGGTGAGTGACATACCCACCGGAGAAGGAGTCACCCCTCATGAGCATCGTCGTCACCGGAGCCACCGGACACCTCGGCCGGCACGTCGTGGAGCAGCTGCTGGAGAAGGTCCCGGCCGAGCGGATCACCGCCGTCGTGCGGGACGAGGCGAAGGCCGCCGATTTCGCCGCCCGCGGGGTGAAGCTGGCCGTCGCGGACTACAACGCGCCCGAGACCTTCGACGGCCTGTTCGCCGCCGGTGACAAGGTCCTGCTGATCTCCGGCAACGAGTTCGACAAGGGCCGGGTGGGACAGCACACGGTCGTCATCGAGGCGGCCAGGGCGGCCGGCGTGGCGCTGCTCGCCTACACCAGCGCCCCGGGCACCCTGACGGCCGCGCTGGCGGACGACCACCGGGCGACCGAGCAGGTGCTCCTCGCCTCCGGCCTGCCCTACAGCCTGCTGCGCAACGGCTGGTACCACGAGAACTACACCGAGAACCTGGCACCGGTGCTGGAGCACGGCGCGGTCCTGGCCGCCGCCGGTGACGGCCGGGTCTCCTCCGCCGCCCGCGCCGACTACGCCGCCGCCGCGGTCGCGGTGCTGACCGGCGAGGGCCACGAGAACACGACGTACGAGCTGGGCGGCGACGAGGCGTGGAGCTTCGCCGAGTACGCGGCCGAGCTGAGCCGGCAGACCGGCAGGGAGATCGTCTACAACCCGGTCCCGGTGGAGGCCCTCACCGGCATCCTGACCGGCGCCGGGGTGCCCGCGCCGGTGGCCGGGATCCTGGCGGGCGTGGACGCGTCGATCGAGAAGGGCGAGCTGGTCGTCTCCTCCGGCGACCTGTCCCGGCTGACCGGCCGTCCGACGACGCCGCTCGCACAGGCCGTCACCGCCGCGCTCAAGGGCTGACCCGGGCGGGCGTCCCCGGCTGTCATGACCGTATGGCGATACGAGCATGACAGCCGGGGACGCCCGGCGTTACCTTCGTCCTCGTGCGTCCACGCCGGACGCGCGGGCGAGAAGGAGGGGACGTGGCCGCGACGTCCGAGGGTGAGCACCGCACAGGCCTGCTGAACGGCTTCGCCGCCTATGGGATGTGGGGGCTGGTGCCCCTGTTCTGGCCGCTGCTCAAACCGGCCGGCGCCCTGGAGATCCTGGCCCACCGCATGGTGTGGTCCCTGGTGTTCGTGGCCGCCGCGCTGCTCTTCGTACGCCGCTGGGCCTGGGCCGGAGAACTGCTGCGCCAGCCCCGGCGGCTCGGCCTCGTCGCCGTGGCGGCCGGTGTCATCACCGTGAACTGGGGCGTCTACATCTGGGCCGTGAACGCCGGCCACGTCGTCGAGGCCTCGCTCGGCTACTTCATCAACCCGCTGGTCACCATCGCGATGGGCGTGCTGCTCCTCAAGGAACGGCTGCGCCCCGTGCAGTGGGCGGCGGTCGGCATAGGTCTCGCCGCCGTCGTCGTGCTGACCGTCGGCTACGGCCGCCCGCCGTGGATCTCCCTCTGCCTCGCCTTCTCCTTCGCCACCTACGGCCTGGTGAAGAAGAAGGTGGACCTCGGCGGTGTCGAGTCGCTCGCCGCCGAGACGGCGATCCAGTTCCTGCCGGCGCTCGGCTACCTGCTGTGGCTGACCGCGCACGGCGACGCCAGCTTCCTGCACGACGGCGGCGGACACGCCGCCCTGCTCGCCTCCACGGGCATCGTCACCGCCCTCCCGCTGGTCTGCTTCGGCGCGGCGGCGATCCGCGTGCCCCTGTCCACACTGGGCCTGTTGCAGTACCTGGCCCCGATCTTCCAGTTCGTGCTCGGCATCCTGTACTTCCACGAGGCCATGCCGGCCGAGCGGTGGGCCGGGTTCGCGCTGGTCTGGCTGGCGCTGGTCCTGCTCACGGGCGACGCGCTGCGGTGGGCCAGGCGACCCGCACGGCTCGCGGTGCCGACGGCCCGCATGGTCGACACGTCGCCCTCGCCGTCACCCTCGGCGTCACCATCACCATCACCGTCGGCTTCGGCTTCGGCGGATGCCTGACCGGAGGACCACAGTCGCCCAAGTGGGCGGAGTACCCCCCTCCACCGACGCGTCCGGCTATAAGTGGGAGCCATGACCACACAGGCGCCCGCCCCGCTGCACTGGAAGCTCGTCGTCGACGCGGCCGACCCGCACGCACAGGCCGACTTCTGGGCCGCCGCGCTGCACTACACCCCCGAGGACAACAGCGCCCTCGTCGAACGGCTGCTGTCCCTCGGCGCGCTGTCCGGCGAGGCCACCGTCGAGTACCACGGGCGGGCCGCGTTCCGTGACCTGATCGCCGTACGGCACCCCGACGACCCGTACGACCCCGAGACCGGCACCGGGCTCGGGCGGCGGCTGCTGTTCCAGCGGGTACCGGAGCCGAAGACCGTGAAGAACCGGCTCCACCTCGACGTCCACGCCGGCCCGGAACGGCGCGCGGAAGAGGTGGCACGCCTTCAGGCGCTGGGCGCGCGGGTGGTGCGCGAGGTCAAGGAGCCCGGGGGCCGGTGGGTGCTGATGGCGGACCCGGAGGACAACGAGTTCTGCGTGCAGTGACCCCGGGTGCGCCTGCTCCGGGCGGGGCCGGTCAGGACCTCGCCGCCGCCTTGGCCGCGCGGTCGGTCAGACGGACCATGCGGGCGCGGGCGGACTCCAGCGGGCCCGGGTCGTCCGCGGCGGGGCCCGGCTCGGCGGTGAGGTCCGTCCACAGGTCGATCAGGTCGCGGCCCAGCCGCAGGCCCTCCTCCGGGTCACGCACCGCGCGCCAGGCGGTGGCCGCGCTGCGCACGTTGTCGTAGGCGGCCTCCCCGTCCCGTGCCTGGCGGCGCAGCCGGGCCACGTCCAGGGACAGCCGGAAGGCGCGGACCGGGTCACCGGCCAGGTAGGCGATGTAGGCGGACAGTTCGAGCAGGTGCAGCACCTCGGCGTGGCGCGGGCCGAACACGGCGGTGGCCTCGGCGAGCGTCCGGTCGGCCAGTTCCGCCGCCGTGTCGATACGGCCCGCCCGCACGGCCTCGTTGATCCGGCTCATCGGCTCGGTGAGCAGTTTCGCGCCCTCGGCGGTCTCGGTCAGCGGCCCGTCGCCGAGCACCTCCTCGGCGACCGCGTCGAATCCACGGGCCGGGGTGGGGGCGGGGGCGGGGGGCTCCGGCGGTACGGCGGCGAGGGCGCTGTGGGCCGCGGGGCCCTGGGGGTCCGTGCCGGGACCGTCCATCACCGGCGCCGGTCCGAACTGCCCGGTCGGGGGCTGCGCGGTCGGGGCCTGCGTGGTCCCCGGCGTCCCGGCCGCCGCCGGCCGCGGGTTCACCCGGACCGCCTTCCCCGTCACCCGGCTGGAGCCGTCCGCCGAGACCTCCAGGGGGACCACGCAGCCCGCGAGGTCGTCGTGGACCGTGGCACGTATGGGCGCGCCGACGCTGATGGCCAGGCGCTGAAGGTGGTCGAGCACGGCCTGCTGGATCTCCTCGCCCGGTGCCGCCACGACCGACGCCCCGTCCACCGACGCGCCTCCCGCGCCGAACACCCGGACGGACACCGCCGCCGCAGGCCCCACGGGCTGCCGCGCCCGCTTCTTCTCGAAGCTGACTCCAGCCATCGGTGTCCCTCACTCCCCCGGCGTCGCGATCCGGTCGTACGCGTCCTGCCCACCAGTGTGTCCGCTCCCCACGGTTTTCCACGTCACCGCGACGTCACAGCCTCGCACCAGCCGCACCCTGGCGGAGGTTGCTTGCGTATGCATAGAATGCACACGCATTCAATCGGGGTGCGACACGAACGCGTCTGGGGGACCCATGAGCCGCCGTTTCCTCTTCGTCCTGGGCAGCGCCCGCGAGGCGGGCAACACCGAACTGCTGGCCCGCGAGGCCGCCGCGCACCTGCCCGGCGACAGCGAACAGCACTGGATCCGCCTCGCCGACCACGCCCTGCCCGACTTCGTGGACCTGCGGCACGACAGCGACCACGTCCGGCCGTCCCCGGACACCCCGGCCGGCCTGCTGCTGGACGCCACGCTGGCGGCGACGGACATCGTGATCGCCTCGCCGCTGTACTGGTACTCGGTGTCCAGCCTCACCAAGCGCTACCTGGACCACTGGTCGGCCTGGCTGCGCACCCCGGGCGTCGACTTCAAGGCGACGATGGCGGGCCGTACGCTCTGGGGCATCGCCGCGCTGGCGGACGACGAGCCGTCGGTCGCCGACCCGTACGCCGGCACGCTCAACAACTCGGCCGCCTACCTGCGGATGCGCTTCGGCGGGGTCCTGCTCGGCAACGGCAGCGCGCCCGGCGACGTACGCGAGGACGCCGACGCGCTGGCACGCGCGAAGACGTTCTTCGCGCAGGACGCGCCCCTCGCGCGCTTCCCGTACGAGGCCGTCGGCACCGCACCTCGGTGAGGGGGTGCTAGGCGTTGATGTCCTTCGCCGTGAACCGCGCCCAGGCCGCCGCACCGAACACGGCCGCGTACAGCGCCTGGAGACCGAGGTTCTTCACCAGGTCGTCCCAGTAGACGGGGTCGCGCATCAGGTCGGCGAAGGACAGCCAGTAGTGCGGGAACAGGTACGGCTGGAGCGCGTGCAGCTGGGGTATCTGGTCGACGATCTGCACGGTGATGAGCAGGCCGACCGTGGTGGCCATCGCCGCGATGCCGCTGTTGGTGAGCGTCGACACGAACAGGCCGAGGGCCGCCACACCGACCAGTGACGCGGCGACGACCAGGGCGATCAGCAGGGCGCGGCCCAGTCCCTCGGCGAAGCTGATCCGGGTGCCGGAGATCGTCGTCAGCTCGCCGAGCGGGAAGAGCAACGCGCCGACGAGCAGTGCCGAGACGGCGACGACCAGCGTGGCCAGCAGGCAGAAGGCCAGCACCGTCGCGTACTTGGTGAGCAGCAGCCGGGTACGGCCGGCCGGCGCGACCAGCAGATAGCGCAGGGTGCCCGCGCCGGCCTCCCCGGCGATCGCGTCGCCCGCGACGACGCCGACCGCCATCGGCAGGAAGAACGGCAGGGTCGCGGCCAGCGCGGTGAACACCAGGAACAGGCCGTTGTTGGTGATCTGCGAGATGAACGCCGGGCCCTCGCCGCCTCCGCCCGCCGGCCCGCCGCCCCGCGTCTCGATCTTCACGGCGATCCCGACCAGCACCGGCACCGCGGCCAGCACCCCGAGCAGGGCCAGCGTGCGCCAGCGGCGCACGGTGGTGACCAGCTCGCTGCGCAACAGCCCGAGGGTCCACAGGGGGTTCGGCCGGCGCCCGGCGCCCGCCAGGAGCACATCAGCCCGCGACATCGAAGCCCTCCCCGGTCAGTGCCACGAACGCGTCCTCCAGCGAGGCCCGTTCGACGGTGAGGCCCCGGACCCGGACGCCCGCCGTGACCAGGGCCGCGGTCACCTCGGCCAGATCCCGCGCGGGTGGTTCACCGGTGACCCGGTCCCCGTCGGCCGTCACGTCCCCGACGCCCAGTTCCTTCAGCACGCGTGCCCCCTCGGCCGGGTCCGGGGTGGTCACCACCAGCCGGTCGCGCGCCCCGGCGGCCAGGTCGGCCACCGCGCCCTGGGTGACGAGCCGGCCCTGCGCCATGACCGCCGCATGGGTGCACACCTGCTCGATCTCGTCGAGGAGGTGGGAGGAGAGGAAGACGGTCGTGCCGTCGGCGGCCAACTCCCTGATCAGGGTGCGGATCTCGCGCATGCCCTGCGGGTCGAGGCCGTTGGTGGGCTCGTCCAGGACGAGCAGTCTGCGCGGCTGGAGCAGCGCGGCGGCCAGTCCCAGACGCTGTTTCATGCCGAGCGAGTACGCCTTCGCCTTCTTGCCGGCGGCGGCTGCGAGACCGACCCGGTCCAGCGCCGTGGCGACACGGGCGCGCCGGGTGCGCGGGTCGGCGGTCGGGTCCGCGGCGTCGTAGCGCAGCAGGTTGTCCCGGCCGGAGAGGAAGCCGTACAGGGCGGGTCCCTCGATGAGGGCGCCGACCTGCGGGAGGACCGTACGGGCCGCCCGCGGCATGGGCCGGCCGAGCACCCGGGCGGTGCCCGCGGTCGGCTCGATCAGGCCCATCAGCATGCGGATCGTGGTGGTCTTGCCGGAGCCGTTCGGGCCGAGGAAGCCGAAGACGCTGCCCGCCGGGACGGTCAGGTCCAGACCGTCCACGGCGAGCTGTCCGCCGCGGTAGCGCTTGGTGAGGCCGCGTGTGGCGATCACACTCGCCGCCGTGTCGCCCGGCTCCGACTGCGTGGCGGACGGCTCGTCCATCGGCTCCCCTCGGTTCATCCGGTTCGTCTCATTCGGTGCGGTGCGCCCGGGAGGTCACTTCCCCGCGTCGGCCGCCTTCACCAGGGCCTCCTTGGTCACCGTGCCGGCGTACACCTTGCCGTCGTCGGTGATCAGGGCGTTGACCAGGCGGGTGGAGAAGACCGTGCCCTTGCCGAACTTCCCGGAGACCGGGTCGCCCAGCGAACCGAGGAAGCCGCCGAGGTCACCGCCCTGGGAGCCGGTCGGCAGGCCGCCCTTGGCACCGGTGTCGAAGGTGGCGACGGACGTCCAGCCCTTGCCCAGCACCTTCAGCCCGTCCTTGCCCGCCAGGCCCCCGGCGAAGTCCTCGCCGTGCTTCGGGGCGTGCTCCCGGGCCCCGGGGGCGTCCTTCCCCTCGGTGACCTTCGCGCCCTTGGGCGGCGTGAAGGCGAACGTGGAGGCGGCCGGCCGGGCGAAGGAGACCTGGGTGAAGCCCGCGTCGAGCACGGCGGCGCCGCCGCTGCTCGGAGTCAGCGTGAACTTCAGCGGCATGCCGGTCTTCGCGTCCACGGCGATGCTGATCGCGCCGACCGTGGTGCCGGACTGCTTGGGCCGGATCAGCAGCTTGTAGGCGTCGCGCCCGGCGACCTGCGCGGTGCCGTCGACGGTGACGGACGTGGTGTCGTCCACCGACTTCAGGGCCTGGTCGGCGAAGTCCTTGGGGGTGGCCGGCGGCTCGGCCTCGCGGTCCTTGCCGGAGCCGGCCCCCGTGGAGTGGTAGACCTCGTTGCTCTTGCTGTCGTAGCCCCAGACGTCCTTGCCGTCGCGGATGAGGCTGTACTCGGCGCCGCTCTCCAGCAGCGACAGCTTCTGCCGGTCCGGGCCGTCGGCGGCGACGCGCAGGGTGTGCGTGCCGGAGACCAGCTCGGTGAGCTTGGCCTGCGGGTCGGCGGAGGAGCCGTCGCCCGAGCCGCCCCGGCCCGCGCCGGACATCAGGCCGTTCTCCAGGCCGCCGAGGTCGGGCAGGCCGAGATCGGTGCTGATCTTCACCGTGCCGGACAGCTGCTGCACGTCCGACGTGGCGATCTTCTCGATGAGCTGCTGTGCGCTGATCTTCGGCAGGTCGGGGTCACCGGAGTCGGCGAGCGCCGGGACCAGCCCGATCGTGGCCGCCGCCACCCCCACCACCGCGACCGGCACGGCGTACCGGGCGGCCTTGCGCCGGCCGGAGCGCGGGTGCTCGTCGCGCGCGGCGCCCACTGCGTCGTCGGATTCGTACGGTGCCATGTGTGCCTTACCTCCGTCGTCGGCGGCGGCTGTCCTCACGCTGGTCCACTGCTCCGCTGGTCCACCCTGAGCCGCCATTCTCACCCGAAACGGTGAGGAGTGGTGATTTCCGTGGTGTCCATCTGACCAAATCGGCTGTGAACAAGCGTCAGACCTCGGAGCCAACTCCGTCTACGCCTGCGGTATGACACCCGGCGGTGGTTTCTCCGCCCGACCCGTAGGGGTCGTGCCGGACGCCGGGGCCCGTACGGGTGACCGGCCGGGTCAGCCGGCGCGGTGCACGACCGCGTCGCACAGCTCGATCAGCGCCGCCTTGGCATCGCACTCGCGCAGCGGGGCGAGCGCGGCCCGCGCCTCCTCCGCGTACCGCACGGTGTCCCGGCGGGCCTGCTCCAGCGCGGGGTGCGCGCGCAGCGCGGCCAGTGCCTGGGCGTGCCGGGCGTCGTCGCTGAGGTCGGAGTCCAGCAGCTCGCACAGCGCGACGTCCTCGGGCAGGCCCAGCCGGGCGGCCCGCTCACGCAGCCGGAGCACCGGCAGGGTGGGGATGCCCTCGCGCAGGTCGGTGCCCGGGGTCTTGCCGGACTCGTGGGAGTCGGAGGCGATGTCCAGGACGTCGTCAGCGAGCTGGAAGGCGACGCCGAGCCGTTCGCCGTACTGGGTGAGGACATCGACGACCGTCTCGTCCGCGCCGGACATCATCGCGCCGAACCGGCACGACACCGCCACCAGGGAGCCCGTCTTGCCGGCGAGCACGTCCAGATAGTGCTCAACCGGGTCTCGGCCGTCCGAGGGACCCGCGGTCTCCAGGATCTGGCCGGTGACGAGCCGTTCGAACGCGAGTGCCTGCACCCGGACCGCCTCGGGGCCGAGGTCGGCGAGGATCTGGGAGGCGCGGGCGAAGAGGAAGTCGCCGGTGAGGACCGCGACGGAGTTGCCCCAGCGCGTGTTGGCGCTGTCCACGCCACGCCGTACGGCCGCCTCGTCCATGACGTCGTCGTGGTACAGCGTGGCCAGATGGGTCAGCTCCACGACGACGGCCGAGGGCACCACGCCCGGCGCGTAGGGGTCGCCGAACTGGGCGGCGAGCATCACCAGGAGTGGCCGGAACCGCTTCCCGCCCGCCCGCACGAGGTGCTGCGCGGCCCCCGTGATGAACGGGACCTCGCTCTTGGTGGCTTCGAGCAAGCCTTCCTCGACAGCCGCCAATCCGGCCTGGACATCGGCTTCCAGAGCCTGGTCCCGCACGCTCAGCCCGAACGGCCCGACGACGGTCACGAGGGGTCTCCTGTCTGCTGGTGTCTGCTGGCGATTACACGGTTTGTCGATAGGTCGCTGCCCTCACTCAAGTCAGCGTATCCGGTCCTGTTTCGATCACCGATAGCGCCCACCGGTCCAGCCCGGGCGATACCGGATCATGACCGGCATGGTTTTGATCACACAGTGTGAGCGGATTTTTCTCCATATAAGAGTAATCCGGACACTGTGCCCGCACCTCGGCAACGACGCTCCCCCCATGCCCGGTTCCGCCATCTCCCCGACTTCCGACGCGAATCCCTCTAATCCCCCATGTCCGAATTGAAACTGTTTGCTATTTCGTGAGTTGGGTCACGCTCCCGGCCGACCCTCCTCCGCGGGCCGACCGTCGTGACTCCTTGCCCCGTCGGCGAGTTGAGGATTGGCAACCGCAAAGGATCAAGTACCCCATACGCTGTCGATCAAGGTCAAACCGCACGTTGTATGAATCCGGCCCTTGTTCCCGACATGTGCTCTCGCATACGTTCCGGGCCGTCGGGCGGACGCCGAATCCTGCCGCCGCCCGCATACCCATCGACGAACTCATTCGTACGGCAGGAGCGGGGGACCCAGGTAAGCCGCCGGTCCGGAACGGCACACGCCGCGCCGGGACGGCCAGGGGTGAAGCCATGCCTCCGTCAGGAGCACGGCCGGGCACCTCCCCGCCCGAACCCGACAGCTCACCTCGCAGGCGCCGGAGAGGAACGCCCCCATGTCTGCTGTCGCCCAGCCCCGCCGTACCCGGAACAGCCGCCTCGTCCGCGCGCTCACCGCCGTCGGCACCGGTGCCGCCGTCCTCGCCCTGCCGCTCATCGGCGCGGCCAGCGCCTCCGCGGCCCCCAGCACCGCCACCACCACGGCGGCCACCACCCCCGCCGGCTACCCGGACAACCTCGACGGCTGGATCCGCGAGTCGCTGGCGGTCATGGCCGAGAAGCACATCCCGGGCACCTACAACGGCATCTACCGCAACATCATCCGCGAGTCCTCGGGCAACCCGAAGGCCATCAACCTCTGGGACTCCAACGCCGCCAAGGGCATCCCCTCCAAGGGCCTGCTCCAGGTCATCGACCCGACGTTCAACGCGTACCACGTGGCCGGAACGTCCTTCGACATCTACGACCCGGTCGCCAACATCACCGCCGCCTGCAACTACGCGGCCGCGCGGTACGGGTCCATCGACAACGTGTTCAGCGCGTACTGACCGGCACGGGCGGCCGGGCCGGACGCTCCCGACATCCCGGTCAGTCGGCCGGGAAGAGTCCTTCGAGGACGACGGCGATGCCGTCGTCCTCGTTCGACAAGGTGACCTCGTCGGCCACCGCCTTGAGTTCCGGATGGGCGTTGGCCATGGCCACACCGCGCCCGGCCCATTCGAACATCGGGATGTCGTTGGGCATGTCACCGAAGGCGAGGGCCCGTTCGGCGGCGATCCCGAGCCGTTCGGCGGCCAGCGCCAGCCCGGTCGCCTTCGTCACCCCGCACGGCTGGAGCTCCACCGTGCCCGGCCCCGACATGGTGACCGTCGCGAGCGAGCCCACCGCCGCTCGGGCCACGGCCGCCAACTCGTCGTCGGACAGCGTGGCGTGCCGCAGCAGCACCTTGCTGATGGGCGCGCACCACAGGTCGTCCCGCCGGCCGACCCGCACCGCGGGCAGCGTCGGGTGGGGCATCCGGTAGCCGGGCTCGATGAGCGTGAGCCCGTCCACGCCGTCCTGGTCGACCGCCGCGTAGACCTGCCCCACCTCCGCCTCGATCTTGCCGAGCGCCGTCTCGGCCAGCTCCCGGTCCAGCCGGACCGACCACAGCAGACGGTCGGTCGCCGCGTCGTAGACCTGGGCCCCCTGCCCGCACACCGCGAGCCCGGCGCGGCCGAGGTCCGCGAGCAGCGGTCGCACCCGCGGGGCCGGGCGGCCCGTCACCACCAGGTGCCGGGCGCCGGCCCGCGCCACCCGCGCGAGCGCGGCGAGGGACCGGTCCGAGACGGTGTCGTCGCCGCGCAGCAGCGTCCCGTCCAGGTCAGTGGCGATCAGTGCATATGCCGGGGTGGGTGCCATGATCAGAGAATACGGACAACACGCTCCGCCGACTCACCCCTCATGCCCCGCACTTGCGTACCGCTCCCGCCCAACCCCTCGCCGCGGACGGCGCGATGGGCGGTGCGCGGCCGTGGGCCGCGGCCGATGCGGGACCGGGCGCCGTGAAGCGACCTTGAGCAGAGGGCTGCCGTCCTCTGCCTCTGCCTCTGCCTCTGCCTCTGCCTCTGCCTCTGCCTCTGCCTCCAACCTTTCGATCACCTGGTGAGGCACTGCCCAAGACACGCGGCTCGGCCGTAACGTGTGGCCCGACCACATGGAACGCAGTGCCATGCATGGCCCGGATGAGAGTGAGGCAGCACCCCATGCCCCCCTTCGACGTCCCCGAGGGTGACCCCTTCGGTCCGCGCAACCTCCCCTACGGCGTGTTCTCGCCCTCCGGCAGCACGGAGCGGAGGATCGGCGTCCGGCTCGGGAACCACGTCCTCGACGCGGGCGCCGCAGCCGCCGCGCTCGGCTCGCCCCACCAGCCGCTGCTCGCCCGGCCCACCCTCAACCCGCTGCTGGCCGCCGGCCGCGCCACCTGGTCGGACGTACGGCGCGCCCTCACGTCCTGGGTCACGGACCCGGCGCACCGCACGGCCGTCGAGCCGCTGTTCCACCCCCTGTCCGAGGTGACCCTGCACCTTCCCTTCGAGGTCGCGGACTACGTCGACTTCTACGCCTCGGAGAACCACGCCCGGAACGTCGGCCGGATCTTCCGCCCCGACGCCGAGGACTCCCTCACCCCCAACTGGAAGCACCTGCCGATCGGTTACCACGGCCGCTCCGGAACCGTGGTCGTCTCCGGCACGGACGTCGTACGGCCCTCCGGGCAGCGCAAGGGCCCGGCCGACCCCGCGCCCGTCTTCGGCCCCTCGATCCGGCTGGACATCGAGGCCGAGGTCGGCTTCGTCGTGGGCGTGCCGTCGCGGCTCGGCACCCCGGTGGCGCTCGGCGACTTCCGGGAGCACGTCTTCGGGCTCTGCCTGCTGAACGACTGGTCCGCGCGGGACATCCAGGCCTGGGAGTACGTCCCTCTCGGCCCGTTCCTCGGCAAGTCCTTCGCCACCTCGGTATCGGCGTGGATCACCCCGCTGGAGGCGCTGGAGCACGCGCGCGTGGCGCCTCCGGAGCGCACGCATCCGCTGCTGCCCTACCTGGACGACTCGGCGCCCGGCACCGAGCCCGGCGGTTACGACCTCCGCATCTCGGTCGCGGTCAACGGCCATGTGGTCTCCGAACCGCCCTTCTCCACCATGTACTGGACCGCCGCCCAGCAGCTCGCCCACCTGACCGTGAACGGCGCCTCGCTGCGCACGGGCGACCTGTACGGCTCCGGCACGGTGAGCGGTCCCACCGAACGCCAGCGCGGCTCCCTGCTGGAACTGACCTGGAACGGCCGCGACCCCCTCGAACTCCCCGACGGCAAGCGGACCTTCCTGGAGGACGGCGACGTGGTCACCCTGTCGGCATGGGCCCCGGGCGCGGACGGCAGCCGGGTGGGGCTGGGGGAAGTCAGCGGGCGGGTGGTGTCGGGCTGACACCGCGGAGGGTTGCCGGGCGGGGGTTGCCGGGCAGAGAGCGCCGGACAGAGGGCGCCGGACGGACGGGCCGGGCGGACCGGGTGGCAGGCGGGCCGGGTGGCTTGCGTAGCGGGCCGATCGGTCGCGGCGGGGGTCGCGGGCCCGGGTCGGTCCCGGCCGATCGGTGTCGACACCTGACTCCGGCCGCCCGTCTTCGTCATACTGACGGGGCACGCACCACGCGCGAGCCGCCGTCGCGTGACGCGTGCCCGGCACCACCGTCACCCGCACACCTCTCCGACCAGAACCGGAGCCCCGGCATGACTGTCTGCCTGCTCCTGCTGAGCGTCGTCGCCCTGACGGCCGCCGTACCGGCGCCGCGCGCGCTGACCCGTGCCGCCTGGCCCGAGCGGGAACCCGTGGTCGCGCTGTGGGTGTGGCAGTGTCTCGTCGCCACCGTCCTGCTGTGCTGCCTGACCGCGCTGGTCCTGGGCGCGGCGGCCGTCTTCCACACCGTCCGCGACCATGTGTTCGCGCCCGCGCCGCCCGCCGTCACCGCCGCCTACGACCTGTCCACCGCACCGGGGTGGGCCGCCGCGCTCACCGTGCTGCTGGCCTGCGGGGCCGCCTGGACGACGGCGATGCTGGCCCGCGAACTCGTCGAGGCCCGCCGCAGCCGCGGCCAGGCCCGAGCGCACCTGCGCGAGCGCGCCCCCGAGCTGCCGGCCGGACTGCCGGCGGCGCGCGGGCCGATGCTGGTGCTGGAGGACGAGTACCCGGACGCCTGGTGGATGCCGGGGCACCCGGCCCAACTGGTCGTCACCACAGGCGCGTTGCACCGCCTCACCGACCTTCAGCTGGACGCCGTCCTCACCCACGAGCGCGGGCACGCCCGCGCCCACCACGACTGGCTGCTGCACCTGTCCACCGCCCTCGCCACGGGCTTCCCGCGCGTGCCGCTCTTCGCCCACTTCTGCGACCAGACGCACCGCCTGGTCGAACTGGCCGCCGACGACACGGCCTCCCGGCGCTGCGGGCACCTCACCACGGCCCTCGCCCTGATCGAGCTGAACCAGCACCGGGGTGTCCTGTCCTGCGACTCCAGCCGCCGCCTCCTCGGCGAGCGCGTCGACCGCCTGCTGGAGCCGCCGCCCCGGCTGCTGCGCCGGCACCGGGCGCTGACGACGACGGTGGCCGCGCTGGTGCCGCTGCTCCCACTGCTCATCACCTTCGCCCCGGGCCTGACGGCACTGTCCTTGAGGGTCTGACGGCACCGCGCAGGCTCCGCCCCGGGGTCCTGGGCTGTCCCGGGGGTCCGGGCCTCCCGGTTATATCCAGTCGTCCGGTTCCGGCTCGTCCGTCGGCTCGGGCCAGTCGGCGTCCTGGCTGTCGGCGGCGGCCGGGGCGTCGGCGGTGGCCAGGGCGGCAGCGGCGGCCGGGGCGTCGGCGGCCACCGGGGCGGCCCCGTCCAGGGAGGCCAGCACCTGGATGACCCCTTCGCCGTACGTCGCCAGCTTCTTCTCGCCGACGCCGTTCACCGTGCCCAGCTCCCGCACCGACCCGGGCCACCGGGTCACGATCTCGCGCAGGGTGGCGTCGTGGAAGATGACGTACGCCGGGACGCCCTGCTCCCGGGCCTGTTCGGCGCGCCAGGACCGCAGGGCCTCGAAGGCGGGGAGCAGCGCCTCGGGCAGCTCGACCGCGACGGCCTTGGCCTTGCGGTCGCCGCCGGAGGAGCCGGTGGAGCGCGACCGGGAGGCGGTCGGCTTCTTCGGCTCCTTGCGCAGCGGCACCTCGCGCTCCCGCCGCAGCACCGAGCCGCTCGCCTCGGTGAGCACCAGCGTGCCGTACTCCCCCTCGACCGCGAGGAGTCCCTGGGCCAGCAGTTGCCGGATGGCCCCGCGCCACTCGCCCTCGGAGAGATCCTGGCCGATGCCGAAGACGGACAGCTGGTCGTGGTCGAACTGGATCACCTTGCCGGTGCGCTTGCCGAGCAGGATGTCGACGATCTGCATCGCGCCGAACTTCTGCCCGCGCTCCCGCTGCAACCGCACCACCGTGGACAGCACCTTCTGCGCGGCGATCGTGCCGTCCCAGGTCTCGGGCGGGGTGAGGCAGGTGTCGCAGTTGCCGCAGGCCGCGGCCTCGGGGTCCTGGCCGAAGTAGGCGAGCAGCTGGCCACGGCGGCACTGGGCGGTCTCGCACAGCGCGAGCATGGCGTCGAGGTGGGCGGCGGCCCGGCGGCGGAACGCCTCGTCGCCCTCGCCGGACTGGATCAGCTTGCGTTGCTGTATGACGTCGTTCAGGCCGTACGCCATCCAGGCCGTCGACGGCAGCCCGTCGCGGCCCGCCCGGCCGGTCTCCTGGTAGTACCCCTCGATCGACTTGGGCAGGTCCAGGTGAGCGACGAAGCGTACGTCCGGCTTGTCGATGCCCATGCCGAAGGCGATGGTCGCGACCACGACCAGGCCGTCCTCGCGCAGGAACCGGGCCTGGTGCGCCGCGCGCGTGGCCGCCTCCAGGCCCGCGTGGTACGGCACCGCCTGGACGCCGTTGGCGGTCAGGAACTCCGCCGTGCGCTCCACCGAGTTGCGCGAGAGGCAGTACACGATGCCGGCGTCGCCCGGGTGCTCCTCGCGGAGGAAGGCGAGCAGCTGCTTCCTGGGGTCGGCCTTGGGCACGATCCGGTACTGGATGTTGGGCCGGTCGAAGCTGGCGACGAAGTGCCGGGCCGTCGGCAGGTTCAGCCGCTGGGTGATCTCCTGGTGGGTGGCGCGGGTGGCCGTGGCGGTGAGGGCGATCCGCGGGACGTCCGGCCAGCGCTCGCCGAGCAGGGACAGGGCGAGATAGTCCGGGCGGAAGTCGTGGCCCCACTGGGACACACAGTGGGCCTCGTCGATCGCGAAGACGGAGATCTTGCCGCGGGAGAGCAGGTCCAGCGTGGCGTCCACGCGCAGCCGCTCCGGGGCCAGGTACAGCAGGTCCAGCTCGCCGGCCAGGAACTCGGCCTCGACCATGCGCCGCTCGTCGAAGTCCTGGGTGGAGTTGATGAAGCCGGCGCGGACACCGAGGGCGCGCAGGGCGTCCACCTGGTCCTGCATGAGGGCGATCAGCGGCGAGACGACCACGCCCGTGCCGGGCCGGACCAGGGCCGGGATCTGGTAGCACAGCGATTTGCCGCCGCCGGTCGGCATGAGGACGACGGCGTCGCCGCCCGCCACCACATGCTCGATGATCGCCTGCTGCTCGCCCCGGAAGGCGCCGTATCCGAAGACCCGGTGCAGCGTGGCCAGCGCCTCGCTGTCGGCCGCGCCCGGCCCCTCGGTCACCTGTGCCATCTCGCTGATACCGCCCGTCACGCCCATCGTCCTGTCCCCCGTCGGTCCCCCGTGTGTCGTCTCTCGACCGCTGCCTCCACCATAGGGGTCCGGACCGACAGTCCCGGAGTTATCCACAGGCTCGGTCGTTTCCGTGCGGCATCGGTCAGCCGTCGCCGGCGTGACCCCGGAGAACACCGCTGCCCGGCACCCTCCGGTGAGGGTGCCGGGCAGCGGCGCGGGCCCGCGGGCGTCAGCGCACGAAGACCCCCGCCTGGTTCGCCAGGTCCAGGAAGTACTGCGGCGCCACGCCGAGGACCAGCGTCACGGCCACGCCCAGCCCGATCGCGAGCGTGGTCAGCGGTGACGGGACGGCGACGGTCGGGCCCTCCGGCCGCGGCTCGCTGAAGAACATCAGCACGATCACGCGGATGTAAAAGAACGCGGCGATGGCCGAGGAGATCACACCGATCACGACCAGCGGGGCCGCGCCGCCGTCCGCCGCCGCCTTGAACACGGCGAACTTCCCGGCGAACCCGGAGGTCAGCGGGATACCGGCGAAGGCCAGCAGGAACACCGCGAACACGGCCGCCACCAGCGGCGAGCGACGGCCGAGGCCCGCCCACTTCGACAGGTGGGTCGCCTCGCCGCCCGCGTCGCGCACCAGCGTGACCACGGCGAACGCGCCGATCGTGACGAAGGAGTAGCCCGCCAGGTAGAACAGCACCGACGACACGCCGTCCTTCGAGGTGGCGATCACACCCGCGAGGATGAACCCGGCGTGCGCGATGGACGAGTACGCCAGCAGCCGCTTGATGTCGGTCTGGGTGATGGCGACGATCGCACCGCCGAGCATGGTGATGATCGCCACGGCCCACATGACCGGCCGCCAGTCCCAGCGCAGCCCGGGCAGGACGACGTACAGCAGGCGCAGCAGCGCGCCGAACGCGGCCACCTTCGTCGCCGCGGCCATGAAGCCGGTCACCGGGGTGGGCGCGCCCTGGTAGACGTCGGGCGTCCACATGTGGAACGGCACCGCGCCCACCTTGAACAGCAGGCCCATCAGGAGCATGGCGCCGCCGACCAGCAGCAGCGCGTCGTTGCCCATGGTGTTGGCGAGGGCCGGGTCGACGTCGGTGACCGTGCCGTCGACGACCTGGGCGATGCGCGCGTACGACATCGAGCCCGCGTAGCCGTACAGCAGCGCGATGCCGAACAGGGTGAACGCGGAGGCGAACGCGCCCAGCAGGAAGTACTTGACCGCGGCCTCCTGCGACATCAGCCGCTTGCGGCGGGCCAGCGCGCACAGCAGGTACAGCGGCAGGGAGAAGACCTCCAGGGCCACGAACAGGGTCACCAGGTCGTTCGCCGCCGGGAAGATCAGCATGCCGCCGACCGCGAAGAGCAGCAGCGGGAAGACCTCCGTGGTGGTGAAGCCCGCCTTCACGGCGGCCTGCTCGCTGTCGCTGCCGGGTACGGAGGCGGCCTGCGCGGCGAAGGAGTCGACCCGGTTGCCGTGCGCCGCCGGGTCCAGGCGCCGCTCGGCGAAGGTGAACAGGCCGACCAGGCCGGCCAGCAGGATCGTGCCCTGGAGGAAGAGGGCCGGGCCGTCGACCGCGATGGCGCCCATCGCCGCGATGTGCGCCTTCGTGGTGCCGAACCCGTCGGCCGCGAGCGCGACGACCGCGGCGAACGCGGCGCACAGGGCGACGACGGACACGAACACCTGCGCGTAGTAGCGGGACCGGCGCGGCACGAACGCCTCGATGAGCACCCCGACCAGCGCCGCGCCGATGACGATCAGCGTCGGCGACAATTGTCCGTATTCGATCTTCGGCGCGTCGATCTTCGAGATCGGTTCGGCCGCGGTTGTCCACAGACTGTGGACGGCTGGTGCGCTCACTTGGCCGCCTCCACCTCGGGCTTGGGGTCCTTCTTCTGGACGTCGGACATGGTCTGCTTGACCGCCGGGTTGACGATGTCCGTCACGGGCTTCGGATAGACGCCCAGGAAGATCAGCAGCACGATCAGCGGGGCGACGACCACCAGCTCACGCACGCGGAGGTCGGGCATCGCGGAGACCTCCGGCTTCACCGGGCCCGTCATCGTCCGCTGGTACAGCACGAGCGTGTACAGCGCGGCGAGGACGATGCCGAAGGTGGCGATGACGCCGATCACCGGGTAGCGCGTGAACGTGCCGACCAGGACGAGGAACTCGCTGACGAACGGCGCCAGTCCGGGCAGCGAGAGGGTGGCGAGGCCGCCGATCAGGAAGGTGCCGGCGAGCACCGGGGCGACCTTCTGCACGCCTCCGTAGTCGGCGATGAGCCGGGAGCCGCGCCGGGAGATGAGGAAGCCGGCGACCAGCATCAGGGCGGCCGTGGAGATGCCGTGGTTGACCATGTAGAGCGTGGCGCCCGACTGGCCCTGGCTGGTCATCGCGAAGATGCCCATGATGATGAAGCCGAAGTGCGAGATCGACGCGTAGGCCACCAGGCGCTTGATGTCCCGCTGGCCGACGGCGAGCAGTGCGCCGTAGACGATGCTGATGAGCGCCAGGACGAGGATGACGGGCGTCGCCCACTTCGACGCCTCCGGGAACAGCTGGAGGCAGAAGCGGAGCATCGCGAAGGTGCCCACCTTGTCGACGACCGCGGTGATGAGGACGGCCACCGGGGCGGTGGACTCCTGCATGGCGTTGGGCAGCCAGGTGTGCAGCGGCCACAGCGGCGCCTTCACCGCGAAGGCGAAGAAGAAACCGAGGAACAGCCAGCGTTCGGTGCTGGTCGCCATGTGCAGCGAGCCGTTCGCGCGGGCCTCGGCGATCGCCGTGAGCGAGAAGTTCCCGGCGACCACGTACAGGCCGATCACCGCGGCCAGCATGATCAGACCGCCGGCCAGGTTGTAGAGCAGGAACTTCACCGCCGCGTACGACCGCTGCGTGGCGGCCGTCTCCTCGCCGTGCTCATGGGCACGGTCCCCGAAGCCGCCGATGAGGAAGTACATCGGGATGAGCATGGCTTCGAAGAAGATGTAGAAGAGGAAGACGTCGGTGGCCTCGAAGGAGACGATCACCATCGCCTCCACGGCCAGGATCAGCGCGAAGAAGCCCTGGGTGGGCCGCCAGCGGCGGCTGCCGGTCTCCAGCGGGTCGGCGTCGTGCCAGCCCGCGAGGATGATGAACGGGATCAGTACGGCGGTCAGCGCGATCAGCGCGACCGCGATGCCGTCGACGCCCAGTTCGTACCTGACCCCGAAGTCCTTGATCCAGGCGTGGGACTCGGTGAGCTGGTAGCGGGAGCCGTCCGGGTCGAAGCGGACCAGGACGGTGATCGCCAGGGCGAGCGTGGCGAGCGAGACGACCAGCGCCAGCCATTTGGCGGCGGTGCGCCGGGCGGCCGGTACGGCGGCCGTGGCCACCGCCCCGAGGGCCGGGAGCGCCGCCGTCGCTGTCAACAGGGGGAAGGACATCGGTATCAGACCGCCCTCATCAGCAGGGTCGCGGCGACCAGGAGTGCCGCGCCGCCGAACATCGAGACCGCGTAGGAGCGGGCGAAGCCGTTCTGGAGCCGGCGCAGCCGTCCGGACAGGCCGCCGAAGCCGGCCGCCGTGCCGTTGACGACGCCGTCGACCAGGGTGTGGTCGACGTAGACCAGGGAGCGCGTCAGGTGCTCGCCGCCGCGCACCAGGACCACGTGGTTGAAGTCGTCCTGGAGCAGGTCGCGGCGGGCCGCCCGGGTGAGCAGGGAGCCGCGCGGGGCGACGGCCGGGACGGGCTTGCGGCCGTACTGGGCCCAGGCGATGGCGACGCCGACGACCAGGCACACCATGGTGGCGCCGGTGACCGTGGCCGCGCTGAGCGGGGAGTCGCCCTCGCTGTGGCCCGTGACGGGCTCCAGCCAGTTGAGGAAGCGGTCGCCGATGCTGAAGAAGGCACCGCCGAAGACCGAGCCGACGGCGAGGACGATCATGGGGATCGTCATGACCTTCGGGGACTCGTGCGGGTGCGGCTCGGCGTGCTCGCCACGGGTCTCGGCGGCGGGCTCCACGCTGGGCTCGGCCGGGGACGGGGTCGGGGCGTTGCGCCACCGTTCCTCGCCGAAGAACGTCATCAGCATCACGCGCGTCATGTAGAAGGCGGTGATGGCCGCGCCCAGCAGGGCCGCGCCGCCGAGGATCCAGCCCTCGGTGCCGCCCTTGGCGAACGCCGCCTCGATGATCTTGTCCTTGGAGAAGAAGCCGGACAGGCCGGGGAAGCCGATGATGGCGAGGTAGCCGAGGCCGAAGGTGATGAACGTGACCGGCATGTACCTGCGCAGGCCGCCGTAGCGGCGCATGTCGACCTCGTCGTTCATGCCGTGCATCACGGAACCCGCGCCGAGGAACAGCCCGGCCTTGAAGAAGCCGTGCGTCACCAGGTGCATGATCGCGAAGACGTAGCCGATGGGGCCGAGGCCCGCCGCGAGGACCATGTAGCCGATCTGCGACATGGTCGAGCCGGCCAGCGCCTTCTTGATGTCGTCCTTGGCGCAACCGACGATCGCACCGAACAGGAGCGTGACGGCGCCGACGACCGTGACGGCCAGCTGCGCGTCGGGGGCGGCGTTGAAGATGGCGCCGGAGCGGACGATCAGGTAGACGCCCGCGGTCACCATCGTCGCCGCGTGGATGAGGGCGGAGACCGGGGTCGGGCCCTCCATGGCGTCCCCGAGCCAGGACTGCAACGGCACCTGGGCGGACTTGCCGCAGGCGGCGAGCAGCAGCATCAGGCCGATCGCGGTGAGCTTGCCCTCGGAGGTGTCACCGGTGTGGCTGAGGACCGGGCCGAAGGCGAAGCTGCCGAAGGTGGTGAACATCAGCATGATCGCGATCGACAGGCCCATGTCGCCGACCCGGTTGACCAGGAAGGCCTTCTTCGCGGCCGTGGCGGCGCTGGGCTTGTGCTGCCAGAAGCCGATCAGCAGGTACGAGGCGAGACCGACGCCCTCCCAGCCGACGTACAGCAGCAGGTAGTTGTCGGCGAGGACGAGCAGCAGCATCGCCGCGAGGAACAGGTTCAGATAGCCGAAGAAGCGGCGGCGGCGCTCGTCGTGCTCCATGTACCCGACCGAGTACAGGTGGATCAGCGAGCCGACGCCCGTGATGAGCAGCACGAACGTCATGGACAGCTGGTCCAGGCGGAAGGTGACGTCCGCCTGGAAGCCGGCCACCGGGACCCAGCTGAACAGGTGCTGCGTCAGGGTGCGCTGCTCCGCGCCCTTGCCGAGCAGGTCGGCGAAGAGGATGAGGCCGAACACGAAGGAGGCGGCCGACAGGAGCGTGCCGATCCAGTGGCCGACGCGGTCCAGGCGCCGGCCACCGACCAAGAGGACGGCCGCTCCGAGCAGGGGCGCCGCGATGAGCAGCGCGATCAGGTTCTCCACGATTCTTCCGACCCCTTACAGCTTCATCAGGCTGGCGTCGTCGACCGAGGCCGAGTGGCGGGCACGGAACAGCGACACGATGATCGCGAGGCCCACCACGACCTCCGCGGCGGCGACGACCATCGTGAAGAAGGCGATGATCTGGCCGTCGAGGTTGCCGTGCAGCCGGGAGAAGGTGACGAACGCGAGGTTGCAGGCGTTCAGCATCAGCTCGATGCACATGAAGACCACGATGGCGTTGCGCCGGATCAGGACGCCGGTCGCGCCGATCGTGAACAACAGGGCGGCGAGGTAGAGGTAGTTGACCGGGTTCACTTCGACGCCTCCTCGGGCCGCTTGAACGTCTCCGGCTCGATCGCCCGGCGCTCCAGGCGCTCCTCCGCGCGCTGCTCCAGCGCCCGCAGGTCGTTGAGCGCCTCGGTGGACACGTCACGGATCTGCCCGCGTTCGCGCAGCGTCTTGCTGACGGTCAGCTCGGACGGGGTGCCGTCGGGCAGCAGACCCGCGATGTCCACGGCGTTGTGCCGGGCGTAGACACCGGGGGCGGGCAGCGGCGGGAGGTGCTTCCCCTCGCGGACGCGCTGTTCGGACAGCTCGCGCTGCGTCTTGGCGCGCTCGGTGCGCTCCCGGTGGGTGAGCACCATGGCGCCGACCGCGGCCGTGATGAGCAGCGCGCCGGTGATCTCGAACGCGAAGACGTACTTGGTGAAGATGAGGGACGCCAGCCCCTCCACATTGCCGTTCGCGTTCGCCCGGCCGGTGCCGGTGAACTCCTTCAGGGAGGCGTTGGCGATGCCGGCGAACAGCAGGACCCCGAAGCCGACCCCGCACAGAAGGGCCAGCCAGCGCTGGCCCTTGATGGTCTCCTTCAGGGAGTCCGCGGCCGTGACGCCTACGAGCATCACCACGAACAGGAACAGCATCATGATCGCGCCGGTGTAGACGACGATCTGCACGATCCCGAGGAAGTAGGCACCGTTGGCGAGGTAGAACACCGCGAGGACGATCATGGTGCCGGCGAGGCAGAGCGCGCTGTGCACGGCCTTCTTCATGAAGACGGTGCACAGGGCGCCGATCACCGCGACCGTGCCGAGGACCCAGAACTGGAAGGCCTCACCGGTGGAGGTGGTGTAGGCGGCGAGGTGCTGCGCGGTCATCGGCCGATCACCTTCTCCGAGGCCGGCTCGTCCTCGCCGAAGGTGGAGGCGGCCTCCTGCGGGACCTCGCCCTTGGAGACGGCCACCTGACGGACCGTGCCGGGCGCGGCCTGCGTCACCAGGCCGCGGTAGTAGTCCTGTTCGTCGGTCCCCGGGAAGATCGAGTGCGGCGTGTCGACCATGCCCTCTTCGAGTCCGGCGAGCAGCTGCTCCTTGGTGTAGATGAGGTTGGCGCGGCTGGAGTCGGCCAGTTCGAACTCGTTCGTCATCGTCAGCGCGCGCGTGGGGCACGCCTCGATGCACAGCCCGCACAGGATGCAGCGGGCGTAGTTGATCTGGTAGACGCGGCCGTACCGCTCGCCCGGCGAGTAGCGCTCCTCGTCGGTGTTGTCGGCGCCCTCCACGTAGATGGCATCGGCGGGGCAGGCCCAGGCGCACAGCTCGCAGCCGACGCACTTCTCCAGGCCGTCCGGATGGCGGTTGAGCTGGTGCCGTCCGTGGAACCGCGGAGCCGTGGTCTTCTTCTGCTCCGGGTACTGCTCGGTCAGCCGCTTCTTGAACATGGCCTTGAAGGTCACGCCGAAGCCGGCCACGGGGTTCTGGAAGCCGGGCTCGGTCCGCCCGGACTCCTGAGGCTCCTCAGCCATCGGACGCCTCCTTTCCATCCGAAGTTCCGTCACTGACAGTGTCCGGTCCAACACTGACAATCAGCTCCCGCTCGCCCCACCGGGGGCGGCGCCGCGGCGCCGGCGGCAGCTCCTGCCCGGGCAACGGCGGCACCGGGAACCCGCCCGCCATCGGGTCGAACGCCGGCTGCCGGCCGGCGGGCTCCTCGGCCGGCCCGGCCTTGTCGCGGAACATGTCCGCGACGAAGGAGACCAGCAGCAGGGCGAGGACACCGCCGCCGACGTAGAGGGCGATGTCGGCGAAGTCGTAGTTCTCGTTGCGCAGGGCGCGGACGGTCGCGACCAGCATCAGCCAGGTCAACGAGACCGGGATGAGGACCTTCCAGCCGAGCTTCATCAGCTGGTCGTAGCGGACGCGCGGGAGCGTGCCGCGCAGCCAGATGAAGAAGAACAGCAGCAGCTGCACCTTGATGACGAACCAGAGCAGCGGCCACCAGCCGTGGTTCGCGCCCTCCCAGAAGGAGCTGACCGGCCAGGGGGCGCGCCAGCCGCCGAGGAACAGGGTGGTCGAGACGGCCGAGACCGTCACCATGTTCACGTACTCGGCGAGCATGAACATCGCGAACTTGATCGACGAGTACTCGGTGTTGAAGCCGCCGACCAGGTCGCCCTCGGACTCCGGCATGTCGAAGGGGGCGCGGTTGGTCTCGCCGACCATGGTGACGATGTACAGGATGAAGGAGACCGGCAGCAGCAGGATGTACCAGCGGTCGTGCTGCTGCGCCACGATCGTGGACGTCGACATCGACCCCGAGTAGAGGAACACGGAGGCGAACGCGGCGCCCATGGCGATCTCGTACGAGATCATCTGCGCGCAGGAGCGCAGGCCGCCCAGGAGCGGGTAGGTGGACCCGGAGCTCCAGCCCGCCAGCACGATGCCGTAGATGCCGACCGAGGCGATGGCGAGGATGTAGAGCATCGCGATCGGCAGGTCGGTGAGCTGCATCGTGGTGCGGTGGCCGAAGATCGAGATCTCGTTGCCGGCCGGTCCGAAGGGGATCACCGCGATCGCCATGAAGGCCGGGATGGCCGCGACGATCGGCGCGAGGACGTAGACCACCTTGTCCGCGCGCTTGACGATGAGGTCTTCCTTGAGCATCAGCTTCACGCCGTCGGCGAGCGACTGGAGCATGCCCCAGGGGCCGTGCCGGTTGGGGCCGATGCGCAACTGCATCCAGGCGACGACCTTGCGCTCCCAGACGATGGAGAACAGCACGGTCACCATCAGGAACGCGAAGCAGAAGACCGCTTTGACGACGACCAGCCACCAGGGGTCGCGGCCGAACATCGAGAGGTCTTCAGCGGCGAGGTACGGGCTCATGCCTCCACCTCCTTGGGGGCCTCTTCGGCGACTGCCGCCGGGCCGATGCGGACGAGGGAGCCGGGCCGTGCCCCGGTGTCGGAGGCGACGCCGGCACCGACGGAGTTCAGCGGGAGCCAGACCACCCGGTCGGGCATCTCGGTGATCTGCAAGGGCAGTCCGACCGTGCCGGCGGGGCCGGTGACGGTCAGGATCTCGCCGTCCGCGACGCCCGCCTCGGCGGCCGTCGCGGCGGACACGCGCGCGCGTGCGGCGTGCCGGGTTCCGGCGAGCGCCTCGTCGCCCTCCTGGAGGACGCCCTGGTCGAGCAGCAGCCGGTGCCCGGCGAGCACGGCCTCCCCGGCGGCCGGGCGGGGCAGCGCGCCCGCGATCTCCATGGGCCCCGAGGCACGGGGGCCGTCCCAGGAGCCGAGCCGGTCGATCTCCGCGCGCGTGGTGCGCAGGTCCGGCAGGCCCAGCAGGCGGCGCCCGTCGGCGCCTTCGGCACCGTCCATGGCGTCGGCGAGCATGTGCAGCACCCGTGTGTCGGTCGGCGCGAGCGGGCGGGTCATCTGGTCGGGCTTGAGCGCGGCCTCGAAGAAGCGCACGCGGCCTTCCCAGTTGAGGAAGGTGCCCGCCTTCTCGGCGACCGCGGCGACCGGCAGGACGACGTCGGCGCGGGCGGTGACCTCGCTGGGCCGCAGCTCCAGCGACACCAGGAAGCCGACGTTCTCCAGCGCCTCACGCGCGCGTGCCGGGTCGGGCAGGTCGGCGACCTCCACTCCGGCGACCAGGAGCGCCGAGAGTTCGCCGGTGGCGGCGGCCTCGACGATCTGGTGGGTGTCGCGTCCGTAGCGCGCCGGGAGTTCGGTGAGGCCCCAGGCCGCGGCGACCTCCTCCCGCGCGCGCGGGTCGGTCGCCGGGCGACCGCCCGGCAGCAGCGAGGGCAGCGCGCCCATCTCGACGGCGCCGCGCTCACCGGCCCGGCGCGGGATCCACACCAGTTCGGCGCCGGTCGCGGTGGCGGCGCGCAGCGCGGCGGTGAGTCCGCCCGCGACACCGGCCAGCCGCTCCCCCACGACGATGACGGCGCCCTCGGCGCGCAGGGCCTCCGCGGCGAGCGTGCCGGGCTCCTCCAGGCCGACGCCGCTCGCGAGCGCGTCCAGCCACTCCGTCTCGGTGCCCGGCGCGGCCGGCAGCAGCGTGCCGCCCGCCTTCTCCAGGCCCCGGGTGGCGTGCGTGGCCAGCGAGAACACCCGCTGCTTGCGCTTGCGCCAGGCCTTGCGCAGCCGCAGGAAGACGCCGGGTGCCTCCTCCTCCGACTCGAAGCCGACCAGCAGGACGGCGGGCGCCTTCTCCAGGGAGGTGTACGTGGCACCCGTGCCTTCCCAGGACTCCGTCCGGGGGGACCCCCCGAGGTCCCGGCCCCGGCCGGCCACCCGGGCCGCCAGGAAGTCGGCCTCCTCGCCGCTGTGCACGCGCGCGCGGAAGTCGATGTCGTTGGTGTCGAGCACCACGCGCGCGAACTTGCTGTACGCGTAGGCGTCCTCGACGGTCAGCCGGCCCCCGATGAGGACACCGGCCCGGGAGCGGGCGGCGCTCAGGCCCCGCGCGGCCACCTCCAGGGCCTCCGGCCAGGAGGCGGGCTCCAGGACACCGTCGGCGTTGCGCACCAGCGGCGTGTCGAGGCGGTCCTTCTGCTGCGCGTACCGGAACGCGAAGCGTCCCTTGTCGCAGATCCACTCCTCGTTGACCTCGGGGTCGTAGGCGGCGAGCCGCCGCATGACCTTGCCGCGCCGGTGGTCGGTGCGGGTGGCGCAACCGCCGGAGCAGTGCTCGCACACCGACGGGGAGGAGACGAGGTCGAAGGGGCGGGAGCGGAACCGGTAGGCGGCCGAGGTGAGCGCGCCCACCGGGCAGATCTGGATGGTGTTGCCGGAGAAGTACGACTCGAACGGGTCTCCCTCGCCGGTGCCGACCTGCTGGAGCGCGCCCCGCTCGACCAGCTCGATCATGGGGTCGCCCGCGATCTGGTTGGAGAAGCGGGTGCAGCGGGCGCACAGCACGCACCGCTCGCGGTCGAGCAGCACCTGGGTGGAGATCGGTACGGGCTTCTCGTAGGTCCGCTTCTTGCCGTCGAAGCGGGACTCGGCGTTGCCGTGCGACATCGCCTGGTTCTGCAGCGGGCACTCGCCGCCCTTGTCGCAGACCGGGCAGTCCAGCGGGTGGTTGATGAGCAGCAGCTCCATCACACCGTGCTGTGCCTTCTCGGCGACCGGCGAGGTCAGCTGGGTCTTCACGACCATGCCGTCCGTGCACGTGATCGTGCAGGACGCCATCGGCTTGCGCTGGCCCTCGACCTCGACGATGCACTGGCGGCAGGCGCCGGCCGGGTCCAGCAGGGGGTGGTCGCAGAAGCGCGGGATCTCGATGCCGAGCTGCTCGGCGGCCCGGATGACCAGGGTGCCCTTGGGCACGCTGATCTCGATGCCGTCGATCGTCAGCGTGACGAGGTCCTCCGGCGGGACCGCCGCCTCTCCCCCACCCGCGGGAGCACTGGTGGTCACGGTCATGCGTTCACCTCCGGGCGGTCCGCCCAGGCCGTCGACTTGGCCGGGTCGAAGGGGCAGCCCCGGCCCGTGATGTGCTGCTCGTACTCCTCGCGGAAGTACTTCAGCGAGGAGAAGATCGGGGACGCGGCGCCGTCGCCGAGGGCGCAGAAGGACTTGCCGTTGATGTTGTCGGCGATGTCGTTGAGCTTGTCGAGGTCCGACATCACGCCCTTGCCGGCCTCGATGTCCCGCAGCAACTGCACCAGCCAGTACGTCCCTTCGCGGCAGGGTGTGCACTTGCCGCAGGACTCGTGGGCGTAGAACTCGGTCCAGCGGGTCACCGCCCGCACCACGCAGGTCGTCTCGTCGAAGCACTGGAGCGCCTTGGTGCCGAGCATGGAGCCGGCGGCGCCGACGCCCTCGTAGTCGAGGGGGACGTCGAGGTGCTCGTCGGTGAACATCGGCGTGGAGGAGCCGCCCGGCGTCCAGAACTTCAGGCGGTGGCCCGGCCGCATGCCGCCGCTCATGTCGAGGAGCTGGCGCAGCGTGATGCCGAGCGGGGCCTCGTACTGGCCGGGGCTCGCGACATGGCCGCTGAGCGAGTAGAGCGTGAAGCCCGGGGACTTCTCGCTGCCCATCGACCTGAACCAGTCCTTGCCGTTTTTCAGGATGGCGGGAACCGACGCGATCGACTCGACGTTGTTCACCACAGTGGGACAGGCGTAGAGGCCTTCCACCGCAGGGAAGGGGGGACGGAGCCGCGGTTGACCACGGCGGCCTTCGAGCGAGTCGAGCAGTGCGGTCTCCTCACCGCAGATGTACGCGCCGGCGCCCGCGTGCACGGTGAGCTGGAGATCGAGTCCGCTGCCCAGGATGTTCTCGCCGAGGTAGCCCGCCGCGTAGGCCTCGCGCACGGCCTCGTGCAACCGCCGCAGAACGGGGACGACTTCACCCCGCAGATAGATGAAGGCATGCGACGACCGGATGGCGTAGCACGCGATCACGATGCCCTCGATGAGGCTGTGCGGGTTCGCGAAGAGGAGCGGGATGTCCTTGCAGGTGCCCGGTTCCGACTCGTCGGCGTTGACAACTAGATAGTGCGGTTTCCCATCGCCCTGAGGGATGAACTGCCACTTCATCCCGGTCGGGAATCCCGCGCCGCCGCGGCCCCGCAGCCCGGAGTCCTTGACGTACGCGATCAGGTCGTCCGGCGACATGGCGAGGGCCTTGCGGAGCCCCTCGTACCCCTCGTGCCTCCGGTAGACGTCCAGAGTCCAGGACCGGTCGTCGTCCCAGAAGGCCGACAGCACGGGTGCGAGCAGCTTCTCCGGGCTCGGGTCCTTGACCTCGGATACCACGGTCATCACTCCCCCTCCTCTGCGGCAGGCCCCGCGGGGTGGGCAGGGTCGGAGGCCGATGTGTCCTGCGGCGCGTCATGGGAGCTCAGGTGCTCGGCCGGCGACGGCTCGTGCACCCTGTCCTGCGACTCCTCATGCGGACCTCCGCGCGGATGGACCACGCGCGCGGGTGCGGCCTCTCCCCTTGCCAGGCGGAGGCCCACCAGCGACGCGGGTCCCGCACTGCCGCCCTCCTCGACGGCCCCGGGCCGCTCGTCGGGGAAGCCGGCCAGGATCCGCGCGGTCTCCTTGAAGGTGCACAGGCGCGCCCCGCGCGTGGGCTGCACGGGGCGCCCCGCCCGCAGATCGTCGACCAGGTGCTTGGCGCTCGCCGGGGTCTGGTTGTCGAAGAACTCCCAGTTGACCATCACGACCGGCGCGTAGTCGCAGGCCGCGTTGCACTCGATGTGCTCCAGGGTGACCTTGCCGTCGTCCGTGGTCTCGCCGTTGCCGACGCCCAGGTGCTCCTGGAGGGTCTCGAAGATCGCGTCGCCGCCCATGACCGCGCACAGGGTGTTGGTGCAGACGCCGACCTGGTAGTCACCGGACGGCTTGCGCCGGTACATCGTGTAGAAGGTGGCGACGGCGGTGACCTCGGCCGTGGTCAGACCCAGCATGTCCGCGCAGAACCGCATGCCGGTGCGCGTGACATGGCCCTCCTCCGACTGCACGAGGTGGAGCAGCGGCAGCAGGGCGGACCGGGAGTCCGGGTAGCGCGCGATCACTTCGCGCGCGTCCGCCTCCAGCCGGGCCCGGACGTCGTCCGGGTACGCGGGCGCGGGCAGTTCGGGCATGCCCAGGCTGACGCCCCGCTCCGAAGAAGAGGTGGTCACCGGTCGACGCCTCCCATCACGGGGTCGATGGACGCGACGGCGACGATGACGTCGGCGACCTGGCCGCCCTCGCACATCGCCGCCATGGCCTGAAGGTTGGTGAAGGACGGGTCGCGGAAGTGGACCCGGTAGGGGCGGGTGCCGCCGTCGGAGACCGCGTGCACCCCGAGTTCGCCCTTGGGTGACTCGACGGCCGTGTACGTCTGTCCCGGCGGAACCCGGAAGCCCTCGGTGACCAGCTTGAAGTGGTGGATCAGGGCCTCCATGGAGGTGCCCATGATCTTCTTGATGTGGTCGAGGGAGTTGCCGAGTCCGTCCGGTCCCAGGGCGAGCTGGGCGGGCCAGGCGATCTTCTTGTCGGCGACCATGACCGGGCCGGGCTGGAGCCGGTCCAGGCACTGTTCGACGATCCCGAGCGACTGGCGCATCTCCTCCAGGCGGATGAGGAAGCGGCCGTAGGCGTCGCAGGTGTCGGCGGTCGGGACGTCGAAGTCGTACGTCTCGTAGTCGCAGTACGGCTGGGCCTTGCGCAGGTCGTGCGGCAGGCCGGTGGCGCGCAGGATGGGGCCGGTCGCGCCGAGGGCCATGCAGCCGGCGAGGTCGAGGTAGCCGACGTCCTGCATGCGGGCCTTGAAGATGGGGTTCCCGGTGGCGAGCTTGTCGTACTCCGGGAGGTTCTTCTTCATCTTCTTCACGAACTCGCGGATCTGGTCCACCGCGCCGGGCGGCAGGTCCTGGGCGAGTCCGCCGGGCCGGATGTACGCGTGGTTCATGCGCAGGCCCGTGACCAGCTCGTAGATGTCGAGAATCATTTCACGATCACGGAATCCGTAGATCATGATCGTGGTGGCGCCCAGCTCCATGCCGCCGGTGGCGATGCACACCAGGTGGGAGGACAACCGGTTCAGCTCCATCAGGAGCACCCGGATGATCTTGGCGCGCTCGGTGATCTGGTCCTCGATGCCGAGGAGCTTCTCCACGGCGAGGCAGTAGGCGGTCTCGTTGAAGAAGGACGTCAGGTAGTCCATGCGCGTCACGAACGTGGTGCCCTGCGTCCACGTGCGGTATTCGAGGTTCTTCTCGATGCCGGTGTGGAGGTAGCCGATGCCGCAGCGGGCCTCGGTGACCGTCTCGCCCTCGATCTCCAGGATCAGGCGGAGCACTCCATGGGTGGACGGGTGCTGGGGACCCATGTTGACGACGATGCGCTCGTCGTCGGCGCGGGCCGCGGACTGGACGACCTCGTCCCAGTCGCCACCGGTGACCGTGTAGACGGTGCCCTCGGTGGTCTCGCGCGCGGACGCGGCCGACGCGGCGGATGCTGACTGCGTGCTCACGAGTACGACCTCCGCTGGTCCGGAGCCGGGATCTGGGCGCCCTTGTACTCGACGGGGATGCCGCCGAGGGGGTAGTCCTTGCGCTGCGGGTGGCCCTGCCAGTCGTCCGGCATCATGATCCGCGTCAGGGCCGGGTGACCTTCGAAGACGATGCCGAAGAAGTCGTAGGTCTCGCGCTCGTGCCAGTCGTTCGTCGGGTAGACGGAGACCAGGGACGGGATGCGCGGGTCGCTGTCGGGCGCGCTGACTTCGAGGCGGATCAGCCGGTTGTGGGTGATCGAGCGCAGGTGGTAGACGGCGTGCAGCTCGCGCCCCTTGTCCTGCGGGTAGTGGACGCCGCTGACGCCGGTGCACAGCTCGAAGCGCAGCGCCGGGTCGTCACGCAGGGTGCGGGCGACGCGGACCAGGTGCTCGCGTTCGATGTGGAAGGTCAGCTCGCCGCGGTCGACGACCGTCTTCTCGATGGCGTTCTGCGGGAGGAGTCCCTGTTCCTCCAGGGCGCCCTCCAGCTCGTCGGCGACCTCGTCGAACCAGCCGCCGTAGGGCCGGGTCGCCGGTCCCGGGAGTCGGACCGAGCGGACCAGTCCGCCGTAGCCGGAGGTGTCGCCGCCGTTGTTGGCGCCGAACATGCCGCGCTGGACGCGGATCTCCTCGCCGCCCTGGCCGCGCTGGCCGGGGAGGTTGGAGGCGGAGAGGTCCTTCTCGGGGTTCACCCCGTTCGCGGAGCCGTTCACCCCGTTCGCGGAGCCGTTCACCCCGTGGTTTCCCTGGGTGCCGTTCGCGTCGCTCACCGCAGCAGCCCCTTCATCTCGATCGTGGGCAGGGCCTTGAGCGCCGCCTCCTCCGCCTCGCGGGCCGCCTCTTCGGCGTTCACGCCGAGCTTGGAGGACTGGATCTTCTGGTGGAGCTTGAGGATCGCGTCCATCAGCATCTCGGGGCGGGGCGGGCAGCCGGGCAGGTAGATGTCGACCGGGACGATGTGGTCGACGCCCTGGACGATCGCGTAGTTGTTGAACATGCCGCCGGAGGAGGCGCAGACGCCCATGGAGATCACCCACTTGGGGTTGGGCATCTGGTCGTAGACCTGCCGCAGGACGGGCGCCATCTTCTGGCTGACCCGGCCGGCGACGATCATCAGGTCCGCCTGGCGCGGTGAGCCGCGGAAGACCTCCATGCCGAAGCGGGCCAGGTCGTAGCGGCCGGCGCCGGTGGTCATCATTTCGATGGCGCAGCAGGCGAGGCCGAAGGTGGCCGGGAAGACGGACGCCTTGCGCACCCAGCCCGCGGCCTGCTCGACGGTGGTCAGCAGGAAGCCGCTCGGCAGCTTTTCTTCGAGTCCCATGTCGTTAAAGGCCCCTCAGTCCCATTCCAGGCCGCCGCGCCGCCATACGTACGCGTACGCGACGAAGACGGTGAGCACGAAGAGCAGCATCTCCACGAGCCCGAAGATCCCCAGGGCGTCGAAGGTGACGGCCCAGGGGTAGAGGAAGACGATCTCGATGTCGAAGACGATGAAGAGCATCGCCGTCAGGTAGTACTTGATGGGGAAGCGCCCGCCGCCGGCCGGCGTGGGGGTCGGCTCGATGCCGCACTCGTAGGCTTCGAGTTTCGCGCGGTTGTACCGCTTCGGACCGATCAGCGTGGCCATGACCACGGAGAAGATCGCAAAGCCTGCCCCGAGGGCTCCCAGTACGAGGATGGGCGCATACGCGTTCACCGCTCCTCGCTCCTCTCAGTCGGCGCTGACTGCTGGCGGTTGCACTGGGCTCACACCGGCCTCACCGGCCCCACGAACCCCGCTCGCCCCGGCGAAGATCGCGAACATGTGAAGCAGGTCACAAGCCCAACTGCCTCGCATCTTATGCCCGCCGCTCTGTGATCTGCGACACGGGGTATTGCACAAGCTTTGTGATCTCCACCACCTGACGAAGGATCATGAAGTCGGATGATGGGTGATCTTCATACGCGAAGCGTTCAGTTGATCACCAGAAGTGACAATCTTGCATGTCACCGCAGGCCGGAGGGGGCGTCTCCATATCAAGAGACTTCCGACGCATGCAAATTGGCGGTGGACGCGCAGGGCTGGTAGTGGGGCGCGTTCACACCTCGGGGGGAGGTCGGGGCGGGATGTGGACGCGGTCGGGGCGCGTGCACGCGTTCACGAGCCGAACACGCGCCGGACGCCACCATTCCGGTAATCGTTCCGTGACGTCCGCCACATTCATGAGAGGCGTCTGAGAACCGGGCTTGGCCAACGAACCCAACCAGTGGTAAGCGGGGGGCAATTCGGACTTAATGATCAAAGACCGTGATCAAGGGCTTGATCGCGGGCGTCCACAATGTCCGTTACGGCGTCAATAAAGAGCGACACGCCCGGGTTTCCGGGTCTCGATTGAACAACTGTGGCGCAGCACACGTTTCTTGAAGATATGAAGGAGCCCCTGGTACCGGTTGTTCCCATGTCCCACACCGCTCACATACGCAGCCACCGGAAGCCCCGCCGCAGCGCGTCGACCCTCGCGATGCGGGCCGGAGTTGCCGGTGGCGTCCTCGGCACCCTGGCAGTCGCCGGGGCGTCCGGCTCGGCGAACGCTGCCGAGCCGGTGACGCAGACCCTCGAACTGCCCACCCTGACGGCCGATCTGGCCGCTCAGGCGGCCCAGTCCGCGGACGCCACCGAGCAGGCCGCCGCGAACTACCAGCTGCAGGCCGAGCGTGACGCGGCTGCCGCGAAGGCCGCGAAGCAGGCCAAGGCGGACCTCGCCGACGCCAAGGAGAAGGCGGCGGAGGCCAAGAAGAAGGCCCAGGAGGCCGCCCGCAAGGAGGCCGCCGCCCGCGCCTCCCGCACCGCGGAGCGGACCACGCTCTCCACCACGGCGGACGCCGGCTCCACCACCATCTCCACGTCCACCAGCACCAGCACGTCCACGGCCACCGGTTCGGCCGCGGCCGTCATCAGCTTCGTGAAGGCGCAGGTCGGCAAGGCGTACGTCTCCGGCGCCACCGGTCCCTCCGCCTACGACTGCTCCGGCCTGGTGCAGACGGCCTTCAAGCAGGTCGGCATCAGCCTGCCGCGCGTCTCCCAGGACCAGTCGACGGCCGGCACCCAGGTCTCGCTGAGCAACCTCCAGCCGGGCGACATCCTGTACTGGGGCAACTCGGGCGCCGCGTACCACGTCGCGGTGTACGTCGGCGACGGCATGTTCGTCGGCGCGCAGAACCCCTCCACCGGTGTCGTGGAGCGCCCGCTGTCGTACGACCCGCCCACCGGCGCCGTACGGGTGCTCTGAGCGCACCCCGCACCTCTCACACGCGTAGGGCCGCAGCCACTCGGTGGCAGCGGCCCTCGCGGCGTCCCCGGAACCCCGCGCGCCGCCCTTGGAACGCCGCGCGCCGCCCTTGGACCGCCGCGAGCTGCCCCTGACGCGCCTCGCCTCGTCCCCGACACGCCTCTCCCCCCTCCCTGGCATGCTCTGCCCGGGCCGCCGTCCGGTGGTCCGTCGCCGAGCGAAGGAGTCCACGCGATGCCACGCGTGTTCGTACAGGGAAGTCCCGCCGACCACTACCCGCGGTACGCCCCCGAGGCCGGGCGGGGCGCGGTGCGCCGCATCACCGAGGTCGGCGAGGAGGTGCTGCACAGGCCGTGCCGGGACGTCACGGAGTTCGGGCCCGACCTCGCCGCGCTCATCGACGACACGTTCCGCACCATGTACGTCGCCGAGGGCGCCGGGCTGGCGGCGAATCAGGTCGGGGTTGATCTGCGGCTGTTCGTGTACGACTGCCCCGATGACGACGGAGTCCGACATGTCGGGCACATCGTCAATCCGGTGCTCGAAACGCCCACGACCGGGCGACGGCTGCTGGACGAGGGCGAGGGGTGCCTGTCGGTTCCGGGTGCCGTGATGGCCGTACCGCGGCCCGATCGGGCCGTCGTGCGCGGACGGGACAGGGACGGCGGCGTCGTCGTCATCGAGGGCACCGGGTACTTCGCGCGGTGCCTGGCCCACGAGACCGACCACACCAACGGGTACGTCTATCTGGACCGGCTCTCGAAACGGGACAAGAAGGACGCGCTGCGGCAGATGGCGGACCGGCGGGACGCGGTGTACGCGCGCCGGGCCGCCAACGCCGCGGCCTTCAGCTCCTAGTCACGCCTTCGGGGCCACCTTGCTCAGGCCGTTGATGATGCGGTCCATCGCGTCGCCGCCCGTGGGGTCGGTGAGGTTCGCCAGCAGCTTCAGGGTGAACTTCATCAGCAGCGGGTGGGTCAGACCGCGCTGGGCGGCGATCTGCATGACCTTCGGGTTGCCGATGAGCTTCACGAAGGCGCGGCCGAGCGTGTAGTAGCCGCCGTAGGTGTCCTTGAGGACGCGCGGGTAGCGCTGGAGGGCGATCTCGCGCTGGGCGGGCGTCGCGCGCGCGTGGGCCTGCACGATGACGTCGGCGGCGATCTGGCCGGACTCCATGGCGTAGGCGATGCCCTCGCCGTTGAAGGGGTTCACCAGGCCGCCGGCGTCACCGACGAGCAGCAGCCCGCGCGTGTAGTGCGGCTGGCGGTTGAAGGCCATGGGCAGGGCGGCGCCGCGGATCGGGCCGGTCATGTTCTCCGGGGTGTAGCCCCAGTCCTCCGGCATGGAGGCGCACCACGCCTTGAGGATCTCGCGCCAGTCCAGCTCCTTGAAGGAGGCGGAGGTGTTCAGCACGCCGAGGCCCACGTTCGACGTGCCGTCGCCCATGCCGAAGATCCAGCCGTAGCCGGGCAGCAGGCGGTCCTGGGGGCCGCGGCGGTCCCACAGCTCCAGCCAGGACTCCAGGTAGTCGTCGTCGTGGCGGGGGCTGTGGAAGTACGTCCGGACGGCGACGCCCATGGGGCGGTCCTCGCGGCGGTGGAGGCCCATCGCCAGGGAGAGGCGGGTGGAGTTGCCGTCGGCGGCGACGACGAGCGGCGCGTGGAAGGTGACCTCGCGCTTCTCCTCGCCGAGCTTGGCGGTGACACCGGTGATGCGGCCGGTGCGGTCGTCGAGGACCGGGCCGCTGACGTTGCAGCGCTCGTACAGGCGGGCACCGGCCTTCTGGGCGTTGCGGGCGAGCTGCTCGTCGAAGTCGTCGCGCTTGCGGACCAGGCCGTAGTTCGGGTAGGCGGCGAGGTCCGGCCAGTCGAGCTGGAGGCGGGAGCCGCCGCCGATGATGCGCAGGCCCTTGTTGCGCAGCCAGCCGGCCTCTTCCGAGATGTCGATGCCCATGGCGACGAGCTGCTTGACCGCGCGTGGGGTGAGGCCGTCGCCGCACACCTTCTCGCGCGGGAACTCGGTCTTCTCCAGGAGCAGGACGTCGAGACCGGCCTTGGCGAGGTGGTACGCGGTCGTGGAGCCGGCTGGCCCCGCGCCCACGACGATCACATCGGCGGTGTGGTCGGAGAGGGGCTCGGTCACGGCGGGATCTCCCCAAGGTTTCGAAATCTGCGTGCCGACCGGCACTGGACATGGGCAGTCTATTCAGCGGACTTGATCGACTGGCTGAAGGGCTGCCCTGTGAAGCGACCTCTCCCCGCGGTACGGCTGCGCGTCCCCACGCACGAGGACGCGGTCGCCTGGCACCGGGTCTTCGCCGACCCGGAGGTCATGGAGTTCCACGGCGGCAGGCCGGCGGAGCTGTCGGTGTACGAGGAACTCACCGCGCGCCAGCGCCGGCACGACGCGGAGCACGGCTTCTGCCTGTGGACCCTGCTGGACGACTCCGACGAGGTCATCGGCTTCACCGGCGCGCAGCCGTGGCGGCCGGACTGGGGCCCGGTCGGCGAGACGGAGATCGGCTGGCGGCTCGGGCGGGCGCACTGGGGCAAGGGGTACGCCACCGCGGCGGCGCGGGAGACGCTGCGGCGGGTGCGGGAGGCCGGGGTGCCGGGGGTGGTGGCGATGGTCCGGCAGGGCAACGAGCGGTCGATCGCGGTGACCCGGCGGCTCGGCATGGAGCGGGCGGAGACCTACCCGCACCCCACGCTGGACGAGCCGGCCCTGTGTTTCCGGCTCCGCTTCCCTCACGCTCCGTAGCCGTCTGTCACCGAAAGGTACCGAAGCCTTCCGGCCGGGCCGGGCGGGAGTTACCCTGCCAGTACCGCTGGGGGTGACATCTGTGCCTATACCACCCAAAACACCCGAAGTGCGCGTCCCGCATCTGGTCGGTCTGATGGCCGTGGACGCGCGCGAAACGGCCAGGGCGCGGGGTCTGTTCCTCAACGCGCCGGACCGCCCGGACTTCCACCGCACCGTCGTCGACTACGTCGTACGCCAGTACCCGCAGCCCGGTGCCGAGGTGCCGCCGGACTCGATGGTCTACGTGTGGTTCGACTTCGGTGAGGGCGAGGGCGGCGGAGGCGTGCGTGAACCACGCGTTCCACGGCCCCCGACGGGCGGACTGCGACGGGAGCTGGAGCAGCCCGGCGACCCGTACGCGGTGGCCGGATTCGGCTCCTCCTGAAGCTCTCCTCGAAGCCCCGGCCCACCCGGGGCCCGCCGCTCCTCGATGCCGCTACTCCTTGAAGCCCCGGTGCAGCGCGACCACCCCGCCGGTGAGGTTGCGCCACGCCACCTTGGACCAGCCCGCCTTGCCCAGCCGCTCGGCGAGCGCGGGCTGGTCGGGCCAGGCCCGGATGGACTCGGCGAGGTAGACGTACGCGTCCGGGCTGGACGACACCGCGCGCGCGACCGACGGCAGCGCCCGCATCAGGTACTCGGTGTAGACGGTGCGGAACGGCGCCCACGTCGGATGGGAGAACTCGCAGATCACCACGCGTCCGCCGGGCCGGGTGACCCGGTACATCTCGCGCAGCGCCGCGTCCGTGTCCTGCACGTTGCGCAGCCCGAAGGAGATCGTCACCGCGTCGAAGGTGTCGTCCTTGAAGGGCAGCCTCGTCGCGTCGCCCGCCGTGAACGGCAGCCAGGTGTGCTTCTTCTTGCCGACCTGGAGCATGCCGAGGGAGAAGTCGCAGGGGACGACGTACGCGCCGGTCCGCGCGAAGGGCAGCGAGGAGGTGGCCGTCCCGGCGGCGAGGTCCAGGACCTTCTGCGCGGGGCGCGCGTCGACCGCCCTCGCCACCTCCTTGCGCCAGCGCCGGTCCTGGCCGAGCGACAGCACGTCGTTCGTCAGGTCGTACCGTTCCGCCACGTCGTCGAACATCGAGGCGACTTCGTGCGGCTGCTTGTTCAGGGAAGCGCGGGTCACCCGCCCATTCTTGCAGCCCGCCCTCCCGGCAGGAGCGTCGGCTTCCTGCGTGCCGCGACGTCCTCCACCCACCCGCACGCCGGCACGAAGAAGGCGATCAGCACCCAGCCGACGCCGAACAGGAACCACTGGCTGTCCAGCGGGAGGTACGTCTCGAAGGCCGGCACGTCCCAGAGCCGGTCGATCAGCGGGACGGCCAGCACCAGCGCGATCTGGTGCCAGAGGTAGATCGTCACCGCGCGGGCGTTGAACACGGTGACCGCGCGGTCCAGGCGCCGGAACCGGGCCAGAGCGGCGAAGCCGATCCCGAAGCGCGCCTTCGCCCACATCAGCAGCGTCACGAAGCCGGCCGACCAGAACGCCTGCGCGAGGGGGTTCTCGTCCAGGTCGTACGTCCCGAAGTCCGCCTGGTGCCCGAAGGCGTACCAGGCGCCGTAGCCGAGGGCCGCGAGCGACAGGACGATCACCAGGACCGGCTTCGCCCGCTGGAGCACGCCGTCGCGGTGGGCGAAGCCGAGCATCCAGCAGAAGAGGTACGTCGACAGGTCCCACAGGGCGCTGCCCAGCCGGTTGTCCGGGCCGGACCAGACGAAGCCCAGCACCAGGACCGGCACGAGGGACAGCACCAGGACGGGGACCGGGGCGAGCCGGAAGAGCCGCAGCAGCGGCGGGGAGAGCAGCACGAACCAGAGGTAGGTGCGCAGGTACCAGAGGATCTCCCAGGCCTGCTCGCCCCACGCGTTGCCCGGCGGGTCGCCGAGCGGGACGACCCAGTAGACGATCTGCCAACCCGGCATCCAGCCGTGGACCAGCATCGCGAGGACCACGAAGGAGCCCCAGAACCAGAACGGGGGCAGGAGCCGTCTGAGCCTGCTCCTGAGGACCTTCGGGGCCGGGCGTTCAAGGGACTTCGCCATCAGCGTCCCGGCCAGGGCGAACATGATGCCCATGGAGGGGAACACCAGCCCGCACCAGGCCCACCCGAAGGTGTGGTAGGTCACCACCCGGACCAGCGCCAGGGCCCTGAGCGTGTCGAAGTAGCGGTCGCGCCCGGCGGGCTCGGGCCGGGACGGCCGTACGGCGGCAACGGTCCCGGTTCTGCTGTGCGCCCCCATCTCAGCCCGCCCCCGCCGGTGTCCCGACCTCGCCCGTCCGCTTCAGCTTCTGCCAGCGCAGCCGGCCGCCCGTGAGCGCGGTGACGCAGGAGTGGATGAGCACGAGGTACATCATCTGGCGGTAGGCCAGTTGTTGCAGGGGCATCATCAGGAGGTAGCGGTACTTCTCGCGGTCGAGGCGGAAGGCGTAGGCCGCGCAGAGGAGCTGGACGCCGAGGACCGCCAGCCAGGCCAGCAGGGCCGCCCGGAAGTCGACGAAGATCATGGAGTAGGCGGTGAAGACGTCGATGAGCGGGGCGAAGAGCGGCGTGACCACCTGGAAGACCACCACCAGGGGCATGCCGACGCGGCCGAAGCGGCCCGACGGCCCCCGGTCCGTCAGGGACTCGCGGTGCTTCCACAGGGCCTGCATGGTGCCGTACGACCAGCGGTAGCGCTGGGACCAGAGCTGCCCCAGGGAGCCCGGCGCCTCCGTCCAGGCCCGGGCGTGCTCCTGGTAGACGACCCGCCAGCCCGCGCGGTGCATGGCGATGGTGATGTCGGTGTCCTCGGCGAGGGTGTCCTCGCTCATGCCGCCGACCGCCAGCACGGCGTCCCGGCGGAAGGCGCCGATCGCGCCCGGGATGGTGGGCATGCAGCGCAGCAGGTCGTACATGCGCCGGTCGAGGTTGAAGCCCATCACGTACTCGATGTGCTGCCAGGCCCCGATCACCGTGGTGCGGTTGCCGACCTTGGCGTTGCCTGCGACCGCGCCGACGGACGGGTCGGCGAACGGCTGCACCAGGTAACGCACGGTGTCCGGTTCGAAGACCGTGTCGCCGTCCATCATGACGACGATGTCGTACGACGCGTCGCGCACGCCGTTGTTCAGCGCGGCCGGCTTGCCGGCGTTCTCCTGGCGGACCACCCGGACGTTCGTCATGCCGAGCGACTCGGCCGCGTCGCGCGCGATCCGCGAGGTGCCGTCGGTGGAGCCGTCGTCCACCACGATGATCTCGATCGGGTGGGTGCTGCGCGCCAGCGACTGGAGGGTGTTGGCGATGCACTCCTTCTCGTTGTACGCCGGGACGATCACGCTCACCGGCCCGGTGACCGGAGGGCCCCAGGCGAACCGGCGTCCGTTGCGCTGCCGGTGGTGGCGGCGGGCGAGGACGAGCATCATCGCGAAGCGGCCCAGCACGGCCACCCCGACGATCGCCAGCCCGACCGACAGCGTGGGTACGGTCCACTCGGCGACGGCCACGGCCGCGACGAGGGCCTTGCCCTCGTAGAGGGTCAGGCCGGTGGCCTGGTGGTGGGCGGCCTGGAGGCGCAGGCCGGCCGGCGTGCCGCCGCCCGCCGCCTGCCGGTCCGCCGCGCGCTGCCGCTCCATGACCCCGCTGATGGTGGTGAAGGTGTAGCCCTTCGCCTTCATCTTCTCGATGTACCGCGGCAGCGCCGCGATCGTCTGCGAACGTTCGCCGCCCGCGTCGTGGAAGAGCACCGAGGTACCCCGGGTGCCCTTCGGGGTGGCCCACTTCACGATGTCGGAGACGCCCGGCCGCTTCCAGTCGTCGCTGTCGGTGTCGACGAAGACGCTGGTGTAGCCGTCCTTGCCGAGCCTCTGGTAGACGGGCCAGCTGTAGTTGTCGACGGCGTCCGTCTCGGAGGAGTACGGCGCCCGGAACAGGGTCGTGGTGATGCCGGCCGCACCGGCGAGGGCGAGCTGCGTCTGCTCCATCTCGCGGTCGACGCGGGACGCGGACTGGTACGACAGGTCGACGTGCGTGAACGTGTGGATGCCGACCTCGTTGCCCTGCTCGACCATCGTCCTCACGATGCCGGGGTAGCGCGACACCATCGAGCCGACCAGGAAGAACGTGCCGGGGACGTCGTACTTCCGCAGGATGTCCAGGACCTGTGGCGTCCAGGTCGGGTCCGGGCCGTCGTCGAAGGTGAGGGCGATGGTCTTGGCGGGGACGGAGACCGTGGTGGCCTGGCCGCCCCGGAAGGTGAGGATCGGGCCGCCGTCGAGGATCGCGTCCGGGACCTCGCTGGAGTCGGCCCCGCTGCGCACGCGCTGGTCGCCGCCGACCTCGGCGCGCAGATACCCGTCGAGCAGCATCACGCAGGTCAGCGCGAGCAGGAGCAGGAGGGCGAGGACGACGCGGGGGCGTTGCAGCGCCGCGGCCCTGCCTGCCGCGCGCTCGATGCGGGTGGGCGCGCGCCGGCGGCCCCGGGAGGATGTCGGAGTGGTCATGACTGCCGCTGCGCTCCGGTCAGTTGGCGTCCGCGGACGCGGAGGCGGAGGCGGACGGGGTCGTGGACGCGGTGGGGGAAGCCGTCGGCCGGATGGTGTCCGGCAGGTCCGCCTGGCGGCCGATACCGCCCTCCGGCCGTATCCGCCCGGGCGCCCGGCCGCCCTCGGCGCTGGTGCCGAAGGGCAGCAGGGACGACGGGTTCAGCGAGGTGCCCCAGCCCATGAAGGCGGCGGCGAGCACGCCCGCGTAGGCGAGGCAGACGGCGCCGAGGAACAGGCCGAGGCGGCGCAGCACCTTCGACCGGCGTCCGGTGGTGTCAACGAACACGGGTCCCCCGGTGGACCCGTTGCCATGTTCGCGGCGACGACCGCGCCCGGCGGCGCGAGTTTCGATGGCGGGTTCGGATTGCATTCCCCGGATATTAGAGAGCCTTTATGTGGCAATTTCTCGGGAATTCTTGTGAGCCACCCGAGGTTCTTGTGAGCCGCCCATGAAGGCGCCTTGAGCCTGTCGGCGAGCTGAGAGAACGCACGGAATCCACACCCTGGTGTGAGAGATTTCCCCCCATGAGGAGTCCACTGAGGCCGCTGGCCGGGGCCGGCTGCGCGGTCGCGCTCGCGGTGACGGGTTGTTCCGCCGAGGCCACGAGCGCACCGCACGCCACCGCCTCCAGCACCGCCGCCGCCCCCGCCACCAGCACCGATTACGCCCCCTACGTCAGCGCCACCGAGGCTGCGGCCACCGACTCCGCCGGGTCCCCGGCGACGTACAACCTCGCCTTCGTGATCTCCGGTGGCAGTGGCTGTACGCCGAAGTGGAACGGCACCGAGGCGATCACCGACTCCGCCGTGACGTCCCGGATATCCGCGCTGAGGAAAACCGGTGCCGGGGTCCGCGTTTCGTTCGGCGGCGCCTCCGGAAAGGAGTTGGCCGCCGCCTGCGACAGCGTTGCGGATCTCGCCGCCGCCTATGGCGAGGCACTGGACGCGGCCGGTTCCGGCGAGGCCGACTTCGATATCGAGGGTGACGAGCTCACGAACTCCGCTTCCGTCGACTTGCGTTCGCGGGCGATAGCGCGGTTGCAGGCGGAACGCCCGGACCTGAAGGTCTCCTTCACCCTTCCGGTGATGCCCTCGGGGCTCGACACGGACGGCCTCGCGCTGCTGGAGTCCGCCAACACGTACGACGTCCAGGTCTCCACGGTCAATCTCATGACCATGAACTACGGCGAGTCGTACGACGGTGACATGGGGGACTACGCCGTGGCCTCCGCGACCGCCGCGCACGCCCAGCTGACGAAGGTGTTCGGGCTGTCGGACCCGAACGCCTGGCGGGGCATGGCGCTGACCTCGATGATCGGCGTCAACGACGTGGCCGGCGAGACGTTCACGCTGTCCGACGCGGCGCAGGTGCGGACGTTCGCGGAGCGGAAGGACGTCGCCTGGGTGTCGATGTGGTCGGCGTTCCGGGACCGCGCGTGCGAGGACGGGCGGTCCGGGCAGGACGACGCGGCCACGGATTGCAGCGGAGTGAGCCAGACGTCGGGTGCCTTCGCGCGCCGCCTCTCCGGCTGAGCGGACCGCTGTGGCGGCTCAGCGGCGGCGGAACACCAGCCGTCCCGCCACCACCGTCGCCACGCACGTCCCCGCGCCCCGCTCGGCCAGCTCGTCCTCGTCGCGTACGTCGAAGACGGCGAAGCGGGCGGCGGAGCCCTGACGGCGTTCGGTCGCCGGCATGGGGGGCCGGGCGGAGCCGAACGGGTCCAGGGAGGGCGGGTCGTCAGGGGTGTCCAGCCGTCCCACGGTCCCGAGCCCGGTGCGTCGTACGGCGTCCCGCACCGCGCGGCTGCGGAAGGGCTCGCAGGCCACGGCGACCGTGCCGTACGCCAGCATGCGCTGGATGCCCCGCCGGGCACTCGCGCCCCAGCGGGCGTCGTCCAGGGTGAGCAGGGCGAGCGCGTCCCCGGTCAGCGGCTCGGTGCCGAGCTCGTCGGCCTCGCGTGGGTCCGGGTGGTACGTCCGCTCCAGCAGCTCGTTGCCGTAGAGGTTGACGAACCCGGGCGTGAGGATGCCGGGCCAGGCGCGCACCCGCACGCGTGGCTGCGCGGCGGTCAGCTCCTCCAGGGGACCGACCGCCTCGATCCACTCCCCCTTGACGAGGAAGGCGTGCCCCCTGGAGTCCGCGTGAATCGTCAGCACGGCGGCCCTAGTTCGACGCGAGCAGCTTCAGCTCGGGGTGGGCCGTGCCGCCCTCGATGGCCGTGGAGGAGATGTGGGAGACCACGCGGTCGTCCACGGGGTCGTTCGCCGGGTCGTCGTGCACGACCAGGTGCTCGTACGTCGTCGCGCGCTGCGCCGGGACGCGGCCCGCCTTGCGGATCAGGTCGATGATCTCCAGGCGGTTGGAGCGGTGCTTGGCACCGGCCGAGGAGACCACGTTCTCCTCCAGCATGATCGAGCCGAGGTCGTCCGCGCCGTAGTGCAGGGACAGCTGGCCGACCTCCTTGCCGGTGGTGAGCCACGAGCCCTGGATGTGCTGGACGTTGTCCAGGAAGAGGCGGGCGATGGCGATCATCCGCAGGTACTCGAAGAGGGTCGCCTGGGTACGGCCCTTCAGGTGGTTGTTCTCGGGCTGGTAGGTGTACGGGATGAACGCGCGGAAGCCGCCCGTGCGGTCCTGGACGTCCCGGATCATCCGCAGGTGCTCGATCCGCTCGGCGTTGGTCTCGCCGGTGCCCATCAGCATGGTGGAGGTGGACTCGACGCCCAGCCGGTGCGCGGTCTCCATGATCTCCAGCCAGCGCTCGCCGCTCTCCTTGAGCGGCGCGATGGCCTTGCGGGGGCGCTCGGGGAGCAGTTCCGCGCCGGCGCCGGCGAAGGAGTCCAGGCCGGCCTCGTGGATACGGGTGATGGCCTCTTCCACCGAGACCCCGCTGATCCGGGCCATGTGCTCGATCTCGGACGCGCCCAGGGAGTGGATGACGAGCTGCGGGAAGGCATCCTTGATGGCCCGGAAGTGCTTCTCGTAGTACTCGACGCCGTAGTCCGGGTGGTGGCCGCCCTGGAACATGATCTGGGTGCCGCCGAGCTCGACGGTCTCGGCGCAGCGGCGCAGGATGTCGTCCAGGTCCCGCGTCCAGCCCTTCTCCGTGTCCTTGGGGGCCGCGTAGAAGGCGCAGAACTTGCACGCCGTGACACACACGTTCGTGTAGTTGATGTTCCGCTCGATGATGTACGTGGCGATGTGCTCGATGCCCGCGTACTTGCGGCGGCGCACGGCGTCGGCGGCGGCGCCCAGGGCGTGCAGGGGGGCGTCGCGGTAGAGGACGAGCGCCTCTTCCGGGGTGATCCGCCCACCGGCAGCGGCACGGTCGAGGACAGACGTGAGGTCGGCCTTCTCGGTCACCAGGGTGTCCCTTTCGTCAAGGGTTGTGGACGGACTGAGTCAGCCTACGCCAGCCCCTTCTTCCGCCCGCGCTCAGGCCGCGTACGCGCCGATCAGCAGGCCGGTGAGGGCACCGGCGAGGAGGAACGGACCGAACGGCACGGCCGTCTTCCGGCCCGCCCGCCGGGCCAGGACGAGCGCGCCGCCGTAGAGCGCGCCGAACAGGAATCCGGCGAAGGTGCCGAGCAGCACGGTGGGCCAGCCGTACCAGCCGAGCACGGCGCCCGCGCCCACGGCCAGCTTCACGTCACCGAAGCCCATGCCGCCCGGGTTGACGCGGTACAGCACGTAGTAGCCGGCGCCCAGCGCGAGGGCGCCGTAGAGGGCGGTGCGCCAGTGACCGGTGTGTTCGGGGAGCAGGGCGGCGAGGCCGAGCAGGGCGAGGGCGGTGGCGGCGAGCGGGAGGGTCAGCGGATCGGGCAGCCGCCGCACCCGGAGGTCGACGGCGGCGAGCAGCACGCCGACGGGCGCGAGCAGCAGCCACACCGCCAGCTCCGGGCGGGTGCCGGTGGCGGCGGTGAGGGCGGCGCAGACGAGGGCGGTGGCGGTGGCGAGCAGGGGCGCGGAAGGGGCGTACGGCTGGTACGACGTGACGGGCACGCGCCCCTCGGCTCCCCCGCGCGCGCATTCCCCGCAGCGGACCCCGCCCAGCCACCCCCGGACCGGGTGGTGGCCGCCGGGGCAGCGGTCGCGCCACGGCTCGCCGGACGGTACGGCGAAGCGGTAGGCGGCGCGGGGCAGCAGCGCCCCCGCCAGCGCGCCCCACAGCAGGGCGCCGAGCACCAGCATCCCCGTGGTCACCCCGCCCACGCTTCCCCCCTCGGCCGGCCCGTCCCGGGTTCCTACCCCGTTCAGGGCCGGAGCAGTTCCACCTTCACGTCGGCCGGGAAGCCGGTCGTCGGGCCGACCCGGCGGGCGAACTCGGCGACGGCCTCCAGCTGCGGTGCGCCGAAGCTGAAGTCGAGGGTGGTGAAGTACTGCTCCAGGGTGGCCTCGTCGAACTCCTCCCAGCGGGCGGCCTGTTCGGCGACCTTGTGCACCTCTTCCAGGGAGAGGTCGCGGGAGGCGAGGAATGCCTCGTGGACCTTGCGGGTGATGAACGGCTCGCGTTCCAGGTAGTCGCGGCGGGCCGCCCACACCGCGAAGACGAACGGCAGGCCGGTCCACTCCTTCCACAGCGCGCCGAGGTCGTGGACCTGGAGGCCGAAGCGGGGGCCGTCGAGGAGGTTGGCGCGCAGGGCGGCGTCGCCGATGAGGACGGCGGCCTCCGCCTCCTGCATCATCAGGCTGAGGTCGGGCGGGCAGGTGTAGTAGTCGGGCTGGACGCCGTACCGCTCGGCGAGCAGGAGCTGGGCGAGCCGGACCGAGGTGCGCGAGGTCGAGCCGAGGGCGACCCGGGCGCCGTCGAGCCGGTCCAGCGGGACCTGCGAGACGATCACGCAGGACATCACCGGGCCGTCGCAGCCGACGGCGATGTCGGGGAAGGCGACGAGGTCGTCGGCGTTGCGCAGGAACTCGACCAGGGTGACGGGGCCGACGTCGAGGTCGCCGCGCACGAGCCGCTCGCTGAGTTTCTCCGGGGTGTCCTTGGTGAGCTCGAGGTCGAGGAGCGTGCCGGTTCTCGCGAGCCCCCAGTAGAGGGGCAGGCAGTTCAGGAACTGGATGTGGCCGACGCGCGGCCGGGTGCGAGAATTGTCCACATCGCGAGACTAGACCCCGGGGGGTACGGTGCTGGGACCGACCCCACCGCCGAACGGCCTAGCGGACGTTCAAACATCCGGGTGACGTGATCTTGACCCCTATTGCTTTCGGCTGCCCGGATGCTAGGCTTGCCGCAAGTTGCAGTTTGGTTTCCCTTGCAGTACAGAGCCTGCGGAGCATGTAACCGCAGGCTCTCGTCGTTTTCAGACGAATGCAGTCGTGCAGCACCGTTTCGCACTTGCAGGTTCTGGAGGCAGGGCAACCCTTTTGAGCCCAAGGAGGGCTTATGGCTACCGGAACCGTGAAGTGGTTCAACGCCGAAAAGGGCTTTGGCTTCATCGCCCAGGAGGGCGGCGGCCCCGACGTCTTCGTTCACTACTCCGCGATCAACGCCTCCGGCTTCCGCTCCCTCGAGGAGAACCAGCAGGTGAGCTTCGACGTGACGCAGGGCCCGAAGGGCCCGCAGGCGGAGAACGTCACTCCCGTCTGATCACTGCCTGATCGCAGAACCTGAGTGCAGTACCCAAGGAGCCCCGCGCCACCGGCGACGGGGCTCCTGCCTTTCCCCGTTCATTTCGTATTCACGAACACTCACATGTGCTGCATGATCAGCACAAACGTGGTCCCGGCCGCGAGCGCCTCGTACGCATGGGGCACGTCTCCCCGGTACGACATGTAGTCCCCGGGGCCGAGTTCCACGGCCTCGCCGCGCGGACCGGCTTTTACGGCCCCGTCGCTGACCACGATGTGCTCGACGGTCCCCGGAATGTGGGGCTCTGAATCCCGCACGGTCCCGGGCTCCAGCCACACGTAATAGATGTCCCGGCGCGCCCCCGGCGGGCTCGCCGACAGCAGCGCGGCCACATAGCTGGACCGCTCCGAGCCGACCGTGGGCCCCTCGCCGGCCCGGACCACCTGGACACTGGGCGCCGGTGACTCCACCAGCGCGCTGAACGGCACGCCGAGCGCCACCGCGAGCGCCCAGATGGTCTCCATGCTCGGGTTCCCGCTCGCGGCCTCCAGCTGGGACAGCGTGGACTTGGCGATTCCGGCGCGTTTGGCCAGCTCGGACAGGGACAGACCGGTACGGCCGCGCTCCCGCTTCAGGGACGCGGCGATCCACTCCATGGGGAGCCGGGCGGGCAGCTCGGACATCTTCGTTCGCTCCATCGGTACGATCGTTCGCCTTGACGGACAGGGCGCTCACTGTCCATCGTAGAGAACATGCGTTCGCCACATCGAACAACGCCCGCGCCCGGCACGGACCGCTCCCTCCTCCGCGACAGCTCGCTCGTCTGGCTGGCCAGCGGCATCGTCGGCGTCTCCTTCGGCGCCGTCTCCGTCGCCGGCGGGCTGCCGCTGTGGGTGCCGGTGCTGATGTCGCTGCTGGTCTACGCGGGATCGGCCCAGTTCAGCGCGGTGGGCGTGCTGCTCGCCGGGGGCGGCCCCGTGGCCGCCGTGGCCACCGGGCTGCTGCTCAACACCCGGACGGCGGCCTTCAGCCTCGCCGTGGCCGAGATCATCGGCACCAACCGCGCGACCCGCTTCCTCGGCGCCCACCTGGTCACCGACGAGACGGTCGCCTTCGCCCTCGCCCAGTCCGACCCGGTACGGCAGCGGCGGGCGTTCTGGATATCCGGGCTCGGCCTGTTCGCCGTGTGGAACACCGGCGTCCTGGCCGGCGGGCTCGCGGGCAGCGCCCTCGGCGACACCGCCCGCTACGGCCTGGACGCCGCGTTCCCCGCCGTCCTGGTCGCCCTGGTCCTCCCCGCCCTCCGCGCGGACGCGACGGTACGGCGGTGTGCCCTGCTCGGCGCCGCCCTGGCCCTGACGGCCACGCCCGCCGTCCCGGCCGGGGTCCCGGTCCTGCTGGCCCTGACGGGACTTGCCCTGCACCGCCGCCCGACCGACCGGGGAGCCGCCGCATGAACACCACGCTCGTCGTGATCCTCGCCCTGGCCGCCGGCACGTACGCCTTCCGGCTGGTCGGCCCGGTCCTGCACGGCCGGGTCACGGTCCCGCCCCGCGTGCAGGAACTGGCCTCGGCGGGCGCGGTGGTCCTCCTGGTCGCCCTGCTGGCCACGGGCGCGCTGACCGAGTCCGGCGGCTTCGCGGGCTGGGCCCGCCCCACCGGCGTCCTGGTCGGCGCCGCACTGGCCTGGCGCCGGGCACCGTTCGCCGTGGTGGTGCTGGCGGCGGCCGTGACGACGGCGGTGTTGCGGGGGGTGGGGGTGGGTTAGGCGGCGTTGCGCCAGACGGTCAGGTCACCCATGAGGAAGGCGATGTCGGGCATCGCGGTGGACTTCGTCTGGATCACGTACAGCCCGATGTCGCCCTCGTCGTCCTTCAGGCAGAACTCGGTCCCGTTCGTCGCACCGGCCAGCGTCCAGCTGTGCTTGGTGGCGTGCTTGAGGATGAGACGGCACTCGTCGAGGGTGGTGCCGTGTCCGCCGTACATCTGCATGAACACCACGCTGTCGCTCTTCAGTTCGCAGCCGATCGCCTGGCAGTCGAAGCGGATGTCACCCTTGCGGTCCCTCCGCTGGGGCTCCTGGTCCTTGAGGCTCAGCGAGGTCTTGGCGTCCAGCCACAACTGGGCGGACCCCTCCGGCCGCGGGTCCCGGGGAGAGGCCGAGGACCCGACGTCACCGGCACCCGGGGCGGACGCGTCCGAGGGACGGGACGAGGAATCCGACAAGGAGCCCGACGCCGACGCGGACGCCGACGAGGACGACCGTGGGGCAGATGCCGTGGCCGACGTCCGGGATCCCGCCGCGTCCCGCCCACTGGACCGGCCCTTCGCGTCCATGACCGACCACGCCAGGAGCGCCACCAGCAGCGCGCCGCCCGCCACACCCGCGACCGAGATCAGCGCGGCGCGCCGGCGGCGGGCCTTCCGCTCCTCCGGCGTCGGCTGCGGCCGGCCGACCGGCGCGGTCAGCGGCTGCTGAGCGTACGCCGGAGTGGGCACCGGCGGCTGCGCGTACGCCGGGGTCGGCTCCGGTACGGGGGCCGGGACCGCGACCTCCGGTCCGGTGATCTCCCGCCACACGGCCGGTCCCCCGCCCGCGTCGGCGTCCGCGCCCAGCCGCTGCCGGCACCACTCCACGACCTCCGCCGGAGTGGCCCGCTGCGCCGGATCGGCGGCCAGGCACCGCGCGAACAGCGGACGCAACGGCTCGGGCAGCAGATCGAGATCGGGTTCCTCATGCACGATCCGGTACAGCACGTTCACGGCCGGGCCGTCCCCGTACAGCGGTCTGCCCAGCGCCGCGAACGCGGCCGTCTGCCCGAGCGCGAAGACGTCGGTCGCCGCCGTCACCTCACCCCCGGACGCCTGCTCCGGAGCCATGAACGACGGCGTGCCGATCGTGCCGCCCGTCGCCGTGTACGAGGTCCCGTCGGCCGCCAGCGCGATACCGAAGTCGATCACCCGGGGCCCGTCGGCGGCCAGCAGCACGTTCGACGGCTTCAGGTCCCGGTGCACGATGCCCTCGGCGTGAATGGCCTCAAGCGCCTCGGCCACCCCCGCCACCAGCCACAGCACGGCCGCCACCGGCAACGGCCCGCGCCGGACCACGGCCTCCGTCAGGGACGGCCCCGGCACGTACAGCGTGGCCAGCCACGGCGGAACGCCGTCGGCATCGCCGTCGATCAGCTCGGCGGTATAGGCCCCCCGGACCCGCCGAGCCGCCTTGATCTCCCTGCCGAACCGCCGCCGGAAGTCCGGATCGTCCGCCAGTTCCGGCCGTACGACCTTCAGCGCGACGGGCCGTCCGCCCTGCGTGTGGGACAGGTAGACCCGGCCCATACCGCCCGCGCCCAGCCGCGCGGCGAGCCGGTAGCCCGCCACCACGGGTGGGTCGTCCGCCTGGAGTGGCTGGAACACCTCCGTCGACTGGTTCACCGGCCCGTACCCCCCAGTTGATGCGTCGGCCAACGACAGCAGCCTAAGCGGAGTGTCAGTGCGGGCCGCTACGGTCCCTCCCCATGACCGACACCCGCGCCTTCTACGACACCATCGCCGAGGACTACGCCGTCCACTTCCGCGACCCCCTCGCCGAACGGCCCCTGGAGCGGGCCCTCCTCAGCGCGTACGCCGAACAGGTCGGCCCCCACGGCACGGTGGCCGACCTCGGCTGCGGCCCCGGCGACGTCACCGCCCACCTCGCCGGTCTGGGCCTGTCCGTCTTCGGCGTCGACCTCTCCGACGCCATGATCGCCATCGCCCGCCGCCGGTACCCCGCGCTGCGGTTCGAGCAGGGCTCCATGCGGGAGCTGTCCGTCGCCGACGGCTCGCTGGCCGGGGTGGTGTCCTGGTACTCCAGCATCCACACACCTGTGGACGAACTCCCGGACCTGTTCGCCGAGTTCCACCGGGTACTGGCCCCCGGCGGGCGGCTCCTGCTCGCCTTCCAGGTGGGCGACGTACCGCTCCGCCTCGAACGCCCCTTCGGCCATGACGTGGCTCTGGACTACGAGCGGCGCCGCCCCGAGCAGATGGCGGAGCTGTTGCCGGGGGCGGGCTTCACCGTCCGCTCCACCACCGTGCGGGGGCCCGAGGTGACGCGCGGCGAATCACCCGTCCCGCAGGCGTTCCTTCTCGCCCAGAAGGAAGGCTGACCAGGCGGACGGGGTGACGGTGAGGTGGGCGGCGAGGGGTTGCTTCGAGTCGCGGATGTGGATGGCGGTGGGGTGGGCGGCCACTTCTAGGCACTGGCCGCCTTCGCCGTCGCTGTAACTGGACTTGCGCCAGGTGTAGGCGAGTTCGACGCACTCGCCGCCCCCGCCGCTGCTGTAGCTGCTCTTGAACCAGCTGAGTTCGTCACTGCTCATAGCCGTCCCCGCAGTTTCTCAATCAGGTCCAGCGACTCGCTGGGACGCAGGGCCTGCGCTCTCAGGAGCCCATAACGTTCGGCCAAGACGCCCACTTCTTCCGCGTCGCTGATGAGCCGTGGATACGTGTGGATCTCCACGTACGCTACCTGTTCCCCTTTGCGGACCGTCAGTAGGTTGAACGGCCCGTCCATGCTGGGCTGTTCGGCGCGGTCCATCGGCATGACCTGAAGCTCGACGGTACGCAAACCGCCGATCCTCAGCAGGTTCTGGAGCTGCTGCGCGTGCACCTCCGGGCCACCCAACGGGCGCAGCAGCACGCTCTCGTCGAGTACGAAGCTGAAGGTGGCGGACGGCCAGACGTCGAACTTCTGCTGTCGGGCCATCCGATCCGCCACCCGCTTCGCAATCGCCTCCTCGCTCAGCAAGGGCCGCCACTGCGCGAAGACGGCCTCGGCGTACGCCTCCGTCTGGAGCAGACCCGGCACCAGCAGGTTGCTGTAGACGTGTAGGGCGGAAGCCTGCTCCTCCAGCGCCGCATAACCCCGGTACCACTCAGGATGCCGCGTCCGCGCCCTGGTCATCGCCTCCTCCACCTCAGGAATCACCGCGATGAACATGCCGTTGGCGCCCAGGATCTCGTCGGCCCGCCGCAGGAACTCCGGCCTCGGCGTACGCACCCCACGCTCCATGGCCGAGATCTGATCGGGGCCGTACCCCACCAGCTGGCCGAACTCCCGCTGGTTCAGCCCCGCCCGCTCCCGAATCAACTTCAGCTGCTTGCCCAGCACGGCGAACACCGCAGCCGACCCGTTCTCCTCCGCCGGCGTCTCCGGCCTCCGCTCGCTCTCCTCCGTCACGCCATCCTCCGACTGACCCGTACTCCCACGAGACGCACCCGTACGACTACGGACAGTCGCCGGGTCTCCCCTGGTCAGCGTAGGGAGAAGTGACCACTGTCGGTGATGTGAACGTAGAAATCTCCACCCCCACAACCGAACTCGTCCAACGGCTCAGCTCCACGCCCCGAGGCGCCCGCCTGGCCCGTCGGCTCACCGGTACCGCGCTCGCCACCTGGGGATACCCCCACGACGGCGACCTCAGCCACACCGCCCAGCTCATCGTGGCCGAACTCGCCGCCAACGCGGTCACCCACGGTCGCGTACCGGGCCGGGACTTCGAACTGCGGCTCGCGCTGCTCCCCGCCAAGGACACCTTGCGTATCGAGGTGAGTGACGCCCGGGGTGACCGCGCCCTGCGGTTCCTGGACGGGCGGCTGGAGGACGAGAACGGCCGGGGTCTCGTGATCGTGCAGGTGCTGGCCACGCTGTGGGGCGTGTCCGAGCGGGACGTCGGCAAGACGGTGTGGGTGGAGCTGGCGCTCAGCGCAGGGCGGCGACCGTGTCCGCGAAGGCCCGGGCCGGCGGGCTGAGCGCGTCCCAGCGGCGGACGGCCCAGCCGACGGGGAGGGGACGGAGGCCGGGGAGCGGGATCAGGCGGAGTGGGCCGTCGCCGGGGACGGGCAGTCCCGGTACGGCCGGTACGACCGCCCTTCCGATCCCCAGCTCGGCGAGCAGCAGGGCCGTGTCCCAGTCGGCCACGTTCGGCTCGTAGGCGAACCGGACTCCCCGCTCGGCGCACGCCGCTTCCAGGTGGGCGGCGGACGTGGAGTTCGGGGGGAGCCGGATGACCCGGGCGCCGGACAGCTCGGCCGGGTCCAGGTACGGGCGGCCGGCCAGCGGGTCGTCCGCCCGGACCGCGAGGAGCCACGGCAGCTCCGCGACCGTCCGCTGCTCGATGCCCCGGACCGGCGGGCCGATGGTGATCCAGGCGAGGTCCAGCGTGCCGTCGGCGAGGGCGTCGAAGCTGCCCCGGCCCGAACTGACCGTCCGGAACTCCAGGTTGACCTTGGGGTGGCGGCGGCGGAACGTGACGACCGCGTCGGACATGAAGTGCCGGACGGTCGTCGCGCCGGTGGCCACGCGGACGTACCCGCTGTGGCCGTCGACCAGGTCGCGGAGCTGTCGTACGGCGACGTCCAGGGCGTTGATGCCCTCGTCCGCGGCGGCCTCCAGTATCCGGCCGGCCTGCGTCGGCACGACCCCGCGCGACCGGCGTTCCAGCAGGGCCACACCGGTCTCCCGCTCCAGCCGCTTGACGTGCTGGCTGACGGCGGACTGGGTGCGGCCGAGGTCACGGGCGACCGAGCTGAGGTTGCCCGCACGGCACACGGCGATGAACACGCGGAGGTCTTCCAGGGTCACAAGACCCAAGCTAACACTGGGGCTTGATGAGGAAACCCAAGGATTGACTGGGCTCGGCACAGCGCGCGAGGATCGTGCGCGGGCCGCGACCGACCCAGGCGGCAACCCGCTCCCCGCCCCGCCGAGTCCGGAGGAGGTGGGACCAGCGAGGAGCGGGTGCCGACCGTCGCCGGTGCTGTGAGGTGACCGTTGGGCCGCGGCCGGTAACGGGCCCTCAGCGCTCGTACAACCCCTCCACCTCCGCCGCGAAGTCCCGCAGGATCTGGTCCCGGCGCAGCTTCATGGACGGGGTCAGGTGGCCTGCCGCCTCGGTGAAGTCGGCCGGGAGGACGGCGAAGCGGCGGATGGACTCGGGGCGCGAGACCATCCTGTTGGCCTCGTCCAGCGCGCGTTGCAGGACCGCGCGCAACTCCTCGTCCTCCATGAGGAGTTCCGGCGGTACCGGGTGCTTGCCGATCATCTGGCGCCAGTGCGTGATGCCGTCGCGGTCGAGGGTGATCAGCGCCGCGACGTAGGGGCGGCCGTCGCCCACCAGCATCACCTGGGAGATCAGCGGGTGCTGGCGCAGCCAGTTCTCCAGCGGGGCCGGGGCCACCGACTTGCCGCCCGCCGTGATCAGGAGTTCCTTCTTGCGGCCGGTGATGGTCAGGTAGCCCTCGTCGTCCAGTTCGCCGAGGTCGCCCGTCGGCAGCCAGCCGTCGCGGGTCGCCGGGACCACTCCGCCCGCCTGGGGGTCCCAGTAGCCGCGCAGCACGTGGTCGCCGCCGATCAGGATCTCGCCGTCCGCCGCGATCCTCACCCGCGTGCCGGGCAGCGGCCAGCCGACCGTGCCGAGACGGGGTTTCAGCGGCGGGGTGACCGTGGAGGCGGCGGTGGTCTCCGTGAGGCCGTAGCCCTCGAAGATCTCGATGCCGGCGCCGGCGTAGAACGCGGCGAGGCGCCGGCCGAGCGGGGAGCCGCCGCAGATGACGTACCGGACGCGGCCCCCCATGGCGGCGCGGATGCGGCGGTAGACGAGAGGGTCGTAGAAGGCGCGCTGTGTCTTCAGGGCGCGGCCCGGACCGTTGCCCGCGCCGGTCTGGCGGGCCTCCAGCGCCTCGCCGTAGCGCTGGGCCACGGCCGCCGCGCGGTCGAAGACCGACGCCCGGCCGCCGGCCTCCGCCTTGGCGCGCGCCGTGTTGTACACCTTCTCCAGCATGTAGGGGATGGTCAGCAGGCAGGTCGGCTTGAAGGTGTCCAGGTCCGGGAGGAGGTCCCGCGGGGCCAGGCTGGGGGCGTGGCCGAGGCGGACCCGGGCGCGGACGCAGGCGATGGCCACCATGCGGCCGAAGACGTGGGACATGGGGAGGAAGAGCAGGACCGAGGGGTCTTCGCCCTTCGCCTTGAAGACCGGGTGGAGGAGTTCGATCGCGTTGTCGACCTCGGCGAAGAAGTTGCCGTGCGAGAGGGCACAGCCCTTGGGCCGGCCGGTGGTGCCCGAGGTGTAGATCAGGGTGGCGAGCGTGTCGGGGCCGAGCATGCCCCGGCGTACGCCGGTCTCGCCGTCCGGCACCGGTGCGCCCGCGTCGGCGAGCCGGGCCACGTGGTCCTTCTCCATCACCCACACGTGGCGCAGGTCGGGCAGGTGGGCGAGTTCGGGCCCGATGGCGGCGGCCTGGGAGGCGGTCTCGGTGACCAGGGCGACCGCGCCGGAGTCGTGCAGGATCCAGCGGGCCTGGAAGGTGGAGGAGGTCGGGTAGATCGGGACCGTGACCAGGCCGGCCGCCCAGGCGGCGAAGTCGAGCAGGGTCCACTCGTACGTCGTGCGGGACATGACGGCGATGCGGTCGCCGGGCATCAGCCCTTCGGCGATCAGGCCCTTGGCCACGGCCTGCACCTCGGCGGCGAAGCGGGCGGCCGTCACGTCCGTCCAGCCGCCGTCGGAGCGCTTGCGGCTGAGGACGACCTGGTCGGGGGCGGTCTGCGCGTTCTCGTACGGGATGTCGGCGAGGGAGCCGCGGGTGACCGGGGGGACGAACGGGGGGACCGCCACTTCCCGTACGGCCCCGTCGAGCCGGCGTATCTCGGGTTCGACGAGGACCGGGCGGCCGTCGTAGTCGATGGCGGAGACCGGGGTGCCGGAGGAGGCGGACGGGGTCGGGTACGACGTGGACACGGGCGGCTCCTCTGGCGTGCGTGCACCTGCGGCGAGCCTCACGGGAGGCGGTTACCGCTGGTTAGGCAGGTGATCGTACGGCTCCACTGTGAGGGGGTTGTGCGGGTTCGGGGAGGGTCCGGGGCCGGGGATGTGCAGCCTCGGGGGTTATGTGACGGGTGCTCACCTTCCCCCGCCACGCGCCCGGCCCCGCCTGGCCCCCCGCACCCGCCGGCCCGAAGCCAGGGGTGTGGCGGTGACTCACCCGGCAGTGGTCCACTGTGCCTTACCTTCGGTAACATTACTCCAGAGTAAGCACAACTCAGCTCTTCGAACCGAGTCGCTCGGGAGTCGCAGATGGCCGACCGCTACCTCAGCCCGACCGCCGTCACCCTGACCGCGCCCCCCGCGCTGGCCCCGCTGCTCGCCCGGGGCGCCCTGCGCTCGCCCTTCAAACGCCCCGCCCCCGACGCGGCCTTCCCGCGCACCCGCCTGGTGCTGCCCGGCGTGCGCGTGGACCTGACGAAGCTGACCGCGTACGAGCGGGTCTGCGGCTTCCCGACCGGCGAGCCCGACCTGCCGGTCACCTACCCCCACGTCCTCGGCTTCCCGCTGGCCATGCGGCTGATGAGCGGGCGGGACTTCCCGCTGCCGCTGCTGGGGCTGGTGCACACGTCGATCGAGATCACGCGGAGCGCCGCGCCGGCGGCCGACAGGGAGTACGAACTCGGCGTGTGGATCGCGGGGTTGGCCGCGCACCGGCGGGGGACGGAGGCGACGGTGGTGACGGAGCTGCGGTCGGGCGGGAGCGCGGTGTGGGAGTCCCGGAGCACGTACCTGGCCCGGCACCGCACCGGCCCCGGTACGCCACCCGAGCCACGCGAGGACGCCGGCGCCGCGCTGCCCGCCGTCGCCGAGTGGAGCCTCGCCGGGGACGTGGGGCGGCGGTACGGCGCCGCGTCCGGCGACCGCAACCCCATCCACCTGCACCCCCTCACCGCCCGCCTCTTCGGCTTCCCCTGCGCCATCGCCCACGGCATGTGGACCCTGGCCCGCTGCCTGGCCGCCCATGGCATGAACGGCCCCGCCGTGGTGCGGGCGCGGTTCAGGGCGCCGGTGTTGCTGCCGGGGACGGTGGTGTACGGGACGGACGGGAGCGGGCGGTTCGAGTTGCGGGGTGAGGACGGGCGGGTGCACGTAGAGGGGGACGTGCGGGGGAACTGAGGGCCGTTGCCGGGTGCGGGCGGACGGGGGTCGCCCGCGCGGTTCTCCGCACCGGTTCGCCCGCGCGGCTCCCCGCGCCCCTCAGGCCGGCTCGGTCGGCGGTGTCCACACCTGGCCCCGCATCAGGTTGCCCAGGCCCGCCCACGCGAAGTTCATCAGGGTGGCCGCGGCCTGGCGGGCCGTCGTGCCCGGGGTGGCGTTGGCCCAGGCGGCGAGGGACTCGGCGGCGCCGACCAGGGCCTCGGCCAGCCCCGCCACCTCGTGTTCCGGCAGGTCGGGGTCCCGGTGGGCCTTGCGGGCGGCGACCGCGACCAGCCGGGTCACGAACGCGACGATCTCCGCGCGCATCGCGGCGACCTCGGCCGCGAAGGGCTCCCCGTGCGTACGGGCCTGGAGGTGCAGCACCGACCAGCCGTCGGGGTGCTCGGCGGTGTGCGCGAAGAACGCCCGCAGGCCGTCCCAGAGTTGCCGGTCGGCGGGCAGCCCCGGCCGGACACCCGCGCGCACGGCCTCCGTGAGCGCGGCGGCCTCGCGGCGGATGCACGCGGTGAAGAGGTCTTCCTTCGAGTTCAGGTACAGGTAGACCAACGGCTTGGACACGCCCGCCAGTTCGGCGATCTCGTCCATCGACGCGGCCATGTACCCGCGCTGCCCGAAGATCCGTACGGCAGCGTCGAGCATCTGCTGCTCCCGCACCGCCCTCGGCATCCGTTTGGTCTTGACGGCACCCATGAGGGCAAGCCTAGTTGGGCCGGCGGCCCGATCAGCCGGACGTGGTGGCCCCGCCCTGCGCCCGCGAGGCGTCGACCGCCTCGTCCTCCTGGCTGCGGTTGGCGTCCAGGTTGGCCTTCATCCGGTCGACCTTGTGCACGATCTGCACGGAGGCCCGGTCCCGCTCCTTGCGCAGCGCCACCCAGCTGATCGGTGCGGAGAGGACCAGGGCGAGCAGCAGGACCCACAGTCCGTTGGACTCGCCGAAGCCGCGCGGGAAGATGCCCGAGTAGACGGCTCCCCAGACGATCACGAGGCAGCCCGCGAAGATACCGAGGCGCATCAGCGTGTAGCGGAGCATCTCAATCCACTCGTCCGATTCCAAAAGGGGTCATCGTCCAGTGAAGCACGAGCGGCGGGCGGTCATGCAGGGGGGTCGGCGTCAGCGGAGCGGCAGCAGCATGATGATGTCGTCGCGGTCGTCGCCGGGCGCGACCCGGATGGCGTCCGGGACGCGGCCGACCTCCTTGTAGCCGCAGGAGCCGTAGAAGCGCTCCAGGCCCAGCCCGCCCCGGCAGGTCAGCCGGACCGCCTCGATGCCCTCCATCCCGCGCGCCGCGTCCGCGGCGGCGGCCAGCAGGTCGCGGCCGTGACCCCGGCCCTGGTGGCGGGGGTGGACCATCACCGTGTACAGCCACAGCCAGTGGGTCATCAGCCGGTGGGTGTTGCGGGTGAGGAAGGCCGCCGCCACCACCTCGCCGGCCTCGTCGTGGCCGACGAGCAGCCGGGTGCGGCCCTCGGCCATCTGCGCGAAGTGCCGCACCAGCTCCGGGCGTATCTCCTCGCGGTTCGCCGGCGCTACGAAGCCGACGGCCCCGCCCGCGTCGGTGACGTCCGCCCACAGGTCGAGGATGCCGTCGCGAAGGGCCGGGGTGATGGCGGGGTCCAGGGTGAAAGTAAGAGGCACGTCGGCAGTTTACTTATTACCCAAGGGCGTGTGCAGCCACCTTCAGGTCGGCCACCAGGCCCTGGTACGCCTGCTCGCGGTCGTCCGCGCGCAGCACGGCCGACGGATGCACGGTCGGCACCAGCCGCTCCCGCCGGCCGTGGATCTCCTCCTCCAGTACCGTCCCGCGCACCTGGCTCACCCGGAACGACGACCCCAGCAGCGCCTTGCCGGCCGTCGCGCCCAGGACCACGATCAGCTCCGGCTCCACCAGCGCCAGCTCGGCCGCGAGCCAGGGGCCGCAGGCCGTCATCTCGCGCAGGCTCGGCGCCTTGTGGATACGGCGCTTGCGGGGCTCGGCCCGGGTGAACTTGAAGTGCTTGACCGCGTTGGTGACGTAGGCCGCGGAGGGGTCGATGCCGGCTTCCGCCAGGGCCCGGTCGAGCAGCTTGCCGGCGGGCCCGACGAAGGGCCTGCCCTGCCGGTCCTCCTGATCGCCGGGCTGCTCCCCCACGAGCATCACGCGGGCGTCGGTGTCCCCGGCGCCGAAGACGGTCTGGGTGGCGGCGCGGTGCAGCGGGCAACCGCGGCAGTCCGCGGCGGCTTGGCGGAGAACGTCCAGGCCGGCTCCCTCGGGAACGAAGGGAGCCGCGTCGTACCGGTCTTCGGGTGCCTTCGTGGGCATGCGCCCCGAGTACCCACCCGGGGGCGCGGGGAACTGCGCGACCAGCCCCCGCGCTCCCGCAGCCGCACGGCTACGTGCCGCGCCTCACACCCGCATCGGCTGGGGGGACTCCCGGCGCTCCGGGTCCGGGCCCTCGTACTCGCGGATGATCTCGTACCGCGTGTTCCGCTCCACCGGGCGGAAGCCCGCGTCGCGGATCAGTTCCAGCAGGTCCTCGCGGGTCAGCTTGTTCGGCGTGCCGAAGTTGTCCGCGTCGTGGGTGATCTTGTACTCCACCACCGACCCGTCCATGTCGTCGGCGCCGTGCTGGAGGGCGAGCTGGGCGGTCTGCACGCCGTGCATGACCCAGAAGACCTTGACGTGCGGGACGTTGTCGAACAGCAGCCGGGACACCGCGAAGGTCTTCAGCGCCTCCGCGCCGGTCGCCATCTGGGTGCGCGCCTGGAGGGTGTTGCGTACCTTGCCGTCCTTCATGTCCACGAAGTCGTGCTGGTAGCGCAGCGGGATGAAGACCTGGAAGCCGCCGGTCTCGTCCTGGAGCTCGCGCAGGCGCAGGACGTGGTCGACGCGGTGGCGGGGCTCCTCGATGTGGCCGTACAGCATGGTGCACGGGGTCTTCAGACCCTTCTCGTGCGCCAGGCGGTGGATACGGGACCAGTCCTCCCAGTGGGTCTTGTGGTCCACGATGTGCTGCCGGACCTCCCAGTCGAAGATCTCGGCGCCGCCGCCGGTCAGCGACTCCAGGCCCGCGTCGATCAGCTCGTCGAGGATCTCGGAGGCCGACAGGCCGCTGATGGTCTCGAAGTGGTGGATCTCCGTCGCCGTGAAGGCCTTCAGGGAGACGTTCGGCAGGGCCTTCTTCAGCTCGCGCAGGGAACGCGGGTAGTACCGCCACGGCAGGTTCGGGTGCAGGCCGTTGACGATGTGCAGCTCGGTGAGGTTCTCCGACTCCATCGCCTGGGCGAGCTTGACGGCCTCCTCGATGCGCATCGTGTACGCGTCCTTCTCGCCCGGCTTGCGCTGGAACGAGCAGTAGGCGCACGAGGCCGTGCACACGTTGGTCATGTTCAGGTGCCGGTTGACGTTGAAGTGGACGACGTCACCGTTCTTGCGGGTCCGCACCTCGTGGGCGAGCCCGCCGAGCCAGGCCAGGTCGTCCGACTCGTACAGCGCGATGCCGTCCTCGCGGGTCAGCCGCTCACCGGAGCGGACCTTCTCCTCCAGCTCGCGCTTGAGCCCGACGTCCATACCCACACCTTTCTACGACAACGCGACCCACGGTATCCCTAGACCTCGTCCGGCAGTTCCCCGACCCGGTTCTCCCACTTGGTGGACAGCACGATCGTGGTACGGGTGCGGGAGACGCCCTTCGTCCCGCTGAGCCGGCGGATGGTCTTCTCCAGGCCGTCCACGTCCGTCGAGCGGACCTTGAGCATGAAGGAGTCGTCACCGGCGATGAACCAGCAGTCCTCGATCTCCGGCAGGTCCCGCAGCCGCTGGGCGACGTCCTCGTGGTCGGCGGCGTCGGACAGCGAGATGCCGATCAGGGCGATGACGCCGAGGCCGAGGGAGGCCGCGTCCACCGTGGCGCGGTAGCCGGTGATGACACCGGCCGCCTCCAGCCGGTTGATGCGGTCGGTGACGCTGGGGCCCGACAGGCCGACCAGGCGCCCCAGCTCCGCGTACGAGGCCCGGCCGTTCTCCCTCAGGGCCTGGATGAGCTGCCTGTCCACCGCGTCCATGCGATCGAAGCCTTCCGGTGAAAGTTCCTGGAGTGATGAGGGGTACTGCTGCTTGCCTTACGTGCCGGGCGTGCCGCCGCCCAGCTCGCCCTTCCAGCGCCGGTACAGGCCGTGTGCGACACCGGCCGCGTCCAGCACGCGGCCGGCGACGAAGTCCACCAGGTCCTGGATGTGGGTGGCGCCCGCGTAGAAGGCGGGCGAGGCCGGGACGACCGTGGCGCCGGCGTCGTCCAGCGCGACGAGGTGGCGCAGCGTCTGCCCGTTCAACGGGGTCTCCCGTACGGCCACGACCAGCGTCCGGCGCTCCTTCAGTGTGACGCTCGCCGCACGCTGGAGCAGATCCTTGGAGAGGCCGAGCGCCACACCGGCCACCGAGGCGGTGGAGGCGGGCACGATGAGCATGCCCTTCGCCGGGTACGACCCCGAGGACGGGCCGGCGGCGAGGTCGCCCGCGCTCCAGTACCGCACCCCGCTGATGTCCACGTCGAAGGTGCCGGGCTTGCCGTCGGCGCCACGGGCCAGCCATTCCCGCAGGTCGTCCTGCCAGTGGGCGTCCCGGAACGAGATGCCCGTCTCGTCCAGCAGCGTCAGCCGCGAGGCCCGGCTGACCACGAGGTCCACCGCTTCCCCGGCCTCCAGCAGCGCCCGCAGCGCGGCAGCGGCATACGGCGTCCCGGAAGCTCCGGACACCCCCACGATCCAAGGCACACGCTGCGTTTCTCCTGCGTTCACACCTTGAGCGTACCGGCGCGCCCGACCGCCCTCAGGCCGGGTGGTGCCGGGCTGCTCACACGGTCAGACCGCGTACGAGGAGATCGAGCAGCGCGCACACGAACAGGGCGATGCCGATGAAGCCGTTGACCGAGAAGAACGCCCTGTTCAGGCGGGACAGGTCGTGGGGCCGGACGATGGAGTGCTCGTAGAGGAAGGCGCCGGCGACGATCAGCAGGCCCAGCCAGAAGAACGCTCCGGCGTGGGTGGCCAGGCCGTACCAGACGAACAGGGCCGTGGTGATCGTGTGGCACACCCGCGCACCCCAGATCGCGGCCGGGATGCCGAAGCGGGCCGGGACCGACAGGACGCCGATCTCACGGTCGGTCTCGACGTCCTGGCAGGCGTAGATCAGGTCGAAGCCGCCGATCCAGATGCCGACGGCGAGGCCGAGGATCACCGCCGTCCAGGACCACTCGCCGCTGATCGCCAGCCAGCCGCCGATGGGGCCCATGGACTGGGCGAGACCCAGGATGGCCTGCGGGAAGTTCGTGAACCGCTTCCCGTAGGGGTAGACCACCATCGGGACCACCGCCACCGGCGCGAGCGCCAGGCAGAGGGGGTTCAGCAGGGCCGCCGCGCCCAGGAAGACCACCAGGGCGATCAGCGCGCCCGTCCAGGCGTGCCTGACCGACATCGCTCCGGTGACGAGCTCGCGGTGGGCCGTGCGCGGGTTCCGGGCGTCGATCTCGCGGTCGATGATCCGGTTGACCGCCATGGCGAAGGTGCGCAGGCCGACCATGCAGATCGTGACCAGGAGCAGACGGCCCCAGTGGATGTTCCGGTCCCACTCGTACATCGCCGTGAGGGAGGCGATGTAGGCGAAGGGGAGCGCGAAGACCGAGTGCTCGATCATCACCAGGCGCAGGAACGCCTTGGTGCGGCCGGGCCGGGGGATGGCGGCGGAGGCCGAGGTCACAGTCCGTACTCCTTCCAGCGGCGGTCCACCAGGGCCGCCGCATCCGGGTCCGACAGGACCATGTCGGGCCAGCCGCCGTCGCGGGTGTAGCCCTCCTCGGGCCACTTCCGCGTCGCGTCGATGCCCGCTTTGCCGCCCCAGAACTGCTGGTAGGAGGCGTGGTCCAGGTGGTCGACGGGGCCCTCCACGACCGTGAGGTCGCGGGCGTAGTCGGTGTTGCCGAGGGCCCGCCAGGCGACCTCGTGCAGGTCGTGCACGTCGCAGTCGGCGTCCACGACCACGATCAGCTTGGTCAGGGACATCATGTGCGCCCCCCAGATCGCGTGCATCACCTTCTGCGCGTGCTTCGGGTACTTCTTGTCGATCGAGACGATCGCGCAGTTGTGGAAGCCGCCGGCCTCGGGCAGGTGGTAGTCCACGATGTCCGGGACGATGATCTTGAGCAGGGGCAGGAAGAAGCGTTCCGTGGCGCGGCCGAGCGGACCGTCCTCCGTCGGGGGGCGGCCGACGACGATCGACTGGAGCAGGGGGCGCCTGCGCATCGTCACGCAGTCGATCCTCAGGGCCGGGAAGGGTTCCTGCGGGGTGTAGAAGCCGGTGTGGTCGCCGAAGGGACCCTCGGGCAGCATCTCGCCGGGTTCCAGCCAGCCCTCCAGGACCACCTCGGCGTTGGCCGGGACCTGGAGCGGGACCGTCTTGCAGTCGACCATCTCGATCCGCTTGCCCGCGAGGAAGCCGGCGAAGAGGTATTCGTCGATGTCGCCGGGGAGCGGGGCGGTGGAGGCGTACGTCACCGCGGGCGGGCACCCGAAGGCGATGGCCACCGGAAGCCGCTCGCCCCTGCGCGCGGCCACCTGGTAGTGGTTCCGGCTGTCCTTGTGGATCTGCCAGTGCATGCCGATGGTGCGCTTGTCGTGGCGCTGGAGGCGGTACAGGCCCAGGTTCCGGATGCCGGTCTCGGGGTCCTTGGTGTGGGTCAGGCCCAGGTTGAAGAAGGAGCCGCCGTCCTTCGGCCAGGTGAACAGCGCCGGGAGCCGGTCGAGGTCGACGTCGTCGCCCTGGAGGACGACCTCCTGCACCGGCGCGTTGTCGGGCTTCACCTTCTTCGGCGGGACGTGGGCCATCGCGCCGAGCTTGCCGAAGGCCTCGCGGACGCCGACGAAGCCGTGCGGCAGCTCGGGCCGCAGCAGGCCGCCGATCTTCTCCGAGATCTCGCCGTACGACTTCAGGCCCAGCGCCTTCAGCAGCCGGCGGTCGGTGCCGTACACGTTCATGGCGAGGGGCATGTCCGAGCCGCGCACGTTCTCGAAGAGCAGCGCCGGGCCGCCGGACTTCTGCACCCGGTCGACGATCTCCCCGACTTCCAGGTACGGGTCGACCTCGGCCTTGATGCGCTTGAGGTCGCCCTCGCGCTCCAGCGCCCGGAGGAGGGAGCGAAGATCGTCGTAAGCCATGTGCCCAAGTATCGCCGACGTACCGCTTTGTCCCTGCGGCCACCCCCGGAAGCCGGGTCCGCAGGGCGCCGGGGAGTGGAAACATGGCTGGTGTGATTCCCACCATCGATCTGCGGATCTGGACCCAGGGGGACGCGATGCGGCGGGCCGTGCTCGCCGGCACCGTCGACCAGGCCCTGCAATCCGCCGGCTTCCTGCTGGTCACCGGGCACGGCGTGGACCCCGCGCTGCGGGCCCGGATCCGGTCGGCCGCCCGGGAGTTCTTCCTGCTGCCCGCCGGGGCCAAGCAGCGCTACGCGGCGAAGGTCGGCGGGCGCGGCTGGCTCGGGCCGGGCGCCGAGGCCAACGGGTACGCGGAGGGCACCGAGACCCCGCCGGACCTGAAGGAGTCGCTGACCTTCGCCACCGCCGAGCCGTTCGAGGACCCGGTCGTCAACGCCGAGTGGTACGCGCCCAACGTGTGGCCGGCGGAGGTGCCCGCGCTGCGCGGGCTGTGCGAGGAGTACCTGGGCCGGATGGTCGCGCTGGAGAAGGAGCTGCTCGCCCTGCTGGCCTGCGCGCTCGGGCTCGGCGCCGACTTCTTCACCCGGCACATGGACCACCCGACGTACGGCTTCAACATCAACTGGTACCCGGGCACGGAGATCGTCGGCACGCCCGAGCCGGGGCAGTTCCGGATCGGGCCGCACACCGACTTCGGGACCGTCACCGTCCTCGACCGGCAGGCCGGCAAGGGCGGGCTCCAGGTGTACACCGACGCGGACGGCTGGCAGGACGCGCCGTACGACCCGGCCGCGTTCACGGTCAACATCGGTGACCTGCTGGCCCGTTGGACCGGGGACCGGTGGCGGTCCGGGCGGCACCGGGTGCTGCCGCCGCCCGTCGACGCGCCCGCCGAGGAGCTGATCTCGCTCGTCTACTTCGGCGAGTGCACCCCGGGCACACTGGTGGAGTCCCTTCCGGCGCCGGTGGGCCGGGTGGTGTACCCGCCCGTCGACTCGCACGTGTACCTCCGCGAGAAGCTGGACTCGATCACCGTCGAGTGACCCCCTGACCGGTCACCGACCGTTATTCACTTCCGCGTTCGGCCCGCCACCCGTTCCGTTGAAATGAACCGGCCGGGCATGTCCCGCCCGCGTCCCACGGCATTGGCTTCCAGGGGGGCCCGTATCCAGGGGCCCCCTTCTGCGATGGGAGACGCGTGCGAATCACTGACATCCAGCGCTGCGAGGTCCGGCCGGGACGGCTCGTCGAGTGGACGTTGAGCCCGGCGACCGTCGCGGCGGCGACGGCGCTCCCGGAGGACTCCCGGCCGCCCGCCTACATCCAGGAGTCGCACATCAGGACGGCCAGGTGCGTCCGGGAGGACGGGCTGTTCGTGCCGACCTGGCTCGGCACCGCCTTCGACCTGCCCGGCCCGGTCGACCTCGACGTGCTGGAGCGGGCGCTGCGCGCCTGGACCGTGCGGCACGAGACGCTGCGCAGCGGCTTCCGCTGGGCCGGTGACGAACTGCGCCGGTTCACGCTCGACGCGGCCGACGTGTCCCTGCGCCGGGCGGAGGTGGGCGACTTCCCCGACGCCGGCGACCTCGTCCGGCACCTCCAGGAGCGCTTCGACACGGTCGCGGACGCGCTGCGCTGGCCCAACCTGATCTACACGGCGGTCGTCCGGGACGACGGCGCGAGCGTCTACCTGGCCTTCGACCACAGCAACGTCGACGCCTACTCCCTGCACCGGCTGGTCGCCGAGATCCACGAGCTGTACGCGGCGGGCCTGGCCGGCCGGGAACCGGACTCCGCCACGCCCGCCGCGAGTTACGTCGACTTCTGCGAGATCGAGCGCGCGGACGCGGACGGTATCGACGGCCGGCACGCGTTCGTGGACCGCTGGCGGGAGTTCATCCACCGCTGCGACGGCACGCTGCCGGGCTTCCCGGTGGACCTGGGGCTGACCCCGGGCGGCCCGCTGCCCACGCAGCGGATGCTGTGCGAGCCGCTGGCGGACGCGGACGCGGCGGCGGCGTTCGAGGCGTACTGCCGGCCGTACGGCGGCAGCCCGGTCGGGCTGCTGGCCGCGACCGGGCTGATCGTGCACGAACTCGGCGGGCAGCCGGTGTACCGGACGGTGGTGCCCTTCCACACCCGGGTGAAGTCGCGGTGGACGGACTCGGTGGGCTGGTACGTGGGCGGCGCCCCGATCGAGGTGCCCGTGGGCCGCACCCGTGGCTTCCCGGAGGCCCTGCGGGCGGTGCGCGCCGAACTCCAGGCGAACCGGTCGCTGGCCCGGATGCCGCTGGCCCGGGTGCTGAGCCTGCTCGGCGCGGACTTCCGGCCGACCTCCCCCGACCTGTACTCGATCGTGTCGTACGTCGACACCCGCGCCATCCCGGGCGCCGAGCGGTGGGCGGAGCTGAAGGCGTACGGACTGATGCGGGTGTCGTACGGCGACCAGGTGTGCGTGTGGGTGAACCGGCTGCCCGACGGGCTGTGGCTGGCGATCCGGTACCCGGACACGGACGTCGCGGCGAAGAACATGCGGCTGTACGTCGAGCGGCTGCGGGACCGGATCGCCTCGGTGGCCCACGACAGCCTGCCCGCGGTCTCCTAGGCGCTCAGCTCCGCCCCGGCTCCAGCGCCTCGATCAGGCGCTCGAAACGGCTCCGCCAGCGCTGTTCCGAGTCCTCCTCGCCCTGGAACTCATGGGTGAAGCGGAGCACGCTGCCGTCCTCCCCGTCCCGCTCCAGATGGAACCGGAGCCGCCCGCCGCCCCCGACCGTGTACTCCGCGACCCGGTCCACGTCCCACGCGGTGACCTGCCCGTCGCCCAGGTCACGCAGGGTGACCGCGCCGCCGAGCCGGGGTTCGAACACGTCGGCGGCGGTGAACCAGGACGCCAGCCCCTCGGGCGTGGCCAGCGCGGCCCAGACCTCCTCCATGCGCCGGGGGAGCCGCACCACGAAGTGCAGGATGTGCGTGTTCCCGTGCGTCTGGCTGGTGCCCTGTGCGATGGAACCGCTCATGACACCAGCCTGCCCCCGGGCCCGGGGATGCGCACGTGGTCAGGGCCCGCCTCCGGACGGCGAAGGCCGGTTCCCGTGACCCGGGTCACGGGAACCGGCCCTCTCCCGGCGGTGGCGGTCACACGCCCGCGTAGGAGTGCTTGCCGCTGACGAAGATGTTGACGCCGTAGTAGTTGAACAGCCAGCAGCCGAAGGCGATCAGCGCCAGGTAGGCGGCCTTGCGGCCCTTCCAGCCGGCCGTGGCCCGGGCGTGCAGGTAGCAGGCGTAGGCGATCCAGGTGATGAAGGACCAGGTCTCCTTCGGGTCCCAGTTCCAGTACCGGCCCCAGGCGTCGCCCGCCCAGATCGCGCCCGCGATGATCGTGAACGTCCACAGCGGGAAGACGGCCGCGTTGACCCGGTAGGCGAACTTGTCCAGGGACGCCGAGGCGGGCAGCCGCTCCAGCACCGAGGAGGCGAACTTCCCGGGCGTGCCGCCGAGCTGGAGCTTGTTCTCGTACGAGTCCTTGAACAGGTACAGGATCGTGGCGACCGCGCCGACGTAGAACACGGCACCGCAGAAGATGGCGGTGGAGACGTGGATGTACAGCCAGTACGAGTGCAGGGCCGGCACCAGCTGGTCGCTGGCCGTGTACAGCACGGTGACCGCGAGGCCGAGGTCCAGCAGGACCGTCGTGACGAGGAACAGGCCGAGCCAGCGCACGTTCTTCTTCAGCGCCAGCAGCGCGAGGTACACGCCGACGGCGACCGTGGAGAAGGTGATGTTGAACTCGTACATGTTGCCCCACGGCGCCCGCTCCACGGAGGCCGCGCGGGCGACGACGCCGCCCAGCTCCACCAGGAACGCGAGCACGGTGAGGGAGATGGCGATCCGGCCGTAGAGGTCGCCCTGCTCGTCGCCGCCGTGCGCGCCGGGCCCGTCCGGCACGTCCCGCGCGCCGGACGCCGAGCGGACGACGACCTTCGGCCGCTCCAGCACGGCGGTGCCGCCGGCCCGCTTCACGGTGACGGCGGGCGCGCCCGCGCTCCGCTCGCTGCCGGCGGTGAGCGCGGCGGCCGTACGGCCGACCTTGCTGCGGCTGCCGAACAGCCACTCGGCGATGTAGGCGAAGAAGGCCAGGGTGTAGACCGCCATCGACGAGTAGATCAGCGTGTTGCTGATGCTCGCGAGGTGTTCGTTGGTCGCGGCGGCGAGATCGGTTGCGGCGGCGAGAGTCACTTCTCAGCCCCTTCGGCAGGTACGACTTGTGGGTCGGGGGTTGCTGCGGAGTCGTCGTCGGGGTCGGGTGCCCCCGGCGCCTGGTCGTAGAGGATTCCGGCGAGGTCGCCCAGCTCCTCGGGCACCTTCGCGGACTCGCTGCGGCCGAGCCCGGCCATCTCGACCACCGTGACGCCGTCGGCCCCGCGCACCGCGCGCACCCAGACCCGGCGGCGCTGGATGAACAGGGACGCGGCGAGGCCGAAGATCGCGGCGAGGGCACCGGTGAGCGCCCAGCCGCCGCCCGGCTCCTGGACGATCTCGAAGCCGGCCCACTCCTTGACATCCTTCTCGAAGGTGATGGAACCGGCGCCGTTCGGCAGCGTCATGGTCTCGCCGGGCTTGAGGTTGTCCCTCAGCTGCGCGCCCTTGGCGTCCTTGTAGTCCTTCATGTGGGCCTTGTCGAGCTGGTACACGCTCTGCGGCAAGCCCGAGTCGACGCCCAGGTCGCCGTGGTACGGCTCCAGGTTCAGCACCGGGTTCAGCAGCGCGGGGAAGGCCGAGGCGATCTCCATGCCGGCCCCGCCGTAGGTCGGCAGGAAGAAGGCCTTGATGCCGAGCTGCTCCTTCTTGCCCTTGGCGTCGCGGTAGCCGTCCATGACCTTGACGACACCCTGGGAGGTGACGTTGCCGTCGAGCGGCAGCAGCGGCACCGCGTCGCGGTAGACCACGTCGCCCTTGCCGTCCCGGACGGTGATCACGGGCGCGTAGCCATGGCTGACCAGGTAGACCTTGGAGTCGTCGATCTTCAGCGGCTCGTTGACCTTGATGGTGGTCGTGGTCTGCTTGCCGTAGGCGCCCTTGTTGTAGGTGATCTTCGCCTGGAAGGTGCGCGCGGTGCCCCTGTTGGGGCCGGTCAGCTCGTAGGTTCCCTTGAAGTCCTTCAGTTCGAAACTGAACGGGACCAGGTCGTCGGGCTCGAAGAGGCTGCCGGACTTGAAGTCGTCGTACATCGGCAGCGCGTTGGAGAAGCCGTCGCCCTCCACCATCAGCTTGGTGCCGTCGGACTTGTACAACTGGCCCGAGGCGAAGGCGACCAGCAGCACGATCAGGGCGATGTGGAAGATCAGGTTGCCCAGCTCGCGCAGGTAGCCCTTCTCGGCGGCCACCGCGTCACCGACGACGTGGGCGCGGAAGCGCCGCTTCTTCAGCAGCGCGAGCGCGGCCTCACGGACCCGCTCCGGGTCCTCGGTGGTGCGCCAGGCGGTGTGGGCGGGCAGCCGGGTCAGCCGCTTGGGCGCGCCCGGCGGACGGCCACGCAACTGGCCGACGAACTGCCAGGTGCGGGGGACGATGCAGCCGATGAGGGAGACGAACAGCAGGATGTAGATCGCGGAGAACCACACCGAGCTGTAGACGTGGAACAGGCCGAGCTTGTCGTAGACCGGTGCCAGCGTCTTGTGGGCGGCGCGGAAGTCCTCGACCTTGCTCGCGTCGGCGCCGGTCTGCGGGATCAGCGAGCCGGGGATCGCGCCGAGCGAGAGCAGCAGGAGCAGCAGCAGCGCGACCCGCATGGAGGTCAGCTGCCGCCAGAACCAGCGCGCCCAGCCGATGACACCGAGGCCGGGCAGGCTCGTCTGCTCCTCCTGCGGCGCGGTGGACAGCTGGGAGCCGGCCGCGCCCAGCTCCTCCCGGTCCTGGCTCGTGTCGGTGTCGGTGTTGCTCATCGGTCAGATCCCCACATTGAAGCCGCCGGACCAGGTCTGCATCTGCTGCACCAGACTGTTCCAGGCGCCGGTCAGCAGCAGCACACCGGTCACGATCATCATCGAGCCGCCGATGCGCGTCACCCACACATAGTGGCGCTTGACCCAGGCGAAGGCGCCGAGGGCCTTGCGGAAGCCGATCGCGGTGAGCACGAACGGCACACCGAGGCCGAGGCAGTAGACGACCATCAGCAGCGAGCCGCGGGCCGCGCTCGACTCCTGGAAGGAGAGGAAGTTCACCGAGGAGAGCGTCGGGCCCATGCAGGGCGTCCAGCCGACGCCGAAGAGGGCGCCGAGCACGGGCGCCCCCAGCAGGCCGCCCGTCGGCCGCTTGTGGAAGCGGAACTCGCGCATGGTGAACCAGGGCAGGAGTCCCATGAAGAAGACGCCCATGGCGATCATGAGCACGCCGAGCACCTTGGACAGGGTGCCCTGGTAGTCGATCAGGTTGGAGCCGAAGTAGCCGAAGAGCGCACCGCCCGAGACGAACACGGCGCTGAAGCCGAGCACGAACAGGGCGGCGCCGGCCACCATCCGCCCCCGTCTGGCCTCGGCCAGGTCGGTGCCCGCGACGCCGGTCACATAGGAGAGGTAACCGGGGACCAGCGGCAGCACACAGGGCGAGAAGAAGGAGACGAGCCCGGCGAGCAGGGCGATCGGCAGGGCGACCAGCAGGGCGCCGTGCAGGACCGTCTCGTTCTGGCCCGTCCCGGCTGCCAGCGTCAGCAGTGCGCTCACGTCACTTCTCCGCGAGGACCGGCTTGAGCATCTTCAGCAGGCCCGTGTCGTCGAGCGCCTCCAGGGCCCGTGCGGCGACCTTGCCGTCCCGGTCGATGACGAGCGTGGAGGGGATGAGCTGCGGGTTGAGGGTGCCCTTCTTGAAGCGGAGCATCAGCTTGCCCGTGGGGTCGTACAGGCTCGGGTACGTGACGCCGTGCTCCTTCTCGAAGTTCACGGCCGGGGTGGTGCTGGTGTCCCGGGTGTTGATGCCGACGAACTGGACGCCCTTGTCCTGGTACTCCTTGGAGACCTTGGCGAAGTACTGCGCCTCCTCGCGGCACGGTCCGCACCACGAGCCCCAGACGTTGACGACGACGACCTTGCCCTTGTAGTCGGCGATGTCCAGGGTCTTGCCGTCGATGGTCCTGCCCGACAGGTCCGGGGCCGTGACGCGCTTGCCGGCGGGCACGGTGTCGATGCCGTTGTTGCCGGTGACGAAGTGGGTGTCGCCACCGCCTCCGGAGGTGCCGCCCTTACCGCACGCGGACAGGGACAGGGCCGCGACGGCGGCCACGGCGCTGAGCAGGACGGCGCGGCTACGGGTACTCATGTGAAAAGTTTCGCATGCCTGTTCCGGGGATCTCGCGCGCCCCCCTGCCGGGCGGAAAACCGCATTTCAGGGCGTATTTACACGGGACATTTCAGACACGGGGCCCGAGTCGGCGCCGGCTCAGGCGGCGTCGGAGGAGGCGGACCCGCCGCCCCGCAGGAACTCCTTCCAGCCGCCCGCCGGCCGCTGCCCGACCCCGAGCGTGCGCAGCTTGGCGAGCACCTCGGGCTTCTGCACGTCCATCCAGTCCACGAACTGCCGGAAGGAGACCAGCCGCACGTCGGCGCCCTTCTCCTTCTCGCGCGCGATGTGCTTGAAGGCCTCCTCGACGGAGTCCATGTAGATGCCGCCGTTCCACTGCTCGAAGTGGTTGCCGACGAAGAACGGTGCCCGGTTTGTCTCGTATGCCCGCTGGAAGCCCTGGATGTACGCCTGCGCGGACTGCTTGCGCCAGCCGGGGTAGTTGTAGGCGGGCGCCTTGGTGGTGTTCAGGGACTGGTTGGCGAGCATGTTGTAGTCCATGGAGAGGACCTCGAAGGAACGTCCGGGGAAAGGTATCTGCTGCAACGGCAGGTCCCAGATCCCCAGCTTCTTCTCCGGCCACACCTGACGGCCGCCCGGCGAGGAGGCGTCGTAGCGCCAGCCCAGCTTCCGGGCGGTGGGCAGCAGGTTGTTCTGGCCGAGCAGGCAGGGTGTACGGCCGCCGACCAGTTCCTTGTCGTAGTCGAACGGCAGCGCGGGCAGGTCGGTCCAGCCGGTGTTGGTCCGCCACTCCTTCACGAACGCCTTGGCCTGCCGGATCTCGCTCTCCCACTGCTGCGGGGTCCAGTTGCCGACCGTGCCCGTACCGGCGCAGAAGTGCCCGTTGAAGTGGGTGCCGATCTCGTGCCCCTCCAGCCAGGCCCGGCGCACGTTCGTCAGCGTGGCCTTGATGTGCTCGTCGGTGAGGTAGCCGATGTCGGAGGCGCCGCGCGGGTTGTTCGGCGGCTCGTACAGCCGCTTCTTCGACTCGGGCAGCAGATACAGCCCCGAGAGGAAGAAGGTCATGGCCGCGCCGTGCTCCTTGGCCAGGTCCAGGAAGCGCGGGAAGAGCCCGTTGCCGACCTCGCCGGCGCCGTCCCAGGAGAAGATCACGAATTGGGGCGGGGTCTGTCCCGGCTCCAGCGGCTCGGGCTTGGCCGGCTGGTGCGGCTGCTTGCCGGTGAAGGAGGTGGAGCCGTCGCCGATGGGCCGCGCCGGGTGCGCGGTGCTCCCCTTGCCGTCCCCCTGTCCGGGCTTCGCCTGGCCGGAACCGTTCGGGTGGCCGCCGCCGTCCGAGGACGTGAGGCTCCCGCAGCCGGCGAGCGAGGCGGCGGCCGCCGCCCCCGCGCCGAGGCCGAGCATTCCCCGCCGGGAGAAGGTCCGGGAGAAGGTGGGCATGGAAATCCCCGATTCGTCGCTGCCTGCTGGTCACCCAGTCAGAGGGCAGGACGATCGGGGAGGTTCCGCAGATTCTTGTGTTTTTCGTAACAGGGACCGCAAAAGTGCGCTAAGCGATATCAAACGGACCGTCAGTGACGAGTGGTACCGGTCAGGCGCCGAAGGCCTTCCCCTGCGCGGTGCCCTTCCCCTTCTGGGGCTTGGCGCCGGCGCGCAGATGGACCGGGACCAGATCGATGGCGGGCTCGCTGTAGCCCACCGACACGATCTTGTCACCCAGGTATGTGAAAGTCGTCAGCGAGGCGAGCGTGCACTGCCGCTTGCGCGGATCGTGCCACAGCCGCCGCCGCTCGACGTACGAGCGCACGATCCAGATCGGCAGCTGATGGCTGACCAGCACCGCCTCGTGCCCGCGCGCCCGGTCCTTGGCCGCGTTCAGCGCGCCCATCATCCGCACGACCTGGTCCACGTACGGCTCGCCCCAGGACGGCCGGAACGGGTTGACGAGGTGCTTCCAGTTGTCCGGATTGCGCAGCGCGCCGTCACCGACGCCGAACGTCTTGCCCTGGAAGACGTTCTCGGCCTCGATCAGCCGCTCGTCGGTGTCGAGATCCAGCCCGTGCGCCTTGGCGATCGGCGTGGCGGTCTCCTGCGCCCGCTCCAGCGGGGAGGCGCAGACATAGGTGACGTCCCGCGGGGCGAGGTGCTCGGCGACCCGCTCGGCCATCTGCCGGCCCAGCTCGGACAGGTGGTAGCCGGGCAGCCGCCCGTACAGGACCCCGTCCGGGTTCGCGACCTCGCCGTGCCGCATGACGTGGACGACGGTGACGTCCTTGGTGCTGTCGCTCATTCTGCCGTGGCCTCCGCAGCCGCCCGGGCCGCCGCCGGAAGGGCGTCGGCGATCTTCTGAAGGGCCCGCTCGTCGTGGGCCGTGGACACGAACCAGGACTCGAAGGACGACGGCGGCAGGTAGACGCCGTTCGCCAGCATCGAGTGGAAGAACGCGGTGAAACGGTACGACTGCTGCCGCTTGGCGTCCTCGTAGTCGCGCACCTGCCGGTCCGTGAAGAACACGGAGAACATGTTGGAGGCGGTCTGCACCCGGTGCGCGACGCCCTCCTTCGACAGCGCCTCGCTGACGAGCGCCCGGATCTGCTCGGAGACGGCGTCGACCTTGTCGTAGGCGGCGTCGTCGAGCAGCCTCAGCTGGGCGAGACCGGCGGCGGTGGCGACGGGGTTACCGGAGAGGGTGCCGGCCTGGTACACGGGCCCGGCGGGGGCGAGGTGCGCCATCACATCGGCACGCCCGCCGAACGCGGCGGCCGGGAAGCCACCGCCCATGACCTTGCCGAAGGTCATCAGGTCGGGCGCGACGCCCTCGACGCCGTACCACCCGGCGCGGCTGGTGCGGAAGCCGGTCATCACCTCGTCGGAGATGAAGAGGGCGCCGTTCCTGCGGCAGGAGTCCTTGAGGGCCTGGTTGAAGCCGGGGTCCGGCGGCACGACGCCCATGTTGCCCGGCGAGGCCTCGGTGATCACACAGGCGATCTCCCCGGGGTGCCGGTGGAAGGCCTCCTGCACGGCCTCCAGGTCGTTGTACGGCAGCACGATCGTGTCGCCGGCCTGGGCACCGGTGACACCGGGCGTGTCGGGCAGCGCGAAGGTGGCGACCCCGCTGCCGGCCGCGGCGAGCAGCGAGTCGACGTGCCCGTGGTAGCACCCGGCGAACTTGATCACCTTGGACCGCCGGGTGAACCCGCGGGCGAGCCGGATGGCGGACATGGTCGCCTCGGTCCCGCTGCTGACCAGCCGTACCTGCTCGACGGGCGCCACCCGGGCGACGATCTCCTCGGCGAGCGCGACCTCGCCCTCGCCGGGCGTGCCGAAGGACGTACCGCGGGCCACGGCCTCCTGGACGGCGGCGATGACCTCGGGGTGCGCGTGCCCGAGGATCATGGGCCCCCAGGAGCACACGAGGTCGACGTACTCGCGCCCGTCGGCGTCGGTCAGGTAGGCCCCCTTGCCCGACACCATGAACCGCGGCGTGCCGCCGACGGCGCGGAAGGCACGCACCGGGGAGTTGACGCCGCCCGGGGTGACGACGGAGGCACGGTCGAAGAGCGCCTGTGAGACGGGCGCGTCGTAGGGATAGGGCGTTTCGCTCATGGCACTCATGACGTGCGACTACTCCGGCTTCTCGGACTCCGGTTGCGGGGTGACCTCCTCAGGGTAGGCCGAAGGCGGCGCGGAGCCCCGGCCGGACCGGGGTCGGTGTCGCGGCCAGGCGCCGGGGGGATCAGGCGCGGTCGAGGCCGCGGCCCGACGCGGCGGGGTGGTTGATCAGGCGCGGCGGGTGGTTGATCACGCGTGGCGGGTGGTTGATCAGGCGCGGCGAATCCCAAGATCACAGCGGGGCCATCCCTCATCTGCGAGACTGAGACCTGATACACAAAGCCCATACGCACGTACTCATCAGGGGCCGGAGATCAGGGCCGGGAATCCCCCCGCGTGGACTGTTGTTCCACCGCACGTTTCGGCGGGCGGCCGTGGGGGAGGTCACTGACACGATGATCGGGTTGCGCGGCGGGGGCCACGCGTCCTAGAAAAGCAGTCGGGTGGAGATATGCATCGCGGTGGCGGACTGGGCGAGGGGACTGATGACCTGGGTCCTCGACGTGCCCGGCGGGGAAGGCACCGGCGCGACGCGGAGGAAACGACCGAGACACGTCAGACCGACGCACGGCAGACACAGGGTGTACCGAGTGAGCCCGAGCGGTACGACCAGCAGATCGACCGGGATCTCGACCGTCGGCTCGACCAGCGGGCCGACCGCCTCCGGGCGGGGAGCAGGAATGGTGGTCGGGTGGGGGTGACGTACAAATACTTCGGCGCGCCGGACGGCGCGACCGCGGCTCGCGTCCCCATCTCGATGCGTCCCGAGGAACTCGGCGGCGACGAGCTGGGCATGAACGGCATGTTCACCAAGATCAAGCCGGAGACGATGGCCGCGATGGTGCTGACCGGCATCGAGGGCGTCCCCCTGCACAAGGTGCCACCCCTGGAACTGGTCGTCCTGCACCCCGACTACGCGGTCGTCAAACTCCCCATGACGGTCGTCGACCCCCTCCGCGGCATCGGCGAGGAAGCGGTCGGCGCGGCGGCCTTCATCTGGTCGACGGTGCCCGACCGGGGCGGGCCGCGGGACGCGTTCAATGTGTACCAATTGCTGCACGAGTGGCAGGACTTCAGCCACCGGCTGCATGAGGCGGGGCATCAGCCGTACTGCCTGGTGTGGCCCTGAGCCGGGGTTTCTTAGGTAGCGGGCGGGGTTTTCGGACCCCGCGCGTTTCCTGAGTGAGCGCTCTTCGCCAAGGGACACGCCCTCTTACCGGGCGAAGGGCGGCGTCACCGCACCATGCCGACCACAGGCTCCAGCAACTCCAGTGCTTCCTCCCAGCGGAAGCGCTCCGCAGCGCCGTCGGCCTTCGGCCGGTGCGGTTCGCGGGAGCTGATCAGGACACCCATCCCCCGCAGCCGGTCCAGGCTCTGCCGGTAGGCGGGGTGGGCGGCCTGGGCGGCGTTCAGGCAGGGCAGGGCCACGGTCGGGATGCCCATGCCGTACGCCTCGCACAGGATGCCCAGGGCGAGGGTGTCGGAGATCCCGGCGGCCCACTTGTTGATCGTGTTGAAGGTGGCGGGAGCCACGGCGATCGCGTCCGCCGGGGGCAGGGGACGCGGGTCTCCCGGCGAGCGCCAGGCGGAGCGGATCGGGTAGCCGGTCTGTGCCTCGATCGCCTTGGTGTCGATGAAGCCGAGTCCCTGCGGTGTGGCGATGACGCCCACATCCCAGTTCGCCTCCTGGGCGGCCGTGATCAGCTTGCCGACGTCACCGGCGACACCGCTCGCGCACACGACGACGTACAGGAAGGGCTTCTTGTCCGGAGCGGTCCGTTCGGTCACGCGGGGACTCCTCAGTCGGCGGCTGAAGCGGTGCGGTTCCGGCAGGGTACGTCGGCTGTCGCCTGGTTGTACGAGTGGGCGGGCAGGGCTCCGGCGCTCCGGCCCCTGCCCGCCCCGAAGACTCAGCCGACAGCGCGGAAGGTCGGCAGGTTCTTGGGGTGGTTCCGTTCGATCCAGCCCTTTCCGTCCGCCGCGATTCCTTCCAGGAGGCGGAAGGTGTGGATGAAACCGGCCGCACTGAGGTTGATCTCGGAGATCTCCTGGGCGTTCTCGTCCGGCGCGAGTTGATGGGTGTCGGCGTCCGCGACACGGATGTTCCTGGCCGGCCCGTTGGTGAGGATGAGCTCCAGGTCGTAGCCGACCTCACTGCGCTCGGTGACCTGTACGGAGGACAACGCGTCGAACCGGTAGTTGCTTCGCTGCCTGGTCCCGCGTTTCGCGTCGGTGAAATCGAATTCCGCGCTGATCTCACGAACGCCGTCCTGTGTGACCAGGAAGAGACGGAAGTTGTAGCGCGAGTACCGCCAAGGGCCGCCCTTCACCCGCCCTCGCCTGTAGGGGCGTGCGGGTGTCACCAGGATGGTGTGGGTGATCAGGTCGCGCCAGGTGAGCTGGTAGTGGTGGAGTGCTTCGTCGACGAACAGCGTCTTGTCGCAGGTGAGCCAGGTCTCCATTTCCAGCTCGCTGGGCCGCGTGGCGTCCAGGAACGACTTCCAGTTCTGGTACGCGGCTTGCCGCGCGGCCAGCCGCTCCTGGTACTCCTGGGTTTCCTCGGCCACTCGGCGCTCCTCGCCCCGGGCCTCCAACCACGAGGACGCAGCCGCGCGTCCGGACCAGACCACGCCGACCACGGCGAGGACGGCCAGCACCATGTGCGACGCACCGGCACCTGAGGCCACCGTGCCGAGCAGGGCCAGAGTCGTGAAGCCGAGGATGACGAGGGCGACCACACACAGCGCCTTCGCCGACGCCGACGTCTGGTTCTGGTGGCGGCGATCGAACAGGGTGCCTGTGCTGTACCGGTCCCGGGCGTCCTCGGCGAGATGGCGGATCAGCCAGTTGACCCGGTCCACGCTGATTCGGCTCTCGCGGTAGAGAACCGCGATCTCGGCGACGAGGCTGTCGCGGATGTGGCCGGTGAGACCGAGCCATTCCTGCGGGGCCAGTCCATGAGGCACACGCACACTGAAGTAGTGGTCGAACGAATGGCGGACACGGTTGGTGAACCCGTCCCCGGGCGAGGCGGGATCGCGCGTGTGCGGTACCTGGAACATACGGTTCCGGGCCCTCAGTTGGTGTTCCTGGTACCACCATCGGCTGCCGAAGTGCGTCGCGGTCGCGCCCGCACCGAGCGCCACCAGTAACTCGACGGCTGCCGCGGCCGGAGCCGCGATCAGGGACACGACGCAGAGGAACGCGGTGACGAGGACGAACAGGCCGACTCGGACCGGGATGGCCGCCCGGGCGGCGGCAGCGGTGCTCGGGCGGGGCGGCAGGGCCCGTGGCCCGATGGGGTCGGGTTCGAAATAGGCCCAGACCCGTTGGATCCGGCCGTTGCCGAAGCGAGCCGCCTCGGCCCGCTCGCGGTTCTCGGCCCACAGGCTGTCCTTCAGCCCTCCGGTGAGCACGAGGTCGAAGTGGTGGAGGATCTCGTCCCGCCGGTGAGGTGGCAGGGCTCGCAACCGCTCCCCCACGCGTCCTGCTTCGCCGTCCGCCGTGCTGAGCGTCGCCAGCAGTTCGAAAGCGACGCGCAGAGCGTCTTTCCACTCTCCCTCGGCGTAGGTCCCTACGCGCCCGGAGGCTTCGTGCAGCCACCGGAGTTCCTCGGTGCCGAGGTCGTGGTAGGCGCGTCCACTGAGCATGGCGAGCACCCCGTGGAAACGGACCTCCGCGCTGTCGTATCCGTGGGCGATCGCGTCACTGATCATGTCGCGGGCACGGCTGGGAATGCCGTCCTGAAGGAACCGCACACCGACCTTGTACTTCTCCTGAGGCGACGCGTCAGGATGGACGAAGTAGACGTTGGAGTTGTGCACGGTCTCGGCCTGGATTCCGACGGTGGAGTCGTACGCGGCCGAATTCTGCGTGACATGGCTGCCGTCGATCATGACAAGTCACCCGCCGCGACGACCAGTGGTACCAGCCTGGAGACCAGCTCGGGGAACTCCGCGACCAGACCGCGTAACCTCTTGAGTGCCATGGTCGCCCTCTTGGACGGCTCGGGAGTGTTCTCCGTTGCTGCCCGGCGGGCGAAGCCCAGCTCGGCCAGTGCCTCTCGGTAGGTGTCGTCGTCGAGGGCGCCCTCGGCGCGGTGACGCTTCAGGTGCTCACGGAAGGCGTCCAGCTCCGCGACCAGGTCCGCCGGACCGGCCACCTTCGGATCCGCGTTCACGTAGACGCTGCTGCCCTTGACGGAGCCGGCCATGATGCCGACGGTGCTGTTGTGGGCGGTGTTGCTGACGCGCTCTTCGAGTCTGTCGGCCGTGGGGGCCCTGTCTGCCTGGGACATTTCGATCTGCTCCTGTTCCCTCACCAGTTCCACGGCCAGCCGTGTGGCGAACGCCGCCGCGTTCGCCGCGGCCCGTGGTTGCCAGTTACGGTCCTTCGCGCTGTTCTTCGTACCGTCCGCCCGGTCGCTGATCCCCCGGATGATGGCCACCGGTGCCCCGTTGAGATGACCCGCCTGCGCCACACCGGCCGCCTCCATCTCGATCGCGAGCGCGTCGTTGTAGTGCTGCCGGATCCACCGCGCCTCGGCGGAGATCTTCGAGTTCTGTACGACCTCGCCGGCGGCGATCGCGCCGAAGCGCACCTGCGGGGCGCGCCCCTGACCGGGCGTGTCGTCGGCCCAGTCGTTCACGCGCGCCAGATGCGAGCCGAGCTGGCTGATGCCGTGCGCCGTCTCCCACACCCGGGGACGGGACTTGAGCCCGTCGTCCTCGCTGGTCCCGCCGTGGTAGGCGTACACGTGTGTCGCCATCACCACGTCGCCCAGCCTGGCGGTGTCCCACAGGGCACCGGCGACGCCGACGAACAACACGGCCACCGGCGAGAACTCCTGTATCGCGCGCTCGGCGATCACCGCGGCGGAGTGATTCCCCTTGTTCGTCAGGCCGAGCGCGACACGACACGAAGTGCCCTGCACGGTTCCCACCTCGAACAGCGTCCCGCGCTCATGGCGGTGCACCTGCGCACCGGCCAGTTTCCGGCGCACGGCCTGGTATTCAAGATTGAGGGCGGTGAGGATCACCACCAGGTCCTTCGACATCTATTCCCCTTCCTCTCTCGTGCCCTCTTCCGTTGTGGACGGCACAGGTCGGATCAGCGGCGGGAACAACACCTTCTTGGGGCCGGCCCGGTACAGCCGGGCGGGCCGTCCTCCCGTGCTCCTGCGTCCGGAGTCGGCGGGAATGATGAATCCCTCCACGGCCTGGACTTTCCGGTAGAAATTACGGGTGTCGAGTTCGGTGCCCCACACCGCCTCGTACACCTGCTGCAACTCGGCTATGGTGAAGAGTTCTCCGCAGAACGCCGTGGCGAGCGCCGAGGATTCGAGCTTGGTACGCGCGCGTTCGATTCCGTCGGTCACGATCCGGCGGTGGTCGAAGGCCAGTTCCACTTCGCCGGACAGGACGGCTTCCGCGGGAACCCACGCGGCGTCCATGGCATCCGTTCCCGCGACCGGTTCGGGGAGTCCCGGCGCGATCGCCAAGTGGGCCACGGAAACGACTCGTCCCCTTGGATCGCGGCCTACGCCCCCGTAGATGGCCAGTTGTTCGAGATGCACCCACCCGGCAGTCAGAGCGGTCTCCTCACTCAGCTCACGGTGGGCGGCGTCCAGGATCTCCTCGCCGGCGTGATTGAGGAATCCGCCGGGCAGAGCCGGCATGCCCTGGAAAGGATCTTCGCCCCGCTCCACGAGCAGGACACACAGCCGCCCCTCGCGCAGCGTCAGGATCACGAGATCGACCGTCAGGAGCACAGGTGAGGGTGACCACGCGTCATCTTGCATGGTTCTTAAGGTACTTGGGTTCCTGTCACTTTAACAAGAAGGGGGACACGGAGGCCGCTCGTACGGTAAGGCGGAGGCGCTCGGAGCGGTCACGTCGTCGTGGAATCACCGCGCACCGGGTGCGCGCGTCCGCTGCGGGCTGATCAGGAGCAGGGCGACGTCGTCGCTGCGCGGCGCGGTGTGCTGGGCGCCGGTGACGAGGGTGTCGGCCAGGGCGTCCACGGGCTGGTTCCGCGCGTGGGCGAGCCGGCCGGCGAGAGCCCTGATCGCGTCCTCGATGTCGGTGCCGGGGGCCTCGACGAGCCCGTCGGTGTACAGGACGAGCACGGCACCGGGGAGCAGCGGGATGTTCGCCGTCGGGTAGTCGGCGGCGGGGTCGATGCCGAGCAGGAGCCCGGGAGGCAGCTCGACGATCTCGGTGTGGCCGTCCGGATGGCGCAGGATCGGCGGGGGATGTCCGGCGGTGGCCAGGCAGGCGCTGTGCCGGGCGAGGTCGAGGTCGGCGTAGAGGCAGCTGGTGAACAGGCCGGCGTCGAGATCGGTGAGCAGGCGGTTGGTGCGGGCGAGGACCTCGCCGGGGGGTGCGCCGGCGGAGGCGTGGACGGCGGTGCGGACCTGTCCCATCAGGGTGGCGGCCTGGACGTTGTGCCCCTGGACGTCTCCGATGGTCGCGGCGGCGGCTGCCTCGTCGAGGCGGATGAGGTCGTAGAAGTCCCCGCCGACGTCCATGCCGTAGCTGGTGGGAAGGTAGCGGGCGGCCACGTCCAGGCCGGGGACGCGGGGCAGGGTGCGGGGCAGCAGACCGGCCTGGAGGTCGTGGGCGAGCTGCTGCGTGGCGTCGTAGAGGCGGGCGCGGTCCAGCGCCTGGGCGATCAGCCCGGCGGTCGAGGTGAGGACGGAGCGCTCCTCGGCGGGGAAGGCGCGCGGCCGGTCGTAGGCGAGGACCAGCGAGCCGACGGGGCGTCCGGAGGTGATCAGCGGCAGGAACGCCCAGGCCGCCATGTCGTCCTGGAGGACGGCGGGAGGGTAGGCCGCCTTGAGGGCGTCGAAGGTGCCGAAGAAGCTCGGTATCCCTGTCGTCAGGACGTGCACCGCCGGGGTGTCGGACGTGAGGGGAACCGCGTCGAAGCGGTGCATGAGCGCGGCGGAGTAGCCGTGGTAGCCGATGATCCGCAGTCTGCCCTCCTCCGCGGCCATCAGAGCGAGGGCCTGGGCGCCGAAGGCGGGCAGGATCTGGTCGGCGACCCTTTCGACGACGTCTCGGACGCCGACCGCTTCGGTGAGCGTGGCGGCCAGATGCATCAGGTGGTAGAGGGCCGTGGCCCGGCCGGGTTCCGCCGCGGGCGCGGGGTGCAGCAGGTGCGCAGGGGGTACGGCGTCGGCCGAGGACGTGGGGACGATGCGCACGCTGATGCCGGACGCGTCCGGGTACAGGTGGAACGACAGCCACTGGTCGGGGGGCCGACGGGCGGTGAAGGACGTCGGCCGGCGGCTCAGCACGGCGGCCCGGTAACGGTCTTCGGCGACCGGGTTGTCCAGCCACGCGAGCGCCTCCCAGGGCCGGGCGCCCAGCAGGTCGGGAATGCCGGCCCCGAGCAGCTGTGCCGCGGTGGTGGTGAGGAAGGTGATCCGGCCGTCCGGGTCGAGGGCGCAGCAGCCGCTGGGAAGGCGCTCGGCGAAGTCGGCCGCGGCCTGGGCTTCGGCCGGTCCGGCGGCGCGGTTCCGCGGCGGGGACAGGATCCGCGGCTCGGGCCCGGCCAGGACGCGACCGCTGTCGGCGGCCTGCCGCAGGATCGGCCCCAGCCGGCGGCAGGTGTCGTCGATCACCGCACGCTCCTGTGCGCTCAGCGTGGCAGGGTGCGCGCTGGACCAGTGCAGCACCAGACCGCCCCATGTCCGGGCGCCGGTGCTGATCGGCGCGGCGACCATGGCGAACGGATGCGGCAGGACCAGCGCCAGCTGCGGGTAGCGGCGCGCCAGCTCCTCCTGGCTGCCGATCCACACCAGGCCGCCCTGCCGCACGGCGTCGCTCACCGGGCTCGCGGCCGGCAGCGGAACGCGTGCCCAGGGCGTGGCGATCCGCCGGGAGATCCCGCTCAGCACCGCGAGCTGGAGCATCTGCCCGTCGGAGGACAGGACGTAGACCGCGCCGGCGTAGGCACCGGTCTCCCGTGCGCAGTGGCCCAGGACGGAGTCCACGGCGTCCGGTCCGAAGCCGTGGGAGCGAGGGTCGGTGACCGTGTCGGACACGCTTCACCCTCCTGTGCGGGGGCACCGGCGGCGACCAGAGGGCGGCTCCGGCGGCGCGGCACCGCGCCGGCCGGACCAGACGGCACTCATATACGGACCATACGTCCGGCGGGCGGTCACGGCAGCGCGCTGTGCCCACGGGTCGGTCAGCCTCTCCGGCCGGGCGGCGGGCACCGAGGCCGGCGTCACCGCACCGTGCTGACGACGGGGAGCACATCGCCGCGTTCACGGAGGCGGTGGGCACCGTCACGGGGGCGTGGTCGGCGACGAGTACGGGGCCGCCTCGATCGGGTGGCTTCTTGGTTCCGGGGACTGCTTCGCGCGGGTCGATCCGGCGGTAGCGTGACCGTCATGACGGCTGAGGGTGAGGCGCTGGCCGGCGGGATGGCGAACGCGGGGGCGGTCTTCCGCCGGGGTGCGTTGGTCGAGCGCCCGGCGCCGCGCAACGCGCGCGCTCTGCATGCCTGTCTCCTCGCGCTGAGGGAGCACGGCTTCGACGGCGCGCCGGTCCCTGTCGGCCTCACCGCGGATGGCCGCGAGCGGCTGACCTTCATCCCCGGCGACGTGGCGCTGCCGCCGTTCCCGGACTGGGCGATGACGAAGGCCGCCCTCGAATCGGTGGGGAGCCTGCTGCGGCGCCTGCACGAGGCCGGCGCGGCCGTCGCGGTCGACAGCCGTGCCGAGTGGCCCCGGGACCTGGCCGACCCGGAGGGGGGAACGATGCTGTGCCACAACGACGTGTGCCCGGAGAACGTCGTCTTCCGCGACGGTCGTGCCGCTGCCCTGATCGATTTCGACCTGGCGGCCCCTGGCCGCCCCCTGTGGGACATCGCCATGACCGCCCGCTACTGGGTGCCCATGCTGGATCCCGGATCCGCCGCCGCTCTCCACCCCCGTGGGCTGGACGCGCCCGCACGGCTGCGGATGCTGGCCGACGGCTACGGCCTCCCGGGGCAGGAGCGCGCCGCGTTGCCGGGCGTCATCGAGCAGGCCACGCAGGTGTGCCGGGCCTTCGTCGCCCGCCGCGTGGCCGACGGTGACCCCGTCTGCCTCAAGGCGTTGGCCGAGCGTGGTGGATGGGAACGCTGGGACCGCGTGCAGACCTGGCTGGTGGACCACCGCGAGACGTTCACGGCTGCCCTGCTGAACTGACCGGCCCGTCACCTGTCGACCGTGTCGGCCCTCGTCGACGGGACGGGTGCGTACGGTCGGCACGGCGGCGTGCGCGCCCGAGTCCGCCGGCGCCCGGTGCCCGGACCGTTAGCGGGCGGCGGCCCCGCTGCTCACCTGGCTGCCGACCCTGCCGACGGGGCCGGGGACCGCGATGGTCAGGCGCGGGCCGGCCGGCGGCGATCCCCCCGTCTCCTCGGTCCTCGCCGGTGGGTCAGTGCGCGTCCAGCGCGGACAGCCCCGGCTCGGCGGGGGCCGTCGTACCGGCCAGGAGGCGCAGGGCCGCGTCGGACGGGGTGCCGGGCGCGGCCGTGTAGGCGATGAGGCGCTGGCCCGCGGGGCCCGGGAGGCACAGGTTCTCGAAGCTCAGCTCCAGCGTGCCGACCGCCGGGTGGCGCAGGGACTTGCTCCCCGAGGCGCAGGTGCGGACCGGGTGCCGGGCCCAGAGGGCGGTGAACTCGTCGCTCCGGATGGACAGATGGCCGATCAGCTCGGCCAGTGCGCGGTCGTCCGGGTGCCGGCCGGCGACCAGGCGCAGGGAGGCGACCGCGAGGTGGGCCTCCTCCTTCCAGTCGGCGTACAGGGCCCGGTAGCGCTCGTCCAGGAACAGCATGCGGATGAGGTTGGGGCGGACGGTGGGGGTGTCCGGGGCGTCCCCCGGCAGGTGCGGGGCGAGCAGGGCGTGGCCCAGCCGGTTCCAGGCCAGGACGTCGTTGCGCCGGTCCAGGACGAGCGCCGGTACGTCGGTCATGGCGGCGAGCAGCTGACGGGCCGACGGGGTCGCGTGTTCGGCGCGGGGTGCGGCCGGGCGGCGCCGGGCGGCGGGGCGGGCCAGGTCCCTGAGGTGGGCGGTCTCGTCCTCGGTGAGGCGCAGGGTGCGGGCGACGGCGTCCAGCACGGAGTCGGAGACGCCGGCCGCGCGGCCCTGTTCGAGGCGGGTGTAGTGGGTGATGCTGACGCCCGCGAGCAGGGCCAGTTCCTCGCGGCGCAGCCCGGCGACCCGGCGGCGGGCCGGCGCGGTCGCGAGGCCGACGTCCTCCGGCCGCAGCGCGGCACGGCGGGACTTGAGGAAGGCTCCCAGCTCGGACGACGCGTCCATGTTGGCCTCCGGGTGATGGGGCGGGTGCCCGCGCGGGTGCGGGGCGTGCGCCTCCGGGTGTACGGCGGTCGTCGTCCATCCTGCCCGGCCCGCGGCGCGAACGGGATGCCCGAGGGTGGTCACGCGATGACCACCCTCGCGGCGGCCGGTCGCAGGGGGGTGCTGGTTGGGGCGGACAGCACGGACGAGTCTTCTGCCCGGCGGCTCCGCCGAACACCGGCGGCTCCGCCGGCACAGCAACTCCGTCGAACTCCGGCGACTCCGCCGAACACAGCAACCCCGGCGAGCACAGCAACCCCGGCGAGCACCGGCCAGCCACTCCAGCGAACACCGGTGACTCCGCCGGACACAGCAACACCAGCGACCACCGGCGACTCCGCCTAACACAGCAACCCCAGCGAACACCGACCAGCCACCCCAGCGACCACCGGCGGCTCCGCCGAACACCGGCACCTCCGCCGACCCCCCCGCAACGTCGCCGCACACCGCGAACCCCCGTCCCGCATGAACGCCTCCGTCACCAGAGGGGACCGTCCCGTCATGTCCGTCACCGTCACCCACCAGCCGCCCGGCGCCTCCCCCGTCCTCACCCCCCGGCTCCGCCTGGTGCTGGTGCTGCTGCTCGCGGCCCAGTTCATGCTGGCCGTGGACTTCTCCATCCTGAACGTGGCCCTGCCGGTGATCGGCGCCGGTCTCGGCTTCCGGCTCGCCCATCTCCAGTGGATCGGCACGGCGTTCGCCCTCTGCGCGGCCGGGTTCACCCTGCTGTTCGGGCGGGTCGCCGATCTCTTCGGCCGCCGTCGGCTGTTCCTGGCCGGTCTCGTCGTCCTCGGCGCGGCCTCGCTGGCGGGCGGACTGGCGCGGAGCCCCGAGGTGCTCATCGTGGCCCGGGTGTTCCAGGGGCTGGCCACCGCGGCGGTGACCCCGGCCGGTCTGTCACTGCTGACGACGTCCTTCCCGGAGGGCCCGCTGCGGGAGAAGGCGCTCGGGCTCAACGGGGCGCTGATGTCGGCCGGTTTCACCACCGGGGCGGTCCTCGGCGGTCTGCTGACCGACCTGCTGTCCTGGCGCTGGGCGTTCTTCGTCAACGTACCGGTGGCCCTCGCCGTGCTCCTGGTCGCGCCCGCCGTCATCGCCGAGTCCCGGCCCGAGGAGCGTCCGAAGCCGGATGTGCCGGGTGCCGTCACCGTGACGCTCGGACTGCTGGCCGTCGTCCTCGGTCTGACGCAGGCGGGTGAGCACGGCTGGGGCGCGCCGGCCACGCTGCTGCCGCTCACGGCCGGGGTGATGCTGCTGGGTGTGTTCGGGGCGGTGGAACGCCGGGTGTCCGCGCCGCTGGTGCCGCCGCACGTGCTGGGCAGGCGGTCGGTGGCGTGGGGGAACGTCGCCGGTCTGATCGCGTTCCTGACCGAGACGTCCCTGGTGTTCCTGCTGACCCTGTACCTCCAGGAGGTGCTCGGCTTCTCGCCGTTGGCCGCCGGGCTGACGTTCGGCGTGCTGGGCGCGGGGACCGTCGTCGGCGGTGCCCTCGCCCCGCGGCTGATCGGCGGGCTCGGCGCCACCCGGGTGCTGCTGGCCGGCGGCCTCGGTCAGGCCCTCTGCACGGCGGCCCTGCTCGGGCTCGGCACCGGCCGTTCCTCGCTGTGGCTGCTGTCGGCCGCGACCTTCGCGGGCGGTGTGGGCAACATGCTGGTCATCGTCGGTTTCATGGTGACCGCCACCTCGGGTCTCGCCGACCGGGAGCAGGGGCTGGCCACCGGGCTCGCGACGATGACCCAGCAGGTCGGGATCACCATGGGTACGCCGGTGATGAGCGCCGTCGTCACCGCCGCCATGAGCGGTACGGGCGCCCTGGCGGTCCTCGGCGGCCTGAAGACGGCGATCGCGCTGAACGCGGCCCTCGTGCTCCTGGGCACCGTCACGAGCGCGCTGTTCCTGCGGGACAGGCGACGCTGACACCCGGTCGACCGGCCCAGCCGAACGGTTCCGGCCGCTCGGTCCGGGTGCGGCCGGCCGGGAGGGCGTTGTCCAGGGCGGGCAGGCGGCCCGCGCCCACGCCCGCCGCGCGGCCGGCGGGCGTCAGCAGTACGGCGGCTGGTTGGTGAGCGACGCCGCCACCCGCATCCACACCCCGAACTGCCGGTACAACGCGGGCAGTTCACCTCTCGCCCGGACCGTCCTGGGGTCCTCGGCCGTCACCCCGGGGATGCCGAGCAGGGTGGCGGCGACCGAGGTCGACTGCCAGCGGACGGTCAGGGTGGCCTCGGCGGCGGAGGGGGCGGGGCGGGGCGGGTCCTGGGACAGCGCCCGGGCGACCGCCTCCTCGATGGCCTCCCGCGCCTCCGCCTGAGGCCGCAGCTCGGCCGCGAACCGGTCGCGTGCGTACTTCACCGGGACGGTGACGACCGACGCGTCCCACTCCGTCATCTCCGCGCACGCCGCGTCGTCACCCGTGAGGGCCACCACGGGCACCCCGAGGGCCGCGGCCGTGGCGTGGGCCAGGCCGATCTCGCCGACCGGGCGGCCGTCCAGCCACATGTCCTCGATCTCGTGGCCCATGAAGCTGTGGCTGAGCACGCCCGGCGCACCGGCCCGGGAGTGGTAGCCGACGCACAGCGCGGCGTCGTACTCCCCGGTCAGCCCTTCCAGCATGCCGAGCTGCTTGGGCCTGCCGCGCACCAGGCGGGCCGCCGGGTGCAGCGCCTCGGGGAGCAGGTTGCGCATCGGTCCGTGGGCGTCGTTGACCAGGATGCCGGTCGCGCCGGCCGTCAGCGCGCCCCGTACGGCGGCGTTCACGTCCTCGGCCATCAGGGCGCGGCCCCGCTCGTAGTCCCGGCCGCCGGGCTGGACGTCGTCGGCGTCGACGAGCCCGGTGATGCCTTCCATGTCCACGCTGATGTAGATCCGCACGGCGTCGAGCCTAACCGACCCTACGTATTGTAGGTTCCCAAGCGCCGACGGCCACCGGGCTGTGCACACGTCTGTTCAACGGGGGACCCATGCAGGACATCACGGAAGCGGAGCCCGGCACGGAGGTCTGCGCGCGCAGTCTCGCGCCGACGCTGACCGTGCTGATCGTCAGCCTGGTGATCGCCGCCGTCGGCGTGTACGAGCTGTGCGGCTTCGGGCTGCACAGCCTGGACCGGCGCCCGCACCTGTTCAGCGACGGCCTCGCGACCGGCGGGGTGATCGTCGCCGCGGTGGCCGCCGGGGCGGCGGTGGGCAATCTGGCCTGGCTGCTGACGGCGGCCCGGCGAGGAGGCGGCGACTGAGGGACGCCGGGGGGCTGTGCGCCGGCTGTGCGGATTCCCGTCCGCCCGTTACCCTACAAGCTGTAGGGTCTGCGGTGCCCCGTCCCCGTCCCCAAGGGTGACCAGTCGCCATGCCCGCACCACAGACGACGTCCGAACAACGGATGACCACCGCACGACAGCCGTCCCCGCCCCCGCAGCGGATCCCCGCTCCCCGCCGCGCCGTCCGCGTCCCCTCCCCCCGTCTCCTCCGCATCGGCGGCGACCACCGGCTGCGCACCCGCGCCGCCACGGCCACCGTCTGGTACCTGCGCCTGCTGGCCGTGCTGAACCTGGCGGCGGTCGTGTCCCTCCCCTTCCGCGAAGAGGTGCACGAACACAACGCGGGCGAGTACTTCACCCCGTACCTGGCCACCGCCGGCCTGGTCTCGGCGGCCCTCGCCCTGTTCCTCGCGGTGGTGATGCGCCGTCGCAAACGAGCCGCCTGGCTCTTCAACCTCCTCCTCGCCGGCCCCCTCTTCGGCCTCTACGCCGTCGCCCTCACCCGCGCCCCCTACCGCGAGCACGCCTTCAACTGGGTCTCCACCGCCCTCACCGGCCTGTTCGTCGCCGCCCTGCTGCTCGGGCGCCGCGAGTTCGACGCCATCGGCGACCGCTCCAACCCGCGCCTGGCCCTCGCCACCGGCATCGGCGGCACCCTCGCCGGCGGCGGCCTCGGCACGCTCCTGGTCCACACGACGAACAAGGTCACCGGCGCCGGCCTCAAGGACGAGATCGCCTACACCCTGCTGCGCGGCATCAGCGTCGGCCCGCTCGCCGACCACGTCACCGCCGTCCAGGCCCCCCGCTGGGTGGACGTCGTCGTCAACATCGCGATGGCCGTGGTGTTCCTCGCGGTCCTCTACGCCTGCTTCCGCGCCCCGCGCGGCGCCTGCCTGCTCGCGGAGGAGGACGAACACAGGCTGCGCGACCTGCTGGAGCGTCACGGCGAGCGCGACTCCCTCGGCTACTTCGCCCTGCGCCGCGACAAGGCCGTCATCTTCTCCCCCAGCGGCAAGGCCGCCATCGCCTACCGTGTCGTCGGCGGGGTCAGCCTCGCCTCCGGCGACCCGCTCGGCGACCCCGAGGCCTGGCCCGGCGCCATCGACGCCTGGCTCGCCGAGGCCCGCCGGCACGCCTGGACCCCGGCCGTGATGGGCGCGAGCGAGGAGGCGGGCACCGTCTACGCCCGGCACGGCCTGGACGCGCTGGAACTCGGCGACGAGGCGATCGTGGACCTCGCCGACTTCACCCTCGAAGGCCGGGCCATGCGCGTGGTCCGCCAGGCCCACAACCGGGTCCGCCGGGCCGGCTGCACGGTCCGCGTCCGCCGCCACGAGGACATCCCCGCCGAGGAGATGGCCGTCCTCGTGGACCGCGCCGACCACTGGCGGGACGGCGCCACCGAACGCGGCTTCTCCATGGCCCTCGGCCGCCTCGGCGACCCGGCCGACGGCCGCTGCGTGATGCTGGAGTGCCGGGACGCGGACGGCGAACCCCGCGCCCTGCTCAGCTTCGTGCCCTGGGGCGAGCGCGGCCTCTCCCTGGACCTGATGCGGCGCGACCGCGCCTGTGAGAACGGCCTGATGGAGTACATGGTCGTCGAACTGCTCCTCCAGGCGAAGGAGCTGGGGATCGACCGGGTCTCGCTCAACTTCGCGATGTTCCGCTCGGTCTTCGAACGCGGCGCCCGCCTCGGCGCGGGCCCGGTGCTGCGCCTGTGGCGCTCGACCCTCACCTTCTTCTCCCGCTGGTGGCAGATCGAGTCCCTCTACCGGGCCAACGCCAAGTACCGGCCGGTGTGGGAACCCCGCTTCCTGCTCTTCGCCAAGAGCAGCGACATCCCGAGGATCGGCCTGGCGAGCGCCCGCGCCGAGGGCTTCCTCACCCTGCCGGGCCGCTCATAGCCGAACCCTGCCGGGCCGCTCATGGCCGACCGGGCCCGAGGGCGGGCGGGCGCACGGACCGGGCGGCGTCACCGGGGGAGTAGGAGTCCGTGCCGCCGTCCGTCCATCCGGGGTCGTAGGCGCAGGGCGCGGTGCTGCCGCCGATGAAGTACTGCTGGTCCGGGTCCCAGGTGAAGGACATCCGCTCGTCCTCGCCGTCCCGCCGCACATACAGCGACCAGTCCTTGCCCTTCCCGCCCTCGCGGTACGAGGAGACCTCCCAGCCGTCGTCCTTCAGCCGCTGGTGCAGCCGGCGCAGGCCGGGGACGGCCTGGCTCGCGGGCACGTGGTCCACCGCCCACGAGTGGGACATCCGGTAGGCGCCGTCGACGGTCTTGTCCTCCAGCCCCAGCAGCCCTCCGTCGTAGCAGTAGCCGGCGTCCACCGTGTTCTGCGTGCTGACGCCGACGCGCTCGGCCCCCGGCCGCACCGTCCGCGTGAACCCCAGGACGTCGTACGCCTCCTGCGAGTGTCCGAAGACACGGTCGGCCATCTCCTCGGGCGCGACCCGGGGAAGGTCCGTCGCGTCCTCCGCGTTCCAGGCGAGCCGGATGAGCAGAGCGACCACGGCGACGAACAGCACCCCGGCGCAGCCGAGACAGCCGAGGCCGAGCGAACGGGCCCCGGACCCGGCGGTGCCTGCGGCGGTGGCGGTGTCGGCGGGGGTGTCGGCGGCGGTCGGTGCGGTCTCCTCAGGCACAGGGCGACGCTACGGCGGCCGGCCCGGCGGGCGGATGGGCGTACCTACCCGTCCCGGGATGGGTACGCGTACTCAATCGCCGGCAGCGGCCGGGAACGGCACCCCACGCATCCCCGCCCGCTCGTACGCGGCGACGGCCACCGCGTCGGCGGCGTCCACCGCCTGCGCGGCCCGCACCCCCTGCCCGGCGCCCCGCCCCCTCAGGTGTCCTCCACCGGCCCGCGCCCGTCAGGTGCCGCTGCCGCCGCCCGGGACGATCCCGCCGCCCACCGTGAAGCCGATGACCGCTCCTCCGCCCTCCCGGCGGAAGGCGAACGGCGCCCCGCCGTGGGCCATGGCGACCTCGCGGACGATGGACAGGCCGAGACCGGAGCCGGGCAGGGAGCGGGCGTCGGCGGCACGGTAGAAGCGGTCGAAGATGCGGACGAGGTCACCCTCGGCGATCCCCGGCCCCCGGTCCCGCACCTCCACCCGGACCGTCCCCGGCCGCGCCGGCCCCATGACGCCGATCTCGATCGGCGCCTTGCCGTCCCGGTCGAACTTGGCCGCGTTCTCGACCAGGTTGGAGATGGCCCGCTGGAGCATCCCGGGCCGCCCGTCGGTCGTCGTGTCACCGCTCGCGTGCAGCACGATCTCCCGCCCGGTACGGCGCCGGGCCAGCCCCACGACGTCCTCGGCGAGGTCGGCGAGGTCCACCCGCTGGGGCGGCTCGCTGTCGGACTGCCCGGCGGCGAGGTCGACCAGCTCGTTGACCAGGTCGGTCAGTTCCCGGGCCTCCTGGGAGAGGTCGGCGACCAGGTCCTCCCGGGTGGCGGGCGGGAGTTCGTCGATCCGCCGCAGCAGCGAGATGTTCGTACGGAGGGAGGTCAGCGGCGTGCGGAGTTCATGGCCGGCGTCCTGCACCAGCCTGCGCTGGTCCTCCTCCGACTGCGCGAGCCGCCCCAGCATCCGGTCGAAGGCACGGCCCAGACGCCCCACCTCGTCCAGCCCGGCCACCGGCACCTGGATGCCCAGCTGCCGGGTGCGGGCGACGTCCTCGGCGGCCGACGTCAGGATCACCAGGCGCCGGGTGATCCGCCGGGCCAGCCACCAGCCGAACAGCCCGGCCGCCACCACGACCGCCGCCATCAGGATCAGCGTCCGCTGCTGGAGCGCCCGCAGCAGATCCTCGGTGTCGCTGAACTCCTGCGCGACCTGGACGGCCCCCCGCCCGTTGCCGAGCGAGACGGTGGCGATGCGGAACAGGTCCGCGTCCACCCGCACGTCCTTGTGCTCGACCACCTCCCCGGCCGTCCGCGCGAGGGCCATGGCCCGGTCCCGGGAGGTGACCGGCAGCACCGGGCTGCCGTGGTCGATGATCTGCCCCTGCGCGCCGAGCACCTGGACGTCGGTGCGGGCGGGACGGACCAGATCGTGCCCCGGCCGGGAGGAGGAGAAGTCCTCCGGACCCATCGTGTGCTGCCGCACCTCGCCCCGGACGTCCTGCACGACCTGCGTGAACACCGACTGCTGGTCCACCCGGACGAGCCGCGCGGCGGAGTTGTACGACATGATGCCGACGAGGATCGTGACCGCGGCGGTGACGGCCGCGAAGGAGACCGCGAAGGTGGTGCGCAGGGAGACCAGCTTCGGCCGGGGCCGGTCCGGCAGCCACCGGCGGCCCACCTAGTCCTCCCGCAGCACGTAACCCACGCCCCGCACGGTGTGGATCAGCTGGGGGGCACCGGGCTCGTCCAGCTTGCGGCGCAGATAGCCGACGTAGACGGCGAGGTTCTTGGAGCCGGGGCCGAAGTCGTAGCCCCAGATGCGGTCGTAGATCGTGGAGTGGTCGAGCACGATGCCGGCGTTGCGCGCCAGAAGTTCCAGCAGCTCGAACTCGGTACGGGTCAGTTCCAGCTCGCGCTCGCCGCGCCAGGCCCGGCGGGCCTGGAGGTCCATGCGCAGGCCGGCCGCCTCCACCTGCCGGTCGGAGGGCACCTGCGCCTCACGGACCGGGCCCTCCGCGCCCCCGCCGGGGACGGGCACCGCGCTGGTACGGCGCAGCAGCGCGCGCAGCCGGGCGAAGACCTCCTCGACGTCGAACGGCTTGACCACGTAGTCGTCGGCGCCGGCGTCCAGACCCGCGATGCGGTCGGCGGTCTCCACGAGGGCGGTGAGCATGAGGATGGGCGTGCGGTCCCCCTCGGCGCGCAGCACCCGGCACACCTGGAGCCCGTCGATGCCCGGCATCATCACGTCGAGGACGAGCACGTCCGGCGGGTTGCGGTGCGCCTGCGCCAGCGCTTCCACGCCGTCGGCCACCGCCGTCACCTGGTACCCCTCCAGCGTCAGGGCACGCTCCAGGGCATGACGGATGGCACGGTCGTCTTCGGCGAGCAGCACAGTCTGGGGCACATCCCCAGTCTGCCAAGGCCGCCCGTGGTTCGACCGGGCCCGCCAGCCCTACGATCACCCTTTTTACCGGCCTCTCACCGTCACAGGGGCAACCGGCGAACCCCCCGGCCCACTCCCCCGAGCGGGTCGGCACCCACCCGGGACGGCGACCTCTCGGTCGGCCGCGCCGGGTGGGTGGGCGACGTCAGCGCTGGAGCGCCGCGAGCTGTTCGGCGAAGGGCACAACGGCCTCCTCCCCCCGCCGCGGAGCCAACGGCATCAGCGCGGTCAGCTCCGCCGCGGCCCGGTCGGTCCGTTCGGCGAGTCCTTCGGCGCCCCAGTCCTCGGAGG
>NZ_BMUI01000008.1 GCF_014650115.1 Streptomyces olivaceoviridis | reverse complement strand
CGCCGAGCAGGCCGCGTACTACGGCGACGGCTTCTTCCACAACAACATCTTCTGGCCCAAGGAACACACCAAGAAGCTGATCGACCTGTACCGGCAGCGGTACGCCCACTACGGGCACGGCACCCCCGAGCAGGCCGTCGTCGGACTCGGCGGTCACGTCTACATGCGTCCGAACTCCCAGGACGCCGTCCGGGAGTTCCGCCCGTTCTTCGACCACTCACCGGTGATGGGAGGCGGGATATCGATGGAGGAGTACATGGAGCAGACCCCGCTGACCGTCGGCACGCCCGAGCAGGTCGTCGAGAAGACGCTCACCTTCCGTGAGCACTTCGGGGACTACCAGCGTCAGCTGTTCATGGTGGACGGCGGCGGAGTACCGCTGGAGACCGCGCTGGAGCAGATCGAGATGCTCGGTGCGGAGGTCGTACCGGTGCTGCGGCAGGAGTTCGCGAAGCGCCGGCCGGCCGACGTGCCCGACGCGCCCACCCACGCGTCCCTGCGCGCGGCCCGCGACGCGGAACGCGTGCGCACCACCGGCTCGGCGGCCTGAGGCCGAGGCACACGCAAGCCCCACGGCAGAGGAGAACGAGGAACGATGACCGACAACTTCGGCGGATACACGGCGGGCGACGGAGTGGCGCCCGACCGGTGGGCGAGCGCCCTGCACCTGTTCGACAACGGCGCCGGCGCGCCGCACGAGGAGACCACCACGGAGCGCTGGGAGCGCGCGCAGCTGCTCTTCGAGGCCAAGGACTACATCGGGGCCGCGCGGCTGCTCGCCCTCGTCGTGGAGGAGGCTCCGGAACAGACCGGTCCCCGGCTGCTGCTGGCCCGTGCCTACTACCACTCCGCTCAGCTGCGGCGTGCCGAGGAACAGCTCCGCGTGATCATCGAGCGTGATCCGGTGGAGCACTACGCCCACCTGATGCTGGGCCGCACCTTGCAGCGCCAGGGGCGGCAGGACGAGGCCGAGCCCTTGCTGCGCATGGCCGCCGTGTGGTCGGGCGAGTTCCCGGAAGACGACTGAGGGACGAGGCGGCAAGACCTGTCCCGTGGGTTCCGTCCGGGGTGTCCGGGGTCACAGTCCCGGACACCCCGGCGGCTCGCGGTCAGGCGGTCAGAGGCGCTCGACGGGTGAGCGTGTCGACGAACCCCTCCAGCACCTGGGCCACACCGTCCTCGTCGTTGGAGGGCGCGCGGTGACGCGCCGCCGCCAGGACGTCCGGGTGGGCGTTGGCCATGGCGTAGGAGCTCCCCACCGCGCCGAGCATGGGAAGGTCGTTGGGCATGTCACCGAAGGCGGCGATCTCCCGGGTGCCGATGCCGAGCCGGCCGCTCCAGGTGATGAGGGTGGTGGCCTTCGTGACGCCGGGCGCGCTGAACTCCACCAGCGACAGGCCGGTGGAGTGGGTGGTCTCGGCGTCCGGGCCGGCGGCGTGGCGCGCCCGCTCGTAGAAGGCGTCGAGCGGGAGGTCCGGATGGTGGGCCAGGATCTTCAGCGGCGGTCTGCCGGAGCCGGGGGCGAGGATCTCCTCCGCCGTGCCGATCAGTTCGACGGCCTCGTCCCCGAACGACCAGGCCGGGTACGCCGGTTCGTGACCGAAGGCGCCGTCGAACTCGACCGCGAACGAGACGCCCGGGATCGCGGCGCGTACGTGTTCCACGAGCCGGGTGGCCTCGGCCGCCGGGAGGGGGAAGGTGTGGGCGACGGTGCCGTCCGGTGAGTGGACCGCGGCGCCGTTGGCCGCGATGACGGTGTGGGGCCCGACGCGCTCCAGCAGGTCCGGCACGCCGCGTGGCGGGCGGCCCGTGACGAGCACGACACGTATGCCGGCTCCCTCGGCCGACGCCAGCGCCGCTCGCGTGCGCCGCGACAGCGTGCCGTCGCTCCGGAAGAGGGTGCCGTCCAGGTCGGTCGCCACCAGCCTCGGCGGTGTGACCAGCGGTGGGGTGGGCGTGGGTGCCATGGGTGCCGGTACCTCCTGCAACCTTCGGTGAAGCATCAACCGGGCATTCACTGTGCCTCACGGGCGGGCCGGCGCGTCGGCCGACGCCGGGGGAGCGGAGCGCGGGGCGGGGCTCGGCCGCGTCCCGCGGACGGTCATGGCGCCTGCGCGGTGATCCCGGACAGGAGGGCCGCGCGGCCTGGTCCGAACGGAGGTCACCCCACGGCACCTCGGCGGCCGGCGGCACCGGGAGCCCGTGACACCGGGTGATGCGTCGACTTCATCGGCGCGGCGTCGGGCCGCGCGGCGTCCTGTGACGGGGGCACTCCCACGCCGTTCGGGCAGTGGGGGAGCGACGCAAGGCGGAGGACCACCCGCGTACCGGACGTACTGGGGCGGTCCGACAGCGCGGCGAGGGGCCGTGCCGGGCGTCACGGACCCGGCGACCCGGCGCGCGGTGAACGCCTTCGACACCAGGCGGCGCAGCCGGGTGTGGTCGGGCGGCCCGGAACGGAGCAGGGTGCTCGTCATCGATGCACGTGCGAACACGGGGAGCCGCGCGATGAGGCGGGGTCCGCGACGTCGCGGACATCGCGGCCCCGCCTGGGGCCGGACAGGGCGCTGAGCCCGTCCCCGTAGCGGGTGACCAGCCAGGCTTCCGGACCGCCGGCGATCACCGCACGCCGGACCGGGCCGTCCTCGCGCGGCTCCGGGTGGAGCGGGAAGGGGTCCGCGGGGAAGGCCGGGTCGGAGTACGGCGGGAGCACCGGCTGCCGGCTCGTCGTGCCTCCCAGGCCGGCCCCGGCCCATGCAGGCTCCGCGCCCTGCGACCATGCCGCACGTCGGTGCACGGATGTGCACCGACGTGCGGCAGGCGACGGCGTGAAGCGGGACGGCTGGGCTCGTGCGCGCGGCTCGGTCGCTCACCGCGCCGCCACCCGTCGCCCCGCACCGCGCGGCGCTCGCGATCTCCAGGGCGGCCGGGTGCCGGTCAGCGCGGCCCGTGGTCGAGCAGGGCGGCCCGCAGCTCGTGCTCGGTGATCTGCTCGGCGGGGCGGTGGAGCACCCAGCGGTGGGGTTCGCCATCCATGGGCAGCACCGCGACGACGGTCTCCCGCGGTGGGTGGCCGGCCTGGCCGCAACTGAGCTGACGGATGATGACGGCGGTGTCGTCGTCCAGGCCGAGCAGGGCGCGTACGGCGTCGTTCAGTTCGCGCAGGCGCGGGCTCGGCCAGGCGATTCCTGGGCGTGGTTGCAGGTACATGGAGTGTCCCTCGGGCGGTTCAGCCGGGTGGTGTGCGGGTGGTGGCCCAGGCGGCCGTGCCGACGGGCGGCCGGGCGGCGCGGGGGCGTCCGGCCAGGGTCACCTGCCAGACGGCGAGGAGCAGCAGCGTGCCGGTCTCGGCGAGGAGGCTGAGGAGGGCCTGTGGCGCGGGTCGCAGGCCGTGCTCGGTGAATCCGGACACTCCGACGGTGCGCGAAGCGGCGAAGCCGCCCAGGGCGCCGAGCGCGGTGCCCGCCGCGGCGATCCTCAGCAGCAGGGGCGGTGTTTCGATCAGCAACAGGACGGCGAGCGCGAGGGAGGCGCCGGCCTGGAGCAGGAACAGGGGGCCGATGACGGGGATGAAGCGGTAGCCGTCGATGTAGAGCTGGGCGTGGAGGTATCCGCCGGCGGCGAGGGTCGCGGCGGTCGCCGTCCGCAGGGCGGGGGCGAGGAGCCGTCGGGTGTTCATATGAGCCTCTGGTCCGTGATGGCCAGTTCGCGCTCGCCGCGGCGGTAGCCGACGGTGCGGATACCGAGCGCCTCCTTGAGCTGCCGGGCGGGGACGACCTGCGGGGTGGGGGCGGGAGCACGGCCCGGGTGGGGCAGGGGGTAGGCGGTGGTGGTGGCGGAGTGGAAGGTGATGTTGCCCTCCGTCCTGGTGAAGAGCTGGTGGACGTGCCCGTTGAGGCAGGTGACGGAGGAGAAGCGGCGCAGGAGGGCGATGACCTTCAGGGCGTCGTCCGTGCTCCAGCCCCACTTCGGGTACATGGCGAACAGCGGGATGTGGCTGAAGACCACGATGGGGGTGTCCGACGACAGTCCGGCGACGTCCTTGCGGACGAAGTCGATCTGGGCGTTGCCGAGGTGGCCGAGCTTCTCCAGGCTCAGGGTGTTGACCAGGGCGATGAAGTGCACGCCGTGGGTGTCGAAGCTGTACCAGCCGTCGCCGAGCGTGCCCGTGCCGAAGGTCCGCCGGTAGGCGCGGCCCGCATCACCGATGGAGTCGTGCTCGCCCGGCACGGTGAAGACGCGGTCGGTCCGCAGACCGGTCATCATCTGCTTGACCTGGTCGAACTGCCCGGCCGTGGACAGGTGGGTCAGGTCGCCGCTGTGCATCACGAAGTCGGGCCGGAAGCCGAGCGAGTTGACCTGGTGGATCGCCTCGGAGAACGAGCCGGCCACATCCGTGTTGGCCGGACCCTGGAACCCGATGTGGCTGTCGGAGACCTGTACGAACCGCAGCGCCCCGCTTTCCGCGGCGGCCCCGGCGGCACCCCGGGAGGTGCCTTCCCGGGAGTCGGCGATCTGGCTGACCACCTGTCCGCCGGCCACGGTGAGTACCACGGCACCTCCGAACCAGGCGGTGTGGCGCATGAGTTGACGCCGGGTCATACCGTGCTCGGTAGCGGGCCGGCCGGTGTCGTCGGCCGGTGCTCCGTCGTGGCTGTTCCAGTGGGCGGTCATCGGGTCACCTCCACGGTGGCGGTCATGAACGGATGGATGGTGCAGAGGTAGGCGTAGGTGCCGGGCTTGGTGAACGTGTGGCGGTAGGTGGCGCGGGTGGCCAGGGCGGCCGAACGCAACGGGCCGCCCGATCCGGTGCTGGTGACGGTGTGGGCGTCGGTGTCCTGATTGGTCCACGTCACCGTCGTGCCCACCTTGATCTTCAGCTTGGCCGGGGAGAACGCGAAGTTCTCGATCGCCACCGCGTTGCCGGTGACCGGCGCGGCCTGCGCGCCCTTGGTCGAGGGACTCATGCTCATGCTCATGCTCGGCATCGGTGAGGCGCCGGGAGCGGAGCCCGCCGCGCCCCCCGGCCCCGTGGCGCCGGACATCCCTGCCATCCGGTGCTGACCCGGGCCGGGTGTGAGGGCACCGGCTCCGGCCGCCGGGGAGTGCGACGACTGGCCGCATGCGCTCAGGAGCCCCAGAGCGCCGCCGGCCGTGACGATGACGACGGCCATCCCGGCCGCGGCGCGTGACCGGCGGCCCGGTGCGCGAAGATTCAGGTACATGGTGTCCGTTCCTCGTGGATCAGGCGGAGGCGTGGACCGCGCCGGATCGGCGCGCGCACCCGCGCGAATGTGTGGTGGATGCCGTGCTCGTGGGCGCGTGCCCCTCACCGGCCGGCCGGCGGACGCACAGGGGTAGCGCCCCGTGCACGCCGCTCGCCTCGACGTGTCCCGCGCCGCACCTGCGCCCCTGCGCGCCGCGAAGGTGCGGACGGGGGCAGGGCGGACGGCGTCGGGAGCGCCTCCGTCGCGTGGCGTGTCCCGGCCACCTCCGCCCCCTCCTTCGTCGGGCGGGGGACCGGTGAGGAATCGCGCCGGAGTCGGCTCTTGTCCGGCTTCACGGACGGCGGGGGCCCCACGGTTCGACAGATGGGCACCTTTCCGGGACGAATCGGTATCGCCACAGGTCGGCCAGGGGCTCCGGACGTCACGCACACCGGCCGCCGGCGGCGCCGCACGGTCCGGCAGGAATGCCTCGCCCACGAGGTCCGCCGCACGCCACCTGCGCCTTTACGTGCATTACAGGACAAAGCAGTGCATGTGCGCGACGATCGACTCATGCCCTGGAACCAAAAACGTGGCCCGCGGACCCGTCCGGATCGCTCCGCAGACCGTGTCTCTGGTAAAGGGACCCTTTCGACCGCGGACGAGGAACTGCTGCGCACTCTGTACGCCGAGCACGCGGGACCTCTGTTCCACTACGTACTGCGGCTGACCTCGGGAGACTGGCAATGGGCGGAGGACGTGGTGCAGGAGACACTGCTCCGGGCATGGCAGCACCCCGCCGCGTTCGACCCCGCACGCGGCCCGGCCCGGGCGTGGCTGTGCACGGTCGCCCGGCACCTGGTCATCGACGCCCACCGGGCCCGGCAGGCGAGGCCGACCGAGGCCGGCGGCGAGGCGCTGGAGCGGGCCGCCGAGCAGAACCCGGGCGAGGACGAGATCGATCAGGCACTACAGAGCTGGGCGGTCGCCGACGCCGTCCGGTCGCTGTCCCCGGACCACCGCGCCGTCCTGCTGGAGACCTACTACCAGGGCCGGACCATGGCGGAGGCGGCACGCGTGCTGGGCATCCCGCTGGGCACGGTGAAGTCGCGGACGTACTACGCCCTGCACGCGCTGCGGCTGGCGTTGCAGGAACGCGGGATCGAGCCATGACAGAGGCGTGCGGGAGGTGGCGACCGTGAGTGCGGAGCACGACGATCTCCGGCTGGCGCTCGGAGCGTACGTCCTGGGCACCCTGCCACCGGAGGAAGCGGAACTGGTGCGCGCCCATCTCGCGCACTGCGCGGAGTGCCAGGCGGAACACGCCCGGCTGGCGGGACTGCCCGCGCTGCTGGCGACGGTGTCCGTGGCGGAGGCTTCGGGGCGTACGGTGCCGGCGGCCGACGGGAACCTGGCCGACCGGCTGGTGGCACGGGCGGGCGAAACCGTGCGCGGCCCTTCACCCGAGGAGCCCACGGCGCCCGCCGTGCCCGTGACACCGCCCACGCCGGAGAGAGGTGTGCTGGAGAGACTGCTCCAGCAGGCCGCGACCCGGCGCCGCAGAACCCGGCGCCTGCAACTGGCCGGCGCGGGCGCCTCAGTGGTGCTCGTCGCGGCAGCGGCCGGCGGCACGTGGCTGGCCGCCGTCGGCACCGTGGGCAGCGTGGCGACGCCGCCCGGGCCGAGCGCGCCCACGTTCACGCGCACCTTCTCCGGAAGCGATCCGGCCACCGGCGTCTCCGCCTCGGTGAAGGTCTCGCCCTCCGTCTGGGGCAGTGTCCTACAGGTCTCGGCCCGGGGGGCGCCCGCCGGGACCACCTGCCGGCTGCAAGCGGTCGGGCCCGGCGGAGTCAGGGCGGACGGCGCGACCTGGTGGGCCGGCAAGTACCCTGCCGGCACCACGATCCCCGGGACGGTCGCCATGGCCCCCGAGGCCATCCAGCACTTCGAGATCCTCGCGGACAACGGCCAGAAGCTGGTCACGATCCGGGCGTGACCCGTCGCCGGCCGGTCCCGACGACGGTCGTCGGATGTGTGCACGGGGCGGGACGAGGGGCCGGGAGGGGTTCGGGTGGCCGACGGGAGGTGTGAGCCGCCTTCGACCGGTGGGCCGGCCCGAGGGGGCGCGCCCGCGACGTCCGGCGTACGGCTTCCTCCGGCATGCGCGGCGTCGCCGTCGCCGGCCGGTCCCGACGACGGTCGCCGGATGTGTGCACGGGGCGGGACGAGGGGCCGGGAGGGGTTCGGGTGGCCGATGGGAGGTGTGAAGCCGCCTTCGACCGGTGGGCCGGCCCGAGGGGGCGCGCCCGCGACGTCCGGGGTACGGCTTCCTCCGGCATGCGCGGCGTCGCCGTCGCCGGCCGGTCCCGACGACGGTCGCCGGATGTGTGCACGGGGCGGGACGAGGGGCCGGGAGGGTTTCGGGTGGCCGACGGGAGGTGTGAGCCGCCTTCGACCGGTGGGCCGGCCCGAGGGGGCGCGCCCAGGACGTCCGGGGTACGGCTTCCTCCGGCATGCGCGGCGTCGCCGTCGCCGGCCGGTCCCACCACGCGGCACGGCTAGGGCGGCGGTGGGGCCGTCCGACCACGGCAGCTCACGGATCAGCGTGGCGACCTCGGCAGCCGGCCCCGGCGCCTCCGTGGCCGAGAGGCCGACCGGCGTGGTCCGGGCCGGTACGCGGGCAGGGGCGTTGCTCCCCGGCTCCGCGGCGCGACGGACCGAAGGGGCGTCTCCGCCCGGTTCAGTGACGCCGCGTACCCGCACCCGCCTGAGACCGGCCGGGCCGCCGCCCCGATGTGAGCCGCAAGAAACCGAGCAAAAGGGGCCGACCACCGAACCGTTCAGCATGCGTCAGCCGTGAAACCAGATGAGCGCGCCATGCAGGACCAGCCCGCCGACAAACCGAAAGGTTGCTGCTGGTGGTCCCCCATCCCGGTCTCCGCACACTCACAGAAGAGCCAGAAGACCATGTTCGTGACCGACTCCCCCCGCACCAGTGCACAGCCCGGCCGGCCCTGCCGCCACGAGGCGCTGCTCACCCTGCCCGCGCAGGAGGCGCACGTCTGCGCCGTCCGTCACTTCACGGCGGATCTGCTGGAAGCCTGGCAGGTACCCACGAGCGAGCGGGACTCCGCCATTCTCATCGTCGACGAACTCGCCGCCAACGCCGCCCAGTACGGCCGCGAGCGCATGACCCTGCGGCTCGTCCTCCACGACGGCACGCTGCACATCGTGGTCACCGACTCCGGCGGGGTGGTGGAACGGCACCGCCCCGACATCGCCTCCGACGAGCACGGACGCGGCACCGGCATCGTCCAGTACCTCGCCCAGTCGACCGAGGCCCACCAGACAGGCGGTGGCCGCGAGGTCCGCGCCTGCCTGAGTGCTCGTCACGACCAGGAGGAGTGACCATGGACATCACGCCGGACAGCGGCGAGGGCATCGACGTCCCGCCTCCGCACGAGGCGTACGCCAACGCACCGGGCCTGCGCCGCGAGCTGCACCAAGTGCTCGCACTCGATGCCGAACGCGACGGCCGCCGGGGCGGGCCCGGCACCGGTTCCCCGGCCGATGCGACGGCCGCCGAACGCGCCCGACTGCTGCGCCGGGCCGCCCTCATGGACCGACTGGCCTGCGCCGCCCCCGGTCCCGGCCCGATCGCGGCCGCCGCGGAAACCGCAGAACAACTCGTCCTGCACGACCGCCGCCACCCCGACCTGGTGGCCGGTCCGCACCATCCCGACGCGATCACGCTCGCCCGCAGCCGCCGACTCTATGTCCGCCAGGAGTACGCCGCCTGGACGGCTGCCGGGCACCCCGGAACCTGAACCGGCCGACCCGACCAGGAGCCGGCTCCGACCCGACCGGAAGAAGGAAACATGACCAGCGACGACCGCGACACCCGGCACGTCCCCGCGCCGGCCGGCCGACCCCCCTCACCTCGCCCGCCCCGCCCGACAGCCGTGCGGGAACGCGCCGACCGGCAACAGGAACGGTCACGCGGTACGGGCGCCGACACGTGCGAAAGGGCGGTGTGACGATGTTCCGCAACGCGCTGGAGCCCTGGCACCTGCTGGTCCTGGTCGCCGTGGTGATCATGATCTTCGGCTCGAAGAAACTGCCCGACACCGCCCGGGCGCTGGGCAAGTCCCTGCGGATCCTCAAGAGCGAGACCAGGGCGATGAGGGACGACGGCGCCTCGGACGAGGCACGCCCCGAGCCGGAGCCCGCACCGGGACCGCGGACGGATCCGGACGCTCCCACGGACGCCGCCACCGCCCGCACCACGCCCACGGACGGCACGACCGGCCACCGGGACTGAGCGGGCCCGCAGCACGAGATGAGGACATGGCATGCCCCAGTCGGTCCGCAACAAGAAGAAGGACCCCGAGGGGCGGATGCCGCTCGCGGAGCACCTTCGTGAACTCCGCAACCGGCTCGCCAAGGCCGTCCTCGCCATCCTGGTCGTCACGGTCGCCGCGGCCTTCTCCTACAAGAGGATCATCAACCTCCTCACCAGGCCGGTCCTGGCATCGGTCGGCTGCCCGACCTCCTTCGCCGATCTGGCGAGGCGGCCCACGCACACCGCCTGCGCGCACATCACGATCAACGGCCTGCTCGCGCCCTTCACCCTGGCGCTGAAGGTCTCGCTGGTGGCCGGCGTGGTGCTGGCCTCTCCGGTCTGGCTGTACCAACTGTGGGCGTTCGTCGCCCCCGGCCTGCACGAACGCGAGCGGAAACACGCCTACGCGTTCGTCGGCGCGGGCGTCCCGCTGTTCCTAGGCGGCGCCTTCTTCGCCTACAAGGTGCTGCCCAGGACCGCGAGGGTGTTGATCGGCCTCACACCGCACGGGGTGAACAACCTGCTGCCGCTGGACGACCTCCTCGACCTCGTCACCCGCATGGTGGTCGTCTTCGGCCTCGCCTTCGAGATGCCGCTGCTGCTGGTGATGCTGAACCTCACCGGAGTGCTGTCCGGCCGGCGGATGCTCGGCCGGTGGCGCGCCATGGTCGTGGGCATCACGGTCTTCTCGGCGGTGGCGACGCCGAGCACGGACCCGTTGACCATGCTGGCGCTGGCCGCGCCGATCTGGGCGCTCTACTTCGCCGCCGTCGCCTTCTCACTCCTCGGTGACCGGCGCAAGGCGCTGCGAGTGCATCCGGTCTAGCTGTCTTCCCGGAGCGGGTCGCGATGCCGCGCCACTGTTCCCAGCGGCTGACGCGGCGCTCCGGCCTTTGCGGTCGGTGCGCCGCGGGACCGGCCGCAGGAGCGGTCGCCGGGCTCGCCGGCCGGGGCCCCTGCTCACGGGCCCCGGCCGCGGGGTCCACCCTGTGAACGCGATGGCGATCAGGTGACCCGAACGAAACGGCCTAGCCGCGCCAAGGACCGGTCACCGCGAACGTGGTGCCGGGCGTGTAGCAGTTGACGTACATCGTCTCGCCGTCGGCGGAGAAGGTGACCCCCGCGAACTCGCCCCACTCCGGCTCCCGCGCCGTACCGCCCGCCGTGAGGACCTGACGGCCCCGGGCCATCGGGTACACCTCGCCCTTGCGGGTCACGCCGAAGACGTGCTGGGCCCCGTTGCCGTCCTCGCACACCATCAGGCCGCCGCCGGGGGCGAGGCAGATGTTGTCCGGGGACTCGCCGGGCAGCTGCACATCGGTGTCCGGGCCGAACACGACGACCAGGGTCAGCCGGCGGTGCGCCGGGTCGTAGCGCCAGATCTGGCCGTAGTGGTCGGCCGCGGAGCCGTCCGAGCTGCGGGCGAAGGACGACACGAAGTACACACAGCTGCCGCCCCAGTAGCAGCCCTCCAGCTTCTGCGCATGGGTGATGCCGCCGGGCCCGTAGTCCTGCAAGCGGGTGGGAGTCGAGGCGGCCAGCGGGTCGGGTACGTCCACCCACTCGATGCCGTCGAAGCGCGTTCCCGGCTCCTGGACCGGGGACAGATCCGGCACGCCGGGCACCCGCATCGCCTGGAGCCGGCCGCCCGCGCGCAGCGAGCCGACGCCGCCGAGCGGCTTGTCCGGCAGGAAGCGGTAGAAGAGGCCGAACGGCTTCAGGAAGGCGTCCTCGGTCTCGTAGACGATGCCGGAGCGCGGGTCGATCGCGACCGCCTCGTGCTGGAAGCGGCCCATCGCGGTCAGCGGGACGGCGCCGGTGCGGTGCGGGTCGGTGGGGTGGACCTCGAAGATGAAGCCGTGGTCCTTGGTGTAGCCGTTGGTGCCCGCCTTGTCCTCGGTCTCCTCGCAGGTCAGCCAGGTGTCCCAGGGGGTACGGCCGCCCGCGCAGTTGACGGCCGTACCGGCGATGGCGACCCGCTCGGACAGCACGTGCTGGTGCGCGTCGAGCGCGAGCGCCGTACAGCCGCCCTTGCCGGCCGGGTCGTAGGTGAGGCCGCTGACGGTCGGGACCGGGATGGGCGCGGTGACGCGGTTCTCGTGGTTGCGGACGAGGTGGGTACGGCCCCCTCGGCCGGTGAAGGCGGCCATGCCGTCGTGGTTCGAGGGGACTCTGCCCTCTCCGGAGCGGAGCTGGTCGCCCTCGCGGGAGAGCACGGTGTAGCGGAAACCTTTCGGCAGGTCGAGCAGGCCGTGCGGATCGGAGACGAGCGGGCCGTAGCCGATGTGGCCCAGGTTCTGCGCGGCGGCGGTGCCCGCGAAGAGCTCGGACAGGGCCCCGGTGAAGGCGATGCCCGCTCCCAGGGCGCTCGCTCGGGCCAGGACCTGACGGCGTGTTGCAGACATGCGGCAGCAACCTTCCTGTTGGCGGACAGGAACTGTGATCCCGCTGTGTCTATCACCTGCCGCGGGCCGCGGGAACCACGCGTGTACCCCGTGTCACGCCTCGTGACGTACGCCAGACAGGTGTCCGCTATTACAATGTTCAAGCGTGGTCGGGGGAAAGGGCGGACATGTCCGGACAGGAGGTCGCGTTCGGGCCGTTGCTGCGCTCGATGCGACGGGCGAAGTCGCTGACCATCGAGGCCCTGGCGGAGGCCTCCGGGGTCAGCGAGCGGGGCATCGGCGACCTGGAACGCGGCCGGCGGGCCGCACCGCAACGGCGGACGGTGGCCGCGCTCGCGGACGGCCTCGGCCTGGACGACGCCGACCGGGAACGGCTGCTCGCCGCCGCCCGCGCCGGACGCACCCCGGGATACAGCCCCGTCGGCGTCCGCTCCTTCCCGCGGGGCATCGACGACTTCGTCGGCCGCGCGGACGAACTGTCCGGTCTGGAGGCGCTGGCCGCACCGCCCCGGGAGGACCGCGCCCCCGGTGAGGGCGGCGGTCTCCCGGACGACCAGCCCGTCGTGGTCGTCATCCACGGACCGCCCGGCACCGGGAAGACCACCCTCGCGCTGCGCGCCGCCCGCCGGCTCGCGGGCCGCTTCCCGGACGGCGAGCTCATGGTCGACCTCAGGGGGACCGACGACAGCCCGCCCGCCCCTTCCGAGCTGATGGTCCGGGTGCTCAAGGCCTTCGGTGTGCCCGACCGCGACCTGGCCAAGGCGGGACCGCAGGCGCACCCCGCCCTCTACCGGCAGGTCCTCGCCGACCGCCGCTGTCTGCTGGTGCTGGACAACGCCCGTGACGAGGCGCAGGTGCGCCCGCTGCTGCCGGGCTCGGGCGGGACCCTCGTCCTGGTGACCAGCCGCCGCATGCTCACCGGACTGGACGACGTGCACCGGCTGCCCCTCGGCCGGCTCGAACCCGCCGAGTCGGCCGCCTTCCTGACCTCCCTCGTCGGCGAGGCGCGCGCGACGGCCGAACCCGAGGCCCTGGAGGAGGTCGCCCGGCTCTGCGAGCACCTGCCGCTGGCCCTGCGGATCGCGGGCAACTGGCTGGCGACCCGCACGGGATGGACCGTGCGACGGCTCGCGGACCGGCTGGCGAGCGAGGAACGGCGGCTGGACGCGCTGTCCGCCGGGGACGTACGCGTCGCGACCGCCTTCGACCTGTCCTACCGTCAGCTCACACCCACGGCCGCCCGCCTGTTCCGGCGCCTGTCCCTGGTCCCCGGCCCGGACGTGAGCGCCGCCTGCGCCGCCCGGCTCACCGGCCAGGACGTCCACGACACCGAGGACACCCTGGAGGAACTGGTCGAGGCCGGCCTGCTCGGCGGCGCCGACGACCGCTACCGGCTCCACGACCTGCTGTGCCTGTACGGCCGTGGCCGCCTCGTCGCGGAGGACGGCGAGGCCGACGTCGAGCGGGCCCGCCGGTCGATGTTCCGCTGGCTGCTGGAGACGGCCGTCGTGGCGGGGCGGTGGTACGAACCCGGCCACGGAGCGCCGCCCGCCTCCTGGCGTGGCACGGTGGACCTGTCCAGCGCCGACAAGGCCCGCGAGTGGCTCCAGACCGAGTCCGCGAACTGGCTGGCGGCCCTGCACGCCGCCGCGGCGGAGGGCGGCCACGCCACCGTGGTCGAGGTGGCCGAGTCCCTGCACTGGTTCTCCGACCAGTGGATCTTCTGGGGGCACTGGCCGGAGGTCTTCGGCGCCGCCGTCCGCTCCGCCGAAGCGCTCGGCGACCCGTTGCTCGAAGCGACCCAGCTCAACTACTACGCCTGGGCGCTGATGATCTGCGAGGGCCGGCCCCGGGACAGTCTCCCGTACGCCGCCCGTGCGCTGGCCGCGGCCCGGCGGGCCGATGACGCCGGGCAGCAGGCGTGGGCGCACTCGTACGCCGCCTGGGCCCACCATGTGCTGGACGAGAACGGCCCGGCCGCCGAGCACAGCGCCCACGCAGTCGCGCTGTTCGAGGCCGCCGGTGACCTGCACGGCCTGCTCCAGGCCCTGATCTCACGCGCCCTGCACCTGAGGGGCGTGGGCCGCGACGAGGAGGCGATCGAGACCTACCGGCAGGTCCTGACCCGACTGGACGAGGCCGGCGACCGCCTCGAACCGCACATCGCCACCTTCACCCGGGCCAACGCACTGGCGGGCCTCGGGGGCTGCTACGGCAGCCTGGGGCGCTGGGAGGAAGCGGTGGAGTACCTGCGGACCTCGGTCGAGCTGTCCCGGACGGACGGCAACATCGCCCTGGAGAGCCGCTACCTCCTCTCGCTCGGTGACATCCTCCTCAAGGCCGGCCGTCCCGCCGAGGCCCGTGAGGCGTTCACGCGGTGCGTCGCGCTCGGCGGCGACGCGGACCCGCAACGGGTCGCCGAGGCCCGCTCCCGGCTCGTCCGCCTGGACGGCGACCGGCACCGCCCGCCGCGTGGCGTGGGCGTCAGGTGAGGGTCGGACCCGTCGGCCGCTCGTCCTCGCCCCGCTCCAGGTGCAGGGTGCGCCATTCCCGGGGGGAGAGCCCGTACGCGGCGCGGAACGCCCGGCTGAAGTGGGCGGGATTGACGAACCCCCAGCGCCGGGCCACCGCCGAGACGGTGGGCGTCACCCGTCCGCGACGGGCGAGTTCACGCCCGCACGCCTCCAGCCGCCGCTGCTGGATGAGACGGCTGACGGTGATGCCCTCGCCCTCGAAGAGCCGGTGCAGGTAGCGGACGGATATGTGGTGCGCCCGGGCGATGGATTCCGGTGAGAGGGAGGGGTCGCCCAGCTTGCGGTCGATGTGGGCCCGGACGCTCAGCACGAGATGGTCGCGGCCGTCGTCCGGGTCCCGCAGGGCCTGATCGGTGATCAGGGTGGCGAACAGGTCGACGACGTGGCCGGCCAGCCGGTGCCCGACGGCCGCCGGGTAGGAGGGGGCCGCGTCGGCCAGCGTGGCGAGGAAGGGCCGCAGCACCGCGCCCAGGCCGTGTGCCGTGTCGATGGCGGTGCCCGTGACCCGCCTGATGTCACCGTCCGCGACGCCCAGCACATGCCGCGGCAGCTGGAAGACATGGGTGGCGAACCGCTCCGGATAGGTGAAGGAGAACGGCCGCGCGGTGTCGTAGAACACCAGGTCGCCCCCGGCCATCTCGGCCCGCCGGCCGTCCTGGATGAAGGTGGCGCTGCCCGACACCAGCAGGCCGACCGCGACGAGGGCCTCGGGTGAACGCTCGATCAGGGCCGGGGTGCGGCTGACCCGCCCGGCGTCGGCCTCCATGCGCGAGACCCGCAGGTAGCCCAGGCAGTCGCTGGCGATCCTGCCGTCGAACCGCCGGCCGTCGCGGGGGGCCACGGTGACCGGCACGAGTGCCCTGCTCACCGCGTCGTTCCAGTACGCGACCTTCTCCTGGTCCGGCACCGTGTCGGTCGTCAGCACCAGGCTCAACTGGCTCTCCCTTGGCATGCGTGGCACCGGGGCGCCGTACTGGTTCTGTTCCCCGGCCAGCCAAGCAGCGGGAACCGGGGAGCACCAGGAAGGAAGCAGGCAGAAATTGATCAAGCGAAGTGCCGCCACAGCGCGGCGACCGCCGGTGACGCCTCGCCCGGAGGGCGCACCAGCATGATCTTCCAGTGGGGCGCGTGGTGCCGGAAACCATACGCGGTCAGGTCGGGGAAGCGGTCGGCGATCGACCTGGGCAGGATGCAGATCCCCAGGTCGTTGCGGACCAGCTCGGCCGCTGCCACGATGTCGTTCACCTCGAACGTCGTGCTGCGGTCGACGCCCGCGGCCCGGAAGGCGCGGTCCACCGAGTGACGGATCGCCCAGCCCGGGCTGAAGTCCACCAGCGGCAGCCGGGCGGCATCGGCGAGTTCCACCTCGCCCCGGGGCGTCGTGGCCCCCATGACCCGGCGCGGCGACGCGACCAGCACCATCTCCTCCTCGGACAGCAGCCGGGTGGTCAGCCCGCGCTGCTGCTGGCGGTCCAGCGCCACCACGGCCAGGTCGACCGTGCCCTCCCGCAGCGCCTGCCGGATGTCGGCGACCGCCGCCTGCCGCAGCTGCACGCCGAGCCCCGGGTGCTCCGCCCGCAGCGCGGCCAGGGCGTGGTGCAGCCCGGCCCAGACCCCCTGCATGGTGCCCACGGTGATCCGGCCGCGCAGTTGCCCCCGCACCGCGTCGACCGCCTCCCGGGCGGCTTCCGCGGCCCGCAGGGCGGCGCGCGCCGCCGGCACGAACGCCTCGCCCGCCGGTGTCAGCGCGACGCGGTGCGTGGTGCGGTCGAAGAGCGGCGTGCCCAGCTCGCGTTCGAGTGCGCGGACCGTGCCCGACACCGCCGACTGGACCACGTGCAGCTGTCGCGCCGCAGCCGTGAAGCCGCCCGCGTCGGCCACCGCGACGGCGACCTCCATCTGCCGCAGGTCCATCGTGTGCTCCTTCGGGCTGGTGCGGGGGTGGTCGCCGGCGGGCGGGACCCGTGCCGCATCGTAGGGGTGCGCCTGACGGCGGGATGTCCGTCAGGCGCCTGCGAGGGGTGTGTCGACCGGCCTTGCCGGGCGTCCTCAGTCGCGGGCTTCCGCGGCCGGGGTCCGCCGCGCGGCCCGGGGCCGCTCGAAGGCCCAGTAGACGAGCGCGGCCAGCGGGAGCGCGGCGCCCAGGACGGTCAGGGCGGCCCAGCCTCCGGCGTGGTACACCGTGGACCCGAGCTGGGAGCCGGCGGCACCGCCGACGAAGAACATGGCGATGAAGGCGCTGTTCAGACGGGCCCGGGCGCCGGGGTCGAGCGCGTAGATGGTGTGCTGTCCGAGGATGAGCGTCGCCTGTACGGCCATGTCGATCAGGATCGCGGCCAGGGCTATCAGCACGATGCTGTGTCCGCCCAGACCCGCGAGCAGGAAGGCCAGCGCGGCGACCACGAACGCGGCACCGGTCATGGGACGTGCGAGCCCCCGGTCGGCCCAGTGGCCGGCGAACGGGGCCACCGCCGCGCCCGCCGCGCCCACGAGCGCGAAGATGCCGACGCCGACCGGCGAGTAGTGGAAGCGGGGGCCGGTCAGGACGAAGGAGACCGTGGTCCAGAACGCGCTGAACGCACCGAACATCGCCGCCTGGTACAGCCCGCGGCGCAGCAGCGCGGGATGGGTGCGCACGAGCCGGACCGTGGACCGCAGCACGTGGTGGTACGGGACGGTGGTGGTGGGGGCGTGATCGGGGAGAGCGACGCGCAGTGCCACCGTGAGCACGGCCATCAGGGCGGCGGAGCCGAGGAAGACCACCCGCCAGCCGGCGACGTCGGAGACCAGGCTGCTGAGGGTCCGGGAGAGCAGGATGCCGGTGAGCAGACCGCTCATGACCCGGCCGACGACCCGGCCCCTGGCGTGGTCCGGGGCGAGGCTGGCCGCGAAGGGCACCAGGATCTGGGCCACGACCGAGGTGGCACCGCTGACCAGCGCGGCGATCAGCAGCACGGGGAAGTTCGGGGCCAGTCCCGCCACCACGAGGGCGGCCGTCGTGACGATCAGCAGGACGGAGACCAGATTGCGCTTCTCCAGCCGGTCGCCGAGCGGCACCAGGAAGATCATGCCGAGGACGTAGCCGATCTGGGTCAGGGTGATCAGCGTGCCGGCGGTGGCCTCGCTGATCCCGAACACTCCGCTCAACGACGACAGCAGCGGCTGCGCGTAGTAGAGGTTGGCGACCGTCATCCCGGACGCGACGGCCAGGAGCGCGACCAGCCAGCCGGGCACGCCCTGGGCCTCCCGGGTGGCGTGGGTCCTACGGCGGAGATCAAGTGGTGTGGACATGGGCACCTTCTTTCGTCATGCGGTACAACGACCTGACCGCCGGTCGCCTTCCTCACCTGGCGCGATCGTTCGGGATGTCAGTCATCTCGCATGGAGATGAGCACGCGAGCACCGGGCGTCGACCCTAGAGGCGGGTGGACGGTGCTTCTTGCCAGGTGACGCACGCGACGATGCCTCACCGCGCACGGCTCATGCCCCTGCCCGCACGGAACGCCGGACGGTCCCCCGCGCGCTGCCCAGCCGCCGCAGGCTGACATGCGTGGACTCCTCACCGGACGTCCACCGCCGGACCGTCCCGGCGCGGAACCACCGTTTCAACCAGGGGACCCCATGAACCCGATGCCCCCGCCCACCGGAACCGGCAGCGCCGCCGGCCGACCCCCGTACCCGGACCTGACCCTGGCGAGCGCCCCGGTGCCCGCGCTGATGCGCGCCTTCCTGCCCGCCCACGTCCGTGCCACCGCCCGCTTCACCGCACCGGCACAGGTCCGCAGGCTCGGCCTCCTCCAGGTCAGCACCTACCGCGGACCGGCACGGTCCTTCGTCCGCTCCACCGGGGACACCACCGAGCCGCATCTGACGCTGGGCGTCCACTCCTCGGGCAGGGCGACCCTGGTCCGGGGGGACGGCACCGCGGCCTGCCGTCCGGACGACATCTTCGTCTGCGACCAAGAGGTGCCCTTCCTACTGCACGAGTCGGTGGACTTCGAGTTGCACCTCGTCCGGATTCCACGGGTCGCGCTCACCCTGACCGACCGCCAGGCGCGGGCGCTCAGCGCCCGGGCACCCTTCGCCGACGGCCCCGTGGCGCCCCTGCTCGGCCCCCTCCTGCGGGGGTTGCTCGACACCCTGCCCGCGTACTCGCCGGCGACGGCCCTCCGCCTGGCCACGACCGTCACGGGGTTCGTCGGTTCGCTCGCGGCGGAGGGCCCGGGGCACGCACAGGACGTGGAGGACACCGTGGACGTGGCGAGAACGGAGGGCGCGGCGGGCGCCGAACCCGCGTCCGGGCAGGTGCGGGAGCAGCAGGACCTCCTGTGGCGCGTGCGTGCCTACGTCGACGCGCGGCTGTGGGACCGCACCCTGACCCCCGCCACGATCGCCGCGGCCCAGCACATCTCGGTCCGCTATCTGCACAAGCTCTTCGAGGGCCAGGGCAGCACGATCGGCCGGTGGATCCAGCACCGCCGCCTGGAGGAGGCGCGGCGCGAGCTGGCCCGGCCCGAGGCGTGGGACGTCGCGGTGGGGGCGGTGGCCAAACGGTGGGGCTTCGCCAACGCCACCCACTTCAGTCGCAGTTTCCGCGCGGCCTACGGCATGTCACCCCGCGAGTGGCGCAACCGTACCCGGCCGTCCGAGGACCCCGCGGGCGGGGACGGCTGACGGCGGAAACTGTGCACGCAGCGGCAAGTATCCACGGCACGGCGCCGCCCGCATCCCGTTCGCCGCGTCCTAGGCTGGGCACTTGTGCCGGTGGAGCCGCCTCCGGCGCCGCACGCCTGCCTGCCCGGTCGCGGGGGAGGGGCCGGCACCCTTTCCGACGGTCCGGTCCCTTGCACGGCCGGGCCCCCGCGCAGGAGTTCTCTTGCAAGATGACGTTCCCGCCCCTGGGGCCGCACCCGTCCTGGAGCGGCTGGCACGCGCCTTCGTCAAGACGTACGCACTGCCCGCGTCCTCGGACCCGGACGCGGCCGGCGCCAGGGCGCGGATGGCCTCCCTGTGGGCCGGTGACGGCGGTGACGAGCCGGACATCGAGGAGGAGTGGCTGGCGCTGCCGGGCAGCGACGGCCACCGCGTCCGGGTGCGCATCCTCCGCCCCGCCGGCAGTGACGAACCGCTGCCGGTGGTGCTCTACCTGCACGGACTGGGCTGGATGCTGACCGACGCGTACGCGCACCGGCACCTGCTGACCGACCTCGTCCTCGGAACGGACGCCGCCGTGGTCATACCGGAGTACGACGCGCCGGAGGACGTCCGCTATCCGGGCGCCGTCGAGCGGGCGTACACCGTGGCCCGGTGGATCGCCCTTCACGGCTCGGGATGCCGGCTGGACGGGAGCAGGATGGCCGTCGTCGGTGCCAGCGCGGGCGCCCAGCACGCCGCCTCGCTCGCCCTCCTGGCGCGGCAGCGCGGTGGCCCGGCCCTCCGGCACCAGGTGCTGCTCTGCCCGGTGACCGACGCCGCGATGGACACCCCCTCCTACGACCAGTTCGCCGACGGCTACTTCCTGAGCCGCGCGGCCATGCGCGACTACTGGGAGCAGTACGCACCCGACCCGCGGATCCGGACGCACGACACGGTCTCCCCGCTGCGCGCACCCACCCGGTCGCTGCGCGGCCTGCCGCCGGCGCTCGTGCTCACCGCGGAGGCGGACGTGCTCCGCGACGAGGGCGAGGCCTACGCCTCCCACCTGAGGGAGGCGGACGTCCCCGTGGTGTCCATCCGCTACCACGGCACGATCCACGGCTTCGTGCTCTTCGACCCCCTCCGCGACACCGACGCCTCCCGCGCGGCCCGCATCCAGATGACGGACACCCTGCACACCGCGCTGCACGCCGCCTGACCCGTCCGCCCGGGGCACGCCGACGCGGGAGGCGCGCCCGGCTCACCCGGCCGCGCCCATCGCCTCCTCGCGCTTCAGCCGCCGCCACTCGCTCGGCGCCACCCCGTACGCCGCCTGGAAGCGCCGGCTGAAATGGCTCGGGCTGCTGAACCCGCAGCGGGTGGCGATCGCCGCCACGGTGAGACGGTCGTACCGGGCGGAGGCGAGCATCCCCTGTGCCTTGCCGAGGCGCTCGGTGATGAGCCACTGCTCCAGGCTGAGCCCCGCCCCACTGAGCAGCACGTAGAGCCGGCGGACGGAGATCGCGTGCTCCGCCGCGATCCGTTCGGGCGTCAGATCGCGATCCGCGAGGTGGCGCCGCGCATGGGCCATGATCCGGGTGAGCAGGGTGTCGTCCATCACGGACCGGACCTCGGCGGACTCCTCGGCGTGCGCGGCCGACACGAGCAGCGCGCGCACCAGATCGGTCGTCGCGGACGCCAGGTGCCGCGCGCCGGGGTCGGCTTCCAGGCCGTCCGGGTCGCGCCACACCCCGCGCAGATGAGTCAGGACCAGGTCGTGCAGCGGACTGGCACGCAGTCGTTCCGCCGCCCGCACCACCACGTCCACCGGCAGGCCGAGCCGGTGCGTGTCGAACATCATCGACTGGGACGCCCCGTCACCGGACCAGCCGTACACCCGGGGCGACAGCTCGTGGAAGACACAGATGTCGTCCGAGCCCAGCAACCGCCGTGCGCCGGAGACCTCGGCCCGGTGCACGCCCTCGGGCTGGAGCGAGACGGACACGATCGGGTTGCTCCGGTGGTGCCGGACGTGCCGTTCCGCGCGCCGCACCTCGAAGCCGGAGTTGCGGGTGGCGAAGAGGTGCAGATCGCCCACCCGCCACATCCGCATACGGGCGTGGATGCCGGACGCGGGCTCCTCGTGGACCACGTCGTTGGGCACCGACGAGTCCGTCAACGCGTGGTGGAACGCGTCCACCCGGTCACGTGGCGCCACGGTGGCCAGATCGAGCAGCAGCACACAACCCCCCGAATCGACTTCCCGGATGCCGCGGTCCCGACGATACGACGCCCCCGGACGGGCCGGTGGCCGCTGAGCGCGCACAGGCCACAGATGGTGCACAGACAGTCAATCCGCCCCCTTGCGCCCGCCCTAGGGTCTCGGAGGTACCGGCGGCTTCGCCCACAGCGTGCTGGCGCGCTCCCCGCGCACGAATCCGGACGATCGACCCGTCCGGACGTCTCACGGCCCCGGCACCACCCACGAGCCACCCACCCGCCCGGCAGCCGGGCACGGGCCGGCACCCACCCCAGCGACCAGGGAGTCCTCCCATGTCCCGTACCGACGGACCGACCGTCGTCCTCGTCCACGGAGCCTTCGCCGACGCCTCCAGCTACGCGGAGGTCATCCCCCGGCTGATCGCCCGCGGCCTCGACGTCGTCGCCCCGGCCGTGCCCAACCGCAGCCTCATCGGGGACGCCGCCTACGTCGCCGACATCGTCCGCCAGATCCCCGGCCCCGTCGTCCTGGTCGGCCACTCCTACGGTGGTGCCGTCATCACGGTCGCCGGGACCGAGGACAACGTCAGCGCCCTGGTCTACCTGGCCGGTTACGCCCTGGAGGAGGGCGAGAGCCTCGGCGAGCTGCAAGGCCGCTTCCCCGACTCCGACCTGACCGGCGCCCTCGTCTACACCCCCTTCCCGATCGAGGGTTCGGACCAGCCCGGAACCGACGTGTCGGTCCGGCCCGACAAGTTCCCGGCCATCTTCGCCGCCGACGTCGACCCCCGCCTCGCCTCGGCCCTCGCCGTGTCCCAGCGCCCGCTGGCCGCCCAGGCCTTCACCGAGGCGGCCCCGGCCGCGGCCTGGAAGACCAAGCCCTCCTGGGGCCTGGTCGCCTCCGCCGACCACACCATCAACCCCGACGTGGAGCGCTACGGCTACCGGCGGGCCGGCATGACCACCGTCGAGGTGGACTCCTCCCACCTGGTCATGCTCGCCCACCCCGAGCGGGTCGTGCGCCTCATCGAGGACGCCGTCCGGGCCACCTCCCGCTGACCCCGGCCCGCCCCCTCCCTCCACCCCAGACAGAGAGCGAACGATGAACGCACCGATCTCGCGCCGTACCGTGACCACGTCCCTCCTGGCCGGTGCCGCCGCCCTGGGCACCGCCGGGATCGCGCACGCCGCGCCGGCCGCGGGCCGTCCGGCCACCGGACACGGCCGCCCGGCCGACCCCACCGTCGTCCTGATCCACGGCGCGTTCGCCGACGGCTCAAGCTGGCGCGGCGTCGTCCAGCGCCTGCTGCGGCAGGGCCACCGCGTGCTGGCGCCCGCCCTGCCCCTGCGCGGACTGGCGAGCGACACCGCGTACATCCGCAGCGTCCTGGAGAGCGTCAGCGGACCGATCGTCCTGGTCGGGCACTCCTACGGCGGCGCCGTCATCAGCCAGGCCGCGGCCGGTCTCCCGAGCGTCAAGGCGCTGGTCTACATCGCCGCCTTCGTCCCCGAGGTCGGGGAGAGCGCGCTCCAGCTCACCGGCAAGTTCCCCGGCAGCACTCTGGGGGAGGCGACCGTCACCCAGCACTACCCGCTGCCCGGCGGCGGCCAGGGCGACGAACTGGTCATCAGGAAGGACCTCTTCCGCAACCAGTTCGCCGCCGGTGTCCCCGTGCCGACCGCCCAGGTCATGGCCGCGGGCCAGCGCCCGATCACCCTGGCCGCGCTCCAGGAACCGGCCACCGCCGCCGCGTGGAAGAAGATCCCCAGCTGGTACCTCGTGGCCACCGAGGACCGCAACATCCCGCCGGCCGCCGAACGCTGGATGGCCGAGCGCGCCCACGCCCACACCGTCGCCGTCCGCGCCCCGCACGCGGTGTCCGTGAGCGACCCCGGCCCCGTCACCGACCTGATCCTGCGCGCGGTCCGCTCCGTCCGCACCGGCCACTGACCCGGCCCGCCGCCCGTCACCGCGCCGGCCCCGTGCCGGCGCACACACCTGCCACGGCGCCCGTGAGCCCCGAGCGCCCGTGAGCCCCGAGGAAGAGCACCATGACGTTCCGTCGCATCCTGCCCGCCGTACTCGCCTGCTGTGCCGTGCTGACCGCGTGTACGAGCCACAGCGCGGACGGCACCTCCGGAGGCGCCCCGCCCGCGTCCGCCGCCGCCACCGGTACGCCGTCGGCGACCTCATCGGGACCCGCCGGCGGCGACACCGCCGGCCCCTCCGAGCCGACCGGCACCGGTACGGCGGCGGCGTCACCCGCCGCACCGGCCCCCAAACGCTGTCGCACCTCCGACCTCAAGGCGTCCCTCGGGCCCGACCACCCCGGGGCCGGGCAGGAGAACTTCGCCCTCGTGCTGACCAACCGGTCTCCGCGCACGTGCAGCCTGTACGGCTTCCCGGGCGTGGCGTTCGTCGACGGAGCGGGCGACGCCGTCACCCCGGACCCCGAGCGGGCCACCGACCAGCCGGAGCAGCGGGTGACGCTCGCCCCGGGGGACGACGCCTGGTCGGCGCTGAGCTACAGCGATCCGCGGATCACCGGCGTCACCACCGTCACGCCGCGGGCCCTGCTGGTCACCCCGCCCGACGAGACCACCTCGCTCTCCGTCCCCTGGACCGGCGGCAAGGTCTCCAACACGGGAAAGGCGTCCGTCCCCCGGGTGAGCCCCCTCAGGCCCGGCAGCGGGGCCTGACACACCCGTCCCGGCCCCGGCCCCATCCCGTCCCGTTGTGAACCAGCACGTCAGGAGCCAGTGTGTCCCGCACCCGCCTCCGCGGTTTCTCCCGGTCCGACACCACCCGCGCGGAGGCCTTCAGCGACGGCGTGCTGGCCATCGCCGTCACGCTGCTGGCCCTCGGCCTCGCCGATCCACCGCACCGGCCGGGCGGCCTCGGCCACGCCCTGCTGGCCCAGTGGCCCGCCTACCTCGGCTATCTGGCCTCCTTCGGATACGTGTCGGTCATCTGGCTCAACCACCACCAGGCCTTCGTGCGGGTCCGTGTGATGGACCGGGGGCTGCACGCGGCGAACCTGCTGCTGTTGTTCAGCACGGCGGCGCTGTCGTTCCCCACCGCGGTCGTCGCGGACGCGCTCCAGGCGGACCCCGACGGTTCCGACGCCCGGGTCGCCGTTGCCCTCTACGCCGGTCTGGCGGCGGTGATGTGCCTGAGCTGGGTAGCCTTCTACGACCAACTGGCCCGCCGTCCCGAGCTGTTGACCCCGGAGGTGGAGAGCACGTACGTACGGCACGGCCGCCTGCGCTCCTGGGCGGGAGCCCTGGCGTACAGTGCCGCCGGGCTCCTCGGCGTCGTCGTCGCGCCGCTGGTGGCCGTCGCCGTCTTCGTCGTGCTGCCGGTGTTCTACTTCATCACCAGCGACGGGTTCCCCGAGGGACGGTGACCGGACACCGCCGCGTCAGGCGGTGGGGTCCTGCGGGGGCCGGGCCGGGAGGGTGAGCACGGCCAGGAAGGCCAGGACGGCCACCGTGGCGAAGAAGTAGAAGCCCCAGGGGTGGCCGATCCCGGCGGAGACCAGGGCGCCGGTGATCGACGGGCCGACGATGGAGCCGATGCGGCCGATGCCGGACGCGGAGCCGAGCGCGGTGCCGCGGACGGAGGCCGGGTAGTACTGCGTGACGTAGGCGTAGACGAGCACCTGCGCCGAGAAGACGAACACGCCGGTGAGGAAGACGACCGTGTCGAGCAGCAGGTCGCTGTCCATCTTGACGCTGAGACAGGCCAGCATGCCCACCGAGACCGCGAACCAGCCCAGCGTGGTGAGCTTGATGCCGCGCCGGTCGGCCACGAAACCGCCCAGCACCAGGCCGGCCACACCGCCGACGTTGAGCACGAGGAGCTGGGTGACGGCCGTGGGAACGGGGTATCCGGCGTCGTTCATGAGCTTGGGCAGCCAGGTGTTGAGGCCGTAGACCAGCAACAGGCCCATGAAGGAGGCCACCCAGATCCCGATGCCGGCGCGGAGGTAGGCCGGCTTGAGCAGCTCGGTGAACGGAACGCGCTCGGCACCCGGCGCCTCCTTGGCGCGGACGAACGCCTCCGACTCCGGCAGACGGAACCACTGGACGACCGCGACGACCAGTCCGGCGACGCCCAGGACGTAGAAGAGGACCTCCCAGTCGTCGGTCACCCGCAGCGCGAGCAGCGAGGTGATCACGGCGCCGGTGTGGTAGCCGGTCATGGTCAGCGTGCTGGCGCGCGCCCGCCGGTCCGCCGGCATGTGTTCGGCCATCATCGTCAGGGACACGGGCATGCACGCACCGAGCCCCAGACCGGCTATGAGGCGGAGTACGGCGAACATCGTGACCGAGCCGGCGAGCGGCACCAGCAGGGTGAAGACCGAGAACAGCACCACCGAGCCGATGAGCAGCAGGCGCCGGCCGAGCCGGTCGGCCAGCGGACCGACCAGCACCGCGCCGATGGCGACGCCGACGAGCGACAGCGTGGCGACGGTGGTCGCGTCCCCCGCGGTCATGCCGAGGTGACGCGTCTTGAGCAGCGTCGGGATGATGGCGCCGAGGACGACGAGGTCGTAGCCCTCCAGCAGGACGGTGATCCAGCACAGGACCACCGTCCAGAGGTTGCGTCCGGCGGTGCCGGTCCCCGTGGTGGTGCCGGACGCGCCGGACGAGGCGATGGATGCCATGGCGGTGTTCCCCCTGTGAGCGGCTGCGGGAGATGGAGATGGGGTGAGTGCTGAGCGGTGGTGCCCAGGCGGTGCCGGACTCCGGTTCAGAACGGGTACTCGGCGATGTCGGGCCGCACGGTGAGCCACTGCGTCTCGGTGAACGCCTCGACGTTGGCGGCTGCTCCGCCGAACCGGGAGCCCGTACCCGACGCCTTGACCCCGCCGAAGGGCGCGTGGGGTTCGTCGCCGACGGTCTGTTCGTTGATGTGGACCTTGCCGGAGTCGATCCGGTCGGCGAGCCTCATCGCCGTACCGACGTCACCGAGGATGCCGACGGACAGCCCGTACTCGCAGTCGTTCACGATCCGCGCGGCCTCCTCCGGCGTGGAGAAACCGATGACGGGTGCGACGGGTCCGAAGATCTCCTCACGCCACGCCGGCATGTCGGTGGTCAGATCGGTCAGCACGGTGGCGCGGTACCCGGCGCCCACGATCTCGCCGCCCGCGGCCAGTGTCGCGCCCGCCGCGACGCTCTCGGTGACGGTGCCGTGCACCCGCTCCAGCTGCCGCCGGTCGATGATCGGGCCGAGCGCCACGTCCTCCCGGGCCGGGTCGCCGACGGGCAGCGCCCGGGCCTTCGCGGCGAGCGCGGCGGTGTACTCCTCCAGCAGGGACTCGTGCACGACGTGCCGGCCGGTCGTCATGCAGATCTGCCCCTGGTGCAGGTACGAGCCGAACGCACCGGCCGAGGCCGCCTTGCCCGCATCGGCGCCGGGCAGCACCACCAGGGCGTTGTTCCCGCCGAGTTCGAGGTGGGCCCGCTTGAGCAGACGGCCGGCCCGCTCGCCGATGGCCCGCCCCACCGGCGTGGACCCGGTGAACGAGACGACCCGCACCTCGGGGGCCTCGACGACCGCCTCGCCGACCGAGCCGTCACCGGGGAGCAGATGGAGCACACCGGAGGGCAGCCCGGCCTCCTCGAAGACCCGCGCGATGACGACACCACCGCTCACCGCCGTGCGGGGATCGGGCTTGAGCAGCACCGCGTTGCCCAGCGCGAGTGCGGGAGCCACCGAGCGCAGCCCCAGGAGCAGCGGGAAGTTGAACGGCGCGATCACGCTCACCACCCCGGCCGGGCGACGGCGGGTGAACGACCAGCGGGGGTCCTCGGACGCCAGCACCTCACCCTGCGGATACGTCGGCAGCGCCGCGCACTCGAAGCACTCGCCGCGCGCCAGCCCCACCTCGAAACGCGCCTTGGCCCGGACGGAGCCCGCCTCCCGCACCAGCCAGTCCTCGATCTCGGCGGCGTGCTCGGTGAACAGCTCGCCCGCGCGGCGCAGTACGGCCGCCCGCGCCTGCGCGGGGACGGCCGCCCAGGCCCGCTGTGCCTCGGCGGCGCGGGCGGCGGCGCGGCCCACCTCCTCGGCCGTGGCCAGACCCACGGTGCCGAGCCCGTCCCCGGTCGCCGGCTCGACGACCGGCTGCTCGCGGGTGGCGGCCGTCCAGCCGTCGCCGAAGATCTTCTTGCTCCAGACGTCGCTGTCCAGGAGTGTCATCGGATTCCCTTCGTGGAGCTGCCGTGGAACGGGAGACTCGCGGGCGGTGCGTGCTCAGGAGGGCGTGGTGAGCGCCGTGTCCACCTGGACCAGCCGGGGGCCGTCCGGGCGTTCGGCGAGGACCGCCCGCAACTCGTCCACGCCGTCGGCGTGCAGGGCGGGCACCCCGTAGCCCTCAGCGATACGGGTGAAGTCCAGACCCGGGATGTCCAGGCCCGGAGCGTCCGGCACGCCGAGGAGGCCGCCGAACCAGCGCAACGCGCCGTACGTCCCGTTGCGCAGCAGCACCACGGTGAGCGGAACCCGGTGCTGGGCGGCCGTCCACAGCGCGGTGACGCCGTAGTTGGCCGAGCCGTCCCCGATCACCCCCACGACCGGCCGCTCGGGCTGGGCCATGGCGACCCCGACCGCGCCGGGCAGGCCGAACCCGAGACCGCCCGCCGCCGGGAAGTAGTACGAGCCGGGCCGGCGCAGATCCATCTGGCGCCACCACGAGGAGGTGGTCGAGGTCGACTCCACCACGTACGCGGTGTCGGCGGGCAGTTCGTCCCGCAGGGCCGCGAAGACCTCCTCCGGATGCAGGCGCGGCCCCTCGGCGGAGCGCGGCGCCGGCACGGGCCGGTAGTCGGCCGAGGGCACCCCGGACGCGTCGAGCGCGTTCGCCAGCAGCTCGATCACCGCGCCGGGGTCGGCGACCAGCGCCTCGCCCATCGGCGCCCGCGCGGCGGCGGACGCGTCCTCCGTCACCTGGATCAGCCGGGTGCCCGCCGGCAGATACCGCCCGGGGAGGTGCTCGTGGTAGCGGAACACGGGGGCGCCGAGCACCAGTACCAGGTCGTGGCCCTCGAAGGCCCGGCGGATCGGCTCGATGCCGGCGGGGAGCACACCGCGGAACAGCGGGTGGCGGTTGGGGAAGGGCAGCCGGAAGAGCGAGGGCGCCGCCCATACCGGGCCGGCGAGCCGCTCGGCCAGCCGCACCGCGTCGTCGAAGCGCCCGGCGGTGTCGATGTCACCGCCCAGGACGAGCGCGGGCCGCCGGGCGCCGGCCACCGCCTCGGCCAGCCGGTGGCCCTGTTCCCCGGCGGGCACCCCCGCGCGCTCGACCCACCGGTCCAGCACGGCCGGCGCGTTCTCGCCCGCGTCGGCCGCCCAGTCGTCGTACGGGACGGAGAGGTAGGACGGCCGGCGCTGCAACCGCGCCTCGAAGACGGCCTGGGCGAGCGCGCGCGGCACGTCCTGGGCGCACGCCGGTTCGGCGGCCCAGCCGACGAGCGGCCTCATCAGCGCCGGGGCGTCGACGTTGGCGAGGTTGGCCTCCGGCCCGATGGCCGGCCGCACCTGCTGACCGGCCACGATCACCAGCGGCGTCCCCGAGGCCACGGCGTTCGTCAGCGCCCCCATCGCGTTGCCGGAGCCGGAAGCGGCGTGCAGATTGACCAGCACCGGCCGGCCCGTCGCCTGGGCGTAGCCGTCGGCCATGCCCACGACGGCACCCTCGTGCAGGCCGAGCACGTACCGGAACCCGTCGGGGAGTCCGGTGAGGAAGGGCAGCTCGTTCGAACCGGGGTTGCCGAAGACGGTGGTCAGCCCCTGGCGCTCCAGGAACTCATGGGCGATGCGGCGCACGGACGGCACAGGCGTTCCTCTCCGAAGTGACGCAGCACACGCTAGGGAGCGCGCGACCGGGCCACCAATAGATGTTGGCGCGCCGCGATATAGAGTCGATCGATATGAGCAGCTTCGATCTCAACCTCGCCCGGGTCTTCGTGCTGCTCTACGAGACGGGCAGCGTCACGGCCACCGCCGAGACCCTCCACGTCACCCAGCCGACGGTCAGTTACAGCCTGGCCAAACTCCGCCGGCACTTCGACGACGACCTCTTCCGCCGCACCGGCCGCGGCCTGACCCCGACCGCCGGCGCCCGCCGCCTCTACGAGCCGCTGCAACGCGCCCTGGCCGACATCGACGGGGCGATCCGCCAGGGCGACGACTTCGACCCCGCGACCATGGCGGGCCGTTTCACCCTCGCCCTGTCCGACCTCGGCGAGGTGACCCTGCTGCCCCGTCTCGTGGCGGCGGCCCGCGCCCGCGCGCCCCGGGTGTCCTTCACCGTCCGCGCCCTCGACGTCGACGACGCCGAGGGCCAACTGCGCCGCGGCGAACTCGACGCGTTCGTCGCCACCCCCGTCCTGACCTCCCACCGCACCGTGCGCATCCCGCTCTTCCACGAGCGCTACGTCGGCATGGTCGCCGCCGACCACCCACGCGTCCGGGGCGCGTCCGTCACCCTGGCCGAGCTGGCGGCCGAGCACCACGCCACGGTGTACGGCCCCAGCGGTCACGTCGTCCCCCGCTCCGTGCTCGCCACCTACGGGCTCCTGGACCGCGCGGCCGTGGACGCCACCCGCTTCTCGATGCTGCCGTACCTGCTGGAGCGCACCGACCTGATCGCCATCGTCCCCGAGTACGTCGGGGAGGTCTTCACCGCCTCCCACCGCCTGCGCCTGGTGCGCCTGCCGTTCGAGACCGAGCCGATCGAGGTCGCGCTCTACGCCCGGCACGAGGCTTCCCGCAGCCCGTCCCAGCGCTGGCTGGTGCAGTTCATGGCGGAGGTCCTGGGCGAACGGGTCAGCCCGGCCCAGCTGCCGCCCGGCGCCTAGGGAATCCGAGGACAGACCCTGGTCCCGCACCGGCGTGCCACCGCCCGGCCGGTCACGCCGGCCGGGCGGTGGGGGCCTGCCGCGTGCCGCCGCCGCTCACCCCGCGGGATCGAGGACGACCGGCAGCTCGGCCAGGCCCCGGAAGGCCGGGAACGGGACCTCCAGCCAGCGCGGTTCACCGGCGGGGTCGGCCAGGGCCATCCGGGGGAACCGCTCGAACAGGCGGGTGAGGGCCAGCTGGGTCTCCAGCCGGGCCAGCGGGGCTCCCAGGCAGTAGTGGCTGCCGTGTCCGAAGCCGAGATGGGCGTCCTGCGCGTTGCCCGGCCGCCGCACGTCCAGCTCGTCCGGCGCGTCGAACTTCCGCGGGTCGCGGTTGGCCGAGCTGAGCGCGATCTGCACCAGGGCGCCCTTGGGGATCAGTGTTCCGCCGTACTCCACGTCCTCGGTCGCGTAGCGGAACGTCGCGCTCTCCACCGAGCCGTCGTAGCGCACCAGTTCCTCGACCGCCGCACGGATCAACCCCGGGTCCTCCCGTACGGCGCGCAGCTGGGCGGGGTGGGACAGCAGGTGGTGGACGGCGTTGCCGATGAGGTACGCGGTCGTCTTGTGACCCGCGAACATCAGCAGGAACGCCGTGGAGACCAGTTCGCTCTCCGTCAGACCGCCGTCGTTGTCACGGGCCGCGATGAGCGCGCTGAGCAGATCGTCACCCGGACGCTCGCGCTTGGCGGTGAGGAGGTCGGTGAAGTAGGCGTGCAGACCCTCCTCCGCCTGCTGCTGGGCCCGCTTGGCTTCCTCGCCGAAGCCGGTCTGCGCCACCGTGGTGGACAGGTGCTGCATCCGCGTCCGGTCCTCGGGGGGCACGCCCAGCAGATCGCAGATCACGGTGATCGGCAGCGGGAACGCGAACGCGGGCAGCAGGTCGAAGCGCTCCCGGGCCGGGCACCCGTCCAGCAGGTCCCGGACGACCTCCTCGATCCGGGGCCGCAGCGCCTCCACGCGCCGGGGGGTGAACGCCGAGTTGACCAGCCGGCGCAGCCGGGTGTGCTTCGGCGCGTCGGAGTTGAGCATGTTGTCGTCCAGCGCGACGGACGAGTCGCCGAAGATCCTCCGGTAGGCGTCCATGGCCCCGTACATGTCCTTGCTCAGCCGCGGATCCGACAGGGCGGCCCGCGCGTCGTCGTACCGGGTGACCAGATACGTCTCGTTGCCGTGCGGGGGGCTCATGGGGCAGACGGGCGCCGAGTCGCGGAGGTGGGCGTAGACCGCGTGCGGGTCGCGGCGGAACTCCGGGGTGCACCGCTCGGCCGCGGCGACGGCCTCCTGCGTGGTGGTCACGGACGGCTCCTGAGGTCGAAGAGGGTCTGGGCGTTGCCGCCGAGGACGAGCCGCTGGGACGCCTCGTCGACCGGCAACTTCTCGATCATGCGGATGGAGTCCTCCAGCGGCGCGGCCATCGGCGGCGAGTCGGTGCCGAACAGCATCCGTTCGGGGCCCAGCACTTCGGCGTTCAGGCTCAGGTGCGCGGCGCTGAAGGGGCTCGTGTCGACGTACATGCGCCGCAGGGCGGCGGCCGGGTCGGCGGCGGGCGGACCGGCCGTGGGCCGCCCGGAGGGCGGCGCGCCCCCGGCCCAGTGCCGGGGGCGCGCCGCGGTCCGCAGGCGCTCCGGCAGCAGCGCCATCGCGCCGCCGCCGGTCGCGCCGATCAACCGCAGACCCGGGTACTTGTCCAGCCACCCCGCGAACGCGATCATGGCCATGCCCATCGTGACGTCGCCGAAGCGGCCGATCTGCTCGACGAACCCGGTCTCGTCCACCCGTTCCGTGCCCACCGGCTCGGCCGGGGCGTGCACCAGCACCGGCACCCCCGCCTCCGCGGCCAGCGCGAAGAAGGAGTCGGCGCGGGGCGAGCCGAGCAACTCGCCGTGCACGCTGGACGTGGTGATCAGACCGACGAAGGCCGGGTCCGCGAGGGTCTCCCGGACTCCTTCGAGGTGGTCGTCGTCGCCGAACGGGTTGGCGTACACGTAGCCGCGCAACTGGTCCGGGAACCTCCGGATCAGCCCCGACATCCAGTCGTGGAAGCGGCGCAGCCGGTCGCGGGGCTGGGCGTAGTTGTCGACGCCCGGCACCCGCGCCATCGCGCCGGCCCCGACGGGGCTGCCGATGACGGTGAGGTCGATCCCGGCCTCGGCGCGGGCGGCGAGCATGCCGTCGACGTCGGTCAGGCTCGGGGGCATGGGGAAGCGTTCGGCCGCTTCCGGTGGGGACAGATGCCCGTGGATGTCGATGATCACGTGTCGGTTTCCGGTTTCGGTACGAGTGCGCGGGTGACCGCGGCACAGTCCTGGTCGCCCAGTCCTTGCTCGGTGGCACGGACGTGGGTCTCCGCCGCGGCGGTCGCCAACGGCAGGCTCAGGCCGACTGTCGCCGCCTGCTTGGAAGCGAGCATGAGGTCTTTCGCCATCAGCCGCAGCCGGAAGTCCGGCTCGTCGAAGCGGCCGGAGGCCAGACGCCGGGACTTGAACGCCATGACCGGCGAGGCGAAGCCGCTGCCCGCGATGGTCTTGAGGACCTGCTGCCGGTCGAGGCCGCAGGCGCCCGCCAGTTCGGTGGCCTCGGCCAGGGCCTGCACCTCTATGCCCATGAGCAGGTTGAGGAGCAGTTTCATCCGCATGCCGGACCCGAGTGCGCCCAGATGGACGACCTCCTTGCCCAGCGTCTCCAGCAGCGGACGGGCGGTGTCGAAGACGTGCTTGTCGCCGCCGGCGAACAGCCGCAGCTCTCCGTCGCGGGCGTGGTCGCGGTTGCCGAGCATGCCGACGTCCAGGACCGAGGGCGCCTCACCGGCGATCTGCACGACCTCGTCGGGGGCGACGGTGCTGGCGCAGATCAGGACGCCGGGGTACGGGCCGTCGGCCAGCACGCCGTGCGGCCCGTGCAGTACGGTGCCGAGGGCCTCGCCGTCGGACACGACGCAGAGGGCGGCGCTCGTGCCCGCGACGGCGTCGGCGGGGTGGGCGGCGGCGTGGGCGCCCGCCTCGGCGAGCGGCTCGATGCGCTGCGGGGTACGGTTCCAGACCCGGACCCGCATCCCCTGGTCGAGGAGGCGAGTGGCCAGGCCGGCGCCCATCGTGCCGAGACCGAGGACGGCGACGGGGCCGTTGACGGTGCCCGTCATGCGGACACCCCCTTGGTCTCCTTGACCACCCGGAACCGCATCGACTGCCGCTGGTCGACCCACTGGCGCAGCGGGGCCACCAGCTCCTGGTGCTCCTCGCTCCGCTGCCAGGCGAAGAAGTCCTCGGCCGACCGCCACTCGCTGGTGATCACCCACTGGCGGGAGCCGTCGACGGGCTCTCCGAGCCGCTCGACGATGTGACCGGGGGTGTTGGACACGGACTTCCGGAGGTGCTCGTACAGATCCAGGAAGCCCTGCTCGCCGCCCTCGACCACGCGGACCGCGAAGACGACGTTCAGCTTCTCGGCCGACAGGCCGTTGTGGTTGGTGCCCATGTGTCTCCTCCTGAGTGAGATCCGGCAGGACACGACACCAACGGACTCATGTCCCTCGTACGGCCGCAACTCCGAACGGGGGAGGGCCCGGTCGGCACAAGGGGCGCACGTTCCGGCATTAGTCATTTCGAGTGACTGAGGGGGGCCGCTCCGACGGGTGACCCGCCGTACGGCGGCCGGGTGACGGCTCGTCGCCGGGGATGAAAGGATGATCACCCTGTGAGGTGACACCGGGGCGGACCTCCCCGGGAGGGGAGTGGCGCGGCGTGCCCGACAGGCCGGCGGAAGAAACGGCAGGCGAGGCGGCGAGGGGGACCGGTGCGGTGCCGTGCCGGGTCGTGGTGTGCCGGGACTGCTGCTGCGGCAGCCCGAAGGTGACCGGCGTCGACCACGCGGCGCAGACCGCGCGGCTGCGGGCCGAGGTGCCCGTGCGTGTCTCCGACTGCCTCGACGTCTGCGACCAGGCCAACGTCATCGTCGTCCAGCCGTCGGCCGCCGGCCGGGCCGCCGGTGCGCGGCCGGTCTGGCTGGGGCTCGTCAACGATCCGGACGCGACCGAGGACATCGTCACCTGGGTGCGCGCGGGCGGCCCGGGTGTGGCTCCCCTGCCGGACATCCTCGACCTGTACGCCTTCACACCGCCCCGGCGACGCGCGGATCCCTGAGACCCGGGCCGCGCGGGATCACCCGGCACGGTCGCGCCACGGTGTGCGGGGTGCCCGCGAGTCGGGGCCGCCGTCCTGTGCACCGCCGAGAGGGGACGCGGACTCCCGAAGGAGCCGGCCGCGCACTGACTCCCGCCGACCACCGGCGGGCCCGGGGCCGTCCCCGCCCGATCGCCGTTCGGCAGGCGGCTGTTCGGCCCCCGGTGCGGACAGTGGACGCCCCAGCCGCAGATTCCACCGCCGGGCCCGGCCGCTGAGTTCGGTGACGGTCAGGGGCGGTACGCCCAGGCGCCGGAAGGCCGCGACGGGCAGGCCCAGTGCCGCCACCGCCGCCGCCCGTACCACCTTCGCCTCGACCCCGGCGAGGGTACGGCCCTCCAGGCCCCGCGCATCGGCCAGCGGGCCCCACCTCGCCCGGGGTGCGGCCCCGTCGGCGGCCCACGTCCACATCCGTCAACCGGGGAACCGGCGCACCCTCCACGCCCAGTGCCGTGGTTGTCTCCAGGCACGCTGGGGGAGGCGAGCACACGGACCGCGGAGGGCGGCGATCCGGCCGCCGAACGGGCCCGTGCGGCACCGCCGTCGTCGCAGCGGGCCTGCCGCGGCGGCACGCTCGTCGCGGGCGGGACGAGAATGCGGAGGCCCGGCGTGCCGGCTAGCCGGCGGTGCTCCTGGGGGCGCCGGGCCGGCGAGAACGGTGTGCCCCTCCGCGGGCGAGAGGACCGTGCGTCGTCGGCCTTGCCGTGGCCGGCGTCGGGGACTGCGGCACGGTCCTGCGGGGCGTGCTGTCTCGCGTCCGCTCGGTGCCGCGAGGCATGCTGGGCTGCTGGGCAGTCGCGGAGGTGGTGTGGGCGTGCGGGCAGCGCGGGCCGGAGGGCAGGACCCCGTGCGGCCGGGCGGGATCGGGCCGTGGCGGTTCGTCGTGTGGTTCGGCCTGGTCAGCCTGCTCGCCGACTTCGTGTACGAAGGCGCCCGCTCGGTCACCGGCCCGCTGCTGGCGTCGCTCGGTGCCTCCGCCCTGGTCGTCGGTGTGGTCACCGGCGCCGGTGAGGCGGCGGCGCTGGGGCTGCGCCTGGTGTCCGGGCCGCTGGCCGACCGGACGCGCCGCTTCTGGGGCCTGTCGATCGGCGGCTACGCCCTGACCGTGCTCTCCGTGCCCCTGCTGGGCGTGGCCGGCGTGCTGTGGGCGGCCTGCGCCCTGGTGATCGCCGAACGAGTCGGCAAGGCGGTGCGCTCCCCGGCCAAGGACACCCTCCTCTCGCATGCCACGGCCGCTACCGGACGCGGCCGGGGCTTCGCCGTCCACGAGGCGATGGACCAGGTGGGCGCGCTGGTCGGTCCGTTGACCGTGGCGGGCGTGCTCGCGCTGAGCGGGAACGCCTACGGCCCCGCGCTCGGCGTGCTCGCCGCGCCCGGCGCCGCGGTGCTGGGGCTCCTGTTCTGGCTCCGGGCGCGGGTACCGGACCCGGAGGTGTACGAGCGGCAGGCGGCGGCCCCGCCGGGGAGCCCCGCGCCGGACGGTCCGCTGCCCGCCGGTCCGCTGCCCGCCGCCTTCTGGACGTACGCGGCGTTCACCGCGGTCACGACGGCCGGCTTCACCACCTTCGGCGTGCTGTCGTACCACCTCGTCCAGCGGCACCTGATGACGACGGCGTGGGTGCCGGTGCTGTACGCGGCGGCGATGGCCGTGGACGCGGTGGCCGCCCTCGCCACCGGCTGGCTGTACGACCGGACCGGTCCGCGGGTGCTGGCGGTCCTGCCCGTGCTGGCCGCCGCCGTACCGGCACTGGCGTTCACGCACACCGTGGCCACCGCCGTGGCCGGTTCGCTGGTGTGGGGCGCGGCGACGGGCATCCAGGAGTCCACGCTCCGGGCGACCGTCGCGGACCTGGTGCCCTCGCCGGGCCGGGCGACGGCGTACGGCGTCTTCGCCGGGGTGGTGGGCGGCGCGACCCTGGTGGGCGGCGCGCTGACCGGCGCCCTGTACGGCTACTCGGTCCCGCTCCTGATCACGGTCGTCGCCGCGATCCAGGCCGTCGCGCTCGTCCTGCTCGCCGTCCTGCGAGGGGCGGACGCCCGCGGGGCCGGGCGCCGGCCGCCGGTGAACAGGGCTCCGGAGAACGGTGCGGACGGACAAGCGTGAGCCAGGGTGCCGCGGGGACCGTCGAGTGGCAGGAGCAGGTGCAGCAGTCCGGGGCGGGGAGTTCAGCGGGCCCCGCGGCGCAGCAGGAGGTCGGCGACCACCGGGCGGTGATCGGAGGCCGTGGCCCCGGACTCGTGCGTGGCGGTGACGGTGACGTCCGGTGAGACCGTCACGAGATCGATGCGCTTGACCGGGTCCACCGCCGGATAGGTCTTGCCGCCACCCGGGGCCGCGTCCGCCAACGGGCCCCACAGCCGGGCCAGTTCAGGGGCGTCCGGCTCGGCGTTGAAGTCGCCGAGGAGCACCTTCGGGCCGGAGTCCGCGGCCAGGACGCCCAGCATGTCGTCGACCTGGGCGCGCCGGACCGAGGGGTCGGTGCGGTAGTCCAGGTGGGTCGCGTACACGTGCACCAAGGTGCCCCGGACCTTGACCGCCACCTCGGCGAAGCCGGGCGCGGGGGCCGGCGCCGGGTCGGGCGTCTGGGTGGACAGCCGGGTGATCTCGTGGTTCCACGCGCCCCGCAGCGGCGGGCGGCTCAGCAGCGCGACGCCGTACTGCCGCCGCTCCCCGCCGGGCGTGGCGGGCGGGAGGTCGTAGACCGGCGCGAAGAAGACCCGCATGCCCAGCTTTCCGGCCAGTTCCCGGGCCTCGTCCGTGAAGTCGCTCCGCGCACCCCAGTGCACGTCGACCTCCTGCAAGCCGATCACGTCGGCGTCCAGGTCCCGGATCGCCGCCGCCGTGCGGTCGAGGTCGAAGACGTCGTCCTGGCCGGCTCCGGCGTGGATGTTGTACGTGGCCACGCGCAACGGCACGCGGGGCGCGGCCGGTCCGGCGCCGGTCACTCCGTCCGCCGCGGTCGCGCCGGGCGATGCGGCGCCGAGCGCGGCGGTGGCGGCGAGCACGGCGGCGGCCAGTACGCGCGGAGCGGCGCGTCGGGGCTTGCGGTCCACTGAATCCTCCCGAGGTGGTTCTTGTAGGTCGGCTGGGCGGTACCCCTGCCTCAACCCGTCGGCGCGGGCGCGGGGTTGCCCTGATGGGTGAAGGCCGCCCAGTGGTGAAGGCCGTGCAGGTCGGAGCGGGCGGCCTCGTGGCGGAGCGGCTCGTCGAGGTCGAACGGGAGCCTGCGGTGGGGGTCGAGCATCCACAGCTGGGCGGCCCGCAGGGCGTCGGGCGGGGCCAGCCCGCCCGCGGTGAGGTGGTGGTGGAAGACGGCCATCATCACGGCGGTCGGACCGTCCCGCACCGCCCACCGCGACCCCACGACGTCGGCGGCCCCACGCGTGATCAGCGCGGTGGCGAGCGTCAGCGACTCGTCGTGGTGACGCGTGCTCAGGTCGGTCTCGCAGGCACTGAGCACGACCAGCGGACCGGCGGTGTCCGGCCGCGGCCCTGCGGCACCGTCGAGGAGACCGGCCACGGTGAGCCGGCCGCTGTCCCGGCCCGCGCCGGGCGCGACGGCCAGCCGCAGCGCGGACTCGGTGGGGCGCGGCGCGGCCCAGGCATGACAGGCCAGGTGGACCACGGACGCCGGTGACGCACCGCCGGGCAGCACCGCGAGCAGGTCCGCCGGTGTCCCCGCCGCGTCCGGCTCCTCGCCGGTGTCCAGGAACTCGCCGTAGCGCAGCGCCCCGGGATAGCAGGAGGCGTACAGCGCGGCCGTCTCCACCTCGGCCCAGGGCAGGGTCAGTTCCGGGTCGGCGACGAGCACCTGCCGCCCCTCGGCGGGGGGCATCCGGCGCCGGCCGGCCGCGGCGAGGAACTGCGTCCCGGACGGCGCGTAGCTGATGACGGCCTCCTGACAGGCGTACCGGTGGCCGTGCCCGCCGGCGCCCCCGGTCCGCGCGGCGTGCCACGGTACGACACTGATCCGGCCGCAGGGCACCAGCACGAGCCGCGGCGGCCGGTCCGGCGGCACCCGCGCGCCCGGTGCCGAGCGCACCGCCGAGAGCACCGGACCCATGACCGCCGGCCACGCCCAGTCGCACAGGGCGCGCAGCGCGGCCTGCCAGTCCAGCTCGAAGGCGGCCCGGTACGACGTGTGCATGGTCGGGTGGACGAGCGCCCGGGAACGCGCCACCGCGGCCTTGAGGTACCGCTCCAGCGGCGCGCTGCCGGGACGGATCAACTCCGGAAGCGGCAGCATGACGGGTTCGGCGCCGGGACGCAGGATCAGCGCGTGGCCGGGGTACGAGCCGCCGGTCGGGGGCAGCGGCAGGCCCGGCAGCAGATAGACCAGCGCGTCCGCGCCCGAGGCGGCGAGACCCTCGGTGAGCGCGGCGACGTCCGCGGCGCCCACCACCTGCCGGGCGCGCCGGCCTTGTCCGGGGCGGGGACGGACACCCAGCGCGGCCAGTGCGTCACGCCGCAGGGCGCTGGGGATGGGCGGGGTGGCGGCGGCCGGGGCCGACGCGTCACCGGTCCGCGGGCGCAGCGGGTCGGCGGGGATCCGGGTGCGCCACCGCCGGGCCAGTTCCGGGTGGCCGGCGGCGTCGAGGAGTTCGGGAATGCTCCAGGAGGCGGTGGCGGCCTGGTGCACCAGGGCCCGCCCCTTCTCCAGACCGGCCACCGCGTCGGCGGGCCGACGGAGCAGGAGCGCGGCCCACGCCAGCCGCTCCGCCAGCAGGTCGCCGTTGAGGGCCGCGGACAGACCGTGGTCGGCCCCGGTCTGGAGCAGGACGTCGGCGGCCAGCTCGTCCAGCGCCTCATGGGTGATCTCCAGGAACGCCCGCTCGTCCGCGGCGGTGTGCGGACCGCGCCGGGAGGCCCGCATGAGGTGTGCCTCGGCCAGTTGCGTCAGGACGTCCACCCGGCGCCCCCCGCCACGCCCCTCGGCGAGCAGTGTCCGGGCGCGGGCCAGCTGGCCGATGGCGCAGTCCAGCAGCACTGGGGCGGTCAGGCCGCGCCGGACGGAGAGGAGCAGCCGCATGCCGAGGGTGACGCGCCGGTCGTACTCGTGGTGGTGGTACAGCGCCGGAGCGTCCAGATCCCGGGTGATCTCGGCGACCGTGCGTTTCAGGTCCTCCAGCTCGGCGGCGAGGTCCACCGCCGGCCCTGCCTCCCCGGCGGCCTGTCGCTGCCCGCCCGAGCCCAGCTCCTCGATCTGCTCCAGCCGCTCCGCCACCGCGCCGCGCCGGTCGCTGTCCACCGGCAGGGCGGCGTGCCGGGCGCGCAGCTCCTCGACCAGGCGCGGCAGTGCCTCGTGGTTCCCGGTACGCCGCGCGTGGCCCAGTTCGCGGTCCACGGTGGAGAGCAGGAGGTCCAGGGCGAACGGCGCGTCGAGCGGCAGCGAGCCGTCGTGGCGCAGGGCCGTGCCCAGCTCGCGCAGGGTGGCCAGGGAGCTGTCCGCGTCGTGGAAGCTGCCGCCGTACGAGGCGGCCTGCTCCTGGATCTCGGCCAGCTCCGCCCGCAGGGCCGTGGCCCACCAGGAGTCGCGGCTCAGGTCGATCGCCTCCGTGAGCAGGACGGCCGCGTCCTCCAGGTAGCCGGTGTCGCCGGTCCGGTAGGCCAGCAGCCGGTCGATGCGGGCCGCGTAGCGCCGCTCGCGCACGCCCAGCTCGGCGGAGAAGTCCCGTAACGGGCCGTCGAGATGGGCGACCAGACCGGGCTCCAGGGCGAGGCCGGCCGGCCAGTCCCTCAGACGGCTGCCGCGGTCGCTCTCGGCCGGCGGCACGGGCCGCTCCGCGGCGCGGAAGTCGACCGATCCGGGCTCCAGCGTCTCCACGTGGACCAGCAGCCAGGCGTGGAGCCGGGCGACCCGGGCCCGTTCGGGCGCGTCCGGTGGCAGTGCGTGGAGCGACCGCAGCGCCAGGTCGGCGGCGCCGCGCAGGCCGTCGGCGCCGGCCGCGCCGCCGACGGCGGCCCGGCGCAGCAGCGCCGCGGCCTCCGGGTCCAGTCGCAGCTCCTCGTACGGGTGGTCGCCGGTCCCGGACCGCAGGGTGGTCAGCATCCAGAGCAGGATGCGGGTGAACGTCGCCGTGCTGCGCGCACCGGCGAGGGCCACCAGGCCGCGTACGGCGTCGAGCAGCGCGGCCTCGGGGTCGTCCAGGGCATCGACGGGCCGCCCGCCGCCGGGCACGGCCGTGCGCGCGCCCGCCGCGTCTGCCCCGCCGGCCGCCGCCGTGCCGGCCGGGGCGGGGGACGGCGTGTCGAACAGGGTCGTGCCCGGCGCCAGCATCCGCTCGATGACCCGCTTGACGTTCGCGGTCCCCTGCTCGAACTCCGCGCCGATCGGCGCCGCCGCGATCCGGTCGACGATCTCCTTGGCCTCCACGAGATCCCGGCGCACCGACTCGGTCAGCAGTTCCTCCCCGTAGCCGGGGGTGAGCAGCGCGCTCCGCAGGACCGTGTCGGTGCCGTCGGCGCGGGGCAGGGCCCAGGGCACGAGCAGGAAGACCAGCAGCATGCGGGCCTGTACGACGAGCAGGTCGTCCACCGGCCCGTTCCGATCCGCCCACCGCAGGCGCCGCAACGCCTCCGCCCGCTCCCTGGCGCCGGAGCCGGACGAGGCGTGCTCACCCCCGTGCAGGCGGCGCATCCCGAGCACGAGGCCCACGAAGACGAAGACGACGAAGAAGTTCTCCCCGTGCTCCCGCAGCGCGGTCTCGATGCCGGTCAGCCGTTCGAGCAGCGGACTCCACGCCTCGGCGGGCTCCCCGCCCGTCGCCGCGTGCAGCAGCCGGTAAGCCTCCTGGAGCGCTTCGGCCAGCTCCTCCTGCCGTTCCGCCGCCCCGCCGTCGTCCCCGTCCCGCCGTACCTCGCCGACCATCGGCCCCCCGCCGCCCGCCCGCCTCGTCCCCGCATGATGCCTGCCCGGGGGCCGCTTGACCACCGAGCCGTCCGTGGCCGCACCTGACGGCCCGGTCTCCGGCCGGGCCGGTACCGCGGCGCGGGCCCGCGCCGGTGCCGCTCATGTCCTCGCCGTCCCCGGCAAGGCCGGATACCGGCCGTTTCGGGGTACACGCGAGGTAGGGATCAGGCGCTCAGGCAGAGGGCGGTCGGTATGGACGAGGGTGCCCGGAGCGGGGATCGACGGACGGACCGCGCCGGTCCCGTCATGACCTCGGCCGCGTACGAGGGCAGCCCCGCCGACATCGCGGCGGCACGTGACCTCGCCCGAGCGTTCCTGACGAGGGTGCAGGCCGATCACGGCCTGCCCGTGTCGGAGCGGGTGATGGGCGTGGTCCAGCTGGTGGTCAGCGAGCTGGTCACCAACGCCTGCAAGCACGCGCCGGGACCGTGCCTGGTCGATCTGGAGCTGTCCGGGGACGGCGTCGGGATCGCGGTCTGGGACACCACGCCGGTGCTGCCCGTGGCCAAGGCGGCCGATCCGGGCCGGGTGGGGCAGCATGGGCTTGAGATCGTGATGGCCGTGTGCCAGGGCTTCGAGGTGCACCGGGAACCGGTCGGCAAGCGGATCACCGCGTCCGTGATGCTGGCGGACGATCCCGGCGGGGACGTGGCCGGCCGCTCCCCGGTGTGACGACCGGTGAGCGGCCACCGCCTCGTACCCGGCGGCTCCCACGGGCCGTGGCACGCTCCGACCGAGTGGCAGAGGAGAAGCGGCGTATGGGTGGAACGGACGTCTCCCGGCCTCGCCGGGGCCGGCCCGTGGCCGGTGCCGGCGCGTCGCCCACCGGTCTGCTCGATCTGCTGAGCGTCGCCGCGGTGGTGCTGGACACGAACGGGCGCGTGGTCTTCTGGAGCCCCCAGGCGGAGGAGCTGTTCGGCTACACCGCGGACGAGGCACTGGGCCGGTTCGCGGCCCGGCTGCTGGTCCACGAGGAGCACTGGGACGAGGTCATCACGCTGTTCGCCGAGGTCATGGAGTCCGGCACCGACTGGGCCGGGGCCTTCCCGATCCGGCACAAGGACGGCAGCACGCGCCTGGTGGAGTTCCGCAACATGCGCCTGCTCGACGACCTCGGCGACGTCTACGCCCTGGGCCTGGCCGTGGACCAGTCGACCGTGGTGCGGGTCGAGCGGGGCGTCGCCCTCTCCGCACGCCTGGTCACCCAGTCCCCGATCGGCCTGGCCATCCTCGACCCCGATCTGCGTTACCTGACCGTGAACCCCGCCCTCGAACGCATGCACGGCCTGTCTGCCGGCGAACAGCTCGGCCGACGGGTCCGCGACGTCCTGACCTTCCTGGACACCGAGGCCATCGAGAGCCGTCTGCGCCAAGTGCTGGAGACCGGGGAACCGGTGACCGACCACTACGTCGTCGGCCGCCCCACCGCCGACCCGCACCGGGAGCACGCCTGGTCGGCGTCGTACCACCGGCTGGAGGACGCCACGGGCCGGGTGCTCGGCGTGGCCACGTCCGTCGTCGACATCACCGAGCGGCACGAGGCGACCACCGCCGCGACCCGCGCCCGGAACCGGCTGGCCGTGATCGCGCACGCCTCCGCCTCCATCGGTACGACCCTCGACGTGGAGCAGACGGCGCACGAGCTGGCCGGGGTCGTCGTACCGGACCTGGCCGACATCGCCTCCGTCCACGTGCTCGACAACGTCCTGCGCGGACGTGCCCCGTCCGTCACCGGTCCCGCCCGCTTCCGGGCCGTGGCCACCGCGGCGGCCCACGCCTGCGAAGCCGCGCACGCGGCCGAACCGCCCGGAAGGGCCGCCACCTACGACAGCGACCGTCTGCTCACCCGGTGCGTGCGCACCCGCCAGCCCGTACTGGTGGCCGAGACCACCCGCCAGGACCTGCGGAACATCGCCCGCACCAGCGAGGCCGCCTCCCTCCTGGAGACGACCGGGGTGCACTCCTACCTCGCGGTGCCGCTCCTCGCCCGCGGAGAGGTCCTCGGAGCGCTGAGCCTCGCGCGCGCGGGCAACCCCGCGCCCTTCGACGAAGACGACGCGCTGCTCGCCTGCGAGCTGGCCGGCCGCGCCGCGACCTGCATCGACAACGCGCGCTGGTACCAGAGCGCCCGCGACACCGCCCTCACCCTCCAGCGCCGCCTGCTCCCGCAGCTCCCGGCCCGCCTGCCCGGCCTGACGATCGCCTGCCGCTATCTGCCGGCCGGAGCCGCCAGCGAGATCGGCGGTGACTGGTTCGACGCCATGCGCCTCCAGGGGGACAGGAGTGCGCTGGTCGTCGGGGACGTGATGGGCAGCGGTATCAACGCCGCCGCCAGCATGGGGCAACTGCGCAGCGCCACCCGCGCGTTCGCCGGACTCGACCTCGACCCGGCGGAGGTGCTCCGGCAGCTCGACCGCCTCACCGAGGACGTCGAGCACACCATCGCCACCTGCGCCTACTGCCAGTACGACCCCGAGCGCGGCCAGTGCCGCATCAGCCTCGCCGGTCATCTGCCCCCGGCCCTCGTCCGCGCGGGCCGGCCGGCACAGCTCCTCGACCTTCCGTCCGGTGTGCCGCTGGGCGTCGGCGGCACGGCCTTCGAGACGACGGCGTTCGACTTCCGCCCCGGTGATCAGCTCGCCCTCTACACCGACGGACTGGTCGAAACCCGCTGCGACCCGATCGACGCCCGTCTCGACACCCTTCTCGACGCCCTGACCGCGACAGCCGGCCAGGATCTCGGAGAGACCTGCGACCGCGTCCTGGAGAGGCTCCGGCCGCCGGGAGGCGACGACGACGTGGCTCTGCTCGTGGCCCGCGCGGAGGGCTGACCCCCGGCACGGGACACCCGCCGTGCGCCGTCGCCCGGATCGGCGCCGGTACAGGGAATACGGGGTGTGCGTGTCGATGTGATCGGCCCGCACACCGGGGAGGTGCCCGTACCGTCAGCCCGCCCACTCCAGCAGGCGCTCGCCGGCCTCCGGTGCCCGCAGCCGGCCGAGGGACTCCTTCTCAAGCTGGCGGACGCGCTCCCGGGTGAGCCCCACCTGGTCGGCCACCTGCTGCAACGTACGGGACTGCCCGTCGTGCAACCCGTACCGCAGACTGAGGATCATGGCCTCGCGGGGTGCCAGCGTGCCCAGGGCGTCCCTCAGCTCCTCGGCGAGCGCCCGGTACTCGGCCACCTCCGGGGCCTGGAGCACGTCGGCGGCGGGGATGAGATCGCCGACCACGGTCTCGCCGGCGTCGTCCACGGGCGTGTCGAGACTGAGGGTCTGCCGCCCGACTCGGCGCAGCCAGGCGACGCGCCCCTCGCCGAATCCGCTCTCCCGGGCGACCTCGTCGTCCGTCGGCTCATGGCCGAGGCGCAGGTACAACCGCCGCTCGGCCTTCGCGAGCTTCTGGAGCTCCTCCACGACGTGCATGGGCAGCCGTACGGCACGGGCGTGCTGGGCCAGGCCCCGTTCGATCGCCTGGCGGATCCACCAGGTGGCGTACGTGGAGAACTTGAAGCCCTTGGTGTGGTCGAACTTCTCCACGGCCCGGATGAGCCCGAGGTTGCCCTCCTGGATCACGTCGAGCAGGGGCACGCCCCGGTGCGCGTGCCGCTTGGCGATCGACACCACGAGCCGCAGGTTGGCCCGGATCATGTGGTCCTTGGCGTGCAACCCCTCCCGTACGGCCGCCTCCAGCTCCCGGCGCCGGTGCGGAGCGAGGCCGCTCTCGCCGGCCTCGGCCCGTTCCAGTTCCGCCGTGGCGTGCACACCGGCCTCGATGCGCCGGGCCAGCCGCACCTCGTCCTCGGCGGTGAGCAGTGGGGTCGCGGCGATCTGGGCCAGGTACCGGCCCAGCAGATCGGGTTCGTCCCCGGTCTCCGGCACCCTGCTCCGCGGACGTGCGGAGCGGGCGGCGGCACGGCGGCGCTCTCGGGGATCCGCCGCCGCGGATCGTGCCGGCGCAGGCATGGTTCCGGCCCTCCGACTCTGTCGCTCGCTTTGCGCTCTTCTCGACTTCCGACGGGGTGCCGGGTACCCGGGCGGGAGGCCACGACACAGAGGGCCCGGCGATGGCCGGCCCACCGCCCGGCGACAGCGGTGTTTCGGCCAATCTCGGTCCGTCCGAAATACGTGTGTTCGATATCGCGGCCCGGTCGTTGAGCCCGACGACACGACCGGACGACCGCCGAGGGGGACCGCGGTGACCTGGAACGTTCACACCGGCGGGGCGACACCCCGCCCCGCGGCACGCGACGACCAGCCGTCCGGAACCGGGGAAAGGAGACATCGTGAGCCGTGTCTGGCTCCCGCCCGAGGAGTACGCCGAGCAACTGATGAAGGCGACCGGATTCGCCTGCGTCCACTTCACCGACGAGCGGGACCGGCCGGTCCAGCTCCACTCCCCGTACAGTCCCGCGCACCCGTGGCACATGCCCGGCGGCACGATGGAGCCCGGTGAGCGGCCCTGGGAGACGGCGGTGCGGGAGTGCCACGAGGAGACCGGCATCACGGTGTCCGGCCCGCCGCGGCTGCTGGCCGCGGTCTACGGACTGCCCGGCGAGGAATGGCCGTACAGCACCATGGGCCTGATCTTCGACGGGGGCCGCCTGAGCGACGCGCGGATCCAGGGCATCACTCTCGACCCGGAGGAGCACGACGAGTTCCGCGTGCTGCCGCTGGAGGCGTGGGGCCCGCTGATGCCGGCCCAGGACTTCGCCCGGCTGAACGCCGTGACGAAGGCCCGCCGGACGGGCGTGGCCGAGTACTTCGACACCTGGGACTGGGGGGAGGCGTGAGCGGGGAGTCCGAGCGACGGTCGGACGCACGGACGGCAGCCGCGCCGGCCGGTCTGCTCGCCGTCTTCGCCCACCCGGACGACGAAGCCCTCCTCGCCGGCGGTCTGCCGGCCCGGCATGCCGCCACGGGCGCCCGTACCGTCGTCGTCACGGCCACATGGGCGCCCGGCAGTCCCCGGGCGGGCGAACTCGCGGACTCGCCGGCGGCCCTGGGCATTCGGGAGCCGCCACGGATGCTCGGTCATGCCGACCACCGGGTCCCCGCGTCCGCTCCCGGCCGGTCCCGGTGGTGCGAGGTGCCGCTCGACGAGGCCGTCGGCCACCTCGTCGCCCACATCAGGGCGGTCCGGCCCGAGACCGTCGTCCCCCACGACGCCTACGGGTAGCCGACCGGGCACCCCGATCACCGGCACACGCACCGGATGGTCATGCTCGCGGTGACCGCCGCCGGGCTCGGGCACCTGTACCCCGAGGCAGGTGAGCCGTGGCAGCCCCGGGTCGTCCGGCTGGCGACCCATCCCCACTCGGCCGTGGCCGAGCTGGGCGAACTCCTGGGACAGGTGGGCAAGTCGGTGCTGAGCGTGCCGGACGCGCACGTCACCGACACCGTGGACGTCCGGCCGTGGAGCGGCCCGAAGCGGGCCGCGATCCTGGCGCACCGCAGCCAGGCGGAAGGGGAGCGCGCGCTGCCCGCGCTCCTCTCCCGGCTTCCGGAGGAGACCCGGAACCGCCTGCTCGGCACCGAGTACTACACCCGCGTCACCCTCGGTCCGGCCGTCCCGTGAGCGCGGTGAAGCGGTCCACGCCGATGTTGCCGCCGGACGCGATGACGCCGATCCGCCGGGGCGGGTCGCCGACGCGACCGGCCAGCAGGGCGGCCAGGGGTGTCGCGCCGCTCGGCTCCAGGACGATCTTCAGGCGTTCGAAGGCGAAGCGCATCGCGGTGACGATCTCGGCGTCGCTGACCAGGGCGATGGCGTCGACCAGGCGCTGGTTCAGGGGGAAGGTGATCGCGCCCGGCGTGTCCAGGGCCTGTCCGTCGGCGATGGTGCGCGGGACCGGGACGGTGACCCGTGTGCCGGCCTCCAGGGAGCGCTTGGTGTCGTTGCCGGCCTCCGGCTCGACGCCGATGACGCGGATGCCCGGGTGCAGCGCCGTGGCGGCGGTGGCGCTGCCGGCGATGAGGCCGCCACCGCCCACGGGCACGAGGAGGGCGTCCAACGGGCCGGTCTCCTCCAGGAGTTCCAGTGCGGCGGTGCCCTGGCCGGCGATGACGTGGGGGTGGTCGTAGGGCGGGATCAGGGCGAGACCGCGGTCCTCGGCCAGGGCGTGGCCGAGCGCGGTGCGGTCCTGGGTGTAACGGTCGTAGGTGACGACCTCCGCCCCGTATCCGGCGGTCGCCTCCCGTTTGGAGCGGGGAGCGTCCTCGGGCATCAGGATGACGGCGGTGGTGCCCAGTTCCCGGGCGGCCAGCGCGACGGCCTGGGCGTGGTTGCCGGAGGAGTAGGCCGCGATGCCCTTCGCCAACTGGTCCGGGGGCAGCTGGGCGGCGGCGTTGTAGGCGCCGCGGAACTTGAAGGCGCCGATCCGCTGGAAGTTCTCCGCCTTGATGAACACCTCCGCTCCGACCAGGGAGTTCAGCGTGCGGGAGGTGAGGACCGGGGTGCGGTGGGCGATGCCGTCGAGGCGGGCGGCGGCCTCGCGGACATCGGCGAACGTGACGGTCGGTGCGGCGGCGGCCATGGGCGTCCTTGAAGTGTCCTTGAGGGGCGGGGAGGTGTGCGGGGGGAGAGAGACGGATGGCGGGCGGGGTCACCAGCCGGTGACGCGCGGCCAGTACGCCTCGATCCCGGGCGTGGGCGCCTGCGTGCCGCCGGAGCCGTCGATGACGTGGTAGCCCTGGTGCTGGGCGGCGGTGGCGCAGGCGTGGTTGGGCAGGACCCGCAGGCGGGTGCCGATGGGCAGGTCGGGCAGGGCGGCGCCGTCGCGGGCGGTGAGGGTGCCGTGTTCCTGGCTGGCGGCGGTCATGACCAGGTCCGGGACCAGCGTGCCGGACAGGTCGGTGACCAGGCCGTAACCCTGGTCCTGCGGCTGGACGGCGGTGCCGCGGTCGCGCGACATGGCCATCCAGCCGCCGTCGGTGACGATCCATCCGTACTCGGGACGGTGGCCGATGACGGTGACCACGACCGACAGGGCGAGGTCGTCCAGGTCGCAGACGCCGAGGCCGGCCATCACCAGGTCGAAGAAGGCGTAGTTGCCCGCGCGGAGTTCGGTGACTCCGCTCAGGTCCTCGGCGGCGTGGGCGGTGGGGGTGGAGCCCACACTGACGGTGGGCACGGGCAGGCCGGCCGCGCGGAGCCGGTCGGCCGCGGCGACCACGGCGTCGCGTTCGTTCCGCGCCGCCTGGCGCTGTTCCCCGGCGGTGTAGCAGAAGTACGACTCGCCCGCGTGGGTCAGTACGCCGTCCAGGCAGCCCGCGTCGTGCAGGACCCCGGCGATGCCGGTGAGTCCCGGGGCGTCGGGCCTGAGGCCGCCGCGGTGGCCGTCGCAGTCGATCTCGATCTGGGCGGGAAGGGCGATGCCGGCCTCCCGTGCGGTCGCGGCGACGAACGTCGCCTGCTCGGTGCTGTCCAACAGGACGCGCAGGGTGACACCGCGGCGCAACAGGGCGATGACGCGCGGGAGTTTGTGCGGTTCGATGCCGACGGCGTAGGTGATGTCGCGATATCCGGCGTCGGCGAACGCCTCGGCCTCGGCGAGCGTGGAGACGGTGACGGGGCCGGGGGCGCCGTCGTGCAGGAGGGCGGCGGCGCCCAGGCTCTTGGCCGTCTTCACATGGGGGCGCAGTGCGACCCCGAGGCGGTCCGCCCGTGCCCGCAGGCGGGCGGCGTTGCGCCGAACCCGGTGCACGTCGACCACGGCGAACGGGGTGTCGGGGTCCGCCAGGGTCCTGGCGGCGGGGGAGGGCGGGGCGGGGACGGGCCCGGTCGTCATGGGCGGGTGACCTCTCACTTCGCGTAGTTGTAGACCGTGGCCCGGGACACGCCAAGCAGGTCCGCGATGGTCTGAGCGGCGTCGCGCGAGTCGAAGTAGCCGTCTCGTTGCAGCTGTCGTACGAGGGCCTTCTTGTCCTCCCGGCTCAGTGAGCGGGGCGTGGCGGCGCGCTCGGCGGCCCGGGTTTCCACCGCCTGGCGCAGTTCGCGCGCGGTGCGGTCCCGCAGGGTCTCCAGGGGCCGGTCGCGGTGCTCGGTGTCCGTGGCCACGAGGTTGGACAAGGCCAGGGTGACCGGGGACAGGACGGACACGTCCAGGTTCAGGCACAGGGCCGCGATGTACTCGCCGGCGGCGTTCTTGATGCCGATGGAGGTGCTCTTCGCCGGGCGGCCGTCGGGGAACTGGTTGGGATAGTTCTGGATGACGCTCGGGTACTGGGGGTCGGCGATGCGGGCCAGGCCCAACTCGGTCACCGAGTCGCCCACCTGACGGCCCGACAGGTTGTTCTCGATCGCGCGGATCGCGTGGTCCGGGTGCCGCAGGTCGTGCAGCACCACCTCGCACAGGCCGGGGAACATGCGGCCCAGCGCGACAGCGATCTTCTCGGCCTCCCGGATGAGATGCTCGTCCGCGCCGCCCTGGTCCGCGCTCTCCTCGGCCACGCCCCCCTGGGTCACGCCATCCTCCGTAGACTCACCGTCCATCTCTGGATTGTGAGTCTAAGGAGAGGGATGTGCCGGGTCAACAGCGATCACTCGTGATCGGATGAAGGGGCCGAGGACGGCACCTGCCTTCTACTCCACCGAGGGGGACACATGACCGACCGGTCCAGCGCGGCACACCGGTTGTGGCTGCGCGGCTTCCACCAGGCGGCACCGGGCGCGCCCAGGCTGCTCTGCCTGCCGCACGCCGGCGGCTCCGCGAGCTTCTACTTCCCCGTCTCCAAGGCGCTGTCGCCCGCGGTCGACGTGCTCGCGGCGCAGTACCCCGGCCGTCACGACCGCCTCGCGGAAACCCCGGCGGAGTCGGTCCAGGAACTCGCCCAGGGGGTGTTCCAGGCGCTGGACGAGGGGGACGGCACACCCCTCGCGCTGTTCGGGCACAGCATGGGCGCCCTGGTCGGCTTCGAGCTGGCCCGGCTCCTGGAGTCCGCCGGGCGGCCTCCCGCGGTGGTCTTCCTCTCCGGCCGCAGGGGTCCGTCCGTCCACCGGGAGGAGACCGTCCACAAGGGCGGCGACGCACGGCTGATCGAGGAGGTCGGCAAGCTCGACGGCACCGACGCCGCCCTGTTCCAGGACAAGGACCTGCTGGAGATGATCCTGCCCGCGCTGCGGGCCGACTACCGCGCGGTGGAGACCTACCGGCGCGCCCCGGGGCCGCGGTTGAACTGCCCCTTCGTCGTGCTGACCGGCGACGCCGACCCCCGTGTGACCCCGGAGGAGGCCCGGACCTGGGACCAGGAGACCGACGGCCCGTTCGAGCTGCACGTGTACCCCGGCGGCCACTTCTACCTGGCGGCGCAGCAGCAGGCCGTGGTGGCCCGGATCGAGGCGACACTGCGGCGACTCGGTCCCGGCGCCGGAGCGGTGGCCTGAGCCCGCGGCCGTAGTCGCCGAGCAGCGCGGGGCGGCACCGGTGGACCGGTGCCGCCCCGCGGGGGTGTGCGTCAGCCGAGAACCTTGGCGGACTCGATGACCACGGACTCGGTGGGGACGTCCTGGTGGCCACGGCGGCTGCCCGTCTTGACCGCCTTGATGGAGTCGACGACGTCCCGGCCCTCGGTGACCTTGCCGAACACGGCGTAGCCCCAGCCGGACGGGCTCTTCGCCGAGTAGTTGAGGAAGGCGTTGTCCGAAACATTGATGAAGAACTGGGCCGTAGCGGAATGCGGGTCGTTCGTCCGCGCCATCGCCACGGTGTAGTTGTCGTTCTTCAGCCCGTTGTCGGCCTCATTCTGAATAGGCGCCTGGGTGGGCTTCTGGTCCATGTCCGGAGTGAAACCGCCGCCCTGGATCATAAAGCCGCTGATCACCCGGTGGAAAATCGTGCCGTCGTAGTGGCCGCCGCGCACGTACGACAGGAAGTTCTCGACGGTCTTGGGCGCCTCGGCGTCGTTCAGTTCCAGAACGATACGGCCGAAGTTGGTGTTCAGCTCGACTGTCGACATCGGAAAATCTCCCTATTTCGGTGGGCCTGCCCACGCCTACGCTACGGAATATACGACCACGGGGCACATGGACCGGCGCCGCGGCGCCCCGTGGTGCGCACGGCCATCCGTCCGGGTCACGTCCTCACGACAGCCGGGGCGCGTCGTCGGGGACCGGGGGCAGGGCCAGATGGGCCAGATCGCCCGGCCGCGGACTCGTCACCGGCCACAGCGGAGCGGCCTCCCCGTCGGCGAGCGCCGCCGGCGCGTCGGTGAGGTTCATGCGCTGGCGCAGCCGGCCGTAGAAGTCCATCGGACCGAGCCGGACCGCCTTGAGCCGGCGCGGGGCGGCGTACACGCCGATCCAGTCGCCGGGGCTCAGCACCCCGCGCAACTGGCCGTCGATGCTGACCGCGGCCTGGCCCGAGCGCTCCAGCACCCGCAGCGCGATGGGCTCGTCCGGTGCGGCCACCACCGAACGGTTGAACACCATGTGCGGCGCGACCGGCGTGAACACCAGGGCGTCCGCGCGTGGCGAGACCACCGGACCGCCCGCGGCGAAGCTGTACGCCGTGGACCCGGTGGGCGTGGCCACCAGCAGGGCGTCGGCCGAGTAGGAGGCGAGCAGCCGGCCCGCCAGATAGACCCCGACCGACACCTGGCGGTCCCGGGCCAGCTTCTCCAGGACCACGTCGTTCAGCGCGGTGACGTTCAGGGCGACGCCCCAGTCGTTGCCGGCCTCGCACTCCCCGCGCACCTGCGGCGGGGGCAGCAGCGGCCCCCGCCCGTACCGCAGCAGCGTCTCCATCTGCGCGGGGACCTCCAGTCGGCACGACGCCCGCATGGTGAGGAGCATCCGGCTCTCGACGGTGATCCGCTCCTCCCGTACGGCGTCCAGTGCCTCCCGCACCGCCGTGGCGGGGACCTCCGTGAGGAAGCCGACCCGGCCGAGGTCGACACCGAGCACCAGGGCGTCGTTCTCGGCCGCGAGCCGCGCACCGCGCAGGAACGTGCCGTCGCCGCCCAGGGTGACGATCAGGTCCGGATCGCCCGCGCTGTCGACCTCCTCGCGGGCGCTGTGCCGCGCGCCCTCCTGCCACACGTCGATGTCCGCGCATCCCACCGCGTGCTCGGCGCACCACGCGCGCACGGCCCGCGCGGCGGTCGCCGCCTCGGCGCGCCCGCCGTGCACGACCAGACCGACACGGTTCACCGTCATATCCGCACACCGCCTCCCAGCCGGTTCGTACCGAGCGCCATCCTCGCCGCGGACGCGCCGGCCCGCACGCCACGCCGCCGGAGCCGGTCCCGCGACCGTCCGCGCGCATCCGGCACCGATCCTCTCCGTGTACCTCGTCCGCTCTCCGTGTACCTCCTCGTCTTTGCGCGTACCTCCTGACCTTCCGCGCACCACTTCGGCCCTTCGTGCACCCGTGTCACACGTGTCACAGCGGACCCACCGGGGAACCCGGTGCCCCGGTGTCCGGTCCGTGCCGGTGCGCACCGGCGCCGCGGCGGACGCCCCGACCACGTACCGCGGACAACCGGGGGAATCCCATGCGCGACCGACACGGCATCCGCGTCACCGCGGCGGCTCTGGCCGCCATCGCCGCCACCCTGTCGCCGGTGACCGCTCAGACGGCAGCCGCCCGGACGGCGAGCGCCGAGACCGAGAGCACCCCGACGGTGAGCACCCCGACGGCGAGCGCCCGGTCGGCGAGTGCCTCTTTGGCGGAGGCCGCCCCGACCGGCACGGCCCCCGCTTCCGGGGCGCCGGCCTGCACACCGGAGGCGTTGGAGGCGACGGCGTACCAGGCCGCCCACCGGCCCCCGGGCACGGGTACCGGAGCGGCGATCGTCGAGTTCACCAACGTCTCCGCGCGGGCGTGCGGGGTGCGGGGCCACCCGACGGTGGCCGTGGCCGGCAACGGCTCCCCGGAGCGCAACCTCCCGCTGCAAGTGACCCGCCAGGGCAGCGCGGCCCCGGTGCGGCTCGCGCCGGGCGGCAGGGCATGGGTGAAGCTGACGTTCGTCCCGGTGCTGGGCGGGGCGGACGGGTACTGCGCCTCCGGCACCGCGCCCGGCATGTTCCCGAGCCTGGTGGTCGGGCTGCCCGGCGCGGGAAAACACCAAGTGGCCCTCGTCGAAGGGGAGATCACCGAGTGCGACAACAAGGTCACGGTGACGGCGGTGTCGGCGACGCGCCCCGCCTGAGCGCGCTCTCGTCCGCTCGCCGACCGTGCGGTCCTTCGTCCGCGTCGAGGAACGGCTCCAACAGGCGCAGCAGCGCGTCCGGGCGGTCCAGCGGGACGATGTGGCCGCAGTCCGGGATCACATGTCCCGTCAACCGGTCGGCGTAGGGCCGCAGTTGCTGTTCCAGCGCGCGGCCCACCGGGTGGGCGCCGATGGTCAGCGCGGGCACGGTGAGGCGGGCGCCGGCCACGGCCTCGCGGATCTGCCGTGCGCCGGTGGGCAGGGCCCGGTACGCGCCGAACGCGGCGCGCAGCGCGCCGGTCCCGGTGTACGCGCGGACGAACTCGGCACGGACGTCCGGCCGCACGCCCCGGCCGAGGGTGCCGCGGTCCAGGAACCAGCCGATGTACGCCTCCTCGCGGCCGGCGAGCACGGTCTCCGCCAGGCCGGGTTCCGCGTGGAAGCCGAACCACCACGGCGGACCGCCGGCGAGGAACTCCTCGGCGCCCGGGAGGTCGCCCAGCATCGACTCCATCAGCACCAGCCGCCGTACCAGTCCGGGCCGCCGCATGGCCAGCAGGAAGGCGGGCGGGGTGCCCAGGTCGATGCCGACCACGGCGGCCGGACCGGTGTCGAGCGCCTCCAGCAGGCCCGCGGCGTCGGCGGCGAGGGTCCCGGCGTCGTAACCGTCCGCGGGCCGGTCGCTGTCGCCGAACCCCCGCAGGTCCGGCGCGATCACCCGGTACCGGCGGGCCAGCGGGCCGATGACCTCGGTCCACAGCCGCCAGGTGTGCGGGAAGCCGTGCAGCAGCAGGACGGCCGGCCCCTGACCGGCCGTGGCGACGGTGAGTCCGACGCCGTTGACGGTGACCCGGCGCAGCCGCACGCCGGGGACGGGGGAGACGGTCATGAAGGATCCCTTGGGTAACCGATGGTGACAAGGGAACGCTAGGTAACTACCCTGGGCCCCACCAGACCGCACTTTCCCGTCAGATGGTGAGCTTCAGGTGACCTCCCAGGCCAAGGGCGCGACCGCCCCGCGCGGTGACCTGTTCGACCCCGCGTGCCCGACCCGTCGGCTGCTCGACCGGATCGGTACGAAATGGACGTCGATGGCGGTGAAGGTGCTGGCGGAGGCGTCCCCCGGGGAGGTGCGCTTCGCCGAACTGCTGCGCCGGATGCCCGGCGTCTCCCAGAAGATGCTGTCGGTGACCCTGCGGAACCTGGCGCGGGACGGCCTGGTCGCGCGCAGGGTGGAACCCACCGTGCCGCCCGCCGTGCACTACCGCCTCACCGAACTCGGACTGTCCCTCGAAACCGTTCTCGCAGCCGTCCGGAACTGGGCCGAGGAGCACATGGCCGAGGTCGACCGGGCCAACGAGCTGACCGGCGGTCAGGAAGCCTGAACCGGGCCCGGGTTCGCCACGGTGTGATCTCCTCCCTTGCGGCCGTCGCGCCGCTCCTGTGAGTCTCCCGTCGAACGATTTTCCGAAGAACTGTTATCGGTACCGCGCCGAGCGGTCTCCCAGGTAACGGACAGCATCGTTCGGCGTCGAGGACAGGGAAGCTCTGATGAGGACACAGCACACGGTGGATCCGGCGGCACTGGTGAACGCCGCCCGAGCGGGGGACCCGGCGGCCCAGGACGCCCTGGTCGGCGCCTACCTCCCGCTGGTGTACAACATCGTGGGGCGGGCCCTGAACGGTTCGGTCGACGTCGACGACGTGGTCCAGGAGACCATGCTCCGGGCCCTCGGCTCGCTCGGCGACCTGCGGTCCCCGGAGAGCTTCCGCTCCTGGCTCGTGGCCATCGCGATGAACCGGGTCCGGGCGCACTGGCAGGACCGCCGACTCGCCCCGGACGCCGTGGAGGAGAGCGGCGACGTCGCCGACCCCGGCGCCGACTTCGTGGACCTGACCATCGTCCGGCTCCAGCTCTCCGGCCAGCGCCAGGAGACCGCGCGCGCCACGCGCTGGCTGGAGCCGGACGACCGGGAGGTGCTCTCGCTGTGGTGGCTGGAGTGCGCCGGTGAGCTGACCCGGGCGGAGGTCGCCGCGGCCCTCGGGGTGCCGCCGCAGCACACGGCGGTACGGGTGCAGCGGATGAAGGCGCGGCTGGAGGCGGCCCGGGTGGTGGTGCGGGCGCTGGACACGCGGCCCGCCTGCGAGGAACTGCGCGCCCTGCTGGCCTCCTGGGACGGGCTGCCCTCCGCCCTGTGGCGCAAGCGAATAGCCCGGCACGCCCGCGCGTGCCAGCGCTGCGGCGGCCTGTGGAGCGGCCTGCTGCCGGCGGAGGGCCTGCTGGCCGGGCTGGCGCTGGTCGCGGTGTCGTCGACGCTCCTCGCGACGACACGCTCGGCGACGGCCACCCTGACCGCGGGAGCCGCTCCTCAGCCGACCCACCTGGGCCCGGACACGAACGCGGGGGCCGGCGGGCCGGGTTACGGCACCGCCGGGTCGGACGGGGGCGCGTCCGGCTGGGATCTCGGGGCGACGGGACCGGGCCATGGCGCCGCCGGGGCCGGCCAGGGCGCCGTGGGTTCGGACCAGGGTGCCGTGAGCTTGGACCAGGGCGCCGTCGGGCCGGGTGACGGGGTCTTCGGGTTGGGCCACGGGACCTCTGTGTCCGACCACGGGACCTTCGGGCCGGCCCATGGCACCTTTGGGGCGGATCACGGGACCTTCGGCTCGGGTCACGGGACCGCGGGGCCGGAACGGGCGACCGCCACCGGGTCGGAACAGGCGACCGCCACCGGGTCGGCTCACGCGGCCCCCGGATCGAATCCGGGCAGCGCTGAGTCGTATATGGGCAGCGCTGAGTCGGAGCCGGGCGCGGGCGGGGCGGACGCCGGCAGCGCCGGAGCAGGCGTCGGCGGCAGCGACCCCGCGGCCCCCGTCGGGCTCCGGGCGGTCTCTCGCCGTCGTACGAGCGGGCGCGACGAGGCGCGGCGACGGCGGCGGGTCCGGCGCCGGGCCGTCGGGGGTGCCGTGGTGGCGGTCTGTGTGGCCGGCGGCGGCCTCTGGTACTTCGGCACCGGCTCCGGACCGGCGCGGACCAGGGAGGCGACCGCCGCGCGGACCGCCGGTGCCCCCGTCGTGGACCTCGCGGAACCCAGCGCCGTCGAGACCTCCTCGTCGCCCTCGGCGTCGCCGTCCCCGTCCCCCACGAAGAAGAAGCCGAGCGCCTCCAAGAGCCCCCGCCCCACGCGGAAGAGCGCCGCTCCCCGGACCGAGCCGGCCGCGCCCACGACTCCGCGCGCCTCCCGTACCCCGCAGGCGCAGCCGGCGCCCACCGGCACGGTGGCCCAGGTGGTCGCGCTGGTGAACAAGGAACGCGCCGCCGCCGGATGCGGCCCGGTCGCCGAGGACCCCCAACTGGACAAGGCCGCCCAGGGCCACTCCGACGACATGGCCGCCCGCGGCTTCTTCGACCACACCGACCCGGACGGCGACGGCCCCGGCGGGCGCATCACCGCTGCGGGCTACCGCTGGTCCACGTACGGCGAGAACATCGCGAAGGGCCAGCAGACCCCGCAGGCGGTGATGGACTCCTGGATGAACAGCCCCGGCCACCGCGCCAACATCCTGAACTGCGCGTTCAAGGACATCGGCGTGGGCGTCCACGACGGCTCGGGCGGCCCCTGGTGGACCCAGGCCTTCGGCGCCAGGCTCTGAGCCCCGGTCAGCGGCGGGGGACACTGCCCGGCGTGTGCCCGAAGGCGACGGAGAGCGTCGGTGAACGCGCCGGCCGTGGTGCGCCGCCCGGTCGTGTTCACCGGCTGAGCGGCTTCCTGTCCCGGTACGCCGCAAGGCGCTTGGGCGGCGGCACGGCAACCGGTACGGCCGCGCCGCCGACGCCCCGCCCGCCGACGTTCAGCGGGCCGACGTTCAGCGGGACGTGCCGAAGTCCTGGGTCCAGTAGCTGCCGGGCTGGGCGAGACCGACGCCGATCTCCTTGAACCCGCAGTTGAGGATGTTGGCCCGGTGGCCCGGGCTGGACATCCACCCCGCCATGACCTGGTCCGCCGTGCTGTAGCCGTAGGCGACGTTCTCGCCGTAGCTGCTCCAGGTGTAGCCGGCCCGCGTGATGCGGTCGCCCGGGGACGAGCCGTCGGACCCGGTGTGCGACATGTTCTGGTGGGCCGCCATGTCGTCGCTGTGGGCCTGCGCGGCCTTGGTCAGCGTCGAGTTGAGGGTCAGGGGCTGGCAACCGGCCTTGGCGCGCTCGGCGTTCACGAGCCGCACGATGTCGGCGGTGACCCCGGACGCCGTGGCGGTGGGCGCCGGGCTGCTCGGCGCGGCGGGGGCCGCGGAAGCGGTGGCGGGCGCGGGCGCGGCGGCGGTGGCGGTCGCGGCGGGGGCGGCGGGGGCGGCGGCCTCAGGGGTGCCGGGCGCTGCGGTCCGCCAGGTCTGGTGGGCCACGGCCTTCTTCTGCTGCGAAGGCGCGTTCTGCTTGGTGTGCCAAGGCGTGCTCGGCCGGGTCGCCGGATGCGTCGTGGCCCGGGGCGTGGGCGGCGCGCCGGTCTCCGGCGCGATGGTCAGCGGCGCTCCGGTGGCGTAGGCGTTGCTGTCGTGATCTCTGGGCACGTACTGCCACTGCCCCACGGGTGCGCTCGTCGCGGTGGTCTGCGCCGGGTCGTCCGTGCCGGACGGCCACTCGGAACAGGCCAGGGCGACGGACGGCACGCCCACGGCGCCGACGGCGGCGGCGGTGACGACTATTCGCCGGTAGTGCTTGGTCTTGCGGTGCTGGCCCATACGTCAACCTCACTCGGTGATCGCGGAGCGCTCATTCTCAAGAGGGCCTCACACCGAGTGCAAAGGGCGCTTCTCCTATCTCGCCTCGTAGGCGCGCACGGCCCTTGTCAGACGGGCCCAGAGATGCCGACTTCGCGACCGCGACGTTTGCGAAAGACTGTCGGCCCGTCAGAAGCGTGCGCGGGGCGGGGGAAGAGGTCAGGTGCCGAGTCGCACGCGTGCCATCGCGCGAACCGCCACGCGTGCCCACGGCAAGCCGGACAAATCCCATATGTCGCGGGAGCGGCATCTACTACCCGTCCCGCCTAGTCGCCGACTCCGCCGTGACGGATGTCACTTCTTGCCGGGTCGCCGTGCCGCAAAGGCCGCGAAACAGGCCGGCGGCCCTTCCCGGCCCTCTCCTCAAGCGGGCGCGCCTGTGGCAGTTCCACCCGGTGCCCCCGCCGACCATCGCGTGGCGGCCGGAGCGGAAGTCTCCGGCCGCCACGCACCCGCGTCCGGTCGCCGTCACTCGTTCTGGAAGACGGCCTTGCTGACCTCGGCGGGGTTCTCGAACTTCTTCTTCCCGAGGTGAGAGATCCGCTCGGTGATCTCCTTGGGCGCGTGATTGTTCTCGGCGACCTTCCGAAGCTGGTCGGAAGTGGCCGGGTAATCCGCGCCCGACAGGGCTTTCTGCAGGTCAGGTGGGGTGATACCCGCCATGGCTCCTCCAGGCGGTGAGTGGGTTGAGGGTCATCGGGCCGACGCCGCATGCTGCGCCGGACTGGTCAGGTACCCATCCGACGGAAGCGGATTCAGGTATTCCGCGGGTGATGGGTCCCGGCCCGCCCGCACGGGTACCCGGGGCTCCGGAACAGCGCGCACGCAGGAGCATCCGATGAGCGAGAACACCCCTTCGCAGGCCGAGGGCGAACCGGAGCCCGGCGCCCCCGAGGCCGAACAGCCACCCCGCACCACTCCGTCACAGGCGGAAGGAGAGGACCCCGCCGACGAGACGACGGACGAGACCACAGACGAGAGCGAGGACGCGTGAGGGAGGCGTCATGGGCACGGCACACACCAGCGTTCCAGAGGTACTGGACGCGCTGAAGGACGTGATCTACCCGGCCGGCAAGGACCGGCTGGTCTCGGCCGCGCGGGAGGCGGGAGCCTCCGAGGAGGTCGTGAAGGCCCTGCGCGGCATCCCCGCCGAGGAGTACACCAACCGCGCGGACGTGGCGAGGTCCGTCCGCGTGGACCCGGACTCCGACCTCGCCACCAACGCCGCCCAGCGGGCGGAACAGGCACGGCGGGGCGGCAAGCCGGGACTCTCCCAGCATCTGCGGGAGGAGCCGAAGACCCCGATCCAGGAGGAGTTCGACCGCTGACCGGTTGTACCGGGCTTGCCCCGACGCCCCCGAGGGCAGACCTAGCGTGATCGAACACGTTCGGACAGGTAGGGCAGGTGGCTCGGCGATGACGCATCCGTACGACCCTCTCGACGGCGGAGCCAGCGGTCCTCGGGGCGGCGGAGTCACCGGCCCTCGGGAGGGCGGAGCCACCGGCCGTCCCCTCCAGGTCGAGGCGCACGGGCTCGACGTGATCGCGGACTCGGAGCGCCGGGGCACCCCGCGCTCCCTGTTCTGGCCCTGGTTCGGGGCCAATGTGTCCGTGCTCGGACTCAGCTACGGCGCCTTCGCGTTCGGCTTCGGCATCTCCTTCTGGCAGGCACTGGTCTCCGGCGTGCTCGGCATCGCCGTATCGTTCCTGCTCTGCGGCTTCGTGGCGGTCGCCGGGAAGCGCGGCTCGGCCCCCACCATGGTGCTCAGCCGGGCGGCCTACGGCGTGCGCGGCAACCGGCTGCCGTCCGTGATCTCCTGGATGCTCACCGTCGGCTGGGAGACCGTCCTCACCGCGCTCGCCACGCTGGCCACCGCGACCGTCTTCGACAGCCTGGGCTGGGGCGGCGGCACCGAGACCAAGGCGGTCGCCCTCATGGTGGTGGCCGCCCTGACCGTCGTCGGCGGGGTCATGGGCTTCGACCTGATCATGCGGTTGCAGACCTGGATCACCGTGATCACCGGCGCGCTCACGATCGTCTACGTCGTCCTCGTCGCCGACCACGTCCACTGGAGCACGGTGGACGCCATCCCGGCGGGCTCGGCGCAGGAGTTCATCGGCGCCCTGGTGTTCATGATGACCGGCTTCGGCCTCGGCTGGGTCAACGCCGCCGCCGACTACTCCCGCTATCTGCCCCGCGACTCCTCCAGCCGGGGCGTGATCGGCTGGACCGCCTTCGGCGCCTCCCTGGCCCCGCTCGTCCTGCTGGTCTTCGGCCTGCTGCTGGCCGGCTCCTCCGCGGAGCTGAGCAAGGCCATCGCGGCCGATCCGATCGGGGCGCTGGCGACGCTCCTGCCGACGTGGTTCCTGGTGCCGTTCGCCCTGGTCGCCGTTCTCGGCCTGGTCGGCGGCGCGGTCCTCGACATCTACTCCTCCGGCCTGGCCCTGCTCTCCGCCGGCCTGCGGGTGCCCCGCTATCTGGCCGCGTTCTTCGATGGCGTGCTGATGATCGCCGGCGCGATCTACATCGTGTTCTTCGCCGACACCTTCCTCGCCCAGTTCATGGGCTTCCTCACCACCCTCGGCGTGCCCATCGCCGCCTGGGCCGGGGTCATGCTCGCCGACCTGGCCCTGCGCCGCCGCGACTACGACGACGGCGACCTGTTCCGCCCGCACGGCCGCTACGGCGACGTCCCCCTGCGCCCGCTGGTCCTCACCCTCGCCGCCACTGCCGTCGGCTGGGGCCTGGTCACCAACGGTGCCGCGCGCTGGCTGACCTGGCAGGGCTACCTGCTGGAGCCGTTCGGTCTCGGCGGCAAAACCGGTCCCTGGGCCTACGCCAACCTGGGCGTCCTCGTCGCCCTGGGCCTCGGCTTCCTCGGCACGCTGCTGCCGGGCCGGGCCCGGGTCCGCTCCCAGGAGGCCCGGGAACCGAGCCCGGCGCTCGACGACGGGGTGCTGAACCCATGACCGCCGGACACCCCGACGCCCGGACCCGCCGCAGGAGCCCCGGCCATCTCGCCGTCATCGACATGCAGCGCGTGTTCGCCGACCCGGCGAGCCCCTGGGCCACCCCCCGATACGCCGACGCGGCAGCCGGCGTACGCGCCCTGCTGCCGGCCTTCGCCGGCCGCGTCACCTTCACCCGCTTCCTGGCCCCGGAGCGACCGGCCGGCGCCTGGCGCGCCTACTACGACCGCTGGCCCTTCGCCCGCCGGCCCCCGGACGCCGGGCTCTGGGCGCTGACCGACGAGTTCGCCGGTCTCGCGGACCACGTCGTCGACGCCACCACCTTCGGCAAATGGACCCCCGCACTCGCCGCCCGCACCGCCCCCGACGGCCGCCTGGTGCTGGCCGGCGTCAGCACCGAATGCTGCGTGCTCTCCACCGCCCTCGCCGCCGCGGACGCCGGCACGGAGGTGCTGGTCGTGGCGGACGCCTGCGTCGGCGTGGACGACGACTCCCACGTCAAGGCCCTTCAGATCATGGAGCTGTACCGGCCGCTGATCCGGGTCACCACCATCGACGACCTGCTCGCGCAGGCCGGGCCATGACCGGCGTCCCGGACTCAGGGACTCCGTCCACGGCGTGGACGCCCCAGGGGACGAAGATCCCCAGCTTGGCGTCGCGGAACCAGGGTCGCATCGGCATGCGGCCACGCCAGAGCGGGACTCGCGGGCGCAGGTGCCGATCAGCGGTACTGGTCCCTTCGGCGCTCACCTGGTCGTTCCGCGCTCGCCGCCCGGTCCACCGCCTCGTCACCGGACCTCCCGCCGATCCCCACGCATGCCGGGGACCCCACCGGGTACGCGAGGCGGGAGCCCGTCCGGGCACCAGCCCGCCCGGGCGGCCCGTACGACCACCGCTACCTGGGGATCAGCCATGGAGACACCCGCACACGACGCCCAGCCGACGCCGGCCCAGCAGGCACTGGACGCGCTGGCCGAGAACGCCGAGGACCAGACCGCCCTGGACACCCTCGCCCACAGTGACGTACTCGTCCCCGTACCGGACGACGCGGTGGACGGAGAAGGCGCCGACACCTCGACGGTGGCCCTGCCCGTCCTGGAACAGCCCGGGGGCGACCCGGTCGTCCCGGTGTTCACCACGGAGGGCGAGATGGCCGAGCTGCTGCCGTTCGTCTCGCGCTACCGCCTGATCCCGCTCGGCGCGCTCGCCGCCCAGTGGCCCGAGGGGGACCTCTCCCTGGCCATCGACGGCAGCTCCGCGCACGGGCTGACCCTCACCTCACAGGGGGTGCGCGCCCTGCTGGTCCGGTGATACGGCGCCCCTGAGGGGCGCGCGAGCCCCGCGCACGCCCACACACCGCGCGCACCCGCGCGCGCACCAAGGCGTCCCCGTCCACTACGGCCGGAAGTGCTCCCCGGCGCCGGTGGTCACCGGCTCTTCCGCGGGAAGATCCCAGTCGGGGGACGAGTCGGGCGAGCGCGAAGGAGCCGATGGTCGTGAAGGTCGTCCTGCTGGGCACCGCCGCCGGGGGCGGCTTCCCACAGTGGAACTGCGCCTGCGCGCTGTGCGCCGCGGCCCGGGACGGCAGGCTGCCCTCCCGCACACAGGACTGCGCGGCCGTCACCGGCAACGGCCGCGACTGGTGGCTGCTGAACGCCTCCCCCGACCTGCGCACGCAGCTCGCCGCGACCCGAACCCTGTGGCCCGGCCCCGGACCCCGCGAAACCCCGGTGCGCGGAGTGCTGCTCACCGACGCCGAGGCCGACCACGTGACGGGCCTGACCGAGCTGCGCGGGGCGGCGGGCCTGAAGATCTACGCCGCGCCCCCGGTGCACGGCGCCCTCGCCCCCGCCCGCGCCGCCCTGGACCGCTATGCCCCCTGGGAGTGGGCCGACAGCCTGGCCGACGGCGGCTTCGTGCTGGCCGGGGGACTCGTGGTGACCGCCCATCCGGTCGGGGTGAAGGTCCCGAAGTACGTACCGGACCAGGCGTCCAAGCCGCCGGGACCGTGGGTGACGGCGTACCGCGTCGAGGACCTGGCCACCGGGGGAGTGCTGGTGTACGCGCCCTGCGTCGGCGCCTGGAGCCCCGTACTGGACGGGCTGTGCGCCGAGGCCGACTGCGTCCTGCTGGACGGCACCTTCTTCGCCGCCGACGAGATGGGCACGGCGGTGCGCTCCGGCGCCGGGCAGGCCGCCATGGGCCACCTGCCGGTCACCGGTCCCCAGGGCTCCCTCGCCGCGCTGGCCCGGCATCCCGGCGCGCGCCGGATCTACACCCACCTCAACAACACCAACCCGCTCCTCGACCCCGCCTCACCCGCACGCGCGCGTGTGGCCGCATACGGCGCGGAGATCCTGCCGGACGGGACCGAGCTGGTGGTCTAGACGCGTCTAGACGGCCGGCGGTTCCCCAGGGTGGGCCTCGTGGCGCGGGCCCTCCTGTCCGGCCAGCATCCGCCGCAGGACCGTCCGCTGCACCGGCAGCACCTCGGCGTGCAGGGCCCGGCCCTTGGGAGTGAGCGCCACCCACACCCCGCGCCGGTCCTCCGCGCACACCGAGCGCTCCACCAGGCCGTCCTTCTCCAGCCGGCCGATGAGCCGGGACAGCGCGCTCTGGCTGAGGTGCACCCGGCCGACCAGGTTCTGCACCCGGCACTGGTCACCTTGCCGGGGCGACTGCGTCGCCAGGATGTCCAGCACCTCGAAGTCGCTGGCGCCCAGTCCGTGCGGATGCAGGGCGCGGTCGATCTCGCACATCGTGCGTGCGTGCACCGCGAGGATGTCCCGCCAGCGTTCTTCGAGCCGGGTCTCGGCCGTCGTGCCTGCCATACCCGCACGGTAGCACCGATCCAGCCAATCGTTGAGTGTGCAACTAGTGCTCGGCGCAGGGGCCGTGGCGACGTCAGGCCGCCGGGTCCTGGAGCAGCCCCACGAGGTTGCCGTCGGGGTCCCTCACAAAGGCGATCAGCCGGCCGCCGCCGACGTCCTGCGCGTCCTGGAGCAGTTCGGCGCCCGCCGCCAGCAGCGCCGCGAGCCGCTCCCGCAGATCCGTCACGTGCCAGTACGGCACCGGCCCGGTCATGCCCTTGGCGTGCCCGTTCGGGTCCAGGCCGACGTCCTGGCCGGCGGCCTTGAAGCCGACGTAGTACGGCTCGTCCGCGTACGGTTCGACGCCCAGCAGCGCGCCGAACAGGGCCTTGGCGCGGTCCAGGTCCTTCACCGGGTAGATGATCGTTCGCAGGCCGGCGGTCATGGTGCTCACTCCTTCGAGACGCGGGACCCGACGGTTCCCCGTCGGTGCTCTCACGCTAGGGCCGGGCAGCCCGCCGCGGCTTCTTCGATCCTGACCGCTTCCGGATGGACCAGCTCGCCGGCACCGACGACGTCCCGCCGGAACGCACCGGCGACGTCCCGCCGGAACGTCGCACGCACACCTGGGGGCCGTACCTGAGTAGCCGTACTCATGCCGGGGAACCCCACGCAGCCGAGACTGCCGGCATGAAGCCACTCCTCAGCACACGTACCCGTGCCGCGCGCCCGGCTCGGCCCACCCGCGTCGGCAGCCGCGCGGTGCCGCTCGCCCTGTGCGCGTTGCTCCTCGCCGCGTGCGGCAGCGAACGAGCGGGCGGTGAGCAGGAGGGGAAGGACGGCGCCGGCGGCCGGTCCGTGGCCGCCCGCACCCCCTTGGAGGGCCCCGGGTTCGTCGCGTTCATGGAACTGCTCGACTCCGTCGAGGCGCCGTGCGTGCCGCGGGCGCCGGCCACCGTCGCGCCCGAGCCGTCCGAGCCGGGACGGCCGAGGACCGTGCCCACGCCCCTGCCCACGCTCCCCGGCACCCCGCCCCGGTCCCGGATGCCACCGGCTCCCCCGTGAACCCCCGTGCGGAGGTTGCACTGAGCGGCGTCGAGAAGTGCGCGGCCCGCGCCCGCACCCGCCGGATCACCGACGCCCTGGGGAAGACGCCCGACCCCACCCCGGACCAGGTCGAGGAAGCACTGCGCGGCCTCGGTCACCTCGACGAGCGCGTCGACGGTCCCCGGCGGTCCGCCGGCGGTGTGGGCTTCACGCTCGACCTGCGGATCATGGGCGGGCACCTGTGCCTGGACGGCACCGTCACCGGTGCGCGGACCGCCGTGCTGCCGTACGGCGCGTCGTCGCGGGTCACCTGCCGGGAGGTACGCCGGAGCGCACCCGGCGTCACGTCGAGTCGCGCTTGACCAGCTCCGTCGGCAGGATCACCGCCGCCGGGTCCTCACCGCCGATCTGGGCGAGCAGCACCCGCACCATCTCGTTGCTGATCCGGTCCCACGGCTGCCGGATGGTGGTGAGCGTGGGGGTGGCGGCGGTCGCCGCCGGCGAGTCGTCGAAACCGCCGACGGCGATGTCCTCGGGCACCCGCTTCCCGGCCCGGTGCAGGGCCGCCAGCACGCCCTGCGCCATCAGGTCGGAGGCGACGAACACGGCGTCCACGTCCGGCGCCTGCGCCAGCAGCCGCTCCGCGCCCGCCTCACCGCTGGCCCGGCTGTAGTCGCCGGGGACGACGAGCCGCTCGTCGGCCGCGATGCCCGCCTCGGCGAGCACCTCCCGGTACCCGGCGAGCCGCTCCACACCACCCGGGGTGTCCAGCGGGCCGGTGACCACCCCGATCCGGCGCCGCCCCAGCGACAGCAGGTGCCGGACCATGTCCCGGGCGCCGTCCCGGTCGTCGGCGGCCACGTAACTCACCTTCGAGCCGAGCCCGATCGGCTTTCCGCACGCCACCAGCGGCACGCCCGCCTCCCGCAACTCCTCGGCGACCGGATCGCCGGAGTGGCTGGAGACCAGCAGCACCCCGTCGACGTGCCCGGCGGTGATGTACCGCGTGATGCGCCGCCGTTCGTCCTCGGTGCCCGCCAGCATCAGCAGCAGCGGGACGTCGTGCGCGGCCAGCGCCTGGGTGCAACCACGCAGCAGGACGTTGAAGTTGGGGTCCTCGAAGAACCGCTCCTGCGGCTCGGTCAGCAGGAAGCCCACCGAGTCGGAGCGGCCCGTGATCAGCGAACGGGCGTGCCGGTTCACGACGTACCCGGTCCTGCGGATGGCGGCGTTGACCGCCTCCTGGGCGGCGGGGCTGACATAGTGGCCGCCGTTGAGCACACGCGAGACGGTGCCGCGCGAGACGCCGGCCTCGCGCGCCACGTCATGGATCGTCGGCGGTCTGCGCCGGCCCCCCGTATTGCTCATGGTCATGACTTTACGGCCCCGGACAGCAGATCGAGGCTCCAGAAGCGCTGGATGACCAGGAAGAGGGCGATCAGCGGGAGCACCGCGAGGAACGCACCCGTGATCACCAGGGTGTACAGCGCGGGCGTGTTCGCGCCCTGCTCCAGCAGCGTGTACAGACCCAGCGTGAGCGGGAACCTCTCGTCGTCGCTGAGCATGATGAACGGCAGCAGGAAGTTGTTCCAGATCGCGACGAACTGGAACAGGAACACCGTGACCATGCCGGGGATCATCATCGGCAGCGCGATCCGGGTGAAGATCCGCCACTCGCTCGCCCCGTCCATCCGCCCGGCCTCGACCACGTCGGCCGGCACGGCGGCGGAGGCGTAGATCCGGGCCAGGTAGACGCCGTACGGGGAGAGGATCTGCGGCAGCAGCACGGACAGGTAGGAGTCCGTGAGGTCGGCCTTCGCCAGCAGCAGGTACTGCGGGATCGCGAGGATCACCGGCGGCATCAGGACGCCCGCGAGCAGGACGTTGAACATCGCCTCGCGGCCCTTGAAGCGGTAGGTCGCCAGCGCGTAGCCACTGAACGCCGAGACGGCGGTGGACAGCAGGGCGCCGAGACCGGCGTACAGGGCGGAGTTGCCCATCCACTCCCAGTAGATCCCGCTCCGGTAGGCGTTCAGGTCCTTGAGGTTGTCGGCGAAGCCGGTGCCGGGCAGGAAGGTGAACGTGGAGAACAGCTCGTGCCCGGACTTCGTCGACGCGATCACCACCCAGGCGACCGGGAGGAGGGTGTAGACCGCGCCGAGCAGCAGCGTGACCGTCGGGATCAGCGCGATCCGGCGGCGCAGCGGAGGGCCCTGCGCGGTACCCGGGGTGGTGCCGGCGGCCGGGGCCGCCTTGCGGACGGCGAGGGTGCTCATCCCGTTGCCTCCTGCTTGTTACGGCGGTTCGCGGCCCGCAGGAAGCCGAACGACAGCAGCAGCGTGACCACGGCGATCAGCGTGGCCTCGGCCGCCGCCGAGTAGATGTCGTTCCGGCCGAAGGCGTCCTGGTACACCTTCATCAGCGGGCTCCAGGTCGTGTTGACCGAGTTGGTGAGGGGCTTCAGGGTGGTCGGCTCGTTGAACACCTGGAGCGTCGCGATGATCGAGAAGAAGAAGGTCAGCACCAGCGAGGGCGCCACCATCGGGATCTTGATCCGCAGCGCGACCTGCAACGGGGTGGCGCCGTCCAGCTCGGCCGCCTCGTAGACCTCGGCCGGGATGGACCGCAGCGAGGTGTAGATGACGATCATGTTGAAGCCGGTGCCGCCCCAGACCGCGATGTTCGACAGGGCGAGGTAGAGCGGACCACCGTCCAGCAGGTCCGGCTGCGGCAGGCCCAGCTTGTCGAGCACGAAGTAGAACGGGCTGACGTCCGGCAGGTACAGGAAGCCCCACAGCAGCGCGGCCACCACGCCGGGGATGGCGTACGGCAGGAAGATCGCGAGCCGGGTGAACGGGGCGAGCCGCGCCTTCTCGGAGTCCAGCATCAGCGCGAACAGCAGCGCGAGGCCGAGCATCACCGGGACGACGATGCAGCCGTAGCCGAGCACGCGCAGCGCGCCGTGCAGCAGTTCGCTGTCCCGGAAGGCCCCGGTGTAGTTCTCGAAGCCGGCCCACACCTCCTTCCGCGCACCCGACCCCAGGCCGAGCCCGGAGACGCGCACCTTGCGGAAGCTGAGCCAGACCGCGTAGCCGATGGGCAGCGCGAAGAAGAGGGCGAACAGGACCGTGGCGGGGAGGAGGAAGCCGTACGGGGCCCCCTTGACCCCGTACGACCTCCGGCTGGTGGAGCCGCTCACCGAGCGACCTCGAAGCCCTGCTTCTCCATGTCGGCGACCGTGTCGTCCTGCACCTTCCGCAGGGCGGCGGTGAAGTCCGACTTGTTCTTGGCGGCTGGGCCGAAGGCGTCCTTGAAGGAGGTGTAGGCGACGTTCACGTTCGGGCCCCACGCGGACGGCGCGGTGGTCTTCGCGATGCCGGCGGCCTTGGTGTAGAAGTCCGCCTGGTGGGAGAAGTACGCCGGCGGGTTGGAGAAGGCGCCGCTGAGCTGGGCCGAGGTGGAGGCCGGGTAGATGCCGCCCTCCTTCGCCAGCGCGTTCAGGGCGTCGTGGTCGGTGTTCAGCCAGGCCGCGAACTCGGCGGCGGCCTCCTTGTGCGCGGAGTCGGTGGTCACCGCAGTCGAGGAACCGCCCCAGCTGCCGGTGACGTCCTGGTCGGCCGACCACTGGGGGAGCGGGGCCATGGCCCACTTGCCCTCGGTGTCCGGCGCCGCCGTGGTCAGGGTGCCGGGCGCCCACACGGCGCTCACCCAGGCGATCTGCTTGCCGGTGTTCAACGCCTTGTTCCAGGACGGGGTGTACATCGGCTGGTTGTCGATGACGCCCTCCTTGACCAGGCCGCCCCAGAAGTCGGCGACCTTCCGGGTGGCGGCGTCGTCGATGCCGACCTTCCACTTGTCGCCGGAGGTGGTCCACCACTTGGCGCCGGCCTGCTGGGCGAGACCCGCGAAGAGACCGGAGTCGCCGGCGGAGAAGGTGGTCAGGTCCTTGTCCGGCGCCTTCTGCTTCAGCCGGCGGGCCGTCTCGGCGAACTGCTCCCAGGTCGTGGGGACCTTCAGGCCGTATTGCCTGAACAGGTCCTCGCGGTAGTAGAACATCATCGGCCCGATGTCCTGCGGCACCGCGTAGACCGCGTCCGTGCCGAGCGTGGTCTGCTGCCAGACGCCCTCGGCGAACTTGTCCTTGGCGTCGTCGACCTCGTCGGAGATGTCGGCCAGCGCGTCATTGCTGACCAGCGTCGGCAGCGCCTGGTACTCGGCCTGCACCAGGTCGGGGGCCTTCTTCGCCTTGTGCGCGGTGAGGATCTTGGTGATCAGCGTGTCGCCGGACGCCTGCTTCTTCACCGTGACGGTGATCCGGTCCTTCTTCCCCGGCCCCTTGTTCCACAGGTCCACCACCTTGTCCATGCCGGGTGTCCAGGTCCAGTACGTGAGCGAGACGGGACCCGACTCGGCCTCGGTGCCGTCCCCGGAACCGCAGGCGGCGAGGGCGGTGGCGCCGAGGGACACGGCGAGGGCGGTTGTCACGAGGCGACGGCGCTTCGTGTGCGGCATGGTTTCTCCCCTGACCTGGGTCCCCGCCCGCTGCGGGGACCTGCCATGCAGATGTGCACGTTCACATGACCCGGGCGCTCGCAGCGCGAGAGCCCCTGCCATGCTTCTGTGAGCGTTCACAGTAGAGAAACATCCCGGACACTTGTCAATGGTTGTTGCTGTGCGGTTATGTTGGGCTTGCACCGCCAAGGATGTGTGTGCACGTTCCCAAATGATCGATTTCGCGGGAGAGATCCATGCCGGACACCAGCCCCAGGGGCCTCACCAGGCTCGCCTTCGGCGGGGACTACAACCCCGAGCAGTGGCCGGAATCCGTCTGGCAGGAAGACGTCAGGCTGATGCGGGAGGCCGGCGTCACGATGGTGAGCGTCGGGATCTTCTCCTGGGCGCTGCTGGAGCCGGCGCCGGGGGAGTACGACTTCGGCTGGCTCGACCGGGTCATCGGCCTGCTGCACGGGAACGGCATCCGCGTGGACCTCGGCACGCCCACCGTGGTGCCGCCCGCCTGGTTCTACCGGGCCCACCCCGAGGCCCTGCCGGTCACCGCCGAGGGCACGCGCTACGAGTTCGGTTCACGCGGGGCGATCTGCCACAGCAACACCGACTACCGCGCCGCCGCCGCGAACATCACCACCCGGCTCGCCGAGCGCTACGGCGACCACCCGGCACTCGCCCTGTGGCACGTCCACAACGAGTACGGCGTCCCCGTCTCGGCCTGTTACTGCGAGTCCTGCGCAGCCCACTTCCGTCGCTGGCTCGCGGACACCTACGGCAGCGTGGAGGCCGTCAACGAGGCCTGGGGCACGGCCTTCTGGGGCCAGCGCTACACCGACTTCGCGCAGATCAACCCGCCCCGGGCCACCCCGACCGTCGGCAACCCGGGCCAGGCCCTCGACTACCACCGCTTCGCCGACGCCACCATCCGGGAGAACTTCCGCGCCGAGCGGGACATCCTGCACCGCCTCTCGCCGGGCGTCCCGGTCACCACCAACTTCATGACCGCGCTCAGCCAGTGCGACTCCATGGACTACTGGGCGTGGGGCCGCGAGGTCGACCTCGTCACCAACGACCACTATCTGATCACCGACGGCCGCCGTACCCACGTCAACCTCGCGATGGCCGCCGACCTCACCCGCTCCGTCGCCGGCGGCGCGCCCTGGCTGCTGCTGGAGCACTCCACCTCGGGCGTCAACTGGCAGCCCCGCAACCCCGCCAAGGCCCCCGGCCAGATGGCCCGCAACTCCCTCGCGCACGTGGCGCGCGGCTCCGAGGGCGCGATGTTCTTCCAATGGCGCCAGTCCCGGCGCGGCGCCGAGAAGTTCCACTCGGCGATGCTGCCGCACGGCGGCACCGACACCCGCGTCTGGCGCGAGGTGGTCGAACTCGGCGCCCGCGTGGGTGAGTTGAGCGAGATCCGGGGCACCCGCACCGAGGCCGACGCGGCCATGCTGTGGGACTGGCAGTCCTGGTGGGCGCAGACCCTCGCCTGGCGGCCCAGCGAGGACCACGACCCGCGCGAGCGCGCCGACTCCTTCTACGAGGCGCTCTACGACCGCCACCTCACGGTCGACTTCGCCCACCCCGAGGCCGACCTGTCCGGATACCCCCTGGTCGTCGTGCCGGCCCTGTACCTGATGACGGAGGCCGCCGGGAACAACGTCCGGGAGTACGTCCACAACGGCGGCACGCTGGTGGTGTCGTACTTCTCCGGCATCGTCGACGAGCACGACGCCGTCCACGAGGGTGCCTACCCGGGCGCGTTGCGCGACGTCCTCGGGCTCACCGTGGAGGAGTTCTCGCCGCTGCTCGAGGGCGAGCGGGTCCGCCTGACCGGCCCGGACGGCTCCGAGCTGACCGGGGACGTGTGGACGGAGTTCCTGGTCCCGCGCGGCGCCGAGACCGTGTGGACCTACGCCGACGGGCTCACCGCGGGCCGCCCCGCCGTCACCCGGCACCGGCTCGGCCGGGGCACCGCCTGGTACGTCTCCACCCGCCTCGACGCCCGGGGCCTGGACGCGGTCATCGGCTGGGCGGCCGACGACGCCCGTCTCGCCCCGCGCGCCGACATCCCCCGCGATGTCGAGGTCGTGCTCCGCCGCGGCGACTCGGGCACCTACCTCTTCGTCATCAACCACACCGCCGACGACACCAAGGTGTCGCTGGACACGCCCGGGACCGAACTGCTGACGGGCGAACGCGCCGCGGGCCGCCTCGCGGTCCCGGCGGGGGCCGTCCGGGTCGTACGACTCGACGGCTGAGCCGGCTCCCCTCCGCCCGCGCGTGCCACGAGAGCCGTGGGCGGAGGGGTTCTCCTCCAGCCCCGCCGGAGGACACCCTCCCCACACGTCGAAGGGACGACGGACGATGAAGTTCCCTCCTAGACGCACCATCAGGATCCTGCTGCCGGCACTCGCGGCCGGGCTCGCCCTCACCGCCCTGCCCGCCCAGAGCGCCCAGGCCGCGAGCACCCTCACCAACGGCGGCTTCGAATCCGACGGCACGGGCACGGCCACGCCCGCCGGCTGGTCCGAGTACGGCGACACCGGCGCCTCGTACACCGAGCCCGGTGGCCACGGCGGGAGTTACCGCCTCAGCCACTACGCGTCGTCCGCCTACCGGGTGGAGACGTACCAGTACCTGTCCGGGCTGGCCGACGGGACCTACACGCTGACGGCGTGGGTCCGGTCCAGTGGCGGGCAGAAGGCCGCGTACATGTCGCTCAAGAACTGCGGCAGTGCGGAACAGCGCACCGATCTGCCGATATCGTCCAGTGGGTGGATACGGATCGTCACGTCGGTCAAGGTGACCAACAACCAGTGCACCATCAGCGTCAACAGTGACGCGAACGCCGGCAACTGGATCAATGTTGACGAGCTCACCTTCACGTCCGGCACCACAGGCACATCCGTCCACGGCGCCGACATCTCCTCCCTCGCCAAGAGCGAGGCCAAGGGCGGCGTCTACAGGACGAGTTCCGGAGCGACCGGGGACGCGCTCTCCATCCTCAGGTCGTCCGGCATGAACTACGCCCGCCTGAAGGTCTGGGTGAACCCGGCCGACGGCTTCAACGACCAGGCGCACGTCCTCGCGATGGCCAAGCGCGTCAAGGCACAGGGCATGAAGCTGCTGGTGGACTTCCACTACTCGGACAGCTGGGCGGACCCGGGCCGGCAGAACAAGCCGGCCGCGTGGGCGGGCCATACGTACGGTCAGCTCAAGACGGACGTGTACCACCACACGTACGACGTGTTGAACGCCTTGAAGGCTCAAGGCACCACCGCCGACATGGTCCAGGTGGGCAATGAGATCAATGGCGGCATGCTGTGGTCAGAAGGGTCCACGGACAACTGGAGCCGACTCGCCGGGTTGATCAACTCCGGCTATGACGCCGTCAAGGCGGTCAACTCGTCCACCCCGGTCGCGCTGCACCTGGCCAAGGGCGGGGACAAGGCCGGCACCGAGTGGTGGTTCGACAACGCGGTCGCGAACGGCGTCAGGTTCGACGCGATCGGCCTGTCGTACTACGGCTACTGGCACGGCCCGCTCTCCGACTTCCAGAGCACGCTGGACGACGCGGCCTCCCGCTACGGCAAACCCGTGTTCGTCGCCGAGACGGCGTACCCCTTCCGGCTGGACAGCGACGACGCGCTCACCAACCAGATCGACACCACCGGCGAACTCGTCCCCGGCTACCCGGCGACCGCGGCCGGCCAGACCAAGTGGATGAACGACGTGGCGAGCATCGTGGAGGCCGTCCCGAACGGCCGCGGTCTCGGCGTCTTCTACTGGGAGGCGACCTGGACCGCCGTCACCGGCAACGGCTGGGACCCGGCGGACGCCACGTCCGGCAACGGCTGGGAGAACCAGGCCCTGTTCGGCTACGACGACAAGGCGCTGTCCTCCATGGCGTGGTTCGGCCACCGCTGAGCCGTCCGTGAACGGGCCCGGCCGCCGCGGCGGCCGGGCCCTCGCCGTGTTCCGCGGCGGCGGAACCCCCCCCCTCGGTCGCACGGCCGTTCGGTACCGGACAACGGCCGCCGAGTCCCGGACGTGACGGCGTCGCCCGCGCCACAGTGGGAAGACTGCGTACGAGGAGGCCGGGGACGGGAGGGCGGACGGATGACGGGGACTCCCTCGGGCCGGATGCGGCAGACCATCCTGGACTGGCTCAAGGACCCGCCGGCCCACTTCCCGGTCCCGCGCCGCCGCGACCCCGCCGAGACCGGCGTCACCGCGCGGGCCGTAGCCGCCAAGCTGGGCGTGCCCCGCCGGACCGCACTCGCCCACCTCGACCTCCTCACCCGCCTCGGCGTCCTGCGCACCCGCCGGATCCACGGCCGCACCTACTACCGGCGCGACGAGATCCGCATCGCCGAGGTGGCCCGGATGTTCGAGAAGGGCTGGTGAAGGGGACGGCCACGGGGCGGCTGCCGGCAGGGGCACCGACGGAAGGGACCGCACATGGACCGATCGGCGGCACTCGTACCGCTCCACTACGTCTCCCTGCGCGCCCGCGGCCCCGAGGACGTCGTCGCCGATCCGCACGGGCGCGTGCTGACCGGAGTGGCGGACGGGCGCATCCTCCGCGTCCACCACCTCGACGACCCGCTCACGGCCCGCACCGAGGTGCTGGCCGACACCGGCGGCCGTCCCCTCGGGCTCGAACTCCTGCCGGACGGCGACCTCGTGGTCTGCGACGCCGAACGCGGCCTGCTGCGCGTCGGCCCGCGCGACGGAACCGTCCGCGTCCTCGCGGACACGGTGGCGGGGGAGCGGCTCCGCTTCTGCAGCAACGCCGTCGCCCTGCCCGACGGCACCGTGTACTTCACCGTCTCCAGCCGCCGCCACCCCCTGGACCGGTGGATCGGCGACATCGTCGAACACACGGGGACCGGCCGCCTGCTCCGGCTCGCCCCCGGCGGCCGGGAACCCGAAGTCCTGCTGGAGGGGCTGCAATTCGCCAACGGGCTCGCCCTCAGTGCCGACGGCTCCTTCCTGGTGGTCGCCGAGACCGGCTCCTGCCGGCTCACCCGCTGCCGGCTCACCGGCCCCCGCGCCGGACACGCCGAATCCTTCGCCGACCTCCCCGGGATGCCGGACAACCTCTGGCGCGAGGGCCCCGACGGGCCGCTCTGGGTCGCCCTGGCGAGCCCCCGTGTCCCCCCGCTCGGCCTGCTGCACCGCACCCCGCCGGCCGTCCGCCGCGCCGCCGCGCGGGCCACCGTCCACGCGCCGTACCGCCCGAGCGGGACCGTCGGCGTCGTCGCTGTCGACGACCGGGGCCGGACCGTCCACCACCTCACCCGCCGGCACTCCGGTTTCCGCATGGTCACCAGCGTGTGCGCCGTCGGCGACCACCTGGTGCTCGGCAGCCTCTGGGAGTCCGGTGTGGCGGTCTGCGCCCGACCCGCCGCCCGCTGAGGCGGCGGTAGCCTGGTCCCGGCCTGGATCGTCCGTCGGGACAGGGGCCGAACAGGAGACCCACCAGCATGACCTTCCCGAAGACGGCGATCCGCGGCGTCCGGCCCCCACGACGGCGGCCGTCCGAGTGGCGCGCGCGGGAGCCCGTCGTGGTAGTCGGCGGCGCGCTCGGCGCGGTGGCCCGCTCCGCGCTCGCGCGCGCCCCGGCCGGCGGCGGCACCACGTTCTCCACCTGTGCGGTCGACGTCCGCACGCGAGGTCTCCCTCCTGTCCGGCCCGGACAACGCGCCGGACAAAACGGACAGTGGAGGTAAGAAGTCGTTGTGAACCGGCCGCTCGTCATCACGGGAGCCCCCGTCGGCGCACCCCCGCGTCCTCTCGCCGGCCGCGCTCTGCGGGCCCGTCACGACTCGGTCCTCCCGCGGGGCGCCTTCGCCGCCCGGCCTTCTCCCGCGCGACGCCGCGGCTGACCGAGGACGGCCCGGCCCTCTACGCTGCCCTGGACGTCGCGGCAAGCGTGCCGGCGGGTCTCCCGGCCCCCTTCTCGCCGGGGCCTCACTCGCCGGCGCCGGCGGGCCCGGGCGCTTGCCGTACGGCCGGACACAGCAAGTACTGTCTACAGCAATGTCGACCAACTCTCCTCAGAACTGGATCCCATGAGCGCCATCTCCGTCGGTCAGGCCGTCGTCCTCGGAGTAGTCGAGGGGGTGACCGAGTTCCTCCCCGTGTCCTCCACCGGCCACCTGAAGATCGCCGAGGGGCTCATGGACATCCCCGTCGACGACAAGTCCGTCGTCGGGTTCTCCGCCGTCATCCAGGTCGGCGCCATCGCCGCCGTGCTCGTGTACTTCTTCAAGGACATCAAGCGGATCGTCTCCGCCTGGTTCCGCGGTCTGACCAACCGCGAGGAGCGCTACCACCACGACTACAAGTTCGCCTGGTGGGTCATCGCCGCGACCATTCCGATCGTGGTGGTGGGCCTGGCCGCCAAGCCGCTGATCGACGGCCCGCTCGCCTCGCTGTGGGTGGTCGCCGGGTCGCTGATCGCCGGCTCGGGCGTGATGTGGGCCGCCGACCAGATGGGCCGGCACAAGCGCGGTGAGGACGACACGTCCTTCAAGGACGCGATGTGGGTCGGCTGCTCCCAGATCCTCGCCCTGCTCTTCCCCGGCTTCTCCCGCTCCGGCGCCACCATGTCCACCGCGCTCATCCTGGACCTGGACCGCGTCGCCGCCACCCGGCTCTCCTTCTTCCTCGGCATCCCGGCCCTGACGGGTGCGGGCCTGTACGAGCTGAAGGACGCCCTCGGTGCGGGGGTCGGCGCGGCCCCGCTGGCCGTGGGCACGATCGTCTCGTTCGTGGTCGCCTACGCCTCCATCGCCTGGCTGCTCAAGTTCGTCGCCAAGCACTCCTTCAACGCCTTCGTGATCTACCGGATCATCATCGGCGTCGGCCTCCTCGGCCTGCTGGCCACCGGCGCGCTCAGCAGCTGAGTCCGGCGGCCGGGCGAAGCCGCTGATCACCTACGGGGTGCGGATGTCTGAATTCAGGCGCCGCACCCCGTGAATGTTTCCTTACGGAATGCCTTGACAGTCCCCGCCCGCACCCCGCAGGATCGCTCCCGTGAACCTGTCAGACAGCCAGACAGGTGGTCCGGCCCCGCGGCGTGTCAGCGCCATGGAAGCGGTGCTCGCCCACCTCCGCGACGCCATCGAGCGAGGCCGGTACGCCATCGGCGACAAGCTTCCCTCCGAGGCCGAGCTGTGCCGCACCCTGGAGGTGTCCCGGCCCGTGCTGCGCGAGGCGCTGCGCGCGCTCCAGACGATGGGCCTCACCGTGTCCCGGACCGGCAAGGGCACCTTCGTCGTCGCGAACGCGGTCGAGGACCCGACCTTCGGTGACTACGCCGCCAGCGACCTGCTCGAAGTGCGTCGTCACATCGAGATCCCGGTCGCCGGATACGCGGCCCTGCGCCGCACCCCGGAGAACCTGGACCACCTGGCCCACCTGCTCGACCGCATGGAGCGGGAGACGGACACCACCGCCTGGGTCGCGATGGACACCCTCTTCCACCTCGCCGTGGCCGAGGCCGCCCAGAACCCGGTCTTCCGCCGGGTCATCGAGGAGATCCGCGACGCACTGGCGCGCCAGTCGGCCTTCCTCAACGAACTGGGCGGGCGCCGCGAACAGTCCAACCGCGAGCACCGGGCGATCGTCGAGGCGCTGACCGACGGTTGCGAGCACGACGCCGTGGCGGCCATGAGCCACCACCTGGACCGCGTCGAGACGACCCTCACCGACATCGTGCGTCCCCAACGGACGGACCCCCCTACGGAAGGCGGACCCGAGGCGTGAGCGAGCAGCACCTCAAAGACGAGACGCGCCCCTCGTCCGGCCATGTCGACGCCGGAGACGCCGGCTACAGCAAAGGGCTGAAGCACCGGCACGTCAACATGATCGCCATCGGCGGCGCCATAGGCACCGGCCTCTTCCTCGGCGCGGGCGGCCGGCTCGCCGACGCCGGCCCCTCCCTCTTCATCGCCTACGCCGTCTGCGGCGTCTTCGCCTTCCTGGTCGTCCGGGCCCTCGGCGAACTCGTCCTGTACCGTCCGTCCTCCGGTGCCTTCGTGTCGTACGCCCGGGAGTTCCTGGGGGAGAAGGGCGCGTACACCGCGGGCTGGATGTACTTCCTGAACTGGGCGACCACCGGTATCGCCGACATCACGGCGGTCGCCACCTACACCCACTACTGGGGCATGTTCTCGGACATCCCGCAGTGGTTGATCGCACTGATCGCCCTCGCGGTCGTGTTGACCGTCAATCTGATCTCGGTCAAGATCTTCGGCGAACTGGAGTTCTGGTTCGCGATCGTCAAGGTCGGCGCGCTCGTCGTGTTCATGTGCATCGGCATCTTCCTGCTGGTCACCCAGCACCCGGTCGACGGCCACCACCCCGGCCCGTCCCTGATCAGCGGCAACGGCGGCGTCTTCCCCCACGGCCTGCTGCCCATGCTGCTGATCATCCAGGGCGTCGTCTTCGCCTACGCCTCCGTCGAGCTGGTCGGCGTCGCCGCCGGCGAGACCGAGAACCCCGAGAAGATCATGCCCAGCGCGATCAACTCGATCATGTGGCGCGTGGGCCTGTTCTACGTCGGCTCGGTCGTCCTGCTCTCGATGCTGCTCCCGTGGAACAAGTACTCCGCTGGTGAGAGCCCCTTCGTCACGGTCCTGTCCCACGTCGGCGTCCCGGCGGCCGGCGGTGTGATGAACCTGGTCGTCCTGACCGCCGCCATGTCGTCGCTGAACTCCGGCCTGTACTCCACCGGCCGCATCCTGCGCTCCATGGCGATGAGCGGCTCGGCCCCGCGGTTCACCGGGCGGATGAGCCGCAGCCAGGTACCGTACGGCGGGATCCTGCTCACCAGCGGAATCTGTGTCCTCGGGGTGGGTCTGAACTACGTCGTCCCCTCCGACGCGTTCGAGATCGTCCTCAACTTCGCGGCGATCGGCATCCTCGCGACCTGGGGCATGATCATGCTCTGTCACCTGCTGTTCTGGCGGAAGACCCGGAACGGCGAGCTGGCCCGGCCCTCGTACCGGCTGCCGGGCTCCCCCTGGACCGAACTGGTGACGCTGGCGTTCCTCGCCTCCGTCCTGGTCCTCATGTACGCCGACGGCGGCGCCGGACGCACCACCGTGCTCTGCCTGCCGCTGATCGTCGCCGCACTGGTCGCGGGCTGGTTCGCCGTCCGCGCCCGCATGAACCGCACGTCCACCGGCGCCGGCGCGTGACCCGCGTACCGGCCGACCCCGACCCCATGATGCAGGCAGTGATGCACAGCAGTTCCCCCGCCGACGCGCCCGTCGTCCGCGAACCCCTCCACGCCCCCGTCGCCCACCTCGTGCGCGGCGGGGTCGTCGAGGGCATCCACTACGGCTCCGTCGTCGTCCTCGGCGCCGACGGCCAGGTGCGCTTCCAGCTCGGTGACATCGAGGCGGCCTTCTACCCGCGCTCGGCCCTCAAACCCGTCCAGGCCGTGGCCATGCTGCGGGCCGGGCTGCCGCTCGACGGCGAACTGCTGTCGCTGGCCGCCGCGAGCCACTCCGGAGAGGAACGCCACCTCGCAGGCACCCGCCGCATCCTCGAACTCGCCGGTCTCACCGAGGGCGACCTGCGCAACGTGCCCGACATGCCGTTCGACCCGGTCGTCCGGGACGCCTGGGTCCGCGAGGGCCGGCTGCCCTCCCGGCTCGCCCAGAACTGCTCCGGCAAGCACGCCGCCATGCTGTGGACCGCCAAGCTCAACGGCTGGTCCCTGGACGACTACCTCGTCCCGGAGCACCCGCTCCAGCAGGCTGTCGCCGCCACCGTCGAGGAACTGACCGGCCAGCGCGTCGCCCGGGTCACCGTCGACGGCTGCGGCGCGCCGCTGTTCGCCGTCTCCCCGCACGGACTCGCCCGCGCCCTCGCCCGGATCACCTCCGCCGAGCCCGGCACACCCGAGGCCCGGGTCGCCGACGCGATGCGCGAGCACGCCGAGATGGCCTCCGGCTCGGGACGTGACGTGGCCGCGCTGATGCGGGCCGTGCCGGGGCTGCTGGCCAAGGACGGCTACGAGGGCGTGCAGGTCGCCGCGCTGCCGGACGGCCGGGCCGTCGCGGTGAAGATCGCCGACGGGGCGAACCGGGCGCGGATCCCGGTCGCCGCGGCGGCGCTCGCCCGCGCGGGCGTCGACCCCGCCCTGCTCACCGAGTTCGCGGGGGAGCCGGTGCTCGGGGGCGGGGAGCCGGTGGGATGTGTGCGGGTCGTGCGCGCGCTGGACCCGGTTCCGCTCACCGCCTGCGCGTAGCTCCGCCGGATCCGCCGTCGTCGACCCGCGGGCCCGTCGTGGTTGATCGCGCTGTTCCCCGCGCCCCTTCCAGGGGCGCTTCCACCTCCGCACCCCAGGAAGAGGACCGTACCCTCATGACCGCCGCCACCCGCAGCGAACACGATCTGCTCGGGGACCGCGATGTGCCCGCCGACGCGTACTGGGGTGTCCACACCCTGCGCGCGACGGAGAACTTCCCCATCACCGGCACGCCGATCTCCGCCTACCCGCACTTGATCGACGCCCTGGCCGCGGTGAAGGAGGCCGCCGCCCTCGCCAACGAGGAACTCGGGCTGCTGGCGCCGCAGAAGGCGGCGGCGATCGTGGCCGCCTGCCGGGAGATCCGGGCCGGGGGGCTGCACGACCAGTTCGTCGTGGACGTCATCCAGGGCGGTGCCGGCACGTCCACCAACATGAACGCCAACGAGGTCGTGGCGAACCGCGCGCTGGAACTGCTCGGCCATGCCAAGGGGCAGTACACGTATCTGCACCCCAACGAGGACGTCAACCTCGGCCAGTCCACCAATGACGTCTACCCGACGGCCGTCAAGGTGGCGACGATCTTCGCGGTACGTGGACTGCTCAAGGCGATGTCCGTACTCCAGGACGCGTTCGCCCGTAAGGCCGTCGAGTTCCGTGACGTGCTCAAGATGGGCCGTACACAGTTGCAGGACGCGGTACCGATGACGCTCGGTCAGGAGTTCTCCGCGTTCGCCGTCATGATCGAGGAGGACCGCAGCCGTCTTGCCGAGGCCGTCGAGCTGATCCATGAGATCAACCTCGGTGCCACGGCCATCGGCACCGGCCTCAACGCTCCCGCCGGCTATGCCGAGGCGGCCCGCCGGCACCTGTCGGCCATCACCGGCCTGCCGCTGGTGACGGCGGCCAACCTGGTGGAGGCCACCCAGGACTGCGGCGCCTTCGTCCAGATGTCGGGCGTCCTCAAGCGCATCGCGGTCAAGCTCTCCAAGAGCTGCAACGACCTGCGGCTGCTGTCCTCCGGTCCGCGCGCGGGTCTCGGCGAGATCAACCTGCCGCCGGTGCAGGCCGGTTCGTCGATCATGCCGGGCAAGGTCAACCCGGTCATCCCCGAAGTGGTCAACCAGGTCGCCTTCGAGGTGATCGGCAACGACGTCGCCATCACCATGGCCGCCGAGGCCGGACAGCTCCAGCTCAACGCCTTCGAGCCGATCATCCTGCACTCCCTGTCGGAGTCCGTCACGCACCTGCGGACGGCCTGCCTGACCCTGGCCGAGCGCTGTGTGTCCGGCATCACCGCCAACACCGAGCGGCTGCGCGCCACCGTCGAGAACTCCATCGGCCTGGTCACCGCGCTCAACCCGCACATCGGCTACACCGCCGCCACCGACATCGCCAAGGAGGCCCTCGCGACCGGCCGTGGCGTGGCCGAACTGGTCCTGGAGAAGGGCCTGTTGCCCGCCGAACAGCTCACCGGACTCCTCCGTCCGGAGGTGCTCGCGGGCAGCGGGACCACGCCGGCGGTCTGACCCGACGGCACCCGCGCTCCGGCCCGTCCTCCCGGCCGGACGGCGGGTGCCGTCACACCCGGGGAATCCCCCCGTCGGACCCCGGCACCGCCGCGGAGGGAGTCGTCGACGCCCCGGAGCGCTCCGGCGCCAGGGGTGCGGCATGATGACGATCATGTCCTCGCAGTTCCAACCGGTCCTCGATCGCATCATGGCGGAGATCGATCGCACTCCCGGGCGCGGCCGGTCCGCCGACTACATCCCGGCGCTCGCCGCCCGCGACCCGCGCAGGTTCGGCATGGCCGTCGCCGAACTGGACGGCACGGTGTACGGGGTGGGGGAGTGGCGGCAGCCGTTCTCCACGCAGTCGATCACCAAGGTCTTCACGCTCGCCCTGGACCTGGCCCGCGAGGGCGACGAACTCTGGGAGCACGTGGGCCGCGAGCCCTCCGGCAACCCGTTCAACTCCCTGGTCCAGCTGGAGTACGAGAACGGCATCCCGCGGAACCCCTTCATCAACGCGGGCGCGCTCGTGGTCACCGACCGCCTGCACACCCGTACCGGGGACGCGGCCGGCGAGCTGCTGTCCTTCCTGCGCGCCGAGAGCGGCAACCCCGATCTCGGCTTCGACGAGGAGGTCGCCGCCTCCGAGACCGCCCACGGTGACCGCAACGCCGCCCTCGCCCACTTCATGGCGTCCTACGGCAACATCGACAACGAGGTGCCGGTCCTGCTCGACCAGTACTTCCGGCAGTGCTCCATTGCCGCCTCCTGCGCCGACCTGGCCCTCGCCACGGGCTTCCTCGCCCGGCACGGCATCCGCGCCGACGGCAGCCGGCTGCTCAGCCGCAGCCAGGCCAAGCAGGTCAACGCGGTCATGCTGACCTGTGGCACGTACGACGCGGCCGGCGACTTCGCCTACCGCGTCGGCCTGCCCGGCAAGAGCGGGGTCGGCGGCGGGATCATCGCCGTCGTACCGGGCCGGTGCACGCTCTGTGTGTGGAGCCCGGGCCTGGACGAACGCGGCAACTCGGTGGCGGGTGTGGCGGCCCTGGATCGTTTCACGACCCTGACCGGGCTGTCGGTGTTCTGAGGCGCGTCACCCTCCGGCACGGGGCGGGGCGGCCGACCTGCGAGGGGGCCCGGATCCGGGCGTGGCCCCGGGGAAGCCGACGAGCCACGACAGGCCGGTACCGGGCATCCGGCCGCGACCCACCACGTGCCAGTCATACCCCGGCCCCCGCCCGGCAGGGCTGTCGTCTCCTTCCGGTCACCCGGCGTCGACACGCTGACCGGGTGTTGGCCATGGCGTTCCCCGTCGATCTCCGCCGCTGCCAGGTGATGGGCCTGGCCGGCACCGCCTTCCTCGCGCTCGGCGGTGAGACGGCCGGCGCCCTCCCCGTCCGGGACCTCCTGGCGCCCGCCTCGGCGCAGGCCGCGCTCGGCCTGGTCGGGGTGTACTTCGGGGTCGTCCTGCTCATCGCCGCCTGGGTGCTCCTGGGCCGGCTGGTCCGCGGTCCCGAGCCGCCCACCCCGCGCGCCCTGCTGCTCGTCCTGGCCGTGTGGGCGGCCCCGCTGCTGCTGGCCCCGCCGCTGTTCAGCCGGGACGTGTACAGCTATCTCGCGCAGGGCGCCATGGTCGACGCCCACATGGACGTCTACGCCCACGGCCCGGCGCGGCTCGGCGGCCCGCTCGCCGACGAGGTCGCCCCGATGTGGCGGCACACCGGCGCCCCCTACGGCCCCGCCTTCCTGGCCCTCGCCTCGGCGCTGTCCGCACTGACCCGCGGGGAGGTGCCCGCCGGCCTGCTCGGCATGCGTCTGGTCGCCCTGCTCGGCGTGGCCCTGATGGCGGTGGCGCTGCCCCGTCTCGCCCGGCACAGCGGCGCCGACCCGGCCGCCGCCCTGTGGCTCGGCGCCCTGAACCCGCTGGTGCTGCTGCACCTGGTCGCGGGCGCCCACAACGACGCCCTGATGCTCGGCCTGCTCGGGCTCGGCCTGGTCGCCGCGCGGGGCCGCGGATCCGTCGTCGGCGCCGTCCTCGTCACCCTCGCCGCCCTGGTCAAGGCGCCGGCGGTACTCGGCCTGCCGGTCGTCGTGGCCCTGCGGGTCCGCTCCGGCCGCCGTCCGCTGCCGGCCGTGCTGACCACGGCGGCGGCCTCCGCGGCGACGACGGTCGCCGCCACGGCCGTCGCCGGCACCGGCTACGGCTGGATCGGCGCCCTGGACACCCCGGTCTCCCGGCACAACTGGGCGCTGACCAGCCTGCTCGGCCGCGCCACCGGCGCCCTGCTCGCACACCTCGGCAGCGGTCTGGCCCCGCTGGCCGTCCCGGCCTGGCACCTGCTGGGCCTGGCGGCCACCGCCGTCGCCGTCCTGCTGATCTGGCTGCGACTACGGCCCCGGCCGGTGTACGCGCTGGGCCTGAGCCTGCTCGCGGTCGCCCTCTTCGGCCCGGCGATCCGCCCCTGGTACGTGCTGTGGGGCCTGTTCCTCATCGCCGCCGCCGCGCCCAGTACCTCGGTACGGCACCGGGTGGCCGCCCTGGCGGGAGTGCTCGCCCTCGCCGTGCTGCCCAGCGGTGGCCCGGCCGACCCCGGACAGCTGGTGCTCGCGGTCTCCGGCGCGGCGCTCGGGGTGGTCGTCCTGTGGCAGGCCCACCAGGCGGCCCGGACCCCGGTTCCGGGGCGCGTGGCATGACGGGCCGGTGGAGGGGGCCGGGACTGCCCGGACGGCCGGGAGGGCCGGGGCCGCGCACGGACCGGGGCCGGCTGCTGCTCGTCCTGCTCCTCGCGGTGGCCGTGACCGTGTTCACGGCCACCGTGCCACTGCTGCGCGGCTTCTTCGACCTGCGGGTGTACTACGGCACCGTGCACACCTGGGTGCACCACGGCGGCCGGATCTACGACTACCGGGTGCCGGGCACCCCGTACGGCTTCACGTATCCGCCGTTCGCCGCCGTCGCCATGCTGCCGCTGGCCCTGCTCGGCCGGACCGCGGCGATCGTGGTGTCCCTGCTGGTGAACCTCGCCGCGCTCGCGGTGGTCCTGCGCGTGCTGGCCGGGCCGCACCGGCGCCGGCAGGGCTGGTACCGGTGGGCGCTGTGCCTGTGCCTGCTCGCCCTGTTCGAGCCGCTGCGGGACACCGTCAGCTTCGGCCAGGTGAACCTGGTGCTGCTCGCCCTCGTCTTCGGCGACTCCTGGCTGCTGGCGAGCGGCCGGGGCCGCTGGGCGGGCGCGGGGATCGGGCTCGCCGCCGCCGTGAAGCTCACCCCCGCCCTCTTCATCGGCCTGCTGCTGCTCGCGGGGCGCCGGCGGGCGGCCGGCACCGCGACGGCCGTCGCCCTGGCCGCGACCGCGCTGGCCGCCTGGGCGGATCCGGCGGCCTCCCGCTTCTACTGGACCGAGGCGCTCTGGGACACCGGCCGGGTGGGCCGCCTCGACTACGTGTCGAACCAGTCGCTGCAAGGGGTGCTGGCCCGCCTCGGTGAGACCGGCCGCCCCCTGTGGGCGACGGCGGTCCTGCTGACCCTCTGCGTCTGGGCGTGGCGCGGCCGGCGGGCGGTCGCGGCCGGCGACTGGACGGCGGCGTTCGCGCTCACCGGTGCGGCGGCCTGCCTGGTCAGCCCGATCACCTGGGTGCACCACCTGGTGTGGCTGCTGCCCTCCTTCGCGGTGCTGGTCCGCGCCGGGCGCCCGCGGATCGCGGCGGCCCTGTACGCGGTGCTGTGCACCAGCGTGGTGTGGCTGTGGTTCGACGACGCCTCCGGCCCCGACGGGTTCCTGGGCGGCAATCTCTACACGTGGATCTCGCTGGGCCTGCTGCTCGGCCTGCCGGTGGGTCAGTCGCGGGCGCCCCGGTTCCCCTTGGCCCGCAGCACCAGCGCCACGGCCCCCGCGCCGAGCCCGGACAGCCCCGCGACGACGGCGGTGCCGGACCAGTCCGAGTCGTCCTCCGGTGCCACGGCCGCCGCCACCGGCGTCGCGGACGCCGCCGGCCGGGAGGAGTGCGGTCGCAACCCGTCCAGCGAGCCGACCGGCTCGACCCGCCCGTCCGCCGCGAAGCCCCAGTCGAGCAGGGAGCGGGCCTCCTCGTACACGGTGAACCCGCCGCCGGCCTGAGGGTTGAGCACGCTCACCACGAGGGTGTGCCCGCCCCGGCGCGCCGCGGCCACCAGGGTGTTGCCCGCGTTGCTGGTGTAGCCGTTCTTGATCCCGATGAGTCCGGGGTACGGCGCCACGCCGTCCTCGCCGGTCAGCAGCCGGTTGGTGTTCTCGATGGGGTACGGCGACCCGTCACCGGGGAAGGGGGCCTCGGCGGTGGCGCAGTACCGGGCGAAGTCGGGGTTGCGCAGGCCCGCCCGGCCGAACACGGCGAGGTCGTAGGCGGAGGACACCTGGCCGGGGGCGTCGTAGCCGTCCGGGGAGACCACATGGGTGTCCAGGGCGCCGAGCGCGCGGGCCTTGTCCTGCATGCGGGCGGCCGTGGCCTCCCAGCCGCCGCCCATCCGGGCGAGTACGTGCACGGCGTCGTTCCCGGAGCTGAGGAAGACGCCGCGCCACAGGTCGGCCACCTGGTAGGTGTGCCCTTCCTCGACGCCGACCAGGCTGCTGCCCTCGCCGACGTCGTCCAGTTCGCCGTACCGCACGGTGTGCTGCTGCCCGCTGGGCAGCACCGGGAGCACGGTGAGCGCGAAGAGGGTCTTCAGGGTGCTCGCGGGCGGGAGCTCCCGGTGGGCGTCGTACGCGGCCAGCACCTCGCCGCTGCCCGCGTCGGCGACGAGCCAGGAGAGCGCCGAGACGTCCGGCAGCCCGGGTGTGTCCCGGTGCGGCCGGACCTGGACGCCGGAGCGGTAGAGCAGGGACGGCCCCGGCACCGCCGCCCTGGGGCGGGGCGGGGCGGGTTCCCCTGCGGGCTGCGCGGCCCGGGGTCCGGCGGCGGCAGCGGCCGGCGTCAGCGTCAGCAGACCCGCCACACAGAGGGAGCAGGCCGACACCGCCGCGCGATAAGAGAATCCGGTGATCATATGATCAAAGTACGAAATTGGTGTGTATGCGCCACGCCGCCGGGCCGTTCGGGTCGCCGGGGCAACCCGGATGCCGCACCCGGCCGCCCCGTGGCCGCGCGTCAGGCGGCCGGCAGGGTGGGCCGGACCTGCCGCAGGAACGAGGCGTTGTCGGGTGTCGCGCGCAGCCGCTCCAGCAGGGTCTCCAGCCCGAAGGGCCCGCCGTCCCGCGCGCGCAGGACGCGGCGCAGACCGTGTACGGCCGTCAACTCGCCCGGGGTGAGCAGGAGTTCCTCGCGCCGCGTGCCGCTGCCGTCGATGTCGACGGCGGGGAAGAGGCGGCGGCCGGCGAGTTCCCGGTCCAGGCGCAGTTCCATGTTTCCCGTGCTCTTCAGCTCCTCGAAGAAGTAGCCGTCGGCGCGGGAACCGGTGTCCACGAGGACCGTGGCGAGGATGGTGAGGGAGCCGCCCTCCTCGGCCTGGCGCGCGGCGCCGAAGAACCGCTTGGGGCCGAGCAGCGCGCCGGCGTCGACACCGCCGCTCAGGGTACGGCCGCCGGCGGCGGAGGCGTTGTTGTGGGCCCGGCACAGCCGGGTCAGCGAGTCCAGCAGGACGACGACGTCCTCACCGGCCTCCACCAGGCGCTTGGCCCGCTCCACGACGAGGTCGGCGAGGGCGATGTGCTCCTTGGCCGGCCGGTCGAAGGTGGAGGCGTACACCTCGCCGCGCACCGAGCGGCGCATCTCGGTGACCTCCTCGGGCCGCTCGTCCAGCAGGAGGACCATCAGCCGGCACTCGGGGTGGTTGCCGGCCACGGCGGCGGCGAACTGCTGGAGCAGCACCGTCTTGCCGGTCTTCGGCGGGGCCACGATGAGTCCGCGCTGGCCCTTGCCCACCGGCGCGAGCAGGTCGGTGACGCGTCCGGCCAGGCCGGAGGCGGGGTGTTCCAGACGGATGCGCCGGTGCGGGTGGAGCGGGGTGAGGTCGCGGAAGTGCGGCCGGGAACCCGGCTCGCCGGGCGCGCGTCCGTTGACGCGCGCGACCTCGGTCAGGGCCCGCTGCGCGCCCCGGACGCCTTCCACCAGGTCGCCCTTGCGCAGCCCGTGGCGGCGGATCAGCGCCGGCGTGACCTGCGGATCGGCGGGCGAGGGCAGGAGGCCGGCGGCCCGCAGGTGCCCCTTCCCGTGCGCGTCGATGTCGAGGACGCCGGTGACGAGCGGGGTGGCCGGGGCCTGCCGGGTCGCGGACGGGTGTTCGAGTGTGGTGGTCATGGGAGGGAGTCCTTTCGCGGACGGATCAGGGAGGAGAAGGGGGGAGGCCGCGAGCGGGAGGCGCCTGTGACTGCCTCCGGGCGGCGGGAACGGCACCTCGGGTACGGCGCGGAAGGGCCGTCAGAGGTGGTGCCGAGAAGCTGACGCGCCGGGAGCCGGACATCCGGAAAACGGCGGACGGATCAGCGTGAAGGAGAGAAACTGGCACCGGCGGCCACGGTGGCCGTGCACGAGTGCTGAGGGAACGGTACCACTCGGGGGAGTACCGCGTCCGTGCTCCGGTCAACACACCACCGGACGGGGCTATTCCCGGGGCGGGCGTCCCCTCGGGGAGACGTCAGGAGGATTCGCCTTGTCAGGGGAACGTCAGGAGCATCGGGTGGACACCTCGGCCGCCCGCGTCCCGCACCGCCTGGACCCCGCCGGCGGCTGCCCGCACGCCGTCAACGCGCGACTGCTGGCCCGGGGCGCCGTGGCCCCGGTCGAGCTGCCCGGCGGGATCGAGGGCATGGCCGTACTCGGGCACGAGGCGCTGAAGGAGTTCCTGCAACACCCCCACGTAGCGAAGAACGCGCGCCACTTCGCCGCCCTGCGCGAGGGGAGGGTCGGCGCGGGCTGGCCGTTGCTGACGTTCGCCACCGTGCCGGGCATGACGACCGCCGACGGTGACGACCACCGGCGGCTGCGGTCCCTGGCGGCCCGTGCCTTCACACCCCGCCGGGTGGCGGAACTAAGGCCGCGCATCGAGGAGTTGACGGAATCGCTGCTGGACGGGCTGGCCCTGGCCGCCGCCACGGGCGACGGGGTCGCCGATCTGCGGCGGCACTTCGCCCTGCCCCTGCCGATGGGCGTGATCTGTGAACTCCTGGGCGTGGACGTGGAGTTCCGGGACCGCCTGCACCGGCTCGGCAGCCTGGTCGTGGCCACCGACACCGCACCGGCCGAGGCCGTCGCGGCCAACCGCGAGATCGTCGCCGTCCTGGGCGAGATCGCCGCGGCGAAGGCCGCACGGCCCGGCGACGACCTCACGAGCGCCCTCCTCGCCGCCCGCGACGAGGGCGGCGACCGGCTCAGCGAGCAGGAGCTGATCGGCACCCTGCTGCTGATGATCATCGCCGGGCACGAGACCACGCTCAACCTGATCACCAACGCCGTGCGCGCCCTGTGCGCCCACCCCGAGCAGCTCGGCCTGGTGCGCGCGGGCCGGGCGAGCTGGGCGGACGTGGTGGAGGAGACGCTGCGCTGGGACGCGCCGGTCAGCTACTTCCCGTTCCGCTATCCCGTGCGGGACCTGACCGTCGCCGGCACGCTCGTCCCCGCCGGTACCCCCGTGCTCGCCGGTTACTCGGCCGCCGGCCGCGACCCGGTGGCGCACGGCCCGGACGCCGACCGCTTCGACCTCACCCGCTCCGCCCGGCCCGGCGCCGTACGACACCTGTCCCTCGGGCACGGCGCCCACTACTGCCTGGGCGCACCGCTCGCCCGGCTGGAGGCCACGGTCGCCCTGGAGCGGCTGTTCACCCGCTTCCCGTCGCTGCGACTCGCCGTGCCCGAAGCCGACCTGGTGCCGCACGCGGGCTTCGTCGGCAACAGCGTGCGCGGTCTGCCGGTGCGACTCGCGGCGGGGTGACCCGCCCCGTTCCGCGCGCCGGCCGGACCGTCGGGACCGGGGAACAGAGGTCCGCAGACCGTAACGATCCCGGACGTCAGGGGACTTGACCGCCAACCGTGCACTATCTTCGCGACATGTCCACGCCACCGCAGCCACCGCAGCCGGCCGACCAGCCCGCACAGCGGCCCCCGCAGCCCCAGCAGCAACCGGCCGTCCCGCCGCAGCCGACGGCCTACCCGTACCCGAACCCGCAGTCGCCCCCGCCGGGAACGTTCCACGCGCAGCCCACCCTGGCCGCCCAGCCCGCGCCGGGACAGCCCCAGCCGGGCAACCCGTACGCGCAGGCACCCCAGTACGGGCCCGTCCCGCCGGCCGGTGGCGGCGGGGCCGGCCGTGCGGTGCTGTGGGCCGCCGTCGGCGCGGTCGTCGCCTCCGCCGCGTGGGTGGCCGGTGTCCTCCTCATCGGCGGGCGGAGCGACAGCGCGGACCTGCGCGGCTACTCGGCGCCCTCCAATATGTGCTCCAGCGCCGACTACTCGTCCTTCAAGGCCGAGTACACCGAGAACGACTCCTCGCCGACCCGCACGTCGCTCAAGGACAAGGCGCTGGACGAGAGTTACTGCAGCGTGGGACTGAAGAAGTCCGGCTCCTCCTACGCCGACGCCTATCTGACCATGCAACTGGACCTGCACAAGAAGACCGACCCCGCGCCCGAGTTCACCGCCACCTGGAAGAACTACGGGGACAGTCACACCGGTTACGACGTCGACCCGGTCGAGGGCATCGGCGACGAGGCCTACCTGGTCAGCCAGGACACCACGAACGGCTCCTCCTCCAGCGGCTCCCGGTACGCCACGCTCGCCGTCCGCGACGGCTGGGTGACGTACACGATGAGCTACAGCGTCTACCTCACCTCGTACGACGAGGACAAGGACCCGCCCGCGCTGACCGACGTCACCGACTGGCTGAAGACCGACGCCAAGGCCACGCTGCGGCAGTTCCAGGACTGATCGCCGCCGTGCCGCGGCGAGCGCGGCGGTTCACGCCGACCGCGCCCCGGCCTCCTCCGCGATCTGCGCGAACCGCGCGCCCATGGCCTCGCCCAGGGCCAGCGCGCCCGACAGCGGACGGACCATGACCATGAGGTCGTCGATCAGGCCGTCCTCGTTCACGTGCAGGAAGTCGCAGCCGGTCAGCTCCCGGTCACCGACCCGGGCCTGGAAGACCAGCGCGTGGTCCGGGCCGTCCGGGTCGCCGATCTCCCGGACGTACCGGAAGTCCTCGAAGACCTGGGCCACCGCGCGCAGGACCGCCGCGGTGATCGCCTTGCCCGGGTACGGATTGAAGGCGACCGGGCTGGTGAAGACGACGTCCTCGGCCAGCAGCGCCTCGACGGCGTCCAGGTCCCCGGCCTCCACCGCCTCGCGGAACGCGCGCATCGGCTCACCCTACTCGATAGTCAACTAATTGAATAAGTGTCGATGAGATTACTCAACTGACTGCTAGCCTGTCCACATGTCGCTCAAGTACGCCGTGCTGGCCGCCCTGCTGGAGGGCGAGGCCTCGGGCTACGAGCTGTCGAAGGTCTTCGACGTCTCGTTCGCGAACTTCTGGCCCGCGACCCCCCAGCAGCTCTACCGGGAGCTGGAGCGCCTCGCCGGGGACGGGCTGGTCCAGGCCCGCACCGTGCAGCAGGAACGCCGTCCCAACAAGCGGATGTTCACGCTCACCGAGGCCGGCCGGGCCGAGCTGAGCGCGTTCGCCGCCGAGCCGCCGAAGCGGCCCACCGCGATCAGGGACGAACTCCTCATCAAGGTCCAGGCCATGGACGGGGGCGACCCGGAGGCCACCCGGGCACTGGTCGAGGAACGCATGGGCTGGGCGCGCGGCAAGCTCGACCGTTACCGGAGGGTGCGCGAGCGCCTGCTCGACGGGCGTCCGGAGGAGGAGTTCCTCCGGACCGCCGACCGGGTCGGGCCGTACCTCACGCTCCTGGCCGGGATCGCCTTCGAGGAGGAGAACCTGCGCTGGTGCGAGCGGGTCCTCGCGGTGCTGCGACGGCGCCCCGACGCCGCGCCGGCCCGGGGGATCGCTCATCAGGGTGGTGATCCCCTGCGGAACGGGTCGTGACCCGGGGCGGTGCGGCACAGTGGGCGGGTGCCTCGCCGACTTCTACCGCTGCTGGTGGCGGCGCTGGTGACCGTCGCCGGGTGCACCACCGTCAGCGCCGGTCCCGTGCCCGACGCCGCCCGCCCCCGGCGCTCCCTCGCACCGGACACGGTGGTGCGGCCCCCGGTGCCCCGGGAGCCGGTCGGAACGCCGTCCGGGAACGCGGCGCTGGTCCGCACCGGCCACGGGCCCCGTTCGTCGGCCGGGCCGCGCCGGAGCACCGGGACCGGCCGCGTACCGGTGCCCGCGGCGCCTCCCCGGGCGGTGGCGCCGGCCGGGCCGCCGGTGCGACACCCCCGCCCGGAGCGCCGGGCACCGGTACGACACCCGGTCCGGCGCCCCCGTCCCGCCTCCCGGCCGCCCGCCGCCGTCCCGATGCGCGACCTGTGCCGCCAGGCGGACGGCGTCACCACACTGGAGATCGCGCGGCTGTGCCACGACGCCTTCGGCTGAACGCGGCGCCGGGACCGGCCGAGCGCACGGTGGGAGCCCGTCGTCGCTCTTCCCGCGTTCGCCCGCGCCGCGACACCACCGGCATAGGCTGACGTCATGTTCGGTCCCGAAGGCCCCACACTCCGCGAGCTGACCGTGCAGGCGCTGTCGTCCGTCGAGCACGGCTACGACCTGCTCGCGCCGAAGTTCGATCACACCCCCTTCGGGACGCCCGACGCCGTGCTGGACTCCGTGGCGAAGGCGCTCGCCCCGCTCGGCCCCTTCACGGACGGGCTGGACCTGTGCTGCGGCACCGGCGCCGGAACGCACCTGCTGACCGGGCTGTGCCGCCGCAGTGTCACCGGGGTCGACTTCAGTGCCGGCATGCTCGACGTCGCCCGGCGGCGGGTGCCGACCGCCGACGGGCCGAGGGTCGCATGGGTCCGCGGCGACGCCCGGGCCCTGCCGTTCACGGCCGCCTTCGACCTCGTCGTCTCCTTCGGGGCGTTCGGCCACTTCCTGCCCCGCGAACTGCCGGGCCTGTTCACCCAGGTCCGCTCGGCGCTGCGGCCCGGTGGCCGCTTCGCCTTCCCGGTGTTCGCGCCGCCCGGCCCGGCCCACCCCGGCTTCTGGACGCTGCTCGGCTTCGACGCGGTGATGCGGGTGCGCAACGCGTTGTGGCGACCGCCGTTCGTCATGTACTACCGGACCTTCCGACTGAGCGCCGTGCTGCGCGAGTTGGAGCGCGCGGGCCTGGCGGTAGAGCTGGGCGTCCTGCCCGGGTTCGGCCGGCGAGCCGACGGCAGTCCGCGCGCCCGGCTGGTGATGGCCCGGCGAGCCGACGTGGCCCCCCTCGGCGGTCAGCCCGCGGCAGGCAGCGTGAACTCGTAGACCAAGGCGTCGCGTTCGGCGTCCACCACGAGGTCGGTGATCTCCAGAGGGCGCGCGTACTGGTCGTGCACGCGCCGGGTCACCCGCACCGAGGAGGCGTCGCCGACCTGGGTGATGGCGTCCTGGTGGTGCAGGGACAAGCCCGCCTTGCGCATCCAGTCGTAGGCCCGTCGCAGCTGCGCCGGCGTGGCCCCGTCGGCCCGGTCCCGGTAGCGGGCCAGCTCCGCCACCTCGGCCAGCACCACCGCGGAGAACGACGTCACCGCCGTGCGCAGCGACCGGCCGTCCGGCGTCATCGACCGGTACCGGTGCACCAGCGTCGGCCGGTGCGGGGCCAGACCCAGGGCCCGCGCGTGCTCCGGCGACGGCGCCTCCCAGGTCACCGTGGCCCGGTCGACCGCGTACGGGTCCACCGGCCGCGCACCCACCGGGAAGGTGAGTGATTCCGCCGCCTCGACGGGCCGGCCGGGCAGCGTCGCGTGGCTGCCCCGCCGGTCGGTGGCGACCGCTCCGCTGCGGCGCAGCACCTCCAGCGCCTGCCGGACGGTCTCCCGGCTGACCCCGTAGTGCGCGGCCAAGTGCCGTTCGCCCGGCAGCCGTTCGCCCGGTGGAATGGTGCCGGCGCGCAGTTCGTCGAGCAGCAGCGTCGCGATCCGCCCGTACAGGGGCCGGTCGTCGCCGGGCGGGGAGTCGTGCGGGGTGGTGCGGGCCATGCCGCGCCCTCCTGTCGGTGACAAAGGGTAGTCATGCGGGTTCATTGCGCGACCATGACTACCATTGGTCTAAACCACGAGGGAAGAGCGGCCGGTCGGTTCGACCGAAATCCACTCGCGCGCACGGCGGTCACCGGGCGCCGCGCCACCTCCTCACAGGCCGCTGTAGAGGGCGTCCACCAGCGCTGATTTCCGTGGATCATTGGCGATGTGCGGCCCCATCCGGTTCATGACGTAGCCCAGCGACACCCCCGCGTCCGGATCGGCGAGTCCACAGGAACCGCCGAACCCGTCGTGGCCGAAAGCCCGTGGGTTGGGGCCGTACGACCCCTGGGGCCCGCTCAGCCACAGCCCGAGCCCCACCTCGGTCTCGCCCTCGAAACCCGCGCCGAGCACCAGGTCGCGGCAACTGCCCTGGCCCTCGCCCACCCGCTCCGCCGCCTGTGGTGACAGGATCCGCCGGCCGCCGTACGAGCCGCGCCCGGCGAAGACGCCGTACAGCGCCGCGACCGCCCGGGCGGTGCCGTGGCCGTTGGCCGCCGGGATCTCCGCCGCCCGCCAGGCCGGGCTGTTCGCCTCCGCCGCCCCGACGGGCGGGTTGGCCAGGGCCGCCAGCGCGGCCGGCGCCAACTGGCTCGATACCGCCTCCTGTTCACTGCGCGACACGGCCGGTGGAGGCACCAGCTCCGCCGCCCGGCCGGAGTCCCGCCCCGGCAGGCCCACGGTGAAGTCCAGCCCGAGCGGTCCGGTCACCTCCCGCTCCAGGAAGGCCCCCGGCCGCAGTCCCGAGACGCGCCGCACGACCTCCCCGACCAGGAAGCCGTACGTCAGCGCGTGGTACCCCGACCGGGTGCCCGGCTCCCACCAGGGCGCCATGGCCGCGAGCCGCGCGGTGGTCAGCTCCCAGTCGTACAGCTCCTCCAGGGAGTGCGGCTCGCGCAGCCCGGACAGCCCGGCGCGGTGCGACAGCAGGTGCCGTACGAGCACCTTGTCCTTGCCTTCGGCGGCGAATTCCGGCCAGTAGGCGGCCACCGGGGCATCGAGGTCGAGCAGCCCCCGGTCGGCGAGGATGTGCGCGCACAGGGCCACGGGACCCTTGGTGGTCGACCAGACGTTCACCACGGTGTCCCGTGCCCAGGGCCGGGTACGGGCCGCGTCCGCCCAGCCGCCCCACAGATCCACCACCGTCTCCCCGCCGACCGTCACCGCCACCGCGGCGCCGAGTTCCCCGCGTTCGCGGAAGTTCTCCGCGAACGCCTCCCGTACCGCCGCGAACCGGGGGTCGCAGTGCCCGTGGATCTGCGCGTCCGTGTGCGGTGTCTGCCGTGTCTCCTGGGCTTCGTGCGCGGACATGTGACCTCCGTCGTCGCCGGGAACCCGGGCAGCGGCACCGCGGCCCGGTCGCTCCGAACGTACCGACTGGTCGGACCGGAGGAAAGACCGGCGCCGCCGGCAGCGGCCCTCAGGCGTACGAGCGCAGCCAGCGCACCTTCTCGGCCTCCTGGAAGGGACCGCCGCCCTCGTGGTCGTTGAAGTCGTACACCTCGATCGCCTTGTCCTCGTGCGCCCAGGCGTTGAACGCCGCGAACACGGTCGACGGCGGGCAGGTCTGGTCCTCCAGGGCCGCCGAGAACAGGGCCGGTGCCCGGCCCCGGGCCGCGAAGTGCACCCCGTCGAAGTAGGACAGCGTACGCAGCACGTCCGCCGAGCGCCCTCGGTGCGTCTTGAGGAACAAACCGATCTCACGGTACGGGTGGCGGTCCGTCAGGGTCGTCCCGCGTGGGAAGTCGCACAGGAACGGCACGTCCGGGGCGACCGCCACCAGATCCGGCACCAGGCCGCCGACGGCCAGGGCGATCCCGCCGCCCTGACTCGCGCCGGTCACCGCCGTCCGTGCCGGGTCGGCCAGCGGATGGGAACGGGCGGCCTCGACCGCGCGCACGGCATCCGTGAACACCCGGCGGTAGTAGTAGTTCTCCGGCGCGTCGATGCCCCGCGTCATGAACCCGGGGTACGCGGGCGCCGCGCCCACCGGGTCCGGCGTGCCGCCCCCGCCACCCCAGGCGCTGCCCTGCCCCCGGGTGTCCATCGCGAAGTGGGCCCGGCCCGTCGACGCCCACAGCAGGCTCTCGTGCGGCAGGCCGCGCCCGCCGCCGTAGCCGATGAACTCCACGACCAGCGGCAGCGGTTCCGTGGCCCCGGCCGGCAGTCGCAGCCAGCCCTTCACCGGGTGGCCGCCGAACCCCGCGAACGTCACGTCGTACACCTCGACCGTGGACAGTCCGGTCTCCACCGGCTCGAAGCGCGCGTCCAGCTCGTGCTCGCGAGCCTGCTGGAGCGTCTTGTCCCAGAAGGCGTCGAAGTCGTCCGGCTCGGGGGACTCGCTGCGGTAGGCGCGGAGTTCGTCGAGGGGCAGATCGAACAGGGCCATCAACAACCGCCTTCGTGAAGGGAGACTGCGTCGCCTCACCGTACGTGGGTGATCGGATGACTCGCCAGGGTCGGGTGGGGGCGTGGACCGGGTTCGGCCGTTCCCTGGTGCGTGGCATCGTGGCTGACCCGGAGGTGAGTAAGCGCTTGCTCGCGGGTGGTCCGAGGGGTGGGCTGGTACGAGAGCTGGTGCGAGGGGGCGCTCCCAGTGGTCGGGTCACCTGGTAGCCACGCCCGGAGGCCGGGTGTCATGCGCGCGGCTGGGTCCACCGGGGGCCCGTCCGGGCCCACTCCCGCTCCCACTCGGCCAGCCGGTGGCGCAGGGCGATCCGGCGCTCGATCGCGTGCCCGAGGAAGACGACGAACGCCGTACCGCCCGCCGCGCACAGCCCCACGGTGACGGTGTGCTGCCACACGGCCACGTCGTCCGCGGGCGGCGCGACACCGCGGCCCCGGGAGTCGAACCACACCGACACCGGCTCCCCGGGCCGGGTCCCCGCCGGCACCTGGGCCCACGCCGTCCGGACCCCCTTGCCCGGCTCGGTCCAGCGGACCTGGGCGCGGTAGGGCTGCCGGTGGTCGCTCTGCGACGCGGTCAGCCGCCGGGGCGTGTCGCCGACCACCACGGCACGTACCTGATGGCGTTCGGCCCGCTGGGCCGCGGCGAGCGCCCGGGCCTGGTCGTGGGCGTGCAGGCCCGCGGCCACCCCGGCCAGGGGCGCGACCACGAACATCAGGACGGCGACCACCAGCACCGTCCACGCCTCCACGACGTCCGACCGGCGCCGCAGCGGATTGCGCCGCCAGCGCCAGCCACGCACCCGGGTACGCATGTCCACCTCCTCGCCACCGCCGGAGCCGGAGAGCGGGAGGAGCCGGTCGCCGGTCCACCGCCCCCGCCGCTCACGGACACGAGCGTCCACAGTGGTCTCGTACCCCGTTCGGCGCACCTCGCGCATGCCGTGAACCGCGAGTTCCGGCCCATATGGCGCACTGCATGGCGCACTGCACGCAGCACGCGCCCCACGATCACGCGCGGTGCCACCGGCGCAACCGGGCGCTGCCCCGCCGGGTCCCGGCCGAACCGCTTGCCCTGGGCCGACGGGCTGGATCCCGGCCGAGGCGCTCGGGGTCGGCGCCCGTGATCGGTACGGGACGGCGGGCTGGGGGTCAGTCCTTCCGCCGGATCTCGGCCGGTGGGTTGGGGCCAGTCCCCTCCGCCGGGTCTCCCGGCGTGCTAGGGGGCGATCCCTCCGCCCGGTCTCCCGGCGCGCTAGAGGGCAACCCCTACGCCCGGTCTCAACCGACCCGCTCGGTGGCCTGGGACCCGGTCGTTCTCCACCGACCCGCTCGACAGCCGCCGACCCGGCCGGTCAGGGGCGACCGACTCCATGTCAGCAGAGCCGATCGTTCCCGGCCGAAGCGCCCGGAGCCACCGCGCCTCGGCCGGCCCCGACGGGTCAGCCGAAGCGTTCGATGCGGATGTGGTCCACCGGTTGGCCGGCCGCCACCAGCAGTCGGGAAGCGTGTTCGGCGAAACCGTTGGACCCGCACACATAGGCTTCCCACCCACCCACGGGCGGTTCGGCCAGGAGCGGCGCCATATGTGCGGTCGTCATACGTCCCACCGGAACCCCGGGCGGAGCGCTGCGCGTGAACACCGGTGTCGTCTCCGCGCCCAGCTCGGACGCGTAGATCAGCTCCGCGGGACTGCGCGCCGACACCAGCATCCGCAGCGGGACGGCGAGGCCGCGCGCCCGGTGGTGCCGGATCATCGACATCAGCGGTACGACCCCGGAACCGGCCCCGATCAGCAGCGCGGGCCGGTCGCCCGGCCAGGCGAAGAAGCCGCTGAGCGGGCCCCGGACCTCGACCGTGTCACCGGGCCGGGCCACGGTGTGGAACCAGCCGGACACCTCGCCGTCCGGCACCCGGTCGAGGGTCAGCTCGATGTGCCCGGAGCCGTCCGGCGCCGACGCGATCGAATAGTGGCGCTGCGCCACATAGCCGTCGGCGGCGGTCAGCCGCAGCAGCAGGTGCTGGCCCGGCAGGTGCCCCGCCCACTCCGGCACCGCCAGCCGGAACGTGGCCACCCGCGGTGTCTCGCGCCGGATCTCCGTCAGGGTGGCCGTCTGCCACACGGAGGCCGCCTGCTCGCTCACGGCGATCCGCCCGGGCACCGCGAACCGCGTCACGGACGTCGTCGTCTCAGTCACCGGAGTACCGCTGTTCCTCCCACGGGTTGCCGCGCGCGTGGTAGCCGTTGCGCTCCCAGAAGCCCGGCTCGTCGTGGTCGAGGAGCGTGATGCCCGCGATCCACTTGGCGCTCTTCCAGAAGTAGAGGTGGGGCACCAGCAGCCGCGCGGGGCCACCGTGCTCCGGCGGCAGCGGTGCTCCGTCGTACTCCCAGACGATCCAGGCCCGCCCGCCGGTGAGGTCGGCGAGCGGCAGGTTGGTGGTGTAGCCCGTGTGGGAGCGGGCGACGGCATGTGTGGCGGACCCATGGGGGCGCACCATATGGAAGAACGCGTCCAGCGAGACACCGCCGAACCGCACGCCGAACTTCGACCAGCCGGTCACACAGTGGATGTCACCGTCGTAGGCCGACGCCGGCAGCGCGTGTGCCGCGTCCCAGTCCCAGGTGTGCGGGCGCTCGACCAGGCCGTCGATGCGGAAGGACCAGTCGGCGGGGGCGAGGTCGGGGGTGACCTCGGCGGACAGGACGGGCCAGTCGTCGCGCGTGTCGTACTGCCCGGGCGGCAGCCCCGGGTTGTGGACGCGCGGGCGCCCCGTGAAGCCTCGCGTGACGTTCATGGTTCAACCGTACGTGGTCGGCCGGGATGCTCTGGTCCCGGCCGGCGGTCACGGCGGTGGCCCCGCCGCGCGCTGCTCACGGCCCCGCCGCGTGTTGCTCATGGCGCCTTCCCGCGGGGCTCACCGCGCCGCCCCGCGCCGTGGTACGGCTGGCTCATCGCGCGGCATTGCAGCCGTGTGAACACTGCTTCGGGCCGGGAATACCGGCCCGAAGCCGCTCCTTGCCGATCAGTGCCGGCTCCGGTGCGCCGGTGACAGCACGAGAGAAGTGAGGAAACGAGGATGCTCCAGGCCCATGTCTCCAGGACCGTGACCGAGGTGGCCGGATGAGTGCTATGAGCAGCCCGGGCGTCCCCGGTCCGGCCGCCGCCGGTGTCCCGCACGTCCTCGACAACCCGGCGCTCGCCTCCCTGACCGGCCCGCACGCCCACTTCGCCGAGCGGCGCGGCCGGGTGCTGCGCTATCCGGTCGACGTCTCCCCGTGGCTGGCCCTGCCCGACGAGCCGGACGCGCGGGACTGGGCGGACCTCGCCGCGCTGGCCGGTCCCGGCGCCGAGGTCCCGCTGCCCGGCTTCCGCGGGGAGGTGCCGGACGGCTGGGAGATCACCTCCAGGATCGAGGGCGTCCAGTTCGTGGACGACGGCCTCGCCGCGGCGCCGGAACCGGAGGCGGTCCGCCTCGGCCCGGCGGACGTGCCCGAGATGCTCGACCTGGTGGCGCGGACCCAGCCGGGACCGTTCCTGCCCCGCACCGTGGAACTCGGCACCTACCTGGGCATCCGTCGCGACGGCGCGCTGATCGCCATGGCGGGGGAGCGGCTGCATCCGCCGGGCTGGACCGAGATCAGCGCGGTCTGCACCGACCCCGCGTTCCGTGGCGAGGGCCTGGCGACCCGTCTGATCCTCGCGGTCGCGCACGGCATCCGGGAGCGCGGGGAGACGCCGTTCCTGCACACGAGTGCCGAGAACACGAACGCCATCCGGCTGTACGAGTCCCTCGGCTTCCGGCTGCGCCGCCGTACGGCGTTCCTCGCGGCGAGGGCGCCGCAGCGGCCGGCTCAGGACCGAGCGGCGGTACCGGTGCCGTAACCCGGCGCCGCTCCCCGCGGCCCGGCCACCGCCTCAGTCCGAGTCCGCGCCGGCCGGGCCCGCGTTGTACCGCTCCAGGTAGGCGGCGAAGCGCACCAGGTCCTCCTCCGGCCAGTCCGCGAGCCGTTCCCGGAACGCGGCCCGGCGGCTGCGGGTGACCTGGGCCAGGATCTCCTGGCCGACGTCCGTCAGGTGCAGCACCTGGACCCGGTGGTCCTCCGGGTCCAGCCGGCGCTCGATCAGCCCGGCCCGCTCCAGGGCCGCGACCTGGCGGCTGACCGTGGACTTGTCCAGGGCGTAGTGGGCCGCCAGGTCCGTGGCCCGGCAACCGCCGCGCTCCTCCAGGTGGCCGAGCAGGGTGTACGACACCAGGGACAGCTCGGGGTGCATGCGGCCCGCCGAGGCACGGGCCCGGCGGGCGAAGATGGTCATCTCGCGCTGGATCGTCTCGACGGCCGACTCCGCTGCGCTCACGGGAATTACCTCCTCCGACGTTCTAGTTGTATAGTACAACTTGAAATCGGAGTTGTATAAGCCAACCTTTGGAGGGTCGCGCGCGATGAGGTCACCGGCACTGCGCCATGTGCTCACGCACCTGATCACCCCGCTGCTGATGTGCCTAGGCATGGGGCTCGCGTACATGGGGGCGTTCGTCACCCCCGAGCCGAACCACCTGCCGGTCGCCGTCGTCGGCACCGCCCCGAAGGCGAAGGTCTTCGCGCAGACCGTCAAGGACGCCGCGGGGGACAAGCTCGACGTCCGCACGGTCGCCACCCGGGCCGACGCGGTACACCTGCTCAAGTCCCGCGATGTGACCGGCGCCTATGTGCCGAGCGCCAAGGCGCCCGAGCTGCTGGTGGCGACCGCCGCGTCCGACATGGGGGCCACGGCCGTGGAGAAGGTCTTCACGCCGGTCGCCGCCGAGCAGGGCGTCCCGCTGAAGGTCACCGACGTGGCCGCCCCGGTCGCCGACGACCCCACCGGCCAGGGCCTGTTCTTCCTGCTGGTCGCGGTCAGCATCGGCTCGTACGCCTCGGTCGCCGCGCTCGGCGCCGCGGGTGCCGCCCTCGCGATGCGGGTCCGGGCCCTGCTCGCGCTCGGCGTCGCCGCCGTGGTCGGCGGCATCGGCGCGCTGCTCGCCGGGCCGGTGTTCCACCTCGCCCACCACGACCTCGCGGGGGTCTGGGGCATGGCCTCGCTGTACTCGGCGGGCATCCTCCTCATCGGCGTGGGTCTGCACACGTTCCTCAAGCGGTGGACCACGCTCACCATGATGGTGCTGTTCGTGATGCTGAACTTCACCAGCTCCGGCGGTCTGTTCCGGCCCGAACTCCAGAACGGCTTCTTCGGCACCCTGCACGCCTTCTGGAACGGCGCCGGCTTCGTCGAGGGCGCCCGCAGCCTGCTCTACTTCGGCGACGACGGCCTCGCCCGCACCGTGTGGACCCTGGTGGCCTGGCTGCTCGCCGGTGTCCTGGTGACCGCGGTGGCGGCCCGGTACGAGCGCACCCGCGCCGCCCGCCAGGAAGCCACCGCATCCGAGGCCGACACCGCGTCAGCCGTGTCCGAGCCCGAGCGGAGGGCCCGGCGGGCCGCCGAGGAGGAGGCCGCGCAGGAGGCCGAGGAAGAGGCCGAGGAGACGGTCGGTGTCTGAACCCGGCGTCCCCGAGGGCCCGTCGGGGGCCGTGGGGTAGGGTGGCCGTCCGGCCGCGGACGCCTGTCCGAGGCTTCGATGACGAGGAGGTGAGACCCATTACCGCTGTGTCGGCTGGGGTGCTCTCTCCTCGTGACGGCGCGGTACACCGGCACCGGTGACCGCGGGAGCGCCCTGAAGGCTTCGCGCTCCCGAAAGGCTCTCGGCTTCCATGCCCCTTCCCGTTCCGTTCTCCCCGTCCGCCGTCGTCTCCGCGTTGCGCGCCGCGGGGTGCGTCTTCGCCGAGGACGAGGCCGAGTTGATCCTCGCCACCGCCCGCACCCCCGAGGAGACGGCCGGCATGGTGGACCGGCGCGCCGTCGGGCTGCCGCTCGAACAGGTCCTCGGCTGGGCCGAGTTCCACGGGCTGCGCGTCACCCTGGAACCAGGGGTGTTCGTCCCCCGCCGCCGTACCGAGTTCCTGGTCGACCAGGCGCTGGCCGCCGCGCCCGACGCGACCGTCGTCGTGGACCTGTGCTGTGGTTCCGGCGCGCTCGGCGCGGCCCTGGCCGCCGCCCTGGACGGGGCGGAGGTGCACGCCGCCGACATCGATCCGGCCGCCGTGCGCTGTGCCCACCGCAATCTCGCCGCGTTCGGCGGCCGGGCGCACCAGGGCGACCTGTACGACGCCCTGCCCGCCGGCCTGCGCGGCCGGGTCGGTGTCCTGACCGCCAACGTGCCCTACGTCCCCACCGCCGAGGTGGCCCTGCTGCCGGCGGAGGCCCGCGAGCACGAGCCGTTGGCCGCGCTGGACGGCGGAGCCGACGGGCTCGACGTGCTGCGCCGGGTGGCCGCCGGGGCACCCGGGTGGCTCGCCCCCGGCGGCTGCCTGCTGACCGTGATCGGCGTACGGCCCCGGGCCTGAGGGTGATGCCGGTCCGCCACGGGCCGCCGGTACCCCGAACCGCCGTCAGCCGCTCGACCGCCCGAGGCCGCAGGAGTCCTACGGCAACTCCTGGGCCCGGGCGATGAGCAGGGCCACGTCGTCGTGGTTGTCCGGGTGGTGGAGCGTGCGCAGCAGGAGGTCGCAGGCATCCTCCAGCGGGCGGGCCGGGTCGTCGAGCAGGGACAGCAGGGAGGCCAGCCGCTCGTCCAGCGAGTGCCGGCGGGTCTCCACCAGTCCGTCGGTGTAGAAGACCAGTTCGTCGCCGGGTTCGAAGTCGACCGTGACGGTGGAGAAGGCGACCCCGCCCACTCCCAGCGGCACACCGGTGGGCAGGTCGAGCAGTTCCGCCGGGTGGCCGGGCCGTACCCGGGCCGGCGGCAGATGGCCTGCGTTGGCGATCCGGCACTGCCGCAGATGCGGGTCGTGGACGGCGTACACACAGGTCGCGATCGAGTGGTCCAGGGCCGAGGTCGTCTTGTCCAGGTGCTCCAGCAGCCGGGCCGGGTCGAGATCGAGGGCGGCCAGGGTGGTCGTCGCGGTGCGCAGCCGGCCCATCGTGGCGGCGGCGCCGATGCCGCTGCCCATCACATCACCGACGACGAGCGCGGTCTTGCCCCCCTCCAGCGGGATCACGTCGAACCAGTCCCCGCCGACCTCGCTGGTGGCGCCCGCCGGCTGATACCGGGAGGCCACCTCCAGGCCGGTGGTGACCGGCGGATGGCTGGGCAGCAGGCTGCGCTGGAGGGTCAGCGCGGTGTTGCGGGCGTTCTGGTACCAGCGCGCGTTGTCGATCTGCACGGCCGCGCGGGCGGCCAGCTCGCGCGCCAGCAGGACGTCGTCCTCGTCGAAGGGCGCCGGATTGCGGGTGCGTTTGAGGTCGAGCGCGCCCAGCACCTCACCGCGCGCGATCAGCGGCACGGCGAGATACGAGTGCAGGCCCGCCCGGCCGAGCAGCAGGGCCGCCTCGGAGGAGCGGGCGATGCGCGGCAGGTCCTCGTCCTTCACCTGCGGCACCAGGACCGCCTCGCCGGTGCGCACGCATTCGGTGACCAGGCGATCGGGCGCGTACCGGGCGATCCCGCCGGGCGGGTCGGCGGCCAGCACCGCCTCCGAGCCCTGCGCGGGACGGACCGCGAGGGCCCGGATCACCGCTGCCTCCGAGGGGCCCAGGGTGCTGCGCCGGCCCTCGACCACCGCCTCCAGCAGATCCACGGCCGCCACGTCCGCCAGTTCCGGCACGGCGACCTCGGCCAGCTCGCAGGCGGTGCGCTCCAGTTCCAGCGTCGTACCGATCCGGGCGGAGGCGTCCGCGATGACCGCGAGCCGGCGCCGCGCGGCCTCCCGCTCGACGGAGGCCCGGTGCTGCTCGGTGATGTCGGTCATCGAGACCGCCACCCCGAGCACGTTGCCCATGACGTCCTCCAGCCGGTACAGCGAGTGCGACCAGGTGTGGTCCGCGTCCGGGTCGGCGGGTGTGCGGCCGACGAGCGTGGTGTCGATCATCGGCACGCCCGTCTCCAGCACCTGTCGGGCCGCGGCCTCCAGGGCTTCGATGTCCAGCATCGGCAGCACCTCGCGCAGCGTCCGGCCCACGTGACCGGCGGCCGGCACCCCGTTCATCTTCTCCAGGGCCGGGTTGACCGAGGCGAACCGCAGGTCGGTGTCGAGGACCGCGTAGCCGATCGGTGACTGCATCACCATCCGCTCGGACAGCGCCACGTCCTGCTCCAGCCGCCGTACGGTCGACTGGTCGGCGGCGAGCCCGAGCGCGTACACGTCCCCCTGGTCGTCCAGCAGCCGCATGTTGCGGAACTCCACCAGACGGGTGCTGCCGTCCTTGTGCCGGACCGGGAAGCCGCCGGCCCAGCTCTGCCCGGTGCGCATCACGTCGGCGAAGAGCTTGCCGACGAGCTGGATGTGCCGTTCGTGCACCATCAGCCGGGCGGCGTACTGGCCGAGGGCCTCCCGCGCGGTGTAGCCGAACAGTTCCTCCGCCTGCGGGCTCCACAGGACGATCCGCCCGTCGGTGTCCAGCACCACCGACGCCACGCCGAGGACGTCGAGCAGACCGCCCGGAGGCACCGGCCCACGCGCCGGCTCGCCGCTCTCCGTCACCGGAGCCCCGGGTGCACTCATGCCACGCACCGCCTTCGCCCGTCCGCACGGCACGCCGTCCCCCGTGCCGACTCCCCTTGTTCTACCGCGCTCACACCCGACTCTCCGACGCCTTCGCCGTCTACCTCCACCATCTCTCAACACGGCGCGGCCGTCCGCCGAAGCCGTCGCGCCGGCGGGGCCCACGATGCCGGACCCCCTGCCGGGACCGTACAGCGCGGTCCCGCGGGCCGTGAGAGTTCACGCCCATGTTGCTCTGTTGGTCTGTACATGACTACGACGCCACGCCAGACTGTCCGCCGACCGAGTGTCCCCGTGCGCTCACCCCGGGTCCCCAACCCCGTCAGAGGAGTCGGCCATGCCCGCGTCCGCCCGGCAACGTTGTCACGCAGTTCTCGCCGGACTCGTCACCCTCGCCACCGCCGCCGTCGTGTCGCTCGCCGCGCCCACGCCCGCCCGCGCGGCCGACACCTGGACCGAAACCGGTTCCGACCGCGCCGACCCGCTGACCGAGAGCCAGGGCCTGACCTCGGTGGAGGTCCCGGCGAACAGCCCCAACCGCTACACCGGCATCGGCACCATCCCCCTCGGCGTCTCCAGCCGCGGCTGGAACCACGTCGGCGACCCCGACGCCTCGTACGACGGCTACTACATCGAGCCCTACCAGCGGGACTCCGGCGACTCCAAGATGTTCCGGGTGCAGGCGCCCGGCGGCGCCTGGTCGGAGTACGTGCACACGCTGAGCGCGGGCGAGGCGCTGAACAACTCCTGGGCCGCGATCTCGCCCGACGGCCAGTGGATGCTGTCCGGTGAGTGGGGCACGATGACCCGGCTGCTGGTCTTCCCGACCCCGGGCGTCAACCCGGCCACCTCCCCCTCGGCGAACCTCCCGCAGGTCTCCACCGTCCGCCTGGACCACGCCGTCCGCGACGTCCAGGGCTGCGACTTCTCCGGTCCGACCACCCTGCTGTGCTCCTCCGACGACCCGGAGGGCAGCCTGTTCGGCCTCACCAAGCCGCTGCTCCGGATCGACCTGTCGGCCGCGCCGAACGGCACGGCGGACGTCTCGGGCCATGTCACGGCGCTGCGCCAGTTGCCGCTGCGCAGCTCCTGCTCGGGCACCTTCGAGGCGGAGGGCATCGACTACGACCGCCGCAGCGGCACCCTGCGCGTGATCGTGGTCTCGCCCGGCTTCTGCGTGCTGACGGACAGCAAGACGTACAAGTTCTCCCGCGGCTGAGGTGTGCCCGGCGGCCGGTGGTGCTTTGCTGAGGATGGATGCGGTTCGGCGGGGTACCCCCTTCCACCGCAGCACGGCCACGAAAGGAGCGATCATGGCAGACACGGAGCGGTCGCATCCGGAAACCGTCTCGGTGGAGATCAGCGGCTATTCCAAGGACGACGCCCGGCTCGTCTTCGAAGCGCTCAGCGCCTGCTTCGCCTCCGACCGGGCTCCGGAAGAGGTGCCGCAGCAGCTCCACGAGACCCGTCCGATGGTGTGGCTCGGCACGTACGACGTCGCGGAGGCCCGCGGCGGGGGCTGCCCGCCGGTCCACCTCGACTCGCCCGTCCAGGCGGACGTGCAGGGCGGCTACTGGGCGGTGGAGCGGTTCCGCCACACCCTGGACTCGATGTTCACCGTGCAGGAGACCTGCACGGCCTCCGGCGACCAGGAGCGGGACCTGCACCTGCGCCTGGAGAGCCGCTGAGCACGTCGAGACGCCGGGCAGCGCCCCGGCCGGCTCACCGCCGGCCGGGGCGCCCTGCGTAGGACCGCCCCGGCCCTCGCGCGGCCCGTTGTGCAACTAGTTGCAAAAAGCCTCGGGCTTCCTCTACAACAGGAGGTGACGACACCGCGCACGGAGGGCCCGATGAGCCGTTACCCGCATCTGATGACCCCGCTCGACCTGGGCTTCACCACCCTGCCCAACCGCGTGCTCATGGGCTCCATGCACGTCGGCCTGGAGGAGGCCGAGCGCGGCTTCGAGCGGATGGCGGCGTTCTACGCGGCCCGCGCGCGCGGGGGAGTGGGACTCATCGTCACCGGCGGCATCGCTCCCAACGAGGAGGGACGGCCGTACGAGGGCGGAGCCATGCTCACCACCGAGGCGGAGGCCGAGCGGCACCGGACCGTCACCGAGGCCGTGCACCGCGAGGGTGGCCGGATCGCGATGCAGATCCTGCACTTCGGCCGCTACGCCTACCACCAGGACCTCGTCGCGCCGAGCCCGCTCCAGGCGCCCATCAGCCCCCTCGTGCCCCGTGAGCTGACCGACGCCGACGTCGAGCGCACCATCGAGGACTACGCGCGCGCCGCCCGCCTCGCCCGGCAGGCCGGCTACGACGGTGTCGAGATCATGGGCTCCGAGGGCTACCTGATCAACGAGTTCATCGCGGTGCGGACGAACCGGCGCACGGACCGCTGGGGCGGCTCCTACGAGAACCGGATGCGGTTCCCCGTCGAGATCGTCCGGCGGGTGCGCGAGGCCGTCGGCGAGGACTTCATCGTCATCTATCGGCTGTCCATGCTGGACCTGGTCCCGGGCGGCTCCTCGCTGGACGAGGTGATCGCGCTCGGCAAGGCCGTCGAGTCCGCCGGGGCCACGATCATCAACACCGGCATCGGCTGGCACGAGGCCCGCATCCCCACCATCGCCACCTCCGTGCCGCGCGGCGCCTACACCTGGGTCACCAAGAAGCTCATGGGCGAGGTGTCCGTACCCCTGGTGACCACCAACCGCATCAACACCCCGGAACTCGCCGAGCAACTGCTCGCCGACGGCTGCGCGGACATGGTCTCCATGGCCCGCCCGATGCTCGCCGACGCCGACTTCGTCGCCAAGGCCGCCGCCGGCACCCCGGAAGCCATCAACACCTGCATCGGCTGCAACCAGGCATGCCTCGACCACACCTTCAGCGGGCGGATCACCTCCTGCCTGGTCAACCCGCGCGCCTGCCACGAGACCGAGCTGGTCCTCGCGCCGACCCGGCTGAAGAAGCGCGTCGCCGTCGTCGGCGCCGGCCCGGCCGGCCTCGCCTGCGCGGTCACCGCCGCCGAACGGGGCCACACCGTCACCCTGTTCGACGCGGCGAGCGAGATCGGCGGGCAGCTCAACGTCGCCCGCAAGGTGCCCGGCAAGCAGGAGTTCGACGAGACACTGCGCTACTTCCGCCACCAGCTCGACGCCCACGGCGTGGACGTGCGCCTGGAGACCTGGGTGGAGGCCGGCGACCTGGAGGGCTTCGACGAGGTTGTCGTCGCCACCGGCGTCGCCCCCCGCACCCCGGACATCCCCGGCACCGACCACCCCCGCGTCCTCGGCTACCTCGACGTGCTGCGCGACGGCGCGCCCGTCGGCGACCGCGTCGCCGTCCTCGGGGCCGGCGGCATCGGCTTCGACGTCGCCGAGTTCCTCACCGACGGCGGTGACAAGGCGAGCGAGGACCCCGAGACGTACTTCCGGAACTGGGGCGTCGACACGGCCTACCGGGCGCCGGGCGGGCTCGCCGCCCCCGAGCGGCCCGCGCCGCCCCGCCGGGTCCACCTGCTCCAGCGCAAGACCAGCAAGGTCGGCGCCGGACTCGGCAAGACCACCGGCTGGATCCACCGCACCGAGCTGAAGCACCGGGGCGTGACCATGGTGGCGGGCGTGCGTTACGACCGCATCGACGACGCCGGGCTGCACATCACCGTCGGCGACGAGAGCACGGTCCTGGAGGTCGACACGGTCGTGCTCTGCACCGGCCAGGAACCGCGCCGGGAGCTGTACGAGGAGCTGGTGGCCGCCGGGCGCGGCGCGCACCTGATCGGCGGCGCGGACGTCGCGGCGGAACTGGACGCCAAGCGGGCGATCAAGCAAGGCACGGAGCTGGCGGCGGCGCTGTAGGGGTCCGCGCGCGCCTCCCTAGGATGGGCCCATGTCACTCCCGCACGCGATCCTCACCGCCCTGCTGGAAAAGCCGTCGTCGGGACTGGAGCTGACCCGCCGGTTCGACAAGTCGATCGGCTACTTCTGGTCCGCGACGCACCAGCAGATCTATCGCGAGCTGGGGAAGCTGGAGGCGGAGGGCCTCATCCGCACCCTGCCGGCCGAGCAGCCGGCCCGCGGGCAGAAGAAGAGTTACGAGGTCCTGCCCGCGGGCCGCGCCGAGCTGGCCCGCTGGACCGCCGCCGCGCAGGACCCGAAGACCATGCGGGACCCCCTGCTGCTGCGGCTGCGCGCGGCGGCCGTGGTCGGCACCGCGGGCCTGGAGGACGATCTGCGCCGCCACCTGGAGTCGCACCGGCGGCAGCTGGCCGAGTACCGGGAGATCGAGCGGCGCGACTTCCCGCCGGACCGGGACGCCCCGGAGGACCGGCTGCGTCACCTGGTGCTGCGGGCCGGCATCGACCTGGAGACCTTCTGGACCCAGTGGCTGACCCACGCCCTGGCGGAGTTCGCCGAGCTGCCGGACGCCGACTGAGGGGCGCTCGCTCGCCGGTACGGCGGTGCGGGCCGCTCAGAGCCGGTACGGCTTCGAGCGACGGCGCAGCACCCAGCCCGTGGCGACGACCCCGGCGCCGACCAGGGCCGCGCCGACGCCCAGGGTCAACGGGCCGTAGTCGCGGGCGGCGCCGCCGAGCCCGCCCATCACGCCCCGGGACGGTGCCGGGCCGGACGTCGAGGAGATCGTCGGTCGCGTCGAGGGGACCGCCGGTTTCGCGGACGCGGGCGCGGACGCGGACACGATCACCGACTGGCTGCCCGCCGTGAGGCCGCTGGAGCAGACCACCACCACGGTGTACGTCCCCGGGTTCACCCCCGTCCAGGCGGCGGACTGGCTGACGGACGTGCCGGACAGGGCCATCTGCCGGCCCTGGGCGAAGTTCGCCTGCCGGTTGGTGAGCAGGGCCGCCGTACCCCAGCTGCCGTTGATCAGGGTGCAGGCGCTGGTGACCACGGAGACCGTGGTGCCGGTGGTGCTGACCGAGATGCCCGGGACCGCGGCGGACGGCCCGGCGAGCGCGGCCGGGAGGGCGGCGGCAGCCGCCAGGGTCAGGCCGGAGCGGAGCGGAAGTCGCGAGGTGTGCATGGGCTGGCCTCCGGCGGCACGGTCGGCGGTACGTCCCATGCGCCGCCGGGGGTCGGGAAGCGTCCGTGCCGCCTCAACCGCAGCCAACGCGTCCCCGGACCCACCCGCATGCGGGGCGGATCCGCCCGGGTGACGCGTTCCGCCGTCCGGCGCAGACGGGACACGCCGGCTCGATGCGCCGGTCAGCCGTGTGCGGTCACGCCTTCGGGGCGCGCCGGTCAGCCGCCCGTGGTCACCGTCCGCTCCGCCGACCAGCCGCCCCAGGTGCCGTCCGGCAGTCGAGCCCGCAGCCGCACGCGGTGCTCCTCGCCGGCGTCCGTGCCGACGTAGAAGCTGTGGTGCGCCCGGCCGCGCGGCGGCGTGCCGCCCCAGACGAGCGAGGTGGTCGCGGTGCGGTCCAACTGGATCTGGTACTCGGTGATCACCCCGTCCGCGCGCGGCGGGTCCCAGGCCAGGTCGATGTAGTGGGCCCCGCCGGCGCGGTGGGTGGCGGCGGTGAACCCGGTGGGGGCGGTGTTCCGGCCGTCGTCGGTGCCCGGTGTGGTGAGGCGGACCGGCGCGCCGGCGGGGGAGAGGTTGTCGGCGGCGTCGCGGGCCCGGACCGTGAAGACGTAACGGCTGCCGGGGCGCAGACCGGTGACGACGGTGGCGGTCTGGTTCCCGCCGACGCTGTGGATCTTCACTCCGCCCTGGTAGACGTCGTACGACAGCACGCCCCGGTCGTCCCGCGACGCGCCCCAGGACAGCTGGACCGCGCGGCTGCCCACGGCCCGCCCGGTGGTCGTCGGCGGCCGTGTCGGTGCCGAGTGGTCCGCCGCCGCTGCCGCCGGCGTCCGGGCGCGCACCGCCCCGCTCGGCGGGCCCAGCCTGCCCGCGCTGTCCCGGGCCCGCACGGTGAACGCATACATGGTGGACGGCCTGAGCCTGGTGACGTCCACCATGTGCTGCGAACCCGGTACTTCCGCCACCTTGGTGGGGCCGCGATAGACCTCGTAGATGCGGACCCCGGAGCCGTCCGGTGCCGCGTTCCACATCACATGGACGCTCGTGGCGCTTCCCGCAGCGGCGGTGACCCCGACCGGGGCGCCGGGCACCCGGCCCTCGCCGCCACCGTCGTCGGCCCGGCTCCAGCCGCAGGACGCGACCAGCAGCAGCGAGCCGCAGCCCAGTACGAGCGGAACGGGAACGCGTCGCACGGCTCTGCCTCCCCGGACGGCCTCGGCATCCCTAAAGGTCCGGACCAATATGCCCGGCCCGTACGGTCACAGCAAGGGGGCCGCATTGGTGAGCATCCCCGGACGTTACGTATGCTGAGCGTCCCTACGGCTGAACTACCCAAGAGGGCAGGGAAGTTCATGCCTGTGGCGCGGACACGCTGTCGTCGCCGATCCCGCGCCGGCGCGGGTGGCCGGGGGATCCGGGTCGGTACCCGGTCCGGATCCCCGGCCCCTGTTGTCCCCGCCGGGCCCCGAGGCTCGCCCGGGTGTCCCCTTACGGGGTGTCAGACACGTGCTCCATCCGGCCCCTTCGCGGCGGCTCCCGTGGCCCTGCGCCCGGAGCCGCACCACAGTGTGCTCGATGTCCGCCATGTCCCCGACGAGAGGGTCCCCCATCGTGCGTGTCCCGTCGCTGATCCTGGCCGCGGCCGGCGCCGCCCTGATCGCCCCGGCGGCGCTGCCCGCCCCGGCCACCGCCGTCCCGCCCCGTGAGCGGCCCGCGGCCCGGGGTGGGGGCGGGGTCACCGCCGACGACCGGCCGGCCCGGGGCGAGGGCGGGGTCGCCGCCGACGACCGGTCGGCCCAGGGTGAGGGCGGGGTCACCGCCGACGACCTGCTGGCCCGGACCGGCACCTGCGCCGAGCTCTCCCGGGGCCGGTACCGCACCGACGCCGGCAGCCCCGCGACCGTCCCCGTCTGCGGCACCGACGACGCCGTCTTCTGGAAGGCGGACCTGGACGTCGACTGCGACGGCCGGCCCACCACCCACTGCAACTCCGGCACCGACCCGGTCTTCGCCCCCACCACCGCCTTCCAGCAGTCCGACGGCCTCCACCTGAACGCCGAGACCCTGCCGTACGTCGTGGTCCCCGAGCCGAGCTCGCGCTGGGACTACCGCGCGCACGGCATCCGGGGCGGCTCCGTGGCGGCCGTCGTCCACGGTGACCGGGTGCAGTACGCGGTCGTCGGCGACACCGGTCCGAGCGACCTCATCGGCGAGGCCTCCTACGCCACCGCCCAGGGCCTGGGCATCGACCCCGACCCGCTCACCGGCGGGGCGCCCTCCGACGTGACCTACATCGTCTTCCGGAACTCCCTGATCACCCCCATCGAGGACCACGAGGAGGCGGTGGCGACGGGGGAGCGGCTGGCCAAGCAGTTCCTCGCGAACGACTGACCGCCCGGGTCAGGGAAACGTGGGCCCACTGGCCGACGCGGAGCGGGCACGCCGCGCTTCAAGGGGCCGGACCGTCCGCGTCTTGGCGGTCGCGGGCCGGACTGGTCCGGGGCAACCTGATCCCGCCACTGGGCGGGCGGCGTGGGCCACCTCGTGCCTCAGCGGCCGTCCCGGTGCGGGGGCAAGCTCGGACGGGGTGCCCCGCGCCGCCAGAAACCGGCCCGGTCCGGGACGGCTGGGCCGACCGTCGCCGGTCGGCCCGTTCGGGCCGCCCGGCAGGGGCGCCCGGTTGGGGCGCCCCGTTGGGCGCTGATCAGGCCGGGCCCCCGGTGTCACACCTTGCGGTAGCTGTACGCCTCCGCTGCCGCGGCCTCCACCGCGTCCAGGTCCGCCCCGGCGGCCGAGGTGACCACGGCGGCCACCGCGCCCTCCACGAACGGCGCGTCCACCAGGCGCGTGCCGTCCGGCAGTTCGTCGCCCTCGGCGAGCAGCGCCTTCACCGTGAGCACCGCGCTGCCCAGGTCGGTGAGGACCGCCACCCCGGCCCCCCGGTCCACCGAGGCCGCCGCGGCGGAGATCAGCTCGGCGCTGGTGCCGAGCCCGCCGCCCTCGGTGCCGCCCGCCGGGGCCACCGGTACCGCGGTCGCCCCGCCCGCCAGCCCCTTGGCCAGCTCGGCGACCGAGGCGGCCACCTCCGCGCTGTGCGACACCAGCACGATCCCGACCAGCTTCTCCCCGCTCACCGCTCCGCCTCCGCCGTGTCGGCCAGCGCGGCGATCAGCAGCGCCGACGAGGTCGCCCCCGGATCCTGGTGGCCGATGCTGCGCTCGCCCAGATAGCTCGCCCGCCCCTTGCGCGCCTGCAACGGCGTGGTGGCCAGCGCGCCCTCCTCCGCGGCGGCCCGCGCGGCGCCGAACCCGGTCCCGAGCGCGTCCACGGCCGGCACCAGCGCGTCGATCATGGTCTTGTCGCCCGGTGCCGCCCCGCCGAGCGCCATCACCCCGTCCACGCCCGCGCGCAGCGCCGCGGCCAGCTCCTCCTCGCCGACCTCGGGAGCGTCCCCGAGCGCCTTGCCGGTCCGGCGCAGCAGGGTGCCGTACAGCGGTCCGGACGCACCGCCGACCGTCGAGATCAACTGCCGCCCGGCCAGCGTCAGCACGCCCCCCGGGGTGTCCGGCGCCTCCTTCTCCAGGGCCGCCGCCACGGCCGTGAACCCGCGTTGCAGATTGCTGCCGTGGTCCGCGTCCCCGATGGCCGAGTCGAGGGCGGTGAGCCGTTCCGCCTCGCGGCTGACGGACGCGGCGGCCGTCGTCATCCAACGACGGAAGAATGCGGCGTCGAGCACAGGATCTCCTCGCATGGTAGGGCTGTCGGCCGTTCGGCCGGGATCGGTCGCCGTCTGCTCCGCCGTATCACATTCCCCAGCGCAGCGCCGGGGTCTTCACCGGCGCGTCCCACAGCCGCAGCAACTCCTCGTCGGCCTGGCACAGCGTCACCGAGGCGCCCGCCATGTCCAGCGAGGTCACGTAGTTGCCGACGAGCGTGCGGGCCACGGCGACCCCGCGCTCCCGGAGCACCCGCTGCACCTCCGCGTTGAAGCCGTACAGCTCCAGCAGCGGCGTCGCGCCCATGCCGTTGACCAGTACCAGGACCGGGCTGCGCGGCGGCATGTCCTCCAGGATGGCGTTGACCGCGAAGTCGGCGATCTCCCCGGAGGTCATCATCGGCCGGCGCTCGCGCCCCGGCTCGCCGTGGATGCCGATGCCCAACTCCAGTTCGCCGTCCGGCAGATCGAAGGTCGGGCTGCCCTTCGCCGGGGTCGTACAGGCGCTCAGGGCCACGCCGAAACTGCGGGAGTTCTCGTTGACCCGGCGGGCGATGGCCTCCACGCGCTCCAGCGGCTGCCCCTCGGCCGCGGCGGCGCCCGCGATCTTCTCCACGAAGAGCGTCGCACCGGTGCCGCGCCGGCCGGCCGTGTAGAGGCTGTCGGTGACGGCCACGTCGTCGTCGACGAGCACCTTGGCGACCTGGATGCCCTCGTCCTCGGCCAGCTCGGCCGCCATGTCGAAGTTGAGCACGTCGCCGGTGTAGTTCTTCACCACGAACAGCACGCCCGCGCCGCTGTCCACGGCCGCCGCGGCCCGCGCCATCTGGTCGGGCACCGGCGAGGTGAACACCTCTCCGGGGCAGGCGGCGGACAGCATGCCCGGGCCGACGAACCCGCCGTGCAGCGGCTCGTGCCCCGAGCCGCCACCCGACACCAGCGCGACCTGACCGGCCACGGGGGCGTCCCGGCGGGCGATCACCCGGTGCTCCACATCCACGTTCAGGTCCGGATACGCGGCCGCCAGACCGCGCAGCGCGTCCGCCACGACGGTCTCCGGGACGTTGATCAGCATCTTCATGCGTATCTCCTCGTGAGCTTGGCGGTTGAGCCCAAGACCTGTGTCTTCGCAGGTCACCGGCGCACTGACGACCTCCCGAGGGGGAAGCCGCCCGTCCCGTCTACTGGAAGTATCGACCTTGCGGCGGCGAAGGTCACCTGCGACCACCCCTCTTCACGGTGTGTAGCGGACGGTGGGCCCAGCATGTTCGCGTGCGGTCCGGGCGGTCGGGCGGAACCGGGTCAGGACGGTCATGGTCGGCCGGATGTTGCGCGCCCCCGGCACTCGCCGCAGCACGGGCCAGACCACGCCGAAGTACGCGCCGCGTCCGCGCGGCAGCGGCAGTTCGCGCACCTCGGTGACGGCCGGGTGCGCCGTGCGGATCTTCGGCAGCTCACCGGCGTCGAGCGCCCAGGGCATGGGCGGGGTGACGTAGCCCTGCGCCGTCCTCATCCGACCGCTCAGAGTGCGTTCGCCGAACCACCGCGGCACCGCGTCGAAGACCATCGATCCGCCGGGGAACGCCTCGGCGCAGCCGGCGATCAGCTGCCGCACCTCGGCCGGGCGCAGATACATCAGCAGGCCCTGGGCGGTGACGAGCACGCCGTGCGAGGGGTCCACCTCGTCCCGCCAGGACGGGTCCAGCGCCGACCGCGCCAGCGTCCGGCGGCGTTCCTCGTCCGGCAGCAGCGCCTGGCGCACCTTCGCCGTCTGCGGGAGTTCGACGCAGAGCCAGTGCGCACGGCCGTTGTCGACCCGCCAGAACTGCGTCTCCAGCCCTTCGGCGAGCGTGACGACGGTGCCGCGGGGATGCTCCCGGAGGAAGGCCCTGACGGCGTCGTCGAAGGTGCGCACCCGCAGGGCCTGCCCCTGGGCCAGGAGCGGGGAGGGCGTGCCGAAGGTCTCTTCGAAGGGGTAGTCGATGCGCTCGACGAGCTCGATCGCCTTCGGGTCGTCGAGCACGGGGTGCGGCTGCCGTGCCTCGTAGGCCCGCTGATGGAGATTCCACAACAGTGTCTCGGGGACGCCCTCCAGGTCGATGCGCCGCCGCACGTCGTGGTCCATCGCGCCCCCTCACCGGTCTGGTCCCGCCGTGCTACTCCAGTGTCTCAGCCCGGTCCTCCTCCCCGACGGGCAGGCCCGCCGGACGGCGGCCCGGCGGCTGCTGGGGTTCCGGACGCGTGGGAGCGGGGGGCATCGGGCGGTCGACCGGCCCGTCGGTGGTCAGGGGCGTCAGCTCCCCGTGGTGGAGCACGTCCAGTGGTCCGCCCTCCACCAGCCGGTAGCGCACCCGGGACCGGCCGACGTCCACCTTCAGCCTGCGTCCGCGCACCAGCACGGTGAACGCCACCCTGGACAGCGCTTCCGGCAAGCGCGGTGTGAACGCCAGCATTCCCGGCTTCCCGTCCTCGCCGAGGTACCGGCGCATCCCCCCGAAGCCCGCGACGAGGGCGATCCAGGTTCCGGCCAGGGAGGCGATGTGCAGCCCGTCACGGGTGTTGTGCTCCAGGTCGTCCAGGTCCATCAGCGCGGCCTCGCCGAGGTAGGCGTAGGCCAGGCGCAGATGACCGGTCTCGGCGGCGAGCACCGCCTGGCAGGACGCCGAGAGGGAGGAGTCGCGGACGGTCAGCGCCTCGTAGTAGGCGAAATTGCGCGCCTTCTGCTCCTCGGTGAAGGCGTGCGGGCACTCCATCATGGCCAGCACCAGGTCGGCCTGCTTCACCACCTGCTTGCGGTACAGGTCGAAGTAGGGGTAGTTCAGCAGCAGCGGGTAGTCGTCGGGCGGGGTGGCCTCGAAGTTCCAGCGCTGGAAGCTCGTGAAGCCGGCCGACTGCTCGTGGACACCGAGGGATTCGTTGTACGGCAGCGCCATACGGGCCGCCGCGTCCCGCCACACCGCGGCCTCCTCGTCGTCGACGCCGAGTTCCGCGGCCCGGTGCGGATGACGCACCGCCGCGTCGGCGGCGGCCAGCAGATTCTGCCGGGCCATCAGGTTCGTGTACAGGTTGTCCCGGGCGAAGGCGCTGTACTCGTCCGGACCGGTGACCCCGTCGATGTGGAAGACGCCCTCCGGGTCGTGGTGACCGAGGGAGCGCCACAGCCGGGCGGTGTCCACGAGGAGGTCGAGCCCCTCGGCGCGCTCGAACTCCTCGTCCCCGGTCACCATGACGTACCGCACGACGGCCATGGCGATGTCGGCGTTGACGTGGAAGGCGGCGGTACCGGCGGGCCAGTAGGCGGAGCACTCGGCGCCGTCGATGGTCCGCCAGGGGAACGTCGCTCCGGACAGCCCGAGTTGACGCGCGCGCTCCCGCGCCGCCGGCAGCGTCCGGTGCCGCCAGCGCAGCGCCGACGCGACGGCCTCCGGCGCGGTGAAGGTCAGGACGGGCAGCACATAGGACTCGGTGTCCCAGAAGGAGTGTCCGTCGTACCCGGTTCCGGTCAGGCCCTTCGCGGGGATCGCCCGGTTCTCGCCGCGGGCCGCCGCCTGGAGCACATGGAAGAGAGCGAACCGCACCGCCTGCTGGATCTGCACGTCTCCCTCCACCTCGACGTCCGCGCCGGCCCAGAAGCGGTCCAGGTACGCCCGCTGGGCGGCGACCAGCCCGTCCCAGCCGGTGCTGACGGCTGCCGCCACCGCACCGTCCACCTGGTCGTGCACGGCCGGCAGCGAACGCTCGCCGGACCAGCCGTAGGCCACGAACTTGACCAGCCGCAGCGGCTGACCGGGCACCAGGTCCGCGGTCACCGTCAGCCGGCTGACGTCGGGCTCGCTGTGCGCCGTCCACTTCGTGCTCTCGGGGCCCTCGACGAGGTGGTCGGCCGCCGTACCGACCCGCAGCCTGCTGCTGCCGGTGCAGTGCACGAGCCGTAGCCGGGTGTTCTGCGCGAAGTGCTCCTCGGGCATCAGCGGGGATTCGGTCGCCGCCGCGACGCGCGGGTCGCCGTGGAAGCTGGGCAGTTGTTCGTTGGCGACCAGCTCGGACTGCACGGCGACCGTCGTCGGTCCGTCGACCGGCTCCACCTCGTAGACGATCGCGGCGACCGCGCGCTGGGTGAAGGAGACGAGCCGGCGGGAGGTGATCCGGACGGTACGGCCGCCGGGCGACGTCCACCGCGCGGTCCGGCTGAGCACACCGGAGCGGAAGTCCAGGACCCGCTCGTGCGCCCGCAGCCGGCCGTAGCGCAGATCGCACGGGTGGTCGTCCACGAGCAGGCGGATGACCTTGCCGTCGGTGACGTTGATCATCGTCTCGCCGGACTCGGGATATCCGTAGCCCGCCTCCGCGTACGGCAGCGGGTGCCGCTCGTAGACACCGTTGAGATAGGCGCCGGGCAGTCCGTGCGGCTCTCCCTCGTCGAGGTTGCCGCGCCATCCGACGTGCCCGTTGGACAGCGCGAACACCGATTCGCTCTGGGCGAGCACATCGAGATTGAGCTCGGTCTCGCGCAGGCACCACGGCTCGACCGTGTAGCTGGGATGAGTGATCACCGCGACTCCAGGAGCTCGGCCAGGTCCCGGACCACCACATCGGCCCCGTGCTCGCGCAGTTGCTCCGCCTGGCCCACCCGGTCGACGCCCACGACCACGCCGAACCGTCCCGCCCGGCCCGCCTCGACACCGGCCAGGGCGTCCTCGAACACGGCCGCCTCGTCCGGTGGGAGGCCCAGTCCGCGGGCCGCCTCCAGGAAGGTGTCCGGGGCTGGCTTGCCGCGCAGATGGCGCTCGCGTGCCACCACGCCGTCGATCCGCTCGTCGAACAGGTCCTCGATCCCGGCCGCCACCAGGACGTCCCGGCAGTTCGCGCTGGACGACACCACCGCGCAGCGCAGTCCGGCCTCGCGCACCGCGTGCACGAAACGGACCGAGCCCTCGTAGGGCTCCACGCCGTCCTCGCGGATCCGCCGTAGGACCAGGTTGTTCTTCCGGCTGCCCAGACCGTTCACGGTCTCCGCCTCCGGCGGGTCGTCCGGCGATCCCTCGGGCAGGTGCACCCCGCGCGAGGCGAGGAACGTGCGCACCCCGTCCTCACGGGGCCGCCCGTCCACGTACTCGTCGTAGTCGTCGACCGCGTCGAAGGGGACGAACGCGGTCCCCTCACGGGTCGCGCGCTCGCGGAGGTAGCCGTCGAACATCTCCTTCCAGGCAGCCGCGTGCACTTTCGCGGTCTGGGTGAGCACGCCGTCGAGGTCGAACAGACAGGCACGGACACGAGAAGGAAGCCCCAGCATGCCGCCGAGGCTAGGAGCCCGGGGCGGCCCGCGGCGGCAGGACACCGCGCCCCGGGCCCGGAAGGCACCCACTCGGTGGAGACGGGATGGGCGACGGGGCCGGGCCACCGCGTCGCCGTGGTGGCCCGGCCCGGCCTCACCAGGTGACCGGCAGACTCAGCGGGAAGCGGCGGATGGTGCCGTTGTCCCACTCGATGTCCTCGGCGGGGACGTCGAGGCGCAGTTTGGGGAAGCGGGCCAGCAGGCCGGAGACCGCGCTGTCCAGCTCCGCCCGTGCGAGCGGTGCGGCGAGGCAGTGGTGCCCGCCCCAGCCGAAGGTCATGTGCGGGCGCACGGGCCGTTCCAGGTCGAGTCTGTGCGGGTCGGGGAAGACGTCCGGGTCCCGGTTGGCCGCGAGGTAGGACACGTGCACGTAGTCGCCCGCGCGGATCGGGACGCCCTCGATCTCCGCGTCCTCCAGCGCGATCCGCGGGATGCCCACGCCCTTGCGGAACGGGATGAACCGCAGCAGCTCCTCCAGCGCGCCGGGGAACCGCCCGGGGTCGCGCGCGAGCGCGGCCATCTCCTCGGGCCGGGTCAGCAGCAGATAGGCGATGTCGCTGATCTGGCAGGTCGCGGTGTCGTTGCCGCTGAGGATGAGCGTCACCGCCAGGACCGCCAGCTCGTCGTCGCTCAGCGGTTCCTCGCCCTCCGGCACCGGGGCGGTGGCCAGCGTGCTGAGCAGGTCCTCGCCCGGCGAGCTCCGCCGGGCCGGGATCCGTTCGGCGAAGTACGTCCGCAGGCAGGCCTTGGCGTCGGCCGCGTCCTTCCGCGCGTCCGGCGACGTGGCCAGCAGCCGCATGGTGTGCGCGCGCAGCTCGTCGCGGTCGGCCTCGGGGACGGCGAGCAGCTCGCAGATCGTCAGGTGGGGCAGCGGCACGGACAGATGGGTGACCAGGTCCGCGGGCGGCCCCGCCTCGTCCATCGCCGTCAGCAGCCCGGCCACCACCCGGTCCACGGCCGGCCGCATGGCCGCCACCCGCTCCCGGGTGAACGCCTGGGCCGCCACGTGCCGCAGCCGGGTGGCGTGCGGAGGGTCCGTCACGTTGATCGACTCGGGTGACACGATCGGCTCGGGCGTCATCCTCGGATAGTCGCGTCCGACGATCGCCGCCCGGCTGAACCGGGGATCGCACGTCACCTGGCGCACTCCGGCGAAACTGGTCACCAGCCACGCCTCCGCCTCGCCGTAGGGCAACCGGATCCGGCTGACCGGGCCGCGCCGTGCCAGGGCGTCCAGCGCTGGGTCGTACTCCAGTGCGTCGGCGAAGTCGAAGGGGCAGTCGAGCACTGCCGGGTCGTGGGACGACATACAGCCTCCTTTGTGCGCCGCCGGGCGCGTCGCTTCCGGGGGGCCGGTCCTACCCGTGCCGGCCGCTCAGCGTCGTCGCGGCGGCCCCGGGGGCGAAGGCGTGGTGCGGGCAGCCCCGGTCCTCCCCGGCCGACCTGGTGCGAGAGCTGTGTTCACTATGCGGTACGCCGACCGCTCCCGCACCACGGGCGCTCCGGGGACGAACCGGCTCAGGCCGTCATCAGCACGTTGACGAGGACGATGACCACGCCGGCCACGACGGCCGCGACGACCACCCAGGGCCACATCGGGTGTTCCTCGGCCGGCTGGGCCGCCGACCGAGCCGTCGGCTGAACCGTCTGCTGGGCCGCCGACCGAACCGTCGGCTGGACCTCGGTGGACTCGGACACGGTGGCTCCTCGCGGGGCGGACGACGGCGGACGGCCGGACGTACGGAGGCTGGACCGGCTCCATCGTGGACCGTGCGAGGGCCGCGATTCAGTCAGGGTGGCCACCGGACCCGGGGTGGAGTTTTCTCCACCCCGGGTTCCCACAAGCCTCCTCACCCCTCGTCCGCCCGGCCGCCACGGCACCGCATCGGCCGGGCCGACCGGGGAACTCGGTCGCCCGGGACCCGGATGCCGCCGATCGGCGGAGGAGGTGGCGTTGCCGTGGACGACTGGGAGATGTGGGAGATGCGCGACGAGGTACGGCTGTCACCGCGCGAGCGGCTGGCGCTGTTGCGGATCGAGGCGGACCTGCGACGGGACCGGCGGTTCGCGCGCCGTATGGGCGCCGCCCCGCGCGAGGTCTGGCTGCCGGTGGCGGTGCTGCTGCTGACGGTCGCGTCGGTGTTCGTCGCCGTCATGGGCATCCGCACCTCGGACCCCGCGTTGCTGTGGTGCTTCGCGCTGCTGTGGCCGCTGGCCCTCTTCCAGGTGTTCCGGCTGCTGTGCCGGGCGACCCGCACCCGTCCCCGCTCCGGCGCCCGGACGCCCCGTGGCACGCAACCGTGGCTGTGAGGCGCGGCCCGGCGCTGGGGCGAGTCCGGACGCTGGACCTGGACCCGAACGCGTGAGTCCACAGGCCGGCGCCGCCCGGCCCCCGCGGGCCCGGGCGGCGACGGCCTCGCTCAGCCCTGGCTCTCCTTGCCCCGCCCCGTCAGCGCGTCGCGCATCCGGTCGACCAGACCGGCCCCCGGTGCCAGCAGCTTGTTGGCCGGGGGAGTGTCCGGTGCCGACGGGTGCGGACGGGTGGGCGCCGTCTTCTTCGCCCGGCGGACCTTGTCACCGAGGTCCATCAGCGCATCCGGGGGACAGGCCGCCTCCAGCTGCGGGAAGAGGTTCTGCTCCTCGTCCGTCACATGGGACCGGATCTCGCTCATCAGCTGCGCCATCAGCGAGTCGAACCGCGGATCGTCCGCCTGGCAGCCCTCCAGGTCCTTCATGATCTGCTCGGCCTTGGCGTGGTCCGCCAGTTCCTTGTCGGCCAGGGCGTCCCCGCCCGTCAGGTGCCGGCGCACCGCCGGGTAGAGGTAGGCCTCCTCGGCGACCGAGTGGCGGACCAGTTCGATCGTGGCCTGGTCGCAGAGGGTCTTGCGTTCCTGGGAGCCGGGCGGCAGGGCCTCGATGCGGCCGAAGATCTCCTCGACCTCGCGGTGGTCCGTGGTCAGCTCCTGGATGACGTTTCCGCCGTGACCCATGGTCGTTACCTCCTGCGTGGAACGCGGCGGCCCGTGAACGGCCGGCCGTCGCCGCGCCGAGTGCCCCCGGCCGGGCGCGCTACACGACTCGCCGCGCCCGGTCAGCGCATCGAGTGACAGGCGGCGGCCGTCCGGCCCGCCCCGGACAGCGCCCACTCCCACCAGTGGTCCAGGATGTCCGGCGTCAGCGCGTCCGCCGCCACCAGCGCCGGCCAGTCGAGGGCGCGGGCCTGGGCGCTGACCTTGGCGCCGCCCGCCACCGGATCGACCGCGATCACCGGGGTGCCGGTGCGCAGGCCCAGCACCAGGCCGTGCAGCCGGGTGGTGACGACCAGGTCGAGGCGGGCCACGAGGGCGAGGAACTGCTCGGCGGTGGCGCACAGCCGCCAGTCGTCGGTGGCCAGCCGGGAGTCGGCCGGCACCCGCGCGCAGTCCTTGCCGGCCAGCCAGCCGGTGATCCGCTCGGTCACCTCCGCGTGCCGGCGGCGTGCCCCGTACTCGCCCTGGCCGTGGGAGAGGACCACTCCGGCGACGGGCGGCAGCGGGCCCGTCGGGGCGTCGGCGGCGAGATCGCGCCGGGCCGGGGCGGCGGTGCCGTCCCGCGCGACGATCGCGTGGAAACCGGTGACCGCCGGGTCCGCCGGATCGACCACCGAGACCCCGGCCGCCAGTCGTCTGCACAACCCGAACCTTCCGTGCAGAGCGGCCACTTGCGGCCCGTGCACGGGACCGCACACGAACAGCAGGGTGTCGTACGCCCGCGGGTCGGCCGTCTCCAGCGACAGCTCACCGGGCCGGAAGCCGGGGCTCCACGCCGTCTCGTGCCGGATGCCCGCCCTGGTCAGCGCGGCCGACATGTGCTGCTGCGCGAGCACGTCCCCGGCCGTCGCCTCCCCGTCCCGGAAGCTGAACCAGCCGGTGAGCAGCAACCGCTCCGGAGGCCGGCCGGGTGCGTGCAGGGAGCGCAGGACCGCCTCCGCGACATCGTGGTGCATCGGTTCTCCAGCGTGGTGGGCGGGGCGCAGGAGTCGCGCGAGTACCCCTGGGACCGGAGAATAAGAATCCAACGTGTGAATACAACTGGCAGGGGAACTCAGCTGCCAGTGCCGTCCAGCAAGCGGCGGCCTGTCAGGCCGGTCCCCCCGATCAGCGGGGACCCGGGCCGAGCCCTCTTCTTCCCAGCGGGCCGACGACGTCGGTCCCGGCGACGCGGTACGCGCCGAAACCCCAGGCAGGGGCGTTCCCGGGCGCGTACGACGTGGACGAAGGAACAGCCCCATGACTGGTGACACACCGTTCTCCTGGCGGCGCGCCCTCGTGACCGGCGGCGCCGGCTTCCTCGGCTCCCATCTGTGCGAGCGGCTGCTGGATTCAGGTGTCGAAGTCGACTGCGCCGACAACCTCGCCTGCGGGCGGCGCGAGAACATCGCGCATCTGGAGGACCGGCCGGATTTCCGGTACACGCACTGCGACGTCTGCGCACCCGACTGCACCGAGCGGCTGGCGGGGCCGTACGACCTCGTCCTGCACTTCGCCTGCCCGGCCTCACCCGCCGACTACCTGCGCATGCCCCTGGAGACCCTGGACGTGGGCAGCCACGGCACCCGCAACGTCCTGGCGATCGCCGAACGCGACGGCGCCCGCTTCCTGCTCGCCTCCACCTCCGAGGTCTACGGCGATCCGCTCGTCCACCCGCAGCACGAGGGCTACTGGGGCAACGTGAACCCGGTCGGGCCGCGCAGCGTGTACGACGAGTCGAAACGGTTCGCCGAGGCCCTGGTCACGGCACACGCCGGCACCAGGGGAACGAACGCCGGCATCGTCCGGCTGTTCAACACCTACGGTCCGCGCATGCGGGCCCACGACGGCCGTGCCGTGCCCACCTTCATCTGCCAGGCCCTGGCCGGCGAGCCGCTCACGGTCACCGGCGACGGCAGCCAGACCCGCTCGCTGTGCTACGTCGACGACACCGTCGACGGCATCCTGCGGGTCGCCGCGAGCAGGTCGGTACGACCGGTCAACATAGGCGGCAGCGACGAGATCACCGTCGCCGACCTGGCCCGCCGGGTGGTCGCCCTCACCGGCTCCCGCTCCCCGGTCGCGTTCGTCGACCGGCCCGTCGACGACCCCGGCCGGCGCCGGCCCGACACCACCCTCGCACGCGAACTGCTCGGCTGGTCGCCGCAGGTCCCCTGGGAGGAGGGCCTGAAACAGACCATCGCCTACTTCGCGGCCCCGCCCCCGGACCCGGACCCGCGCGGGGAGGAACCGGCCCCGCGGTCCTGACCCCCGCACGTTCCCCGGCCCTGGAGACAGCGCATGCACGTCCTCGGTATCAACGCACTCTTCCACGACCCCGCCGCCGCCCTCGTCACCGACGGCAGGGTCGTGGCGGCGGCGGAGGAGGAGCGGTTCTCCCGCCGCAAGCACGGCAAGCGGCCCGTTCCCTTCTCGGCCTGGGAACTGCCCGGACAGTCGGCCCGCTGGTGTCTGGAGCAGGCCGGCCTCACCCCGTCCGACCTGGACGCCGTCGCCTACTCCTACGACCCGGCGCTGGCCCGCCCCGCCGACGAGATGGGGCTGCACGACCCCTGGGACCACCTGCGGCAGCAGTACGCCCGCGAGGCACCGGACTTCCTCGCCGAGGCCCTGCCCGGACTCGACCCGGCCAAGGTGCGGTTCGTCCCGCACCACGTCGCGCACGCGGCCTCCGCCGGGCCCGTCTCGCCGTACCCGGACTGCGCCGTCCTCGTCCTGGACGGCCGCGGCGAGTGCGGCTCCCACCTGGCCGGCCGCTGCACCGGCCGGGAACTGACCGTCCTCGGCACCCAGCGACTGCCGGACTCCCTCGGCCTGTTCTACGAGGACCTCACCCAGCACCTCGGATTCCTGCGCAGCAGCGACGAGTTCAAGGTCATGGCCCTCGCCTCCTACGGCACCCCGCGCCACGCCGACCGGCTGCGCGCGTACGTCCACGCCGACGGCGAGGGCGGCTTCCGGGCCCGCCCGGTGCCCTGGGCCGAGTTCGTCCCGCCCCGCCCGCCCGGCGGCGCCTGGGACCAGGACCACGCCGACCTCGCCGCGAGTGCCCAGCTCTGCCTGGAGGAGGCCATGCTGGCCCTCGCCCGGTGGCTGCGCGAGCGCACCGGCGAGGACGCGCTCACCATGGCCGGCGGTGTCGCCCTGAACTGTGTCGCCAACACCCGGCTGTGGCGGGAGAGCGGCTTCCGGCACGTGTGGGTGCAGCCCGCCGCCGGCGACGCCGGTACGGCCCTGGGCGCGGCGGCGTACGTCGCCGGGCAGAAGGACACCCTGGAGCCGATGCCGACCGCCGCGCTCGGCCGGGGCTGGAGCGACGCCGAGCTGCGCGCGTGGCTGGAGCGGGCGGCCGTACCGTACGAGGAGCCCGCCGACATCGCCGAGACCGCCGCCCAGGCGCTGGCCGACGACGGGATCGTGGCCTGGTTCCAGGGGCGCAGCGAGTACGGGCCGCGCGCGCTCGGGCACCGCTCGCTGCTGGCCCACCCCGGCAAGGCGGAGAACCTGGAACGGCTCAACGCGGTCAAGGGACGCGAGGAGTTCCGGCCCGTCGCGCCCATGGTGCTCGCCGAGCGCGCGGGCGAGATCTTCGACGGGCCGCTGCCCAGCCCGCACATGCTGTTCGTGCACGACGTGGCCGCCGAGTGGCGGGCCCGCATCCCGGCCGTGGTGCACGTCGACGGCACGGCCCGCGTCCAGACCGTGGACCGCGCCCAGGAACCCCTGGTGGCCCGCATGATCGAGGGCTTCCAACGGCGCACCGGACTGCCCGTGGTGGTCAACACCAGTCTCAACACCGCCGGGCGGCCCATGGTCGACGACCCCCGCGACGCCCTGGAGTGCTTCGGCTCGGCCCCGGTCGACCTGCTGGTGCTCGGCCCGTTCGCGATCCGCCGTGGGAAGGCCTTCGCATGACCGACGCCCCCGCCTACACCGTCGTCGTCCCGACGATCGGCCGCCCCTGCCTCGCCGAGTGCCTGCGCGCGCTCGCCACGGCCGAGGGCCATCCGCCGCACGAGGTGGTCGTCGTGGACGACCGGCCCGCGCCCGACGGCCACCTGCCCCTGGAACCGGCCGGGCAACTGCTCGACCGGGTGCGCACCCTGCGCACCGGCGGCACGGGGCCGGCCGCCGCACGCAACGCCGGCTGGCAGACCGTCCGCACACCCTGGACGGTCTTCCTGGACGACGACGTCCAGGTGCTGCCGGACTGGTCCCGGCGGCTCGCCGACGACCTGCGGCAGGCCGGCCCCGACGTCGGCGGAGTCCAGGGGCGGCTGCGTGTCCCCCTGCCCCCGGACCGCCGGCCCACCGACTGGGAACGCACCACCAAGGGCCTGGAGAACGCCGCCTGGGCCACCGCCGACATGGCCTACCGCACCGAGGCGCTGAAGCGGACCGGCGGCTTCGACGAACGCTTCCCGCGGGCCTTCCGCGAGGACGCCGACCTCGCCCTGCGCGTGCAGCGGGCGGGCTGGTCCCTGACCCGGGGCACCCGGGTCACCCGGCACCCGGTCCGCCCCGCCCACTGGTGGGCCTCGCTGCCCGCGCAGCGCGGCAACGCCGACGACGCCCTGATGAACCGGCTGCACGGCCGCGACTGGTGGGACCGCGCGCAGGCGCCGCGCGGCCGGCTGCCCCGCCACCTGGTGGTCACCGGCGCCGCCCTCGCCGCGGCCGGCTGCGCCCTGACCGGGCGGCGCCGCGCCGCGACCGCCTACGCCGCCCTGTGGACGCTCGGCACCACCGAGTTCGCCCTCGCCCGCATCCTGCCCGGGCCGCGCACCGCCCGCGAGATCGCCGGGATGCTCGGCACCAGCGTGCTCATCCCGCCGCTCGCCGTCCGCCACTGGCTGCGCGGAGTCGTCCGCCACCGGCACGCCGAGCCCCTGGGAGGTGCCGGGTGAGCAGGCTGTCCGCCGTCCTGTTCGACCGCGACGGCACCCTCGTCGTGGACGTGCCGTACAACGGCGACCCCGGCCGGGTGCGGCTGATGCCGGGCGCCGCCGCGGCCGTCGCGCTGGCCCGGTCCGCCGGGCTGCCGACCGGGGTGGTCAGCAACCAGTCCGGCGTCGGCCGCGGACTGCTCACCGTGGACCAGGTGGTCCGCGTCAACGAGCGTGCCGACGAACTGCTGGGCGGGCTGGACACCTGGGTGTTCTGCCCGCACGCCCCCGACGCCGGCTGCGCCTGCCGCAAGCCCCGCCCCGGCCTGGTCCGCACCGCCGCCGCCCGGCTCGGCGTACCGCCGTCCGAGTGCCTGGTGATCGGGGACATCGCCGCCGACGTGCTGGCCGCCCGCGCGGCCGGCGCACGGGGCGTCCTGGTCCCGAACGCGGCCACCGCGCCGGCGGAGGTGGAACGTTTCGCCGTGGAGAGCGCCCCCGATCCCCTCACCGCGGTCCGCGCGGCCCTGACGGAGGCGGGCCTCGCCCCACCGCGACGGCCCCCGCACGCCCCGCCCGCGCGGACGGCACCGGCCGGCGACGGGATGCGGTGGTCCCGCCAGGGCACCGCGGTGGTCTCCGAGGGCCGGTGGTCCTCCGTGCGGGACGCCGAGGGGCCTGACGGCGTACGACCGTCCGGGCGCGCCACGGTGGTCTCCGGGTCCCGGCGGCCGTCCGCGTCGGGTCCGGCGGCCCTGCACCGGACACGGTCGCCGGTGTCGGGTGAGGCGGCTTCGGAGGAATGGCCGGCGTCGGTGCCGGGTGAGGCGGCCCGGGAGGAGCTCCCGGCTTCCGTGTCAGGCGAGGCGGCCCCGGCGAAGTCCCCGTCGCCCGCGTCGGGCGGGATGCCCCCGGAGCGGCCCCGTCCGTCCGCGCCCGAGCCGTCGGTCCCCGACCGGCCCCGGGCGGCCGTGGGGCGGGCCCACGGGGGGTGGTCGGCGTGAAATCGCTCGTCGTCCGGCTCGACAGCTTCGGTGATGTGCTGCTCGCCGGTCCCGCCGTACGTGCCGTCGCCGCCCGGTCCTCGCACGTCACCCTGTTGTGCGGCCCCCGCGGCGCGGACGCCGCCCGGCTGCTGCCCGGGGTGGACGAGGTGCTGGTGTGGGAGGCGCCCTGGGAGGGGTTCGACCCGCCCCCGGTCAGCCCCGCGGACATCGACGGGCTGGTGGGGCGGCTGCGTGCCGGGGCCTACGACACCGCGCTCGTCCTCACCTCCTTCCACCAGAGCCCGCTTCCCACCGCCCTGCTGCTCCGGCTCGCCGGCGTCGGCCGGATCGGCGCCGACAGCGTCGACCACGCCGGCCGGCTGCTCGACGTACGCCACCGGCGGCCGGCGGGCCGACACGAGGCCGAGGCGGCGCTGGACACCGCCGCCGCGACGGGCTTCCCGCCGCCGCCGGGGGACGACGGCCGGCTGCGCGTCCTCCCGCCCCCGGACACCAGCAGCCTCACCGGCTACGGCCCCTACGTCGTCCTGCACCCCGGCGCCAGCGCCCCCGCCCGCGCCTGGAGCCCGCACCGCTGCGCCGAGGCGGTCGCGCTGCTCGCCGACGCCGGGCACCGCGTGGTCGTCACCGGCGGCCCCGAGGAGACCGGCCTCACCCGGCGGGTCAGCGGGGATCTGGCCGTGGACCTCGGCGGCCGGACCTCCCCGCGCACCCTCGCCGGTGTGCTGCGCATGGCCGACGTCGTGATCAGCGCCAACACCGGCCCCGCCCACCTCGCCGCCGCCGTCGGCACCCCCGTCGTCTCGCTGTTCGCACCCGTCGTACCGGCCGGGCGCTGGGCGCCGTACGGCGTCCCCGTCATCCTGCTCGGCGACCAGTCGGCGCCCTGCGCGGGCACCCGGGCCCTCACCTGCCCGGTGCCCGGCCACCCCTGTCTGGACGAGGTCACCGGACAGGACGTGGTGCGCGCGGTGCACAAGCTCATCCAGGAGCGGCAGTCATGAACATCCTCGTCTGGCACGTGCACGGATCCTGGCTCACCGCCTTCGTGCGGGGCCCGCACACCTACCTCGTCCCGGTCACCGACGACCGCGGACCCGACGGGCTCGGCCGCGCCGTCACCTGGGACTGGCCGCGGAGCGTGCGGGAACGCACGCCGCAGGAACTGTGGGACTGCGACATCGACCTCATGGTCCTGCAACGCCCGCACGAACTCGACCTCGCCCTGCGCTGGACCGGCCGCCGGCCCGGCGTGGACGTGCCCGCCGTGTACGTCGAGCACAACAGCCCCGACGAGTCGCCCGAGCGTCAACTCCACCCGCTGGCCGGGCAGTCGAGGATCCCCGTCGTGCACGTCACCCACTTCAACCGGCTGATGTGGGACAACGGCCAGGCCCCCACCGAGGTCGTCGAGCACGGCATCATCGACCCCGGCGCGCTCTACACGGGCACCGAGCGGCGCGCGGCCGTCGTGGTCAACGAGCCCGTGCGCAGGGGCCGTACCACCGGCACCGACCTGCTGCCCCGGTTCGCCCGTTCCGCGCCCCTGGACGTCTTCGGCATGCGCACCGACGGACTCGCCGAGCACCTCGGCCTGCCGCCCGAGCGCTGCCGCACCCGGGACCTGCCGCAGCACGCGCTGCACCGGGAGATGGCCCGGTGCCGGGTCTATCTGCACCCCGTGCGCTGGACCTCGCTCGGTCTGTCCCTGCTGGAGGCCATGTTCCTGGGCATGCCCGTGGTCGCCCTGGACACCACGGAGGCCCGTGAGGCGATACCCGAGGGCGCCGGGGTGGTCTCGAACCGCCTCGACGTCCTGGAGGACGCCGTACGGGCCTTCCTCGCCGACCCCGGGCCGGCGCGCCGCACCGGCGCGGCGGCCCGGGCCGCCGCCCAGGGCCGCTACGGAGAGCGGCGCTTCCTGGACGACTGGGAGCGCCTGATCAAGGAGGTCACCCGATGAGCCGCATTCCGCACACGGCCGGACGCGTCGCCATGGTCTCCGAGCACGCCAGCCCCCTGGCCGCGCTCGGCGGGCCGGACGCGGGCGGCCAGAACGTGTACGTGGCACAGGTCGCCCGGCAACTCGCCAGAAAGGGATACCGGGTCACGGTGTACACCCGGCGGGACTCTGCGGGCCTTCCGGACCGGGTGACCCTCATCGACGGCGTGCAGGTCGTGCACGTGCCCGCCGGACCGCCCGCACCCGTCCCCAAGGACGAACTCCTGCCCCACATGCCCGAGTTCGGCGACTTCCTGGCCCGGCAGTGGGCCCAGAGCCCACCCGACGTGGTGCATGCCCACTTCTGGATGTCGGGCCTGGCCGCCCTGGCCGGCGCCCGCGACCCGGGCATCCCGGTCGTGCAGACCTACCACGCGCTGGGCACGGTCAAGAAGCGCTACCAGGGCGCCGCCGACACCAGCCCACCGCAGCGCCTCGCCATCGAGGAGGCCATCGGCCACGAATGCGCCCGGATCATCGCCACGTGCAGCGACGAGGTGGCCGAACTGAAGGCCATGGGGCTGCCCGAGGACCGCATCAGCGTCGTACCGTGCGGGGTCGACCCCGACCAGTTCGCCCCCGTCGCCCGCACCCGCCCGCCCGGCGCCCGCAGGCGGCTGCTGGCCGTCGGCCGGCTCGTGCCCCGCAAGGGCTTCGACCGCGCCATCCGCGCCCTCACCGACGTCCCCGACGCCGAACTCCTGGTCGCCGGCGGCCCCGAGGCCGACCTGCTCGGTGCCGAACCCGAGGCCGAGCGCCTCTACGGCATCGCCGGCGAGTACGGCGTCCAGGACCGGGTCACCCTGCTCGGCGGGGTCGGCAGGGCCCGTATGCCCCGGCTGATGTCCAGCGCCGACCTGGTGCTGTCGCTGCCCCGGTACGAGCCCTTCGGCATCGTCCCGCTGGAGGCCATGGCCTGTGCCACCCCGGTCGTCGCCACCGCCGTCGGCGGCCAGCTCGACACGGTCGTGGACGGCACCACGGGCGTCCTGGTCCCGGCCGACGACGACCACGACCTGGGCGCGGTCGTCCGCGCCCTCCTCGCCGACCCCGACCGGCTCGCCCGGTACGGAGCCGCCGGCCGCGCCCGGGTGCTCAGCCACTACACCTGGGACCGGGTGGCCGACGGCGTGGCCGCGGTGTACGGCGCCGTGTCCTCCGTCCGCTCGCTCTCGGGAGTGGTCCGATGAGGAGTCGGGCGAAGGCCGTCACCTGCACGGCGCACGGGAACACCGCCACCGCCACCGCGCACTGCGACGACCTCGCCAAGGCCCTGGAGGCGTTCCGTGACCACGGTGCGCTCATCGAGCGCTGGGGCACCGAACTCGCCCGGCGGCTGGGCGCGGGCGCCCGGCTGCTCGTCGCGGGCAACGGCGGCAGCGCCGCCCAGGCCCAGCACCTCACCGCCGAACTCGTCGGCCGCTACCGCGACGACCGGCCGCCGTTCTCCGCGGTCGCCCTGCACGCCGACACCTCCTCCACCACGGCGATCGCCAACGACTACGGCGTCCAGGAGGTGTTCGCCCGCCAGACCGCCGCGCACGGCCGCCCCGGCGACGTACTCCTGCTGCTGTCCACCAGCGGCGCCAGCGCCAACCTGCTGGCCGCCGCCGACCGCGCGCACCGGCTCGGCATGACCGTGTGGGCGCTGACCGGACGGGCCCCCAACCCGCTGCACCTCGGCGCGGACGACGCGCTGTGCGTCGACGCCCCCCTCGGCGCCACCGTCCAGGAACTGCACCTGGTCGCCGTCCACATGCTCTGCGAGGCCTTCGACCAGGCCGTCGAACGGGGTGAGGCCGACCACGGGACGGCGGACACCGGCGCCGACGACCGGGCGGACGCGGATACCGGGGACGGGGCGGGCGGCGAGGGCGAGAGACCTGCCGAGGGCGAGCGACGCGGCGAGGGCGAGCGCGTTGTCGATGGCCGACGGGGTCAGGACGGTCGGCCGGGTGCCGACGGCGGGCGGGGTGCCGATGGTCGGCCGGGTGTCGATGGCCGGCGGAGTGCCGGCGGCGCGACGGGTGCCGATCATCGGTCCGGTGTCGACGGCCGGCCGGGTGCCGACGGCAAACCCGGTGTCGTGGGGCGGCTCGTGGGCCGCGCCCGCACCGTCGGCCGGGCCACGCCCGGCACGCCCGCAGCCCCCAGGAAGGGACACACATGACCGCCTCGCAGACACCCCTGGTCGTCGTGGGCGACGCCCTGCTCGACCACGACCTGTGCGGCCGGGCCGAGCGGCTGGCCCCGGACGCGCCCGTCCCCGTCGTGCACGGCACCCGGCGCAGTTCCCGGCCCGGCGGCGCCGCCCTCGCCGCCTGTCTCGCGGCGGCCGACGGACGGCCCGTCACCCTGGTCACCGCCCTCGGCGCCGACGCCGCCAGCGACACCCTGCGGGAGCTGCTCTCCGGCCGGGTCGGCCTGGTCGAGGTGCCGCTGGAGGGCACCCTGAGCAGCAAGACCCGCGTCCTGGCCGGGGACCGGCCGCTGCTCCGCCTCGACGACGGCGAGGGCCGGGCCCGCGAGGCGACCCAGGAGGCGGTGGCCACGATCGCGGCGGCCGGGGGCGTCCTCGTCGCCGACTACGGCCGCGGTACCGCCGACGTCCTCCGGGACGCCCTCGCGCACACGGCGGCCCCCGTCGTCTGGGACCCGCACGTGCGCGGCCGGCCCCCGGTCCCCGGCGTCCGCCTGGCCACGCCCTCGGCCCAGGAGGCCCGCGCCTTCGCCCGGCAGCTCGACGACGCCGAGCCCGGCGACGCGGCCGGGCTGCGCACCGCCGCCCGGGACGCCCGCGGCCTCGTGCGGGCCTGGCGGGCCCAGGCCGTCGCGGTGACCCTCGGCGAACGCGGCGCCCTGCTCTCCCACGGCGAGACCCCGCTGCTCGTGCCGACCCCGGCCGCCGCCACGGGCGACCCGTGCGGCGCGGGCGACCGGTTCGCCGCTGCCGCGGCCGGCCTGCTCGCCGACGGCGCCCTCACCGAGGCCGCCGTACAGGCCGCGGTCCACGCCGCCACCCGGTACGTCACCGAGGGCGGCGCCCGCGCGGTCGCCGTCCCGGACCAGCCGGAGACGGCCGAGGAGGCGCCGGGCGACGGCGACACCACCACGGATGCCGTGCGCACGGCCGCGCGGGTGCGGGCCGCGGGCGGCACCGTGGTCGCCGCGGGCGGCTGCTTCGACCTGCTGCACGCCGGGCACGTCGCCCTGCTCCAGGCCGCCCGCCGGGCCGGGGACTGCCTCGTCGTGTGCGTCAACTCCGACGACTCGGTCCGCCGCCGCAAGGGCGACGGCCGCCCCCTCGTCCCGGCCGCCGACCGGGTGCGGGTGCTGCGGGCCCTGGAGTGCGTGGACGCCGTGGCCGTGTTCGACGAGGACACCCCCGAACGCATCCTCGGTGAGCTCCGCCCGCACATCTGGGCCAAGGGCGGCGACTACGCCCGGAGCCGGCTGCCCGAACAGCCCCTCGTGGAGAGCTGGGGCGGCCAGGTCCTGCTGCTGCCCTACCTCGACGGCCGCTCCACCACCGGTCTCGCCCGCCGCGCGGCCCTGGCCCCGGCACCCACGGGAGGAGACGCCAGGTGAGCACGGCGCAGCCCCCGGCCGGGCGGACCCGTCGCGCCCCGCTCCGGGGGAACCGGTGGCCGCCGAGCGCCGGATGCCGGTCGCGTGCCTCGCTCCGGGGTGCCGCGCCGGGCCGTGGCGCAGGCGCCGCACGTCTGGTGCGGGCCTCGTACGGGGGAGGCCGGCCGGCGGGCGCCGGATGCCTTCCGCGCACCCGGCGCCGGAACCGACCGCCGGCCCCCGGCGCGAGCGTCCCGACCGCGCCCCGCACCGCCGGCCGAGGCGTACCGCCCGCTGCGGTGGGCGGTGTCGGCGAACGGAGCCCGGCCCGCCGCCCGTCCCCGGCTTCCGCACGCTACGGAGGACCCACTCGGTGACCCGCACCCCGATCCCCACCCCGCACCCCCCGACCGTCCTGATCCTGCGCGCCCTGGGCCTGGGCGATCTGCTGGCCGGTGTGCCCGCGCTACGGGGCGTCCGGCGGGCATTTCCCGGCCACCAGGTCGTCCTCGCCCAGCCGCCGGGACTCACCGGACTCGCCCTGGAGACCGGGGCGGTCGACGCCGTGTTCCCGGCCGAGGAGCCGGGCCGCGCGGTGCCGGACCTCGGCCACTGGTCCGGCCCGCCCCCCGACGTGGCGGTCGACCTGCACGGCAACGGCCCCGAGAGCCGTGACGCCCTGGCCGCCCTGCGCCCGCGCCGGCTGCTCGCCCACGCCTGCCCGGACGGCCCGCCGTGGCGGGACCGGGCGAACGAGCGGGACCGCTGGTGCGCCTTCCTGCACGCCTACGGCATCGCGGCCGACCCCCTGGACCTACGGCTGCCCCGGCCCACCACCCCGTCCCCGGCCCCGGGCGCGGTCGTCGTGCACCCCGGCGCGGCCTCGGGCTCGCGCCGCTGGCCGGGGGAGCGGTTCGCCGCCGTCGTACGGTCCCTGCGCGCCGCCGGCCATCACGTGGTCCTCACCGGCGGCCCCGGCGAGGACGCCCTGGTCCGCTCGGTGGCCGAACGCGGCGGCCGGCGGGGCTGCGACGCGCTGTCCGGCGGTCTGCCGCTCGGGGAGCTGTCCGCGCTGGTCGCCGGCGCGTCCCTGGTGCTCAGCGGCGACACCGGCCTCGCCCACCTCGCGGTGGCCCACGGCACCCCCTCCGTCACCCTGTTCGGACCGGTCTCCCCGCGGCTGTGGGGGCCACCCCCGAGCCCGGACCACCTGGCCCTGTGGAAGCCCGGTCCGCCCGGCGACCCGCACGGCCGCACCCCCGACGCCCGCCTGCTGCGCCTCCGCGCCGGTGAGGTCGCCGCCGCCTGTCTGACGCTCCTGCGGGACGTGCGCGGCCGGCAGCGGCGGCCGGGACCGGAGGTGGCGCATGTCCACTGAGCGGGCCCCCGACCGCGTGCACCGGCCCACTTCCGCCGGCGACCCGCGCGTCACGGTCGCCGTCATCACCCGCGACCGCAGCGCCAGCCTGGTGCGCACCCTGGACGTGCTGGCCGCGCTGCCCGAGCGTCCGCCGGTCGTCGTCGTGGACAACTCCCGCGACGACACCACCCGCCACGCCGTGGCCGGCCACCCGGCGATCGCCCGCCTGCTGCGGCCCGCCGCCAACACCGGTGCCCTCGGCCGCAACCTGGCCGTCCGGCACGCCGGCACCCCCTACGTCGCCTTCAGCGACGACGACTCCTGGTGGGAGCCGGGCAGCCTCGCCCGCGCCGCCGACCTCCTCGACCAGCACCCCCGGCTCGGCCTGCTCGCCGCCCGCACCCTGGTCGGCCACGAGGCCGCCGAGGACCCCCTCAACGCGGTGCTCGCCGCCTCCCCGCTCCCGCTGGAACCGGACCTGCCCGGCCGCCCGGTCCTCGGGTTCCTCGGCTGCGCCTGCGTGGTCCGCCGCGAGGCCTTCCTGAGCGCCGGCGGCTACCACCCGTTGCTCTTCTTCGGCGGCGAGGAGACCCTGCTCGCCTACGACCTGGCCGCCGCGGGCTGGGGCGTCGCCTACGAACCCTCCCTGCGCGCCCGCCACCACCCCGAGGACCACGACCGCACCGGCCGTTCCTTCCTCGTCCGGCGCAACCACGTGCTGACCACCTGCCTGCGCCGCCCCTGGCCGGTCGTCCTGCGCGCCGGCGCCGACCTCGCGCTGGCCGCCGCGGCGGGCCGCCCGGGAGCGCGCCGCGCCCTGAAGGAGACCGTCGCCCGGTTCCCGGCCGCCCTCGCCCGCCGCCGGCCCCTGCCCCCGCCCGTCGAACACGCCGCGGGCCTGCTCGACCGCGACCCGGCCGCCCGCCCCCGGAGAAGCACCGGGCGATGACCGGTACGGCGGCGAGCCCCATGCCCGGGACCCCCTCGACGCCCCACGAGAGGGTGCCGCCCAACGCCAGCGCCCGCGATCCGGCCCGGCACGTACGCGGAGACCCCGGACGACGACCATTCCACCCTGGCCGCGCACGGCAAGAGACCACGGCAAGGCGCCGGACGATCACGACGATCACGACCCCGCCCCCTGACCACCCACCCGGAGGCGCCGGACGATGACCAGTACCGCCCCCGAGGCCCCCACCCGGACCGCCCCCGACGACCGTACGACCGTCGTCCTGATCACCCACAACCGCCGTGACGAACTGCTGCGCACCCTCGCCCTGCTGCGCCGGCTGCCCGAACGGCCGCCCGTGATCGTCACCGACAACGCCTCCACCGACGGCACCGCCGAAGCGGTCGCCCGGGAGTTCCCGGAGATGACCCTGCTGCGCCCCGGCCGCAACCTCGGCGCCATCGGCCGCAACCTGGCCGTGCAGCGGGTGCACACGCCGTACGTCGCCTTCTGCGACGACGACACCTGGTGGGCCCCCGGCAGCCTGCGCCGGGCCGCCGACCTGCTGGACGCCGGGCCCCGGCTCGCGGGCGTCACCGCGCGGATCCTCGTGGAACCGGAGGGCACCGAGGACCCGGTCGTGCGCGAACTGCGCGAGTCCCCGCTGTCCGGACCCGACTGGCTCCCCGGACCCGCCCTCGGCTCCTTCCTCGCCGCCGCCACCGTGCTGCGCACCGGGGCCTTCCGTGCCGGCGGCGGCTTCCACCCGGGCCTGTGGCTCGGCGGCGAGGAGGAACTGCTCGCCTGCGACCTGCTCCGCCAGGGCTGGTGGCTCGCCTACGCCGAGGAACTCACCGTGCACCACCACGCCTCCCGGCTGCGCGACAGCACGGCCCGGCGGGTCCTCGGACTGCGCAACACCCTGTGGTTCACCTGGCTGCGCCGCCCGCTGCTGCCGGCGCTGCGCCGTACCGGGCACCTCATCCGGACCGTGCCCCGGGACGCCGCCTCCGCCCGCGCGTTCGCCCACGCCACCGCCGGACTGCCGTGGGTGCTGCGCCAGCGCGACCCCGTACCGCCGGACCTGGAACGCCGGCTCGCCGCACTCGAAAGAGCCCGCAGGAACTCACCCGCCCGGCGGTACGTCGGCTGAGACCCCCTGCGCTACGACACGCCCGGGGACGTCGTTGCATCCCCCGCACGGCGCGGGCACAGTGATGTCCCGGTCAAGACGCGGCCGGCTGATCCTTCCTCCCGCCTCCAGGAAGCCCGATCCCCGTGGAAACCCGATCACCCAGGGAAGACGGTCAGCCGTCCCCCGCCCGCGTCCGCCCCGGCGGCCCCGCCCCGCTGCTCCTACAGACCGTGCACGAGCACCGCCCGGGGCTCGGCGGCATCGGCGTCCTGAAGGCCCGGGGCACGGTCGACGCCTCCAACGCCCGGCTGTTCTCCGAAGCCCTCGCCGAGCACGTGGCCCATGCCGGCCAGGCCGGTGAACACCCCCTGCTGGACCTGAGCGAGGCCTATCTCGCCTGTGCCGACGCGGTCCGCTCCCTGGACCGGGCGACCGGGGCCCTCGCGCACACCGGCCGCGCCCTGTCCGTCGTACAGCCCCGACCGCACGTCCGGGAGGCCCTGACCTCGGCCGGCCTGCCGGGCATCCGGGTGCACGCGACCCTGACGTCGGCCCTGGACGCCCTGACATCCCGCGAACCGGCCCGGGAACGGGCGTACGAACCGGCGTACGAACCGGCCCGCCCGGACCCCGGCGGCCTCGGATAGCGACCGCGCCGCCCGCCGCTCCGCCGCACGGCGCGGTGGATGGCGCGGCCGATGGCCCGGGGCCTACGGTGCGGGATGGCGCACAGGTCGGGAAGAGGCCGATCGAGTTCTTTGGGACGTCCTGTCTGGGTGATGCGATGAAACCTTCTTCCGGCCGGCCTGCGGCACCGGCTCCCCTCGTGATCGAGTCCTCCGTCGTCGAGGGTCTGCCCGCCGAGGGCGCCCTCCTGCTGCGCATGTCGGGCAGCCTCGACGCCGACGGAGCCCAGACCTGGTCGGAGGAACTGCGCGGTCACCTGGAACAGGCGGACCGCGCCGGACTGCGCCCCGTGCTCGACATGGCACACGTCCAGCTCGGCGGCGCCGCCGTGCTGCGCACGCTCAGCGAGACGACCCGGGCGCGCACCGGACGCCCCGACCTGATCATCGTCCGCGCCCGGCCCGGGGTCCGCGAGGCGGTGCACCTGGCCCGTCTGGACGGCGTCCGGCTGTACGCCACCCTGGACGAGGCGTTGCGCGAGCTGGCCCGCGTCGCCTCCCGGGTGGAGGAGCTGCCCGCCTGGCGGTCGCAGATGGCGGACCCGCTGCGGCCCTCGTACGAGGACCTGTACAAGGAGGTCCGCGCGCTGCGCGCCCGGGTGCGCACCGCGCCGGTGATCGGCATGGCCCAGGGCACGCTCATGGTCCGCTACGGACTGCCGGACTCCGGCAGCGCCTTCCGGGCGCTGCGCGAGGCCTCGCAGCGGTTCAACGTGCCGTTGCGGGTCCTCGTCTCGGCCGTGGTGGTGGCCCGGCCCCCGGACGGCGACGTGTGGTTCCCGGGCCGCCGCTCGCTGCCGGTGCCGCAGCTGCGGATACTGGCCCGCGGCGGCCGGGACCCGCGCTACCGCCGGCAGATGATCGACGCCGTCCTGCACGAGGCGCTGGCCATCGGGAAGGCGCCCGCCGGGTACGTGCAGTTCGTCGACCCGGCCGTGAACGCCCTGACGCCGGAGACCCACTACGGATGCGCGGAGGCGTTCCTGGACCAGCTCGTGCGCGGCCGGGGCGACGGCACGGCCGACGCGGCGGCCCGGGTCCGGGGCCGCCAGGTGAGCGTGCCCGACGTCGCGACGGACGCGCAGCTCTCCGACGACTGCCGGGGCGTGCTGCTGGCCACCGGTACCCAAGCCGTGCACAGCGTCCCGGTGCTCTCCTCCGCCGGCACGTGCACCGGCGTGATCACCCTGCACTGGCCCGACGCCGGCCACCGGACGACCGCCGCGCAGGCCGAGGCGTTCGCCCTGCTCGCCTCGGACACGTCGGCCTGGCTGAGCTGGTACCACCGCTCGGTGCTCCTGGACGCCCTCGAACACCTCCACCGGGCGCTGACCCGCCCCACGCCGTGACTGCGGTCCACCGCCGGTGTGCGTCACCCGCGTCCCCCTGGGAACCCGGACCCCGTACGGAGCACGCACCATCCGGAGGGAGTCCGGAGCATGTCCGATCCGCAGCAGCCCGAACAGCGGCGCAGTGACAAGGGTGGCGCCACCCCGCAGGACAGCGGCGAGCTGAAGGCCCGCCAGCGGGCCGGCCGGGACGCGGGCGGTCGCCCGCACGGCTCTGACAAGGCAGGAAAGGGCGGCAAGGGCGGGGGAGAGGGCGGCGGGGTGCCTCCGGCACAGCAGCCCGATCACCCCTGACCCCGCACCCTGCCCGATGTCTGCCGAACGGCCCCTTCGCGGGGCCGTCCGGCATGTCCGGCCGGGTCCGGGCGCCACGCGCTAGGCTGCGGAGCATGCGGATCTCCGTCTCCTCCGACATGGACGAACCCGTGGCCCGTCTGCTGGTCGCGGAGCTGCGGCGCCGTGGCCACGAGGTCCGGGAGCACGGCGCGCTGGAACCCGGGGCCGACGCGCAGTGGGCGGTCTGTTCGGAGGCCGCCGCCCGGGACGTGGCAGAGGGCGCGGCCGACCAGGCGGTGGTGTGCTGCTGGACCGGTACCGGCGCGTCCATCGCGGCCAACAAGGTGCCGGGCGTGCGCGCGGCGCTGTGCGTGGACGCCGGCACGGCCGACGGAGCGCGGCGCTGGAACGACGCCAACGTCCTCGCGCTGAGCCTCAGGCTCACCTCGGAACCGGTGCTGAAGGAGATCCTCGACGCCTGGTTCGCGGCCGAGCCCAGCCAGGACCCCGAGGACCGGCGGAACGTGGCCCGCGTCGGCCGCCTGGACGCCGCCCGGGACTCTTCCTAGGGGCGTACCGCGGTCCGGCGCGGGACGGGTCACCGACGGGGGCCGGGGCTCAGTGGGCGCCGAGTCCGCCGCCGCCGAACGAGCCGCTGGAGCCCTTGCTCCAGCGTGGACGCTGCTTCGACTCGCTCGTCCGGGTGTCCATGTTGGTCAGCTCGTACGGGGTGAGCGGGCGGTCGCCCTTGGGGATCTGCGGTATCTCCGCGGACTCCCGGTTCTCCCGTACCTCGTGCACCGGCCCCTCCGGCGGCAGCTTGGGCTGTTCCTCGGGGCGGGGGCGCGGCGACTCGCGGTATCTGACGCGCGAGGTCATCCAGAAGCCGCCGGCGAGCAGCGCGAGCACGCCCACGGCCACGATGAACAGGAAGAGGCTCATCAGGCCGCTCGCCGCGGCCAGCTGCATCGATGCAGTGTTCATAGAACAGGGATACCCGGTCAGAGCGGGACGAATCCGGACATCGGCGGTTGCGGTGGAGGTGCGAGCGGTGTCCGCCGGCCGGCCCCTGGGGACAGTGGTTTGTGGCCGCCCGCCCCGGCTACCCGCACGGTGTGACATCGCCGACTTCGCAGCAGCTCTACCGGTTCCTGGAGGACCGTTTCACCTGTGCCCAGGCGTGCACGGAGTGCGCCCGGGCCTGTGCCGTGCGCGCGAGCCTGGTCGACCCGGACGGGAGTGAGCACCAGGAGCGGGCGCGCCGGCTGGGCATCATGTGCGCCGAGGTGTGCGACGCCACCTGCCGTGTGCTGTGCGAGGAGAACCGACAGGACGAGGAGATCATCAGGGTCCGAGTGGACTGGTGCCGCTCGGTCTGCCTGGACTGTGCCCGGGTGTTCGACGAGTACCCCGGTGCCGAGTCCGCCGCGGCGGCCTGCCGGGCCTGCGCCGACGCCTGTGCGGACTTCCTGGAAACCCTAGGGTGAGTGCCCCGGGCCGTCCTCGCCCCTGAATCCGCCCGGGCCCCGGCATTCCCAATTTCTGAAACGCGTTCTACGGTGTGCGCCGTCAGGACCGCCCTTGGGGAGCCTGGAGGCGCCGTGCACCTCGACCACACGCCCGCGCAGCAGCGGTTGCGCACCGAACTGCGGGCCTACTTCGCCGAGCTGGTTCCGGACAACGCCTACGCCCGGTACGCCGACCCGGCCGCGCAGAAGCGGTTCTACCGCGACACCATCCGCCGGCTCGGCGCGGACGGCTGGCTCGGCGTCGGCTGGCCCGAGGAGTACGGCGGGCGCGGGATGACGGCGATGGAGCAGTTCATCTTCTTCGACGAGGCCGCGCAGGCCGGCGTACCCCTGCCGCTGATGGCGCTCAACACGGTCGGGCCGACGATCATGCGGTACGGCACGGACGAGCAGAAGGCGTACTTCCTGCCGCGCATCCTCTCCGGGGAGATCGACTTCGCGATCGGCTACAGCGAGCCCGGCGCGGGCACGGATCTCGCGTCCCTGAAGACCCGCGCGGTCCGCGACGGCGACGCGTACGTCGTCAACGGCCAGAAGATCTGGACCACCAACGGCGACACCGCCGACTGGGTGTGGCTGGCCGTGCGCACGGACCCCGGGGCCCCGCCGCACAAGGGCATCACCATGCTGCTGGTGCCGACCTCCGACCCCGGCTACTCCTGCACCCTCATCCGCACCCTCGCCTCCCACGACACCACCGCGAGCTACTACGAGAACGTCCGCGTCCCCGTCTCCCGCCGTGTCGGCGCCGAGAACGAGGGCTGGCGGCTGATCACCAACCAGCTCAACCACGAACGCGTCACCCTCGCCGCCCACGGCACCATGGCGATCCGCGCCCTGCACGACGTGCAGCGCTGGGCGATGGAGACCAAGCTCGGCGACGGCCGCCGGGTCGCCGACCTGCCCTGGGTACGCCGCCTCCTCGCCCGCACCCACACCCGCCTCGACGCGCTCAAACTCCTCAACCGGCAGATGGTCACCGCCGTCCAGGACGGCACCCTCACCCCACAGGACGCCTCCGCCGTCAAGGTCTACGGCTCCGAGGCCCGCCGGGACGCCTACGCCTGGCTCATGGAGATCGTCGCCGCGGCCGGCCCCCTGAAGGAGGGCTCGGCGAACACCGTCCTGCACGGCGAACTGGAACGCGGCTACCGCTCGGCGGTCATCTTCACCTTCGGCGGCGGCAACAACGAGATCCAGCGGGAGATCATCTCCTGGATCGGCCTGGGAATGCCCCGCGTACGGCGGTAGCCAGGTGTGACGAAGCACTTCGGTTGGCACTCAACCGGCTCCGGGGCGCGGGGTCCCGCGCGTCGCCATGCCGCGTTCCAGCTTGTGGCGGATGTCACCGTGCACCGCCTGCTCCCACCGCCTGCGACCAGGCCCCCGGGTCAGCCGGGCATGGGGTGATGCGCCCGGGCGAACTGCTCCACGACGGCGGCGCAGAAAGCGGGCAGGTCGGCCGGGCCGCGGCTGGTGACCAACTGCCCGTCGACGACCACCTCCTGGTCGGTGACGACCTCCGCGCCGGCGTTGCGAAGGTCGGTGCGGATGCTGGGCCAGGACGTCAGGCGGCGGCCGCGTACGGCGTCGGCTTCCGCCAGGGTCCACGGGCCGTGGCAGATCGATGCGACCGGTTTCCCGCTGGCCATGAAGTCCTTGACGAACTGCACCGCGTCGCGGTCCATGCGCAGTTGGTCAGGGTTCATGGTGCCGCCGGGCAGGAGCAGGGCGTGGTAGTCGTCGACGGAGGCGTCGGCGACCAGGCGGTCGACGGGGAAGGTTCCGGCCGCGTTGAGGTCGAACTGGCGGGCCTGGATCTCGCCGTGGTGGAGCGAGACGATCTCGGTCTTCGCCCCCGCGCCCTGCAGCGCGCCGCGTGGCTGGTCGAGTTCCACGCGCTCGACGCCGTCGGTGGCCAGAATCCCCACCCGCATCCCCCGGAGTTCCTGTGTCATGGTACGGCTCCCTTCACGAGTCGCCGGTTCTTGGGACGCGAGCGGTTGGGACACCCAGCAGGGCCGTCCGCATTCCCTTCCCGGACCGGACTGCAAGGCCCGGAGGTGCCCCTGGAGCATGTCTGCGCGCGCTCAGTAAACGCTGCCGTCCGAGTGAGGACGACCTTCGTCCAGCCGTCGTCACGGGCGCCGGAATACTGGTGTCCGGGACGATCCGGGGCGGCTCGGCCTTCCCGGCCTGAGACGAGCCGGCGACATGCACCGGGGCGCTACCGCTACAGCAGCCGGTCGAACACGGCTGTAACGCCCTCCCAGTGACTGGTCTGCGGGTTCTTGACATCCGGATACACGATTTCGAACGTCTCGGCGAGAGCGACGCTGAGACCGCCGATGATCTCGGGGTAGCGCTCCTCGGCCTCCTGGGTGGGTGTCCTGTCGAGGGGAGGGTGTGTGGCGAGCTGTTCCAGGACCGGCTTCAGCTCGACCTCCTCGTCGAGCCGCCGGAACCGATGGATGCTCTCCTGGAGGCCCCTGGTGATCGGTAGATCCCACGGTTCGACGGTGTCCCTGCCGTTGGCCTTGGCCGACGCCTGGCCGACGACCAGGAGGTCGTAGAGCTTGGCGTCGACGAAATCGCCGTACCGCTTCAGGTCGTTCCTGTCCACGTCGAGGCTTGCGGCGGCGCGGAAGAACCTCTCGAACTTCGACACACCCATCACGGTCATGCCTCTCGCCTCCTCACCGGGAACGGACGGCGCCGTTCGCTCCCGCCCGCGCCGCCATCGGCTGTTACCCGGTCGAGATTCGCAGAGCCCCCTGCTGGGCGCCTCCGCACTCCAGGCCGAAAAAGCGCGCCCCCTCTTCCCCTGGCAGAGCAGCACGAAGGGCGCAGGCATCCCTCGGCCAGCCAATTGCAGGGGTGGGGCCGAAGAGCAGGCAGCGGCGGCCGTTCTTCTCCATACGGTGAGGTGTCTCGTGAGATACCGGAGACCGAGCGCCACCCTGGCACCCCCCCCAGAGCATCTCAAGGGGCGTGGGCCCGTTGGGCGGCGGGCACGCCTCGTCGAAGGTGGCACTTGCGGACCTCGCGGGGGAGCCCTTCGTGGACTTCCCGCCGGGCTACGCCAACCGCGAGGTGGTCGACCGGGCGTTCGCGGCGGCGGGCGTCGTACGCCGGGTGGCACTGGAAGTGCCCGACATCGACATGGGGGCGGCACTGGTCCGGCACGGACCGGGCATCGCCTTCCTGCCCGCGTTCGCCGTTGCCCGCACCCCTGGCCTGCACGTCCTGGACGTCCACGACACCACGCTCCGCTGGAGCACGCATCTCGGCACGTCGTCGACCCGGCGGCCCAGCTCGGCTCTGCGAGCGACGCTCGAGCTGGTCGACCTCCACGTCATCGCCTTGTGACGCCCGGCCGGGGCCCGGACGTCACCCATCGGTGGTGTCCGGCCCCCGCGTTCGCCTCGCTCAGGCCGCGACACTGCCGGAGCGTCCGCTGATGCTCGCGCTGCTGTGGTCCACAGGCGGCGTCGGACACCTTCTCGGCCCCTTCGAGGCTGGTGCCACGGCAGCGCTGTAACGGGGGCAGCCTGCCCAACTGCTACTGACGCCGCTCGCGCAGAGGTTCAGTGAGGCATCAGCCGGGTCCGCCCAGCACGATCTTCCACACCCGGGTCGCCACCTGGAGGTTCAGCCGGTCCTCGACGTTCGCGAGGTCGTGGCCGCTGATGTCGCGGATGCGCTGGAGCCGATAGCGCAGCGTGCTGCGGTGGATCGCGAGGGAGTCGGCGGTCTCGTCGTAGTTGCCGCCGCAGTCGAAGTACCGGGACAGGGTCTCCACCATGGTCGAGTGATGCCGGGAGTCGTAGTCGATGAGCTGCCCGAGCCACTCCTGGACGAACGTCTCCAGTTCCCGGTGACCGCTGCCGGGTCCCAGGATGCGGTAGAGGCCGAGCTCGTCGAAGAATGACGTGCCGTAGCGCTCGCGGGAGTGGCGGCGCACGTCCAGGGCGCGCTGCGCCTCCTGGTAGTGGTGGGGGAGGTCGTCCACGGAGTCGCAAGGGGCGCTCACCCCGATCGTCCCGGACCGTGTCCCGTTCTCTCGGGCGAGCGCTTCGTACAACGCGCGAGCGTGCGGCCTGTCGCCAGTGATGAGGACGACGTGGTCGGAGCGGCGGGTCAGCAGCGAGCGCATGCCCACCGCAGCGGCCACCCGACCCACGGTCTGCGCGAAGGAATCGTCCGCAGTCCGGTTCGACCACTGCACCACGACGATGTAGTGGCTGCCGTGCAGGTCGTGTCCGACTGCCTCGGACCGGGCGTAGGCGCTCGGCTCGTCCGTCCCTGCCAGGAGGTCGTCGGCCAGCTCGCGGTGCAGCCTCAGCTCCACTTCGGCCAGATTGCGCAGGTGCGTCAGCTCCAGGGCGAGCGACGTGGCGGCGTGTCCCAGCGCGAGGACGGTGTGCTCGTCGGCCTCGTCCCGGGTGTCGACCAGCGCCAGCACGCCGAGGATCTCGCCGTGCGGGCGGATCAGGGTGATCAGCCGGTCCCTTATCCGCACCGGCCCGGCCTCTTTGGCGACAGCGTGCAGCATTTCGTCCTGGCGCACGGGGTCCGGTTCGGGATAGGGGACGGGGCGGTCGGGACCGGTCCAGGACCTCAGCCGGCCGAAGCGGTCCTCGACCAGCGCGGGAAGTCCTGTGAGCCGGTGCAGTGCGCGGGTGACAGCTTCCTCACCGCCACCCGAGGCAGCGACGTCGGCCATGAGAGCGTGAACGGCTCGCTCGTAGCCCAGCTCAGCCACCACAGAGATCAGCTTCCGCTGGAGGGCTGTGCGTTCCTCCCTCAGCCGGTGCAGCTCCAGCGCTTCCTCGCGTTGGCTGCGGTGTGCGAAGGCGACTGACAGTGCAGCAGCGGTGTGCCGGACGAGTACGGAGAGCAGGGATCGCTCGGCCTTGGTGGGCCGGGAGCGGGACGTGACCACGAGGTAGCCGTGGAGGACCCCAGGCTCGCGTAGCCCCAGGGCCCGGCCCCAGGGCCTGCCGGCTATGGTCACGTCGCCGTCCTGCCCGGCCAGCTCCCGCACCCTCCGGCCCACGGTCAAGGCATGCGTTCGCCCGTTCCACGGGCTGGGGACCAGGTCGCCGCCCACCTTGAGATATCCGGCCTCGGCGCTGTAGGGCCCCGCGGCGACTATGTGATCCATGGCCAGGTGCAGGATCTCGCCTTCGTCCGGAGCGTCGAACTGGGCGCGGGAGAGCGTGATCAGTTCGAGGAGGGCATGGGCGGCTGGGGTGCGAGCGGGCGGGCGGGGCCGCCTGGGCGCGGCCGCGGGGCGCCGCCCGGCGCTGCCCCGCGGAAGGCTGCGCGTCCCGTCGGAGTAGCGGTGGTACAGGCTGTACGCCCGACTGCCGACCATGGGAGATCACTCCGTCCTTCGGAGGTGAGCGGCTTTCGCGTACCCGGTCCCGGGTCGGCTACCCGACACGCGTGGGTTCTTTTCTCTCGTACTCGTGGGGCGACCGGACCCGTGCATTCCTGACTCGCCAGGCGTAGGCGTGGAGCCACCCGGTTCGTCACCCTGGGAAGGGCCCGAGACCCTCCGTGCGCACCGGTGGGAAACCGGCGGAGTCCCACCTCTGTCCGAACGACCGTGATCCGGAGAGTCGACGCAGGCGCTGCACCGGGAGGAGTTCCTCATGGCCAAGGCAGTGGGCATCGACCTGGGCACCACCAACTCGGTGATCGCCGTGTGGGAGGGCGGCGAGCCGTCCGTCGTGCCCAACAGCGAGGGCAACCGCACGACACCGTCCGTGGTGGCCTTCACCGACACCGGGGAACGTCTGGTGGGCCAGCTGGCCCGGCGCCAGGCGATCCTCAACCCCAAGGGCACCATCTACTCGGCCAAGCGGTTCATCGGCCGGCACTTCGACGAGATCTCCGACGAGGCCAGGGCGGTGGCATACGACGTCGTCGAGGGCGACGGCGGGGCGGCCCGCTTCAAGGTGCGCGACAAGCTGTACGCGCCTGAGGAGATCAGCGCACAGGTGCTGCGCAAACTCGCCGACGACGCGTCCAAGCAACTGGGGGAGCGGGTCACGGAGGCGGTCATCACGGTGCCCGCCTACTTCAACGACGCCCAGCGTACCGCCACCAAAGACGCCGGACGGATCGCCGGACTGGAGGTGCTGCGGATCATCAACGAGCCGACGGCGGCCGCCCTGGCGTACGGCATGGACAAGAAGGAGCACGAGACCGTTCTCGTCTTCGACCTGGGCGGCGGCACCTTCGACGTGAGCATCCTCGACGTCGGCGACGGCGTGGTGGAGGTGCGCTCCACCGCCGGTGACAGCCACCTGGGCGGCGACGACTTCGACCGGCGTCTGGTGGACTACCTCGCGGACGACTTCCAGAAGGAGAACGGCATCGACCTGCGCAAGGACCCGCAGGCGCTGCAACGACTGTTCGAGGCGGCGGAGAAGGCCAAGACCGAGCTCAGTTCGGTGACGCAGACGCAGGTCAGCCTGCCGTTCATCACCGCCGACGCATCGGGCCCCAAGCACCTCACCGACTCGATCATGCGGTCCACTTTCGAGCAGATCACCGGCGACCTGGTGGAGCGTTGTCTGGGACCGGTGCAGCAGGCGATGGCCGACGCGAAGGTCGGCGAGAGCGACATCGACGAGGTCATCCTCGTCGGCGGTTCCACCCGCATTCCCGCCGTCCAGACTCTGGTCCGCCGGCTGACCGGCGGCAAGGAACCCAACATGAGCGTCAACCCCGACGAGGTCGTGGCCCTGGGCGCCGCGATCCAGGCCGGGGTGCTCAAGGGCGAGGTCAAGGACGTCCTGCTGCTCGACGTCACACCCTTGTCGCTGGGCGTGGAGACGCGCGGCGGAGTGATGACGAAGATCATCGAGCGAAACACCACCATCCCGGTGCGCCGCAGCGAGACTTTCTCCACCGCCGAGGACAACCAGCCGGCCGTCGATGTGGTGGTCCTCCAAGGCGAGCGCGAGCGGGCCGCCGACAACCGGGTGCTGGGCCGGTTCCAGCTCACCGACATCCGGCCGGCACCGCGGGGCGAACCACAGATCGAGGTCACCTTCGACATCGACGCCAACGGCATCCTCAACGTGAAGGCCCGCGACCGGGACACCGGCAAGGAACAGGGCATCACCATCAGCGAGAGCTCGAACCTGGACCGCAGTGAGGTCGAACGCATGGTCCAGGAGGCCGAGCGCAACCGGGGCCAGGACCAGGCACTCCGCGAGGCCGTCGACGCCCGCAACGAACTCGACGCCGTCGCGTACCAGGTCGAGAAGCGCCTCGCAGAACTGGGCGACGCGGCGCCCGCGCACGAGAAGGCACGCGCCGAGATGCTCGTGTCCGACGCCCGGGCGGCGGTCAAGGACGAGGCGGGTGCGGAGCGCGTGCGGCCTCTGACCTCCGAACTCCAGCAGGTGCTCGCCGGGCTGGCGGCCCATCAGGGCGGCGCCGCCGCCAAGGACGGCGGTCCCGGCCAGGCGGCCGCCACCGGCGGTCCCACGGGTGGCGGTGGCGGTGACGATGATGTCATCGACGCCGAGTTCGACAAGGGCTGAGGTGCGCCATGCCCACCCACCCCCAGGAACCCGACCGGGCCGCCTCGGATCAGGGCGTACGGGTCCCGGAAGGCGCCCGACGCCCTCCTCGCGGGGATTTGCCCCAACCGAGCCCGCCCCGGCCCGAAGCGGCGAACGGCGAACCGGGACCCGATGCCGCCGGCCCCGCGCGTGCCGAGGACGAGTACACGACCGCGATCCAGGAACTGGAGGACCGCTGGCGGCGCGCACTCGCCGACCTCGACAACCTTCGCAAGCGTCACGCCAGGGAACTGGAGCGCGAACGGGCGGTCGAGCGGTCCCGCACGGCGGCCGCCTTCCTGCCCGTCCTCGACAACCTCGAACTCGCCCTGACCCACGCCGGCGCCGATCCGGGCGCGATCGTGGAGGGCGTACGAGCCGTACGCGACCAGGCGGTGAACGCCCTCGAACTGCTCGGCTACCCCAGGTATGCGGAGACCGGCGTCGCCTTCGACCCGGCCCGGCACGAGGTGGTCGGTGTCGTCCAGGACCCCGACGCCCCACCGGGCACCGTCGTCGAGGTGCTGCGCCCCGGCTACGGGGACGGCGAACGGCAGCTCAGGCCCGCCGCCGTGACGGTCGCGAAGCGGGAGTGACCGGTCATGGCACGGGACTTCTACGAGGTACTGGGCGTGTCGCGGACCGCGAGCCAGGACGAGATCCAGCAGGCATATCGCAAACTCGCCCGCAGGTACCACCCGGATGTCAACAAGGATCCCGGGGCGGAGGAGCGCTTCAAGGACCTCAACGAGGCATACAGCGTCCTGTCCGATCCCAAGACCCGAGCCCGCTACGACCGCTTCGGCGAGGATTTCCGTAAGATCCCGGAGGACTTCGACGAACGGGTCGCGGCGGGAGCGGGCGGCGGCTTCCGCGGTCGGAGGACCGCGGGCCGTGGCGGTCCTCGCGTCCGGTACGCCACCGGCTTCGGCGACGACTTCGGCGCGGAGGGCATCGACATCGAGGACCTGCTCGGCTCCGTGTTCGGAGCCGGCGCCGCCCGGGGCGGCGTCCCCGGAGCGGACCAGGAGGCCGAACTGCCGCTCACCGTCGAAGAGGCGTACCGAGGCGGCCGTCGCACCGTCACGCTCGCCGGCTCCACCGGGCAGCCGCGGCGCTACGAGGTCGACGTGCCAGCGGGCGTCACCGACGGGCAGCGCATCCGGCTGGCCGGTGAAGGTGGCCGGGGCAGTGGTGACGCCGCCGCGGGCGACCTGTACCTGCGGGTGCGTATCCAGTCCCATCCCCGGTTCCGGCTGGACGGCCGTGACGTACACGTCCAGGTCCCGGTCGCGCCGTGGGAGGCGGCCCTGGGTGCGACCGTGCCGGTGCCGACGCCCGGCGGCGGCACTGCCAAGGTCACGGTGCCCGCAGGTTCGTCCAGCGGCCGGCGGCTGCGGCTGCGCGGCGAGGGCATGCCGAACCCGCGGGGCGCGAACGGCGACCTGTACGCCGAGCTCCGTGTCATGGTGCCTCCCGCCCTCGGTGACCGGGAGCGCGAACTGTTCGAGGAGCTCGCCGCCACCTCCACGTTCGACCCCAGGAGGACGCGATGAACGAACGACCCGCGGGAGCGGGAGGCATCGGCCGGGCCGGGGTGGGCGCCCGTCCGGTACGAACGGGCGCCGACATCACCGCCTCGACGGCTGTCCGGTACGCGCTCGTGCCCGTCCCCAGGCTTTCCCTGGCCGCCGTGGCCCGTCGCTCGGGCCTCCACCCCGATCTGATCCGCCGGTTCGTCGCCCTCGGCCTGGTCGACGCCGAACGCGACTCCGGGGGGCGACTGGTGTTCGACCCCACGGCTCCGGCGGTTCTCGCCCGTATCCAGCGGCTGCGCACCGGACTCTGCCTCAACTACGCATCCATCGGCCTGGTGCTCGACCTGCTGGACCGCATCAGCTTGCTCGAAGCCGCCCTGCGCCGCGCCGGTACGAGGAGTGAAACACCCCCATGGACATGAACCGTCTCACCCAGAAGTCCCAGGAAGCCCTCCAGGCGGCCCAGAGCGCGGCCGTCGGCATGGGGCAGACCGAGGTCGACGGGGAACACCTGCTGCTCGCGCTTCTCGATCAGGAGGACGGTCTGATCCCACGGTTGCTGCAACAGGCCGGCACCAGGCCGAAGGAGCTGCGCGCGGCCGTGCGCGAGGAACTCTCCCGCCGCCCGAAGGTCACCGGTCCCGGCGCGGCACCCGGCCAGGTCTTCGTCACTCAGCGCCTGTCCCGCCTGCTCGATGCCGCCGAGCGGGAGGCCAAACGCCTCAAGGACGAGTACGTGTCGGTGGAGCACCTCCTGCTCGCCCTGGCCGAGGAGGGCTCGGCGACCGCCGCCGGACGCCTGCTCAAGGAGCACGGCGTGACCCGGGATTCGTTCCTGGGCGCGCTCACCCAGGTCCGCGGCAACCAGCGCGTCACCTCCGCCAACCCCGAAGTGGCCTATGAGGCTCTGGAGAAGTACGGCCGTGACCTCGTCCTCGAGGCTCGGTCCGGGCGGCTGGACCCGGTCATCGGCCGTGATGCGGAGATCCGCCGCGTCACCCAGATCCTCAGCCGCAAGACCAAGAACAACCCCGTCCTCATCGGCGATCCCGGCGTCGGCAAGACCGCCATCGTCGAGGGCCTGGCCCAGCGCATCGTTCGCGGCGACGTCCCCGAGGGCCTGCGCGAGAAGACGGTGTTCGCTCTCGACATGGGCTCCCTGGTCGCCGGCGCCAAGTACCGCGGCGAGTTCGAGGAACGCCTCAAGGCCGTCCTGTCCGAGGTGAAGGCCGCCCAGGGGCGCATCCTGCTCTTCATCGACGAACTCCACACCGTCGTAGGCGCGGGCGCCGCCGAAGGGGCCATGGACGCGGGCAACATGCTCAAGCCGATGCTCGCCCGCGGCGAACTCCACATGATCGGCGCCACCACCCTCGACGAGTACCGCAAGCACATCGAGAAGGACGCCGCCCTCGAACGCCGCTTCCAGCAGGTCCTGGTCGACGAGCCGAGCGTGGAGGACACCATCTCCATCCTGCGCGGACTGCGCGAACGCCTGGAGGTCTTCCACGGCGTGAAGATCCAGGACACCGCACTGGTCTCCGCGGCCACCCTCAGCCACCGCTACATCACCGACCGGTTCCTGCCCGACAAGGCCATCGACCTCGTCGACGAGGCGTGCGCCCGGCTGCGCACCGAGATCGACTCGATGCCCGCCGAACTCGACGAGATCACCCGCCGCGTCACCCGCCTGGAGATCGAGGAGGCGGCCCTGTCCAAGGAGACCGACCCCGCCAGCAGAACTCGCCTGGAGGAACTGCGCAAGGAACTGGCCGACCTGCGTGGCGAGGCCGACGCCAAACACGCCCAGTGGGAGGCCGAACGGCAGGCCATCCGCCGCGTGCAGGAGCTGCGCCAGGAACTGGAGCGGGTCCGCCACGAGGCGGAGGAGGCCGAACGCGCCTACGACCTCAACCGCGCCGCCGAACTCCGCTACGGCCGCCTCCAGGACCTGGAGCGCCGGCTGAAGGCAGAGGAGGAGCAACTGGCCACCAAACAAGGGCAGAACCGGCTGCTGCGCGAGGTCGTCACCGAGGAGGAGATCGCCGAGATCGTCGCAGCCTGGACCGGCATCCCCGTCGCCCGTCTCCAGGAGGGCGAACGCGAGAAGCTGCTGCGCCTCGACGAGATCCTGCGCGAGCGCGTCATCGGCCAGGACGAGGCCGTCAAACTCGTCGCCGACGCCATCATCCGCGCCCGCTCCGGCATCCGCGACCCGCGCCGCCCCATCGGCTCGTTCATCTTCCTCGGCCCCACCGGCGTCGGGAAGACCGAGCTGGCCAAGACCCTCGCGGAGGCCCTGTTCGACTCCGAGGAGAACATGGTCCGCCTCGACATGAGCGAGTACCAGGAGCGGCACACCGTCAGCCGGCTCATGGGCGCACCACCCGGATACGTCGGCTACGAGGAAGGCGGCCAGCTCACCGAGGCCGTACGCCGCAAGCCGTACTCGGTCGTGCTGTTCGACGAGATCGAGAAGGCGCACACCGATGTCTTCAACACCCTGCTGCAGGTCCTCGACGACGGCCGCATCACCGACTCCCAGGGCCGAACCGTCGACTTCCGCAACACCGTGATCATCATGACGTCGAACATCGGCTCCGAGCACCTCCTCGACGGAGCCACCGCCGAGGGCGAGATCAAGCCGGACGCCCGCGCCCTGGTGATGGGCGAGCTGCGCGGGCACTTCCGCCCGGAGTTCCTCAACCGCGTCGACGACATCGTGCTGTTCAAACCGCTCGGTGAGCGGCAGATCGAGCGGATCGTGGAGCTGCAGTTCGACGAGCTGCGCCGCCGGCTCGCCGAACGCCGCATCACCATCGAACTCACCGAAGCGGCCCGGGAGTTGATAGCCCACCAGGGATACGACCCGGTATACGGGGCCCGGCCGCTGCGCCGCTACATCTCCCACGAGGTCGAGACGATGGTCGGGCGCGCCCTTCTGCGCGGTGACGTCCAGGACGGCGCGACGGTCCGCGTCGACGCCGAACACGGAGAACTGGTGGTCACCTACGACCAGCCGGAGAACGTGAGGGGAGCGCGGGCGGCATGAGCACGATGCAGGCGACGACCGTCAGGTGTCCCAACTGCGGGCGCACCAACCGGGTGCCCGTGGCCGCGGAGGGCCGCCCCAGGTGCGGCCACTGCGAGCAGCCCCTGCCGTGGATGGTGGACGCGGGCGACGACGACTTCACCGAGGTCGCCGAAAGGGCCGACCTCCCCGTCGTGGTCGACCTGTGGGCCACCTGGTGCGGCCCCTGCCGCATGGTCAGCCCCGCATTGGAGAAGGTCGCCACCGATCTCGCCGGCCGAATCAAACTCGTCAAGGTCGACGTCGACAAGAACCCACGACTGTCGCAGCGTTTCGAGGTCCAGGCCGTACCGACACTGCTGATCCTCGACCAGGGCGAGACGGTCGCCCGGCAGGCGGGGGCGGTGCCCGCCCCCGCTCTGCGCCAGTGGGTGGAACAGTCGATCACCGCCCGGAAAGGGTGATCCGGATGACCCTGCACGCAGACCCCCACCTCGCGCTCGTCCGGCCGGTCCAGCCGCTGACCCCAGAAGGATGTCAGGAGTGTCTGACGCTCGGCTCCCCGTGGGTCCACCTGAGGCTCTGCCTGACCTGCGGGCACGTCGGCTGCTGCGACTCCTCGCCGAACAAGCACGCGCGCAGGCACGCAGCTGCCGTCGCCCATCCGATCGTGCAGTCGCTCCAGCCCGGCGAGGAATGGCGCTGGTGCTACGTTCACGAGGCGTTCGTCTGATGTCCGGCGACCAGTCGCTGCCGGGCGAAGAACCGGTGCCGGAGGAAGCGGACGAGGCCGCCTTCTGGGAGACCCCGGACATCTACGGTGCGTATCCGCGCCTCACGGAGGACCAGACAGCACGTTTGGGGGAGCACGGGCAACGCCGGAACATGGCTCCGAACGACGTGCTGATCCGGGAGGGGGAGCGCTGCGAGACGTTCTTCGTCGTCCTCAGCGGTACCGTCGCCGTCGTCGAGGACTACGGCACTCCCGAGGAGCACGTGCTGCGCGTGCACGGCCCCGGTCGTTTCATCGGCGAACTCGGCCTGCTGTACGGACAGGTAGCCTTCTACACCGCTGTCGCCAAGGAGCCGGGCGAGGTTCTCGTCGTCTCCTTGGACCAGTTGCGCCACCTGGTGTCCCAGGACTCCACCATCGGGGACATCGTGCTGCGCGCCTGTCTGTGCCGTCGCGCGCTGCTCGTCGGACAGGGCGCCGGCTTCCGCATCATCGGCTCGCGCTACTCGCCCGACACCAGACGGCTGCGCGAGTTCGCCGTCCGCAACCGGCTGCCGCACCGCTGGATCGACCTGGAGACCGACGAGGAGGCCGAGGAACTGCTGCGCCGCTTCGGCGTCGGCCCGGCGGAGACACCACTCGTCATCTGGCGGGACACCACCCTGTTGCGCAACCCCAGCAACGCGGAACTGGCCCGGCTCATCGGCCTGCCGTCACTACCCGCCGGAAACCGTCACGGCGACGTCCTCATCGTAGGCTCCGGACCCGCCGGCCTCGCTGCAGCGGTGTACGCGGCCTCCGAGGGCCTGAGCACCACGGTGGTGGAGGCGATGGCCACCGGCGGCCAGGCCGGCACGTCGTCCCGCATCGAGAATCTGCTCGGCTTCCCATCCGGCATCTCCGGCGCCGAACTCACCGAACGGGCCGTGCTCCAGGCCGACAAGTTCGGCGCCAGGATCAGCATTCCGCTGGAGGCGACCGGTCTCCGTCCCAAGGACGAGGACCACTACGTGGTGGCGTTCGCCGACGGCAGCGAGATCGCCGCCCGCGCCATCGTCCTGGCCATGGGTGCCCGCTACCGCCGGCTCCAGGTGCCCGGCATCGAACGCCTGGAGGGAACGAGCGTGCACTACTCAGCGACCGTCTACGAGGCCCAGCAGTGCCGCACCGACCCGGTGGCCGTCGTCGGCGGAGGCAACTCGGCGGGCCAGGCGGTGCTGTTCCTCGCCGGGTACGCGCCGAAGGTGCACCTGCTGGTCCGAGGAGCCAGCCTTGAGGCCGACATGTCCCGCTACCTGGTCGACCAGGTCGAGCGCCATCCGCGGGTGGAGGTCATGCTGCACACCGAGGTCACCGAGGTCATCGGCCAGGAAGTGCTGGAGGAGCTCGACGTGGTCGACAACCGCACGGGCGGGCACCGCCGGCTCGCGGTACGGAGCCTGTTCGTCTTCACCGGCGCCGACCCCCACACCGAGTGGCTCGCCGGCATCATCGCCCTCGACTCCCGCGGCTTCGTCCTCACCGGGCCGGAGGCCCAGGAAGCCTGCGCCCACCCCGAGGTGTGGCACGGCCGCGGGCGCTCGTGCATGACCCTGGAGGCCAGCCTGCCCGGGGTCTTCGCGGTAGGGGACGTCCGCAGCGGCTCGGTGAAGCGGGTGGCCTCCGCGGCCGGTGAGGGCGCGATGGCCATCCACTTCGTGCACCGGCACCTGGGGCACTCGGCTGTACCCGGCACCACGGGCGCTGTCGCGGGCCACTCGGACGTCTCCCCACGCATACGTCACAACGAGTCCGCATGGCTCGCATGACGAATGGCGCCCGGCCGGCGCCACGGCGGTGCGGCCACGGGCGCGAGAGGCCGCCGGGGACCCCACGGGAGGCCGGGAGGCTCTTGTTCGGGCTGACGTGACTGAAGGGGAACACGCGCAACGGGAGGCTACGCGAGAACTACACTGACGGGGTCTCGCGCCAAGGCGGACATCTGACACGGAGGGGCGCGCGTCGGCGATGCTCTCGTGGCCTCCCGTAACCCCTGGTTCGCACTGTCAAGACCATGATCGTCGAGCACCGCCGATTGGAGAACGCCGAGCCGGGGAGCGGTCCGGGGGGTCCGGCACCACGAGCGAGCGGGTTTCCCCCGGCGCGATGGTCACCGCCCGGTCGGCCAGCACCACGCGAATCGGGGATTCCTCCGAGTCCGGCACGCTGATCTCCAACTGCCCGCTCCGGCGGTGTACGCCTACGCCCCAGTGACCGCGATAGTGCACCGTGAACCCGTACTCGGAGAGGGCCGGGAGCGGCACGGGGTCCAGCCACAGGGCGTCCTCACGTGTCTCCAGTCCCGACAGGCCGCGCTGGACCAGGTCGAGGGTCCCGGCCATGGCCCCGAGATGGACACCCTCGCCGGTTGTGCCGCCCTGGATGTCGGCGACGTCCGCCTCCAGGGCCTCGTGCACGTACTGCCATGCTTCGGCCCGTCTGGCCCTGGCCAGGACGAAGCCGTGGACGAGTTCGCTGAGGGTGGAGCCGTGACTGGTGCGCCGCAGGTAGTAGTCGACGGTGCTGCGCCAGATGTCGTCGTCCAGGTCGTACCCGAGACGGCGGAACAGGGCCCGCAGTTCGGCGGGTGAGAACAGGTAGCCGAGCATCAGGACGTCCGCCTGCTTGGACGCCTTGTAGCGGTTGACCGTGTCGCCCTCCGCTTCCAGGATCCGGTCCAGCCTGCGGATGGTGCTGTAGCGCGCACGGTAGGCGTCCCAGTCCAGCTCGGCGAGGTCGTCGTAGCCCTCGAACTGGCTGATGACTCCCCGGTGGAACGGCACCCGCAGCCGGCGGGAGACCTCCTCCCACTCCTGCAACTCGCCGGCTTCGAGCCGGAGTCGGTCGAGCAGCTCCTCGCGCCGCCATGCGGGCAGGCGCCGCAGCAGATGCAGGGCGCGGGTGAGGACCCAGGCCGCGGTGACGTTGGTGTAGGCGTTGTCGTCCAGCCCCGGCCAGGGGGCACCCGGATAGCCGTCGTGGTACTCGTCGGGGCCGACGACCCCGCGGATCCGGTAGCGGCCCGTGCCGGGGTCGAAGGCGGCGAGGTCCGCCCAGAAGCGGGAGATCTGCAACAGCATCTCGGCGCCCCTGGTGTGCAGGTACTCCGTGTCGCCGGTGGCCTCGCAGTACTGCCAGACGTTGTAGGCGATCGCCGAACCCACGTGGTGCTGGAGGCGGGAACGGTCCGGCAGCCAGCGGCCCGAGGCGGGGTTGAGGTGCCATTCCTGGGACTCCTCACGGCCGTCGCTGCCGCTCTGCCACGGGTACATCGCGCCGGATCGGCCGGTCGCGGCCGCGGTCCGGCAGGCGCGCGGGAGCCGCCGGTAGCGGTAGTCCAGCAGGGATCGTGAGATCTCGGGGAAGTGCAGGTTGAGGTAGGGCAGGACGAAGAGCTCGTCCCAGAAGACATGCCCGCGGTACGCCTCGCCGTGCAGCCCCCGGGCGGGCACTCCCACATCCAGGTCCGCGGTGTGGGGCGACAGCGTCTGCAGGACGTGGAAGAGGTGGAAGCGCAGGATGCGGCCGGCTTCTCCGGGCACCTGGATGTCCGCGCGTCGCCACAGCCGCTTCCAGACGGCGGCATGGGAGTCCACCAGAGCCCGGAAGTCCGGTGCCGTGCTCACCCGGTCGACCGCGTCGCCGAGTGGGTCGCTGATCGCCGTGTCCCGCGAGGTGTGGAGCGCCACGGTCTTGTCCACGGTGATGGTCCGGTCCGCTGCGAGGGCGATCACCAGTCGGTGGACCGCGCGTTGGCGACCGGGGCGGAGCACCGACGAGGCCGGAACCCCGTCGGCGGTGACCGTGGTCCGGGCGGCCAGGGCGACGGAGATGCGCGACGTGCTGGTCCGGCAGGTCAGCCAGACGGTGTGGGGCTCGTGGGCGCCGGTGCGCACATCGGTCACATGGTGGCGGTTGAGGGCGCGGTAACGGTGCACGTTTCCGTTGATCACCTCACCGTCGATCGAGCTCTCGATCTCGATCTCGCCTGACCAGTCCTCGGCCGTGACCACCGTGCGCAGCGCGGCCAGGTGGGGATCCCCCATGTGCACCAGGCGGATCTGCTCGACGCCGAGCACACCCCTCCCGCCCGTCCGGTGGTGGAAGGACCGGGTGAGCGTGCCCCGGCGCAGATCCAGGGTGTGCCTGTGGTCGAGGAGGGTGTGGGTGCCGGGGGAGATCCACGGACCCCACGTTCCCTCGGCGGGGCGCAGACGGAATCGGAGAAGCAGCCAGTTCGGGAGGTTGACCAGATCCTCGTTCACCACACGCCGTCCCGTCACGGTCGACTCCAGACGGTTGTAGCAGCCGGCCACATAGGTCGCCGGGTAGTGCACCAGGCCGGCCCGGCGCTCGGGCAGCGCGCCCCGCGTGGCGAAGTATCCGTTACCCAGGGTGCAGAGGGATTCGCGCAAGCGCTCGGTGGCGGGGTCGTAGCCCGTCCACTCCCACGTCCACTCCGGCATCCGCCACCTTCCTGTCCTCCGGAGGCCCTGGAAGCCCACGTACGAGTGGTGCGTGTCAGGCCGGTTGCGGTACGACGGCGACCGGGCAGTCGGAGTGGTGCAGGAGGGTGTGCGCGACCCTCCCGAGCTGGAGACCGAAGTATCCGTGCCGTCGCTGGGCGCCGACGACGATCAGGTCGGCCTCGGCCGACGCCCTCAGGAGAACCCGGTGGGCGGGGCCTTCGAGCGGCTGACGTCGGACATCGACCTGTGGGTGCTTGCGCGCGGCCTCGCGCAGCGCGTCGTCGAGGTAGGTGGAAGCCCGCTCCTCGCGCAGCCGGGCGGCGTCGTCGGCGATCAGCATGTGGTCCACGGGTTCCTGCGACGGGTGGCACCAGGCCCGTACGGCCGTCAGGGCGCAGCCGCGCACCTCGGCCTCGCGGACGGCGAACCGAACCGCCGCCGCGCTGCCGGTCGCGTCCCCGACCCCCACGACGACGCGGCCCAGGGCTTCCCGGCGGTTCGGATCCGCGCCCCGCACCACGACGACCGGGCAGACGGCGCGTGCCGCGACCGCGAGGCTCACGGACCCCAGGAGCATCCCGGCGATCCCGCCTCGCCCGCGTGAGCCCGTGACCAGAGCGAACGCCTCGGGGCCCGCCCGAAGCAGCGCCGACACCGCGTCCTCGGCCAGTACCCCACCCGAGACCTTCACTTCGGGGTTGCGGTGCCGGGCCCGTTCCACGCAGGACGCGACGATGTGCTCGGCCATGACCTTGTCGGCCGGGCGGTCCCTGGTGAAGGACGGCTGGACCCCCTCGTAGCTCTCCCACAGGGAGGCATGGGCGAGGCGAAGGGGCAGCCCGTGCCGTGCCGCCTCGTCCACGGCCCAGTCGACCGCCGCCAGGCTGGAGTCCGATCCGTCGACGCCCACAACCAGTGGGAGGTCCATCACCGTCACCGCCTTCGCCTCCGGTCGCCGAGAGCCCCCTGTGAATACCGTCGCACTGACTGCTCCACGCCGCGACACGCCACCGGGCCGCCGCGCTGCCGGTGGGCCGGTGGTCGGTGGCCGAGCCGACCCCCTCAGGACGAACACCATGTCAGCGGCGGGGAGCGGGTCGTCGGTGTGGTGCCCGAGGGCGACCTGGCGCTCCGGTTCACCGCGCGGGGCGGGTGGACCGTGGCCGGCTACTGGTCCGCCGGGGTTATCCGGCGGCCCGTGAGGCTCGTGGGCCGGATCGACACCCACATCTCGCGCTCACCACCGGCCCAGGGGGTGGTGTGCGCGTGCTGGGTGAGTCTGCGCGTCGCCTCCGGATCCGTCACCTCGCTCGCGGGGCCGACGGCGAGCACGCTCCAGCCCTGGCTCAGAGCGTCGTCCACGTGGTCGACCTCGAAGGCGACCTCCGTGCCCGCTGCCGCCGCGGGCACGGAGCCGGGCGCGGTCCGGAAGACGATGGTGTCGCCCACGATCGTGTAGTTGACCGGGACGACCGCCGGGCGGCCGTCGGGCGCCGACACCGACACACGCCCTACGCCGTGCGTGGACAGCAGGGTGCGGCATTCCTCCGGGCCGAGGTCTCGCAGCCGGGGGTGGAGCAGGGCACGGCCCTGGCCCGGTGGGAGATCCATCCCTCCGCCACGCAGCGCCGCGACCGTGGTGCCCAGCGCGTCGGCCAGTCTGATGAGGGTCGCCAGAGTCGGGTCGGCGGGCCTCTCCTCCAGGTATGCGAGGTAGTCGGGCGACATCCGGGCGCGGCCGGCGGTGACCTCCCGGCTGAGCCCGCGCCTGCGCCGTTCCTCGGCGACGCGCCGGCCGATGTCCCCGGCGTCGGTCGCTCCGGCCGGACGGGTGGCGGAGGGCACGGCCCTCGTCCGTTCTCCGCGCTCGGACGCGGTCTGTTCGTGATCGAGGTGGCGGATGTGGGCGTCGGGCCCGGGGAACACGAGCGTCACTTCGTCCGTGTCCGACCACCGTACGTCGTAAGGGGGCGTTCCGTCGTCGTGGTGCAGTCCGACGATCTCGCCGTCGCGCCTGGCGACACCGGTCGCCGGGCTCTCGATGACGAGTTGGTCCCCGAGGTGAGCTCGCATGATCGCCGCCCTCTCCTCAGAATGGTGCTGTATCCAACCTGCCACGCGGGCCGCACGGCCGCACGGGGCGGCAGTCCCCGTTCCGCGAGGTGGACGGCCTGTATCCGGGAGGCGACATGCACCATCGAACGGTCGAGGAGCTCATGAGCCGGAACGTCGTCCGGGCGCGGCCTGACACGCCGTTCAAGGAGCTCGTCAGGCTGCTGGAGGAGAACGACGTGACCGCCCTGCCGGTGGTGGACGAACTGGACCGCCCGATGGGTGTCGTGTCCGAGGCGGACCTGCTGCGCAAGAGCGCCGACCAGACCGATCCCACGGGCCGGACCCCCATGCCGCACCTGGAGGCCTGGGAACGGGCCAAGGCCGAGGGCTCCCGCGCCGAGGAACTGATGTCCGCTCCCGCCGTGTGCGCACGGCCGGAGTGGACCGTGGTCGAGGCCGCCCGGCTCATGGAGACCCAGAACGTCAAACGACTGCCCGTGGTGGACGACGCGGACCGGCTCCTGGGCATCGTCAGCCGCAGGGATCTGCTGCGGGTCTTCCTCCGCCGTGACGAGGCCCTCCGGGAGGAGATCACCGGTGAACTCCTGCGGCGGACCCTCGGGCTCGATCCGCGGGACGTGACCGCGGAGGTGCGTGACGGGCGGGTGACGCTCACCGGCACCGTCGAGTACAGGAGTCTGATTCCCGTCGTCGAGCAGTTGTGCCGGGGTGTCGACGGCGTGGTGTCGGTGTCCGGGAATCTCTCCTACCGGAAGGACGACTCGCGGGACGCGTCCGGCGACAGCTGACCCCCTCGGCCGGTCACGCGGTGCGTCCAGCGGCCCGAGGGGCGCCGGGACGGGACACCGCCATGCCCTGGACGTCGCGTTCGGCGGCGTTCAGCAGTTGGTGGGCGAGGTCGTACATGGCCCTCCCTGCCGCCAGTTCGTCGCCGATCTCCGGCACGTTCGTGTCCACCGGGTTGCGGTGCGCGGTTCCGTGCCCGGTGAGCGCCGTGGTGCCGGTGTCCAGCGTGACGTGTGCCTTCGTCGTTCCGTCGTCGTCCTCGAAGAGGTGGAGACGCACGCTCCACTGTCCGGTGTGCGACATCGTTCTCTCCTTGCCTGTGTGCGGCGCGCCGGCCGGCGCCCGGCCGGCCACCTCGCGGTCCCGGGTCCTTTCCACGATCGGACGACAGCGCTCCCCGGCCACAGGGGCCGGAAGTCCCTGGCGGACCGGCGACCGGCCCTGGGCGCCGGCCGCCTCCCCGTGCGGGGCGGTCACACCTGGGGGACGACGGTGACGGGACACGGTGCGTGACGCGGCAGTGCGTGGTCGATCAGGCCCTGGTGCGGGCCCGGGTGCCGCCAGTCGTCGACGGGCGCCCACGACCAGCAGATCCGCCGTCGACGCGGCCTCCAGCAGCGCCGGGCGCGCCGGTCGCTCGATCGGTCTTCGGCTCACCGCCGCGTCCCCGAGCATGCCCGACAGGTCTCCGAGTCCGCTTCCAGGCTCGCGTCGGTTCCGGCGGCGCCCACCACCAGAGGAACCGTCACCGCGCCTGACTCCTGTCATGCCGCGTTCCACGGCTCCGGCCCTCCGCCGCGGCCCCCGCGTGCGCCACGGTGAGGCCCAGGGGATCCTCGAAGGGGAGACACCTCGCGCCCGGTCGTTCAAGTGACGTGCGGACCGCGTACCCGGGCGGGCTCGTCCGCCGCGCCCTCCAGCTTCTTGCGAGACGGAGGCCGTCGCCATGCCACCAGTCGTCACAGGCCTCACAGCACGTCCCGGAGCCTGGCCGCCGCCTCGGAGACGGGGGCGGCACGGATCACGGGTGCTTCCCTCTCGCCGCCGTCCCTCATGACCGAGCCCAGTCCTCGCACGTTTCCGGCCGACGCGTCCGCGCTCCGGTCGGCCGCCAGGCACGACGCAGAGCCGCTCCCGCGCGCCGGGGTGTGCGAGACCCACACCGCGACCCTGCTCTTCCTCGGCGACCGGGCCTACAAGCTCAAGAAGCCGGTCGATCTGGGGTTCCTGGACTACACCACGGTCGCGGCACGCCGGACCGCATGCGAGCGCGAAATCACCCTCAACCGCCGGTTCGCCCCCGACGTCTACGTGGGTCTGGGCGAGTTCCGCGGCCCCGATGCGGAGGTGCCCGAACCGGTCGTGGTGATGCGCCGCATGCCGGAGGACCGCCGCCTCTCCCGTCTCGTACGGGCAGGTGCCGCCGTGGACGACGTCCTCCGGACCGTCGCCCGGCACCTGGCGGCGTGGCACGCGGCCGCACCCCGAGGCCGCGACGTGAACGAACAGGGCACGCGGGACGCGCTGTCGGCGCGCTGGGAGGCGAGCTTCGCGCAGCTGCACGCGCTGGCCGCGGAGGGAGTCGTACCCGACTGCCTGGCGGACATCGAGCGGCTGGTGCGCCGCTATCTCGCCGGCCGCAAGCGGCTCTTCGACAGCCGTATCGAGCAGGGACGGGTGGTCGACGGCCACGGCGACCTGCTCACCGAGGACGTGTTCTGCCTCGATGACGGCCCCCGGGTCCTGGACTGCCTGGAGTTCGACGATCGCCTCCGCTACGTCGACGGCCTGGACGACGCCGCCTTCCTCGCCATGGACCTGGAACAGCTCGGCGCTCCGGAGGCCGCGGCGTGCTTCCTCGCCCGATACGGCGAGTACGCGGCGGACCCCGCGCCTCCTTCCTTGTGGCACCACTACATCGCCTACCGAGCCTTCGTCCGTGCCAAGGTCTCGGTGATCCAGGCCCGCCAGGGCGCGCCCGGCGCGGACGCGGCGTCGCGGCGCCTCGCCGTCATGGCACTGCGCCACCTGCGCACCTCCGACGTGGGGCTCGTCCTCGTCGGCGGACTGCCGGGCAGCGGGAAGTCGACACTCTCCGGCGCCCTCGCCGACCGGCTGGGGGTCACCCTGCTCAGCAGCGACCGCATCCGCAAGGAGCTGGCCGGCATCCCGGCCGAGCAGTCCGCGGCCTCCGGCTACGGCGAGGGGCTGTACTCACCCGAGTGGACGGCCAGGACGTACGCCGCCCTGCTCGACCGCGCAGCTCTGCTGCTGTCCTCCGGCGAGTCCGTCGTCCTCGACGCCACCTGGTCCGATTCCGTCCAACGCGAGGCGGCGGTGCGGGTGGCCCGGCGCGCGAGCGCCGAACTGGTGGCCCTGCACTGCCATGTTCCGGGCGATGTGTCGGAGGCTCGCCTGCGCACGCGCGCCCCCGGCGCATCCGACGCAGGCCCCGAGATCGCCCACGCCATGGCCGCGAGCGAACCGCCGTGGCCCGAAGCCGTCCCGGTCGACACCAGCGGCGCGCTGGAACTGGCCGTCTCCCGGGCGCTGACGGCCGTACGCCCGTGGGGAACCGGTCAGGCCCCGGTCTTCCGCCGTCCGTACATGGAGCCGGACTGAGGCACACGCGCGGTTGTGTTGTCCGGGGGCACCGTGGGGGTGACCGTGGAGGTGGGGGGGAGCGAGGAGTGAGTCCGGTGCGCGCGCTCGTCCACCACGGTCCTGCACACACCTGGTCCGTCCCGTCCGCACTGGGTCGAACGGCCCCCGTCCGTGGGCCGGACGGCTCCGGCCCACGCCTGTGGCTCGTCCGGCGTGCGGTCGTGTGACCCGGACGTCTGGGACCAACGGCCCCCGCGGACATGCCCAGGTGGCTCTGTCGGCGTGGCGCCGTACCGGCGATGCTGCCGTTGTGGGCCTGTAGGGGACAGCACGGCCCCAGGTGTCGTCCGCCGTGCCGAAGGAGGTCGGTCATGAGTGCCGACACCCGTGTGAACGCCGTCCCGGCCACCGCGTCCGAGGGGCTCGTGATGGGCAAGGACGGCATGGCCGCGCTCGTGGACGTGCTGGTCCGGCGCGGCTTCACCGTGATCGGCCCCACGGCGCGGGACGGTGCGATCGTGCTGGCGGAGCTGCGGTCGGCCGACGAGCTGCCGTACGGATGGGGCGTGGAACTGGAGGCCGGGCGGTACCGGCTGCGGGAGCGGTCGGACGGCGCGGCCTTCGCGAACGCGGCGGGGCCCCAGTCGTGGAAATCCTTCCTGCATCCGTCGCGGGTGAGGGAGTGGAGCGCCGACCGGGTGGAGGGGGAACTGGTCCTCACGCCCGACCGGGACGCGCCTCCTCGGTACGCGTTCCTCGGTGTGCGCCCCTGCGATCTGCGGGCCATCGCCGTCCAGGACCGTGTGCTGACCGGTGGGGCGTACCGCGATCCCGGCTATACGGGACGGCGCTCCGGGGCCCTGCTGATCGTGGTCGAGTGCACGGAGCCCGGCGCCACCTGCTTCTGCGTCTCGATGGGCACCGGACCGGCTGCCGGTCCCGGTCATGACCTGGTGATGACCGAAGTGGTCGATGCGGACGGGCACCGGTTCTGGATCCGCAGCGGCAGCGAGGAGGGAGCGGAGATCCTGGCCGAGCTGCCCGCCCGTCCGGCCGGCCCCGAAACCCGGGAGAAGGCCCGCGCCGACGTCACAGCCGCTGCGGATCGTATGGGGCGGACCATGCCCGAGGCCGACCTGCGGGAGCTGATGGCCGGAACGCTCGACGCGCCACGCTGGGACGACGTCGCCGGGCGGTGCCTGACCTGCGGCAACTGCACCATGGTGTGCCCCACCTGCTTCTGCACCACCACCGAGGACGTCACGGACCTCACCGGTGACCACGCGGAGCGGTGGCGGCTGTGGGACTCGTGCTTCGACCTGGACTTCTCCCAGCTGCACGGCGGCCCGGTCCGCGCCTCCGCACGCAGCCGCTACCGGCAGTGGATGACCCACAAACTCGGCACCTGGTACGACCAGTTCGGCTCGTCCGGGTGCGTGGGCTGCGGGCGTTGCATCGTGTGGTGCCCGGTCGGCATCGACATCACCGAGGAAGCGGCCGCCCTGCACGACTGGACCCGGTCCGGCGTAACGGCGGCGGAGCCGGAGGAGGGATGACCACCGTGCCGCCCCCGCTGCCGTACCGCGTCGCCGATGCCTGGGACGAGACCGCCGACACCCGGTCGATCGAGCTGGTACCGGCCGGAGAAGCACTCGCGCCCTTCTCACCGGGCCAGTTCGCGATGATCTACGCCTTCGGGATCGGCGAGGTGCCCGTCTCGGCCAGTGCCCTGCGCGGCCGACACGGGGGTCTTGTGCACACCGTGCGCGCGGTGGGCGCGGTCTCGACCGCGCTGTACCGGCTGCGCCCTGGTGACAGCGTCGGACTCGGCGGGCCGTACGGCACCGGCTGGGACCTCGAAGCGGCAGCGGGCCACGACGTACTGGTGGTCGCCGGCGGTATCGGGCTGGCTCCGCTGCGGCCGGTCGTGCACACGGTCCTGGACCGGCCGGCCGAGTACGGTCGGCTCGCCGTCCTGGTGGGCGCCCGCACCCCTGCCGACCTTGTCTACCAGGACGAGATCGAGAGCTGGCGCGGCCCGGCCCGGGTGGAGGCGACCGTCGACCGCCCCGGTCCGGGCTGGCAGGGCGCGGTGGGCGTGGTCACCACCCTCCTCGACCGCCTCGACCTGCGCCCCGAAGGGACCTGCGCGCTGCTGTGCGGCCCCGAGGTGATGATGCGGCACACCGCACGCGACCTCTTGGCGCGGGGCCTGGTCCCGCACCGCATACAGGTCTCGCTGGAACGCAACATGCACTGCGCCACCGGCCACTGCGGCCACTGCCAGCTCGGCCCGCTCCTGCTGTGCCGGGACGGGCCGGTCGTCGGCTACGACCGTGTGGCAGACCTGCTCCTCGTGAGGGAGCTGTGACATGGTCACCGACCTCGGCCCGGTCATCCGCACACGGCCGACGCTCGCCGTGTGGAAGTTCGCCTCCTGCGACGGCTGCCAGCTGACCCTGCTCGACTGCGAGGACGAGCTCCTCGGCCTCACCGGGCGCGTACGGATCGACCACTTCCTGGAGATGACCCCGGCCGAGGGCGCCGACCGGGACCGCGCGCGGCTGGCGGGCCGAGGGCCGTACGACCTCTCCCTGGTCGAAGGCTCGATCACCACCGCCGAGGACGCCGAGCGCATCCAGCACGTCCGCCGCGTCTCCCGCCGTCTGGTGACCATCGGAGCCTGCGCCACCGCGGGCGGCATCCAGGCACTGCGCAACTTCGCCGACGTCGACGACTTCCTCACCGCGGTCTACGCCCAGCCGGAGTACATCGCCACGCTGGAGACCTCGACACCGATCTCGGCCCACGTCCCGGTCGACTTCGAACTGCGCGGCTGCCCCATCGACCGCCGTCAGCTCCTGGAAGTCGTCACCGCCTACCTGGCCGGACGCAAACCCCAGATCTCCGACCACAGCGTCTGCTTCGAGTGCAAGAGGCGCGGCACCACCTGCATCACCGTCGCCCACGGCACCCCCTGTCTGGGCCCGGTCACGCATGCCGGCTGCGGCGCCGTCTGCCCCGCCTACGGCCGCGGGTGCTACGGCTGCTTCGGACCGTCGAGCAAGCCCAACCTGCGCTCGATGGTCGCGCAGTTGCGCCGCGACGGGATGAGCGAGCGGGACATCCAGCGTGTCTTCCGCACCTTCAACGCCGCTTCGCCGGAGTATGCCCCCGTACCCGACCTCGCCGCCGAGGAGCAGCAGAGCCCTCCGGCCTGACGACGTCCCGCAGGAAAGGCTCGCATGAACCATCGCGGAACCCGCGTCCTGCGACTGGACGCGCTGGCCAGGGTGGAAGGCGAGGCCGCTCTCCACCTGCGCGTCGAGGGTGACACGGTCACCGAGACGCGGCTGCGCATCTACGAACCACCGCGTTTCTTCGAGGCCTTCCTGACCGGCCGGGGCCACACCGAGCCTCCCGACATCACCGCCCGCATCTGCGGCATCTGCCCGGTCGCCTACCAGATGAGCGCCTGCCGGGCGATCGAGGACGCCTGCGGTGTCACGGTGGACGGCCCTCTCGCAGAGCTGCGCCGCCTGCTGTACTGCGGTGAGTGGATCGAGAGCCACACCCTGCACATCTACCTGCTGCACGCCCCGGACTTCCTGGGGCGCGCGGACGTCGTGGAACTCGCCCGCGATCAGCGAGCCGCCGTCGAGCGCGGCCTGAGACTCAAGCAGGCCGGCAACGCGATCGTCGAGCAGCTCGGCGGTCGCCCCATCCACCCGGTCAACGTCCGGATCGGCGGCTTCTACCGGACACCGGCACCGGACGAACTCCGCCCACTGGCGGAACGGCTGCGTCAAGCCCGTGATGACGCACGGGAAACCGTCCGCTGGGTGGCGGCGTTCGATTTTCCGGACGCCGTGTGCGACCACGACCTGCTCGCACTGCGCGACCCCGGCCGCTACGCCATCGACTCCGGCACACCGGCGGTCGTGTCCGCTCAGGGGCGGGGCCCGGCGTCGCGCGAGTTGCCCCTGCCTGACTTCGAACAGCACGTCAAGGAAGGACAGGTACCGCACTCCACCGCCCTGACGGCCACACTCGACGGCCGCCGCTACCTGACCGGCCCGCTGGCCCGCTACGCGATCAACGGCCGTTGGCTCCACCCCGTGGCCGCCGAGGCGGCGCGGGACGCCGGGCTGGGCGACCCGGAGACCGGCGCCGTCTGCGACAACCCCTTCCGCAGCATCGTCGTACGCGCCGTGGAAGTGGTGCAGGCTGTCGAGGAAGCCCTGCGGATCATCGACGGATACGAACGACCTCCCCGCCCGGCCGTCGGGGTCCCGCCGCGCCGGGCGGCTGGTGCCGGGGCCACCGAGGCACCCCGGGGGCTGCTGTACCACCGCTATGCCCTCACCGAGGACGGCACGATCGCCGAGGCCCGGATCATCCCGCCCACGGCCCAGAACCAGACGGCCATCGAGGAGGACGTGCGCAGGGCCGTCCAGGCGCGACTGGAAGCGACCGGGCCCGCCGCTGACGACGAGGAGCTCACCCATCTGTGCGAACGGGCCATCCGCAACCACGACCCCTGCATCTCCTGCGCCGCCCACTTCCTCGACGTGACCGTGGAACGTCGATGAACGGCCGGGTCGTGGTGATCGGTGTCGGCAACCCCCTGCGCGGTGACGACGGGGTCGGTCCGGCAACAGTGGAGGCGTTGCGGGGCCGTGTGCCGGATGGCACCGTCCTGACGGTCAGCGACGGCGAACCCGCACGCATGCTCGACCTGTGGCGCGGTGCGGACACGGTCGTCGTGGTGGAAGCCCTCCGGACACGGCCGGCCCGGCCGGGGGAGCTGCACACCCTGACGCCGGCGGACGCGGCCAACCGGACAGCGGCTACGGCGAGCACCCACGCGCTCGGCCTCGGAGAGTGCCTTGCCCTGGCGGAGGCGCTCGGGCGGCTGCCCAAGGGGCTCGTGGTGCACGCCATGGAGGTGGCGGACGTCGAACTCGGCGCGCCCCTGAGCGAAGCGGCCAGGTCGGCGCTCCCCGACCTGGTCGACCAGGTCGCCGCCTCCGTCAGGCACGCCTACGGATCGGGGCACGAGGGGTAGGGGGCCGATGGTCCTCCAGCGCGGGCCGAAGCGCCCTCGCGACCGCCGACGCGGAGTGCGACGCCCCGGCATCACCCTCCCCGTACCCCAGCGGGCGGGACCACGGGAGCCGACGGCACCGCCGCCCCCGTCGTCCGTCATGCCGCCGGCTGCCCATCTGTGGCGGTGAGGGGATGAGTGCCGCAGCGTGGAGAACAGGGGCGGACCGGCCCCGTGGGCACGGACACCGGAGGAGAGTGGGACGCATGGACGCGGATGTCCCCGAGCCACGGGTGGTGGTCGGTGTCGACGGGTCGCCTTCCTCGTACGAGGCCCTGCGCTGGGCCGTGCGCTACGCCGGCCGGATCGGGGGCACCGTGGAGGCCGTCGCGGTGTGGGAGCTGCCGGGCCTGTACGGCTGGTCCGGTCCCGCCGTCGACACGCAGGTCGACGAGGACGAGACCCGGCAGAAGATGACCCAGGAGCTGGCCGACGTGCTCGGCGCGGAGGCGGCGGGCTCGGTGCGGACCCATGTGGTGCGCGGCAACGCCGCCGATGTCCTGTTGCGGGCCGCCGAAGGAGCCGAGGTCCTGGTGGTGGGCAGCCGGGGCAGGGGCGGGTTCGCGCGTGCCCTGCTCGGCTCCGTCAGCCAGCACGTGTCGCAGCACGCGAGCTGCCCGGTCGTGATCGTACGTGCCAGGAAGCAGTGACCGACTGTGCGGGGCCGGCTCACTGGAATGCCGCGTGGATCTCCTGCTCGGTCGCCTCGTGTGACACGAGCAGGAGCTCGTCGCCGGGAAGCAACCGCACCTCGGGGCCCGGGACCGTGGGCCGGCCCTCGCGTACGACGGTGGCGACCACGGTGCCGGCGGGCAGCCCGATCTCACCCAGCTTGTGTCCCACGGCCCGGGACTCCTCGGTGATCGCGGTCTCGATGACCTCGACGCCCGCCTTGCTCAGCCGCAACAGCGCCACCGTGTCCGTGGCACCGGTGGCCTCCTCGATGAGGGAGATCAGCGGGGTGGCCGCCGGCACGGCCACGTCCACGCCCCACCGCTGGCCGAAGAGCCAGGCGTTCTCCTCCTCGTTGACGCGCGCGGCCACCCGCCCCACTGCGAACTGCCGCTTGGCCAGGAGGCTGATGACGAGGTTGTCCTCGTCGTGGCCGGTGGCGGCGATGACGAGATCGCAGGCGAGGGCTCCCGCGTGCTCCAGGAGCACCGGCTCGCAGGCGTCCCCGGCCACCACGCGCACGTGCGGCAGGTCGCCGAGTTCGGCCACACGGTCGTCGTCGTACTCGACGAGGGTGACCTCGTTGCGAGCGGCGGACAGCACCTGGGCGATCTGGGTGCCGAGTCGGCCCGCTCCGGCGATCAGGACCTTCACGTGCCCAGCTCCTTGTCGAGAAATCCGCTCAGCCGGCCCAGCGCCGTGGCGGCAACGCTGAAGGTGACCAGGTCACCGGGCTCGGCCAGGACACCGTGGGCGGGGAGCAGCGAGCGACCGGCACGGGTGATCTCCACGACGCGGATCTCACCGTCGACGTCGAACTCGGTGGCCTGCCGGCCGGTGAGGTAGGAAGGCAGCTGGGAGCGCACGAGAAGCGTCTCGCCGTTGCCGAAGGTGAGTTCGGGGGTGAGGTGGCGGTGCAGCAGCATCTGGTGGATGCGGTTGACGGCCCAGCGGACGCCGGAGATCGTCGGGATGCCCAGCTCCCGGTAGATGTCGGCGCGGCGCGGATCGTGGATGCGGGCGAGGACGATCGGGACCCGGTACGTCTCCTTCGCGGTCCACGCGCTGACGATGTTGCTGTTGTCCCCGGACGTGACCGCGACGAAGGCGTCCGCATGGGCGATTCCGGCCGTCTCCAGCACGGAGCGGCTGAAACCGTTGCCCACGTGGAAGGCGCCGGGGAAGCCCGGTGACAACTTCCGCCGCGCTTTCGGCTGCCGGTCGACGAGCCGCACGTCGTGGCCCTCGGCGACGAGCTGTGTGGCCAGGGTGGCCCCGACCCGGCCGCACCCCGCGATGATCACTCTCATCGCCTTCCTCCCTCCGGGGATGGCCTCCGGTGCCGTAGCACCCACTTCCTGAGTTCCTCGGCGGCAAGCAGCAGCGCTCCGAACGCCGCCAGGACCGCCCAGTCGGCGGGGGCCAGCGGTGCGGTGCGGAAGACCGCCTGGAGCGGCGGCGCGTAGCTGATGGCGGCCATCAGCCCGATGCCGAAGCAGCCGGCGGCCAGCAGCCAGGGGTTGGTCAGCAGACCGGCCCGGAACACGCTCTGCCGGTCGGTGCGCACGGCGAGCGCGTTGAAGAACTGACTGACGACGATGCCGGCCTGCACCAGGGTGATCGCCTCGCGGTACACGGGACTGTCCTTGGTGAAGCCGGCGTAGGGGATGCCCGAGGCATGGATGTGCCAGAAGAAGACGGCGCACACGCCGAGGGCCTGGATACCGCCGAGGAAGAGGATGCGGCCCATGACAGACGCCGAGAAGAGTCGCTCGTGGCGGGGCCTGGGAGGGCCGTTCATGACGTCGGTCTCCATCGGTTCCGCACCGAGCGCCAGGGCGGGCAGCACGTCCGAGCCGAGGTCGATCGCGAGGATCTGTACGGCCGTGATCGGCACCAGCGGGAACCCGGCGAAGGTCGCGGCGAGGATCGGCACGAGTTCGGCGATGTTGTGGCTGAAGAGGTAGATCAGGAACTTGCGGATGTTGCGGTAGACCGAGCGGCCCAGCCCGACCGCGGTGGTGATCGAGGCGAAGGAGTCGTCGAGCAGCACCATCACGGCGGCCTCGCGGGCGACGTCGGTGCCGGAGGCGCCCATGGCGACGCCGATGTCGGCGTGCTTGAGGGCCGGGGCGTCGTTGGCCCCGTCGCCGGTGACGGCGACGACCTCGCCGCGCCGCTGCAACGCGGTGACCACCCGCATCTTGTGCTCGGGACTGACCCGGCAGAGCAGCAGTTCGCAGGAGCCGGTCAGCAGGGCGTCCAGGCCGCTGTCGTCCAGCGCGTCCAACTGGGTGCCCGTCGCCACGGTCGGGGCCGGACGGCGCACGATGCCGACGCGGCGGGCGACCGCCTCCGCGGTGAGGGGATGGTCCCCGGTGACCATGACGATGCGGATCCCGGCCCGCCGGCACGCGTCCACCGCCTCGCGTACCTCGGGCCTGGGCGGGTCGTACATCCCGGCGAGACCCAGCAGTGTCAGCCCCGACTCGACCTCTCCGAGTGGCGGTCGCGGATCGGCCACCTGCCGCCGGGCGACCGCCAGTACGCGCAGGCCCTGTCCGGCCATGCCGTCCGAGGCCGCCGCCACCTGGGTGCGGGCCGCATCGGACAGCGCTGTCGTCGCGCCACCGCGGTCGATGGCATCGCAGCGGGCGAGCAGTTCGAGCGGTGCGCCTTTGACGTACGCGAAGCACCTGCCGTCGCTGTCGCGGTGCACGGTGCTCATGAGCTTGCGCGCGGAGTCGAAGGGATGCTCCGCCACCCGGGGGGTGCGCATCTCCTCCCGCGCTGGATCCAGGCCGGCCTTCCGGGCGGCCACCAGCAGCGCCCCTTCGGTGGTGTCTCCGAGCACCCGCCACGCGTCCCGCCCGCTCGGCGGCACCAGCCGGGCGTTGCTGCACAGAGCCGCCGCCCTCAGCAGCTCTCGCACGGGCCCCGCGTCGGAGATCTCGCCGACCGGTGCGTACCCCACGCCGGTCACGGCGTGCGACACACCGTCCGCCCACAGCCGTACGACGGTCATCTCGGCCTGGGTGAGGGTGCCGGTCTTGTCGGTGCAGATCACGCTGGTCGAGCCGAGTGCCTCCACCGCGAGGAGCTGCTTGACCAGCGCGTGCCGACGAGCCATGCGGCGGACACCGATCGCCAGCGAGACGGAGAGCGTGGCCGGCAGCCCCTCCGGGACCAGGGCGACCATCACACCGAGCGAGAAGACGAACGTGCCGACGAACGGCTGCCCGCTGGGCACGCGCACCGCGAACAGAAGCGCACCGGTCGCGAGGGCCACGCCCGCGACCCTGCGGGCCATGAGGGCCACTTGCCGTTGCAGCGGGGTCTGCTGCCTCGGCGCGGCGGCGGCCAGTCGGAAGATCCGCCCGAACTCGGTGGACGTACCCGTGGCGAACACGACGGCCTTGACCGTGCCCGCGACCAGGTCGGTGCCCATGAGGACGCAGTTGCGCGCCCGCAGCGGTGGCCCCGGCGGTACGGGTTCGGCGACGCGGGCGACGGGATCGCTCTCACCGGTGAGCGCGGCGTTGTTGACCGCGGCTTCCCGCGCCTCGATCAATCGGCAGTCCGCAGGCACCGCGTCCCCGGCCTCCAGGATCACCACGTCGCCCGGCACCAGATCCCGCGCGGACAGCTCGCGCCGCTCTCCGTCGCGCAGCACGCGGCACGTGTGCGGCACCATCGCCTGCAAGGACTCGGCCGTGCGTTCGGCGGAGTACTCCTGCGCGAAACCGATGCCGGCGTTCAGCAGCACCACACCGAGGATCGCCAGGGCCAGCTGAAGGGTGGCCGGATCCCGGGGCTGCCCCAGCCAGTACGCGAGAAACGTGATCGCCGAGGAGACGAGCAGGACCACCGCGAAGAGGTCGGTGAACTGCGCGACCAGCCGACGCCACACCCGGCCCCGCCGCACGCCGGGCAGCTCGTTGGGGCCGTAGCGGTCCCGCCGCGCGGCTGTCTCGGCCGGTGTGAGACCGCGGACGGAGCTTCCCAGGGCGGCAAGGACGTCCGGTACCGGCAGCACGGGGACGGACGAGCCGGAGGCATCCCGCCGGCCAGGGGGCGGCACCGTCGTCGTGACGCCCGTCGGTGGCCCGCCCGCACGGAGCACGGCCGTCCCCTGCCGTTCTGGTTCAGGGCTCATCCGGTGCTCCGGGCCCGGCAGGGGGGCCTGGCGGCTCTTGCAGGACGCTCCAGGACACCGGTCCCAGCAGGTCGGCGAGGCGCCGGAAGACGTCGAGGAGCAGGTCGTCGATCGTCAGCACGCCCACCACCCGGCCCGCGTCGAGAACCGCGAGCCGGCGGACCCCCGCGCGGCGGAACGTCCGGTAGGCCACCTCCAGGTCGGCGGCGGCTCCCACCGTGACGACACGTGGCGACATGACGGCGTCCACCGGGGCCTTCGGATCCAGGCCGCCGCCCATGCCGCGTACGGCGAGATCACGATCGGTGACGATGCCGTGCAGCACTCCGTCCTCGACCACGAGGACGGACCCGACGGCGCACTCGGCCATCCGCCGGGTCACCTCGGCCAGCGGGACACGGGGTTCGACGCACACGGGGGGAGCGGTCATCACCTCGGAGACCTTCATGCCATCACTCCTTGGTGTCCGGTGCCGTCCGACGGACCGTTCAGAGAATGTCGAGCAGATCGGCGACCGGCCGACGCGGGCTCGCGGAACCTTCGGGACCGTAGCCGAGCCGGATCACCATCTGGACGTGCGCCATCGCCGAGACAGGGTCGCGGACGGCCCACCGGAGCTCCGGCCACTCCAGGGGCTGGGAGGTGACCGAGGCCACGAGCCCGTCCGCGGTGGCCCGCAGCAGCACCCGCTCCAGTGCCTGACCCGCCACGAGCCAGTCCAGAGGCCTGTCGTGGGCCGTACCCAGCAGGGCGATGTGCGGACTCTTCTCGAAGGAGGCCCAGCCGCGGCCGGGCATCGGCCGGCCGGCGGCGAAGTCACGCACAGGAGCCGAGGTGCCGCGCTGCCGGGGACCGAACGCCTCGCCCGGGATGCCGTCGGCCATCCCGGCGGCATGGGGCAGCTCCGTGCGCGCCCAGCGCGCCGTTTCCTCACGCACGTCCGGCGCGAGCGCCTCCCTGGCCTCCGCGTCCCGCACCAGTTCCAGGATCGACCGCACATGCCACGCGCCGGGGAACAACAGCTGGGCCCCCTCGTCGCGGGCCGCTCCGGACAGCCCCTCCCGCACCGCGCCGGGGATGTCCTCGTCGCGGAAGGGCAGCCGACTGGAGTGGCGGCGCCGGACCGCGGTGTCCAGCCGGGCGAGCGCCCCGTCGGGTGGTCCGGTGCCGTACAGATGCACCTCGGCGAGGAACTCCGGGTAGGCGGGGTCGGGCAGCAAGCGGACGAGCGGCGCAAGGTCCGCCGCGGCGGCGGCCACGCGCAGGTTCAGCAGGGCGGCGCCGCAACCGATGTGCAGACCCCGGCTCTCCGGGTCGGTTCGCGGCAGGGCGCGCTCCAGGTCGGCGTACAGGCGGAGAACGCCGATGTCCCGCAGGTAGCGGAAGGTCCAGGGCTGCGCGTTGTGCAGCGAGGGCGCCGCGGCGGCGTCCGCCACGAGTGCGGTGACGGTGTTCACGTCGAGGGGTTCTGCGGTCACGGCGGCTTCCCTTCGTGCCTGACCGGGGTTTCACCCTGGTGTCGGGACGGCGATGACAGGGCAGGCGGCGTGGTGCAGGACGCCTTGGCTGACCGAGCCCAGCAGCATGCCGGCGAAGCCGCCGCGGCCTCGGGTCCCCACCACGAGACCCAGCGCATGTGCCGAGGCATCGGTGAGTGCTTTGACGGGATGCCCGAGGACCACTTCGTGACGGAGGTCGACCTCGGGGAAGCGGGCGTGGCGGCCTGCCACGATCTCGGAGAGCAGGCGGCGGCACTCCTGCTGCGGCTCGTACTCGTCGAAGATCCGGAACGGTCCGGGCTCCCATACGAGCAGGGCCCGCAGCTCGGCGCCCCGCAGGGCCGCCTCCTCGAACGCCAGGTCGACCGCGGTGGCGGAGTGTTCGCTGCCGTCGACGCCGACGACGAAGTACGCCGGGTCCTGGGTGATGTGTTCCGGCTCGGGAACGACCACCACGGGACAGCGGGTACGGGCCATGACCGGGAGGGCCACCGCGTGTGAGCCGAACACCTCCTGCCTGCGGCTCAGGTGCCGTGATCCCAGCACCACGGCGGCGGCGTCGCGACTCTGCTCGCGCAGCACCCACACGGGATCGCCCTCCGCGAGCAGGGACTCCACCTCAAGCTGTGGGTGCCGGGCCGCGACGAAGACCGCGGCCTCCTCCAGCACCTGCCGGCCGGCTTTGTGCAGCGCCTCGTTCCACTCCTCCCACGACGGTGGGACTTCCCGCCCGCGGTAACCCCCGGTGGGCACGCCCTCGACATGGACCAGGCGCAACGGCAACCGCCGACGGGCGGCCTCGTCGGCCCCCCAGGTCAGCGCCATCCGACGACCGGGGCCAGGGTCGAGGCCCACCACGACGGGTCGGCGGTCAACGGGCCGGGACATGGCCGTCTCCGGTCACCAGATGGCGGATGCAGGCATCAGGACCCGGGCCGTACAGGGTCACCCGTCCGCTGTCGGCCCACCGCACGTCGTGGGGCGGGCTGCCGTCCGGGTGATGGAGGCCGACGATCTCGTCGCCGACGCCTGTGCGCATCGAGGCACCTGTGGCCTCGGGGCCGGTAGCAGGTACGGCCCGGTCGTCGTCCTTCAGCGGTGGGGGAGCGGACATCGCCGTTCGCCTCCTCCCTGCGGTGGCGCGGAGGTATGCCGCCGCCGATTCCATGGAAGTCTTCGGCACCGCCGGCCTGCCAGGGGCCAATGGTCCCCGTGGCGGTCCTGTCGACCCTCCGCCACCTCGGGGACCGGTCAGCGCGTGTGCGCCGGGAGGGGGACGGAGCGGGAAACGTCCGAGAGCGCGGCGTGCCCCACGGGGCGCAGTCGGGCTCCGACGGACTCCGGAGGCTGCTCCCTGGCCAGGGGCGATCTCGTCGAGCCCGCCGCCGGCCACGATCCGTACGTCGGCCGGTCCGGCCGCGTCCAGGACGGCGCGTGACCGGCGTGAGAGCGCGTCGAGGGCACCGCTGTCCAGGCGGATCCCGCAACCAGGTCCGCGCCGGAGCTCGGCCAGTACCCGGTGGCGATGCGCGCTCCCTCCTCGGTGTCGTCCCGCTCCACGCGGTAGCAGGCCGGGAAGGCCAGGGCGGACTCCAGGCCCGCGGCGACCAGGAACCCCCGGCCGGGTGGACCGACGCGGACGGCGCGCGTGGGGCCCGTCGGCTGGGCGGTCGGGCGGAACGCTCAGAGGCCGCCGGCGCCGGCGGCCCAGCGGCGCCGTACCGCTTCCTCGTGCTCCGCCTCCTCCAACGCCAGTTCCGCCACGGCCAGCTCGTCCCGCAGCCGGGGGATCCAGTGCCGGCGCAGGGCGCGGACCCGCTGCCCAGTGCGTACGGCCTCGGCGGCCAGAAGCTCGGCGGCTGCCTGGTGGGCCGCGAGTTCCGCCGCGGCGCGGGCCGCGGCACGACAGGCCGTCTCGGCGTGGGCGAGGGCGGTGTTGGACGGTGTCCGCTCCCGCGGGGAGCGGACGGGGTCCGTCCAGCCGACCGCTGCCGGGTGGCGCACGCCCATCAGCGCACCCCACTGGACGTCTACGCGCGCCCGTTCCAGCGGCGCTGCCTCGGCCAGCGCGCGTTCGCCGCCGAGCAGCACGCCTCGCACCAGCCACGTTTCCGCCTCGGCCAGCCTCTGGCGCCACACCCTGCCCGCGTCCTCAGCCGCTCGCCGTGCCCTGTGCTCCCGGTCCCGCAGGAGCCGGAGCTTGCGTTCCAGGAGGTCCGCTCCGCGGACCGCCGTGGCGAGACTGCGACGCAGCCGCAGGCGTCCGGCCCGTCCCGCCGGGACGCGGCGAACCCGCGGGCTCATCGTGCCTCCTGGTCCCGCGGCGGAGCGTGAGCGTCGAGCAGGCCGGCCGGAAGCATGCCGAGCTGGCTGCGCGGCAGGGTCAGCAGCACCTCCCAGGCCCGGTCCAGGGAGTCGTCCAGCGACCGGTTCTCGTCGGTGCCCTGCGCCAGGAACCGGTGCCGGAAAGCCTCCTCCAGGTCCAGGTGGCGCAGATCGGTCGGGCTGAGCGCCGAGCGTCCGATCAGGTCGGCGAGCTCCCGCACCTGCCGGGACCGGGCCAGCGCGGCGATCAACTGCGCCGCGACGGCGGGATGGTCCGCGCGGGTGCGTCCCGCTCCGGTTCCCTTGCGCATCAGCCGCGACAGCGAGGCCAGCGGATCCACGGGCGGATGGGTACCTGCTGCCTGCACCTCCGCGCTCAGCACGATCTGGCCTTCCGTGATGTAGCCGGTGAGGTCCGGGACGGGGTGGGTGATGTCGCCCGCGGGCATGGTGAGAACGGGAAGGACGGTCACCGAGCCCGGCCGGCCCCTGATGCGACCGCAGCGTTCGTAGAGGGACGCCAGGTCGCTGTAGAGGTATCCGGGGTAGGCCCGGCGGGCCGGAATCTCGCCACGGGCGGCGGACACCTCGCGCAGCGCCTCCGCGTAGGCCGTCATGTCCGTCATGACCACCAGGACGTGACGGCCCTCGGTGAACGCCAGGTGCTCGGCGACGGTCAGGGCAAGTCGCGGGGTGAGGAGCCGTTCGATCACCGGGTCGTCCGCCGTGTTCACGAACAGGACCAGTTCCCTCGCGGCCGAGCGGGCCGCCAGCCCTTCGCGGACGAACGCCGCGTCGGCATGGGTGAGCCCCATGCCGGCGAACACGACGGCGAACGGCTCCCCCGCGCACGTCGCCTGGGCCGCGATCTGCACGGCGAGTTCCAGGTGCGGCAGCCCGGCTGCCGAGAACACCGGCAGCTTCTGGCCCCGCACCAGGGTGGTGAGCACGTCCACGGCGCCCACACCGGTGAGTACGGCCTCGTCCGGCGGTTCCCGGCGCACCGGGTTGATCGGCGCGCCACCGACCTCCGCGTACGACCCGCCCAGTACCGGGGGCCCGCCATCGGCCGGTTCGCCGCGCCCGTCGCACACGCGCCCCAGCCATCCGGCACCGACCGGGATCCGCAGCGGCGTCCCCGAGAAGGCGACGCGGGTGCCGGTGCGGTTCATGCCGGCCGTGTCCTCCAGGACCTGCACCACCGCCACGTCGCGGTCCACTTCCAGGACCAGGCCGTGCCGTCGCCCACCGGAGTCGAGGACGATCGTGGCGAACTCGTCCCACCCGACCCCGCTCACTCCCTCGACGAACAGGAGCGGACCGCGCAGTTCCCGCACCCTCGTGTACTCGATGCCCACGGCGCCGGTCATGCCGCCTCCTTGAGGCGGGCCAGCACGCTGTCGCGGGCCGCGGTGACCGGAGCGGTCTCGGCGGGGCCCGCCGTCTCGCGTGCCCGCAGCAGTGGACTGAAGTCGACCGCTTCGACGGCATTCGCGGGGATGCCGGAGTCCACCAGTTCCAGGCAGCGGTCGATGACCGTCAGTACGGCCTCCACCAGGGCCGCCGTCTTCCCGGGGGCGCTGTAGGCGTCCGCCGGGGACAGCGCGTTCTGCTGGATCGCGGCCTCGCGCAGCAGCCGTCCGGCGAGCACGTTGATCCGTTCCCGGGGCGGCAGCGCCGTGATGCCGACCAGTTCGACGAGGTCGGCCAGCCGGTCTGCCTCCGCCAGCTGCCGCGCCACACGACCACGCCGCTCGGCCCACGCGGCGTCACCGGCCCGCGCATGGGCGGCGGCCAGCGCGGCGGCGTCCCGGGAGAAGGACTCCGACCAGGACACCGCGGGATAGTGGCGGGCGTAGGCGAGATCGCGGTCCAGGCTCCACAGGCAGCGCACGAAGCGCTCGGTGTGCGCGGTGACGGGCTCGGTGCGGTCACCGCCCGGTGGGGACACCGCGCCGATCACCGTGACCGAGCCGGTCGCGCCGCCGAGGGTGCGCACGGCGGCGGCCCGCTCGTAGAACGCGGCCAGTTGCGAGGCGAGCCCCGCCGGATAGCCTTCCTCGGCGGGGAGTTCTCCCCTACGGGAGGCGAACTCGCGCAGCGCCTCCGCCCAGCGGGAGGTCGAGTCGGCGATCAGAACGACGTCGAGGCCCATGTCGCGGAAGTACTCGGCGACCGTCGCGCCCGTGTGCACGCCGGCCTCGCGGGCCATCATCGGCATGTTGGAGGTGTTCGCGATCGTCACGGTCCGTTCGGCCAGACGACCCCCGGTCCGCGGGTCGGTCAGCTCCGCCAACTCCTCGATGACGTCCGCCATCTCGTTGCCGCGCTCGCCGCAGCCGACGTAGACGATGACGTCGGCGTCGCACCACTTGGCGATCTGTTGCAGCAGCATGGTCTTGCCGGTGCCGAAGCCGCCGGGCACGGCGACCGTGCTGCCGCGGGCCACCGGGAAGAGCAGGTCGACGGCCCGCTGTCCGGTGTTCAGGGGCACGTCCGCCGGCAACCGCCGCGCGACCGGTCGTGGTCTGCGCACCGGCCAGGTCTGCTCAAGCCGCACTTCCTGGCCGCCCACCACGGCGAGCACGCCGTCCGAGGGGTGATCGCCCGCCGCCGCGACCCAGGTCACCTCACCCGAGAGGTCCGGAGGCACCAGGAGCCGCAGCGGCACGCCCGCGCCGATCTCCCCGAGGACGTCACCGGCCGCAGCCGAACCTCCCGCAGCCACTCGCGGTGTGAACGACCAGGTGTGCCGCTCCGGTTCACCGGCCGCCGTTTCGCCTGCCGTGAGAAGGTCGCCGATGCCGGCCAGAGGACGCAGCAGCCCGTCGAACACGCCGCCGAGCAGATCCGGTGCCAGCCGCACCGACAGGGGGCGGCCCTGGGGCTCCGCGGGGTGCCCGGGAGCCAGCCCCCCGGTGTACTCGTAGGCCTCGATGGTGGCCGTGTCGCCGTGGATGGCGACCACCTCGCCCGGCAGCCGGGCGGCACCCAGCACCACCAGGTCGTGCATGGCCACCGCGGGCGGGCAGGTGATCTCCACGAGGGGGCCGGCGACGCGGAGGATCCGTGGGCGGTCCGCGCCGTCCGGCGCAGCACCGGCCGTGATCCTCGGGAGCGCGCGCGTGTCCGGCGAGTCCGACGAAGGATTGCCGACGGTGGTCACGCCGGCTCCCACAACGTCTCGGCCCGTACACCCAGCCGGTCCAGGGCACGATCGGCGAGGGCGTCCGCCGACAGGTCGACCCGGCGGCCGGGCACCTCGGCCGTCACCCCGCCCGCCGGGGCCGCCGTGACCCTCGCCTGCGGACCCAACAGCTTTCGTGCCGCCTCCGCGGAGAGCGACCCCACAGACGCGTCCTCCGTGAATCGCCTGCGCACACCTGCGTGAACCGCAGTCCTGAGGGCCGCGTAGACCTCTGCCCTGGCCGCCAGTTCCGCCGCCCAGGCGTCCTGGGCCGCCCGCACCCGTTCGCGAGCCGCCTCGGCGGCACCGTCGGCTCTGCCGAGGTCCCGGGCCCGCGCGAGCACCGCCTCGGCCGTGGCGCGGGCTGAGCGCAGGGTTTCCTCCGCGTCGGCCTGAGCGCGGTCCCGAACGGCGTCGGCGGAGGCCCGTGCCGCGCGCAGCAATGCGGCGCGGACGGGGCTCAGCGCGTCCAAGGGCGCGGTCATCCGGGCATCACCACCGTCAGCGGCCGGGACGGGTCCGGTGCCGTCGCCTGGCCGACGAGCGCTTCGGCGGCGTCGGCCGTGAGGATCACGAGGCCGACCGTGCGGGGCAGCGTCCGCCAGGCCCGGCGGACGGCGTCCGGATCCTCCGCGACCAGCACGTCGATCCCCGCCAGCGCCAGGCCGGACACGCTGGTCCGGGTGCCGATGGCGGCCACGGTGGCCATCGTCATGCCCTTCCGATCAGCAGGATCGCGACCACCAGCCCGTACACGGCTATGCCCTCCGCCAGACCGACGATCACCATCGCCCGGCCGAACATCTCCGGTCGCTCGCTCAACGCGGCCAGCGCCGCGGCGCCCGTGTAGGCGACGGCTATCGCGGCTCCTATCGACGCGCCGGCCACCGCGATGGCCGCCCCGATCAAGGCGGATCCGTTGACGCCACCGGACGCGGCGGCCTGCGCCGAGGCTCGTGCCGGCCCCGCCAGGGCGGTGGCGAGGACGACCAGGGCGCCGCCCAGCAGGGCGAGGTCAGTGGCCAGCAGCCAGCGGAAGGCGTGTCCGGCCCGGCGCCGCCGCAGCAGCCGGACGGCGCCGAGCGCCGCGACCAGGACCGGAAGGACGATCAACCAGGTGAGCATGGGATCACCTTCGTAGCGGGATCGGCGGGTTCCGCAGGGGGAACGTGCCAGGGACGGAACGGCCGGCCCTCCGCCTCGAAGAGCCGGGAGAAGAGTTCGTAGAACTCCAGCCGGAGCGCCTGCACACCGGCCACCAGGGCTTCCAGGCCGAAGGTCACGGCCGTGCCGACGACGAACAGGAGGGCGGCCCCCACGACTCCGGCGGCACCTCGGCCGGCCAGGCCGGTCGTACCGCGCCACACAAGACCCGCGAGGGCGGCATGGGTCAGGCCGAACGCGGCCAGCCGGGCGAACGACAGGGTGTTGGTGCCCGTCCGCACGACGACGTCGAACAGCCGCACCGCTGTCTCGGCGACTCCCGCGCCGCCGCCCGCCGTGGCCCGGAACAGGCCGAACGCCACCAGCGCCAGCCCGGTCACGGCAAGAGCGGTTCCGGCGACGGCCGGAGCCTGCCGGTGCAGGACCGGGCCCGCCGCGGCCAGAGCGAGGCCCAGGTAGAACAGCAACCCGGCACAGCCCGACGCCGCGTACAGCCCCGAGCCCCAGCCGCCCTCACGCACCCGGTTCACCGCCCCGGCGGCGTGGGCGAGGGCCAGCAGACCGGCACCGAACACCACGGCGGCGGCCAGCAGACGAGCAGGACGCTCCAGCGGGCTCAGCCACAGCACCGGCAGCAGACCCGTCGGCCCGAAGAACTCGCCGTAGGCGGCCCCCGCCACCATGGAGGCGACGCCCGCACCCGCGAGAAACGGCCACAACCGGCCCAGCCCGGCCGACCGGCGGGGCCACCCGAGGCGCAATGCGACGGCGCCGAGCACCAGCAGCGCCCCGTGCCCCACGTCACCGAACATGATTCCGAACATCGCGACGTAGGCGAGGCCCGCCGGCCACGAGGGATCCACGTCCGCGTAGGCGGGTGTCCCGTACGTCGTCACCAGCGGGGTGAAGGAGGCGGCCCGGCCCGGCCGCAGCAGTGTCGGCGGATCGGTCCCGTGCGGGTACGGCAGCGGCAGCAGAGCGCCTCCCGCAGCGGCCAGGCGTTCCGCGACGCGGGGTACCTCGGCGGCCGGGCACCACCCGGCGAGCGCGGCCACCTCTCCCTGCCGTACCGCGCTCCCGGCGCGCTCCTCCAACAGGGCCTCGCCCGCCAGCAGTGCGACGTTCTCACGGCGTTCGAGCAGGTCGAGGTCGGGCGCGGCGGAGGACAGCACTGCTGTGGCGGCGCTCTCGGCGCCGCCTGGCCCGCCCCGCCCCCGCAACCGTTGCAGGCGCGTGGCCGCCGCACCCGGAGCCGCTTCCTCGGCGTGGTCCAGTTCCACGCAGCCCTCCTCGGCGATCCGCACCAGAGCGTCCCGCAGGGCCGCCTGCGGGACGACCACCGCCACACGGCGCATCCGGACCGGCGTCACCGCCTCAGACCAGGGCATCGAACACCTCCCCGGGCCGGCCACCGCGCGCCGCCGACTCCAGCGCCGCCCGCACCCGCCAGGCGTCCACGGACAGCAGCGCCACCGCACCGACGACCGCCCGGGGCCCGTGCCGGCCCGCACGCAGCAGCGCCGCGCCGTCAGCCTGCACCGTCCGCCACCAACGGGCTTCGGCCCGCCACAGCTCACCCGGCTCGTCGATGTCCTTCAGGGCCCAACCCGCGGACGAGGGCAGACGCCCACGGAACTCCTCGTACGTGGCGGCGACCGTCGCCCGCCTCCCGAGCAGCCGCGCCGCATCGCGCAGTACGGGCTCCGGAAGAGAGCGGTGATGTACGAACATCTCACGGGCCGCCAGCAGGACAGCGCGTCCCTGGGCCCAGCGGCGCGCGGGCTGTACGGCGACAGCGGTGCGGCGCACGGCGGCCATCCGCATGCCGGTGACCAGGGCCCACGGCGTGTCGCCGCCCGGGTCGCCCCAAGGGGAGGCGGTGAGCGCGGCCCGTGTCTCAGCGGGTGTCCCGGCGCGTTGCAGATTTCGCCAGGCGGTCTCCAGCGCCCCGAGCCGATAGGGCTCCGGAGCCTCGGCGCGGCGGCCGTCCGGTGCGGGCAGCCGGGAGGCGACGTTGGCGATCTCGAACCCGGCGGCGAGCGGGACCAGCAGGCGGGCACCGCCCCGGGGCAGCCAGCCGGCCAGTACCCGCAGGTGCCACAGCAGGGTGGCGGACACCGCCCGCTGGGCCTCGCGCACGTCCGTCGCCGTCCGTGCGTATCTCGCGTAGGGCGTGGTCGCCAGGCGTCGCAGGGCGTCATCGAGGGTCGGACCACGCGCGATCTCCCGTACCCCGGCGGTGCCCGGATACCGGACGACGAGGGCCTTCGCCCGCACCGTCGCGGCGACCCACCCGGCACTCATGGCCCCTCCCGCTCCCCGCCTGTCAGGCGCAGGGCATCGGCCACAGCGAGATCCACCAGGCGGGGCATGCGCTCCAAGGCGCGCTCGCGGATCACCGAGGCAGTGCGGTCTCCGCGGGCGCGGAGGGCGTCCGCCTCTTGCCGCGCTTCCCGCAGGAGGGGTTCCGCGGCCTGCCGGCGCACCTCGGGAGCGTGGTCTCGCGCGGCCTCCACAAGGCGTGCCGCCTCTCGCGCGGTGTTCTGCCGCAGTGCCTCGGCCTCCCGCTCAGCCGCTGCCCGGATCCGCGCCGCCTCCCGCTGAACGTCCGCCAGCCGGGCGAGGGCGGGCTCCAGTTCCGCGGTGCGTTCCGCCGTACGGTCGGCGGGCACACCGGTGGCGGACGCTCCCGGCGTGCCCGCCGGACGGAACCGCTCCAGGAAGTCCCGCAAGCTCATCGGCGGCCTCCTGCCGATCGGCTGCTCCTCCAGTCTCACCGTTGCCGTCCCGGCCCGCACCGGATAGGGCCGTCACGCCGTTCCACCAGGGCCGTTCGGCTCTTGGCACGGCCGGCGAGAGCGAAAGACTGGGACGGTAGGCGACTCGACGGAGTCAGGAGGCCGTCGTGAACGAGCACGAGAACTTCTCCACGGAGGCCGAAGCCCGGCAGGATGTGCCCTCCCGCCCCCGGAGCCCCGGTGAAACGGCACGGCGGGACACGCTGCTCCGCTACCTGGGTGCCGTGGCCACCGCCGCCGCCAAGCACGCGGGTACGCAGGCGCAGGCCCCGACGACTCCGCCGAGCGGTACCCGGTCCGTACCTCCGTCCGCCCCGCTCACGCCGCAGTCCGCGTCCGCGTCCGAACCCGCACTGCCCCTGGTGCGGGACGTGATGGACGTGCCCGCCGCCTCCCTGCGCGAAGACCTGCCGTACCGCGACATCGCCCGCTCGCTGGCGCGCGAGCACGTCGGCGCACTCCCGGTGGTGGACGCCGAGGACCATGTGATCGGCGTCGTCTCGGAGTCCGACCTGCTGGCCAAGGTCGCTTTCGAGGCGTCCGGTCACCGGCCCGGACCCATCGGCAGGCTGCGTGAGCGCCGGATCCATGGCAAGGCTCGTGGCGATTCGGCCGCCGACCTGATGACAAGTCCCGCGATCACTGTGCTCCCCGGCGCGACGGTTGCCGAGGCGGGCTGGCTCGCCGCGCTGTCCCGGTTGAAGCGGATGCCTGTCACCGACCGCGATGGCCGCCTGGTGGGCGTCGTGCGCCGTGATGCGCTGCTTCAGTGCCTCATCAGGGACGACGCCGGGATCCGGACGGAGGTCGAGGCGACGATCGCAGCCTGCTGCCCACCGGGGGACCGGGAGAACGTGCAAGTCGCCGTGCACGACGGCATCGTGGAGCTGACCGGGCGGATGCCCCCCGCTGCGCTGGCCCGGCTGGTGGCGGAGGTGGAGGAGATCTCCGACGTGGTCGAGGTGAAGAACCTGCTCACCGCCGCCTGACCCCCTCTCGCGCCATGACGCGCGCGGCCTCGGCGAGCGCGGCGGCGGCCCGGACCGCCACGGCGGGGGAGGACATCACGTCCGGCCGGCGCCGCAGCGCCACGCGGAAAGCGGAACCCTCTCACCCGGAGGTGGAGACCATGTCCCGGACCGTCACCGTCGGCCTCGACGACTCGCCCGGAAGCCGGGCCGCAGCCGAGTGGGCGGCTCGTGAAGCGCTGCTGCGCGGTCTGCCCTTGAAGATCGTGCATGTCCAGGAGCCGACGCCCCGGTACGCCGCCCGTACCCCGTTGCTGGACATAGAGCGTTACCAGCGCTGGGCCGAGCGGTTGGCACACGAGGCCGCGGAAGGGATCCGGCTGCGCCACCCGGGCATCGAGGTGATCACCGAGCAGCTCACGGGGACCGTGGCCGACGTCCTCTGCGAGGCGGCGGGCCACGCCGAACTACTGGTGCTGGGCTCGCGGGCGCTCGGTGGACTACGAGGGTTCATGGTCGGCTCGGTGAGTCTGGGGATCGTGGCCCGTGCCGAGCGCCCGGTGGTGCTGGTGCGCGCGGAGGAGCAGGCCGGTGACGACCACGGGAGGGACCCGGCGGGCGTACCGTCCGCCGCGCCGCCGTTCCGTCCCGTCGTCCTGGGCCTCGACATCGATCAGCCGGACGACACACTGCTGGAATTCGCCTTCGACTCGGCCGCTCGCCGCGAAGCCGCCCTACGGGCCGTCCACGCCTGGCCCGAGCCGTCCACGTCCGGTTACCGCTTCCCCGGTGACGCCGAACTCCACGACACGCTCGCGCGCGGACAGGCCTCCCTGCTGGGCAAGGTGCTGCGTCCCTGGCGGCAGAAGTTCCCGGACGTCGAGGTCATCGAGGCGAGCCGGTGCGGCAGCGCGCCGCAGGTCCTCGTCAACGATTCCCGTGACGCCTCCCTGGTGGTCGTCGGCCGGCGTATCCGCACCGGCTCCTTCGGTGCTCACATCGGCCATGTCACGCACGCGGCCCTGCACCACATCACCGCCCCCGTCGCGGTCGTCGCGCACGGCTGAGCCGCCGCCCCGAGGAGGAGAACCCATGAAGGCACCAGCCGCACGGGCCTTCGGCGAGCCCGTGGACCTCCCGATCGTCGTCGGAATCGACGGCTCCGAGCCGAGCATGAGAGCAGTGGAGTGGGCTGCCGACGAGGCGGCCCTGCGCGGGGCGTCACTCCGTCTCGTGTACGCCTCCCTCTGGGAGCGTTACGAGGGCGGGATCTTCGCCCACGACCTCGGCACGCCCTCGGAGGAGGTGATGGCCGAGGACATCGTGGGGACCGCCGAACGGCGCGCCCGTCAGCGGCAGCCAGGCGTGAAGGTCACCACCGACGTGCTGCCCGAGGAAGCCGGGTACAGCCTGATCCGGGAGAGCCACAGCGCCCTCGCCATGGTCCTGGGCTGCCGGGGCCGCAGCGGTGTGACCGAGGCACTGCTCGGCTCCGTGAGCGTCGCGGTGGCCGGCCACGCGCACTGCCCGCTGATCGTCGTGCGCGGCAGCCACGACAACCGCTCCGGCGCACGAGGCCGCGTCCTCCTGGGGGTGGGCGAGAAGCAGGCAGGCTCGGCCGCCGTACGTTTCGCGGCCGAGGAGGCCCTGCTGCGCGGGGTCCCGCTGGAGGCTGTGCGGGCCTGGCGCCGACCGCTGCACGAGCCCCGTGCGCATCCCCTGCTCGTCGGGGAACCGGCCCACTTCCAGGAGCAGCGGGCTGCGGAACTGGTGGAGGAGGCGCTGCGGGACACCCCGGCCGGCCTGCGGGTGCACCGCCGTACGATCGAGGGCTTCGCCCGCGACGCCCTGCTGGCGGTGTCCCGCGAAGCCGACCTGCTGGTCGTCGGCGCCCGGCGCCGCCAAGGTCGCTTCGGCCTCCAACTCGGCCGCGTCGCCCACGGGGTGCTCCACCACGCGGCCTGCCCGGTGGCCGTGGTGCCGGAGCGCGTCTGAGCCCGGCCCGCGCGGGCGGGGACAGCGCCACCGCGCGCCGGCACCACGATCGCACGGCTCCGGTCATGACGCCTCCTTGGTCAGGTGCGGACCGGTGCCCCGCGGCGGGGTCTGCGCGGGCTCGGCCGGCCAGGCCAGAGCCCGGGTGATGTCGGCGACGGTGAGGATGCCGACGAGGCGTCCCTCGTCCAGGACCACCGCACGGCGGACGGGGCTCGCCTCCAGCCGGGGCAGCAGATCCAGCACCGGCTCCTCGGGCGCGGCGATGACGACGTCGTCCAGGGGACGCATCGCCTCGCGGACCGTCGTGCTCGCACGCGCCTGGGCCGGTGTCACCTCCACACGCCGCACGGTGAGCAGACCGACCACCGAGCCATCCGCCGCCAGCACCGGGAAGGCCGAGTGGCGGTAGTGGCCGAAGGGCCCCTCGGCGACGAAGCCGGCGAGTGTCGCCGCGTCCGGAACCGTGACCGGGTTCGGGGTCATGACGCGGCTGACCGGGATTCCGCCCAGTACGCTCCGCATCTCCGCCTGGCGGGCTTCAGCGGTCGCCGCGCTGATGAGGAACCAGCCGATCAGCGCGGGCCACAGGCCGGACAGGTGGTGCCCGAACAGCACGGCCGCGAAGCCGGTCAGCACCATGAACCAGCCCAGCGCCCGGCCCGCCGCCGAGGCGCCGCGGGTGGCCCGCAGCCGGTCGCCCGTGCGATGCCACAGGTACGCCCGCAGCAGCCGTCCCCCGTCGAGCGGGGCGGCGGGCAGCGCGTTGAAGACGCCCAGCAGGATGTTGATCGCGGACAGCCAGGCGACCGCCTCGACCACGAGCCCGGACGCGTGCAACGCGTCCAGCCCGGCGGCGACGCCCGCCAGGGCGCCACCGGCCAGCAGACTGGTGAGCGGGCCCACGGCGGCGATGCGCAGCTCCGCGGCCGGTGTCGCGGCCTCGCTGTGCAGGCGCGCCGCACCGCCCAGCATCCACAGGGTGATGCCGTCGACCTGCACGCCGTTACGGCGGGCGACCACGGCGTGCGCCAGCTCGTGCGCCAGCAGCGAGACGAGGAAGACCACTGCGGCCAGCAGGGCCAGCGTCCAGTACTGCACGGCGGAGTAGCCCGGATGGGCGGCAGGGAATTGACCGCGCGCGAGAGCGACCGTCACCAGGACGACGATGACCAGGACGCTCCAGTTCAGGCCGACCCGCACGCCGGCGATCCGGCCGAGGGACAGCGTCTCGTTCATGAACCTCGCCTCCAGCTTGTGTCCCGTGGGGCCGCGTGCCCATGGGGCGGGTGCCGGGAGGGCCGGCTCCCGGGGGACGGTTCAGCCCGTCTTCGGGCCCCACTGCGTTCCCAGCAGTTCCCACTCCTGGTCCCAGCGGGCCATGCGACGCCGGTCGAGCCGGGCTCGAGCGAGAGCACCCGCACCGAAGACCGGAGCCGCGACGGCGAGGGTGGCCGCGGCACCGAAGAGAGCGGCCTCGACGTGCCCCTCGGTACGGCCCGTCGGCCGCGAGGGCGCGAGCCGGCCCTGGTCGTCCTGCCAGACGGTCACCGAGGCTCCGGCCTTCAGGCCACCGCCGACCAGCGTCTGCCCACCGCGGGGGGTGCCGTCGGGAGCCGCCCAGCGCACGGAGCCCCGGACCCGGCCGTCGGTCTGCCGGTCCGTGGTGGCGCCGTGTGGCGCGTCGGTGACCAGCACCGCTCGAACGGCGTGCCTGTGGGCGCGCTGCTCCGCGAACTCGTGCTCGGCGCTCCAAGCCGTCACCAGTCCGGCGACGGCGCCGGCGACGGCGACCACCACCCAGACAGCCAGGACGATCCACGCCTCGACGACGTCCTCGTGCCGCCGCAGCGGATTGCTCCGCCACCGCCACAGCCGCTTCGTGGTGCTCATGACGGAACACCTCCTCGTCGTGGTGCCTCCTTCGACGGTGGCTCCGGCGGGGCCCTGCCGATAGGGCCGATGGGGCTCGGCGGAAGGCCGCCCGGACCCCGATCACACGCCGGCAGGGCCCATTGGTCCCCATCGGGCTCTTGAGGTGACGGCCGAAAGCCGCGGCAGACGTGAAAGTGATGTGAGTCCCGTCGCGGGCGACGTGCCCGAGACGGCGGGGCACCCGTACCACCCCCCGCCGTGTGGGTGACCGCCGTCAGCCGGTTGTCTTCGCCCCGCCGCCCGTCTCGGTGAGGAGCACACCGATGACCAGCTCGGGGCGGATGCGCACCGCCTGGTCCATGGGTTCCATCGGCACCCAGGGCTCCAGCAGGCCACGGACGCGCTCCAGTTCGACCGGGTCGGTGACCAGGTGGGCGTACCCGGTGACGACCACGCTCCAGCCGAGGTGGGTGTCCGGGTCGATGACATCGGCCTCGTACGCGACGACGACGCCCGTGCTCTCGGTTTCCCGCGCGTGAGACGTGAGCGCGGCACCCTCGTGGGTACGGATGACGATGTCGCCGTCGTCCAGGACGTGGTTGACCGGGCGGACGGTGGGGAGAGCCTGCCGGGTGAAGACGATCCTTCCCAGCGACACGCTGCCCAGCAACCGCAGCGCCTCGGCGTGGTCGAGGTCGATGCGCCGATGTGCTCGCATCTCACGGGCCGGCATGACGCGCCTCCTTTCCGCTGCCGGTCGGGCCCATGCCGATGAGGGGACCGTGCACTCCCGTCACCTGCTCTCACTCGCGTCCACGTCCGCCAGGGCCGCACGGCCCGCCTCAAGACGGGCCACCGGGACCCGGAACGGCGAGCACGAGACGTAGTCCAGACCGACCTCGTGGAAGAAGCGGATCGACTCCGGATCGCCACCGTGCTCGCCGCAGACGCCGGTCTCCAGGTCCGGGCGCGCCGCACGACCCTCCTCGACGGCGATCCGGACCAGCCGGCCCACCCCGTCCCGGTCGAGCGTCTCGAAGGGTGAGGCGGTGAAGACGCCCTTGTCCAAGTAGGCCGAGAAGAACGCGGCCTCCACGTCGTCTCTGGAGAAACCCCACGTGGTCTGGGTGAGGTCGTTGGTGCCGAAGGAGAAGAACTCCGCCTCCTCGGCGATCCGGCCGGCGGTGAGCGCCGCACGGGGCAGTTCGATCATCGTGCCGACAGGACAGTGGACGGGGGTGGCGGTCTCCTCACCCACCTCGGCCAGGACTCGGGCCACCTCTTCGCGGGCGAGTCGCAGTTCCTCGACGGCGCCGACCAGCGGCACCATGATCTCCGCTCGCGGAGAGCCACCCGCTCGGGTGCGCTCGACGACCGCCTCGGCGATCGCCCGGACCTGCATCGCGACCAGGCCGGGAACCACCAGGCCGAGCCGCACGCCCCGCAGGCCCAGCATCGGGTTCTCCTCGTGCGTCCGGTTCACCGCGGCGAGCAACTCCGCGTCGTGTACGTCCGGTCGCCGACCCGTGGCCTCGACGGCCGCGATACGGACGGCCAGGTCGGTGCGGTCGGGCAGGAACTCGTGCAGGGGTGGGTCGAGCAGCCGGACGGTGACCGGGAGGCCGTCCATCGCCTCCAGGATGCCCGTGAAGTCGCGCCGCTGGAGCGGCAGCAGAGCCGCCAGCGCGCGGTCGCGGTCGGCATCGGTACGGGCGAGGATCATCTCCTCGACCAGCTTGCGCCGCTCGCCGAGGAACATGTGCTCGGTGCGGCACAGTCCGATCCCCTGCGCCCCGAACGTCCGGGCCCGGGCAGCGTCTTCAGGGGTGTCGGCGTTGGCCCGCACCTCCAGGCGCCGAACCGAGTCGGCGTGGTCCAGCGCCCGGGCCACCGCGGAGACCAGGCTGTCGGCCTGCTCACCGCTCTCCAGGTACCGCATGGTCGCCGACGGGGCCAACGGCACCGCCCCGAGGTACACGTCACCGGTGGAACCGTCCACCGAGATGACGGTGCCCTCCTCGACGACCGTGCCGTCACGGGCGGTGAAACGCCGGGCCCGCGTGTCGACGGTGATGTCCTGCGCCCCGCACACGCACACCTTGCCCATGCCCCGGGCGACGACGGCCGCGTGGCTGGTCTTGCCACCGCGGCCGGTCAGCACCGCCTGTGCGGCCACCATCCCGGACAGGTCGTCGGGTGTCGTCTCCTCACGGACGAGTACGACCCGCTCGTCGGCCGCGGCCCGCCGCACGGCCTCCGCGGAGTCGAACACGGCCGCGCCCACCGCGGCGCCCGGCGAGGCCGGCACGCCGTGGGCGAGCGTCTCACCCGTGGCGGTGGTGTCGAAGCGCGGGAACATCAGCCGGACCAGCCCGTCACCACTCACCCGCGCCAGGCCCTCGTCCGAGCTGATGAGACCTTCCCGCACCAGTTCGGTGGCGATGGCGAAGGCGGCCTCGGCGGTGCGCTTGCCCACCCGGGTCTGCAGCATCCACAGCGTTCCGCGTTCGATGGTGAACTCGATGTCGCACAGGTCGCGGTAATGCCGCTCCAGGGTTCGCGCGTGGTCGCGCAGCTGTCGGTACGAGCGGGGGTCCAGCCGTTCCAGCTCGGCCAGCGGCACGGCGTCCCGCACGCCCGACACGACGTCCTCGCCCTGTGCGTTCGGCAGGTAGTCGCCGTACAGCCCGGGGCGCCCGGTGGCCGGGTCGCGGGTGAAGGCGACGCCGCTGCCCGAGTCGGGGCCGAGGTTGCCGAACACCATGCGCTGCACGGTGACGGCCGTGCCGAGGTCGTCCGGGATGTGCTCGCGCCGCCGGTACAGCACGGCACGTTCGGCGTTCCAGGACCGGAACACGGCGAGGATCGCCTGCCGGAGCTGCTCGGCGGGGGACTGGGGGAAGTCGCGGCCGGTCTCGTCCCGGATCAGGCTCTTGTACGTCCCCACCAGCCATGCGAGGTCGCTCGCGTCGAGATGGAGATCGTCGGGGGCCCCGCAGGCGTCCTTCAGCAGGGTCATGGCCTCGTCGAACAGGGCCGGACCGACTCCCATCACCGTGCTGCCGTACATCTGGACGACCCGGCGGTAGGAGTCCCAGGCGAAGCGCTCGTTACCGGACACCTTGGCCAGGCTGAGCACGGAGTCGTCGTTGAGGCCGATGTCGAGAACCGTCTCCATCATGCCGGGCATCGAGAAGCGCGCCCCGGAGCGGACGGAGACCAGCAGCGGGTCGTCCCCCTGCCCCAGCAGCCGCCCGGCTCCCGTCTCCAGCGTCGAAAGGTGCCGGGAGACCTCCGCCGGCATCCCCTCCGGTTCCTCGCCGGTGGCCAGGAACGCACGGCAGGCTTCGGTGGAGACGATGAACCCCGGCGGTACCGGCAGCCCCAGCCGGGCCATCTCGGCCAGGTTCGCGCCCTTGCCGCCGAGCAGGCCGGCCAGGTCACGGCCACCGTCCTGGAAGTCGTACACATAGCGGGCCATGACGCCACTCCTCGGCTCCGTGCTCTCGCTCCCTCCCAGCCTGGGAGGGAGCGGCGCGCCGAGGCAGGTGCCCTCCGTCCCACGCGGTGGGCCGACCGGCCCTGAGAGCCGGGAGGGCGGCCGGTTCCGCCGTCGGCAGACCGTCTCCGGCCGCTGGTGCCGCCTTTCTGCGTCCACCGGCAGAGGCTGGTTGACTGGCATGGAGGAGCGTCATGGCAAGCGAAGAAGAGCCTCGTGTACGACTGCCCCAGCTCAAACTCGACGAGCTGCTGGAGGAGCTGCGGGCCCGGATCGACGCGGCTCGCGGCATCCGGGACCGTGTGCACAGCCTGCTGGAGGCGGTGCTCACCGTAGGCCGCGAACTGGACCTTGAGCAGGCACTGCACTCCATCGTCGAGGCGGCCGCCGCGCTGGTCGACGCCGAATACGCGGCCCTCGGCGTCATCGGACCGGACGGCAGCTCCCTCTCGGCCTTCCTCACCGTCGGGGTGACCGAGGAGCAGATCGCCGAGATCGGCCCCTTCCCCGAGGGGCACGGCATCCTCGGTGAAGTGATCCGGCACCCTGAGCCCCTCCGGCTGGAGAAGATCTCCCAGCACCCGGCCTCGTACGGCTTCCCGCCCGGCCATCCGCCGATGAACAGCTTCCTCGGCGTTCCCATCCGGGTCCGCGACCAGGTCTTCGGCAACCTGTACCTGACCGAGAAGCGGGGTGGGGTGCAGTTCGACGAGGAGGACGAGTCGGTGCTGTCCACGCTGGCCGTGGCGGCCGGGGTGGCGATCGACAACGCCCGGCTGTACGAGGAGTCCCGGCTGCGCGAGCGCTGGCTGCGTGCGAACGCCGAGATCACCTACAGCCTGATGTCCGGCAGCGCACGCGCCGAGGCCCTGAAACTGATCGCCGAACGGGCGCGCGAGATCATGGGGTCGGCACTGGCGGCGGTGGCGCTGCCCATGGAGGCCACCGAGTCCCTCGCCGTGGAGATCGCCGTCGGCATGGACGCGCAGGCACACCGGGGGCTGGTGCTGCCCCTGTCCTCGACTCTCATGGGCCTTGCCTTCTCCGCTGCCGCGCCGGTCACCAGTGACGACATGGGCCAGGACGAGCGGATTTCCCCGGAATCGCCGCGCTTCCAGGGGCTGGGCCCCGCCGTGGCCGTTCCCATCGGCACCGGGGAAGGCGGCGTGCGCGGTGTGGTGCTGGTGGCCCGCGAGGCCGGCGCGCCGGTGTTCTCGGGCCAGGAGACCGAGAAGCTACAGGGCTTCGCCGCGCAGGCCGCGATCGCGATGGAACTGGCCGAGCGCCGTACGGACGCCGAGCAGATCGCGGTGCTCCAGGACCGTGACCGGATCGCCCGGGACCTGCACGACCTGGCCATCCAGCGGCTCTTCGCGACCGGCATGACGCTGCAGAGCGCGGGCCGCTTCATCGAGCATCCCGAGGCCGCAGAGCGGGTGCTGCGGGCCGTGGACGACCTGGACGAGACCATCAAGATCATCCGTTCGGCCATCTTCGGGTTGCGGTCCCGCGAGGGTGCCGCCGACGCGGCGCTGCGGGCCCGGATCGTGCGCGTGGTCGACGAGGAGACCGCCGTGCTGGGGTTTCCGCCGAGTGTGCGTATGGAGGGCCTTCTCGACACGGATGTGCCGTACGAGATCGCCGACCACATCGTGGCAGTCCTCTCCGAGGCTCTGTCCAACACCGCCCGCCATGCCGGCGCCGACCGGGCCCAGGTCGCCGTGACGACCGATGGCCGGGAGGTCTCTCTCACGGTCTCGGACAACGGTGTGGGCATTCCGCCCGACGGCCGACGCAGCGGGCTGCGCAACATGGCCGAGCGTGCCGAACAGCTGGGCGGGCACTTGGACGTGTCCAGCCCCGATGGAGGCGGTGCCACATTGCGCTGGCGGGTGCCTCTGCGTGGCACGTAGGACAGCGGGCACTCCCCTCGCGCCGGGCTGGGGGCCGGCCGGGCCGGTGTCAGGGGACCCCATACCGCTCTGATTCCGCTCGCCGCCCGCCTCGCCTCGGGTCGTCGCGGGCGTGGTGGACGTGCACTGCGCGCTCAGCGGTCCGCCCCGCCGTCCGGACCCCGACCCGGATCCGCCGGACCCGTGACGGTCGGCCCCTGCCTGACGGAGGCCGGCCGCATGCCGACGGAGGGGCGGACCGATGGTACGGACACCTCCCACGACCGTGACACGGGTGAGGCCGTGGCGCTGGCGGCACGACCCGCTCAAGCGGCACAGTGACGTGGTCGAGGCATGGATGGTGCTCGTCACGTGGACCCTGACCCTTCTCGGAGGAGCGCTCGCGGGGCGTGGTCGCGGCGCAGCCGATGGACTCGGCGATCGCCGCCCGGCGCGCTCGGGTGCACGTCGTGTCCGCCGTACCCACCGACGACGCGCCGAAGAGCCTGCCCGGCGGCAATGGAGACGACGACGGCCGGATGTGGGCCGCGGTGCGCCGGACGGACGCGGACGGCAGGACGCGCATCGGCCAGGCGAAGATCTTCCCGGGCTCCCCCGTGGGCAGCAGGCTCATCGTGTGGACGGACCGTACCGGCCGGATCGTCTCCCCGCCCCCAGCGGGACGGGCGCGACGCTGCGCAGGTGGTGATGACCGGCGACCTCGAGGCTCTGCCGACGCGACCGTCCGGGCCGGAGGCCGGCTGATCCGTAGCGGCTCCTGCTGCGGCGCCTGGCCGAGTGGGACGAGAATTGGGAGCGGGCCGGACCCGAGTGGCGGAAGCGGAGCGGGGGCAGAGGCTGATCGGCAACGGCCGGCAGTGAGAGGCACCGCAACGGCGGTCACGGGGCGACGGCCGCAACCCCACGGCCGATCGAGCCGGGCGGTCGGACGCGTCGACGAACGCCGAACGGGCGCGCGCTGAAGGCGTCACCGGGCGGCGGTGAGCCGGCAGTCCACGCCCACGACCCCTTCCACACCCTGGACGAGGCGCGCGGCAAGTGGAATCCGCGCGGCGTCCCCGACGCGTCCCGTCAGGGTCGCGACGCCGTCGCTGACGACGATGTGCACGGGCTCGACCGGGGCGGGGAAGAGGACGTCGACGACGTCGCGGCGGATCTCGTCCGCCAGGTCGTTGTCGGGTCGCAGGAACACCTTCAGCAGGTCCCCGCGGCTGACCACGCCTTCGAGGACGCCCTCGGCATCGACCACGGGTAGTCGTTTGACATGCCGCAAGGCCATGATCCGTGCCGCTTCGGCGAGCGTGGCGTCCCCGTGGACGGTGACGGCCGGGGTGGTCATCAGCTCTTCGGCGGACACCGCCCCGGCCTTCGCGAGGTCGGTCAGGTGGCGCGTCCGGGAGAACCGGTCCGGGTCGCTGTCCCGGAGCGCTTCCTTCGGCAGCAGGTCGGCCTCGGAGACCACCCCGATCACCCGGCCGTCACCCTCCAGCACGGGCAGGGCGCTGACCTTCCACTCCTCCATGCGTTCGACGATGTCCTTGAACAGGGCCTTGCGGCCCACGGTGACGACGGCACGCGTCATCACCTCACCCACCCGGTGCGGGCTGCTCTCCATGCCTTCCTCCCGAAGCCGTTCGGCCGGCCGGAGCGGGCGGGCGGTCACAACAGGTCACCGCTGCCGTAGGGGGCGTACAGGTCGAGCAGCCGGACTCGGGTGGCGTGCAGCCGCTGGGCGACCACACGTCCCACCCACACCGCTATGGCCCGTCCGAACGCGGGATCCGCGGCGCACATCTCACGTACCGCCTCGGCGTCGAACTCCCAGGCACGCACCGGGGTCATCGCCTCGGCGCCCAGGTGCCAGAGGTACGGCGGGAAGTGCCAGGCCCAACCGACCAGTTCGCCGTGCCCGAGCGACTCGACGACGGCCGGCCGGCGGCCGGGCACGTGCAGGTCGAGGGCGACGGTGCCGGTGCGGACGATCCAGAAACGGTCGGCGTGCCGGCCTTCCTCGAACAGGCGGGTGCCGGCCTCGAAGGAGACCTCGCGCGCGAGGCGCATCAGCCGTTCGCGGTGCACGGGCTCAAGCGCCGTGCTCATGGTGGTTGCGGAGGTCATCGCACCGGCTCCCTTCCTGGGCTGTCGCTCCCAGCGTGCGCGCCTTCGGGAGCCGGCACCACAGGCCGCCCGGACCCGGCCGTAGGCCCTTCGGCTCATACCGCGCGGGGCATCGCCGGGCCGGTGCCGCTGCACGCCGGAACAAGCTCGTGCCGCACCTCCGAAAGGGCCGCGCTGGCCCTTGTCGGGCTTCCTTCGGCCCGTGCGCCCCGCCCGCCGGTCCACGCACGCTGGACGCACCCGCGGTGGAGGGAGCCCGATCAATTGCGTCTCTCCGCGCATCGCCGTCATCGCGGTCGGTGACCCGTCCCGCCACGACGAGGGGGCCGGCCGGGCGGTGCTGTCCCGCCTGCGCGAGCGGGCGCTGGAGAGGCATTTCCCGCCGGGCACCGTACTCGCGGAGTGCGACCTCGATCCGGGGCGGCTGATCCGGCTGGGGGACCACACGGACCTGACCGTCGCCCCGCAGGCCGCGCGCCCCCGACCGGGAAACGCCGGCCGCGTCCACCGCCTGGAGCCTGACGCCCGCCGACTGGACCGGCCGAACGCCGTGGAGCGAGTCGAGGACGAGCCCCTCCGGCACGGGGTCGTCGCGGCACGAGGCGCCGATGGCGTGGCCATGGCATGTCTGGACGGGAAGGGCTCGTCACCCGCTCGCGGACCCCGATCGCGCGGTGTGCGGCTGCCGGCCACTCCTCCGCGCCTCCCGCGGGTCCTTACCACCGCACGGCTGGTCCACCGGCTCGGCATGGGCACGCCTCACCCCGCAGGACGGTCACGCCCTCACTGTCAGTGGCGGCCCCGGCCACCCCCTCCCGCTCCCGCCGGGACCCGTGAGGCGGTCGGCGCGGCCACCGCACCGACCGCCCACAGCCGGTCCAGGACTTCTCACGACCGGCGCAGCCAGTCGCCCGCCACCCCGTGCACGGCCGGTCCGGCGGGCTGTCCGTGCCTGTCGTCGAAGCCGTAGGCGAGGTCGTCGACCACGTTCACGACATCGTCGACGCGCCAGGTCATGGCGACGGCGGTGTCGCTGTGGCGTCCCAGTCGCCCGGAGAGAGTGACCACACCTTCGCAGACCGCCACGTCGACGGTGTGCGGGCCGAGCCGGAGTGCGTCGACGAGCACCTCGCGCTGCACAGCCCGCCGGATCTCGTCGTCGCTGCGCAGGTAGACCTGGAGCAGATCGCGGCGGGTGACGATGCCGACCAGCCGGTCCTCCTCGTCGACCACCGGCAGACGTTCGATGCCGTGCCGAGCCATCAGCCGGGCGGCCTCCGGCAGGCCGGCTTCGGCACGCACCGTCACCGCGGGTGCCGACATGATTCCGCCGGCCGTACGAGCCCGGCTCCGTGCGGAGCTCTCGCGTGTACGGCGGCGGAGCCTGCACGCCCAGACGCTGAGACGGCCACCGGATCCGCTCGGCCGCGCCTGGCGCTGCATCAGGTCGCTCTCGGAGACGACCCGGATGGCCCGGTCGTCCTCGTCGATCACGGGCAGCCCACTGATGCCGTGGTCCCGCAAGAGGCGGACGACGTCCTTGAACGGGGTGCCGTACCGGGCGGTGACGACGTCGCCGCTCATGACGGCACCGATCTTCGTCGGCTTCATGACCGTCCTCCTTCGCAACGGTCGTGGCCCGGTCAGCGCAGTCGGCGCAGGTACGGGTCGTGGGGCCGGCGCGGAACCAGCCGTAGGCGGGTGTCGAGGGCGGTGACGCCGTGCGGCCCGGCCAGCACGGGGTTGAGGTCGGCCTCCGCCAGCTGGGGAAGGTCCGCGGCCATCCGGGAGAGGCGGTGCAGGAGTTGCTCCAGGGCGCCCAGGTCGACGGCAGGGCTGCCGGCATAACCGAACAGCAGGGGGGAGCAGCGTGGGGAGGTGAGCAGGTCGTGCACGTCCAGGTCGGTCAGCGGCGCGAGCCGGGCGGCGTGGTCGGCGAGCAGTTCGGTCGCCGTACCGCCGAGGCCGAACACCACGAGGGGTCCGAAGACCTCGTCCTGGACGACTCCGGCGAACAGTTCGGTGCCACGCTCGGCGAGCGGCTGGACGACGACTCCGGTCATCCGGTCGCCGAACCGGGTGACCAGGTCGCGGTGGGCGGCCCTGACCTGTGCGGCGTTCTGTAGGTCCAGGTGGAGGGCGTGTTGCTCGCTCTTGTGCACCAGACCCGGCCAGTAGGCCTTCATGACCACGCGTCCGTCCGGTCCGGCGAGCCGTTCGGCCACCGCGACCGCCTCGTCCTCGTCCCGGGCCCATGCCCAAGGGATCTGGCGGATGCCGTAGCAGCCCAGGAGCGCGGCCGTGGTCCGAGGGTCGAGCCAGCCGCCCTCCGGACGGGCCTCCACGTAGGCGTTGGCCACGTCCCTCGCCCGCATGGTCTCCACGTCCGGCAACTCCGGTACGGTGCCCTGCGGCCGGGCGAGCCAGTCGGCGCGGGCCGCGGCGTGGGCCAGGGCGCGGGCAGCGTCCTCGGCGTCGGAGTACGCGGGCACGGTGGACCTGCCGGCGGTGGGCAGCAGCTCGACGCGGGCCGCCTGCGCGGGGAGCACCGCGACGACGGGGCGGGCGAGCGGGCCGGGGGCCGAGGTCAGGGCGCGTACCAGGTCTTCTCCGGTGGCCGTGGCGACCGCCGTGGGGACCAGGCTCACGAGGACGGAGTCGACAGCGCCGTGCCGGGCCAGAAGACTGATGCATGCCTGTAGTCGCTCCTCGCCGACGGCCGCGGTGACGTCCACGGGGTTGGTCGCGGTGGCGCCGTCGGGCAGCAGGGCGCGGAGCTCGTCCACCACGTCGGCGGCGAGTGGCGGGATCACCAGTCCGGCGTCCACGCACGCGTCGGCGGCGAGGACGCCGGCCCCGCCCGCGTTGCTGACGACGGCGACCTTCGTGCCGCGGGGCAGCGGCTGGGCGTGCAAGAGGGCGGCGGTGTCCAGGAGTTCGCCGATGGTGCGGGTGGCGGTGATGCCTGCCTGGGTGAACAGGGCCTGCCGGGTCATGGTCGGGGTCGCCGCCGCCGCGGTGTGCGAGGCTGCGGCCCGCCGTCCTGCCTCGGACCGGCCCGCGTCCACGGTCAGCACCGGCATCGCTCGTGCGACCCGGCGGGCGGTGCGCGAGAAGGAGCGGGGATTGCCGAAGGACTCCAGGTGCAGCAACGCCAGGTCGGTGTGCCCGTCACTCTCCCACCACTGGAGCATGTCGTTGCCGCTGACGTCGTACTTGTCGCCGAGCGAGACGAAGGTCGACACCCCGATGCCGAGCCGGGCCAGCCCGTCCAGCAGCGCGATGCCGACTCCGCCGGACTGCACCGCGACCCCGGCGGAGCCTTCTCCTGGATGCCGTGCGGCGAAGGTGGCGTCCAGGTGGACGTCTACCCCGGTGTTGGCCACGCCCAGGCAGTTCGGGCCGACGAGCCGCATGCCGTGGCGTCGGCACGCGTCCATCAGCGCGCTGCCCTCGTGTGTGTCGAGGCCCGCGGACACCACGAGCAGGGCGCGCACGCCGGCCCTCCCGCACTCTTCGGCCACCTGGGAAACGGATGCGGCCGGTACGGCGATCACGGCCAGGTCCGGCACCTGCGGCAGCTCGGCGACGGACCGGCAGGCGTGCACCCCGGCAATCGCGGCGGCCTGCGGATGCACGACGGACAGCCGCCCGGCGTAGGAACCGTTCCGGATGTTCCGCAGGATGGCGCGCCCGACCGACCCGGGCCTGCGGCCCGCGCCGATCACCGCGACCGCCCGGGGCCGCAGCAGCGGTTCCAGACTGATGATGCCGGCGACCCGACCGCGGGCCTCGACCGCGCTCAAGTAGGTCTCGTCCTCGGTGAGTTCGACCGTGCAGTGCACCTCAGGTCCGTCGAAGTGGCGCGTGACGCGCAGCCCCAGGTCGTGGAAGACCTTCAGCACGTCGTGGTTCTCGGTCAGGGCGTCGGCGCTGAAGGCGGTGACGCCCGCCGTACGCGCGGCGTCCGCGAGGTGTTCCAGCAGGAGGGTGGCCACACCACGGTGGTGCCAGCCGTCGGCCACGGCCACCGAGATCTCCGCCGTGCTGCCGCCCGGCAGCACCTCGTACTCGGCCAGCCCCACCAGCCGCCCGTCGTACTCGGCGGCCAGGACGCGGTACCCGGGGCGGTCGCCCTCGGCCACCCGCTCGGCGGCCTGCCGGGCGGAGGACGGGCTGACGGAGAAGAAGCGCATCCGCAGGTTCTGGGGTGACATCGCCTCGTACAGCCGCTGTACCTCCGCACGATCAGCCGGCCCCGCCTGCCGTATGCGCACCGTGGTTCCGTCGGCCAGCAGGGCATGCACCGGGGCTTCCTGGATGCCGGTCATCACGAACTCTCCCTCCGGAGGATCCCGCCTTCAGCGTCCGGCGGCGGGGGCCCGGTGGCACAGGGGCTGACCGGGCACCGCGCGGGCCGAACGGCCCTCCGGGGCGCAGTGCTCCGACACGCACCTCTGGCGGATCTCACTGGGCCAGCGAGAAGTAGCTCTCCTCCTCCTGCGTGAAGTGCAGGCGGAGGACGGTGTGCAGCCCGTACAGGCAGGAACGCAGGTCGTCGAGCTGGCCAGGGGACAGGCCGCCTTCGGCGCGGGCCAGCTGCAGGTGGGTGGCGATGCGGCGGGCGAGGCGTTCGATCTCGGTGTGGGCCCGGCTCATGGTGGCCGTGGCCTCCGGGCCGCCGAGAGCCGGGGCGAGGGCGGGGTAGAGCTCGTGCTCCTCGGCGTACTCGTGAGGCAGGAGCCGATCGGTGAGCAGATGGTGCGCCTCCTCGACGGCCGCAAGAGCCTGCGGGCCGGGGCCGTCGGAGAGGCGGTCAGCCGCGCTGTGCACCGCCTCGAGCACATCCTGGAGGTCGTTGTGTTCCGAGGCGAAGCGTTGGATGAGCGCCTCGGCGGCGGGGGCCAGCGCCAGCTGTGTGGCCTGGTCCGTGCGCAGCGCGCGCAGGGCGTTCAGGATGACCGCCACGTCGATGGCCTCCTGGAGGAGGGCGCCGCCGGCGGGTGGTAGCAGGCCGACGGCGGCTGCGGCCATCGCGGCCAGGGACATCGCCATCCCGCCCAGGGCACTCTGCACGGCGATTCGCCGGGCCCGTACGGCGATGAACAGGGCATCGGCGAGCCGGTCCACGCGATCGGTGGTCAGCACGATGTCAGCGGCCTCCGAGGAGGCGGTGCAGCCGCGGGCACCCATCGCCACACCGATGTCCGCGGCGGCCAGCGCGGGGGCGTCGTTCACACCGTCGCCCACCATGACGGTGACCGCGCGTTCGCGTTCGGCCCGTACGGCGGCGACCTTGCCGGCGGGGTCGAGGCCGGAGCGGACGTCGTCCAGGCCGAGGACGGAGCCCACCTCGGCCGCCGGCTCCGCACGGTCGCCCGTCAGCATCATCAGCCGCTCGATGCCCGCGGCCCGTAGGTGGCGAAGGGCGCGTGGGGCATCGGGGCGGAGGGGATCCCGGAGCAGCACCGCACCTACCTGACATCCGTCCACGGTCAGCCAGGCGACGGCCGCGCCGTCGAGAAGCGCCCGGTTGTCCGCCACCCTCGCCCAGGCCGGGCGTGCGCCGGACGCGTCGATGCGGCCGACGGACACCCGGTGCCCGTCCACGGTGCCGGAGGCACCCTGGCCTGGCTTCTCCGTGACATCGGACGGCACCGCCAGGACCAGCTTCCGCTCCTGCGCGGCGCCGACGATCGCCTCGGCCAGGACATGCGGGGAGTACTGGTCCAGCGACGCGGCCAGCCTCAGCACCTCCGCAGGCTGCCACCCCGGTGCAGCGAACACGTCCAGGACGCGAGGGCAGCCGCGGGTGAGGGTGCCGGTCTTGTCGAGCAGCAGGGTGCGGGCCCGGCCCAGGTTCTCCAGGGCGCCACCGTCACGCATGACAACTCCCAGGCGTGAGGCGCGGGAAATCCCGGAGACGATGGCCACCGGTGCGGCCAGTAGTAGCGGACAAGGGGTGGCGACCACCAGCACCGCGACCGCCCGGACCGCCGAGCCACTCAGCAGCCAGGCCAGTCCCGCCATCGCCAGGGCGAGCGGAAGGAACCAGACCGCGTAGCGGTCGGCCAGCCGGACCACGGGCGCCGACTCGGCCCCGGCCTGCCTGGCCAGACGCACGATTCCGGCGTAGGTACTGTCCTGCTCGCCTGCCGTGGCCCGCAGCTCGAAGGCGCCGCCGGCGTTGACCACCCCGCTGCGGACCGTGTCACCCGCCGCCCGTTCGACGTGCAGGGACTCGCCGGTGAGCACGGACTCGTCGAGGTTGGCCACGACGTCCTCCACCCGCCCGTCGACGGGGACAACCTCGCCAGGACCCACGACGAGCAGATCACCCACGGCGACGTCGGCCAGCGGAACCGTCGTGACGCCGGCCGCTGTCCGGAGGCGTGCCGAGCGGGGCGCGTGCTCCAGCAGCGCACGCAGATCGTGCGAGGCCCGCCGCTGGGCGGCCGCCTCCAGGGTCCGCCCGGTGGCCAGCATCAGCGCGATCAGCGCACCGGCCAGGTACTCATGGACGGCGAGGGTGCCACCGAGAGCGAGAACCGCGATCAGGTCGACGCCCGCACGGCCGTGACGAAGTGCGGCGAGCACCCAGCCCACCGCTGGTAGAACCGCGGCCCATGTACCCAGACCCCACAGGAGGTCGGCGAGACCCTCGTCACCGGCGAGCCAGGCGGCACCCCCTGCGGTCAAGGCCGCCGCTGTGACAGCCAGGAATGCGGGCTCCAGCCGTGCCGAGGCAACGGTCACGGCCAGGGAGCGCAGCCGTGTGATGTAGGCGGAGTGGTTCATGGCCACCTCTGTCCGTCCGGCGTCGCTGGATGAGGCATGGTCCCCGTCCATCACACCCCGGCGCGCCGGCCCCGCAGCAGGGGACGAACGGCCCTGCCGCCAGGGCCGTTCCCACCCTGTTCGCGCCCTCGCGGTCGTCCGCTGCGACAGCCCTGAGAAGGCGGCCGGGGAGGAGGGGCTCGCCATGGGCGCCCTGATGAACGGCGCGCCGTATCGATCAGTGAGTCGGGAGCGCGGGTCGACAGCGGTACACGCTGCCGCACAGCCACCGCGACGCTCCGATTCCGCCGGAGGGCTCGGGCGAATAGGCTGCGCCGAGGGAGCTCGGTGCGATGCTCCGCGCACCGGCACACGCGCCGGTCGACAACGGCAGGGGGTCACGTCCGATGGCTGTGGGCACATCCGCGGGCCCGGGTGACCCCGGACTGTTCACCCCCGCCTCCGTGACCTGGCAGATGCACGGCGACCCCATGATGTGGGTCGCCGGGGTCCGTGCGCTGTACCTCCAGGCGTTGCACCCGCGTGCGGTCCGGGGTGTCATGCAGAACTCCGACTTCCGGCGGGACGCCTGGGGGCGGCTGATGCGGACCGCGCACTTCGTCGGGACCACGACCTACGGCACGAGCGAGGCCGCCGAGCGGGCCGGGGCGCGGGTGCGGAAGATCCACAGCATGCTCACCGCGACCGACCCGGACACCGGCGAGCGGTACGGCGTCGACGAGCCGGAGCTGCTGCTGTGGGTGCACTGCGCGGAGATCGACTCCTATCTGCACGTCCTGCGCCGCTCCGGCTTCCCGCTCACCGACGCCCAGGCCGACCGGTACATCGCCGAACACCGCGTCAGCGCCCGCCTGGTGGGGCTCGACCCGCACACCGTACCGGCGAGCCGGGCGGAGCTGGCCGCGTACTTCGAGGCGGTCCGGCCGGAGCTGGCCGCCGGACCCGATGCACACGACGTGGACGACTTCCTGCTCCGGCCGCCGGCCCACCCCCTCCTGGTTCCGGCGCGCGCACTGCTGTGGCGGCGGGTGGCCCTGCTGGCGTACGCGGCCCTGCCGCCGTACGCCCATGAGCTGTACGGCAGGCCCGCCCCCGCGCCCGCCGACGTCACCCGCCGGCTGCGCGTCACCGCGGCCGTGCTGCGCCGGATCCCCGCACGGCTGCGCTGGCAGCTCCCGCCGAAGCACATCCTGCGCGCCATGGCGCGACTCGGCCCGCAGGCGCGTCCGGCACCGCACAAGGTGAGGGCCTGATCCGGCCCCGGCCCGCCTCTGGCCGTCGTGGATCACCGCGTGCTACGAAGGACCATGTCCGCGAACGAGGGATCCCGCGCGTACGACGCCGTCATCGTCGGCGCAGGCCACAACGGCCTGGTCGCCGCCGCCTACCTGGCCCGGGCCGGCCGCTCGGTGCTGGTGCTGGAACGCCTGGACCACACCGGCGGCGCCGCCGTCTCCACCCGCCCGTTCGCCGGGGTCGACGCCCGCCTGTCGCGCTACTCCTACCTGGTCAGCCTGCTGCCGGACAAGATCGTGCGCGACCTCGGACTGGACTTCCGCGTCCGCTCCCGCACCATCTCGTCGTACACCCCGGCGGAGCGCGCGGGCCGGCCCACCGGCCTCCTCGTCGGCGGCGGCGAGCAGCGCACCCGGGAGGCGTTCGCCCGGCTGACCGGCGGCGACCACGAGTACGAGGCCTGGCAGCGCTTCTACGGCATGACCGGCCACGTCGCCCAGCGCGTCTTCCCGACGCTCACCGAACCGCTGCCCACCCGCGACGAACTGCGCCGCCGCATCGACGACGAGGCCGCCTGGCGCGCCCTGTTCGAGGAGCCGGTCGGCGCCGCCATCGAGCGGACCTTCACCGACGACCTGGTCCGGGGTGTCGTCCTCACCGACGCGCTCATCGGCACCTTCGCCGACGCCCACGACCCCACCCTCGTCCAGAACCGCTGCTTCCTCTACCACGTCATCGGCGGCGGGACCGGCGCCTGGGACGTGCCCGTCGGCGGCATGGGTGCCCTGACCGACGCGCTGGCCGCCGCGGCGCGCGCGGCGGGCGCGCGCATCGCCACCGGGCACGAGGCGATCCGGATCGACACGGACGGGACGACCGCCGAGGTCGTCTACCGCACCGCCGCCGGCGAGGGCACCGCCGCCGCCCGGCACGTCCTGGTGAACGCCTCCCCGCACGAACTGGCCGTCCTCACCGGCGGTCCGGCGCCCGAACCCGTCGAAGGGGCCCAGCTCAAGGTCAACATGCTGCTCACCCGGCTGCCCCGGCTGCGCGACCCCGAGGCCGACCCGCGCGAGGCGTTCGCCGGCACCTTCCACATCGCCGAGGGCTACCGGCAACTGGCCACCGCCCACGCCCAGGCCGCCGCAGGCGAACTCCCCGCCGCCCCGCCCTCGGAGATCTACTGCCACTCCCTGACCGACCCCACCATCCTCGGCGCCGACCTGGCCGAACGCGGCTACCAGACCCTCACCCTCTTCGGCCTGCACGCCCCGGCCCGGCTCTTCGACCGGGACAACGACGCCGTACGCGAGGAACTGCTGAAGTCGACCCTCGCCCAGCTCGACGCCCACCTCGCCGAGCCCCTCGCGGACTGCCTGGCCACCGACGCCGACGGCCGCCCCTGCATCGAGGCGAAGACCCCGCTCGACCTCGAACGGGACCTGCGGCTGCCCGGCGGCAACATCTTCCACCGGGCCCTGTCCTGGCCCTACGCCGAGGAGGACAGCGGCCGTTGGGGCGTGGAGACGCGGCACCCCAACGTCCTGCTGTGCGGGGCGGGCGCGGTGCGCGGGGGCGGGGTCAGCGGGGTGCCGGGGCACAACGCGGCGATGGCGGTGCTGGAGCGGCACTGACCACGGGGTCCCCGGCTCAGTCGGCCGAGCCCTGCCAGCCCACCGCCGCGATCCGTGCCGCGTCCGCCGGGCGCGCCCCGTCGAACAGCACCGTCCCGCCCGCGTCGACGCGCAGCGCGTCGACGTACGCGCCACGGCCGACGTACAGCGCGTCCGTGGTGTACCGCCAGCGCAGGACCAGCCGGGGGTCGGCCGGCAGGGCGGCGGTCAGCCGGTGCCAGACGCGGCCCGACCAGCCGGTGACCGTGCCCGCCGGGTGGTCCTCGGGGTCCTCGCCATGGCGGGTGGTGGTGAAGGGAACCGGGTGCCAGGTGGTCCCGCCGTCCGTGGTGGACTCCAGGGCCACCAGGTCGGACCGGGGTTCGGTGTCCCACCACAGGGCGCAGCGCAGCCGGGCCGCGCCCGAGGAGGTGTCCAGCGCCGGCAGGGTGAGCGTGGCGGCCGTGGCGTTCGCCATGCCCGAGAACCAGGCCGTACGGCCGCTCGCCGGACGGACCGGCACCGCGCGGGCGAGGTGGTTCCCGGCGGCGACCCGGGGAGCGGAACCGGACCGCCAGCTACGCACCGGGTGCACGGAGTTGCCGAGGACGACCAGGAACGAGTCGGTCGTGGGGTCGAGCACGAGCGAGGTGCCGGTGAAGCCGGTGTGGCCGGCCGTGCGCGGGGTGGCCATCGCCCCCATGTACCAGTGCTGGTACAGCTCGAAGCCGAGGCCGTGCTCGTCGCCGGGGAAGGCCGTGTTGAAGTCGGTGAACATCAGGTCCACCGACTCGGGCCGCAGGATGCGGGCCCGGCCGTACCGGCCGCCACCGAGCAGCGTACGGCCGAGGACCGCGAGGTCCCACGCGCTCGCGAACACCCCCGCGTGGCCGGCCACCCCGCCCAGGCTGTACGCGTTCTCGTCGTGCACCTCGCCCCACACCATCCCGCGGTCCAGCCCGGACCAGGGCCGGCGCGCGTCCTCGGTGGCCGCGATCCGCGGCTTCCAGGAGGCGGGCGGGTTGTAGCGGGTGCTGTCGAGGCCGAGCGGTCCGGTGATCTCGTCACGCAGCAGCACGTCCAGCGCGCGGCCGGTGATCTTCTCCAGGACGAGCTGGAGGGAGATCAGGTTCAGGTCCGAGTAGAGGTAGGCGGTGCCCGGCGGGTTCAGGGGTGCCTCGTCCCAGATGAGCTGGAGCTTCCCCTCGTACGTCGGCGCGTCGTACAGCGGGAGCCACGCGCGGAAGCCCGAGGTGTGGGTGAGGAGTTGACGGATCGTCACCGACTGCTTGCCCGCGCGTCCGAACTCCGGCAGGTACGAGGCGACCGTCCCCTCCAGGGCCAGTGCGCCCCGCTCGATCTGCTGCACGGCGAGGAGGGAGGTGAACAGCTTGGAGACGGAGGCGAGGTCGAACACGGTGTCCCGGGTCATCGGGAGCCGCTGTTCGGGCGGCAGTTCGACGCCGGTGTCGGTCTTCTCGTCGTACCGGGCGTAGCGCACCGCCATGCCGATCGGCTCGTGCAGCGCCACGGTGCCGCCGCGCCCGGCGAGCAGCACGGCGCCCGCGTACCAGGGGTGCCGGGGGGAGGGGGCGAGGAACGCCTCGGCGTCCGTGACGAGTTGCCGCAGGTGCGCGGGGAGCAGCCCGGCGCGTTCCGGCGAGCCGTGGCGCAGGGTGGGGTGGCGGCCGGGGGCGGGTGCGGCGGCGGCCGGGCCCGCCGGGAGCGCGGCGAGGGCGAGTGCGCCGCCCGCCGCCAGGGTGCCCGCGACGAGCCGGCGGCGGGTGGGTCCGCTCGCTCGTCCGCCTGCCACGTCGTCCGTCATGCTGCGGCCTCCCGCGTGAAAGAATCTTTCGGCGCCTGCCTTGCACCGTGAAACTTTCCTGTCAGGGAGGGGATGTGTCAACGGGGCGCGTGAGCTTCCGAGAAATCTGACGATGTATCAGAAAGGGTCTTCCGTCGTCCGGTCGGCTGCGGCATCCTGCGCCCATGCAGACGGAGCTGAGCAGGAAACTGGGAATCGAGCACGCCGTCTTCGGCTTCACACCGTTCCCCGCCGTCGCCGCGGCCATCAGCCGGGCCGGCGGCTTCGGCGTGCTCGGCGCGGTCCGCTACACCGCCCCCGACGACCTCAAACGCGACCTCGACTGGCTCGACGCCCACGCCGGGGGCCGGCCCTACGGGCTGGACGTGGTCATGCCCGCGAAGAAGGTCGAGGGCGTCACGGAGGCCGACGTCGAGGCGATGATCCCCGAGGAACACCGGCGGTTCGTACGGGACACCCTCGCCGCGCACGGCGTCCCGGAACTGGTCGAGGGGGAGGCGTCCGGGTGGCGCATCACCGGCTGGATGGAACAGGTCGCCCGCACCCAGCTCGACGTCGCCTTCGACTACCCGATCAGGCTGCTGGCCAACGCCCTCGGCTCGCCGCCCGCCGACATCGTCGAGCGAGCCCACGACCGCGACATCCTGGTCGCCGCGCTCGCCGGCAGCGCCCGGCACGCCCGCAAGCACCAGGAAGTCGGCATCGACATCGTGGTGGCCCAGGGCTACGAGGCCGGCGGCCACACCGGGGAGATCGCCACCATGGTGCTCACACCCGAGATCGTGGAGGCCGTCGACCCGCTGCCCGTCCTGGCCGCGGGCGGCATCGGCAGCGGACCACAGGTGGCCGCCGCACTCACCCTCGGCGCCCAAGGTGTATGGCTGGGCTCCATATGGCTGACCACCACAGAAGCCGACCTCCACTCGCCCGCCCTGACCCGCAAACTGCTCGCCGCCGGGTCCGGGGACACCGTCCGCTCCCGCGCCCTGACCGGGAAACCCGCACGCCAGCTGCGCACCGAGTGGACCGACGCCTGGGACGGCCCGGCCGGCCCCGGCACCCTGCCCATGCCCTTGCAGGGTCTGCTGGTCGCCGAGGCCGTCTCCCGCATCCAGAAGTACGAGGTCGAGCCCCTGCTCGGCACCCCGGTCGGCCAGATCGTCGGCCGGATGACCGCCGAACGCAGCGTCCAGGCCGTCTTCGACGACCTCACCCGCGGCTTCGAGAAGGCCGTGGACCGCGTCAACCGCATCGCCGGAAGGAGCGGCCGGCCGTGAGCGCACCCGCCAGCACACCCCCCGGTTTCTGGGCCCAGGCCGCCCAGGACCCCGGCCGTACGGTCCTGATCGCCCCGGACGGCGAGGAGTGGACGGCCGGACGGCTGCACGCCGCCGCGAACCGTCTCGTCCACGGCCTGCGCGCCGCAGGCCTCGGGCGCGGGGACGCCTTCGCGGTCGTCCTGCCCAACGGCCCCGAGTTCTTCACCGCGTACCTCGCCGCCAGCCAGGCCGGTCTCTACCTCGTCCCCGTCAACCACCACTTCGTGGGCCCGGAGATCGCCTGGATCGTCGCCGACTCCGGCGCCAAGGTGCTCCTCGCCCACGAGCGGTTCGCCGGCCCGGCCCGCCGGGCGGCCGACGAGGCCGGGCTCCCGCCGAGCCACCGGTACGCCGTCGGCACGGTCGAGGGCTTCCGGCCGTACGCCGAACTGCTCGCCGGGCAGCCTGGGTCGGCACCTTGTGACCGGGAGCTGGGCTGGGTCATGAACTACACCTCGGGCACCACAGGCCGCCCGCGCGGCATCCGCCGGCCGCTGCCCGGCAAGCGCCCCGAGGAGGCCTATCTCGGCGGCTTCCTCGGCATCTTCGGCATCCAGCCGTACGACGACAACGTGCACCTCGTCTGCTCGCCGCTCTACCACACCGCCGTTCTCCAGTTCGCGGGCGCCTCCCTGCACATCGGCCACCGCCTGGTGCTGATGGACAAGTGGACGCCCGAGGAGATGCTCCGCCTCATCGACGCGCACAGGTGCACGCACACCCATATGGTCCCGACCCAGTTCCACCGGCTGCTGGCCCTCCCGGACGACGTCAAGGCCCGCTACGACGTCTCGTCCATGCGGCACGCCATCCACGGGGCCGCCCCCTGCCCCGACCACGTGAAGCGGGCGATGATCGACTGGTGGGGGGACTGTGTGGAGGAGTACTACGCCGCCAGCGAGGGCGGCGGGGCCTTCGCCACCGCCGAGGACTGGCTGAAGAAGCCCGGCACCGTCGGCAAGGCCTGGCCGATCAGCGAACTCGCGGTCTTCGACGAGGACGGCGAGCGGCTGCCGCCGGGTGAACTCGGCACCGTGTACCTGAAGATGAACACCGGCGGCTTCTCGTACCACAAGGACGAGGCCAAGACGCGGAAGAACCGCATCGGCGACTTCTTCACCGTCGGCGACCTCGGCTACCTGGACGAGGACGGCTACCTCTTCCTCCGCGACCGCAAGATCGACATGATCATCTCCGGCGGGGTGAACATCTACCCGGCCGAGGTCGAGTCCGCCCTCCTGGCCCATCCCGCCGTCGCCGACGCCGCCGTCTTCGGCATCCCGCACGACGACTGGGGCGAGGAGGTCAAGGCCGTGGTCGAACCGGCCCCGGGCCATGAACCGGGCCCGGCGCTGGCCGCCGCGCTCCTCGACCACTGCGCCGGGCGGCTCGCGGGCTACAAACGTCCCAGGAGCGTCGACTTCATCGCCGAGATGCCCCGCGACCCCAACGGCAAGCTGTACAAGCGGCGGCTGCGGGACCCGTACTGGGAGGGACGCACACGTCCCGTGTGAGACCGGTGTGGTCCCGCCCCATGGGGGACGGGACCACAGACGGGCGCGCGGATCAGTGTTCGCGCCGGATCGCCCCCGATCCGCACGTCGTGTCTCCCAACGTCGTGGAGGAAATCGACGGTTGGCGTGCCGACCGGTACGCGTCCGGGCCGCCCGGGTGCTTGACCCGCCCCGGCGCCGGACCCAGGATCATGAGTCATGACGCAGGGACAGGGCAGCACGGTGGACGGGGTGCTGCGGCGCAGCGCCCGGCGCACCCCGGCACGGGTCGCGGTCGAGTACGCCGGCCGCGCCTGGACGTACGCGGAACTCGACGAGGCCGTCTCCCGCGCGGCGGGCGTCCTGCTCGGCCAGGGCCTCGCCCCCGGCGACCGGGTCGGCTCCTACGGCCACAACTCGGACGCGTACCTGATCGGCTTCCTGGCCTGCGCCCGCGCCGGCCTCGTACACGTGCCGGTCAACCACAACCTCACCGGCGACGACCTCGCGTACCTCGTCCGCCAGTCCGGCAGCTCCCTGGTGCTCACCGACCCCGGCATCGCCGGCCGGCTCCCCGACGACGTCCGCACGCTGCCCCTGCGCGACACCGGCGATTCGCTCCTGGCGCGCCTGGCGACCACACCCCCGTACGACGGCCCCGAGCCACGCACAGAGGACCTGGTGCAGCTCCTCTACACGTCCGGGACCACCGCCCTGCCCAAGGGCGCGATGATGACGCACCGCGCCCTGGTCCACGAGTACCTGAGCGCGATCACCGCCCTCGACCTCAGCGCCGGTGACCGCCCCGCGCACTCCCTGCCGCTGTACCACTCCGCGCAACTGCACGTCTTCCTGCTGCCCTACCTCGCGGTCGGCGCCACCAACCTGATCCTCGACGCGCCCGACGGGGACCGGCTGTTCGACCTGATCGAAGCGGGCCGCGTGGACAGCCTGTTCGCCCCGCCGACGGTCTGGATCGGCCTCGCGGGCCGCCCGGACTTCGCGACCCGGGACCTGTCCGGACTGCGCAAGGCCTACTACGGCGCGTCGATCATGCCGGTGCCGGTCCTGGAGCGCCTGCGCGAGCGGCTGCCGGAGCTCGGTTTCTACAACTGCTTCGGCCAGAGCGAGATCGGCCCGCTGGCCACCGTCCTCGCGCCCGACGAACACCAGGGCCGGATGGACTCCTGCGGCCGTCCTGTCCTGTTCGTCGACGCCCGCGTGGTCGACCAGGACGGCAAGGACGTCCCCGCCGGCACGCCCGGCGAAATCGTCTACCGGTCACCGCAGTTGTGCGAGGGCTACTGGGACAAGCCCGAGGAGACCGCCGAGGCCTTCCGCGACGGCTGGTTCCACTCCGGGGACCTCGCCGTGCGGGACGCCGACGGGTACTTCACCATCGTGGACCGGGTGAAGGACGTCATCAACTCCGGTGGCGTCCTGGTGGCTTCGCGCCAGGTCGAGGACGCCCTGTACACCCACGAGGCGGTCGCCGAGGCCGCCGTGGTCGGCCTGCCGGACGAGCGGTGGATCGAGGCCGTCACGGCGGTCGTCGTCCCGCGCGGCGAGGTGACGGAGGAGGAGCTGATCGCGCACGTGAAGGCGAGGCTCGCGCCGTTCAAGGCGCCCAAACGGGTGCTGTTCGCGGGGGAGTTGCCGCGCAACGCGAGTGGCAAGATCCTCAAGCGCGAACTGCGCGACCGCTTCGGCGGCTAGCCGGGGCGTAGGGCGGCCGGCCGGGGCGCACGGCGGCCGGCCCGGACGTACGGCGCCCGGGCGCGGACGGAGCCCGGGTCTGGGCGTACGGCGCCCGGGCGCGGACGGAGCCCGGGCCCGGACACACGACGCCCGGGCCCGGGGCATGACGCTCGGCCGGCGGGTACCGCGACCGGGCCGGTCGCTCATCGGCCGGCCGAGTCCTTCGCCGGCGGCAGCGCGTCGGCCGGCGACCGTCGGTGCGGCGGCGCCGACTCGCCCGGCCGCACGCCGATCACCTGTACGGCCCCACGGTCGGCGCCCGCGTCGACGTGCCCGCGCGGCTTCCGTACGACGGTGTCCGGGTCGCACCGGAACACCAGGCCGTCCACGAAGCGGTCGCCGCCGGAGGAGGGTCGTCGTCGGGGTAAGTCGAGGTGGATCAGGCAGACCCGCTGGCCACCGCCGGCGCCGTACGACCTCGCCCAGTTCCGCCGGCCGGGTCCTACCCGGCGTCGTGTGGCCGCAGGTCCACGATCCGGCGGATCTTGCCCACCGAGCGCTCCAGCGACTCGGGCTCCACGATCTCCACGCCGACCGACACCCCGATGCCGTCCTTGACCGCCGCGACGATGGACCGGGCCGCCGCCTCCCGCACCTCCGGCGGTGCGTCGGGGCGGGCCTCGGCCCGCACGGTCAGCGCGTCCATGCGGCCCTCGCGGGTGAGACGCAGCTGGAAGTGCGGCGCCACACCGGGCGTGCGCAGCACGATCTCCTCGATCTGGGTCGGGAACAGATTGACCCCGCGCAGGATCACCATGTCGTCGCTGCGCCCGGTGATCTTCTCCATCCGCCGGAACACCCGGGCCGTGCCGGGCAGCAGCCGTGTCAGGTCCCGCGTGCGGTACCTGACGATCGGCATGGCCTCCTTGGTCAGCGAGGTGAACACCAGCTCGCCCCGCTCGCCCTCCGGCAGCACCTCACCCGTGATCGGATCCACGACTTCCGGGTAGAAGTGGTCCTCCCACACATGGAGGCCGTCCTTGGTCTCCGCGCACTCCTGGGCGACGCCGGGGCCGATCACCTCGGACAGCCCGTAGATGTCGACGGCGTCGATCGCGAACCGCTCCTCGATCTCCCGCCGCATCTGCTCGGTCCAGGGCTCGGCACCGAAGACGCCCACCCGCAGCGAGGTGGTGCGCGGGTCCACGCCCTGCCGTTCGAACTCGTCCAGCAGGGTGAGCATGTAGGACGGGGTCACCATGATGACGGACGGCTCCAGGTCCTGGATCAGCCGCACCTGCCGGGCCGTCATGCCGCCGGACGCGGGGACGACCGTACAGCCCAGGCGCTCGGCGCCATAGTGCGCACCGAGACCACCGGTGAACAGCCCATACCCGTACGCCACATGGACGACATCGCCCGGTCGGCCGCCGGCCGCCCTGATCGACCGCGCCACCACGTCGGCCCACATGGAAATGTCGTTGTCCGTATAGCCGACGATGGTGGGGCGTCCCGTGGTGCCGCTGGAGGCGTGCAGCCGGCGGATCTTCTCCCGGGGCACGGCGAACATGCCGTACGGGTAGTTCTCCCGGAGGTCCGCCTTGGTCGTGAAGGGGAAGTGCGCGAGGTCGGCGAGGGTGCGGCAGTCCTCCGGGCGGACGCCGGCCTTGTCGAAGGACTCGCGGTAGAACGGCACGTTCTCGTACGCGTGCCGCAGCGACGCGCGCAGCCGCTCCCGTTGCAGCGCCCGCAACTCCTCGGGTCCGAGCCGTTCGCCCGCGTCGAGCAGGTCCGTCACATCCGCCATCGCGACGTCTCCCTCACCAGCACGTCGTTCCACCGACCGATCATTCGGTCGAGGTGTTCCGGGTCAGTAAATGCAGCTCACGAACCCTGAGGCAAGAGGGCGGCGAAGAATTTCCGCGCGGGGGCGCGATTGTGTTGCGCCCGAGCGGCGGGCGCCGCCATGATCGACGGCATGCCGATCTTCACCGCGTCCGACGGCACCCGGCTCGCCTACCACCTGCGGGGGCGGGGGGAGCCGCTCGCCGTGGTGCCCGGCGGGCCCATGCGGGCCTCCGAGTACCTCGGGGAACTGGGCGGGCTGGCCGCGCACCGCCGGCTGGCCCTGCTCGACCTGCGGGGGACCGGTGACTCTGAGGCGCCCGCGGACCCGGCGACGTACCGCTGCGACCGGATGGTCGAGGACCTGGAGGTATGGCGGGACCACATGGGTCTGGAGCACATGGATCTGCTCGCCCACTCGGCGGGTGCCGCCCTGGCGATGCTCTACGCGGCCCGCCATCCGCAGCGGATACGACGGCTGGTGCTGGTCACCCCCAACCCGTCCGCCCTGGGCCTGCGGGCCGTGGCCGAGGACCGGCTGGCCGCGGCCCGGCTGCGTGCGGACGAGCCGTGGTTCGGGCGGGCGTTCCCCGCCTTCCGTGCCTGGCTCACGGGCGAGGCGGACTTCGACGACGTGTTCCTGCCGTTCTTCCACGGCCGCTGGGACGACACCGCCCGGGCCCACGCGGACGCCGAGCTGCGCCAGACCAACGAGGAGGCCGGCGAGCGCTACTTCGCCGAGGGCGCCTTCACCCCGGACGCCACCCGGAAGGCCCTCGCCGCCCTGACCGCGCCGGTCCTCGTGTACGCGGGCGCGCTCGACGGCTGGCCGAGCCCCGCCGTCGCCCGCCGCACCGCCGAGGCCTTCCGGCACGCCGAGTGCGCCGTCCAGCCCGGCGCCGCGCACTACCCCTGGCTGGACGCCCCGGAACGGTTCGTCGGCCGGACGCTCGCCTTCCTCGACCGGTGACGGGTCCCCCGACCGGAGGCGGGCCTCGGGGTCGTGGGCGATGAGCGTGACCGGCACACGGAGTGATCACCGGGTGCGGTCCCGTCGGGGCGGGGCACCCCGCACTACGGCCGCTCCGCCGCCACCGCCACCTGCCGCGCCCACCGGTAGTCCGCCTTGCCGCTCGGCGACCGCTGGATGGCGTCCGTGATGACCAGCTGGCGGGGGACCTTGTACCCGGCCAGGCGGCTACGGCAGTGGCCCTGGATGTCGGCCAGCGAGGGGCGCGGCGCCCCCGCGCGCAGCTGGACCACGGCCGCCACATGGTTGCCCCACCTGGCGTCCGGCACCCCGGCCACCAGCGCGTCGTACACATCCGGATGCGCCTTGAGCGCCTGCTCGACCTCCTCCGGGTACACCTTCTCGCCCCCGGTGTTGATGCACTGCGAACCCCGGCCCAGGACGGTGACCACGCCGTCCGCGTCGACCGTCGCCATGTCGCCCAGCAGCACCCAGCGCCGCCCGTCCTTCTCGAAGAACGTCTCGGCGGTCTTCGCCGGGTCGTTGTAGTACCCGAGCGGTACGTGACCGCACTGCGCGACCCGGCCCACCTCGCCCGGTGCGACCGGCTCATGCGTCGCCGGATCCACCACCCGGGTACGGGAGTTGACCCGGACGCGGAATCCGCGCTCGGGCCCCGAGTCCTCGGTCGCGGTGCCGTTGAAGCCCGACTCGGACGAGCCGAAGTTGTTCAGCAGCACGGCGTGCGGGAGCAGCTCGTGGAACTGCCGGCGCACCGTCTCCGACATGATCGCGCCCGACGAGGAGACGCTGAACAGGGCCGAGCAGTCGGTGCCCTTCAGGGGACCGCCGAGCGCGTCGACCAGCGGCCGGAGCATCGCGTCCCCGACCAGGGACATGCTGGTGACCTTCTCCCGCTCGACGGTCCGCAGCACCTCCTCCGGTACGAACTTGCGGTGCAGCACCACGCGTTGGCCGAAGTGGAAGCCGATGAACGCCGTGAGCGTCGACGTGCCGTGCATCAGCGGCGGGGTGGGGAAGAAGGTGATCCCCGCGCCGCCCGCGGCCACCCGCCGGGCGAGCTCCTCCGGGGCCTTCACCGGCTCCCCGGTCGGCGCCCCGCCCCCCAGCCCGGCGAAGAACAAATCCTCCTGACGCCACATCACACCCTTCGGCATGCCCGTCGTGCCGCCGGTGTAGATGATGAACTGGTCGTCCCCGGAGCGCGCGGGGAAGCCCCGCCCGGACGACCCGGCGGCCTCCGCCCCGGCGAACGGCACCGCCCCGGGCACCGCCTCCACGGCCGGTGCGCCCACCCGCAGCAGATGCCGCAGCTTCGGCGCCCGTGGCAGCGCACCCGCCACCCGGTCCTCGAACTCCGCGTCGAAGACCAGCGCCACCAGATCGGCGTCCCGGTAGAGGTACACCAACTCCTCTTCGACGTAGCGGTAGTTGACGTTCACCGGCACGATCCTGGCCTTCAGGCAGGCCAGCACCGTCTGGAGGTACTCGACGCCGTTGTACAGGTGCAGGCCGAGGTGTTCGCCGGGGCGCAGGCCGTGGTCGATCAGGTGGTGCGCGACGCGGTTGGCGGCGGCGTCCAGCTCCGCGTAGGTCAGCCGGCGCTCCGCGCCCGTGCCGGGATGGTCGAGGTACACGAGCGCCTCGCGGTCGGGGACCACGTCGACGACCGACTCGAACAGGTCGGCAAGGTTGTACTCCACCGCTTCCTCCTGACCCGGCAGTGCTGGCGACGTGAGGCGCGTCCGTCGGTTCGCCGGTCATCAGAGCAAAGGGCGCGGCAACTGTGAAGGGCTCGTACCGAAGAAATCTGACTGGCTGTCAGAAAACTCTTGAAGTGCCCCCTCGCCTCCTGCAACCTGTTCTCGTTCTGACCGAGGGGAGATGACCCATGGGTGGGACGGAACACCTCACCGTGCGACGAGAAGGCGCCACACTGGTGCTCACGCTCAACCGGCCCGACGCCAGGAACGCGCTCTCACTGGCGATGCTCGTCGGCCTGTACGACGGCTGGACCGAGGCCGACGCGGACGACTCCGTCCGCTCGATCGTGCTCACCGGCGCCGGCGGCTCCTTCTGCGCCGGCATGGACCTCAAGGCCCTCGCCGGCGACCGTATGCGGGGAGAGGAGCACCGCGAACGGCTCAAGGCCGATCCCGACCTGCACTGGAAGGCGATGCTGCGCCACCACCGCCCCCGCAAACCCGTGATCGCCGCCGTCGAGGGCCCCTGCGTCGCGGGCGGCACCGAGATCCTCCAGGGCACCGACATCAGGGTCGCGGGCGAGTCCGCGACCTTCGGCCTGTACGAGGTGAGACGCGGCCTCTTCCCGATCGGCGGCTCCACCGTCCGCCTCCAGCGCCAGATCCCGCGCACCCACGCCCTGGAGATGCTGCTCACCGGACGCCCCTACAGCGCCCGGGAAGCCGCCGGCATCGGCCTGATCGGACATGTCGTCCCCGACGGCACCGCCCTCGCCAAGGCCCTGGAGATCGCCGAACAGGTCAACGCGTGCGGCCCGCTCGCCGTCGAAGCCGTCAAGGCGTCCGTGTACGAGACCGCCGAGATGACCGAGGCCGACGGCCTCGCCGCCGAACTCGCCCGCGGCCGGCCCGTCTTCGACACCGCGGACGCCAAGGAGGGGTCCCGCGCCTTCGTGGAGAAACGGCCACCCGTCTACAAGCGCGCATGACGTGCCGCCGGCGGGCCGTCCCCGGCCGGCCGTACCCGCGCGGCGGAACCGCGGATGCCACCGCCCCGCGCCCCTCGCGCGCGCTCCCACCGTCGACCTCCCGAGGAGGCAGCCGATGCCAGAAGTCCTCAAGGCCCCACTCGTCGTCGAGTTCCCCTTCACCCGTTCCCTCGGCCCCGTCCAGAGCGCCTTCCTCACCGGTCTGCGCGAACGCGTCGTCCTGGGCGTGCGCACCACCGACGGCCGCACCCTGGTCCCGCCCGTCGAGTACGACCCCGTCACCGCCGAGGAGATCCACGACCTGGTGGAGGTCGCCCCCACCGGCACGGTCACCACCTGGGCCTGGAACCACGCCCCCCGCCGCGGCCAGCCCCTCACCACACCCTTCGCGTGGGTCCTGGTCCGGCTCGACGGCGCCGACACCGCCCTGCTGCACGTTCTCGACGCCCCCGGCCCCGACGCCGTCCGCACCGGCCTGCGCGTCCGCGTCCGCTGGGCCGGGGAACGCACCGGCGCCATCACCGACATCGCCTGCTTCGAACCGTACGACGGGGACCCCGCCCGACCGGGCGGTCACAGCGGCGCGTTCGAGGACCCGCTCACCGGCATCGTCGCCCCCGCCCGCCTCGACTACACCTACTCGCCCGGCCGCGCCCAGTCCGCCTACATCGACGCCCTCTCCGCGCGGCGCACCGTCGGAGAGCGCTGCCCGTCCTGCCGCAAGGTGTACGTCCCGCCGAGGGGTGCCTGCCCCACATGTGGGGTCGCCACAGCAGAACAGGTCGAAGTGGGGCCCCGCGGCACAGTCACCACCTTCTGCATCGTCAACATCAAGGCGAAGAACCTCGACATCGAGGTCCCGTACGTCTACGCCCACATCGCCCTGGACGGCGCCGACCTCGCCCTGCACGCCCGCATCGGCGGCATCCCCTACGACCAGGTCCGCATGGGCCTGCGCGTCGAACCGGTGTGGACCGAGGGCGCCCGCCACCCCGACCACTACCGGCCCACCGGCGAGCCCGACGCGGCCTACGAGACGTACAAGGAGCTGCTGTGACCAGCGAGGAAGCCGCAGGCCCGCGGGACATCGCCGTCGTCGCCTTCGCCCAGACCGCCCACCGGCGCTCCACCCAGGAGTCCTCCGAGGTCGAGATGCTCATGCCGGTCCTGCACGACGTCCTGGCGCAGACCGGCCTGCGGACCGCCGACATCGGCTTCACCTGCTCCGGCTCCAGCGACTACCTCGCCGGCCGCGCCTTCTCCTTCACCCTCGCCCTCGACGGCGTCGGCGCCTGGCCGCCGATCTCCGAGTCGCACGTCGAGATGGACGGCGCCTGGGCCCTGTACGAGGCCTGGACCAAACTGCTCACCGGCGACGCCGACACCGCGCTCGTCTACTCCTACGGCAAGTGCTCGCCCGGCTCCGTCCGCGACGTCCTCACCCGCCAGCTCGACCCGTACTACGTCGCCCCCCTGTGGCCCGACGCCATAGCCCTCGCCGCCCTCCAGGCCCAGGCGCTCCTGGATGCCGGACACACCGACGAACCCGCGCTCGCCGCCGTCGGCGCCCGCAGCCGCTCCGACGCCACCGCCAACCCCCACGCCCAGCTCACCGGCCGCGTACCCCAGGGCGACTACGTGGTACGGCCGCTGCGCACCGGTGACTGCCCGCCCATCGGTGACGGCGCCGCCGCCGTGATCCTCGCGGCGGGGGAGCGGGCCCGCCGGCTGTGCGAGCGGCCCGCCTGGATCCGGGGCATCGACCACCGCGTCGAGGCCCACGGCCTGGGCGTGCGCGACCTCACCGACTCACCCTCCACCCGGCTCGCGGCCGAGAACGCGGGCGCCTTCGAACGGCCCGTCGACACCGCCGAACTGCACGCGCCGTTCAGCTCCCAGGAAGTGGTCCTGCGCCGGGCCCTCCGCCTCGACGACGGCGTGCGCGTCAACCCCTCCGGCGGCGCCCTCGCCGCCAACCCCGTGATGGCCGCCGGGCTCATCCGCATCGGCGAGGCCGCCGCCCGCATCCACCGCGGCGCCTCCGACCGCGCCCTCGCCCACGCCACCTCCGGCCCCTGCCTCCAGCAGAACCTGGTCGCCGTACTCGAAGGGGATCCACGATGAGCAAGGAACCCGTGGCCGTCGTCGGGATCGGCCAGACCAGGCACGTCGCCGCCCGCCGGGACGTGTCGATCGCCGGACTCGTCCGCGAGGCCGCGCAACGCGCGCTGGGCGACGCCGAGTTGACGTGGGCCGACATCGACGCCGTCGTCATCGGCAAGGCGCCCGACTTCTTCGAGGGCGTGATGATGCCCGAGCTGTACCTCGCCGACGCGCTCGGCGCGGTCGGCAAACCCATGCTGCGGGTGCACACGGCGGGCTCCGTCGGCGGCTCCACCGCGCTCGTCGCCGCGAACCTGGTCGCCGCCCGCGTCCACGGCACGGTCCTCACCCTCGCCTTCGAGAAACAGTCCGAATCCAACGCCATGTGGGGCCTGTCGCTGCCCATCCCCTTCCAGCAGCCCCTGCTCGCCGGAGCCGGCGGCTTCTTCGCCCCCCATGTGCGCGCCTACATGCGACGCAGCGGCGCCCCCGACACCATCGGCGCCCTCGTGGCCCACAAGGACCGGCGCAACGCCCTGAAGAACCCCTACGCCCACCTCCACGAGCACGACATCACCCTGGAAAAGGTGGTGGCGTCGCCCATGCTGTGGGACCCCATTCGCTACTCCGAGACCTGCCCGTCCTCCGACGGAGCCTGCGCCATGGTCCTCACCGACCGCGCCGGGGCCGCCCGTGCCCCCCGGCCGCCCGCATGGCTGCTCGGCGGCGCCATGCGCAGCGAGCCCACTCTCTTCGCCGGCAAGGACTTCGTCTCCCCGAGGGCCGGCCAGGACTGCGCCGCCGACGTCTACCGGCAGGCCGGCATCACCGACCCGCGCCGGGACATCGACGCCGCCGAACTGTACGTGCCGTTCTCGTGGTACGAGCCCATGTGGCTGGAGAACCTGGGCTTCGCCGCGGAGGGCGAGGGCTGGAAGCTCACCGAGTCCGGCGTGACCGAGCTCGACGGGGACCTGCCCGTCAACATGTCGGGCGGTGTGCTCTCCACCAACCCCATCGGCGCCTCCGGCATGATCCGCTTCGCCGAGGCCGCCCTCCAGGTGCGCGGCCAGGCCGGAGAACACCAGGTGGACGGCGCCCGCAGGGTGCTCGGGCACGCGTACGGCGGCGGCTCCCAGTTCTTCTCGATGTGGCTCGTGGGCGCCGAGCCCCCCGACTCCTGACGGTCCCGCCGGAGCGACCGGCCGGCCCGCCGGAGGGTTCTCCCCGCGTGCCCTGTCCGCCGTAGCGACCGGTCGCTAGGCTGACCCGCGGACGACGAACCGGGAGGAGCAGGGACGTGGCCGAGAGCACCATCCAGCAGCCGCCGCTCGCGGGCTGGGACAAGCCGGAGCTGGACCTGAGCAAGGCCGAGTGGCAGTCCAGCAGCCGCGGTCTGGGCGATGTCCAGATCGCCTTTGTCGAGGGCTTCATCGCGATGCGCAACAGCGGCCGGCCGGAGAGCCCTTCCCTGATCTTCACGCCCGCGGAATGGGGCGCCTTCGTCTCCGGCGCGCGGGAGGGCGAGTTCGACCTCACCTGAACCGGGGGTGTTCCGGCCGGATTTCCGGACACGCGACCGGCAGAGCCCTGCCGGGGCCGGGCCTGAGCCAGGCTGGTTCCAGCAAGGGGAAGGTCGTGTTCCGGAGGTGGGGCAAGGATGAACACTGCGCCGGTCATCGCCGCGGTCGACGGTTCCGCGGACAGTCTGCGCGCCCTGGACTGGGCCCTGGACGCCGCCCGCCGCCGTGCGGCACCGCTGCGCGTGGTGCACGTACGGCAGTACGCCGCCTGGGGTCAGGCCGACGTGCTGGTCGCCGGGCCGCCCGAGGCGGAGGGCGATCCGGTGCTCGACGAGGTGCGCGGCCGGCTCGCGGACCACGCAGGGCCACCGGCCGTGGAGTACCTCGCCGTGGAGGGCGTACCGGGTGCCGTCCTGCCCGAACTGGGCAGCGACGCCCAGCTGTTGGTGCTCGGCTCCCGGGGCCGCGGCGGCTTCGCCGGCCTGCTCCTCGGCTCCAACGGCCTCGCCGCCGCCCGGGACGCCGAGTGCCCGGTGGTCGTCGTACCCCGGCCGGGCCGGGAGGTGCACGGGGAGGGGCCGGCCGAGCCCGGGGCGCGGGTCGTCGTCGGCCTGCACGTCGACAGTCCCGACGAGTCCGTCCTCGCCTTCGCGTTCGCCGAGGCGGCCCTGCGCGACGCCCGGCTCCAGGTGATCGCCGCCTACCCGTGGCCGGTGCAGACCTGGTCGGCGCCCGGCCAGCTGGTGCCGCCCCCGATCGACCAGGACGCCGTGGCGAACGAGACCCGCGCCCTCGCCGAGGGCTTCCTCGCCCCGCACCGCGAGCGGCACCCCGAGGTCCGCGCCGACGCCGAGGCACTGCCGGGCGACGCGGCCGGCCACCTCGTCGCCGCCTCGAAGGACGCCGACCTGGTCGTCGTCGGCCGGCACCGGCGGGGGCTGCTCGCCCCGGCCCGCATGATGGGTTCGGTCACCCAGGCCGTCCTGCTGCACGCGGCGAGCCCGATCGCGGTGGTGCCGCCGACGCCACCACAGGAGTGAGGCCGAGGAGCGACGACAGGGGAGTGCGGCCGAGGAGTTCGGCCGCCGGGTGAGGTGCGGCGGAGTGCGGCCGGCGGAGTGCGGTCGGCGGAGTGCGGTCGGCTCAACGATGCAGGCGAAGTGACGCACATGGGGTGGTGCACGTGGGGTGGTGCGGGACGACGTCGGCCTAGCAGACCGCACCGCGCTCCGCAATCCGTCCGATGCCGACGGACGACCCCACCGCTGTGGTGCGCCGCGCCATGGTCCCCGGACACACCTGAACCTATGGTTCCGGCACTCCCGGCTGGTTCCGCCGCGCTCGGCACGCCAGGCGCGCAAGGCGCCGCCCCGCGCGGGAGCGGCCGGGACCCGTGTGTCCACCGAAGGAGCCGCCATGCCACTGTCCCCGTTCAGCCGGGCACCCGGAGCGCCACCACGGGCCCGCCTGCTGTCCCGCCTCCTGCCCCGCCTTCTCGCCGTCCTCGCCGTCGTCCTCGGCACCGCGCTCGTCGGCCCCGCGCCCCAGGCGCACGCCGCCGTCACGCTCACCCGGGTGAGCGACTTCGGCTCCAACCCGGGCGCCCTCACCATGTACGTGTACCGGCCCGCCACCCTGCCGGCCCATCCGCCGGTGGTCGTGGCCCTGCACGGCTGCACGCAGAGCGCCCAGGTCTACGCCGACAACTCCGGGCTGCCGCAACTCGCCGACCGCGACGGCTTCCTGCTCGTGCTCGCCGAGACCGGCACCGCCAACAACGCGAGCAAGTGCTTCAACTGGTTCCAGACCGGCGACAACCGGCGCGGCCAGGGCGAGGCCCTGTCGGTCCGGCAGATGGTGAGCAACGCCGTCACCGCCTACGGCGCCGACCCGCAGCGCGTCTACGTCACCGGCCTGTCCGCCGGCGGCGCGATGACCGCGGTCATGCTCGCCGCCTACCCCGACGTGTTCTCGGCGGGCGCGGTCGTGGCCGGCCTGCCCTACGACTGCACCAAGGACAACAGCCCCTACACCTGCATGAACCCCGGCGTCGACCTGAGCCCGGCCGCGTGGGCCCAGCGCGTGCGGGACGCCTACCCGTCGTACGGCGGGCCGTGGCCGCGCACGGCCATCTGGTACGGCGACCAGGACACCACCGTCGTACCGCGCAACGCCACCGAGCTGCGCGACCAGTGGACGGCCCTGCACGGCCTGTCCCAGACGCCCACGCGCACGACGACGATCGGGCCGGACGCCACCCGGCAGGACCAGTACCTGGCCGCCGACGGCACGGTCGCCGTCGAGGTCGACCGGGTCCCGGGCATCGGGCACGGCACCCCGGTCGACCCGGGCACCGGCAGCGAACAGTGCGGAAGCACCGCAGCCCCGTACTTCCTCGACTCGATCTGCTCCAGCCGCTGGATCGCCCGGTTCTTCGGCCTGGACACCAGCGACCCGGGCAGCCCGGACCCGGACCCGGGCGGCGGCACCGCCGCCTGCTGGACGGCGAGCAACTACGCCCAGGTGCAGGCCGGACGGGCCACCACCAGCGGCGGCTACACCTACGCCAAGGGCTCCCAGCAGAACATGGGCCTCTACAACACGTTCGTCACCCACACGCTGAAGGAGTCACCCCCGGGCTACTTCACCCTCGCCGACACCGGCTGCCCCTGACAGCCAGTCAGCGCACATGAAGGGTCGCCATGGTGCCCGACGCCGTCGAACGCGCCGTCATCATGGCGGCCCAACACATGTCCGAAACCTCCACACCACCCCTAGCCTCCAGCGCGTCCCCAACCCGCCGGAGGAACCCCATGCTTCCCCGCCCCACACCACCACTCGGCCGCGCCGCCCGGCGCACCGCGCTGGGCGCCCTCTCGCTCGCCGCCGCCTGCTCCCTCCTGGTCACCCCCGCCACCGCGGCACCCGTCGGCCCGGGGCCGGCGGACGCCCACTGCGCGGGGCAGGCCCGGCTGCACGTCCCCGGTGCCGCCCGCCAGCAGGCCGACTGCCTGGACGAGCTGACCACCGCCGGGACCGTGGCCACCGGCCACACCGACCCGGCCGACTACGCGGGCCTCACCCCCAAGGACCTGCCCACGCCCAGCGGCGTCCCCGGCATCCAGATCGACGGCTACTTCCCGGACACCTCCACCACCAACACCAACCACGGCTGGCAGCACGACTCCCAGTTCGTCATCCGGCTGCCCGACCACTGGAACGGCGGCCTGGTGGTCGCCGGCACCCCCGGCAACCGCGAGCAGTACGCGAACGACCGGGCCATCGCCGACTGGGTGCTCGCCCGCGGCTACGCCTACGCCGCCACCGACAAGGGCAACACCGGCACGGCCTTCTACCGTGACGGCCGCCGTCCGGGCGACGCCATCGCCGAATGGAACACCCGCCTCACCCAGCTCACCCGCGCCGCCCGCGCCGTCGTCACCCAGCGCTACCACCGGCCCCCGGCCCGCACCCTCGCCACCGGCATGTCCAACGGCGGCTACCTGGTGCGCTGGCAGTTGGAGAACCACCCCGAGCTGTACGACGGCGGAGTCGACTGGGAGGGCACCCTCTGGCGCGCCGACGGCCCCAACCTGCTCACCTTCCTGCCGGCCGCGCTGCGCCACTACCCCGCCTACGCCGCGGGCGGCCCCGGCGCGGCCGAGGCCGAGGCGGCGCTGCACCGGGCCGGCTTCCCGGCCGGCTCCGAGTTCCTGTGGCCGTACCACCACCAGGTCTACTGGGACCTCACCCAGCGGATCTACCGGGAGGAACTCGACCCCGGCTACGACGGTGACACCGAGGCGGGCACCCCGTACTGCGCCTCCGGCACCCCCGCCTGCGACGCCGACTACGCCTACCCGGACCGGCCCGCCGACGTCCACCGGGCCGTCGACCGCATCGCCCTGACCGGACGCATCGGCAAGCCCCTGATCACCCTCCAGGGCACCCTCGACGTACTCCTGCCGATCAGCCAGGACTCCGACGTCTACGCGCGCATGGTCCACCAGGCCGGCCGCGGCTCCCTGCTGCGCTACTACCGCATCGAGGACGGCACCCACACCGACTCGCTCGCCGACGCCTTCCCCGACCGGCTCCGCCCGATGGTGCCCTGCCACCGCTCCGCCTTCACGGCCCTGGAACGCTGGCTCGCCGGAGCCGGCCGCCCGCCCGCCGACCGAACCGTCGCCCGCCCGGCCGGCGCGGACCCGGCCACCCTGCTCACCAGCTGCCCCCTGCGCTAGCCGCTGCCGTCGGTCATCCCGGCGTCGCGGGGCCCGGCGCGCGCGTCCGCCGCATTGCCGCCGGTTGCCGACTCCCGCGCGCTCGGCCGCGCCCGCGCGGGGGGCCCGGATCGCGCCGGCGGCCTCCTCCGCCTCGCGGCGGCTGCACGCGCCAGGCCCCGCCCGGCTCGGCTCGACGGCCCCCGGCAGCCGGTCCGGTCCGCACGACAGGGCCTGGCCGATCTCCCGGGCGCCCGCAGGTCACCCACCCGAGCCCAGGCACGTACCATGGCCGCATGTCGTTCCTCCGCCGCCGCAGCGCGACCCCCGCCGGACCCGACTTCGACGTGCTGGCCATGGACCCGGGCGACTGGCCGGGCAACCTCGGCGCGGGCCTGCTGCCCGCCCCCGACGGCACCTGCCAGGGTGTCTTCCTGCGGTACGACCTGTTCGGCGGACGCGGCCCCGCCATGATCATCGGCAACCTTCCCGAGGGCTCCCCGGCCCGTGACGTCGCCGAGGGGGAGATCCCCTTCGAGGTGGGACAGCTGCTGCTGGCGCTGGAGAACGACGAGGAGGTCACCGTCGTCGGCGTCGAGGACACCCCGGTGCTCCAGGGGGACAACCTCCTCATCGTGCGGCGGCTGAAGCTCTCCGAGAGCCGGATCTCCTGCGTCCAGTTCGACCGCAGCGACGGCGTCCTCGTCACCATCGCGGCCTGGGACCGCCCGATCACCGACGACCTGTACGCCCTGCTGAAGCCGCTCCCGGCGGAGCTTTTCCAGCAGGGCTGAGAGCAGGGACGGGCGCGGGGCGAGGGACGGGGTGACAGACCCCGGCCCTCGCTAGTGCGCCGGCCCTTCGAGCGTCACGTCCGCCGCCCGGACGAACCCGACCCGGTGGCCGTACTGGATCTCGTAGTACAGGTCCCGGCCCACCACGACCCGGTGCGAGTCGGGGGTGAAGGTGACCGCGTAGTAGTACTCGCCCGGCACCTCGTCACCGACCACGTACTTCTGCCCGGCCGGGATCGTGTAGGGCAGCGGTACCACCGACTGGGCGGGGACGTCCGCCGGGTAGGCCTCCTTCTCCGGGTAGGCGCGGCCGTACACCGGGATGCTCGCCAGGCCGTCCCTCGGCCTCACCACGAGGCCCCTCGCCGGTACCGCCGTCGGGTCCCCGACCGGGTTCCGGAACCAGGCCTTCTGCCCCAGGTACCAGATGGCCGTCCAGTCGCCCCAGCGGTCGGCCACCGCGTACTGCTGGCCGGTGGAGACCCGCGAGGACAGGTCGTTCACCCCGTCGGTCGGGTCCGTCTTCAGCCCGATGTCCTTGATCAGCGGGGCGGTCACGTCATGGTCGGTGTACAGCCGCACCTCGCTGGAGCCGTGCGCCGCGCACGGCTCGCCCTTGGTGGTGCAGCCGGTGTACACGGGCCGGTTGGAGGCGTAGTCCGGCAGGATCGTCAGCACCTCGGCGTGCCGGCCGGCCGTGGGCCGGAACGGGTGGCCGAGCAGCTGGAAGTAGTGCTGCCAGTCCCAGTACGGGCCGGGGTCCGTGTGCATCCCCGGGACGGTGGACGCGGTCGGACCGGGCACGTTGTCGTGGCCCAGGATGTGCTGCCGGTCCAGCGGGACGTCGTACGTCCGGGCCAGGTACCGCACCAGCCGCGCCGAGGACCGGTACATCGCCTCCGTGTACCAGGCGTCCGGCGAGACGAGGAAGCCCTCGTGCTCGATGCCGATCGACTTGGCGTTGACGTACCAGTTGCCGGCGTGCCAGGCCACGTCCTTGCCCTTGACGTGCTGGGCGATCAGACCGTCGGTGGAGCGGATCGTGTAGTTCCAGGACACATAGGTGGGGTCCTGGATGAGGTTCATGACCCCGTCCCAGGCGCCCTCCGTGTCATGGATGACGATGTACTTGACGCTCTGCGACGCCGGGCGGTCGCCGAGGTCGTGGTTGCCGTAGTCGTTGTCCCCGAACTCCTCGTACGGCGCCGGGACCGACACACAGGACACCGACTTGGGGCACTCGGTGCCGTCCGCGGGCAGCGTGCGCAGGCCCGTGCGGCCCAGTCGGCCGGTGTCGGGGGTCAGCCGCGGCTGGGCGGCCAGGGACACCTGCTGGCCGTCGTCCGTGACGCGCTCCTCGCCGGTGCGCAGCACGTCGTACACGTCGTCGGCGTACGCGGCGGCGGTCGCCGTGTCGTCGGCGCCGGAGAACCGGGCCACCGCGCCGTACCAGTCGGCCGGGTCGGCGCTCAGCGGCTCGCCCAGCTCCTTCTGCGTGGCGGCGAGCAGGGCGGCACCGCCCGCCACGTTCGCCGCCGGGTCGGTGCGCAGCTCCTCGGCGGGGATGCCGGTCAGCTCCGCCGCCCTCGGCAGCGTCTTCAGACGGGCCGGGACCGCCGACTCGGCCGGCGCCTCGACGACGGGGTGCAGCGCGGCACGGGCGCTGTCGCCGCGGGCGTCCTCCGTTCCCTCGGCGAAGTGCTCCGCGGTGGCGAGCGCGGTCCGGGCGTCGGTGAGGTGCATCGGGCCGTAGCCGCCGGTCACGCTCGGCGCGCCGCCGTGCGCGTCCCAGCGGGACTGGAGGTAGGAGACGGCCAGCAGAACGCTCTGCGGCACGTGGTGGTCGGCCGCCGCGGTGGCGAACGCGTGCTGCAACCGGTGCGTGCTGGAATCCGCGGTGGTGGGCGCCGGGGCGGCGCCGAGCAGGGGCAGCAGCAGGGCCGCGGAGGCGAGCGGGACGGCGGTCCGCCGCAGACGTCTGTGGCCGGGTGTGGACGTGGGGTCGGTGGCGGATCCTCGCAATGCGGCCTCCTGTGACGGGCGGGGCGTGGCGGGGCGTACGGCGCCGAGCTGGGTCAGTGGTACCGGCTTGCCGACGATCCGTCAATGATGCCTTCAGGACGGTGATTTCCCATGTCACGGAGGGTTTCGGGCGAGTTTCGCGGCGGCGGTGCGCGGGCCTGCGGGGCGTCACTGGCATACACCAGTGGCTCTCGGAGTCCGGGCGTGCGCAGAAGGTCCGCGGTGCGCCGCCGCTCAGGACGCACCGCGGAGCCGTCGCCCCGTCAGCGAGTGCCGACCGCCGCGCGGACGGCCTTGCGGGCCATCTGGCAGTCGTCGTGCAACCGCCTGAGCAGCAGCCGCTGTTCCTCGCCGGACGGCGTGGCACCGGGATGGGACACGGCCGGTGCCGCCGGGGCCGTGTCGTGCATCGAACGCTGCACGGCCGTCTCGTACCTACGGATCTCCCGGGTCAGCAGGAGCATCAGGTTCACCAGGAAGGCGTCCCGGGAGGCCGGTCCCGCCGACTGGGCGATCTGGCTGATCTGCCGCCGGGCCACCGGCGCGTCCCCGAGGACCAGCCACAGCGTCGCCAGGTCGTACCCCGGCAGATACCAGCCCGCGTGCTCCCAGTCCACCAGCACTGGACCGGCCGGTGACAACAGGATGTTCGACAGCAGGGCGTCGCCGTGGCAGAACTGGAGCATGCCCTGCCGGCCCACCTCATGGGCGATGCCGTGCAGCAGCTTTTGCAGGTCACCGAGGTCCCGGTCGGTGAGCAGGCCCAGCTCGTGGTATCGGGAGATCCGGGCCGCGTAGTCCAGCGGCACGTCGAAGGTGCCCGCCGGGGGCCGCCAGGCGTTCAGCCGGCAGATCGCGCCGAGCGCGGCCCGGATGTCCGCGCGAGGCGGGGCCTCCATCGGATGCCGCTGGAACGCCGCCGTCCGGCCCGGCATCCGCTCGATCACCAGCGTGCAGTTGTCCGGGTCCGCCGCGATCAGCCTCGGCACCCGGACCGGCGGCCGGTGCCGGACGAACGTGCGGTATGCGGCTATTTCCTGGCGGCTCCGCTCCGCCCAGGCAGGTGAGTGGTCCAGGAGACACTTCGCGACGGCCGTGCTGCGCCCTGTCGTCCCGACGAGGAGGACGGACCGTCCGCTGCGCCGCAGGACCTGCACCGGGGCGAACTCCGGGCAGATCCGGTGCACCGAGGCGAGCGCGGTGCGCAGCTGCGCGCCCTGGGGGCCGGACAAGTCCAGCCTCCCGCTGAGCGGTTGGGTGCCGGGCTGGCCCGGTACCCGCCGGGTCCGGCCCGCGACCGGCACGGGACCGCCCGGACGCGGCGCCGGGTCGAGGTAGGGCCCACCGCCCGCCGGGCGGGGGCGCAGCGGCCGGGGCGGGGCGGACACGGAGGACGATGCTGCGTACATGGGAGAAACAGATCCCTTCGTGTGCCTGCGGTGCCTGCCTGTACGTCCGCGTCCCGAACCCATGCTCACATCGCGTGCCCCGTGAGCGTGGTTCCGGGAGCGTGCGCCCACCCGGCCCGGCCGTCCGGGTACACCCTGGGGAATGTGCCCGTCATCGCCCGCCGTGCTCGGCCGTATACGGCCGTCATATGCGGGTGGCGACCGGGTCGGGGTGGCGCGTTCCTACCTGACACCCGATCGCCGGTGGCACACCATCTGGCGGACCCTGGCGAACCCTGGCGAATAGTCGCCCGGCAACCTGCACCCGGCTACTGTCAACTCAGCCGAGAACCTGGGGGCTTGACGTGAGCGGACAACCCAACACCCGCCTTGCGGACCTGTTCGGCCTGGCCGGCTGGTCGAAGGGCGAACTCGCGAGGCTGGTCAACCGGCAGGCGGCGGCCATGGGCCACCCCCAGCTGGCGACCGACACCTCCCGGGTGCGGCGGTGGATCGACAGGGGAGAGATCCCGCGCGATCCGGTGCCGCGGGTGCTGGCGGCCCTGTTCACCGAGCGTCTCGGCCGTGTCGTGACCATCGAGGACCTAGGTCTGGTGCGGCACGGGCGTACGGGGAAACGGCAGAGCGACGGGATCGAGGAACATCCTGACGCTGTGCCGTGGGCGCCCGAACGGACCGCCGCGGTCCTCACCGAATTCACGGGAATGGACCTCATGCTCAACCGACGCGGCTTGGTGGGCGCGGGTGCCGCGCTCGCCGCGGGATCCACACTCAGCAGCGCCATGCACGACTGGCTGCACACCGACCCGGCCCTGAAGGCCGACGCCCCTGTCCTCGACGACCCCCTGCACGCCGACCCCGCCGGGTTCGACCGCTACGAGGCCGCCCCCATCGGATCCCAGGAGATCGAGGAGCTGGAGCGCTCGGTCGAGGTGTTCCGCGCCTGGGACGCGGCCCGTGGCGGCGGGTTGCAGCGCAAGGCGGTCGTGGGCCAGCTCAACGAGGTGGGCGGCATGCTCGCCTACCGCCACCCTCCCCACCTCCAGCGGCGCCTGTGGGGCGTCGCGGCCAACCTCGCCGTCCTCGCGGGCTGGATGTCGCACGACGTCGGCCTGGAGCCCACGGCGCAGAAGTACTTCGTCATCGCCGCCCACGCCGCCAGAGAGGGCGGTGACCGTCCGCGCGCGGGTGAGGCGCTGTCGCGGGCGGCCCGGCAGATGGTGCACCTCGGCAGGCCGGACGACGCGCTGGACCTGATGAAGCTCGCCCAGTCCGGCGCCGGGGACCGCCTGCAACCACGGACGAAGGCGATGTTCCACACCATCGAGGCCTGGGCGCAGGCGTCGATGGGCAAGGGCCAGGCGATGCGCCGCACGCTCGGGCGGGCGGAGGACCTCTTCGTCTCCGACCGGCAGGACGTGGAACCGCCGGGCTGGATGCAGACCTTCAAGGACGAGGATCTGTACGGCATGCAGGCGCTCGCGTACCGCACGCTGGCGGAGTTCGACCCGGGCGCGGCCGCGCCCGCCCAGCACTACGCGCAGAAGGCCCTCGCCCTCCGCGTCGACGGGCGGGAGCGGTCGAAGATCTTCGACCATCTGTCCATGGCGTCGGCCTGCTTCATCGCCGACGACCCCGAACAGGCCGACCGCTACGCCCGGCTGGCCCTGATGTCGATGGGCTCGAACTCCTCCCGGCGCACCTGGGACCGGCTGCGGCAGATGTACCGGCTGACCGCGGAGTACGCCGGCTACCCGAAGATCCACGAGCTGCGGGAGGAGATCAGGCGCGCCCTGCCCAAGCCGAGGAGCAAGGGGGAGGGCAACAGCGCACAGGCGTAGGGGGCCTGTGCGCTGCCCGGACCGGAGGGTCGGTCACAGGGTGACCGTCAGGTCGTGACCTTGACGACGAGCACGCACGCGTCGTCCTCGCGCCCGGCTCCACCGAACTCCTCGACGACCGTTCGCACACAGTCCTGCGCGGTGCGCGCCGCGCCGAACCGTGGGGCGAGGCCGAGCAGCCGGTCCACGGCCGCCGTCCCGCTGTGGCCCGACAGCAGCCCGTCGGTGTGCAGGAGGAGCAGGTCGCCCGGTCGCAGGGTGACGACGGACTGTCCGTAGACGGCGCCCGAGGAGGCGCCGAGCAGGACGCCGTCCGATGCGTTCAGCACGCGCCCCGTCCCGTCGCGGTACAGCAGCGGGGCGGGGTGTCCTGCCTGCGCCCAGACCAGTGTGCGGGTCTCGGGCCGGTAGCGGCAGCAGACGGCGCTGCCGAGGGCGGGCTGCACGGTGGTGTCGAGTAACCGGTTGAGCAGGGTGAGCAGTTGGCCGGGCTCCGTGCCGGCCATCGCCATCCCGCGTACGGCGCCGAGCAGCGTGGCCATGCCGGAGGCGACGGCCACGCCCTGTCCGGTGAGGTCGCCGACGCTGAGCAGCATCTGGCCGTCGGTCAGTTCCAGGGCGTCGTACCAGTCGCCGCCGAGCAGCGTCGGGGTCGCGGCCGGGAGGCGGTGGGCCGCCAGGTCCAGCGCGCCCGGTCCCTGGCGCGGGAGCCGCAGGGAGCCGCGCCAGGGTGGCAGCACGGCTTCCTGCAACTCGACCGCGATCCGGTGCTCGGTCTGCTGCTGCCGGCGGTGGAGGTGCAGCGAGTCACGGGTCTCGCGCACCGTCCGCTGGCTGCGGCGCAGTTCGCTGACGTCCCGCAGCACGGCCCACATGGAGGTCGTGCCGCCGTCGGCGCCGAGCACCGGCTCGCCCATCATGTGCACGGTCCGCACGGAGGCGTCGGGCCGTACGACGCGGAACTCGCCGTCGATCGGCTTGGCGTCGACCAGGCAGTCCGTGACCATCGCGGTGAGTTTCGGCCGGTCCTCGTCCAGGACCAGGCTGGGCAGCTCGTCCAGGGTGAGCGCCGGACGGTCCGGGTCGAGGCCGAGGATCCGGTACAGCTCGCCGGACCAGGTGGCCTCGTCCGTCAGCAGATCCCACTCGGCGCTGCCGACGCGGCTGAGCAGCGAGCCGCTCGGGACGGCGGCCGGCGCGGGCGGCGCCGCGGGCTCGGCCGGGGCGGGCTGCGGGCCGTCCCGCAGCTGGGCCAAGTGGGCGTCCAGATCGTCGAGTTGGTGCAGGGCGAGGTCGTACAGGGCGCGCTGCCAGCGTTCCTCGGGGTCCGCGCCGTCGCTCCGGGTGTCCCGCCGTACGGCGTCCACGTCGCCCTTGAGCCGCCGCGCCTGCGTTATCAGCGCCTCGACCGAGCCGCGCCCGGGCGGCTGGGCGGCTGGGCGGTCCGCGGAGACTGGGGACGGCATGACGCACTCCGATGGGGGACGGTACGGCGGGGATGACGGGGGACCGCTACGACTGTCGCACAGCCCGCGACGCCCTGTAAGGGATTTGGCAACACACGATACGGTGGTGCTTTTGGCATATGCCAGAGTCTCCCCGAGGGGATTCGCGGGTACGAACGGCGTACCCGCCCGGGTGGCCAAGTCGTAGCACTGGTACGCGAGTTGAGCCAATTCGGGCCGCCCGGCCCCCGTGTTCAAGCGCGTGTTCGACGCCTGTGTGTTCCGTGACGGTGCGGAGCGGCCGGTATCTGACGAAGTCTGACCGGAATTGGCGGCATGTGACAGGGCCGAGCCGACTCCTTAAGAGCATGGACATCACCGTCGAACAGCTCGCCGAGGCCCGGCTCGTCACCGCCCAGGACCAGGAGGTCCCGGTGTCCGCCACTCTTCGTTACACCGCCGACGACCCCCTCGCCGTGTTCGTGGACTTCCCGGCCGAGGCCGCGCTGCACGGTGAGGAGGTCACCTGGACCTTCGCGCGCACCCTGCTCGACCAGGGGCTGCGGGCCCCGGCCGGCCACGGGGACGTGCAGATATGGCCGTACGGCCGTACCCGGACGGTGGTGGAGTTCCACTCGCCGCACGGCATGGCCCTGCTGCTGTTCCCGGCGTCGTCGCTGCGGCGCTTCCTGGTGCGCACGTACGAGGTGGTGGCCGGCGGGCAGGAGGACGTGGCCGACGTGGTGGAGCGGGGGCTGAGCGCGTTGTTCGACGGGGTGTGAGGCGGTGGCACCTCAGTGGCGGTCCGGTCGCCAGCCAGCCAGCCAGCCAGCCAGCCAGCCGGACGGACGGCACCGGCCGCCCGCGCCGCCGGCGTCAGCGGCCCGCGGTGGCGTACAGGTCCGGACGCGGGGCCAGGTCGACGGCCACCCGGCCTCCCGTCTGAAGAGCGCGGACCCCCGCCTCGGCGACGGCGGACGCCGCGTAGCCGTCCCACACGTCCGGCCCGGTGACCTCCCCGCGCCGGGTCGCGTCGACCCACGCCTGCACCTCACGGTCGTAGGCGTCGGCGAAGCGGACGAGGTAGTCCTGCGCCACCTCTTCCCGGGCGCCGCCCCGGGTGGTGACGACCATGGTGTGCTCGTCGCCGATCCGGGCGCTGCCCGCCTCGCACACGGCCTCGCAGCGCACCTGGTAGCCGAAGCCGCTGTTCACGAAGACCTCCACGTCCACCAGGGCGCCCCGCTCGGTCTCGAACAGCACGAACTGCGGGTCGAGCAGGCCCTCGGGCGCGTCCGAGGACGGCGTGGGCCGCAGCACGGTGACCGCCGTCAGCTCCTGCCCGAGCAGCCAGCGGGCCGCGTCGATCTCGTGCGAGACCGAGCTGTTGATCAGCATGGCGCTGGTGAAGCCGGCGGGGGAGGAGACGTTGCGGTGCGTGCAGTGCAGCATCAGCGGCCGGCCCAGGCCGCCTCCGTCCAGCAGGGCCTTGAGCCGCCGGTACTCGGCGTCGTAGCGGCGCATGAAGCCGATCTGCGCCAGCCGGCGGCCGAGCGCCGCCTCGGCCTCCACGATCCGCAGGGCACCGGCGGAGTCCGGCACCATGGGCTTCTCGCACAGCACCGGCAGCCGGCGGGCGAAGGCGGCGAGCAGCGCCTCCTCGTGCGCGGGGCCGGGGGAGGCGATCAGGACGGCCGCCACGCCGGGCGCGTCGAGCGCGGCCACCGGGTCCGTGTGCACGCTGACCCCGTCGAGCCCGGCCGCCGCTGACGCGGCCCGCTTGGCATCGGGGTCGGCCACCGCCGCGACCCTGGCTCCGCTGACCACCTGGTCGAGCCGTCGTATGTGATCGGCCCCCATGTGTCCGGCACCCAGTACCGCCACACCCAGCAGGTCACCCATGTGCGCGCTCCCTTACGCCGACGATCACGCCGTAGCGTACGCCGACGCAAGGGCGGCCCCGCAGGGTCAGTACCGCAGCACTCCCGCGATGCCGTCGGCGTCGCCCAGCGCGCCGTCGGGCACGAAGCGCACCTCGGCGCCCGTCTCCAGGCACTGCTCGACGATCTCGTCCACGATGTCGTCGCGGGCGTCGAGGTCGCCGGGTTCGGCCGGCACCAGGTGCTCGCCGACATCGCGGACGGTGGCCCGGAAGTCCTCCTCCACGGCCAGCAGCCGGACCCGGCCCTCCCGGGCGCTCTGCCACAGCTCGTCCAGTCCGGCCGCGTACGTGCGGTGACCGCGCGCCGAGGTCAGCTCCTCGACCACGGCCGTGGTGTCCTTGCGGGACTCCTCCGCCAGTACCGGGCGCAGCGCCTGCCAGACCGCGTCGGGGCCGGCGTGCCCGAGGCCACCGTGCGGGACGTGCACGGCGGACTTGGCGACGCTGCCGACCTCGTCCAGCAGCGACAGCGCCGCCTGCTCGCCCATGACGTAGAGCGGACGGGGCTGTTCGCGCAGGACCGTGCCCATGGCGGTGTCCGCCTCGCGCAGGAACTGGCGGGTGCCCTCGTCGCGGAAGGTGCTCGGCAGATCGCCGATCCGCATCTGGCGCTCCGCGTCGAAGTTCTCCCGTCTGCGCTCCAGCGGGAAGCCGCCCCAGCGGTCCTCCACGACCCGGTCCGGGCCGCCGCTCCACAGGGTGACGCGGTCCGCGGCGACGGACAGCACCCAGTAGGGCCGCTCGGCGGTGTGTGCGGCGACCAGGTTGCGGGTGAGGAAGGTGTCGGACAGCACCACCCGCTCGGGGACGGTCCGGGCCAGGGACCAGACCTGGTGCTCACCCGGAGCGGCGAAGATCACCAGACCGTCCTCGGCATGCGTCAGGTCGACCTCCGCGAGGGCGCGGTCGAGCTGTGCCACGACGTCGGCGCGCCGCTCACGGGTGACGGCGGGGTCGGACTCCAGGCGCCTGCGCGCCTCGGTCAGCGCGTTGCGCAGCCGGACCGGATCCTGGCCGCCTCCGCGTTCCCGACGGTGCGTCGGGGTCAGTACGGAGACTGCCGGATACGGACGCGGGCGCCGCAGTTCGGCAAGGGTCACGGGACTCAGTGCGTGCTCCATGACACGACGATAGGGCGGATTCACCATTACGGCATTCGGGGTAATCCGGGCTTCTGTTCCCGCGCTGACCGCCGCCCCCGTTCCCGGCGGACGGCGGCGACGCGCCCCGGCGGCCGGTTGCCGTACTCGCCGGTAACCGGACCGTGTCGCACCCGCCTGGACCACCAGCACGGGCGCCGGGGCGCGGACCGCCACCGAAGCGGCGCGGGACGTCGTGGCGCTCCTCGATCACCTCGACGTGGGGCGGTGCGCGCCGGTCGGCCACTCGACGGGCGGGATGGATGCGCGGACCGTGGCCCTCGCGCACCCCGCGCGTGGCTGCCCTGACGCTCCACGGCGCGCTGCGGGTCGTCGACATCCTGGGCCGGCCTGCCCCGACGCGGTCGTCCGTGTCCCGGACGCGGGCCATGTACTGCCGGTGGAGCGGCCGACCGAACAGACCGGTTTGCCGGACTCGTTTCTGACCGCGAAGCCGTAGCGGGGCCAACCGCTCGGGCCGCTTGAGGAAGTTTTTGCCTGTGGCCGGTTCATGTCACCCCAACCCCGGTGTCGGGCCTGTCCATGGATTTCGCTGAGGCAAAACGCGGCTGAAACGCGGCTGAAACCGTGGGGTGCATGCCCGCGCCGGTGTTACGGCCGCGTTGACTCGGCGGACCGACTGACGGACGCTCGTCATATAGGTGCTCGATACAACTGGTTTGCCGGTCGATCCCCCGCGACCGCGAAAGCGCAGGTGAACGCGGGGCCGACGGGCAGCCGGAGGCAGGAGGTAGCGCATGTGCGGCATCACCGGATGGGTCTCCTTCGACCGTGACCTCGCGGCCGAGGCCACCACCTTGCATGCGATGACCGAGACGATGGCCTGCCGGGGCCCGGACGACCGCGGCACCTGGACCGAGGGCTCCGCCGCCCTGGGACACCGCCGGCTCGCCATCATCGACCTGCCGGGCGGCCGTCAGCCGATGTCCCTGCCGACCCCCGAGGGCACCGTCGCCCTCGTCTACTCCGGGGAGACCTACAACTTCACCGAGCTGCGCCGGGAACTCACGGACCGCGGCCACCGGTTCACCACCGACTCCGACACCGAGGTCGTGCTGCACGGCTATCTGGAGTGGGGCGACGCCGTCGCCGAACGGCTCAACGGCATGTACGCGTTCGCCGTGTGGGACGGCCGCCACGACAAGCTGGTCATGATCCGCGACCGCATGGGCATCAAGCCGTTCTACTACCAGCCCACCGCCGACGGCGTCCTCTTCGGCTCCGAACCCAAGGCGATCCTCGCCAACCCGCTGGTCCGGCCCCGCGTCACGCTGGACGGCCTGCGCGAGCTGTTCGTCATGGTCAAGACGCCGGGCCACGCCTTCTGGGACGGCATGCGCGAGGTCGAGCCCGGCACGGTCGTCACCGTCGACCGCTCCGGCCTGTCCACGCGCGTGTACTGGCGCCTGGAGACCCGCCCGCACACCGACGACCGCGACACCACCATCGCCACCGTGCGCTCGCTCCTCGACGACATCGTGCGCCGCCAGCTGGTCGCCGACGTGCCGCGCTGCACCCTGCTCTCCGGCGGGCTCGATTCCTCCGCCATGACCGCGCTGGCCGCCCGGCAACTCGCCGCGCAGGGCGAGAAGGTGCGCAGCTTCGCCGTCGACTTCGTCGGCCAGACCGACAACTTCGTCGCCGACGAACTGCGCGGCACCCCCGACACGCCCTTCGTGCACGACGTGGCCCGGCTCGCCGGCACCGACCACCAGGACATCGTGCTCGACGCCGACGCCCTCGCCGACCCCGCCGTACGCGCCCAGGTCATCCGGGCCCGCGACCTGCCGTCCGGCCTCGGCGACATGGACAGCTCCCTGCTGCTGCTCTTCCGCGCCATCCGGGAGAAGTCCACGGTGGCCCTGTCCGGCGAGTCCGCCGACGAGGTCTTCGGCGGCTACCTCCAGTTCTTCGACGAGGAGGCGCGCCGCGCCGACACCTTCCCGTGGCTGACGACCATGGGCCGCCACTTCGGCGAGGACGCCGGCGTGGTCCGCGCCGACCTCGTCAAGTCCCTGGACCTGGAGAGCTATGTCGCCGACGGCTACCGCACCGCCGTCGCCGGCATCGACCGGCTGGACGGCGAGAGCGACTTCGAGTTCCGGATGCGGCAGATCAGCCACCTGCACCTGACCCGCTTCGTGCGCATGCTGCTCGACCGCAAGGACCGTATGAGCATGGCCGTCGGGCTGGAGGTCCGGGTGCCGTTCTGCGACCACCGGCTGGTCGAGTACGTCTACAACGCGCCCTGGGCCCTGAAGTCCTTCGACGGCCGGGAGAAGAGCCTGCTCCGGGAGGCGGCGGCGGACGTGCTGCCGCGTTCGGTGTACGAGCGCGTCAAGAGCCCGTACCCGTCCACGCAGGACCCCCGGTACGCCCGCGCCCTCCAGGAGCAGACCAAGGAGCTGCTCGCCCGGCCCTCGCACCCCGTCTTCGACCTCGTCGACCGGGACCGGGTCCGCCAGGCCGCCGAACGCGAGGCGCCGGTCTCCACCCAGGCGGCCCGGCGCGGCCTGGAACGCACCCTGGACCTCGCGCAGTGGCTGGACCTCTACTCGCCCGAGCTGGTGCTCGACTGAGCGGTCAGCCGAGCCCGATGGCGCGGTCCGCGGCCTGCGCCGACCGCTGCCACCAGGTGGTCACCGGCTCCCAGACGAGCACCCGGCGCCCGGTGCCGAGCCGCCCCGCGGTGAAGGAGCGGCCCCCGTGCGCGGCCGACGCCGCCACCCCGACCCCCACCACCCGGCGGGCCTCCGGGTCCGCCGGGTCGGCGATGGTCCGCACGTCGGCGTAGGCCGTGCCGCCCGCCGCGAGCCGGTAGCCGCCCGCGCCGCCCTCCGGCACCGGCAACGCGATCCCGTCCAGGTCCCCGAAGGTCACCGTGGGCACCCGGTCGACGGCACACGCGCGTGTGCCGCGGTTGGTGACGCTGGTGCGCAGCACGGTCGGGTGGCCGGTCACGGCCTTCGCCCGGATCGTCAGCGCCTTCTCGGCGCAGCGGGCGGGCCGGTCCTGGCCGGGGGCCGCCTGGCTCTGCGGGGCGGTCAGCAGCAGGGCCGCCACGGCGGCCGAGGCGGCGGGTACGGCGATGACGGCGCGCATGCGCATGACGGGCTCCCTGTCATGGTCACGTACGGGATGGGGGATACGGCGGCCTGGGCGCGCCTTGTCGAGTGGGACGGCCGGCGCGGCCGGGAGGTTGCCCCGGTGTGCGGCATTCACCAGGATGCGCCACATCCGGCGCGGGCGGGACCGGAGGCCGGCGGTGTGCGGCCCTCAGCCGGTGCTGTCCGAGGTGGGACTCTGGCGGCTCGCGTCGGCCGGGCAGGAGCTGCCGCTCGCGGGCAGCGAGCCGTACAGCAGGAAGTCGTTGACCTTGCGGTGCACACACAGGGAGGACGAGTACCCGGTGTGGCCCTCACCCCTGTTGTCGAGCACCACCGCCGACGGGCCGAGCCGGTCCGCCGTCTCCACGGTCCACCGGTACGGCGTCGCCGGATCGCCGCGCGTCCCGACGAGCAGCATCTTCGCCGAGCGCACGTCCTTCACCCGGTCGCGGATGAAGTCGGTGCCCCGGGGCCGGCCGTAGCACAGCAGCAGTTGGGTGAGCCGGTAGCGGCCGAAGACCGGTGAGGCCTGGTCGTAGGCGGCCCGCAGGTCCTTCAGGTCCTCGGTGAGCCGTGCCGCGGTGGGCCGGTCGGGGTCGTCCGCGCAGTTGATCGCCATCAGCGCCGCCGGCAGGTTGTCCGCCGGGACGTCCTGGGCGTCGGCCAGCCCGCCGTCCGTCCGGCGCCGCTCGTGGGGCAGGCCGATGCCGCCCGTGGCGAAGGCCAGGACGCCCCGGGTGTCGCCGTCGTCGACCAGCGAGGCCAGCGCCCGCTCCAGCGAGGGCCACAGCTCCCTGCTGTACAGGGCCTGCCCGATGGCGCCCACCAGGTCCTGGCCGGAGAACGATCCGCCGAAGCCCGTGGGCACCGGGTTCTCGTCGAGCGAGCGCACCAGCCGGATCACCTGGTCCCCGGCCCTGCGCCGGTCCTGCCCGAACGGACAGCCGAGGTCCGTCGTACACCAGTCCAGGAAGTCGTCCAGTGCCGTCTGCTGCCCCTCGGCCCCCGCCACCCCCTGCTCGGCCGGCGACTCGGTCAGCGTGTCCACGCCGTCCAGGACGACCCGGCCGACTTTGCCGGGGAACTGGGCCGCGTACACCGCGCCGAGCCGGCTGCCGTACGAGAAGCCGAGGTAGTTGAGCCGGCCGTCGCCGAGCGCCTGGCGGATGACGTCCAGGTCGCGTGAGGCGTTCACGGTGCCGATGTGCGGCAGCACCGGGCCGGAGAACCGGGCGCACTGGTCGGCGGCCTGCCGCAACCGGTCGAGCAGCGTCCGCGGACGGCTGATGTCGGCGTCCTTCTCGGTCACCGCCGAGGCCTCGTCGCTCCCGTCGCCGCAGCTGACGGGGGAGGACCGGCCGACCCCGCGCGGGTCGAAGGTGACCAGGTCATAGCCGTTGGTCAGGTCCATGAACTGCTTGCCCTCGGCGGCCAGAGAGGGGATGCCGGCGGCGCCCGGACCGCCGAAGTTGAGCAGCAGCGAGCCCTGGGACGTGCCACTGGCCCGGTAGCGGGCCAGCGCCACGTCGAGCGTGCCGGCGCGTGGTCGCGCGTAGTCGAGCGGGACGGTGACCTTCGCGCACTGGAGGTCCTTCGGCATGGCAGTCCCCCGACAGGGGGCCCAGGTGAGCTTCTGCCGGTAGAACCGGGACAGGTCGGGCTGCGGCTGGTCGGCGGCAGCCGCGGGCAGCCCGGCTCCGAGCAGCGCGAGGGCGAGGGCCGAGGCACCCGCGCAGCGCCGGACGGCGGGCCGTGTGGACAGCTTGGCCAGCATCGTTCGCCTCCCGGGGCGCCCGCCGCGGACCGGGGTCGGCGCCCTCGGAACAGGTTAAGCGGGCCCCGCACGGCTCGCCTCCGGGCGAGCGGGGCGGCTGCCGGCGGTGTACCGTGCCCGCCCTCCGGGCCCCGTTGGTGATCTTTCAGCGGCTTTACACGCAGTTCGATAACCGTGCCGCTCGATGGGGTGAAAGGCCGATCAGCCATAACTCCGATTGGGTGGACTCCGTTTTAGGTGGTGCGGGTGAGTACTCGCGATGATGTCTGGAAGGCAGGGAACCTATGAGACGGGCTACCCGAAACGGTGTGATCGCCGTCGCCGCCGCGTCCGGCGCGATGGTCGTGGCGCTGCCGGTGTCCACCGCCTTCGCGGCGGGCGGGTCCGACGCCCACGGCTCGGCGGCCGGTTCGCCCGGGCTGGTCTCCGGCAACGGCATCCAACTGCCGGTGCACGTGCCGGTGAACGTCTGCGGCAACACGGTGGACGTCGTGGGGCTGCTCAATCCGGCCGCGGGCAACGCGTGCGCGAACACCGGCGGAGCGAAGAGCGGCGGCACGGGGAAGGGCGGGGCGTCGGCCACGTCCGGCGGGGCGTCCGCCCACGGCGCCACCGAGGACTCGCCCGGGGTCCTCTCGGGCAACGGCATCCAGCTCCCCGTCGACCTGCCGGTCAACGTCAGCGGGAACAGCGTCGACGTCGTCGGCATCGGCAACCCGGCGCACGGCAACCAGTCGGTCAACGGCCCCGGCGACGAACCGACCCGGCCCCCGCGGACCCCGGCCCCGACGCACCGGGCCCCGAAGCCGCCGGCCCCCGTCCGGTCGCACCCCGCTCCGCACCCGGCGACCTCCACGCTGGCCCACACGGGAGCGGACGTGACGGCCCCGGCCCTCGCCGGCAGCGCCGCGTTCCTCCTCACGGGCGCGATCCTGTACCGCCGCTTCCGCCCCGGCCGCCCCTACTGACCCACCCCGCACACGGCCCCACCGGACCCCGGCCCGGCGGGGCCGTGCGCTCCCGCGCGGGGTGCGGTGAACGCTGCGGCGGACGTCGGGTGCGGGCCCGTGCCCCCACCGACGCCGTACCACCCCGCGGAGCGGCCGACGGCACCGCGAAGCCGATCCGGCCGATCCCTGTGCCCTCCCACCAGGTGGCCGGCATCCTGTATCGCCGTATCCAGGCGTCTCCAACTCCCCGGCCCGGTGGACGGAGTCCAGCCGTATCGTCCGATCTCCCCATGGCGCGGCCTCCCCCGATTCGGAAGGATGCTGCGGGCGGCCGGCGGACGGCCGTGCCGTACCGACAGCCCCACCCGACGGAAACGGAGCGCATCGATGACCTCTGCGACCCCCCACGACCTCGTCGTCACACGGGCCACCCTCGACGACTGGCCGGTGATCAGCGGGTGGGCGGCCGCGGAGGGCTGGAATCCCGGGCTGTCCGACGGGCCCGCGTTCTTCGCGCAGGACCCCGAGGGGTTCTTCCTCGGCCGGATCGACGGGGAGCCGGTGTCGGCCATCTCCGTCGTCAACCACGGCCCCGACTACGCCTTCCTCGGCTGCTACCTGGTCCGCCCCGACCTGCGCGGCCTGGGACACGGGCTCACCACGTGGAAGACCGCGCTGGCCCACGCCGGGAACCGGACGGTCGGCCTGGACGGGGTCGTCGCCCAGCAGGGCAACTACCGCCAGTCCGGCTTCCGTTCCGCCCACCGCACCATCCGCTTCACCGGCACCGCCCCCGGCGGCGGCACGCCCACCGGCGTCCGCCCGGCCGGGCCCGCCGACCTGGCCGCGCTGACCGCCTACGACAGCGCCTGCCACCCCGCCGACCGCCCCCGCTTCCTCGCGGAGTGGCTCCGCACACCCGGCCACCGTGCCGTCCTCCGTGCGAAGGACGGCCGCCCGACCGGCTACGGCGTGCTCCGCCCCGGCCACGACACCCTGCGCATCGGCCCCCTCTTCGCGGACACCGCCGACGACGCCCGGGCCCTGTTCGCCGCCCTCACCGCCGAGGCGGCCGGCAGCGAGGTGGCGATCGACGTCCCCGAGCCGAACGCGGCCGGCGTCGCCCTCGCCGAAGCGGCGGGCCTGCGCCCCTCGTTCGAGACCGCCCGCATGTACACGGGACCGGTGCGCGCGTACACCCGGGAGCGGGTGTTCGGCGTCACCACCCTCGAACTCGGCTGAGCTCAGGCGCCGTCGGAGCTCCCGGTGCGGTGGCGGCGGTGCAACTGCCGTACCTCGTCCACCAGTTCCTGCACCGGCCCCTCCACGGCCACGTCCGGCGCGATGTCCCGCACGGGCAGCGTGCGCACCGGGGGCGCGGGTACGCCCAACTCGGCCAGCAGGGCGGAGAGCTGGACGGAGGAGACGATGTACACGATCCGGCCGAGCCCCACCCAGGCGTGCGCCGCCGCGCACATCGGGCAGTGCTCGCCGGAGGTGTAGACGGTCGCCGCGGCACGCTCCTCGGGCGTCAGGTGCGCGGCCGACCAGCGGGCCAGCTCGAACTCGGGATGCCGGGTGCGGTCCCCGTCCGCCACCCGGTTGCGGTCCTCCGCCAGCACCGTCCCGTCCCCGGCCACGAGCACCGACCCGAAGGGCTCGTCACCGGCGTCCAGCGCCTCTGTCGCCAGCTCCACACAGCGGCGCAGATACCGCAGCTCACTGTCCCGTACCATCGGCCCGCCTCCTCACGGCATGATCTCCGACAGGGCAGGCTACGGCCACCGCGGCCGACCCGGCCAGCGCGTTCGCCCCAGCGGCAACAGCCGGTCGCCGCGCCGGGAAGGCGTACCGGCGTCCGGCCGCGACCGTCGCGAGCGCCAGCAGGACCGGCGCCAGCGCGGTCCAGGGCAGCGCCCCGGCGCCCGCGGCGTCCAGCGCCAGACCGCCGGTGAGCGAACCGGCGGCGATGCCCGCGTTGTACACCGTGGTCTGCAACGAGGTCGCCACGTCGGCGTCGGCCGGCCCCGACGCGTCGACCAGCGCGGTCTGGATCAGCGTGGGCGCCCCGCCGAAGGCCACGCCCCACAGCGCCACCGCGCCGACCAGCAGCCCGGGCACCCGGGCGCCCAGGCCCAGCGCCGGCAGCACGGCGGCGACCAGGGCGAGCGCCGTGAGCAGGGTGGGGCGTGGCCTTCGGTCGACCAGCACGCCGGTGAGCCAGATGCCGGCCACCGTGGCGGACCCGAACACCGCGAGCAGCACGCCCGTACGGCCGTACCCCGCGTCCGCGGCGAACGGGGCGAGGTACGTGTACATCACCTGGTGCCCCAGCAGCAGGAACAGCGTCACGGACAGCACCGGGCGGATCCCGGGGCGTACGGCGACCCGGACCAGGGGCACGCGCACGTGCGGCGGTTCGCCCGGGAAGCCCGGCACCCGCAGCCGTACCCAGCCCACGAGCAGCGCGGCGAGCACGGCGAGCGTGCCGAACGCGGACCGCCAGCCCATCGCTCCGGCCAGCGCGGTACCGGCGGGCACGCCCAGCGCCAGGGCCAGTGTGATCCCGGCCAGCACCACCGCGATGGCCCGGCCGCGCCGCTCGGCCGGCACCATCCGGGCCGCGTACCCGGCGAGCATCGCCCACAGCGTGCCGCCCATCGCCCCGGCCAGCAGCCGGGCCGCGACGGTGAGCGGGTACGACGACGACAGCGCGACCAGGGCGTCGCTGACGGCGAACCCCACCAGCGTGCCGCAGAGCACCGGCCGCCGGGGGAGTCCCCGCAGGGCCGCGGTCACCGGGATCGCGGCCACGAACGAGGCGGCGGCGTACGCGGTGACGAGGAAACCGATCCGGGACTCGGCCACCCCCAGCGGGGGCGCCATCGCGGGCAGCAGGCCCGCCGGGAGGAGTTCGGTCAGTACGGCGGTGAACGCGGCGCAGGACAGGGCGAGCAGCCCCGACCACGGCAAGCGACCGCCCTCGACCTGGGAGGACAGGGTCATGCGACCATGGTCGAAGCCTCACATCAGTGTGAAGGTCAAGCGCGGGTCCGGGAGGCCGTCATGCGGATCGGTGAGCTGTCCCGCCGTACGGGCGTCCCCACCCGGCTGCTGCGGTACTACGAGGAACAGCACCTGCTCCACCCGGAACGCACCGGCAACGGCTACCGCAGCTATCCCGAGTCGGCGGTCGCTCGGGTGGGGCAGATCCGCGGCCTGCTGGACTCCGGTCTGACCACCGGGATGATCCGCGTGATCCTGCCGTACCTCTGCGGTCCGGATCACCTCGTGCCGGCTCCCGAGGACGTGCCGGCGGAGACGGCCGCCCTGCTCCAGGGGGCACATCGACCGCATCCAGGCCCGCATCGACTGCCTGGCCCGCAACCGCGACCGCCTCACCGCCTACCTGGCGGCGGTACGGCCGGACGGCCGCTGACTTCCTGCCATATCTTCCGGGTCTGACCGGTAAATCCTTTGTGTCTGCCCGGTCGGCGTGCTGAAGTGAGGACATGGATCATGCCTCAGTGCTCGCTGTGTACGACCGGGACCTGCGCGAGGGTGCCCGGCCCGACGGACCCGGGGCCCGGATCGAGCGGGCCGACGGGGTGGTGCGCCAGGTCGCGGACGCGCACGGCTGGAACGGCGTGCTCTGGTCCGGCCTGGGCGCGGCGGACGTGGACCGGACCGTCCGCGAGCAGATCGCCTACTTCGCCGGCCTGGGTCTGGACTTCGAGTGGAAGCTCTACGGCCATGACGAGCCGGCCGATCTCGGCGGCCGGCTGCTCGCCGCCGGATTCCGGGCCGAGCCCGCCGAGACGCTCATGGTGGCCGAGGTGGCCGGGCTGCCGCTGGACACCGCACCGCCGGCCGGCGTCCGCTTCGTCGAGGCCACCGATCAGGCCGGCGTCGACCTCGTCGTGGACGTGCACGAGAGGGTCTTCGGGACCGACGGCGGCGGCCTGCGGCACCAGTTGCTCGCCCGCCTGGCCGCCGACCCCGGCACGGTCGTCGCCGTGGCCGCCCTCGCCGACGGCGAACCCGTCGCCGCCGCCCGCATGGAGCTGGTGCCCGGCACCCGGTTCGCCGGGCTGTGGGGCGGCGGCACGGTCGCGGCCTGGCGGGGCCGGGGCATCTACCGCGCCCTGATCGCCCACCGCGCCCGCGTCGCCGCCGCCCAGGGCTACCGCTACGTGTACGTCGACGCCTCGTCCATGAGCCGCCCGATCCTGGCCCGCCTCGGCTTCCACGCGCTGAGCACCACGACGCCCTACGTGTACGAGAACTGACTCAGCGCCGGGCCCGGCTCCGGTCCAGCGCGGCCACTCCGACGGCCGCCAGGGCTATCTGGATGAGCCACTCGATCCAGTCGGGCCCCTTCGTGTCGGCGACCCCCAGCCCGGCGGCGATCGCCGAGCCCAGCAGCGCGGCCACGATGCCGACGACGATGGTCCACAGGACCCCGATGTGCTGCCGTCCGGGGACGACCAGCCGCCCCAGCACACCGATGACGAGGCCGATGACGATGGCGCTGATGATGCCTGAGATCTCCATGGCCGCCCCTCCTTGACGTTCTTGTGGGTGATCCCCGCTGATGTGGCATGTGCCCGCTGTAAGCGGAGCCACTCCGCTCCGGTTGCCCCCGGAAGCCTCTGTTCACCGCCCCTTCATGCCATGTACCTTTCAACCGTTCGACGCGTGTAGAACCCTCAAGCGGGTTCTACGCGCGCAGACTTGGCGCCCGCACCGCCCTCTTCCCCACCCCTTCACGGAGGTTCGACGGATGCCCGGATCCGAAAGATCCCGCCGCATATTCACCACCGCCCTGGCCGGCGTGGGCCTGTTGGTCACCGGAGCCGCCCTCCAGGTCGGCACCGGCACCCCCGCCCACGCGGCGACCACGCACCGCGTCCTGTTCGACAACGCCCACGCCGAGACGGCCGGCAACGCCGACTGGATCATCTCCACCAGCCAGCCCGACCCGCTCGGCCAGGACTCCACCCCGTCCGCCGAGACGGACTGGACCGGCGCCCTGTCCTCCTGGGGCGTGGCGCTCCAGAAGACCGGCGACTACAGCCTCAAGACCCTGCCGTCGGGCTCCAGCCTCGCCTATGGCGGCACGTCCGCGACCGACCTGTCGAACTTCGACACGCTGGTCCTGCCGGAACCCAACACGCCGTTCACCAGCGCCGAGAAGACGGCGATCATGAACTTCGTGAAGAACGGCGGCGGTCTGTTCATGATCTCCGACCACACCGGCGCCGACCGCAACAACGACGGCTACGACGCGGTCGAGATCTTCAACGACCTGATGACGAACAACAGCGTCGACTCCACCGACCCGTTCGGCTTCTCCGTCGACTCGCTGAGCATCAGCTCCGACCACCCGGCCGCGATCGGCGACAGCACCGACCCGGTGCTCCACGGCTCCTTCGGCACCGTCACCAAGAGCCTGATCGCCAGCGGTACGACCGCCACCCTCAAGCCCGCCGACAACGCGGCCGTCAAGGGCCTGCTCTACCGCACCGGTTACTCCGGCAACACCGGCGCCTTCTTCGCCACCAGCACCTTCGGCAGCGGCCGGGTCGCGTTCTGGGGCGACAGCTCACCCATCGACGACGGCACCGGCCAGTCCGGCAACACCCTGTACGACGGCTGGAACGACTCCAGCGCCACCGACGCGGCCCTCGCCCTCAACGCCACCGAGTGGCTGTCCGGCGCGAGCGGCAGCAGTGGTGGCGGTGGCGGTGGCGGCACCTGCACGGCCGGCCAGTTCCTGGCCAACCCCGGCTTCGAGTCCGGCGCCACCTCCTGGACCGCCTCCAGCGGTGTGGTCACCAACGACACCGGCGAGGCCGCCCGCACCGGCTCCTACAAGGCCTGGCTGAACGGCTACGGCTCCGCCCACACCGACACCCTCGCGCAGTCGGTGACCGTCCCCGCCGGCTGCACGAGCGCCACCCTGAGCTTCTACCTCCACGTCGACACCGCCGAGACGACCACCTCGACGGCCTACGACACCCTCAAGGCGCAGGTGCTGAGCAGCGGCGGAACGGTGCTGTCCACCCTCGCGACGTACTCGAACCTGAACGCGGCGAGCGGCTACACCCAGCGCGCCTTCAACCTCGCGAGCTACGCCGGCCAGACCGTCACGATCAAGTTCACCGGCACCGAGGGCTCCACCCTCCAGACGTCGTTCGTCCTCGACGACACCGCGCTCACCGTGAGCTGAGCTGAGCTGAGCCGGGACAGGGACAGGGACAGGGACAGGGGGGTGGGCCGGGACGGCCCACCCCCCTGTGGCGTCAGGCCGCCGGCACCGTCCGCTCCGGCGTGTTCCACCCGGACACCCGCACACCCGGTGCCGAGCCGCGCAGGTCGGCGGTCCGGTAGGTGGCGGTCAGCGTCACCGACTCGCCCGGCCACAGGCTCACCTCGTTGTCCGACCAGCGCACCGGCAGCACGGGCCTGCCGCGCCCGTCCACGAGGTGCACGTCCGTCAGCAGCGCCGGGGTCTTGCCGCTTCCGCTGTGGCGCAGGGTCACCGTCGTGGTCGCCGTGCCGTCCGACGAACGCGTGGTCGCCGTCGCCGTCACCGGGACCTGTGCCATCGAGGCGAGCCCCTTCATGTCGGCGTAGCTCGTCGTCGGCGTGTGGTACCAGGTGGTGCCGTCCCAGTCGAGGGTGTCGGGCCGGGTGGAGAGCCAGTACACGTTCCGGCTCACCTCCGTGCCGTGCGCGTCCGTCAGCACCAGCCGGAGCAGATATGTCCGCGACAGCCCGCTCACCGAGGACGGCAGGGTCAGCGGTGTGCCGTGCGCCCCGCCCCCGTCCACCGCCACGCCGGTGACGGTCCTGTCGTACTTCTGCGTGCCGTCGGGGTCGTACAGCGTGGCTCGCGCGGTGAGGCCCTTGGCGGCGGCGGGCCGGTTGTTCACCACCACGACCGAGCGGTCGTCGTAGGAGTACTGGATGTGCAGCGGCTCGTTCGCCTTCTTCGCGCCGAAGTAGGAGCCGTTCTGGTCGAGGTAGCGGTCGGTGAGCTGCCAGTGCAGGGACGTCCAGCCGCTGTTGAACATCCAGTGGATCACCCCGGTGGCGGGCCGGTCCTGGTCGGTCGCGTTGCGTCCGTACGCCTCGAACTGGGCGCGGACGTTCTCGTACTGGGCCAGCTGGGCCTTGCGGACGTAGTCGGTGAGACCGGTCGGGGCGCCGTAGCGGCCGGCGAGGGCGTCGTCGTAGATCTTCAGCGTGCCGAAGACGGGGGACGGCGAACGGTGGTACTGCCTGGCGTCCGGGTCCTTCCACAGGGTGTCGAGTTCGGCGGGCGTCATCATCCGGCGCAGGGTGTCGAGGGTGGGGATGCTCGGGCCCGCGCTGGTCTCGGAGTTGAAGCCGGTCGCCCCGCCCTCGCGCTTGGCGTACCAGTAGCCGGGCGGCACCCAGTCGTAGGGGCCGGTCATCTTCATGCCCGAGCCGCCCAGCCGTGGGGAGGACCGGTCGGAGGCGGAGGAGACGACGGGCGTGGGCCAGTCGGCGGACTCCAGGGCGTCCAGGTAGGTCTTCTCGATCTTCGCGTCGGGGGCGAAGTCGCTGCCGATGAGGAAGGAGACGACGCTCGGGTGGTCACGCAGCCGCGCGGCCTCGGCGGCCATGGACGCCCCGGCGACCGGGTAGTCGGCGTCGGTCCACCGGTTGCCCTTCTCGCTGCCGTTGACCTGGCCCTCCCATTTGTTGCAGCACTCCCAGCCCGGCAGGGTGAGCACGCCGTGGCGGTCGGCCAGGTCGAAGAACTCGTCCGGTTCCAGGTGGCCTTCCAGGCGGAGGGTGTTCAGGCCCAGGTCCAGGGCGTACTTCAAGCGGTCCTCGACATAGGTGGGGTCCCAGCGCAGGAACTCGTCCGGGGACCAGCCGCCGCCCTTGATCAGCAGCTTGCGGCCGTTGATCCGGTACTGCCGGGCGCCGTCGGAGTCCAGCGGGGCCTTCACGTCCCGGATGCCGAAGGTCTCGTGCGCGGTGTCCGACGTCGTGCCGGCCACGGTGGCGGTGAGGTCGAGGTCGTACAGCGGCTGCCCGCCCATGCCGGCCGGCCACCACACCTTCGGGTCGGTGAGGTGCAGGCCGGGGGTGTCGGCGGGGGAGAAGGTGACGGTCTTCGTCTCGTGTGCCGCGAGCGACACCGTCGTGCGGAACCCGGTCCCGCCGACGCTGCCGGCGACCTCCGCCGTGACCGGCGCGTCCGTGTCGTTGCGGGCCTGGGCCTTGACGGTCAGGTCGGCCGTGGCGAGTGACGGCACCGCCAGCTCGGTGACCACGTGCGCGTCGCGCAGCGCGACCGGGCCGCCCCTGCGGACCAGGACGTCCCGGACGATTCCCATGTTCTGGTCGGGCGGCGGCTGGATCCAGTCGATCCAGCCCATGGTCAGGTCCTTGAGCGGATCGTTGGGCCGGACGCGGAAGGCGACCGTGTTGGTGCCGGACCTGACCAGCGGGGTGATGTCGAGCTCGTGGTGGGTGTAGGCGCCGGTCACCTCGGCGGCCTTCGCCACCTGCCGGCCGTTCACGTAGACGTCCGCCGCCGAGACGACCCCGCTGAAGTCCAGAGAGGTGCGCTGCCGGGTGTCCCCGACGGCGAAGTCGGAGCGGTACCACCAGGGCACCTCGAAGTCGGCCCGGGGGATCTTCTGCTGGTCGGTGGAGTGGAACGGGTCGGCGTACACGCCGTTCGCCAGCAGTGCGGCCAGCACCGTGGAGCGTGGGCCGGCCGGATACCAGTCCCGCGCCGGATAGCCGGGGGAGGACACGTCCGCCGCCGAGTCGCCCACCTTCGCCGTGGACTGGACGGCGTAGCCGGACAGCGGGGTGCTGGTGCCGGGGTCGGAGGGGACATGGGTGATCCGGACCGGCCGGTGGGGCTCCGCCGTGTCCCGAGGGCCGGCCCAGGCGCCGATGGTCAGGGCGCCGGCCAGGGCGAGGAGCGCGGCGGTCAGGGGGAGCCGGCGGGCGGGGCGAGGGAACACGATGGTCTCCAGCCTCGTAAAGTTAGGAAACTTTACTAACCTGGGCCACGCTAGGGCGCACCACGGGTCGTGTCAACGACCCCCGCCGTGGAGGCCGTTGCACGGGTCAGGTTCCGGCCGTACGGCGTTCGAACACCAGGTCGCGGGCCGTGTCCAGCGCCGTGGCCACCGCGCCCAGCAGGACGGCGTCCTCGCCGAGCCGGCTCGGCGCGATCCGGGGCCGCAGCGGGGTCAGCGCCCGCAACCGCTCCCGTACGGGCCGCAGCAGCAGATCGACACTGTGCCCGACACCGCCGCCCAGCACCACGAGGTCCGGGTCGAGCACGGCGGCGGCAGCCGCCACGGTGTGCGCTATCCGCTCGCCCTCCAGCTCCACCGCACGCACGGCGCCCGGATGTCCCTGCCGGGCCGCGTCGAACACGGCCTTCGCCGTGAGCTGCCCGTGCATCCCGAACCGCCGGGCGGACTCCACCACCGCCACCCCCGACACCGCGTCCTCCAGCCGCTCGGGCTTCTGTCTGCCGTGCCACGGCAGGAAGCCGATCTCCCCGGCCAGCCCGCGCGCGCCCGTGAACAGCCGCCCCTCGCTGACCACCCCCATCCCCAGGCCGGTGCCGATGAGGATGTACGCGAAGAGCCGGCTGCCCGCGCCGACGCCGTAGGTGTACTCGCCGAGCGCCGCCAGATTGGCGTCGTTGTGCACCTCCAGCGGCACACCCAGCTCCGTGCGTATGCCGTCCACCAGCCCGGCCCGCCCCCAGCCCGGCAGGTGCATCGCGTAGCGCACCCGCCGCTGCCTCTCGTCGTACACCCCCGGCGTTCCCACCACTCCGTGCACCACCTCGGCCGGGTCCACGCCCGAGTTGGCGATCACCTGGCGGGCGGTGCTCACGACCAGGTCGGTGAGGGCGGCCGAGGCGCGGGCCCGGTTGCGCATGTCGGCGCGGGCCACGACCGTGCCGTCCAGGTCGACCACCGCCACGCGCAGCCAGCCCCGGCCGATGTCCACGCCGAGCGCGTACCCGGCGGCCGGATCGGGGGCGTAGAGCACGGCGGTGCGCCCGCGCTCCGGGGCCTGCGTGCCGACCTCGTGCACCAGGCCGGCCGCCGCCAGCGAGGCCAGCGCGCTGGAGACCGTCGGCTTCGACAGGCCCGTCTCCCGGGCCAGTTGGGCGCGCGAGGCGGCGCCGAGCGCGCGCAGCCGGTCCAGCAGCAGCCGCTCGTTGGTACTGCGCAGACGCCGGCGGCTCCAGGGCTGTTCCGGCTGCTCTGCGACATCGCTGGCGGGCATCGCACCATTCTCGTGCATTCCTGTCGCACACTTGACGCCTCTAGTAAGGCTCCTTAACTTTATCCGCCAGTCACCCTCCGCCGGGCGTCGCGCGCCCGTCGCGTCAGGAGTCCCCCATGTCCGGTAGCCCGCCACCCCCGGGTGGTTTTGTCCGCCGTGTCGGTCTGTTCCAGGCCACGGCGATCAACATGAGCCAGATGTGCGGCATCGGGCCGTTCGTGACGATCCCGCTGATGGTCGCCGCGTTCGGCGGCCCCCAGGCGGTCATCGGGTTCGTCGCCGGCGCGGTCCTGGCGCTGTGCGACGGCCTGGTCTGGGCCGAGCTGGGCGCCTCGCTGCCCGGCTCCGGCGGGAGTTACCTCTATCTGCGCCAGGCCTTCCTGTACCGCACCGGCCGTCTGATGCCGTTCCTGTTCGTGTGGACGGCGATGCTCTTCATTCCGCTGATCATGTCCACGGGCGTGGTCGGCTTCGTCCAGTACCTCGGCTATCTCGCCCCCGGCCTCGGGCAGACCGCCGGTGACCTGGTCGGCCTCGGCGCCATCGCCCTGGTGGTGGTCCTGCTCTGGCGCGGCATCGAGCACATCGCCCGGATCACCGCCGTGATGTGGACCGTGATGATCGCCTCCGTGCTGCTGGTGATCGTCGCCGCCGCCACTCACTTCAGCCCACACATGGCCTTCACCTATCCGGCCGGGGCCTTCAATGTGATGAGCAACCACTTCTGGCTCGGGTTCGCGGCGGGCCTGACCATCGGCATCTACGACTACCTCGGCTACAACACGACCGCCTACATGGGCGCCGAGATCAAGGAGCCCGGACGTACGCTGCCGCGCTCCATCCTGTTCTCGATCCTCGGCATCATGGCGATCTACCTGATGCTTCAGATCGGCACCCTCGGTGTCGTCGACTGGCACCGGATGACCGACCCGCACGACATCGCCTCCTCCTCCGTGGCCTCCGCCGTGCTGGAGGAGACCTGGGGCAAGGGCGCGGCCGACACGGTGACCGTGCTGATCCTGATCACCGCGTTCGCCTCCGTCTTCGCCGGCCTGCTCGGCGGCTCCCGGGTGCCCTACGACGCCGCCCGCGACCGGGTCTTCTTCCGCCCGTACGCCAAGCTGCACCCGAGGCACCGCTTCCCGATGCTCGGCCTCGCCACCATGGGCGTGATCACCGCCGTCGGGTTCCTGATCGGCCGCCACACCGACCTCGCGACCCTGATCCAGTTGCTCACCACGGTGATGGTCATCGTGCAGGCACTGGCGCAGATCGTCGCGCTGACGGTGCTGCGCCGACGCCGGCCGGACCTGCCCCGTCCGTACCGGATGTGGCTGTACCCCCTGCCGAGCGCCGCTGCCTTCGTCGGCTGGTGCGTGATCTACGGCTACGCCGACAAGAACTCCCCGGGCCGTCATCCCATCGAGTGGTCCCTGGCCTGGCTGGCCCTCGGCGGTGTGGCCTTCGTGATCTGGGCGCGGCTGGAGAAGGTGTGGCCGTTCGGCCCGAAGGAGGTCGGCGAGGAGACCGGCGCGGAAACCCCGGGGGCGGTCACGGCAACGCCCTTGGCATGAGCTAGAGTTACTGTCATCGAAGCGCACCTCCCCGGCCGGACCACAGTCCGCCGGGGAGGCTTCGGTTCATGACCGACATCATGACCGCGGACGTCACCGTCCGCCCCGCGACCCCTGAGGACCGGCCCGCCGTGGAGCGGCTGTGGCTGATGTTCCGCCACGATCTGTCCGAGTTCACGGGCCTCCTGCCCGCCGCCGACGGCACCTTCCGCAGTGAACGCGTGACGTACGCCTTCACGGAGCCGGGCTGGGCGCCGTACCTGCTGACCTGCGGAGAACGCCCCGCCGGGTTCGCCTTCGTCCGCGGGCTCGACGGTCCGGTCCGCGTGCTGAACAGCTTCTTCGTGGTACGCGGCGCCCGGCGCCGGGGCATCGGGCTGCGGGCCGTGCGCGAGGTGCTCACCCGGCACCCGGGGCCGTGGGAGATCGCCTTCCAGCAGGGCAACCCGGCCGCGGTGAGCTTCTGGCCGCGCGTCGCCGGGGACCTGGCCGGCGACGCGTGGACCCGGGAGCCACGGCCGGTGCCGGGGCGGCCGGACCTGCCCGCGGACATGTGGATCTCCCTCACGGTGACCGGCTGACCACGCCGGAGCGCAGGGGCTTCCTGGACCGCGACGACGAGGGTGGGCGCGCGCCGCGCGGACGCGGGAACGCGGAGGCCGGTCCGCCGAGGGCGGACCGGCCCCGCGTTCTTCCCTTCCTTTCCTCGGTCTCCTCTTTGAGGGCTCTTACGGCGCTTCTACGGCCTGGGGGCGCTCTTCGCCGCCGTACCGGCGCATATCAGTCCGAGGACGAGGGCCAGGGCTCCGATGACGATGTTGTTGATGACGACGCCCGTGTCCGGGCCGCTGCCCACGATCCACGGAGCGACGATCATCCAGATGCCCAGGGCACACATGGCCCAGCTCAGGCCGTACATGCGCTCGGGTGCCCGGGTGAATCCCAGTGCCAGCAGGCCTATCGCGATGCCCATGATCAAGTTGTGGGTCATGAGGGCGGGCTGGCTGGCCGTGTAGTGCAGGATCCACGGGGAGGCGGCGCAGTACAGGCCGAGCAGGAACACCGGCCCGTCCACGAGCGCCACATCACGACCGCCGAGCATGCGGGCGTAGCGGTCCCGCATTTCGGAGACATCAGGGTGGCTCGATATGTCACCCCTGTGCAAGTTGGCCATGAGTCGTCTCCTTTGACGTTGCAGGCCAGACCGCGTCTGGTGCGGCATTGCGATAAGCGCCGCATACTCCAGTTTGCCCTTATTTCTTCCTTATGTGTAGGGCTTGGGTGGCGGTCTCTGGCCACCGCCGCAGGAGGCTGCCGTGCCGGGGTGCCGACCCTGCACGCCGTGGGCCGCGGACGGGCCTGGGCGGGGGACCGGTACGTCGAGGTCGAGCACCGTTGCCCTGGCATGTCCACCACGCCTAGGTGGCACACACCGCGCCCCGAGGGCCTGGCGGAGCACCTCGCCGCCATGGAACGGGGCACCGGGGGCGCCCGCGACGCGATACCACTGGTGATGTTCGGCGGCCCCGGCCGGGCCGGCCGACCCGCTCAACCGCGGCTGCGTGCCCGTCTGAACCGGGCCAGCCCGTCGGCGAGGTCGACGATCGGCTCCGGATACGCGGCGGCGAGCTCGCGGTCGGGGCCTGCCGGCTTCCACGGCTCGTGCACCGCCGCGCCCGCCACCTCCTTCAGCTCGGGCACCCACCGCCGCACGTACACCCCGTCGGGGTCGTACCGCCTGGCCTGGAGCAGCGGGTTGAGGACCCGGTTGGGGCGGGTGTCCGTGCCGGTGCCCGCGACCCACTGCCAGTTCAGCTGGTTGTTGGCCAGGTCGCCGTCGACCAGCCACTCCAGGAAGTGCCGGGCCCCCACCCGCCAGTCGACGTACAGCGTCTTCGCCAGGAAGCTCGCCGTCAGCAGCCGGGCCCGGTTGTGCATCCAGCCCTCGTGGCGCAGCTGGCGCATCGCCGCGTCGATCACCGGCCAGCCGGTACGGCCCTCCCGCCATGCCTCGATGTCCTCCCGGGCCGTCCGCTCGGACCGCCAACGGTCGTGCCGGGTGCGGTAGTCGGCGACGGCCGCGCCGGGCCGGGCCGCCAGCACCTGACGGTGGAAGTCCCGCCAGGCGATCTGCCGTACGAACGCCTCCGCTCCCGGACCGCCCGCGCGGCGCGCCCGGTGGACCAGCTCGACGGGGGACACCGTGCCGAAGTGCAGGTGCGGGGAGAGCCGGGAGGTCGCGTCCCCGGCCAGGTCGTCGTGCCGGTCCGCGTAGAGCGCCATGCCGGAGCGGAGCCAGGCGGCGAGCCGCTTCCGGCCGGCCGCCTCGCCGCCCTCCGCCAGCCCCGGCGAGGTTCCCGGCAGCGAGGCCCGGGACGGCAGTTCCTCGGAGCCGATGCCGGGCGGCACGGTGACCGAGCGGGGCGCACCCAGGACGTCCCGCGGCCGTTGTCGCGACCACTGCCGGAAGTACGGCGTGAACACCGCGAAGTGGTCCGAGGAGGCAGGGGTCACCTCGCCGGGCGGCACCACCGTGGTCACGGCCTCGTGCACGTGCAGCCGCCGCCCTTCGGCCTCCAGGGCGCGCCGCAGCCGCCGCTCCCGCGACCGGGCGTAGGCACTCGCGTCGGCCGCCATGTGCACCTCGTCGGCGTCCGCCTCGGCGGCCACCGCGCAGACCTCCTCCACGACGTCGCCGGAGCGCACCACCAGCCGCCCGCCACGCTCACGGAACCCGGTGTCCAGGTCCCGCAGGCAGTCGGCGAGGAACGCCAGCCGATTGGGTGCCGCGAAGCCCGCGTCGGCCACGCCCCGGTCGCGGACGAACAGCGGGACGACCTGACGGGGGCCGTCCAGCGCGGCCCGTAGCGGCGGATGGTCGTGCAGGCGCAGGTCGGCGGTGAACAGGACGACCGAGACATCCATGGCGCGGCTCCGGAACGAGGAAGAACGAGGAAGAACGAGCGAGAAACGGGCTAGGGGGACAACCGGTCACTTCCGTCCCGGTGGGCCCGGCGGATGCGGCGTCAGCGAGCGACTTCGGGACCCTGCCGGGCCGCCGCCCGCGCGATGTTGCGGGCCATCCCGCCGAAGACCACGGCGTGGAACGGTGAGACGCTCCACCAGTACGCGTGGCCCAGCAGCCCGCGCGGGTGGAACAGGGCCCGCTGCCGGTAGCGGCTGCGACCGTCGCCGGCCGGTTCCGCGCACATCTCCAGCCAGGCCAGCCCGGGCAGGCGCATCTCCGCCCGCAGCCGCAACAGGTGACCCCGTTCGATCTCCTCCACCCGCCAGAAGTCCAGCGAGTCACCCGCCCGCAGGCGCTCCGCGTCCCGTCGGCCCCGGCGCAGGCCCACCCCACCGACCATCCGGTCCAGCCATCCCCGCAGGCTCCACGCCAGCGGGAAGGAGTACCAGCCGTGCTCTCCGCCCACGCCCTCGATCACCCGCCACAGTTCCTGCGCCGGGGCGTCCACCACCGCCTCGCGACGGTCCGTGTACAGGCTGCCGCCGGCCCAGTCGGGGTCGGTGGGCAGTGGATCACTGGGCGCGCCGGGTACCGCGGCGGACGACCAGCGGGTGGTCACGCGCGCCTCGCGCACCCGGCGCAGGGCGAGTCGTACGGCCTGGTCGAAGCCGAGCGGATGCCCCGGCGGGTCGGGCAGATACCGGGCGATGTCGTGCTCGCGGCAGACCACCTCGTGGCGCAGCGACTCGGTCAGCGGGCGCGCGATGGACGCCGGGACGGGCGTGACGAGCCCCACCCAGTGGCTGGACAGGCCGGGGGTGAGGACCGGCACGGCCACGATGAGCCGCCGGGGAAGCCCCGCGACACGCGCGTACCGGACCATCATGTCCCGGTACGTGAGGATGTCCGGCCCGCCGATGTCGAAGGCCCGGTTCACGTCGTCCGGCAGGCCCGCGCTGCCGACCAGCAGCCGCAGCACGTCCCGCACGGCGATGGGCTGGATACGGGTGCGCACCCAGCTCGGCGTGACCATCACCGGCAGCCGTTCGGTGAGGTAGCGCAGCATCTCGAAGGAGGCCGAGCCCGAGCCGATGATCACGGCGGCACGCAGTACGGCGGTCGGCACGCCGGAGGCCAGCAGGATGCGGCCCACTTCCGCCCGGGACCTCAGGTGCGGGGAGAGCTGGTGCGCGGGCACCCCGGACGGCGTGAGACCGCCGAGGTAGACGATGCGCCGCACACCGGCCGCCTTCGCCCGTTCCCCGAAGACGCGGGCCGCGCGGCGGTCGGTGTCCTCGAAGTCCTTGCCGCTGCCGAGCGCGTGCACCAGGTAGTACGCCACGTCGACGTCCCGCATCGCCCGGGCGACCGAGTCCGCGTCCGTGACGTCCCCCCGCACCACCTCCGTCTCGTCAGCCCACGGGTGGTCGCGCAGCTTCTCGGGGGAGCGGGCCAGGCAGCGCACCCGGTGCCCGGCGGTCAGCAGTTCGGGCACGAGGCGGCCGCCGATGTAGCCCGTGGCTCCCGTCACCAGGCAGCGGAGCCGGCCCGTCGAGTCGTCGTGGTTCATCCCGTGCAGGCCCTCCGTGTCGGTGGTCCCCCGGGAATCACTTCCCGCCGGGCCCGGTGGGCGGATGCGCGTCGTCCCATCGGCCGAACGTCCGAGCGCGTCCGGGCGTCTGTGTGCCTGTGTGTCTGTGTGTCTGTGTGTCTGTGCGCGTTCGTGTCTAGGTACGTTCGGGTGGTCGTGCGTTCGTGTGGTCGTGCGTGTCCGCGCGTCGGCCGGTCGGCCGCCACCGGTCGACCGCACGGCCCGCCGCGCGGTGCCGAGGACCGGATGCGGTGACATGTCCTCAGCGATCGGGGGCAGCCGGTCCGGTACAAGCTGTACATTCCGTTCGGTCAGCGACGCAGGAGGTGTCCGCCGCCATGAGTGCCAAGGTGCTGGAGCGATTCCCCGCAGGGGCTCCGCGTGGATCGTGGCCCGCGGAGGAGTACGCCGCCGCCCGGCGCGCCGAGGGCGAACCGGCGACCGTGGTCATGGACTTGAAGTCGGACGCGTTCCTCGTCGTGGTCGAGGCACAGGAGGAGGACGGCCGGGCCTGAGGCGTTCGGCCCCACAGGAGGCGTTCCCGATTTCCCGCCACGCCTTCCTTCTCCTCCCCGGTCCGCCATACGAGACCGGTCGGGAATTCCTTGACGGCCGTCGTCGGCTGCTGCCACGATCACGGCATGACGATGCGACTGGACCTCACGCGGCGACGCCACGTCGACCTCGCGCGCGTCTCCAGCGCCTCCTGTCGCCCCACGGCCTGATCCGCGATTTCCCGCCGGTCCCGTCGGGCCTCCCCTACGCGTGACTCGCCTGCCCTCTCCGCCCTTTTCGGCACCGGAATTCGGCCTGCCCGGAAATCACGCCGGGTAATTCCACAGCGGCAGTCCCGAGGTTCTGGGGTTCTTCAGTCCGCGCAGTGCGCGGGTCCCTGGAGTTCTCGGGTTCTCGGGTTCTCGGATTCTCGGGTTCTCGGGTGCGCGGAGTTCGTTGGGTCCCGCATGCCCGGAGCGCCTGTGACTCCGCCCGCCGGGTCCCCGCCTGACCGCCGAGCCGGAATCCGCTCCCCTTCGACTTCACCGGGCGCCCGTCCCCGTGCGCGCGTGCCCGGCGCACCCCCAGAAACGAGGCACCCATGGCCACCGTCCTGTCCGTCTCCGGCAGCCCCTCCGCCTCCTCGCGCACCGGCCGTCTGCTGCGCCACCTGGACCAGCGGCTCATCGCCCAGGGCCACGAGGTCATCCCGCTCGACGTCCGTACCGTCCCGGCCGAGGCATTGCTCGGCGCGGACTTCCGGCACCCCGCCATCGTCGAGGCCACCGAACTGTTCGCCCGCGCCGACGGCGTCGTGGTCGGCACCCCCGTCTACAAGGCGTCGTACTCCGGCGTCCTCAAGGCGCTCCTGGACCTGCTCCCGCAGTACGCGCTCACCGGCAAGACCGTGCTGCCGCTCGCCACCGGCGGCTCCACCGCCCATGTGCTCGCCATCGACTACGCCCTGCGCCCGGTGCTGAACTCCATGGGTGCCGCGCACATAGTCCAGGGCTGGTTCACCCTCGACAAGGACATCACCGTGCGGGAGGACGGCGCGGTGTCCCTCACGCCCACCACCGCCGAGGCCCTGGGGCACGTGGTGGACCAGTTCGCCGCGGCCCTGGACCGCACCCCGTTGCTGGCGGCGGCGAGCTGACGGCGTCGGCCGCCGGATGCCCGGCACCCCCGCCCCTCGGTGTGCGCACCGCCCCATACTCCCGCCCCCCGGCGACGCGCACCGTGCCACACCGCGCCGCTCCACCGGCCGCCCCGGCACGGCCTGCCCTGATCGGAGACCCCACGTGTCCCTCGCCTTCCACTGGTTCCTGCCCACCAACGGCGACAGCCGCCATGTCGTAGGCGGCGGCCACGGCACCCCGGCGACCGCCTCCGGCCGGGACCGGCCGCCGACCGTCGCCTACCTGAGCCAGATCGCCCGGGCCGCCGAGGACCTGGGCTTCGCCGGCGCGCTCACCCCGACCGGTGCCTGGTGCGAGGACGCGTGGCTGACCACCGCGATGGTCAGCCAGAACACCGAGCGGCTGAAGTTCCTGGTCGCCTTCCGGCCCGGCTTCGTCTCCCCCACGCTCGCCGCCCAGATGGCGTCCACCTTCCAGCGGCAGACCGGCGGACGGCTGCTGCTCAACGTCGTCACCGGCGGCGAGAGTCACGAGCAGCGCGCCTACGGCGACTTCCTCGACAAGGACGCCCGCTACCGCCGTACCGGTGAGTTCCTGCACATCGTGCGGCAGTTGTGGGACGGCAAGAGCGTCGACCTGCGCGGCGAGCACCTCCAAGTCGAGGACGCCAAGCTCAGCCGGCTGCCCGACCCGGTCCCCGAGGTGTACTTCGGGGGCTCCTCGCCCGCCGCCGGACAGGTCGCGGCCCGGTACGCCGACGTGTACCTCACCTGGGGCGAACCGCCCGCGCAGGTCGCCGGGAAGATCGCCTGGATCCGGCAGCTCGCCGCGGAGCACGGCCGTACCCCGCGCTTCGGGATCCGGCTGCACGTCATCACCCGGGACACCTCCGAGCAGGCATGGGCGGAGGCGGACCGGCTGCTCGACGGCTTCGACCCGGAGACCGTACGAGCTGTTCAGACGGGCCTCGCGCGCAGCGAGTCGGAAGGCCAGCGGCGGATGCTCGCGCTGCACGGCGGCAGCCGGGAGAGCCTGGAGATCCACCCCAACCTCTGGGCCGGCATCGGCCTGGTGCGCGGCGGCGCGGGCACGGCGCTGGTCGGCAGCCATGAGGAGGTCGCCGAGCGCATCAAGGAGTACCACGCCCTCGGCATCGACGAGTTCGTCCTCTCCGGCTACCCGCACCTGGAGGAGGCCTACTGGTTCGGCGAGGGCGTCCTGCCCCGGCTCGCCGCCCAGGGACTGTGGACACACCCTGACAGCAGGGCCGCCGCATCGGCGGAGGTGCCGTTCGCGGGCTGAGCGAGCGGCGGGCAGCCGGCCGGCCCGGTGACGGGGGGAGCGAAGCTGGGCGGAGGCCGTCGGCCCACGGCGGCTGCTCCTACCGGTCCCGTTCCCCGGTGGTGGCCGGTGCCCCGCCCAGCGCCCGTAGATGTGCCGCGCGCGATTCCGCCGTCTGGCCCTGCACCAGCAGGAACAGCCCTTCCCGGGCCAGGCGCTGGGCGCGGCTCGTCAGGGCCATCGCACGGCCGCCGCCGGCCACCACCGCCGCGGTGGTGGCCGCACGCAGCACGTCGTACGCCTCCGCGCGCACGGCCAGCCGCTCCGCGGCCCAGTCGTCCACGCCTGGCCCGGTCCAGTCGTCCACGCCTGGCCCGGCCGCCGCTCCCCGTACGGTCGGCCCATGCCCGGCCCCCTCGGCCCCCGCCATGCTTCGCTCCTCGCCCCGCGCCTGCGGGACCGGAGCGTCGGCCAAGGCGTAGGCCCGTTCGCGGAGGCCGGTCAGGCGGGAGCGGAGCGGGGTGGCCGCTTCGTCGTCCAGGAGGGACAGCGCCGCCTCCGCCACGCCGAAGACCGCCGGGCTGGTGCTCAGGGTCTTGACCCGGTCGCCGGCGGCCCACCGGTCGTACGGCGTGTGCAGGGACACCGCCTCCGCGGGCAGCCACAGGCCGTCCAGTTCCAGCGACACCGTGCGCGCGGCGGTGAGGGCCGCCAGCCGCATCGGCGCCGACGCCCGCAGCCCGGGCTGTTCGCGTGCCTCGGCGAAGGCGAACAGCACCTTGTCGGAGTCCGTCACCCCGGCCAGCAGCATCACGTCGTTCAGGCCCCACCCGGTGTACCAGGGGACGGTGCCGTCGAACCGCCAGCCGGTGCCCTCCCGGCGGACCCGCACCGGGCGGCGCGGATACGAGCGCAGGTGCGCGTACGCCACCCCGGACAGCAGCTCCCCACGGGACAGCGGGCCCAACAGCCGCTCCCGCACCGCCCGTTCACCGCGCGCCAGCGTCTGCACGGGCGTGTGGTGCTGGGTCTGCACGAACCAGGTCGCACAGCACGCGCCGGCCAGGATCTCCGCGGTCTCCCGCAGCACGGCCGGCGGCGCCCCCGCGCCGCCGTACTCCGCCGGCGCGGCCACCCCGAGCAGCCCCGAACGCTTCACCGCCTCGATGTGGCTCGCGGGCACCCCTTCCTGGTCGATCCGTTCGGCCTCGGGAGCCAGCAGGTCCGTGGCGAGCCGGCGGGCGCGGACGACGAGAGGATGCGAGGTGAGGTCCATACGGGAGATTCTTCCGCTCTTCCCCGCCGCCCGGTCATCCGGATCTTCCGGTATCGCGGGTTCCGGTGTTCCGGACTTCCGGTATCGCGGGGTTCCGGCGTTCCGGCGTTCCGGACTTCCGGCGTTCCGGCGCTCCGCGGTTTTTTCCGCGACCGTGGCGCGCGGTGTCGAGCCGGGGCCCGGCCGTTCGTGTAGGAGGTGACACAGAGCCCGCCCCGGGCCCGACGCCTTGGAGGACGTCATGAAGCACTACCTGCTCAGCGTGGTCCAGCCGGCCGGCGCCACCCCGCCCGGTCCCGAAGCCCTCGCCGCGATCATGCGCGATGTCGAGGCCTTCAACGACGAGTTGCGCGCCGCCGGCGCCTGGGTCTTCGCCGGTGGTCTGCACGGCCCGGAGACCGCGACCATGCTCCGTCCCCGGGGCGGTGACGTGCTCGTCACCGACGGCCCGTACGCCGAGGGCAAGGAGTACCTGGGCGGCCTGTGCCTCATCCGGGCCGCCGACCTGGACGAGGCCCTGGACTGGGGCCGCAAGGCCGCCCTCGCCACCACCCTGCCCATCGAGGTACGTCCCTTCGTGGACCAGCACTGACGGCGGACCAGCACGGACGACCAGCACGGATGACGAGCACCGACGGCGGAGCGCACCGATGGCCGAGGCCCCCGACATGGAGGCCGTCTTCCGCGCCGAGTACGGGCGCGCGGTCGCCGTCCTGGTCCGCTTCCTCGACGACATCGACCTCGCCGAGGAAGCGGTCCAGGACGCCTTCGCCACGGCCGTGGCCCGGTGGCCGGAGACCGGTGTGCCGCCGAGCCCGGTCGGCTGGATCATCACGACCGCCCGCAACCGGGCCGTCGACCGGTTGCGCCAGGAGTCCTCCCGGGACGCCCGGCACGCCGAGGCCGCCCGGCTGCACGCCCCCGACGCACCGCCCGAGGAGGGCCCCGTGCGCGACGACCGGCTCCGGCTGATCTTCACCTGCTGCCACCCCGCGCTCGCCCCGCAGTCCCGGATCGCGCTCACCCTGCGGCTGCTCGGCGGCCTGAGCACCGCGCAGATCGCCCGCGCCTTCCTGGTGCCCGAGGCGACCCTGGCCCAGCGGCTGGTGCGGGCCAAGGCCAAGATCCGGGACGCGGGCATCCCGTACCGCGTGCCCCGGGACGCCGACCTGCCCGACCGGCTCTCCGCCGTCCTCGCCGTCGTCTACCTGATCTTCAACGAGGGGTACACCGGCGATCCCGCCCTGTGCGCGGAGGCGCTGCGCCTCGGCCGGCTGCTCGCCGAGCTGATGCCGGACGAACCCGAGGTCACCGGTCTGCTCGCGCTGATGCTGCTGGTGGAGGCCCGACGGCCGGCCCGGAGGGACGCGGACGGCGTTCTCGTCCCGCTGCCCGAGCAGGACCGCGCCCGGTGGGACCGGGCGCTGATCGCCGAGGGGCAGGAACTGGTCCGCCGCTGCCTGGGCCGTACCAGATCCAGGCCGCCGTCAACGCGGTGCACAGCGACGCGCCCACCGCCGCCGCCACCGACTGGCGCCAGATCCTCGCTCTGTACGACCAGCTGATGGCCGTGGCGCCGTCGCCGGTCGTCGCCCTGAACCGGGCCGTCGCGGTCGCCGGGACCGAGGGGCCGGCGACGGCCCTTGAACTGGCCGACGCGCTCGGTCTCGGCCGGTGCCACGTGCTGCACGCCGTCCGCGCCGACCTGCCGCGCCGACTGGGCCGGACCGCCGAGGCGGCGGCGGAGTACGGCCGCGCCGCCGAGCCGGCACCGAGCGAGGCCGAACGGGCGTAGCTGGAGCTCCGGCGACGGGAGGCGCGCCGGCGGGCGCCGGGCCGTAGGGGGACGTGACCCTCCTCACCCCGACGCGGCTTCGGAATGAACTTCAGGATATGAAAGGTTGGTGTCTACACCTGATCGAACCGGAAACCCGGACCTGGCCCCAACCGGCCCGTGCACCCAGTGAGGCACCCGTGAACGACTCTCCCACCGAGCGGCCCGCCGACGTCGTGGCCCGGCTGCGCGCCACCTACGCCGCCGGCCGGACCAAGCCCGTCGAGTGGCGCACCGGCCAGTTGCGCCGGCTGCGCGCGATGCTCACGGAACGCGGCGCCGACCTCGCCGCCGCCCTCGAAGCAGACCTCGGCAAGAGCGGCGCGGAGGCCTACCGCACCGAGATCGACTTCACGGTCCGGGAGATCGACCACACCCTGGAGCACCTGGCGGAGTGGCTGCGCCCCGAGCCCGCGCCCGTCCCGGCGCACCTCGGCGCCGACGCCACCGCCTGGACGCAGTACGACCCCCTGGGCGTCGTCCTCGTCATCGCGCCCTGGAACTACCCGGTGCAACTACTGCTCGCCCCCATGGTCGGCGCGCTGGCCTCGGGCAACGCGGTCGTCGCCAAGCCGAGCGAGCTGGCCCCGGCCACCTCCGCCGTCCTGGCCGAGCTGCTCCCGGCCTATCTGGACACGGACGCGGTCGCCGTCGTCGAGGGCGGCATCCCGGAGACCACGGCCCTGCTGGCCGAGCGCTTCGACCACATCTTCTACACCGGCAACGGCACCGTCGGCCGCATCGTCATGCGGGCCGCCGCCGAGCACCTCACCCCGGTCACCCTGGAACTGGGCGGCAAGTCACCGGTGTTCGTGGACCGGGGCACCGACCTGGAGACGGTCGCGGGCCGGCTCGCCCGCGGCAAGTTCCTCAACGCGGGCCAGACCTGTGTCGCCCCGGACTACGTCCTGACCGATCCGGAGACCGCGACCGCCCTGGAAGCCGCGCTGGTCCGGGCGGTCGAGGGTCTGTTCGGCGCGGATCCGCAGCGCTCCGAGGAGTACGGCCGGATCGTCAACGAGCGCCATTTCGACCGGCTTTCCGCCCTGCTCGACTCGGGCCGCGTCGCCGTCGGCGGCGTCGGCGACCGGGCGACGAAGTACCTCGCGCCCACCGTCCTCGCGGACGTCGACCCGGAGTCGCCCGTCATGCGGGAGGAGATCTTCGGCCCGATCCTGCCGATCGTCACCGTGCCCGGCCTCGACGAGGCGATCGACTTCATCAACGACCGCGACAAGCCGCTCGCCCTGTACGTCTTCAGCGAGTCCGACGAGACCCGTGAGCGCATCGCCGCCGAGACGTCCTCGGGCGGCCTCGGCCACGGCCTGCCCCTCGCCCATCTCACCGTCTCCGACCTGCCGTTCGGCGGGGTGGGAGAGAGCGGCATGGGCAGCTACCACGGCCGCTACTCCATCGAGACGTTCAGCCACCGCAAGGCGGTGCTGTCCAAGCCGCTGCGCTGACGTCCTCCGGCGTTCCGGGCCCGGCCGCGCGCACGCGTCCGGGTTCGGCCTGCGTCCGGACAACTCCCCTGTGGGCAGCCGGTGTTCGCCGACGCGACCGGTCAGGGATTGACTGGTCTACACCCTTGACTGGTACAGACCAAGGCGGTTGAGTGTGCCCAACCCCCCACCACGGCCGCTCCCACCTCGTGGGTGCGGCCGTGCCGCACAAAGGAGTTGGTCCATGGTGAGGCACCGCATCGCCGCGCTTCTGACCTCGCTCGCCCTGGGCACGTCCGCCCTGGTGCTCCAGGCGGCGCCCACGGCCTCGGCCGCCGGGTTCGTGGTCAGCGAGGCGCAGTTCAACCAGATGTTCCCGAACCGGAATTCCTTCTACACGTACAGCGGCCTGACCGCCGCCCTCGGCGCCTACCCCGCCTTCGCGAACACCGGCAGCGACACCGTGAAGAAGCAGGAGGCCGCCGCCTTCCTCGCCAACGTCAGCCACGAGACCGGCGGCCTGGTGTACGTGGTCGAGCAGAACACCGCCAACTACCCGCACTACTGCGACTGGAGCAGGCCGTACGGCTGTCCGGCGGGCCAGGCCGCCTACTACGGGCGCGGCCCCATCCAGCTGTCCTGGAACTTCAACTACAAGGCCGCCGGGGACGCGCTCGGCATCGACCTGCTCAACAACCCCTCCCTGGTGCAGAACAACGCGTCCGTGGCCTGGAAGACCGGCCTGTGGTACTGGAACACCCAGTCCGGGCCCGGCACGATGACCCCGCACAACGCCATGGTCAACGGCGCCGGCTTCGGCCAGACCATCCGCTCGATCAACGGCTCCCTGGAATGCGACGGCAAGAACCCCGCCCAGGTGCAGAGCCGGGTCTCCGCCTACCAGCGCTTCGCCCAGGTCCTCGGGGTCTCCCCGGGCGCCAACCTGTACTGCTGACGCACTGCCGGGGCCCGGCCGGGTGCCGTGTGCGAGACTCCGCCGATGACTGCTGACGACATGATCACCGCGGAAGCGTCCGGCACCTGGAAACTCGGCGACCTGCCCGTCCACCGCATCGGCTTCGGCGCGATGCGGCTGACGGGCAGCGCCGCCTTCCACCACGGCACCCCGAGCGACCGGGGACGGTCCCTCGCCGTCCTGCGCAAGGCCGTCGGGCTGGGTGTGAACCACATCGACACGGCGGCCTTCTACTTCTCGTCGCTGCGTTCCGCCAACGAACTCATCAACACCGCGCTGTCCCCGTACCCCGACGACCTGGTCATCGCCGCCAAGGTCGGCCCCTACCGCGACCACCACGGCGAGTGGGGCACCTCCGCCCGGCCCGACCAGCTGCGCGGGCACGTCGAGGAGAACCTGCGCCAGCTCGGGCGGGACCATCTCGACCTGGTCTATCTCCGCCGGATGCGCCAGGACTCCGTCGCCGAACACTTCGGCGCCCTCGCCGAACTGCGCGAGGCCGGTCTGATCCGGCACCTCGGGATCTCCGGCGTCGAACCCCGGCACCTCGCCGAGGCGCTGGAGATCGCGCCGGTGGTGTCCGTGCAGAACCGGTACGCAGTGGACCGGCCCGGTCCCGTGGACGACGAGGTGCTGCGGCTGTGCGGCGAGCACGGCATCGCCTTCGTCCCCTTCTACGCCGTGGCCGGTGAGACCGGAGAGCGCGGTGCGACGACCGCTCACGACGACGCGGTGCTCTCCGTCGCCCGGGCCCACGGCGTGAGCCCCGCGCAGGTCCGCATCGCCTGGACCCTGCACCAGGGCCCGCACGTCCTCGCCATCCCCGGCACCGGCAACCCCGGTCACCTGGTCGAGAACGTCGCGGCCGGCGCGCTGCGGCTGACCGAGGAGGAGCGGGCACGGCTGGACGAGGCCCGCGCACAGGCGGGCTGAACGCGCGCGGGCGGGCTGACCGACGGCCACGGAGTGTGGTCGGCACCGAGGATCCGCAGGCGCCCCCGTGCGCAGGGTCAGGTCCTGGGTGGGTGTCGTGGGGCGTCTCGTGGTGCGTCCGGTGCGAGCCGTACCCGGCCCGCGTGATCACGACGGCGTGCGGTCGGGGCCGGCGCCGGGCTGACTACGATGGCGTGGACGCCCTGCTGGACCGCACGCGAAGACGACCGCACACGAGGACGGGTGAAGAACCTCCCCATGACCGATGCCAAGGACGAACGCCGGCCGGCCGGCGAGCTCGAAGCGAGTGTCCTGGCCGCGCTCTGGGCCGCCGGCGCACCCCAGACCCCCGGCCAGGTCCAGCGGAGCCTGGGCGCGGACCTCGCCCGTACGACGGTGACGACGATCCTCACCCGCCTGCACGACAAGGGCGTCGTCCACCGGCGGCGCCAGGGCCGCGGGTACGCCTACTTCCCCGCCCAGGACGTCCAGGACGCCCACGGCCTCACCGCCCGCCGGATGCACAGCGAACTGGACCGGGACAGCGACCGTGAGACGGTCCTCGCCCGCTTCGTCGCCCAGCTCAGCCCGGACGACGAACGCATCCTGCGCGACCTGCTCGAATCCGACGGCCGATGACCGCCCCGCTCCTGCTGATCCTGCCGCTGCTGCTGCCGTGCGCCCTGCCGCCCCTGGCCCGCCGGGCCCTGGACCGGCTGAGCCCGGTCGCGGCGCTGTGGTCCGTCACCGGCTGCGCGGTGCTCCTCGCCGGCTGTTCGGCGCTGGCGCTCGGCACCTCCGTCCTGACCGGGCTGTTGAAATTGCCGCTCTTCGCCGCGCTGGGCGAACTGGTCCATCCGTTGCGCACCGCCCCCGACGCCTTCGTCGTCCCGGCCGCCATCGCCTCGGCCGGCGCGCTGGCCGGGTGCGGCTGGAGCCTCGTCCGCTCGGTGCTGGGCCAGGCCCGTGCCTTCCGGGCGGCCCGTGCGGAGGCCGCGTGCGGAGCCGTCGCCGGTGACCTGTGCGTGATCGACTCGTCCCGCCCCGACGCCTACGCCCTGCCGGGCCGCCCGCACCGGGTCGTCGTCACCACGGCGATGCTGCGCAGCCTGGACGGTCCCGAGCGGGAGGCGCTGCTCGCCCACGAGCGGGCGCACACCGCGGGCCGCCACCACTACGCCCTCGCCGCCGCCGAACTCGCGGCGCACTGCCACCCCGCGCTGCGCCCGGTCCGCGCGACGATCCGGCTCGCCGCCGAGCGCGCCGCCGACGAGGCCGCCGCCGTCTCGGTCGGCGACCGGCGCCTGACCGCCCGCGCCATCGCCCGCGCCGCCCTCGCCGGGCAGGCCGCCCGGTCCGCACGCCCCGGCTTCGCGCCCGGCGCGGCCACGGGCCCCGTCCCGCAGCGCGTCCAGGCCCTGCTGGCCGCCCCGCGGGCCCGCACCGCCCGCGCGATCTCCGCACTCCTCATCGCCTGCACCGCGCTCTCCTGCGTGGCCGCGGCCACCTCGACGGCCGACGTCCACCACCGTGTGGAGATCGCACAGGGCGAGGCGAGTCCCTGACACACCTCCGCCGCTCCGCCCCGCGGGAGCACGGAGGACAGACCCGGGACCGCCGACCGCCACGCGGCCCGTACGCCGACGCGCACCGCCCGCGAGGGAGACGTCCGGCTGAGCGCGCACGCAACCCATCCGCCCGGCGCACGGGGGAGGGCCGACTCGGCCGGGAGAACCGCCTGGAGATGCGCGTGCGGACCCGTCCGGCGACGCGCGTGTGTGCACCCCAACCCGCCGCAGCGACCGGCGGGAACACTGCCCGGCAAGCTGTGGAGAGTGCCTGATGCGTCCATGCGAGCCTGCCGGTCGGCGCGCGTGCGCACCCGCGCCCGGCGACGGCGGGAACTTGCCCGGCAAGCTGTGGAGAGCGCCTGACGCGCCCATGCGAGCCTGCCGGTCGACGAGCGAGCGCACCCCGCCCCGGCGTCCGGCGGGAAACTGCCCAGCGATCCGTAGAGAGCGTCGACGGCGCCCACGCGAACCCACCCCGGCGCGGGCAGCCTGGGTGGGACGGGCAGGAGGCCGTGGCGCGGGCTTCGTACGGGGGCGCGGGGCCGGGCCCCCGAGCGGCCTCGTACGGGCGTCGCCCTCCGCGGCCCCCGTACGCCCGCCCCCCACAGCGCCCCACGTGCCCCCGCCGCGCATCCCGCCGACCCCCTCCCGCAACGCGCGTAGACCAAGACTGGCGTCCGAGAAGTTTTACGTATAACCTCACCGGCTAACCACCCCCACCGGAAGGTCGCCATGCGTCGCGTCGCCCTTGTCACCCTCGTCGTGCACGACTACGACGAGGCCATCCGCTTCTACACCGAAGCCCTCGGGTTCCGTCTCGTCGAGGACGCCCCGCGTCCCGACGGCTCGCGCTGGGTCGTCGTGGAGCCCGGGGGCGACGGACCCGGGCTGGTGCTGGCCCGCGCGAAGGGCGACGAACAGCGGGCCCGCGTCGGCGACCAGACCGGCGGGCGCGTCGGCTTCTTCCTCCACACCGACGACTTCGCCCGCGACCACACCCGGATGACCGCCGCCGGCGTGACCTTCCTGGAGGAGCCGCGCCACGAGCCGTACGGCACGGTCGCCGTCTTCCAGGACCTGTACGGCAACCGCTGGGACCTGCTCCAGCCCGCCGGCCACTGACCCACCACCGCACCACCTGTCCCAGGACCCGAGGAAACGAAACGCCCATGACCGCGTCCCGCATCGACACCGAGACCCTCCGCAGGCTCCCCAAGGCCGTCCTGCACGACCACCTCGACGGCGGTCTGCGCCCCGCCACCGTCGTCGAACTCGCGGCCGCGGTCGGCCACACACTGCCCACCACCGACCCGGACGAGCTGGCCGCCTGGTACTTCGAGGCCGCCAACTCCGGTGACCTGGTCCGCTACATAGCCACCTTCGAGCACACCCTCGCCGTCATGCAGACCCGCGAGGGCCTGCTGCGCACGGCCGAGGAGTACGTCCTCGACCTCGCCGCCGACGGTGTCGTCTACGCCGAGGTCCGCTACGCCCCCGAGCTGAACACGAGCGGCGGGCTCACGATGCGCGAGGTCGTGGAGACCGTGCAGGAGGGCCTCGCCGCCGGCATGGCCAAGGCAGCCGCCGCCGGCACCCCCGTCCGCGTCGGCACCCTGCTGTGCGGCATGCGCATGTTCGACCGCGTCCGCGAGGCCGCCGACCTGGCCGTCGCCTACCGCGACGCGGGCGTCGTCGGCTTCGACATCGCCGGTGCCGAGGACGGCTTCCCGCCCGCCGACCACCTCGACGCCTTCGAGTACCTGCGCCGCGAGAACGTCCCGTTCACCATCCACGCCGGCGAGGCGCACGGACTGCCCAGCATCCACCAGGCCCTCCAGGTCTGCGGCGCCCAGCGCATCGGCCACGGCGTCCGCATCACCGAGGACATCCCCGACCTCGCGGCCGGCAAGCTCGGCCGTCTCGCCTCCTGGGTGCGCGACCGCCGTATCGCCCTGGAGATGTGCCCGACCTCCAACCTCCAGACGGGCTGCGCGACCTCCATCGCCGAGCACCCGATCACCGCCCTGAAGGACCTGGGCTTCCGGGTCACCCTGAACACCGACAACCGTCTGGTCTCGGGGACGACGATGACCCGGGAGATGTCCCTGCTGGTCGAGGAGGCCGGCTGGACCGTCGAGGACCTGCGCACGGTCACGGTGAACGCCCTCAAGAGCGCGTTCCTCCCGTTCGACGAGCGCAACGCCCTCATCGAGGACGTGGTCCTGCCGGGGTACGGGAGCGCGCTCTAGAGGAGCCCCCTGAGGTAGGCGGCCTGTCCGACGTGCTGGAGGTCGTCGGACAGGACGCTCACCAGACGCACCCCCAGTGACACCGGGGGGTCCCAGCGCTCGTCCACGATGCGTTCCAGATCCTTGGCGGCCAGCGCGCGCAGGCAGCCGAGGGTCTGTTCGTGGACGGCGTCGTAGTACCCGGTCAGCAGGTCCGCCGACTCCACCCGCACCTTCGCGACCTTGGCGGGGGTGTGCGCGTACCCGGTGTCGTGCCGTGGCAGGTCGAGACCGAAACGCTTCTCCCAGCCCTGCGCGAGCCACACCTGGTCCAGGTCGAAGGCGTCGGCGACGTGGTCGTCCTGCACCCGCGTGAGGTGCCAGACCAGCCAGGCGATGGAGTTGGCGTCGGCGGCCGGGCGGTGGTGCAGTTCGTCCGGGCCGAGGCCGTCGAGGGCGGCATGGACTTCTTCCTGGATGCGGCCGTAGCCGTCGATGAGGATGTCCTTCGCATGCATACCGTCCACCATCGCAAATCACCAGCGCCCACGCGCCCGGAACCCGGCTTTCGCGGAGGCCGCCGTCACCGCACCTCGTCGGTGGCCGCGGCCGGCACCCCCGTTTCGAGCAGGGTGACCAGCGCTCGCGCGGCCGGGCTCGTGGCCCGTTCCGGCGGCAGCAGGGCGACCGTCTCGTACTCCGGCTCGTCCGCGCCCTTCAGCGGGAGCGCCGTGAGTGCCGGCCGCTTGTGCCGGAAGTGCCGGGGTACGACCGCGATCCCCAGGTTCTCGTCCACGAGGTCCAGCAGGCTGTGCACGTCGTTGACCTCCAGCGCGACCGTGCGCCGGACGCCGGCCGTGGCGAACGCGGCGTCGGTGGTGCGGCGCGGACCCCAGTCGGGGTGGAAGTCGACGAAGACCTCCCCGGCGAGGTCCTCCGGGCCGAGCACGGCCGGGGCGGAGGCCAGGCGGTGGCTCGGGTGGCACAGCACGGTCATCGGCTCGCTGGTCAGCGACACCGAGCGCAGCTGGTCGGTGTCGGCCTGGGTGCGGTAGGCGAAGGCCAGGTCGAGCCGCCCGGCCGCGACCTCCTCGGCCAGCGCGCCGGAGCCGGCCTGCCGCAGCCGGATCTCCACATCCGGGTGCCGGCCCCGGAAGGCCGCCAGCAGCCGGGCCACGTGCACCCCGGCGATGCACTGCTCGGTGCCGAGGGCCAGCGTGCCCCGCAGGACACCCTGCACCGCGGCCACCGCCTCGTGCGCGGAACGCACCTGTGCCAGGATGCGTTCGGCCTCCCCCAGCAGCGCGCGCCCCGCCTCGGTGAGCGTCACCCGGCGGGTGGTCCGCACGAACAGCGGCGCCCGCAGCTCGCGCTCCAGTGCCCGGATGGACGCCGACAGGCCCGACTGGGACACCATCAGGCGTTCGGCGGCCCGGGTGAAGTGCTGGTCCTCGGCGACCGCGACGAAGTGCTGGAGATGGCGCAGTTCCATGATTGAGAAGCCTATCCGCTGAATTCCATCGGATTCTTCTGTTGGACCGCTGCCCGCCGCCCGGGGAAGAGTGGCACCGGTAGATCGTGTGCCAACCCCTCTGGAGTCGCGTTGTACACCGCACACCCCGACCGCTACGCCGACATGCCCTACCGGCGCACCGGCCGCAGCGGCCTGAAGCTCCCCGCCCTGTCGCTCGGCCTGTGGCACAACTTCGGGCCCGACCGGCCGGTGGAGACCCAGCGGGCCATCCTCCGCCGCGCCTTCGACCTCGGTGTCACCCACTTCGACCTCGCGAACAACTACGGCCCGCCGCCCGGCGCCGCCGAGTCCGCCTTCGGCGAGGCGCTCAAGGCGGACTTCGCCGGTTACCGCGACGAACTGGTCATCTCCACCAAGGCCGGTTACCTGATGTGGCCCGGTCCGTACGGCGAGTGGGGCTCGCGCAAGTACCTGCTGTCCTCGCTCGACCAGAGCCTCACGCGGATGGGCCTGGACCATGTCGACATCTTCTACTCGCACCGCTTCGACCCGGACACTCCCCTGGAGGAGACGATGGGTGCCCTGCACACGGCGGTGCAGCAGGGCAAGGCCCTCTACGTCGGCGTTTCCAACTACTCCGCCGAGCAGACCCGCGAGGCCGCCCGCATCCTCGGCGAGCTGGGCACGCCGCTCCTCATCCACCAGCCGCGCTACTCGATGCTCGACCGGCGCCCCGAGGACCAGGGCCTGCTCGACGCCCTGGACGAGCTCCAGGTCGGCTCCATCGCGTACTCCCCGCTGGAGCAGGGCCTGCTCACCGGCCGCTACCTCGACGGCATCCCCGAGGACTCCCGGGCCGCGAGCGACAGCCCGTTCCTGAACTCGGACGCGGTCACCGCGGACCTGGTCGCGCGGCTGCGCGCGCTGGACGAGATCGCCAAGTCCCGCGGCCAGAGCCTGGCCCAGCTCGCCCTCGCCTGGGTGCTGCGCGGTGGCCGGGTGACGTCCGCCCTGGTGGGCGCGAGCAGCCCGCGGCAGCTCGAGGACAGCGTCGCGGCCATCGGCAACCTCGACTTCGACTCCGACGAACTGGCACGGATCGACGCGATCGTCCGGCCGTAGCGCCGTAGCGCCGTAGCGCCGTAGCGCCGTAGCGCCGTATTGCCTTGGCGCCTCAGCGCCGGCGTACCGGACGGTCCGGGGGAGCGGCCGCGATGAACCGCGGCTGCTCCCCTCCGTCGTACCGCCACCCCGTCGCCCTCCCTGGAGGCGCCGGTACGGCGTGGTCAGGCGCCCGCCGGAACCCGGTCCAGGAATCCCAGCACCTGCCGGATGCGGCCCTCTTCGTCCAGCGTGATGACGTCGAACCCGGCCACCGGCGCCGAGCCGTCCTGCTCGTTCACCAGCTCCCAGCCGAAGCGCGCGGTGTCGTGGTGGCCGTCGACCGTGCCGAGCGGACGGAACACGAAGCCGGGGAACTGCTCGTGGGTCGCCGCGATCACGGCCGCGATCTGCTCGTGCCCGCGGACGTCCACGAGCGGGTCGGTGTAGCCGCCGTCCTCGGTCCAGGCGGCGGCGACGGCCTTCTCGATGTCCTCCGGCCGGGTGGCGTTCCAGGCCTCGAAGTAACGGGCGGCGGCGTTGTCGTGACGGTCGGTGTGCGCGGCCATGGTGAAGCATCCTCCATAGAGGTCGTCTCTGCTGGTCAGGTCCCGGACGCGGGGATCGCCGCTCCGGTGTGACCACCATGCGGGAGGAGGGGGTGCCGGGTCGATTACCTCCGGGGTCATGGCCCGACGGGCGGGACGGCCCGTCTCATTTCGGCCAGAACGGGCGCTGAATATGCCAAGAGAGTGGCCGGAAAGTCATGGTGACAGTGGTTCAGTAGTGAACATACTCAACTGTGAGGACTTCACTTCCAGCGAGGTTCCGATCACGCACCGCACACGGCCGCACCCGCAGATGAGCCGCACCGAAAGCGAGGCCAGCCGGCAGGCGAACGACGCGACGGGGGAGTGCGCATGCACGACGAGTTCCTGTGCCATGTCACCGCGTACGGCACCTGCGGTGGGCAGCGCATCGGAGTGCCCCTGGGCACCTACCGGGCTCCTACCCTGGCCCTCGCCCTGTGGTGGCTGCGCGACCGCGCCAACTGGATCGCCGACCGCCTCGACCCGAGCCCCGAGGCCGGGCACTTCCCGCCGAGCGCGCTCGTCCCGGTCGCGGACACCGTGCCCGACGTGCCGGCCGTCCTGCGCGCGTGGTGCGGCGACCCGGCCCAGCAGGAGCTGGTCGCCGACGAGCTGGCCGCGGGGAGGCTGGTGCGGATCGCGACCGGTGACGAGACGACCGAGTACGAACTGCTCGCGGAGTCCGTCGACGCCCTGCGCATGCAGCGGACCGTCCCGGCCCTCGTCGTACCCGTCGCCTGACCGGCCGCCGTACCCGTCACCCGGCCGGCCCCCGCCGTGGCCGGCCGGCTTGCCGCAGGCGCCCGTGTCCGGCCGGCCGCCCGGTCCGTTCCGGCCTCTCGTGACGGCGTGCGGCGTGACCCTCGCCACTGTGCGCGGTGGGCGAACGCATCCGGTGGACTGGAGGGCCGGGCTCGGGGTACGAGGACTGGTGCAACAGCGACCGGCCGGACCGGGTTTTCGAGAGAGACAGCATGATCAAGCACCTGGGCGGGGCAGTGATACCGACTGGTTTCGATGTACCCGTGGAGCCGCTGCGGCGTGCGGCGCACTACACAGGCGAACCCGGATGCATCGCCGAAGCGCGTGCCTTCGCGTCCCAGTTCCTCCAGCAGCTGCGCACCGAATGGTGTGCCACCGCCGACGGCCGGGCCGACGGCGAGCTGCTGCTGATGGTGAGCGAACTGGTCACCAACGCCGACCAGCACAGCGACGGCCCCTACATCCTGGAACTGGAGGGCACGGCCGCTTCGGTCGCGGTGTCCGTGTACGACAGCAGCACCGCCCTGCCCCGCCGCTACCCGAAGGACCCGAAGCGCGTCGGACGGCACGGGCTGGAGATCGTGCACGCCCTGGCCTCGGAGGTCACCGTGGAGCGGGTGCCCGTGGGCAAACGCGTGCGGGCCGTCTTCCCGCTCCGGCAGCCGGAGCCGACCCTTTCCGGACGGGCTGACCCGCGCCTGACGGACTGATCAACCCCCGATGGTCTGAGCTGTCGGGCCGACGCCGGGGCGTCGGCCCGACCGAGGTGTCAGGCACAGCCGAGTTCGCCCAGCATCCCCTGCCGCAGCCGGGTGATGATCCGCTTGATCAGCCGGGAGACGTGCATCTGGGAGCACCCCAGCCGCTCTCCGATCTCCGCCTGGGTGGCCTCCTCCACGAACCGCATGTGGATGATCTGCCGGTCGCGGTCGCTCAGCTCCGCCATGAGCGGGGCGAGCGCGTGGAAGTCCTCGACGAGCCGCAGCCCCTCCTCCTCCACACCGATGAAGTCGGCGAGCACGGCCTCGCCGTCCTCGGGGCCGTCTCCGGTGAGCGCGGCGTCCAGGGAGGCGGAGTTGTAGCCGTTGGAGGCGAGCTGGGCCTCGACGACCTCCTTCTCGGAGAGGTTCATGAGGGTGGCCAGCTCGGCGACCGTCGGGTCCCGGTCCAGGCGGCTGGACAGCTCCTCCCGCGCCTTGGCCAGCTCCACCCGCAGCTCCTGGAGCCGGCGCGGCACATGGACGGCCCAGGTGGTGTCCCGGAAGAACCGCTTGATCTCGCCGACGATGTACGGCAGCGCGAAGGAGGTGAACTCGACCTCGCGTGCCAGTTCGAACCGGTCGATGGCCTTGATCAGGCCGATCATGCCGGTCTGGACGATGTCCTCCATGTCGTCGCCACGGCCCCGGAACCGTCCGGCCGCGAACCGCACCAGCGACATGTTCATCTCGATGAGCGTGTTGCGCGCGTACTGGTACTCGTGCGTCCCCTCTTCCAGCTCGGTCAGCCGGCGGAAGAACTGGCGGGACAGCTCCCGTGCGTCCCGCGGGGCGACGGACGCGGGGTCCGTGATGCCAGGCAGTGATCCCTCGCCCGTCCTGTCCTGCTCGGTCTGCTCGACGACCTCTGCTTGCGACCGGATCCCGGCGGCGGTGTTCATTGCCTCTCCCACGAAAGTCACGGTTCGACGTCTTCCTGCACGGCAGCTTCGTGGCTCCCGGCACAGGACGCGTCCCTGCGGGTACCCGATGTGCGGCGGGTCATTCCTCCCGCGGAGCCGCTCACGGCGCGAGTACCCCCGGTGACGGGGCGCATGCGTACGCCGTGCCGCAGTGGCGAGAAACGAACGGTCCGGCCCGGGTTTCCCTGAGGGCGGAACGCCGCGCCCTTGTCCCGCACCGTACCGCTTCTAGGCTGACGGGATGAGCAACCCGCTGAGCGAGGAAGCCCGAGTGATCCCCCTGCGGCCGGCGCCCGTCCGCCCGGACGCGCCGGACGGCGAACCCGCGCCCCGGGAGCCTCTGTGGCGGGATCTGGTCGGCGAGGTGCTGCGCCGGGAGCGGCAGGCGCAGGAGCGCACGCTCAAGGACGTGGCCGACGCGGCCCGGATCTCGCTGCCCTACCTGTCGGAGGTCGAGCGGGGCCGCAAGGAGGCCTCGTCCGAGGTGCTGGCCGCCGCGGCCCACGCGCTCGGCCTGGGCCTCGGCGACCTGCTGTCGCTGGCGCACGGCGAGCTGGTCCGGCGCACGGCCGAGCGGCACCGGCCCGCCGCCGCACCGCACCGGTCCGCCACCGCGCCGAGCCGGGCCGTCGCCGCGCCGAACCGGCCGTACCAGGGACTGTGCCTGGCTGCCTGACCGGCTGTCCGCGTCCGGGCGTCCTTCCGGCAGGTGCGGGGCGGACCGATGAGTTTCGCGTGGGGGAGCGGTCCCTGCACACGACGGCGTTCCACGCCCGGTTCCACCCCCTCGTTCACGCCTCGGGAGGCGCTCATGACCACCGCCGGATTCACCACCTGTCTCTGGTTCGACGGCCAGGCGGAGGAGGCCGCGCACCACTACGTGTCCGTCTTCAAGGACGCCGCGCTCGGGCGCGTCGTCCGCTGGCCCGAGGGCGGCCCCGGGCCGGCCGGCTCGGTGCTGACCGCGGAGTTCACGGCCAACGGCCAGAAGTTCGTCGCGCTCAACGGCGGCCCCGAGTTCACCTTCAACGAGGCGGTCTCGTTCCAGATCCTCTGCTCCGACCAGCAGGAGATCGACCACTACTGGACGAAGCTCACCGAGAACGGCGGCGAGGGCGGACCCTGCGGCTGGCTCAAGGACAAGTACGGCGTCTCCTGGCAGGTCGTCTACGCCCAGCTGCTCGACATGGTCGCCGACCCCGACCCGGAGAAGGCCGCGCGCGCCACCAAGGCCATGATGGGCATGGGCAAGCTGGACGCCGCCGCGCTGGAGGAGGCGTACGCGGGCGCGTAGCGCGACGCCCGGCCGGCCGCCGTCACCGTCGCCCGGCCTCGGCGAGGATCTCGGCGATCACATGCCGGGAGTTCTCCGCCAGGGCCGGGTTGGTGTGCCGGTAGTACGGCAACTGGATCAGCGAGATCGACAGCGCCCAGCCCCGCCCGCGCGCCCACTCCGCGTCGTCCGCGCCGACGGCCTCGCGGAAGACGTCCCGGGCGGACGCGGGCAGCAGGTTCCAGGCCACGATCAGGTCCACGGCCGGGTCGCCGACGCCGGCGCAGCCGAAGTCGATGACCGCGCCCAGCCCGTCCCCGTCGACCAGCACGTTCCCCGGGGAGAGATCCCCGTGCGCCCAGGCCGGCGGACCGGAGTGGGCCGGGGCCCGCAGCGCCTCCTCCCACAGGGCCGTCACGGCAGCCGCGTCGATCCGGTCGGTGAGCTCGGTGAGCCGCCCCAGCGCGGCCCGGGTCGGCTCGTCCCGGGTGGTGAGCGGCACGCCCCGGGGGCCGGGCGGCCCGTCGTGCGGGTCGACCCGGCGCAGCGCCGCCACGAACGCCCCGAGCCGCTCGGCGAGGCACGCGGGCTCCGCGACGGCACCGGCGACCGGGTTCCGGCCGTCCAGCCAGCGGTACACCGACCAGGGCCACGGGAAGTCCTCGTCGGGCGCGCCGAGCCCGGCCGGCTCCGGCGCGGCCACCGGCAGCAGCGGGCCGAGACGGGGCAGCCAGCGCTGCTCGTGCGTCACGTCGGCGACGGCGCCGGGGTGCCGGGGCAGCCGTACCACCAGGCCGGTGCCCAGGCGGAACATGGCGTTCTCCGTGCCGGAGGAGTCCACGCGCCGTACGGGCAGCGCCGCCCACCCGGGAAACTGCCGGGCGATCAGCCGGCCGACCAGCGCCGCGTCGACAGCGACCTCGCCCTCACGCATCCTGACGGTGTTCACCGGGCCCATCACAGCGGGACGCGGGCCCCGCTGTCGACCGAATCGCGGCTCCCGGCTCGGCGCGCGGGCCGGACTCCTGATGACTAGCGTGAACAAACGGGACACACCACCTCAGGAGGGTCGCCAGCATGGCCGTGCAACCCGAAGGAACGCCCTGTTGGGCCGATGCGATGTTCAGTGACGTCGAGGGAGCCAAGCGGTTCTACGGCGACGTCCTCGGCTGGACCTTCGGCGAGTCGTCGTCGGAGTACGGCCACTACACCCAGGCCTACGCGGACGGCAGGGCCGTGGCGGCGGTCGTCCCGCCCATGCCCGGTCAGGAGGGCCAGTCGCAGTGGTGCCTGTACTTCGCCTCGCCGGACGCCGCAGCCACCGCGGAGAAGATCCGGGAGAACGGCGGCGAGGTGCTGATGGAGCCGATGCAGGTCGGTGAGTTCGGCACGATGTGTCTGGCCCGGGAGCCCAGCGGAGCCGTGTTCGGCGTGTGGCAGGCGGGCACCCACGAGGGCTTCGAGGCGACGGCCACGCCCGGGGCCTACTGCTGGGCCGAGGTCTTCACCAGGGAGCCGGAACAGGCGGACGCCTTCCTCGCCGCGGTCTTCCCGTACCGGATGAAGGAGATCGAGGACGACGCGGTGGACTTCCGGATGTTCGACGTCGGCGAGGACACCGTCCTCGGCCGGATGCGGATGACCGACGACTTCCCGCCCGAGGTGCCGTCGTACATCAACGTCTACTTCACCGTCGACGACTGCGACGCGGCCGTCGACCGGGCCGTCAAGCTCGGCGGTATCCTCCGCTTCGGGCCGATGAGCAGCCCCTTCGGCCGGTTCGCGGCGCTCAGCGACCCGCAGGGCGCGAACTTCTCGGTGATCGACATCACCACCACCGAGGGCGAGATGCCGAAGGTCAAGGACGTCTGACCGGTCCCGGAACAGCGCTCCGCACGGCCATGGCATGATCGGGCACATGCGTGAACGTGTGGTGGCCGCGTGCGACGGGGCTTCGAAGGGAAACCCCGGACCGGCCGGATGGGCGTGGGTGGTCTCGGACGACGACGAGCGGACCCCCGCCCGCTGGGCGGCGGGCCCGCTCGGCCGGGCCACCAACAACGTCGCCGAACTGACCGCCCTGGAGCGGCTGCTCACGGCCGTCGACCCGGACGTGCCGCTGGAGATCCGGATGGACTCCCAGTACGCGATGAAGGCCGTCACCACCTGGCTGCCCGGCTGGAAGCGCAACGGCTGGAAGACCTCCGCCGGCAAGCCCGTCGCCAACCAGGACCTGGTGGTCCGCATCGACGAACTGCTCGGCGGCCGGTCCGTCGAGTTCCGCTACGTCCCCGCCCACCAGGTCGACGGCGACCCGCTGAACGACTTCGCCGACCGCGCCGCCAGCCAGGCGGCCTCCGTCCAGGAAGCGGCCGGCAGCGCGCTCGGCTCGCCGGAGCCCCCGCCGTCGCCCGACACCCCGGCGGGCGCCGGGGCGGCGCGCAAGAAGGCGCCCCGCCGCACCGGTGCCACCGCGGCCGCACGCGCCGGCGGCACCGCGTCCGCCCGCACCATCAAGGCGAAGTTCCCCGGCCGCTGCCTGTGCGGACGGTCCTACGCGGCCGGCGAGAAGATCGCCAAGAACGCGCAGGGCTGGGGCCATCCGGAGTGCCGTACCGCCGACGCCTGATCAGGCGTCGAACGTGTAGTACTCGGTGTGGTCCAGCAGGTCCGCCGGGCGCACCGTGTTCCACGGCTTCATCGTGTCGTTCAGGTCCACCACGTCCGGTGTGCCGCCCGCCGGCACGTAGGCGGCGCCCGGGTGCCGCCGCCGCCACTCCGCCCACAGCTTGTCGGCATAGGCGTGGTGCAGCCGGAACACCGGGTCGTTGGGGGAGACCCCGGTGGCCATCTGCCCGCCGACCCACACATGGACGCGGTTGTGCAGGTTGACCCCGCGCCAGCCCTCCAGGTGGTTGCGGAAGCCGTCCGAGGCGCTGTTGTACGGCGCCGTGTCGTACGTCGCGATCGACAGCACCGACTCCACCTCGGCGCGTGTGGGCAGCTCGCGCACACCGGTGCCGAGCGAGCGGCGCAGGAACGTACGGCCGTCGACGCGCACGGTGACCGGCCAGTTCCCCGTGGACGCGGCGAACGGGCCGTCCATCACCCGGCCGTCGGTGCTGCGCCCGGTGCCGCCGAGGAAGTCCGGCGCCCACAGCGAGGCCCGCACCGTGCGGTCGGTGCTCCAGTCCCAGTAGGGCAGCGTGACGGAGGAGTCCACCGACTGGAGCGCCCGCTCGAAGTCCACCAGGAATCTGCGGTGCCAGGGCAGGAAGGAGGGGGAGCGGTGGCCGGTCCGCTCGCCTCCGTCGGTGTCCGCCATGATGAACTCGTTGTGCGTGCGGACGAAGTCGTCGTAGTATCCGCTGCGCTTGAGTGCGAGGACGGCGGCGACGAACCGGCGCTTCTCGTCGGCGGTCAGGGTGGCCTGATTCTTGCGTACGGTCATGGTGCGCGGTGCTCCGGAAGTCCTTGCGGGGGCGGTCAGTTGGCGGGGAACGGCAGCAGCGGCGCGCCCTGGAGCTCGTCCACCGCGGCACGGGCGGCGGCGCGCGGGGTGGGCACTGGGTCGTAGTGGCTGACGACGCTGATCCAGCTGCCGTCGGCGTTCCGCATCACGTGCAGCCGCACGCCGTCGACGAACACGGCGTAGTCGCCGCCGTGTCCGTGGTGGTGCCCGCCGCCGCTCGCCTCACGGCCCTGTATCCGGCGGCCCTTGTAGACCTCGTCGAAGGAGCCGGGCGCGGCGGGCGCGGCGAGGGGGGCGGCCGAGGCCGTCGCGGCGACGGCGGCTGCCGCGGTGAGCGCGCGGCGCCGGGTGATGTCGGGCATGCGGGTCCTCCTCAGGAGTGGTCCCGGTGGTGACGACGCATGCCTATCGGGAGGTCGGGGAGCGGGAGAAATCGGGCGGAACCGGTTGGCCGGGATCCGGACAATCAGCCACATGTCGTACAGAGTTGAACCAAGATGATCTTGCCGTGACGACGGTGTGGTCCGCCCCGGAACGGGGAATTCCTTGCCCGGCCGACCGGATTCCCGCCGATCCTTTCCGGCTGCCGTCCGTCCGGGTGGCGCGGCTCACCGCGGCAGACTGACGCGATCGGGCGCGTCCCCCACCCTGCTACTCTCCGGTGCCGATCGACCACGTAAGGTGACTGTCAGGGGTGTGCGCGTGAAGATCATCTGTGTCGGAGGCGGGCCCGCCGGTCTGTACCTCGCCATCCTGCTCAAGCGGCAGGACCCCTCCCGTGACATCACCGTCCACGAACGCAACCCGCGGGGCTCCACCTACGGCTGGGGCGTGACGTACTGGCGCGGCCTCCTCGACAAGCTCCAGGCCCACGACCCCGCATCGGCGCGGGCGATCGAGGAGCACTCCGTCCGCTGGAGCGACGGCGTCGCCCACGTACGGGACCTGACGACCCGGCACCACGGCGACGAGGGCTTCGGCATCGGCCGCCACCGCCTGCTCGACCTGCTCGCCGCCCGGGCCCGCGCCCTGGGCGTCCGCCTGGAGTACGAGAGCGAACTCACCGAACCGCCCGCCGGCGCGGACCTGGTCGTCGCGGCCGACGGCGTGCACAGCGCCCTGCGCACCCGCCGGGCCGGCCACTTCGGCACCCGGATCACCTCCGGTCGCAACCCCTACATCTGGCTCGGCACCAGCAAGGTCTTCGACGCCTTCACCTTCGCCTTCACCGAGACCGGCCACGGCTGGATCTGGGCCTACGGCTACGGCTACAGCGGCGACCACAGCACCTGTGTCGTCGAGTGCTCCCCGGAGACCTTCACCGGCCTCGGCCTGGACCGGGCCGACGAGGGGGAGTGCCTCGCCCTGCTGGAGAAGCTCTTCGCCGATGTCCTCGACGGCCACCGGCTGACCGCCCGCTCCGGCGCATCCTGGCTGACCTTCCGCACCCTCACCAACGAGACCTGGCACGACGGCAACCTGGTCCTGCTCGGCGACGCGGCCCACACCACCCACTACTCCATCGGCGCCGGCACCACCCTCGCCCTGGAGGACGCCATGTGCCTCGCCGACGCCCTGGGCGCACACGCGGACCTGCCCGACGCCCTCGCCGCCTACCAGCGCCGGCGCCAGGCCGAACTGCTGTCCGTGCAGAGCGCGGCCCGCTACAGCGCCCAGTGGTACGAGAACCTGCCCCGCTACGTCCAGCTGCCCCCGCACCGGATGTTCGCCCTGCTCGGCCAGCGCCACTCGCCCCTGCTGCCGTACGTCCCGCCGCAGCTCTACTACGGCCTGGACAAGGCGGCCGGACGACTGGAGGCGTTGCGCCGGCTCAAGCGCTGGCTCGGCCCGCGCGCCGCCCGCGCCCTGCACGCCCGTGCCGCGGCCCGCCGGGACTAGCCACTCCCTCCCGCCCCACCCGAGGAGCCCCGCATGGCCGTACCCGTCGCCTTCGACCACACCTCCACCGGCTACAGCCTCCGGCGCGCCTACTGGCTGGCCCGCGCGGCCGACCTGGCGTACCGGGACCGGGCCGCCATCGGGGAACAGGCCGCCCGGTGGGGCTTCGAGGAGGTGCGGCACCACCACACCCGGTTCACCCCGCCCTTCCCGCTCCAGGACACCCAGGCCTGCACCCTGGCGAGCGGCCGGATGATCGTCACCGCGTTCCGCGGCACCGAACCCGGCCAGATCAAGGACTGGCTCTCCGACGCCACCACCCCGCCCCGGCCCGGACCCGGCGGCCACGGCTACGTCCACCACGGCTTCGCCGAGGCCCTCGCACCGGTCTACCCGGCGGTCCACGACACCCTCACCGAGCTGCGCACCGACGGCCAGGCCGTCTACTTCACCGGGCACAGCCTCGGCGGGGCGCTCGCGATGCTGGCCGGCGCCCGCCTCTACCTGGAGGAGCCGCACCTGGCCGCGGACGGCGTCTACACCTACGGCCAGCCCCGCACCTGCGACCGGCTGCTGGCCGAGGCGTTCCACGAGGGATTCGGCGGCCGGATGTACCGCTTCGTCAACAACAACGACATCGTCGCCCAGCTCCCGCCGGAGCCCGCCTACACCCACGTACGAGCCCTGCGGTATTTCGACTCCAAGGGCCGGCTGCACGAGTCGATGCCCATGCTGTCGGCGCTGGGCGACCGGGCCAGGGGCCACACCGCGGACCCGTTCGCGCCCGCCTCCGACGGCGTCCGCGACCACTCCATGCGGACCTATCTGACGGTCCTGGAGCAGAACCTGGCCTGACGGTCCCGGAGCAGAACCCGGCCTGAGGTCCGGCCGCCCGCACCCGGTCGTCGTGGCCTCCCCGTTCGGGCCAGGAAACGTTGGTGAATTCCCATTCACTCGATATGGTGAATGAGTATTCACCCCGTCACCGTGCCGCCCGCAGGAGCGCCGATGGACCAGCCCGCCCCGATATCCCCGTCGCCCCGGCTGCGCGACCGGCTCACCATTCCCGTGCTGGCGTCCGGCGGCATCCTCATGGCGGTCATGCAGACCGTGGTCGTCCCGCTCCTGCCCGACCTGCCCCGGCTCACCGGCGCGTCGGCCGCCGCCGTCTCCTGGACGGTCACCGCGACCCTGCTCTCCGGCGCCGTCCTCACCCCCGTCCTCGGCCGGGCCGGCGACATGTACGGCAAGCGCCGGGTGCTCACCGCCGCGCTCGCCCTGATGACCGTCGGCTCCGTGATGTGCGCGCTCTCCTCCGACATCGGCGTCCTCATCGCCGCCCGCGCCCTCCAGGGCGCCGCCGCCTCGGTGGTCCCGCTGTCCATCAGCATCCTGCGCGACGAACTCCCGCCGGAACGCCGTGGCTCGGCGGTGGCGCTGATGAGTTCCACCGTCGGCATCGGCGCCGCGCTCGGCCTGCCGCTCGCCGCGCTGGTCGTGCAGTACGCCGACTGGCACACCATGTTCTGGCTGACCAGCGTCCTCGGCGCGGCGGGCGTCACGGCGACCTGGTGGGCGGTCAAGGAGTCGCCGGTGCGGGAACCCGGCCGGTTCGACGTCCTCGGCGCCCTCGGCCTCGCCGCCGGCCTGGTCTGCCTGCTGCTGGGCGTCTCCCAGGGCGGCACCTGGGGCTGGGGGAGCGCAGGGGTCCTCGGACTGTTCCTCGGGGCGGCCGTCGTGCTCGCCCTGTGGTGCCGGCAGCAGCTGCGCACCGCACGGCCACTGGTCGACCTGCGGCTGGTCACCCGGCCACGGGTGGGCCTGTCCCATGTGGCGGCCCTGCTGATCGGGTTCGCCTTCTACGCCAACTCCCTGGTCACCGCCCAGCTGGTGCAGGCACCGAAGGCCACCGGGTACGGCCTCGGCCTGTCCATCGTCGCCACCGGCCTCTGCCTGCTGCCCGGCGGTGTCACCATGCTGCTGTTCTCCCCGCTGTCGGCCCGTATATCGGCCACGCGGGGCCCCCGGATCACGCTCGCGCTGGGCGCCGCCGTCATCGCCTGCGGGTACGCGCTCCGCATCGCCGACAGCCGCGACCTGTGGATGATCATCCTCGGCGCCACCGTGGTGGCGACCGGCACCACGCTCGCCTACTCCGCGCTGCCGACCCTCATCCTGCGCGCCGTACCGGCCGCGCAGACCGCCTCCGCCAACGGCGTCAACGTCCTCATGCGCACCATCGGCCAGGCCGTCTCCAGCGCGGCCGTCGCCGCCGTCCTCGTCCACCACAGCAGCCCCCTCGGCGGCGTCCCCGTGCCCAGCCTGCACGGCTACCAGCTCGCCTTCGCCATGGCGGGCGCCGTCGCCCTCGCGGCCTGCACGGCGGCCCTGTCCATCCCCGGCGACGGCCCCGCGCCGGGCACCCGGCGGGCCCGGAGCGGCACCCGGGGCGCCCGTGACGAGGCGATGGAGGGAGCATGAGGACCATGACCACGCCACCCGGTCAGGCGCCCGCCCCCGCACGCCGGGACGCCGAGGCCACCAAGGCCGCCATCCTGAAGGCCGCCCGCCACCTCCTGGCCCGGCACGCGCACGCCGACATCACCCTCAAGGCCGTCGCCGAGCGCGCCGGGGTGAGCCCGCCGCTGATCCTGAAGTACTTCGGCAACAAGGACGCCCTGTTCGCCCGCGTGATGTCCTTCGACACCGACGCCGACGCCCTCCTGGACGCGCCGCTGGACGCACTCGGCCGGCACATGGTCCGGCACGTCGTGTCCAGCCAGCGCGAGCGGGGCGCCGACCCGCTGCTGCGCATCGCCTTCGCCCCGCTGCACGGCGACCACGGCGACGTCCTGCGCGCCAACTTCCGCGCCCAGGTCACCGAACGCCTCGCCGCCCGGCTCGCCGGCCCCGACGCGGGCCTGCGCGCGGAACTCGCCGTCGCCGCCCTGGTCGGCCTCGGCGTCATGTACGGCGTCGCCCGCGGCCCCCACCTGCGCGAGACCGACACCGACGCCCTCGCCGACCGCTACGGACCCGCCGTCCAGGCGCAGCTGACACCCGGTGCCGACCAGCGGGACCCGGCCGGGGCGGACCCCCGGCGGTGATCTCGCGGAGCCGGTCGGTGAGCGCCGTGCGGCAGGGGTCCATCTCGTCCGGAAGCCCGGGGAGTTCCGCCTGGGCCACCGCCGGGGTGGCCGCCGACGCGGGCTCCCCGGCCGGATGACAGACTGACGGCATGGACGAACGCGTAATCGGCAGGTCGGGTCAGTGGGCATCGGTGGTCGGGCTCGGCACATGGCAGCTGGGCGCCGACTGGGGCGACGTGGACGACAAGGAGGCGCTGTCCGTCCTGGAGGCGGCGGCCGAGGCCGGGGTGACCTTCTTCGACACGGCCGACGTGTACGGCGACGGGCGCAGCGAGGCCACCATCGCCTCGTTCCTGCGCGGCCGGCCCGATCTGCACGTGCTGGTGGCCACCAAGATGGGCCGCCGGGTCGAACAGGTCCCGGAGAACTACGTCCTGGACAACTTCCGCGCCTGGAACGACCGCTCCCGCCGCAACCTCGGCGTCGACCGCGTCGACCTGGTGCAGCTGCACTGCCCGCCCACCCCGGTCTACTCCTCGGACGCGGTGTTCGACGCCCTGGACACCCTCGTCGAGGAGGAACGGATCGCCGCCTACGGCGTGAGCGTGGAGACCTGTGCCGAGGCGCTCACCGCCATCGCCCGGCCGAACGTGGCGAGCGTGCAGATCATCCTCAACCCGTTCCGGATGAAGCCCCTGTACGAGGTGCTGCCCGCCGCCCGCGCGGCCGGCGTCGGCATCATCGCGCGCGTGCCGCTCGCCTCCGGGCTGCTGTCCGGCAAGTACACGAAGGAGACGGTGTTCGCGGCCAACGACCACCGCACCTACAACCGGCACGGCGAGGCCTTCGACCAGGGCGAGACCTTCTCCGGCGTCGACTACGGCACGGGCGTCGAGGCCGCCGCCGAGTTCGCCGCGCTCGCCCCGGAGGGGTACACCCCGGCCCAGCTGGCGCTGCGCTGGATCATCGAGCAGGACGGCGTGACCACGGTGATCCCGGGCGCCCGCAACCCCGAGCAGGCCCGCGCCAACGCCGCCGCGGCCAAGCTGCCGCCGCTGCCGCCGGAGACGTCCACCGCGATCCGCGAGCTGTACGACCGCCGGATCAAGGACCAGGTCGAGCACCGCTGGTAGCCGCGGGCTTGCGGACCGTTTGAAGGGACGGCCGGGCGGTTACACGCAATCGCATGACGGAGGCAGGACGGCGCAGAGGGCGGAACGAGACCGAGGAGGAGCGGGCCGACCGGATGTGGGGCGAGCTCATCCAGGAGGTCCGGGTGGCGCAGACGGGGGTGCAGATCCTCTTCGGTTTCCTGCTGACCGTCGTCTTCCAGCCGAAGTACGCGCAGCTCGCCCCCGTCGACCAGGTCATCTACATCGTGACCGTCGTCCTGGGCGCCTGCGCGACCGGCGCCCTCATCGGACCGGTGTCCCTGCACCGCCTGGTCTCCGGCCGCCGGGTCAAGCCGCAGGCGGTCCGGCTGGCGTCCCGGATGACCTTCGTCGGCCTGGTCCTGCTGCTCGCCACGATGACGTCGTCCCTGCTGCTCATCCTCCGGGTGGCCACCCACGACGGCTATGTGCCGTACCTGGTGGCGGCCGTCGTCGCCTGGTACCTGCTGTGCTGGTACGGCCTGCCGCTGTGGGCCCGCCGCCGGCACACGTCCCGCACGGACGGCTAGGACCGGCGGGCCGCCAGGGCCCTCAGCTGCCGGTCGTGCGTCCCGCTGAGCAGCAGCAGGGACAGGACCGAGCCGATCAGGGCGCAGAACATGTCCCACTGGGTGTCCCACACATCGCCCTGGGTGGCGAGGAACGCGTCCGCGCCGTGGCCGCCGATCTCGGCCGCCAGCCACTCCAGCAGCTCGAAGCAGGCGCTGAAGGCCAGGCAGGCGCACACCGTGAGTGGCGCCAGCCAGCGGCTGCCGCGCAACGGCGAGGTGCGGCTGAGCAGTTCACGGACCAGCACGGCCGGGACGAAGCCCTGCATCAGGTGGCCGAACCGGTCGTACGGGTTGCGCTCGAGGCCGAAGGTGTCGCGCACCCAGTCGCCCACCGGGACCTGCGCGTAGGTGTAGTGCCCGCCGACCGCGAGGACCAGCGCGTGCGCGGTCAGCAGTCCGCACAGCAGCCCGGTCAGGGGGAAGCGCCGCCAGAGCAGCACCACCAGGGGCAGTCCGGCCAGCGCCCACACCGTCTCCAGGAACCAGGTGGTGCGGTCGCGTGCGCCCCACGCCGACACGGCCAGCCCCACGGCCACCACGCCGGCGAAGAGGGCGGGCGGCACGCGGCGCGGCGCGCGGCGCGGGGCGGGGTGCACTGCGGTCACGGCGAGGCTCCTTGCCTGGGGTCGGCCTGGGGGTCGTAGGAGCCCCATCGTGGCGCCCGGCCGGGGCCGCCGGCATGAGTACGGCTACTCAGCCGCGGAGAGGATCTCCGCCAGCAGCTCGTCCACGGACATGAGCTCCCGGCCCGGTGGGACGATCCGGTAGGTCTCGCGCAGGAACGCGGCGACGGCGGGCGCCCAGGCGAACACCACAGCGTGGTGCCGGCCGCCGTCCGGCCGGGCGTCCCCGAGGAACTCCAGGCGCAGCTCGTGCCACAGGCCGGTGGCCTCCGGCCGCATCCGGACGTCACCGATGCCGACCGGCCCGGCCAGTCCGTCGGCGAGCATCTGCCGGTCCAGCCGCCAGCAGGCCAGCACCCGGCCGTCGTGGGCGAACACGGCCGTGACGGCGAACGGGTCGTCGGCGTCGTAGCTGAGGTGGGCCAGCACCGGACACCGGCCGGTGCCGTGCGCGAGGAGCTGCACCACCAGGGTCTTGTGCACGAACGAGTTCACGCGGGGGCCTCCGGGACGATCGGCGTAGGGCCCTCTAGTACCCCCGCTGCGCCCGGAATGCTCACCCGTGTGACTGAATCCCGCGGACGGGAGGCGTGCCACAGGGGCGGTACGGCGTCAGGCGAACGCCTCCCGCAGGGCCGGCAGCAGGGTCTTCGCCGACCAGTCCAGGAACTCGGGCTGCGTGTCACCGCCGATCTGGACCAGGGCGACCTCCCCGAACCCGGCCTCGGCGTAGGGCCGTACGGCCTCCACGAACGCGTCCGGGTCGTCACCGCACGGGATGGAGGAGGCGACGTCGTCCTCGGTCACGAACTGGGTCGCGGCCTCGAAGGAGTCCGGGTGCGGCAGTTCGGCGTTCACCTTCCAGCCCAGTCCGAACCAGCGGAACTGGGAGTGGGCGCGTTTGATCGCCGTCTCCCGGTCCGGGTCGTAGCACACCGGCAGCTGGCCGACCCGGGGCTTGCCGGTGCCGCCGTGCCGGTCGAACGCCTCCAGCAGGCCCGCCTTCGGCTCGGTGGCGATCACCAGGTCGGCGAGGTGCCCGGCCAGCCGGCAGGACTGGTCGCCGGAGACGGCGATGCCGATCGGCGGCGCCTGCTCCGGCAGGTCCCACAGCCGGGCCGACTCCACGTCGTAGTGCTGCCCGTGCCGCGTGACATGGCCGCCCTCGAACAGCGCCCGGATGATCTCCACCGCCTCTTCGAGCATCTCGTGGCGGACGTCGACCGGGGGCCAGCCGCCGCCCACGACATGCTCGTTCAGGTTCTCGCCGGCGCCGAGGCCGAGCCGGAACCTGCCGCCCGACAGCAGCTGCACGGTCGCCGCCTTCTGCGCCACGATCGCCGGGTGGTAGCGCAGGATGGGGCAGGTCACGTACGTCATCAGCGGGATCCGCGAAGTGGCCTGGGCGGCGGCGCCCAGCACGCTCCACGCGTACGAGGAGTGCCCCTGCGAGCGCAGCCACGGGAAGTAGTGGTCGGAGATCACCGAGAAGTCGAAACCCGCCTCCTCGGCCTGCACCACGTGATCCACCAGGTCACGGGGACCTGCCTGCTCGGTCATCATCGTGTATCCGATTCGCACCATGGGTGGCGAGTCCCCGGGTCGGCGTCCGGAAAACGGCCGACGGGCCCGGGTCGCTCCTCCGGCGTGCGGAAGGTCCCGAGGAACGTCTTCAGCGCCAGCCGGTTCGCCGCGTCGTCCCAGGCCGCGGCCGGGGTGGTGAAGCGCAGCGAGAAGCCCCGCGTCCCGCCCAGCAGGAACCCCCGCCCGAAGGTGCGCTCCCGCGCGGCCCCGGACCCCGCCAGCCATTCCAGGTCGGCGGCCCTGCGGCCCTGGTACGTGGTCGCCCGCACCGCGCCGACGCGGCCGTAACCGGGCAGCTTCCGCAACCCGGGCTCGACGTCGTCCCGCCAGACGGCGACCGGGTCGGGGCCGACGCGCTCGCTGTAGGTCACCGCGAGCGCGGGCGAGCCGCCGCCCCGGCCGAAGGTGACGCGATAGGCCAGGTCGGACTCCCGGGAGGTGGTCAGCCGCTCCCAGCCGTCGGGCAGCGCCACCGAGAAGCCCTCCGGGGCGGTGTACCGGCGGTAACCCGCCGGCAGGGCGGGAGCCGGCTTCGAGGAGGGGGCCGAGGTGGGTGTCGAGGCGGGTGCGGTGCCGCCGCCCGGTTGCCGGGCCGCGGGGCCGGACGGGGTGGCCCGGGGCGGCGTCGCCCCCGCCGTGTCCGTGCCGGACGACAGTGCGCCGGACGCGGCCAGTGCCGCCGCGGCCACGGTGACCACGGCCAGCGCGGTGCCGGCGGCCAGGACCCGTCCGCCGCGCAGCGGTCCGGCGTGGCGCACGGCCCGGAACGCGCCGCGCGGCCGGGGCTCCGGGCCCGGCCGCCGCTCCGCGTCCGTGTCCTCGCGCAGCGCCCGGGTCAGCGCCTCGCGGACCACCGGCCGGGTCGGCCGCTCCCGCGCGTTCTTGCGCAGCAGACCCTGGACGACCTGGGTGAGCGGCCCGGCGCGCAGCGGGGTGCGCAGCGGCAGCCGGTCCACCGCCCTCAGCGTGGCGTCGGGCCGGCCGCGGTCCCGGAACGGCGGCCGGCCCTCGACCATCGTGTAGAGCAGCGCGCCCAGCGCCCACAGGTCGGCGGCCGGGCCGATGCGCTCGTCACGGGCCTGCTCCGGTGAGGCGTACGACGGTGCCGTCAGCCGGGGCACGAGCGTCGCGCCCGCCAGCCCGAACCCGGTGACGACGACCGGGCCGCCGTCCCGCACGAAGACCTGGCCGGGGCTCAGCTCGCCGTGCGTGACGCCTTCGTCGTGCGCGGCCTGGAGCACGTCCAGCAGCTCCAGGCCCAGCCGGGCCGCCCGCACCGGGGGGAACGAGCCCTCCTGGGCGAGGAGTTCGCCCAGGGGCGTGCCGTCGACCCACTCGGTGACCGTCCACAGGGCGTGCGCCTCCACCACGGCGTCGACGACCGCCGCCACCTGGCCGGGGCGCAGCAGCCGCACCGTCTCCGACGTACGGACGACCCGGGCGGTGACGTGCCGCGCGGTGTCCTGGTCGACGGGCCCCGGCAGGGCCGTCCGCGCCACCAGGCGGGGCTGCCCCGCCGCCACGTCCTCGGCGTACCACCACAGGCGGTTCGTCTCGCGGGCGAAGACCTCCAGGAGCCGGTACCGTCCGTCGACCAGCTCGTGTGCGGAGACGTGCGCCTTGACCATGGTCATCCCTCGCTGAAACCCCTGCCTCGTCCTTCCCAGAGGTACGCGGGGCGAGCGGGGGAGCGTTCAGGGGCGCGTCCAAAAGCTCCCCCGGCGTAGTCCTGACGGCGGAGTCCACAAGGTGGAGTCCACAAGGCGGAGTACTCACGGCGGAGTTCTCACAGCGGCGCTGTCACAGCAGCCCGAAACGGCCGGCCCAGTCGGTGATTTCCCGGGGTGTCGTGTTGCCCCCGCACACCACGAGCCCGATCCGTGCCCCGTCGCCGACCCGCTCCACCACCTGCCGGGCCGCCGGCAGCAGACAGCCCGCGGCCGGCTCGGCCCACACCTTGGCGTGCTCGGCGAGGTCCAGACAGCCCCGCACCGCCTCCTGGTCCGGGACCACCAGCACCTCCTCGACCAACGCGGACACATGGTCGTACGTCAGCCGCGACGCCGAGGGCGCGCTCAAGGTGGTGACCAGGGAGGACAGCGGCACAGGCACCGGACCGCCGGCCTCCAGCGCGCCGGACATCGCCTCCGCGCCCGCGGTCTCCACGCCCCACACGCGCACCCCGGGCCGCCGGGCGCGCAGGGCCGCCGCGACCCCGGCGATCAGACCGCCGCCGCCCACGCTGACGACGACGTCCGTCAGCTCCCCGGCGTCCTCGGCCAGCTCAAGACCCACGGTGCCCTGTCCGGCGATCACGACCGGGTCGTCGAACGGATGGACCAGGGTCAGGCCCTCGTCCCGCAGCCGCGTCACCAGCTCGAAGGCGCTGTCCATGCCGTCGGTCAGCCGCACCACCGCCCCGGCCTCCTCGGCGAGGGCGAGGGAACGCGCGGGCGCGGTGCGCGGCATGACCACGGTCGCCTTCACATCGAGGGCCGCCGCCATCACCGCGAGCGCGATCCCGTGGTTGCCGCCGCTCACCGCGACCACGCCCGCCGCCCGCTCGGCCTCGCTCAGCGACAGCAGCTTCGCCGTGGCCCCGCGGGCCTTGAACGAGCCGGTGCGCTGGAGCAGTTCGAGCTTGGCGGTGACGGGGACGCCGAGCAGCGCGCCGAGGCCGGGGCTCGGTACCGTCGGCGTGCGGACGACGTGCCCGGCGATCCGCCGGGCGGCGGTTTCGATGTCCGAGATCTCGATCACGGTGCTCCACCCTTCCGGCGCGGGTCGGGACCGCGCCGCTCGCACCTTCACCCGCCAGGAGGCCGGAGGTCAACGGCGTCCCGGATCATGGCTACAGCGCGCGGCCCACCAGGGACTCCAGCAGCTCCGTCAGCTGCTCGGCGGCCCCGGCGGCCAGGGGAGCGGTGGTGAGCAGTTCCCGTGCCGCGGCCGTGTGCGTCCGGGCCTCGGCCAGGGCCGCCGTACGGCCCCCCGCCATCTCGATCAGCGCGGCGGCCTCCTCGGCGTGCCCGTCCGGACCGAGCAGCGCGGGCAGCCGCCGGGCCGCCGGGGAGCCGAGCGCGGCCAGCACCGGGAACGTCTTCTTCCGCTCCCGCAGATCACCGCCCACGGGCTTGCCGGTGACGGCCGGGTCGCCCCAGATGCCGAGCACGTCGTCCACCAGCTGGAAGGCGACCCCGAGGTGGCGGCCGGCCCGGTCGAGCGCGTCGGCCGTGTCCCGGGGCGCCCCGCCGAGCGTGGCGCCCAGCGCCGCGGCACAGCCCAGCAGCGCGCCGGTCTTGCCCTCCGCCATCGCCCGGTACTCCTCGGGCGTCACCCGGTCCGGGCCGGTCCAGGGCCGGGTGGCGAACAGCAGGTCGTCGGCCTGCCCGCGCACCAGCTCGGCGAGGGCCGCCGACAGCAGCCGTACCGCGCCGGCGCCCTCCGGCACCGCGGCGAGGGTGTCGACCGCCAGCGCGAACAGGGCGTCCCCGGCCAGCACCGCGGGACCCGTGCCGTAGGCCTGCCAGACGGCGGGGCGGCGGCGCCGGGTCGCGTCGCCGTCCATGATGTCGTCGTGCAGCAGCGAGAAGGCGTGCACCAGCTCCACCGCGACCGCCGCCGGGACCCCGGCCCGGCCGTCGGCGCCCGCCGCCTCGGCCCCGAGGACCGCCAGTGCCTGCCGTACGCCCTTGCCGCCCGGCGCGGTGACGGGCGCCCCGCCGACCTCGCACCAGCCGAAGGAGTACGCGGCCATCTCGGCGACCCACGGGTGCAGCCGCCCCACCGCGTTCCGCAGTTCCGGCCGGACCAGTTCCCCACAGCGGGCGAGGACGTCCCGGGCGGACTCCCGCACCGGTGAGACGGGCGCCGTCATCGCACCGCCTCCGCGTCGAGGCCGAACTCCCGCTGGGCCCGGGCCACCATCTCCCGCGCGTGCCGCAGCCCGCTGCGCTCCAGTGTCCGGGCCAGGTCGGCGAGTTCGGCGGCGGTCTCGGCGCGGTCGCGGCCGAGCCGGGCGAGGGACTTGGCGAGGCCCAGCCGGGACAGCGCCTCGCCGCGCGGTTCGCTCATCGCCCGGAACTCGGTGAGCGCCAGCTCGTAGCGCTCGCGGGCCTCGGCGTGACGGCCCGCGCGGTACAGGACGTTGCCCTGCATCTTGTGGTTGTAGGCGAGCGCGCTGGAGAGGTTCATCTCCCGGCAGGTCGCCTCCGCCTCGGCCAGCAGCTCCAGCGCCCGCTCGGTGGCGCCGTCGCGCACCGAGAGGACGTCCGCGAGTCCGCGCAGCGCCCAGGCGTGCCCACGCCGGTCGTCGGCCCGGCCGGCTATCTCCGCCGCCTCCTCGAACAGGGCGTAGGCCCTGTCGTAGTCCCCGGTGTTGCGGTGTATCTGGGCGATGCCCTCCAGGGCCCACACCGTGTGCCGGGCCTCACCCCGTTCGCGCGCCTCGGCCAGCAACTGCTCGTGCAGCCGGCCGACCGCCGCGTAGTCGCCCTGGATGCGGCCGGTCTCGGCGAGGCCGGCCAGCGAGTAGCCGCGCACGACGACGTCCCCGCCGCGCTCGCCGAGTTCGGCCGCGAGCCCCAGCAGCCGCCAGGCCAGCGGGAAGGCCCCGCGCTGCCGGGCGAGCGTGCCCCCGCTCCACAGCGCCCAGGCCATCGCGGCGGTGTCGCCGGCCTCCCGGGCGGCGCGGTAACTCGCCTTCCAGGCCCGGTCGGCGTCCCGCACATGGCCGAGCCGTCGGTGTGCCTCGGCGACGGCGAGCCCGCAGCGCGCCGCCTCGTCGGGGCGTCCGGCGCGCTCGGCCTCGCGCAGCCGCTCGGTGCCGGCGGCCAGCACGTCGACCAGCGAGGAGTTCACGGACAGGGTGGTCAGGGTGCCCTGGTACTCCGGGGCGAAAGCCTTGCCGTACATGCGTACCCTTCTATACACGGAGTGTATACATGGCGTGTATAGCATCCAGGAAAATCACCCCGGCCCGAGGGGCCGGGGCTCGGTCTGCCGATGATCAAGACGCCGGTACGGCGACGGGGGTTGCCCGCCCTACAGGATCACCTGTGAAGGTTCAGTGCTGGTCCTTCTGGGGGGTCACCTCGCTCGGCCGCACCACGACGAAGCCCTCACCCTGGAGCATCAGCTGCACGGCCTCGCCCGAACCGCCGCGCAGCATCGAGCCGATGGACTGCGAGCGGTGCAGCGAGGTCTCCAGGTGCGCGGTCCAGCCGACCACGGCGTCCGTGTCGACGTACACCGGCGCCTGCGCCGACACCGGTATGACCAGCGGGTTGCCGTCGCAGACCAGGCCGAGCCGGCCCTGCCCGCTGAAGACGCTGTTGAACAGGCCGCCGCCGGCCATGCCGGAGCCCTTCACCGTCTTGATCTCGTACGAGAGCGAGGCGTCGAAACACAGGACGTTGCGGCCGTTGACGGTGAACTGGTCACCGGCCTCCACCTCCACGATGAAGCAGTTCTGCGCCTCGTGCGCGAACCAGGCCTCGCCCTGCCCGCGCACCGCCATGAGGGGCAGCCCCTCACCGGTGACCGCGCGCTTGAGCATGCCGCCGACGCCCTGCCCCTTGCGTTCGAACTTGAGGCTGCCGCGGTAGGCCACCATCGCGCCCTGCCGGGCGTACATCTCGCCGTTCACCGCGTACTTGAGGCACTTGGCGTTCTCGACGGACATTCCCGGCTCCACGGCCGGCTGCACCACGTGCTGACTGGAAAAGAGATCACCCTTCATGCGGGGCATGGTGTCCCGGAAGGTGGCATTCCGCCAAGATCGCGGAACGTACCGGCCCTTCCGGGGCAGTCGCCCGTCCGCCCGTGCCGGCGCTCGGCGTCCGGCACGGGCGGCCCCCTCCTCCGTCAGGCGGCCTGCCACAGCGCCGGTACCGCCGGGGGTTCCCAGCCCGGCTGGGACGTGTGCGGCTGGAGGCAGACGTACGCGCGCGCCGCGTACGTGACCCAGTCGCCCGTCCGGTAGGCGGTCCCAGGCGTCCAGGTGTTCTCCGGCGAGGAGGGGCCGGGACCCGGGCCGGGGTCCTGCGGGACGTCGAGGACGAAGTCGAACGCCGCTTCCCGGCCACCGCCCCCGTCGCGCACCGTCATCAGCAGGCGGGGGTCGAAGATGGTGTCGGTGTTGTTGCGCGGTTCGTTCGGGAAGTACAGCTGTGTGGTCAGGACGGGACGGTGCGGTGCCTGCACCTTGACGTGGAGGTGGCGGGTCCGGCCCGGATACAGGCCCGGCACGATCGTGGTCAGCGCGAAGGAGCCGCGGGAGTCGGTGAACTGGTGGCCGCGCAGCCGGAAACCGGTGTTGTCGTACGCGCCGTTGGTGTCGGCCTGCCAGAAGTCCAGCAGGACGCCGGACAAGGGGAGGCAGGCCCGGCCGAAGACGAAGCCGGTCACGGTGAGCCGGGTGCCCGGCAGACCCGGCTCCAGCAGACTCGTGCGCTCCGGTGAGTTCGGCTTGAAATAGGGGCCCTCGATCTGCTCCGGAGTGGGGTCGTCGCCGTCGTCGCACGACGGGGTGAGCCCCGGCGCCGTGCCGCCCGCGGCGAACGTGCGGGCGAGCGCCGGACCGCCGATCAGGGCGACGGGCACCGCGGCGGTGGCGGCGAGTGCCGCGCGCAGCACCGTCTTGCGGTGGACGAGCCGCCCGGACCTCGGCTCCTCCTGCGCCCCGGCGCCGTCCCTGCCTGCTCCGTCCATGTCTCCTCCTCGTGGGGGGTCGGATGCGGAACGAAACTAGGCGCGCGCGGGCGGCACTTCGAGGGACTGGTCGCGGTGGCTGTGGTGTTTTCGGAAGTCGCCGGGGCTGCTGCCGGTCTCCCGCCGGAAGAACCGGCTGAAGTAGGCCGGATCGGTGAACCCGGTGCGGGCGGCGACCTGCCGGACCGACAGCCGGGTGTGGGCGAGCAGTTGCTGCGCCTGGTACACCCGGGCCTCGATGAGCAGCCGTCCCGGCGGACGGCCGGTGGCGGCCCGTACCGCCTGGGTGAGGTAGCCGGGTGTCACGCCGAGCCGGCTCGCGCACTCCCGCACCGTCCACCCGGCCGCCTCCGGGCGCGCGATGAGCCGCGTGAACTCCTCGGACACGGCGGCCGGCCGGCCCAGCACCCGCGCGTCGCGGTCGTCCCCGGCGTGCCGTGGCAGCCGGGCGGCGCGTACGACGAGCACGTGCAGCAGCGAGCGCAGGACGCTCTCGTGACCCGGGGCGCGCTGCCGGTGCTCCGCGACGAGTTCGGCCATCAACCGCCCCACGGACCGGTCGTGTTCGGCGTCCAGCGCGAACCAGCCCCGCTCCCCGAGCCGCCGCAGCACCGCGCGGTCGCCGGGGTGGTCGACCAGGAAGTCGTCGGTGAACAGCGCCAGCGTCCCCTCCGGGCCCCGGCCGCCTTCCCAGTGGTGCACCTGCCCGGGCAGGACCACGGCCAGGCGCGGCGGCCGGACCGGCCACCGGGCCAGGTCGACGACGTGCGTGCCGGAACCGGAGCTGACGTGGATGATCTCGTAGAACGTGTGCCGGTGCGGACGGCCCCACCGGGACATCGGCCCCACCGCCTCGAAGGAGCCCGCGGCGAACGGCGGGTCCCCGGGCCCGGCCACCTCCAGCCGGTGCAGGGGCACGTCCCCGGCAGTGGTCGGCAGACCGGGGGTTCCCGGTGGGACGGTGGTGCCGCGCATGGCTGGTGCTCCCCTCCTCCAGGCGAGCCGGAGCGCTCGCCGCTTCTCACGGGCAGGGATCACCTACCGCACTATGGTCTGTACCAACCTCTTGCCCCGTGCCCCACGGCGTCGCAAGCTCCCCTCATGGAGTTGGAGTTGCGGCATCTCAGGACCCTTCGGACCATCGCGGAGGCCGGCAGTCTGACCAGGGCGGCGACGGTGCTCGGGCTCGCGCAGCCCGCACTCAGCGCGCAGCTCAGGCGCATCGAGCGGACCCTGGGCGGCACCCTGTTCGAACGGGGGCGGAACGGGGTGCGGGCCACCGCGCTCGGCGAACTGGTCCTGGAACGCACCCGCATCGTGCTCCCCGCGGTCAGCGAACTGCAGCAGGAGGCGGCCGAGTTCGCCCGCGGGCGCCGGGAGGGGGAGCGGCTGCGGCTCGGCGGCACCCACGGGCCGCTGCTCGGCGCGCTGGTGGACCGGCTCGCCGACGCCGCCCCCGGCACCAGCCTGACCACCCGCGCCTCCTGGTCGGAACGGGAACTGGCCGGTCTGCTCGCCGAAGGGCGCCTGGACTTCGCCCTGGCCGGTACCTGTGGATCCGCGCCCCCGCCCGACGGCACGCACCTGGTCTGGGAGGAGATCGCCGTCGACCCGGTCTTCGTCATGCTCGCCGACACCCATCCGCTCGCCGGGGGGCGGGAGATCGACCTGGCCGCGCTCGCGGACGAGGAGTGGGCGTGCGTCCCGGGCGACGGCTGTTTCGGCGACTGCTTCACCGCGGCCTGCGCCCGGGCCGGCTTCACCCCCCGCCGCATGTACGAGACGGACACCGCGTCCTGCGTCCACCTGGTGCAGGTCGGCCGGGCGGTGGGCCTGTGCCGGGCCACCTTCCCGTCGACGCCCGGCCTCACCACCCGTCCGCTCGCCGGCACCCCGCTGGTGTGGCGGCACCTGCTGGGCTGGTGTCCGGCCGGCCAGCGACCGGGCACCGCGGCCACGGTGCTCGCGCAGAGCCGCAAGGCACACGAGGACGCGGCGGCACGCAGCGACGGCTACGCCCGCTGGCTCGCCCACCGCGGGGAACCGGCGGCCACGGCGCACCGCCGCACCGGGCGCGGGCGTCCTGACGGCACGCGGCGGGACGCGCGGCTGCCATAACACCGGGGCAGGGGGTCGGTTGACGTCTTACGGGAACGGGCGGGTGCTCCGTACGGTTTCCGGCACTCCACCGAATCCGAGGAGACCTCCCCATGCTCCAACGACACCTCAGAGCCGCGTGCGCCGCCGCCGTGGCGGCGGGTGCCCTGCTCGTGGCCGGGCTCAGCGGCTCCGCGAGCGCCCGGCCGTCCGGCCTCCCGGCCGCGCCCACTGCGGCCGAGACGCTCCGCACCGACGCGGCCCCGCCCGCCCTCCTGCGGGCGCTGCAACGGGATCTGGGCCTGAACCGGCAGCAGGCCGAACGCCGCCTGGGCAACGAGGCGGAGGCGGGCGCCGCCTCAGGCCGGCTGCGGGCCGCACTGGGCGCGCACTACGCGGGCGCCTGGGTGCGCGGCGCGGAGTCGGACACGCTGACCGTCGCCACCACGGACCCGGCCGACGTGCCGGCGATCCGGGCCCAGGGCGCCGCCGCGCGCGTGGTGGACCACTCCTTGGCCGCGCTCGACGCGGCCAAGGCACGCCTGGACCGGGTCGCCGCCCGGCGCGCCACCACCGACACCCCGGTCTGGTACGTCGACGTCCCGACCAACACGCTGGTGGTGCGGGCGGTACGCACGGACGCCGCACGCCCCCTGCTGGCGGCGGCCCACGTCGACGCCTCCCTCGTCCGCGTCGTGAAGTCCGCCGAGCACCCCCGTCCGCTCTACGACCTGCGCGGCGGCGACGCGTACTACATCGACAACAGCAGCCGCTGCTCGATCGGCTTCCCGGTGACCCGCGGCACGCAGCAGGGCTTCGCCACGGCCGGCCACTGCGGCCGGGCCGGCAGTGCCACCACCGGCTCCAACCGGGTCGCGCAGGGCACCTTCCAGGCGTCCGTCTTCCCCGGCAACGACATGGCGTGGGTGGCCGCGAACGCCGGCTGGACGGCGACGCCGTACGTCAACGGTTCCAGTGCGCAGGTCACCGGTTCCACCCAGGCCACGGTGGGCTCCTCCGTGTGCCGTTCCGGCTCGACAACGGGCTGGCACTGCGGGACGGTGCAGCAGCTGAACAGCAGCGTCACCTACCAGGAGGGCACGGTCACCGGGGTCACCCGCACCTCGGTGTGCGCCGAACCGGGCGACTCGGGCGGCTCGTTCATCTCCGGCAGCCAGGCGCAGGGCGTCACCTCGGGCGGCACGGGCAACTGCACGAGCGGCGGCACGACGTACTTCCAGCCGGTCAACCCGATCCTCCAGTCGTACGGCCTGACGTTGAAGACGACCGCGACCGGTCCCGGTGACCCGGGCGATCCCGGTGATCCGGGCGACCCGGGCGGCACCTGGTCGGCCGGCACCGTCTACCAGGCGGGCGTCACGGTCACCTACGGCGGCGCCGCCTACCGCTGTCTGCAGACCCACCAGGCCCAGCAGGGCTGGGAGCCGCCGAACACCCCCGCGCTGTGGCAGCGGCAGTGAGCGGCTGACCCCGGGAACCGCCGTCCGCCCGGACACTCCGGACACTCCGGACGCTCCGGATCTCCCGAGCGCTCCGGACGTCACGACCGGAGCGTCCGGGCGGACGGCACCGTCGCGCGGTGGCGGGGCGCCGGCTTGCCGCAGAACGCCGATTCCAGGGCACCCGCCAACGTCTCCAGCACCTTCCCGTTGTTCGACGTGTTGGCCACGGCCGTCAGGCTCCGCCCCCCGTCCTTCGTGCTGAACGCATACGTGTAGTACCCCTGCACCGCCCCCGTGTGCCCGTACACCGACACCCCGCAGGACAGGTCCCGCCGCCGCAGCCCGAGCCCGTACGCCGTCGTGCTGTTCACCTTGGTGAACCGCTCCATCTCGGCGAGCCGCGCGGCGGACATCAGCTTCCCCTTGAGCAGCGCGCTGTAGAAGACGTCGAGGTCCCGCGCGCTGGAGATGATCGCCCCGGCGCTCTGCGCCCAGGACACGGTCTGCGCGGTCGCGTCGACCAGCGGGGCGCCCGCCGTGTCCGGCGTCAGGTACCCGCGGGCGTACCGGCCCGGGATCGCGGTGTCCGGATGGACGTAGAACGTGTCCTTCAGCTTCAGCGGCCCGATGACGCGGTCCTGGTACGCCGTCCTCACGGACCGCCCGGTGAGCTTCTCGATGAGCAGCCCGGCGACGACGAAGTTGGTGTTGGAGTACGCGTACGCGGCGCCCGGCGCGTTGGTGCGGGGCTTCTTCAGGGAGAGGGCGACCAACTGCCGGTAGGTGAAGACCTTCTTCCGGACCGCCTCGAAGCCGGAGACACTGCTCGCGAACATGTCGTCGGTGTAGTCGTACAGCCCGCTGCGGTGGCTGAGCACATGGCGGACCGTGATCCGGTCGTCCGGCAGCAGGTTCGGCAGGTAGCGGTTGACCGGCGCGTCGAGCGAGAGCCGGTGTTCGTCCACGAGCTGGAGCAGTACGACGGCCGAGAAGGTCTTGGTGACGCTGCCGATCCGGAAGCGGTCGTCGGTGCTGATGGCCCGCCGGGTGGCGCGGTCGGCGACGCCCTGGGTGACCCGGTACGTCCTGCCCCGGTCGTCGATCCGGGCCAACGCCCCCGGCGCGCCCTGCGCCACCGCCGACCGCAGTACAGCGGCCAGTCCGGCGGTGTCGGGTGCCGGCAGCGCCGCCCGCACCGGCGTGTCCGGGCCTGCCGTAGCGGCCCGCGCCGGGACCGCGAGCAGCGACAGCGCGACCGCTCCGAGGACCGCTCCCCGCCCCACCGTTGCCGAGACCATCCCTCAACCACTCCCATCGGTCGGTTTCCGCTGCGATTTCGGTCCGCCTGGGAACCTAGGGGATCGCGACCGCGTCTCCACAGCCGACACACAGTTGGTCATCTCGCGATCACTCTGCGGCTGCCGTTCGTAAAGGATTGCCATAGAAGTTCGCGAAATGGATCATTCCGGCTTTACGTGCCCATGACTGATCCGCAAGGGTTGCCCCTCGGGGCCGGACCGGCCCCCGTGGCGCCCAACCGCGCCGCGTCCCAAGGCGGTTGGGCAGACCGGCCGCCTTCGAACGGAGGAACCCTGATCAGATTGCGTAGACCGCACATACGCACCGTGGCTGTCGCCGTCGCGGTGACGACCGCTGCCACGGGCCTGGCCGGTACGGCCTTCGCGGCTCCTTCCACGGGGGTGGAGCGGTCCGCCGCCTCCGCCGCCCCGAGCGCCACGGCGGTGGTGGAGGCGGCGCGCACCGCGGCCTTCGCGCACGCCTCGGCGACCGGTGTCTCCCAGGGTGACGACCTGCACGCGCAGGACGTCATGATCGACCCCGAGGGTGCCCGGCACGTCCGTTTCGTGCGCACCCACAACGACCTGCCGGTGCTCGGTGGCGACCTCGTCGTCCACCTCGACCGCCGGCTCGGCTACACGGGCGTCACCCGCGCCGCCGACCACGCCGTCAAGCCGGCCGCCGCCAAGGCCGAGCTGACCGCAAGCCAGGCCGCCGCCAAGGCCGCCCAGGCCGCGAAGGGCGACGCCGGCGGCGCGCAGCTCGTCGTCGACGCCCGCGACGGTGCCTCCGCGCTCGCCTACCAGGTCACCGTCACCGGCAAGGACAGCGCCCGCACGGTCGTCGTGGACGCGGTCACCGGCAAGGTGCGCAGCAACACCCCGACCAGGGACGAGTTCCTGTCGCCGAAGCTGCTCGACGCCCTGCGCGAGCGCGGCGAGACCCTCGACCCGGCCACCGGCACCGGCTCCGGCGCCGCCGTCTCCGGCCTGGTCGGCTCCCGCGGCGCCGGCGCCGCCGCCTACCCGTCGGCCGCCAAGGGCACCGGCAAGACCCTCTTCGTGGGCACCGTCGGCCTGACCACCACGCAGACGTCGCGCGGCCACTACCAGCTCAAGGACCCGAACCGGTACGGCACCGAGACACGGGACGCCAAGGGCTCGTACACGGAGAAGTTCAGCGCCGGTACGAAGCTCACCAACACCACCAACGTGTGGGGCAACGGCGCGACCACCAGCCGGGTCAGCGCCGCCGCGGACGCGCAGTACGGCATCACCAAGACGCTGGACTTCTACAAGTCCACGTTCCAGCGCAAGGGCATCGCCAACAACAGCAAGCCCGCGCAGGCGATGGTCCACTGGGGCAAGCAGGTCGCCAACGCCTTCTGGGACCCCACCTGCAACTGCATGCTGTACGGCGACGGCGACGGCCAGATGTTCAAGAAGCCGCTCGTCGTGCTCGACGTCACGGGTCACGAACTGACCCACGGCGTGGTGGAGGCGACCGCCAACCTCCAGCCGACCTTCGTCGACTCCGACGGCAACCAGTACGGCGAGCCGGGCTCGCTGAACGAGTCGCTCGCGGACATCTTCGGCTCGAACGTCGAGTTCTACGCCAAGAACACGAAGGACACGCCGGACTACCTGGTCGGCGAGAAGCTGGGCCTCGCGCAGAAGTTCCTGCGCCGCCTGGACCACCCGTCCCTCGACAAGCTCGAAGGCACGATCGACTACTGGTCGGCGGACACCTACTACACCGAGGTGCACGCCGGTTCGGGTGTCTCCTCGCACGCCTACTACCTCCTTGCCGAGGGCAGCGGCAAGAAGACGATCAACGGCGTCAACTACAACTCGCCGACGTACCACAACATCGCGGTCAAGGGCATCGGCCGCACCAAGGCGACGGCCATCTACTACCGCGCGCTGACCCGGTACATGGTCTCCACGACCGACTTCCACCAGGCGCGCACCGCGACGCTGAAGGCGGCCAAGGACCTGTACGGCGCGAACAGCACCGAGTACAAGACCGTGGACAAGTCGTGGGCCGCGGTCAACGTCACCGCCGCCAACACGCCGAGCGTCCGCCACTGACGGACACCGGACCACACCGGCACCACCGGATGCCCCGCCCCGTGCGGGGCATCCGCGTGTCCGGGGGCCCTTTCAGCCCCAACAGCCCCCGGAACAACCGCTGTTTCTTTTATTGACAGCGGAAAATAAGAGCCCTAGGTTCCCGTGCCATGCGCTCGACCCCGCGCGCCGAGACCTTCCCGGCGCAGACGCCCGCCGCTGCCCAGGTCTTCACGACGGTCCTGTCCCACGGCCCCCTGACCCGCCTGGAGGCGGGCCGCCGGGCCGGGCTGTCCCCGGCCGCGGTGACCAAGGCGGTACGACCCCTGCTGGCGGCGGGATACCTGGTGGAGGGCGGTGACCCGGCCGGGGGCACCGGCCCGGGGGAGGGCCCGGTGGAAGAGGCCCGCCCGGCCCTCGGCCGGCCCGCCGGCCTGGTCCGGGTCAACGGCGAACGCGCCCTGTTCATCGGGGTGAAGGCGACCGGGGACGAGCTGATCGCCGTCCTGACCGACCTGTGCTGCCGGGTCCGCCTGGCCCGCCGCACCCCCCTGCCCGACCGGGCCGCCGGGCCCGCTCTGGCCTCGATCGCGGACCTGGTCCACGAACTCCTCGCCCACGCCGCCGAGTCGGGCGCGCCGGTGGCCGGCCTCGGCATCGCCGTGTCCGGCGACGTCGACCGCGCCGAGGGAGCCGTACGCTACTCGCCGTTCCTGGACTGGCGGGACGTGCCGCTGGCCGGACTCGCCGCCACCGCCTGCGGACTGCCGGTCACCGTCGACAACGATGTCCGCGCGCTGACCGTCGCCGAGCGGTGGTTCGGCGCCGGAGCGGGGCTCAGCGACTTCGCCGTGGTGACCGTCGGCGCCGGCATCGGCTGCGGACTCGTGGTGCACGGCCGGGTGGTGGCCGGCGCCCACGGGGTGGCCGGCGAGATCGGGCACCTCGTCGTCGACCCCGCCGGGCCCCCGTGCCACTGCGGCAACCGCGGCTGCGTGGAGGCGATCGCCGGGGACGCCGCGATCGTCGCCCGGATGCGCGAGGTCACCGGGCACCAGGTCCCCGACAGCGCCGCCGCCGTGGCCCTCGCCCACCAGGACCTGCCCGGCGCGCGCGAGGTGTACGCGCGGGCGGGCGAGGCCATCGGCCGGGGCATCGCCACCGTCGCCAACCTGCTCGGCCCCGAACGCGTGATCATCTCCGGTGAGGGGCTCGCCGCCTACGACCTCTTCGCCGAACAGATCCGGGAGGCGTTCACCACGGCCGCCTTCGGGTCCGCCGCCCGGTGCGACGTACGGACCCGCCCGCTCCCCTTCGAGGAGTGGGCGCGGGGCGCGGCCGCCGCCGCGATCCAGACCTTCATCACCGAGAACCCCGCCCGCGGAAAGGGCTGAGCCGCCCCGACCCGAACCCACCAGGAGGCAGACCCATGCGGTCACCCTCGTCGTCCGTCCTGCCCGCTCGCGGGCTCGGAGCCGCCGTCGTCCTCGCCCTCACCGCGGGCCTCACGACGGCCGCCCCGGCCACCGCCCACGCCGACACCGCACCCGTCCTGGCCGCCAAGCCCTACATGGGCTGGTCCAGCTGGAGCATGCAGTCGTCCAAGTACCCGGGCCTCAACCCGGACGGCGACTTCAGCTATCTGACCGAGGCGAACGTCCTCAAGCAGGCCGACGCCCTCGCCGCCCGGCTCAAGCCGTACGGCTACACCTACGTCAACATCGACTCCGGCTGGTGGCGGGACAAGGACTGGAAACCGGAGTTCGACGCCTACGCACGCCAGCAGGCCGACCCGGTCCGCTTCCCGCACGGCATGAAGGCGGTGGCCGACCACATCCACGGCCTCGGCCTCAAGGCCGGCATCTACCTGCCCGTCGGTCTGGAGAAGGAGGCGTACGGCGACGGCAAGGTGCCCGTCCGGCACGCCGAGGGCTGCACCACCGCCGACATCGTCTACGGCGACCTGCGCACCACCAACGGCTGGGACAGCGCCTACAAACTCGACTTCGACAAGCCCTGCGCCCAGAAGTACATCGACTCCCAGGCCCAGTTGATCGCCTCCTGGGGCTACGACTTCCTCAAGCTCGACGGCGTCGGGCCCGGTTCCTTCAAGAGCGGCGAGAACTACGACAACGTCGCCGACGTCGCGGCCTGGCAGAAGGCGATCGCCGCCACCGGCCGCCCCGTCCACCTGGAGATCTCCTGGTCCCTGGACATCGGCCACGCCGCCGACTGGAAGAAGTACTCCAACGGCTGGCGCGTCGACACCGACGTCGAGTGCTACTGCAACACCCTCGTCAGCTGGGAGAACTCGGTGGACGACCGCTTCACCGACACCCCCGGCTGGACGAGGCACGCGGGCCCCGGCGGCTGGAACGACCTGGACTCCCTCGACGTCGGCAACGGCGCCATGGACGGTCTGACCAAGGCCGAACGGCAGACCTACGCCACCCTGTGGGCCATCGCCAAGTCCCCGCTCTACACCGGCGACGACCTGACGAAGCTCGACGACTACGGCGTGAAGCTCCTCACCAACCGTGAGGTCATCGCCGTCGACCAGGGCGACTCCCCGCCCGCCCGGCCGGTCACCCCCTCCGACCCCCAGCAGGTGTGGGCCGCGAAGAACCCCAACGGCACCTACACCGTCGCCCTGTTCAACCTCGCCGATGCCCCCGCCGCCGTCACCGCCGACTTCTCCTCCCTCGGCTTCACCGGCAAGGCGTCCGTCCGCGACCTGTGGAACCACGAGAACCTCGGCTCCTACAAGAACAGGATCACCGAGGCCCTGCCGGCCCACGGCTCCCGGCTGTTCACCGTCACCCCGCGCGGCAGCGCCCTGACCACCACCGGCTACGAGGCCGAGGCCGGCGCCAACACCCTCGGCGGCCGGGCCTCCGTGACCGACTGCTCCGCCTGCTCCGGCGGCAAGAAGGTCGGCGACCTCTACGTCGGCGGCACCCTCCGCTTCAACGACGTGGTCGTGGACCGCCCCGGCACCTACCTGATCAAGGTGGCCTACGTCAGCGGCGACCCCCGCCCGGTGAACGTCTCCGCCAACTCCGGCGCCGCCACCCGCCACAGCTTCCCCTCCACCGGCGACTGGGGGACCGTCGAGACGGTCAGCGTCCCCGTCACCCTCAAGGCCGGCAGCAACACCGTCACCTTCGACAGCGGTTCGGACTACGCCCCGGACATCGACCGCATCGACGTCCCCTCCTCCCCGCGCTGACGCCACGGAAGTTCGGAGCCCGCCGTGATACCCACCCCGCCCAGCAGACGCGGCTTCCTCGCGCTCGCCGCGGCCACCGGAGCCCTCGCCTCACTGCCCGCCTTCACCGCCACCGCCGCACCGCGCCGGCCCACCGCGGTGCCCTCCGCCGACGCCCGCCACCGGCTGTGGTGGCGGGCCCCCGCCGACGAACACTCGCTCATCGAGCAGGGACTGCCCGTCGGCAACGGCCGCCTCGGCGCCCTCGCCACCAACGACCCCGGCCGGGAGGTGCTCCTCGTCACCGACGTCACGATGTGGACCGGCGGCCTCAACGACACCCTCGACGCCGACGGCCAGTTCCCCTACGGACGCGACGACTTCGGCTCCCTCACCCTCCTCGCCCGGCTCACCGTCGACATCCCCGACCACGACCTGTCCGCCGTCACCGGCTACCGCCGCACCCTCGACCTCGCCCAGGGCGTGGTCACCACCTCCTACGTCCGCTCCGGCGTCACCTACCGGCGGCAGATGTTCGCCAGCCACCCCGACGACGTCATCGTGCTGCACCTCAGCCAGAGCGGCGGCGGCCGGTACACCGGCACGATCACGCTCGACGGCACCCACGGCGAGAACGGCACGGCGGACTCCTTCGCCGGTGCCTTCCCCGGCGGCCTGCGCTACGGCGCCGCCGTCGAGGCGCGCGGCGACGGCGGCACGGTCCGCACGACCGGCTCGCGCCTGGAGTTCACCGGCTGCCGCGAACTGACCGTCGTACTCAGCGGCGGCACGAACTACACCCCCGACGCCGCCGCCCACTACCGCGACCCCGGCCTGGACCCCCGGGCACTGGCCCGCACCAAGGTCCGTACCGCCGCACGGCACTCCGCCGGCACCCTGCTGCGCACCCACGTCGCCGACCACCGCGCCCTGTTCGACCGGTTCGGGCTCTCCCTCGGCACCTCCTCCGCCGAACAGCGCGCCCTGGACACCTGGGAGCGGATCCAGGCCCGCGCCCGCGACGACGTGCCCGACCCCGAACTGGAAGCGGCCTACGTCCACTTCGGCCGGTACCTGATGATCGCCGGCTCCCGGGACAGCCTGCCGCTCGGCCTCCAGGGCCCCTGGCTCGACGGCAACGACCCGGACTGGATGGGCGACTACCACACCGACATCAACCTCCAGATGAACTACTGGATGGCCGACCGGGCCGGCCTGTCGTCCTGCTTCGACGCGTTCACCGACTACTGCGTCGCCCAGCTCCCCTCCTGGACCGACCTCACCCGAAGGCTCTTCAACGACCCCCGCAACCGCTACCGCAACTCCAGCGGCGAGAACGCCGGCTGGACCCTCGCCATCTCCACCAACCCCTTCGGCGGCGGAGGCTGGTGGTGGCACCCGGCCGGGAACGCCTGGCTGTGCAACTCCCTGTTCGAGCACTACGAGTACACGCGGTCCCGCGCCCACCTGGAGAAGATCTACCCGCTGCTGAAGGGCGCCTGCGAGTTCTGGGTGGCCCGGCTGCTCACCACCACGCTGCCCGACAACGGCCGCGAGGTGCTGATCGCCGACAGCGACTGGTCCCCCGAGCAGGGCCCGCTCGACGCCAAGGGCATCACCTACGCCCAGGAACTGGTGTGGGCCCTCTTCGGCAACTACCGCACCGCGGCGCGTGAGCTGGGCCGGGACGCCGGGTACGCGCGCACCGTCGGCGCCCTGCGCGACAAGCTGTACCTGCCCGTGGTGAGCCCCAAGACCGGCCTGCTGGAGGAGTGGATGTCGCCGGACGACCTCGGCGAGACCACCCACCGGCACCTCTCCCCGCTCGTCGGCCTGTTCCCCGGCGACCGCATCCGGCCCGACGGCTCCACCCCCGCCGACATCGTCACCGGCGCCACCGCCCTGCTCACCGCGCGCGGCATGAACAGCTTCGGCTGGGCCAACGCCTGGCGCGCCCTGTGCTGGGCCCGGCTGAAGAACGCCGACAAGGCCTACCAGCTCGTCGTCACCAACCTGCGCCCCTCCACCGGCGGCGGCAACGGCACCGCGCCCAACCTCTTCGACATCTACGAGGTCGAGCGGGGCCGGGGCATCTTCCAGATCGACGCCAACTTCGGCACCCCGGCCGCCGTGGCCGAGATGCTGCTCTACTCCCGCCCCGGGCACCTGGAACTGCTGCCGGCCCTCCCGGACGCCTGGGCCGCGGCCGGTTCGCTCACCGGTGCCGGGGCCCGCGGCGGCTTCCTCGTGGACCTTCGGTGGCGGGACGGGAAACCCACCGAGGTACGGCTGCGCAGCGTCGGCGGCACCACGACCTCCGTGGGATACGCGGGGACGTTCCGCACGGTCCGCGTCCGGCCCGGCGAGACCGTCACGCTCCGGGACCTCGCCCGGTGAGCGCCCGCCCCGCACGCCGCCGGCGCGTCCTCGCGGTCCTGCTCACCGCCGTCGCCCTCCAGACCGCGCCCGCCGCCCGGGCCGCCACCCCGCCCGAGTCGGCCGCCCTGCCCGAGTCGGCCACCCGGGCCACCGGAGTGGTCACCTGGGCGGCGAGCGCCGACCGCATGGGCGAGGGCACGGCCGGCCAGGGCTACCGGCTCGTCGTCCACACCAGCGTCGGCGGCAGCGACCTCCGCGTCCGCTTCACCAACGCCTTCGGCGACCGGCCGCTGACCCTGGACGGCGTCCACGCGGGAGTGCGTGCCCAGGGCGCCGCCCTGCGGCCGGGCAGCAACCGGCCGCTCACCTTCGGCGGCGCCCGCACGGTCACCGTCCCGGCCGGGGCCGTCGCCTGGAGCGACCCGCTGCCCGGCCGGATCGCCGCCGGCACCGACCTGGTCGTCAGTCTGCGCACCCCGGACGCGGCCGGCCCGGCCACCGGCCACGGGATGGCGATGCAGACGTCGTACACCGGACCGGGCGAGTACACCGCCGAGGAGAGCGGGACGCACTGGACGCGGACCACCGGGTCCTGGTGGTACATCGACTCGGTCGCCGTACGGCCCTCCCGGGCGGCCGGCGGTGCCGTGGTCGCGCTCGGCGACTCCATCACCGACGGCTGGCAGTCCGGCACCGACCTGAACCGGCGCTGGCCCGACTACCTCGCCCGGCGCCTGAACGCGGCCGGCGGACCCGTCCAGGGCGTGGCCAACGAGGGCATCTCGGGCAACAAGGTCCTCGCCGACGGCGCCGGACAGGCCGCTCCGCACCGGCTGGACCGGGACGTGCTGTCCCAGCCCGGGGTGCGCACGGTCTTCCTCTTCGAGGGCGTGAACGACATCAAGGCCCACACCGGGGTCACCGCCGACGATCTGATCGCCGGTTACCGGGAGATCGCCCGCCGGGCGCACGCGGCCGGCACATGCGTGGTCGCCGCCACCGTCGGACCGTTCAAGGGCTGGCCGGAATGGGACCCGGCCGGCGAAGCCGTACGGCAGGAGGTGAACCGGTACCTGCGCGGCAGCGACGAGTTCGACGCCGTCACCGACTTCGACCGCGTGCTGCGCAGCCCGTACGACCCCGAGCGCATGCTGCCGTTCCTCGACGGCGGCGATCACCTGCACCCCAACGACAAGGGCATGCAGGCCATGGCCGACGCCGTCGACCTGGACAGCCTCGACTGCGCCCGCTGAGGGCAGTGCCCAGGACACGCGACGGCCGGGCCGGGGTCGCCCCCGGCCCGGCCGTCGCGTTCCTCAGCGCAGTGTCCGCGCCCAGTCCGCCGGCACCCGGCCCGCCGGGCCCGGCACCGGCTGGTCGGCGGGATGGGAGTCCGGGGGAGTGAGGGCGGGCCCGGAGCCGTACAGCTGGTCCGTGCCGAAGTCCCAGAACCAGTCCTCGCCCGGCTCGAAGCTCTGGATGATCGGGTGTCCCGTCTCGCGGTAGTGGGCGGTGGCGTGCTTCGAGGGGGAGTCGTCGCAGCAGCCGACGTGCCCGCACTGTGCGCACCGGCGGAGGTGGAACCACCAGCCGCCCGCCTCCTCGCACTCCACGCAGCCCGTGCCGCTGGGCGGGACGCTGGGGTCGATTCCCTCGATGTCGTTCATACCGGCTCCTCGTCGGGCGTCTCGGCGGTCAGGGGGAGCAGCACCTGGAAGCGGGTGTCGCCGGGGACCGACTCCACCCGCAGGGCGCCGTGGTGCTTGTTGACGACGATCCGCCAGGAGATGTCCAGGCCGAGCCCGGTGCCCTCGCCGACCGGTTTGGTGGTGAAGAACGGGTCGAAGATCCGGTCCTTGATCTCCGGCGGCACACCGGGACCGGTGTCCCGGAACTCGACCAGCAACTGCTCGTTGTGGAGCGCCGTCCGCACGGTCAGCGTGCCCTGGCCGCCCGCGCTGTTCATGGCCGAGACGGCGTTGTCCACCAGGTTGGTCCACACCTGGTTCAGCTCGGCCGGGTAGGCGGGCACCGGCGGGAGCGCGCGGTCGTACTCCTTGACGACCTCGATGCCCCGCCCGATCTTCCCGGAGAGCATCAGCAGCGTGCTGTCGAGGAGTTCGTGCACGTCCACCACCCGGTACGGCGCCCGGTCGAGCTGCGAGTACTGTTTGGCCGCGTCGACGAGGTGCGAGATGCGGGCGGTGGAGTCCTCGATCTCGTTCATCAACAGCTCGGTCTCGATGGTGTAGTTGAGCCAGCCGACCGCGTTCGGCAGGATCTCCTGGTCCACCGCTGCCGCGACCTGCTCCAGCCAGTCCACGTCGACCCCGGCCTGCACGAAGGTGGGCGCCAGCTGCCAGGCCCGCTCGACGCCGTGGTCCTCCAGCCAGTCGGTGAGCGTGTCCTCCCGGTCACTGGCCTCCAGCGGGCTGAGCGCCGGGGCCTTCGCCACCCGCTCCGCGGTGCGCTCCTGGATCTCGACCAGGCGCGCCAGCACATCGCGGGAGAAGGGGCCCTCGGCGATCAGGCCGAGCTTGCGCCGCATCTTCGCGACCCGCTCCCGCAGGGTCGCGGTGGCCCGGACCGCCGCCGCGGCGGGGTTGTTCAGCTCGTGCGTGAGCCCCGCCGACAGCGAGCCCAGCGCCAGCAGCCGCTCCCGCTGCCCGATCATCGCCTGGGTGTTCTTCGTCCCGAAGAACAGGCCCTCCAGCAGGTGCACGGCCATCGGGAACCACTCGCGCACGACGTCCGCGAAGAGCTCCGCCGGCAGCACGAAGAACCGCGTCGGCTCGGTGACCCGCATGGAGTTGTTGTAGACCTGCGGGACCCGGTCGCCGAGGTACGCCTGCATCGCGCCCCCGTACACCCCGGGCTGCGAGGTCCGGATGACCTCCACGTCGTCACCGCCGACCCGGCGGGACAGGACGACCGCCCCCTCGATCATCACGTAGAAGCGGGTGGCCGGGTCGCCCTCGGCGTAGACCGGGCCGGGCTGGAACAGTTCCACCCGCCCCTGGGCGCACAGCCGGCCCAGCTGCTCGTCGCTGAGCTTCTCGAAGAGGAACAGCGAGCCGACCTCCTGCGGGCTGCACGCCACGACCTGCCCGCTCACGACTGCTCCAGGTAACGGTGGACGAGCATCACGGCCATGGCTCCCTCTCCGACGGCGGAGGCGACACGCTTGGCGGACTCGGAGCGCGCGTCACCCGCCACGAACACCCCGGGGATGCTGGTCTCCAGGTGGTACGGCGGCCGGTCCAGCTCCCAGCCGGCCGGTGGCCGCCCGTCGGCGGTCAGGTCGGGCCCGGCCAGGATGAACCCGCGCCGGTCGCGCAGCACCGCCTCGCCCAGCCAGTCGGTCAGCGGGGCGGCGCCGATGAACACGAACATCCACTGCGCGTCGACCCGCTCCGTCTCCCCGGTCACCGTGTTCCGCAGCGTCAGCTGCTCCAAGTGCTCGGCGCCGTGCGCCTCCTCGACGACCGTGTGGCAGCGCACCGAGATGTTCGGGGCCTCGCCGATCTGCTGGATCAGATAGTGCGACATGGACGCCGACAGGTCCGGGCCGCGCACCAGCAGCGTCACCGACTTCGCGCCCCGGGACAGGTACATGGCCGCCTGGCCCGCCGAGTTGGCGCCGCCGACGATGTACACGTCCTGGCCCTGGCAGGAGGTTGCCTCGGTCAGCGCCGAGCCGTAGAACACCCCGCAGCCGGTCAGGTCGGTGCAGCCCGCCGCCTCCAGCTGGCGGTACTGCACCCCGGTCGCGAGGATCACGCTGTGCGCGGCGATCGCCGAGCCGTCCGCGAACCGTACGACGCGTGCGGCCCCGTTGACCTCCAGGCCCGTCACCTCACGGGCGGTCAGCATCTCGGCGCCGAACTTGGCGGCCTGCCGCCGTGCCCGGTCGGTGAGCTGGGCGCCGGAGACCCCGTCGGGGAAGCCGAGGTAGTTCTCGATCCGGGAGCTCTGCCCGGCCTGCCCCCCGGTCGCCGAGCGCTCCACCAGCACGGTCCGCAGGCCCTCGGAGGCCCCGTACACGGCCGCGCCGAGCCCGGCCGGGCCGCCGCCGATCACGATGAGGTCGTAGAAGTCGGCCGTCGGTGTCGTCGCCAGGCCCACGTGCGCGGCCAGCTCGGGCGCCTCGGGTTCCACCAGGACCGTGCAGTCCGGGGTGATCACCAGCGGCAGCCGCTGCCCGTCCTGCCCGGCCGCCGCCAGCAGCCGCTGCCCCTCCGGCTCCTCCACCGAGTACCAGCGGTAGGGCACCTGGTTGCGGGCCAGGAACTCCCGCACGTCCGAGGAGCGCGCCGACCAGCGGTGCCCGACGACCTTGGTGCTGGGCACCGGCTTGTAGGCGCTGTTGCGCCACGCGTCCAGCAGATCGTCCAGGACCGGGTAGAGCTTCTCCTCCGGCGGGTCCCACGGCTTGAGCAGGTAGTGGTCCAGGTCGACCACGTTGATCGCGTCGATCGCCGCGTTGGTGTCCGCGTACGCGGTCAGCAGCACCCGGCGCGCCCCCGGGTACACGTCGAGCGCCTGCTCCAGGAACTCGATGCCGTTCATCTGCGGCATGCGGTAGTCGGCCAGGATCACCGCGACGAGGTCGCCGCGCAGCTTCAGCTCGCGCAGGGCGTCCAGCGCGGATTCGCCGGACTCCGCGCGCACGATCCGGTACGACTCGCCGTAGCGCCGCCTGAGATCGCGGGCGACGGCACGGGATACCCCCGGGTCGTCGTCCACGGTCAGGATGACGGTCCGCGCGGTGTCGGCGGCCTGTGCCATACGTCTCCCACCCGAGTGTCGGATCCCCCCCGGCCGGTGTCATGCGGACACCGCACCGGTTCCAGGCCATCGTATGGTCGGTCCGCCCGGACGCGCTTGTCCGACGGAGACCGGTACTTGCCTGACAGTGACCATCCAGCGCGCCCGCTGCCCGGGGGACCGGTGCGGCGGTTCGTGGAAGAGATCATCATGACCGTGCGCACCGGCGCCCGACAGCGGGCACCCGGAACCCGAGGACACGACGACGAGGAGGCCCACGGATGACACGCCCGATCACGGCAGGGGTGGACGGTACGGCGGAGAGCCTGGCCGCGCTGGACTGGGCGGCCCGGGAGGCCGTCCGCCGCGGGCTGCCGCTGCGGGTGGTCCATGCCTGGCGGTACGCCGAGGCGCTCGCCACCGCCGACCGGGACACCCAGCGCGGGTGGGTGTCGGAGGGCGCCACGCAGGCCGTGCGCACCATCTCCGAGCGGCACCCCGAGCTGACGGTGACCACCGACGTGGTGGAGGGCGCGGCGGCGCACGCGCTGGCCGGCGCGGCGGCCGACGCCGAGATGCTGGTGCTCGGCTCGCGCGGCCACGGACCCGTCGTCGGGTTCCTGCTGGGCTCGGTCGGCCAGCAGGTGATCGCGGAGGCGACCCGGCCCGTGGTCCTGGTGCGCGCCGAGGACCAGCCCGCGGCGGAGGCGGCCGGCCGGGACGTCGTGGTCGGCCAGCACGGCGGCCCCGAGGACAGCGCGGCGGCGCTGCGGTTCGCGTTCGAGACGGCGGCGGCCCGTGGCGCCGCCGTCCGGGCCGTCCGGGCCTGGACCCTGCCGCCGGTCTTCGCCTACAGCCCCGGTTCGCTCAAGCTGCTGGACGACGCGGGCGGTCTCGAACCGTACGAGAAGCAGGCGCTGGCCGATGCCCTCCGGCCGTGGCGGGAGCGGTTCCCCGAGGTGCCCGTGGCCGAGCACGTCGAGATGGGCAGCGCCGCCCAGGTGCTGCTGTCGATGACCGGCCGGGCCCAGCTGATGGTCGTCGGGCGCCGGGCGCGCCGTACGGCCGTCGGCGCCCGGATCGGTTCGGTCGCGCACGGGGTGCTGCACCACGCCGACTGCCCGGTGGCCGTGGTCCCGCACGAGTGACCTACTCCGGGTCGGCCGTCTCCAGGCCGGCCCGGGCCTTGGGCAGGACGTTCTCGATGTAGTCCTTGACGGCGGTGTCGAGACCTATGTCGTGCTGCGCGCGCTCGGACAGGTACCAGCGGTGTTCGAGGAGCTCGTGGTAGATCTCGGCCGGGTCCATGGAGCCGCGCAGCTCCGGTGGCACCGCCCGCACCGTCGGCCGGAACACGTCCCGCACCCAGCGGTGGGCGAGCACCTCCGGGCGGGCGGCGAGGGGATCGCCGGGCGCGTAGTCGTCCTGGGTGGCCATCCAGCTCTCCAGGTCGTTCAGCAGCCGCCGGGCCTGGTTCTCCTCGGCGTCCAGACCGGTCAGCCGGAGCAGCTGCCGCTGGTGGTGCCCGGCGTCGACGACCTTGGGCACGAAGGTGACGGTGTCGCCGTTGGAGGAGTGCTCGATCTGCATCTCGGCGACGTCGAAGCCGAGGTCGTTCAGGCGGCGGATCCGGCGCTCGATGTAGTGGTACTTGCCCGCCGGGTACACCGAGGTGCGGGTCAGCTCCTGCCACAGGCCGTGGTAACGGGTGCAGATCTCGTGGCCGAACTCGACCGGGTCGACGGACGGGTGCAGCGCGCCGGACGCCTCCAGGTCCAGCAGCTCCCCGCTGATGTTCACGCGGGCCAGGTCCAGGTCGTAGTCGCGTTGTCCGGGGCTGAGCCGGGGGTGCAGGTCGCCGGTCTCGGCGTCGACCAGATAGGCCGCGTAGGCGCCCGCGTCCCGCCGGAACAGGGTGTTGGACAGCGAGCAGTCGCCCCAGGCGAACCCCGCCAGGTGGAGGCGGACCAGCAGCACGGCGAGGGCGTCCATGAGCCGGTGCATGGTCGCCGGGCGCATGGTCGTCTCGAACATCGACCGGTAGGGCATCGAGCCGCGCAGGTGCCGGGTGATGAGCACCGGCTCCAGCGGGGCGCCGGCGGGGTCGGTGCGGCCGGTGACCACGGCGAGCGGGTCGACGGCGGGGATGCCGAGCCGGTCCAGGTCGCGCAAGAGCTCGTACTCGCGCAGGGCGGGCCGTTCGGCCAGTTCCTTGACGGCGACCACCTCGTCGCCGGCGTGGGCGTAGCGCACCACGTGCCGGGAGATGCCGCGGGGGAGCGGCACGAGGTACTCCTCGGGCCACTCCTCCAGCGGGGTGTCCCAGGGGAGCGCGAGCAGGAGCGCGGGGTGCTCCGGTTTCGTGGCGCTGATCTGCAAGGCCATGGCACGAACCCTAAGGCCCCGCGCTCCGGTTCGAGGAGGCCGGTCCCCTCCGGGAGGCCCGGCGCGCTCCGCGCGGACCTTCGCGCCAGGCGGCCCGGCCCCTGTGGGGGGCCAGGCGTGCCTCCTGCGGTCCGGCCCCCGCGGAAGCCGGCCACGCTTCGGGCGGCCGGGTCCTTCCGGGAGGCCACGCAGGCTGCGGGCGGGTCCGGTCCCTCCGGGCGGGCCGCTCTCCGGGCGGCTCGGTCCCTTCGCGCGGCCTGGTCCCTCTGGGAGACGCGGCGCGCTCCGGGCGGACCGGTTCCGCCAGGCGGCTCGTTCGGCTACGACGCCCGTTCCCGGGCCTGTTCGGCCGCGGCCCGTACCGAACCATGGTGGAGCGGTCCGTGGCCGGGCAGCAGGGTGTCGCCGTCGAGCGCGCCGACCACGTCCAGGGAGGCCAGTGTCCGCGCGCGGTCGTGGTGGAAGAAGTCGGGCAGCAGCTGCGGGCCCTTGAGCCGGGAGGTGGCGTGCCCGCTGACCAGGGCGTCCCCGGAAATCACGATGCCGGCGTCGGGCAGGTGGTAGACGCAGTGCCCGTCCGTGTGGCCGGGGGTGTGCACCGGGACCGGCCGCCCCGGCAGGTCGAGCGCCCCCTCGGTGGGGAACGGCTCGGGGGACGTGACGGGGTGCTGCTCGGTGCCGCCCACGCGGATCACGTGCACCGCCCAGGGCAGCACGCCGGGCCGCCAGGCGTTGCGCACCACGTCGGCGATGGTCGCCTGCTGGAGGAAGTCGCGCCGGGCGTGCGGGACCTCGGCCGGGTGGAGGTAGACCGGGGTGCCGTGGGCGGCGCGCAGGTACTCGGCGGAGCCCAGGTGGTCGTTGTGCGCGTGGGTGATGAGGACGGCGGCGACCGCGTCCGGTGAACTCCCCACCTCGGCGAGGGACTCCAGCAGCCCGGACCGGTCCCCGGGGTATCCGGTGTCCACCAGCGTGACGGCGTCGCCGTCCTTGAGGATCACCCAGTTGGTGTTGTGGCCGTGCACCAGGTAGGTGCCGTCGGCGACTTGTCTTACTTCTGCCCGCATGATCTCTCCGAGCCCTCAGCGGCGGATCGTCGGGGACAGCCAACCAGACGGAGGATCGTCCCGCGCGGGCGGGCCCCGTCGTCAGTGCACGCCGTGCGGGCGGAACTGGATGCTGATGCGCGGTCCCGTGGCCCGGCTGGTCTTGGGGACGCAGTGCTCCCAGGTCCGCTGGCAGGAGCCGCCCATGACGATGAGGTCGCCGTGGCCGAGCGGGTGCCGGACCGCCGTACCGCCTCCGCCGGCCGGCCGCAGCAGCAGGTCGCGGGGCTCGCCGACGGAGAGGATCGCGACCATCGTGTCCTCCCGGGAGCCCCGGCCGATCCGGTCGCCGTGCCAGGCGACGCTGTCCCGGCCGTCGCGGTAGTAGCACAGCCCGGCGGTGGTGAACGGCTCGCCCAGTTCGCCGGTGTAGTGCCGGGACAGGGCGGTGCGGGCCTCGTCGAGGACCGGGTGGGGCAGCGGGTCCTCGGCCCGGTAGAAGGCGAGCAGGCGCGGCACGGCCACCACGTTGTCGTACATCTTGCGCTGCTCGGCCCGCCAGGGGACCTCGGCCGCCAGGTGCTCGAACAGGTCGTCGGCGCCGCTCAGCCAGCCCGGCAGGACATCGATCCAGGCGCCCGAGCCCAGTTCGGCCCGGCGCAGCCCGACGAGCGGGCCGAGCCTCAGCTCGTCGGTCTGGTCGAACAGGGAGCCCTGGAGGTGCGTGGACATGGGTCCAGCGTACTCCTTAATCGAAAGTTCGTTCCATTTGATCAGCGGGCGCGCAGAGGGTTTCGATACACTGGTGTATCCGATACATTCGCGTATCCAATGGAGGAGGCAGCCATGGAGACGGCCGGACGCGTCACCCGGCGCCGGGTCCGCACCCGCGCCCGGCTGCTCGACGCCGCGTTCGCGGTGTTCGCGGCCAAGGGCTACGGGCGCGTCTCCATCGAGGAGGTCTGCGAGGCGGCCGGGTTCAGCCGGGGCGCCTTCTACTCGAACTTCGCCACCCTGGACGAGCTGTTCTTCGCCCTCTACCAGGAGCGCGCCGACCTCATCGCCGCCCAGGTGGCCGACGCGCTCGCCCAGGACGGGCCCGACCTCGACGTGCCCGCCTCCGTGGACCGGGTCACCGAGGTGCTGCTGCTCGACGTCGACTGGCTGCTGGTGAAGACCGACTTCCTGGTGCACGCCGCCCGGAACCCGGCCGTCGCCCGGGCCCTCCTCGACCACCGCGCGCGGCTCCGGCGGGCCATCGTCGACCGGCTCTCCCGGGCCGGGGGCCACACCGCACTTCCCGCCGTGCTCGGCGACGCCGACGGCGCCGCGCACGCCGTGGTCGCCGCGTACGACGGGGTCACCACCCAACTGCTGCTGGACCGGGACGTCGAGGCCGCCCGGGCCTGGCTGGGGCAGCTGCTCACCGCACTGCTCACGGACGGCAGCCGCACCCCCGCCGCATGAGCACAGCCGGCACGGCACCGTCGTACGAGCGCACGCGCACCGGCACGGGCCGGCGCCGAGCACCGTACCGAGCACCGTCAGGAAGGACACAGTCGTCATGGACGCGGACGCCATCGTCGTCGGAGCGGGTCTCGCCGGCCTGGTCGCGGCACACGAACTCACCAGCCGGGGCCGCCGGGTGGCCCTCGTCGACCAGGAGAACGCCGCCAACCTCGGCGGCCAGGCGTTCTGGGCCTTCGGCGGCCTCTTCCTGGTGGACTCGCCCGAGCAGCGCCGCCTCGGCATCAAGGACTCCCTGGCCCTCGCCTGGAGCGACTGGCAGGGCAGCGCGCGGTTCGACCGGCTCGCCGACGAGGACTCCTGGGCGGTGCGCTGGGCCCGCGCCTACGTCGAGTTCGCGGCCGGCGAGAAGCGGTCCTGGCTCCAGGGACACGGCATCGAGCTGCTGCCCACGGTCGGCTGGGCCGAGCGCGGCGACCTGCGGGCGGACGGGCACGGCAACTCCGTGCCCCGCTTCCACATCGCCTGGGGCACCGGCACCGGCGTGGTCGAGCCCTTCGTGCGCTACGCCCGGCAGGCCGCCCGGGACGGACTGCTGACCTTCCACCACCGCCACCGGGTGGACGAACTGGTCGTCGAGGGGGGCACGGCACGCGGTGTGCGCGGCACCGTCCTCGCCCCCGACGACTCCCCGCGCGGCGTCGCCTCCAGCCGCGACCGCGCCGGCGACTTCGAACTCACAGCCCAGGCCGTGGTCGTCACCACCGGCGGCATCGGCGCCGACCACGACATCGTCCGCCGCTACTGGCCCGAGCGGCTCGGCACGCCCCCCGCCGAGATGGTCACCGGCGTCCCCGCCTACGTCGACGGCCGCATGCTCGACATCAGCGCCGAGGCCGGCGTACGCCTGGTGAACCGCGACCGCATGTGGCACTACACCGAGGGCCTGCGCAACTGGGACCCGATATGGCCCGGCCACGGCATCCGCATCCTGCCCGGCCCGTCGTCCCTGTGGCTCGACGCCCTCGGCCGCCGGCTGCCCGACCCCTGCCTGCCCGGCTACGACACCCTCAGCACCCTCAGGTACCTGCGCACCACCGAGGACATCGCCGGGTACGACCACTCCTGGTTCATCCTCACCCGGAAGATCATCGAGAAGGAGTTCGCGCTCTCCGGCTCCGAGCAGAACCCCGACATCACCGCCAAGGACCGCAAGGCCGTGCTGCGCGACCGGCTGCTCGGCAAGGGGGCCCCGGCACCGGTGCGGGCCTTCCTCGACCACGGCGCCGACTTCGTCACGGCCGGGAACCTGGAGCAGCTCGTCGAGAAGATGAACGGCCTGACCGGCGAGCCGCTGCTGGACGCGGCCGTGGTGCGCCGCCAGATCGAGGCCCGCGACCTCCAGATCGCCCACCCCTACAGCAAGGACGCCCAGGTCCAGGGCATCCGCAACGCCCGCCGCTACATCGGCGACCGGCTCGGCCGCGTCGCCGCCCCGCACCGCCTCCTCGACCCGGCCGCCGGCCCCCTCATCGCAGTTCGGATGCACGTGCTGACCCGCAAGGCCCTCGGCGGCATCCAGACCGACCTGGACTCCCGGACGCTCGGCACCGACGGCACGCCGATCGAGGGGCTGTACGCGGCCGGCGAGGTCGCCGGCTTCGGCGGTGGCGGTGTCCACGGCTACAACGCCCTGGAGGGCACCTTCCTCGGCGGCTGCCTCTTCTCGGGCCGCGCGGCGGGCCGGCACGCGGCCCGGCACACCGGCTGACCTCAGCCCTCCACCAGCTCCGCGAGGACGTGCGCGTGGCTCTCCTCGGTCTTCTTGGACGCCGTGAGGAGGGTCACCGTGCCCGAGCGGGCCGACTCCCTGAGGCGGTCCAGCAGTTCGGCGGCCCGGGGGGCTTCCAGCTCCTGCTCGTAGCGGCTCCTGAACTCCTCGTAGGAGCCCCCGCCGTGGTACCACGTGCGCAGCTCGCTCGACGGGGTCAGTTCCTTCGGCCACTCGTCCACGTGCGCCGCGTCCTTGGCGAGGCCGCGCGGCCACAGCCGGTCGACCAGGACGCGCAGACCGTCGTCGGGCTCGGGCGGTTCGTAGATCCGGCGCACACGCACGCTCACGGTCGGGCCCCTCTCGGGTCGTGGACGGTCGTGCGAGCCTACTGCGCCGGCCCGCGCCCACCTGGCGGCGACGCGGAACGACTTGACCTGAACAAGGGGGAAATGGACCCGCACGGCGCCTACTCTGACGGCCAGTCGATCATCGGCCACTTCCGAGGAGCACATGTGACGCCATCCCGCAGACAGCCCGCCCGCCGCCGTACCGCCGTCCTCGCCACCGTCCCCGTCGCCGTGGCCGCCCTCCTGGGCGCCGCCGGACCCACGGCCCCGGGCACCACCGGAGCCCCCGGCGCGGGCGACCCGTACTTCCCGCTCAGCGGCAACGGCGGCTACGACGTCCGCCACTACGACCTGACACTGCGGTACGACACCTCGGCCCGCCGCCTGGACGCCACCGCGGTGCTCACCGCCCGCGCCACCCAGCGCCTCACCCGCTTCGACCTCGACCTCACCGGCCTGAAGGTCACCGCCGTCACCGTCGACCGCACGAAGGCGGCCTTCCGGCGCGACGGCCAGGAACTCGTCGTCACCCCGCGCCACGCCCTGCGCGCCGGGCAGGAGTTCCGTGTCACGGTCGCCTACCACGGCATACCCAAGCCGGTCACCGACCCCGACGGCTCGGCGGACGGCTGGATCCCCACCGACGACGGCGCGTTCGTCGCCGGCGAGCCGCAGGGCGCGATGACGTGGTTCCCGGCCAATGCCCACCCCAAGGACAAGGCGTCGTACGACTTCACCATCACCGTGCCCGAGGGGCGCGCCGCCGTCGCCAACGGCGTCCTGCTCGGCCGGAGCACCGCCGGCGGGAAGACGACCTTCCGCTGGCGCGAGACCCAGCCCATGGCCACCTACCTGGCGACCGCCACCATAGGCAAGTTCCAGGTCGAGCGGTACACCACCCGCGACGGCATCCAGGTGTACAACGCCGTGGACCCCCGCGAGGCCAGCGCCGCGGCGCCCGTGCTGAAGAAGCTGCCCTCCGTGCTGGACTGGGAGAGCAAGCTGTTCGGGCCCTACCCGTTCCGGGCCGCCGGAGCCATCGTCGACCACGCCCCGGACGTCGGCTACGCCCTGGAGACCCAGACCCGGCCGGTCTACGACTCCGCCCCCGACCTCGACACCCTCGTCCACGAGAGCGCCCACCAGTGGTTCGGGGACTCCGTCACCCTCACCGCCTGGAAGGACATCTGGCTCAACGAGGGCTTCGCCACCTACGCCGAGTGGCTCTACGCCGAGCAGCACGGCGGCCGGAGCGCCCAGCAGGCCTTCGACTCCCTCTACGCCCGCCCCGCGAGCGACGAGTTGTGGGCCTACCCGCCCGGCGACCCGGGCAGCGGCGGGAACATCTTCGGCACCCCCGTCTACGCCCGCGGCGCCATGGCGCTGCACGAACTGCGCCGGACCGTCGGCGACCGGGACTTCTTCCGGATCCTTCGGGCCTGGGCGACCGGGCACCGCGGCGGACACGGGACCACGGCACAGTTCGTCAGCCTCGCCGAGGCGACGTCGGGCAAGCGGCTGGACGGGCTGTTCCACACCTGGCTGTACACCTCGGGCAAGCCGAACCACGCCTGAGATCCGGCCAGTTCCCCGCGCGTTCCCGACGCTGACCGGTTCCAAACAACTGCCGGTCAAGATCGGCTCATGATCCGACGCAGAACCGCTGTCGCTCTCCTCGCCTCCCCGCTGCTCCTCACCGGCTGCGGCGGCGGAGCCGAGGCGACCGAAGGCCGGACCCCGGCCCGCCTTCCGGCACCAGCGCCCACCCCCGGCACGCCCAGCCCGTCGGCCCCGCGCGGCATACCCGGCCTCGGGCCCGAGCGGACCGCGGCGATACCCGCGCGCTGCACCCAGGCCGTCGTCGTCACCGGGCGCGGCGAGAACTCCCCGCTCTGCACCGTCGTCCTGCACCAGCGCACCCCCGCCGGCTGGCAGGCCGGAGCCGCCTGGCCCGGCCACAACGCGCTGCACGGCTGGAGCGCCCACCACATGCTCGGCGACCTCCGCTCCCCGCTCGGCGTCTACACCCTCTCCGACGCCGGCGGGCTGCTCCCGGACCCCGGCGGCAAGCTCCCGTACCACCACTCCAGCGGATTCCACTCGCCCGGCACCGGCTTCAAGGGCGAGCCCCTGGAGGGCTCCTTCGACTACGTCATCGCCATCGACTACAACCGCGAGCCCGGCACCTCGCCCCTGGACTGGACCCGGCCCCTCGGTCCGGAACGCGGTGGGGGAGTGTGGCTGCACGTCGACCACGGCGGACCCACCCACGGCTGCGTCAGCGTCGCCAAGGCGCACATGAAGGACCTCCTGCGCACCCTCGACCCCGACCGGCACCCGGTCGTCGTCATGGGGCACGCCGACTGGCTCGCGCACTGAGCCGCTTAGGATCCGCATTCGTGTGCGCACATGTGCTGGTCGCCGAGGACGACGAGAAACAGGCCGAACTGCTCCGCCGCTCCCTGCTGGCCGAGGGCCATACCGCCACGGTCGTGCACGACGGCGCGGCGGCGCTCGACGCCGCCCGCCGGCTGCGGCCCGACCTCGTCGTCCTGGACCTGATGCTGCCGGTCCTCGACGGCTTCGGCGTGTGCCGGGCGCTGCGCGCCGGCCCGGAGCGGCCGGACATACCGGTCGTCATGCTCACCGCCCGCTCCGCCGAGGACGACGTCCTGCTCGGCCTCGACATCGGCGCCGACGACTACCTGACCAAGCCGTACAGCCCGCGCGAGCTGATGGCCCGTATCCGTACGGTCCTCAGGCGCAGCGGGCGGGGCGTCGGCGCCCGGGACGAGGACCCGGTCGTCCGGGCCGCCGGGATCAGCGTCGACCCGGTACGGCACGAGGTGCGCTGCGACGGCGCGCCGGTGGAGTGCACACCGGCCGAGTTCCAGATCCTGCTGGCCATGGCGGGCGAGCCGGAGCGGGTGTTCACCCGGCGGCAACTGCTGCACTGCACCCGGGGCTTCGACCGGGCTTCCACCGAGCGGGCCGTCGACGTGCACATCATGAACCTGCGCCGCAAGATCGAGGCCGACCCGCGGCGGCCGGTGCGGCTGCTGACCGTGTTCGGCGTCGGCTACAAGCTGAGCGGCACCCGGCGGTGAGGCGCCGGATCCCGGTGCGCAAACGGCTGGTCGTCCGGCTGCTGTTCGTCTCCGCGCTGATCGCCGTCTGCTCCGTGGCGGCCACCGCCTGGCTCGCCGTGACCACCACCACCAGCGCCCTGAAGGAGGAGCAGGGGCAGGACCTCGCCGCCGACAACCGCATCCTCGCCCAGCTCAGCGGCTACGCCGCCACCCACTCCGACTGGGCGGGGGTCCGGCCCACCCTGCGGGAACTGGCCGCCCGCACCGGACGCCGGATCGCCCTCACCACCGCCGACCGCACCCCGGTCGCCGACTCCGCGCCCCGCGGCACCCCGCTGCCGCCCCGGGCCGCCGCCACCGTCGACCCGCTGCGCACCGACACCTACACCGAGACCGGCGCCCAGCTCAGCGGCGTCGACCCACGCGTGGTGGGCCCCTACCGGCTCCCGGCCGCGGAACGCGTCAAACTGGACTCGCTGGCCGAGCGACGCGAACACTGCTACGAACGCCACGGCCTCCAGGCCACCGTCGAACGGACCGAGAGCGGGCGGCCGGTGGTCCCCGTCGCGGACGGCGCCGACCCCTTCGCCTACGGCGCCGACGTGTGCGAGGACGGCCGGCTCAACACCCCCACCGTGACCGAGCACAAGGCCCTGGACACCCTGTCCGACCTGGTCCGGCCCTGCCTGCGCAAGAACGGACTGAACCTCGACGGACGGCTGTTCTTCACCTTCGACCCTCGCGGCAAGGACTCCCTCGGGGGCGGATTCCTGGTCGCCAAGCTCCCCAAGCTCGGCAGCGGCGAGGCCACGCGGACCGCCCAGCGCTGTGTCCAGACCGCCCGTCGCACCCAGCTCCAGCCCTATGTCGCCCCGGTGGCCGAGCTGTTCCTCGGCATCGGCGACCAGAACCCGGCCCGCTTCGACATGTCACCGGCCAACAAGGCCAAGGTGGTCGGCGTGGCCGGTCTGGTCCTCGCCGTCACCGTCGCCGTGACCGCCGTCGTCGCCGTCCGGCTGGTACGGCCGCTGCGCGCGCTCACGCTCGCCGCGCAGCAGCCGCCCGAGCTGCACGTGCGCGTGCCGGTGACCACCCGGGACGAGACCGGCATCCTCGCCGAGGCCTTCAACGACCTCACCGAGCGCCGTGCCCGCCTGGAGGCGCAGCGCAAGGCCATGGTCAGCGACATCGCGCACGAGCTGCGCAGCCCGCTCACCAACATCCGGGGCTGGCTGGAGGTCGTCCGGGACGGCGTCGTCGAGCCCGACCCGGCACTGCTGGACTCGCTGCACGAGGAGGCGCTCGTGCTCCAGCGGATCATCGACGACCTCCAGGACCTCGCCGCGGCCGACGCCGGCACCCTGCGCCTGCACCGGGAGCCGCTGCGGGCGGGCGACCTGCTCGACCAGGTCGCCGCGGCCCACCGCGTCGCCGCCGACACCGCCGGGGTCGCCCTGCGCACCGAGGCCGACGCCGCCGCCTGGCTGGACGCCGACCCGGTGCGGATGCGGCAGGTCCTCGGGAACCTGGTCTCCAACGCGCTGCGGCACACCCTCGCCGACGGCACCGTCACGCTCTCCGCCCGCCGGGAGGGCGACGAGGCCGTGTTCACCGTCGCCGACACCGGCTCGGGCATCGCGCCCGGGGACCTGCCGCACGTCTTCGAGCGGTTCTGGCGCGCGGAGAAGTCCCGCAGCCGCCGCACCGGGGGCAGCGGGCTCGGCCTGCCGATCGTCCGCCACCTGGTGGCCGCCCACGGCGGCACGGCCGGGGTCGCGAGCGAGCCGGGGGTGGGAACGGTGTTCACGCTGCGGCTCCCGGCCACGCCACCGCCCGGCGACGAGCCCTGAGGGCGGAGCATGCGGGGCCCTGGGGGCGGCGCCTACGGGATCTGAAAAACGGTGCCTACGAGGCCCCGGGAGCGGAGCGACGGAATCCGATTTCCGGCGCGCGCCGGGGGTACCCCGGTCGCGCGAGCGCAGCACAGCGAGGCAGAGGGAGGCCATGCCATGAGCGGACCGGACGACCTGCCGGTCGTGTCCACACTGGCCGAAGTGGCCCGCCTGGTGGAACGGCACCAGGGTCTGTACGTGCGCTGGTCCAAGGGACCGGGCACCGACCTCGACGGCGTCTCCAGCACCGACGAACTGACCGGCGTCCCCATGCCGGGGCTGTCCGCCAACCCGCTCGGCGTGGAGAACTGGTGGGAGGACCGGTCGGTGGAGCTGTGGGTGGCGCGCCGCCTCTACGACTACGCGCACCTGCCGCACGACAAGGGCCCCGGCGTGCGCCCCTGGGTCCTGCGGGGCCGGGAGACGGGCCGGGGCCCCGACAACGAGCCGCTCGTGGCCGACGTCGAGCCGCTGTGCTGGATCGCCGACGAGGTGATCGACGCGGCCCGGGACGAGGTGGGCCGGCAGGAGCGGGAGTGGGGGACCCTGCGCCGGGGTGGCCGCTGAGCCCCCGCCGGGCCCCGGTCAGCCGGAGCGCTGCCGGGAGCGGGCGCGGCGCCGCAGAGCCCGGCGTTCCAGTTCCGTCGTACCGCCCCAGATCCCGATGCTCTGGCCCGTGTCCAGCGCCCAGTCCAGGCACTGCTCCCGCACCGGGCAGCGCCCGCACACCGCCTTGGCCTGCTGTGCCTGCACCTGCGCGGGTCCGGTGGTGCCGATCGGGAAGAACAGGTCCGGGTCCTCGTAACGGCACGCGGCATGTTCGCGCCAGTTGTCCATCGGAAATCTCCTGGTTCGGGATCGAAGTCGTCCGTGCCCTGTCGCATGCGTCGCCGATGGGTCGTGGAGGCGTTCCGCACGCGTTCTCCGGTCTCGGGTGACCGGTCGGGAGGGTGTGAAACGGCACAAGAGGCGGAGATCGGGTGAGGAGCGCGCGGCGATCTCCCCGGGCGGCGCCGGTCCGACGGGTCCGCACGCGGTCAACAGGCCGGGCAGCGGGGCCCGGAGAACGCCGGACCACCCGACCACGCACCCCCGACGAGGAGTTCGAACCGGCCGACCGCCCGGCCCGACACCGAGGGGCCCCGCCACTCCGCCAGGGACCGTCCGACACCGACGAGGTGACGGACCGCCGGACGAGGAACACACGAGGGCCCGGAGCTCGGCTTCGGCCCCGCCGGACTTCATCACGGAAGCGGCCGGCGGCACGGCGCCCGGCCCCGCCGGCCGTCAGCGCCGATGCGCCACGACGGCACGGCATTTCGCCTCGCGGGGGTTCGACGGGGCGCCTTGGACCGTCCGCCTCGCGGGGGTTCGACGGGGGAGCGGTACGGCGTCCCGGCCTGGCCGGGCTTGGGCCCCGGACCGGGCCAGGGCCACAGCGCCCCGGCCTCGCCGGCCTTCAGCACCGATGAGTGGCCCGGCGGCACGCCCCTCGGCCCCGCCGGGCTCCGGCGGCGGAGCGGCGCGGCGGGACAGTTCCGTCGGGCTTCAGCGGGGGAGCGGGGCGGCGCTACGGGAGTCAGCCGCGCAGCGTTTCCGACGCTGTCGTCGCCACCGCATCGGCCAGGGACGCCAGCGCGGGCGAGTCGAGCTTCCACTGCTGCCAGTACAGCGTGACGTCCATCCACTCGCCGGGGGCGAGCACGGCAAGCCGCCCCCGGTCGAGCAGCGGGCCCGCCTGCACCTCCGGGACCATGCCCCAGCCGAGCCCCGCGGCGACCGCGTCCAGGAACCCCTCCGAGGTGGGCACGTGGTGCCGGAACGGGCCGGCGGACGTACGGCCGTGCCGGCGGGCGAAGGCGTCCTGGAAGTCGTCCTTGCGGTCGAAGACCACGACGGGCGCCCGGGACAGCGCCGCCGGCAGGGGCCGCCCGTCGAGGTGGGCCGCGGTGAACTCGGGGGCGGCCACCGGCAGATAGCGCATCCGGCCCAGCGGACGGACCGTGCAGCCGGGCACCGGGTCGGCCGAGGAGGTCACCGCCGCCATCACCAGGCCCTCGCGCAGCAGCGCCGCCGTGTGGTCCTCGTCCTCCCGGTGCAGCTCGTAGCACAGGCCCGCGACCCGGGTCAGGGCCGGCAGGAACCAGGTCGCCAGCGAGTCCGCGTTCACCGCGACCGACACCCGCGTCGGCTCCCCGGTGCCGTTCAGCCCCAGCTCGCCCCAGGCGTCCCGCTCCAGCCGGGCGAGCTGCCGGGCGAACCGCACGAGCACGGCGCCGGACTCCGTGGGCCGCACCGGCTTGGTGCGCTGGAGCAGCACCCGGCCGGTGCGCTGTTCGAGGGCCTTGACCCGCTGGCTGACCGCGGACGGCGTCACGTGCAGCGCGGCGGCGGCCGCGTCGAAGGTGCCCTCGTCCACCACGGCCAGCAGCGTCCGCACCTGCTCCAGAGGCAGTTCTGACATCACACGCGCTAATGATACGTAAAAACCTTTAGCTGTACTTGCGGCCAGGACTTTTCTAGCGTCGACGGCATGCACCACGCCCTGACCACCGCTGCCGCCGGCTTCGGCACCGGCCTCTCCCTGATCGTCGCCATCGGCGCCCAGAACGCCTTCGTCCTGCGGCAGGGGGTGCGCCGGGACGCCGTCCTCGCCGTCGTCGGCATCTGCGCCCTGTCCGACGCGGCGCTCATCGCGCTCGGCGTCGGCGGGGTCGGCGCGGTCGTGGTCGCCTGGCCCGGCGCGCTGCGGGCGATCGGGATCGTCGGCGGTGTGTTCCTGCTCTGCTACGGCGCCCTCGCCGCCCGCCGGGTGCTCAGACCCGGCACCGGACTGCGCGCGCAGGGCGAGGCGGCCGGCTCGCGCCGCCGGGCCGTGCTCACCTGCCTGGCGATGACCTGGCTGAACCCGCACGTCTACCTGGACACCGTGTTCCTGCTGGGCTCCCTGGCCGCCGACCGGGGCCCGCTGCGCTGGACGTTCGGGCTCGCGCCGCGCTCGCCAGCCTGTGCTGGTTCGCCGCGCTCGGCTTCGGCGCCCGGCTGCTCGGCAGGTTCCTGGCCCGGCCCGGCGCCTGGCGGGTCCTGGACGGCCTGGTGGCCCTCACCATGCTGGCCCTCGGCGCGACCCTGGTCACCGGACCCTGAGACGAACCGGTTCGGCGCGCACGAGAGTTCCTGGGACAGTTAGGCTCTCGAAGCGAAAAGATGTAACGAGCAACCAGGACATCCGTGGACACCAGCGAGAGCAGCAGTACCCAGGCCGACCGGTCCGAGAGCCGAACGCGGGGCCCGTCCGGCACCGACGCGCCGACGGCCGGGGACCCGCCCCGGCGCGGCTGGCGCCGCTGGGCGATGGACACCCGCCCGCTGCGCATCCCCGCCTATCGGCGCCTGTGGTCGTCGACGATCGTCACCGCCGTCGGCAGCCAGCTCACCGCCGTCGCCGTACCCAAGCAGATCTACGACATCACCCACTCCTCGGCCTGGGTCGGCTACGCGAGCCTCGCGGGCCTCGTGCCCATGGTGGCCTTCGCGCTGTGGGGCGGGGCGGTCGCCGACACCGTGGACCGGCGCAAGCTGCTGCTGGTCACCAACGTCGGTATCGCGGTGACCTCGCTGCTGTTCTGGGCGCAGGCCGTCACCGGTCTGGACTCGGTCGTCGTCCTCATGGTCCTGCTCGCGCTGCAACAGGCGTTCTTCGGGCTCAACTCGCCCGCCCGCACCGCGTCCATCGCCCGGCTGGTCCCCGCTGAGCAACTGCCGGCCGCCAACGCCCTCGGTTCGACGGTGATGCAGACGGGCCTGGTGGCCGGCCCGCTGCTCGCCGGTGTGCTCATCCCGGTCATCGGGCTGCCCGAGCTGTACCTGATCGACGCGCTGGCGCTGTGCGTGACGGTGTGGGCCGTCTTCCGGCTGCCCGCGCTGCCGCCGCTCGGCGCCACCGCCCGCCGCGCCGGACTGCGCGAGATAGCGGCGGGCTTCCAGTACATCTCCCGGCACAAGGTGCTGCTGCTGTCCTTCCTCGCCGACATCGTCGCCATGGTGTTCGGCATGCCCCGCGCCCTGTTCCCGGAACTGGCCGCGCACACGTACGGCTCCTACGGCGAGGGTCTCGCGCTCGGTGTGCTGTTCGCCGGCATCCCGGTCGGCGCGGTGCTCGGCGGCCTGTTCTCCGGCGTGTTCTCGCGGGCCCGCCGGCACGGCTGGATGGTCATCGGGGCGGTCGTCGCCTGGGGTCTGGCCGTCGCCGGGTTCGGGCTGAGCGCGAACCTCTGGGTCGCCGTGGCCTTCCTCGCCGTGGCCGGTGTCGCCGACATGGTCTCGATGGTGTTCCGCGGCGCCATCCTGCTGTCCGCCGCGACCGACGAGATGCGCGGCCGGATGCAGGGCGTGTTCACGGTGGTCGTCGCGGGCGGGCCGCGGCTGGCCGACGTGCTGCACGGCACGGCCGGTTCGGCGTTCGGCCCGCGGGCCGCCGTCGCGGGCGGCGGCGTCCTGGTCGTCGTGGTGATGCTGGCCCTGGCCGCCACCGTCCCGGCCCTGCGCCGCTACCGGATCTGAGGGCCGGGCGCGCCCGGGGCCCGGCGGATCCGGGTGCCCTAGATCGGGCTGCTGCGCCGCCGCATCGTGTACTGCTCCATCAGCTTCCCCCGGGTCGTCTCCAGCCGGTGGGCGAGGATCTCGGCCACCGTCCGCACCAGCGAGAGCCCGAGCAGCGGATCCTCCACGCACAGCCCGAGCACCGACGGCCCGTCGAACTCGTAGGCCCGTACGTTGCTGAAGGCGACGGCGCCGAAGTCCCACTGGTACGGCGGGAAGAGCCAGGACCAGCCGAGCATGTCGCCCGCGCCCAGCGTGGCGACGGTCACCCGCTGCCGCGAGGTGACCTGCTGGTCCAGGTGAACCGCGCCCGAGCGGATCACCCAGAACCGGTCGGCGGTGCCGCCGGCCTCGAAGATGTGGGTGTCCTCCGGGAAGGACACCTCCTTCGCCAGCTCCATCAGGCGCTCGCGCTGCGCCTGGGGGAGGGCGGTCAGCAGTTTGATCGCTTTGGTCATGGCGCATGGCTCCTCGCCGGCGGCGGTCGCGGTCCGGGTGGTGTGCTCCCAAGCCCATTTCAGCCGCTGTGACCGTCCGGAGCACGTCGAGGGAGGCGGATCTCCGCCCGCGTGTCGTGCTCGGGGCAAAAAGCCCTGGCTGGACGGGGGAAACCAGCCAGGGCCGTATGTGGTGACACAAGGAGCGGGGAAGAACGGCTTCCACGCCGCTCCCGCGTCAGTTATGGATGAACCATAAACCATCTGTCGTACCTTTGGGTAACCAGCAGTGGGTCAGGTGACCTGTTTCACTCCTTCCGTCCGCACGGGGTCCCCGCCCGGGCGGACGATCTCCTCCAGCACCCGCAGCACCGCCTCGAACGCCCGGGCCCGGTCCGCCGCCTCCCGCGCGCCCTCCGGATCCGTCGCCGTCAGGCTCTGCGCCCGCTCCCGCCAGGCCCGCTCCTCCTCGGCCGCGTGCTCCTGGCCCCTTCGGATCCGCCGCAACAACTCGTCCGCGTCCACCACATCGGTCATGTCCGGCGGGTACCCGCTCGGTCCGCCGTGATGACACGGGCACCGAGGGTGTTTGACGACGCTCTGACGGGTCAGCCGAATGAGGGAGATAACCCTGCAATCCGGGCACCGCTCAAGGAGGAAGGGATGCTCGACGACAAGCACCGGACCAGTTCCAGCGCGACCCTGCCGGAGACGCGCGGCCGGGTGCCGTGCCGGCCGGCCGAGGCCCGCAGAACGGTGGAGCGCGTCATGACCGAGCGGTGCCGGGCCCGCGACCTGCCGTGTGCGCACGAGGCCGTCGAGGACGCCCTGCTGGTCACGTCGGAACTCACTACCAACGCCCTGCTGCACGGCGGCGGCATCACCGGCTTCGGCGTCGACGTCGACGGTGGCGGCGTCCGGGTCTCGGTGAGCGACAACAGCGACGACCTCCCGGTCACCGATCCGGCCGGCGACGAGCCCGGCCACCCCCACCCCGGCGGCCGTGGCTGGCCCATCGTGTGCCGGCTGGCCCGGGACATCCGGGTGGCTGAGCTGCCCTGCGGCGGCAAGTGCATCACGGCCGTCGTACCGCTGCGCTGAAGCGGTCCCGGAAGTTCCGCTCAGCGCGTTTGCGCATGGGGGCGAGGGGCAGACGGAATCTCGTGCTTCGGACCGGAGGCGCCTGCCCCGCGGGGACAATCCCGCTGCCTGGGCCCCCTTCCGGCGGGCCCGGTGGCTCACCCGCGGAGAACCCTGACACCACCGTTCGGGCCAGGACCCGGAACCGCGGTTCCGGCCATGTGCCCTGAAACCCCGTTCAGGAGCGATTCCGCATGCTGACCGACATGTCGACAAGCCGTCCCGGCACGCCCGCCACCCCCAGCGACACCGCCGGCGCCCCCGCGGCGACCACCCGACGGAACCACGACGACGCCCCGGACACCGCGGAGCTGTTCGTCCGGCTGGCGGAACTGGAGGACGGACCCGAGCGGGACGCCGTACGCGACGAACTCGTCACCGCCTGGCTCCCCATGGCCCACCGGATCGCCGGCCGGTTCCGCGACCGGGGCGAGTCCGTCGAGGACCTGCGCCAGGTGGCGGCCCTGGGCCTGGTGAAGGCCATCGACCGTTTCGACCCCTCGCGCGGGGCCTTCGAGAGCTACGCCGTGCCGACCATCACCGGAGAGGTCAAGCGGCACTTCCGCGACCGGATGTGGGCCCTCAGGGTGCCGCGCCGGGTGCAGGAACTGCGCAATCGGGTGCGCGTCGCCCGGCGGGAACTCACCCAGAACCCCGGCAGCCCCGAACCCACCGTCGCCGACATCGCCGCCCACACCGGGCTCAGCGAGGAGGACGTGGCCGCCGGTATGGAGGCGCTGGAGAGCTTCAGCACCCTGTCGCTGGACGCCGAGCTCTCCAGCGGTGACGACGGCTACAGCCTCGCCGACACCCTCGGCGCCACGGACACCTCCTACGACGTCGTGGTCGACCGCGAGGCCGCCAAGGAGGGGCTGCGCCGACTGCCCGAGCGCGAGCGGGCCATCCTCTACATGCGCTTCTTCGAGGACATGACCCAGAGCCGCATCGCCGACCGGCTCGGCATCTCCCAGATGCACGTCTCCCGGTTGATCAGCCGCAGCTGCGCCCGCGTCCGCGACGAGGTGCTGGGCAGCCGCCGCCCCGGCGCCGACCCGCGGTGAGCGCTCACTTCCGCGGCTGAGCCGGCCCACCGGCCAGGCCCAGCGGCCGGGCCAGGCCGGAGACGGCCTCGTCCAGGCGTTGCAGATGGCGCAGCACCCGGTCGGTCACACGGCCGTAGCGGGGGGTGCGCAGGGTTCCAGGCTCCAGCATCGACGCGATGCTGGAGCCGGTCTCGATCCGGGCGGGGGACTTCGGGTCCGTGACGTGCGCGGCGATCGCCTCGATGTTGTGCACGATCCGCGCGCACGCCCCGCGCAGCCGGGGGTCCGCCGCGATCGACGGGTGCGTCGGCAGCAGCTCGGCCGTGGCCGCGAGGGACCGCCCGTGGTACGCGCAGGTCTCCAGCAGCGCCACCACATAGCGGACCGTGTTCCGGCGCGAGCGCAGCGGGGTGATCGGATGCGTGAGCGGCTGGGTGGCCGCGCGCAGGTCGGCCAGCGCCTGGTCCAGCTCGCGCGCCTGCTCCACCAGGTCGCCGCCCGCCCCGCCGCTGAGCTGGTCGACGGCGCCCCGGGTGACGTCGGCGAGCCGGTCCAGCACCGCGACCAGCAGCTCGTTGGTACGGCGGTCGGTGTGGACCGGCAGCACCACGGCCGCCGCGATCACCCCGCAGGCCGCGCCGAGCGCCGTCTCCTCGATCCGCAGCACCAGCACCGACAGGCTGTAGGTGTTCAGCAGGGTGTACAGCAGCCCCAGCATGGCCGTCACGAAGAACGACATCAGCGTGTAGGACAGGGGCGCGGTGTAGAACATCGCGAAGATGAACAGCAGCACCAGCGCGAACGCCGTCCACGTGTGGTGTCCCACCAGGGCGGCGAGCCCGATGCCGGCCACCACGCCGAGCACCGTGCCCAGCAGCCGCCGGTAGCCCTTCACCAGGATCTCGCCGGTGGAGGCGGTGTTCAGGAAGACGATCCAGCACGTCAGCACCGCCCAGTACCAGCGCTGGGCGGACAGCAGCTCACCGCCGGCGATGGCCAGCGAGGAGCCGACGGCCACCTGGACGGCGGCCCGGGTCGTGGGTCGTTTCAGGCCGGTCGGCGGCGCCTCTTCCGTTTCGCTCCCCTCGCTGATCTCGATCGCGGTGTCCTCCGCGTCCAGTTCCTCGCGTGAGCGTGCGGTCGCCGGGGTGTCGTCGGACTCGTCCTGCGGCCCGTCCAGGGCGAGCCGCAGGCCCAGGGCGGCCCGCGCGGCCTCGCCGAGGCCACGGAAGACGTCCTGCACGGCCGGGGCGGCCGGGGGCAGGTTCTCCTCCTCCCGGTAGCCGAGCAGCCGGTTGCGCACCTGGGCGAGCGCCGTCCCCGACGCCTCCCCGGCCGGCCGCAGCATCAGCAGCCGCAGGGCCTGGAGGTCCCGCCTCAGCGCGACCGTCGCCTGGTCCCGCACCGGCAGCTCGCCGCCGGCGGGCAGCGGGGCGCCCGGCAGATGCAGGGTGAGCGTGTCGGTCCGCTGCGCGCTGCGCGCGGTGAGCAGCAGCAGGCCGAGCCGCTCGGCCGCGATCTCCGCGTCCGCGACCCTGCGCTGGAGCAGCCGGGCCACCGCCGGGTCCGAGGTGCCGTCCTCCAGCCGGCCCTGGATCAGCAACGCCGTCTCGTGCAGCCGCGCGGTCCCGGTGCGCAGGTCCGCGAGCACCTTCTCGGCCTCTTCGGGACCGGCGTCCAGCAACTCGGCCTGGGTGGCGAGGAGCTGGGCCAGCCGGGCCCGGAAGGCCCGCCGCAGCCGGTCCAGGGTGCCCGCCGGGGTCTGCGGGAGCAGCACGAAGCGGGCGGCGGCGCTGCACGCGAACGCCACGCAGATGACGCCGTACAGCTCCGGCAGTACGGACGCCGTCGCGCCCACGAACAGCGACAGGAAGTAGACCTGGAAGCCGATCAGCCCCAGTGCCGTGCCCCGGTCGCCGAACCGGCGGCCGTAGACGGCGCAGAAGATGAGGACGACGAAGAACAGGTCGCCGGCGACGACCCGTTGGTTGAGCAGCGCGCCCAGCGACACCGAGGCCAGCGCCACCGGCAGGCCGACCGCCAGCGTCACGGCCTGCTGGGCGCGCTGCTTCTCCCGGATGGCGAAGGTGGCGACCATCGCCGCGATCGCCCCGGCGACCAACTGGGACACCGGGACGTGCAGCGCGGCGAGGACGGCGAGGGTGAGGGCGATCGCGGTGACCGTGCGCAGTCCCGCGGTCAGGCGGAGCAGCCCGGGATCCGACGCCGCGAGCCGGTCCCACATCCGTACCCGTCCCGACCGTGCCACTGCCCTCACGCCGCCGCGCTCTCTCCCGTGCCGGTAATCGATCTCCGCCCCAGCATCGCACGCGGCCCCGGCTCACCTCTCTCCGGCCAGGGTGGCGGCCACCAGCGCGTTGGCATGCCCATGCCCCATACCGTGCTCCGACTTCAGCCAGCCGACCAGCTCCATGTGCTTCGTCAGCGGCGAGCGGCGGATCAGCTCCTGCCACTCGCCGACCGGGCGGCCGTACCTCTTCTCGATCGACGGGAAGTAGCTCGCCGGGCCCTTGACGGTCTTCTCGGTCATGCTGGGGTGCCCCCTTCGTGCGGCGTCTGCGGTCACATGGGAAGACCGCCGATCCACGGTGCAATGATCGGCGGTCCTCAGTGATCCACGTCACCTCACGGATGGTCGATGCCCGCGCCCTCCACCCGGGCCCGGACCTCGTCCGGCGTCAGGTAGGAGTCGGTGAACTCGAAGTCCTTCAGCCGGGCGGGCTTGCGGGCCTGGAAGCCGGTGCGGACGAAATCGTCGCCCGCGACCGCGTTCAGCAGCCAGTTGGTCATCACCCGGGCCTTGGCGACGTTGGTGCGCAGCGCCGACCAGTGGTAGCCGCGGGCCACCACCTGCGCGGGAACCCCGCGCAGCTCGATCCCCAGCGGCTTGGACACCGCGTCCTTGCCGCCGAGGTCGACGACGAGGCCCAGGTCCTTGTGGACGTACGGCTGCATCTGCTGCCCGCGCAGCGTCGCGATGACGTTGTCGGCGACCTTCCTGCCCTGCCGCATGGCGTGCTGCGCGGTGGGCGGGCAGACCGCGCCCTCCTGGCCCTTGGCCAGGTCCGGCACGGCCGCCGAGTCGCCGAGCGCGAACACCCCGTCGTGGCCCGGCAGGCACATCTCGGCGGTGACCGCCAGCCGGCCCTTCACCGTCTCCGCGCCGAGCGTGGCGATGAGCGGGCTGGCGACCACCCCGGCCGTCCAGATGAGGGTGTGCGTCGGCACCACCCGGCCGTCGGTGAAGGTCACCTCCTCCGGGCCGGCCTTCTCGATCGACACGCCCAGCGAGACCTCGATGCCGCGCCGCCCGAGGATCTCCTGGGCGCTGCGGCCGAGCTTGTCGCCCAACTCGGGCATCAGCTTGGGCGCGATGTCGATCAGGTGCCACTTGATCAGGCCCGGGTCCAGCCGCGGGTAGCGCTGCACGGCCGCGTGCGTCAGCCGCTGGAGGCAGGCCGCGGTCTCGGTGCCCGCGTAGCCGCCGCCGACCACCACGAACTGCAGGCGCGCGGCCCGCTCGGCCGGGTCGTCGCTGGCGTCCGCCAGGTCGAGCTGCGAGATGACGTGGTCGCGGATGTAGGCGGCCTCGGCGAGGGTCTTCATCCCGAAGGCGTGCTCGGTCAGGCCCGGGATGTCGAAGGTGCGGGTCACGCTGCCCGGTGCCAGCACGATGTAGTCGTAGCGCTCGTTGACGATCTTGTCGGTGATGGTGCGGATGACGCACACCTTGGCCTTCAGGTCCACCCCGATCGCACCGCCGGGGATGATCCGGGTGCGGTACTTCCGGCTGCGGCGCAAGGACAGGGCGATCGACTGCGGCGTGAGCACGCCGGAGGCGACCTGGGGCAGCAGCGGCAGATAGAGCTGGTAGGCGAACGGCGTCACCAGGGTGACGTCGGCCTCGTCCGGGGCGAGTTTCCGCTCCAGGCGGCGGACGCAGTCGACTCCGGCGAAACCTGCGCCAACCACCAGGATCCTGGGTCGTGTCACGGTGTTCATCCCTTTCTGCGGCTCCGGGCGGTCCGACTCGACGCCGTTCGCATGCCCCGGATCGCTCTGCGCCAACTCCGATCCCACCGTGCGTCCAGCCGTTCCGCGAGCCGGGTGCGGCAGGCAGACGAACGCGTGGGAACCAGCATGCCCCCACTGGGACGTGGAGTAACCGGCTGGCGCACACCTACACGTCGAACACCTGTCACCAGGGCAGGAACGCGTGGATGTCCTTGCCGCGGTCGTGCACGACCACACTGACCTGGGTGCACAGCGTGTGCACCAGGTGCCAGCCGATGCCGCCGCCGCCCGTGCGCGGGTGGAACGGCCTCGGCTCCGGCTTGGTCGTGCTGGTGTCCCGCATCGTCACGTGCACCCCGTCGAACGTGCGGCGCATCCGCAGGTCGAACGGACCGGGCGCGTACTGGATCGCGTTCGCGGCCAGTTCGGTCACGACCAGCAGGATGTCGTCCCAGTACTCGTGCGCGCCCGGCGGCGCGTCCCGGGCGAGGGAGCACAGGAACTCCTCCGCCGCGAGCCGCGCCCCCGTGACGTTGCGCAGCTCCCCGGGGAAGGAGAACGTACGCTCGTACCTCTCCTCCGAGGGTGGTGTGTCGTCCCAGCGCGGCTCCGTCACCATCTCGCATTCCCTGGCCCCGGCCCGGAAGCGGCCGGCTCGGCCCCTTCCGACCGGAACGGTCGTCGTTGCTGATCTCTCGATGCGCTGCGGGTTCCCCCAGCCGCGCAGGCTATCCGTCTCCCCTCGGACCCGCCGCCCGTACGCCGTACCTCCGCGGCCCTCGTCAGCGGAAGACATCGTCCGGCTCGTCCCACTCGGCCGGCTCCGGCGGACCCGGACGCGACCGGGAGCGCGCCTCGTACATCGCCTCGATCTCGGCCGCGTAGTGCCGCACGACGGCGTCCCGGCGCAGCTTCATGGACGGCGTCAGCAGTCCGTTGTCCGGTGCGAAGGGTTCCTGGAGGACACGGTAGACCCTGATCGACTCCGCACGGGACACCGCACTGTTGGCGGAGGCCACCGCCCGCGCGATCTCCTCCCGCAGCGCGTTCTCCTCCCGGGCCTCCCGTCCCCGGGCGTCGCCCTGCAACGCCAGGGCGGCCCGCCAGTCCGCGAGGAACTCCGGGTCCAGGGTGATCAGGGCACCGACACAGGGCCGGTCGTCGCCGATCACCACCGCCTGGTGGACCAGCGGGTGCATCCGCAGCCGCTGCTCCAGCGGGGCCGGGGCCACGCTCTTGCCGCCGCTGGTGACGATGATGTCCTTCTTGCGCCCGGTGATCGTCAGATGGCCCTCGGAATCCAGCCGGCCGATGTCCCCGGTGGCCAGCCAGCCGCCGCGCAGCGCGGCCCGCGTCGCGTGCTCGTCGCTGATGTAGCCCTGGAACACCGACGGGCCGCGCACCAGGATCTCCCCGTCGTCGGCCACCTGGATCTCGGTGCCGGGCAGCGGCAGGCCCACGGTCCCGGACTTCTCCCGGCCGAGCGGCTGCATGGTGATCCCGCCGGAGGCCTCGGTGAGCCCGTACCCGTCGTGGAGGTACACCCCGATGCCCGCGTAGAACAGGCACAGTTCGCGGTCGAGCGCGCTGCCGCCGGAGGTCCCGCGCACCACCCGGCCGCCCAGCGCGGCCCGCAGCCTGCGGTACACCGTCCGCTCGTACAGGGCGTGTTGCAGCTTCAGTTCGAGCCCGGGGCCCGGCCCGGTGCCCAGCCGCCGGCGCTCCTCCGCGGCGGCGAAGTCCCGCGCGGTCTGCGCGGCCCGCTCGAACAGGGCGCCCCGGCCCGCCTGCCGGGCGGTGCGCAGGAACGTCTTGTAGAGCTTCTCGAACACCGACGGCACGCCGTACAGGTACGTCGGCCGGAACGTGCTCAGGGCCGCCGACAGGGCCGGCCCGGTCAGCTCCGGCTCGTGCGCCATCAGGGCCCCGCCGCGCACACACATCAGCATGATCATGATGCCGTAGACGTGGGAGAACGGCAGGAACGCCAGCACGGACGGCTGTTCGCCCGGGGGTGCGGCGGTGTGCGCCCAGCCGGCCAGCAGCGTGTCGCAGGGGTAGGCCAGACCGCGGTGGCTGAGCGCGCAGCCCATCGGGCGCCCCGAGGTGCCGGAGGTGTAGACGACGGCCGCCGTGGAGTCCGGCAGCACGATCCGGCGCAGCGACTCCACCGTGGTGTACGGGACGGCCGTGCCCCGCTCCACGAGGTCCGCCAGGGCGCCCGCGTCGAGCTGCCAGACGTGCCGCAGCCGCGGCAGCCGGGTGCACACGGTGCCGACGGTCATGGCGCCCTGCTCGTCCTCCACGACCACGGCCACACAGCCCGCGTCGCGCAGGATCCACTCCACCTGGTCCCGTGCGGAAGCCGGATGGACCGGCACGATCTCCGCGCCCACCGCCCACAGCGCGTGCGCGAGCACCGTCCACTCGTAGCGGGTGCGGGCCATCAGGGCCACCCGGTGGCCGGGCGAGATCCCGGCGGCGATCAGGCCCTTGGCCAGGCCGACCACCTCGTCCCGCACCTCGACCGCCGTCAGCTCCTGCCATCCCGCGGCGGCGGGACCGGCCCGGCGCGCGAGGACCGGCAGCGCCGGATCCCGTTCCGCCGTGGTGAACACGCTGTCGGCGAGGCCGCCGGTGAGCGGCGGGGCGACGGCGGGACCGGGGGCGAGGTTCCGCATGCGCTGCTCCTGGTGTACGGAGGGTCACACCGCCGTTCGGCTCGGTGTCGGCGGTGCTCGAATGTAGCCCAGGCAAGCGCGTTCGGTGAGGGGAACGTGGAAGTCGTGATCGGCTGATGATGTCGGCGTGTCCTGGGGACTCGGGACACATGAGTCATGTGAACCCCGATCCGGAACCCGAGCGCACGACCGGTCTGGAACCAGGTGGGGGAGTTCCGCCCGGCGAGACCCCGCCGGCCGAGAGCAGCATGCCCGAGGCCGGCCCCCGCGAGCCGCACGCCCAGCGCAGGGGCTGGGCCAAGGCGCCGCTGACCCTGATCCTGCTGCTGGTCGTGCTGATCGCGGCCTTCTTCCTGGTGTACGCCCTGGTACTGATCCTCTGAGCGGCCCGCTCAGCCCTGTGTGCGCCGCACGCAGTCGGTGACGACGTCCCGCAGGCTGCCGGTGTGCTCCAGCAGCCTGCGCTGCTCCCGTGCGCCGTTGCCCGTGCGCAGCAGCTCCTCGACGGACTGCTCGGCACGGGCCGCGTCGCCGCTCTCGGTGAGCGCGTCCCCCGTGTACTCCAGCAAGGAGCGCAGCACCCGGGGCGCGCGCCGGGGCCGCATGGTCACCGGGTCGAGCAGATCCTCCTCCAGGCCGTACCGGGCGGCCTGCCAGTCGGCCAGCCGGAGCAGGCTCACGCCGGGGTCGGGAGCCGGCCGGCCCGCCCGCCACTCCCGGGCGGCCGTCTCCACGAGGGCACGGCAGAGCGTCGCGATCAGTACGGCGGTCTCCGCGCACAGGCACACGTCCGCCACCCGGATCTCCACCGTCGGGTAGCGGGCCGACAGCCGTGCGTCGAAGTAGGCCATGGCCTCGTCGAGGATCACGCCGGTGGCAACCATGTCGGCCACCCTGCGGTGGTACCGCTCGGCGGACCCGAACGCCTCGGTCGGCCCGGCCGACGGCCACCGGTTCCACACCCGGCTGCGGTAGCTGGCGTAACCGGTGGGCCGGCCTTGCCAGAACGGGGAGTTCGCGCTGATCGCCCGCAGCACCGGCAGCCACGGACGGAGCCGGTCGAGGACCGCGACGCCCTCCTCGTCGGACTCCACCGACACATGGACGTGGCAGCCGCAGACCAACTGCTCCCAGGTCGGTATCCCGAACCGCTCGGCCAGCCACTGGTACCGGTCGTTCACGCTGAGGGCGGGACTGACCGGCAGCGGCGAGGTGGCCAGCGCGGCGACCCCGCAGCCGATCTGCCCGGCGTGCCGGGCGGCCTCCTTGCGGCAGCGGACGATCTCGTCGCCCAGGGCCGCCATGTCCGACTGCGGATGCGTGGCGAACTCCAGCATCTGCCCGAACAGCTCCTTCTCGAAGACGTCCTGTCCGGGATCGTCCTGGGCGGCCCGTGCGAGGACGGCCGCCGCCAGTGCCTTCGGGTCGCCGCTGTCCGGATCGACCAGAAGGAGTTCCTCCTCCACTCCGACGGTGCGCACCTGGGTGCCGCCCTTCTGTCCGTGCCACGGGGGGCAGTCGCTGTCTGTACGACCCCGACTGCCCCTCGCACGGCCGCCGACACCTGCGGCTTTCAGTCCTCCGGCGTCAGCCAGACGGTGGCGAGCGGGGGCAGCGTCAGCCTCAGGAACCCCTCCTCGGGCTTGACGGGCCCCTCGGTGCGCACGCCGCTGCCGCCGTACCGGGTGTCGTCGGTGTTCAGCTCCTCGCGCCAGGCGGGGAACCCGTCGGGGACCCACAGGCGGTAGTCGTGCCGGACGACCGGGGAGAAGTTCGACACCGCCAGCAGCGGGCCGCCGTCGGCGGCGAAGCGCAGGAACGCCAGTACGTTGTCGTCCGCCGCGTCGCACAGCACCCACCGGAAGCCGCCCGGGTCGGTGTCCCGCTGCCACAGCGCCGACGTCGCCCGGTACACCGTGTTGAGGTCCCGCACCAGGGCCTGGACGCCCCGGTGGTCGCCGGCGGAGTGGTAGTCGTCGGAGAGCAGCCACCACTCGGGGCCGTGGGTGTGCGACCACTCCGCCCCCTGGGCGAACTCCTGCCCCATGAACAACAGCTGTTTGCCGGGGTGGGCCCACATGAAGCCGAGGTAGGCCCGGTGGTTGGCGCGCCGCTGCCACCAGTCGCCGGGCATCTTCGACACCAGCGCCTGCTTGCCGTGGACCACCTCGTCGTGGGAGATGGGCAGGACGTAGTTCTCGCTGTAGGCGTACACCATCGAGAAGGTCATCTCGTTGTGGTGGTACTTGCGGTGCACCGGCTCCTTCTGGATGTACTCCAGAGAGTCGTGCATCCAGCCCATGTTCCACTTCAGCCCGAACCCGAGGCCGCCGCCGTCCGTCGGCCGGGTCACGCCGTCCCACGCGGTGGACTCCTCGGCGATGGTCACCACGCCCGGGCAGCGCCGGTACACGGTGGCGTTCATCTCCTGGAGGAAGGCCACGGCGTCCAGGTCCTCCCGGCCGCCGAACACATTGGGCTCCCACTGCCCGGAGTCCCGCGAGTAGTCCAGGTAGAGCATCGAGGCGACGGCGTCCACGCGGAGCCCGTCGATGTGGAACTCCTCGCACCAGTACACCGCGTTGGCGACGAGGAAGTTGCGCACCTCGGTGCGGCCGTAGTCGAACTCGTACGTCCCCCAGTCCGGGTGCTCCGCCCGCAACGCGTTCCCGGGCTCGTACAGCGGGTCCCCGTCGAACCGGGCCAGCGCCCAGTCGTCCTTGGGGAAGTGCGCCGGCACCCAGTCCATGATCACGCCGAGACCGGCCCGGTGACAGGCGTCCACGAAGTACCGGAAGTCGTCCGGGGAGCCGAGCCGGGGCGTGGGCGCGTAGTAGGAGGTGACCTGATAGCCCCAGGACCCGCTGAACGGGTACCCGGCCACCGGCATCAGCTCCACATGCGTGAAGCCCATCTCCGTGACGTACGACGGGAGCTCCTGCGCGAGCTGGCGGTAATTCAGACCCGGCCGCCACGACGGCAGGTGCACCTCGTACACCGAGAACGGCGCCTGGTGAACGGGGAGGTCACCGCGGTGCGCCATCCACCGCGCGTCACCCCACTCGTAGTGCGAGGACGTCACGACGGACGCCGTGTCCGGCGGGACCTCCGTGCCCCGCGCCATCGGGTCCGCCTTCAGGAACCGGTGCCCGTACCGCGAGGTGATCTCGAACTTGTACCGGGTGCCCTCGCCGATCCCGGGCAGGAACAGCTCCCACACCCCGGACGCGCCGAGCGACCGCATGGGGTACTGCGTGCCGTCCCAGTACGTGAAGTCCCCGGCCACCCGCACCCCCTGGGCATTCGGCGCCCACACGGTGAAGCGGGTGCCGGCCACGCCCTGGTGGACCATCGGCTCGGCCCCGAGCGCCCGCCACAGCTGCTCGTGCCGGCCCTCCCGGATCAGGTGCAGGTCCAGTTCGCCGAGGGCGGGCAGGAAGCGGTACGGGTCGTGCACCTCCTGCTCGGTGTCGTCGTACGCCACCAGCAGCGTGTACGACGGGACCTGCGCGCAGGGCAGGACGGCGGCGAACAGACCGTCGCCCTCCGACCGCAGTTCGGTCGGCGTGCCGTCGATCACGACGCTCACCGCCCGCGCGTTCGGGCGCAGCGCCCGGAACAGCGTGCCGCCCGGCATCGGGTGGGCGCCCAGCAGGGCGTGCGGATCGTGGTGCGCGCCGGCCAGCAGCCGGCCGCGGTCGGCGGGGTCCAGGGCCACGGCCGCGGGGGGCCTGGGCCCGGCGGCCTCGGGGCGCGTGGTGTCCTTCAGTGCCATGGGTCAGCCTCCCCACACGGCGAGCCGTTTGATCGCCGCCATCGGTACCGGCAGCCAGTCGGGCCGGTGTCTCGCCTCGTACAGCACCTCGTAGACCGCCCTGTCCGTCTCGTGCGCGCGCAGCAGCGCGTGCTTCTTGCGTGGGTCCCAGCCGGCGCGGGCCGCGTAGCCCGCGCAGAACGCCTCCCGGCAGCGGCGCGCCCACTCGGGTCGCCAGGGGCGGCGCTGCCGGGCCGCGTAGTCGAAGGAGCGGAGCATCCCGGCGACGTCCCGCACCGGGGACTGCGGGGCCCGCCGCTCGGCGAGCGGACGGGACGGCTCGCCCTCGAAGTCGATGACGAACCAGTCGCGGCCGGCCCGCAGCACCTGCCCGAGGTGCAGATCGCCGTGGATGCGCTGGGCGGGCGGCCCGGTGTCGCACGTGGCCAGCGCCCCGAACGCGGCCTTCAGGCCGGGCACGTAGGGCAGCAGCCCGGGGACGGCGTGCGCGGCGGCGTCGAGCCGCGCGCACATCGCCTCGGCCGTACGGCCGTTCTCGCCCGGCCCGGCCGGCGGGAAGGCCTCGGCCAGCGCCAGGTGCACCTCGGCCATGGCCCGGCCCAGTGCGCGGGCCTCGGTGGTGAAGTGGTCGCCCGCGGCGAGCGCGCGCAGCGCCAGCGTCCAGCCGTCGGTGGCGTCCGGCAGGAACGGTTGCAGCACCCCGAGGGTGGCCGGGCGCGGGGCGGTCGTGGTGAACCAGGCCACCGGCGCGGGCACCCGGGTGCAGCCCTGCGCGGTCAGCGCCGCCGGCACCTCCAGGTCCGGGTTGACGCCCGGCTGGATCCGGCGGAACAGCTTCAGGATGTACGCGTCGCCGTACACGATCGAGGAGTTGGACTGCTCGGCGTCCAGCAGCCGCGGCGGCAGACCGCCGGGCACCCGGGCGGCCGGGTCCGTCTCGAACCGCAGCGGGCCCACCGTGCCGGGCTGCCGCAGCCGCTCCAGCAGCAGATGGGCCGAGCGCGGGTCGTGCAGGGCGTCGTACACCGCGAGCCCGGCCAGCGGGCCGTCCACCGCACGCCCGATGAACGCCCGTTCCAGCCGCGGGGCGAGGTGCCGGCGCAGGCCCAGCAGCAGCTGGTAGCAGTCGCCGGGCGGGGGAGTGCCGCCGGGAGTGGGCACCGGCACGTGGGAGGCGTGCACCAGCAGGTGCAGACACCCCGGGAACAGCTCCGTCACGGACAGCACCGACAGATCGGTGACCGGCCGGTCCTTGCCCGCGAACCAGCGTTGCCTCGGCAGCCAGTCGCGCAGCAGCCCGCCCAACGAGGCCAGTGGCCCGTCGGGCCCGGCCGCGGTGCGCGGTCGGGGGGTGATGGTCTTCGGCATGGTGACGCGTCCTTTCCTCGGCGCCGGGCGTTCAGCGGCGGCGGCCGATGCGGGATGCGACTCGGGTGAGCCGGAACCAGTAGAAGCCGTGGCCCTGCAGGGTGAGCAGGTAGGGCAGTTCACCGATGGCGGGGAAGCGCACTCCACCGATCAGCTCGACGGGGTGCCGCCCGTCGTAGGCCCGCAGGTCGAGTTCGGTGGGCTGGGCGAAGCGGGAGAAGTTGTTCACGCACAGCACCAGGTCGTCGCCGTACTCGCGCAGGAACGCCAGGACCGCCGGGTTGGAGGACGTCAGTTCCGTGAACGAGCCGAGTCCGAAGGCGGGGTTCTGCTTGCGGATCTCGATCATGCGGCGGGTCCAGTGCAGCAGACTGGACGGGGACGACATGGAGGCTTCCACGTTGGTGACCTGGTAGCCGTAGACCGGGTCCATGATCGTGGGGAGGTAGAGCCTGCCGGGGTCGCACGTCGAGAAGCCGGCGTTGCGGTCGGGGGTCCACTGCATGGGGGTGCGGACGGCGTCGCGGTCGCCGAGCCAGATGTTGTCGCCCATGCCGATCTCGTCGCCGTAGTAGAGGATCGGTGAGCCGGGCAGGGAGAGCAGCAGGGCGGTGAACAGCTCGATCTGGTTGCGGTCGTTGTCGAGCAGGGGCGCGAGGCGGCGGCGGATGCCGATGTTGGCGCGCATCCGCGGGTCCTTGGCGTACTCGGCCCACATGTAGTCGCGTTCCTCGTCGGTGACCATTTCGAGGGTGA
>NZ_BMUI01000007.1 GCF_014650115.1 Streptomyces olivaceoviridis | reverse complement strand
CCACCACTGCCTGGTCCTGGACAGCGAGGGCGAGACATCGCTGTCGCGGCGGGTGGCCAACGACGAACCCGAATTGCTGAAACTGATCGGCGACGTCCTGGACCTCGCCGACGGCCGGGACGTCACCTGGGCGCTGGACATGGCGGGCGGTGGGCCCGGCCTGCTGATCGCCCTGCTGGTCAACCACGGCCAGGAACTGCACGGAGCGGGCTACGACAGAGTGTGGCGTCCGACGCCGGCACTGACGTACTCGGAGTCCCCGGTGCCGGGGCACCGAGAGCAAGGACGCGGGGGGTGATAAGGCCGGCCAGCGCCACGGCATCTGCGTTCACTCAACTCGTGGAAGTGCTTTGCCTCCGCCAAGGGCGAGCCCGTGGACTGGCCAGTGTGTAAGGGGGGAGCAGCATGAGAACGCGCATGAGACGATAATGCCCTGCCGGAAGTCTGGCGGCGCCTCGGCGTAGCTGGCTCAGGACGTCGGGCGGCATCCGGCGCGGGCGTCGTTATACTCCGGATCTCCGCTTTCGAGGACGCGGAGTAGGGACGCCGTGACGACACGCGTCTTACGGCCGATGCGTAGCACACGGCACGGGAACTGCCCGCTGCGGATTAGCTCGTAACCCTTGGCCCGTGAGAATCCAAGCGCCCTTGAGGCGTCCTCCACGCTACCCGTTCCGTCCCAGGTGGCGCGGATGTGAGCAGGGCTATAGCGAGGGCCCAGAGTCTCATCGATCTTCGTGTGCATGCCGAGTTTCCTCCTTTTGGCGGTGGATAGCCTGTGCCGGGCCTACGGATGTTGCGCGCGCAGGTCATCGTGATGACCGTCAATACTCCGCGCTATTGCCGGTTTGGCTAACCGGCGATTCGGGGCTGTGTTGCCCCGCTTGTCGTAGAGGGCCCCCTCTGATGGCGTGAGGCACCACACCCGAGAAGAGTCGGCAGCGTCCAGCACGTCAGGCCATTACCCAGCACTGTGACGAACGGGCAGCAGTCACCCCAGATGAGATCTCCCACTCCTACACCGGCCCGCGTGCGCGGGGACCACACCGCCTTCATGGTGGCGGGGACGCCGCCGTGGGGACCACCCCCGCGTATGCGAGGACTTGCCACACACAGCCTGGTTGACGTGGGCCGACGTGCACAGAAGGCACCGTACCTGCCATGGTCCGGCTGTCGCAGGCCGTCCGCTCGGAATCGTTGAGATGGCGGCATCGGGGATGAGTGGTGCCGGGCGCTCGTGATCACACCACCGCCGTGCACATGGGGCCAGGAGCCGTTCAGCGCGGTTCGGAAGTCACGCCGCCGAGGCCATCGGTGCGCGGATCCCGCACTGGGGTCCGCGCGCCGAGAACGGCAACCCTCGGCTCATCGAGGCGTCCTGCATACTCAGCCTCCGCTTCGGCACGCGAGAGCCCTGGCCGGTGTCGGCCGCCTCGACGACGCCTGTCAGATCGTCGAGGCCACGCTGCCCGGGATCAAGCGCATCGACTCGGCCACCGTCCGCGCGGAACTGGGCCGTTGTGATGTGCGATCGCACCCGCTCATCCGTTCGTACGAGGGGTGCGGACCCTCCCGGTGCGACCGGGGCACGTGAGTGCGGGAGGGCGGATCGGTTGGCTGGCCGCCGGCACCTGGACTGGCGATCTCGGCCTGTGCGAAACCACGGCTGCACCACCGGAAGCATCAAGATCAGGGTCCTTGACGCTCATCCAGCCGACGTCGAATGGATGAGCAGCAACACCGAGGGCTCAGCGGTCACGGTCGAGAAGCAGGAAGGGGCCGCTTCCCTGGCGGGGAGGCGCTGCATGCCTTGATCGCAGAGGTTCTCGACCAAGGCGTGCGTATGGGATGGCTTCACCCCAGTCTGCGCAGCGCGCGGCATGCGACGAGCCCGGCCACAACAGGCTTAGGGAGCGGCGTGCGCCCTGGTCGATGAGTTGTTTGCCTGGGTGCCCTAACAGGAGATCGTGTTGTCTGCGTGCGACCGAGAGCTGTACGAGGTGTGGCTCAAGCTCGGTCCTGCTTACATCCCTGAACCCTACTCAGTGCCAGGGGATTCGGAGTACTCCATGCACTGATTGACGGCAGACATAGGCATTGCTCGGCTTGCCGTGCACGTCGGATCTTGTCTGCGCAGCCGGCGCCAGCAAGCGGCGTGTGATCTCGCCGGTGACCAACCGCGGCGACTGCATCGCTCTGCCGGAGGCGACGCTGCGGAACACCGACGACCCGTTACGGGATCGATGTCCGGCCGTTGGGTCGGCCAACTGTCGCGTCCTGCTCTTCAGCCGCCAGGCCGATGCCGGGAGACAGCCGCTATCACTGGCCGCACGCTGCTGACCAGTGCGTCCGCCTCTGTGTTCAGGTCGCGTTCAGGTTCGGCTGAGCCTCGGGCAACTCCCGTACTGGAAGCGCCAAAACTCTGGCAAAGGGGTCTGGGGCGAGCGCCGGGCACCGTGTCATGGTGCCTGCCATGTCGACTGATCACCTCACTCACGACCGGCCCGTGGGCCACGTCCGTCACACGGCGAGCAAGGTGCCGGAGGTGACCGTCTACTTCTGGATCATCAAGGTGCTGACCACCGGGATGGGCGAGACGGCGTCCGACTTCCTGGCCCACCTGCTCGGCCCGATCCCCGCTGTCGGCCTCGGCGGCATCGCCCTGGTGGCCGCTCTGGCGGTGCAGTTCGCCGTCCGCCGGTACGTGGCCTGGGTCTACTGGACGGCGATCGTCATGGTCAGCGTGTTCGGCACCATGGCCGCCGACGTCCTGCACGTCGGCCTCGGCGTGCCGTACACGCTGTCGACTCCGTTCTTCATGGCCGCGCTGGCCGCCGTCTTCGCCCTCTGGTACCGCAGCGAGGGCACCCTGTCCATCCACAGCATCCACACCCGACGCCGCGAGACCTTCTACTGGGCCGCCGTGCTGGCCACGTTCGCGCTGGGCACGGCCGCGGGCGACCTCACCGCCACGATCGGCCTCGGCTACCTGGGCTCCGCAGTCCTGTACGCCGCCGCTATCGCTGTCCCGGCCGTCGCTCACCGGTGGGGGAGCCTGAACGCGGTCGCCGCGTTCTGGGCCGCGTACGTCATCACCCGCCCGCTCGGCGCCTCCGTCGCCGACTGGATGGCCGTCGGACACGGCCGGGGCGGACTCGACCTGGGCCTGGGGCCGGTCACGCTGTCCTGGACGGTGGCGATCCTCGGCTTCGTCGGCTACCTGGCCGTCTCCCGCAAGGACGTCCAGCGCGACATCACGCCGTGACGCTCCGGTGGCGTCGAGTGCGGCGTGGTCACCCGGCAGGCAGGCTGACCACGAACCGTGCCCCGGGGGCATGTTCGGGGTCGTATGTCACCTCGCCGCCGGCGGAGCGGGCCAGACGTCGCGCCGGCGGCAGTCCGAGGCCCGCTCCGCTGTGTCCGTCGCCGGGATCCGCGCGCCGGCCGGGCTAGAAGGCTGTCCGGCGAACAGGGGCGGTACGCCGGGGCCGTCGTCGATGACGTCGATGCGTACGCCGTCGGGTGCGTGGTAGGCGCGGACGGCGATGTGGGAGCGGGCGTAGCGGCAGGTGTTGGTCAGGAGCGGGCTGACGACGCGTTGGAGGAGGGCGGGTGGGATTCCGGCCTCCAGAGGCGGGCCGTCAACGGCGATCGTCAAGTGAGATGGCGTGTTGAGGACTTCGGCGAGGCGTCGCAGCGTGGGGAGGACCTCGGCGGTGCCGGGAGCGGTGAGTGTGCCGCCGCGGGCGTCGTCGAGGAGGGTGTCGCAGATGGTGCGCATGGTCTGGGAGGCTTCCGCGATGACCTTGTGGGTGGCGTGGGTCTGGTCGGCGGTGCGGGGATGGGTCTGCCACCGGTCGAGTTCGGCGATGATCCGGCTCAGGGGTGTGCCCAGCTCGTGCGACAGTTCACCCTCCTGCGCCACGAGCGGCAGCTCACCGGGTATGGCGTCCAGCGATGTACCGAGGCGTGCGAGTTCGGCCGGGTGCCGCGTATGGCCGAAGCGTTCCTCGGAGGCGACGGCGCTCCACTGGGTGGCCTGGTCGGTCATCGTGCGGACCGGGCGCAGCGCGCGGCCTACCGCCAGCCGGGTCAGGACGTAGGTGCAGGCGAGCATCATGATGTCCAGCGCGAGCGATCCCAGGGGCAGGGTGTCGGCCGCACTGCGGTAGGGGAGAGGGCGAGCGCGGTGACCACCAGCGCCCCGCTCTTGTCCGCGGACACCGGCTGCGAGCACAGCCGGAGAGGGCTGTCCACGTCGGCGGTGACGCACCGCCGCCCGCCGCGCCCTGCGAGGGCGTCGGCGACGCGGGTGAGGCGGCCGGCGTTCGGCGGCTCTTCCAGCAGGCGTCCGCCGGCGTAGATCCACACGTTCGTGTCGAGGCGGGCGTCGTTGGAGGTCTCCAGGACACGTACGGTCGTGGCGGTGATGTCGATGGTCGCCGCGACGGCGGCGGCGCGGGTGCTCAGTTCGTCGTCCGCCTGGTGCTCGAGGCGGTGCTGGGCCACGGCGTTGAAGGCGACGGTGAGAACCAGCATCAGCAGCGCGGCCGTGGTGAGGGCCACGAGGGAGAGACGGCCGCGCAGCGTGCGGGGGCCAGACGGTGGAGGAAGGCGGTCACAGCAGGCCGCAGCCGGTGGCGGGCGCCCCTCATGACAGCCGGTGGCCGATCCCGCGGGCCGTGCCGATCGTCCGGTCGCTGCCCGCCTCGCGCAGCTTGCGTCGCAGGCGGGTCAGATACGGGTCGAGGGTGTTGTCGTGGACCTGGGCGCCCTCGGGCCAGGCCGCCCGGACCAGCTCGCGACGGCGCACGATGCCGCCGGAAGCCGCCATGAGCGCCGCCAGGAGACGGAACTCGGCCGGTGTCAGGTCGACCCGGGTGCCTCGGACGCTGACCACGCGCCGCACTGCGTCCAGCGCCAGGTCTCCAGTTGTGGCGGCATGCGGTGGCGCGGCCCGTTTGAGGGCTGCCCGCAGGCCGGCCGCGAGTTCGGTGAGGTGGAACGGCTTGGGCAGGTAGTCGTCGCCTCCGGCCGAGAACCCTGACAGCCGGTCGCTCAGCCGGTGGTGGGCGGTCAGGAAGATGACGGGGAGAGGAACCCGTTCGCGCGCATCGCCTGGCACACGTCCCGGCCGTCGGCATCGGGCAGCCCGATGTCGAGCACGGCGGCGGAGATGTCGGCGGTGGCAAGTCACAGGGCGGTGGCGCCGTCCGGTGCGGGCACGGGGTCGAAGTCCTCGTCGCGCAGTCCCCGCATCAGCACGTCACGCAGGGCGTGATCGTCCTCGACGACCAGGATCGTCTGGCGCATGGTCGTCCTTCTGCTCTCGTGCCGCGTCGGTCTGTTCCGGTGTCGCGTGCGTTCGGCCCCCTGCTGCGCTGCCCGTCGGTTCTGCCGTCCCGCGCGCCGAGTCCGTGTCCGTCGTGCCGGGGGCCCACCGGCCGGGAAGCCAGCGGGCCACGGCGCTCAGACACAGGCCGACCCACCCCAGGGCGAACAGCCAGCCGCCGACGACGTCGGTGAACCAGTGCACTCCGAGGTAGACACGGGTCAGCCCGACCAGCGCGCCCCAGCCGCCGATGACCAGGGTGAGCACAGTCCTGCCACGCGGGCCGCGTATGCGGATGGCGATGATCAGCAGTCCCGCGGTGAGGGCCGCCGTGGTGGTGTGACCGGACGGGAACGACCATCCCGAGGCGTGCGTCGCCCAGTCCGTCAGGGGTGGTCTCGGCCGGGTGACGAGTGTCATCACCGCGTACCGCAGCGCCTGGCCCGTCCCGAGGCAGCCCAGACAGAGTGCGACGGCGAGCGCGCGCTGCCGTGGGGTGCGCCCCGCGATGAGCGCGGCCAGCACCGCCAGCGCGTACGGGATGACACCGGTCCCGGTGTCGGTCAGCCCGCGGGCGAGCGCCACCGCCACGTCGGGCCGGTGGCCGACGGACCACGAGAGGAAGTCGGCGTCCGCGAACAGCGGTATGCCGTCGTGGCCCACCACGACCATGGTCAGCACGCCGAACGCCGTCCACGCTCCGAGCCCGCAGCTGCCGGCCAGTTCGGCGATCTCGCCGCGCTTCACGACACCACCAGCAGCGGACGCAGACGGGTGGCCGCGAGCCGCAGAGCTGCGGCCTCCGCACGCCTGCGCAGTGCCGACATGGCGAGCATGGCGGTCACGGCGCCCACCACGACCCCGGCCAGCACGTCGTGGGGGTAGTGCGCGCCCACCCAGACACGCGAGACGGCCATCGCGCAGGCGGCCATCACGGCGACCGCGCCGAGTCGGCGGGAGACGAACAGCAGGGCGACGGCCGCCGCGGCGGCGATGGCCGCATGGTTGCTGGGGAAGGACCAGTCGCCGGGCGCCGGACACGCCTCCAACGTGGTCACCCGCAGGCTCTGGCAGGGCCGGTCCTCGCGCACCAGCAGCTTCAGCACCGCGTCCACACCGAAGGCCACGACCACGACGAACGGCACGGCGAGCGCCGTCACCGACGCGGTGGCGCCCACACGCCGTGCATGCCACCAGCCGACGGCCATGAGCACCGCGAACAGGACGAGCCCGTACGTCGACCAGGCCGACACCGTGTCGTCCAGCCAGACGGGGGAGCGCCGGGCGAGGTTCACCACGGCGGTGTAGACCGAGCCGTCGACCGACGAGCCGTCAAGGGCGCTGATCATCCGCGTGCCTCCTTCGCCTTCGCGTCCCGGCGCGAGCGGTACACCTCGGAGGCGACCGGAATAAGCGACAGGCCCACGATCACCGCGACCATCGGCAGCAGATAGCGGTCCACGTTCGGCACGGAGGACCCCAGCGCGTAGCCCGCCAGGGTGAGACCCAGGCTCCACACCAGCCCGCCGGTCACCTGCCAGACGGTGAACGTCCGCACCGGCACATGCAGGGCACCCGCCATCGGGTTCAGGACCGTGCGCACCACCGGAACGAAGCGGGCCAGGACGATCGCCTTCGCGTACCCGTAGCGTTCCAGCAGTTCCTCCGCGCGTCTCGCCCCCTCGTGCAGGCGGGCCGAGCGACTTCGGGCGAGCAGGGCGCCGCCTGCCCGACGGCCCAGGAGGTATCCGCACTGTGAGCCGGCCAGCGCTCCCACCGCTGCCGCGACCAGGAGCGGGGTGAGTGACAGCTTCAGGCCGCTCCCGGCGGTGCCGGTGCACAGCAGACCGGCCGTGAACAGCAGGGAATCGCCCGGGAGGAAGAAGCCGATCAGCAGCCCGGTCTCGGCGAACAGCACTACGCCCACGCCCAGCACACCGAACGCGGACAGCAGCGACCGCGCGTCGAGCACATTGACGGCGAGCTGCGACGATAGGTGTGCGGCTGTGGTCATCCTCGGGGGCCCCTTCGTCGTTCTTCCGGACTGTCGGATGCGGCGGAACGGCGGCGCGGCGGCATCCGGCGACTGACTACAATTCTGTAGACGGTCTACTGAACTGTAGACGATGGCGGAGTGAGGAACGTTCCCATGACCGACGCGAGGGACGAGAGGCGGCCGGCAGGCGAGCTCGAGGCCGCCGTCATGGCCGCGCTGTGGGCTGCCGAAGCCCCGCTCACACCAGGGCGGGTGCAGGCCGAGCTCGGCTCCGGCCTGGCCCGGACGACGGTGACGACGATACTGACCCGTCTGCACGAGAAGGGTGCCGTCGACCGGGAGCGGCAGGGCCGCGGCTATGCCTACTTCCCCGTCCAGGACGCGCCCGGCCTGACCGCCCGGCGCATGCACACCGAACTCGACCGGGACGCCGACCGGGAGACGGTCCTGGCCCGCTTCGTGGCCCAGCTCAGTCCCGGAGACGAGCAGCACCTGCGCCGGCTCCTGGAGGGCGACGAGCGATGACCGCTCTGCTGCTCGTACCGCTGATCGTGCCCTTCCTCGCGCCGACGCTGACCCGTCGAACCCTCGACCGGCTGGCCCCGGCCACCGCACTGTGGGTCCTCACCGCCTCGACCCTCGCGCTGGCGGGAGCCTGCGTCGCCGCTCTCGGCGCCCTCGTCCTGACCGGACTGCTCGAACTCCCCGCCTTCGCCGTCCTTGGCGAACTCGTCCGCCCCCTGCGGACTCCCTCGGACTACTTCGTCCTCCCCGCCGCCATGGCGGCCACCGGGGTGCTCACTCTCAGTGTCTGGAGGCTCGCACGCTCGGCCTTCTGGCAGATCCGCGCCTTCAAGGCTGCTCGCACGCAGGCCGACCGCCGCCCCGCCGCAGGTGACCTGTGCGTGATCGAATCGCCCGATCCGGACGCGTACGCCCTGCCCGGACGGCCCCACCGCATCGTCGTCACCACCGCCATGCTGCGCAGTCTGGGACCTGCCGAGCGTGAGGCCCTCTTCGCCCATGAGCGCGCCCACAACCGGGCCGGGCACCACTACTTCCTGGCCGCCGCCGAACTCGCCGCCCACTGCCACCCCGCCCTGCGCACCACCCGCGCCACCATCCGGTTCGCCGCCGAGCGGGCTGCCGACGAGGCCGCCGCCGAGGTCACCGGAGACCGGCGCCTGATCGCCACGGCCATCGCCCGCGCCGCCCTCGCCGGAAACGCCTCCCCCGCCACCCGACCGGACTTCGCACCGGCGGCGACGACCGGACCGGTGCCGCAACGCGTCGCAGCGCTCCTCGCACCCTCCCGGACGCGCCCGCGCACCGCCCGCCTTACCACGTTTCTCCTCGTGGCCTGCACGGTCCTGTCCGTCGCCGCCGGAGCGGTCGGCGTCGTCGGCTTCCACCACGAGGTCGAGGTCGCCCAGGGCGAGGAGGCTCCCTGACCGGTTCGGCCCTGGCGGCCCACCGCCGGATGCGCAACCGGCCCGCCGCGTGATCATTCTCGGGCGAGGACCGGCTCCAGCAGCCGGAGCGGGTCGCCGGTTGCGTCGGCGGCGCCCAGCGCGGTGAGGGCGTCAAGCGCCAGAACGGTCACCGCCAGCGGCCACAGGCGCGGGGGTGGGGCGGCCTGGCACGCGGCGATACGGCGGGAGACCGCGCGGTCGGTGGAGCCGAGTCCTTGCGGCGGCTCCCGGCGGCCGGCCGCGAGCGCCGCCCGAGCGAGGGCGCGGGCGGTGGACGCGCGGTCCTCGACCGCCGCTGCTGCCTGGAGTACCTCCTTGCCGGCGGCGCCGCCGTACTGCCTGCCACCCGGGTGGTCCGGGCTCGGCCGGGGTGCCGGGAGCCGCGGCCCTGTCGGCGGTCTTCGGCTACCGGGGCTGCTGACGGCCTGGCTGCCACTGTTCCCCGGCCTGCTGGTGCTGGGGCCACTGATCCGCCGCTTCGTCCCGTGGTGCCGGCCGATACCAACGGAAGCGGAGACTCCACGATGTCCCCCCGGTGCCCCTTGCCGTCCTGCGGTGCCTGGCGAGCGTTGCCTCAGCGCGAGCGCACGGAAGGCAGCGCAGGTGGCCACGTAGTACCGCGGTACTACGCGCCCGCCGCGGTTCAGCCTCCCGGTACCACAGGAACCGGGTGATTCGGCACCTAGCGTTGCCGGTGAGGCGTCCGCAGAGACGGACGCCGGAGCCCGACAGGGAGAACGCGAATGATCGACGCACGGCGGTTGACCAAGAGGTACGGCGAGAAGACGGCCGTCGACGGGCTGGACTTCGTGGTGAAGCCCGGCACGGTGACCGGCTTCCTGGGGCCCAACGGCGCGGGCAAATCCACGACCATGCGCATGATCGTCGGCCTCGACGCCCCGACCAGCGGCTCCGTCACCGTGAACGGCCACCCCTACGCCCGCCACCAGGCGCCGCTGCAGGAGGTCGGCGCCCTCCTGGAGGCCAAGTCGATCCACCCGGGCCGCTCGGCGTACAACCACCTCAAAGCGCTCGCGCTCACCCACGGCATCCCCGGCCGTCGGGTCGACGAGGTCATCGGCCTCGCCGGACTCGACAGCGTGGCGAAGAAGCGGGCCGGCGCCTTCTCCCTCGGGATGGGCCAGCGGCTCGGCATCGCCGCGGCACTGCTGGGCGATCCGCAGACAGTGATGCTCGATGAGCCGGTCAACGGGCTGGACCCGGAAGGGGTGCTCTGGATACGCAACCTCCTGAAAGGGCTCGCCGACGAGGGCCGGACGGTGTTCGTGTCCTCCCATCTGATGAGCGAGATGGCCCTGGTTGCGGACCACCTGATCATCGTGGGGCGCGGGCGGCTGCTGGCCGACACGACCGTGGCGGACCTGATCCGGGAGGCCGGCGGGGACACGGTGAAGGTCGTCACCCAGGACCCGGCCCGGCTGCGGGACGTGCTCGCCGGGCCGGGCGTCGATGTCACCGGCCGGATCGGTTCCGAGGAACTGCAGGTGACCGGGCTGACCGCCCGTGAGATCGGGCTGAAGGCCGCTGAGCACGGGATCGCGCTGTTCGAGCTGAGCGCGCGAAGCGTGTCGCTGGAGGAGGCGTTCATGGACCTGACCAGAGACTCCGTGGAGTACCACGGCACCACGACCGGCATCGACCTGGAGAGGCCCGCATGAGCATCCTCACCGCGACCTCAGAGGAACGCAGGATCACTCCCGCCCGCCCCGCCTACCGGGTGACCGGACGGCGCGTGCTCGCTTCCGAGTGGGCCAAGCTGTGGTCCCTGCGTTCGACCTGGATCACACTGGGCCTCGGCCTGCTGTTCCTGGTGGCCTTCGGCCTGATCTCCGCGAGTCGCTACAAGTCGGGGATCAGCTCCGGCCACATGGACCGGGATTTCGCCGATTCGACGGCCGTCAGCCTGTCCCTCTTCGGTACGAACTTCGCCCAGCTGGCTTTGGGCGTGCTCGGCGTGCTGGTCACGGCGGGCGAGTACTCGACCGGCATGATCCGTTCCACCCTCGCGGCGGTTCCCCGCCGGCTGCCCGTGCTGTGGTCCAAGGCGACCGTGTTCGGTCTGGTCGCACTGGTCGTGGGGACGGTGGGTGGGTTCGTCGCCTTCCTGTTCGGCAGTGGAATCGTCTCGGGCACGCCCGCGGCGATGAGCCTTTCACACGCTGGTGTACTGCGGAGTCTGCTGGGCGCCGGGCTCTACCTCGGCCTGGTCGGAGTGATCGGCGTCGCCCTGGGCGCGCTGCTGCGGTCGGTGGCCGGCGGGATCTCGGTGCTGGTCGCCGCCCTGATGCTGATCCCGGGGCTGATCTCCCTGCTGCCGAGTTCCTGGCAGGACGACATCAGCCCCTACCTGCCGTCCAACGCGGGTGAGTCGATGTTCGCGCTGACCCACGACTCGACGTCACTGTCGCCGGGCGCCGGGCTGCTGGTCTTCCTGTGCTGGGCGGCGCTTGCGCTGGGCGGTGCGGCGTACCGGCTCGCGCGCACCGACGCCTGACGCCCGCACCATGGACAGGTGACGTCCGTGACCACCGATGACATCAGCGGGATGGGACCGCTGGTCGCCCGGCTGTCCCGGGGCGGCCAGCGGTTGCGGCAGGCCGACCGGACACATCCCTGGGTGCTGGACACCGTGGTCGTGGTCCTCGTCTTCCTGATGTTCTGCCTGCCCGACCTGCTGCGCGGCGGTGTGGACGACGGCGACGGACCGCGCCGCTTCCGGCTCGCCTTCACCGAGCTGCCCGTCGCGGGGATGCTGGCACTGCAGGCAGGACTGGTACTGCCCCTGCTGTGGCGGCGACGCAAGCCCATGGTGGCCTTCGGTGTCATCGCCGCGGTGTTCGTCCTCCAATGGTGCCTGGGCGCGGCGCTGCGCGCTGACGTCGCGCTCTTCGTCGCCCTGTACAGCCTGGCCCTGCACGGGCGGCTACGGCGGCTGCCGTGGGCCGGCGCGGTCATGGCGGGCGCCATGCTGCTGGTCGCGGTCCGCGCGTCCTCGGCCGTGTCCGTCTGGGACGCGCTGTTCTTCCTGCTGAGCACGGCGACGGCGGCCCTCGCGCTCGGCCTCATGGTACGAATCCGCCGGGCCCAGCTCGCCGGACTACGGGAGCGGGCCGCCCGGCTGGAGATCGAGCGCGACCAGCGCAGCAGGCTGGCCACGGCCACCGAACGCACCCGGGTCGCGCGCGAGATGCACGACATCGTCGGCCACAACCTGTCCGTCATCATCACGCTCGCCGACGCCGGCGCCTACGCCACCGACATCGCCCCCGAACGGGGCAAGGAGGCCCTGCGGCTCATCGGCGACACCGGCCGGCAGGCCCTCGGCGAGCTGCGGCGCGTGCTCGGCGTACTGCGCGAGGCCGGGGACGGTCCGGCCGGCGGGCCCGAGCTCAGCCCGCAGCCCGGCATCGCGGACATCGGCGCACTGTGCGCCACCGTGCGCGCCGCCGGACTGGAGGTCGTCTACCGGACCTCCGGCGACGTCGAGGCCCTGGACGGCGGGGTCCAGCTGACGGTGTACCGCATCGTCCAGGAAGCCCTCACCAACACCATGAAGCACGCCGCCGACGCCGCCCGGGTGCACCTGGCGGTCGTCGTGACGGGCGCCCGGCTGAGCATCCGGGTCCAGGACACCGGCCCGGCCGCACGGCCGGGCCCGCCGAACGAGGAAGGACACGGCCTGGTGGGCATGCGGGAGAGAGCGGCTCTGTACGGCGGAACCGTCAGTGCGGGACCGACGGACGGCGGAGGATGGAGCGTCGACGCCGTCCTCGACCTCACGCCCCGGGGCGGTGACCGGTGACCACCGTCCTCATCGTGGACGACCAGCCGCTGCAGCGCTACGGCTTCCACCTGCTCCTGGACTCCGTCCCCGAGACCGACGTCGTCGGGGAGGCCGCCCACGGCGCGGAAGCCGTCCGCAAGGCCGCCGAACTGCGCCCGGACGTCGTCCTGATGGACGTCCGCATGCCCGGCATGGACGGGATCGAGGCCACCCGCCGCATCGTCGCCGCCGGCGGCCGCTCACACGTCCTCGTGCTCACGACGTTCGACCTCGACGAGTACGTCCACGCCGCGATCCGGGCCGGGGCCAGCGGGTTCCTCCTCAAGGACGCGCGCCCCGAGGAGCTCCTCGCGGGGATCCGCGCCGTCGCCTCCGGCGACGCCGTGATCGCGCCCGCCCTCACTCGCCGCCTCCTGGACGAGTTCGCTCAGTACGTCCCCGCCCACCGGGGTGACGCCGCGGAGGACCCGAGGCTCGTCTCCCTCACCGACCGCGAGCGGGAGATCCTCGTCGCCGTCGGCAAGGGCTGGACCAATGGAGAGATCGCCGCCCGGTTCGTGCTCTCCGAGTCGACCGTCAAGACCCACGTCGGCCGCGTCCTGGCCAAGATCGGAGCCCGCGACCGGATCCAGGCCGTGATCTTCGCCTACGACCACGGCCTCGCCCGGCCCAACGCGGACTGAACCCGATGAGCGGCGGCCGGGAAGACCGGCGGCCTGCGCGAGGCGGCGGCGCAGCCCGGCCATGGTGACGTCGAGGGTCTTGGTGGAGCCGAACCAGTTCTCGTCCCAGACCTCGGCCATCAGGGTTTCCCGGGCACGGCACGGGTCGGGCTTGAGGAATCTGTGTCAGCTCGTGAGCATCCCGCGGCCGAACCAGTCCTTGGTGTCACGGATCCCGGGCAGGGCGAAGAAGTAGCCGCCGCCGGTGGGCGAGATGTAGTCGACGAGGGGTTCGTCGATCAGCCGGGTCTGGGTGGCCTCGAACTGGCGCTTGACGTCCTGCTGGTAGCAGCAGAAGACCAGGCCCATGTCGAGGTTGCCGACATCGTCGATTCCGCGGTCGTAGTTGTAGCCGCGGCGCAGGATACGGGAGTCGTCCGTGGCGGCGGTGCGTGGGTTGGCGAGGCGGATGTGGGCGTCGAGGGGGATCGCGTTGCCGTGCGGATCCTTGGCGTAGTTGGGGACATCGGTCTCCTTGACGCCGTCGAGCGGGGCGCCGGTGTCCTTGCGGCGGCCGAACATCTTCTCCTGCTCGGTGAGGGAGACCCGGTCCCAGAACTCGACGAGCATGCGGATGATCCGTACGACCTGGTAGCTGCCGCCCCTGGCCCATGCGGGCTCGCCGGCGCCGCCCCCGACCCATATGAGGCGGTTGCTTTCCCGGGACGAGGCGACGTCGGGGTTGGCGATGCCGTCCTTGAAGCCGAGCAGGTTGCGCTGGGCGCCGGTGGGTCGGGGCGTGTTCTGGAAGCCGTCGATGCGCCACTTGATCTGCATGGCCCCACGGGTGTGCCGGGCTATGTCCCGCAACGCGTGCAGGACGGTGTCCTGACGGTTGGCGCAGATCTGCAGGGACAGGTCACCGTGGCACTCGGCGGGCTTGAGGTTGTCGTTGGGGAAGGTCCGCATGGGGGTGAGGCGGCGGGGTTTCGCTCCGGCGAGGCCGTAGCGGTCGTCGAAGAGGGACGCGCCGACGCCGACGGTGATGGTGAGGCCGTCGGCGGGGACGGTCGGGCCGAGGATCCCGTTGTCGGAGGGCGGGGCGCCGACGCCGAGGTCGGCGGGAACGCCGCCGGAGGTCAGGAAGCGGGCCCGGCTGGTGAGCGTCTTCAGCAACTCCACCAATTGCGCTCGGTCTTCGGCGATGACGGTGAAGGAGACAAAGGTGGCGGCGGCCGGCGCGGGGGTGATGATGCCGGCCTGGTGGAGGCCGTGGAAGGGCACTGCGGTGGCGTTCGCCGTCTGCGCTGCCGCCTGTGCGGTGCCACCGCCGCTCTCGGCGAGCGCGAGGCCGCCGCCGCCCAGAACCGCGCCGACGGCTCCGGCGCCGAGGGCCGTCTTCACGAAGGAGCGGCGGTCGGCGCCGGCCGGGCAGCCACCCTGCGGGGCGGGGGTTTCGGCGGACGGCATGACTGCGTTCCCTTCGCTGCGGGCGGGGTCGATGCGGTGGTGTGCGGTGGTCATCAGGCGGACTTCCGGATCTCCAGCAGGGCCGGCACGGGGGACAGGTCCTCCAGCAGCTGGCCGGTGGCCCCGTCGACGCGGGCGCGGTCGGTGGGGTCGAGCTGTTTGACGGGGGTCCAGTGGCTGCCGTGGTGGGCGGAGTCGAGGAGTTGCTGCAGCCGTGCGACGTCCGCGTCGACGGTCGGCAGCAGGTGCGGAGAGCGGCTGGTGAGCAGCGGCCTGAGGACGGTGAGCAGCTCGCGGGTGCCGGCGAGGTTGGCGTCGGCGGTGGCGAGGTTGGTGCCGCTGCCCTCGTCCGTGTCGCTTGTCAGCTCGAACTGCAGTGTGTTCTCTAGGACCTCGTGGGCACGCAGCGGCAGGTCGGACGGGTCGAAGTCCTGGTGCGGGAAGGCTGTCCGCAGGCCGGCGGCGTCGGCGGCCAGTCGCTGGGCCGGCGCGGTGAGCGAGGCGGCGGGCTCGCCGTGCCACAGGCCGTACTCGATGCGGTGGAAGCCGGTGAAATCCTTGTCGTGCACGCCGTCCGGCAGTCCGTCGGCCCTTCCGTCGATCTTCCGGTCGAAGTCCTCGAAGGTGCCGTAGGCGGCGCCGAGGGAGGCATAGGTGCGGTGCGCGGTGAGCCAGTCGGTACGGGCCTTGCCCAGATGGTTGTGCCTGATGTCGTCGGCCAGGGTGCGGGTCTGGGGCACGAGCGCGGCCAAGCCCTCCTCGACGTACCTCCGGTACTGCGCGAGCGGGCCGGAGAGGTCGTGTTCCGAGACCGGGACGACCGCCTTCGCAGCCCCGCCACCGGTGACGCGGACGGCCTGGGAGGTGACCGGGGTGCCGCCGCTGGGTACGCACCGCCAGGCGTAGGTGCCGCCGGCGACGGTGGCGACCAAGGAGCGGGTGGTGCCGGGGGCCAGGCCCTCGATCTCGCCGTAGACGGCGTTCGTGGCCGGGTCGACGAGGTACACCTCGGCAGTCTTGTCGCCGGTGTTGTGCATCTGGAAGGTCTGCCGGCCGGGCCTCGGCGCGGTGAAACCCTCGCCGCAGTCCTTCTCCGAGACGGCGACGGTCTGGGCGGCGCCGGGCTTCGGGCGGCCGAGGGCGACGGCGAGACCCGCGAGGAGCGCGGGGACGGTGACGACGACGACCGGAACCACCCAGGCAGGGCGGCGCCGCGCGGGCCTCGGAGTGTCCGGGGCTGGCGCCGCCTTGCCGGAGCCCGGCTTCGGTGCCGTGGCGCGCAGGCCGCGCACGAACAGCGTCATGACCACGGCGAGATAGCCCGCGTAACCCAAGACCTGCAACCAGGTCATGGCCGGCGTCAGGTTGAACACGCCCTGCACCAGCGTGCTGTACCAGGAGCTGGCGTCGATACTGCCGCTCAGGTCGATGGCATAGGCCGCCTTGCCGGGCAGCACTCCACCCTCTTGCAGGTCGCGCAGCCCGTAACCGAGAACGCCGGCCGCGATCACGATCAGGACCACGCCGGTGGCGGTGAAGAACTTCGTCAGGTTGATCTTCAGGACCCGCCGGTACAGGCCCCAGCACAGGGCGGCCGAAAGGATCAGCCCGATCGCGGCGCCGGCCAGCGGGCCGGAAGACTCACCGGCCGCCTGGGCCGTGGTCCACAGGAACAGCGCGGTCTCCAGACCCTCCCGGCCCACGGCGAGGAAGGAGGTGAGAATCAGCACACCCGAACCCATGGCCAGGGCTCCGGTGACCTTCTCCTTTATCTCACCGGACAGGCTGCGGGCCGAGCGGCGCATCCAGAACACCATGGCGGTGACGAACGCGACCGCGATCACGCTGAGGGTGCCGCCAAAGGCTTCCTGCGCGGTCGCCGACAGGGAGGCCGCGGTGAAAGTGAGGACCGCGCCGAAACTCATGGCGAGCGCGATCGCCGCGAGTACGCCCGTCCACACCTGCGGCAGCCGGGAGCGGGCATCCGCCCGCACAAGGGTCGCGATGAGGATGGAGACGATGAGTCCCCCTTCGAGCCCCTCCCGCAGCCCGATCAGGAAACTCGGAAACGCGTCATCCCACATGCGACCCTCCCCGGGCGGCCTCCGTACGAGCAGCCTCCGTTAGCGTAGGCAACCCTAACTAAGGCTGGACCATCATGACTACAGACCTGTAGACAAATGGTCATGGGGCGGTAATGCGGGGGCAAAACCCGGCCGCGCGGCGCAGCAGGATCGGACGAAGCCATCCGGCAGTGATCGAGTCATGCCGTTGTGCCGTGATGAGTGGGACGGTTGCGCAATGCCGTCCCGGGTGGGGGTCTGACTCATGAGATCTATGACCGAAGTGTCCAGTCATAGGCGTGTCGACCGTCGTTGCGGGAGGGCGGCTGCTGGTACCGAGCTGCAACGCGTGTCCCCATAGGGGCCCTGCCGAGGATCAGGCGCCATCACGGTTCAGACCGCCCGAGCGGGCCGGTGCCATCAACCCAGCACGTGGTCGTCCTGGGCGTGGACACGCACGGCGAGGTGCATGTCGCCGCCGTGATTTCCCCGCTCGGGAAGATCCTGGAAACGGAGTCCTTTCCCGTGATGGCGGCCGGCTACCGGCAGTTGCTCGTGTGGGCCCGCAAGCGGGGTGCGGTGCGCCGGGCCGGTACGGAGGGCACCGGCACCTTCGGCGCGGGCCTGTCCCGCTACCCGGTCCGGTTCACTTCGAAGACCTGAATCTGCTGAGCCGGCCGACCCGCTCGACGCTCAGGCCGCCGCGCGAGCCGTACCCAGGCGATCAACCAGCTCAAAGCCGTCCTGGTCATCGCCGGAAGTTCAACGGCGTGGAGGACTCCGCGCTGTAGACCGGCTTCGCCGTGGACGACACCGCCCTGACGACCAGCTGATCTTCCGGTCGGCCCGGGGTCCCGCACGCGGAAGCCGTCCGCGTGCGGGGCAGGCCGTACCCACCGGCTCGTTGTAGATCGCCACGAGCCGGTGCCGCCGCCCGCCCCCGTTCAGAGTGGCGGAAGGCGCGTTCGAAACCGGGCACAGATTCGGGCTGTGTTGCCGACGCGCCCGTTGTGAGCCCCTGGCGTGCCGTGTCACCAACTGCTGCTGGTCACGCCAGGGAGCTCGCCCGCGTGGGCCATCTCGCGTACTCGGATGCGGGACAGGCCGAATGCGCGCAGGTAGCCGCGCGGGCGGCCGTCCACGGAGTCGCGATTGCGCAGGCGGGTGATGCTGGCGTCGCGGGGATGCCGGCGTAGTTCCCGCTGGGCGGCGGCGCGGTCCTCGTCGGAGCTTCCGGGGAGCGCGATGATCGCCTTCAATGCGGCGCGGCGCGCGGCGTATCGGGCCACGATGAGGCGCCGCTGGCCGTCCTTCGCGATCTTGCTCTTCTTCGCCATCAGACCTTCCCTCCACGGGCGCGGATGCGGGCCACCGCGGCCTCGATGCCGATGGTGTCGACCGTCTTGATGCCCTTGGCGGAAAGCGCGAGCCGGACGTGCCGGCCTTCACTCGGCAGCCAGTAGCGCTTGCTCTGGATGTTGGGGTCGAAACGGCGCTTGCTCCGCCGGTGCGAGCGGGAGATGTGATGGCCGAAGCCGGGCTGTCGGCCGGTGAGTTGGCAGTGGGCGGACATGGCTGTTCCCTCCTTGGGGTGGATGAGCAGCACACTAGCGCCAGATGAAAATGAAAACCAATCTCTTGTATGGTGCTGGCCATGGCCCGTAACGAACTGCGCCCGATCATCAAGCTGAGGTCCACCGCCGGCACTGGCTACACCTACGTGACCCGCAAGAACCGTCGTAACAACCCCGACCGGCTCACCCTGCGCAAGTACGACCCGGTCGCCGGCCGCCACGTCGACTTCCGTGAGGAGCGCTGAGAGCCGTGAAGCCCGGAATCCACCCCGCCTACCGCCCGGTCGTCTTCCGCGACCGGTCCGCCGACTACGCCTTCCTCACCCGGTCCACGGCCACGAGCGACAAGACCATCGAATGGGAGGACGGCAACACCTACCCGGTCATCGACGTCGAGATCTCCTCGGCGAGCCACCCCTTCTACACCGGCACCCAGCGGGTCCTGGACACCGCGGGGCGGGTCGAGCGCTTCGAGCGGCGCTACGGACGCGGACGGAGCGAGCGGTGAACGCGGACGAGGCGCGGCTGCCGGTCGCGATCGTCGCCGGGTTGCACGCCGACGCCCGCCGGGCCGCCGTAGAGCAGATCCTGCGTACGGTCCCCGGCTCGGTCGCGCTGCACCGCGACCTGACATCCGCCGTCGACAGGGTGGTGCACCGGACGGTACGCGACGCCGACGGCCTGCTGGGCAGCGGCGATGCACCCCTGGTGAACGACTGCGCGTGCTGCGCACTTCGCGAGGATCTCGTCCCCGAACTGTTGAGGCTCGCAACGGAGGGGACGTACCGGCTGGTCGTCGTGGAACTGTGGGACTCGGTCGAGCCCCAGGCCATGGCCGGAGTCGTTGCCTCCGCGGGCGCACCGCTGGCCCTGACCGGGGTCGCCACCGCGGTCGATCTGGCACTCGTGCTGCCGTACCTGTCCAACGGCGACGACCTGGCCGACGTCGGCCTCGCCGCCGCGCCGACCGACCAGCGCACGGTCGCCGACACCTTCGCCCGGCAACTGGAGTACCCCACGGTGATCGCCCTCGGCGACGGCGATTCTTGCGACGAGGTCGCCGACGACACCGACCGCGCGCTGCTCGCCCAGCTCACACCAGGCGCACGAAGCGTACGGGTGGAGAGCGGCGGTGCCCTGGGGGCGGCGCTGTCGGCGGGCTTCGACGTGGCAGCGGCCGCAGCCCGTGTGCATCCTGCGTGCGCGCTGCTGCCGCAGTCGTGCGACGAGCACGGCGTGAGCACCTTCGTCTGGCGGCGCGAACGGCCCTTCCACCCGCAGCGCCTGTACGCGGCGCTTGAGGACCTCGCGTGCGCCGCTGCGCGCAGCCGGGGGCGGTTCTGGCTCGCGGACCGCCCCGACACACTGCTGTCCTGGGACGCCGCCGGCGGCGCGCTGTGCGTGGAGTCGGCCGGGCCCTGGCTGGCAGCTCTGCCCGACGCCGCCTGGGAGATGGTGCCCGCCGAGCGTCGCCTCGCCGCCTCCGTGGACTGGCACCCGGAACACGGCGACCGCTGCCAGTACCTCACCTTCACCTCGCCCGGCCTGGACCGCGACGGCCTGTCGGCCCTGCTCGACTCATGCCTGCTCACCGACGACGAGTACGCGGCGGGCAGGGACCGCTGGAAGCAACTCCCGCACGTCTTAGACGACTTGCTCGACCCCGTGACCTGAAAGAGGGGACCGGCCTCACCATGACCCGACGCACAAGCATCCGGCGTCAGACTGCCAAGGTCCAGCGCACCAACCCGCTGGACGCCGGAGGAATCACCTACATCGACTACAAGGACACCGACTTGCTGCGGAAGTTCATCTCCGACCGCGGAAAGATCCGCAGCCGTCGGGTGACCCACGTGACGCGTCAGCAGCAGCGGCAGATAGCACAGGCCATCAAGAACGCACGCGAGATGGCGCTCCTGCCCTACGGCTCCCGATAGGGCGATGGGCGCCGCACCTTCCGTTACGCCCTGTACCGGTAGCGGATCCGGCCGCGGGTGAGGTCGTAGGGGCTGAGTTCCACGAGCACTCGGTCGTACGGGAGGATCTTGATGCGGTTCTTCCGGATCTTCCCGCTGATGTGGGCGAGCACTGTGTGCCCGTTCTGGAGTTCCACCTTGAAGGTGGCGTTGCGCAGGCACTCGATGACGGTGCCTTCGGCTTCTACGCCCCCTGCTGCCTTTGTCATGGTCTCTCACTTCTCCCGTTCTGTGACGGCGAATTCAGTGGGTAGCGGTCGCCCGGTGCGATGTGGTCGCGTCAGTGGCGGACGAGCTCAAGGGTGCTGGCCGCGCGCCGGGCGCCGATACTCTCGAACAGGGCGGTGGCCGCCGCGTTGGACTCGTTCACCTCGGCCCATGCCGAAGCGGTCCCGGAGCGGTGCAGGGAACCGAGCGCATGGGTCAGCAGCGTCCGGGCGATGCCGCGGCGGTGTCTGTCGGACCGGACGGCGATCAGCCCGATCCGGGGCTGCCGGGTCAGCGGGGCCACTCGGACCAGTCCCACGTACTCGTCCACGTGCCTTGCTACCGCGTACTTCGACGGGTCGACCACGGTGGTTCCCGCCGGGTGGGGCAGCACCTCGGCCGGCATCGTCCGCCATCCGACGGTGGCCTCGATCTCGCCGCGGATGAGGCGGTCCAGGGCGCGCAGCGGGCCCTCCTCCGCCTCACCGGCGGGCACGATCGTCACGCCGGACGGGGGCCGTACCGAGCCGAGCCCGGTGATCTGCGGGTCGGTGGGCACGAGATAGCCCCACTCGCGGCGTGCGGTGGCGAAGCCGGCCCGCTCCCAGGCGGACCTCGAGTCGTGGTCGGCCTCGTCGACGACGGTGTACAGCGGTGTCGGCAGGTCCGCCTGCATCGCGTCGGCGATGCGGTCGAAGACCGCGCCGTGCCACGCGTCGATGCTGACGAAGAGCCGCCCGCCGGGCCGGCGCGAAGCGACGCCGCGGCCGACCGTCAGGTCGTCCTCCACAGCGTGCCACTGCGTGTCCGAGACCCGCGTGACCACAACCGGATGGTTGTCCGTGCCCGGAGCGGAATGCACGAAGTTCACAGGTGTTGCCTCTCAGGAGTGCCTTGTCCGAGGTGCTCCCGGCGACACCTGCGTCAATCGCCCACCGTGACGACATGGGGGAGCACCCACATGGATACAGCCTTCATGGGTCTCACCTCCTCGCGTTCCCTCACGGCCGCCCTGACGCTATCAGCGGGGGCCGGTCAGCCCAACGCATTTATCGGGAACTCTTGGTGTCCATACCGGGCCAGGTGGCGCCGTGGCTGTGTTCGCCGCCCGGCCCGGGGTCGTGAGGGCCCGCCACGAGTTCGGGGTGCTCATGCTCGCAGGTGCCGTCGATGCCGACCTCGCCGAACTCGTTCTCGACGATGGCGATCCTCAGGCCGTGGTTCTCGGTAAGGGTGCGGTTGAGGAGGGTGGTCTTGCGGGAGCCGAGGAAGCCGGTCAGGACGGTGACGGGGACCCCCGGGCCCGGAGGCCAGCGGCCCTCTTGCAGGACCGCGAAGAAGACAGCGGGGCCCTGGCAGCGGCGGCAGACCTGCTGGCAGAGGACGGGCGGCCCGCAGGGCGTTCACCCAGGTGGCGGTCGCCGTTCCGGTGCCGGCGGCGCGGGAGACGCGCACCTGTGCCGGCGCAACCTTCGCACCGCTTGTGTCCAGCTTGCCCGGGGTGACGAGGAGTGGGCTGATGAGGCGGTGAGATTCCGTCTCCCAAGGGCCGGGCTCTCTCTACTGGAGCCTTCCGTCAGGGCCGCCGGGAGGCTGATCACGGGTCTCCCGGGAGGTTGATGACGGTCCTGCCGTGGGCGGCCGACGGCCGGGGCGCGCCGCGCATTCGCGGCCTGCACGATCCGGTCCGTGACGCGGGGCCGGTGGCAACCCGGTGAGTGGTCCGGGTGGCAAACCGGCCGCTCGGGCGGCAGGACCGCGAATCGGTCCCGGAGGCGGTCAGTTGCCGAGGGCTTGGCGGAGTGTTTCCCGGCAGTCGCTGAGGGTGTCGACGCCGACGATGTTCAGGGTGCGCATCATGGATTCGCCGGGTGCGGCCAGGCGCAGCCAGCCGTCGGCTTCGCTGAGGGTGTGGTGAGCGGCGATGAAGATGTTGATGCCGCTGGAGTCCATGAAGGTGACGTGGTGCAGGTCGACCACGACGCGGGGGCGAGGGGTGTTGGAGGCGTCCAGGGCCTGGCGGAGTGTGTCGCCGGTGTGGTGGTCGATCTCTCCGGCCAAGGTCACTACACGGATGCCGTCGACGGTCGTGGACACGACCGATAGCTGGCCTGGCGGCTCAGGGGGCCGGTATTCGTCATCTCTGCCTCAGCCATGGAGGTGATCAAGACGTGAACCTCAGCTGCGGGGATACGTGCCGGGCATTGTGAACGGGGAAAGTGTGGCGGCTGTGATGGGGTCAGGCCCGGTAGGGGAGGCCGACACCGCGCCTGACGCCCGTGTTCTGCAGACCGCCGTGGCGTTGGAGGGGGACGGCGCCTGCATCGCTCAGGCTCGCCATCTGGCCGCGGGCTTTCTCGCCCATGCCCGGAACGGGCAAGGAGTACCGGTCTCGCAGCGTGCCGTGGACCTCCCCAGTTGGTGGTCAGCGAACTGGTCACCAACGCCCGCAAGTACGCGCCCGGACCCGTACTGATGGAACTGCGGATCATGGGCGAAGTGGTGGAGGTCGTCGTGTGGGACTCCGACCCGGTGCTGCCGGTGGCGCGGGTCTCGGACGCCAGCCGCGTCGGGCAGCACGGCCTGGAGATCGTGATGGCCGTCGCGCAGGGCGTGGAAGCCCGGCGCGAACCGGTCGGGAAACGCATCACCGCCCGCATTGCCCTCGCTGACGTCCCCGGCCTGGCCGTCACCCGCGACAAACCCTAGGAATGCGGTCGGCTACCGCAGTCTCGCCGGCGCTCACCATCGCGGCCATCCCGGCTGCCACCGCTCGCTCCCTGCGGCAGCCTGGTGCAGGGAGTACTGCTGACGCGCCTGTTGCAGTAGTTTCACGCGTTCTGGAGCTGACTGACACCGACGTTCCCAAGCGCCGGCTGCGGACGGCCGATGCCGGTCGTACCAGGTCTGCCCACTTACGAACCTCCTCGGAGGATAGTCAAGGGATGCCGGTCCGCATGCGGACGAAGATCCCGTTGATGACCTGCCGGTGCTCCATCCACCGGCCGCCCCGACCGGCAGGGTGAGCCTGCTCGCCTTTGACAACGGGGGCTTTTGACTGAAGGCCGCATGGACATTACGCCTGGCCGGCCCTGGACCAGCACCGCCGACCAGTTCGTGGAGACTTCTCCAGGTGTGCCCGTGCTCCAACGGCACCCGAACTGAGAATTCAGATCCAGGCCGGGTGAGCAGTGGCCATGTCGGTCGGTCATGAGCAATCGGGCCCGCTCCGAGCGCAGGCGAAAGTCGATTGGGCCGATTCCGATCGGTGCCGTACAGTTCACCGTACCGACGCGGGGTGGAGCAGCTCGGTAGCTCGCTGGGCTCATAACCCAGAGGTCGCAGGTTCAAATCCTGTCCCCGCTACTCAAACGTGAAGGCCCGGTATCCACCGGGCCTTCACTGCGTGTGTGCCGGTTGCCGATCAGCCCCGCCGACCATGGACAGACAGCGGGGCCATGGGCATCGCTGGTTTTCGGCCGTCCCGATCAGTGTTGCGACAGCGCACTCACCCAACACGTGCCGGCACTGTCGAACTCCCGGCGGACGGCCTTCGCGGGAGCTGCCGGTCACCCGGCCGACACGGATGGTTCACCGGGCAGGCGTGGGTAACCCGACAGACGGCTCCCACCGGATGATCCAGACCGCCGAACTGCTCGTCTCGGAACTGATCACCAATGCCATCCGTCACGGCTCCGGCCCGCCCCTGATCCAGCTCACCTGGGACGGGCGGTGGCTGCGCATAGCCGTCAGCGATGCCGGCGACCGCCGGCCCCGCGAACGCGCCACCGCGAACACCGAGCCCGGCGGTTTCGGCATGCAGCTCCTTGACCGACTCGCCCGACGCTGGGGCGTCACCCCGGGTCACCCCGGCAAGACGGTCTGGGCCGAACTCGGCCTCGACTCCTGAGCGCGGTGGCGGGGCTGACCACCGACGGCGTCGTCCACGGCGCCGGCTCGGGCACGCTGCTGCGAGGTCCACGACGGCGGACAGCCGAACGATCCCTTGGCCGGTCGCCGCCCGCCCCGTCCCGCGCAGCCCGGCGGCGGGGGACTCCTCCTCGTCCACCGACTCGCGGACCTCGCCGGTGTCCACACCGGCCCCGAGGGCACCACCATGCGCTGCTACCTCCCCGGCTGACCACGACAACGTGGCGGGCCCCGCTCACTCACTCATGCGTTACGTCTTCGGCGACGTGTTTTCGATGACTCCTCATGTGGAGTGCGTTGCCACCTCGGTCTCGATGACGGGGATGACCGGCTCGAAGGTGGTGTCGTCGTGGACGAAGCCGCGGGCCAGGAAGTCGGGGACCTCGGCGAGGGCGCCGGTGTCCGCGTCGACGATCGCCACCACCGTGAGCACGCCCGCGGACCGCGCTGCCGCGGCGAGCGCCCCACCAGTCGTAGGGGCTGCCGGGGCCTGCCCCTACTCGGCCGGCGCGTCGGCCGCGGAGTCGGCCGCGCGGATCGGGACCAGCAGGGTGAAGGTGGCCGGAGCTCTGCTGGTAAGGGAGAGCCGGCCGCCAAATGACATGGCGAGGTCGGAGGCGAGGGCGAGGCCGATGCCCGTTCCGTGATCGCTGCTGGTGTGTCCGCGGTCGAACAGCCGGGCCGGCTCGCCCTCCACGGTCCCTTCATCGCTCACGTCGAAGGCGAGGGCGTCGTCGAGGTCGCGCAGCACGACCCGCACGGTTCCGCGCCCGTGCAGACGGGCGTTGTCGAGCAGGATGTCGAGCACCTCGGTGACCGGACCGCCGGGGACCTGGACATCCTTGGGCGCGTCGTGTGTGCCGCACTCCAGCCGCCTGCCGTCGGCGGCGAACTCCCCGTGCCAGTGCTCCTCCGCTTCCCGGAGAAGCTGTGACGCCGCGGTGTCCCCGGCGGCCGGCCGGGGGCGGCCTGGGGTGCGGGACAGGCGCAGTACTTCCTCCACCGTGTGGTGCAGGCGATGGGTGGTGGCCAGGGCCTCGGCCAGCACCGGCCGCAGCCGGGCGTTGTCGTCCTGGGCCAGGCCCGCTTCCAAGGCGAGTTGCAGGCCGGTGAGGGGAGTGCGCAACTGGTGGGAGGCATTCGTGGCGAAGTCGCGTTCATGGCGGAGGAGTTCGGCCAGGTGGTGCAGCATGGCGTTGTGGGTGCGGGCCACCTGGTCGATCTCGGCGACGTTGCTGGGGGCTGCCCTCGCGTTCAGGTCGCCTTCCGCAACGGCCCGGCAGTGGTGGGAGAGGTCCTCAAGGGGGGCGGCCAGCACCCGGGCCTGACGGCGGGCGACGAGCACCGCGACGGTGAGCGCGACGGCGGTCACGCCCAGCAGGGCGGCCCACGCGGCCAGCACCCGATCGCGTACTGCGCCCGCGGGCGAGGACGCCCGGACCACACCGATCACCCGCTCGGCGTGGGAGACCGGTACGGCGGCGACCAGATCGCCGCCCGAGCGCCCGCGGACCACCTGCCCTGCCAGGGCACGGCGGACCGGAGCGTCCCCCGTCTCGGGGCCGTTGCCCGCTCGCAGCCGCTGCTGCGGGTCGTACAGGCCGATGCGTCCCCCGGCGGGCGCGTGGGGCAGTTCCACCGGGTCGCCGACCGCGTAGTCCGGGCTCACCCGTACCGCGGCGGCCAGGGCCGCGCGTTCAAGGGTGTCGCGCTGTCCGGCGTACAGGGAAAACCTGATGGCCAGGGCCAGGGGTACGGCGAGCAGCACTACGGCGACCAACGCGGCGGTCAGGGCGACTCGCACCACGCGCTGTCTCATGCCCTTCATGATGCGCCCTGCCCCGTCCCTACGGAGACCCGTGCCTCCGCGTTCCGGTGATGGTTCTCAGCGTCCTCTCCGCCGGCGGCTCCCGGGCTGGCGGGGCGGTCCGAACCCTCCGAGCAGCCCGAGCACCGCGATCCGCACACCTCAGCTGGAGCCCCTGACTTCTGATGTCACCGCTCCGGGGCGCTCGGCCAACCGAGTCCGCACACCATCTGCGGCGTCCGGGCATCGGCTCGGGCAGCCGCGCGGCCGTGCCTTTCCGGGGGTCGCCGGTGGCCGTGCCACGGATGCGGCACCAGCTGTCGGGGCCATCGCTCGTGGCCGCATGCTCCCGCGTTACCGCGGCAGCGGCCCGGCCATCGCGTCGACACCGTCATCGGATACCACGGCCGCCGCACACTCACCGAAGCCAGACGTCCGGAGCCCGCCTGATCGCCCTGCTGTGCGCGAAGTACCTCTGACTCCGTACCAGCCGTCTCGGTCGCCTGACAGGGGCTGACGGGCGATGAGCAAGAGGTACGGGGCCGTAGAGCAAGGGCAGCGGGGCCCCGTTCAGACACGGCAGGAGGAACAGCACGAGACTCGCCGCGACGATCACCAGGGCGAGCGGCTGTACGGCCCCGCCGCCGTGCAGCAGCGCCTTGAGGAACCTCGGCGTGCCGGCGCCGAGGTCGAGGCGGGAATTCCAGGCGCTCTGGACCTGGAAGTACCCGTGCAGTAGATCACCGGACTGCTGCCCGACCCACGGCACGTGACCGGCCCAGCCCAGCGAGGCGAGCTCCCTGTAGGGCGGCACTGCACTCGGCAGTGCCGAGTGGCGGATACACAGCCGCAACCGCCCTGTGCCAGTCCATGGGGCGTGAGGCGAGACAGGACGGCGGCCAACCGGGTGATTCTCCAGGCCACACCGGGCGGTACCGCATCACCTGCTCGGTGCACGGATGTAGTCCTCCAGGCGTGCCATGGCGAATCCCTGTTCCTCGATCTGCCTGAGCACAAAGGCGAACATCTGTGTCATGGTGGTGCCTTGGAGCTGCTTGGGTCCGCGAGGTGAGGCGGTCAGAGACCACGCCGGGACGGGGCACTGCAGGCCCAGGCGTTCCCAGCACGGCGTGCCGAGGAGCAGGCCGGCGGTGTAGTAGTCGTGGACGCCCGGGTCCAGCACGATCCTGGCGCCGACCCCCAGCAGCAGCACCGCCGGCCAGTGGCGTCGCACGACCGCGAGCACGCCCAGGCCGCAGCCCAGGCAGAGCTGCGTCATGCGGTCCCACGAGGGCGTCCCGGCCGTAGCGGCGCCGAGCGCGCGCAGGCGGAGGAGGGCTCGTTGACGATGGTGTACTGCGCGACGGTGAGCAAGCCCGGGTCGGCGATCACGAAGGGCAGCCAGGCGAGCAGGACGGTGCCGCCTAGACGGCGACGTGCCGCCGCCGAATCCGGGGCGCGGCCAAGACCAGCGGCAGGAAGGCCAGTGCCCAGGGCTTGGAGTCGGCGGCCAGGCCCAGGCAGAGACCCGCCAGCGCCGGGCTGCCCGCGACCAGGGCCCGGACAGCGAGCACGGCGAAGAGCAGCGCCAGCACGTCGTCGAGGTGGCCGTAGTGCACGGACAGCGACTCCCACGCGACGAGGAACACGCCCCGCCCAGGAGCACGGTCCGCCGCAGGGCCGTCGGCCGTCGCAGCAGTCCGGCCGCGCGAGCACCGCGCAGCGCTCCAGGGTGTGCAGTACCAGCAGGCCGGCGGCTGTCATCGCCAGATGGCCGGCCACCATCCCGTTGTCCGACCCGATCGAGCGCAGCACTTGGGCGCCGACGAAGGCGACCGGACCTATCTGGAGGCTCGGATAGTTCGCGTAGAGGTGCAGGCCGCCCGCCGGACTCGCGCCGGAACCGTTGAACAGCAGCGCACTGCCGTGGGCGAAGTAGTGTCACGAGTAGCCGCCGCCCGGCATGTAGGCGAGCAGCCACACCAGCGCCCACAGCCCGAGCGCCCACCACTGCCAGGTGCCTCGCAACGACACGTTCCCCACCTCCCCTTGAGCTGATCGCTCGCGTGCGGATCGCATTCTCGGGAATGACGTTCCTCCCGTCCGGCGGGGTTTCCAGCGTCTGGTGTGATTTTGGTATGGCCTGGGCCGCCGGACGATTCAAGCTGGTCGGCTGGACTGGCACATGCAGCACCCGCCCCGCCTCCCGTGCTGTGGTGGTGCGCCGGCGCAGGCACGCGTGAAGGGCCCGGGTCCGAGTGGTCGCCGACGCCTGCTTCTGGCGTATCCGCCGCCACCGCGACTGATCAGTCCGGGGCAACAGTGGGGCGGTCGAAGCCATTGAAGCCGGCTTCGACCGCCCCACGGGAGTCTGCGGACATGCCTGGGCTGTCGCAAGCGGCCCGGCCGCCTGCGCTGCCCGCGACTCGTCGGCGTCAGCCCATGTCCGTCAGGAGGGCGTTCAGTTCCTTCTCCTGCTGCGCAGGCGACATCGGCGGGTTCGAGTGATCGATGCCGAACGTCTTGAGCACCTTGTCCATCTGGGCGTCGATGGAGGTCCAGCCGGTCTGGTCCAGCGGCTGCAACGAGGCCTGGTCGGCGTCCCACAGGTCACGCAGCTTCTGGGCGGCCGCGTGGGCCCCGGTCGCGTTCCCCGAGCGCGCGTCCTTGAGCGAGGTGGAGGCGAGCGTCTTCAGCGCGGCGACCTTGGCGGGCGGGAACTTCTTCACCGCCTGGCCGGGAGCCATCTGGACGGCGGAGGTGTTGTCCTCCTCCGGCGCCGGGCCGACGTGCGGCTGGCCGTGGGCCCAGCCCAGCAGGCCCGCGGTGGCGACGGCGAGCAGTCCGAAGCCGGCCAGCGCGACGCGCTCCTTGCGCGGGTTGCCGGTGGCCGGTGCGTCGTGGGTCGCCTCGTGGCTCTCGGTCACGTCCGAGCGCGTCACTGTCAGGTAGACCACCGTCGCCAGGATGAGGCCGAGGAAGATCAGGCTGGTGGTGAACGTGCCCAGATCGAGACCGGTCGGGTCGCCCGGGTTCTGGGCGACCTTGGGGGAGGCGAGCCAGTCGCCGATGTTCGCGCCCAGCGGGCGGGTCAGGATGTAGGCCAGCCAGAAGGACAGCACCGGGTTGGCGCCGAACCTCCACAGCGCCGTGATCGCCGCGATGAGGCCGAGCGGCAGCAGGACCGAGACGCCCGGGCTCCATCCGGTCAGCTCCAACGTCCAGTCGCCGGTCGCGGTGCCGAGCGCGAAGGTGACGAGAACGGCGAGCCAGTAGAACGACTCCCGCGGCAGCGTCGTGACCGAGTGGATAGAAAGCGTGCGCTCACGCGCCCACCACACGCCGAAGACCGCCGCGAGCAGCACCGAGAAGACCGCGGAACTGATCCACAGCGGCACGTTCAGCTGGTCGGTCAGGATGTCGGTGTACAGGGTGCCCGTGACGCTGACAACGACCACGGTCAGCCAGTAGGGGAACGGAACGTACCGCTTCAGCCGCAGCTGGACGGCCAGGACCACCACGAACACCGCGGTGAAGATCCAGGCCGTGTTCACCAGGCCGACGCCCAGCTTCATGTTGATCCAGTCGGCGAAGCTCTCACCGACGGTCGTGCACAGGACCTTGATCACCCAGAACCAGATGGTGACCTCGGGGACCTTGTTGAGCATGAGCCGCCCGCTGCGCGTGCGTGCTTCCGTTGTCGTTGTCATGTAGGGAGGTTCACGGGGGGAACCTGCAAGCAACCTGACTACGTGGCCGCTCGCGCGGCCGGGAGTGTCACCTCGACGTGACCGCGGCCGTCCGCGATCGCGCGGACCTCCACACCGGCCGAGGCGGCGATGCGCCGGACCACCGGCAGCCCCAGCCCGTACCCGTCGCCGCCGGTCACCCCGGCTTCGAAGACCCGGTCGACGTCCGCGGGATCGAATCCGGGGCCGTCGTCCAGGACATCGACCACGATGGCCTCGCCCTGGTCGCGAGCGGTGATCCACACCCGGGACTTCGCATGCCGCAGGCCGTTCTCCAGCAGGGGCGACAGCAGCGACACGGCGACGTCGGCCGCCACGGCCACCTCGACCTTCGAGGGAAAGGCGACCTCGACCGCGCGGCCGGCGATCGCCTGCCGCGCGGCCGAGCGCAGATCGCACCGGGTACCGGCGTCTGTCCGTGCGCGCGCGGCCCGCAGAAGCGTCGTGATCGCCGAATCGAGGCGGTCGGCCTCGCTCAGCACCGCCTCCGTCGGCACCGGCTCGCCGGACAGCTGCGCCAGCTGCGCCTCGGCCCTCAGGACCGTGAGCGGTGTCCGCAGCTCGTGGGCGATCTCATCCGTGAGCCGGCGCTCGTCCGCCAGCGCGGTCTCGACGCGCTCCAGGAGATGGTCCAGGGTCCGCCCCAGTTCCCCGAACTCGTCGCGTGGGACGCCGAGGTTGAAGCGGCGCCCGGGTTCGTGATGGCCCCATTCGTCGGCGAGGGCAGCCATCTCGTGCACGACCCGCAGCGCGCGGCGCACCACGAGGTGTGCGACACCGCCGGCGAGGAGGATCGTGAGGCCGCCCAGTATCAGCGACAAGGTCAGGCTGCGCTGTTCGGATGTCTCGTAGGGCGTGAGGTCCACCCGGACGATCACCATGACGTGGTGGCCGTCGACCGGGACCTTCCGTGCGTACAGGAGGTAATCGCCGACCGACGCGGTCTGCGATCGCCCCGAGTCCGCCAGCTCCCCGACGCGATCGACCAGGCTCGCCGGGACGTCTCCGTCGATCAGGCGGCCGTCGGCATACACCCAGGCGACCTCGTCCAGCGCCTCGCTGCCGTTCTCCGTCAGTACGACACGGCCGCCTTTGGCGGTGACGTTCGCCGCGACCGCCTCGGCGCGCGTACGCGCCAGATCGTGCGCGTCGGCGTCCGTCACCCGGCTCAGCAGCACGTGCGAGACCACGACCAGGACCGCGACCACGGCGGTGGCGATCAGCACGGTGAGTGCGACGACCCGCTTACGGAATCCCGTCACTGCCATCGGTAGCCCACGCCGCGGACGGTCGCCAGACGCTCGGCCACACCCAGCGGACCGAGCTTGGCCCGCAGTCGGCGCACATAGGAGTCGAGGGTGTTGTCGCTGACCTGCGCCCCGTGCGGCCAGCCGGCAGCGATGAGGGCGTGGCGGCGCACCGCGTCGCCTTGCGAGGCGATCAGGCGGCCCAGCAGCCGGAACTCGGTCGGGGTCAGACTCATGCTCACCGAATCGTAGGTCACGACGTGCTTCGCCGGATCGAGGACGACCTCGCGCGGTGCGGGCGCCACGGTGGCCCGGCGCAGCAGCGCGCGGACGCGGACCAGCAGTTCCGGGATGTCGAAGGGTTTGGTCATGTAGTCGTCGGCGCCGGCCTCGAAGCCGCCCACCTTGTGATGCAGGCCGTCCAAGGCGGTGAGCATCAGCACCGGCGCGTCGACGCCGCGAGCCCGCAGGGCCAGGCAGACGTCGCGGCCGTCGGCGTCCGGGAGCCCGAGATCCAGGACGACCAGATGGGGCGCCGGTGCGAGCTGCCGCAGCAGGCTGTCGGCCGTGGCGGCGACGCAGACGGTGTGCCCGTCGTGCTCCAGGGCGCGCTTGAGGACGCCGCGGACCGCCGCGTCGTCTTCACACACCATGATGAAAGCCACGTGCAGACCCTAGATACTCCCGTCCCGGTTCTCCATCTGCCCTGGTCAGACGCCTGACGGTCGGGAGCAGGCAGCTGGTGCCGCACGCCCCTGAAGCCGCGATGGGCGGGCGCGACCGGCCGGGCCGCAGCAGCGGGGGTGGGTCGGAGGAATTCCCACAGGGGAGCGTGGCACTGTCGTACGAAATGCCCCCCATCACGCAGCCTGCCGATGCTCCCGAGGCGCGCGGTCGGCGCTGGGGTGATCGCCGATTCTCAGTATGCGGGGGTCACGGATACGGGCCCGGCTCTGGACCATCCGTCGCAGGAGTCCGGCGGCCTGCTGAAACGATCTGGCGAACGCATGCCGTATCCGCGATCGGCCGGGGTTGAGGCGGCGGATGCGGGTGAGGGACTTGGCCCGGGGAACGGCCGTCGGATCATGTGGAGGTGCCGACACCGGGGGTATGCGCAGGAGGAGGCGTGCCATGGCGGCGCACCAGGCCGAGACCAGCAGGACCTGTGCCCGTTCGGACAGGCCGACCCAGCGCACCCCTGTGAGCACCATGGCGATCTCCAGGGCTCCGAGTGCGGCGGTTGCGACGCCTGCGGTGAGACTCCAGCGGGCCGGGCGGCGGTGGCCGGTGCGCTGAAGGACCTTCCTCAGCAGGAGCATGGCGAGAATCGCGCCGGTGAATTCCGCCAGACTCGACAGGGTGTGGATCTGGCCGAGCTGCTGGTCCAGGTCGGTGCTGTCGGTCGCACGGCAGACCGGGTCGACGGACGGGGCGCAGGGCATGGGCCACAGGCCATCGCCGATCGAGGCCGCCGCGGTGACGGCCAGCGCCACGCATCCGCTCGCGCGCCGGCGAGTGGCGGGTAGCCGCCGGGCGAGGGCCAAGGCCAAGGCCAGGAGGCCGCAGCCTGCGGTGATATCACCCGCACGGAAGAGGAACGCGTACGGCCTGCCGGCGACGGACAGTTCGCTGACATAGGAGTGCAGCGGGCTGAGGCCCGTGTGGAGGAAGGCTTCCAGCACGAACGAGCTGTAGGCGAGCGCGCCGATCATCCCGAGGACTGTGCCGAGCCCGAAGGCGTAGGTCCTGAGGTGAGGTCCTGTGGTGGTTCCCATGGCTCACCCACCCACATCCTGGGCTGGGGGTGCGAGCAGGGGCACGGAGACCGGGAGGTGGCCGGCGAGCCAGTCGAACGCTGCTGGGCATGCCTTGGACCACACGGTGAAGTTGTGTCCGCCCGCCGGGGACTCACCTGTGGTGAGGGGAACGCGACCCCGGGCGGCGGCCTTCAGATGGTCGATGGCGCGCTGTGCCTCGGGGTCGGCGCGTCCCGCCACGACGTACAAGGGCACGTCGATGTGCCGGTGTGCGACCTGCCACTGCGGGTTGTTCCACTGCCGCACCCCGCGCCTGCCCCGGTACAGGTCCCCGGTGGAGGCGTCGGTGACCGGGGTGAAGTATCCGGACAGAGCAGCGGCGGCCGCGTACCGTGCCGGGTGGTGGAAGGCCACGTTGACAGCACAGAACCCGCCGGTGGAGTACCCCATCGCCGCCCAGCTCCGGGGCGCGCCCGAGACCCGGTAGCGGGCTGCCAGCTGCGCTGGTACGTCCACCGCCAGATAGGTCTCGTTGCGTCGGCCGCCCAGGGCGTCCACGCACTCGCCGTCGTGTCCCGGGTCACTGTCCGTCGGGACGACGACGATCACCGGCGGTATGCAGCGCGCGGCGATTTCCCGGTCCAGCACGGCGGTCAGGTCCAGGTGGCGCTGCCAGGCGCCGGGGCCGCCCGGGTAACCGTGGAACAGTTCGATCACCGGGAAGTGGCTGTGGGCCGCAGCCGGTGACGCGTAGACGGCCGGGAGGTACACCAATGCGTCGCGTGAGATGCCGGAGACGGAGCCGGCCAGCCGAACGTGCTCGATGCGTCCGTGTGCCGGCGCTGCGGGCGGACGGCCGTTGTCGGCGGAGCAGGGCGTCGTGGCGACGGGCGGCAGTCGGCCGAGGAGGTCGTCGAACGAGGTGTAGAAACCGAACTCGCGGTTGACGACATCCGCCGTCACCACGGCCCCCGTCACCATCAGCAGCAACAGGCAACCCAGCCGCAGCACCGGCGCCCAGCCCGTCGGCCAGCGGTTCCACATCATCATCGTCACCGTGATCAACGCGATCGCGAACGCGCACAGCAGAGCCAGGAACGGCCAGCCGGTCAGCGTCATCAGCCCGGCGGTGCGGAACGGCCCGGCGCTGATCATGAGTCCGCCACGGTGGGATGCCGGACCGCATTCAGCCTCGGCGTGGCAGGAGGGCGGGCCCGTCCTGAGGGCGTGGTGGCCGGGCACCTGTCACTACGGGTCACCGGCAGGCGGGTTGGGCACGCCCCAACGGTGCCCGCCGGGCCCAGGAACAGCTGAGTCCTCACGGCGCCCCCTTTCCGGCGCAGGGCCTCGCTGGTAGAGCCCATGCGCTTGTGGCGCAAGCGGACGGCCGGGCGATCGTTGATGGCCGGGTTCGTACCGGTGTGGACCGCTCGGACCGCCGCCACCCGTATCGATAGTCTGCCTCGGGCAGGGACAGGAGACCTGCGGTCGTCCTCGGCAGCGCACCGCCGGTCCCCGCGCGGCACGGCCGCAGGTCGTGGTGCATCTTGTGGCACTCCCAGATCAGCGCCCGGCCCTCCTTGAAGTCGAACACGAAGATGGTGCCCTCGCCCCGGTTGGAGATGTACATCTCGCCCACGCGGCTGGCGCCTCACCCGATGGCGCCGTACACAAACGACCGCTACCACGGACACGTGGCGGATACGTGACCAACTTGCCGAGCACGGACCATACGGCCGTAGGGGCCGGCGGTGACCAGACACCGAGGGCACCGCCTCGACGAAGAGTCACAGCCGATCAGGCATGCGACCGGCTCGGCCGGTGACGGGGAGTGGCAGCGGCGGGGGACGACGAGGGCCCGTCCGGGGTGTCGCGGCAGCCAGAGCAGCGAACGTCGGGTGGGTGTGGACGAGATCCACTCAGCGTTCGTCGCTTTGAGGGCTGAGCCGGTCACGCATCCGGAGAGGGATTTACCGGGGTGGCCGGTGGCTGGGCAGAGCCGGCCGGGGCGGATGCGACGCCGGCCTATCTGGTGATCATCAACCGGCTGCAACGGACCGCTGTGCAGATGATTCAGCCCGAGGACGAGGACAAGTGGCCAGGACAGGCCGGGCCGCGGTAGCCGCGATGGCGGGAGCGGACGTTCTCGCTGCCCAGATCGCGGCAGACCACGCCAACCTCAAGGGAACTGGGCGCTCGCTGAACCGGGCCGAGGGCCCTCTCGCCAACATGCCGGTGGGCATGGATGGGCTGCGTGTCCGGGTTCAACGCTGGTTCGGCGTACAGGGAACACCTGATGGCAAGTGCCAAGGGCGGGAGGGCGGGGGCGACCAGGACGACGGTCAGGGCCACCCGCACCACACGCTGTCTCGTGTCCTCAGCACGAGGGCCGCCCACCAGCCGGGACGGGATGGGCACGGACTTTTGCCGTCGTCTAACCCTTGGCGAGCAAGGCGTTAACCCACTGCTTCCTAGCGTGGGTGCCATGACCGTCCGGCCCGGGAATGCCTGGAGGCAGTGGTGATGGCAGCACACGCACGGATGTCCGCCGCCGTGGGACTGACGCTCGTCGCGACGGTGACCGTGGGCTGTTCGGGCTCCGGTTCGCACTCCGGTTCCGGTTCGGCCGCAAAGCCGTCGGCTTCCTCGTCCAGCGGCGCCGCGCGGAACAACGCGGCGCCTACCGAGTCGAATCCGCCCGGCGACATCCCCGACAACCAGGCGTATGTCGTCTACCGGCCGACCGGCGGGTCCTTCACCGGCTTCACCGTGAAGGTGCCCGAGGGGTGGGCCCGTACCGACCAGGGCGGCACGACGGTGTTCACGGACAAGCTGAACACCGTCAGGATCACGGCGGTCTCCGCTTCCAAGGCTCCCACGGTCGGCTCGGTCACCAACGCGGTGGTCCCGCAGCTGCGCACGCAGGTGCCGAGATTTGCCGCACCGAAGGTGTCGGAGGTGACCCGGCACTCCGGCCGCGTCGTCCTGCTGACCTACCAGGGAGACTCGGCGAAGGATTCGGTCACCGGCAAGGTCGTGCGCGACGCGTTCGAGCGGTACGCCTTCTACAGGTCCGGCCATGAGGTGGACCTGACCCTGTCCGGCCCGGTCAACGCGGACAACGTCGACCCGTGGCGCATCATCAGCGACTCCGTGGCCTGGAAGTGACCACCGTGGTGGACGAAGCGGTCCTCACCGCCCGCGAGCTGTACCGCTTCTACCGGGCCGGCGAGGAGGAGACGCTCGCGCTGCGCGGGGTGTCGCTGCGGGTGGGCCGAGGCGAGACGGTCGCGGTCGTGGGGCCCTCGGGATCCGGCAAGTCGACCCTCCTCGGGTGTCTCGCCGGACTCGACGAGCCCTCCGGCGGCGAGGTCCGCGTGGACGGCGTACGGATCAGCCACCGGCCCGAGACCGAGCGGGCCCGGCTGCGCGCCCGGCACATCGGCGTGCTGCTCCAGACCCGCAACCTGCTGCCCCACATGAGCATCCGCGACAACATCCGCCTCGCCCAGCGCGCCGCCGCGGGAAGACCCGCCGTCTCCGGGCAGGAGCTGCTCGACCAGGTGGGCCTCTCCGGACGGACTCACGCCCTGCCCCGGCAGCTGTCCGGTGGTGAACTGGCCCGCGCCGGGCTGGCCGTCGCACTCGCCAACTCCCCCGACGTCCTGCTGGCCGACGAACCGACCGGCGAACTGGACGGCGCGACAGAGCAGATCATCCTCACACTGCTGCACGAGCGGGCTGCCCGGGGGTGCGCGGTACTCATCGTCACCCATAGCGCGGAAGCCGTACGCGTCGCCGACCGGGTCATCGGTCTCGAAGACGGAAGGACGGTCGGTGCCTCGGCGCAGCCCGAGCCGGAGCGGCAGGAGGCCCAGGATGCCGCCGGATGAGCCGCTCGTCGTCTGCCGCGACGCGGCCCTCACCTTCGGCAGTGGCCCACAGGCCGTCGTGGCCGTGCACGGAGCCGACCTGGAGATCAGGCCCGGTGACCGGCTCGCGGTCGTCGGCCCCTCCGGGTCGGGGAAGAGTTCGCTGCTGCACCTGCTGGCGGGGCTGGAACGGCCCACCAGCGGCACCGTCAGCCGGGCCGAGTCACTGGGTCCCTACGGCATCGGCCTGGTCTTCCAGGGCGACAGCCTGATCCCCGCCCTGAGCGTGGCCGAGAACACCGCCCTGCCCCTGGTCCTCGCCGACCGCCCCGAACACGAGGCGCGGGAGGCCGCCCTCGCCGCGCTCGCCCTGGTGGACGCGGCCGACCTGGCCGACCGGCTGCCCGAGGAGATCTCCGGCGGCCAGGCCCAGCGCGTGGCCGCCGCCCGGGTCCTGGCCCAGGCGCCGCGCCTGATCCTCGCCGACGAGCCGACCGGCCGCCTCGACCACACCACCGGCGCCCGGGTGCTGGACGCCCTGCTCACGGCCGCCGATCACACGGGCGCGGCCCTCGTCGTCACCACCCACGACCCCGCCATCGCCGCCCGGTTCACCATCCGCCGCACCATGCGCGACGGCCGGCTGCTCGCACCTGAGGAGGTGCCGTGACCACCACCCGGGCGCGGGGACTCGCGCGCCATCACGACGGACAGCGGCCGGCACCTGGGGAGGCGCCATGATCACCGCCTGGGCCCGTGGCCTGGCCCGTCATCGCACCGGACGGTTGCTCGCTGCCCTGGCCGGGATCGCGCTCGCGGTCGCGCTGGTCGCCGCGCTCGGCTCCTTCCTCACCGCGTCGAAGGCGACCATGACCCAGCGCGCCCTACGCTCGGTCGCCGTCGACTGGCAGGTCCAGGCGCAGCCCGGCGCCGACCCGAACGCGGTGCTGTCGCTGGTGCGCAAGGTCCCCGGCACCCGGGCCGCGCTCCCGGTCGGCTACGCCCGCACCGCAGGCTTCTCCGCCCGCGTGCAGGACAGTACCCAGACCACCGGCCCCGGCATGGCGCTCGGCCTGCCCGACGGCTACCGCGGCCGGTTCCCCGACGTGATCCGCACACTCTCCGGCTCATCCACCGGTGTCCTGCTGGCTCAGCAGACCGCATCCAACCTGCACGCCGCTCCCGGTGACACCATCGGCATCCAGCTGCCCGGCGCCGGAACGCGCCAGGTGAAGGTCGACGGCGTGGTGGACCTGCCCCAGGCCGACGCGCTCTTCCAGACGGTCGGTGCCCCCAGCCAGTCCCAGCCGACGGCACCCCCGGACAACGTCGTCCTGCTGCCCGCCGCGCAGTTCGCCGCCCTCACTCAGGGATCCACCGGTACGACCACCCAGATCCACGTCGCCCGCGACACCGCGCGCCTGCCCTCCGACCCGGCCGCAGCGTACACAGCGGTCACCGGTGCCGCCCACAACCTGGAGGCCCGCTCCGCCGGCACCGCGCTCGTCGGCAACAACGTCGGCGCCGCCCTCGACTCCGCCCGCCAGGACGCCCTGTACGCCCAGATCCTCTTCCTCTTCCTCGGTGTCCCCGGCGCGGTCCTGGCCGGCGCGCTGACCGTCGCGGTCGCCTCCGCCGGGGGCGAGCGACGCCGCCAGGAACAGGGGCTGCTACGGCTGCGCGGTCTGCGCCCTGGCCAGATCACCGCCCTCGCCGGCCTGGAGGCGACGCTGATCGGCCTGCTCGGCGGCCTGGCCGGACTGGGCATCGCCGCACTGACCGGGCGTCTCGCCTTCGGCACCGCCTCTTTCGGGACGGGCGCCGGCACCTGGCTGGTCTGGTACGGCACCGCCTTCGTCCTCGGTGCCGCCGTGGCCACTGGCGCCGTCCTCGTCCCCGCCCAGCGCGACCTGCGCACGGTGACCGTCGCAGAGACCCGCAAAGAGTCCGGCGCGCGCGGCACCCGCAACCCCTGGTGGGCCCGGTACGGTCTGGACTTCGCCCTTCTGGTCGGCTCGTGGCTGGTCTTCCGGGCCTCCTCCGGCAACCAGTACGCCCTGGTCCTCGCCCCGGAGGGCGTGCCCAGCATCTCCGTGTCGTACTGGGCCTTCCTGGGCCCTGCCCTGCTGTGGGCCGGCGCCGCCCTCCTGCTGTGGCGCCTGACGCTGCTGGCCCTGGCCCACGGCCGCCCCGCCCTCGCCCGGCTGGCCCGCCCCCTGACCGCCAACCTCGCGGGCACCACGGCCGCCACCCTCGCGCGGCAACGCCGCCCGCTCGCCCGCTCCGTGGTGCTGCTCGCCCTCGCCGTGTCCTTCGCGGTGTCCACGGCCGTCTTCAACGCCACCTACCAGCAGCAGGCCGAGGTGGACGCCCGGCTGACCAACGGAGCCGACGTCACCGTCACCGAACCACCCGGCGCCCAGGTGCCGCCCACCAAGGCCGACTCGCTGAAGGTCTCCGGCGTCCGGCACGTCGAACCGCTCCAGCACCGCTTCGCCTACGTCGGCCCCGACCTACAGGACCTGTACGGCGTCAGCCCCGGCACCATCACGCAGGCCACCTCCCTCCAGGACGCCTACTTCGCCGGCGGCACCGCGCAGCAACTCATGCGCAAGCTGGCCCAGCGCCCGGACAACCTGCTGGTCAGTGCCGAGACCGTCAACGACTTCCAGCTCACCCCCGGCGACACCGTCAACCTGCGCATCCAGGACGCCCGCACCAAGGCCCTGCGCACGGTCCCCTTCCACTACGCCGGCATCGTCAAGGAGTTCCCCACCGCCCCCAAGGACAGCTTCTTCGTCGCCAACGCCTCCTACATAGCCAAGACGACCGGCAGCGACGCGGTCGGCGCCTTCCTCCTCGACACCGGCGGCACCCACCAGAAGCAGATCGCCACCCAGCTGCGGGCGAGGCTCGGCACCAGCGCCACCGTCACCGACCTCACCCAGACCCGCGGCACGGTCGGCACCAGCCTCACCTCGGTCGACCTCGCTGGCCTGACCCGCATCGAGTTGTCCTTCGCCGTCCTGCTCGCGGCCGGGGCCGGCGGGCTCGTCCTCGCTCTCGGCCTCGCCGAACGGCGCCGCACCTTCGCCATCGCCACGGTCCTCGGCGCACGCACCCGGCAACTGCGCGGCATGGTCCTCACCGAGGCCCTGCTCCTGGCCGTGACCGGCCTGGCCGGAGGCGCGCTGATCGGCTGGGCGCTGTCCGAGATGCTGGTCAAGGTCCTCACAGGCGTCTTCGACCCACCGCCCGCCACCCTGGCCGTGCCCGGCCTCTACCTCGTGGTCACCGCGACCGCCGCTCTGCTCGCGGTACTGGCGGCAGCTCTGAACGGCATCCGCGGAGCCCGACGCCCCGCAGTGGAGGAACTCCGCGACCTTTGAACCGGGACGGGCTGGACGTCGCACTGTGCGCTCTGGCCGCTGTGGCGGCGTCAGTGCTGACGCGGCGCCGGCACCTGCGTGAGCGGTTCGGTCCGCAGTACGACCGGACGGTTGAGGGATCCGACAGCCGGCTCGCCGCCGAGCGCGAGCCGAGGGCTCGCGAGCGGCGACACGACGCACTGGAGACCACACCGCTGCCCCCGGTCTCCCAGGACCGTCATACGAGGGAGCGGACCAGTGTCCAGGAGGAGTTCGTCGCCCGGCCCGAGGACGCGACGGAGCAGCTGCGGGGGCCAGGGTGCACTACCGCGCCCTGTTCGACGAGTTGCTCTCCGTGGCGGCGGCCGGGCGCGGCGCTCCCGCTGCTGACGCCGATCGACTCCGCAGGGAGGAACAGCGTGCACAGCAATGAGCAACCGGGCCGCACGTCCGGGCTGTCCACCGACGACCTCGCGAGCCGACGGGGGCCGAGCGAGCCGGCCGCCGGTGCGACCGATACCGAAGCCTGGGGCGACGCCGCGACGTCAGGGGTTTCCGGCACCTCGGACGAGGAGGTTCCGTACCTGCTGACGGACGACGAGGAGCGCGGCCTCCGCGACCGTTGGCAGGACATCCGGAACAGGTTCGTCGACGACCACCGCGAGGCCGTGCACCGGGCCGACGCCCTGATAGCGGACGTCATGCAGACCCTGGTCTCCGCCTTCGCCCAGCACACGCCTGACGGCGGACAGGTCGCAGCACGGGCTCCCGGAGGGGCTCCGGTCCCGCTCGGCCGCCGGCGGTCAAGGCGGGCGAGCCGAACACCGAGCAGGTCCACCGCCTTTCCGGTGCGGGGGTGATCGAGAAGGATGTCGCCGGATCGCCACCCGATGGGCGGGCCTTGTCGGCTGCTCGCCGGAGCGGACCGGCAGACCGTGGCATCGGGTTGGCAGCCACGCAAGCGGCCCGCTGATCGTCTGCCCGATCGGGGGGCCTGTTCGACATCGCGTGGGCGCGAAGGAGGCATCCTCCGGCGGACCGCAGTCGCTGTTCCCGCCGTGCCTGCTCCGCTGACCAGCATGCGCGGAGCAACCTGTCTACGCTGTCGGCCATGGGCACGACTGTCGCACCGGACCGCAGCCGCCTGCGCGTCCTCGTCGTCGAGGACGACGACACCATCGGACGTCATCTGGAAGCCGGTCTGCGCAGCAACGGCTACGCCCCCACCTGGAGCCGCACGGGCGCTTCTGCCCTGACCGAGGCCGTCCGCACCCCCTACAACGCCGTGCTCCTGGACCTCGGCCTGCCCGACCTCGACGGCGTGGAGCTCGCTCGCGCCCTGCGGACCCGCTACCCCGACCTGCTCATCGTCATCCTCACCGCACGCACCGACGACATCGACGTCATCGCCGGCCTCGACGCGGGCGCAGACGACTACCTCGTCAAACCCTTCAGCCTCACCGTCCTGCTCGCCCGGCTCCGTGCCCACCTGCGCCGCCGCACCGGCACTGCTCCCGCGAGGCCGCTCCGCCTCGGCGATCTCGTCGTCGATGCCGGGGCCCGCCGCTGCTCCCTGCACGGCATCGACGTCCCGCTCCGCCCGAAAGAGTTCGAACTGCTCGCCCTCCTTGGACGCCACGCAGGGCAAGCCGTCTCCCGTGAGACCCTGATGGCCGAGGTCTGGGACGAGAACTGGTTCGGCTCCACAAAAACCCTCGATGTCACCATGGCCAGCCTGCGTCGCCGCCTCACCGAAACCGCTCAAACAGTCCCACGCCCGGCACATCTGCCCCGCATCACCACGCTCAGGGGACACGGCTACCGCCTGGAGCGCTGACGTACGCAGCCCATGGGTCCGCCGAACGATTTACAGTCCCCCAGCAGGTCGCAGCCACATGATCGACGGCTTTCGGCAGACCCGGTAAGTCCGGCACGTTTCACTCCTCGCCGGTCACCGTGAAGACGGCCGATGTCGTTCATGCTGGTCGGCCTTGCCCACGTCCCGCCACGCCCGACGACGTCGTTGTCCACGCCGACGTCCCGGCCCTCCCGCCGGGCTGGACGGCGAAGCCGTCAGTCTGCCGACTCCCGTGCGGTGCCGCATCAGTCCTCGGGCCCCGAGGGTATGGGGCCCCCGACGTGGTCGCGCGCCGGCCCCGTAGGACGACCGCCGGGCTGGGCCGCCGTCCGGCGGGTGGTCTGAGCCAGTTCTACTCGTCGGCGACGGGCACTTCGAGTCACCCCGTACTTCGATAGGGGCTCCGCCCGACCGCGACCACACCCGCCTGCGGCGTCTGACCGAGCCGGCATCCCGCACCACCTCGGCAACCGTGACCACCTCACCGCAGAGGGCATCGCCCACCCGCGCAGCCGCCCGCCACCCCCGCTCCAGCGTCCGCGGCCCTTCCACCGACGCCCGCACCGAATGCGAGCCGACGGCCCCTGCGGACACGGCCACCACCGAAGGCGTCCCCGCCGCCGGCCGGCGGCCCAGCGATGGTGGTGCCTGGCCACCGTGCCTCCGACCCCAGCAGGCGAACTGGCTCTGAAATCCACAACAAACGGACGATCACCATCCCGCTCGACAGCGTCGCTCACGCCGCGCAGACAGCGATCACCCTGCCCATCGCCGCCGCCCAGCGCATACTGCCCGCCAAAGGCGGACTCCCTCTCTACGCGGGGCTACACACCCCCGCAACCGGCATCCCAGCCGCCCGCGCAGGCGGCCACGACCGACGATCCTCTGAGGGCCCCGGCGCCGGCCGCGCCGAGGGTGACCGCGGCGACGTAGAAGGCACGGTCGAGGTTGCCGAGGCCGGTGAAGACGGGCTGGAACGCGGCGACGAGCAGGACGCCGAACAGGATCTGCACGCCGGTCTCTGGGCCACCCGAACCTCGTGCAGCAGGTCGGTCCACATCCGGTCCGCGCGTTGCTCGGCCGTCTCGTCACGCCCGCGCTGCTGATCTTCGGATTTCCTCACCATGACGTGGCTTCCCGTGCAGTGGGACCCGTCGAGGCACATTCCCGCACTCTGCACCGGGTAGACGATTTCCCGGCTTCGAATCCACGCTGGCCGTGCGGCAGGCGGACCGACAGATCAGATCATGTGCGGTGTCTTGTGCAGGTGCGCGGCGCGGTGGACCGCGATCAGGGCGGCGTCGTCGCCCAGGTGGCCTCCGGTGTAAGTGAGCAGGTCGCGGCGCAGGTGCTTGACCAGTGCGGTCGGCGGGCAGTGGGCCCAGCGGGCGACGCGCTCGGCCAGCGGATAGAAGGCACCGGAGGTGTCGCGGGCGTCGATCACGCCGTCGGTGTACAGCAACAGGGTGTCTCCGGTGTCGAAGGGCACGGTGGTCTCGGTGTGCGAGTTGGCCGAGGTGAGACGGACGCCCAGGGGCGGGGCCGCGTCGGCGGCGACCGGCAGGGGCTCTTGGCTCGGCCGCAGGGGCAGGGGTGGCGGGTGCCCGCAGTTGGTGAGACGGGCGAGGGGCTCGTCGTCGGGCAGGTCCAGGAGAAGGGCGGTGATGAAGTGTTCGCCCGTTTCGTCGTCGGTGGCGGAGAAGTCGGTGAGGTAGCGGTGGACGTGGTCGTCCAGGGTGGTGGCGAGGCCGGGCAGGCTGGGGTGGCCGGCGGCGGTGAGGCGCAAGGCGCTGAGCAGGAGGGCGGCTTCACCGACCGCGGCCAGACCTTTGCCGCGTATGTCCCCGATCAGCAGGCGGGTGGTGTGGTCGGCGCGGGTGGCGGTGTAGAGGTCGCCGCCGATCTGGGTCTCCTCCTCGGCGGCCAGATAGCGGCAGGCGATCTGTAGTGCTCCGATACGTTCCGGCAGCGGGCGCAGCAGGGCGCGCTGGGCGGCCTCGGCCACCGACTGCGGGCGGACCAGCAGGCGGCGGCGTTCGCGGACCATGGTGAACAGCACGATCAGCACGGACAGCAGGGTCAGCGCGGCGATCCGGGCCAGATGGTTGCTGGTGGTCAGCCCGCCGTGCAGGACAGCGATGAAGACCTGGGCCGCGACGGCGAGGGCACCGACCGCTGCGGTGGTCCTCGGCCCGGCGAAGGACGGCGCGAGGGCGGGAGCGATCACCAGGAGCGGCCCCCAGGTGGATGCTGGTGGGGGAGTGGACGTCGACGACCGTGATCAGCACGATCAGCGCAATCGGGATGGACACCAGCCACGGGTTCTGCTAGTCCTCGTCCACCCATCGCGCTCGCACAACCATGCATTTCACTGTGCGGTCATTTCATCCCGCCCGCATATCGCCCATTGTCACCGGGCTGCCTGCTACGCGCCTGGCAGCTTGCAGAACGCCGGTCGCTTCTGCCGCCCTCCGCTCGACATGCCGTGCAGCGCAAGCGAGACTAGGCTCTTTGGGCGAAGGCCGCAGTCGACGACACGCCCGGAGCCTTTCGCTCACAGGCTTGCCAGCCTCCCGGTCACAGCACCCGATCACGCGAATGACCCCGCGTGGGCCATGGAGAGACCGGTGAAAAGGTCGTTCCTTCAGTCTTGCTGCGGTGACACCTGAAGACCGCGCCGCACCCCGCTTGTCGAGCCCGGCGACGGCCATCCACCTCGCGCCTCCCTGACGGGACCCGCGACAGAAGATGGAGACGGAAGGGAAGGTATTCCCATGCGATCACAGCGCATTCGGCGTCTCGTCGCGTTGTCCGCTTCGGGCCTGCTGCTGACCGGTGCAGCGGCAATCGGCACGGCCGGCAGCGCCTTCGCCACGGAACACGGCAACAACAGCTCCTACGGCAGCGACCACGGCGGTCACGGCTGGTGGGGCGACGACGGCGGCTATGGCTATGGCTATGGCGGCTATGGCGGAGACTACGGCGGCTATGGCGGCGACCACGGTGGCTATGGCGGTGGAGACCATGGTGGCTATGGCGGTGGAGACCATGGCGGCTATGGCGGTGGTGGCGGAGGCCACTGACTGAGGAATTCACTGAGCGCGACGACGTGCGGTCCATCACGGGCCGCATGTCCGGGGGCGTCTTCTGCCCTGAGAAGCGCGTCTGCCCGAGGGAGGCTGCCCATGCGCATCGTCGTGGACCTGAACCGGTGCCAGGGATACGCACAGTGCGTGTATCTGGCGCACGAGGTCTTCAGGTTGAACGGTCAGGAGGCGCTCACCTATGAGCCGAATCCCGATGACGAGCGACGCCTACAGGTCGAGCGAGCAGCCGCGGCCTGCCCGGTGCAGGCGATCGTGATCGACCGCCTGGACGGCGCGGAGGGAAGCACGACGTCATGGCCTTGAGGGCAACGGTCGCGGAGCTGGTGCGCGAGTTCCGGGCGAGCGGACGGATCGTCATCGTGGGTGCCTCCCTGGCCGGGCTCCGGGCGGCGGAGACTCTGCGTGAGGAGGGTTTCACCGGTTCCCTGACCATCATCGGGGACGAGCCGTACGAGCCCTACGACCGTCCGCCGCTGTCCAAGCAGGTCCTCAAGGGCTGGGTGCCGGCCGACCACACCAAGCTGCCCCGTATGCGGGAAGTGAATGCGGACTGGCGGCTCGGGGTGGCCGCCGTCGGGCTGGACCGGGTCACCAAGCGGGTGCGTCTGGCCGACGGTGAGCAGGTGCCGTACGACCGGTTGCTGATCGCCACGGGCACCCGCGCGCGGCAGTGGCCGAACCCGGCCGAGGCCGCACTGGAGGGCGTCCACACGATTCGCTCGCGCGACGACGCCGCACAGTTGCAGAAGGAGCTTGCCGAGTCGCCGTCGCGGGTCGTGGTCATCGGCGCAGGGTTCATCGGCTCGGAAGTGGCCTCCGTGTGCCGGGAGCTCAACATCCCGGTGACCGTCGTCGAGCGGGGTTCGGCGCCGTTGGTCGGCGCGCTTGGCGGGGTGATCGGGGAGATCGCCGCGCAGTTGCAGCGCGATCACGGCGTGGACCTGCGCTGCGGGCTGGGCGTGTCGTCACTGGAGGGCGACTCCGGCGGGCACGTGCGGCGTGCGTATCTGTCCGACGGAACGGTCGTCGACGCCGATGTGGTCGTGGCCTCGCTGGGGTCGATCCGCAACGTGGAGTGGCTGGAGGGCTCCGGGCTGGCGGCAGGTTTCTGGGGCGTCGGGTGCGACGCCGGTGGACGGGCCTTCGACATCAACGGCGTGGTCACCGACAGCATCTTCGTGGCAGGGGATGTGGCGCGGGCGCCGCACGTGCTGTACGAGTACCAGTTCCTCGCCATGGAGCACTGGGACAACGCTGTTTTCGGCGCCGAGGTGGCGGCGCACAACATGGTGAACCTTGAGCCCCACTACCGGCCGCATCTGCTGCTGCCCGGCTTCTGGTCCGGGCAGTTCGGCGTCAATATCAAGTCCGTCGGCGTGCCTCCCTTCGGTGACGAGATCGTCTTCACCCAGGGGTCCGTGGCGGACCGGCGTTTCGCCGCCGCCTACGGGCGCCGGGGCCGCATCGTCGCCGCCGTGACCTTCGACCACGGCAAGTGGCTGGAGTACTACGGGAAGCTGATCGAGCGGTCCGGTCCGTTCCCGCCTCCGCCACCGGGCTGGGACCAGCCGGCCGACACCAAGCCGATGCCGGCCGACTTCCCGGACCCGAGGGTCCCGACGGCGATTCCCGACGTCGTCCTGACCGGCCATGCCCCGAGCGAGCGGACGGCCGAGTTCCGGCCCCGGCGCCACTGACCCGGCCCGCCGGGCCGAGCGTGCAAGCGGACAGCACCGACAGGAGGAAGGAGGGGAGCCTCGTGGTCGAGGAAACCCCCTGGCAACAGGCCCTCCGCTACGCCAACCGCGCCAACCCGTACCCCTTCTACGAGGAACTCCGCAAGACACCGGTGGCGCGCCAGCCGGACGGGACTTACGTCGTCAGCACCTATCGGGAGATCGTCACGCTGCTGCACGATCCCCGGGTGAGTTCCGATCCACGAAAGCGCCCCGCCCCGGCCGCGGCTCAGGCGGAGGGCTCGGGGGAGCAGGCGGCCGAGCCGATCAGGGAGGTGCTGACCGAGCCGAACATCATCACCTGCGATCCGCCCGAGCACGACCGGGACCGCCGGATGATGATGCCGCACTTCGTCGGCCCGCCCCAGGCGCCCCACCTGATCTCCGACCTGGAGCCGGACATCCGCCGCATCGTCGACGGCCTCCTGGACGACATGAAGGGCAAGAACCGGATCGACGCCGTCGACGACTTCGCCTATCCCCTGCCGGTGACGGTGATCTGCAAGGTCCTGGGCGTGCCGATGGAGGACGAGCCACGCTTCCACCACTGGGTCGAGACGGCCCTGGACGCCCTGGACTTCGGCCCCGAGGCAGCCTCCGAAGAGATCCGCAGCCGACATGCCGGAGGGCGGCAGGCCGTTCAGGAGTTCGCACAGTTCGCGGACGCGTTGCTCGACCGGTACGCCCAGCAGCCCGGCCCGGGCATGCTCTCCGCGATGGCGAACGACAACGGCCCGGAAGGGCGGATGTCCAAGGGCGTGCTCGCCAGCAACGCCCTGCTCCTGATCTTCGCGGGACACGAAACCACGGTCAACCTCATCGCCCACAGCGTCCTCACCCTGCTGCGGCACCCCGACGCGCTGGAGAAGCTGCGCCGCCGGCCGCAGCTGATCGTGCCCGCGGTGGAGGAGCTGCTGCGGTTCGAGTCGTCGGTGCAGTTCTGGCACACCCGTTCCGCCGTGGAGGACATCGACATCGCCGGCACCACCATCCCGGCAGGCGCACCGATCTTCCTGGCGTACGGGTCGGCGAACCGCGACCCGGAACGGTTCACCGACCCCGACCGGCTCGACCTCGAACGCCGGGACAACGAACACCTAGGGTTCAGTCAGGGCATCCACTTCTGCTTCGGCGCTCCGCTCGCGCGTCTGGAGGTCCAGACCGCGGTCGGTGAGTTCGTCCGCCGCGTGCAGAACCCCCGGCTGGTCGAGGACCCGCCGCCGTACCGGCACAACCAGATCTTCCGCGGCCCGCGCCACGTCCTCGTCGGCATCGACGGCATCCGCGACTGACCAGCGACGGGTAAAGGATCGCCATGCGGGCTTTTCAACTCGTCGGCTGGCGGCAGCCGCCCGAGCTTCGCGAGGTACCGGTACCCGAGCCCGGCCCGGGCCAGGTTTCGGTGAAGGTCGCGCGTGCCGGTGCCTGTCACTCCGATGCACATCATGCAGGCCCGCGGACCGCTGCCCGGCTTCACGAATCTGCCCTGCACGCTCGGCCACGAGAACGCCGGGTGGGTGGAGCAGCTGGGACCGGGCGTCACCGGGTTCACACCCGGGGAGCCTGTGATCGTCTATGGTTCCTGAGCTGCGGGGTGTGGGGCCCGGGCTCGACCGCCGGTCGTGATCGGCGCAGGCGGCCTGGGCAGATGACCATCCAGATCCTGCGCGCGCTCAGCACGGCGACCACCGTCGTCGCCGTGGACACCGACGCAGGCAAGCTGGAAACCGCCCAGCGCATGGGCGCCGACGAGGCGCTGCTCTCGGGCGACGAGGCGATCGAGCGCATCATGGACATGACGGCGCGGCAGGGCGCTCAGCTCGTGCTGGACATGGTCGGCACAAACCCGACACTGCGGATGGCCGCTCAGGTGGCCAGGATGCTCGGCGGGGGTCCCTCGCCGAACTGATGGAAGTGATCACCCTCGCCCAGCAGGACAAGATCAGGATGCTGGTCGAGCACTTTCCCCTGCAACGCGCCAACGAGGCCTTACCAACTCCTCCACGACGGCAGGATCCAAGGACGCGCCGTCATCACCCCTCACGCCTGAACGCCGTCGCCAACCCGAACGGGACACCACGACTGTGCCTGGCCGCCGGCATCGGGCCGGCCCGGCGGAAACACATCGCGGCTCCCGCAGGACGCAGGAGCTTGCCCGGAATACCTCATGCGCCACGGCCCCCTGCCACTTCCGCCGAGCGCCATGAGGCCGATCGGGTGACGATGGACATGTAGTGACGTGCCACGCTGCTCACAGAAGGAGGCAGGTGCCATGACATCTCCTTCCGAATCCCCCGGCCCCGTTCCGCCACGTGGCACCGAGCCACAAGAGGGTCCTGCGGCCCAAGGCATCGCCGCCCTGGCGAACGTGGGCTGGCAGATCCTGCTCACCATGGGCCTCGCCACCATCGCCCTGGGCGTCATCGCCCTGGTCTGGCCGGGCGAGACGCTGCGCGTCGTCGGCGTGCTCTTCGGCGTCTACCTGCTGGCCACCGGTGTCTTCCAACTCGCCGCCGCCTTCGGCACCCACGTCCCCCGGCACCTTCGCGTACTGCACTTCATCACCGGCGCGGCCTCCATCCTGCTCGGACTGGTCTGCTTCCGGGGCCCCCTTGAGTCGGTCTTCCTGCTCGCCCTGTGGATCGGCTTCAGCTGGCTGCTCCGGGGCACCCTGGAGACGGCCGCGGCGGCCTCCGACCAGACCATGCCGGGCCGCGGCTGGCACGTGGCCTTCGGCATCATCGGCACCATGGCCGGCATCGTGATGATCGTCATGCCGTTCACCTCCATCGCGACACTCACCCTGGTGGTAGGCATCATGGCCATCGTCGTCGGCCTGACCGAAGTGGTCCGCGCCATCAGGACACGCGTCGAGATCGGCCATCTGGCTGCCGGCACGGCCACCCAGCGGCGTCCCCTGTTCCACGCGCGTCCGCACCCCCAGCACTGACCGGTGGAGCCGGATCGATCGGACGCCGGCGAGCGGTGACATCGCGCCACCTCCGCGGGCCGTCGGCCGGCGCGCGGTCCTTCGCGCTCACAGTAGTGGGCGCTGCGGTGATGGCGGCCCTGGCGTCGCGCGTCGCGCCCAACTGGCGGGGCGATCTCGGGCATCGGCTCAGTCATCAGGGACGCGCTCAGGCTCCGCCAGAGCCGGAGAAGCGGAGAGGCGGATAAGCGGAGAAGCCCCTCGACCGGCGGCGGCCCGGATTCCAAGGGGCCGTCATCCGGGGGCGTCGAACCGGTCGGTGTCCTCGGGGCTGTTGTCTGTCCGTGTCGGCAGTCCCAGTGACCGACCGCCGCGGTGAGCCCAGATGTCACCGAGGACGACCTGGATGATGCCGGTGACGGGAATCGCCAGCAGGGCACCGAGGATTCCGGCGACGTCGGCGGCGATCAGGGTGGCCAGCAGCACGGTGAGGGGGTTGAGTTTCACCGTCCGAGAGAGGATGACCGGTTGCAGGAGATGGTTCTCGGCCTGCTGATAGACGATGAAGAAGATGATGGCCCCAATGCCGGCCGGCAGGGAGTGGACGAACGCCACTGCGGAGGCGACGACAGCTCCTATGGTGGCTCCCACCAGGGGGATGAGGTCGGTCACGGCGACGAAGAGGGCCAGCAGGCCGGCGAACGGCACTCCGGAAACCAGCAGCACGACGTAGGTCAGAAGCCCGCAGATGACGCTGATCAGCAAGTTGCCGGTCAGATAGCCGTTGACGGTGCGGGCACACGCGGCTCCGACGCGGCGTATGCGGGCCGCAGGCGCCTCGTCCACGAGGGCCAGGGACCGGTCTATGGCCCTGGGGCCCTCCAGCACCATCAGATAGGACAGCACGAAAATCGTGACAGCGCCTGCCGCGGTGCTCGCGGCGCTGCGGAGGAACTTCGCGACGGGCGTGCTCAGTCCGGTGGCGAACGCGTGGATCTGCGCCTGATGGTGCTGGACATACCGCAGAGCGTGCGTCCGTTCCAGCAGGTTACCGACTGGCCCGCGACCGGCCTGGGCGTCTCTGATCATCGCGGGCAGACGACCGGCGAACCGGCTTCCCTCCTGGGCCAGGGGGATGACGAACAGGGCGATCACCGCGCCGATGACCGCGGCCGTGGCCAGGAAGACCAGCAAGGCGGCCACCGACCGTCGGCACCGCGGCACCCGTCGCTGCAAGGCTTCTACCGCAGGATGAAGGGAGACGGCCAGGAACAACGCGATGACCGCCCAGATCAGCACCCGGCGAGCCTGGACCACCAGTTCGAGGACGGCGTAGGTGGCGAGTACCAGGCCGATGGTGGCGAGGATGGTTCGCACCGGAACCGGACGCGTCGCCATGGGCATCGGGTGCCCAGCCCCGGTGACGGGAAAACGATGAGATCTCTCCGCCCGGTGCGCGATGTTTCCCGGCACTGTCGTACGTGACCCCGTCTGATTCGCGCTGCGGTGATGAATGGTTCGGCCGTCCCCCAACGGATCGCCACCGAGGCTGCCGCGTCCATCACGTCCTGGGCGTCCTCGCCCGTTCGGCTGGCGCTGGAGAAGGCCCCGGTCGGACCCTCGACCGGGGAGACGGCGTCGGCTCGGCGGTGGTGAACGCGTTAGGGGCACCGCCGCACCCCAGGTGCGGATCCCCACGCCGAGTTGCACGCTGATGCCGTAGGCCGTAACTGTCGAAGGAGTGTCATGGTGGCGGTGGCCGTAGGCGCAATCGCCGGACCGCCGGTCCGGTGGGGGACGGAGCCGTCAGCCGCGGGCGTGACCGCGGCGAACCCGCTGTCGTCAGTGAGACGCGTTCGGCTGACGCACGCGGCCTCAGGGTACGCGCCGTGACCGAGAACGCGCCGCGGCCGACGACCGGTGCGCGGCGGCCCTGTCTGATCGTGAATCCGCGTTCGGGGGGAGGAAAAGCGAGCCGGTTCCGGATCGCGGAACGCGCCCGCACGCTCGGAGCCCAGGTGGTCCTGATCGATCCTTCCCTGCCCCAGGACCTGGCGACGGTCGCCCGACGCGCGGTGGACGACGGTGCGGATCTGCTGGGCGTGGCCGGCGGAGACGGTACACAGGCGCTTGTCGCCGAGGTGGCCGCGGAGAGCGGCCTGCCCTTCGTGGTCATTCCGGCGGGTACCCGCAACCACTTCGCCATGGATCTCGGCCTGAACCGTGAGGACCCGTCGGCCGCGCTGGAGGCCCTCACAGACGGCGTCGAGCTGCGCGTGGATCTCGGGTACGCAGGCGAGCGTGCGTTCGTCAACAACGTCTCGTTCGGTGCTTATGCCGCCCTGGTGCAGGACCCGGCTTATCGGGACGACAAGCTGGGCACGGCGGTACGCGTCCTTCCGGACTTCCTGGCCCGCCACGAGGGCCCGAAGCTGGTGGTCCGCACCGGGCTGCTCACCGTTGACGGGCCGGATGCCGTGCTGGTGAGCAACAACCCTTACCAAGTGGATGACCCGGCCGGGCTCGGCAGGCGTGCGCGCCTCGACTCCGGTCTCCTGGGAGTACTGGCCGTCAGGGTGGAGACGCCCGCCGAGACGGCCACGAGACTACGTAGCCGGCAACCCCACGGCCTCACTCGTCTCGCCACGCCCGACGACATCGTCGTCTACGCCGACGTCCCGGCCCTCCCCGCCGGGCTGGACGGCGAAGCCGTCAGTCTGCCGACTCCGGTGCGGTGCCGCATCAGCCCCCGTGCGCTGCGGGTATGGATCCCCCGGGTCTGAGCCAGTTCTAGGCGTCGGCGATGGGCGCGTCGGTCAATTCGCTCGACCGAGCGGGCTGACGTGGCTGCAAGCAGTTCAGAAGAGAACACGTCTCCTGGTCGAAATCGCCCACGTTCTGATTGGGTGGTGTGAAGGCGCTGCTCAGGCTGTTGAACGTGTCGCCCCCACAGGCGGGTCGATACGGTGCGCAGACGCGCCGCTACTAGGGTCTGTTGTGAAAGTGCTGGTCACAGCAACTCGTTGATGGCTGTGACCAGCACTTTCACAACAGGCCCTAGGACACCTTCGGCCGCAGCGGCATCAAGAACGACGGCCAGGCAGCCTACTCCCGCGTGCACTACGGCAACGCGTACGCCAACGCGTACTGGGACGACAGCTGCTTCTGCATGACCTACGGCGACGGCACCGGGAACAACGACCCGCTGACCTCGCTGGACGTCGCCGGTCACGAGATGAGCCACGGCGTCATCTCCAACACCGCGGGCCTGAACTACAGCGGTGAGTCCGGCGGTCTCAACGAGGCGACCTCCGACATCTTCGGCACCGGCGTGGAGTTCTACGCCAACAACAGCTCCGACCCCGGTGACTACCTCATCGGCGAGAAGGTCGACATCAACGGCACCGGCGCCCCGCTGCGCTACATGGACAAGCCCAGCAAGGACGGCAACTCGGCGGACTACTGGTCGTCCTCCCTCGGCAACCTGGATGTGCACTACTCCTCGGGTCCGGCCAACCACATGTTCTACCTGCTGGCCGAGGGCAGCGGCACCAAGACGATCAACGGTGTCACCTACACCAGCCCGACCTCCGACGGCGTCGCCGTCACCGGCCTCGGCCGCGACGCCGCCCTGAAGATCTGGTACAAGGCGCTGACGTCCTACATGACGTCCAGCACCAACTACGCCGGTGCCCGCACCGCCGCCCTCAACGCCGCGGCCGCGCTGTACGGCACCAACTCCGCCCAGTACGCGGCCGTCGGCAACGCCTTCGCGGGCATCAACGTCGGCAGCCACATCACCCCGCCCAGCAGCGGCGTGACCGTCACCAACCCGGGCAGCCAGTCCTCCACCGCGGGCACCGCGGTCAGCCTCCAGGTCCAGGCCACCAGCACCAACAGCGGCTCCCTGACCTACAGCGCCTCCGGCCTGCCCACCGGCCTGGCCATCAACGCCTCCACCGGCCTCATCTCCGGTACCCCCACCGCGGCCGGGACCTACAGCACCACCGTCACCGTGAAGGACTCCGCCGCCGCCACCGGCACCACGACCTTCACCTGGACCGTCAGCACCAGCGGCGGTGGCGGCGGCTGCACCTCGACCCAGCTCCTGGCCAACCCGGGCTTCGAGTCAGGGGACACCGGCTGGACCGACAGCGGCGTCATCGACAACGACACCCGTGAGCCGGCCCACGGCGGCTCCTGGACGGCCTGGCTCAACGGCTGGGGCTCCGCACACACCGACACTCTCTCCCAGCCGGTGACCATCCCCGCTGGCTGCAAGGCGACCCTGACCTTCTACCTGCACATCGACACCACGGAGAGCGGCAGCACCGCCTACGACAAGCTGACGGTCACCGCCGGCTCGAAGACCCTGGCGACGTACTCGAACGCCAACGCGGCCTCCGGCTACGCCCTGAAGACCGTCGACCTCTCCTCGCTGGCGGGCCAGACGGTCACCCTGAAGTTCACCGGCGTTGAAGACGCCTATCTCGCGACCGACTTCGTCGTCGACGACACCGCCCTCACGACCAGCTGATCACGTACCCGCCGGCACGGTCCCGCGCCCGCTGCCCGGCACGGTCCCGCTCCCCTCTTCGGGTGCGGGACCGTGCCACGTCGGCTGAGCGGGGCCGCAGTGGCATTGACCTATCACGGCCCCCGATTTGTGCACTTGTCTCTGGATGTTGCCTGCGGTTTACGACAGGTGCTGGTTCTGCCACTCCAGCTTCTGGGATGGCAAGGTCATTGCTCGTACGGCTCCGTAACTCGCTGGTCGTGCACTGAAATGGGGGAGAAGCCTTTGCTCTTGCAAAGTCGAATGTCTCTGGAAGTGTCTGATGCGATGTCTGCCCCCGCCGCGGGACGCGGGCTTCTCGTCCGCGGGCCGTTCATGGTCGCGGAAGCTGCGACTTGTTCCGTCTTATGGACGTTGCCGACCGACATCGTCCGCCCCCTGCATGCCCGCGAGTGATCACAGCGCATTCGGCGTCTCGTCGCGTTGTCCGCTTCGGGCCTGCTGCTGACCGGTGCAGCGGCGATCGGCACGGCCGACAGCGCCTTCGCCACGGAACACGGCAACAACAGCTCCTACAGCAGCGACCACGGCGGAGATCACGGTGGTTATGGCGGCGACCACGGTGGCTACGGCGGCGGTGGAGACCATGGCGGCTATGGCAGCGGTGGCGGCGGCCACGGCGGTGGTGGCGGAGGCCACGGTGGGAATGGCGGCCACTGATCGAGGACTCCACTGAGTGCGACGACGTGCGGTCGAAGCGTTGATCGCCGCGTCCGGGTCAGCAAATGGTCAGCATCGGGTGGGACGGCGTCCGGCTTGCTGACCTGCACCCGCAGCAGGGGCCTGCTGCCCCGCCCGTAAGGCTCGATGCGTGGCTCGACAACTCGCCCGTGGGGTGGGGCCGTTCTTCAAGGGGAACGGTTGTTCCAGGCCGATCCGCTGCCAGCACCCGTACACAGGGGTGATCGGTATCACCGGCGCGAGGTTATGCCATGTGTTAGTCTCACGCGTTTGCGTGGTCGTCGCGGTGGGCGATGCTGCCTGTTCCGCTCGGCTTGTGCGTGGGCTGTTCAAACCTGCCGGGCCTTCCTCGGTACGTTCCCTTACGGAAGGCTGTTTATGAAGCATCCCAATGACTCCGGCATCGCGCACGGCAGTCCCGCCCAGCCCGAGGCAACGACCCCGGCGCTGCTTCCGGCCGTCACCTTCGCCGGTCTGGAACTGCCGACGGAGGTGCTGCGGACACTTAGCGAACTCGGGGTGCGCGAACCCTTTCCGATCCAGGCCGCCACACTGCCCGATGCCCTGGAGGGGCGCGATATCCTGGGACGCGGGCGCACCGGATCAGGCAAGACGCTCGCTTTCGGCCTGCCGCTGCTCGCACGGACGGCTGGGCGGCGCGCGGAACCGAAGCAGCCCCTTGCTCTGATCCTGGTGCCTACCCGGGAGCTGGCCCAACAGGTCACCCAGGCGCTGGCGCCGTACGCCGAGGCACTGCGGCTGCGGATCGCCACGGTCGTCGGTGGAACGTCGGTCGGTCGGCAGGTCGCCGCGCTGCGCCAGGGAGCCGAGGTGGTCGTCGCTACCCCCGGACGCCTGCACGACCTGATCGAGCGCAACGCCTGCCGCCTGGGACGGGTGAGAGTCACTGTGCTGGACGAGGCCGACCAGATGTGCGACTTGGGATTCCTGCCGCAGGTTGCCGACGTGCTCGAGCAGGTGCACCCCGACGGTCAGCGGATGCTCTTCTCGGCCACTCTCGATCGCGACGTCGATCAACTGGTCCGCCGCTACCTCCACGACCCCATCGTCCACTCGGTCGACCCGGCCGCGGGCACGGTCACGACGATGGAGCACCACGTTCTGGTCGTCCACGGCCCTGACCGCTACGCCGTCATCACGGAAATCGCCGCCCGCGACGGCCGCGTACTGCTGTTCCTCGACACCAAGCACGCCGTCGACCAGCTCACCCGGCATCTGCGGGCCAGCGGGGTGCACGCCGGGGCCCTGCACAGCGGCAAGTCCCAGCCACAGCGCACACGGACCCTGGCGCAGTTCAGGAACAGCCAGATCACCGTTCTGGTGGCGACCAATGTCGCGGCCCGTGGCCTGCACGTCGACGACCTCGATCTCGTGGTCAACGTCGACCCGCCCACCGATGCCAAGGACTATGTGCACCGGGCGGGCCGCACCGCCCGCGCCGGTGAGTCCGGCAGCGTGGTCACGCTCGTGCTGGCGGGCCAGCGCCGTGAGACGAGCCGCATGATGGCCGGGGCCGGCATCGAGCCGACCGTCACCAAGGTGCGCTCGGGCGAGGCGGAGCTGAGCCGGATCACCGGCGCCAAGACTCCCTCCGGGATCCCGCTCGACGGCGGGCCCGCCGTCCCCCGACCCAAGAACACCAACGCTCCCTTCCGCGGCCTCGGCACCAACAAGGGCACCTCCCGCGGCGCCGGCGGCAAGTCCCGAAAGGCGGGCGAGGCCCGCAAGCTTGCCGAGGCCCGCAGGGCCGCCCTCGTGCGTCGCAACGGCTGAGAGCCGTTGCCCTGGCAGCCTGGCCACGGGATCGACAACCCTCGGCCCGGCCTGAAGCCGTCACGTGCGCCTCACCTACGAAGTCAACACCTTTGGCCGCGAGAGGGATACCCGCCGAAACGGAGCAGAATGATGTTGCCGGCGCCTCGCACTGCGCCCAGCATGACAAACTGTGCTTGCCCACCCCCGAACCCAGGAGATCACCATGACCGCAGAGCCCGTATCTACGGAAGGTTCGGAGCCGGCTGCCCCCGAGACGTCCTCTCTGGAGCCGGACAGCGACGGCAACTACGACCTCAAGCGCAAGTTCCGCGAAGCCCTGGCGCGCAAGCGCGGTGCGCAGGCGGACGCCGCTGATATTGCCGCCAAGTCCGATGCGTCGAAGGTGCGTTCGGCGCACGGCCCGGCTGCGAGTCAGCGGTCGTTCAGGCGCAAGAGCGGCGGCTGAGTCGATGAGTCCCGCGATCTACAGTAGTGCGGGACGAGTAGGCATTGTCCGCGGCGACAGCGTCGGGCCGGGTTCGAGGCCGGCCGACAGGCAGACGGACCCGTATCTTCTGCAGCACGGGGACGAACTGCGGGCTGTCGGCGGCCTGTCCTGCGGTCAGTACGAGTGACAGCGGACGGCACTTGCGGTCAGCGGCGAGATGAATCTTGCTCGTCAGTCCACCACGGGATCTGCCGAGCGGGGCTTGGTTCAAGCGGAGCTTGCGCCGTCGCCGGATACGCCGTCGCTCTTCCTGCTCGGGGTCGTCCCTGCCGTCCTGTCCGTTCTGTTCTGGCGGCCCGCCCCTTTTTGCCGGGCCCGCTCCTGCTCGGCGGCGGCTTCCTCAAGGGCCTCCATGACGTCCTTGCCGATGTGCATCCCGGCCGAGTCGTGGTGGGCGCGGGCCGTGGTGGAGTCCACGCTGACCAGGGATAAGTCCGTCTGTCCCCGGCGCGCGGCCTCGGCGATCACGCCTTCCAGAAGAGCGGAGAAGACCCCGGCGTCCCGCCAGACGCGAAAGCGCCCGTAGACGGTCGCCCACGGTCCGAACTCGGAGGGCATCTCGCGTCACTGGGCGCTGGACCGGAACCGCCAGATCACCCCCTCGAACTGCTCCCGTAGCCGCTCGGGGTACGGACCGTACTCGCCTATCGGCAGGTACGGTTCAATGATCTCCCACTGCTCGTCGGTGAGTTGCCTACGTGTCACAACCAGCGTCCTACCAGTTCCCGGCCCCGCACGGGACCAGAACCCGAGATTGATCACGACCTCACTCAGGCCTTAGGCGTGCATTTCTTGTCGCTCGGCATCGCGGATGGCGCGAGCGGCGTTGATGAGACCGATGTGGCTGAAGGCTTGGGGGAAGTTGCCGAGGGCCTCTGCTGTGGTGGAGTCGGTCTCCTCGGCCAGCAGGCCGAGATCGTTGGCGTGTGCGAGGGCGGTTTGGAAGGCGTGTCGTGCACGGGCGGTGTGGCCGGTGAGGGCGAGGGCTTGGGCAAGCCAGAAGGTACACAGTAGGAAGGTGCCTTCCTCTTCCTGTAGTTCGTCGGTGAGGTAGCGGCGGACCAAGCCGTTGTGGTCGGTCAGGTGGGTGGCGATGGCCAGCACGGTGGACTGGATGCGGGGGTCGTGTGGTGGCAGGAAGCCGACGATGGGCAGCATCAGTGCGGAGGCGTCGAGGTCGTCAGTGTCGAATGCCTGGGTGAAGGCGCCCAGGTCGGGGTTCCAACCGCGCTGTTCGATGGCCTGGCGGATCTGGTCGCGCTCCTGCTGCCACTGGGGCAGGCGTTCGTCGGCCTGCAGGGCAGGGGCCATGCTGATGGCTCGGTCCAGGGCGACCCAGCACATCAGTTTCGAGTGGAGGAAGTGTCTGCTGGGTCCGCGTCTTTCCCAGATGCCTTGATCCGGTTGGGTCCACCGTAGGGCGGCTGTCTCGGCTGCCTGGAGCAGGAAGGTGCGGGTGGCCGGGTCGAGAGGCTCATCGGGTGGAAGGGTCTGGGCTGCGGCGTCGAGGAGTTCGCCGTAGACATCGAGCTGGCGTTGTCGCCAGGCGTCGTTGCCGATCCGAACGGGGCTGCTGTTGCGCCAGCCGGTCAGGTGAGGCAGGGGCCGCTCGCTCAGGTCACGTTCTCCGCCGATGCCGTACATGATCTGCAGGTCGGCGCCGCGGTCGAGTTGGGTTGCCGCGGCCCGGGCGAGGAAGGCGAAGAACCGGTTCTTCTCCTTCTCGCAGGCGGCCGTGGCCAGTGCCTGAATGGTAAAGCTGGCGTCGCGGACCCATGTGTAGCGGTAGTCCCAGTTGCGCGTTCCGCCCGTCTTCTCGGGCAGAGAGGTGGTGGCCGCGGCGACGATGGCCCCGGTGGGAGTGAAGGTCAGGGCCCGTAGCACGCGCCCGCTGTGGCTCACTTCGTCCTGCCAGGGGCCGACGTAGCCGCGGTGGAGCTTCGACCAGGACCGCCAGCCTTTGACGGTGTCGGACATGCGACGCCGGATCCGTCCCGTCCGCCAGGCCGCCGACTCCCTCTCCCACGCCGTCCCGACATGCAGGGCGAATCCGAGGCGGTGCCCGGCCGAGAGCGGGATTCGGCCGTGGGCCGTGGAGCCGCTCATCCGTAGGTCTACGGGGCTCGACAGCAGCAGAACATGGGCGCCCCCGTACGCCGCAAGCCCGCCTGGCACGGCTGAGAGGAGTGGGTGGACGAGTCCGAACTCCGGGCGCGGCGCGTAGGCGATCTCGATGTCCATCCGCCCTTCGGTGCAGGTGATCTGCCGCAGCAGCATTCCGGGGGAGGCGGTGCCGAGCGCGTGCCCGCGTTCGCGCCGTCCCAGGGCGAGGGCGTCCCGCAGGACCGCCGTGCCGCCGGTCGTGCGGAAGACCGTCTCCAGAACGAGGGTGTTCTCGACGTAACGGCGGCTGATGTCGACGGGGCCGGTGACAGGGCGGATGGACCAGTGGCCGGCGTCCTCGTCGAGGAGTCGGGCGAAGATCGCCGGGCTGTCGAAGCGGGGCAGGCACAGCCAGTCCACCGAGCCGTCGGAGGTGACCAGCGCGGCCGAGCGGCAGTCGGACAGCAGGGCGTGGTCACCGATCGGTCGCGCACTCATGGGTCGCAGCCCGTCCACCTCGGGCCGGACGCGGCCCGGCCGGGACGACGTGAGCAGTCGCCTGCGCCGCAGGTCTCTCCGGGTGCCTGACGGGTGACATGGATCCCAGCCTTCCTGAACAGCGGATTCACCTCCAGCCAATCAGCACGTTCGGTCGATCGCACGTGCCGGTTGCCGACGGTTGCTCCGAGCGAGTGGCACGAGCTGGTGCCGCGCTCGGCGTGCGTCGTGTCTCCCCGCCGCGGCGTGGCCGACCCCGCGTCATCAGCGAGGCCAAGAGGCCGGATCCGGACGGCCGAGGGCGAGGAAGCGTCGGCGGCCGTATCCCCACTGGTCGGTGACGCTGAGGGCAAGGTCTTCGGCGATCCTGTGGAGCGCTGGTCGCCCGACCCGCGCCCAGGGAAAGTACGGACCGCTCTGGCCTTGGAGGTTCTCGAACCGGGCGGTGCACAGCTCTTCGACGTCATGGGGGTCGACCTCGACGAGGAGGCGCCCGGTGGGGGCGATGAGTTCGCCACAGCGGCGCAGCAGGCTATGGGGGTTGCCTCCGATGCCGATATTGCCGTCGATGAGCAGTACCGTCTTCCAGCCTCTCTCGGCCGGCAGCTGGTCGAAGACCGATCGGCACAGTGCGAGCCCGCCCAGGCCACAGGTCAGGGCGACCGCGCGAGGTGTGATGTCGACCCCGAGGGCGAAGACTCCGCGGCTCAGGAGTGCTCTGCAGATGCGGCCCGGGCCGCATCCGACGTCGAGGACGGGGCCGATGCAGTGTTTCAGCACGGTCTTGTCTGCCGCCGTGGGCTGCTCGTGCCAGCGGTGCACCGGCATCCGGATGCGGCGCCCGTCGGCCAGCCGCAGGAATACCGGTTCAGGGCCGGGTCGTAGGGCGAGCGCGTAGGGATCCTCGTTGGGGTCGTACGGCTCGTCCTCGTCCGCTGTCACGGTGCTGCGTCATGCCCTGCGGTGGGTCGGCTCTCGTCGCCGCGGCCGGCCCGGCGCGCGCCGCGCAGTCTCACCGCGAAGGCCGCTGCGGAGGCGGCGAAGAGCACGGCGGTGATCGCCAGCCATCGGCCGAGGTAGACGTTGTCGGACAGCCCGGTGTCGCCGGGGTAGGGGACCGCCAGACGCAGGACGAGGGGGAACCAGACCAGCAGGAGCAGACCTGACAGGAAGGCGGGAACGCGCAGGTAGTTGATCCACGGCACCGTCGGTCCGGCGGGGGCTCGGTGCCGCAGTACGGAGAGGGCCGACAGGTCGGCCAGAGAGTACAGCGGCAGCAGGATGAGGTCGTGGAGGATCGCCGCACCGACGAACCAGATCGCCACCTCCCAGGGCTGGACGGCGAACAGGCGCACCATGGCGTAGCCGGTCAGGGCGAACGAGGCGATCAGAACGAGCAGATGCAGGGGGCCGGAGCCGTACCAGCGTGCGAATCGTGCCATGGTCACGCCCTGAAGGTGAGCCGGTGGACCCACTTGGTGTTGTTCACGCCGGGGTTGGCCGGGACGATGATGCGGGCCGGGTAGCCGTGGTCGAGTGAGAGGTCCGCGCCGTTGACGCGGAGGGCGAGCAGCGCTCGGGGGTCGTGGATCTGGTTGCCCCGCAGCATCACCCGGGTGAAGGGGCCGGGAGGTTGGATGGACTGGACCAGGACGCTTGCGGCGTCGGGCAGTCCGGCCAAGGCAGCGAGGTCGGCCAGCCGGGGGCCGCTCCAGTGCTGGTCCTCGGTGGACCATCCCTCCACGCAGGCGATCGGCAGTGCGGCGGCGTGCTGGGGCATCGCCAGGAGCTGCTCGCGGGTGAAGACCCGTGGCGCTCCGCGTCCGTGGACCTCCAGCCGCCAGTTGGGGCCGACGAGGGCGGGGGTGACGCCGACTTTCGCCGCCGTCTTGTTGATCTGGAAGCTGTTCGGGCCGCTGCCCGGATCGCGGTTGTGCGGTGCGAGCAGCGCGGTGGCGCGCAGCCGTCCGCCGATGCTCTGTCCCGCGGTCACGACGAACAGGAGCAGCGATCCCGCGCCCACCATGCCCACCGCGCCGCGGCGGGTCATCGTGGGCGGTGCGGGCGCGGCTGCCACCAGGCCGTCGGGATCGGGTGGTTCGGGCACGGTGTGGGTGAGGTCGGTGCGCAGTTCGGTGCCCAGGCTGCGCGAGCGCAGGGCCCGCGTCATCCGGCCGAGTCTGAGACACACGTGGACGACGAAGGCGGCGATGAACACCCAGGCGCCGTAGAAGTGCAGGCGGTAGAACGAGCCCGGGAAGACGTAGTAGAGCTGGATGTTGAAGATGCCGGTGACGAACTCGAAGATGGCGCCGCCGACCAGCATCAGCAGGGACAGCCTCTCCAGGCCGTGGGCGATGGAGCGTACCGGCAGCCATTCGAACAGCTTCGGGATCACCGACCACAACTTGGCCAGCAGCACCGGCACCAGCACCACGCCCAGCGTCACGTGCACGCCCTGGAGCAGCCGGTACAACCAGTAGGGATGTGTGGGCCAGCTGAAGAGGTAGAAGCCCAGGACGCCCTTGTCGGCAGTCTCGTCGTTGAGGGGGCTCAGGTCGGGGTTGTAGGAGGCGTAGGAGAGCAGCCCGGTGACGAAGAGCAGCGGGATGCCGATCAGCAGCACCAGGCCGAACACGGACGTCAGCCAGGGGCCGCGGATGGGACTGCGCCAGAAGCCGGGTCGGAACGGTCCCGGGGGCGGAGGAGCCTGCTCGGCCCGGCGCACGAGGGCCCTGGTGCGAGCGGCCCCCTTGGTGGCCCGCGCCGCCGCGGCAGCGCGAACGTGCTCGAGGCGCCCCTGCGCGTGATCCTCGTCCGATCCCCGCGGCTGCGACCCGCCGGAGCCCGCAGCCGGTGGCCGTCCGCTGATGCCCAACGACTGCCTCCCCTGTTCCCAGACCGTCTCTCAACGTGGGCATCGAACCTCACCGCTCCGTCAGTGCCTGTCAAATCGTCAGCCACAAACTGGCGCAGATCGGGTCGACTCTCTGTGCCTGTCGTGCATGCGGGTGTCGATCGTCAGCCGAACGGTTGAACCGGCTCTGCGCACGGCTCGACGGGTCGCACGGGGGCCTCATGATGGTGGGGTGCGACGCCTCAGCGCACGGCGCAGCGCCGCCACATGGCTCGGCCGCACCGCGCTGACCAGAGAAGTGTTCTGGTTCGTCGTGATCGGCGTCGCCTCCACTGTGGCCCAGGCCATGCTGTACTGGGTTCTGCGCCAGTGGTCGCCGCCCATCCTGGCCAATTTCGCCTCCCTACTTGTCGTCACCGTCCTCAACACGGAGGCCAACCGTCGGCTGACCTTTCACGGGTCCCCGGTCCGGGCCCTCCAGGCGCATCTGGCCGCGGGTGGCCTGTTCGTCCTGGCGTACCTGGTCACCTCAGGCGCTGTCCTGCTCTTCCGCCACTACCGGCCTACCGCCTCATCAGCAGCGGAGACCCTGGTACTTGCGCCGAGCTTCGCCCTGGTGACCGTGGTGCGCTTCACGGTCCTGCGGATGGTCGTCTTCAGACGCCGCCACCAATGACCCCCTCGCGCCCGATGCGACCGACACGCCTGCTGTTTTCGACAGGGTGAAGCGGAGCCACTCGGGCAACGGGAATGCGAGCCACTTTGGTCCGTTCGTGAAGGTGGTGGAGCCCGCTACTCGCCGGCCTCGAACTTCGCGCCTCGATGATCTGGCTCGAAGACCTCTTACGAGCAGCCGATTGATCACGACATCACACAGACCCTAGGAGGGCGGCGAGGGTCATGGCGGCGTCGCGCAGCCAGGTCAAGCGGTAGTCCCAGTTACGTTTGCCGCCGATTTCCTCGGGCAGCGACGTGGTCGGCGCCGCGACGATCCCACCGCTCGGTCCATAGGTCATCGCCTTCAGCGTGATCAAGGAACGGACCACGGCCTCGCGGTAGGGCCCGTCATAGGTGCATTCCTGCGTCCAGTCCTCCCAGAAGGTGAGCGTCGCGGCGAGCGCGGCCTCTGGGTCCGGAATCCCCGGCGCGGCTGCATGGGACGGGCCCCAAACTGAGGACGAACGCCACGCTCTGCCACCCAACTCCAAGGGGCTGGTGCGCTACCGGTTCGTGGTCGACGTGGGCATCGACCCTGCCACCGGGAGGCGCAAGCAGCTGACGCGTACGTTCGCCACTCTCAAGGAGGAGAAGGCTGAGTACGCGCGCATCACCAACCGCCGCGAGGAAGGGACGTTCGTACCGCCCAACCAGATAAATGTGAACGAGTGGCTCGATCAGTGGCTGGCCATGAAGGCAGCCGATCTGGAAGAGACCACTATCTACAACTATCGTATTACCCTCGACCGGGTTCGGGGGAGGCCGGGGCGCATCCGGCTTCAGGAACTCACCGAAGAAGACGTAGAAGGGTGGATGCACTGGGCGTTGAAGCACGGGCGTGTACGCGGTGGTGCAGCAGGTACTCCGCTGGGAGTGACCAGCGTTGAAATGAGTCTCGCCCGATTGAAGGACGCCCTGAATCGAGCCGTTACGCGTCGGCTGGTAACCATGAACGTGGCCCAGCATGTGACCATTCCGCGTAGGGCACGCAAAGAAGAGCGAAAGAAGAAGCAGGAGGTGAAGCCGTGGAACGTCCAGGAGATTCAGAAGTTAATTCACGGTGTTCGGACGGAACGGCTCTACGCTGCCCTCTTGCTGTCCCTCATGGGTCTACGTCCGGCTGAAGTCTGCGGACTCCGGTGGGAAGACGTGGACTTGGAGGCTGCCACGATCACCATAGCCAACACGCGGACCATGATGGGAACCGGTGCTCGCTGCCCTCAAGTCGTTCAGGGCTCTCCAAGCCAAGGAGAAGCTTGTCCTCGGTGAGGCTTACTCCGACTCCGGACACGTCGTGGTGCACGAGACCGGGGAAGCCTTCACGATCAAGCAGCTCCGCAGACGCGCGTACCGGCTCATGCAGAGCCTTGAGCTCCGCAGAGTGCGCCTCTACGACGCACGGTCCTCCTGCCTCACATACTCGCCCACAACGGCGTGCCGGATCACATCCTTGCCCGGTGGGCTGGACACACGAAGGTCAAGACCACCAAGAAGTGGTATGTGAAGCCGGACGTGCAGGACCTCCGCGGAGCCGCCACAACGTGGGACGGCCTGCACGGTGCTGCAACGGAGGGGCAAGCGTGAGTCAGGCGGCCTACCGGGTGAGCGACCTGCCCAGCGGTATGGCCGCCAAAATCGAGGTGACCCGGAGGCCGGCTGCTGGCTGCGGACCAGCAGCGGCAACGGGAAGGGGCAGCCAGGCTCCGGCCAACGTCTTCCCTCCTGCGAGGGAAGGCAGAGCTTTCTCGCCGTGTGGCGGTAGTTCAGGCTGTTCGTCGGTAAGACCCGGAAGGTCCGGGCGTGCCGCGCCGCGCGGGTCAAGAGCCGCCGGGTTCCCCTGGTCGTGTGAGATTTCGTGAGACGTGAGAGGGTCTGGGGCGTGAGTGAGACACCCCCGAACACCCTGCAATACCGCTTTGACGGGCCAGAAGACGCTCCGGTCCTGATCCTGGGTCCCTCACTGGGTACCACATGGCACATGTGGGACCGCCAGGTCCCGGAGCTGGCCAAGCAGTGGCGCGTCTTCCGGTTCGATCTGCCCGGTCACGGCGGCGCCCCGGCGCACCCGGCCGGTTCGGTCGCGGAGCTGAGCGCCCGGCTGCTGGCGACGCTGGACGCGCTCGGCGTGCAGCGGTTCGGCTACGCGGGCTGTGCGCTGGGCGGCGCGATCGGCATCGAGCTGGCCCTGCGCCACCCCGCGCGGCTCGCCTCCCTCGCCCTGGTCGCGGCCTCCCCCCGGTTCGGCACCGCCGACGAGTTCCGTCAGCGAGGGGTGGTCGTGCGCACCAACGGGCTCGACCCGATCGCCCGGACCGCGCCCGACCGCTGGTTCACCGGAGGGTTCGCCGCGGCGCAGCCCGCGATCACCGAGTGGGCCGTGCAGATGGTCCGCACCACCGACCCCGGCTGCTACATCGCCGCCTGCGAGGCCCTGGCCTCCTTCGACGTACGGCCCGAGCTGGGCCGGGTGGGGGTGCCGACCCTGGTGCTGGTCGGCTCCGACGACCAGGTCACCGGCCCGGCCGAGGCCCGCACCCTGGTCGCCGGCATCCCGGACGCCCGGCTCGCGGTCGTCCCCGGCGCCTCCCACCTGGTGCCGGTCGAGCAGCCCGCCGCCGTCACCGACCTGCTCGTCCACCACTTCTCCACCGCCTGGCAGCAGCCCTACGACACCGGCCAGACCGCCCTGCCGGGCACACCGGCCGTCCCGGTCCCGGCCGCCGCGCCGCAGCCCGCGCCGGTCGCCGAGATCGCCCCGGCCGCCGTACCGGCGCAGCCCACCGGGCAGCCGGACCGGTACCAGACCGGGCTGAAGGTCCGCCGCGAGGTGCTGGGCGACGCCCACGTGGACCGGGCGCTGGCACAGGCCGACGAGTTCTCCGGGGACTTCCAGGAGTTCGTCACCCGCTACGCCTGGGGCGAGATCTGGGACCGCCCCGGCCTGGACCGCCGTACCCGCAGCTGCATCACGCTCACCGCGCTGGTCGCGGGCGGCCACCTGGAGGAGCTGGCCTTCCACACCCGGGCGGCCCTGCGCAACGGGCTCACCCCGGACGAGATCAAGGAAGTGCTGCTCCAGGCGGCCGTCTACTGCGGGGTGCCGGCCGCGAACAGCGCGTTCCGGGTGGCCCAGCAGGTGATCCGGGAGGAGACCACGCCCGCCGAGTAGCGCCCCGGGCGGTCGCAGACGGCAGGATGGGGAGACATGAAGCTCACGAAGAAGTCCCACGCCTGCGTCCGCCTGGAGAAAGAGGGGCAGACCCTCGTCATCGACCCGGGCGGGTTCTCCGAGGAGGACGCCGCCCTCGGCGCGGACGCGATCCTGGTCACGCACGAGCACCCGGACCACTTCGACGAGTTCCGGCTGCGGGCCGCCATGGAGAACAACCCGGCCGCCCACATCTGGACGCTGAAGTCGGTCGCCGACCAGGTCGAGGCGGCCTTCCCGGGCCGGGTGCACACCGTCGGCCACGGCGACACCTTCACCGCCGCCGGTTTCGACGTCCAGGTCCACGGCGAGCTGCACGCGGTGATCCACCCGGACATCCCGCGCATCACCAACGTCGGCTATCTGATCGACGGCGGGAAGGTCTTCCACCCCGGTGACGCCCTCACCGTGCCCGGCCAGGCGGTCGAGACGCTGCTGGTGCCGGTGATGGCCCCCTGGAACAAGATCTCCGAGGTGATCGACTACGTCCGCGAGGTGGGCCCGCGGCGCGCGTACGACGTCCACGACGCCCTGCTCACCGACCTCGCCCTGCCGCTCTACGAGGGCCACCTCGGCCGCCTGGGCGGCACGGAGCACCAGCGGCTGCACCCCGGGGCGTGGACCGAGGTCTGAGCGCGCGGACGGGCGTTGTCGGACCCGCCAGGTAGGTTGTGAGGCATGCGCATCGCTACCTGGAACGTGAACTCGATCACCGCCCGCCTTCCCCGGCTGCTGGCCTGGCTGGAGAGCAGCGGCACCGACGTGCTCTGCCTCCAGGAGGCCAAGGTCGCCGAGGAGCAGTTCCCGTTCGACCAGCTCCGCGAGCTGGGCTACGAGGCCGCGGTCCACGCGACCGGCCGGTGGAACGGCGTGGCGGTGCTCTCCCGCGTCGGCATCGAGGACGTGGTCAAGGGCCTGCCCGGCGACCCGGGCTACGACGGCGTGACCGAGCCGCGCGCCCTCTCGGCGACCTGCGGCCCGGTCCGCGTCTGGTCGGTGTACGTGCCGAACGGCCGCGAGGTCGGCCACCCGCACTACGCGTACAAGCTCCAGTGGTTCGAGGCGCTGAAGGCGGCCGTGTACGGCGACGCGCAGGGCAGCCGCCCGTTCGCGGTGCTGGGCGACTACAACGTCGCGCCGACGGACGACGACGTCTACGACCCGGCCGCCTTCGAGGGCTCCACCCACGTCACCCCGGCCGAGCGTGCCGCGCTGGCCGCCCTGCGCGAGGCCGGCCTGGACGACGTCGTGCCGCGCCCGCTGAAGTACGACCACCCGTTCACCTACTGGGACTACCGCCAGCTCTGCTTCCCGAAGAACCGCGGCATGCGCATCGACCTGGTCTACGGCAACCAGCCGTTCGCCCAGGCCGTCAAGGACGCCTACGTCGACCGCGAGGAGCGCAAGGGCAAGGGCGCCTCCGACCACGCGCCGGTGGTGGTCGACCTGGACGTGTGATGCCACGCTGGGTCCATGAACCTTCCGTTCCTGGGCCCCCGGCACGCGAAGAAGGCGGAAGCGGCGCTCCGCGCCGACCCCGAGGCGGTCGCCGCGCTGCTGTCCGAATGCGAGCTGCTGCGCTCGCAGGCGGCTCGGGCGGGCGTCCGCCTCGACGACACCCCGGCCTCCCTGGAGGCCCTGGACCAGATGGTCCCGCGCTGGCGGGACGACCCGGAGATCCTGCCCTGGCTGGGCCACGACGCCGGGCTGTACCTGGGCACGGTCGTCGTGCGCACCGTACCCGGCGCCGCCTGGCGGATCCGGTCCGACGGCGAGCCCGTCGTACGCCTCGCCTCCGGCCGCGCCGTGGAGGTGGTGCCGGCCGGGGAGGAGTGGGCGGTGAGCGGGGTTCCCGAGCTGTCCCAGCTGTACGCGGAGATCGCCGAGACCTGACGCCCGCTGCTCCGGATGCCCCTGTGGGCGTACATACGGCTATTGCCCCGGAAGGTGCGTGTCGTCCTCAACTCCGCTGTCGTCGGGAGAGGTTGCGGCACCCGCGCCCTGTGCGTCCCGCTGGCCCTGCCGGCCGCCGCCTGCGGCAGGGGGCAGCCCGCCCGGCAAGGGCCCGGCGCCCGAGAGGCTCCCGCACTACCAGGTGGCCCAGGACTTCCGCCTGCCCGCCTCGCGGACCTGGACCCGGGCGAAGAAGCGCGGCTACTTCGTGGTCGGCGCCAAGGAGGACCAGCCCTACCTCGCCGAGAGGGACCCGGCCACCGGCGCCTGCTCCGGCTTCGACATCGACATCGAGATCGAGATCGCCAGGATGATGTCCGCCTCCCTCGGCTTCCCGCCGAAGACCGTCCGCTTCCGCACGATCGCCTCCGCCAACCGCGAGACCGCCCTCCAGAACGGCCAGATCGACTACTACGTCGGCACCTACACCGTCAACGCGGGCCGCAAGGAGCTCGTCGGCTTCGCCGGCCCCTACTACCTGGCCGGCCAGTCGCTCCTGGTCCGCGAGGAGGAGGACGACATCCACGGCCCGCAGGACCTCACCACCGACGACGCCATCCTGATCGGCTACGCGGCCAAGACCCCCGACGAACTCGAGGCCGTCGGCGCGCCGTTCTCCGAGGAGCCGTACGGCATTGGCGTCCCGCACGGCGACAACGCGCTGCGCTTCGCCCTCGACGACGCCCTGGCGACCCGGGAGAGCAACGGCGACTGCAAGAAGGCGTACGACGCCACGCCCGGCCGGTCCGGCGTGCCCGCACCCAGACCTCCCGCCATCGACCGCTAACCCTGTCGCTGGTGGTGCTGCCGCAGGCGTTCCGGTCCGTGATCCCGCCCGTCGGCTACCTCGTCATCACGCTCGCCAACAGCGCCTTGTTCCACGTGATGGAGCGGACCTGGGGAGTGGCGCGATGACGGGGGCGACCGCGCTCTACGACGTCCCGGGCCTGCGCACCCGCCGCCGGCAGGCCGTCTGCGCCGCCCTGTCCGCCGTCGTCATCCTCGCCTCTGCAACGGCTCGGTGCTCGCCGAGGTCCTCCGCTCGGGCGTGAACGCCGTCGAACGCGGCCAGGGCGAGGCCGCGTTCGCGCTCGGCATGCGCAAGGCCCAGGTCATGGCGTACGTCCTCGTCCCGCAGGCGGTGCCCGCCGTGCTGCCCGCCGTCATCAGCCGGCTGGTGGTCACCCTGAAGGACACCTCCCTCGGCTTTCTCACCACCTGCGAGGAGTTCCTCCACGCCGGGAAGCTCATCGCCTCCATCCTCGACTACGATTTGCCGTTCATCCCTGTGGTGATGGTGATCTCGCCGATCTGCATCGGGATGTGCATGCTGCTCTCCTGGTTCGCCGACCGGGTGTCCCGGCGGGAGCGGCGCAGCCCCAGGACCACGGGGGTGGCGGTCGCCGCTCCCGGGCCGGGGGCGCTGCTGCCGGGTGGGGTGCCCCCCACGGCCCCGAAGCATGAGGGGGGCGGCAGTTCTACGGGCCAGGCTCGTCCGGCGGCAGCCGGAGATCACTGCTCGCCGAGCGGGACGGACACGTACGACGGGTCGTCCGAGGGCGAGGAGAAGGTCAGCTGCGCGCCGGACGGGTTGTGCTCGGCGTAGAGCGGGTCGACCGTGTCGACCACCAGCGCGAGGCGGTGCCCGGCGGGGACGTCGTAGGCCGTGGAGAACAGGTCCAGGTCGACGGCGAACGGCTCGCCGGGCGTCCGCCCGTGCCAGGTCCAGGGCGCGTGGGTGACCAGCTCGCCGATGCCGAGCGGGCCCACGTCGTCCAGGTGGGCGATGAGGGTGCCGCTCTCCCTGCTCGGGGTGAGCGTGGTGTGCAGGGTGGCCGTGCCGCGGACCCGCTGGGCGGCGCCGTACCGCTCCGACTGCCACACGGCCGCCCAACGGCGCGGCAGCAGCGGCAGGGAGGCGGTGGGCGGCAGCCGGGCGACCTGGTCCAGGATGCTGGAGAGGAAGACGATCCCGCCGTCCGCGCCGGAGTCGACGTTCGCGTGGATGGTGGGCGAGTCGGTGAGTGCCAGCTTCCGCCGGGTCGCGGTGACCGACTCCCAGTCCGGGTAGCCCTCGTACGCCCCCGTGGTACGGGACTTCAGCCGGACCGGCTGCTCCCGGTCGACGCCGTTGCCGACGCCCCGGAGGTAGTGGTCGAGCCAGCGCCGGGTGTCCGTCCACACGTCGTTGGGCAGCCCGAACAGACCGGTGAGCTCGGGTGTCGCGTGGTCGCCGGGGCGCAGCTCCAGCCGCTTCGGTACGGTCAGCTTCTCGTAGAAGGAGGCGTACTGGTTCGCCGGGAACACCGTGTCGCCCCAGGCGTTGGCCAGCATGACGGCGGCGCCGTTCTTGTTGAGCTGGTCCGCATACGTCGTGGCGGAACGTTTCCGCCCCCAGTCGACCCTCTCCTGTTCCTTCGACAGGTTCGACGTGTACAGGTTGTCGAAGATGTCCCGCAGTTCGGGGCTCTCGCGGCCGGTGAGGGTGGCCGCGCCGTCCAGTACGGCCGCCGCCGGCAGACCTCCGTGCGCTCGCCGAACCCCTGCTGGGCGGCGTCGTGCGCCACCACCCGCGCGTGGGCGTTGCAGTCCTTGATGAGGGCGGACAGTTCCAGCAGGGCGAACACGTCGTGCCGCATCACCGACAGCTCCGGCCCGCCCGCGTTGCGGTTGACCACCAACAGCGACTCGGCGTGGTCCGGCAGCCCGAAGAAGGACTGCTTGCGGCGCAGCCGGCGCTTCCACAGGTACGTCCGGGCGACCCAGCCCAGCGCGGCCGAGACGCCCGTGGCCATGACCCCGAGGACGATGTTGCGCACGTCGTCGTTCATGGCCGCGCACGGTAGCGGGCCCGGACGACGACCGCGGTGCGCAGGCGTACTGTCGGTAGTACCGGTTATCCGGTTACGCTGCGCGGACTTGTCCCGACGGGAGGTACGGATGGGTCGTCCAGGCACGCGGAAACTGGCGGTTCTGGCGGTCTCGGCCGCCATGGTGTCGGTGGGGGCGGCGGCGCCGCCCGCCGCGACGGCGAACAGGACACCGGCGAAGGTCCCGGTGGCCGTCGGCTACGGCGGCGCCGTCGCCAGCGTCGACGCCGACGCCTCCGCCGTCGGCATCGAGGTGCTCAAGCACGGCGGCAACGCGGTCGACGCGGCCGTCGCCACCGCCGCCGCGCTCGGCGTCACCGAGCCCTACTCGGCCGGCATCGGCGGAGGCGGCTACTTCGTCTACTACGACGCCAAGTCCCGCACGGTGCACACCGTCGACGGGCGCGAGACCGCGCCGCTGAGCGCCGACGCCGACCTGTTCACGGAGAACGGCAAACCGCTCGCCTTCGCCGACGCCGTCAGCAGCGGTCTGAGCGTCGGCACCCCGGGCACGCCCGCCACCTGGCAGAAGGCGCTGGACCAGTGGGGCAGCAAGCGGCTCGGCACCCTGCTGAAGCCCGCCGAGCGCATCGCCCGCGACGGCTTCACGGTGGACGACACCTTCCGTGCGCAGACCGCCTCGAACGAGACCCGGTTCCGCTACTTCCCGGACACCGCGAAGCTGTTCCTGCCGAACGGACGGCTGCCCGTCGTCGGTTCCACGTTCAAGAACCCCGAACTCGCCCGCACCTACGAGCAACTGGGCCGGCAGGGCATCGGCTCGGTCTACCGCGGGGACATCGGCGACGACATCGTCAAGACGGTCGAACACCCGCCCGTGGACCCCGCCTCCGGCTGGAACGCCCGCCCCGGCAAGCTGGCCGAGAAGGACTTCGCCGTCTACCGCGCCAAGCTCCAGGCGCCCACCAGGACGTCGTACCGCGGCCTGAACGTGTACTCCATCGCGCCCTCCTCCTCCGGCGGCACCACGGTCGGCGAGGCGCTCAACATCCTTCAGAACACCGACCTGTCGAAGGCGAGCGAGGTGCAGTACCTGCACCACTACATCGAGGCCAGCCGCATCGCCTTCGCCGACCGCGGACGCTGGGTCGGCGACCCCGCCTTCGAGGACGTCCCGACCGCGCAACTGCTGTCCCAGCGGTACGCCGACTCCCGCGCCTGCCTGATCAAGGACGACGCGGTCCTCACCAGCCCGCTCGCGCCCGGCGACCCCCGGCACCCGGCCCCCTGCGGCCAGGGCGGTACGGCGGCCCCGACGACGTACGAGGGGGAGAACACCACCCACCTCACCGTGGCCGACAAGTGGGGCAACGTCGTCGCCTACACGCTCACCATCGAGCAGACCGGCGGCAGCGGCATCACCGTCCCGGGCCGGGGCTTCCTGCTCAACAACGAGCTGACCGACTTCTCCTTCGCCCCGGCCAACCCGGCCGTGCACGACCCGAACCTGCCGGGCTCGGGCAAGCGCCCGCGCTCCTCGATCTCCCCGACGATCGTCCTGGACCGGCACAACAGGCCCGTCGTGGCGCTCGGTTCACCCGGCGGCGCGACCATCGTCACCACCGTGCTCCAGACGCTCACCGGGTTCCTGGACCGGAAACTGCCCCTGGTGGACGCGATCGCCGCACCGCGCGCCAGCCAGCGCAACGCCGCCCGGACCGAGCTGGAACCGGGGCTGTACGACAGCGACCTGAGGAAGCGGCTGGAGGCCATCGGGCACTCCTTCAGCCTCAACCCGGAGATCGGCGCGGCCACGGGCGTGCAGCGGCTGCCGGACGGCAAGTGGCTGGCCGCCGCCGAGAAGGTACGGCGCGGTGGCGGCTCGGCGATGGTGGTGGACCCGGCGCGCTGACGGCCGGGCCCACGGCCCGAGCCGCGCCGACGGCAGGGCCCACGGCCCTGCCGTCAGAGTTCGGGCGCGGGCGGCCGGGCCGCTTCCGTGCGGAAGTCCAGCCGCCCGTCCCGCGCGTCCACGGTCACCCGGCTGCCCTCGGAGATCGTGCCGTCGAGCAGCAGCCGGGACAGCTGGTTGTCCACCTCCCGCTGGATGGTGCGGCGCAGCGGCCGGGCGCCGTACTCCGGCTGGTAGCCGCGCTCGGCGAGCCAGTCGACGGCCGCGCTCGTGAACTCGACCGAGACGCCCTGCCCGTCCAGCAGCCGCCGAGTGGTCTCCAGCAGCAGATCGGTGATCTGCCGCAGCTGCTCGCTCGTCAGCTGCCGGAACACCACGATCTCGTCGATCCGGTTCAGGAACTCCGGCCGGAAGTGCTCGCGCAGCGGCCGCAGGATCTGCTCGCGCCGCGCCTCCTCGTCGGCCTCCGCGCCACCCGGCCCGAACCCGATCCCGGCACCGCGCCGGGTGATCGCCTCCGAGCCCAGGTTGCTGGTCATCACGATGACCGTGTTGGTGAAGTCCACGGTCCGGCCCTGGGAGTCGGTGAGCCGGCCGTCGTCGAGCACCTGGAGCAGGATGTTGAAGACGTCCGGGTGCGCCTTCTCCACCTCGTCCAGCAGCAGCAGCGAGTACGGGTGCCGGCGCACCACCTCGGTGAGCTGGCCGGCCTCCTCGTGGCCGACGTACCCGGGCGGGGCGCCCACCAGCCGGGAGACGGTGTGCCGCTCCTGGTACTCGCTCATGTCCAGCCGGACCATCCGGTCCTCGCTGCCGAACAGCGCCTCCGCCAGCGCCCGCGCCAGCTCGGTCTTGCCGACGCCGGTCGGGCCGAGGAAGAGGAAGCTGCCGATGGGCCGGTTCGGGCTCGACAGCCCCGCGCGGGAGCGCAGCACCGCCTCGGACACCACGGCGACCGCCTCCTCCTGGCCCACCACCCGCTGGTGCAGGTGCTGCTCCAGGCCGAGCAGCCGCTCCTTCTCCTCCTGGGTCAGCCGGCTGACCGGGATGCCGGTCTGCCGGGACACCACCTCGGCGATGGCCTCCGCCGTCACCTCCAGGTCCTGGCCCTCGTCGGCCTTGTCCCCGCCGGTCACCTCGGCGATCCCCTGCTTGAGCTCACCGATCCGGTCGCGCAGCTGCTTCGCCTGCTCGTAGTCCTCGTCCGCGACCGCCTGGTCCTTGTCCCGGACCAGCTGCTCGACCTCGCGCTCCATCGCGCGCACGTCCGTGCCCTTCGTCCGGGCGCCGAGCCGGACCCGCGCGCCCGCCTGGTCGATCAGGTCGATCGCCTTGTCCGGCAGCCGCCGGTCGGTGAGGTACCGGTCCGACAGCTCCACGGCGGCGACCAGCGCCTCGTCGGAGTAGCGGACCTGGTGGTGGGCCTCGTACCGGTCGCGCAGCCCGCGCAGGATCTCGATCGTGTCCTCGGCCGTCGGCTCGGGCACCAGGACCGGCTGGAAGCGGCGGGCCAGCGCCGCGTCCTTCTCGATCCGGCGGAACTCCTCCAGCGTGGTCGCGCCCACGATGTGCAGCTCGCCGCGGGCCAGCGCCGGCTTGAGGATGTTCCCGGCGTCCAGCGTGCCGCCCTCGCCGCCGGAGCCCGCGCCCACGACGGTGTGCAGCTCGTCGATGAACACGATCAGCCGGTCGGAGTGGGCGCGGATCTCCTCCACGATGTTGTTGAGGCGCTCCTCGAAGTCGCCCCGGTAGCGGGTGCCGGCCACCACCCCGGTGAGGTCCAGGGCGACCACCCGGCGCCCCGCCAGGACGTCCGGGACCTCCCCGTCCGCGATCCGCTGGGCCAGGCCCTCCACGATGGCCGTCTTGCCGACGCCCGCGTCACCGATCAGCACCGGGTTGTTCTTGCCGCGCCGCGACAGCACCTCGACGGTCTGCTCGATCTCCGTCTCCCGGCCGATCACCGGGTCGATCCGGCCCTGCCGGGCCATGTCGGTCAGATCACGGCCGTACTTGTCCAGGGTCGGCGTGCCGGTGGGCCGCTGGCGCTGCCGCTCCGGGCGGGGCGGCGCGCTCTCCGGGGCCTCGGACGGCAGGCCGCCCGCCGAGAACCGGGCCGCGTGCAGGATGTGCCCGGCCGCCGAGTCCGGGTTCGCGGCCAGCGCGCTCAGCACGTGCTCCGGGCCGATGTACCCGGCGCCGCTCGCCCGCGCCATGTCGTGCGCGTCCAGCAGGGCGCGCTTGACCGCCGGGGTCAGCGACAGCGAGGTCGGCGGCGGTGCCTCGCCGGGTGGGTGCTGGACGGGGCCCGCCCGGTCGTCGATCTCCGTCGCGAGCGAGTCCGGGTCCGCGCCCGCCCGGCTCAGCAGGCTCCGGGTGGGCTCCGTCGACACCGCCGCGCGCAGCAGGTGCTGGGTGTCCAGGTCCCGGCTGCCGTGCTCGGCCGCGTACTGGGCGGCTCCTCTGACCAGCTCCCGGGCCGGCTGGCTGAGCAGGCGGCCGATGTCGATGTGGCGGGGCCCGGGGGCTCCGCCCGTGCCGCCGAAGAAGCGGGCCAGGAATTCACCGAAGGGGTCAGGAGGGTAGCCGTTGGTCATCGCGTGGGTTCCTTCGCTGACGACATGCGGAGCGGCCGGGTAACCCGGGGGCGGGTTGCTCATGCCCACGATGACACGATCCGTAGGGGTGGGCATGTCCGCCCAGGAGGGTGGGGCGCCGGTCCGGCACGGCGCTCGCGCGAGCGCGGGGGGCGGCCCGCGCCCCTCACGGGACTTCTCGTGCGGTCGGGACCCGGGGGCCGTCCTCCGTGATCGCCACCGTGTGCTCGACGTGGGCGGCGCGGAAGCCGTCGTTCGTGCGGAGCGTCCGGCCGGCGCCCGCCACCTGGCAGGCGTCCTGGCCGCTCCCGGTCCCCAGGGGCTCGATGGCGAGGGCCACCGCCCCGGCCGCGGTCGAGCCCACGGCGGCCCACGCCGTGCCCGCCGAAGCCGTCCAGGATGCCGCGACCGGCCGTGCGGCAGCCCCGGCCGACGGCGTGCGCGATGGCGCCGACTCGGTTCCCGGCCACCGCCGCCTCGTGGCCGAGGAACGGTGAGGACGCGCCCGCTGCGCGCAGCACCTTCCGGGCCGCCTCGTCCAGCTCCAGCGGGGAGACGCCGTCTTCAGTGCGACCACTCCAATTACTATACCGGTATTTGAATGGGGGATCGGTGCGGGGTGGTATTAGAATGGGCCGTATGGTGCGCACCCCCCTCACCCCCGAAGAGCGTGAACGCGGCGAGCGGCTCGGGCGGTTGCTGCGGGCGGCGCGCGGTGACCGGAGCATGGTCGACGTCGCCGCCGAGGCGGGCGTCTCGGCCGAGACGCTGCGCAAGATCGAGACGGGGCGGGCGCCGACGCCGGCGTTCTTCACCGTGGCCGCGCTGGCGCGCGTCCTCGGCCTGTCGATGGACGACCTGGTCGCCCGGTGTGCCCTGGTGGCCGTCTGAGGAGCCCGTGTGGCGGGGTCGGACGCGCAACGGTCGAGATCCCGCGATGAGCGGTTCGCGTGCCGCCGGAAAACTCTCCGTAGCAAGTCCGTAACACCGCTGGTGTTGCCTACCGGGACGAGAGTGCCGGCGGTCGGGCGGGAGCTGGGCGATGGCTGTGGATCAACTTCCCGGTCAGGTACGGGAGTTCGCGAGCTACCTGGACTCTCTGCTGGCGCGCCTCGATCCGCGCGGCGGCTGGAACGGGGTCTTCTGGCAGCGGGACCCCGAGGGCATGCGCGCCTGCCTGGACGGGCGCGAGGTGGCGCCGTGGGACGTGGTGGAGGCGCTGCTGGAGGATCTCGGCGCGCTGTACGGTCCCGCCGCCGCGGGGGCCGAGCGGGAACGGGCCCGCGCGCTGCACGCCGCCGCGGTCACCGCGCACGACGCCCGGCCCGGCGCCCGGGACGCCCTGGCCGACCGGCTCGACGTCATGCTCCGCGAGCAGCGGTACGCGGCGGAACGCCACGCCGGACTGAGCCGCAGGCTGTCCACGCCGCTCCCCGGGGACCAGGCCGACGCCCTCCGGCTCGACCTCGCCTGGGCCCACGACGACCACACCCGCGCCACGTCCCGCTGCGCGGAACTCCGCGCCCGCCTGGAGGCGCTGGACCGGCGGACGGGTCCTGCGGGAGGCCGGCCCGGACCCACCCCCGGTGCCGCGCCCGCGCCTGACGTCGCCGTCCGTCCTTCCCGCACCGTTCCGCCCGCGGCTCCCCGCCCCCGGGCCGCACTGGCCCCCGAGGAGGCCCGCCACGGCGTCGTACCGCCTGCCTCGTCCTCCCGGACGGCCGCGTCTGACCTGCCCGCTTCACCGGCCGCCGGTGCCGAAGCCGAAGGCCCCTCCTCGCCCGGCGCCACCCCCGCGCACACCCCCGGCCCCCAAGCCCGCAGACGTCGCCGTGGCAGTGCCCGGTTCGCCGGGGTCGTCGAAGGTGCGGAGGCCGCGCCCGTCGTCGTACCGCAGGCCTCCGGGAGTGGCGGCGCGGACGGTGGGCCGCGGTCGCCGCGGGGGGCCCGGTTCGCCGGGGCCGGGGAGGTGGCGGAGCCGTCGGTGCCGGACGGCGCGGCCGTGGACGAGGGGGCCCGCGAGGCCGTCGACGGGGTCGTCGGGCGGCTGGCGCGGTTGCGGGGCGAGGGCCGGAGCGGGGAGGCGCACGTGGTGCTGGTCGAGGCCGCGCGGTGGCCCGTGGGCCGGCTGCCGCTGCTCGCGGACGCCCTGCACCGGGCCGGGCTCGGCGCCGACTGGGCCACGCTGCTGTGGGAGGCCGCCGCGCTGCCCCCCGAGCGGCTGGTCGCCGCCGCCGACGCGCTCACCGCGGCCGGCCGGGACGACGACGGCCGGCGACTGCTGCGGCAGGGCGTGGCCCGGCCGGCGGAGCAGATCGGCGCGGCCGTGCTGCGGATGGAGGACGAGGGCAGGCGGCGGGAGGCGCGGGCCCTGCTGGACGCCCACGTGCGCGTCCGTCCCCCCGAGGAGGCCGCCCGGTGTGTCGCCGCCGACCCCGGGCGCCTGGTCCCGCTGCTGCTGGAGGCCGCGCTCGGCGTCTCCGGCGAGCGGCACCGGGACCTCGTGCACGCCCTGCGTGTCGCCGGGTGCACCGCGTGACGGGCCAGGGGGGTTAGTGTCCTGGTGTGTCACGGTCCGCGCCCCGGGCCGGGCCGGCGGCTCACCCACCGGGGTGTGAATCGAGATCGACTCAGCGGGTTGGCGGCGATGGTCTTGGCAAGGGCCGCGCGGAGGCTTACTTTCGTCAATCTACCGCCTGCTCTACGGGCGTAGAGGCTCTGACGTCGCGTCGAAGGAGCAGCTCATGACCAACGTCGTCCGCGCCGCTCTGGTCCAGGCCACCTGGACCGGCGACACCGAGTCCATGGTCGCGAAACACGAGGAGCACGCCCGCGAGGCGGCCCGCCGGGGCGCGCGGATCATCGGGTTCCAGGAGGTCTTCAACGCCCCCTACTTCTGCCAGGTCCAGGAGCCGGAGCACTACCGCTGGGCCGAGCCCGTGCCCGACGGCCCGACCGTGCGCCGGATGCGGGAGCTGGCGCGCGAGACCGGCATGGTGATCGTCGTCCCGGTCTTCGAGGTCGAGGGGTCCGGCTTCTACTACAACACCGCCGCCGTGATCGACGCCGACGGCACCTACCTCGGCAAGTACCGCAAGCACCACATCCCGCAGGTCAAGGGCTTCTGGGAGAAGTACTACTTCAAGCCCGGCAACCTCGGCTGGCCCGTCTTCGACACCGCCGTCGGCCGGATCGGCGTCTACATCTGCTACGACCGCCACTTCCCGGAAGGCTGGCGGCAACTCGGTCTCAACGGCGCCCAGTTGGTCTACAACCCGTCCGCCACCCACCGGGGCCTGTCCGCCCACCTGTGGCAGCTGGAGCAGCCCGCCGCGGCCGTCGCCAACGAGTACTACATCGCCGCCATCAACCGGGTCGGGCAGGAGGAGTACGGCGACAACGACTTCTACGGGACGTCGTACTTCGTCGATCCGCGCGGACAGTTCGTGGGTGAGGTCGCCAGCGACAAGAGCGAGGAACTCCTCGTCCGCGACCTGGACTTCGACCTCATCGAGGAAGTGCGGCGGCAGTGGGCCTTCTACCGCGACCGCCGTCCCGACGCCTACGAAGGGCTGGTGCAGCCGTGAACGACCTCTACTCCCGCCACCGCAGGGTCCTGCCCGACTGGCTCGCCCTCTACTACGACGACCCGATCGAGCTCAGCCACGGCGAGGGACGCCACGTCTGGGACACCTCCGGCCGGCGGTACCTGGACTTCTTCGGCGGCATCCTGACCACGCTGACCGCGCACGCCCTGCCCGAGGTGACCAAGGCGGTCAGCGAGCAGGCCGGCCGGATCATCCACTCCTCCACCCTCTACCTCAACCGGCCGATGGTCGAACTCGCCGAGCGGATCGCCCAGGTGAGCGGCATCCCGGACGCCCGCGTGTTCTTCACGACCTCCGGCACCGAGGCCAACGACACCGCCCTGCTGCTCGCCACCACCTACCGGCGCAGCAACACCGTCCTCGCCATGCGGAACAGCTACCACGGCCGGTCCTTCAGCGCGATCGGCGTCACCGGCAACCGCGGCTGGTCCCCGACCTCCCTCTCCCCGCTCCAGACCCTGTACGTCCACGGCGGCGTGCGCACCCGGGGGCCGTTCGCCCACCTCGACGACCGCGCGTTCATCGACGCCTGTGTCGCCGACCTGAAGGACGTCCTCGGCCACACCCGGCCGCCGGCCGCGCTGATCGCCGAACCCGTCCAGGGGGTCGGCGGGTTCACCTCCCCGCCGGACAGTCTCTACGCCTCCTTCCGGGAGGTGCTGAAGGAGCACGGCGTCCTGTGGATCGCCGACGAGGTACAGACCGGCTGGGGCCGCACCGGCGACCACTTCTGGGGCTGGCAGGCGCACGCCCGCAGCGGCCCGCCGGACATCGTCACCTTTGCCAAGGGCATCGGCAACGGCATGTCCATCGGCGGGGTCGTCGCCCGCTCCGAGATCATGAACTGCCTGGACGCCAACAGCATCTCCACCTTCGGCGGCACCCAGATCACCATGGCCGCCGGCCTCGCCAACCTCACCTACCTCCTCGAACACGACCTCCAGGGCAACGCCCGGCGCGTCGGCGGCCTGCTCATCGAGCGGTTGCGGGCGGTCGGCGCGCAGCTGCCCGGGGTGCGGGAGGTGCGCGGACGCGGGCTGATGATCGGCGTCGAGCTGGTCAGACCGGGCACGGACGAGGCCGACCCGCAGGCCGTCGCGGCGGTGCTGGAGGCGGCCCGGGAGGGCGGGCTGCTCCTCGGCAAGGGCGGCGGGCACGACACCAGCGCCCTGCGGATCAGCCCGCCGCTGTCGCTGACGGTCGCCGAGGCCGAGGAGGGCGCGGCGATCCTGGAACAGGCACTGAGGAGCACGTACTAGAGAACAGGTGTACGGCCATGAGCATCACCTCGGAGCCCCGGAACGTGCTGGAACCCGCCCTCTCCGTGCGCCAGGTGCTGACCCTGGAGCGCGTGCTCGCCGGGGAGCCCGAGGTGGTGGCCGGCGCCGCACAGCTCGACCGGCCGGTGCGCTGGGTGCACGTCGCCGAGGCCGCCGACGTCGGCGTCATGCTCAGCGGCGGTGAGATGGTCCTCACCACCGGTGTGCTGCTCGCCGGGGACGAGGCCCGGCAGGCCGAGTACATCCGGTCCCTGCACCGGGCGGAGGCGGCGGCCGTCGTCCTCGGTCTCGGCCGGGCCTTCCCCGCGCCGCCCGAGGTGATGCGCCGCGCCGCCGAGCGGTGCGGGCTGCCCTTGGTCGTACTGCACCGGCCGTTCCCCTTCGCCGAGCTCACGGAGGAGGTGCAGTCCCGGCTCGTGCGGCGCAAGTTCGCCGCGATCAGCCTGTCGGAGAGCGTACGCACCGCCCTCACCGGGCTGATCACGGCCGGGGCGCCGCTGCAACGGCTGCTCGACGAGGTCGCCCGGCACGGCGGCTGCCCGGTCGTCGTCACCAACCTCGCCCACCGCGTCCTCGGCACGGCGGGGGAGCGGTCCGCGGTGGACGACGTGCTGCGCGACTGGGAGCGGATCGCCCGGCAGGCCGGCGGCAGCGCCGGCGACGGCTGGGTCCGCGCCGAGCTGGGCGGGCGCGGGGAGCGGTGGGGCCGGCTGCTGCTCTGCGGCTACCGGGGCGACGCGGCCACCGGGCGGCTGCTCGCGGACCGGGCCGCCGAGGCCCTGGTGCTGCACCGGATGCTCGGCGGCGCCCGCGCGCACAGCTGGGAGGAGCAGTCCGCGCAGAGCCTGCTGACCGACCTCGTCTCCGGGGTCGTACCGGCCCGGCAGCTGCTGCCGCGGGCCCGGGCCGCCGGGCTGCCGGTCAACCGCCGGACCTTCGTGCCGCTCGTCGTCCAGGGCCGCACCCCCGGCCAGCTCGACCGGGTGCTGCGTCTGCTGGGGCTGCCCGGCCTCGTCGCCGAGCTCGCCGCCGGCGCCGCCACCGTGCTGCTCAGCCTCGCCCGCGACCAGGACGCCGAGGCGCTCACCGCCCACTTCGCGACCCGGCTGCGCGCCGCGTCCCCGGCCGTGGTCGCCGCCGCCGGTCCCCGCACCGCGTGGGACGACGTGCCCGCCGGGCTGCGCGAGGCCCGGCACGTCGCCGTCGCCGTCGCCGGCTCCTCGGCCGCCCTCGACCTGCCGGCCGTCGTCCGCCTCAAGGACGTCCATCTGCGCGGACTGATCCGCCTGCTGCGCGACGACCCGCAGGTGCAGTCCTTCGCCGAGCGCGAGCTGGACGGGCTGCTGTGCGACGCCGAACCGGAACTGCTGAACGTCCTGCGGACCTATCTGGCGACGGGCCGCAACAAGTCCCGCACCGCCCAGCTCCACCATGTCTCCCGGCCGGCCCTCTACCGCCGCCTGGAGGCCATACAGGGCCGCCTCGGCGTCGACCTGGACGATTTCGAACAGGCGGCCTCCGTGCACATCGCGCTCCTCGCGCACGACGCGCAACAGGGGTGAAACATGCGACGACCTGCGACAACGGCGGTGAAACATGGGACCGCGGACACGTGACACGGTGGCACGCCGGCCACCCGCGGACGTGACACGCTGCCCGTCGAACCGGGCCTCCGGGCTTCCTACGCTCACGGCACACCGAGCTACCGGAGGTCCCGATGAGCCGAGTGATCCGTGCCGCCCTCTTCCAGACCGCCTGGACCGGCGACAAGGAGTCCATGATCCGGGTGCACGAGCAGGCGGCCCGCGACGCCGCCGCCCAGGGCGCCCAAGTCCTCTGCTTCCAGGAGCTGTTCTACGGCCCGTACTTCTGCCAGGTCCAGGACAAGGCGTTCTACGAGTACGCCGAACGGATCCCCGAGGGCCCGACCGTCCGGCGCTTCCAGGCCCTCGCCCGCGAGCTGGGCATCGTCCTGGTCCTGCCCATGTACGAGGAGGAGCAGCCGGGCGTCCTGTACAACACGGCCGCCGTGATCGACGCGGACGGCTCCTACCTCGGCAAGTACCGCAAGACCCACATCCCGCAGGTCCAGGGATTCTGGGAGAAGTTCTACTTCCGCCCCGGCAACAGCGGCTGGCCCGTCTTCGACACCGCCGCCGGCCGGATCGGCGTCTACATCTGCTACGACCGCCACTTCCCGGAGGGCTGGCGGGCGCTCGGCCTCGCCGGCGCCGAGATCGTCTTCAACCCGTCGGCCACCTCGCGCGGCCTGTCCCGCTACCTCTGGCAGCTGGAGCAGCCGGCGGCGGCCGTCGCCAACGAGTACTTCGTCGGCGCGATCAACCGGGTCGGCGTGGAGGACCTGGGCGACAACGACTTCTACGGCACCACCTACTTCGTGGGCCCGGAGGCCCGGTTCGTCGGCGAGGTCGCGAGCGACAAGGAGACCGAACTCGTCGTCCGCGACCTGGACCTGGCCGAACTCCGCGAGGTCCGCGACCGCTGGCAGTTCTACCGGGACCGCGCGCCGGGGGCCTACGGACCGCTGACCGCGCCCTGACGGCACCGTTGACAGAGGGAGCAGCATGAGCAGCCGTACCGTCATCCGCGGTGGTCTCGTCATCACCGCGTCAGACGAGATCCACGCCGACGTCCTCATCGAGGACTCCCGCATCACCGCCCTCGCCACGCCCGGCGCGCAGAACTGGAGCGCGGACCGCACCATCGACGCCACCGGGAAGTACGTCATCCCGGGCGGCGTCGACGCCCACACCCACATGGAGCTGCCGTTCGGCGGCACCTTCGCCTCCGACACCTTCGAGACCGGCACCCGCGCCGCCGCCTGGGGCGGTACGACGACCATCGTGGACTTCGCGGTGCAGAGCGTCGGCCACACCCTGCGCGAGGGCCTGGACACCTGGCACGCCAAGGCCGAGGGCAACTGCGCGATCGACTACGCCTTCCACCTGATCGTCTCCGATGTGAACCAGGAGACGCTCAAGGAGATGGACCTGCTGATCGAGGAGGGGGTCACCAGCTTCAAGCAGTTCATGGCCTATCCCGGGGTCTTCTACTCCGACGACGGGCAGATCCTGCGCGCCATGCAGCGCTCCGCGGAGAACGGCGGGCTGATCATGATGCACGCCGAGAACGGCATCGCCATCGACGTGCTGGTCGAGCAGGCCCTCGCCCGGGGCGAGACCGACCCGCGGTACCACGGCGAGGTGCGCAAGGCCCTGCTGGAGGCGGAGGCCACCCACCGGGCCATCAGGCTCGCCCAGGTGGCCGGCGCGCCCCTGTACGTCGTGCACGTCTCCGCCATGGAGGCCGTGGCCGAGCTGGCGCGGGCGCGCGACGAGGGGCTGAACGTCTTCGGCGAGACCTGCCCGCAGTACCTGTTCCTGTCGACGGACAACCTGGCCGAGCCCGGCTTCGAGGGCGCCAAGTACGTGTGCAGCACGCCCCTCAGGCCGAAGGAGCACCAGGCCAGGCTGTGGCGGGGCCTGCGGACCAACGACCTCCAGGTCGTCTCCACCGACCACTGCCCCTTCTGCTTCACCGGCCAGAAGGAACTGGGCCGCGGCGACTTCTCCAAGATCCCCAACGGGCTGCCGGGCGTGGAGAACCGTATGGACCTGCTCCACCAGGCGGTCGTGGACGGGCACATCTCCCGCCGCCGCTGGATCGAGATCGCCTGCGCCGCCCCGGCCCGGATGTTCGGGCTGTACCCGAAGAAGGGAACCATCACCCCGGGCGCCGACGCGGACGTCGTCATCTACGACCCGCACGCCGAACAGGTGATGTCCGCCGAGACCCACCACATGAACGTCGACTACTCGGCGTACGAGGGCAAGCGCGTCACCGGCCGCGTCGAGACGGTCCTGTCGCGCGGCGAACTCGTCATCGACCAGCGGGAGTACACCGGACACGCCGGGCACGGCGTCTTCACCCCGCGCTCCACCTGTCAGTACCTCACCTAGGAGTGGCGCCCCATGGACTTCGGACTCGTCCTCCAGACCGACCCGCCCGCCTCCCGGGTCGTCAGCCTGATGAAACGGGCCGAGCGCAACGGCTTCCGCTACGGCTGGACCTTCGACTCCGCCGTGCTCTGGCAGGAGCCGTTCGTGATCTACAGCCAGATCCTGGCGAACACGCGGAAGCTCACGGTCGGCCCGATGGTCACCAACCCGGGCACCCGCACCTGGGAGGTCACCGCCTCCACCTTCGCCACCCTCAACGACATGTTCGGCAACCGCACCGTCTGCGGCATCGGCCGCGGCGACTCCGCGATGCGCGTCGCGGGCCGCAGACCCAACACGCTCGCCAGGATCAGCGAGGCCATGAAGGTCATCCGCGCCCTCGGCCGGGGCGAGGAGGCCGACCTCGGCGGTACGAAGATCCGGTTCCCGTGGATCAAGGAAGGCGCCGAACTCCCGGTCTGGATGGCCGCGTACGGACCGAAGGCGCTGAAGATGGCCGGCGAGGAGGCCGACGGGTTCATCCTCCAGCTCGCCGACCTGTACCTGACCGAGTACATGGTGAAGGCCGTCAGGGACGCGGCGGTCGCGGCCGGCCGTGACCCGTCCGAGGTGACCGTCTGCGTCGCCGCGCCGGCGTACGTCACCGAGGACGACTCGCCCGAGGCCCTGGCGCACGCCCGCGACCAGTGCCGCTGGTTCGGCGGCATGGTCGGCAACCACGTCGCCGACCTGGTCGCCAGGTACGGCGAGCACTCCGCGCAGGTCCCCGGGGAACTCACCGACTACATCAGGGCCCGCCAGGGCTACGACTACGCCCACCACGGACGCAGCGGCAACCCGGACACCGCGTTCGTGCCCGACGAGATCGTGGACCGGTTCTGCGTCATCGGCCCGGTCGGGAAGCACATCGAGAAACTGACCGCGCTGCGCGCCCTGGGCGTCGACCAGTTCGCGGTGTACGACATGCACGACGCGCAGGAAGCCACCATCGAGGCCTACGGCCACCACGTCATCCCCGCCGTCAACTCCTGACCCGCCCACGTCCGCGAGTCGCCCCACGCCCCCCTTGGTCTCCCCTCCCCGCCGTCCCGGGGAGGGGGCTGGTGCCCGCACGGCCATTCCCGATCCGCCTCTCCCCGATTGGCCAGCCCATGACCGACACCGCTCCCACGGCCAGACCGATACCCGGCCAGGTCACCCTCCCCGACGGGCGCGTGGAACTCGCCCCCGGCACACCGCCGCCCAGCGGCCCCTACGCCAACCAGGACCTGCTCCCGGTCCCCGTGGCCCGGCGCACGTGGACGACGTACAACTTCTCCGCCCTGTGGGTCGGCATGGCCCACAACACCGCCTCCTGGACCCTCGCCTCCGGGCTGATCGCGGTGGGCATGGACTGGAAGCAGGCGGTGTTCACCATCGCCCTCGCCAACCTGATCGTGCTGGTGCCGATGCTGCTCACCGGGCACGCCGGCCCCAAGTACGGCATCCCCTTCCCGGTCTTCGCCCGCGCCTCCTTCGGCGTGCGCGGCGCCAACCTGCCCGCCGTCGTCCGGGCGTTGGTGGCATGCGGCTGGTTCGGCATCCAGACCTGGATCGGCGGCGAGGCGATCTACTTCCTCGCTGGGAAGCTGATCGGCGACGGCTGGAGGAACGCGGGGCACATCGGCGGCCACGCCTGGACCATGTGGCTGTCCTTCGCGGTGTTCTGGGCGATCCAGGTGGCCATCATCCACCGCGGCATGGAGACCATCCGCCGCTTCGAGAACTGGGCCGCGCCGTTCGTCCTGGTCGGCGCGTTCGCGATGCTGTGGTGGATGAGCGGCAAGGCCGGGGGCGTCGGGCCGCTCTTCGACCAGCCGTCCAAGCTGGGCTGGGGCGGCGACTTCTGGAAGCTGTTCTGGCCGTCCCTCATGGGCATGATCGGCTTCTGGTCCACGCTGTCGCTGAACATCCCCGACTTCACCCGCTACGGCAGGAGCCAGCGCGCGCAGACCTGGGGCCAGGCCCTCGGCCTGCCGACCACGATGACCCTGTTCGCGTTCCTGTCCGTGCTGGTCACCTCCGGCTCGCAGGCCGTGTACGGCGAACCGGTCTGGGACCCGGTGCAGTTGGCGGCGAAGACGGACAACGTGGCCGGTCTGCTGTACGCGCTCGTGACCGTCCTGGTGGCGACCCTGTCCGTGAACATCGCCGCCAACCTGGTCTCCCCGGCCTTCGACTTCTCCAACGTCGCGCCCAGGAAGGTGAGTTTCCGCACCGGCGCCCTGATCACCGCCGTCCTCGCCGTGCTGATCTTCCCGTGGAAGCTGTACTCCGACCCGCAGGGCTACATCTTCACCTGGCTGGGTCTGGTCGGCGGCCTGCTCGGCACGGTCGCCGGCATCCTCGTCGCCGACTACTGGCTGCTGCGCCGCACCCGCCTGGACCTCGGCGACCTGTACCGCCGGGGCGGTGCGTACTGGTACGCGGGCGGCTGGAACTGGCGGGCGGTCGTCGCCTTCCTGGCGGGCGGTGTCCTCGCGCTCGGCGGCGCGAGCCTCAAGCCCCTGACCGACGGCCGCCCCGTCCCCGCCCTGGCACCCCTCGCCGACTACGGCTGGGCGGTGGGCCTCGGCACCTCCCTGGTGCTGTACCTGACCCTCACCCTGGCCTCCGGCCGGCGCGCCGCCGGCTGAGCGGACCGGCATCCTCAGGGGGGCGCGGCGGCCGGGCAGTCGTCGACCGCGGTCACGGCCTCGGCCCGGGCCAGCCGCACCGCGACCTCACCGGTGTCCGTCCTCACCAGCAGCACTCCGTCCTCGGTGCGCCCCGGCTTCCCGCACACCACGCCCGACGGGGTGCGCACCAGGACGCGGGGACCGTCCTTCCCGGGGCCGTACCAGGTGAGCGCCACCGCCGTGACGAGCAGCGCGCCGCAGCAGATCGTCAGCGCCACCCCACGGGTGAGGGCCCGCACCGTGCGGCGGGTCTCCATGTGATCGCCCAGGTGCAGCGCGGTGGCCGTGGCGGGCACGCCGGTGGGCAGCCGGACCCCGGTGGGCGCGCCGTGCGCCGCCCGGAGCAGCAGCAGCGCGCCCAGCGTGCCGCACACCAGGCACAGCAGCAGCGCGCCGCCCACCAGGGCGTCGTACGGGGCGGCCAGTCCCCCCACGTCGGTACGGCCCTTGATCAGGCCGAAGCCGAACAGCCCGGCGAAGAGCGCCGCGAGCCCGTTGCGCCAGGCGAGCGCCGCCTCCCGGGCCCGGGAGAGCTCACCGGCGAGCAACTCCCGGGTCTGCCGGGCCGCCTGGCGGTCGGCGGGGGTCCCGGGCGGACCCGGCCGGACCCGCGGGCGCGGGGTCACCCCCGCTCCACGACGACGTTCCAGTAGGCGCCGCACCCCGTCTCCTCGGCCGGCCGGCCCGGATGCCCGGCCTCGCACGCGCAGAGCACCGGCACGTGCGCCGGCCGGGGCCCGCGGCGCGGCGAGCGGAACACCCGGTCCGTGTGCGTGTACGTGAACGCGCAGCCGCACCGGGGGCAGCGGCCGTACAGGACGACCACGCCGGCGTCCGCCGCCTCGACCCGCAGACCGGCCGTGTAACGGGCCGCGTAGTCCCCCTGGGTCGTCTCCCGGTACGGCGCGAGGGTGCCCGGCCCCGGTCCCGAGTACGTCACCGTGTTCCCCCCTGCGTCACCCGCGCGGCCGTCCTCGGCCGGCAACCCCAGCATGCCCACTCCGCCCCTTCCGTGCCACGGCGGATCGGGCGGAAACCGGCCGGGGGCCGGGCGTTGTCCGGCAGGATGCCGGTCAGGCGCGCCGAACCCGGCTGCCGCGGCACGGGAACGGGCACCATGGCGGGGGGAGGGGATGACGCATGACTGAAGCCGGGGCCGCACCCGTGGCCGACCGCGCCACCGCCGCGCTCGCCCGCGCGGCCGGGTTCTCCGTACCGCTCGAACCGGATGCCTACCAAGGGACACGAGGACCGCGACTCGATGCCCTGATCGGTGAACTGAGCGCGCTGCTCCACGAGTTGACGCGAGCGGACGGCGACGGGACGACGGCCGCGCTGGTGGCGGCACGGCTCGGCCGGTGCCACGCCGTACGGTTCATCCTGGACGGCGCCCCGGCCGACCGGGAGCGGGCGCTGCCCCTGCTGGAGCAGGCCCTCGGCTCGCCCCTGCTCGGGGAGGCGGACCGGGAGGCCGCGTACCGGGACCTCGTGGGTCTGGTCGCGTCGCGGCTGATGCGGCTCAGCCGCGAGGCCATGGCCGTGACTCCCGGCGACTGGACCGTCGACCGGCTCATGTCCCTGTCCGCGGCCGGCACCCCGCTCGCCCAGGGCGGTTCGGGGGTGGTGGAGGACAGCGCGCTGCTCGTCCGGCTGCTGCTGGAACGCGAGCACCAGCGGATGGATCCCCAACTCCGGGAGAACCTCCGGACCTTCGGTGAGATGACCGACGCGCTGTTGTCCGGTGACACCGCCACGCTCGTCCGCGGGGGCCGGCGGATCGCCGACACCATGGCGGACCGGACGCCGCCGTCGTCGCTGGGCACCATACTGTCGCTGATACTCGGCCAGATGGAACGGGGGCCGTCCGGCGAGACCGGCGAGGCGCCGGCCGACGACTCCTCCGGCTCGTCCGCCGAGACCCGGCACCTCCTGAGCCAGTTACTGGCCCTCGCCGAGGTCATGTCGCCCGGGACCATGGCGCCGCAGCACCTCTCCGGACTCCTCGCCGAACTGTCCGGAGACCCGGCGGCCACCGCGACGGCGGACGGCCCGGCACCCCTGCCGTCCCGGATGGTCGCCGCGCTCGTCCACGTCGCCCTCGCCACCCGCACCGGCGACATGGAGGGATTCCGCACGGCGCTCCGGCTGATGCACGAGGCCTCGGCCAACGGGGAACTCGACGGCCGCTCCCACGGCGAGTGGCTCCGTACCGTCGTGCCCGGACTGCTCCTCGGCGCCGCCCTCACCGGCGGCAGCCTCCAGGACGAGGACATGGCCCGGGAACTGCTGGAGGCACAGCGGTGGGACGACGACCCCACGAGCGACCTCGCCGCCAGCCTGCGTCTGTGCGGGGAGGCCGTCCGGCTCCACGGGCGGGTGACGTCCGCCCTGGACCGGGGTGACGTCGGGGAGGTCGAGGACGTCATCGACGAGCTGTGCGAACTGGAACTGGACGAGACCTACGACGGTGCCGAGGAATGGACCGGCGCGCTGACCGGCTTCGTCCTCGGCATGGCCTACCTCAGCCGCGTCGTGCTCGGGCCGTCCGCGGAGGACCGCACCGCACATCTGCGCGCGGCCGTGCACCACCTCCAGCGCGCTGTGGAGACATCCGTGGACATGCCCGTCCTGCGCAGCCTCCTCGACATCACCTGGGCCCCGCTGATCACCCTGACGGCGATCGCCGAGTCGGACCCGGGCCGCATCGCCGAGGGCGTCCAGCGCGCTCGGGCCGCCCTGGACGCCACCGGTTTCACCTCCGACTTCCGGCCCCGTGCCCGTGGCGGCATCGCGCTCGCCCTGGACACCCTTCACCTCCTCACCGGGGACACCGGCGCACTGGACGAGGCGATCGACGAACTGACCCAGGCGCTGACGGAATTCCCCGACGGCGGCCCGGGCGGCGCGGGCCTCACCTGGGACTTGGCGGCACTGCACGCGAAGCGGGCGGGCCTGCGGGCGAACGGGGACGGCCCCGACGGTGGCCTGGGGGCGGGGGTGGCTGGTGCTGACGGTGGGCCGGGGACGCGAGGGGACGGTGCCGACGAGGCCCCTCCGGCGGGGGCGCCTGGCGCTGACGGTGGTCTGCGGGCGGGTGGGTCCGGTGCCGACCCTGCTGTTCCAGCGGGAGTATCCGGTGTCGACGGTGATCTGCGAGCAGCCGTCGGTCTCGCCCGCCGGTCACTGCGGCTGTCCGCCGACGACGTTCTGCTCCAGCAGGGCGTCGGCCGTGGCCTGCGGATCGCGCGCGCCGCGGCCGAGCGGGGCCGCCGAGCGGCCTTCTGGGCGCTGCGGGCCGGACTCACCGAGGAGGCCATCGCGTGCCTGGAGGCGGGCCGCTCCCTGGTGCTCGGCGCGGCGGCCGTCTCGGCGGGCGTAGCCGACCGGCTGGCGGCCCTCGGCGAAACGGAACTGGCCGACCGCTGGCGCGAGGCCGCGGCCGAGCCCTCCTGGGAGCGGACCGACGACGACCGTTCCCTGCTGGAACTCTCGGCCGAGGTCGGTGCGGGGGCCGGCGGCGCGGTGCGGGGGCGTTCCGTCGTGGAGACGTTCGCTGAGGCGGGTGAGGGCGCCGACGGTGAGTCCCGGGGGAGCGCCTCGCTGGGGGTGGTTGCCGATGGGGGTCCGGGTGCCCTCGGCGAGTCCCGTGGGCGCTCCTCGGCGGCGGTGTCCGCCGACGGGGGTTCGGCTGCTGCCGGTGACGCGCGGGGTCGCTCTTCGCTGACGGTGCCTGCCGACGGTGGCCCGGTTGCCGTCGGTGACGTGCGCGGGCGGTCCTCGCTGGGGATGGATGCCGGCGGGGGGCCGGACGCCCCCGGTGAGGCGCGGGGGCGTTCGCCGTTGGAGGTGCTCGCCGCCGTGGGCTCGGGTGTTCCCGGGCTGCCCGGTGACCTGCGGCGCCGCTCGCTGGAGTTGCTGCGGGGGCGGGGCGGGGCCGACATGGAGCCGGTGGTCGCCTCCGTGAACGACCTGCGCGCCGGGCTGCGGGCCACGGGGGCGGACGCGCTGCTGTACCTCGTGCCCGGCCTGGACGATTCCGACGGGGCGGTCCTGGTCGTCCCCGCCGACGGCCCCGTCACCGCGCTGCCTCTCCCGGGTCTCACCCCGGCCGGCCGCGGCCCGGTCGCGCGGTACCTGGCGGCCGGCGCCGACCGCCAGCGTCTGGAGGCCGCCGACGAGGACACCGCCAACCCGCGGGAGACGGAGCGCGCCGAACGCCGCTGGCTGCGGGCCCTGGACGACCTGTGCGCCTGGGCCGGCGGCGTACTCGGCCCCGCCCTGGACCACCTGGCACTGTGGGACCGCGCCCTGGCGGAGGCGGGGCTGACCGCGGTGGCGGCCGATGGCGCCGGTTCCCGAACGGCCGACGCCCCGCCGAACGCCGTCGCTCCCGGCGCCTTCGACCCCGCCCACCCCCACCCCGCCCCGCCCCCGGCCGTAAGGCTCGTCATCGTCCCCTGCGGGGAGCTGGGCGTCGTGCCCTGGCAGGCGGGTGTTCTGGAGGTGCCCGGCGTGGCGCGGGGGGTGCGGGTCTGCGAGGTCGGTGTGCTCACGTACGCCGCCTCCGGGCGGGAGTTCCTGCGGGCCGCGGCCCGTCGGCGGATGGCGCTCGGTGAGCGGCCGGCCCTGGTGTTCCACGCGGTGGACGATCTGGAGTGGGCCGAGGAGGAGATCGAGACCCTCGCCGGCGTGCACTATCCCGGCGCCCTGGTCCACCATCCCGACGGCAACCCCGCCACCCCGGAGACCGTCCTGGCCCTGCTCGGCGGCCGGGCCACCGCCCCCGCCTCCCTGGTGCACCTGGCCTGTCACGGGCTCGCCGGGCCGGACCCCACCCGCTCGGCCCTGCACCTGGCGGCATCGAGCGAGGCCGGCGAGTCCTCCGGCGGCGGGGAGCTCACGCTCAGCACCCTGCTGGAGACGCCCGCCGAAGGCGACGCCTTCCGCGCGGCCGGCCCCCTCGTCGTGTGCGGCGGCTGCGAGACCGACCTCACCACCCGTGATCACGACGAGGCCCTGACCGTGACCTCGGTCCTGGTGCACCGGCTGGCCGCCGACGCCATCGGCTCCCGCTGGAAGGTCGACGACATGCGGTCCGAACTGCTCATGCTCGTCCTGCACGACGCGCTCGCCCGGGGCCTGGCCCCGCCGGACGCGCTGCGCGCCGCCCAGCGCTGGATGCTCACCCCGCCCGGCGAGCGCCCGCCCGTCCCGGCGCTGCACGGCCTCTCGGCCTCCTGGCGGCTCGCGGAGGACTTCCGCGACCGGCCCGACACCTGGGCGGCCTTCGTCCACCACGGCAACCCGGCACCGGCGGCTCCCGCCCGGCGGCGGGAAGGAGAGCGCGTATGACGTCGGAGGAGCTGCTCGGGCTCCTGGAGAGCCACTGGACCACCGTCGTCACGGAGTTGAGTGACGACGACCTCGGACAGGTGTCCGACGCCCTGCGGGAGATGCGTGAGGAGACCGCCGCCGGCAATCCCGCGGCCGTCGCCCGCACCGTGCGCCGGCTGAAGCGCACCCTGTCCGCGCTGCCGCCCGACCACCCCGTGGCCCAGGCGCTCGGCGGCCACCGCTACGCCGCCGGCACCCGCGAACTGCCCAGTCTCACCACGATCGACGCGGTGATCGACGTCCTCGGCACCCCACCGCCCGACCCCGCCGAACTGCTGCGGTCGGCCCGTCGGCGGCTCCTCGACGCCCCCGCGCTGACCGAGGCCGAGCACGCGGCCCTGACCCCCACCCCGTCCGGGGCCTCGGACCGGCCCGCCGAACTGATCCGGCTCCGCGACCCGGACCGCGGCATCCGCTACCCCCGCTTCCAGTTCAGGCCCGGCACCGCCGAACCGCTGCCGGTCGTCCGCCGGATCAACGTACTGCTCCGCGCGGACCGCGACCCCTGGGGAGCCGCCGACTGGTGGCTGGGCGGCAACCGGTGGCTGGGCGGCGTCCCGGCGGAACTGCTCGGCATCCTGCCGGACGACGCGCTGGAACGCGCCGCCGCCGAGCTCGTGGGAGCGTACTGATGGCGGGTCAGCTTCCGCCCGAGGGCGTGCCGATGAAGCCGCTGCGTCACACCCTGACGGCGGGCACGGTGCTGTGGCGGTGCCACGAGGAGCGGTTCGGGGCCGGCGAGTTCAACCCGAACGTCGCCCACGAGTTCTTCAAGGGCAGCCGCTTCGACCCCACCGACAAGGACCCCTACCCCTACCTCTACGCGGCCCTCGATCCGGTCACCGCCCTGTCCGAAGTCCTGCTCAGATCCGTCGAGTTCGGCGACGACGGGGTGCGCCAGATCCCCTGGGCGCAGGCCTCCCGGTACGTCCTCTCGGCGGTCCGCACCACGGCGGACCTCTCCCTGGTGGACCTCACGACCGCCGAGGGCCTGGCCGCCGTCTGGCAGGACGACTGGCTGATCGACACCGAGGAGTACGCCGGGACCCGGTACTGGGTGCGGGTGATCCGCGAACGCTGCGACGACGTCCAGGGCCTGTGGTGGACGTCCAAGCGCTGCCGGCCGCGCCCCGCGCTCCAGCTGTTCCAGGACCGCTGCCCGGACCCGCCCCTCGACCCCCGCCCGCGGGAGTGCCTGCGGCTGGCGTCGACGGACGACGTGCGCAGGGTCAACCGGCTGCTGGCGCCGCTGCACGCCGTCGTCTCCGCCACGGAGGACTGAGCACCGGGGACGCGCGACCGCCCCGGTCCCCTCGCGGGGGCCGGGGCGGTACCGGTCCGGTGTTCCGGGGACGCCGGCCGTCCCTCACCGGTCCCGCGGCGGTGCCGGCAGCAGCGGCCAGTTCCGGGACAGGCGCATCGCCGACTCGGTGACGGCGGGGTCCTTGGAGGCCGTCATCACCCCGTCGAGGTACTCGTGGGCGGCGGCCTCGTACAGCTGGCGGGCGGCGGCGATCCGCTCGTCGGCGGCCTCCCTGCGCTGTCCCTGCCGGTCCTCGGCCGTCTGCTGCGCGGCCCTGGCCCGCTCGGTGGCGGCGGCGCTCCGCTCGCGCCGCCCCTGGAGCTCCGCACGCCGTTCGACCGCCGTGCGGTAGGCGTCCAGGAACGGGTGCTCCCGGAACAGGCCGAGCAGGAAGCCGACCCCGCCGGAGAGCAGCAGCAGCGCGCAGAACAGCCAGGTCACCGTCTGGGTCGACAGGTGCAGCCGGTCCACCAGGGTCGAGGTGTCGGCGGACGAGCCGCCGAGCCCGCGGAAGCCCGAGGTGTCCTTGCCGGCGGGCGCCGGAGCGTCGTGCTGCATCACGAACTTGGCGCGCAGCGTGCCGAGCACCCAGGTCAGCCCGCCCCACACGCCGAGCAGCGACAGGGCGGGCAGCCATCCGCCGCGCGGCGATCCGGTGGCCGAGCGCCACCGCAGCATGTGCCCCGCCAGGTGCGGCAGGATCAGCATGATGACGGCGGAGGAGACCGCGAGCGTGCCGGAGAGCGCGTCCCCGCCGGTGCTGCCGACCCCGTGGAAGGGCTGGTAGGCGACCCAGTAGACCGGCACTTCGACGGCCATGATGACGACCAGCAGGGCCAGGGTCAGCCACCGGGGCAGGCCGGGGCGGGTCTGGAGTCCCTCCCAGCCCTCGCCCGACCCGATGCCGGCCTCCCGCCGTGCGGCGCGGAACTCCTCGCGCAGCGCGGCGGGCGAGAGGTCGTCCGCGGCGGCGCCCGCCGTGGACACCGACTGCCACTCGTCTCCCGGCTCCGCGCTCTCGTCCTTGCCGGTCGCCGGCCCCGGCTCGTCCGCGGGCGCGTCCGGGTCCGTGGCGCGGGCGGCCGGGGGCCCGGCGGGGTCCGGGAAACGGGCGCGCAGCCAGCGTTCCTCGACGCGTTCGCGCAGCCGGTCCCGGAAGCGGAGCCAGCGCGAGGACCGGAGGGCGAGGAGGTCGAGCTGGCCGCGGGCCGCCTCGATGTCCCGGTCGGCCTCCCCCAGCCGCTCGTCCAGGAGCCGGGTCTCCTCCTCGCCCGCGGTCACGGCGGTGGCCGCCCGGGCGTCCTGGAGCCGCGCCGCCTCCTCCCACAGGCGCAGGTCCTCCTCGATCCGGTGGATCACGGCCTCCCGTACGGAGGCCAGTTCAGCGAAGTACGGCAACCGGTCGCCGCTGTTGAGCACCCACGGGTCCAGCGTCCGTTTCCGGCCGGCCTGCCGGCCGCGCTTGCGGGCGGTGCCGAGCAGGCCGCTCTCGGCCTTGTCGTCGAGGACCAGGGGCCGCCGCCCGGCGAGCCCGCCGGGTGCGGGGCCGGGCCGGGGCCGGGTGGTCTGCTGTGTGCTCCGTCCCGGGAACGGCACAGAGCGGGTGAGCCGCCGGCGGCGCGGCTCGGGTGTGTCAGCGCTTGTACTGGGTGTCGACATGTGCCTTGGCCCTCCCTTCGAGCGCTTCCACCCAGAAGGACTCGAAGTCGTCGGCCTCGCTGGGTTTCGCCGAGTACTGCATGCCGAGCCCGACCGGGAAGACGTCCATGCCCTCGATGCCGGGCAGACCCCGCGCCTTGACGAGCGAGTCGATGACCTTCGCCCGCCGGGCCTTGGTGCTGAGGTCGTGGCGGGACAGGGAGAACTCCGGGTCGGCCTGGGCGAAGTCGCTCACGACGAGCAGCTTCGGCGCCTCGCCGTCGCCGGGTACGGCCTCCCCGATGCGGGCCAGCGCCCCCCACACGTCCGAACCGTTCTGCGAGCGGGCGCACTTGAGCTCCGCGAGCGCCGCGACGGCGGCGTTCCGCTGGGCGTCGGCCCGCTGCACCTTCTGGTCGGTGTTCGCGTCGTGCGGCGGGTCGAGGTCCACCTGGCCCTGCCGGCAGGAGGAACTGCGCGAGGACCGGGTGATGGGCGCGAAGTCCACGGTGCCGCACTTCTGGTCGGTGAGGAACTCGACGAGGCTGTCCTTGAGTTTGGCCTCCGAGTCGAATCCCTGCTTGACGGCGGCGGCCGACCCCGAGCCGTCGACGACCACCCCGCACGGAGTGGTGAGGGCTTCCTCCTGCTTGGTGCAGGAGACGAGGGCGGAGAGCGCGCAGACCAGCGGGACGACGACGGCGAGCCGGGCGGCGGCGCGGACGGGGGACCGGTGAGCGGTCCGGGCCGAGTGACGCACGATCACTTCCTTGGCCTTCCTGGGAGCGGGGGACGGGGAGCGGACGGGGAGCGGAAGACGGACGGTCATCGGCCGCGGACCCCGCTCGTGGCGTCGCCGCCGCGCGCCGCCTGGTGGTCCAGGATGTGCAGCGCCTGCGCGACGGCCGACGGATCGGTGTCGCGTCCGGCGTGGTCCGGGGCGTACCAGCGGTCGTTGAGCAGACCGTCGTCCAGGTGGGCCCAGGTGCGGTCCAGGGTGATCTCCCCGGGCAGCCAGCCCGTGGGCCGTGGCCCGCTGACATGGCCGTCGCGGTGGCTGCGGGTCCAGGCGCCGTCCCAGTAGCAGGCGATCAACTGGTTCGCCTCGTCGGCGAGTTGCTGGGCCTGCTGGCGGCAGACGGAGGCGGCGGAGCGCCACTGACCGACCATCTGCCCGAACCGGGCGAGCGCGGCGGGCGCCGGTTCCCCGCGCACGGTGTACTGGGTCACGACCCGCACCGACTCGGCCTGGATGCGGATGTGCAGCGCGCGGTGCGCCGTGAGGGTGCGGGAGCGCAGCCGTGCGGTGCCGCGCCGCACCTGGGCCCGCAGGCCCAGGATGTAGGGCGGCAGGCCGTCGTCGTCGGCCGGTGTGCGGCCGGCCGCCGCGTCCGTCAGGAATTCCCGGAGCCCGGCCGCGTCCCGGCGGCCGTGGAACCGGGCGCGTGCCGAGGAGAGCCGCCCCGCTTTCAGCCGTCGAACCCGGACATTTATTCGAGCTTTGTTGATCATTTTCGAAGAGCCCCCATTCGTCGCGGGCGGTCCGGGTGGGAAGGCGCCGCGATGGGGAGAGAGTAGCGGAGCAAAACCCCCAGCGGGCCACGTGATTTGAGAGGAACCGATCATTCTTTGCGGTGCTCCGGAAAACAACCGGTTCTCGCCCGGCGGAGAGCCGGATCGGGGCCTTCCGGCAATTGCGGGGGCCCCTCGGCGCACTGGATACTCCAAGCCGGTGCGAGGAGGAGATGCCGTGGAATTGCGCCTCGACGGGACGCACTACCCACTGGAAACGCTGGGCCCCGGAAAACGGCTCGGCGTCTGGTTCCAGGGCTGCTCCCTGGCCTGCGCCGGATGCATGTCACGGCACACCTGGGACCCGGCCGCGGGCACCCCCGCCACCGTCTCCGAGGTGCTCGCGCTGTGGCGGCGGGCCCTCGCCGACGGGGCCGCCGGCCTCACGGTCAGCGGCGGCGAGCCCTTGCAGCAGGCGGCGGCGCTCGCCGAACTGCTGGCCGGTGCGGCACGCCTGCGGGACGGTGCCCGGCGCCGCGAGGGGAGCGCCGGGCACCGTCCCGCCGACCTGCTGGTGTACACGGGGTACGAGCCCGCGGAGCTGACGCCGGAGCGGCGCGCCGCCCTCGACGGCGCGGACGCCGTGATCACCGGCCGGTTCCGGGTGGCGGAGCCCACCCGGCTCGCCTGGCGCGGCTCGGCCAACCAGCGGATCGTCCCGCTGACACCGCTCGGCGCCGCCCGCTACGGCCCGTACCTGGCCCGGGAGGCACCGGGCCCGCGCCTCCAGGTGACCTCGGGCGGGGACGGGGAGCTACGGCTCTACGGTGTCCCCCTGCGCGGTGAACTCCTGGAACTGGAACGGCGGCTGGGGCAGGGCGGGGTGGCCCTCACGGAGCGGAGCTGGCGGCCGTGAGCAGCCGGGCGTGGCTCTCCTCCGGCGTGACCAGCAGCACCGACCAGGACGGGTCCCGGCGCAGCTCCGTCCGGATCGCGTCGAGCAGCCGGCGGGCCACGGTCTCCACGGGCAGGCCGCCCCGGCCGGCGCCCAGCAGCGGGAAGCAGATCGAGGACATCGGCAGGGAGAGGAACTCGGCTTCGTGGCGGGCCAGTTCGAAGGACGTACGCACCGCCTCGGCGAGCACGGCGGGGGACACGTGATAGCGGTCGCCGTCGCCGACCGGGGTGGCGATCGCCGCGTGGTGGATGCGCCGTACCCCGTGGGCGGCCAGGGCGCCGGACGACGTGGCGACGACCGTGCCCGGCCGCACGGGCATGCCCGCCCGGCCGTGCGTCCGCTGCCACACGCGCAGTTCGCGGGAGAGCACGTCGTCCACGATCTCGCCCGAGGCGTCCCGGAGGGCGGCGGCCCGGCGCAGCGCACCGGACACCGTGGGGCGGAAGGTCTTGGACATCTCCAGATACGTGTTCTCGGAGGAGACCAGGATGTCCACGTCCCGCACCTCCTCGATCGGGCACACCCGGACGGTGACGCGGCCCGCCGGGGCCACCGGTGCGACGGCGGCCGGCCGGGCACCCGGGCGCCGGGGCGGCAGCCCGGCGGCGGGTGGCGCCGCGTGCCCCGGCGGAGTGGCCGGTGCCGGAGCCGCCGATTCGCCCACCACGACGACCTGCCGGCCGGGTGCCTCGCCGACCCCCGCCTCCCGGGCCACGGCCAGGACCGCCGCCGCGAGTTCGGCGATGACATCGTGCTCCTGGCTCTTGCGGAACCGCTCGGTGGTCACGCCGTAGACGGCCGCCGCCGCCTTGCGCCGGTCGGTGCCGGGGACCCCGCGCCGCGCGGCGAAGATCCCGAAGGAGTGGGCGGCGGCCCGGGCCAGCGGATCGCACGAGTCGTCGTCCCGCACCGGACGCCCGCCGGCCAGCCGCCGTACCGCCGCGCCCAGCAGCTCCTCGATGCCGGTCTGCTCGTCGTCCGGCCCGGTGCACAGGCCGGCCGCGACGGCGGTCTCGCGCAGGGCGTCCCTGGTGCAGTGGCGCAACCCGGGCAGGCCGCGACGTCTCAGTTCCCTGAGTTCGGCGACGAGATTTCCGTGCGGGGGCAGGGGCTGCATGATGCGCATCGTAGCCCCGGCCGGGGATTCCCTGAAGATCCGGGAAAGTCACCGCCACCGGCTGGGAATCGCGTTATCTTCATCGTCCCGCGGCCCGCGCGCCGGGCCGGTTCGCTCCGCATTGCGGCCCCCCGGTTCACCCCGCGCGTTTCCCGGAAGGCCGGAAGATGACGACCACACCGCCCACCCGTTTCGTCGACCCCGCGGCCGGGGGTTTCACCGATGCCCGGCTCATCGAGACCCGCCCGGTCGCCGCCGATGTGCCGCCCGAACTGGCGGATCGTTTCCTGCTCGTCACCGTGCTCCGCGAGGCGCGCCGGCCCGTCGAGGCCGTCGTCCTGCGCGTACAGGACCTGTCGGGCCGTCACGGAGCCGCGGAGATACCCCTGGTCCTCAAGTGGTACCACCGGCTGCACGCCCCGGACCCGAACGTCGAACGGGAGTTGCGGGACCTCGCCGAGCCCCCGACTCCCCATCTGGAACGCCTCCTTGAGACCGGCGACGCGCACGGACACCCCTGGCACCTGTACTGGTCGCACGGCGAGGAGACCCTGGAGAAGTACCACCTGGACCACCCCGACGGGCTGCCCCCCGAGGCCGTCCGCGCCGTGGTGGGCCAGCTCCACGGTGCCGTCACCACCCTGCACGAGCGGGGCGTCGTCCACCGGGACATCACCCCGGACAACATCATGGTGCAGACCCGCCGCGCCGACACGGTCGACCTCGTCCTCGTCGACTTCGGCGCCGCCGCCCACCGGCCCGACGAAGCGCTGGAACCCCCGGCCGACTGGCGCGGCAAACCCCTCTACCTCGCACCCGAGGCCGGACTGCTCCGGCAGACCGTCTCCGAGGCGGGCGACTGGTGGTCGTTCGGCATGGTCGTCGCCCAACTCGCCCTCGGCAGGCACCCCATCGGGTTCCGCCGGGACGAGGACGTGCTCGCGGAGATCGCCACGCACGATCCCGACGTCAGCGACATCACCGACCGCAGGACCCGGCTGCTCTGCGAGGGCCTGCTCACCCGGGCGCCCGAACAGCGCTGGCAGGCGGCCGAGGTACGGGACTGGCTCGACGGCCGGGACCCCGACGTCGCCCCGCGCACCGACGGGCGGATCTTCCCCGACGACCCCACCCGCCCCGCCGTCGATCCCTTCCCGTTCATGGGGCAGGAGTTCACCGGGACCGACCACCTCGCCGTCCACCTGGACCAGAACCACGTCTCGGCGGCGCGCATGCTGGCCGACGACGGCGACCGGGCCCGACTGGTCGCGTGGCTGGGCCAGTTCGAGACCGTCGGGGGCCGCAGCCCCGAGGAACTGGGCCGGCTCGCCGACCTGCGGCGGGAACTGGCGCAGCCCCCGTCCGTCGCGGGCGTCGTACGGCTCCTCAACTGGCTCGGCCCCGGCCTGGACGTCACCTGGCACGGAGCCGCCCTGGACGCGCAGAGCATGCGCCGGCTGTGCCGGGGCGCCCGGGACGGACACGCCGACGCGGTCGCGCTGCTGCGGCACCTGGCGCAGCACCCGGAGGTGCTGACCGGACTCGCCCAGCGGCCGGGCGGCGACGGCCTCGACGAGACGGACCGCGCCTGGCGGGTCCTGCGCGCCCGCTGGGATCCCACCGTCCGGGAGCTGAGGCGCGACCGCCGGGACCGGGCGGCCCTGCGGCGCACCGTGGCCGTGGACGCCTGGCTGCTGCAACTGGCGCGCGAACCGGAACGCACCAGGAGCCTGCTCACCCGCCAACTCGTACTGCTGCGCGCCGAGTTCCCGGAACGGGTGCCGTGGTTCGACGCGCTGCTCTCCGCCCAGGACGACGACCTGCGCCTGGTCGCCGCCCTCCTGCTCGGCGGCCGAGCGCGGGAGGACGCGCAGGAGCTCCGGCACAGGCGCGTCGTCGAGGAGCACGAGCGGCTGCTCGCCGCCGACCAGGACGGCCTGCTCGCCGTACTGCGCCGGCTGGACCGCCTGCCCACCCTGGGCTGGGCGCTGCTCGGCGCCACCGCCGTCACCGCGCCCTGGAGCTTCGTCATCGGTCTCGCGGACGTGCTGGGGCGTGCCTCCCAGGAGGCGGTCGTCACGGCCTGGCTGGAGGCGCTGCCCGCCGCCGCGTTCGTCTTCGTGGTGGAGCTGTGGACCGCCGTGTACATCGGGCCGCCCTTCTACCACCCCGGCCGCTCGCTCGCGGGCCTGCTGATCCGCAGCGCGGACCGCCCCGCCAGGCTGGCCCGCACCCGGGCCGGGCGCTACGTCGCGGCGGCGCTGCTCGTCCTCGCCGTCGTCCTCGCGTTCTACGCCATCGCCGTCGTGCCCTGGCTGTGGCCGCTCGCCTCGGCCGCCGCCGTCGCCGTCTGGAGCGTCCGCCGCGGCTGGGCCTGGCGCCGCCTGCGTCGCGAGCACCGGGCCCAGCGGACGGCCCGCCGCCGGGGCCTCGACCGGCGCCCCGACCGGCGAGCCGGCGGCCGAGGCGGCTGGACCTGGCGGCAGGTACCGCGCAGGGTGCGCCGGGGTGTGGGGGACGGGTGGCGCCGGGTGCGGCAGGCGGTCGGCCGAGGCGTGGGGGACCGGTGGCGGCGCGTCCGGCAAGGGGTGCGCCGGAGCGCCGGGCGCCGGGGGCCCGGGGCGCGGCAGGCGGTGCGTCCGGGTGCCGGTGGCCGGTGGCGGCGATGGCGCGAACGCCGGGCACGGCGGGTGTCCCGCCGGGGCGGCGGTGGCCGGGGCCGGTGGCGCCGGGCGCGGCAGCCGGCCCGCGGGCGGTCCGGGACGACGACCGAAACGACAGGAGAGCAGGCATGAGTTCGGGTCTGGGCATCCCCACGATCCAGACGGTGGCACCCGCCGTGCACTTCGCACCGCCCCCGCCGCCCCTCGACCCGCAGGCGCTGCCGCACACCGGCATGCTGCATCTGCACGACGCGGCGGGACAGGCCTCCGCCCACCTCGCCGACGCGGCCGGACACGCGGTCCACCAGGCCGCGGACGCCGCGCTCCAGGTGCTCGGCTCGCTCAGCGGCGTCCTGCTCGCCGGGCGGGCCGCCCTGCTCGGCACCCGGGTCCTTGCCGCCGCGGCGGTGCGGGCCGCGGAGGAACAGCGCTGCCTGGAGCGGCAGCAGCGACTGGCGGCCACGGCCGCCGAGCAGTGGGAGGCCGCCGCGTTCGCCGCCGTCCGGGTCAACGCCCGCAGGCGCGCCCTGCTGTCCCGGGTGGCGCGGGCCGCGGCACACGGCGGCCCGCCCGGACCCCCGCCACCGCCCGACGTGCCACCGCCGCTGACGCCCGTCGGGGAGCGACTGGGCGAACTCCGGCGGGAGATGGCCCGTGCCGAGGAGGCCCTGCGCCGCGCGGAGGACCGGCAGGCCGCGTGGGAACAGCAACGGCTCGCCGCCCTGCTGCGGCTGGACGAGGAACGGGACGACGACTGGCAACGCGCCCTGCGCGAGAGCCGTGTGCGCACCCTGGGGCGGTTCTCCGCCGAGCGCACCGCCGACGCCGAGGCACGGCAACTGCCCCGGCAGACCACCACCCGGCGCGGCCCCGGCGCGCTCGGGCCCGAGGAGGTCCGCCGCACCGGGGCGGAGATCCTCGGCGAGCTGGACCCGTACGCCGACACCAAGGCCGGCGAACTCGCCGCGGGCGCCGTCCGGGACGCCGTACGCCGGGCCGCCGACGACCCCCGCCGGGCCCGCATCCACCTCACGGAGGCACGCAAGTTCGTGCGGGACGCCAACAAGCAGGCACAGCGGACGCGGGAGGCCCAGGAGAAGGCCGCCCTGCACTACGACTTCCTCGTGTACGAGACCCCGCGGGGCGCCGAGGACCTGGCCCCCGCCCCGGACGCCGTGGCGCTGCTCCGCCGGACCCTGGAGGAGGGGACCGCGCTGACCCCGGCCGAACAGGAGCTGGTCCGGTGCCGGGTGGAGGAGCGGCTGCACGCCCTGGAGGCGATGTACGTCCGGGAGCAGTGCGCCGGCGCCGTCGCGGAGCTGGCCAGGAGGTTCGGCGGCCGGGCCGGGGCGGGCCGGCCCGAGGGACAGGAGATCCGCCTCGACTGGACGCCGGACGGCTGGGAGCCCGGGCACTGGCTCAGGGCGACCCTGGTCGACGGCCGCCTGCGCGTGGCGACCATGTACCGGGGCACGCCGGGGGAGCGGACGCCCGAGCAGCGCGCCCTGGACGACGCCCGCTGCGCCGAGGCCCAGGAGCGGTTCGCCGAGTTCGAGGAGATCAGCGGCGCGCTGGGCCTGGACCTGGAATTCAAGGTCGAACGCACCGAGGGGGCCCTGCCGGGAGTCCTGGGAGAGGACGCCTGGGTGCTCGACGAACTGATCGAGGAAGCCGGCCCCGCGGCCGGCACGCACCGGGACGTGCCCCGGGACGCCCCCCGGCACCGCACCGTCGACGGTGACGGCCGCCGCTGAGACGTGACGGACGCCGCTCGCCGCCGGGAAGGCCGGGCGCGCGCCGCCGAGACCACCTGAGGCCGGCGCGCGGCCCGCAACAGCGCGCATCGGGGAGGAACGATGGACCTGTCCAAGGAAGACCGGCTCCCGCCCTTCGTGGAGGAGCTGACCGGAACGCTCGGGGTGCACGCGCAGTACGTCCTGCACGGCAACATCCGTGATCTGCACCTGGTGCGCCGCCGCGGCCGGGACCGGTTCCACTCGCTGCACGACGTGCTCTGGAACCCGCTGCGGGAGAAGGGATACGAGGCGCTGGTGCTGTGCGACCAGGTGAGCGGCTTCCGTGTGGCACAGGTCGGTGAGGGCGAGGTCCGCGCGGCCGTGGAGGAACTGCTCCAGGGACCGCACGAGTTCCCCGGTCAGACGGCGGCGCAACGCCAGGCGGTGCTGGAGCAGTTGCGGAACATCACCAGCGGGTGGGCGCGGCAGCGGGAGGAGATGATGCGCGACGGCCGCCGGCTGCGACCACTGCGGGTCGCCCTGGTGATCGACCACGCCTCCCGCCTGCTCACCGACCCCTCCCGAGTCACCCCCGACGAACGGGACTTCTTTCTCGCCTGCCTCAAACTCGCCCATGAGACCGAGCCGTTGCCGCCCCGTGTCGGGACCGGCGTCGTACCGAAGGGGCCGGGCCTGTTCAACCCGGTCGTCTGGCTCGCCGAGGGGGAGCGGGACGTCCCCGCGTGGCTGGTCTCCGGCAGCGAGCGGATCCGCGCGGTCGCCGTACCGGAGCCGGACGCGGACGAACGCACCACGATGGCCCGCCTCCTGCACGAGCGCTACGAGCGGTACCCCGGACACGGCGCACGCGACGACGGTGCCACCACGGGCGGCGTGGACGCCGAGGAGACGGCGCGGGCGGTCGGCGCGTTCGCCCGCGCGGCCTCCGGACTGAGCCTGCGGGCCATGGAGGAGAGCGCGAAGCTCGCCCGCTCCCGGGGCCTGCCGTTCGCCGCCATGCCGGACGCCGTACGGATCTACCGGCTCGGGGTGGAGAAGAACCCCTGGAGTCGCGACGAGATCCGGCAGCGCATCCTGCGCGGCGAGAATCCCCGCGAGGAGGGGTCCATCCCCAGCCGCGTCCTGGGTCAGGAGGCCGCCGTGGCGATGACCCTGGACATCCTCAAGCGTGCCGCGCTCGGACTGTCCGGGGCGCAGGCCACCAGCCCCGGACACCGGCCGCGCGGCGTGCTGTTCTTCGCCGGCCCGACCGGAACCGGCAAGACGGAACTGGCGAAGGCCGTGGCCTCCGTGCTCTTCGACAGCGACCAGGCCTATCTCCGCTTCGACATGAGCGAGTTCTCCGCCGCGCACTCCGCCGACCGGCTCGTCGGCGCGCCCCCGGGCTACGTCGGCTACGAGGCGGGCGGTGAACTGACCTCCGCCGTACGGGAGAACCCCTTCCGCGTCATCCTCTTCGACGAGATCGAGAAGGCCGACAAGGGCATCCTGGACAAGTTCCTCCAAGTGCTGGAGGACGGCAGGCTCACCGACGGACAGGGCGTCACCACCTACTTCAGCGAGTGCGTGCTCATCTTCACCTCCAACCTCGGTGTGCAGCGCACGGACCCGGAGACCGGGGAACGCGAGTGGATCGTGGAACCCGGCACGCCGTACCGGGAGTTGGAGGCCACCGTCCGGGACAACGTCAAGAAACACTTCGAACAGGTCATCGGAAGGCCGGAGTTGATGAACCGGATCGGCGGCAACGTCGTCGTCTTCGACTTCATCTCCGACGAGGTCGCCGTGCAGATCTTCGACCTCCAGGTCCGCAACATCCAGCGCCAGCTGGCCCAGGGCCACCAACTCGTCCTGCGGATCGAGGACACGGCCCGGAGCCGGCTCCTCGACCACTGCACCCGGGACAAGTGGAACGGCGGCCGCGGCATCGGCATGGTCCTGGAGACGCATCTGATCAACCCGCTCGCCCGGGAACTGTTCACCGCCTCCGACCTCGGGCCGGGCACCACGGTCGTGGTGACGGACGTACGGGAGACCGACAGCGGACGGGTGGACACGACAGTCGTGCTCAAGAAGGGAGACGCAGGTGGCGGAGGTGCACGACTGGGATGACGACGACGAGTGGGAGGTCGGCGCCGGCGTCGCCTCCCCGGTCGCCGTACCCCGCCCGTCCCCGCCGTCCGTCGGCGAGCGGTGCCCGGGGTGCCGCAGGGTCGTCCCCGCCGGTACGGCCGTGTGCCCCGCGTGCCTGTGCCCGCTCGGCGCGCCCGGCCGGGAGCCCGGTACGGGTCCGCGGCCGGAGCGGCTGGCGGGCGGCGTGCTCCGGCTCGTCTTCCGCGCCGGCGGCCGGCACCTCGACGTGCCGCGCGGCGGGGAACTCCGGCTGGGGCGCAGCAGCAGCTGGGCGCCCGAGGCGGCGGCGATCCTGGCCGACGAGGAGACGGTCTCGGCCCGGCACGCCACCGTCGTGCACACCGCGGACGGGGCGGCCTGGGTGACCGAGGTCGCGCAGGGCGCCACCAACGGCACGCGTGTCAACGATCGTGTCCTGGTGCCGGACCGGGCCGTCCGCCTGCGCAACGGCGACCGCGTCGAACTCGGCCCCCGGGCCGGCTTCGTGGTCCGCGGCATCGAGACCGAGCCCACGGACCCGCCGACCTGACCACCGGCACACGGGCTCGGCCGCAACACCGGTACCCGGACTCGGACTTGGCTTCAACACAGGGCGCACCGCGTACCCGCCCGGCCCCGGCCACCGGCACCGGCCCGAGCCCTCGGGCCGGTGTGCGGGCTCAGTCCCGGCCGGCGTCCAGCGCGGCCACCGCGGACTTCGCCGCCTTGATGGCGCCCTTGTTGATCTCGTCCGTACCGGGGGCCTTCTTGTTCTCGAAGTCGCTTCCGCTGTACGTGACGACGACGAGGGCGTTGGCGGCACGGGCCAGCACCACGCCCTCACGGGTCTGCTGGCCGTCCTCCGTGGTGAGGTTCACGACGGAGTACGCGCTGTCCCCGAGCCCGGGGACGACCCCGCCGCCGCTCTTCTCGGCGACCCGCTGCTCGTACTCCTTCTTCGCCCCCTGGTCCGACTCGCTGACCTCGAAGGACACGTCGAGCCAGCGGTAGTCGTAGCCCTGGAGCGCGTTCCAGGAGCAGGTGCGGCGCAGCGCGGTGTCCGTGGAAGGGATCTCCTTGCCGGCCGTCTTCGCCCCGGGCACCAGGGACTTGACGGTGCCGGCGGGCACGGCGGAGCAGGGGGTGGGTGCGGTGGTGTACGTCTTCACCGCCGTGCTGGACGACGGGGCGGCGGAGGACCCGGCGGGCGTCTTCTGGGTCGTCGGGTGCCCGGCGGAGGCCGGCGGCGCGGCCGGGCCGGACGACAGCGCCCAGCCGGCACAGGCGAGTACCGCGACCGGCGTCAGGCGCGCGGTGAGAGCGAGCGGCAGAGGAAGGGAACGCACAGCGCACTTCTCGTGGGGGAGGGGGTGCGGAAGGGGTCCGCAGGGTGGACGGGGACGACAGTGTCACACGACTCCCTGTGGGGCGGAAGTGCCAACTCGCTGCGTACCCACCCGATCACGGCCGCGCGTTCACGACGTACTGCTCTGCCCGTTATGCCCCCGGTCGACCGCGAGCAGCACGAGCCGCCGACGGCGGCGGCCGGTCCGGCGCGGGTACGGCTATGGCTACGGCACTCTCGCGGTCCACTCCGGTGACGAGAACTTGGTGCGCGCCAGCTCCTCGGCCCGGCCCAGCTCCTCGTCGGTGACCTTGCCCTGCGCCAGGCCGTAGCGTGCGCGGAAGGAGGCGATCATCCGGTCGATGACGGCCTCGCGCGGCAGCCCCGTCTGCCGCCGCAGCGGGTCGACCCGCTTCTTCGCGCTCCTGGTCCCCTTGTCGGAGAGCTTCTCCCGCCCGATCCGCAGCACCTCGACCATCTTGTCCGCGTCGATGTCGTACGACATGGTCACGTGGTGCAGCACGGCACCCGGTCCGCCGCCGGGGCCGACGATCCGCTTCTGCGCCGCGCCTGCGATCTTGCCCTGGTCGGTCGCGATGTCGTTCAACGGCTGGTACCAGGCACGGATGCCCATGTCGCCGAGGGCGCCCAGCACCCAGTCGTCCAGATAGGCGTAGCTGTCCTGGAAGGACAGGCCCTGCACGAGGGACTCGGGCACCGACAGCGAGTAGGTGATCGTGTTGCCGGGCTCCACGAACATCGCGCCGCCGCCGGAGATCCGCCGCACCACCTCGATGCCGTGCCGGGCGGCGCCCTGCGGGTCCACCTCGTTGCGCAGCGACTGGAAGCTGCCGATGATCACCGCCGGGGCGCCCCACTCCCACACCCGCAGCGTCGGCGCCCGCCGGCCCGCGGCCACCTCGGCGGTCAGCACCTCGTCCAGCGCCATGTGCAGGGCCGGCGGCTGCGGGGCCTCGTGGATCAGCTGCCAGTCGTAGTCCGTCCAGTCCGTGGCGTGCGCGAGCGCCCGGCGCACCGCGATGCCGACGCCCTCCGACGTCAGCCCGTACATCACCGTCCCCGCCGGCAGCGCCGCCTCGATCCGCGCGGCCAGCCCCGCCGCGTCCGTGTCCGCCGGGGCGCCCTCCAGCGCGCGGTTCACCGCCTCCAGAGCCTCGTCCGGCTCCAGGAAGAAGTCACCCGCCACGCGCACGTGCCGCAGCACGCCGTCCTCGACGTCCACGTCCACGACGACGAGCTTGCCGCCGGGCACCTTGTACTCACCGTGCACTGCCTGGGCCTCCGTTCCTCCCGCACGGGATCAACGCGGGGGCCGGCCGTGGTGTTCCCCCGAGCCGCACCGGACATGGGAGCGGGGCGCGGCCCGCTCCTTGCGTGTACGGCGGGCGCCGCGGGACCTCCTCAGCCGGCCTGGGTCTTGGGGAGTGGCACCCACAGCTGGCCGGCGTCACCGGCGGCGACCAGTTCGGCGTACCGCCGGATCGTCCTGATGGGCATCCCGGTCGCCCGGAGCTTGGTGCACAGGGTGATCCAGGTCAGGTCCCGCTGGTGGTAGCGGCGCCGGCCGCCGGGCGTTCGGTCGACCTCGGTGATGACCAGACCGACACGCTCGCAGTAGCGCAGCGTGTGGACGCTGACCCCGGTGCGGCGCGCGGCCTCGGCGATGGTCAGACCTGGGTCGGGCTCGGCCTGCGGGCGAAAGGCGGACCGAGGCACGGCTCCCCAGCCGGCGGACCGCCGTGTCTCGGTGGTGGCGTCGATACCGGCACGTATCCGTCCACCGGTAAGAAGCGGTCGGCCGGGCGGGACGTTGCTGCTCATTCTGCGGATGACGAGCCCGTGTCAGGCGCTCGCGGAACGGAACGGAACGGACCGGGCCGCGCCGGGGGCCGCCTTCGCCCTTCCGGGCGGTGGGAGGAGCAGAACAACTCCGGGTGTTTCCAGGACTGTTCGAGGCACGTCCAGGTCGGATCCCTCCACGCGTCGGCACAGTGACCGCACCGCACCCCCGCGCCCGCCGGCCCCGTGCCCGGAACCCCGGAATCTCCCCGAGGACTGTGTGATGGTGGACGGGCCGACCGACACACCCGAACACCGAGGTGAGAGATGACGTTCACGACCCGGCCCACCCTCCAGGGCACCTTCGGCATGGTGTCCTCCACCCACTGGCTCGCCTCCCAGTCGGCGATGGCGGTGCTGGAGGACGGGGGCAACGCGTTCGACGCGGCCGTGGCCGGGGCGTTCGTGCTCCACGTCGTGGAGCCGCACCTCAACGGGCCGGCCGGCGAGGTCCCGGTCCTGCTCGCCCCGGCGGGCGGCGCGGTGCGCGTGCTGTGCGGACAGGCCGTGGCCCCGGCGGGCGCGACGGTGGCCCACTACCGCGGGCTCGGGCTGGATCTCGTACCGGGCACCGGACCGCTCGCCGCCGCCGTGCCCGGTGCCTTCGACGCCTGGCTGCTGCTCCTGCGCGACCACGGCACCAAGTCCCTGGACGACGTCCTGAAGTACGCCATCGGCTACGCCGAGCACGGGCACGCGCCCGTGGAGAACGTCGGCCTGACCGTCGAGAGCGTACGGCGGCTGTTCGAGACCGAGTGGACCTCCTCGGCGGAGCTGTACCTGCCGGGCGGCCGGGCACCCCGCCCCGGCACGCTGCTGCGCAACCCCGCCCTGGCCGCCACCTGGAAGCGGCTGCTGGCCGAGACCGCCCGCGCGGGCGGCCGGGAGGCCAGGATCGACGCAGCGCGCGAGGTGTGGCGCTCCGGCTTCATCGCCGAGGCCCTGGTACGACAGTCCCGCCGGCCCACCCTGGACACCAGCGGCGAGCGGCACACCGGCACCCTCACCGAGGCCGACCTCGCCGGCTGGTCGGCGACGTACGAGACCCCGGTGACGTACGACTGGAACGGCTGGACGGTGTGCAAGGCCGGCCCCTGGAGCCAGGGCCCGGTGCTGCTCCAGCAGCTCGCCCTGCTCCCGCCCGAGCTGCCCGCCTATGGCTCCGCCGACTACGTCCACCTGCTGATCGAGGGCTGCAAGCTCGCCATGGCCGACCGCGAGGCCTGGTACGGGGACGCCGCCGAGGTGCCCCTCGCGGACCTGCTGTCGGACGAGTACAACGCGGCCCGGCGGGCCCTCGTCGGCGAGAAGGCGGTCCACGAGCTGCGCCCCGGCGGCCCCGGCGGCCGTACCCCGCGGCTGCCCGCGCGGGCACACGCGCGCGTGCCGGCCGGCGCGGAGCACGGCTTCGACCCGATGGGCGCCGGCGAACCGACCGTCGCCGGGCTGCCCGGCGAGCCCGAGGTCGCGGCCGACGGCACGACCCGCGGCGACACCTGCCACCTGGACGTCGTCGACCGCTGGGGCAACATGATCGCGGCCACGCCCAGCGGCGGCTGGCTCCAGTCCAACCCCGTCGTCCCCGAACTGGGCTTCCCGCTCGGCACCCGCCTGCAGATGACCTGGCTGGAGGAGGGCCTGCCGGGCTCCCTCACCCCCGGCCGTCGCCCCCGCACCACCCTCACCCCGTCCCTCGCGCTGCGCGACGGCGTGCCGGTCATGGCGTTCGGCACGCCCGGCGGTGACCAGCAGGACCAGTGGCAGCTGCACTTCTTCCTGGCCGCCGCCCTGCGCGCCCCCGTCCGCGGCGGCCTCGACCTCCAGGGCGCCGTCGACGCCCCCAACTGGCACAACGACAACCACCCCAGCTCCTTCCACCCGCGCGGCCGGCAGGCCGGCGGCGTGACCGTGGAGTCCCGCATGGACGCCGGGGTGATCGAGGAACTGCGGCGGCGCGGCCACGACGTCACCGTGGGTCCCGCCTGGTCCGAGGGGCGGCTGTGCGCGGTCGCCCGGGACCCGGAGACCGGCGTCCTGTCGGCGGCGGCCAATCCGCGCGGCATGCAGGGGTACGCCGTCGGCCGCTGACGGCCGTGCCCGGCCCGGCGGGCGGTGCCGATCCCCGTTCTTCACCCCGATTCCACCCTGAGTGCACCGAATGGGGACGGGGATTGTCAGTGGGACGTGCTCTCATGGGAGGCATGATCGAAGAGACGGAAACCATCGACGAGTTTCTCGCCCGCTGCTCGGCCGACGTGGAGGAAGCGGTCCGCAAGGCCGCCGCGGCCGAGATCCTGCCCCGCTTCCGCCGCCTCGCCGCGCACGAGGTCGACCAGAAGAGCGGCCCGCACGACCTGGTGACGGACGCCGACCGCCTCGCCGAGCTGCGGCTCACCGAGGACCTCGGCGCCCTGCTGCCCGGCTCGGTGGTCGTCGGCGAGGAGGCGGTGCACGCCGACCCGGCGGTGTACCGGGCGCTCCAGGACGACGTACCGGTGTGGATCGTCGACCCGGTCGACGGCACCCGCCAGTTCGTGCACGGCGACGACGGCTTCTGCACCCTGGTCGCGCTCGTCCAGCGGGGCGTCGTGATCGCCTCCTGGACCTACGCGGCGGCGCGCGACCAGTTCGCCACCGCCGTCCGCGGCCAGGGCGCCTTCCTCGACGGCGAGCGGATGTTCGCGGGCCCGCCCACGCCCGGCCGGGACCTCGTCGTCGCCACCTCCCACCCGGACTACACCACCGACGAGCAGAAGCGCGCCCTGCGCCCCCTGTGGACCGACGGCCTCGCCCCGCGCGTGTGCGGCTCGGCGGGCCTGGAGTACCTCGCCGTGGCCCGGGGCGAGTTGGACGCCGTCGCGTTCTCCTGGGAGGCCGCCTGGGACCACGCGGCCGGTCTGCTCCTGGTCGAGGAGGCGGGCGGCACGCACCTCACGCTGACCGGCGAGCCGTTCCGCGTCACCGGCGGCAACGCCCTGCCGTTCACCGCCGCCCGGGACGCCGCCACCGCCCGCCGGGTCGCGGACCTGCTGCGCACCGCGTCCTGACCCCCGGGCCACCCGGGCCGGGGCGGTGTCAGACCCCCGGCATATCCTGATCCCGAATGGCCATCGGCTGACGAAGGGGTCCGAAGGTGCCGTCGATGCTCGATGCGGTTGTGGTGGGTGCGGGGCCGAACGGACTGACCGCAGCCGTGGAGCTGGCCCGCCGCGGCTTCTCCGTGGCCCTGTTCGAGGCGAAGTCCACCGTCGGCGGCGGCGCCCGCACCGAGGAGCTGACCCTGCCCGGCTTCCGGCACGACCCGTGTTCGGCCGCGCACCCCCTCGGCATCAACTCCCCGGCGTTCCGCGCCCTGCCGCTCGACCGGTACGGCCTCGAATGGCTGCACGCCCCGCTGCCCATGGCCCACCCGTTCCCGGACGGCACCGCGGCCGTGCTCTCCCGCTCGGTCGCCGAGACCGCCGCCTCCTTCGGCCCGCGCGACGCGGGGGCGTACCGCAGGCTGGTCGAGCCGCTCCTCGCCCACTGGGACACCCTGGTCCGGGACTTCATGTCCCTGCCGCTGACCGCGCTGCCCCGCGACCCCGTCACCCTGGCCCGCTTCGGCCTGGCCGGTCTCCCGCCGTCCACCTGGCTGATGCGCCGCTTCAAGGACGAGCGGGTCAAGACCCTCTTCGCGGGTCTGGTCGCCCATGTCATGGCGCCGCTGAACGGCCTGGCCACGGGCGCCATCGGACTGGTCTTCGCCCTGTCCGCCCACGCCCGCGGCTGGCCGGTGCCCCGCGGCGGCTCCCAGGCCATCTCCGACGCCCTCGCCGCCTACCTGACCGACCTCGGCGGCGCCGTGCACACGGACTACGAGGTCAAGCGCCTCGACGACCTGCCGCCCGCGCGCGCGTACGTCTTCGACACCTCGCCCGCCGCGCTCGCCCGGATCGCCGGCTTCGGCGACCACTACGCGCGCTACCGCTACGGCCCCGGCGTCTTCAAGATCGACTACGCGCTGGACGGCCCCGTGCCCTGGACCGCGCCCGAGGCCCGCACCGCCGGCACCGTCCAGATCGGCGCGAGCCAGGCCGAGATCGGCACCGCCCTGCGCGCCGCCTCCCGCGAGGGCCGCGCCCCCGACAGACCGTTCATGATCACCGTGCAGCCCAGCCTGGTCGACCCGTCCCGCGCCCCCGAGGGCAAGCACGTCTTCTGGGCCTACGGCCATGTGCCGAACGGCTGGTCAGGCGACCTCACCGACGCCATGGAACGCCAGCTGGAGCGCTTCGCCCCCGGCTTCCGCGACCGCGTGCTCGCCCGCGCCACCGCCGGACCCGCAGAGATGGCCGCCCGCAACGCCAACTACGTCGGCGGCGACATCGCCTGCGGCGCGGCCTCCGGACTCCAACTGCTGCTGCGCCCCAAGCCGACCCTGTTCCCGTACCACACCCCCCACCCGGCCGTCTTCATCTGCTCCTCGGCCACCCCGCCCGGACCCGGTGTCCACGGCATGTCCGGACACAACGCGGCCAAGGCCGTCTGGCGGAGACTGAGACAGACCTGACGGACATCGACCGAGGCAGACATGACCGCCATCACCCTCGTCCAGGGCGACATCACCCGGCAGCACGCCGACGCCATCGTCAACGCGGCGAACTCCTCCCTGCTCGGCGGCGGAGGCGTGGACGGCGCGATCCACCGCCGGGGCGGCCCCGCCATCCTGGAGGAGTGCCGCGCCCTGCGCGCCTCCCGGTACGGAAAGGGCCTGCCCACGGGCCGGGCGGTCGCCACCACGGCGGGCGAACTGGACGCCCGCTGGGTGATCCACACCGTGGGACCCGTCTGGTCCGCCACCGAGGACCGCTCCGACCTGCTCGCCTCCTGCTACCGCGAGGCACTGCGCGTCGCCGACGAACTCGGCGCCCGGACCGTCGCCTTCCCGGCCGTCTCCACCGGCGTCTACCGCTGGCCGATGCAGGACGCGGCCCGTATCGCGGTGGAGACCGTACGGAACACGCCGACGGCGGTGGAGGAGGCGCGGTTCGTGCTCTTCGACGAACGGGCGTACGAGGCGTTCGCCCGGCAGGCCGGCTGACGGACGCCGCCGCCGACCGACCCGAACCGCTCGGCGAACTCACCCGAACGGCGTATCCCTCGGTGCGCCCGGCGGCTGCCTGGCCAACGCTCGGAGTGCCCCACGTGCTCCCCGCGAGCGCGCGGGATCCGAACGAACGGGGGGCAGAAAGGACACGCTCATGAGCCAGGCAGCGCAGCCCACCGGACCGACCAGCCCCGGAGGCTCGTGGCCGCCCCGGCAGCCCGGCACCCGGGGTGGCACCTGGGCGACCGGCGGCGTCACGTTCGCCGGAGTCCTGATGATGTGCAGCGGCCTCCTCGCCCTCTTCCAGGGGATCGCCGCCGTCGCCGGGGACGCCGTCTACTACCGCATCGGCAGCTACATCTACAAGATGAACCTCACCGGCTGGGGCACGATCCACATCGTCATCGGCGCCCTGGTCCTGGCGACGGGCGTCGGCCTGCTCATGGGCATGGCCTGGGCCCGCATCGTCGGTCTGGTTCTCGTCGCGTTCAGCCTCATCACGCAGTTCCTGTTCCTGCCGTACGCGCCCGTCTGGTCACTGATCCTGCTGGCGATCGACGTCTTCGTGCTCTGGGCGCTCGCGTCACACCGCGAAGCGGCGGCCTGAACCCCGCGGCGCCCGGCACACCTCCATCACACCGGCCCGCAGGCCGCGCCCCCGGCCCCCGTCCAGCAGCGGCCCCGGGCCGCGCTCCCGGTCCCCGTCCAAGAGCCGCCCCGGGCCGCGCCCCGGCCCCCGTCCAGCAGCCGCTCCCGGCCCGCGCACCAGGTCCCCGGCCCGCACAATCCGATCCGGGTCCCCAGCCCTGGCCGCGCCCCGACGCCGCCCCACCGGCCGCTCCCGGCCCGCGCCCCCGGCCCCCGTCCAGCAACCGCTCCCGGCCCCTGCCCGCGGACTCCGCGCCCGCACGTGGCATCATCGGCGCGGCCCCGACCGCAGCCGGGGGCCGCGGTGAGCCGTGGCACGGCACGAGGAGTACGAGGAGCACGATGGACCCCGCGCTGCTGGACGACTTCTCCCTGGAGATGACCGGCAAGGACGTGCCCGGGCTGGAGGAGGCACGGGACAGCATCCCGCCCGGCACCCGGATCAACATCACGTTTCTGGCCGGCGAGGACACCGGTACGCGGCTGAGCGCCGCCCGCGCGGTCAAACGGCTCGGTTTCGTCCCCGTACCGCACATCTCCGCGCGCCGCCTGCCCTCCCGTACCGCCCTGGAGGAGTTCCTCGCCGGGCTGGCGGCCGACGGCACCGCCGGGAACGTGTTCGTCGTCGGCGGCGACCCGGCCCACCCCGAGGGGCCCTACGAGGACGCCCTCGCCGTCCTGCGCACCGGGCTGCTGCGGCGCCACGGCGTCCGGCACGTCGGCATCGCCGGCTACCCCGAGGGCCACCCCGGCATAGCCGACCGGCTGCTGTGGCCGGCGCTCACGGACAAGGCGGCGGCCATCGGGGCGAACCGGTTCACCGGGGACGTCATCACCCAGTTCGGCTTCGACGCCGACCCGGTGCTCGCCTGGCTGGAGGCCCTGCGCGCGCGGGGCGTGCACCTGCCCGTCCGCGTCGGCGTCCCCGGACCCGCGGGGGTGCGCCGGCTGCTGCGCTACGCCGGCCGGTTCGGCGTCGGCACCAGCGCCTCCGTGGCCCGCAAATACGGCTTCTCGCTGACCAACCTCATGGGCACGGCCGGCCCGGACCGCTTCCTGCACGCACTGGCCGACCGGTACGACCCGGCACGGCACGGCACGGTGAAGGTGCACTTCTACACGTTCGGCGGCCTGCGGACCACCGCCGACTGGATCTCCCGCTTCCGGCAGGGATCCGAACGGATCAGCGAGGAGCGGCAGACCGCTCGATCATGAGATGGAGCGGTCGGGAGCCCTGGCCAGGCCCACGTTGATGTCGGATTTTCGCCAGCGGCGGGGGTGTGCGGTGGGCCATGCTGGGCGCATGCAGACAGGGATGCACCACGACCGGGAGCACTGCGTGCGCGCCGTGCGGTCCAAGGACGCGCGGTTCGACGGATGGTTCTTCACGGCCGTCCTGACCACCCGGATCTACTGCCGGCCGAGCTGCCCGGTCGTGCCGCCCAAGCCGGAGAACATGACGTTCTACCCGAGCGCCGCCGCCTGCCAGCAGGCCGGGTTCCGGGCCTGCAAGCGCTGCCGCCCCGACACCAGCCCCGGCTCCCCGGAGTGGAACGCGCGCGCCGATCTCGTGGCCCGGGCCATGCGGCTGATCGCCGACGGGGTCGTGGACCGCGAGGGCGTGCCAGGACTCGCCGCCCGGCTCGGCTACAGCACCCGGCAGGTGGAGCGCCAGCTGCTCGCCGAGCTGGGCGCCGGCCCCCTCGCGCTCGCCCGCGCGCAGCGGGCCCAGACCGCGCGGCTGCTCATCGAGACCACGGCCCTGCCGATGGCGGAGATCGCGTTCGCGGCCGGTTTCGCCTCCGTCCGCGCCTTCAACGACACCGTCCGCGAGGTCTTCGCCCTGTCCCCGAGCGAGCTGCGCGCGCGGGCGCCGAAGAGCGGCGCGGGCACCCCCGGCGTGGTCACCCTGCGGCTGCCGTTCCGCGCCCCGCTCAACCCGTCCAACCTCTTCGGCCACCTCGCCGCCACCGCCGTCCCCGGTGTCGAGGAGTGGCGCGACGGCGCCTACCGCCGCACCCTGCGGCTGCCGTACGGCCACGGCATCGCCGCGCTCGCACCCCGCCCCGACCACATCGCCTGCCGCCTCACCCTCGGCGACCTGCGCGATCTGACCGTGGCCATCAGCCGCTGCCGCCGCCTGCTCGATCTGGACGCCGACCCGGTGGCGGTCGACGGCCATCTGCGCACCGACCCGTCCCTGGCCCCCCTGGTCGACCTGGCCCCGGGCCGCCGGGTGCCGCGCACGGTCGACGAGGCCGAGTTCGCCGTCCGGGCCGTGCTCGGGCAGCAGGTCTCCACGGCCGCCGCCCGCACCCACGCGGCCCGCCTGGTCACCGCGCACGGCAAGCCCCTGGACGACCCCGAAGGCGGCCTCACGCACCTCTTCCCCTCACCCGAGGCGCTGGCCGGCGTCGATCCCGAGACCCTGGCGATGCCCCGCACCCGGCGCACCACCTTCACCACCCTTGTCCGCGAACTCGCCGACGGCGGACTGCACCTGGGCGTGGAGGCCGACTGGGCCGAGGCGCGGGCCCGGCTCCTCGCGCTGCCCGGCTTCGGGCCCTGGACGGTGGACGTCATCGCCATGCGCGCCCTCGGCGACCCCGACGCCTTCCTTCCCACCGACCTCGGCATCCGGCGCGCCGCGAAGGAGCTGGGCCTGCCGGCCACCCCGGCCGCACTCACCGCCCGCGCGGAGATGTGGCGGCCCTGGCGGTCGTACGCGGTGCAGTACCTGTGGGCGACGGACAGCCACCCGATCAACTTCCTCCCGGCCTGAAGGACTCGACTCCGATGAACCACCACACCGTGACCGACAGCCCGTACGGGCCGCTCACCCTCGTCGCCGACGCCGACGGTGCCCTGTGCGGCCTGTACATGGTGGACCAGCGGCACCGCCCCGACGAGGAGAGGTTCGGCCCGCGCGACGACTCCCTGCCCGTCTTCGCCGAGACGGCCGAGCAGCTGACGGCGTACTTCTCGGGCGAGACCAAGGAGTTCACCGTCCGGCTCGGCCTGCACGGCACACCGTTCCAGCGCAGCGTCTGGCAGCAGCTGACCGCCATCCCGTACGGCGAGACCCGCACCTACGGCGAACTGGCCGACGCCCTCGGCAACCCCCGGGCCTCCCGCGCCGTCGGCCTCGCCAACGGCCGCAACCCCGTGGGCATCATCGTGCCCTGCCACCGCGTGATCGGCTCCGACGGCAGCCTCACCGGCTACGGCGGCGGTCTCGACCGCAAACGCCGCCTGCTGGACTTCGAACGGGGAACCGCCCTGTTCTGACCCCGTTGACCGGCGCCGCCCCCGTTGACCGGCGCCGGCCCGGCGTTCTCAGTCGCCCAGCGTGCGCAGGAGTGCGGGCAGCGCGGTGCCGATCGGTTCCCGGATGATCTCGTCGGCCCGGTCGTCGTAGGGCGTGGGTTCGGCGTTCACGATGACGAGGCGTGCGCCGTGGTCGGCGGCCACGTCGGCCAGGCCGGCGGCGGGCTGCACCTGGAGGCTGCTGCCCACGGCGATGAACACCTGGCAGGCCTTGGTGACGGCCACCGCCTGCCCGAGGACCACCGGATCCAGCCGCTCGCCGAACATCACCGTCGCCGACTTCAGGATGCCGCCGCACTCCAGGCACGGCGGGTCCGCCTCGCCGGCCTCCACCCGGGCGAGGGCGTCCTCCATCGGCCCCCGGGCCCCGCACCCGGTGCACACCACGCCCCGGGCGCTGCCGTGGAGTTCGAGCACCTTGCGGGCGGGCATACCGGCGAGCTGGTGCAGGCCGTCCACGTTCTGGGTGATGACCCGGACGGGAACGCCGGACCTCTCCAGCTCGGCCACGGCCCGGTGCGCCGCGTTCGGCTCGGCCCGCAGCGTCCGGTTCTCGCGGCGCATCCGCCAGGACCGCCGCCGGATCTCCGGGTCCGTCATGTAGTACTCGTACGTCACGAGCTTCTCGGCCTCCGGATCGCGCCGCCACAGCCCGTTCGGCCCGCGGTAGTCCGGGATGCCGGAGTCGGTGGAGATACCGGCCCCGCTGAGCAGGGCGACGAGAGGCTTGGCCATGGCATCGAGGGTAGGGCGGGCGGCGTGCCCGCCGCGAACGGATGACCGCGGGGACGGGACCGGCGGGACGGCCCCGTGGCACGGGCCCCGGTGCCGGCGTCCGCGCGTGGCCACGGTGACCGGGCGGTCAGGCCACCCGGTGGCCGTTCTCCAGTTCCGCCGTCCCGGAGCCGTCCGCGAGGACGTCCAGCGCGGCCAGCACCCGGCGGCCGAGCGCCCCCGGCAGATGGGCGGTGAGGTCCTCGCGGTCGACCAGGCGCCAGGAGAGCAGTTCCTCCTCCTGGAGACGGATGGCCTTCAGTTCGTCCTCGGTCAGGACACCGCCGTCGTACAGGTACGCCACCAGCGGCGGCCGGCCCGCGCCGTGCGCCCAGTCCACGGCCAGCAGCCGGCCGAGTGCGCGGTCGAGCCCGATCTCCTCCAGCGTCTCCCGGCGGGCGCCCTGGCGCGGCGTCTCCCCGTCGTCGGACTCGATGGTCCCGCCCGGAAGGGCCCAGCCGTCACGGTAGTTGGGTTCGACGAGCAGCACCCGCCCCCCGGCGTCCCGGAAGAGGGCGGCGGCCCCGGCGAGGACACGGGGCAGGCCCGCGATGTACGCGGCGAAATCCTGGGTCGTGGTCATGGGGGGAAGGGTAACCAGCCGGCCGCCGGCTACGTCCCGCTCGTCGCCAGGCGCAGGGTGCGTTCGGCCAGCGCGCTGATCCGTACGCCGTCGAAGCCGAACACCGCGCTGCGCACCGTGTCCTCCAGCGGGTCCCGCCAGCGCGCCGGAATGGCCTCCGCCCCGGTGAGGACCCCGGCCACCGAACCGGCCGTCGCCCCGTTGGAGTCGGTGTCCAGCCCGCCGCGCACGGTCAGGGCGACGGTCCGGGTGAAGTCGCCGTCGCCGTACAGCAGTCCGGCGGTGAGGACGGCGGCGTTCGGAACCGTGTGGATCCAGCCGAGCCCCGCGGTCTCCGCGGACACCGTGGCCAGGGTCTCCTCCCACGGCAGCCGCGCCTCGTGCAGGCCCGCCACCCGCCGCACGGTCCGGGCCAGGCGGCTGCTCGCCGGGACGACCGAGAGCGCGGTGTCCAGGGCGTCCCGCACGGTCGGGGCGGTGAACGCCGCCGAGATCAGCGCGGCGGCCCACATCGCGCCGTACACGCCGTTGCCGGTGTGCGAGAGCACCGCGTCCCGGCGGGCCAGCCCGGCGGCCCGGACGGGGTCGCCGGGGCAGGTCCAGCCGTAGACGTCGGCGCGGATCAACGCGCCGATCCACTCCTGGTACGGGTTGTCGTAGGTCGCCGTCAGCGGCGGTTTCAGCCCGTTCGCGAGGTTCCGGTACGCGGCCCGTTCCGCCGTGAACGTCTGGAGGTACGGCAGCCTGAGCAGCCACAGCTCGCCGACCTGCTCGGTGCTGAAGCCGAAGCCGTGGGTCTCCAGCAGGTGCAGGCCGAGGATCGCGTAGTCGACGTCGTCGTCCCGGCAGCTGCCGTGGATCCGGCCGCGCACGCAAGCGCGCCACTCCGGCCGCAGTACGGCGGCCTCGTCCGCGTCGGCCGGCTCGGGCAGGTAGTCGGTCAGCGGCAGGGCCGCGGCCCGGCGCAGATAGCGGTCGATGCGGTCGCGCGTCCACACCTCGCCCTGCTCGACCGGCTTGCCGAGCATGTTGCCCGCGATCCGGCCGAGCCAGCCGCCGTGGACGCGGTCGGCGAGGTCCGGACCGGTGCGCTGGGTGCTCATGGCAGGGGTGTACCCACTTTGCCCAGCCGGCTCCCAGCGGCTCGACCAGGGTTCGGGCGGGGCATGACGGCGGGGGTGCCCTGCGGTTATGGTCACAGCGGCGCGACTGGCCCTGACGTGCGCGGGGCCCGGAGAGCAAGGGGAAGACAAGGTGGCGGACGCTGGAGTGAACGAGACCCGTCGGGTGCTCGTCGCCGCGGACAAGTTCAAGGGCTCGCTGACGGCCGTGCAGGTCGCCGAGCGGGTGACGGCCGGGCTGCGCCGGGTCGTGCCGGATCTTCAGGTGGAGGCGCTGCCCGTGGCCGACGGCGGCGACGGGACCGTGGACGCGGCGGTCGCGGCCGGTTTCGAGCGCCGGGAGGTGCGGGTCGCCGGGCCGCTCGGCGAGGAGGTCACGGCCGCGTTCGCGTTGCGCGGCGGCACCGCGGTGGTGGAGATGGCCGAGGCGAGCGGCTTGCAGCGGCTTCCGGCCGGGCTCTTCGCGCCGCTGACCGCCTCGACGTACGGCTCCGGGGAACTGCTGCGCGCCGCGCTGGACGCGGGCGTGCGGACGATCGTGTTCGGCGTCGGCGGCAGCGCCACGACGGACGGCGGCGCGGGCATGCTGTCCGCGCTGGGCGCGCGGTTCCTGACCGAGGAGGGCGAGCCGGTGTCGCCGGGCGGCGGCGGACTCGCCGACCTCGCCCGGGCGGACCTGTCCGGCCTCGACCCGCGGCTGTCCTCGGTCGAGCTGGTGCTGGCCAGCGACGTCGACAACCCGTTGACCGGCCCGAAGGGCGCGCCGGCGGTGTACGGCCCGCAGAAGGGGGCCTCGCCGGACGACGTGGAGACGCTGGACGCCGCACTGGCCCACTTCGCGAAGGTGCTGGAGGCGGAGGCCGGGCCGCGGGCCGCCGAGTACGCGGCGGCGCCGGGTGCGGGAGCCGCCGGCGGCATCGGATACGGGGCCCTGCTGCTCGGCGCGCGGTTCCGTCCCGGTATCGAGGTGATGCTCGACGTGCTGGGCTTCGCGCCCGCCCTGGAGCGGGCCTCGCTGGTGATCACCGGGGAGGGGTCGCTGGACGAGCAGACGCTGCACGGCAAGGCACCGGCGGGGGTCGCCGCGGCGGCGCGGGCGGCGGGCAAGGAGGTCGTTGCGGTGTGCGGGCGGCTGGCGCTGCCGGCGGAGGCGCTGCTCACGGCCGGGATCTCGCGGGCCTACCCCCTGACATCCGTCGAGCCGGACGTCGCCCGGTGCATCGCGGACGCGGGGCCGATCCTGGAACGGATCGCCGCGCGGCTGGCCGAGGACCACTTGGCCTGAAGCCCCTGATCGGCCGCACGAACAAACGAGGGGCCCCCTACCCGACCCGGGTAGGAGGCCCCTCGTCCACGTACCGCTACGGCAACTGCGCGGCCCGTGCCTCACGACGGTTGTCGCGGAAGTTGTTCACCCGCCGAGCCGTGGCGAACAGCGGAATCACCGCGCCCATCACCAGTTGCAGCGCGCAGCCCGTCTGGAGGAGCAGCTGTCCGCTGGGCGCGTCGAAGGCCCACGCCGCCAGCAGCCCCATCGACAGCACGATCCAGGAGAGCATCGCGCCCGCGAGACGTCCCCGCGGCTTCGGGTACTCCACCCGGCTCACCATCAGCCACGCGGTCCCGAGGATCGCCAGCAGGGTCGCCACGAACGGCAGCTCCAGCAGCACGATCGAGACGACCGTCAGCGCGCCGAACGGCGAGGGCATGCCCTGGAACATGCCGTCCTTCATCGTCACGCAGCTGAAGCGGGCCAGTCTCAGCACCACGGCGAGCAGCACCACGATCGCGCCCACCGCGGCCACCCGCTGGTGCGCGTCGTCCGCGACCATGCCGTAGACGAGGACGAAGTACGCGGGGGCCAGCCCGAAGCTGATCAGGTCGGACAGGTTGTCCAGCTCCGCGCCCATCGGCGACGAGCGCAGCTTGCGGGCCACCAGCCCGTCGAACAGGTCGAAGACCGCCGCGCAGAGCATCAGGATGACCGCCGTGGCCGCGCTGTGGCGGGCCATGCCGGACTCCTGGCTGCCGGTGAGGTGCGGGATCAGGATGCCGGTGGTGGTGAAGTACACCGCCATGAAACCGCACGTGGCGTTGCCCAGCGTGAGGGTGTCCGCTATCGACAGGCGGAGAGAAAGAGGCATCTCCTCCTCGTCGTCCACCTCGTCTGCCTCGGGCACCCAGCCCGCCTGGGTCTCCGGATCAATCACGGTCAATGCGAGTCACCCCAGCCACGGTCTTCTGGCCGACCTCGACCGCGACCTCCACACCCTCGGGCAGGTAGAGGTCGACACGCGAGCCGAAGCGGATCAGACCGATGCGGTCGCCCTGCTCGACCTTCGTGCCCTGAGGGATGTAGGGAACGATGCGGCGGGCCACCGCGCCGGCGATCTGGATCATCTCGATGTCGCCGAGTTCGGTGTCGAAATGCCAGACTACGCGCTCGTTGTTCTCGCTCTCCTTGTTGAAAGCCGGAACAAAGCCGCCGGGGATGTGCTCGACGGACGTCACGGTGCCCGCGAGGGGCGCGCGGTTGACGTGGACGTTGAGCGGGCTCATGAAGATGGCGACGCGGGTACGCCCGTCCTTCCACGGCATGATGCTCTGCACCACACCGTCGGCGGGCGAGATGACCTGGCCCTGGGCGATCTCGCGCTCGGGGTCGCGGAAGAACCACAGCATGCCCGCCGCGAGCGCGGTGGCGGGCACGGCGACGGCCTTGGCGACGCCCGAGCGGCGAGCGCGGGCCAGGCTGAGGGCTGCGGTGGCGACGGTCGGGAGAAGCCACGGCGATGCTCCGCGCGCGAGGCGTACGCCGACTCGGCTGTCGCGAGGTGCAGAGGTTTGGCTGTGGGGCATGGATGACCTTCGTAGCGGATGATGCCGCGCTCTGACGGGGGACGGCGGCTTTCCCGGGATCGTACCGGTCGCGGGCCACAACTGGGCAAGCCAGGAAGCCGAGTCGGCGGCTGAAGAGTGTCTACGGGGTGTGATCTTCTTCTCGAAGAAAACACCCCGTACCCGGACAATCAGCCTTGGAATCGATACTCTTCGAGCAGCCTGCGCCCGATGATCATTTTCTGGATCTCGGCGGTACCTTCACCGATGAGCAGCATCGGGGCCTCGCGGTAGAGGCGCTCGATCTCGTACTCCTTGGAGAAGCCGTAGCCGCCGTGGATCCGGAAGGCATCCTCCACGACCTCCTTGCAGTACTCGGAGGCGAGGTACTTCGCCATCCCCGCTTCGAGGTCGTTTCGTTCCCCGGAATCCTTTTTGCGCGCCGCGTTGACCATCATCGCATGCGCGGCCTCGACCTTGGTCGCCATCTCCGCCAGCTTGAACTGGATGGCCTGGTGCTGGGCGATCGGCTTGCCGAACGTGTGCCGCTGCTGGGCGTAGCGGACCCCCAGCTCGAAGGCGCGCTGGGCGACGCCGCAGCCGCGCGCCGCCACATTGACGCGGCCAACCTCGACGCCGTCCATCATTTGGTAAAAACCTCGGCCGGTGACCCCGCCGAGCACCCGATCGGCCGGAACGCGCAGTCCGTCCATGATCAGCTCGGTCGTGTCGACGCCCTTGTAGCCCATCTTGTCGATCTTGCCGGGGATGGTGAGGCCCGGACGGACCTCGCCGAAGCCCGGCTCCTTCTCGATCAGGAAGGTCGTCATCGACTTGTGCGGCGCCGTGCCCTCGGGGTGTCCTTCGTCACTGCGGACCAGTACGGCCACGAGCGAGGACGTGCCGCCGTTCGTCAGCCACATCTTCTGACCGTTCAGGACGTACTCGTCGCCGTCCTTGACCGCCTTCGACGTGATCGCCGACACGTCCGAGCCCAGTCCGGGCTCCGACATCGAGAAGGCGCCCCGGACGTCGCCGGCCGCCATCCTCGGCAGGAAGTGGTCCTTCTGCTCCCGCGTGCCGTGCTGCTTGAGCATGTACGCGACGATGAAGTGTGTGTTGATGATGCCGGACACCGACATCCAGCCGCGGGCGATCTCCTCCACGCACAGCGCGTAGGTGAGCAGCGACTCGCCCAGGCCGCCGTACTCCTCGGGGATCATCAGGCCGAAGAGGCCGAGCTCCTTCAGGCCGTCCACGATTGCCTGCGGGTACTCGTCGCGGTGCTCCAGCCCGGTCGCGACCGGAATGATCTCTTTGTCGACAAAGTCCCGGACGGTGGAGAGGATCTCCTGCTGGACGTCGGTCAGACCGGCGGTTTGGGCGAGACGGGCCATGGCTACTTCTCCTGCTCCTTGAGCTCGGGGCGGCCCGGCTGCTCGCCGCCGCGCTCCTTGATGTACGTCTCGGTGGGCACCATCACCTTGCGGCGGAAGACGCACACCAGCGTGCCGTCCTGCTTGTAGCCCTTGGTCTCGACGTAGACGATCCCGCGGTCGTTCTTCGACTTCGACGGCCACTTGTCCAGCACGGTCGTCTCGCCGTAGACCGTGTCGCCGTGGAAGGTCGGCGCCACGTGCCTGAGCGACTCGATCTCCAGGTTGGCGATCGCCTTGCCGGAGACGTCCGGGACGGACATGCCGAGCAGGAGGGAGTAGATGTAGTTCCCGACCACCACGTTCTTGCCGAAGTCGGTCGTCTTCTCGGCGTAGTTGGTGTCCATGTGGAGCGGGTGGTGGTTCATGGTGAGGAGACAGAACAGGTGGTCGTCGTACTCCGTGACCGTCTTGCCCGGCCAGTGCTTGTACGTCGCCCCGACCTCGAACTCCTCGTACGTGCGTCCGAACTGCATCGCCGTCACGCCTCCGGGATCTCGAACGTGCTGGTGCGCCGCATGCCGGCGGCGCGGCCCTTGCCGGCGATGACCAGCGCCATCTTGCGGCTGGCCTCGTCGATCATCTCGTCGCCGAGCATCGCGGAGCCCTTCTTGCCGCCCGCCTCGGACGTGTAGTAGTCGTACGCGTCCAGGATCAGCTCGGCGTGGTCGTAGTCCTCCTGCGAGGGCGAGAAGACCTCGTTGGCGGCGTCGACCTGACCCGGGTGCAGCACCCACTTGCCGTCGAAGCCCAGCGCGGCGGCGCGGCCGGCGACCTCGCGGAAGCCGTCGACGTTGCGGATCTGGAGGTAGGGGCCGTCGATCGCCTGGAGGTCGTTGGCGCGGGCGGCCATCAGGATCTTCATCAGGATGTAGTGGTAGGCGTCCGCCGGGTAGCCGGGCGGCTGCTCGCCCACGACCAGGGACTTCATGTTGATGGAGGCCATGAAGTCGGCCGGGCCGAAGATGATGGTCTCGACGCGCGGGGAGGCCTGCGCGATCTCGTTGACGTTGTTCAGGCCCTGCGCGTTCTCGATCTGCGCCTCGATGCCGATCCGGCCGACCTCGAAGCCCATCGTCTTCTCGATCTGCGTCAGCAGCAGGTCCAGGGCGACGACCTGCTGGGCGTTCTGCACCTTCGGCAGCATGATGCAGTCCAGGTTCGGGCCCGCGCCCTCCACCACCGTGACGACGTCCCGGTACGTCCATTCGGTCGTCCAGTCGTTGACCCGGACCACGCGCGTCTTGCCCGTCCAGTCGCCCTCGTTGAGGAACTTGACGATGGTGTGCCGCGCCTCGGGCTTGGCGAGCGGCGCGCACGCGTCCTCCAGGTCCAGGAAGACCTGGTCCGCGGGGAGGCCCTGCGCCTTCTCCAGGAAGCGCGGGTTGCTGCCCGGTACGGCCAGGCAGGAACGCCGCGGGCGAAGGCGGTTGACAGTCGTCATGCGGGGACCTCCAGGGGGTCGAGCTTGTTCGCTGTGCGGATCTCGTCGACGATGCGGCCGATGATCCCGGTGATGTCGAAGTCCTTCGGGGTGAAGACGGCGGCCACTCCGGCCTGCCTCAGCTGTTCGGCGTCACCGTTGGGGATGATGCCACCGGCGATCACCGGTATATCTGTGGCACCGGCCACACGCAGCCGCTGGAGCACATCGGGGACCAGCCGGGCGTGCGAGCCGGACAGGATCGACAGGCCCACGGCGTGCACGTCCTCGGCCAGGGCCGCGTCCACTATCTGCTCGGGCGTCAGCCGGATGCCCTGGTACACCACCTCGAAGCCGGCGTCCCGCGCGCGGACGGCGATCTGCTCGGCGCCGTTGGAGTGACCGTCCAGGCCCGGCTTGCCGACCAGGAAGCGCAAGCGGGCGACGCCCAGGTCGCGGGCGGTGGCGTCCACCCTGGCGCGGACCTCGGCGAGCGCCGAGCCGGCCTCGGCGGCGACGGCCACCGGCGCGGAGGAGACCCCGGTGGGCGCCCGGTACTCGCCGAACACCTCGCGCAGGGCGCCCGCCCACTCGCCGGTGGTGACCCCGGCGCGGGCGCACTCCAGCGTGGCCTCCATCAGGTTGCGGGTGCCCTTGGCGGCCTCCTTCAGCCGCTCCAGCGCCTTGCAGGGGCGCGGGTGGTTGAAGGGCGGCTGGTAACGGGTGTCCCGCCAGCACCGGAGGGACTCGACGACGCGGGCCTCGACCGCCGGGTCGACCGTCATGATGGCGGTGTCCAGATCGGCCGTGAGCGGGTTGGGCTCGGTGCCCTCGAAGACGTTGACGCCGACGATCTTCTCCTCGCCGGACTCGATCCGGGCCCGGCGCTCGGCGTGCGAGGCGACCAGCTGCGACTTGAGGTAGCCGGACTCCACGGCGGCCAGCGCGCCGCCCATCTCCTGGATGCGGTCGATCTCCGCGAGGGTGTCCTCGACCAACTGGTCCACCTTCGCCTCGATCACCTTCGAGCCCTCGAAGATGTCGTCGTACTCCAGCAGGTCGCTCTCGTAGGCGAGGACCTGCTGGATGCGCAGGCTCCACTGCTGGTCCCAGGGCCGGGGCAGGCCCAGCGCCTCGTTCCAGGCGGGAAGCTGCACGGCACGCGCGCGTGCGTCCTTGGAGAGGGTGACCGCCAGCATCTCCAGCACGATCCGCTGGACGTTGTTCTCCGGCTGCGCCTCGGTCAGGCCGAGCGAGTTGACCTGGACGCCGTACCGGAACCGGCGCTGCTTGGGGTCCTCGATGCCGTACCGCTCGCGGGTGACCTTGTCCCAGATGCGGCCGAACGCGCGCATCTTGCACATCTCCTCGATGAAGCGGACGCCCGCGTTCACGAAGAAGGAGATACGGGCGACCACGTCACCCATGCGCTCCTCGGGCACCTGGCCGGAGTCGCGCACGGCGTCGAGGACGGCGATGGCGGTGGACATCGCGTACGCGATCTCCTGCACCGGCGTGGCCCCGGCCTCTTGCAGGTGGTAACTGCAAATGTTGATCGGGTTCCACTTCGGGATGTGGGAGACCGTGTACGCGATCATGTCCGTCGTCAGGCGGAGCGAGGGTTCCGGCGGGAACACATGGGTGCCCCGGGACAGGTACTCCTTGACGATGTCGTTCTGGGTCGTGCCCTGGAGCTTGGTGATGTCCGCGCCCTGCTCCTCCGCGACGACCTGGTAGAGCGCCAGCAGCCACATGGCGGTGGCGTTGATCGTCATGGAGGTGTTCATCTGCTCCAGGGGGATGTCCTGGAACAGCCGCCGCATGTCGCCGAGGTGCGCGACGGGCACGCCCACCCGGCCGACCTCGCCGCGCGCGAGGATGTGGTCGGGGTCGTAGCCGGTCTGTGTCGGCAGGTCGAACGCCACCGACAGACCGGTCTGGCCCTTGGCGAGGTTGCGCCGGTACAGCTCGTTGGACGCCTCCGCCGTGGAGTGACCGGCGTACGTCCGCATCAGCCACGGCCGGTCCCTGTCCTTTTGCGCCTGACGCTCTGTCATCTATGGCCTCCCGGCTCTCAGACGTTCCGGAAGCGGTTGATGGCGTCGATGTGCTTCGCGCGCGTCTCCTGGTCGCGCACGCCCAGGCCCTCCTCGGGGGCGAGACACAGCACGCCGACCTTGCCCTGGTGCAGGTTGCGGTGGACGTCGTGGGCGGCCTGCCCGGTGTCCTGGAGGGAGTAGACCTTGGAGAGGGTCGGGTGGATCCTGCCCTTGGCGATGAGGCGGTTGGCCTCCCAGGCCTCGCGGTAGTTCGCGAAGTGCGAGCCGATGATCCGCTTCAGCGACATCCACAGGTAGCGGTTGTCGTACTCGTGCAGGTAGCCCGAGGTCGAGGCGCAGGTGGTGATCGTGCCGCCCTTGCGGGTGACGTAGACACTGGCGCCGAAGGTCTCGCGGCCGGGGTGCTCGAAGACGATGTCGATGTCCTCGCCGCCGGTCAGCTCGCGGATGCGCTTGCCGAAGCGCTTCCACTCCTTCGGGTCCTGGGTCCGCTCGTCCTTCCAGAACCTGTAGCCCTCGGCGTTGCGGTCGATGATCGCCTCGGCGCCCATGGACCGGCAGATCTCCGCCTTCTGCGGCGAGGACACGACACAGATGGGGTTGGCGCCGCCGGCCAGCGCGAACTGGGTGGCGTAGGAGCCGAGACCGCCGCTCGCGCCCCAGATCAGGACGTTGTCGCCCTGCTTCATGCCGGCGCCGTTGCGGGACACCAGCTGGCGGTACGCGGTGGAGTTGACCAGGCCCGGAGCGGCGGCCTCCTCCCAGCTGAGGTGGGCCGGCTTCGGCATCAGCTGGTTGGACTTGACCAGCGCGATCTCGGCGAGGCCGCCGAAGTTGGTCTCGAAGCCCCAGATGCGCTGCTCGGGGTCGAGCATCGTGTCGTTGTGGCCGTCGGAGGACTCCAGCTCGACCGACAGGCAGTGTGCGACGACCTCGTCGCCCGGCTTCCAGGCGTTCACCCCGGGGCCGGTGCGCAGGACGACGCCCGCGAGATCGGAGCCGATGATGTGGTACGGCAGGTCGTGGCGCTTGGCCAGCTCGTTGGTGCGGCCGTAGCGCTCCAGGAACCCGAACGTGGACAGCGGCTCGAAGATCGAGGTCCACACCGAGTTGTAGTTCACCGAGGAGGCCATGACGGCCACCAGGGCCTCGCCCGGGCCCAGCTCGGGCACGGGGACCTCGTCCAGGTGGATCGACTTGCGCGGGTCCTTGTCGCGGGTCTCCAGACCCGCGAACATCTCCGTCTCGTCCTTGTGGACGGTGATCGCCCGGTACGAGTCGGGCAGCGGCAGGGCGGCGAAGTCGGCGGACGTGGCGTCCTTCGACTGGATCGCGTCCAGGATGTCCTTCACGGTCACGGTGTTGCCTCCGGCGGGTGAGCGCCCTTGAGGGAGGGGCGCCTGAGGGTTCGTCGGTGCTGTCAGTGCTGCTGAGGGTGGTGAGGGTGTGCCGTCGGTTCGGCTCGGTGGTGGTGCTTCGGCAGCGCTTTGTGGCGCGGGAGGTTGCCTGTGACGCAGGCGTCCGGACGCGCAGGTGATGGTCTGCGGGGACAGCCCGGACTCCTTCAACGTATGACACCGCGTGTCACCCCGCAAGGCACTGAGTGCCAGAACTTCCTCTCAAATGAATTCTTTACTTGACAGATGAGCGATGATCGATCGAATGGTTCCCTGTCGGCGGGCCAAAAGGGGCGCTGACATGCAAAAACGGCCACCCGGTGGGTGGCCGTTGTCACAGCGGGGAAGGTCGGGTCAGCGTTCCTTGAGGGCCTGTTCGATGGTGCGCATGACCTCTTCCAGGGGCGCGTCGGTGCGTGCGACGGCCACCAGCACCTCGCCCTCGACGGAGGCCGCCGCCGGCGCGGAGGCGGCCGACCGGGGCGCCGTGCCGCGCCCGGCCCCGATGCCGGTGCCGAAGGTCTTGCGCACGATGGCGAAGGCGTGGTCCAGCTGGGCCTCCACGTCGCCCTGACCGCCCGCCCGCAGCCAGCGCCGCAGGACGTGGTTGTGCGCGGTGACCACGGCGGAGGCGGCGACCTCGGCCAGCAGCGGATCGTCGTTGGCGTCGTCCGCGTGCGCGTGCTCGTCGAAATGGCCGAGCAGGTACCGCGTGAACAGGCGCTCGTAGCGGGCCACGGAGGCGATCTCGGCCTCGCGCAGGGTGGGCACCTCACGCGTGAGCTTGTAGCGGGCGACCGAGATGTCCGGCCGCGCCGCGTACATCTTCATGACCTCCTTGATGCCCCGGCACACGGTGTCGAGCGGGTGCTCGTGCGCCGGCGCGGCGTTGAGGACCGCCTCCGCGCGGATCAGCGTGTCGTCGTGGTCCGGGAAGATCGCCTCTTCCTTGGAGCGGAAGTGGCGGAAGAAGGTGCGCCGGGCGACGCCGGCGGCGGCGGCGATCTCGTCGACGGTGGTGGCCTCGTACCCCTTGGTCGCGAACAGCTCCATGGCTGCTGCCGCCAGTTCCCGGCGCATCTTGAGCCGCTGGGCGGCGGCGCGACTGCCTGCGGCACTCTCCGGCGCGTCGGGCGTAGCTGGTGTACGTGAGGACTTGGCGGGCTGGGACATGACCCGAACGTACTGCATGCGCGCGGACCGATGCGCAGGTCCGGGGTGTCCCCCGCCCCCGGAGGACGGGGGACCGCCGGGCCGGACGGACGGGGGAGGGCCGCCCGGGTCGAGCAGTCCGCCCCAGTCCGGCTCCGGCCGTGACCAGTCGCCGACGCCGTCAGCGGCGGGCATACTCGCGGAAGCCGCGGCCGGTCTTGCGGCCGAGGCAGCCCGCGGCCACCAGGTGCTCCAGCAGCGGAGCCGGGGCGAGACCGGGGTCGCGGAACTCGCGGTGCAGCACCTTCTCGATGGCCAGCGAGACGTCCAGCCCGACCACGTCCAGCAGCTCGAAGGGGCCCATCGGGTAGCCGCCGCCCAGCTTCATCGCCGCGTCGATGTCGTCGAGGGACGCGTAGTGCTCCTGCACCATCTTGACCGCGTTGTTGAGGTACGGGAACAGCAGCGCGTTCACGATGAAACCGGCGCGGTCGCCGCAGTCCACCGCGTGTTTCTTGATCTTCGCGCAGACCTCGCGCACGGTCGCGTGGACGTCGTCCGCCGTCAGCACCGTCCGCACGACCTCGACCAGCTTCATCGCCGGTGCCGGGTTGAAGAAGTGCATGCCGATCACGTCCTGCGGGCGCGAGGTGGCGCGGGCGCAGGCGACGACGGGCAGCGACGAGGTGGTGGTGGCCAGGACCGCGCCCGGCTTGCACACCTTGTCCAGCGTGGCGAACAGCTGCCGCTTGACCTCCAGGTCCTCGGCGATCGCCTCGACCGCCAGGTCGACCTCGGCGAAGGCGTCGTAGGAGCCCGCCGGGGTGATCCGGTCCAGGACCCGCGCGGCGGCCTCGGCGGTCAGCCGGCCCTTGTCGACGGAGCGGGAGAGCGACGTGCCGATACGGGCCTTGGCGGCCCGCGCCTTCTCCTCGCTGCGGGCGGCCAGGACGACGTCGTAGCCGCCCTTGGCGAACACCTCGGCGATGCCGGAGGCCATGGTGCCGGAGCCGGCGACGCCCACCGAGCGCACCTCGCGGCCCGCGACCGGGGAAGTGCCCGTCGCCGGGGTCAGCGCGTCCGGCACGACGGTCCCGCTGCACGGCGCCTCGTAGGTGTAGAAGCCGCGCCCCGACTTGCGGCCGGTCAGGCCCGCCTCGCTGAGCTGCTTGAGGATCGGGGCGGGGGCGTGCAGCCGGTCCCGGGACTCGGCGTACATGGCCTCCAGGACCGTCCGCGCGGTGTCGACGCCGATCAGGTCCAGCAGGGCGAGCGGGCCCATGGGCAGGCCGCAGCCGAGCCGCATGGCGGCGTCGATGTCCTCGCGGGAGGCGTACCTGGCCTCGTACATGGCGGCGGCCTGGTTGAGGTAACCGAAGAGCAGCCCGTCGGCCACGAAGCCGGGGCGGTCGCCGACCGCGACCGGCTCCTTGCCCAGCTCGATCGCCAGGTCGGTGACGGCCGCCACGGCCTGCGGCGCGGTCAGCACCGAGGAGACGACCTCCACCAGCTTCATCGCCGGCGCCGGGTTGAAGAAGTGCAGGCCGAGCACGCGCTCGGGACGGGCGGAGTCGGCCGCCAGCCGGGTCACCGACAGCGCGTTGGTGCCGGTCGCCAGGATCGTCTCCGGGCGGACGACGCCGTCCAGCTCGCGGAAGATCTGCTGCTTGATCTCGTACGACTCCGGGGCCACCTCGATGACGAGGTCTGCGTCGGCCGCCGCGCCGAGGTCGGTGGCGGTGCGGACCCGGGCCAGCGCCCGGGCGCGCTCCTCCTCGGTGAGCCGGCCGCGCGCCACGGCACGGGTGGTGGCGGCCTCCAGGGTGGCGAGCGCCTGCGCGGTCCGCGCCTCGCTGATGTCGATGCCGATCACCTCGCGGCCGGCCTTCGCGAGGACCTCGGCGATGCCGGTGCCCATGGTGCCGAGGCCGACCACGGCGATCGTCTTGAGCGGGGACAGAGCTGAGTCGGACAGGGGAGTGGCCATCGCGGGACTCCAGGAATGAGGGTGACGACGAGGAGCGCGCCGGGTGCGCCTCAGGGCCCACCACGGAGCGGGAGGGTGCGGGTGTTGCCGGGCTGCGAGCGCACACGCCCGGGGCGCCGGTGCCACAGGCGTGCACACGCCCGGGAGCGGCGGACTTCCGACCGGCTCTGTCCCGAAGCCGGGTCGTACCGCGGTACGCACGGCGTACCGAACCGACCTGCTCGCTCGCGACGGCCGCGTCACCAGACCGTCGCCAGCGGAAATGCGCGAGGGTTACTCGCTCGTATGAGCTTAACCGGCGGGTAACGAGCGCGCTAGTCCCCGCGTGCGAACCGACTTCGTGATGTAGCTCCCTCCGCCGCCGCGACCCGCCTACGCTGGACCTCGTGGACGAAGAGTCGCGATCGCTCACGGAACGCTTACGGCAGGAGTCGGGCGCCTCGCCCGCGTTCGAGCACCTGCTGGCCATCGGGGACCAGGACGAACTGGCGGAGGTGCTCACCGCGCCCGGACAGCCGCTCTGGGCCAGGGAGCTGGCCGCGTTCCGCCTCGGCCTGGCCGGCGACCGGCGCGCCTTCGAGTCCCTGGTGCTGCTGCTCAACCACCGCGACCCGCCGCGCTGCGCCTCCGCCGCGCACGCCCTCGCCCGGCTCCGCGACCCACGCACGGCACGGGCCGCCGCGGCCCTCGCCACCAACGAGCTCCGCGTCGCCTACGCCCTGCACCCGGTACGGCTCCTGGTCGCCCTGCGCGCCCCGGAGTCCGTGCCCGCGCTGATCACCACGCTGGAGCGGCGGCTGCGCCCGCACGACCCCTACCGCCGGGTGGCCCTCGCCTGCGTGGAGGGCCTGGGCGCGCTCGGCGACGCCCGCGCCCGACGGGTCCTCACCGAGGCCCTCGCGCACCCCGCGCTCGCCGAGGCCGCGGTGCACGCGCTGGCGCGGATACCGGAACAGCAGCCGAGCTGACGCCCGGTCAGCCGCCCAGCGTCTTCACGTACCGCACCTCGGGCACCGGTACGCCGCCCGCCTCGAAGGGCTGCTCGGCCCCGTCGGGCCGGAACCCGGCGCGCTCGTAGAGGCGGCGGGCGGGCGCGTTCTCCTTGAGGACCCACAGCAGCATGCGCGGGAACGCCCGGCACCGCTCGGCCGACGCGGCGAGCAGCGCCCGCCCGATCCCGCCGCCGAGCCGGGCCGGGTCCACGTAGATCGCGTACAGCTCGGCGTCGCCGGTGCGCGTCCCGCCGTCCCGGTACGGCCCGTGCGCCGCCCACCCGACCACCGTGCCGTCCCGCTCGGCGACCAGGTTCACCACCGAGCCGTTCCCTTCGGCGAAGCGGGCCCGCCGCCGCTCGGCGTCCGCGGTGACGCTGAGCCCGTCGAGGTACGGCTGCGGCATGAGCCCCCGGTAGGCGTGCCGCCAGCCGCGGATCCGTATCTCGGAGACGCGGTCGCAGTCGGCCAGGGTCATCTCCCGGATCGTCAGGGCACTCACGCGGCCACCACCGCGAGGGCCTCGACCTCCAGCAGGAACTCCGGCGCCACCAGCCCGGCCACCCGCACCGCGGAGGAGGCGGGCAGGCGGTCGTCGGGTATGTGGGCGGCGCGGGCCGTGCGGATCGCCGGCATGTGGGCCATGTCCGTGACGAAGTACGTCAGCTTCACCACGTCCTCGAAACGGGCTCCCGCGGCGGCCAGGCAGCGCCGCAGGTTCACGAACACCTGCCGCGCCTGGGCCGCCGGATCGCCCGGCCCGACCAACTCGCCGTCCTCGTCCAGGGGAAGCTGGCCGGAGACGGCGACGAGGCGGCCGGTCGCGGTCACCACATGGGTGTACTGGGCGGCGGGGAACACCCCGGCCGGCGCGGGAATGCGGATCGGTCCACGACCGGCCCGGGTCGGTTCGCTCATGACCCCATGATGGCCCACCCCACCGACAACGCCACCGACGGACGAGCTGCCCGGTGCCTGACCGTCGGCTACCGGTGGAAGCCCAGCAGGCCGTGCAGGGTCGAGCCGCGGGGCGTCGGTGACGCCGGCTTCTCCTTCGGTGGTGTCGGGGCGGGGGACTTCGGGCAGACCGCGTCCACCGCGCCGCCGCCGCGCGGCACCCTGCCGTCGGCCAGATACGCGGCCAGGTATCCGTCCAGGCACGGGTTGCCGCTCAGCGTGACGCCGTGGTTGCCGCCGCCCTCCTCGACCACCAGGCTGGAGCGGGCCAGCAGCCGGTGGGCCGTGGCGCCGCCGGAGTAGGGGGTCGCCGCGTCGTCGGTCGCCTGGAAGAGCAGCGCCGGCGGCAGCGCGCCGTTGGTGATGTCCACCGGCCGCAGCGGGGCCACCGGCCAGAACGCGCACGGCGCGTTGTACCAGGCGTTGCTCCAGGCCGTCACGGGCGCCTTCGCGTACACGTCCCAGGCGTCCGCGCGCCACCTGTTCCAGCCGCGCGGCCAGGCCGCGTCCCGGCACTGCACCGCCGCGTAGACGCTGTAGCCGTTGTCTCCGGCGGCGTCCACGGCACCGAAGTTCTGGTACGCCTCCAGCAACGGCCCGGTGTCCCCGTGGTGGACCCAGGCCGCGAACGCCTCGGCGAGGCGGGGCCAGTAGCCGTCGTAGTAGGCGCCGGGCGTGAAGGTGTCCTCCAGCTCGGCGGCGCCGACCCGGCCCCCGGCCGGCTTCTTCGAAAGGGCCGCCCGCATCGCGTACCAGCGGGCCCCGACCTTCTCGGGGTCCTTGCCCAGCCCGTACGTGTCGTCGTACTTGGCGATCCAGGCCGTCAGCGCCCGGTGGCGGTCGTCGAAGGCGTAGTCCTGGCCGAGGTTGTCCTCGTACCAGACGCCCGTCGGGTCGACGACCGAGTCCAGTACCAGGCGGTGCACCCGTCCCGGGAACAGCTTCGCGTAGACCGCGCCCAGATAGGTGCCGTAGGAGTAGCCGAAGTAGCTGATCCTCGGGGCGCCGAGCGCCCGGCGGACGGCTTCCAGGTCCCGGGCCGAGCTGACCGTGTCCAGGTACGGCAGCAGGTCGCCGTACTTCCGGCCGCAGGCCGCGGCGAAGGACCTGGCGCGGTCGAGGTTGGCCCGCTCCAGCGCGGGCGTGGCCGGTACGGAGTCGGGGCGCACCGGTTGGAAGTGGCCGGGCACGCAGTCCAGGGCCGGCTCGCTGCGGCCGACCCCGCGCGGGTCGAAGCCGATGACGTCGTACCGGGCCGCCACGCTCTTCGGCAGCGACGACGCGACGAACCCGGCGAGCGTGAGACCGCTGCCGCCGGGGCCGCCGGGGTTGACCAGCAGCGGGCCCTGGGAGGCCCGCGCGGTGTGCGGGACGCGGGACAGCGCGACGGTGATCCGCCGGCCCGACGGGTCGGCGTGGTTCAGCGGCACCTTCAGGGACGCGCACTGGAGCCTGGGGTAGTCGGTGGTGCCGCACTTCTCCCAGCTGAGCTGCGCGGGCCGGGCGGCCTGGGCGGGTGCGGCGGTGACCGAGCCCGCCGGCACGGCGGCGGCCACGGCCGCGCACAGCAGGGCTGCGCGTGTTCTCATACGGTCCTCCCGGGACGGAGGTCTTCGGCGAACCGCGAGGCTCACGGTTCCCGCCGGATCGTCCCGGAGCCGGGGCCCTGGAGAACGCGTTGCGGCGATACTTGACCCCATTGGGCCGAGGGATGCCCTCCAATGCCCCCGGGCGTCCTCACATGAGGCTGAGCTGGACCGGCTCCGGCTCCGTGGGGGCCGGTGCCGGCTCGGCCGGGCGGATCCGGCGGGCCAGCCCCGCGCGCGCGGGCCCGATGCCGTACTCCTGCGCCAGCTCGTGCACCTGACGGGTGATCCGGCGCTGGTACCACTTGGGCGCGTAGGCGCCCTCCGCGTACAGCCGTTCGTACCGCCGCACCAGGTGCGGATGGTGCTGTCCGAGCCAGGCCATGAACCACTCCCGGGCGCCGGGGCGCAGATGCAGCACCAGGGGTGTGACGGAGGTGGCCCCGGCCGCCGCGATGGCCCGTACCGTGGCCCGCAGTTGGGCCGGGTGGTCGCTCAGGAACGGGATCACCGGCGCCATCAGCACCCCGCAGCCGATCCCGTGCTCCCCGAAGGCGCGGACGACGTCCAGCCGGCGCTCGGGCGCGGGCGTGCCCGGCTCCACCGTGCGCCACAGCCCGGCGTCCAGGAAGCCGACGGAGACCGAGACGCCCACGTCCGTCACCTCCGCCGCCCGGACCAGCAGGTCCAGGTCGCGCAGGATCAGGGTGCCCTTGGTGAGGATGGAGAACGGGTTCGCGTGATCGGTGAGCGCGGAGATGATGCCCGGCATCAGCCGGTAGCGGCCCTCGGCGCGCTGGTAGCAGTCGACGTTGGTGCCCATCGCCACGTGGTCGCCCCGCCAGCGGGGGGAGCCGAGCTGGCGGCGCAGCACCTCGGGGGCGTTCACCTTGACCACGATCTGGGTGTCGAAGCCGATGCCGGTGTCCAGGTCCAGGTAGCCGTGCGTCTTGCGGGCGAAACAGTAGACGCACGCGTGCGTGCAGCCCCGGTAGGGGTTGACCGTCCATTCGAACGGCATGCGGGAGGCGCCCGGCACCCGGTTCAGCACCGAGCGCGCCCGGACCTCGTGGAAGGTGATTCCTTGGAACTCGGGCGTGTCGAACGTCCGGGTGGTGACGGCGTCCGCGCCGAACAGCGCGGCGTCGGCGGCCCGGCCGTGTTCGCTCTCGTCCGTGAGGTTCTCCCAGCGCATGACGCCTCCTCGCTCGCACTGCCCACAGAATAGAACACATGTTCCCATGATCGTGCGAACCCCGATTTGGGCGGCCGGGCGCCGGGGTGGTTGGCTTGCCCCAACCCCGAGGAACCAGGTCGTGGAGGAACGCAATGGCGCAGGTCGAGGCCACTACGGAGCGGGTCGTCGCGGCGGACGCGGAGAAGGTGTTCGACGCCCTCGCCGACTACCGCGGCACGCGGCAGAAGCTGCTGCCCGAGCAGTTCAGCGAGTACGAGGTGCGCGAGGGCGGCGACGGCGAGGGCACCCTCGTCCACTGGAAGCTCCAGGCCACCAGCAAGCGGGTGCGCGACTGCCTGCTGGAGGTCGGCGAGCCCGCCGACGGCGAGCTGGTCGAGAAGGACCGCAACTCCTCCATGGTCACCACCTGGCGCGTCACCCCCGCCGGTGAGGGCGCGTCGCGCGTGGTCGTCACCACGACCTGGCAGGGCGCCGGCGGCATCGGCGGCTTCTTCGAGAGGACCTTCGCGCCCAAGGGCCTCGGCCGGATCTACGACGCCCTGCTCGCCAGGCTCGCCGCCGAGGTCGAGAAGTAGCCCAAGCACCCACCGGTGAACGGGGGTTGACCGTCGGTCGGCCCCTTCACCGGTTCGAGTGCATCTCCGGCCCATACCGGATGGTGCCGTAACTCGCCGCAGTTGTTCGCAGTTGTCGCCTTACGCGGGAAATGTGAACGGGTGTGACGAGGGGAGCGGTACGTGGGCGGGACGACACTGGTGAAGCGGGAGCCGGTCGTGGCACCGGCTCCCGGCGAGGAGACCGCGGTCGCACCGCCGCCTCCCGCGCCGCCCGCCGGAATCGGGCCCCGCCGGGTGCGGTTGGTCTTCCTCGGGCTGATGCTGGCCCTGCTGCTGGCCGCCCTCGACCAGATGATCGTCGCCACCGCCCTGCCGAAGATCGTCGGCGAACTGCACGGCCTGGACAAGATGTCCTGGGCGATCACCTCGTACCTGCTCACCTCCACCATCGGCCTGCCGGTCTACGGCAAACTCGGCGACCTGGTCGGCCGCAAGGGCGTCTTCCAGTTCGCCATCGCCGTCTTCGTCCTCGGCTCCGCCCTCGCCGGCCGGGCCGGGACCATGGACCAGCTGATCGCCTTCCGCGCGGTCCAGGGCGTCGGCGCCGGCGGCCTCATGATCGGTGTGCAGGCGATCATCGCCGACATCGTGCCGCCCCGGGAGCGCGGCCGGTACATGGGCCTGATCGGCGCCGTCTTCGGTCTCGCCTCCGTCGCCGGACCGCTGCTCGGCGGCTACTTCACCGACCACCTCTCCTGGCGCTGGTGCTTCTACGTCAACGTCCCCTTCGGCCTGGTCACCCTGGCCGTCATCGCCGTCGTCCTCAAGCTCCCCAGACCGCGCACCCGCGCCCGGCTCGACGTCCTCGGCACCCTGCTGCTCGCCGCCGCCTCGACCTGCCTGGTCCTGCTCACCAGCTGGGGCGGCACCGAGTACGCCTGGGGCTCCCGGCAGATCCTCGGCCTCGGCGCCGGCGCCCTCCTCGCCACCGTCCTCTTCCTGGTCGCCGAGCGCTTCGCCGCCGAACCCCTGATCCCGCTGCGACTGTTCCGCGACTCCGTGTTCGCCCTCAGCGGCCTGGTCGGCCTGGTGATCGGCGTCGCCCTGTTCGGCGCCGCCAGCTACCTGCCGACCTTCCTGCAAATGGTCGACGGCGCCAGCGCCACCGAGTCCGGGCTGCTGATGCTGCCGATGATGGCCGGGATCGTCGGCGCCTCCATCGTCGGCGGACAGCTCATCAGCCACACCGGCCGCTACAAGATCTACCCCGTGCTCGGCTGCGCCGTCGCCACCGTCGGCATGTGGCTGCTGTCCCGGCTTCAGACCGACACGCCCCGGCTGCACTACAGCGTCTGGATGGCCGTCCTCGGCGCCGGGATCGGCCTGGTCATGCCCGTCCTCGTCCTCGCCGTGCAGAACTCCGTCCGCCCCGCCGACCTCGGCACCGCCACCAGTGCCAACAACTACTTCCGGCAGATCGGCGGCAGCGTCGGCGCCGCCGTCTTCGGCACGCTCTTCGCCGACCGGCTCACCTCCGCGCTGCACGAGGAGCTGCCCCCGCGCGCGGGCACCGGACTGCCCGCCGCCGACTCGATCACCCCGCAGCTCGTCCACGCGCTGCCCCCGGCCCTGCGCGACGCCTACATCCGCGCCTACGCCGACGCGATGCCCCGGATCTTCCTCTACCTGGTCCCGGTGCTCGCCCTCGGCCTGCTGATCGCCTTCTTCCTCAAGGAGAAACCACTGGTGTCCCACAACACCGCCGAAACGGAGCCGCAGACCGTGACCGCCTCGATCCCCGGTGCCCGGGCGCCCTACGCCGCCGGGGTCCCCGTGTGCGGCACCGTGCAGCACCCCGACGGCACCGTGGTGCCCCGCGCGGCCCTCACCCTCATCGACGTCGCCGGACAGCAGATCGGGCGGGGCGCCAGCGGCGACGACGGCCGGTACGCGCTCAGCACGCCCGGCTCCGGGTCGTACGTGCTGATCGCCGCCGCCGGCGGGCACCAGCCGCAGGCCGTCTCCGTCACCGTCGGCGAACGCCCCGTCGAACTCGACGTCGTCCTCGGCGGCGCCGGCCGCCTCGCCGGAAGCGTGCTCACCGCCGACGGCAGCCCCGTCCGCGACGCCACCGTCACGCTCACCAACGTGCACGGCGAGGTCGTCGCGAGCACCCGCAGCGGGCGCGAGGGCGGCTACGTCATCACGGAACTGGTCGCGGGCGAGTACACCCTCGCCGCCAGCGCCCCCGCCTTCCGGCCCGCCGCGCTCCCGGTCACCGTGCAGGCCTCCCGGGAGACCCGGCAGGACGTCGAACTCGCGGGCGGCGCCGTGCTGAGGGGCACCGTCCGGGCGAGCGGCGGACGGCCCGTGGAGGACGCGCGCGTGACCCTGCTCGACGCCGCCGGCAACGTCGTCGACACCCTCACCACCGGAGCCGACGGAACGTTCCGGTTCGTCGATCTCTCCTCCGGCGAGTACACCGTCATCGCCGCAGGTTACCCGCCGGTCGCCACGGTGTTGCAGGTCGCGGGGGGTGGCCGGACGGAACGGGATCTCCAACTGGGCCACGAGGACTGAGCGGGGCGCCCGCTCGCCGCGCCGGAGCGATCCGCCGGAACCAATTCCAGGATTGCCGCACATCGCGACCGGCGGTCGTCCTACCGTAGTGGCGGGCGGCACAGATCGTTTGCGGACAGCCGTGGGGAGAGAGGGCCTGGGCCATGGACCGTGGCAGCGAGCGGGACACAGCTCCCGGGCGCGGCGTCGGCGACACCGCCGCGGGCCGGATTCCGCTGGCCGTGGTCGTCGTCGACCGGGCCGGACTGGTGTCCCACTGGAGCACCGGCGCGCGCCGCCTGTTCGGCGTGAGCCGTGAGGACGCCGTCGGACAGCCAGCGGCCGATCTGCTGCCCGTCTCCGGAGCCCTGCCGGAGGACCTTCAGGACGGCGCGATGCCGGACGCGTACGAGACGTACGACGGACCCGGCCCCGACCTGGAGACCTCGCTCGGCGGGCACACCGGCTACGCCACGGCCGGCCGGGCCCGCCTCTGCCCGCCCCCGCAGACGTCCGACGGCGAGCGGCTGGACGTGCTGTGGTGGGCCTACCCGCTGGTCGGCCCGGGTCCCGCCCGGCTGCTCGTGCTCGCCGCCGACGCCACCCGGCTGCGCGACGAACGCGGCTACGACGACGAGACCGCCGAACGCATCGCGCCCGGCTTCGCCCGCCACACCGAACTGCCCGCCTCCGACGAACTCGAACGGCGGCTGCCCGAGATCCTGCCCAACATGGGTCCGGGACTCAGTGCCCGCATCGTCGCGCAGGTTCTCGAACTCGGCTATCCGATCCTGGAGTTCAGCCAGTACGAGCGGGTGCCCGTGACCCCGTACTGGGGCGTGCCCCGCCGCCCCGGGCGCACCCGCGCCGAAGAAGCCGCCGTCCCGCGGCAGCGGGCCGTCGCCGTGGTCCCGGCCGGCGCCGAGCAGGACCTGGAGTACGCCGCCGTCCGCGAGCGGCTGGAGTTCCTCAACGAGGTCAGCTCCCGCATCGGCTCCTCCCTGGACCTCGGCGAGACCATCCGCGAGGTCACCAGCGCCGCCGTGCCCCGGTTCGCGGACTTCGCCGGCACCCATCTGCGCGCCGCGGTGCTGGCCGGCGAAGGCTTCCCGGACGGCCCGCCGGACGCCAGCACCGTGATGTTCCGCGTCTGGGTGGAGCACAACGACGAACCGGGCCGCTGGGACGACACCGTGCCCGTCGGCGAGGCCTTCGCCTTCCCCGAGCACACCCCCTTCTACAAGTGCATGGTCACCGGCGAGCCGGTGCTCATCCCGAGGGTCACCGAGGAACTGTCCGAGCGCATCTCCGGCGAGTTCGAGAAGCGCGACCTGCGGCCCCTCATCGGCGGCCGGTCGCTGCTCATCGTCCCGCTCAAGGCGCGCAACGTCGTCCTCGGCTTCATGGTGCTGATGCGCCGCCCCGACCGGCCGCAGTTCGACGACATGGACCGCACCACCGGCGCCGAACTCGCCGCCCGCGCGGGCCTGGTGCTCGACAACGCCCGTATGTACACCTACCAGGAGAACGTCGCCGACACCCTCCAGGACAGCATGCTGCCGCAGGTCACCCCGCGGATGGCCGGCTGCGACATCGCCACCCGCTATCTGCCCGGCGCCCGGCTCGGACGGATCGGCGGCGACTGGTTCGACACCATCAAACTGCCCGGCTCCCGCACCGCCCTCGTGGTCGGCGACGTCATGGGCCACGGCCTCAACTCCGCCGCGATGATGGGCCGGCCAGTTGCGCACCGCCGTGCAGACCATGGCCGCGATGGAGACCCCGCCCACCCAACTGCTGCGCAACCTGGACGACCTGGCCCGCAGGCTCGGCGACACCTACCTCGCCACCTGCCTGTACGCCGTGTACGACCCGATCCGCGGCGACCTCACCCTCGCCAACGCCGGCCACATCCCGCCCGTGCTGGTCCGCGCCGAGGACGGCCGCAGCGAACTCCTCGAACTGCCCACCGGCGCCCCGATCGGCGTCGGCGGCGTTCCCTTCGAGGTCACGCGCGTCAAGGTCGCGCCCGGCGACCGGCTGGTGCTGTGCACCGACGGCCTGGTCGAGGTGCGCGGCTCCGACATCGGCGAGGGCCTCGCCGCGCTCTGTGAGTCCGCCGCCCACCCCGCGGCCTCCATGGACGACGCCTGCGACACGATCATCCGCGCCCTGAACACCCGCGGCGGACGCAAGGACGACGTCGCCCTGCTGATGGCCCGCCTCAACGGCATCCCCGACGAGCACGTCGCCGAGTGGCGGCTCGACGCCGACCCGCGCGAGGTGGCCCGGGCCCGCCGCCTGGTCCGCGAACGGCTCCTGGAGTGGGGCCTGCCGCAAGCCGTGGAGACGGCCGAGCTCCTGGTCAGCGAGGTCGTCACCAACGCCGTCCGGCACGCGGAGAGCGACCGGATCGGACTGCGGGTGGTCCGCACGGACGCGCTGCTGTTCGAGGTCACCGACGACGAACCCGCCCTGCCCGCCATGCTGAGCGCCGGCCCCCACGACGAGTCGGGCCGGGGCCTGCGCGTGGTCAGCCGGCTGGCCCGGGAATGGGGCGCCAGCGCCAGCGGACACCGCAAGACCGTCTGGTTCGAGCAGGCCGTCACCAGCGGTCACTGACGTCAGACGCGGTGCGAGGACCGCGCCGCCCGGAGCGACCACGGGCCATACATCTCGTGAAGGTGACCACCGGACCCTTGCCCTGCTCCCGGTCCCCACGATATTCCGATCACGGAACCGACCCGTGGGGAGATCACATGAACGTCTCGGAGAACTACCGCAACGCGTGGGAGAGTTACTGGCGTGAGACCTCCGACGGCCGGGGCGAGGCGATCTGGGACGCCGACCCCTCCCTGAGCGCCGCACCGCACAGCGACCTGCTCCTGCCCCACGCCGACACCGGCCGGACGATCGTCGACCTCGGCTGCGGCAACGGCACCCAGACCCGCTACCTGGCCACCCGCTTCGCCCGCGCCGTCGGCGTCGACCTCTCGCACGCCGCCGTCGAGCACGCCCGCCGCGCCGCGAACGGCGGCCCCGTCGAGTTCCAGCAGCTCGACCTCACCGACACCGACGCCGTCCGCGCCCTGCACCAGCGGCTCGGCGACAGCCATGTCTACATGCGGGCCGTCATCCACCAGAGCGAACCGGCCGCGCGCCCCGCGGTGGCCGCCGCCGTCGCCGAACTCATCGGCACCGAAGGCCGCGCCTTCGTGGTCGAGCTCACCTCCGGCTCTCGTGACGTCCTCCGGCGGGCGGCGGCCGAGCCGGGCGGCCCGGGGCCCAAGCTCCAGCGCGTCTTCCACCACGGCCTCAAGCCCGCCGACGCCCCCGACGAGGAGATCCCGCAGCTGCTCGTCAAGGCCGGTCTCGCCGTCCTGGCCGAGGGCGAGACGACACTGCCGCAGACCGAGCACCTCGCGGACGGCACCCGCATCGACCTGCCGGCCCGCTGGTTCGTCCTCGCCGGAGCCTGACCGGACCCGAGATCGCTTCCCCGGGCGAGGTCGTAGCCTGTCCGCCGCTCGACGCGTAACGTGACGGACCATGAAGATCCTCATCAGTGCCGACATGGAGGGTGCCACGGGCGTCACCTGGCCCGCCGACGTGCTGCCGGGGACGCCGCAGTGGGAGCGGTGCCGGTCGATGTTCACCTCGGACGTGAACGCCGCCGTGGAGGGCTTCTTCGACGGCGGCGCCGACCAGGTGCTCGTCAACGAGGCCCACTGGACCATGCGCAACCTCCTCCTGGAGCGCCTCGACGAGCGGGTCGAGATGCTCACCGGCCGGCACAAGGCGCTGTCCATGGTGGAGGGCGTCCAGCACGGTGACGTCGACGGCATCGCGTTCGTCGGCTACCACGCGGGCGCCGGCATGGAGGGCGTCCTCGCCCACACCTACCTGGCCAACCAGATCACCGGGGTGTGGCTGAACGACGTCCGTGCCAGCGAGGGTCTGCTCAACGCGCGCGTCGTCGCCGAGTACGGCGTCCCCGTCGTCCTCGTCACCGGCGACGACGTGGCCTGCGAGGACGCCCTCGGCTACGCGCCCGAGGCGCTGAAGGTCGCCGTCAAGGACCATGTGTCGCGGTACGCGGCCGTCTGCCGGACCCCGGCCCGGACCGCGGCCGACATCCGCGCGGCGGCCAAGGAGGCCGCGCGGCTGGCGGTCCGTCAGGAACCGGTGGACGCCGGTCCGTTCACGGTCGCCGTCGAGTTCGACGCCGAACATCTCGCGATGGCCGCGACCGTCGTGCCCGGCGTGGCGCGGATCGGCGAGCGCAAGGTGGCGTACACCAGCGCCACGATGTACGAGGGGATCAGGACGTTCAAGGCGGTCACCACGATCGTCTCTGCCGCCGTGGAGGAGCAGTATGGCTGACCAGCAGGCCGATGAACTGGCCCTGGCCGAGGTCGTGGAGTTCACCTCCGGCCTGATCCGCATCGACACCACCAACCGGGGCGGCGGGGACTGCCGGGAGCGCCCCGCCGCCGAGTACGCGGCCGCACGGCTGGCGGGGGCGGGCCTGGACCCGCTGCTGCTGGAGCGCACCCCGGGCCGCACCAACGTGGTCGCCCGGATCGAGGGCACCGACCCGTCCGCCGACGCGCTGCTGGTGCACGGGCATCTCGACGTGGTGCCGGCCGAGGCCGCCGACTGGACCGTGCACCCGTTCTCCGGCGAGGTCCGCGACGGCGTGGTGTGGGGGCGGGGCGCCGTCGACATGAAGAACATGGACGCGATGATCCTGGCCGTGGTCCGGTTCTGGGCCCGGCAGGGCGTACGGCCCCGCCGGGACATCGTCCTCGCGTTCACCGCCGACGAGGAGGCCAGCGCCGAGGACGGCTCCGGGTTCCTCGCCGACCGGCACCCCGAACTCTTCGAGGGCTGCACGGAGGGCGTCAGCGAGTCGGGCGCCTTCACCTTCCACGACGGGTCCGGGCGGGAGATCTACCCGATCGCCGCGGGGGAGCGGGGCACCGCCTGGCTGAAGCTCACCGCGCGGGGCCGGGCCGGGCACGGCTCCAAGGTGAACAGGGAGAACGCGGTGACCCGGCTGGCCGCCGCCGTCACCCGCATCGGCGAGCACGAGTGGCCGCTCCGGCTCACGCCCACCGTACGGGCCGCCCTCACCGAGCTCGCCGCGCTGTACGGCATCGACCCCGACTTCACCGACGTGGACCGGCTGCTGGAGAAGCTCGGCCCGGCCGCGAGGCTCGTCGAGTCGACCGTCCGCAACAGCGCCAACCCGACCATGCTGGACGCCGGTTACAAGCTGAACGTCATCCCGGGCGAAGCGGTCGCGCACGTGGACGGGCGCTGTCTGCCCGGCGCCGAGGAGGAGTTCACCGCCACGCTGGACGAGCTGACGGGGCCGGACGTCGACTGGGAGTTCGCGCATCGCGAAGTGGCCCTCCAGGCACCGGTGGACGCGCCGGTGTTCGCGAGGATGCGGGCCGCGGTGGAGGAGTTCGCGCCGGGCGGGCACGTGGTGCCGTACTGCATGTCGGGCGGCACGGACGCCAAGCAGTTCTCCCGGCTCGGCATCACCGGCTACGGCTTCGCCCCGCTGAAGCTGCCCGCGGACCTCGACTACCAGGCGCTGTTCCACGGCGTGGACGAGCGGGTGCCCGTGGAGGCGCTGCACTTCGGGGTCCGCGTCCTGGACCGGTTCCTGCGGACGGCCTAGAGAATGGGGGAGCGGATGCGGAGCGCGCCGTACGGATCGTGGCCCTCGCCGATCGACGCGGCCCTCGCCGCCGCGCACGACGGGCGGCCGGACTGGGTGGGGTTCGTCGGGGACGAGGTCTGGTGGACCGAGCCCCGGCCGGCCGAGGGCGGCCGGCGGGCCCTGGTGCGGCGGCGGGCCGAAGGGGGCGAGGAGTCGGTACTGCCCGCGCCGTGGAACGTGCGCAGCCGGGTCATCGAGTACGGCGGCCGGCCCTGGACCGGGGCGGTCCACGACGGCCGGCCGCTGATCGTCTTCGTGCACTTCGCCGACCAGCGGCTGTACCGGTACGAGCCCGGCGGCGAGCCCGCCCCGCTCACCCCCGTCTCCCCGGTGGGCGGCGGCCTGCGCTGGGCGGAGCCCCGGATCGACCTCGCCCGCGGTGAGGTGTGGTGCGTGCTGGAGGAGTCCACCGGGGACGGCCCCGACGACATACGGCGGGTGCAGGCCGCCGTGCCGCTGGACGGTTCGGCCGCCGGAGACCGCGCCGCCGTCCGCGAGCTGATCGAGCCCCGGCACCGGTTCGTCACCGGCGCCCGGCTCTCCCCGGACGGCCGGCGGGCCGCCTGGCTGGCCTGGGACCACCCACGGATGCCGTGGGACGGGACGGAGCTGCTGGTCGCCGACGTGGGGGAGGACGGCCGGCTGGCGGACGCGCGGACCGTCGCCGGCGGCCCTGACGAGGCCGTCGCCCAGGTCGAGTGGTCGGCGGACGGCGGCCTGCTGTACGTGAGCGACCGCAGCGGCTGGTGGAACCTCTACCGCGACGGCACCCCCCTGTGCCCGCGCGAGGAGGAGTTCGGCGGGCCGCTGTGGCAGCTCGGGCTGCGCTGGTTCGCGCCCCTGGACAACGGTCTGCTCGCGGTCGTGCACGGCCGGGGGCCGACCGCGCTCGGGATACTGGACCCGGAGTCCGGCGAGATCGTGGACGCCGTCGGGCCGTGGACGGAGTGCGCCGCCGGCCTCGCCACCCACGGCACACGCGTCCTCACGGTCGCCGCCGGCCCCCGCACCGCCTACGAAGTCGTCGAACTGGACACCGCCACCGGCCGCGCCCGGGTGGTCGGCTCCCCGCACCGGGACCCCGTCGACCCCGCCTACTACCCCGAGCCGCGGACCCGCACCTTCACCGGCCCCGACGGCCGCGAGGTGCACGCCCACCTCTACCCGCCGCACCACCCCGCCCGCACCGCCCCCGACGGCGAACTGCCGCCGTACGTCATCTGGGCGCACGGCGGCCCCACCAGCCGGGTGCCGCTCGTACTGGACCTGGAGATCGCCTACTTCACCTCGCGGGGCATCGGGGTCGCCGAGGTGAACTACGGCGGCTCCACCGGGTACGGCCGGGCCTACCGGGAGCGGCTGCGCGAGCAGTGGGGCGTGGTCGACGTCGAGGACTGCGCGGCCGTCGCCCGGGCCCTCGCCGACGAGGGCACCGCCGACCCCGCCCGGCTGGCGATCCGGGGCGGCAGCGCGGGCGGCTGGACCACCGCCGCATCCCTGGCCACGACCGACGTCTACGCCTGCGGCACCGTCATCTACCCGGTGCTCGACCTCGCCACCTGGGGCCCCGGCGAGACCCACGACTTCGAGTCCCGCTACCTGGAGTCGCTGATCGGCCCGCGCGCCGAGGTTGGCGCCCGGTACGCCGAACGCTCGCCGACCACGCACGCCGACCGGCTCACCGCGCCGTTCCTGCTGCTCCAGGGCCTGGATGACGTCATCTGCCCGCCCGCCCAGTGCGAACGCTTCCTCGCCCGGATCGCGGGCCGGGGGGTGCCGCACGCCTACCTCACCTTCGCGGGGGAGGGGCACGGGTTCCGGCGGGCCGACACCATGGTCCGCGCCCTGGAGGCCGAACTGTCCCTGTACTCCCAGGTGTTCGGGCTGGACCCGACACCGCCGGTGCCGAAGGTGGAGCTGAACCCGTGAAGAAACTCCTGCGACCTCGCCGGCTGGCCCCGGGCGCGCGGGTCGCCGTCGTCGCCACGAGCGGACCGGTGCCCGAGGAGCGGCTCCAGGCGGGCCTCGACGTGCTGCGCGGCTGGGACCTCGACCCGGTCGTCGGCCCCCATGTCCTGGACCGGCATCCCGAGTTCGGCTACCTGGCCGGCACGGACGCCGAGCGCGCCGCCGACCTCCAGAACGCCTGGTGCGACCCCACCGTGGACGCCGTGCTGTGCGCCCGCGGCGGCTACGGCGCGCAGCGCATGGTCGACCTGCTCGACTGGGACGCGCTGCGGGCGGCCGGGCCCAAGGTCTTCGTCGGGTTCAGCGATCTCACCGTCCTGCACGAGGCCTTCGCGACCCGCCTGGGCCTGGCCACCCTGCACGGGCCGATGGCGGCCGGCGTCGACTTCATCAAGAACGCGCGGGCTCAGGAGCACCTGCGGGCCACGCTGTTCGCCCCCGAGACCGTCCGCACGATCGCCTCCGGCGGCACGGCCCTCGTCCCCGGCCGGGCCAGGGGCGTCACCCTCGGCGGCTGTCTGTCCCTGCTCGCCGCCGAACTCGGCACCCCGCACGCGCGGCCTTCCGCGCGCGGCGGACTGCTCTGCCTGGAGGACGTGGGCGAGGAGACGTACCGGCTGGACCGGTACCTCACCCAGTTGCTGCGCTCCGGCTGGCTGGAGGGGGTGCGCGGGGTACTGCTCGGCTCCTGGGAGGGCTGCTCGGACTACGCCGGGCTGCGGCCCCTGCTGGCCGACCGGCTCGGCGGACTCGGGGTCCCGGTGGCGGAGAACGTCGGATTCGGCCACGGCGAAGGGGCGTTGACGATGCCGCTCGGCGTCGCGGCCACGCTGGACGCGGAGGCGGGCACGCTGACGCTGGACGAGCCGGCGCTGCGCTGACGCGGAGGCCGGCCGGAGGAGCCGGTGCCGCGCGGACGCCGTAGGCTGGCCGGATGTCGCACCCGCCGTCCCGCCCCCTCGCCGAGGGCCCGCGCGTCGCCCTCCGCCCCTTCACCCTCGCCGACGGCCCCGAGTTCACCGCACGGGCCCGGGAGAGCAGGGACCTGCACCGGCCCTGGCTGTTCCCGCCGGACACCGACGAGGCGTACGCCGACTACGCCGGCCGGCTCATCGAGGACCCGGCGCGGGCCGGCTTCCTGGTGTGCGAGAAGGACAGCGGGGCCATCGCCGGCTTCATCAACATCAACAACATCGTGCGCGGCGGCTTCCAGTCCGGCGCCCTCGGCTACGGCGTCTTCGCGCACGCGGCCGGGCGGGGCCTGATGCGCGAAGGGCTGGAGCTGGTGATCGGGTACGCGTTCGGGCCGCTCGGCCTGCACCGGCTGGAGATCAACGCCCAGCCGGGCAACGCGGCCTCCCTCGCCCTCGCCCGGGGCGCCGGGTTCCGCCGGGAGGGGTTCTCACCCGACATGATCTACGTCGACGGGGCCTGGCGCGATCACGAACGCTGGGCGCTCACCACCGAGATGCGCGACTGAGCGGGTTCAGCCCCGCTGGTCCACGTACTCGAAGACCGAGCCGTCCGGGTGCACCGCCAGCAGGTTCCGGCCCGCCGGGGTCGGTACCGGCCCCGCGACGACCGTGGCGCCCAGCCCGGTCAGCAGCCGGTGGGCCTCGTCCACGTCCTTCACCGCGATCGTCGCCGTCACCTTGCGCAGGATCTCCAGCTCCGACTCGGGACCGCTCATCAGCAGGAAGGAACCGACCGCGGCGACCTGGACGCCGCCGCGCTGGAAGCGCAGGGCCGTGCCGCCCGACAGGCGCTCGTAGAAGGGGATCGCGGCTTCGAGGTCGTCGACGCAGATGCGCAGCGAGGCGCCCAGAATCTCCATGCGCCCGAGCCTAGTTGGGGCCGCCGGGCGCGCGCAGGCCCCCCGGGCGTTACCCGCTGTGTCCGGCGGGTACCCGCAGGGTATGGACCGTTTGGATCACCTGGAACATCTGGACAAGCACCTTGTCGAAGAGCTGGCACAGGTGGCGCGCGAGACGGTACGCGAGGAACTGCGCGAGCAGTCCCGCAAACAGCGCCGCACCGCCATGCTCTACGCGGCGTCGGGTGCCGCCGCCCTGTACGCGGGCGGCGCGGTGGCCCTCGCCGTGGGCCTGGCCCTGGCGATCGGCCTGCCCGGCTGGGCCGCGGCACTGATCACCGCCGCGCTCCTGGGCGCGGTGGCCTGCTTCCTCCGCGGCGCCGCCCACTCCGGGCACGGGCCCCACGCCCCGCACCGCGTGGTCGGCGGCACCCCGCCGCCCGCCCCGCCGGGCGGCCTGGGCATGCCGTACCCGCCGGTGCCGGAGACTCCCCCGATGGCACAGACACCGCCGGACGCGCCCCACCGCGGGGCCTGACGGCGAGTGGGTGGGGCCGCCGGCCCCGCCCCGCCCCCATCAGCCGAGTTGCGGCAGCACCTTCGTCCGGTAGAAGTCGAAGAATCCCCGCTGGTCCGGCCCGATCTGGTTCACGTACACCCGGTCGAACCCGGCGTCGGCGAACGCCTTCAGCGCCGAGACGTGCTCGTCCACGTCGTCCCCGCACACCGACTTCTCCCGCACCATGTCCTCGGTGACCAGCTCCTGCAACTGCTCGAAGTGCCGCGGCGAGGGCAGCACCTGCCCCATCTCGCCGGGCAGCAGCTCGTTGTACCAGAGCCGGTGCACCGTACGGACGCACTCGTCGCGGTCGGCGCCGTAGCAGACCTTCGTGCCGCCGCTGACCAGCTTGGCCCCGCCGCCGCCCTTGCGGAACCGGGTGACCATCTCCTCCTCCGGCATCATCGTGATGTAGCCGTCGCCCGCGCGGGCGGCCAGGGAGGTCGCCTTCGGGCCGAAGCCGGAGATGTCGATCGGGACGGGCTCCTCGGGGACGGTGTAGAGGCGGGCGTTCTCCACGGTGTAGTGGGTGCCGTGGTGGTTGACCTCCTCGCCGGTGAAGAGCCGGCGCATCACCTGGATCGCCTCCTCCAGCATCTCCAGGCGCACGTGCGACGGCGGCCACGGGTCGCCGAGGATGTGCTCGTTCAGCGCCTCGCCGGTGCCGAGGCCGAGCCGGAAGCGGCCCTGTGTCATCACCGCGCTGGTCGCCGCCGCCTGCGCCACGACCGCCGGGTGCATCCGCACGGTCGGACACGTGACCGCGGTCTCGATGGGCAGCGACACCGCCTCCGACAGTGCTCCGATCACCGACCACACGAACGCGCTCTGTCCCTGCGCGTCGTTCCACGGGTGGTAGTGGTCGGAGATCCACAGCGCCTGGAAACCGGCCTGCTCGGCCATCCGGGCCTGTTCGACGAGGGCTGCGGGGTCGTGCTCCTCGCTCGCCAGGAAATAGCCGTACTCGGGCATGGGGGGAACCTCCGCGCGGGCGAAGCTGGTGGGGTGATCCGGACGCGGCCCGGGTAACCGGGGCCGACAGCGCGAAACGCGGGTACGGCGGTGCGCGGTGGGCCCCGGCGCACGGCGCGGCGGCGTTCGGGTGCTCCGACCGGCGTCCGGGTGACCGGCCCCGCGTTTGGGTGCCCCGGCCCCGGTTACGCGGAAGACCTCGGACGAGCCACACCGCCGGAGGCGCACCGTGAGCCGACCTCGCGTCGTGATCGTCGGCGCCGGTTTCGCCGGGTACCGGGCTGCGCGCACCCTGGCCCGGCTGACCCGCGACCGGGCCGACATCACCGTGCTGAACCCGACCGACTACTTCCTGTACCTGCCGCTGCTGCCGCAGGTCGCCGCCGGGGTCCTGGAGGCCCGCCGGGTCACCGTGTCGCTGCCCGGCACGCTGCGCGGGGTGCGCCTGGTGCTCGGCGAGGCGGACGCTGTCGACCTGGACGCGCGGACCGTGCGCTACGTCGACCCCGAGGGCGGTGCGGGCACCCTCGGCTACGACCGGCTGGTGCTGGCCGTCGGCAGCGTCAACAAGCTGCTGCCGATCCCCGGTGTCGCCGAGCACGCGCACGGCTTCCGCGGGCTGCCCGAGGCGCTGTACCTGCGCGACCACGTGACCCGGCAGGTGGAACTCGCCGCCGCCGAGGAGGACACGAAGAGCCGCGCCGCCCGGTGCACCTTCGTGGTGGTCGGCGCCGGCTACACGGGCACCGAGGTGGCCGCCCACCTCCAGATGCTCACCGACCGCCTGGCCCGCCGGCACCCGCCGCCCGGCGTGCCGCGTCCCCGCTGGCTCCTGCTGGACGTGGCGCCGCGCGTGCTGCCGGAGCTGGACGAGCGGCTGTCCCGCACGGCCGACCGGGTGCTGCGGGCGCGGGGCGTCGACGTGCGCATGGGCACGTCGGTGAAGGAGGCCACCCGGGACGGGGTACTGCTCACCGACGGGGAGTTCGTCCCGTCCCGGACGCTGGTGTGGTGCGTGGGCGTACGGCCGGATCCGCTGGTGGAGGCCGTCCGGCAGCCACTGGAGCACGGCCGGCTGATCGTCGACCCCTGTCTCCGGATGCCGGGCCGGACCGACGTGTTCGCCTGCGGGGACGCGGCTGCCGTGCCCGACCTGGAGCGTCCGGGGGCGTTCACGCCCATGACGGCCCAGCACGCCTGGCGGCAGGGCCGGGTGGCCGGGGAGAACGTGGCCGGCTCGCTCGGGCTCGGCCGGCGCCGGCGCCCCTACCGCCACCGGGACCTGGGCTTCGCCGTCGACCTCGGCGGGGTCCGGGCCGCCGCCAACCCGTTCGGCATCCCGCTGTCCGGCCCGGCGGCCGGTGCCGTCACCCGCGGCTACCACCTGGCGGCGCTGCCCGGCAACCGCGTCCGGGTCACCGCCGACTGGCTGCTGGACGCCGTACTCCCGCGCCAGGGCGTCCAGTTGGGCCTGGTGCGCGCCTGGTCGGTCCCGCTGGACACGGCCTCACCCGAACTGGCGCGGGTGCCGGGCGGCCCGGAGCGGCCGGCCGTACAGGCAGGAGACGAACTCATGACCCACAAGCCGAGGCCCGAGGAACCGGTGAAGCCACAGCCGTGCGGCGAGCCCGCGAAGAACCAGCCCGGCGGTGAAGCCGCCAAGAACCAGCCCGGCGGTGAACCCGCGAAGAACCAGCCCGGCGGTGAACCCGCCAGGAACCAACCCGGCGGTGAGCCCGCCGGTGCCGGCCGGGACCATCCGGCCCCCGGCCCCGTCAAGCGCACGGACCCCGCCGATCCCGCGGACCGCGCGAACGAATCCGACTGACCGCGACGGGCGCGACCGAGCGCCACCGAGCGCGGCCGAGTGCAAGGAGACCGAGGAGACTCATGAACACCGACGAACTGGCCGAACTGGGGCAGCAGTTGCGCGTGGACAGCGTGCGGGCGTCCGCCGCCGCGGGATCCGGGCACCCCACGTCCTCGATGTCCGCCGCCGATCTGCTGGCCGTCCTGCTCGCGAACCACATGCGCTACGACTTCGAGCGCCCCGAGCACCCCGCGAACGACCGCTTCGTGCTGTCCAAGGGACACGCCTCACCGCTGCTGTACGCCGCGTACAAGGCGGTCGGCGCGATCGAGGACGGCGAGCTGGTCACCTTCCGCAAGCTCGGCAGCCGGCTGGAGGGCCACCCGACGCCCCGGCGGCTGCCGTGGGTGGAGACGGCCACCGGCTCGCTCGGCCAGGGCCTGCCGGTCGGAGTCGGCATCGCGCTCGCCGGGAAACGGCTGGACCGCACCGACTACCGGGTGTGGGTGCTGTGCGGCGACAGCGAGCTGGCGGAGGGCTCGGTGTGGGAGGCCGCCGAACACGCCGGCCACGAGAACCTGGACAACCTCGTCGCCGTCGTGGACGTCAACCGGCTCGGCCAGCGCGGACCCACCCGGCACGGCCACGACCTGGACGCCTACGCCCGCCGGTTCCAGGCCTTCGACTGGCACACCATCGAGATCGACGGCCATGACGTCGACGCGATCGACCGGGCCTACGGGGAGGCGCTGTCCACCACCGGCCAGCCCACCGTGATCCTCGCCCGCACCCTCAAGGGCAAGGGCGTGGCCTCCGTCGAGGACCGCGAGGGCCTGCACGGCAAGCCGCTGCCCGAGGCCGAGGAGGCCATCGCCGAACTCGGCGGGCCGCGCTCGCTGCACGTCCGCGTGTCCGAGCCGCACGCCGCCGCCGCGCTGCGCTCGCTCACCACCGAGGTGGTCCAGCTGCCGCGCTTCGAGCAGGGCGACGAGGCCGCGACGAGGGACGCCTTCGGCAAGGCCCTCGCCGCGCTCGGCACGGCCCGCGGCGACGTCGTCGCCCTGGACGGCGAGGTCGGCGACTCCACCCGTACCGAGGAGTTCGGCAAGGCGCACCCCGACCGGTTCTTCGAGTGCTACATCGCCGAGCAGCAGCTCGTCGCCACCGCCGTCGGCATGGCCACGCGCGGCTGGCTGCCGTACGCCTCCACGTTCGCCGCGTTCCTGACCCGCGCCCACGACTTCGTGCGCATGGCGTCCATCAGCGGCTCCGGGATCAACCTGGTCGGCTCGCACGCGGGCGTCGCGATCGGGCAGGACGGGCCGTCCCAGATGGGTCTGGAGGACCTGGCGATGTTCCGGTCCGTGTACGGCTCGACGGTGCTGTACCCGTGCGACGCCAACCAGACCGCCCGGCTGGTCGCGGCCATGGCCGGCCTGGACGGCATCCGCTACCTGCGCACCTCCCGCGGCAAGACGCCGGTGATCTACGGCCCCGACGAGGAGTTCCCGGTCGGCGGCAGCAAGACGCTGCGCTCCAGCGAGGAGGACCGGCTGACCGTCGTGGCGGCCGGGGTGACCGTGCCCGAGGCGCTGGCCGCCGCCGACCGGCTCGCCGCGGACGGCATCCGGGTCCGGGTGATCGACCTGTACTCGGTCAAGCCCGTCGACGCCGAGACCCTGCACCGGGCCGCCGAGGAGACCGGCTGCCTGCTCACGGTGGAGGACCATCACCCGGAGGGCGGCCTCGGCGACGCCGTCGCGGAGGTGTTCGGCGACGGCAGCCCGGTGCCCCGCCTGGTCCGGCTCGCCGTGCGCACCATGCCGGGCTCGGCCGCGCCCGACGAGCAGCTGTACGCGGCCGGCATCGACGCCCTGGGCATCGCGGCGGCGGCCAGGATGCTGGTCGAGGAGGCGGTCGTGCGATGAGCCGCGACGACGCGCGGACCATGCGCGCGGGCCGCCGCACGGTGGAGATCAAGCGGCCGGGGAAGGTGCTCTTCCCCGGCGGCGGGGGCGCGAAGGAGTACACCAAGGGCGATCTCGCCGACTACTACCGGTCCGTCGCGCCGTACCTGCTGCCGCACCTGCGGGGCCGTCCGCTGATGCTGGAACGCTATCCGGACGGCCTCGACGGCCAGCGGTTCATGCAGAAGAACACCCCGGAGCACTACCCGGAGTGGATCACCCGGGCCGAGGTCGCCAAGGAGGGCGGCACGGTCACGCACGTCGTCTGCGACGACACCGCGACCCTCCTGTACCTCGCCGACCAGGCCTGTCTGACCCTGCACCGCTGGCTCTCGCGCACCGGCCGGGCGGGCGGCCTCGACCACCCCGACCGGCTGGTCTTCGACCTCGATCCCCCCGGGGACGACTTCGGCGCCGTCCGCGAGGCCGCCGCCTGGCTGCGCGAGCTGCTGGACGAACTCGGCCTGCCCGCCGCACCGATGACCACGGGCTCGCGCGGACTGCACCTCGTCGTCCCGCTCGACGGCCGCCAGGACTTCGACGCCGTACGGGAGTTCGCCCACGACGTCGCCGAACTCGCCGCCGCACGGCACCCGGACCGGCTCACCACCGCCGCCCGCAAACAGGACCGCGGCGACCGCCTCTACCTCGACGTGCAGCGCAACGCGTACGCCCAGACCGCCGTCGCGCCCTTCACCGTCCGCGCCCGGCCCGGCGCCCCGGTCGCCGTCCCCCTCACCTGGGAGCAGCTCGACGACCCCGGGCTGGACGCCCGCCGCTGGACCATCGCCGACGCCGTCGACCAGGCCCGTACCGACCCGTGGGCCGGGCTGCCGGCCCGCGGGCGCTCCCTGGGCCCCGCCCGGCGCCGCCTCGCCGACATGCGCTCCTGAAGGTTTGGCCAAGGAATGAGGGGCCACCCGCAGGAAGAGGTGGCCATGTCGAACACACACAGCACATCACAGTCACAGAATTCACAGAAATCCCAGAAATCGGAGAACGCCGAGCAGACGCACGACACCACGCAGAACGAGACGGAGGACCGGCGGCCGACCCTCATGGAGGTGCTGCGCGAGGCGCGCAGCCAGCTCGCCGAACTGACGGGACTCGTCCCGGAGACCGTGTCCTCCTTCGAGCAGACCGAGGACGGCTGGTCGCTGGAGGTCGAGGTGATGGAACTCGCACGGGTCCCCGACACCATGAGCCTGATGGCGAGCTACCAGGTCGACCTGGACCCCGAGGGTCAGCTCACCGGCTACCGGCGCGTTCGCCGATACGAGCGCGGGCGGGCCGACGCACGCCGCGGCGGCTAGGCCCCCCGCGTCCGGCGGCCACGCGACCCGCGTGGCACCGCACACCCATCATTCTCACGAGGAGGAGCGGCCGGCATGACCGTTGTTCCGGCACAGCAGTCCGGCGGCGGAGGCGGCACCAGTGGCCTCTACGACGTCCTGGAACTGGTTCTCGACCGGGGACTCGTCATCGACGCGTTCGTACGGGTCTCCCTGGTCGGCATCGAAATCCTGAAGATCGACGTCCGGGTCGTCGTGGCCAGCGTCGACACCTATCTGCGCTTCGCCGAGGCGTGCAACCGCCTCGACCTGGAGGCAGGGCCCCACAGGACCCCCGGACTGCCCGATCTCGTCGGTGAGATCACCGAGAGCGGGGCCCGCGGCAAGTCCAAGGGCGCGCTGTCCGGCGCCGCGCAGACCATATCCGACGCGTTCAAGCAGGCCCGGGAGGAAGGCGAGGCCGAGCCCCGGCGCCCCCGTAAGACCGCGGCCCGCCGGAAGGAGGAGGACGAGTGAGCACCTACGTCTACGGCATCACCGCGCGCTCGCACCCGGCGCTCCCCGAGGGGATGACCGGCGTGGGCGAACCGCCGCTCCCCGTTCGGGTCCTCACGGCGGGAGAGCTCGCGGCCGTCGTCAGCGACGCCCCGGAGGGCCTGCGCCCCAAGCGCCGGGACCTCCTCGCGCACCAGAACGTGCTCGCCGAGACGGGAGCGGCCGGCTGTGTGCTGCCCATGCGCTTCGGCAGCGTCTCCCCCGACGACGACACCGTCACGTCGGTGCTGACCGAACGGGCCGAGCACTACCTGGAGCGGCTGGGCGAGCTGGACGGCAAGGTCGAGTACAACGTCAAGGCCACCCACATCGAGGAGGCTGTGCTGCACCGCGTGATGGCCGAGAACGCGGAGGTCCGCGCCCTCGCCGAGGCCAACCGGCGGGCGGGCGGCGGCAGCTACGACGACCGGATCCGCCTCGGTGAGATGGTCGCCGGCGCCGTCAAGGCCAGGGAGGCCGAGGACGCCGCCGAGGTGCAGCGCCTGCTCCAGCCGTGCGCCGCGGCGGTCAGCGTGGGCCCGGAGTCCACCGGCTGGCTGCTCAACGTCTCGTTCCTGGTGTCCCGGGAGTCGGCCGAGGACTTCCTGGCCGCGGCCGAGCGGGTGCGCAAGAGCCATGCCCATCTGGAGCTGCGGGTCAACGGCCCGCTGCCGCCGTACAGCTTCGTCGAACCCGGCCCGACCGCGCCCGCGGGCGCCACGGCCGGCGCCGACGCCGGAGCGTCGTAACGGCCGGGGCCCGGACGGAAGGAGGAGACCCGTGGGACTGATCTCGGAGGTGCTGCTGCTGCCCTTCGCACCGGCGCGCGGCAGCGCGTGGGCGATTCGGCAGGTGCTCCGGGAGGCGGAGCGGATCTACTACGACCCGGCCACCGTCCGGGCCGAGCTGGCCCGCCTTGAGGAGCAGCTTCAGGCGGGCGAGATCACCGAGGAGGAGTTCGACCGACGCGAGGACGAACTGCTCGACCGGCTGGAGATCGCCCTGCATCACGGCGACACGACAGGCAATGGGACGTGACCATGAACCGAACCGCACTGGGCCTCGCCGTAGGGGCCGGATATCTGCTCGGACGCACGAAGAAGCTGAAGATGGCGCTCGCGGTCGGCTCCCTGGCCGCCGGGAAGAAGATGAACCTCAGCCCGCGCGCGCTGGCGGACCAGCTGAACCGGCAGCTGTTGGACAACCCGCAGTTCAAGGAGATCGGCGACCAGCTCCGCCAGGACCTGCGGGGCGTCGGCAAGGCCGCCACCGGCGCGATGGTGGAGCGGCAGATGAATTCGCTCGCCGACCGGCTGCACGGCCGTACGTCGCAGGTCCGCGACCAGCTGTCCGGAGTCGTGCCGACCGGCTCCGACGAGGAGCGGGACGAGGACGAGGGTGACGACGAGGAGCAGGAGGAGCAGGAGGGGAAGCGGGGTGAGCGAGAACAGCCCAGGGGGGAGACCCGGGGCGGCGAGGGTGAGGCGCCCCGGAAGAAGACGGGCAAGAAGCCGGCGAAGAAGGCCCCGGCGACGAAGGCTTCCGGCGGGACGGCGGCCGGCAAGGCCCCGGCCAAGAAGGCCCCGGCCAAGAAGGCGGCGGCCAAGAAGACGGACGCGGCACGCGAGACGGCCGCGAGGAAGACGGCCGCGGTCGGCGGTGCCGCCCGGAGCGCCGTCTCCCGGCAGTCGAAGGGCGGCGATGACCGATGACCGAGACCCTCGGAAGAGCGACCTCCAAGGCCGGCCGGGCCACGGGCGGCGTGACGGCCCCGCTGGCCGGCCTGGCCCGCAGCGAGGCCGCGGACCGGCTGAAGGAAGAGGCCCAGGAGTACCTGAACGCACAGGCCCAGCGGCTGCTGGTCGGGATCGGCCGGAAGCTCGGCGAGACCACCGGCAAGCTGAACGACATCGCCGAGGGCAAGAGCCCGGGCTTCGCCAAACTGGCGCTGGAGGGCGGGCGCAAGCTCGCCGAGGGCAAGGGGCCGCTGCGCTCCGCGCTGGAGCTGGGCGCCTCCCACGCCAAGGACAAGGTGCTCGACACCGTGCGCGGCCTCGGCGGCAGCAAGGGCAAGAAGGGCGGCGCCGGCAAGAAGCCGACCGTCATCATGGAGTCCGTCGACGTGGGCGTACCGCTGCGCACGGCCTACGACCAGTGGACCCAGTACCAGTCGTTCTCCACCTTCGCCAAGGGCGTCAAGAGCGCGAGCCGCGCCGATGACACGCACTCCGACTGGCGGGCGAAGATCTTCTGGTCCACCCGGAGCTGGAAGGCGAAGACGACCGAGCAGATCCCCGACTACCGCATCCAGTGGACCTCGGAGGGCGCCAAGGGCACCACCAGGGGCGTGGTCTCCTTCCACCGGCTGGAGGAGAACCTCACCCGGGTACTGCTGGTCATCGAGTACTACCCGACCGGCCTCTTCGAGAAGACCGGCAACATCTGGCGCGCCCAGGGCCGCCGGGCCAGGCTTGACCTGAAGAACTTCGCCCGCTTCATCACCATCAAGGGAGAGGCGGAGGACAGCTGGCGCGGCGAGATCCGCGACGGCGAGGTGGTCCGCAGCCATGAGGACGCCCTCGCGGAGGAAGAGGAAGAAGCGGAAGAAGAGGGAGCGGAGGAGCCCGAGGGCCGAGAGGGCCCGGAAGGGGAGCAGGAGGAAGAGGAGGAGGAAGAGGGGGAAGAGCCCTACGAGGACGAGTACGAGGGCGAGAACGAGGAAGGCGCCGAGGAAGGCGACGAGGGCTCGTACGAGAACGAGGCCGAGGAAGGCGAGGAGGACGAGGAAGGCGAGGAGGACGAGGGCGAGGAAGGCGAGTACGAGGACGAGTACGAGGAAGAGGAGCCTGAGTTCGCCGAGCGCGGGAGCCGTCGATGACGACACCCAGCCGCTTTCCCGAGCCCTATGGCCAGGGCTCGGGGGCGAACCTCGCCGACATCCTCGAACGTGTGCTCGACAAGGGTGTCGTCATCGCGGGGGACATCAGGATCAACCTGCTCGACATCGAACTGCTCACCGTCAAGCTGCGCCTCATCGTCGCCTCGGTCGACAAGGCCAAGGAGATGGGCATCGACTGGTGGGAGAGCGACCCGGCCCTCTCCTCCCGGGCCCGCCGTGACGAGCTCACCCGGGAGAACGCCGAGTTGCGAGAACGGCTCGCCCGGCTGGAGGAACTGGAGTTGGGCCGCGCCCCGAAGGAGGCACCATGACGACCGGACTGCGGTACGTGTACGCCGTCTGCCGCCCCTTCGGGACGCCCCTGCAAGCCGAGCTGCGGGGCGTCGGGGGCGCCCCGCCGGCGTTGCTGCACCACCACGGGCTGGTCGCGGTGGTCAGTACGGTCCCCGAGGCCGACTTCTGCGAGGAGGCGCTGAAAGCCCACCTGGAGGACCTCGACTGGCTGGCCGCGACCGCCCGCGCCCACCAGGGCGTGGTCGACGCGCTCACCACGGTCACCACCCCGCTGCCGCTGCGGCTCGCGACCGTCTTCCGCGACGACAGCGCCGTCCGCATGATGATCGAGGCCCGCGAGGAGGACTTCGGGCGTCTGCTCGACCGGCTGCACGGCCGCGTGGAGTGGGGCGTGAAGGTGTATCTGGAACCCGAGCCGGAGCCCGCCGAGCCCGAGCCCGCCGCGACGGCGCGGCCGGCCAGCGGGCGGGACTATCTGCGCCGACGGCGGCAGCAGAGCCACGCGCAGGAGGAGAAGTGGCAGCAGGCCGAGCGGTTCGCCCGCTCCCTGCACGAGCGCCTCGCCGAGCGCGCCGAGAACTTCCGGATGCATCCCCCGCAGAATTCCGCGCTCTCCAAAGTGCCGGGACGCAATGTGCTCAACGCGGCCTATCTGGTGCCCCGGGCGCATTCCGAGGAATTCGTGGAACTGGTCGACCGGACCAAGGACGAGGCACCCGGAATCCGGGTGGAACTCACCGGTCCGTGGGCCGCCTACTCATTTTCCGGTGAGGAATCGGGAGCGGAACCGAGTGTGGAATCGGGGGAGGGGCGGTGACCGTAGTCGAACGCCGCGAGGTCGCGCTGGTGGACCTCCTGGACCGGCTGCTGGCCGGCGGGGTCGTCATCACCGGCGACATCACCTTGCGCATCGCGGACGTCGATCTCGTCCGCATCGACCTGAACGCGCTGATCAGTTCCGTGAACCAGCAGGTCCCGTCGCCCTTCGAGGAGCTCCTATGACCGCGCGGCAGCGCCGCAACCGGCTCGACCTGGAACCCGACACGGTCGAACGCGATCTGGTGAAACTCGTGCTCACGGTCGTGGAGTTGCTGCGCCAGCTGATGGAGCGGCAGGCCGTACGCCGCTTCGACACCGGTGAGCTGACCGAGGAGCAGGAGGAGCGGATCGGGCTCACCCTGATGCTCCTGGAGGAGCGGATGGCCGAGCTGCGGGACCGGTACGGACTGCGGCCCGAGGACCTCAACCTGGACCTCGGGCCGCTCGGACCGCTGCTTCCGCGCGACGGACACTAGTGCGGCGGATCGCCGGACACCGGCGCGTCACCAGCGCGGCGGATCGCTCACCACCTGTACCAGCGGCCCCTGCCGCCGGCCGCGGTCGTGCCGCGCACCAGGAATCCCAGCAGCCAGACGACGAGCACCGCCAGGGCGATCCACCACAGTACCTTCAACGCGAATCCGGCACCGAACAGAATAAGCGCCAGAAGCAGGACCAGCAGGATGGGAACCATAATGTGAACCTCCTGCGGTCCGTGTTTCCCGAAATGCGCGAATCAGGCTTCTTTCCGGCACAGAATCTCCCCGTGCAGGACCGCGAACCAGCCGTCCTCCCGCCGGCCCCAGTCCCGCCACGCCTCCGACACGGCCCGCAACCGCTCCGCCGTCGCGTGACCTCCCCCGGTGGCCCGGCCGGCGTACTCGGAGGCGAGGGTGCGGTCCGCCCACAGGCCGCTCCACCAGGCCCGCTCCTCGGGCGTGGCGAACGTCCAGGTGCTGGAGCCCGCCGTGACGTCGCGCAGGCCCGCGTCCCGCGCCCACGCCGCCAGCCGGCGCCCGGCGTCGGGTTCACCGCCGTTGGCCCGGGCCACCCGCTCGTACAGGTCGAGCCAGTCGTCCAGGCCGGGTACCGCCGGATACCAGGTCATCGCCGCGTAGTCCGCGTCCCGTACGGCGATGAACCCGCCCGGCTTCGTCACCCGGCGCATCTCGCGCAGCGCCCGTACGGGGTCGCCGACGTGCTGGAGCACCTGGTGGGCGTGGACCACGCAGAAGGTGTCGTCCGGGTAGTCCAGGGCGTGCACGTCGGCCACCGCGAAGTCGACGTTCGTCAGACCGCGTCCGGCCGCGGTGGTCCGGGCCTGTTCCAGGACGCCGGGCGCCCGGTCGACGCCGGTGACCCGGCCGTCGGGGACCAGTTCCGCCAGGTCGGCGGTGATGGTCCCGGGCCCGCAGCCGATGTCCAGGATCCTCATGTGGGGCTTCAGCGCGCCGAGCAGATAGGCCGCGGAGTTGGCGGCGGTCCGCCAGGTGTGCGATCGCAGCACCGACTCGTGGTGCCCGTGCGTGTAGACGGCGGTCTCCTGCGCTTTCGGCATGGCTGAACCCCTTCACCCTCGTCGGCGTCACCGGCCGGACCCGTCCGCCGGTACGGCTCAACCGTACGCGGGCGTGCCGAATGATGAGACCCGCGTTTCACTATGTGGACCAGCGGGGTGCTGTCCCGCGTGCCTCAACGGGCGGCCGGCACAGGGCGGTAGACCGTCAGGGCCTCCGGGAGCTTCTCCAGGGTCATCTCGCCCGACACCGCCGTCACCTCACCGTCGTACGCCAGCGGGGTGTCCGGGGCGATGCCGGTCAGCCGCAGCCGGTCCACCTGGACCGCCGCGTGCCCGGGGGAGCGGGTCAGCGGACCCGCGACCGCCGCCGTGAGCAGCCGCAGCGCGGGCCTGCCGTTGCCGTGCACCACCCGCACGTCCAGCAGGCCGTCCGCCAGATCGGTACGGCGGCCCGGTGTGAGGCCCATGCGGTGGTAGACGCCGTTGCCGACGAACAGCAGCCACAGGGGCCGCCGCTCCCCGCCCAGCTCCACCTCCAGCGGGTGCCGGCCGGCGCGCAGCACGCGGAGCGCGCCGAGCACCCCGGCCGACCAGCCGCCGATCCGGCTCGACCAACTGTCCCGCGCGCGCACCAGCTCCGGGTACACCCCCAGGCTCAGCGTGTTGAGGAACAGCCCCCGCGACTCCCGGGTGGTGAACCGGACCGCGTCCACCCGGACCGCCTCGCCGTACCGGACGGCCTGGGCCAGCTGGCGTTCGTCCTCCACGCCCAGGTCGTAGGCGAAGTGGTTGAGGGTGCCGCCCGGCAGCACCGCGAGCGGCAGACCGTGCCGCAGCGCGACCACGGCCGCCGCGTTCACCGTGCCGTCGCCCCCGCACACCCCGAGCACCCGGGCCCGGGCCGCCGCCTTCTCCAGCTCGTCGCCGACCTCCTCGGGCGCGCACTCGACGATCTCCGCCCGCGGCAGCGCGTCGTGCAGCGCCCGCACCCGGTCCGCCGTCCCCGACGCCCGGTTGGCGACCACCACCAGGCCGTCGCCCTCGGGCAGCGCGGGGGCCGCGGCGCGCGGCCTGTCGGGCCGCCGGATCTGGGACCGGGTCGGCACCAGACGCCGTACCAGGAAGGCGGCGCCCGCGCCGAGTGCCGCCCCGGCCAGTACGTCGCTCGGGAAGTGCACCCCCGTGTACACCCGGGACATCGCCACCGAGAACGCCACCGGTGCCACCGCCGCGCCCCACGCCGGGGACTCCAGGGCGACGCCGGTCGCGAAGGCGGCGGCGGACGCCGCGTGGCCGGAGGGGAAGGACGTGGTGATCGGCTGCCGCTTGAGCTGCCGCACCAGCGGCACCGGGTCCAGCACCGGCCGGGCCCGGCGCACCGAGCGCTTGCCGAGCGTGTTGATCGTCAACGAGGCCAGGCCGAGCGAGACCAGACCGCGGGCCGCCGCCCGGCGGGCCCGGGGTGTGCGGCTCGCGGCCATCGCGGCGGCCGTCGCGAACCACAGCACCCCGTGGTTCGCGCTGCGGCTCAGGCGGGGCAGGACGCGTTCGGCGCCGGGCCAGTGCCAGGCGGCGGCGGCGTTGAACAGGCGGCCGTCGAGGTCGAGCAGCGTGCGCAGCGGGGCGCGGGCGGCGGTCGCGGGGGCAGTCAGGTCCACGTCTGGGCTCATGGGGTGCGGTTACCCTGAAGTGCCCGTTTCTTGTCCTGTGCGCCGGCCGGCCCGGTGCGAGAGGAGAACCCGGATGCGCCTGCTCCTCGTCCGGCACGGCCAGACCCCGTCCAACCTGAACCACCTGCTGGACACCGCCGTGCCCGGCCCGGGGCTGACCCCGCTCGGCGAGGCGCAGGCCGCCGCGCTGCCCGAGGTGCTCGCCGGAGAGGACATCGAGGCGCTCTACGCGTCCACGCTGATCCGCACCCAGCTGACGGCCGCCCCGCTGGCCGCCGCCCGCCGCCTGGACGTCGTCGTACGCGACGGCATCCGGGAGCTGTCCGCCGGCGACCTGGAGATGCTGCCGGGCCACACCCCGGAGGGCGAGCGGTATCTGCGCACGGTCTTCGCCTGGGCCGCGGGGGACACCGCGCTGCGCATGCCCGGCGGGGAGAGCGGCGAGGAGGCCCTCGCCCGGTACGACGCGGTGGTCGCCGAGGCCGCCGCGAGCGGTGCCGGGTCCGTCGCCATGGTCAGCCACGGTGCCGCGATCCGCGTCTGGACCGCCGCCCGCGCCGCCAACGTCGACGTCGCCTTCGCCGCGGCCCACCCCTTGGAGAACACCGGTGTGATCGTCCTGGAGGGCTCCCCGGCGGACGGCTGGAAGGCCCTGTCCTGGGAGGGCGCCACGGTGGAACCGTCCGGCGAGAGCGGCCCGGCGGGCGAGGCACTGGGGGCGACGGACTAGCCGACGGCCCCGTCACCGAGAGGAGGTCGTCGCGGGCCGGTGGGGAGGGCCGGCCCGGCGCGGCCGGCCCGGCGCGGCCACGGTGGCCCATGGCTCCCCGTGGCGTCCGGGGCCGTGACGGGGCATGGTGGCGTACGGTCCGCGCGCCGCGATCCCCCGGCGGTCCGGAAGCGGCGGCCGGTGCGGCGGTGGTCCGACGAGCCCGCTCGTGAGACCCGGCACCACCACGACCGCCCGCCACCGGACCGGCCCCCGGGAGCGGCCGTGGCGTCCCTCTTGCCGGCCGGTGTTCTGCCCTGCCCGGGAAACGGCGGGAGGTGTCGGGCCCCGGCCCCGCCGGGCGGTGGGCCGGGGCGGCGGATAACGGTTTGCCCCGGGCGGGGGGTGGCTCGGAGAATGCCTGGCCATGGGACATCTCGAAGCCGCGCACCTGGAGTACTACCTCCCCGACGGGAGGGCGCTGCTCGGCGATGTGTCCTTCCGGGTGGGCGAAGGGGCCGTCGTCGCCCTGGTCGGCCCCAACGGCGCCGGCAAGACCACCTTGCTGCGGCTGATCTCCGGCGAGCTGAAACCGCACGGCGGCAGTGTGACCGTCGGCGGCGGCCTCGGCGTCATGCGCCAGTTCGTCGGCTCCGTACGGGACGAGACGACCGTGCGCGACCTGCTCGTCTCCGTCGCCCCGCCCCGCATCCGCGAGGCGGCGAAGGCGGTCGACGAGGCCGAGCACGCCATCATGACCGTCGACGACGAGGCGGCCCAGCTCCGGTACGCGCAGGCCCTCGCCGACTGGGCCGAGGTGCGCGGCTACGAGGCCGAGACCCTGTGGGACATGTGCACCACCGCCGCGCTCGGCGTGCCGTACGAGCGTGCCCAGTGGCGGCAGGTGCGCACCCTCTCCGGCGGTGAGCAGAAGCGGCTCGTGCTGGAGGCGCTGCTGCGCGGCACCGACGAGGTGCTGCTGCTGGACGAGCCGGACAACTACCTCGACGTGCCCGGCAAACGGTGGCTGGAGGAACAGCTCAAGGAGACCCGGAAGACGGTCCTGTTCGTCTCCCACGACCGCGAACTCCTCGCCCGCGCCGCCGAGAAGATCGTCTCCGTCGAACCGGGCCCGGCCGGCGCCGACGCCTGGGTGCACGGCGGCGGCTTCGCCACCTACCACGAGGCCCGTCGCGAACGCTTCGCCCGCTTCGAGGAGTTGCGCCGCCGCTGGGACGAGAAGCACGCCCAGCTGAAGAAGCTGGTCCTGACCCTCCGTCAGGCAGCCGCCGTCAGTCATGAGATGGCCTCCCGCTACCAGGCCGCCCAGACCCGCCTGCGCAAGTTCGAGGAGGCCGGCCCGCCGCCGGAGCCGCCCCGCGAGCAGGACATCACCATGCGGCTGAAGGGCGGCCGTACCGGCGTACGGGCCGTCACCTGCGTGGGACTTGAGCTGACCGGGCTGATGAAGCCGTTCGACCTGGAGGTCTTCTACGGCGAACGGGTCGCCGTCCTCGGCTCCAACGGCTCCGGCAAGTCGCACTTCCTCCGGCTCCTCGCCGGCGAGGACGTCGCCCACACGGGGGAGTGGAAGCTGGGCGCCCGGGTCGTGCCCGGCCACTTCGCCCAGACCCACGCCCACCCCGAGCTCCGGGGCCGCACCCTCCTCGACATCCTCTGGAAGGAGCACGCCCAGGACCGGGGCGCCGCCATGTCCCGGCTGCGCCGCTACGAGCTCACCCAACAGGCCGAACAGAGCTTCGACCGGCTCTCCGGCGGACAGCAGGCCCGCTTCCAGATCCTGCTGCTGGAGCTGGCCGGCGTCACCGCGCTGCTCCTGGACGAGCCCACCGACAACCTCGACCTGGAGTCGGCCGAGGCCCTCCAGGAGGGTCTGGAGGCGTTCCAGGGCACGGTCCTCGCGGTCACCCACGACCGCTGGTTCGCCCGCTCCTTCGACCGCTTCCTGGTCTTCGGCTCCGACGGCCGGGTCCGTGAGACACCCGAACCGGTCTGGGACGAACGGCGAGTGGAGCGGGCCCGGTAACCCGGACCGCCCGCCGCGCCGGAGCCGTCACTTCCAGCGCAGCAGCGCGCCCATGCCGCCCGCCGCGACCTCGTCGCCGGCCTCCTCCAGCACCGGCGTCAGCGAGACGACCGGCGCGTCGGTCACCACGGCCGCCCGCACCAGCGCGTCATCGGCGCGGGCCGGCCAGGCGTGCCGCTCGCCGATGTTCCTCAGCTCCGTACGGCGGGCCGCCAACTGGTCCGGGTCCTCGCCGATCCACACCTCGCGGTGCGTGTCCGGCGCGTCCGGGCGGATCAGCAGCTCGGCCAGCCGGTGCTCGCGCGCCGCCTCGACGAGCTGCGGCACCCCCTCGATCGCCGCGGCCCGCCGTTCCTCGTCGGGCGTCCGGGCGGCCCGGTACCGGTCCACCTCGGCCAGCACCCGCTCCCGGACGTGCCGGGCCCGGATGTCCTCCACCTCCCCCGGCAGCAGCCTGCTGCCGATGCCGTGCTCGGCCTCCACGGTCCGGTCCCGGAGCCGCTGGGGGAGCCGCTCGCGCACCGACCGGCACTCGCGCTCCTCCCCGCACAGGACCAGCAGGTCGGCCCCGGTCTCGGCCTGGCAGGCCGCGAGGGCCTCGGCGACCTCCCGGGCGTTGTGCTCCCAGGTGTTCTCCACCTTCAGCTGGAAGTGCCGCTCGGACCAGTCGGAGGCCTTCGCCCGGTGCATCGGCCACTGCCGGCTGCCCGTCACATGCCCGGTCTCCTCCTGGAGCACCGCGCTGCGCAGTTCGAAGTCGGCACCGGTGCGGTCGATGTACGCCACCAGCGACACGGGGTCCTCCCCGGCCAGGTCCAGCAGCGGCGTGACGTGCGGCAGGGTGCCCCAGTGCACCAGGCCCTGTGGCGGGGCCCGGGTCAGCGGCACCTGGAGCACGATCTCGCCGTTCCGGGCGAAGACGGCCCGCCCGTACGGCTCCGTGCTGTGCCGCAGGGCGTCCACGGTGTCGTACACCGCCCGGCAGGTGGCCTCGTCGGCGCCCTCCTCGCGCAGCCGCCGGGCCACCGCCTCCGCCGTCAGGTGCCTGCGGTGCTCCATGTCCTCGTCGTGCTGCGACAGGTCGATGTATGCGGAGGCCCAGGACCCCGGATGTTCGTACAGTGGACTCAGGAACGCGAGCTCCATGGATTCCTCCCGGAAATCGCTCGGGGGCAGTGCGTGCCGGGCGGGTACCCGTAGCCCATGAACGAACACGACGAGCGGGGCACCACCATGACCGGAGTCGACCCCAGCCGGCTGGACGACCAGCAGCTCATGAAGGAGCTGGAGACGATCCACCGCACGCGCCACGACACTCTCCTGTACGGCTCGAACGACGCACTGCGGGCCCACAACGAGCGCATGGCGCAGCTGGAGGGCGAGTACCTGCGCCGCAACCCCCGCCGCCTGGTGAGCGCCGCCCGCACCCGGGAGGGCGCCCGTGAGCGCGGCTGCGGCGAGGCGGCGACCCCGGACACGGCCGGCACCTGACGCCGCCCACGGCCAGACCCGCGGGACGGCACCCTCACCCGACAAGGCGCCCGCACGAAGGGGCCGGCCCCTGACGGGCCGGCCCCCTCACCTCAGCGTCCGGTCAGCCGGCCTCGCCGGCGAACACGTGCAGGAACGCGTCGCAGAACGCCTTCAGGTCGTCCGGCTTGCGGCTGGTCACCAGCCGGTTGGAGCCGTGGTCGCAGATCTTCACCTGCTCGTCCACCCAGGTGCCGCCGGCGTTCCGGATGTCCGTGCGCAGACTCGGCCAGGAGGTCAGCACCCGGCCGCGTACGACGTCCGCCTCCACCAGCGTCCACGGCGCGTGGCAGATCGCCGCGACCGGACGGCCCGTCTCGAAGAAGTCCTTCACGAACGCGACGGCCTTCTCGTCCATCCGCAGGAAGTCCGGGTTGGCCACGCCGCCCGGCAGGACGAGACCGCCGAACGACCCGGCCGACGCCTCACCCACCACCTCGTCCACGGGGAACGTGTCCGCCTTGTCCAGGTGGTTGAACGCCTGGATCTTCCCGGACCGGGTCGACACCAGCACCGGCTGGTGCCCGGCACCGGAGGCCGCCTGCCACGGCTCGGTCAGCTCGACCTGCTCGACGCCCTCGGGTGCCACCAGAAACGCGATACGCATGATCCTCAGCTTCCTTTCACTCTCCGCAGCGTGGCCCGGTGGACCCGGGCCCGGTGGTTCCTCGCCCGGGCCGCCCACCGGCAACGCACCAGCTCCTCGCCGTACGGCAGCAGCACGCACGCGCCGATCAGCAGACCGATGCCCGCCAGGTAACCGGGCGACAGCGGGCGCCGGCGCGGCACCAGACGCCACGCGTCCGGGTCCCCGCGCCCCCCGCGCAGCAGCGACCGCACCTGATCGGCGTGCAGGCACATCAGCGAGACCAGCCCGCCGAAGGGCAGCGACTCCAGAAAACTGTGGATGTGCTGCTCGACGGGCTTGACCTCACGGTCGCTGTGGACGGCGGTCCGCACGTCCCACAGCGCCGTCGCCTCGTGCACCGCCGCCGCGCCGAGCTGCACGGACAGCAGCAGCGGATTGACCTCGTAGCGCAGGGTGAGCGCGATGGGCAGGCCCACCTCCGCCATCATCAACGAATGGATCAGGGACTCCTTCGTCCCCGCCGTGTCCTCGATCCGGGTCCGCCGGTGCATCGCCCAGTCGGCGAGCCCCGGCACGAACCAGCCGGGCAGCAGCCCGTACAGCAGGAACCGCGTGGTGGCGTCCCCCACGTCGGCCGTGGCACCGCGCGCGATGCCGGCCGCCTGGTCCTGGCTCATGCGCCGCCCGCCACGGCCTCGGCGAGCTGCTGCATGTTCTCGTACCGGCTGCCGTGCGGCAGCGCGGCCACCGCGTCGACCAGTCCGCCGGGCGCGTTGCTCCGGCGCAGCGCCCGGGCCAGCTCGCCCGGCTTCGCGGGAAACGTGTGCCGGCTCAGGTGCCGGGCCAGCTCCAGCCGGGTCCGCTCCAGCGACGCCGGAGACCCCAGGCCGCCCACGGGTCCGCTCCACACCTCCGGATCGTCGTCCGCGGCGGGCTCCGGGTCGTGCCACTCCTCGACGCGCGTGGGATGGCCGGACCGGAGCAGCCCCTTCAGTTCGTGCTTCATCTCGTCGTCCCGGTGGACGCTCAGCCGGTCACTGCCTCGCTGCATGTCTCCCTCCAGAGGGTCGAAGGTCCGCACCGCGTACCCGGTACCGCACGTCCGACACGGGTCGGCGCCGCCCGGCCACCGCTCGGCCTAGTGCTTCTGCCGGCCCGGCAGGAACTCCTGCACCTTCGCCTTCAGCCCCTGCTTGACCATCGAGCCCCGGTCGGCGTCGCCCTTGAGGATCGACGCGGCCGTGGCCTCCATCTGCTCCCAGCCGGCGTGCGGCGGGATCGGCGGTACGGCGGGGTCGGTGAGGAACTCGACCACCGCCGGTCCGTCCGCCTCCAGGGCGGCCCGCCAGCCCGCCTCCACGTCCTGCGGCTTCTCCACCCGGATCCCGGTCAGACCGAGCGACCGGGCGAAGGCCGCGTACTGCACATCGGGGATCGACTGCGACGGCAGGAACGACGGGGAACCCTCCATGGCCCGCATCTCCCACGTCACCTGGTTCAGGTCCTGGTTGTTCCACACGGCCACCACGAGCCGCGGATCCGACCAGCGGTCCCGGTACTTCGCCGCCGTGATCATCTCCGCCAGGCCGTTCATCTGCATCGCCCCGTCCCCGACCAGCGCGAACACCGGCCGGTCCGGGTGCGCGAACTTCGCCCCGATCGCGTACGGCACCCCCGGGCCCATCGTCGCCAGCGTCCCGGACAGCGAACCGCGCATGCCCGGCCGCATCGTGATGTGCCGGGCGTACCAGTTGGCGACCGACCCCGAGTCCGAGGTGAGGATCGCGTTGTCCGGCAGCAGCGGGTCGAGCGCCCGGGCCACGTGCTCCGGGTTGATCGGATCGGCCGACAGCCCGGCCCGCCGCTCCATCGTCTCGTGCCAGCGCTTCACGTTCGCGCACACCGTGTCGTGCCACTCGCGCCCGCGCCCCTCCGCCTTCAGCATCGGGATCAGCCGCCGCAGCGTGGCCCGGGCGTCACCGACCAGGTTCACCTCGTACGGATAGCGCATCCCGATCATGTGCGGGTCGATGTCGATCTGCACTCCGCGCGCCTTGCCGAAGTCCGGCATGAACTGCGTGTACGGGAAGGACGAGCCGATCGTCAGCAGCGTGTCGCAGTCCCGCATCATCTCGTACGACGGCCGGCTGCCCAGCAGCCCGATCGGCCCGGTGACGTACGGCAGCTCGTCGCTCAGCACGTCCTTGCCGAGCAGCGCCTTCGCCACCCCCGCGCCGAGCATCTCGGCGACCTCGCGGACCTCCGCGACCGCGCCCGCGGCGCCCTGCCCGATCAGGATCGCCACCTTGTCGCCCGCGTTCAGCACGTCCGCCGCCCGGCGCAGCGCCTCGTCCGTCGGGGTCGCCGTGCAGTCGCTCATCCCCAGGCTGGAGGGCACCATCTTGAACTCGTGCGTCGGCGGCGAGTAGTCCAGCTCCTGCACATCGGCCGGGATGATCAGCGCGGTCGGGCAGCGCCGGGCGTACGCCGTCCGGATCGCCCGGTCCAGCACGTTCGGCAGCTGCTCCGGCACGGTCACCGTCTCGACGAACTCCGAGGCGACGTCCTTGTACAGCGTGTGCAGGTCGACCTCCTGCTGGTACGAACCGCCCATCGCCGTCCGGTTGGTCTGCCCGACGATCGCCAGCACCGGCACGTGGTCCAGCTTCGCGTCGTACAGACCGTTGAGCAGATGGATGGCACCCGGCCCCGACGTCGCCGCACAGACCCCGATCCGGCCGCTGAACTTCGCGTACCCGACCGCCTCGAACGCGGACATCTCCTCGTGCCGGGACTGGATGAACCGCGGCTGGTCCTCGGCGCGGCCCCAGGCGGCGAGCAGCCCGTTGATGCCGTCACCCGGGTAGCCGAAAACCTGTTCCACCCCCCAGGCGCGCAGGCGCTCAAGGATGTGGTCCGAGACCTTGGTGCTCATGGAGAGACCTCCCGGTGCAGTGCGTAGCGGACGATCCGGTCAGCGGATACCGAGTGACCTGCGCGGGGGGCGGAAAACCTCCGGGGGCGGGTACGGGAGCGGGTTCCGGGGCGCCTTGGGCCTGCCGTCGGCCGGACTGTCACCCGGCCGGCCCCGGGTGTCCCGCGAATGGGCTCCGGCCGCGCGCGGTACGGCGGCACGCGGGCTGTCATGGCAGCGAGGGCACGACCCGTGTCCTTCCGTCACCCGGGCACCGCACGGTGTCGCCGACGCGCTGTGCGACGGTCACACCGCGCGCGACCGGTACGCCGGTGTACGCCGCACCGCGCACCGGCGCCCGGCCGTGCCGCCGCTGCCCGTTGGTTGCCGTCCGCTGTCCGCCGCCCGCTGTCCGCCGCCCGCCGAGGAGCCCCTCCCATGCGCCGCACCGCCCGCGCCCTGTCCGCCGCCCTCGCCGCCAGTGCCGTGCTCGCCCTCACCGGCCCGGCCGCCGCCGCCCCCGTCTCCGGCACCCTCACCGCGCCCGCGTTCTGCGACCCCGTCAGCGGGCCGGCGCCGGTCGTGCCGGCCGCCGCCTCGGGCGCCACCCGCGCCACCGCCGGGGGCGATAGCGGGAGTGCGCGCCGGGCCACCGACCCCGCCGCCGCCCGGATCGCCGACGCCCCCTGTCCGTCCGTCTCCCTGGCCCCGGGCACGCCCCCGACCGGCGGCCACCCCGTCACCCGGAGCGGCGAGGCCCTCACCGCGCCGGACACGGCCTGCGCGGACGGCACACCCTGCGGCCAGGACAGCCCGCAGAACGCCGGGCGGGAGGGCACGGGGGCCGTGCCCGGACTGGACGGCCTCGCGGACCTGGGCACCGGGACCGGGCCGGACGAAGGGTGGGACGGCTTCGGCCAGGACGGCTTCGGCCAGGACGGTGCCGGCCGGGCCGGCGCGGGCGAGGTGGGGCCCGGACAGGCGACCGGACCGGACGGCGGCGGCCGGGACGGGGGCGGGACGGGGGCGGGGCGGGACGGTGCCGGGCAGGACGGCGGTGGACGGCAGAACACCGGGAAGGACTCCGCCGGGCGGGACGGCACGGGCAAGGACTCCGCCGGGACGGGCAAGGACTCCGCCGGGGCCGGCAAGGACCCCGCCGGGCAGGACGGTTCCGGGCGGGAGTGCGCGGGGGCGGGAGCCGGTGCGGGGGCGGGCTCCTGCGGCCATGACGACCACTGGTGCGCGGAGTCCCGGGAGGGCGGCTGCTCGGACGGCCGCACCTGTGACGAGTCCCACGGCTCCGACCCCTGCGCGCCCGCCGGCGTCCAGCACGGCGTGGACGCGGGACGGGGCGGCACCTTCGACGACTCGGTCCCCGCCCTGGCCGTCGGCGCCGCCCTCATCGCCGCCGCCTGCGCGGGCGCCGGCTACCGGCTGTTCGGCCACCGGGTTGTCGGCCACCGGCGGTTCCGGGGAGGCGAACCCGCGGGGATGTGATCCGGGCAACTTCCGGCACCGCCCATGGAGGGCCGTCCGGCGGGTACACACCTTCCCGAGGGCACCTCCCAGGGACCTCACCGGAACCACCCGCCACACAGCCGGCCCGGAGCACCACAGGACACGGCACGAGACGCACGACGAGACGGACGGACACCCGCCCGGACAGGTCGCCGACCCGCACGGCACACGCGGACGGCACAGCAGCCCACGCGGACAGCACGGCCCGGAGCGGGCGGCACGACGGCACCACGGACTGCGCGGAGGCGGACATGCGGCGGACGGACCTCGAAGAAGGCCACGGCCCCGTCCGCTACGGCCCGCCGCTCCCCGGCGACGGCCTGCCCGTGCTCCCCGAACTGTCCGCCGTGCTCTCCGCCGCCGCGAGCCGCGCCGACGCCCATCCCGTCGGCGGCGCCCCCGCCCTGCTGGAGGCGGCCTGCGGCTACTGGACCCGGCGCGGCCTGCCCTGCGTCCCCGACCAGGTGGCCGCCGGACCCGGCGCCCCCGCCCTGCTGCTCGCCCTGACCGCCGCGCTCGCCGGCGACGGCGCGGACGTCCTCGTACCCCGGCCCTGCCCCGCCTGGTGGGCCCCGTACGCCCGCGTCCTCGGCCGGCCCGCCTTCCACGTCCCGACCCCGGCCGAGGGCGGCGGGGTCCCCGACCCGTACGCGCTGCTGGAGACCGTCCGCCGGGTCCGCGCCGAGGGCGGTGACCCCCGGCTGCTGGTGCTGTCCGTCGCCGACGACCCCACCGCCACCGTCACCCCGCCCGAACTGCTGCACGAGACCGTCGAGGCCGCCACCGCCGAGGGCCTGCACCTGGTCAGCGACGAGACCTGGCGGGACACCCTGCACGCCCCGCACGACACCGTCCTGCTCAGCCCCGCCGAGATGTGGCCCGGCCAGGTCACCGTCGTCACCGACCTGGCCGGCGCCCTGCTGCCCCCCGGCTGGCCCGCCGCCGTCGCCCGCTTCCCGGCCACCGACAGCGGACGGCACCTCCACGCGCGCGTGCTCGACATCCTCACCGCCCTCGGCGCCCGTCTCCCCACACCGGTCGCGGCGGTCGCCGGCTACGCCCTGGACGAGCCCCCGCCCGTCATCGAACGCCGCGAGGCCACCGTACGGCTGCACGCGCGCGTGGCCGCCGCCGCGCACGCCGCCGTCGTCGCCGCCGGCGCGCTCGCCCGGCCCCCGCAGGCCGGCCGGCACCTGTACGTCGATCTCGGCCCGCTGCGGGAACCGCTCGCCGCCCAGGGCGTCGGTGACGCACAGGAACTGGAGGACCTCCTCACCGCACGGCTCGGCATGCCCGCGCCCGGCGGCCACCGCTTCGGCGACGACCTCGGAGCGCTGCGCGTCCGGCTCGCCACCGGGCCCCTGCTGGGCGCCACGGACGAGGAACGCACGGAAAGCCTCACGTCACCCGAACCGTTGGAACTGCCACACGTGCAACGGGCGTTGATCTCCTTGAGGTCGGCCTTCGACGATCTCCGCGACGACGCTCAGCGATGGGAGCATCCTCGATGACGCAGCAGACGCATGAGCCCGGCCCGGCCACGACGACGGCCGTGGCAGCCGGCGAACCCGGCACGCCGGCCCCCCTCGCGCCCTCTTCCCCGCCCCTGGCCGAGCCCCGCCCGCTCGGCGAACACCGGGTCTGGCCCCGCACGTTCCACGACCGGCTCACCGCCCCCCTGCCCGGCCTGAAGGCCCTCGCCCGCTTCGCCCGCGAAGGCGCCGTGCGCCCCGGACCCGATGGCCTCGCCGACATCCCCCGTCTGCCCTACGCACCGGCCCCGCTGCCCCGCGTCGACACCCGTACCCTCGCCGTCACCTGGGCGGGACACGCCAGCTGGATCGTCCGCATCGGCGGCCTGACCGTCCTCACCGACCCCGTCTGGTCCCGCCGCATCCTCGGCACCCCGGCCCGCATCACCCCCGTGGGCGTGCTCTGGGAGAGCCTGCCCCGCGTCGACGCCGTCGTCATCAGCCACAACCACTACGACCACCTGGACGCCCCCACCCTGCGCCGACTCCCGCGCGACACCCCGGTGTTCGCGCCCGCCGGCCTCGGCCGCTGGTTCCGGCGCCGCCGGTTCACCCGGGTCACCGAACTCGACTGGTGGGAGGGCGCCGAACTGTCCGGGGTCCGCTTCGACTTCGTCCCCGCCCACCACTGGTCCAAGCGCACCCTCACCGACACCTGCCACAGCCTGTGGGGCGGCTGGGTCCTGACCGACTCCGACGGACAGCGCCTCTACTTCGCCGGCGACACCGGTTACGGCCACTGGTTCTCCCGCATCGGCCGCCGCTACCCCGGCATCGACCTCGCCTTGATGCCCATCGGCGCCTACGACCCCCGCTGGTGGCTCCGCGACGTCCACTGCGACCCCGAGGACGCGGTCCAGGCCACCCTCGACCTCGGCGCCCGCCGCATGGCCCCCATGCACTGGGCCACGTTCATCCTCTCCGCGGAACCGGTCCTGGAGCCGCTCACCAGAGCGCGGACGGCCTGGGAGAAGGCGGGGCTGGAGCGCGAGGACCTGTGGGACCTGCCGGTCGGCGGCTCAAGAGTGCTGGACTGACGCGGGGCGTCCCGGCGCCCCCTCACCCGGCGGCCCGGACCCGCCGCCACAGACCGGGCGCCGCGCTGATGACGACGGTCAGCACCACCGCCACCACAACCCCCTCCCACGGCTCGGCGAACAGCGAACCCCCCACTATCCCGATCACCTGGTACGTGGCCGCCCAGGCGAGACAGGCAGGCAGATTCCCCCGCGCGAACCGCCTCGGCGGCCACTCCGCCATCAGACAGGCCAGCATCACCGGTATCCGCCCGGCCGGCACCAGCCGGGACAGCACCAGCACCGCCACCCCGTGCTCGGCCAGCTTCCCCCGCGCCTGCGCGAGCCGCTCCTCCGGCGCCCGCGACCGTATCGCCTCCAGCCACCGCGACCCGTTCTTCGACCGCATCCCGCGCCGCCCCAGCCAGTACAGCGCCGCGTCCCCCAGGAACGCGGCCAGCGACGCCGTCACGAACACCAACGCCAGCGGGAACGGCATCGTCTGATGGAACGCCACCACCGCCGCGGAACTCACCAGCGCGCCCGTCGGCACGACCGGCACCAGCGCCCCGATCAGCACCAGCAGGAACAACGACGGATAGCCCATCACTTGCTGCGTCGCCCCGGGCGTCACCGCCCGCGACACGTCGGCCAGCCATGTCACCGCGCGACCTCCAGCCGCACGCTCTCCCCGTGCCCCAGCTTGTGCACCGCCACCCCCGGCGCGGCCACCGCCGCCAGCCGCACGAACTCGTCGCCCGGCGCGTGGAACTCGTGCGGGCGCACCGCGTCCATGCCGATCGGCCAGTACGTCCCGTAGTGCACCGGCACCGCCAGCCGCGGCGCCAGCCGGGCCAACGCGCGTGCCGCGCGGCCCGCGTCCAGATGTCCCTCCCCGAGATACGGCCCCCAGCCGCCCACCGGCAGCAGCGCCACGTCCACCGGCCCCACCCGCTCGGCCATGTCGTCGAACAACCCGGTGTCCCCGGCGAAGTACGTCCGCGCCTCGCCCTCGACGACGTAGCCCAGCGCGGGCGAGCGGTGCGGACCCACCGGCAGCCGCCGCCCGTCGTGCAGCGCCGGCACCACACGCACCAGCAGCTCGCCGATCCGCACCTCGTCGCCGGGAGCCACCTCGGTGATCCGCAGCTGCCGCAGCCGGCGCAGACCGGGTACCGCCCGTGGTGCGCCCCGGGGCACGAGCAGGCGCGTGCCCGGGTCGAGGCAGGCCAGCGACGGCAGGTGCAGATGGTCCGCGTGCAGGTGGGAGACCAGTGCCACGTCCGCGCGGCGGGCCCCCGGGGGCGGCACCGCACCCCGCCGGCGCCGCAGGTGCGCCAGCCGGCGGGCGAACAGGGGGTCGGTCAGCAGGCGTACGTTCGCATCCTCCAGCGCACAGGTGGCGTGACCCCACCACGTGATCTCCACCGGCACCTTCTTCGCCTCCTTCACGCGACTCCCCGAAGCCTACGGGCAGGAGTAGGGTCGGCGGCGAAACCCGGAGGTGAGGGGGACGCCATGGGACAGCCGCGGGGTGCCTTCGGGGCGCTCACGACCGTGCGGGTCACCGCCATCGCCAGCCTCACACCCCTGGAGGAGCTGGAGGCCGACCCCTTCCTGGTGGACTCGCGCAGCCAGCACGCGATGTGCGCCCGCTGGGCCGCCGAGCACGGCTACGTGGTCGCCCGGGAACTTCTCGTCGGCGGACTGCGTTTCGACCACTGCGCGCTCTGGGACGGGGTGCGGCCCGGGGTGGACGTGTTCGTCGCGCCCAGCCTCCGGGTGCTGCGCCGGGCCCTGTCGTCGGTGGAGGAGTTCACCGCCGAATGCGCGCGCCGGGGCGTGCGCGTGGAGACGGTGGGGCGGGCCGAGCCGGCGTACGACGCGCAGATGAAGGCGCGGGTGCACCGCCGGCTGTCGATGCCGACGGCCGGCTACGACGGACGGTGACCCCCTCCCGGTCCCGCCCCGTTTGCGATGGCCCGCCCGGGCGGACGGCCGCACGTGTGACAAGGTGGAGCCGGCTCGATCGGGCCGGTGAAGCGAGAGGAGGCCCCCCGGCCACAGGGTGGGGGAGGGCCGGGACATGAGGTGTGCGGGGCGTGGGCGGGGTGCGGTGGCGACGGATCGCCAGTCAGGTCGGGCGGAGCGTCGCCGTATGGGCGGTCTCCACGGTCACCATGCTGGCCCTCGCCGCGATCCTGCCCGACTTCCAGCTCCAGTCCGCCGACGGTGACAGCGCCACCCGCATCGCCGTGGCCGCCGCCTGCGGCGCGGGCGCCTTCGGCATCCTCTCGGCCGTGGTCTGGCCGCTCCTGGTGCGCTTGCTGCTGCTCGTCCCCGCCCTCGTCCTCGGCCTGCTGGTCTTCTTCCTCAACGGCTCCCTGCTGCTGCTCGCCCTGCGCATCAATCCCTCCGGGCGCGGCGAGGCCGCGCCCGAGACCGCCGTCATCGTGGCCGCCGTGATGTCCGCCGTCGCGTCCGCCACCGGCGCGGCCCTCGCCGTGCGCGACGACGAGACCTACCGGCGCCGCCTGCACCGCCTCGCCACCCGCAGCCGACGGGACCATCCGCCCTGCCCCACCGCGCCCGGACTGCTGTGCGTGCAGCTCGACGGCGTCGGCCACGACGTCCTGGTCGACGCGGTCCGCAAGGGCCTGATGCCGACGGTGGGCCGCTGGCTGTCCGGCGGCGACGGCGTACGGCCGGCGAGCGCGGGCGAGGGCACCCCGCCGGCGGCGGTCGGCCGTGCCCGCCCCACCCACCGCCTCACGCCCTGGCGCACCGACTGGTCCAGCCAGACCGGCGCCAGCCAGCTCGGCATCCTGCACGGCAGCACCTTCGACGTGCCGGCGTTCCGCTGGTACGAGAAGGACCGGGGCGAGGTGATGGTCTGCAACCGGCCGACGAGCGCCGCCGAACTGCAACGCCGGGCCATACGGCACACGGGCGACGGCGGACTGCTCACCGTCGACGGCGCCAGCCGGGGCAACCTGTTCAGCGGCGGCGCCGCCGAGCAGGCCCTCGTCCTGTCGATCGCCGCCCGCCGCCGCGGCCCGGCGAACCGTTCCCGCGCCGGGTACTTCGCCTACTTCCGCGACCCGGCGGGCGCCGTCCGCACCGCCCTGTCGTTCGTCGCCGAGGTGGGCCGCGAGATCGGCCAGTCCACCCGCGCCCGGCTGCGGGGACAGCGCCCGCGCGTCGGCCGGGGCGGCCTCTACCCGTTCGTCCGCGCCTTCGCCACCGTCGTCGAACGGGACGTCGTCGTCGCCGCGGTCATGGGCGACATGCTCGCCGGCCGCACCGCCGTCTACGCCGACCTCGTCGCCTACGACGAGGTCGCCCACCACTCCGGCCCGCGCAGCCGCGACACCGAGAAGGTCCTGCAACGCCTCGACCGCTCCCTCGCCCTCCTCGAACGGGTCGCCGAACACGCCCCGCGCCCCTACCGGATCGTCGTCCTCTCCGACCACGGACAGAGCCCCGGCGAAACGTTCCGCGCCCGCTACGGCCTCACCCTCGGCGACCTGGTCCGGGCCGGCTGCGGACTGCACGTCCCGCGCCGGGCCCAGCGCACCCGCAGCGGCACCGAGGCCCGCGCGGCCGTCCGCGCCGCCCTGCGCCGGCCGGTCGAGGAGAAGGGCGAGCACCACCGCCCCTCCCGCCGCTCCGAGCCGATCGTGCTGGCCTCCGGCAACCTCGGCCTCATCTCCTTCCCGGACGTCCCGCACCGCATGACCAAGGAAGAGATCGACGCCCGCCACCCCGCCCTGCTCACCACGCTCGCCAACCACCCCGGTGTCGGCTTCCTCCTCGTGCGCAGCGAGGAGCACGACGGCGTCGTCCTCGGCGCCTACGGTGCCGAGATCCCCCTGGCCGAGCTGGACGACGAGCCCGGCCCGCTGGCCCGCTTCGGCCCCGGTGCCGCCGACGCCGTCCGCCGCACCCACTCCTTCCCGCACACCGCCGACATCATGGTGAACTCCGCCTACGACCCCGCCGACGGCGAAGTCCTCGCCTTCGAGGAACAGATCGGCTCGCACGGCGGGCTCGGCGGTGCCCAGTCCCACCCGTTCCTGCTCTCCCCGCACGAGCTGTCCGCACCGGCCGGGGACGGGGAGGAACTGACCGGCGCCGAGCACATCCACCGTGTGCTGCGCCGCTGGCTCAGCGAGCTGGACGGGCCCCAGGTGCCGCTCGCCCCGGACGTGGCGGAGGAGCGGGCCGCCTGACACCCGGCCGCGCCCGCACCGCCGTACCCCCACACTGTCCTCGGACTCCGGTCCCGCGGGGACGTCACCCGCCGTTCACGCCCCGTGGGCCGGTCTTCGGAGTGCGATGAGCCCGGATGTGATCGGATAGGGACATCCGGGAACCCCGGAACCGCGACACTCGCGAAAGGAAGCATCGTGGCAACCACGCGCACCGCGCACACCGTCTGGGAAGGCAACCTGCTCGAAGGGAACGGCATCGTCACCTTCGACTCCTCCGGCATCGGCCAGCAGCCGGTCACGTGGGCCTCGCGCGCCCAGGACGCGAACGGCAAGACCAGCCCCGAGGAGCTGATCGCCGCCGCCCACTCCAGCTGTTTCTCCATGGCCCTCTCGCACGCCCTGGCCGGCGCCGGCACCCCGCCCACCCGGCTGGAGACCAACGCCGACGTCACCTTCCAGCCCGGCGAGGGCATCACCGGCATCCACCTCACCGTGCGCGGCGAGGTGCCCGGCCTGGACGCGGACGGCTTCCGGTCCGCCGCCGAGGACGCCAAGAAGAACTGCCCGGTCAGCCAGGCCCTGACCGGTACGACGATCACCCTGACGGCCGAGCTGGCCTGACCCCCGCCCCACGCGGGCTGCCGCGCCCTCGCCCAGGGGGCGATCGTCCGCCGGTGGTCGTCGCGCCCCGGCCGCCCGGCCGGGGCGCGTCACGGGGGCGTTCCGGCGGGCGCGGCAGGCAGGGTGGCGCAGACCGCGTCCAGGACGTCCGCGTACGGGGTGCCGTAGTCGGTCAGCCGCGTGCGCAGCCGCTCCAGGCCGTCGCGGTGCTCGGTCAGCAGGCTGGTGTCGCCGGTCCGCGCGGTGAACTCCAGCACCGCAGGCAGGAAGTCCGGCAGTTCCTCGCCGCTGCACTCCAGGCCGTGCCGGCGGTAGACGTCCTGGAAGCGGACCAGGGACGTCCCGCGCCGGCGGGTGCCGCCGTCGTGCCACCGGCTCAGGTACAGGCTGTGCCGGTTCCCGGGGTCGAAGACCCGCTCGTAGTGCGCGGCCAGTTCCCGCCGCGGGGTGACGGCCGCGTGGTCGGTGAACGCCCGCAGCGGCGGGGCGGCCTCGCGCAGCAGCGGCAGCCGGGCGACCAGGTCGTCGTCCGGATAGGTCAGGCACAGGGCCGCCGCCTGGTAGAGCACCGCGTCCGAGGGCATCGGGCCTCCTTCGCGTCGTCGGGGCGGGCCCGCCCGCGTCGCCGGGGGCCGCGCCCCCCGTCGTCGGGGCGGGCCCGCCCGCGTCGCCGGGGGCCGCGCCCCTCGGGCACTACTCAGAACCTAGGGGCGGCCCCGGGGACGCACCTGTCCGCAGACCCGTACGGGTCACCCGGGGCTCAGAGGCTCTCGCGGTGCTCCCGCAGCAGCTTCAGCGTGCGCTGGGCGGACGCGGCCCGGGCCGTCATGTGGTCCAGTACCTCCAGGTGCGTGGCCACCTCCTGACGCGAGTCCAGATAGAGGGCGCCCGTCAGGTACTCGGTGAACACCATGTCCGGCAGCTCCGGCTCGGCGAACCGGAACAGCGTGAACGGCGCGTACGTCCCCGGATGCGGGCCCGCCGCGAACTCGGCGATCTGGAGCGTGACCCGGTCCCGCACGGCGTACTCCAGCAGCCGGTCCAGCTGGTCCCGCAGCACCTCGGGCCGCACGCTCACCGGACGCCTGAGCACCGTCTCATCCATGATCACCCACAGGTGGGGCGGGTCCTCCCGCTCCAGCAGCCGCTGCCGCTCCATGCGCAGCGAGACATGCCGTTCGACCGTCTCCGGCGAGGTCTGCCCGACCGTCCCCGCCTCCATGACCGCGCGCGCGTACTCCTCGGTCTGGAGCAGACCGGGCACGAAGTGCGGTTCGTAGGAGCGGATGACCCGGGCGGCGCCCTCCAGGCTGACGTACAGGCTGAACCAGTCCGGCAGCACGTCGTGGAACCGCTGCCACCAGCCCGGCTGGTTCGCCTCCTCGGCCAGCCGCACGAACGCGTCGGCCTCCTCCTCGGGCACCCCGTAGGTGGTCACCAGCACCTGTACGTAGGGGATCTTCAACGCGACCTCGGCCATCTCCATCCGCCGTACGGTCGCCGACGCCACCCGCAGGACCCGGGCGGCCTCCTCACGGCTCAGGCCCGCCGCCTCCCGCAGCTCCTGCAACCGCTTGCCCAGCACCACCTGGCCCACGGTGGGCGCAGCCCGCCGCTCACTCACCGCCACGCCCTCCCCTGCGCACCGATCAACGCGGGGAGCAGTCTGTCACGTGTTGCCGTCTCGCACACCTGCCCGAGGCAATCAACCTCAACCGGCCAGCGTGTGCAGGTACTTGGCGGTCGCCGGATCCGCCGGCAGGAACGTCTCGATGGCGAGCTCGGCGACCGTGACGTCCATCGGTGTGTTGAACGTGGAGATCGAGGACACGAACGACAGGATCCGCCCGGCGTGCTCGATGCGCAGCGGCAGCGCGAAGTACGGCACGGGCTCGGCCGGTTCGCCGCCGGACGGCTCCTCGGGCACCGGATAGGCCGCCACCTCCTCGTACAGGGCGCGGAGCCGGTCCGAGCGGTGCAGGGCGATCTCCCGTTCCATCTGGGCCAGCAGATGCCCGCGCCACTGCCGCAGATTCCGGATGCGCGGCGCCATCCCCTGCGGGTGCAGGGTCAGCCGCATCGCGTTCGGCACCGGGACCATCAGCTCCTCCGGCACACCGTCCAGCAGCAGGGCGATGCCCCGGTTCGCCGCGACGACCGTGTACCCGGCGTCGACCACCAGCGCCGGATAGGGTTCGTAGCCCCGGATGAGCCGCTCCAGGCCGTCGCGCAGCGCGTCCAGCGCCGGGTCGTCCAGCGGGGTCTCCGGATAGCGCGGCGCGTAACCGGCCGCCAGCAGCAGGGCGTTGCGCTCCCGCACCGGCACGTCGAGCTGCTCGGCGAGCCGCAGCACCATCTCCTCGCTGGGCCGGGACCGGCCGGTCTCGATGAAGCTGATGTGCCGCGCGGAGGAGTCGGCGCGCAGGGCCAGGTCCAGCTGCGAGATCCGGCGCCGTTCCCGCCAGGCGCGCAACAGCGGGCCGACGCCCTTGCCGGTGACGTCGACGGGAGCGGTGGGAGCGGACGCGAGGAGAGGCATGCAGTCGACCCTAATGGAGCCGGGGCGGGGGAACGAGCGCATGGTGGCCGGGCCGCGTCGGTGTGCCGGGGCCCCTCGCCGGCGTGGCAGGCTGAACCCGTACCCGCCACGCCCCGGAGGGGGGCACGCGGTGAAGGGAGTCCGGGCCATGGCCGTCGAACCGCTGTCGCAGAAGGAGATCGAGGACCGGCTGGCCGAGCTGCCCGGCTGGTCGGTGGACGGCGACCGCCTCACCCGCTCCTACCGGCTGGGCTCCCACTTCGCGGCGGCGGCCCTCGTCGTGCACATCGCCGGCATCCAGGACGAGCTGGACCACCACTCCGACCTCACCCTCGGCTACAACACCGTCTCCCTCGGCGTGCACACCCACAGCGCCGGCGGTGCCGTCACCGCGAAGGACTTCGCCCTCGCCCGCAGGGTGGAGGACATCGCGCCAGGCCACGGAGCACACTGAGCGATGTGCTCGACTACGACAAGGAAGCCGGCGATTACGACACCTCGCGCGGCGGCGAGGCCCGCGCCCAGGAGGCCGCACGGGCCGTCCTCGGTCTGATACCCGGGGGGCCGGGCCGTCTCCTCGACGTCGCCTGCGGCACCGGGATCGTCACCCGGCGGCTCGCCGCCGCCCGCCCGGAGCTGCGGGTGACCGGCGCGGACCTCACCCCGGCCATGGTCCGCAGGGCGTCGGCCCGGCTGCCCGGCGCGATCGTGCGGGCCGACAGCCGCCGACTGCCCTTCCCGGACGGCGCCTTCGACGCGGTCACCAGCATCTGGCTGCTGCACCTGCTGGACCCGGAGGACGTCGGCGCGGTCGTCGGCGAGTGCGCCCGCGTGCTGCGGCCCGGCGGGGTGTACGTCACCACGGTCGACAAGGCCGCCGCGCACGACGTCGGCAGCGACATCGACACCGTCCTGGCCGCCCGTCCGCGCCGTCCCGCCGCCGACGCCGCGGGAACCGTCACCGCCCACGCCGCCCGGCACGGACTCGGGCCCGTCGGACACGGCTCCTTCCGCGGCTCGGGGCAGGGGCGCAGCCCCCGCACCACCATCGCCGACCTGCGCCGCGGCTGGTTCACCCTGCTGCCGCCCGGTGAGCCGCGCACCGAGGAGTTCGCCGCCCGCCTGGCCGGACTCCCCGACCAGGGCCGCCCGCGCCCCGACCCGCGCTTCAGCCTGAGGGCCTTCCGCAGGCCGGCGCAGGCTCCTGCGAGGACGCCGTGATGCGAGCGCGCGTCCTGTCCGTCTCAGCGCAACGGGCCCGCGTCCGGACCGTGTTGGCCGAGATGGGAGGCGAGGACCGCGGCCTGGACCCGGCGCTGCACCCCCAGTTTGGCCAGCAGGCGCGAGATGTGGTTCTTGACGGTCTTCTCCGACAGGTACAGCCTCTTGCCGATCTCACGGTTGGTCAGCCCGTCCCCGATCAGCGCCAGGATGTCCCGTTCGCGCGGTGACAGACCCGCCAACTCGGGCGGCAGGGAAGGGTTCCCGGCCGGATCGGCCCGCAAGGAGCGCATCAGCCGGGCCGTGGTCGCCGGGTCCAGCATCGACTGTCCGGAAGCGACGGTACGGACCGCCGACACCAGGTCGGAGCCCTTGATCTGCTTGAGGACGTAACCCGAGGCCCCGGCCATGATGGCGTCCAGCAGGGCGTCCTCGTCGTCGAACGAGGTGAGCATCAGGCAGGCCAGCCCCGGCATCCGGTCGCGCAGCTCCCGGCAGACCGAGATGCCGTCGCCGTCGGGCAGGCGTACGTCGAGCACGGCGACGTGCGGGCGCAGGGCGGGACCGCGGGCGAGCGCGTGTCCGGCGGTGTCCGCGTCACCGACCACGCGGATGTCCGGCTCGGTGTCGAGCAGGTCGGCCAGACCGCGCCGGACCACCTCGTGGTCGTCCACCAGGAAGACCCGGATCGGGTCCTGCTCCGTGAAGGTGCGTGTCTCGGGCATGGCGACCTCTTCCTCCCCGGGGACGGCGGGCTGCGGACTGTCCCTGAGCCCGATCATGACCTGCCGGTGCCGTACGCACCAGGGCCGATCGGCCCCACTCACCCGGCGCGCCGCGCGGGCCGGGGGAGCCGGTGCCGCACCTCGAAGACGCCCCACAGGCCTGTCAGGCGCAGCATCCGCAGGAAGCGGGCGCTGTTCGTGACCAGACGCAGCCGTCCGCCCCGGGCCAGGGCGCGGTTGCGCGCCCGGCACAGGACGCTCAGCCCGGCACAGTCGATGAACTCGGTCGGGCGCAGGTCCAGGACCAGGTCGGGGCACGGACGCGCGGTGAGCGCGTCGAGCCGTTCCGACAGGGCCGGCGCGGTCAGCAGGTCGATCTCTCCGCGCAGGGTCAGCACCGTGGGGCCGGGGCCGTCTTCCTGCGCCGGTGCCGCGACGGGCCCGGCGAGGAGCGCCGACCCGGGCAGCTCGTGGTTCTCGGGCATGGCACCAGCGAACCGGGCCCGGCCGCCTCCCGGAAGGGCCGGACGGCCCCACTCCCGGCCCGATCGGGACCCGGCCCCGCCGGGACCCGGCCCCGCACCGGCCGGCGGACGGTCGGGGTGACGCGACGGAGCGGCACCGCGGGGGATCGGTGCCGCTCCTGGGTCCACCCTCGGCGAGGACCGTCCGTTGCGCCAGTGCCGTACGTCCCCGATCGGCGGCCGATGGTCCCGGCCGCGGCCGGTGGGCGGGGGCCGGTACCGCGTGCCGCCCCCCGGAGCGGGACCGGATACCGTGGAGACGACCCGTCGGCGCCGGGCCGGCGCGGCGAGGGGACCTGGAGGCATGTGGTGGAGCGCCCGGAGGAACCCCGCGTACGTCTGCCGCAGCTGAGGCTGGACGAGCTGCTGGAGGAGTTGCAGGCCCGGATCGACGCGGCCCGGGGCACCCGCGACCGGGTGCACAGCCTCCTGGAGGCGGTCCTCTCCGTCGGCCGCGAGCTGGAGCTGGAACAGGCGCTCCGCTCGATCGTGGAGGCCGCGGCCGTGCTCGTGGACGCCGAGTACGCCGCCCTCGGCGTCATCGGGCCCGACGGCAGGACCCTGTCGGCCTTCCACACCGTCGGCGTGTCCGAGAAGGAGATCGCCGCGATCGGCCCCTACCCGGAGGGGCACGGCATCCTCGGCGAGCTGATCCGTCACCCCGAACCGCTGCGCCTGCCGAAGATCTCGGAGCACCCCGCCTCGTACGGCTTCCCGCCCGGCCATCCGCCGATGAACAGCTTCCTCGGTGTTCCGATCCGGGTGCGTGACCAGGTCTTCGGCAATCTCTACCTGACCGAGAAGCGCGGGGGCGTGGACTTCGACGAGGAGGACGAATCGGTGCTGTCGACGCTCGCCGTCGCCGCCGGCGTCGCGATCGACAACGCCCGCCTGTACGAGGAGTCGCGGCTGCGCGAGCGCTGGCTGCTGGCGAACGCGGAGATCGGTCACTGTCTGATGTCCGGCAGCGAGCGCGCACAGGCCCTGGAGCTGATCGCGGAGCGCGCCCGGGAGATCACGGGGTCGGCCCTGGCGGCGGTGGCGCTGCCCATGGCGGACACCGGGTCGCTCTCCGTGGAGATCGCCGTGGGCGCGGAGGCGGAGGCACACCGCGGACTCGTGCTGTCCCTGCGGGACAGCCTCATGGGCCTGGCCTTCTCCGCCGCGGCCCCGGTCTCCAGCGACGACGTCGACCACGACACCCGGATCTCGTCCGAACCCCCGCGCTTCGGCGGTCTCGGCCCAGCCGTGGCCGTACCCATCGGCACCGGGGAGGGCGGGGTGCGCGGGGTGGTCCTGGTGGCCCGCGAGGCCGGCCGGCCGGTCTTCCTGGCCAAGGAGACCGAGATGCTCCGGGGGTTCGCCGGCCAGGCCGCGATCGCCATGGAACTGGCCGAGCGCCGGCGGGACGCCCAGCAGATCGCGGTGCTGGAGGACCGCGACCGGATCGCCCGGGACCTGCACGACCTGGCCATCCAGCGGCTGTTCGCGACCGGGATGACCTTGCAGAGCGCGGGCCGCTTCATCGAGCACCCCGAGGCCGCCGAGCGGGTCCTGCGGGCCGTGGACGACCTCGACGAGACCATCAAGATCATCAGGTCGACGATCTTCGGGCTGCGGACCCGCGGGGGCGCCGCGAGCGGCGGCGGCCTGCGGGCCCGGGTCGTGCGCACGGTGGGCGAGGCGGCCCCGGTCCTGGGCCTCGCGCCCAGCGTGCGCATGGAGGGCCTGGTGGACACGGACGTACCGCCCGAGATCGCCGACCACGTCATGGCGGTGCTCTCCGAGGCCCTCACCAACATCGCCCGGCACGCGCGCGCCGACCGCGCTCAGGTGGTCCTGACGACCGACGGCCGCGAGGTGTGCCTGACCGTCTCGGACAACGGGGTGGGCATCGCGCCCGACGGCCGCCGCAGCGGGCTGCGCAACATGGCCGAGCGCGCGGCGAAGCTCGGCGGGCGCCTGGAGCTGACCCGCCCCGACGGCGGCGGCACCACGCTCAGCTGGCGGGTCCCGCTGCCCGCCGGGTGACGGCCTGCGAACAGGACGCGCGCGGGCCGTCCTCCCACGGCCCTCGTCCCTCGTCCCTCATCGCCCGGCCGAACTCGGGATCCGCCGCGCACATCGCGCGCACGGGGCCGGCGTCGAACTCCCAGGCCCGCACCGGGCTCGTCGCCTCGGCGCCGAGGTGCCAGAGGTACGGCGGGAAGTGTCAGGACCAGCCGACCGGTTCACCGTGCCCGAGGGTCTCGATGACGGCGGGCCGGCCCTCCTCGAACAGGCGGGTGCCGGTCTCGAAGGCGACCTCGCGGGCGAGGCGCATCAGCGGGGGACCAGGGCCGCACGGATCCGGACGCGGGACCTTCGGCCCGAGGAGCGAGGCCGCCCCGGTACGACAGGACGGGAAGGGCGTCACCCGCTTCTCGCGGATCAGGATTGCGCGGTGCGCGGCTGCCGGCCGCTTCCCCGCGTCTGCAACGCGTCCTTCCCGTCACCACCAGGACACCACGGGAACCGCCGCCGCACCAGTGCCGCGAGGTCAGCCGGCCGCGCAGGGCTTGCCGCCCAGGGTGAACGCCGCCGGCTGCGTGTTCTTGTTCCGGTTCGGGTCGATCGCCAGCCGTTCGCCCATGCCCCGGCCGGGCATGTTGCCGCCCAGCTTGACCGGCAGGTCGGCCTTCCGCCGGCTCGCGCCCCGGTCGGCGGAGCGCAGCACCGCGCCGTTCGTCGGGTCCCAGCTGTTGGTGTACGTCCCGACGGCCGCGTACACCTTGTCCGGGTCGACCGGGTCGGAGGCCAGGCTGACCACGCCGGTGTGGCCTCATTCGTTCCAGCCGACGGAGCCCGGCAGCGGCGTCCACGTCTTCGTCGGCTCCTGCCGGCGGTAGGCGCCGCCGATGTCGGTGCGGGCGTGGACCAGGTTCTTCTCATGACAGGGGGGCGGCCCCCGGTGCGGGTGGGGGCCGCCCCGGAAGAGGTGCCGGTCTACTCCAGGAGCTCCGCGTACGAGCCCATGGCCAGGGCGATGTCCGCCTGGGCCCAGAAGCGGTGGTACGTGAAGACGGGCGCGGCGCCGCCCTTGAGGTAGGTCTCGATCTTCGACCAGTTCGGGTCGCTCTTGTAGAAGGACCGCAGCGAGGCGAACGTGGACGAGGAGCTGATCGCGTCGCCGTTCGGCATGGTGCCGGTCCAGCCGCTCGGCACGTACACGCTGTCGCCGAACCGGCTGTAGTCGGTGCGGGTCTCGGGGACGGCGATGCCGAGGCTGTCCTGGTAGTTGTTCCACATGCCGTCCAGCAGCGCCTTCGCCGTGGACTTGGCGGCGCTGTCACCGGACTTGGCGGCGTAGTACGTCAGGGTCTTGGCGTAGGCGGCGGCCACGCCGACGTCGTCGGTGTAGTCGGCGACGGTGACGTGCAGTCCGCTGTTGGAACCGGGGCTCGACGCGTTCCAGGTGTCGGGCTGGCCCGACCACTGGAGGGTGGAGGGGATGCGGTAGGTGCCGTCCGGGTTGATCGTGGTCTTGGACAGCGCCCACTTGACCCACTTGTCGAGGATCGCCTTCGCCGAGGCGTTCCCGGTCTGCTGGTAGTACTCGGCGACCCGCTCCATCGACCACGCCTGGAACCCGAACCACTGGTTGGAGGGCGGGTCGTGGTAGACGGGCTGCCAGTCGTAGTACATGCCGTAGAAGGTGGACGCGCCGGCCGGCGGGGCGGCGTACCGGCCCTGCCAGCTGTTGGTCGCGCCGCCCGCGATGGCGCCCTCGGACGACTGGAGCCACTGGTAGAACTCCAGCTGCCGTTGGAGCGACTTGCCCCAGTCCGTCGCGCCTGTCGCCGACTTGGGCTTCAGGTCGGCGACCGAGCTGAGCGCGTAGGCGGCGAGGGGGTTCTGGTAGCCGCCGTGGACATGGCTGGAGCCGATGCGCCAGGCCCAGCCGGCGGAGGTGTCGGTGGCGCCGCCCCAGGCGTAGTACCAGGACAGCAGGTAGTGCGAGGCGTCCTTGCCGGTGCCGGCCGGGCAGGACGGGCTCGTGCAGTTGCCGATCTTCTTGAAGTACTTGTCGTACATCGCGTACCGCAGGTAGTCGCCCATCTTGGCGGCCTTGGCGACGGTCGCGGACACGTCGGAACCCTTGCCCTGCGCCTTCGCCCACACATCCGCCCAGTACGCGGCCTGCACGGCACGGGAGTCCGCGTCCGGGGCGTCCGTGTACTTCCACTGCTTGGCGTAGGAGGAGTCGCCGGTGAACAGGTCCAGGTAGCCGTTCTTGCCCCCGTACTTGAAGGCGTCGCAGGTCGGCTGCGGGACCGTCTCCCAGACGGACTCCTGCGAGCCGCGCTGGAAGGTGTTGATGTACGACGGTCCGGTGGCGGTCGGACCGGCCTCGCACTTGCCGGGCTCGTTGCCGTAGCCGTAGACGTTGTCCACGTCCTGGATCCAGTGCATGCCGTAGACGTCGTCCGTGCCGTAGGCCGACTTCAGCTCACCCGCGATCGGGTCCGGGCCGACCGGCACCGACGCGTCCAGCTTCGCCGGGTACTCGTTCGGGGTGTCCAGCTCGGGCGCGTACGTGGCCGGCTTGGAGGCGTTGTAGGAGGAGTTCGTCGGCTGGTCGGCGTGGGTGGGAATCATGTACTTCTCCATGATGTCCCACGCGCCGTTGAACTTGGACCAGTCGCCGGTCACCTTGCCGTACATCGCCTGGAGCCAGAGCAGATAGCTGTACGCCTCCGAGGTGGTCTCGTGGCCCTGGTCCGGGGCCTCGACGATCAGCGTCTCCACCGAGTGGTACGGGATGCCCTCGGGGGAGAAGTAGCCGTTCGCCGGGTTGGTGATCTTCCCGTACAGGTCCAGGAAGCGGGCGTCGTACGCCTTCGACGCGGGCAGCTCCGTGACCGTGACCGTCGCCTTGGTGTGGCCCGTGGCCGACGCGGTGAAGGTCGCGCTGCCGGTGCCGGAGGAGTCCGCCGTGACGGTCACCGTCTGCGCGGTGTTCCAGTTCGACGGGGTGAAGGTCAGCGAGGAACCGCCGGTCACGGACAGCCCGGTGTTGCCGCCCGTGCGGCTCGTGCTCACCGTCACGTCCGCGCTCGGCTGTGTCGACAGCTTCACCGAGAACGTGCCCGACTTGCCCTGCTGGACGCCGAGTTGGGACGGGGAGGCGACCACGGCGGGGCCGGAGGCGACCGTGATGCCGACCGGGGTGGAGGCGGCGGACGCGCCCAGGCTGTCGTACGCCTTCGCCACCAGGGAGTGACTGCCCACGGTCAAACTGGGGACCGAGAGCGAGTACGGCGCGCTCGTGTCCGTGCCCAGCAGCGTGGTGTCGTCGTAGAACTCCACCTTGCCGATGGTCGCGTTGTCGGCCGCCGCCGCGGTCGCCGCCAGCGGCACCGCCTCGCCCTGCGAGTAGACGGCGCCCGCGCTCGGGCTGGTCAGCACGGTCACCGGCGGCTGGTGCGCGCCGGTGCAGGCGGTGCCGTTGACGGCGAAGGACGTGGGGGCGGTGTTGGCGCCGCTGTAGGTGAACTGGGCGCCGGTGGAGACGGCGGCGCCCGTCGCGATCGTGCCGTTGTACGAGGCGTTCTTCACGGTGACCGTCTGGCCCGACTGGGACCAGGTGCCGTTCCAGCCGTTGGTCAGCTTCTGGTTGCCCGTGTAGGCGTACGTCAGTGTCCAGCCGTCGATGGCGTCGGTACCGCGGTTGGTGATCGTGAGGTCGGCGGTGAAGCCGGAACCCCAGTCGTTGGTCTTGTAGTCGACGCTGCACTGCACGGACGCCGCGTGCGCGGCCGGGGTGCCGGTGGCGAGCATCGTCAGGGGCAGGGCGAACGCGGCGGCCACCGCGGTCCACAGCCGGCGCACGGCTCTGCGCTTACGTCCGGGATCCATGTGCTGGTTCCTCCTTGCGGGCGTGCGGCTCGGGAGAAGTCAAGGCTTGAACCAGTGGGAGCGCTCCCATAGTGGGGACGAGGCCCGGAGCGGTCAAGGTGCTTGAAGAGTCGAAAAGATTCGACGGATCCGGCTGAGGAAAAGTCAGGCGACTCCTCTGGGCAGACCGGCCACTTGGCGCTACCTTCACTCGCACCAGTGGGAGCGGTTCCGTTCAGTCGACGCGTCCGTCACGGCGCGCCAAGCTGCAAGGAGTCGCTCATGCGACACCCCCCGCGTTCAGTACTTTTAGCCACCACCGGTGCGGTCGCGCTCGTCGGGAGCGTGGTCGTGCCGGTGGCGGCGGCCCAGGGAGCCACGCCCGCCTGCACGGTGGAGTACACCGTCACCGGCCAGTGGGACAGCGGCTTCCAGGGCTCGGTGAAGGTCACCAACAACCAGGCCGCGCTCAGCGGTTGGAAGCTCACCTTCGACTTCGCCGGCGGACAGAAGGTCAGCCAGGGCTGGAACGCCACGTGGTCCCAGTCCGGCGCCACCGTGACAGCGGCCGGCGAGGACTGGAACGGCGCGCTCGGCACCGGTGCGAGCGTCAGCGCCGGCTTCCTCGCCTCCTGGTCGGGGAGCAACCCCGCGCCGGCCGTGTTCAAGCTCAACGGCACGACCTGCAACGTCGACTCGGAGCCGACGACCCCGCCGCCGACGACCCCGCCGCCGTCCGGCGGTACCCCGCCCGCGCTGCGGGTCTCGGGCAACAAGCTCGTGGACGCCGACGGCACCACCCGCCGCCTGCTCGGCGTCAACCGGTCCGGCGGCGAGTTCATGTGCGTACAGGGCTACGGCATCTGGGACGGGCCGGTGGACGACGCGGCGATCAAGGCGATCGCCGACTGGAAGGCCAACGCGGTCCGCATCCCGCTCAACGAGGAGTGCTGGCTCGGCCTGTCCAACGTCAAGCCCGAGTACGGCGGCGCCAACTACATCGCCGCCGTCAAGGAACTGGCGGCCCGCGTCGAGGCGCACGGCATGACCCCGGTCCTCGAACTGCACTGGTCCTACGGCCAGTACACCGGGAACTCGGCCGGCTGCTCCGACGTGCACGCCACCTGCCAGAAGCCGATGCCCGACATGCGGTACTCCCCGTCGTTCTGGTCGTCGGTGGCGAGCACCTTCAAGGACGACAAGGCGGCCGTGTTCGACCTGTTCAACGAGCCGTATCCGGACCGGGCGGCCTCCAGCGCCACGGACGCCTGGAAGTGCTGGCGGGACGGGGGCACCTGCCCCGGCATCGCCTACGAGGTCGCCGGCATGCAGGACCTCGTGGACAGCGTCCGGGCCACCGGCGCCAAGAACGTCATCATGGCCGGCGGCCTGGCGTACTCCAACGACCTCGGCCAGTGGACCGCGTACCAGCCCACCGACCCGGCCGGCGATCTCGCCGCCGCGTACCACGTCTACAACTTCAACTCCTGCGCGAGCGAGAGCTGCTGGAACTCCACCCTCGCCCCGGTCGCCGCCCACGTGCCCCTGGTGGCCGGGGAGATCGGCGAGAACACCTGCTCGCACGGGTTCACCGACCGGGTCATGAAGTGGTTCGACGACCACGACCTGTCCTACCTCGGCTGGACCTGGAACACCTGGGACTGCTCCTCCGGGCCGTCCCTCGTCTCCGCCTACGACGGCACTCCCACCGCGTACGGCGCCGGGCTGCGTGACCATCTGCGCGCCCTCAACCCGTAGATCCCACGGAACCCCGAAGGAACCCGCACTCATGACTCGTACCAAGACAACCCTGCTGGTGGCCCTGGGGCTGCTCGCCGGAGCCTCCGGAACGGCGTTCGCGGCTCTGCCCGGCGGCTCGGACGCCGCCCTCGCCGCCGTACCCTGTGCCGTCGACTACAAGATCCAGAGCCAGTGGGACACCGGCTTCACCGCAGCCGTTACCCTCACCAACAACGGCGCCGCCAAGTCGGCCTGGTCGCTGAAGTGGTCGTACGGCGGCACCCAGAAGGTCACGAGCGGCTGGAACGCGAAGATCACCCAGAGCGGCACCGCGGTCACCGCGGCCAACGAGAGCTACAACGGCGCGCTCGCGACCGGCGGCACGGTCAGCTTCGGCTTCAACGGCACGTTCAGCGGCACCAACTCCGTCCCCGCCACCTTCACGCTCGACGGCGTCACCTGCAACGTGGACGACGGCGGCGGCAGCGGCGGCAGCGGTGGCGGAACCGGTGGCGGCACCGGCGGCGGAACCGGCGGAGACACCGGTGGGGGCACGGGCGGCGGAGACGGTGGCGGAGGCACCGGCAGCCGCGTCGACAACCCCTACAGCGGAGCCAAGGGCTACGTGAACCCGGAGTGGTCGGCGCACGCCGCCGCCGAACCGGGCGGCAGCCGCGTCGCCAACCAGCCCACCGCCGTGTGGCTCGACCGGATCGCCGCCATCAACGGCGTGAACGGCGGGATGGGCCTGCGCGCCCACCTGGACGAGGCACTGAAGCAGAAGGGCTCGGGCGAACTCGTCGTCCAGCTGGTCATCTACGACCTTCCCGGCCGCGACTGCTCCGCCCTCGCCTCCAACGGCGAACTGGGCCCGAACGACATCGACAAGTACAAGACGCAGTACATCGACCCGATCGCGTCGATCCTCTCCGACGCCAAGTACGCGGGCCTGCGCATCGCCACCGTCATCGAGCCGGACTCGCTGCCCAACCTGGTCACCAACGCGGGCGGCACCGACGGCAGCACCGACGCCTGCGCGACCATGAAGGCCAACGGCAACTACGAGAAGGGCGTCAGCTACGCCCTCGACAAGCTGGGCGCCATCCCGAACGTCTACAACTACATCGACGCCGGCCACCACGCGTGGCTCGGCTGGGACTCCAACTTCGGGCCCACCGCCCAGGAGTTCTACAAGGTCGCCACCACCAACGGCGCCAGCGTGAACGACGTGACGGGCTTCATCGTCAACACCGCCAACTACAGCGCCACCAAGGAGCCGTACTTCAAGGTCACCGACAGCGTCAACGGGCAGACCGTGCGCCAGTCGAAGTGGGTCGACTGGAACCAGTACGTGGACGAGCAGTCCTTCGCCCAGGCACTGCGCGACAAGCTCGTCGCATCCGGGTTCAACAGCAACCTCGGCATGCTGATCGACACCTCCCGCAACGGCTGGGGCGGCTCCGCCCGGCCCACCAAGTCCGGCCCGCTCACCTCCGTCGACGACTACGTCAACGGCAGCCGTATCGACCGGCGCATCCACGCCGGCAACTGGTGCAACCAGAGCGGCGCCGGCCTCGGGGAACGGCCGACCGCCGCCCCGGCGGCCGGGATCGACGCCTACGTGTGGGTCAAGCCCCCGGGGGAGTCGGACGGAGCCAGCTCCGCCATCTCCAACGACGAGGGCAAGGGTTTCGACCGGATGTGCGACCCGACCTACGGCGGCAACGCCCGCAACGGCAACAACCCCACGGGCGCGCTGCCGAACTCGCCGCTGGCCGGGCACTGGTTCTCCGCCCAGTTCCAGCAGCTGATGCAGAACGCCTACCCGCCGCTGCCGTAGCGGGGTGAGCGTCCGCCGGGGCCGGACCGCAGCGGTTCAGACCGCGCCGGCCAGGCCCCGGCGGATCGCGCGCTCCACCGGTGAGTAGGCCCCGTCCGGCCGGTCCAGCTCGTACGGCACGGCCGGGTGCAGCGGGGGCTGCGCCAGGAAGCGCGGCCGGGTGCCGTGGTGCGGCTGGGCCGCGTGCACCAGGAACGGGTGACAGAGGTAGACGTCGCCGGGGCGGCCCGTGGCATGGGCGAGGGGGCGGTGGGCCGAGGCCGCCGCCACCTGGGGTCCCAGCTCCAGGAAGGACGCTCCCGCCTCGCCGTACGGCCGGAGCACCGCGGGCACGTCCAGATGCGAGCCGACCCGGATCCGGGTCGGGGCGTCGGCCTGGGTGACCTCGCTGAACAGGAACAGCATCAGCAGGGCGCGGTCCCGGGAGCGCAGGTTGGAGTGGTAGTGCGCCTGGCCCTCGGGGAGGTAGCCGCCTTCGATGTGCCACCCGGCGTCGTCCGGTTCCTCGGGGTGCGGGAGCGCAGCGGGAAGGTGCCCAGCGAGTAGCGCGGCTCCCAGCGTCCGGCGCCCACCAGCGCGTCGAACGCGTCGTGCAGCACCGGGGAGTTGGCCGCCGCCGCGAACGGGCCCTGGGCCATGCCGCCCACCCACACCACCGGGTCCTTCCACGTGGCGCGGTCCTCCGGGTCGTAGCCCGTCTCCCGCCACAGCAGCCGCGCGCAGTCCGCGGCGACCCGTGGCGGGACCGCTCCCTCGATCTTCACGAACCCGTCCGCGACGAAGCGTTCCACCAGATTGTCGTCCACGGGCCCATGGTCGCCGGTGACCTTGCCGGGACGCATCCCGTTTTTGCCGCATCGGCAACACCGCTGGCCTCCGTCGGGCGTGCCGTCGCACCCTGACCGCATCCGGAAGAGAGGCTGACCACCATGGCGCACGACCACCACCACGACACCGGGCACCGGCACGGCCACGGTCACGGGCACCACGGCACGGACATCGACTGGAGCGAGATGGGCCCCCTGCTGGAGACGCAGGCGGAGCTGTTCGCCCCGGTGTACGAGCGGGCCATGGCGTGGCTCGCGCGGGAGGTGACCGAGCCGGGGCTGATCGTGGACGCGGGCAGCGGGCCCGGAGTGGTCGCCTGCCTGTTCGCAGAGGCGTTCCCCGGGGCCCGGGTCGTCGCCGTCGACGCCGCCGCGCCCCTGCTTCAGCGCGCCCGCGCGCGGGCCGTCCGCCGGGGCGTCGCCGACCGCTTCGACACCGTCACCGGCGAACTGCCCGACGTGCTGGACCAGGTGGAGTACCCGGCCGACCTGCTGTGGGCCAGCCGCAGTCTGCACCACCTCGGTGACCAGCGGGCGGCGCTCACCGCGTTCGCCGAGCGGCTCGCCCCCGGCGGCACGCTGGCCCTCCAGGAAGGCGGTCTGTCCTCCCGCTTCCTGCCCCGGGACATCGGGATCGGCCGCCCCGGACTCCAGGCGCGGCTGGACGCCCTGGAGGAGGAGTGGTTCGGCCGGATGCGCGCCGGCCTGCCGGGCTCCGTCGCCGAGACCGAGGACTGGCCCGCCCTGCTGACCGCCGCCGGCCTCAAGCACGCCGGGACCCGCACCTTCCTGCTCGACCTGCCGGCCCCCGTCACCGACCGGGCCCGCGCCTACGTCGTCGCGCACCTGTCGCGGCTGCGCGAGGGCATCGGCGACGCGCTGGACGCCGACGACCGCGCCACCCTCGACCGGCTGCTCGACCCGTCCGACCCGGCGAGCGCGCACGTACGGCCGGACCTGTTCGTCCTGTCGGCGCACACCGTGCACACGGCGGTCCGCCGGGGCTAGGGCGGGGCGGGGCTTGACTTCGACTGGTCTCCAAGTGATGGGCTCCGGGCTCTTCGACACCGCGGGACACACCACGCAGGGGGACCTCATGAACGACGCTCCGGTCGCGCTCGTCACAGGCGGGGGCAGCGGCATCGGCGCCGCTGTGGCGCGGCGGCTGCTGGATGCCGGACACCGGGTCACCGTGACAGGGCGCGCGGAGCGACGGCTGCGGGATGTCGCCGAGAGCCTCGGACATCCCGAGGGACTGCTGACGGTCGCCGGTGACGCGTCGTCGTACGACGACGTACGGAACGCGGTCGACCGCACGCTCAAGGCGTACGGCCGGCTGGACACCGTCGTCGCCAACGCGGGCGTCGCCACCCATGACTCCGTGGCGGAGGGCGACCCGTCCGGCTGGACCGAGATGGTCCTCACCCACGTCCTCGGTCCCGCCCTCCTCATCCGCGCCTCCGTCGACGCGCCGAAGGAGACCCGCGGCCGGATCGTCCTCGTCGGCAGCGTCGCCGGGTTCGTGAACACTCCGGGCAATCTCTACGGCGCCACCAAGTGGGCGGTGACCGGCCTCGCCGAGAACACCCGGCGCCAGGTCACGGAGTTCGGGATCGGTGTCACGCTGGTCGCCCCCGGCCGGGTGGAGACCCCCTTCTGGGACGGCTACGGCAGCCTGCCCCCGGGGCACCTCCTCACCGCCGGCCAGATCGCCGACTCGGTGGTGTGGGCGATCCGGCAACCGGCCGGGGTCGATGTCAACACCGCCGTCATCCGCCCGCTGGGCCAGCCCAACTGACGGACGGACGGCTTCAGTTGTTCGCGATGAACTGCTTGGCCAGCTGGTCCCCGAGGGAGACCGCCGCGCTGTGGCTCTCGATGGGGGAGACCGTGGAGTTCTTGAACAGGATGTAGGTCACGCCCGAGTCGGCGCCGCCGGTGGCCGGGTCCGGGTCGATGCCGAGCGCCTTGGCGGTGGCGTACGACGCCTCGCCGATGATCTGCGTGGGGCCGGTGTCGCCGACGACGGCGTACTCGACCTTGTTGTTGTAGATGACGGCGACCACGCCGCCGCCCTTGATGCCGGAGTTGGAGTAGTTCCAGATGCTGCTGGTGCTGGGCACGACGACGTACGGCAGGGTCTCCGCCTTCAGCGGCTTGCCGTCGGACTGGTGGAAGGCGGTGTCGTCCTGGTACCAGGGGTCGCGGTCCTCGTTGCAGTTGGTGGTGCGCTGTCCGTCGCAGTCGATGTCCATGTCGGCCTTCCAGAACACCGCGCCGTTCTTGCCGCACACCGGGACCGTGGCCGACGTCTCCTCGTCCGTCCGGTACTTGCCGTTGGAGATCTGCGAACAGGACGTCACCTTGGCGAGCAGGTCGGCGGCGCTGACCGTGCCCTCCTGCGCGGACTTGGGGGAGGCGGCGGCGGAGGCGTGCGCGGGCAGGAGGCCGGCGGCGAGCAGGGCGGTGCCGGAGGCCGCGGCGAGGGTGAGGGTACGGAGACGCATGTGGGGGACCCTTCTGTTAGGAAAGTTTCCTTACCGGGTGCCGTACACGGTGACGTCTTCGCCATGCTCCCGTCAACCCTGCTGTTGCGAACGTCCGAAATGTGTGCGTATTGCGGTGAGTTCTCTCGCCGGTAAGACTGGACGAGACGGATATGTCCTGCCCTGTCCGCCGCTGTCGGAGGTCCCCTTCCCCCGGAGGTGAGGCTCATGTTCGTCCGTGCGGTGTACGCGACCGGTGATCCGGCACTGCTGGACACGGCCATCCGATCGGTGAACAGCGAGGGGCGGGACCTGCTGGAGGAACGCCCCGGGTACCGTGGCGCGGGCGTGTTCGCGGACCGGGAACTCGGCAAGCTCCTCACGGTGAGCTGGTGGGAGACCGAGGAGGCGCGGCGCAACAGCGACGTGGTGATGCGCGAGCGGCGCAGGGGGCTCCTGGAGCCGTTCGCCGGCACCATGGCCGTCGCCGACTACGAGGCCGCCGTGCTCCACGAGGTCAGGCACCCGCGGCAGGGCGGGGGACTGCGGATCACCAGGATGGAGTTCGACCCGCGCGACGCCGATCTGGTCGTCGACACCTTCCGGGCCACGGTGGTGCCGAGGTCCGAGTCGCTGCCCGGACTCGCCGAGACGACCCTGCTGATCGACCGGGAACGGGGCCGGGCCATGACCGGCTCCCTGTTCCTGGACCGCGCCTCCCTGGGCGCCTCGCGCGCGGCCGTCGCGGGCCTGCGTCACGCGGTGTCGGCCAAGGCGCACGCGGACGTGGTCGGCCTGGAGGAGTTCGAGGTCGTGCACGCGGACGTGCGCTTCGGCTGAGCGGCGGGTCGTCGCGGGGTGCCGAACGGCACACGGCCGTGCGCCCCGCCGCGGTGCGGGGCGCACGGCCGTGCCGGGTGGTGCGGGACGTGCGGTCGGGGCCGACTGTCAGACCACGTCGAAGACGGCCGGGTCGGGACCCAGGCGCCGGTCCTCGTTGAGCGCGCTGATCGCGGCGAGGTCCTCGTCGTCCAGGTGGAAGTCGAACACCTGGATGTTCTCCTTGATCCGGGACGGCGTCACGGACTTCGGGATCACGACGTTGCCGAGCTGGATGTGCCAGCGCAGCACGACCTGGGCCGGGGTGCGGTTGTGCTTCTGCGCGATGGCGACGATCGCCGGCACCTCCAGCAGGCCCTTGCCCTGGCCGAGCGGCGACCAGGCCTCCGTGGCGATGCCCTGCTCCGCGTGGAACTCGCGCGCCTCGCGCTGTTGCAGGTGCGGGTGCAGCTCGATCTGGTTGACCGCGGGGATGACCGACGTCTCCGCGATCAGCCGCCGCAGGTGCTCGGGAAGGAAGTTGGAGACGCCGATGGCGCGGACGCGGCCGTCGGCGAGCAGCTTCTCGAACGCCTTGTAGGTGTCGATGGACGTGCCCCGGGAGGGCAGCGGCCAGTGGATCAGGTAGAGGTCGACGTAGTCGAGCCCCAGCTTCTCCAGCGACGTGTCGAACGCGCGCAGTGTGGAGTCGTAACCGTGGTCGCCGTTCCAGAGCTTGGTGGTGACGAAGATGTCCTCGCGGGGCAGGCCGGAGGCGGCGATGGCCTTGCCGGTGCCCTCTTCGTTGCCGTAGATCGCAGCGGTGTCGATGCTGCGGTACCCGGCCTCCAGCGCCGTGGCGACGGCCCGCTCGGCCTCGTCGTCCGGCACCTGCCACACGCCGTAGCCCAGCTGGGGCATCTCGACGCCGTTGTTGAGGATGATCGGGGGGACCTTGCTGCTCACGAGCCTCTTGATCCTTCGCTTGTCGACAAGGTGGTACTCCCATGCTCAACGATCACGGCCCGCTTCGCATTCCTGACCGCGGAATCCGCGTCCAGGACATCAGCTCCGGTAGAGGGCCTCGACCTCGTTGGTGTACGCCTTCTCGATGGCCTTCCGCTTCAGCTTCAGCGACGGTGTCAGCAGGCCGTGTTCCTCGGTGAACGGCTGGGCCAGGATGCGGAAGGTGCGGATCGACTCGGCCTGGGAGACGAGGGTGTTGGCGGCGACCACCGCCCGCCGCACCTCCGTCTCCAGGTCCGGGTCGCGCACCAGCTTGGCCGGGGTCATCCTCGGCTTGCCGCGCATCTGGAGCCAGTGTTCGACCGCCTCCTGGTCGAGGGTGACCAGGGCCGCGATGTAGGGGCGGTCGTTGCCGACGACGATGCACTGGTTGACCAGCGGGTGCTCGCGGACCCGCTCCTCCAGCACGCCCGGGGAGACGCTCTTGCCGCCGGAGGTCACCAGGATCTCCTTCTTGCGGCCGGTGATGGTCAGATAGCCGTCCTCGTCCAGGGAGCCGAGGTCGCCGGTGGCCAGCCAGCCGTCGTGCAGGGTCTGGTCGGTGGCCTTCGGGTTGTTGAGGTACCCCTGGAAGACGTTCGCGCCGTGCAGCCAGATCTCCCCGTCGTCGGCGATGTGCACGGTCATGCCCGGGATGGCCTGGCCCACGGTGCCGTAGCGGGTGCGCTCGGGCGGGTTGGCGGTCGCCGCGGCCGTCGACTCGGTCAGGCCGTACCCCTCGTAGATCTGCACGCCCGCGCCCGCGAAGAACAGCCCCAGCCGGCGGTCCATCGCCGATCCGCCCGACATCGCGTTCCGGATCCGGCCGCCCATCGCGGCCCGGACCTTCGCGTACACCAGCTTGTCGAAGAGCTGGTGCTGCAACCGCAGCCCCGCCGACGGGCCGGGCCCGATGCCCCAGGCCTTCGCCTCGACCGCCTCCGCGTACCTGACAGCGATGTCGACGGCCTTCTCGAACGGCCCCGCCTTGCCCTCCTTCTCGGCCTTGCGGCGGGCCGCGTTGAACACCTTCTCGAAGATGTACGGCACCGCGAGGACGAACGTCGGCTGGAAGGCGGCCAGGTCGGGCAGGAGGGCGGCGGCGTGCAGCTGCGGCTGGTGTCCGAAGCGGACCCGGCCGCGGATCGCGGCGACCTCCACCATCCGGCCGAAGACGTGCGCCAGCGGCAGGAACAGCAGCGTCGACGCCTCGTCGCCCTTCTTCGAGTGGAACACCGGCTCCCAGCGCTGGATCACGGTGTCCGCCTCGAACATGAAGTTGCCGTGGGTGATCACACAGCCCTTGGGGCGGCCGGTGGTGCCGGAGGTGTAGATGACGGTGGCCACCGAGTCCGGGGTGACCGCCTCCCGGTGCCGGTGCACCACCTCGTCGTCCAGGTGGGCCCCGGCGTCGTACAGCTCCTGCACACAGCCCGCGTCCAGCTGCCACAGCTGGCGCAGCCGCGGCAGCCGGTCGATGACGGTGGCGATGGTCATCGCGTGGTCCTCGTGTTCCACGATCGCCGCGGTCACCTCGGCGTCGTAGAGCATCCAGAAGCACTGTTCGGCCGAGGAGGTGGGGTAGACGGGCACCACCTGGGCGCCGATGGTCCACAGGGCGAAGTCGAACAGGGTCCACTCGTAGCGGGTGCGGGACATGATCGCGACCCGGTCGCCGAAGCGGATGCCGTGGGCCAGCAGCCCCTTGGCGAGGGCCATGACCTCGTCGCGGAACTCGGCGGCGGTGACGTCCCGCCACCGTCCCGAGGCGTCCTTGCGGCCGAGCGCGATGTGCAGCGGGTCGGTCCGGGCATGGTCGAAGACGACGTCTGCCAGACCGCCCACCGGCGGTGGCGACGCCAACGGAGGGTTGGTGAACTCGCGCAACCTCGCTCCCCGTGTTCGCGCCTCAGTGACGTTGGTCCACGCACCGAACAGCGCCGTGAAAGCTACCCCACCCGATCGGCGTGCGGGAGGGGTGCGGAAACCGAGCAAACGTCACGTTCCGCCGGGACGGTGACCCCGAAATGCCCGCACATGGGGTAGGGCGGACACAACTACTGACGGGTCAGTAAGTTTCGGTGCCGTAATCTCCACCGAATCTGTACGCCCCGATTACGGCGCCGAGCGCGCGGGGCGCCGCGGGTGGGTCAGTCGCTCCTGCGCCGCAGTCGCTCGCCGCCCGCCAGGACCGCCGCCGCCAGCGCGTCCGCGGCTGCCTCGGCCGGGCCCCGGCGGTGGCCGTGGACGAGGACGAAGTCGACCTTGCCCAGCTCGGGCAGGCCGGCCCGGTCGGGCAGCCGGAACAGGCCCGGCGGGATCAGCCGCCGGGAGTGGGCCATCACCCCGAGGCCGGCGCGGGCCGCCGCGATCAGCCCGCTGAGGCTGCCGCTCGTGCACACGGTCCGCCAGTCACGGCCCTGCCGCTCCAGCACCTCCAGCGCGCGGGCCCGGGTGATGCCCGGCGGCGGGTACACGATCAGCGGAACGGGCCGGTCGGGCTCCAGCCGCAGCCGCTCGGCGCCGATCCACACCAGGTCGTCCCGCCAGACCAGCTCGCCGCGCGGGTCCTCCGGGAGCCGCTTGGCCAGCACCAGGTCGAGCTTGCCGGCGGCCAGCCGCTCGTGCAGGGTGCCGGACAGCTCCACCGTCAACTCCAGGTCGACCTCCGGATGGTCGTAGCGGAAGGCCTCCAGGATCTCCGGCAGCCGGGTCAGGACGAAGTCCTCCGAGGCGCCGAAGCGCAGCCGGCCACGCACACGCGTGCCGCCGAAGAACGCCGTCGCCTGCTCGTGCACCTCCAGGATCCGGCGGGCGAACCCCAGCATCGCCTCGCCGTCCTCGGTCAGCTCCACCGAATGGGTGTCCCGCGAGAAGAGCTGCCGGCCGGCCGCGTCCTCCAGCCGCCGCACATGCTGGCTGACCGTGGACTGGCGCAGCCCCAGCCGCCGGGCGGCCTGCGTGAAGCTCAGCGTCTGGGCGACCGCGAGGAAGGTGCGCAGGTGCGTCGGTTCGTACACGACGCCGAGCCTAGCGCGGCCATCGCGCATCGCGATGACAGTCAGAGCGGTATGCGGGATTCCCGATCAATGGCCGGAGGAGGACAATCGACGGGGGCCTACTGGCCCGCTACGCACGTCACCCACAGCAATCGGAGCACCGTGAAACGCCTGCGCCGGCCGACCTGGATGCCGATCGACCCGTACATCGTGCTGCTGCTCGGCACGGTCGGTCTCGCCGCGCTCCTGCCGGCCCGGGGCACCGCCGCCGACGTGAGCTCGGGTGCCTCCACAGCCGCGATCGGGTTCCTCTTCTTCCTCTACGGCGCCCGGCTGTCCACCCGTGAGGCGCTGGACGGGCTCAAGCACTGGCGGCTGCACGTCACCGTGCTGACCTGTACCTTCGTCGTCTTCCCGGTGTTCGGCCTCGCCGCGCGCGGGCTGGTGCCGGTGCTGCTGACCCAGCCCCTCTACCAGGGCCTGCTGTTCCTGACGCTGGTGCCGTCCACCATCCAGTCGTCCATCGCGTTCACCTCGATCGCCCGGGGCAACGTGCCCGCCGCGATCTGCGCCGGGTCCTTCTCCTCCCTCGTCGGCATCGTCGTCACGCCGCTGCTCGCGGCGGGGCTGCTCGGCGGTGAGGCGGTCGGGTTCTCCGCCGACTCGGTCGTGAAGATCGTGCTCCAGCTGCTGGCGCCGTTCCTCGCCGGGCAACTGCTGCGGCGCTGGATCGGCGGGTTCGTCACCCGCCACAAGAAGGTCCTCGGGCTGGTCGACCGCGGCTCGATCCTGCTGGTCGTCTACACCGCGTTCAGCGAGGGCATGAACCAGGGCATCTGGCACCAGGTCAGCCCCGTGCGGCTAGCCGGACTGCTCGGCGTCGAGGCCGTCCTGCTGGCCGTGATGCTGGCGCTGACCTGGTACGGCGCCAAGGCGCTCGGCTTCGGCCGGGGGGACCGGATCGCCATCCAGTTCGCCGGGTCGAAGAAGTCCCTCGCCTCCGGGCTGCCGATGGCCGGCGTCCTGTTCGGCACCCACGCCTCGCTGGCCGTCCTGCCGCTGATGCTCTTCCACCAGATGCAGCTGATGGTGTGCGCGGTCATCGCCAAGCGGCGCGCCCGTGACCCGGAGGCGGCCACGGACGCGCCCGACGCGTCAGCCGCGCACACGGTTCAGGGGCAGCCACAGGACCGTGTCCTGCGGTGACCGCAGCACCTTGGGGTCGGCGAGTTCGGCGTCGGTGAGCGCCCGGTCCCAGACGCGCACCTCGTCCAGCGCGCCGGTGAGGAAGGCACGGCTGTCCATGCGCTGACCGAGGTGCACACCGAAGGGGGAGTTGCGGCTGACGGAGCCCGGCACATCGGCGGCGGAGGACAGCGCACCGTCGACGGACAGCGACAGCCGGCCCCCGCCGCGGCGGAGCACGGCGTGGTGCCACCGGCCGTCGTTGTACGCGGTGTCCGTGGACACGGACGCGGTCTGCGGCGGGGTGGCTCCGTTCCGTACGGTGATCAGCCCCCGCACCCGGTTGTTCGCCGGCTCCCCGCGCAGCCACACCTGCGGCTGGCTGGTGCCGATCCCGCCCATCCACAACAACGGCTGCTCCCCGGCCGTCGCCGTGTACCGGAACCACAGCGACACCGTGAAGTCCTTCGCGCCCAGCGGCAGCCCGGTGCGGTACGGCAGGCGTACGGCGTCGTCGGTGCCGTCGAATTCCAGCGCGCCCCCGGACACCCCCTCCGTCGCCTCCGGCCCGCCCAGCACCGCCGCCGGGCGGGCGTGCGGGGCGAGGTCGGCGGTGACCGGGTCGGGGCCGCGGCGCGGGGCCGGCCAGTCCTCGCTGAAGCGGGCGAAGCGGATCTCGTCGCGGGCGTCCACGGCGCCGCCCTCGTACAACAGGCCGACCGTGCCGGAGTCGACCCGCACCAGGTCGGAGTAGCCGGACCAGTCCGTGGTGACGACCGTGCCGCGGTCCACGCCGTCCCAGGTCCGGCCGCCGTCGTAGGAGGAGCGGATCATCATCGTGCGGCGCCGGTCGGGATCGCCGGGGCAGGCGAGCAGCAGGCGGTCGCCCAGCCGCAGCAGCGACCCCTGCACCTGCGGGGTGTACAGGTCCGGCAGGTCGCGGAAGGGCGCGGTGAAGCTGCCGCCGCCGTCGCGGCTGACGGCCTGGGTGCGGTGGCCGAGGTCGGTGCCGTCCTGCTCCCGTCCGCTGACCAGGACCGAGCCGTCGCCGCGCTCGGCGAGCGTGAGCTCGGAGGGCTTCTGCCGGAAGGTGCCGTCGGCGGCGATGGGCCAGGTGTCGGTGGCGCCGATCCGCCAGTGGCCGCCGTGGTCGTCGCTGACGATCAGGGCCGCGTGGTTGGCGGTGACCCGGCTGCCGTCCCAGGTCTCGGTGTTCACCCCGAAGACCAGGCGTCCGGCGTACCGGCCGCGGGTGAGCTGGATGCCGTGCACGGGACCGGTGGCGTACCAGGAGTTCCAGTCGGCGGGCAGGATCTCGGGGCTCAGGTCGCGCGGCGGGGACCAGGTCCGGCCGCCGTCGTCGCTGTACTGGAGGTGCGGGGTGCGGTCGCAGGGGACCGGGCAACCGGCGCTGTCCGTACGGCCCGTGTTGTACGTCTCAGCCAGCCAGACCCGGCCGGTGACGCGGTCCACGACCGGGGCCGGGTTGCCGTGGGTGTCGCCGGCGCCCTCGTTGACCACCTGCAACGGGCCCCAGGTACGCCCGCCGTCGGTGGAGCGCTTGAGCACGATGTCGATGTCCGCCGCGTCCCCGCAGTTGAGGACCCGGCCCTCGGCGAACGCCAGCAGGGCGCCGTCGGCCGTCCTGACGACCGCCGGGATGCGGAAGCACGCGTAGCCCGGGTCCTGGGCGGCCTTGAACAGCACCTGCTGCTCGAACGCCGGAGAACCGCCCGCCGGCCGGGCGTGCGCCGGATGGGCGGGGAGGAACGGCAGGACCGTTCCGGCCGCGGCGAGGGCGGCGGTGGCGAGTGCGGATCTGAGACGGGCGCGAAGACCTGACGGCACGTGCGACCTGCCCTTCGTCGGCCGGACATCTGGACATCCGGACATCCCACGTCCAACGTGCGCCCCAGGAACGGTAGTGGGCAGTAGCGCGGGTCACAAGGAGCGTGCGGACGGTTACGGGCGCAGGACGACCTTGCCGAGGTTGGCCCGGCCCGTGATCACCTCGTGCGCCGCCGCCGCGTCCTCCAGGGCGAACTCCCCGTGCACGACGGGCTTCAGGGCACCCTCGGCGAACAGCCGCCACAGCTCCTGCCGCCACCGCTCGTACAGCTCCGGCCGGCCGCGGGCGATCAGCGCCATCTGGAAGCCGATCACCGACTTGGCCCCCACCAGCAGGTCGTACGCCTGGATGGTGCCGCCGCCCGAGCTGTAGGCGACCAGGCGGCCGTGCGGGGCGAGCGCGGCGAGGGCCGGGGAGAGCAGGTCGCCGCCGACGGCGTCCAGGACGCAGTCCACGGGATCGCCCCAGCTCTCGTCGTCGTACCGCACGCAGTCGTCCGCGCCGAGCGAGCGCACGAAGTCCGCCTTGGTCCGACCGGCCGCGGCCTTGGCCCGTCCCGGGCCGGACACGGCTCCGCGTACCCGCCCCGCGCCCCGCGCCCGCGCCAGCTGCACCGCCAGATGCCCCACGCCGCTCGCCGCCGCGGTGACGAGGACCGACTCTCCCGGTGCCGGGCGGGCCGCCTCCAGCGCTCCCCAGGCCACCAGGCCGCTGCGCACCAGCGCCACCGCGGTCACGGCGTCGGCGCCGTCCGGCACCGGTGAGGCCATGGCCTCGTGCAGCAGGGCGTACTCGGCGTACCCGTGTCCGAAGCACAGCCCGGTCACCCGGTCGCCGGGGCGGAAGCGGGTCACGCCCCCGCCGGCCGCCACCACCTCGCCCGCGATCTCACCGCCCAGCGGCACCGGCTCCGCGGCCTCGGTCACCTTGCGCACCACCGGCAGGGTGACCCCGACGGCCGCGCAGCGCACCAGCAGCTCACCGGGGCCGGGCACGGGGACGGGCGCCTCCTCCACGAACAGGGGGCCGCCGGTGGACTCGTACCGGACGCGACGCATCGAACCTCCAGGGACCGGGCGTGCCCGGCGCATCGATCGTTGGGAACACCCATGAAATCGTTGGGAGTGCCAACGGTAGAGCACACTTCATTGGGAAGTCCAACGATTCTTCGGCTAGGCTGCCGTCATGGCCGAAGCACCCCTGCCCGCGATCCGCTCCCTGCCCAGCTGGCTCCTCGGCCGGGCCGCCGCGCGGGGCCGTGCCCTGGTCGCCGAGGCCCTCGCGGCGGAAGGGCTGAAGATGTGGCACCACGTCGTCCTCTCCGCCGTCCGCGACCTGGCCCCGGTCGCTCAGGCGGACCTCGGCCGCGGTGTGCGCCTCGACCCGAAGGACGTGGTCGGCATCCTGAACGACCTTCAGTCCGCCGGTCTGGTCGAGCGCGCCCCCGACCCCCGCGACCGGCGCAAGAACGCCGTCTCCCTCACCGAGGAGGGCGCCCGTCTCCTCGTGCGCTGCGAGAAGGCCGCCCGCGAGGCCAACGACGAACTGCTCGCCCCGCTGTCGGCCGCGGAACGCGATCAGTTCACGGGCCTGTTGATCCGGATTTCCGGCACGGACGGCTGACGGCGGCTAACGTTCCGTCATGACCGCAGTTCCCGTGCTCGATCCGCAGCGCACCGCCCTCCTCCTCGTCGACCTGATGGACCGCGTCGTCGCGCTGCCCCTGGAACCCCGCAAGGGCACCGAAGTGCTCGCTGCCGCGGAGGAGTTGGCCACCACCTTCCGCCGCGCCGGTGCCCTCGTCGTCCTCGTGCGGGTCGAGCGCCCCGCCGTCGCCGAACAGCCGCCCGGCAGCGGGCTGGCGCCCGGCCTGCGCCGGGGCGGCGACCTGGAGGTCGTCAAGCGGACCCTCGGCGCCTTCCAGGGCACCGGCCTGGACGAGCGGCTGCGCGAACGCGGCATCACCACCCTGGTGTTCGGCGGCATCGCCACCAACCTGGGTGTCGAGTCCACCGCCCGCGCCGCCGCCGACCTCGGCTACGACCTCGTCTTCGCCGAGGACACCATGGCAGCGTTCACCGCGGCCGAGCACGAGGCATCGGTACGCCTCGACTTCCCGAGACTGGGCACGGTGACGAGGTCGACGGACATCGGCTTCGCCTGAACAGCCCCCGACAAGGGGCAAGGGCCCACCAAGTCCGGCTGTCCCCACGCGTCGGCCGCGAAGAGAGCCGCAGGGGGCTGAGGCGCCCCCGGAGGCGAACGAAGCCAACAGAGGTGGCCGGTCAGCTCTGGGCGGCAGCCTCCCGCAGGGCGATCCGGTCCTGGCCCGCGTACACGTTCATCGAGTTGCCCCGCAGGAAGCCCACCAGGGTCAGCCCCGTCTCCGCGGCCAGGTCCACCGCCAGTGACGACGGCGCCGACACGGCCGCGAGCACCGGGATGCCCGCCATCACCGCCTTCTGCGCCAGTTCGAAGGAGGCCCGGCCCGAGACCATGAGGATCGTCCGGGACAGCGGCAGGGTGTCGTTCTGGAGCGCCCGGCCGATCAGCTTGTCGACCGCGTTGTGCCGGCCCACGTCCTCCCGGGTGTCCAGCAGTTCCCCGTCCTCGCTGAACAGGGCCGCCGCGTGCAGGCCCCCGGTCCGGTCGAACACCCGCTGGGCCGCCCGCAGCCGGTCGGGCAGGCTCGCCAGCAGTTCGGGGGTGACCCGGAGCGGGGGAGTGTCGGCGATCGGCCAGCGCGCGGTCGTACGGACGGCGTCCAGGCTGGCCTTGCCGCACAGTCCGCACGAGGAGGAGGTGTAGACGTTCCGTTCCAGCGTGAAGTCCGGGAGCGTGACGTCCGGCGCGGTCTTCACGTCGACCACGTTGTACGTGTTGGAGCCGTCCACCGTCGCCCCGGCGCAGTAGACGATGTTCTGGAGGTCGGACGCCGTGGCGAGCACTCCTTCGCTCACCAGGAAGCCGGCCGCGAGCGCGAAGTCGTCGCCGGGGGTGCGCATGGTGATCGCGAGCGGCTTGCCGTTCAGCCGGATCTCCAGAGGTTCCTCGGCGACGAGCGTGTCCGGCCGGGTGGAGACCGCCCCGTCCCGGATGCGGAGGACCTTGCGTCGTTCCGTGACTCGTCCCATGGTCTGATCAGCCCCGGTTCTGTACGTGCTGGTAGCCGAAACGGCCCTTGATGCAGAGGTTGCCGTGGGTCACCGGGTTGTCGTGCGGTGAGGTGACCTTCACGATCTCATTGTCCTGCACGTGGAGGGTGAGCGTGCAGCCCACCCCGCAGTAAGCGCACACCGTGGTCGTGTCCGTCTGCCGCGACTCGTCCCAGTCGCCGGCCGCCCGCAGGTCGAACTCCCGCTTGGCGGACAGCGCCCCGGTCGGGCACACCTCCACGCAGTTGCCGCAGAACACGCAGGCCGAGTCGGTCAGCGGCGCGTCGTGCTCCACGGCGATCCGCGCGTCGAAACCGCGCCCGGCGACCGAGATCGCGAAGGAGTTCTGCCACTGGTCGCCACAGGCGTCGACGCACTTGTAGCAGAGGATGCACTTGGCGTAGTCGCGCACGTACAGCTCGTTGTCGATCTTCGGTTCGTCGTTCAGGCGGGCCGCGTCGGGGCCGAAGCGGTCCGGCTTCGCCTCGTACTCCTTGATCCACTCGGCGGCCCGCGGTGTCGTCGACAGGTCGGCCGAGGAGACCAGCAGCTCCAGGACGATCTTCCGGCTGTGCCGCACGCGCTCGGTGTCCGTGCGCACCTCCATGCCGGGCTCGGCCCGGCGCGAGCAGGCCGGCACCAGCGTCCGCGACCCCTCGACCTCCACCACGCACACCCGGCAGGCGTTCTTCGGGCGCAGGGTGTCGCCCTGGCACAGCGTCGGGACGTCCTTGCCCGCGGCCCGGCAGGCGTCGAGGACGGTGGCGCCCTCGGGAACCCGGGCCTCCTGCCCGTCGAGCGTGAACTCGACCAGCCGGCGCGGCACCCCGATCGGTATCGCGGTCATGAGTAGGCCCCCAGACGGTCGATGGCGGATTCCACGGCGTTCCACGCGGTCTGTCCCAGGCCGCAGATCGAGGCGTCCCGCATGGCCCGGCCGACCTCCCGCAGCAGGGCGATGTCGTCCGCGGCGCCGGCGCCGGTGCGGTCCGCGATCCGGCGCAGCGCCTCCTCCTGCCGCACGGTGCCGACCCGGCAGGGTACGCACTGGCCGCAGGACTCCTCCCGGAAGAACCGGGCGATGCGCAGCAGCAGCCGGGGCAGCGGCACGGTGTCGTCGAAGGCCATCACCACTCCGGAGCCCAGCGTGGCGCCCGCCTCCCGGGTGCCTTCGAAGGTGAGCGGGAGGTCCAGCTCGTCGGGCCGTACGAATCCGCCGGCCGCCCCGCCGAGCAGCCCCGCCCGCAGCCCCGCGCGCACCCCGGCCAGGCTCAGCAGCTCGCCCAGCGTGGCACCGAACGGCAGTTCGTACACCCCGGGCCGGTCGACGCTGCCGGAGACGCAGAACAGCTTCGGTCCGGTGGAGCGCGGCGTGCCGATCGCCGCGTACGCCGGGGCGCCCATGGTCAGGATCGGCAGGACGTTGACCAGTGTCTCCACGTTGTTCTCGGCGGTCGGCTTGCCGAACAGGCCCTTCTCCACGGGAAAGGGCGGTTTGCTGCGGGGCTCGCCGCGGTGGCCCTCGATGGAGTTGAACAGGGCGGTCTCCTCGCCGCAGACGTAGGCGCCGGCGCCGCGCCGGATCTCGATGTCCAGGTGGTAGCCCTGGCCGAGGATGTCGTCGCCGAGCAGACCGCGGGCACGGGCCTGGTCGATCGCGTGCCGGACCCGGCGGACCGCTCGCGGGTACTCACCGCGGATGTAGACGAAGGCCCGGTGCGCGGAGACCGCGTACGAGGCGATGGTGATCGCCTCCACGAGCGCGAACGGATCGCCCTCCATCAGCACCCGGTCCTTGAAGGTTCCGGGCTCGGACTCGTCGGCGTTGCACACCAGGTAGTGCGGGTGGTCCGGCTGGGACGCCGTGGCCTGCCACTTGCGGCCGGTGGGGAAGGCGGCGCCGCCGCGTCCGACCAGGCCCGCGTCCGTCACCTCCCGGATCACCCCGGCAGGGCCGAGCGCGAAGGCGCGGCGCAGGGCCGTGTAGCCGCCGTGCGCCCGGTAGTCGTCCAGCGAGGACGGGTCCACCGCGCCGACCCGGCGCAGCAGCGTCAGCGAGGGGTCTCCCGCCTGTGGCACCGCGGCCACGGCAGGCGGCTCCTCGGGCGCCGCGTCCGGTGCGCCCGCCGCGTCGACGGCCTCCGTCACGGAGGCGGGCGCCGACACCGCCGTGCGCACCGGGTCGCCGGCCCGGACCGCCAGCGCGGCCGGGGCGCGTTCGCACAGGCCCAGGCACGGGCCGCGCTCGACGCCCACCCCGCTGCCGGGGCCGAGCCGCGCCTCGACCCCGGCGCACACCTCCTCGGCACCGGCGGCCATGCAGGCCAGGTCGGTGCAGACGTGGAGGACCGTCGCGGGGCGCGGCCGGACGGAGAACATGGCGTAGAAGGTGGCCACCCCGTACGCCTCGGCCGGCGGTACGGTCAGCCTGCGGCACAGGTAGCCGAGGCCGCCCTCGCTGATCCAGCCGACGCGGTCGTTGAGGGCGTGCAGCCCCGGCAGCAGCAGATCGCGCCGGTCGCGGGCCGTCCGGCCGCCGCGTGCCCACCGCAGGTCGGCGTCGGTACGGTCCGCGCCCTCCCAGGCCGATTCCGGGGGGCCCAGCAGCGCGTCCACGGCGGCGCGTTCCTCGTCCGTCGGTTTGCTGTCGCCGAAGCGCAGGTCCACGAAGGTCACCTCACATGGGTCGATGCGGGCAGCTTCTCGATCCGGATCGCCGACGCCTTGAACTCCGCCGTCCCCGCGATCGGGCAGTTCGCCTCGATGGTCAGCCGGTTGGTGTCGACCTCGTCGGGAAAGTGCATGGTCATGAAGGCGAGGCCGGGGCGCAGGGCCGTGTCGATCCACACGGGGGCCACCACCGAGCCCCGCCGTGAGGAGACCCGCACCTCCTCGCCGACGACGACCCCGTACCGCTCGGCGTCCTCCGGGCACAGCTCGATGTACTCGCCGCGCCGCAGCGGCGAGGCGAAACCGCCGCTCTGCACACCGGTGTTGTAGGAGTCCAGCCGCCGGCCGGTGGTGAGCCGGACCGGGTACTCCTCGTCGGTGAGGTCCACCGGCGGATCGTGCTGCACCAGCCCGAACGGCGCCGGCCTGCCCCGCCGCCCGGGGTCCGGCTCCCACAACCGGCCGTGCAGGAAGGGGGGTTCGAGCTCCTCGGTGCTCGGGCAGGGCCACTGGATGCCCTGGTGCTCCGCCAGCCGGCGGTACGTCATCCCGTAGTGGTCCGGGGACACCGACCGCAGCTCGTTCCACACGGCCTCCGCGTCGGCGTACTTCCAGTCGTGGCCCAGCCGGGTGGCCAGTTCGCAGATGATGTCGATGTCCTCGCGGGCCTCACCGGGCGGGGTGACGGCCCGCCGCACCCGCTGCACGCGCCGCTCGCTGTTGGTGGTGGTGCCCTCGGTCTCCGCCCAGCCGGCGGTGGCGGGCAGGACGACGTCCGCCAGTTCGGCGGTCTTCGTCAGGAAGATGTCCTGGACGACGAGGAAGTCCAGGGCCTTCAGGCGGCGTACGGCCTGTTCGCCGTCGGCCTCCGACTGCGCCGGGTTCTCCCCGACGCAGTACACCGCGCGCAGCCGGCCGTCCTCCATGGCCTCGAACATCTCCGTCAGGTTCAGCCCGTAGTGCGGCTGGATGACGGTGTCCCAGGCCGACTCGAACTTCAGCCGGACGTCCGGGTCGAGGATGTCCTGGAAGCCGGGCAGCCGGTTGGGGATGGCGCCCATGTCGCCGCCGCCCTGCACGTTGTTCTGCCCGCGCAGCGGCTGGAGCCCGGAGCCGTAGCGGCCGACGTGGCCGGTGAGCAGGGAGAGGTTGATCAGCGCGCGGACGTTGTCGGTGCCGTTGTGGTGCTCGGTGATGCCGAGGGTCCAGCACAGCTGGGCCCGCTCGGCGCGGGCGTAGGCGTGCGCCAGCTCGCGTATGGCGCGGGCCGGTACGCCGGTCACCTTCTCGGCCAGGGACGGCGTCCAGGGCTCGACCAGCTTGCGGTACTCCTCGAAGCCGGTGGTCGCCCGCCCGACGAACGCCTCGTTCACCAGCCCGGCGTGGATGATCTCCCGGCCGATCGCGTGCGCCATCGGGATGTCGGTGCCGACGTTCAGCCCGAGCCAGCTCTCCGCCCACTCGGCGGTGGAGGTCCGGCGCGGGTCGACGGCGTACATCCGGGCGCCGCCCCGGATGCCCTTCAGCACGTGCTGGAAGAAGATCGGGTGCGCGAAGCGGGCGTTGGAGCCCCACATCACGATGACGTCGGTGTGCTCGATCTCCTCGTACGACGACGTGCCGCCGCCGGAGCCGAACGCGGCCGACAGCCCGGCGACACTGGGCGCGTGACACGTCCGGTTGCAGGAGTCGACGTTGTTGGTGCCCATCACCACCCGTGCGAACTTCTGCGCCACGTAGTTCATCTCGTTGGTGGCGCGGGCGCAGGAGAACATCCCGAACGCGCCCCGGTTGCGCTCCAGGCCCCGGGCGGCGCGGTCCAGCGCCTCCTGCCAGCCCGCCTCCCGGAACGGCTCGTCACGCGAGTCGCGCACCAGGGGGCGCGTCAGCCGGGTGTAGGTCTTCGGTTGCCGGTTCCTCATGCGGCGCTCCTCAGCGCGAGCAGGTCCGAGATGGCGTGCACGGTGCGCAGGGTGGGCACCTCCACGCCGGTGATCTCCGCGAGTTCGACCACGGCGGCGAGCAGCACGTCCAGCTCCAGCGGTTTGCCGCGCTCCAGGTCCTGGAGGGTGGAGGTGCGGTGGTCGCCGACGCGTTCCGCACCGGCGAGCCGACGCTCGATGGAGACGCCCACCTCGCAGCCGAGGGCCTCGGCGACACAGAGCGTCTCGCGCATCATCGTCTCGATGACCCGGCGGGTGCCGCCGTGCCGGCACATCTGCCGCATGGTGGCCCGGGCCAGGGCGCTGATCGGGTTGAAGGAGATGTTCCCGAGCAGCTTGAGCCAGATGTCGTTGCGCAGGTCCGGTTCCACGGGGCACTTCAGCCCGCCGGCCCGCATCGCCGCGCTCAGCTCCAGGCAGCGCGCCGAGAGGCTGCGGTCGGGCTCGCCGAGGGAGAACCGGGTGCCCTCCACGTGCCGCACCACGCCGGGCGCCTGGAGCTCCGTCGCCGCGTAGACGACGCAGCCGACGGCCCGTTCGGGGGCGAGGACCGCGCTGACGGCGCCGCCCGGGTCGACGCTCTCCAGGCGGTGGCCGTCGTGGGGGCCGCCGTGCCGGTGGAAGTACCACCAGGGGATGCCGTTCTGCGCGGCCACCACCGTGGTGCGCTCGTGCAGCAGGGGTGCGATCAGCGGCCCGCACGCCGCGTACGCGGTGGCCTTCAGGCCCAGGAAGACGTGGTCGACCGGGCCGACCTCGGCCGGGTCGTCGGTGGCACGGGGGTGCGCGGTGAAGTCGCCGCGCGGGCTGACCACCTGGACGCCGTGCCGCCTCATGGCCGCGAGGTGCGGTCCACGGGCGATGAGGTGCACGTCGGCGCCGGCGCGGTGGAGCGCGGCACCGACGTAGGCGCCGATGGCACCGGCGCCGAGGACTGCGACTTTCACAGGGACGCTCCGTTCGGTGTGAGGGATACCGCGGAGGTGAGGACGGGAGCCGGCGGACACGTCGGCTGAATCCTGTCGACGAAATATTGTCTACAGTATGGAGTTACTGTCAGCAAGGGTGCGTGCGACGACCGTTGAACTGTCCGTGCGCCGATCCCTGGAGGGACCGCTCGGCGAGCGACCGTTGAGCGCAGCGTGCATACCGTTCACCGCATACGGTCTACGGCCGCCTTCCCAACGCCCGTGCCCGGCCCTACCGTCCGGCGTCATGAGCAGCCCCCCTGTCGCACCCCCGGGCTGGAGCCGCTGGCTCGTCCCGCCCGCCGCCCTCTCCGTCCACCTCTCCATCGGCCAGGCCTACGCCTGGAGCGTCTTCAAGCCGCCGCTCGAATCCGCGCTGGGGCTCGACGGCACCCAGAGCGCGCTGCCCTTCCAGGTGGCGATCGTGATGCTCGGCCTGTCGGCCGCGTTCGGCGGCACGCTCGTCGAGCGCAACGGCCCGCGCTGGGCGATGACCGTGGCCCTCGTCTGCTTCTCCTCCGGCTTCCTGATCTCCGCCCTCGGCGCCCGGACGGAGCAGTACTGGCTGATCGTCCTCGGCTACGGCTTCGTCGGCGGGATCGGCCTCGGCATCGGCTACATCTCGCCCGTCTCCACCCTGATCAAGTGGTTCCCGGACCGGCCGGGCATGGCCACCGGCATCGCCATCATGGGCTTCGGCGGCGGCGCCCTGATCGCCTCGCCGTGGTCGGCCCAGATGCTCGAATCCTTCGGCTCCGACAACGAGGGCATCGCCCTCGCCTTCCTGGTGCACGGACTGTCGTACGCCGCCTTCATGACCCTCGGTGTCCTCCTGGTCCGTGTGCCGCGCACCGAGAGGCCCGTCGAGAGCGGGCCGAGCGCCGTCGACGGCGTGCAGGTCTCGGCCCGCCAGGCCGTGCGCACCCCGCAGTTCTGGTGCCTGTGGGTCGTGCTGTGCATGAACGTGACCGCCGGCATCGGCATCCTGGAGAAGGCCGCGCCGATGATCACCGACTTCTTCGCGGACAGCTCCACCCCCGTCTCGGCCTCGGCCGCGGCCGGCTTCGTCGCGCTGCTGTCGGCCGCCAACATGGCCGGCCGCATCGGCTGGTCCTCCACCTCCGACCGGGTCGGGCGCAAGAACATCTACCGCGTCTACCTCGGCGTCGGCGCGCTGATGTACCTGCTGATCGCGCTGTTCGGAGACACCTCGAAACCGCTGTTCGTGCTGTGCGCGCTGGTGATCCTCTCCTTCTACGGCGGCGGCTTCGCGACGATCCCCGCCTATCTGAAGGACCTCTTCGGCACCTACCAGGTCGGTGCCATCCACGGCCGGCTGCTGACCGCCTGGTCCACGGCCGGCGTGCTCGGGCCGCTGATCGTCAACTGGATCGCCGACCGTCAGGAGTCGGCCGGCAAACACGGCGCGTCGCTGTACGGGCTGTCGTTCGGCATCATGATCGGCCTGCTCGTCATCGGCTTCGTCGCCGGTGAACTCGTCCGCCCCGTGCACCCCCGCCACCACGTCCCCGCCCCGAGGGAGGCCGCAGATGCCCAGCGACAGCAGCCCGCCTAGCCGCAGGGGACTGATCGCCTTCGCCTGGCTGTGGGTGGGCACACCCCTCGCCTACGGCCTGTACGAGCTGGTGCGGAAGGCGACACAGCTGTTCACCGGGTGAGACGCCGGGCGCCTGGGGGCCTGAGGGAAGCCGACAACCCGGGCGCCCGATTCCTGTGAATTCACCTGCCGTCGTACTCGCGAGTCACTGATCAGACTGTGGATCCCGCTACCCACGGCACGAGGGGACACCCGGCATGAACGGCTCGCGCATCGCCGCCATCGGTCACTACCAGCCCGCCAAGGTACTCACCAACGACGACCTGGCGGGCATGGTCGACACCAGTGACGCGTGGATCCGCAGCCGGGTGGGCATCCGGACCCGGCACATCGCCGGCCCCGACGAACCGGTCGACGAACTGGCCGCGCACGCCGCCGCCAAGGCCCTCGCCGCCGCCGGACTCGCGCCCGCCGACATCGACCTGGTGCTGGTGGCCACGTCCACCGCGATCGACCGCTCCCCGAACACCGCCGCCCGGGTGGCCGCCCGCCTCGGCATCCCGCGGCCGGCCGCGATGGACGTCAACGTCGTCTGCGCCGGCTTCACCCACGCCCTCGCCACCGCCGACCACACCGTCCGGGCCGGCGCCGCGACCCGGGCGCTCGTCATCGGCGCCGACAAGATGTCCGACGTCACCGACTGGACCGACCGCAGCACCTGCGTCCTGGTCGGCGACGGCGCCGGGGCGGCCGTGGTGGAGGCGTGCGGGCCGGACCGGGAGCCCGGGATCGGGCCGGTGCTGTGGGGGTCGGTGCCCGAGATGGGGCACGCCGTGCGGATCGAGGGCACGCCGCCGCGGTTCGCGCAGGAGGGGCAGAGCGTCTACCGCTGGGCCACCACCCAGCTGCCGGCCATCGCCCGCCAGGCCTGCGAGAAGGCCGGGGTGGCCCCCGAGGACCTCGCCGGGGTCGTGCTGCACCAGGCCAACCTGCGGATCATCGAGCCGCTGGCCGAGCGGCTCGGCGCCGTCAACGCGGTGGTCGCCCGCGACGTCACCGAGTCCGGCAACACCTCGGCCGCCAGCATCCCGCTCGCCTTCTCCAAGCTGGCCGAACGGGGAGCGCTCAGCACGGGCGATCCGGTGCTGCTGTTCGGCTTCGGCGGCAATCTGTCGTACGCCGGTCAGGTTGTGCGGTGCCCCTAGCCGCGCGGTGCCCATACGAGCCACAGGGGGCTCAGGTGTGTACTCGGCTGGATTGCCCCGTGCTTCCGTACCCCTGGTGCTGAATACTGTGCACCGTAGACTGTAGACGAAAGACAATTGATACTGAGCCGAAGCGAGCGTCTCAGGGTCCACGCGTCAGACCTGCTCAGGAGGGGACCGCGATGTTGTCGACCGGACTGCCGCAGGGGGCGGTGCCCAAGCTGGAACGGCCCGGCCCGCTGCGCGAGCGCGTCTACGAGGCACTGCTGGAACTCATCACCACCCGCGCTCTCCAGCCCGGCCAGCACCTCGTGGAGAGCGAACTCGCTGGGCACCTCGGCGTCTCGCGGCAGCCCGTGCGCGAGGCCTTGCAGCGGCTCAACACCGAGGGATGGGTCGATCTGCGGCCCGCCCAGGGGGCGTTCGTGCACGAGCCCACGGAGGAGGAGGCCGACCAGCTCCTCACGGTCCGCACCCTGCTGGAGGCGGAGGCCGCCCGGCTGGCCGCCGCGCACGCGGACGGCGCCGGCATCACCGTGCTGGAGGAGCTGTGCGCCGAGGGCGAGACGGCGGTGGCCGCCGAGGACGTGGACCGCGCGGTCGCCCTCAACGCGGCCTTCCACGCCAAGGTGATGGAGCTGGCCGGCAACACCGTCCTCGCCGGACTCGCCGCCCAGGTGGACCGACGGGTCCGCTGGTACTACACGCCGGTGGCCCGGCAGCGCGGCCGGCAGTCCTGGCGCGAGCACCGCGAACTGATCACCGCGATCGCCGCCGGTGACGAGCAGCGCGCCACCGAGCTGATGCGCGCCCACACCGAACACACCCGGCGCTCGTACCACGAGCGGAACGCGGACTGACGGAGCGTCTGCGCGGAGGGCAGGCCGCGGTGGCACGGGAAGCGGTAGGAGAGCTGGGCGGCGTCTCCGCCGGGGGGTGGTTGTGGTCGTACCGGGAGCGGTGCGCGAGTTGGGCGATGTCTTCGTCGAGGGGTGGCCGTGGTCGTGCGGGGGACGGGACGCGGGCTGGGTCGCCCAGGGGTGGCCGCGCTTGCAGCGCGAGCAGAGTGCGAGCTGGGCGGCGTCTTCGCCGAGGGCCGGTGCGGTCGTACCGGGAGTGGTGCGCGAGTTGGGTGACCCCTCCGCCGGAGGGTGGCCGTGGTCGTGCGGGAAGCGGTGCGCGGGCTGGGCGTCGTCATCGTCGAGGGGGGCTGTGGTTCGCCGAGGGCCGGCCGCGGTCGAACCGGGAGTGGAACGCGAGTTGGGCGGCGCCTTCGCCAAGGGTTGGCCGCGAGCGGGGTGCGAGCTGAGTGACGGGCGGCTGCCCAGGGGTCCGTCGGCCCGGCGGGCAGCCGCACGCGCAGTTCCCCCTCCGGCGGCCGGCGAGCCGGTCGGGGAGGGGGAGCACCGGTCGAGCCGGGCGGTCAGGTGGCCGGGTGCGGCTTCGCGGCCGGTACCGGTTCGCCGCCGCCGGTGCGGCCCGGCCGGCGCAGCAGGAGCGCGAGGGCCGCCGCCACCATCGAGACGCCGCCGGCCAGCGCGTAGGCGCCGTCGTAGCCCCAGGCGCCGACCACCATCGAGCCGAGGCCACCGCCGAACAGGCCGCTGACCAGCTTGCCGCTGTACACCAGGCCGTAGTTCGTGGCGTTGTAGTTCTCGCCGAAGTAGTCCGGGGTCAGCGCGGCGAACATCGGGTAGAAGGCGCCGCCGCCGAAGCCGGAGAGGAAGGCGAAGAACAGGAACAGCCACTCGCTGCGGACGTCACCGGCCCAGATGACTCCGAACTGGGCGAGTCCGAGGACCACGATGACGAAGACGAGGGTCGTCCTGCGCCCCCAGCGGTCCGACAGCCAGCCCACGACACCCCGGCCGATGCCGTTGATGACCGCCATCACGCCCATCGAGGACGCCGCCACCAGCGGGCCGAAGCCCACTTCCTTGGCGAAGTCGACCTGGAAGGAGATCCCGAAGATCGACACGCCCGCGGTCATCACGATGGAGATCCACATCAGGGGCAGCATCCCGGTGCGGATGGCCTCCTTGGGCGTGAACTGCCGTACGGCGGGCGGGTTCTTCGCCAGCGACCGGGCGTTCTTGCTGTCGCCGGCGAAGGTGAGCGGGTCGATGTCCGCCGGCCACCAGTTCTTCGGCGGGTCCTTGAAGAAGAACGCCGAGGCGAACACGACGATCATCACGTAGACGCCGATGAGGTCCAGGACCCGGTGGTAGTTCTCCGTGTCGAAGGCGTAGTTGAAGATGAAGATGAACGGCAGCGAGCCGTACGCGAAGCCGCCGTTGACGAAGCCCGTGCGGGCGCCGCGCCGTTCGGGGAACCATTTGCCGACCATGTTGATGCACGTCGCGTACACCAGTCCGGCGCCGATGCCGCCGACCACGCCGAAGCCTAGGATCGCCAGCCACACGTCGTCCAGGTGCGACAGGGCCAGGAACCCGACCAGGCACAGTCCGGACCCCGTGTACATCGCACGGCGGGCGGTCAGGACGCCCCTCTCGCGCAGCCAGCCCGCCGGGAAGGCGATGCCGGCCTGGAAGAACACCCAGACGCTGAGGATCCAGAAGGTGTTGGACTGGGTCCAGCCGTGCGCGTGCGAGAGGGTGTCCTCCGCGGAGCCGTACGCGTACTCGAAGACGCTGATCGCCATCATGGCGATCCACGGCAGGTAGACCATGAGCTTGCGGGAGTGGCCGAGGATGTCCCGGTCGGTCTCGCCCACGCGGTAGACGCGGCCGTGCGAGTCGGTCACCTCGCGATAGGGACGTGGTGCGGCGTGCAGGTCGGCCGAGAGTGGATCTGCCGTCATGCTTATGCCATCTCCTCACCAAGGGGATGCGGGTTGGGGACGATGCGCCGGGCCTTCGGCCTGCCCGGGGCCTTCAGGAAGAGCGCCGGCACCGCGGAGGCCGGCCCGATCGAGCCCGCGAGGACGAACGCGCCGTGGTAGTCCCACGCGTCGACGACGACCGCGCCCAGGCCCGAACCGACGAGCCCGGAGACGAGCTTGGAGCTGTGGACCATCCCGTGGTTGGAGGCGTTGTTGTTCTCGCCGAAGTAGTCCGCCGTCATGGCCGCGAACAGCGGGAAGATCGCCCCGCCGCCGAAACCGGAGACCATCGAGCACAGCAGGAAGAAGGGCATGCCGCCCATCCGGCCGGACACCAGCACACCGAACTGCGCCGAGCCGAGCACGACGCACACGACGATCAACGTGCGGCGGCGCCCGTACCGGTCGGATATCCAGCCGGCGGACGCCACCACCAGGCACAGTCCGACGCCGACCGTGACCAGCACGCCCCGGTATGCCGACCATGTTCACGCAGGTCGCGTAGACCAGGCCGGCGCCGATGCCGCTGCACATGCCGAAGCCGAGGTAGGCGACGGCGACATGCGGCGCGTACGCCAGCGACAGATAGCCCAGCAGCGTGCCGACCGCGCCGAGCAGCATCGCCGTACGGGCGGGCAGCCGGCCGCTCTCCCGCAGCCGCCCCGCCGGGAAGGCCACGGCCGCCTGGAAGAACACCCAGACGCCCATCAGCCAGAAGATGTGCCCGCTGCCCCACAGATGCGCCTCGTGGAGCGCGTCCTCCGCCGATGTGAACGCGTACTCGGCGGAGCTGATGCCCATCATGCCCACCCAGGGCAGGATGACCATCCAGGTACGCCTACGGCCCATGATGTCGATGTCGGACTCGCCGACCCGGTACACGCGTCCGCTCCGGTCCGTCACTTCCCGGTACGGCACGGACGTCGAGTAATCGGTCGTTCTCATCGCTCACCCCTTGCGTCGAAAGTTCTGGCCGGCGCCCCCGTCCCATGCCTTTCGTGCGCAGACGGGTCCCGGGGCCGGCCGGCGCGCACCGCCGGCCGGCCCCGCTTCGCTCAGCTCATGAACCGCCCCCCAGCAGGCCCGCCGCCCGTGCCCACCGGTACTTCGCGCCGAGCACCGCCACCGGCTTCTCGGTCGTGTACGGATACGCCACGACGCCCCGCTCGAACAGGTACTGGCACGCCTCCTCGACCTCGACGTCACCGGCGAGCGACGCCACGACCGGCTTCTGGACGCCCCGCTCGCGGAACTCCGCGACCACCCGCGCGGTGAGTTCGGCGAACACCATCGGCGGGGTGACGATCGTGTGCCAGTAGCCGAGCACCAGCGCGTGGACGCGCGGGTCCTCCAGGCCCAGCCGGATCGTCGCCTCGTACGTCGACGGCGGCTCGCCCCCCGTGATGTCGACCGGGTTGCCGGCCGCGCCGAACGGCGGGATGAACCGGCGGAACGCCTCGTCCAGGTCGGGCGGGATCTCCATCAGGGACAGCCCGTTGTCCGTCACCGCGTCCGACAGCAGCACACCGCTGCCGCCCGCGCCGGTGATGATCACGACGTTGTCCCCCCGCGGGGTGGGCAGCACCGGCAACGCGCGCGCGTACTCCAGCATGTCGTTCAGGCCCGGCGCCCGGATCACCCCGGCCTGCCGGAGGATGTCGTCGTACACCGCGTCGTCGCCCGCGAGCGCGCCGGTGTGCGAACCGGCCGCCTTCGCGCCCGCCGCCGTACGGCCCGCCTTCAGGACCACGACCGGCTTCTTCGGCACGGTCGCGCGGGCCGCCGCCACGAACGCCCGCCCGTCCTTGAGGTCTTCGAGGTGCATCGCGATGCAGTCGGTGTGCGGGTCCTCGCCGAACCAGGTCAGCAGGTCGTCCTCGTCCAGGTCCGACTTGTTGCCGAGGCCGACGATCGCCGACACGCCCGTCTTCGTGGTACGGGCGAAGCCGAGGATGGCCATGCCGATGCCACCGGACTGCGAGGTCAGCGCCACCCCGCCCTTGACGTCGTACGGTGTGCAGAACGTGGCGCACAGGTCCTGCCAGGTGGAGTAGTAGCCGTAGATGTTCGGTCCGAGCAGGCGGACGCCGTGCCGCTCGGCGATCTCCACGATCTCCGCCTGGAGCGCGTGCTCACCGGTCTCCGCGAAGCCGGAGGGGATCAGGACGGCGTTGGGGACGCCCTTGCGCCCCACCTCCTCCAGGGCCGCGGCCACGAAGCGGGCCGGAATGGCGAAGACGGCCACGTCCACCTCGCCGGGCACGTCCGTGACGCTCTTGTACGCCTTGCGGCCCAGGATGTCGTCGGCCTTGGGGTTCACCGGGTGGATGTCCCCGGCGAAACCGCCGTCGACCAGGTTGCGCATCACCGAGTTGCCGATCTTGCCGGGCTCGTTGGAGGCGCCGATCACGGCGACGGAGGAGGGCTGCATCAGCCGCCGCATGGACGCGAGGATCTCCTCGCGCGAGTACGTCCTGCGCGCTACCGGCTGCCGCTCGGCGAGGAGGATGCGGATGTCGGCGGCGACCGCTCCCGTCGCCGTCGCGATCACCGGGTTGAGGTCCACCTCGGCGATCTCGGGGAAGTCCGCGACGAGTCGGGAGACCCGCCGGATCTGCTCGGCCACCGCCCACCGGTCCACACCGGCCTGGCCGCGCACGCCCCGCAGGATCTCCGCCGACCGGATGGAGTCGAGCATCGACAGCGCCTCGTCGGCGGAGACCGGCGCGAGGCGGAACGTCACGTCCTTCAGCACCTCGACCAGCACCCCGCCGAGCCCGAACGCCACCACCTTCCCGAAGGTCGGATCGGTGACCGCGCCGACGATGACCTCCTGGCCCGCCGGCAGCAACTCCTGCACCAGCACGCCCTCGATGCGGGCCCCGGCGTCGTAGGCGCGCGCGTTGTCCACGATCCGGTGGAACGCGGCCCGTACGCCGGCCGCGCCCTCCACCCCCACGACGACCCCGCCGGCCTCGGTCTTGTGCAGGATGTCCGGCGAGACGATCTTCAGGACGACCGGCCCGCCGAGACGCGCCGCCGCGGCCACCGCCTCGTCCACGTCCGCCGCCAGTTCCTCGCCCGGTACGGCGATCCCGTACGCGTCGGCGACCACGCGGCCCTCGGGCGCGGTCAGCGCCGTACGGCCCTCGGCCCGCACCGACTCCAGCAGGGACCGCACCCGCAGTACCCGGTCCTCGGCCATCACGTCAGATCACCCCGTTCGACTTCAGCAGGCGCAGCTCCTCGTCGCCGAGGCCCAGTTCGCCGACGTAGACCTCTTCGTTGTGCTCGCCGAGCAGGGGTGAGCCGGTCACCTCCACGGGGGAGTCGGAGAGCTTGAGCGGGCTGCCGACGGTCACGAACTCGCCGCGCTCGGGGTGCGGGACGCGGACCACCATCTCGTTGGCGGCGAGCGAGGCGTCCTCGATGATCTCCTTCGTGGACAGGATCGGGCCGCACGGGATGTTGTGCGTGTTCAGCCGCTCCAGCACCTCCCACTTGGGGAGCGTCGCCGACCACTCCTCGATCAGCTGGAACATCTTGTTCAGCTTCGGCAGCCGGGCCTCCGGGGTCGCCCACTCGGGGTCCTCGGCGAGTTCGGGCCGGCCGATGAGCTCGGTGATCGGCTTCCAGCCGACGGGCTGGACGATGACGTACACGTAGTCGTTCGGACCGCCCGGCGCGCACCGCACCGCCCAGCCCGGCTGACCGCCGCCGGACGCGTTCCCCGAGCGGGGGACCTCCTCGCCGAAGTCCTCGTTGGGGTATTCGGCGAGCGGCCCGTGCGCCAGGCGCTGCTGGTCCCGCAGCTTCACCCGGCACAGGTTGAGGACCGCGTGCTGCATGGCCACGTTGACCCGCTGCCCGCGCCCGGTCCGCTCGCGCTGGAAGAGCGCCGCGAGAATGCCCGCCACGGCGTGCACACCCGTCCCCGAGTCCCCGATCTGGGCCCCCGTCGCCAGCGGCGGCCCGTCCTCGAAACCGGTGGTCGACATCGACCCGCCCATGGCCTGCGCGACGACCTCGTACGCCTTGAAGCCGGTGTACGGGCCGTCCCCGAACCCCTTGATGGAGGCGTAGACGATCCGGGGGTTGATCTCCTTGATGCGGTCCCAGGTGAACCCCATCCGGTCGACCGCGCCCGGCCCGAAGTTCTCGACCATGACGTCCGAGCGCCGGATCAGCTCGGTGAGGATCTCCTTGCCGCGCTCGGTCTTGGTGTTCAGCGTGATGCTCCGCTTGTTGCAGTTGAGCATCGTGAAGTACAGGGAGTCGACGTCCGGCAGGTCCCGCAGCTGCTTGCGGGTGATGTCGCCGGTCGGTGCCTCCAGCTTGACGACGTCGGCGCCGAGCCAGGCGAGCAACTGGGTGGCGGACGGCCCGGACTGGACGTGGGTCATGTCCAGGACGCGGATGCCGGCCAGGGCCTTGGTGGGCGTTCCAGTCATGCGGGCCACCTCACTTGTACATGGTCTGGTTCATGGTTCCGGGGGCGTACGCGTCCGGGTCGACCCAGACGTTGATCAGCGACGGCTTGCCGGACTCGCGGGCCCGGCGCAGGGCGGGGCCGATGTCGGCGGGGTCGCGGACCTCCTCGCCGTAGCCGCCGAGGATCTGCGCGAACTTGTCGTACGGGACGTCGCCGAGGGTGTTGCCGACCCGTTCGCGGTCCTTGCCGTACTTGGCGGCCTGGCCGTAACGGATCTGGTTCATCGAGGAGTTGTTGCCGACGATCCCGACGAACGGGAGGTCGTAGCGGACCAGGGTCTCGAAGTCCCAGCCGGTGAGGGAGAAGGCGCCGTCCCCGAACAGGGCGACCACCTCCTTGTCGGGGCGGGCCTGCTTGGCGGCGAGCACGAAGGGGATGCCGACGCCGAGGGTGCCGAGGGGGCCCGGGTCCATCCAGTGGCCGGGCGACTTGGGCTGGACGACCTGCCCGGAGAAGGTGACGATGTCGCCGCCGTCGCCGATGTAGACCGAGTCCTCGGTCAGGAAGTCGTTGATCTCGCTGACCAGCCGGTACGGGTGGATCGGGGAGGCGTCGGACCGCAGTTGCGGCAGCCGCTTCTCGATCGCCGACTGCTCGGCCGCGCGCAGTTCGTCCAGCCACTCCTTGCGCTTGGCCGCACCGCCGCCAGGCCGCCCGGACGCGGCCTCCGTCACCGACTTCAGGACCAGGCCCGCGTCGCCGACGATGCCCAGTCCGATGTCGCGGTTCTTGCCGACGGTGCGGTAGTCGAGGTCGATCTGCACGACCGTGGCGTCGGGGGAGAGGCGCTTGCCGTACCCCATGCGGAAGTCGAACGGGGTGCCGACGATGACGATGACGTCGGCGTTGGAGAAGGCGTACCGGCGGGAGAGCTGGAAGTGGTGGGGGTCGCCCGGCGGGAGCGTGCCGCGTCCGGCGCCGTTCATGTACGCCGGGACGTTCAGCGTGCGCACCAGCTCGACGGCGGCCTCGGTGCCCCGGGTCGTCCACACCTGGCTGCCCAGCAGGATCGCCGGTTTCTCGGCGTGGACGAGCAGGTCGGCGAGCTTCTCGACGGCCTCCGGGTCGCCGGCCGAGCGGGTCGAGGCCCGGTAGGCACCGGCCCGCGGGACACGGGCCTTGGCGACCGGCACCTTCGCGTCGAGGACGTCCCGGGGGATCTCCAGGAAGGAGGGGCCGGGTGCGCCGTGGTAGCACTCGCGGAAGGCCATCGACACCATGTCCGCCGCGCGTGCCGTGTCCGGCACCGCCGCCGCGAACTTGGTGATCGGCGCCATCATGTCGACGTGCGGCAGGTCCTGGAGGGACCCCATCTTGTGCTGGGTGAGCGCGCCCTGGCCGCCGATCAGCAGCATCGGGGACTCGGCGCGGAAGGCGTTGGCGACCCCGGTGACGGCGTCGGTCGTCCCGGGCCCCGCGGTGACCACCGCGCAGCCCGGCTTGCCGGTGATGCGGGCGTAGCCGTCGGCGGCGTGCGCGGCGACCTGCTCGTGGCGGACGTCGACGACTTCTATCCCCTCGTCCACGCAGCCGTCGTAGATGTCGATGATGTGGCCGCCGCACAGGGTGTAGATGCGGTCGACGCCTTCGGCCTTCAGCGCCTTGGCAACGAGATGGCCACCGGAGATCACGTCCTGGGTGTCGTCGGGCATGGCGAAGTCCCGTCCCTTTCATAGGAGTTTGCGCGGCTCGCGGGGCATGGGAGTGCAGGGGGTGCGTACAGTGGGAGGTGCTGTATGCAGTAGATTGCATACAGTCGACGAATACTGTATGAAGCTTGTTATCCCGCATCCCGTGGGTGGTGTCCAGGGGGCGTACACAGTTTTCGGTCATCGGTGTCCGGGCGATTCCAGTCACCGGAGCGCGCGCGATGATTCCCGCAGACAGGAGCCGGCATGGACCTGTACGAACACCAGGCACGACAGCTCTTCCAGGACCATGGCATCCCGGTGCCGCGGGCCGAGGTCACCCGGTCGCCCAAGGAGGCGCGGGAGATCGCCCGGCGGCTCGGCGGCCGGGCCGTGGTCAAGGCACAGGTGAAGACGGGCGGGCGCGGCAAGGCGGGCGGGGTCCGGCTCGTCGCCGACCCGGCCGCCGCCGAACTGACGGCCCGCCAGATGCTCGGCACGGCCATCAACGGCCATCGCGTCCGCACCCTGATGTTGGCCGAACCGGTCGACATCGCCGAGGAGTTCTACGTCTCCTACGTCCTGGACCGCGCGGCCGGCGGCTTCGTCGCCATCGCCTGTGCGCAGGGCGGGGTGGACATCGAGGAGGTGGCCGCGCACCACCCGGAGGCCGTGGCGCGCGTCCCGGTCGACCGGGCCGAGGGCGTCACCTCCGCCAAGGCCGGCGAGATCGCGAGCGCCGCCGGGCTGCCGCCGCGGACCGCCGACGTCCTCGTCCGGCTGTGGCAGGTGCTGGTCGCCGAGGACGCCCTGCTGGTCGAGGTCAACCCGCTGGTGCGCACCGCCCAGGGGCACGTCCTCGCCCTCGACGGCAAGGTCACCCTGGACGACAACGCCCGCTTCCGGCAGACCCGTTGGGGAGAGGAGGACACGGAGGAGCTCGATCCGCTGGAGGCCGAGGCCGCCGCCCGCGGGCTCCACTACGTCAAGCTCGACGGCGAGGTCGGGATCATCGGCAACGGTGCCGGCCTCGTCATGTCGACCCTGGACGTGGTCGCCGGCTGCGGCGCCCGCCCCGCCGACTTCCTCGACATCGGCGGCGGGGCCTCGGCGGAGGTCATGGCCGACGCGCTCTCCGTGGTGCTCGCCGACCCCGCCGTGCGGAGCGTCCTCGTCAACGTCTTCGGCGGGATCACCGCGTGCGACACCGTCGCCGACGGCATCCTGGCGGCGGTCGACCGGGTCCGGCCCACCAAGCCGCTCGTCGTGCGCCTCGACGGCAACAACGCCGCGCGCGGCCGGGCGATCCTCGACGCACGGGCGCATCCACTGGTCGAACAGGTCGCCACCATGGACGGCGCCGCCCGCCGGGCCGCCGAACTCGCCCACACCGCCTGAGGAGCCGGGACATGGCCATCCACCTCACCACGGAGAGCAGGATCCTCGTCCAGGGCATGACCGGCGCCGAGGGGATGAAGCACACCCGCCGGATGCTCGCGGCCGGCACGAACGTCGTCGGCGGGGTCAACCCGCGCAAGGCCGGCCGTACCGTCGACGTCGACGGGCACCCGCTGCCCGTCTTCGGCTCGGTCGCCGACGGCTTGCGCGCGACCGGCGCCGACGTCAGCGTCGTCTTCGTCCCGCCGGCCTTCGCCAAGGCGGCCGTCACCGAGGCCGCCGACGCCCGGATCCCGCTGGCCGTCGTCATCACCGAGGGCATCCCGGTCCACGACACCGTCGCCTTCACCGCGTACGCGCGGCAGCGGGGCACGCGGATCATCGGACCCAACTGCCCCGGCCTGATCTCCCCGGGCCGGTCGAACGCGGGCATCATCCCCGCCGACATCGCCAAGCCCGGCCGTATCGGCCTGGTCTCCAAATCGGGCACCCTCACCTACCAGCTCATGTACGAACTGCGCGACACCGGCTTCTCCACCTGCGTCGGCATCGGCGGTGACCCCGTCGTCGGCACCAGCCACATCGACTGCCTGGCCGCGTTCCAGGACGACCCCGACACCGAACTGATCGTCCTGATCGGGGAGATCGGCGGCGACGCGGAGGAACGGGCCGCCGCCTACGTCCGCGACCACGTCACCAAGCCCGTCGTCGGCTACATCGCCGGGTTCACCGCGCCCGAGGGCCGGACCATGGGCCACGCCGGCGCCATCGTCTCCGGCTCCACCGGCACCGCCCGCGCCAAGCGGGAGGCCCTGGAGGCGGCCGGGGTGCGGGTGGGCCGCACCCCCACGGAGACGGCCCGGGCGGTGCTGGAGACGCTGCGGCGGAGCTGAGCCGGGGCGCGTGCTCCCCGCGCCGCCGGCATCCGAGAAACGGCAGGTACCTCCCCGCACCCCCCATCCCCACGCAGCGAGAGCGGAGACCACGCATGTCACCCACCCTCACCCCGCAGCTCCCGACCCCTCCTCCCGTCGCACTCCTCAAACCCGGCACCTCCTACGCCGACGCCTGGCAGCGCTGTCTCACGGTCGCCCCCGAGGCCTTCCGGGAGCAGGGCGCCGGCAATCTGTGGGCCGGTGTCTGGCACCCCGACGGCCGGACACTGCCCGCGACCACCCCCGTCGACGGCACCCCCATCGCCGGCGCCCCCCGCCTGGACGGCGACACCGCCCACCAGGCCGTACGCGCCGCCCTCGATCAGCACCGCGCCTGGCGGCACGTCCCGCTGCCCGAACGGCGGGCCCGCGTCGCCGCCACCCTGGACGCGCTCGCCGAGCACCGCGAACTGCTCGCCCTGCTGCTCGTCTGGGAGATCGGCAAGCCCTGGCGGCTCGCGCTCGCGGACGTGGACCGGGCGATCGACGGCGTGCGCTGGTACGTCGACGGGATCGAACCGATGCTCGCGGGCCGGGCCCCACTGGACGGGCCCGTGTCGAACATCGCCAGCTGGAACTACCCGATGAGCGTGCTCGCGCACGCCGCGCTCGTGCAGGCGCTGGCCGGCAACGCGGTCATCGCCAAGACCCCGACCGACGGCGGCGTGGCGTGCCTCACCCTCGCCGCGGCGCTGGCCGCCCGCGAGGGGGTGCCCCTGACCCTGGTCGGCGGCAGCGGGCGCGAGCTGAACCAGGCGCTGGTGCGGGCGCCGGAGATCGGCTGCGTCTCCTTCGTCGGGGGCCGCGACACCGGCGCGGCCGTCGCCACAGCCGTCGCCGACCTGGGCAAACGGCACGTCCTGGAACAACAGGGCCTGAACACCTGGGGCATCTGGGACTTCTCCGACTGGGCGGCGCTCACCGCCGTCGTCCCCCGGCTCTTCGACTACGGCAAACAGCGCTGCACCGCCTATCCGCGCTTCGTCGTCCAGCGCTCCCTCTTCGACGCGTTCCTCGCCGCCTATCTGCCGGCGGTCCGGGCCGTCCGCGTGGGCCACCCGCTCGCCGTGGCGGACCCGGCCGATCCGCTCCCCGAGCTGGACTTCGGGCCCCTGATCAACGCGGCCAAGGCCAAGGAGCTGACCGACCAGGTGGCCGAGGCCGTGGACCGGGGTGCCGTACCGCTGTACCGGGGCCGGCCGGACGAGGCGCGCTTCCTGCCGGGCCAGGACACCTCCGCCTACGTCCACCCGGTCACCCTGCTCGGTCCGCCGCCGTCCTCCCCGCTGCACCACGCCGAGCCCTTCGGGCCGGTCGACACGATCGTCCTCGTCGACACCGAGGCCGAGCTGCTGGCCGCGATGAACGCGTCCAACGGCGCGCTGGTGGCCACGCTCGCCACGGACGACCGGGCCGCCTACGACCGGCTCGCCCCCCAGATCCGCGCCTTCAAGACCGGACACGGCGTCCCGCGCTCCCGCGGCGACCGGGACGAGCTGTTCGGCGGGTTCGGCGCGTCCTGGCGCGGCGCGTTCGTCGGCGGTGAGCTCCTGGTCCGGGCGGTGACGCGGGGCGCGGCGGGGGAGCGGCTGCCCGGGAACTTCCCGGAGTACCAGCTCATGCCCTGACTCTCACGCTCGGCACACAGGATCTCGCGGACTGTATACCGTCGGCAATCCGGCGTCCGCCTCGTCCCCGCGGACGGATACGCAGGTGAAACGCACTCCGAAACCTTGGTATTGTTGTCCATGTCGCCGGGCGGAACACACCCCGCAAGGCGGCAGACACCTGGTCCGGGTGGCGGAATGGCAGACGCGCTAGCTTGAGGTGCTAGTGCCCTTTATCGGGCGTGGGGGTTCAAGTCCCCCCTCGGACACTAGCTGAGACCCCTGTTCATCAGGGGTTTTCTGCTTTCCAGGACTGTGGCGTGACCAACAGCCTGGAGACTCCCCAGGTCAGACCAGGGATGACAGGCCGAGTCGGCCCGCACCGGAGGCGGCCAGTCGGCGCGCTCCGTCCTTACGAGAGTGGCCGTACCGGGCCATGGTGTAGCCCGGCGAGTGGTGCCGGACGTTGGCGGAGACCTCTACCGGGTTCTCTCCGGCCTCCAGATCGTTCGTGACCTTGCTGTGCCTCCAGTCGTGAATCCGGAAGTCCTCAGGCAGGTGCAGGCGGGTGCGCAGGGTGCGCCACCGCGCAGACACCTTCTCCGGGTCCTGCGGGCCCCCTGCCTCGCCCCGGTAGAGCTTGAAGCCGTCCCGGGCGAACACAAGGTCATGATCGACCCAGGCGGAGCCGAGACGTGCACGCTCGGCGTCCTGCCGCTCCTTCTGCCACTTCAGAACGTTCATGACGCTCTGGTCCACGTAGATCAGCGCGTTGTCGTCACCGTCCTTGGTCAGCTTCCGGAGGCGGTAGGTGTTGCCCTCTTCGACCACGACCCAGCCCAGTTCGATGGCTCCCTCTTCCCAGTGGATCAGAGACCACTTCATCCCCAGTGCCTCACTGCGCCGCACGCCGGTTGCGGCGTAGACGGTCCACAGCGGAGCATCACGAAGACAGTGATGGGTCAGGCCACCATCACAGGCACGGTTCCCGCACGGCTCCCATACGGCTGCCAGGAAGCGGGCCGTCTGACCGTCGTCCACGGTGGGGTACTTCTGTTCCTGCGCCCGTATCTCCCGCGCTGTGGGCGGGTGAGCCGATGCCGCCGGGTTGGCGGGAATCAGCTTGGGCACAGCAGCCCCGAGAGCGCCGGACAGGATGTTGTGAATGTGCCGGACGCTCTTCGCGCCGAGCGGCTTGTCCTTGTTGGTCGGGCACGGGGCCGTCTCCAGCAGCCGGTACAGATCATCAAGCGTGTCGTCGGTGACCTCACACAGCTTCACACAGCCGATGTGCGGCTTGATGTGCAGACGGATCTTCGTCTCGTACCCGGCCACGGTCGTCCCCTCCTTCCTGAGATTCGACAGCCACTTGTCGAGCCAGTCACCCAGCTTCATGTCAGAGCGGGCCGCGATCTTGCCCGCCTCGTAGTTGTTGTGCCACTCCCGCAGCGCCCTTTCTGCTGCGGTCTTGGTCGGGTAGTCCCGGCCGATCCAGTAACGGATCTTCTTGCCCTGCGCCTTGTCGAAGTGGAGCGGGGTGCGCACACCCCAGGTGTTCGGTCTGCCCTTGCGCGGGATCTCCACCGGAGTCCCCCCGAGACCGTTACCGCGCTTTGCCAAGGTGTCAGTCGCCTTCCTGGTCCTGGTGCCACTGGGTGAGGATCGAGGACGCCTTTTCGGTGAGCTTCTGGCCGTCCCACAGCCCGAGTTCTTTAGATCGTTTGATGCGCTCGGACATGGTGGCCTTGCCGATGCCCAGACGGCCGGCCAGCTCCCGCTGGGGCGCGGTCGTACCGGTCGCACGCATCCGGACCAGCTCCGCGACGAGAAGCGTGTAGTCCTCCTCGGTCCGGCAGCGAGCCGGAACGGGGTACGGGTCGTTCATCGCCCTGTCTTCCTGCTGGGCGAGCGCCGCACGGGCTCCAGCCTTGATCTCCGCCAGCGGGATCTGCCGCAGCAAGGTGGCGGGGATGCCGTCGGTCTCTAGAGCCTGATCCATGAGCCGGACGATCTCGTCTTCGTCCGGTCCGCCGATGTTGAGCCGGATCGTCAACTGGGACGGCCCGGTGAAGGGGGCGGCGACGGGACAGCGCGCTTCGACCAGCCAAGGCCCGTGGACCTCTCGCCAGAAGATCTCTGTTCCCTCGCGCTGCCACTGCGGGCTCGCGTCGTGTGGTTTCGGTGTGTTCACGGGAGCCACCATACCCGCTACCGAACTTGCTGCCATATGTTCGGCAGTGTGGTGATGGTCACCGACTCCGAACTTGACGCAACTGGTTCGGGGGAGGGCAATCTGAAAGTGCGCCGGACAGCAACGGGCGGAAGCGCCGCCCACCGGCCCGCAAGGGAGACGCATTGACCAAGCTCATGACCGTGGACGACGTGGCCGTGTACCTGAACAAGCCCCGGTCGTGGGTGTACGGGAACTGGAAGGCCGAACAGATCCCGTTCCGGAAGGTAGGGCAGTCGCTTCGATGCCGCCCCGCCGACCTGGATCGCTGGCTGGACGCCCAGGGGGCCGAGTGAGCTACCACTTTGCCAAGGTCTACCGGCCGGAGGGGGCCGCTTGATTCCGCCGTGGGATGAGGAGTACGACCCGACTCCTGCCGTACAGCCACCGGGCCGGGGCCCATGGTTCGGACTGAGCCAGTCAGCGGCATTCAAGGCAGCACAGGACACGGGCATCAGCACGGACCTGAGACTCCTCCTGTTCGCCGTCGCCAGAGCAGACAGGTACGGTCACGCGGAATTCGGTCCGGAGGAGCTGGAACGACTACTGAGCATCAAAGACAGCGGGGTGCGTAAGCAGATCGGGAAGCTGAAGAAGGCCGGAATCGCAGCACAGGAGGCCAACGCGCGGTGTGTCCTGCTCGGCTACGAAGTGCGCGGCGGCGGTCATCAACCCGACGACCCCAAGCGGTGCGGGGCGCATGGCGAAATGGGAGCGGCCACCTTGCGCAAGAAGCCGGTGCGTGTCCCCGCATCATCGGGACCGCAGTTCTGGTTGGACCTCTACACCGAGGACAGGCAGGCAGATGATCAAGCGTTCCTCACAGGACCGGCACCAACCCCCTGACCTGCGAAAACGCACTTTCTCCTATAAGCCTGGGCTGGGTGTATCGGTTACTTCAGTAAGTGGCCCCGGCCGAGGGGCCGGGTTCACAAGTGTTGAGAAGTTCAGCAGGCCGCCCCCCTCTGAAGGGGGCGGTTTTCTGTATGTGTGGGATTCATTTAGTTGAAGCAGGCGGGCGCTCCTGAAGGCGCCCGCTTCTTCTTGGGAGGTGAATACCGCTTCCTCGCTCCCGCTCGTCGCTGTTCGAATCTCCGGCTTGGGCCGTTGATACTGTCGAGTATTCCTCGGCCTTGCTCAGCCCCTGCGGCTTTTCCTCCCCGGGCAGGGTGTGGGAGGAAAACTCCTCGCGTCGGAGCGCGGCCAAGGCTGGCGCGCAGCCACCTCACTTTTTCGCTTGTCTGCCAATGATCAACAGGAGTCCCCATATTCAATCGCCATTACTTCACTACCCGTCGTCTCGCTCTCGGCCTGTCTGTCGAGGAACTGGCGGGTGAAATCATGGTCGCCCCCTCCACCGTGTACCGGTGGGAGTCTGGGGAGACCTCCCCGAATCTGCGAACGCTCATCCGCGTTAGCCGCAGCCTGTGTGTGCCGCTGCTTGCCCTGGTGGAACAGGCCGGAGGGGATGAGAACTCTGCCCGAGCGATTCAGCTTGCCGAGATGCACCGAAGCCAAGGAGAAGAACGATGACCGATGACCCGATGCGGGCAATGATCCGTGACGAGATTCTTCGGGCCATGCGAGAGACCCAACCGGCGCAGTACACCCGGGCTGATCTCGCCCACATGTCGCCGGAGCAGATCGCCCAGGCTCGGCGTGCGGGCCACCTCGACGACCTTCTGTCCGGCCGGAACTGATATCCAGGAGCACCACCTATGAACATCATGTACAAGGGGTTTGACCTGTCTGCGTTTCAGCTCTCTGACGAGACTCTGGAATTGATTCGCAAGCGTGATGAGCTGGAGGAACGCCATCGCAAGTACAGAACGGAGAATGCGGACTGTGCTCGCCAGTACATCGGCGACAGTCACGGACGCGTGTCGCGTGATTACTACGTTCCCGCATTGCGCAGGGCGGATAGGGAACTCAGGGAGCAGGAGATGCAGGCCGTAGCCGGCGGCCGACCGCTTCCCGATCGGGATGAGTATCTGGCCGAGGCCCGTTCCAGGGTCAAGGAGTATGAGCGGGTAGAGCCTGCCCTGGCCCGTGCTCTCGATCAGGCCGAATCCGCAGTAACAGAGGCCATCGTGAAGGAACTGCCGGAGCTGGCCCGCCAGGGGTTCGAGCATTCTGAGCGTGCACTGAAGCAGTACCGGGCAGCAATCGCCAAGGCGGAAGCGGCGCGCGCTCAATTGGCAGGCGGCGTCAGCCGCTTCCTGTGGGCTACAACCGGGGGAGAGCTGATCCGGCCCAAGTGGCGCGGATTCTCTGGCGCCCTGGGCGAAGAGGTGAACGCCTGGCGGACCACTTCGGATGGCCGACTCACTTTCGACAGCGCCAAGGATCTGGGCCTCATCGACCAGTACCGAGGCAACCGGGCTGAGTTCGGAGACTTCGTCGCACCGCCTGAGGAAGATGCCGCCTGACAATTGTTGCTGAACCGGCCCTCTGTATGTAGCAGGGGGCCTTTGTTTTGTTTGAGAGGTGATGAGATGCCGAAGTTCAGAAACCCGAACAGTCCTCATTCTCGATACAAGAGTGTGGTGGAGCTTCCTTCCGACCACGGACTGCCCGTGCCCAACATGCCGGCCGTCAGAGACTGGACGGAGGCTGAACGGGAGCAGTGGCAACAGTGGTGGGAGTCCCCACAAGCCGCCATGTGGGACGAGTCGTTCATCCCGACCGTAGCCGTGATGCTCACCTACTTCGGCAAGATCCTCGATGGCACGGCCACCAGTACGCATCAGATGGAGTTCCGACACCTTGCCGGGTCGCTGGGGCTCACCGCAGAAGGCATGAAGCGCCTTGGCTGGACCTTCGAGGGGGACGCCAAGTGAGCGCCCGACGGGCAGTGAAGGCGGGCGCCACAGGTGCTCACGACGGCCATCACACAGCCGGTGTCGAGTGCCCGTCGGCTGAGGACCAATGCCCCGACTGCCTAGTGGAGTTCGCCGTGCACATCGGCTGGCAACTGACCAGCACGGTGCAGGTTTGGCCTGGCCGCTACCGACATGACCTTGCAGGCTGCTTCGAGTGCGGCAAGACCACTGCAAGACAGTCGGGGACCGGACGGAGTGTCAGTCCCCGCAGCTAGCATCGATGCTATGGGTGCAAAGCGAGATGCCGTGCCTCGTGACCTGAGGCGACGCGTGCTGGTCGAAGCTGGACACCGATGCGCGATTCCCACGTGCCGCACCACTCCAGTGGAGATCGCTCACATTGAGCCATGGCGCAAGGTAAAGCGGCACGAGTTTGAGAACTTGATCGCCTTGTGTCCGACGTGCCACACCCGCTTTGATTCTCCACACTCGGCTATTGACCGAAAGGCTATGCGGCAGTACAAGGCCAACCTGAGTCCCTTGTCGAACGGCTACATGACCGAACATCTGGAGCACGTCAAGCTAATTGCCGGATACCAGGTGTTTTGGGCTCACTTAAAGGCCGCAATCCGAGCCACGTCGGAGTTCGAGGCCGAGATTCTACGCGGCGACCAAGACGCGGACCCTTACGACGGTCCATTGAGCTATCAGTCCGTAGCCACCCGTGAAGAGCTAAATATTGCGGCCATGGACTTCGAAATGGTTGCCCATGATCCCATCCGTTCACTTTCCGTGGAAATATTCAAAAAGTTCGACAGGTGGTACGACCGGGTCTGGAGTGAGGACTTCCCATTGCCCGGATCAATCCAGACCGACATGCTCCAGGAACTCCGCGATGACCTGTTAGCCCTAACCGAGTCGATTCATGTCGCAGTCAACCAGGGTGATGCAGCCTGATCGACCAACTCTGACGCCCGGTCATTGACCGGCAGGCGGCGCAGAGAGGGCGATATTTTGATTGGCGAACGCGATAGAAGGAAGGCACCCCCGGTGGGTCCTTTCTCAATGAATTTACGCATTACCCCCGGGGTTATAAACAATTTAGTAATGCGCCAGTTGTATGTCAGTTACCGTTCCGTGATAGGGGTGGAGGAGAATAGAAGCAAGCGGGAAGGCCGTCAGAGCAACGCTCCGGACACTCGCTAAGACTTCCGCCTCAGAAAAGGAATGCAGCGCCATGCGTCGTACCATCCTGGTTCCCGTCGAAAAGAGCTACTGCGACGCCCACATAGCCCGTGACGGGTCGGAGGTGGAAGCGACCGGAACCCTGACACTGGGACGGCATTCCTGGGACCTTTGCTTGGAACACGACATCACGTTCGGCAGATATCTGATGGACACTCTTGGGGTGCCTGAAACTGTCAAGGGTGTACCGACTGAGTCTGAGCCTGCACCGGGTGTTGAGCCTGTCTCGGAGCCGGAAGCGGCGCCCGTGGTGGAGTCTGACCCTGCACCTGCCATTGATGGAGATAGCGTCAGTGCAACTGACGCTGTGGCCTGTGAGCCTGAGCCTGTTCGGTCCGTGATGATCGCTGGTGAGGTTCCCGGTTACGACTGGACGGACGCTCGTGAAGCCGTTCGCCGCATGGGCTATGAGGTGGTCGGTCGTGCCGATGACAGCACGGTCCTGCTGATCCTGGGTGAGGGTGGCGACCGGAATGCCACCAAACTGCGGGACGCGTCCGAGCGTGGCATCCCTGTGATGGATGTGCGGGAACCGGGACGTTTCAAGTCGGCTGTTCGCTCGGGTGAGTTGGATGGTGGTGACCCGCTTCCGGAGCCTGCCAAGGTCGACCGTTCCGGGATGAGTGAGCGTGAACGTAACCGTGCCGTGCGGACGTGGGCACGAGAGAACGGCTACTCCATCCCCACCAAGGGACGCATCCCTATGCATGTGCGGCACGCCTACGAACTGACGCACCGGGACGCGTCGGAGGGAAAAGTGGCAGCGGCCTAACCGCCGCGCCCACAGTGACGGCCGCTGACTGCGGCCGTCACCCCCGGCCCACTGATCTGAGTGTGTGGAAGAACGCCACCGGATACGGAGCGGGAAGCAAACCGAGCAAGCGCGACTACGCACCCGGTAGCTGGGTGATCTGGACAACCCCGAACGGCAGGCGCCGGATGGGAATCGTCAGCGATGACCCGTTCACCCTGGCCGCTGTGAAGCGGTCGGCTCAGGTCGGGCAGACCAGGGAAACGCAGTGCAAGGCCGTGGTGATCCCGGCCGACGGGGGCGACGTGCTACCGCTCTGCCCCAAGAACAAGAAGCACCCCCAGGCAGTCATCAAGGACGGGGGCCGGTGGCGACCCGTCCGCGCCCACCACCAAATCAACTCCCAGAAAGCGCAGGCAGCATGAGCGCCCCTGTTTTGTACGGTCCGATCGGTCGCGCGGTTCGCAAGATCACGCCGTTCCTGGAAACGGATGCGCTGGGGGTGTACGTGGCCGCCCTGTCGATGTGGTCGGCCGCTATCGGCGGCACGGTCAAGGTGTCATCCCGTGGCAACGCTCGCCCCGTGCTGCTGTGGTCCGCCCTCGTAGCCGGTACAGGCAGGGGGAAGGGAACCGCGCTGCGGGCCGCGCATCACGTGCTGGACGCTTCCCTGGGCCGCTTCCTGGCCACGCACACCACGTCCGGGATCACTTCCGGGGCCAGCATGGTCAACCATTTGTGGGACCAGCAGGAAGCCACGGCCGAGACCGAACACGGTCGGGATGTGCGGACGGTCGTGATCGAGGAGGAATGGACCGAGGTACTGAAGCGGGTCAAGCGTGACCCGTCGTTCACCACCAAGCTCCGTGCTGCCTGGGACGGCGCAACTCTCCGCAACACCACCAAGGATGAAGCCCAGGAAGTCCGCGATCCCGCTATGGTCCTGCACGCGCACATCACCCCGTCCGACTGGACCAAATACGTGGGCGAGTCGGAAGCAGCGGGAGGCTCGTACAACCGCATCCTGCCGTTTCTGCTCGGCTCCGTGCCGATGCTCGATGACGACCGGGTGACCCTGCCGAAGGTGGACGGGTGGGAGCTGTCCGACGCCTACGGCTGGGCCACTGCCCGGCCCCGTGTGATCACGCTCGGGGAGGACGCCCGGCCCTTGTGGCGGATCGTACGGCGCTATGCGCGCGTCCTCGGTGAGGCACTGCCGGAAGCTCAGGCCGTATTCATCGAACGGACGGCAGAACAGACGCTGAGGGTTGCGGCCTGTCTCGCCGCTTCTGAGTGCTCCGAGACGATTAAGGGAGAGATGCTGTCTGCCGCGTTCACTCTGGTTCGGCGGTCGGTGCAGGACGCCGTACGCATCACCGGGAGGGCTACCTCTCCGAAGGTGAAGCGACAGCCACTCAGTCTCGCTGACAAGGTCCGGGCCCGGATCGAGATGCACGGCGGTCGGGCCATGTCCTCTCAGGTTCTCCCGTTCGTCGGGGCGACGGCCGCTGAGGTTCGCGCCCTGCCGGGAATCGTCGTGACTGTGGAGCGGTCGGGGAAGACGGGCCGACCGGCCACCGTTTTCTCAATCCGCGGTGACAGTTCCGGTGACTCTGCGGCACAGCCGGCCAGCACGGACAGCAACAGGAACCGGGACACTTCCCGTCACGCTGAGCCGCAGCCGGCCAGCGCGGAGCGTGAACAGAACCGCGCAAGGGTTGTCCGTCTGGACGCCTATCGTCCGGAACCGACGCAGGCCCCGGAGCCAGCGCCAGAACCGAAGAGGTTGGTTCGCACGCCGGTTTCCGTGACCGAGCGGCCCAAACCGCTCGAAGAGAACCCGTTCCGCGCACTGCTCTAGCAAGCAAAGCGTTCCTGACTTCTGGCAGGCGTCACAATGGAGAAACCCCCCGCATCCGAACTGCGGGGGGTTTCTGGCCTCCGGGACACGGCGGCGTCCCATTGGCAGTCATGGAGCCTAATTCACTCCTTCCGAGGCTGATGCCCAGAGGGCGGCTCAGCGGGGCTTGTGCTGGGTACCTTGCGGCCGGGCCGGTGGAGGACCGCCCGGCGGATCAGGCCCCGGTGTTGTCGCCGGAAGGTCTACCCTCATAGGCGAGTTCCCTTCATCTGATGGTGGTGGGGAGCCAGGCGCCTCGGCCACTCGACCTTTGCGAGAGCGAGAGTGGTCGGGGCGTCATCCCGCGTACTGCGGGTAGTAGGTGAACTTCGGGGCGATCTGCTCGGCGGTGAGGTCCGGCACTGTGAGGTTGCCGGTGACCAAAACGTCCTGGTTGCACCAGGGGGCGCCGAGTTCCACGAGTCGACCACCAGGCTCCATCTCCCAATCGGAGTCGGAGAGCTTCACGACGACGTCACTGCCGCAGATGAACGCGCGGTTCGCCTGGGTGATGATCCACCGGGCGTGTGCCACTTCCCCTTCTCCCGCCCGACAGCACCTCTCTGCCACTCGCCAGAGCAGGCGCCACTCGATTCCGGGGGTCAGAGGACCGACGTAGGCAACCTGTTGGTCATCTACAAGAGTGCTCGCGTAGCCGAAGACGGGTCCGAACATGGAGAAGGCCGTGAAACGGCCCCGACCCTTCGCTCCTTCGGCAGTTGCCATGAAATTCCCCTTTTATACCTAGAGTTCCGGATCGTGAGGGCCGGACTCTAGCGGCTGGCACTGACAGCGGCCGGCCTCAGCAGCACGGGCCGTCGCCGCAGCACGTCGGTTCGTTGCAGTCGGCCTTGGTGCCCCACAGGGACTCGTCCACCTCGTAGCCGTGGGCGCGGATCTTGGCCACAACGTCGACCATCGTTGCCTTGTCCCGGTAGCGGCTCTTCGGGGCGTGGTGGATGAACCGGCCGTACTGCTCCGTGCAGAAGGCGGCGTACTCCTCGGTGTGGAGCATGAAGGTGTGCCAGCCGGGGTCAACGATCTGAGAGGGGGACATGCCCTCACCGGTCTTGCCCATGACGTCGATGAACGCCAGGGCCTCGTTCATGATGCGGTCGGCCATCGACCGTTCGTGTCCGTACTCCTCGGCGCAGAAGTCCACCAGGCGCGCGAACAGCTCGGGCGACACCAGGTCCCTGCCCTGGAGCAGGGAGACGGGCCTTTCGGGTGCCACAGTCATTCGGAAGTCCCTTCTTCCTCTGATCTGATGTGCACTTGCTGACCCACCCCCGGCCCCGACCGTGACGTCCCAGGCCGGGGGTGGGCGTTGAACCCCGCCCATCCGTCGGGGGAGGCAGATGGGCGGGAGCTTTTAGGCCGGTTGCCTGTCTCGATGCCTGTTGTAGTTGCGTACGAAGTTCCGCATGTATGCGCAGCAGCCTTCACAGGCGTGTACGGGGGCTTGCATGCCGTCCGACTCGACCGGGCCTATGAAAACGACCATCGCCCAGTGCCGGCCGAGGACGCACCAGCCCCAACTCATCGGCCTGCTCGGTCGGCTTGCCACTACTCCACCTTCTCCACCAGGGCGTAATCCTTGTAGGTGCGCTCGAAGCGTGTGTGGCCCGTTTCCTTGGCGTGCTCGGCCATCCAGTCGGTAGGGTCCTCGTCGCCGCCGAACACCATGGACTCGGCTCCACACTCCTCTTCGTCCCCCGAGACGCAGCGGGCCCGCCAGGTCCTCTCTCCGTCGGGGTCTCGGGTGATCTTGTACTTCACGAAGCGGAGTACGGCTTTGACGCTCACTGGTCCTGGCCCTCGTTCTTCGTCACGTAGACCTTCAGCAGTTCGAAGGTGACAGTCGCCGTGTCTCGCATATAGGCAAATGCGTCGTAGGCGGGGGTGGCCGGCGTCGGACGGCTGGACAAGTCGAGGTGCCTGTACGCCCGGCGGAACAGCTCCATCACCTCGTCGTCCTGGTCCGCGCCCAGGTCTACGACCAACAGTTCTTCCAGGTGCCTGATGCACTCGGCCGTCCTGGCGTCGATGTCCGCTCGGGTCGACCGGGAGAGGTCCATGAGCTGAATCACGGTGATGGTGTCCCTGAACCAGTCAACTTCGAGGTGTTCTCTGGTCGTCTCAGGCTCTCGGATCACGCTGGCCACCACGATTCTCCCCTCGGTGCTGCCTCAGCAGGCTGGGTCCGAAGACGAACGTAGAGGCGCTGTCGCCCAAGTCCCAAGGAGATTGCGCCAGTTTGCAGCAAGCCGATTGACGGGCTCGAACGACCTCGCGACCATCGTCTTGTCGCGCAATCCGGCGCAAGGAAGCGGACGGGAGAGCAACCATGCAGCTACGGTTCCTTGGGAAGAACTCCACCCCGGGAGACAGCCCCACCCTGTACGCCAGCGACCAGGACACCTACGTCATCCAAGGTTGGAAGGTGTATGCGAACGAACTCCTCATGCGTCTCGACGTGCCGGACGGTCAGACCGTCATCGAGGTGCCGACTGAGCTGTTCGAGCACCTGACCAAGGACGGGCTCCCCACTGGCGAGATCAAGAAGTACAACGACCCGATCAAGATCGTCACTGAACAGGGGACCTGCGTCCTTCAAGGCCCGGAAATGCACGACGCTGAAGCCCTGAGCCAGATGCGCATGCCCGACTATGAGACCTGCATCGAGGTCCCCAAGTCCTCGATCACGGCCCTGCTGGAGGAAGACAGTGGACCTGATCAGCCCCGCACAGCGTGACGAGCTGTTCAACCAGTTCGAGCGTGATGCCTTCCATCTGGAGCTGCGAGACGACTACGGGTCTCCCATCGAGGACACGCCGTACGCCCGATGGAAGCGTGGCGAACCCGACGACTACTCGTGGCTCGATGACTGGACGACGCTGATGAAGCGCGTCACGGGTGAGGGCAAGACGGTCCGTCGCGTTCGCGTGGTCACCGAGCCCCACAGCCAGTACGTCACTTGGGAGCACTCGCTCACGCACCTCAACATCGAGATCGGCGAGGACATCCGATGGCTTCCGAGGCACCGGCTGCCGGAAGGGGTTGCCTTCCCCGTGGGAGGGAACGACTGGTGGCTGTACGACGACCGCCTTCTTGCCGTGGGGCACTTCGATCCTGAAGGCCGAGTTCTCGGGTCAGAGATCGTGGAAGACCCTCACACCGTGGCCGAGTGCATCCGGCTGCGAGACCTGCTCTGGGCCGTCGCCATCCCTCACGCCGAGTACAAGCCCTGACCCATCAGTGAGCAACCAAGCACGAGAGGCGTTGGGTGCCCGGCTTCGCGGGTTCCGCAAGGATGCGGGCTTCGCGAGCGGCCGGGCATTCGCGCTGGCCACAGGATGGCAGGAGTCCAAGGTCTCTCGGATCGAGAACGGGAAGCAGAATGCCAGCGAGGACGACATCCGCGTCTGGTGCACAACGACCAACAGATCCGAGCAGATCGAAGACTTGATTGCCACGGTCCGGCACATTGACGAGCTCTGGCTTGAGTGGCGCCGGCAGTTGGCGACTGGGGCAGAGAAGAGACAGCAGGCCGCGATACCGGTCTACTCAAAAACTAAGGTATTTCGAATCTGGCATCCGACGCTCGTATGGGGGACGCTCCAAACGTCCGAGTACGCCGCAGAGACCTTCAAGCAGGTCGTCAACTATTACGAGATTCCTGACGACACCGAAGCCGCCACGGCTAAGCGGCTTGAACGTCAGCAGTACCTGTACCGAGGAGATCGAATCTTTAACGTCTTGCTCGGCGAGCAGGCGCTGTACAGCAACTTTGGAGGAAAGGAGGTGATGAAGGGGCAACTGGACCGCTTGTTGTCGGTCATGGGGCTGGCCAGGCTGAGCCTGGGCATCGTCCCTAAGTCTGCACCCCTGCGTATCTGGCCTGGTAACTCATTCTCGATGTTCGATGACAAACTCGTCCTAGTTGAGACCTTCTCGGCAGAGTTTTCCGTCACGCAGCCACGCGAAATCGAGCTGTACGCTAAAGCGTTCGCCCTGTTGAAACAGTCAGCGGTCTACGGAGCCGCTGTACGAGACCTCATTTTCGCTGCAATCCATCACTACGACAGGATGCCGACCGATTAGGAGGCGGGACCTTGGCCATGAACCCGAATTGGCGCACGAGTTCCTACACGAAATCCGATAGCTGCGTCGAAGTCGCAGACAACGACCCCTCTCGGGTCATGGTGCGAGACACCAAGCATCGGGAATTTGGTCACCTGAGTCTCAATCCGGCTTCCTGGAGCCGGTTCATCGAGGCTGCGAAGCAGGTCTCTCAGTAGCACTACATCATCACCTGTGGGATCCGGCTCCCGTGCAGGGAGGGGGCCGGATCACCTGAGCTACTGGTCTCTGCCGAAACTCTCGAAGCGGTCCCCCGGAGCGGGGGCCTACAGCCCCCTGGCGCAGGGCGGGAGTTTTCATGCGCCCCCGGCCAGGGAGGACGGGAAGTTTCAAAGCCGGGCAGTATCCCCGAGACGATCAAGGACCGTGGAGGGCAGCGGTCCCGGCCTCCACTCCCCGCTTCCGCCGTCCTCACGGCTGGCATAGTGGCTGACCGCGCCGTCCGCGTCATGGCGCTCGCTCAAGAAGTGTCGGTTGCCCTTGATAGTCCACGGCTCGATGAGTGCCGTGCCGACACCCGGCCACGATAGTGCGAGGGTTGCGAATGCCCGTGCCTGCTCCAAGGTGCCGCCAACGAACTGGCCGCCCGGTGAGTCAAGAGCACCAACGTGGCTTCGCGGTACGACCTGGAAGTAGATCGCGTAGTCATCAATCGTCTGTCCACTCATGGCGCAAGACTACGTGTGGGACTGTGGCGCACGGCGGGGCTTTCCGCTGCTCAGAGCGGGTTGGCCACGTGACCAACGCATGACCAACAGCGGCCAGGAACAGGCAGAAACGGCAGGTGAGCATGACCAACCTCCACAGCCTCGAAGGCGGCTCGTGGGGCGTGTTCCCGCAGGTCAGCTAGCTAATGGGCTGGTGCCCGAGTGGAGAGTTCAAGTCCCCCCTCGGACACTCACCGTAGCGGTACGGATGCGAGGACCTCGACCTGACGGTCGCGGTCCTCGCTGTGTTTCCGGTGGAGGCCGGCTGGACCGGTTCAGCTCCCGGCGCAGTAGCTCATCAGCGTGTCGTGGTTGGCCTTGAACTGGTCGTAGATCGCCGGGTTGTCGATCTTCAGCAGCGCCTCGTCGTTGGCCCGCAGCGCGGAGTAGGTGTAGTTGTGGCTTCCGGTCCACACCAGCTTGCGGTTGGCGACCCCGTCGTACGTTCCCTGGATCAGCAGGTACTTGGAGTGCACCCCGATCTTGTAGGTGCCGTCGGGGCTGTTCTCGTAGCACTCCACCCGCTTGGTCAGCTTGCCGTAGAGGGTGTCCGTCACCGCCTGGCTCATGGAACCCGGTGCGCCGTCGGCCGCCAGGTAGACCGAGCACCCCGAGTTCACCAGGCTGACCAGCTTCTGGGCGACCTCGTCACGGCTGAAGAGGTTCATGCCCACGCGGATCTGGGTGCCTGAGGAACAACTGACGTTGTCGAGGATCAGCTTGACGGTGTCGGTGCTCGCGTCGTTGTTCCACGACGTGCCGGACGCCTCGTGACGGGGGAAGAAGTACGCCTTGTACGGGCCGGTGGCGCTGGTGGGGGTCTTGTAGTAGGTGTCGGAGCCCGACGAGGAGGATCCGTAGGACAGCAGGTCCGAGAAGTACGACTGGTAGATGCCGTACAGGCCGGAATCCGGGATCGTCACGGCGTTGTTGAAGTAGGTGGTGCGCTGTGAGGTGGTCATGTTGTGCGAGGTCTGCACCACCACGTTGCTCGCGCCGCCCACGTTGGAGAACAGCCAGAACTTGTTGTGGTTGATCGCCGGGTCGCCGGAGGTGAGCTCCCGGTCCCCGATGCAGCCGCGCGCGCTGGGGCAGGCCATCACCCACGACGACTGGGTGCGGTCGGTGCCCAGGCCGTTGGCCAGGGTGGTGTACTCGCCCCCGGTCATGGTGACGGTGGTGTGGTCCACGATGACGCGGACCTTGACGCCCCGCGCCTTCGCGTTGACCAGCGCCTGGGCGGCCGTGCCGTCGGTGAACGTGTAGGCCGCCGCCGTGATCGACTCCCCGGCCGGGGTGGCGTCGACCAGGCTGACGATGTAATCGCGGATCCGGTTCTGGTCGGCGGTGGTGCCTGACGGGTCGTTGAAGACGGCCGAGGTGGTGACCGTGACGGCGGCGTGGGCCGGGCTGGAGAGAATCAGAACGGTTGCGGGGAGGAGGACGCCCGCGAGGACTGCCCTCCACATCTTCGTCAGTCGACGCACAACGATCCCTTCGCCTGGGCGGGTTGGGTGTGAGCGTATGCCAGCAGCGCGCGCCGGGAAGCCCGTTCGTGGATCCTGCCGCGTCGGGCGCGCTCGCCCCCGGGCGCCCGATGACCGGCCCGCGCGTCACGCTCGCCGGCGGCTCGGAGAACCGGGGTGGGCGGCCGTACCGACCGCGACAGCGCCGCCGGTCCAACGTTTCGGTCACGCCACTCGGTCGCGCTTGTCGAATCCCTTGACGATCGCCTCTTCGGCGGATTAACTCACGTCCTAAATTAAGTCATGAGTGCAATCCCTGAAGGGACCCGGGAGCCATGCGCAGGATCCGAGCCGCGGCCGTAGGCGCCGTCACCCTGTCTCTCGCCCTCGCGGCCACGGCCTGCGGAGGCGGATCGTCCACCGGCGGCGGGTCGAACGACTCACCCAAGACGCTGACGTACTGGGCCTCAAACCAGGGCGCCAGTGTCGCCGTGGACAAGCAGGTGCTCCAGCCCGAGCTCGACAAGTTCGAGAAGCAGACCGGCATCAAGGTGAAGCTGGAGGTCGTGCCCTGGTCGGATCTGCTCAACCGGATCCTGACCGCGACCACCTCCGGCCAGGGCCCGGACGTGCTGAACATCGGCAACACCTGGAGCGCCTCCCTCCAGGCGACCGGCGGGCTGCTGTCGTGGGACGAGAAGAACTTCGCCAAGATAGGCGGCAAGGAGCGGTTCTCCGACACGGCTCTCGGCTCGACCGGCGTCCAGGGCAAGGACCCGGCCGCCGTGCCCCTGTACTCGATGGCGTACGCCCTCTACTACAACAAGAAGATCTTCGCCGACGCCGGGATCAGCAAGCCCCCGGCCACCTGGGACGAGCTCATCGCCGACGGCAAGAAGATCAAGGCCAAGGGCAAGTCCGTGCTCGGCGCCGAGGGCGCGAACCTGTCGGAGAACATCCACCACGTCTTCGTCTTCGCCAAGCAGCACGGCGCCGACTTCTTCACCGCCGACGGCAAGCCCGACTTCACCAACCCCAAGGTCGTCGAGGCGGTGAAGAGCTACGTCGACCTGATGGCCAAGGACCAGGTCATCCCGGCCGGCGACGCCGAGTACGCGCAGAACCAGTCCGTCAGCGACTTCGCCAAGGGCAAGCAGGCGATGCTGCTGTGGCAGTCCGCCGCCTCCAACCTCAAGTCCCAGGGCATGAGCCAGGACGCCTACGGCGTCGCGCCGGTGCCGGTGATCTCCGGGACGCCCGGTGCCGGCACCCAGGTCAACTCGGCGGTCATGGGCATCAACATCGCCGTCTTCAAGAACACGCACAACCTCGACGGCGCCACGAAGTTCGTGAAGTTCATGACCTCCGACGCCGAGCAGAAGATCCTGAACACGGCCTACACCTCCATCCCGCCGGTCAAGGCCGCCCAGGGCGATCAGGCGTTCAACGCGCCGGACACCGCCGTGCTGCGGGACACCCTCGCCAAGAGCGCCGCCGCGCTGCCGCAGGTGCCGGCCGAGTCGCAGTTCGAGACGGCGGTCGGTACGGCCGTCAAGGAGCTGTTCGCCGACGCCGCCGCCGGACGCGCCGTGACCACCGACTCGGTCAAGGCCAAGCTGGAGAAGGCCCAGCAGCAGATGCCGGCGGCCTGACCACCATGACGACCACCGCACTGAAGCAACCGGTGCGCGAGACCTCCCCCGGCGCGGCGCGCGAACCCCGCCGCCGCCCCGGGCGGATCAGACGCGTCACCCTGCCGTACCTGCTCCTGCTGCCCGCCCTGCTCCTCGAACTCCTCGTCCACCTGGTGCCGATGGCGATCGGCATCGTGATGAGCTTCAAGCAGCTGACCCAGTTCTACATCCGCGACTGGGGCACCGCCCCCTGGAACGGCTTCGACAACTACAAGGTGTCGGTGGACTTCGACGCCCCCGTCGGCAAGGCGCTGCTCCAGTCCTTCGGCATCACCGTCGGCTTCACCCTGCTGTCGGTCGGCCTGTGCTGGCTGATCGGCACGGCCGCCGCCGTGTACATGCAGGACACCTTCCGGGGGCGCGGCCTGCTGCGCGCCCTGTTCCTGGTGCCGTACGCGCTGCCCGTCTACGCGGCCGTCATCACCTGGGTGTTCATGTTCCAGCACGACAACGGCCTGGTGAACCACGTGCTGCACGACCAGCTGCACCTCACCGACAAGCCGTCCTTCTGGCTCATCGGCGACAACAGCTTCTACGCCCTGCTCACCGTGTCCGTGTGGAAGGGCTGGCCGTTCGCGTTCCTCATCGTGACGGCCGGACTCCAGAACATCCCCCGGGAGCTGTACGAGGCCGCGGCGCTGGACGGCGCCGGGATGTGGCAGCAGATCCGCCGCATCACCCTGCCGTCGCTGCGCCCGGTCAACCAGGTGCTGGTCCTGGTGCTGTTCCTGTGGACGTTCAACGACTTCAACACGCCGTACGTGCTGTTCGGCAAGGCCGCTCCCGAGGCCGCCGACCTCATCTCGGTGCACATCTACCAGTCCTCCTTCGTCTCCTGGAACTTCGGCACCGGCTCGGCCATGTCCGTCCTGCTGCTGCTGTTCCTGCTCGTCGTGACGGGCGGGTACCTGCTGCTGACCTCGCGCGGACGGAGGGCTTCCGATGCGTGACACGTCGCTCACGGCGCAGCGCGACTCGCCGATGGCGCCCCCGCGTTCGTTCCTGTGGTCGCGCCGGGTGTTCCTCACCCTGCTCGCCGGGTTCGTGCTGGTCCCGGTGTACGTGATGATCTCCAGCTCGCTGAAGCCGCTCGCCGACGTCACCGGCAGATTCCGCTGGCTGCCCAGCGAGCTGACCATCCGGCCGTACATCGACATCTGGTCGACCGTGCCGCTCGCGAAGTACTTCGTGAACTCGCTGATCGTGGCGGGCGCGGCGACCGTCTGCTCGGTGGTCATCGCCGTGTTCGCGGCCTACGCCGTCAGCCGCTACGACTTCCGCGGCAAGCGCGTCTTCACGGTCACCGTGCTGTCCACGCAGATGCTCCCGGGCATCCTGTTCCTGCTCCCGCTCTTCCTGATCTACGTCAACATCGGCAACGCCACCGGCATCGCCCTGTTCGGCTCCCGCGGCGGGCTGATCCTGACCTACCTCACCTTCTCGCTCCCGTTCTCCATCTGGATGCTGATCGGCTACTTCGACTCGGTGCCGCGCGACCTGGACGAGGCGGCGCTCGTGGACGGCTGCGGCCCGTTCGGCGCGTTGTTCCGGATCGTGGTGCCGGCCGCGATCCCGGGCATCGTCGCGGTCGCCGTCTACGCCTTCATGACCGCCTGGGGAGAGGTGCTCTTCGCCTCGGTCATGACCAACGACACCACCCGCACCCTCGCCGTCGGCCTCCAGGGCTACTCCACGCTCTACGACGTCTACTGGAACCAGATCATGGCCGCCTCGCTGGTCGTCAGCGTGCCCGTGGTGGCCGGCTTCCTGCTGTTGCAGCGCTATCTCGTCGCGGGTCTGACGGCGGGAGCCGTCAAGTGACCCACACCCCTGATCCCGAAGGGACTTCCGTGTCCGAACCCATCGACCTCGCCGCCCTCCCGCACGACTTCCTGTGGGGCACGGCCACAGCGGCGTACCAGATCGAGGGGGCCGTCGCCGAGGACGGCCGCTCGCCCTCGATCTGGGACACCTTCTCCCACACCCCGGGGAAGATCGTGAACGGGGACAACGGCGACGTCGCCTGTGACCACTACCACCGCTGGCGCGAGGACATCGGCCTGATGCGGCAACTCGGCGTCGACGCCTACCGGTTGTCCGTGGCCTGGCCGCGGGTGGTCCCGGGGGGCACCGGCCCGGCGAACCCCAAGGGACTGGCCTTCTACGACGAGTTGGTGGACGCGCTGCTGGAGGCGGGCATCACCCCGTCCGTCACGCTCTACCACTGGGACCTGCCGCAGGTGCTCCAGGACCGCGGCGGCTGGCCGGAGCGGGACACCGCCCTGGCGTTCGCCGAGTACGCCTCCGTCGTCGCCGAACGCCTCGGCGACCGCGTCAAGCTCTGGGCCACTCTCAACGAGCCGTCCTGCTCGGCCTGGATCGGCCACCTCGAAGGCACGATGGCGCCGGGCTGGACCGACCTCACCGCCGCCGTCCGCGCCTCCTGCCACCTGCTCCTCGGCCACGGTCTCGCCACCCAGGCGATCCGCGCCGCCGCCCCCGGCGCGCAGGTCGGCATCGTCAACAACCTCTCCACCGTGCACCCGGTCACCGACCGCCCCGAGGACCTGGCGGCGGCCCGCCGGCACGACGGCCATGTCAACCGCTGGTGGCTCGACCCGGTGCACGGCCGCGGCTTCCCCGCCGACATGGTGGAGACCTACGGCGTCGAACTCCCGGTGGACGACGCCGACCTGGCCACCATCGCCGCCCCGCTCGACTGGCTCGGCCTGAACTACTACTTCCCGGCGTACGTCGCCGACGACCCCGAGGGGCCCGCTCCGTACGTCCGTTCCGTCCGTCGCGAGGGCGTCCCGCGCACCGGCATGGACTGGGAGATCGACGCGTCCGGCATCGAGACGCTGCTGCTGAGGCTCACCGAGGAGTACGGCGCCCGGAAGATCTACGTCACCGAGAACGGCTCCGCCTACCCGGACGTGGTCCGCCCCGACGGCAGCGTCGACGACCCCGAGCGCCAGGACTACCTGGAGCGCCACCTCGCCGCCTGCGCCTCCGCCGTCCGCAAGGGCGCCCCGCTGGCCGGCTACTTCGCCTGGTCGCTGCTGGACAACTTCGAGTGGGCGTACGGCTACGACAAGCGGTTCGGCCTGGTCCACGTCGACTACCGCACCCAGGTCCGCACGATCAAGGGCAGCGGTCGCCGGTACGCGGACATCGTCCGCGTCCACCGCGGCCAGACACGCCGGGCCGCCTGAGCCCGGCCCGGACGGCCGGTGGACACGACCGGGGAGTTCGTGTCCACCGGCCCGCCCCGCACCCCTATGGCTGTCATGTACTTGACATAGATCAGGAAGCGCACCTCCACCCCACAAGGAGAGCCGCATGCCCAGCCGCATCCCCCGCACCCTGCTCGCCGCCCTGGCCGCCACGGCCCTGCTCTGCTCCGGTCCGCTCCTGGCCGGCCCCGCCGCCGCGGCCCCCCTCGCCGCCGGCTGGGACACCGACCGCGCGGCCACCGCCTACGCGGTGAACCCCGCGGCCGTCACCGCCTCCGGCAGCGAGAACGCCGGCACCGCGCCCGGCCTCGCCTTCGACGGCAACGGCGCCACCCGCTGGTCCAGCGACTTCACCGACGACGCCTGGATCCGCGTCGACCTCGGCTCGGTGATCCGCGTCGACCGCGTCGTCCTCGACTGGGAGGCCGCCTACGGCAAGCGCTACGTGCTGGAGGTGTCCCGGAACGGCACCGACTGGACACCCTTCTACACCGAGACCGCGGGCACCGGCGGCTCGGTCACCGCGCACACCTACCCCCAGGAGGTCACCGGCCGCTACGTCCGACTGCGCGGCCTCGAACGCGCCACGCCGTACGGCTACTCCCTGTGGAACTTCAAGGTCTACGGCGGCGAGCCCGCACCCGCGTCGACCACCCGCACCAACCTCGCCCTGAACCACCCGGCGTACTCGAACCACTACCAGCACGCCGGGAACTCGCCCGCGTTCGTCACCGACGGCGGCTGGCCCGCCAACCTCAAGGACGACGCGACGCGCTGGTCCAGCGACTGGAACGCGGACCGCTGGGTCTCGGTGGACCTGGGCGCCCCGTCGGTCGTCTCCTCCGTCGACCTCTACTGGGAGGCGGCCTACGCCGTCGACTACCAGCTCCAGGTCTCCGACGACAACCGCACCTGGCGCACGGTGTACCAGCCCTCCGCCGCCGACGTGGCCGCCCGCCGCGCGAACGTGAAGTCCCCGTCCGAGGCCGTGGGCCTGCACGACACCATCACCCTCCCCGCACCGGTCACCGGCCGCTACGTCCGCATGCTCGGCACGGAGCGCCGCTCCTTCTACAACCCGGCCCCCGCCACGGCCCAGTTCGGCTACTCGCTGTACGAGTTCCAGGTCTGGGGCACCGGCGGCAGCGCCTCCGCCGCCTACCCGGCCCTGCCCGCCGACCAGCCGGGCACGTACCGCACCACCTTCTTCGACGACTTCACGAGCGCCTCTCTCGACCGCTCGAAGTGGCGGGTGGTGCGCACCGGCACCGAGATGGGCCCGGTCAACGGAGAGTCCCAGGCGTACGTCGACTCCCCGGACACCATCCGCACCGAGAACGGGGAGCTGATCCTGCGGGCGAAGTACTGCAAGGGATGCACCCGGGCGGGCGGCGGCACCTACGACTTCACCTCCGGCCGCGTCGACACCCACACCCACGTCGACTTCACCTACGGCAAGGTCAGCGCCCGGATGAAACTGCCCGTCGGCGACGGGTTCTGGCCCGCGTTCTGGCTGCTCGGCAGCAACGTCGACGACCCCTCCGTCTCCTGGCCGGCCTCCGGCGAGACCGACATCATGGAGAACATCGGCTACCCCGACTGGACCAGCACGGCCCTGCACGGCCCCGGCTACTCGGCCGACGGCAACATCGGCGCCCGCCAGACGTACCCGGGCGGCGGCACGGCCGACCAGTGGCACACCTACGCGGTCGAGTGGACCCCGACGGCACTGCGGTTCTCCGTCGACGACCGCCTGGTCCAGGAGACGACCCGCGACAAGCTGGAGTCCACCCGGGGCCAGTGGGTCTACGACCACAACCAGTACGTCATCCTGAACCTCGCCCTCGGCGGCGCCTACCCGGCCGGCTGGAACAAGGTCACCACCCCCTACTGGGGCCTGCCGCAGTCCAGCGTCGACAGGATCGCGGGCGGGGGAGTGCAGGCCGAGATCGACTGGGTGCGGGTGGAGCAGAAGGGCTGACCGGACACACCCAGGACGCGGTCGCGCCGATCCCGCCGGGCAGGACGCGGCCCAGGGTCAGCTGCGCACGCCCGCCTCCGTCAGGAACCGGCTGGACTTGCCCGACCAGGACACGTACAGGCTGTCGCGGGCCCGGGTGCAGGCGACGAAGAGCAGACAGCGTTCGGACATCAGGTCCGTCTCGTGCTGCTGGGCGTCCACCTCCGGCGGGGTGACCGCCCTCGGGAACGGCAGCGCGTCGTCGTGGGCGCCGATGACCGCGACACAGCGGAACTCCAGGCCCTTGAACGAGTGCATGGTGCCGACCCGCACGGTCGGCGCGTCCCCGGTGGCGGTGCGCAGGGTGGCGGCCGGGACACCGGCGTCCCTCAGGCGCGCCACCGCTTTCGCGCACGTCTTGTTGAAGCGGGCACTGATCCCGATCTCCCCGGCGCCGACACCCGCGTCCAGCCACGCCCGCACCCGGGCGACGAGCGCGTCCAGTTCGGCCTCCTCCGACTCCGCCGCGTGCACGGTGGGCCCCTCGCCGTGGAGGGCGGAACGGTAGCCGAGCAGGGTCTCGTTGCGGTTCTCGTCCTCCAGCTGGGCGATCGGGCGGCCGATCAGCAGTGCCGTGGACCAGCGCAGGATCTCCTGCGTGCTGCGGTAGTTCTTGCGCAGCTTCACCGACCGCCCGGTCACCTTGATCCCGAGCGACTTGAGGGACACCTTGGAGTCGTAGATGCGCTGGTGCGGGTCGCCCGCGATGAACAGGTCGTCCGGACGGGCGGGGACGGCGGCGCGCAGCAGCCGCCACTGCACCGGGTGCAGGTCCTGCGCCTCGTCCACCACGACGTGCCGGTACCGCGGCCCCTTCTCCGCCAGCAGCCGCGCCGCCTCCGCGCACGTCTGGAGCCAGGTGCGGCACCCGTCCGCCGCGAGGCCGGCGGTGAAACGCTCGACCGTCCGCCAGACCAACGGCCGCTCGGCCGCCGCGAGCCGGCTCCCGCGGCCCCGCCGGTCCGCCGCCTGGTACGCGGCCAGGGTCCTGATGTCCTGGGCCAGGACGACGTGCCGGTACTCCTGGGCGAGGAACCGCGCGCTGCCGGTGAAGCCGGTCGCCTCGGCGGCCTCGCCCCAGCGGCTCTCCTCCTCGTTGTCCGGCAGTGGCCGCAGCGTCACCGCGCCCGGCGCCTCGGCCACGACACGGCCGGCGAGGCCGTCCACCGTCGAGATGTCCACACGCTCCCGCAGCCCCGGGTCGTCCACCAGGGAGTCCAGGCCCGAACGGAGCGCGTTGACGAGGGCGTTGGTGTAGGTGGTGAGCAGGATGCGGTCGCCGTCGCGCAGGTACCCGAGCAGGTGCTTGACCCGGTGCAGCGCGACGACGGTCTTGCCGGTGCCCGGCCCGCCGGTGACCTGGGCGGGCCCCGCGTAGGACGCCCGGTAGGCCACCTTCCGCTGGGAGGGGTGCAGGAAGACCCGCCAGGCCGCGAACGGCTTCTCCAGGATGTCCCGCAGCTCCTCGGACGCCGTGACCAGCGCGATGCGGGTCCGGCTGTGCCGGATCGCCGTCTCGAAGTCCCGGGTGTCCACCGGCCGTGCCGACGCCTGGAGCGCGGGCGCCACGATGTCCTGCCAGACCTCCTCCACCGTGCAGCCCGCGGCGAGGTACTGGAGCACCTCGCGCTGGTCCTGCGGCAGCAGCGGCGCGAAGACCTCAAGCTGCTCCTGGTCGACGAGCGACCGGGCCTGCCGCAGCGTCTCGTCGTCGATGCCGAGCGCCTTCAGGTCCCCGTCGGAGAACTTCCCGAACAGCCGCTCCTTCGGCGAGGTCTCGGCCACCCGCTCGTACGCCGGCGTGAGCTCGTCCAGGGTCGCCGCGTCCCGGATCTCGACGGCCCGCGTCACCTCGTTGATGCTGGACCTCTGCTTCTTCGCCCAGGCGATGGCCTTGTCGTGCTGCATGACCCGCAGCAGGACGAAGGTGTCCCCGGAGGCCGGGGCGAGGACCACACCGCGCCAGAACTGGTCGATGCGGATGGTCCGGATCTGCCTGTCCCGCGCGTTCGTCAGGCTCTCCAGCTTCAGCCCCGGGTCCTTGAAGAGCTGGTCGAGGGTGAGCCGGCCGAACTTCTCCCAGGCGTCCAGCACGCCCTTCCTGACCGGGGGCTGAAGCTTGGGGAGCTCGGCGAAGAAGCCGATGTCGAAGGCGAGCTGCGGCATGCGGGAATCTTAGAGGCCGCGCGGGCTGTCGTGCGGGAGAAGGCCAGGTCAAAGGGTTGAACGGGAACCGCCATCGAGATCCAGACGGATCACGGCCAGGGTCTCGGCCACTTCGGTGGTCAGTTCGTCGTCCGGGCCGAACACCAGGCACAGGTCCGCGTGCAGGGGGTCCAGGACGTCGAAGGCGTCCCGCGTCCGGCCCTGCGCGAGCAGCAGCATGCCGATGTCGCGGCGCAGTTCCACCGCGTCCTCGCTCACGTCGCCGTCGACGGCGCGGACGACGTCGAGGACATCGTTCAGTCCGGCCAGCGCCTCGGTCACCTGGCCGAGTTCGCCGCGGCAGCGGGCCGCCTGGGCGCGGCTGTTCAGCGCGTCCTCGCTGCTCGGTCCGCTGACCCGGGCGAAGGCGTCGGCGAGCGCCTCGAACTCGGGCAGCGCGGCCCGGTGGTCCCCCGCCAGCTGACGGCTGACCGCCCGCCACGAGCGCAGCCGCAGCACCGCCTTGTTGTCCGAGCCGAGGGCGCGGGCGGCCGGCCCGATCAGCTCGTCCACCACCTCGGCGGCCTGTGCGTACCGCTCCTCCTCCATCAGGGCGAGGTAGTGCTCGTGGACTTCGCGGATCTGCTCCCGCAGCGCCTCCCGCTCGGCCGCGGGTACGACCGGCGGCGCGTCGGGCGCGGCGGCGGCACCGGGCCGCACGCTCCCGGTGCCGGCGCGGGAACGGGGGGCGTAGGGGCGGCGGAAGATCCCGGTCGGATCGGGCGCCCCGGCGGGCCCCGCCTCCTCGGACGCCGGCTCCTCTCCCGGCGCGGGCAGGAAGGGTCGCAGCCGCTCGTACACTTCCTGCACATCCGCCGGACGCGCCTCGGGCGCCTTGCGGAGCAGGTCCAGGACCAGCTCCTCCAAGGCTTCCGGTACGTCGACACGGAGCTGCCGCAGGGGCGTGGGCGCCGCGTTGACGTGCTGCGTCATCAGCTGGAACTCGCTGTTCCCGGCGAACAGCGGCCGTCCGCAGAGCAGTTCGTGCAGCACACAGCCCAGTGCGTACAGGTCGGTGCGGGGCGTGACCCGTCCGCCGCGCACCTGTTCCGGGGCCATGTACTGGTGCGTCCCGAGGGGGCTGCCCGTCGAGGTCAGCTTGGTGACGTCCGTCCGCAGGATCGCCGCGATGCCGAAGTCCAGCACCTTCACCGTGCCGTCCCGGGCGACGAGGACGTTGCCCGGCTTGAGGTCGCGGTGCACCACCGGCACGTCGTGCGCGTACGACAGCACGGTCGCCACCTGCGCCGCCACGGCCACCGCCCAGCTGACCGGGAGCGGCCGGTCCGGGTGCACGTACGCGGTCAGCGGCACGCCGTCGACCAGTTCCATCACCAGGAACAGCTGCTCGTACGACTCCCCGAGCACCGCGTCGTACACCTGTGGCACGCCCGGGTGCCGGATCCGCGCGGTGATCCTCGCCTCCCGGCGGAACCGCTTCTCCAGCTCCTGAGCCATGTGCGGCGACGTCACGGCCTGCGGCCGGATCAGCTTCACGGCGACCGGCCGGTCCAGCACGGCGTCGTAGCCGCGCCAGACGTCCCCCATCCCGCCGTGGCTGAAGCGCTCCAGCAGCTCGTACCGTTCCGCGATCCGCCGTACGTCCGGCACCTGGCCCCCGCCCCCGTCGAGTGTCCGAAGTGATCTTTCGATGTGGTTGGTGATCAGTTTCGCGGGCGGGGATCCGTCCGTCCAGCGCCGTCAGATGTCCTCCAGACCCGCTTCCCGGCGGATCATCCGCCAGGCCGCCCGGCGGGCGCTGCGGTCGAGGCCGGACTTGAAGTCCCGGTCGGTACCGAAGTACCGCTTGCCGAGCGTGTCGATCGTGGAGACGTGGTCCATCATGTTCTCCTCGAACTTCTTGTCGAAGACGATGCCGAAGTTCTCCTCGTCGTTGACGAGGGCGGCGGCCCGCACCTTCGGGTCCTCCTTGGTGGCGTTGAACGCCGGGAGGACGTCCTGCGCGGTGAACTCCGTACCGAACCTGGCGTTGAACCTCTCGATCAGCTCGGACAGCAGGGACGTCTCCGGGTCCCTGGCGCCGCCCGCCCCGTCGCCGAAGCCCTTGAGCTCGGCGGGCCCGTCGGCGGAGAGCGACACGTCGACCTCGCCGGTCTTCTCGACCCGCAGGTGACTGAGGTCCACCTCGCCTATGTCGACCCCGCCGTCCGCGCGGCGCGGCAGGCGGTTGAGCAGGTGCCGTCCGTACAGGTACAGCCGCTCCAACTCGGGGTCGTGGTACGGGACGATCTGCGCGAGGAAGCCGTACTTGCGGACGTAGTCGTGGAGATGGGCCCGGAACTCCTCGGCCGTCTCGACGTCGTCCTCCTCCTGGCTGTCCAGCAGCGCGGTGAACCGGGTGACCGCGGGGAGAGGAGCCGGTACAGCTCGGCGTGCAGCTTCTCCCACGTGGACTGGGAGCCGCCGGCCTTCTCCAGCGCCTCGAAGTACGCGGCGACGAACGCGTCCATGTCCTGCTCGGAGACGACCGGGGCGGACATGACGCGGCTCTGGGCCGTGTAGAGCAGGTTCGGATCGGAGGGCAGGGTGTGCGCCTGTTCGAAGTACGGGCGGAAGGCGTCCCGGATGTCCTCGGCCTCGTTGACGAAGTCCAGGACGGCGAGGTCGGCCTGCGACTTGCGCTCGGCGGTGCGGTTGAGGCGGGAGAGGGTCTGCACGGCGGCGATGCCGGTCAGAGTCTTGTTCACGTACATCGTCGTCAGCAGCGGCTGGTCGAAGCCGGTCTGGTACTTCTCGGCGACGACGAGGATCCGGTACTCCCGCTGCCCCTTGCCGCCGGCCTTCGCGGCCTTGTCGTCGGCGCGGGTGTAGCCGAACGCCTTCGGCAGCGCGCTCTCGGGGAGACCGCCGTTCTCCTTGCTCTCGGTGGTCTCCTCGCCGTCGATGGTGAGGGACCCGGAGAAGGCGACCAGGACACCCAGGTCCGGATACGCGGAGTCGTACCCGCGGTCGGCGATGTAGCTGCGGATGGCGCGGGCCGTCCGTACGGCGGAGTGGCGGGACGCCGTGACCACCATGGCCTTGGCGCGCCCGCCGAGCCGGCCGCGGGTGTGGGCGACGAAGTGCTCGACGATCACCTGGGCGTGCTGGGACACCGTGTGCTCGTGCATGAGCGCGAACCGGGCGAGCAGGCTGTTCGCCCGGGAGGGGTCGACCTCCTTCTCGTCGTGGTTGAGGTTCGCGAGCTTCCAGTAGGTGGTGTACGTGACGTAGTTGCGCAGCGGGTCGAGGATGAAGCCCTCCTCGACTGCCTGGCGCATGGAGTAGGTGTGGAAGGGGCGGTAGACCGCCTTGCCGTCCTGCACGTCCCGCGTGCCGAAGAGTTCGAGCGTCTTCGCCTTGGGCGTGGCGGTGAAGGCGAAGTAGGAGAGGTTGGCGGCGCGGGAGCGTGCGACCGCCTTCGCCTTCAGCTTGTCGTCCACGGTGAGTGTGGTCGCGCCCTCGTCGTCCGAGTCGGCGTCCAGGCCGAGGTCGCGCAGGGCGGACTTCACGGCGGTGGCCGCGTCGCCCGACTGGGAGGAGTGCGCCTCGTCCACGACGATCGCGAAGCGGGTGCCCTTGATCTCGGTGGGGTTGCGCTTGATGTAGTCCAGCAGCGCCGGGAACGAGTGCAGGGTGACGGTGACGATCTTGCCGGTGTCCCGGGACAGGGCGCGGGCGAGCTGTTCGCTCTTCGCCCCGTGCTTCTCGTCGACCTTCACGACCAGGCCGTCGGTCTGCGAGAAGCTGCCGACGGTCTCCCGGAGCTGGGCGTCCAGGTTGCGGCGGTCGGTGATGACGATGACCTTGTCGAAGACGGGCTCGCCCGGCGTGATGCGCCGGTCGGCGACGGCCTCGGGGTCGAGGGCGGCCGGGTCGGTGCCGGCGTGCAGGTCGCTGAGCCGGTGGGACAGCCAGCCGATGGTGTTCGACTTGCCGGAGCCGGCGGAGGCCATGATCAGGTAGTTCCGGCCGGCGCCGTGGGTGGCCGCGTGCGCGGTGAGCTCCCGGACGACGTCCCACTGGTGGAAGCGGGGGAAGACCGTCGTCCTGGTGGTGCCGCCACCGGGCGTCCTGTGCTTCTGCTGGTGCACGAAGCGCTGGAGGAGGTCGAGCCAGTTGTCACGCTCCCAGACCCGCTCCCACAGGTAGGACGTGGCGTACGTGCCGTGGGCCGTGGGCGCCGGATTCCCGGCCCCGCCGGGCCGGCCCGGACCGTTCGAGCCGGTGTTGAAGGGCAGGAACCGGGTGCCCCTGCCGCGCAGCCGGGTGGCGACGAAGACCAGGTCCGGGTCGACGGCGAAGTTCGCGACGACCCGCCGCGTGAAGATCGGCTCGGTCGGGTCGCGGTCGGTCCGGTACTGCTCCTTGGCCTGCTCGACGCCCTGACCGGTGAGCGGGTTCTTCAGCTCGGCCGTGGCCACCGGGATGCCGTTGAGGAACAGGGCCAGGTCGAGACGGCGGCCCCGGTCGGTCTGCTTGGTGGCGTAGGGGAGTTCCCGGACGACGGTGAGGCGGTTGGCGCGGTAGCCGTCGAGGACGGAGTCGGCGGAGATGAGGTTGGGCTTGAAGTGGGCGACGCGGAACCGCACCCCGCGGTCCTTGACGCCGTTGCGGAGGACGTGGAGGAGGCCGTCGTCGGCGATGGCCCGGTCCAGACGCTGCGCGAAGCCGCGCCGGGCCTCGTGGGAGTCACCCCCGTAGACGGTGAGCAGCTCGCTCCACTCGTCGGGTTGCGTCTCGTCGACGAAGGCGAACAACTCGTCGATGTCGAGCCCGAGGTCGGCCCGGTAGTCCTCGGGTCTCGCCTCCCGCCAGCCGCGCTCGCACAGGGCGGCGACGATGGCCGACCCGAAGGAGGACTCGTCGTGCACGGGGCTCATGCGGCCGCTCCTGCGGTCGAGGTGCGGCCGGCGGCGGACACGTCGAACTGGCCGGTCACGGCGGCGGTGACGAGGGACTGGCGGCGCTCCCTGAGGAACTCCTGCTGGCGTCGCACCCGGTCGGTGAGCGCGTCGAACCGGGTGTTCCGCCGGCGGATCTCCCGGACGATCCGCTCCTGTTCCTCGACGGGCGGCAACGGGACGCGCAGCATCTGGAGGTCGGGAACGTAGATCGTCTTGTGGGTGGACCCCATGGCCAGGCGCCCCAGAAGATCAGGCCGCATGGCCCGGAGGCACCACAACAGGTAGTGCGGGACCAGCCGGGGTCCACAGGTCCACGTCACGAAGTCCTGACTCGTGGCCATGTCCAGGCCCATGACCCCCGAATAGCCGGCCGAGGCCGTGCGGCACAGGAACACGGTCCCCTTCGGGTGCAACTCGGCCGCCGAATGGGCGAGTCCGAGTTCACTGATCTTCTCCCGGGTCTCGTACACATCCTCGACGCGGTCGTCCCGTACCTGCTTGACCTCGCCCGTGGTGATCCACGGGATGGTGCAGTCGGTCCACCATTCCGGATGGGAGCGGCTGGGGGTGTGGCCACTGCCCATACGAGCCAGCAGCCCCAGGCGCACCTCCTGCCAGGCCGCGGGGACGGTGTCGAGCCAGGGCAGCGTCGACGTCCGGCGGTGATCGTGCGCACTGCCGGACACGGCCGCCACCACACCCGCCGAACGGCGCTCCGCGAGAAGGTCCAGCTCGCGCCGCAGGACGCGTTCGAGGGTGTCGATGCGACCGGTCTCGGCATCGAGGTAATCGGCGATGCGGATCTGCGCTTCCCTGGGCGGGACCGGGATCGGAACGCCGGCCAGGTCCTCCTTCGTGACGTGCACCATGCCGATCATGCCGCTGGTGAGCCTGCGCTCGATCCAGTGCGTGGCCGCCTTCAGGGCCCAGTAGAGCCATCGCGGGTCACAGCCGTGGACGCCGACCTTGAAGATGTGCTGGTTCAGGTAGTGCTTCCCGGGTGCGGCCCACAGGTACGGGCCGAACGAGGTCCCGGGGTTCCCGGACCAGGAGAACAGCAGGTCTCCCGCCTCCACGCGGTACTTGTCGGGCAGGGACAGGGCGGAGCGGTTGAAGTGGGGCGACCCGTTCAGGTTCTCGATCCGGACGATGGGGGTGCCCTCGTCGGAGCGGTCCGCGGAGTTGAACACGTAGCCGTTCGTGAGCGTGGCCAGGTACCTCAGCGGGACGACGTCCCAGGTGTCCGGCGTGGCACCACCACCGTACGGAAGCCGGGCGTGCGTCATTCCGTGACCTCCCCCAGCAGTTCCTGGATCTCGGCCTCCAGCGCCTTGAGATCCGCGTCGATCTCGGCCAGCGACCGCGGCGGCTCGTACACGTAGAAGTGCCGCGTGAACGGGATCTCGTACCCGACCTTCGTCTTGTCGTGGTCGATCCACGCGTCCGGCACGTGCGGGTGCACCTCGCGGGCCAGGTACTCCTCGACGTCCTCGCCCAGCGGTACGTTCTCGTAGTCCCGCAGCTCCGGGTCCGGCTCCGGCGCGCCCTTGACGAGCTGTACCTCGCCCTCCGGGTCCCGCACCCCGATCAGGTCCCGCAGCGCCTTGTTGAACGGCGCCCCCGTCGGCCACGTCCCGCCGGCCCGCACCACCGCGTCCTTCAGCGCGAGCCAGGCCTCCTGCTTCGTGTCCCAGCCCGTGCCCGTCAGGGACTTGAGGGCGTCGGTCAGCGCCGGAGCCTGAGGCAGCCGCTGGATCGCCCTGGACGTCTCCAGCGCCGCCGGCGTCTCCTCCGTCACCTCGAACCGCAGCCTCAGCGGGCGCTCCACGGTGATCCGCCGGTAGCCGAAGTCCTCGTTGGAGAAGACCCGCACCTTGCCGTGCAGCGGGTGCCCCGGGTCGTCCACCACGGCCAGGGCCTCTCCGTACAGCCTGACCACCGTGGCGATGTGGTCCCTGCCCAGCTCCTTGCGCTTGTCGCCCAGCGACTTGCGCATCTTCTGCCACTGGTCGCGGGCGTCCAGCAGCACGACCCTGCCCTTGTGGTCCGGGTTCTTGCGGTTGGTCAGGATCCAGAAGTACGTCGCGATGCCCGTGTTGTAGAAGAGCTGGTCCGGCAGGGCGACGATGCCCTCCAGCCAGTCGTTCTCCAGGATCCAGCGGCGGATCTCCGACTCACCCGATCCCGCCGCGCCCGTGAAGAGCGGGGAGCCGTTGAAGACGATCGCCAGGCGCGAGCCGCCCCCGCCGTTCACGTCCACCGGCTTCATCTTCGAGACCATGTGCTGGAGGAACAGCAGCGAGCCGTCGTTGATGCGCGGCAGCCCCGCACCGAAGCGGCCGGCCTCGCCCAGCGCCTTGTGCTCGTGCTCCACCTCCTCCTTGACCTTCTTCCACTCCACCCCGAACGGCGGGTTGGCGAGCATGTAGTCGAAGGTCTTGCGGGCGTGACCGTCGTCGGAGAAGGAGTTGCCGAAGGCGATGTTCTCCGGGTCCTGGCCCTTGATCATGAGGTCGGACCGGCAGATGGCCCAGGACTCGGGGTTGAGCTCCTGCCCGTACACCTCCACCGTGGCGTCCGGGTTGAGCTCCTTGATGAGGTCGTCCATCGCGGAGAGCATGCCGCCCGTACCGCAGGCCGGGTCGAGCACCGTGCGCACCGCACCCGGCAGCTGCAACGCGTCGCCGTCCGGGGCGACCAGCAGCCGCACCATGAGCTGGATGACCTCACGCGGGGTGAAGTGCTCACCGGCCGTCTCGTTGGACTGCTCGGCGAAGCGGCGGATCAGCTCCTCGAAGATGTAGCCCATGTTGTGGTTGGTCACGACCTCGGGCCGCAGGTCCAGGTCCGTGAACTTGCCGATGACCTGGTAGAGCAGCCCGGCGCCGTCCAGCCGCTTGATCTGCTGGGCGAACTCGAAGCGGTCCAGCACGCCCCGCGCGTTGTCCGAGAAGGCCCCCACGTACACCTGGAGGTTCCCCGCCGCGTTCTGCGGGTCCGCCGCGATCTTCCTCAGCGTCAGACGGGAGGTGTTGTAGAAGGAGTGGCCCGAGGCACGGCGCAGGAAGCGGTCCGGGTCGATCCCGCTGTCCCTGTGCTGCTCCGCCAGCTCCGCGACCTTCTCACGGGTCGGGTCCAGCACGCACTCAAGGCGCCGCAGCACCGTGAACGGCAGGATGACCTTGCCGTAGTCCGACTGCCTGTAGTCCCCCCGCAGGAGATCGGCGACGGACCACGCGTGGTTCGCCAACTCCGTGTGCTTACCGATGTTCAACTGGATCCCCGGATTCCTTCCGCGATGTCCCGACCCCACCGCCCGCGGGCGGGCCGAGTCGATCGGCCTGCCGGGACGGTCCGACAAGTGTGGTCCCTGTGTGAGGGCGCGCCTAGCGGGGCGAATCGCCACCCCGGCCGCCCGCCTCCGCCGCCTCCCGCGACGGCAGCAACTGCCCGCCCGTGAGCCCGCCCGCGAGCAGCCGTGCGGTCTCCTCCGCCAGCCGCGTCGCCCGCCGCGCCTGCGCCCGCAGCTCGTGCACGTGCCGGAACGCCTCCCCGTACCGCCGCTGCTCCTCCAGCGGCAGCAGGGGCACGCGCAGTCGGCCGGGGCTGACCGTCAGGATCGTGCTGCCCGTCGACGCGCCCGCGATGTTCTCCTCGGCGCCCAGGAACCCCGCGAGGAACCAGGCGTCCAGACGTGCCGGGTCGGGCCGGAAGAGGTGGACGTGGTGGCCGAGCAGTGCCCCGGCGTCCGCCCCGCCCGCAACCCGGACCATCGGGCCCTCCGCGCTCGCGACCGCCCGGACGAGGACGTCCCCGACGGCGACCACGGGTGCCGTGTCGTCGTACGGCCCCACCGGGTCCCCCGTCGGCCCTGAACCGGTCGCGATGTCCGAGCTGGTCAGCACCGACCGGGTCGCGGTCCCCCCGCCCCCGCCGGTCCCGCCGTCCGTGGCCCGCGCCCGGGTGCGGGCACTGTCGGGCTGGGTCCGCAGCAGGGTGAGCGCCCCACCGCGCGCGAGGTCGGAGGCCGTCGCCGTCCGCCACTCGCGGGCCGTGGCGCCCGCGGCGCTCCAGCTCTCGTCGCCCGCCGTCCGTGCGAGGGACTTCGCGGCCCGCACGAGGTCCTGTCGTGCGGCGTCGACCCCGGCGGACAGTTCCGCCGGGTCCACCCCGGCCCGTGACGCCCGCACCAGCCGCGCCGGGGTCAGGTCCACCACGTCGTCCAGCAGGTCCACCACGCCGACCGCGCGCGCCACGCCGGGTTCGCCCTCGAACGTGTCGGGGCTCTTGGCGAACGCCCGCCAGGCGTCCAGAGCGCGCGCCGTGATCCGTTCCCAGTCCAGGGAGGCGGACCGGCTCCCGCCCCGCGTCCACGCGGTCACCGCCGTTCCGTCGCGTCCGGCGGCCGTCGCCGGGTCCGCCGCGGTGTCCACGAACAGCACCGACCTGCGCTCGGGGCCGCCCGGTTCGGGCCGCCGGAGCACCCAGACCTGAAGACCGATGTGCAGCGGCACCGACGCACCCACCGGCAGCGCGAAGACCGCGCGCAGCGCCCCGCTGCGGACCAGCTCGGCCCGTACGCGGCGCCCCGACGCGCGGCCGGCCGTGGCGGGCGGCAGGAGCAGGACCGCGTGACCGCCCGGTGCCAGGTGGGCGAGCGCGTGCTGGACCCACGCCAGCTCCGACTCCGCGCGGGCCGGGACGCCGTACGCCCAGCGCGGGTCGTACGCCAGCTCGTCGTGGCCCCAGTCGCGGACGCCGTACGGCGGGTTGCACAGCACCGCGTCGGCGGCCAGGCCGGGGAAGGCGTCCGCGCGGAGGCTGTCGGCGGCGCGCACGGTGACCGCGGCGTCCGGAGCCGTCAGCATCAGGCTCACGGCGCTGCGCCGGGCCTGCACGTCGAGCGCGTCCTGTCCGTACAGTTCGCGCGCCCCCCGGCGGGCGGCGGCCGTCAGCAGCGTGCCGCTGCCGCAGGCCGGGTCCAGGACGCGGGCCGGGGAGCCGGGAACCAGACGGACGAGCAGGTCCGCCAGCGGCGCGGGGGTCCGGTACGTGCCGGACGCGGCACTGTCCTCCAGCTCCCGTTCCGCGAGCACGCCGAGCGCGGCCTGTCCGCCCTCGTCGCGTACACACGTGTACAGGGCGCGCAGCACCGCGGCGTCGTCCGCCTCGAAGCGGACCGCCTCCGCGGCCGGCACGGCGCCGGAAGCGGACGCCGTGTCCCGCTGCGCGAGGGCGGCGAGGTCCGCGTCCGGCGACCGTGTGGCCACCGTCAGCTCCTCCGCCGAGCGCCCCGCCGCGGCGAGGACGAGGAGCAGCAGGCCCTCGGGCGTGCCGCCGCCGCTCTGCGCGCGCAGGCGCAGGGCGGTGCGCAGCTCCTCCGACGGGGTCGCCGCCGAGGCGTGCCCGCGCGAGGCCAGCCAGGCACGCACGGTCTCCAGGTCGTACAGCGGGCTGCTCTCCGTGCCGCCGGACGGATCGGGGAAGTCCTCGTACCGGCGGCGCCAGTTGCTCACCGTCGCCCGGGTGACTCCCGCGATGCGGGAGATCTCGGCGGCGGTGACCTGGGCGGACGACGGTGGCATGGCGGCCTCTCGGTTGCGGACGGTCCACAACCTACAGCACTCGTCAAATCCGTCAACGTGTTTGACGGTGCTTTCAAGCTCCTGGTGCGGCTGCTACTCGGAGCGGCCGAGGACGCCGACGGCGGGTCCGGTGTCGCCGCACGGCACCGGCCCCGACAGGTCCGGGTCGCCGAACTCCGCACGCAGGGCCTGGAACGCCGTGACCTTGTCCTCGCCGAAACGGCGGACGTGGGCGGCGTACTCGTCGGCGGTGAGGAACGCCGACGGGCGGGACTTGGTGTGGAACTTGTCCGCGTACATCACCAACCGCTCCTCCTCCGTCACCGCCAGGTAGTCGGCGGGAGGCAGCGGGAGGCCCTGGCTCAGGACGTCGTGCCGGGTGAGACCGACTCCGGTGTGGTGGGAGCAGAACCGGCGCAGCGGCTCCGGGAAGCCCTCCTGCTCCAGGATCTCGTGGCCGAGCAGTCCGTGCCGGATGTACCGCGCGTGGTCCAGCCGTCCGTCGGCGTCGTAGAGGCGGTAGACGCCGATGTCGTGGAGGAGGCAGCCGGCCCGCACGAGGCCGGCGTCGAGGTGCCGCAGACGCGGGGCGGACAGAAGCTGCCGGGCGATGCCCCAGACGATCTCGCAGTGCGTGTGGACGAGGGCGAACGCCTCGGCGGTGGGCGCGTACTTCTCGTGCAGCGCACGGATCTCGTCGGGTCCCGGAATGCTCATCCGGCGAGCCTAACAACCGCCGTGGAGCGGTCCGTACGGCCCTCCCGTCCGGGTCCGGGCCGGGCCGGTGCGGCCTTGGCCCGGACCCCGTCCGGTCATCCGATCGAGCACTCCTTCACACTGAGCGGCTTGGCGCTGCCGGCCGGTCTGCTGCACAGCACCTCCGTCTCCGAGACGCCCCTGGGCGTCCTGCGCACCCGCTTGATCACGATGCTGTGGCCGCGCCGTTCGCCGTACAGCGGCGCGTCGGTGAAGTCGATCGTCCCGGTGGCCATCCCGTCGAGCTTCACGCCCCTGAGGTTCACCCAGGTCGCCGCGCGGCTCTGGCGCACATCGCCGAGGCTGGCCGCCCAGTACAGCGCACGCGTGGCGTCGTGGGCGAGGGCCGTCTGGCCGCTGGCGAGGTCGGTGGAGTCGTACGCGACCTCCTTGCCGTCCAGCCAGGGGAGGTACTTGGCTGCGTCCTCGTAGAAGGCGGTCGTGGACGCGGCCTCCCTCAGCTCGGCCAGGGCGGTGTGGTAGAGCGTGATCCGCGGGGCCACGCCGTCCCGGCCGCCCGTGCCGGAGAACCTGGCCTTGCTCAGGTCGTCGCCGGTGAGGATGGAGATCTCCCGGTCCGCGCAGCCCGGTTCGGTGCCCAGCTGGGTCATCAGCGGACCGATGTCCTCGACCCGTCCGGCGAAGTAGATCACCGAGGGAACGCTCTCCGCCCGGCAGATGCTCCCCGCGAGCAGCCGCAGTTCGGGCTTGCCGTTCGCCACCCGGTAGCGCTCCTCGGGCAGCAGCCGGAACCGTTCCCGGAGCAGCATCTTCCCGCCGTAGGCGGCCTGTTCGCTGGTGTAGCGGTCCTGCGAATCCTTGGTGTCGCGGGCCAGCACCAGCGCGTACGGGTCCTTCTCCCGGGCGCGCAGTTGCCGGGCGACGAAGCCGAGCGCCTCCGCCTGGTGCTCGTCGGGAGCCGCGAGGCTGAACCAGTTGGAGAACCGCTTCGGCAGGTAGGTCGCCGAGTTGGTGCCGGAGACGATGGGCAGTCCCACCTCGTGGAGCCGGCGCGTGACGTAGGTGCTGCTTTGCAGGTCACGTCCGAAGCCGACCACGCCGACGACGGTCGGGTCGCGGTCGGCGTACCGGGCGATCGCGTCCGCCGCCACGCGCTGCTGCCCCATGTCCACACCCGCGTTGGCGAGCAGCACCCGGAGTTTCACCGTGTAGTTCGCATTGACCACGCGCTGGGCGAGGTACACGCCGGCCAGCTCCTCGGCGCCCTTGACGAGGGAGGAGTCCGTCGCGGAGGAGCTCAGCGGGCCCGCGTACACCACGGTGACGTACGTGCCGGGGTGCTGGTGCAGCACGTCGGCGTTCTCGGCGCGCACCAGGTCCTCCAGCTCACGCATCCGCTTGCCCTCCCCGCGGGCTCCGCCCGCGAGGTACGCGCCGAACCGGACGTCTCCGGTGGCTATGCCGACGCACTCCGTGCCGCCGCCGGGCACGGGACGCCGTACGGTGTCGCGATCGGCGCTCACCAGGCCCGCCGAGCAGTACGCGCGGTGCAGTTCGAGGGAGTGGACGACACCCGCGGTGCCGGCGAGGACGAGGACCAGGACGAGGCTGTACGCCGACCACACCACACGGGCGAGGGGCGGCCGGTGCCTGGCCCGCACGCACCGCCAGTCCGTCTGCCGCAACTGCACCAGCTCGTCGCGGGGCAGCGGCGCCCTGAGCACCCAGGGCAGGGCGTTCGTCCGGCTCGGCGACTGGTCGGCCCGGAGGTTCCCCGCCCACTCGTCGTACCAGTGCCGCAACCGCTGCTGGAGGCGCCAGGGCGCGGGCTGCGGCCGGCCGGCCGGTGGTTCCGCGTCCGTGCCGCGGTCGAGCAGCGCCGCGTCGCCCGCCGCCACGCCCGCCACGATCAGCAGCGGATCGAGCTCACTGCGCCGGCTGCGGACGTCGCTCACCGCCCTGATCAGTTCGACGCCGCCGTTCTCCCGGCTGATCCGGCGCAGGAACAGCACGGGGGGACGCGTCCGCTTCAGGCCCCGCAGGTCCCAGCTGCCGCGCCGGTGGTTGTCCCGCAGGTCCTCGAACAGCGCCAGCACGTACAGCTGGAGCGGGAACGGGCCGCCCTCCCGCATCGCCTCGGCCACGTCGTAGGCGCGGGCCGCTATGGCCCTCCAGGAGTGGACGGGCCGCAGCAGCCGCACGCTGGTCGACCGGCGGCGGGCGGCGGACTGGAGGAACGTCGTGGTCAGGAACCACCGGCTCTCGGTGCGCAGCCACAGGAAGAGGGGAGCGCGCCCGGGGACGTGGTTGAGGCCGGCGAGCAGGATCATCAGTCCGATGCCCGCCAGAGCGGCGACGTACCACTCGGGGCGGGTGAGCAGCGCGGTGAACGCGCCCAGGATGCCCATGGGCAGGAACTGCTGCACGTCGTTGAGGAGTAACTGCCGGTGCCAGCGCGAGGGCCTGCGGGGCCGCCAGCGCTGCCGGGCGAGGATGCGCAGCAGGTGCGTCTGGGCCTGCTCCCGCTGCGCGTTGCCGTCCGGTGTGCCGGCGGGAGCGGTCGGCCAGTGTTCGCGCATCTCCGGGGCGTCGGTGGCCTCCTGGAGGGCGCGGACGAGGTTGAGGCGCGGAAAGGCGTAGGGCCGGTAGGCGGCGGACCGGCCGCCCCATTTCCGCCAGTCGCCGAGGTCCCACAGCAGCCGCGTGGCCCTGGCCAGGGGGTCGACGTCCCCCGGCTGCGGCTCGGTCGGGGCGACGGCCAGGCGCGTCCCGTGGCGCTGCTGTCCTTCGCGCAGTTCGTCGACGAGTTCGATGACGCGGTCGTCGTCCGCCGCGTCCTCGGCGTGCAGCACGATGACCGGCATCGGGCGATCGCTCGTCCGGAAGTCCTGGATCAGGGACTCCAGCTGCCGCTGGACGTCGATTCCGGCCTCGGTCGACATGCCCGGGTGATCACCCGGGCAGTCCTGAAGGAAGCCGTGGTCACGGCCGTGCATGGACACCCCCCGTGGTCTGAAGACACATGTGTCACAAGCGCCTTCGAGCATATCGCTCACCAGTGACAACCGCTCCGGGCGGAACGCCGCGCGGGCGGTGGCACGGTGGGGGGCTGTGCCTCTTCACCGAGGGGCGGTCCCCGCCGGCGTCGGCCGGCAGGCGGTGCCGGGTGCCGTCAGCGGCCCGACGGCACCAGTTCCCGTACCGGCCGCGCCGGCGCCGGGCGCACCGCCCGCGCGTTCCGCCACAGCCACAGCACGTCCCGTCCGAAGGACCACACCAGCGAACCCAGCGCCAGCAGGACGACGGCGAGGCCGGCAGCGGCCGGCAGCAGCTCCGAGCCCGCGAGGAGCAGGCAGATCCCCTGGATCGCCGCCACGGTCTTACGGGCGAACGACGGCGGCAGCGGGGCCGTCAGCCAGGGAGCGAACCGGGCCGCGGCGACGAACGCGTAGCGCATGCCGCCGATCAGGAGGACCCACGGCCCCAACCGCGTCGAGACGTACACGCTCAGCACCAGGATCAGGAACGCGTCGACCTCCATGTCGAAGCGCGCGCCGAGCGCGGAGGAGGTGCCGGTGCGGCGGGCGACCTTGCCGTCCACGCCGTCCAGCAGCAGCGCCACGGCGGTCAGCGCGACCAGCAGCGTCACCGGCGGCGTGCTCTCGAAGGAGTCCGCGACCAGCGCGGTCACCCCTCCGACCAGGGTGGTCCGGCCCAGCGTGACCCGGTTCGCGGGGCCGAAGGAGCGCAACCGGGAGCGGTGCACGGCACGGGAGAGGACCGCCCAGGTGGCGAACGCGAAGGCGAGCCCCGTCAGCCAGCCGGCCGGCCCCATGCCGACCGCCGGGCCGAGCAGGGCCAGCAGCAGGATCTGCACGCCCGCTCCCGCGGCGGTCTCCTGCTGGAGCCTCGCGTCATACGTGTTGTTCAGGGCCACCGCACACCCTCCGGCCGAGTGACAGAGTCGATCAACGCCGCGTACTGTGCGCGGCCTGTGCACAACTCGGTACGTGAACAACTTCCCGATCGTTCAGGAGGATGCCGATGAACCACTCGGCCCGCGCGTTCTGGCTCCGCTCGCCCGGCCACGGGGAGCTGCGCGACGTCACCCTCGCGGCCCCCGCCGAGGACGAGGTCCTGGTACGGGCCCTGTACTCCGGAGTCAGCCGGGGCACGGAGACCCTCGTCTTCCGGGGCGGCGTGCCGGAGAGCCAGCACACCGTGATGCGGGCACCGTTCCAGGAGGGCGACTTCCCGGCGCCGGTGAAGTACGGCTACCTCAGCGTCGGCGTGGTCGAGGAGGGCCCGGCCGCGCTGGTCGGCCGTACCGTCTTCTGCCTCTACCCGCACCAGAGCCGTTACGTCGTTCCGGCGAGCGCCGTCACCGTCGTGCCCGAGCGGGTGCCGGCCGGGCGGGCCGTGCTCGCCGGGACCGTCGAGACCGCCGTCAACGCCGTGTGGGACGCGACACCGCTGCTCGGCGACCGGATCGCGGTCGTCGGCGGCGGCATGGTCGGCTGCTCGGTCGCCGCGCTGCTCGCCCGCTTCCCGGGCGTACGCCTCCAGTTGGTGGACGCCGACCCGGCCCGCGCCAAGACCGCCGAGGCGCTCGGCGTCGACTTCGCCACGCCGGCCGACGCCCTCGGCGACTGCGACCTCGTCGTCCACGCCAGCGCCACCGAGGCCGGCCTCACCCGGGCCCTGCAACTCCTCGCCCCCGAGGGCACGGTCGTGGAACTGAGCTGGTACGGCGACCGGCAGGTGACCCTGCCGCTCGGCGAGGCCTTCCACTCCCGCCGGCTCACCGTGCGCGGCAGCCAGGTCGGCACCGTCTCCCCGGCCGCCCGGTCCGGCCGTACCTACGCCGACCGGATGGCGCTCGCCCTGGACCTGCTCGCCGACCCGGCGCTGGACGCGCTCATCACCGGGGAGAGCGCCTTCGAGGAACTCCCGCACGTCATGCCCCGGCTGGCGTCCGGTGGGATCCCCGCCCTGTGCCACCGGATCCGCTACACGGAGACCGGCCTGACCTGAGAAAAGGGTGAGGGGCGGCTGAACACGGGGAAGCGAGGAGCCGTACTACACGGCATCCCCCGGCGGGCAGGGCGGGGGACCAGACGCGCCGCACCTGGAGGGTCGTCCGTTGTTCAGCATCACCGTCCGCGATCACATCATGATCGCCCACAGCTTCCACGGCGAGGTCTTCGGCCCCGCGCAGCGCCTGCACGGTGCCACGTTCCTCGTGGACGCGACGTTCCGCCGCGAGCAGCTGGACGAGGACGACATCGTGGTCGACATCGGCCTGGCCACGCGGGAACTGCGCACCGTCACCGCGGAGCTGAACTACCGGAACCTGGACGACGAGCCCGAGTTCGCCGGCGTCAACACCTCCACGGAGTTCCTGGCCAAGGTCGTCGCCGACCGGCTCGCCGAGCGGATCGCGAAGGGCGCGCTCGGCGAGGGCGCCAAGGGCCTCGCCGGGATCACCGTCACGCTCCACGAGTCGCACATCGCCTGGGCGAGTTACGAGCGTGGCCTGTGACCGACCTGACCGTGGAGCGGGCCCGCCTCGCGTACGTGCCCGCGCAGCCCGGCGCCGCCCCGAACACCGGAATCGTCCCCATGTCCCTGCGCAGTGTGCACTTCGTGATGCCGGGCGGCGTCGACGACCCGGCCGCGCCCAGCGGCGGCAACGCCTACGACCGCAGGGTCTGCCTGGACCTGCCCGGCTTCGGCTGGCAGGTCACCCGGCACGCCGTACCCGGCACCTGGCCGCGCCCGGACGCCGCCGCCCGCGAAGCGCTCGCCCGCACGCTCCGGAGCCTCCCGGACGACTCCGTCGTCCTCCTCGACGGCCTCGTCGCGTGCGGAGTCCCGGAGACCGTCGTCCCCGAGGGGCGGCGCCTGCGCCTCGCGGTCCTCGTCCACCTCCCCCTCGGTGACGAGACCGGCCTGGACCCGGCCGTCGCCGCCGACCTGGACGCGCGCGAGCGGACGGTGCTGCGGGCGGTGCCCGCGGTGATCGCCACCAGCGACTGGGCGGTCCGCCGGCTCGTCTCCCACCACGGACTCGCCCCCGACCGGGTGCACGTGGCCGCGCCCGGCGCCGACATCGCGCCCCTCGCCCCCGGCACCGACGGCGTCTCCCGGCTGCTGTGCGTGGCCGCCGTGACCCCGCGCAAGGGCCAGCACCGGCTGGTGGAGGCGCTCGCGGCGGTCCGGGACCTGCCGTGGACCTGCGAGTGCGTCGGCGGCCTCGGCCACGACCCCGGGTACGTGGCCCGCCTGCGGGAGCTGATCGCCCGGTACGGTCTCACCGACCGCCTGCACCTCACCGGCCCCCGCTCCGGCGCCGTCCTCGACGCCTCGTACGCCGCCGCCGACCTGATGGTCCTCACCTCCTACGCCGAGACCTACGGCATGGCGGTCACCGAGGCTCTCGCCCGGGGCATCCCCGTCCTCGCGACCGACGTCGGCGGACTGCCCGAGGCGGTCGGCCGCGCCCCGGACGGCGGGGTGCCCGGCATCCTCGTCCCGCCGGAGGACCCCGCCGCGCTCGCCGCCGAACTGCGCGGCTGGTTCGGCGAACCCGACGTGCGCCGCCGCCTCAAGGCCGCGGCCCGTGGCCGCCGCGCCGCCCTCGACGGCTGGGCGACCACCGCCCGCAGCCTGGCGGCGGTCCTCGGCCGCCTCCCGGAACCACCGCGGAGGACGGCGTGAGCGGGCACCGGGACAGGGGCGGGGAGACGGTGCCGGTCCGGGGGGAGACAGGCGGGCCGCGGGACGGTGAAGCGGCCGTCCGACCGGGTGCGGACGGACTGATCCCGGCTCAGCCCGGACCCCGGGCGGGCGAGTCCGTACGGAGTGCCGCGCGTGCGCGGAGCGAGGAGGTACCACGCGTGGAGACCGTAGGTGCGGAGACGGACGCGGACGCGCGCGCCGGGGGCTCCCCCGGGGCGGGGGAGCCGAGCGCCGGCGACCGTGGTGCCGGACCGGTCATCGCCGGTGCCGGGCCCGTGGCCCGTCCCGCCGAGCGGGCCACCGTACGGCTGCGGGACGGCGACCCGGAGGAACCCCCGCGCTACGCGCCCGAGTGGCTGCGACTGCGCGAAGGCGCCGACGCGGCGGCCCGCGCGCAGGAACTGCTCGACCCGCTGCGGATCCGGCCGGCCGCGCTGCCGGGCCGGTCCGGCGGACTGGTCGTGCACGACCTGGGCTGCGGCACCGGCTCGATGGGCCGCTGGCTCGCACCACGCCTCGACGGCGCCCAGCACTGGATCCTGCACGACCGCGATCCCTACCTGCTGCACTTCGCCGCCGCGGCCTCCCCGCGCTCCGCCGCCGACGGCAGCCGGGTCACGGTCGAGACCCGGCGCGGTGACGTCGCCCGGCTCACCCCGGACGCGCTGACCGGGGCCTCGCTGGTGACGGCGTCCGCGTTGCTCGACGTGCTCACCCGGGAGGAGATCGAGGCCCTGGCGGACGCCTGCGCGGGCGCCGGCTGCCCGGCGCTGCTCACCCTCTCCGTCGCGGGACGCGTCGAACTCGCCCCCCAGGACCGGCTGGACGCCGAGATCGCCGAGGCGTTCAACGCCCACCAGCGGCGCGCCGGGCTGCTCGGCCCGGACGCGGTCACCGCGGCCTGCGAGGCGTTCGCCGAGCGCGGGGCGACGGTCCGGGTGCACGCGAGCCCGTGGCGGCTCGGCGCCGCGGAGGCCGCGCTGACCGAGCAGTGGCTGCGCGGCTGGGTGGGCGCCGCCGTCGAACAACGGCCGGAACTGGGCGACCGGGCCGCGGCGTACCTGAGCGCCCGGCTCGCCGCCTGCGCGGCCGGCGCGCTACGGGTCACCGTCCACCACACCGACCTGCTGGCGCTGCCCCGGCCGAGGGGAGCGGCGGCGTGAGCGGGAGGACGACGGAGGCGGGCACGAGGGTGGCGGCGGGGGAGGACCCGGGCACGTACGCGCGTACGGGACCGGCGGGCGAGGACACCGGCACGTACGCGCGTACGGGACCGGCGGAACCGGGATGCCCGGCACCCGACCCGGCTCCCGCGCGCACGCGCGTGACGCAGGCGCAGGCGCGCCGCGGGGACGTGACGCCCCCGCAGGCGCCCCCCGCCCCCCGGCGCCGCACCTCCCGGACCCTCCGCACCCACCTCGGCACCCTCGTCGGGGCCGGCATCCTCGCCGCGCTCCTGTGGCGGCTCGGTACCGGCGCCCTGCTGGACGGGCTGCGGCGGATCGACGCCGTGACGGTGCTGGCGACGCTGGGCATCGGCGTGGTCACCACCGTGTGCAGCGCGTGGCGTTGGCAACTGGTGGCCCGGGGCCTCAGGCTGCGGCTGCCGCTGGGAGCGGCCGTGGCCGACTACTACCGGGCGCTCTTCCTGAACGCGGCCCTGCCCGGCGGCATCCTGGGCGATGTGCACCGGGCGGTCCGGCACGGACAGAGCGCGGGGGATGTCCGGCGCGGGGTGAAGGCGGTCGTGCTGGAGCGGGTCGCGGGGCAGATCGCGCTGGCCGTGGCGGGCGCGGCGGTGCTGCTGACCCTGCCGTCGCCGGTGCGCGCCGGCATCCGTGGCTTCGCCCCGCTCGCGGTGCCGGCCGCGGTCGGCGCGCTGGCCGTCGTCCTCGCCCTGCGGATGAACCGTCAGCCGGCCCGCCGGCCCGGCGCGCTGCGCCGGACGCTCGGCGAGGCCCGCCGGGGACTGGCGTCCCGGCGGAGCGGGCCGGGTGTCGCGCTGTCCTCCGCGGTCGTCCTGGCCGGGCACCTGGTCATGTTCGTCGTCGCGGCCCGGGTGGCCGGCTCGGCCGCACCGGTCACGGTGCTGCTGCCGCTCGCGGTACTGGCGCTGCTGGCCATGGGGCTGCCGCTGAACGTCGGCGGTTTCGGCCCCCGCGAGGGCGTCACCGCGTGGGCGTTCGGCGCGGCGGGGCTCGGGGCGGACACCGGTGTCGTGGTCGCCGTCGTCTACGGCGTGCTGAGCTTCGTGGCGAGCCTGCCCGGCGTCGTGGTCCTGCTCCGGCGCTGGTACGAGACCCCGCGCACCGAGCCCGCCGCACCGCTCGTCACCCCCGCCCCCGACGACCGCCCGCCGACCGGGGCCGCCCCCGTGGGCCCCGGTCGGCAGGGGGCCGCCGGCCGGGGTCAGTCCCGGTCCGGCGCCGAGGTGAGCAGTCGGAAATACGGGTCGAAGGATTCCGCCAGGCTCACCAGCAGTTCCTTTCCCTTTTCCGCCGAACCCAGGGAAGGACGGCCGATGACGCCCGATTCGGTATAGGCGGACATTCCCGCGGTGAGCAGATGACGACGGTCGTCGGCGACGAAATCGGCGGACTCGTGACCAGGGCGGACGAATTCGGGGTGAGCGTGCAGCAGAATCGAGGTCTCGATTTCTCCCGCGTGCATGTCGGTGAGCAGCGAGGTGACCACCCCGGCCCGCTCCCGCGCCGCCTCCCAGTCCTCGGCGGCCGGGAACAGCGCCGTCCGCTCACCGCGCGCGGAGGCCTCCTGGACGACGTTGCCCAGCACGTAGTTGCCGCCGTGCCCGTTGACGACGACCAGCGCGTCGACGCCCGAACGGCGCAGCGACGCCGCGATGTCCGAGACCACCGCGTGGAGGGTCACGGCGGAGATGCTGACGGTCCCCGGCCAGGCCGCGTGCTCGTGCGAGCAGGAGACCGTCACCGGAGGGAGGAGGTGCACCGGGTACGCGGCGGCGATCTCCCGCGCCACCGTGCAGGCGACCAGCGTGTCCGTCGCCAGCGGAAGGAACGGACCGTGCTGTTCGAAACTCCCGACGGGAAGGACGGCGACCTGTGCTGACACGCCCGCCCCCCGGGTCCGTACGTCCTCGGTGGTGTCCGTCGGCACCACGCCGCTCACCCCGTACGCCGCCGTTCGCGCGCCCGAACCACTCATCTTTCCACGGCCTTTCGTCTCTGCTTAGGAATCAGATCATGACAGAAGACACCGGCGTCGACATCGGCGTACTCGGCAAGAAATCCCCGCTGCGTTCCGGTGCGGAACGCGTCGTGAATGCACCGCTGCCCACCGTGTACGGGAAATTCCAGGCGATCGGCTACCTGGACCACGACCGCGGTGACGAGCAAGTGGCCCTGGTGTACGGCGAGATCGGCGGCGAGAACGTGCTGACCCGGCTGCACTCGGAGTGCCTGACCGGGGACGCGTTCGGCTCCCGGCACTGCGAGTGCGGGGACCAGCTGGAGGCCGCCATGCGCGCCGTGGTCGCCGAAGGCAGCGGCATCGTCGTCTACTTGAGGGGACACGAGGGCCGCGGCATCGGTCTGCTCGCCAAGCTGCGCGCGATGGCGCTCCAGGCGGAGGGCCTGGACACGGTGGAGGCGAACCTCGCGCTGGGCCTGCCGGTCGACGCCCGCGACTACGGCGTGGCCGCCGAGATCCTGCGCGACCTCGGCGTGCGCTCCGTCCGGCTGATGTCCAACAACCCGCGCAAGCGGGAGGCGCTGGTCCGGCACGGCGTCCAGGTCGCCGAGCAGGTGCCGCTGCTGATCGAGCCGTGCGAGAGCAACATCACGTACCTGCGGACCAAGCGGGAGCGGATGGACCACCACCTGCCCCATCTGGACGCCGTCGCCCACGGCTCCTGAACGCCCGGTCGCCGGTTCGGCGGGCCGGGTTCCGGAAAGGATCAGGCGACAGGCGTGCGGCGCGGTGAAGGAGGCGGCGTGGACCTTCGGGCCGAGGTGGTCGTCGTCGGCGGCGGAGTGATGGGCACGAGCATCGCCTGGCACCTGGCGCGGGCCGGAGTACGGGACGTCGTCCTCGTCGAACGGGACGAACTCGCCGCCGGCTCCACCTCGAAGGCCGCGGGCGGAGTGCGGGCGCAGTTCTCCGACGAGCTGAACATCCGGCTGGGGGCGCGCAGCCTGGAGGCGTTCGGCCGGTTCGCGGCGGAGGTCGGGCAGGACATCGGGCTGCACCGGGTCGGCTATCTGTTCCTCCTCTCCACGCCCGGACAGGTGGCCGCCTTCGAGGCGGGCGTGCGGCTCCAGAACTCCCTCGGGGTGCCCAGCCGCCTGCTCACCCCCGAGGAGGCCCGCCGCCTCTCCCCGCTGATCCGCACCGACGGCCTGCTGGCCGCCGCGTACTCCCCGGACGACGGCCACTGCACCCCGGAGGCCGTCGTCCACGGCTACGCGACCGCCGCCCGCGCCCACGGCGCCCGCGTCCTGCGCCACACCGAGGTCACCGGCATCGAACTGCGCGGCGACACCATCACCGCGGTCGGCACGACCCTCGGCCGGATCGAGACCGGCACGGTGATCTGCGCGGCCGGCGCCTGGTCCCGCGCGGTCGGCGCCATGGTGGGCGTGGAGCTGCCGGTACGGCCGCTGCGCCGGCAGATCGCCGTCACCGGACCGGTGCCGGGTCTGCCGCCCACGCTGCCCATGACCATCGACTTCACCACCAGCCTGTACTTCCACCGCGAGGGCCCCGGCCTGCTGCTCGGCATGTCCGACCCGGACGAGCGGCCCGGCTTCGCCACCGGTACCCACGACCGGTGGATCCCGCGGCTCGCCGAGGCGATGCGGCAGCGCGCCCCCGCCCTGCTCGACGCACCCCGCACGGGCGGCTGGGCGGGCCTGTACGAGAACACCCCCGACCACAACGCCCTGATCGGCGAGGCCCCGCAAGTGTCCCGGTTCCTGTACGCGACCGGCTTCTCCGGGCACGGCTTCCTCCAGGGCCCGGCCGTCGGCGAGGTGATCCGCGACCTGTACCTCGGCCGCGTACCCTTCCTGGACATCAGCCCCCTGAGCGCCGGCCGGTTCGCGGCCGGCGCCCCGCGCCCGGAGGCCAACCTGGTATGACCGAGCTCCACCTGTGGCTGCGCCACGAGCCCCGTACGACCGAACGGCGCACGCCCGTCGTCCCCGCCGACGCCCGCCGGCTGGTCGACAGCGGGGTCGCACTGACCGTCGAGGAGTCCCCGCAGCGGATCTTCCCCACCGAGGAGTACGAGGCGGCCGGCTGCCGCCGCGCCCCGGCGGGCTCCTGGGTGGCGGCACCGCGCGACACCGTGATCCTCGGCCTGAAGGAACTCCCCGACGAACCGGACGAGTTGATCCACCGGCACATCTTCTTCGGGCACGCCTACAAACAGCAGCCGGGCGCCGCCGGGCTGCTGTGCCGGTTCGCGGCCGGCGGCGGGGCGCTGCTGGACCTGGAGTACCTGGTGGACGACGCGGGCCGCCGGCTCGCCGCCTTCGGTTACTGGGCGGGATACCTGGGCGCCGCGCTCGCCGTGCTCCGGCACCGGGGCCGGCTGACGGCACCGCTGACCCCCACGACGAAGGACGACCTGGACGCCGTACTGCGCCCGGCGCCCGGGGACACCGAGTTCACGGCGCTGGTGATCGGCGCCCTCGGGCGCAGCGGGCGGGGCGCGTCGACGGCCTTTCGCACGGCGGGTGTCGACGCGACCCGCTGGGACCTGGCGGAGACCCGCGACCTGGACCGACGGGCCCTGCTCGGGCACGACGTGATGGTGAACGCGGTCCTCGCCACCACCCTCGTCCCGCCGTTCCTGCGCGAGGAGGACCTGCGCTCCCCGGCCCGCAGGCTGCGCACCCTGTGCGACGTCACCTGTGACGTCGGCTCCCCGTTCAACGTCCTGCCGGTCTACGACCGTACGACGGACTGGGCCGAGCCCGTGCGCCGGCTGCGCGAGGAGCCGCCGCTGGACCTGATCGCCATCGACAACCTGCCGTCGCTGCTGCCCCGGGAGTCCAGCACCGACTTCTCGGCGGCCCTGCTGCCGCAGCTGCTCGCCTTCGGCCCCGGCGGTGCCTGGGGCCGCTGTCTCGACCGGTTCCACCAGACCTGCCGTGAACTCGGCATCGAGGAGGGGGAGTCACGCTCATGACCGACCGTGTCCCGGCGAGCGGAACCGTCCACTGGATCGGCGCCGGACTGTCCACCGGCAGCGGGCTCGCCGGCCTGTGCCGTACGGCCGGCCGGGTCCTGCTGTGGCACCGCACCGAGGACCGCGCGGCCGAGGCGCTGGCCGGCCTCGGCCTGACCGGACGGGTCGAGCCCCGCGCCCTCGCCGCCCCGGCCGCCCTCGCCGCCGCGCTGGAGCCCGGCGACGTCGTGGTGTCGATGCTGCCGGCGCCGGAGCACGCCGGGCTGCTGGCCGTCTGCGTGCGGGCACGGGCGCACTTCGCCTGCTCCAGCTATGTGTCGTCGGAGCTGTCGGCGCACGCGGAGGCGGCGCGGGCGGCGGGCCTGGTCGTGCTCACCGAGACCGGCCTGGACCCGGGTGTCGACCACCTCTTCGCGCACAGCCTCATCGGCCGGGCCCGGGCGCGCGTCGGCGAGCACACCCCGGCCTCCTACCGGCTCACCTCGTACTGCGGCGGCGTCCCGGCCGTGCCGAACGACTTCCGCTACCGCTTCAGCTGGGCGCCGCTCGGCGTGCTGGGCGCCCTGCGCTCGCCCGCGCGGTACCTGGAGGACGGCGCCGAGGTCACGGCCGACCGGCCCTGGGAGGCGACCCGCCCGCTCGTCCTGGACGGCGAGACCTTCGAGGCCTACCCCAACCGCGACAGCGTCCCCTTCGTCGCCCAGTACGGCCTGCCCGCCGCCTGGACCCCGCGCACCTTCGTCCGGGGCACCCTCCGGCTGGACGGCTGGCTGAAGGCGTGGGAGCCGGTCTTCGAGGAGCTGACGACGGGCGACGACGAGCGGATCGCCGCGCTGGCACGGCGGTTGGCGGCGGCCCACCCGACCACGGACGCCGACCGCGACCGGGTGGTGCTCTCCGTCTCCCTCAAGGTCGACCCGGGCGAGGGCCGGCCCTGGACCGGCGCCTACCTGCTCGACCTGACCGGTGACGCCGAGGAGTCCGCGATGGCCCGGTGCGTCTCCCGCCCGCTCGCCCTCGGCGTCCGGCACATCCTGGGCGGCAGCCTGCGGGCCGGACTGCACCGGGCGGCGGGAACCGCCCAGCGCGCGGACCGCTGGCTGGCCGAACTCGCCGACGACGGGCTGGAGTTCGCCCTGACCCTGGGTCAGTAGCCGGCCGCCGGGTCAGTCCGTCACCGCCGCGTGCACCAGCCGCCGCAGCTCGGGGAAGACCTTCAGCTTCTTCGGGCGCACCTGGCTCATGAACTGCACGGTCAGGTCGTGGGCCGGGTCGACCCAGAACGCGGTGGTGGCCACGCCCGTCCAGCCGTACGTGCCCAGGTGGGACGGGGCCAGGGTGCGGGCCGGGTCGGTGACGACGGAGACGTTGAAGCCGAAGCCGAGGCCGTCCATGCTCGGTTCCTGGTGGACCGGGGCGCCGAAGGAGCGGATGGCGGCTCCGCCCGGCAGCTGGTTGCGGGTCATCAGGGCGAGCGTCTCGGGGGCCAGCAGCCGTACGCCGTCCAGCTCGCCGCCCCGGCGCAGCAGCTCCATGAACCGGTGGAAGTCGTACGCGGAGGAGACCAGGCCGCCGCTGCCGGACAGGAACCGCGGCCGGCCGCGCACCGGCAGGCCCGGCACCGGTTCGATCCCGCCCTCGTCGGTCTCGCCGTACAACTCGGCGAGCCGGTCCGCCTGTTCGGGCGAGATGTGGAAGCCGGTGTCGGTCATGCCGAGCGGGCCGAGGATCCGCTCGGCGAAGAACGCGTCCAGCGGCTGCCCCGAGACCACCTCGATCACCCGGCCCAGCACGTTGGAGGCGACCGAGTAGTTCCACTGGGTGCCCGGGTCGAACTGCAACGGCATGCGCGCGTAGACCTCGACGGTCTCCGCGAGGTCCTTGCCCGGCGGCACCGAGTGCTCCAGGCCCGCCTCGCGGTAGAGCGCGTCCACCGGATGGCGGTAGTAGAAGCCGAAGGTCAGGCCCGCGGTGTGGGTGAGCAGATGCCGGATCAGGATCGGACCGGCGGCCGGGCGCGTGCGCACGTCGGCGCCCGAACCCCCCACGTACACACGGGGGTCGGTGAAGGCGGGCAGATGACGGTCCAGCGGGTCGTCCAGGGACAGCCGGCCCTCCTGCGCCAGCAGCAGCACCGCGACCGCGGTGACCGGCTTGGTCATCGAGTAGATCCGCCACAGCGTGTCCGGCTCGACCGGCCGCCCGGCGGCCACGTCCCGCAGGCCGTACGTGGTCAGATGCGCGACCCGGCCGCCGCGGGCCACGGCCACCAGACAGCCGGGCAGGCGTCCCGCGTCGACGTGCTGGGCGAAGTGCCGGTCCAGACGGTCCAGCGCCTCGGCGTCCAGCCCCGCCTCCGCCGGCTCCACGTCCTGTCGCAGCAGTCCCATCGCTCTCCTCCGGTCGCGTCGTCCCCGATGCGTCCCGACTCCCGCGCGGGCCCGCACCCACCTCTCATCGTCGCGCAGGACCCCTGGTCGGGACGGGTCCATCCGGGGTGGGTGTGATCGATTCGACGTCGTGGGTGGGGGTGGGGAGTCGGGGGAGCCGGCCGACGGGCGGGGCGCGCGACGGGGGCGGGGCGCGGGGCCCTTCTCAGGGGTGCGGGGTGTGTGCGATCGAGGGCGTGGTCGCTGCCGGCGGGGTGGGGTGTGCGCGGGCGGGCAGGGCGTGGGCCGCCGGCAGGGCGAGGGCGGTCAGGGCCGCCAGGGCGAGCAGGGTCGGACCGGTGCCCGTACCCAGCAGCGCGGTCGCGCAGGCCACGCCCACGGCGGGACCGACGCTCAGCGCGGTCTGCTGCAACCCGCCCGCGACCCCGGCCACCGTCACCTCCGCCCGCCGCACGATCACCTGCGTGGCCGCCACCATCACCGTGCCGAACCCGGCCCCCAGCAGCGCGAACCCGCACCCGAGCGCGGGCGTGCCGGTGGCCCCGGACAGCACGAGGACGCCGAGCGCGAGCGCCGCCGTAGCCCCCGCCGTCGTCGCCCGCGCACCGTACCGGCGCAGCAGCGCGGGACACAGCGAGGCCGAGACCACCATGAGCACGGCCAGCGGCAGGCTGCGCAGGGCGCTGTCGAACGGGTCGAGGCCGAGGCGGCGCTGGAGGACGTACGTGGCGACGAACAGCGTGCCGAACAGGGACGCGGAGACGGCGACCAGGATGCCGAGCGCCGCCCCCACGGCACGCGAGCCGATCACCTCGGGCGGCAGCAGCGGGCTCGCCGTACGCCGTTCGTGCCGGACGAGCACGGCCGCCGTCACCCCGGACAGGGCGAGGGCCGCCCCGGAGACCGGCCGGGCCGTGACCGCGTACACCAGGCCGGCCAGGGTCACCGCGAGCAGGACGGCCCCGGGCAGGTCCAGCGGGGTCCGGGCGGGTGCCGGGCGCCGCTCCGGGCGGAGCAGGGCGGGCAGGCCGAAGGCGAGCGCGGGCGGCACGTTGACGAAGAACACCGCCCGCCAGCCGAGGCCGGTCACCAGCGCCCCGCCCACCAGCGGTCCCGCTGCCGCCGCCAGCCCGATCGCGGCGGTCCGCACGGCCAGCGGCGACGCGAGCCGGTCCGGCGGGTAGGCGGCCCGCAGCATGCCCAGTGTGGCCGGCTGCGACAACGCCCCGAACACACCCTGCACCGCCCGCAGTCCGATCACCCACCCCGCCCCGGGCGCGAGGCCGATGCCGGCCGAGGCGGCGGCGAAGCCCAGCATGCCGAGCCCGAACACCCGCCGCTGCCCGTACCGGTCACCGAGCCGCCCCGCGAACACCAGCAGGCTCGCGACCGCGACGAGGTACGCGGTGCTGGTCCACTGCACCTCGGCGAACGACGCGTGCAACTCCCGTTGCAGACTGGGCTGCGCGACGGTGAGGACCGTACCGTCCAGCGCGATGACCACCGCGCCCGCCACGCTGCTCGCCAGCGTCCAGGGCCGGTTCACCGGCCGTCGCCGGTCGTGCCCAGGTGCGCGGTGAGGACGGTGTCGAGCAGCGGGCCGAAGTCCTCCTCGCCGAGGGCCAGTTGGAGACTGCGCCAGCGCCACAGCTGCGCCGCTCCGTGCAGGTTCGCCCACAGGGCGCCCGCCACCCGCCGGGCGTCGGCACCGGGGTCCGCGTCGCCGATCAGCCGCGCCAGCAGGGTGAACAGCGGAAGGCTCGTGTCCCGCAGCCCCAGGTGACCGCTCTCCAGCACATCGTGACGGAACATCAGCTCGTACATGCCCGGTCGCTCCAGCGCGAACTCCAGGTACGTCCGCGCCAGCGCCGCCACCTGGGCGCGTGGCCCTCCGGGCTCCTGTTCCAGCGTCGCGTGTGCCCGCTCGCCCAGCTCGGTGAAGCCCCGCCGGGCGATGGCGGAGAGCAGTTCCAGGTGGGTGGGGAAGTAGCGGCGCGGCGCCCCGTGCGACACGCCCGCGCGCCGGGCGATCTCCCGCAGGGTCAGCGCCTGCGGGCCCTCGGAGGCCAGCAGCTCCACGCCCACGTCCACCAGCCGGGCCCGCAGGCCCGCGTCGGAGTCGGTCATGGACAGTGTCTACCAGGCGCGCGTAGACACTGTCTACCGCTCGCCTCCGGCGAGAGGAATGCACGGGGAGCCGCCGCGAGTTGACCCTGGTATGACTCAGGACTCCTCGCAGGACGCGCTGCTCGGTCTCCTCTCCGCAGGACACGCCGGCGTACTGGTCACCCTCAGGCGCGACGGCCGCCCCCAGCTGTCCAACGTCAGTCACGCCTACTACCCCGAGGAGGGGATCATCCGGATCTCGGTCACCGACGACCGCGCCAAGACGCGCAACCTCCGCCGGGACCCCCGCGCCTCGTACCACGTCACCAGCGACGACCGCTGGGCGTACACCGTCGCCGAGGGCACCGCCGAGCTGACGCCGGTCGCCGCCGACCCGCACGACGAGACCGTCGAGGAGCTGATCCGGCTCTACCGGGACATCCTCGGCGAGCACCCGGACTGGGACGACTACCGGGCCGCGATGGTCCGCGACCGCCGCCTGGTGGTGCGGCTGCGCGTCGAGCGGACGTACGGCATCCCGAAGGGCTGACCCGCACCCGGCCGCCCGCTCACGGCGCCGCGACGGGCTGACCCACGGTCGGCCGCCCGCTCACGGCGCCTCGGCGGTCCGTGCCTCGATCGCCCGCAGGACGGCGACCATGTCCTCGCCGCCGTACCCCTGCGCCACCGTCTCCTCGAACAGGGTGTGGCAGACGTCGAGGAGCGGCGAGGCGAGGCGGGCCCTGCGGGCGGCCTCGGCGATCAGCCGGTTGTTCTTGAGCACGTCCAGCGCCGCCGCCTGCACCGCGAAGTCCCGCTCGCGCAGCTTGGGCGCCTTCATCCGGGACACCGCGCTGGCCATCGGGCCCGCGTCCAGGACGTCCAGGAACAACCGGCGGTCCAGGCCCTGCCGCGCGGCGAAGTGGAACGCCTCGGTCAGCCCGGTCACCTGGGTGATCAGGAAGAGGTTCACCGCCAGCTTCATCAGCAGCGCGCCCGGCACCGCCCCGCACGCGAACGCCTCCCGGCACACCGGCGCGAGCAGCGGCCGTACGGCGGCCACGGCGGCCTCCTCCCCGGCGAGCATGGCCACGAGCTGCCCCTGCTCCGCCGGCACCCGGGACCCGGAGACGGGCGCTTCGACGTACCGGCCGCCGGCGGCGCGGATCTCGGTCTCCAGCACGTGGGAGTACTCCGGCGAGGTCGTGCCCATGTGGACGACGGTCCGGCCCGCGACCCGCGCGGCCAGTCCGAGCGTGCCCCGGCCGAGGACCGCGTCCGTCGCCTCCTCGTCGGCGAGCATCAGCAGCACCACCTCGGCCCGCGCGAACACCTCGCCGGCGTCCGCGGCGACCTCGGCGCCGGCCGCGCGCAGCGGCTCCGCCCGCTCCGGGGTCCGGTTCCAGACCACCAGAGGGGTGCCGGCCGACACCAGGCGCAGGGCCATGGGCCGCCCCATCACTCCCAGACCGATGAATCCGACGTGCATGGCTGGCCGCCCTCCGCGCCACGGGTCGACTATGACAGCGGTCATAGTAGCCGCCGCTATGACGCCGGTCATAGAGTGGCGGCGGAGGAACGGAGGTCGACGATGACGCAGGCGCGGCGCGGACCGCGGGAGCGGATGGTGTTCAGCGCGGCCCAGCTCATCCGGCGGCAGGGGGTCACCGCGACCGGCATGCGCGAGGTCGCCGCGCACGCGGACGCACCGCGCGGCTCCCTCCAGCACTACTTCCCCGGGGGCAAGGAGCAACTGGTCAACGAGGCCGTCGCGTGGGCCGGCCGGTACGCGGGCAAACGGGTCGACCGCTTCCTCGCGGGACTGGACCGGCCGACGCCGAGCGGCCTGTTCGCGGCGATGGCCGCGCAGTGGGCCGACGAGTACGCGGCGGACGGCTTCGCGGCGGGATGCCCGGTCGCCGCCGCCACCGTCGACTGCGCCACGTCCGGCGACTCGACCCGGAACGCGGCGGCCACCGCGTTCGCGACCTGGCGGGGCCCGGTCGCCGAGGCGCTGACCGACATGGGCGTCCCCCCGTCCCGCGCCGAGTCCCTGGCCACCCTCATGATCAGCGCGTTGGAGGGGGCGATCCTGATGGCGCGCGCGGAGCGGGACGTGCGGTCTCTCACGACGGTCGTGAAGGAACTGGGCCCCCTGCTCGACGCCGCCACGGGCCCCTGAGCACCTGGCCTGTGGCCGTGGGCATCCGGCCGCCCCGGCGTGCCTTCCGCGCGGCTGTCTCGCCTGGCGTGTGGCCGTGGGCGCCGGGTCCCCCCCGGGGTGCCTCCGGCGCGGCCGTCTCGCCTGGCCTGTGGCCGAGGGCAACCGGCCGCCCCGGCGTGCCTTCCGCGCGGCTGTCTCGCCTGGCGTGTGGCCGTGGGCGCCGGGTCCCCCCCGGGGTGCCTCCGGCGCGGCCGTCTCGCCTGGCCTGTGGCCGTGGGCATCCGGCCGCCCCGGCGTACCTTCCGCGCGGCTGTCTCGCCTGGCGTGTGGCCGTGGGCGCCGGGTCCCCCCCGGGGTGCCTCCGGCGCGGCCGTCTCGCCTGGCCTGTGGCCGAGGGCATCCGGCCGCCCCGGCGTGCCTTCCGCGCGGCTGTCTCGCCTGGCGTGTGGCCGTGGGCGCCGGGTCCCCCCGGGGTGCCTCCGGTGTGGTCGTTTCGCCTGGCCTGTGGCCGTGGGCATCCGGCCGCCCCGGCGTACCTTCCCCGCGGTCCCTTCGCCTGGCCTGTGGCCGTAGGCCGTGGTCACCCCGGAGTGCCTTCGGCGCGGCTCCCTCGCCCGGCAGCCCCGGTGTCAGGCCGGAACCCGCTCCCGGCGGGACGCCTCTCGTGTCGCGCGCTCGCCGAGCAGTTCCGTCGGTACCCGGTGCGTCTCGCGGGCGGTGAGCGCGGCGAGCACCGGCGGGACGCACAGTGCCGCCGTGAACAGGGCCACCGCCGCCCAGTCGTCGCCGCCCGGACCGGCGATCTCGGCGGCGAAGGTGACCGCGAACCCGGCCACGGCGAAACCGGTCTGCGTGCCGATCGCGAGGCCGGACAGCCGGACCCGGGTCGCGAACATCTCGCCGTAGAAGGCGGGCCACACGCCGTTCGCCGCGCTGTAGACGATGCCGAAGGCCACGACGCCGAGCAGCAGCGTCAGCGGATAGGAGCCGGTGGAGATCGCCCACAGATAACCCGTCATCGCCACCGCGCTGCCGACCGCGCCGATCAGGTACACCGGCCGGCGCCCGATCCGGTCCGACAGCGTCGCCCACAACGGGATCGCGCCGAGCGCCACCAGGTTGGCCAGCGCGCCCACCCACAGCATCGCGGTACGGGACATGCCGACCGCGTCGCTCGTGGCGTACGCCAGCGCCCACACCGTGAAGACCGTGCTGACCGACGCGACGAGCGCGCCCGCGATCACCCGGAGTACATCCGCCCAGTGCTCGCGCAGCAGCACCGCGAGCGGCAGCCGGGCGACGCCCCCGTCCGCCGCCTGCCGGGCGAAGGCCGGGGTCTCGTGCAGCCGGCGCCGGATGACCCAGCCGGCGACGGCGACGGCCACGCTCAGCCAGAACGGCACCCGCCAGCCCCACGACAGCAGTTGCTCCTCGGGCAGTTGGGCGACCGGGATGAAGACGAGGGTGGCGATGAGCTGGCCGCCCTGGGTGCCGCTGAGCGTGAAGCTGGTGAAGAAGCCGCGCCGGTCCGGCGGCGCGTGCTCCAGACTCATCGAGCCGGCGCTCGCCTGTTCGCCGGCCGCCGAGACGCCCTGAAGGACGCGGCACAGCACCAGCAGGACGGGCGCGAGCGTGCCGACCTGGGCGCGGGTGGGCAGACAGCCGATCAGGAACGTCGACAGGCCCATCAGCATGAGCGTGAACACCATGATCTTCTTGCGGCCGAGCCGGTCGCCGACGTGCCCGAGGACCAGCGCGCCGAGCGGCCGGGCCGCGTAGGCGACGCCGAAGGTGGCGAGCGAGAGCAGGGTCGCGGTCGCCGGGTCGGAGGCGTCGAAGAACACCTTCGGGAAGATCAGGGCGGCGGCGCTGCCGTAGAGGAAGAAGTCGTAGTACTCGAGCGCGCTGCCGATCCAGGCGGCCGTGGCCGCCTTCCACGGCTGGCCGGGCGGGGCCGCGGGGCCGGGGGCGGGAGCGGGGACGGACACGGCGGTGCTCCTTCGGGGAGGACTCCACCCTGCGCGGAGGAGGGGGAGTGAGCGGGGGGCGAGGGCCGGATCACGGCGGCTAATTAACCCACTGGGTAGTTAGTCGGGGTGGGTGGGATGTTGCGCCCGCGTTTCCCCGCTGTCAAGAGTTCGCGCGTCCCCGGTCCCGGGAGCCCGCCCGCGAAACCGTCGGCCGGCCGCCCGCGAAACCGTCAGTCGGCCGTCCGCTCCGCCGTCAGGTAGGCGATCACCATGTCACCGAGCATGGTCCGGTAGTGCTCCCGCCGCGCCGGGTCCACCAGGTCCCGGCCGAACAGGGCGCCGAACGTGTGCCGGTTGGCGACCCGGAAGAAGCAGAACGAACTGATCATCGCGTGCAGGTCGACCGCGTCCACGTCCGCCGTGAACAGCCCGGACTCCTGCCCGGCGGCGAGGATGCGGCGGATCACGTCCAGGGCCGGGGAGCCGATCCGGCCGAGCTTCTCGGAGGCCGCGATGTGCTCGGCGCCGTGGATGTTCTCGATGCTGACCAGCCGGATGAAGTCCGGGTGCCGCTCGTGGTGGTCGAAGGTCAGCTCGGCCAGCCGCCGGATCGCGGCCACCGGGTCCAGGTGGTCCACGTCCAACTGCTGCTCGGCCTCCCGGATCACCCCGTACGCCCGCTCCAGCACGGTCGTGAACAGCTGCTCCTTGCCGCCGAAGTAGTAGTAGATCATCCGCTTCGTGGTGCGGGTGCGGGCGGCGATCTCGTCCACGCGGGCGCCGTCGTAGCCGGCCCGGGCGAACTCCTGCGTGGCCACGTCGAGGATCTCGGCCTTGGTGCGGGCGGCGTCGCGCACCCGCCCGCCGGGTTGTACCGGTTCGTCGACGCTGGTCATCGCTGTCCTTCGGGCCGTGAGGCGCCGGGGCGGCGCGCTCGTTCGCGTGCCGGTGATTGTAGAAGCAGGGCCGGGGCACGCGGCGGGGGTCTTCCGTGCCACCCGTGCGGCTGATATAGCTAACGTACTGGTTCGTACATTAGCTCCGCCTCAGGAGGTCCCGCGTGGCCAAGGACTCGTATCTCGTCGGGCTGATCGGGGCCGGGATCGGCCCCTCGCTCAGCCCGGCCCTGCACCACCGGGAGGCGGACCGGCAGGGCCTGCGGTACCTGTACCGGCTCCTCGACACCGACGTCCTCGGCGTGCCGCCGGAGGCGGTCGGCGACCTGGTCCGCGCCGCCCGTGACCTCGGCTTCGACGGGCTCAACATCACCCACCCCTGCAAGCAGCTCGTCCTGCCGCACCTGGACGCGCTCGACCCGCGGGCCGAGGCGCTCGGCGCGGTCAACACCGTCGTCTTCGACGGCGGCCGGGCCGTCGGGCACAACACCGACGTCACCGGTTTCGCCGCCTCCTTCGCCCGCGGTCTGCCGGACGCCCCCATGGAACGGGTCGTCCAGCTCGGCGCGGGCGGCGCCGGCGCGGCCGTCGCGCACGCCGTCCTCACCCTCGGCGCCGGCCGGGTCACCGTCGTGGACGCCCTGCCCGACCGGGCCGCGGCCCTGGCGGCCTCCCTCCAGCGGCACTTCGGCCCCGACCGGGCGGCGACGGCGACGGCGGACCGGCTGGGGGCGTCACTGCGCGATGCCGACGGCCTCGTGCACGCCACGCCCACCGGCATGGCCGCCCACCCCGGTCTGCCGTTGCCGGCGGAGTGGCTGAGGCCCGGGCTGTGGGTCGCCGAAGTGGTGTACCGGCCGCTGGAGACGGAGCTGGTGCGGGCCGCCCGGGCGGCCGGCTGCGCCGTGCTGGGCGGCGGCGGGATGGCCGTCTTCCAGGCCGCGGACGCGTTTCGGCTCTTCACCGGGCGGGAGCCGGACAGTGCGCGGATGCTGGCCGACATCGAGGAACTGGCCGGGGTCGAGCGCTCGGGGAGCGCTGCCGGCTGACGGCCGCGGGCCCGTCGTGGCGGTCGCGCCCACGCGACGCGGCCACAGGTGAGGGCCCGCGCCCGTCGCCGGTCCGCCCGCGTGAGCACAGCCCCGCACCCCCCCGGGGAGCGGCACAGGCACCGTGACATCCCAAGGAGTCCCCCCGTGCACACCTCCATCGCCACCGTCTCCCTCAGCGGCCCCCTCACCGAGAAGCTCACCGCCGCCTCCCGTGCCGGGTTCGACGGCGTGGAGATCTTCGAGAACGACCTCCTCGTCAGCCCCCTCTCGCCCGAGGAGGTCCGGGCCCGCTGCGCCGACCTCGGTCTGGCCATCGACCTCTACCAGCCGATGCGGGACATCGAGGCCGTGCCGGACGAGGTCTTCGCGCGCAATCTCCGCCGTGCCCGGCACAAGTTCGAGCTGATGCGGCGGCTCGGCGCCGACACCGTCCTCGTCTGCTCCAGCGTCTCCCCGGACGCCCTGGACGACGACGCCCTCGCCGCCGAGCAGCTGAGCCGACTCGCCGACCTTGCGGACGAGTTCGGCATCCGGGTGGCGTACGAGGCGCTCGCCTGGGGGCGGCACGTCAGTACGTACGACCACGCCTGGCGCGTCGTCGAGGCCGCCGGGCACCCGGCCCTCGGCACCTGCCTGGACAGCTTCCACATCCTGTCCCGGGGCAGCGACCCCAAGGGCATCGAGGACATCCCCGGTGAGAAGATCTTCTTCCTCCAGCTGGCGGACGCCCCGCTGCTCGCCATGGACGTCCTCCAGTGGAGCCGCCACTACCGCTGCTTCCCCGGCCAGGGCGGCTTCGACCTGCCGGGCCTCCTCACCCACGTGCTGCGCACCGGCTACTCCGGTCCGCTCTCCCTGGAGGTCTTCAACGACGTCTTCCGGCAGGCCGACGCCGGTCCCACCGCCGTCGACGCCCACCGCTCCCTGCTGCTCCTCCAGGAGGCCGTCGGCGTGGCCGAGTTGCCCGCGCCCGTCGTCCCGACCGGCGTAGCCTTCGCCGAACTGCTCACCCCGGACGCCGAACCCGTCACCGCCCTGCTCGGCGCCCTCGGCTTCACCCGGGCCGCCCGGCACTGCGGCAAACCCGTCGACCTGTGGCAGCGCGGCACCGCCCGGGTCCTGGTCAACACCGGCCCCGCCGCCCGCCGGGCGGGCACCCGGCTCACCGCGATCGGCCTGGAGTCCCCGGACCCGGCCGGCGCGGCCCGCCGAGCGGAGGACCTGCTGGCCCCGGTGCTGCCCCGGCGCCGTGCCCCCGAGGACGTCCCGCTCGACGCGGTGGCCGCACCCGACGGCACGGAACTCTTCTTCTGCGCCACCGGACACCCCGGACTCCCCGACTGGCGCGCCGACTTCGAGGACCTGGCGGAGGCAGCGGACCCGGTCTCCCGTATCGACCACCTCGCGCTCGCCCAGCCCTGGCACCACTTCGACGAGGCGACGCTCTTCCACCGCAGCGTCCTCGGTCTGCACGCGCAGGAGAGCGTCGACCTCGCCGACCCCTACGGGCTCCTGCGCAGCCGTGCCGTCACCAATGCCGACGGCAGCGTCCGGATCGCCCTCGCGGTCGGCGCGGCCCCCGGTGACGACACCGTGCACGCGGCGCACATCGCGCTCGCCGTGGACGACGTGGTGGCCGCCGCCCGCGCCTTCCGCGCGGCGGGCGGACGGCTGCTGCCGGTACCGGGCAACTACCACGACGACCTCGCCGCCCGGTACGAGTTCCCCGACGGGGAGCTGGAGGCGTACCGCGACCTCGGCATCCTCTACGACCGCGAGGCGGGCGGCGCCTTCCGGCACTGCTACACCGAGACCGTCGGCCGGGTCTTCTTCGAGCTGGTCCAGCGTGATCCGGGCTACCAGGGGTACGGCGCCGTGAACGCGCCGGTGCGGCTGGCGGCCCAGCACGCGGTGCGCGGCTTCACTGGCGGCTGACCGCGCGGGTGACGCCGGCGATCACCGTCGTCGCCAGGATCCAGCCGGTGAGGACGAGGACGTAGGCCAGCACCTGGTAGCCGCCGCGCGGTGCGAACGCGGAGTCCTGCCCGAAGGAGATCACCGGCAGCAGCAGGTCGAGCGTGTAGAACACCGGTTGGAACGGCGGTGCCTCGCCCGTCTTCAGCGGCTGCGGGTGGTGCAGCGCGAAGGTGACGGAACCGACCGCGAGCAGTGACAGCAGCCAGCCGGCGGCGCGCAGCGGGCGGAAGCCGTAGCCGACGGTGACGTCCTGGACCAGGCCCCACAGCCGGCCGTACCAGGGGAGCGTGTGACGGTGCCGGCGCTGCTTGGCGAGCTGCACCAGCCGGGCCGCGTGGTCGTCGCCGACCCGCCGGTAGGCGGTCGTCAGCTGCTCGTACGCGTGCGGGATGTAGCCGTCGCGGTCCCGTTCCAGCATCGGCAGGCGGCGCTCGGCGGGCTCGTGCGGGACGAGGGAGGTGTACGACAGGTGGTTGAGGAGCACCTCGCCGGGCGCCGACTCCGGTTCCAGGAACAGGACGTCGATCTGCGCGCGGCGCAGATTGAGGGCGCCGTCCATGGGCGGCCCCTTGCGCAGCCACAGCTCGCCGATGGTCGTGCTGCTGGCCCGCAGCGCCGAACCCTCCGGATGGGACAGGGAGGTGTACGACAGATCGAGCCGCCCGGCGACGCGGGCGCCGCGCAGGCCCATCGAGCCGCGCACCTGCGCGTACCGCACCAGCAGGTCGCCGCCGACGGTGAAGGTCTCCGCCTCCAGCGCGGCGTGCCCGGGGTTGCCGAGCCGCGCCTCGGTGAGGTTGACCGACCCGGCGACGGTCGCGCCGCTCAGCCGAGTCTGCCCGTCGGCGCGCAGCCCCGGCGCCCACAGGTCGGCGCCGACCGCGGCCTGGTTGAGCTGGAGCACCGGCTCCTCGGCGTCCGGCGCGGCCACCTCGGCGCCCTCCAGGTACAGGCTGCCGGCGATCCGGGCGCCGGCCAGCCGCACGATCCCGGTGCACCGGGCGCGGGTCAGCCGCACGACACCGTCGACCTGCACGGCGTGGGCGACCAGTCCGGGCAGGACGGACTCGCTGAGGTTGAGCTCGCGCAGCCGGGCGGCGTGGCACCGCGGGGCCTCGTCGAAGTGGCAGTGCCGCAGCCGCACCGGATGGTCGATGGTCGCGTACTGCACGTCCAGCCGGCCCGTGATCCGGGCGCCCGCGAGACTGAGCGCGGCCGTCTCCCCGTCCTGCCGCGGGCCGCCGAGGAGCAGTGACCGCAGCACCCGGGCCCGCACGGTCCGTTCGGCGCCCCAGCCGGCCCCGTCGGCGGGGTCCTCGCCGGGCGACTGACGGAAGTCCACAGGCTCCCCGCGCGGAAAGGCCCGCCACACCCGTTCCTCGGCCGCCGTCAGATCGTCGATCTCCACCAGCGGGACTCTCACCCGAGCGGCAGGCACCTGTCAATCCGCCCGGACCACCCAGGCGTTGAACGGGTGCGCCCCCGGTGCGCCGCTGTCGGCGGACCGGGGGCACACGGCTGTGCGGTGCGGCTACGGCCGGACGTTCCACTCCGTGATGACCGGGCGGTCGTGTTCCGTCGACAGACGGCTGACCGTGCCCGTGGCGAGCTGGAACAGCCGGCCCTCGGCGGGCGGCAGACCCAGCCGGCGGGCGGTGAGGACCCGCAGGAAGTGGGCGTGGGCGACGAGGATCACGTCCCCCTCGGCCAGGGCCGGGGACAGCCGGGCCAGGACCCGGTCGGCGCGGGCGCCGATCTCCTCCGGCGACTCGCCCGGGTGTCCCTCGGGGCCGGGCGGCACGCCGTCGGTCCACAGGTCCCAGTCGGGCCGGGCACGGTGGATGTCGACGGTGGTGATGCCCTCGTAGCCACCGTAGTCCCACTCGTGCAGGTCGGGGTCGGGCACGACCCCGGGTATGCCCGCCAGTTCGGCGGTGCGCAGGGCGCGGCTCAGCGGGCTGGCCAGCGCCAGGGCGTAGGTCCGGCCGGTGAGAAGCGGGGCGAGGGACTTGGCCTGTTCCTCGCCGTGCTCCGTGAGGGGCAGGTCGGTCCAGCTGGTGTGCTGTCCCGACAGGCTCCACTCCGTCTCACCGTGGCGGACCAGAAGGAGGTCCCCCACGGCAGGTCAGTCCTTCTTCTCGACCGCGTGGCCGCCGAACTGGTTGCGCAGTGCGGCGATCATCTTCATCTGCGGGGAGTCGTCCTGCCGCGAGGCGAACCGGGCGAACAGCGACGCCGTGATCGCGGGGAGCGGTACGGCGTTGTCGATGGCCGCCTCGACGGTCCAGCGGCCCTCGCCGGAGTCCTCCGCGTAGCCGCGCAGCTTCTGAAGGTGCTCGTCCTCGTCCAGGGCGTTGACCGCGAGGTCCAGCAGCCAGGAACGGATGACCGTGCCCTCCTGCCAGGAGCGGAACACCTCGCGGACGTTCTCCACGGAGTGCACCTTCTCCAGCAGCTCCCAGCCCTCGGCGTAGGCCTGCATCATGGCGTACTCGATGCCGTTGTGGACCATCTTGGAGAAGTGCCCGGCGCCGACCCGGCCCGCGTGGACGTAGCCGTACGGGCCCTCCGGCTTGAGCGCCTCGAAGATCGGCTGGAGCCGGTCCACGTTCTCCTTGTCGCCGCCGACCATGAGCGCGTAGCCGTTCTCCAGGCCCCACACACCGCCGGAGACACCGGCGTCGACGAAGCCGATGCCCTTGATGCCGAGCGCGGCGGCGTGCTTCTCGTCGTCCGTCCAGCGGGAGTTGCCGCCGTCGATCACCGTGTCGCCGGGGGACAGCAGGTCGCCGAGTTCGTCGATGACGGTCTGGGTGGCCGTGCCGGCCGGGACCATCACCCACACGTGGCGGGGCGCGTCGAGCTTCTCGACCAGTTCGGCGAGGCTCTTGACGTCGGAGACCTCAGGGTTGCGGTCGTAGCCGATGACGGTGTGGCCGGCGCGGCGGATCCGCTCGCGCATGTTGCCGCCCATCTTGCCGAGACCGATGAGACCGAGCTGCATGATCAGTTCTCCGATGCGTTCTTGAGAGTGCGGTAGGCGGCGACGAGGGCCGTGGTGGACGGGTCGAGGCCCGGCACGTCCGCGCCTTCGGTGAGGGCCGGTTCGACGCGCTTGGCGAGGACCTTGCCCAGCTCCACGCCCCACTGGTCGAAGGAGTCGATGTTCCACACCGCGCCCTGGACGAACACCTTGTGCTCGTAGAGGGCGATCAGCTGGCCGAGCACCGACGGGGTCAGCTCGCCCGCGAGGATCGTGGTGGTCGGGTGGTCGCCGCGGAAGGTGCGGTGCGCGACCTGCTCCTCGGCCACGCCCTCCGCGCGGACCTCCTCGGCGGTCTTGCCGAAGGCGAGCGCCTGGGTCTGGGCGAAGAAGTTGGCCATCAACAGGTCGTGCTGGGCCTTGAGTTCCTCGCTCAGTTCGCCGATGGGGCGGGCGAAGCCGATGAAGTCGGCCGGGATGAGCTTGGTGCCCTGGTGGATCAACTGGTAGTAGGCGTGCTGCCCGTTGGTGCCGGGCGTGCCCCAGACGACCGGGCCGGTCTGCCACTCCACCGGGTTGCCGTCGCGCTGCACCGACTTGCCGTTGGACTCCATGTCCAGCTGCTGGAGGTACGCGGTGAACTTCGACAGGTAGTGCGAGTACGGCAGCACCGCGTGGGTCTGGGCGTCGAAGAAGTTGTCGTACCAGATGCCCAGCAGGCCCAGCAGCAGCGGCGCGTTGGCCTCGGCGGGCGCGGTGCGGAAGTGGTCGTCGACGATCCGGAAGCCGTCCAGCATCTCGCGGAAGCGGTCCGGGCCGATGGCGATCATCAGGGAGAGGCCGATGGCGGAGTCGTAGGAGTACCGGCCGCCGACCCAGTCCCAGAACTCGAACATGTTGTCCGGGTCGATGCCGAACTCGGTGACCTTCTCCGCGTTCGTGGACAGCGCCACGAAGTGCTTGGCCACGGCCTTCTCGTCGCCCTCGAAGGCCCGCAGCAGCCAGGAGCGGGCGGAGGTGGCGTTGGTGATCGTCTCGATCGTGGTGAACGTCTTGGACGCCACGATGAACAGCGTCTCGGCCGGGTCCAGGTCGCGGGTGGCCTCGTGCAGGTCGGAGCCGTCCACGTTCGACACGAACCGGAACGTCAACTCCCGTGCGGTGTACGGGCGCAGGGCCTCGTAGGCCATCGCGGGGCCGAGGTCGGACCCGCCGATGCCGATGTTGACGACGTTCTTGATGCGCCGGCCGGTGTGGCCGGTCCACTCGCCGGAGCGGACCCGCTCGGCGAAGCCGGCCATCTTGTCGAGCACGGCGTGCACCTTCGGCACGACGTTCTCGCCGTCGACCTCGACCACCGCGTCCCGGGAGGCGCGCAGCGCGGTGTGCAGCACGGCCCGCCGCTCGGTGAGGTTGATCTTCTCGCCGCGGAACATGGCGTCCCGCAGCGCGAACACGCCGGTGGCGGTGGCGAGTTCCTGGAGCAGCGCCAGGGTCTCGTCGGTGATCAGCTGCTTGCTGTAGTCGATGTGCAGGTCGCCGACCCGCACGACGTACCGCTCGGCGCGGCCGGGGTCCGCCGCGAACAGCTCGCGCAGGTGCGGCTGGCCCTGGGCGCGGTGGTCGGCGAGGGCCGTCCACTCGGGCCGGTGGGTGAGCTTCGGGTACTCGGCCATCTCAGGCGTTCTCCTTGGTGCCCTCGCCCTGGAGGGCGATGGCGTACATCTCGTCCGCGTCGAGGCGGCGCAGTTCCTCGGCGATGAGTTCGGAGGTGGGGCGGACCTTCAGGGCGAGGGTGCGCGGCGGCTGGCCCGGCAGGGTCAGCGTGGCCAGCGGGCCCTCGGGGCGGTCGACGACGATCTCGCCGTCCGCGGTGCCGAGCCGTACCGTCGTCACGAACGGGCCGGCGCTGTGCACCCGGTCCACCGGCACGCCCAGGCGGGCCTGGAGCCAGCGGGCGAGCAGCTCGGCGCTGGGGTTGTCGGCCTCGGCCTCGACGGCCGCCGACGTCACCTTCACACGGGCCTGGTCCATGGCCGCGGCCAGCATGGACCGCCACAGGGTCAGCCGGGTCCAGGCGAGGTCGGTGTCACCGGGGGCGTAGGTGCGGGCCCGGGTGTTCAGGACCTCCAGCGGGCGCTCGACGGCGTACAGGTCGGTGATCCGCCGCTGGGCGAGCGCGCCCAGCGCGTCCTTGGACGGTGCGTCGGGCGCGTCCACCGGCCACCACACGACCACCGGGGCGTCCGGCAGCAGCAGCGGCAGCACCACCGAGTCGGCGTGGTCGGACACCTCGCCGTAGGTGCGCAGCACCACCGTCTCGCCGGTGCCGGCCTCGGAGCCGACCCGGACCTCGGCGTCGAGCCGCGAGTGGGTGCGGTCGCGCAGGGTGCGGGCCTGCCTCCGGATGACGACCAGGGTGCGCGAGGGGTGCTCGTGCGAGGCCTCCTCGGCCGCCTTGATCGAGTCGTAGGCGTTCTCCTCGTCCGTGACGATGACCATCGTCAGGACCATGCCCACGGCGGGCGTCCCGATGGCGCGGCGGCCCTGCACCAACGCCTTGTTGATCTTGCTTGCCGTGGTGTCGGTCAGGTCGATCTTCATGGCCTGCGCCAGCTCCGTCCGTCTCGTGCGAGCATCTCGTCGGCTTCACTCGGTCCCCAGCTGCCCGACGCGTACTGCGCCGGCCTGCCGTGCGCCGCCCAGTACTCCTCGATCGGGTCGAGGATCTTCCAGGACTCTTCCACTTCCTGGTGACGGGGGAACAGGTTGGCGTCGCCGAGCAGTACGTCCAGGATGAGCCGCTCGTACGCCTCCGGGCTCGACTCGGTGAACGACTCGCCGTAGGCGAAGTCCATCGACACGTCCCGGATCTCCATCGACGTGCCCGGCACCTTCGAGCCGAACCGCACGGTCATGCCCTCGTCCGGCTGGACGCGGATGACGATCGCGTTCTGCCCCAGTTCCTCGGTGGCGGTGGAGTCGAACGGGGAGTGCGGGGCCCGCTTGAAGACCACCGCGATCTCGGTGACCCGGCGGCCGAGCCGCTTGCCGGTGCGCAGGTAGAAGGGGACGCCCGCCCAGCGGCGGTTGTCGATGCCCAGCTTGATCGCGGCGAAGGTGTCGGTCTTCGACTTGGGGTCGATGCCGTCCTCCTGGAGGTAGCCGACGACCTTCTCGCCGCCCTGCCAGCCGGCCGCGTACTGACCGCGCACGGTGTGCTCGCCCAGGTCCTCCGGCAGCCGCACCGACTTCAGCACCTTCAGCTTCTCGGTGAGCAGCGCCTCCGCGTCGAACGCGATCGGCTCCTCCATGGCGGTCAGCGCCATGAGCTGGAGCAGGTGGTTCTGGATGACGTCCCGGGCGGCGCCGATGCCGTCGTAGTAGCCGGCCCGGCCGCCGATGCCGATGTCCTCCGCCATCGTGATCTGCACGTGGTCGACGTACGACCGGTTCCAGATCGGCTCGTACATCTGGTTGGCGAAGCGCAGCGCCAGGATGTTCTGGACGGTCTCCTTGCCGAGGTAGTGGTCGATGCGGAACACCTGGTCCGGCTCGAACACCTCGTGCACGATCGCGTTCAGCTCACGCGCGCTGTCCAGGTCGTGGCCGAACGGCTTCTCGATGACCGCGCGCCGCCAGGAGCCCTTCGGCGGGCTGGCCAGGCCGTGCTTCTTCAGCTGCTGCACGACCTTCGGGAAGAACTTCGGCGGCACCGAGAGGTAGAAGGCGAAGTTGCCGCCGGTGCCCCGGGAGGAGTCCAGCTCGTCGACGGCGTCCTTGAGCTGTTTGAACGCGGTGTCGTCGTCGAAGTCGCCGGGGATGAACCGCATGCCCTCGGCGAGCTGCTGCCACACCTCCTCGCGGAACGGGGTGCGGGCGTGCTCCTTCACGGCGTCGTGCACGACCTGCGCGAAGTCCTGGTCGGCCCAGTCCCGGCGGGCGAACCCGACGAGGGAGAAGCCCGGCGGCAGCAGACCGCGGTTGGCCAGGTCGTACACGGCCGGCATCAGCTTCTTGCGGGACAGGTCACCGGTCACCCCGAAGATGACCAGGCCCGACGGCCCGGCGATGCGGGGGAGCCGGCGGTCCCGGGCGTCCCGCAGCGGGTTCACCCAGTCGGCGGCCGGGGCCACCGGCACGCGCACCTCCTCGGGTGCGGGCGCCTGGGCGGGGGCGTTCTCGGTCATCGGGCGTCAACTCCCTTGCTCTTCAGGGACTTCGCTACGGCGTCCAGGAGGTCCTGCCAGGCCACCTCGAACTTGGCGACACCCTCGTTCTCCAGTTGCCGGACGACCTCGTCGTAGGCGATGCCGAGCCGCTCGACGGCGGCCAGGTCGGCGCGGGCCTGCGCGTAGCCGCCGGTCACCGTGTCACCGGTGATCTCGCCGTGGTCGGCGACCGCGTTCAGCGTGGCCTCCGGCATGGTGTTGACGGTGCCCGGCGCGACCAGCTCGTCCACGTACAGAGTGTCCTTGTACGCGGGGTCCTTCACACCGGTGGACGCCCACAGCGGGCGCTGCTTGTTCGCCTTGTCCCCGGCGAGCGCCAGCCAGCGGTCGGACGCGAAGGCCTCCTCGTACGCCTCGTAGGCGAGGCGGGCGTTGGCGAGGGCCGCGCGGCCCTTCAGGGCGAGGGCCTCGTCGGTGCCGAGGGCGGTCAGCCGCTTGTCGATCTCGCTGTCCACGCGGGAGACGAAGAAGGACGCCACCGAGTGGATCGTGGAGAGGTCGACGCCCCGCTCGCGGGCCTTCTCCAGGCCGGCCAGGTAGGCGGCCATGACCTCGCGGTAGCGCTCCAGGGAGAAGATCAGGGTCACGTTGACGCTGATGCCGAGGCCGATGACCTCGGTGATCGCCGGCAGGCCCGCCTTGGTCGCCGGTATCTTGATCATCACGTTGGGCCGGTCCACCAGCCAGGCGAGCTGCTTGGCCTCGGCGACCGTGGCCTCGGTCTCGTGCGCGAGGCGCGGGTCGACCTCGATGGAGACCCGGCCGTCACGGCCGCCCGAGGCCTCGTACACGGGACGCAGGATGTCGGCGGCGTCCCGCACGTCCGCGGTCGTCATCATCCGTACGGCCTCGTCGACCGTCACCCCGCGCACGGCGAGGTCGGTCAGCTGCTCCTCGTAGCCCTCACCGGAACCGATGGCGGCCTGGAAGATGGACGGGTTGGTGGTGACACCGACGGCGCTACCGCTCGCCACCAGCTCGGCGAGGCTGCCCGAGGTGATCCGCTTGCGGGACAGGTCGTCCAGCCAGATCGACACGCCCTCGTCGGCGAGGCGCTTGAGGGCTCCCGGGGTCGGGATTGCTTCGGTCACTGTGCTCATCTCTCTTTTTGTGCGTCTTCTGTGCGTCGGTGCGCTTGGTATGCGTCGGTGTGCTTGGTGTGCGCGGTGTCAGGCGCGCGTGGCGGCGAGCGACTCGCGGGCCGCCGCGGCGACGTTCTCGGGGGTGAAGCCGAACTCGGCGAACAGGGTCTTGGCGTCGGCGGAGGCACCGAAGTGTTCGAGCGAGACGATGCGTCCGGCGTCACCGACGAACCGGTACCAGGTCAGGCCGATGCCGGCCTCGACCGCGACCCGGGCCTTCACGGCCGGCGGCAGCACCCGCTCGCGGTACTCGCGCGGCTGCTCCTCGAACCACTCCACGGACGGCATGGACACCACCCGCGTGCCGATCCCCTCGGCCTCCAGCCGCTCCCGCGCGGCCACGGCGAGCTGCACCTCGGAGCCCGTCGCGATGATGATCACCTCCGGGACCTCCGTCGAGGACTCGCGCAGCACGTAGCCGCCCTTGGCCGCGTCCGCGTTCGGCGCGTACACCGGCACGCCCTGGCGGGTGAGCGCGAGCCCGTGCGGGGCGGGGTGCGTGGCGTGCCTCTTCAGGATCTCGGCCCAGACGATCGCGGTCTCGTTGGCGTCCGCCGGGCGGACGACGTTCAGGCCCGGGATCGCGCGCAGGGAGGCCAGGTGCTCGACCGGCTGGTGGGTGGGGCCGTCCTCGCCGAGGCCGATGGAGTCGTGCGTCCACACGTACGTCACCGGCAGCTGCATGAGCGCCGACATCCGGACGGCGTTGCGCATGTAGTCGGAGAACACCAGGAAGGTGCCGCCGTAGATCCGGGTGTTGCCGTGCAGGGCGATGCCGTTCATCTCCGCGGCCATGGAGAACTCGCGGATGCCGAAGTGCACGGTACGGCCGTACGGGTCGGCCCCGGGCAGCGGGTTGCCCTTCGGCAGGAAGGAGCTGGCCTTGTCGATGGTGGTGTTGTTCGAGCCGGCCAGGTCGGCGGAGCCGCCCCACAGCTCGGGGAGCACCGGGCCGAGCGCCTGGAGCACCTTCCCGGAGGCGGCGCGGGTGGCGACCGACTTGCCCTCCTCGAAGACCGGGATGCTCTCCTCCCAGCCCTCGGGCAGCTCGCCCTTGCTGACGCGGTCGAACAGCTCGGCCCGCTCGGGGTTGGCGGCGCGCCACTCGGCGATCCGCTTGTCCCAGGCCGCGTGCGCCTCGGCACCCCGGTCCAGGGCCCGCCGGGTGTGCTTCAGGACCTCGTCGGCCACCTCGAAGGTCTGCTCCGGGTCGAAACCGAGGAGGCGCTTGGTGGCGGCGATCTCCTCCTCGCCCAGCGCGGAGCCGTGCGAGGCCTCGGTGTTCCGGGCGTTCGGGGCCGGCCAGGCGATGATCGTGCGCATGGCGATGATCGAGGGCCGCTCGGTCTCGGCCCGGGCGGCCTCCAGCGCGGCGTGGAGGGCGGGGACGTCGATGTCGCCCTCGGCGGTGGGCGCGACGCGCTGGGTGTGCCAGCCGTAGGCCTCGTACCGCTTCAGCACGTCCTCGGAGAAGGCGGTCGCGGTGTCGCCCTCGATGGAGATGTGGTTGTCGTCGTAGACGAAGACCAGGTTGCCCAGCTTCTGGTGGCCGGCGAGCGAGGAGGCCTCGGCGGAGACGCCCTCCTCCAGGTCGCCGTCGGAGACGATGGCCCAGACGGTGTGGTCGAAGGGGGAGGCGCCGGCCGGGGCCTCCGGGTCGAACAGGCCGCGCTCGTAGCGGGCGGCCATCGCCATGCCGACGGCGTTGGCGACGCCCTGGCCGAGCGGGCCGGTGGTGGTCTCCACACCCGCGGTGTGCCCGTACTCCGGGTGGCCCGGCGTCTTCGAGCCGTGCGTGCGGAAGCCCTTGAGGTCCTCCAGCTCCAGCTCGTAGCCGGCGAGGAACAGCTGCGTGTAGAGGGTCAGCGAGGTGTGGCCGGGGGAGAGGACGAACCGGTCACGGCCGGTCCACTCCGGGTCGGCCGGGTCGTGTCGCATCACCTTTTGAAAGATCGTGTACGCGGCAGGCGCCAGGCTCATCGCGGTGCCCGGGTGTCCGTTGCCCACCTTCTGTACCGCGTCGGCCGCCAGAAGTCGGGCGGTGTCCACGGCACGCCGGTCGAGGTCGGTCCACTCGAAGCTGTCGGAAGTCTGCGTAGTCATCTTCAAGAAGTCCTCGTTTAGTACGGGATGGCTGGCCGGACGCGTTCAAACTTAAAAGTCTGACTTTTTTGAGGAAAGGTCGGGGTGTGTCAGCCTGTGGTGAATCTGGGACAGTGATCACCCGACAGAGATAGGGCGAACCGGGCATGACGGGCATAAGACAGCAAGCTGAGGGTGACGTGATCAGAACGTTCCCCTTCCCGGCCGACCTGTCCGTCGGCGGCGTCGGCATGCAGATCGGCCCGATGGGCACCGACCACCGCTGGCACGTCGACGCCCCCCTCCACCGCGTCCACCGTATCGACTTCCACGTCGTCATGCTCTTCATCGACGGCCCGGTACGGCACATGATCGACTTCGCCGAGTACGAGGCCACGGCCGGCGACCTGCTGTGGATCCGCCCCGGACAGGTCCACCGGTTCTCCCGCGAATCCGAGTACCGCGGAACCGTCCTGACCATGCAGCCCGGCTTCCTGCCCCGCGCCACCGTCGAGGCCGCCGGTCTGTACCGCTACGACCTGCCGCCGCTGCTGCACCCCGACCCGGCGCAGCTGGCCGCACTCCAGGCGGCTTTCGGCCAGCTGCGCCGCGAGTACGAGGACACCGAGACGCTCCCGCTCAGCCTGCACACGGCCGTCCTGCGGCACAGTCTGACCGCGTGCCTGCTGCGCCTCGCCCATCTCGCCGCCAGTTCGGCCGAGACCTCCCGGCAGCAGGCCGACAGCACCTTCACCCGCTTCCGGGACGCCGTCGAGCGGGGCTTCCCCACCAACCACAGTGTCAGCGCCTACGCCGACGCCCTCGGCTACTCCCGCCGCACCCTGGTCCGCGCCGTCCGCGCGGCCACCGGCGAGACGCCCAAGGGCTTCATCGACAAGCGCGTCGTCCTGGAGGCCAAGCGCCTCCTCGCCCACACGGACCTGCCGATCGGTCGCGTCGGGGTGGCCGTGGGCTTCCCCGACGCGGCGAACTTCACCAAGTTCTTCCACCTGCACACCGGCCAGACCCCGGTGGCCTTCCGGGCGGAGCTGCGCTGAGCGCTCGCGGCGCCACCGGACCCGAGCCCGCCGTCCCGCCCGCCGGCCGCGGTCCCCGGCGAACGCCGCCGGCCCGTACCCCCGGTATGAGGCCGCTGCCCTCGCGACAGCGCGGGTCGCGGGCCGCCGTCCCCGTCATGGGGCGAGTTCCCCGGCCGCACGCCGACTTCGCCGACCGCGCCGCCAGTCCCGCCGGCCGCGCCGCACCCGAACACCGGATCGCCGGGCTGGAGGGCGGTCACCTCCGTCGGACCCGCGGGGGCGACGAGTCCATGGCGCGACGGCGGAGGCCGACGTATCCGTGCGCGTCGGCCCCCGGCGTCGCGCGCTTCCCCGGTCAGTGACCGAAGTCGAACCAGTTCACGTTCACGAAGTCGGCCGGCTGGCCGCTGGTGAAGGTGAGGTAGACGTCGTGCGTGCCGGTCACCGCGCCGATGTTGGCCGGGACCGTCCGCCAGGACCGCCGGCCGCCCGTGTTCGCCACGGTGAAACTGCCGACGGGCGCGTTGCCGCGGCTGTCCAGGCGCACCTCGACCAGACCGCTGACCCCGCCGGCCGCACCGCTCGCGACCCGGGCGTAGAACTGCTTCGCCGCCGTGGAACCGAAGTCGACGCCCTTGTACAGCGCCCAGTCGCCGTTCGCGAGGGCCCCGATGTCCTGGCCGCCGCCGGTGTCCGTGGTGCTCTCCGTGACGACGCCGGACTGACTGTCATAGGACTCGGCCTGGACGGGGCTGTAGGCGTCCCGGTCGCCGGTCGGCGGGGGAGTGGTGCCGTCGCCCGAAGACCGCAGGACCTGTACGTAGTCGACGACCATCGGGTGGCCCGGCTCGGTCCCGCTGTCCGGGCCGCCGCCGAACGCGGCCGGGAAGCCGCCGCCCATCGCCGAGAACCGGGAGAGCGCCGGCGCGGGCGAACGCGAGGCCGAGGACCTGTCGGGCGGGTACGAGAGGGTCGCCCTCGCCCTGATGCGGGCCATCGCCCGCGACGAACGCGCCACCCTGATCCTCAACGTCCGCAACCGCTCCACCCTCTCCGCCCTGGACGCCGACGCGGTCATCGAGGTGCCGTGCCTGGTGGACGCGAGCGGGGCCCACCCGTTCGCCGCCGATCCGCTGCCCGGCCACGCCACCGGCCTGGTCTGCGCGGTCAGGGCCGTCGAGCGGGAGGTGCTCGCCGCCGCCGAGTCGGGTTCCCGGGCTTGTGCCGTGACGGCCTTCGCGCCGCATCCGCTGGTCGACTCGGTCACCGTCGCCCGCGGACTGGTCGAGCGCTGCACCGAGGTCCACCCCGGCCTGGCGTACCTCGCATGAGAACGGGGGGCCGCTCCGCCGAGCGGCCCCCCGTGTCACCTCACCGGCGCGTCAGCCGGTGAAGCCGGCCGTGATCGAGGTGAACTGCCAGTTGTTCTGGCTGATCCCGGAGCAGTTCTCGGCGACACCGCCGCCCGGGCAGGGCCGGTCGCGGTTGACCGACCAGAAGGCCAGCCGCGCGATGTGGTGCGAGTTCGCCCAGTCCCGGATCTGCGTCCAGATCGCGGGAGTCGTCGACTCCTGCTGGTCGGACAGGCCGTTCATGCCGGAGATGCCGATGTGCGCGTAGGCGGTGGCGTCGTCCCAGCCGAAGGTGGACTTCAGCTTGTTCTTCAGCCCCTCCGCCGCGTTCACCGTGTTGCCGTACATGTCCGAGCCGCCGCCGAAGTCGAACGGCATGATGGTGAACACGTCGATGTTCGCGCCCAGCGCCTGCGCCTGCTCGATGAGCCGGTTGCCGTAGTACGTCGGCCCGGTGGTGGCCGTGCCGAAGGTCACGATGGTCTTCAGGCCGGGGTTGTTGGCCTTGACCGTCTTCAGCGCGGTGAGGATCTTCGCCTGGACGGCCTCGTTCTCGAACTCGTCGGTGTTCTCGATGTCGAAGTCGATGGCCTTCAGGCCGTAGGCGTCGACCACCTTCTGGATCGCCCCGGCGAGCGCGCTCGCGGAGGAGCAGTTGGCGCCGAGCTTGCTGCCCGACCAGCCGCCGAACGACGGCACGATGTCACCACCGGCGGACCGGATCTGGTTGATCGCCGACTGGTCCACGCCGCCGGTCAGCGGCCGGCTGCCGTCCCAGGCCGGGGTGCAGCCGCCGGAGTCCAGCACGAACGCCATCGTGAACCACTTGGCCCCGGTCGCGTTCATCACCGTGGTCGGGTTCGGCGGGTCGCCCCAGCCCTCGTACAGGTACGGCGCCGCCTGCTTGAAGCCGGTGCCGCCGCCGGTGCCCGCGTCGGTCGTCACGCTGACGGAGTTGGAGGCCGCCGAGGTGTTCCCGGCCGCGTCCCGCGCCTTCACGGTGAAGGTGTAACTCGTGCTCGGCGACAGCCCGCTGACCGTGGCCGACGTACCGGAGACACTCAGGAGCTGGTTGGCCCCGCTGTAGATGTCGTACGCCGTCACGCCCGTGTTGTCCGTGGCCGCGTTCCACTTCAGCGACACGCTCGACGACGTCTTGCCGGTGGAGGTGAGCCCGCTCGGCGCGGTCGGCGCCTGGGTGTCACCGCCGCCCCCGCCGCCCGGGCCGTCCAGGCCGATGTCGTCGGCGTAGTAGGTGCCCTGGCCGTACCAGCCGTGCACATAGATGGTGGCGCTGGTCTGCGAGGCGCCGGTGGTGAAGGAGACGCTGAGCTGGCTGTACGCCGACGGGGACGACGTCCAGGTGGACGCGCCGCCGTCGACGCCCAGGTACACGTAATTGCCGCGCACCCAGCCGCTGAGGCTGTACGTCGTGTTCGGCTGGACGGCGACCGTCTGGCTGCACTGCGCGTTGTCGCTCGACGTCACCGCGCCCTGGAGCGCCTTGGCGCCGCCGTGCACGGGGGAGGAGACGACCGAACCGAGGTTGCCGGTGCAGGTCCAGGGGGAGAGGCCGCCGGACTCGAAGCCGGGGTTGGTGAGGATGTTGGCCGCGTGGGCCGTACCGGGGAGGGCGATGGCCCCGCCGACCGCGAGGGCGGCGGAGCCGAGCAGAGCGAGGAGCCGGCGTCTGGAACGCCCGAGTGTGTCGCGCACGCGATCTCCCTGTCAGGGGTGGGGTGTTCGGGAGTGCTGGGGAGTGCGGAAGCGTTGCGTCAACGAATTTGGTATGGACCAATCCACCCTGTCAAGGAGAAGAGCGGAATTGGTCCATACCGGTTGGGCGCCAGTGTTCCGGAAGGGCGCGGGCAACCGCGTGACGAGCCACGACGCACCCGCGGCCGGCCGGTGACCTAGAGCGGCAGTACCTCGCCCGCCGAAGCCGCCGACGCGGGGGCCGGCGCCACGGGCAGCAGGACCTCGGACTCCACCCGTTGCCGCGGAAGCGTCGCGGGCGCCAGCGGACGCGGCCCCGACACCACCGTGTAGTCCTGCCCCAGGAACGGCGGCTCGATGACTCCGGGGTCCTCGCCCAGCGCCACCCGCACCGCGGCCCATGGCGCGTTCACCCCGCAGAGCGACAGCTGGTGCAGACCACCGGCGGGCCTCGTGTTGACGTCCAGCAGGACCGGCCGGTCGCCGAGCATCCGGAACTGGATGTTGGACAGGTGGTGCAGCCCGAAGCCCTCCGCGATCAGCCGGGCCGGCGCCAGCCACCGCTCGTCCAGGGTGAAGCCCCGGCGGCGGCCGTTCTTGGTGCGGCCCACCGCGAGCCGGACCCGGTTGTCCGGCCCGGTCAGGCAGTCGACGGACACCTCGGGCTGCTCCAGGCGCGGCATCACCAGCCAGTCCACGGGTTCCTCGGCCCGCCGCAGCGCCTCCACGACCAGGTCCAGCTGGACGTACGGGCCCGGGAAGCCGGTGAGGTGCGTGAGCGAGAAGGGGGCCCGGGTGATCATCCGGAAGCCGACCCCGCCCGCGCCGGCCGCCGGCTTGAAGCACGGCCGGTGCCCGTCCGCCTCCAACTCCTCGACCGCGGCCACGAGTTCGTCCGCCGTGCGGACCCGGTGCCACGGCGGCACCGGGACGCCCACCGAGCGGACCGCCGCGTACGCGACCGCCTTGTCCTCGAACACGGCGACCGCCTCGGGCGTCGGTGCCAGCAGCGCCGTACCGGCCGCAGCGAACTCGGCCCGGTGCGCCACGATCGCTGCCTGGTGCAGCCGGGGCACGAACACGTCGATGCCGCGCCGGGCGCACTGGTCGAGGGCGTACTCGACGTACGCGGCCGGGGACAGGCCCTCCGGCTCCAGCTCGGCGGTGTCGGCGGCGGCCAGCACGGGGGAGTCCGGGTCGCCGTGCGTGGCGTGGATCTCGACCGCGCGGTCGCTGGGATTTCTCCGCAGCTGATCCATGAAGAACACGTTCTCCGCGTACGTGCGGTTGAGCCAGACGCGTACGCGAGAGAGCATGCAGGCCGCCTTTCGGGTGTGCGGGCAGGGCGGAGCGGCCCGTGCCCGGGCAGGAGGGAGGAAGGGTCACCAAACAGCCCCGGAACAAGGGGGGTTGAGGGCGCTGGTGTTGGGGCGATCATACGGCTTTCCAGGGGTCCCTCGTGCAACGCGGGTGTTACGGATTCGCGGGCCCTCCGGTCCACGGACGCGCGGGCCGTCCCGTACCGGACGCGCGGCCGTCTCGTCCCGGACGCGCGCGAGGCGGGCCGGGCCCGGATCGCGACACGCGGCGGCGGGAACCTCTTGTCCGGTGCCCGGGGCATGTGTTCTCGTTGTGTCATCGGATGATCGGAAGGGGTGTGCGGGGTGGAGTCGACGGCCGGGGCCGGACAGCTGCTGGCCATCAGCGATCTCCACATCGGTTATCCGGACAACCGCGCCCTGATCGACGGCATGCACCCCGAGAGCGACGACGACTGGCTGATCGTGGCCGGTGACGTCGCGGAGACCGTCGCCGACATCCGCTGGGCCCTCGGCACGCTCGCGAGCCGCTTCAGCAAGGTGCTGTGGGCACCCGGGAACCACGAGCTGTGGACCCATCCGAGCGATCCGGTCACGCTGCGTGGCGTCGCCCGCTACGAGCACCTGGTCGAGATGTGCCGCGAGCTCGGCGTCGTCACCCCCGAGGACCCCTACCCCGTGTGGCGCGGCGCGGGCGGCCCGGCCGTCGTGGCCCCGCTCTTCCTGCTCTACGACTACTCGTACCTGCCGGCCGGCTCCGCCACCAAGGCGGAGGGCCTGGCCTACGCGGAGAGCACCGGCATCGTCTGCAACGACGAGTTCCTGCTGCACCCCGACCCCTACCCGACCCGTGACGCGTGGTGTCGGGCGCGGGTCGCCGAGACCGAGCGCAGGCTGTCCGAGCTGCCCGCGGACCTGCCGACCGTGCTGGCCGGGCACTGGCCGCTGGACCGGCACCCCACGGAGGTCCTGTGGCACCCCGAGTTCGCCATGTGGTGCGGCACCACGCTGACCGCCGACTGGCACCGCCGGTTCCGGGTCGCCACCGCGGTCTACGGCCATCTGCACATCCCCCGCACCACGTGGCACGACGGAGTCCGCTTCATGGAGGTCTCCGTGGGATACCCCCGCGAGTGGCGCAAGCGTCCGGATCCGCCGGGAAAGCTGCGCCGCGTCCTGCCGATGGAGGTCGAAGCAGGTGATCGAGGAGCTGCTCCCGGAGTCGGTCGTGGCCGTGGAGGCGCGCGCTGACGACCCGCTGTGGGACTCCCCGCTCTACCCGGCGGAGGAGGCGCTCGTCGCGCGCTCGGTGGCCAAGCGGCGCCGTGAGTTCGCGGCCGTCCGGGGCTGCGCCCGGCGCGCCATGGAGAAGCTCGGCGTGCCGCCGCAGCCCGTGCTCACCGGTGAGCGGGGGGCCCCGCGCTGGCCGGACGGGCTGCTCGGCAGCATGACCCACTGCGACGGCTACTGCGCCGCCGCGCTGGTCCGCGCCACCGACCTCGCCTCCCTGGGCATCGACGCCGAACCGCACGGGCCGCTGCCGGAAGGGGTGGGCCCCTCCGTCTTCCTGCCCGCCGAGGCCGAGCGCCTCGACCGGCTGGCCGCGCGGTGGCCCGCCGTGCACTGGGACCGGCTGCTGTTCAGCGCCAAGGAGTCCGTCTACAAGGCGTGGTTCCCGCTCACCCGCATGTGGCTGGACTTCTCCGAGGCCGACATCACCGTGCGGCCGGACGCCGACGGCGAACCGTCCGGCGCCCTGCGCGCCGAGCTCCTCGTCCCCGGCCCCGTGATCGGCGGGCACCGGCTCCAGTCCTTCGAGGGCCGGTGGACCGTACGGCACGGCGTGGTGGCCACATCGGTGGTCATACCGCACCCCGCCGCACGCCCCTGACAGCCGGTCCCACCCGGCCCGCACCGCCACCGTCGCCCCGTCGTCCGGGTGACGGCGGCGGCGCCGAGCCGTCACGACGCTCACCCGGGCCGGCACCAGTCGCGCAGGAGCCGGAAGAACTCCGCCTCGTTGCCCGCGAGCCCCGCCCGGGCCAGTGCCTGTTCCGCCTCCGCGAGCACGACGGGCGGGACGACGGCGGGCCGGTCCTCCTCCGGTGGCCCGTCGAAGGCGGCGCGCACCGTGTGCAGCAGACGCAGGTAGGCCTGTACGGCGGTACGCTCGCGGTCGGTCAGTACGGCGGTGGGCATCGGTCGGCTCTCCCCGAGTAGGCGTCACGGTCACGCGCCCTGCGGCGCCGTGCACCGCGTCGTACGGCGCACACTCCCAGCTTGCCGCCCACCACTGACAACGCCGCCCGGCTCCGCGCCGGTTAGCCCGCTTAGCCGAGGCGGAACCGCCCCGATCACCCCGCACGACGTGCCGCCCGGCCCGACGAAACGTTTCTCAACTTCCGCCCGTCACCCATCGCTCCGGCGCGACGCGGCGCGGTGTCCGCTCGCCGCTGTACGGCGCCGAGCGCGCTCGGAGTGCCACAGGGCCGCCCGCCCGGCGACCCCGGTCCGGTTCAGCCCTGCGGACCCGGGTACCCCAGCGACGCCCCGATGCGGCCGGCCACGCCGTCCCGCTGCGCCGGCCCGCGCAACCCCGAACCTGCCAGCCACGTGCGGCACTTGCTGGCCAGCAGCAGTCCGAACGTCTCGGCGTCCCGCTCCTCGGCGACATCGAAGCGGCTGCGGGCCGCGACGCGTTGCACCGCCGCCTGGAGCGCTTCCCGGTCGGTGTGGTCGCTCAGCAGCCGGGTCGCGGTGCCGACGCCGTCCATGTGGAGCCCGCAGTGGTCGGCCTGCATGTGCCACAGCTCGTGGCCCAGGATCACCAACTGGTGCTCGGGGGCGGTGCGTTCCTCCACCACGACGACGTCCCGGTCGGTCAGGTCCAGCCACAGCCCGCTGGCCGTGCCGGGCGGGAAGACGGCCGTACGGAAGTGCACCGGACGCCCGCGCCGGTGGCTCATCGCCTCGCACAGCGCGCGGTACAGCTCATCCGGAGGCGCGGGCACGGACAGCGTGAGCCCGCCCACCAGTTCGTTGCACAGCCGGCGCATGTCCCTGCCGATGCCCACAGTTCTCCCCCGGATCACGACTCGGGTCGCTTGACGCTCTCCAGGAGCATGTCGAGCCACTCAGCGACCTTGTCCCGGTGTTGGTCGGTGGGCAACTGCGCGGCGCGCCAGGCGATTCCGCGCACGCCGTGGTCCTGCAACAGCCGCTCCAGCGGATCCTCCAGGTCCTCGGCGGCGGCCCGCTCCCGGTCCGCGAGCTTCTGCAACAGCTCCTGCTCGGTGCGTTGCAGCGCCCCCGCCAGGGCCTCGGGGTCCTCCGCGGTGAGGAAGCCGGCGTGCACCCGGAAGAAACGCTGGAGGGCGTCGCAGTGCTCCATGGTGGGCCGCCGGTCGCCGTTGATGAGGGCGCCGGCCTGCTGCCGTGACATGCCCGCGCCGTCGGCGATCTCCTGCTGGGTGTACCGGCGTCCGCCCGGCTTCAGCCGGGTACGGCGCAGCAGGTCCAGGCGTTGCAGGAAGCGGGCCTGGACGTCCGGCTCGCCCGCGGGCCGACCGCTGAGCAGGGCCTTGACCACCGGCTCCGGCACCCCGCAGGCGGTCGAGAGCCGCCCCACGTCGAAGACCTCGGCGTGCGGGACGCCGAGGCGGTCGGCGAGCGCGGTGACGCGGGCGACGACGGCCGGCAGCTGGGCGGTCGCCGAGGCGCCCGGATCCTCGTAGCCATCCGTCACCGACAGAACTCCTACGTCTCTAGAGGGCTTCAGATGCGTCCGTGCTTCTCACGAGCGATCGGCGTGAACTTCCCGGAGAGTAGCGGGTGTCTCGAACTCACATCCAGGTGTCGCCACAACTGTGGCGAATTCCAGCCGTCGACCGGCACGAAATGCCACGATAGTTGACATGGCTCTTGCCTGGGCAGCAGGATCGCATGGCCGCGAGAAGGGCCGCAGAGGCAAGAGGGGTGACCTCCCGATGGCATATCAGGCAGGAGGGCAGCGGCCGGCACCGCGGCCCGTCCCCGACACCTGCGAGATCCAGGCGTACCTCCAGGACTACGGAACGCTGCTGGAGTCGCAGTCCTGCCCGTCCCTGGTCGTCGACCACCACTGGAACGTGGTCATGGCCAACAGCGCGTTCGAGACACTTTTCCACGGGGTGCGCCCCCACCCCACGGCCATGCCGGGGGAGAACTTCCTCCGGTTCGTGCTCTTCCACCCCGACGCCGGCGAGGTCCTCGGCGAGCACGAGCCCGGCTGGTGCCTGCCGATGCTGGCCCAGCTCCGCACCGCCCTGGAGACCCACGGGCACGACCACGAACTCCAGGCGGTCCGCCGGGAGATCGCCCAGGACCCGCTCATGGAAGCCGCGTACCGGCAGGGCCTGCCGCACTGGATACGGGCCGTCGGCGAGGCCGCGACCCGCCTCGACGGTGCCGTACGCCTCCTGCACCACCCGGACCCGCGGCGCGGGCGCACCGAGTGCCGCATCGTCGAGGAGATCCCGCAGCCGCTGCGGGAGCTGGGCTACCGGCGTCTGACGATGGTCCTGCGCGATCCCCGCCGGCCCGCCGTGCCGGTGCGCCGCCCGCGCCGCCCGCGGGACGCCGCCTCGCACCTGACGGTCGTGCCGTCCACGGAGGACTGACCCGGCACCGCCGGCGTTCAGGTCGCCGACGGCGCCGGGCCGGCACATGGGCTCCCCGTGAGAGCCGAGCGGTACGACCGTCGCCCACACGCGCACGCCACCGGCTCCTTGTGCCGGCGACTCCGCGCGCACCACCGATTCCCCGCGGGCGCCACCGGTTCCTCGCGGGCGCCACCGATTCCCCGCGGGCGCCACCGGTTCCTCGCACCGACCACCGACTCCGCACGCACCCCCGCGGTTCCTGGCCCGGCCCCCAGCTCTTTGCGCGGACCCCGGCCCCTTCGGCGCACGGCCGACTCCGCACGGCCTCCACGGTTCCTGGCGCGGCCCCGGCTCCTTCGGTGCACGGCCGACTCCGCGCGCATCCCAGGGTTCCTTGCGCGGCCTCCGGTTCTTTGTGCGGTCCCCGGCTCCTTCGGCGCACGGCCGACTCCGCGCGCTCCCCACGGTTCCCGGCGCGGACCCCGGCTCCTTGCGAATCCCCGCGGCTCGCTGTGCGGTTTCCGGCTGCTTCGGCGTGCCGGCGGCTCCGCGCGTACCCCAGGACTCCTGGCGCGGACCCCGCCCCCTTGCGCCCCCACGGCTCGGTGCGCGGTCCCCGACTCGTTCGGCGCGTCACCGCCCCCGGCGCCCCGCCCCGGCTCCTTCCGCGCGCCCCCGACTCCTCTCGCGCACCCCCCGACTCCTCGCATAGATCTCCGGCTCCTTGTGCGCGTCACCGACGCAAGCCGCTTGCATCGTTTGCGCTACTCTTGCGCTCATGACGCGACGACTTGCGGAAGTGGCGAAGAAGGTCGGGGTCAGTGAGGCCACGGTCAGCCGGGTCCTCAACAGCAAGCCCGGAGTCTCCGAGGCCACCCGGCAGGCGGTGCTGACCGCTCTCGACGTCCTCGGCTACGAGCGCCCCACCCAGCTGCGCGGTGAGCGCGCCCGGCTCGTCGGTCTGGTCCTGCCGGAGTTGCAGAACCCCATCTTCCCGGCGTTCGCCGAGGTCATCGGTGGTGCCCTGGCCCAGTTGGGGCTGACCCCGGTGCTGTGCACCCAGACCAAGGGCGGCGTGTCGGAGGCGGACTACGTCGAGCTGCTGCTCCAGCAGCAGGTCTCCGGCGTCGTGTTCGCCGGCGGCCTGTACGCCCAGGCCGACGCGCCGCACGACCACTACCGGCTGCTCGCCGAGCGCAACATCCCGGTCGTGCTGGTCAACGCGGCCATCGAACACCTCGGCTTCCCCGGTGTGTCCTGCGACGACGCCGTCGCCGTCGAGCAGGCCTGGCGCCACCTGGCCTCCCTCGGCCACGAGCGCATCGGGCTGGTGCTCGGCCCCGGCGACCACGTGCCGTCGGCGCGCAAGCTGGCCGCCGCCCGGGCGGTCGCCGGCGGGCTGCCGGACGAGTTCGTCGCGCGGGCGATCTTCTCCATCGAGGGCGGCCACGCCGCCGCCGCACGCCTGATCGACCGGGGCGTCACCGGCATCATCTGCGCCTCGGACCCGCTGGCGCTCGGCGCCGTCCGGGCGGCGCGCCGCAAGGGGTACGACGTCCCGGGCCGGATCTCGGTCGTCGGCTACGACGACTCGGCGTTCATGAACTGCACCGAACCCCCGCTGACCACCGTCCGTCAGCCCATCGAGGCCATGGGGCGCGCGGCCGTGGAGCTGTTGAACGCGCAGATCGGGGGCACCGCCGTACCCGCCGAGGAGCTGCTGTTCGAGCCGGAGCTGGTGGTGCGCGGCTCCACCGCGCAAGCCCCGCGCGACTGAGCTCCGGAAGATCCAGCTCACTGTCGAACAATTGCAGATTCTGCGCGACATCTTGCGGACCGATGTCGGCGGTGCTTGAGTGTGCGACGCCCACCGCTCCTGCCATGAGTGCCATGAGGGGTCCACCGATGAGACACACCGGGTTCCGCCGTGCCGTCCTCGCGATCGGCGTCTGTTCCTCCCTCGCCCTCGCCGCCACCGCCTGCGGGTCCGGTGACGACGGTTCGGCGAGCGGCAAGACCCGCATCACCGTCAACTGCGAACCGCCGAGGAGTGCCAAGCTCGACCGCTCCTTCTTCGAGGCGGACATCGCGGCCTTCGAGGAGGCCAACCCGGACGTCGACGTCGTCGCGCACGACGCCTTCCCCTGCCAGGACCCGAAGACCTTCGACGCCAAGCTCGCCGGCGGCCAGATGGAGGACGTGTTCTACACGTACTTCACGGACGCCCGGCACGTCGTCGACGTCCGCCAGGCCGCCGACCTCACCCCGTACCTCAAGGAGCTCAAGAACTACGACAGCATCCAGAAGCAGCTGCGGGACATCTACACCGTCGACGGGAAGGTCTACGGCATCCCGCGCACCGGGTACTCCATGGGGCTGGTCTACAACCGCGCGCTCTTCCAGAAGGCCGGCCTGGATCCCGACAAGCCCCCGGCGACCTGGGACGAGGTCCGTGCCGCCGCCAAGAGGATCGCCGCCCTCGGCGACGGCACCGTCGGCTACGCCGACTACAGCGCGCAGAACCAGGGCGGCTGGCACTTCACGGCCGAGCTGTACTCCCAGGGCGGCGACGTCGTCAGCGCGGACGGCAAGAAGGCCACCATCGACACCCCCGAGGGCCGCGCCGTCCTGCGGAACCTGCACGACATGCGGTGGACCGACGACTCCATGGGCAGCAAGCAGCTCCTCGTCATCAACGACGCGCAGCAGATGATGGGTTCGGGCAAGCTCGGCATGTATCTCGCCGCCCCCGACAACATCCCGATCCTCGTCAAGGAGAAGGGCGGCAACTACGAGGACCTCGCCCTGGCCCCCATGCCGGGCGGCAAGGGCACCCTCATCGGCGGCGACGGCTACATGTTCAACAAGAAGGCCACGCCTGCCCAGATCCGCGCCGGCCTGAAGTGGCTCGACCACATGTTCCTCACCCCCGGCAAGGGCTTCCTCGGCGACTACGCGCGCGCCAAGAAGCACGACGCCCCCGTCGGCCTGCCCGAGCCGCGCCTGTTCACCGGCGCCGCCGACGCCACCGACCAGCGGGTGAAGAAGGCCAACGCCAACGTCCCGGTGGAGAACTACCAGGCGTTCCTCGACGGCAACCACGAGCTCCAGCTGAAGATCGAGCCGCCGCACGCCCAGCAGATCTACTCCGTCCTCGACGGCACCGTCTCCGCCGTCCTGACCAAGAAGGACGCCGACATCGACCAGCTCCTCAAGGAGGCGTCCGGCAAGATCGACAGCATTCTGGCCCGGAGCTGACCGCCATGACGAAGACGGCCGAGCGACGGCTCCCGGCGCACACCGCCGTCCCCCCGGTCCCGGCGCCGCCCCCGGCAGGGGACCGGAGGCGGCGCCGCCTCGCCGACCAGCTCCGCGCCTACGGCTTCCTCCTCGGCGGACTGCTCTGCTTCGCCCTGTTCTCCTGGTACCCGGCGATCCGCGCGGTCGTCATCGCCTTCCAGAAGTACACCCCGGGCTCCCCGCCCGAGTGGGTCGGCACCGCCAACTTCACCCGGGTCCTGCACGACCCCGAGTTCACGGCCGCCTGGCGCAACACCCTCACGTTCACCCTGCTGGCCCTCCTGATCGGCTTCGCGATCCCCTTCGTCCTCGCCCTCGTGCTCAACGAGCTGCGGCACGCCAAGGCCTTCTTCCGGGTCGTGGTCTATCTGCCGGTGATGATCCCGCCGGTGGTCAGCGCCCTGCTGTGGAAGTGGTTCTACGACCCCGGAGCCGGCCTCGCCAACGAGACGCTGCGCTTCCTGCACCTGCCCACCTCGAACTGGTCCAACGGCACCGACACCGCGCTGATCTCCCTGGTCATCGTCGCCACGTGGGCCAACATGGGCGGCACCGTCCTCATCTACCTGGCCGCCCTCCAGTCCATCCCCGGCGAGCTGTACGAGGCGGCCGAACTGGACGGCGCGAACCTCCTCCAGCGCGTCCGGCACGTCACGGTCCCGCAGACCCGGTTCGTGATCCTGATGCTGATGCTCCTCCAGATCATCGCCACCATGCAGGTGTTCACCGAGCCGTTCGTCATCACCGGCGGCGGCCCCGAGAACGCCACCGTCACCGTGCTGTACCTCATCTACAAGTACGCCTTCCTCTACAACGACTTCGGCGGCGCCTGCGCCCTCAGCGTGATGCTCCTGCTGCTGCTCGGCGCCTTCTCCGCGGTCTATCTGCGGCTCACCCGCTCCGAGGGGGACGCATGACCACCGGCACCCGCACCCTGATCTCCCCGGCCACCCTCGCCCGCCCGCGCGGCAAGGCCCTCTACTGGACGGTGTTCACGGCCGTCGTCGTCCTCTTCGCGCTCGCCTTCCTCTTCCCCGTGTACTGGATGGCGACCGGCGCCCTGAAGTCCCCGGACGAAGTCGCCCGGACCCCGCCGACGCTGCTGCCCGAGCACTGGCGCCTCAGCGGCTACACCGACGCCTGGGACCTCATGGAGCTGCCCCGGCACCTGGGGAACACGCTCGTCCAGGCGGCCGGCGCCTGGGCCTTCCAGCTGGTGTTCTGCACGGCCGCCGCCTACTCCCTGTCCAAGCTGAAGCCCGCCTTCGGCAAGGTGGTCCTCGGCGGCATCCTCGCCACGCTCATGGTCCCGGCGCAGGCGCTGGTCGTCCCGAAGTACCTGACCGTCGCCGACCTGCCGCTGATCCACACCAGCCTGCTCAACGACCCCCTCGCCATCTGGCTGCCGGCCGTCGCCAACGCCTTCAACCTCTACCTGCTCAAACGGTTCTTCGATCAGCTGCCGCGCGATGTCCTGGAGGCCGCCGAGATCGACGGCGCCGGCAAGCTCCGCATCCTGTGGTCCGTCGTCCTGCCCATGTCCCGGCCGGTGCTCGGCGTGGTGTCGATCTTCGCGCTGGTCGCCGTCTGGCAGGACTTCCTGTGGCCGCTGATGGTCTTCTCCGACACCGGCAAGCAGCCGATCAGCGTCGCCCTGGTCCAGCTGTCGCAGAACATCCAGCTCACCGTGCTCATCGCCGCGATGGTGATCGCCAGCATCCCGATGGTGGCGCTGTTCCTCGTCTTCCAGCGGCACATCATCGCCGGGATCAGCGCGGGCAGCACCAAGGGCTGACGCCGCCGCCCCCGTCTACAGAAAGGCAAGCCCAGTGGGACAGCCCAGCCATGCCCGGAAGGACCCTGACTGGTGGCGCTCGGCCGTCATCTACCAGGTGTACGTCCGCAGCTTCGCGGACGGCGACGGCGACGGCACCGGCGACCTCGCGGGCGTCCGCGCCCGGCTGCCGTACCTCGCCGAACTCGGCGTGGACGCCCTGTGGTTCACGCCGTGGTACGTGTCTCCGCTGAAGGACGGCGGCTACGACGTCGCCGACTACCGGGCCATCGACCCGGCCTTCGGCACCCTCGCCGAGGCCGAGAAGCTCATCGCCGAGGCCCGTGAGCTGGGCATCCGGACCATCGTCGACATCGTGCCCAACCACGTCTCCGACCAGCACCCCTGGTTCCGGGCCGCGGTCGCCGCCGGGCCGGGCAGCCCCGAGCGCGAGTTGTTCCACTTCCGGCCCGGACGCGGTGCGCACGGCGAACTCCCCCCGAACGACTGGCCGTCCCAGTTCGTCGGCTCCACCGACCCGGTGTGGACCCGGCTGCCCGACGGCGACTGGTACCTGCACCTGTTCACCCCCGAACAGCCCGACCTCAACTGGGCGCACCCGGCGGTCCGCCAGGAGCACGAGGACATCCTGCGCTTCTGGTTCGAGCGGGGCGTCGCCGGCGTCCGCATCGACTCGGCGGCCCTCCTCGCCAAGGACCCGGGCCTCCCCGACCTCGCCACGCACCCCGAGCCGCACCCGTTCGTCGACCGCGACGAACTCCACGACGTCTACCGCTCCTGGCGCCGGATCGCCGACGAGTACGGGGGTGTGTTCGTCGGCGAGGTCTGGCTCCCCGACCCCGAGCGCTTCGCCCGCTACCTGCGCCCCGACGAACTCCACACCGCCTTCAACTTCTCCTTCCTGTCCTGCCCCTGGGACGCCGGCCGGCTGCGGGCCTCCATCGACACCACCCTCGCCGAGCACGCCCCCGTCGGCGCCCCGGCCACCTGGGTGCTGTGCAACCACGACGTCACCCGCACGGTCACCCGGTACGGCCGCGAGGACACCGCCTTCGACTTCGCCACCAAGGCCTTCGGCACCCCCACCGACCTGGCGCTCGGCACCCGGCGGGCGCGGGCCGCCGCCCTGCTGTCCCTCGCGCTGCCCGGGTCGGTGTACCTCTACCAGGGCGAGGAGCTGGGCCTGCCGGAGGCCGAGATCCCGGCCGACCGCATCCAGGACCCGATGTACTTCCGCTCGCGGGGCGCCGACCCCGGCCGCGACGGCTGCCGGGTGCCGCTGCCCTGGGCCGCCGGCCTGCCGCACGCGGGCTTCGGTTCCCGCGACGAGCCCTGGCTGCCGCAGCCGGCCGACTGGCCCTCGTACGCGGTCGACCGGCAGCAGCGCGACCCCCACTCCCCGCTCACCCTCTACCGCGAGGCCATCACGCTGCGCCCGGAGTTCGGCGACGGCCCCCTGACCTGGCTGCCCGCCCCCGACGGCGTGCTCGCCTTCTCCCGCGCGGACGCGCTGTGCGTGGTCAACCTCGCGGCCACGCCCGCCGACCTGCCCGCGCACTCCCGGCTCCTGCTCAGCAGCGGCCCGCTGGACGACGCGGGCCGGCTGCCGCGGGACACGGCGGCCTGGCTGCGCGCCTGAGCCGCGCCCGTACGCACCTTGCTATCCCACGCACCCCCACCACGAAGGGATCAGCACATGCACAGCAGCACCGTCGGACACCTCCGGCGCATGCCCGCCATCGGGGCGGTCGTCGCCCTCGCCGCCGGCATGCTCGTCAGCATCGCCCCGGCCGCCCACGCCGCCGCGGGCGCCACCCTCCCCTTCACCTCCGTGGAGGCCGAGTCGGCGACCGGTAACGGCACGAAGATCGGCCCGGACTACACGCAGGGCAGCCTCGCCTCGGAGGCCTCCGGCCGGCAGGCCGTCCGGCTGTCCCCCGGGCAGCGGGTGGAGTTCACCGTGCCACGCGCCTCCAACGCGGTGAACATCGCCTACAGCGTGCCGGACGGCCAGTCCGGAGCCCTGAACGTGTACGTCAACGGCACCAGGCTCGCCAAGACCCTCCCGGTGACCTCCAAGTACTCCTACGTCGACACCGGCTGGATCCCCGGCGCCAGGACGCACCACTTCTTCGACAACACCCGGCTGCTGCTCGGGCAGAACGTCCAGGCCGGCGACAAGGTCGCCGTGGAGGCGGCCGGCGTCCAGGTCACCGTCGACGTCGCCGACTTCGAACAGGTCGCCCCGGCCGCCGGTCAGCCCGCCGGTTCGGTGTCCGTCGTCTCCAAGGGCGCCGACCCCAGCGGCAACGGCGACTCCACCCAGGCCTTCCGGGACGCCATCGCCGCCGCCCAGGGCGGCACGGTGTGGATACCGCCGGGCGACTACCGCATCACCTCGTCGCTCAGCGGCGTACAGAACGTGACCCTCCAGGGCGCGGGCAGCTGGTACTCGGTCGTGCACACCTCCCGCTTCATCGACCAGTCCGGCTCGGCGGGCAACGTCCGCATCAAGGACTTCGCGGTCATCGGCGAGGTCACCGAACGCGTCGACTCCAGCCCGGACAACTTCGTCAACGGCTCGCTGGGGCCGGGGAGTTCGGTCTCCGGCATGTGGATCCAGCACCTGAAGGTCGGCCTGTGGCTCACGGGCAACAACGACAACCTGGTGGTGGAGAACAACCGCATCCTCGACACCACCGCCGACGGACTCAACCTCAACGGCACGGCGAAGGGCGTCCGCGTCCGCAACAACTTCCTGCGCAACCAGGGCGACGACTCCCTCGCCATGTGGTCGCTGTACTCCCCGGACACCGACTCCAGCTTCGAGAACAACACGATCTCGCAGCCCAACCTCGCCAACGGCATCGCCATCTACGGCGGCACCGACATCGCCGTACGCGACAACCTGATCTCCGACACCAACGCCCTCGGCAGCGGCATCGCCATCTCCAACCAGAAGTTCCTCGACCCGTTCAACCCCCTCGCCGGCACCATCACGGTCGACGGCAACACGCTGGTGCGCACCGGCGCGATGAACCCCAACTGGAACCACCCCATGGGCGCGTTGCGCGTCGACTCCTACGACAGCGCCATCAACGCGACCGTCAACATCACCAACACGACGATCACCGACAGCCCCTACAGCGCCTTCGAGTTCGTCTCCGGCGGCGGGCAGGGCTACCCGGTGCGGAACGTCAACGTCACCGGCGCGACCGTGCGGAACACCGGCACGGTCGTGGTCCAGGCCGAGGCGCAGGGCGCGGCGACCTTCAAGAACGTCACCGCCACCCAGGTCGGCGCGGCCGGCGTCTACAACTGCCCCTACCCGGCGAACTCCGGCTCCTTCGCCCTCACCGACGGCGGCGGCAACTCCGGCTGGGCCGGCACCTGGTCGGACTGCTCCACCTGGCCGCAGCCGGGGCAGGGCAACCCGGAGCCCGACCCGAACCGCAACCTCGCCAAGGGCCGCCCGGCCACCGCGACCGGCTCCCAGGACGTCTACACCCCCGGCAAGGCGGTCGACGGCGACGCGAACTCGTACTGGGAGTCCACCAACAACGCGTTCCCGCAGTCCCTCACGGTCGACCTCGGCTCGTCCTACGCCGTGCGCCGCCTGGTGCTGAAGCTGCCGCCGTCCTCGGCCTGGGGCGCCCGCACCCAGACCGTCACGGTGCTCGGCAGCACCGACGGCTCCGGGTACTCGACCGTGCTGGGCGCGCAGGGCTACCGCTTCGACCCGGCCACCGGCAACACCGCGACGGTGACCCTGCCGAGCGGCACCAACCTGCGCTACCTGCGCCTGACCGTCACCGCCAACACGGGCTGGCCGGCGGGCCAGTTCAGCGAGGTGGAGGCGTACCAGACGTCCTGACCGGCCCGTCCCCCCAACCGGACCGGGCGCCCCGGCAGCACGACGGGCCGGGGCGCCCGCGCACATCCGCGGAACCGGGAGCCGGGGCGGGCGAGAGGCCGGGCGGCACCCGGCTTCCTTCCGTATCCACGACTTCATGTGGGCGCCACCGCACCCTTCCCTGACGTTTGCTGCTCTTGGAACACTCGCTCCGCGCGGATTCCGTCACCTGGCGGCATCGCGTACGTCAGGATGAGAGGATCCTCACCCATGTCCGAAGTCAACCGGCGGCGCTTCCTCCAGATCGCGGGCGCCACCACGGCGTTCACGGCGCTGTCCAGCAGCATCCAGCGTGCGGCGGCCCTGCCCGCCCACCACCGCACCGGATCGGTGGACGATGTCGAGCACATCGTCGTCCTCATGCAGGAGAACCGTTCCTTCGATCACTACTTCGGTTCGCTGCGAGGAGTCCGCGGCTTCGGTGACCCCCGTCCGGTCACCCAGAACGGCAGGTCCGTCTGGAAGCAGTCCGACGGCACGAAGGACATCCTGCCCTTCCACCCGGACGCCGACGACCTGGGCCTGGCCTTCATCCAGGACCTCCCGCACGGCTGGAACGACGGACACACCGCCTTCAACGGCGGAAAGTACGACAAGTGGATACCCGCCAAGTCCGCCACGACGATGGCGTACCTCACCCGCGACGACATCCCCTTCCACTACGCGCTCGCGGACACCTTCACCGTCTGCGACGCCTACCACTGCTCGTTCATCGGCTCCACGGACCCGAACCGCTACTACATGTGGACGGGCTACACCGGCAACGACGGCAAGGGCGGCGGCCCGGTCCTCGGCAACGACGAGGCGGGCTACGGCTGGACCACGTACCCCGAGCGCCTGGAGCGGGCCGGGGTCTCCTGGAAGATCTACCAGGACGTCGGCGACGGCCTCGACGCGACCGGCGGCTGGGGCTGGATCAACGACGCCTACCGCGGCAACTACGGCGACAACTCGCTGCTGTACTTCAACCAGTACCGCGACGCCAAGCCCGGCGACCCGCTGTACGACAAGGCCCGCACCGGCACCGACGCCCGCAAGGGCGAGGGCTTCTTCGACCAGTTGAAGGCGGACGTCCAGGCCGGCAAGCTGCCCCAGGTCTCCTGGATCGTCGCCCCCGAGGCCTTCACCGAGCACCCGAACTGGCCCGCCAACTACGGCGCCTGGTACGTCTCCCAGGTCCTGGACGCGCTCACCTCCGACCCCGAGGTGTGGGGGAAGACCGCGCTGTTCATCACCTACGACGAGAACGACGGCTTCTTCGACCACGTCATCCCGCCCTACCCGCCGGCCTCGGCCGCCCAGGGCAAGTCGACGGTCGACCCCGCGCCGGACCTGTTCAAGGGCGACGCCGGCCATGCCGCCGGCCCCTACGGGCTCGGCCAGCGGGTGCCGATGCTGGTGGTCTCCCCCTGGAGCAAGGGCGGGTACGTCTGCTCGGAGACCCTCGACCACACCTCGATCATCCGGTTCATCGAGCGACGTTTCGGTGTCCAGGAGCCGAACATCTCGCCCTGGCGGCGGGCCGTGTGCGGCGACCTGACGAGCGCCTTCGACTTCTCCCGCAAGGACACCGCGCGGGTCGTGCTGCCCTCCACGGCCGGCTACCAGCCCAAGGACCACGACCGCCACCCCGACTACGTGCCCAAGCCTCCCGCGAACGGCACCCTTCCCCGGCAGGAGCGGGGCAGCCGGCCCACCCGCCCGCTGAAGTACGCCCCGGTGGTCGACGGCTCGGTGGACACCGCGGCCGGCAAGTTCACGCTCACGTTCGCCTCGGGGGCACACGCGGGGGCGGTCTTCCTCGTCACGTCCAACAGCCGTACCGACGGCCCCTGGACGTATACCACGGAGGCCGGCAAGACCCTCTCGGATACCTGGAACTCGGCGTACTCCGGCGGCGACTACGACCTCGCCGTGCACGGCCCCAACGGCTTCCTGCGCGTCTTCAAGGGCCGCAACAAGGCCGCAGGCCCCGAGGTCACCGCCCGGCACAAGGGTGACGACGTCGAGCTCACCTTCACCAACAAGGGCTCCGGCACGGCGAAGCTGAAGCTGGTCAACGGCTACGGCGGCAAGCCGGTCACGGTGACGGTCCGGCCCGGCGCGACCGTGCGGCACACCGTCGCGCTCGGGGCCAGCAAGCGCTGGTACGACCTGACCGTGACCTCCGACGCCGATCCGGCCTTCCTGCGCGGCTTCACCGGGCACGTGGAGAACGGGCGGCCCGGCGTCAGCGACCCGGCGATCGTCACGGGGTGAACGGGCGATGAACACCGCTCCGTGCGGACTGGTCGGGTACCGGTCACATCAGGGTAGTGTGCCCCGGTGACCACGCAATCGAACACTCCTGCTGGCTGGTACCCGGATCCGCACGGAGCGGCGCAGACGCTCCGCTACTGGGACGGCACGCAGTGGACCGAGCACACCAACCCGGCCCAGCAGCAGGCCGGGCAGGTCCCGCCGCAGCAGGCAGCCTTCCCGCAGCAGCAGGCCGGTGACGCCAGGGTGCAGCGTCAGGTGCAGCAGCAGGCCGGCGTCGCGGCCGGCGGCCCCGGCGGGGGCACCCTCTTCACCGAGCCCGTCCTGGTCGTGAACCAGAAGGCCAAGCTGATCGAGCTGACCAACGAGTACAAGGTCATGGATCAGAACGGCCGGGAGATCGGCTCGGTCACCCAGGTCGGCCAGGGCGTGCTGCGCAAGATCCTGCGCTTCGTCTCCAGCCTGGACCAGTTCCTCACCCACAAGCTGGAGATCCGGGACGCCTACGGCCAGCCGCAGCTGCTGCTGACCCGGCCCGCGAAGATCTTCAAGTCACGGGTGATCGTGACCCGCCCGGACGGCTCGCCGGTCGGTGAGATCGTTCAGAAGAACATGATCGGGAAGATCAACTTCGCGATGACGGCGAACGGCCAGCAGGTCGGCGCGATCAAGGCGGAGAACTGGCGGGCCTGGAACTTCGCGATCGTCGACCACGCCGACAACGAGGTCGCCCGGATCACCAAGACCTGGGAAGGCCTCGCCAAGACGCTGTTCACGACGGCGGACAACTACGTCCTGCAAATCCACTACCAGCTGCCCGAACCGCTGCTGAGCCTCGTGGTGGCCACCGCGCTGACGGTGGACACCGCGCTCAAGCAGGACGCGCGCGGCTGGGGCTGACCGGCACGCGGGACAGCAGGAAGCAGCACGGCGACGGCGGCCGGTGCCCGCGGAGCGCGCGCACCGGCCGCCGCCGTGTGCCCGGGTGGTCACAGTGCCGTGAGGTGCCCCGGCTGTTCCGGCTGCCGGGGCAGCAGCACCGGCTCCGCGGTCGCCGTACCCGGCTCCAGAGCCAGCACGGCCGCCACCGGGTGCTCGTCGTCGTCGCCGGCCTCCTCATGGCCGGCGGGCGCGGGGGCCGCCCGGGTCAGCAGCACCACGCCCCAGGAGGCCAGCCCCGCGCCGGCCAGGGCCAGCAGCACCCCGGCGGCACCGCCCTGGAGGCCCTGCCCCAGCAGCGTCAGGCCGATCACCGCGGCGGTCACCGGGTTGGTGAGGGTGACCACGGCCAGCGGGGCGCCGAGGCCGCCGCGGTAGGCCGTCTGGGACAGCAGCAGTCCGCCGACGGCGAACGCGGCGACGAGCACGGCGACCACGATCACCTCGGTGCTCAGCACCGGGCCCGAGCGGTCCGTCGCCGCCACGGTCACCGTCTGGGTGAGCGCGGAGGCGACCCCGGAGGCGAAGCCGGACGCGGTGGCGTGCCTGAGGCCCGGCCGGGCGCCGGGCCGGGACAGCAGGCCGATCGCGGCGGCGGTCGTACCCGCGACCGCCAGGGCCTCGGTCAGCGACAGCACCCGGGCGGGCGCCGGGCCGGAGGCGGTGACCAGCAGCGCGGCGAGCCCCAGCAGCGTGAGCGCCGTACCGCGCCACTCCACCGCGCTCACCCGCCGGCCGGCCGCGCGCGCACCCAGGGGCACGGCGGCGACCAGGGTCAGCGCGCCCAGCGGCTGTACGACGGTCAGCGGACCGTACTTCAGGGCGACGACGTGCAGCAGCGCGGCGGCGGCGTTCAGTCCGACCGCCGACCACCAGGCGCCGGTGCCCAGCAGCCGCAGCAGACCGGTGCCGGCGCTGCGCGAGGCGAGCCGTTCCTGGGCGACGGCGGCGAGCGCGTAGGCGACGGCCGACACCAGCGACAGGCCGAGGGCGGCCAGGGCGGCGGCGCTCATCGGCCCGCTCCCGCCAGGACGGTCTCGCGCGGCTTCAGCAGGCCGGCGCCGCGCCCCGCCGTGGTGGCCGTGCGCCGCGGCGGAGGGACGACCGCGAGGGCGAGGCCGAGCATGGCCGTGGCGACGATCGCGTCGAGCCAGTAGTGGTTCGCCGTGCCCACGATCACCAGCAGGGTGATCAGCGGGTGCAGCAGCCACAGCCCGCGCCGGCGGGACCGGGTGGCGGCCATCAGGCCGATCGCCACCATCAGCGCCCAGCCGAAGTGCAGCGAGGGCATCGCCGCGAACTGGTTGGAGAGGTGGTCGCTGGACGGCGGGCCGTACACGGAGGGGCCGTAGATCCGGGCGGTGTCGACCAGACCCGTCCCGGTCAGCATGCGCGGCGGGGCCAGCGGGAACGTGAACGGCAGCACGAGGGCGGCCGTGGTGAGGACCGCGAGGACGCGGCGGGCCCAGACGTAGTGCGCGGGCCGCCGCAGGTAGAGCCAGACCAGGAAGGCGAGCGTGGCCGGGAAGTGGACGGTCGCGTAGTAGGTGTTCGCCAGGTGGACCAGGGGGTCGCCGTGCAGCAGTGCGGACTGCACGTCGGTCTCGTGGGGGAGGTGGACGCTCCGCTCCAGGTGCCAGACGTGCCGGGCGTTGCGGAAGGCGTCCGCGGTGTGGCCGGTGGCCAGTTGGCGGCCCAGTTTGTAGACCAGGAAGAGCCCGGCGACCAGCAGGAACTCACGTATCAGAGACGGACGGGCCGGAGTCCCCGGTTCCGCCTCCGTCTCCGCAGGCTCGGTTCGGGCGTTCATCCCCCGGCCCCCTCGCTGACGGTGGTGCGTGTCGTGGTGCGGACGAGTCCCGGTCCGCACCGGAACTCATCGATACGTTGCCGTACCGATACGCCAGTGTACCGATACGGTCCGGTACCGGTACACTTGCGTATCGATTGATGTGCGCCACACTGGAACCACGCACGGGCACCAGGCACCGCGCGGTCACGGGAAACAAGCACGAGTGAGGGGAAGCACCGCATGACGTCGCAGGCCGCGGACGCACCGGACACGGTCGTCGCCTCGCGCCGCTCCAAGATCACGCCGGAGCGTGAGCGGGAGTTCTTCGACGCCGTGCTGGAACAGATCCGGGAGTGCGGCTACGACTCCGTCACCATGGAGGGCATCGCCGCCAGCACCCGGTGCAGCAAGTCCACGCTCTACCGGCAGTGGAAGACCAAGCCGCAGTTCGTCGCGGCGGCGCTGCGCGCCAACCGCCGGGTGAAGTTCGCCGGCATCGACACCGGATCGCTCGCCGAGGACCTGCGCCAGGCCGCGCGGGCCGCCGGCGACTGGTCCGGCAAGGACACCCGGCTGCTCCAGGCGCTGGGGCACGCGGTGACGGCGGACCAGGAACTGGCCCAGGCGCTGCGCGAGGCGCTGGTGCACCCGGAGATCGCCGCGCTGGAGGAGATCCTGGCCCGGGGCGTGGCCCGGGGAGAGGTCCGGGCGGGCCACCCGGCGCTGGAGTACATCCCGGCCATGATGTTCGGCGTCCTGCGCGTGCGACCGGTGCTCGACGGCCACTACGCCGACTCCGACTACCTCGTCCGCTTCGTGGAGGCCGCCGTGCTGCCCTCGCTCGGACTGACATGAGACCCAGGCCGCCGTTCACGGGATGACTGGACGGTGACCTGCCCGCGCCGCACCGTGGGGACGGGGGCGGCGCGCACCCCCGGCCGGGTGGGGTTCCCCTTGAGCGGAGGGGAATCCCACCCGGCCGATCCGTCTCTCAGACGTCCTGGCCGCTCCCGCCGCCGGACGAGACCTTGATCCCCTTGAGAATCTCGTCGATGACCGACAGCTTCTGCCCGACGTCCACGCCGAAGCGGACCACCACGATCTGCCGGGCGTCGTTGGGGGAGGGGAAGGCGACCGACTCGACATAGCCGTCGGACCCCTTGCTGGTGACCGCCTTCCAGCGCACCAGGTAGCCCTTCTGTCCGGCCACCGTCACCGCCTCGGAGGCCAGCACCTCGTGCGAGGTGATGCTGCCGTAGGTGGTGCCGCCGTACGACTGCTTGGCGTTGGCGGCGATGTCCGCCTTCGCGACCTCCTCCGCCGTGTCGTCCTCGATGCCCAGCGCCACCGCCGGGGCCGTGTAGGCGCCGCCCGCGGTGCACGTCTGGGCCGAGTTGCCCGGGCACTTGTAGGCGTCGTCGGAGGTCACCTGCGCCCCGACGCTGATCGTCTGTCCGGTCCAGCCCTTCGGCACCGGCAGGCTGATGCCGTTGACCGGGTCCGGCACCGAGCCGCCGCCCTTGACCTTCGGCGCCTCCGACTGACCCGGGGACGGCGAGGCCCCGCCGGAGCCGCCACTCCCGCCGGAGCCGCCGCCGGGGCCGCCGAACGGCCCGCCCTGGCCGCCGTCCTGCCCGCCGCCCGGCCCCTGCCGCGACCCGGCGCGGTCGTCGCCGCCCCCGCCGTCCTTGGTGAGGGCGTACACGCCGACCCCGATGCTCGCCAGTACCGCGGCCGTCACCGCGACGGCTATGCCCGTGCGCAGCCGGCGCCGGGAGGGAGCGGGCGGCGGGGCGGGATACGCCGGATATCCCGGCTGCGCCGGATAGCCTGGCTGCGCCGGATACTCCTGCCGGCCCGGATACCCCTGCTGTTCCGGATACCCCGGGTGGGCGCCGAACCCGGCGGGGGCCGAGGGCGCCGGACCCGCCGGCTGGGCCGGCCGCGGTCCGCCGTCCGGCACCGGCCCGCCCGGGGGACCCCACGCGGCGGCCGTTCCGGCGGGGCGGGTCTGGTCCGTCCAGGCCTTGCCGTCCCACCAGCGCTCGGTGGGCGGACCGTCGTTCGTCTGCCCGGGATCGGGGTACCACCCGGGAGGAGTCACCTGCGTCATGCCCCCACCGTATGAGGCGACCGTGAAAGCGGGATGAGAGGATCCGCCGCCAAGGGGGCAAAGCGGAATATTTTTCCCCGGATTTTTCGGTGCCGCCCTCCGTCGGACGTCGTTGACACTCCGTCCGCTGGTCGTGCGGGCGGTCGTGTCGCCCGCCCGCCCCCTGTTTCACCCGGCCGGGCAACAGCTGCCACGAGCGGCCACCGAAGGCCGCGCCCGGCGGCTACGCTCGGGTTCCGTACGTCGTTCGGGCGACCTGGGGAGGTAACGGGATGACGGAGGGACGGCCGTCGGCGGCCGGCTCGGCTCCCCTGTGGGAGCGGGACGCCGAGCTCGCCACCGTCGCGCGGGCGCTCGACGTCCTGTGCGCGGACCAGTCGTCCGCGGGCAGCCTGCTGGTCATCCGGGGTGAGGCGGGACTGGGCAAGACCGCGCTGCTGGCCGAGATCCGGCGCATCGCCGAACGCCGCGGCTGCGCCGTCTGGTCCGCACGCGGCGCCGAGACGCTGAGATCCGTCCCGTTCCACGTCGTACGGCAGCTGCTCCAGCCCGCGCTGCTGTCCTTACTGCCCGAGGAGGCCCGCGAGTACCTCGGCGACTGGTACGACATCGCCGGTCCCGCCCTCGGCATAGCGGAACCGCGGGCCGACAAGGCCGACCCGCAGTACGTCTGCGACGGACTCGTCGCCGCCGTGCGCCGGCTCTCCCGCCGCCAGTGGCCGCTGGTCCTGCTCGTCGACGACGCGCACTGGGCCGACCAGGAGACCCTGCGCTGGCTCGCCGCCTTCGCCGAGCGCCTGGACGACCTGTCCGTCCTCGTCGTGGTCGCCCGCCGGCCCGGGGAGGTCAGCGGGGACGGCGCCCGCCTGCTCGACGCGGTGGCCGCCGCCGGCCGCCCCGTCCACAACCTCAGCGCCCTCACCCCGGACGCCACCGCCGGACTCACCCGCGCCACCGTCGGCCGGCACGCCGACGACCCCTTCTGCCGCGAGGTCTGGGCCGTCACCGGCGGCAACCCCTACGACACCGTCGAACTCCTCGCCAAGGTCCGGGACAGCGAACTCCCGCCCGTCGAGGCGCAGGCGGGAGAGCTGCGCGCCCTCAACCGCGCCGCCCGCGACGGCGGACTGGTCGACCGGCTCAAGGGCCTCGGCCTGGAGGCCACCCGGTTCGCCTGGGCCGCCGCCATCCTCGGCACCGGCATCACCGTCGACATGGTCGCCCAACTCGCCACCATGAACGACGAACTGGCCCGCACGTGCGCCGAACTCCTCTGCGACGCCCGCATCCTCACCGCGCCCGAACCGTCCGCCGGCACCCAACGCACGGACGGCGAGCTGGAGTTCGTCCACCCCCTCATCGCCACCGCCGTCTACAACTCCATCCCGTCCGGCGTGTGCACCGCCATGCACGGCGTCGCCGCGCAGATGATCACCGAGCGAGGCCGCGGCGCCGCCGAGGCCGCCCGCCACCTGCTGAAGGTGCACCCGGACGACGACGAGGAACTGGTCGAGCAGCTGCGCGAGGCCGCCCGCGAACACCTCGCCGTCGGCGCGCCCGACGCGGCCCGCCGCTGCCTGGAACGCGCCCTGGCGGAGCCGCCCCTCCCCGAGGTGCACGCGCACGTCCTCTACGAACTCGGCTGCGCCACCCTGCTGACCAACCCCGCGGTCACCATCGACCACCTCCGGAGCGCCCTCGGCATGCCCGGCCTCGACGACGACCGGGTCGACGCCGTCGTCCGCCTCTCCCAGGCGCTGCTCCACAACGACCAGCTGGAGGAGGCCGTCCGCACGGTCGAGGCCGAGGCCGCCCGGCACGAGGCGGGCCCCGTCCGGATGCGGTTGCGGGCCTTCCAGTTCATGTGGGAGGGCATCCACGGCGAGACCGTCTCCCCGGCCCGCTCCCGGCGCCTGGCCGAGCTGGCGAGCACCTGCGCGGGCCGCGACAACGCCGAACGCGTCCTGCTGATCCTGCGCGCCTTCGACGCGATGACCCACGGCGAGAGCGCCGACGAGGTCATCGACCTGTGCGACCGCGCCCTGGTCAACGGCCGCCTCGCGCCCGGCCTCGGCTGGACCGACACCGAGTGGGGCATGGAACTGCTGATGATGCTCGGCAGCGCCTACACCTACGCCGACCGGCTCGACCGCGCCGAGAGCCTGTTCGCCGAGAAGCCCGGCGTGTCTACACCACGGCCGGCTGGCACGGCGTCCACCTCTCCCTGGCCAACGCCTTCCTCGGGCTCGCCTACCGCAGACAGGGCCGGCTGCGCGACGCCGAGTCCACCCTGCGCGAGGCCGTGGTTCTCGCCGAACACGTCGGCCGCCGCCTGCCGCTGTACTGGTCGGCCACCTGCGGTCTGGTCGACACCCTGCTGGCCCGGGGCCGGGTCACGGAGGCCTGGTCGGTCGCCGAACGGTACGGTTTCGCGCCGCCGTACCCGTCCACCATCGTGCTGCCCGACATCCGCTCCGTGCGCGGCCGGCTGCTGCTCGCCGTCGGCCGCACCGAGGACGGCATCAACGAACTGGAGGCCGCCGAGAAGACCGCCGCCTCCCGCGGCGGCCACAACCCGGTCCTCGCGCCCTGGTCCGTCGACCTCGCCAGGGCGCTCGCCGGGCAGGACCCGGACCGCGCCGCCCAGCTCGCGGCCGACGCCCGCCGGCAGGCCGAGCGGTTCGGCACGGACACCGCCATCGGCGAGGCCCTGCGCTGCGCCGCCGCCCTGGCGACGGGGCAGCGGGCGGTCCAGCTCGCCGCCCGGGCCGTCACCTACCTGGAGGCCTCACCCTGCCAGTACGAGCACGCGGCGGCCCGTGTCGAGTACGGCATCGCCGCCCGCTCGGCCGCGGAACTGGGCCGGGGCCTGGACCTGGCCCGGTCGTGCGGCGCCGAGCACCTGGTGGCCCGGGCACGGGAGGTGCTGGAGACGGGGCGGGGGCTGCGCTGAGCCGTGCCGGAGACAGCGCGGGGCTTGCACCGACCCGGCGTCCTCCGGCGTCCCCCCCCGGCGTTTCCCGGGGTCACATGCCCAGCAGCTGCTCCGTCACCGCCGCCAGCCGCGTGCGCACGTCAGCGTCGTACGCCGCCTCGTGCGCCCGCGCCGGCCGGGTCCCGTCGTAGTACCCGCCACTGCCCGTCTCCCGGGTGGCCAGGGCGAGTACGCCCGGTGCCCCGTCGGCGACGGAGTTCCACGGGGTGATCCCGCCCTCGCGGACCATCGCCGTGTCCATGTAGGTGGCGGGGTGCAGCACGTTCACCGACACGCCGCTGCCCGCCAGCTCCTCGGCCAGGGTGAACGTGTACGCGGCGAGCGCGAACTTGCTGCGGCAGTAGGCCGAGATCCCACTGTAGCCGCGGGTGAGTTCGGGATCGGCGGCATCGACGGGCTCCTGGCCGCCCGAGCCGACGTTGACGATCCGGGCCGGCGGATTCGCCCGCAGCACCGGCAGCAGGGCGCGGGTCAGCACCACGGGCGCGAGGTAGTTCACGGCGAGCCGCAGCTCATGCCCGTCAGCGCTCAGCTCGCGCCCGGAGCCGGGTGTCCCGCCGCCCACGCCCGCGTTGTTGACCAGCACGTCGAGGCCGGGATGCGCCTCGGTCACCCGCGCGCCCAGCTCCCGCACCTCGGCCAGCCGGGCCAGATCGGCGACGAACCCCTCGGCCGTGCCCTCCGTGCGCAGCTCCTCGACCAGCCGCTCGGTGCGCGCCCGGTCGCGGCCGTGGGCCAGGACGAGGTGACCGGAGCGGACCGGTTCGAAGGCGACGTACCGGCCGAGCCCCGAGGTGGCGCCGGTGATCAGAACAGTGGACATACCGCCGGCCTAGGCACGCCCGAGCGCCGGGAGCGAGCCGCTGCCGGGAGTACGACCAGCAGGGTCACCCTCGCCCCTCAGTCCGTCTCCTCCTCGGCGAGGACCCGCTGGGCCGTCGCGAACGCCGAGTTGGCGGCCGGCACCCCGCAGTACACGGCGGTCTGCAACAGCACCGCGCCGATCTCCTGCGGCGTCAGCCCGTTGCGCCGCGCCGCCCGGACGTGCATCGCCAGCTCGTCGTGGTGGCCGTGCGCGACCAGCGCGGTCAGCGTGATCATGCTGCGCTCGCGGCGGGACAGCGTCGGGTCGGTCCAGACCTCCCCCCAGGCGTAGCGGGAGATGAAGTCCTGGAAGCGGGCCGTGAACGGGGTCTGCCGGGCCTGCGCGCGATCCACATGGGCGTCGCCCAGCACCTCCCGGCGCACCGCCATGCCGCTCGCCGCCGGTCCGTCGAGGTGGGTGCGCAGCGCGCTCAGCACGGCCCGCGGGCACTGCGCCGGCGCCAGGTGGGAGGCCCTGGGCAGCTCCACCAGCGTCGCCGCCGGCACCGCGTCGGCGATCTCCCGCAGATGGGCGGGCGGGGTCGCGGGATCCTGCCGGCCCGCCACCAGCAGCGTCGGTACGGTGATCTCACCGAGCCGGTCGCGCAGATCGAACGCGGCGAGCGCGTCGCAGCAGGCGGCGTACGCCTGCGGATCGGCCTCCCGGTGGTCGCGCACCAGCCCCGGCACACTGAACCCGGGCGTGAACCAGCGCGCCTCGGCGCTGTCCGCCAGCCCGCCCAGGCCCTCGCGGCGCACCCGCTCGGCCCGCTCCCGCCAGGGCGCCTCCCCGCCGAAGTGGGCGGAGGAGCACAGCACCGCCAGCGAGGACAGCCGCTCGGGGTGGTGGACGGCCAGGTGCAGGCCGACGGCGCCGCCCAGGGACACGCCCGCGTACGCGAACCGGTCGATGCCGAGGGTGTCGGCCAGCTCCAGCACCAGCGCGGCCAGGTCGCCGACACTCGCGCCCGGCCCGATCAGGCCCGCCGCCGAGCCCCCGTGCCCGGGCAGGTCCCAGCGGACGACCCGGTGGGCGGCGGACAGTTCGGGCGCGACCTGGTCCCACAGGGCCAGCGAGGTGCCGAGCGAGGGGCCGAGCAGCAGCGGGGGAGCGGAGGCCGGGCCTTCTTCCAGGTGGTTGAGGAGTCTCGCGGTCAAGGTCGCTCCAGGGCACGGTCGGTGAGGGAACCGGCGAAGCCGGTGTAGTGGGCGGGGTCGAGCAGGTCGTCGAGGCCGACGTCCTGCAACTCGTCGATCTCCGACAGCAGTCCGGACAGCGGGCGGTCCTCGGCGTGGGCGCGGCGGGCCAGTTCGGTCAGCAGCTGCTTGGCGCGCGCCCGACCGAGGACGGGCGCGAGGGCGGCCGACAGCCGCTCGGAGACGATCAGACCCCGGGTGATGCCGAGGTTCCGGCGCATCGCGGCCGGGTGCACCCGCAGCCCCCCGGCCAGCTCCGCGGCGTGGCAGGCCGCGCCCCCCACCAGCCGGAGCAGGTCGCGCAGCGGCTCCCACTCGGCGTGCCAGGCGCCGGCCGGCCGTTCGTCCTCGGCGGCGAGGCAGCCGTACAGCGTGGCCGCGAGCTGCGGGGCGCGCCGGGCGGCGGCTGCCAGGAGCGTGGCGCGCACCGGGTTCGCCTTGTGCGGCATGGCCGACGAGCCGCCACCGCTGCCCTCGCTCACCTCGCCGGTCTCGGTGCGCGACAGCGCCAGGACGTCCACGGCGAACTTGCCCAGCGCCCCCGCCGTGAACGCCAGGCACCCCGCCAGGTCCGCGACGGGGGTGCGCAGGGTGTGCCAGGGCAACGCCGGGGCGGCGAGGCCGGCTTCGCGGGCGTACGCCCGCGTCAGAGCGGTCTCGTCCTCGGTGCCGTACGCCCGGAAGGCGGCCAGGGTCCCGGCGGCGCCGCCGAGTTGGGCGGGGAGCGAGTCCCGGACGAGGGTGACGCGGTCGCGCGCGTCCAGGACCAGCGAGCGCCAGCCGGCCGCCTTCAGCCCGAAGGTCGTCGGTACGGCGTGCTGGGTGAGCGTCCGGCCCGGCAGCACCGTGTCCCGGTGTGCGGCGGCGAGGCGGGCCAGCGCCTGTTCGGTGCGGCCGAGGTCGGCCAGGACCACGGCGAGGGCGCGCGTGGCGACCAGCATGGTCGCGGTGTCCATGATGTCCTGGCTGGTGGCGCCGCGGTGGACGTAGGGGCCGTACTCCGCGCCGACCGCGGCGGTCAGGTCGGCGACCAGCGGGATCACCGGGTTGCCGCCGTCCGCGGCCCGTGCCGCCAGGGAGCGGATGCCGAACCGGTCCGGGACGGCCGCCTCGGTCACCGCCGCCGCGGCCCCGGCCGGGGCGAGGCCCAGCGCGGCCTGCGCCCGGGTCAGCGCGGCCTCCGCGTCGAGCAGGGCCCGCAGATACGCGTGGTCGCTCGTCTCGGAGGCGGCGCCCGAGAGCGCCCACTCCGGGGCGAGCAGGCCGGTGTCGGCGTAGGGAGGGGAAGCGGATGTCACTCGAACTCCAGGAAGACCGTCTCGCCTTCGCCCTGAAGGCGGATGTCGAAACGGTAGGCGCCGCCCGCCTCCTCGCTCGCGATCAGCGTGTCGCGTCGGCCGCCCACCCGGGTCAGCAGCGGGTCGGCGGCCAGCGCCGCGTCGTCGTCCGGCAGGTAGATCCGGGTGAACAGGTGCACGAGCAGGCCCCGCGCGAAGACGCAGACGCTGAGGTACGGCGCGTTCCGCCCGCGTGCGCCGGGCCGCAGCGTACGGGCGTACCAGTGGCCGTTCGCGTCGGTCTGGACGCGGCCCCAGCCGGTGAACTCCACGCCGTTGCGGCCCAGGTGACCGCCGGTGGCCGGGTCGCGCCGCTGGGAGCCGTCCACGTGGGGGACGGTGCCGTCGGGACGCGGACCCCACAGCTCGATCAGCGCGTCGGGCAGCGGGTCACCGTCGCCGTCGAGGACGTACCCGTGCACGGTGATCGTGTCCGGGTGGCCGAGCGGCGCGATGTCCTCGCCGCCGCGGAACGGCAGCGCGTAGCCGTAGAACGGGCCGACGGTGTGGGACGGGGTGGGCGGCACCTGGTCGGGGCCGCTCGGGTCGGTGATCGTCATGGCGGTCAGCGTCCTTCTTCCGTCCAGGTGGCGGCCGGGCCGTCCAGCACGATGTCCCAGTGGTAGCCGAGCGAGAACTCCGGCACCGACAGGCTGTGGTCGTAGGTGGCGACCAGTCGCTGCCGGGCCGCGTCGTCGGTCACGGACTGGAGGATCGGGTCGTACCGGAAGAGCGGGTCGTTCGGGAAGTACATCTGCGTCACCAGCCGCTGGGTGAACGCCGAGCCGAACACCGAGAAGTGGATGTGCGCCGGGCGCCAGGCATTGACGTGGTTGCGCCACGGGTAGGGGCCCGGCTGGACGGTGGTGAAGTGGTAGCGGCCCTCGGCATCGGTGAGGGCGCGGCCGACGCCGGTGAAGTTCGGGTCCAGCGGGGCGTCGTGCTGCTCGCGCCGGTGGGCGTAGCGGCCGGCCGAGTTGGCCTGCCAGATCTCGATCAGCTGGCCGCGGACCGGGCGCCCGTGCCGGTCCAGCAGCCGCCCGGAGACGGTGATCCGCTCGCCGATGGGCTCCCCGGTGTGCTGCCGGGTGAGGTCGTTGTCGATCTCGGTGAGGTCGCGCTCCCCGAAGGCGGGCGAGTGCAGTTCCACCAGCTCCGGGTCCTGGCCGGTGTCGATCGCCACCAGGGGCTGCTTCGGGTGGCGCAGCACGGAGGAACGGTACGGCGCGTAGTCGCGGCGCGGGTGGTGTTCGACGGGAGCGCCGTCGGCGACGCGCTTGGCGTAGGCGGCGTGCGCGGCGGCGATTTCCCGGTCGATGTCGGCTTGGGTGAGAGGCATGGGATACCTGACGCTTCCTTGGCGTTCGAGGAGGAGGTCTCTCCGGTCCAGCAGGAGCAGACAGTCAGGGCACTGACTATTGCGGCGAGGTGCTGCTCACGCTGCCACCGGAGACGGTCACCGTCAAGAGCTGGCAGTTGTACGGCCTACGGAACGAGACATGGGGGTCGGGCGCCGGGTATCGTTCAGTGCACCAACGAATCGACCAGGGGAGCGCACATGGCCGCGGTGGACCTCGCCACCCATCCCGGGCACCTGGCCCGGCGGCTCCAGCAGGCGCACTACCTGCTGTGGAACACGATGGTCTCGGAGGAGATCACCTCGCCGCAGTTCGCGGTCATGAACGCCCTCGTCGCCGAGCCCGGGCTCGACCAGCGCACGGTGGGGGAGCGGGTGGGCCTCGACCGCTCCACCATCGCCGAGGTCATCAGCCGGCTCGACCGCCGGGGGCTGCTGCACAAGGTGCGTGATCCCCAGGACGGCCGGCGCTTCCTGCTCCGCCTCACCGACGACGGTCTGCGCACCCACCGCAGACTGACCGTGCGGACCGCCCGGATGAACCAGGTGTTCCTCGCCCCGCTGTCCGCCGGGGAACAGGCCGTGTTCTTCGACCTGATCCGCCGGGTCGCGGACGCGGCCGAGGAACTGCGCCACCCGGCCGGCCCACTGGCCGCGCAGAGCTGACGACACCGGTACCGGCCTCCGGGGCACGGGCCGCCTCACGGCGCCGGTAGGAACACCACCCACACCTGCCCGGCCGCGAAGTCCAGCCCGCCGCCGTCCGCCGCCGTGAACGCGGTACCGTCCGTCGCCGTCGGCCGTGACCAGAAGCCGTCGAAGGACCGTCCGTCCCGCAGCACCTCCGCCCGCCCGGAGCCGGTCGTCTCGGTGTACGGCGTGGGACTGCCGAGCACGTCGTGGTAGCGCGAGGTGCGGACCTTCACGTGCTGCACGACCACCGTCGGCGGTGCCGGCCGGCCGCTGTCGGTCGTCCGCACGGGGGTGCCGTCCATCGCCACCAGCCAGCCGCCGCGCTCGGCGGACCAGGTGAAGGTGAGGCGGGCGGCCGGGTAGCGCACGGTCCGCGCGGAGACGGGGGTGCCGCCGGAGGGGGCGGGGCCGCGGCGGAAACCCGTGGTCAGCGCCGACTCGCCCGGGGCGGCGGACAGCAGTGCGGCAGGGCGCAGGTAGAGGTTGTGCGGGGCGGCCCTGTCCGTGCCCCGGAAGTAGGCGTCGGGGGCCTCTTCGGGGGACCGCGCGCGCAGCGGCGCCCGGTCGACCAGCGGCAGCAGTGCGCGCTGGGCACCCGAGTAGGCGAGGGTCGGCATCGTGAACTGGCGCAGCAGTTCCAGGTCGGACTCCCGGACGCTGCGCACCGGTCCCACGGTCTTCGGCAGCCGTGTGGCGTACACCGCCAGCAACCGGCTCAGGCCGCCCTCCACCTGCTCCACGTACACCACGTCCGCCGCGCCGAGCCCGGTCTGCGGGCGGGCCGCGCGGACATTGTCGATCTTCACGGCGAGCGGTGAGCCGGCCGGGGCCGAGCGGCTCGGCCCCGGTGTCGGGGTGTGCCGCGGGGCGCGGTCTTCGCCACCCCGGCCGTGGCCGGAGCAGCCCGTCGTGAGGGCGGCCGTCAGGGCGCCGGCCAGCAATGTCGCCGTCAGCGCGGCGCGCCGCGTGCGCGCCCTGCGTCTCATCCCCACCGTCGCCACCCCGTTCGTGTGGTCCGATTGTGCGCTCATCCGGTCATCACTGGCCATACCCGGTCGCTTCGGGTTCGGCGGCGGTGGGCGGGGGGTACCCGGGGGCGCACACACGGCACGCGGCCGTACGCGACAGCAGCCGTACGCGACCAAGGGAGCACGACCCCATGAAGGCAGTCACCTGGCAGGGCAAGCGGGACGTCCGGGTCGAGGACGTGCCCGACCCGAGGATCGAGGAACCCACGGACGCCGTCATCCGGGTCACCTCCACCGGACTGTGCGGCTCCGACCTGCACCTGTACGAAGTGCTCACCCCGTTCATGAACCCGGGCGACGTCCTCGGCCACGAACCCATGGGCATCGTGGAGGAGGTCGGCTCCGAGGTGTCCGGCCTGCGGCCCGGCGACCGGGTGGTGGTGCCGTTCCAGATCGCCTGCGGCCACTGCTTCATGTGCGACACCGGGCTGCCCACCCAGTGCGAGACCACGCAGGTCACCGGCGAGGGCATGGGCGCCGCCATCTTCGGCTACAGCCGCCTGTACGGCTCCGTCCCCGGCGGCCAGGCCGAGTACCTGCGTGTCCCGCAGGCGCAGTTCGGCCCGGTCAAGGTGCCCGAGGGGCCGCCGGACGACCGGTTCGTCTACCTCTCCGACGTGCTGCCGACCGCCTGGCAGGCCGTCGAGTACGCGGCCGTCCCGCCCGGCGGCACCCTCGCGGTCCTCGGCCTCGGCCCGATCGGCGACATGGCCTGCCGGATCGCCAGGGCCCGGGGCGCGGAGCGGGTCTTCGGCGTGGACCTGGTGCCGGAGCGGCTCACCCGCGCGCAGCAGCGCGGGGTGGAGACATACGACCTCAGGGCCTTCGACAACGAGAAGTCGCTGGTCCACGCGATCCAGGAGGAGACCGGCGGCCGGGGCCCGGACGCCGTGATCGACGCCGTCGGCACCGAGGCCCACGGCGGCGCCGCCGCCAAGCTCGCCCAGCAGGCCACCGCGCTCATGCCCCGCAAACTCAGCGCCCCGCTCGCCGAACGTTTCAGCATCGACCGGCTGGGCGCCCTCTACATGGCGATCGACCTGGTCCGGCGGGGCGGCACGATCTCGCTCAGCGGTGTCTACGGCGGCATGGCCGACCCGATGCCGATGCTGACCCTCTTCGACAAGCAGATCCAGCTCCGCATGGGCCAGGCCAACGTCCGCCGGTGGACCGACCAGATCCTGCCCTACCTGACGGACGAGGACCCGCTCGGGGTGCAGGACTTCGCCACGCACCGGCTGCCGCTGACGGAGGCGCCGCACGCGTACGAGATGTTCCAGCGCAAGCAGGACGGCGCGGTGAAGGTCCTCATGCAGCCGTAGCCGTAGCCGTGGCTGTGGCTGTGGCTGTGGCTGTGGCCGGCTGGGCGGCCGGCGCCGGCGCCGTGCTCCGCCCCGCTCAGCCGCCGTCCTTCTCGCCGAGGATCTCCGCGAGGTCGTACCGGACCGGCTCCTGGAGCTGGACGTACGTGCAGCTCTCCGGTGTACGGTCCGGGCGCCAGCGGCGGAAGCGGGCCGTGTGCCGGAACCGCCGGCCGTTCTCCATGTGGTCGTACGCCACCTCGGCCACCCGGTCCGGCCGCAGCGGCACCCAGGACAGGTCCTTCTTGCCCGACCAGCGGCTCGGCGCCCCCGGCAGCCGGGCCGTCTCGTGCGCGGTCTCGTCCGTCCAGGCGGCCCACGGGTGCCCGGAGACGTCGTCCATGCGCAGCGGCTCCAGCTCCTCGACCAGCTCGGCGCGCTTCTTCATGGAGAACGCGGCCGACACGCCCACGTGCTGGAGCCGGCCCTGCTCGTCGTACAGCCCCAGCAGCAGCGAGCCCACCACCGGGCCGCTCTTGTGGAAGCGGTACCCGGCGACGACGACGTCCGCCGTGCGCTCGTGCTTGATCTTGAACATGGCCCGCTCGTCCTGGAGGTAGCGCAGGGTGAGCGGCTTGGCGACGACCCCGTCGAGACCGGCGCCCTCGAACTGCTCGAACCACTGCCGGGCCACCTCGATGTCGGTCGTCGACGGCGCCACGTGCACCGGCGGGGTCGCCCCGGCCAGGGCCCGGTCCAGCAGGGCACGGCGGTCGGTGAGCGGCACGTCGAGCAGGGCGTGGTCGTCCAGGGCGAGCACGTCGAAGGCGACGAAGGAGGCCGGGGTCTTCTCCGCCAGCATCCGCACCCGGGAGGCCGCCGGGTGGATCCGCTCGGTCAGCGCGTCGAAGTCCAGCCGGCCGCCCCGCGCGACGACGATCTCCCCGTCCAGCACGCACCGCTCGGGCAGCCGCTCCTTCAGTGCCTCGACCAGCTCGGGGAAGTACCTGGTCAGCGGCTTTCCGGTGCGGCTGCCCAGTTCGACCTCGGCGCCGTCCCGGAACACGATCGACCGGAAGCCGTCCCACTTGGCCTCGTAGTGCATCCCCGGCGGGATCTTCGCCACCGACTTGGCGAGCATCGGCTTCACGGGCGGCATGACGGGCAGATCCATGACTCCGATTCTGCTCGCATACATCCGTTTCCGCCCACATGCATACGGCTTTGCCCGGTATGCGAGCGGTGCGGGGTGCGCCTACCGTGGCCGCATGGGTGATGCGGTGGAACTGGAGGTGGCGGGCAGGACCGTACGACTGTCCAGCCCGGACAAGGTGTTCTTCCCGGAGCGGGGCTTCACCAAGCTGGACCTCGCCCGGTACTACGCCGCCGTCGGCCCCGGCATCCTGCGCGCCCTGCGCAACCGCCCGACCACCCTGGAGCGCTACCCGGACGGCGTCGGCGGCGAGTGGTTCTACCAGAAGCGGGCACCGAAGGGCATGCCCGGCTGGATCCCGACCGCCCACATCACCTTCCCCAGCGGGCGCAGCGCCGACGAGATGTGCCCGACCGAGCAGGCCGCCGTGGTGTGGGCCGCCCAGTACGGCACCCTCACCTTCCACCCCTGGCCGGTCCGCGCCACCGACGTGGACCATCCCGACGAACTCCGCATCGACCTCGACCCGCAGCCCGGCACCGACTACGCCGACGCGGCCCGCGCCGCCCGGGAACTGCGGGCCGTCCTGGACGAGTTCGGCGGGCTGCGCGGCTGGCCGAAGACCTCCGGCGGCCGGGGCCTGCACGTCTTCGTCCCCATCGAACCGCGCTGGACCTTCACCCAGGTGCGCCGCGCGGCGATCGCGGTCGGCCGGGAGATGGAGCGCCGGATGCCGGACCGGGTGACCATCAAGTGGTGGAAGGAGGAGCGCGGGAGCCGCATCTTCCTCGACTACAACCAGACGGCCCGGGACCGCACCATCGCCTCCGCCTATTCGGTGCGCCCCCGCCCGCACGCCCCCGTCTCGGCGCCGCTGCGCTGGGAGGAGGTCGGGGCCGCCGAACCCCGCGACTTCGACCTCGCCACCATGCCGGCCCGGTTCGCCGAACTCGGTGACGTGCACGCCGACATGGACGACCACGCCTTCTCCCTGGACGCGCTGCTGGAACTGGCCCGCCAGGACGAACACGACCACGGCCTGGGCGACCTGCCGTACCCCCCGGAGTACCCGAAGATGCCCGGCGAGCCCAAACGGGTGCAGCCGAGCCGCGCCCGCCGCGAGCCGTCGCCCTGAGACCCGCTCGGTTCCGGGTGTCCGTCCGGCACCGGCCGGTCCCGTGTCCCGCGGCTATCCTGATCGGCAGCCGCCGATGAGGAGTCCCGAAGTGACCGAGGCAGTGTCGCGTCCCACGCTGGAGGCCGTGGCCGCGCGGGCCGGGGTGTCCCGGGCCACTGTGTCCCGCGTGGTCAACGGCGGCGACGGGGTCCGCGAACCCCTGGCCGAGCGGGTCCGGCGGGCCGTGGAGGAACTGGGCTACGTCCCCAACCAGGCGGCGCGCAGCCTCGTCACCCGGCGGCACGACGCCGTCGCGGTCGTCATCGCCGAGCCCGAGACCCGGGTCTTCGCCGACCCGTTCTTCGCCCTCCAGCTGCGCGGCATCAGCAAGGAACTGACCGCGCACGACAACCAGCTGGTGCTGCTGCTCACCGAGGGCCGCGCCGACCACGCGCGCGTGGCCCGCTATCTGGCCGGCGGCCATGTCGACGGGGCGCTCGTCTTCTCCCTGCACCTGGACGACCCGCTGCCCGGCCTCATCCACGACGCCGGCGTGCCCACCGTGTTCGGCGGGCGCCCCGACTGGGGCGCGGACGCCCGGGCGGCCGACCCGGGCGTGGTGTACGTCGACTGCGACAACCGGGGCGGGGCCCGCGCGGCCGTCCGGCATCTGCTGGACCTCGGCCGCCGCCGCGTCGCCCACATCACCGGAGCGCTTGACCAGACCTCGGCGGTGGACCGGCTCGACGGCTACCGGGACGTCATGACCGACGTCCTGGGCGAGTACGATCCCCGGCTGGTCGAGGAGAGCGACTTCACCCCGTCCGGCGGCGAACGCGCCATGCGGGAACTCCTCGACCGCTGCCCGGACGTCGACGCCGTGTTCGCCGCCAACGACCTCACCGCGCTCGGCGCCCTGCGGGTGCTGCGCGCGAGCGGCCGGCGCGTGCCCGAGGACGTGGCCGTGGTCGGCTTCGACGACATGGTGCCGGTCACCGGACAGGCCGACCCCCCGCTGACGACGGTCCGTCAGGACATCGAGGAGATGGGCCGGCTGATGGCCCGCCTGCTGCTGCGCGGCCTGTCCGGCGCTCGGCAGGGGACGGACGCGACGGCCGGCGCCCAGGAGGCACCGCCGTCGGAGGTGATCCTGCCGACCACCCTGATACGCCGCGCCTCGGCCTGACCGCCGCCCCCCGAAGCCGTCGGCTGCCGGGCGCGCGCCGCGGGCTCAGCCCCGCGGCGGCTCGCTCCTGATCACCGCGAAGCGGACCCCGTAGGGGTCGGCGAGCCTGGCCGTGCGGCCCACGCCCTCCACGGTCGTCGCGGGCACCCGCACCGTCCCGCCCAGGCGCTGCGCCTGTTCCACCACGGCGTCGGTGTCCTCCACCTCGAAGTACGGCAGCCAGTACGGCCCCGCCTCCGCCTCGGTGGGATCGTCGGCCAGCGGCACCATCCCGCCGAACATCGCGTCCTCACCGGCGCCGTCCGGGTTGAAACAGGTGTACGCCCCGCCCGGGAACGGCGCGGAGGTCTCCAGGCCCAGCACCCGGCGGTAGAACGCGGCGGCTGCCGCGATGTCCGGCGTGTACAGCTCCACCCAGCGCAGGGAGCCCGGCGCGCCCGCGAGCTCCACGCCCTTGGTCCGGCCCGGCTGCCAGATCCCGAACGGCACGCCCGCCCGGTCGGCGAGGACCGCCATGTGGCCCTGGCCCATCACGTCCATGGGCTGGAACAGCACTCTGCCGTGGGCCTCTTCGGCCGCCTTCGCGGTGGCCTGGGCGTCCTCGCTCTGGAAGTACACCGTCCAGGCCGCGGGCCCCTGGCCGGGACCGGTCTGCACGCCGCCCGCGACGGTCTTCCCCTCCAGCTGGAAGAAGCCGTAACCGCCGGCATCCGGCCCCGCCGACCGGAACCGCCAGCCGAACAGGGCGCCGTAGAAAGAGGCGGCGCCGTCGATGTCGGGACTGCCGACGTCGATCCAGTTGGGCGCGCCGTCGACGAAACGGGTGGTGAGCATCTCGCCCTCCTCGCAAGGGGGTCCGTCCTGTGCACTGCCGAGTCTTGCACCGCCCACTGACAATCGCCGACCGGAGTACCCGGACGTGCCGGGCCGCCCCGCCGTCACCCAGCGTGACGACACGCGCTCTCCCGGTTTTCACACGGCTGGGCGCGCCGCCGTGCGCGCGCCGGGCCGCGGGGAGCATCATCGGGGCGGCCGGAGGCCCCGAGCACGCCGTTTCGCCGGCGTTGATCGAACGTTTTTCGCCGTGCGGCAGGCTTCTGGCCATGCACTACGAAACCATCACCCCGGCCGACGACACCTGGCAGACGCAGGCGCTGTGCGCGCAGACCGGGCCGGACTTCTTCTTCCCCGAGCCGGGCAGCTCGGTGCGCGACGCGAAGCGCATCTGTGCCATGTGCGAGCTGCGCCCGGCCTGTCTGGACTACGCGCTGGCCAACGACGAGCGGTTCGGCGTCTGGGGCGGCCTGTCGGAGAAGGAGCGCCTCGCCCTGCGCCGTGCCGCCCGCTGACACCCTGTGAAGCCGTGAGCCGCCCGTCGGCCCGGGCGCCGGGCAAGGCCTCGCGCGCGGGGCGTCAGCCCCCGGCGCGCGCCGCCATCCGGGCCTTGCGCGCGGCCAGCTTCTCGTCGAACTTCGTGGCCTCCGCGTCCAGCCCGCCGATGAACAGGCCGAGTTCCTCCTGCGCCTGACGCCCCTCGGGGCCGAGGCCGTCGATCTCCAGGACCTTCAGGAAGCGCAGCACCGGCTGCAACACGTCGTCGTGGTGGATGCGCAGGTTGTACACCTCGCCGATCGCCATCTGCGCGGCGGCCCGCTCGAAGCCGGGGATGCCGTGACCGGGCATCCGGAAGTTCACGACGACGTCCCGGACCGCCTGCATGGTCAGGTCGGGCGCCAGCTCGAACGCGGCCTTCAGCAGGTTGCGGTAGAACACCATGTGCAGGTTCTCGTCGTTCGCGATGCGGGCCAGCATGCGGTCGCAGACCGGGTCCCCGGACTGGTGGCCGGTGTTGCGGTGCGAGATTCGCGTGGCGAGCTCCTGGAAGGCGACGTAGGCCACCGAGTGCAGCATCGAGTGCCGGTTGTCGGACTCGAACCCCTCGCTCATGTGCGCCATACGGAATCGTTCCAGCTTGTCCGGGTCCACCGCGCGCGAGGTCAGCAGGTAGTCCCGCATCACGATGCCGTGCCGGCCCTCCTCGGCCGTCCAGCGGTGCACCCAGGTGCCCCAGGCGCCGTCGCGGCCGAAGAGCGAGGCGATCTCGTGGTGGTAGCTCGGCAGGTTGTCCTCGGTCAGCAGGTTCACCACGAGGGCGATCCGGCCGATCTCCGTCACCTGGGACTGGTCCTTGTCCCAGGCCTCCCCGTCCTCGAACAGGCCCGGGAAGTTGCGGCCGTCGCTCCACGGCACGTACTCGTGCGGCATCCAGTCCTTGGCGACCTTCAGGTGCCGGTTCAGCTCCTTCTCGACCACTTCCTCCAGTGCGTACAGCAGGCGCGCGTCGGTCCAGACGGACGGGCTGCCGAGGTGGGGGGAGGTGATCGTCACAGGAACTCCAGGGGGACGCCGAACAACGGGGGAGGAAGGGGACGGTCCGGCGAGCGGTGCCGGAAAACCTACGTGATCGTAGGCTACGAAGCCGTAGGTTACGAAGCCGTAGGTTAAGAGGGCTGTAAAGAACTCGCTGATCAGCCTGCCCGGACGGCCGTGCGCGGGTGCCCCCGGCAGCTCCGGGACCCGCAGGTCCCGGAGGTGCCGGCGCGAGAGGATCACCCGGTCAGGCGTACAGCTCCCGCAGGCGCACCGAGAGACAGGTCACACAGCCCTCCAGCTTCTCGAACTCGCTGATGTCGACCGTCACCACGTCATGGCCCAGATCGGTCAGCAGCTCCGCGGTCTTCGGAGCGCTCGCCGCCATCAGCAGCTTGCCGCCGCCGAGCAGCACCACGTGCGCGCCGGACTCCTCCGGCACCGACAGGAAGCCCGGGAACAGCGACGGCCGGTCGATCTTCGGGATGTGCCCGATCACCGTGCCGTCGGGCAGCGCGGTCACCGCCGACTTCAGGTGCAGCACCTTGCTCACGGGTACGGCCACCACCCGGGCGCCCAGCGGCTCGAAGGCCGCCCGGACCTGCTGCACGCCGGCCGCGTTGGTCCGCCCGCCGCGGCCGACGTACACCGTGTCGCCGACCTTGAGGACGTCACCGCCGTCCAGCGTGCCCGGTTCCCATATCCAGTTCACCGAGCAGCCGAGGCGGGCCACCGCCTCCTCGACGCCGGCGGTCTCCGCCCGCCGCGACTCGGCCCCGGGCCGGGTGATCAACGCGACGTTCCTGTACATGACGACGGTGTCCTCGACGAACACCGAGTCCGGGCAGTCGTCGGCCGGTTCGACCTCGATGACCTCCCAGCCGTGCGTGCGCAGGGCCTCGACGTACGCCTCCCACTGCTGGCCGGCGAGCCCGGAATCGACCTTCTCCCGCTGGATGTGCGTCACCAGGCCGTCGGCCAGGAGGGGGCTGGGGCGACGGACGAGGGCCTTCTTGCTGGGCACGAGGGGCCTTTCGAATCGGTCGGTGCGATGGTGCGGTCCGGCGCCGCTCACACGGCGCCGGTCCGTCATCATGCAGGGCGCTCCCGCCAGGGCCAAGCCCCCCGGTACCCGGCGCGTCCCTCCCGAGACCGGCGCCGGCCGGCCGGGGCGGGCCCTCGCCGGCCGGTCACGCCGGGTCCCACAGCGCCTCGGGCGTCGTCTCCGTCAGCTCGCCTCCCTCCATCAGCAGCCACCGTGTGATCCCGATCGACTCCAGGAACGGCAGATCGTGGCTGGCGACGATCAGCGCGCCCTCGTACGACTCCAGAGCCGTGGTCAGCTGCCGGACGCTGGCCATGTCGAGATTGTTGGTGGGCTCGTCCAGCAGCAGCAGTTGGGGCGCGGGCTCGGCGAGCATCAGCGCGGCCAGGGCCGCCCGGAAACGCTCACCGCCCGACAGGGTGGCCGCCGTCTGGTCGGCCCGCGCGCCCCGGAACAGGAAGCGGGCGAGCCGGGCCCGGACCCGGTTGTTGGTGGCGCCCGGCGCGAACCGGGCGACGTTCTCGGCCACCGACAGGCCGTCGTCCAGCACGTCCAGTCGCTGGGGCAGGAACCGCAGCGGGACATGGGCCGTCGCCGTGCCCGACACCGGCGCCAGCTCCCCGGCGACGGTCCGCAGCAGCGTCGTCTTGCCGGAGCCGTTGCGGCCGACGAGCGCGATCCGCTCCGGTCCGCGCAGGTCGAGGATGCCCGGCACGCGCGCCTGGTAGGCCGTTTCCAGCTGCTCCAGGGTGAGCACCTGCCGGCCGGGCGGTACGGCCGTGTACGGCAGGTCGACACGGATCTCGTCGTCGTCCCGTACGGCCTCCGCCGCCTCGTCCAGCCGGTCCTTGGCCTCGGCGAGCCGCTCCTCGTGCATGATGCGGTGCTTGCCCGCCGACTCCTGGGCGGCGCGCTTGCGTGCCCCCATGACGATCTTCGGCTCGCGCTTCTGTTCGTACATCTTCTGCCCGTACCGCTTGCGGCGGGCCAGTTTGACCTGGGCGTCGGCCAGTTCGCGCTTCTGCTTGCGGACGTCGGCCTCGGCGACGCGCAGCATCCGCTCGGCCGCCTCCTGCTCGACGGCCAGCGCCTCCTCGTAGGCCGAGAAGTTGCCGCCGAACCAGGCGACCTCGCCGGAGCGCAGCTCCGCGATCTGGTCGACCAGGTCGAGCAGTTCCCGGTCGTGGCTGACCACGACCAGCACGCCCGGCCAGGAGGCCACCGTCTGGTACAGCCGCCGGCGCGCGTACAGGTCGAGGTTGTTGGTGGGCTCGTCCAGCAGCAGGACGTCGGGGCGGCGCAGCAGCAGCGCGGCGAGCCGCAGCAGCACCGACTCGCCCCCGGACACCTCGCCGACGGTCCGGTCCAGGCCGATGTGGCCGAGACCGAGTTCGCCGAGGGTGACCAGGGCGCGCTCCTCCACGTCCCAGTCGTCGCCGACGGTCTCGAAGTGCTCCTCGGCGACGTCGCCCGCCTCGATGGCGTGCAGGGCGGCCCGCCGGCCGGCGATGCCGAGGGCCTGGTCGACGCGGAGCGCGGTGTCGAGCGTGACGTTCTGCGGGAGGTAGCCGATCTCGCCGGCCGCCTTGAGGGTGCCTTCGGCGGGGGCCAGTTCCCCGGCCATCAGTTTGAGCAGGGTGGACTTGCCCGAGCCGTTGACGCCGACGAGCCCGGTCCGGCCCGGACCGAAGGCGATGTCCAGGCCGTCGAAGACGGCGGTGCCGTCGGGCCAGGTGAAGGACAGGGACGTGCAGGTGAGGGAAGCAGACATGGGCGCCTCGCGAGGGACGGGTGCGTTCGGGTGGACGCGTGTCGAGACACCGCGAGGCGGGAACCGAAAGGCCCGGGGCACGGAAGGGGCCATGAAAAACGGCCTGTGCCAAAGGACGGCTCGGACGCCGAGGTCGTACGCCACGCGCACCTCACCGGTGCGACGCGGTGTCTCAGGACCTCAGACGAGCAACGTCCTTCTCCAATCGACGGCAACAGAACCGCTGTACACGGTAGGAAGAGCGGGAAGCGCTGTCAACGTGATTATTCGCCGCGCCGCCCCACGCGCGCGTGGCGTTCACCGCCCGCCACTCAGCAGGCGTCCCGCATCAGCTCGGCCAGGTCGTGGTCGAGGTCGAACTGGAGGTGTTCCAGGCCGACGGGGACCAGGTCGCTGGTCGCCTCCAGGAACCGCCGGATCTCACCCGAGCGCACGTGCACGATCGCGGTGCCCTCCGGGGCGTGGAACTCCAGCACCGTGCGGTCGTACCCGTACGGCCGAACCCGGACGTCACCGTGGCCCTCGGGGCCCTTGAGTCCGGCCGTGAGCAGTTCGCGGGAGAAGGTCCAGCACACCTCGACGCCCTCCAGCGTGGCCGGGGCCGGGAACGTCATGCGGACGGCGAACGGGTCGCGCCGGTCGTAGCGCAGCGTGGCGGGAATGCTCGGCATGCGCGGTGCGGCGGCGACGAGACGGGCCTCTACGGGCTGCTCGATGACGGTGGACAACGCCTTGCTCCCTCGTGACGGATGGACTGCGCCCGGGTGTGCGGCACCCGGCACTGGAAGAGACGACGGAAACGGCCGATGCGTGCACACGGGGAACGAGTGACCTCGGTCACCGCGTTCATGCGCGGGGAACGTACGGCCGTTCCCGCCCGTCGGCCGCGCGGGGCACGGCAGCCCACTGGACGGGGCCGGGGGAGTGCGGCTAGCTTCGCCCGCCATGAGGCGCTTGGGGAGCATGCGACGCAGGGGACGGACGAGCCGGCTGGTGGCGGCGGGAGTGGCGTGCGGGGCGGCGCTCGCCGCCCTGACGGTCCCGGCGGCCGAGGCCCGTCCGCTCGCCCACGGCACCACCGGCCGGGCGAGCGCGGGGCAGCCGGTCCCGGACACGGAACACGCGAACCGGGCGGCCGAGGCCTCCGGCGCGGGAAGCGCGCACGGGGCGGCGAAGGACTCCGGCACGGCAGGCGTGCACTGGGCGGCGAAGGACTCCGGGACGCCGCGCGTCCGCTTCCGGGGCCTCGCGGCCGTCGACCGGCGCACCGCCTGGCTGGCCGGCACCGAAGGCACGGTGCTGCGCACCACGGACGGCGGCACGAGCTGGCGGAACGTCTCGCCTCCCGGGGCGTCCGGCCTCCAGTTCCGGGACGTGACGGCGTTCGACGCCCGGCGCGCGGTGGTGCTCGCCATCGGCGAGGGCGAGGCCTCCCGCGTCTACCGCACCGACGACGGCGGTACGACCTGGACGGAGTCCTTCCGCAACACCGACCCGAAGGCCTTCTACGACTGCCTCGCCTTCTTCGACCGCCGCCACGGCCTCGCCCTGGGCGACCCCGTGGACGGGAGGTTCCGCGTCCTGTCCACCGCCGACGGCGGACGTTCCTGGCACGTGCTGCCCGCGGACGGCATGCCGCCCGCGCTGGACGGCGAGGCGGGTTTCGCCGCGAGCGGCCAGTGCCTCGTCACCGCCGGCCCGAAGGACGTCTGGCTGGCCACCGGCGGCGGCGCCCACGCGCGCGTGCTGCACTCCGCCGACCGCGGGCTCACCTGGACGGCCGCCGACACGCCGGTCCCCGCGGGCGACCCGGCCAAGGGCGTCTTCGCGCTGGCCTTCCGCGACCGCACCCACGGCATCGCGGTCGGCGGCGACTACCGCCCCGACGAGCCCTCGCCGCAGGCCGCCGCGGTCACCGCCGACGGCGGACGCACCTGGCGCCCCGCCACCACCCCGCCACCCGCGTACCGCTCCGGCGCCGCCTGGCTCCCGCACAGCCGCACCGCCGCGCTGGCCGTCGGCCCGACCGGCACCGACCTGACCACCGACGGCGGCCGTAGCTGGCGGACGATCGACACCGGCTCCTACGACACCGTCACCTGCACCCCCGACCTGAGCTGCTGGGCGGCGGGCGAGCAGGGACGGGTGGCACGGCTCGAACGGTGAGGCACGGTCGGACCGGTGAGGTAAGCGCGACAGAACGCGGGTACTCGTTCCCCGCCGCAAAGGAAGGGAGCGATCATGCCAGCCGGTTCCAGCCCCAAGCGTGAGCGTCAGTACGAGCACATCAAGAAGAGCGCGCAGGACCGGGGCGAGAGCACCGGGCGTGCCGAGGAGATCGCCGCGCGGACGGTGAACAAGGAACGCGCCCGCTCCGGCGAGTCCAAGACCGCCAGCCGCAGCTCGACGCAGGACATGTCGTCGAGCAAGCGTGGCGGTCAGCGGTCGGGCAACCGGGTCGGCTCGCACGGCCCGACCCGCGACCAGCTGTACAACGAGGCGAGGCAGCGCGGCATCGAAGGCCGTTCGCACATGAACAAGGACGAACTCCAGCGCGCGCTGAACGCCAAGAAGGGCTGACGGCCCGCCAGGCCCGACGCCCGAGGAGGTCGACAGACCGACGTCAGTCGAGTGTCTGCCGGTGGTGCGCCAGTTCCGGGGCCGTCTTCGTGGCGATGAACTCCGTGACGCGGTAGGCGCACACACCGGCGACGGTGAACGGGTCGCCCGCGACGATCTCGTCGATGTGGGCGCGGTCCCCCGCGACGGCCAGGATCACCCCGCCGTCGCGGGGGTTCTTGCGTCCCGAGGCCAGGAAGTGACCCTTCTCGTACTGCTCCTCCAGCCAGGCCACGTGGTCCGGCAGGACGGCGTCCACGGCATCGAGCGGCGCGGTGTAGGTCAGCTCCAGGACGAACATGATCACGAGCCTACCCCGCCCGGCCGGCGGTCCGCGGCGGGACGTACAGTCACCCGGCATGACGATCGTCGGCGTACCCGCGGGCTGGCCCGCGACCGAGGACGAGGCCCGCGCCGTACAGGACGAGCTGCGCGGGCGGGTGGTGCTGGACGAGCCCGGACCACCGCCCGGGACGGGCCTGGTCACGGGGGTCGACGTCGCCTACGACGACGGCCTGGACCTGGTCGCGGCGGCGGCCGTCGTGCTGGACGCCGCCACCCTGGACGTCGTGGCGGAGGCGACTGCCGTCGGCCGGGTCTCCTTCCCGTACGTGCCCGGCCTCCTCGCCTTCCGTGAGATCCCCACCGTCCGCGCCGCCCTGGACCGGCTGCCGTGCCCGCCCGGACTGGTGGTGTGCGACGGCTACGGCCTGGCCCACCCGCGCCGCTTCGGCCTGGCGAGCCACCTGGGCGTGCTCACGGACCTGCCGACCGTCGGGGTCGCCAAGAACCCGTTCACCTTCGCGTACGACGACCCGGAGCCGGCCCGGGGCGGCTGGGCGTCGCTGCTCGCCGGGACGGAGGAGGTCGGGCGCGCGCTGCGCACCCGGGACGGCGTCAAGCCGGTGTTCGTCTCGGTCGGCCACCGGGTGAGCCTCGACAACGCCGTGGCGCACACCCTGGCACTGACCCCGCGGTACCGGCTGCCGGAGACCACCCGCCGGGCGGACGCCCTGTGCCGACGCGCGCTGCGCGAGGCGGCACAGGGCCTGACCGGCGGCGGGGATCAGGGCCCGACGACGCGCCGGGCGCCGTCCTCCTGACGCTCCGCGTCGCGCGCGGACTCCACGACCGTTCCGCCTCCTCGCCCTCGTCCGGCACGTCGCCCCCGTCCACGACGACGGCGGTGACGGGCGGCTGCCGCTAGCGTCGCGCCGCCACCCGGAAGGTGATCCCCGCCGCCCGCAGCCGCTCGGTCAGGGCGTCGCCCATCGCCTGGGCCGTGGTGACCTGGCCCGCCGTCGGCGGCAGGTCGTCGAACGCCAGGCACAGGGCCGCCTCGGCGAACATCTTCGCCGTCTCGTCGTACCCGGGGTCGCCGCCCGCGACCTCGGTGAGCACGCGCCGGCCGCCGCCCTCGCCGACGAACCGCACGGAGAACCAGCTCTCCGCCCGCTTCCGGGCGCTCGGTCCGTCACCCGGCTTGAGCCGGTCCGACAGCCAGCGCCGGACGGGCGGCAGCTGGGCGGCTGCGGCCACCGCGCCGACGGCCGCGACCCCGCCGAGGGCGACCGGCAGGCGCCGCACGGCCGCGTAGTGCCGGTAGCGGAAGTCCGGGCCGTACCGCTCCAGCGCCCGTGCCGAACGGCGCACGATCCGCGGGTCGATGGTGGGCAGCGGCAGCGCCCACGCGCCGACCTCCGCCGCGTACCTCGGCGTGCCCGCCGGCGCCGTCACCCGGCGGCCCGGCAGTCGCGGCTCGTGCCGGGCCCGCTCGCGCGCCGCGGCCAGCATCCGTCGTCCGCGGGCCATCTGGTTCAGCGCCGAGGCGAGGGTGCCGCCGGAGAAGGCCGCGTCGGCGGTCACATAGCCGTCCACGGTCAGCGGCACGCCCTCGGGGAGCTGCCGGACCGTGAAGTACGCGCCCAGGTCGTGCGGCACCGAGTCGAAACCGCAGGCGTGCACCAGGCGCGCGCCCGTCTCCCGCGCGCGTGCGTCGTGCCGGACGTACATCAGGTCCACGAACTCGGGCTCGCCGGTGAGGTCCAGGTAGTCGGCGCCGGTGTCGGCGCAGGCGGCGACGAGTTCCTCGCCGTACAGGACGTACGGACCCACGGTCGTGGCGACCACGCGCGCGTGCTCGGCGAGGGCGCGCAGCGTGGCCGGTTCGGTGACGTCGGCCCGCAGCACAGCGACGTCCGCGCCGCCGGGCAGGTCCTCGCGCAGCCGCTCCAGCCGCCCCTCGTCGCGGCCGGCGACCGCCCAGCGCAGGTCCCGTGGCGCGTGCGCGGCGAGATAGTGGGCCGTGAGCGTGCCGACGAAGCCCGTGGCTCCGAAGAGCACGAGGTCGTACGGCCGATCCGTCCTGCTCATCCTGCTCATGACACCCCTTGGTCCGTGCGGCCGTCGCGCAGCCCGCGCCGCTGTCGGTGGCCGAGGCTAGCGTGAGGAGTGCGGAGCCCCACGACCAGCCCGGAGGCAGCGGTGGCCGTAGCCAGGAATGCCGTGAAGAAGCGGGAGAAACCGCCCCGGGCCCGGGTGCGGGGACCGGGGGCGCGGACCACGTGACGGTCCCGCCACGCCCGCCGCCGCGGAGGGTCCGGCGGAGCGCCGGTCACTCTCCCGGGTGATCGTCGGCTCGACGGGCACTTGGCTAAGCGCTTGCTCGTTCAGGTCTTGTGTCCGGTGGAACGCGTTCTTAGCATCACCGGTGTTACATCATTGGTGTCATACACGCCTGGGGGCTGGACGGATGACAACGGCAGGGACGCCGACGCCGGGCGACGGCCCGCTTCGCGGCGTGCGCGTGGTCGAGCTGGCCGGCATCGGCCCGGGGCCGTTCGCCGCCATGCTGCTGGCCGACCTGGGTGCCGACGTGGTCCGGGTGGACCGTCCGGGCGGGCCGGGCCTCGCGATCGACCCGGCGTTCGACGTCACCAACCGCAACAAGCGCTCGATCGTGGTCGACCTGAAGGCACCGGACGGCCCCGCGCGCGTCCTGGACCTCGCCGAGCGGGCCGACATCCTCGTCGAGGGCTACCGCCCCGGCGTCGCCGAGCGGCTCGGCATCGGCCCCGAGGACTGCCACGCCCGCAACCCCCGCCTGGTGTACGGACGCATGACCGGCTGGGGCCAGGACGGCCCGCTCGCCCAGCGCGCCGGCCACGACATCGCCTACATCGCGCTCACCGGCACCCTCGGCATGATCGGCCGCCCGGACGAACCCCCGGCGGTGCCCGCCAACCTCCTCGGGGACTACGCGGGCGGCTCCCTCTACCTGGTCGTCGGCGTCCTCGCCGCCCTGCACCACGCGCGCGCGACCGGCACCGGCCAGGTGGTCGACGCGGCCATCGTGGACGGCACGGCCCATCTGTCCGCGATGATCCACGGCATGCTCGCCGCCGGCGGCTGGCAGGACCGCCGCGCCGCCAACCTCCTGGACGGCGGCTGTCCCTACTACGGCACCTACGAGACCGCCGACGGCGGGTACATGGCGGTGGGCGCCCTGGAGGGCAAGTTCTACGCCGACTTCCTGCGCCTGCTCGGCCTGGACGACCTGGCGCCCGCCCGCAAGGACTGGACCCGATGGGGCGAGCTGCGCGAACGGATCGCCGCCGCCTTCAAGTCCCGCACCCGGGCGGAGTGGACGGCCGTCTTCGCGGACACCGACGCCTGTGTGGCGCCCGTGCTCAGCCTGCGCGAGGCGCCGGCCCACCCGCACCTGGCCGCGCGCGGCACCTTCACCGACCACGGCGGCATCACCCAGCCCGCCCCCGCCCCCCGCTTCTCCGCGACCCCCACCGCCGTCCGCACCGGCCCCGCCCGGCCCGGCGCGGACACCGCCGCGGTCGCCCGGGACTGGGGCCTGCCGGCACCCCCGACCGACGACCCCGACGACCGGGTCACCGACGGCGGCTGACCCCGCCCACCCCGCTCGGCCCACCCTCCCGAAAGGCACACCAGTGAGCACCGAAGCGTACGTGTACGACGCGATCCGCACCCCGCGCGGGCGCGGCAAGGCGAACGGCGCCCTGCACGGCACGAAGCCCATCGACCTGGTCGTCGGCCTCATCCACGAGATCCGCGCCCGCTTCCCCGGCCTCGACCCGGCCGCCATCGACGACATCGTGCTCGGCGTCGTCGGCCCCGTCGGCGACCAGGGCTCGGACATCGCCCGGATCGCCGCCCTCGCCGCCGGACTGCCCGACACGGTCGCGGGCGTCCAGGAGAACCGCTTCTGTGCCTCCGGTCTGGAGGCCGTCAACCTGGCCGCCGCGAAGGTCCGCGCGGGCTGGGAGGACCTGGTCCTCGCCGGTGGTGTCGAGTCCATGTCCCGGGTCCCGATGGCCTCGGACGGCGGTGCCTGGTTCAACGACCCGATGACCAACCTCGCCGTCAACTTCGTGCCGCAGGGCATCGGCGCCGACCTCATCGCCACCATCGAGGGCTTCTCCCGCCGGGACGTCGACGAGTACGCGGCCCTGTCCCAGGAGCGCGCCGCCACCGCCTGGAAGGAGGGCCGCTTCGAGAAGTCCGTGGTCCCCGTCAAGGACCGCACCGGCCTGGTCGTCCTCGACCACGACGAGCACATGCGCCCCGGCACCACCGCCGACTCCCTGGCCAAGCTGAAGCCCTCCTTCGCGGACATCGGCGACCTGGGCGGCTTCGACGCCGTGGCCCTCCAGAAGTACCACTGGGTGGAGAAGATCGACCACGTCCACCACGCCGGCAACTCGTCCGGGATCGTGGACGGCGCCTCGCTCGTCGCGATCGGCTCCCAGGAGGTCGGCGAGCGCTACGGTCTCACCCCCCGCGCACGGATCGTCGCCGCGGCCGTCTCCGGTTCCGAGCCGACCATCATGCTCACCGGGCCCGCCCCCGCCACCCGCAAGGCCCTGGCGAAGGCCGGTCTCACCATCGACGACATCGACCTGGTCGAGATCAACGAGGCGTTCGCCGCGGTCGTGCTGCGCTTCGTGAAGGACATGGGCCTGTCCCTGGACAAGGTCAACGTCAACGGCGGAGCCATCGCCCTCGGCCACCCGCTCGGCGCCACCGGCGCCATGATCCTCGGCTCGCTCGTCGACGAACTGGAGCGCCAGGACAAGCGCTACGGCCTCGCCACCCTCTGCGTCGGCGGCGGCATGGGCATCGCCACCATCGTCGAACGCGTCTGAACTCCCCGCGGAACCAAGCGCCCCGAAGACTTCTACGGAGACGACTGTCATGACCGAGAGCACCACCATCCGCTGGGAGCAGGACGACACCGGTGTCGTCACCCTCGTCCTGGACGACCCGAACCAGTCCGCGAACACCATGAACCAGGCGTTCCGCGACTCCCTCGCCGTGATCACCGACCGGCTGGAGGCGGAGCGGGAGAACATCCGCGGCATCATCCTCACCTCCGCGAAGAAGACCTTCTTCGCGGGCGGCGACCTGCGCGACCTGATCCGGGTCACGCCCGAGACCGCACAGGAGCTGTTCGACGGCGGCCTCGCCATCAAGCGCGACCTGCGCCGCATCGAGACCCTCGGCAAGCCGGTCGTCGCCGCCATCAACGGCGCGGCCCTCGGCGGCGGGTACGAACTGGCCCTCGCCTGCCACCACCGGGTCGCCCTGGACACCCCCGGCACCAGGATCGGCTGTCCCGAGGTCACCCTCGGCCTGCTCCCCGGCGGCGGCGGAGTCGTGCGTACCGTGCGACTGCTGGGCATCGCGGACGCCCTGCTGAAGGTGCTCCTCCAGGGCCGGCAGTACAACGCGCGGCGCGCCCAGGAGAACGGCCTCGTCCACGAGGTCGCCGCCACCCCCGAGGAACTGCTCGCCAAGGCCCGGGCCTTCATCGACGCGAACCCCGAGTCCCGGCAGCCCTGGGACAAGCCGGGCTACCGGATCCCCGGCGGCACCCCGGCCAACCCGAAGTTCGCCGCGAACCTGCCCGCCTTCCCGGCCAACCTGCGCAAGCAGACGGGCGGCGCCCCCTACCCGGCGCCGCGCAACATCCTCGCCGCCGCCGTCGAGGGCTCCCAGGTCGACTTCGAGACCGCCCAGGTCATCGAGGCCCGCTACTTCGTGGAACTGGCCGCCGGGCAGACCTCGAAGAACATGATCCAGGCATTCTTCTTCGACCTCCAGGCGGTCAACTCCGGCGCCAACCGCCCGGGGGGCGTCGAGCCCCGCCAGGTCCGCAGGGTGGCCGTCCTCGGCGCCGGCATGATGGGCGCCGGCATCGCCTACGCGTGCGCCCGCGCGGGCATCGACGTCCTCCTCAAGGACGTCTCCCTGGAAGCGGCCGTCAAGGGCAAGGGCTACTCCGAGCAGCTGTGCGCCAAGGCCGTCGCCAAGGGCCGTACCAGCCAGGAGAAGGCGGACGCGCTGCTCGCCCGGATCACCCCCACCGCCGAGGTGGCCGACCTCGCCGGCTGTGACGCGGTCATCGAGGCCGTGTTCGAGGACACCGCCCTCAAGCACAAGGTGTTCCAGGAGATCGAGGCCGTCGTCGCCCCCGACGCGCTGCTGTGCTCCAACACCTCCACGCTGCCCATCACCACCCTCGCCGAGGGCGTGCAGCGCCAGACCGACTTCATCGGACTGCACTTCTTCTCGCCGGTCGACAAGATGCCGCTGGTCGAGATCATCAAGGGCGAGCGCACCGGCGAGGAGACCCTCGCCCGCGCCTTCGACCTGGTCCGGCAGATCAACAAGACGCCGATCGTCGTCAACGACTCCCGCGGCTTCTTCACCTCCCGGGTGATCGGCCACTTCATCAACGAGGGCGTCGCCATGGTCGGCGAGGGCGTCGAACCCGCCTCCGTGGAGCAGGCCGCCGCCCAGGCCGGCTACCCGGCCAAGGTGCTGTCCCTCATGGACGAGCTGACCCTCACCCTCCCGCGCAAGATCCGGGGCGAGACCAGGCGGGCCGTGGAGGAGGCCGGCGGCACCTGGACGGCGCACCCGGCGGAGGCGGTCATCGACCGCATGGTCGACGAGTTCGGCCGCACCGGCCGCAGCGGTGGCGCCGGCTTCTACGACTACACCGAGGACGGCAAGCGGGCCGGGCTCTGGCCGGGCCTGCGCGAGCACTTCACCAGGCCCGGGTACGAGATCCCGTTCCGGGACATGCAGGAGCGCATGCTCTTCGCCGAGGCGCTCGACACCGTACGCCTCCTCGAAGAGGGCGTCCTGACCTCCGTCGCCGACGCCAACATCGGCTCGATCCTCGGCATCGGCTTCCCCGGCTGGACCGGCGGTGTGCTCCAGTACATCAACGGTTACGAAGGGGGCCTGCCCGGATTCGTGGCCCGCGCGCGGGAGCTGGCCGAGCGGTACGGCGAGCGGTTCGCCCCGCCCGCGCTGCTCGTGGCGAAGGCCGGGAGCGGGGAGACGTTCACCGACGCCCGCTGACGCGCCTCAGCCGGACGGCGTGCCCCGGGACCCCGCTTCCGGGGCCGCCGTGCCCCCGGACGGGGTCTCCCGGTCCGCCGCGCCGTCCAGCCACTGGCGCAGCTCCTCCTTCAGCGACCGCTGGAAGGTGGTGAGCAGCGCCTGCACCACGAGCGGGTGCATATGGGCCGACAGCGACTTCACGTCCCGTGTGTCGCGTTCGGCGACGGCCTGCCGCAGCAGGTCCGACAGCTCGTGGGCCGCCGCGCGCGCGTGGCCGGTCAGAACGGTCCGGGCGGCCAGGATGGTCTCCTGCGACAGCGGTACGTCGAGGAGCCGCACCGCGAGCCGCAGCAGACCGCAGTCCACGCGGAAGGACTCCCCGTCCCGCGCCACGACGTTCATCGCGGCCAGCCGGTCCACGTCCTCCCCGGCCAGCCGGCGCCCCGCCCGCCGCTCCAGCTCCGCGCGGGACACGGTCTCGACGGTGTCCGGCGCCCAGGAGGCGACCACCGCCCGGTGGATCGCCAGATCGTGCGGACCGAGGTCGGCCGGCAGCTGCCGCAGATGCCGTTCGATCGCCGCGAGGGTCATGCCCTGGTGCTGCATCTCCTCGATCAGCTCCAGCCGGGCCAGGTGCTCCCGGCCGTAGTGGCCGACCCGGCGCGGGCCGATGACCGGCGGCGGCAGCAGCCCCTTGGTGCCGTAGAAGCGGACTGTGCGCACCGTGACGCCCGCCCGCGCGGCCAGCTCGTCGATCGTCAGGGTGGGCTCGCCGGTGTCGGTCGTCATGTGCAGCAGTATCGCTGTCTCACCAATGGTGTGAAACCCGGGGCGAGACCGTGAGGACCGTGTGAGAAGAACCGCTGTGTGACCTGGACCATCGCATGCCGGACGGTCTGCCTGGGAAGCTGCTGGCTTGGTCTGTACCGCGGCACGAGGGTGGTGCGGGCCGAGACCTGCACGTACCCCGGGCCCATGAGGGCCGGGCGCACCAGGAAGTGAAACCACCCGTGAGCAAGGAAGCTGTGGAATCGGCTCAGGCCACCACCCACCCCCAGGTGGCCCGGACGCCCGCGGACGCGGGCGACGCCGGTTACAGCAAGGACCTCAAGGCCCGCCACATCAACATGATCGCCATCGGCGGCGCCATCGGCACCGGCCTCTTCCTGGGCGCCGGCGGACGCCTGCACAACGCGGGACCGGCGCTCGCCCTGGCCTACCTGGTCTGCGGTGTCTTCGCGTTCTTCGTCGTCCGGGCCCTGGGCGAGCTGGTCCTGTACCGGCCCTCCTCCGGCTCCTTCGTGTCGTACGCGCGCGAGTTCCTCGGCGAGAAGGGCGCCTATGTCGCCGGCTGGATGTACTTCCTGAACTGGTCGACCACCGGCATCGCCGACATCACCGCGATCGCGCTCTATACGCACTACTGGAGCATGTTCACGTCCATCCCGCAGTGGGTGCTGGCGCTGATCGCCCTCGCGGTCGTCCTCGCCGTGAACCTGATCTCGGTGAAGATCTTCGGCGAGATGGAGTTCTGGTTCGCGATCATCAAGGTCGCCACCCTCGTGGGCTTCATGCTGATCGGCATCTTCCTGCTGGCGACCCAGCACGACGTCGACGGCAGCAAGCCGGGCCTCGGGGTCATCACCGACCACGGCGGTGTCTTCCCGCACGGCCTGATGCCGGTCGTCCTGGTCATGCAGGGCGTGATCTTCGCGTACGCCGCCCTGGAACTGGTCGGCGTGGCCGCCGGCGAGACCGCCGAGCCGGAGAAGGTGGTCCCGCGCGCGGTGAACTCGATCATGTGGCGGGTGGGTCTGTTCTACGTCGGCTCGGTCGTGCTCCTCGCCCTGCTGCTGCCCGGCTCGGTGTACTCCGCCGACCAGAGCCCGTTCGTGACCGTGCTGTCCAAGATCGGCGTCCCGGCGGCCGGTGACGTGATGAACCTGGTCGTGCTGACCGCCGCCATGTCCTCGCTCAACTCCGGCCTGTACTCCACCGGCCGCATCCTGCGCTCGATGGCCATGGCCGGCTCGGCGCCGAAGTTCACGGCCCGCATGAACCGCAGCCAGGTGCCCTACGGCGGCATCCTGCTGACCTGCGCGGTCTGCGTGCTCGGTGTCGGCCTGAACTACCTGGTCCCCAGCCAGGCCTTCGAGATCGTGCTGAACGTCGCCTCGCTCGGCATCATCAGCACCTGGGTGATCATCATGGTCTGCCACCTGGTCTTCGTCCGCCGCGCCCGCGCGGGCCTGGTGACCCGGCCGCACTTCCAGCTGAAGTTCAGCCCGGTCACGGAGATCGCCACCGTGGTGTTCCTGCTGGTCTGCCTCGGCATGATGTGGAACGACGCCGAGGTCGGCCGCAGGACCCTGCTCCTCGTCCCGGTGATCGCCGTCATGCTGGTCGCCGGCTGGTTCGGCGTCCGCCGCCGGGTGGCGGACAGCACCGGCCAGGAGCTGACCGAGCTGTCGAAGTAGCGGTCCGGCGCCACTGTCAGTGGCATCGCGTACGGTGGCGTCGTACCGGAGATCACGCGGCTCCGGCAGGACGCCACCGTGCCGTCGGGGGGGCGTCCCGGAGGGGGCGCGCGGAGGGGGAGGACGCGGGATGACCGGGCGAACGGACACGACCGACGTACTGGTGCTGGGCGGGGCCGGTGTGGACACCGTCATCCCGGTCCCCGAGCTTCCCCTGCCGTACGCCGACAGCTACATGATCGACTCGGGGATCCGCACCCGCGCGGGCCAGACCGGCGACTTCGTCGCCCTCGGACTGGCCAGGCTCGGCCTGCGCACCCACCACCTCGACCTGCTCGGCGACGACCCCGAGGGCGACCTCGTGCGCGCCCTGCACCGCGAGCACGGCATCGCCCTCACCGCCCTGCCCCAGCCGGCCGGCACCAAGCGCGCGGTCAATCTCGTCGGCCCGGACGGCCGCCGGCTGTCCCTGTACGACACCAGCCGTGCCCACCCCGACGACCGCTTCCCCGAGGCCCGCCTGCGCGCGCTGGCCGCCGCCAGCCGGCATGTGCACGTGACCATCACCCAGCCCTGCGCCCACGCCCTGCCGGTCCTGCGCGAGACGGGCCTGCCGCTCTCCACCGACCTGCACGACTGGGACGGCGAGAACCCGTACCACGAGCCGTTCGCGTTCGCGGCCGACGTCGTCTTCCTGTCGGCCGCGAACCTGACCGACCCCGAGCGGACCATGCGGCGTATCGCCGAGCGCGGGCGGGCCGGGACCGTCGTCGCCACCGCCGGGGCGGAGGGCGCCCTGCTGCTGGCCGACGGCGAGCTGACCCGGATACCGGCGGTGACCCCGTCCGCGCCGGTGGTCGACTCCAACGGCGCGGGCGACGCCTTCGCCGCCGCGTTCCTCTACGGCCGGCTGAGCGGCGAGCCACCCCGGCGATGCGCCCGGTACGGCGCGGTCGCGGGCGCCTACGCGTGCACCGTCCCGGCCGCCCGCGCGGACGCGATAGGCCGGGACGAGCTGCTGCGAGAGGCGTCGGAACCGAGCCGCTGAGGCGCCGGGGCGCCGGGCCCGCGGGCCCGGCTCAGTGCCCGTGGACGGCGTTCGTCGCCTCGATCTTCTTCCAGGACTTCGGCCGCTCCACCGCCGTACCCGTCTTCGCCAGGCCCCGGACCGCCGGCGACGCCGGCTTCTCCGGCTGGAACAGCCAGGTGTCGAACAGCGCGGCCAGCGGCTTGCCGGACACCCGCTCGGCGTACTTCTGGAAGTCGGCGACCGAGGCGTTGCCGTAGGCGTGCTCCTTCGGCCAACCCTTCAGGATCGCGAAGAAGGCGTCGTCACCGATCTCGTTGCGCAGCGCCTGGATGGCGAGGGCACCCCGGTCGTAGACGGCGGCACCGAACTGCTCGTCCGGGCCCGGGTCGCCGGGCTTCACCGTCCAGAAGGCGTCGTCGGCCGGGTGCGAGGCGTAGACGTAGTCGGCGAGTTCCTGCGTGGTGCCCTCGCCCTCGTGCTCGGACCACAGCCACTGCGCGTACCGGGCGAAGCCCTCGTTGATCCAGATGTCCTTCCAGCCCTTGACCGACACGTCGTCGCCGTACCACTGGTGGGCCAGCTCGTGCACGACCACCGAGGTGTTGGAGCCGTTCGCGAACTGACGCGGGCTGTAGTAGACGCGGGTCTGCGTCTCCAGCGCGTAGCCGGTGGTGGTGTTCGGCACGTAGCCGCCCGCCGAAGCGAACGGATACGGTCCGAAGTAGTCGCTCAGCCAGTCCACGATCTCACCGGTGCGCTCCACGCTGGCCCGAGCGGCCCCGTCGTTGTCGCCGAGGTCCTTGCTGTAGGCGTTGATGACGGGCACGCCGCCGTCGGAGGTGCTGGTGGTGATGTCGAACCGGCCGAGCGCGAGCGTGGCCAGATAGGTCGCCTGCGGCTTGTTCTGCCGCCAGTTGTAGCGGGTCCAGCCCAGCTTCGAACTGGTCGACTGGAGCGTGCCGTTGGAGATGGCCTGGGTGCCGTCCGGCACGGCCACCGACACGTCGTAGGTGGCCTTGTCGCTCGGGTGGTCGTTGCTCGGGAACCACCACCAGGCGGCCTCGGGCTCGTCGGCGGCCACCGCGCCGTCCGGCGTGCGGTGCCAGGTGGAGAAGCCGTAGGCGCTCTTCGTCGACGGGACCCCGCTGTAGCGGACCACGACCGTGATCGCGGTGCCCTTGGCCAGCGGCGTCTTGGGGGTGACGACCAGTTCGTGCTGGCCGGACGTCGTGAAGGACGCCTTGGCGCCGTTGACCCGCACCTCGCTCACGTCCAGCAGGAAGTCCAGGTCGAAGCTGGACAGGTCCTGGGTGGTCTTCGCCAGGATCGTCGCCGTGCCCTGCAACTCGTCCGTCTTCGGCTGGTACTGGAGCCTCAGGTCGTAGTGCGCGACGTCGTAGCCGCCGTTGCCGTAGTACGGGTAGTAGGGGTCGCCGATGCCCGGTGCGCCGGGGGAGTAACTCGCGGCCGATGCCGGGATCGCCAGCAGGAGGGAGGCCGCCGCGAGCGCGCCCGGTGCGATGATTCTGCGGTGCACGTCAGCTCCAAGTCGTAGGGACGGTGCGTCCGTTCGGAGATCAGTTCGGATCCTATTCAGTCCCTGTGGCCACTGACCTGTCCATGGCCCCTTCTGTCACACGATCGCCATTCAGCCGTCACGCGCACCGGAAAGCCTTCTTCTGTAAGGGCGTTGACGGGGGTACCGTCCGCGCATGCCGAAACGCACGCGCTCCACGATCCGGAGAACGCTCGTCACCGCTGCCGTCGCCGCCCTGACGGCCACCTTCCTCACCCCGGCCGCCGCCCGGGCCGCCGCGCCGCAGGAGAGCAGACCCGTCTACTCCTACGCCGACGCCGTGCGCGAGTCCGTGTGGGTGGACACCGGCCTCGACGAGGACGGCGACGGACGGACCGACCGCGTCGCCGCCGACATCGTCCGGCCCGCCGAACCCGCCCGGCAGGGCCGCAAGGTACCGGTCGTCATGGACGCCAGCCCCTACTACTCCTGCTGCGGGCGCGGCAACGAGAGCCAGCGCAAGACGTACGACGCCCAGGGCCACGTCGTGCAGATGCCGCTGTTCTACGACAACTACTTCGTGCCCCGCGGTTACGCCTTCGTCGGCGTCGACCTCGCCGGCACCAACCGCTCCGACGGCTGCGTCGACGTCGGCGGCCGGTCCGACATCCTGTCCGCGAAGGCCGTGGTCGACTGGCTGAACGGCCGCGCCCGGGCCTACACCAGCCGTACGGGCGGCACCCCGGTGACGGCCGGCTGGACCAACGGCAGAACCGGCATGATCGGCAAGAGCTGGGACGGCACCATCGCCAACGGCGTCGCCGCCACCGGCGTCAAGGGCCTGAGGACGATCGTCCCGATCAGCGCGATCTCCTCCTGGTACGACTACTACTTCGCGCAGGGCGCCCCGCTCTACGAGGGCGGCCCCGACGAACTGGCCGGCTACGTCGAGAGCGCCGACGCGCAGGCCCACTGCGCGGCCGTGCGGCAGAAGCTCGCCGACGGCAGCCCGCGCAGCGGCGACCGGACCCCGCTGTGGACCGAGCGGGACTACGTCAAGGACGCGGCGAAGGTGCGCGCCAGCGTGTTCCTGGTGCACGGCATGCAGGACCTCAACGTCCGCACCAAGCACTTCGGCCAGTGGTGGGACGCCCTCGCCCGGCACGGTGTGGAGCGCAAGATCTGGCTCTCCCAGACCGGGCACGTCGACCCCTTCGACTACCGGCGCGGCGCCTGGGTCGACACCCTGCACCGCTGGTTCGACCACGAACTCCTCGGCTACGACAACGGCATCGACCGCGAGCCGATGGCCGACATCGAACGCCACCCCGACCAGTGGGTCACCTCCGCCGCCTGGCCCCCGCGCGGCACCCGCACCGCCGTCCTGCACCCGGCCGCCGGCGGCCAGGCCGGCGTCGGCACCCTCGGCCCGCGTCCGGGCACCGGCACCGAGAGCTTCACGGACGACCCGGCGCTGAGCGAGACCGACTGGGCCGCGCACCTCACCACGGCCACACCCGAGAAGGCAGGCTTCCTCACGGCGCCGCTCACCCGGGACCTGCGCCTGTCCGGCTCCTCCACGGTCACGGTCACCGCGACCCCGACGACCGGCTCCGCCCATCTGTCCGCCGTGCTGGTCGACGTCGGCCCGGACACCATCCGCGACTACGCCGACCGCGCCGAGGGCATCACCACCCTCACCGAGCGCAGCTGCTGGGGCGGGAGCACGGCCGGGGACAGCGCCTGCTTCAAGGAGACCGCGGCGAAGACGGCCGCCGTCGACTACACCGTGGTCAGCCGGGGCTGGGCCGACCTCGGCCACTACGCCTGGCCGGCCCGGGGCGTGCCGCTGACGCCGGGCAGGGCGTACGCCATCACCCTGGACCTCGCGGCCACCGACCACGTCGTCCCCGCGGGGCACCGGCTGGCCCTGATCGTCGCCGGGACGGACAAGGACCTCATCGACCCTCCGGCCGGCCGGCCGACGCTCACCGTGGACCTGTCCCGCACGACGGCGACGGTGCCGTTGGTGGGCGGCGCGGGGGCGTTCGTCCGGGCCACGTCAGGCAGCACCGGGGCGCCCGCGCCGAGGGTTCTGGACGGCGTCGGGGCACCGGGTACCGTCCGGCACGTTCCGGTGGGCTGACGTTTCCGCCACCGCGGCCCACCGCGGCCCACCGCGGCACCGGTCCGGGGGCGCCTGGTCCTCCGGTCCGGCCGCGGGTCGTCGTGGGCCGGTCGCGCGGTTCCCCGCGCCCCTTGGGGGGTGCGGTGCCGCGCGTCCGAACGCTCGGGGCCGGGGATCCCACCTCGGCCCCTGCCGACCGCCGGCTCAGGTCGTCGGGAACGCCAGACCGGCCGCCTCCCTCGCGCAGCCCCACGCCACCGTGACGCCGGCGCCGCCGTGGCCGTAGTCGTGCACCAGGACGCGGCCGTCCGGGAGGGGCTGCCGCTCCAGCCGTACCGCCTCCCGGGCCGGCCGTAGCCCCACCCGGTGCGCGAGGACCCGCGCGCCGGCGATCTCCGGCCGGACTGCCGCGCAGCGGGCGACGATCGCCTCGGCCGTGGCCGGGTCCGGCTCCAGGGACCAGTCGTCCTCCTCGGCCGTGCCGCCCAGGAGCAGCCGGCCCGGCTGCGGGATGAAGTACGCGGACGCGGCCGAGGCGTGGTCGACCGAGGTGAACCAGCTCGTGAGGCCCGGGTTCTCCACCACGACCAGTTGCCCGCGCACCGGCCGCACCGTCGGGTCCGGCACCAGGGAGCGGGCCCCGAGCCCCGTGCAGTTGACCACCACGGGGGCGGGCACGGCGGCCAGGTCGGTCACCTCGCGGACCTCCACCGTGCCTCCCGCGTCCGCCAGGCGCTGCCGCAGCCAGGCCAGATGCACCGGCATGTCGATCACCGGCAGCCGTGCCGCCAGCCCCTCGGCCACCGCCCGCAGCCCCGGCACCCGGCCCGCCCACGGGCCCAGCTCGTCCAGCCGGGCCCCGTGGTGCACCCCGTCGACCAGACGCACCCCCGTCTCCTCCGGCCGGTCCGCCAGCTCCTCGTACACCGTCAGGGATTCCAGCGCCCACGCGCCCGCCAGCGGCTCCGGTTCGATGCGGTACGGCCACCACAGACCGCCGGCGACCGCCGAGGTCGTCCGCTCGGCCGGCTCCCGCGCCCACACCCGCACGCGCCGGCCCGACTCGGCCAGCAGCACGGCCGTCGTCAGCCCGGCGATCCCGCTCCCGACCACGATCACTTCGTCACTCGGCTCAGTGTCCACGCCAGGACGATAGGTCCTGCGCGGCCGGCTCCGTCAGCCCGGGGCCCGTCCCGGCGGCCGGGGGGAAAACGTGGCGGGGACGCGCGTGTGCCGCCATTAGGATCGGCGTCCTGATGACTGCCACCCTCGTTGCCAAGAACCTCGCCGCCGGACATGGCGACCGCTCCCTGTTCTCCGGGCTCGACCTGGTCGTCGCGCCCGGCGACGTGATCGGGCTGGTCGGTGCCAACGGCGCGGGAAAGTCGACCCTGCTGCGGATGCTCGCCGGACTCACCCGGCCCGAGCAGGGCGAACTGCGGCTGTCCCCGCCGGCCGCGACCGTCGGCCACCTGCCGCAGGAGCCGGAGCGCCGGCCGGGGGAGACCGTCCGGGAGTTCCTTGCCCGCCGCACCGGGGTCGCCGAGGCCCAGCGGGCCATGGACGAGGCCACCCAGGCGCTGGTCGACGGCGCGCCCGGCGCCGACGACGCCTACGCCGCCGCCCTGGAACGCTGGCTCGGTCTGGGCGGCGCCGACCTGGAGGAGCGCGCGGAGGAGGTCGCCGACTCCCTCGGCCTCGCCGTGGACCTGGACCAGCCGATGACCGCCCTCTCCGGCGGCCAGGCGGCCCGCGCCGGCCTCGCCTCCCTGCTGCTGTCCCGCTACGACGTCTTCCTCCTGGACGAGCCCACCAACGACCTCGATCTCGACGGCCTGGAGCGTCTGGAACGGTTCGTCACCGGACTGCGCGCGGGCACGGTCGTCGTCAGCCACGACCGCGAGTTCCTCACCCGCACGGTCACCAAGGTGCTCGAACTCGACCTCGCCCAGCGGCAGATCAACCTCTACGGCGGCGGTTACGACGCCTACCTGGAGGAGCGCGAGGTGGCCCGCCGGCACGCCCGCGAGGAATACGAGGAGTACGCCGACAAGAAGGCGGCGTTGCAGGACCGCGCCCAGATGCAGCGCGCCTGGATGGACAAGGGCGTGAAGAACGCCCGCCGCAAGGCCGGCAACGACAACGACAAGATCGGCCGCAAGTTCCGCAGCGAGGCCAGCGAGAAGCAGGCCGCCAAGGCCCGGCAGACCCAGCGCATGATCGAGCGCCTGGACGCGGTGGAGGAGCCGCGCAAGGAGTGGGAGCTGCGGATGGAGATCGCGTCCGCGCCGCGCTCGGGCGCGGTCGTGGCGACGCTGCGGGACGCCGAGGTCCGGCGCGGCGGCTTCACCTTCGGCCCGGTCTCGTTGCAGATCGACTGGGGGGACCGGATCGCGGTGACCGGGGCCAACGGATCCGGGAAGTCCACACTGCTCGGCGCGCTGCTGGGCCGCGTCCCGCTCGACTCCGGGCACGCGGCCCTCGGCTCCGGGGTCCTGGTCGGCGAGGTCGACCAGGCCCGGGGGCTGTTCCACGGCCCCGAGACCCTGCTCGACGCGTTCTGCGCCGCCGTCCCCGACACCGAACCGGCGGAGGTCCGCACCCTCCTGGCCAAGTTCGGCCTGAAGGCCGGCCATGTGCTGCGCCCGGCCGCCACCCTCTCCCCGGGCGAACGCACCCGCGCCGCGCTCGCCCTGCTCCAGGGCCGGGGCGTCAACCTCCTCGTCCTGGACGAGCCGACGAACCACCTCGACCTGCCGGCCATCGAGCAGCTGGAGTCGGCCCTCGACGGCTACACGGGCACCCTCCTGCTGGTCACCCACGACCGGCGCATGCTGGACGCGGTCCGGGTGACCCGCCGCCTGGAGGTGGCCGACGGGAAGGTGACGGAGCGCTAGGTCCCGTCGCCGCGCGGCAGACGGGAGTTGGACGACAGGGCCTCGGGCGGCCGGTGGCGCGCGACGCCGGCCGGGGCGTGCGGGGTGGGACCGGGCGGCTCGGCCCGCCCGGTCCCACCCCGTCCGTCAGCGCTTCTTCGGGTCCAGCAGGCCCGCGCGGCGCAGTGCGTCCGCCATCGCGCTGTTGCCCGGTGCCGGGGCCTGCCGGCCGCCGCGGTCACCGCCGCCGCGGCCCTGCCGCTGGCCGCCGCCCTGCCGCTGCTGCGGCGGACGGGCACCGCCGCGCTGCTGCCGGCCGCCGCCCTGGCCCTGCGGGGCGGCCTCGTCGTCCAGGCGCAGCGTCAGCGCGATCCGCTTGCGCGGGATGTCGACGTCCAGGACCTTCACCTTGACGATGTCGCCGGGCTTCACGACATCGCGCGGGTCCTTGACGAACGACTTCGACATCGCCGACACGTGCACCAGACCGTCCTGGTGGACACCGACGTCCACGAACGCGCCGAAGGCGGCGACGTTGGTGACCACGCCCTCCAGGACCATCCCGGCGGACAGGTCGGAGATCTTCTCCACGCCCTCCTTGAAGGTGGCCGTCCGGAACGCGGGACGGGGGTCGCGGCCCGGCTTCTCCAGTTCCTTGAGGATGTCGGTGACCGTCGGCAGACCGAAGGTGTCGTCCACGAAGTCGGCCGGCCGCAGCGAGCGCAGCACGCCCGTGTTGCCGACGAGGGACGCCACCTCCTGGCCCGTGGTCTTCACCATGCGGCGCACCACCGGGTACGCCTCGGGGTGCACGCTGGAGGCGTCCAGCGGGTCGTCGCCGCCGCGGATGCGCAGGAAGCCCGCGCACTGCTCGTACGCCTTGGGGCCGAGCCGCGCCACCTTCTTCAGCGCCGCACGGGAGGTGAAGGGGCCGTTCTGGTCCCGGTGCGCGACGATGTTCTCCGCCAGGCCGGACGAGATGCCCGACACCCGTGCGAGGAGCGGCACGGACGCCGTGTTGACGTCCACGCCGACGCCGTTCACACAGTCCTCCACGACCGCGTCCAGCGACCGGGACAGCTTCACCTCGGACAGGTCGTGCTGGTACTGGCCGACGCCGATCGACTTCGGGTCGATCTTCACCAGCTCGGCCAGCGGGTCCTGCAAGCGCCGGGCGATGGAGACCGCGCCGCGCAGCGACACGTCCATGTCCGGCAGCTCCTGCGAGGCGTACGGCGACGCGGAGTACACCGACGCGCCCGCCTCGGACACCATCACCTTGGTGAGCTTCAGCTCCGGGTGCTTCGTGATGAGGTCACCGGCGAGCTTGTCGGTCTCGCGGGACGCCGTGCCGTTGCCGATGGCGATCAGCTCGACCGCGTGCTCCTTCGCGAGCCGCGCCAGCTTGGCGAGCGCCTCGTCCCACTTGTTGGCCGGGACGTGCGGGTAGACCACGTCCGTGGCGACGACCTTGCCGGTCGCGTCGACCACGGCGACCTTCACGCCCGTGCGGAAACCGGGGTCCAGGCCGAGCGTCGCACGGGTGCCGGCCGGGGCGGCCAGCAGCAGGTCCCGCAGGTTCGCCGCGAACACGTTGACCGCCTCGTCCTCGGCGGCCGTGCGCAGCCGCAGGCGCAGGTCGATCCCGAGGTGGACCAGGACGCGGGTGCGCCAGGCCCAGCGGACCGTGTCCCTCAGCCACTTGTCGGCCGGGCGGCCCCGGTCGGCGATCCCGAACCTCGACGCGATGATCCCCTCGTACGAGGACGGGCCCTCGGTGGCCTCCTCCGGCTCCAGGACGAGGTCCAGGACCTCCTCCTTCTCCCCGCGCAGCATCGCCAGGATCCGGTGCGAGGGAAGCTCGGTGAACGGCTCCGCGAAGTCGAAGTAGTCGGCGAACTTGGCGCCCGCCTCCTCCTTGCCCTGCCGCACCTTCGCGGCCAGCCGCCCGCGCACCCACATGCGCTCGCGCAGCTCGCCGATCAGGTCGGCGTCCTCGGAGAACCGCTCCGTGAGGATCGCCCGCGCGCCCTCCAGCGCGGCCTGCGGATCGGCGACGCCCTTGTCGGCGTCCACGAACGCGGCGGCAGCCGCCAGCGGTTCGACCGCCGGGTCGCCCAGCAGCCCCTCCGCCAGCGGCTCCAGGCCCGCCTCACGGGCGATCTGCGCCTTGGTGCGCCGCTTGGGCTTGTAGGGGAGGTAGATGTCCTCCAGACGCGCCTTCGTCTCGGCGCCGAGGATCCGCGCCCGCAGCTCCTCGGTGAGCTTGCCCTGCTCCCGCACCGATTCCAGGATCGCGGTCCGCCGCTCCTCCAGCTCCCGCAGATAGCGCAGCCGCTCCTCGATCGTGCGCAGCTGCGCGTCGTCGAGCATCTCGGTCGCTTCCTTGCGGTAGCGAGCGATGAAGGGCACGGTCGAACCGCCGTCGAGCAGTTCCACCGCGGCCTTCACCTGCCGCTCCCGTACGCCGAGCTCCTCGGCGATCCTGCCTTCGATGGACCCTGCTCCGAGGGACCCGGGTGTCGTCACGATCCCGTACCGCCTTCTCCACTGAGGTTGCGCGGCAATTGTGGCAGGTGACACGGACAACCGGGGATCAGGGCGGCTCCCGGCGGGGCGCCGGGCCCGGCGTCAGGCCCGGCTCCCCCGCGCGGAGGACGAAGCTCCGCCGAACAACCGGGCGAGCGCCCGGAAGGGCAGCGTCACCACCGTGGCGATGGCGCCGCCGATCTGCCGCAGTACGTCTGCGAGGGCACGGAACACGGGACGGTCTCCTCTCGTCGCGGGCTGTCCTCGCCCCGGGTACCTCCGAACGGCGCGGGAAACCCGGGGCGGCACGCGGAAACCCCGGACGCCACCGGAGAAGGCACCCGCGCCTCGTCGAGAAGGGGCGTGCCGCGAGCCGCCTCACCCTGACGCGGACACGCTCCAGGTGAAGCGCGGCTGCCGGCGTTCGAGGAACGCGGCGACTCCCTCCGCCACATCGCCGCTGCCGCGCGCCTGGGCGGCCCAGTGGGCGTCACGGTCGGTGTGGCCGGCGGCGAACTCCTTGGCGGCGGCCTGGGTGAGCTGCGAACGGGACACCAGGACCCGGGTCAGCTCCGCGACCCGCTTGTCCAGTTCCCCCTCGGGCAGCACCTCGTCCACCAGGCCGGTGCGCAGTGCCCGCCCGGCGTCGATCAACTCGGCCGTGAAGAGCAGGTACTTGGCCGTGGCCGGGCCGACCAGGGACACCAGCCGGCGGGTCGAGGAGGCCGGATAGACGATACCGAGCCGCGCCGGCGTCACCCCGAACAGCGCTCCCTCCTCCGCCAGCCGCAGGTCACAGGCCGCCGCGAGCTGCGCCCCGCCGCCCACGCAGTGGCCGCGCACCGCGGCGACGGTCGGCTTGGGGAACGCGGCCAGGGCCTCCTCGGCGGCCACCGCGAGGGCCGGTGGCTCCTCCGGCGCGTCCCGGAGCGTGGAGATGTCGGCACCCGCGCAGAAGGTCCCGCCCGCACCGGTGAGCACCAGCGCGCGGACGCCGGGGTCACGGGCCAGCGCGTCCAGCAGCGGGGGGAGGGCCCGCCACATCGCCGTCGTCATGGCGTTGCGCTTGGCGGGATGACGGATCACCAGCGTGGCGACGGAGTCGGTGACCTGGTGGGACAGCTGGGGCTCCATGCGGGGGATGGTAGCGCCGGCCTCCGACAACCCGACTAGTTCGCGAACCGGCGCCCGGGGAGCAGGAACAGTCCCGACCGGGACCAGGTCATGCGGAGTCGGTCAGAAACCGTTCGATACCTGCCGACTTGTGTTCAGGCATCCGGACCGGAGCGGATCGTTACCAACACTCGACGTGTGGTGACAATCGAGCGCGAGGGTGGCGACCGGACGATGGACAACCACGGGCGCGAGGACGGCCCGCGCCCAGCGGGGGGCGGCGACGGGCCGCCGGATCCACTGCCGTACGAAGGCGTCTGGCGGTTCACCGCGGCCGCGGTGGACGCCTCGGTTCCGCAGGCCCGGCACGCGGTGCGGGACCTGCTGCTGCGCCAGGGGGTGCCGGTCTCCGACGACCTGGTGCACGGGCTGCTGCTGATCGTCTCCGAGCTGGTCACCAACGCGGTCCGGCACGCGGCGCTGCTGTCGCCGGTGCTGGCCGTGGAGGTGGCCGTCGGAGCCGAGTGGGTGCGGGTGTCCGTGGAGGACAACCACCCCTACCGGCCGACGGCTCTTGAGGCCGACCACGGCCGGACCGGCGGCCGGGGGCTCCTCCTGGTCCGCGAGGTGGCGCGGGAGGCGGGCGGAGTGGTCGACGTGGAGCACACCGCGAGCGGCGGCAAGGTGATCTGGGCCGCGCTCCCGCTCAAGCCCCCCTCACTGCCGTAGCGCCTGCCGGCCGCCCCCTGCCGGCCACGGGACCGTCACACCGCCGTGGCGGCTACCAGCCGGCGGACGGGCCCGTCAGTTCCCTGATCGCCGGGCGGGCGGCGTCCAGGACGGTCATGAACCAGGACGAGAACGGGTCCCGGGCGTGCCGCTCGGCCAGCTCGGCCGCCGTCACGAAGGCGACCTGGGCGACCTCCTCCGGGTCCGGCCCGAGCGACGCCTGCACCAGGCCGACGAACAGATGGTTGAACTCCTGCTCCACCAGGCCGGAGGCGGGGTCCGGGTGGTGGTAACGGACCGTGCCGGCCTCCGCGAGCAGCGACGGCGACACGCCCAGCTCCTCGTACGTGCGCCGGGCCGCCGCCGCGAACGGCGCCTCGCCCGGGTACGGGTGACCGCAGCAGGTGTTGGACCACACGCCGGGGGAGTGGTACTTGCCGAGCGCCCGCTGCTGGAGCAGCAGCCGGCCCTGCTCGTCGAAGAGGAACACCGAGAACGCCCGGTGCAACTGCCCGGGCGGCTGATGGGCGGCGAGCTTCTCCGCCGTGCCGATCGTCACACCCTTCTCGTCGACCAGTTCCAGCAAAATCGCCTCTGCGGTGCCCTCCGACGAACTGTGCGTCGCGGTGGCAGGTGTGATCGGCATACCCATCCTTCGCCTCGGTCCTCGCACCCCAAGTCTGCCGTACGAATCCGGCACTCCCGGCACGTCCGCACGTCCGCGCGCGGCGCGGCACCGGGAGCCGGACCCGGTAGATCATCGTGCCCGGAGCGGGCCGCGGGGAACCGTCCGGGGGCGCGCCGAACGGCAGTGCGCACGGTCAGTGGCACAGCCGCGCTTCGTGCTCCGCGTGCCCGCCCGGCTCCAGCTGGAAGGTGCAGTGCTCCACGTCGAAGTGGTCGCCCAGGCAGCCCTGGAGTTCGTGCAGGATCTTCTCGTGCCCGATGGCGTTCAGCACCTCGGAGCTGACCACCACGTGCGCCGACAGCACCGGCATGCCCGAGGTGATCGTCCAGGCGTGCAGGTCGTGGACGTCCTCCACGCCGTCGAGGGCCAGGATGTGCGTCCGCACGTCCGCCATGTCGACGCCCTTGGGGGCCGCCTCCAGCAGCACGTCCAGCGTCTCGCGCAGCAGCTTCAGCGTCCGCGGCACGATCATCAGCCCGATGACCAGCGAGGCCACCGGGTCCGCCGCCTGCCAGCCGGTGGCCAGGATCACCGCGGCCGAGATCAGCACCGCCACCGAGCCCAGCGCGTCCGCCGCCACCTCCAGGAAGGCGCCGCGCACGTTCAGGCTCTCCTTCTGCCCGCGCATCAGCAGCACCAGCGAGATGGAGTTCGCCACCAGGCCGATCAGACCGAACACGACCATCAGGCCGCCCCGGGTCTGCGCGGGCTCCATGAACCGCTGGACCGCCTCGTACAGGACGTACCCGCCGACACCGAGCAGCAGCAGACAGTTGGCCAGGGCCGCGAGGATCTCGGCGCGGGCGTAGCCGTAGGTGCGGTTGGTGCTCGCCGGGCGGTTCGCGAAGTGCACGGCGAGCAGGGCCATGCCGAGGCCCACCGCGTCGGTCGCCATGTGCGCCGCGTCCGCGATCAGCGCGAGCGAGTCCGCGATCAGGCCGCCGGCGATCTCGACGACCATCACCGTGAGCGTGATGCCCAGCGCGATCCTCAGCCGGCCCCGGTACGCGGCCGTGGCCGTACCCGTGGCCGGCGCGTGGGAGTGCGCGTGCCCGTGGTCGTGCCCTGCCCCCATGACTACCGCCTTCCATGTGGCTGCCAGGTAAGCCAGTGAACTACGGGGCGGGGGTATGGGGCAACGCGGTACTGAACACCGTTGTCATGTGCCGTGACCTGCGGAAACGTTCCGCAGGTCAGGGGGCCGGGGGGCTCGCTCAGCTGCCGTGGTGCAGCCGCCAGCCCGCCCACGCCGACTCGATCATCTCCCGCACCCCGCGCCGGGCCCGCCAGCCCAGCGCCTCGGCGGCACGCTCGGCCGAGGCCACCGCGCGCGGCGCGTCGCCGGGGCGGCGGCCCTCCACCACGGGCGCCCGGCGGTCCCCGCTGACCTCCCCGATGACCGTGATCAGCTCGCGCACCGAGACCCCCTCGCCCCGGCCGATGTTCAGCGTCAGATCACCGGTGAGGTCCCCGGCGGCCAGCCGGCGGGCCGCCGCCAGGTGGGCCTCCGCCAGATCGGCGACGTGGATGTAGTCCCGGACACAGGTGCCGTCCGGCGTCGGGTAGTCGTCGCCGAAGATGCGCGGGGCCTCGTCCCGGGTGAGCCGGTCGAAGACCATCGGCACGATGTTGAACACCCCCGTGTCCGCCAGCTCCGGCGCCGCCGCGCCCGCCACGTTGAAGTAGCGCAGGCACGCGGTGGAGATTCCGTGCGCCCGCCCCGCCGCCCGCACCAGCCACTCACCGGCCAGCTTGGTCTCGCCGTACGGGTTCACCGGGGCGCACGGGGTGTCCTCGGTGATCAGGTCCACGTCCGGGTTGCCGTACACCGCCGCCGACGACGAGAACAGCAGGCGGTCGATGCCCGCCTCGGCCACCGCGTCCAGGAGCGTGGCCAGACCGCCCACGTTCTCCCGGTAGTAGCGGGTGGGCTGGGCCACCGACTCCCCGACCTGCTTGCGCGCCGCGAGATGGACGACGCCCGTCACGCCGTACTCCGCGAAGACCCGCTTCAGCAGCGCCCCGTCCAGCGTCGAGCCCTGGACCAGCGGCACCTCGGCCGGGAGTCGCGCGGGCACGGCGGCCGACAGGTCGTCCAGCGCCACGACGCTCTCCCCGGCGCCCGCCATGGCGCGTGCCACATGCGCCCCGATGTATCCGGCTCCGCCGGTGATCAGCCACGTCATGGTCGTCCACCCTATGCCGAACGGCCCGGTGTCCCGGTTGCCCGGGTCTGCGCCACGGGTTTGTGGGCCGGCCCCCGCATCCCCGATGATGATCGCGGCAAAGGCCGGGGCAGCCGCCGTGGGCCGGACCGTGAACGGCCGGTGAACACCGGCTCCGGACCATCCGATACCCTCTGCCGACATGCCGCCCGGGTGCCGCAGGCAGGGCGCCCCACCATGCAAGAGACCGGCGCCCGCGCGCCGGCACCCAGGGAGTGAGTTCGGTTGTCGACCGCCATCGTCACCGGTCAGCCGGTCCCCGGATCGTCGCTGGAGAACGATCTGCGGTCCCTCGGCTTCGACGTGCGCGTGGCCGCCGACGCCGCCGAGACGGAGTCCCTGCTCGCGGCCGTGCCGGCCGGCCGGCGCGTGGCCCTCGTCGACGCCCGTTTCGTCGGCCACCTGCACGCGCTGCGCCTCGGCCTGACCGACCCGCGCTTCCCGGTCGCCGCCGTCCCCGGTGCCGTCACCGCCCAGCCGGACGCCCGGCCGGCGCTCACCCGGGCCGTGGCCCGCGAGACCTCCGCGCCCGGCGGTACGGCCACCGCCCGCGCGACCGGGGGCGGCGCCCCCGCGCTCGCCGTGGACAGCCTCGCCGACCGCGTCGCCGACGCCCTCGACGCCGACGGCGGCGCCGTGCACCGGCCCGAGCTGGGCAGCCTGGTCGCCGCCGTGCCCGCCGACCCGCAGGCCCGCAACGAGGCCCGGCAGGCCGTCTCCGCCGTCGACGACGAGGCCGTCCGCCTGAAGTCGGCCGTGAAGTCCCGGGACGGCTTCTTCACCACGTTCTTCATCAGCCCCTACTCGCGCTACATCGCCCGCTGGTGCGCCCGTCGCGGCCTGACCCCGAACCAGGTCACCACGGCCTCGCTGCTCACCGCCCTGATAGCGGCCGGCTGCGCGGCGACCGGCACCCGAGGCGGCTTCGTCGCGGCCGGAGTGCTGCTGATCGCCTCCTTCGTCCTGGACTGCACCGACGGCCAGCTCGCCCGCTACGCCCTGAAGTACTCCACCCTCGGCGCCTGGCTCGACGCCACCTTCGACCGGGCCAAGGAGTACGCGTACTACGCCGGCCTCGCCCTCGGTGCCGCCCGCGGCGGCGACGACGTGTGGGCCCTCGCCCTCGGCGCGATGATCCTCCAGACCTGCCGGCACGTGGTCGACTTCTCCTTCAACGAGGCGAACCACGACGCCACCGCGAACACCAGCCCCACCGCCGCCCTCTCCGACAAGCTCGACAGCGTCGGCTGGACCGTCTGGCTGCGGCGGATGATCGTGCTGCCGATCGGCGAGCGCTGGGCGATGATCGCGGTCCTCACCGCGGTCACCACCCCCCGGATCACCTTCTACGTCCTGCTCGTCGGCTGCGCCTTCGCGGCGGCGTACACCACGGCGGGCCGGGTGCTGCGCTCGGTGACCCGCAAGGCGCGGCGCACCGACCGGGCGGCGCAGGCCCTGGCCGACCTCGCCGACCCGGGTCCGCTCGCCGGAGCCGTGCGGCGCGTGGCCCGCAAGGGACTGCCCGGGCTCGCCGTGCCCGCCGTCGCCCTGCTCGGCGGCGCCGTGGTCGTGGCCTGCTCGGCCCTCACGGACTTCGGCGGGCCGCTGCCGGTCGCCGGCGCCGTCGTGTACGTCCTGACCTCGGCCCTCGCCGTCGCCCGCCCCCTCAAGGGCGCCCTCGACTGGCTCGTCCCGCCCTTCTTCCGGGCCGCCGAGTACGGCACCGTCCTCGCGCTGGCCGGCAAAGCGGGCGTGAACGGGGCCCTTCCCGCGGCTTTCGGCCTGGTGGCGGCCGTCGCCTACCATCACTACGACACGGTGTACCGCATCCGCGGCAGCGCCGGAGCGCCCCCGGCCTGGCTGGTGCGTGTCATCGGGGGGCAGGAGGGGCGGACGCTGCTCGTCGCCGTTCTGGCCGCGGTGCTCACCGGCGCGCAGTTCAAGGTCGCGCTCACCGTCCTCGCCGTGGCCGTCGCCCTGGTGGTGCTCGTCGAGAGCATCCGCTTCTGGGTGTCCGCCGGGGCACCCGCCGTACACGACGAAGGAGAAACCGCATGATCGGCCTCGTGCTGGCGGCCGGCGCCGGGCGGCGTCTGCGCCCCTACACCGACACCCTGCCCAAGGCTCTGGTGCCGGTGGGCCCCGAGGGCGCGGAGGAGTCGCTGACGGTCCTGGACCTGACGCTGGGCAACTTCGCCGAGGTGGGGCTGACCGAGGTCGCGATCATCGTCGGCTACCGCAAGGAGGCCGTGTACGAGCGCAAGGCGGCCCTGGAGCGGAAGTACGGCCTGAAGCTCACCCTGATCGACAACGACAAGGCAGAGGAGTGGAACAACGCCTACTCCCTGTGGTGCGGCCGTGACGCCCTGAAGGACGGCGTGATCCTCGCCAACGGCGACACCGTGCACCCGGTCTCCGTCGAGAAGACCCTGCTCGCCGCGCGCGGTGACGGCAAGAGGATCATCCTCGCCCTGGACACGGTGAAGAGCCTGGCCGACGAGGAGATGAAGGTCGTCGTCGACCCCGAGAAGGGCATGACGAGGATCACCAAGCTGATGGACCCGGCCGAGGCGACCGGCGAGTACATCGGCGTCACCCTCATCGAGGGCGACGCCGCTCCGGAACTCGCCGACGCGCTGAAGGCCGTCTGGGAGACCGACCCGCAGCAGTTCTACGAGCACGGCTACCAGGAGCTGGTCGACCGCGGCTTCAAGGTCGACGTGGCGCCGATCGGCGACGTCAGCTGGGTCGAGATCGACAACCACGACGACCTCGCCCGCGGACGGGTGATCGCGTGCCAGTACTGACCCGGCTCATCCCCTCGCCGGTCGTCGTCGACATCCGCCCGGGTGCCCTGGACGACCTGGCCTGCGTCCTCGCCGACGAGCGCATCTCGCCGTCCGGCCGGCTCGCCGTCGCCGTCAGCGGCGGCTCCGGGGCACGGCTGCGCGAGCGCCTCGCGCCCTCGCTGCCCGGCGCGACCTGGTACGAGGTCGGCGGCGGCACCATCGACGACGCGGTCCGGCTGGCGAGCGACATGCAGGGCGGGCACTACGACGCCGTCGTCGGCCTGGGCGGCGGCAAGATCATCGACTGCGCCAAGTTCGCGGCGGCCCGGGTCGGCCTGCCGCTGGTCGCCGTCGCCACGAACCTCGCCCACGACGGCCTGTGCTCGCCGGTCGCCACGCTGGACAACGACGCGGGCCGCGGCTCGTACGGCGTGCCCAACCCGATCGCGGTGGTCATCGACCTCAACGTGATCCGCGAGGCACCCGTCCGGTTCGTGCGCTCGGGCATCGGCGACGCCATCTCCAACATCTCCGCGGTCGCGGACTGGGAGCTGGCCAACCGGGTCAACGGCGAGAAGGTCGACGGTCTCGCCGCGGCCATGGCCCGGCAGGCCGGCGAGGCGGTGCTGCGGCACCCGGGCGGGATCGGCGACGACGACTTCCTCCAGGTGCTGGCCGAGGCGCTGGTCCTCACCGGTATCTCCATGTCCGTGTCGGGCGACTCCCGCCCGTCCTCCGGCGCCTGCCACGAGATCAACCACGCCTTCGACCTGCTCTACCCCAAGCGCGCCGCCGCCCACGGCGAACAGTGCGGCCTCGGAGCCGCCTTCGCGATGTACCTGCGCGGCGCCCACGAGGAGTCGGCGTACATGACCGAGGTGCTGCGCCGGCACGGGCTTCCGGTGCTGCCGGAGGAGATCGGTTTCACGGTGGACGAGTTCGTCCGCGCGGTGGAGTTCGCCCCCGAGACCCGGCCCGGCCGCTACACGATCCTCGAACACCTCGACCTCAAGACGAACCAGATCAAGGACATCTACGCCGACTATGTCAAGGCCATCGGTAGCTGAACTCCGTCCGGTCGTCCACCCCGCGGGGGTGAAGGACCGGCGCAGCGGTGAGCACTGGGCGGGACGCCTCTACATGCGCGAGGTGTCCCTGCGCGTCGACCGCTACCTGGTGAACACCAGGGTCACGCCCAACCAGCTCACATACCTGATGACCGTCTGCGGTGTGCTCGCGGCCCCGGCCCTGCTGGTGCCGGGGATCGCGGGCGCCGTGCTCGGCGTGGTCGCCACCCAGCTCTACCTGCTGCTGGACTGCGTCGACGGCGAGATCGCCCGCTGGAGGAAGCAGTACTCGCTCGGCGGGGTCTACCTGGACCGCGTCGGCGCCTACCTCACCGACGCGGCCGTCCTGGTCGGCCTCGGCCTGCGCGCCGCCGACCTGTGGGGCAGCGGCCGGATCGACTGGCTGTGGGCCTTCCTCGGCACCCTCGCCGCGCTCGGCGCCATCCTGATCAAGGCCGAGACCGACCTGGTCGGCGTGGCCCGGCACCAGACCGGCAAGCCGCCGGTCAAGGAGGCGGCCTCCGAACCGCGCTCCTCCGGCATGGCGCTGGCCCGCCGGGCCGCCTCGGCGCTGAAGTTCCACCGGCTCATCCTCGGCATCGAGGCCTCGCTGCTCATCGTCGTCCTCGCGATCCTGGACCAGGTCCGCGGCGACCTGTTCTTCACCCGCCTCGGTACGGCCGTCCTCGCCGGCATCGCCCTGCTCCAGACGCTGCTGCACCTGGTGTCCATCCTCGCCTCCAGCAGGCTGAAGTGAGCGCGCCCATGAAGGTGGGCGCCGTCATCATCACCATGGGCAACCGGCCCGAGGAGCTGCGGGCCCTGCTCGACTCCGTCGCCAAGCAGGACGGCGACCCGGTCCAGGTGGTCGTCGTCGGCAACGGCTCGCCCGTCCCGGACGTGCCCGAGGGCGTGCGGACCGTCGAGCTGCCCGAGAACCTGGGCATCCCCGGCGGGCGCAACGTCGGCATAGAGGCCTTCGGGCCCGGCGGTCGCGATGTCGACATATTGCTCTTCCTCGACGACGACGGCCTGCTCGCCCGCCACGACACCGCCGAGCTGTGCCGCGAGGCCTTCGCGGCCGACCCGGAGCTGGGCATCATCAGCTTCCGCATCGCCGACCCCGACACCGGTGAGACCCAGCGCCGGCACGTGCCCCGGCTGCGCGCCTCCGACCCGATGCGCTCCTCCCGGGTCACCACCTTCCTCGGTGGCGCCAACGCCGTCCGCACCCGCGTCTTCGCGGAGGTCGGCGGGCTCCCGGACGCGTTCTTCTACGCGCACGAGGAAACCGACCTGGCCTGGCGGGCCCTCGACGCGGGCTGGATGATCGACTACCGGTCCGACATGGTGCTGTACCACCCGACGACCGCGCCCTCGCGGCACGCGGTCTACCACCGCATGGTCGCCCGCAACCGCGTCTGGCTCGCCCGCCGCAACCTCCCCGCCCTCCTGGTCCCGGTCTACCTGGGCGTCTGGCTGCTGCTCACGCTGCTCCGCCGCCCCTCGCGGCCGGCCCTGAAGGCATGGCTCGGCGGCTTCCGGGAAGGCTGGACCACGCCCTGCGGTCCCCGCCGCCCGATGCGCTGGCGTACGGTGTGGCGACTCACCCGACTGGGCCGTCCGCCGGTCATCTGACAAGCTCGTCCCTTGAAGTGCCCGTGCGCCCGCGGGCGGGCGCACGGGACGACGAACTCGAACGCGAATCCGAAGACGAAAGTATCCACCTGTGAGTGAGACCACGCACGACGGCACGGTCGCCGTGACCGCGGCCGCGCCGCCCGACGAGGGGCTGACGGCGGCCCAGCTCGCCGCCAAGTACGGGCTTGCCGTGAGCGGCGCCCGGCCCTCGCTCGTGGAGTACGTCCGTCAGCTCTGGGGGCGCCGCCACTTCATCCTCGCCTTCTCCCAGGCGAAGCTGACCGCGCAGTACAGCCAGGCCAAGCTCGGCCAGCTGTGGCAGGTGGCCACGCCGCTGCTGAACGCGGCCGTGTACTTCTTCATCTTCGGGCTGATCCTGCACGCCAGCCGCGGCATGTCCCAGGACGTGTACATCCCGTTCCTGGTCACCGGCGTGTTCGTGTTCACCTTCACGCAGAGTTCGGTGATGTCGGGCGTCCGCGCGATCTCCGGCAACCTGGGCCTGGTGCGCGCCCTGCACTTCCCGCGCGCCTCGCTGCCCGTCTCCTTCTCGCTCCAGCAGCTCCAGCAGCTGCTGTTCTCGATGGTCGTGCTGTTCCTCGTGGCGATCGGCTTCGGCAGCTACCCGGACCTGTCCTGGCTGCTGATCGTGCCCGTCCTCGCCCTCCAGTTCCTCTTCAACACCGGGCTCGCGCTGATCATGGCCCGTGCGGGTGCCAAGACCCCGGACCTGGCCCAGCTCATGCCGTTCGTGATGCGGACGTGGATGTACGCCTCCGGCGTGATGTTCTCCATCCCGATCATGCTGGAGGACAAGCCGCAGTGGATCGCGACGGTCCTCCAGTGGAACCCGGCCGCCGTCTACATGGACCTGATGCGCTTCGCCCTGATCGACGGCTACGGTTCCGCGAACCTGCCCGACCATGTGTGGGCGGTGGCCGGCGGCTGGGCCGTGCTCTTCGCCGTGGGCGGGTTCGTGTACTTCTGGAAGGCGGAGGAGCGGTACGGCCGTGGCTGAGCAGAACACCCAGGATCGCCGTCCGACGGTCATCGCGGACGACCTGCACATCGTCTACCGGGTCAACGGCGCCAAGACCGGCAAGGGCAGCGCCACGGCGGCCCTGAGCCGCATCCTCAGGCGCCGCTCCGACGACGCGGCGCGCGGGGTGCGCAAGGTGCACGCCGTGCGCGGCGTGTCCTTCGTGGCCTACCGCGGCGAGGCCATCGGCCTGATCGGCTCCAACGGCTCCGGCAAGTCGACGCTGCTGCGGGCCATCGCCGGGCTGCTGCCCGCGGAGAAGGGCAAGGTCTACACCGATGGCCAGCCGTCCCTGCTGGGTGTGAACGCGGCCCTGATGAACGACCTGACCGGCGAGCGGAACGTCATCCTGGGCGGGCTCGCCATGGGCATGTCCCGGGAGCAGATCAAGGAGCGCTACCAGGGCATCGTGGACTTCTCGGGCATCAACGAGAAGGGCGACTTCATCACCCTGCCGATGCGCACGTACTCCTCCGGCATGGCGGCGCGCCTGCGCTTCTCCATCGCCGCCGCCAAGGACCACGACGTCCTCATGATCGACGAGGCGCTCGCCACCGGCGACCGCAAGTTCCAGAAGCGCTCGGAGGAGCGCATCCGGGAACTGCGCAAGGAGGCCGGCACGGTGTTCCTGGTCAGCCACAACAACAAGTCCATCCGTGACACCTGCAACCGGGTGCTGTGGCTGGAGCGCGGTGAGCTGCGCATGGACGGGCCCACCGAAGAGGTCCTCAAGGAGTACGAGAAGTTCACGGGCAAGTGACCCGTTTTCGGCCAGGGCCCCGCCGGAATCCCTCCGGCGGGGCCCTTCCGTCTGCAAAGGAAGCGTCAACTCCGTCTGGCGTTAGGAATCTTGAAGGCAATCGGTGTGTTGTTGTGATGTGCAGGACACCCTGCCGCGCCACGCCGCGTTGTACAACGTAAGCTGTACCGGCGTCGGAAACCGGCAAGTGGGGCGATAATGCGCGCCCACCTGCGGTGGGCACGCCTGCGCGGAGCGGGGCGGCGTGTCCGAAATAGTGTGTATCGGATTGGCAGTGTAGAACGGGAGATGTGACGGCAATGGCTACGGAAACTCCCCTGCTCAGCGGAGCATGTGCCGTCCACGCCCCGGGCAGCGCCCGATGACGGCCACCGCCGAGGCGCCCGACCTGGAACGCGCCACCCTGGACAAGGCCGCGAGCGAGAACTTCCCGGTGGCCCCCTTCTTCCTGCCCCGGGACTGGCGCGCCGACCTCATGGCGGTCTACGGGTTCGCCCGTCTGGTGGACGACATCGGCGACGGCGACCTCGCCCCCGGCGGCGCCGACGCCCGGCTGCTCGGCGTGTCGCCCGCCGAGGCCACCGACCGCCTGGTCCTCCTCGACGCCTTCGAGGCCGACCTGCGCCGCGTCTTCGACGGCACCCCGCGCCACCCGCTGCTGCGCCGCCTGCGGCCCACCGTCCGCCGCCACGCCCTCACCCCCGAGCCGTTCCTCGGGCTGATCGCGGCCAACCGCCAGGACCAGCTCGTCACCCGGTACGAGACCTACGACGACCTCCTCGCCTACTGCGAACTCTCCGCCAACCCGGTCGGCCGCCTCGTGCTCGCCGTCACCGGCACCTCCACCCCCGAGCGGATCCGGCTGTCCGACGCGATCTGCACGGCGCTCCAGATCGTCGAGCACCTCCAGGACGTCGCCGAGGACCTCGGCCGCGACCGGATCTACCTCCCCGCCGCGGACATGAAGCGCTTCCACGTCCAGGAAGCGGACCTCGCCGCGAAAACCACGGGCGCATCGGTGCGCGCCCTGGTTGCATACGAAGCACAACGCGCCCGCGATCTGCTGAATGAAGGCGCCCCCCTGGTGGGTAGCGTCCACGGCAGGCTCAAGCTGCTGCTCGCAGGGTTCGTGGCGGGAGGAAGGGCGGCGATCCGGGCGATCGCCGCCGCCAAATACGACGTACTTCCCGGCCCGCCCAGACCCGGCAAGGTCCAGTTGCTGCGCGAGGCGGGCCTGATCCTGCGAGGAGAGGGGTGATCCGGGCCGTGGATTCTCCGCCGCACGTGTCCGCACCGGTACTCGCCGCCTACAGCTACTGCGAGGCCGTCACCGGGCAGCAGGCCCGTAACTTCGCCTACGGCATCCGGCTGCTGCCGACGGCCAAGCGCCGCGCCATGTCGGCGCTGTACGCGTTCTCCCGGCGCGTGGACGACATCGGCGACGGCGAGCTGGCCGGCGACGTCAAGCTGACGCGGCTGGAGGACACCCGGGCGCTGCTCGCCCGGATCCGCGAGGGCGAGGTCGAGGAGGACGACACCGACCCGGTGGCCGTCGCCCTCAGCCACGCCGCGCGCGTCTTCCCGATCCCGCTCGCCGGCCTGGACGAGCTGATCGACGGCGTCCAGATGGACGTGCGCGGGGAGACCTACGAGACCTGGGACGACCTGAAGGTCTACTGCCGGTGTGTCGCCGGTGCCATCGGCCGCCTCTCGCTCGGCGTGTTCGGCACCGAACCGGCCGCGCGCGGAGCCGAGCGCGCGGCCGAGTACGCCGACACGCTGGGCCTCGCCCTCCAGCTCACCAACATCCTGCGCGACGTCCGCGAGGACGCGGCCGGCGGCCGTACCTATCTGCCCGCCGACGACCTCGCCAAGTTCGGCTGCTCGGCCGGGTTCAACGGGCCGACCCCGCCGGAGGGCTCCGACTTCGCGGGCCTCGTGCACTTCGAAGTGCGGCGCGCCCGGGCCCTGTTCGCCGAGGGCTACCGGCTGCTGCCCATGCTCGACCGCCGCAGCGGCGCCTGTGTGGCCGCGATGGCCGGCATCTACCGCCGGCTGCTGGACCGCATCGAGCGCGACCCGGAGGCCGTGCTGCGCGGCCGGGTCTCGCTGCCCGGACACGAGAAGGCCTACGTCGCCGTGCGCGGCCTCTCGGGGCTCGACACCCGGCATGTGACCCGTCACGTCTCCCGGCGCTCCGTCCGGAGGCGCGCCTGATGCAGCGCACCGCACCAGAACCGGCCGGACCGGACGGCATGCGACAGTCAACCTTCCGCCGCGGCGTGGCGTCCCTGACTGCGACGGCCGGGCGTGCACCGTTCAACCACCAGGCGCGCGCCCCGAAGGGGCGCGGGGCCGTGTCCGACATGCGGCTGCCGCCGCGCGGGCACGACCGGCCACGACGTAGCCGCAGCCGAAAGGCGGCCCTCAACGGCCCCGCCCGCGGAGCGCACGCACGGAAGGACGCACGATGAGCGACGGCGCACTCCCCGCACCGGCGCGGTCCGGCGCTCCGGGCACGGCAGGCCGCAGCGCGGTCGTGGTCGGTGGCGGCCTCGCCGGGATCACCGCGGCGCTCGCCCTCGCCGACGCGGGCGTCCGGGTCACCCTGCTCGAAGGCAGGCCCCGGCTGGGCGGCCTCGCCTTCTCCTTCCAGCGCGGCGAACTGACCGTCGACAACGGCCAGCACGTGTACCTGCGTTGCTGCACCGCCTACCGCTGGTTCCTCGACCGGATCGAGGGCGCGGCGCTGGCACCGCTACAGGACCGCCTGGACGTGCCCGTCGTCGACGTCGCCAAGCCCGAGGGGCGGAGGCTCGGCAGACTGCGGCGCGACCCGCTGCCCGTCCCCCTCCACCTGGGGCGCAGCCTGGCCGCCTATCCGCACCTCTCGCTCGCCGAGCGCGCGGCCGTCGGGCGGGCCGCGCTCGCGCTGAAGGGGCTCGACCTCGCCGATCCGGCCCTGGACAGCCAGGACTTCGGCAGCTGGCTGACCGCGCACGGTCAGTCGGCGCGTGCCGTCGAGGCCCTGTGGGACCTGGTCGGGGTCGCCACCCTCAACGCGGTCGCGGGCGACGCCTCGCTGGGGCTCGCCGCGATGGTGTTCAAGACCGGTCTGCTGTCCGACCCGGGCGCGGCCGACATCGGCTGGGCCCATGTCCCGCTGGGCGAACTGCACGACCGGCTGGCCCGCAAGGCGCTCGACTCCGCGGGCGTGCGTACCGAGGTCCGTACACGCGTCACCTCCGTCTCCCTCAACGAGAACGGGACGTGGAGCGTTCAGGTTCCCGGCGAGAACCTCGAAACCGACGCGGTCGTCCTCGCCGTACCCCAGCGCGAGACCCACGACCTGCTGCCGCCCGGCGCCCTCGACGCGCCCGAGCGGCTGCTGGAGATCGGCACCGCGCCGATCCTGAACGTCCACGTGGTGTACGACCGCGAGGTGCTCGCCCGGCCCTTCTTCACGGCCCTCGGCACGCCCGTGCAGTGGGTGTTCGACCGCACCCACGCCTCCGGGCTGCGCACGGGACAGTACCTGGCGCTGTCCCAGTCGGCCGCGCAGGACGAGATCGACACCCCGGTCGCCGAACTCCGCGAGCGCTACCTGCCCGAGCTGGAACGGCTGATCCCGGGTACGCGCGCGGCCGAGGTGCTGGACTTCTTCGTGACCCGGGAGCGCACGGCGACGTTCGCCCCCACCCCCGGCGTCGGGCGGCTGCGGCCCGGCGCCCGCACCAAGGCCCCCGGCCTGTACCTGGCCGGAGCGTGGACCGCCACCGGGTGGCCCGCGACCATGGAGAGTGCGGTCCGCAGTGGAGTGAGCGCGGCCGACGCCGCGCTCAGTGCCCTGGGCCGGCCCCGCCCCCGCCACCTCTTCGCATTCGAGGAGGCGGCCTGATGTCCCATCGGCAGGCGGCCGGCCCCCGCACCCCCGGTACCGCAACAAGAGGAGAGACTGTGCCCACTGTGCCCCCGGCCTCGACGCCCGCTCCACGGGCCGCGGTGGACGTGACCGCGCTGCTGGAGCGCGGCCGGACCCTGGCCACACCGGTGCTGCGCGCGGCCGTCGACCGCCTGGCGCCTCCCATGGACACCGTCGCCGCCTACCACTTCGGCTGGATCGACGCCGCCGGCAACCCCGCCGACGGCGACGGCGGCAAGGCCGTCCGCCCCGCGCTCGCCGTGCTCTCCGCCGAGGTCACCGGCGCCGCACCCGAGGCGGGCATCCCGGGCGCGGTCGCCGTCGAACTCGTGCACAACTTCTCGCTGCTGCACGACGACCTCATGGACGGCGACGAGCAGCGCCGGCACCGGGACACCGTCTGGAAGGTGCACGGCCCCGCCCAGGCCATCCTGGTCGGTGACGCCCTGTTCGCCCTCGCCAACGAGGTCCTGCTGGAACTCGGCACGGTCGAGGCCGGCCGCGCCACCCGCCGGCTGACCACCGCCACCCGCGCCCTGATCGACGGTCAGGCCCAGGACATCTCCTACGAGCACCGCGACCGGGTCAGCGTCGAGGAATGCCTGGAGATGGAGGGCAACAAGACCGGCGCCCTGCTCGCCTGCGCCTGCTCCATCGGCGCGGTCCTCGGCGGCGCGGACGACGCCACCGCCGACGCGCTGGAACGGTACGGCTACCACCTCGGCCTCGCCTTCCAGGCCGTGGACGATCTGCTCGGCATCTGGGGCGATCCGGAGGCCACCGGCAAGCAGGCCTGGAGCGACCTGCGCCAGCGCAAGAAGTCCCTGCCCGTGGTGGCCGCGCTCGCGGCCGGCGGCTCCGCCTCCGAGCAGCTCGGCGACATCCTCGCCGCCGACGCCAAGAGCAGCGACTTCGAGAACTTCTCCGAGGAGGAGTTCGCGGCCCGCGCCGCCCTCATCGAGGAGGCCGGCGGCCGTGAGTGGACCGCGGCGGAGGCGCGCCGCCAGCACACCATCGCCATCGAGGCCCTCGACGCCGTCGACATGCCCGACCGGGTGCGGGACTCCTTCACGGCGCTCGCGGACTTCGTCGTCGTACGGAAGAGATGATCACTATTGGCCTGATGAGCCTCGCGTAGTCGCCGGCCGGTGTCTCCCCACGGTTGAAGGACACCGGCCGACGGCGGACCCACAGCAGCACGACTCGCACGACTGCACGAAGGGGATGCCATGACAGCGACGACCGACGGAAGTACCGGGGCGACCTTGCCGCCCCGGGCTGCCGCGGCCAGCGACACCGCCCTCACCACCCCCGAGGCGGCCGGGGTACAAGAAGCCGCCGCGCACGCCGCACGACGCGCCACCGACTTCCTGCTCTCCCGGCAGGACTCCCAGGGCTGGTGGAAGGGCGACCTGGAGACCAACGTCACCATGGACGCCGAGGACCTGCTGCTCCGTCAGTTCCTGGGCATCCAGGACGAGGAGACCACGCAGGCCGCCGCGAAGTTCATCCGCGGCGAGCAGCGTGAGGACGGCACCTGGGCCACCTTCTACGGCGGCCCCGGCGAACTGTCCACCACCATCGAGGCGTACGTCGCCCTGCGCCTGGCCGGCGACGAGCCCGATGCCCCGCACATGGCGAGGGCGTCCGCCTGGGTCCGCGAGCGCGGCGGCATCGCCGCCTCCCGCGTGTTCACCAGGATCTGGCTCGCCCTGTTCGGCTGGTGGAAGTGGGAGGACCTGCCCGAACTCCCCCCGGAGCTGATCTGGTTCCCCACCTGGATGCCGCTCAACATCTACGACTTCGGATGCTGGGCCCGGCAGACCATCGTCCCGCTCACCATCGTCTCGGCCAAGCGACCGGTGCGCCCCGCGCCCTTCCCGCTGGACGAACTGCACACCGATCCGGCCCGGCCCAACCCGTCCCGGCCCCTGGCCCCGCTGGCCAGTTGGGACGGCGCCTTCCAGCGCATCGACAAGGCGCTGCACCAGTTCCGCAAAGTCGCCCCGCGCAGGCTGCGCAAGGCCGCTGTGAACGCGGCGGCCCGCTGGATCATCGAGCGCCAGGAGAACGACGGCTGCTGGGGCGGCATCCAGCCCCCGGCCGTGTACTCGATCATCGCCCTGCACCTGCTCGGCTACGACCTCCAGCACCCCGTGATGCGTGAGGGCCTCGCCTCGCTGGACCGTTTCGCCGTCTGGCGCGAGGACGGCGCCCGGATGATCGAGGCCTGCCAGTCCCCGGTCTGGGACACCTGCCTGGCCACGATCGCCCTCGTGGACGCCGGTCTGCCCGTCGACCACCCCCAACTGGTCAAGGCGGCCGACTGGATGCTCGGCGAGGAGATCGTCCGGCCCGGCGACTGGGCCGTGAAACGTCCCGGACTGCCGCCGGGCGGCTGGGCGTTCGAGTTCCACAACGACAACTACCCGGACATCGACGACACCGCCGAGGTCGCCCTCGCGCTGCGCCGGGTCCGGCACCACGACCCGGAGCGCGTCGACAAGGCGATCGGCCGGGCGGTGCGCTGGAACCTCGGCATGCAGTCGAAGAACGGCGCCTGGGGCGCCTTCGACGTCGACAACACCAGCCCGTTCCCCAACCGGCTGCCGTTCTGCGACTTCGGCGAGGTCATCGACCCGCCGTCCGCGGACGTCACCGCGCACGTCGTGGAGATGCTCGCCGCCGAGGGCCTCGCCCACGACCCGCGCACCCGGCGCGGCATCGACTGGCTGCTCGCCGAGCAGGAGCCGAACGGCTCGTGGTTCGGCCGCTGGGGCGTCAACTACGTCTACGGCACCGGCTCGGTGGTGCCCGCGCTGACCGCGGCCGGACTGCCCGGCTCGCACCCGGCGATCCGGCGGGCCGTGACCTGGCTGGAGAGCGTCCAGAACGACGACGGCGGCTGGGGCGAGGACCTGCGCTCCTACAAGTACGTCAAGGAGTGGAGCGGCCGGGGCGCCTCCACCGCCTCCCAGACCGCGTGGGCGCTGATGGCGCTGCTCGCGGCGGGGGAGAAGGACTCCGAGGCCGTCGAGCGCGGCATCCAGTGGCTGGCCCGGACCCAGCGCGAGGACGGCACCTGGGACGAGCCGTACTTCACCGGCACCGGCTTCCCCTGGGACTTCTCCATCAACTACCACCTGTACCGGCAGGTCTTCCCGCTCACCGCGCTCGGCCGCTACCTGCACGGCGACCCCTTCGAGCGCAATCTGCTCGCCAAGGCCAAGGCGGCCGCGTCACGGGCGACGGGGAGCTGACTTGAGCGACCAGCCCGCCCCGGCCCCGCTGCTGATCGCCTGCGCGCTCGGCATCGAGCACCTCGCCCTGCGCACCGGCGACAGGAGCGGGGCGGACGGGCCGTACACCGTCGTCCGTACGGGCATGGGCCCGAAGGCGGCGGAACGCTCCGTCGGCCGGCACCTCGCCGGTCCGGCGTCGGCCGGCACCGCCGTGCTGGCCACCGGTTTCTGTGCCGGGCTCGCCCCCGGCATGCACCCCGGCGACCTGGTCGTCGCCGAGGAGACCCGGGACCCGCGCGGGACCGTCCCGTGCGTGGGCACCGACCTGCTGGTCAAGGAACTCGTGCGCCTGCTGCCCGGACGCACGGTCCACACCGGCCCGCTCACCGGCTCCGACCACGTCGTGCGGGGGGCCGAGCGGTACGATCTGCTCGCCACCGGCGCGATCGCGGTCGACATGGAGTCGGCGGCCACGCTCCGCACGGCCGTCCGCACGGGCGAGCGCCCGGTCGCGGCCGTCCGGGTGGTCGTGGACGCCCCGGAACACGAACTCGTCCGGATCGGCACGGTGCGCGGCGGAATATCAGCCTTCCGCGTTCTTCGTTCCGTCCTTCCCTCATTTTTTGAATGGCACCGTTCTTCGCTGCTCCCTCGGAGGTGAGCCAGATGGCCATGCCGTTGCGCCAGTCCATCAAGGTCGCGACATACCTGGCTGAACAGAAGCTCCGCAAGCGGGACAAGTTCCCGCTCATCGTCGAGCTGGAACCGCTGTTCGCCTGCAATCTGAAGTGCGAGGGCTGCGGCAAGATCCAGCACCCGGCCGGTGTGCTCAAGCAGCGCATGCCGGTCGCCCAGGCCGTGGGCGCGGTGCTGGAATCCGGTGCGCCGATGGTGTCCATCGCCGGTGGCGAACCCTTGATGCACCCTCAGATCGACGAGATCGTGCGGCAGTTGGTGGCGAAGCGGAAATACGTCTTCCTGTGCACCAACGCCATGTTGCTGCGCAAGAAGATGGACAAGTTCACGCCGTCGCCCTACTTCGCCTTCGCCGTGCACATCGACGGGCTGCGGGAGCGGCACGACGAGTCCGTGGCCAAGGAAGGCGTCTTCGACGAGGCGGTGGAGGCCATCAAGGAGGCCAAGCGGCGCGGCTTCCGGGTGACCACCAACTCCACCTTCTTCAACACCGACACCCCGCAGACCATCATCGAGGTGCTCAACTTCCTCAACGACGACCTCAAGGTCGACGAGATGATGATCTCGCCCGCCTATGCCTACGAGAAGGCCCCCGACCAGGACCACTTCCTCGGTGTCGAGCAGACCCGCGAGCTGTTCAGGAAGGCCTTCGCGGGCGGCAACCGCAAGAAGTGGCGGCTCAACCACTCCCCGCTCTTCCTGGACTTCCTGGAGGGCAAGGTCGACTTCCCGTGCACCGCGTGGGCGATCCCGAACTACTCGCTCTTCGGGTGGCAGCGCCCCTGCTACCTGATGAGTGACGGGTACGTGCCGACGTACCGCGAACTCATCGAGAAGACCGACTGGGACAAGTACGGCCGCGGCAAGGACCCGCGCTGCGACAACTGCATGGCGCACTGCGGCTACGAGCCGACCGCCGTCCTCGCCACCATGGGCTCCCTGAAGGAGTCCCTGCGGGCGATGCGGGAGACCGTCTCCGGAAACCGGGAGTGACACGATGACCGCCGTTCCCTTGGGCGTTCCCGGGGTACCGGCCCGTCCGGTCGCGCCGCGGCGGCAGTCGCGGCAGATCCAGGTCGGGCCGGTGGCGGTCGGGGGCGGAGCCCCGGTGTCGGTGCAGTCCATGACGACGACCCGCACGTCGGACATCGGCGCCACCTTGCAGCAGATAGCGGAACTCACCGCGTCCGGCTGCCAGATCGTCCGCGTCGCCTGCCCCACGCAGGACGACGCGGACGCCCTCGCGACCATCGCCCGCAAGTCACGGATCCCGGTGATCGCGGACATCCACTTCCAGCCGAAGTACGTGTTCGCCGCCATCGAGGCCGGCTGTGCGGCGGTGCGCGTGAATCCGGGCAACATCAAGCAGTTCGACGACAAGGTCAAGGAGATCGCCAAGGCCGCCAAGGACCACGGCACCCCGATCCGGATCGGCGTCAACGCCGGCTCCCTGGACAAGCGCCTGCTCCGGAAGTACGGCAAGGCCA
>NZ_BMUI01000006.1 GCF_014650115.1 Streptomyces olivaceoviridis | reverse complement strand
TCACCTTCACGTTCGGTGGTCTGACCGGTGTCATCCTGGCCTCGCCGCCCATGGACTTCCACGTCTCCGACTCGTACTTCGTGGTGGCCCACTTCCACTACGTGGTCTTCGGTACGGTCGTCTTCGCGATGTTCTCCGGCTTCCACTTCTGGTGGCCGAAGTGGACCGGCAAGATGCTCGACGAGCGTCTCGGCAAGATCACCTTCTGGACGCTGTTCATCGGCTTCCACGGCACCTTCCTGGTCCAGCACTGGCTGGGCGCCGAGGGCATGCCGCGCCGGTACGCCGACTACCTGGCCGCCGACGGCTTCACCGCGCTGAACACGGTGTCGACCATCAGCTCCTTCCTGCTCGGCCTGTCGATCCTGCCGTTCCTCTACAACGTCTGGAAGACGGCCAAGTACGGCAAGCCGGTCGGCGTGGACGACCCGTGGGGCTACGGCCGCTCGCTGGAGTGGGCGACTTCCTGCCCGCCGCCCCGGCACAACTTCCTCACCCTGCCGCGGATCCGCAGCGAATCCCCGGCGTTCGACCTGCACCACCCTGAGATCGCCGCGCTCGAACAGCTTGAGCACGCCGGTCACGGCACCGCCGTCGCGGGCAGCAAGGAGGCCGGCAAGTGAAGATCCAGGGTCGGATGTTCATCTGGCTGAGCGTCTTCATCCTGATCATGGCCATCGTGTATGGCGTGTGGTCGAAGGAGCCGGCCGGTACCACCGCGCTCTTCCTGGCCTTCGGCCTGAGCGTCATGATCGGCTTCTACCTGGGCTTCACGGCCCGGCGGGTCGACGCGGGCGCCCAGGACGACAAGGAGGCCGACGTCGCGGACGACGCGGGCGAGCTGGGCTTCTTCAGCCCGCACAGCTGGCAGCCGCTCATGCTGGGCTTCGGCGGCGCCGTCGCCTTCCTCAGCATCGCGATCGGCTGGTGGCTGATCTACTTCGCCGCCCCGTTCATCGTGGTCGGCATCTTCGGCTGGGTGTTCGAGTACTACCACGGTGAGAACCGCACCCAGTAGAACGCTCGGCAATACGCCGGGAGCCCGGACCCCCCGTCAGGGGAGTCCGGGCTCCCGGCGTTTCCGGCTGCTCCCGGCGTGTCCCGCGCGCGCCCTCCGCGGTGTCCTTCTTCTGGCGCAGTGTCGTTCGCTCGTACGAGTTACCTGCCATGCCAGTGAGCTCTTCATCTCATAGCGTGATCATATGAACCACACTCCGCGGACCCGCACCGTCGTCAGCTGCGCGCTGCTGGTGACCGCCCTCGGCGCGGGCGTCACCGCTTGCGGTTCGGACGGCAACCCCTTGTCGGCCAAGCCGTACGACGCAGCGGGCCTGATCTCCTTCAACGGCCCCACCGAAGCGGGGAAGCGGGCCGACCCGGACAAGCCCCTGGAGGTGACCGCCGACGGCGACGAGGGCCGTATCACGGACGTCACCGCCCAGGACTCCACAGGGCGCCATGTGGCGGGCGAACTCGCCGCCGACGGCAGCCGCTGGCACAGCACCTCCCCGCTGGCCGCCAACGCCCACTACACGGTCACGGTGAGCACCGAGGACGAGAAGGGCGCGCCCGGCCGCAAGGTCTTCACGTTCGACACCAGTCAGCCGACCACCAAGCAGCGCCTGAACGTCACGTTCGGGCCGGAGAAGGGCACCTACGGCGTCGGCCAGCCGATCACGGCCCAACTCGACCACGAGATCAAGGACAAGGCGCAGCGCGCCGTCGTGGAACAGGCCCTCCGGGTGGACTCCGCGCCGGCCGTGCAGGGCGCCTGGCACTGGGTCGACAACAAGGAACTCCACTACCGGCCCAAGGACTACTGGCCCGCTCACGCCACCATCCAGGTGCACAGCAACCTGGAGGGCGTCAAGATCGGCGACCGGCTGTGGGGCGGCACGGCCAAGCCGCTGAAGATCACCACCGGTGACAGGATCGAGGCCCTCACGGACGCCGCCACGCACCAGATGACGGTCTACAAGAACGGCCGGGAGATCAACCAGATCCCCATCACGACGGGCAAGCCCGGCTTCGAGACCCGCAACGGCGTCAAGGTCGTCCTGGCCAAGCAGTACTTCGTACGCATGCGCGGCACCACGGTCGGCATCGCCGAGGGCAGCTCCGACTCCTACGACCTGCCGGTCTACTACGCCACCCGGGTCACCTGGTCCGGCGAGTACGTCCACGCCGCCCCCTGGTCGGTGGGCTCCCAGGGGTACGCCAACGTCAGCCACGGCTGCACCGGGATGAGCACGTCCAACGCCGAGTGGTTCTTCGACACCGTCCGCGAGGGCGACATCGTCAAGGTCGTCAACTCCAACGGCGACGACATGGAACCCTTCGGCAACGGCTTCGGCGACTGGAACGTCGACTGGCAGAAGTGGCGTCAGGGCAGCGCCCTCTTCAACGGCAAACCGGACGGCCCGGCCCCGGGGGACGCGCTACGCGTCCAGCCGGCGGCGGCGTGATGAAGGGGCGCGGGGAACTGCGCGAGGAGGACCGACCGGCCCGCACTCGCCCAGGAACCCGGCGCCCCGCCCCGCTAGGCGCCCACCAGGCGCCGCTGACGCAGCAGAGAGGCCAGGGAGGAGGCGAACTCCACCGGATCCACCGGCAGGGTGACCGCCGCGTCGGCCCGGCTCCACGTGGCCAGCCACGCGTCCTGCGGCCGTCCCATGAGCAGCAGCACCGGCGGACAGTTGAACACCTCGTCCTTGATCTGCCGGCACACTCCCATGCCGCCCATCGGCACGGCCTCGCCGTCGAGCACGCAGACGTCGATGCCGCCCTTGTCCAGCTCGCGCAGCACCGCCTGCGGAGTCGCACACTCCACGAACTCGACGAGGGGGACGTCGGGCGCCGGCCGACGCCCGGCCGCCAGCCGTACTTGCTCGCGGGTGTTGGAGTCGTCGCTGTAGACCAGCACCGTGGCGGTCGGCTGCATTGTTCCTCCGAGACGTCAGCGTCGTACGGACAGGACGGGCGGGCCCGTTCCGGCGGATGTTACTCCCGCCATCGTCCCCGTGAACACCACGTCAACACCGGTCCGGCGGGTGGCAACACTCCGAACGGCACCCCCCGGAGTGAGCGCGAGATAAGCGACCGACATAATGTCGGTCGTGGCGACAGCAACGACAGTAGAAACCGGGCACGCGCACCCGTCGGTCAACCGGCCGAACCTCACCAGCGTCGGAACCATCATCTGGCTGAGTTCCGAGCTGATGTTCTTCGCGGCCCTCTTCGCGATGTACTTCACCCTCCGGTCGGTGACCGGACCAGCTCACTGGAAGGAGATGGCGGAGGCACTCAACGTGCCCTTCTCCGCCACGAACACCACGATCCTGGTGCTCTCCTCCCTCACCTGCCAGCTCGGCGTGTTCGCGGCCGAGCGCGGCGATGTGAAGAAGCTCCGTGGCTGGTTCATCCTCACCTTCATCATGGGTGCGATCTTCATCGGCGGTCAGATCTACGAGTACACGGAGCTGGTGAAGAAGGACGGCATCTCGCTGTCCTCCGACCCGTACGGCTCGGTGTTCTACCTGACCACCGGCTTCCACGGCCTGCACGTGACGGGCGGTCTCATCGCCTTCCTGCTGGTCCTCGGCCGCACCTACATGGCCAAGAGGTTCACTCACGAGCAGGCGACCGCCGCCATCGTCGTGTCCTACTACTGGCACTTCGTCGATGTCGTCTGGATCGGCCTCTTCGCCACGATCTACCTGATCAAGTAGCCGGGACCACTCCCGCACATCCAGAAGCACCGACGCAGAAGATCCTGACACCGGGGTAATCCGTGAAAAAGCTCTCCGTACGACGACGCCATCCGCTGGCGGCGGTCGTCGTCCTACTCCTCGCGCTGGCGGCCACTGGGGGGCTGTACGCCGCGTTCGCGCCCGCGGGCAAGGCGCAGGCCGATGAAACCTCCCAGTCCCTGACCATCAAGGAGGGCAAGAAGCTCTACGAGGTCGGCTGCGCCAGCTGCCACGGCACCGGTGGCCAGGGCTCCTCCGACGGCCCGAGCCTCGTCGGCGTGGGCGCCGCGGCCGTCGACTTCCAGGTCGGCACCGGCCGTATGCCCGCCGCCACCTCGCAGGGCGCCCAGGTCCCGCGCAAGAAGAACATCTACTCGCAGGCCCAGATCGACCAGCTCGCCGCGTACGTCGCCTCGCTGGGCGCCGGCCCGAGTGTGCCCACGAAGCAGCAGTACGGCCCCGCGGGCGCGGACATCGCCAAGGGCGGCGAGCTGTTCCGCACCAACTGCGCGCAGTGCCACAACTTCACCGGCAAGGGCGGTGCCCTGACCAAGGGCAAGTTCGCGCCGGACCTGGAGGGTGTCGCTCCGAAGCACATCTACGAGGCCATGCAGACGGGCCCGCAGAACATGCCGTCCTTCCCCGACACCACGCTGTCGGAGAAGAACAAGAAGGACATCATCGCGTACCTCAACGCGGTCAACGGCGACAAGACCGAGAACCCGGGTGGTCTGGAGCTGGGCGGCCTCGGGCCGGTCAGTGAGGGTCTGTTCGGCTGGATCTTCGGCCTCGGCACGCTCATCGTGGTCGCCGTCTGGGTCGCCGCTCGGACCGCAAAGGCCAAGAAGTCATGAGTAGCCAAGACATTCCAGAAGAGAACCTGCCTGCTGAGCAGGACCACGCGCACGGCGCGGTAGGGATCGCGGACGAGGAGAACCCGTTCGCGGACCCGGGGCTGCCGCCGCACGAGCACCGGATCCAGGACATCGACGAGCGGGCCGCCAAGCGGTCCGAGCGCGTGGTGGCCCTGCTGTTCACGGTGTCGATGCTGGCCACCATCGGCTTCATCGTCGCGTACCTGGCCATCCCGAACGACAAGCAGATCTTCGTCTTCCCGATCGGGCACATCAGCGCGATGAACTTCGCGCTCGGCCTGACCCTCGGTGTGGCGCTGTTCTGCATCGGCGCGGGCGCGGTCCACTGGGCCCGCACCCTGATGTCCGACGAGGAGGTCGCCGACGACCGGCACGCGATCGAGGCTCCCTCCGACGTCCGGGCGAAGGTCCACGCGGACTTCCGCCAGGGCGCCAAGGAGTCGGCGCTCGGCCGCCGCAAGCTGATCCGCAACACGATGTTCGGCGCGCTGGCCCTGGTGCCGCTCTCCGGTGTCATGCTGCTCGGCGGTCTCGGCCCGGCGCCGGGGACCAAGCTCCGCCACACCATCTGGGCCAAGGGCAAGCGCCTGGTCAACATGAACACGAACCAGCCGCTGCGTCCCGAGGACGTCGCCGTCGGCTCCCTCACCTTCGCCAAGCCGGACGGCCTGGAGGAGCACTCCGAGGAGTTCCAGACGGAGATCGCCAAGGCCGCCCTGATGATCGTCCGGCTCCAGCCGGGCAACATCAAGGACAAGCGCGAGCTGGAGTGGTCGCACGAGGGCATCGTCGCCTACTCGAAGATCTGCACCCACGTCGGCTGCCCGATCTCCCTGTACGAGCAGCAGACGCACCACGTGCTGTGCCCGTGCCACCAGTCCACCTTCGACCTCTCCGACGGCGCCCGAGTGATCTTCGGTCCCGCCGGCCACGCCCTGCCGCAGCTGCGCATCGGTGTGGACAGTGAGGGTTACCTCCAGGCGCTCGGCGACTTCGAGGAGCCCGTCGGTCCTGCATTCTGGGAGCGCGGATGAGTACTTCAGCGAACGAGACCTCCCGCCCCCGCGGGAAGGCACCGGCCGGCGAGCGTCTCGCCGACTGGGCCGACGGCCGGCTCGGGATCTACTCCCTCGCCAAGGCCAACATGCGCAAGATCTTCCCCGACCACTGGTCGTTCATGTTGGGTGAGGTCTGCCTCTACAGCTTCATCATCATCATCCTGACGGGTGTCTACCTGACGCTGTTCTTCCACCCGTCGATGAACGAGGTGGAGTACCACGGCTCCTACGTCCCGCTCCAGGGACAGCTGATGTCCGAGGCGTTCAGCTCGACCCTGCACATCTCCTTCGACGTGCGCGGTGGTCTGCTCATCCGGCAGATCCACCACTGGGGCGCGGTCGTCTTCATCGCCGGCATGTTCGTGCACATGATGCGCGTGTTCTTCACCGGCGCGTTCCGCAAGCCGCGTGAGATCAACTGGCTGTTCGGCTTCCTGCTGTTCGTCCTGGGCATGTTCACCGGTTTCACCGGTTACTCGCTCCCGGACGACCTGCTCTCCGGCACCGGTGTCCGCTTCATGGAGGGCGCGATCCTGTCCGTGCCGATCGTCGGCACGTACATCTCGTTCTTCCTCTTCGGCGGCGAGTTCCCGGGCGGCGACTTCGTGGCCCGCTTCTACTCGATCCACATCCTGCTGCTGCCGGGCATCATGCTGGGCCTGGTGGTGGGCCACCTGATCCTGGTCTTCTACCACAAGCACACGCAGTTCGCGGGTCCCGGCAAGACGAACAAGAACGTCGTCGGCATGCCGCTGCTGCCGGTGTACATGGCGAAGGCCGGCGGCTTCTTCTTCCTGGTCTTCGGTGCGCTCGCGGCCCTCGCGGCCGTCGCGCAGATCAACCCGATCTGGGCCATCGGCCCCTACCGTCCGGACCAGGTGTCCACCGGCGCCCAGCCGGACTGGTACATGGGTATGGCCGAGGGCCTGATCCGCGCCATGCCGGGCTGGGAGATCAACTTCTGGGGCCACACGCTGGTCCTGGGCGTGTTCATCCCGCTGGTGCTGTTCGGCGTGATCCTCGGCGCGATCGCGGTGTACCCGTTCATCGAGGCCTGGGTCACCGGCGACAAGCGCGAGCACCACATCCTGGACCGCCCGCGCAACGCCCCGACGCGTACGGCGTTCGGTGTCGCCTGGCTGACCGTGTACTTCGTGATGCTGATCGGTGGCGGCAACGACATCTTCGCCACGCACTTCCACCTGTCGATCAACGCGGTCACCTGGTTCGTCCGGATCGCCTACTTCGTGGGCCCGGTCCTCGCCTTCATCGCCACCAAGCGGATCTGCCTGGGTCTCCAGCGCCGCGACCGCGACAAGGTGCTGCACGGCCGCGAGACCGGCATCATCAAGCGGCTGCCGCACGGTGAGTTCATCGAGGTGCACGAGCCGCTCAGCCAGGAGCAGCTGCACACGCTCACCTCGCACCATCAGTACCAGCCGGCCGAGATCGGTCCGACGGTCGACGAGAACGGGGTCGAGCGCAAGGTCCCGGCCTCGGAGAAGCTGCGGACGAAGCTGTCCAACGCCTACTTCGGCGAGGACAACCAGATCCCGAAGCCGACCGTCGAGGAGTACAAGGAGATCACGAGCGGCCACGGCCACCACTGATCCCCGCGTCGCCACGCCACGCCGAAGGGCCCCGTCCGCAACGCGGACGGGGCCCTTCGCCGTGCCGCCCGGCTGGATAGGGTGGTGTACGACGTAGCAGGAACCTGTTCAAGGAGCGGCTGATGAGCGCTGTGACCCCCGCTGGAGGCGACACCGCGGCGGGCCGCTCCTGGCCCGCCCTGCTGAACGGTCTGCTGGACGGCCGGGACCTGTCCGCCGACGACACCGCCTGGGCGATGGACCTGATCATGCGCGGGGAGGCGACCGACGCGCAGATCGCCGGGTTCATGGTGGCGCTGCGGGCCAAGGGCGAGACGGTCCAGGAGATCACCGGACTGGTCCGGACGATGTACGCGCACGCGAACGTCATCGAGGTGCCCGGCCCGGCCGTGGACATCGTCGGCACCGGCGGCGACGGAGCGAAGACGGTGAACATCTCCACCATGTCCTCGATCGTCGTCGCGGGCGCGGGGGCGAAGGTCGTCAAGCACGGCAACCGCGCCGCGTCCTCCGCCTCCGGCTCCTCCGACGTCCTGGAGAAGCTGGGCGTCAACCTCAACCTGACCCCGCAGCGGGTGGCCGAGGTGGCCGAGGAGGCCGGCATCACCATCTGCTTCGCGGTGCGGTTCCACCCGTCCCTGCGTCATGTCGCCGCCGCGCGCGGCCAGTTGGGCATCCGGACCACCTTCAACGTGCTGGGCCCGCTGACCAACCCCGCGCAGGTGCGGTCGCAGGCCGTCGGGGTCGCGGATCCCCGCATGGCGCCGATCGTCGCCGGTGTCCTCGCGGAGCGCGGCAACTCCGCGCTGGTCTTCCGGGGCGACGACGGCCTGGACGAGCTGACCGTCACCGCCACCTCCCGGGTGTGGGTGGTCCGGGACGGCAAGGTCACGGAGGAGGTCTTCGACCCGCGCGAGGCCGGCATCGACCTCGTCCCCGTGGACGCCCTGCGCGGTGCCGACGCCTCCTACAACGCCGAGGTCGCCCGTCGGCTGCTGGACGGCGAGAGGGGGGCCGTACGGGACGCCGTGCTGCTGAACTCGGCGGCGGCGCTGGTGGCCCTGGAGCCGACGGACGCGCCGCTCACCGAGCAGATCCGCGCGGGCATGGCGCGGGCCGCGGAGTCGATCGACTCGGGCGCGGCCAAGCGCACCCTGGACCGCTGGGTGGCCGTCAGCAACGCCTGACGCCCCCGGGAGTCGTCCCGCGATCCGGACACGGGTTGCGGGACGACGATCACTTCAGTACGTTCCTGTACCAGGTCATGAGTGACAGTCATGAGGCCCCGGCCGACTGTCCGGCAACCCTCCGTCCGTGGCGGGGTGCCCCGGGTGAAGACCAGGTCGTACGGCAGCAAGGCCTACGGCAAGCGCGGACCCCTCACACACCAGGGGTCCTGGTCGTCCGAGGGAGTCCTCCGTGAGCAAGCGAATGCGTTAGGGCCGCAGAGCCCCGCCTCCGCACACCCCTTTTCCTCTCTTCTCCGCATTCCTCTCACGGGAGTTCCGCCATGTCCGTCTCCACCGCTGCCGCCGACCAGTCCGTTTGCACCCCTCTGCCCGTTCTGGGGCGAGATGTCACCGTCCCGCTGGTCACCGGCGGCGAAGTCAGCTACGCCGCCCTGGACTACGCGGCCAGCGCCCCCGCCCTCCAGCGCGTCTGGGACGACGTCGCCGCGTACGCCCCGTACTACGGCAGTGTCCACCGCGGCGCCGGCTACCTCTCCCAGCTCTCCACCGACCTGTTCGAGAACGCCCGCAAGACGGTCGCCGAGTTCCTCGGCTGCCGCCCGGCCGACCAGGTGATCTTCACCCGCTCGACCACCGACTCCCTCAACCTGCTGGCCCGGGTGATCCCGGCCGACTGCGAGGTCTTCGTCTTCGAGACCGAGCACCACGCCTCCCTGCTGCCCTGGCAGGACGCGCGGGTCACCTACCTCGACGCCCCGCGCACCCCGCGGCAGGCCGTGGAGACCCTGGAGCGGGCCCTCGCCGGCCGTGACCCGTACGGCCCGGCCCTGGTCTGCGTCACCGGCGCCTCCAACGTCACCGGCGAGCTGTGGCCGGTGCGCGAACTGGCCGCCGCCGCGCACGTCCACGGCGCCCGCATCGTCCTGGACGCCGCCCAGCTGGCCCCGCACCACCCGGTGGACCTGCGTGACCTGGACGTCGACTGGGTCGCCTTCTCCGGCCACAAGCTGTACGCCCCCTTCGGCTCCGGCGTCCTGGCCGGCCGCGCCGACTGGCTCCAGGCGGCCGAGCCGTACCTCGCGGGCGGCGGCGCCAGCCGCAAGGTCACCCGGCGCCAGGACGGCGGCGTGGCCGTCGAGTGGCACGAGACCGCGGCCCGGCACGAGGCGGGCTCCCCGAACGTCATCGGCGCCTACGCCATCGCCTCCGCCTGCAAGGCCCTCACCGAGGCCGGCTGGGACACCCTCGTCGCCCGCGAACAGCACCTGATCGCCACGGTCCGCGAGGGCCTGGCCGAGGTGCCCGAGGTGCGCGTGCTGTCCCTCTTCGGCGACGACGCCCCGCGCGTCGGCGTCATCTCCTTCGTCGTCGAGGGCTGGAACAGCTCGCACTTCGCCGCCGCGCTCTCCGCCGAGTACGGCATCGGCGTCCGCGACGGCCTCTTCTGCGCCCACCCGCTGGTCCGCACCCTGCTCGGCAGCGACCCGCAGACCCAGGGCGAGTGCGGCGCCCCCGAGGCGGCCCCGGGCGAGAAGTCCCTCAACGCCATCCGCGTCAGCTTCGGCGCGGGCACGCCGGACGAGCACGTGGAACGCTTCGTCAACGCCGTCAGGGAACTGGTGGCGGAGGGCGCGAAGTGGCAGTACCGCACGGAGGACGGCCGCTGCGTGCCCGCGGTCTGAACGGCGCTATAACCTCCCCTTGACACCACGTCGGACAGGGGGACCCCGGAGTGCAGCCGCTGCGCGCCACAGATCCGCGCCACATCGGCCCGTACGCCACCACGCACAGACTGGGCGCGGGCGGCATGGGCGAGGTCTACCTCGCCGAGTCCCGCACCGGGCTGCGGCTCGCGGTGAAGGTCGTACGGGCCGAGCACGCCGAGGACCGCACCTTCCGCGCCCGCTTCCGCCACGAGGTCCGCGCCGCCCAGACCGTCGGCGGCGCGGACACCTACACCGCACGGGTCGTGGACGCCGACACCGATGCCGAACGGCCCTGGATGGCAACGGAGTTCGTCCCCGGCCCCAACCTGCGGGACGCCGTCCTGGACCACGGCGCGCTGCCGCGCCCCGCGGTCCGGATCCTCGCCGCCGCGCTCGGCGAGGCACTGGCGGCCATCCACGCCAAGGGGCTGGTCCACCGGGACCTGAAACCGTCGAACATCCTGCTGGGCCCGGACGGGCCCCGGGTCATCGACTTCGGGATCGTCCGGGCGCTGGAGGCCACCGCGCTGACCCGCACCGGCGCGGTCGTCGGCTCGGTCGGCTACGTCTCGCCGGAGCAGATCCGCAACGGCGGCCAGGTCGGCCCGCCCAGCGACGTCTTCTCCCTCGGCGCGGTCCTCGCGTACGCGGCGGCCGGCCGGGAGCCGTTCGGGGAGGGCCAGGACTCGGTGGTCCTGCTGCGCATCCTCACCCGCGACTTCGACCTGTCCGGCGTGCCGGAGGACGTCCGCCCGCTGGTCACGGCCTGTCTGCGCGAGGACCCGCTGGAGCGCCCGGAGCCGGCGGAGGTGGTGGCGAGCGCCGGGTTCGCCCCGGACACCCTGCGCGGCGCCGTCCGCCCGGGCTGGTACGGCCCCGCGTCCCGGCCCCGCCCCGCCCCGGACGACCGCCCCAGCGGCGTGGAGTACCTGGCCCCCCACCCCACCGCCACCGACCCCGCCACCCCGGCGGACTCGACCACCCGCGCCACCGACCCCGCCACCCCGGCGGACTCGATCACCCGCGCCACCGACCCCGCCACCCCGGCGGACTCGACCACCCGCGCCACCTGGACCGACCCGGCGGACCACGCCACCCCGGCGGGCCCGGCGGCCCCGACCGATTCCGTCACCCCCGTCACCCCCGTCACTCCCGTCACCCCCGGCGGCTCGGCCGGGGCGGCCACCTCCGTCGACTCCGGCGCCCCAGGCCGCCGCGTGGGTGCCGTGGCTCCCGGCCGGCGCCGGCTCCTCAAGGCCCTCGCCGGGGGAGCCGTCGCCGTGGCCGTGGCCGGGGTCGGCGGCGGGCTGTGGGAGTACGGGTTCCGTACCGAGAGCGGTGGCGGCAGCGACAGCTCATCGGTCCCGTCGGCCCACCGCACGGGCGGGCCGGCGGTGCTGCGCTGGCAGTACGACCTCGGTGGCATCGGCGGCCTGGACGGGGCCTGCTGCGCGCTGTCCCCGGACGGTTCCGTCGTCTACGCGGGCACCTCCGGCGGTGTGCTGCACGCGATCTCCCGGGACGGCTCCAAGCGCTGGAAGGTCCGGCTCGGCGATGACGTCTCCACGCCCGTGGCCACCCGGGACGCCGTGTACTGCGTGGTGGGCCTGCACTCCGAGGACTCGCGCCGGCTGACCGCGGTGAGCCCGTCCGGCAGCCCGCTGTGGACCCGCACCCTCGGCGACCAGCGGTACGACGTCCCCGTCCTGCTAGGCCAGGACGTCCTCGTCTCCGTCGGCGGCACGAACACGGGCGGGCTGCGCTGCTACGCCTCTGACGGCAGCGAGAAGTGGACCGCCAAGACCCTGGCCGGCCCCACCGGCGTCCCGCTGGTCTCGGGCGGGACGGTCTGCACGGGCAGCTACGGCGACGTCCTGCTGGCGCTGGACGCGCGGGACGGTTCGCGCAAGTGGCAGGTGCCCGCGGGCACCGACGCCACCGCCGTCGCCCTGGCGGGCACCACCGTGTTCACGGACTCCGCCGCCGAACTCCAGGGCTTCCGCATCTCGGACGGCCGCCGGCTGTGGCGCCAGGAGGACAACGGCGGGACGCTGACCGGGGGCAGTCGCACCCTGGCCGTCGGCACCGAACAGGGCGGCGTGTACGCCGTCCGGGCGGCCGACGGCTCCCGTGCCTGGACGCACGGCTTCGAGGGCGGCCCGGCGGACCCCCGCGCGGTGGTGGCCGGTGACATCGTGTACGCGCATGCGGGCGAGAAGGTCTGCGCCCTGGACCTGAACGGGAAGAAGCGCTGGAACGCGGTCGTGGGCCGGGACGCGGGCGACGACCAGCACACCCCGGTCGTGCGCGGCGGCCGGCTCTACGTCCCCTCGGGCACCGGGATCGCCGCGGTGGACGTGAGCGCCTAGCTACCCCTGGTCCTAGTTGTCGAGGCCGATCGCGAACGCGGCCTCCAGGTCGTGCTGGGAGTAGGTGCGGAACGCGACGTGCGTGTCCGTGGCCTCCACCCCGGGGATCTTGCTGATCCGCCCCGGAATGATCTCGGCGAGATCCTCGTGCTCCCGCACCCGGACCATCGCGATCAGGTCGTACGTACCGGTGACGGAGAACACCTCGCTCACCGAATCCAGCGAAGCGATCCGCTCCGCGATCTCGGGGATCCGGTCCACGCTGGTCTTGATCAGGACGATCGCGGTGATCACGGCTGTCTCTCTCCCTCGGTGACCGGAGCTGCGGCGGCTTTCACTCTAGCTGTACGGCCATAACGCACCCACGCGTAACCGAACCCCAGCCCGAACCCCACCAGGTGTGCCAGGTACGCCACCCCGGGGCCGTCGGAGGCGCGCCCCGCCGCCAGCCACTGGAGGGCCGCCCAGGACGGCAGCACCACCCAGGCCGGGAAGCGCAGCGGCAGGAAGAACAGGAAGGGCAGGAGACTGGTCACACGGGCGCGGGGGAAAAGGTAGAGGAACGCTCCGAGGACCGCCGAGACCGCCCCGGAGGCGCCGACCAGCGACTGCTCGGAGGCCGCGTTGGCCGCCGCGTACCCCAGCAGGGCGAGGTAGCCGCAGCCGACGTAGAACAGGGTGAACTCCACCCGGCCCATCCGCTCCTCGGTCATCACCCCGAAGACGAAGAGGAAGAGCATGTTGCCGAGCAGGTGCACCCAGCTGCCGTGCACGAACAGCGCGGTGGCCGGGGTGAGCGCGGCCCCGGCCGGACCGTCGAACAGCTCGGCCGGGACCACGCCCCAGTGCCGGAAGTACGTCCGCTGCGCGGCGAGCAGCGCGTCCCCGGAGCCGTACCCGGGGACCAGCCCGGAGGCAGGGCCGAGGGCGAAGACCAGACCGCACGCGACGATGAGGCCGTACGTCACCGGTGCCGAGGCGCCCCGGACCGCTCTGAGTGTCCTGCCGGCCGCCGTGCTCCAGGTGCTGATCATGACTACAGAGCATGACGTAACGGGACGCTTGCTGACAGACCGCCTCGCCGCCGTGGACGGACGGGCGGCGGGCACCCGCCAGGCCGTAGGGTTACGGCCACACGCGTCGGGGACGGCGCGGACCGACACGAGAAGGAAGAGAACAGTCACCATGACGGTTCCCCTGCCGACGGCCACGACACGATGGCGTTGCACCCTGTGCGGCAACCTCACGCGTTTCGACGTGACCCGCTCGTCCAAGGTCGTCGAGTACGTCCACCTCGACCTGGCGGGCGAGCCGACGGTGGAGGAGCGCGAGGTGGTCAGTGAGACCATCGAATCGGTGCGCTGCCGCTGGTGCAACGCGGTGGACCAGGTGGAACTCGTGGACAGGCCGGGCGCCGGCTCCTGAGCGGAGCGGCCCCCGGAGAGGCTTATTCCGGTATTGGGGTGTGACGGATGGTGGAGACCGCAGGCGGGGGGCCGGGCGACGGCACCGCCGAGGTGCTTGACCGTCCGCTGCCCGACGGCGTGCGCAAGCGGGTCGTGCAGATCGTGTCGGACGGCTTCGGCGGGCTGACCGTGGCCGAACTGCCCGCCCAGCTCAGACAGTACGCCCGGTTCGCCCCCAATCGCCGGGCGAAGTTCGCCGGGAACGCGATGGCGGCGGCGCTGGAGACCGATGCCGTGTTCCGGCAGCGGATCGGGGAGCGGTTCAGAGAGGCGCAGCCGGAACTCGCCGGTGCCCTCGACGCCGGCTCCCCGCCCCCGGCCGCGGACCCGCTCGACGTGGCGGCCGCGGCCTACGTGCTGCGCCCGGCGGGCTGGGTGAAGCTGGTCACCGCGGCCGGCGAGGAGGCCCAGCGCGCGCACGCCGAGCGCGCCGACGAGGAGAGCCGGGCCGAGCTGGAGCGGCTGCGCGCGGAGCTGGCGCAGGCCCGCGACCACACCCGCGCCGAGACCGAGCGGCTGCGCACGGAGCTCGAATCGGCGAAGAGGGAAGCGGAATCGCTTCACCGCAAGCTGCGCGCCGCCCTCAGCGACGTCAAGCGGGGCGAGGCCGCGCTGCGCAAGGCGCAGGGCGAGATGGACGCCGTACGCGCCGAGGCGCAGGCGCAGGTGTCGGCCGCGGAGAGCGAGTCCCGGCGGCTCAAGGCCCGCCTGGGCGAGGCCGAGGCCGCGCTGGAGGCCACCCGACGGGCGGTCCGGGAGGGCCGCAGCGTGGAGGACATGCGGGTACGGCTGCTGCTCGACACCTTGCTGGAGGCGACCCAGGGGCTGCGGCGCGAACTGGCCCTGCCTCCGGTGTCCGTGCGCCCGGCCGAGACGGTGGACGCGGTCGAACCGGGCCGGATGACGCCGAAGGACATCGCGGCGCGCGCCCTGTCGGAGAACGATCCGGCCATTCTCGATCAACTGCTCGCCCTGCCGCAGGCGCATCTGGTCGTCGACGGCTACAACGTGACCAAGACCGGCTATCCGCAGATGCCGCTGGAGAAGCAGCGGCTGCGGCTGCTGGGGCAGCTCTCCGCGCTCTCCGCGCAGACCGGGGCCGAGGTGACGTGTGTCTTCGACGGCGCCGAACTGGCCGCGCCGGTGCTGCTCGCGCCGCCGCGCGGGGTGCGGGTGCTGTTCTCCAAGCCGGGCGTCACGGCGGACGAGCTGATCCGCCAGCTGGTGCGCGCGGAGCCGCCGGGGCGTCCGGTCATCGTCGCCTCCACCGACCGCGAGGTGGCCGACGGGGTCGCGAAGGCGGGTGCCCGACCGGTGGCCTCTGCGGTGCTTCTGAAGCGACTGTCCTGAAGGTCCAACGGGCGTAGCCGATGCCCGAATTGGCCGTATCGTCACGCAACGTAGCGTCAACCGGCTCTCACTGCACGTGAGTTGTGTGCAAAGAATGCACTCTGTGACGAGATTTTTCGCTGTGGGATTTGAACTGATCACAACGAGGTCACTAGGGTCTGGGCTCGAACCTCCGAACGGGTGATCACTCACAAGAAGGAGTTCGTCCTCCGTGGCGTCCCACCGTCGACCCAAGCAGCCGAGCCGCACCCGTGTGACCGTGCTCACCACCGCTGCCGCAGCTGCCGTCGCGCTCAGCGCCAACGCCGCCAACGCCGCGCCGAGCGAGAAGCTCGGCAAGGACGAGGTCAAGGCGAAGGTCGACAAGCTCTACGAGCAGGCCGAGCAGGCGACCGAGAAGTACAACGGCGCCAAGGAGAAGCAGCAGAAGCTGCAAAAGGAGATCTCCACCATCCAGGACAGCGTCGCCCGCGGCCAGGAGGAGCTCAACAAGCTGCGCGACGGCCTGGGTTCGCTGGCCACCGCCCAGTACCGCTCCGGCGGCATCGACGCCTCGGTCCAGCTCTTCCTGTCGTCCAACCCGGACGACTACCTCGACAAGGCGTCCACGCTCGACCAGTTGAGCAGCCAGCAGGTCGACGCGCTGAAGAAGATCCAGGACAAACAGCGCGAACTCGCCCAGGAGCGGGCCGAGGCGACGGAGAAGCTCAAGGACCTCTCCGCCACCCGCACCGAGCTGGGCAACAAGAAGAAGGAAGTCCAGAGCAAGCTCGCCGAGGCGCAGAAGCTCCTGAACTCCCTCACCGCCAAGGAGAAGGCGCAGCTCGCCGAGGAGCAGCAGCGCGCCAACCGCTCCTCCACCGAGCGCGTGGACCTCGGCGACACCCCGCCCGGCTCCGGTTTCGCCCAGGCGGCCTTCTCCGCCGCCCAGACCCGGCTCGGCTCTCCCTACGTCTACGGCGCCACCGGCCCCTCCTCCTTCGACTGCTCGGGCCTGACCTCCTGGGCCTACGCCCAGGCCGGTGTCTCCATCCCGCGCACCTCCGAGGCGCAGTCGCAGATCGGCACGAGGATCTACAACCAGAGCGACCTCAAGGTCGGCGACCTGGTCTTCTTCTTCAACGACCTGCACCACGTCGGCCTCTACGCGGGCCGCGGCCAGATCCTGCACGCCCCGCGTACCGGCACGGTCGTCCGGTACGAGTCGATGACGACCATCGGTGGCCCGTTCATGTTCGGCGTCCGGGTCTGACACCCGGCGACACACGGACACGGTGGCGCCCGAACGGGCGAATCCCGGGGACCGGAACTGACTCCACGCCCCGCCGTTGACCTGCGTCAGCGGCGGGGCGTCAGTCTGTGTTGACTCCGAGGTCTTTGGCCCCGGCCCGTCCGCGCGGCTACTGTCTGCCGCGTTTCCCCGGCGCCGGGGCCTCCCCGTCCCCAGGCGCCGGGGAAACGGTCTGTGTCCGCCAGCAGTGAGGACTGCCGTGGGGTCCCATCGTCGCCTTGCCCCGTCCGGATTCGACCGGGGTGCCGTCGCCCTGTGCGTGCTGTCGGCCGCCGCCGCGCTCGGCGCCGTACCGGCCCAGGCCGTGCCGGGCGCCGACACCCGGGCCGAGGTGGACCGCCTGTACGAGGAGGCCGAGAAGGCGACCCAGGCCTTCGACAAGGCCGACGAGCGCGCCGGCCGGCTGCGCCGGGAGGTCCGGGACGCCCAGGACCACATCGCCCGGCAGCAGCAGCGCGTCAACGACCTGCGGGAGCAGCTCGGTTCGCTGGCCGGTGCCCAGTACCGCTCCGGTGGCCTCGACCCGACGGTCGCCCTGCTCTTCTCCACCGACCCCGACGACTACCTGGACAAGGCGTCCACGCTCGACCGCATCAGTGCCCGGCAGACCCGCCGGCTGGGGGAGTTGCAGTCGGCGCTGCGCGACCTCGCGCAGGAGCGGGCGGAGGCGGCCGGGAAGCTCGCCGAGCTGGAGAAGAGCCGCGAGGCCGTGGCCGCGCACAAGCGGACCGTGGAGCGCAAGCTCGCCCGGGCCCGGCGGCTGCTCAACGCCCTGCCCGCCGCCGACCGCGCGGCCTACGACCGGGCCTCCCGTGACGGCCGCGCCGCCCTGCCCGGCCTGAGCGGCGTGCCCGCCCCCGACGGCCGCGCCGCCGCCGCCCTGGCCGCCGCCCGCTCCGCCCTCGGCCGGCCCTATGTGTGGGGCGCCAACGGCCCCTCCGGCTTCGACTGTTCGGGCCTGATGCAGTGGGCGTACGCGCACGCCGGGGTCCATCTGCCGCGCACCTCGCAGGAGCAGCGGTTCGCCGGCCGGCGGGTGCCGCTCTCCCAGGCCCGCCCCGGTGACCTGGTCGTCTACCGCTCCGACGCCAGCCATGTGGCGATGTACGCCGGCAACGGCCAGGTCATCCACGCCCCCTATCCCGGTGCTCCGGTGCGCTACGACCCGGTCGGGATGATGCCGGTCTCCTCGGTCACCCGGCCCTGACCGCCCTCCTCGCCGTACGATCGGGAAATGGCTGGTCGCAGGCGGGCGTGGGAGATCGGGGCCGTGGGGCTCGCCCTGCTGCTGCCGCTGGCCGGGTGCGGCGGGCACACGGTGACCGACTCCGCGCGGGCCGAGGTGCAGCGGCTGCTCGACCGGCGCGCGGCGGCCCTGCTCGGCCACGACGAGACGGCGTACGGCGCGACCGGCACCCGCACCGAGTACCCCCGGCTGCGCGCCCTCCCGCTGTCCTCCTGGAGCTACCGGGTCACCGCTCTGCGCCGCACCTCCTCGGGCGCCACCGCCGACGCCGACCTGCGCTACCGCGTCGCCGGCTACGACGGGGCCCCCGTCGACGCCCGCCGCACCCTCACCCTGGGCCGCGCGGCCGACGGCCACTGGTACGTCACCGCCGACAAGCCCGCCCGGAAGGCCGGGCAGCAGTTGTGGGACCAGGGGACGGTGACCGCAGTCAAGGGCGCGCACAGCCTGGTGCTCGGCGCCGGGGGGTCCGCCGCGGGCCTGCGGCCGTACGCGCGCCTGGCCGACCGGGCGGTTCCCGCCGTCTCCGGGGCGTGGGGCCGCCACTGGAGCCGCCGGATCGTCGTCCTCGTCCCCCCGTCCCTTGAGGGCATGGCGGCGCTGCTCGGCTCGCCCGCCGCCGAGTACCGGGGCATCGCGGCCGTCACCACGGGCGAGTCGGGCGGCTCCGGCCGGTCGCCGGCGGACCGGGTGCTGGTCAACCCGGAGGCGTACGCCGTGCTCGGGGACGCCGGCAAACAGGTCGTCCTCACCCACGAGACGACCCATGTCGCCACCCGGGCGGACACCACCGCCGCCACCCCGCTGTGGCTCTCCGAGGGCTACGCCGACTGGATCGGCTATCTGGGCACCGGCCGCACCCCGGCCGAGATCGCGCCGGAACTGGCCCGGGCCGTCCAGGACGGCGAGGCGCCCGACGCGCTCCCCGGCGACGGGGACTTCGCCTTCACCCGCGAGCCGAGCCGGCTCGCGCGGGCCTACGAGGGCGGCTGGCTGGCCTGCCGGATGATCGCCGAGCGGTGGGGCGCGGACCGGCTCGCCGCCTTCTACCGGGCCGTCGGCGCCCACGGGAAGCGGGCGGGCGCGGTGCGGGAGGCACTGGAGAAGGTGCTCGGGACGACACCGGGGCAGTTCACCACGCGCTGGCGCGACTACATCACGACCCGCCTCGGCTGACCACGGCGGCCTGCTCGGCGCGGCCCCGCCCGGTCAGGGACGGCACCCGGCGCGGGAGGCGGCCGTACGACCGCCCTGGCCGCCCGCGTCAGGAGGACACCGGGGTCTGTGTCGCGCGGGTGGTCCGGGGCGGGAAGGGGGTGGTCGCGGACGGCGGGGCGGTCGCGCGCCACAGCCGACGGGCCGCCGTGACCGTGGCCGCGACCAGCAGGCCGTTGCGCACCGCCAGCAGCGTGACCCCGTACCAGTCGCTCGTCACCACGTGCGAGAAGCCCAGCGGGAACTCCAGGACCGTCACGAAGGACGCGAGGAGGCAGAGCAGCGCGGGCGGTCCCATGCGGCTCGCCCGGTACGACAGGCACACGGCGGCCAGGCCGATCAGCCACACCAGGTACTGGGGGCTGATCACCCGGCTGGTCACCGTGAACAGCAGCACCGCCGTCAGGGCCGCGTCGGCGAGGGTGTGCGGCGCGAACCGGGTCGCGCGCAGCCGCCACAGCAGCAGCCAGCCGAACGCGGCCCCGGTCAGCGCCAGCGCGGCCGTGCTGACCTGGTCGACGTGCGGGCCCAGGAACTCGATCGAGCCGTAGTTCAGCAGCACCTCGCCCCGCCAGCCGAAGTGCCGGGCCACGTGGAAGACCAGGGCGCCCAGCGATTCCACCTCGGTGCCCCGGTCCCGCTGGAAGGTCAGGAACGCGAAGGCGCCCGGCATGGACACCGCGAACAGCAGCGCGAGACCCGCCGCGGTCACCGCCGCCGCCGCCCACGCGCGCCGCCGCACGGCACCGACCAGCAGCAGCGCCGGCCACACCTTCAGCAGCGCCCCGAAGGCCGTCAGGGCGCCCATCACCCGCGGGTGCCGGGTCCCGGCCAGCAGCGCCGCCACGGCCACCGCGGTCACCATCACGTCGTAGCGGGCGTACACCGTCGGCCCGAGCAGCGGCACGCCCGCCACCCACACCCAGGCCCCGCGCGGCGACCGGTCCGGCCGTCCGCCCGCGTACCGCAGCAGGGCCAGCACGACGGCGTCGGCGAGGCAGGCCAGCACGAAGAAGGCGTGCGCGTACGACAGGAAGGGCAGGACGCCGGGGGAGAGGACGGGGAGGGCCGCGGCGGGCGGGTACTGCCAGGTCACGTCGTCCAGCGGAAACGTTCCTTGACGCAGGACCTCGTACCAGCCGCGGTAGATCACCGACACGTCCGAGGTGACGTCCGGGCCCGGGAACGCGAACACCCGGAACACGAACAGCAGCAGCAGCGCACGGGTGACGGCCCAGGTCGCGAGCAGCCATGCCAGGGACCGCCCGGCACCCTTCGTCTCCACCTGATTCCCCTGCCGTCCGGTTCCCGCGTCGATCGCCGTGCCGTTCGCATCCGCTGCGAGCGTCCATGATGGCGTGCACACCTGTGCGCATGCCACAGGCTCGGCCGCGCCCGACCTCGAACGCTCCGTTCGGTAGGGTCGGCGGCGATGCACAAGACCCTGATCGTCACCAACGACTTCCCGCCCCGGCCGGGCGGCATCCAGGCATTCCTGCACAACATGGCCCTGCGCCTGGACCCCGGTCGGCTGGTCGTCTACGCCTCCACCTGGAAGCGCGGCCGGGAGGGCGCCGAGGCCACCGCCGCCTTCGACGCCGAGCAGCCCTTCACCGTCGTACGCGATCGTACGACCATGCTGCTGCCCACCCCGGGGGCCACCCGGCGGGCGGTCGGGCTGCTCCGCGAGCACGGGTGCGCGTCCGTGTGGTTCGGCGCGGCGGCACCGCTGGGCCTGATGGCGCCGGCGCTGCGGAAGGCCGGCGCCGAGCGGCTGGTGGCCACCACCCACGGTCACGAGGCCGGCTGGGCCCAGCTCCCCGCCGCCCGGCAGCTGCTGCGCCGGATCGGCGAGTCCACGGACACGATCACCTACCTCGGCGAGTACACCCGCTCCCGGATAGCGACCGCCCTCACGCCTCAGGCGGCCTCGCGGATGGCGCAGCTGCCGCCGGGGGTCGACGAGAAGACCTTCCACCCGGCCTCCGGCGGCGACGAGGTCCGCGCCCGGCTCGGGCTCACCGACCGCCCGGTGGTCGTCTGCGTCTCCCGGCTGGTCCCGCGCAAGGGCCAGGACACCCTGATCCGGGCCATGCCCCGCATCCTGGCCGCCGAGCCGGACGCCGTGCTGCTGATCGTCGGCGGCGGACCGTACGAGAAGGACCTGCGCCGCCTCGCCCACGAGACGGGGGTCGCCGGCTCGGTGCGCTTCACCGGCGCCGTGCCCTGGTCCGAGCTGCCCGCGCACTACGGCGCCGGGGACGTCTTCGCGATGCCCTGCCGCACCCGGCGCGGCGGCCTGGACGTGGAGGGCCTCGGCATCGTCTACCTGGAGGCGTCGGCGACCGGCCTGCCGGTCGTCGCGGGCGACTCGGGCGGCGCCCCGGACGCGGTCCTGGAGGGCGAGACGGGCTGGGTGGTCCGGGGCGGCTCGGTGGAGCAGACCGCCGAACGGATCGTGGTGCTGCTGGCCGACGCCGGACTGCGCCGCCGCATGGGGGAGCGGGGCCGGCGGTGGGTGGAGGAGAGGTGGCGCTGGGACCTGCTGGCGGAGCGGCTGAAGACGTTGCTCTGAACCGTGCCGGCACTCTGGGCGGAATCCGAAAATCCGCCGATGCTGGCCGCATGACAGCAAAACTGACGAGGCGTCACATCCTCGGGGTGGCCGCACTGCACACCGCCGCCACCCTCGGTCTCACCCGTATCGGTCTCCAGTCCGCGCGGGCCGTCGAACCGGCCGCCGTCGACAACTCCCCCGCGATCGTGGTCGGTTCCGGATACGGCGGCGCGGTCGCCGCCCTCCGCCTCGGCCAGGCCGGCATCCGCACGCTCGTCCTGGAGATGGGCCGGCTGTGGAACACCGCCGGCGCCGACGGCAAGGTGTTCTGCTCCACCACCGCCCCCGACCAGCGCTCCATGTGGTTCCGCACCCGCACCGAGGCCCCGCTCGCCACGTTCCTCTGGCTGGACGTGGTCAACAGGGCCATCACGCCCTACCCGGGCGTCCTGGACCGCGTGCACTACGACCACATGTCCGTCTACGTCGGCCGGGGCGTCGGCGGCGGCTCCCTGGTCAACGGCGGCATGGCGGTCACCCCGCCCCGGTCCTACTTCACCGAGCAGTTCCCGGCCGTGGACGCCGACGAGATGTACGGCACCTGGTTCCCACGCGCCCGCGCCATGCTCGGCGTCAACTCCGTCGACCCCGCCTGGTTCGAGTCGACCGAGTGGTACCGGTTCACCCGGACCTCCCGGAAGGCCGCCGCCAACGCCGGCCTGAAGACCACCTTCGTCCCCAACGTCTACGACTTCGGCCACATGCGGCGCGAGGCCGCCGGTACGGCCGAGAAGTCCGCGCTCGCCGGCGAGGTCATCTACGGCAACAACCACGGCAAGCGCAGCCTCGACCAGACCTACCTGGCCGCCGCCCTCGGCACCGGCAACGTCACGATCCACACCCTGGAGAAGGTCACGTCGGTCACCCGGGCGAGCGACGGTTCGTACGTCCTGACCGCCGACCGGATCGACGACACCGGCGCGGTCGTGGAGACCAGGCAGTACGGCTGCACGTACCTCTTCCTCGGCGGCGGCAGCCTCGGCACCACCGAACTCCTCGTCCGCGCCCGGGACACCGGCACCCTGCCCGACCTCGACCCGGCCGTGGGCGCCGGCTGGGGCACCAACGGCAACACCATGCTCGGCCGCGCCAACCACCTGTGGGACACCGTCGGCGCCGACCAGGCCACCATGCCCGTCATGGGCATCGACGACTGGGCCAACGCCGACAACCCGGTCTTCGCGGAGATCGCACCGCTGCCCATGGGCTTCGAGCACTGGATCAGCCTGTACCTCGCCATCACCAAGAACCCCGAGCGGGCGACGTTCTCGTACGACGCCTCCTCCGGCCGGGTGCGGCTCGGCTGGACAGCCGCCCAGAGCGCCGTCTCCGTCGGCATGGCCAAGAAACTGTTCGACCGGATCAACGCGGCCAACGCGACGATCTACCGGTACGACCTGTTCGGCTCCGGCGACAAGGTCTTCGCGGACGACTTCACCTACCACCCGCTCGGCGGCTGCGTGCTGGGCAGGGCCACCGACGCCTACGGGCGGGTGAAGAGATACCCACGGCTGTACGTCACCGACGGCTCGCTCGTCCCCGGGTCGATCGGCGTGAACCCCTTCGTCACCATCACGGCCCTCGCCGAACGCACCATGGCGCGGGTCCTCGCCGAGGACACCGCGCCATGAGGCACCGCCCGGATCACCGGGCGTGGACCGCCGCCCCTCACTTGGCGTAGATCGCCTCGATCTCGGCCGAGTAGTCCTTCGCCACCACGTTCCGCTTGAGCTTCAGCGACGGGGTGAGGTGGCCCGACTCCTCCGTGAACTGGGAGGGCAGAATGCGGAACTTCCGCACCGATTCCGCCTTCGACACCGCGGCGTTGCCGTCGTCCACGGCCTCCTGGATCGCCGCGAGCAGATCCGGGTCGTCCCTCAGCGACGCCGCGGTGGAGCCCGCCGGCTTGCCGTGCTCGGCGCACCAGCGGCCCAGGAACTCCTCGTCGATGGTGACCAGCGCGCCCACGAACGGCCGCCCGTCGCCGACCACCATGCACTCCGCGACCAGCGCGTGCGCCCGAATCCGGTCCTCGATCACCGCGGGGGCCACGTTCTTGCCGCCCGCCGTGACGATGATCTCCTTCTTCCGGCCGGTGATCCGCAGATAGCCGTCCTCGTCGAGGGTGCCGATGTCACCGGTGTGGAACCAGCCGTCGGCCAGCGCCTCCGCCGTCGCGCCCGGGTTGTTCCAGTACTCCTTGAACAGGTGCTCGCCGTGCAGCAGCACCTCGCCGTCGTCGGCGATCCGCACCACCGAGCCGGGCAGCGGCTGCCCGACCGTGCCGATCTTCTGCCGGTCCCACGGGTTGAACGCGGTCGCCGCACAGGACTCGGTCAGTCCGTAGCCCTCCAGCACCGTGAAGCCGATGCCCCGGAAGAAGTGCCCGAGCCGCTCGCCCAGCGGGGCGCCGCCGGAGATGGCGTACTCGCCCCGGCCGCCCAGGACCGCGCGCAGCTTGCTGTAGACCAGCTTGTCGAAGACCTTGTGCTTCAGCTTCAGGCCGAACGACGGGCCCGACGGGCTGTCCAGCGCCTTGCTGTAGGCGATCGCGGTGTCCGCCGCCTTGTCGAAGACCGCGCCCTTGCCGTCCGCCTGCGCCTTGGCCCGCGCCGCGTTGTAGACCTTTTCGAAGACCCGCGGCACACCGAGGATCAGCGTCGGCCGGAACGCGGCCAGTTCGTCGGTGAGGTTCTTGATGTCCGGGAGGCAGCCCAGCTTGATCGGCGCCATCATCGGCGCCACCTGCACCAGCCGCCCGAAGACGTGCGCGAGCGGCAGGAAGAGCAGGACGGAGCACTCGCCGGTGCGGAACAGCGGGCGCAGCCGCTCCACGACGTTCCCGCACTCGGCGAAGAAGCTGCGGTGGGTGAGGACACAGCCCTTGGGGCGCCCGGTCGTGCCGCTGGTGTAGACGATGGTCGCCGGGTCGTCGGCCTTGGCGAGTGAGCTGCGCTCCTCCACCGTCGCGTCCGACACGTCCTGCCCGAGCCGGCCCAGCTCCGCGACGCCCCCGGCCTCGATCTGCCAGACGTGCTTCAGCGCGGGCAGCGACTCGCGCACCGCCTCCACGGCCGCCACGTGGTTGTCCAGCTCCACGACGCAGGCGGTGGCACCCGAGTCGGACAGGATCCACTGCACCTGCTCCGGCGAGCTGGTCTCGTACACCGGCACGGTGATCGCGCCCGCGCTCCAGATCGCGAAGTCCAGCAGCGTCCACTCGTAGCGCGTCCGCGACATCAGGCCCACCCGGTCGCCCGGCTGCACCCCGGAGGCGATGAGACCCTTGGCGGCCGTGCGCACCTCGGCCAGGAACTCTCGGGCGGTCACGTCCTGCCAGCCACCCCCCACCTTGCGGGCGATCACGGCGACGTCGGGATGCTGCGCGGCGTTTCTGCGGACGATGTCGGTCAGATTCCCGTCCGCGGGGACCTCGTACAAAGCCGGAAGGCTGAACTCGCGCAAGACTGCTGCTCCTCATAGGGCGCCGGCGCCACGACGTTGTGCGATGCGACGGTGCGGTCCAAGGCTCGGGCAGGTGCTCCGGAGCAACATGAGGATTCACATGTCGAAATCCCGAGCACGACTGGACTGCCCGGACGTTACCCGCCGGTATGGCTTCTACGACAGGGGGTCCCGGCGAGATGTTCGCTGCGTCACACACGTGGGCGTTCCTTCGCGCACAGTAGTCCACGGCCGAACCGACCGGCGAGTAACCGCAGGCCGGACCGGCACTGTTCACCTGGACCGCACGCGCCTACGCTTGATCGCCATGGCATCCACACGTTCCGGCACCCGGCGGACCCGCGTCCATGTGGTCAGCGACGTGCACGGCAACGCCCGAGACCTGGCCCGGGCCGGCGACGGTGCCGACGCCCTGGTCTGCCTCGGCGACCTCGTCCTCTTCCTCGACTACGCCGACCACGCGCGCGGCATCTTCCCGGACCTGTTCGGCAAGGAGAACGCCGACCGCATCGTCGAGCTGCGCACCGCCCGCCGCTTCGAGGAGGCCCGCGCGTTCGGCGCCCGGCTGTGGGCCGGGATCGGCGCCGACCGGGCCACGGCCATCGAGAAGGCCGTGCGCAAGCAGTACGCCGAGCTGTTCGCCGCGTTCCCCACCCCGACGTACGCCACCTACGGCAATGTCGACATGCCGACGCTCTGGCCGGAGTACGCCCGGCCCGGCACCAGGGTCCTCGACGGCCAGCGGGCGGAGATCGGCGGGTGGACCTTCGGCTTCGTCGGCGGCGGCCTGCGCACCCCGATGCGGACCCCGTACGAGATCAGCGACGAGGAGTACGCGGCGAAGATCGAGGCCGTCGGCGAGGTCGACGTCCTGTGCACCCACATCCCCCCGGAGGTGCCCGAACTGGTCTACGACACCGTGGCCCGCCGCTTCGAGCGGGGCAGCCGGGCCCTGCTGGACGCCATCCGCCGCACCCGGCCCCGGTACGCCCTGTTCGGGCACGTGCACCAGCCGCTGGTCCGCCGGATGCGGATCGGCGCCACCGAGTGCGTGAACGTGGGGCACTTCGCCGGGACCGGCACCCCCTGGGCACTCGAATGGTGAGCTCCGGCAGGCGCGGTGAAGGCGGCAGGTCGGCGGCGCGGTAGCCTTCACGCTGCACACACGTGCGCAGCCCGGCGCACACGAACCTCTCCCACCCGGCCCGCATCTGGAGGAGCCACCGCGATGGCGGAACACACCAGTTCGAGCATCACGATCGAGGCGGCTCCGGCCGACGTCATGGCGGTGATCGCCGACTTCGCGCGCTACCCGGACTGGACCGGTGAGGTGAAGGAGGCGGACGTCCTCGCCACGGACGAGCGGGGCCGCGCCGAACAGGTCCGCCTCGTCATGGACGCCGGCGCCATCAAGGACGACCAGACCCTCGCCTACACCTGGACCGGCGACCACGAGGTCTCCTGGACCCTCGTCAAGTCCCAGATGCTCCGTTCCCTCGACGGTTCCTACCTCCTGAAGCCGGCCGGCGCGGGCGCCACCGAGGTCACCTACCAGCTCACGGTCGACGTCAAGATCCCCATGCTGGGCATGATCAAGCGCAAGGCGGAGAAGGTCATCATCGACCGGGCACTGGCGGGTCTGAAGAAGAGGGTGGAGTCGGGGGAGAAGTAGACGCCTCCGTCCGCCCCCCGCGCTCGACGGTACCGTTCACCGTCATGCGCACCATCCTGATCACGGGCCCCGGCGGCAGCGGTCGTACGACCGTGGCCGCCGCCACCGCGCTCGAAGCCGCCCGCGAGGGCCACCGCACCCTCCTGCTGAGCGCCGACCGCACGGACACCCCGGGCACGGCCCTGGGCACCGCGACAGGACCGGTCCCCGCCGAGGTCACCGAGCACCTCAGCGCCTGGCGGCCCGACGCCGCCGAACGCTTCCGCCAGGACCTCACCGCCTTCCAGACCCGCGCCGCGAACGTCCTCGACCTCCTCGGCGCCGCCCGCCTGGACGCCGAGGAGGTCACCCCGCTGCCCGGCGCGGAGGAACTGTCCTTCCTGCGCGCGCTGCGGGACGCGGCCCTGTCCGAGCGGTACGACCTCCTCGTCGTCGACCTCCCGCCCCTCCCGCAGGCCCTCGCCCTGCTCGCCCTGCCCGAGGAACTGCGCCGCTACCTGCGCCGCCTCCTGCCGCCCGAACGGCAGGCCGCCCGCGCCCTGCGCCCGGTCCTCGGCCGGCTCGCCGGCGTCCCCATGCCCGCCGACTGGCTCTACGAGACGGCGGCCCGCTGGGACGTCGAACTCGCCGCCGTCGAGGCCGTCCTCACCGACCGGAACACCGCCGTACGCCTGGTCGCCGAGCCCGGCCCGGCCGGTGCCGACGCCGTCCGCGCCGCCACCCTCGGCCTCGCCCTGCGCGCCCTGCGCACCGAGTCCCTGATCGCCAACCGCGCCCTGCCCGAGACCGCCCCCGACAGCTGGCTCTCCTCGCTGCTGGCCCAGCAGCGCAAGACGCTCGCCGACTGGCGGGAGTCGTACGACGTCCACCCCGTCCCGCACCTCGGCCACGACCCGCACGGCCCGGACGACCTCACCGCCCTCGCCGTGCCCGGCGTCAACCCGGAGACCACCCCGGTCGGGTGGCCCGTCACCGACCGGCTCGCCGAGGACGGCGTGCTCGTCTGGCACCTCCCGCTGCCCGGCGCGATACGGGACGAGCTGGACCTCGTCCGGCGCGGCGACGAACTCCTGATCACCGCGGGCCCGTTCCGCCGGATCGTCGCGCTGCCCTCCGCCCTGCGCCGCTGCACCGTCGCCGGCGCCGGGCTCCGGGACGGCGAGCTGCGCATCCGGTTCGCCCCGGACCCGGACCTGTGGCCCGCCGCCGGACGGTGAACCGGATGCGCCCGTTCGGGTAACGTCGTAAAGGCGAACCGTAGTCAGGAGCCGCCATGAGCGAAGAGCCTCCCGCACCCGACCCGACCCCGGAGGAGCCGGCGAAGGCGACCGACGCCGACGCCTGGGCCACGGCCGCCGCCGAGGACCTCGCCGCCGAGCAGGCCCGCCGCCGCGCCGAGCACGGCCCGCCGCCGGGCTCGGCGGCCGAGGAACTGAAGAAGCTCGTGGACACGGTGGCCGACAAGCTGGCCGGCCTCCAGTCACCGCTCCTCGGCGGCCTCGCCGGACCCGCCGCCCAGCAGGTGGTGCGGCAGGTCGTCCAGCAGGCGAAGGCCGCCGTCGAGCCCGTCATAGACCGCAACCCGGACGTCTTCGACCACCTGGCCGCGGCCGGCGGCGAACTGCTCGCCGCCTACCGCTCCGCCGTCCAGGCCCAGGAGCGCCGCTGGACCACCGGCACGGCCGACCCGGCGCGGGACCGGAAGGACCCGCGCGACCCGGGCGAGGGCACCGGTCCAGGAGAGCGCATCGACCTGGACTGAAACCCTCGCACGGCAGGGCCTCGGGTACGGTTGGCCGTAGCGGGGCTCGACCGAAACTGAGGGATTCATGGGACTCACCATCGGCGTCGACATCGGCGGCACGAAGATCGCGGCCGGCGTGGTCGACGAGGAAGGCAACATCCTCTCGACCTTCAAGGTGCCGACCCCCACCACGCCCGAGGCCATCGTGGACGCCATCGCCTCGGCGGTGGAGGGCGCGCGCGCCGGGCACGAGATCGTCGGCGTGGGTATCGGCGCGGCCGGTTACGTCAACCGGCAGCGCTCCACGGTGTACTTCGCGCCGAACATCGACTGGCGCAACGAGCCGCTCAAGGAGAAGGTCGAGGCACGCACCGGCCTCCCGGTCGTGGTGGAGAACGACGCCAACGCCGCCGCCTGGGGCGAGTACAAGTTCGGCGCCGGCAAGGGCCACCGCAACGTCATCTGCATCACGCTCGGCACCGGCCTCGGCGGCGGCATCATCATCGGCAACAAGCTGCGCCGCGGCCACTTCGGCGTGGCCGCCGAGTTCGGCCACATCCGGATGGTGCCGGACGGCCTGCTGTGCGGCTGCGGCTCGCAGGGCTGCTGGGAGCAGTACGCCTCCGGCCGCGCCCTGGTCCGCTACGCCAAGCAGCGCGCCAACGCCACCCCGGAGAACGCCGACCTGCTGCTCTCGCTGGGCGACGGCACCCCGGAGGGCATCGAGGGCAAGCACATCTCCATGGCCGCCCGCCAGGGCGACCCCGTCGCCGTGGACTCCTACCGCGAGCTGGCCCGCTGGGCCGGCGCCGGCCTCGCCGACCTGGCCTCCCTCTTCGATCCGTCCGCCTTCATCGTCGGCGGTGGCCTGTCCGACGAGGGCGAACTGGTGCTCGACCCCATCCGCAAGTCCTACAAGCGCTGGCTGGTCGGCGGCAACTGGCGTCCGGTCGCCGATGTGATCGCGGCCCAGCTGGGCAACAAGGCGGGCATGGTGGGCGCGGCGGACCTGGCCCGGGAACCCGACCCGATCATGTAGTGCCCGAAGGGGCGCGGGGCTGTGCGGACGTGCGGTTCCGCCGCGTGCGCGCGACCGGCCGCGAAGCCGCGGCGGTCACCCACGCACCTCGCGCCCCGGCCCACTGGGCGTACATTGATCCACATGGCGCTGCTCCCCAACTCCGCAACAGAGCCCGACGGTTCCGCGGGCATCCGCGTCCTGAGCTACAACATCCGCTCGATGCGCGACGACACGGACGCTCTGGCGAGGGTCATCACCGCCTGCGCCCCCGACCTGGTCCTCGTCCAGGAGGCCCCCCGGTTCTTCCGCTGGCGCAAGAAGCTGGCGCGGCTCGCCGCGGCCTCCGGCCAGGTCATCCTCACCGGCGGCGCCACGGCGGCGGGACCGGCGATCCTGTGCTCCCTGCGCGCCACCGTCGAACGCACGGAGGACGTCCTCCTCCCGCTCACCCCCGGCCTCCACCGGCGCGGCTTCGCCACGGCGGTGGTCCGGTTCGGCGCCACCCGCCTCGGCGTGCTGAGCTGCCACCTGTCGCTCCAGCGGGACGAGCGCCACGAGCAGGGCGGCCTGCTCCTCGACCGCCTCGCCGGACTCGGTGTCGAGCACGCCGTCGCGGGCGGCGACCTCAACGAGGGCCCCGACGGCCGTACCTTCCGCCGGCTCGCCGGGACCCTCCAGGACTGCCGTACGACCGCTCCCTGGGGCGGCGAGTTCACCTCCACGCCCGCCGACCCCCGCCGGCGCATCGACGCGGTCTTCGCGACCAAGGGCATCGAGGTGCTGGGCTGCGGGGTGCCCCTGGACCAGCCGGGCGTGCGCGAGGCGGACCTGAGGGCGGCCACGGACCACCTCCCGGTCCTCGCCGCCCTCAGGATCCCGGCCTGAGCCGGCTCAGACCACCGCGCCGCGCCCCGGGTCGTCGTCGTCCTCGTCGTCCGTCCGCATCCGCGTCACCAGCGTCATGAAGCCGCCGAGGAAGCCGCCGATGCCGAGGGTCGCCAGCCACCAGGTCATGTCCCAGCCGAGCAGCACCGCCAGCAGGAGCAGGACCGGGCCGCCGACCACACCGAGCCAGGCGAACCTGGCGGTCGTGTCCGAGGTCGGCAGCGGGGGCGGCTCCGGCGGCACGAAGTGGCCCTCGTCGTCCTCGTCGAAGTCGTCGTCGGACGGCTCGGGCGGCGTGTGGTCCCGCGGGCCGATGGCGGGCGCGAAGGAGACCGAGCCGCCCAGCGGCCGGGCGGGCTGCGGGTCCGCGGAGTCCTCCGGCTCACCGCGGGACTCGCCCTCCTGGTCCTTCGCCACGTTCTTCTCCAGCAGCGCGAGATCCTCGACCGGCTTGAAGGGCCGGGTGCCCGGCGGGTCCGGCGGCTCCTCGCCGTACCCGGCGACGATGGCGCGCCAGGCGGCGTCCTCGTCGAACGGCACCTCCTGCCGGTCCGGCTCCCGGGCCTCGTGACCGCCCTGGCCCTCGCGGTCCTCGCGGCCCTCGCGGTCCTCACGGTCGGAGTCGTGCTCAGCCAACTGCGGCCGTCCCTTCCTTGCCGACACTGGGTGCGAGCCGGCCGATGAAGGCGAGGCTCTCCTCGAAGATCCGGTCCGCGTCCTTGTCCAACGTCGCCACGTGGTAGCTGTGTTCCAGCACGATCTCCGTGACGTCCGTGGCCGACACCCGGCTCAGCACCCGCGCCGAGTCGGCCGCCGGGACGACATGGTCCCGGGCGCTGCGCAGCAGCAGCAACGGCTGCGTGACCTGGGGCAGCTCGCCGTCCAGCCGGCGCAGGAACACCCGCAGCGAGTGCGCCGCGTGCAGCGGCACCCGGTCGTAACCCAGCTCGGCCGCGCCCTCCTTCGCGATGTCGCTGGCGATGCCCTTCGTCGTCCGCACCAGGTGCCGGGCCACCGGAAGGGCGTACGCCGACAGGCCGTGCACCTTGTTGGCCGGGTTGACGACCACCGCGCCCGCGACCCGCTCGCCGTGCCGGGCCGCGAGCCTCAGGGCCAGCGCCCCGCCCATCGACAGGCCCGCGACGAACACCCGGGAGCAGCGCTCGGAGAGCAGCCGCAGTTCACGGTCCACCTGCGCGTACCAGTCCTGCCAGGTGGTGAGCTGCATGTCCTCCCAGCGGGTGCCGTGGCCGGGCAGCAGCGGCAGGGAGACGGTCAGGCCGTGGGCCGCGTGATGCTCCGCCCAGGGGCGCAGCGACTGGGGCGAGCCGGTGAAGCCGTGGCAGAGGAGAACCCCCACCTCACCGCCCTCGTGGCGGTACGGCTCGGCTCCGGGGAGAACTGGCATGTGCTTCACCGTACGCGACCGCACTGACACCGACCAGGGTCGTCGGGCTCATTGACGGTACTCCGGGTTAAGGTCTGTTCGACGGAAACAGGAGGCACACGGGTGTTGTACGGCGCGATGAAGGTCGCCATCGGAGGGCCGCTGAAGGTCGCCTTCAGGCCATGGGTGGAGGGCCTGGAGAACGTTCCGGCCACGGGCCCGGCCATCCTGGCCAGTAATCACCTGTCCTTCTCGGACTCGTTCTTCCTGCCGGTGATGCTGGACCGCAAGGTCACCTTCATCGCCAAGGCGGAGTACTTCACCACCCCGGGCGTGAAGGGCCGGCTCACCGCCGCCTTCTTCAAGGGCGTCGGCCAGCTCCCGGTGGACCGCTCCGGGGCGCGCGGCGCCGGTGAGGCGGCGATCAAGAGCGGCATAGAGGTGCTGGAGCGCGGCGAGCTGTTCGGCATCTACCCGGAGGGCACCCGCTCGCCCGACGGGCGGCTGTACCGGGGCAAGCCCGGCGGCCTCGCGCGCGTGGCCCTCGCCACCGGCGCGCCGGTCATCCCCGTGGCCATGATCGACACGGAGAAGATCCAGCCGCCCGGCCAGGTCGTGCCGAAGCTGATGCGGCCCGGCATCCGCATAGGCAAGCCCCTGGACTTCAGCCGGTACCAGGGCATGGAGCACGACCGGTTCGTGCTGCGGGCGCTGACCGACGAGGTCATGTACGAGATCATGAAGCTCTCCGGCCAGGAGTACGTCGACATGTACGCGACCGCCGCCAAGCGGCAGATCGCGGAGGCGGCGAAGGCGGCCAAGGAAGCGGAGAAGGCCGAGAAGGCGGCGAAGGCGGCCCAGGAGGCGGAACAGGCCGGCAAGGAGCAGGCCGAGTCCTAGACGGGGCACACGGGGGAACCGGGGGGAACCGGGGGACATGCCCAAGCGTGAACGCGTCATGCGCATGTCGGTCGAGCTGCCGCTGTGGCGCGCGCTCGCCGGCTACCGCGTCCTGACCATGCTGTACGCGATCGGCCTGTGCGCCACCGCGTACGACCACTTCGTGCGGCCCTGGGTCGCCGTCGCCTACTACGCCGTCCTGGTCGTGTGGACCCTCGCCACCCTGCCCAAGGTGGCAGGCGCGGCGAGCTGCACCCGGCGCTTCCTGGCCGCCGACCTGGCCGTCGCCCTCGTCGGCATCCTGCTCACCCCGGTCGCCGACAGCCACGAGCGGATCGCGGGCGGCGGCCCCACCCTGCCCTCGATATGGACGGCGGGCGCGGTGCTGGCCTTCGCCGTCAAGGGCGGCTGGCGCTGGGCGGCCGTCGCCTCCACGGCCGTGGCCGCCGTCAACCTGGTCGAGCGCGGCCACCCGGCCCGGGACACCGTGCACAACGTGATCCTCGTCTGGGTGGCCTCCATCGCCATCGGCTACGTGGTGGAGGTGGCCCGCGCCTCCGAGCGCACCCTCGCCCGCGCCCTGGAGATCGAGGCCGCCACCCGGGAACGGGAGCGGCTGGCCCGGGACATCCACGACAGCGTGCTCCAGGTGCTGGCCATGGTGAAGCGCCGGGGCGCGGCCCTCGGCGGCGAGGCGGCCGAGCTGGGCCGGCTGGCCGGGGAGCAGGAGGTGGCGCTGCGCACGCTGGTGTCGGGCGGCCTGGTCCCGGTGTCCCGGGCCTCGGAGGACCTGGCGGCCGGCGCGGTGGTCCGCGCGGTGGAGGAGCCCGACGAGGAGGACCCGGCCGGCCCGGTCGACCTGCGCTCCCTGCTCGCCCGGTACGCGTGCGCCCGGGTCAGCCTCGCCGAGCCCGGCGCCCCGGTGCTGCTGCCGTCGGCCGCGGCCCGCGAGGTGGCCGCCGCGGTCGGGGCCGCCCTGGACAACGTGCGCCGGCACGCGGGGGCGGAGGGCCGGGCCTGGATCCTGGTGGAGGACGAGCCGGACGAGATCGTCGTCACCGTCCGGGACGACGGCCCCGGCATCCCCGAGGGCCGGCTGGCGCAGGCCGAGGGCGAGGGCCGGCTCGGGGTGGCCCAGTCGATCCGGGGCCGGCTGCGCGACCTCGGCGGCAGCGCCGCGATCGTCTCCGTGCCCGGCCAGGGCACGGAAGTGGAACTGAAGGTACCGAAGGGCGCCGTGCGGGCGCGGGGGAAGAAGGCGGAGCAGCGATGACACAGCAGGACCCGATCAAGGTCATGGTGGTGGACGACCACCCGATGTGGCGTGACGCGGTCGCCCGTGACCTGGCCGAGTCCGGCTTCGAGGTGGTCGCCACCGCCGGCGACGGCGAGCAGGCGGTGCGCCGTGCCAAGGCCGCCGCCCCCGACGTCCTCGTGCTGGACCTCAACCTGCCCGCCAAGCCCGGCGTCCAGGTGTGCAAGGAACTCGTCGGCCACAACCCGGCGTTGCGCGTCCTCGTCCTCTCGGCGAGCGGCGAGCACGCGGACGTGCTGGAGGCGGTGAAGTCCGGTGCGACCGGCTATCTGCTGAAGTCGGCCTCCACCGAGGAACTGCTGGACGCGGTGCGCCGTACCGCCGTCGGCGACCCGGTGTTCACGCCGGGTCTCGCCGGGCTGGTCCTCGGCGAGTACCGGCGGCTGGCCGCCGAGCCCGCGCCCGCGCCGGACGCCGACGAACCGGGCGCGCCCCGGCTGACGGACCGGGAGACGGAGGTGCTGCGGCTGGTGGCGAAGGGCCTGAGCTACAAACAGATCGCCGAACGCCTCGTCATCTCCCACCGCACGGTGCAGAACCACGTGCAGAACACCCTCGGCAAGCTCCAGCTGCACAACCGGGTGGAGCTGGTGCGGTACGCGATCGAGCGCGGCCTGGACGAGGAGTAGGACCGGCGCGGGCCCGCTTCCGGCCGTGCACCGGAATCACCCTTCCCGCCCCTCCCGGTGTGACCTGAATCACCATTAGCGTGACCGGGTGTCAGGGAACCGCTGCGAAGGGACATTTCCATGCGGGTCGGAGTACTGACCGGGGGCGGCGACTGCCCCGGGCTCAACGCCGTCATCCGGGGCATCGTCCGCAAGGGCGTGCAGGAGTACGGCTATGACTTCGTCGGCTTCCGGGACGGCTGGCGGGGTCCCCTCGAAGGCGACACCGTCCGTCTCGACATCCCCGCGGTGCGCGGCATCCTGCCCCGCGGTGGCACCATCCTCGGCTCCTCGCGGACCAACCCCCTCAAGGCCGGCGACGGCATCCGCCGGATCAAGGACAACCTGGCCAAGCTGGACGTCCAGGCCCTCATCGTGATCGGCGGCGAGGACACCCTGGGCGTCGCCGCGCGGCTGTCCGGCGAGTACGCGGTGCCCTGCGTCGGAGTGCCGAAGACGATAGACAACGACCTGGCGGCCACCGACTACACCTTCGGCTTCGACACCGCCGTCAACATCGCCACCGAGGCCATCGACCGGCTGCACACCACCGCCGAGTCCCACATGCGGGTCCTCGTGGTGGAGGTGATGGGCCGGCACGCCGGCTGGATCGCCCTGCACTCCGGCCTGGCCGGCGGCGCCAACGTCATCCTCATCCCCGAGCAGCGCTTCGACATCGAGCAGGTCTGCGACTGGGTGACCTCACGGTTCCGGGCGTCGTACGCGCCGATCGTGGTCGTCGCCGAGGGTGCCGTGCCGAAGGACGGCGACATGGTGCTCAAGGACCGTTCGCTGGACTCCTTCGGGCACGTCCGGCTGTCCGGGGTGGGCGAGTGGCTGGCCAAGGAGATCGAGAAGCGCACCGGGAAGGAGGCCCGTACGACGGTCCTCGGGCACGTCCAGCGCGGCGGCACCCCCAGCGCCTTCGACCGCTGGCTCGCCACCCGCTTCGGTCTGCACGCCATCGACTGCGTCCACGACGGCGACTTCGGCACGATGGTCGCCCTGCGCGCCACCGACATCGTCCGCGTCCCCCTCGCCGAGGCGACGGCCCGGCTGAAGACGGTGGACCCGGCGCTGTACCGGGAGGTCGGGGTGTTCTTCGGCTGACGGCAGCCCCGGCCGCTACACGGTCGTGCGGCGCAGCTGACCGATCAGCTCCCGTACGACCGCCGCGCCGTTCAGGGTCAGCACCGACTCGGGGTGGAACTGCACGCCCGCGAAGCCGGGGCCCCGCAGGGCGTGCACCTCGCCGTTCGCCGCACGGCTCACCTCGACGCCGTGCGCCGCCAGTTCGCGGGCCGCCTCCTCGTCGCAGCGCGCGACGAAGCTGTTGTAGAAGCCGACCGTCTCCCGCCGCCCGAACAGGTCGATCTCCGTCTGCGCCCCCTGGTACGGCACCTCCTTGCGGACCAGGTCCAGGCCCAGTTCGGCCGCGACCAGCTCGTGCCCCAGGCAGACGCCCAGCACCCCGTGCCGGTGCTCGCGGATCACGGTGGCCGCGAGCTCCCGCAGGAACCGCATCTTCGCGTCGGTCCCGTCGCGCGGGTCGCCCGGACCGGGACCCAGCACCACCGGCCCCTCGTGCGCGAGCACCGCCGCCCGCAGCCCCGGCTCGTCGTACCGCCGTACGGTCACCTCCAGGCCGCCCGAGCGCAGCACGTGCGCCAGCATCGCCGTGAAGGTGTCCTCGCCGTCGACCACCAGCGCGTGGCCGGCCGGCTCCGGCACGCGGTCCCGCATCCGCAGCCAGAACGGCGCGAGCGCGGCCCGGCGCCCGTCCAGCGCGGCCCGCACCCGCGGATCGTCGGCCAGCCGGGGCCGCTCCCGCTCCGCCCGCGGCCGGGACGGCCGTACCCCGAGGGCGGCCAGCACGCCCGCCGCCTTCGCGTGGGTCTCCGCGACCTCGCCCGCCGGGTCGGAGCCGCGCACCAGCGTCGCCCCCACCGGAACGCGCAGCCGGCCGTCGGCGGAGATGTCGGCGGTGCGGATCAGGATGGGGGAGTCGAGGGTCTGCGCGCCCCCGGAGTCCCGGCCGAGCAGGGCGAGCGCCCCGGCGTAGTACCCGCGCCCCACGCCGTCCCGGCCGAGGGGCTCGTACCGCTCGATCACCCGGCACGCGTTCTGCACCGGCGACCCGGTCACCGTCGCCGCGAACATGGTCTCCCGCAGCACCTCCCGCACGTCCAGCGAGGACTTCCCACGCAGTTCGTACTCGGTGTGCGCGAGGTGCGCCATCTCCTTCAGCCGCGGGCCGACGACGACCCCGCCCCTGTCGCCGACGGTGCACATCATCTTGAGCTCCTCGTCGACGACCATCGACAGCTCCTCGATCTCCTTGCCGTCGGCGAGGAAGCCGAGCAGGTGCTCGGGGGTCGGACCCTCGGGGGGATAGCGGTACGTCCCGCTGATCGGGTTCATCACGACGGTCCCGCCGCTCATCCGGACGTGCACCTCCGGACTCGCCCCCACCAGCGTCCGGTCCCCGGTGTGCACCACGAACGTCCAGTACGCGCCCCGCTCGCCCTCCAGCAGCCGCCGGAACAGCGCGAGCGCGTCGGCGCGGCCGAAGCCGGGGATCTCGCCCTCGTAGGTGCGCCGGATCACGAAGTTCGCGCCCTCGCCCCGTCCGATCTCCTCGCGCAGCACCCGCCCGACGGTCCGCGCGTACTCCTCGTCGCTCACGTCGAAGCCGCCGCCCTCGACCCGCACGTCGTGCGCGGGGAGCCGGCCGAGGGCCTCGGCCAGGGACAGCGTGTGCGTCTCCTGCGGGGTCAGCACCAGCAGTGGGGTGCCGTCGTCGCGGACGTCGAAGCCGCGCTCGCGGATCTGCCGGAACGGGATCAGGGCGAGACCCTCGTCGGGCAGGTCGGCGAGCCGGTCCCGGCTGGTCACCGGGCCGAGCAGCACCTCCACCAGGTGCTCGTCGCGGCCCGGGGTACGGCGGCGGAGCAGGGCGAAGGGGCGGGGATCGGACAGCAGGTCCATGAGGTCCACGGGTCGGGCTCCTTCTGAGTCGTCTGACGGAGAGGAACGGCCCCGGACACGCCGAAGGCCGCCCCTCGGGCGGCCTTCGCGAAGTCTTGCGTACGCGCAGTCAGTGGGCCGCCGGATGAGCGGTCCACCACCAGTTCTGGGTCGAAAGCGCGAACATGCCACGCACCCTATCGCATGTCCGTACTGTGCACGCGGTGTCTCACCAGCTGAGCATCGGCAGGACCCCTCGACATCACCCCGTACTGTTGAGCTCGTGACCGTGAACGCTAAGACCAGCCCGAGCGCTGGCAACACCTGGCGAAACCTGCCCGCGGCGCAGCAGCCCGAGTACCCCGACCCCGAGGCTCTGCGCGCAGTGATCGCGGACCTCGAGTCGTATCCGCCGCTCGTCTTCGCGGGCGAGTGCGATCAGCTGCGCGCCCGGATGGCGGCTGTCGCCAAGGGAGAGGCGTTCCTCCTCCAGGGCGGCGACTGCGCCGAGGCATTCGACGCGGTGTCCGCCGATCACATCCGCAACAAGCTCAAGACGCTGCTCCAGATGGGTGCCGTCCTCACCTACGCGGCCTCCGTGCCCGTGGTCAAGGTCGGCCGGATCGCGGGCCAGTACTCCAAGCCCCGCTCCAAGCCGACCGAGACCCGTGACGGCGTGACGCTCCCGGTGTACCGGGGCGACTCCGTCAACGGCTTCGACTTCACCGAGGCCAGCCGCATCCCGGACCCGGAGCGGCTGAAGCGCATGTACCACGCGTCGGCCTCGACGCTGAACCTGGTGCGCGCCTTCACCACCGGCGGTTACGCCGACCTGCGCCAGGTGCACGCCTGGAACCAGGACTTCGTGCGGACCTCGCCGTCGGGCCAGCGCTACGAGCAGCTCGCGCGCGAGATCGACAACGCGCTGAACTTCATGCGGGCCTGCGGCACCGACCCGGAGGAGTTCAAGACCGTCGAGTTCTACTCCTCGCACGAGGCGCTGCTGCTGGACTACGAGTCCGCCCTGACCCGGGTCGACTCCCGCACGGGCAAGCTGTACGACGTCTCGGGCCACATGGTGTGGATCGGCGAGCGCACCCGCCAGCTGGACCACGCGCACATCGAGTTCGCCTCGCAGATCCGCAACCCGATCGGCATCAAGCTCGGCCCGACCACCACGGCCGAGGAGGCGCTGCGCTACATCGACCGCCTCGACCCCGAGCGGGAGCCGGGCCGGCTGACCTTCATCGTCCGCATGGGCGCCGGCCAGATCCGCGACAAGCTCCCCGAGCTGGTCGAGAAGGTCACGGCGTCCGGTGCGACGGTGGCCTGGGTGACCGACCCGATGCACGGCAACACCTTCGAGGCGGCCTCCGGGCACAAGACCCGCCGCTTCGACGACGTGCTCGACGAGGTCAAGGGCTTCTTCGAGGTCCACAAGGCGCTCGGCACCCACCCGGGCGGCATCCACGTGGAGCTGACCGGCGACGACGTCACCGAGTGCGTGGGCGGCGGCGACGAGATCTTCGTGGACGACCTGCACCAGCGCTACGAGACGGCCTGCGACCCGCGGCTGAACCGCAGCCAGTCGCTGGACCTGGCGTTCCTGGTGGCCGAGATGTACCGGGACCAGTGACCGGGGACCGTTAGCGACCGTCCGGTGACGCCGGGTCCGGTGACGGGGAGTCCTGGGGCGCGGATCACATCCGATCCGCGCCCCTGCCCCTTTTGCGGCTGCCGGGGGATGGGTTAGGTTAGGTTTGCCTCACCGGAAATGGGGTGGCAGGAACAGTGACCCCGTCGGGAGGTGGATCCGCGTGTACGTGTGCAGCTGCTTCGGTGTCACCGAGGCCCAGGTCAAGCAGCACGCGGAGAACGGCGCCTGCACTCCGCGCCAGATAGCCTCCGCCTGCAAGGCGGGCACCGACTGCGGCGGCTGCGTCCGGCGCATCCAGGCGCTGCTCGGCCGTGGCGCCTGCCCCCGCCGGGAACTGATCGACCAGCGCGCCCCGGCCCTCGTACCGCTGGACGACGCCGCGTAGCGTCCGTGCCCCCGCGGGCTCAGTGGGTGGAGAAGCCGCCCGTGCCCGGGCCCGAGGGGTCGGGCTGGCTCTGCTCGATGACGGTCGACAGGTAGAGCGCCTCGCCCAGCTTGTCCACCAGCTCCAGCTGGGTGTCCAGGTAGTCGATGTGGTGCTCCTCGTCGGCCAGGATCGCCTCGAAGACGTTCGCCGACGTGATGTCGTCCTTCTCGCGCATCACCTGGACGCCCCGGCGCAGCCGGTCGATGGCCTCGACCTCGATCTGCCGGTCGGCCTGGAACATCTCCGTCACCGTCTGCCCGACCCGCACATGGAAGAGCCGCTGGTAGTTGGGCAGGCCGTCGAGGAGCAGGATGCGGTCGGTGAGGACCTCGGCGTGCCGCATCTCGTCGAACGACTCCGCCCGCGTGTACCGGGCGAGCTTCGTCCACCCCTTGTGGTCCTGGAGCTTGGCATGCAGGAAGTACTGGTTGATCGCGGTCAGCTCGGCGGTCAGCTGTTCGTTGAGCAGTTCGATGACCTCGGGGTCGCCTTGCATCGCTGTGGACTCCTTCCAGGTGGACCCGGCCGATAGCGCCGCATGATTGCACCGGTGAGGAGGATCGTCCAGTAAGTACGCACTTAGTAAGTACGTCCAGTGATGATGGCATTTGCCCGGTTTGAGAGTGGGTGGTCAGGGGCACTGCCCGAGGTCTGTCAGGATGGATACATGGGTCATCCGGTGGAGCGAGAGTCTGGGGCAGCGGCAGGGTCCGAGCTTCCGCCGGGTCAGCGGCTCCAGCGCGGCTGGCCGGTCACGCACTACGGGCCGGTCCCGAAGTTCCGGCCCGAGCGCTGGGAGTTCCGGGTCTTCGGCGCCACCGCCGACGGCGACAAGCGCACCTGGGACCACGAGGAGTTCACGGCCCTGCCGTACGCCACGGTGGTGGCCGACCTGCACTGCGTGACGAAGTTCAGCATGGTCGGCGCGGAGTGGGGCGGCATCCCGGCCCGCGTCATCGTGGACCTGGCCCCGCCGGCGCCGGACGTCACCCATGTGATGGTCTGGGCGGAGTACGGCTTCAGCTCGAACCTGCGCCTCACGGACTTCGTCTCCGACCGCGCGATCTTCGCCACCCACAAGGACGGCGAGCTGCTCACCGCCGAGCACGGCTTCCCGGTCCGGCTGATCGTGCCCCATCTGTACGCCTGGAAGGGGCCCAAGTGGGTCCGGGGCGTGGAGTACATGACCACCGACCGCCGCGGCTTCTGGGAGGAGCGCGGCTACCACAACATCGGCGATCCCTGGAAGGAGCAGCGCTACTCCTACCAGGAGGAGCCCGGGGACGGCCCCGAGCTCTGATCCCCGGCCCGCTCAGTGGTGGTACCGGTGCACCACCGCGTGCCCCTTGCCCCGGCCGATCATCCACTTGTTGACCGGGGTGGTCACCATGAAGGCGATCACGAACGAGACCGCGAGCGAGATCCAGAACAGCGCGTCGCCCAGCGTGGCGTCCATCGCCGACGGCCAGACCAGGATCACCCCGTTGTCCATCAGCTCCATCACGACGATGGACAGGGTGTCCGCCGCCAGCGCCACCCGGAAGGCCGTACGGAAGTCGACGCCGGCCCGCAGGACCCCGCGCAGGGTGAGCGAGTAGCCGAAGACGAAGGCCAGGACGATCGCCAGCACCATGGTCGGCAGGTTGCCCCAGCCGAAGGCCGTGCCGACGACCATGCCGAGCACCTCGCCGATGGCGCAGCCGGTGAGGCAGTGCAGGGTGGCCTGGACGGCCATGGCCCAGGTGGCGGCGGGTGCGTGGTGTCCCTGGTCCGCGTCGGCGTGCCCGTGGTGGTGTGCGTGTGCGTGCGCCGCGTGCGCCTCGTGCTGCATGACTACCCCCATGTCAGGTGACGGCTCCTGCGCGTGACAGGAACCATATACCCCATGGGGGTATTCCCCAACGGGTCAGTCCTCGCGGAGCTTCTTCAGTCGCTCCACGTCCTCCGCGTGCCCCTCCTTGCCGCCGGGCGTCTCGATGACCAGCGGTACGCCCTCGGTCGCGGGGTGGCTCATGAGCGCCCGGAACGGGTCCTCCCCGATGTGGCCGGCGCCGATGTTCTCGTGCCGGTCCTTGTGGGCGCCCACCACATCCTTGGAGTCGTTGGCGTGGATCAGCTTCAGCCGCCCCGGCCCGACGGTGTCCACCAGCAGGTCCAGGGTCCGGTGCATGCCGTCCGGCCCGGCCAGGTCGTGCCCGGCGGCGAAGATGTGGCACGTGTCCAGGCACACGCCCAGCTTCGGATGCGCGTCCAGCGCCTCGAAGTACGGCCCGAAGTCCCAGGTCCGCGAGCACAGCGAGGAGCCCTGCCCGGCGGTCGACTCCAGCAGCAGGAACGGGTCGTCGTCGTGGGTCAGCTCGTCCAGCAGCGGCAGCAGACGCGCGCGCACCTGCTTCAGCGCCACCTCCCGCGTCCGCCCGCCGGTGGCGCTCCCGGTGTGCACCACGACACCCAGCGCGCCGATCTCCCGCCCGCGCCGCAGCGAGTGCCGCAGCGACTCCACCGACCGCTCCACGGTCGCCTCGGTGTGCGAGCCGAAGTTGATCAGGTACGGCGCGTGCACGTACGCCGGGACCGACTCCTCGGCGCAGGCCGCGCGGAACGCCTCGTCCTGCCGCGGGTTCCCGGCGGGCGTGGCCCAGCCGCGCGGATTGGCGACGAAGACCTGCACGGTCTCGGCCTTCAGCTCACGGGCGTACGACAGCCCGACGGAGTGCAGGCCACCGGCCACGGGCACATGGCCGCCGACGGGGTTGCGGGGGAGGGGGGACTGAACAGGACTCACCCGTTCAGGGTGTCATGTCCGCCCCCACGCCCGGACCGCGCTCCCCGTGAGACCGGTCACCGGATGGTGATCGTGATCGTCGACCCCTTGGGCGCCTCGTCGCCGCCGTCCACCGACTGCTTCTTCACGGTGTCCCCGAACAGCCCGAGCAGCCCGCGGTCCTCCTTCACCGCGAACCCGGCGTCCTCCAGGGCCTGGTGGGCGTCGTCCACGCTGTCGCCGACCACGTCCGGGACCTCGATCATCTCCGGGCCCTTGGACAGCGTCAGCGTCACCGTGTCGCCCTCGGCCGCCTGACGGCCGTCGCCCGGGCTCTGCGCGGCGACCTCGCCCTCGTCGTACTCGGAGTTGACCCGCTTCTCGGCCACCTTCACCTTCAGCCCGGCGTCCGTGAGCTCCTGCTTCGCGCTCTCCAGGTCGTCGCCGGTGACGTCCGGCACGTCGATCGGGCTGCCCTTGCTGACGATCAGCGCGATCGCCGAGCCCGCGTGCCGCTCGGTGCCCGCCTCAGGGGTCGTACCGATCACCGAGCCCCTCGGGACGTCGTCGCTGAACGCGCGGGTGACCATGCCCGGCTCCAGGTCGTCCGCCTTCAGCCGCGCCCGCGCCTTCGCGAGCGACTGGCCCGCCACGTTCGGCACGTTCACCGTCTCCGGTCCCAGCGACACGGTCAGCGTCACCGAGTCGTGGTCCCGGATCCGCGCGCCGGGCGCCGGGTCGCTGCCGATCACCGTGCCGCGCTCGACCGTGTCGCTGTACGCGCGCTTGACCTGCCCGACGTCCAGCCCGGCCGTCTTCAGCCGCTCCTTGGCCTGCGCCTCCGTCTTGGCCAGCAGCGGCGGCACCTTGGTGAACTGGCCGGTGTTGATGTACCAGACCCCGGCGCCCACGCCGAACACCACCAGCACGGCCGCGATCACCGCCAGCACCGCGCGCGGGGGCCGCGCCGGGCGCCGGCGGGGCGGCGCGGGCGGGCTCTGGAACCGGGCGGTGCGCTCGACGCCGTCCACAGGGGCGTCCGCGTCCTCGGTCACCGGCAGCGGCCGGGACGGGGGTCCCCCCGCGCGGGCGAAGCCGAGCCCGGGGGAGGTCAGCGCGCGCGGGATCACGCTCGTGCGGTCCTCGGCGTTGTCGTGCGCCGCGGTCAGCGCCTGCGGCGGCAGCGCGTCCAGCTGCTCGCCGGTCAGCGACAGGCGGGCCTCGCGCACCTGGGCGAGCAGGGCCACGGCGTCGTGCGGCCGGATGTCCGGGGTGCGCGCGGTGGCCGACGCGACCAGCTCGTCCAGCTGGTACGGCAGGCCGGGCACGAGCGCCGAGGGCGGCGGCACGTCCTCGTGGAGGTGCTTGTAGAGCACCTGGGCCGGGGAGTCCCCGGAGTGCGGCTTGGCGCCCGTCAGCATCTCGTACAGCACCACACCGCACGCGTACACGTCGACGCGCGGGTCGGTGGTGCCCTGCTCGATCTGCTCCGGCGCGAGATAGGAGACGGTCCCGAGCACGGCACCCGTCGTGCTGGTCACCGTGTCCACGGAGCGCACCAGCCCGAAGTCGGCGACCTTGACCCGGCCGTCGTCGCCTATCAGCACGTTCTCGGGCTTCATGTCCCGGTGCACGAACCCGGCCCGGTGCGCGGCACCGAGCGCGGCGAGCACCGGCTCCAGGACGTCCAGCGCGGCCCGCGGCTGCACCGCGCCCCGCTCGCGCAGCACGTCCCGCAGGGTGCAGCCGGCGATGTACTCCATCGCCAGGTAGACGTACGACCCGTCGGTCCCCTGGTCGAAGACCTGCACCACGTTGGGGTGGTCGAGCCGGGCGACCGACTTGGCCTCCCGGATGAACCGCTCGACGAACGTGCCGTCGGCCGCGAGCGTCGGGTGCATCACCTTCAGCGCGAGCACGCGGTCCAGGCGGGTGTCCAGGGCCCGGTAGACCGTGGCCATGCCACCGGCCGCGATCCGCGCGTCGACGCGGTACCGGCCGTCGAGCACCTGCCCGACGAGGGGGTCCTGAAGGGTCGTATCCACGAGAGGCGAGTCTACGAGGGGGTGCCGACGGTTCCCGCGCCGAGACCGCTTTCCCACCGGCACTGGAGCCGACCTGTGACGCGACACACGCGCGGACCCGGGGCCGCCGGCGGCGGAGACGGAACGGGACTAGAACGCGGGCCGCTCGGGATCCAGCACGGCCAGGCCCTCCGCAGGAGACGACGCCTCGGCGAGGTACCTGCGGGGAATCCGTCCGGCGAGCCGGGCCAGCCGGCCCCCCTCCACCGCGAGCTTCATGGCGCAAGCCATCAGTTCCGGCTCCTGGGCCCGGGTCACCGCGGAGGCCAGCATCACCCCGGCGCACCCCAGCTCCATCGCCAACGCCACGTCCGACGCCGTACCGGCCCCCGCGTCCAGGATCACCGGCACACGCGCGTGCTCCACGATGAGCTGGAAGTTGTGGGGGTTGCGGATCCCCAGCCCGGACCCGATCGGCGACCCCAGCGGCATGACCGCGGCGCACCCCACGTCCTCCAGCTTCCGGGCGAGCACCGGATCGTCGTTCGTGTACGGCAGCACCGTGAACCCGTCGTCCACCAGCGTCTCCGCCGCCTCCAGCAGCTCCACCGGATCCGGCAGCAGCGTCCGCTCGTCGGCGATGACCTCCAGCTTCACCAGGTCCGTGCCCAGCGCCTCCCGGGCCAGCCGGGCGGTCAGCACGGCCTCGCCCGCGGTGAAGCAGCCGGCCGTGTTCGGCAGCACCCGGATGCCGAGCTTCTCCAGCACCGACAGCACCGAGCCGTGCACGGAGGGGTCCACCCGGCGCATCGCGACCGTGGTCAGTTCCGTACCGGAGGCGACCAGCGCCCGCTCCAGCACCTCCAGGCTGGGCGCCCCGCCCGTGCCCATGATCAGCCGGGAGGAGAAGGTCAGGTCACCCAGGACCAGGGGATCGTCGGCCATGGCTCAGCCTCCTTGCACGGCGGTGAGGACTTCGACCCGGTCGCCGTCGGCGAGGGCGGTCGTCGCCCACCGCGCGCGCGGGACGACGGTCTCGTTGACGGCGGCGGCCACCCCGCGCGGGGCGGCGGTGAGGGTCCGGACGAGGGTGTCGAGGGCGGTGCCCGGGGCGATCTCCCGGCGCTCCCCGTTGACGGAAATCATGACCGGGCCGTTCATGCGGGCTGCTCCAGCTCTCGCGTCGTCTCCCTGACCGCGGCGCCTTCCCCGCGCGCGGTGCCGAAGCGCCGCGGCGTGAACGGACGGGCCTCCTGCGGAAGCTCACCGGTGACCAGGGCGTGCGCCAGCACGTCCCCGGTGACCGGCGTGAGCAGCACGCCGTTGCGGTAGTGCCCGGTGGCCAGCAGCAGCCCGGCCAGCCCGGACGGGCCGAGCAGCGGCGCGTTGTCCGGGGAGCCGGGGCGCAGCCCGGCCCGGGTCTCGGTCAGCGGCAGCTCGGTGATGCCGGGCACCAGCTCGTGCGCGTCGCGCAGCAGCTCGTACACGCCCCCGGCGGTGACCGTCGTGTCCCAGCCCAGCTCCTCGCTGGTGGCGCCGACGACCAGTTCGCCGTTCTCCCGGGGCACCAGATAGACCTGGCCGCCCCGCACCACGGCCCGTACGGTCCGGCTCAGGAACGGCGCGTACCGGCGCGGCACGGTCAGCCGCAGCACCTGCCCCTTCACCGGCCGCACCGGAGGCAGCAGTTCGTCCGGCACGCCCGCGAGCCGCCCGCTGAGGCTGCCGGCCGCGAGCACCACCCGGTCCGCGCGCAGAGCCGTGCCGTCCGCCGTGGTGACCCCGGTGGCCCGGTCCCGCACCACGTCCAGCCGCTCCGCCCACGCCCGGTGGAACACCACACCGGCCCGCTCGCACGCGGCCACCAGCGCCGCCGCCAGCCGGCGCGGGTCGATCTGGTGGTCGCCGTCCACTCGCAGCCCGCCGCGCACCCCCGGTGCCAGCATCGGCTCCAGGCGCCGGCACTCGCGCCCCGACAGCCACTCCGAGGCGAGGCCCGAGCGCTGTTGGAGCGCGTGCAGTTCGCGCAGGTGGGCACGGTCGTCGGCGTCCAGGGCGATGGCGAGGGTGCCGCAGCGGCGGTAGCCGAGGTCATGGCCGGTCAGTTCGGTCAGCTCGGCCGCGAAGGCGGGGTAGCGGCGGGCCGATTCCAGGTTCAGGGCGAGCAGGGTCTCCTCGCCGTAGTGCAGTTCGGTGACCGCGGCCAGCATCCCGGCCGCGACCTGCGCGGCCCCGCCGCCGGGCTCGGGGTCCACGACGGCCGTGGCGAGCCCGCGCTGCGCCGCGCGCCAGGCCGTGACCAGGCCGATGATCCCGCCCCCGATGACGAGGACGTCGGACGTACGTGACGACATGGGCGTCCAGCCCCTCCCTTCGCCGGCATGACCCGGATCAGGTTCGTACGGTCGGAGGCCGCCAGCCTCCCTCTCAGCCCGGTGCGTCCGGGCTCCCGCGAGTGCTTGTACGGTGGCAACCCTAGCCCGCCGCCCTCCTCACCCGTAAGGGAGCCCCGTTCCATGGCCCGGTCGCTCGACGGACTGATCCTCGCCCCCGTGGCGGACCAAGCCCCAGGTCAGGTGGGTACCCGCACGCGGTTCGCGTACCACGAGGAGGACGGCGCGATCTGGGCCGAGTACGCGGGCGGTGACGTCGTGCGCGGCCATCTGGTCGGCACCCGCGAGGGCGACCGGCTGGACTTCCGGTACGTGCAGCTCAAGACCGACGGGACGACCTCCTCGGGGCACTGCGTGTCCACGGTCGCCGAGCTGCCGGACGGGCGGGTGCGCCTGGACGAGACCTGGGAGTGGGAGTCCCAGGCCGGCTCCGGCACGAGCGTGGTGGAGCAGGTCACCGAGCCCGCCGCCTGACTGACGGATCGTCAATTGTCTATGGTGATCGGGTGAGCGAGCAGACAGCGCAAGAGGGCGCGGCGGCGGCGCGGCGCGTGGTCGTCGTCGGCGCGGGCATGGCCGGGGTGCAGACCGCGGTCGCCCTGCGGGAGCAGGGTTTCCGGGGCGACGTGACCATCATCGGCGCCGAGCCGCACCAGCCGTACGACCGGCCGCCGCTGTCGAAGGCGGTGCTGCTCGGCAAGGCCGAGGACTCCGCCTTCGAGGTGGACTTCGAGTCCCTCGGGGTCGGGCTGCGGCTCGGCTGCGAGGTGTACGGCGTGCGCCCCGTCGAGCACGAGCTGGACACCGGGACGGGCCCGGTGCCGTACGACGTCCTGGTCCTCGCCACCGGCGCCGAACCGGTCCGGCTGCCCGGCACCGAGGGCGTGCCCGGCGTGCATCTGCTGCGCACCCTGGACGACGCCGAACGGCTGCGCCCCGTGCTCGCCCGCCGGCACGACATCGTGGTCGTGGGCGCCGGCTGGATCGGCGCCGAGTTCGCCACCGCAGCCCGCGAGGCCGGCTGCGCGGTGATCGTGGTGGAGGCCGCCGGCCATCCTCTCGCCGGAGCCCTGCCCGCCGAGGTCGCCGCGCCCATGGCCGCCTGGTACGCCGAGGCGGGCGTGGAACTGCGCACCCACGCGCGCGTGGAGCGCGTCGAGTCCGGCGAGGTGGTGCTCGCCGACGGCACCCGGCTGCCCGCGGGCGCCGTCGTCGTCGGCATCGGCGCCCGACCCGCCACCGGCTGGCTGGCCGGCTCCGGCATCGAGCTGGGCGCGCACGGCGAGGTCCTCACCGACGACCGCCTGTGCACCTCCGTGCCCGATGTGTACGCCGTCGGCGACTGCGCCTCCTTCCCGTCGGCGCGCTACGGCGAACGGCTCCTCGTCCACCACTGGGACAACGCCCTGCAAGGTCCGCGCACGGTCGCCGCGAACATCCTCGGCGAGACCCCGGCGGTCTACGACCCGGTGCCGTACTTCTGGTCCGAGCAGTTCGGCCGGTTCGTCCAGTACGCCGGCCACCACGCCGACGCCGACCGCCTGGTCTGGCGCGGCGACCCGGCAGGCCCGTCCTGGACGGTCTGCTGGCTGCGCGAAGACCGCCTGGTGGCCCTGCTGGCCGTCGGCCGCCCCCGCGACCTGGCCCAGGGCCGCCGCCTGATCGAGGCGGGCCGGCGGATGGACCCCGAGGCACTGACCGACCCGGCGCGGCCACTGAAGAACGCCACGGCCGACTAGGCCACCCTCCCGCCTGGACCTGCCTGACTTCCGACTGTCAGTGGGGGATGGCAGGCTAGGAAACGTGACCGAGATTGACGCAAAGATTGATGCTCTCGTCCCCGGCTGGCTCACCCTGCCCGACATCGCCGACATGCTCGGTGTCGAGGTGACGCGTGTCCGGCAGCTGGTCAAGGAGGGCCAGCTCATCGCCGTACGCCGCGGTGAGAACAGGGCGCTGCACGTCCCCGCCGCCTTCATCGACGGGGACAAGGTCGTCAAGGGCCTGTCCGGGACCTTGACGCTCCTGCGGGACGACGGCTTCACGGTCGAAGAGATGATCGAGTGGCTCTTCACCCCCGACCCGACCCTGCCCGGCACCCCCGCGCAGGCCCTGAGCGAGAATCGCGGCACGGAGGTGAAGCGCCGCGCCCAGGCGCTCGCTGTCTGAGCCGATCCGCAGCAGGCAGGTGGCGTGCGGGCCGGACGCCCGTACGCCACCGCCAGGGACACCGACCACGGGGGGACCCACGCATGTCCGACACCGCCCGCGCCGCGCTCGCCGACGCCCGCCTGTACCTCTGCACGGACGCCCGCGAGCGCCAGGGCGACCTGCCCGAGTTCCTGGACGCGGTCCTGTCCGGCGGCGTCGACATCGTGCAGCTGCGGGACAAGGGCATGGAGGCCGCCGAGGAGCTGGAGCACCTGGAGGTCTTCGCCGACGCGTGCGCCCGGCACGGCAAGCTGCTCGCGGTCAACGACCGGGCCGACGTCGCCCATGCCGCCCGCGCCGACGTGCTCCACCTCGGCCAGGGCGATCTCCCGGTCCCCGCGGCCCGGGCGATCCTCGGCGACCGGGTGCTGATCGGCCGCTCCACGCACGCCGAGGCGGAGGCCGCCGCTGCCGCCGTCCAGGAGGGCGTGGACTACTTCTGCACCGGCCCCTGCTGGCCCACCCCCACCAAGCCCGGCCGCCACGCCCCCGGCCTGGACCTGGTCCGCTACGCGGCGGGCCTCGGCACCGACCGCCCCTGGTTCGCCATCGGCGGCATCGACCTCGGCAACCTGGACCAGGTGCTGGACGCCGGTGCCCGCCGGGTGGTCGTGGTCCGCGCCATCACCGAGGCGGACGACCCGGGCGCGGCGGCGACGGAGTTCGCGAAGCGGCTGCGGGACGCCCGCTAGAGCCGTTCTGTCCATCTGCTGGACAAGAGAGCGGCAATTCAGGCAATTTCCCGGTATCCGGTTGGGGGACCGCCCACCCCTGGCTAACCTGCCGGTATGGCCCTAGGAACCGCATCCACCAGGACTGATCGCGCACGTACCGTGAGTGACATCCTCGCCACAGGCAAGACGACGTACTCGTTCGAGTTCTCGGCGCCGAAGACCCCGAAGGGCGAGCGGAACCTGTGGAGCGCGCTCCGGCGGGTCGAGGCCGTCGCCCCCGACTTCGTCTCCGTGACCTACGGCGCCGGCGGTTCCACCCGCGCGGGCACCGTCAAGGAGACCCAGCAGATCGTCGCGGACACCACACTGACCCCGGTCGCCCACCTCACCGCGGTCGACCACTCCATCGCCGAACTGCGCAACATCATCGGCCAGTACGCGGACGCCGGCATCCGCAACATGCTCGCCGTGCGCGGCGACCCGCCCGGCGACCCGATGGGCGAGTGGGTGCCGCACCCCCGCGGCCTGACCTACGCGGCCGAACTCGTCCGGCTCATCAAGGAGTCGGGCGACTTCTGCGTGGGCGTCGCCGCGTTCCCGGAGATGCACCCGCGCTCCGCGGACTGGGACACCGACGTCGCCCACTTCGTGGACAAGTGCCGTGCGGGCGCCGACTACGCCATCACGCAGATGTTCTTCCAGCCGGAGTCGTACCTGCGCCTGCGCGACCGCGTGGCGGCGGCGGGCTGCGAGACCCCGGTCATCCCGGAAATCCTGCCGGTCACCAGTGTGAAGATGCTGGAACGGTTGCCGACGCTCAGCAACGCCCATGTCCCGGACGCCTTGAAAGAGCGGATCCTCACAGCGAAGGACGATCCGGCGGCGGTACGCTCCATCGGTATCGAGTTCGCCACGGAGTTCTGCGCGCGGCTGCTGGCCGAGGGAGTGCCCGGACTGCACTTCATCACGCTCAACAACTCCACGGCGACCCTGGAAATCTACGAGAACCTGGGCCTGCACCACCCCCCGCAGGCCTAGACCGGCCGCACCGCGATACGACACACTGCGTAGCGGTCACTGGGAGAGGGGCGTACATGGGCTGGACGGTCCTCTACATCGCGTTCGGCGGCGTCGCGCTGTGGTTGCTGGGCGAGGTGCTGTTGCAGTACAAGGCGCGGCTGCGCTGGCGCCTCCTCGCCTTCGGCGGCTTCCTCGGCGTCGTGGTGGGCGTGCTGATGCCGTCCGTCATCGTGATCGGGCTGGGCGCGATCGCCTTCGCGGTCGGCCAGACCTACGTCACGCTGTCGTTCCGCCGCGGCTTCTCCTCCGGCTGGGCGGTCAAGCGGCCCGGCCCCGAGGCGGCGGCCGGCAGCAAGCGGCGCCGCGGCCGGGCGGACCGGCACGCGCCGGACCCGCAGGGCGCCGACCCCGAGTTCGCCCCGGCCGCCGACGACCGCGACCCCGAGCACGCCACCGACCAGGGCGGCCACGGCCGGGCGCACGGCGACTACGACGACTACGACCGCGACGACGTCTTCACCCCGGCCGCCGCCCGGACGGCCGAGGCCACCGCCGCCGAGACCACCGCCGTCTACGAGCCGCAGCCCCTCCCTGACGACACCGGCAACTACGGCGTCTACGGCGATCCCGCGCACGCGCACACCGCCCAGCAGAGCGACCAGCAGAGCTACGCCTACGACTACTCGGGCTACGGCCAGCAGGGTTACGACTACGACAGCGCCGCCCAGCAGGGCTACGCCAACTACTCCGACCCGTACATCGGCAGCCAGCCCTACGGCTCCTACGACCAGGGGCACGCCCAGCAGTACGGGCAGCAGCAGGGCTACGCGCAGGACCCGTACGCCACCGGCGGCTACGGCGAGACCCCGGCCGGCGGGGTGTGGGTGCCGCAGCAGCGCACCGACGAGAGCTACGGCGGTGAACTCCCGCAGGAACAGCCGTATCCCCACCAGCAGGGCGGACCGCAGCCGCAGTCCGGGGCCGGGTACGACGAGCAGTACCGCTTCTGACGGTCCGGCTCCCCGGGCTCACCCGCTCACCGGCAGCCTGGGGAACCACCCGGCGCGAGCCGTCCGTTCACCGGGCGTCCGTTCACCCGGCGCCCGTTCACTGCGAGCCGCGGAACTCCGGGCCCTCCACGATCAGGCCGGCCACCAGCGCGCCCGACATGCCGGCGTGCGGGAGGCCGCCGCCCGGATGGGACCAGCCGCCGACGGCGAACAGGCCCGGTACCGCCGTGGAGTTGGCCGGATGCAGCACCCCCTCCGGCGCGGCCAGCGCAGGCGGCGGCACGGCACCGCCCACGGCTCCCGTCTCCCGCTCGGTGTCCAGCGGTGTGCGGACCTCGCGCCACAGCACCCGCTCGCGCAGCCCCGGAACGGCCCGCTCGGCGGCGGCGACCATCCGGTCCGCGAAGGCGTCGGCGGCACCGGGCGCCGCCCAGTCGTACTCCGTCGCCGACGGCACCGTCGCCGTCAGCACCACGCTCTCGTGCTCCCCGTCGGGGCGCAGGGCCGGGTCGTCCGGCCGGTCGACGACGGTCGTCGGCAGGTCGGGCAGCACGCCGTGCCGGAACAGATCCAGGTCGCCCTCGTCGTCGGCCGCGTGCACCACCGTGCGGTGCACCGCGCCGGGCCCCCGTGCCCCGCGCAGCGCCAGGCACACGACCACCCGGCCCGGGTACCGGTCCTCCGGCTCCGGTTCGACGGCCCCGGCCCCGTACACCTGCCGGCCCGTCAGGCCGCGCAGTCTCCACGGGCCCTGGCCGATCACGAAGTCCGCCTCGGCCACCGTGCCCGCTCCGGAGCCGGACGCCTGGGAGGGGCCCCCAGCGAGCTCCACCCCGGCCGCGCGGCCGTCCTTCTCCAGGATCCGGGTGACCTCGGCGCCGAACACGAACTCGACCCGCCGTTCCCGGCACCGCTCGTACACCGCGTCCGCCAGCTCCCGGATGCCGCCGCGCACGTACCAGGTGCCGAAGGCGTGCTCCATGTAGGGCAGCACGGCCGCGCTCGCCGGGGCGACGCCCGGGTCGACGCCGTACGCGAGCGCGTAGCCGTCCAGCAGCTGCGCCAGCCGGGGGTCGCGCAGTTCCCGCTTGCCGATCTCGAACAGCTTGGCCACGCGGCGCCTGCCCAGCAGCCGCTTGTACGTGGTGCCCGGGTACGGCTCCTTGTCGGCCAGCACCTGCCAGTTGGGCCACAGCGGCTCCTCCAGCAGCGGCCGGCGGGTGCGGTCCCAGGCCTCGCGGGCCCGCACCAGGAAGTCGCCCCAGCGCTCGCCCGCCCCGGCGCCCAGCGCCTCGTCCAGAGCCGCGACGACGCCCGCGCGGGAGGCGTTGGGCAGGGACACCCGCGTGCCGTCCGCGAAGACGTGCCGCGAGGACGGGTCGACCTGGACCAGCTCGACGCGGTCCTCGAGCGGTTCCTTGCCGGTCTTGATGAACAGGTCGCGGTACACGGCGGGCAGCGTCAGCAGTCCCGGGCCCGTGTCGAAGCGGAACCCGTCCCGCTCGAACCGGCGCACCGAGCCGCCGTACGTCTCCGTCCGTTCGTACACCGTCACCCGGTGGCCCGCGACGGCCAGCCGGGCGGCAGCCGCCATCGCGCCCATCCCGGCGCCGATCACCGCAATCCGTGCCATGCCCGTGACTGTATCGACCGCCACCGACAATCCGGCCGCCGGGCGGCTCCAGCGCAGGTCAGGGAGCCCGTGAGGCGAGGCGCCGCTCCTCCCGGCGCTGGGCCCGGCGACGCAGGAAACGCCGGATGCGCGAGACGAGGAACAGCAGGGTCAGCAGCCCGCCGGCCAGCAGGACGGCCGCGATGACCGCCGCCGCCTCCGGGTGGAACACCGCGAACGTGACGATGCCCCCGACCCCGAGATCCTCGGCGAGGCTCAGCGCGATGTTGCTGAACGGCTCGGGCGAGGTGTTGACCGCCATCCGCGTCCCGGCCTTCACGGCGTGGCTGGCCAGCGCCGTCGAACCGCCGATCAGGCCGGCCGCCACGTCGGAGAGCGAGCCGCTCTGTCCGGCGAGCAGCGCCCCGACCCAGGCACCGGCCAGCGGCCGGACCACCGTGTGCACGGAGTCCCACAGCGAGTCGACGTAGGGGATCTTGTCGGCGACGGCCTCGCACAGGAACAGCACACCCGCGACGATCAGCACCTCGGGGCGCTGCAACGTCTGCGGGACGTCGTCGGCGATCCCCGCCGCGCCGAAGAGGCCGAGCAGCAGCACCACCGCGTAGGCGTTGATGCCGCTGGCCCAGCCGCTCGTGAAGACCAGAGGGAGTACGGACACGGACGCGATCGTAGCCAGGCGCCGGACCACAGGCGTGGGCACGCGCGCGGACGGCTGAGTACGCGTACTCAGACGGCCAGATGAGTACGCGCGCGGATGGGCCGGGAGACGTGCGAACGGGAGAGTGGAGACACGGCAGAGGGGCGCGGCCCGGCACCGCCGGCACGGGGCGGCGGAACGGCGCCCGCCCCCTGGCCGCTCCTTCCGCCGATCCGTCGGCGGAAGCGAGACACGGGGGCCTCGGGGGAAGACCACCACGGGGGTCCGCCACGGGGGAGCCCGTACGGAGGAGTGCGGGAGGGAAGTACGGGGGAGCAACGGGGGCGCCACCGGGAGTAACGGGGGAGAACGGGGGAATCCCGGTGGCGGCACGGGGAAGGGGAAGGCGCCGGTCCACAGCGGACCGGCGCCTTCCGCGTACGCCTCTCAGACGCTTGGGCCGGGTGCGGCTCTCGGGCCGGGCGCACCGCTCAGACCCTGCCGCTGACCCGTCCCTGGAGCAGCCGGGACAGGGCCGCGTGCACGTCGTCCAGGGAGCGCTCCGGCTGGAACGACTTCCAGTCCAGCGCGGCCACCAGGACCATGCCGACCAGTGCCGCCGCCGTCAGCTGGACATCGATCTCGTCGCTGAACTCGCCGACCGCCACGCCTTCGCGCAGCACCCCCTCCACCACCGCGACCGCCTCCTGCCGCACCACCATCAGGGTGGACTGCCAGGCCCGGTTGGTGCGCCACAGCTCGGCGACGTACAGCTGGGTGAAGGCCGGGTAGCGGTCGATGAAGACCAGGCCCGCGCGGATCATCGCGTCCAGCGCGTCCACCTTGCCGCGGCCCTCGCGTGCCGCCTGTTCGGCCGCTTCCTTCAGGGAGGCGGTGAGCAGGCCGACGCCGTGCCTGAGCAGCTCCTCGAAGAGAACGGACTTGCTCGCGAAGTTGTAGTAGACCGTGCCCTTCGCGACCCCGGCCCGCTCGGCGATCTCGTCCACCGTGGTCGCGGAGAAGCCCTGCTCGGCGATGAGCGTGACGGCCGCCTCGTAGAGCTTCTGCCGGGTGGCCTCGCGACGCGTGCTGCCGCCGGCCTTGGCGCTGCTGCTTTCCATGGCCCCGATTCTCACAGGTACGCGCGCGTGCGGGCGCTCGCCCCGGATCACAGGCTCAGCTCCGGGTGCAGCCGTGCCGGCGTCCACACCTGGCGGCGGCGGGCCGCGAGGGCGGTCAGCGCGAGGGCGCCGGCGGTGAACGCGGTGAGCACACCGCACGCCAGCCACACCGGGCCGAGCCCGCCGCCCGTGATCAGCCGGCGCAGCGCCTCCACGATGTAGCTCATCGGCAGGAACGGGTGGATCGCGTTGAAGAAGCCCGGGCTGGTCTGGACGGGGTAGGTGCCGCCCGCCGAGGTCAGCTGGAGCATCAGCAGCGCGAGCACGAGGATCCGGCCGGCCGCGCCGAAGTGGGCGTTCAGCCACTGCACGATCGCCGCGAAGCAGGCCGTGACCAGGAACAGGAAGCCGATCGTGCCGGCCGCCCGCAGCATCTCCAGGCCGACCGCCCAGTGCAGCACGGCCATCAGGGCGGCCACCTGGAGCACGCCCACCGCGACCACCGGGAGCCAGCCGGCGAACGCGATCCGCCAGGCGGAGGCACCGGCCGCCAGGGCCCGCCGGTTGAGCGGCGGGATCAGCATGTAGGCCACCATCGCGCCGACCCACAGCGACAGCGGGATGAAGTAGGGGGCGAAACCGGTGCCGTAGTTCGGCGCCTTGTGCAGGTCGTGGGAGGCGAGCTGGACCGGGTCGGCCATCACGCCGGTGCGCCGGTCGCGGTCCTGCTTGTCGTAGTCCGGGATCTTCTTCGCCCCCGAGTGCAGTCCGCCGGCGAGCTTGCCGGAGCCGTCGGACAGCTTGTACAGGCCGCCGCTGAGGGTCTCGGCGCCCGACTTCGCCGTGCCGATGCCCTTGTCCAGGGCGACCGCGCCGGTGTGGGCGGTGCCCAGTCCGGTGTGCAGCTTCTCGGCACTGGCGGCGACCTGGTGCGCGCCGGTGTTCAGCTTGTCGATCTTCTTGACGGCGTCCTCGACGTCCTCGGACAGGTGCGGTGCGCGCTCGGCGAGGGCGTCGGCCTGCTTCTGGAGCGTGCCCAGGTTGTCCCGCATCGTCTTCAGGTCGCCGTCCTGGTCGGCGATCAGCGTGTTGAGGTCGTCGGCGACGGTGGCCACCTCGGCGGCGGCCGTCCTGGCCCGCTTCAGCTCGGGGCAGGCCGGGTCGGGGAGCGTCGCGCTCGCGCAGCGCGCCTGGTAGATCTCGTCCAGGACGGCGGAGGAGGCGTGCGCGGTCTTCGCGGCGCCCGGCGCGAGCTTCACCAGCACGTCCAGGTTGTCCTTGACCGCCTTGGCCGAGTCGGAGACCAGCCGGGCGGTGTCCCCGATGGTCTTCTCGTTGTCCTTCAGGAACGGGCCCGCCTGGGCGTAGACGCCGTCGACCTTGTCGGCGAGCGCCTGGGTGCCGTCGGCGACCTGCCGCGAGCCCTCCTGGAGGTCGCCCGAGCCGGTGTCGAGCTTCTTCAGGCCCTTGGCCAGCTTGCCGCTGCCGCCCTTGGCCTCCTTCAGTCCGTCCGCGAGGTCCTTGGAGCCCTTCTCCGCCTTTCCGATCCCGCTGTTCAGCTTGTCGGCGCCCTGCGCGGCCGTGACGGTCTTGTCGTGGATGTCGGAGAAGGACACGAAGATCTTGTCCAGGAAGCTCCGGGAGGCCTTGGTGGACGCGGCCGAGCGCACCTCGTTGAAGACCGTGCGGGAGATCTGGCCGACGATGTAGTTGTTCGCGTCGTTGGTGCGCACCTGGAGGGCGCCGGTCTCCGGGGAGTCGCCGGAACTGGACGCGATCCGGCTGCTGAAGCCGGCCGGCATGGTCAGCGACAGGTAGTAGGTGCCGTCCTCGACGCCCGCGCGGGCCTCCTCGTCGCTCACCTCGTGCCACTCGAAGGTCCGGCTGTCGCGCAGCCCGTCGACGATGTCGTCACCGGCGGTGATCTTCCTGCCGCCCGCCGTGGTGCCCTTGTCGTCGTTCACCAGGGCCACCGGGATGCGGTCCAGACGGCCGTACGGGTCCCAGAACGACCACAGGTACAGGGCGCCGTAGAGCAGCGGCAGCACGAGCAGCGCGACGAGGGCGGCCCGGGGGAGCTTCCCGCGCCCGAAGCGCCTCAGCTCAAGCGCGGCCAGCCTCGGTGAGCGCATCACCGGCGTCCTCCTTCTTCGGCGCGGAGTTCCTCGGCCCGGAGTCCTTCGGCCCGGAGTTCCTCGGCCCGGCGTTCCTCGGCTCGGAGTCCCTCGGCTCGGTCTTCTTCGGCCCGGTCGGGACGTTGACGCAGTCCTCGGGAGCGGTGCGGCACACGGCCACGACCGTCGTGCCCGCGCGCGTGAGCGACCGCAACAGGTCCCAGACCTCGGCGCGTTCGGCGTCCGAGAGCTTCATGTCGATGTCGTCCACCCCGAGCAGCCGGGGCCGGCCGAGCAGGGCCAGCGCGAGCGACAGGCGCAGCTCCTGCGGCCGTTCGAGGTCGCGTACGGCCGTGCGCGAGCCCTTCGGGAGCGTCTCCAGGTCGAGTCCGGCGGCGGCCAGGGCCGCGTCGACCCGCAGCCGCGCCTCGTACGCGCGCTGGGCGCGGGGGTGCAGCAGTTGGCGCAGGGAGTCGCCGAACCTGCGCTGCAACAGGGCCCGTTCGCGCAGGTGCTCCCCGACGGTGAGGGCCGGCTCCAGGTCGGTCACGCCGGTCACGTTCGCCACCGCGCTGACACGGCGCAGGGCCGCCATCTGGCGGGGGAGTTCGAACCCGGCGACGGTGGCCACTCCTTCGGTGGGCTTCATCCGTCCCGTGAGTGCGAGCAGCAGACACGTGCGGCCGGAGCCGGAGGGTCCCTCGATCGCGATCAGCGAGCCGGGCTCCGCGTCCAGGGCGACGCCGCGGAAGGCCCACCCCCGTGGCCCTTGGATCCCGAGCGCCTCGGCCCTGATGCCGGCGCCGGCCGGGCCGTCCGCGTCGACGGTTCCGCCCGTGCCGACGGCTCCGGCCGCGCCGGCCGTTCCGTGTGCGTCGTCCACAAGCCCCCCTGACGGCGTAGGCCGCAATTGCACTGACTGGTCAGTGCAAAAATACGCCCGAATCTACGATCGACGCAAAAGCGCAGGTCAGAACGGATTGTCAGTGGCATACCGCACGATGGGCACATACGGCATTCGTGCCGTCACCCAGACGACAGGAGGTTCGTCATGGCCCACTCGTCCGCAGCCGCCGCACGCCGGCGCCGCGCCACCGGCCCTGCCCCCTCACTGACCGGCCCGGCGAGCGACGTGCACCCCGTGCTCCGCCGGGCCACGGCCCCGCCCGCCGCCCTCGACCTGCTCGCCCAGGCCCGTGCCGGACTGGAGGAGGCCACCGTCCTGGACACGCCGAACGAACGCTACGCGACGGCCCACCTCGCCGCCCTGCGCACCGCCGCCGCCGTGCTGGCCGCCCGGGGCCGGCCCGAGACCTCCCCGCGCCGCCGGGCCCGGATCCGCAGCGCCTGGGAGGTGCTGCCCGAGATCGCCCCGGAGCTGACCGAGTGGAGCGCGCTGTTCGCCTCCGGTGCCGCCCGTCGCGCCCGTGCCGAGGCGGGCATCCAGGGAGCGGCCGGGCAGCGGGACGCCGACGACCTGATACGCGACGTGGAGATGTTCCTCCGCATCGTGGAGCGGATGCTGGTCCTCCAGCCGGTCCTGCCCCAGCCCCGCCAGGACCCCGCCGGCGACACCGCCGGCGGCACCGGCACCGGCGGGGACGGTCCGAGGAGGGGGGCCGGTCCGGGAGGTGATCTGCCGGACGCGGGCTGACCGCGGGGCGCCCCGCCGGGGAGGCGTACGGGGGCGGCGCCGTCGCGGTGACCAGGCACGGCGTGGAGGCAATAGGGTGGACATCGCCTGAAGTCCCGCCCCGCCGAGGAGTCAACTGCCGTGTCGGACCCGATGCGCCCGCCCGTCTCCCACCACCACCCCCAGGCGACGTCGCCGCGCTCCGACCCCTCCCGTCCTCGCGCCTCTCTCCGTACGGCTGTGGTCTGGGAGGTCCTCCAGGACGCCCTGGACCGCCGGGTCAAGGGCACGGGCCGGGAAGCGCTGGACGTCCTGGACACCGGGGGCGGCAGCGGCAGGTTCGCCGTGCCCCTCGCCCGCCTCGGCCACCGCGTCACCGTGGTCGACCCCAGCCCCAACGCGCTGTTCGCGCTGGAGCGTCGCGCCGCCGAGGCCGGTGTCGCCGACCGGGTCAAGGGCGTCCAGGGCGACGTGCACGGTCTGTTCGACGTGGTCGAGCGCGGCGGCTACGACGCCGTTCTGTGCCACGGCGTCCTGGAGTACGTGGACGACCCGGCCGAGGGCATCCGCAACGCGGTCGCCGCGCTGCGCCCCGAGGGCGTCCTCAGCCTGCTCGCGGCCGGCCTCGGCGGTGCCGTGCTCGCCCGCGCCCTGGCCGGGCACTTCACCGAGGCCCGGCAGGCGCTCCAGGACCCCGACGGCCGCTGGGGCACCGGCGACCCCGTGCCCCGTCGCTTCACCGCCGAGCAGCTCACCGCGCTGGTCGAGGGCGCCGGTCTGCGGGTCGGCGCGGTGCACGGTGTGCGCGTCTTCGCCGACCTGGTGCCCGGGGTCCTGGTGGACACCGAGCCCGGTGCCCTGGACGCGCTGTTGAAGCTGGAGGCCGCGGCGGCCGAGCTGCCCGCGTTCCACTCCGTCGCCACCCAGCTCCATGTGCTCGGTGAGACCACCGGCGCCCGAGAGGTCTGAGATCACAACCGGCACGGAAGCGCATCACCGGGACCGGGGCGCACAGGCGGGACGAGCCGCTGATCAGCGCCTCGGGCGCGGATGGAGTACGCCACAAGCCCCCCGATCGAGGGGTTTGCGCCGTATGATCGAGGTACACCGTCCGGCATGACGGGTCGGCCGCCGGGGAATGGAAGCCTCAGCGAGTCGGACGGCCATGACGGGCTCCGGTTGGCCAATTGGCGTAGAGGGGCGGGTTTCACGGGGGCGATTCCCTGCCTATCCTGAAGGGACCCCCCGGGTCGCCCCCGGCGACTGCACGATGAGGAGGACTCCGTGCCGCTCTCTGAGCACGAGCAGCGAATGCTTGAGCAGATGGAGCGAGCGCTGTACGCCGAAGACCCCAAGTTCGCGTCGGCGCTTGAGGGAAACGGGCTGCGGACGTACACCCGGCGGCGGGTCTACCAGGCGGTCGCAGGCTTCCTCGCGGGTATCGCGCTCCTCATGGCCGGAATGGTCGCGCAGCTGATCTGGGTCAGCGTGGTGGGTTTCCTCGTCATGCTGGGCTGTGCCGTGCTCGCCGTCACCGGCTGGCGCAAGGCACCGAAGCCGGGTGAGCACCCCCAGGGCACCCCGCGCCGCCAGGCGCGGCCGAAGCGCTCCATGATGGACCGGATCGAGCAGCGCTGGCAGCGCCGCCGGGACGAACAGGGTCACTGACCGCGCCGCGCCTCCCACGGCGCCGGACACGCAGACATACGTGAGGGGCGGCCACCAGCCGGTGGCCGCCCCTCACACGTGCTCAGCCCTGCCTCACGGTGGCTCAGTCGCGCTGAGACGCGTATCTCGGGTAGCGGCGCGCTGCCACCGAGCCACGCCGCCCGCGCCGCGTGCGGTCAGCCGCGCTGGGAGCGCCGCCACCGTGTGCGTTCAGTCCCGCGCCGCCCACGCTGACCGCACATGCCGCCCACGGCTGACCGCACACGCCGCCCGCGTCGTCCAGGCCGCCCGGACGGCCCGCGCCGTCCGCGCTCAGCCCCGCTGCCCGGACGGTCGGCGCAGCGTCGGGCGGGCCGCCGCGACCCGGGTGCGCAGGGCCGACCAGCGGGCCGACACCGCCCACAGCACCCGCACCGAGGAGCGGGGCAGGAACCGCGCCCGCAGCCGCGTCCCGGTGCTCACCGTGGCCCGCAGCCCCTCGATCACCCGGCGCACGTCCTGCGCCGTCCCCGCCGCCGGGCGCGGGGCGGGCGCGTACAGCACCTGCTCCACCGCGTCCGCCACCCGGTGCACGGCGGCCCCGCTCGCCGGATCGAGATGGCCGAGCCGGACGATCCGGTCGGCGGCCTTGCGCGCGGTCAGCGACTCGTCCGGCGCGATGCCGTGGTCCCAGGCGCTGTCGGTCAGCTCCTGCCACGCCGCCAGGGTGTGCGCCGCCGAGCCCCCCGCCGTCCGGGCGTGCCCGCCCAGCCGGCGCCCGCGCAGCCGCTCCCGCCACAGCAGCGGCGACAGCGGAACCGCCAGGACCAGCAGCGCGCCCAGCCCGATCAGCGGCCACCACCAGCCGGCACCGCCGTCCTCGTGGTGCGGGACGGCCGCCGCGGACGGGCTGCCGCAGGCCTGGAGCCTGCGCAGCTCACCGGCGCAGCTCTCGCTCGGCGAGGCCGCCGCCGAGGGCGCCGAGGACGCGCCCTTGGACGGCAGCGCCTCCTCCGGCAGCGAGCTGCCGGGCGTGTCCGACTGGGTGTACGACGGCGTGGTGCCCCGGGTCGGGGTCGGCTCGAAGCGGGTCCAGCCCACGCCCTCGAAGTACAGCTCGGGCCACGCGTGCGCGTCCTTCTGGTTCACCGCGACCGTGCCGTCGGCCTGCGGGGTGCCGGGCGCGAAGCCCACCGCGACCCGGGCCGGGATGCCGAGGGTGCGGGCCATCGCGGCCATCGCGAAGGAGAAGTGGACGCAGAACCCCTGCTTCTTCTTCAGAAAGTTCGCTATGGCGCCGGGACCGCGGCCCACCTCCACCGAGGTGTCGTACTGGAAGCCCCCGTTGACCGCGAACCAGTCCTGGAGCCTGACGGCTTCCTCGTAGTGACTGCTCGCGCCCGCCGTGATCTCCCGCGCGGTGCGGGCCACCACCTTGGGCACCGAGGACGGCACCTTGGTGTACTCGCGCCTCAGGGCGGCCGGCGGCTGCGGCGCGGCGGCGAGCTGCTCCGCCGTCGGCCGCACGTCCAGGCTGGTCACCTGATACGTCCCGCCGCGCGTGGTCTGGCCGCGGTCGCCGACGAGGGTCATCCCGACGGGCTCGTACCGCCACCGGCCGCTGACCCTCACCTTGCTCGGCGGGTAGGGCATCGGCAGCCAGTCCTGCGCGTACCAGTCCGCCGCCGTGACGGTCGTCGTCACCTTGCCGCGCTCGATGTCCGAGCCCAGGCCGATGGGTGTGGGGAGCTTGTCCGGCACGCCGACGATGTGCCGCCGCGCCGGCTTCCAGGTGGTGCCGTCGAAGTCGTCCAGGGAGACGATCCGCAGGTACAGGTCGGAGATGTCGTTCGAGTCCGTCCGCAGCGTCAGCACCTGGCGGTCGTCGTTCGTGTTCAGGTTGTCGCGCAGGGACACCAGCGGGTTGACCGCCGAGATCGTGCCCCCGTTGCCGCCCCCCGCTCCCACGCCGGTGCCCGCGGCGTCCAGCAGGCCGCCGTTGATCGTGGGCAGGGCGAGCGGCACCACCAGGGCCACGCCGAGCGCGACCGCGCCGATCCGGCGCCCGGTGCGCACCGGCGCCACGGCGCCCTCCGGGCCGCCCGGGGTGCGCGGCGCGCCGCCGAAGACCCGGCCCCACTGGGCGAGCCGGTCCCGGCCCTCCGCGAGCAGCAGCATCAGATAGCCGGCCGCCGCCACCAGGAACCACAGCCAGCCCGCGCCGCCGCCGGACAGGCCCGCGGCCACCGAGTACAGCGCGAGCAGCGGCAGACCGGCCGGGGCCGCGCTGCGGAAGGTCACCGCGAGCGTGTCCACCAGCAGGCCGATCAGCAGCGCGCCACCGATCAGCATCAGCTTGATGCCGTCGGTGACCGGTGCCGGTGTCGCGTACCGGCTGACGTCGTCCGTGCCCTGCTGGAGCAGGTCGGCGAAGTACCGGAAGGTGTCCGGGCCGGGGATCAGCCCGATGAGCGCGTGCCCCCGGGCGAACACCAGGGTCAGCAGCATCAGGGTGACCAGCGCCTGTGCCGCCACCGTCAGCGTCCGGCCCAGCGGCACCCGCCGGGCCGCCGCACCCACCCCGGTCTGGATGGCCACCAGCGGGACCAGTTGCAGCAGCCAGGTCGGCTCGGTGACCAGCGGCAGCAGCGCGCAGGAGGCCATCAGGGTGGCCGCCGCCGCGCACAGTGCCAGTCGTGCCCGCCCGCTCATCCCCGCGCCTCCCCGGTCACGGCGGTCAGCCCGGAGCGCTCCCGGTCCGCCTGCCGCCACAGTTCGTCCGGCGAGGCCCCGCGCGGCACGCTCAGCGCCGTCCAGCCCGCCTCGCGCAGCATCCGCAGCCGCTCCGCGTGCCGGTCGCCCGGGCGGGGGACGTCGGTCGCCTCCCGGGTCCAGGTGTCGGGGTCCAGCACGAAGGCGACGGCGCCGCCGCTGCGCCGGCTCATCTTGGCGACCGTCGTGGCCTGCTCCTCGTCCAGGTCGCCGAGGAAGGCGATCAGCAGCCCCTCGTTGCCGCCGCGCAGCACGTCGTACGCCCGGGACAGCCCGGTGCCGTCGGAGTGGTCGATCACCGCCAGGGTGTCCATCATCAGCCCGGCGGCGTCCGCGGTCTCCTGGCCGGTGCCCGCGAAGCCGTCGGCGCCCTCGCCGGGCACCGCGCTGCCGCTGTCGGTCAGCAGCCGTACCGAGAAACCGCGCTCCAGCATGTGCACCAGCACGGAGGCGGCACCGGAGACGGCCCACTCGAAGGCCGAGTCCGGGCCCGCGCCCTCGTACGCGCCGCCGCGGGTGTCCAGGAGCACGGTGCACCGGGAGCGCCGGGGCTGCTCCTCGCGGCGCACCATCAGCTCGCCGTAGCGGGCGGTGGAGCGCCAGTGCACCCGGCGCAGGTCGTCGCCGTAGCGGTAGCCGCGCGGGATGACGTCGTCCTCGCCGGCGAGGGCCAGCGAGCGCTGCCGTCCGTCGCCGTAGCCCTTGGCCTCGCCGCCGAAGCGGACCGGGGAGAGCGGCTCCACGCGCGGGATGACCGTCAGGGTGTCGTGCGTCGAGAAGGAGCGGGTCAGCTCGCACATGCCGAAGGGGTCGGCGAGCCTCAGCTGGAGGGGGCCGAGCGGATAGCGGCCCCGCAGGTCGGAGCGGACCCGGTAGGACACCTCGCGGCGACCGCCCGGCTCGACCCGGTCCAGCAAGAAGCGGGGCCGGGGCCCGAGGACGTACGGCACCCGGTCCTGGAGCATCAGCAGGCCGGTGGGCAGCCGGGAGACGTTGTCCATGCGCAGGTGCACCCGCGCCTCGCTGCCGGCGGGGACGCGCGCGGGGGCGAGGCGGCGGCTCGCGGCCACCCGGTAGCGCGTGCGGTACAGCACGGCCGCGCAGATCAGGGGCAGCACGGCGAGCAGCAGGCCGACCCGCAGCAGCTCGTTCAGGCCCAGCACGAACGAGCAGATCGCGGCGGCGATCCCGGCCGCGAGGAAGGAGCGGCCCCGGGTGGTGAGCCCCGCCAGGGCCGTACGGACGCCGCCCGCCTCCCCGCGGTCGGCCTCCGCCGGCCCGGCCCCCCAGGAACTCATCACAGACTCCGCGGGGGCTGCTGGGGATAGGCCGGGACGGTACGGCCCAGACCGCCGAAGCCGTTGTGCGGGACCGGGGCCTGGGCGGTGGGCACCGGGGTGTGCTGGAGGATCTCCAGCACCACCTGCTCGGCCGTGCGGCGGTTCAGCTGGGCCTGCGCGGTGGGCAGCAGACGGTGGGCGAGGACGGCGGCGGCGAGCGCCTGGACGTCGTCCGGCAGTGCGTACTCCCGGCCGGCGAGGGCCGCGGACGCCTTGGCCGCGCGCAGCAGGTGCAGCGTCGCGCGCGGGGAGGCACCGAGTCTGAGGTCGGGGTGGGTACGGGTGGCGGCGACGAGTTCGACCGCGTAGCGCCGGACCGGCTCGGCGACGTGCACCCCGCGCACCGCCTCGATCAGCTTCACGATCTCGTGCGCGTGCGCCACCGGCTGGAGGTCCTCCAGCGGGCTGACCCCGCCGTGGACGTCGAGCATCTGGAGCTCGGCCTCCACGCTCGGGTAGCCGACGGAGACGCGGGCCATGAAGCGGTCGCGCTGGGCCTCGGGCAGCGGGTAGGTGCCCTCCATCTCGACCGGGTTCTGGGTGGCCACCACCATGAAGGGGCTGGGCAGTTCGTACGTCTGCCCGTCGATGGTGACCTGTCGCTCCTCCATCGACTCCAGCAGCGCGGACTGGGTCTTGGGCGAGGCGCGGTTGATCTCGTCGCCGATCACGATCTGCGCGAAGATGGCGCCCGGCTTGAACTCGAAGTCGCGGCGCTGCTGGTCCCAGATGGACACGCCCGTGATGTCCGAGGGCAGCAGGTCCGGTGTGAACTGGATGCGCCGCACCGAGCAGTCGATGGACCGCGCCAGCGCCTTGGCGAGCATGGTCTTGCCCACCCCGGGGACGTCCTCGATCAGCAGGTGGCCCTCCGCGAGCAGCACGGTCAGCGCGAGTCGTACGACCTCGGGCTTGCCCTCGATCACGCCCTCCACCGAACCGCGCACCCGCTCCACCGTGGCGGTCAGCTCATTGGGGTTCGCTCGATCGTCATAGGTCGTCACCCGGCCCTCCTCGGCCCGTTCTTTCCGGGCCGACGCTCTCGTGCGAAACCGGCCCACCCCGAAACACGGACACCACGCGGGAAAAGTTCCGCGTGACGTCACACCCCCGCATTCTTGCTGCCGTTACCGATTCGTGTCACTCGCCTGTGGACAACTGCCCGCACGATGCCGGTCTTACGACTTTTCGACCGCATTTTCGATACGGGACGGCGGGATGCGTACCGGGGCGGTGGCTCTGCACCCCGGATCAGGCCGGGTCGACCTCGCGCAGCAGACCGGTGCGCACGTCGAAGACGAAGCCGCGGACGTCGTCGGTGTGCAGCAGGAACGGCGAGGTGCGCACCCGCTGCATGGACTGGCGCACGTCCTGGTCCACGTCGCGGAAGGACTCCACCGCCCAGGACGGCCGCTGCCCGATCTCCATCTCCAGCTCGGTGCGGAAGTCCTCGGTGAGGGCCTCCAGGCCGCAGCCGGTGTGGTGGATGAGCACGATGCTGCGGGTGCCGAGCTTGCGCTGGCTGATGGTCAGCGACCGGATGACGTCGTCGGTGACCACACCGCCCGCGTTGCGGATCGTGTGGCAGTCGCCGAGCTGGAGGCCGAGGGCCTTGTGCAGGTCCAGGCGGGCGTCCATGCACGCGACGACGGCGACGTGGAGAACGGGGCTGGCGTCCATACCGGGGTCCGTGAACGCCTCGGCGTACCGCTGGTTGGCCTCCACGAGGCGGTCGGTCACGGTGTCGCCGGCTGTTATGGCGCCTTCGGATCCAGTGGGTACTGCTGCGGAAGTCGTCATACTGACGACGTTACTGGTCACACGAGGTTCCGGCGTGCTGTGAGAGGGGGCGAGAATCGTCATCGTGGCGTGTTGTGAGCTAACCCACACGGAGGGCATACCCGACCGGACGGATGAATCCGTTCGAATGACCGCCCCGGTCCGCGCGCGGTGCGCGACGCGCAGGCCGGTTGATTGACCGCGAGACAGGGTGGACTAAAGTGGCGCGAAGCGGGAGGCGTGGCTCTTCCTGCTGGTGAAACCCCCGGAGACCCCGGCATGCGCCCGGACCGTCTCCCCACGCGCGCGGCGCGTACGTACGGCTCGGCCTCCTCCCGCTCCCGGTCGGCTGACGCTTCCGGCGCCGGCAGGCCGCCCCTTCACGAGCTGGCGGGGACCCGCGGCGGTGCGTATCCTGCGCCGGATCCTGAGAGGCCCCCTTGAGCCAGAGTCGACACGTCCCGGTGATGCTCCAGCGGTGCCTGGATCTGCTGGCGCCCGCCCTGGAGCGGCCGGGCGCGGTGGTCGTCGACTGCACCCTCGGCCTCGGCGGGCACAGCGAGGCGCTGCTCGGCCGGTTCACCGAGGCGCGGCTGATCGGCCTCGACCGGGACAAGGAGGCGCTGCGGCTGTCCGGTGAGCGGCTGGCTCCCTACGCGGACCGCGCCACCCTCGTGCACGCCGTGTACGACGAGCTGCCCGAGGTGCTGGACCGGCTCGGCATCGCGCGCGTGCAGGGCGTGCTGTTCGACCTCGGCGTCTCCTCCATGCAGCTGGACGAGGCCGGCCGCGGCTTCGCCTACGCGCAGGACGCGCCCCTGGACATGCGCATGGACCAGACGACCGGGATCAGCGCCGCCGAGGTCCTCAACACCTACCCGGCCGGCGAACTCGTGCGGATCCTGCGTGCGTACGGCGAGGAGAAGCAGGCCAAGCGGATCGTCGCCGCGATCGTCCGGGAGCGCGAGAAGGAGCCGTTCGGCAACAGCGCGCGGCTCGTGGAACTCATCCGGGACGCGCTGCCGCAGGCCGCCAAGCGCACGGGCGGCAATCCGGCCAAGCGGACCTTCCAGGCCCTGCGCATCGAGGTCAACGGCGAACTGTCGGTCCTGGAGCGGGCGATCCCGGCCGCCGTGAAGGCCCTGGACGTCGGCGGGCGCGTCGCCGTGCTGTCGTACCACTCGCTCGAGGACCGGCTCGTCAAGCAGGTGTTCGCGGCCGGGGCCGCCACCACCGCGCCGCCCGGGCTGCCCGTCGTGCCCGAGCGGTACCAGCCGCGGCTCAAGCTGCTCACCCGTGGTGCCGAACTTCCCACCGAGGAAGAGATCGCCGAGAACCGCCGGGCCGCACCGGCCAGACTGCGGGGTGCCGAGCGCATCCGGGAGGACGTCGAGTGAGCGAGACGGGTCGGAAGGGTTCCCCCGCGCACCGGGGGAGCGGTGTCCCGCACGCACCGGGGGAGCAGTGAGCAGGAAACCCGAGCTGAAGGGGAGGGCCGCCCGGCTGGCCCGGCTCTTCCCGGCCGGTCGCGCCCAGGCGGCCCGCACCCCGTTCGTCCTGCTCGTCGTCCTGCTCCTCGGCGGCGGCCTCATCGGGCTGCTGGTGCTGAACTCCGCGCTCAGCGAAGGGTCGTTCGAACTCGCCGACCTGGAGAAGCGGACGAAGAACCTCACCGACCAGGAGCAGGCCCTCCAGCGGGACATCGACGCCTACTCGTCCCCGGACGCCTTGCAGCGCCGCGCCCGCGAACTCGGCATGGTCCCCGGCGGCGACCCGGCCTTCCTCGGCCCCGACGGCACCGTCAAGGGCGTCCCCGGCGTCGCCGCCCCCGAGCCCGCCGCCCTCATGGCCCCGGCCGGCCCCGGCCCCCTCACCCCGGCCGGCGCCCCCCTCTCCACGGCCCCGCCCGTCGCCCCGGCCCCCACCGCGCCGCCCCAGCCCCCGGGCGACCCGGCAGCCGCGCAGCCCGCCACCCTCCAGCCCATCCCCACCCCGACCCCCGGCAGGTGACGGAAGTGTCCGACAGGGAACCGCCGCGCCGCCGCGTGCCCGGGCCCGCGTACTCCGGCCCGCCGGCGCCGGGCGGACACCGCTCCCCGCGCCGGCCTCCGTGTGCCACCCGGCGCCGGCCGGCCCGGAACGCGTCGCGCTCCGCCGCCGGCGGCTTGTACGGGTGCCAGGCGCGGCCGGTCCCGCGCGCGCGGCGGCCATGCCAGGTCGTCCGGCGGCGACCGGCCCGGACGTCGGCCCCGGCAGGTGCGATGACGCCGTTCGCGATCCCCCAGCCCACCCCCACCCCGACCCCCGGCAGGTGACGGAAGTGTCCGACAGGGAATCGCCGCGCCGCCGCGTGCCCGGGCCCGCCAAGCCTCCCCGGCCGCGGGGTGCCGTCCGGCGGCAGCCCGGGCCCGGTGCCCGGCCGGTCCGCCGCTCCGGCGGGACCCGGCCCCCGGTGTCGCGCCCCCTCCGGCTGGGCAGCCCCCGGCCCCGGCTGCGCCTGGTCAGCCTCGCCCTGACCCTGGTGCTGCTCGCCTTCGTGGTGCGGCTGCTCCAGGTCCAGGCCGTCGACGCGAGCTCCTACACGGCGCGGGCCGAGCAGAACCGGTACGTGGTGCACACGCTGGCCGCCGAGCGCGGCGAGATCACCGACCGCAACGGCGTCGCCCTCGCCGTCAGCGAGGACGCGTACGACATCACGGCCGACCCGACGATGTTCGGCCGCGCGCAGCTGAAGATCTCCGACGGACCGGAGAAGGCCGCCGCGCTGCTCGCCCCGATCCTCGGCCAGGACCAGGCCACGCTCGTGAAGAAACTGCGCCCCGCGAACAAGAACTCCCGCTACACCCGGCTCGCCGCCCGGCAGACCCCGCAGGTCTGGAAGCAGATCAAGGACCTGAAGACCGCGCTCACCGCCAAGTCGGAGACGGACCACACCACCGTCAACGTGCTGGCCGGTGTCTTCGCGGACCCCAGCAGCCAGCGCGTGTATCCCAACGGCGACCTGGCCGCCGGGATACTGGGCTGGGTCAACGCCGACGGCCAGGGCGGCGGCGGCATCGAGCAGGAACTGGACAAGCAGCTGTCCGGGAAGGACGGCAAGGTCCGCTACGCCCAGGCCGGCGGGCGCCAGGTGCCGACGGCCGGGTCCACGGAGACCCCCGCCGTGCCCGGTTCCGACGTCGAGCTGACCATCGACCGCGACATCCAGTGGGCCGCGCAGGACGCGATCAGCGAGCAGGTGAGGAAGTCCAAGGCGGACCGGGGCTACGTCATCGTCCAGGACACCCGCACCGGCCAGATCCTCGCCATGGCCAACTCGCCCGGCTTCGACCCCAACGACCTGTCGAAGGCCGACGGCGACGCCATGGGCAACGCGGCCGTCCAGGACGCCTACGAGCCCGGCTCCACGGCGAAGGTGATGTCGATGGCGGCCGTGCTGGAGCGGAACGTCGCGACCCCGCTCACCCATGTCGTCGTACCCAACCGGCTGCACCGCGGCGACCGGCTCTTCCAGGACGACATCGACCACGCCACCTGGAACCTGACCCTCAACGGCGTGCTCGCCAAGTCCAGCAACATCGGCACCATCCTGGCCACCGGCGAACTCGGCAAGACCCAGCCCGAGGCCAACAAGGTCCTCTACTCCTACCTGCGCAAGTTCGGCATCGGCAGCCCCACCGGCCTCGGCTTCCCCGGCGAGACCGCCGGCATCCTCGCGCCGCCGCAGAAGTGGTCCACCTCTCAGCAGTACACGATCCCTTTCGGCCAGGGCTTCTCCATCAACGCGATGCAGGCCGCCTCCGTGTACTCGACCATCGCCAACGGCGGTGTCCGCGTCCAGCCGACCCTGGTGCGCGGCACCAAGGGCGCCGACGGCAGCTTCGCCCCCGCGCCGAAGCCCGAGCAGACACGGGTCGTCAGCGAGAAGACCGCCAAGAGCCTCGCGCAGATGCTGGAGTCCGTCGTCGACGACGGACAGGGCACCGGCATCAAGGCCCGCATCCCCGGGTACCGGGTCGCGGGCAAGACCGGCACGGCCAACCGCGTGGATCCGGTCACCGGCCGCTACCGCGGCTACACGTCGTCCTTCGCCGGCTTCGCCCCCGCCGACAACCCGCGGATCACCGTCTACTGCGCCATCCAGAACGCCACCTCGGGCAGCTACTTCGGCGGCCAGATCTGCGCCCCCATCTACAAGCAGGTGATGGAGTTCGCCCTGAAGACCCTCCAGGTCCCGCCGACCGGCGCGAAGGCCGCCAACCTGCCCGTCGACTACAAGCCCTGATCAGCACCTCGGAAACACCAGGAACCAGCTCGTGACAACGATCACCCCGGACCCCGGGAACCAAGGCGCCCACAGGCCCTCACTTCGCTCCGGAGCGGGTGCGCCCGGTACGCTCACCGCCGTGCCACACGCTGATCAGTCCCCCATCACCCAGAAGGGCCAACCCGTGACCTATCCGGGACTGCCCCGGCCGACGACGCTCCCCGCCACACCCCTCGCGGAGCTCGCCGGCCAGCTGGGTGTCACCGCGCCGGAAGCCGCCGCCGAGGTCACGGGGATCACCCACGACTCGCGCGCGGTCCGCCCCGGTGACCTGTACGCCGCCCTCCCGGGCGCCCGGCTGCACGGCGCCGACTTCGTCACCCAGGCCGCGAGCCTGGGCGCCGTCGCCGTGCTCACCGATCCCACGGGCGCCGAGCGCGCCGCCGCGTCCGGGCTGCCCGTCCTGGTGGTCGAGGACCCGCGCGGGCGGATGGGAGAGCTGGCGGCCACGATCTACCGCCACCCGGGCCGCGACCTGCTCCAGATCGGCATCACCGGCACCTCCGGCAAGACCACCACCGCCTACCTGGTGGAAGGCGGCCTGAAGACCGTCCGTTCGACCGGCCTCATCGGCACCGTCGAGATCCGCATCGGCGACGAGCGCATCAAGTCCGAGCGCACCACGCCCGAAGCCACCGACCTCCAGGCCCTGTTCGCCGTCATGCGCGAAGGGGGCGTCGAGGCGGTCGCCATGGAGGTCTCCAGCCACGCCCTGGTCCTCGGCCGGGTCGACGGCTGCGTCTTCGACATCGCCGTCTTCACCAACCTCAGCCCGGAACACATGGAGTTCCACTCCGACATGGAGGACTACTTCCGGGCCAAGGCACAGCTGTTCACGCCGGAACGCAGCGCGTTCGGCGTGGTCAACGCCGACGACGAGTACGGCCGCCGGCTCGCGAAGGAGGCGACCGTGCCGGTCGTCACCTTCTCCGCCGAGGGCCACCCCGACGCCGACTGGCGCGCCCAGGACGTCCAGGTCGGTCCCATGGACTCGACGTTCACCGTCCTGGGTCCGAACGGCGAGCGCGTGCACGCCAAGTCGCCGCTGCCGGGCCCCTTCAACGTGGCGAACACCCTCGCCGCCATCGTCGCCCTCGCCGCGGCCGGCCTCGACCCGCAGACCGCCGCCGACGGCATCGCAGCCGTCCCGGGCGTCCCGGGCCGCCTGGAGCGCGTCGACGCCGGGCAGCCCTACCTGGCGGTGGTCGACTACGCCCACAAGACCGACGCCGTGGAGTCGGTGCTCAAGGCGCTGCGCAAGGTCACCAAGGGGCGGCTGCACGTCGTCCTCGGCTGCGGCGGCGACCGCGACCAGACCAAGCGCGCACCGATGGGCGCCGCCGTGGCCCGGCTCGCCGACACGGCCGTACTGACCTCCGACAACCCCCGCTCCGAGGATCCCCTCGCGATCCTCGCGACCATGCTCCAGGGCGCGGCCTCCGTGCCCGCGCACGAGCGCGGCGAGGTCCTCCTCTTCGAGGACCGGGCCGCCGCCGTGGCCGCCGTCGTGGGCCGCGCCCAGGCCGGCGACACCGTGCTCGTCGCGGGCAAGGGCCACGAGCAGGGCCAGGACATCGCCGGCGTGGTCCGTCCCTTCGACGACCGCCAGGTGCTTCGCGAAGCTATCCAGAAGACCCAGGGATGAAAATCCAGAAGACCCAGGGGATGAACTTGTGATCGCCCTCTCCCTCGCCGAGATCGCAGCAGTCGTCGGCGGGCAGACGCACGACATACCGGATCCGTCCGTGCAGGTCACGGGACCGGTCGTCCGGGACTCCCGCGAGGTGGTGCCCGGCAGCCTGTTCGCCGCCTTCGTCGGCGAGCGCGTGGACGGCCACGACTACGCCCGGGCGGTGACCGAGGCCGGCGCGGTGGCCGTGCTGGCCTCCCGCCCGGTCGGCGTTCCCGCGATCGTCGTCGAGGACGTCCAGACGGCCCTCGGCGCCCTCGCCCGGCACGTCGTACGCCGGCTCGGCGCGACCCTCGTCGCCCTGACCGGCTCGGCCGGCAAGACCAGCACCAAGGACCTCATCGCCCAGGTGCTGCGGCGCAAGGCGCCGACGGTGTTCACGCCCGGCTCGCTCAACAACGAGATCGGGCTGCCGCTGACCGCCCTGTCCGCCACCGAGGAGACACGGTTCCTCGTGCTGGAGATGGGCGCCCGGGGCATCGGGCACATCCGCTACCTCACCGGTCTCACCCCGCCGAGGATCGGCCTGGTGCTCAACGTCGGCACCGCCCACATCGGCGAGTTCGGCGGACGTGAGCAGATCGCCCAGGCCAAGGGCGAACTCGTGGAGGCCCTTCCCCCGGCGGAGGAGGGCGGCGTGGCGGTCCTCAACGCCGACGACCCGCTGGTGCGGGCCATGGCCTCCCGTACCAAGGCGAAGGTGGTCCTTTTCGGAGAGTCGGCCGAAGCGGACGTACGGGCCGAGAACGTACGACTCACGGACAGCGGACAGCCCTCCTTCACGCTTCACACACCCTCCGGTGCAAGTGATCTGACGATGCGCCTGTACGGTGAGCACCACGTGTCGAACGCGCTCGCCGCGGCCGCCGTCGCCCATGAGCTGGGCATGTCCGCGGAAGAGATCGCCACCGCGCTCTCCGAGGCGGGCTCCCTCTCCCGCTGGCGCATGGAGGTCACCGAGCGCCCGGACGGCGTGACCATCGTCAACGACGCCTACAACGCCAACCCCGAGTCCATGCGGGCCGCCCTCAGGGCGCTCGCGGCCATGGGCAAGGGGCGCCGCACGTGGGCGGTGCTCGGCAAGATGGCCGAGCTGGGGGACGAGGCGCTCGCCGAGCACGACGCCGTCGGACGGCTCGCCGTCCGGCTCAACGTCAGCAAGCTCGTCGCCGTCGGGGGGATTGAGGCCTCCTGGCTGCAATTGGGCGCATATAACGAGGGTTCGTGGGGTGAGGAGTCGGTGCACGTGTCCGACGCACAGGCGGCGATCGACCTGTTGCGCAGCGAGTTGCGCCCGGGGGACGTCGTGCTCGTGAAGGCGTCCCGTTCGGTGGGTCTGGAGAGCGTCGCCCAGGCGCTCGTCGAGACCGGTGCCGAGGGTGAGGTTGCCGCCCGATGATGAAGCAGATCCTGTTCTCAGGAGTCATTGGCCTCTTCCTGACGCTGGTCGGCACCCCGCTGCTGATCAAGCTCCTCGCCCGCAAGGGCTACGGCCAGTACATCCGTGACGACGGCCCGCGCGAGCACGCCAGCAAGCGCGGTACGCCGACCATGGGCGGTATCGCCTTCATCCTGGCGACGATCGCCGCGTACTTCCTGAGCAAGCTCATCACCGGTTACCCGCCCACCTACTCCGGGCTGCTGGTCCTCGGCCTGATGTTCGGCATGGGCCTGGTCGGCTTCCTCGACGACTACATCAAGATCGTCAAGCGCCGCTCGCTGGGCCTGCGGGCCAAGGCCAAGATGGCCGGCCAGCTGATCGTCGGCATCGCCTTCGCCGTGCTGTCGCTCCAGTTCTCCGACGCCCGCGGCAACACCCCGGCCTCCACCAAGCTGTCGTTCATCACCGACTTCGGCTGGTCCATCGGCCCGGTGCTGTTCGTCGTCTGGGCGCTGTTCATGATCCTCGCGATGTCGAACGGCGTGAACCTCACCGACGGTCTGGACGGTCTGGCCACCGGCGCCTCCGTGCTCGTCTTCGGCGCCTACACCTTCATCGGCGTCTGGCAGTTCCAGGAGTCCTGCGCCAACGCGGGCACCCTGACCAACCCCGGCGCCTGCTACGAGGTGCGCGACCCGCTCGACCTCGCGGTCGTCGCCTCCGCGCTGATGGGCGCCTGCCTCGGCTTCCTGTGGTGGAACACCTCGCCGGCGAAGATCTTCATGGGCGACACCGGCTCGCTCGCCCTCGGCGGTGTCCTCACCGGCCTGGCCATCCTCTCCCGCACGGAGCTGCTGGTGGCCATCATGGGCGGCCTGTTCGTCCTCATCACCATGTCGGTCGTCATCCAGGTCGGCTCCTTCCGGCTCACCGGCAAGCGCGTCTTCCGCATGGCACCGCTCCAGCACCACTTCGAACTCAAGGGCTGGTCCGAGGTCCTGGTGGTGGTCCGATTCTGGATCATCCAGGGCATCTGTGTGATCGTCGGACTGGGCCTCTTCTACGCGGGATGGGCAGCGGACAAGTGACCTCCTCGGTGCCTTCTGGGCCTTCCGACTTCCAGGGCAAGCACGTCACCGTCGCCGGGCTCGGCGTCTCCGGCGTCCCGGCGGCGAAAGCGCTGCACGCGCGCGGGGCGATCGTCACCGTCGTCAACGACGGCGACGACGCACGCGCGCGGGAACAGGCCGCGGAGCTGGAGGCGCTCGGCATCACCGTGCGCCTCGGCGACGGCGAGACCCTGCCGGAAGGCACCGAGCTGATCGTCACCGCGCCCGGCTGGAAGCCGGACAAGCCGCTGTTCCTCGCCGCCGGGAAGGCCGGTGTGCCGGTCTGGGGCGACGTGGAGCTGGCCTGGCGGCTGCGCGGCCCCGACGCGGCCCCCTGGCTGGCGGTGACGGGCACCAACGGCAAGACCACGACCGTCCAGATGCTCGCCTCCATCCTGAAGGCGGCGGGCCTGCGCACGGCCGCCGTGGGCAACATCGGCGTCTCCCTGCTGGACGCGGTCCTCGGCGAGGAGCACTACGACGTCCTCGCCGTGGAGCTGTCCAGCTACCAGCTCCACTGGGCGCCCTCCCTGCGGGCGCACTCCGCGGCGGTCCTCAACCTCGCGCCGGACCACCTGGACTGGCACGGCTCCATGGAGGCGTACGCGCGCGACAAGGGCCGCATCTACGAGGGCAACCAGGTCGCCTGCGTCTACAACGTCGCCGACAAGGCCACCGAGGACCTCGTGCGCGAGGCCGACGTCGAAGAGGGCTGCCGTGCCGTCGGGTTCACGCTCGGCACGCCCGGCCCCTCCCAACTCGGCGTCGTGGACGGCATCCTGGTCGACCGGGCCTTCGTCGAGAACCGGCAGAAGAACGCGCAGGAGCTGGCCGAGGTCTCCGACGTCGACCCGCCCGCGCCGCACAACATCGCCAACGCCCTCGCCGCCGCCGCCCTCGCCCGCGCCTTCGGGGTGCCCGCGAGCGCCGTACGGGACGGTCTGCGGGCCTTCCGCCCGGACGCCCACCGCATCGCGCACGTCGCCGACGTCGACGGGGTCGCGTACGTGGACGACTCCAAGGCGACCAATACCCACGCCGCGGAAGCATCGTTGGCGTCATATGAACCGATCGTATGGATCGCGGGTGGTCTGGCGAAGGGCGCGACCTTCGACGAGCTGGTCGCCAGGTCGGCGAAGCGGCTTCGCGGTGCCGTCCTGATCGGTGCCGACCGCGCCCTGATCCGGGACGCCCTCGCGCGACACGCGCCGGAAGTACCCGTGGTCGACCTCGACCGGACCGACACTGGGGCGATGCTCCAGGCGGTGACGGAAGCGAAGCGGCTGGCTCAGCCCGGCGACACGGTGCTGCTGGCCCCGGCCTGTGCCTCCATGGACATGTTCACCAACTACAACCAGCGCGGTGACGCGTTCGCGGCGGCGGTCCGCGAACTCGGCGCCTGACCCCGGCCGCCTGCCGGGCGGATCTTGGGAGGGACGCGTGGGACGGTCGACGTTCAGCGGAGGCGCCGATGCCCAGTAGCCGTACCGGCCGGCCACCCGTGCAGCGGGCGTCCCGGCGCCCGCGCTCCGCCGTTCCCCGGCCCCCGCGCGAGAACCCCGTTCAACGGCTCTACACACGCGCGCGCAGGGCCTGGGACCGGCCGCTGACCGCCTACTACCTGATCGTCGGCGGCAGTGTGCTGATCACCGTGCTGGGCCTGGTGATGGTCTACTCGGCCTCCCAGATCACCGCGCTCCAGCTGTCGCTGCCCGGGTCGTACTTCTTCCGTAAGCAGTTCCTCGCCGCGCTGATCGGCGGCGCACTGCTGTTCGCCGCCTCCCGCATGCCGGTGAAGCTGCACCGGGCGCTGGCCTACCCGATCCTCGCCGGCGCCGTCTTCCTGATGGCCCTGGTGCAGGTGCCCGGGATAGGGATGGCGGTCAACGGCAACCAGAACTGGATCTCCCTCGGCGGCTCCTTCCAGATCCAGCCCAGCGAGTTCGGCAAGCTCGCCCTGGTGCTGTGGGGCGCGGACCTGATCGCCCGCAAGCACGAGAGGAAGCTGCTGACCCAGTGGAAGCACATGCTGGTGCCGCTGGTCCCGGTCGCGTTCCTGCTGCTCGGGCTGATCATGCTCGGCGGCGACATGGGCACCGCGATCATCCTCACGGCGATCCTCTTCGGCCTGCTCTGGCTGGCGGGCGCCCCGACCCGGCTGTTCGCGGGCGTGCTGTCCGTCGCCGGCCTGATCGGTGTGACGCTCATCAAGACGAGCCCCAACCGGATGGCCCGCCTCGCCTGCATCGGTGCCACCGAGCCCAAGGCCGGGGTCGCCGACTGCTGGCAGGCCGTGCACGGCATCTACGCCCTGGCCTCCGGCGGACTCTTCGGCTCCGGACTCGGCGCGAGTGTGGAAAAATGGGGCCAACTCCCGGAAGCGCACACCGACTTCATCTTCGCCGTCACCGGTGAGGAACTGGGCCTGGCGGGGACGCTGTCGGTGCTCGCCCTGTTCGCGGCTCTAGGCTATGCGGGTATCCGCGTGGCCGGACGCACGGAGGACCCCTTCGTGAGGTATGCCGCGGGAGGCGTGACCACCTGGATCACCGCCCAGGCGGTGATCAACATCGGTGCGGTGCTCGGTCTGCTGCCGATCGCCGGTGTCCCCCTCCCGCTGTTCTCCTACGGAGGGTCCGCCCTGCTGCCGGCCATGTTCGCCATCGGGCTGCTGATCGCCTTCGCGCGCGACGAGCCCGCTGCGCGGGCAGCGCTTGCGATGCGGCAACCTCGCTTTGGTAGAAAGCGGGCGGGAGATCCAGTGCCCGTCAAAAGGCCAACCGGAGCTCCTCGGAGATGGAACACGATGCGACGGCGTGCCTCGGCGGCGCGTTCGTCCGGAGAGCGGTGAATTTCGGTGCATGTCGTACTCGCCGGTGGGGGGACCGCCGGCCACATCGAGCCCGCGCTCGCCCTCGCGGACGCCCTGCGCAGGCAGGACCCGACCGTGGGGATCACGGCCCTGGGCACGGAGCGCGGCCTGGAGACCCGGCTCGTCCCGGAGCGCGGCTACGAGCTGGCGCTGATCCCGGCGGTGCCGCTGCCGCGCAAGCCCACCCCCGAGCTGATCACCGTCCCGGGCCGGCTGCGCGGCACGATCAAGGCGGCCGAGCAGATCCTGGAGCGCACCAAGGCGGACTGCGTGGTCGGCTTCGGCGGCTATGTCGCCCTGCCCGGCTATCTGGCCGCCAAGCGCCTCGGCGTGCCCATCGTGATCCACGAGGCCAACGCCCGTCCGGGCCTGGCCAACAAGATCGGCTCGCGGTACGCGGCCCGGGTCGCCGTCTCCACCCCGGACAGCAAGCTGCGTGACGCCCGTTACATCGGCATCCCGCTGCGCCGCTCCATCGCCACGCTGGACCGCGCCGCCGTCCGCCCCGAGGCCCGCCACCGCTTCGGCCTCGACCCCAACCTGCCCACGCTGCTCGTCTCCGGCGGATCGCAGGGCGCCCGGCGGCTGAACGAGGTGACCCAGGCGGTCGCCCCGTGGCTCCAGCAGGCCGGCATCCAGATCCTGCACGCGGTCGGCCCGAAGAACGAACTGCCGCAGGTGCAGCAGATGCCGGGAATGCCCCCCTACATCCCGGTAAGTTACCTGGACCGGATGGACCTCGCGTACGCGGCGGCCGACATGATGCTCTGCCGCGCGGGCGCGATGACCGTCGCCGAACTCTCCGCCGTCGGACTCCCGGCCGCGTACGTCCCGCTGCCCATCGGCAACGGCGAACAGCGGCTCAACGCCCAGCCGGTGGTCAAGGCCGGCGGCGGGCTCCTCGTCGACGACGCGGACCTGACCCCCGAGTGGGTGCAGCAGAACGTGCTGCCCGTGCTCGCCGACCCGCACCGGTTGTACGAGATGTCCCGCGCGGCGAGTGAGTTCGGCCGCCGGGACGCCGACGACCTGCTCGTCGGCATGGTGTACGAGGCGATCGCCTCGCGCCGATAGGACCGTATGACGAAAGGGCAGTGAGCAGCGTGGCCGGACCCTCCACCGCCGAGCGCGGTGAACGCCAGCAGGAGTCGTCCGGCCCGCCGCCCGCCCGCGGGCCGGGCCGGCGGCGCCTTCGCGCGATCGCCGCCCTGGCCGCCCTCCTCGTGCTCCTCGGCGCCGGTTCCGTCTGGGTCTTGTACGGCTCGACGTGGCTGCGCGTCGAGCACGTCTCGGTGTCGGGCACGCGCGTGCTGACGCCGGCCGAGGTGCGCCGGGCGGCGGCCGTGCCTGTCGGGAAACCGATGATTTCCGCCGACATGGGTGCCATCGAAGCCCGACTTCGCCGGAAATTGCCCCGGATTGACACCGTAGAAGTGGTTCGTTCCTGGCCGCACGAAATCAGCCTGAAAGTGATCGAGCGCACTCCGGTTCTGCTCATCCGAAAGGGCGCGGACTTCGTCGAAGTCGACGACGACGGCGTCCGCTTCGCCACGGTCGCGCAGGCGCCGAACGGCGTTCCGATGCTGCGCCTGTCCGCGTCCCGGACGGGTCCGGGCGCCGCCAGCTTCCGGCGCTTCGGCACCGACCGGCTGGTACGCGAGGCGGTCCGGGTCGCGGGGGACCTGCCGGCCGCCGTGGCCAAGACCGCCCGGAGCGTCCACGTGCGCACCTACGACGACATCACGCTGGAGTTGGCCGGAGGCCGCACCGTCGAGTGGGGCAGCGGCGAGCAGGGCCGCGCCAAGGCACGGGCCCTCACGGCTCTCATGAAAGCATCTCCCGGCGCGCGGCACTTCGATGTCAGCGTCCCCACCGCCCCTGCGTCATCGGGCAGTTGACGCACATCCGCGCAGGCCAGCACCCTGGTTGGGCACCGCTACGGCTGATCACATAGGGTGAAAAGAAAAACGGGAGGTTCGGCGTGTTCGTTGAACGGGCGCCACTTGTCGACTTAGTGTCCTGTTCAGAAGACTCCAGGGAACAGACACACTGGTAACCCTAAACTTCAGGGTTAGGGTTCGGGTCGGCGTTACGGACCGTCCCATTCGGCATCTGTCGTCCCGGCGCGGGGCACCGCACGGCGGCGACAACGTAATTCGAGGCGAGAGGCCTTCGACGTGGCAGCACCGCAGAACTACCTCGCAGTCATCAAGGTCATCGGTGTCGGCGGCGGTGGTGTCAATGCCATCAACCGGATGATCGAGGTCGGTCTCAAGGGCGTCGAGTTCATCGCCATCAACACCGACGCACAGGCGCTGTTGATGAGCGACGCCGACGTCAAACTCGACGTCGGCCGCGAACTCACCCGCGGACTCGGCGCCGGAGCCAACCCGGCCGTCGGCCGCAAGGCCGCCGAGGACCACCGCGAGGAGATCGAGGAGGTCCTCAAGGGGGCCGACATGGTCTTCGTGACGGCCGGTGAAGGCGGCGGCACCGGCACCGGCGGCGCGCCCGTCGTGGCCAACATCGCGCGCTCGCTGGGCGCCCTCACCATCGGCGTGGTCACCCGCCCGTTCACCTTCGAGGGACGGCGCCGCGCGAACCAGGCCGAGGACGGCATCGCCGAACTCCGCGAAGAGGTCGACACCCTCATCGTCATCCCGAACGACCGGCTGCTGTCCATCTCGGACCGCCAGGTCTCGGTCCTGGACGCCTTCAAGTCCGCCGACCAGGTCCTACTCTCCGGTGTTCAGGGCATCACCGACCTCATCACCACCCCCGGCCTGATCAACCTCGACTTCGCCGACGTCAAGTCGGTCATGTCCGAGGCCGGTTCGGCCCTCATGGGCATCGGCTCGGCCCGCGGCGACGACCGCGCGGTGGCCGCGGCCGAGATGGCGATCTCCTCGCCGCTGCTGGAGGCGTCCATCGACGGCGCCCGCGGCGTGCTGCTCTCCATCTCCGGCGGCTCCGACCTCGGCCTGTTCGAGATCAACGAGGCCGCCCAACTGGTCAGCGAGGCCGCCCACCCCGAGGCCAACATCATCTTCGGCGCGGTCATCGACGACGCCCTCGGCGACGAGGTCCGGGTCACCGTGATCGCGGCCGGCTTCGACGGCGGCCAGCCGCCCGCCCGCCGGGACAACGTCCTCGGCACGGCCTCCGGACCGGCCCCCGCCCGCCGCGAGGAGCCCGCTCCGGCCCGGCCGAGCGAGCCGAGCCGTCCGTCCTTCGGCTCGCTGGGCAGCGTCAAGCCGAAGGAGGAGCCGGAGCCGGCGCCCGAGCCGGTGACCGAGATCCCGGTCGCCCCGCCGGTGCCGCCGGCGCCCCGGACCTACTCGGACAGCGCGGCCGAGGAACTGGACGTCCCGGACTTCCTCAAGTGATAGGACAGCGCGAGAGCGTGAGCGGCGCGCACTTCGCCTTCACCGACCGGTGGGGCGGGGTGAGCGCCGCTCCGTATGAGGAGCTGAACCTCGGCGGCGCGGTAGGCGACGCGCCCGAGGCGGTACGGGGCAACCGGGAGCTGGCGGCCAAGTCGCTCGGCCTGGACCCCGGCCGGGTCGTCTGGATGAACCAGGTGCACGGCGCCGACGTCGCCGTGGTGGACGAGCCGTGGGGTGCGGGGAACCCGGTGCCGGAGGTCGACGCGATCGTCACCGCCCGGCGCGGGCTCGCCCTCGCCGTCCTCACCGCCGACTGCGTGCCGGTGCTGCTGGCCGACCCCGTCGCCGGGATCGTCGCGGCGGCCCACGCCGGCCGGCCCGGCATGGTCAAGGGGGTCGTCCCCGCCGCCGTGCGCGCCATGGTCGAACTCGGTGCCGAGGCGCGCCGGATCGTGGCCCGCAGCGGCCCGTCCGTGTGCGGCCGGTGCTACGAGGTGCCGGAGGCGATGCGCGCCGAGGTGGCCGCCGTCGAGCCGGCGGCGCACGCCGAGACGAGCTGGGGCACGCCGGCGCTCGATGTGAGCGCCGGGGTGCACGCGCAGCTCGACCGGCTCGGGGTGTGCGACCGGGCGCAGGCGCCGGTGTGCACGCTGGAGTCGGACGACCATTTCTCGTACCGCCGCGAGCGCGCCACCGGGCGGCTCGCGGGCTATGTCTGGCTGGACTGATGGGGCATGACGGACCGTAAGACCGAACTCGCCGCGAATCTGGCGAAGGTGGAGGAGCGCATCACCGCCGCGTGCGCGGCGGCCGGGCGCGCGCGGGAGGAGGTGACCCTGATCGTGGTCACCAAGACCTATCCGGCGAGCGATGTGCGGATCCTGTCGGAACTCGGTGTGCGCCATGTCGCCGAGAACCGCGACCAGGACGCTGCCCCGAAGGCCGCCGCCTGTGCGGATCTGCCCCTGAAATGGCACTTTGTCGGTCAGTTGCAGACCAACAAGGTGCGTTCCGTGGTCGGTTACGCCGATGTCGTGCAGTCGGTCGACCGTTCGCGGCTCGTCGCCGCGCTGTCGAGGGAGGCGGTGCGGGCGGAGCGCGAGGTGGGCTGTCTCATCCAGGTCGCGCTCGACGCCGGAGCGAGCGGCAGGGGCGACCGCGGTGGCGTGGGCCCGGAAGGAATCGAAGAGTTGGCCGACCTGGTCGCCGAGGCGCCCGGACTGCGGCTCGACGGACTGATGACCGTCGCTCCGCTCACCGGGGAGTACGCGGGACGCGAACAGGCGGCGTTCGAGCGCCTGGTGGTTTTGTCGACTGACCTGCGCCGGGCTCATCCGGCTGCAACCATGGTGTCGGCAGGGATGAGCGCGGACCTCGAACAGGCCGTGGCCGCCGGTGCGACACATGTGCGCGTCGGCACCGCGGTACTCGGAGTCCGCCCCAGGCTCGGGTAACGTCGCCAGGAAGTCGGACCACAGCAGAAAATATGGTCAGTGCGCGCCAAGACGGGCACAACGACCACGTGGATCGCGGGCACTTGGCAGTCGTCAGTCGATCCACCACAGAGCGGAGGACTCAGAGCATGGCCGGCGCGATGCGCAAGATGGCGGTCTACCTCGGCCTCGTGGAGGACGATGGGTACGACGGCCGCGGATTCGACCCCGACGACGACTTCGAGCCCGAGTTGGACCCGGAGCCCGAGCGGGACCACCGACGGCACGAGCCGTCGCACCAGTCGCACGGTGCACACCAGTCCCAAAGGGACGAAGAGGTGCGAATCGTACAACCGCCCGCGCCTCGCGAACCGGTGGCCCGTTCGACTTCGCTCGCCGCGGAATCCGGACGTCCGGCGCGGATCGCGCCCGTGGCATCCATCACACAAGAACGTCAGTCCCTGGAGAAGAACGCGCCGGTGATCATGCCCAAGGTCGTGTCGGAACGAGAGCCTTACCGGATCACCACGCTTCACCCGCGGACCTACAACGAGGCCCGTACCATCGGGGAACACTTCCGTGAGGGCACCCCGGTGATCATGAATCTGACTGAGATGGATGACACAGACGCCAAGCGACTTGTCGACTTTGCGGCCGGTTTGGTGTTTGGTCTTCACGGCAGCATCGAGCGGGTGACGCAGAAGGTGTTCCTGTTGTCTCCTGCTAACGTCGATGTCACGGCGGAGGACAAGGCCCGCATCGCAGAGGGCGGGTTCTTCAACCAGAGCTGAGACGTACGACCGGATCGAAGCACGGAAGAGCACGGAACAGGGGAGAGGGAACCACAAGCCATGAGCGTGTTCGCGCAGGTGATCTACATCGCGCTGATGGTGTTCCTCGTCGTGCTCATCTTCCGGCTCGTCATGGACTACGTTTTCCAGTTCGCCCGCTCGTGGCAACCCGGCAAGGCGATGGTGGTCGTACTGGAGGCCACCTACACTGTCACCGATCCACCGCTGAAGCTTCTGCGGCGGTTTATCCCGCCGCTGCGTCTCGGGGGCGTGGCGCTCGACCTGTCCTTCTTCGTACTGATGATCATCGTCTACATTCTCATCGCCGTCGCGCAGAGCTTCGTGAGATGAGGATGGGGACGATCCGGTCTTGCCGACTGCCGATGACTACGTTGAGGTGAAGAGATGCCGTTGACCCCCGAGGACGTGCGGAACAAGCAGTTCACGACCGTCCGCCTCCGAGAAGGCTATGACGAGGACGAGGTCGATGCCTTCCTCGACGAGGTCGAAGCCGAACTGACCCGTCTGCTCCGCGAGAACGAGGACCTGCGCGCCAAGCTGGCCGCGGCCACCCGTGCCGCCGCGCAGAACCAGCAGAACGCGCGCAAGCCCCCGGAGCAGGACCAGCAGCAGCACCCGCAGCAGCAGGGCATGCGAGGTCCCGGCGCTCCGGTGCCCGCCGGGATATCGGGCCCGCCGCAGCAGCAGATGGGTGGCCCCATGGGTGGTCCGCCCCAGCTGCCGAGCGGTGCCCCGCAGCTGCCCGCCGGCCCCGGCGGTCAGGGCGGCCCGCAGGGTCCCGGCCCGATGGGCCAGGGTCCGATGGGCCAGGGTCCGATGGGTCAGGGCCCGATGGGCGGACAGCCGCCCATGCAGCAGCAGATGGGCGGCCCGATGGGCGGTCCCATGGGTGGCCCCATGGGCGGTCCGATGGGCGGCCCCGGTCAGGGCCCCGGTGGCGACAGCGCCGCCCGTGTCCTCTCGCTGGCCCAGCAGACCGCCGACCAGGCGATCGCCGAGGCCCGCTCCGAGGCCAACAAGATCGTCGGCGAGGCCCGCAGCCGCGCCGAGGGTCTGGAGCGTGACGCCCGTGCCAAGGCCGACGCCCTGGAGCGGGACGCGCAGGAGAAGCACCGCGTCGCCATGGGCTCCCTGGAGTCCGCCCGCGCCACGCTGGAGCGCAAGGTCGAGGACCTGCGCGGCTTCGAGCGCGAGTACCGCACGCGCCTGAAGTCGTACCTGGAGTCGCAGCTGCGTCAGCTGGAGACCCAGGCCGACGACTCGCTGGCCCCGCCGCGCACCCCGGCCGCCGCGTCCCTGCCGCCGTCCCCGGCGCCCTCCATGGCCCCGGCCGGCGCGAGCGCACCGTCCTACGGTGGCAACCAGACGATGGGCGGCAACCCCTCGTCGTCCGCCCCGTCCTACGGCGGTCAGCAGCAGATGACCCCGGCCATGACCCAGCCCATGGCGCCGGTCCGCCCGCAGGGTCCGTCCCCGATGGGTCAGGCTCCCTCGCCGATGCGTGGGTTCCTGATCGACGAGGACGACAACTGAGCACCGGACACCAGTACGACAACGGCGTCGGCAGCGTCTGATAGGGCGGGCCCCCCGGACTTCGGTCCTGGGGGCCCGCCCTTTTTACGCGGGTTGCATGCGGACGGAACCATGAACGAAGGGCCCGGCCTCCCTGGGGGAGACCGGGCCCTTCTTCGAACCGCTCGGCGCTTACGCCTTGCGCAGCCGGAACGTGAGGGACAGCCCCTCGTCGGTGAACGGCTCACCGAAGCTGTCGTCGGCCTCACCCTGGCCGAAGTCGGTCGACAGGACCTCGTCGGCGATCAGCCCCGCGTGCTCGATGAGGGCCGCGACCACAGCCGGGTCCGTGGACGTCCAGCGCAGCGCGATCCGGTCGGCGACATCCAGTCCGCTGTTCTTGCGGGCCTCCTGGATCAGCCGGATCGCGTCACGGGCCAGGCCCGCCTGCCGCAGCTCCTCGGTGATCTCCAGGTCCAGCGCCACCGTGGCACCGGAGTCGGAGGCCACCGACCAGCCCTCGCGCGGGGTCTCCGTGATGATCACCTCGTCCGGAGCGAGGGCGACCGTCTCACCGTCGACCTCCACGGAGGCCGTGCCCTCGCGCAGGGCGAGGGACAGCGCGGCGGCGTCGGCGGCGGCGACCGCCTTCGCCACGTCCTGCACCCGCTTGCCGAACCGCTTGCCGAGCGCCCGGAAGTTGGCCTTCGCGGTCGTGTCGACCAGGCTGCCGCCGACCTCGCTGAGCGACGCCAGGCCCTCGACGTTCAGCTCCTCCGTGATCTGCGCGTGCAGCTCCCGGTCCAGGGCCTCGAACCCGGTCGCCGCGATCAGCGCCCGCGACAGCGGCTGACGCGTCTTGACCCCGGACTCCGCGCGCGTGGCACGGCCCAGCTCCACCAGCCGGCGGACCAGGACCATCTGCTTCGACAGCTCCGGGTCGATCGCCGACAGGTCCGCCTGCGGCCAGGTGGCCAGGTGCACGGACTCCGGCGCGCCCGGGGTGACGGGAACGACCATGTCCTGCCACACCCGCTCGGTGATGAACGGGGTGATCGGCGCCATCAGCTTGGTGACCGTCTCCAGCACCTCGTGCAGCGTGCGCAGCGCGGCCTTGTCGCCCTGCCAGAAACGGCGGCGGGAACGGCGGACGTACCAGTTCGACAGGTCGTCGACGAACGCGGACAGCAGCTTGCCGGCGCGCTGGGTGTCATACGCCTCCAGTGCCTGCGTCACCTGGTCGGTGAGCGCGTGCAGCTCGGACAGCAGCCAGCGGTCCAGCACCGGCCGTTCGGCCGGCGCCGGGTCCGCCGCGGACGGCGCCCAGTTCGACGTACGGGCGTACAGGGCCTGGAAGGCGACCGTGTTCCAGTAGGTCAGCAGCGTCTTGCGGACGACCTCCTGGATGGTGCCGTGGCCCACCCGGCGCGCGGCCCACGGGGAGCCGCCGGCCGCCATGAACCAGCGCACCGCGTCCGCGCCGTGCTGGTCCATGAGCGGGATCGGCTGGAGGATGTTGCCCAGGTGCTTGGACATCTTGCGGCCGTCCTCGGCCAGGATGTGGCCCAGGCAGACGACGTTCTCGTACGACGACTGGTCGAAGACGAGCGTGCCGACGGCCATCAGCGTGTAGAACCAGCCACGGGTCTGGTCGATCGCCTCGGAGATGAACTGCGCCGGGTACCGGCTCTCGAACAGCTCCTTGTTCTTGTACGGGTAGCCCCACTGCGCGAACGGCATCGAGCCCGAGTCGTACCAGGCGTCGATGACCTCCGGCACGCGCGTGGCCGTCGCGCCGCAGCCCTCGTGCGGGCAGGCGAAGGTGACCTCGTCGATGTACGGGCGGTGCGGGTCGAGGCCCGACTGGTCGGTGCCGGTCAGCTCGCTCAGCTCGGTGAGGGAGCCGACGCAGGTGAGGTGGTCCTCCTCGCAGCGCCAGATCGGCAGCGGGGTGCCCCAGTAGCGGTTGCGGGACAGCGCCCAGTCGATGTTGTTGTTCAGCCAGTCGCCGTACCGGCCGTGCTTGACCGTCTCCGGGAACCAGTTGGTCTTCTCGTTCTCCTGGATGAGCCGGTCCTTGATGGCCGTCGTGCGGATGTACCAGGAGGGCTGCGCGTAGTAGAGCAGCGCGGTGTGGCAGCGCCAGCAGTGCGGGTAGCTGTGTTCGTACGGCAGGTGCTTGAACAACAGGCCGCGCTGGTTCAGGTCCTCGGTGAGCTGTTCGTCCGCCTTCTTGAAGAAGACACCGCCGACCAGCGGGAGGTCCTCCTCGAAGGTGCCGTCCGGGCGGACCGGGTTCACGACCGGCAGGCCGTAGGAGCGGCAGACCTTGAGGTCGTCCTCACCGAAGGCCGGGGACTGGTGCACCAGGCCCGTACCGTCGTCGGTGGTGACGTACTCGGCGTTCACGACGAAGTGCGCCGGGGCCGGGAACTCCACCAGCTCGAACGGACGTTGGTACGTCCAGCGCTCCATCTCGGCGCCGGTGAAGGTCTGGCCCGTGGTCTCCCAGCCCTCGCCGAGCGCCTTGGCGACCAGCGGCTCGGCGACGACGAGCTTCTCCTCGCCGTCGGTGGCGACCACGTAGGTCACCTCCGGGTGCGCGGCGACCGCCGTGTTGGACACCAGGGTCCAGGGGGTCGTCGTCCACACCAGGAGGGCGGCCTGGCCGGCGAGCGGACCGGAGGTGAGCGGGAAACGGACGTACACCGACGGGTCGACGACCGTCTCGTAGCCCTGCGCCAGCTCGTGGTCGGACAGGCCGGTGCCGCAGCGCGGGCACCAGGGGGCGACCCGGTAGTCCTGGGTGAGGAGCCCCTTGTCGAAGATCTGCTTCAGCGACCACCACACCGACTGCACGTAGTCGGGGTCCATGGTCCGGTAGGCGTCGTCCAGGTCGACCCAGTAGCCCATGCGGGTCGTCAGCTCGGCGAACGCGTCGGTGTGCCGGGTCACGGACTCGCGGCACTTGGCGTTGAACTCGGCGATGCCGTAAGCCTCGATGTCCGGTTTGCCGGAGAAGCCCAGCTCCTTCTCGACGGCCAGCTCGACGGGCAGGCCGTGGCAGTCCCAGCCCGCCTTGCGGGCCACGTGGTAGCCGCGCATGGTGCGGAAGCGGGGGAAGACGTCCTTGAAGACGCGGGCCTCGATGTGGTGGGCGCCGGGCATGCCGTTCGCGGTGGGCGGGCCCTCGTAGAACACCCATTCCGGGCGGCCCTCGGACTGCTCCAGGCTCTTGGCGAAGATCTTCTGCTCGCGCCAGAAGTCGAGCACGGCGTGCTCAAGAGCGGGCAGGTCGACCTGTGCGGGCACCTGGCGGTACGTCGGCGCTGTCATCTGCGAGCATCCTCCAACGGACTTGCTGCCTTCCGTCGGAGGGACGAGAGCCTTCGTTCCTGTCTACGCCGTGTGCGGCGCGCTCCCGCGGTACCACCCTCCTTGGCTCCCCGCCACGCCGTACGCGCCGGTGAGCCCCCTCATTGGGGTCGCGAAGCCGGTTCTACTCGCCGCGGCCCTGCGGCTGCGGCTTTCTTCCGGCGGCTCCGGGGTGATCTTCACGTCGCGCTCGCCCCCGGGCTCACACCGTCCCCGGGTCGCTCTGGGCTGCGTACGCCGCTACTCGTCCCCATCCACGCTTCTCGCTCCGCCCAGTGTACGGCGCCGCGCGGACAGCGGCGGACCGGTTTTCCGCGCGGCGGGGGCGGGGCTCTCCGGCCGGGCCGTGTGACCCGAATGGCGAGGGGAGGGGGCGCCGGGGTCGCCGTGGGTCCGGCCCGGCGGATTACCCGGCCGGGAGCTGGGCACAACGGATGCATGCCCGTGGCTCGGGGGGTGCGGGCGGGCGAATCGGGCGGTGTGCCCCGTTGCCGCGGGACTCAAGTCGATTTATCGTCCCAGCACGATTCGCGAGCAAGATCACAATATGTGAAGGGGCCGCGGCCATGGTGGCGAAGAAGACCGCCGTACAGCAGCCGGCGACCGGGAAGACCGGCGCGAGGCCTGCCACCGAGAAGACGGCCCCGGGCAGGACGGCCGCCACACAGACGGCTGCCACGAAGGCGGTGGCCGAGAAGGCGGTGGCCACGAAAGCGGTGGGCACGAAAGCGGTGGGCACCAAGGCGGTCGTCGGCAGGAAATCGGCCGCTACGGGGAAGGTCGCGAAGAAGACGGCTGAGAAGAAGGCCGCCGGGAAGAACGCTGCTGCGAAGAAGGCGGCGGTGAAGGAGACTGCCTGCAGAACGGCCGCGAAGGAGGACGTGGGCACCAAGGCGGCCACCAGGGCGACGGCGGCCGACCGGACGGACCCCGGCAGGACGGTCGGCAAGAAGTCGGCCGCGAAGGCCGCGAAGGCCGTGAGGGCCGTGAGGGCCGTGAAGGACGCCGTGAAGGAGGCGGCTGGGAAGGACGCGGCGGCCGGGAGGACGGCCGGGGCGGAGAAGTCCGCGATGAAGAAGACGGCCACGAAGAGGCCGGCCGCCCAGCGGACGGCCGCGGCGGAGAAGTCCGCGATGAGCCAAACGGCCGCCGAGGAGACGGTGGCCGAAGAAACGGTCGGCAAGAAGGCCGTCGCCAAGAAGGCCGCCCCCAGGAAGGCCGCGGCCGAGAAGGCCGCGGTGAAGGAGACGGCCGACAAGAGCACGACCAAGGACGCGGGCGCGGCGCGGGCCGCGAAGCAGACGGGAGCCACGACGGTGGTTGCGAAGAAGACTCCTGGCACGGCCACGGCGGAGCAGACCGCCGTTCCCAAGGCGCGGCTCGGCGCGGTGGAGCCCGGCGAACTGGCGGTACGCCCCGGCGAGGATCCCTGGACCGCGGAAGAGGTCGACGAGGCCCGCGCGGCGTTGCAGTCCGAGCTGGAGCGGCTGCGGGAGGAGATCAGCTCGTCCGAGGCGTCCCTGGTCGGCCTGATGCGGGACTCCGGGGACGGCGCCGGCGACGACCAGGCCGACACCGGCACCAAGAACATCACGCGCGAGCACGAGCTGGCGCTGGCCGCCAACGCGCGCGAGATGCTCGTCCAGACCGAGCGTGCCCTGGAACGGCTCGACGCGGGTACCTACGGCCTGTGCGAGAACTGCGGCAACCCCATCGGGAAGGCCCGGATGCAGGCGTTCCCGAGGGCCACGCTGTGCGTGGAGTGCAAGCAGAAGCAGGAACGCCGCTCCTGAGCGTGAGGGGCCCTCAGGGCGTGCCGTAGTCTCGTGCTCAGTCAGGCACCTAGGTTGAGGGACTCACGTGGCAGAGGCGGAGCGGATCATCGGTACGCCGGACACCCCGGACGACGGCGGCGAGCACACGGCGGCGGCCGGGGCACCCGCCGGCACCGGCGCGGTCGGTGCGTCCGGGGAGGCCGGCGCGGGCGGGCAGGGGACCACGGCGGGGCGGACCGGCCGGGGGCGCCGGATCGCCGTGCTGTTCGCGGTGGCCGTGTTCGCGTACGCCCTCGACCTGATCAGCAAGATGCTCGTCGTGTCCCGTCTGGAGGGGCACGCGCCCATCCAGGTCGTCGGTGACCTGCTGGAGCTGCACGCGATCCGCAACCCGGGTGCCGCCTTCGGGTTCGGCGCGGCCTTCACGGTGATCTTCACGCTGATCGCCGCGGCCGTGATCGTCGTGATCATCCGCCTGGCCCGCAAGCTGTACAGCTTCCCGTGGGCGGTCGCGCTCGGCCTGCTGCTCGGCGGCGCGCTCGGCAACCTCACCGACCGGATCTTCCGGGCGCCGGGCGTCTTCGAGGGCGAGGTGGTGGACTTCATCGCGCCCAAGGGCTTCGCGGTGTTCAACCTCGCCGACTCGGCCATCGTGTGCGGCGGCATCCTGATCGTGCTGCTGTCCTTCCGCGGCCTGGACCCCGACGGCACGGTCCACAAGGACTGATCCCGGGGTCCGTCCGGGTTTTCCACAGGCTCGTGCGGAGCCGTCCGGCCCGTCCGGCATACTCGACGGGTGAGCACGATTCCCGAGATCCGTACCCTGCCCGTGCCCGACGGCCTGGAGGGCGAGCGCGTCGACGCAGCCATCTCCCGCATGTTCGGCTTCTCCCGCACGAAGGCGGCGGAGCTGGCCGCGGCCGGCAAGGTGCAGGTCGACGGCGCGGTGGTCGGCAAGTCCGAGCGGGTGCGCGGCGGCGCCTGGCTTGAGGTCGAGATGCCGCAGGCGCCCGCGCCGGTGCAGGTGGTCGCCGAGCCGGTCGAGGGCATGGAGATCGTGCACGACGACGATGACGTGGTCGTGATCGTCAAGCCGGTCGGCGTGGCCGCGCACCCGTCGCCGGGCTGGTCCGGCCCCACCGTCATCGGCGGTCTCGCCGCCGCCGGGTACCGGATCTCCACCTCCGGCGCCGCCGAGCGCCAGGGCATCGTGCACCGCCTGGACGTCGGCACGTCGGGCCTGATGGTGGTCGCCAAGTCGGAGTACGCGTACACCTCGCTCAAGCGCCAGTTCAAGGAGCGCACGGTCGACAAGCGCTACCACACCCTGGTCCAGGGCCACCCGGACCCGACGAGCGGCACCATCGACGCCCCGATCGGCCGCCACCCGAACCACGACTACAAGTGGGCGGTCACGGCCGACGGCAAGCCCTCGGTGACCCACTACGACCTCATCGAGGCCTTCCGTGCCGCCTCCCTGCTGGACGTCAAGCTGGAGACGGGCCGCACCCACCAGATCCGCGTCCACATGGCCGCCCACCGCCACCCGTGCGTCGGCGACCTCACCTACGGCGCCGACCCCACCCTCGCCAAGCGGCTGCGCCTGACCCGCCAGTGGCTGCACGCCGTACGCCTCGGCTTCGAGCACCCCGGCGACGGCTCCTGGGTGGAGTTCGAGAGCGACTACCCCGAGGACCTCCAGCAGGCACTCGACCAGGTGCGGGAGGAGACATGGGCGTGAGCCCCGCCCACACCGTTCGGGTCGCCGAGGACCCCGCCGACCGCGAGGCCTGCTTCGCGGTCCGCAAGGAGGTCTTCGTGGCCGAGCAGGGCGTGGCCGAGGACATCGAGTACGACGCCTACGACGCCGTGGCCGTCCATGTGCTGGCGGTCCGCGAGGACGGGGTGCCGCTGGGCACCGGGCGCCTGCTGCACGGCGAGGTGGCGGTCGCGAAGACCGGCGGGGACCCGGCGGTGGGCTCGCTGGGCCGGCTCGCCGTCTCCCGGGAGGCCCGTGGGCTCGGCGTCGGCGCGGCCCTGGTGCGCGCCATCGAGGACGCGGCCCGCGCGCGTGGCCTCACGGCGGTGGACCTGCACGCGCAGACCCACGCCCTGGGTTTCTACGCGCGGCTCGGCTACGAGGCGTACGGCCCCGAGTTCCCGGACGCGGGCATACCGCACCGGGCGATGCGCCGGGCCCTGTAGCCGGGGGAGCCGCCGCCCGCGCGACTCCGCGCCGGGGCACGCGGGCGCCAAGGCGTCGGTACGCCGGGTCGCGGGCGTCGTGGCAGGCTTGAGGTCTGCCGTGTGATCGTCGACTCCCGGAGCGCCGTCCGTGGATCAGCTGGCTCTGTTGTTCGTCCTTCTGCTCGGGGCCCTGGTGAGTGTCCCGGTGGGGGACCGGTTCGGGGTGCCGGCGCCGGTGCTGATGACCCTGTTCGGCGGGGTCCTGGCCGTGGCCGAATTCGTGCCCAACGTGGACATCCCGCCGGACCTGATCCTGCCCGGGTTGCTGCCACCGCTGCTCTACGCCGCCGTCCGCCGGACCTCCTGGCGGCAGTTCGCGGCCAACCTCCGGCCGATCTTCCTGCTGGCCGTGGCCCTGGTGTTCGTCACGACGGTGTGCGTCGCGTTCGTCGCCAACGCCATCGTGCCGGGGCTGCCGATCGCTGCCGCCGTCGCACTGGGTGCCCTGATCGCGCCGCCCGACCCGGTCGCCGCGACCAGCGTCGCCGGACAGCTCGGGCTGCCGCGCCGCCTGGTGTCGATCCTGGAGGGCGAGGGCCTCTTCAACGACGTCACCGCCATCGTGCTGTACCACGTGGCCATCGCCGCGGCCGTGAGCGGTGCGTTCTCGCCCTGGCGGGCCGGTCTGGACCTGGTGCTGTCCGCCGTCGTCGCGGTGGCCGTGGGCCTGGTGCTGGGCTGGGGCGCGAACAAGCTGATGGACCTGCTCGGCGATCCGACCCTCCAGATCGGCATGACCCTGCTGGTGCCGTACGCCTCCTACGTGCTCGCCGAGAAGCTGCACGGCTCCGGGGTGCTCGCGGTGCTGACCACGGCGCTCTTCCTCGCCGAGTACGCCACCGACGCCGACGACGTGATGACCCGGCTCGCCGGCCACACCTTCTGGGACATCATCGACACGCTCGTCACCGGCGTCGCCTTCGGACTCATCGGACTGGAGCTGCACAACGCCGTCCGCACGGCCCAGGGACGCTGGGGCGAGATGCTCGGCTGGGCGGCGGCCGTCGTGGGCGTGGTGGTCGTCGTACGGCTGCTGTGGCTGCTGCCGGCGACCTGGCTGACCAAGCGGCTGCACGCCCGCCGGGACTACGACGAGGAGATCCCGGTGAGCTGGCGGGAGACCGTCGTGATGTGGTGGTCCGGGATGCGCGGGGTGGCCTCGGTGGCGCTGGCGCTGGCCGTGCCGCTCAAGACGGACGCCGGGGCGCCGTTCCCCGACCGGGACGAGATCGTCTTCATCGCCTTCGGGGTGATCGTCGCCACGCTGGTGGTGCAGGGGCTGACGTTGCCCTGGCTGGTGAAGCGGCTCGGGGTGCGGGCCGACTCCGAACGGGAGAAGGAGTTCGAGAAGGAGCTGGCGGTGCGGGCGGCGAAGGCGGCGAAGCAGCGGCTGCGGGAGATCGAGCAGGTGGAGGAGCTGCCCGAGGAGCTCTCCGAGCAGATGCTGCGGCGAGCCTTCGACATCGGGATCCGGATCAGCCCGGACATGGGCGAGGAGGAGCGGCGGGAGGCGCACCACCAGCGGGCCAAGCGGCTGAAGCGGGTGCGGCGCATCCAGAACGAGATGCTGAGCGCCGCGCGCCACGAGGTCCTGGCGGCGCGGAGCGAACCGGGGGCGGACCCGGAGATCGTGGACCGGGTGCTCCGGCATCTCGACGTGCGGAGCCTGCGGTGAGTGCCGCGCACCAGCCGTGAAGGCCGCCCCCGCCAGTCATATGAATGTGGTGACCCTGTGGATAACTCCCGGCATCGTTCGCCTCACGCTCCTACTCTCGGATCATGACTCGCAACATCGTGATCAGTGGTGGCGGTACGGGCATCGGACTGGCGGCGGCGAAGGCGTTCGCGGCGGACGGGGACCGGGTGCTGTTGCTCGGGCGGCGCGCGGAGGTGCTGGAGAAGGCCGGTGTGCCCGGGGCGCTCACCTACGCGGCGGACCTCGCCGAACCGGGTGACGTCCGCGGTGTCGCGCGGTTCGTCGCCGACGAACTGGGCACCGTGGACGTGCTCGTGAACAGTGCCGGAGGAGCCGGCTACCTGGAGCCCCCGGTCGGCAGTGACGACCCCCTCGACCGGGTCGCCCACAACTGGACCGTCAACTTCCGGCAGAACACCCTGACCGCCGCGCTCCTCACCGAGGCGCTGAAGGACCGGCTCGCCGAGCCCGGGGGCCGGGTGCTGTTCCTGAGTTCCATCGCCGCCTACCGGGGCTCGGGCACCGGTGCCTACGCGGCGGCCAAGGCCGGGCTGCACCCGTACGCCCACGACCTGGCCCGGGAGCTGGGTCCGCGCGGCATCACCGTGAACGTGGTGGCGCCGGGGTATGTCGAGGACACCGAGTTCTTCGGCGACACCATGGACGGGGCCCGGCGGGAGAAGCTCATCGCGGACACCTCGACCGGCCGCGCCGGCATACCGGGGGACGTCGCCGAGACCCTGCGCTGGCTGGCCTCGCCCGCCGCCGGGCACGTCACCTCGCAGATCGTCCAGGTGAACGGGGGCGCGGAACGGGGCCGTTGAGCGGCGCGGCCGGCCCCGGCCGGTGACCGGTCAGCCCCGGCCGGTGCGCGGGAACTCGTAGGCCCTGCGCAGGGACGCGCGGTCGGGGGACGGGACACGGGACGGCGGCAGCACCGACTCCGCGGTGTTCACCCGGGGCAGCGCGTAGGGGTGCTCCGCCGACAGCCAGCTGATCATCTGCTCGCGGACCGTGACCCGTACCGACCAGATGTCGTCGGCGTCCTTCGACGTCACCAGCGCGCGCACCTGGATGGTGTTCGGCGTGGTGTCCGTCACCTGGAGGTTGCACGCGCGGCCGTCCCAGGCCGGGCACGCGCGCAGGATGTCCCGCAGCTTCTCGCGCATCGCCTCGATCGGCGCGCTGTGGTCGAGATGCCAGTAGACGATCCCGGTCATCTGCGGGGTGCCACGGGACCAGTTCTCGAAGGGTTTGGAGGTGAAGTACGACACCGGCATGGTGATCCGGCGCTCGTCCCAGGTCCGTACCGTCAGAAAGGTCAGGGTGATCTCCTCGACCGTGCCCCACTCGCCGTCGACCACGACGGTGTCGCCTATGCGCACCATGTCGCCGAAGGCGATCTGGAGCCCGGCGAACATGTTCGACAGCGTCGACTGGGCGGCGACACCGGCGATGGCGGCGATGATGCCCGCCGAAGCCAGCAGGGAGGCGCCCGCCGCGCGCATCGCCGGGAACGTCAGCAGCATCGACGAGACGGCCACGACGATGACGATCGCGGACACCACCCGCATGATCAGCTCCACCTGGGTGCGCACCCGGCGCACCCGGGCCGCATCGCGGTGGACGCGGGCGTAGCGGCTGTAGGTGGTCTCGACGATCGCCGCGGCGATCCGGATCACCAGCCAGGCGGCCGAGCCGATCAGCACCAGTGTCAGCGTCCGGCCGATGCCGACCTGGTGGCGCTCCAGCAGCTTCGCCTGGTCGTACGACCCGCGCAGCAGAGCGGCACACAGGACGAGCTGGTAGGGGATGCGGGCACGGCGCAGCAGCCCCCACAGGGGGGTGTCGTGGTCGCGTTCGTCGGCCTTGCACAGCAGCCGGTCGGTGACCCAGCCGATGGCCAGGGTCAACAGCACCGTGCCGCCGAGCACGATCAGTGGGCGGAGTACGTTCTCCATGCCTCCGCTCCTAACCGGAGTGCGCGGGGCATGAACATGTGAGTTCGGCGGGTTCCTGGGTACAGCGGCACCGGCACTGCCGGAGCCGGCTGGCACCATGGCCTCATGAACATCATGCTCTTTCACTCGACCTACGGGCTCAGGCCCGCGGTGCGCGAGGCCGCGGACCGGCTGCGCGCGGCGGGCCACGAGGTGTGGACGCCGGACCTCTTCGAGGGACGGACGTTCGACACCGTCGAGGAGGGCATGGAGTTCAAGGAGCGGATCGGCAAGGAGGAGCTGCTCAAGCGGGCCGTGCTGGCGGCGGCGCCGTACTCCGACCGGGGGCTGGTGTACGCGGGGTTCTCGCTCGGCGCCTCCGTCGCCCAGACCCTGGCCCTCGGCGACGACAAGGCGCGCGGGCTGCTGCTCCTGCACGGCACCTCGGACATCGCGCCGAACGCGCACGTGGACGAGCTGCCGGTGCAGCTGCACGTGGCCGAGCCGGACCCGTTCGAGACGGACGACTGGCTGAGCGCCTGGTATCTGCAGATGGGCCGGGCGGGCGCCGATGTGGAGGTCTACCGGTACGCCGGGGCCGGGCACCTCTACACCGACCCCGGGCTGCCGGACTACGACGCGGAGGCCGCCGAGGCCACCTGGCGGGTGGCGCTCGGCTTCCTCGAATCGCTCGGCTGAGCGGCCGGACCGGGGCGGTTACACCGGGTCGTAGGTCCGCTCGACCTTCTGCGTGCCGCTGCGGGTGCGGTAGGAACGCACCCAGCTGGAGGTGGCGTTCGCGTCGGTGCGGTCGGACAGCGCGTAGTAGTCCATCTGCGCGCGGTCCGCGGTGATGTCGAGCACGCCGTAACCGTGCCGGTCGGTGTCCACCCAGTGGACGTGCCGGTTGGCGGCCTTGATGACCGGCGCGGCGACCGCCGAGACGGTGCCCTCGGGCACCTTCACGATGTCGTCCAGGTTGTCGGAGGTCACCGAGGTCACCACGAACTCGGTGGCGGCCGACGCCGACAGCGGGTAGGTGCCCGCGTCCACCGGGACGTCGTTGGCCCACGCCATGTGGATGTCACCGGTCAGGAAGACGGTGTTGCCGATGGCGTTGGAGCGCAGGTGGGCCAGTAGTTCGCGGCGGTCGTCGGTGTAGCCGTCCCACTGGTCGGTGTTGGCGGCGATGCCCTCCTGCGGCAGTCCGAGCAGCTTGGCGAGCGGCTTGAACAGGTCGGCGGAGAGGGAGCCGAAGGAGAAGGGCGAGATCATCACCGAGTTGCCGACCAGCCGCCACCTGGTGTCGGAGGCCTTCAGACCGGCCTTCAGCCAGTCGAGCTGGGCGCGCCCGGTGAGCGTGCGGTCCGGATCGTCCACCGAGCCGCTGGCCGTGGACGCCTGCTGGGAGCGGAAGGAGCGCAGGTCCAGCAGGGAGAGGTCGGCGAGCTTGCCGAAGCGCAGTCGGCGGTAGGTGGTGCCCGCGACGGCCGGGCGGACCGGCATCCACTCGAAGTACGCCTGCTTCGCGGCGGCCTGACGGGCCGCCCAGGTGCCCTCGGCGCCCTCGGTGTGGTTGACGGCGCCGCCCGACCAGGCGTTGTCGGCGAACTCGTGGTCGTCCCAGATCGCGACGACCGGTGCCTTCAGGTGCAGGGCCTGGAGGTCGGGGTCGGTCTTGTACCTGGCGTGCCGGATCCGGTAGTCGGCGAGGGTGAGGATCTCGCCCGCGGGCGCGTGCGGGCGGACGACCGTGCCCCGGGTCCCGTACTCGCCGGACCTGTACTCGTAGATGTAGTCGCCGAGGTGCAGCCAGGCGTCGAGGTCGTTCCGGGCCGCGAGGTGGCGGTAGGCGGAGAAGTAGCCGGCCTCCCAGTTGGCGCAGGAGACCACGCCGAAGCGCAAGGAGGAGACGTCCGCGTCCGCCGCCGGCGCGGTGCGGGTGCGCGCCACCGGGGAGTCGGTGCCGCCGGCCGAGAAGCGAAACCAGTAGTCGGTGGCCGGTTCCAGTCCGCGGATGTCGGCCTTCACGGTGTGGTCGGAGGCGGCCGTCGCGGTGGTGGAGCCCTTGGCGACGATGCTGGTGAACGCCTTGTCCCTGGCGACGACCCAGCTGACCTCGGTGTCCGGGCCGAGCCCCGAACCCGGTATCGCCTCCGGGGCCGGGGTCACCCGGGTCCACAGCAGCACGCCGTCGGGCAGCGGGTCGCCGGAGGCGACACCGTGCAGGAAGGCGGGGGTGTCCGTGGCGGCGCGGGCCGAAGCAGCGGCGGCGAGCGGGCCGGCCAGGACGGCGGTCGCCGCCGCGGCCTTGACGACCGTACGGCGGCGGGGCGAAAGCGAACCGAGGCCCTGGGAGGCCTCGGCGGATGATCTGTATCGACTGGTCACGGACGATCAGGTTACTGATCGGTACACGCGAGAGCGGGCGAACTCGGAAAAGTTCGCCCGCTCTTTGGCCGATGGTCGACTCAGCCCTTGAGGGCCGCCTCCAGCGCGGTGTTGAACTCGGCGACCGACATGGGCGCGTTCTTCCCGTCGGAGCCCGTCAGCGTCTTGCCGTCCATCTTCAGGGTCGGGGTGCCCGAGATGCCGTCCTTGTCGAAGATCTTGGACTCCTCCAGCGCCCACCTGTCGTAGGTGCCGTCCTTCACGGCCTTCTGGAACGCCGCGTTGCCCTTCAGCGCGGGGACCGTGTCAGCGATCTGGATCAGGTAGCTGTCGTCCTTGAACTTGTCGGTGGTCTCCTCGGGGTGCCACTTCTTGGAGTACATCGCGGTCTTGTACTCCAGGAAGGCCTCGGGGCTGACGTTGAGCGCGGCGCCCAGGGCGCTGAGCGCGTTCTTGGAGCCCTCGCCGGTGAGGTTCTTGTCGAGGAAGGTGGCACCGACGTACTGGATCTTGAACTTGCCGGCGTCGAGGTCCTTCTTGACGGTCGGGCCGACCGTCTGCTCGAAAACGGCGCAGACCGGGCAGCGCGGGTCCTCGTACATCACGAGGGTCTTCTTGGCGCTGCCCTTGCCGATGACGACCGTCGTGCCGTCCGTGCCCGTGGTGTTGGCCGGCTTGACGAGCTTGTCGTCCTTCGCGGCCTCCCAGTAGGCGGGCTTGTTGTTCTGCACGACGGCGTAGCCTATGCCGCCGGCCGCGGCCAGGACGGCCACGACCGAGGCGGCCACGATGAGCTGCCGCCTGGCCTTGTCGCGCTTGGCCTGCCGCTCGCGCTCTTGGCGCAGCCGCTCCCGGGCCGCCGTCTTCGCCGCCTGGGTGTTCCGCTTGCTCATATTGGTGATCTCCATGTGGGACGCGCACACGTCGTACGCGGAATACGGGTGGGGGACTGGTCGTGCTCAGGCGAATGCCGGTGAGCACGGCGGTCCACGCCGTCCCAGGGAGTGGGTGAGGAGCCGGTCGCGGGCGGCGGCGCGGCGCGGGGCCGGGCGGGGCAGCCGGCGGGCCGGCAGCGGCCGTGCGGCGACCGCGGCCACCGCCAGCAGCAGCGGCCGGAACGTGGTGGCGGCGACCGCCCGCAGCAGTTGGGTCAGCGCCCGCTCGCCCCGGCGCAGCCAGGCGGCGGCGAGCAGCCCCACACCGATGTGCGCGGCGAGCAGCAGCCAGGCGGCGGCCGGGCCGGCGTGGGCGAGCAGCGTCCCGGCGCGGTCGGGACCGCCGGTCATCTGGGCCAGCGGGGTGCCCACCCGCCCCTCGCACAGCACGTCCAGGCCGACCGCGCGCAGCGGACCGGCGACCGGGCCGCCCGCGCGGCCGTAGCAGGCGTGCTGGCCGGTGGTGAACACCGTGTCGGCGGCCAGCTCCAGCGGGACCAGCAGGGCCGCGATCCGCCCGAAGCCGCGCTCACGGCCCGCCAGCGCGTACGCGGTGACGAACACCCCGGCGGCGACCGCGCCCACGGTCGCCAGCGGCAGCGGAGCACGGGACAGCAGCACGTGCGACGCGGTGCTGAGCGTCACGACGAAGGCCGTGAACAGCGCCGCGCGCACGGCTCTGAGCTGGGTCCCGGATATGTCCATAGCGAAAGGAGAGTCTGTCACGTACACGGGTAAAGGACCCCTAAAGGGTGCCTGTGAATCCGTGAGGTCACAGCCCCGGAATCCGGCCGTTGCGGAACAGGTCGACGAAGATCTGGTGATCGGCACGCGCGCGTGCGCCGTAGCTGTGCGCGAAGTCCACCAGCAGGGGGGCGAAGCCCTCCTCGTCGGCCGCGAGCGCCGCGTCGATGGCCCGCTCGGTGGAGAACGGCACCAGGGACTCGCCGGAGGTGTCGTCCGCCGCCGCGTGCATGGTCGCGGTGGCCCGGCCCAGGTCGGCGACGACTGCCGCGATCTCCTCCGGGTCGTCGATGTCGTCCCAGTCCAGGTCCACGGCGTACGGCGAGACCTCGGCGACCAACTGGCCGGCACCGTCCAGCTCGGTCCAGCCGAGCCACGGGTCGGCGTGCGCCTGGAGGGCGCGCTGGGAGATCACCGTGCGGTGGCCCTCGTGCCGGAAGTACTCCGCGATGGCCGGATCCGTGATGTGCCGGGAGACGGCCGGGGTCTGGGCCTGCTTGATGTAGATCACGACATCGTTCTCCAGGGCGTCGCTGTGGCCCTCCAGGAGGATGTTGTACGACGGCAGGCCCGCGGAGCCGATGCCGATGCCCCGGCGGCCCACGACGTCCTTCACCCGGTACGAGTCCGGGCGCGCCAGGGAGGAGTCCGGCAGCGTCTCCAGATAGCCGTCGAAGGCCGCCAGGACCTTGTAGCGGGTGGCCGCGTCCAGCTCGATGGAGCCGCCGCCCGGTGCGAAACGGCGCTCGAAGTCGCGGATCTCGGTCATCGAGTCCAGCAGGCCGAAGCGGGTCAGCGAGCGGGCGTCACGCAGCGCGTCCAGCAGCGGACCCTGCGCGGTGTCCAGCGTGAACGGCGGCACCTCGTCCCGCTTGGCGCCCGTGGCCAGGGCGTGGACGCGCTCGCGGTAGGCGGCGGCGTAGACCGTCACCAGCTCGGTGATCTGCGCGTCGCTGAGGGCCTTCGCGTACCCGATGAGCGCGACCGACGCCGAGAAGCGCTTCAGGTCCCAGGTGAACGGACCGACGTAGGCCTCGTCGAAGTCGTTGACGTTGAAGACCAGGCGGCCGTTGGAGTCCATGTACGTGCCGAAGTTCTCGGCGTGCAGATCGCCGTGGATCCACACGCGCGAGGTGCGCTCGTCCAGGTACGGGCCGCCGCGCTTCTCGGCGTCGAGGTCGTGGTAGAAGAGGGCCGCCGTGCCCCGGTAGAACGCGAAGGCCGAGGCCGCCATCTTCCGGAACTTCACCCGGAACGCGGCCGGGTCGGCGGCCAGGAGCCGGCCGAAGGCGGTGTCGAAGACGGCGAGGATCTCCTCGCCGCGCTGCTCCTCGTCGAGCTGGGGGACCGACATCGCGGGGTGCCTCCTGGTGCGTTACCTGTACGACAGCGTTTCTGCCGTACCCAACGCACGAAGGTACGCGGGAGTGCCCGCCCGTCGCCCGACCACCACCCCCCGTCGAGGCGCTTCGCGCCAAGATTTCATCTCGCCGCCCGACCACCACCCCCGTCGAGGCGCTCCGCGCCACGTCTTCATCCCGTTGTCAGTGCCGCGGCATAGACTTCGACGCTGACCCCAGAACTGTCCGCCCGCCCGTCGCCGAGTGTTTGCCCCGGAGGACTCACCGTGTCAAAGCCGCCCTTCACGCACCTGCACGTCCACACCCAGTACTCGCTGCTGGACGGTGCCGCGCGGCTGAAGGACATGTTCAACGCGTGCAACGAGATGGGCATGACGCACATCGCCATGTCCGACCACGGCAACCTCCACGGGGCGTACGACTTCTTCCACTCCGCGAAGAAGGCCGGAATCACCCCGATCATCGGGATCGAGGCGTATGTCGCCCCCGAGTCCCGGCGGAACAAGCGCAAGATCCTCTGGGGCCAGCCGCACCAGAAGCGGGACGACATCTCCGGTTCGGGTGGTTACACCCACAAGACGATGTGGGCCGTGAACAGGACCGGCCTGCACAACCTCTTCCGGCTCTCCTCCGACGCCTACGCCGAGGGCTGGCTCCAGAAGTGGCCCCGGATGGACAAGGAGACCATCGCCCAGTGGTCCGAGGGCATCGTCGCCTCCACCGGCTGCCCCTCCGGCGAGGTGCAGACCCGGCTGCGCCTCGGCCACTTCGACGAGGCCCTCAAGGCCGCCGCCGACTACCAGGACATCTTCGGCAAGGAGAGGTACTTCCTGGAGCTGATGGACCACGGCATCGAGATCGAGCGCCGGGTCCGCGACGGCCTGCTGGAGATCGGCAAGAAGCTCGGCATCCCGCCGCTGGTCACCAACGACTCGCACTACACGTACGCGCACGAGGCGGGCGCCCACGACGCCCTGTTGTGCATCCAGACCGGCAAGAACCTCTCCGACCCCGACCGCTTCAAGTTCGACGGCACCGGCTACTACCTGAAGTCCACGGACGAGATGTACGCCATCGACTCCTCGGACGCCTGGCAGGAGGGCTGCGCCAACACGCTCCTCGTCGCCGAGATGGTGGACACCACCGGCATGTTCGAGAAGCGCGACCTCATGCCCAAGTTCGACATCCCCGAGGGCTACACCGAGGTCACCTGGTTCCAGGAGGAGGTCCGCCGTGGCATGGAGCGCCGCTTCCCGGGCGGCGTCCCCGAGGACCGCCAGAAGCAGGCCGAGTACGAGATGGACGTCATCATCCAGATGGGGTTCCCGGGCTACTTCCTCGTGGTCGCCGACTTCATCATGTGGGCCAAGCGCCAGGGCATCGCGGTCGGCCCCGGCCGAGGCTCCGCGGCCGGCTCGATCGTCGCCTACGCGCTCGGCATCACCGACCTCGACCCGATCCCGCACGGCCTGATCTTCGAGCGGTTCCTCAACCCCGAGCGCATCTCGATGCCCGATGTCGACATCGACTTCGACGAGCGCCGGCGCGTCGAGGTGATCCGGTACGTGACGGAGAAGTACGGCGCCGACAAGGTCGCCATGATCGGCACCTACGGCACCATCAAGGCCAAGAACGCGATCAAGGACTCCGCGCGCGTGCTGGGCTACCCGTACGCGATGGGCGACCGCATCACCAAGGCCATGCCCGCCGACGTCCTCGGCAAGGGCATCCCGCTGTCCGGCATCACCGACCCCACCCACCCCCGCTACTCGGAGGCCGGCGAGGTCCGGGGGATGTACGAGAACGAGCCGGACGTGAAGAAGGTCATCGACACCGCGCGCGGTGTGGAGGGCCTGGTCCGGCAGATGGGCGTGCACGCCGCCGGCGTGATCATGTCCAGCGAGACCATCACCGAGCACGTCCCGGTCTGGGTGAGGCACACCGACGGCGTGACCATCACCCAGTGGGACTACCCGAGCTGTGAGTCGCTCGGCCTGCTGAAGATGGACTTCCTGGGCCTGCGCAACCTCACGATCATGGACGACGCCGTCAAGATGGTGAAGGCCAACAAGGGGATCGATATCGACCTCCTGAGCCTCCCGCTCGACGACCCCACGACCTTCGAGCTGCTCCAGCGCGGCGACACCCTCGGCGTCTTCCAGTTCGACGGCGGGCCCATGCGGTCCCTGCTGCGGCTGATGAAGCCGGACAACTTCGAAGACATCTCCGCCGTGTCGGCCCTGTACCGGCCGGGCCCGATGGGCATGAACTCCCACACGAACTACGCGCTGCGCAAGAACGGGCAGCAGGAGATCACGCCGATCCACCCCGAGCTGGAGGCGCCGCTCAAGGAGGTCCTGGACGTCACCTACGGCCTGATCGTCTACCAGGAGCAGGTGCAGAAGGCCGCCCAGATCATCGCGGGCTACTCGCTCGGCGAGGCCGACATCCTCCGCCGCGTGATGGGCAAGAAGAAGCCGGAGGAGCTGGAGAAGAACTTCGTCATCTTCCAGGCCGGCGCCCGCAAGAACGGCTACAGCGACGAGGCCATCCAGGCGCTCTGGGACGTGCTGGTCCCCTTCGCCGGCTACGCGTTCAACAAGGCGCACTCCGCCGCGTACGGCCTGGTGTCGTACTGGACGGCGTACCTGAAGGCGAACCACCCCGCCGAGTACATGGCCGCCCTGCTCACCTCGGTCAAGGACGACAAGGACAAGTCCGCGGTCTACCTCAACGAGTGCCGCCGCATGGGCATCCGGGTGCTCCCGCCGAACGTCAACGAGTCCGAGGCCAACTTCGCCGCCCAGGGCGACGACGTGATCCTCTTCGGCCTGTCCGCCGTCCGCAACGTCGGCACCAACGTCGTCGAGTCGATCATCAAGTGCCGCAAGGCGAAGGGGAAGTACGGCTCCTTCCCCGACTACCTCGACAAGGTCGACGCGGTGGTCTGCAACAAGCGCACCACCGAATCGCTGATCAAGGCCGGCGCCTTCGACTCGATGGGCCACACCCGCAAGGGCCTCACGGCCCAGTACGAGCCGATGATCGACAATGTGGTCGCGGTCAAGCGCAAGGAGGCCGAGGGCCAGTTCGACCTCTTCGGCGGGATGGGCGAGGAGACCAGCGACCAGCCCGGCTTCGGCCTCGACGTGGAGTTCACCGACGACGAGTGGGACAAGACCTATCTGCTCGCCCAGGAGCGGGAGATGCTCGGTCTGTACGTCTCCGACCACCCGCTCTTCGGCCTGGAGCACGTGCTCTCCGACAAGGCGGACGCGGGCATCGCCCAGCTCACCGGCGGTGACTACGCGGACGGCTCGGTGGTGACCATCGGCGGCATCATCTCCGGCCTCCAGCGCAAGATGACCAAGCAGGGCAACGCCTGGGCCATCGCCACCGTCGAGGACCTGGCGGGCTCCATCGAGTGCATGTTCTTCCCGGCCACTTACCAGCTGGTGTCCACCCAACTCGTCGAGGACGCCGTGGTGTTCGTCAAGGGCCGCCTCGACAAGCGCGAGGACGTGCCCCGGCTCGTCGCCATGGAGCTGATGGTCCCGGACCTGTCCAACGCGGGCACCAACGCGCCCGTCGTGCTCACCATCCCGGCCGTGAAGGTGACCCCGCCGATGGTCAGCCGCCTCGGCGAGATCCTCAGCCACCACAAGGGCGACAGCGAGGTGCGGATCAAGCTCCAGGGCCCGCGCAAGACCACCGTGCTCCGCCTGGACCGGCACCGGGTCAAGCCCGACCCGGCGCTGTTCGGCGACCTGAAGGTGCTGCTCGGCCCGTCCTGCCTGGCCGGCTGAGGCCCGGCGGAAGGCGCCGACGCGAAGGGGCGCACCCTTGACGGGTGCGCCCCTCACCTGTGCCCGGGCTTCAACTGCCCTTTAGTTGTGGCCGAAGCTCTTCTGCTTCTTGCGCGCGGCCTCCGAGGGGCTGCCCGGGGCGTGCGCCATGGGCGGCTCGTGCTCCTCCGCCTGCGGACGCTGCGCGTGCTCGGACTGCGGAGCGCGGTTCTGCGGGCCGGACTGCTTGCGGTTCTTGTTCTTGGCCATGGTGATCTGCCTCCTGTGGGGGATCTAGGGGCCAGGGCCGGGACCAGATTCACATACGCTGACATCAAGCGCATGTCGGATAATTACCGTGTGTGACAGGGGTGGTGGGTGCACCGGAACCGCAAACGCCACGCCGAAGATCGAGTTCGGGCCGTTAACCCCCGCGAGGTCGGGCAGACTCGAAGGAAGTCCGAAGCAAAACCTCCCGGGAAGAGGGTGAGTCGCGTGGACCGCTGCATCGTCCTGGTGGACGCCGGGTATCTGCTGGGAGCCGCCGCCAGCCTCCTCGCCGGCGAGCCCTCGCGGTCCCGGATCACCGTCGACCACGCCGCGCTGATCCAGGCGCTGCGGGAACGCGCGGAGTCCGACACCGAGCGCCCCCTGCTGCGCATCTACTGGTTCGACGGCGCCCCCGACCGGGTCCCCCAACCGGAGCACCGCCGGCTGCGCGTGATGCCCCGGGTCACCGTCCGCCTCGGCGCCCTCACCCGCAGCGACGGACGCTGGGCGCAGAAGGGCGTCGACGCCGCCATGCACGCGGAACTGACCGAGCTGGCCCGCAACCGCGCCTGCTCCGACGTCGTCCTCGTCACCGGCGACGGCGACCTGCTGCCGGGCATGATGGCCGCCAAGGAGCACGGCGTCGCCGTCCACCTGTGGGCCGTCCAGGCCGCCGACGGCGACTACAACCAGTCCGAGGACCTGGTCGCCGAGGCCGACGAGCGGCGCGTGCTGGACCGCGCCTGGATCACCCAGGCCGTCCGCGCCAAGGAGCTCACCGGCGTCTGCGCCCCGCCGCCCGCGCCCCGCCCCGAGATCGCCGCGATCCTCTCCGCGCCGCTGCCCGAGTCCGCGCTCGGCACGGCGAGCGAGCGGCCCGCCGAACAGCCCGCCCACCCGCCGGCCGCCGCCGCGGCCGAGAACGGCGCCCAGGAGCGGGTGACCGCCCCCAAGGGCGTCCCCACCCCCAAGGACCTGGCCGCGCTGCGCGCACCCGGCGCCCAGTCCGTGCAGCATCCCGCGACCGCGACCCTGCGCTGGTCCTCCGACAAGGGCTGGGTCGACCGGCCGGGAGCGGTCGCCGAGTCCCCCGAGGTCGCCTCCATGCCGACGCTGGCCCAGCTCACCACGGCCGAGCAGCGGTGGGCCGACCGGGAGGAGGACATCACCACCGTCGGCGGCGACCCGTACGAGGTCGGGCAGGTCTTCGCCCGCCGCTGGATGTCCCGGCTCGGCGACCAGAGCCACCTCCAGCGGCTGTCGCAGATGTACCCGCGCATCCCGCACCGGATCGACGGGGAGCTGCTGCGGTACGCGGCGCGGTTCGGACTGCTCGCGCACAAGGACGACCAGATCGACGAGCACGACCGTTACGCCATTCGGGCGGGGTTCTGGCGGGAGATCGACGTCCCGGCGGCGGCCGAACAGCACGTGCCCGCCGTCGACTGAATGCCCGGAGCCGCCCCCGAAGGCGAGTAAAGGCCCCCGACCCCGTAGGCTCGTCCTTTGTGAGTACGCGCGCGGGACAGGCACTTCGGTACGACGAGGTCGTACGCGTGCGCGGGCTCGGCAAGACCTACCCGGCCGTGAAGAGCCGGCGGGGCGCACCGGGCACCCCCGAGGTGCGGGCCACCGACGGGGTGGAGCTGGACGTACGGCGCGGCGAGGTCTTCGGGCTGCTCGGTCCGAACGGCGCCGGCAAGTCCACCCTCGTACGGCAGCTCACCGGGCTGCTGCGGCCGGACACGGGCAGCGTCGAGATACTCGGCCACGACATCGTGCGCCATCCCGAGCGGGCCGCGCGGCTCCTCGCCTACCTGGGCCAGGAGTCCACCGCACTGGACGAGCTGACCGTCTCCCTCGCCGCCGAGACCACCGGACGCCTGCGCGGCCTGGACGTCCGGCGGGCGCGGGCCGAGCGGGACGCCGTCCTGGAGGAGCTGGGGCTGACCCCGATCGCCGGACGGGCGCTGAAGAAGCTGTCCGGCGGGCAGCGGCGGCTCGCCTGCTTCGCCACCGCCCTCGTCGGGGAACGGCCGCTGCTCGTGCTGGACGAGCCGACCACCGGCATGGACCCGGTGGCCCGGCGCGCGGTCTGGGCGGCCGTGGACCGGCGGCGGGCCGAGCGCGGCACGACCGTGCTGCTGGTCACCCACAACGTCATCGAGGCCGAGACGGTCCTGGACCGGGTCGCCGTGCTCGACCAGGGCCGGGTCATCGCCTGCGACACCCCCGCCGGACTCAAGGAGCGGGTCGCCGGCGAGGTGCGGGTGGAGCTGGTGTGGCGGGAGCGGGCGCCGCTGGAGGTGCCCGAGGTCGCGGTGCTGCGCGAGCGGGCCGCGGAGTCCGGCCGGCGCTGGACGCTCCGGCTCGCGCCCGAGGAGGCCCGCGCCGTCGTCGCCACGGTGACCGGCGGTGCCGCCTTCGCCGCCCTGGACGACTTCACGCTCGCCACGCCCAGCCTGGAGGACGTCTACCTGGCGCTGGGCGGCGCGGCCCGGCAGGGGCTGGTGAAGACATGAGCGCACCGGCCGTGGAATGCGTACGGGTCCGCGCGACCGCCGGGGTGGGAAGGCCCGCCGCGGCGACTGCCGTAGGGAAGAGGAGCAGCCCGTCGTGAGTGTCGTACCCGCCGAGGTTCTGCCGGGCGGTGCCCGGGCCGTGCCGGACACGGCGGCCGGCGCGGCCGAGCTCGGGCCGTCCGCGCGGCTGTGGCCGTCGCTGGTGGCCGTCTACCGGGCGCAGCTGTCCCGGGCCCGGGTGGCGCGGATCCCGCTGCTGTTCGTGGCGACCTTCCAGTCCATCGGCATCACCGTGATGATGCGCGGTGTCGTCGACAGCGGCCATGAGGCCCAGTCCGTGGTGGCCGGGTCCTCCGTGCTGGTCGTCGCGTACGTGGCGCTGAACCTGCTCTCGCAGTACTTCGGGCAGCTGCGGGCCAGTGGCGGGCTCGACCACTACGCCACGCTGCCGGTGCCGCCGGCGGCCGTGGTGCTGGGCGCGGCGGCGGCGTACGCCTCCTTCACCGTGCCGGGGACCCTGGTGACGGCCGTCTTCGGCTGCGCGCTCTTCGGGCTGCCGCTGTCCAACCTGTGGATCCTGGTGGCCGTCATCCCGCTCGCCGGGGCCGCGCTGGCCGGGCTGGGCGCCGCCTGCGGGCTGCTCGCGCCCCGGCCGGAGCTGGCCACGCTGCTGGGGCAGCTCGGCATGTCGGCCGCGCTGCTGCTGGGCGTGCTGCCGGCCGACCGGATGCCGGAGGTCGTCCGGCTGGCCCGCGATCTGCTGCCGTCGACCTACGGCGTGGAGGCGTACGCGCGGACCTTCGGGGCGGACCCCGACTGGGCCGTCGTCCTCGTTGACCTGGGGGTGTGCGCGGGTGTCGGGGTGGTCTCGCTGGCCGTGGCGACCTGGGCGTACCGCAGGGCCGCCGTCCGGTGACGCGGCCCACAGCGCGACCTGGCACGATGGTCGGGTGACCGCACCGCTGACTCCGCCTCCTCCGCCGCACGAGAACTCCCCGCACCAGGTCTGGCAGGCGCCGCCGCCCGCCGGGGCGCCGGGCGCGGGCACGTACGAACAGGACGGCCCCGGGATGAAGACGGAACTGCGGGAGGCCGCCGTGATCACGGTGGCGGTGGCCCTCGGCGGGGTGCTGCTGGGGCTGCTGTGGTGGTGGCTGGCGCCGCACGTGCCGCTGATCGGTGACGAGGTCGACAAGAACTGGGTCGTCTACCTCAAGGACAGCGAGGGCGAGCAGGCGGTCGGGGTGGACGGAACGTTCACCCTGCTGGGACTTGCCTTCGGACTGGTCAGCGCCGTGGTGGTGTTCCTGCTGCGGCGGCGCGGCGGTGTGCCGCTCGCGGTGGCCCTCGGCCTCGGCGGGCTGCTCGGGTCGCTGCTGGCCTGGCGGCTCGGGGTGTGGCTGGGGCCCGAGTCGAACGTGCTCGCGCACGCGCAGGCCGTGGGCAAGGGGGTGACGTTCTCGGCGCCGCTGAAGCTGTCTGCGAAGGGGGCGTTGCTGGCGTGGCCGTTGGCGGGGTTGCTGGTGCATCTCGGACTGACCGCGCTCTTCGGGCCCCGGGACCCCGAGCTGCCGTGACCCGGGGGGCTCCGCGTCAGCCGCGTCCGATCGGCGCCAGCACCGCCTCCGTCAGCTTCGCCAGGTCCCCCGGCGCCAGCTCGACCTCCAGGCCACGGCGGCCCGCCGACACGTAGATCGTCGCGTGGGCCTCCGCCGAGTCGTCGATGACCGTCGGGAGCTTCTTGCGCTGGCCGAGCGGGGAGATGCCGCCGCGGACATAGCCCGTGGTGCGTTCGGCGAGGGCCGGGTCGGCCATGGTCGCCCGCTTGCCGCCCACCGCCGCCGCCAGGGCCTTCAGATCCAGCGAGCCGGCCACCGGGACCACACCGACCACCAGGGAGCCGTCCACGTCGGCCACCAGGGTCTTGAAGACCCGTTCGGGGGAGACGCCCATCGCCTCCGCGGCCTCCTCGCCGTAGGAGGGGTGGGACGGGTCGTGGTCGTAGGCGTGGACCGTGAAGTCCACGCCCGCCGCCGTCAGGGCCACCGTCGCGGGCGTCCCCCCGGACTGCTGCTTCTTCGGCTTCTTCGCCATCAGGGTGTCGTGCTTCCCTCAGTTGAGACTGGTCGGCGTCCGCGTCAGCTCGAACGCGGGCAAGGACGGCAGACTACGGATGATGGACGTCTCCGCGCGAAGGAGTTTCAGCTCGTCCCGGAGCCGCGAGGCGGTGTCCGGGGCCTGGAGCAGACGCTGCTTGGTCGGCGTGTCGTGCACCATCGCTGCGGCCACCAGGTACGACACCACGCCCGGGTCGTCCGGCAGGTCGGCACCGGTGGACAGCGAGCGCTCGCGGGCGCCCGCAAGACGCTTCTGGTACTGGCGGAAGGAGCGCAGGACGCCCTCCGCCAGCGCGCCGGCCTCGTCCCCGGGCTCCTCCGGCAGCTCCTCCAGCTCGGCGGTCAGGAACGGACCGGACGCGTCCACGGACAGCAGGCGGACACGCGTCGTGCCCGTCGCCAGGACCTCGAAGGTGCCGGCGGACCGCTCCCGGATGGTCGCCGCGTCCGCCACACATCCCACTCCGTGGAAGGCCTTGAGCGGGTCGGGGCCGAAGCCGGCGGCCGGGCCCCGGTCGGGCTGGGCCGTGGGGTCCGGCATGCCCGGGGCGCTCGGCGCGACCTCGTGGCCGTCGCGGATGGCGACGACGGCGAAGCGGCGCGGCTCCTCCTCGGGGGTCTTCGACAGCGCGCGCATCATGGCGCGATAACGCTCCTCGAAGACGTTCAGCGGCAGCACGAGCCCCGGGAACAGCACCGAGTTCAGCGGAAAGAGCGGAAGACGGACGGTGGTCACGGCGCCCCAGCCTAGTGGTCGGCGGCGCGGGCGTGTCCGCCGTGCTCGCCGAGAGGGTCCCGGGACGCCGTCAGCAGCCCGGCCGGGGCGGGCCGCGGGGCCGCCGTCTCCAGGTGGTCGCGCACGCGCAGGAAGTGGGCGAGCGGGTCGTCGGAGAGCCGGTCCCAGGGGAAGGAGGTGGCGTAGGGGCCGATCAGGCGCAGCTGGGCGCGGGCGTCCTCCCGGCGGTCCAGCCGCAGCAGGACGTACAGCAGTTTGTTGCGGACCTCGGCGGGCCACGGGTCGGCCGCCGGGAAGCGTCCGGACAACTCGATGGCGCGGTCGGCCGCCGCGTCCAGCCGGGGGCGCGGCACGTCGGGGCCGCGGTCGTCGGTCAGACAGCCGAAGGCCGCGCGGGCGGGCAGCGCCTGGACGAGCGAGTCGGCCGGGGCGTCCTGCGCGGCCCGCTCGGCGAAGTCGAAGCACGCGTGGTGCGAGCCATGGGGAGTGTGGGGCGTGTCTCCCCACCGGGCGCAGCAGAAGGCGGCCAGGTAGCGCAGGGCGGCCACGTGGCAGCCGTAGTGGTGCGGGGCGCGCCGGACGGCCGCCTCCCACAGCTCCTCGAAGTAACGGTGCCCGGTGCGCGAGCCGCGCGCGTGGTCGAGCGCGATCCGCCACGGCACCGGGTCGAGTGCGTCGGCGCGGGCGGCGGCGGTGATGAGCGGGCTCACCTCGCGCAGCAGCTCGGCCCGGGCGGGCGAGGACCAGACGCGGTCCACCGCCAGCTGGGCCCCGAGCAGCAGCACGCCCGGGTCGTCCGGGGCGGCGGCACGCCACTCCTCGTACCACTCGGGGCGCGAGCGGGCGAAGGCGGCCAGGCGCCGTACGTACCGGTCCCGGTTCTCCCAGTCGGCCGCGGTGCGGGTGGCGGCGAGCAGGCCGGCCGCGGCGGTGTACTCGCCCCGGCCGGCCGCGACGAGCGCGGGCGAGAGGCGGTCGTCGGGCGCGTCGAGCACGGCCTCGTCCCCGGCCGACGGGCGGCCGGCCGGGCGCGCGGAGCGTTTGGTCATCCGGGTGGGGCGGATGAACGAGGGCAGCAGAGCCATGGTTCGACCATTGAAAGTCCGCAGGTCGGGGCGGCGCCAGAGGGCCTGGGCAAGTCAGGGAAGGTTGTACGGTCGAGAGTCAAGGACCGGTAAAGGGTGAATGTGTGTTTTGTGTGGAGTGTGTGCGCGACGGGCAGATTCCGTCGGTCCTGATGGATGGCCGGTCCTGATGGCCGGCGCCGGCCCAGCGCCGCGTTTCGGTGCCGCCGGGTGCCGTCAGCTCCGCCGCAGCAGCCGGGTCGCGCCCGCGGCCACGGTCGTCGCCAGCACCCAGCCGATCAGGATCAGCGCCGCCGCCAGCCACTGCCAGCCGCCGCGCAGCTGCCACTGGCCGGCCTGGCCCAGGTCGATCACCGGCAGCAGCAGGTCCAGCGTGAACAGCGCCGGGCTCCAGACCGGATGGCCGCCGGAGCTGACCGGCGGATGGTCCGCGCGCGTGAAGGCGAGCGTGCCCGCCGCCCACAGCACCGCCATCCACACCGCGGCCCGGCCGGGGCGGTAGCCGTAGGCGACCGTCCAGTCCTGGAGGTAGCCCCAGGACTTGCCGGCCAGCGGCAGCGTCTCCCGCCGCCGGCGCTGCTTGGCGAGCAGCACCTCGCGCGCGTCCTCGTCCTCCCCGGCCGCGCGCAACACCGCCGCCAGCCGCTCGTACGGCTCCGGGGCGTACTCGGCGGTGGCCGCCGCCACCCAGTCCAGGCGCTGGGCCAGCGGGAACGGGCCCTGCGGCACCAGGCTCTCGTAGGTGAACCCGCCCATGTGCAGACTGCCCGCGTCCGGCCAGCTGCTCGCCCGGTCCACCAGGTTCCCGATCCGCGCCCCGGACAGCACCACCTTGCCGCGCTGCGGCTTGTCCCCGAGGAAGCGCAGCTCCGGCGTCTGCACCCGGCGCAGCGACAGCTCCTGGTCGTCGGTGAAGGCGAACCCGGCCCGCTCCAGGTCGACGGCGTCCCCGAACCGCCCGTCGTCCAGGCGCACCCCGCCCCGGGACTCGAAGCGCTGGATGCGCGTCCCGCGCGCGGGCGTCGTGCCGCTCAGCAGCGGGTTGCCCACGCCGGCCGGGGTCAGGTACAGGGTGCGCTCGACCGTCAGCTGGGGGGCGTTCAGGGCGAACCGGGCGTAGGGGTTGGCGAGCTTGGCGCCGCGCAGGCTGAGCGAGACGCCGATCTGGGCGCCGCGCAGGCTGAACTCGCCGTGCGACTCCAGCATCTCCGCCTGGAGGTCCTGGCCGACGGTCAGGCCGTCGGCCGCGATCGACCGCCCGCTGCGGTCCCGGTAGGCGACCGCCTGGTTGAGCAGCAGATCGGTGCCGATGTGCGCGTCCGTCAGCCGGACCCCGTTCTGGAACCGGCAGCGCGGCAGATGCAGATCACCCTCCGTGTGCACGCGGGCGGCCTCCAGGCGCGGCACCGCGCAGTCCACCAGGCGCACGGTCGTGAACCGGGCCTCCGGCAGCCGGATCTCCTCGTCGAAGCGGCAGCCGCGCAGCTCCACGTACGGCGTGACCTGGCCGCCCGCCAGGTCCAGCGGGTCGGTGATGCGCACACCGGCGAGCTTCAGCGCGGACACCCGGCCGGCGAGCGCCGGTGGGCCGTCGAGGAGCAGCCAGCAGACGATGCGGGCGCGGACGGTCCGCTCCGGACCCCAGGGGTGCCCGCCGTGCGGATCGTCCACCGCGAAGTCGCCGCTGGTCAGGTCGTACACACTGCCGTTGCGGAAGGCCTGCCACATGCCCGCCTCGGTCGCGGTCAGGTCGTCCGGCAGGTCCCCCGTGCGGATGCCGGCCCCCTCGCTCACCGTTCTCCTCTTCTCTCCAGGATTCTTCCGATTCGATGGTTTTCGTACAGCCGTTCATGCCCTCTGTGACCGCCGGAACACCACCCGTGAAGGTGATCTTCCGGGTTCCGGCCACCCTCTGTACCAGTCATTGACCCGCGGTCTGTATCAGCCATTGATACGCGCGAACGGCTCCCGACGGCGGTCTGAGAGAATTGGGACTGTGATTTCCCGAATCGATCTGCGCGGCGACGCCCTTCCCGAGGGCCCCGCCCTGCGCGACCTGCTGCCCCGAGCCGACTTCGACGTTCAGGCCGCCCTGGAGAAGGTGCGCCCGATCTGCGAGGCCGTGCATCATCGTGGCGACGCGGCGCTGATCGACTTCGCCGAGAAGTTCGACGGAGTACGGCTGGAAACCGTCCGTGTCCCGGCCCAGGCGCTCACCGACGCGCTCGCCGGACTCGACCCGGCCGTGCGCGCCGCCCTGGAGGAGTCCATCCGGCGCGCCCGGCTGGTCCACCGGGAGCAGCGCCGTACGACCCACACCACACAGGTCGTGCCCGGCGGCTCGGTGACCGAGAAATGGGTTCCGGTCGAGCGCGTCGGGCTGTACGCGCCCGGCGGCCGCTCGGTCTACCCGTCCTCCGTGGTGATGAACGTGGTGCCCGCCCAGGAGGCCGGCGTCGAGTCCATCGCGCTCGCCTCACCGGCCCAGGCCGAGTTCGGCGGGCTGCCGCACCCGACGATCCTCGCCGCCTGCGCCCTGCTGGGCGTGGACGAGGTGTACGCGGCCGGCGGCGCCACCGCCGTCGCGATGTTCGCGTACGGCACGGAGTCCTGCCCGCCCGTCAACATGGTCACCGGGCCCGGCAACATCTGGGTCGCCGCCGCCAAGCGTTACTTCACGGGCAAGATCGGCATCGACGCCGAGGCCGGCCCGACCGAGATCGCGATCCTCGCGGACGCCGGCGCCGACCCGGTGCACGTCGCCTCCGACCTGATCAGCCAGGCCGAGCACGACCCGCTGGCGGCGGCCGTCCTGGTCACCGACTCCGTCGAGCTGGCGGACGCGGTCGAGAAGGAGCTGGAGCCGCAGGTCGCGGCCACCAAGCACATCGAGGACCGGATCGTGCCCGCGCTGAAGGGCAAGCAGTCCGCGATCGTGCTGGTCGACGGCATCGACGAGGGCCTGCGGGTCGTCGACGCGTACGGCGCCGAGCACCTGGAGATCCAGACCGCCGACGCCGCGGCGGTGGCCGACCGGGTCCGCAACGCCGGCGCGATCTTCATCGGCCCCTGGGCCCCCGTCTCGCTCGGCGACTACGCGGCCGGGTCCAACCACGTCCTGCCCACCGGAGGCTGCGCCTGCCACTCCTCGGGCCTGTCCGTCCAGTCCTTCCTGCGCGGCATCCACGTCGTGGACTACACGAGGGACGCGCTCGCCGAGGTCGCCCACCACGTGGTGACGCTGGCGGAGGCGGAGGACCTGCCGGCGCACGGTGCGGCGGTCAAGGCGCGGTTCGGCTGGAAGGTACCCGAGAGCAAGTGAGCGACGTGCGGATCGACGATCTCCCCGTACGGGACGAGCTGCGTGGCAAGTCCCCCTACGGAGCGCCCCAGCTGGACGTCCCCGTACGGCTGAACACCAACGAGAACCCCTACCCGCTGCCCGAGCCGCTGGTCGAGCGGATCGCGGAGCGGGTGCGGGAGGCCGCCCGCGGCCTGAACCGCTACCCCGACCGGGACGCCGTCCAGCTGCGCACCGAGCTGGCCAAGTATCTGACGAAGACCGGCAAGTACCCCCTCGGCGTCGAGAACGTGTGGGCCGCCAACGGCTCCAACGAGGTCATCCAGCAGCTCCTCCAGACCTTCGGCGGACCGGGCCGCACCGCGATCGGCTTCGAGCCGTCGTACTCGATGCACGCGCTCATCGCGCGCGGGACCGGCACCGGCTGGATCTCCGGCCCGCGCGCCGAGGACTTCACGATCGACCTCGACGCCGCCCGGCGGGCCATCGCCGAGCACGAGCCGGACGTCGTCTTCATCACCACCCCCAACAACCCCACCGGCAACGCGGTCCCGCCGGAGACGGTCCTCGCGCTGTACGAGGCGGCGCAGGCGGCCAAGCCGTCGATGGTGGTCGTGGACGAGGCGTACATCGAGTTCAGCCACGGCGACTCGCTGCTGCCGCTGCTGGCCGGCCGTCCGCACCTGGTGATCTCCCGGACGATGTCCAAGGCGTTCGGCGCGGCCGGCCTGCGCCTCGGCTACCTGGCCGCGCACCCGGCGGTCGTGGACGCCGTCCAGCTGGTCCGGCTGCCGTACCACCTGTCGGCGATCACCCAGGCGACCGCCCTGGCCGCGCTGGAGCACACCGACACGCTGCTCGGGTACGTCGAGCAGCTGAAGGCGGAGCGGGACCGGCTGGTCGCCGAGCTGCGCGCGATCGGCTACGAGGTGACCGAGTCCGACGCGAACTTCGTGCAGTTCGGCCGGTTCGCCAGCGCCCACGAGGCCTGGCGGAAGATCCTCGACCGGGGCGTCCTGGTCCGGGACAACGGCGTACCGGGATGGCTGCGGGTCTCCGCCGGCACCCCGGAGGAGAACGACGCGTTCCTCGACGCGGTCCGTGAGTTGAAGAAGGAGCTTGAGCGATGAGCCGCGTTGGACGCGTGGAGCGCACCACCAAGGAGACGTCGGTGCTGGTCGAGATAGACCTCGACGGCACCGGCCGGACCGACATCGCCACCGGCGTCGGCTTCTACGACCACATGCTCGACCAGCTCGGCCGGCACGGTCTGTTCGACCTGACCGTCAAGACCGACGGCGACCTGCACATCGACTCCCACCACACCATCGAGGACACCGCCCTCGCGCTCGGCGCCGCCTTCAAGCAGGCGCTCGGCGACAAGGTGGGCATCTACCGCTTCGGCAACTGCACGGTCCCGCTGGACGAGTCCCTCGCCCAGGTCACCGTCGACCTGTCCGGCCGCCCGTACCTCGTGCACACCGAGCCCGAGAACATGGCGCCGATGATCGGCGAGTACGACACGACGATGACCCGGCACATCCTGGAGTCCTTCGTCGCCCAGGCGCAGATCGCGCTGCACGTGCACGTCCCGTACGGGCGCAACGCGCACCACATCGTGGAGTGCCAGTTCAAGGCGCTGGCCCGGGCGCTGCGTTACGCCTCCGAGCGCGACCCGCGCGCGGCTGGCATCCTCCCGTCGACGAAGGGCGCGCTGTAACCCATGACCGGTCTGTCGACCCTCCTGATCGTCGTCGGCCTCTTCCTGGTCGGCGGCATCATCTCCTTCGTCAAGCAGAAGATGCCCACCAGCCTGATCGTGCTGCTCTCGATCGGCGCGGGCCTGTGCCTGGTGGCGGGCGTCATGCGGCTGGAGGTGTGGAATTGAGCACCACGTCCACGAACAAGAAGGTCGTCGTCTTCGACTACGGCTTCGGCAACGTCCGCTCCGCCGAGCGGGCCCTCGCGCGCGTGGGCGCCGACGTCGAGATCACGCGTGACTTCGACAAGGCGATGAACGCCGACGGCCTGCTCGTGCCGGGCGTCGGCGCCTTCGCCGCCTGCATGCGGGGCCTGCGCGCCGCCCGGGGCGACTGGGTCGTGGACCGCCGGCTGTCCGGCGGGCGCCCGGTCATGGGCATCTGCGTCGGCATGCAGATCCTCTTCGCGCGCGGCATCGAGCACGGCGTGGAGGCCGAGGGCCTGGACGAGTGGCCCGGCACGGTCGCGCCGCTCCAGGCCGAGGTCGTGCCCCACATGGGCTGGAACACCGTGGACGCCCCGGCCGACTCGCGGCTGTTCGCCGGCCTGCCCGCCGACGCGCGGTTCTACTTCGTGCACTCCTACGCCGTCCACGACTGGGCCCTGGAGAGCCACAACCCGGTGATCGAGGCTCCCAAGGTCACCTGGTCGACGCACGGCAAGCCGTTCGTGGCCGCCGTGGAGAACGGCGCCCTGTGGGCCACCCAGTTCCACCCCGAGAAGTCCGGCGACGCCGGCGCCCAGCTCCTCACCAACTGGATCGGAACCCTGTAGACCATGGCCAAGCTCGAACTCCTCCCCGCCGTCGACGTCCGCGACGGCCAGGCCGTCCGCCTCGTGCACGGCGAGTCCGGGACCGAGACCTCCTACGGCTCCCCGCTGGAGGCCGCCCTCGCCTGGCAGCGGTCCGGCGCCGAGTGGCTGCACCTGGTCGACCTGGACGCCGCGTTCGGCACCGGCGACAACCGCGCCCTGATCGCCGAGGTCGCGAGGGCCATGGACATCAAGGTGGAGCTGTCCGGCGGCATCCGCGACGACGACACCCTCGCCGCCGCCCTCGCCACCGGCTGCACCCGGGTGAACCTCGGCACGGCCGCCCTGGAGACCCCCGAGTGGGTCGCCGAGGTCATCGCCGAGCACGGCGACAAGGTCGCCGTCGGCCTGGACGTGCGCGGCACCACGCTGCGCGGCCGGGGCTGGACCCGCGACGGCGGCGACCTCTACGAGACGCTGGCGCGCCTGGACAAGGAGGGCTGCGCCCGCTACGTCGTCACCGACATCGCCAAGGACGGCACCCTCCAGGGTCCCAACCTGGAGCTGCTGAGGAACGTGTGTGCCGCAACCGACCGCCCGGTCGTGGCCTCCGGCGGCGTGTCGTCCCTGGACGACCTCCGCGCCATCGCCGAACTGGTACCCCTCGGTGTCGAGGGCGCCATCGTAGGGAAGGCGCTGTACGCGAAGGCGTTCACCCTGGAAGAGGCCTTGGAGGCTGTGTCGTCATGAGCGGAGCCGTGCGGCGCGTGCAGAGCGGAAGTCCCTGGGAAGAGAGTTTCGGGTTCGCACGCGCCGTCGCGGCGGGTGACCGGGTGCTGGTGGGCGGCACGACGTCCTTCAAGGGCACCGTGCTGTACGGGGAGGGCGACCCGTACGAACAGGCCAAGGTGGCCTTCACCAGCGCCCTGGAGGCGATCGGCGAGTTCGGGCTCGGCATCGAGTCCGTGATCCGTACGCGGATGTACCTGACCCATGTGCGGGACGTGGACGCCGTCGGGCGGGCCCACCAGGAGCTGTTCGACGCCGTCCGCCCGGTCTCGACCCTGCTGGTCGTGGAGGGCTTCGTCGACCCGCGCATCCTGGTCGAAGTAGAACTAGAAGCATTCAGAGGCTGAAGGCCTTTAAGGAGCCGTGGATTCATGACCCTGGCGGTCCGAGTCATCCCCTGCCTGGACGTGGACAACGGCCGGGTCGTCAAGGGCGTCAACTTCCAGAACCTGCGCGACGCCGGCGACCCCGTCGAGATGGCCAAGGTGTACGACGCCGAGGGCGCCGACGAGCTGACGTTCCTGGACATCACCGCGTCCTCCGGCGACCGGGAGACGACGTACGACGTGGTGCGCCGCACCGCCGAGCAGGTGTTCATCCCCCTGACCGTCGGCGGCGGCGTCCGCACGGCGGAGGACGTGGACAAGCTGCTGCGGGCGGGCGCCGACAAGGTGGGTGTCAACACGGCGGCCATCGCGCGCCCCGACCTGATCCGCGAGATCGCCGAGCGGTTCGGCCGGCAGGTGCTGGTCCTCTCGGTGGACGCGCGCCGCACCCCCGGGGGCACCTTCGAGGTGACCACCCACGGCGGCCGGCGCGGCACCGGCATCGACGCGGTGGAGTGGGCGCACCGGGCGGCCGAGCTGGGCGCGGGGGAGATCCTGCTGAACTCCATGGACGCGGACGGCACGAAGGACGGCTACGACCTGGAGATGATCGCGGCGGTGCGCAAGCACGTGACCGTCCCGGTGATCGCCTCCGGCGGCGCCGGCAAGCTGGCCGACTTCCCCCCGGCCATCGACGCGGGCGCGGACGCGGTCCTCGCGGCATCGGTGTTCCACTTCGGCGACCTGAGGATCGGCCAGGTGAAGGACGCGCTGCGGGGGGCAGGGCACCCGGTGAGGTAGCCGCCGCTCCGAAGGGCCCCGGGCGAATTGGCGGATTCCAGGGGTCGTAGCAACAACCCGATCACGAACACCGCTGCCCCCTATACAAGTCGGAAGTACTGCCGCAGCAGGCCGTTGGTGTTCTCGTTCGAGCCGCGCTGCCAGGGGCTGGCCGGGTCGCAGAAGTAGACCGGGATGTCCGTGGTGACGGTGAAGGCTCGGTGGGAGGCCATCTCGATGCCCTGGTCCCAGGTCAGTGACCGCATCAGGTGAGGTGGGAGAGTCTGGACGGTCTCGGTGAGCGCGTTTCGGACAGCGGCGGCGCCGTGGTCGCGTGGGAGGTGGACGAGCATCAGGCAGCGGGTGCTGCGTCCGACCAGGGTGCCGATGGCGGAGCCGTTGTTCTTGCCGAGGATCAGGTCGCCTTCCCAGTGGCCGGGGATGGCCCGGTCGGCGACCTCGGCCGGCCGTTCGCTGATCATGACCATGGGGTGCACGAACCGCGATCGGCGGGCTGCCGAGTGCCGGTGCGGGCGGCGCATCGCGCGTCCGGTCCGCAGTGCCCGGGTCAGCTCGCGCCTCAGTTCCCTGCGGCCCTGGACGTAAAGCGCCTGGTAGATCGTCTCGTGGACCACGTGCATCTGCGGCCGGTCGGGGAAACGTGCCCGTAGAGCGTGGCAGATCTGCTCCGGACTCCACCGCCGGGTCAGGTGGTCCTGGACGAAGTCCCGCAGCTCGGGGTTCTGGCCGATCTTGCCGGGCTTGGGGCGCGGTTTGCGGGCGTCCGCGCGGCGCTGGGCGGCGTGCGGACGGTAGTACCAGCCGCCGCCTGGCATGAGCGTGCGGTTGCGGCGGATCTCCCGGCTGACGGTGGAGGGACTACGGCCCGGCTCGGCCGCGATGGCCCGGACGGACGCCTTCTCCCGGATCCGGTCAGCGATGTGGATGCGGTCGCCCTCGGTGAGGTAGCGCGAGGGGCCAACGGGCTCCTCAGGACGAGCCGGGGGTTCGGGCGCCTGCCAGGGCAGCCCCGTATCCACGATGGGCGGGGCTGCCTTGTACCTCCCGGATGCCTGCCGGCCGTAGAGCCAACGCTTGCCGGTGCGGCGGTTGATACCGACGATCCGGCAGGCTTCCGTGTTCCCTATTCCAAGATCCACGAGCCGAAGGTATTCCTCCCGCTCACGGTCCAACCTCCTCGGCCCCTGAGGCCGCCGATCCTTCCGGATCTCGAAGTCCACCGCACCCCTTGAACTGGGGTGTTGCGACGACCACTAGAACGGAAGCGGGCGGCCGGGGCCTTCTCGTACGCCGGACGCGCGAGAGAAGTCATGCAGGAGAGTCGCGCAAGAGAAGTTGCGCAAGGAATATTGCGCAACTTCTCTTGCGTATCTAGGGTTCGGATCATGACACGCGAGGAGAACCGCCGGATCACCGACATCGGGACGCTCAAGGCGCTCGCCCACCCGCTGCGCATGAAGCTGTACCGCCTGCTGTTCGTCGCGGAGGTCGCCACCGCCTCACAGCTCGCCGAGCAGGTGGACGAGGCCGTCTCCCTCGTCAGCTACCACCTGCGCAAGCTGGCCGAGCACGGTCTCGTCGAGGAGGCCGAGCCACGCAGCGCGGACGCGCGGGAGCGCTGGTGGCAGCCGTCGTCCGAGGGCGTCACCATCCGCGACGAGGACTTCCGGGACGCCCCCGAGAAGGCGGCGGCGCACCTGGCGGCCTCGCGGATGTTCCTGGAGCAGCGCGCCGAGATGTACCGGAGGTACCTCGACGAACGCGCCCACTGGGGCCCCGGGTGGAACACCGCGGCCCACGACTCCGAGTCCCTGCTCCGGCTCACCACCGGTGAACTCGCCGAGCTGAAGAAGGACCTGACCGATCTGCTCAAGCGGTACGACGAGCGGGGGCGGGCCCGCGAGGCCGCCGGTGACACCGAGGGGCGCGAGCACGTCGCGCTGCACGTGTACGGCTTCCCGTTCCGTGTCTGACGTCTGAGAGGACAGCCCTCCCGTGACCGCCACGCTCATACCGCCGGCCACCGCGCGGGCCCACCGCGACCCCAACGTGCTGCGCTGGCTCGGGGCCTACACCTCCTCGATGCTCGGCGACAGCGTCTACTACCTCGCCCTGTCCTGGGCCGCCGTCCAGGCCGGGAGTCCCGCGCAGGCCGGACTCGTGATGTCGGCCAGCGCGCTGCCCAGGGCCGTGCTGATGCTCGGCGGGGGAGTGGTCGCCGACCGGTTCGGGCCGCGGCGGGTCGTCATCGGCAGCGACGCCGTACGCTGCGCCGCCGTCCTCGCCGTGGCCGCCCTGCTGTACCTCACCAGCCCCGGGCTGTGGCCGCTCGCCCTGCTGGCGCTGGCCTTCGGCACCGTCGACGCCGTGTTCATGCCCGCCGTGGGCGCGCTGCCGGCCCGTCTCACCGAGAAGGACCAGCTCGCCCGCGTCCAGGGCATGCGCGGCCTCGCGATCCGTTTCGCGAGCGTCGCGGGCGCCCCGCTCGGCGGGCTCGCCGTGGCCGCCGGCGGAGCCCCGGCCGCGTTCACCGTCGCCGGGCTGCTCATCGCGCTGTCCGTACCGCTCCTGGTGTCGGTACGGGTGCGGGAGCTGCCCGAGGACGGCACCCCCGGCACGGCGGGAACCCCCTGGGGTGACCTGCGGGCCGGGCTGCGGTACATCCGGCGGCACCGGGTGCTCGCGCCGCTCATGGTCGCCATCGCCCTCGGTGACCTCGGCTTCGTCGGGCCGTTGAACGTCGGGCTGACCCTGCTCGCCGACCGGCGCGGCTGGGGTGCCGCGGGCATGGGCTGGGTGCTCGCCGGATTCGGGGCCGGCGCGGGGGCCGCCTCGCTGCTGCTGACCGTCCGGGGGCGGCTGCCGCGCGCCGGGCTGGTCGCCGGGGCCGCCATCATCGCGGGCTGCGTGGCCATCGGCGCCCTCGCCTATGTGCCGGGCCTCGTCACAGCCGTCGCCACGGCCGTGCTGGTCGGTCTGCTCACCGGGCTCAGCGGCGCGATGTGCGGCGCCCTGCTCCAGACCCACTCCGACCCCGCCTACCTCGGCCGGGTCACCTCCGTCTCCGGCCTGGTCAGCCTGGGCCTCACCCCGCTGAGCATGCCGTTCGCCGCCGCCGCGATCGGGGCCTGGGGTCTCGGCCCGGTGTTCGTGGCCAGCGCGGTCGTCTGCGGGCTCGGCGGGGTCGTCGCCCTCGCCGTACCGGCCCTGCGCCGCGCCGAACTCCCGGGCTGACCGCCGTTCACTCCTTGGGCTGAACCAGCTGCACCAGATTGCCCACCGTGTCGTCGAACACCGCCGCGATGACCGGCCCCTGCTCCCGCGGGGGATGCGTGAACCGGACACCGAGGCCGCGCAGCCGGTCGTACTCCGCTCCCAGGTCGTCCACGGAGAAGACGATGCACGGCAGCCCCGCCTCGTACAGCGCCCTGCGGTACGGCTCCGCGATCGGTCCCTGGCCGGGCTCCAGCAGCAGCTGGAGATCCGGCTGGGCGCCCTCCCGCGCCCCGACCGTCACGAAGAGCGTGCCGTCGCCGAGGTCCATGTGCGCACGGGTCTCGAAGCCGAGGACGTCGGTGTAGAAGGCGTGCGCCGTCGCCACGTCGTCGACGTAGACGCCGGTCATCGCCACCTTGATCACGGCCCGGCCCTCTCAGATGCCCAGCTGCCCGGTCTCGTGCAGCCTGGCGATCGCCTCCGTGTCGCCGTCCAGCTCCACCTTGGCCGCGCGCTGCCGGCCGAACGCGAACATCAGCAGCTCCGACGGCTCACCGGTCGCCGTGACCACCGGGGTGCCCCGGTGCGCCACCGCCGTCTGGCCGTTCGGGCGGCGCAGCACCAGACCCGTCGGCGCGCCCCGGCCCATCAGCCGCGCGGCGCGTTCGAGGCGGGACCACAGCGCGTCCTGGAAGACCGGGTCCAGCTCGCGCGGGCTCCAGTCCGGCTGGGCGCGGCGGACGTCCTCCGTGTGGACGTAGAACTCCACGATGTTGGCCGCCTCGTCGACCTGCTTGAGCTGGAAGGGCGAGAAGCGCGGCGGGCCGGTACGGATCAGCTGGATCAGCTCCTCGTACGGCTTCGCCGTGTACTCGGCCGTCACCTTCTCCAGACGCGGCGCGAGCTGCTTGATCAGCGCGCCCCCCGCCGCGTCCGGGCGGCGCTCGCGCACGACCACGTGCGCGGCCAGGTCCCGGGTCCGCCAGCCCTCGCAGAGGGTCTCGGCGTCCGGCCCGACGGTTTCCAAGAGGTCGGCGAGGAGGAGCCGTTCACGCTTGGCGAAGGTCGACATGGTGTCAGCCTACGACCACGTAACAGGTCCGCCCACCCGTGGAGTCGCTCCGCGCCGCCGTGACCATTTCGTGGACGGCCGCGTCCCGCTGTCGGTCCCGCGCGGCACAATGTGACCCATGACCAGTACGACCGGTGCCCCCCGGCCCAGCAGCCTCGACCCGGAGATCGTCGCGCGGCTCAAGCGCAGCGCCGACGGGCTCGTCCCCGCCATCGCCCAGCAGTACGACACCGGCGAGGTGCTCATGCTCGGCTGGATGGACGACGAGGCGCTGCACCGGACGCTGACCACCGGCCGCTGCACCTACTGGTCGCGCAGCCGCCAGGAGTACTGGGTCAAGGGCGACACCTCCGGCCACGTCCAGTGGGTGAAGTCGGTCGCGCTGGACTGCGACGCCGACACCCTGCTGGTCAAGGTCGACCAGGTCGGCGCCGCCTGCCACACCGGGGCCCGCACCTGCTTCGACGCGGACGTGCTCCTCAAGGACGCCGGTTCCGGCGTACCCGGATCCGGTCAGTAAGGTCAGCGGCCATGGAACTGGAGACCTTCCGCAAGCTGGCCACCGACCGGCGCGTCATCCCGGTCACGCGCAAGCTGCTCGCCGACGGCGACACCCCGGTCGCGCTGTACCGCAAGCTCGCCGCCGAGCGCCCCGGCACCTTCCTGCTGGAGTCCGCGGAGAACGGCCGTTCCTGGTCCCGTTACTCCTTCGTCGGCGTCCGCAGCGCCGCCACGCTCACCGCGCGGGACGGACAGGCCCACTGGCTCGGCACCCCGCCCGTCGGCGTCCCCACCGACGGCGACCCCCTCGCGGCCCTGCGCGCCACCCTCCAGGCCCTGCACACCCCGCACCAGGAGGGCCTGCCGCCCTTCACCGGCGGCATGGTCGGCTACCTGGGCTACGACATCGTCCGCCGCCTGGAGAAGATCGGCCCCGGCGAGCGCGACGACCTGAGGCTGCCCGAACTGACCATGCTGCTGACCAGCGACCTCGCGGTGATGGACCACTGGGAGGGCTCGGTCCTGCTGATCGCCAACGCGATCAACCACAACGACCTCGACACCGGCGTCGACGAGGCGTACGCGGACGCCGTCGCCCGCCTCGACGCCATGGAGGCCGACCTCACCCGCCCGGTCGCCCAGCCCCCGGCCCACCTGCCGCCCTCCGAGCTCCCCGAGTACACCGCCCGCTGGGGCGGCCCCGACTTCCAGCGGGCCGTCGAGGACGTCAAGGAGCGCATCCGCGCGGGCGAGGCCTTCCAGGTCGTGCCCTCCCAGCGCTTCGAGACCCCGTGCACGGCCGGCGCCCTGGACGTCTACCGGGTCCTGCGGGCCACCAACCCCTCGCCGTACATGTACCTCTTCCGCTTCGACGGGTTCGACGTCGTCGGCTCCTCCCCGGAAGCGCTGGTGAAGGTCGAGGACGGACGCGCGATGGTCCACCCCATCGCCGGCACCCGGCACCGCGGGGCCACCCCGCAGGAGGACCAGGCCCTCGCCGAGGAACTCCTCGCCGACCCCAAGGAACGCGCCGAGCACCTGATGCTGGTCGACCTCGGCCGCAACGACCTCGGCCGGGTCTGCGAGCCCGGCTCGGTCGAGGTGGTCGACTTCATGTCCGTCGAGCGCTACTCGCACGTGATGCACATCGTCTCGACCGTCACCGGCACCGTCGCCCCCGGCCGCACGGCCTTCGACGTGCTCACCGCCTGCTTCCCGGCCGGCACCCTCTCCGGCGCCCCCAAGCCCCGCGCGATGCAGATCATCGACGAACTGGAGCCGTCCCGGCGCGGCCTGTACGGCGGCTGCGTCGGCTACCTGGACTTCGCCGGCGACTCCGACACCGCGATCGCCATCCGTACGGCCCTGCTCCGCGACGGCACGGCCTACGTCCAGGCCGGCGCCGGCATCGTCGCCGACTCCGACCCGGTCGCGGAGGACCAGGAGTGCCGCAACAAGGCGGCGGCGGTGCTGCGGGCCGTGCACACCGCCAACCGGTTGGGCGCGTAGGGCATTCCGCTCGCGCATAGGGCGCTTCTCATACGAACCCCGGGTGACGGCTCACCCGGGGTTCAGGCGATAGTGGAGTACGTGACTGCCGTACCTGACCCCCGTTCCCAAGCCGCCGCGTCCGCCCGGTCCGGCCGGCGGAGCCTCGCCGTGGCCCTCCTGTGCGGTGCGCTCGGCGCGGCCGTGGCGCTGCTCGCGACCCGGCAGCGCTGGGCGGAGGGCACCGCGACGGTGGCCGGCGGCGCGTTCCCGCTGACCGCCAAGGGCAGCGACGTCACGGGCGTCCCCGCGGCCCTCGCCATAGTGGGCCTCGCCGCGCTCGTCGCCGTCTTCGCCGTCCGCAGGGCCGGCCGGTTCCTCGTCTCCGGGCTGCTCGCGCTGTCCGGCGCCGGGATCGCCGCCGCGGCCCTCGTGTCCGCCTCCGACAGCTCCGCGCTGGACGAGCAGGCCGCCAAGGCGAGCGGCGACACCTCCGCCACGGTCGACGCGCTCACCCACACCGGCTGGCCGTATGTCGCCGCCGCCGGCGGCGTGCTGCTCCTGCTCGCCGGACTGCTCGCCCTGCGCTACGGCCGTCTGTGGCCCGCCATGTCCGGCCGCTACGAGCGCGGCACCGCCCGCCCGCGGCGCACGGCCCGGCCGGTCGATCCGGAGCGGCCCGAGGAGATCTGGAAGGCGCTGGACCGGGGCGAGGACCCGACGGGCGCCTGAATCCGCGGGGCGCGCCCGGAGCCCGCATCCGGAGCGGGGACCCAGGTGTGGTGAAACAGACGCCACCCCCGCGTCGGGCACGCGTGCGCGTACGGGACAATGGAGGGCGAGCGTCCGGCTCGGACAGTACGACACGTACACAGCAACGAGGAGCAAGTCATGGCGGGCAGCAGCCACGGTCACACCCCGGCCGCCTGGACCGGTGTCATCATCGCCTTCATCGGTTTCTGCGTCGCGGGCGCCTTCATGGTGATGGCCCAGCCCGTCGGCTTCTGGGCCGGCATGGCCCTCACGCTCCTCGGCGGTGTGGTCGGCGCCATCATGCGCGCCATGGGTCTGGGGCAGCCGAAGGAGTCCCGTACGCTGCCGCACACCGCGCCCGCGGCCACGCGGGAGCCGGCCGCGGCCGAGAGCTGAGCCCAGGGTTTCCGCGAAGGGCGGCCGGCACCCGGTGCCGGCCGCCCTTCGCGTGGGAGCCGGCGATGCCGCCGACCGGGGCCGCGAGCGGGCACGCCGACGGGCGGCGGGGGAGAATGCCCGCGTGAACGCCCCCGCGGATGCCCCCGTGAACGCCCCTGTGGATGCCTCCGGCCGCCCGGTGCCGGGGCCCGCCCCCCTCTGGCGGCGGGTCGCCGTCCCCGCGGGGCTGTTCGCGGCCGTCGGCGGGGCCTTCGCCTACGTCGGTGTCGTCGATCCGGGTGAACCCGGGCACTACCCCGTCTGCCCCCTGTACCGGCTCACCGGTCTGTACTGCCCCGGCTGCGGCGGGCTGCGCAGTGCGCATGCCTTCGTGCACGGCGACCTCCTCGCCGCCCTGCGCGACAACGCGCCGGCCGTGGCCGCCTATCTGGGCTTCGCCGTGCTGTGGTCCGTGTGGGTGGTCCGCGCGGCACGCGGCAGGCCGCCGCGGATCGACGTCGGACCGGCGCCGCTGTGGGCGGCCGGCGTCCTGCTGCTGGTGTTCACCGTCGTCCGGAACCTGCCGTTCGGTGGCTGGCTCCACCCTTGATCAACAGCGAATGTCCAGGTAGTGGGACCGCCTGCCACCGGATGCGAGGCCTCGGCGCTCCTGCGGATACCATCGGTTTGACCACGGGTTTTCAGAACCTGAAGGAACCACCGTCTGGAAGGGGGCCGCTCGCGTGAGTGTGCTCGACGAGATCATCGACGGAGTCCGTGCCGACCTCGCGGAGCGGCAGGCACGCGTCACCCTCGACGAGCTCAAGGAGCGCGCGGCCAAGGCCCACGCCGCCAAGGACGGGGTGGCCGCGCTCAAGGGCGACGGCGTCAAGGTGATCTGCGAGGTGAAGCGCTCCAGCCCCTCCAAGGGCGCGCTGGCCGCCATCGCCGACCCCGCCGGACTCGCCGCGGACTACGAAGCGGGCGGCGCGGCCGTCATCTCCGTCCTCACCGAACAGCGCCGTTTCGGCGGTTCGCTCGCCGACCTGGAGGCGGTGCGCGCGCGGGTCGACATCCCCGTCCTGCGCAAGGACTTCATCGTCACGTCGTACCAGCTCTGGGAGGCCCGGGCGTACGGCGCCGACCTCGCGCTGCTGATCGTGGCCGCCCTGGACCAGCCGGCCCTGGAGTCGCTGATCGAGCGGGCGGTGTCCATCGGCCTGACCCCCCTGGTCGAGGTGCACGACGAGGACGAGGTCGAGCGGGCGGTGGACGCGGGCGCCAAGGTCATCGGCGTCAACGCGCGCAACCTGAAGACGCTGGAGGTGGACCGCGGCACGTTCGAGCGGGTCGCCCCGGAGATCCCGGACACCATCGTGAAGGTCGCCGAGTCCGGCGTCCGCGGCCCGCACGACCTGATCGCGTACGCCAACGCCGGCGCCGACGCGGTGCTGGTCGGCGAGTCCCTGGTGACCGGCCGCGACCCCAAGGCCGCGGTGGCCGACCTGGTGGCGGCGGGCGAACACCCGGCCCTGCGGCACGGGCGCGGCTGATCCCGCTAGGCTTGGCAGCGATGACTCCCACCGTGACGACCGTGGACCGGCACGCGCGCCTGGCGCGCGGCTGCCGTCCGCGTGGCTGCCGGGCGCCCGCGCGGCGCGTGCACGGCCGTCGCGTCCGGTACGTCATCGGCGACGAACCCGGGCAGGTCAACGGACGCCGATGGCAGCGCGCCCCGAAGGGGCGCGGGACTCCTGTCTGACATGCGGCTGCCGCCGCGTGTGCGCGAGCAACCACACCCGGCCTGAGGCCGCACGACTGGCCCCGCCCCCACGGCGATCAGTGTTGTCCCACCGCACTCACCGTGAGGTTTCCGCATGCCCAGCGAGTTCTTCATCCCTGACCCCAGCGGCCAGGTGCCCAGCGCCGAGGGCTACTTCGGCGCGTTCGGCGGCAAGTTCATCCCGGAGGCCCTCGTCGCCGCCGTGGACGAGGTAGCCGTCGAGTACGACAAGGCCAAGCACGACCCCGAGTTCGCCCGTGAGCTCGACGACCTGCTCGTCCACTACACCGGCCGTCCGTCGGCGCTCACCGAGGTGCCCCGTTTCGCCGAACACGCCGGTGGCGCCCGTGTGTTCCTCAAGCGCGAGGACCTCAACCACACCGGCTCCCACAAGATCAACAACGTGCTCGGCCAGGCCCTGCTCACCAAGCGCATGGGCAAGACCCGGGTCATCGCCGAGACCGGCGCCGGCCAGCACGGTGTCGCGACGGCCACCGCCTGCGCGCTGTTCGGCCTCGACTGCACCATCTACATGGGCGAGGTCGACACCAGGCGCCAGGCCCTCAACGTGGCCCGTATGCGTATGCTCGGCGCCGAGGTCGTCGCCGTGAAGTCCGGCAGCCGCACCCTCAAGGACGCCATCAACGAGGCGTTCCGGGACTGGGTCGCCAACGTCGACCGCACCCACTACCTCTTCGGCACGGTCGCCGGCCCGCACCCGTTCCCGGCCATGGTCCGCGACTTCCACCGGGTGATCGGGGTGGAGGTACGGCGTCAGCTCCTGGAGCGCGCCGGCCGTCTCCCCGACGCGGCCGTCGCCTGTGTCGGCGGCGGCTCCAACGCCATCGGCCTCTTCCACGCCTTCATCCCCGACGAGAGCGTCCGCCTCATCGGCTGCGAGCCGGCCGGCCACGGCGTCGCGACCGGCGAGCACGCGGCCACCCTCACCGCCGGCGAGCCCGGCATCCTGCACGGCTCCCGGTCGTACGTCCTCCAGGACGACGAGGGCCAGATCACCGAGCCGTACTCGATCTCGGCCGGCCTGGACTACCCGGGTGTCGGTCCGGAGCACTCCTACCTCCGCGACTCCGGCCGCGGCGAGTACCGCGCGGTCACCGACGACGCCGCCATGCAGGCCCTGCGCCTGCTGTCGCGCACCGAGGGCATCATCCCGGCCATCGAGAGCGCCCACGCGCTGGCCGGCGCCCTGGAGGTCGGCAAGGAGCTGGGCAAGGACGGCCTGATCGTGGTCAACCTGTCCGGCCGCGGCGACAAGGACATGGACACCGCCGCCCGCTACTTCGGCCTCTACGACACCGACGCCGAGGTGGCCGCCAACGAAGCCGACACCGCCGAGATCGAGGGGGACGCCAAGTGAGCGGGAACGCACAGCTGCTGAACGACACCCTCGCCGCCGCCAAGGCCGAGGGCCGCTCCGCGCTCATCGCCTACCTCCCGGCCGGTTTCCCGACCGTGGACGGCGGCATCGAGGCGATCAAGGCCGTCTTCGCCGGGGGCGCCGACGTGGTCGAGGTCGGGCTGCCGCACAGCGACCCGGTGCTCGACGGCCCGGTCATCCAGACCGCCGACGACATCGCCCTGCGGGGCGGAGTGAGGATCGCCGACGTCATGCGCACGGTCCGGGAGGCCCACGAGGCCACCGGGAAGCCGGTGCTCGTCATGACGTACTGGAACCCCATCGACCGCTACGGCGTGGAGCGGTTCACCGCCGAGCTGGCCGAGGCGGGCGGCGCGGGCTGCATCCTGCCCGACCTGCCCGTGCAGGAGTCGGCGCTGTGGCGGGAGCACGCCGAGAAGCACGGCCTCGCCACGGTCTTCGTCGTGGCGCCGAGCAGCAAGGACGAGCGGCTCGCCCAGATCACCGCGGCGGGCAGCGGCTTCGTGTACGCCGCCTCCCTCATGGGCGTCACCGGCACCCGGGAGTCCGTCGGTACGCAGGCCCAGGACCTGGTCCGGCGCACCCGCGCCACCGGCACCGACCTGCCCGTCTGTGTCGGGCTCGGCGTCTCCAACCGGGCCCAGGCCGCCGAGGTCGCCGGCTTCGCCGACGGCGTGATCGTCGGTTCGGCGTTCGTGAAGCGGATGCTGGACGCCCCTGACCACGCCTCCGGCCTCGCGGCGGTCCGCGAGCTGGCCGGTGAGCTGGCGAAAGGCGTGCGCGGACAGGCGTGACGGGCGGGAGCGACCGTCGGCGGACATCCCGCACCGGATGATGCGGTCACTCGAACGGGTGGACCTCGGACCGGGGAGGCGCGCTGCGCCTCCCCGGTTCGTTCTGGGGGTGTGAGCGAGAAGAACCGTGACGGAAAGCGCACCGCCCGGGAACGGCTGGCGGTCGAGCGCGAGAAGCAGAAGGCCACGGAGAAGCGACGGCGCGCGCTGATCGTGGGGGCGAGCGTCGTCTGCGTCCTGGGGCTGGCGGCGGTGATCGGCGTGGTCGCCGCGAACTCCGGCAAGCACAAGGGCAGCAGCGCGGGCCCGGCTGTGGCGCCGTCGGGGGCGCAGGGCAAGGACGGCCTCGCGATCCCGGTCGGCAAGGACGGCGCCAAGTCGACGCTCACCGTGTGGGAGGACTTCCGCTGCCCGGCCTGCCAGGCCTTCGAGGTGGCGTACCGGCCGACCCTCCATGAACTGACCGACGCCGGCAAGCTCAGAATCGAGTACCACCTCGTCCGGCTGATCGACGGCAACCTCGGCGGCAGCGGCTCGCTGCGCGCCGCCAACGCCGCGGCCTGCGCCCAGGACGCCGGGAAGTTCCGCGAATTCCACGACGTGCTGTACGCGAACCAGCCGAAGGAGACCGACGACGCCTTCGCGAGCAACGACAAGCTGATCGAGCTGGCCGGCAAGGTGAAGGGCCTGGGCACGCCCGCCTTCCGCAAGTGCGTCCAGGACGGCACGCACGACAGCTGGGTGGAGAGGTCCAACCAGGCGTTCCACTCCGGCGGCCTCACCGGTACGCCCACGGTGCTGCTCGGCGGCAAGAACATCTACCAGGACCAGACGATGACCCCGGCCAAGCTCAAGCAACTCGTGGAGGCGGCCGACCGGGGGTAAGCGTTTCTCACGCCCCCGTTATGGACCCGTAGCCGGGATGCTTGCCGTCCCCATGGCCCGGCACGGTAGCGTCGGACTTGCCATGAACCCCATGAACCTTGCCTACATCCCCAGCCCGTCGCACGGGGTGCAGTACCTCGGCCCCATCCCGCTGCGCGCCTACGCCTTCTGCATCATCATCGGCGTCTTCGTTGCCGTCTGGTTCGGCAACAGGCGCTGGATCGCCCGCGGCGGGCAGTCCGGCACGGTCGCGGACATCGCCGTCTGGGCCGTGCCCTTCGGCCTGGTCGGCGGCCGGCTCTACCACGTGATCACGGACTACGAGCTGTACTTCAGCGAGGGCCGTGACTGGGTGGACGCCTTCAAGGTGTGGGAGGGCGGCCTGGGCATCTGGGGCGCCATCGCGCTCGGCGCGCTCGGCGCGTGGATCGGCGCCCGGCGCCGGGGCGTCCCGATGCCCGCGTACGCCGACGCCGTCGCGCCCGGCATCGCCTTCGCGCAGGCCATCGGCCGCTGGGGCAACTGGTTCAACCAGGAGCTGTACGGCCGCGAGACCCATCTGCCCTGGGCGCTGCACATCACCTCCTCCGAGGGCGGCCGGGTGCCGGGGTACTACCACCCGACCTTCCTCTACGAGTCCCTGTGGTGCGTCGGGGTGGGCCTGCTGGTCATCTGGGCGGACCGCCGCTTCAAGCTGGGGCACGGCCGGGCGTTCGCCCTGTACGTCGCCGCGTACTGCGTGGGCCGGGGCTGGATCGAGTACATGCGGGTGGACGACGCCCACCACATCCTGGGCCTCCGTCTGAACGACTGGACCGCGCTGCTCGTCTTCCTGCTGGCGGTGGCGTACATCGTGGTGTCGTCGAAGAAGCGGCCGGGACGGGAAGCCGTGGTCGAGCCGGGGTTCTCCGACGGTCCGGTCAAGGACACCGGGGCTGTCAAGGACACGGAAGCCGTCGAGGACACGAAGGCCGTCGAGGACACGAAGGCCGTCGAGGACACGAAGGCCGACGCCGAGGACGACGCCGGCGCCCAGGGCGAGGAGAAGGCGGCTCCGGCCGAGAAGAGCTGACCGTTCGTGGTACGACACCGAGGGCGCCCGGAGTTCTTCCGGGCGCCCTCGGTGTGTGCGGAGGGTCAGCTCCGGGCAGCCAGCGACAGGGTCCGCCGCGCCATCGCCACCACCGCCGCGTCGATGAAGCGGCCGTCCGGGAGGGCCTGGGCGCCCTCGTTCGCCGAGGCCGCTTTGATGACCGTCTCCGCGTGTTCGGTCTCCGCCTCCGTGGGCAGGTAGGCCCGCTCGATCACCGGCAACTGGCGCGGGTGGATCGCGGCGCGGCCCAGGAACCCGAGAGCCCGGCCGTGGGCGCAGGAGGCCGCCAGGCCGTCCAGGTCACGGATGTCCGGGTAGACCGTCTGGGACGGCGGGGCCAGGCCCGCCGCGCGGGCGGCGACGATCACCCGTGAGCGCGGCCAGTCCAGGCCCGCGTCGGCCCGCACCCCGAGGTCGGCGCGGAGGTCGGCCTCGCCCAGGGCGATGCCCCGCAGGGCGGGGTGGGCGGTGGCGATGGCGTAGGCGTGCTCGATGCCGAGGGCCGACTCCAGGAGCGCGTAGAGGGGGACCGGCGTGGCCACGGCGGCCTGCCGTACCTCGCCCGGGGCCGTCACCTTCGGCAGCCGTACGCCGGACAGGCCCGGCAGACCGGCCAGGGCGTGGAGGTCGGCGTCGGCCCAGGCGCCGTCCAGGGCGTTGACGCGCACGTGCACCGGGACCGGCTGGGGCTCCGTCAGGAGTTCCGCGGTGGCCGCGCGGGCGTACTCCTTGCGGTCCGGGGCGACCGCGTCCTCCAGGTCGACCACCACCACGTCGGCGCCCGCCACCAGGGCCTTGGCCACGACATGCGGGCGGTCGCCGGGGACGTAGAGCCAGGTGAGCGGGAACCGGGTCACAGGGCGCCCTCCGCGCGCAGCGCCGCGATGTCGGCCGGGGTGAGGCCGAGTTCGCTGAGCACGGCGTCGGTGTCGGCGCCGTGCGGGCGGCCGGCCCAGCGGATCCCGCCGGGCGTGGCGGAGAGCCGGAAGAGGACGTTCTGCATGCGCAGCGGGCCCAGCTCAGGGTCGTCGACGGTGGTGACCGTGTCCAGTGCCTGGTACTGGGGGTCCGCCAGGACGTCCCGGACGTCCTGCACCGGGGCCACCGCGGCCTCCGCCTCCTCGAAGGCCGCGAGCACCTCGGCGCGGGTACGGCCGGCGATCCAGGAGCCGACCGCCTCGTCCAGCACATCGGCGTGGGCGGCACGGTCCGCGCCGGTGGCGAACCACGGCTCCTCGATCAGCTCCGGGCGGCCCACCAGCCGTAGCACCCGTTCGGCGACCGACTGGGCGGAGGTGGAGACGGCGACCCAGGTGCCGTCAGCGGTGCGGTAGGTGTTGCGCGGGGCGTTGTTCGCGGACCGGTTGCCGGTGCGTTCCTGGACGTAGCCGAGCTGGTCGTACCAGGTGGCGTGGGGGCCGAGGACCGACAGGATCGGCTCGATGATCGCCATGTCGACCGTCTGTCCCGCGCCGGTGCGCTCGCGCGCGGCCAGTGCCGTCAGCACGGCGTAGGCGGTCGCCAGGCCGGCGATCGAGTCGGCGAGACCGAAGGGCGGCAGCGTCGGGGGCGCGTCCGGTTCGCCGGTGACCGCGGCGAAGCCGCTCATCGCCTCGGCGAGGGTGCCGAAGCCGGGGCGGTGCGCGCAGGGGCCGAACTGGCCGAAGGCGGTGACCCGGGCGAGGACCAGCCGGGGGTTGGCCGCGGACAGCTCCGGCCAGCCGAGGTCCCATTTCTCCAGGGTGCCGGGGCGGAAGTTCTCGATCACCACGTCGGCGGTGGCGGCGAGCCGCAGCAGGGTGGCCCGGCCGCCGGGTGCGGACAGGTCGAGGGTGATGGCCCGCTTGTTGCGGCCGAGCACCTTCCACCACAGGCCGACGCCGTCCTTGGCCGGGCCGTGGCCCCGGGACGGGTCGGGCCGCCGCGGGTGCTCCACCTTGATCACCTCGGCGCCGAAGTCACCGAGCAGCGTCGCGGCCATCGGCCCGGCGAAGAGGGTCGCGAGGTCCAGCACCCGCAGGCCGTCCAGGGCCGGGGTCGTCCGTGCCGTCGTGGCCGTCGTGGCCGTCGTAGTCGTCGTACGTGTCGTGCTCGTCGTGCTCGTCGTGTTCATGCGCTGTACTGGGCCTCGATCTCCGGGCGGTACGGCATCGACGCCGACGCGCCTTCCCGCTGGACGGAGATCGCCGCCGCGGCGGCTGCCCAGGACAGGGCCTCCCGTACCGGTTTCTCCTCGGCGAGGGCCACCGCGAGCGTGCCGACGAAGGTGTCGCCCGCGCCCGTGGAGTCCACGGCCCGCACGCGGGGCGCGGGGACGACGAGCGGTTCGGCGCCCCGGGCGAGGTACAGGCAGCCCGTGGCGCCCAGGGTGACCACGACCTCCGGCACCAGGTCCAGCAGGGCCGCCGCCGCCTCGCGCGGGTCGGTGCGGCCGGTGAGGGTGACCGCCTCGTACTCGTTCGGCACCAACAGGTCGACGGCGGCCAGGAGTTCGGGCGGCAGCGGCTGGACGGGGGACGGGGTGAGGACGGTACGGATGCCGTGCCGGCGGGCCGCCTGCGCGCCGGCGACGACCGCCGCCGGCGGGATCTCCAGTTGCAGCAGCAGGGCGTCGGCGGTGGCGATCACCCCCTCGTCGCCGGGGGAGAGGTGGTCGACCGTGCCGTTCGCGCCGGGGATGACGACGATCGCGTTGCCGCCCTCGTCGTCCACCACGATGTGCGCGGTGCCGGACGGGCCCTCGACCGTGCGCAGGAAGTCGGTGTCCACGCCGGAGTGTTCGAGGGTGTCGCGCAGCCGCGCGCCGAAGGCGTCGTTGCCGACCGCGCCGATCATCGAGACGGTGGCGCCGGCGCGGGCCGCGGCGATCGCCTGGTTGGCGCCCTTGCCGCCGGGGATCGTACGGAACTCCCGTCCCGTCACGGTCTCCCCGCGCTGCGGGGCCTTGCCGACATACGTGACGAGGTCCATGTTCGTGCTGCCGAGGACGGCGATGTGGGTCATGGTCGGGTCGCCTCCAGATGGGTGAGGTGGGCGAGGGTGTCGAAGCCGGTGCCGTCGAAGTCCGCGACGGTCGTGGCGAGCCGGTTCTTCAGCGGGGCCCGCCAGCGGTCGGGGAGCGCGCCGGGGGAGCCGGCGAGCAGGCCGGCGACGCTTCCGGCGGTGGCGCCGTTGGAATCGGTGTCCCAACCCCCCGACACCGCGCGGCAGACGGAACCCGTGAAGTCGCCGTCGGCGTGGGTGAGGGCGGCAACGGTCAAGGCGGTGTTGGGGAGGGCGTGGACCCAGTGGTGGGTGGGGCCGTAGACGGCGTGGAGTTCGTCCACGACGTCGTCGAAGTCGTCGGTGGCGGTCGCCAGTCGGACGGCGTGGTCGATCGCCTTCGCCAGGCGGGAGCGGGCCGGGACCACCGCGCGGCCGGTGCGCAGACAGGCGTGGACGCCGTGCGTGCCGGTGGCGGCCGTGGCGATGGTGGCGGCCGTGAACATCGCCGCGTAGACGCCGTTGGCGGTGTGGGTGAGGACCGCGTCGCGGTGGGCCTGCTCCGCGGCGGCGGCCGGGTCACCCGGGTTGCTCCAGCCGTGCATGTCGGCGCGGATCAGCGCGCCGATCCACTCGCGGAACGGGTTGCGGTGGCGGGCCGTGTGCGGGGGTTCGATGCCGGCGAGGAGGTTGCGGTGGGCGACGCGTTCGGCGGTGAAGGTACGGCCGGGCGGGAGTTCTTCGAGCCAGAGCCGGGCCACGTCGTCGGTGGTGAAGGTCCTCCCGTGGCGCTGGAGCAGCAGCAGGTTGAGCAGGGGGTAGTCGAGGTCGTCGTCCTGGGGCATGCCGTCGATGTTCTCGGCGAGCGAGGTGGGGGCCGAGCGGCGGTTCCAGGGGTGGGCGGCCAGCAGGTCGTCGGGGACTCCCCTGGCGGTGAACCAGGTGGTGAGGGGCCAGTTCCCGGTCGCCCGGGCGAGGGCGCGGATGCCGTCGAGCGGGAGTTTCTCCACCGGTTTGCCGAGGAGACAGCCGATGGCCCGCCCGAGCCAGGCGGCCTCCAGGGCGCGGGGGCCGGCAGCGGCGGCGGACCGTCCGGCGGGCCAGTCGGGGCACTGGGCCCTGATGCGGGCCAGGTCCGTGGGCTCGTCGTCGGCGAAGCGGCTGGGCAGATCGGCGAGTTCGTCCAGCAGGTCCTCCGCCAGCAGGCGCAGATAGCGGGACGCCCGGTGCGGGGACGCGCCCGCGCGCTCCGGGGCGTCCGGGCCGCCCGCCGCCCGCCAGCGCGCCTCGACCGCCTTCGGCTCGCGCCCGTCCAGGCGGGCCTGGCGCAGCTCGTGGCCCAGCAGGTCCTCCGGCTGGACCCAGGTCAGTCGGAGCACGGCCGGCCTCCGAGCGCGGTGAACGCCTCCTCGTGGGCGCGCCGGCGGCGGACGTCCCGGTCGAAGACCTCGCGCGTGACCTCGGTGAGCGTCCGGGCCGGCGCCCACAGGTCCAGGCGGCTGGCGTCGGCGACCGTCTTCGCCCACTCCTCGGGGGCGGGCGAGCCGAGCGCGCCCGCGAGGGCACCGGCCATCGTCGCGATCGAGTCGCAGTCACGGCCGTAGTTGACCGAGCCGAGCACGGCATGCCGGTAGTCGCCGCCGGAGACGACCAGCATGCCGAGCGCGACCGGGAGTTCCTCGATGGAGTGCAGCCGGGAGGGGCGGCGGGCGGCGAGGGAGGGGGCACGGTAGTCCGGCCCGACGGTGTCGTACGGCTCCACCGCCGCGCGCAGCGGACCGAGCGCCGACTCGAAGTCCCGGTGTCCGGAGGCGACTTCGCAGACCTTCTCGATCGCCGTACGGGTGCCGTCCTTGGCCAGGGTCAGGCAGGCGCCCACCACCGAGTCCGGGGTCGCGCCGGGGGCGGTGGCGGCGGCCACCGCAGCGGCGAACACACCGGCCGCCTCACGGCCGTACGACGACTGGTGCGCGCCCGCGATGTCCAGCGCCTCGGCGTACGCGGCGGCCGGGTTGGCCGCGTTGACCAGGCCGACCGGGGCCATGTACATCGCCGCGCCGCAGTTGACGATGTTGCCGGTGCCCGCTTCCCGGGGGTCGGCGTGGCCGTAGGCCAGCCGGGCCACCAGCCATTTCTCGGCGAGGAAGAGCCGGTGCAGCGGCAGTGCCTCGGCCTCCAGCTCGGGGATCCAGCGGGGGGTGGTCATCAGGTCCGGGACCAGGTGGTCGACGATCGCGTAGGCGTCGAGGTGGTCGCGGACGCGGTCGTAGACGCGGATGAGCGCGTGCGTCATCAAGGTGTCGTCGGTGACGTGGCCGTCGCCCTTGTGGTAGGGCGCGACGGGGCGGGCGGTGCGCCAGGCGTCACCGTGCCAGGGGCCGACGATGCCGCGCACGCGACCGCCGTGCCGCTCGGCGATCTGGTCGGGGGAGTAGCCCTCGACCGGGCCGCCGAGGGCGTCACCGACGGCGGCTCCCACCACGGCGGCGGTGACGCGGTCGGCGAGACCGTTCGGGCCGGGCCCGCTGATTCCTTCTTCTTTGGGCGTCATGCCCCGAATCATCCTCCTGGGCGGGCCGGTTGTGCGGCTTCCAGGAGTCCGGCGAGTTCCACCAGGTCGGTGCCGGTGAGACGGGGCAGGGTGCAGCCGGGCAGGACGCGGCAGGCGTCCCGCCAGGTCGCGGGGATGGCCGCGCCGCCGCCGAGGGCGCCGGTGAGCGCGCCGGCGAGGGCGGGCGCGGAGTCGGCGACCCGGGACAGGCAGGCGGCGGCCGGTACGGCCTCGGCGATCCGGCCCCGGGCGGCGGTGGCCAGGGCGAGGGCGACGGGGACGGTCTCCGCGGCGGCGATGCCGTAGCTGTAGACGTGGTCGACGATCTGGTGTTCCAGGAGGGGGACGAGGGCGAAGGCGGACCCGCTGTCCTCGGCCAGGGCGACGGCGTGGCGGGTGTTGCGGCCGATCTCGGTGTCCGCCGGGAGTTCGGCGAGCGCGGCGGTCACGCAGGTGCCGGTGTCCGCGTCGGCGAGGGCGAGGGAGAGGGCCGCCGCCATGGCCCGCGCGCCGTGCACGCCGTCCCCGTCCTGGGTGTAACGGGCGTCGAACTCGGCGAGCGCGGCGGCCTGTTGCGGGTCGCCGGGGTGGGCCACGGCGAGGACGCAGGCGCGGACGCAGGCCGCGTCGTCGAAGTAGTGCGGGTTGTCGTGGCCGGTGGCGGGCGGGCGCAGGCCGGTGGCGAGGTTGCCGAGGCCGGCGCGGACGGAGATGCGGGCGCGCAGCGGCAGTACGGCGGACTCGATCTCCGGGGCGCGGTCCGCCGCGGCGGCGACCTCGGAGGCCACGGCGGTCCAGGTGAGGTCGATGGCGGCGCGCATACGGCGGGCCCGGCTGAGGTCGCCGAGGACGTCGTCGGCGCCGGCGCGCAGGACCGTCTCCGCGGCGAACGCCGCCCACTCGGCGTCGTCGGAGGGGCCGAGGCGGAGGGGCTCGGGGGGCTGGTTGAGGGCGATCGGCACCGGGAGGGTGGTGGTGGCGTTCTGCTCGGCGAAGGTGTCCAGTTCCCGGGTGAGACGGCGGGTCCACTCGGGCATCCGGGCGGCGCGGTGCCGGGCGGCGGGCCAGCCGGCGGCGTCTCCCGCGGCGAGGCCGAGGAGGAGGCCCTCGATGCGGCGCGCTGTCATGGCCGACCCTCGCTGTCCGGTCGCCCGGCGAGGGGGCTCCGCCCGGTGCCCCCACGACCTTCGCTGTCGGGTCGCCCGGCGAGGGGGCTCCGCCCGGTGCCCCCACGACCTTCGCTGTCGGGTCGCCCGGCGAGGGGGCTCCGCCCGGTGCCCCAATGACCCTGGCTGTCGGGTCGCCCGGCATGCCCGGCACCCACCAGGGGGCTCCGCCCGCTGTCCGCTTGCCCGGCGTTGCGGTCCCCCACCAGGGGGCTCCGCCCCCCGGCCCCCTGATCCCCCGCCCATCCGCCACCCGACTCGGCCGGCTGAGCGGTGGGGGCATGGGGTGGTGCGTCTTCGGTGGGCTGGGCGGCGTCAGGTAGGGGGAGGAGTTCGGTCGGCTCCGTCCCGCTCTCGGCTGCTGCCCGCTCTCCCTGTGCCACGGACGCCGGCAGGACCGCGGCCAACGTTCCCGCCGGCTCCGCTGCGGTCACCCCTGGCATCCCCGCCGCTCCCGCTTCTGCGGTGCCCCCCTTGGCCGCGGCCCCCGGCAGGACCGCTGCCCATGCCACCGGTGCCTTCGCCGCGATCGTCCCCCGCTCCCCGGCCGCACCGGCCTCTCCCGTGCCCGTCCCCGCCGCCGTCACCAGGAGTTCCGCGATCTCCAGGACGTGGTGGCCGGTGATGGACGGCAGGCAGCGGCCCCGGGCCGGGCCGATCGCGGAGGACCAGTGGGGCGGGATGGCCGAGAGGCCCTGGGTGGCGCCGGAGAGGGCGCCCGCCACCGCCGCCGTCGTGTCCGCGTCGCGGCCCATGTTGACGGCCGTCAGGACCGCCTCCCGGAAGTCGCCGTCGGCCGCCGCGTACGCGCCGAAGGCGAGGGCGACCGCTTCCGGGGCCAGGTCGGTCCAGGGGTAGCCGCCGATGACGACCGCGGAGCGGACCGCGCGTTCCCCGCGATGCGCCACCGACACCGCGCGCCGCAGGGAACGGGCCGTCCAGGAGTCGTCCGGGATCACCGCGAGCGCGGCGGCGATCACCACCGCGACCGCCGCGCCGGTCATCGCCGCCGCCACGCCCGCCGCGACCGCCTGGCCGCCGTAGATGCCCTCGCCCTCGTGGCTGACGGAGCCGTCGATGGCCACCAGCCGGGCCGCTTCGGCGGGGCGCCCGGCGGCGAAGACCCCGAAGGGCGCCGCCCGCATCGCCAGCCCGTCGCTCCAGGCGTGCCGGTGCTGGGCCGAGATGGGGGCGGCGAGGCCACGGCGGAGGTTCTCCAGCGTGCCGCGCTCGCTGAAGCCCGCGCCGCGGAAGGGACCCTCCGCCCGGTCGGCGATCCACTCGTGCCAGGCCGCCTCGACATGCTCCGGGGTGAGCGCCGAGCCGTGCCGGGCCAGCAGCAGACCGGAGAAGATCGCGTACTCGGTGTCGTCGGTGCCGTACGGCTGCTCGCTGACGTACCCGGTGATCCGGCCCCAGCGGGCGCGGATCTCGGAGGGCCTGAGGTTCTCCGCCGGTGCGCCCAGCGCGTCCCCGACGGCCAGGCCCAGCAGCGCACCCCGGGCCCGCTCGCGCGGTCCGGCGGCGTCACCGGGCGCCGGGGCCGGGGGAGTGCAGGCGGTCGATGCCATGGGCGGCCTCCTTCGGCGGGCCCCACGGGACCCTTTGCGGATGTGTCCCACGGGAGGCGCCCGCGTGAGCCGGGGGAGGGGCTCTGTCACCCGGTCGGCATCTGAGCCAGCTCTGGCACATCTGAGCGGCCAACGGAGAAGTCGCAGGTTAGCCCAGCCTTTCCTTGCTGGCGCGGGCGAAATGATGAGCGTAAATTCCGTGTTGTCGAAAAGTAGAACTCGTCCAAAGTTAGCTTTGGCTTAGCTTCCCTGGGGGGCCCGGATGGCCATCATCGAAACCGAGGCCGCGCTGCACGAGGCGCACCGCGACAACCACACGCACCGCGATGTGAACGGCGGATGGCTGCGCCCCGCCGTCTTCGGTGCCATGGACGGTCTCGTCTCCAACCTCGCCCTGATGACGGGTGTGGCCGGCGGGTCCGTGACTCAGCACACCATCGTCATCACCGGTCTCGCGGGACTCGCCGCCGGCGCGTTCTCCATGGCCGCCGGCGAGTACACGTCCGTCGCCTCCCAGCGGGAACTCGTCGAGGCGGAACTCGACGTCGAGCGCCGTGAGCTGCGCAGGCACCCGCAGGACGAGGAGGACGAGCTGGCCGCGCTGTACGTGGCCCGCGGGGTCGAGCCGGGACTGGCCCGGCAGGTCGCCCAGCAGCTCTCCAAGGACCCGGAGCAGGCGCTGGAGATCCATGCCCGCGAGGAGCTGGGCATCGACCCCGGGGACCTGCCCTCGCCGCTGGTCGCCGCCGTCTCGTCCTTCGGCTCGTTCGCGCTCGGCGCCCTGCTGCCCGTGCTGCCGTACCTGCTCGGTGCGGCCGCGCTGTGGCCCGCCGTCCTGCTGGCCCTCGCCGGACTCTTCGCGTGCGGTGCCGTCGTGGCCAAGGTGACCGCGCGCAGCTGGTGGTTCAGCGGTCTGCGGCAGCTCGCGCTCGGTGGTGCGGCGGCCGGTGTGACGTACGCCCTGGGCACTCTGTTCGGAACGGCCGTAGGATAGCTCGACCGGTACCTATGCGATGGGCCGCATAAGTACCCGTTACTCGCTGGTTTCGAGTGCATGACCACCGGGCATGAGCCGTAAGCGCTGTGGGCAATGACGCCTGCCGTACCCCGCGGGGTGGGCGATGACGCTCGCTCCGGCCCCCTTCGGGCCGCCGGACGCCGATCCGACCGATCGTGTCCGCAACGGTCCCCCCCGTACACGTCGGCCGCCACCGCGCGGCCCCCGCCGTCACCGCACGGCACCGCCGTCCTGGCGCGGCATCACGCCGCCACCGCACGGCATCCGCCGCGTCCGCGCGGCACCCGAGCCGCGACCGCGGCGTCCGCATGTTGGAACGGTGTTTCCGGTTCCCGAGAACCGCTCCATCATGTAACCTGCACGAAATTTTGATCTCATCGCAGATCTCACGCAGAGGGCCAACGTCGTCCCTCGGCACCTGCCACATGCCACATGACGACGACGGGAGAGCCGATGCGTACGCCGCGCCAGCCGTCCCAGCATTCCGCGAATGGCCAGAAGTGGTCGTTCATGGATGCTCGCCCTGCTGCGCAGGGTATGTACGACCCCCGCAACGAACACGACGCGTGTGGCGTCGGTTTCGTCGCCACCCTCACCGGCGAGGCGTCCCACACCCTGGTTGAGCAGGCCCTCACCGTCCTGCGCAACCTGGAGCACCGTGGCGCCACCGGCTCCGAGCCCGACTCCGGCGACGGCGCGGGCATCCTCTCGCAGGTGCCGGACGCCTTCCTCCGCGAAGTGGCCGGTTTCGACCTTCCCGCGGCCGGCTCCTATGCCGTAGGCATCGCCTTCCTGCCGGAGGACGGGACCGAGGGCGCCGTCTCACAGATCGAGACGATCGCCGCCGACGAGGGGCTGACCGTCCTCGGCTGGCGCGAGGTCCCGGTCGCCCCCGAGCTGCTGGGTGCCACCGCCCGCTCCACCATGCCGGTCTTCCGGCAGATCTTCGTCACCGCGGGCGCCGGCGAGGGCATCGCGCTGGACCGCAAGGCGTTCGTGCTGCGCAAGCGCGCCGAGCGCGAGGCCGGGGTCTACTTCCCGTCCCTGTCCGCCCGGACGATCGTCTACAAGGGCATGCTGACCACCGGCCAGCTGGAGCCCTTCTTCCCGGACCTGTCCGACCGCCGCTTCGCCTCCGCGATCGCGCTCGTGCACTCCCGGTTCTCCACGAACACCTTCCCGTCGTGGCCGCTCGCGCACCCGTACCGCTTCGTCGCGCACAACGGTGAGATCAACACCGTCAAGGGCAACCGCAACTGGATGCGCGCCCGTGAGTCGCAGCTGGTGTCGGACCTGTTCGGCTCCGACGGCAAGTCCATCGAGCGGATCTTCCCGGTCTGCACCCCGGACGCCTCCGACTCCGCCTCCTTCGACGAGGTCCTGGAGCTGCTGCACCTCGGCGGCCGTTCGCTGCCGCACTCCGTTCTGATGATGATCCCGGAGGCGTGGGAGAACCACGCCTCCATGGACCCGGCCCGGCGCGCCTTCTACCAGTTCCACTCCACGATGATGGAGCCCTGGGACGGCCCCGCCACCGTCACCTTCACCGACGGCACCCAGGTCGGCGCGGTCCTCGACCGCAACGGCCTGCGCCCCGGCCGCTACTGGGTCACCGACGAGGGCCTCGTCGTCCTCGCCTCCGAGGTCGGCGTCCTCGACATCGACCCGGCCAGGGTCGTCCGCAAGGGCCGCCTCCAGCCCGGCAGGATGTTCCTCGTCGACACCGCCGAGCACCGCATCATCGAGGACGACGAGATCAAGGCGTCCCTCGCCGCGGAGAAGCCGTACGCCGAGTGGCTGGAGGCCGGCGAGATCGAGCTGGGCGACCTGCCCGAGCGCGAGCACATCGTCCACACCCACGCCTCGGTCACCCGCCGCCAGCAGACCTTCGGCTACACCGAGGAGGAGCTGCGCGTCATCCTCGCCCCGATGGCCCGCACCGGCGCCGAGCCGATCGGCTCCATGGGCACGGACTCGCCGATCGCGGCCCTGTCCGAGCGCCCGCGGCTGCTCTTCGACTACTTCACCCAGCTGTTCGCGCAGGTCACCAACCCGCCGCTGGACGCGATCCGCGAGGAACTGGTCACCTCCCTGCGCTCGTCGCTGGGCCCGCAGGGCAACCTGCTGGAGCCGACCGCCGCGTCCTGCCGGTCCGTCGTGCTGCCCTTCCCGGTCATCGACAACGACGAGCTGGCCAAGCTCATCCACATCAACGCCGACGGCGACATGCCCGGCTTCAAGGCCGCCACGCTGTCCGGTCTGTACCGGGTCTCCGGCGGCGGTGAGGCCCTCGCCGCCCGCATCGAGGAGATCTGCGCCGAGGCGGACGCGGCGATCGGGAACGGCGCCCGCCTGATCGTCCTGTCCGACCGGCACTCCGACGCCGAGCACGCGCCGATCCCGTCGCTGCTGCTCACCGCGGCCGTCCACCACCACCTCATCCGCACCAAGCAGCGCACCCAGGTGGGCCTGCTGGTCGAGGCCGGGGACGTCCGCGAGGTCCACCACGTCGCCCTGCTCATCGGCTACGGCGCCGCCGCCGTCAACCCGTACCTGGCGATGGAGTCGGTGGAGGACCTGCTGCGCGCGGGCACCTTCATCAACGGCGTCGAGCCCGAGAAGGCCATCCGCAACCTGATCTACGCCCTCGGCAAGGGCGTCCTGAAGGTCATGTCCAAGATGGGCATCTCCACCGTCGCCTCCTACCGCGGCGCCCAGGTCTTCGAGGCCGTCGGCCTGGACGAGACCTTCGTGGAGAAGTACTTCAACGGCACCGCCACCAAGATCGGCGGCGTCGGCATCGACGTCATCGCCGAGGAGGTCGCCGCCCGCCACGCCAAGGCATACCCGGCCTCCGGCATCGCCCCGGCGCACCGCGCGCTGGAGATCGGCGGCGAGTACCAGTGGCGCCGCGAGGGCGAGCCGCACCTGTTCGACCCGGAGACGGTCTTCCGCCTCCAGCACTCCACGCGCACCGGCCGGTACGACATCTTCAAGAAGTACACCGGGCGTGTGAACGAGCAGTCCGAGCGCCTGATGACGCTGCGCGGCCTGTTCGGCTTCACGTCCGACCGGCAGCCGATCTCCATCGACGAGGTCGAGCCGGCGAGCGAGATCGTCAAGCGGTTCTCGACGGGCGCGATGTCGTACGGCTCCATCTCCAAGGAGGCGCACGAGACCCTCGCCATCGCCATGAACCAGCTGGGCGGCAAGTCCAACACCGGTGAGGGCGGCGAGGACCCGGAGCGCCTGTACGACCCGGCGCGCCGCTCGGCGATCAAGCAGGTCGCCTCCGGCCGCTTCGGCGTGACCTCCGAGTACCTGGTCAACGCGGACGACATCCAGATCAAGATGGCCCAGGGCGCCAAGCCCGGCGAGGGCGGCCAGCTGCCCGGCCACAAGGTCTACCCGTGGGTCGCCAAGACGCGTCACTCGACGCCGGGCGTCGGCCTGATCTCGCCGCCGCCGCACCACGACATCTACTCCATCGAGGACCTGGCCCAGCTGATCCACGACCTGAAGAACGCGAACCCGCAGGCGCGGGTCCACGTGAAGCTGGTCTCCGAGGTCGGCGTCGGCACGGTCGCGGCCGGTGTGTCCAAGGCGCACGCGGACGTCGTGCTCATCTCCGGCCACGACGGCGGTACCGGCGCCTCCCCGCTGACCTCGCTGAAGCACGCGGGCGGCCCCTGGGAGCTGGGCCTCGCCGAGACCCAGCAGACCCTGCTGCTCAACGGCCTGCGCGACCGCATCGTCGTCCAGACCGACGGCCAGCTCAAGACCGGCCGTGACGTGGTCATCGCCGCGCTGCTCGGCGCCGAGGAGTTCGGTTTCGCGACCGCCCCGCTCGTCGTCTCCGGCTGCGTGATGATGCGCGTCTGCCACCTGGACACCTGCCCGGTCGGCATCGCCACCCAGAACCCGGCCCTGCGCGACCGCTTCGCCGGCAAGGCCGAGTACGTGGTGAACTTCTTCCAGTTCATCGCCGAGGAGGTCCGCGAGCTCCTCGCCGAGCTGGGCTTCCGCTCCATCGAGGAGGCCGTCGGCCACGCCGAGGTGCTGGACGTCGAGCGCGCGGTCGACCACTGGAAGGCGCAGGGCCTGGACCTGGAGCCGCTGTTCCACGTGCCGGACCTGCCCGAGGGCGCGGTCCGCCACCAGCTGGTCGCCCAGGACCACGGCCTGGAGAAGGCCCTGGACAACGAGCTGATCAAGCTCGCCGCCGACGCGCTGGGCGCTTCGGACGCCACCGAGGCACAGCCGGTGCGCGCCCAGGTCGCCATCCGCAACATCAACCGCACGGTCGGCACCATGCTCGGCCACGAGGTGACGAAGAAGTTCGGTGGCGCGGGCCTGCCCGACGACACCATCGACATCACCTTCACCGGCTCGGCCGGCCAGTCCTTCGGCGCCTTCCTGCCGCGCGGTGTCACGCTCCGCCTGGAGGGCGACGCCAACGACTACGTCGGCAAGGGCCTCTCCGGCGGCCGGATCGTCGTCCGCCCGGACCGGGCCGCCGACCACCTCGCCGAGTACTCGACCATCGCGGGCAACACCATCGCCTACGGCGCCACCGGCGGCGAGCTGTTCCTGCGCGGCCGTACCGGTGAGCGGTTCTGCGTCCGCAACTCCGGCGCGCTGGTCGTCTCCGAGGGCGTGGGCGACCACGGCTGCGAGTACATGACCGGCGGTCACGCGGTCGTCCTCGGCCCGACCGGCCGCAACTTCGCGGCCGGCATGTCCGGCGGTGTCGCCTACGTCATCGACCTCGACCGCGACAACGTCAACGCCGGCAACGCCGGCTCCGTCGAGGCGCTGGACGAGACCGACAAGCAGTGGCTGCACGACGTGGTGCGCCGCCACGCCGAGGAGACCGGCTCGACGGTCGCCGAGAAGCTGCTCGCCGACTGGGCCACGGCCGTGGAGCGGTTCAGCAAGATCATCCCCAGCACGTACAAGGCAGTGCTCGCCGCCAAGGACGCCGCCGAGCGAGCCGGTCTCACCGAGACCGAGATCACCGAGAAGATGATGGAGGCGGCGATCAATGGCTGACCCGAAGGGCTTCCTGAATCACGGCCGTGAGGTCGCCAAGACCCGTCCCGTCGAAGAGCGCAAGAAGGACTGGAACGAGGTCTACGTCCCCGGCTCCCTGCTGCCGATCATCAGCAAGCAGGCCAGCCGCTGCATGGACTGCGGCATCCCCTTCTGCCACAACGGCTGTCCGCTGGGGAACCTGATCCCCGAGTGGAACGACTACGCCTACCGCGAGGACTGGGCTGCCGCCCAGGAGCGGCTGCACGCGACCAACAACTTCCCGGAGTTCACCGGTCGCCTCTGCCCGGCCCCCTGCGAGTCGGCGTGCGTGCTGGGCATCAACCAGCCGCCGGTCACCATCAAGAACGTCGAGGTCTCGATCATCGACAAGGCGTGGGAGACCGGGGACGTCGCCCCGCAGATCCCCGAGCGCCTGTCCGGCAAGACGGTCGCGGTCATCGGCTCCGGCCCGGCGGGTCTCGCCGCCGCCCAGCAGCTGACCCGGGCCGGCCACACGGTCGCCGTCTACGAGCGCGCGGACCGCGTCGGAGGTCTCCTCCGGTACGGCATCCCCGAGTTCAAGATGGAGAAGCGGCACATCAACCGCCGTATCGAGCAGATGCGCGCGGAGGGCACCCGCTTCCGCACCGGCGTCGAGATCGGCCGCGACCTCAAGGCGACCGACCTGAAGAAGCGGTACGACGCGGTCGTCCTGGCCGTCGGTGCCACGACCGCCCGTGACCTGCCGGTGCCCGGCCGCGAGCTCAAGGGCGTCTACCAGGCCATGGAGTACCTGCCGCTGGCCAACAAGGTCCAGGAGGGCGACTACGTCACCACGCCGATCTCGGCCGAGGGCAAGCACGTCGTCGTCATCGGCGGCGGTGACACCGGCGCGGACTGCGTGGGCACCGCCCACCGGCAGGGCGCGGCCTCCGTCACCCAGCTGGAGATCATGCCCCGCCCGAACGACGACCGGCACCCGACGAACCAGCCCTGGCCGACCTTCCCGATGCTCTACAAGGTCACCAGCGCGCACGAGGAGGGCGGCGAGCGGGTCTACTCCGTCTCCACCACCCACTTCGAGGGCGACGAGGACGGCAACGTCCAGTGGCTGCACCTCACCGAGGTGGAGTTCATCGACGGCAAGCTCACCCCGAAGCCGGGCACCGAGCGCAAGATCCCCGCTCAGCTGGTCACCCTCGCCATGGGCTTCACCGGCACCGACCGGGAGAACGGCCTGGTGGAGCAGTTCGGCCTGGAGCTCGATGAACGCGGTAACATCGCCCGCGACGCCGACTTCCAGACCAACGTGCCGGGTGTGTTCGTCGCCGGTGACGCCGGCCGCGGCCAGTCCCTCATCGTGTGGGCGATCGCGGAGGGCCGCTCGGCCGCCCGCGGAGTCGACCGCTTCCTGACCGGAGCCAGCGACCTGCCGGCCCCGATCCGCCCGACGGACCGCGCCCTGGCGGTCTGACGCGCGCACAACGGACCCCAGGTCCCGCACAGACGTCCCGTACAAAGGCGTACGGAACATGAACGGCGCCTGCCCGCCTGTCCCCGACCGGACGACTGGGCAGGCGTCGTCGCATATACGTCGTACGGGTACGCTCGGGCGCCGGAACAGCCGAGGGGGGAGATCATGGCCGCGATCAGTCTGCGCAAGGTGGAGGAGACCGCGCCCGCGCTGGTCGGCGCCTACCGGTCGGCGGGGGTGTCCCTGCGCAAGCACGGCCTGGACGGACTGCGGGCCGCCGTCTACCTCGTGGTCGACTACTCGGGCTCGATGAGGCCGTACTACCAGGACGGCAGTGTGCAGGCGCTCGCCGACCGGGTGCTCGGCCTGTCCGCGCACCTGGACGACGACGGCCGGGTGCCCGTCGTGTTCTTCTCCACGGACGTCGACGCGGTCACCGACATCGCCCTCGCCGGACACGAGGGCCGCGTCGAGCGGATCGTGGCCGGGCTCGGCCACATGGGCAGGACCAGCTACCACCTGGCGATGGACGCCGTCATCGACCACTACCTGGACAGCGGCGCCACCACCCCCGCCCTCGTCGTCTTCCAGACCGACGGCGGCCCCATCAGCAAGCTCGCCGCCGAGCGCTATCTGTGCAAGGCCGCGCGGCTCCCGCTGTTCTGGCAGTTCGTCGGCTTCGGTGACCCCGGCAGCCGGCAGTTCGAGTTCCTGCGCAAGCTGGACGAACTGGCGGTCCCCGGCAAGCGGATCGTGGACAACGCCGGCTTCTTCCACGCCGGCCAGGACCCGCGCCGGGTCTCCGACGCAGAGCTGTACGACCGTCTCGTCGGCGAGTTCCCGAGGTGGCTCACGGCCGCGCGCGCGGCGGGCGTCGTACGACCGGACTGACACGACGACCTCGCGTCGATCCGCCACCACCTCTCAGAGCCCGTCCGTGAGCACCAGGTCACGGCACTCCTCGGGCGTCCCCCACGCCGAGCGCAGCGCCCGGGCCTTGGACAGCCACAGGGACAGGTCGTACTCCGCCGTGTACCCGATCGCGCCGTGCAGGTGCAGCGCCGTACGGGCCGTCCGGTACGCCGCCTCGCACGCCGTGAGCTTGGCGGCGGCCACCTCCGCCGGGCGCAGGGACACCGCCGCGCCGAACAGCAGGGGGCGGGCGAACTCCAGGGCGGTCTTCGCGTCGGCCAGGCGGTGCTTGACGGCCTGGAAGGAGCCGACGGGGACGCCGAACTGGGTGCGCTGCCTCACATACGTGACGGTCCGGTCGAGCAGGGCGAGGCCGACACCGAGGGCCTGGGCGGCGGTGGCCAGGCGGGTCCAGGTGAGTGCCCGGTCGTACGGCGCGTCGGGGGTGAGGAGTTCACCGGCGGGGGAGAGCGCGGTCAGCCGGCGGGCCGGGTCCAGGGAGCGGCGCACGGGGCCGGGGGCCGCCGTGGACAGGCACAGGCCGTCGGGGGCCGGGACCAGACGGAGGGACGCGGCGTCGCCGTCGAGGGCGCAGCCGCCGGGCGCCGCCACGGTCGCCATGTCCGTGCCGGCCGCGAGCCCCGGCAGGAAGCGCTCGGCCAGCGGGGGCTCGGCGAGGAGCACGGCCGCCGCGACCGTCTCCGCGAGCGGGCCGGGTACGGCGTGGCGGCCCAGCTCCACGAAGGCCACCGCCAGTTCCACCGGGTGCGGCCCCGCCCCGCCGTACTCCTCCGGCACCGCCAGACCGAACACCCCCACCTCGGCGATCCGCGACCACAGCGCGCGCCCGCGCGTGTGGTCCCCCCGGCTCCAGTCCCGGACCGCCGCCGGGGTGTCCGCCGCGCTCAGCATCGCGTGCAGCGTGTCGGCGAGGGCGCGCTGGCCGGCGTCGAGGAGGAAGAGCATCAGCGGCGTCCCTTCGGCAGGCCGAGCAGCCGCTCGGCGACGATGTCCCGCTGGATCTCGTTCGTGCCCGCGTAGACCGGCCCCGCCAGCGAGAAGACGTACCCCTCCGACCAGGCGCCGTCCGCCAGTTCGCCGTCCGCGCCCAGCAGATCGAGCGCCGTCTCGTGCAGGGCGAGGTCCAGCTCGGACCAGAACACCTTGTTCATGCTGGACTCCGGGCCGAGCCGGGCGCCGTCCAGGACCCGGGAGGCGGCGGCGTAGGTGAACAACTGGTAGGCACGGGCCGCGATCAGGGCGTCGGCCACCCGGGCGCGGGCGTGCTCCGGCGCACCCCGGGCCCGCCACAGCTCGCGCAGCCGGGCGGCGGAGGCGAGGAAACGGCCCGGGGAGCGCAGGGTGAGCCCGCGTTCGTCGCCCGCCGTGGACATCGCGATCCGCCAGCCCTGGCCCGGCGCGCCGATCACGTCCTCGTCCGGGACGAACACCTCGTCGAGGAACAGCTCCGCGAAGGCCGGCTTGCCGTCCAGCCGGCCGATCGGGCGGACGGTGACGCCGGGCGCCCGCAGGTCGAACATCAGGTACGTGAGCCCCTCGTGCCGCCTGGGAGCGTCGGGATCACTGCGGAACAGGCCGAAGGCCCGGTCCGCGAACGCGGCGCGCGAGGACCAGGTCTTCTGCCCGCGCAGCCGCCAGCCGCCGTCCGCGCGCACCGCCCGTGAGGTGAGCGCGGCGAGGTCCGAGCCCGCCTCCGGCTCCGACCATGCCTGCGCCCAGACCACCTCACCGGTGGCCATCGGCGGCAGCACGCGCGCGCGTTGCTCCTCCGTGCCGTACGCGAAGAGGGTCGGCGCGAGCAGGCTGACGCCGTTCTGGCCGACCCGGCCGGGCGCGCCCGCCGCCCAGTACTCCTCCTCGAACACCAGCCAGCGCAGCAGCCCGGCGTCCCGTCCGCCGAACCGCTCCGGCCACGACACCACCGACCAGCGGTCCGCGGCCAGTTCGGCCTCCCACGCGCGGTGGGCCGCGAAGCCCTCCTCCGTCTCCAGGGACGGCAGCGGCGTACGCGGCACGTGCGCGGCCAGCCAGGACCGGGCCGCGGCGCGGAACTCCTCGTCGGCCGGAGAGTGGGTCAGGTCCACGATCGCCGCCTTCCTTCCGGTGCCGCCCATCTTCCCTAACAAGTGTTTGGTAGGTTAGCGTGGCCCTATGACAGGCGTCGAGAGCCCGGCCTACACACCCGGGCACGGACTGCTGCGCGGGCGCACCGCCGTCGTCACCGCGGCGGCCGGCACCGGCATCGGCGGAGCCACCGCGCGCCGCTTCCTGGAGGAGGGCGCCCGGGTCCTGATCAGCGACGCCCACCCGCGCCGACTGAAGGAGCACGAGGCCGCGCTGGGCCGTCAGTTCCCCGGCGCGGTCGCCGCGGTGCCGTGCGACGTCACCGACGAGGCCCAGGTGCGGGCCATGTTCGACGCGGCCGTCGCCGCCCACGGACGGCTGGACATCGTCGTCAACAACGCCGGCCTCGGCGGCACTTCGGCCCTCGTCGACATGACCGACGACCAGTGGTCCCGAGTCCTGGACGTCACCCTGAACGGCACCTTCCGCTGCACCCGGGCCGCCCTGCGCGCCATGCGCGGGAGCGGCGGCGGGGTGATCGTCAACAACGCCTCCGTCGTCGGCTGGCGCGCCCAGGCCGGACAGGCCCACTACGCCGCCGCCAAGGCCGGTGTGATGGCGCTGACCCGCTGCGCGGCGATCGAGGCCGCCGCGTACGGCGTGCGGGTCAACGCGGTCGCCCCCAGCCTCGCCATGCACCCCCACCTGGAGAAGGTCACCTCCGCCGAACTGCTGGCCGAGCTGACCCGACGGGAGGCCTTCGGGCGGTACGCGCAGCCCTGGGAGGTGGCCAACGTGATCGTCTTCCTCGCCTCCGGCTACTCCTCCTACCTGACCGGCGAGGTCGTCGCCGTCAGCAGCCAGCACCCCTGACGGGCGGGCAGACCACAATGGGTGCGTGCCGACCAAGAAGAAGCCCCAGGTGACCGCGGCAGCGGCCCGGCGCGGAGAGCTCCTGAGCACCGCCGCCGAGGTCTTCGCCGAGCACGGCTACAACGCCACCACCGTCCGCAGGATCGCCGACCACGCAGGGATGCTCGCGGGCAGCCTCTACTACCACTTCGACTCCAAGGAGTCGATGCTTGAGGAGATCCTGCGGACCTTCCTCGACGAGCTCTGGGACGGCTACGACACCGTCCTCGCCTCCGGACTCGGGCCCCGCGAGACGCTGGAGGCGCTGGTCACCGAGTCCTTCCGGGAGATCGACCGGCACCGCGCGGCCGTCGCGATCTACCAGAAGGAGAGCAGACAGCTCGTCGCCCAGGACCGGTTCGCCTTCCTCGCCGAGTCCCAGCGCCGGTTCGAGAAGGCCTGGCTCAGCACGCTGGAACGCGGGGTCGCCGAGCGGGTCTTCCGCGCGGACCTGGACGTCCGGCTCACCTACCGGTTCGTCCGCGACACCGTGTGGGTCGCCGCCTCCTGGTACCGGCCCGGCGGCAAGCACAGCCCCGAGGAGATCGCTCGCCAGTACCTGTCGATGGTCCTGGACGGGATCGCCGTACGCGAATAGCCCCCTTCCTACAGTGGGAGTTGCCATGGCCGAGGCCTACATCGTCGAAGCGGTCCGCACACCGGTCGGGCGGCGCGGGGGAGGACTCGCCGCGGTCCACCCGGCCGACCTGGGTGCGCGGGTGCTCACCGCGCTGGTGGAGCGCTCCGGGATCGACCCGGCCGCCGTGGACGACGTGGTCTTCGGCTGCCTGGACACGGTCGGACCGCAGGCCGGTGACATCGCCCGCACCTGCTGGCTGGCCGCGGGCCTCCCCGAGGAGGTGCCCGGCGTCACCGTCGACCGGCAGTGCGGCTCCTCCCAGCAGGCCGTGCACTTCGCCGCGCAGGCCGTGCTCTCCGGCACCCAGGACCTGGTGGTCGCCGGCGGGGTGCAGAACATGTCCCAGGTCCCCATCGCCTTCGCCTCCCGGCAGGCCGCCGTCCCCCTCGGCCTGACCGAGGGCCCCTTCCTCGGCAGCACCGGCTGGCGCGCCCGCTACGGCGACCGGCCCGTCAACCAGTTCGCCGGCGCCGAGACGATCGCCGCCCAGTGGGGGATCGGCCGCGAGGAACAGGAGGAGTTCGCCCTGCGTTCGCACCGGCGCGCGATCTGGGCGATCGACACCGGGCGCTTCTCCCGCGAGACCGTCCCGTGCGGCCAGGTCACCGTGGACGAGGGCCCGCGCCGGGACACCTCCCTGGAGAAGATGGCCGCCCTGCGCCCGGTCCTCGACGGCGGCACCGTCACCGCGGCCTGCTCCTCCCAGGTCTCCGACGGGGCCGCGGCCCTGCTGCTCGCCTCCGAACGGGCCGTACACGACCACGGGTTGCGCCCGCGCGCCCGCGTCCACCACCTCTCCGCGCGCGGCGAGGACCCCATCCGCATGCTCACCGCGCCCATCCCGGCCACCGCGCACGCCCTGAAGAAGACCGGCCTGACCCTCGACGCCATCGACCTCGTGGAGATCAACGAGGCCTTCGCGCCGGTCGTCCTCGCCTGGCTGAAGGAGACCGGCGCCGACCCCGGCAAGGTCAACGTCAACGGCGGCGCCATCGCCCTCGGCCACCCCCTCGGCGCGACCGGCGCCCGGCTGATGACGACCCTCCTGCACGAACTGGAGCGCACCGGTGGCCGCTACGGCCTCCAGACCATGTGCGAGGGCGGCGGCCAGGCCAATGTGACGATCATCGAACGGCTGTGACGCCACGGTGGGTCGGCCGGCCGGTGACGCCCGGCGAACGGCCGTGACCGAGTGCCGGGACGGCGGCGCGACTGCGGCCGGCTGACGATCGCCGAACCGCTGCGACCGTGCGGTGGGACGACGGCGCACCGCATGGTCGCATGACCGTCACCCGGCCCGCTCTCAGCGCCCTCCGTCCGGCGAGCACCTCCTCCGCCTCCTGGTGACCGTCACCGGCCCGCTCTCAGCCCCGTCAGTCCGGCGAGCACCTCCTCCGCCTCCTGCGTGATCCGCTCCACCAGCTCCGCGCACGACGGCAGGTCGTCGATCACCCCGGCGACCTGCCCCGCCGCCATCACCCCCAGATCCGTACGGCCGTCCACCATCGCCGACTTCAGCAGCATCGGCGTGTTCGCGGCCAGCAGCACCTGACTCCAGGACAGCTCCTTGCCGTGCCGGAGGGCGAGGCCGTCGCGGACCAGCTGCCGCCAGGTGAGCCCCGACAGCCGCCGGAAACCCGCCGCCCGCCGCGCCGCGTGCGCGAAGCCGCGTATCCGGCCCGACCGCTCCAGCGCCGCCACCAGGTCGGTGCGCAGCATCCGGTGCGGCAGTCCGTCCACCGCCCGGGTCACCGTGACGTCCCGGACCGTCGCCGCCAGGTACCTGGCCTTCACCGCGTCCGGCACCGTCGAGTCGGAGGTCAGCAGGAACCGCGTGCCCATCGCCACCCCGGCCGCCCCGTACGCCAGCGCCGCCACCAGCCCCCGCCCGTCGAAGAAGCCGCCCGCCGCCACGACCGGTATCCGCACCGCGTCCACCACCTGCGGCAGCAGCACGCTCGTCGCCACCTCCCCGGTGTGCCCGCCGCCCTCGCCGCCCTGGACGAGCACCGCGTCCGCGCCCCAGGCCGCCACCTTCTCGGCGTGCCGCCGGGCGCCGACGGACGGGATCACCAGCACACCCGCCGCCTTCAGCTCGGCGATCAGCTCGGCGGACGGGGCCAGCGCGAAGGAGGCCACCCGGACGCCCTCCTCCAACAGGACCCGCACCCGGTCCGGCGCGTCGCCCGCGTCGGCCCGGAGGTTCACCCCGAACGGCGCGTCCGTACGGGACCGCACCTCCCGTATCGCCTCCCGCAGCCGGTCGAGGGGCATCGTGGCGGAGGCCAGGATGCCGAGGGCGCCGGCGTTCGCCGCCGCCGAGACCAGGCGCGGCCCGGCCACCCACCCCATCCCGGTCTGCACGATCGGATGACGGACCCCGACCAGCCGGGTGAGCGCGGTCTCCATCAGCTCCCCGCCCCTTCCGGCACCTCGCGCGCCCGTGCCCCCGCCGGGTCCAGCACCTCACGGATCAGCCGCACCTCCTGCGCCCCGGGCTCCCGGGTGAACGGCACGTCGTCCGGCACGGCCAGCGGGAACCCCGTCGCCTCCCGCACCCGCTCCACGCTCACCCCCGGATGCACCGAGACCAGCCGCATCGAGTGGTCGGCCGTGGCGAAGTCGAAGACGCCGAGGTCGGTGACGACCCGCGCCAGACGATGGAAGCGGGCCGCGCCGCCCAGTCCCGCCGCCCGGTCGTACCCCACCCCGCACACCATGTCCACCCGCTCCACGAACACCCGCCGGGAGTGCCTGGGGACCCAGTAACTCGTCGGATTGTTCAGCGTGTTGAGCGGCGCGCCACGCACTCCGAGCAACTGTCTGCGGGGCAGCGCCCAGTCGCCTACGCAGGAGATGTTCTGGTTGCCGTACCGGTCGAGCTGGCTCGCGCCCATCATCACGTGCCGCCGGCCGCCCGCCACCAGCTCCAGGTGCTGCCGGTAGGGCAGCCAGCCCTCCGGTGTGCCGTCCGGGCGGACCAGCAGGGCCTCGCCGTCGGTCAGCAGCAGGTCCGGCGCGAACGTGAGCCGGGCCAGCCGCGCGCCCAGCGACGGGATCAGCCCCATCGGACTGGCCAGGACCTCCCCGGCGCCCCGCCAGGCCTCGGCACACGCGATCACGCAGTACTCGGCGCGGGTGAACCTCACCGCTCCTCCTCCTTCCGCTCCTCCTCTTTCCGCCAGTCCCGGACCGCCGCCCGGTAGGCGGCCTCGTCCGCGCCGAGGAACCGTGCGGCGAACTCCGGCCAGGGCGTGGTCGCGTACCGCCGCTGGAACTCCTCGTCCCTGCCGTACTCCGGCGCGCAGGACGTGAAGTGCGCGCCGTTCGGCGCCTCCACCACACCCGTCACCGAGAGCCGCTTGAGCAGCAGCGACTGCGGGGCGGCCCCCTTGGTCAACCCGGCCGTGTCCACGATCTGTTCACAGGAGACGTAGGCCGCGTCCGCCGCCTCGCAGAACAGGTCGTCGAAGTACGGGTCCGGGCCGAGGTACTGTCCGTTGCCCAGCCGGTCGGCGCGGTTGACGTGCACCAGGGCCGCGTCCAGCCGCAGCGCGGGCATGGCCACCAGCGTCTCCCCGTCCGCGTACGGCGACGTCACCGTCCTGAGGTCCGGGTTGACCCGCATCACGTCCGAGCCGAGCCCCGCCCGCACCGGAAGGAAGGGCAGGCGCTGCGCCGCGGCCCGCAGCCCGCACTGGAACATCCCCTCGTCGACCTCCGTCAGCGCGAAGCCGCCGCGCTCACGCGCCGCCCGGTAGTGCGGTTCCAGCGGGATGGAGTCCAGGGTGACGAAAGCGGTGACCAGCCTGCGGATCCGGCCGGCGGCGGCCAGCATGCCGACGTCCGGGCCGCCGTACGAGACGACCGTCAGATCGCCGATGTCCGACCGCAGCAGCGTTCGGACCAGCGCCATCGGCTTGCGACGGGAGCCCCAGCCGCCGATGCCGAGGGTCATGCCGCTCGCCAGCCGGGAGACCACCTCCTCGGCGGTCATCGTCTTGTCGCCCATCTACGCCCCCTTCTCCACGGAGTCCCGGGCGTCGTGGCGCGTGCCCGAGCCCCCGGACGTCCCGAACGTGGCGCGGACCCGGTCGGCCAGGCCGCTGAGGTTGGCCTCGAACGTGAAGCCCTGCTCGAAGCGGTAGCTGCGGCGCACGTCGACCGGATCGATGCCGTTGATGGCCGACTTGGCCATGCGCAGCAGCCGTCCGTCCTTGGCGGCGATCTCCCGGGCCAGTTCCAGCGCCGCCCCCGCCAGCTCCGCGCGCGGCACCACCCGCCAGACCGAGCCGTGCCCGTGCAACTCGGCCGCGCTCGCCGTGCGCCCGGTGTAGTACAGCGCGCGCATCAGGTGCTGCGGGACCAGCCGGGCCAGATGGGTCGCCGCGCCCAGCGCACCCCGGTCCAGCTCGGGCAGCCCGAAGACGGCGTCCTCGCTCGCCACCACCGCGTCCGCTGTGCCCACCAGGCCGATCCCGCCCCCCAGACAGAAGCCCTGCACCGCCGCGACGACCGGGGTCTCGCACTCGTAGACCGCCGCGAAGGCCTCCGCACAGCCCTGGTTCGCGCCGATCAGCGCCTCCTGCCCCGCCGCCTGTATCTCCTTGATGTCCACGCCCGCGTTGAACCCGCGTCCCTCGGCGGCCAGGACCACGCAGCGGATCTCCGGGTCCCGGCCGGCCGCGCGCACGGCGTCGGCCAGGTCGAACCAGCCACGGACCGGCAGCGCGTTGACCGGCGGGTAGTCGACGGTGACTACGGAAATCCCCGTTTCCGGGGACGAACGGGAGACACCCATGGGCGCATCAGCTACCTTTCCACCAAACATTTGTTAGGTGCGAGGCTTCGAAGCTAGCAGTCGGCGCGGACAAGCGGGAGGCCCTGTGGACAACGGCCCTGTGGACAACCACCCTGTGGGCAACGGCCCCGCGGGCAGCGGCCCTGTGGACAACTCGCTGCGCGGCAGCACGGTGGTCGTCACCGGCGGCACCCGGGGGGTGGGCGCGGGGATCGCCCGGGCCTTCGCCGAGGCGGGCGCCCGAGTCCTGACCTGCGCCCGCAGACCGCCCGAACAGCCCTGTGAAGGCGTCGAGTTCGCGCCCCTCGACCTGCGCGACCCGCCCGCCGTCCGGGCCTTCTTCGCCGCACTGCCCCGGCTGGACGTGCTGGTCAACAACGCCGGCGGCACCCCGTACCGGCACCTGGCCGACGCCGACGCCGAACGGCACGCCAAGGTCATCGAGTTGAACCTGGTCACCCCGCTGACCGCGTCCCTCGCGGCCTACGACCACCTCAGGCGCGCCAGGGGCTCCATCGTGATGGTGGGCAGCGTCAGCGGAAGCCGCCCGTCGCCCGGCTCCGCCGCCTACGGCGCGGCCAAGGCCGGGCTCGCGAACCTGGCGGCCTCCATGGCCGTGGAGTGGGCGCCGGAGATCCGCGTCAACACCCTCGTCGTCGGCATGGTCCACACCGACCTGGCGCCGCTGCACTACGGCGGCCCCGACGGCATCGCCGCCGTCTCCCGCACCGTCCCGCTGGGCCGGCTGGCCCTCCCCGCCGACGTCGGCGCCGCCGCCGTGTTCCTCGCCTCCGACGCCGCCGCCTACATCAGCGGGGCGAGCCTGCACGTGCACGGCGGCGGGGAACGGCCGGCCTTCCTGGACGCCGCCGAGCCTCGCGCCGCCGAACGTCGTGCCGCCGAGCCTCGTGCCGCCGACCCCGCACCGCCGCCGACCCCCGCATCGCCGTCGAACCCCACGGCGCCGAACGTCGTGCCGCTGAACCCCGTACCGCCGAACCCCGTACCGCCGTCGAACCCCACGGCGCCGAACGTCGTGCCGCCGAACCCCGTACCGCCGAATCCCACGTCCCCGACGCGTCGCCCCCAGGGAAAGAGAGCTGAGATGAACGGAATCTGTGCGGACCGGGTCGTCGTCGTCACCGGTGCCGGCCGGGGGCTCGGCCGTGCGCACGCCCTGGCCTTCGCCGCCGAGGGCGCCAGGGTCGTCGTCAACGACCTGGGCGTCGCCCTCGACGGCGCCCCGGACGCCGAGCGGCCGGCGGAGGCCGTCGCGGCCGAGATCCGGGCGGCGGGCGGTGACGCGGTCGCCCACGGCGCCGACATCGCCACCGGCGAGGGGGCGGCCGACCTGATCCGCACGGCCGTCGAGACGTACGGCCGGCTCGACACGCTCGTCAGCAACGCCGGGTTCCTGCGCGACCGCATGCTGGTCAACCTCGGCGAGGACGACTGGGACGCCGTGATCCGCGTCCACCTCAGGGGCCACTTCCTGCCGCTGCGGCACGCCGCCGCGCACTGGCGGGCCGAGGCCAGGGCCGGGCGGACCCCAGTGGCCCGGGTCGTGCACACCAGCAGCGGAGCCGGCCTGCTCGGCTCGGTCGGGCAGGGCAACTACAGCGCCGCCAAGGCCGGGATCGTCGGGCTCACCCTGGTCGCGGCGGCCGAACTGGCCCGCTACGGCGTCCAGGTCAACGCCGTGGCGCCGGCCGCCCGCACCCGCATGACGGAACGTACCTTCGCCACGACCATGGCGGCCCCGGCCGCCGGTTTCGACGCCATGGCACCCGAGAACGTCTCCCCGCTCGTCGTCTGGCTCGGCTCGGCCGGGAGCGCGGGTGTGACCGGCCGCGTGTTCGAGACGGAAGGTGGCCGGATCACCGTCATGGAGGGCTGGCGCCCCGGCCCCACCGCCGACAAGGGGGCGCGGTGGACACCGGCGGAGGCGGGGGAGGCGGCCCGGAAGCTGCTGGGGCAGGCGGAGCCGCCGGGGAGGGTGTACGGGGTGTAGATCCCGGTCAGCGTGCCGTTGGTGAACGTGGTGCCGACAGCGGTGCCGGGGAAGCCGGCCGGGGGAGCGTCCGGGATCTTCTCCACGGCTCAGCGGTTCGGGGGCGCACTGGGCGAGGGGAGTGCCTGCGCCCCTTGCGGCGAACGCTACGTGTCGCACTCCAGCACCGTCCGGCACAACCCGCACCGCGCCCGTACCCGCCCCCGCACCGGCACCCTGATCCGCTGGTGGCAGGTGGGGCACGGGAAGGTCACCCCGAGGTGGCCGCCGCTGTCGGGGGCGAAGGTGTACGGGGCGGCCGGCGGGGCGCCTGAGGCGTGCCGGCGGTCGTGGGCGTAGCGGCGGCGGCCCGCCCAGCCGGCCGCCGTCAGCGGCGGCTGCTGCTCGTCCTGGCGGGCCCGGGCCATCCCCTTGACGTAGGCGGTGTAGGCCTGCGGGCTGGTGAACCACACCGAGGGGTCCTCCTGGAGGAGCAGGGCCCGCTTGGCCAGGACGTAACCGAACTCCTCCGGGGTGAGATAGCCGAGTTTCTGCGACGAGACCCCGTCCTCCCGGTAGGCGTCCAGCAGCAGCCAGCCCGCGCCCAGGTAGGTCGTCGCCGTGTCCGTGAGGATCTCGTTCTCCGCCGTGGTGGGGAAGGCGAGATCCAGGCGGTGCAGGTAGACGTGCGCCACCTCGTGGGCGAGCGCGGCGCCGATGTCCCTGCGATGGGTGCGGAACCGGTCGTTCAGCTCGACGAAGTACTCGGGTCCCGCCGCGAGTTCGACGTTCGCCGCGTGGGTCATCTCCCGGAAGCCGACGATCAGCCGCGCGTCCGGCAGCCGGAAGTGCCGCACGATCTCCCGGGCCACCCGCTGCGCGCCCAGATGCAGGTCGTCGGTGTCGCAGAAGGCCACGTCGGCCGGGGCCACGCTGACCGAGAACGTCTCGATGGTGTCGCGGGACAGGCGCCGGTACAGCGCGGTGATGGCGGCCCGCACCGTCTCCAGGTGCGGGTAGCCGTGCTGGACCGGTCCGCCGTTCCCCACGTCGGCACCCCCTGAAGCCGCCGGAACTCCCTACCACTGTAGGCGGGACGGCAGCACGGGAAGGGCCCTTCGGGCGGCAGTCACCCGGACAGCGGTCGGGAAGGGGCCCCGGTGGTGTCCGGCCTCCGGGCAGCACCCGTGCAGCACCTGGGCAGCGGTCGGGCAGCACCCGGGCAGCGGTCGGGCAGTGGTCGGGGAGGGCCCCAAGACAGCCGGCACCCGGGTCCCAGGCGGGAAGGGCCCCCGACCGCCCGTCACACCCCGACCGCCGGTCACACCCCGACCGCCGGTCACACCCCCCCCACCGCCCGTCACACCCCCCACCGTCCGTCACACCGGCACCAGCCGCGGTGCCGGTCCGTCCGGTGTGCCGCTGTCCAGTTCCAGCAGCCACACCTCGTTCTCGCCCTCCCGCAGCACCGGTCCGGGCACGTACAGCGACCGCTGCGGGCCCACCGCCCAGTAGCGCCCCAGGTTGAAACCGTTGACCCAGACGAAGCCCCGCGTCCCGCCCGGCAGCTCCAGCCGCGCGTCCCCGGCCCCGCGGACCGTGACCGTGCCCCGGTACAGACCCGGCGCCCCCTCCCCGGGCACCGGGCCGAAGGGCACCGCGTCCACCCCGTCGGCGAACGCGTCCAGGTCCAGCCCACGCGCGCGTACCCCGTGCAGATACTGCCGCTCGTGCAGGACGCCGCCCGTGACGCCCTTCGCCTCACCGAGCCGGGGCCCGTAGTTCACCCGCCCCAGGGACTCCACCCACAGCTCCACGCGCGCGGGGCCCGCGACCGGCCCCTCCAGCCGCGGCTCCGCCTCCGTCAGCACCCCGGCCCGCTCCCCGTCGACGTACACCACCGCGAGATCGCGCAGCCCGCGCACGGTCAGCGGGTACGGCTGCCGGGGGCCGGGCACGTCCACCGTGTAGCGCACGAGGCCCCGGGTGATCCCCAGCTCCTCGAACGTGGGCGGCACGGGGCCGGCCGTCTCCGGACCGCCCAGCGCCTCCAGGACGTCGGCCGGCGACGCCCAGCCGGTGAGCGCCACCCCGGCCGGGGCCGCCAGCGCGGCAGGCCGCGCGGGCGGGTCGGGCAGCGGGCCGGGCCGGTACGCGGCCAGCACCTCGCGGAAGCGCCAGAACTTCTCCGTGGGGCGGCCGTACTCGTCCACCGGCGCGTCGTAGTCGTACGAGGTCACGTCCGGCTCCAGCGGGCCCTCGTGCAGCTCGCCGCCGCCCCGGTTGGCGCCCGCCCAGCCTCCGAAGCTCGTGCCGCCGTGGGCCAGGTACAGGTTCACCGACGCCCCGCACTCCAGGATCTCCCGCAGTGCCTCGGCGGCCTCGGCCGGATCCCGTACGGCGTGCTCACCGGACCAGTGGTCGAACCAGCCGCACCAGAACTCCATGCACATCAGCGGGCCCGCGGGGCGATGGCGGCGCAGCGTCTCGAAGGCCACGCGCGCGTGGGAGCCGAAGTTCACCGTGGCGAGCACCCCGGGCAGCGAACCCCCGGTCAGCATGTGGTCCTCGGGGCCGTCCGAGGTGCACAGCGCGGCGGTGACCCCCTCGGCGCGCAGCACGCCGGCCAGCTCCTCCAGATGGCCGGTGTCACTGCCGTAGCTGCCGTACTCGTTCTCCACCTGGACCATGACCACCGGACCGCCGCGGTCGATCTGGCGGGGCACGATCTCGGGCAGCAGCCGCTGGAACCAGTTCCGGACATGGCGCATGTACCGCTCGTCACGCGTACGCGCGCGCGTGCCCGGCTCGCCCGTCAGCCACGCCGGCAGCCCGCCGTTCTCCCACTCGGCGCAGATGTAGGGCCCCGGCCGCACGATCGCCCACAGGCCCGCCCCGCGGACCGCGTCCAGGAACCGGCCGACCGCCCCCACGTCCCGGAAGGCGCCCGGACGCGGCTCGTGCAGGTTCCACGGGACGTACGTCTCCACGCAGTTCAGGCCCATCGCCCGCAGCATCGCCAGCCGGTGACCCCACTGGTCCTCGTGCACCCGGAAGTAGTGCAGCGCCCCGGACAGCAGCCGCACCGGCCGCCCGTCCAGCAGGAACCCGGACTGCCCGACCGCGAACGCGCTCATGCGCCGCCCCCCACCCTGATCCCGTCCATGGGTTTCAGCCTCACCCCTGTCGGCGACCGGCGCCATGGACGAAGATCGCCACTGCTTGGACAAAAGGAAGAGCGGCGCCGCCCGTACGACCACGCGCCGCGCGGCACGGCGGGAGGAACGCCGATGTACCGGACCTGGATGCGGTTCCTCACCCCCGGCCCCGCCCACCACCGCCTCGGCCTGGTCTGCCTCGGCGTCGGCCTCCAGCACGGCGCGCTGCCCACCGTCGGCCCGCGCACCCTCGACCACCACGTCGCCGTGGTGATCAGCGCGGGCGGCGGCTGGTACCGCGGCGCCGACGGCCGCCGTACGACCGTCACCGCGCCCGCGCTGCTGTGGCTCACCCCCGGCGTCCCCCACCACTACGCGCCCGACCCGGACACCGGCTGGGACGAGGGCTTCGTCGACTTCACCGGACCCGCCACGACCGCCTACCGCGACCTCGGCTACATCGAACCCGACCGGCCCGTCGTCCCGCTCTCCGACGCCGCCGGACCCCGCGCGGTCATCACCCGCGTCGCCCGGGCCGCCCGCCGCGACAACCCCCTGCTGGAGGTGGAGACCGGCGCCGCCGTCCACGAGCTCCTCGTCGCGCTGCGCCGCGCCCGCGCCGACCTCGCCCCCGGCGGCGACCAGGTGCTGGCGGCCCTGGCCCGGGACGCCTGCGCACCGCTGAGCGTCGCCGACCACGCCGCCCGGCACGGGATGACCACCGCCGAGCTGCGCGACGCGGTCCGCCGGGCGGCCGGCTGCACCCCGAGGGACTACCTGATCGGCATCCGGCTCGGCCGGGCCAAGGACCTCCTCGCCGGCACCGAGCTGCCCGTCGCGGCCGTCGCCCGCCGCGTCGGCTACGACGACCCCGCCTACTTCTCCCGGCTGTTCACCCGGCGCGTGGGCCTCGCCCCCGTCCGGTTCCGCGCCCAGCAGGGCCTCACCGTCCCCGGCGGCTGGAGCGACCGCGTCCCCGACCCCGGCGATCCGCCGGTGATCCACTCCCCGGACACCCCATAGGGCCCGGCCCGTGAAGCGCATAGGGTGAGCCCCCATGACCACCAGCAACACCGGCACCGGTGCCGACGACCCCGAGGTCCGCCAGGAACTGGAGCGGCTGCGCGACAGCATCGACAACATCGACGCGGCCGTCGTCCACATGCTCGCCGAGCGCTTCAAGTGCACCCAGCAGGTCGGCCGGCTCAAGGCGCTGCACCAGCTGCCGCCCGCCGACCCGGCCCGCGAGGCCCGGCAGATCGAACGCCTGCGCCGCCTCGCCGAGAACGCCAAGCTCGACCCCGCGTTCGCCGAGACATTCCTCAATTTCATCATCGCCGAGGTGATCCGGCACCACGAACGCATCGCCGAGGACACCCACAACGCACAGTCGGCGCACGAGGACCCGGCACGGCCCTGACCGGGGTCCGGAGGCGCCCGGCCAGGCGCGTGGGCGAGGGGGCGCGCAGGGGACAAAAGCCATGTACCGATCCGCCCCTGTGCGCTGTCGGCCCCATCAGGCAGCATGGCCTGCATGTCCGTACTCACGCGCGACGAAGCGCAGCTCCGAGCACAGTTCCTCGACGTCCACCGGTACACGGTCGAACTGGACCTCACGACCGGTGACGAGACCTTCGACTCCCGTACCGCGATCCGGTTCACGGCGCGGTCCGACGGGGACACGTTCGTCGAGCTGAAGCCCGCCGAGCTGCGCGGTGTCACGCTCGACGGACAGCCGCTCGACCCGGAGTCCCTGTGCGAGGACCGGCTGCCGCTGAAGAACCTCACCGCCGGCGAGCACGAACTGCGCGTCGACGCGGTCATGCGCTACTCCCGCACCGGCGAGGGCATGCACCGCTTCACCGACCCCAGCGACGGCGAGACGTACGTCTACACCCAGATGTTCCTGGACGACGTCCAGCGCGTCTTCGCCGCCTTCGACCAGCCCGACCTGAAGGCCGCCTTCGAGGTCTCCGTCAAGGCACCCGAGGGCTGGAGCGTCCTCGCCAACGGCGTCACCGAGCACCGCGGCGACGGCCTCTGGCAGGCCGCGCCCACCCCGCCCGTCTCCACCTACCTCGTCGCCGTCGCCGCCGGCCCCTGGCACTCCGTGCGCACCGAGCACCGCGGACTGCCCTTCGCCATCCACTGCCGCCGCTCCCTCGCACCCCACCTCGACACCGACGCCGACGAGATCCTCGACATCACGCGCGCGTGCTTCGACCGCTACCACGAGAAGTTCGAGGAGCCCTACCCCTTCGACTCCTACGACCAGGCGTTCGTCCCCGAGTTCAACGCGGGCGCCATGGAGAACCCGGGCCTGGTCACCTTCCGCGACGAATTCGTCTACCGCTCCGCCGTCACCGACACCGAGCGGCAGACCCGCGCCATGGTCATCGCCCACGAGATGGCCCACATGTGGTTCGGCGACCTCGTCACCCTCAAGTGGTGGGACGACATCTGGCTGAACGAGTCCTTCGCCGAGTACATGGGCTACCAGACCACCGCCGAGGCCACCCGCTTCACCGACCCCTGGACCGAGTTCGCCGTCACCCGCAAGTCCTGGGGCTACGACGCCGACCAGCGGCCCACCACCCACCCGGTCGCCCCCGAGAACGTCGACGACACGGCCTCCGCCCTGCTCAACTTCGACGGCATCTCCTACGCCAAGGGCGCCTCCGCACTGCGCCAGTTGGCCGTCTGGCTCGGCGAGAAGGACTTCCTCGCCGGCATCAACGCCCACTTCACGCGGCACAAGTTCGGCAACGCCACCCTCGCCGACTTCATCGACTCCCTCGCCTCCGCCACCGACCGCGACGTACACGCCTGGGCCGACAGCTGGCTGCGCACCACCGGCGTCGACACGCTCACCCCGCGGGTCGCCCCCACCGGCGGCACCTGCGCGCTGACCGCCGACCGCGCGGGCAGCCGCCCGCACCGCCTCAGCGCCGGACTGTACGACCACGACGTCGCCGAGGAGGGCCGGCTGCTGCTGCGCGAGCGCATCGCCCTCGACGTGCCGCAGACCGCCCCGCAGCCCATCGGCAAGCGCCCCGCACTCGTCCTCCTCAACGACGGCGACCTCACCTACGCCAAGATCCGCTTCGACACCGCCTCCTTCGACACGCTCCGCACCAGCCTGTCCGGCCTGCCCGACCCGCTCACCCGCGCGGTCGTCTGGAACGCCCTCAGGGACGCCGTCCGCGACGGCGAACTCGCGCCCGCCGCCTACCTGGAGACGGCCCGCGCCCACCTGCCGCGCGAGACCGACCTCGCCGTCACCGAGGGCGTCCTCGCCTTCGCCGCCGGCCAGCTCGCCGACCAGTACCTGACACCGGAGGACCGCCCGGCCGCCCTGGCCACCCTCACCTCGCTCTGCCGCGACCTGCTGCGCCGCACCGAGGACGGAGACCACCCCGGCCTGCGGCTGATCGCCGTACGGCACCTGATCGACGTCGCCGCCCACCCGGAGACCATCGCCGCCTGGCTCGCCGACGGCACGGTGCCCGGCGGACCGGAACTCGACCCCGAACTGCGCTGGCGCATCCTCGCCCGGCTCGCCGTGCTCGGCGCCACCGACGAGGACGCCATCGCCGCCGAGCTGGCGCGCGACCCGAGCGCCACCGGCCAGGAGGGCGCCGCCCGCTGCCGTGCCGCCCTGCCCGACCCGGAGGCCAAGCGCGCCGCCTGGGAGGCGATGTTCGCCGGCGACGACCTGTCCAACTACCTCTTCACGGCCACCGCCCGGGGCTTCTGGCAGCCCGAACAGGCCGACCTGGTACGGGAGTACGTGCCGCGCTTCTACACGGACGCGGTCGCCGTGGCCGCCCGCCGCGGCCCCGCCATCGCCGTCGCCGCCGGCCGCTGGTGCTTCCCGGCCCACGCCGTCGACGCCGAGAACCTCCGCCTCGGCGAGGCCTGCCTGCGCGACGCGGACCTCACCCCGGCCCTGCGCCGCACCCTCGCCGACCGACTGGACGACCTCTCCCGCGCCCTGAAGGTACGCGGCGAGAAGCGGGCGGAGTAGGACGGAGTATGACGGAGTAGGAGCGGGCGGGCGCGGGCCGCACAGCTCCGACGCCGGCGTGGGCGGCACACGTCCGACGCCGGCGTGCACCGGCACAGGTCCGCCGACGCAGGACGCGGCCGGTCCCTGCCGACGACGCGGCGGACCGGCCGCCGTCCCCGGGCCCGGACGGCCGGGGACGGCGAAGCCACGGAAGCCGGCGCCGTGATCGTGGTGACCGGCGCGACCGGCGACACCGGCCGAGCCCCGTCCACGGTCACCTCGCCGGGGCGGAGTCCGTGAGGGCACCGCCCCAGGCGGTCGCCCGCGCGCACAGGAACGGCTTCGTCGCCCCGGCCGACGTCCGTGGAGACCGCCCCGGCCGAGGCGGCCCCGGAGCCCTTCCCGCGCGTGCCGCCGCATGTGCCGGCTCACCGGAACCCGGGCCCGCACCCCCGCCCGACGGGCCCGGGACCACGCCGCCGATCTCCGGGCCGGCCCCGGGGAGCCCGCCCGGCCCAACACCTCGCAGGGGTACGGCAGTACACACTTTCGGGTTCCGTTCGCCCGGCTTGCGGGACACAGGGCCCCCTTCCGGTACAAGCTGGAACTCCACCCACACGCCGGAAGCCCCGGGCCCTGGACGCCCGCCGGACGTTCCCCTGCCCGGAGGAGAGCCCATGAGCGCAGGAGAGCCCATGAGCCTGCCGCCCCTCGCCTCCGGCCCCGCCGGCCCCGACGCCCTGCGGCCCCTCCTCGACACCGTGCTCGACGCCCTCGCGGCCGGCCGCGACGAGCGCGGCGGACCACTGCCCGCCGGCGGACCGGACGCCGTCGCCGCGCGCGTCGCCGACGCCCTCGAGGACGTCCTGCCCGACACCGGCGACCCGGACGCCCTGCGCACCCTCGTGCACGCGCTCGCCGCGGGCTCCGCCGACCCCGCCGACCCGCTGTGCGCGGCCCACCTGCACTGCCCGCCGCTCGCCGTGGCCACCGCCGCCGACCTCGCCGCCAGCGCCCTCAACCCCTCCCTGGACTCCTGGGACCAGGCCCCGGCCGCCTCCGCCCTGGAGGCCGCCGTCACCCGCACCCTCGCCCGCACGACCGGGCTCGCCGACGCCCTCGTCACCACCGGCGGCACCGAGTCCAACCAACTCGCCCTGCTGCTCGCCCGCGAGGCACACGGCGGCGTGCGCCTCGTCTGCGGCGCGAACGCCCACCACTCGCTGCCACGCGCCGCCTGGCTGCTCGGCCTGCCCGACCCGGTCGTCATCCCGGCACCGGGCGGCACCCTCGACCCGGCCGCCCTCCACGAGGCCCTCACCGCGCTCCCCGGCCCGCTGCTCGTCACCGCCACCGCCGGCACCACCGACGCCGGCCTCATCGACCCACTGCCCGAGATCGCCGGCCTGTGCACCGCCCACGGCGCCCGGCTGCACATCGACGCGGCCTACGGCGGCGGCCTGCTGTTCAGCGACCGGCACCGCGACAAACTCGCCGGCCTCGAAACCGCCCACACCGTCACCCTCGACCTGCACAAACTCGGCTGGCAACCGGTCGCCGCCGGACTCCTCGCCGTCGCCCGCCCCCACGAACTCACCGCACTCCACCAGCGCGCCGACTACCTGAACGCCGACGACGACACCGATGCCGGACTCCCCGACCTGCTCGGCCGCTCCCCGCGCACCAGCCGCCGCCCCGACATCCTGAAGATCGCCGTCACCCTGAAGGCACTGGGCCGCAGTGGACTCGGCACCCTGGTCGACCAGGTCTGCGCCCGGGCCCGCGAGTTCGCCGCACAGATCCGCGAGCACCCCGGCTTCGAGCTGTACGACCGCCCCGTCATCAGCACCGTCCTGTTCCGGCCGGCCGAAGCCGACGACGACGCCGTGGCCACCGTCCGCCGACGACTGCTGCACGAGGGCCGGGCCGTCCTCGGCCGCGCCCGACTCGACGGCAGGCTCTGGCTCAAGGCCACCGTCCTCAACCCCCACACCCGGCCGGACGACCTGACCCACCTGCTGAAACTCGTAGAACTCGCCGAAAGAAGCCTCCCCGGATGACCCACCCCCCACGCCACGAACCGGCCTCCCCACGCGACCTGGTCGGCGTCGGCATCGGCCCCTGCAACCTCTCCCTCGCCGCGCTCGCCCAGCCGCTCGCCGAACTCGACGCCGTCTTCTACGAACAGCGCCCCGACTTCGACTGGCACCCCGGCCTGCTCGTCGACGGCGCCACCGTCCAAGTGCCGTTCCTCGCCGACCTGGTGACCCTCGCCGACCCCACCAGCCCCTGGAGCTTCCTCAACTACCTCAAGACCGGCGAGCGGCTCTTCCCCTTCTACTTCTCCGAGCACCTCCACATCCAGCGCGCCGAGTACGACGCCTACGGCCGCTGGGTCGCCGGGCAACTGCCCGGACTGCGCTTTCGCCACCAGGTCGACGGTGTCCGCTGGAACCCCGAACAGGACGTGTTCGAAGTCGACTTCACCCAGCTCGACGCCGACGGCGAGACCGAGGCCCTCGGCCGTACCCACGCCCGCAACGTCGTCCTCGGCATCGGCACCGCCCCCTACGTGCCCGACCCCCTCAGGCCCCTCGTGGACGCGCCCGGCGTGCCCGTCGTCCACGCCGCCGACTACCTCGACCACCGCGACAGCATCCTCGCCGCCGGGCATGTCACCGTCGTAGGCTCCGGACAGTCCGGCGCCGAGGTCTTCCTGGACCTGCTCCGGCACCGCCCGGCCGGCCGGGAGAAACTGCACTGGATCGGCCGTACCGAGGCGTTCGCGCCCATGGAGTACTCCAAGATCGGCCTGGAACACTTCACACCCGACTACACGCGCTACTTCCACGCCCTCGCCGAGCCCGTCCGCGACCGACTGGTCGCCGCCCAGTGGCAGCTGTACAAGGGCATCGACGCCGGCACCCTCGCCGCCATCCACGACGAGCTGTACCGGCGCACCCTGCACGGCGGCTGGCCCGACGCCGTCCTCACCCCCGGCGTCCGCGTCCGCACCGCCGGCCGGATCGCCACCAGCAAGATCGAGCTGCACCTGGAGCACCTCCAGCAGGACAGCCGCTCCCGGCTCACCACCGACGCCGTCGTCCTCGCCACCGGCTACCGCGACCGCCCCCTCGATCGCATCCTCGCCGGACTCGACCCCTACATCCGCCGCGACAACAGCGAACGCCCGCGCGTCGACGAGGAGTACCGCCTCGTGCTGGACCCCTCGGTCACCGGCTCGGTCTACGTCCAGAACGCCGAACTGCACACACACGGCGTCGGCGCCCCCGACCTCGGCCTCGCCGCCTGGCGCAGCGCCACCATCCTCAACTCGCTCACCGGCAAGGAGCCGTACCCGCTCCCGTCCCGGACCGCCTTCACCTCCTTCGGACTTCAGGAGCCGGCGGCCCGGGTCCCGCAGGGCAGACAACCCCAGCGGCTCACCCCACTCGTCGAGGACAGGTGACCGCCGCCGCGGGAGGGTGACCCCGGTGACCCCTAGAACACCGGCTTGCCGTCGCGCACCAGCTTCCAGTCCGCCGACGCGAAGTCCTTCGGGTCCAGGACACCCTTCGCGGTCACCCACTCGGCGATCCGGGTGCGGATCTCCGTCGACTCCGACCACAGCTCCTTGGCCGTGGCGACGTGCGGGAAGGCACCGCCGCCGTTGGCCCGGTAGTTGTTCACGGCGAACACGAACTCCTGGGCGTCGTCCAGCGCGGCCCCGCCGAAGGTCAGGTTCCTGATCCGCGACCCGGCCGGCCGGGCGATGTCGATGTCGTACGACAGGCCCGAGACGTAGTCGTAGTTGTAGTCCGGGCGGCCACCGGCGTTGGTCAGCTTCTCCACGTCCACCGTGGCGTCGGCGGCCGTCTGGACGTAGTACGCCGCCGAGTACTCCAGGTAGGCGCGGACCTGGGCGCCCGTCAGCAGCTTGGCGACCAGCGTGTTGTCGTACACGTACAGGCTCGACAGGTCCCGGATGGTGACGTCGCCGGCCGGGATCTCGGAGGTCCGGGAGAACGGCGAGGCCTGGGCGATCACCGGCAGCGAGGCGTACGCCGTACCCGCGAGCGCGGCCTTGACCACGTCCTCCTGGACCTTGGTGATCAGGTCGATGATCGGGGCGTCCTTGTAGCGGGCCTCGACGGTCGTCAGGGTCTCGGTCGCCCGACCCACGACCTGGTTGACGTACGCGACGACCTTCTTGTGCTCGTCGGTGAGCAGCCTGCTGATCTTCGGGTCGTCGGCGACGCCGTTGGAGTTGCGCAGCGAGGCGGAGACCGACTCGACCTCCCAGCGGCCCTTGCTGAACACCAGCTCGATGTCGAAGAGGGTCAGCCGCTCGGCGAAGCACAGCGGCTCGGACAGGACGACCGTCTTGCCGGTCTCCTCGTTGACGACCTTCAGCTCCGGGATCTCCAGGTGCGCGTGGCCCACCAGGATCGCGTCGATGCCCGGCACCTGCTTGGCCACGTTGGCCGCCGCGTTCTCCACGTACGGCACCTGGTCGCCGTACGACGACGTGCCCGAGGTGCCCGAGTGCGCCGAGACGACGACCACGTCCGCGCCCATCGACCTCAGCTTCGGCACCCACTTCGCGGCCTGCTCCTCCAGCCCCGGGAACGCCAGCTTGCCCTGGACGTAGGCCTTGTCCCAGATCGCGATGCCCGGGTTGGTCAGACCGAGCACGGCGACCTTGACCGGCTTGGCGCCCGGCACGTGGAACGTCTTCATGAAGTACGGCGGGAAGGCGGGCTTCAGCGTCTTCGCGTCCACCGCGTTGGCACCGAGCAGCGGGAAGTCGAGCTGGTCCTCGAACTTCCGCAGCGTCTCGATGCCGTAGTTGAACTCGTGGTTGCCGAGGGCCGCCGCGTCGTACCCGATCGCGTTCATCGCCTGCGCCATCGGGTGCACCGGGCCGCCCTTGGCGGTGATCGGGTCGACCTTGGCGTAGTAGTAGGTGAGCGGGGTGCCCTGGATGGTGTCACCGGCGTCCAGGAGCAGCGTGTTGCAGCGGCCCTTCTCCTCGCGCACCTGCTCGACCAGGGTGGAGATACGAGCCAGGCCCGTCGCGTTGCCCGCGTTGTCGGCGTACTCGGCGTCCTTGAAGTAGTCCCAGTTGAAGACGTGCCCGTGCAGGTCGGTGGTGCCCATGACGGTCAGGGAGTACCGCTTCACGGGGTGCGCGGGCTTCTGGGCCTCAGCCGCCTCGGCCGCCGGAGCCGCCGCCGCGCCGGCGATCGCCACTCCCGCTCCGGTGGCGGCGGACTTCTTCAGGAACTTCCGGCGGTTCAACGGCATGTCTCGGTCTCCTTGGCGGTGGCACAACAGCGCGCGAGTACAACAACGCGCGTAGATTCTGACCTGGGCGTGACTTACGGCAACAGGCCCGGAAGGTTGCGATCTGGTGACCATCGCTCATAGGAGCGGAGCGCCGCACAATTCAACACTTGTCAATAACCCTTTGCCGAAAGTCTGTTGAGTGGTCATACGGCGCCAATTCTCTACCCGTCGGTAAGTCATAGGCTCGACTCATGCGCCGAGCAAAGATCGTTTGTACACTGGGGCCCGCCACCGACTCGTACGACCAGATCAAGGCACTGGTCGAGGCCGGAATGGACGTCGCCCGCTTCAACCTCAGCCACGGCACCCACGCCGATCACGAGGAGCGGTACCAGCGCGTGCGAAAGGCGGCCGACGAGACCGGGCGCAGCGTCGGAATCCTCGCCGACCTTCAGGGCCCGAAGATCCGGCTCGGCCGCTTCGCCGAAGGCCCCGTACTCCTTGAACGCGACGACACCTTCACCATCACCGTGGAGGAAGGCGTCGACGGCGACCGCCACCGGTGCGGCACCACCCACGCCGGCCTCGCCACCGACGTCACCCCCGGCGAGCGCATCCTCGTGGACGACGGCAAGGTCTGCCTGGAGGTCACCGACGTCGACGGCCCCCGCGTACGCACCCGGGTGGTCGAGGGCGGCGTCATCTCCGACCACAAGGGCCTGAACCTCCCGGGCGTGGCCGTCTCCGTCCCCGCCCTCTCCAAGAAGGACGAGGACGACCTGCGCTGGGCGCTGCGCACCGGCTTCGACGTCATCGCCCTCTCCTTCGTCCGCAGCGGCGACGACGTCGTGGACGTGCACCGGATCATGGCCGAGGAGGGCCGCCGCCTCCCCGTGATCGCCAAGATCGAGAAGCCGCAGGCCGTGGCCGACCTCGACGGCATCGTGGCCGCCTTCGACGGGCTGATGGTCGCACGCGGCGACCTGGGCGTGGAGATGCCGCTGGAGCAGGTGCCGATCGTCCAGAAGCGCGCCGTCAAGCTCGCCAAGCGCAACGCCAAGCCGGTGATCGTCGCCACCCAGATGCTCGACTCGATGATCGAGAACTCCCGGCCCACCCGCGCCGAGGCCTCCGACGTCGCCAACGCGGTCCTCGACGGCACGGACGCGGTCATGCTCTCCGGCGAGACCAGCGTCGGCAAGTACCCGGTCGAGACCGTACGCACCATGGCGAAGATCGTCGAGGCGGCCGAGGAGGACATGCTGGCGGCGGGACTGCCGCCGCTGACCGAGCGGAACAAACCGCGCACCCAGGGCGGCGCGGTCGCCCGGGCCGCCGCCGAGATGGGCGACTTCCTCGGCGCGAAGTTCCTGGTCGCGTTCACCCAGTCCGGGGACACCGCCCGTCGCCTCTCCCGCTACCGCTCTCCGATCCCCCTCCTGGCCTTCACGCCGGAGCCGGCCACCCGCTCCCAGCTCAGCCTCACCTGGGGCGCGGAGACCTTCCTCGGCCCGCACGTGGACTCCACGGACGCCATGGTCGACCAGGTGGACGAACTGCTCCTGAAGTACGGCCGCTGCCGGAAGGGCGACGTCGTGGTGATCACGGCCGGCTCCCCGCCCGGCGTCTCCGGCTCGACCAACATGGTCCGCGTCCACCACATCGGCGAGGACGACAGCCCGAAGTGACAGGGGGCCCCTCTTGCGGGGCCCTTTTCAGTGCTTGGGGCCGACGTGGGCGTCCATGAGGGCGACGGAGGCCTTGCGGGCTATGGAGACGGTCACGGCCGCGCGGCTCTGGTTGAGCGTCTTCCACCCGTCGGAGTGGATGAGGCCGCGGACGAACTCCCACGGGTGGGTGTCGACGATGGCCCGCTGCCAGGGTTCCAGGACGATGGGGCTCGTGCTTCTTACCGGGGCCGTGCTGGGGGAAGAGGCAGGGCCAGTGCTTACTGGTGCTGGTGACCGCTGCACAGCCTTGTTTCCGCACACGGAAGACGCTGTTGTCCGGGCGCACGGCGCGGAGTGCCGCCTCGCACGCGTCGATGATGCCTGGCCAGGCATTGTCCAGCACCACGCGCATGGTGTAGACGCCTCTGCGGTGAGCGTTGATGCAGCCGTCGCCGAGGTAGAGGCCGAGAAGGTAGGCATAGGCGGCCGGATTCTCAGGCGGACCGGGGACGTCCTGGCAGCGGGGGCAGGGCTTGCTCACGCGTTGAATCGGCTCGATGCGAGTCTGCCAGGAGCGAATCGCGTAGCGGGAGATCCCCAGCTCCCTGCTCACGGAGTGAAGGCTGCGCCCCTGCGCCACCAACGCAACCGCTCGCTTGCGTGTGCTGGTGTCGTACATGTGCACACTCTGCGTGAGCGATAACCGGGACACGCAGCAAAAAGCGGATGTTCACGAGAACGAGAGCATCCGCTTCGTCAGCCGACCTTGCGATCGAAGGAAAAGTGCCCCGGGTCGGACTCGAACCGACACTGTATGGGTTTTGAATCCATTGCCTGCTGCCAATTGGGCTACCGGGGCTCACAGAATCAAAGGTTTCCCTTGACCCTCCGCGCGTCCACCATACCGTAGCTAGGTAGGCTCTTGTCAGCAGTACCCCTGCCCTGAACGAGGAGCCCCCGTGACCCCCGAGTCGCCCCAGCCCGTAGACGTGCCCGACGACGACAAGTCGCACGTGCCTCCGCTGACGACCCGTGTCGTCATCGCCGAGGACGAGGCCCTGATCCGGCTCGACCTGAAGGAGATGCTGGAGGAGGAGGGGTACACCGTCGTCGGCGAGGCCGGGGACGGTGAGCAGGCCGTCGAGCTGGCCCGCGAGCACAAGCCGGACCTGGTCATCCTGGACGTGAAGATGCCCAAGCTGGACGGCATCTCCGCGGCCGAGAAGATCGCCGGTGAGTCCATCGCGCCGGTGCTGATGCTCACCGCCTTCTCGCAGCGCGACCTCGTCGAGCGCGCCCGGGACGCCGGTGCCATGGCCTATCTGGTCAAGCCGTTCAGCAAGAGCGACGTCGTCCCGGCGATCGAGATGGCCGTCTCCCGGTTCACCGAGCTGAAGCAGCTGGAGCAGGAGGTCGCCGACCTCACCCAGCGGCTGGAGACCCGCAAGCTGGTCGACCGCGCGAAGTCCATCCTCCAGACCGAGTACGGCCTGACCGAGCCGGCCGCGTTCCGCTGGATCCAGAAGACGTCCATGGACCGTCGTATGTCGATGCAGCAGGTCGCGGAGGCGGTCATCGCGGACAACGAGGAGAAGAAGGCGGCCAAGAAGGACTGAGCCCGTCTCGTACGACCAAGGCCCGCGCCCCGGAGAAGGGGGCGCGGGCCTGCGTCGTACCCGGGCGGTCAGTCCTCGCCGAGGTAGGCCTTCCGGACCGACTCGTCGTGCAGCAGGTCCTGTCCCGTGCCGGACAGGACGATGTTGCCGACTTCCATGACGTGTCCCTGGTCGGCGAGCGAGAGGGCGGCCTGGGCGTTCTGCTCGACGAGCAGGATCGTCGTGCCCTGGGCCTTCAGCTCGGCGATCGTCGCCATGATCTTCTGCATCATGATCGGCGACAGGCCCATCGACGGCTCGTCCAGCATGAGCAGCTTCGGCTGGGACATCAGTGCCCTGCCCATGGCGAGCATCTGCTGCTCGCCGCCGGAGAGGGTGCCCGCGGCCTGCTTGCGCCGTTCCCCGAGGATGGGGAAGAGGTCGTAGGCGCGCTGGATGTCCTTCTCGATGCCGGGTTTGTCGTTGCGCAGGAACGCGCCGAGGCGCAGGTTGTCCTCGATGCTCATGCGCGGGAAGATGTGCCGGCCCTCGGGGGAGTGGGCGAGGCCCAGGGAGACCACCTCGTGGGCGGGGATCTTCTTCAGCGATCTGCCGTTGAACCTGATCTGTCCGCCGACCGGCTTGAGCAGTCCGGACAGGGTGCGCAGGGTGGTGGTCTTGCCGGCGCCGTTGGTGCCGATGAGGGTGACGACCTGACCGGCCTCGACCTTGAAGGAGATGCCCTTGACGGCTTCGATCTTGCCGTAGGCGACCCTCAGGTCCTCGACTTCGAGCAGTGCGGTCATCGGTCGTTCTCCTTGCCGGGCGCGGCGTCGGTCGTGGTGTCGGCGCGTGCGCCGGTGGCCTCGGCCGTGGTCCCGGCGTGTGCCTCGGCGGCCTCGACCTCGGCCACTTCCTCGGCGCCGGGTGCGTCCTCGAAGGGTTCGCCGAGGTAGGCCGCGACGACGCGTTCGTCGCCCTGGACGGTGGCGCTGTCGCCCTCGATGAGTTTCTCGCCCTGGACGAGGACGGCGACGCGGTCGCACAGGTTGAAGATGAAGCGCATGTCGTGCTCGATGACGAGGACGGCGATGCCCATGTCGCGGATGGCGAAGACCAGTTCCTCGGTGGTCCGGGTCTCCTGCGGGTTCATGCCGGCGGTCGGTTCGTCGAGGAGGAGGAGGCCGGGCTCGCTGGCCAGGGCGCGGGCGATCTCCAGTTTGCGCTGTTCGCCGTAGGGGAGGTTGCGGGCGAGGTGTTCGGCCTTGTGGTCGAGGCCGACGAACCGGAGCAGTTCCATGGCCCGGTCCTTGGATGCCTTCTCGGCCTTGTGGAAGCCGGGGCCGCGCAGGACGGCCGACCAGAAGCCCTCCTTGGTGCGGGTGTGTCGGCCGACGAGCACGTTCTCCAGGACCGTCATGTTGGCGAACAGGCGGATGTTCTGGAAGGTGCGTGCGATGCCGGCCGCGGTGACCTTGAAGGACTTGGGCGGCAGGACGTCGCCCTTGTAGCGGACCTCGCCCTCGGTGGGGACGTACAGGCCGGTGAGGCAGTTGAAGAAGGTGGTCTTTCCGGCGCCGTTGGGGCCGATGAGGCCGACGATCTCGCCGGCACCGACGGTGAGGTCGACGCCGCGTACGGCGGTCAGGCCGCCGAAGCGCATGGTGACGCCGCGGGCGTCGAGGACGGTCTCGCCGGGCGCGGGGGCGCCGGGGGCGGTGTCCTGGGTGGTGGTGTGGGTGGTCATGGTGGTCAGGCCCCCGCCTTCGTCAGGAGGGTGGGTGCTTCCGCCTCTTCGTGGAATTCGAGCTGGCGGCGCCGGTTGGGAATGAGGCCCTCGGGGCGGAACCGCATCAGCAGGATGAGTGCGAGGCCGAAGGCGAAGAGCTGGTAGTCACCGAGGAACTGGAGTTTGTTCGGGATGAGGAAGAGCAGGGCGGCGCCGATGAGGGGGCCGCTGATGGTGCCCATGCCGCCGAGGACGACCGCGGCGAGCAGGAAGGCGGAGTTGGGCGGGATGGGCCCGGCGAAGAGGTACTGCTCGGGGGTCACGGTGTAGGTGACGTGGGCCTGGACGGTGCCGGCGAGTCCGGCGAGGGAGGCGCCGACGGCGAAGGCGATGAGCTTGACGCGGAAGCCGTTGATGCCCATGGCGAGGGCGGCGGTCTCGTCCTCGCGGATGGCGACCCAGGCGCGTCCGATGCGGGAGTTGCCGCTGCGGCGGAAGACCAGCACCACGACCGCGGTGATGATCAGCATCAGGAAGAAGTAGTTGGCGAACCGGCCGATGGTGAAGCCGCCCATGTCGTGCTGGGCGCCGAAGTCGAAGCCGAGGACGTCGAGGTTGGGGATCGAGGAGACGCCGTTGGAGCCGTTGGTGAGGTCGGGTCCGGAGGTGCCGTCGAGGTTGTTCGCGGTGATGCGGAAGATCTCACCGAAGCCGAGGGTGACGATGGCGAGGTAGTCGCCGCGCAGTCGGAGGGTGGGGGCGCCGATGAGCACGCCGAAGACGAGGGAGGCGGCGGCGCCGATGAGGACGGCGGCCCAGAACGGGAAGTGGACGTCGAAGGGGGAGCTGGGGGAGCCGGAGACCAGGGCCGCGGCGTAGGCGCCGACGCCGAGGAAGGCGACGTATCCGAGGTCGAGGAGGCCGGCGAGGCCGACGACGATGTTCAGGCCGAGGGCGACGGTGGCGAAGATGAGGATGTAGACGCCGAGGGTCGCGTACTGGTCGTTGGTCTGGGTGAAGGGGAACAGTGCCGCCGCGACGAAGGCGCCGCAGATGGTGATGTTGGTGTGCCGGGAGGCGATCTGCGAGGCGTGGGCGATGAGGCCGGCCTTGTTGAGGGCGGCGAAGCCGAAGCCCGCGGTGATCAGGAAGCCGATGAACTGTTCGTCGTACTCGGTGCCGATGCCGTAGGTGAAGACGACGAGGCCGAGGGCGAGCATCGCGACGATGATCAGGATTTCGGCGTACGAGGGCAGGGTGGCCGCGGGCCGGGGGGCGTCGGCGGCGAAGACCGCCTTGGTGGTCTCCCACTTGTATGCGGCACCGTGCTTGAACTTCTCCCAGCCGGTGTCGTCGGGGTCGATGGGCTCGGGTTCGGGTCGCTGGAAGGGCAGGGCGAGGGCGCCGGCCAGGGCGGCGAGGCTGCCGAGGGCGACGAGGAAGCCGCCGGGTTCCAGGTTGACGAGTCCGCCGAGGTCGGTGCTGATCGCGAGGACCGTGTACCAGCTGGTGGCGAAGGTGGCGAGGGTGGCGAAGCGCAGGGCCGCGTCGGGGCCGCCGGGTACGAGCCATCCGAGGCCGCGGACGCCGTAGGAGGCGAGGGCGAAGAGGGTGGCGAGGAGTGCGCCGATGAGGACGAGGACCTGGAGGCCGCCCGGGTAGCCGTAGACGGTGAGGTCGCCGGGGAAGTCGGCGGTCCAGGTCCAGGCGAGGAAGGTGGAGACGATCGTCAGCGCGCTGCCGCCGAGGGCGAGGGCGCGGGCGGCCTTCTCGGGCAGGGGCAGCAGGCCGGCCGCGGTGTCGGCCTTGCGGGCGCTGGGTGTCTCGGGTGCGGTGGTCTGTGTGGTCATCGGTCTCACGCCCTGTCCGCGACGCGCTCGCCGAGCAGGCCCTGTGGCCTGAACAGCAGTACGAGGATGAGGAGTACGAAGGCCCAGACGTCGGCCCAGGACTGGCTGCCGAACTTGTCCATGCCCGGGATGTCGGCGATGTAGGCGGTGGCCAGGGTCTCGGCGACGCCGAGGACCACGCCGCCGATCATGGCTCCGTAGATGTTGCCGATGCCGCCGAGGACGGCCGCGGTGAAGGCCTTGAGGCCGAGGATGAAGCCCATGCGGAAGTCGATCTGGCCGTACTTGAGGCCGTAGGCGACGCCGCCGATGGCGGCGAAGGCGGCGCCGAGGGCGAAGGCGACCACGATGATGCGGTCGGTGTCGATGCCCATGAGCTTGGCGGTGTCGGGGTCCTGGGCGGTGGCCTGCATGCCGCGTCCGGTGCGGGTCTTCATGACGAAGTAGGCGAGGACGGCCATGCTGATGGGGGCCGCGATGATGAGGAAGACGTCGCCGGTCTGGATGGTGACACTGCCGAGGTGGAAGGGGCCTCCGTTGATCTGCGGGAAGGTGCGGGCGGATTTGGCCTCGGGGTACCAGGCCCAGACGGCCTGCTGGAGGGCGAGGGAGAGGCCGATGGCCGTGATGAGAGGGGCCAGGCGGGGGGCGGTGCGCAGAGGCCGGTAGGCGAACCGCTCCGCTCCCACGGCCACAAGGACGGCGACCAGGACGGCGCCGATGAGCATCAGTGGCAGGGCGACCCACATGGAGGTGCCGTCGGGCAGGATGTACGCGTAGACCGTGAGGGCGCCGAACGCCCCGGTCATGAATATCTCGCCGTGGGCGAAGTTGATGAGCTGGACGATGCCATAGACCATCGTGTAGCCGATGGCGACCAGCCCGTACATGGATCCGAGTAGCAGGCCGTTGACCAGCTGCTGCGGCAGTTCGTTCACCGCATGTCCTCCGAGACGTTCGGAAAAGCTCGACGGATGTGTCCGGATGCGAGTCCGCGCGGGGCGCCAGTGGAACAGCGCCCCGCGCGGCTCGTGAGGATGGTGCGGGCGTGGTCAGCCGGTGAAGGTACCGGACTTGACGGCCGTGAAGGCACCGTTCTTGACGGCGTACACGGTGAGCTGCTTGTTCGTGGCGTCACCGAACTCGTCGAAGGAGACCTTGCCGGTCACACCGTCGAAGGAGACGTTCTGCATGGCGGCCGTGACCTTGGCGCGGGCGTCGGAGGGCAGCTTGCCGCCGTTGTCCTCGACGACCTTCTTCACGGCCTCGATGATCGCCCAGGCGGAGTCGTAGGAGTAGCCGCCGTAGGCGGAGAACTCGTCCTTGTAGCCTGCGGCCTTGTAGTCGGAGACGAACTGCTTGGCGGAGGGCAGAGACTCGACGGGGGCGCCGACCGAGGTGGCGAGGTCGCCGGTGGCCTCGGGACCGGCCAGCTTGCCGTAGGTGGCGTCGTTGATGCCGTCGCCGCCGACGAGCGGGATCTTGGCTCCGGCGGCCTTGATCTGCTTGCTGAGCGGGCCCGCCTGCGGGTATTCGCCGCCGTAGTAGACGACGTCCGCACCCGAGTTCTTCACCTTGGTGGCGACGGCGGAGAAGTCCGTGGTGTCGGGGTTGATGTGCTCGGTGCCGACGACCTTGCCGCCGAGCTTCTTGAACTCCTCGGTGAAGGTGCCGGCGAGGCCCGCGCCGTAGGTCTTCTTGTCGTCGATGACGAAGACCTTCTTCTTCTTGGCGGTGTTGAAGACGTACTGGGCGGCGAACGGGCCCTGGATGGCGTCCGTGGTCGCGGTGCGGAAGTACGACTTGTAGGGGCGCACCTTCTTGGTCTGCCAGTTCGCGCCCTGGGTGAGGGCCGGGCCGGTGTTGGCCGGGGAGACCTCGACGAGCTTGGCGTCGTCGAAGACCTTCTGCATCGACTCGGCGACGGAGGAGTTCAGCGGGCCGACGACGCCGAGGACGTTGCTGTCGGCGACGAGCTTGGTGGCGTTCTGCTGGCCCTGGGACGGCTGTTTCTGGTCGTCGAGGGCCTCGATCTTGAAGGTGACGCCCTTGACGAGCTTCTGCTTGTTGGCGTTGCGGACGGCGAGGTCCGCGGAGTTCTTGATGCCGAGGCCCATGGCGGACAGGTCGCCGGTCAGGGGGGCGTCGACGCCGATGACGACGGTGCTGCCACCGTTGTCGGAGTCGGAGCCCTTGTCGCCGCTGTCGCGCGAGCCGCAGGCGGTGAGGGTGAGCGCTCCCGCCGCCAGCGCGGCGGTGATGGCGATAAGCGAACGTTGACGCACGATCAGTCCTTTCCCCAGGCACAACCGCCTCCCCGTGGAAGCGGCCGAGTCGCGCGCCGCGCTGAACTGGACAATCCGAAGGCGCGGTGACTGGCCGTGACTCTAAGCGTGTGTGGGGAACGTGGAGGAGTGTCTGGCCAAGGCTGTGACGCTCTTGTTATGACACGACGTAATGCAGAGCGGTACTTGGTGGGGTGGAAGGTGGAATTCAGGTGGATTCGCACCGTCCGCATTGTGAGAACCCGCAGGACTCGCCTTGATCCATCCAGGTGTCTCAGCGGTTTTGGTGATTACCGAACTTTGTTGCTGCAGGCGACTTGCAGGGCGTGTGAGAGGTCCTGTGCGTAACGGGGGCCCAGGATGTAGCTCTGGACCTGTATTGCGCGCGTATTACGCAGAGTTACGTCCAGGAAAGGGAGTCCGGCGTTCTTGGGGGCTTTTTCGCATTCCGTCACGTGCATCGTGATCGTGACCTTGCGGGCGGAACCCGACCTTGTTCGAAACGGAACAGGTGGCTCCGAATTCAGGGACAGGCCCGCGTACGGCTGGGTCACCCGGGTCACGGTGACCGGCGGCCCCGAGGTCACGCTCAGCAGCACGGCGAAGCTGAAGCTGCGCGGCGGGGCGCCCGCGGGAGTGGTCCGGCCGTCCAGGTAGGTCATGTCCACCACCTGGGCGGGGTAGGGGACTTGCGCGTGCGCCCGGTCCTCGCGCGGGGGTGGCCGGTGCGGCCGGGTGGCGTACAGATAGCCGCCGCCCGCCAGGGCGACGGCCGCGGCGGCGAGGGCGATGGTGACCCGCCGATGGCGGGCGTACCAGGCGGTCAGGGCCGCGCGTGTCCGGCCGGGCGGACGCGTGTCCTCCGGCCGCCGGCCGTCCCACGCGCGCGTGCCCTCGCCGGGCTCCAGCGGACCGATGCCGCTCATGTCCAGGGACCTGTGCTCGGGGTCCCGTGGCGGTAGCGCGCGGCACACGCCGTGCGGGCCTGACGGTCCATCAACCGCCGGGCGACGTCCGCGCCTTGGCGCTGCCGCACGGAGCGTCCCGCGGCCACGACGTCCAGGAGGATCCGGTACTGCCCGTGGGGCAGGCCCATCGACTGGTAGTCGCCGTAGGTGTCATCGGCGAGCGTCCTGCGGGCCCAGTAGGTGACGAGCCTGGTGCACAGGTCGGCGTCCGAGACCGGCTGCGGTGAGGCCGAGGCCGAGGCCGAGGCCGAGGTGGGGGTGGGAGAGGGAGAGGGAGTGGAGCCGTCCGGTCCGGTGCAGCCCGTCGTACACGGCAGCGCCGGCAACGCCGGCCCCGGTATCAGGAACCTCACCCCCGGCCGGGGGCCTCCTCGCCGTCCCATGTGCCGAAGCTAGAGGGAGGGAGGGCGAGGGGCAACGGTCCGGCCGAGGCCGGTGGAGGCGGCGCTCAGCTCGCGGCGGACTCCGCGGGCGCTCCGTCGCCCGGCCGGACGTCGCGCAGCAGGCAGGTCAGCCGGGCGGTGCAGACGCGGCGGCCCTCCTCGTCGCTGATCACGATCTCGTACGTCGCCGTCGACCGCCCCCGGTGCACCGGCGTGGCCACGCCCGTCACCAGGCCGGAGCGAACGCCGCGGTGGTGCGTGCAGTTCAGGTCCACGCCGACCGCGACCTTCGTGCTGCCGCCGTGCAGCATGGAGCCGACCGAGCCCAGGGTCTCCGCCAGCACCGCGGAGGCGCCGCCGTGCAGCAGGCCGTACGGCTGGGTGTTGCCCTCCACCGGCATGGTCCCGACGACCTTGTCCGCCGAGGCCTCCAGGATCTGCACGCCCATGCGCGTGCCCAGATGCCCGGCCGAGAACAGGGCGGGCAGGTCCACACCGAGCGCCGTGTACTCGTCGAGGACCTCCTGCGGGAACTTCACGTGCTGCTGCTCGCCCATGGGCCGGCTCCGTTCGTCGTCCACCTGTCTGCTCGCTGAGCAAACGCTCAGTCGGTCGCCGATTGTTCCAGACGGCTCCCGGCGGTGCCGCTGTGGTCCTCCAGCCGCACGACGACGGACTTGCTGGCCGGGGTGTTGCTGGTGTCGGCGGTGGCGTCCAACGGCACCAGCACGTTCGTCTCGGGGTAGTACGCCGCCGCGCATCCCCGGGCCGTCGGATACAGCACGACCCGGAAACCGGGCGCCCGCCGCTCCACCCCGTCCCGCCACTCGCTCACCAGGTCGACGTACGACCCCTCGGCGATCCCGAGCGACCGGGCGTCCTCGGGGTGCACCAGGACCACCCGGCGCCCGCCCGTGATGCCCCGGTACCGGTCGTCCAGGCCGTAGATCGTGGTGTTGTACTGGTCGTGCGAGCGCAGGGTCTGCAACAGCAGCCGGCCCTCGGGCAGCGCCGGGTACTCCACCGGCGCGGCAGTGAAGTTCGCCTTGCCCGTGGCTGTCGGGAAGCGCCGCTCGTCGCGCGGGGCGTGCGGAAGCGCGAAGCCGCCGGGCCGGGACACGCGCGCGTCGAAGTCCTCGAAACCGGGGATCACGCGCGCGATGCGGTCACGGACGGTCCCGTAGTCCTTCGCGAACTCCTCCCACGGCACGACGCTGCGCTCGCCGAGCACCCGCCGGGCGAGACCGCAGACGATGGCCGGCTCGGACCGCAGGTGGGGGCTCGCGGGCCTCAGGCGCCCGCGCGAGGCGTGCACCATGCCCATGGAGTCCTCGACCGTCACGAACTGCTCGCCGCTGTCCTGTACGTCGCGTTCGGTCCGGCCCAGCGTGGGCAGGATCAGCGCCCGCGCGCCCGTGACCACATGCGAGCGGTTCAGCTTGGTCGACACGTGCACGGTCAGCCGCGCGCGGCGCATCGCGGCCTCGGTGACCTCCGTGTCGGGCGAGGCGGAGACGAAGTTGCCGCCCATGGCGAAGAAGACCTTCGCCTCGCCGTCGCGCAGCGCGCGGATGGCCCGTACGACGTCGAATCCGTGCTCGCGCGGCGGCGCGAACCCGAACTCCTTCTCCAGGGCGTCCAGGAAGGCCGGCGCGGGCCGCTCGAAGATGCCCATGGTGCGGTCGCCCTGGACGTTGCTGTGCCCGCGCACCGGGCACACGCCCGCCCCCGGGCGGCCGATGTCACCGCGCAGCAGCAGGAAGTTGACCACCTCGCGGATGGTCGGGACGGCGTGCTTGTGCTGGGTGAGGCCCATGGCCCAGCAGACGATGGTCCGCCGCGAGGCGAGGACCATGCCGAGGGCCTGCTCGATCTCCGCGCGCGTGAGGCCGGTCGCGGTCAGCGTCTCGTCCCAGTCGGCGGCACGCGCGGCCTTCGCGAACTCCTCGAAGCCGTGGGTGTGTTCGCGGACGAACTCCTCGTCGACCGCACCCTCGGTCTCCAGGATCAGCTTGTTGAGGAGCCGGAAGAGGGCCTGGTCGCCGCCGATGCGGATCTGGAGGAACAGGTCGGTGAGGGCGGCGCCCTTGAGGAGGCCCTGCGGGGTCTGGGGGTTCTTGAAGCGCTCCAGGCCCGCCTCGGGCAGCGGGTTGACGCTGATGACCTTCGCGCCGTTCGCCTTGGCCTTCTCCAGCGCGGAGAGCATCCGCGGGTGGTTCGTGCCCGGGTTCTGGCCCGCGACGATGATCAGGTCGGCCTTGTACAGGTCCTCCAGCAGGACGCTGCCCTTGCCGATCCCGATGGTCTCGCTGAGCGCCGACCCGGACGACTCGTGGCACATGTTCGAGCAGTCCGGCAGGTTGTTCGTGCCCAGCTCGCGCGCGAAGAGCTGGTACAGGAACGCGGCCTCGTTGCTGGTGCGGCCCGAGGTGTAGAAGACGGCCTCGTCCGGGGAGCCGAGGGCGGCGATCTCCTCGGCGACGATGTCGAAGGCCCGCTCCCAGGAGACCGGCTCGTAGTGCGTGCCGCCCTCGGGGAGGTACATGGGGTGGGTGAGCCGGCCCTGCTGTCCCAGCCAGTAGCCGCTGCGGCCGGACAGGTCCGCGACGGAGTGCGCGGCGAAGAACTCGGGCGTGACCCGGCGCAGGGTGGCCTCCTCGGCCACCGCCTTGGCGCCGTTCTCGCAGAACTCCGCCGTGTGCCGGTGGTCCGGCTCCGGCCAGGCGCAGCCCGGGCAGTCGAAGCCGTCCTTCTGGTTCACGCGCAGCAGCGTCAGCGCGGTGCGCCTCACGCCCATCTGCTGCTGGGCGATGCGCAGCGTGTGCCCGATGGCCGGCAGCCCCGCCGCCGCGTGCCGGGGCTCCGCGACCTGCGGCGCGTCCTGGACCGGATCACCCTTGGGCGGCTTCGTCGCCATCGCACGATCCCCTTCGACTGCGTGTGAGAAGTACGCCGACGATCCTCCCACGGCCCGCCGACAACGGTGCCGGGCGGGCAGGGCGGGGGCGGCAGCATTGCTTGCGCCGGTTCCACGGCGTTCGTCCGACGCTCGTCGCCGTGACGCGCGGGACGCTCGTCGCCGTGGGACGCGCGGGATCCTCGTCGCCGTGAGCGACCGGGAGGCAACCGGCCGTGCCCCCGCCGGAACCGCCCGGCCCGCGCTGTCAGTGGCTCGTGGCAGGATCGGGGACGTGGCAGAGACAGCATCGAAGCAGACCGACAAGACCCCCGGCGGCTCCCGTCCCCGGCTGATGCTCATGGACGGGCACTCGCTGGCGTACCGCGCGTTCTTCGCGCTGCCCGCGGAGAACTTCACGACCGCGACCGGTCAGCCGACGAACGCGATCTACGGCTTCGCGTCGATGCTGGCCAACACCCTGCGTGACGAGGCGCCCACGCACTTCGCGGTGGCCTTCGACGTCTCCCGCAAGACCTGGCGCTCCGAGCGGTTCACCGAGTACAAGGCGAACCGCTCCAAGACCCCGGACGAGTTCAAGGGCCAGGTCGAGCTGATCGGCGAGCTGCTCGACGCGATGCACGCGCACCGCTTCGCCGTCGAGGGCTACGAGGCGGACGACATCATCGCCACCCTCGCCACCCAGGCCGAGGCCGCGGGCTTCGAGGTGCTGATCGTCACCGGCGACCGCGACTCCTTCCAGCTGGTCAGCGAGAACACCACCGTGCTCTACCCGACCAAGGGCGTCTCGGAGCTGACCCGCTTCACCCCGGAGAAGGTTTTCGAGAAGTACGGATTGACGCCCGCCCAGTACCCGGACTTCGCGGCCCTGCGCGGCGACCCGTCCGACAACCTCCCCGGCATCCCCGGCGTCGGCGAGAAGACCGCCGCGAAGTGGATCAACCAGTTCGGCTCCTTCGCCGAGCTGGTCGAGCGGGTCGAGGAGGTCAAGGGCAAGGCCGGGCAGAACCTCCGCGACCACCTGGAGTCCGTCAAGCTCAACCGCCTCCTCACCGAGCTGGAACGCCAGGTGGAGCTGCCGAAGGCGGTCGCCGACCTGGAGCGGGCCCCGTACGACCGCAAGGCCGTCGCGATGGTCCTGGACACCCTGGAGATCCGCAACCCGTCGCTGCGCGAGCGGCTCTTCGCCGTCGACCCCGGCACGGAGGAGGCCGAGGCCACCCCGGTCGCCACCGACGGCGTCGAGATCGACGGCGCGATCCTGCGCACCGGCGAGCTGGCCCCCTGGCTCGCCGAGCACGGCGCCGGACCCCTGGGCGTCGCCACCGTCGACACCTGGGCGCTGGGCGCCGGCTCGGTCGCCGAGGTCGCCCTCGCCGCGGCCGGGGGAGCGGCGGCCTGGTTCGACCCGTCGGAGCTGGACGAGGCCGACGAGAACGCCTTCGCCGCCTGGCTGGCCGACGCGGCCCGCCCCAAGGTGTTCCACAACGCCAAGGGCGCCATGCGGGTCTTCGCCGAGCACGGCTGGAGCGTCGAGGGCGTGCGCATGGACACCGCGCTCGCCGCCTACCTGGTCAAGCCCGGCCGCCGCTCCTTCGACCTGGACGCGCTGTCGATGGAGTACCTGCACCGCGAGCTGGCCCCCGCCGCGGCGGCCGACGGCCAGCTGGCCTTCGGCGCGGACGACGGCGCCGAGGCCGAGTCCCTGATGGTCCAGGCCCGCGCCGTCCTGGACCTCGGCACGGCCTTCGAGGGCCGCCTGGCGGAGGTCGGCGCCGCCGACCTGCTCCGCGACATGGAGCTGCCCACCTCCGCGCTGCTCGCCCGCATGGAGCGCCACGGCATCGCGGCGGACCGGCCCCACCTCGAAGCGATGGAGCAGATGTTCGCGGGCGCCGTGCAACAGGCCGTGAAGGAGGCGCACGCGGCGGCCGGCCACGAGTTCAACCTGGGCTCGCCCAAGCAGCTCCAGGAGGTCCTCTTCGGCGAGCTGGCCCTGCCGAAGACGAAGAAGACCAAGACCGGCTACACCACGGACGCCGACGCCCTGGCCTGGCTCGCCACCCAGACCGACAACGAACTGCCCGTGATCATGCTCCGGCACCGCGAGCAGGCCAAGCTGCGGGTGACCGTCGAGGGCCTGATCAAGACCATCGCGGGGGACGGCCGGATCCACACCACCTTCAACCAGACGGTGGCCGCGACCGGGCGTCTGTCCTCCACCGACCCCAACCTCCAGAACATCCCCGTCCGCACGGACGAGGGCCGGGCGATCCGCCGGGGATTCGTGGTCGGCGAGGGCTTCGAGTCCCTGATGACCGCGGACTACAGCCAGATCGAACTGCGTGTCATGGCCCACCTCTCCGAGGACGCGGGGCTGATCCAGGCGTTCACCTCCGGTGAGGACCTGCACACCACCGCCGCGTCCCAGGTGTTCGGCGTCGAGCCCGGCGCGGTCGACGCCGAGATGCGCCGCAAGATCAAGGCGATGTCGTACGGCCTCGCGTACGGCCTGTCCGCGTTCGGCCTCTCCCAGCAGCTGAACATCGAGGCGGCCGAGGCCCGCGCCCTGATGGACGCCTACTTCGAGCGCTTCGGCGGGGTGCGGGACTATCTGCGCCGGGCGGTCGACGAGGCCCGGGCGACGGGCTACACCGCGACGCTCTTCGGGCGCCGCCGCTACCTGCCCGACCTCAACAGCGACAACCGCCAGCGCCGCGAGGCGGCCGAGCGCATGGCCCTCAACGCGCCCATCCAGGGCACGGCGGCGGACATCGTGAAGATCGCCATGCTCAAGGTGGACAGCGCGCTGCGGGAGGCGGACCTCAGGTCCCGCATGCTCCTCCAGGTCCACGACGAGATCGTGCTGGAGATCGCCCCCGGCGAGCGGGCGGCGGCGGAGGAGATCGTCCGCCGCGAAATGGCGGGCGCCGTGCAGCTCAGGGCCCCGCTGGACGTCTCGGTGGGCGTGGGCCCGGACTGGGAATCGGCGGCCCACTAGCCATGCGGCGCATGGGGGGGGTGACCGAGCGGAGGCGCGGGCATTGCGGCCAAGGGTGATCGGCTTCGCCGCCGGAACGCCGATCACCCCTCCCCCCCACGATGCGGCCCGGCGGTGCGGGGCACGCCGCCCCCGACCGCCGGGCATCTCCCCACGATGCGGCCCGGCGGTGCGGGGCAGCGCGCCCCCGATCGCCGATCGCCTCCCCCAGCCCAGCCCAGCCCAGCGGTGCGGGGCACGCCGACCCCGACCGCCGGTCATCTCCCCCCGACGCAGCCCGGCGGTGCGGGGCAGCGCGCCCCGACCGCCGATCACCTCCCCCCCCCACGGCGCGGCCCAGCGGTGCGGGACGCCGTGCCCCCCGACCGCCTCGCTCCCTCCTCGCCACGACCCACCCGAGCTCGAACGCCCGGTCGGTCCCCCGGAGGGATTCGTCACAACCCGAACGGACCCCGCCAAAACGCCCCCCACCCCTCGCAGCCGCAACACTGCGGGCATGGGTATACGCATGCTTCACCGCCGGACGCCCGAGGCATCAGCCGGGGTCTGGGTGGACACCGCCTCGACGCAGGCCGTGCCCGCCGCGCCGGTGCCGGCCCTCGCGGCCGACGCAAGCACCGCCCGCATCCCGGCCGATCTGGCCACGACCGTCCGCAATGTCCCCAAGGACCTCCGGCGCAGGGTCGCCGACCGCGCGGCCCGCACCCCCGACTGGCGCCAGTGGGCCGACCTGGCCCGCGGCTACGCCGCCCTCGTCCTCACCCTGATCCCGAGATCACGCCCCCGGCCCACGCTCACGGTCTTCGTCGCGTCCGTCACCGAGCGACCGGCCGCCCCCGGCCCGCACCGACCACCCCACCCGGATCCCCTGGACCCCCGGGACCGGCGGCCGGACGCCAGACCCTGACCCCGACGGCGTACAGCAGCAGCCCCAGGAGCAGCCCGGCGCCCACCCCGAAGCACAGGGTGGGCACCAACTCCCACGGCCCCGCGGCCGTACCCCGCCGCTCCCGCCACCGCGCCGTTCGCTGCACCGCCGCGGCCAGCGCGCAGCCGCCGATCACCGCGAGCGCCCGGCACCGGTCCCGCACGGACAGCACCGGCACCCCCGCCGGCACCCCGTCCGGCGCCCGCCGCAGCGCGCGTACCACGAACACGGCGATCACCACGGCACCCGCCGCCGACGAGCCGTACTGAAGCCAGGTGAACAGCGGTACACCGGCCGGACGGTCCCGCCCGATGGCCGGAACCAGCCGCGTGCCCCACCGGTCGTGATGCGTGAACGCGTCCCCCACCACATGGGTGAGCGCGCCGAGCACCGCGGAGGCGTACCACCGCCCCACCGACGCGGTCCGCACCCGCGCGCGGGGCGCACCGCAGCGCAGCAGGGCGGCCGGCCGGCCCTGTCGCGCCCGTGGCAGCAGCGCGAGCAACGGCTCCCGGACCAGCAGCCACATCCCCGCCAGGGCCCAGGCGATGAGCACGTCGACCGAGACGACGCCGGCGAACGCGTGCGTGACCGAGCCGAACTCCATCCCGCCGGGCAGGACTCCGGCCGCGTAGTAGGGCATGTCGGGCGCGAAGGAACCCGTGACGAGCACCGTCGGCACCAGTGGGCCCCGGCCGCTCCCGTCCCGTCGGACCGCGGGCAGCACGGCCGCCGCATGGCTGAGTGTGAACGGCAACAGGGCCTCCCGGAGCGGTCGGCGGCGCGGAACGCGGCGCCGGTGATCAGGCCGGCCCCAGTATGCGTGACCGCCGTCCGGGGCAGGCATGGGCAGCGACAGTTGGCCAAACGGTGAAATCCGGGTGTGAACCGGTGCAGGTTCCAAGCAACTTGTCGTAGGGTCACCTGCGTCGCCGTGCGGGCGCACGGCCGTACACCCGTCGCACGGAGGGAAGGGCGGAACAGGCGCAACCACAGCACCGGGTCAACCGTCACACCAGAGCGAGGCAGACAGAAGGAGACGGACGCACGGGCGTCCATGGGAGGGGTTCACTCTATGGCGGCGCATTTCGGCAGGCGGCTGCGCAAGGGAGCGGCGACCACCGCCGTGGCCGCGGCGGCGGTCGCGGCTCTGTCCGCGTCCCAGGCACCGGGAGTGACCAACGAGGACGACGGCAGACCGGCGGCGGCCGGCGCCAGCGCCCCCGCCACGGACGGGGCCGCCGACGGCAATGCCACCGCCAACGCGACCGGCAACTCGCCGTACTACACGGACCTGCCGCCCCTGAAGAGCCCCAACCCCAGCCCCGCGCCGAGCGCCGGCCCCCCCGTCTCCCGCGGGGCAGCCGAGGCGGGCATCCCGGCGACGGTCCTCGACGCCTACAAGAAAGCCGAGGCGGAACTGCGCTCCGCCAAGCCCGGCTGCAACCTGCCCTGGCAACTGCTCGCCGCCATCGGCAAGGTGGAGTCGGGGCACGCCCGCGGCGGCCAGGTCGACGCCGACGGCACCACCGTGGGCCGCATCCTGGGCCCGCAGCTCGACGGCAACGGCTTCGCGCTCATCCCGGACACCGACGGCGGCGCGTACGACGGCAACAGCACCTACGACCAGGCCGTCGGCCCCATGCAGTTCATCCCGTCGACCTGGGCCTGGGCGGGCCGTGACGGCAACGGGGACGGCAAGAAGGACCCCAACAACGTCTACGACGCCGCCCTCGCCGCGGGCCACTACCTGTGCCGCAACGACTGGGACATGTCCACCGAGGGCGGCCTGCACAGCGCGATCCTCAGCTACAACAACTCGCAGGACTACCTCAACCTGGTCCTGAACTGGCTGGAGTACTACCGCAAGGGCAGCCACTCCGTCCCCGACGGCACCGGCGGCGTCCCCGAGCACCGCAGCGACGACGACTCCGGCGGTACACACTCCCCGAAGCCCTCGGACCCGCCGGCCAAGCCGGACCCGAAGCCCCACAAGCCCGGCGGCGACGGCGGAAGCGACCACGGCGGGAGCGAGAGCCCCGACCCCGCGCCGCCTACGCCGCCCACCCCGCCGACCCCGCCCGCCCCGCCGACACCGCCGACGGGCCCGCAGACGCCCACCGACCTGGTGGACCACCTGGTGGGCGTGGGCACCGGAAAGCTCAGCGCCATGGCCGGTGACGCCTTCGCCGAGCCGGTCAGCGTCCGCGCCGAGACCAAGGTCGGCAAGTCCGTCGCCAAGATCAGGATCCGGTTCACCATCACCGGTGACACCGACGCCACCTTCGCCGGCGGCGAGACCGTGGCCACGGTCGCCACCGACGCCAAGGGCGTCGCGCTCGCCCCGGCGCTCCAGGCCGGCGAGAAGACCGGCGACTTCAAGGTCACCGCCGCCGTCGTGGGACGCACGGTCAAGGGCGTCGATTTCGCGGCGACCGTCACCGCGCGCGCCGCCGACACCCTGGTCCGCACCGGCGACACCCCGCTGAGCTGCACGCCGGGCGGCGAGTTCGCCGACCAGGTCCAGGTGAAGGCGACGTACAAGGGCGCCGTCGCGGACAAGGTCGCGGCCACCGCCACACTGCTCAAGTCGGCGGACGACGCCACGGAGAACGACAAGGGCCCCTACTTCAAGGACGCCGACGGCAAGGCCGTCCGCACCCTCACCGGCCTCCAGACGGACGACAAGGGCCTGCTCACGCTGCCGAAGCTGTACGCCGACGGCACCACCGGCACGTTCCTGCTCCGCATCACCACCACGGGCGGGGCCACGCTCACGGTGGAACTGAAGGTCGCCCCCGCCGGCTCCCCGGCGAGCCCGGAGCCGAGCCCGGACCCGAGCGCGTCCGCCTCCTGACGCACAACGGCGCACAGGGCGCCCGACCCGCTCCGGCGGGCGGGCGCCCTTCTTCGTGCGTGCACCGCTGTTCTCATCTCGTCCGCCCGTTGCTACGGTGCCTGCCCTGACGGCCCATCAGGATCCGGTGGGGACCCGTCAGGACACCGACCGCCCGCCGGGAGGCCCCGCATGCGCGCCCTGATCGCCGCCGCGACCGGTCTCGCCCTCGCGCTCGCCCTGGTCCTCACGGTCAGCGCGCTGGGCTCGCCGTCGGGCCGGACGTCCCCCGAGCCGTTGCTGACGACGGTGCCCGCGCACCCGTAGCCGCGCCCGTCCCGAAGGGAGGCCGCAATGCGCCGCAAGGCAAGCCTGGTCCTGCTCGCCTGCGCCGTGTTCTGCGCGGCGCTGGCCCCCCTGGTGCGGTGGTACGCCTTCCCCCGCCTGGCCAGGATCCCCGCGAACCAGTACCAGGACATGGTCCTGGAGGCCCGGAACGCCACCCTCCTCGACTACGGCACCCTGCGCGCGAAGAAGGTCCCCAAGGTCACCATCGTGCAGACCCTCAAGGGCGACGTGGAGGCCGCGAAGAAGATCGCGAGGACGGCGGGACGGCCCGTCGTCGTCTGGGACAGCCTCTCCTACGTCCAGGGCCCCGACGGCACCATGGTCTCCAAGGTGCCCGAACGGTACATCTTCGACGCCCACAGCCAGGACCCCGTGCACGCCACCGGCGAGATGGTCGACGGCGACCCGGTGAAACGCGAGGGCATCGAGTTCAAGTGGCCCTTCCTGACCCAGAAACGGGACTACGAGTACTTCGACGCGCAGACCCGCACCACCAACCCCATCCACTACCGGGACACCCGGACCTTCCGCGGCCTGACGGTCTACTACTTCGAGCAGACCGTCCCCTGGACCAAGGTCCCCATGCCGAAGACCATGCCCGTCCGGGGCATCACCCCGGAATCGGTCGCCCGGACCGGCACCACCCGCTGGTACACCACGGTCCGCAGGTTCTGGGTCGAACCCGTCACCGGCGCACCCGTCTACGGCGAGGAGATCCACCAGGAGGAACTGCGCGGCGGCACCCTGCTCGGCGGTCGCGCCAAGGTCACCGCGTTCGCCGGGCACGTGAAGATGCGCGAGGACTACATCGACCACACGGTCGACCTCGTCCGCCACAACCGCACCCTCGTCCTGGCCCTCACCTCGTACGTCCCCTGGGGCTCCCTCGGCCTCGGCCTGTCCTTCCTCGCCCTCTCCCTCTTGCTGGAGGCCCGCGCCCGCCGCCCGCAGGACCCCGCCGGCACGCGGACGCAGGAACCCGAACCGGTCAGCGCCTGAGCCGCGCGTTGGTGTGCCGGGTGGGCTCGGCGGTCGCCGGGTCCTCCGGCCACGGGTGCTTGGGGTACCGGCCGCGCAGCTCCGCCCGGACGGCCCGGTAACCGTCCGCCCAGAAGGAGGCGAGGTCGGCGGTGACGGCGGCGGGCCGCCCGGCGGGCGAGAGCAGGTGCACGAGCAGCGGCACACCCGCGACGGCCGGTGTCTCCCGCAGCCCGAACATCTCCTGGAGCTTGACGGCGAGGACCGGCCGCCCGGGATCCCGGTAGTCGATGCGGACCCTGGACCCACTCGGTACGGCGATCCGCTCGGGCGCGAGCTCGTCCAGCCGGGCGGCCTCCCCGCCCGCCCAGGGCAGCAGCCGCGCGAGTGCCTGTCCGGCATCGATCCGCGCGAGATCGGCCCGCCGCCGGGCCCGGCTCAGCTCCGGTTCCAGCCACTCGTCCACGCGCGCGTGGAGCGCCGCGTCGGACACGTCCGGCCACGGCTCACCCAGGTGCGCCCGCAGGAACGCCAGCCGCTGCCGCAACACCTCCGCCTCCGGCGACCAGCGGAGCAGCCCGAGCCCGCCGTGCCGGAGCCCGTCGAGGAGTGCGCCGCGTACGAGAGCCGGATCGGCGTCCTTCAGGGGCCGTACGGCCAGCTCGATCGCCCCCAGCCGTTCGACATGCCGGGCCACGACGTCCCCGTCGGCCCAGTGCACCTCGTCCCCCTCCGCCAGCAGCGCGCCGGCGGCGGCCCGCGCCACGTCCTCGTCCACGGCCGTCCCGAGCAGCACGCGCGCGTGGCCCTTGCCGGCGGGCCGGTCGGCGACGGCCACGACGATCCAGGGAGCACCGCGCAGCGCCGACCCCTCGGCCGGTTCCGCGCGCGTCCCGGACGCCATGAGGTACGACCCGCCGTCGAGCTCGGCGACACGCTCGGGAAAGGCCAGGGCGGCGACCAGCCCGGCGAGCTTGTCGTCGCCGGTGCCCGGTCCGGCCTGGACGGCGCCTTGGTGCCGACCGTGAAGGGCGGGCGGGTGCGCGAACTCCTCCGAGACGCCCCTCAGCCGCCGTACCTCCGCGGCCCACCGCGCGGCGTAGGCGTCACCCCCACGCCGGACACGGCGCAACGCACCGGCGAGATCGTCCCCGTAGTCCCGGGGCACCTCCTCGGAAAGCAGGGCGACAACCTCCGCCCCCTGACCGGCGGTGTCGAGCAACGCCCGCCCCAGCCGGGGGTGCACCCCCAGCCGAGCCATCCGCACGCCGACCTCCGTGGCCCGCCCGGCGGAGTCCACCGCTCCCACGGCCGCCAGCACCTCCCGTGCCGCCGTCATCGCCCCGCCCGGCGGCGGATCCAGCAACGCCAGCCCGGAGGCGTCCGGATCGCCCCAGCAGGCCGCCTGAAGGGCGAACGCGGTCAGGTCGGCCACCTTGATCTCCGGCGCCGGGAAGGCCGGCAGACGGACGTCCTCGGCCTCCGCCCAGCACCGGTACACCGCACCCGGCGCCTCACGCCCGGCCCGCCCCGCCCGCTGCCGCCCGGCCGCCCGCGACGCCCGTACGGTCGTCAGCCCGCTCAGCCCGCGCGCGTGGTCCACCCGGGGCTCCCGCGCCAGCCCGGAGTCGACCACCACCCGCACCCCCGGCACGGTCAGCGACGACTCGGCCACGGACGTCGCCAGCACCACCCGGCGCCGCGCCCCGGGCACCAGCACCGCGTCCTGCACGGCGGCCGGCGCCCGGCCGTGCACCTGGAGCACATCCACGTCACCGAGATCCCCGAGCAGGCCCGCCACCCGCGCGATCTCGCCCACGCCCGGCAGGAAACACAGCACGTCCCCGGTCCGCTCGGCCAGCGCCCGCCGTACCACCGACGCCACATGGGCCAGCAGCGCCGGATCCACCCGCATCCCGTGCGGCGGCCGGACCGGACGCGCCGGGGGAGCCCACACGACCTCCACCGGATGCGCCGCGCCCGCCGCCTCGACCACCGGCGCTCCGCCGAGCAGCCGCGCCCACCCCTCGGCGTCCGTGGTCGCCGACGCGGCCACCAGCCGCAGTTCCGGCCGCAGCGCCTGCCGCACGTCCCACAGGAACGCGGCCACCGTGTCCGCGTCCAGATGCCGCTCGTGGCACTCGTCGAGGACGACGACGTCCACCCCGGTCAGCTCCTGGTCACGCTGGAGCCGCTGGAGCAGGACACCGGTCGTCACGACCTCCACGCGCGTGTGCCGTCCCACGGTCCGCTCGCCGCGCACCGTGAAGCCGACGCTCCCGCCCGGTTTCTCGCCCAGCAGCCACGCCATGCGCCGGGCCGCCGCCCGCGCCGCGATCCGCCGCGGCTCGGCCACCACGACCCGCCGTGCGGGACCGCCGCCGACCAGCCCCGCCAGCACCAGCGGCACCAGCGTCGTCTTGCCGGTGCCGGGCGGCGCCACGAGGACGGCGGTGCCGTGCCCGTCGAGGGCCTCGGCCAGGGCAGGAAGGGCGCCACGCACGGGAAGGGCGTCCAGGGCGTCGTAACGGATCACGCCCCTAGTGTCGTACGGGGCCCTGAACGATCGGCACGCGCGCGTGCGACCGCCGGTCCCGGGCGGCGCTCGGGCCGCCCGGGACGATCAGTCCCGCTCGCACACGAAGATCGCCGTGCCCGGGATCAGGTTCCCGCGCAGCGGCGACCAGCCGCCCCACTCCGAGGTGTTCCAGGCCGGCCACTCCGGCTCCACCAGGTCCACCAGCCGGAACCCGGAGGCCACGATGTCCCGCACCCGGTCGCCGATCGTCCGGTGGTGCTCCACGTAGACCGCGCGACCCCGCTCGTCCTGCTCCACGTACGGCGTGCGGTCGAAATAGGACGAGGACACCGACAGACCCTCCGGGCCCGGCTCGTCCGGGAACGCCCAGCGGATCGGATGCGTCACCGAGAACACGAACCGTCCGCCCGGCCGCAGCACCCGGCGCACCTCGCGCAGCACCAGCCGCGGATCGGCCACGAACGGCAGCGCCCCGTACGCGGAGCACGCCAGGTCGAAGGAGCCGTCCGCGAACGGCAGCGCGCCGGCGTCGGCGCAGACCAGCGGGAACGATCCGCCGATCCGCAGCGCGTGCTGCAACTGGCGGTGCGAGAGGTCCAGGGCCACCGGACGCGCGCCCTGGGCGGCCAGCCAGCGCGCGCACTGCGCCGCGCCCGCGCCGATCTCCAGGGCCGTCTTGCCCTTCAGTTCCTCCGGCGGGCCGAGCAGCTCGGCCTCCACCTCGTCCAGGCCCTCCGGGCCCCACACGAAGCGGTCGTCGCCGAGGAACGTGCCGTGCTCGATCTGGTACTCGTCGGCGTTGCGGTCCCACCAGCCCCGGTTGGCCCGCGTGCTCTCGGTGACGTCCGCGTCACGCCGTGTGGCTTCCGGCTCGAACCCGTCGGACCCCTCCGGCTCGTGCACTTCCGGCTCTTGGATGATCGGCTCCCTCGTCGTACTCTTCCGTCCAGCCCGCCGGGGGTCCGCGCGGAAGGGGTCCCCAGGCCCGTACTGGCCTGTTGGGACGTTTCTTCTGCCGGAAATGCGGCGATCTGCCCCGGGTGTGCGCCTTCGCGCATTGACCATGTCCGGCTGCCCCCGTATGCTACAAGTTGCGCTGCGGGCCTGCGCACCTCAGACGTAGCAGGCTGCGCTCGCATCTGTTGTATGTCCCCTCGGTTGTCGAGGCGCCACCGGGCACCCGGTGCTCAATGTGGCGCTTCCTTGGCTGTCCGGCTTCTACAGAGCGAAACGGGCTCCCGGCGTAAGCAGTACCTACGACTTCAATGTCCGTACCGGAGCCCTTTCCCACATGACGAGCAGCACCGAGACCACCGCCACCACTCCGCAGGTAGCGGTCAACGACATCGGTAACGAGGAAGCCTTCCTCGCAGCGATCGACGAGACGATCAAGTACTTCAACGACGGCGACATCGTCGACGGCGTCATCGTGAAGGTCGACCGGGACGAGGTCCTGCTCGACATCGGTTACAAGACCGAAGGTGTCATCCCGAGCCGCGAGCTCTCGATCAAGCACGACGTCGACCCGAACGAGGTCGTCGCCGTCGGTGACGAGATCGAGGCCCTGGTCCTCCAGAAGGAGGACAAGGAAGGCCGCCTGATCCTCTCGAAGAAGCGCGCCCAGTACGAGCGTGCCTGGGGCACCATCGAGAAGATCAAGGAAGAGGACGGCATCGTCACCGGTACCGTCATCGAGGTCGTCAAGGGTGGTCTCATCCTCGACATCGGCCTCCGTGGCTTCCTGCCGGCCTCCCTGGTCGAGATGCGCCGCGTCCGCGACCTCCAGCCGTACGTCGGCAAGGAGCTTGAGGCCAAGATCATCGAGCTGGACAAGAACCGCAACAACGTGGTCCTGTCCCGCCGTGCCTGGCTGGAGCAGACCCAGTCCGAGGTCCGCCAGACGTTCCTCACGACCCTCCAGAAGGGTCAGGTCCGCTCCGGTGTGGTCTCCTCGATCGTCAACTTCGGTGCCTTCGTGGACCTGGGTGGCGTCGACGGTCTGGTCCACGTCTCCGAGCTGTCCTGGAAGCACATCGACCACCCGTCCGAGGTCGTCGAGGTCGGCCAGGAGGTCACCGTCGAGGTCCTCGACGTCGACATGGACCGCGAGCGCGTCTCCCTGTCGCTGAAGGCGACCCAGGAAGACCCGTGGCAGCAGTTCGCCCGCACCCACCAGATCGGCCAGGTCGTGCCCGGCAAGGTCACGAAGCTGGTGCCGTTCGGTGCGTTCGTCCGCGTGGACGAGGGCATCGAGGGTCTGGTCCACATCTCCGAGCTGGCCGAGCGCCACGTGGAGATCCCGGAGCAGGTCGTCCAGGTCAACGACGAGATCTTCGTCAAGGTCATCGACATCGACCTGGAGCGTCGTCGGATCAGCCTCTCGCTGAAGCAGGCCAACGAGTCCTTCGGTGCCGACCCGACGGCGGTCGAGTTCGACCCGACCCTGTACGGCATGGCCGCGTCCTACGACGACCAGGGCAACTACATCTACCCCGAGGGCTTCGACCCGGAGACCAACGACTGGCTGCCGGGCTACGAGAAGCAGCGCGAGGAGTGGGAGCGCCAGTACGCCGAGGCGCAGTCCCGCTTCGAGCAGCACCAGCAGCAGGTCATCAAGTCCCGCGAGGCCGACGCCGCTGCCGCGGCCGAGGGTGGCGAGGCTGCGGCTCCGGCCGCGACCGGCGGTTCGTACTCCTCCGAGGGCGCGGACACCTCCGGTGCGCTGGCCTCGGACGAGGCGCTGGCCGCGCTGCGCGAGAAGCTGGCCGGTGGGCAGAGCTGAACGCTAGCCGCTGGGCTTAGCCGATAGTCGGCTGAGGGGCCGTACCTTTCGAGGTGCGGCCCCTCAGGCGTTCACGGGGTCACCGCGATGTTGGTCAGGCCCTTGCCGCCCGTCACCGTGTTGCTGCTGTGGACCGTCGTGGTGCAGCCGGCGCCGAAGTTGGTGACGTTGATCGCCAGCCGGGTGGTCCCGGTGGCGGTCGTCAAGTTTGACTTGTTGCCCTTGAAGATCGTGTCGCAGCCCCAGCCGGGCTGCTGGGTGTGGGTCTGGTAGCCGTCGTTGCTGGTCGCGGTGCCGGTGTTGTCCTGGACGAGGACGTCGTTGCCCTTCACGTCGACCCAGGAGTCGTCGTAGTTGGCGCCGGTCAGGCCGCCGCCGTCGAAGGTGTTGCCGATGATCCGTGCGCCGGTCGTGCCCTCCTTGATGTCGACGTTCTCGCCGCCCACGCCGGGACCGATCGTGTTGCCCAGGATCTGGATGCGGTCGCTCTTGTCGGACAGTGTGTTCGCGGTCCCGACGTAGACGCCCTCGCCCATGCCGCGGCCGTCGTTCCCGGTGTCGTAGATCCTGGAGTTCCTGATCACGCCGTCCGTGCTGGAGGTGCGGAAGTGCACGCCCTCCATGTCCAGGCCGTGGACCGTGACGCCGTCGACCACGACCCCCCTGGCCGCGTCGATCATGATGCCCTTCTGGCCGCCGGTGACGGTCACGCCCTGGACCGTCCAGTAGGAGGCGCCGTTCAGATGCAGGCCGTAGCCGCCGCCGGCGGTGAGCACGGCCCCGGGGGAGCCGGTGAGGGTGATGCGGGCGGACGCCGTGGCCGGTGTCGTCGCCTTGAAGTTCCCGGTGTACGTGCCGTCCGCCAGGTGGATCGTGTCGCCGGGCCCGGCGGCGCCGAGCGCGGTCTTCAGCTGGGCCGCGGTCGTCACCTCGATCGTGGTGGCGGCCGAGGCCGGGCCGGCGGTGGTCAGGAACAGTCCGCCGGCGGTGAGGGCCGCGGCGAACAGGGGGGGGAGCGGCGTGCGTATGCGCATGGGGTGCCTTCCTGTCGCGCCGTTCCTCATACGTGAACGACGACCGGGATGCTGAACTCGGCTGCCGTGAAGGTAGGGACCAGGTGACGGGTCGTCAAGGTGTCCCGCAAGAGATCGCTGATCAGCGGCGTGTCGCGGGAATTCCGCTGTTCCGGGGCGCGTTAGTCATGGGGAACACGAGGAGGAGCGGTCACAGTGCTTGATCCGCAGGGTTTGTACGCATGGGAGCCGAAGGGCCTCGCCGTGGTGGACATGGCGCTCGCCCAGGAGTCGGCCGGCCTTGTCATGCTCTACCACTTCGACGGATACATCGACGCGGGCGAGACCGGCGACCAGATCGTCGACCGGCTGCTCGACTCACTGCCCCACCAGGTCGTGGCCCGGTTCGACCACGACCGGCTCGTGGACTACCGCGCCCGCCGGCCCCTGCTGACCTTCAAGCAGGACCGCTGGACCGGCTACGAGACCCCGGCCATCGAGGTGCGCCTCGTCCAGGACGCCACCGGTGCCCCGTTCCTGCTGCTGTCCGGCCCCGAGCCCGACGTGGAGTGGGAGCGGTTCGCGGCGGCCGTGCGGCAGATAGTGGAGCGGCTCGGCGTCCGCCTGTCCGTGAACTTCCACGGCATCCCCATGGGCGTCCCGCACACCCGCCCCGTGGGCCTGACCCCGCACGGCAACCGCACCGACCTCGTCCCCGGCCACCGCAGCCCCTTCGAGGAGGCGCAGGTGCCCGGCAGCGCCGAGTCGCTGCTCGAATACCGCCTCATGGAGGCCGGGCACGACGTCCTGGGCGTCGCCGCGCACGTCCCGCACTACATCGCCCGTTCGCCGTACCCCGACGCCGCTCTGACCGTCCTGGAGGCCATCACGGCCGCCACCGGCTTGGTCCTGCCCGGCGTCGCGCACGCGCTGCGCAACGACGCGCACCGCACGCAGACCGAGATCGACCGGCAGATCCAGGAGGGCGACGAGGAACTGACCGCGCTCGTCCAGGGCCTTGAGCACCAGTACGACGCCGCGGCGGGTGCCGAGACCAGGGGCAACATGCTCGCCGAGCCCGTGGACATCCCGTCGGCCGACGAGATCGGGCGCGAGTTCGAGCGCTTCCTGGCGGAGCGCGAGGGCGACAACTGACCTCCGCCGGTTCCGCCGGCACGGACAGGGCCTAAGCTTCCGCTCATGCTGACAGTGGGCCTGACCGGCGGGATCGGCGCCGGCAAGAGCGAGGTGTCGCGGCTGCTCGTGCGGCACGGGGCCGTACTGATCGACGCGGACCGCATCGCGCGCGAGGTCGTGGCGCCCGGCACGCCCGGTCTCGCGGCCGTGGTCGACGCCTTCGGAACGGACATCCTCGCCGCCGACGGCAGCCTCGACCGGCCCCGGCTCGGTTCGATCGTCTTCGCCGACCCCGAGAAGCTCGCCCTCCTCAACTCGATCGTGCACCCCTTGGTGGGCGCCCGTTCCCGCGAACTGGAGAGAGCCGCGGCCGAGGACGCCGTGGTGGTCCACGACGTGCCCCTGCTCACCGAGAACGGCCTCGCCCCGCTCTACGACGTGGTGATCGTCGTGGACGCGAGCCCCGCGACCCAGCTCGACCGGCTGGTACGGCTGCGCGGGATGACCGAGGAGGACGCACGCGCACGTATGGCCGCGCAGGCGAGCCGTGAGCAGCGCCGGGAGATCGCGGACATCGTGATCGACAACGACGTACCCCTGGACGCGCTGACTAGGCGCGTCGCCGAGGTCTGGGACGACCTCGCACGCCGGGCACGGCAGGCCGGCGCGGCCCCGAAGGACGCGGGCGGCGCGGACGGCGCGGACAGTACGGGATAGAAGGTGTGGAACGGCCGGTACGGCATGCCGGTACGGAATAGCGGTCCGGCTCGGGGCGTTGAAGGGCGGGAGTGAGGGAAGGACTCTGCCGTGCCCGAGACCAGCGGTTCCACCGGACGTACTCCGGAAACGCATGTCATCGATTTCCGTGCCGCGGAGCAACTGCTCAACGCGCGGGACCCGCGGGGCGCGGTGAAGCTGCTCGACGGAGTCATCGGCGCGCACCCCGAGAACACCGCCGCCCGGCTGCTGCGCGCCCGCGCCTTCTTCGCCGCGGCGCAACTGCGTCCCGCCGAGCTTGAGTTCACCATCGTGCTGGAGCGCGAGCCGGACAACGCGTACGCGCACTTCGCGCTGGCCCGCACCTACGAGCGCCAGGGCCGCCCCGACCAGGCCAAGCGCCACTTCCGGCTGGCGGCGGCGCTGGACCCCAACCCGCAGTACCTGAAGGCGGCACGCTTCGAGGAGTGACGGCGCGACGGTGGGCGACCGGGCGGGCGGTCGAGGCGGCTGCCAGCCGTCCCCTTCACTGCCCCGGACACCGAGCGGCCATGGGGAGGCGGGGGCCGGTTGTCGGCCGGTTACGGGTGGTGGTGTCTCGGTGGCCCTCGCAACGGGCGGCGGTGTCTGCGTGGCTCCGGATACGGCGGTCCGTCCGACGGCTGGTACGGCGGTACGTCCCGGCCCGGCTGGTAGTGCGGGCCCTGCCGGATGTGCCGGAGGATCACGATCATGTCGACGGTGATCAGCAGCCACAGCACCCCGCAGGCCGCCGCCCAGCCCGGGCGCCCGACCAGCGCGAACGCCGCCGTGCCGAAGACCGCCCAGCACAGTCCCCACAGGCTCAGCCAGAACCGCGCCCGCAGGGCACTGCGCGCGGTCGCCGGTTCACTGCCCGTACGCATCGGATCACCACTCCTGTCTGCAACGTACTCTTCGACGACGACGTGCATCAACACTCGCGACGAGGCGGCGGGACCCCTCGATGAGGGGGTGTGACGAGGCCGTCCGCCGAATGCCGAAGGGGGACCGCTCGTGCTGCCGGACGCCGACGACCTGCCCGCACTGCTCCTCGACCTGGCCGTGCCGCACGAGGACGTCAACGAACTCGTCGCCCAGTGGCGCGGGCTGACCGGTGATCCCGGCACCATCCGGCTCCTGGCGGAATGCGTCGAGGAGATCTTCCGCGAGCCGGAGGACACGGGCCGCACGCCCGCGCTGCCCGATCTGCTCGCCTCGGCTCCGGCCGATCTGAGGGACACCTTCGCCGTGCACGTCCTCCTCGCCGCGCTCCCGCGTACCCAGGCGCGCCACCGGGCCCGAGGCGTCCCGGCCGAGGTCTCCCGGCGCACCCTGGCCGACCTGGGCCGTCACCTCGCCGTGCACCGCAGACGGCACGGCAGGGCCGGGGTGCAGTCGTGGCGCTGGCTGGTCCGGCACTTCCGCGGCGAGCTGTACCAGCTCGGGCGGCTCCAGTTCGAGCGCGCACGGCTCGGGGACCGCGACGCGCTTGTGACGGCGCCGATCGGACTGGACGCGGCGCCCGGAACGCCCTGCCTGAACCTGCACATCCCCGACTTCCACGGCCCGCTGACCCCGTCCGCCTGCGACCGCTCCCTGGTGCTGGCCCGGGAGTTCTTCGCCCGGTGCTTCCCCGAGGAGCGGCCGGTGGCGGTGCTGTGCCACTCCTGGCTGCTGGACCCGCAGTTGCGGTGGTACCTGCCCGCCGAATCCAACATCCTGCGCTTCCAGGAGCGGTTCCGCATCGCCCGGGAGGAGAGCGAGCCGGCCGACACCGAGCCCGTCCAGTTCGTCTTCGGGGACCCGGACCTGCCGGTGGCCACGCTGCCCCGCCGGACGTCCGTGGAGCGGGCGGTCGGGGACCATCTGCGGGCCGGTGGCCACTGGTACATCGGGCACGGGTGGTTCCCGTTCCGGGCTGAATAGCTCGAACGAGTGAACTGGGGGAGGGTGGGAACGGGCGTGCGGGCGCGGGCCGTTGTCCGGGCATGAGGATCGAGATGCGTGAGGGCTACGAGGGCACGGGACCGGGTGCGATCACCCCGGACGGCTGCGCGGTCGAGTTGTACGCGCGACTGCCGGTGGGCGAGGAGCCGGACATCATCGCCGCGGCGGTGCCGGCCGGGGCGCACATCCTGGAACTCGGCAGCGGGGTGGGCCGGGTGACCCATCCGCTGCTGGAGCGCGGCTTCACGGTGACGGCGGTGGACGAGTCGGCCGACATGCTGGCCCGGGTCCGTGGAGCGCGCACGATACGCAGCTCCATCGAGGACCTCGACCTGGGTGAGACGTTCGACGTGGTGATGCTCGCGTCGTTCCTGGTGCACGCCGGTGACGAGGAGGTGCGCAGGGGCATCCTGAGGACCTGCGCCCGGCATGTGGCGGACGGTGGCTGCGTGCTGATCCAGCGCGAGGGCGCGGACTATCACACCGACGTGCCCAGGGAGCGGGTCGACCCGAGTGGCTTCACCGTGCGGATCGCCTCGGTGGAGCCGGCCGGGGAGGGGGTGGACTCGGTCCGCGCGGAGTATGTCTTCCCGGACGCGGTGTGGACGCAGACGTTCCTCTCCAGACCCCTGACGAAGGAGCGGTTCGAGTCGGCGCTGGCGGAAGCGGGACTGGAGGTGGACACGTATCTGACCCCGGACGGGATGTGGGTCCGGGCGGTGCCCTCGGCGTAGGCACCCCGGCTCCCGCGCACGGTTCGTTCATCCCGGGGGCGGGAGGGCGAGCGTTCTCGACCGGCGAGGTGTCGGCCGATGAGTTCCGGACCGCCGGCCGGTCTGCCTCGGTGACAGCAATCGGGACCGCTTCACCTGGAGACCGTCATGTCCGAGACCACCGTTCCCGTCAGCTCCACGACGACGTCCGCCGCGGTCTCCGCCGGCGCGCTCACCGGCCGGGCGCGCGGAGCCCGGGTCGCCCTGCGCGTGGTGCAGGTGCTGCTCGCGCTGTTCTACGGCATGGCGAGCGCCTTGCCCAAGCTCATGGCGCACCCCACGGCCGTCGAGTCCTTCGACAGAATCGGCTGGGGCAGCGGGGCCATGTACACCATCGGCGCGCTCGAACTCGCCGGAGCGACAGCGCTGTTGGTGCCGGTGCTGCAATCCGTGGCGGCGATCGCCCTCGGTGCGCTCATGGTGGGGGCGTTCATCGTCCAGGTCACCGCATTCGACGGCCAGAACGCGGCGACCCCGCTGATCCTGATCGCGCCCCTCGCCCTGATCGCCTGGACCCGCCGAGCGCACAACGGGAAGCTGCTGCGGCTGCTGGGCCGACGGTGACAGTGGTGCCGTCGGCCGGGTGAGGGGCTCCGGTTGACGCGGCAGCTGACGGCCTGGCGCGGGCCCGGTCCCGGCAGCTCAGCGTCCGCGCGGTCGCCCTCCCGAGCCGCCGGAGCCACCCGTGTCGCCGAAGCCACCCGAGCCGCCGGAGGTGCCGCGTCCTCCGGAGCCACCGCGTCCGCCGGAAGAACCGGAGCCACCGTGTCCGCCACGACCGCCGTGTCCGCCACGACCGCCGGACCCGCCACGGCTGCCCGACCCGCCACGGCCGCCGGGCCCGCCGGATGTGCCGGGTCCGCCCAGTTCGGTCAAGCCGGGGAAGCCCGCGGGGATGCTCGGGCCGGCGACACCGCGGAGGCGTTCCAGCTCGCGGCGGTCCCGCTTGGTGGGGCGGCCGGTGCCGCGGTCGCGGAGGCCGGCGGGGGCGATGGCCTCGCGGGGCGGAGGCGGAGGGGAGTTGTCGATGTAGCACTGGGCGGCCACGGGCGCGCCCACCCGCTTGCGGATCAGGTGCTTGACGATCACGATCCGTTCCCGGCCCTCGTGTCGCATCCGCACCTCGTCGCCGACGCGCACGGAGTAGGCGGGCTTCACCCGCTCGCCGTTCACCTGCACATGCCCGCCACGGCAGGCGGCGGCACCGAGGGAGCGGGTCTTGATCAGGCGGACGGCCCAGATCCAGCTGTCGATGCGGACGGTCTCGCCGTCGGCGGGCCCGGCGGCCTCGGCGGCGGCCACCGCTGCGGCGATCTTGGGATCGACTGATCGGCCGGCGGGGGCGGAGGCGGTCGCGCCCGGCTCGCCGGTTCCCTCGGCGGTCCCACGGTCCACGTTCTCGTCCGCGTCATCGGTAGCCATGCACCGACCTTAACGCCCCGGACCCACGGACCCGGAAGCGTTTTCGCGGTGGCCGCGGTAGGCCCTCGCAGCTCCCGTGCCCCGGCTCACCAGCGGAGCCGGACCTCGACGGGTGGTGCCTCGAGGCCGGCGGCGGTGGCGCGCCGGGCACCGGCCGTGTCGCGGGTCCCGCCGCATGCGGCCTCTGCGCAGCGGACCGTCCGCACGGCATACCGTGGCCGCATGGACGACAGCAGTGCCCTCGCCCGGCTCGACCGGCGCGTCGCGGACTGCCGGGCGTGCCCCCGGCTGGTCGAATGGCGTGAGGAGGTGGCCCGTACGAAGCGGGCCGCGTTCGCCGACTGGACGTACTGGGGGCGGCCGGTGCCGGGGTTCGGGCCGGCCGACGCGCGGCTGGCGATCATCGGGTTGGCCCCGGCCGCGCACGGCGGGAACCGCACCGGCCGGATGTTCACCGGGGACCGTTCGGGAGACGTGCTGTACCAGGCGCTGTACGACGTGGGACTCGCCTCGCAGCCCACCTCGGTCAGCGCCGACGACGGGCTTGAGCTGTACGGCGTGCGGATCACGGCGCCCGTGCACTGCGCACCGCCCGCCAACAAGCCGACGCCGGGTGAGCGCGACACCTGCCGCCCCTGGCTGGTCCAGGAGCTCAGGCTGCTCCGGCCGACCCTGCGGGCCGTGGTCGTGCTCGGCGCCTTCGGCTGGCAGGCCGCGCTGCCCGCGTTCGCGGAGGCGGGCTGGACCGTGCCCCGCCCCCGCCCGGCCTTCGCCCACGGCACCCGGGTCGCGCTCGACGGCCTGGACCTCTTCGGCTGCTTCCACGTCAGCCAGCGCAACACCTTCACCGGCCGGCTCACCGCCGACATGCTCCGCGAGGTGCTGCGCACGGCGGCGGAGGCGGCCGGACTGCCGTAGCGCTCGCGGGCGCGGGGTGCCTCAGCCTGCGTCGGTCCCGGGGGCGTCCGCCGGGTCCGGTCCGAACAGGTGCCGCACCGTCGAGCGGTAGTTGGCGCGGACGTGGCCGAGGGCGTGGGCGCGGGCGCGGTCGGGGTCGCCGGAGGCGATGGCGTCGTACAACTCGCGGTGCTCGGTGAGGAGCTGGGGCCACTCCTCGTTCCGCCGGGTGAGCCAGCGCAGGCGGCCGTCGACCGGTTCCATGACGGAGATCAGCAGGCTGTTGCCGGCCATGGCGAGGACGCGGTCGTGGAAGCGCGTGTTGATGTCCGTGATGGCCTCGGCGTCGTCCTCCTTCGTCGCCCGGGCCGCCTGGTCGAGCAGGTCCCGCAGCTCCGCCAGGGCCTCGGGGGTCGCCCGGGACGCCGCCAGCCCGGCCGCGTAGACCTCCAGGGCCTCGCGCAGTTCGAAGAGTTCGCGGACGTCGGCGGGGGTGAGCCGGCGTACGACCGTGCGGCGGGCCGACTCGAAGAGGACGAACCCCTCGGCGACCAGGGCGCGGATCGCTTCCCGCACCGGTACCCGCGAGACGCCGAACCGCTCGGCGAGTTCCCGCTCGACGAGCCGGTCACCGGGGCCGAGGCGCCCGGCGATGATGTCCTCCCGCAGGCTCGCCAGGACGCGTTCGCGCACCGCGCCCAGGGGTTCGGTCTTCGCCCTTCCGGGGCTCGTCGTGGGGGTCATGGGCCCATCTTCGCCGAAACCGGGGGACTTTTACGGGGCCGTAACGGCGACGACATCGGTCCGAACGCTTGACGGCGGGACCATGACCGCAGTTTGGTATACCAAACGCGCTCGTCCGGCACTCAAAGGAGAGCCGCCGTCCTCCGTCCCCTCGCCCATGGAGGTCCCGTGTCCCTGGCCGACCGCGCCGCAGCCACCGGCGCCCCCGCGTTCGTCCCCGATCCCCGCCTCGTCAACGAGGACCTCGCTCCCGCGAAGCAGCGGAACTGGAAGGTCTTCGACCTGTTCGCCATGTGGATGTCCGACGTCCACAACCTCGGCAACTACACCTTCGCCGCCGGCCTGCTGGTCCTCGGCATGAACGTCTGGCAGGTCTTCACCGCGCTCCTCGTCGGCTTCGTGCTGATCTACGCCGGCATGAACCGCATGGGACGGATCGGCCAGCGGCACGGCGTGCCGTTCCCGGTCGTCAGCCGCATCAGCTTCGGCGTCTGGGGCGCCAACATCCCGGCGCTGATCAGGGCCGTGATCGCCATCATGTGGTACGGCATCCAGACCTATTTGGCCTCCGTCGCCGTCAATGTGATGCTGCTGGCGGCCTGGCCGGGCCTGGAGTCGCTGACGCACCCCTCCTTCCTCGGCCTGGACGCGCTCGGCTGGATCTCCTTCGTCTCGCTCTGGCTCCTCCAGGCGCTGATCATCAGCCGGGGCATGGAGTCGGTGCGGAAGTTCCAGGACTTCTGCGGTCCGGCGATCTGGCTGGTGATGATCGCGCTGGCGCTGTGGGTCCTGGCCAAGGCCCACTGGAGCATCTCGCTGACCTCCACCCCGCACCCGGTTTCGGTGGGCGAGCAGTGGCGCCAGTGGTTCGGCGCGATCGGGCTCATCCTCGCCACCTACGGCACGCTGATGCTCAACTTCTGCGACTTCTCCCGCTTCGCGCCCGACGACCGGACCGTCCGGCGCGGCAACTTCTGGGGCCTGCCCATCAACTCCACGGCGTTCGTGGTCGTCTCGGTCATCGTCACGGCGGGCTCGCTGGAGGCGTTCGGGCAGGCCATCACCGACCCGGCGGAGCTGGTCGCCAAGGTGGGCAACACCTGGGTGCTCGTCTTCGGCGCCCTGACCTTCGCCATCGCCACCATGGGCGTCAACATCGTCGCCAACTTCGTCTCACCGGCGTACGACCTCGCCAACGTCTGGCCGCAGAAGATCACCTTCAAGGTCGGCGGCATGATCAGCACGGTGGCGGCCCTGGTGGTCACCCCCTGGAACCTCTTCTCCAACCCGACCGTCGTCAACTACTTCCTCGGTGGACTCGGCGCCTTCCTGGGCCCGCTGTTCGGCGTGATCATGGTCGACTACTACTGGGTCAAGCGCGGCCGGATCGACGTCGACGCGCTGTTCGACGCCCGGCCCGGCACCGCGTACCACTACCGCAAGGGGGTCAACCCCAAGGCGCTGTGGGCGTTCCTGCCGGCCGCCGCGGTCGCCGCCGTCCTCGCGCTCGTGCACGGCTTCAGTGACGTCTCCCCCTACTCCTGGTTCATCGGCACGGCCCTCGCCGCGGGTGTGTACGCGGCGCTGTGCCGACGGGAACGCGCGACGGCGGGGCAGGAGGGCTGACGGACGTGCGGATCATCGTCACCAACTGCAACACCACGGGGCAGATGACGGAGGAGATCGTCCGAGGTGCCCGTGCCGCGGCGGGTCCGGGCACCACCGTGGCCGGACTCACGCCCACCTGGGGCCCCGAGTCCGCCGAGGGCTGGCTGGACAGCTACCTGTCCGCCGCGGCCGTCCTCGACGCGCTGCGGACGTACGACGGTCCCGCCTACGACGCGGTCGTGCTGGCCGGGTTCGGGGAGCACGGGCGGGAGGGCGTGCGGGAGTTGGTGGACGTACCGGTCGTGGACATCACCGAGGCCGCGGCCCACCTCGCCTGTCTCCTCGGGCGTCGCTACGGCGTCGTCACCACCCTCGACCGGTCCTGCGGCCTGATCGAGGACAGCCTGGAGACGGCGGGCGTGGCGCGCAACTGCGCCGCCGTCGTCGGCACCGGCCTCGGTGTGCTCGACCTCGCGCGGGACCAGGCCCGCACGGAGTCGGCGTTCCTGGCCGCCGCCGAACGCGCCCGGGAGGCCGGCGCCGAGGTCCTGGTCCTGGGCTGCGCCGGGATGACGGGGCTGCACCGGGCGGTGGGGGAGAAGCTCGGGATGCCGGTGGTCGACGGCGTCGGGGCGGCCGTCAGACTCGCGGAGTCGCTGGTGGGGCTGGGACTGACGACGAGCCGGGCGGGCGGTTACGCGCGGCCACTGCCCAAGGGGAGGGCGTGGGGGCGACCGGCGGGGTGAGCCGGCAGCCACGGCTCCCGGCGCGGGCGGCCCCGGGCACCGGACGTGTTCGTCGCGGTCGCTATACGTACCGGACGTGTTCGTCGCGGTCGCTATACGTACCGGACGTGTTCGTCGCGGTCGCTATACGTACCGGACGTGTTCGTTACGGTCGCTATACGTACCGGACGTGACCGTTACGGTCGCCAGACGTACCCGACGTGACCGTCACGGACGCCAGACGTACCGGACGTCCGGCTCCCGCTCCTCGTTCCCGCTGCCGTCCGTGTACTCGGCGGCGACGAACCCGTGCCGCTCGTAGAAGCGGTGGGCGGGCTTGTTGACCTGGAAGGTCCACAGGCTGAGGCCCTGGGGACCGCGTCCCTTGGCCAGTGCCATGAACCGGTCCCCGATGCCCCGCCCCCGCCACCGCGGGTCCAGGTACAGCTGGGACAGCGACTCCCCGTCTAGGACCATCAGGCCGACCACCCCGGCCCCGGCCGCCTCGGCCACCCAGGTCTCCCGGAGCGGCACCACGACGTCCCGGATGTAGTCCCGCACCTCGTCGTCGGTGTGCGGCCGGACGACCGTCGGCAGCGCGGCGTCGAAGGAGCGCAGATAGACGTCGGCGGCGGCGCGGGCGTCCGCCGCGACCGCGCGACGGAGGACGACCGTCTCCGTCATCCGTCGTCTCCCGCCCGCTCCGGCACCACGGCGGTGGCCGTGATCTCCACCAGCTGACCGGTGTAGCCGAGGCAGGCGACGCCGAGCAGGGTGGAGGAGTGCGGGCCCGTGCTCAGCCCCGAGGACTCCACCACCTCCCACACCGCGGACAGCACCGAGGGCTCACCGCTCACGACGTACACGTCCGTCGCCAGCACGTGCGCCAAGTCACTGCCGACGACACGGAGTTGTTCCCGCAGGTTGGCGATGACCTGCTCGGCCTGCCGTACGGGATCGCCGGGGCCGACGATCTCTCCCCGCTCGTCGAGGGGCACGGCCCCGGCGAGGAACGCGAGCTTCGTGCCGGCCTCGACGACGGAGGCGTGGGAGTAGGCGGGCGGGGGGAAGAGGGCGGGGGCGGTGACGCGCCGGATCACGGTGAGCGGCTCCTCTGACGACTACGGTCGGCGGGCAACTTTCCGATGATCGGACCTTCTCGGGTCTGCCCGCATCCGAATTACGCGCGCGCCCAGGCCCCTCGCAGGTGCTCACCGGAATTCCAGGAGCGGACTCCGGTGCGGCTGCGCCAGGCTGAGGGCATGCCGCAGTCCTCCGACGCCGACTTCCTCGCCACCACCGCCGACCGCCTGGCCGCCCTGCCCACCGTGCGGGCGGTGGCCCTCGGCGGTTCCCGCGCCGAGGGCACCCACCGCCCGGACAGCGACTGGGACCTGGCCGTCTACTACCGAGGCCCCTTCGACCCCGGTGACCTGCGCGCCCTCGGCTGGCCGGGCGAGGTCTCCGACATCGGCGGCTGGGGCGGCGGTGTCTTCAACGGCGGAGCCTGGCTGACCATCGACGAGCGCCGGGTCGACGTGCACTACCGGGACCTGGACGTCGTCGCACACGAGCTGGCCGAGGCGGAGGAGGGCCGCTTCCGGGTGGAGCCGCTGCTGTTCCACCTGGCCGGGATCCCCACCTACCTGGTCGTCGCCGAACTGGCGCTCAACCAGGTCCTGCGCGGCGACCTCCCACGCCCGGCCGGCTACCCACCCGCACTTGCCCGCACCGCCTTCGACCGCTGGTCCGGCACCGCCCGCGCCACCCTCTCCTACGCCAAGGCCCACCACGCCCCCCACGCCCGCCTCACCGAAACCGCAGGCGCCCTGGCGACAGCCGCCACCCAGGCCGCCCACGCCGTCCTCGCGGCCCGCGGCGCATGGGTGACCAACGACAAGCGCCTCCTGGAGCGGGCGGGGCTGCGGGGGATCGACGCGGTCGTGGGCGCGCTGCGGGCCGAGCCCGGCGCCCTCGCCGATGCCGTGACCGCGGCCGAGGACATCGTCGTCGAGGCGTTGCGTTCATAAAGAAACCGCGCACCTGGCACCTTTCACCTGCCTGAAACGTGAGCGCACCGTTCGCGCGGGGAACGCGATCTACTGTGGAGGTACCTCCACCGGCCACCGTCGTCCGAAGGCCCACCCCCGCCCTCGTATGAACAGGAGCCCCGTGTCGCGGCGCGCTGTACCCCTCTGGCTCGCTCATGCCCTCCGCGCCCAGCGCGGTCCCGTTCCCTGGAGCGCCGTGTGCCGGGGAGCGCTCGCCGCCGGGCCGCTGCTGCTGGCCGGGATGGTCAGCGGGCGGACGGCCGCCGGCGTGCTCGCCGCCATCGGTGCGATGCTCGCCGGCATCAACGACCGGCCCGGCAGCCGGCGCGCGTCCGTGAAGCGGCTCGGGGTGCCCGCACTGGCCGGGGCACTGGGGCTGTTCCTCGGCACGTACGCCGGGCAGGGCCTGGCCGCCGTACCGCTGACCCTCGCGCTCACCGGGCTGGGGCTGGTGGCCGGCGGCATCAGCGCGGTCGGGCCCGTCGCCTCCGCCGTCGGCACCCAGTTGCTCGTCGCCGCGGCCATCGGCGCCGGGATGCCCGCGGCCGAGAGCGGGTGGCAGCGGGCCCTGGCCTTCCTGGCCGGCGCGGGCTGGCTGCTGGCACTGCGGCTCGCCCTGCCCACCCCCGGTTCGCTCGCCGGTGACTTCCGGTTCGACGGCGAGCGGGAGGCGGTCGCCGATGTGTACGACGCCATCGCCGCGCTCGTCGACGCCGTGGGCGGAGAGCACGCCACCGCCCGGCGGGCCGCGCTGACCGCCGCGCTCGACCACGCCCAGGACGCCCTCGCCGGACCCCGGCTGCGCCGGTACGCCGGCTGCGCCGCCGAACGCCGGCTGCATGCCCGGTTCGCGGCGGCCCTGCCCCTGGCCGAGGCCGCGACCGCCCTGTACTGGGCGGCAGAAGCCGTGCCGGCGCGGGCGGCGGAGGGCCCCCGGCGGCTCGCCGCCGCCGTCCGCGGCAACACCGGCACCGGCCCGCTGCCCGCGCCGCACCGGTCGGCCCCCGCCCTGCGCGCCCTGGACGACGCCCTGCTGCGCGCCGCCGACGCCTTCGACCGGGGCGAGGGCGCCCACCGCGGGCTGCTCGGCCGCCGCCGCAGCTTCCGGCACGCCCTGCGGGCCGCGCTGGGCACCGGCGGGCGCGAGTACGGGCTGCGCGTCGCCCTCTGCTTCGGCGCCAGCGCCGCCATCGCCCAGGCCCTGCACCACGCCCGCTGGTACGGACAGCACGAGCACTGGTACTGGCTGCCCGCCACCGCCGTCTTCCTCGTCAAGCCCGACCTCGGCCCGCTCGCCTCACGGGTGCTGTGCCGGGCCGCCGGGACCGTGCTCGGCGCCCTGGTGTTCGCCGGCCTCGCCGCGCTGCTGCCCCGCCCGGCCGGGCTGGTCGCGCTGGTGGCGGTCAGCGGCGCGGTCATACCGGTCGCCACCCGGCACTTCGCGGCGCTCACCGCGGCCGTCACCGTCCTCGTCCTCGCCCTGGTCATGGCCGGCGGGGAGCCGCAGGCCTCGGTCAGCCGGATCGGTGAGACGCTGCTGGCCTGCGCGCTCGTGCTGGTCGTGGGGCATCTGCCGATGCCGGGGAAACGCGGCGGCGGGGTACGGGCCCGGCTCGCCGCGGCCGGCAGCGCCGCCGACGCCTATCTCCTGCACGTCCTCGGCGAATCCGGCGACCGCGCCGAGCGGTGGGCGCTGCGCCGGGAGGCCTACCGGACCCTCGCCGAGGCCCGGACCGCCATCGCCGTCGCCGCCGCCGAACTGCCCGCCCTCGCCCGGCACACGGAGGGCACGGACGCCGTCGCCGAGGTGCTGGAACGGCTCGTGGACACGACCACGGCCTGCGCCGTGCACCTCGACGAGACCGGCCGGCTCACCCCCCGGCACCTGAGCCGGCTCCGGGACGCGCTGGGGGAGCTGGAGCGGCGGGGGATGCGGGAGCCGGCAGGCGCGGCGGCTGCCGCATAGCCGTATCCGCGCCCCGCGGCTGCCTCAGGTTCGCCTGGCCGACGACCGCTCCGGTACGGGCCCTGCGCGCGGCCGGCGTCCCCGTCGGCCTCGCCGCCGACGGTACCGCCTCCGACGACTCCCTCGACGTGGGGGAGGCGATGGCGCTGACGTCCCTGATCCAGCAGTCCACCGAGGGCGACCGCGCCGGCCGACCTCCCGCCAGGCCCCGCGCCACGCCACGCGACAGAGCGCCCGCGCGGTCGGGCTCGGCGACCGGGTCGGCACTCTCGCGCCCGGCCGGCGCGCCGACACCGCCCTCGTCGACCGCACCGGCCCGCACACCCAGCCGGTGCACGACCTCACCGCCACCCTCGTGCACAGCGCCCGCCGCCGACGTCCGCACGACGGTCGTCGACGGCCGCGCGCCGATGCGGGACCGCGAACTGCCCACCCGCGACGGACCGGCGGTCGTGCGCGAACTGACGGACCGGCTGCCCGCGCTGACCGCACGCGACCACGGGCGACGCCTCCAGGAGGTACGACACCTGAGCGGCCGGCGGGCGCGCTCAGTCCGCCCCTGGCCGGAAGCCGGGCAGGACTTGGCCGAAAAATCCTCCGTCCCCCGCGATGAGTTCCGCTGCCGCCGGCGGTCACCACCCCGAACCGACCGTCGGACAGGAGGGCCCATGTCTCACCCGGAGATCGTCTCGCGCGAGCAGTGGCGCGCGGCGCGCGAGGAGTTGCTGCGCAAGGAAGAGGCGGTCAGACGGGTGCGCGAGATACTGGGCGCCGAGCGCCGGCGGCTGCCCATGGTCGAGGTCGACCCGGAGTACGTCTTCGAGGGCGGCGACGGCAAGGCCACCCTGCTCGACCTGTTCGAGGGACGGACCCAGCTCGTCGTCCACCACTTCATGTTCGCCCCGGAGTGGGAGACCGGCTGCCCCTGCTGCGCGGCCTTCCTGGACCAGGTCGGCCACCTCGCCCACCTGCGCGCCCGGAACACCTCCTTCGCGGTCGTCTCCCGGGCACCGTTCACCCGGATCCTGCCGTTCAAGGCCCGGATGGGGTGGGCGGTGCCCTGGTACTCCTCGGCGCACGGCGACGACGGCGACCGCGGCTCCGGCCGCGACTTCAACCGCGACTTCGAGGCCACCGTCGAGTCGGGCGGCGAGCTGGTCGAGCGTCCGGGCCTGAGCTGCTTCCTGCGCGACCGCGACCGGGTCTTCCACACCTACTCCGTGTACGACGACGGGCTGGACGGACTGGGCACCACCACGGCCCTGCTCGACCTGACCGCACTCGGCCGCAGCCCGGCCGGAAGCGAGGGGCTTCGGCTGCATGACGAGTACGACTACTGATGCTGGAGGCGCGGATGCCGACACGGACTGTTCGATCACTGATACGGAGCGTGCGGTTCGTGTCACAAGGTGAACGGATCCTCACGGTCCGCGCCGACCCGGTGTCGACAATGTCTCAGTCCCGTCACTGACCGAGCCGTTTCCCCTCTCCAGGGCGTTAACTCCCTACACGTACGACGCTTCCTGGAGGTGCGAGATGGTGAACGGGCGAACGGTGCTCGAACGCTTTCCCGCCGGTGGTCCCCGGGGTTCCTGGCCCGCGGAGGAGTTCGCGCACGCGCGGCGACTGGAAGGCCTGCCCGCCGAGGTCGTCATGGACCTCGCGACGGACACCTTCCTGGTGATCGTCCGCGGTGGCGAGACGGTCGACTGAGCCGGTCCGGGGGACTCAGGCCGGCTTGGGGGCCGCCACGCGCGCCGTGAACTGCTGCGCCTGGAGGGAGTACAGCTCCGCGTAGACACCGCCCCTGGACAGCAGTTCCTCCGGGGTGCCGGACTCCACTAGGCGCCCCTGCTCCAGCACGTGCACCAGGTCGGCATGCCGGACCGAGGCCAGCCGGTGGGTGATCAGGACGACCGTCTGCCCGCCGCCGGCCAGCGCCCGGATCTTCTCGAACACCTCCAGCTCGGCCCGCGCGTCCAGCGCCGCCGTCGGCTCGTCCACGATCAGGATGCTCCCACGCCGATAGGCCGCCCGGGCGATGCCGAGCCGCTGCCACTGGCCGCCGGACAGCTCGTGTCCGCCGCTGAAGTTCCGGGCCAGCAGGGTGTCCAGGCCGCGCGGCAGGTCCGCGACCACGTCCTCGGCGCCCGCCTCGGCGATCGACGTGGCCAGCCGTTCCTCGGTCATCGGCGCGGTGGAACGGCCGACGGCCACGTTGACCCGGGCGGTGAACGGCCAGCGCTTGAAGTCCTGGGCCACCATCGCGATGCGCTCGGCGAGCAGCCGCCGGTCGGCACGCGCCGCGTCGACGCCGTCCCACAGGATCCGGCCCCGGTCCGGCGTGTACAGCCCCGCGAGCAGCTTGACCAGCGTGGTCTTGCCCGAGCCGTTCTCACCGACGAGCGCGATGATCCGGCCGAGGGGGAGAGTGAGGGTGACGTTGTCGAGGGCGGGGCGGGGGGTGGTGCCGCTCGGGGGCCTGCCGGGCGGGTGTTCTCCGGTCGGGTTTGCCGGGGTCGCGTGTTCTCCGGTCGGGTGTTCTCGGAGCGCGTGTCCTCCGGTTGGGTGTTCTCGGGTCGCGTGTTCCCCGGTTGGGTGTTCTCGAGGCCCGGCCTCTCCGGTCGGGTGGGGGACGGTCGCAGACGCAGCGGCTGCGTGGTCACCGGCCGGGTGCTGTTCGGGTTCGGCCGGGGGCTCGTCGTGCGGGTAACTGAAGGTGACGTTCTCGAAGCGGATCTCCCGGGGGTCCTCCGGCAGCGGCTCGCCGCCCGCCGGGATGGCCCGCTCGGCCGCCGCGGCGTACAGCCGCTGGAGATCGCCCACGAACAGAGCCTCCTCGTGCAGCTGGTTGATCTCCAGCACCAGCGTGTCCAGGCTCGCCGCACCCGTGCGGATCGCGATCACCGCCGTACCGGCCACCGCCAGGGCCATCGCGCCGGCGAGCAGCAGCGCGCCCAGCGTCGCGTACGTGGCGAGGGTCGCCAGGCCCGTCCAGGCCGCGGCGATCAGACCGGTCCGCGCGGCCAGCCGGGACAGCCGTGCCTGCTCCGCCTCCGCGGTCTCCGACATGGACCGGAAGTGGCGCAGCAGGAACGGGCCCACACCGTGCACCCGGATCTCCGGGGCGGCGGTCGGCTCGGTGAGCAGGCCGCTGATCAGCTGACCGGCCCGCGCGTGCTGCACCCAGGTGTGGAAGGACTCGTAGCGGCGCCGGGCGTTGGTCAGCGCGCTCCAGGCGCTGGGCAGGGTCATGGTGACCAGCAGGGGCAGCAGCGCCGGATGCAGCACGGTGAGCACGCCCGCCGCGGCGACCAGCGAGATCATCGCGTTGATCACCCGGGTGCTGTAGCCGATCATGTGCCGGGCGGACCGGGCGCCGTACTGGGCCGTGTCCAGCAGTTTGTGGAAGGCGTGGTCCTCGATCGCGGCCAGCTCGACGTTCGCCGCCCGCTCCAGGTACAGCTCGGTCGCCACCCGCTCCACCTTGGGTTCCAGCCGTCCGGTGGCGTAGACGGAGGCGGCCCGCAGCAACGCGGCGACCAGGGTCACGACGGCCATCACCACGAGGGCGGGGGTGGCCGCGCGCAGCCGTTGCTCGATGTCGGGGCCGGTGAGCAGCTTGCCGAGCGCGTTGTTCACGGCCAGCAGGCTCACCGCCTGGGCCACGCCCCGGCCCGCCTCGGCGGCGAGCACCACCCGCGCGGCCCGCGCGTCCGCCTGCCGGGCCAGCCGGAGACTGGACGACAGCATGCCGGGCAGCCGGGTCAGCATCGCCCGGAAGGTCAGCGCGAGGAAGGCGTCCGCGTGCTGGTTCCAGCCCATGTCGTACCGCAGCGGTCCGCCGAACAGCAGCCGCTCCGACGCCGACACCACCGGCTCGGCCGCCGCCCGCTTCTTCCTCACCGTGACCTCCCGGACCCCGACGGAACGGCCACTATTCCGGCCGGGACACCGGCTCGGCAGGGCGCGAGCAGACGTACGAGGGGCGCGGAGGGAGCACGATCCGCGTGAGCTGCGCGGTGGGCGGACGCTGGGTGGCCTGTGGGGGCCTGACGGGGGCTGGGGGACTGGGGGACCGGGGGCCTGGGCGGTGAGGGCGGTGGTTCGGGCTGGGGCAGCGGCGGTGGCGCCGGACGGCACGCGCGCCGGGACGGCGGCGACGGCCGGCGCCCGGGCGGCAACGGTTACGCCGAGACCGCCCGGGACCAGTCCGGAGCCGTTCCCGTCACCCGGCACAGGGCCAGGTACAGCGGGATCGGCGGGGTGTACGGAACCGTGCCGTCCGGGCGATGGATGAGCCGGGCGGGGCCGGTGGCCAGGGCACCGACGGCGTAGTGGGCCGGGGACGGCCAGGGCAGGGCGTAGTCGGAGTCCGACGGAACGATCCACCACCAGTGGGAGCCGTCGGCGTACACGCATCCCAGCCGTGGCAGCCGGGGTACGACGAGCGGGCCGAGGCGGTCGGGCACGGCGACGGCGTCGCAGCCGAGCGGGGCCGTCATGCCGTCCGGCAGGGACAGACGGCGGCCCGGATCAGGGGCCGGGCGCCGGCGTTGCAGTCGTACCAGCGTGTCCAGACCGATGGCGTGCTCCTTGCTGCCACCGGGCCGCCCGCCGGTCACGGCCGCTCCCCGTGAAGGCGGGGCGCCGGTGTGTCGTGCGGGTGCTGTTCCGGAGCCTCAGTGCGCGAGTGCTGCTTCGGAGCCTCAGTGCGCGAGTGCTGTTCCGGAAGCCCGGCGTGCGGGTGCTGCTTCGGAGCCCCGTCGTGCGGCTGTTGCTCCGCCGCCCCATACCCGTGCTGCTCGGGCAGCCGGCGCAGCGGTTGCCCGGCGGGGAGGTTCCGGTGACGCCCCGGCTCCCCCCGCCCGTGCGACCCGGGCGCATCCGGCCCGGACTGCCCACGCGTCTCGGACCCGACTTGCCCCCGCGTCTCAGACCCATGCGTCTCAGGCCCCCGCGTCTCAGGCCCGAGCTGTCCGGCCCTCCCAGGCCCGTCCAGCCGAGGAGTCCGCCGTTGCTGCTCCGGTAGGGCGTCCCGGCGGTGTTCCGAGGCCGCGTCCCCGTGCTGCCCAAAGGACGCGTCCCGGTGTCCCTCCGGCAGGGCGTTCCGGTGCTGCTGCCCCGGTGACGTACCCCGCTCCTCCTCCGGCGCCACCCGCCCACTCGCCTCGGCCGGCCGGCCGTCGTCGGAGTCGTCCGGGCGGCCCGGCTTGGGGCGGGCGCCCCAGCCCAGGTCGTCGCGCGGCTCGGCGGCGTCCGGGGCGGGGGCGTCCGGGGCGACGGCGTCGTCCTGGCGGGCCAGCTCGGCCCAGACCAGCAGCCCCGAGCCGTGCTCCTGGGCACCCCAGGCCCGGCACAGCGCGTCGACGAGAAGCAACCCCCTCCCGTGCTCCTCGTCAGGTCGCTGCGGGGACGGGTGGGGTTCGCCAGGAGCACAGCCCTCGTCACGTACGGCTATGCGCACCATGTCGTCGTGCTCGTGCAGCTCGCACACGACCCGGCCGCTCGCGGTGTGCACGATCGCGTTCGTGACCAGCTCGGATATGACCAGGGCGGCGCTGTCGCAGGTGTCCGCGCACACCGCCCAGCCGGACAGCCGAGCGTGCGTCAGGCGTCTGGCCCGGGCGACGGAACCGGGATGTGCGGCCAGCTCGAAGCGGAACCTGCGCTCGGCAGTGCCCCCCTGGGAGGTCGCCGCCTCCCCCACGTTCGAACCGGCTCGCGCGGGGGAACCCCCATCGGCGCCGAGACCGGAACGGTCTGCGGCGGCGTCTGTTCCTAAAGGCGCGGACGGAATCACGCCTGCCACTATCGCTCTGCTATGGACACTTGGCAAGAGTCACTCTGAAAATTGCAGAGTGCTGTGTGACTCGGTCAGGGCTCGTGGCAGACTGCTCGCAACAGCACGTCGCGCGGCGCCAATTGGAGTCGTCGGAGGTCCGGCCCGGTCTTCGAATGAATCTTCGAACGGCGCCGCAGGGCTGTAGTGAACTTTCGGTGGAGGTGGGAGCGTGAGCGAACCGCGGTCCGCGCCGACGGTGGGCCAGGTGGTCCTCGGCCGGCGCCTGCTGGACCTGCGGGAACGCGCCGGACTGAAGCGCGAGGAGGCCGCCCGCGTCCTCCGTGTCGCCCCCGCCACCGTCCGCCGCATGGAGATGGCCGAGGTCTCCCTCAAGATCCCGTACCTCCAACTGCTGCTGAGGGCCTACGGCGTCCCCGACGACGAGGCCGAGCTCTTCGTCCAGTTGGCCGAGGAGGCGAACAGGCCCGGCTGGTGGCAGCGGTTCCATGACATCCTGCCGGGCTGGTTCTCGATGTACGTCAGCCTGGAGGGCGCGGCCAGCCTCATCCGCTCCTACGAACCGCACTTCGTCCCCGGCCTGCTGCAAACCGAGGACTACGCGCGCGGGGTGCTGAAATCCGGTGCCGTCGGCCAGACGAGCCCGGAGGACATCGAGCGGCACGTCGCGCTGCGCATGCAACGCCAGCAACTTCTCACCCGTCCCGACGCCCCCCGCTTCTGGGTGGTGATGGACGAGACCGCCCTGCGCCGCCCGGTCGGCGACCCGGAGGTGATGCGTGCGCAGATCGACAAGTTGCTCGACGCCACGAAGCTGCCCCATGTGACGCTCCAGGTCGCCCCGTTCGCCAACGGGCCGCACCCGGGGACGTACGGGCCCTTCGTGCTGTTCCGATTTGCCATGTCAGAACTGCCGGACATGGTCTACAGCGAGTACCTGACCGGCGCCGTCTACCTCGACGCGCGCACCGAGGTGGCGACCCACCTGGAGGTCATGGACCGCATGGCGGCGCAGGCCGCCACGGCACAACGCACGAAGGAGATCCTCCGGGATCTCCGCAAGGAGCTGTGAATGGATCGCATCAAGCCGCGCGGACACGTCTACAACGGCATGCCCGCGCGGGAGTTGGGCAGCGAGGGGTGGCACAAGCCCTGGAGCGGCGGCAACGGCGGCAACTGCCTGGAGGCCATGAAGCTGGCCGACGGACGGATCGCCGTGCGCCAGTCGACCGACCCGGACGGGCCGGCCCTGATCTACACCACGGCCGAGATGACCGCGTTCATAGAGGGTGCCAAGGCGGGGGAGGCCGATTTCCTGCTGTCCTGACGCCGACGTGTGTTGTTTATCGGTCAACTCCCTTACTGTGACCACGATTTGATCAGCCATCGCGTCCCACGCTTACGGAGTTCCGCATGACAGGGCAGAACCCGACGGCCATCGAGATCGACACCAACAAACCGCATCCCGCCCGGATGTACGACTGGTATCTCGGCGGCAGGGACAACTACCCCGTCGACGAGGCGCTGGGCCGGCAGATGCTGGCCCTCGACCCCCGGGTGCCGGTGATGGCCCGCGTCAACCGCGCGTTCATGCACCGCGCCACGCGCTGGCTGGCCCAGCAGGGCGTACGGCAGTTCCTGGACATCGGCACCGGCATACCCACCGAGCCGAACCTGCACCAGGTCGCCCAGCGGATCGCGCCCGACGCCCGGGTCGTCTACTGCGACAACGACCCGATCGTGCTGGCCCACGCGTCGGCCCTGCTGCGCAGCACCCCGGAGGGCGTCACCGAGTACCTTCAGGCCGATGTCCGCGACCCGGACGCGATCATCGAGGGCGCCCGGCGCATCCTGGACCTGGACCGGCCGGTCGCCCTCTCCCTGGTCGCCCTGCTCCACTTCATCCCCGACGAGGACGGCGCGCACGCCCTCGTCTCCCGGCTGCTGTCCGCCCTGCCGTCCGGCAGCTACCTGATGATGACCCACGCCACGGCCGACTTCACGCCCGAGGAGTCGGCGGCGGCCGTCGAGAAACTGAAGGCCGCCGGCGTCACCCTCGCCCTGCGTTCCCGCGAGGAGTTCGCCCGCTTCTTCACGGGCCTCGACCTGGTCGACCCCGGCGTCGAGATCGTCCACAAGTGGCACCCCGACCTGGGCGAACCGGTCCCGGGCCAGGACGACGGCGTCATCCCGGGGTACGGGGCGGTGGCACGCAAGCCATAGGCCGGGATCCCCGCCCCGGCTTCCCCGGGCAATTCCTGCCCCGCCCCGGCCTCCCGGGGCGATCCTTGCCCCGCCCTGGCTTATCCCGGGCGATCCCTGCCTCATCCCGGTTTCCCGGGGCGATCCTTGCCCCGCCCTGGCTTTCCCGGGCGATCCCGGCCTCACCCCGGCGGCAGCACCCCGCACAGTGCCTCCAGCGCGGACCCGTAGGCGTGTTCGGCCGGGGCCGCGTAACCCACCACCAGGCCGTCGCCGGCATCCGTCGGACTCCGCGGATGCCGGAACGCGGCGAGACCGTCGAGGGCGACACCCCGCCACACGGCGGCCCGCACCGTCGACCGCTCCGTGCCGGGCGGCAGCCGCAGCACCGCGTGCAGCCCGGCCGCGATCCCCGCCACCTCGATGTGCGGCGCCTGCGCGGCGAGCGCGGCGAGGAGCCGGTCCCGCCTCCGCCGGTACCGCTGCCGCATACGCCGCACATGACGGTCGTACGACCCACAGGCGACGAAGTCCGCGAGGGCGAGCTGGTCCGGCACGCTCGCCCACCCCTCCCGCTCGCCCTTCGCCGCCAGCACCGGCGCCACATACCGCTGCGGCAGGACCATCCAGCCCAGCCGCAGCGCCGGCGACAGGCTCTTGCTGACCGACCCGATGTGGATCACCCGCTCGGGATCGAGCCCCTGGAGCGCCCCGACGGGCCGGCGGTCGTACCGGAACTCGCCGTCGTAGTCGTCCTCCAGCACCACCGCCCCCCGCGCGCGTGCCCAGCCGATCACCGCCGCCCGGCGCTCCGGGTGCAGCGGGCCGCCGGTCGGGAACTGGTGCGCGGGCGTCAGCAGCACCGCCCGCTCGCGCCCGAGCGCGTCCACCCGCGCCCCGTGCTCGTCCAGCGGCAGCGGTACGGTGCGCACGCCGGCCGCCGCGAGCAGTTCCCGGTGGAACCCCAGCCCGTACGCCTCCACGCCGAGCGGACCACGCAGCACCCCGCCCGCACCCGGTCCGTCCCGGACGCCCCGGCCGAAGAGGAGCCGCAGCGCGTGCGCGAAACCGGAGCAGATCACGATCCGGTCCGGCTCGGTCCGCACCCCACGCGCGCGGGCCAGATACTCCGTCAGGATCTCGCGCAGCTCGCGGCGCCCGGCGGGATCGCCCGGCCCGAACGCCTCGTTCGGCGCCGCCTGGAGCGCCCGGCGGTACGAGGCCGCCCACGCCGCGCGCGGAAAGGCCGACGCGTCCGGCGCCCCCTGCCGCAGGTCGTGCCCCGGCCCCCGCGCGCGCGAAGGTGCCTCGACGGGCGTTCGTACGGTGTCACGCAGCGGCTCTGCCCGCTCCGCCACCCGCGTCCCGGAACCCTGCCGGGCGGTCAGCCAGCCCTCCGCGACCAGCTCGGCGTACGCGTCGGCCACCGTGTTGCGGGCCACCCCCAGGTCCGCGGCGAGCGACCGGTACGGCGGCAACCGGGTGCCCGGCGCCAGCCGTCCGCCGCGCACGGCCTCGCGCAGTGCCCTGGTCAGCGCCGCCCGCCGGCCCCCCGGTCCCGACAGCTCCAGGTGCAGGTCCGCACCGATCCGCTCCGCGGAATTGACCCACGATTCCGTCATGGAAATGCACCCTACAGTCGGTCTTTCCGGCCCTTAGGTTGAAGCCATGACGATGAACACGACCACCGCGACCGCCGCCACCACCTCCACCGTCGACCTCCCGGGCGGCATCGCCACGGCCGAGGCCGCCCGCACCCGCCTGGACTTCGCGAAGGCCGCCCCGAAGGTGTTCCGCGCGATCGTCGCCCTGGACGCCGCCGCCCGCCAGGGTCTCGACCCAGCCCTGGTCGAACTGATCCAGATCCGCGCCTCCCATCTCAACCACTGCGCCTACTGCCTGCACATGCACACCAACGACGCCCGCAAGGCCGGCGAGGACGAGGACCGCCTCCACATGGTCGCCGTCTGGCGCGAGGCCCGGCACTTCTTCACCCCGAAGGAACAGGCCGCCCTCGCCCTGACAGAAGCGGTGACCCTGGTCGCCGACGGCGGTGTCCCCGACACCGTCTACGCCGAGGCCGCCGCCCACTTCGACGACCAGCAACTGGCCCACGTCCTCTCCCTGATCCTCACGATCAACACGTGGAACCGCGTGGCCCTGGCCACCGGAAAGGTCGCGGGCACGGACGAACGCGCCGCCGGCTGAGGACGGGCGCCACCGCTCCCCGGCCGCACCCGTTGCCGTCTGCCTCCCTGACCGTGTATCAGACCACCATCGGCCGGTCCGTGGGCCGGATCGGGGCCGGGAGCCGGGAACTCCCCGTCAGATAGTGGTCCACGGCCGCCGCGACCGCCCGCCCCTCCGCTATCGCCCACACGATGAGCGACTGCCCGCGCGCCGCGTCCCCCGCGGCGAACACCCCTGGGGCGTTGGTCGCGAAACCGTCGTCCCGGGCGATCGTGCCACGCGGCTGCAACGCCAGCCCCAACTGCTCGATCAGACCGTCCTTCTGGTCCGGCCCGGAGAACCCGAGGGCGAGCAGCACCAGGTCGGCGGGGAGCGTCCGCCCGGTCCCCGGCACCGCAAGCCGCTGTTCGTCCACCTCCACCAGATGCAGTGACCGCACATTCCCCCTCTCGTCTCCCGTGAAGCGGAGCGTGGACGCCGCGAACAGTCGCGCGTCCGCGTTCGCCGCCGGTGCCGTACGCAGCTCCCGCGCCTCCTCGTGCGCGGCCGACAGCCGGTAGACCTTCGGGTACGTCGGCCATGGCTCGGCGTCCTCGTCGCGCTCCGCACCCGGCTGTGCGTAGATGTCCAGCTGGGTCACGGACGCGGCCCCCTCGCGCACCGCGGTACCCAGGCAGTCCGCCCCGGTGTCCCCACCGCCGACGATCACGACGTGCTTGCCCGCGGCCGACACCGGCGATGCCTCCAGATCCCCCTCACACACCCGATTGGCCAGCGGCAGGTATTCCATCGCCTGGTGTATCCCGTTCAACGCACGGCCCGGCACGGGAAGTTCCCGCCACGCCGTCGCGCCCGTGGCGATCACCACCGCGTCGTACCGGGACCGCAGCTCGGCCGCCGGGACGTCCCGGCCGACCACCGTCGACGTACGGAACTTCGTCCCCTCGGCCCGCATCTGCTCGATCCGCCGCTCCAGATGCCGCTTCTCCATCTTGAACTCGGGGATGCCGTACCGCATCAGCCCGCCGATCCGGTCGTCCTTCTCGTACACCGCCACCGTGTGTCCCGCCCGGGTCAGCTGCTGCGCCGCGGCCAGGCCGGTGGGCCCGGAGCCGATGACGGCGACCGTCTTCCCGGACAGCCGCTCGGGCGGCCGGGGCGGTGTGAAGCCCTCCTCCCACGCCCGGTCGGCGATCGCGCACTCGACGTTCTTGATGGTCACGGCCGGCTGGTTGATCGCCAGCACGCACCCCGCCTCGCACGGCGCCGGACACAGCCGCCCGGTGAACTCCGGGAAGTTGTTCGTGGCGTGCAGCCGGTCGCTCGCCGACCGCCAGTCCTCCCGCGCGACCAGGTCGTTCCACTCGGGGATGAGATTGCCCAGCGGGCAGGCCTGGTGGCAGAACGGGATGCCGCAGTCCATGCAGCGGTCGGCCTGCTTGCTGATGATGGGCAGCAGCGCGCCCGGGACGTACACCTCGTCCCAGTCCCGCACCCGCTGCTCGACGGGCCGCCGCGGCCACTCCTGGCGCGGCGTGGTCATGAACCCCTTGGGATCGGCCATGGCGTCTTCCTCGCGTACGGGCACCGGAGGCACCGGGTGTACGAAGGGCCGTGCGTCATCGGGCGGCGCTCTTCCGGCCACGATACGTCTCCGCCGACGCCCGCGCAGAGTGGCGGACAGCGCTTTCTCCCGGGGCCGCGCCGTCGGGGGGCGGCTCAGGCGAGGGCCAGTATGTAGACCAAGGCCGCCGCGGCGGAGGCGACCGTCCGGACGTGGTTCCAGAACGTCCACTCGCGCACATATGCCGGCCAGTACACCGCGGCCTCCGGCGCCCCCGGCGTGAGCCGGGCCAGCCGCTCGTTGCGAGGCACGTTCGCCACGATCGTCAGCCCGAACGAGCCGACCAGGTACAGCGTGCTGCCCAGCAGCAGCTCCACCTTCCCCTCCTCCGGCCACACCACGAACGTCACCACCGCGATCAGCGCGCTCAACGCCGCCGATCCGGCGAACACCGTCGTGAAGGCCGGCCGTACCGCCGCGACGTTGATCGCGTTCATCGCCGCCACGCCCTGCGCGGGCGGCAGCGCCGCGAGCCCCCGCATCACGAAGGTCGAGAACCCGCAGAAGACACCGGCCACCAGGCCGGTCCCGAGAATGCCCAGCACGACCAGCACGAAGAACGGCCCGCCGATCATCCCCACACCCCCAATCCGTCCCACCCGGACCGCCGCCCGGCACTGACAACACCTTCACGCACCACCGCACCCATGTACCTGCGGCCACGTCCTGGCTGCTCGCACCGCTCCCACGCCCCGCCGCAGCTGCGGCAACCGGCAACCATGCCGCTGGGGCGGCGCCGATCGAGCGGCGGCTGTCGACCCCGCGGAGCCGCGGGCGGCCACGGCCCGCAGTCGCGGGCAGCGTGCCCCGGGGCCGCATGGGTGGGCGCTTGGGGGTACCCCCTCTCGGGGGCACACCCTCTGGCGAGGAACCCCGCCGGCGAGGCGAGTGGTGCCGGCCCCAGCCGAGGCCCGCGGTCGCGCCTGCTCCTGCGGACGCCCCGAGCCCTCGCTCGCGCACGCCCCGGCCGGCCACCCGTCCACATGCACCCCCATCCCATTCCTCAACCCACACCCTCCTCCTCAACGCCCTGCCACGCCCGCAGCACGCTCTGCACGGTCCCCGCGATCCGGCGCCGCGCCTCATACCGTGGTACCCCGCTCATCAAGAGCTGGTCGTACGCCGTGTCCCCATGCCGTACGCCCGCCACGACCGCCGAAATCACCGCCCCTTCGGTCAGCGCCCGCCCGGCCGCGCTGCGACCCACCCGCCCACTGCCCCGCATCGACGCGTGGGCCGCGATGGCGCGGGCCCGCTCGGCCGGGCAACCGGGGAACAGCCGAAGGATCTCGGCCGCGAACGCCGCCGCGAACCGTTCGTCCTCCGCCGCCCGGCGCCGCGCTTCCCGCGCCCGCCGCCGGCGCCGGGCCTCCGCGTCCGCCAGACAGCGGGTCTCGGCCCGGGCCAGCGCGGCCTCCTCCACGAGCACGCCCTGGCGTTCGTAGCGGCTCTTGCGCCGGTTGAACCGCACGACCACCACCGACAGCGTGCTCTCCTCCCGCGACCTGCGGGTCAGGGCCGTGTCGCCGCGCGGCAGGAACACCAGGTGGCCGAGGTCGGCGCAGTCCAGGCAGCGTGGCGCCCCGTCCTCCAGCACCAGCAGCGACAGCGGACCGCGCCGGCAACCGGCACACCGCTTGCGCTTCAGCGGCTGGATGACGACAAGCCGACCGGGGGAGTGGGGAGTCGCGGGAAGCGCCATACGCGGTACTTTCCCCGTCACCGCCCACGCCTCCCACGCCCGCCTACGCCGTTTCCCGTCCGCCAGTTCCCTGCTCCGTCCCTCCTCCCGTGTCACCGCCCGTATTTCCCCGTACGTTCTCCTCCCTCTTCTCCCGTCCGCCTCAACTACCCCTACTCATGCTGGGAGTTGAACACCGACACCCGCGTACGGTGCCGCACCGGGCGCTCGATCTCGTCGACCACCGCCACCGCGAGATCCGCGTACGACAGCCATGGCTCAGGTCCGTCGCCGGGCAGCCGCTCCCCGCCGATGCGGTACCGCCCCGTCCGGGTACCGCCGTGCTCCAGGTGCTCGGCGGGCGTCAGCATCACCCAGTCGACGGGGCCGTCCCCGCGCTCCCGCAGCCGGTGCAGGCCGGCCGTGTGCGCCAGCGCGAACGGCCGGATCTCCGGCGGGAACGCGCCCGGGTCGTCCATCACCGGCCGCCCGTCCGCGCCGAGCAGGTTCACCCCCAGACCCACCGCGACGAGCCGGCCCACACCGGCCACGGCGAGTCCGTCGAGCAGAGCGTCCGCCGCCTTCACGAAGAACCCGTGGTCGAGCGTGTCGAGCCCCTGCTCCGGCCCGCTGAACGGCGAGACGGCGTGCACGGCCCCGGTGTGGCCGGCAGCGGTCCCGGCGACCGACCGGGGATCGGTGACATCGCCCCGTACGACCGTGACACCCTCCGCTCCGAGATCCGGATACCCCGCCGGATCCCGCACCACGGCCGTCACCGCGTACTCACGCGCACGCGCCTCGGCCGTCACCGCCCGTCCGGCCAGGCCCCCGGCACCGAAGACCACGATCCCGCTCATCCCAACCTCCCAGTCCTGCGCGGTCGCCCGCGATCGGACCAGGACGTCAGGGACCGGACCCCCGGTTACCGCAACGGAATCGGCGCTACCCTCGACGGATGGCCGACGCGACGGCCCACGACCGTTCCGCACCTCTCGATCCCGACATGTTCCACCCCCTCTGCCCGTCGTCCGCCATGCCCTTCCGGGTCGGCGACAAGTGGTCCGGCATGGTGATCCGCTGTCTCCAGGGCGGGCCACGCCGCTTCGGTGAACTACGGGTCCCGCTCAAGGCCGTCACACCCAAGGTCCCCAGCGAGACCCTGCGCGCCATGGAGCGCGACGGCCTGGTGACCCGTACCGCGTACGACGAGAACCCGCCCCGCGTCGAGTACGCCCTCACCCCCCTCGGCCGTACCCTGATCCCCCTTCTCGACGCCGCCCGCGCCTGGAGCGAAACCCACCTCCCCGCCCTGCTCGCGGCCCGCCGCGCGGCCGGACAGCCCGCCTGACGCCGCCGGCACTCGCGCCGCCCTTGTCCGCCACCCGGCATCATGGGCCTGTGCGACTCGAAGCGATCACCTGGGAGCGGCTGGCCGAGCGGCTCGCCGACCGGCTGGCCGGTGCGGAGCCGGCCGACGGCACGGCCTGGCAGCGCGTCGGCTTCGACGGGGCCCCGGCCGCCCGCCCGGGAGACCTCGCCGCGCGTGTCGGTGAGGCACTGCGGGTGCGCGGCCGGCCCTCTCTCGTGATCGGCACCGAAGGCTTCCTGCGCCCCGCCTCGCTCCGCCTGGAGCACGGGCGGCGGGACGCGGAGTCGTACTACAACGGATGGTTCGACACGGGCGCCCTGTGGAGGGAGGTCTTCGGGCCGCTCGACCCCGGAGGCAGCGGGCGGGTCCTGCCCGACCTGTGGGACCCGGCCACGGACCGGGCCACCCGCAGCCCCTACGTCCAACTCCCGCCCGGCGGGATCCTGTTGCTCCACGGCCCCCTCCTGCTGCGTCACTGGTTCCCCTTCGATCTGACCGTGCACCTCCTCCTCTCCCCGGGTGCCTTCCACCGCCGTACACCCGAGGCCGACCACTGGACCCTCCCCGCCTTCGAGCGCTACGAGGCCGAGACCGACCCGGCCGGGACGGCGGACGTCCTGGTACGAGCCGACGACCCGCGCCATCCCGCCTGGAGCGGCTGAACCGGAGGCGCCGCCCGCAGACCCGTCCGGTGAGCCGCCCTCACCCCCGACGGCGTCCCGCAAAACTCCGTCGTCTGATCAAACGCGCGGGCGACAGCGTGTTCTTCTCGTCCGTCGACCGCCGTCAGAAGGTGCGCAACCTCCGCCGCGATCCGCGGTATCAGCCTCTCCGTCTTCGACCTGGCGCACCCCTGTCACTCGGCCGTGATCCGGGGCGCCGCCGAGATCTGCCGGACGAGGACAAGCGGCTCCCGTACCTTCTCGCCCTGACCGGGCCCGACCGGGGTTCCCACGTGGCCATCGGGAACCGGCACCTCGCAGCCCGGTCTCGCAGCCCGGTCTCGCAGCCCGGCCCTGCGCCCCCCGTCCCCGCGACCCCGCCGTTCAGAGCCAGCCGTTGCGCCGGAAGCCCCGGTACACCGCCAGACACGCCCCCGCCGTCACGGCCATGATCAGGGGGTAGCCGAACCGCCAGTGCAGCTCCGGCATGTGCTCGAAGTTCATGCCGTACACCCCGCACACCATCGTCGGCACGGCGACCACCGCAGCCCAGGCCGTGATCTTCCGCATGTCCTCGTTCTGCGCCACCGTCACCTGCGCGAGATGCGCCTGGAGGATGGAGTTGAGCAGCTCGTCGAACGCGGCGATCTGTTCCTTGGCCCGGATCAAGTGGTCGAGGACATCCCGGAAGTAGGTCTGTATCTCCGGCGCGACGACCCGTATCGGCCGGGTCGCCAGCTCCTCCACCGGGCGGCCCAAAGGCACCACCGCCCGCTTCAGCTCCAGCAGTTCACGCTTCATCTGGTAGATGCGGCCCGCGTCCAGACGCGCGCCGTTCTCCGAGAACACGTCCGTCTCGACCTGGTCGATGTCGGCCTGCACCGCGTCCGTGACGCTGAGATAGTCGTCGACCACATGGTCGGCGATCGCGTGCAGCACCGCCGCCGGCCCCTTGGCCAGCTGGTGCGGGTCCGCCTCCAACTCCTCGCGCAACGGCCCCAACGAGCCGTGCCGGCCGTGCCGCACCGTGATCACGAAGTCCTCGCCGACGAACACCATGATCTCGCCGGTGTCCACCACCTCGCTGGTCGCCGTCAGCTGCTCGTGCTCGACGTAACAGACGGTCTTGAACACAGCGAAGAGCGTGTCCCCGTAGCGCTCCAGCTTCGGCCGCTGGTGTGCCTCGACCGCGTCCTCCACCGCCAGCGGATGCAGGTCGAACAGCTCGGCGATGCCGGTGAACTCACGGTCCGTCGGCTCGTGCAACCCGAGCCAGACGAAGCCCTCGCCGGTCTTGCGCACCAGCCGTACGGCGTCCACCAGGTCGGCGCACCCGGGCACGCGCACGCCGTCCTGATACGTCACGCACTTCACCACCGACGAGCCCAGCGGCGACCTGGCGGGATGGCTCAGGTCCACGCGCGGCCGGCGCCGGGCCAACCGCGCCACCTTGCGCAGGCCGCCGACCCTGCCCAGCCCCGTGACCTTCCGCAGATTCCCTGCCATGGACATCTGGATCTCCTCGTGTGGATCTCCTCGCCTGACGCTTTCGCGCCTTGCCCGGCAAGTCTGCCAGTCCTCGGCGAAGTCCGGGCAAGCCTGTGGGAACAGGGAGTTCCGCTTTGTTCCCGCCTGTGGACAAGAGGGCGACCGAGCCGGACGGGCCGGCTGACTGGGATGATCGGAGCATGGCGCGCTCCGACGGATACCTCCTGGACAACCGGCAGAACGAGGCGGGCGAACGCTTCGACGCCTTCACCGCCCTCTTCGATCCCACGACCTTCCGGCACCTCGAAGGACTCGGCATCGGCCCCGGCTGGCGCTGCTGGGAAGTGGGGGCCGGCGGCCCCTCCGTGGTGTCCTGGCTCGCCGAGAAGGTGGGGCCGACCGGTCAGGTCGTCGCCACCGACATCGACACCTCCCGGCTCACCGCCGCGGCCCGCCCGCCGGTGGAGATCCGCGTCCACGACGTGGGCGCCGAAGAGCCGCCGGGGGAGGGCTTCGACCTGGTCCACGCCCGGCTCGTCCTCGTGCACGTACCCGACCGGGAACGGGCGCTGCGGAACATGATCAAATCCCTGCGGCCCGGCGGACGCCTGCTGATCGAGGACGCCGACCCCGCCCTCCAGCCCCTGACCTGCCCCGACGAGTACGGCCCCGAGCAGCGGCTCGCCAACCGGCTGCGCCAAGGGTTCCGCGAGCTGCTCGCCGATCGCGGTGCCGACCTGTCCTACGGCCGCAAACTCCCGCGCCTGCTCCGCGAGGCCGGAGTGCACGACGTGGAGGCCGACGCCTACTTCCCCGTGGCCTCGCCCGCCTGCACCGCCCTGGAGACCGCGACGGTCCGTCAGATCCGTGCCCGGCTCGTCGCCGCCGGCCTGGCCACCGACGCGGAGATCGACCAGCACCTGGCCAACGTGGAGACCGGCACGATGGACCTGACCACCGCGCCGATGATCTCGGCGTGGGGACGCAAGGGGTAGCCGGCGGCAGCGGGGCACTCGGGGCGGCCGGACCGTCTCAGCGTCCGGCGGCTCCACGGGCCTACCGGACCGTGTCCGTGTCCGGTGGCTCCACGCGCCTGCCGGAGTCGCCGCCGGCAGCGTCCCGACGTCTGGCAAAGGGCGTGACCGGCCACCGTTCGCAAGCCCCACGACACCTGGCGGAGGCGACCCACCGTTCGCAAGCCGCACGACACCTGGCGGACGCGGCTCACCGTTCGCAAGCCGCACGACACCTGGCGGACGCGGCCGGCATGTCCCCGTCCGCCTAACCCCCGTCACCCGGAAGCGGTGGTCTGCCGCCCACCCGTCCTACCGCCTCCGCACCCGTCCGGCAAGCCCGTGCCGCCGCTTCCTCCGGGGCCACGCCCGCGAGCAGGGCGGCCAGGAACGCGCCGGTGAAGGCGTCACCCGCGCCCGTGGTGTCCCGGGGCTCCGCCGGCACGGCCGGAACCCGGGCCGGCGCGGCGCCGGAACGGGCCACGAGCGCCCCGTCCGCACCCGCCTTGGCCACCACCAGCGGCACGAGACGGCTCAGCTTCGCCGCCGCGTCGGCCGGATCCGGCAGCCCCGTCAGCAGACATGCCTCGTCCCGGCTGGGCAGCAGCACGTCCAGCGCCTCCGCGAACGCCAGGAAGCGGTCCACCCCCAGCTCGACCAGGAAGCCGGCCGAGGCAGGGTCCAGGCTGACCGGCACACCCCGCGCGCGTGCCGCCGCGAGCGCGATTTCCGCGAGCGCCCGGCTCGACTCCGTGAACAGCAGATAGCCCGACAGATGCAACCGGGCCACCCCGTCGAGCAGCGCGTCCGACCAGTCTGCGGGGCCGAGCCGCAGGGATGCCCCGCTGTCCGTCAGGAACGTCCGCTCGGCCGCCGCACCCGTGTCGACGAGGCAGATCACGGTCCCGGTCGCCGCCTCCCGGTCCACCACGAGCCGGGGCCGCACCCCGGCCGCGACCAGCTCGCGCTCGTGCCACGCGGCGGTGTCGGCGCCCACCCGCCCCAGCAGCCGTACGTCCGCGCAGCCCGTGTGGGCGGCCCAGCAGGCCACATTGGCGCCCGCGCCGCCCGGCAGCCTCCGGATCACGGCGGCCGTGTCGGTGCCGGCCGCGAGCGGCCCCCGATGCCGGGCGACGACGTCCGTGACCACGTCGCCGACGACCAACAGCGCGCCGCTGCGGCCCGCGGTCACTCCCTGGCCCACGCCGTGGCGATCCGCGCCGCGAGCCGGACGTTGCCGCGCACCGCCGCCAGGTTGGCGCTCAGCGAGGCACCCTCCGTGTGCCGGACCAGGTAGTCAAGCAGGAACGGGGTCACCGCCTGCCCGGTGACACCCTGCTCCGCGCAGGCGCGCAGCGCGTCGGCGAGCACACGCGCGTGCAACTCGGGATCGAGCTGTTCCGCCTCCGGGACGGGTTGGGCGACGATCAGCGCCGACTCCGGCGCGTCCAGCGCGTCCTGGGCGCGCATGACGGCGGCGACTTGCTCCGGGGTGTCCAGCGTCCAGTCGACCGGATGCCCCGAGTCCGACAGATAGAAGCCGGGGAACCGGTCCGTGCCGTACCCGGCGACGGCCACGCCCAGCGTCTCCAGCCGTTGCAGTGTCGCCGGTACGTCCAGGATCGACTTCACGCCCGCGCACACCACCGTGATCCTGGTCCGCGCCAGCAGCCCCAGGTCGGCCGACTCGTCCTGGGTCACGGTCCACTCCCGGTGCACCCCGCCCAGCCCACCGGTGGCGAACACCCGTACCCCCGCGAGGGAGGCCAGCTGCGCCGTCGCCGACACGGTGGTCGCCCCGCTCGCCCCCGCCGCCACGGCGAGCGGCAGGTCACGATGGCCCAGCTTGCGGATGCCGTCCTCGTTCGCGACCCGCTCCAGCTGGTCCTTGTCCAGGCCGACCCGGGGCCGCCCGTCGAGCAGGGCGATGGTCGCCGGCACGGCACCCTCCCGCCGCACCGCTTCCTCCAGCTCCAGCGCCACCTGCATGTTGCGCGGACGAGGCAGGCCGTGCGCGATGATCGTGGACTCCAGAGCCACCACCGGCCGCCGCGCGTCGATCGCCTCCCGGACTTCTTCCGACACCACCAGCACCACGTGCCCGCCTCCCGTCCGTCGGTCCTTCCTAGTCTCTGGCGGGCGCCGGCCCCGGATAAACGCTTGTGACCCGTCGTGGAGGCCACCAGCCTGGTGCCCATGAGGAACAACACCACGCGCCTCGACCACGTCGTCCTGTGGGTGGCCGACCCGGTCGCCGCGGCAGCCTTCTACGAGACGGCCGTCGGCCTGGCGCCGGTCAGGGTCGCCGAGTTCGCGGAGGGCGAGGTGGCCTTCCCCTCCGTACGCGTCAACGAGGACACCATCCTCGACCTCGCCCCGCACAGCTTCGCCGATCAGATGAGGATGCTGCCCGGTTCCGCCGACAGTGCGGGCCACCCCGTCAACCATGTCTGCCTGTCGCTGCCGGCTGAGGCCTTCGACGCCCTGCGCGCCCGCCTGGAGGAACACGGCGTCCCCGTGTCGGGAATCGACCACGGCCTGTCCGGGGCCCGCGGCAATGCCACGCGCAGCTTCTACTTCCGCGACCCGGACGGCAACATCTTCGAGGCCCGGCACTACGACGACTAGCCGCACCCCGGACCGGTCAGAACAGCGGCTCCGGCAGCACACCCTCCAGGGCGAGCAGCTTCCGCTTGGTCTCCAGCCCGCCCCCGAAACCGCCGATGCCGCCACCGCTCTCCACCACCCGGTGGCAGGGCACGACCACCGGCAGCGGATTGGCGCCCATCGCCGCGCCGACCGCCTGCGCCCCGCCGGGCTGGCCGACCCGGCCCGCCAGATCGCCGTACCCCACCACGGTGCCGTACGGCACACCGGAGGCCAGTTCACGCAGGACCTGCCGGTTGAAACCGGAGATCAGCGACCAGTCCAGCGGCAGGTCGAAGTCGTGCCGCCGCCCCGCGAAGTACGCCCGCAGCTGGCGTATCGCCTCGGCCAGCAGCGGCGAGTCCGGATCTTCCACGGGCTCGGAACCCAGCCGTGCGGCCAGCCGCTCCAGCGCCCGGTCGCGCACCGCGTCCGAGGCGTGGAAGACGACGTTGACCAGGCCGTCGCGGGTCGCCGCCAGCATCAGCGGGCCGATGTCCGTCGCGACGACGGCCCACACGACCCGTTGCTCATCCTGCCCATGGCTGTCCATGCGCCTACCGTACGACGCACCACTGACAACGCCCGCCCGGCTCAGTCCGAACCCAGCGCCGCCCGCACCACGTCCGGCTTGTTGCTGATGATCCCGTCGACCCCGTAACCGGCGACTTCGCGGGCGGTGGCCGCGTCGTCCACCGTCCAGGCGAAGAGTTCCAGCGACCGGCCGTGCGGTCCGTCCAAGGCGTGCACGGAGGCGACGTACTCCGGGGAGAGGGACCCGTACGAGGGATTGATCAGGTCGGTGAAGCGCGTGAACCGGTGCAGCTCCGCCACGGTGGGCGTACCGAGGTAGCCGGTGATGACCGCCGGCTTCAGTTCGTGCACGGTCCGCACGCTGTCGGCGCTGAAGCTCTGCACGATCAGCCGCCCCAGGTGCCCGCCGTCCAGCCAGCCCTCGTTGTCGAGGAGCTTCAGCGTCTGCTGCTCGATGCCCGGATACAGCTCCGGATTCTTGATCTCAAGGAGGAGTTTCTCGTGATTGTGTTCGATCCGGCGCATGTACTCCTTCAGTGTCGGCACACGCGCGCCCGCGTACGCGGGGGAGAACCAGCTGCCCGCGTCCAGTCGGGCGATCTCGGCAGCGGTGAAGTCCCGAACCTTCCACGGCGCCCGATCGGGGAAGACCTCCTCGACGTCGGTGGTGCGCTGCAAGGTGTCGTCGTGCAGGACGACCAGCTCGCCGTCCTTGGTGCGCTGGACGTCGTTCTCGACCCAGGAGAAGCCCAGTTCGGCGGCCTTGTCGACGGCAGCCAGCGTGTTCTCGGGTGCGTAGGTGGAGGCGCCCCGGTGGGCGATCACCATGGGCATGCCGTGCTCGCCCGCCCGGGCATCGGACGTGGGGCTCAGCAGGGCGATCACCGTCCCCAGGGCCGCGGCGACCGGGGCGGCGACTACGCGCGCGTGCATGCGTACTCCTCGCATCGAGCGGATACGGACAGCAACAGACTGACAGCATCGAGTCAACGCCACTCGGCGCACGGCGGCCACACATTGACTGGAGTTGTCCAAGTCCGCACACCGGTGCCGCACAACTGCGGCAAGGCCGTGTTTCTTTGCCGGAAAATCGTTCGACCCTTCCGGTGGGGGTCATACTCTCTGCGACACCCCTGACCGCCCGTGCGGTCCTGGGACGGGACGTATTCGGGTTTTTCCGGGACAGAAGAAGGCGGGAAGGGCAGCCGCGGATGCAAGGCACGGTCGACGGATTCAGCTACGGGGCCGTCACCCCATTGGTGGCCTACCTGATGGCGTGCCTCGGTGGCGCCCTCGGCCTGCGCTGCACCACACGATCCCTGCTGGTCACGCACGCACGACGGCCCGCCTGGCTGGCCCTCGGCTCGGCGGCGATCGGCTCCGGCATCTGGACCATGCACTTCGTCGCCATGATGGGCTTCAGCATCAAGGAGGCACCGCTCCACTACGACAAGCCGATCACCTATGCGAGCCTCGGCCTCGCCATCGTCATGGTCGGTGTCGGGATCTTCATCGTCGGCTACCAGGGCGCCACCGGCATCCCCCTGTTCACCGGCGGCACGATCACCGGTCTGGGCGTCGCCTCGATGCACTACCTCGGTATGGCGGGCGTCCGCTTCCACGGACGGTTCACCTACAACACGCTCACCGTCGCCGCCTCCGTCGTCATAGCGGTCGTGGCCGCCACCACCGCCCTGTGGGCCGCCGGACAGGTGCGGGGCTTCCTGTGGAGCGTCGGCGCGAGCCTCGTCATGGGGCTCGCGGTCAGCGGCATGCACTACACCGGCATGGCCGCCCTGAGCGTCCACCTCGACGGCCCCTCCCACGCCGCCGGGGGTGTGCCCGCCGCATCCCTGCTGGCGCCCATGCTGATCGGCCCGCTCGCCTTCCTACTCCTCGCGGGCGCCGTCGTGGTCTTCGACCCACTGATGGTCGTGGGCCGCCCCGACTGGCGGCCCGTCGAGCAGAAACCGGGCGTCCCGGCCACCGCCGTCGCCTCCCACACCGAACGCCGCCCCACCGATCACGACGGGCGCCGGCCCGCGCGCCGAACCGAGCACCACGCCTCCCGCACCCCGCAGAACCGCTGATCGGAACTGGTTGTCAGTGCGGGGTCGTACGGTTGATGTCATGCGGCCCGTTTCCCACATCGAACGCACGGTGGCGCCCTTCGAGGTCGTCAGCCCCTACCAGCCCAGCGGCGACCAGCCGGCGGCCATCGCCGAGCTGGCCAAGCGCATCGAGACCGGCGAGAAGGACGTCGTCCTCCTGGGCGCGACCGGCACCGGCAAGTCCGCCACCACCGCGTGGATGATCGAGAAGCTCCAGCGCCCCACGCTCGTGATGGCGCCGAACAAGACGCTGGCCGCCCAGCTGGCCAACGAGTTCCGCGAGCTGCTGCCGAACAACGCCGTCGAGTACTTCGTCTCGTACTACGACTACTACCAGCCCGAGGCGTACGTCCCGCAGTCGGACACCTACATCGAGAAGGACTCCTCGATCAACGAGGAGGTCGAGCGCCTGCGCCACTCGGCCACCAACTCGCTGCTCACCCGCCGCGACGTCGTCGTGGTCGCCTCGGTGTCCTGCATCTACGGCCTCGGTACTCCGCAGGAGTACGTGGACCGCATGGTCCCCCTCAGGGTCGGCGACGAGATCGACCGGGACGAGCTGCTGCGCCGCTTCGTCGACATCCAGTACACGCGCAACGACATGGCCTTCACCCGCGGCACCTTCCGGGTCCGCGGAGACACCATCGAGATCTTCCCGGTCTACGAGGAGCTGGCCGTCCGCATCGAGATGTTCGGCGACGAGATCGAGGCACTGTCCACGCTGCACCCGCTCACCGGCGAGATCATCAGCGACGACCAGCAGCTCTACATCTTCCCCGCCTCCCACTACGTCGCCGGCCCCGAGCGCATGGAGCGGGCCGTCAACGACATCGAGAAGGAGCTGGGGGAGCGCCTGGCCGAGCTGGAGAAGCAGGGCAAGCTCCTGGAGGCCCAGCGCCTGCGGATGCGCACCACCTACGACATCGAGATGCTCCGCCAGATCGGCACCTGCTCCGGCGTGGAGAACTACTCGATGCACTTCGACGGCCGCTCGCCGGGCTCCCCGCCCAACACGCTGCTGGACTACTTCCCGGACGACTTCCTGCTCGTCATCGACGAGTCGCACGTCACCGTCCCGCAGATCGGCGCGATGTACGAGGGCGACGCCTCCCGCAAGCGCACCCTCGTGGACCACGGCTTCCGCCTGCCCTCCGCCCTCGACAACCGGCCGCTGAAGTGGGAGGAGTTCCAGGAGCGCATCGGGCAGACCGTCTACCTGTCGGCCACCCCGGGCCCCTACGAGCTGTCGCGCTCGGACGGCTTCGTGGAGCAGATCATCCGCCCGACCGGCCTGATCGACCCGGAGGTCGTGGTCAAGCCCACCGAGGGCCAGATCGACGACCTGGTGCACGAGATCCGCAAGCGCACCGAGAAGGACGAGCGGGTCCTCGTCACCACGCTGACCAAGAAGATGGCCGAGGACCTCACCGACTACTTCCTGGAACTCGGCATCCAGGTGCGTTACCTGCACAGTGACGTCGACACCCTGCGCCGCGTCGAGCTGCTGCGCGAACTGCGCTCCGGTGAGTACGACGTCCTGGTCGGCATCAACCTGCTCCGTGAGGGCCTCGACCTGCCCGAGGTGTCCCTGGTGGCGATCCTGGACGCCGACAAGGAGGGCTTCCTCCGCTCGGGCACCTCGCTGATCCAGACGATCGGCCGCGCGGCGCGCAACGTCTCCGGTCAGGTCCACATGTACGCCGACAAGATCACCCCGGCGATGGAGAAGGCCATCGAGGAGACCAACCGCCGCCGGGAGAAGCAGGTCGCCTACAACAAGGCGAACGGCATCGACCCGCAGCCCCTGCGCAAGAAGATCAACGACATCGTCGCCCAGATCGCCCGCGAGGAGGTCGACACGGAACAGCTCCTCGGCTCCGGGTACCGCAAGACGAAGGACGGCAAGGGAGCGAAGGCCCCCGTCCCGTCGCTCGGCGACAAGGCGGCCAAGGGCGCGAAGGCCGGAAAGGCCGCCAGGACGGCCAAGGACAAGGCGGTGCCCACGGACCGTCCCGCGGCCGAACTGGCGGAGCAGATCGAGGAGATGACCGAGCGCATGCGTGCCGCCGCCGCGGAGCTGCAGTTCGAGATCGCGGCCCGGCTGCGCGACGAGGTCTCCGAGATGAAGAAGGAGCTGCGCCAGATGCGGGAGGCCGGCCTCGCCTGAGTGTCCGCCCGGTACCGGCCCCCGGCCCGCACGCCAAGTGTTGCAACCCCGACACAAAGCCCGGTCCGGGGGTCGGCACTGTCCGCGGCCCTGCGTAGTGTTCTGATCAACCGCGCGGTGCGCAGCAACGGCTCGGCGCGGCAACAGGGGACCGTCGAGAGGGGATTCAGCCGTGTCCGTCAACTTGTCCAAGGGTCAGGCCATCAGCCTGGAGAAGAAGGACGGGGCCACCCTGACAGCGGTCCGCATGGGCCTCGGCTGGCAGGCGGCCAAGCGGCGCGGCCTGTTCGGCTCCCGCACCCGCGAGATCGACCTGGACGCCTCGGCGGTCCTCTTCGCCGGTGCGGAGCCCAAGGACGTCGTCTTCTTCCGCCACCTGGTCAGCGACGACGGTTCCGTGCGCCACACTGGTGACAACCTCGTCGGCGGTGCCGGCCAGGGCGGCGACGACGAGGCCATCCTGGTGGACCTGCAACGCGTCCCGGTCCACATCGACCAGATCGTCTTCACGGTCAACTCCTTCACCGGCCAGACCTTCCAGGAGGTGCAGAACGCCTTCTGCCGGCTCGTGGACGAGACCAACGGCCAGGAACTCGCCCGTTACACCCTGGCCGGCGGCGGCGAGTACACCGCCCAGATCATGGCCAAGGTGCAGCGGGCGGGCTCCGGCTGGACGATGACGGCCATCGGCGCCCCGGCCAGGGGCCGTACCTTCCAGGACCTGATGCCGGCGATCCTGCCGCACCTCTAGGGCCTGTCCGACAGTGCGCGTCCGCCGCGCGACGCCGCGCACCTGGTGTCGCCGCGCCGGCCCAGACCCGAGTGCGTCCAGCACGAGGGCCTGAGCCCGGCACTTCCCCGGCCTTCGGCCGGGGGGGAACCCCAGAGCACGCACCAGACGCCGCGGGGCCGTCCTGCGGGCGACGACGGGAATGTGGCGACAGGGCCCTGGCACCGGACCGCCCGCTCACCCGGCGCGGCACGCACGAGCGAACGACACAGGGGGGACGGCGATGGGGACCGAGCTGGTGCGGGGGCAGAACCACCCGCTGTCCCAGGTCCGGCTGGAGATCCGGATCTCGGCCGGAGTGCCGGTCCTCGCCGGAGCCACGCTCGGCGACGAGCACGGCACGGTGCACGGCCGCCAGTGGGTGGCCCACCCCGGCGCCTCCCACCTGCCCGGCGTCCAGGTGCCCCGGCAGGTGGCCGCCGAGCACCGCCTGGCCGTCGACCTGGCCGCCCTGCCCGAGGCCGTGCACCGCGTCGACGTCTTCATCGCCCTGCCCACCGGCACGGCAGGCCCGCTCGGTTTTGGCGCCGTCCCGGCCCCGCACACCACGGTGAGCGGCCACGACGGCACCGAACTGGCCTGTTACACCCTCACCGGCCTGGACACCGAGACGGCCGTGATCGCCCTGGAGCTGTACCGCAGACAGGGCGCCTGGAAAGTGCGCGCGATGGGCCATGGCTATGCGAACGGCCTCCCCGCCCTCCTCGCCGACCAGGGGCTGCCCGACGCGGACGACCTCGCGACGGCCATCCAGGAGGCGGTGGTCCAGGGCCTGCCCGGTACGACACCCGTACCGCCGACCGATCGTGATACCCGGCCCACCCCCGCTCCGGCACCGCAGGCCACGCCCACCCATCAAGCGGTGCCCACTTCTCAACCCGCCACCGCGTCCCCGCCCGCGTCGGCTTCTCAGCCCGCCACCACTTCACCACCTTCCCCACCGGCGTCGGCTCCTCGGCCCGCCACCGCGTCCCAGTCGTCCGCTTCCGGGCCGGCGGAGCCGCCGCGTTCGTACGGCCCGCGGAGCCCTGACGAGGATGGCGGCCCCGATCCTCACCAGCCGGGCGGCCCCGTCGACTACACACACCCGCGCCGCACCCGCGGCCGTCCGTCCCCGCCCCCCTCGGTCGCCGACGGCCAGCCCGCTCGGCCCGTTGCCGGAGACGCCGTGGGCTGGTCGATGGAGGAACGGCTGTACAACCAGGTCTGGGGCATGTTCGAGGACCTGGCCCGCACCACGGCGGCCTACCGGAGCGCCATCGACTTCGCCGACTCCCGCCTGGAGAAGGAACTGGACCAGGCCCTCGCCGACCCCCGCACGCGGCTCGGCACGGCGGGCGGTGCCGCGCGCGAGGCTGCCCACGCTCGCCGGACCCAGTTGGCCGGCCGAGCGCGGGCAGCCTTCGATCGCGACCTCGCCCAGCTCATCGCCGAGGCCGAGGTGGTCGAGCCCGCGCTCCCGCCCGCCTACGCCCGCTGGGACAGCCCCGTCTGGCACGCCTACCGCGTCCCTGCCGAGCCGCCGATGGCGCTGCGGCTCGGTGATGTCCACCTGCCCGAAAGCGCGCCCCTGCACATCCCCCTGCTGGTCAGGCTGCCCCTGGAGAGGGGGTTGTGGATCGACAGCGGTCCGTCGGCGGCCGGCGCCGCTCCCCTGACGGACCCCACCGAGCCGCGGCACCTGGCCATGTCCGTGGCCGTCGCCCTCGCGGCGCGCCTGCTCGCCGTACACCCGGCCGGGGAGTTCGCCGTACAGGTGGTCGACCCTGCCGGGGCCGGGAACCGCGCGCTGCTGCCGCTGACGCGGGCCGGGGTTCTCGTGTCGCCGCCCGCGACCGGGGCGGCGGGTGTCTCGCAGACGCTGGAGCGGCTCACCCGGCGGGTCGACCTGGTGCAGATGGCGGTGCGCGGCGGCGCGGCCGAGTCGCTGCCTGCCGATGTGGACACCGCCCAGCAGCTTCTGATCGTCAACGACTTCCCGCACGGGTTCGACGACCGGTCGGTGACCCGGCTCCGTTACCTCGCCGACGAGGGTCCGGCCGTCGGCGTACACCTCCTTCTCGTCGCCGACCGTGGGGAGGCCACCGCCTACGGCCCCCTGCTCGATCCACTGTGGCGTTCGCTGCTGCGACTCACCCCGCTGCCCGACGACCACCTCGCCGATCCGTGGATCGGCCACGCCTGGACATACGAACCCTCACTGCCCCCGGCCGCCGACCGGATCGTGCACGACGTGCTCACCGAGGTGGCCGGAGCCCGCACCAAGCGATAGTAAAAGCCGCCTGACCAGGTAACTTGGAAGTTACTTTACTTCTCACTTTACCTTTCCTTGGTGATTGGGGTACTGTCTTCCGTGCGGAGGGGAGTACTCCTTGACTGCGGCGCACCCGTCAGTACGGACCGGTCCGGTCCCGGGGCGTCGGCCCATCACGGGTGGAAGAGACCTCCGGCAGCGACAACGCTGATGTGTTTGCCGTCACGTAATGCCGGAGGTGCAGTGGAAGTCTCCATGACCCTATGGGTCCTCACCATCGCGGGTCTCGCCGCTCTGATCGCGGTCGACTTCTTCATCGGCCGCAAGCCGCACGAGGTGTCGATCAAGGAAGCGGGCATCTGGACGGTCGTCTGGATCGCCCTGGCCGGTCTCTTCGGTCTCGGCCTCCTCGTCTTCGGTGGCGGGCAGCCGGCCGGTGAGTTCTTCGCGGGCTTCATCACCGAGAAGTCCCTGAGCGTCGACAATCTCTTCGTCTTCGTCCTGATCATGGCGAAGTTTGCGGTGCCCGCGCAGTACCAGCAGCGCGTCCTGCTCGTCGGCGTCCTCATAGCCCTGGTCCTGCGGGCCGTCTTCATAGCCGCCGGAGCCGCGATCCTCGCCAGCTTCTCCTGGGTGTTCTACCTCTTCGGGGCCTTCCTGATCTGGACCGCCTGGAAGCTCATCCAGGAGGCCCGCACGGACGAGGCCGACGAGGAGTACGAGGGGAACAAGCTGCTGAAGGCCGTGGAGCGCAAGTTCGGCGTGGCCGACCGGTACCACGGCACCAAGCTGTGGATCCAGCAGAACGGCAAGCGCGTCATGACCCCGATGCTGGTCGTGATGCTCGCCATCGGCACCACGGACGTGCTGTTCGCCCTGGACTCCATCCCCGCGATCTTCGGCCTGACCCAGGACCCGTACATCGTCTTCACCGCCAACGCGTTCGCCCTGATGGGTCTGCGTCAGCTGTACTTCCTCATCGGCGGGTTGCTCAGGAAGCTGGTCCACCTGTCGTACGGGCTGTCGATCATCCTCGGCTTCATCGGCGTCAAGCTGGTGCTGCACGCCCTGCACGAGTCCGGTGTCCACGTGCCCGAGATCAGTATCCCGGTCTCGCTCGGCGTGATCTGCGCGGTCCTGGCCGTGACCACGGTCACCAGCTTGCTGGCCTCCAAGAAGCAGGCGGCCGACGAGGAGGCGCACGCCGACGGCGAGGACGCTCGCAAGAGCAGCGTCGATGTCTGACCGGGGCGCAGCGGGAGCCCGCGGTTCCACGTAGCCGCACAGTGAACGGGGGGTATCGGCCCTCGCCGTGGGTGCGTGGGCCCTCAGCGAGGTCATCGCCCCTCGGCGGCGTCTCGTAGCGACGCGGGTGCCCGGCCCCACCGGCGCCGGGCCCCGCACCGGAAAGGATGAGAGGTATCCGGAAAGAACGGAATGCGAACTCTGTACGCCTCTGCGACCATCGCCGCATGATCACTCGGCTCCGGTCGCTCACCCGCCAATGGACGATCCTCGTGCCGGTGCTCGCGGTCGTCCTGCTGGTCTTCACCTGGGGCCGGGGCATGCCCGGCGCGGTCGTCGGCCTGATGACCCTCGTTCTCGCCGGTGCCGTCCTGGCAGCCGTGCACCACGCCGAGGTGGTCGCCCACCGAGTCGGCGAGCCCTTCGGTTCCCTGGTGCTCGCCATCGCCGTCACGATCATCGAGGTGGCCTTGATCGTCACCCTCATGGCCGACGGCGGCGACAAGAGTGCCACGCTGGCCCGGGACACCGTCTTCGCCGCGGTGATGATCACCTGCAACGGCGTCGTCGGGATCTGCCTGCTCGTCGCATCCCTGCGGCACGGCACGGCCGTCTTCAACCCCGAGGGCACCGGCGCGGCCCTGGCGACCGTGGCGACGCTGGCCACGCTCAGCCTGGTGCTGCCGACCTTCACCACCAGCAAGCCCGGACCCGAGTTCTCCACCATCCAGCTGACCTTCGCGGCGCTGTCCTCACTGATCCTGTACGGGCTGTTCGTGGCCACCCAGACCGTGCGCCACCGCGACTACTTCCTGCCGATCACCCGGCAGGGAGAGGTCATCACGGCCGACGACCACGCCCGGCCCCCGTCCGCGCGTACCGCCTGGACCAGCCTCGGCCTGCTCGGGCTGGCGCTGATCGGCGTGGTCGGCCTGGCCAAGGGCGTGTCGCCCACGATCGAGTCGGGCGTGGCGGCGGCGGGCCTGCACCAGGCCGTCGTCGGCGTGATCATCGCCCTGCTCGTCCTGCTGCCCGAGACCATCGCCGCCCTGCGCTCCGCTCGCCGCGACCGGGTGCAGACCAGCCTCAACCTGGCGCTCGGCTCCGCGATGGCCAGCATCGGCCTGACCATCCCGGCCGTGGCGCTCGCGTCCGTATGGCTGTCCGGGCCGCTCGTCCTAGGCCTCGGCGCGACCCACATGCTGCTGCTCGCGCTGACCGTGGTGGTCAGTTCCCTGACCGTCGTGCCGGGCCGGGCCACGCCCCTCCAAGGGGGTGTCCACCTGGTGCTGTTCGCCGCCTACCTGGAACTGGCGATCAACCCGTAGCGGGCGGGAAGCCCGCGATGCGTCCGGTCAGCCCGTGACCGGCTCGACCGCCGGCACGGGCACCGGCCGCGTCTCCGGCAGTAGTGCGAAACAGACCAGGCTGATCAGCGCGATGCCCGTGAGGTACGCCCCCACGCCCCAGGGGACCCGTCCGCCCTGCTCCGCGAGCGCCGTGGCGACGATCGGGGTGAGGGCGCCGCCGAAGACCCCGCCGAGGTTGTAGCCCACGGCGGCGCCGGTGCAGCGCACCCGGGCCTCGTACAGTTCCGGCAGGTACGCGGCGATCACCGCGAACATGGTGATGAAGGCGATCAGGGCGCCCAGGATGGCCAGGAACATCAGCAGCGGCTCGCCGGTCGCGAGGAGGGCGACCATCGGCAACATCCACAGGACGCAGGCCGTACACCCCGTCAGACACAGCGGCCGACGTCCGTACCGGTCGCCGAACAGTGCCACGACGGGCGTGAGCGCGCCCTTCACCAGCACCGCGCACATGACGCACATCAGCATGACCGTACGGCTCACGCCGAGCCGTTCCGTCGCGTACGCCAGCGACCAGGTCGTCACCGCGTAGAACACCGCGTAACCGACCGCGAGAGCTCCGGCCGTCAGAAGCACCAGCCGCCCGTGGTGCCGTACCACCTCCACGAGCGGCACGCGCGCGTGGTCGTCGATCTCCAGGAAGCGGGGACTCTCCCTGAGGGAGGAGCGCAGCCACAGACCGGCCAGCGCGAGGACGCCGGCCGCCCAGAACGGTACGCGCCAGCCCCACCGGGCGAACTCCGCGTCGGACAGCCCTGCCGACAGCGCGAGCACCACCCCGTTGGCCAGGACGAAGCCGAGCGCCGGCCCGATCTGGGGGAAGCTCGACCACAGGGCACGCCGCCCGGCGGGAGCGTGTTCGGCGGTCAGCAGCACCGCTCCGCCCCACTCACCGCCGAGCCCCAGCCCCTGGAGGAAACGCAGCACGAGCAGCAGCACGGGCGCGGCCACGCCGATGGTCCCGTAGGACGGCACACAGCCGACCGCGACCGTCGAGGCGCCGGTGAGCAGCAGCGAGATGATGAGCACCGGACGCCGGCCGCGCCGGTCCCCGAGGTGCCCGAAGATCACTGAGCCCAGCGGCCGGGCCACGAACCCCACCCCGAACGTCCCGAACGCCGCGAGCGTCCCGGCGACCGGCGAGAACGTCGGGAAGAACAGCGGCCCCAGGACCAGAGCCGCCGCGGTCCCGAAGACGAAGAAGTCGTAGAACTCGATCGCTGTCCCGGCGAGCGAGGCGGCGGCGAGCCGCGGCATGGACGGGGCGTTTACGGCGCGTACATCGTGCATGCCGCGTCAACTACCCACCGTGATCAAGGGTTACGGGGGCGCGCGGAGGTGATCACGGGACGTGGGTGCGCGCCGTGGCGACCGGCGTACGGGGCCCGCTGCCGGCGCCGACCGGCGTGATAGACCGGGTGCGAGCAGCGGTCGTGGACGGACCGCCCCGAACGGACCGGAGGAACCGTGCCCCGCACCCTGGCCAACGCCCCGATCATGATCCTCAACGGGCCCAACCTGAACCTCCTCGGTCAGCGCCAGCCCGAGATCTACGGCAACGAGACGCTGGCCGACGTCGAGGCGCTGTGCGCCGAGGCGGCGGCCGCGCACGGCGGCACGGTCGACTTCCGCCAGTCCAACCACGAGGGGGAGCTGGTCGACTGGATCCACGAGGCGCGGCTGAGCCACTGCGGGATCGTCATCAATCCCGGCGCCTACTCGCACACGTCGGTCGCCATCCTGGACGCGCTCAACACCTGTGACGGCATGCCCGTGCTGGAGGTGCACATCTCCAACATCCACCGGCGCGAATCGTTCCGGCACCACTCCTACGTCTCGCTGCGCGCCGACGGCGTGATCGCGGGATGCGGAGTGCAGGGCTATGTGTTCGGCGTGGAGCGGGTCGCGGCACTGGCCGGAGCGGCGCGAGCGGACGCGTGACCCGCGCGCGGGACTACAGCCGGCCCGCCTCCACGATCCGCCGCAGGAAGCGCCGCGTGCGCTCCTGCTGCGGGTCACCGAAGACCTGCTCGGCGGTGCCGCGCTCCAGCACGACCCCGCCGTCCAGGAAGCAGACCTGATCGGCGACATCCCGCGCGAAGCCCATCTCGTGCGTGGCCAGCACCATGGTCATGCCCTCGTCCTTGAGGCCACGCACCACCTCCAGCACCTCGCCCACCAGCTCGGGGTCGAGCGCGGCCGTGATCTCGTCCAGCAGCAACAGCCGGGGCCGCACCGCGAGGGCCCGGACGATCGCCACACGCTGCTGCTGACCGCCGCTGAGCCGGTCCGGGTAGGCATCGGCCTTGCCGCCCAGCCCGAGGCGCTCCAGCAGCCCCCTGGCCCGCTCCTCGGCCTCCGTGCGGGAGACGCCGTGCACCCGACGCGGAGCGAGCGTGATGTTGTCCAGCACCGTCATGTGCGGGAAGAGGTTGTACGCCTGGAAGACGACGCCGATCCGGCGCCGTACCGCGTCCTGGTCCACGCGCGGGTCGGTGATCTCCTCGCCGTCCAGCCAGATGGCGCCGTCGTCGATCTCCTCCAGGAGGTTGGCGCAGCGCAGCAGCGTGGACTTGCCCGAGCCGGAGGCGCCGATCAGCGCGGTCACCGTGTGCGGGGCGACCTCCAGACCGACGTCCCGCAGGACGACCGAGCCGCCGAAGGTCTTGCGGACGGACTCCATCCGCAGCACCGGCGCGTTGCTCACGGGCGTGTTCTCGGGCGTGCTCACAGGGCTCCTCCCCAGGCGCTCACAGGGACCCTCCCTGGGCCCGCCGCCGGTCCATCCGGGCCGTCACCCAGTCGGTGAACCGGGTCATCGGGATGGTCAGCGCCACGAACACCAGCCCCGCGACGATGTACGGCGTGTAGTTCAGACTGCGGCCCACGATGATGTCGGCCGCCCGTACCGCGTCCACCGCACCCCCGATGGACACCAGGCCGGTGTCCTTCTGCAACGACACCAGGTCGTTGAGCAGCGGCGGCACCTGGCGGCGCACCGCCTGCGGCAGGACGACGTGACGCAGGGCCTGCCGGTTGGTGAGACCCAGCGAGCGCGCCGCGGCACGCTGCGAGGGGTGGATCGACTCGATGCCGGCCCGGAACACCTCCGCCACGTACGCCGAGTACGTCAGCGTCAGCGCCGTACCGCCGAGCAGCACCGGATCGACCGTCACGCCCTGGAGCCGCAGCGCCGGCACCCCCAGGACCACGATCATCAGGTTGATGATCAGCGGCAGTCCGCGGAAGAAGTCGGTGTACGCCGCCGCCAGCACCCGCAGCGGGAAGAAGACCGGGCCGCGCAGGGTCCGCGCGACGGCGATCAGCATGCCCAGGACCAGGACGGCGACACCGCAGATCAGCAGCAGGCGGACGTTCAGCCACAGCCCTTCGAGGACCTTCGGGAACGCCTCGCGCGCGTAGTGCGCGCTGAAGAACGTCTCCTTGGTGCGCGGCCAGCCCGGTGCGCTGACGACGACCAGGTAGAGCAGGGCGACCGTGACGAGCGTGGAGAGGGCCGCGACGGCGGTGGCGCGGCGGGCACGCGCGCGTCGGTAGCGCTCGCGCGCCAGACGCCGCTCGGAGGGCACGTAGCCGTCGTCCGGGACACCGCCGCCGGTGCCGCCGGACATGTCCCCCTTGTCGTCCGCCCCCTCCCGGGCCGACTCTCCCTTGGTGACCGTCACTTGAGCACCGGGGCGTCGACGGCGTCCGAGAGCCACTGCTTCTCGATCGCGGCCAGCGTGCCGTCCTTGCGGAGGGCGTCGACGGCGCCGCTCACGCACGTGGTCAGCGCACTGCCCTTGTCCAGCACGAGCCCGAACTGCTCGGCTGTGCCGGCCTGGTTCTCGAACTGGCCGACGATCCTGGCGTTCGTCACCTCGGCGGCCGTGATGTAGAACGCGGTCGGCAGGTCCGTGATGACGGCGTCGACCTGGCCGTTCTTCAGCGCGGACTTCGCCTGGTCGTTCTTGGCGTAGACGGCAGCGTCCTGTTCCGGCTTCACGACGTCGGTGATGTAGTCGAGGCTCGTGGTGCCGACCTGCGCGCCCAGCTTCAGCTTCTTGAGGTCCGCGATGCTCTTCGCCTCGGCGGCCTTGCCGCCCTTCAGGGCGATGACCGCCTGACGCACGTCGTAGTAACCGGAGGAGAAGTCCACGGCCTTCTTGCGCTCGGCGCTGATCGACACCTGGTTGATGTCGAAGTCGAACGTCTTCACCCCGGGGGCGAACGCCTTGTTGAAGGGCACGCTCTGCCAGACGACCGCGTTCTTGTCGTACCCCAGTTGCTTCGCCACGGCATAGGCGACGGCGGACTCGAAGCCCTTGCTGTTCGCGGGCTTGTCGTCCTTGAACCAGGGCTCGTACGCCGGTTCGTCCGTCGCGATCGTCAGTTTTCCGGCCGTCTTGGTGGCGAGTTCGCCCTTGGCGCAGCTCTTCGCGGCAGACCCGGACGGGGCGGCCGACGCCTTCTCCTCGGGCTGCGGAGCGCAGCCGACGGCGGTGGCGAGCAGGGCTACGGTGACGGCGGCGACCGCGCGGCGCACGGCGAGAGGGGCAGCATGCATGGCGGGAGACTGGCAGTGAACGCGGCGTCTGTCCAGGTCACAACGGTGGTTGTCCGCATGCTGGGAAGGGGTGTTGCGGCCGTGTGAACGCGGCTGCGCGCGGCCCACGCGCGCGTGGCCCGAGCCTGGGCCGCCGGCCGAGGGCGGGGTTGGAGACCGGCGGCCCCTACCGCTCAGGAGCCGTCATCCTGCGCGGGGCTGCTACCAGTTGACTGCGGTCGCCCGGTTTCCGGGAGTGCGCACGGAGGCCCGGTGCGTGCGAAAGGTTCACACGGGGCGCGCGGAGGGGCGTGCATACCGGGTGCGTGCGCGGCGCACGCTGGGCTCACGCACAACTGCCATGCGTGGGGCGCGCGTACGGCCTGTGCGCCGGAGCGCGCCCTGGGACGTGAGCCGACCAGGGATGCGGGCTGATCGGGGATGCGGGCTGCGAGCCGGTCGGACGCGCGAGCTGGTCGGGCGCGAGGTCGGCGCCCCGCTCACCACCCGCGCGCGTGCCACTCCGGCAGATGCGGCCGTTCCGCGCCCAGCGTGGTGTCGTTGCCGTGCCCCGGGTAGACCCACGTCTCGTCCGGCAGCACGTCGAAGAGCTTCGTCTCCACGTCGTGGATCAGGCTGGCGAACGCCTTCGGGTCCTTGCGCGTGTTGCCGACACCGCCGGGGAAGAGGCAGTCGCCGGTGAAGACGTGCGGGTGGCCGTGCGGGTCGTCGTAGACCAGGGCGATCGATCCGGGCGTGTGCCCGACCAGATGGCGCGCGGTGAGCTCCACGCGGCCCACCCTGATGACGTCGCCGTCGTCGACGAGGACGTCGGTGGGCACCGGGATGCCGGGGGCGTCGTCGCGGCCGGCGTACGTACGCGCGCCCGTGCCCGCGACCACCTCGGCCAGCGCCTGCCAGTGGTCGCCGTGCTGGTGCGTGGTGACGACGGACGCGATGCCGTCGTCACCGATCATGCCGAGGAGCGTCTCCGCCTCGTTGGCGGCGTCGATCAGGAGCTGCTCGTCGGTGGCACGGCAGCGCAGCAGATAGGCGTTGTTGTCCATCGGGCCGACCGCGATCTTGGTGATCATCAGGTCTTTCAGCTCGTGCACATCCGCCGGTCCGCCGACCCTGACCTCTCCTGAGTACGTCATGAAGGTCAGCCTATAGCGCGGGAGCCCTGGTGGACGGCCGGGTCGGGCCGCGCACGGTCCGCCCTACAGCGGGGGCAGTTCCGGCAGCGCCCCGCCCCGCACCTCCAGCGCCGCCCCGTCGCGGCGCCCGGCGAGCCAGCCCACCAGGTCCGCCGGCCGGCCGGTGACCGTGATCCCGGGCTCGTCCGCCGCGCGCCCGGTCGTCCACGCGCGCGTGCCGTCCGTGACCCGGGTCGCCGGGACGTCCGGGTGCCCGGAGAACCGCTCGGTGAGGAAGCCGGTCTCCCGCTCGAGGAACTCCGCCGGAAGATCCTCCAGCTCGTACCCGGTCCCGAGGTCGACGTGGTGCAGCTCCACCTCCACCCACCGGCGGAACGGCACCCGGGACGCGGAGTCGGTGACTCCGTTGCGCAGCTCCACCGTGCGCGTCCAGTCCGCAGGGGCCTCCCCGGCCGTCTGGAAGCGGGCCGCGCTCTCCCGGACGTCGGTGACCTGGACCTCCACGGGGCGCGGGGCGTCCCGCTCGATGTCGGCGTCCCGCGCCTCGGCGCTCGCGTACATGGGACGGCCCTGGAGGACGTTCACGAGCGCGTCCGCGTTGCGGGCGAGATGGGCCAGGACGTGTCCGCGGCTCCAGCCCGGAAGCCGTGACGGCTCGGCGAGCGATGCGTTGTCCATGGCGGTGACCGCGCTGAGGAGCCGATCCGTCGCTTCCCGTACACAGGCCAGGTCATGAGCGTGATCCATCATGACGCCGACCCTAGTCCGGCCACTCCTTCGGGTGAAGGTGACGAACCCCGCCCGAAAATCGAATGCACGTGCTATAAGGTCGGGGGCGGCGTCGGGCATGCTGGATGGCCGGGGGTTGTTATGCAACCGGGCAACCCGACCGGCGTTGTCAGTGGCTCCCCCTAGTCTGAAGAAGCACAGGGGCCCCGCCCCTGTCACTTCTCTCAAGAAAGGTGCGGACCGGCGTGGCCGACCGTCTCATCGTCCGTGGCGCGCGCGAGCACAACCTGAAGAATGTCTCGCTCGACCTGCCACGTGACTCGCTCATCGTCTTCACGGGCCTGTCCGGGTCGGGCAAGTCCTCCCTGGCCTTCGACACGATCTTCGCGGAGGGCCAGCGCCGTTACGTGGAGTCGCTCTCCTCGTACGCACGGCAGTTCCTCGGCCAGATGGACAAGCCCGACGTCGACTTCATCGAGGGCCTCTCCCCGGCGGTCTCCATCGACCAGAAGTCGACCTCGCGCAACCCGCGCTCGACGGTCGGCACGATCACCGAGGTCTACGACTACCTGCGTCTGCTCTTCGCGCGCATCGGCAAGCCGCACTGCCCCGAGTGCGGCCGCCCGATCTCGCGCCAGTCGCCGCAGGCCATCGTGGACAAGGTCCTGGAGCTGCCCGAGGGGAGCCGCTTCCAGGTACTGTCCCCGCTGGTGCGCGAGCGCAAGGGCGAGTTCGTCGACCTCTTCGCAGACCTCCAGACCAAGGGCTACTCCCGCGCGCGCGTGGACGGCCAGACCGTCCAGCTGTCCGAGGCGCCGGTCCTGAAGAAGCAGGAGAAGCACACCATCGAGGTGGTCGTGGACCGCCTCACCGTGAAGGACTCCGCCAAGCGCCGCCTCACCGACTCCGTGGAGACCGCCCTCGGCCTGTCCGGCGGCATGGTCGTGCTCGACTTCGTGGACCTCCCCGAGGACGACCCCGAGCGCGAGCGCATGTACTCGGAGCACCTGTACTGCCCGTACGACGACCTGTCCTTCGAGGAGCTGGAGCCCCGCTCCTTCTCCTTCAACTCGCCCTTCGGCGCCTGTCCGGAGTGCACCGGCATCGGCACGCGCATGGAGGTCGACCCGGAGCTGATCGTCCCGGACGAGGACAAGTCCCTGGACGAGGGCGCCATCCACCCGTGGTCGCACGGCCACACCAAGGACTACTTCGGCCGCCTGATCGGCGCCCTGGCCGACGCCCTCGGCTTCCGCACGGACATCCCCTTCGCGGGCCTGCCCCAGCGGGCCAAGAAGGCCCTGCTCTACGGCCACAAGACCCAGATCGAGGTGCGCTACCGCAACCGGTACGGCCGTGAGCGGGTCTACACCACCCCCTTCGAGGGCGCGGTGCCCTTCGTCAAGCGCCGCCACAGCGAGGCCGAGAGCGACGCCAGCCGCGAGCGCTTCGAGGGCTACATGCGCGAGGTGCCCTGCCCCTCCTGCGAGGGCACGCGTCTGAAGCCGATCGTCCTCGCGGTCACGATCATGGGGAAGTCGATCGCCGAGGTCTCCGCGATGTCGATCAGCGACTGCGCGGACTTCCTGGGCGAGCTGAAGCTGAACGCCCGCGACAAGAAGATCGCCGAGCGGGTTCTGAAGGAGGTCAACGAGCGGCTCCGCTTCCTGGTCGACGTCGGCCTGGACTACCTCTCCCTCAACCGCGCGGCCGGCACCCTCTCCGGCGGCGAGGCCCAGCGCATCCGCCTCGCCACCCAGATCGGCTCCGGCCTCGTCGGCGTGCTGTACGTCCTGGACGAGCCGTCCATCGGCCTGCACCAGCGGGACAACCACCGTCTGATCGAGACCCTGGTCCGCTTGCGCGACATGGGCAACACGCTCATCGTGGTGGAGCACGACGAGGACACCATCAAGGTCGCCGACTGGATCGTGGACATCGGCCCCGGCGCCGGTGAGCACGGCGGCAAGGTCGTGCACAGCGGCTCCGTGAAGGAACTGCTCGCCAACACCGAGTCGCAGACCGGCGCGTACCTCTCGGGCCGCAAGTCGATCCCGCTCCCGGACGTACGGCGCCCCCGCGACCCCTCCCGGCGGCTCACCGTGCACGGCGCCCGTGAGAACAACCTCCAGGACATCGACGTGTCCTTCCCGCTGGGTGTCTTCACGGCCGTCACCGGCGTCTCCGGGTCCGGCAAGTCGACCCTGGTCAACGACATCCTCTACACGCACCTGGCGCGCGAGCTGAACGGCGCGCGGACCGTCCCCGGACGGCACACGCGCGTGGACGGCGACGACCTGGTCGACAAGGTCGTGCACGTCGACCAGTCACCGATCGGCCGCACCCCGCGGTCCAACCCGGCGACGTACACCGGTGTCTTCGACCACATCCGCAAGCTGTTCGCCGAGACCACCGAGGCGAAGGTCCGTGGCTACCAGCCCGGACGCTTCTCCTTCAACGTCAAGGGCGGCCGCTGCGAGAACTGCGCGGGCGACGGCACCATCAAGATCGAGATGAACTTCCTCCCGGACGTCTACGTCCCGTGCGAGGTCTGCCACGGCGCCCGGTACAACCGGGAGACCCTGGAGGTCCACTACAAGGGCAAGTCCATCGCCGAGGTGCTGAACATGCCGATCGAGGAGGCCATGCACTTCTTCGAGGCGGTCCCGGCGATCTCCCGTCACCTCAGGACGCTGAACGACGTCGGCCTCGGTTACGTCCGCCTCGGCCAGTCCGCCACCACCCTCTCCGGTGGTGAGGCGCAGCGCGTCAAGCTCGCCAGCGAACTGCAGAAGCGGTCCACCGGACGCACGGTCTACGTTCTGGACGAGCCGACCACGGGTCTGCACTTCGAGGACATCAGCAAGCTGCTGACGGTGCTCGGCGGACTGGTCGACAAGGGCAACACGGTCATCGTCATCGAGCACAACCTCGACGTGATCAAGACCGCCGACTGGGTCGTGGACATGGGTCCGGAGGGCGGCGCCGGCGGTGGCCTGGTGGTCGCCGAGGGCACGCCGGAGGAGGTCGCCGGGGTTCCGGCGAGCCACACGGGCAAGTTCCTGCGCGAGATCCTCGGCGCCGACCGCATCAGTGACGCCGAGCCGGTCAAGGCACAGCGGGGCGGCACGGCACGGAAGACGGCCGCGGCCAAGTCGTCGACGAGGAAGACGGTGACGGCCAAGGCCAACAACACCGCGACCAAGAAGGCGGCCACGGCCACGAAGACGGCGACGCCCGCGAAGAAGACGACGCGGGCCCGTAAGGCCTGAGCCGTCTGACACACCATCGAAAATACGGCGCCCCGCGGGAACTTCCCGCGGGGCGCCGTTCGTTCCACCATCAGCCAGCCCGGTCCGGCGGTCCGACAGGTCCCCGCCACACCGCAGGCCCGGCCGTACCTTGTCAACAGCACAGGGAAAGCAGACCGCTCACAGCGCGGCCGAACCGCCCAGCTCCGCCGCGTACGGCGGCTCGGCCCCCGCCCGCGAGCAGGTGATCGCCGCCGCCCGTGCCGCGAAGCGCAGCAGCCGTGTCCAGCCCTCCGTCCCGAGGGCGGCGAGCGCTTCCGCGGACAGCGCGTCCCGGGCGGCCAGCCCGTGCAGCAAGGCCGCGTTCACCGTGTCACCGGCGCCGATGGTGTCCACGACATCGACCTTCTCACCCGGCACGGAATGCTCCCCACCGTCCCGGGTGAACACGGTCAGACCGTCGCCGCCCCGCGTGACCACCACGGCCGCCGGTCCCGCGGCCAGCCACTCGCTCGGGGTGCCGCCGAGCCACGCCGCGTCCTCCGCGGACAGCTTCAGCAGCGTCACCGAGGGCAGCCAGCTCTTGAAGCGTGCCCGGTAGGCGTCCGCGTCCGGGATGAGTCCCGCCCGGATGTTGGGATCCAGGGCGGTGAACAGCCCCTGCCCGGCCGCGGTCCGCATCAGCTCCTCGTAGGCGCTCGCCCCCGGTTCCAGGACGAGCGAACAGGTGCCGAAGGACACCGCGCGCGTACCGGCGGGGAGCGCGGCCGAGGCCGTGAACAGTCGGTCGGCGGTGCCGTCGACATAGAAGGAGTAGGCGGCCGAACCGGCGGCGTCGAGCGTGGCCACGGCGAGGGTCGTCGGTTCCGGTCCCCGCTGGACGCCGGACACATCGACGCCGGCCCGCCGCAGCCCGTCGAGCAGGGCCTCGCCGAAAGCGTCGTCCGACGTCCGGGAGTGGAAGGCGGTGCGGGAGCCGAGCCGGCCCAGCGCCACGGCGGTGTTGTACGGGCCGCCGCCGAGCGCCGGCTTCAGGTCCGCGAGGGCACCGGGGCCCTGCGGAACCAGGTCGATCAGTGCCTCACCGGCGACGACGATCACGAGGCGGTTCCCTTCTCGGCAAGCGTGGATGATGCGGTGACCCCAGCGCGGCTGCCCGGCTCCTCCGGGCAGCCGCAGGACGTGCGGTGGACGAACGCACACGGCAGCCGGACCGTCCGGGCCGGCCGGTCCGGCTCGGCCAGACGGTCCAGGAGCACCCGGACGGCACGGGCGCCCAACTCCCGGCTGGGCTGGGCGATGGCGGTCAGCCGGGGCGAGAACAGGTCGGCCCAGGCGAAGTCGTCGAAGCAGCACAGAGCGAGGTCGTCCGGAACGGACCGGCCGTGCCGGCGCAGCGCGCGCAGCGCGCCGATGGTCATCGCGTTGTTGGCGGTGACGAGTGCGGTGGGCGGATCGGGCAGGGCGAGCAGGTCGGCCGTGGCCCGTTCGGCCCCGGCGGACTCGGAGTTGCCGGACACGAGGAGACGCTCGTCGTATGCCAGACCGGCCGCGATGAGGCCCTCCCGGTAGCCGGAGACGCGCTCGCTGGTGGTACTGAGCCCGGGCAGGCCCGCGACCAGGGCGATCCGGCGGTGCCCCAGCCCGGCGAGATGGGTCACGAGCAGGGCCGTCGGCGCGGCGCTCTCGGCACAGACCTGGTCGAAGCACGGGGTGCTCGGCGAAGCGGCGGCACCATCCGCACCGTCGCCCGGTGAACTGTCCTCCGTCGCGCGGGCGTCGACCAGCCGGTCCAGGAATACCGTCGGTACGGCGTGGCGGCGCAGGTAGCCGACGAGGTCGCTCGGCTCGGCGGACGGGGCGACGATCATGCCGTCCACCCGGCGCTCATGGAGGAGCTGCACGACCTTGCGCTCGTGCCGGGGGTCGTCATGCGGATCGGCGATGAGCAGGCTGTAGCCCGCCTCCAGGGCAGCCGTCTCGACGCCTTGCAAGATCTCCGTGAAGTACGGGTTGCTGATGGCCGACACCGCAAGCCCGATGGAACGGGTGCGCGAGGTCACCAGGGAACGGGCCAGGGTGTTCGGGGTGTAGCCGAGGGCGTCCACGGCGTCGAGCACGGCCTGGCGGGTGTGGGGGAGCACCGGACGCGTGCCGTTGAGCACGTGGGAAACGGTCGCCACGGAGACCCCGGCACTACGGGCGACATCCGCCATGGTGGCCATGCGCGCTCCCTTCCCCGAGGCTGCCGTTCGGTCGGCGTCGGCCCCCGGTCTTCTCAGCTTCCGGCCGGACGCTACCTCATGCGCCCGCCTCCCGTAAACGCTTACGTAAGCGTTTACGTTCCTGGGTGCCTCCTCCCTCCACACCGCTGGACTGACCTCGACGCCCTTCGGGCGGACATCCGGCCCCGCCCCCTGCCAGAGCGGCCCCGCTCCCGGACCGCCGTCTGTCAGGGCGGCCCCCGCCGCCAGACCGCCCCCCTGCCCGGGTATCGTCGCCCTGCACACCCCTTGACCAGTGGAGTTCCAGATGCCCGCCCGCTCCTCCGCGACCCGCCGTACTGTCCTTCGAGGGGCCGCCGCGGCCCCGGTCGCCGGGCTCGGCCTGGCCGCGTGCTCGGCCCCGGACGGCAGTGGTTCCGCCGCTGCCGCCCCCACCACACCGGTCGACCTCGGCGCCGAGAACGAGGTCGCGAAGGGCGGGGCCAAGCTCTACCGGGATCACAACGTGGTGGTCAGCCGTGCCGAGGACGGCACCCTGAAGGCGTACAGCACGATCTGCACGCACGCCGGGTGCCCCATCAACAAGCTGCGGGGGACGACCCTGATCTGCCCCTGTCACGGCAGCGAGTTCGATGCCGTGACGGGCAAGGTGGTCCAGGCGCCGGCCACCGAGCCCCTGACCGAGCTGTCGGTGAAGGCCGCGAAGGGCAGGATCGTCGCCGGTCCCGCGGACTGACCGAAGAGCCGCGGGCCGACGGGAGCGGGGGGCGGACGGCCGGCTCAGCGTGCGGACGTGGGGGTGAGCTCACTCCCAGTCCCAGGCGATCCCCAGGACACCCGGCCGGATCCGGGGCTCGACCAGGTGGGCACAGTGGTGCGGACTGGTCACGGGCAGCTCCTGCCGGCCGCTGCGCGGGGCCGCGGCCGAGTGCTGGGCGAAGCGGTGGCAGCGCACCGGCAGCGCGGCCGTGTCGAAGCGCACCTGGAGCGCGTACTGGCCGCCGGGGAAGCCGAACCGCTGGAGATACTCGCGGGACGTCCCGGCCGTGCCGTCCTCGATGCCGTACCGGAAGAGGAAGGTGTCGCCGGCGCGCAGCCGGGTGCCGAAGAGCAACTCGGCGACGAGGACGCCGGTGTCCTGGTCCCAGCGGAGGCGACCGGTGCGGCAGTTCTCCAGGGCGTGCACGGTGACACGGCGCGGGTCGCAGCCGAGGTCGCCGTGGTGGAGGGCGACGAAGCGGTCGACGCCGTCGCGGTGGGCCCGCACGATGTGGTGGGCTTCGCGGCTCACCAGCTCGCGGCGGGCGCCGATCCGGACGCGCTCGTGGTGCCCCACGGTGTGCAGCCCGCCGTCCAGGGACCAGCCGAGGTCGGCGGTGAGCCGGTCCACGACGCCCGAGGCCTCGATCAGGGAGCGGTAGGAGCGGCCCGCCGGACGGTCGGCCGTCGCCCGCTCGTCGGACTCGGCGAGCAGCCGGATCAGCGACTCGTCCGGTAGCTGGAGGATCTCCTCCAGCGCGCGTACGGCCCGCAGCGACTCCGGGCGCTGCGGGCGGCGAGCACCTTGCTGCCAGTAACTCAGGCTGGTGACGCCGACCTTGACCCCGTGGCGTGACAGATGGTGCTGGACGCGCTGGAGCGGCAGTCCGCGTGCGGCGATCGCGGCGCGCAGCGCCACATGGAAGGGGCCGCCGCGCAGGGCCGTGTCCAGTTCCGCGGTGGGGACGTCCGCGTGCTCTGTGGCATGCCGCATGCCGAGGGGCCTTTCTGTGAGGTGTCGCTACGGCTGGTCAGACCGTCTGTGCGGGTGTGCGGGGCCACCCCCGTGGGCACCGCGGGCGTGCCTGGCTGGGCATGCCGCGCCGGCCCGTACGCATGTGTGCAGGGCCCCGAGTTCCCCCGCATTGAAGCGTGTTGACCAGAACCCGACAACACCTGGGACCCGGCCGTTCCGGACGACTGGCCGGCTCCTGTCGTTCCGCTGCCGGTGGGCGGGGTAGGTGGGCGGGGGCGGGGGGAGTGGCCGCCTGCCTCATCCAGGGCTTGGCCGGAGGGACGACGCCGGGAGGGACGTCACCGGCATGGCGGGAAGGTGACTGACGGCCGGGCCGAGGGGCGTGGAGGTCGCCAGAAGGAGCGGTGTGGAGGACGTCAGGAGAGGGCGTCCGTGCCCCGGTCTCCGGTCCGCTCCTCTTGACCCGGACCGTGCCCCGTCTCCTCTCCTACCGCCCTACGGCCCTACCACCCTCGTACCGCTCACCCCAGCGCGTGCCCCATGGCCAGGAGACCCCGCAAGCCCCCGAGAGAGACCGCCGGCCGGCCGCAGGCCGGAAGGGGTGCCGCGGGGCCGCCGCGCGGACGCCGTCCGGGTGTGGGCGTTGTCCACAGGCCCGACGCGGTGTCGGTGCTCGCCAGTAGGGTGTGAGACATGGCCGACCCCTCCAGCTACCGCCCCAGGCCGGGAGACATCCCGGACTCTCCGGGGGTGTACAGGTTCCGTGACGAGCACCGCCGGGTGATCTACGTCGGAAAGGCGAAGAGCCTGCGCCAGCGCCTGGCGAACTACTTCCAGGACCTGGCGAACCTGCACCCGCGCACCCGGACGATGGTGACCACAGCAGCGTCCGTGGAGTGGACGGTGGTGTCCACGGAGGTCGAGGCGCTCCAGCTGGAGTACTCCTGGATCAAGGAGTACGACCCCCGGTTCAACGTCAAGTACCGGGACGACAAGAGCTACCCGTACCTCGCGGTCACGATGAACGAGCAGTTCCCGCGGGTCCAGGTGATGCGCGGTCACAAAAAGAAGGGCGTCCGCTACTTCGGGCCCTACGCGCACGCGTGGGCCATCCGGGACACCGTCGATCTGCTGCTGCGGGTCTTCCCGGTGCGCACCTGCTCGGCCGGCGTCTTCAAGAACGCCGCCCGCACCGGCCGGCCCTGCCTGCTCGGCTACATCGGCAAGTGTTCCGCCCCCTGTGTCGGCCGGATCACCCCCGAGGACCACCAGGAGCTGGCCGAGGAGTTCTGCGACTTCATGGCCGGCCGCACCGGCACCTACCTCCGCCGTCTGGAGAAGCAGATGATGGAGGCGGCCGAGGAGATGGAGTACGAGCGGGCGGCCCGCCTGCGGGACGACATCGGGGCCTTGAAGAAGGCCATGGAGAAGAACGCGGTCGTACTCGCCGACGCGACCGACGCCGACCTCATCGCCGTCGCCGAGGACGAGCTGGAGGCGGCTGTGCAGATCTTCCATGTGCGTGGCGGCCGGGTCCGCGGTCAGCGTGGCTGGGTGACCGACAAGGTCGAGGAGGTCACCACCGGCGCCCTGGTCGAGCACGCCTTGCAGCAGCTGTACGGCGAGGAGAGCGGGGACGCGGTCCCCAAGGAGGTGCTGGTCCCGGCCCTGCCCGAGCCGGTCGAGCCGGTCCAGGATTGGCTGACCGGCCGTCGCGGGTCGAACGTGTCGCTGCGCATCCCGCAGCGCGGCGACAAGAAGGCGCTCATGGAGACCGTGGAGCGCAACGCCCAGCAGGCCCTCGCGCTGCACAAGACCAAGCGCGCCTCCGACCTGACCACGCGCTCGCGTGCGCTGGAGGAGATCGCCGAGGCCCTCGACCTGGACAGCGCCCCGCTGCGGATCGAGTGCTACGACATCTCGCATCTCCAGGGTGACGACGTGGTCGCCTCCATGGTCGTCTTCGAGGACGGCTTGCAGCGCAAGAGCGAGTACCGGCGGTTCCAGATCAAGGGCTTCGCCGGGCAGGACGACGTCCGCTCCATGCACGAGGTGATCACCCGCCGCTTCAAGCGCTACCTCGCCGAGAAGGAGCGGACGGGGGAGTGGGCCGAAGGCTCCGGCACCGACGACTCCCCAGCCCAAGGCTCCGGTACCGACACCCCCCTGACCGGAGGCTCCGGCACCCCCGGCTCCCTCGCCGCAGGCTCCGGCACCCCCGCCCCCCTGACCGGAGGCTCCGGCACCCCCGCCCCCCTGACCGGAGGCTCCGGCACCCCCGCCCCCCTGACCGGAGGCTCCGGCACCCCCGCCCCCCTTGCCGGAGGCCCCGGCGCCAACGGCTCCCTCCCCGACGACGGTGCCGTGCTCGCCGACGCCGAGGTGATCGCCGATTCCCTCAAGGACGACGACGGCCGTCCCAAGAAGTTCGCCTACCCGCCCCAGCTCGTCGTGGTCGACGGTGGTCAGCCGCAGGTCGCGGCGGCCCGGCGCGCGCTGGACGAGCTGGGCATCGACGACATCGCCGTGTGCGGCCTCGCCAAGCGCCTGGAGGAGGTCTGGGTGCCCGGCGAGGACGACCCGGTGGTGCTGCCCCGCACCAGCGAGGGTCTCTATCTGCTCCAGCGCGTTCGCGACGAGGCGCACCGGTTCGCGATCACCTACCAGCGGACCAAGCGTGCCAAGCGTTTCCGCGCGGGCCCGCTGGACGACGTCCCCGGCCTCGGCGAGACCCGCAAACAGGCGCTCATCAAGCATTTCGGCTCGGTGAAGAAGCTGCGGTCCGCCACAATCGAGCAGATCCAGGAAGTGCCCGGGATAGGCCGGAAGACGGCCGAGACCATCGCCGTGGCTCTCGCCCAGGCGGCCCCGGCCGCTCCCGCCGTGAACACGGCGACCGGAGAGATCATTGAGGACGAGGAACCCGATACGACGGGGGGTTCCTCGGGGGAGCCCGTGACCGCGGGCGTCCCGGACGAACGACGGGGGCAGGAGACATGACCGAGTACGACGCAGAGCCCACAGCACAGCGAGATCAGGCGCACAGCGGCACGGGCGACGATGTCGCCCGGCACGACACCGGCCGGGACACCGCCCGGCCCGGCACCGACCAGGACACCGGTCAGGACACCGGTCAGGACAACGGAGCACAGGTGAGTACGGGCAGCGAAACAGCCGGGGTCCCCGAGGCGGCCATCCCCGAGCTGGTGATCATCTCCGGCATGTCCGGGGCCGGCCGGTCCACGGCGGCGAAGTGTCTGGAGGACCTCGGCTGGTTCGTCGTCGACAACCTCCCGCCCGCCCTCATCCCCACCATGGTGGAGCTGGGAGCCCGCTCCCAGGGCAACGTGGCGCGGATCGCGGTGGTCGTGGACGTGCGCGGCCGGCGCTTCTTCGACAACCTGCGCGAGTCCCTCGCCGACCTGGACACCCGGGGCGTCACCCGGCGGATCGTCTTCCTGGAGTCCTCCGACGAGGCCCTGGTCCGCCGCTTCGAGTCGGTGCGCCGCCCGCACCCGCTCCAGGGCGACGGACGCATCGTGGACGGCATCGCCGCCGAGCGGGAGCTGCTGCGCGAGCTGCGCGGCGACGCCGACCTGGTGATCGACACCTCCAGCCTCAACGTGCACGAGCTGCGCGCCAAGATGGACGCCCAGTTCGCCGGCGAGGAGGAGCCCGAGCTGCGGGCCACCGTGATGTCGTTCGGCTTCAAGTACGGCCTTCCGGTCGACGCCGATCTGGTCGCGGACATGCGGTTCCTGCCCAACCCGCACTGGGTCCCGGAGCTGCGTCCCTACACCGGCCTCAACGAGGAGGTCGCCGCCTATGTCTTCAACCAGCCCGGTGCGAAGGAGTTCCTCGACCGGTACGCCGAACTGCTGCGGCTCATCGCGGCCGGCTACCGGCGCGAGGGCAAGCGGTATGTGACCATCGCCATCGGCTGTACCGGCGGCAAGCACCGCTCGGTCGCGATGTCGGAGAAGCTCGCCGCGCGTCTCGCGGCCGAGGGCGTGGAGACGGTGGTCGTGCACCGGGACATGGGACGGGAATGACGGAACGTACACCGCGGCTGAGCAGGCTGCGCCGGATGGTGCCCGAGGCGCGCGCCGGCCGCTCGGCCGAGGCCCGCGGGGCGCGGCCCCGCCGGCGCGGCGCCCAGCCCAAGGTGGTCGCGCTCGGCGGCGGCATGGGTCTGTCCGCCTCGCTCGCCGCGCTGCGCCGGATCACCGGTGATCTCACCGCCGTCGTCACCGTGGCCGACGACGGCGGCTCCAGCGGGCGACTCCGGGACGAGCTGGGCGTGCTGCCGCCCGGCGACCTGCGCAAGGCGCTGGCCGCGCTGTGCGGGGACGACGACTGGGGCCAGACCTGGGCCCGGGTCATCCAGCACCGCTTCCAGTCCCAGGGCGAGCTGCACGAGCACGCGGTCGGCAACCTGCTGATCGTCGCCCTGTGGGAGCAGCTCGGCGACCATGTGCAGGCCCTCGACCTGGTCGGCAAGCTGCTCGGCGCACATGGGCGGGTGCTGCCCATGTCGGCCGTGCCGCTGGAGCTCCAGGCCCTGGTCAAGGGGCACGACCCGGAGCGCCCGGACGACGTGGACACGGTGCGCGGGCAGGCGACCGTGGCCCTGACGCCCGGCGAGGTGCAGTCGGTGCACCTCGTGCCCAACGACCCGCCCGCCGTCCCCGAGGCCGTGGCGGCGGTCCTGGACGCCGACTGGGTGGTGCTCGGCCCCGGTTCCTGGTTCTCCTCGGTCATCCCGCACCTGCTCGTCCCCGAGCTGCTGGACGCCCTCACCGAGACCAAGGCGCGCCGGGTGCTCTCGCTGAACCTGGCGCCGCAGCCGGGAGAAACCGAGGGCTTCTCCCCGCAGCGTCATTTGGAGGTTTTGGGGCGACACGCCCCTAAACTCGCCCTGGACGTGGTGCTGGCCGACGTGGCCGCCGTGCCCGACCGCGACTCGCTCACCGAGGCCGCCAAGCGGCTGGGAGCCGCGGTCGAGCTGGCCCCGGTGGCCCGGACCGACGGATCACCCCGGCACGATCCGGAGCTGTTGGCCGCCGCGTACGACCGTATTTTTCGGATGCATGGAAGGATCGGCCCATGGCGATGACGGCAGCGGTGAAGGACGAGATCTCCCGGCTACCCGTCACCCGGACCTGCTGCAGGAAGGCGGAGGTCTCCGCCATTCTGCGGTTCGCCGGAGGCCTCCACCTGGTGAGCGGGCGCATCGTGATCGAGGCGGAGCTGGACACCGCGATGGCGGCGCGCCGGCTCAAGCGGGACATCCTGGAGATCTTCGGGCACAGCTCCGAGCTGATCGTGATGGCGCCCGGCGGGCTGCGCCGCGGCTCGCGGTATGTCGTACGGGTCGTCGCGGGCGGTGACCAGCTGGCCCGGCAGACGGGTCTCGTGGACGGCCGGGGCCGCCCGATCCGCGGTCTGCCCCCGCAGGTGGTCTCGGGGGCCACCTGCGACGCGGAGGCGGCCTGGCGCGGTGCCTTCCTGGCGCACGGCTCGCTGACCGAGCCCGGCCGTTCCTCGTCGCTGGAGGTGACCTGCCCGGGCCCGGAGGCGGCGCTCGCGCTGGTCGGTGCCGCGCGCAGACTGTCGATCGCCGCGAAGGCCCGCGAGGTGCGCGGGGTGGACCGGGTGGTCGTCCGGGACGGTGACGCGATCGGTGCCCTGCTCACCCGGCTGGGCGCCCATGAGTCCGTGCTGGCCTGGGAGGAGCGCCGGATGCGCCGCGAGGTGCGGGCCACGGCCAACCGGCTCGCCAACTTCGACGACGCCAATCTGCGCCGTTCGGCCCGTGCCGCCGTGGCCGCCGGGGCCCGGGTCCAGCGCGCCCTGGAGATCCTGGGCGACGAGGTGCCCGAGCACCTGGCCGCGGCAGGGCGGCTGCGCATGGAGCACAAGCAGGCCTCCCTGGAGGAGCTGGGCGCGCTCGCCGATCCGCCGCTGACGAAGGACGCGGTCGCGGGCCGTATCCGCCGGCTGCTGGCGATGGCCGACAAGCGCGCCACCGACCTGGGCATCCCGGGCACGGAGGCCAACCTCACCGAGGAGCTGGCGGACAACCTCGCCGGCTGACCGGACGACGCGTCAATTAGCCGGTGCCGACGGCCGTTCGGGTGCTCGGCACCGGCTTTTGCGTGTCCTTGTGGTGCTCTTGACTCGATCATCAAGTGGCATGAGCCTGGCAACCTGTTCGTCGCTGTGGCGGACCACCGCTAGGGGGGTTCATGAGACACAGAGCGAGATCGGTCCTCGCTGTCGGCGCGTTTCTGATCGGCGGAGCGAGCCTCGCGCCCATCGCCCAGGCACAGAACGGAAGTCCGGCGCCGTCCGGGCCGGAAGAGGTCAAGGTCTACCGCGCCGAGGTCACCGGGCAGCAGGTACCCCTGCTGCTCAAGGCCGGTCAGGACGGCCATGAACTCGGTGAGCGGGTGGGCGCAGGCGGCAGGACCGAGGTCGAGGTCTACCTCACCGGCAAGCAGGCCGCGCGACTGCGCGAGCAGGGCGTCGACCTCACCGAGCACGCGCTCTCGGCCAAGGCGGAGGCCAGGGTCGAGGACGCCGCCCAGGGCGTGTTCCGCCCGTACAGCGGAAGCGGCGGGCTCAAGGAGGAGATCCTCCGGACCGCCCGGGCCCACCCCGGCCTCACCAAGGTCGAGTCCATCGGCCAGACCCTCGGCGGCCAGGACATCCTCGCGCTCAAACTGACCAGGAACGCGAAGAAGTCGAAGGACGGCTCCAGGCCCGCCGTGCTCTACATGTCCAACCAGCACGCGCGCGAGTGGATCACGCCGGAGATGACCCGGCGCCTGATGCACTACTACCTGGACCGCTACACGACCGACCGGCGCGTCAAGAAGATCGTCGACTCGACGGAGCTGTGGTTCGTCCTCTCGGCCAACCCGGACGGCTACGACTACACGTTCAAGGACTCCGGCACCCGCCTGTGGCGCAAGAACCTGCGGGACGTCAACGGCGACGGCGTCATCAGTACGGGCGACGGCGTCGACCTCAACCGCAACTTCCCCTACAAGTGGGGTTACGACGACGAGGGTTCGTCCCCCAACCCCACCAGCCAGACCTACCGCGGCGCGAGCCCCGGCTCCGAGCCCGAGACCAAGGCCCTCGACGCCTTCGAGAAGCGCGTCGGCTTCCGGTACGGCATCAACTACCACTCCGCCGCCGAACTCCTCCTCTACGGCGTCGGCTGGCAGGTGGCCACCCCGACCCCCGACGACGTCCTCTACAAGGCGCTCGCCGGCACCCCCGGCGACTCCGCCGTCCCGGGCTACCACCCGCAGGTCTCCTCGGAGCTGTACACCACCAACGGCGAGGCGGACGGCCACGCGTCGAACGTCAACGGGATGGCGATGTTCACCCCGGAGATGTCGACCTGTCAGACCGCGTCGGACCTCGACCCGGACGACGCCTGGAAGAGCCAGGACTGCCAGTCCGTCTTCAACTTCCCCGACGACGAGAAGCTGGTCCAGCAGGAGTTCGCCAAGAACATCCCGTTCGCGCTCTCCGTCGCCGAGACCGCCGTACACCCCGACAAGCCGGTCTCCTCGGTCGGTCTGAGCGCCGCCGACTTCACCCCGGCCGCGTTCTCGACGTCGTACTCCCGGGGCGCGGACCAGGAGGTCTCGGTCGTCGTCCGCAGGGCGGTCCGGGACAAGGAGCTCAAGTACCGCGTCAACGGCGGCCGTACGCGCGACCAGGCGCTGAAGCACTGGAGGGGCGGGCGGACGTACGGCGGTGAGGACAACCTCTACTTCGACGAGTACCGCGCGAAGGTGCGGGACGGCGAGCCGGGCGACAAGGTCGAGGTGTGGTTCACCGGCCGGACCAGGGGCGGGAAGAAGGTCTCCAGCACCCACTTCACCTACACGATCGCGAAGCGGCCGGCGGCCGACACCCTGGTGGTCGCCGAGGAGGGCACGGCCGCCGCACAGGCGCGGACGTACGTGGACGCGCTGAAGGGCGCCGGGCACCGGGCGCTGGTGTGGGACGTGGCCACGCAGGGCGCCCCGGACGCGCTCGGCGTGCTGAAGCACTTCCGGACGGTCGTGCACTACTCCGGCGCGGGCGGCCCCGCCAACGCCACCCAGCTCCGGCTGCGTGCCTACCTCAACGAGGGCGGCAGGCTGATCGAGGCCGGCGAGCTGGCCGGTGGCAGCGTCGACCTCGGCGACGGCACCCTGTCCGACGACTTCAGCCAGTACTACCTCGGCGCCTACAGCCGTACGTCGACCAAGGGGGCCAACGGTTTCACCGGCTCCGGCGCGCTCGACGGCTTCAGCGGCGCCCTCGGCGACGCGCCCGGCAACCCGCTCGACAAGGCCGGCACCTACGGCGTCACCTCCGACGAGCTGCCGGTCGCCACCTACCCGCAGTTCAAGAGCGCGGGCGCGGGCACCTTCGCCGGCACCGTCAACCCGTACGGGCCGTACACGGGTGCCTCGATGGCCGCCGCCGTGCACACCGACGACGCCTACAAGCGCCTCACCCGCACCATCGACCTCACCGGGGTCGCCGCCGCCGACCAGCCCGCCCTGAGCACCCGGCTGCTGTGGGACACCGAGCGCGGCTACGACCACGCGGTGGTCGAGGCGCACACCGTCGGCGCCGACGACTGGACGACGCTGCCGGAGGCCGGAGGGGCCACGAAGGCGGCCGTGCCGGACGAGTGCGGGGCAGGCTTCCTGATCGGTGAGCACCCGTGGCTGAAGCACTACCTGACGCTCACCGGCAACACCTGCGCCGCGACCGGCACCACCGGTGCGTGGCACAGCCTCACCGGCAGCTCCGGCGGCTGGCAGCAGGCGGGCTTCGACCTGAGCGCGTACGCCGGGAGGTCCGTCGAGATCTCGATCAGTTACATCACCGACCCCGGCAGCGGCGGGCACGGTGTCCTCGCCGACGACGCCTCGCTGGTCGTCGGCGGCACGGCGCGGGAGACCGAGGGCTTCGAGTCGGACCTCGGCGCCTGGAAGGCGGCCGGACCACCCGTCGGCAGCCCGGCGGTGCTGAAGGACTGGACGCGCACCGGGACGCTGTTCCAGACGTACGGAGCGGTCACCACGGACGACACCGTGCTGCTCGGTTTCGGTCTGGAACAGGTGCCGTCGGCGGCCGATCGGACGGCTCTGCTGCGGAAGGCGTTCGACTCGCTCGACAGGTGAGCGGTACCCCCTCTCAACGGTGCGCGTAGAGGGGGTGCATCAAGTGAGCCGACCCGCTCACGAACGAGTGAAAACGACGTCGGAAGCGCCCCGCGTTCCGTACTAAATACGGGTGAATCCGCTGTCGATCCGAGGCGGTCCGTACCTCTACTGACTGGTACGGACCGCCTGCCCGTGTATGGGCCATCTCGATGTCACCTCGGGGCCCGCAGAGAGGTAGGGTCGGTGGTGGTCGGGGACATCCCAAACAGAGCTCGCCGGCACCGCATAGCCGGCGTACCAACGAGGAGATCGGTTCGTGACGATCCGCGTAGGCATCAACGGCTTCGGCCGCATCGGTCGTAACTACTTCCGCGCGCTGCTGGAGCAGGGAGCGGACATCGAGGTTGTGGCTGTCAACGACCTGGGTGACACGGCGACCACCGCGCACCTGCTCAAGTACGACACGATCCTGGGCCGCCTCAAGCAGGAGGTCTCCCACACCGCCGACACGATCACCGTCGACGGCCACACCATCAAGGTGCTGTCCGAGCGCAACCCGGCCGACATCCCGTGGGGCGAGCTGGGTGTCGACATCGTCATCGAGTCGACCGGCATCTTCACCAAGAAGGAAGACGCCGCGAAGCACATCGCCGGTGGCGCGAAGAAGGTCCTCATCTCGGCTCCGGCCAAGGACGAGGACATCACCATCGTGATGGGCGTCAACCAGGACAAGTACGACCCGGCGAACCACCACGTCATCTCCAACGCCTCCTGCACCACCAACTGTGTGGCGCCGATGGCGAAGGTCCTCGACGAGAACTTCGGCATCGTCAGGGGTCTGATGACCACGGTGCACGCGTACACGAACGACCAGCGCATCCTGGACTTCCCGCACAAGGACCTGCGCCGCGCCCGTGCCGCCGCCGAGAACATCATCCCGACCACCACCGGTGCCGCCAAGGCCACCGCCCTGGTCCTGCCGCAGCTCAAGGGCAAGCTGGACGGCATCGCCATGCGCGTCCCGGTCCCGACCGGCTCCGTCACCGACCTGGTCGTGGAGCTGGGCCGCGAGGTCACCAAGGAAGAGGTCAACGCCGCCTTCCAGAAGGCCGCCGAGGGTGAGCTCAAGGGCCTGCTCGACTACACCGAGGACCCGATCGTCTCCTCCGACATCGTCAACGCCCCGGCCTCCTGCACCTTCGACTCCTCCCTGACCATGGTCCAGGAGGGCAAGAACGTGAAGGTCATCGGCTGGTACGACAACGAGTGGGGCTACTCCAACCGCCTCGTCGACCTCACGGTCTTCGTCGGCAACCAGCTCTGATCGCCGAAGCAGGACCCCGAAGTGGGAGCAGGGCCCGTGCAGCGCACCGTCGCGCTGTCCGGGCCCTGTCCCACGTACTGACCACGTCCTTTTACGATCAGGTGCACCACGAGCCCTCCTGTAGGAGTCCACTCCCATGAAGACGATCGACGAACTTCTCGCCGACGGCGTGAGCGGCAAGCGGGTCTTCGTCCGCGCCGACCTCAACGTGCCGCTGGCCGACGGGACGATCACCGACGACGGCCGCATCCGCGCCGTCCTGCCCACCGTCAAGGCCCTCGCGGACGCGGGCGCCAAGGTGGTCGTCGCCTCGCACCTGGGCCGCCCCAAGGGTGCCCCGGACCTCGCCTTCTCGCTGCTGCCCGCCGCCGAGCGCCTCGGTGAACTGCTCGGCGCCCCGGTCGCCTTCGCCCAGGACACCGTCGGCCCCGCCGCCCACGACGCCGTCGACGGCCTCCAGCCCGGCCAGGTCGCGGTCATCGAGAACCTGCGCTTCAACCCCGGCGAGACGTCCAAGGACGACACCGAGCGCGGTGAGTTCGCCGACCGGCTGGCCGCTCTCGCCGACGTCTACGTCGGTGACGGCTTCGGCGCCGTGCACCGGGGGCACGCCTCGGTCTACGACCTCCCGGCCCGGCTGCCGCACTACGCCGGTTACCTGATCACCACCGAGGTCGGCGTCCTGAAGAAGCTCACCGAGGACGTCAAGCGCCCCTACGTCGTCGCGCTCGGCGGCGCCAAGGTCTCCGACAAGCTCGCCGTCATCGACCAGCTGCTCGGCAAGGCCGACCGGCTCCTCATCGGCGGCGGCATGGCCTACACCTTCCTCAAGGCCAAGGGCTACGAGGTCGGCATCTCCCTCCTCCAGGAGGACCAGGTCCCGGCCGTCACGGAGTACATGGAGCGCGCCGAGAAGCAGGGCGTCGAGCTGCTGCTCCCCGTCGACGTCGTGGTCTCCCGGACCTTCCCGGACCTGAAGACCAAGGCGCCCACCGAGAACACCGTGGTCGACGCGGACAAGATCCCCGCCGACCAGGAGGGCCTGGACATCGGCCCCAGGACCCGAGAGCTCTACGCCTCGAAGCTCGCCGACGCCGAGACCGTCTTCTGGAACGGTCCCATGGGCGTCTTCGAGCACCCCGACTACGCCGAGGGCACCAAGGCGGTCGCCCAGGCACTCGTCGACACGAACGGTTTCACCGTCGTCGGCGGCGGTGACTCCGCCGCGGCCGTGCGCACGCTCGGCTTCGACGACAAGGCATTCGGCCACATCTCGACCGGTGGCGGCGCCTCCCTCGAATACCTTGAGGGCAAGACGCTCCCCGGCCTCGCCGCACTGGAGGACTGACCCTTGAGCACGCGCACGCCGCTGATGGCGGGCAACTGGAAGATGAACCTCAACCACCTGGAGGCCATCGCACACGTCCAGAAGCTCGCGTTCGCCCTGGCCGACAAGGACTACGAGGCCGTCGAGGTCGCCGTCCTGCCGCCCTTCACCGACCTGCGCTCCGTGCAGACCCTGGTCGACGGCGACAAGCTCAAGATCAAGTACGGCGCCCAGGACATCTCCCAGCACGACTCCGGCGCCTACACGGGCGAGATCTCCGGACCGATGCTGGCCAAGCTGAAGTGCACCTACGTGGTGATCGGCCATTCCGAGCGGCGCCAGTACCACAACGAGACCGACGAGCTGGTCAACGCCAAGGTCAAGGCCGCCTACAAGCACGGCCTCACCCCGATCCTGTGCGTCGGCGAGGAGCTGGACGTCCGTGAGGCGGGCGACCACGTCAGCCACACCCTCACCCAGGTCGAGGGCGGTCTCAAGGACCTGCCGGCCGAGCAGGCCGAGACCATCGTGATCGCCTACGAGCCGGTGTGGGCCATCGGCACCGGCAAGGTCTGCGGCGCCGAGGACGCCCAGGAGGTCTGCGCCGCGATCCGCGCCAAGATCGCCGAGCTGTACTCCCAGGACGTGGCCGACCAGGTCCGCATCCAGTACGGCGGCTCCGTGAAGTCGGGCAACGTCGCCGAGATCATGTCCAAGGCCGACATCGACGGCGCCCTGGTCGGCGGTGCTTCGCTGGACGCCGACGAGTTCGTCAAGATCGTGCGCTTCCGCGATCAGTGACCATGTCCGTGAGTAGGCGGTAGCGGCGATACGTCGTACCCTTGCGGGGGCACAGCCGGGTGCTGTGCCCCCGTCGTCCATCCGAATCCGAGGAAGTTGGTCCAGCCGTGGTTTTGGGGTTCTCGATCGCCCTGATCATCTTCAGCCTGCTGCTGATGCTGCTGGTGCTGATGCACAAGGGAAAGGGCGGCGGCCTCTCCGACATGTTCGGTGGCGGCATGCAGTCCTCCGTCGGCGGCTCCTCGGTCGCCGAGCGCAACCTCGACCGGATCACCATCGTGGTCGGCCTGCTGTGGTTCGCGTGCATCATCGTCCTCGGCATGCTGATCAAGACGAACAGCTGAACACGCGAGCAGTACATTCCACACGTAAAGCCCCATGTTCGGTACGCGCTCCTGAGCGCGGCCTATCATGGGGCTTGCGTCTGGGTGTGGGGGCCGGTAACTCCAATCACTGGACGCGCGTTGGGCCTTACGTAGACTGAGGCGCTCGCGGCGAAGCGAAACGCCGACTCGCTTCGCGGCACCATCACGCAGGGAGTTACGACCGTGGCAAGTGGCAACGCGATCCGAGGAAGCCGGGTCGGGGCGGGGCCGATGGGCGAGGCCGAGCGCGGCGAGTCCGCGCCGCGTCTGCGCATCTCCTTCTGGTGCTCCAACGGGCACGAGACGCAGCCCAGCTTCGCCAGCGACGCGCAGGTTCCCGAGACCTGGGACTGCCCGCGCTGCGGCTTCCCGGCCGGCCAGGACCGGGACAACCCGCCGGACCCGCCGCGCACCGAGCCGTACAAGACGCACCTGGCGTACGTACGGGAGCGGCGCAGCGACGCGGACGGCGAGGCGATCCTCGCCGAGGCGCTCGCCAAACTGCGAGGCGAGATCTAGGAGTTGTGACCGGCCGGGTGCCCGCGGGTGCCTGGCCGGAGCCGTTTCCCCCCGCTGCGGACGGCCCGTTGTCAGTGGTGCCCTCTACGGTGTGTGCATCGGCGCAGCGTGAGGGGGCGAGCGTGGCTGTGGTCGGGACGGCGAGCGGGGGCGGGACACCTGCCTGGCGCGGGGGATTCGGCCGGCTGTGGACGGCCGCCGTGGTCTCCCGGTTCGGCGACGCGTTGCGCACGTCCGCGCTGCCGTTGCTCGCCGTGAGCCTCACCGACGAGCCCCTCGTCGTCGCCTCCGTCACCGCCTGCGGCTATCTGCCCTGGCTGCTGTTCGGGCTGTTCGGCGGTGCTGTGGCGGACCGTGTCGACCAGCGGCGGGCGATGTGGCTCGTGGACACGGCACGGGGTCTGCTCGTCGCCGGTTTCGCCCTCGCCGTGGGCCTCGGGTACGCCTCCGTACCCCTGCTGATCGCCCTCGCCTTCTCCCTCACCGCGCTCCAGACGCTCTTCGACAACGCCTCCACGGCCCTGTTGCCGTCCCTGGTGGACCAGGAGGCCCTGGGCAGTGCGAACGCCCGGCTGATGACCGGTCAGCAGCTCGCGGGCGGACTGCTGGCGGGCCCGTTCGTGCCGCTGCTGCTGGCGGCCGGGGCGTTCATGCCGTTCGCGGCGGACGCGGGCACGTACCTGCTGGCCGCCGCGCTCGTGGCGTCCCTGCGGATACGGCCGCCGGAGCGGGAGCCCCGCCCGGTCGGCAGCACCCTGCGCACGGAGATCGGGGAGGGCCTGCGCGCGCTGTGGCGCGACCGGGTGCTCCGCGCGGTGTGCGTGGCCACACTGCTGTGCAACATCGGCATGGGCGCCCTGATCGCCACGCTGGCGCTGCACGTCACCCGCTGGCTGCACGCGGGCGACACCGGCTACGTCGCCGCCATGACGGCGTACTCGGCCGGCAGCCTGGCCGGCGGTCTCGTCGCCCAGCGGATCGCGCGCCGCACCGGTCGGGTGCGGGCCCTGCTGCTCGGCGGCACACTCCAGACGGGCGCGCTGCTGCTCATCGGCTCCGTGCGGCACGTGCCCGCGCTGGTCGCCGGGATGCTGCTGCTCGGCGCGATGAACATGGTCTGGAACGTCAACCAGGTCACCCTGATGCAGCAGCGCAGCCCCGAGTCCATGGTGGGCCGCATCGCCTCGGCCTTCCGTACGTCCTCCACCTCCGGTGCCCCGCTCGGCGCGTTCCTCGGCGGGGCCGTGGCCGGGCTGTACGACCTCAACGCGCCCGCCCTGCTCGCGGCCGGCCTGTTCGCCTCGGCCGTCATCGCGCTGATACCGGCACGCGAGCCCGGCGCACCCGTGGCCGCCCGTGCGGACAGCGTCTCCACCGCTCGTCCCGCGCGCTGATCAATTAGGTTGGAACGGCTGGGACAGGCACGAAAGAAGGCGGAAGTCGGACATGAACGCAGACGGCCGTACCAGGCTCAACCAGACGCCCGAGTGGACCGCTCTGGCCAAGCACCGGGAGGAGCTGGCGGACACCCATCTCAGGGACCTGTTCGACGCCGATCCGGCGCGCGGCACCGGGTACACGCTCCAGGTCGGCGACCTGTACATCGACTACTCGAAGCACCTGGTCACCGACGAGACCCTGCGCCTGCTGCGCGAGCTGGCCGCGGCGACGGACGTCTTCGGCCTCAGGGACGCCATGTTCCGCGGCGAGAAGATCAACGTCACCGAGAACCGGGCCGTGCTGCACACCGCGCTGCGCGCCCGGCGCGACGCGGCCGTCGAGGTCGACGGCGAGAACGTGGTCCCGGCGGTGCACGCCGTGCTCGACAAGATGGCCGGCTTCGCCGACCGCGTCCGCTCCGGCGCCTGGACCGGCCACACCGGCAAGCGCATCAGGAACGTGATCAACATCGGCATCGGCGGCTCGGACCTCGGGCCCGCGATGGCCTACGAGGTGCTGCGCTGCTTCACCGACCGCGACCTCACGGTCCGCTTCGTCTCCAACGTGGACGGCGCGGACCTGCACGAGGCCACCCGGGACCTCGACCCGGCGGAGACGCTGTTCGTCATCGCCTCCAAGACCTTCACCACCATCGAGACCATCACCAACGCCACCTCGGCGCGCAAGTGGCTGCTGGCCGCGCTCGGCGACGAGGCCGCCGTGGCCAAGCACTTCGTCGCGCTGTCCACGAACGCCGAGAAGGTCGCCGAGTTCGGCATCGACACGGCCAACATGTTCGAGTTCTGGGACTGGGTCGGCGGCCGGTACTCGTACGACTCCGCGATCGGTCTCTCCTTGATGATCGCGATCGGCCCGGACCGCTTCCGGGAGATGCTGGACGGCTTCCGGATCGTCGACGACCACTTCCGCACCGCACCGGCCGAGGACAACGTCCCGCTGCTGCTGGGCCTGCTGGGCATCTGGTACGACAACTTCCACGACGCCCAGTCGCACGCCGTGCTGCCGTACAGCCACTACCTCTCCAAGTTCACCGCCTATCTCCAGCAGCTCGACATGGAGTCCAACGGCAAGTACGTCGCCCGCGACGGCAAGCAGGTGGACTGGCAGACCGGGCCCATCGTGTGGGGCACGCCCGGCACCAACGGGCAGCACGCCTACTACCAGTTGATCCACCAGGGCACCAAGCTGATCCCGGCCGACTTCATCGGCTTCGCCCGGCCGGTCGCCGAGCTGAGCGAGGAACTGAAGGCCCAGCACGACCTGTTGATGGCCAACTTCTTCGCCCAGACCCAGGCGCTCGCCTTCGGCAAGACCGCCGAGGAGGTCCGCGCGGAGGGGGTCCCCGAGGAACTGGTCCCGCACAAGACCTTCCAGGGCAACCGGCCGACCACGACGATCCTCGCCCGTGAGCTGACCCCGTCCGTCCTCGGCCAGCTCGTCGCCCTCTACGAGCACAAGGTGTTCGTGCAGGGCGCGGTGTGGAACATCGACTCCTTCGACCAGTGGGGCGTGGAGCTGGGCAAGGTGCTCGCCAAGCGTGTCGAGCCCGCGCTCACCGAGGGCGCCGACGTACCCGGCCTGGACGCGTCGACGAAGGCACTGGTCGCCACGTACCGGGAACTGCGCGGCCGGAGCTGATCCGCGGCCGGAGCGGGCCCCGTCCGGGGCGGAGGGGCTCACCGACGCCTGCCTGCTGACGCCGGCGCGGACGGTCGTGACCCACACCGAGGACGCGTACGAGCAGGAGGGCAGGCCGCGGGACCGCGGGGGCCCCGGTGCCCCCACCGCCGGGATCCAAGACGTACGCGTTCTCGGTGCCTGCCGGCTCCCGGACCGGTTCGCGTCCCTGAGCCGGCTCAGGCCACCGCGCTCAGCGTGTCCGCGAGGCGTCGGCGGGCCGCGCGGGACGCGGGCAGGGCAGCCAGGGCCGCCGCCCCCAGAACGGCGGCCGAGCCCAGCAGGAGCAGCAGGCCGGGGGAGGGGGACTGGGCGATTCCGGCGCCGATGCCGCTGGAGCCGCCCTGGGCGTCGATCAGCCGGCGGGCCAGCGGCAGCCCCAGCGCCGTACCGGCGACGACCGCCACCAGGGCCGTACAGCTTGTCGCCGTGACGGTGAACGCGGTGATCTGCCGTGGCGACATGCCGATCGCCCGGAGCGCCAGCACGTCCCGCTCGCCCTCGCGGACGCTGCCGCCGATCGCGGTGAGCAGTTCCACCAGCCCGATCAGCGCCAGGACGGCGATCAGCCCGGCGACGACACCGCGCAGCGGGGACAGCCCGTCGGCGGGGTTCGTCACGGGATGCACCTCCAGGTGGCCGTGGCCGGCCGAGGCGAGGGCGGCGGCCACGCGGTGCGGGTCCGCGCCCGGCCGCAGCCGCAGCTCGTAGAAGGCCGGGGACAGCTCCGGGTCGTTCTCCCTGAGGGCGTCCAGGGAGGTGGTGACGACCCGGCCCGCGTTGCGCGGTTCGAGGGTGCGGCCCACGATGTGCAGGATCTGCGGCCGGTCGCCCACCGTCATCCGCACCCAGTCGCCGACCCGCGCGTCCAGCAGGTCGAGCAGGCCCTGCCCGGCCACCGCCTCGTCCGGTCCGCGTGCGGCGCGGCCCTCGGCGAGGGCGTAGGGGTAGGGCTCGGCGCGGGTGCCGACGCCGCGCAGGGCGATGGTCGCGTTCTGGCCGGGGACCAGCGCGGCCACCTCGACGCCGGGGTAGGCGGCGGCGACCCGGGAGTCGCGGGCCAGCACGGCCCGTACCCCGGACGCGTCCAGGGCGCCGTCCGAGCGGACCGTGAGCGCCGTCGGCAGGCCCACCCGCTCGGGGCTGCTGTGCAAACGGTCGATCGTGGTCCAGGCGCTGAGGGCCACCACGATGAGCAGCAGCGGCAGAGTGAGCCGGGCCACGGTCGCCAGTGACCGGCCGCGCCCCGCGAACGCCTTGTGGCAGCCGAGGACCAGCGAAGCCGGCAGCCGCAGCCCGAGCGCCCGCCGGGCCGCCCCGCTCAGCCGCCCGCCCGTCGACGCGGCCGGACGCGGCACCGGGACCGGTGGCACCCGCCCCGCCCGCCAGGCCGCGAGCCCCGTGGTCAGACCGATGAACAGCACCGCGCCCGCCGGCACCGCACACAGCGCGAGCGTGTGCCCTTGCAGCCCCTGCCACACACCGACCGCGTCCCCGAGCCGCCCCGGGACCCGGTTGCCCAGCCCCTCGGTGAGCGTGGCCGCGGCCACCGCGCCGAGCAGCGCGTACGCCAGGTGCTGGAGCAGGAAGATCCGTACGACCTGGCCGGGCGTGAAGCCGATCGCCTTCAGCACCGACAGGTCCCGCAGGTGCCCGCGGATGCGGGTCGCGATGGCGCCGTGCACCGCGAACCCGGCGGCGACGAGGGCGCCCAGACCGAACAGCCCGAGCACCTGGCCGAGCAGCCGGTTGTCGCCCTGTGCCTCGGCGCGGGCCTGCTGCCAGGTGGAGACCTCGCCGACCGCGCCGGCGCCCAGCACGGTGACGGCCCGCTGGACGGCGTAGTCGGTGTCGGACGGATCGCCGAGCCGCAGCCCGATGACCTGGCCGGCCGGGGCCCGCACGGCGGACGGCAGCGCCCACACCAGACCGGACTGCTCGCCGGGGCGGTACGGGGGTTCGGCGCTGTCCGCGATGCCCTCGACGGTGAGGGTGCGGGCCGTGCCGGGCAGCGTCAGGGTGTCGCCGGGCTCGGCCAGCAGGGCGCGGGCCAGGCTGCTCTCCAGCACCACGCCGTCCGGCGCGGCCGGGTCCAGCCAGTGCCCGGCGGTGAGCAGGGGCCGGCCGACGGAGGGCGGTTCCGGGGTGGCGCGCAGTTCGACGGAGGCGCGGGTGCCGCGGGCGGCGACGGTGGCGGACTCGGCGCGGTAGGGACCGGCGACGGAGGTGACGCCGTCCAGCCGGGCCAGCGCGCGGGCGTCGGCGGACGGCACGGTGTGCAGCCAGACGTGGGCGCCGCGCGCCTCGGCGAAGGTCCGCTGCCAGGGGTTCGTGGCGTAGCCGAACAGGGCGGCGGCGAGCAGCAGCGAGGCGACGATGCCCGCGGTGGCCAGCACCAGGAACAGCGCCTCGCCGCGGTGGGTGCGCAGGTCGGAGTGGGCCCAGCGCAGGGTGGCCCGCACGTCCCTCAGGTCCGGCACGGTCAGTCCCTCAGCTCCAGCACGCCGGTGATGCCGCTCCGCCGGGGCGGCGGCGCGCCGTCCAGGGTCGCGTCGTCGGCGATGCGGCCGTCGAAGAAGCTGATCACGCGGTCGGCGGCGCTGGCCAGCCGGGCGTCGTGCGTGACCAGCACGATGGTCTGGCCGCGCCCGTGGAAGCGGGACAGCAGCCGCATCACCTCGCGCGTGCCCTTGCTGTCCAGGCTGCCGGCCGGCTCGTCCGCGAGCAGCAGCGGCGGATGGTTGACCAGCGCCCGGGCGAGCGCGACCCGCTGCTGCTCACCGCCGGACAGCTCACCCGGCATGCTGCGCTCCTTGCCCTCCAGACCCAGCTCGGCGAGCAGCGCCTCCCGTTCGGCGCGGGCCTTCTTCGGCGGGACCCCGGCCAGCAGCGCGGGCAGCTCCACGTTGTCGGCGACCGACAGGTTCGAGACCAGGTTGAAGAACTGGAACACGATCCCGATGGCCTTCCTGCGCTCCACCGCCCAGCGGGCCTCGCTGAAGGAGTCCGTGCACCGGCCGTCGAGCCAGACGCTGCCCTCGTCCGGCCGCTGGAGCCCGCCGAGCAGGTGCAGCAGCGTGGACTTGCCCGCGCCGGACGGCCCGGTGATCGCGACGAACTCGCCGCGCGCCACGCCGAGGTCGACCCCGCGCACGGCGTGCGCGGGCGCGCCCTCGCCGTAGTGGGTCTTCACCAGCCCCTCGGCCCGCAGCACCGGAGCGTGGCCGTCACTCACTCCAGATCCTCCAGTTCCTCCTGGCACCGCTCCAGCCAGTCGAGGTCCGCCTGGAGGTGCAGCATCGCGCCCTCGATCAGCAGGTGGGCGATTCGGTTGTCCCGGCTCTCGGCCGCGGCCAGTTTCGACAGGTTGCGCATGGTGTTGAGGTACTGGCGCCGCTGCCGGTTGATGAGGGCGATCTGGTCGGCGAGACCGGTCTGCGGGGCGAGGGCGAGCTTCATGAAGAACTCGTCCCGCACCCGCGGCTCGTCCTCGGTCTCCTCGAACCAGGCGTGCAGCGCCTCGCGCCCGGCGTCGGTGAGGTGGTAGACCTTCTTGTTGGGTCGGCTGGACTGCTCGACGTCCTCGCCCTCGATCAGCCCGGACTTCTCCAGGCGGCCGAGGGTGACGTAGATCTGGCCGACGTTCGGCTGAGGGTACGCGGCGCCCAGCAGTTGCTCAAGGTCCTGCTTCAGCTCGTAGCCGTGGGCCGGGCCGCGGGCGAGGAGTGCCAGGAGGGGCAGGCGCACTCGTGCTGTCCTCCTGTCTGGTTCATGTGCTCCAGGCCCTAGTATCGCGCATACCTAACAGGTATACATGGCCTCTGTCCCCGGGCGAGGGTGCCCGTGGTGCCGGGTGTACAGGGAGGAACCTATGCGGTGGATACGCGCCGCCGGTAGGGGCCTTCTCGTTCTCGTCGTGGTCATGGCCGGCTACGGGGCCTCGGGCGCCCGCGCCGACGAGGGCGCGGGAGGCGGCCGAGGCCCGCTCACGCTGGCCACCGCCGGTGACCTCACCGGCTATCTCGGCCCGCTGCTCCAGGGCTGGAACCGCACCCACCCCGGCGAGAAGGTCACCCTGGTCGAGCTGCCGGACGCCGCCGACGAGACGCACGCGCAGATGACGACCGACCTGCGCGGCGGCGACCGGGGCCGGTTCGACGTCCTCAACATCGACGTCGACTGGACCTCCGAGTTCGCGGCGGCCGGCTGGATCCGCCCGCTGCCCCGCGACCGCTTCCCGCTGGACAGCTTCCTGCCTCCGGTCGTGGACACGGCGACCTACGACGGACGGCTGTACGCGGTCCCGTACGTCACGAACGCCGGACTCCTGCTGTACCGCAAGGACATCCTCGACCAGGAGGGGGTGTCCCCGCCGCGCACCTGGGCCGAGCTGGAGCACGACGCGAGGACCATCGCGCCGAAGTACGGACTCGGCGGCTACGCGGGCCAGTTCCTGCCCTACGAGGGCCTGACCGTGAACGCGGCCGAGGCGGTGTACTCGGCGGGCGGCACCATCCTCGGCGGCGAGGGCACCCGCGTCACCGTCGACTCGGCCGCCGCCCGCGAGGGCATCGGCTTCCTCGCCCGCGGCATCCGCGAGGGCTGGATCCCGAGGCAGGCGCTGACGTACAAGGAGGAGGAGTCCAAACGGGCCTTCCAGGACGGCAGACTGCTCTTCCTGCGCAACTGGCCCTACGCCTACGCCGTGGCGTCCGCCCCGGGTTCCCGGGTCGCCGGGAAGATCGGCGCCGTACCGCTGCCCGGGCCCGACGGTCCGGGGACGAGCGTCCTCGGCGGCTCCAACCTCGCGGTCAACACCCACGCCCGGCACCCGGACTCCGCCGCGCGCCTGATCGCCTACCTCACCAGCGCGCCCGTGCAGCGCCAGGTGCTCACGCGGGGCGCGCTGCCGCCCGTGCGCGCCGGGCTCTACGAAGACCCCGCGCTCATCCGGCGCTTCCCCTATCTGCCGACCCTGCGCACCGCCGTGCTCACCGCCCGGCCGCGTCCCAAGAGCCCCCACTACGACCAGGTGAGCCTGGCCGTGCAGGCGGTCGTGCAGGACGCGCTCACCGGGCGGCAGACGCCCGGGCAGGCCGTGCGCCGGCTGGCGCGCGAACTCGACGCCATCGCCAGCCGCTAGCCGGTCGCGGACCAACCGCTAGTTACTTGTTAAGTAACGCGGACATCTCAACTGGCTTCCAAGTATCCTGGTAAGTCCGCATTTGCCTCCCCAACTCCCCGGTAGCCTCTGTTCTTTTCGTTGACATCGCCACGACACGCCTACCTAACATGCATGCATGTTGAGTAAGTATCACTGGTGGCGGGACGCCGTGATCTACCAGGTGTACGTCCGCAGCTTCCTGGACAGCACCGGTGACGGCATCGGCGATCTGGCCGGCGTCCGGGCCGGGCTGCCGTACCTGAAGAAGCTCGGCGTCGACGGGATCTGGCTGAGCCCCTTCTACCCCTCGCCGCAGCACGACCACGGCTACGACGTGGCCGACTACCGCGGCGTCGACCCGCTCTTCGGCGACCTCGCCGAGTTCGACTCGCTGATGGCCGCCGCCCGGCGGCTCGGCATCAAGGTGCTGCTCGACATCGTCCCCAACCACTGCTCCAGCGAGCACCCGTGGTTCCGCGAGGCCCTGGCCGGCGAGCCCGGCAGCCCGGCCCGCGCCCGCTTCCACTTCGCCGACGGCCGCGGCCCCGACGGCAGCGAGCCGCCCAACAACTGGCACGCCATGTTCGGCGGCCCCGCCTGGACCCGGGTCCCCGACGGCCAGTGGTACCTGCACATGTTCACGCCCGAACAGCCCGACTGGAACTGGCGCAACCCCGAGATCGCCGACGAGTTCGACCGGACCCTGCGGTTCTGGCTCGACCGGGGCGTCGACGGCTTCCGCATCGACGTCGCCGCCGGTCTGTTCAAGCACCCCGGACTGCCCGACTCCGACGACCCGGAGGCCGACGCCCGCACCCGCGACTCGGTCAACCCGCTCGCCTGGAACCAGCCCGAGGTGCACGAGGTGTGGCGCCGCTGGCGCTCCCTGTGCGAGGAGTACGCCGACCGGGACGGCCTGGAACGCCTGCTCGTCGGCGAGGTCTCCGTCCCCACCGCCCGCGAACACGCCCTGTACGTCCGCCCGGACGAGCTCCACCAGGCCTTCTTCTTCGACCTGCTCGGCGCCCCCTGGGACGCCGACGCCTTCCGCAAGGTCATCTCCGAGGCCATGCAGGACATCGCCGGCACCGGCTCCACGGTCACCTGGGTCCTCAACAACCACGACCAGGTCCGCACCGTCACCCGCTACGGAGAACCGGCCACCGGGGGCAGCGGTCTCGGCGCCGCCCGCGCCCGCGCCGCCGCGCTGCTGATGCTGGCGCTGCCCGGAGCCGCGTACATCTACCAGGGCGAGGAACTGGGCCTGCCCGAGGTCGTCGACCTGCCCGACGACGTGCTCACCGACCCGATCTTCCGGCGCACCGGCAGCCGCGCCCGCATCCGCGACGGCTGCCGGGTGCCGCTGCCCTGGTCCGGACAGGCCTCCCCGTTCGGCTTCACCTCCGGCGTGGAGGGCGCCAAGCCCTGGCTGCCGCAGCCGTCGTACTTCGCCGAGTACGCCACCGACCGCGCCCTCGCCGACACCCGATCCTTCTGGCACCTGTACCGGGACGGTCTCCAACTGCGCGCGTCCCTGCCCCAGTTGGGCGAGGGCACGCTGCGCTGGCTGGACACCCCGCCGGACGTCCTCGCCTTCGTCCGCGGCGACGGCCTGGTCTGCGCCGTCAACTTCGGTACGGCCCCCGCCCCCGCGCCGGCCCCCGGCACCCCCCTGCTCTCCAGCGGCCCCTGCCCGCCCGGCGTCCTGCCCGGCGCCACGGCGGCCTGGTGGCTGAACGACCTGTGATCCCCCGTCCCTGATGAAAGGTCCGTCAACGATGATGCGACGACGCACGACCCTGCTCACCGGCTGCACCGCCCTCGCCCTCGCCCTCGGCGCCACCGCCTGCGGCGGCGGCCCCGTCTCGGCGGGCGGCGGCGACAAGGCGCTCAGCGGCCAGACCGTCACCGTGGCCGGTGTCTGGTCCGGCAGCGAGCAGAAGAACTTCCAGAAGGTGCTGGACGCCTTCACCGAGAAGACCGGCGCGAAGACCCAGTTCGTGTCGACCGGCGACAACGTCTCCACGGTCGTCGGCAGCAAGATCGAGGGCGGCAACGCGCCCGACGTCGTCATGGTCCCGCAGGTCGGCGTCCTGAAGCAGTTCGCGCAGAAGGGCTGGCTCAGGCCGCTCTCGCCGACCGCCCAGCAGACCATCGACGCCGACTACGCGCCGGTGTGGAAGAAGTACGGCAGCGTCGACGGCACCCTCTACGGCCTCTACTTCAAGGCCGCCCACAAGTCCACCGTCTGGTACAGCCCCGACGCCCTCGCCCAGGCCGGGGTCAAGCCGCCGAAGACGTACGACGAGCTGCTCAAGGCCGGGCACACCGTATCCGACTCCGGCCTCGCCGCCTTCGCGGTCGCCGGACAGGACGGCTGGACCCTCACCGACTGGTTCGAGAACATCTACCTCTCCCAGGCGGGCCCCGAGAAGTACGACGCCCTCGCCGCGCACCAGCTGAAGTGGACGGACGCGTCCGTCGTCAAGGCGCTCACCACCCTCGGCAAGCTCTTCAAGGACAAGCAGCTCATCGCCGGCGGCCACAACGGGGCCCTGAACACCGACTTCCCCGGCTCGGTGGAGAAGGTGTTCGGCCCCAAGCCCGAGGCCGGCATGGTCTACGAGGGCGACTTCGTCGCCGGCGTCGCCCACGACCAGTACGGCAAGGCCATCGGCAAGGAGGCCGACTTCTTCCCCTTCCCGGCGGTCGGCGCCGGCACGGCACCCGTCGTCAGCGGCGGTGACGCGGCCGTCGTCCTCAAGGACGGCAAGAACGCCAAGGCCGGCATGAAGCTCCTGGAGTACCTGGCCACCCCCGAGGCCGCGGCCGTGTGGGCACAGGCGGGCGGCTTCCTGTCCCCGAACAAGAAGCTGAACCTCTCCGCGTACGGCGACGACGTCACCCGCGCCACCGCCAAGTCCCTCGTGGGCGCCGGGGACTCGGTCCGCTTCGACATGTCCGACCAGGCACCGGCGGCCTTCGGCGGCACCAAGGGCACCGGCGAGTGGAAGCTCCTCCAGGACTTCCTGCGCGACCCGTCGGACCCGAAGGGCACGGCGGCGAAGCTCGAAGCCGCCGCGGCCAAGGCCTACCAGGGCTGAGCGGCACACCATGACCGCCCCCACCGTCGTGAAACAGCAGGCGGACCCGCGTCCCGCCGCCGGCCCGGCGCCCGCGCGCCGCGGCCGGCGCCGCACCCGGCTGATCGCCCTGCTCTTCGTCCTCCCCGCGCTGCTCCTGCTCGGCGCGCTCGTCGTCTATCCGGTGCTGTTCTCCGTCGGCCGCAGCTTCTTCGACGCCTCCGGCACCCGGTTCGTCGGCGGCGACAACTACACCGAGATGTTCCGCGACCCGGCCACGCTGAAGGCCATCCGCAACACCACCATCTGGGTCGTCGTCGCCCCCGCCCTGCTCACCGGCCTCGGCCTGATCCTCGCCGTCCTGGTGGAGAAGGTCCGCTGGGCGACGGCCTTCAAGCTGCTCCTCTTCATGCCGATGGCGGTGTCCTTCCTCGCCGCCGGCATCATCTTCCGCCTCGCCTACGACGAGGACCCGGACAAGGGCGTGCTCAACGCGGGCGTCGTCTCCGTCCACGACGCCTTCCAGGGCACGTCGACCTACCCGACGGCCCGTGGCCGCACCGGAGTGCTCACCCAGGACCGGGACGGCTCCTACCGTACGACCGCCTCGGCGGGCGACACCGTGACGCTGCCGATGGTGGGCGTGCTGCCCAAGGACCTGCCCGGCGACGCCTCGCCCGCCCGTACGGCGGCGGCGCGGAAGGCCGCGCCCGGCGAACTGCGCGGTGTCGTCTACCTGGACTTCACCCCCGGCGGGGGAGGTAGGCAGGGCAAGGTCGACGCCAAGGAGAGCGGCCTGCCCGGGATGAAGGTGGAGGCGGTGCGCGACGGCGAGACGGTCGCGAGCGCGACCACCGCCGCCGACGGCTCCTTCCGCTTCTCCGGGCTCACGGCGGGCCCGTACACGGTGAAGCTCCCCGAGTCGAACTTCGCCCCGCCCTACCAGGGCGTCTCCTGGCTCGGCCCGACCCTCGTCACCCCCGCGATCATCGGCGCCTACCTGTGGATCTGGACCGGTTTCGCGATGGTCCTGATCGGCGCGGGCCTCTCCACGCTCCCGCGGGACGCGCTGGAGGCCGCCCGGATGGACGGGGCCAACGAGTGGCAGATCTTCCGCCGGATCACCGTCCCGCTGCTCGCGCCCGTGCTCACCGTGGTCTTCGTGACCCTGGTGATCAACGTGATGAAGGTCTTCGACCTCGTCTACATCATCGCGCCCGGCCCGGTGCAGGAGGACGCCACCGTCCTCGCCACCCAGATGTGGCTGGTGTCCTTCGGTGGCGGCAACGACCAGGGTCTCGGCAGCGCCCTCGGCGTGCTCCTGCTGCTCCTGGTGATCCCCGCGATGGTCTTCAACGTCCGCCGCTTCCGCAACAGTCAACGATGAGGAGTCAGCGATGAACGCGATCAGGCGCGGCCTGGGCAGTGGCCTGGTGCAGGCCTTCCTGGTGGTCATCGGCCTGGTCTGGCTGACCCCGCTGGCCGGCCTGTTCCTGTCCTCCCTGCGCTCGGCCCAGGACACGGCGAAGGGCGGCTGGTGGACGGCGCTGGCCGGCCCCGGCCAGCTGTCCTTCGACAACTACTCGGCGCTGCTGAAGAACGCGGGCATCAGCCAGGCCTTCTGGAACACCGTGCTGATCTCGGTGCCGGCCACCACGCTGGTCGTCGTGATCGCGGCCCTCGCCGGATACGCCTTCGCCTGGCTGGACTTCCCGCTGCGGGAGCCCCTCTTCCTGCTGGTGGTGGCCCTGTTGGTGGTGCCGGTGCAGATCGGCCTGCTGCCCGTCGCCAAACTCTTCGGCGCGCTGGGCCTGTTCGGCACGATCCCCGGCGTCGTCCTCTTCCACGTCGCCTACGGTCTGCCCTTCGCCGTCTTCCTGCTGCGGAACTACTTCGCGGAGATGCCGAAGGAGATGCTGGAGGCGGCACGGATGGACGGCGGCGGCGAATGGCGCATCTTCACGCGTCTGGTCCTGCCGGTGGGCCGCCCGGCCATCGCCTCGCTCGCCATCTTCCAGTTCCTGTGGGTCTGGAACGACATGCTGGTCGCCCTGCTGTTCGCGGACAGCTCGTCACAGCCGCTGACCGTGGAACTCCAGTCGCAGATCCGCCAGTTCGGCAGCAACATCGACGTGCTCGCCCCGGGCGCGTTCCTGTCCCTGATCGTGCCGGTGGTGGTGTTCTTCGCGTTCCAGCGGCACTTCGTGCAGGGCGTGATGGCCGGGTCGGTGAAATAGCGGCGGCGGGGGCCGGAACCCCCGCCGCGGCTACACCGGCATGTGCGTCAGGCGGACGCCGGCGGATACAGCGACCTCGGCAGCTGCGAAGCCGCCGCCGAGTCCAGCAGCCACAGCGTGCGCGAACGGCCGTACGCGCCCGCCGCCGGCGCCTGGATCTCGCCCGCGCCGGACAGGGCGATGGCCACGGCCTCCGCCTTGTCCTCGCCGGCCGCGAGGAGCCAGACCTCGCGGGCCGCGCGGATCGCCGGGAGGGTGAGGGAGATCCGGGTGGGCGGCGGCTTGGGGGCGCCGTGGACGCCGACCACCGTGCGCTCGGTCTCCCGGACCGCGGGCAGCTCCGGGAAGAGCGACGCCACGTGGGTGTCCGGGCCGACGCCCAGCATCAGGACGTCGAAGGTGGGCACCGCGCCGTGGTTCTCCGGACCGGCCGCCTTCGCCAGCTCCGCCGCGTACGCCTCCGCCGCCGCCTCCACGTCCGCGCCGTGCGGGCCGTCGGAGGCGGGCATGGCGTGCACGCGCTCCGGGTCCACCGGCACGGAGTCCAGCAGCGCCTCGCGGGCCTGCGTGACATTGCGCTCGGGGTCGCCCTCGGGGAGGTAGCGCTCGTCGCCCCACCACAGGTCGAGGCGGCCCCAGTCGATGGCGTCCCGGGCGGGAGCCGCCGCCAACGCGGCCAGCAGACCGTTGCCGTTGCGCCCGCCGGTGAGGACCACGGACGCGGTGCCCCGGGAGGCCTGCGCGTCCACGATCTTCGTGATCAGGCGGGCCGCGGCGGCCTGCGCCATCAGTTCCTTGTCGTGGTGGACGACCAGCTGCGGAGTGCTCACTTCGCCGTCGCCTTCCTCGCCGGTGCCTTCTTCGCCGGTGCCTTCTTCGCGGTCTTGGCCGCCGCCTTCTTCGCGGGGGCCTTGGCCGCTTCCTCGACCGGTTCCGGTACGGCGACCGGCTCGGCGGCGGACCCGGCGCCCGCATCCCCGGCCGGCGCCTCGGACGCCTGCCGCGGCACCGTGTTCAGCCGGTCCACGCCGTAGCGCAGCGCCGACGCGTAGGTGTCGTCCGGGTCCAGCCGGCGCAGCTCCTCCGCGATCAGCTCGGCGGTGTCCCGTCGCTTCAGCGCCACCGCGCGGGCCGGCTGGCCCTCGATGGACAGCGTGGCCAGCGAGCCGTCGGCCCGGTCCAGCACGATCGGGCCGCAGTCGGTGTCCATGCGGACGGCCGTGAGCCCCGGACCGGACGACAGCGAGCGCTTCACCGGTACGTCCAGCCGGTCCGCGAGCCACATCGCCAGCAGCTCGCAGCTCGGGTTGAACTCCTCGCCCTCCACCTCGACGGCCTTCACCTCGCAGGTGACCTGGTCGAGCGCCGCCGCGAGCATGGAGCGCCACGGCGTGATCCTCGTCCAGGACAGGTCGGTGTCGCCCGGCGTGTAGGCCTCGGCGCGGGCCGACAGCTCCCGCACCGGCTCCTCGGCCGTGTAGGTGTCGGTGACCCGGCGCTGGGCGAGCGCGCCGAGCGGGTCCTTCGCCGGGTCGAGCGGGGCGTTCACCGGCCACCACACGACGACGGGCGCGTCCGGCAGCAGCAGCGGCAGGACCACCGAGTCGGCGTGGTCCGCGGCCTCGCCGTACAGACGCAGGACGACCGTCTCGCCGGTGCCCGCCTCCGCGCCCACCCGCACCTCGGCGTCCAGACGCGAGGACGTGCGGTCGCGCAGGGAGCGGGAGACCCGCTTGATGACCACCAGCGTGCGCGAGGGGTGCTCGCGCGAGGCGTCGTTGGCGGCCTTCAGGGCGTCGTAGGCGTTCTCCTCGTCGGTGACGAGGACGAGGGTCAGCACCATGCCGACGGCGGGCGTGCCGATGGCGCGGCGGCCCCGCACGAGCGCCTTGTTGATCGCTCCGGCGGTGGTGTCGGTCAGGTCTATCTTCATGGCCGGCGCCAGCTCCGTCCGTCTCGTGCGAGCATCTCGTCCGCCTCCACGGGACCCCAGGTGCCCGACTTGTACTGCGCGGGCCTGCCGTGCGTGTCCCAGTACTCCTCGACCGGGTCGAGGATCTTCCAGGACAGCTCGACCTCCTCCGTGCGCGGGAAGAGGTTGGCGTCGCCGAGCAGCACGTCCAGGATGAGCCGCTCGTACGCCTCCGGGCTGGACTCCGTGAACGACTCGCCGTAGGCGAAGTCCATGGAGACGTCCCGGATCTCCATCGAGGTGCCCGGCACCTTGGAGCCGAAGCGGACGGTGACGCCCTCGTCGGGCTGGACGCGGATGACGATCGCGTTCTGGCCCAGCTCCTCGGTCGCCGTCGTGTCGAACGGCGAGTGCGGGGCCCGCTGGAAGACGACCGCGATCTCGGTGACCCGGCGGCCGAGGCGCTTGCCGGTGCGCAGGTAGAAGGGGACGCCCGCCCAGCGGCGGTTGTCGATCTCCAGCTTGACCGCGGCGTAGGTGTCGGTCTTCGACTTCGGGTCGATGCCCTCCTCTTCGAGGTAGCCGATGACCTTCTCACCGCCCTGCCAGCCCGCCGCGTACTGCCCGCGCACGGTGTCGGCGCCCAGGTCCTTCGGCAGCCGGACGGCGCCGAGCACCTTCTCCTTCTCCGCGGCCAGCGCGTCCGCGCCGAAGGAGGCGGGCTCCTCCATGGCCGTGAGGGCCATGAGCTGGAGCAGATGGTTCTGGATGACGTCCCGGGCGGCGCCGATGCCGTCGTAGTAGCCGGCCCGGCCGCCGATGCCGATGTCCTCGGCCATGGTGATCTGGACGTGGTCCACGAAGGACCGGTTCCAGATCGGCTCGAACATCTGGTTGGCGAAGCGCAGGGCCAGGATGTTCTGGACGGTCTCCTTGCCGAGGTAGTGGTCGATCCGGAAGACCTGCTCCGGCTCGAACACCTCGTGCACGACCTTGTTCAGCTCCTCGGCCGACTCCAGGTCGTGCCCGAACGGCTTCTCGATGACCGCTCGCCGCCAGGAACCGCCGGTCTGGTCGGCCAGACCGTGCTTCTTCAGCTGCTGGATGACCACCGGGAAGGAGCGCGGCGGCACGGACAGGTAGAAGGCGAAGTTGCCGCCCGTGCCCTGTGCCTTGTCCAGCTCGTCGATGGTGGCGCGCAGCCGCTCGAATGCCTCGTCGTCGTCGAAGGTGCCCTGGACGAAGCGCATCCCCTGGATGAGCTGCTGCCAGACCTCCTCGCGGAACGGAGTACGCGAGTGCTCCTTGACCGCGTCGTGGACGACCTCGGCGAAGTCCTCGTGCTCCCAGTCGCGGCGGGCGAAGCCCACCAGCGAGAAGCCCGGCGGCAGCAGACCCCGGTTGGCGAGGTCGTACACCGCGGGCATCAGCTTCTTGCGCGACAGGTCGCCGGTGACGCCGAAGATGACCAGGCCCGACGGCCCCGCGATACGCGGGAGCCGTCGGTCGGCCGGGTCACGAAGCGGGTTCGCTCCGGAACCGGAAACGGGTGACAAGTCAGTCCTCCGAAGGGGCGAGGCGCTCAAGCTCCGCCTGGGTGGACTTCAGCAGGTCGGTCCAGGACGCCTCGAACTTCTCGACGCCCTCGTCCTCCAGCACCTGCACGACGTCGTCGTACGAGATGCCGAGCTTCTCCAGCGCGTCGAGGTCGGCACGCGCCTGCTCGTAGGTCCCGGAGATGGCGTCGCCGGTGATCTCACCGTGGTCCTCGGTGGCCTCCAGCGTGGCCTCCGGCATGGTGTTGACCGTGTTCGGGGCGACCAGCTCGGTGACGTACAGGGTGTCCTGGTACGCCGGGTCCTTCACGCCGGTCGACGCCCACAGCGGACGCTGCTTGTTGGCGCCCGCGTTCTCCAGCGCGCTCCACCGGTCCGAGGAGAAGACCTCCTCGTACGCCTGGTAGGCGAGACGCGCGTTGGCGACGGCGGCCTTGCCGCGCAGCGCCTTGGCCTCGTCGGTGCCGATGCCGTCCAGCCGCTTGTCGATCTCGGTGTCCACGCGGGACACGAAGAAGGACGCCACGGAGTGGATCTTCGACAGGTCGAGACCCCGCTCCTTCGCCTTCTCCAGGCCGGTCAGGTACGCGTCCATGACCTTGCGGTAGCGCTCCAGGGAGAAGATCAGCGTGACGTTGACGCTGATGCCGAGGCCGATCGTCTCGGCGATCGCCGGCAGACCCGCCTGGGTGGCCGGGATCTTGATCAGGGTGTTGGGGCGGTCCACCAGCCAGGCCAGCTGCTTGGCCTCGGCGACGGTCGCCTTGGTGTTGTGCGCCAGGCGCGGGTCGACCTCGATGGAGACCCGGCCGTCCTGGCCGTTCGTCGCGTCGAAGACCGGCCGCAGGATGTCGGCGGCGTCGCGGACGTCCGCCGTCGTGATCATGCGGATGGCCTCTTCGACGGTGACCTTGCGGGCGGCGAGGTCCGACAGCTGCTGGTCGTAGCCGTCGCCCTGGGAGATCGCCTTCTGGAAGATCGTCGGGTTGGTGGTGACGCCCACGACGTGCTGCTGGTCGATCAGCTCGGCGAGATTGCCGGAGGTGATCCGCTTGCGCGACAGGTCGTCCAGCCAGATCGCGACGCCTTCGTCGGAGAGGCGCTTGAGTGCGTCTGTCATGGAATTACATCTCCTACGTGTCGTATATGAGCGTCAGCGCTGAGCGTCGGCGAGGGATTCCCGCGCCTTCGCGGCCACGTTCTCGGCGGTGAAGCCGAACTCCCGGAAGAGCACCTTGCCGTCGGCGGAAGCACCGAAGTGCTCCAGGGAAACGATGCGGCCGGCATCCCCCACGTACTTGTGCCAGGTGAGACCGATGCCCGCCTCGACCGACACCCGGGCCTTCACGGACGGCGGCAGCACGGAGTCCCGGTACCCCTGGTCCTGCTGCTCGAACCACTCGACGGACGGCATCGAGACGACACGCGTGGGTACGCCCTCGGCCTGGAGCTGCTCACGTGCCTCGACGGCCACGTGCACCTCGGAACCGGTGGCGATCAGGATGACCTGCGGCTCGCCGCCGTCGGCCTCGAACAGCACGTAGCCGCCCTTGGCCGCGTCCTCGTTCGGCTCGTACACCGGCACGCCCTGACGGGTGAGCGCGAGGCCGTGCGGCTGGCCCTTGCCGAACTCCTTGGTCCAGCGCCTGAGGATCTCGCGCCAGGCGATGGCGGTCTCGTTGGCGTCCGCCGGGCGCACGATGTTCAGACCCGGGATCGCGCGCAGCGAGGCCAGGTGCTCGACCGGCTGGTGGGTGGGGCCGTCCTCGCCGAGGCCGATGGAGTCGTGCGTCCACACGAACGTCACCGGCAGGTGCATCAGGGCCGACAGGCGCACCGCGTTGCGCATGTAGTCGGAGAAGACGAGGAAGGTACCGCCGTAGACCCGGGTGTTGCCGTGCAGCGTGATGCCGTTCAGCTCCGCGCCCATCGAGTGCTCGCGGATGCCGAAGTGGATCGTGCGGCCGTACGGGTTGGCCTCGGGCAGCGGGTTGCCCTCGGGCAGGAACGAGCTGTCCTTGTCGATGGTGGTGTTGTTCGACCCGGCGAGGTCGGCGGAGCCGCCCCACAGCTCGGGGATCACCGCGCCGAGCGCCTGGAGCACCTTGCCGGACGCGGCACGCGTCGCGACGCCCTTGCCGGGCTCGAAGACCGGGAGCTTCTCCTCCCAGCCGGTGGGCAGCTCGCCCTTGCTGATCCGGTCGAACTCGGCGGCCCGCTCCGGGTTGGCCTCGCGCCACTCCTGGAGGGACTTCTCCCACCCGGACTTCGCCTCGGCGCCGCGCTCCAGCGCCTTGCGGGTGTGGGCGATGACCTCGTCGGTGACCTCGAACGACTTCTCCGGGTCGAAGCCGAGGACGCGCTTGGTGGCCGCGACCTCGTCCTCGCCCAGCGCCGAGCCGTGCGCGGCCTCGGTGTTCTGGGCGTTCGGGGCCGGCCAGGCGATGATGGAGCGCATCGCGATGAAGGACGGCCGGTCCGTGACCCGCTTCGCCTCCTGGATCGCGGCGAAGATCGCCTGCGGGTCCAGGTCGCCGGTCTCCTTGGCCTCCACGCGCTGCACGTGCCAGCCGTAGGCCTCGTACCGCTTGACGGTGTCCTCGGAGACGGCCGTCTCGGTGTCGCCCTCGATCGAGATGTGGTTGTCGTCCCACAGCAGGATCAGGTTGCCGAGCTTCTGGTGGCCGGCCAGCGAGGACGCCTCGGCGGAGATGCCCTCCTGGAGGCAGCCGTCACCGGCGATGCAGTAGATGAAGTGGTCGAAGGGGGACTCGCCGGCCGGGGCCTCCGGGTCGAACAGACCGCGCTCGTAGCGGGCGGCCATCGCCATGCCCACCGCGTTGGCGACACCCTGGCCCAGCGGGCCCGTGGTGGTCTCGACGCCCTTGGTGTGCCCGTACTCCGGATGGCCGGGGGTCTTGGAGCCCCACGTCCTGAACGACTTCAGATCGTCCAGCTCCAGGCCGAAGCCGGCCAGGTAGAGCTGGGTGTAGAGGGTCAGGGACGAGTGTCCGGCGGACAGCACGAAGCGGTCGCGACCGACCCACTCCGGGTCCGCGGGGTCGTGCCGCATCACCTTCTGGAAGAGGGTGTAGGCGGCCGGGGCCAGGCTCATCGCCGTACCGGGATGGCCGTTGCCGACCTTCTGTACGGCGTCTGCGGCCAGGACACGGGCGGTGTCCACGGCCCGCTGGTCCAGCTCGGTCCACTCAAGGTCTGTGGTGGTCGGCTTGGTGCTCACCCTGGGTCAGGGCTCCTCTCCACATGTCGGTCGCCGGTCGTCGGGGCATGCGCCCACCCGGCCGCCGACGGGCTTGTCGCCCGCCGGCCGCTGTCGAGCCTACCCCCGTAAGGACGTGCGTTTTTTCGAGTGTTTCCAGACTGCCGGGAGTCCGTGCGATCCGCCTCCCGACCGGCCGGGAACGGCATTTGGCACATGAATACGGCGCCGGTCATCTGAGCGCTCAATCGAGTGCGGGGACCCCTCTTATGGGACGTGCGTCAACACGACCCCACCCCCGCGAAGGGCGGGGTATGGGCAACGTCTAAAGTGGCGTGGTACGCGCGAGCCTTTACCGGGACTTCATACGGGGGGCTTGCTGGGATGTCTCTGTCAGGGGTGTGCGTGACGGCCGTCGAATCCCGTCCTGGGGGCACCTCCCAGGCCCTTAAGGCGCTGGGGGAGGGTGCGCTCGGGGCTGCGAGCCAAGGCCCGGTTCATCGGCCGTTCGGAGCCCGTGTCAAGGCTTTCGTGGCGCTGACCAAGCCGCGGATCATCGAGCTGCTGCTCATCACCACCGTTCCGGTGATGTTCCTGGCGCAGCAGGGCGTGCCCGACCTCAAGCTGGTCCTGCTCACCTGCGTCGGCGGCTATCTGTCGGCGGGCGGCGCCAACGCGCTGAACATGTACATCGACCGGGACATCGACGCCCTGATGGACCGCACCTCGCAGCGGCCCCTGGTGACGGGCATGGTCAGCCCGCCCGAGTGCCTGGTCTTCGGCATCACCCTCGCGGTGGTCTCGACGCTGCTGTTCGGCCTCACCGTCAACTGGCTGAGCGCCTGGCTCTCGCTCGGGGCGCTCCTCTTCTACGTCGTCGTCTACACGATGCTCCTCAAGCGGCGTACGGCGCAGAACATCGTGTGGGGCGGCATCGCGGGCTGCATGCCCGTGCTCATCGGCTGGTCGGCCGTGACGAACTCGCTCTCCTGGGCGCCGGTCATCCTGTTCCTGGTCATCTTCTTCTGGACCCCGCCGCACTACTGGCCGCTGTCCATGAAGGTGAAGGACGACTACGCCCGCGTGGGCGTGCCGATGCTGCCGGTCGTCGCCTCCAACAAGGTCGTGGCCCGGCAGATCGTCATCTACAGCTGGGTCATGGTCGCCGTCTCCCTGCTCCTCACCCCCCTCGGCTACACCGGCTGGTTCTACACGGCCGTCGCGCTGGCCGCCGGCGGCTGGTGGCTGTGGGAGGCGCACGCGCTCCAGAACCGGGCCAAGGCCGAGGTCACGGGCGCGAAGCTGAAGGAGATGCGGCTGTTCCACTGGTCGATCACCTATGTGTCGCTGCTGTTCGTGGCGATCGCGGTGGACCCGTTCCTGCGCTGAGACACGGCGGGCGCAGGTCACAGAGCCCTGACCTCGCCAGCTGACCTACCCGTCGGTAGCATCCTGGTCATGGCAGACACGCAGCAGGTTGACGCGAGGGCCGAGCGCAAGGTGGCCAGGCTCGCCCGGGAGATCAGCGCCTTCTCCAAGGCCCACGGCGGCGCCGAGGGCCAGGTGGCCCACATCGGTGAACGCGGCGCCCGCATCGTCCTCGTCGGCGAGGACGGCGGCTGGGGCGACCTGGTGGCTCCCACGTACGAGATCGCCGAGAAGGCCGTCGAGAAGGCGGGCATCACGGTCCACGAGTCCTTCGACGGCGAGTTCGCCGCGAAGGTGCGGACGGGCCCGTACGAGTGGAAGCGGATGGCCGGTATCCAGATCGGCGGCTAGCTGTACAGCTAGCGCCGGTGGCGCCCGTGGCGGAGCCGCACACAGACGCGGCGCCGCGTTCCTGCGGGTCGGCTGCCGCCACCTGAACCCCGGATCACCCGTTAGGACGTGTGAGGCAGCACAGCGCGCCCACGTCCCACGGGGAGCCGGAATGATCGAAACGCCGTCCCTCGTGGACCAGTACTGCCACGGCGTACTGCGGACGGAACTGGGCCTCGGCACCTTCGAGGCCCAGCTGTCCCGCACCGAGGGACCCCCGGCCCCGGGCACCACCCTCTTCGACACGCAGACCGGCTTCGCCGTACGGCGCTGGTGCCCGCCCCTGCTCGGCCTCGAACCGCACTGCCCGCCCGCCCGCTACCTGGCCCGGCGCCGCGAACTGGGCGTCCTGGAGTCGGGCCGCAGACTGCTGCGCGGCAGCGGCATCACGACGTACCTGGTCGACACGGGGCTGCCCGGCGACCTCACCGGCCCCGCCGAACTGGCCTCCGCGGCGGCGGCCCAGGCCCGCGAGATCATCCGGCTCGAACCGCTCGCGGAGCAGGTCGCCGACACCTCCGGCACCGTCGAGTGCTTCCTCGCCAACCTCGCCGAGTCGGTGCACGGAGCCGCGGCCACCGCCGTCGCCTTCGCCTCCGTCGCGGGCCTCAGACACGGCCTGGCCCTCGCGCCCGAGCCGCCGGGACCGGGGGAGGTGCGGGGCGCGGCGGGCCGCTGGCTGGCCGGACGGCGCGTCGGCGGGGCGCTCACCGACCCCGTCCTGCTCCGGCACCTGCTGTGGATCGCCGTCGCCTCGGGCCTGCCCCTGCAACTGCACGCGGGCCTCGGCGAGCCCGGCTCCCGCATCGACCGCACGGACCCGGTGCTGCTCACCGACTTCGTCCGGGCCACCGCCGGCCTCGGCACCGACCTGATCCTGCTGCACGGCTATCCGTACCACCGCCACGCCGCCCACCTGGCCGGTGTCTTCCCGCACGTCTACGCCGACTCCGGCGCCGCGCTGGTCCGCACCGGCGCCCGGGCGGCCACGGTCCTCGCCGAGATCCTGGAACTGGCCCCCTTCGGCAAGATCCTCTTCTCCACCGGCGCGCGGGGCCTGCCGGAACTGCACGTCGTCGGCGCCCGCCTCTTCCGGGAGGCGCTGGGCCGCGTGCTCGGCAACTGGGTCGCCGAAGGCGCCTGGTCCCCGGAGGACGCCCGGCGGGTGGCGAAGATGATCGCGGCGGGCAACGCGCGACGGGTGTACGGACTGGGGTGAGCCGTCCAGACTGAGCGGATGACGACCGCGTCCCTGCTCGACGGGTTCCTGCACGCCCTGCTGCCCCTGCGGCCCCGCGCCGTCTGGGCGCACGGCTCACTGGCCGGCGGCGACTACCAGGAGGGCCGCAGCGACCTCGACCTGATCGCCGTCCTGCCGGGCCCGCTGACCCTGGGGACCGTACGACGGCTCGTGGCCCTGCACCGCGGGCGGCGCGGGGAACCCCTCGCGGCGAAGCTCCATTGCAGCTACCTCACACCGGCCACCCTGCACGACGCGGACCGCTCGCACCTCACCTGGGCACACGAACGGGTGACGCGCCGCCCGGTCACCCCCGTCACCCGGCGCGAGCTGCACGCCTTCGGACGCGTGCTGTACGGCGAGGCCCCGGCGGCGCTGCTCCCGCCGGTGCCGGACGGGCAGCTGGCCGACTTCGTCGTACGCGACCAGCGCGACTACTGGCGGCCGGCGGTGGACAAGGCCCGGCTGTGGCGGCAGGACATCTGGGTCGACCTGGGCCTGCTGACCTTCGCCCGGGCGACCGTGACCCTGCGCGAGGGCCGGCTGATCTCCAAGCGGGAGGCCCTGGCGGAGCTCGCGGCGCTGGGCGCTCCGGCGGAGGTCGTCGAGGATGTCATCCGCCGCCGCTACGCCGTCCCGGCCCCCGCCCCGGCCCCGGCCGACTGGCCCACCCGCCGGGCCGGGCTGACCCGCGCCTATCTGGGGCCGGCGATCGACGCCCTCGTCACCACGTACGGATGACTCAGGCGCGGGTGCCGACCGGCACCTCGGCCGCCGGGCCCGGCAGGTCCAGGGCGGCCTCCGGGCGCTCGCGCAGCGACAGCAGGACGCGCAGGGTGGCGATCCAGATCAGGCACGAGCCGAGCATGTGCAGGGCGACGAGGACCTCGGGCAGGTGCGTGAAGTACTGCACGTAACCGATCACGCCCTGGGCCAGCAGCACGACGAACAGCTCGCGGGTCCGGGCCAGGGGGCCCTTCGGCGCGTCGACCGCCTTCAGGACGAACCACAGGGCGAACGTCAGCGTCACCACGATCCACGCGAGCACCGCGTGCAGTTTGGCGACCGTCTCCCAGTCGATCGGGATGCGGGCGACCTCGCTGGAGTCGCCGGCGTGCGGCCCGGCCCCGGTCACCACCGTGCCGACCGCGATGAGCAGCACGGACGCCAGTACCAGGAACCACACGAGCTGCCGCACCGCCTGGCCGACCAGCGGACGCGGCGCCCCGTCGCCCTCCCGCGCGCGCTCCCACATCACCGTGGCGATGGCGATCAGGGCGGTGGAGAGCAGGAAGTGCGCGGCGACGGTGTACGGGTTGAGGCCGACCAGGACGACGATGCCGCCGAGCACGGCATTGCCCATGACCACCCAGAACTGGGCCCAGCCCAGCCGGGTCAGGCCGCGCCGCCACGGCTTCTGGGCCCGGGCGGCGATGATCGCCCAGCCGACGGCCGCGCACAGCACGTACGTCAGCATGCGGTTGCCGAACTCGATGACCCCGTGGAAGCCCATGGCCCGGGTGGTGGTCAGGGAGTCGTCGGTGCAGGTGGGCCAGGTCGGGCAGCCGAGGCCCGAGCCGGTCAGGCGGACGGCGCCGCCGGTCACGACGATCACCACCGACATCACGAGCGCGGCGAGCGCCGCCCGCCGGACGGTCCGGGGGTCCGGGGTCCAGCGGTCGGCGATGAAGGCGAGCGGGTTGCGCAGGGCGGCTTCGACGTCGGCGCGGTTCAGCTTTGGCACGCGCACCATCGTAGGCCGCCGCTTGTGCACGCGTTCACGAGGGTCCGCCCCGACGCGTGCGGCATGGGTCACTCCCAGCGGAAGAACTTCCCGGCCGCGGCGAGGCCGGCCACCGCCCAGACGGCGAGAATCCCCAGGTCGCCCCAGGGCATGCCGGCGCCGTGCTGGAGCACGTCCCGCAGGCCGTCCGACAGGGCGGAGATCGGCAGCAGACCGAGGACCTGTTCACCCGTCGAGCCGAACTTCTCCAGCGGCACGATGACCCCGCCGCCGACGAGCAGCAGCAGGAAGACCAGGTTGGCGGCGGCCAGCGTCGCCTCCGCCTTCAGCGTGCCCGCCATCAGCAGGCCGAGCCCGGAGAAGGCGGCGGTGCCGACGACGAGCAGCAGCAGGACGGCGGCAGGGTCGCCGTGCGGGGACCAGCCCAGCGCGAAGGCGATGACGGTCAGCAGGACGACCTGGAGGACCTCCGTGACCAGCACGGACGCCGTCTTCGCGGTCATCAGGGCCCAGCGGGGCAGCGGCGAGGAGGCGAGCCGCTTCAGGACGCCGTAGCGGCGCTCGAAGCCGGTGGCGATGGCCTGGCCGGTGAACGCCGTCGACATCACGGCCAGGGCCAGGACGCCGGGGGCGAGGAAGTCGACGGCCTCGCCCCTGCCGGTGTCCACGATGTCGACCGAGCTGAAGAGCACCAGCAGCAGGGTCGGGATGACCACCGTCAGCAGCAGCTGCTCGCCGTTGCGCAGCAGCATCCTCGTCTCCAGCGCCGCCTGCGCCGCGATCATGCGGGGGAGCGGTGCGGCTCCGGGCTTCGGGGTGTACGTACCCGCCGTGGTCATGAGCGCAGCTCCTTGCCGGTCAGCTCAAGAAAGACGTCCTCCAGCGTGTGCCGCTCCACCGAGATCCGGTCGGGCATCACCCCGTGCTGGGCGCACCAGGACGTCACCGTGGCCAGCAGCTGGGGGTCGACCTTGCCGACGACCCGGTAGGAGCCCGGGGTCAGCTCGGCGGCCGTGCAGTCGGCCGGCAGCGCCTTGAGCAGGGAGCCGACGTCGAGGCCGGGCCGGCCGGTGAAGCGCAGGGTGTTCTCGGCGCCGCCCTTGCACAGCTCCTCCGGGGAGCCCTGGGCGATGACCCGGCCGCCGTCGATGATCGCGACGTCGTCGGCGAGCTGCTCGGCCTCGTCCATGTGGTGCGTGGTGAGGATCACCGAGACGCCGTCGGCGCGCAGGTCCCTCACCAGGTCCCAGGTGGCCCGGCGGGCCTGTGGGTCGAGGCCGGCGGTGGGCTCGTCCAGGAACACCAGCTCCGGGCGGCCCACGACGGCCATGGCGAGCGCGAGCCGCTGCTGCTGGCCGCCGGAGAGCCGGCGGTAGCCGGTCCGGCCGCAGGAGCCCAGGCCGAGGCGTTCGACGAGGGCGTCGACGTCCAGCGGGTGGGCGTGCAGCTTCGCCATGTGGCGCAGCATCTCCTCCGCCCGGGCACCGGAGTACACGCCTCCGGACTGGAGCATCACGCCGACGCGGGGACGCAGCTCGGCGGACTGCCGTACCGGGTCGAGGCCCAGGACGCGCACCGTGCCGGAATCCGGTTTCCGGTAGCCCTCGCAGGTCTCGACCGTGGTCGTCTTCCCCGCCCCGTTGGGGCCGAGTACGGCGGTCACGCCCGGCTGGGCCACCAGGTCGAGGCCGTCCACCGCGGTCTTCGTGCCGTACCGCTTCACCAAGGCCTGGACCTGGACCACCGGCTCACTTCGCATGGGTCCAGAGTCTAGGTACGCCGTCCGGTGCTCAGGCGCGGGGGTGGCCGAAGTCCTCCGCACGGGGCCGGTGCAGCGGCAGCCACCGTTCGGCGTAGGCCACGGCGTCCGCCACCGGGAACAGCCGGACGTCCGCCGCACCCACCCTTCCCCGGACGACCGGCCGGTCCCGCTCGAAGTCGTGCCCCAGCTCGTCGAACCGGTCGGAGGTGATCGAGACCTCGGTCACCGTCTCCCAGCCGCCGCCGGGAGCGGGCCGGCCGACCCGCACGCGGGGCGCGGATATCCGGTACTCGGCGAGGTGGAAGGCGGTGCAGGAGTCGTAGCCCGCGCCCAGCAGCAGCACCCGGGCGCCCAGCCCCTCCAGCCGGGCGAGGGGGCTGTGCTCGCCGAGCCGGCAGTCGGGGGCGTGGCCGTCGGTGATCTCCCGCGCGCGGGGGCCGACGGCGGCGAAGGAGGTCTGCGGGTGGGCGCTGCGGCGGGCGCCCGGCCAGGTGCGCACGGTCTCCGGGACGACGCCGACCCCGAGGGAGGGGGTGATCAGGGGGTCGTACGGCGGCATGGTGGCGCGGATGCGGTCCCACCACTCCTCGGGAACGGGAGGGTTCGCCCAGACGGCCGGATCGGAGTGGCCGCCCGTCTGGGTGGGGACGACGAGCGTGCCCGAAGGGCCGAGCGCGTCCAGGAGCCCTTGGACGACCGCGACCGCGCCTCCGTTGACCCAGCCGAGGGAGCTGAGCGAGGAGTGCGCCAGAAGGGTCTCACCGTCTCGACGCCGAGCAGTCCCAGCTGTGCGGCGATGTCGTCCCGGGTGACAAGAGGGCCGGTCGGAGCGGGTGTGGGCATGGTCCGGGAGTCTCCCGGACGGGCGCGCGGGGCGCCACCGAATTGTCCCCGCCGGCGGCCGGGGCGATCGACCGGATGATCGTTTCCGCAGGTCAGATTAGGTATGCCTAAGTGACGCAGGGCACCGTCGGGTGATCCGGACGCCGCTTGTCAGGCTCCGCGGAATTACGCAACAATGGCGTTGTGAAAAACGTCGGCGAGGCTCGGGAAACCCCCACGGGGGCCCCTCAGGAGGAGCTAGCGACCGGTGAGCGCTCGACGCGCAACCGGGTCGCGCGCTCCATCCTGGACCACGGGCCGTCGACCGTCGCCGAACTCGCAGGCCGGCTGGGACTGACCCAGGCGGCCGTCCGGCGCCACCTGGACGCGCTGGTCGCCGACGACGTCGTCGAGGCCCGCGAGCAGCGGGTGTACGGCACGCGCACGCGCGGGCGCCCCGCGAAGGTCTTCGCGCTCACCGACTGCGGCCGGGACGCCTTCGACCAGTCGTACGACAAGCTCGCCGTGGACGCGCTGCGCTGGATCGCCGAGCAGGGGGGCGGCCCCGAGGCGGTCGCCGCCTTCGCCCGCGCCCGGATCGCCGCCCAGGCGGGCGCGTACCGCGAGGCGGTCGAGTCCGTGACCCCCGAAAAACGCGCCGAAGCGCTGGCCAAGGCCCTGAGCGCCGACGGGTACGCTGCTACGGCGCGCAGCGCACCGGTCGGCGAGCAGCTCTGCCAGCACCACTGCCCGGTCGCCCACGCCGCGGAACAGTTCCCGCAGCTGTGCGAGGCGGAGACCGAGATCTTCGCCGAGCTGCTGGGTACCCACGTCCAACGACTGGCGACCATCGCGCACGGCGACGGCGTCTGCACGACGTTCATCCCCAAGATTTCCACTGACGCACCTGCAAGCACGGCCGGGAGGAACCCCGCATGACTCTCCCCACGGAGACTGCCCACCCTGAGCTGGAGGGCCTGGGCAAGTACGAATACGGCTGGGCCGACTCCGACGTGGCCGGTGCCTCCGCCAGGCGCGGCCTCAACGAGGACGTCGTCCGCGACATCTCGGGCAAGAAGTCCGAGCCGGAGTGGATGACGAAGCTGCGCCTGAAGGGCCTGAAGCTCTTCGAGAAGAAGCCGATGCCGAACTGGGGCTCCGACCTCTCGGGCATCGACTTCGACAACATCAAGTACTTCGTGCGCTCCACGGAGAAGCAGGCGGAGTCCTGGGAGGACCTGCCCGAGGACATCAAGAACACCTACGACAAGCTGGGCATCCCGGAGGCCGAGAAGCAGCGCCTCGTCGCCGGTGTCGCCGCCCAGTACGAGTCGGAGGTCGTCTACCACCAGATCCGCGAGGACCTGGAGGAGCAGGGCGTCATCTTCCTCGACACCGACACCGCGCTGAAGGAGCACCCGGAGCTCTTCAAGGAGTACTTCGGCACGGTCATCCCGGCCGGCGACAACAAGTTCGCCGCGCTGAACACCGCCGTGTGGTCCGGCGGCTCCTTCATCTACGTGCCGAAGGGCGTCCACGTCGAGATCCCGCTCCAGGCCTACTTCCGTATCAACACGGAGAACATGGGCCAGTTCGAGCGGACCTTGATCATCGTCGACGAGGGTGCCTACGTCCACTACGTCGAGGGCTGCACCGCGCCGATCTACAAGTCGGACTCGCTGCACTCCGCGGTGGTCGAGATCATCGTCAAGAAGAACGCCCGCTGCCGCTACACGACCATCCAGAACTGGTCGAACAACGTCTACAACCTGGTCACCAAGCGCGCCGTGGCCTACGAGGGCGCGACCATGGAGTGGATCGACGGCAACATCGGCTCCAAGGTGACGATGAAGTACCCGGCCGTCTACCTGATGGGCGAGCACGCCAAGGGCGAGACCCTGTCCATCGCCTTCGCGGGCGAGGGCCAGCACCAGGACGCGGGCGCCAAGATGGTCCACATGGCGCCGAACACGTCGTCCAACATCGTCTCGAAGTCGGTCGCGCGCGGTGGCGGCCGTACGTCCTACCGCGGTCTGATCGAGATCGGCGAGGGCGCCGCCGGGTCGAAGTCGAACGTGCTGTGCGACGCCCTGCTGGTCGACACCATCTCCCGGTCGGACACATACCCGTACGTCGACGTCCGCGAGGACGACGTGTCCATGGGTCACGAGGCCACCGTCTCCAAGGTCTCCGAGGACCAGCTCTTCTACCTGATGAGCCGCGGTCTCTCCGAGGACGAGGCCATGGCGATGATCGTGCGCGGCTTCGTCGAGCCGATCGCCAAGGAACTGCCCATGGAGTACGCGCTGGAGCTCAACCGGCTGATCGAGCTGCAGATGGAGGGCGCGGTCGGTTAACCACCGGTCCGCAACCCCCGTCAAGCCCACACGTAAGAAAGCGAGCATTACGACAGCCATGGCTGAGGCCCAGAACATCCCGGTGGGTTCCACCACCGCCGGCTCGATCGCGGTCGCCGCGGAGTCGACCGTCGTCTCGCGCATGAGCGCGCCCCCGTCCTTCGACGTCGCGGACTTCCCGGTCCCGCACGGCCGTGAGGAGGAGTGGCGGTTCACCCCGCTGGAGCGCCTGCGCGGCCTGCACGACGGCACCGCCGTCGCGAACGGCGACGGCGTGAAGGTCGACGTCCAGGCCCCCGAGGGCGTCACCGTCGAGACCGTCGGCCGCGACGACGCGCGCCTCGGCAAGGCGGGCACCCCGGTGGACCGCGTCGCGGCCCAGGCGTACTCCGCCTTCGAGAAGGCCTCGGTCGTGACCGTCCCCAAGGAGACCGTCCTCACCGAGCCGATCCGCATCGCCGTGCACGGCCGGGGCGGCACCGCCTTCGGCCACCAGGTGATCGAGCTGGGCGCCTTCGCCGAGGCCGTCGTGGTCATCGACCACACCGGTGACGCGGTGCTCGCCGCCAACGTCGACTACGTCCTCGGGGACGGCGCCAAGCTGACCGTCGTCTCCGTCCAGGACTGGGACGACAAGGCCGTCCACGTCGCCCAGCACAACGCGCTGGTCGGCCGGGACGCCTCCTTCAAGTCCGTGGTCGTGACCTTCGGCGGTGACGTGGTCCGCCTGCACCCGCGCGTGGAGTACGCCGGCCCCGGCGGCGAGGCCGAGCTGTTCGGCCTGTACTTCACCGACGCCGGGCAGCACCAGGAGCACCGCCTGCTGGTCACCCACAACACCCCGCACTGCAAGTCGAACGTCGTCTACAAGGGCGCCCTCCAGGGCGACGACGCGCACGCGGTCTGGATCGGTGACGTGCTCATCGAGGCCAAGGCCGAGGGCACGGACACCTACGAGATGAACCGCAACCTGGTCCTCACGGACGGCGCGCGCGTCGACTCGGTGCCGAACCTGGAGATCGAGACCGGCGAGATCGTCGGCGCCGGGCACGCCTCCGCCACCGGCCGCTTCGACGACGAGCAGCTCTTCTACCTGATGGCCCGCGGCATCCCGGAGCACGAGGCCCGCCGCCTGGTGGTCCGCGGCTTCTTCGCCGAGCTGGTCCAGCAGATCGGTGTCGCCGACATCGAGGAGCGCCTGCTCGCCAAGATCGAGGAAGAGCTGGAGGCTTCGGTCGCATGACGTCGTTCGTACGCGCCTGTGGGCTGAGCGAGCTGGAGGAGGACACCCCGAAGCGGGTGGAACTCGACGGCACGCCGGTCTCGGTCGTGAAGACCGAGGGCGAGGTGTTCGCGATCTACGACATCTGCTCCCACGCGAACGTCTCCCTCTCCGAGGGCGAGGTGGAGGACTGCCAGATCGAGTGCTGGCTGCACGGCTCCGCCTTCGACCTGCGCACCGGCAAGCCGTCCGGCCTCCCCGCGACGCGCCCCGTCCCCGTATACCCCGTAAAGATCGAAGGGGACGACGTTCTCGTCTCCCTCACCCAGGAGTCCTGAGGCACCCATGGCAACGCTTGAAATCCGAGACCTGCACGTCACCGTCGAGGCCGACAACGCCACGAAGGAGATCCTCAAGGGCGTCGACCTCACCGTGAAGCAGGGCGAGACGCACGCCATCATGGGCCCCAACGGCTCCGGCAAGTCGACCCTCGCCTACTCCCTCGCGGGTCACCCGAAGTACACGATCACCGGCGGCACCGTCACCCTGGACGGCGAGGACGTCCTGGAGATGTCCGTCGACGAGCGCGCCCGCGCGGGCCTGTTCCTGGCGATGCAGTACCCGGTCGAGGTCCCCGGCGTCTCCGTCTCCAACTTCCTGCGCACCTCCGCCACCGCCATCCGCGGCGAGGCCCCCAAGCTGCGCACCTGGGTGAAGGAGGTCAAGGAGGCCATGGAGCGCCTCAACATGGACCCGTCCTTCGCCGAGCGCAACGTCAACGAGGGCTTCTCCGGCGGTGAGAAGAAGCGCCACGAGATCCTCCAGCTGGAGCTGCTCAAGCCGAAGGTCGCGATCCTGGACGAGACCGACTCCGGCCTGGACGTCGACGCGCTGCGCATCGTCTCCGAGGGCGTCAACCGCGTCCGCGAGTCCGGCGAGGTCGGCACCCTGCTGATCACGCACTACACGCGCATCCTGCGCTACATCAAGCCCGACCACGTCCACGTGTTCGCCGGCGGCCGCATCGTCGAGTCCGGCGGCCCGGAGCTCGCGGACAAGCTGGAGAACGAGGGCTACGAGGCATACGTGAAGGGTGGCGCATCCGCGTGACACAGCTGCCGGGCCTCCTCGACGTCGAGGCGATCCGCAAGGACTTCCCCGTTCTGGACCGAGTCGTCCACGACGGCAAGAAGCTCGTGTACCTGGACAACGCGGCGACCTCGCAGAAGCCGCGCCAGGTACTGGACGCCCTGAGCGAGTACTACGAGCGCTACAACGCCAACGTCCACCGCGGTGTGCATGTGCTCGCCGAGGAGGCCACGGCGCTGTACGAGGGCGCGCGCGACAAGGTCGCCGCGTTCATCAACGCGCCGAGCCGCGACGAGGTGATCTTCACCAAGAACGCCTCCGAGTCGCTGAACCTCGTGGCGAACATGCTGGGCTGGGCCGACGAGCCCTACCGGGTGGACCACGAGACCGAGATCGTCATCACGGAGATGGAGCACCACTCCAACATCGTGCCGTGGCAGCTGCTCGCGCAGCGCACGGGCGCGAAGCTGAAGTGGTTCGGCCTCACGGACGACGGCCGGCTCGACCTGTCGAACATCGACGAGATCATCACCGAGAAGACGAAGATCGTCTCCTTCGTGCTGGTGTCCAACATCCTGGGCACGGTCAACCCGGTCGAGGCGATAATCCGCCGCGCCCAGGAGGTCGGCGCGCTCGTCTGCATCGACGCCTCCCAGGCCGCCCCGCACATGCCGCTGGACGTGCAGGCCCTCCAGGCCGACTTCGTGGCCTTCACCGGCCACAAGATGTGCGGCCCGACCGGCATCGGCGTCCTCTGGGGCCGCCAGGAACTGCTGGAGGACCTGCCTCCGTTCCTCGGCGGCGGCGAGATGATCGAGACGGTCTCGATGCACTCCTCGACGTACGCCCCCGCCCCGCACAAGTTCGAGGCGGGCACGCCCCCGATCGCCCAGGCGGTCGGCCTCGGCGCGGCGATCGACTACCTCCAGTCGATCGGCATGGACAAGATCCTCGCCCATGAGCACGCGCTGACGGAGTACGCGGTGCGGCGCCTGGCGGAGGTTCCCGACCTGCGGATCATCGGCCCGACGACGGCCGAGGACCGCGGGGCGGCGATCTCCTTCACGCTCGGGGACATCCACCCGCACGACGTGGGCCAGGTCCTGGACGAGCAGGGCATCGCGGTCCGGGTCGGCCACCACTGCGCCCGTCCGGTCTGCCTCCGCTACGGAATTCCCGCGACCACGCGAGCGTCGTTCTACCTGTACTCCTCGCCGGCCGAGATCGACGCTCTGGTCGACGGCCTGGAGCACGTACGGAACTTCTTCGGCTGAGAGGCGTGAGCTGACACCGTGAAGCTGGACTCGATGTACCAGGACGTCATCCTGGACCACTACAAGAACCCGCACGGGCGTGGTCTGAGGGATGGCGACGCCGAGGTACACCATGTGAACCCGACCTGCGGCGACGAGATCACCCTGCGCGTGAGGTACGACGGCACGAAGATCGAGGACGTCTCGTACGAGGGCCAGGGCTGCTCGATCAGTCAGGCGAGCGCCTCCGTGCTCAACGAGCTCCTCGTCGGCAAGGACCTGGCCGAGGCGCAGAAGATCCAGGAGACCTTCCTGGAGCTGATGCAGTCCAAGGGCAGGATCGAGCCCGACGACGCGATGGAGGAGGTCCTGGAGGACGCGGTCGCGTTCGCCGGTGTCTCCAAGTACCCCGCGCGGGTCAAGTGCGCCCTCCTGAGCTGGATGGCGTGGAAGGACGCGACGGCCCAGGCACTGGGTGGCGCCGACGCCGAAAGGAAGACGGCATGACCGACACCGCAGAGATGAAGCCGGTCTCGGAGGAAGAACTCCGCGAGGCCCTGATGGACGTGGTCGACCCCGAACTGGGCATCGACGTCGTCAACCTCGGCCTGATCTACGGCATCCACGTCGACGACTCCAACGTGGCCACCATCGACATGACCTTGACCTCGGCGGCCTGCCCGCTGACGGACGTCATCGAGGACCAGGCCAAGTCCGCCACGGACGGCCTCGTCAACGAACTCCGCATCAACTGGGTCTGGATGCCGCCGTGGGGTCCCGACAAGATCACGGACGACGGCCGCGAGCAGCTCCGGGCGCTCGGGTTCAACGTCTGACACACCGCCTGTGACAGGGGCCGTGGCCATGCGCCACGGCCCCTGTCGCATGCTCGGGCGAGCCCGTCCGCCGAGCGGAACGCGGGCAGAACGCGGCGTCCTGCCTGAACAGGGGCGAGCCGTCGGCGGGTTCGGCGCGGAGCAGGGAGTCGCGGTGGCGGAGGTAGCCGCCGCCGGCCGTGGTGAAGGACCGACAGCGGGTGTCGGCGAGGCTGTTGACGCGGGTGAAGGTGGCGGCGCTGCGGTCCGCGGCCGAGCTGACGGGGCCGGGCTTCACCAGGCCGCCGCTGACGTGCCAGTAGGCGAAGGAGGGCAGGCCGGGGCCGTCGTCCGGCGGGGTGACGGGCGCGGTGATGGCTCTCCGGTACGGCCGTACGCGTCGTTGTGTACGCTCGTACACATGGGGTATCTGCTGCTCTCCGGTGCCATCGCCGCCGAGGTCGCCGCCACGACGGCGATGAAGTACAGCGAGGGATTCAGCCGGCTCTGGCCCTCGCTCGTGACCGCTGTGGGGTACGTCGTCTCGTTCGCGCTGCTCGCCCGGACGCTGAAGACCGTCCAGATCGGTACGGCGTACGCGATCTGGTCGGGCGTGGGCACCGCGACCATCGCCGTCCTCGGTCTGCTGCTGTTCGGCGAGGGGCTCAGCCTGACCAAGGTCGCCGGGATCGTGCTGATCATCGGCGGAGTGGTGGTGCTGAACCTGGGCGGGGCGACGCACTGATGCCGCGCCGCTACGACCCCGAGCGCCGGCAGCGGATCATCGACGCGGCGATCCGCGTGGTCGGCCGGGACGGCATCGCGGGGCTGAGCCACCGTACGGTCGCCGTCGAGGCGGACGTACCGCTCGGCTCCACGACGTACCACTTCGCCACCCTCGAAGAGCTGCTGGTGGCCGCGCTGCGGCAGGCGAACGAGGGGTTCGGCCGGGTGCTGGCCGAGCTGTTGCCGGAGGGCGGCGACGGCGACCTCGCCGCGGATCTCGCCCGTGCGCTCGGCCAGTGGCTGGCGGGCGGGCGCACCGGGGTGGAACTGGAGTACGAGCTGTACCTGGCCGCGCTGCGCCGCCCCGCACTGCGTCCCGTCGCCGCCGAGTGGACCGAGCAGGGGGCCGCGCTGCTGGCCCGCCGCACCGACCCGGTCACGGCGCGGGCCCTGCTCGCGCTGATGGACGGCATCTGCCTCCAGGTGCTGCTGACGGGCGGCTCCTACGACGAGGAGTACGCGCGCGCCACGCTGGCTCGGCTGATCCCCTGAACCCGCGCCCGGCACGTGAGACGCGGTTCGCCCTCACCACCCCGCCCACGTTAGGTTTTCTCCCATGACCGAGTCTGCAACCCGCACCACCGGCGCCGTCGCCGCCGGCCTCGCCACGATCGCCTCCGACGGCACCGTTCTCGACACCTGGTTCCCGGCCCCCGAGCTGGTCGAGGAGCCGGGCCCGGCCGGCACCGAGCGGCTGACCGCCGAGCAGGCGGCCGAGCTGCTGGGCGGCGGCGCGACCGCGGCGACCGGCCCGGACGCCCGCCGGGGCGTCGAGGTGGTCGCGGTCCGCACGGTCATCGCCTCGCTGGACGAGAAGCCGGTCGACGCCCACGACGTCTACCTGCGCCTGCACCTGCTCTCGCACCGCCTGGTCAAGCCGCACGGCCAGAACCTGGACGGCATCTTCGGCCACCTCGCCAACGTCGCCTGGACCTCGCTCGGCCCGGTCGCCGTGGACGACATCGAGAAGGTGCGCCTGAACGCCCGCGCCGAGGGCCTGCACCTCCAGGTGACCTCGATCGACAAGTTCCCGCGCATGACGGACTACGTCGCCCCGAAGGGCGTGCGCATCGCCGACGCCGACCGGGTCCGCCTCGGCGCGCACCTCGCGGCGGGCACCACGGTCATGCACGAGGGCTTCGTCAACTTCAACGCCGGCACCCTCGGCACCTCCATGGTCGAGGGCCGGATCTCCGCGGGTGTCGTGGTCGGCGACGGCTCGGACATCGGCGGCGGCGCCTCCACCATGGGCACCCTGTCCGGCGGCGGCAACGTGATCATCTCCATCGGCGAGCGGTGCCTGGTCGGCGCCGAGGCGGGCGTCGGCATCGCGCTCGGCGACGAGTGCGTGGTCGAGGCCGGCCTGTACATCACCGCGGGCACCCGCGTCACCATGCCCGACGGCCAGATCGTCAAGGCCCGGGAGCTGAACGGCGCCTCCAACATTTTGTTCCGCCGCAACTCGGTCACCGGCACGGTCGAGGCCCGCCCGAACAACGCGGTCTGGGGCGGCCTGAACGACATCCTGCACAGCCACAACTGACGCACCGCGTCCGACTGCTGGTCGCGCGGTTCCCCGCGTCTTCGGGGCGCACCGCGCGGATCAGCCCGCGGTGAGTGCCCGGTACGCCGTCAGCAGCCCGTCGGCCGTCTCCGGGTCGGCGGACAGCAGGGGGGCGCGGACCGGGCCCGCGGGCAGGCCGAGGCGGCCGAGGAGGGCCTTCGCGGTGACCGTGCCGGGCAGGCCCGCGCCCATCATCGCCTCGGTCAACGGGGTCACGGCCCGCTGGAGTCCGGCCGCGCGGGCGGTGTCGCCGGCGTCGAACGCGGCCAGGATCGCGGCGACCCGGTCCGGCACGGCGTTCGCGACCGTGCTCACGCACCCCGCCGCGCCGACCGCGTACAGCGCCAGTACGTGCTCGTCGCAGCCGGCGTAGTACGCCAACTCCGTGCGCTGGAGCACCTTCAGGGTGCCGAGGAAGTCGTAGGAGCAGTCCTTGACGGCCACGATCCGCGGGTGGTCCGCGAGGCGGATCATCGTGTCCGGCTCGATCCGGGTGCCCGTGCGGCCCGGGATGTCGTAGAGCATCACCGGAAGGTCGCTCGCGTCGGCGACCTGGCGGAAGTGGGCGGCCACGGCCTCCTGCGGGGGCCGGCTGTAGTACGGCGTCACCACCAGCACACCGTCGGCGCCCGCCTTCCCGGCCGCCAGCGCCAGCTCCACCGTGTGCCGGGTGTCGGACGTGCCCACGCCCGCGACCAGCGCGGCCCGGTCGCCGACCGCCTCCCGCACGGCCGCGACCAGCCGTGCCTTCTCCTCGTCGGTGGTGGTCGGCGACTCGCCGGTGGTGCCGCCCAGGACCAGGCCGTCACAGCCCCGCGCCACCAGGTGCGCGGCCAGCCGCTGGGCGCCGTCCAGGTCGAGGGCGCCCTCCTCGGTGAACGGCGTGATCATGGCGCAGAGGGTGCGGCCGAAGGGAGCGGGCCTACGGGGACTCGTCATGGGAGTAGTGTCGGCAGCACCTTCGTGAAGCTCCACTTAATTCTCCTACGAGATATCGGTAAGACTTGCTAACGCCTTGCCCGTGCGGACGGAGGCCCTATGTCCAACTCGGCACCTCATGGGTCACTATGGCCGTAGGGTCACCGACGTCTGTCATGGAGGCACCATGAAGCTCGGCAAGGCACTGGCCACCGGAGTCGCGGAGGAGCAGCCGCTCGTCCGGGAGGAGAAGCCGCAGGTCCCCGAGGAGACCGTCCGCACGGACGCGGTCGAACCGGTCGGGCCGGCCCGCGAAGAGGTCCCGGCCGCCCGATGAGGCTGCGGCTCCCGGCGGAACGCCCGACGGAGCCGCCGACCGGCTACAAGATCGCCCGCCCGGTGCTGTCCCAGGACGGCACCCGGGCCGGGTTCACGGGTGTGTCGCTCGGCGGCGCCCTGCCGTACGGCGTCCTGGACGACGCCTCCTGCGTCTACGGCTTCCGGCACCGCCCGCCCGCACGCCGGTGCGACTGCGGTTTCCACTGCGTGCACGACCGGGCGGCGGCCGAGGCCCTGCTGTGCACCGCCGACCACCGCGCGGCCGTCCTGCTGGAGGTCTCCGTCCTCGGCTCCTACATCCGCTTCGAGCGAGGCTTCCGCTACGCCCGGCAGCGGGTGCGCACGGCCACGGCCGGGCCGTGTGGCTGCGGCGCCGGTGCCGTCGCGCTGGCCGACGCCGGCTGGGGCCGGCCGGGCTGGCGGGTCCTCGCACCCGTCTGCGGGGGCTGCGTGCGCGGGCGCGCGCCGGTCTCGCTCGCGGAGTTCGCCCGGCTGGCCGGGCACGGGCTCCGGGTGATCGCGACCGTCGGCGGTACGGGCCCCGCAGCCGCCGGGTTGACAGCGGACGGTGAGCCGGGCGTACCCGAACTCGTCGCCGAGGCGGCTCTGTTGCAGGCCCGCCTGGACTGGTTCCAGTCCCAACTCGCGCGGCTCGGCGAACGCGGGCCCGGCGGCACCGGGCAGGGCTAACGACCTTCGGCCCGGGTACCCGGAGGTTCCGCACTGAGAGGAGGCGGAACGCCGTGACCGTGACCTCGCACACCCGGCCCGCGGCCGACGGGCACCCCTCCACGGGCGAACTCGTCGGCCGGGCCACCGAACAGCTCTCCCGGCTGCTGCGGCAGGAGGTCGCCCTCGCCAAGGAGGAGCTGACCGAGAAAGGACGCCGGGCCGGATGCGGCGGCGGCCTGCTGGGCGCCGCCGGCGCCGTCGGCTACGTCGGGCTGATCACCCTGGCCGGAGCGGCCACCGCCGCCCTCTCCCTGGCACTGCCCGTGTGGGCGGCGGCGCTGATCGTGGCAGCGGCGTTCTTCGCCGTCGCCGGCCTGCTGGCCGCGACCGGCCGCGCCCAGCTGCGCCGCGCCGCCCCGCCCACGCCCGAGAAGACCCTCGGCAGTGTCAGGGCGGACGTCGACGCGATCAGGGAAAGGGCACACCGATGACGCACAGGAACCCGCACGGCTCGGGCGCCAAGGGCCCCGATGAGCTGCGGCGGCAGATCGAACACACCCGGAGCCAGCTCGGCGACACCGTCGCCCAGCTGGTGGACCGGGCCGATGTGAAGGGCCGGGCCCGGGCGCGCGCCGCCGACCTGAGGGACAAGGCCGGCGCCATGACCGTCCAGCTGCGCGCCGGCGCCGCCCAGGCGGGGCACGGCGTGCAGGACCGGGCGGCCAGGGCGGGCCACCTGTTCCAGGACCGCGCCGCGCGGGCCGGCCACACCGCACAGGAACGGATGACCAAGGCCGGGCACCTGGTGCAGGAACAGGCCGGACACAGCCGGCACGCCCTGCGGGACCGGGCGACCCACGCCGGTCAGACCATGGAGCACGACGCGCGGGTGCCGCGCCCGGTGCGGTCCGCTGTGAGCGCCGCGATGCGGCACCCCCGGCCGGTGCTGATCATCGGCGCGGCGGGCGCCGCCGTCGTCGGCGCGGCCGTGATCTGGCGCCGCGTCGACCGCTGCCGGTGAGCCCCCGCCGCCGAACCGCCGCCGGTGGTGAGCCGCTGCCGGTGAGCGGCGGTCGGTGAGCACGGGACGGCGGGACGGGCCGGGCGCGAAGCCGGGCCGGTCCCGCCCTCGTGTCACGGACGAAAGCGCAGCACCTGCGGGTCGTGGTCGCTGATCTGGTCGTTGAACTCCGAGTTGATGTGCACGCTGTCGTACTCGAAGTCGCCGCCGCGGCGGATCGCCGGGCTGATCAGGATCTGGTCCAGGACCTGCTGGTTGCCCTGGTAGTCGTAGGTGTAACGCTCGTTCTTCGGCAGCGACTTGATCGCCGACCACAGCTCGCCGTCACCCTCCAGGATCCGCGCGGTCTCGGAGAACTCGAAGTCGTTCATGTCGCCGAGCGCGATGACGTCCGCGTTCTTCTGCGCGGACAGGATGTCCTTGACGAACGCGTTCACCTCGGTCGCCTGGGCGTGCCGCTGGATCTCCGAGCTGCGCACCGGCGGCTGGTACTGCGAGGTCAGGCCCTGGTCGCCGCCCTTGGAGTTGAGGTGGTTGGCGATCACGAAGACGGTCTTGCCGCGGAAGACGAACTCGCCCGCGAGCGGCTTGCGGCTGTTGCTCCAGGTGGCGTTCGCCGGGTCTATCCGGCCCGGGGAGACCGTCAGCTGCGCCTTGCCGTGCACCTTGGTGACGCCGACGGCGGTGGTCGGGTCGCCGCCCGCGCGGTCCACGAAGGACACCCGCTCCGGGTTGAACAGGAACACCTGGCGGATGTTGCCGCCGGGCTCGCCGCCGTCCTGGTCGTTGACCGGGTTGACCGACCGCCAGTCGTACCGCGGGCCGCCGGCCGCGACGATGGCGTCGATCAGCTTGGTCACGGTCTGGTCCGCGTCGACCGTGCCGTCGTCCTTGGCGCCGTTGTTGTCCTGGATCTCCTCCAGGGACACGATGTCCGGCGACTGGAGGTTGTGCACGATCGCGGAGGCGTGCCGGCCGAAGGTGGCGTCCGACGGGTCGAGGTTCTCGACGTTGTAGGTCGCCACCGCCAGCTCGCGGCCCGACTGCTCGCGCGTCGTCTCCCGCTCCAGGCCGGCGCTCTTCAGCGTGCCGAGCTCGCTCGCGACCAGGGTGTAGCCGCCGTACTGGTTGAAGTCCAGCGGGCCGGTGGTGGTGCCCTCCAGGGTGTCGCCGACGTTCGCCTTCGGGAAGTCGGCGGTCGAGCCCAGCGACTGGATCTGGAGTCGGCCGGTGTTCTGGGAGTCGTAGGAGCCGTACACCGTGCCGCCGCGGCGGCTGCGGTGCTCCCACGGCTTCACGGTGACCCACAGCTCGCTGTACGGGTCGGTCGCGGTGACCACACGGACGTCGGCGACCTGGACGTTCATGCCCTCCAGGGACTCGTAGTAGTCCAGTGCGTACGCGGACGGGTCCAGGGGGAGGCCGTTGACCGAGTTGGCCGCGGCGGCGTCGCCGGTGGGCGCGTACGCGTCCGGCACCGCGTCCTCGTCGACGACGACCGGCGCGGGGACCGCGTTGCCCGTGGAGACGGTGGTGACCACCGGCTTGGTGATCTCCGTCAGCGACTGGTTGCCGGAGGAGGTGCCGCCCGGGACGTACTCGGAGACCGTGCCGGTCACCTTCACCGCGTCACCGACCGCGACCTTCGGCGTGGAGCTGGTGAAGACGAACACGCCCTCGCTGGTGGCCGGGTTGTCGTCCGGGGTCGGATCCTGGATCCAGAAGCCCTTGGAGGAGCCGTACGTGCGCGTGGCCGTGACGATGCCGGGTACGTCCGTCACCTTCTGCCCGGCGAACGGGGACGTCCGGGTCGTGCCCTGGATGTCGTGGACGCGCACCGAGTCGGCGTGCGCGGGGGAGGTGAGGACGACGGCGGACGCCGCGCTGCATACGGCGGCGACGGTGAGCGCGGCGAGGCGCGCGGAAGACCTGCTCGGCAAGGGGATCCCTCCGGGGACGTGACGATGCGCCGGGACGAGGGTGGAACGGGAGCGTGTGGAGGTCGTAGCCCTCTGTGACACGCGTAGAGCCGAGTGAACAGTTGTCCCCCCAACTTCTACGCGCGTCAATCTCCTGCCTGGCCCGGGGAGTTGTCAAGGTTTCGGCCATGTCCGGCTGCTTACGGTGAGATGAACCGGGCGGCATGGGTGGAAATCCGTCTAGGCTGAGCGGCTGAGTCCGTTCACGGTCCGAGGAGAACCAGCCGATGTCAGACAGCTCCCCCCTGCCGCCCGTACGGCTGCATCCCGAAGCGGAGCTGGCGCGCGCCGCGCTGTCCACGCCGTTGCTGTCCCGGGCGGCCCGCCTCGCGCGCTGGGCCGGGCCCGGCACCCGTGTCGACGCCGGCGGCGGGCTGGTCGAGGAGCAGGTGCCGGCCGCCGCCGAACTGCTCGGGCTGACCGGTGACGACGCCGCCGCGTACGTCGGCGAGGCCTGGCGGGTCGCCGTGGACGCCGGTCTGGTCGAGATCGTGGACGAGGAGGCCGGCACCGTCCGGGCCGGGGAGGAGCTGAAGCTGCTCACCGGCGGCTCCCCGCGCGACGTGCTCACCGTGTGGCTGGCCGCGCTGGAGACCGTCGTCGCCGACGCGACCGTCCCCGACCTGGACGACCTGGTCGCCGCCCTGGACCAGGGCGGCGAGGTCGATTTCTCGTCACTCGACTGGGACCCGGAGGCCGAGGCGGAGTTCCTCGACGGCGTCCTCGGCAACCTCTACCTGCTGACCGTCAGTGAGGACGGCCCCGGCGACGGCACCGTCCCGCTGCCCGCCCTCGCCGCCTCCATGATCGTGCCCGACGGCATGGGCGAGCCCACCAACGACGTCCTGGAGCAGGTCTCCGACGCGATGATGCGGCTGGACGACCAGTTCCGGGTGCTGGAGCCGGTCGGACTCGTGGACTACCGGCCGGTGGACGAGGCGCTGATGGCCGACACCGACGAGGAACCCGCCGCGACCGTGGACGACACCGACGTCGCCCGCTACGGCATGGTCCGTCTCACCCCGCTCGGCGTGTACGGGCTGCGGGCGCGGCTGCTGGAGGCCGGGTTCGAGGCGCCGGCCGTCGGTGACCTCGCCGACAAGGGCGCGGACGTCCTGCTCGACGGCACCGCCCGGTTCGGCCAGTCCGCCGCCCGTACCGAGACCGAGCAGTGGCTGGCCCGCCGCGAACCGCTCGCGGCGGCACGGGAGTTGCTCGTGGCGGCGCGCGGCGCGGACGCCGGGGCCCCGCTGCGCAGGCTCCGCTGCCAGCAGGCGCTGTCGCTGGTCGGCGCCGAGGCCGAACCCGCGCTGCGCGAGGTGCTGGACGACCCCGAGCTGGGCGGGCTCGCCCGGGTGTGGCTGAGCGAGCGGGGCGCCGCCGGGGTGCCGGCGCCGTCCGAGGACATGGTGTTCTGGCTGACCGTCGACACGCTGGCCGCACAGCTGGCGGCCGAGGGCAACTCCGAGGAGCTCCAGGCCCTCGTGGAGGGGCTGGCCGCCCAGCACAGCGGGTTCTTCGCGGCGGCCTGGCGGGTGGAGCACCCCGCCACCGCCGAGGTCCTGGACGCGATGGGGCGGCTGCACCCGGACAAGAAGGTGGCCAAGCAGGCGCGGAAGGCGGCGTTCAAGGCTCGCTCCCAGCAAGGGAGTTGAGGCCCGGCCGGGCGCGAGCCCGGCCCGTGCCCTTTTGCTGGCGATGGGGTAGTGCGTACGGATTCTTGAACAAGGACCGGTGAAGTAGCCCGGCGTTCAACTCGCGTTCACAAGTGGGCGGGAGCGTGTGCGCCGAACCGAGGCCCCCACCCTCCACGGCACTACCACCGTCGTCACAGGAGACACCATGTCGCTCACCCGCAGGGACTTCGCCAGAACATCCGCGATCACCGGTGCCGGGGTCGCCCTGGCGGGCAGCGTCGGCGCCCTCGCCACCGCGCCGAACGCCCTCGCCGCCACGGACACCGAGAGCGCCGAGGCCGAGTCCGCGCACGGGGGCCACCACCACGGCGTCGGCTACGGCCCGCTGATCGCCGACCCCAAGGGCATCCTCGCCCTGCCCGCCGGCTTCTCGTACAAGATCGTCACGTACAGCGGCAGGACCAAGCTGGAGTCCGGCGAGTTCACCCCGTCCAATCACGACGGCACGGCCACCTTCGAGGGCCCCCGCGGCACCACCCTCCTCGTCAACAACCACGAGCTGGCCGGTGCCCGCGCCCAGTGGCCGTACCCGGTGCCGCTCACCGAGGGCCTGGTCTACGACCCGGCGGCGGCCGGTGGCTGCACCGTCGTCGAGGTCCGCCGCGGCGGCGAGGTCGCCGAGTGGGTGGGCATCGCCGGCACCGCCACCAACTGCGCCGGCGGCAGCACCCCCTGGGGCACCTGGCTGACCTGCGAGGAGACCGAGGACAAGGCCGGCAAGAACGGCTTCACCAAGGACCACGGCTACGTCTTCGAGGTCGACCCGGAGGACCGCCGGGCCAACCGCGGCCCCAAGCCGGTCAAGGCGCTGGGCCGCTACGCCCACGAGGCCGTCGTGGTCGACCCCAAGCGCGGCCACGTCTACCTCACCGAGGACGCCTCCGGCCCCAACGGCCTGTTCTACCGCTGGACCCCGCCGGAGGGCTTCCGCCACGGCCGCGGCAAGCTGCGCACCCTCGCCGACGACGCGGGCGTGCTCCAGGCGTTCAAGTGCTTCGACTCCGGCGGCAAGTTCGTGGACGACCTGTCCCGCGCCACCAGGATCGGCACCGTGTACGGCGTCGACTGGGTGGACGTCCCCGACCGTGACGCCAAGACCGTCTCGGTGCGCAAGCAGTTCACCGAAGGCCAGGTCACCCGCGCCCGCAAGCTGGAGGGCATGTGGTGGGGCGACGGCGGCGTCTACGTCGTCTCCTCCTACGCCCGCCAGGAGAGCCCGGTCCAGCACGACGGCCAGGTCTGGTTCTACGACCCCAAGCGCCGCACGCTGACGCTGAAGGTGCTGCTCGGCGTGAACCCGGACCCGGCGAAGGACGGCGCCTTCGACGGCCCCGACAACATCACCGTCTCCCCGTACGGCGGCCTGGTCATCGCCGAGGACGGCGAGGGCGTCCAGCACCTGTTCGGCGCCACCGACAGCGGCCGGACCTACCCGATCGCCCGCAACGAGCTCAACATCGGCACCGCCGAGGCGCCGGAGTACAGCGAGTTCACCGGCGTCACCTTCTCGCCCGACGGCAAGACCCTCTTCGCCAACATCCAGACGCCCGGCATCATGCTCGCCATCACCGGCCCCTGGAAGCGCCAGAAGAGCGACTGAGCCCTGCTCGGTGACTGACGCGCCGGCTCGTTCACGCAGTTGCCTTCGCGAGTGATCCTCGGAGGGGTGGCCGTGGGAACGAGCCATGCGTCTTCGGGCGGCGGAGGGCGGCGGAAGACGTCAGGCACCTCCCGGCGCGCGGGCCGCGGTCACCTCACCCGCTCGCGTCGGCCGGTCAGGACCGTCGCCGCCGGCAGCAGACCGGCCAGGGTGATCAGGGCACCGGCGGCGAAGGCCTGGGCGGCGCCGTGGGTGAGGACGGCGCCGGGGGAGCCGGTGGTGTGCCGGGTGGCCGTGCCGTACACCGTGACCAGGACCGACAGGCCGACCGTGCCGCCCAGCCACTGCGAGGTCTGGAGCAGTCCGGAGGCCGCGCCCGCGTCCGCCGGGGTGACGGCGGACAGGATCGTGGCGTTGAGCGGCATGAAGCTCAGGCCGAGACCCAGGCCCACCAGGAGAAGTGGCCCGAGCAGCCCGGCCGCGTAGCCGTCCCCGGGCTCCAGGCGGGCCAGCCAGCCGGTGCCGAGCGCGGCCAGGGACATGCCGGTCAGCAGTACCGGCTTGGTGCCGAACCGGGCCAGCAGCCGGGGCACCAGCCGCACGGTCGTGAACATCACCAGGGTCATCGGCAGGAACGCGAAGCCCGCGCGCAACGGGCTGTAGCCCAGCACCTGCTGGCCGAACAGGGTGAGGAAGTAGAAGGCGCCGAACATCCCCGCGGGCAGCAGCAGGATGCTCGCGTACCCGCCGGCCCGGTCGCGGTCGGCGAACAGGCGCAGCGGCAGCACCGGTTGGTCCGCGCGGGACTCCACCAGCAGGAAGCCGGCGAGCAGGACGGCCGCCGCGGCGAAGCCGAGCAGCGCGCGGGTGTCGCCCCAGCCGCCCTCCGAGACCCGGATGAACGCGTACACCAGCGAGGTCGTGCCGGCCGTCCCGGTCAGCGCGCCCGGCAGGTCGAACCGGCCCGTGTGGCGCGGGGTCTCGGGGGCGAAGCGGGGCAGGGCGAGGGCCAGGGCGAGGCCGATGGGGACGTTGACGAGCAGCGCCCAGCGCCACGAGGCCCATGAGGTGAGCAGGCCGCCGAGGACCAGGCCGACGGAGCCACCGACGCCGGCCATGGAGGAGTAGACGCTCAGCGCGCGGTGCCGGCGCGGGCCCTCGGGGAAGCTGGTGGTGATCAGGGCCAGGGTGCTCGGGGCGATCAGGGCGGCGCCCAGACCCTGTAAGGCGCGGGCGACGAGCAGTTGGCCGCTGTCGGCGGCGAGGCCGCCGAGCAGGGAGGACAGGGCGAACAGCAGGACGCCCGCGGTCAGGGTACGGCGGCGGCCGAGGAGGTCGCCGACGCGTCCGCCGAGCAGCAGCAGGCCGCCGAAGGCGAGGGTGTAGGCGTTGAGGACCCAGGACAGGCCGGTGCGGCTGAAGTGCAGGCCGCGCTGGATGTCCGGCAGCGCCACGTTGACGACGGTGGAGTCGACGCCGACCATCAGGTAGGCGGTGACGATGACGAGGAGCGTGGTGCCGAGCCGCGCCGGTGGCGCGGGACTGGCGGAGGGTTCGGTGGTCGGCGAGGCCGACGGCGTGGATGGTGCGGACGAGGCCGGTGGGGTGGACGGGGTGGACATGACGGTCTCCCGGTCTGGGCGTCCCCGGGCACGCGGATGTCCGGGCAGGGATGAGCTGCCCACGGAGCATCGCGGCGGTAAACGGGGACTGTCTCCGTTTAGTGCTCGATAAGATACGGAGAGGGTCCCCGGTTTGCAAGGAGTGAGTGGATGACGCAGGGCAGGCCCATGCGCGCGGATGCTCGGCGCAACTACGAGCGGCTGCTGAAGGTGGCGGCCGAGGCCTTCGCCGAGCATGGGGAGAACGCGTCACTCGATGACATCGCCAAGCGGGCGGGCGTCGGCTCGGGCACGCTCTACCGGCACTTCCCGACCCGGCAGGCGCTGCTGGAGGCGGCGTACGTCGACCGGATCGAGGCGCTCGGCGCGCGCGCCGACGAGCTGGCGGCGGAACGGCCGCCGGGCGAGGCGCTCATGGAGTGGCTGTACGAGCTGGCGGTCCGCACCCTTCAGGTGCGGGGGATGAAGGCCCTGCTCAGCTCGGCGGTGACGGAGCCCGGCAGCGCGGCGGCGCTGACGGCGTGCGGGACCGTGGTGAAGGGGGCGACGACCCGGCTGGTGGAGGCGGCACAGGCGGCGGGCGCGCTGCGGGGGGACGTGGAGCCGATCGAGGTGCTGCGCCTGGCCCACGGAGTGGCTTCGGCGGCGGAACTGGCGGGGGTGGGGGAGCGGGAGATCCGGCGCTACCTGGGGCTGCTGACGGAGGGGCTGCGGGCCGGCTGAGCGCGCTGGGGGTCCCCCAGGCCCCTGAGGCACTGGGGGACCCACGGCTTGCCCGCAGCGGCGGTCACCGCGTCACAGGGCCCTCGCCCCCGGCTCCACCATGTTCCGTACGGTGCGGGCCTTCACGAACTCGCCCATCGCCGTCATGTCCCACTCGCCGGAGAACTGGCGGATGAGCTTGGCCATCATGACGCCGGTCCGGGGCTCCGCGCCGGTGAGGTCGAAACGGACGAGCTCCTCGCCCGAGAAGGCGTCGACCAGACGGCAGTACGCCTTGGCGACCTCCGTGAACTTCTGGCCGGAGAAGGAGTTGACGGTGAAGACCAGCCCGGTGACCTCCTGGGGCAGCCGGCCCAGGTCGACCGTGATGACCTCGTCGTCGCCCCCGCCCTCGCCGGTCAGGTTGTCCCCGGAGTGCCGGATCGCGCCGTTCAGGATCGTCAGCTTCCCGAAGTAGCAGCTGTCGATGTGGTTGCGCTGCGGGCCGTAGGCGATGACCGAGGCGTCCAGGTCGATGTCCTTGCCGCGGAACGCCGGCTCCCAGCCGAGGCCCATCCGCACCTGGGAGAGCAGCGGCCGACCGCCCTTGACGAGGGACACGGTCTGGTTCTTCTGGAGGCTGACCCGGCCCTTGTCCAGGTTGATCTTCCCGGCGCCCGGAGCGGGAGCGGGCGGCGGGGCCACCGGCTGCGGCGGAGCGGCGGGGGTGGCGGCCGGCTGCGGCGGAGCCACGGGGGCGGCGGCCGGCTGCGGCGGGGCGGCCGGAGCCGCGGCCGGCTCCTCCACCGTCACGCCGAAGTCGGTCGCGATGCCCGCGAGCCCGTTGGCGTACCCCTGTCCGACGGCCCGCGCCTTCCACTGGCCGCCCCGGCGGTAGATCTCCACGACCACCAGCGCGGTCTCGCTGCCGAGCTGCGGCGGGGTGAACGTCGCCAGCACGGCGCCGCCGTCGGCGTCCCGGATCGTGGCCGTCGGCTCGATGCCCTGGAAGGTCTGGCCGGCCGCGTCCGGGCTGGCCGTGACGACGATCTTCTCGATCTCCGGCGGTACGGCGGCCGTGTCGACCGCGACCGCGTCCGGCGCCGTACCGCCGCCCGACCGGTATGTCACGCCCGGCCCGGTGGGCTGGTTGTAGAAGATGAAGTCGTCGTCGGAGCGCACCTTGCCGTCACCGGTGAGCAGCAGGCCCGACACGTCGAGCCGCACCGGAGCGGAGACGTCCACCGTCACGCGCGCGGCCGTCAGGGGGATGTTCGAGCCAGGGGTCATAGCTGTCATGCCGGGAGAACGAACGACACCGCTTTACCGTTCCCTTACCCACCCCCCGATCGGCTCAGGGCACCACCACGATCTTCCGCCCCACCCCCGCCGCGAACTGCTCCAGCGCCTGCGGGTACCGCTCCAGCGGGATCCGGTCGCTGATGAAGACCTCCGGGTCCAGCACGCCGTTCGCGAACAGCTCGGCCGCCCGCTCGAAGCTGTGCAGCACCGCCATGGAGCCGGTGATGGTGATCTCCTGGTTGTAGATCCGGTACGGGTCGATCGTCACGCGGGTCGCGTAGTCCGCCACCCCGAACTGGAGGAACGTTCCCGCCTTGGCGACCCGGTCCAGGCCGTCCTGGATCGCCGCCGCGTTGCCGGTCGCGTCGATCACCACGTCCCAGCCGCGCGGGCGGTCCAGTTCGTCGGCGTTCGCCGCGGACGCCGAGACACCGAGCCGGCGGGCCGTCTCCAGGCGGGCCGGGTTGACGTCGACCACGTCCACGCTCGCCGCACCGGTCCGCTTGGCCAGCTCCAGCATCATCAGGCCCATGGTGCCGGAGCCGTAGATGAGGACGTGGGCGCCGAGCCGGGAGCGCAGGACGTCGTAGCCGCGGACCGCGCAGGACAGGGGCTCCACCAGGGCCGCGTCCTCGGTGCGGACGTGGTCGGGCAGCTTCACGCAGTTGGCGACCGGGGCCACCGCGTACCGTGCCGCGCCGCCCGCCGTCGTCACGCCGATCGCCGCCCACCGCTCGCACAGGTTGTTGTGTCCGGTGCGGCAGTACCGGCACTCGTAGCAGTACAGCGAGGGGTCCACGGCCACCCGGTCGCCGACGGCCACCTCGGTGACCTGGGTGCCGACGCCGACGACCTCGCCCGCGAACTCGTGCCCGGGGACGATCGGCAGCTTGGGCGCGAACTCGCCCTGGAGGATGTGCAGGTCGGTGCCGCACAGACCGCAGGCCGCGACCTCGACGACCACCTCGCGGGGGCCCGGCGTCGGGTCGGGCACCTCGGTGACGACGGCGCGGCCCACGGACTCGATGACGGCGGCCTTCATTTCACGGCTCCCAACGACAGGCCCTGGACCAGCTTGTCCTGGGCGGCGAACCCCGCGGCGAGCACCGGCAGGGAGATGACGAGCGACGCGGCGCACACCTTGGCCAGGAACAGGCCCTGGCTGGTGATGAAGCCGGTCAGGAAGACGGGGGCGGTCTCGGCGACCACGCCCGTCAGGACTCGGGCGAAGAGCAGTTCGTTCCAGCTGAAGATGAAGCAGATCAGGGCGGTGGCGGCGATGCCGGGCAGGGCGATCGGGGCCACCACGCGCGCGAGGATCACCGGAAGCCGGGCGCCGTCCACCCGCGCCGCCTCGATGACCGCGACCGGCACCTCGGCGAGGAAGGACTGCATCATCCACACCGCGATCGGCAGGTTCATGGAGGTGTACAGGACGACCAGGAGCCAGATGTTGTCGAGCATCCCGGCGTTCTTGGCGAAGAGGTAGATCGGCAGCAGGCCCGCCACGGCCGGCAGCATCTTGGTGGACAGGAAGAAGAACAGGACGTCGGTCCACTTCTTCACCGGCCGGATCGACAGCGCGTAGGCCGCCGGGAGGGCCAGCAGCAGGACCAGGAGCGTGGAGGCGAGCGATGCCACGGTGGAGTTGACCAGCGCGGGCCACGGGCTCGCCCCGCCGCCGCTGCCGAAGAACTCGCGGTAGCCGTCGAGCGTCAACGAGGCGGTGAAGGACGGCGGGTTGGTCGCCGCGTCCGCCTCGGAGTGGAGGGACGTCAGGGCCATCCACGCGATGGGCAGGAAGAAGACGATACCGGCCAGCCAGGCCACCAGGCCGAGACCACCCCGGCGCAGTACGGCGGTCATGCGCGGGACACCTCCTCGCGGAACAGGGACGACACCACGCGCAGGGCGAAGGTCGCGATGACGATCGAGCCGATGACCACCAGGACGCCGGCGGCCGAGGCCAGGCCGTTCTCGTGGGCCTGGTAGAAGCTCTGGTAGACGGTGTAGGGCAGGTTGGCGGTGCCCAGGCCGCCGGAGGTGATCGTGAAGACCGCGTCGAAGTTCTGGACGATGTAGATCGATCCGAGCAGCGCGCCCAGTTCCAGGTAGCGGCGCAGGTGGGGCAGGGTCAGATGGCGGAAGATCTGCCAGTCGCTCGCGCCGTCGACCCGCGCGGCCTCGATCTGCTGCTGGTCCCGGCTCTGCAACCCGGCCAGCAGGATCAGCATCATGAACGGCGTCCACTGCCACACCAGGGAGGCCTCGACCGCGAGCAGCGGGGTGCGGGAGACCCAGTCCGGCTGTGGGCCGCCCACATAGTGCAGCAACCCGTTGAGCAAGCCGTACTCAGGGTTGTAGAGCACATGTTTCCAGAGCAGGGCGGCGGCCACCGGCACCACCAGGAACGGGGCGATGAGCAGGGTGCGGACGATGCCCCGGCCGCGGAACCGCCGGTCCAGCAGCAGTGCCAGCGCCAGCCCGATGACCAGGCTGGCCAGCACCACGGCCGCCGTGAGCAGCGCGGTCGTCCACACCGAGTGGCGCAGGTCGGCGTCGGTGAGCACCTGGCGGTAGTTGTCCAGGCCGGTGAAGCGGCGGGCCTTGGGGTAGAGGGCGTTCCAGTCGAAGAAGGAGATCACCAGCGTGGCCACGAAGGGCAGCTGGGTCACCACGATCATGAACACGAGGGCCGGCAGGAGCGGGGCGCGGGTGGCCCAGGCGCGCAGCCGGGCCGAGGGCTGCCTGACCGTCCGTGCGGGTGTGGCCGCGAGGGGGGCCGTGGTCGTCGCTGTCATCGTCCCTCGTACTCCTTGGAGATCTTCTCGGCGAGCGCTTGCGACTTCTTCAGGGCCGCGCCGACGGACTGGCGTCCGGCGATGGCCGCGCTGATCTCCTGGGAGACCTTGGTGCCGAGGTCGGTGAACTCGGGGATGCCGACGAACTGGATGCCGGGCGCGGGCCGCGGCTGCACGCCGGGGTCGTTCGGCCGGGCGCTCTCGATGGCCTCCTTGGTCATCTCCTGGAACGCGGCGGCTGACTTCCGGTAGTCGGCGTCGGTGTAGGTCGACGCCCGCTTGCCCGCCGGGACGTTCGACCAGCCACTGGTCTCGCCGACCAGTCGCTCGTACCCCTTGCCCGACGCCCAGGAGACGAACTTCCAGGCCTTGTCGGGGTTCCGGGAGGCCTGCTGGATGCCCCAGGCCCAGGTGTAGAGCCAGCCGGAGGACGCGGTGCGCTCGACGGGGGCGGGGGCGTAGCCGAGCTTCCCCTTGACCGGGGAGCCGGCCGCCTCCAGCAGTCCGGCCGCGGAGGTGGCGTCGTACCACATGGCGACCTTGCCCTGGGTCATGTTGTTCAGGCATTCGGCGAAGCCGGACTGGGCGGCGCCGGACTCGCCGTGCTCGCGGACGAGGTCGACGTAGAACCTCGTCGCCTTCTCGAAGGCAGGGGAGTCCAGCCGCGCCTTCCAGTCCTTGTCGAACCAGGTGCCGCCGAAGGTGTTCACGACCGTGGTCAGCGGTGCCATCAGCTCGCCCCAGCCGGGCAGCCCGCGCAGGCAGATGCCCCGCATGCCCGGCCGGGCGCCGTCCGCCTTCGCGGCCAGGTCGGCGACCTGCCGCCAGGTGGGACGGTCGGGCATGGTCAGACCCTTCGCCGCGAACACGTCCTTGCGGTACATGAGGAAGGACGACTCGCCGTAGAAGGGCTGTCCGTAGAGCTTGCCGTCGTCGCCGGTGAGGGACTGGCGCATCGGCTTGAGCACGTCCCGCTCGTCGTACGACGGGTCCTTCCCGACGTAGGAGTCCATCTCGTGCAGCCAGCCGTTGCGGGCGTAGATCGGTATCTCGTAGTTGGACAGGGTGGCCACGTCGTACTGGCCGGCCTGGTTGGCGAAGTCCTGGCTGATCTTGTCGCGGACGTCGTTCTCGGGCAGGACCGTGAAGTTGACCTTGATGCCGGTGTCCTTGGTGAAGTGGGCGGCGGTCAGCTTCTGCAACTCGGTCATCTGCGGGTTGTTGACCATCAGGACGTTGATGGAGTCGCCGCCGGAACCGGTCCCGCCGGCACCGGCCCAGCAGCCGGAGAGCAGCGGGGCGAGCAGCGTCCCTGCGGCGGCCAGGGCGAGCGTGGCTCGCGGCCTCCGTCGGCTCGGGGTGCGCATGGATCGCTCCTGAAAGTGGGGAAAGTGAGGAAAGAGGGACATAAGGGGCGTTCGGTGGTGCGGAACACCGCTGGACGGGGGACGAGGTGCCGCATCAGACCCGGATGACCTGCGGGCCCAGCAGGGAGTAGCGGTGGGCCTCGGCGGCCGGGAGCAGGGTGCTGGTCACGACCGCCTCCAGCGCGCCGATCTCCGCGAACCGGCAGAAACTGACCGCGCCGAACTTGGCGTGCACGCCCGCGAAGACCGTGCGCCGGGCGGCCCGGACGGCCTGCGCCTTCACCTCGCTGACCGCCGGGTCGGGGGTGGTCAGGCCGTGTTCCCGGGAGATGCCGTTGGCCCCGATGTAGGCGAGGTCGAGCACGAAGCCGGCCAGCATCTTCGTCGTCCAGTGGTCGACGGTGGCCAGCGTGCCCGGGCGGACCCGGCCGCCGAGCAGCAGCACGGAGATGTGGTCGGCCTCCGCGAGGGCGCCCGCGACCGGCAGGGACGCGGTGACCACGGTCAGCGGCCGGTCCCTGGGCAGCGCCTCGGCGATGAGCTGGGGGGTGAAGCCCTCGTCGACGAAGACGGTCTCGGCGTCCCCGAGCAGTTCGGCCGCCGCGGCGGCGATCCGGCGCTTCTCGGGCACATGGCTGGTGGCGCGGAAGGCGAGGGTCGTCTCGAACCCGGCGCTCTCCACCGGATAGGCGCCGCCGTGGGTGCGGCGGACCAGGCCGTGGTCCTCCAGGGCGCGCAGATCGCGCCGGATGGTCTCCTTGGCCACGCCCAGGTCGGCGGCGAGCGCGGTGACGTCCACCGAGCCGGTGGCGCGGGCGGCCCGCACGATCTCGCGCTGGCGTTCTTCCGCCGTCCTGGTGGTCATGTCGTCACCCACTTCCCTGTGGACCTGCCCGTTCGGGCCCATGGGGGAAGTTCTACCGCCGGTGCGCGGCGCTGACCAGGTCTGTTGCGGGCCCGATACTGCCCGCTTGTGCCCGCTTCGCACGGGCCGTGCCCGTCGCGGACCTGCGCGGCTGTCCGGAGCGGCGTGGGATCGGGCACGGCGGATGCCCGGACACGGCGGCGGGCGGGCCCGTTCGGTGCCCGCCCGCGCGCGTGGACGATCGTTTCCGGCCGCCGGGAGCCACCCGGGGCCGGCGGAGGGGGTCAGTACGGCCAGATCGGCGGGTCGTTCACGAAGTGGCCGCCCAGGTGGCCGTGGGCCGGGTTCTCCGGGTCCAGCTCGCCCTGTTCGGCGATGAGCTTCTCGGCGTACGGCTCGGAGTCGTCCTGGGGGTCGTAGCCGAGCGCCCGCGCGGTGGTCAGGTCCCACCACAGGCGGGTGTTGGCGGAGGAGCCGTAGACGACCGTGTGGCCGACCTCCTCGGCGGTCAGGGCTGCGTGGAAGAGGCGGGCGCCGTCGGCCGGGCTCATCCACACCGAGAGCATGCGGACGCTGGTGGGCTCCGGGAAGCAGGAGCCGATGCGCACGGAGACGGTCTCCAGGCCGTGCTTGTCCCAGTAGAGCTGGGCCAGGTCCTCGCCGAAGGACTTCGACAGGCCGTAGAAGGTGTCCGGGCGGCGCGGGGTGTCGATCGGGATCAGCGGCTCGCCCGCGCGCGGGGCCGGGGTGAAGCCGACGGCGTGGTTGGAGGAGGCGAAGACGATCCGCGGCACGCCTTCGAGGCGGGCGGCCTCGTACAGGTTGTAGGTGCCCTCGACGTTCGACCTGAGGATCTTCTCGAAGGGGGCCTCCAGGGAGATCCCCGCGAGGTGCAGGATCGCGTCCACGCCCCGCACCGCCTCGCGCAGCGCCTCCTTGTCGCCGAGGTCCGCGGTGATCGCGTCCGGCTCGCCCTCGACGGGGCGCACGTCGAACAGGCGCAGCGTGTAGCCGTACTCCGGCAGCAGGGACCGCATCAGGGTGCCGAGCCCGCCGGCGGCGCCGGTGAGCAGGATGGTGCGGGGAGCGGGCATCCTCGGTTCTCCTTGTGGCCGATATTCACATACGTGGACACGCTAGAGAGTCCACCGGGCACCGTCAAGTCTTGCGTGACGACGGGGAATTCGCTCCCGTCGTGCGAGTTCGCCTGCTTGACCCGCCGCAAGAAGGCCCTTTAGCGTGGTCACGTTCAGAAATATGGACATGGATCAGAAACATGCACCGGCGTGTCTCAAGGGAGAGTCCGTGACGCCAGCCCCTCTGACCGAACGGCTCAGCGATCCGCGCGGGCCGCTGTTCTTCCCCGTCACGGCCTACGGCCCCGGCGGCTCACTCGACCTGGACACCTACCGCACCCATGTGCGCCGCGGTGTCGCGGCCGGTGCCGCCGCCGTCTTCGCCTGCTGCGGCACCGGGGAGTTCCACGCGCTGCTGCCGGAGGAGTTCGAGGCCTGCGTCCGGGTGGCCGTCGAGGCGGCCGAAGGACGCGTCCCGGTCGTCGCGGGCGCCGGTTACGGTACCGCCCTCGCCGTCCGCTACGCGGGTCTCGCCGCCGGTGCGGGCGCCGACGGGCTCCTCGCCATGCCGCCGTACCTCGTGCTCGCCGACCAGGAGGGTCTGCTGCGGCACTACCGGGAGGTCGCCGCCGCCACCGACCTGCCCGTCATCGTCTACCAGCGCGACAACGCCCTCTTCACTCCGGCGACCGTGGTCGAACTGGCCCGCACCGACGGCGTCATCGGCCTCAAGGACGGCCTTGGCGACCTGGACCTCATGCAGCGGATCGTCAGCGCGGTCCGCACCGAGGTCCCCGGCGACTTCCTGTACTTCAACGGCCTGCCCACCGCCGAGCAGACCCAGCTCGCCTACCGCGCCCTCGGCATCACCCTGTATTCGTCGGCGGTGTTCTGCTTCGCGCCGGAGATCGCCCTCGCCTTCCACCGCGCGCTGGAGACGGGCGACCAGGCCACCGCCCACCGCCTCCTGGACGGCTTCTACCGCCCCTTCGTGGAACTGCGCGCCCAGGGCCGCGGATACGCCGTCTCCCTCGTCAAGGCCGGGGTACGGCTGCGCGGCCTGGACGTGGGCGAGGTCCGGCCCCCGCTGCACGAGCCGGCCGAGGAGCATGTCAAACAACTCGCCCGACTCATCGAACGAGGTTACGAACTGCTGGAGGAGGACGCGTGAGCGAGCACGGCCACGCCCTGCCGGGGGAGGACGCGTGAAGGCGTCGGCGTTCGTCTACCCCTGGGACGTCAACGGGGACCCCGCCGCCCCGGAGCGGATCGCCGGACTCGGCGTGGAGCAGGTGACCCTGGCCTCCGCCTACCACTCCACGCGTGCCCTCACCCCCCGCCACCCCCGCCACCGCATCGTCACCGCCGAGTACGCGGCCGTGCTCTACCCGCCGGGCGACCGCTGGGCGGGCCGCGGTCTGCGGCCCTACCCCGCCGGCCGCTGGGCCCCCGGCAACGCCTACGGCGAGGCCGCCGAAGCCCTGGCCGCGGCCGGCCTGGAGGTGCACACCTGGGTCGTCCTCGCCCACAACTCCCGCCTGGGCGCCGAACATCCGGACACCTCGGTCGTCAACGCCTACGGCGACCGCTACCCGTGGGCCCCCTGCGTCGCCCAGCCCGCCACGCGCGCGTACCTGGTCGACCTGGCCGCCGAGGCCGCCGTACGCCCCGGCGCGCACGGCACCGAACTGGAGTCCCTCGGCTGGTACGGGCTCCAGCACCTGCACGCCCACGACAAGACCGCCGGCGTCGGCCTCGGGGACGCCGGGCAGTACCTGATGTCCCTGTGCTTCTGCCCGTCCTGCCGCACCGGCTACGGCGAGCGGGGACTGGACGCCGACGCGCTGGCGGGGGCCGTACGCGAGGCGCTGGAGCCGCTGTGGCGGGGCGCGGCGGACGACGGGGGCTGGCCGACGGTGGAGAAGCTGCTCGGCGAGGACGCGGCGGCAGCCACGCGCGCGTGGCGCGACACCACCGCCCGCACCCTCCAGGAGGAGGCCGTCACCGCCGTGCGCGCCGCCGCGCCGGACGGCTTCCAGGTCCTGTTGCACGCCGACCCGGTCCCGTACCACTGCGGCGCCAACGTCGGTGTCGACCCCGCCCACATCCTGTCCGTGGCCGACGGCGTGGTGGTGCCCTGCACCGGCGGTACGGCCCTGCTGGCGCCCTTCGCCGGGCAGGCCCGCGAGGGCACCGTGCTGGCCGCCAACTTCACGGTCGTCACGGGGATGGGCGGCAGCCCCGCCACCCTCGCGGCGGACGCGGCACGCGCGCGTGCCGAAGGCGCGACGGAGTTGCGGTTGTACCACGCGGGGTTGGCGTCGGACGGGGACTTGGCGGCGGTTCGGGGGGCACTCGCGGTGCGTTGAGCCGGTGGCAGCGTCGTCAGGAGCGGTGTCAGGCGGTGGGCGGCAGCGGCGGCCCGGGGGTTGGTCAGTCGTTGCACGCGTGCGTGGCGACGGTGCGACGGAGTTGCGGTTGTATCACGCGGGGTTGGCGTCGGACGGGGACTTGGCGGCGGTTCGGGGGGCACTCGCGGTGCGTTGAGCCAGTGGCAGCGCCGTCAGGAGCAGTGCCAGGCCGTAGAGGGGCAGCAGCAGGCCGGGGCCGGCCAGTTCGACCAGGCCGGCGCCCAGGGCGAGGCCGAGCACGTTCGGGGTGAAGAGCAGCGTGCCGGCGGTGGCCGTCGCCCGGCCCAGCAGCGGGCCGGGGGTCTCCCGCTGCACCGCCGTCAGCGCGGCGACCAGCACACAGGGCAGGCCCAGCCCGCAGGCCACGCTGGTGGCCAGGGCCACCGGGTCCCACGGCACCGCCCGCGCCACCACCGCGGCCCCGGTCAGCGCGATCCCGGCCGCCGCGAACCGCCGCCCGCCCAGCCTGCGCAGCGCCGGCCCGGCGAGCAGCCCCGCCGCCACCGAACCGGCGCCCTGGGCGGCGTACAGCACGCCCGTGTAGGCGGGGGAGTGGCCGAGGCGGTCGACCACGGCGTACACCGTGGTGCCGCTCAGCGCCGTCAGCAGCATCGTCGTACCCCCCGCCCGGACCAGCGGGCGCAGCCCGGGGTGGCCCCACAGGTGCCGGACCCCCTCCGCCGTCTGCCTCCGCCAGCCCTCGCCGGACCGCACGGGCGGTTCCTCGCGCACCCGCAGCAGGCCGCACAGCCCGGCGGCGAGCAGGAAGGTGACGGCGTCCAGGCAGGCCACGGCAGGGCCGCCCCACGCCGTGTAGAGGCCCGCACCGGTCAGCGGGGCGACGAGCTTCATGCCCTCGGTGAGCGTCATCCGCAGCCCGTTGACGTCACCGAGCAGGTCCGGGCCGACCGCCGCCGTCATCAGCGCCGACTCGGCGGCGTCATGGACGGCACCGGCGGCGCCGTACACCACCAGGACGGCGAACAGCAGCCACAGACGGCCGCGGGAGTCGACGGCGAACAGGGCGGGCAGCAGCGCCGCGAGGCCCAGGTTCACCGTGATGAGCAGGGGCTTGCGGCGGAACCGGTCGGCGAGCGTGCCGAGCGCCGGGCCGGCCAGGGTGGGCGCCCACATCGCGAGCAGGCACAGGGCGGCCAGTCCGTCCGACCCGGTCAGCTCCTTCACCCACACACCCGACGCCAGCCACAGCGAGGAGGTGCCGAAGGCGGACACCACCAGGCCGGTGAGACACAGCCCCGCGTTGCGGTCCCGCAGCACGCGGGACACGGTCCAGGAAGTCGTCATGCCCGGTCATCGTGGGCCTAAGGCGGGGGCCGCGGATCGGGCAGGTGACCTAGGTACGGCGGAAACGGCCACCTCCTGACGTGACGGCGACAATCCGTCGCAACCTGGCACTGGAGCCCCTGGGGCACCCGCGCCCGCGCACCTACCGTCGGCCGCATGCGCTACCTCGCCCCCCTTCTCATCGGCCTGCTCTACGTCACCCTCATGTCCCTCGTCCCGGAACCCCACCGGCGCCGCCTCAACGCGGTCGTCGTGGCCGGTGCCGGAGCCGCCTACCTCAGCGGCGGCGGCCTTGGCGGCTGGGAGTTCGCGTTCACGGCGCTCGCCACCTGCGTCGCCTACAAGGGCCTGGACTCCTGGGCGTTCATCGGCGTCGGCTGGCTGCTGCACACCGCGTGGGACGTCGTCCACCACCTCAAGGGCCACCCGATCATCCCCTTCGCGCACGACTCGTCGTTCGGCTGCGCGCTGTGCGACCCGGTGATCGCCGTCTGGTGCCTCGCCGGCGGTCGCGCGCCGTGGGAGCCGCTGCGCCGCACCGATGAGTTTCCGGGGGCCCGCCGGTCAGCCCTTCGTACGGAGAGCGCGACCCTGAAGGAGTGAGCATGACCATGGTGGACCTCGGCCCCCAGACCAGGATCGTGGCCCGGCTCGCCGAGTCGGTGACCGACGAGCGGCTGACCGCCGCCACACCCTGCCCGGACCACGCGGTGCGCAACCTGCTGGGCCACCTGCTGATGCTGTCCGTGGCCTTTCGGGACGCCGCCCGCAAGGACCTCGGCACGACCACCGACACCCACCCGGACGCCGCCTTCCCGGACCTCGGCCCCGGCTGGCGCGAGGAGCTGCCGAAGGCGCTGGACGCGCTGGCCGACGCCTGGCGCGACCCGGCCGCCTGGACCGGCGACACCCGCGTCGGCGGGGTGGACCTGCCCGGCGCGGTCGCGGGCGCCGTCGTCGCCGACGAGCTGGTGATCCACGGCTGGGACCTGGCCCGCGCCACCGGCCAGGACTACGCCCCGGACCCGGCCGCCCTGGACTCGGCCCTCACCTTCCTCCGCGCCGCGGCCGACCGCCCCGACCGCGGCGACGGCCTCTTCGGCCCGGTCGTCCCGGTCCCCGCGGACGCAACCCCGCTGGACCGGGCCGTCGGCCTCAGCGGCCGGGACCCGGGGTGGCCGCACCGGGCCTGACGCCAGCGGGCGCGGGCCGGCCGGCGGTGGCCGGGCGGCGGAAGCGGCGCATCGGGCCTACGGTGACCCTGAGAGGGGGCGAGCCGAACGGGTACGGAGGGAGCCGCCATGCGGGAGCACTACGTGTGGGTGACGACGCGCCGCCTTCAGCCGGGCACGCTGGACGACTTCGAGAGGGCGTGGCGCCCGGAGCCCGCACCGCAGGGGCTGCACCGGGCCTACGCGTACTGGTCCGAGGACGGACAGGAGATCACCGGGGTGTCGTTCTGGGACTCCCGCGAGGCGTGCGACGCGTGGCGGACCTCCGAGGCGGAGGCCCGGCGGCGGGCGGCCATGGCCCCCTTCGTCGCCGAGGAACGCGAGGGCTTCTACCGAGGCCGCGAACTCGGCCTGCCCGGCGCCGCCGGCGGGTGAACGGGCCGCGCCGGGCCGTCGCGCCTACGGTGGAGACATGAGCGAGATCGTCGTCGTGTACGAGCTCGAACAGCCCGTGGCCGCACGCGCCCCCGCGGCCGGACCGCCCGACGCGGAACGGCTCCCCCGCAGGGTGCACGCGGCGCCCGTCGCTCCCGACAGGCCCGACGCCGCCGGCCCGCGGACCCTGTGCGGCAAGGACACCTTCGCCATGACGAAGGCTCCCCGGAGCCCTTCCCGGCGCCCCGGGGAGCCGTGGTACCCCGCCGCGTACGCGTCCCTGGTGTGCCCGGACTGCGACGCGGTGATGGAGGTCTGACCGGTGCCGTGAGCCGAAGCGGGGGAGCAGGCGTCGTGCCCTCCCGCCATGCCGGCCGGCGCCCCCTCCCGACAGCTGTGGGTGGACGCCGGGTCCGGCACGTTCGCCACGTCGCGACGGCACACGGATCCGGCGCGGCTCACCGCGATCTGGGCCGCACCCGCCGACCGGCCGGACGCCGACGTCCTGAAGGGCGTCTTCCGGCTGACCGCGCGCGCCGTCGCGCACGACACCGATGGCCACGGGCTCGCGCGCCGCGTGCCAGGGGAGCGTGTCCGCGTACCGAGGGGACAGCGGGCCCCGCGCCGAGCTCACCGGACTCGCCGCCCGCGCCGACCCGTTCCTGTGCGAGGCGGACACCGACGCGCATCACGGGAGCGAACACTCCGCACACGTGCACCTGACGCCGGAGGGCGCCGCCCGTGTCGCCGCCGTCTCCGGCCTCGTGCGCCGGGCGTTCCCCGAGCCCCGCCCAGCAGAAGGCCAGAGATGAGCAGCGTGACGTTCGAGCGCCGACGTGGCGATCTCGTGCAGGCAGCCGCCGTTCTCGCGGGAAGTATGTCGTCGAGGAGCACGGTGTCGACGCTCATCCAGTCGATGGAGTGTTCGTAGTCGACCGAGAAGTGCCGCACGCCCGAGTAGCTGATGCGCGGGCCGGAGTCGTGCTTGAACTTGTCGGGCGCGAAGTCCAAGACCAGCCCGCCGCTCTTGTCGGTGGCGAGGTGGACCCCGGCCGGTTCCAAATCCTTCACACATCGGGTGGCGCCCGCGATGTCGTTGTGGTCGGGGTCGGTGGCGAAGGACCGGGCGCCCGGGGGCAGGTCGGCCCGCGGACGCGGCAATTCGGCCAGGTAGGCCCTCGGGTCCACGCGGAACCCGCCGTCGTCCCAAACGGCCGTGACGTCCTTCATGCGCGACCTTCCGCGGCCAGAGGCGGTCGCCTGCAACCCCCGATCGAGGCAATCGGAAGGTAATGCTCCAGGTGGGAGCGGAACAAGGCTGCGTATCGATCGGGTAACGGGGCTCGCCCTGTTCGCGTGATGCGCGTAGACAGTCTCCGACCTGGTATGTCACTCTCATCCACCAGATCCGGAGAATTCATGCGGAAGTCCCTCAAGGCGGTCGCGGCCGGTGCCGCCTGTGTCGTCGCCGGTGCGGCGCTGTACGGCGCGGGCGCGGCCGGCGCCGGTCAGTCGACGGCCAACTCCACCCACGAGCCGTACAACATCGGGGTCCTGGTGAAGGACATCGACACCTACTACGGCACCACCGCCGACAGCGACGGCGTCTACCAGGCGTCCAAGGACAGCCCGTACGCCAAGGACCTGGCGCGCATCGACGCCGACGCCAAGAGCTACATCGACAAGGCTGCCCGCAAGGCGCACCACAAGGGCGAGAAGCCGGCCGTCGTCTTCGACATCGACGACACGCTGCTGCTCAGCCTGGACTACGAGAAGCGGTACAACTACACGTACAACTCCGGCACCTGGAACGACTACGTGAACCGCGCCGACCGGCCCGCCGTCTTCGGCAGCCCGGAGCTCGTGCGCTACGCCGCGGCCGAGGGCGTCGAGGTCTTCTACAACTCCGGCCTCAGCGAGGCCCAGCGCGCCGCCGCCGTGGAGAACCTGAAGAAGGTCGGCGCCGACGTGAACCTCGACGCCGGCCACATGTTCCTCAAGGACAAGGCCAACCCGCCGGCCTACCTGAAGGACTGCGCCACCCCGGGCACCTGGAACTGCACGACCGTGCAGTACAAGTCCGGGACGCGCGAGCACATCGAGGACCTGGGCTACGAGATCATCGCCAACTTCGGCGACCAGTACTCGGACCTGGACGGCGGCCACGCCGACCGGACGTACAAGCTGCCGAACCCGACGTACTTCGTCAGCTGAGCCCATCCGTACGTCCTGAGCAGCCGCTCGTACTCGGCCTCCGTCACCGGCAGCACCGTGCCGTGGCGGAGGCCGGCAGGGCCCTCGCCGCGCTGAGTGCGCGGGGTTGTCTTCGAGCAGCGGCCTATGCGCCGTCGTGCGGGGCGAAGTCGCCGGTCACCGCGCAGGCGCGGCCCCCGGCCACCCCGGTCATGACATAGCTGTCGTCGCCCGCGTCGCGCCCGCCCCGCTCATGGTCGTACTGCCCCGCGAACACCCACTCGCCCGCCGGTACCGTCCGCTCGCTCTGGCCGAAGTCCCCCTCCGGCAGCGAACGCCACGCACCCGTCGACCTCACTCCGCCGGTCCGCGCGATCCTCAACTCCACGGTCAGGGAGGAAAGCCGCCCGGACGTCTTCAGCGTGAGGTTGCTCTGCGCCCAGAAGTCGTTGCTGTGCGGGTCCACCGAGCCGTCCGACCCCGGGGGACCGGCCTGCTCGCCACCGTCTGCCGACGCGGAGGGTCGTCCTTCGCCGCCGACGCCACCGCGTACCCGCCGAGCGCGAGCACACCGGCCACCGTGGCCGTCGCCGCGCACACCCGCAACCAGCCGGACACCGGCGGGCGTACGGCCCGGTGCCCGGACCCGGGCCGCGCGGGCCAGGATGCGCGCGGTCGGGCTCGTGGGCCCCGGCCGCCTCGTGCAGCCGGGCGCGCAGCTCGTCGTGCACGTCCTGCCGCCTCATCGCTTCGTTCCTCCGCTCTCGCCGCCCCGGGCCGCCATCGCCGCGTGCACCCGCCGCGGGTCGCCGCCCTGCGGGCCGAGCAGCCGCTGGAGTCCGGCCATGGCCTTGGACGTCTGGCGCCGGTCAACAGGTATGCCAGCCGGGCGAGTTCGGCGTAGCGCCGTGAGAAGAAGGCGTGGAACTCCGCGGAGGCGGCGTCGGGCATGCCGAACTCGATGACGTAACACGGAGAAAACCTGAAACGGGTGCGACGGGGGAACAATCCAGCCAGCATCCGCCGACCGATCTTCAGGTGACGAGGAGTGGGACCATGTTCGTCGACCGGTACTTCAGGATCTCCGAACGGGGATCCACGCTCGGGCGCGAGATACGCGGCGGCTTCGCCACGTTCTTCACCATGGCCTACATCCTTGTCCTGAATCCGATCGTCCTGGGCAGCGCCAAGGACAAGTTCGGCCACACCCTGGACACCGGCCAACTCGTCACCGCCACCGCCCTGGTGGCCTGTGTGATGACGGTCGTGATGGGCGTCGGCGGCAATCTGCCTCTCGCCATCGCCGCCGGACTCGGCCTCAACGCCGTCGTCGCCTTCCAGCTCGCCCCGCTGATGAGCTGGGCGGACGCCATGGGCCTGGTCGTCCTGGAAGGCATCGTCATCTGCGTGCTGGTGCTCACCGGACTCCGGGAAGCGATCATGAACGCGATCCCGCAGCAGCTGAAGCAGGCCATCGGCGTCGGCATCGGCCTGTTCATCGCCTTCATCGGCTTCGTGGACGCCGGGTTCGTCAGCCGCATCCCGGACGCCGCCCACACCACGGTCCCGGTCCAGCTCGGCGCCGTCGGCCGGCTCACCGGCTGGCCGGTGCTGGTCTTCTGCCTCGGCGTGCTGCTCACCGTCGCGCTGCTCGCCCGCAGGGTGAAGGGCGCGATCCTCATCAGCATCGTGACGATGACCGTCGTCGCGATCGTCCTCAACGCCGTCGCCGACATCAAGAGCTGGGGCCTGACCACGCCCGAGGTCCCCGACAAGCTCGTCGCCGCCCCGGACTTCGGGCTGGTCGGTCACTTCAGCCTGTTCGGCGGCTTCGCCGAGGCCGGTGTCCTCACCGCCGTCCTGCTGGTCTTCACCCTCATCCTGTCGGACTTCTTCGACGCCATGGGCACGATCGTCGGCATCACCGCGGAGGCCGGGCTGCTGGACGAGCGGGGCCAGGTGCCCGGCATCGGCCGCGTGCTGTTCATCGACGGCGCCGCGGCCGTCGCCGGCGGTGTCGGCTCCGCCTCCTCCAACACCGCCTACATCGAGTCGGCGGCCGGCGTCGGCGAGGGCGCCCGCACCGGCTTCGCCAACCTGGTCACCGGCGGCCTGTTCGGGCTCGCCCTCTTCCTCACCCCGCTGCTCACCATCGTCCCGCTCCAGGCGGCGGCGCCCGCGCTGATCGCCGTGGGCTTCCTGATGATGACCCACGTCAAACACATCGACTGGGACAGCTACGAGATCGCCGTCCCGGCGTTCCTCACCATCGCCGCGATGCCGTTCACGTACTCCATCACCGACGGGATCGGCGCCGGGTTCCTGGCCTACGTCGTCATCAAGGCGGTGGTGGGGAAGGCACACGAGGTCAACTGGCTGCTGTGGGCGGTCTCGGCGCTGTTCCTGGTGTACTTCGCGATCGACCCGGTGGAGCAGATCCTCGGGGTGAGGTGAGGGGCTACTTCAGGGCCGCCTGCATCATCGCCCTGGCCACCGGCGCCGCCAGGCCGTTGCCGCTCACTTCCGAGCGGGCCGCGTCCGACTGCTCCACCATCACCGCGACGGCGACCTCCTTGCCGTTGCTGTCGGACTTGCCGTAGGAGGTGAACCAGGCGTACGGCGTCTTGCTGTTGTTCTCGCCGTGCTGGGCGGTACCGGTCTTGCCGCCGACGGTCACCCCGTCGATCAGCGCGTTCGTACCGGTGCCGTCCTTCACCACCGTCTGCATCGCCGACTGGAGCTGCTCGGCGGTGGTGGAGCTGATGATCTCCTCGGTGCCGGCGCTGTCGTCGAAGTCCTTCAGCAGATCACCGCCGCTGTCGGTGATCTGCGAGACCATGTGCGGCGAGACCAGCTTGCCGCCGTTGGCGATGGCCGCGGACACCATGGCCATCTGGAGCGGGGTCGCGGTGACGTCGAACTGGCCGATGCCGGACAGGGCGGTCTGCGCCTGGTCCATGCCGGACGGGTACACGCTGGTGTAGGCCCGCACCGGCACGTCCTGCGCGTCGTCGTCGAAGCCGAACTTCTCGGCCATGGCCCTGACCTTGTCCTGGCCGAGCTGGACGGCCATGTGACCGAAGACGTTGTTGCACGAGTACCGCAGGGCCACGCGGATCGAAGCGTTCTCACAGGGCGCTGACTTGTTCTCGTTCGCCAGGTCGCGCACCGTGCCCGGCAGCCGGTACGGATCGGGGCTGTCGGTCGGCTCGTCCACGTTCTTGTACAGCCCGTCCTCCAGCGCCGCCGCCGCGACGACCAGCTTGAACGTCGAGCCCGGGGGCAGCGGCTGGCGCAGCGCGCGGTTGGTGAGCGGCTTGTCCTTGTCCGCGTTGAGCGACTTCCAGGCCTGGCCGGCGGTGTTCGCGTCGGTGAGCGCGGAGGGGTCGTACGACGGCGTCGACGCCACGGCGAGGATCTTGCCGGTCTTCGGGTCGATCGCGACGGCCCCGCCCTTCTTGTCGCCGAGCGCGCGGTAGGCCGCCTTCTGCACCGCCGGGTCGATCGTCGTCAGCACGTCGCCCGGTTCGGAGCGCTCGCCGGTGACGGTGTCCATCACGGTCTTCAGCCGGTTGTCCGTGCCGTTGAGCAGATCCTTGTAGACGCCCTCCAGCTGGGTGGGGGCGTAGGCCTGTGAGGCGTAGCCCGTCACGGCCGCGTACAGCTTGCCGTCCGTGTACGTCCGCTTGTACGCGAGGTCGCTTCCCTTCGTCCGCGTCGAGCCGGTGATCGCGTTCCCGGCCACGATGATGTTCCCGAGGGGCCGCGAGTAGGTCGCGATCGCGTTCCGCCGGTTGTCGTTGTCGTCCGCGAGGGCCTTGCCGTCGTAGAACTGCAACCACGTGGCCCTGACCAGCAGGGCGAGCACGAGCAGCAGCGCGAAGACGGACGCCCGCCTGATCGTCTTGTTCATCCCGCTGGGAAGACGCTCGAGACGGGGGCGATCGTTCCCGTACGACCGGTTTTCTCATCCGGCGTTCATGTCGTGCGGCGTCCCGCGGCCCGCGTTCAGGCAGCCTCCAGGATCAGCACGACCTCCTCGATCTCCCGGCCCCGCGCGTTCGCGTACCCCCGGGCACGGGCCGCCTCGCGGAAGCCGCACTTCTCCAGGACGCGCAGCGACGCGTGGTTGTCGGCCGCCGCGCGCGCGTACAGCGGCCGTTCGGGAACCTCGGCGAGCAGGGCTCGCAGCGCGGCCGTCGCCACGCCCCTGCCCCAGTACGCGCGGTCGATCCAGTACGTCACCTCGCGCTCGCCGGCCACGCCGTAGACGGCCGTGTTGCCGGCCACCTCACCGTCGGCCAGGACCGTGCGCAGCACGTCGGAGGAGTTCCGTATGCGCTGCCAGTAGGCCGCGAGGGCCTCCCGGTCGTACGGGTCCTCCGGGCCGAACGCGGCCATCCGGACGGCCTCCGGGTCGGTCATCTGCCGGTAGAACACCGGCAGGTCGCTGTCCCGTACGGCCCGCAGCGCGATCTCCATGCGACCGAGCCTACGGCCCCCGCCCGCGGGACCGCGGCTGCCGGGGTCAGAGCCTGCGGGTCGCCAGCGTCAGCCGGTCCCGCGCGTCGAACAGCGCGTCCTTGATCATCTGCTCGTGCGCGGGGGTCAGCCGGGCCACCGGCACCGAGCAGCTGATGGCGTCCCGCGCGGGCGTGCGGTACGGGATCACGACGCCGAAGCAGCGCAGGCCCAGCGTGTTCTCCTCGCGGTCGACCGCGAAGCCCTGCTCCCGGACCTGGTGCAGCTCCTCGATGAGCTTCTCCCGGTCGGTGATGGTGTGCTCGGTGAGCGCGGGCAGCGTCTCCGGCAGCAGCTTGCGCACCTGCTCGTCGGTGTAGCTGGCGAGGATCGCCTTGCCGAGGGAGGTGGAGTGGGCCGGGAGCCGGCGGCCGACGCGGGTGAAGGGCCGCAGGTAGTGCTGGGACTGACGGGTGGCCAGGTAGACCACGTTGGTGCCGTCGAGCCGGGCCAGGTGGATGGTCTCCGTGGTGTCGTCGGAGAGCCGGTCCAGGGTCGGGCGGGCGGCGGCCACCACCTCGTCGCCGTCGATGTACGACGTACCGACCAGCAGCGCCCGCACCCCGATGCCGTACCGCGTGCCCGTCGCGTCCGTCTCCACCCAGCCCAGCTCCACGAGCGTGCGCAGCAGCATGTACAGGCTGGACTTGGGATACCCCACGGCTTCCTGGACGGCCGCGAGGGAGTGCATACCGGGCCGGCCGGCGAAGTATTCGAGCAGCTCAACGGTCCGTACCGCGGACTTGACCTGCGCCCCGCCCCCTGTGTCGCCTGCCGCCATCGCCCTTGACCCCTTCGTTCGACGAGGACTGAGTTATATAGTCTCCGAGCAGCATATTCATCATCAGAGACAGCGTTCAGTATATCGAACGCGGCTGATGGCTGAGCCTGATCGTCGTAGACAATGCGGCCTTTACTGGGAGGGACCCGCGGTGGCAGCAGCACCAGTCTGGAGTGTCGACCCGCGCACCGGGAAGCAGCGTGAACAGGTTGCGGTGGAGGCCACAGCCCAGGAGGTGGACGCGGCCGTCCGGGCGGCCCACGCCGCGCGCGACGCCCTCACCGACCGCACGGTCCGCGCCGCGTTCCTGCGCTCGGCAGCCGCGGGCCTGGACGCGGCCAAGGACGGCCTCGTCGAGACCGCCGACGCCGAGACCGCGCTCGGCCCCGCCCGGCTGACCGGCGAACTCGCCCGCACCTGCTACCAGCTGCGGGCCTTCGCCGACATCGTCGACGAGGGGGCCTTCCTCGACGTCATCATCAACCACCCCGACGACACCGCCACCCCGCCCGTCCCGGACCTGCGCCGCTACAAGGTGCCGCTGGGTGTCGTCGCGGTCTACTCCGCCTCGAACTTCCCCTTCGCCTTCTCCGTCGCCGGCGGTGACACCGCGAGCGCGCTGGCCGCGGGCTGCCCGGTCGTCGTCAAGGCCCACCCCGACCACCCGGCCCTGTCCGAGCTGGTCGCCAAGGTGCTGCGCCGGGCCGCCGCCGAACACGGCATCCCCGAGGGCGTCGTCGGACTCGTGCACGGCTTCGAGGCGGGCGTCGAACTGATCAAGCACCCGCTGGTCGCCGCGGCCGGCTTCACCGGTTCGGTACGGGGCGGACGGGCGCTGTTCGACGCCGCCGCCGCCCGCCCGGTGCCGATCCCGTTCCACGGCGAACTCGGCTCGCTGAACCCGGTCCTGGTCACCGAGGCCGCCGCGGCCGAGCGGGCCGAGGAGATCGGCGGCGGGCTCGCCGGGTCGATGACCCTCGGCGTGGGCCAGTTCTGTGTCAAGCCCGGCCTGGTGCTGGTGCCGTCCGGCGCGTCCGGCGACCGGCTGGTGAAGTCCCTGACCGACGCCGTCAGCGACACCGACGCCGGGGTGCTGCTCGACCACCGTATGCGGGACAACTTCGTCGCCGGGGTCGCCGAGCGCGTGGAGCTGCCGGACGTGGAGTCGCCGGTCACCCCGGGCGCGGGCGGCGAACACGCGGTCAGTGCCGGGTTCCTCACGGTGCCGGCGGAGAAGCTGGCCGAGGAGGGGGCGTACGACCTGCTGCTGGAGGAGTGCTTCGGGCCGGTCACCGTGGTGGCCCGCTACGCGGACGAGGCCGAGGCCACGGCTGTGCTGTCGCGGCTGCCGGGCAACCTCACGGCGACCGTCCAGGTGTCCTCGGACGAGGCCGCCGGGCGGGGCCGGGGGCCGGAGCTGCTGGCCGAGCTGACGCCGCTCGCCGGGCGTGTGCTGGTCAACGGCTGGCCGACAGGCGTCGCGGTGGCGCCCGCGCAGCATCACGGCGGGCCTTACCCGGCCACGACGTCCACGTCCACCTCCGTGGGCGGTACGGCCATCGAGCGGTGGTTGCGGCCGGTCGTCTATCAGAACGCGCCCGAGGCGTTGCTGCCGGACGAGTTGAAGGACGACAACCCCCTGGGGCTTCCTCGGCGGTTCAACGGGGTGCTGGAGCGGTAGCGCCGTAGGGGGGTGAGGAGAGGTTGACGGACGTGGACATTCCCGAGGTGCCCTTCTCCCTGAAGGCCTACGGGCCGGACGGTGACTGGTCCTACGAGGACGGTGTGCTCACCGGGCGGGCCGGGCCGCGTCAGGACCGGTTCGTGCCGCCCGACGGCGACGCACGGGAACCCGCCTCCGACGCGCCCCGGCTGCTGGGGGCCCCGCTCGAAGGGGACTTCCAGCTGGTCGCCCGGGTCCGCGTGGGGTTCCGTGACGCGTTCGACGCCGGGGTGCTGTACGTCCATGTCGGCGAGCGGGCCTGGGCCAAGCTCTGTCTGGAGTACTCCCCGGACGTGCCCACCGTGTGCACGGTGGTCACCCGGGGGCACTCCGACGACGCCAACTCCTTCACGGTGGACGGGGACTCGGTGTGGCTGCGGGTCAGCCGGACGGGGCGGGCCTTCGCCTTCCACGCCTCCCGGGACGGCGCGCGCTGGACCTTCGTCCGGTTCTTCACCCTGGGTGAGGAGAAGGAGACCGGTGCCGCGCTGGTCGGGTTCATGGCGCAGTCGCCGGTGGGGGAGGGGTGTGCGGTGACCTACGACCACATAGCGTTCAGGCCCGGCGGACCGAGCGACCTGCGGGACGGCGGCTGACAAGACCGCCTGCCGGACTCCGGCCGAGCCGCCGCGGAACCGGACAGCGGCCGGCCGCGTCCTCTCCTGCATGATCATGACCGTGTCAGGGGCATCCGCGTGATCCGCACCGCCCTGCCCGCCGAGGCCGAGCGGATCGCCGCACTGCACCGCAGGGCCCGTTCGACGTACTACCCCGACGGCCTCCCGGACGACGGCATCGACTGGGCCGCCGCCTGGCGCGGCGCCGTCGAGCGCCCCGACGGGCAGGTGCTCCGCGTCGTGGAGGAGGGCGCGATCACCGGTGTCGCCTCCTTCCGGCCCCCGCAGGACGGCCCCGCCGGCACGGTCAAGCTGTACCAGTTCCACGTCGACCCCGACCGCTGGCGCCGCGGCATCGGTACGGCCCTGCACGCGGCCTGCGTCGAGCGGTGGCGCGCCGGGGGCAGGAGCCGGGCCGTCCTCGACGTCCACGTGGACAACCGGCGCGCCCGCGCCTTCTACGCCCGCCAGGGCTGGCTCCCGGACCCCGCCCACCCGCCCGCCGACGGCGACCACCACCTCTTCCTGCACTTCCGCGTGCCTCCCCGGGAATGAAACCGGCTGCTTGAACGTTCATGTACCGGCCCGGGGAGAGCCCCCGAGCCCGTACGACCTGGAGAGAGCCGAAGACATGCGCGTCGAGATCTGGAGCGACATCGCCTGCCCCTGGTGCTACGTGGGCAAGGCCCGCTTCGAGAAGGCGCTGGCTGCCTTCCCGCACCGCGACCAGGTCGAGGTGGTGCACCGCTCCTTCGAGCTGGACCCGGGCCGCGCCAAGGGCGACGTCCAGCCGGTGATCACCATGCTGACCAGGAAGTACGGCATGAGCGAGGCGCAGGCCCAGGCCGGCGAGGACAACCTGGCCGCCCAGGCCGCCGCCGAGGGCCTGGACTACCGCACCCGGGACCGCGACCACGGCAACACCTTCGACATGCACCGCCTGCTGCACTTCGCCAAGGAGCAGGGCCGGCAGGACGAGCTGATCCAGATCCTCTACCGGGCGAACTTCGCCGAGGAGCGGTCCGTCTTCACCGAGGGCGACGAACGTCTGGTGGAGCTGGCCGCGCAGGCGGGACTGGACGCCGACGCCGCCCGCGCGGTGCTCGCCGACCCGTCCCGCTACGCCGACGAGGTCCGCGCCGACGAGCGCGAGGCCGCCCAGCTCGGCGCGACCGGTGTGCCGTTCTTCGTCCTCGACCGGACGTACGGCGTCTCCGGTGCCCAGCCCGCCGAGGTCTTCACCCAGGCGCTCACCCAGGCCTGGGGCGAGCGCTCGCCGCTGAAGCTCGTCGAGCAGGATGACGCCCAGGCGTGCGGACCGGACGGGTGCGCGGTGCCGCAGCAGGGCTGAAAGCACAGGTCGGGGCGCTCGTACAAGTGCCGCTAAGAGGAACCGCGTAGGAATTCGCGATGGACGCGTAGGTGCCTGGGCCGCAGAGTGGACCCATGGAGACCACGGAGACGTTCGAGAGCCTCGTCCGCGCCGAGTTCACCCCGAAGAGCATCTACCTCAACACCGCGAGCAACGGCCTGCTGCCGGCCCGTACCGTCGCCGCCCTCCAGGAGGCGGCGCTGCTGCGGGCCGAGGGCCGGCCGCTGACCTCCCTGTACGAGGACGTGGAGGCGAGCCGGGCCGCGTTCGCCCGGCTCACCGGCGTCCCGGCCACCCGCGTCGCGGCCGGCGCCTCGGTCGCCGCGCACACCGGTGTGATCGCCGCCTCGCTCCCGGCGGGCGCCGAAGTCCTCACCGCCGAGGACGACTTCACCTCCGTGCTCAACCCCTTCCACGTCCGCGGCGACCTCAAGGTCCGCACGGTCCCGCTGGAGCGGATCGCCGAGTCCGTCCGGCCGGGGACCGCGCTCGTCGCGGTCAGCGCCGCGCAGTCCGCCGACGGCCGGGTCGCCGACCTGCCCGCCCTGCGCGAGGCCGCCCGCGCCCACGGCGCCCGCACCTACGTCGACTTCTCCCAGGCCGCCGGCTGGCTGCCGGTGGAGGCGGACGCCTACGACTTCACCGCGAGCGTCTCCTTCAAGTGGCTGCTGGGCCCGCACGGCGCCGCCTTCCTCACCGTCCCCGAGGACTTCGGCGGGCTGACGCCGCTGCTCGCCGGCTGGGTCGCGGCCGAGCGGCCGTGGGACAGCTGTTACGGCCCGGTCGCCGAGCTCGCCCGCTCCGCCCGGCGGTTCGACCTCACCCACGCCCTGTTCACCTTCGCGGGCCTGCGGCGCTCGCTGGAGCTGATCGAGGAACTCGGCGTGGACGCCGTGCACGCCCATGACACCGCCCTCGCCGACCGGTTCCGCGCGGGTCTCGCCGGCCTCGGCCACGCGCCGGTGCCCGCTCCCGGCTCGGCGATCGTCTCGGTCCCCGGACTCGGCTCCCGGCAGCCCGAGTTGAGCGAGGCGGGCATCGAGGTATCCAACCGCGCGGGCAACCTGCGCGCGGCCTTCCACCTCTACAACACGACCGCCGACGTGGACCGGCTGCTGGAGGCGCTGTCCGGCTGACACGACCGGGCCGGGGCCTCCTGTCCCACACGAGGAGGTCCCGGCCCGGTGATCGGGAGCGGCTACCGCACCGGGGTGAAATCCCTCGCCCCGATGAACTCCGGCCGCCGCACCGGCGCCGCGAACGGCTCCACCGCCGTGTTCTCCACGCTGTTGAACACGATGAAGACGTTGCTGCGCGGGAACGGCGTGATGTTGTCGCCGGAGCCGTGCATGCAGTTGCAGTCGAACCAGGTCGCCGAGCCGGCCTTGCCGGTGAACAGCCGGATGCCGTACTCGCCCGCCAGCGCGGTCAGCGCCTCGTCCGACGGCGTGCCCGCGTCCTGCATCTGAAGGGACTTCTTGTAGTTGTCCTCCGGCGTGGCACCGGCGCAGCCCAGGAACGTCCTGTGCGAACCCGGCATGATCATCAGGCCGCCGTTGGTGTCGTGGTTCTCGGTCAGCGCGATCGAGACGGACACCGTGCGCATGTTCGGCAGGCCGTCCTCGGCGTGCCAGGTCTCGAAGTCCGAGTGCCAGTAGAAGCCGCTCGCGCCGAAGCCCGGCTTGACGTTGATCCGGGACTGGTGGACGTACACGTCCGAGCCGAGGATCTGCCGGGCGCGGCCGACCACGCGCGGATCGCGCACCAGGTTCGCGAACACCTCGCTGATCCGGTGCACCTCGAAGACCGAGCGGATCTCCTTGGACTTCGGCTCCACGATCGAGCGCTCGTCGGCGCGGATCGCCGGGTCGGCGACCAGCCGGTCCAGCTCACGCTTGTAGACCTCGACCTCGTCCGGACCGATCAGCTGGTCGACGGCGAGGAAGCCGTCCCGCTCGTACGCCTGGAGGTCGGCCGTCTCGATCGGGCCCGGGGTGTCCGGGGCGCCCCAGACGACGGGGTCCTGGCGGGGGACGGTCACCTCGGTGGTGCCGCGGGTCGGGTAGAGGTCCCTCACGGTGGCGGTGGTCATGGGCTCTCACACCTCCTCGGGCTCGGTGAGCAGGGGGTAGACACCGTTCTCGTCGTGGTCCTCCCGGCCGGTGACCGGCGGGTTGAACACGCAGACGCAGTGGAAGTCCTCCTTGACGCGCAGCGTGTGCCGCTCGTGCCCGTCGAGGAGGTACATGGTGCCGGGGGTGATGGTGTACGTCTTCCCGGTCTCCTGGTCGGTGAGTTCGGCCTCGCCCTTGGTGCAGACGACGGCCTCGATGTGGTTGGCGTACCACATCGACGTCTCCGTCCCGGCGTACAGGATGGTCTCGTGCAGGGAGAAGCCGACGCGCTCCTTGGCGAGGACGATCCGCTTGCTCTCCCAGGTGCCGGACTTCGCCCTGATGTGCCGGTCGGTGCCTTCGATGTCCTTGAACGAACGGACGATCATGGGGGTGCACTGCCTCCTTGCTGACTTGCTGGCTTGCCGGGTGTGGCTAGGCGGTTTCGCGGGCGGCGCGGGCGAGGACGCTGAGTCCTTCGTCCAGTTCCTCGCGCGTGATGGTCAGGGCCGGCAGCAGTTTGACGACCTCGCCCTCCGGGCCGGACGTCTCGATCAGCAGTCCGAGCTCGAAGGCGCGGCGGGCGACCCGGGAGGCCCGGGACTTGTCGTGGAACTCCAGGCCCCACACGAGCCCACGGCCGCGGTACTCCCTCACGTCGGCCAGGTTCTCCTCGGTGATGGAGACGAGGGCCCGCTCGACCTGTTCGCCACGGGCGCGGGTCTGCTTCTCCATGGCCGAGCCGTCGGTCCAGTACGTCTCCAGCGCGGCGGTGGCGGTCACGAAGGCCGGGTTGTTGCCGCGGAAGGTGCCGTTGTGCTCGCCCGGCTCCCACACGTCCAGCTCGGGCTTGAACAGGCACAGCGACATGGGCAGCCCGTAGCCGCTGATCGACTTCGACACGGTGACGATGTCCGGCGTGATGCCGGCCTCCTCGAAGGAGAAGAACGCGCCGGTACGGCCGCAGCCCATCTGGATGTCGTCGACGATCAGCAGCATGTCCTGCCGCTCGCACAGCTCCTTCAGCGCGCGCAGCCATTCGGGCCGGGCGACGTTGATGCCGCCCTCGCCCTGCACGGTCTCCACGATCACGGCGGCGGGCTTGTTCAGCCCGGAGCCCTGGTCCTCCAGCAGCCGCTCGAACCACAGGAAGTCCGGGACCGTGCCGTCGAAGTAGTTGTCGAACGGCATCGGCGTGCCGTGCACCAGCGGAATGCCCGCGCCGGCCCGCTTGAAGGCGTTGCCCGTCACGGCGAGGGAGCCCAGCGACATGCCGTGGAAGGCGTTGGTGAACGACACGATCGCCTCGCGGCCCTTCACCTTCCGCGCCAGCTTCAGCGCCGACTCCACGGCGTTGGTGCCGGTCGGCCCCGGGAACATGACCTTGTACGGCAGGTCGCGCGGGCGCAGGACCAGGTCCTGGAAGGCATGGAGGAAGGTGCGTTTGGCCGTGGTCGACATGTCCAGGCCGTGGGTGACGCCGTCCCGTTCCAGATAGTCGATCAACGCCCGTTTGAGGACGGGGTTGTTGTGGCCGTAGTTGAGTGAGCCGGCACCGGCGAAGAAGTCGAGGTACGCGTGCCCGTCCTCGTCGTACATCCGGCTGCCCCGCGCGCGGTCGAAGACGGTGGGCCAGCCGCGGCAGTAGCTGCGCACCTCGGACTCCAGGGTCTCGAAGACGCTGAGGTCGGGCTGGGTGATGGTCACGGTGAATCGCTCCTCAGTGGGCGGTGGAGTCGGTCAACGGGCCGATGCGGTACAGGACTTCGGGGTCGTGCGGGCCGTCCGTGAACAGTTCGGCGGGGAACAGCACCTCGTGGGTCACCTGTGCGCCGTGCCGCTCGGCGAAGGAGGTGAACAGCCGCTCGGAGGCGGTGTTGCCGGGCGTGATGGTGGTCTCGATCCCGGTGATCCCCCGCTCGGCGACGAGCCGGGCGGTCAGCCCGTCCAGCAGCTTGGCGGCGATGCCGTGGCCCCGGTGGGCGGGGTCGACGGCCACCTGCCAGACGAGCAGCGTGCGCGGGCGGTCCGGCCGCAGGTATCCGGTGACGAAGCCGACCGGCTCCCCGCCCGCGCCGCGTGCCACCGCCGAGGTGCCGGCGAAGTCCCGGCACCACAGCAGATAGCTGTAGGAGGAGTTCAGATCGAGGGTTTTCGATTCCTTGGCGAGACGCCAGAGCGCGGCTCCGTCGGTCGTCGCCGGCCGTTCGATGAGCAGGTCTGCGGGTGCGGCAGTCATACGGCAGGAATTTAGCGAAGCGAATTCGAGAATGCACGGGAGCGAGTGTGGAGGGTTCTTGCCCGGCCGGTGAAATGTCCGAGATGCGCCGCTACAAATCAGGGCAAATCTCACCTGTTGTGGAGTGTGTCACAGCCCGGAAAGCGCGGGAAACCTGTCGGCAAAGTCCCTTGTTTAGCTCTGCAAAAAGCGGGCAGAAGAAGACGGGAAGCTATCGTCCGGAGAATTGGCGGAGTTTGTGAAAGTAATTGGAATTCAAGATGTGAAAACAGCCCGCGCGGTGTGCGCGAGCCGTTTTCGTTGCGTTCCGGGGTGATGACCCCTTGCGGATCAGCGCCAGGCGTTCTCCACGGCCCCGCGGGCGGCGGCCGGGTCCACCGGCAGGCCCCGCTCGGCGAGCGCCGCGCCCAGTGCCGCCAGGGAGTTCTGGACCGCGCCCCGCGTCGCGTCGGGACCGTAGTGGTTGACGCGGATCATCTCCCGGGCCAGGGCGCCGCCGCCGGCCGCCAGCGGCAGGGCGGGGTCGGTCGCCAGAGCGCGGGCCACCAGGTCGGAGGCCACCACGCCGGACGGCACCCGGAGGGTCGTGGCGACCGGCGCCGCGTCCCCCTCCTCGTACACATACGGTTCCAGGCCCCCGCCCAGTGCCACCGCGCCGGCCCGCGAGGCCAGCGCCGCGCGCCGGTGCCGGGCCATCACCGACTCCAGACCCGCCGACTCGATCCGCTCCAGGCACGCCTCCAGCGCCAGCATCTCCAGCTGCGCCGGCGCGTGCGGCAGCGCCTTGCGGCCGGCGTCGATCCAGCGGTCCTTCCAGTCCAGCAGGGACAGGTACGAGCGGCGCGGGGCGTTCGGGTTGGCGGTCATCCGGGCCCACGCCCGCGCGCTCACCGAGATCGCCGACACGCCCGCCGGGCCGCCCATCGCCTTCTGCGCGCCGATCACGCACAGGTCCACGCCCCACGCGTCCGGCAGCACCGGCTCCGCGCCGACCGAGGCCACCGCGTCCAGGTAGAAGAGGGCGCCCTGCTCCCGCACCACCTCGCCGATCTCCGCGACCGGGTTGGTGTTGCCGGTCGCCGCCTCGGCGTGCACCAGCGACACGAAGTCGATCTCCGGGTGCTCGGCGAACGCCTCCCGGACCTGCCCGGCGGTCACCGCCGTGTGGAAGGGGACGGAGAGGTCGTGCACCGTGGCGCCGGCGTCGCGCAGCCAGTTGCCGAAGGTCTGCCCGTAAGGACCCGTGATCACGTTCAGGGCCACCGTGCCCGGACCGGCCGCCGAGCGGATCGCGCCCTCCAGCGGCAGCAGTGCCTCGCCCTGGGTGATCAGGACGTCCTGGCGGGTGTCCAGCAGCCGGGCCACCCCGTCCTCGATGGCGGCGAAACGCTCGGCAGTCAGCGGGGGCAGGTCGAGGAAGGGGTGGGTCACGGCGGTGCTCTCTTCGTCTCTCGGGGGCCGACTCCCTCGATCTTAGGTCGAGGGGCTGCCTGGCCATGGGTTTGATTTGAGAGACTCAAACACTTCCTTATAATCGGAACTCTTAGTTCCCCGACAGGAGACCTCCCCATGAAAACGCTCGTCGGGCGCCGGACCCGCCTTCTGGCCGCCACCACCGCGACCGCCGCACTCGTGCTCGTCGCGGCCGGCTGCTCCTCCAGCGACTCGGGGAGCGGCAAGACCACGGTCAAGGGTGTCCACCTGGCCAAGGCCGGTCAGCTGACCACCTGCACCCACCTGCCGTACCCGCCGTTCCAGTCGGAGGTGAACGGCAAGGTGCAGGGCTTCGACGTCTCCCTCATCGACCTCGTCGCCAAGGACCTCGGCGTCAAGCAGCAGATCCTCGACACGCCCTTCGAGAACTTCAAGACGGGTGCCTTCCTGAACTCGGGCGAGTGCGACCTGGCCGCCGCCGGCATGACCATCACCGCCGAGCGCAAGAAGAACGTCGACTTCTCCGACCCGTACTTCGAGGCCACCCAGGCCGTCCTCGTCGACAAGAACAGCGGGATCAACTCGCTCGCCGACGTCAAGGCCAAGGGCAAGAAGCTCGGCGCCCAGGCGCAGACCACCGGCGAGGACTACGTCAAGAGCAAGGGCTACGACCCGATCTCCTTCGAGTCCTCCGACGCCGTCCTCAACGGCCTGCGCACCGGCCAGGTCCAGGCCGTCGTCATCGACTACCCGGTCGTCCAGGGCTGGCTGAAGGACAAGGCCAACGCGGACAAGTTCAAGGTCGTGGACAACCTCAAGACCGGTGAGCAGTACGGTTTCACCGTCAAGAAGGGCAACAAGGCGCTGCTCGACGCCATCAACAAGGCGCTCAAGACCGCCAAGGCCGACGGCACCTACAAGAAGATCTACGAGCAGTGGATCGGCCCGTACGAGGCCTCCGTCGCCTCTCCCGCCGCCTCATGACCGACACGGACACAGCCCTCCAGCCGAAGAGGAAGGGACTGACCCGGCGTCAGAAGCGCGGCCTGTCGCGCGGCGTCCAGTACGCCGTCTTCGCCGCCGCCGTGATCGCCTTCGCGGTCACGGCCGACTGGGGCCGGCTCCAGAACCAGTTCGCCCAGGCGGACATCGCGAAGCAGATGTTCCCCGACGTCATCACGCTGGCGCTGAAGAACACCGTGCTCTACACGCTGTCCGGCTTCGTCGTCGGACTCGTCCTCGGCATGGTCATCGCGCTGATGCGGCTGTCCTCCGTGGGCCCCTACCGCTGGCTGGCGGGCGTCTACATCGAGATCTTCCGCGGGCTGCCCGCCCTGCTGATCTTCATCTTCGTCGGCGTGGCCGTGCCCCTCGCCTTCCCCGGCACGGAGATCCCGGGCGGTACGTACGGCAAGGTCGCCCTCGCGCTCGGCCTGGTCTCGGCCGCGTACATGGCGGAGACCATTCGGGCCGGCATCCAGGCCGTGCCCAAGGGGCAGATGGAGGCGGCCCGTTCGCTCGGCTTCTCGCCCGCGAAGGCCATGGTCTCCATCATCATCCCGCAGGCCTTCCGGATCATCCTGCCGCCGCTCACCAACGAACTCGTCCTGCTCTTCAAGGACTCCTCGCTGGTGCTGTTCCTCGGTGTCACCCTGGAGGAGCGGGAACTGTCCAAGTTCGGCCGCGACCTCGCCAGTACGACCGCCAACTCCACGCCGATCCTGGTCGCGGGCCTGTGCTACCTGCTGGTCACCATCCCGCTCAGCTTCGTCGTCCGCCGTATGGAATCCAAGGCCCAGGAGGCGATCCGGTGAGCCGCCCGGAGATCGAGGTCCGAGGACTGCACAAGTCCTTCGGCGACAACGAGGTGCTGCGCGGCATCGACCTGGAGATCGGCCAGGGCGAGGTCGTCTGCGTCATCGGCCCCTCCGGCTCCGGCAAGTCCACGCTGCTGCGCTGCGTGAACCTGCTGGAGGAGCCCACCAAGGGCCAGGTCTTCGTCGGCGGCACCGAGGTGACCGACCCAGACGTCGACATCGACGCCGTACGCCGCCGCATCGGCATGGTCTTCCAGCAGTTCAACCTCTTCCCGCACCTGAACGTCACCGAGAACCTCACGCTGCCGCAGCGCCGCGTCCTCGGGCGGGACAAGGAGACGGCCGCGCGCGTCGCCGCCGAGAACCTCGCCCGCGTCGGCCTCTCGGAGAAGGCGGACGCCTACCCGTCCTCCCTCTCCGGCGGCCAGCAGCAGCGCGTCGCCATCGCCCGGGCGCTCGCCATGGGCCCCGAGGTGATGCTCTTCGACGAGCCGACCTCCGCGCTCGACCCCGAGCTGGTCGGCGACGTCCTCGCCGTCATGCGCAGGCTCGCGCGGGAGGGCATGACGATGATGGTCGTCACCCACGAGATGACCTTCGCCCGCGAGGTCGCCGACCGGGTCGTCTTCATGGACGGCGGCGTGATCGTCGAGGACGGCAGCCCCGACCGGGTGATCGGCGACCCGCAGCACGAGCGCACCCGGCACTTCCTCTCCCGGCTGCTCGACCCGGCGATGGCCGAGGTCGAGGAGGAGACCTCCGACCAGGTGGGGAAGTCCGAGCCGTAGGTCGTTAGGGTGCGGGCATGAGCGATGGTGCGGTGCTGCACGTGAAGGGCCGGGTCCTGGCGGGGCCGGACGACGTCCGTGACGAGCTGTGGGTGGTCGGGGGCCGCGTCTGCTACGACCGCCCCGCCGGGGCCCGCGACATCACCACCGTCGAGGGCTGGGCGCTGCCCGGCCTGGTCGACGCCCACTGCCACGTGGGCCTGGGCGCCGAGGGCCCGGTGGACACGGACACCGCCGAGAAGCAGGCGCTCACCGACCGCGAGACGGGCACCCTGCTGATCCGTGACGCGGGCTCGCCCTCCGACACCCGCTGGATCGACGACCGTGACGACCTCCCGAAGATCATCCGGGCGGGCCGGCACATCGCCCGCACCCGCCGCTACCTCCGCAACTACGCCTGGGAGATCGAACCGGACGACCTCGTCGCCCACGTCGCCCGGGAGGCCCGGCGCGGCGACGGCTGGGTCAAGCTCGTCGGCGACTGGATCGACCGCGACCTCGGCGACCTGGCCCCCTGCTGGCCCCGCGAGGCCGTGGAGGCGGCCATCGCCGAGGCCCACCGGCTCGGCGCCCGGGTCACCGCCCACTGCTTCGCCGAGAACTCCCTGCGCGACCTGGTCGAGGCGGGCATCGACTGCATCGAGCACGCCACCGGCCTCACCGAGGACCTGATCCCGCTGTTCGCCGAGCGGGGCGTCGCGATCGTCCCGACCCTCGTCAACATCGCCACCTTCCCCCGGCTCGCGGACGGCGGCGAGAAGAAGTTCCCGCGCTGGTCCGCCCATATGCGCCGGCTGCACGAGCGGCGCTACGACACCGTACGCGCCGCCTACGACGCCGGCATCCCGGTCTTCGTCGGTACGGACGCCGGCGGCACACTGCCGCACGGGCTGGTCGCGGAGGAGGTCGCCGAACTGGTCGCCGCCGGCATCCCGCCGACCGACGCGCTCGCCGCCACCAGCTGGGCCGCCCGCGCCTGGCTCGGCCGACCGGGGCTGGAGGAGGGCGCCCCGGCCGACCTCGTGGTGTACGAGACCGATCCCCGGGCGGACGTACGGGTGCTGGCGGCGCCCCGGCGGGTGGTGCTGAACGGACGCGTGGTCGAGTAGGCGTTCCCCTGAGCCCGCCGATTTCGCCCTGGAATCGAATCGGCGTGCGGAAACTCCACGTTGGAGTGAAGTAGCCCCGGATCGCTGACCGTTCACCCACACCGGGGACAAGGTTGACGGGTCCCAAGCAGGTTCCGTCTGGGGGGTCCCACCGCCTTGAACAGCAACAACTTCCGCATGCCCGTACGCCGTCTCACCGTCCTCGCGACGGCCACGGCCCTCGCCTCGGCGCCCGTGGTCCTGGGGGGCGCGGGCGCCGCGCACGCGACCGGTGACCACGGTCGCGCCTCCGCCGTCGTCCTGCGCACCGGGCTCGACGTGTCCCTGCTCAACAAGACCGTGGACGTCCCGCTCGCGGTCTCCCTCAACGAGGTCCAGGCACCCCGGAGCGCCGACCGCACCGCGCTGTCCGCCCGGCTCGACGGCGTGAACGGCGGCAAGCCGTTCACCGTCCTCGGCGCGGACGTCGCCCAGGCCGGGGCCACGGTGACCGCGCGGCGCGCCGAGGGCTCGGTCCGGGTCGCCCACGCCAAGCTGCACGTCCCCGGTCTGCCCCTGCTGTCCCTGATCGAGGCCGACACGATCACCGCCAAGGCGACCTGTGAGGTCGGCAAGGCGCCGGTCGCCTCCGCGAACGTCCTCGGTGCCGTCACCGTCCTCGGCAAGCGCGTCACCCTCACCGCCGGCGGCCCGTCCGAGGTGAAGGTGCCCGGCGTCGGCGAGGTCCGCCTCGACCTCTCCCAGCGGAGCACCACGACCCGTACGGCCGCCGCGACCGCCCTCGAACTCAGGGTCTCCGTCAACCCGTTGAAGCTCAACGTGGCCGACGTCGAGGGCACGGTCACCCTGGCCAAGGCCACCTGCGAGTCCCCGATGGCCCCGCCCGCCACGACCCCGGTGCCGAGCCACGACCCGGCCGCCGGCCCCCGCCCCCAGGGCACCCCCGCCGAAGCGGACCTCGCGGAGACCGGCGGCAGCTCGGCGACCCCGTACATCGCGGGCGGCGCACTGACCCTGCTGCTGGCGGGCGGAGGAGCGGTGGCGGTGGCTCGACGCCGGAAGAGCTGACGGAGCAGCTCAACGCGGCGAGCCGGGGCGGCGGTTGGTGATTCAGTCTGTCAGCCGGACGAATCCAGTGCGGCCGACAGCGCCCGCAAGAACCCGTTCACCGTCCCCCGGTCCCGCACGGCGACCCGCACCCACTCCTGACCGAGCCCCGGAAACGTGTCACCCCGCCGCACCGCATGACCGAGCTCCCGCAACCGCCGCCGTACCCCGGCCGCCCCCGGCATACGGACCAGCACGAACGGTCCTTCCGCCGGCCCCACCACCCGCACTCCGCGGGCGGCGAACGCGGCCAGCCCGGCCACCAGGTGCGCCCGGTCCCCGGCGATGCGATGCGCCGCGTGCCCCGCCTCCGCCAGTGCCCTCGGCGCCACACACGCCTCCGCCGCCGCCAGCGCGGGTGTCGACACCGGCCACAACGGCTGGGCCCGCTCCAACTCGGCGATCACCTCGGGCGCGGCCAGGACGTACCCGATGCGCAGCCCGGCCAGCCCCCAGGTCTTGGTGAGGCTGCGCAGCACGACGAGCCCCGGCACATCGGTCCGCCCGGCCAGTGCCTCCCGCTCACCCGGCACCGCGTCCATGAACGCCTCGTCCACCACCAACGTCCGCCCCGGGCGGGCGAGCCGGACGACCGTCTCCGCCGGATGCAGCACCGACGTCGGATTCGTGGGGTTGCCGATCACCACCAGGTCGGCTTCCTCCGGCACGGCCGCCGGGTCCAGCCGGAACCCGTCCTCCTCCCGCAGCAGCACCCGGGCCACGGTGTGCCCGGCGTCCCGCAGCGCGGCCTCCGGCTCGGTGAACTGCGGGTGCACGACGACCGGCCGGCGGACCTTCAGTGCTCGGGCGAGCAGCACGAACGCCTCCGCCGCCCCCGCCGTCAGCAGCACCCGCTCCACCGGCAGCTGGTGCCGCGCCGCCACCGCCGCCCGCGCGGCCCGCCCGTCCGGGTAGGCCGCGAGGGACGACAGCGAACCGGCGATCTCCTCCCGCAGCCACGACGGAGGCGTGTCCGCGCGGACGTTGACGGCGAGGTCGACCAGGCCGGCCCCGTCGTCCCGCACCTCGGCGTCCCCGTGGTGCCGCAGATCGTCACCGGACCCGCCGGCCGCTTCAGTGCGCATGGCTGTGCGAGTGCCCCCCGTGATGCCCGTGCCCATGCCCGTGCCCATGCCCGTGTCCGTGCCCGTGGTGGTCGTCGTCGTCCGGGTGGAAGTGCGGCTGCTGCGGCAGCCCGACCTTGTCCTCGAAGCCCGGCAGCGCGATCCGGTACACGCACGAGTCGCAGTTCATGCGCAGATCACCCTTGACGGCCTCCTCGTACCGCTCCATCACCAGGTCCAGCAGCTCCGGCTCGGGCCCGATGACATCGGCCGAGCGCACCTCGACCTCCGGGTGCGCCGCGGCCCACCCCTCGGTCTGCTGCCGCACCCGGTCCGGCAGGATGCCGGTGAAGAGGAAGTAGGGGAGTACGACGATCCTCCGCGCCCCCAGCGCCGCGCACCGGTCCAGCCCGCTCGGCACGTCCGGCGCCGCGAGCGACACGAACGCCGTCTCGACCCCGGCGTACCCCCGGCCCTCCCACAGCAGCCGCGCCGCCTTGAACACCTCGGCGTTGGCGTCGGGGTCGGTGGAGCCGCGCCCGACCAGCAGCACGGTGACGTCGGCCCGGTCCTCCGGGGTGCGGGCGGACGAGCCGAGCGCCTCGTCCAGCCGCCGCTCCAGCACGTTCAGCAGCGCCGGGTGGGGGCCCAGCGGACGGCCGTAGGTGTACGAGATGCCCGGGTGCCGCTCCTTCTCACGGGCCAGCGCGGCCGGGATGTCGCCCTTGGCGTGCCCGGCGGACACCAGCATCAGCGGCACGGCGGCGAACCGGCGTACGCCCTGTTCGACCAGCTCGGCGACGGCCTCGCCCAGCGGCGGCGGGGACAGTTCGATGAAGCCGCCGGCGACGGGCAGCCCGGGGTGGCGGCGCCCCAGCTCCCGGACGAAGTCGCGGAACGCCTCGGCTCCGGCGTCGTCACGGGTGCCGTGGCCGGCGATGAGCAGGGCGGGCGGGGTGGTCACGCGTTCTCCTCGGAGTGTGAAGCGGGGTGGTACAGCAGGGCGTTGAGCGCGGCGGACGCGACCGCCGACCCGCCCTTCTCGGACACGTTGCTCACGGCGGGCAGCCCGCTCTCGCGCAACGCGGCCTTGGACTCGACCGCGCCGACGAAGCCGACGGGCAGTCCGATGACGAGCGCCGGGTCGGCGTCCAGGGTCAGCAGCTCCTCCAGCGCGGTCGGCGCGTTGCCGATCACCCAGAGGGCACCGGGACCTACCTGCTCGTACGCGAGCCGGATCGCGTGCGCCGACCGGGTCAGACCCGGCCCGGCCACCGCGTCCCTCAGCCGGCAGACGGTCTCCCGCCGGGTGATCCCGGCGGCCACCATCTCGACGTCCACGACCACCGGCGCCCCGGCGTGCAGCGCCGCGTGCGCCGTCACCAGCTCGCCCTCGTCCATGACGAGGTCGTTCGCGTACTCCAGGTCGGCGGCGGAGTGGATGACCCGCTCCACCACCGCCCGGGTCAGCGGCGGGAAGTGCGAGGTGTCCAGGCGGGCGCGCAGCCGCCGGTAGGACTCCTGCTCGATCGGGTGGACGACGCGGTTCACTCCGCCCCCTCCTGGGACGCCTGCCAGCGGTAGCCGCGCGGCGTCACCATGCGCCCCGCGATCCGACGGGTCGCCGTGTTGCCCACGGTGACGACCGTCATCATGTCGACCGTCGCCGGGTCCAGCGCGGCGAGCGTGGTGACCCGGGCGGCCTCGTCCGGCCGGGAGGCGTTGCGGACGACACCGACGGGCGTCGTCGGCTCCCGGTGTCCGGCGAGGATCGCGAGCGCCTTGGGCAACTGCCAGTCGCGGCCCCGGGAGCGCGGGTTGTAGAAGGTGACGACGAGGTCCGACTCGGCCGCCGCGCGCACCCGGCGCTCGATGACCTCCCACGGCGTGTGCAGGTCGGACAGGCTGATGGACACGTGGTCGTGGCCCAGCGGCGCGCCCAGGACCGCCCCGGCGGCCAGCGCGGCCGTCACCCCGGGCACCCCGACCACGTCGATGTCGTCGGAGGCCTCGGCGAGCGCCGGCGAGGCCATGGCGTACACGCCCGCGTCCCCGCTGCCGATCAGCGCCACCGCGTGCCCCGCGCGGGCCTCGGCGACCGCCGTCCGGGCCCGCTCCTCCTCCGCGCCGAGCCCCGACTCCAGCACCCGGGTGCCGGGCCGCAGCAGATCGCGGATCTGGTCCACGTACTGGTCGAGACCGACCAGCACCGACGCCCGCCGCAGCTCGGCCGCCGCGCGTGGGGTGAGCAGGTCCCGGGCGCCCGGCCCGAGGCCGACGACCGCGAGCCGCCCGCGCCCCGGACGCCGTACGACCGCACAGGTCGCCATCGCGGGCCGCGCGGCCGACTTCCGCTTGGGGACGAGGAGTTCCCCGCCCCGGACCAGGGCGGCGGCCTCCGCGACCGACGGGGTGCCGACGGCCGCGAGGGGCGCGTCGGACGGGTTGGGCACCTCGACCGCCGCCAGTTCCCCGGCGGAGTACGTCACCAGGGGCACCCCGAGCCGTTCGGCGGCGGCCACGATGCCCGGCTCCTCCGCCTTGGCGTCCACGGTGGCCAGCTCGGCGACCGACCGCGGCGAGAGACCCGCCTCCCGCAGCGCCTCCTCGACCAGACCGAGGACCTCCTCGGCCGGCGCGCCCTTCGACGCGCCGACCCCGACCACCAGCGACGGCGGCCTGAGCAGCACCTCCCGCTCGCCCGCCGCGACGGCCCGGTCGGTCACCCGGATCGTGTACGTCCCCTGGGGCGCGACCGGCAGCGGTGGCAGCGGCCAGACCACCTCGGCCTCCAGCGCGACCGGTTCGCCGTCCAGCAGCGCCCGGGAGACCGCGGCGACCGACCCCTCGTACGGCAGGCCGAGCGTGTCCAGGCCCGGCAGCCCGGCGGCGTCCGTCGCGGTCGTCACCACCGGCTCGGCGCCCAGCACCGCACCCACCTCGCGGGCGAGCGCGTTGGCGTCGCCCGCGTGCCCGCCGAGCAGCGACACCGCGAACCGGCCGCCCTCGTCCACGCACACCACGCCCGGGTCGGCCGCCTTGCCGGCGAGCAGCGGCGCGAGCAGCCGTACCACCGCCCCGGTCGCCAGGAAGCACACCAGCTGCTCGCACTCCGCGAACGCGGCCCGCACGGCCTCACCGACAGGACCCTCGTAGACGCGCGTACGCTCCGGCCAGGCCGCGGCCAGCCGGTCCCGCGCCGCCGCCCCCGCCGCGGTGGCGGAAATGAGGCCGATCACTGGACTACTCCTTCACTAGACGCCGGGGTTCTCACGCCCCACAGCAGGAACACAGGATTGGTGGCCGCCAGCCGGGTCACGTCCCCCGGCAGCGGCGCGAGGCGCGAGGACTGCAACAGCACCCCGTCGCAGGTGAACCCGGCGTCCGTCAGCGCCTGCCGGGCCGCCGGCACCCGGTCCAGCGCGGCCATGGCCACGACGACCGTCCGCCGGGCCCGCCGCGCGCACGCGGTCACCACGGCGGGCAGCTCCCGGCCCCCGCCGCCGACGAACACCGCGTCGGGATCGCCGGCCAGCCCCGCCAGGGCGTCCGGCGCCGAGCCGTGCACCACGTCCACGTCGACGCCGTGGGCGTCCGCGTTGGCCCGGATGCGCGCCACCCCGTCCGGGGTCTTCTCGACGGCGACGACCGCGGCACCGAGCCGCGCGCACTCCACCGCGACCGAGCCCGACCCGGCGCCCACGTCCCACACCAGGTCGCCCAGGCGCGGCCCCAGCCGGGCCAGGGCCAGCGCCCGCACCTCGAACTTGGTGATCATCGAGTCCCGGTGCGCGAACGCGTCCTCCTCCAGGGCCCAGCGGGCCGGAGCCCCGGGCACCCCGGCCACCGTCCGCACCGCACCGAGCGCCCGCGCCTCGTCCAGGCACAGCACCACGCTCACCGCCGTACCCCAGTCCCGGGCCGCCGCCTCGGCGGCCGTCACCCGCTCCACGCGCTCCCGCCGCGGATCGCCGAGCGCGCTCGCCACGACCAGGGTCCGGTCACCGGGGAGCGCGGCCCCCAGCTCGGCCGGCCCGGCGCCGGGTCCGGTCAGCACGGCCACCTTCGGCCGCGCCCGGCACACGTTCACCGCCGTCCGCAGCTCCCGGCCGTGCGCGCTGACCACGACCGCGTCGTCCCAGGGCAGCCCGATCCGGGCGAAGGCGGTGGCCACGGAGGACACCGCCGGACGCACGTCCAGCAGCCCGGACCCGAACCGCTCGGCCAGCGCCCGCACGATCCCGAAGAACCCCGGGTCCCCGGACGCCAGCACGACCACCGGCAGTTCCTTGCCGAGGTACCCGGCGATGCTCTCCAGGGCGGGCGCCAGCGGGCCGAGCACCACCCGCTCCGCCCCCTCGGGCAGCCGTACGGAGTCCAGGTGCCGCCGCCCGCCGACGACCAGCGCGGCCCCGGCCAGGACGTCCACGGGCACCGGCGCCCCGGTCCCCGTACCGACGACGGTGATCAACTCTTCGCCCGCTGCTCGCGCAGCGCCCGCCGCGCCTCGGGGTCGGCCTTCCGGTAGCCGTGGAAGTGACCCGGGTGGTACAGGTGCGAACGCGTCCCGTGCGCGTCCAGCGCCGGGCCGACCAGGAACAGCGTGTGCTTCCAGAGCCTGTGCTCCTTGACCGTCTCCTCCAGCGTGCCGATCGTGCACCTGACGACCAGCTCCTCGGGCCAGGTCGCCTGGTACGCGATCACCACCGGGGTGCTCGTCGGGTAGCCGCCCTCCAGCAGCTCCCGCACCAGCTGCCCACTGCGCGCCGCCGACAGGAAGATCGCCATGGTGGTGCCGTGGCGGGCGAACTCGCGCACCTCCTCACCGGGCGGCATCGGCGTCTTGCCCCCGCCCAGCCGGGTCAGCACCACGGACTGCGCGACCTCGGGAATCGTCAGCTCGCGCTGCGCCAGCGCGGCCACGGCGGAGAAGGAGGACACGCCCGGGACTACCTCGGTCGCGATGCCGATCTCCTGGCAGCGGTCCAGCTGCTCCTGCGTGCCGCCCCACAGGGCCGGGTCGCCGGAGTGGATACGGGCCACCGCGAGCCCCTCCTCGAACGCGCGTCGGTACACCGCGACGACGTCCTCCAGCGACATGGTCGCCGAGTCCAGGATCTCGGCGTCCTCGCCGGCGTGTTCGAGGACCTCCGCCTGGACCAGGCTCGCGGCCCAGATCACGACGTCGGCCTCGGCGATGGCCCGCGCGGCACGGAACGTCAGCAGATCGGCGGCGCCGGGGCCGGCACCGACGAAGGTCACCTTGCCGGTGGGGGCATCGGCCATGGGAATCGGTCCTCTCCTACGAGTACTGCGGTTGTGGCTGTCGGATGTGCGGGAACGCGGGTCGATCCGATAGCAAGGGCCTATGGCGGTCTTCGTCGCGCTCGGCGCGTTCCTGATGACGCTGGCCGGCGGCTGGACGGCACAGCGCGTGACCGACCGTCGCCATCTGGTGCTGGGCCTGGCCGGCGGGCTGATGCTCGGCGTGGCCGGCCTGGACCTGCTGCCGGAGGCGCTCCGGACGGCGGGCACCGAGGTCCACGGCGTCCCGGCCGCGCTCCTGCTGTTCCTGGCCGGCTTCCTCCTCGCCCATCTGGTGGAACGCCTGCTGGCGGCCCGCCGCGCCGCCCACGGCGCCGACGAACACCACCACAGAGCCCCCGAGGTGGGCCTGACGGCGGCCGGGGCGATGGTGGGCCACAGCCTGATGGACGGCGTGGCGATCGGCGCGTCCTTCCAGGTGGGCGGCGGCATGGGCACCGCGGTCGCGCTCGCCGTCATCGCCCACGACTTCGCGGACGGCTTCAACACCTTCACTTTGACCAGCCTGTACGGCAACGCCCGCCGCAAGGCCCTCGCCATGCTCTTCGCGGACGCCGTCGCACCCGTCGCCGGAGCCGCCGCGTCCACGTTCCTCACCGTCCCGGCGGGCGTCCTCGGCGGCTACCTCGGCCTGTTCGGCGGCGCACTGCTGTACCTCGCCGCGGCGGAGATCCTCCCTGAGGCCCACCATGAGCACCCCGCCCGTTCGACCCTGCTGTGCACGGTCGCGGGCGCGGCCTTCATCTGGCTGGTGGTGGGCGTCACGGGGTGACCCGGGCCGGGTCACAGCTTTCCGCCCCGGCCGTCGTCCCGGCGCGGCGGCGCGATCAGCGTCGACAGGTACGGCAGCGGCGTCCCGTCCAGCTCGGCGGCCGGGCGGACCGACTCCTCCGGCAGCCCCAGCGCCGAGCCCCACACCGCGCCCCCGAGCCGCCCGGTCTCCCGCAGCGCCTGCGCGACCTCGGTGGCCTGCCGCCCGAACTTGTACGCCACGACCGTCCCCGGCCCGGCCAGCGCCTCCTTCAGCACCGCCGAGCCCGCCGTCACCGGCACGAGGGTCAGCGGCTCGGTGCCCTCGGTCAGCACGGCCCCGGAGCGCGCCGCGAGATCCTGCATGGCGGTGATCCCGGGCACGGTCTCCACGGTGACACCCGGCACCAGCTCCACGATGGTCTGCGCGAGATAGGTGAACGTCGAGTACACGTTCGGGTCCCCGATGGTGGCGAACGCGACCGACCCGTGCGCTTCCAGCAGCTCGGCGACCCGCTGCCCGGCCGCGTCCCAGGCCGCCTCGCGCCGGGCCCGGTCGGTGCGCTCGTTCAGCGCGAACACCACGCGGACGACCTTCTCCGCGGGCACGTAGTGCGACACGGTCGCCTCGGCCCGCCCGCGCTCCCCGCCATCCGTTCCGTCGGGCGCGGCCATGACGGGTACGACGACGACATCGGCGGCCCGCAGCGCGTTGACCCCCTTCACGGTCACCAGCTCCGGATCACCGGGACCGACCCCGACTCCGACCAGCCTGCTGCTCATGACGTCCGGCACCTCTCCACGAACCGACGGGCGACACCGGGCTCGGACGCCCAGTGCGTGTGCAGATAACTCGCGTGCACGCCCTGCTGTACGAAACCTTCGACCCGCCGGGCCGGGGCGCGTACGCCCCAGGCGGGAGCGGCACCGGCGCCCGGCTCGACGACGGTGCGGTGGAACTCGTGGCCCCGCATCCGCGTCCCGGCCGGCGCCAGCACACTGTCGCCGACGGCCACGGCGTCCCGGTAGCCGAGGGTCAGCCGGTCGGTCATCCGCGCGGTGGCGTCGAGCACACCGCACATGGGCTGCCCGTCCAGTTCGCGGCAGAGGTAGAGCAGCCCGGCGCACTCGGCGGCCACGGGGGCATTGGAGAGGGCCAGTTCGGCCACGGCCTCGCGCAGCGGCTCGTTGGCGGACAGCTCGGCGGCGTACACCTCGGGGAAGCCGCCCCCGATGACCAGCCCGGCGGTTCCTTCGGGCAGTCGCTCGTCACGGAGCGGATCGAAGGTGACCACTTCGGCTCCGGCGGCGGTGAGCAGTTCGGTGTGCTCGGCGTAGGAGAAGGTGAACGCGGGCCCGCCGGCGACGGCGACGACAGGGGCGTGCTTGCCGTCGGACCGAGTCCGGTGGTGGGCGGGCGAGGCGGGGGTCCACGGGGCGGGGCCCCCTGGGAGGGCACCCGCAGTACGGGCGAGTGCCTCCAGCGCGTCCAGGTCACATCCCCGAGCCACCTGCGCGGCCATGGCCTGGACGGCGTCCACCGCCGCGGCCTGCCGCTCGGCGACCGGCACCAGCCCGAGGTGCCGGGAGGGCGTGTCCACCTGAGCGACCCGCCGCAAGGCACCCAGGACCGGCACACCCGACGAGTCCAGCGCCTCCCGCAGCGACTCCTCATGCCGGTCCGAGCCGACCTTGTTCAGGATCACGCCCCCGACCCGCACCTGCGGATCCCAGGACGCGAACCCGTGCACCAGGGCCGCCACCGACCGCGACTGCGACGACGCGTCCACGACGAGCACCACCGGCGCCCGGAGCAGCTTGGCGACGTGCGCGGTGGACGCCAGCTCACCTTCGCCGGCGGCCCCGTCGTACAGCCCCATCACGCCCTCGACCACGGCGAGGTCACACCCGCGCGACCCGTGCAGGAACAGCGGAGCGACCAGCTCCGGCCCGCACAGGTACGCGTCCAGGTTGCGCCCCACCCGCCCGGTCGCCAGGGCGTGGTACCCGGGGTCGATGTAGTCCGGCCCGACCTTGTGCGGGGACACGGCGAGCCCCCGCGCGGCGAACGCGGCCATCAGCCCCGTGGCGACGGTGGTCTTGCCGCTGCCCGAGGAGGGCGCGGCGATGACCAGCCGGGGGACGGACATCACCACTCGATGCCCTTCTGGCCCTTCTGCCCCACGTCCATGGGGTGCTTGACCTTGGACATGTCGGTGACGAGGTCGGCGAGGTCCACCAGCTTCTCCGGGGCGTTCCGCCCGGTGATCACCACGTGCTGGGTGCCGGGACGGCCGCGCAGCACGTCGACGACCTCGTCGGTGTCGACCCAGCCCCAGTGCATCGGGTACGCGAACTCGTCCAGCACGTACAGCCGGTACGTCTCGGCGGCCAGGTCCCGCTTGACCTGCTCCCAGCCCTCGCGGGCCTTCTCCTCGTTGTCCATCTGTGCGTCGCGCTGGACCCACGACCAGCCCTCGCCCATCTTGTGCCAGTCGACGGTCCCGCCCTCGCCGGAGGCGCCGAGCACCCTGAGCGCGTTCTCCTCGCCGACCTTCCACTTCGCCGACTTGACGAACTGGAACACCCCGATGGGCCACCCCTGGTTCCAGGCGCGCAGCGCGAGCCCGAACGCGGCGGTGGACTTGCCCTTGCCGACGCCCGTGTGCACGACGACCAGCGGACGGTTCCTGCGCTGACGGGTCGTCAGTCCGTCGTCCGGTACGACACTCGGCTGTCCCTGCGGCACTACGCGGCCCTCCTCTTCGTCCCCTGCACATCCCTGACCAGCCCGGCGATCGAGTCGGCCCGCAGCTCGTCCAGCGTGACGGCCGTACCGCCCAGCTGACCGGCCAGCTCCCCGGCGAGCCCGAGCCGCACCGGCCCCGACTCGCAGTCCACGACCACCGAGGCGACCTGCTCGGCCGCGAACAGCCGCGCCGCCCGCCCCGCGAGGACGACCGGTTCCGGGCCGCCGGTGGCCCGGCCGTCGGTCACCACGACCACCAGGGCCCGGCGTGCCGGGTCCCGCAGCCGCTCCACCCGCAGCACCTCGTGCGCCTTCAGCAGCCCGGCGGCGAGCGGCGTACGCCCCCCGGTGGGCAGCGACTCCAGCCGCGCGGCGGCGGCGTCGACGGAGGACGTCGGCGGCAGCGCGACCTCGGCCGCCGCCCCCCGGAAGGTCACGAGCCCCACCTTGTCCCGCCGCTGGTAGGCGTCCAGCAGCAGCGACAGCACGGCCCCCTTCACCGCACTCATCCGCTGCCGTGCCGCCATCGACCCCGAGGCGTCCACCACGAACAGCACGAGGTTCCCCTCACGCCCCTCCCGGACCGCCTGCCGCAGATCGTCCCGCCGCACGACCAGCCCCGGCCCGGACCTGCCCCGCGCCCGCTGGTGCGGCGCGGCGGCCTGTACGGTCGCCGCCAGGTGCAGCTTGGTCAGCGCACCCCGGGGCCGCCGGGCCCCGGTGGTCCGCCCGTGCTCGGTCCGCGCCCGCGACCGCCGCCCGGCGGCACCCTCGCCGACGCCCGGGACGGTCAGCGCCTTGGCACGGAAGGGTTCGGCGGCCCGTACGGCCGACTGCTCCTGCCCGCCGGACGCCTGCGGCTGCCCGCCCTCGCCGGCCTCGGGCCGCGCGCCGCCGCCGGCGTCGTCCCGCGGACCGCTGTCGGGCGCCGGCTGCCCGCCGCCCCCACCGGGGCCGTCGGGGTCCGGATCGTCGTCGGGGGACTCGCCGGAGAACTGCTCCAGCGTCTCGTCCAGCTTGTCCTCGTCCAGACCCGGCGCGTCGAACGGGTTGCGCCGCCTGCGGTGGGGGAGCGCCAGCAGCGCGGCCTGCCGCACATCCTCCGCGAGCACATCGGTCCGCCCGGCCCACGCGGCCAGCGCGGTCGCCGTCCGGGCCATCACGATGTCGGCGCGCATGCCGTCCACCTCGAAGGCCGCGCAGGTCGCCGCGATCTGCCGCAGCGCCCCGTCGCCCAGCCGCACCCGCGGCACCAACTCCCGCGCCGCCACGATCCGCTGCCGTACGGCGGCCTCCTCGCCGGCCCAGCGCGCGGCGAAGGCGGCCGGATCGTCGTCGTACGCCAGCCGGCGCCGCACGACCTCCACCCGCTGCTCCGGCTCCCGCGAGGCGGCCACCTCCACGGTCAGCCCGAACCGGTCCAGCAACTGCGGGCGCAGCTCGCCCTCTTCGGGGTTCATGGTGCCGACGAGCAGGAACCGGGCCGCGTGCCGCACGGACACACCCTCGCGCTCCACGTACGAGGCACCCATCGCCGCCGCGTCCAGCAGCAGGTCGACCAGGTGGTCGTGGAGCAGGTTCACCTCGTCGACGTAGAGGATGCCCCGGTGCGCGTCGGCCAGCAGGCCCGGCTCGAAGGCCTTCACGCCCTCGGCCAGCGCCCGCTCGATGTCGAGGGCGCCGACGAGCCGGTCCTCGGAGGCGCCGACGGGCAGCTCGACCATCCGCGCGGGGCGCTCGACGCCGTCGCCGGACTCGTGCGGCCCGTCCGGGCAGGCGGGATCGGGGGAGGCCGGGTCACACGAGAACCGGCACCCGGGGACGACGGCCACCTCCGGCAGCAGCGCCGAGAGCGCCCGTACCGCCGTGGACTTCGCGGTGCCCTTCTCGCCGCGCACCAGCACACCGCCGACCGCCGGAGACACGGCGTTCAGCAGCAGCGCGAGCCGCAGATCGTCCTGGCCGACGACGGCCGTAAAGGGGAACGGGGTGGTCACTGGTCGCCCTCCAAGTCGCCTTCCAGCTCCAGATACGTGGCGCGCAGCCGCTCCAGCGTGTCCGCGTCCGGCTCCGCCCACAGGCCCCGGTCCGCCGCCTCCAGCAGCCGCTCGGTGATCCCGCGCAGCGCCCACGGGTTGGACTTCTTCATGAAGTCCCGGTTCTCCGGGTCGAAGACGTACTCGGCGCTGAGCTTCTCGTACATCCAGTCGTCGACCACGCCCGCCGTCGCGTCGTAGCCGAACAGGTAGTCCACGGTCGCCGCCATCTCGAAGGCGCCCTTGTAGCCGTGCCGGCGCATGGCCGCCATCCAGCGCGGGTTCACCACCCGCGCCCGGAACACGCGGTGCGTCTCCTCGCCCAGCGTCCGGGTCCTCACCTGGTCGGGTACGGCCGAATCGCCCACGTACGCCTCGGGGTTGGCGCCCGTCAGGTGCCGGACCATGGCGACCATGCCGCCGTGGTACTGGAAGTAGTCGTCGGCGTCGACGAGGTCGTGCTCACGGGTGTCGACGTTCTTCGCCGCCACCGCGATCCGCCGGAACGCCGTCTCCATGTCCCCGCGCGCCGCCCGTCCGTCGAGCCCGCGCCCGTAGGCGTAGCCGCCCCAGACGGCGTACACCTCGGCCAGGTCGGCGTCGCTGCGCCAGTTCCGCGCGTCGATCAGCGGCAGCAGACCGGCGCCGTACGCCCCCGGCTTCGAGCCGAAGATCCGGGCCGTGGCCCGGCGCCGGTCGCCGTGCCCGGCCGCGTCCTCCTCCACGTGCGCCCGCACGTAGTTGGACTCGGCCGGCTCCGCCAGCTCGGCCACCGCCCGCACCGCGTCGTCGATCAGCCCGACCACGTGCGGGAACGCGTCCCGGAAGAACCCGGAGATGCGGACGGTGACGTCGATGCGCGGGCGCCCCAGCTCCGCGAGCGGGATCACCTCGAAGCCGGTGACCCGGCGCGAGGCGTCGTCCCACACCGGGCGGCAGCCCAGCAGCGCCAGGATCTCGGCGATGTCGTCGCCCTGGGTGCGCATCGCGGACGTGCCCCACACCGTGAGGCCCACCGACCGGGGGTACTCCCCGGTGTCGCTCAGGTACCGCTGCACCAGCGAGTCCGCAAGCGACTGGCCGACCTCCCAGCTCAGCCGGGACGGGATCGCCTTGGGGTCGACCGAGTAGAAGTTGCGGCCCGTCGGCAGGACGTTGACCAGGCCCCGGGTCGGGGAGCCCGACGGGCCCGCCGGGACGTAACCGCCGTCCAGCGCCCGCAGGATGTGCCCGATCTCGTCGGTGGTCCGCGCCAGTCGCGGTACGACCTCGTCGCACGCGAACAGAAGCACCGCGACCGCGGCGGGGAGGTCGGCGCCGAGCACGCCCCGCAGGACGGCGGGGACGACCGTACGGTCCCACGCCCGCGCCTCCATGCCCTCCGCGATCCGCCGGCACAGCTGCTCCAGCAGGTCGATGGTGTCGGCGGCGGTCCGGGACGGCCCGTCGACCAGGTCCGTCAGCTCCACCGGCACCTTCACCGGGGCGCCCGGCTCGGCCAGCAGCTCCTTCTCCACCAGGCCGAAGTGCGCCGCCAGCGCGGCCCGCAGACCGGGCAGCGCGTCGGCCCGGCCGCCCCACACCTGGGAAGCGCGCAGCACGGCCAGCACGAGGTTCACGCGCGGTTCGCCGACCGGGCCGCCGCCCAGGATGTGCAGGCCGTCGCGGATCTGCACGTCCTTGATCTCGCACAGGTATCCGTCGATGTGCATGACGAACTCGTCGAACGCCTCGTCGTCCGGCTGCTCGTCCACGTGCAGGTCGTGGTGCAGCTCCGCCGCCTTGACCAGCGTCCAGATCTGGGCGCGGACGGCCGGGGCCTTCGCCGGGTCCAGGTCGGAGACGAGGGCGTACTCGTCCAGCAGCTGCTCCAGCTTGGCCAGGTCGCCGTAGGTGTCCGCGCGGGCCATCGGCGGCACCAGGTGGTCGACCACGGTGGCGTGCCCGCGCCGCTTGGCCTGGGTGCCCTCACCGGGGTCGTTGACGATGAACGGGTAGATCAGTGGCAGCTCGCCGAGTACGGCGTCCGGCGCACACCCCCGCGACAGGCCCAGTCCCTTGCCCGGCAGCCACTCCATCGTGCCGTGCTTGCCCATGTGCACGATCGCGTCCGCGCCGAAGCCCCCCTCCGCCGCAGCGGCCTCCAGCCACCGGTAGGCCGCCATGTAGTGGTGGGAGGGCGGCATGTCGGGGTCGTGGTAGATCGCGATCGGGTTCTCGCCGAAGCCGCGCGGCGGCTGGATCATGACGACGACGTTCCCGAACCGGAGGCTGGCCAGCACGATGTCGTCGCCGTCCACGTAGAGGCCGCCCGGCGGCTCGCCCCACGCCTCGGTCATCGCGTCCCGCAGCCCGGGGTCCAGCTTCTCGAACCACGCCCGGTAGTCGGCCAGCGGCACCCGCGCGGGCGCGGCGGCCAGCTGCTCTTCGGTCAGCCACTCCACGTCGTGCCCGCCGGCCTCGATCAGCCGGTGGATCAGCTCGTCGCCGCCCGAGGGGTACTCCGTGACCCCGTACCCGGCGTCCCGCAGCGCGTCCAGCACCCGGACCGCCGACGCGGGCGTGTCCAGGCCGACCGCGTTGCCGACCCGGGAGTGCTTGGTCGGGTACGCCGTGAAGACCAGCGCGATCTTCTTCTCCGCGTTCGGCTTGTGCTTCAGCCGGGCGTGCCTGACGGCGATCCCGGCCACGCGGGCGGCCCGCTCGGGATCGGCGACGTACACCGGGACCTCGTCGGGGCCCTGCTCCTTGAAGGAGAACGGCACGGTGATCAACCGGCCGTCGAACTCCGGGATCGCGACCTGCATCGCCGCGTCCATGGGGGACAGGGCCGCGTCGGACTCCTCCCACGCGGCCCGCGAGGAGGTGAGGCACAGCCCTTGGAGCACCGGGACGTCCAGGTCGGCGAGCGCGCCGATGTCCCAGGACTCCTCGTCACCGCCCGCCGACGCCTGGGAGGCGTGCGTGCCGCCGGCCGCGAGCACGGTGGCGACCAGCGCGTCGGCCCGTCCCAGCAGCTCGTACAGGGCGGGGTCCGCGCCGCGCAGCGAACCGCAGTACACCGGCAGGGCGTTGGCGCCCCGCGCCTCGATCGCCTCGCACAGGGTGTCCACGAAGGCGGTGTTGCCGCTCAGTTCGTGCGCCCGGTAGAAGAGCACGCCCACGGTCGGCCGGCCGTCTTGGACCTCGTACGCGCCGTGCACGCCGAACTCCGGCATCCGGCGCGGCTCCTCGAAGCCCTCGCCGGTCAGCAGCACGGTGTCCGACAGGAACCGGGACAGCTCCAGCAGGTTCGCGGGGCCGCCCTCGACCAGGTACTTCAGCGCCTCCGCGACCACACCGGCCGGCACCGACGACTCCGCCATCAGCTCGGCGTCCGGCACGGCCTCGCCGCCCAGCAGCACGGTCGGGACGCCGGACGCCTTCAGCGCGGCCAGCCCGTCCTCCCAGGCCCGCTTGCCGCCCAGCAGCCGTACGACGGCGAGGTCCGCGCCCTCGACCAGGCCCGGCAGCTCCCCGGCGACGTCGACGCGGGTGGGGTTGCCGATGCGGTAGCCGGCGCCGGACGCCCGGGCGGCCAGCAGATCCGTGTCGGCGGTCGACAACAACAACACTGTGCTCATGCGGGCGCTCCCGGTGGAATGAAAGGCAGTCCTTGCGGCGCGCCGGACTCGATGAGCCGCCACAGCGCGTCCGTGTCCGCGTGCTGTTCGATCAGGTCGCCGAGCCGGTCGAGCTGCTCCTCGCGCAGCGCGGCGAAGGAGGTGTCCGGCGCGGGCACGAAGCGGCGGCCCGCGGCGGCGGCCACCTCGCGCAGGAAGGCCCGCCGGAAGCCGTCCGACTCCAGCGAGCCGTGCCAGTGGGTGCCCCAGGTCTGGCCCACCCGGCAGCCGTCCAGGAAGGGTTCGCCGCCCTCGACCGAGGCCACCCCGTGGTGGATCTCGTAGCCGTCGACCCGCTCGCCGAGGGCTTCGCCGCTGGGCCGGGTGAGGGTCTTCTCGCGGGCGAACCGCACCCGGACGGGCAGGACGCCGAGCCCGGGGACGGCTCCGGCGCGGGACTCGACGTCGTCCTCGATGTGTTCGCCGAGGATCTGGAAGCCGCCGCAGACACCGAGGACCGGGCGTCCCTGTGCGGCCCGGCGGACGAGGGCGTCGGCCAGCCCCCGCTCCCGCAGCCACTCCAGCGCCCGTACGGTCCCGCGCGTGCCCGGGACGACGACGAGATCGGCGTCCGCGAGCTCCTCCGGCCGGTCCACGAACCGCACCACGACGCCCGGTTCGGCGGCCAGCGCGTCCACGTCGGTGAAGTTGGACATCAGCGGGATCGCGCACACGGCGACCCGCAGCACGTCCTCGCCGAACGGGGGAGCGACCGTGGACTCCCGTACGGTGCCCCGCAGGGACACCCCCATCCCGTCCTCCTCGTCGATGCCGAGTCCGTGCCGGAAGGGCAGCACGCCGTACGTGCGCCGCCCGGTGAGGTCCCGGAGCATGTCCAGCCCGGGCTCCAGCAGGCTGACATCGCCCCGGAACTTGTTCACCAGGAACCCGGCGACCAGCTCCTGGTCCTGCGGTGAGAGCAGGGCGACGGTGCCGAAGAAGGAGGCGAACACGCCCCCGCGGTCGATGTCGCCGACGACGAGCACCGGCAGCCGCGCGTTCCGCGCGATCCCCATGTTGACGATGTCGGTCCGCCGCAGGTTGATCTCGGCCGGGCTCCCCGCCCCCTCACAGATCACCGCGTCATACGTGCCCCGCAATTCAGCCAGGCAGTCCAGCACCGTGCCCAGCAGCCGTTGCTGGCGCCCGCCGTGGTACCCGCGCGCGCTCAGCTCGCCCACCGGCTTGCCCAGCAGCACCACCTGGCTGCTCTGCTCGCCGCCGGGCTTGAGCAGCACCGGGTTCATCAGCGCGGTCGGCTCCACCCGGCAGGCCTGGGCCTGCATGGCCTGCGCCCGGCCGATCTCCGCGCCCTCGCGCGTGACGAACGAGTTCAGGGACATGTTCTGCGCCTTGAACGGCGCGACCTTCACGCCCTGGCGCACCAGCCAGCGGCAGATGCCCGCCGTCACGACGCTCTTGCCCGCGTCGGAGGTGGTGCCGGCGACGAGGAGCCCACCGTTCACTTCCCACGTCCTTTCGTCAGGGCGCGCGCGGCCAGCGTGGTGCCGAGCGCGAGCAGGCCGACGCGGCGCGAGAGCCGTACGGCCCGGTCGATGTCGGTGACGCGGACCGGCCGTCCGGTGGCGCCGTTCAGCACCGGGCGGTGTTCGACCCGGCCGCCGTAGGAGAGCGTCCCGCCCAGGCGCACGCCGAGGGCGCCCGCGAAGGAGGCCTCCACGGGCCCGGCGTTGGGGCTCGGATGCCGCCGCGCGTCCGCCCTCCAGGCGCGTACGGCGCCGCGCGGATCGGGTCCGGCCACGGCGGCGAGTACGGCGGTCAGCCGGGCCCCCGGCCAGCCGGCGACGTCGTCCAGGCGGGCGGAGGCCCAGCCGTAGCGCCGGTGGCGGACCGACTTGTGACCCACCATCGCGTCCAGGGTGTTGACCGCCCGGAACCCGAGCAGCCCCGGGACCCCGGCCACGGCGCCCCAGACGAGCGCGCCGACCACGGCGTCGGAGGTGTTCTCGGCGACCGACTCGACCACGGCGCGGGCGATGCCGTCGGCGTCCAGCGCCTGCGGGTCCCGGCCGCACAGGTGCGGCAGCCGGGCGCGGGCGGCCTCGACGTCCCCGGCCTGGAGGGCACGCCCGACGGCGCGGGCCTCCCGGGCGAGCGAGGTGCCGCCGACGACGGCCCAGGTGGCGGCGGCGGTCAGCGCGGCGGAAGCGGTACGGGAGGGGCGTACGGCGCGTGCGGTCAGCGCGCCGAGGGCGACGGCGCCACCGGCGCACACGGCGGTGTGCAGCGCGCCCCAGCCACGGTGGTCGTGCCACAGGGCGCGTTCCACGGCCCCGGCCGCCCGGCCGAACGCGGCGACCGGATGCCCGCGGCGCGGATCGCCGAGGAGCAGGTCACCGAGGACGCCGGCGGCGGCGCCGTACGCGTATGTGCGATCGGCACCCATCGGCTCAGCCGGCCGTGGGAACAGGAACGGTCCTGGTACGGGTCCTCGATCGGCAGCCGAGCATGGCGATATGTGTCCTCACTCAGGGTGTCCGCGCCCTGGTTCGACGTGAAATCGGCGGTGAGAGTTCCTGGCTCCCGGGGTTCTTCCCCGGTGACAGTGGCGGGACCGCGCCGGATTCGCACCGGCTTCCTCTCTTGCCGCCGTACATGGCCTGGGCAGTCCACCACGTGCCCGGAACGGCCGTCAACTTGCCTTTGACCTGGGACGCCGGACTGTGCTGAGGCCCACATCGCCGGTCTGCCGGACGACATGCGTCGGCCCCGCCGGTCCCGCCGAAGCGGAGGCCGACGGGGCCGGTGTCGGGTGTCGGACCGTCAGGGCTTGACGACGATCAGGTAGATCCCGTACGCCACCGCCGCCGCACAGGCCGCGAAGCACACGTAGGCGCCGGTGACGGCGAGGGCGGCGGACCCGCCCCGGGCCGCGGCCTTCTCACGGCGCGACAGGCCGTTGATGCCGAGGGTGAACAGGACCACCAGGCCCACCGTGAACGCGAGGCTGACGCCGAAGACGGAGCCGAGGGCCGCCCAGTCGATCTTCATGGGGATGCTTCCTTCAGTAACCGTGTGCGCGGGGTCAGACCGCGGCGGCCGGCGGGGCGGCCGGGGCGGCGGGGGAGGGCTCGGTGACCGGGGCGGGGATCGTGGCCGTCAGGTCCTCGGTGACCAAGCCCGCCGGGGGCGGGGTCACGGCGGCGATGGCGGCGGTGACCACACCGGCCGGCTCGCCGCTCTCCGCGACCACGTTGGTGTGGTCGACGACCTCGCGGCGGGAGATCTTCCAGATCGCGGCGCTCGCGGCGACCAGGAAGACGGCGACGCCGGCGGTGCCCCAGTCACCCAGGTCGGTGACGGACTCGGCGCCCGCGCCGACCAGCGCGGCGGCCGGGAGGGTCAGCGCCCAGGCGACGAACATGCGGGTCGCGGTCGACCAGCGGACCACGCCGCCCTTGCGGCCGAGGCCCGCGCCCATCACCGAGCCGGAGACGACGTGCGTGGTGGAGAGGGAGAAGCCGAGGTGGGAGGAGGCCAGGATGGCGGTCGCGGCGCTGGTCTGGGCGGCGAAGCCCTGGCGCGGCTCCAGGTCGGTCAGGCCCTTGCCCATGGTGCGGATGATGCGCCAGCCGCCGATGTAGGTGCCGAGCGCGATGGCCATGCCCGCCGAGAGGATCACCCAGGTGGGAGGGTTGGAGCCGGGGGCGATGGAGCCGCCCGCGACGAGGGCGAGGGTGATGATGCCCATCGTCTTCTGGGCGTCGTTGGTGCCGTGCGCGAGGGAGACCAGGCCGGCGGAGGCGATCTGGCCGGCGCGGTAGCCCTTGCGGGTGGCCTCGCCGTCGGCGGTGCCGACGCCGTAGGAGAAGCGGGTGGCCAGCAGCGAGGCGAGGCCCGCGACGACCGGCGCGGCGACGGCCGGGAGCAGCACCTTGGTGACCAGGGCGTCACCGTGGACGGCGCCGAAGCCGGCGGAGGCGACGGTGGCGCCGACCAGGCCGCCCGTCAGGGCGTGCGAGGAACTGGAGGGCAGGCCCACCAGCCAGGTCAGCAGGTTCCAGAGGATCGCGCCGACCAGGGCGGCGAAGATGACCTCGGGACGGATGCCGGTCTCGTCGACGAGACCCTTGGAGATCGTGTTCGCGACCTCCACGGAGAGGAAGGCGCCCACGAGGTTGAGGGCGGCGGACATGGCAACCGCGATCTTCGGCTTCAGGGCGCCTGTGGAGATGGTGGTGGCCATCGCGTTCGCGGTGTCGTGGAAACCGTTCGTGAAATCGAACGCGAGAGCGGTCACTACCACAATCGCGAGGATCAGCGAGAAGCTTTCCATTTACCCAGGCAATCGTTCGAGGTCATTGGCTGGATGAACGTAGGCAACCTGGGTGAACGGAAGATGAACTGAGGCGGGCTTCGGGGTGTCAGTAACGCGCGTACGGGGTTCCGCTTCCGTGCCGCCGGCCCAAGTGCGCCTTGGCTAGTGACCGCGCGCGAAGATCCGCAGCCGGCTCAGGGAGCCGTTGAAGAGATTCTGGTCACCCGGCAGCCTGCCCTTGACGTCGTGCTGCCAGAACGTCCAGTAGCGCCAACCGCCCGGCAGCGCGCCCGGCCGCGAGGTGCCGTGGCGGGCGATCCACAGGGCGTGGGAGGAGGAGAAGGCGCGGCTGTTCCCGGTGCACAGCTTCCACCACTGGGTGGTGGTGTAGATCACCGGGCGGCGGCCGGTCTCCTCCTTGATCTCGTCGCTGAACGACCGGATCCAGCGGACCATCCGGGCCTTGCCCACTCCGTAGCACTTGTGCTTCGCGTCGTACGGGTTGTATTCGATGTCCAGCGCGGGCGGCAGCGTCCAGCCGTCCGCCCGCCAGTCGCCGCCGTGCCGCACGAAGTACGCGGCCTGCTCGGCGCCGGAGGACCGGTCCGGCCGGGCGAAGTGGTACGCGCCCCGGATCAGCCCCGCCTCGCGGGCGCCGGAGTACTGCCCGGAGAAGTAGGGGTTGCGGTAGCCCGTGGACTCGGTCGCCTTGACGTAGACGAACCGCGCGCCCTTGGCCCGGGCGGCCGTCCAGTCGACCCGCCTCTGGTGGGACGACACGTCGTGGCCCCTGGGCGGGTTTCCGGTCAGGAGCGGCAGCGCGGGCAGCCCCGGCAGCGCGCCCGGGGCCGGGGGTGCGGCCGTCTCCGGCGCGCCGGTCGGCCCCAGGGGTCCGGCGGACGCGGTCGTGGCGGTCGCGAGGGCGAGGGCCGCCGTGGCCGCCGTGAGGACACCGGCGCGGCGGCGGACAAGGGTGCGTTCACGGGCCATACGGCTCCCCCGGAGTGGACGTCCAGTCGGCAAGAGGGATCATTGAAGGCCCGCCGATCACCGCATCTGTGTCGATCCATGGTGTTTCGTAGTGAGGTCCGCCCGTTCGGCCGTATCGTTTCCGCACGGGAACCACCGGACCGGCCGCTCCGCTGCCGGTCCGGCTGGCAGGATCACGGCATGGCTGAAGCGCTGCGGAACACGGACGACGGGCACCAGGGCGGGCGGCAGGACGCGCGACAGGACGGCGGACAACGGGACGTGCGGCAAGGGGGCGCGCGTCAGGACCAGGCGCGGCTCTGGGCGGAACTGGTCGTGACGGCACGCCGGACCGTCGCCGACGGACTGGTGGTCGGCACCTCCGGCAACGTCTCCGTCCGCGTCGGGGACCTCGTCCTGGTGACCCCGTCCGGAGTCCCCTACGACCGGCTCACCCCGGACGACATCACCGGCGTCGACCTCACCGGACGCCAGGTGCTCGGCACGCTCGCGCCGACCAGCGAGCTGCCCATGCACCTCGCCGTCTACCGCACCACCGACGCCCGCGCCGTCGTCCACACCCACGCCGTGCACGCGACCGCGGTCTCCACGCTCGTGCCCGAACTGCCGCCGGTCCACTACATGACCGCCGCCCTCGGCGGCCCCGTCCGGGTCGCCCCCTACGCCACCTACGGCACCGGCGAGCTGGCCGAGAACATGCTCCGCGCCCTCGCCGGCCGCTCCGGCTGCCTCCTCCAGAACCACGGCACGATCACCTACGGCGCCACCCTCGACCAGGCATACGACCGCACCGCCCAACTGGAGTGGATGTGCCGCCTGTGGCTCACGGCGTCCTCCGTGCCGGGCCTGACCCCGTCCCTGCTGACGGAGGCACAACTGACCGAGGTCGGGGAACGCTTGAAGGGATACGGCCAACGGAGGTGACCCCTTGCTGTCCTCGACGCGCCGCAACGGCGCCCAGCCACGACGTCCGCACCCGGTGGTGCCCCGCCCGCCCGTGCCCCGACGGTCCTCCCTTCCGCTGGCCGGTGGCCGCGGCCCCGCCGACACTGGAGCCGTGCGCACCGTCAAAGCCACCGTCGCCGGGCTCACCGCGGTCCTGGCCGCCGGGATGGCGTCCGTCGCCGCCGGCCGGCTCGCCAGCGACGCCGCGCTGAAGGCCCCGGCGGGCCGCCCGCTGCCCACCGAGCCCCGCCTCACCGTGCACGGCACGGCCGCCGGCCAGATCACGCTCACCCGCGACCTGGCGGCCCTGCGCCCCGGCACCTACGGCCTCGCCGGCGACGGGACCCACGCGGTCGTCGGCCCCGTCCTGGAGGCGGCCCAGCACACCGCCGACACGGTCGTACGTCGTCTGGAACGCGTCACCCACGGCACCTTCGCCCCCGGCGACGCGGTCTGGCTCACCCCGAATCTGTACGTCGGCGACCCCGGCACCGCCCTCGGCCTGGACCACGCCGACGTCGCCGTGCCCGGCGAGCTGGGCGCCCTGCCCGCCTGGTTCGTGCCCGGCCGGCGGGACACCTGGGTGATCGCCGTGCACGGCCTCGGCACCACCCGGGAGCACGCCATGAACGTGATGGGCTTCCTGCACGGCCGCCGGCTGCCCGTCCTCGCCCTCGCCTACCGCGGCGACCTCGGCGCCCCGCGCCCGCCCGACGGCCTGAACCACCTCGGCGACACCGAGTGGCGGGACGTCGAGGCGGCGATCCTCCACGCCGTCCGCCACGGCGCCCGCCGGGTCGTCCTGCTCGGCTGGTCCACCGGCGCCACCATGGCCCTGCGCGCCGCCGAGCACTCCGCGGTCCGGGACCGCATCGCCGGACTCGTCCTGGACTCGCCGGTGCTCAGCTGGGAGGCCACCCTGCGGGCCCTGGCCAGGGCCCGCCACACCCCGCAACCGCTGCTGCCGCTCGCCGTGCGGGCCGCGCAGGGCCGGGCCGGACTGCACGCCGACCGGGTGGCCGAGACCGCCGACCCCGACCGGCTCCGGGTCCCCACCCTGATCATCCACGGCCCGGACGACCGGGTCGCCCCCTGGGAGTTCTCCCGCAGGCTCGCCCGGCGCCGCACCGACCTGGTCGCCCTGCACACCGTCGCGCACGCCCCGCACGCGGCGATGTGGAACGCGGACCCCGAGGAGTACGAGGAGCGGCTGCGGCGGTTCCTGACCCCGCTGATGTGACAGCAGGGACCGCTGTGACTCCGCGGGCTTCCGGGCCGGCGTGACGCCCGCGCGCCCGGGCCCGCCGTCACCGGCGCGAAACATTCCGTTTAAGGGCGTAGGGCTGGCGTGATCGTGCCTCCTCGGCCCCTTCCGCGCCCGGTGCGTTGGCCAGCCCCGTCGCCCGCCGTGACATTCCGTTTGGGTTTTCGGACCGTCAACCGGAAGACTGCACCCGTGACGTCCCGTATCCCGCGCGACTCCAGGCTTCGACTCGTCCGACCGCGACCCCTGGCCGCCGCCCCCAGAGCTGTGAACCAGCGGCGCCCACGCCGCCCCGCACCCCGGCCGCCGGAGGGCACCCCCGCCCCTGCCGAACTGGCCGGAATGGCCCGCGCCGGTCTGGCCGGCGCGGTCCGTGTCGCCCGCTGGGCCGACGCCGCACTCGGCCCCGGCCGCGCCGGTGCCACCACCGACGGCAAGGCCACCCTCTCCGCCGCCACCGCCGAACGCGCCGCCGCCGACCTCGGCCTGAGCGCCGCTCAGGTCCGCGCCGAGTGGGACACCGCCCGCCTCGCCGGACTCGTCGAGGTGCACGGCGACAGCGCGCGCCCCGGCTGGCGGCTGCGCGCCTGGGACCGCGACGACAGCGCCGTGCTGCGCGGCTGGGTCGCCCTCTTCGACGCCTGGTCGCTCGCCTGCCCCGAACCCGACGGGCACGAGCCGGCCGCCGTCGCCGAGGTCGTCTCGGCCATGCCCCAGGTGCTCTCCTTCCTCCAGCTGTCCGCCGGACCGGTCCCCGTCGAGCAGCTGCTCGACCTGCTCCAGCAGCGGGTCACCGAACTGCGCACCGAACGCTGCGAGGTCGCCTACGAGCCCGGCACCGGACAGCCCGCCGAAGCCCCGGGCCCGGCGGACCCCGCCCCCGCCGCGGACGCCCCGCTCGCCCCCCTGCTCGACTGGGCGCTGCGGGCCCTTGCCTCCGTCGGCGCGCTCACCTACGGCGACGGCCAGGCCACGCTCACCCCGCTCGGCAACTGGGCGGTCTGGGTCAAGCTGGAGCAGATCTGCGTGGCCGCGCAGAGCCCCGCCGGCAACATCGAGCAGTCCGCCGAGGACATGCTGCGCGGCTGTGCCCAGCTTCGGCCCAACGCGGCCCGCGCCGAGTACCGCGCCTGGCTCGCCGCCCGCCCCGTCGGCAGCGCCGTCACCGAGCTGATCGCCGCCGCCCGCGGCGACGACGCCCTGCTGCGCGGCCTGGCCTTCGAGGCGCTGCGCGTCGTCGGCGCCCCCGCCGAGCCCGACGTACGGTCCGTCGTGGACGAGCCGGCCCTGCGGCCGTACGCCCTGCTGTGGCTGGCCGAGCACGACGGCGTCGACCCGGAGGACGCCCACGAGGTGCTCACCCGGGACGAGGCCACCTGGCTGTGGGTGGACACCGCCGCCGCCGTCGCCGACCACGGCGAGGCGCCGATGCTGGTCCGGCACCTGGAGTCCGCGGTGCAGCCCACCGTCCCCCAGCTGCTCGACGAGGTCCGCGCCGTCGGTCACCCGCGCACCGTGCAGGTCCTGGTCGCGCTCGCCGCCGCCCACCCCGACCCGGCCCTGGCCAAGGCCGTCCGCCGGGCCGCGTTCCAGGTGCACACCGGGGGCTGAGCGGGAAACCGGGCAGGCGGTAGGCGGGGGAGCGGCTCAGACGCCGATCTCGGGGGCGTACGTCCCGAAGCTCCAGACGTTCCCCTCGGCGTCCTTGGCCAGGTAGTCCCGCGAGCCGTAGTCCTGGTCCGTCGGAGGCATCAGGATCTCCACCCCGTGCGCCACGGCCCGCTCGTGGTGGGCGTCCACGTCGTCCACCACGACGTACACCCCGGCGGGTCCCGCGTCCCGCATCGCCGCGTCGAAGAGGCCGCCGCGCCCCTTGGAGCCGATCATCACCGCGCCGTTGCCCTGGACCAGCTCGGCGTGCATCACCTTGCCGTCCTCCGTCTCGTACACCGACAGCTCGGTGAAGCCGAGGGCCTCCGTGAGCTGCCTGATCGCCGCCTTGGCGTCCGCGTACAGCAGCGTGGGACAGATGCCCGGCCGTGTCCCGCCACCCGTGCCTGCCATGCCGATCACTCCTTCGTGCATCGGTTCCCCCGTGCTCTGCGAGTCTCGCAGCCGCCACTGACAACGCCCGGCGCGACGGGCCGCAGCGCGCCGTGCCGTGGCTCCGGCCGGGTGCGGCGGCGGGCGATCCGGCGCCCGGCCCCGCCCCGCCGAACGGGGGGACTTCCCGCCCCCGCCCGCCCGGCCACCCCGCCGGCTCCGCGGGCGGTGACTACGCTCGGCGGCTGATCCGGGACGGTGGTACCCAAAGGGGGCGAGGTGGCACTTCCACCCGTGGGCCGCCTCGCCGTCGCCCTCCTCCTGGCCGTCGTCACCCTCGGCCTCCTCGGCGCGGCCCGGCAGCTGCGGCCGGTCCCCTACGGCGACCGGCTCCTGACCGCCGGGCCGCACGCCGGAGCCTGGGCGGCGCGGGTGCGGGACGGTACCGTGACCGGCCACGACAGCCGTACCGGTGCGCTCCGGTGGCGGTACGCGCGCGCGGGGCACCGCCCCGTCGACGTGGTGCACGCGCGCGGGGAGGTGATCGCGCTCTGGGACGACGGCCTGCTCACCGACACCGACGGCCGGTCCGTGCGCTGGCACCGCGCCCTGCCCGACGCGGCCGAGTGGCTCCCCGCCCAGGGCGGCACCGGCGTGCTGCGCCCCCTCGGCCGCGGCATCCTCGCCGTCGTCACCCCCCGCCGCGTCACCGCGTACCGCACCGCCGACGGCGACCTGCGCTGGGTGCTGCCCGCCCGGAACGGCTGCGCCTTCCGCCCCGAGGGCGCCGTACGCCGGGGCGCGGCCCTGCTCCTCGCCCAGCCCTGCGCGGACGCCGCGTGGACCGGCCAGCTCGTGGCCCTGGACGACCTGGGCCGGATCGCGCCCGGCCGCACCCCGCTGGGGAACGATCTCCCGCGTCCGCACCCCGGACGCCTGGAGGCGGAAAACCGCTTGCACGGCCCCGTTAGACTTTCCCTCATGGCCATTCTCCTCGCGCATTAGACGGCGGGAACGTCCTCAGCCGCCCACCCGCCAACCCCTGTACGCCCTGGAGTCTGTCCGTGATCTCCGCCTCCGGTATCGAGCTGCGCGCCGGTGCGCGCGTCCTCATCGAGAACGCCACCTTCCGTGTCGCCAAGGGCGACCGCATCGGCCTCGTCGGCCGCAACGGCGCAGGCAAGACCACCCTCACCAAGTGCCTGGCTGGCGAAGGCATCCCCGCCGGCGGCACGATCACCCGCTCCGGCGAGGTCGGCTACCTTCCGCAGGACCCCCGCACCGGCGACCTGGACGTCCTCGCCCGCGACCGCGTCCTCTCCGCGCGCGGCCTGGACGTACTGATCCGCAAGATGCGCGAGAACGAGGAGCGCATCGCCAACGGCAAGGGGTCCACCCGCGAGAAGGCCCTGAAGCAGTACGAGCGCCAGGAGACGGAGTTCCTCACCAAGGGCGGGTACGCCGCCGAGGCCGAGGCCGCCACGATCGCCGCCGCCCTCAACCTGCCCGACCGGGTGCTCGGCCAGCCGCTGCACACGCTCTCCGGTGGCCAGCGCCGCCGTATCGAGCTGGCCCGCATCCTGTTCTCCGACGCGGACACCCTGCTCCTGGACGAGCCGACCAACCACCTCGACGCGGACTCGATCATCTGGCTGCGGGACTACCTGAAGACCTACCGCGGCGGCTTCATCGTGATCTCCCACGACGTCGACCTGGTCGAGACGGTCGTCAACAAGGTGTTCTACCTGGACGCGAACCGGTCCGTGATCGACATCTACAACATGGGCTGGAAGCTGTACCAGCAGCAGCGCGAGGCCGACGAGAAGCGCCGCAGGCGGGAGCGGGCCAACGCCGAGAAGAAGGCCGCGGCGCTCAACGCCCAGGCCGACAAGATGCGCGCCAAGGCCACCAAGACGGTCGCCGCGCAGAACATGGCCCGCCGCGCCGAGAAGCTGCTCTCCGGCCTCGAAGACGTCCGGATGTCCGACAAGGTCGCCAAGCTCCGCTTCCCGGAGCCCGCGCCCTGCGGCAAGACCCCGCTGATGGCCGAGGGCCTGTCGAAGTCGTACGGCTCGCTGGAGATCTTCACCGACGTCGACCTGGCCATCGACAAGGGGTCCCGGGTGGTCATCCTGGGCCTCAACGGCGCCGGCAAGACCACGCTGCTGCGGCTGCTCGCGGGCGTGGAGACGCCGGACACCGGCCGGGTCGTCCCCGGTCACGGCCTCAAGCTCGGCTACTACGCGCAGGAGCACGAGACGCTGGACGCCGGCCGCACGGTCCTGGAGAACATGCGCTCGGCCGCCCCCGACATGGACCTGGTCGAGGTCCGCAAGGTGCTCGGCTCGTTCCTGTTCTCCGGCGACGACGTCGACAAGCCGGCCGGGGTCCTCTCCGGCGGCGAGAAGACCCGGCTCGCCCTGGCGACCCTGGTGGTGTCCTCGGCGAACGTGCTGCTCCTGGACGAGCCGACCAACAACCTGGACCCGGCCAGCCGCGAGGAGATCCTCGGCGCCCTGCGCACCTACAAGGGCGCGGTCGTCCTCGTCACCCACGACGAGGGCGCCGTCGAGGCGCTCCAGCCGGAGCGGATCATCCTGCTGCCGGACGGCGTCGAGGACCTGTGGGGCTCCGACTACGCGGATCTCGTCGCCCTGGCGTGATCGAAGGATTGATCCACTGGGTCTGGATCATTCGGCCCATCGGTGATCCATCATCTGTGTGAGATCTCCTCGTACCGCGGTGTGTCATACACGCATTTTCCGGCCGATCCCCCGGCAGTCGGGGGATCGGCCGCTGTACGTTCCTGACCTGGCACTTCACGATTCCACCCGGACGGCCCTATGGGCCGCACCCCATGGAATTCCTTATTCCGCTTGTGGGGATCGGCTCCTGTCGTCACAACGATGTCTCACGGACCTTGCCGAATGGGTGGCCATCACGCCCAAGAGGGGTGATCATGAGGAGACCAGAGCGCACTTCCCATGAGGAGGCACGGGTGGCCGAGACTCTGAAGAAGGGCAGCCGGGTGACCGGCGCCGCGCGCGACAAGCTCGCGGCAGACCTGAAGAAGAAGTACGACTCCGGTGCGAGCATCCGGGCGCTGGCCGAGGAAACCGGCCGCTCGTATGGCTTTGTGCACCGGATGCTCAGCGAGTCGGGCGTCACGCTCCGTGGGCGTGGCGGAGCGACCCGGGGTAAGAAGGCCGCTTCGTCCTGACTCCGGGCGGCCCATCGGCTTCGGTGGTGGCCACCCGGTCGGCGGACCGACCGGCCGGGTGGTTACTGTGCAGTCACTTAGCTTCGCTCTGCTGACCGCACCCATCGGAGGCGCCCCATGGCTTCGCCCGAGCAGGACCTCGCTCCCGCACTCGACAAGGACGGCGTACGGCTCACCGTCGACGACGCGCTCGCCACGGTGACGCTGACCAACCCGGCCAAGCGCAACGCGCAGAGCCCCGCCCTGTGGCGGGCGCTCGCCGAGGCCGGGCGGCTGCTGCCGGGCTCCGTCCGGGTCGTCGTGCTGCGTGGCGAGGGCAAGTCCTTCTCCGCCGGGCTGGACCGCCAGATGTTCACCCCGGAGGGGATTCCGGGCGAGCCGACCTTCATCGATCTCGCGCGTCGTGACGACGCCGGGATCGACGCGACCATCGCCGGATACCAGGAGGCGTTCACCTGGTGGCGGCGGACCGACATCGTGTCCATCGCCGCTGTCCAGGGGCATTCCATCGGGGCCGGCTTCCAGCTCGCGCTCGGCTGCGACCTCCGCGTCGTCGCCGACGACGTGCAGTTCGCCATGCGCGAGACCAGCCTCGGCCTTGTCCCCGATCTGACGGGCACCCACCCGCTGGTGGGCCTCGTCGGGTACGCCCGTGCGCTGGAGATCTGCGTGACCGGGCGGTTCGTCGGCGCCGAGGAAGCGGTGTCGAGCGGGCTGGCGAGTCTCGCCGTGCCCGCCGGGGAACTGGACGGGGCCGTGCGGGACCTGGCGGCGGCGATCATGGCGGCGCCACGGGACGCGGTGGTGGAGACCAAGGCGTTGCTTCGTGGTGCCCTCGACCGGACCTACGAGGAGCAGCGCGCGGCCGAGCGGGCCGCCCAGGCTCGACGGCTGCGGGACCTGGCCGGCCTCGGCGAATGAGCCGACAGCCGCTCGGGCACCGACAGCCGGTCAGTCCACCGCGGTGACCAGCACCGCCACCGTCGGGTGGTCCGGCAGGGCGTCCCGTACGGCCGCGCGGACCTGCCGGGCCACGTCCACGGCTCGGTGGGTCGCGTCCGTCGCCAGTTCCACGCGGATGTGACGGCGTGGCAGGGCGGCCGCGCCGGCGTGCTCCTCGATGTGCACCGCCCGGCCCGGGCCGCCCAGGGACCCCGTCAGCCGGAGCACCCCGGGGACGGCCAGGGCCGCCTCCGTCACGGCGGCCCCGTCCGTGCCCACCGGCTCGCGGGCGGGTGGCGGTTGCGGTGCGCCGCCCGCCGGGGCGGCCGGCTCCAGCAGGTCAGGCTCCGGCAACTCCGGCTCCAGCAGGTCCGTCGCCCGCAGATCGATCTCCGTGACCGCGAGGCCGAGCCGTTCCGTCGCGGCCTCCGCCAGGACGAGCCGCAGCCGGGACGCCGCCGTCGGCAACGGCTCGACGGCCGTCGCGGCGAAGTCCGCCGTCACGCGCAGCGGGCCCGGTGGCAGCGCGCTCGGCGGTGCCGGCACGACGGGCTCCGGCACGTCCCGCGGATCGGCGAGCGCGATCCGCAGCGCGCCCAGGCGCACCCCCGGCGCCCCGTCCGCCGCCGCGCGCCGCAGCACCGCCCCGGCCGCCTCCTCCGTGATCCACGCGCCGTCGCGCGGGCCGCCGAGCGGCAACAGCCTGCCCAGCCCCACCTGATGCCGCACCAACTGGGTCCACCGGTCCACCGTCATTCCACCAGCCTGCCGTATCCACGGCGCGCGGCGGCGCAACCTTGCTTACCGTGGTCGGAGGACGACGACCGGGCGGGGCGAGGACCGAAAGGGACGTACGGCGATGACCGACACGACAATCACCCCTGAAGGCGGCCACGAATCGCAGGCGCCGGCCCGCAAGGCCACCCGGCGCGGCGGCGGCGACCCGGGGACCCGGGGCCGCACCACCATCGCCGACGGCGTGGTGGAGAAGATCGCCGGGCTCGCCGCCCGGGACGTGGTCGGCGTCCACGCCATGGGCAGCGGCCTCGCCCGCACCTTCGGCGCCGTTCGGGACCGGGTGCCCGGCGGCGGCAAGTCGGTGACCCGGGGCGTCAAGGCCGAGGTCGGCGAGGTGCAGACCGCGCTCGACCTGGAGATCGTCGTGGACTACGGCGTCGCGATCGCCGATGTCGCCCGCGCCGTGCGGGAGAACGTGATCGCCGCCGTGGAACGCATGACCGGCCTGGAGGTGGTCGAGGTCAACATCGCGGTCAGCGACGTCAAGCTGCCCGAGGAGGAGGAAGAGGAGACCGAGCTCCGGATCCAGTGACACCCGGCACCAAAGACCGCACGCCCGAAGAGCTGAGGAGCGCCGCATGAGCATGGCCGTGGTCGGCATGATCGCCGGGATGGCGTTGGGGTTCGCCGGCTACTTCGGCGGCTTCGGCGCCTTCCTCCTGGTCGCGGCGCTGGGCGCCGTCGGCTTCCTCGCCGGCCGGTTCGCCGACGGCGATCTGGAATTCGGTGACGTCTTCCGCACCCGCCACGAGCGGCGGGACCGGCGGCGGTGACCCCGGTGAGCGCCGGGACCGGCACACCCGACACCGGCACGCCGTCCCCGGCGCCACCCCTCGTCCCGCCGGCCGAGCGCGGCGCCACCCGGATCGCCGACCGGGTCGTGGCCAAGATCGCCGCGCAGGCCGCCCGCGAGGCCCTCGCGCCGCTGCCCGGTCCCGCCGCCGCGCCGCACGCCACGGTCGTCGTGGCCCAGCAGACGGCCCGGGTCCGTGTCCGCGTCGAACTCGGCTACCCCGGTGACATCGGCGCCCGCTGTGCCGCCGTACGCCGCCATGTCACCGCGCGCGTGGGCGCGTTGACGGACATGCGGGTGCCGGAGGTCGCCGTCGAGGTGGAACGACTGCACCCGACGACGGGGCAGGGGACTGACCGATGAGCGAGACGCGTCAGGGGACGGAGCGATGAGCACGACGGGTCAGGGGGCCGGCCGATGAGTACGTCGGGTCAGGGACCGGCCGAAGAGTACGACGCCTCAGGGGACGGACCGATGAGCGAGACGCGGGGCACCCCGGCCGTCGCCGAGCCGCCCGGTGGCGCACCGCCCGCCGGGAAGGGCAGCGGCCGGTTCTGGTCGCCGCGCCGCGCCCCCGCCGCCCTCGTCGCCGCCCTGCTGACGGCCGGTGCCGGACTCCTGCTGTACGACATCGCCGCCGTGCGCGCCCACCGCCCCGCGATGCGCTGGCGCCGCGCCCTCGCCCGGCAGCTCGCCGAACGACCCCTGGACGACCTCTGGGTACGGGTCGGCGCGGGCGTCGCCGCCGCGCTCGGCCTGTGGCTGATCGTCCTCGCGGTCACCCCCGGCCTGCGCGACCTGCTGCCGATGCGGCGCCCGCACCCCGACGTCCGGGCCGCGATCCGGCGCGGAGCGGCGGCGCTGTTCCTGCGCGACCGGGTCGTGGAGGTGTCCGGCGTACGCGCGGCACGGGTGCGGATGGGCCGCCGGAAGGCCGACGTCCGGGTGGCCTCGCACTTCCGGGACCCGGACGACGTACGGGCCGACCTGGACACCGCGCTCGCCGAGGCGGTCCGGGACCTCGGCCTGGCGCACCCGCCCAGGGCGGCCGTGCGCGTGGCCCGGCCCGGACGGAAGGGGTGAGCGCGATGCGCGGCGGTCTCCACCGCGTCCTGCTGGCCCTCACCGGTCTGCTGCTGCTCGCCCTCGGCGGCGCGGTCCTGGCCGTCGGGCTGGGCGTGCGACCTCCCTCCTGGTGGCCGCACACCGGTCCGCACGACGTCCTGCTCAGCAGGGCCGAACGCACCCACTGGCGGAACGCCTCCTGGTGGTGGCCGGCGGTCATCGCCGCCCTGACCGTCCTCGTCCTGCTCGCCCTGGCCTGGCTGACGGCGGCGCTGCGCCGCCGTCGGCTGACCGAGCTGCTGATCGACACCGGCGACGGCGGGGACGCGTACCTGCGGGGCGCGGCCCTCCAGGACGCCCTGGCGGCCGAAGCGGCGGCCCAGCCGGGCGTGGCCCGGGCGCGCGTCCTCCTGCGGGGCCGCCGTACGGCTCCGGTGGTGCGGGCCTGGCTCCGGCTGGAAGCGGACGCGGCCCCGGCCGGGGCCCTGACCACGTTCACCACCGAAGCCCTGACCCACGCGCGCGAGTCGGCGGGCCTGGCGTCGCTTCCGGCGGAGGTCCGGCTGGGCGAGGTCAGACACCGCGCGGAGCGGGTGACGTGACGGCCGCGGTTCCTAGAACCCGTGCCGCGTCCCGCCGTCCACCGGCACCATGACCCCCGTCACGTAGGAGGCCGCCGGGGACAGCAGGAACGCAGCCGTCCGTCCGAACTCCTCGGGCGTCCCGTACCTGCGCAACGGAATGCGGGACTCGTTCGCGGCCCGGGTGGCCTCCGGGTCGGCGGACAGTCCGTCCAGCTCCCGCATGCGGTCGGTGGCGATGCGTCCCGGCAGCAGGCCGACCACGCGGATGCCGCGCGGTCCCAGCTCGTCGGCGATCGACTTGGCGAAGCCGGCGAGTCCGGGCCGCAGCCCGTTGGACACGGTCAGCCCCGGGATCGGCTCGTACACCGAGCCCGACAGCACGAACCCGATGACCCCGCCCTCCTCCAGCTCGGCCGCCGCCGCGCGGGCGACCCGTACCGCGCCGAGGAACACCGACTCGAACGCGGCCCGCCACTGCTCGTCGGTGTTGTCGGCGACGAACCCCGGCGGCGGCCCGCCCACGCTCACCAGCACGCCGTGGAAGCCGCCGAAGTTCTCCCGGGCGGCGGCGATCAGCCGCTCGGGAGCCTCCGCGTCGGCGTTGTCCACGGCCACGCCCACCGCGTTCGGGCCCAGTTCGGTGGCCGCTTCGGCGACCCGCTGCTCGTCCCGGCCGGTGACGACCACCTTCGCCCCGTCGGCGACGAGTTCCCGCGCGGTGGCGTTGCCCAGCCCGCGCGTCGCTCCGGTGACGACGTACACCCGGTCCTTCAGTCCAAGATCCATGGTCCCTATCCTGCCCGGTCGTCCCCGTAGAGGATCAGCGCGGTGTTCACCAGGCCGACGTGGCTGAACGCCTGCGGGAAGTTGCCCAGCTGGCAGCCGTCCACGGGGTCGTACTCCTCGGCCAGCAGGCCCACGTCGTTGCACAGGCCCACCAGCCGGTCGAACAGCTCCCGGGCGTCCTTCGTCCGGCCGGTCAGGTGCAGCGCGTCCGCCAGCCAGAACGAGCAGGCCAGGAAGGCGCCCTCGCCGCTCGGCAGGCCGTCGATCACCGAGTCCTCGGTGTCGTAACGGCGCAGGAAGCCGTCGTGGCCGAGGTCGTCGCGGATCGCGTCGACCGTGCCGACCACCCGCGGGTCGTCCGGCGGCAGGAACCCGACGCGCGGGATGAGCAGCAGGGAGGCGTCGAGCTCCCGGGAACCGTAGTACTGGGTGAACGTGTTGCGCTCCCGGTCGAAGCCCTTCTCGCAGACCTCGCGGTGCACCTCGTCGCGCAGCCGGCGCCAGCCCTCCAGGTCGCCCCGCAACGTCCGGTGCCGCTCCAGGGTCTTCACGGCCCGGTCGGCGGCCACCCACACCATCACCTTGGAGTGCACGAACTGGCGCCGGCCGCCGCGCACCTCCCACAGGCCCTCGTCTGGCTGCCGCCACGCCGACTCCAGGAACGTCATCAGCGAGCGTTGCATGGCCCACATGTGCGGCTTCGTGGGCAGGCCCGAGGAGCGGGCCAGCGACAGCGAGTCCATCACCTCGCCGTACACGTCCAGCTGGAGCTGGTCGACGGCGCCGTTGCCGACGCGTACGGGGGAGGAGCCGGCGAAGCCGGGCAGCCAGGGCAGCTCGATCTCCCGCAGCCGCCGCTCGCCCGCGACGCCGTACATGATCTGAAGGTCGGCCGGGTTGCCGGCGACCGCGCGCAGCAGCCAGTCGCGCCAGGCCCCGGCCTCGTCCTGGAAGCCGGCCGAGAGCAGCGCGCCGAGCGTGAGGGTGGAGTCGCGCAGCCAGCAGTACCGGTAGTCCCAGTTGCGCACGCCGCCCGGCTGTTCGGGCAGTGAGGTGGTCGCCGCGGCGACGATCCCGCCGGTCGGGGCGTAGGTGAGCGCCTTGAGGGTGATGAGGGAGCGGACGACCTCGTCCCGGTACGGGCCGTCGTACCGGCACCGGCGGGCCCAGCGCCGCCAGTCGGTGACGCTGCTCTCCAGCGCCTCGTACGGGTCGGTGAGCGGTGGGCGTTTCTCGTGCGAGGGGTGCCAGGTGAGCACGAACGCGGCCCGCTCGCCCTCCGCGACGGTGAACTCCGCGTGGGTGCCGTAGTCCTCGCCCCAGGTGTGCACGGCCGGCTCGGCGCGCAGCCAGACGGAGTCCGGCCCGGCGACGGCCACCCGGTGGCCGTCCGAGCGGCGCACCCACGGCATGACCGAGCCGTAGTCGAAGCGCAGGCGCAGTGTGCTGCGGACGGTCACCCGGCCGCTGAGCCCCTCCACGATCCGTACGACGTCGGGGGCGCGGTCGCGCTGCGGCATCAGGTCGGTGACGCGCACCACGCCGTCGGCGGTCTCCCACTCGGTGTCGAGCACCAGGGTGTCGGTCCGGTAGGCGCGGCGGGCGCAGACGTCCGCCCCCTTCGGCGCGATCCGCCAGTAGCCGTGGTCCTCGTCGCCCAGCAGCCGGGCGAAGCAGGAACCGGAGTCGAAGCGCGGCAGGCACAGCCAGTCGATCGAGCCGTCCTTGCCGACCAGGGCCGCGGTCTGCTCGTCGCCGATGAGGGCGTAGTCCTCGATGCGCGCGTTCACGGGATGCGGCTTCCCTGGGGACCAGGGGGCCAATCAGGTGGTGCGCCGGGGGAGTGACGTGTCCGCGCCGAAGCCGGCGGGGCACGGGGGACACCGCGCCCGGCCGGCCGGGAGGCGCCGCCCGCTCACACGGTGGCGGCTGCCGGTAGACGTGGCCCGCTCGCGCGGTGGGTTTGTTGGGTGGTGCGGCTCGCTGACACGGTGGTGGTTCGCCGGGAGGCGCCGCCCGCTCACACCGTGGCCGGTTCGCTCTCCTCCGACTGCTGCTGGGCCGCGGCCTCCTGCCGGTCGCGGATCTCCCGCCGGACCAGGAACCACCAGCCGACCGGCACGCCTGCCGCGAACAGCCACCACTGGATCATGTACGCGTAGTTCAGCGGGGCGTCCTCGCTGCCCGGGTCGGAGATCTGCTCCGGGGAGCCGCCCTTGGGCTCGGGCGCCGTCTGCTGGATGTAGCCGCCGAGCACCCGCGCGCCGAGCCGCCGGGCTTCCTCCGCGCTGTTGATCAGCATGATCTGCCGGTCGGGGAGACCTTCGACGTTCTTGATGCCGCTCGCCGAGGTCGTCTCGTCGGCCATCAGCCGCCCGGTGACGGTGGTCCGGCCGGCCGGCGGGGCGGGGATCTTCGGGAAGGCGGTCTGCGCGCCGTTCGCCGGGATCCAGCCGCGGTTGACGAGCAGCACCTTGCCGTCGTCGAGGACGAACGGGGTGAGGACGTGGAAGCCGACCTCGCCGTCGGAGTTCGTCCGGCGCCGGACCACGACCTCCTTGGCGGTCTCGAAGGTGCCGGTCGCGGTGACCGTGCGGTACTTGTCGGCGCGGGTCACGGCGTGCCCGGGGGAGGTCAGCCGCTCGACCGGGACCGGCTCGGCGTGCAGCGCCGATGAGACCAGGTTGTTGCGGGCGGTGCGCTGCTCGTAGCGGTGCTGCTGCCAGAAGCCCAGCTTTATCATCGTCGGGATCAGCGCGATCGCGACGAGGGTGAGGATCACCCACTGGCGGGACAACAGGAAGCGGTAGCGGTGCACCCCACGACGGTACCTCCGGGCCGTGGGGCGCATTCGGGCGGGTACCGGGTCAGACCCGGTCGACGATTCCGGCCCTCCCCTCCTGGCGGGCGCAGTGCGCGCCGCAGTACCAGTGGCCTTCCACCTCCACGCCCTGGCCGATGATCTGCACCCGGCAGTGCTCGCAGATCGGGGCCATGCGGTGGATCGCACAGGAGAAGCAGTCGAAGACGTGCACCGCGCCCTGCGCGTGCACCTCGAAGGTCATTCCGTAGTCGTTGCCGCACACTTCGCATGTCGCCATGCGCCACAGGGTGAGCCGTCGCCGATCCCCCGGCGAGCGGGCGCCGGGTGAGTCGTGGGGAATCACCCGATCGTACGACGGCTCGACACGCGGCGCGTTCACTCGTCGGCGGGCTCGACATCCCCCAGCAACTGCCCGAACGCGGCCTCGTCCACGATCGGCGTGCCGTACTGGCGGGCCTTCACCGTCTTCGACGTGCCCGAGTCGGGGTCGTTGGTCACCAGCAGGCTGGTCAGCCGGGAGATGCTGGTGGCGACGTGCAGCCCGGCCTCCACGGCCCGGTCCTCCAGCAGCTCGCGCTCGGTCGAGGTGTCGCCGGAGAAGGCCACCCGCATGCCCTGTTTGAGGCGTTTGCCGTCTTCGTAGCGCCCTGGGTTGGGATAGGGGCATGCGGGCCTTTTGCGGGACGGACGCCAACCGCCGGTGCGGTAGCCGCCGTAGCCACCCGACGCCTGCCGGGGCACGGGCCGGTCCGACCACTCCGTCAGCGGCCGGCACTCCAGCAGCGGCAGCCGTACGCCGCCCGCCGCCGCGGCCCGCAGGCTGGGCCGGAACGCCTCCGCCAGCACGCGCGCGTCGTCCAGCGCGTGGTGCGCCCGCTGCTGCACGACCCCGAAGTGCGCCGCCAGCGACTCCAGCTTGTGGTTGGGCAGCGGCAGCGCCAGTTCCTTCGACAGCGCGATGGTGCACAGCCGCTGCCGCACCGGCGCCTCGCGCCGCACGCGCGCGTACTCCCGCGCGATCATCTGCCAGTCGAAGACGGCGTTGTGCGCGACGAGCACCCGGCCCTCCAGCCGGGCGGCGAACTCCTCCGCGATGTCCGCGAACAGGGGCGCGCCGGCCAGCGTCTCGCTCGTCAGACCGTGTATCCACACCGGGCCCGGGTCCCGCTCCGGGTTGACCAGCGTGTACCAGTGGTCCTCCACCTCACCGCGCGCGTCCAGCCGGTACACGGCCGCGGAGATGATCCGGTCGTCCCGGGCCAGGCCGGTGGTCTCCACGTCAACGACCGCGTATCCCTGCGGATACGCGGCCGGCCACTGGGTGGGGGAGGACACTGCGGTCGCACGGTCTTCGAGCATGGTCACTGAGGATACGGGCCACGACTGACAGCGCGGTCCCTCAGGTCCCGTTCGCGCCCACCCGGGCTCGCCCTCCCGCTCGGCCACCGCACACCCATGCCCCTGGGACGGCGAGTTCGGCGCCGCTGTGACGCTCACCCCAGCGCCGCCACCAGGTCCCCCGCCGTCAGCGGCGCGAGCCCGCAGCCGTCGGCAGGGCCGGGCAGCAGCCGGTACACCTCCCCGGTCGCGCCCTCCGGTGCCACCCCGCCGTGCACCAGGGCCAGCAACACGCGCTTCTTCGCCGCCGCTTCACCCGCACGGGCGTCGACGTCCGCGGCGTCCCCCGCGGGCTCACGCCGCTCCGGTGCCTGAAGGGCCCGTATCCGGGCGGCGAACGCGCTGTCCGCCTCCCCGTCCCGGCGCCGGTAGTGCCACAGCTCGTCGGCGGCGGGCGCGCGGCGGACGACCAGCACCTCGTCGCCGCGTGCCGCCGCGTGCCACACCGCGAGGTCCCACAGCGTCGTACGGCCGTGCGCGAAGTACCGGAACAGGTCCCGGGCGACCCGGCCCAGGTCCCCCTGGTGCCGGGCCACGTCGTGGTACCCCTCGGCCGACGGCAGGTGCAGGTCCGTCCACAGGAACGTGCGCCGGCGCAGGTCGACCAGCATCGGCACGTGGATGCGCGAGTCGCCTTCCAGGTCGTAGCGCTGCCGTACCGCGCGCGGGTGGTACCCGGCGCCGCGCGCCCCCTCCGCCGCCGACGGCAGTGCCATGAAACCGGCGAAGGCGTCGAGCAGTTCCTCGAACGGGATGTCGTTGAAGCTGAAGACGACCGGCACCGCGTACCGCACGCCCCGCCCGCCGAGCGCGCCGAGGTCCAGGTCGACGTACTCGGTGGCGCCGTCCGGAGCCGGAGCCGACGTCAGGTCCCCGGAGTGGACGGCCCACCGGTCGCCGTACACGAGGTTCGTGTAGTCGCACAGACCGGCGAACTCCCAGTCCTCCTCGTACAGGGCCACCGACAGGTCCAGGTCCACCCGGGTCCTCTCGGGTTCCGTCCAGTGCAGGAACAGGCGCAGCACCTCACCGGCGGGCAGGGGCTGGGTGCTGCCGCGCGGCACCGACACCAGGGCCTTGGCGGCGGTGCGCTCGGCGGAGGGCACCGCGAGCCCCGCGAGCGCCGAGTCCAGCACCGCCAGGTCGAACCGGGACCCGCCGGCCAGGCGGCGCAGCGCCTCCGCCTCCAGCAGCGCGCACACGCGCGTGGTGACCGCCTCGGCGAGCGGCGGGCGCGTGTCGTCGGCCGTGTACGCGTGCGTGACCTGCCCGCGCGGGAAGAACACCCGCCGCTCGCCGGGGAGATGACGGACGCGCAGCCGGCCCAGCGCGGCCAGCAGCGGGCCGGGACCCGCCCCGGGCAGCGCCCGCCGCAGCACCTCGGCGAACTCCTCGGGCAGTACGTCGAGTTCGCGCAGCCGCAGCAGATGGTCCAGCCGGCGCAGCAGTTCGCCCGGCCGCTGTCCCAGGAGGACGAGCGCGGCGCCGGTGTCCCGCCCGGCCAGCGCCTGTTCCGCACGCGCGCGCCAGGTGGCCGCCCGGATCCGGCCGTCCGCGACCCGGACGGCCTCCGGGTGGGCGGCGGCCGTGCGCAGCAGGGCCTCGCCCAGGGCGCTGCCGTCCGCGACCGGCGTGCCGCGCAGCACGGCGAAGGCGAGGGCGGCCCCGGGACGGCGGGCGTGGTGCTCGAAGGGGTGCAGGGTCTCGGCGGCCCGCTTCCAGGCGACCGGGTGCCGCAGGACGTCCTCCACCAGCGAGGGCACGGCGAAGGAGTCGAGCAGGCCGAGCAGCCGGCGGCGCAGCGCGCGGGGCAGCGAGCGCAGCCGGGGCGGCGCCATGAGGTCCGCCGCGCCGCCGGACCACACGTACAGCAGCCGCAGCACGTCCGTGGCGGTCGTCAGGTGCGTGCCGAGCAGGTCGGTGGCCGCCACGCGCGTGTGCCGGTCGCGCAACAGGGTGCCGAGCACGAGCGCCTTCGTCTCCCGGACCGGGATGTCCGCCGGGAACCAGCCGAGGTCCGTCGGCGCGTGCGCCAGCAGCACCGTGAGATCGGCGCGGTCCTGCGCGGGCAGGGGAGTGCGCCGGGCCAGCAGCGTGCGCAGCGCGCGGACCGTGTCCCCGCGGACGTCCGTGCCGAGCGCGAGCGGCTTCAGCGGGCCGGGCGTCACCTCCCGGGGGCGGCGCGGCTCGCCCGGCACCAGGAACGGGTCGGCGGGGTCGATCCGGCGGCGGCACAGCGGGCAGCCGGTGTAGTCGGCGCCGTCCCAGCACGCGCGGCACACCAGGTGCGCGCACGGCGCCACCGGGTGCACACCGCCCACCGTGCCGCACAGCACGCACGGTTGGGCGGGCCACTGGAGCAGCAGGGCGAAGACCCGGTCGACGTAGAGCCCGAACGTGTCGTCGGGCACGGAGACGGGGAAGGAGCGGAACAGCGGCATATGGGTGCGGTCCGCGCCCAGTTCGGCGTCGAGGTGCCGGATCAGCTGCCGGCCGGCGTCCGCGAGCCCGGCGGGGCCGAGCCAGGCGAGCGCCGCGCGCAGCTGTGCCGTCGGCGCGAAGCCCCGGTCGAGCAGCTCGCCCTCCAGGGCGATGAGCCCCTCCGCCGTCGACGGGTCGCTCGGGCGCGGTCCGGCCTGGTCGACGTGGACGGTACGGAGACGGCGGAGCAGCACGGACGCCAGTTCGGACAAGCGGAATCCCCCGGTGCGGAGAAGAAGGTGGGGCGGGGGCGGAGAGTGGGCGCGCTGTGGATTCCAGAGGTGGGAAGAGAAGGAAGCACGCCGGCGGAGCCGCCCCCGCGATCAGGAACAGTAGGCGTACGGCAGTTCGGGCGCCAGCGAATTTCCGTGCGGCACCCGCGGGTCCCGGCGGCCGGCGCGAGCGGCCCGCCGCCCGCGCGCGGGGCGTCGGTGCGGCGCGCGTGACCCAGGGATGCGATCCTCCCTGCTGTGACGGAACCCACCCATGACGAGCCCCACGGCGGCGCGCTCGGTACCCGGCTGAACTGGCTCCGGGCGGCCGTGCTCGGCGCGAACGACGGCATCGTGTCCACCGCGGGGCTCGTCGTCGGCGTGGCCGGCGCCACCGGGAGCCGCAGCGCCCTGCTCACCGCCGGACTGGCCGGCCTGCTCGCCGGCTCGATGTCCATGGCGGCCGGCGAGTACGTCTCCGTCTCCACCCAGCGCGACTCCGAGATGGCCGCGCTGGCCGTGGAGAAACGGGAACTGCGCGAGCAGCCGGAGGCCGAACTGCGGGAGCTGACCGAGCTGCTGGAACAGCGCGGCCTGTCCCGCGAGGTGGCCCGCGAGGCCGCCGAACAGCTCACCGCGCGGGACGCGCTGAGGGCCCACGCGCGCGTGGAGCTGGGCATCGACCCGGACGAGCTGACCAACCCCTGGCACGCGGCCTGGGCGAGCTTCCTGGCGTTCACCGTGGGCGCGCTGCTGCCCCTGCTGGCCATCGTCCTGCCCCCGGCCGACTGGCGGCTCGCCGTCACCGTCCTCTCGGTCCTGGCCGCCCTGACCCTCACCGGCTGGAGCAGCGCCCGCCTCGGCGCGGCGGCCCCGAAACGCGCGGTCCTGCGCAACGTGGCGGGCGGCGCCATGGCGATGGCGGTGACGTACGCGGCGGGGAGCCTGCTGGGGGCGGCGGGCGTGTGACCGGGCGGGGGCGCCCCTGGCCGCGCGGACGGCGGCGGCCCCGGCGTACGGTGAAGTGGACCCGGCACCCCGGGCCCCCGGGCCCCCGGGCCCCCGACGACCGCACGACCCGCACGACCCGCACGACCCGCACGACCCGCACGAGAAGGATCCCCGCCATGCGTGCCACCACCATCCACGCCCCGTTCGAGCTGCGCGTGGAGGAGGTGCCCGAGCCCGTGGTGCAGCTGCCCACCGACGCCGTGGTGCGGGTGCTGCGGGCCTGCATCTGCGGCAGCGACCTGTGGGCCTACCGGGGCGAGGCGGCCCGGCAGCCGGGGCAGCGCATCGGGCACGAGTTCCTCGGCGTCGTGGAGGAGACCGGCTCCGAGGTGAGCACCGTGCGGCGCGGTGACCTGGTGGTCGCGCCCTTCATGTGGTCCGACGGCGTCTGCGACTACTGCCGCGAGGGCCTGACGACGTCCTGCGAGCACGGCGGCTTCTGGGGTTCCGTCGGCTACGACGGCGGCCAGGGCGAGGCCGTCCGCGTGCCGTTCGCCGACGGCACCCTCGTCCAGCTCCCCAAGGACGCGGCCTGCGACGACCACCTGCTGTCGGCCCTGCTGACCCTCTCCGACGTCCTCGGCACCGGCCACCACGCCGCCCTCGGCGCGGGTGCCCGGCCCGGCGCCACGGTCGCCGTCGTCGGTGACGGCGCGGTCGGCCTGTGCGCCGTCCTGGCCGCCAAGCGGCTCGGCGCCGAGCGGATCATCGCGCTCGGCCGGCACGAGGTGCGCACCGACATCGCGCGCCGGTTCGGCGCCACCGACGTCGTCGCCGAGCGCGGGGACGCGGCCGTCGAGGCCGTCCGTGAGCTCACGCGCGGGCAGGGTACCCACGCGGTCGTGGAGGCGGTCGGCACCGAGCAGTCCATGCGGACGGCCGTCGACATCACCCGCGACGGCGGCGCCATCGGCTTCGTCGGCGTGCCCCACGGCAGCGGCACCGGCCTGGACCTCGGCGTGATGTTCGACCGGAACATCGCCTTGCGCGGCGGTGTCGCGCCGGTCCGCGCCTACCTCCCCGACCTGCTGCCTGACGTACTCGACGGCACGATCGACCCCTCGCCGGTGTTCGACATGACCGTCGGCATCGAGGACGTACCCGCCGGCTACAAGGCCATGGACGAACGCACCGCGCTCAAGGTGCTGGTGACCAACGGCTGAACCAGCGCTGGATCACGGCTGGACCGATTCCGTCACCATCCGTCAACAGTTGACATCGTCCACACCTGGATCAACCCGTCACCGCCACTCCGCCGGGTCCGACCCCCACGGCACCGGAGGCCGCGCCCAGTCGGCTGGGCCGCCGGTGAAGGACACGGCCGGGCGGGCGTGCCGGAGGCGGCCCAGGGGGCTGTCCGTCTCGGCCAGCCAGGCGTCCGGGCCGGCGTACGGCGCCCCCTCGGCCGCCGTGGACAGGGTGCCGTCGGTCAGCCAGTGGGCGGTCCGGGCCAGCGCCAGCCGGACCAGCCGGCTCCCGCCGTCGTACGACTGCTCGGTCAGCGCCCGCAGCACGGCCGCCGCCAGCAGATAGCCGGTGCCGTGGTCCAGCGCCTGCGCGGGCAGCGCGCCGGGCCGCTCCACCGAGCCCTCGGTCGCCGCGATGCCGGTCGCGACCTGCACCAGGCTGTCGAAGCCGCGCCGTCCGCCCCACGGCCCGTACCCGCCCCACGCCGACACCTGGGCCACGACCAGGCCGGGGCGCCGCTCGGCCAGCGCGCGCGGTGCGAGTCCGAACCGGTCGAGCGCGCCCGGCCGGTACCCGGTCACCACGACGTCGGCGGTGCGCAGCAGCTCCTCGAAGGTCTCCCGGCCGGCGGTCAGGTCGAGCGTGGCGGACCGCTTGCCGAAACCCGTGTCGGCGTGCTGGTCCGGCAGCTCCGGCAGCCAGGGGGCGTCCACGCGCAGCACGTCCGCGCCGAGCAGGGCCAGGGTGCGGGTGGCGACCGGGCCCGCCAGCACCCGGGTCAGGTCCAGGACGCGCAGCCCGGCGGCGGGCAGCAGGACGGCGGCGGCCGGGTCCAGGGGCGGCAGTACGCGCGCGGGTGCCGGATCCAGCCGGGCGCGCTCGACCAGCGGCCGTGCGGCCACCTCGGCGGCCTGCGGGTGCGCCCGCCACTCCCGCGGGGTGCGCAGGGCCACGGCGAGGCCACCGGCGTCGTAGACGGCTTCCTCGGCCTCCCGGGCGGAACGCTCGGCGAGCCGGCCGGCGACCTCCTCGGCCGAGGCGTCCGCCGGCAGGCCCAGCGCGCCGAACAGCCGGGCCCGGTGGTGCGGGTAGTTGGCGTGGGTGCGCACCCAGCCGTCGGCCGTGCGCCAGAACCGCGACAGCGGTGCGAAGACCATCGGCGCACGGCCGTCCACCTGGAGGACCCGCTCGCTGTGGAAGGCGGTGGCGACGGCGCCGTCGTCGACCCGGACGCCGGGCACCTCGGCGAGCCCGGCCCGGTGGGCCGCCAGTTCCGCGGCGGCCAGCGCGCACGCGCCGACGCACGCCCGGGCGAGCCGCCGTACGGGAAGGTGCGCCGGGAGCGCGCCTTCCCGCGCGACGACGGTGAGCCGTGCGAGACGGGCGGGATCGCCGCCCAGAGCGGACCACGCGTACGCGATAGAAGTCATGACTGCACTATGCAGTATTGACTCAATCAATATACGAGGGTGCCGACGCGTGGTCCTCCAGGACGGCCTACCGGGTCACCGCGGCCAGCGCGTCCGCCGTGCCCCGTCCGTAGAAGCCGTTGTGGTTCTTCGACCCCTCGCACACCGCGTCCACCTTGCCGTCACCGTTGATGTCGTACGGGTCCGTGCACGGCGTGGGATTGGCCTCGGCGTACAGCAGCGCCTTCACGAGGGCCGCGGAGGCGTGCGGATGGGTTGACTTGATCAATGCGGCAACGCCGGCGACATGCGGGGTCGCCATGGACGTACCGGCCATGTAGCCCCACTTGCCGCCCGGCAGCGGACCCAGGATGAGGCCGCTGGTCGCCGGCGGCTCGGGCTTCTGGTAGGCCGTCGAGTCGCCGCCGGGCGCGGCGATGTCGATGACGCCGAGGCCGTAGTTGGAGAAGGACGACTTCAGGCCCTTGGCGCCCGTCGCCGCCACCGTCACGACACCCGGCAGCTGGGTCGGTATGTCGTAGCACTCGTGCGGGTCGATCACCCGGTCCGAGGGCGTACCGTCGTTCGGGGAGACCGGGTCGGTGATCGAGTCGGACGCGAGGTCGTAGCTCTCGTTGCCCGCCGCCGCGACGTTGACCGCGCCCTTGCGCTCCGCGTACCGCGAGGCCCGGGTGACGGCGTCCACGAGCGCCTTCTGGTCCGGGTCGGTGGTGCAGTTGAAGTACCACGGGTCGGTGTAATAGCTGTTGTTGGTCACGTCGACGTGGTGCTCGGCCGCCCACACGAAGCCGCAGACCACGGCCTCCGTGTAGAAGTAGCCGTCCGGGTTGGCGACCTTGATGCCGGCGACCTTGACGCCCGGTGCCACACCGGTGACGCCCACGCCGTTCTTCGCGGCGGCGATCTCACCCGCCACATGCGTGCCGTGCGGACTCTCCGACGCGCTCGGCCGCCAGGCGCCGTCCGTCGTGTCCGGCTTGCCCGACACGCAGTTGGCGGACGCGGCGCGGTCGAAGTTCGGCGCGATGTCCGGGTGGGTGTCGTCGACGCCCGTGTCGATGACGGCGACCGTGACGTCCCGGCTGCCCAGCGTCTTCTCGTGCGCCTTGTCGGCCTTGATGGCGGGCAGGTCCCACTGGAGCGGTTCCAGCGGGTCCTGGCCGTCGGCCGCCGTCACCTGGGCGGCTTCCCCGGCGCTCAGTGTCTTGGGCGTGCCCATGTCGGTGGTGGACTGGGCGGGCAGCGGCGCGTTGCGCGTGGCTCCGGCCGAGTCGACTCCGCGTACGGAGCGGATCCGCTGGGCGAAGCCCGGGTTCGCCGAGTGGGCGACGATCACGCCGATCCGGTCGTACGCGACCACCACCGAGCCCCCGGCCTCGGCGATCGCCTGCTGGACACGCGCCGACGCGGCGTGTCCCGGGCGGACGTTGACGACATAGCTGAGCGTCGGCCCGTCGGCGGAGGCCGCCGGGGTGCCGGTGGCTGCGGAGGCGTTGACGCCGGGCAGGAACGCGAGGGCCGTGGCCAGGGCCATCCCGGCGGGGAGGGCGAGGGCGCGGCGGTAGCGCGACGTGGGCGCTGTCATGGGTATTCTCTCCAGTTCGTTCGCGGTACGAGCGCGTCGTACGGGACGTGCGGGTGGAGCGCCGTCGGACGACGACGACGGCGTGCGGGCTGCCGTCCGGCTACTCGACCGCGCGCAGCGCGTCGACGACACCGAAGCCGTAGAAGCCGTTGACCCGCTTGCCACCGGCGCAGGTCGCGTCCACCACCCCGTCGCCGTCACCGTCGTACGGTCCGGCCGGGCAGCCCGGGTTGTCGGCCTGGGCCTTCAGCAGCGCCCGCAACTGCGCCGGAGTGGCGTGCGGGTGGGCCGACTTGAGCAGCGCGGCCACCGCGGCCACGTGCGGGGAGGCCATGGAGGTGCCCTGGAGGAAGCCGTACTGGTTGTTCGGCAGGGTGGACAGGACGCGGCCGTTCTTCGACGGCGTGTCCGGGATCTGGTACTTGTCGCCGCCCGGCCCCGCCACGTCGACCACGCCCTGGCCGTAGCTGGAGTAGTACGACTTGGTGCCCTTCACGCCCACCGCGCTCACGGTCACCACACCGGGCAACTGGGTCGGCACGTCGAAGCACTCGTGCGGGTCGATCGTGCGGGTCTGGGCCGTGGAGTCGTCGGGACTGGAGTCGTCCACGAGGGCGTCGGCGTCCAGGTCGTCGTTGGAGTTGCCCGCGGAGGCGACGTTGAGCGTGCCCTTGCGCTGGGCGTAGAGCTGGGCCCGGTTGACCGCGTCAACAATGGCACGTTGATCGGGGTCGTCCATACAGTTGTACAGCCATGGATCAACGTAGTAGCTGTTGTTGGTTATCTCGATGCCGTGGTCCGCGGCGAACACGAACGCGCAGACCACGCTCTCCGGGTAGAACAGCGACGTCTCGTCCGGCTGCGCCACCGTGATGCTCGCGACCTTCACGCCCGGCGCCACACCGGCCACGCCGATGCCGTTGCGGGCGGCGGCTATCTCACCGGCCACATGGGTGCCGTGGTAGTGGTCGGCGTCCGCCGGCCGCCACGCGCCGTACGTCGTGTCCGCCTTGCCGCTCACACAGCTCGCCGACTGGGACGCGGAGAAGTTCGGGGCTATGTCCGGGTGCGTGTCGTCCACACCCGTGTCGATGACCCCGACCGTGACGTTCCGGCTGCCCGGATTCACCTTCGCGGCCCGGTCGGCACCGATCGCCCGCAGGTCCCACTGGTCCGCCTCCAGCGGCTCCTCGCCCGCCGTCGCGCCCGCCGCGAGCCGCGCCTGCTCCGCCCGGGACAGCACCTGCGCCGCGCCCTCGTCCGTCGTCCCGGCCGCGCTCAGCGGCGCGGTCCGGGTGGCGCCCGCGGAGTCGACCCCGCGCACCGCCCGCATCCGCGCGGCGAAGTCCGGGTTCGCGGAGTGGACGACGATGACACCGATCCGGTCGTAACCGGCCACCACCGTGCCGCCGTTGCGCGCGATCTCCCGCCGCACGGACGCGATCGTGCGGTCGTCCGTCCGGGTGTTGACCACGTAGGCGAGATTCGGGCCGTCCGCCGCCCGCGCCACCGTGCCCGCGGCGGGCGCCGCCGAGGCCACCGACGGCAGGAAGCCGAGCGAGGCGGTCAGCGACAGCACGACGGGCACGGCGAGCGCGAGCCGGCGTCTGGAGCGCAGATGAGCCATGGGATCTCCACATCATCCGGATACGAAACCGCCCGGACACGGTCGTGTTCGGGCAGATACATGGCGGGTGGTGCAGGCCGAAGCTATCTGCCGCGCCCGATCTCCGAAAGAGCCCGGCGGACTTGAACCGGCCCGCGCGGGGCGCCGTGACCGTGGACGGGGGCCCGTCGAAACCGGCGCCCCCACCCCGGGATCACCCACCGGAGTCGCGCCGCGACTACCGGTAACGTAAGCCCGGTTCTGTGAAGCCAGACAGCGCATGTCCGTCACGCGAGGAGAGCCCGTGGCCACCGAGACACCGCCACCCGCGAAACACCCAGCTTCCCTTCCCTCCACCGAGGAGTTCACCGAGGTGCAGCAGAGCCCGGAGTTCGGTGAACTGCGCCGCGCCCACCGCTCCTTCGCCTTCCCGCTGACCATCGCCTTCATCGCCTGGTACCTGCTGTACGTCCTGCTGTCCAGCTACGCGGGCGACTTCATGGGCACCAAGGTCATGGGCACCATCAACGTGGCCCTCGTCCTGGGCCTCGCCCAGTTCCTCACCACGTTCCTCATCGCCTGGTGGTACGCGCGGCACGCCGCGGCCAAGCTCGACCCGAAGGCCGAGGCCATCAAGTCCCGGATGGAGGGCGGAGCATGAGCCCCGCGCAGCACACCCTGTCGGCCACCGGCCGGGCGTCGCACACCCTGCTCGCCGCCGGTGAGGCGAGCGAGCACCGGACGCTGATCATCACCCTGTTCGCGGTGTTCGTCGCCGCGACCCTCGTCATCACCGTCTGGGCCGGCCGGCAGACCAAGGACGCCGCCGACTTCTACGCCGGCGGACGGCAGTTCACCGGCTTCCAGAACGGACTCGCCGTCTCCGGCGACTACATGTCCGCCGCGTCCTTCCTCGGCATCGCCGGCGCCATCGCCCTGTTCGGCTACGACGGCTTCCTGTACTCCATCGGCTTCCTCGTCGCCTGGCTCGTCGCCCTGCTCCTGGTCGCCGAGCCGCTGCGCAACTCCGGCCGCTACACCATGGGCGACGTGCTGGCCTACCGGATGCGCCAGCGCCCCGTCCGCACGGCCGCCGGCACCTCCACGATCGTCGTGTCGATCTTCTACCTGCTGGCCCAGATGGCCGGCGCCGGCGTCCTCGTCTCGCTCCTGCTGGGCATCACCAGCGACGGCGGCAAGATCGGCATCGTCGCCCTGGTCGGCGTGCTGATGATCGTGTACGTCACCATCGGCGGCATGAAGGGCACCACCTGGGTCCAGATGGTCAAGGCGGTCCTGCTGATCATCGGCGCCCTGCTGCTGACCTTCCTCGTCCTGCTGAAGTTCGACTTCAACATCTCCGACCTGCTCGGCAAGGCCGCCGACAACAGCGGCAAGGGCAGCGCCTTCCTGGAACCCGGCCTGAAGTACGGCGCCACCGGCACCACCAAGCTGGACTTCCTCTCGCTCGGCATCGCCCTGGTCCTGGGCACCGCCGGCCTGCCGCACATCCTGATCCGCTTCTACACGGTCCCCACCGCCAAGGCCGCCCGGAAGTCCGTCATCTGGGCGATCGGCCTGATCGGCGCCTTCTACCTGATGACCCTCGCCCTCGGCTTCGGCGCCGCCGCACTGATCAAACCGGACGAGATCATCGCCTCCAACAAGGCGGGCAACACGGCGGCACCGCTCCTGGCCCTGCATCTGGGCGGCGTCGACTCCAACTGGGGAGCCGTCCTGCTCGCCACCATCTCCGCCGTCGCCTTCGCCACGATCCTCGCGGTCGTCGCCGGCCTGACCCTGGCCTCGTCGTCCTCGTTCGCGCACGACATCTACGCGAACGTCATCAAGAAGGGCCAAGCCAGCGAGAAGCAGGAGATCGGCGCGGCCCGCTGGGCGACCGTCGGCATCGGCGCGGTCTCCATCGTGCTCGGCGCCCTGGCCCGCGACCTGAACGTGGCCGGCCTGGTCGCCCTCGCCTTCGCGGTCGCCGCCTCCGCCAACCTGCCGACCATCCTCTACAGCCTGTTCTGGAAGCGGTTCACCACCGCGGGCGCCCTGTGGTCCATCTACGGCGGCCTGGTCACCGCGGTCGGCCTGGTGCTGTTCTCCCCGGTGGTCTCCGGCAAGCCGACCTCGATGTTCCCCGGCGTCGACTTCCACTGGTTCCCGCTGGAGAACCCCGGGCTCATCTCCATCCCGGTCGGCTTCCTGCTCGGCGTCGTGGGCACCCTGCTGTCGAAGGAGACCCCGGACGCGGACAAGTACGCGGAACTGGAGGTGCGGTCCCTGACCGGTACCGGAGCGCACTGACGCAAGCCCGCGGAGGGTGCGCACGGACGACCGCGTCGGCACGGACTGTACGGTCCTACGACGCGGTCGCGCCGTACCTCGTGGGATCGTGCGCTGTCGATGTCAGCGGCGTCACGTAGGCTCGCAGGTGACGGACGACGCACGCGCGCCCGGCGACGAGTGACCGGGAGAGGGAGGGGACCCACGTGCTCATCGACACCTACGGCCGAGTGGCCACCGATCTGAGGGTCTCGCTGACCGACCGGTGCAATCTGCGCTGCACCTACTGCATGCCCGAGGAGGGCCTGCAATGGCTGGCCAAGCCCGACCTGCTCACGGACGACGAGATCGTCCGCCTCATCGACATCGCGGTCCGCGCGCTCGGCATCGAAGAGGTCCGCTTCACCGGCGGTGAGCCCCTGCTGCGCCCGGGCCTGGTCGGCATCGTCGAGCGCGTCGCGGCGCTGGAGCCGCGCCCCCAGATGTCCCTCACCACCAACGGCATCGGTCTCAGGCGCACCGCGACCGCGCTGAAGGCGGCGGGCCTGGACCGGGTCAACGTCTCCCTGGACACCCTGCGCCCCGACGTCTTCAAGACCCTCACCCGCCGCGACCGCCACAAGGACGTGCTGGAGGGCCTGGAGGCCGCCCGCGAAGCCGGGCTGAGCCCCGTCAAGGTCAACGCGGTCCTGATGCCGGGGCTGAACGACGACGAGGCCCCGGACCTGCTCGCCTGGGCGGTGGAGCACGACTACGAACTGCGCTTCATCGAGCAGATGCCCCTGGACGCCCAGCACGGCTGGAAGCGCGAGGGCATGGTCACCGCCGGGGACATCCTGACCTCCCTGCGCACCCGCTTCGACCTCAGCCCCGAGGGCGCCGACGAGCGCGGTTCGGCCCCGGCCGAGCGCTGGCTGGTGGACGGCGGCCCGCACCGCGTCGGTGTGATCGCCTCGGTCACCCGGCCGTTCTGCGCGGCCTGCGACCGCACCCGCCTGACCGCCGACGGCCAGATACGCACCTGCCTGTTCGCCACCGAGGAGACCGACCTGCGCGCGGCCCTGCGCTCGGACGCCCCGGACGAGGAGATCGCCCGCATCTGGAAGCTCGCCATGTGGGGCAAGAAGGCGGGAGCGGGCCTGGACGACCCGTCGTTCATCCAGCCGGACCGCCCGATGTCCGCGATCGGCGGCTAGGCCCCGCGACGCCGGGATGATCCAAACGAGAGGGCCTAGCTAGGCTCCCTCGGCCGCCCGCCACTCGTCGAACGCCACCACGTCCTTCAGGAAGCCCCGCACCCCGAGGAACTGGGACAGATGCTCGCGGTGTTCCTCACAGGCCAGCCATGTCTTGCGCCGCTCCGGCGTGTGCACCTTCGGGTTGTTCCACGCCAGCACCCACACGGCGGCGGCACGGCAGCCCTTGGCGGAGCAGATCGGGGTCTCGTCACTCACGGGTTCGTCTCGGGTTCGTCTCATGGGCTCAAACAAGGCGACGCCGGGCAGCCACGGGGGGAGCTGCCCGGCGTCGGTCCATCGCTCCGACGGGGGATGCGGAGCGCGTACGCAGTATGTCACGGGTACCCCGCCGCCCGGCACCGGAACAACAGGATTGATCTGAGCTTTTCTTGAGCTTGCCATATGGTCGCATTCCGCTTCCCAGGCGTCCGCCGTGCTCAGACCGGATCGGCGTGCTCACCGCGCGCTTCGGGCGCCGGATTCGTCGGTATGTCCTGCGCCGCGGATTCCCGCACGGACTCCCACGCGGAATCCGACCGTCCGTCCTCGGCCCCTGACGGCGCGATCATCGGCCGCATCGGCGCGGTGACGAACGTGGACGGCAGAGACGGCGGCCTTTCCCGGCCCGCGTTGGCGATCACCACCGCGATATAGGGCAGGATCGCACCGAGCACGAGCGCGACGATCGCGACGTACCGCTCGACGTTCCACAGGGAGACCGCGAGAATCACCGACACGGTACGGACCCCCATGGAGATCACATACCGCCGCTGCCGGCCCCGGACATCCTCGGCGAGTCCGGCCCGGGCGCCGGTGATCCGGAACACCTGGACGCTGCCGCCGTGCTGCTTCCGCATCACACTCCACCATCCGCCCGCATCGGACTCTCCCCGGCCCGCACCCTCGTCCACCTCCGGCGGGGAACCGGCCGGGACACCTCCCACGTTACGCCGCGCCCGCGCCGCCTTCGAGACCGGGTCGCCACCGGCCTGCGACGACGCCCGGGGCCCCGCCGCGTACGGGGGAACCCGACGTGCGCCGTACGGCGGACCGAACCACACTGGCCGTAATGCTCACGTCGAGCCGTACGAGGAGGCAGCCATGGGCTGGTTGTGGGCGATCATCGTGGGATTCGTGCTGGGTCTCATCGCCAAGGCGATCATCCCGGGCAAGCAGCACAGCCCCCTGTGGCTGACCACCATCTGCGGCATGCTGGGCGCCATCGTGGGCAACGCGGTCGCCCGCGCCGTCGGCGTGGCGTCGACCCGCGGCATCGACTGGAGCCGCCACATCTTCCAGCTCGTGGCCGCGATCATCATCGTCGCCGCGGTGGACGCCCTGTACATGGCGACGCTGGGCAAGCGGAAGCAGCAGCGGGCCTGAGCCGAAAGGAGCGCGGGGACCCGCACGACCGGCCGCAACGCGGTCGCGGTCGCCGGCTGCCCCGCGCCCCTACGACGCTCAGGCGCCCGTGACCTCCACGGCGGCCAGATTCTTCTTCCCGCGCCGCAGCACCAGCCACCGCCCGTGAATCAGGTCCCCCGCGGACGGCACCGCGTCCTCGGCCGTGACCTTCACGTTGTTCACGTAGGCCCCGCCCTCCTTCACGGTCCGCCGCGCGGCGGACTTGCTGGCGACCAGGCCGACCTCGGCGAACAGGTCGGTCACCGGAGCCAGCTCGGTGACCTGGACGTTCGGCACCTCGGACAGCGCCGCCGCCAGCGTCCGCTCGTCCAGCTCGGCGAGCTCGCCCTGCCCGAACAGGGCGCGGGACGCGGCGATCACCGCGGCCGTCTGGTCGGCGCCGTGCACCAGCGTCGTCAGCTCCTCGGCGAGCGCCCGCTGCGCCGCCCGGGCCTGCGGACGCTCCTGCGTCTGCCGCTCCAGGTCCTCGATCTCCTCACGGGACCGGAAGCTGAAGATGCGCAGGAACTTGGAGACGTCCCGGTCGTCCGCGTTGACCCAGAACTGGTAGAACGCGTACGGCGTGGTCATCTCGGGGTCCAGCCACACCGTGCCGGACTCGGTCTTGCCGAACTTGGTGCCGTCCGCCTTGGTGATCAGCGGGGTGCCCAGCGCGTGCACCACGGCCTCCGGCTCGACCCGGTGGATCAGGTCCGTGCCCGAGGTGAGGTTGCCCCACTGGTCGCTGCCGCCGGTCTGGAGCGTGCAGCCGTGCCGCCGGTACAGCTCCAGGAAGTCCATGCCCTGGAGGATCTGGTAGCTGAACTCGGTGTAGCTGATGCCCGCGTCGGAGTTGAGCCGGCGGGAGACGGCCTCCTTGGCGATCATCTTGTTGACCCGGAAGTACTTGCCGATGTCCCGCAGGAACTCGATGGCCGACAGGCCCTGGGTCCAGTCCAGGTTGTTGACCATCACCGCGGCGTTCGGCCCGTCGAAGTGGAGCAGCGGCTCGATCTGCGCGCGCAGCCGCTCCACCCAGCCGGCCACCACCTCCGGCGCGTTCAGCGTGCGCTCGGCCGTGGGCTTCGGGTCGCCGATGAGGCCCGTGGCACCGCCGACCAGCGCCAGCGGACGGTTGCCCGCCTCCTGGATGCGGCGCATCGTCAGGACCTGCACGAGGTTGCCGAGGTGCAGGCTGGGCGCGGTCGGGTCGAAGCCGCAATAGAACGTGACGGGGCCGTCCGCGAACGCCTTGCGCAGTGCGTCCTCGTCCGTGGAGAGGGCGATGAGCCCCCGCCACTTCAGCTCGTCGACGATGTCCGTCACGGTTCTCGTGTCTCCTTGGTGATCTTCGGGCAGCCGGGTGACACCCGACCACGAACGCCTACGAGGTTATACGCCCTGACTGACAGAGCTCATGTTGAAATCGGGGACCCGCAGCGCGGGCATCGCGGCCCGCGTGAACCAGTCGCTCCACTCACGCGGCAGCGTCTTCTCCGTCCGCCCGGCCTCCGTGGCCCTGCCGAGCAGGTTCACCGGCGACTCGTTGAACCGGAAGTTGTTCACCTGCCCGGTCACCTCCCCGTTCTCCACGAGGTAGACGCCGTCCCGGGTCAGGCCCGTCAGCAGCAGCGTCGCCGGGTCGACCTCCCGGATGTACCACAGGCAGGTCAGCAGCAGCCCGCGCTCGGTGTCCGCGACCATCTCCTCCAGGGAACGGTCGTCACCGCCGTCCAGGATCAGGTTGCCGAGCACCGGGGCGACCGGCAGCCCGGTCAGGCCCGCGCTGTGCCGGGTGGTGGTCAGGTGCTTCAGCACGCCCTCGGAGATCCAGTCGGTGGCGTGGGTCGGCAGCCCGTTGTCGAACACCGACTGGTCGCCGCCGGAGGAGTGCGCGACCACGAAGGGCGGGCACTCCAGGCCCGGCTCGTTCGGGTCGCTGCGCAGGGTCAGCGGCAGCTCGCTCAGCTTCTCACCGACCCGCGTGCCCCCACCGGGCTTGGAGAACACCGTCCGGCCCTCGGCCGCGTCCCGGCCCGACGCCGACCAGAGCTGGTAGATCAGCAGGTCCGCCACGGCGGTCGGCGGCAGCAGCGTCTCGTAGCGGCCCGCGGGCAGCTCCAGGCGCCGCTCCGCCCAGCCGAGCCGTACGGCCAGCTCGGCGTCCATGGCGCCCGGGTCGACGTCCTTGAAGTCCCGCGTGGACCGGCCGGCCCACGCCGAGCGCGCACGGTCCGGGGACTTGGCGTTCAGCTCCAGCGTGCCGGTGGGCTGGTCGTGCCTGAGACGCAGCCCGGTGGACGTCCCGACGTACGTCGAGACCAGCTCGTGGTTGGCGAAGCCGTACAGTTCCCTGCCGCCGGCACGCGCGCGTGCGAAGGCCTCGCCGAGCGCCGGCGCGAAGTCGGCGAACACGGCGGAGGAGGTCTCGGCGGGCGCGTCCGTGAAGTCCGGGGACTCCGGCACCCCGCCGACCAGCGGCTGCGCGTCCTCGGCGGGCCCGGCACCGCGCGCCGCGGCCTCCGCGGCCCGCACCAGCGGCTCCAGCTCCTCGGCGGTGACCGCGGACCGGGACACCACACCGGAGGCGGTGCCCTGCGCGCCGTCCACGGTCGCGATCACGGTGAGCGTACGGCCCCGCGTCACCCCGTTGGTGGTGAGCGCGTTGCCCGCCCAGCGCAGGTTGGCGGTGGAGTGCTCGTCGGCGATGACGACACAGCCGTCGGCCCGGGACAGCGCCAGCGCCTGCTCGACGACCTCGTGCGGCTTGCGGGTACGGGCGCTCATCGACCGGCCTCCTGCGTGGTGTTCAGAATGTTGACGCCTTTGAAGAGGGCGGACGGGCACCCGTGGGACACGGCCGCCACCTGGCCCGGCTGGGCCTTGCCGCAGTTGAAGGCACCGCCGAGGACATAGGTCTGCGGCCCGCCCACGGCGGCCATGGAGCCCCAGAACTCCGTGGTCGTGGCCTGGTAGGCGACGTCCTTCAGCTGCCCGGTGATCCGCCCGTTCTCGATCTTGAAGAAGCGCTGGCCGGTGAACTGGAAGTTGTAGCGCTGCATGTCGATCGACCAGGACCGGTCGCCGACGACGTAGATGCCCCGGTCGACACCGCCGATCAGGTCCTCGGTGGACAGCCCGGCCGGGTCCGGCTGGAGGGACACGTTGGCCATGCGCTGCACCGGCACGTGCGCCGGCGAGTCGGCGAACGCGCACCCGTTGGACCGCTCGAACCCGGTCAGCCGCGCGATCCGCCGGTCGAGCTGGTAGCCGACCAGCGTGCCGTCCTTCACCAGGTCCCAGGACTGCGCCGCCACGCCCTCGTCGTCGTAGCCGATGGTCGCGAGGCCGTGCTCGGCGGTGCGGTCGCCGGTGACGTTCATCAGCTCGGAGCCGTACTTCAGCTTGCCCAGCTGGTCGAAGGTGGCGAAGGAGGTGCCGGCGTAGGCGGCCTCGTAGCCGAGGGCGCGGTCCAGCTCGGTGGCGTGCCCGATGGACTCGTGGATGGTCAGCCACAGGTTGGAGGGGTCGACCACCAGGTCGTACAGGCCCGGCTCCACGCTCGGCGCCCGCATCTTCTCGGCGAGCAGCTCCGGGATCCGCTCCAGTTCGCCGTCCCAGTCCCAGCCGGTGCCGGTCAGGTACTCCCAGCCGCGACCCACCGGCGGCGCGATGGTGCGCATGGAGTCGAACTCCCCGCTCGACTCGTCCACCGACACGGCCGTCAGCTGCGGATTGAGCCGCACCCGCTGCTGGGTGGTCACGGTCCCGGCGGTGTCGGCGTAGAACTTGTTCTCGTGCACGGTGAGCAGTGAGCCGTCCACATGGTCGACGCCCGGCGCGGACAGCAGCCGCGCGCTCCACTCCGCGAGCAGTGCGGACTTCTCCTCGTCCGGCACCGAGAACGGGTCGATCTCGTACGACGAGATCCACGTCCTGTCGGCGTGCACCGGCTCGCCGGCCAGCTCGACCCTCTCGTCGGACCCGGCGGCCTTGATCACCTGCGCGGACAGCTTGGCCATGGCCACCGCCTGCGAGGCGACCCGGGCGGCGGCGTCCATGGTCAGATCCACCCCGGAGGCGAAGCCCCACGTGCCGCCGTGCACCACCCGGACCGCGTACCCGAGGTCGGTGGTGTCCGACGATCCGGCGGGCCTCGCGTCCCGCAGCCGCCAGGACGCGCTGCGCACCCGCTCGAACCGGAAGTCCGCGTGCTCGGCCCCCAGCGCACGCGCGCGCGCGAGCGCGGCGTCGGCGAGGGCCCTGAGGGGAAGCGCCGTGAAGGCTTCGTCGATGGAATGAGGCACGGAGGTCTCCCTGCTGTCGTGGCCTGTCGGCTCCGATCATGTCCCGGGACCGGCCCGGCGGACCACACCTTTCGGTCCCCGGAACCACGCGTTCTGTAGAGACCCGACAGTGACATCCCCACGCCACTGTCGGTGCCCGCTCGCCCGTGCGCGCGTCGTTACCGATAGGTTTTCGCTGAAGCCGCCTGTCATCCAGGTGTTCGGGCGGATGTGTGCAACCGCTATCGAAAGGGTGATCCGTTGAGCCGCTCGGTTCTCGTCACCGGAGGCAACCGGGGCATCGGCCTCGCCATCGCCCGCGCATTCGCCGACGCCGGCGACAAGGTCGCGATCACATACCGTTCGGGTGAGCCGCCGGCCGCCCTGGCGGACTTGGGCTGCCTGGCCGTCAAGTGCGACATCACCGACCCCGAGCAGGTGGAGCAGGCCTACAAGGAGATCGAGGAGCAGCACGGTCCGGTCGAGGTCCTGATCGCCAACGCGGGCATCACCAAGGACCAGCTCCTCATGCGCATGTCCGAGGAGGACTTCACCTCGGTCATCGACACCAACCTCACGGGCACCTTCCGTGTCGTCAAGCGTGCCAACCGCGGCATGCTGCGCGCCAAGAAGGGCCGCGTCGTCCTGATCTCGTCCGTGGTCGGCCTGCTCGGCTCGGCGGGCCAGGCGAACTACGCCGCATCCAAGGCCGCCCTGGTCGGCTTCGCGCGTTCCCTCGCCCGGGAGCTGGGCTCGCGCAACATCACCTTCAACGTCGTCGCGCCCGGTTTCGTCGACACCGACATGACCAAGGTGCTCACCGACGAGCAGCGCCAGAACATCGTCTCTCAGGTGCCGCTCGGCCGTTACGCGCAGCCCGAGGAGATCGCCGCGACGGTGCGGTTCCTCGCCTCGGACGACGCCTCGTACATCACTGGAGCCGTCATCCCGGTTGACGGCGGACTGGGAATGGGTCACTGATCACCATGAGCGGAATCCTCGACGGCAAGCGCATCCTGATCACGGGCGTGCTGACGGAGTCCTCCATCGCCTTCCACACCGCCAAGCTGGCCCAGGAGCAGGGCGCCGAGATCATCCTGACCGCGTTTCCGCGGCCCACCCTGACGGAGCGCGTCGCCAAGAAGCTGCCGAAGCCCACCAAGGTCATCGAGCTGGATGTCACCAACGACGAGCACCTCGCCCGCCTGGCCGACGTGGTCGGCGAGGAACTGGGCGGCCTCGACGGCGTCGTCCACTCCATCGGTTTCGCCCCGCAGGACGCGCTCGGCGGCAACTTCCTGAACACGCCGTTCGAGTCGGTCGCCACCGCCATGCACGTCTCGGCGTACTCCCTGAAGTCGCTCACGATGGCCTGCCTGCCGCTGATGCAGAACGGCGGCTCGGTCGTCGGCCTCACCTTCGACGCGCAGTTCGCCTGGCCGCAGTACGACTGGATGGGCCCGGCCAAGGCCGCCCTGGAGGCGACCAGCCGCTACATGGCCCGCGACCTGGGCAAGCAGAACATCCGCTGCAACCTCATCTCGGCGGGCCCGCTCGGCTCCATGGCCGCCAAGTCCATCCCGGGCTTCGGCGAGCTGGCCTCCGTGTGGGACACCCGCTCCCCGCTGGAGTGGGACCTGAAGGACCCGGAGCCGGCCGGCCGCGGTGTCGTCGCCCTGCTGAGCGACTGGTTCCCGAAGACCACCGGCGAGATCATCCACGTCGACGGCGGTCTGCACGCCATCGGCGCCTGATCGCCGCGGGACCGCACCGACGCCCCGTTCCCCGCCACCGGCGGGGAACGGGGCGTCACCCGTTCGGCGGGGGGAGCCGCCATCCGTTCGGCTCACCGGCCGGGCCGCCGCCGCGCGGACGGCGCACCCTGGATTACGCCGTCCCTCGCTCGTCCCCGCGCCGCCCGGCCGAGGAGGTCCCCTGGTGCGCCTGTCCCGCAGCCTGGCCCCGGTGACCGTGGCCCTCGCCCTCGTCCTGTCCCTGCCGTACGACGCGCTGCCGCACGCGCGCGTGAGCGACGGCAAGCCGCCCGCGCCGAGCCGGTTCGGCGCCTCGTGCCGCACGGCCGTCCACGGTTCCCACGTGGTGACGTACTGCCACAACCCCTATGTCGACACCGACCGTGTGCGGCTGCACATCGAGTGCGACCGCTGGTGGGACATCGACACCGACAGCGCCCCGGTGGACGCCGGGGCCGCGATGACCGTACGGCTGAGCGGCCGGTGCTGGAAGGAAGTCCGCTCGGTGTGGATCAGCCACCAGAAGGTGCGGTGAACCGCCCCGGGTCGCACAGGAACGGATAGCTCGCGGCCTCCGCCGCCGCCGCCTCCGCGTCCCCCGCGCGGATCGCGTCCACCAGGCGCGTGTGGTCCATGTACGTCTCCGGGGTCAGCCCCGCCCCGACGTCCGCGCGCAGCCAGTCCCGCAGCACCTCGCCCAGGTCGGCGTACATCGCGGTCATCACGTCGTTGTGGGACGCGGCCACCACGGCCAGATGGAAGGTGGCGTCGGCGGTCACGAAGGCCTCCGTGTCGCCGCCCTCCCAGACCTCCTCGCGCCGGGCCAGCAGCGCGTCGAGCTGCTTGAGGTCCTTCTCGGTGCGCCGCTCGGCGGCCAGCTTCGCCGCCGCCGACTCCAGCGTGGACCGCAGCTCGGCGATGTGCCGCGGGTCGGCGCCGGCGAAACGGCGGTGCATCACCCCGGCCAGCTCGCTCGTGGCCACCACGTACGTCCCCGAGCCCTGGCGGATGTCCAGCAGACCGTTGTGGGCGAGCGCGCGGACGGCCTCACGGACCGTGTTGCGGGCGACACCGAGCTGCTCGACCAGTTCCGGCTCCGTCGGGATGCGCGACCCGACCGGCCACTCGCCGGACGTGATCTGGTGGCGCAGCGCGGCGATGACCTGTTCGGACAGCGCCGAACGGCGCGGGTGGCTCAAAGGCATGGCACACCTTCGCACGAGGGGCCGGGGCGCGCGGGCCACGGGTAGTGCGGGGTTGGACAACCAATCATCCCATGATTCTATGATGTGCCTCATGGCTAGTGAGGAAACCCGGACAGTGGAGACCCGTACGGCGATGGCACCGACCGAACGCGGTACGGACGCGACGCGCATCCAGGAGACGACGCCCGGCGCGGGCGGCACACGCGCGTGGACGGTCCGGCTGGTCGTCCTAGGCATCGTGCTCTCCGCGCTGAACCTCCGCCCGGCCATCACCAGCCTGGGCGCCCTCCTGGAGGAGGTCCGCGACGGGCTCGGCATGAGCGGCGGCGTGGCCGGACTGCTCACCTCCGTGCCCCCGCTGTGCTTCGCCGTCTTCGGTGTCACCGCGCCCCGCCTGGCCCGCCGCTTCGGACCGGCCGCCGTGGTGTGCGCCGGCATGGTGGCCATCACCGCCGGTCTGCTCATACGGCCGTACGTCGGCAACACCGCCGGATTCCTGGCCGCCAGCGCGCTCGCCCTCATGGGCATCGCCGTCAGCAACGTCCTGATGCCGGTCATCGTCAAGCGCTGGTTCCCCGACCGGGTCGGCTCCATGACCGGCCTGTACTCGATGGCCCTCGCCCTCGGCACCTCCGCCGCCGCCGCGGTGACCGTCCCGCTGACCGACGCCCTGGGCGGCGGCTGGCAGTCCGGCCTCGCCGTGTGGGCGGCCCTGGCCGCCGCCGCCGTCCTGCCCTGGCTGCCGCTCGTCCGCGACCGAGGCGCCGCCGCCCAGCGGCGGGAGCCCGCGCGCGGGGCGGAGCGGCAGCACGCCCCCTTGCGGATGACCCGCAGCCGCACCGCCTGGGCGCTCGCCGTCTTCTTCGGTCTCCAGGCCACCGCCGCCTACATCACCATGGGCTGGATGCCGCAGATCTTCCGGGACGCCGGTGTGTCCGCGGGCACCGCGGGCGTGCTGCTCGCCGTCACCATGGTGATGGGCGTGCCGCTGGCCTTCGTCATCCCGAGGATCGCCACCCGGCTGCCTCACCAGGGCCCGATCGTGCTGGTCCTGGGCGCCTGCGGCCTCGCCGGGTACGCCGGGCTGTACCTCGCCCCGGCCGCCGGCGCCTGGGCCTGGGCCCTGCTGCTCGGCGTCTCCAACTGCGCCTTCCCGCTCGCGCTGACGATGGTCGGCATGCGGGCCCACAGCGGTCCGGGTGTGGCCCAGCTGTCCGCGTTCGCCCAGAGCACCGGCTATCTGATCTCCATCCCCGGCCCCCTGCTGGTCGGCGTGCTCTACCAGCAGAGCGGCGGCTGGGGAGTGCCGCTCGCCCTCATGGCGGCCCTCATGGTGCCGCAGATGGTGGTGGGCTTCCTGGCGGGCCGCGACCGGACGGTGGAGGACGAGGCGGCGCGCTGACCCGACCGGGTGCCCCCGGCGCCGTGAAGCGGGGGCGAGGTGCGAGACTGGGCGCATGCAGCCTGTGCTCGACCCGAACCCGAAGAACGGCCAGAAGAAGATGCTGCTCGTCTTCGGCTCGTTCCTCGCCATCTTCGTGATCATCGCCGTCGTGGCGACCCTCGCGTCCCCGTGACGGCAGCGCCTGAGGCGCTGCCGGCTTCACCTGAGGCGTTTCACCCGGTTCACCTGCTGTTCCCTGTTCTCCGGGCTCTCCGGGCTCTCCCGGTCTTCCGGGGCTGCCGGGCGGACGGTGGGGCTGACCCCACCATCCCCTAGGGGGCAAGGGTCAGGGTCAACTGGGTGGAACTCCGGATGGGTTGGCGGCCCCGGCTTCCGTACCTTCGAGAGGTGACCGCACCGGGCGGTCACGGACCAGCTTGAGGACTCTCGGAGGCGACCATGGCGGCCCGCACCCACTCCCGGCCCCACCCGGCGAACACCGGCGGCGTCGACATCCGGCTGCCCTGGTGGGCCCTCGCCCTGCCCGCCCTCGCGTTCCTCGTGCTGCTCGCGCTGATACTGAACCCGTCGGACGCCCACGCGGCGACCGGCGACCCGGCGATCACGCGGCTCCTGGAGCGCGCCCAGCAGCTCCTCGCGCGCTGACGACAAGCCCCCTCACGCGGTGAATCCGCATGTCAACTCCCTGAGCCGGGCCGCCTGTTTCATGCGAAGCTGGGACCCATGAGCGTCGCAGAACCCCGCAGGATCGTCCTCTTCCGGCACGCGAAGGCCGACTGGCCCCAGGTCCCCGACCACGAGCGCCCGCTCGCCGAGCGCGGCCGTACGGACGCCGCCGTCGCCGGACGCAAGCTGGCCGACACCGGCATCACCATCGACCTGGCCCTGTGCTCCACGGCGACCCGCACCCGCGAGACCTGGAAGCTCGCCGTGCACGAGCTGTCGCACCGGCCGAAGACCGTCTACGAGGAGCGGGTCTACGAGGCCTCGCCCGGCGAGCTGATCGCCGTGCTCAACGAGGTCCCGGACGAGGTGCGGAACGTGATCCTGATCGGCCACAACCCCGGCGTGCACGGTCTGGCCGACATCCTGGCCGGCGCGGCCGACGACGACGCCCGGGAGCGGATGGACCGGCGGGGCTTCCCCGCGGCCGCCTTCGCCCTGCTGTCCTTCGACGGTCCCTGGAAGGGCGTCGAGCCCGGCGTGGCCACACTCGTGGACTACTGGGCGCCCTCCGAGTGACCCGGCGCCGACGCGGCACACCGGACGGCGAAGGGCCCGGCACCGCACAGGGTGCCGAGCCCTCCCGACAGCCCAGACACGGGCGCCCTCCCGGCGAGCGGGCGGGGCGGGCCCCCGCTCAGTCCTCGTCGTCGTGCATGTCGGCGGCCTCGACCTCTTCCCGGGTGATGCCGAGGAGGTAGAGGACCGTGTCGAGGAAGGGGAAGTTCACCGCCGTGTGCGCCGCCTCCCGGACCACCGGCTTGGCGTTGAAGGCCACGCCCAGGCCCGCCGCGTTCAGCATGTCCAGGTCGTTCGCGCCGTCACCGATCGCCACCGTCTGCGCCAGCGGCACCCCGGCCTCCGCCGCGAAGCGGCGCAGCAGCCGCGCCTTGCCCGCCCGGTCCACGATCTCGCCGGTGACCCGGCCGGTCAGCTTCCCGTCGACGATCTCCAGCGTGTTGGCCTGCGCGAAGTCCAGCCCCAGCCGCTCCCTCAGGTCATCGGTCACCTGGGTGAAGCCGCCGGAGACGACCCCCACTTGGTAGCCGAGCCGCTTCAGGGTGCGGATCAGCGTGCGCGCGCCCGGCGTCAGCCGGACCTCCTCGCGCACCTTCTCCACCACCGACGCGTCCAGCCCCTTCAGCAGCGCCACGCGCGCGTGCAGCGACTGCTCGAAGTCCAGCTCCCCGCGCATCGCCGCCGCCGTCACCTCGGCGACCTGGTCCTCACAGCCGGCGTGCGCGGCGAACAGCTCGATGACCTCGTCCTGGATCAGGGTCGAGTCCACATCCATGACCACCAGCCGCTGGGCGCGCCGGTGCAGACCCGCCGAGACCACCGCGATGTCGACACCCAGTGCCGCCGCGTCGGAGGCCAGAGCGGTGCGCAGCGGTTCGGTCTCCACGCCGGACACCGCGAACTCCACCGCCGTCACCGGATACTTGGCCAGCCGGAAGATGCGGTCGATGTTGCCGCCGGCCTTCGCGATCCGGTCGGCGATCGCGGCGGTCGACTCGGCGGTGAGCGGGTGGCCGAGGACGGTCACCAGGGAGCGCCCGAGGCCGCGCGGCCGGTTGTCGCCGTGGCCGGAGATGATCTCCGCCTGCATCTTCATCGACTCGGCCCAGCTGTGCACGGTGGCCCGCAGGTCACCCTCCAGGCCGGCCGGCGGCTGGGTCACCAGCACGCACAGCACCAGGCGGCCCCGGGTGACGACCTGCTCGATGTCGACCACGTCGACGAGGTAGGCGCCGAGGGTGTCGAAGAGGCCGGCCGTGATGCCCGGCCGGTCCTTGCCGAAGATCTTGACGAGGAGGGTGGGGACCTCGGGGGTCTGCGAAGCGGAGGTCTGCGAAGCGCTCATGGTGTCACCACCGTATCCGGCACCCAGTGCCTCTCGCCGCCGAGGTCCGCCTGACGGACACGGAACAATGGGTGTCGGCCCGGTGTCGAGGAGCTTGCCACCGGGAAACGGCACCGCCGTCGCGCGAGCGATACCGCCCGGCTCCACCACGAGGGTCCCACGACCTGGGCTGGACGGCAGATGGAGACGGCGGCGGGCGCGGCCACCGGAGCGGCGTCCGGGCGCGGCGCGCCGGTGGTCCGGGCCGCTCTCGGGGCGGTGTGCGGGGTGGCTGGGCCGGGTGTCCGGCCGGCACGCATCCGGGCCCGGCCGTGACGCCTCGTGGTGGCGGGGGAGGAGGGCCGAGGAGCGGTCCGGTGGGGATCTGGACGCCGTACGCATCCTGCCCGGCACCGGCGGCCGGCCGTCCGTGGCCTGCCCGGAAGCTGTCGGCCGTCCCCACCACGGCTTGCGGGGCCGTGGGAGCCGAGGGCGCTGTGGCCCGGCCGCCACGCACCGACCGGCCGGCCGTGCCGACGGTGCTGTCCGCCGCCCGGCCACCGTGACCCGTCGGTGCCACCGCGCGCCACGACCGACCCCGTCGTCACGGCCACCAGCAGGGCGGTGAGGACGGCCGGGACCGACAGGCCGGGCAGGGCGATCAGCGGACAACCGAGCCCACGACCACCGCCCCCGTACGAGAAGTTCGGCCGAAGCCGTGACAACTCCGTTCACACGCAGGCACGTGGAACCGACCGGAAGGACGTAGGGGGAACGAACCACGAGTCGGAGCGCCCCGAACCCCTTGCCAAGGCCCGAGTTTCGGTCCTGGGGCCGAGCCTGAAATAGTTCCCCACGATGTTCGACATCCCTAGACTCCCCGCGACGGGGGCAACTCGGGGGACAACTCAGTGGGGCATGGAGTGCCGGAACTCGTACTCGAAACAAATGGACATACCTGGATGCTCGATCCATCCAGGGCATACATCCTCGGACGTGATCCGCAGGGGGACATCGTCTTCGACGACGCCAGGGTCTCCTGGCGGCACGCCACGGTCAGCTTCAACGGCCGCAGTTGGGTCATCGAGGACCACGGCAGCACCAACGGCACGTACGCGCAGGGCCAGCGGATCCAGCACCTGGAGATCGGCCCCGGCTCGTCGCTGCACCTCGGCAACGCGACCGACGGACCGCGGCTGAACCTGTCGGCGACCACGGCACCCGTCGGCGGCCCGGCCCAGCAGCCGCAGGCAGCGGTACCGCAGGCAGCGGCGCCGTACGCGGCCCAGGGCGCCGGCGCCCCCGGCTGGCAGCAGGCGCCCGCGCCCCAGCAGCCCGCCCCGCAGCAGGCCGTACCCCACCAGGCGCCCGCGCAGCACCAGGCCCCCCAGGCCGGCTGGCAGCAGCCGCCCGCGTTCCCGCAGCAGCAGGCCGGCCCCGCCGAGCAGTACGCGCAGAAGACGCCCGGTGGTGGCGAGGGGGCGCCGCCGGTCCACGGCGACCGCAGCCCGACCACGTTCCACCAGTTCGCGCTCGACCGCGTGATGCGCATCGGCCGTGCCCTGGAGAACGACCTGGTCGTCTCCGACCTCCAGGTCTCCCGCAACCACGCCGAGTTCCACGCCACGCCCGACGGCCGCTTCGAGATCCGCGACCTCGGTTCGCACAACGGCACCTTCGTCAACGGCCAGCCGATCCCGAAGGGCGGCTCGCAGCTGCTCGGCCCGACCGACATCGTCGGCGTCGGCCACTCCACCTTCCGGATCGTCGGCGACCGCCTCGAAGAGTTCGTCGACACCGGTGAGGTCTCCTTCTCGGCCCGCCATCTGACCGTCACGGTCGACGGCGGCAAGCAGATCCTCAAGGACGTCTCCTTCGGCGTACCCGAGAAGTCGCTGATCGCGGTGATCGGGCCGTCCGGTTCCGGCAAGTCGACCCTGCTCAAGGCGCTCACCGGCTACCGGCCCGCCAACCAGGGCGAGGTGCTGTACGACAACCGGAACCTGTACAAGCAGTTCGCCGAGCTCCGCCAGCGCATCGGTCTGGTCCCGCAGGACGACATCCTGCACAAGGAGCTGACCGTCAAGAAGGCCCTGAAGTACGCGGCCAAGCTGCGCTTCCCCGCCGACACCACGGCCCAGGAGCGCGACGCCCGCATCGACGAGGTGCTGCGCGAGCTGAAGCTCGACATCCACAAGGACAAGAAGGTCACCTCGCTCTCCGGCGGCCAGCGCAAGCGCGTGTCGGTGGCCCTTGAGCTGCTGACCAAGCCGTCGCTGATCTTCCTGGACGAGCCGACCTCCGGCCTCGACCCGGGCATGGACCGCGACGTCATGCAGCTGCTGCGCGGCCTCGCCGACGACGGCCGTACCGTGCTCGTCGTCACCCACTCGGTGGCCGAGCTGGCGCTGTGCGACAAGCTGCTGGTGATGGCGCCGGGCGGCGCGGTCGCCTACTTCGGCCCGCCGGGGGAGGCCCTGAACTTCTTCGGCTACGACAGCTGGGCCGACGTCTTCTCCGCCTTCGAGAACTACCGCGACTACGACTGGGCGGGCCGCTGGAAGGGCTCGCAGCACTACCAGATGTACGCCGCGGACGTCGACTCGGTCGCCCCGCAGGCGGTCCAGATGCCGCCGATGCAGGCGATCAGGCCGCCCAAGCCGCAGAGCTGGCTCTCCCAGTTCGTCACCCTGGTGCGGCGCTATGTGTCGGTCATCGCCTCCGACCGCGGCTTCCTGGCCCTGATGGTGCTCCTGCCGGCCGTCATCGGCTCGGTCAGCCTGCTGATCCACCCGGACCACGGTCTGCTGCCCAACGGCCCCAACGCGCGGACCGGCCAGATCGCGCCCAACGGCACCGCCACCACCGTGCTGCTGATCCTGGCCGTCGGCGCCTGCTTCGCCGGGGCCGCCAACTCCGTCCGCGAGCTGATCAAGGAACGAGTGATCTACGAGCGGGAGCGGGCCACCGGCCTGTCCCGGTCGGCGTACCTGATGTCGAAGGTGTTCGTGCTCGGCGTGATCACCGGGTTCCAGGGGCTGCTGGTCGGCGTCATCGGCTTCGGCAGGCGCGAGATCCCGGACCGGGGCCTCATCCTCGGGCACGCCACGCTGCTGGAGCTGTCCCTGCCGATCATGGGGCTCGGCTTCGCCGCGATGATGTTCGGCCTGATCATCTCCTCACTGGTGAAGACGGCCGAGAAGACCATGCCGCTGCTGGTGATGTTCGCGATCATCCAGGTCGTCTTCACCGGCTGCCTGTTCGCCCTGCACGGCACGGTCGGTGTGAACGAGTTCTCGTACCTGATGCCGTCCCGCTGGGCGGTCGCCGCGGCCGGCGCCACGCTGGACTTCAACCGGATCAGCCCGCCGGAGACCGCCGGCGACAACGACCCGCTGTGGAACCACACGGTCGGCGCGTGGAGCATGGACATGATCGCGCTGATCGCGCTCGGTGCGCTCTGCGGCTTCTTCGTGGCCCGCTTCCTGCGCCGCCACGAGCCGGAGGTCATGCGCAAGTAGCCGCGCGCCTTGGCGGCACCCGCTCGTACGACGCCGAAGGGCGGCATCCCCGCGCAGGGGGTGCCGCCCTTCGGCCGTACGTCGTCGAGGTCCCGCGCCAGGGCCTCAGTACGCGCTGTTGACGTTGTCGATCGAGCCGTACCGGTGGGCCGCGTAGTTGGCGGCGGCGGTGATGTTGGCGACCGGGTCGTAGATGTTCCAGGAGGTGCCGGGGACGTGGTACGCCTGGAAGGTGGGCGGGATCACCTGGAGCAGGCCCTTGGACGGGATGCCGTTGACGGCGTTGATGTCCCAGTTGTTGATGGCGTTGGGGTTGCCGGAGGACTCCCGCATGATGTTGCGGTGCAGGCCGTTGTAGCTGCCCGGGATGCGCTTGGCCTTCATGATGTCCAGGGACTGGCGGATCCAGCCGTCCAGGTTGTTGGTGTACGTCTTCGCGGCGACCGGCTCCATGGGCAGGCGCTGGGTGGAGCGGGCGGCGGCGGCCGTGACGGCGCGCTCCTGCGCGGCCTTCTTGACGGCGGCGTCGACGGCGGCCTTCTTCGCGACGGCGGCGTCGGCGGTCTTCTTCTGCGCCGCGAGGGTGTCGAGCTTGATGTTCTTGGCGGCGAGCTGGTCCGTGACCGTGCCCTTGACGTTCTGGAGGACGGTGCCGGTGGCGGCGACCTGCGCGGTCGTGGCGGGGGCGCCGGTGGTGACCGTGTCGGCGTTGCTCGGAGCGGCCGAGAAGGCGAGGGCGGCGGTGCCGAGTGCGGCGACACCGGCGACGGCGATCTTGTGGTGCTTGGTCAGCTGACGACTGTGAGCACGGTTGAGGATGTTCTTGGGCATGGCTGATGGACCTCTTCGATAGCGCGGAGGTCGCTCCTGCGTCCGCCGGGGGAATCGGCTCCTCCCACACGAACGCCGCGGGGCCGGAAAGCCCGCGGCGCTGAGCGACGGATGCAATTCTTAGCGGGCGCAAAATGCCCAGGCAAAGGTGTGACGTACGAAGCCCGATAGTGGATCAGGGATGGGCAAAACGGGACAGACAGGACCGTCTGTCCCGTTCATGCGGGGGCGTTTATCTCCTATGTCCTTTCGTACGTGATGCACGCCCTATGCGCGGGCTCACATGGAGCGCCATGCCATCTCACCGCATGTTGCCATCGCAATGCTCTGAGTGAGGGCTCTCCGCCGGAAGGATGAGATGGACGTCGCCGAACTCGTGCCACAGGTAGAGCGCCCGCAGCGCCTCCTCGTAGGCACGGTCGACCGCCGCCCGCCCGGCGACCGCCTCCAGCATCAGCAGGTGGGAAGCCTCTGGCTCGTGCAACCCGGTCAGCAGGCCGTCCACCGCCCGTATCCCGCGCTCCGGGGTCACCACCAGATCCGTCCACCCCTCGGCCGCCCGCACCACACCGTCCGGCCCCGTGGCCGACTCCACGGCCCGCACGGCCGTCGTCCCCACCGCGATCACCCGGCCGCCCTCCGCCCGGGGAGGCGCCTGGAGCCTTTCCTGACGCGTCCGGACCTGGTTGATCAGCCGCGCCGACGCCTCCGGCACCGAGAACCGCTCCGGATACGGCGGCTCGTGCGCTTCCGCCGACGAGACCCCTGTGTGCAGCGTCACCGGCGCGAACCACACCCCCCGGCTCACCAGCTCCGCCACCAGCCGCGCGGTGAAGGGCCGGGCCGCGCTCGGCATCTCGGCACTGCCCGCCCCGTCCGGCGACGGCAGCGCGAACACCGTCTGGTACGCGGACAGCGGCTGGTCCCGCTCCGTATAGGAGTAGCGAATGGGCCGCCCGTGGCCGCCGAGCACCTCCGGTACCTCCGCCCCGGCGACCCGCGCCCACCACAGCCGCTCACCCCGCGCGCTCAGCGGCTCCTCCAGCAGCAGCCGCCCCCCGCCCGGCAGCGACACCTCTGTTCCCGCGGGCGAGCCCGCACGCGCGCGCGTAGTACCGCGCCCGTCCGGTTCCCGTAGCTCGACCGCCCACCGCCCGTCGTCCCCGCGCGTGGAGAAATGCACCACCACGCGCGCGTGCCCGATCCGGCCGTCGACCGCCGCGGCCAGCGTCGGGGAGGTGTTCACCACCAGCAGATCCCCGGCCCGCAGCAGCCCCGGCAACTCGCGGAACGCGTGGTGCGACACCTCCGTCCCGCGCGACACCATCAGCCGTACGGCGTCCCGCCCCAGCCCCGGCCCCCGCTGCTCGGCGGGCACGCGCGCGGACAGTTCCGCGGGGACCTTCCCCCGCTTCCGGGGCCCGAGCGGGCAGACCCCCGTGGACACGGTCACCGGGCCTCCAGCAGGGCCGGCGCCGCGTACCGCCCGCTCGCCGGCCGCTCGTCCAGCAGCCGCAGGAACGCCGGCACGACATCGGCGGGCGCCGGACGCGGAGCGTCGTCGTCCGGTACGGCCGCCGCGTACAGGTCCGTCGCCATGTCCCCGGGATCCACCGCCCACACCCGCAGCCCCGGCTCCTCCACCCCGAGCACCGCGGCGAGCTGGTCCAGGGCCGCTTTGGAGGCGCCATAGCCGCCCCACGTCTCGTACGCCTCCGCCGCCGCGTCCGAGGAGACCGCGATCACCGTGCCCGCCGGCGACGCCTGCAACAGCGGCAGCGCCTCCTGGACCAGTCCGAGCGCCGCCACCACGTTCACCTCCAGGGCCCGCCGCAGCCCCTCCGGCGGCAGCTCCGCCAGCCGCACCAGCGGCTCGGCGCCCAGCGCGCTCGCGTTGCTCACCAGCAGATCGGCACCGCCCAGCCGCCATGCGGCGGCCACCAGCTCCGCCCGGTGCCCGCCGTCCGTGACGTCCCCGGGCAGCGCCACCACCCGCGTACCGTGCCCCGCGACCGCCTCCGCGGTCTCCTTGAGGGCGTCGGCGCCCCGGGCGTCGAGCACCAGGTCCCAGCCGCGTGCCCCCAGCGCCTCGGCGAGCGCCCGCCCCAGGCCCTTCGAGGCCCCCGTGATGATCGCTACCGGCATGACTACCGTCCCCTCGTCGCTCACCGCCCCCTCGGGCGGTGACCTCAACCTAGGAACGGCACCCCTCGGACCGCCTCGGACGCGGGCCGCAAAGCACGGGAGCCCTTCGGCGTACGCCCGACGCCCCGGGCCCTTCGGCGTACGCCCGACGCCCGGGTACCGGCGGCCTACGCCCGGCGTCCCAGGACCCGCGGCCCGCGCCCCGCCCCCCGGAACCGGCGGCCTACGCCACCGGACCTAGGCCCAGCGGACCGGGGCCCGCCGCCACCGGTCCGATCCGCGCTGTCGGACCCCGCCGGTACCGTGAGGAACATGAGTCAAGGCCCCCGGTCCGGCCTCGCCGCGGTGAGTTCCGCGCTGCTGGCCATGAGCAGGCACCTGGAGATGCGCGACGTCCTGAAGACGATCGTCGCCTCCGCGCGCGAGCTGCTCGACGCGCAGTACGCCGCGCTCGGCGTCCCCGACGACCACGGCGGCTTCGCCCAGTTCGTCGTGGACGGCGTCAGCGACGCGCAGTGGCGTGCCATCGGCCCGCTCCCGCGCCAGCACGGCATCCTCGCCGCGATGCTGCACGAGGCGAAGGCCGAGCGCCTCGCCGACGTGCGCAAGGACCCCCGCTTCGAGGGCTGGCCGTCCGCCCACCCCGACCTCGCCGACTTCCTGGGCCTGCCCATCCGCGACGGCGACGAGGTCATCGGCGCCCTGTTCCTCGCGAACAAGAACTGCCCCAAACCCGAGGGGAGCTGCGGCTTCACCCAGGAGGACGAGGAACTGCTCTCCATCCTCGCCCAGCACGCCGCCATCGCCCTCACCAACGCCCGCCTCTACGAGCGCAGCCGCGAACTGACCATCGCCGAGGAACGCTCCCGCCTCGCCCACGAACTGCACGACGCGGTCAGCCAGAAGCTGTTCTCCCTGCGCCTGACCGCGCAGGCGGCAGCCGCCCTCGTCGACCGCGACCCCGCCCGCGCCAAGGGCGAACTGCACCAGGTGGCCTCCCTCGCCGCCGAGGCCGCCGACGAACTGCGCGCCGCCGTCGTGGAGTTGCGGCCCGCCGCGCTGGACGAGGACGGCCTGATCGCCACCCTGCGCACCCAGACACGGGTCCTGGACCGCGCCCACACCGCGCGCGTGACCTTCACCAGCAACGGCTTCCGCGCCCTGCCCGCCGCCCAGGAGGAGGCCCTGCTCCGGGTCGCCCAGGAGGCCCTGCACAACGCCCTGCGCCACTCCGGTGCCGACCGGGTCGAGGTGACCGTGGACCGGCGCGGCCACGGAGCCGTCCTGCGCGTCACGGACGACGGCGGCGGCTTCGACCCCACGGCGACCCGCCGCGCCGGACGCCACCTCGGCCTCGTCTCGATGCGGGACCGGGCGAGCGGGGTCGGCGGCACGCTGACCGTGGAATCCGCGCCCGGCAAGGGCACCACGATCGAGATGGAGGTCCCCGGTGGGTGAACCGATCAAGGTCCTGCTGGTCGACGACCACCAGGTCGTCCGCCGGGGCCTGCGCACCTTCCTGGAGGTCCAGGACGACATCGAGGTCGTCGGCGAGGCCGCCGACGGCGCCGAGGGAGTCGCCCGCGCCGAGGAACTGCGGCCCGACGTCGTCCTCATGGACGTGAAGATGCCGGGCATGGACGGCATCGACGCCCTGCGCAGACTGCGTGAACTCGACCACCCCGCGCGCGTGCTCATCGTCACCAGCTTCACCGAGCAGCGCACAGTCGTCCCGGCCCTGCGCGCGGGCGCCGCCGGGTACGTCTACAAGGACGTGGACCCCGACGCCCTCGCCGGCGCCATCCGCTCCGTGCACGCCGGGCACATCCTGCTCCAGCCCGAGGTCGCCGGCGCCCTGCTCTCCCAGGACGAGGCCGGCACCGGGCAGGGCAGGGGCGGTTCGCTCACCGAGCGGGAGCGAGAGGTGCTCGGCCTGATCGCGGACGGCCGCTCCAACCGCGAGATAGCCCGCGCGCTCGTCCTGTCCGAGAAGACCGTCAAGACGCACGTCTCCAACATCCTGATGAAACTCGACCTCGCCGACCGCACCCAGGCCGCGCTGTGGGCCGTACGCCACGGCGTGGCCGGCTGACACGCCCTGACCCACGCCTGACCCGCGGCAACACGGAGGGTTACGGTCCGGACCGAGATTCATACTGTCGTGGGAATGCCACCCGGATGGCGCACCCTCCGGTGATCTCCGCCGTTCTCCAGTGCGTGCCGCGGAGATCGCCGCGGTGAACGACCAGGAGGGGTTGACAGTGAAGAACCTGAAGAAGGCAGCGGCCGTGACGATGGTGGCCGGCGGTCTGGTGGCGGCCGGTGCCGGTCTGGCCTCGGCCCACGGTGGCGCCCACGCGGCCGGCGAGGCCGCCGGCTCCCCGGGCGTCGGCTCGGGCAACGTTGCCCAGGTCCCGGTGCACGTCCCGGTGAACGCGGTCGGCAACAGCGTGAACGTCATCGGCGTGCTGAACCCGGCCTTCGGCAACCTCGGCCTCAACGGCTGAGGCTCCGGCCGGCGACGACGTCAGGCTCCCTGGCGCACCGGGGGGCCTGTCGGGTTGTCGTCCGACTGGCCCGAACGGGCGCCGGGACCGGGGTTCCCGTACCTCGCCGGGGGCTCCCGCGTTGATCAGCACACGGCCCACGGTCGGGTCGGAGCAGCACACGCAGGAGGAACCCGTCCCATGAACATCGTCAAGAAGGCCGTGCTCGCCGTGACCGCCGCCGGCCTCGCCGCAGGCGCGTCCGCCGGTTCGGCGGTCGCCGACGCGGAGGCCCACGGCGCCGCCGTACGGTCCCCGGGCGTCGCGTCCGGTCTCACGGCCCAGCTCCCGGTCGACGTCCCGGTCCAGGTGGACGGCCTGACCGCCGACCTGGTCGGCGCCCTGAACCCGGCCTTCGGCAACACGAGCGTCAGCCGATAACGACGCCCCCCGGGGCCGGCCCCTCAGACACACACCGGCCCCGTCCGCCAGCCCCCCGTAACGCGCCCGCAGCGAGCGTCGGGCTTCCGCACCGACCCTGGACCTCTAGCCTCCGGCCACCAGCCTCCCGCGCCGCGTCGGCCTCTTGTGAATGCGCGCCAACGGCGAGCCCTCAGTCTTCCGAGCCGGCCTGGGTCTCCAGCTTCCGCGCCGGCTCCGGCCGCCAGGCTTTCGCGTCGCCTCCGGGCTTTTGGAGTGCGTGCCTGCGGCGAGTCCTCAGCGTTCGGCGTCGGCCTGGGTGCCCAGCTTCCGCGCCGGCTCCGGCCGCCAGGCTTTCGCGTCGCCTCCGGGCTTTTGGAGTGCGTGCCTGCGGCGAGTCCTCAGCCTTCCGCGCCCGCCCCGGCCCCCAGGCGTCCGAGCCGGCCGGGCCCCTCAGCTCCCGAGTCCGCGCCGGACCGGCGGGCATCCACGTCGGCCCCCCGGCACCCGCGCCCGCCCGGCCCCTCAGCTTTCCTAGCCTGCGCCGGACCCCCGGTCTTCAGCATCGGCCCTGGGCCCCCGGCATGCGTACGAGCCCGGTCTCTCAGGCGTACGTGCGCGCCCGGCCCTCAACCTTCCGAGCCCGCGCCGAGCGCTCAGCCCCCCCGCCCCGGCCCCGGTCGTCAGGCATCCGTCCCGGCCCCGGCCGCAGGCATCCGCCCCGTCCCGCCCCCCGACTCACCGCATCCCGCGCTCCCGCTGCTCCACGAACGAGTTGTACGCCGCCACCTGCGCCCGCCGGGCCGTCCGCTCCACCGGCCGCAGTGCCGCTCCGCGTGCCGCCATCTCCGAGGCACTCACCGCGCCCCCGTGACCGTTGTCGTACGCCAGGGACACCAGCAGCCCCACCCGCTGCGCCAGTTCCAACACCCGCACCGCACGCGGCGGATACCCCGGCGCCAGCACCTCCCGGCCACGCTCGGCCCGTGCCCGGTACGCGTCGATCGCCGCCTCCGCCACCGGCCCCGACCCGGCGACGTCCAGCTTCGACAGCACCTCGGTCGCCTCCCGCAGCGCCTCCGCCAGCTCCCGCTCGGCCTCGCCCAGTGACGGCACATCGGCGGGCGGCGCCTCCCGCACCGGCAGCACGTGCCAGAGCACCTCGGCATGTACATCGCCCGCGGGCCCGGCCTCGTACACCTCGGGCACCAGCCCGAACGCGGACCCGTGACAGACCACCGCCTCCTCGGCCTCCAGCGCCCGCGCGTTGAACTCCGGTGGGCCGCTCAGCCCCAGCGGATGCCCCGGCGCGGGCAGCGCCACCCGCAGTCCGGTCACCCCCAGCGTGCGCAGCCGCCCCAGTGCGAGGGTCAGCCCGACCGGCGCGGACTCACCGGGCAGCCCCTCCACCCGGTGCACGGCGTCCTCGCCCACGACGGCAAGTACGGCGTCATCCGGAGAGACAAGTCCGGCCAAAAGGGCATTTCCCCAAGCGGCAAGGCGTCCTGAACGCGGTTCCGAGAGCATGCCCCCACCCTAAGGACCGGACCGATGGAATGGAGCGGGGCACTCGTGGCGTAGATTTCATAAGGGCTGCGCCCACCGGCGCGGCGGACCCGAGCCACAGGCGTACGCGACAGCCGAGACCGGCCACACAGCAAGGGGAGACAACGCGCTCATGAGCGATGTTCTGGAGCTTCAGGACGTATCCGTGGTCCGTGAGGGCCGGGCTCTGGTGGACCAGGTCTCCTGGTCGGTCAAGGAGGGCGAGCGCTGGGTCATCCTCGGTCCCAACGGTGCCGGCAAGACCACCCTCCTGAACGTCGCCTCCAGCTACCTCTACCCCAGCAAGGGCACCGCCACCATCCTCGGTGAGACCCTCGGCAAGCCCGGCACCGACGTCTTCGAACTGCGCCCCCGCATCGGCATGGCCGGCATGGCCATGGCCGACAAGCTCCCCAAGCGCCAGACCGTGCTGGAGACCGTCCTGACGGCCGCCTACGGCATGACCGCCCACTGGCAGGAGGAGTACGACGAGGTCGACGAGCGGCGCGCCCGTGCCTTCCTCGACCGCCTCGGCATGAGCGACTACCTGGAGAGGAAGTTCGGCACCCTCTCCGAGGGCGAGCGCAAGCGCACCCTGATCGCCCGCGCCCTGATGACCGACCCCGAGCTGCTCCTGCTGGACGAACCCGCCGCCGGTCTCGACCTCGGCGGTCGCGAGGACCTGGTACGCCGCCTCGGCCGGCTCGCCCGCGACCCCATCGCCCCCTCGATGATCATGGTCACGCACCACGTCGAGGAGATCGCCCCCGGCTTCACCCACGTCCTCATGATCCGCCAGGGCAAGGTGCTCGCCGCCGGCCCGATCGAGCTCGAACTCACCTCCCGCAACCTCTCCCTCTGCTTCGGCCTCCCGCTCGTCGTGGAGCAGGTCGGCGACCGCTGGACCGCCCAGGGTCTGCCCCTGTCCTGACCCTCTGCTCTCCCCTGCGCGCCCTGTCCGCCGTCCGACCGCGGCCCTACCATGACCATGTGAACGACATCGACGCATGGGTGTGGTGGCTCGTCGGCGCGGCGGCGCTCGGAATCCCGCTCGTGGTCACCGCGATGCCGGAGTTCGGCATGCTCGCGGTGGGCGCCGTGGCGGCGGCGGTCGTCTCCGCCCTCGGCTTCGACGCGGTCATCCAGGTCCTGACGTTCGTCGTCGTCTCCGTCGCCCTCATCGCCGTCGTCCGGCCCATCGCGGCCCGGCACGGCCGGCAGAGCCCCCGACTCGCCACCGGCGTGGAGGCGTTGAAGGGCAGGCAGGCCGTCGTCCTGGAGCGGGTCGACGCCTCCGGAGGGCGCATCAAACTCGCCGGGGAGGTCTGGTCGGCCCGCGCCCTCGACACCGGCCGTGCCTACGAAGTGGGCCAGGAGGTGGACGTCGTGGACATCGAAGGGGCCACCGCGATCGTCATCTGAGGGCCAACTGACCGAGAACGACTCACGAGTTGCGCGACGGTCTGTCAGACTCGACCAGCAAGATCTTCAACAGTCATGAGATCTGCCGAAAGAGCCGAGGCGGAGAAGGGTACGGGGAACGACGATGGAACCGGTCATCATCGTCCTGATCATCCTGGTGGTGTTGGTCTTCATCGCCCTGATCAAGACGATCCAAGTCATCCCACAGGCCAGCGCGGCCATCGTCGAGCGCTTCGGCCGCTACACGCGGACGCTGAACGCGGGCCTCAACATCGTGGTCCCGTTCATCGACACCATCCGCAACCGCATCGACCTGCGTGAACAGGTCGTACCGTTCCCGCCGCAGCCGGTGATCACCCAGGACAACCTGGTCGTGAACATCGACACGGTCATCTACTACCAGGTCACCGACGCCCGGGCCGCCACCTACGAGGTCGCCAGCTACATCCAGGCGATCGAGCAGCTCACCGTCACCACCCTGCGCAACATCATCGGTGGCATGGACCTGGAACGGACGCTGACCTCCCGCGAGGAGATCAACGCGGCCCTGCGCGGCGTCCTGGACGAGGCCACCGGCAAGTGGGGCATCCGCGTCAACCGCGTGGAGCTGAAGGCCATCGAGCCCCCGACCTCCATCCAGGACTCGATGGAGAAGCAGATGCGCGCCGACCGTGACAAGCGCGCCGCCATCCTCACCGCGGAAGGCACGCGCCAGGCCGCCATCCTCACCGCCGAGGGCGAGAAGCAGTCGCAGATCCTGCGCGCCGAAGGTGAGGCCAAGGCGGCGGCCCTGCGCGCCGAGGGCGAGGCCCAGGCCGTCCGCACGGTCTTCGAGGCCATCCACGCCGGCGACCCGGACCAGAAGCTGCTGTCCTACCAGTACCTCCAGATGCTCCCCAAGATCGCCGAGGGCGACGCCAACAAGCTCTGGATCGTCCCCAGCGAAATCGGCGACGCCCTCAAGGGCCTCTCCGGAGCGATGGGCAACTTCGGCCCCCTGGGCGGAGGTTCGGGCAACAACGGCTCATCGGGCAACGGTGGCTCCGCCGGTTCCGAGCGCCGAGAGAAGCCGTCGATCGACTGAGGGTCCTTCACGGCACCGCTGCGACCCGCGCCCCTCCGGGGGCGCGGGGAACCGCGCGGTCAACCACGGACGACCCGCAGCCGCCGACAGCCCCAACCCGGCAGACGATCAGGCCGCATCCCGAGCGAGCCACTCAGGAAGAGCCTCGAAGTCCTCGGCGCCCAGAGCCAGGAGCATCGCATCCGCCGGCGTCGGCTCGAACGGCTCCCGGAGCAGCGCCATCCCGGCCTCTTCCGGAGTCCGGTTCGCCTTCCGGTGATTGTCCTCGGCGCACGCGGCGACCGTATTCAGCCACGTGTCCTGCCCACCCTGAGACCGCGGCACCACATGGTCCACGGTCGTCGCCCGCCGCCCGCAGTACGCGCACCGGTGTCGGTCCCTGACCAGCACCCCCCGCCGTGACCACGGAGCTTGTCTTCGGAACGGCACCCGTACATATCGGCACAACCGGATCACCCGAGGCGCCGGTATGTCGACATCGACACCCCGCATACGCAGTTCGGGATGGGCCTGCTCGACGACGGCCTTGTCCTGGAGCACCAGAACGACCGCACGGTTCAGCGTCACCGTCGACAGCGGCTCGAAGCTCGCGTTCAGCACCAGCGTGTCACGCATCCAGCCCACCTCCCGTGTGCACCTGCCCACCCCCCGGCGGGCTCGGATCAACTCTGGACGGGCGCGCCGAGATGGACAACGCAATAAAAAATGCCCGCCTCCGATCACTTCCAAGACCGGAGGCGGGCAAACGTTCCATGAACCCTTGGCTGAATCCTTGCGCTCGCGTCAGCTCCGCGCGGGGTTCTCGTACTCACCGATGAGCTGGGCGCGCGCGAGCGTGTGGAACCGCAGGTTGAAACCGACGACGGCCGGAGAGACGTCCGCGTCCGGACCCAGCTTCTCCTGGTCCACCGCGTACACCGTGAAGACGTACCGGTGCGGGCCGTCCCCGGGCGGCGGAGCGGCACCGCCGAAGTCCTTCGTCCCGTAGTCGTTGCGCACGTGCACCGCGCCCGCGGGCAGCCCCTCGAACTTGCCGCTGCCCGCACCCGCCGGCAGCTCCGTCACGGAGGCCGGGATGTCGAACAGGACCCAGTGCCAGAACCCGCTGCCGGTCGGCGCGTCGGGGTCGTAGCAGGTCACGGCGAAGCTCTTGGTCCCGGCCGGGAAGCCCTCCCAGCGCAGCTGCGGTGACGTGTCGCCCTCCGCATGGACCTGGGCGCTCTTGAGCGTCGCACCCTCCTCGATGTCCTCGCTCGTCACCGTGAACGACGGCACGGGCGGATGGAAGTCATGGGGGAGCGGCCGCCGCTTGAGCTCGGTCACCTCGGTACCTCCTGATCGATGATCTGGAACCAGCAGTTCCCGAGCCTAGAACCAGTTGCGCTTGCTGCCGACCTCGGACAGCCACTGGTTGAGGTAAGCCGCCCAGTCGGTCCCCTGCCAGTCGTTCAGACCCACCTGGAACGACCGGAAGGTGTCCGACCCCTCGCTGAACAGACCCGCCTTCTTGTCCATCTCCAGCACGACGTCCATCGCGTGCTCGTCCGCGACGAAGCTCAGCTCCACCTGGTTCAGCCCCCGGTACTGCGACGGCGGGAAGAACTCGATCTCCTGGTAGAACGGCAGCTTCTGCCGCGTGCCCCGGATGTGCCCGCGCTCCATGTCCGCGTTCTTGAAGCGGAAGCCCAGCTGGATGAAGGCGTCCAGGATCGCCTTCTGCGCCGGCAGCGGGTGCACGTTGATCGGGTCCAGATCGCCGGAGTCCACGGCACGCGCGATCGCCAGCTCGGTGGTCACACCGATGTTCATCCCCCGCAGCGCCTGTCCGTCGATCATGGTGATCGGCGTCTCCCAGGGGATCTCCAGCCCGAACGGCACCGCGTGCACGGCCCCCGCCTGCAACTCGAAGGCACCGCCGAGCCGCACCTTGGTGAACTCGATGTCCTGCTTGTACTCCTGGTCGCCGCTCTCCACCTCGACCTTGGCCTGGAGCCCGACGGACAGCCCCTCGATGGCCTGGTTCACGGACCCGCCCTGGATCCGCACCTCACCCTGGACGACACCACCCGGTACGACATTCACCTCGGTCAGTACGGTCTCGACCGACGCCCCGCCGGCCCCCAGGCTCGCGAGCAGCTTCTTGAACGCCATGACTCTCCCTTTACGAATGGACCCTCGACCCGTACAAACGCGATCCGCCCACGCCCGGTTCCGCCGGCGCGGTGCCCCGTCTGGACTACCCTCGGAGGGCATGATCGCGCCCCCGGACCGTACGCCACTGCCCCGAGCCTTCTTCGACCGCCCGGTACTGGAGGTCGCACCCGACCTCCTGGGCCGCGTTCTGGTCCGGACGACACCCGACGGCCCGATCGCCCTCCGCCTCACGGAGGTGGAGGCGTACGACGGCCCGAACGACCCCGGCTCGCACGCCTTCCGCGGCCCCACCGCCCGCAACGCGGTGATGTTCGGCCCGCCGGGACACGTGTACGTCTACTTCACCTACGGCATGTGGCACTGCATGAACCTGGTCTGCGGACCCGAGGGCCGGGCCAGCGGGGTCCTGCTCCGCGCGGGCGAAGTGGTGGAGGGCGCCGAACTGGCCCGCAAGCGACGCGTCTCGGCCCGGAACGACAAGGAACTGGCCAAGGGACCGGCCCGGCTGGCCACGGCCCTGGAGGTCGACCGGGCCCTGGACGGCGCGGACGCGTGCGCCTTCGGCGAGACCCCCCTGAAGATGCTCACGGGGACACCGGTCCCCTCCGACCAGGTACGCAACGGTCCGCGTACCGGCGTCGCCGGCGAGGGAGGAGACGGCGACCTCCACCCGTGGCGCTTCTGGGTCGCCGCCGACCCGACCGTGAGCCCCTATCGGGCCCATGTGCCGCGGCGCCGCCGAAGTTGACGCGGGCCGCCGGGATGCGTAATGTATCCCGAGCCGCTGAACCGGGTACGGCGATCGCCTGCAGCCGGAGCGGCCAACCCACTACTTAGCTTCAACCCCTCAGCGGGGTCGTTTCTGGCGCACCCGTGTGCCCGAATTCGAACTCGCGAGACTCGATTATGAGTTCCCGAGGGAATCGGCTAGCGTAGTGAATGTCGAAAGGGCCGACAGCGAAAGCCAAAAACCCCCGAGACACCCCGCCGACTGGGAATCAGATCGCGAAACGGTCTGATAGAGTCGGAACCGCTGGAAAGGGAAACGCGAGAGCGGAAACCTGGAAAGCACCGAGGAAATCGGATCGCGAAACGGTCTGATAGAGTCGGAAACGC
>NZ_BMUI01000005.1 GCF_014650115.1 Streptomyces olivaceoviridis | reverse complement strand
CAACTCCCGCAGCGGGAACCGGGCGAGGACCGACTCCACCTCCGGGGACAGCGCCGCCTTCAGACGGTCGTGCACCGACAGGGAGTCGTCGCCGAGGGCGTGCGCGGCGGCCAGCACCAGGGCGCGCTCGGGGCCCTTGGGCACTCCGGCGGCGGCCCGCTCGTACAGCTCGGCGCCCTCCTCCAGGACCAGGCCGGTGTCGATCCCGGCCGGCACCTTCACGGACGCGGTGTGCCGCCACGTCGCCAGCGGATGGCTCCAGGCCTCCACCCGGAAGGTCCAACGGCCCGTCGCGTCCGGGGTGATCTCCGCACCCCAGCGGTCGCTGCCCGGGGACAGCTCCCGCATCGGCGTCCAGGGGCCCCGGCGGCCCTGGGGATCGCGCAGGACCACGTTCGCCCCCACGGCATCGTGCCCTTCGCGGAACACGGTGGCCGTGACCTCGAAGGTCTCCCCGGCCACCGCTTTCGCCGGGCGCCTGCCGCACTCCACGGCCGGCCGGACGTCACGTACCGGTACACGGCCGATGGCCGGGGTCCTGCGCATGTATCTCACCTCCGCCGTGCGCGGAGCCGGGCACCCGGCCCGGCTCCGCGATCCGAAAGCGGGGCCGGCGCGCGCCGGTCCCGAGAGGAACGCCTTGTACGGTGCCAGGTCAGGGGCTTGGCGCCGTGGAACGCCGCTCCGGCGGCGGCGCTCTTCTGACCGCCCGGCGTGGCTTCGGCCGTCCGTCCTGCTCGCGCAGGTAGGTGACCAGGTTCGTACGGAGATAGCGCTCGGCCGCGTCCGCGGCTTCGCGGGCGCAGCGTTTGCCCATCAGCACGCACAGCGTGTATCCCGAGTCCTCGAAGGTGGCCCGGACCGTGCGGTCGTGGGGCGAGGCGAGCATGACGCGCTCCCACGCCCGGTAACGCCGCAACTGCCGGGCCACTTCGGCCTTGGCGGGTAGCAGCATGGCCCTCAGCCACCTTCCACGCTCTCGACTGGGCGCGTTCCCGACGGTCGGGTGGCGTCCGCGCACGGGAGGGCGCGGCACCGTTACGGCGATCGAGGCTTTCACTTATGGTGCACGCGCGACGACGCAGCGTCTTGTTGGAGCTTCAATCATTCGGGGGTGTCGGGCGCTCGTGTTGCACGAATGGCGTAGTGGGCTCACCGTGGAGGTGACTCAGAAGCGATCAGCGCTCACGCTATGTGTCCGGGATCCCTCCCGGACAGGGCAAGGGGAGCGAGAGCTTCGCCGGTGAGGAGCAAGCGACGATGAAGACCGCAGTGCCCTGCTACTACCACCTCGACGTGGAAGTCAGCCCGGAACGGGTGGGACAGGTCAGCCGCATCCTGGCCGCCCACCTCCGCCACTGGGACCTCGACAACCTCGTGGACCCCGTCTGCCGCGGCGCCGAACTGCTGCTGCGAGCGATCGACGAGCACGCGACGGACAAACACACCTCGATCGAGATGTGGTGGAACGGCCAGCACCTCATCACCGCCTTCGGTGACGACGACCCGGATCTGCGCCCTGACCAGGACCTGCGGTCCTGCCTCGCGGACATCGCCGCGATGAGCGACGGCTGGGGCTGCTGCGCCTCGGACACCGGCAGCAAGATCATCTGGTTCTCGCAGCGCGCCCGCGCCGGCCAGCGCGTCCCGCTGGTGCCCACCGCCCCCGCGCCGACGCTGCGGGAGGGCCGCACGGTGCCGCACGAGGAGCCGGTCGCCGTGCTCGCCGCGCCGGCGCCCGCCGGTGACGACGCCCTGGAGGGCAGCCGGTGACCGCCCGAAAGCGCCGCAAAGGGGTGCCCGTGTGGAGCGGGCACCCCTACCCGTTGGGTGCCGCCTTCGACGGACAGGGGACCAACTTCGCCCTGTTCAGCGAGGTCGCCGAGCACGTGGAACTGATCCTCGTCGACGACGCCGGCACCACCACGCCTGTCCCGCTGCAAGAGGTCGACGGCTTCGTGTGGCACGCGTACCTGCCCGGCGTCGGACCCGGCCAGCGCTACGGCTACCGGGTGCGCGGCCCCTGGCAGCCGGCGCTCGGCCACCGCTGCAACCCGGCCAAGCTGCTGCTCGACCCGTACGCCCGCGCCGTGGACGGCCAGATCGACAACCACGCCTCCCTGTACGAGCGCGCCCCGGACGGACCCGCCCCGGCCGACAGCGCCGGCCACTCCATGCTGGGCGTGGTCACCGACCCGTTCTTCGACTGGGGCGACGACCGCCCGCCCCGGACGCCGTACGCGGACTCGGTGATCTACGAGGCCCATGTGCGCGGCCTGACCATGACCCACCCGGACGTCCCGGAACGGCTGCGCGGTACCTACGCCGGCCTCGCCCACCCCGCGGTGACCGAGCACCTCACCTCGCTCGGGGTGACCGCCGTCGAACTGATGCCGGTGCACCAGTTCGTCCAGGACGGCGTGCTCCAGGACCGCGGCCTGTCCAACTACTGGGGCTACAACACCATCGGCTTCTTCGCCCCGCACAACGCCTACGCCGCCTTCGGCACCCGCGGCCAGCAGGTCAACGAGTTCAAGGCCATGGTGAAGGCGCTGCACGCGGCCGGCCTCGAAGTCATCCTCGACGTGGTCTACAACCACACCGCCGAGGGCGACGAACGGGGCCCCACGCTGTCCTTCCGGGGCATCGACAACGCCTCCTACTACCGTCTGGTCGACGGCGACTGGGCCCACTACTACGACACCACCGGCACCGGCAACAGCCTGCTGATGCGGCACCCCTACGTGCTCCAGCTGATCATGGACTCGCTGCGGTACTGGGTCACCGAGATGCACGTCGACGGCTTCCGCTTCGACCTCGCGGCCACGCTGGCCCGGCAGTTCCACGAGGTGGACCGGCTCTCGGCGTTCTTCGACCTGATCCAGCAGGACCCCGTCATCAGCCGGGTCAAGCTCATCGCCGAGCCCTGGGACGTCGGCGAGGGCGGCTACCAGGTGGGCAACTTCCCGCCGCTGTGGTCGGAGTGGAACGGCAAGTACCGGGACGCCGTACGGGACTTCTGGCGGGCCGAGCCCGGCTCGCTCGGCGAGTTCGCCTCCCGGCTCACCGGCTCCTCCGACCTCTACCAGCACAGCCGGCGCCGGCCGCGCGCGAGCGTCAACTTCGTCACCGCGCACGACGGTTTCACCCTGCGCGACCTGGTGTCGTACAACGACAAGCACAACGAGGCGAACGGCGAGGAGAACCGGGACGGCGAGAGCCACAACCGGTCCTGGAACTGCGGGGTGGAGGGCGAGACCGACGACCCGGCCGTGCTCGAACTGCGGGCCCGCCAGCAGCGCAACCTGCTGGCCACGCTGCTGCTCTCGCAGGGCATCCCGATGCTCTGCCACGGCGACGAACTCGGCCGCACCCAGCGGGGCAACAACAACGCCTACTGCCAGGACAACGAGATCTCCTGGGTGGACTGGGACCTGACCGACGAGCAGCACGCCCTCGCCGAGTTCACCCGGCGTCTGATCGCGCTGCGCGCCGCGCACCCGGTGCTGCGCCGGCGCCGCTTCTTCCGCGGCGAGACCGCGACCCACGCCAGGCAGCCGCTGCCCGACCTGATGTGGCTGCGGCCCGACGCCCGGGAGATGACCGACCGCGACTGGCAGCGCGGGGACGCGCACACGGTCGGGGTCTTCCTCAACGGGGACGCCATCGCCGAACGCGACTCCTACGGCCGCCGCATGGTCGACGACTCCTTCCTGCTGTGCGTCAACGGCTACTGGGAGCCGGTCGTCTTCCGCCTGCCCGACGACTCCTTCGGCGAGCGCTGGACCACCCTGATCGACACCGCCGACCCCGAGGGCGTCCCCGACGAACGCGAACGGAAGGCGAGCACGAAGCTGCGCGTCGAGGCGCGCAGCCTGGTCCTGCTGTCACGCCCGTCGCGTTCCGCCGGCTAGGCGGCCAGGGGACCGAGACGGCGGCGCCGCACCCCGTCCGGGGGTGCGGCGCCGCCGTCTTGAGCGCCGGCCTCAACGGCTCCGGCGGGACGTCACCGTGAACTGCGCGCCGTCCGGGTCGCGCAGGATCGCCTCGGTGTCCTCCTCGCGCAGCACGCTGCCGCCGTGCTTCTCCGCCGTGCGGGCGCAGCCGGGCACGTCGGCCACCGCGAAATGGACCTGCCAGTGCGGCCGTACCGAGGGGTCCGGGGCCGCCTCCACCGCGCCCGAGTCGATGCGCGCCACGATGTCACCCTGGCTGCGCAGCACCACCTCGCCACCCTCGTACTCGACCTCGCAGCAGCCCGGCAGCCCGGTCGCCCAGTCCAGGACCTCGCCGTAGAAGATCGCGGCGTCGAAGGCGTCCCGGGTGTGCAGCCGGACGAAGGTCGGTGCCGCCTGCCGCCACGCCTCCCAGTTGCCGACCAGTTCGCCCTGCCAGATCCCGAACGTGGCCCCGTCCCGGTCGGCGAGCAGTGCCGCCCGGCCCGGCGGGAAGGACAGCGGCCCGACCGCCGCCGTGCCGCCGCGCTCCCGCACCCGGGACACGGCCACGTCCGCGTCCCGTACGGCGAAGTACGGCGTCCAGGCCACCGCCATCTGCCACATGGAGGCGACGGCGGCGATCCCGGCCACCGGGACCCCGTTCGCCAGGGCGATCCGGAAGTGCTCGCCGAGCTTGGCGCTGCGCCAGCGCCAGCCGAGGACGGCCGCGTAGAAGTCCTGGGTGGCCTGGAGATCGCGGCTGGTCAGGCTCACCCAGCACGGTGCGCCGAAGACGGAGTGGGTGGAGACGACCTTTGTTCTGCGTGGCTCGCCGCCGGTGCGGGTGTCGTGGTTCATGGCAGTCGCGTCCTGCTCTCGGGGCCGGGCGGCCACCGGTCTGACACCAGTGTCCGACCGGAAGCGGGTGGGCTGCCTGTCGAGTACCCCGGGTGGCGGGGGTGCAGGCCCCTGCGCACGATGGAGGGATGGGAGAGATCGAGCCGGACCGGATCGCCGCGCTACAGGCGGAGGTCGACCAGCTGAAGGAGGCCGTGACCTCCCACGCGGTGATCGACCAGGCGATCGGGATGGTCGTGGCCCTCGGCCGGGTGACCCCGGACCAGGGATGGCAGGTGCTGAAGGAGGTCTCCCAGCACACCAACATCAAGCTGCGCAACATCGCCGAGCTGATCCTGATCTGGGGGCGGCGCGGCGACATCCCGGCCGAGATCAGGGCCGAGCTGGAGGACGCGCTGGACCGCTACGGCCCCACCCAGGTGCCGGGGTCCGAGGGGCAGTAGGCTCCCGGGAGCCGACGGAACGGGGGCTCCCGGGAGCCTCGGGGGACCAGGGACTCAGCGGGCTCGGGCCTCCGCGAGCAGTTCGTCGCGCAGCCGGTCGAAGCAGCCGCTGAGCAGCCGCGAGACGTGCATCTGCGAGATACCGAGCTGCTGGGCGATCCGGCTCTGCGTCATACCGCCGAAGAACCGCAGGTAGAGGATGGTGCGTTCCCGCTCGGGCAGCGCCTCAAGACACGGCTTGACCGCGGCCCGGTCCACGACGAGGTCGAACCCCGGGTCCGGGCCGCCCAGGGAGTCGCCCAGCGCGTAGCCGTCCGTGCCGGTCACCTCGGCGTCCAGGGACAGCGCGGAGAAGCACTCCAGCGCCTCCATCCCGGTGCGCACCTCGTCCTCGCTGAGCCGCGTGAACGCGGCGATCTCGGCGACGGTGGGCGCCCGGCCCGGCGTCGTCTGCGCCAGCTCCTTGGTGGCGGCACGGACCCGGTTGCGCAGGTCCTGCACCCGGCGCGGCACGTGCAGGGTCCACATGTGGTCGCGGAAGTGGCGCTTGATCTCCCCCGTGATGGTGGGCACCGCGTAGGCCTCGAAGGCCCGGCCGCGGTCGGGATCGTAGTGGTCGACGGCCTTGACCAGGCCCAGCGCGGCCACCTGGTACAGGTCCTCCAGGGCCTCGCCCCGGCCGCGGAACCGTACGGCGATCCGCTCGGCCATGGGCAGCCACAACCGGACGAGCTCGTCCCGCAGCGCCTGGCGCTCGGGACCGTCGGACAGCCCGGCGAGCCGCTCGAAAGCGGCGCTGGTGTCCGGGGCGTCGTCGTGTGGATGGGGTTTCGTGCTGCCAGTGACACGCATCGCGCGCACCTCTCTCAGCAGGTGCTGGATGACAGACACCGTGGGAGGTGCGCTCGGACCATGGATAGGACACCGGGGCGTCCGGCGAGGGCCGGCTCCCACGGACGTGCCTCCTGTCCGAAGCACTGGTGTGCCCATTCCCGCTGAGGGGCATCTCAAAACAAATATGTGCATACAGGGAGATTCGGGCGAAGTGCTCTCGGCCGCCCTTTGGGGAGCCCTTGGAGAGCCCTTCGGAAGTCCTTGGGGAGCAATACCTCTGTAGCAGAGGTAATCTCCGAAGCGTGGACGCCGACACCTTTCCGGAGCAACTGGCCGACGCGCTGGTGCGCATCCAGCGGCTGATCCGGCGCCGGCTGCGCGGCGGGCTCACCGCGCCCCGGCTGCGCGGCGCCGAGGTCGAACTGCTGCGGCTCGTCGAGTCCCGGCCCGGCATCGGTGTCTCGGACGCGGCCCGTCGGCTGCACCTGGCCGGGAACTCCGTCTCGACCCTGGTCAACCAGCTCGTCCGGGACGGCTATCTGGTCCGCGAGACCGACCCGGCCGACCGGCGGGCCGCCCGGCTGCTGCTGACCGGGGCCGCCGAGCAGCGGCTCGCGGACTGGCAGCGCCGCCGGGCCGAACTGGTCGGCCGGCATGTCTCCCGGCTCGGCGAGGCCGACCGCGAGGCCCTGCGCGCGGCCCTGCCGGCCCTGCGCAGGCTGGCCGTCATGCTGCACGAGGAGGCCGAGGAAACATGACGAGCGACAAGCCTGACGGCTCCGGGACGGGCGGTACGCCCGACGTCGCCGGTACGGCTGAGACCCCCAGCAGGTCCGGTGCCCCCGCCGGTGCCCCGGTGGCCTCGGAGGGCCCTGGGGGCTTCGAGGGTGGTCCGGCCGGTCCGGCGGAGGGCGCGCCAGGCGCCGTCGGGGCTTCCTCCGTGGCCGCGGACCGTGTCTCCGTCGAAGCCGTGTCCTGCACCGGGCTCGCCCATGCCTTCGGTGAGACCCGCGCCGTCGACGGGCTCGATCTGGCCGTCCGGGAGGGCGAGGTGTTCGGGCTGCTGGGCCCCAACGGGGCCGGCAAGACCACCGCCATCCGCTGCATCACCACACTGCTGCCCGTCCCGGCCGGCATGGTCCGCGTCTTCGGGCACGACGCCGCCAAGGAACGGATGGCGGTGCGCCGGCTGCTCGGCTACGTCCCGCAGCAGCTGTCCGCCGACAGCGCACTCACCGGCCGGGAGAACGTCGCCCTGTTCGCCCGGGTCTTCGACGTGCCGCGCCGCGAGCGCGCCGCACGCGTCACCCAGGCCCTCGCCGCCGTCGGCCTCGCCGACGCCGCCGACCGGCTGGCCGGGACCTACTCCGGCGGCATGGTCCGCCGCCTGGAACTCGCCCAGGCCCTGGTCAGCGCACCCCGGCTGCTGATCCTGGACGAGCCCACGATCGGCCTGGACCCGATCGCCCGCACCGGCGTCTGGGAGCACATCAACGCCGTACGCGCCGCCACCGGCATGACCGTCCTGGTCACCACCCACTACATGGACGAGGCCGACCAGTACTGCGACCGGGTCGGCCTCATGCACCGTGGCCGGGTCCGCGCCCTCGGCACCCCGACGGCACTGCGCCACGGCCTCGCCGAGCGGCGGGGCGCCGACCGCCTGCCCACGCTGGAGGACGTCTTCCGCGACGTCGCCGGCAGCGGCCTCGACGACCACTCCGGAGGAGGTTTCCGCGATGTCCGAAGCACCCGCCGCACCGCGCGCCGCGTCGGCTGACGGCAGCACCGGAGACGGCATCGCCCTGCTGCTCACCCCGCCCGTACCGCGCGCGGGCTGGCGCGTCCTGCCCGCCCGGGTGATCGCCATGTGCGCCGTCGAGCTCCAGAAGCTGCGCCACGACCGGACCGAGCTGTACACCCGCGCGGTCCAGCCCGCCCTGTGGCTGCTGATCTTCGGCCAGACCTTCACCCGGATCCGGGCGATACCCACCGGCGGGGTCCCGTACATCGACTACCTGGCACCCGGCATCATCGCCCAGTCGGCGATGTTCATCGCGATCTTCTACGGCATCCAGATCATCTGGGAGCGGGACGCGGGCATCCTGAACAAGCTGCTCGTCACCCCGACCCCGCGCTCGGCCCTGATCACCGGCAAGGCCTTCGCGGCCGGGGTGAAGTCGCTGGTCCAGGCGGTCGTCGTGATCGTGATCGCCGCCCTGCTCGGCGTCGCCCTCACCTGGAACCCGCTCAAGCTGCTCGGCGTCGCACTCGCGGTGGTCCTCGCCTCCGTGTTCTTCTCCTGCCTGTCGATGACCATCGCGGGGATCGTGCTCAGCCGCGACCGGCTGATGGGCTTCGGGCAGGCGATCACCATGCCACTGTTCTTCGGCTCCAACGCCCTCTACCCCGTGTCCGTGATGCCGGGCTGGCTCCAGGCGGTCAGCAAGGTCAACCCGCTGAGCTATCAAGTGGACGCCCTGCGGGGCCTGCTGCTCGGTACACCCGCGCATCTCGCCGCCGACTTCGCGGTGCTGACGGTGGCCGCCGCGGCGGGCATCACCGCGGCCTCCGCACTGCTCGGCCGGCTGGCCCGCTGATCTTGCCGCGGACGTGATGTGCGGCACGCGCGCGTACCCGGCCGCGAGGGGCCGGATACCGATTCTTCCTGGGCAGCGCTTGATCACCGATCAAAGCGGGTGAATCCCCTGGCCACAGCGCATTACGCGCATTTGACAGTGCGCTGAGCGCACAGATAGACAGCAGCTCTCGAAGGTCGAGAGGGGCACTGTGTACGAGCCGAACGTGGTCGGGGACTGGCAGGAGTACGAGGAGCATGCCGGTCTGCGGGTCCGCGTCCACCGCCTGGAGCCGGCCGAGCCGCCGCGCGGACGGGACGACGCCGCCGCCGGGCTGACGTACTTCAGCGTCCGGGTGACCGTGGAGAACCGCGGCGCGCGGCACTACGGCATCCACCTGGAGGACGGCCAGATCGACGTCCGCGTAGGTCCGGACGGCGAGGGCGCCTTCATCGACTGGCGCAACTCCCAGTTCATCGAGGGCTTCGACGTCTACCCGCTGCGCCGGGCCACCGCCGTCCTCTACGCCGCCGCGCCCGAGGCCGCCCTCACGCACGTGGACGTGCAGGTGCAGCTGCGGGTGGAGGACGAGTGGGCCGACCGCCGGCTGTGGGCGGGCGGCATCGGCATCGTGGAGCCCGCCGCGCCGGCCGCACCCGCGGGCACCGGACAGGGCAGCCTGGCCCACCAGGTCAGCGCGTTCCTGAGGGACCAGACCGAGCCCGGTTCCGCCTGACGAGCGCCCGCGCGGAGCGTCGTACGACGCTCAGTGCGGGATGCCGTCGATGATCTCGCGCGCGCCCTGCCGCAGCAGCGCCACCGCGACCGAGGTGCCGAGGGTGGCCGGATCGAGCCGGCCCGCCCACTCGTGGGCGTTCAGCCGGGTCTTGCCGTCCGGGGTGAAGACACAGGCGCGCAGGGAGAGTTCCCCGCTCCGGTCCACCCGCGCGTACCCGGCGATGGGGCTGTTGCAGTGTCCCTGCAACACGTGCAGGAACATCCGTTCGGCCGTCGCCTCCCGGTGGGTGGCCGGGTCGCTGAGCCCGCTGACCGCGTCGATCAGCTCGCTGTCGTCCTCCCGGCACTGCAACGCGACGATGCCCGCGCCGATCGGCGGCATCATCGTCTCCGGGGACAGTACCTCGCTGATCACGTCCGTCCGCCCGATGCGCTCCAGGCCGGACACCGCCAGCAGCAGCGCGTCCGCCTCACCGGCGGCCAGCTTCTCCAGCCGGCGGTTGGCGTTGCCCCGGAAGGGCACGCACTCCAGGTGCGGGTGGGTGGCGGCCAGTTGGGCGATGCGACGCACCGCGGAGGTGCCGATCCGGGTGCCGGGCGGCAACTCGTCCAGGGTGAGCCCGTCCGGGTGCACCAGCGCGTCCCGGATGTCGTCCCGCTTCAGGAACGCGGCGAACACCGTCCCGGCCGGCAGCGGCCGGTCGGCGGGCACGTCCTTGACGCAGTGCACCGCGAGATCCGCCTCCCCGGCCAGCAGGGCGGCGTCCACCTCCTTGGTGAACGCCCCCTTGCCCTCGACCTGGGACAGATCGCCGAGCCACTTGTCACCGGTGGTCTTCACCGGTACGACCGTGGTGCGCACGCCCGGGTGCAGCACCGCCAACTCGGCGCGGACCCGTTCGACTTGGGCCAGGGCCATGGGCGAGTCGCGGGAGACGATTCGGATCAGTTCGGGAACCGGCATGCGGACACGATAGACCCACCGGCCTCAGCCGGATTCCCCGGGCAGGTCGGCCGCCGACTCCTCCGGGGTGAGATCCGGGCGCAGCCGCAGCCAGGAGGGCTGGCGCAGCATGCCGTTGCGGGTACGGGTGCTGTAGCCGACCTCGCCCACCAGCCGGGGCAGCACCCAGCGGGCGCCGGGCACCCGCGGCACGGGCGCGAAGGGGCACCGGTCGCTCGCCGTGTCCCGCAGCAGGTCCGCCAGCCGGACGCGCTCGGCCTCGCTCCAGCCGGTGCCCACCCCGCCGACGTACCGCAGCCGGCCCTCCGGGTCGCGCTGGCCGACCAGCACCGCGCCGGGCAGTCCGGTCAGCCGCCCCTTGCCGGGCAGCCAGCCGCCGACGATCACGTCCTCGGCCCGCATGTTCCGGATCTTGATCCAGGCGCGGGAGCGCACGCCGGGTTCGTACACCGAGTCCAGCCGCTTGCACACCAGGCCCTCCAGGCCGTGTTCCCTGGTCGCCGCGAGCGCCTCGGCGCCGTGCCCGGTCACCGCTCCCGGCGTCGACCAGTACGGCCCCGCGAGCCCCAGTTCCTCCAGCCGCGCCCGCCGCCGGACGTACGGCAGCCGTACCAGGGACTCCTCCAGATGGGGCACGTCGAACAGCACCAGGTGCACCGGGACCTGCGCGGCCCGGCGCGCCGCCCGCGCGGGGGCGTGTGCGAGGCCCATCCGGCTCTGGAGGAGCTGGAAGTCGGCCCGGCCCCGCGCGTCCAGGGCCAGCACCTCCCCGTCCAGCACCGCGGGCGTGGTGCCCAGCGCCCCGCCGAGCGGCCGCAGCTCCGGGTAGGCACCGGTGATGTCCTCGCCCGAGCGGGCGCGCAGCAGCACACTGCCGTCGCCGGGCAGGTACACCATCGCCCGCTGGCCGTCCTGCTTGGTCTCGTACGCCCACCGCGCGTCCTGCGCGGCGGGCGGCAGGCTGCCGGGCGTCGCGAGCATGGGCGGAATGAGCGGCAGGGTCACGGCGGTCACGGCAGAGATCTCGACCACCCCCGACGCCGTCACGCCCCTTTCCCCCCGGGTTCCCCTGAACGGTCCCGCGACGGACACGGGCACGGGCACCGGGCGCCCGCCGGCCGGGCTGGAGCGGCACGGGGCGGGACCGCGCGGGGGCGTGGCGGCGGGGACGGACCGTGGCCGGTGTGGGGCGCTCGGGGGCGTACCGGTGGGGACGGAGCGTGCGTGGGTGCCGGGTCGGTGCGGGGGTCGGTGCCGCCGGACGGGGCGCGGGGCGGCTACCGGGCGCTGGGCGGGCGGGGTGTGCTGCGGGTACCGGCTGGGCGGGGACGCTGGGGCGACGCGGTGGGGGAGTGGTGGCGGGGAGGGGCTGTGGCCGGTGCGGGGCCACGGGGGGCGTGCCGGTGGGGACGGACTGTGGGCGGGCGCCGGGGCGGCGCGGCGGGGGAGTCGCGGCCGGGACGAGCCGGTGCGCCGTACCGGGCCCGCGTGAACGGGCCCGGTGTCGCCTGGGCGGGTGGTCACGGCACCGGACCGGCCCGGTGCGGCGGGAGGGACCGCCGAGGGCCGCCCCGGACGGGGGCAGCCGGGCGGCCCACGAGTCCCCCTCAGCTGACCCGTTCCGGTGGCGCGGCCCGCTCGCTCGCCCCGCTCAGCTGACGCAGTCGTGATCAGCGAGCGGTTCGGTCGTCGGTGCCGGGATTGCCGGGCGGGGAGACGGGGCCTGCTCGGTCTCCCCGCCCGGCCGGCGGAGTTTGCTCAGGCGACCCGTTCCGGCGGGAGAGGCCGCTTCGCCGCTCCGTTCCGGCGGCAGATCCGCCATTCGCCCCGCCCGGCCGGCCGAGTGCTGCCCAGGCGACCCGTTCCGGCGGCAGGGGCCCCTCGGCCGCTCCGCTCGGCCGGCAGAGTTCCGCTCAGGCGACCCGTTCGGTCGTCGGTTCCGGGGTCGGGGTCGGGGTCGGGGCCGGGGTGTCGGGGTGGTGGCGGGGGAGGAAGGAGGCGAGGACGAAGGCGAGGGCCGCCGCGCCCGCGCCGAGTGCCATGACCGCCTTGAAGCCGTTCTCGGACGGCAGCGCGTGGCCGCCGAGGCTGATCGTCAGCTGGGCCAGGATCACGCCCGCGACCGCGCTGGCCACCGACGTTCCGATGGACCGCATCAGCGTGTTGAGGCTGTTCGCGGCGGCCGTCTCCGACGCCGGGACCGCGCCCATGATCAGCGCGGGCATGGCGCCGTAGGCGAAGCCGACACCCGCGCCGATGACGCAGGAGACCAGGACCAGGTGCCAGACCTCGCTCATCAGCACGATGCTGAGCGCGTACCCGGCGGCGACGATGACCGCTCCGATCATGAGCGTGATCTTCGGCCCCCGGGATTTGGTGATCACGGCGGAGACCGGGGCCATGGCCATCATCACCAGGCCCTGCGGCGCCATCACCAGACCGACGGTGAGCATGGACCTGCCGAGGCCGTAGCCGGTCTGGGTCGGCAGCTGGAGGAGCTGTGGCAGGACCAGGGACATCGCGAACATCGAGAAGCCGAACGCGATGGAGGCCAGGTTGGTGAACAGCACCTGGCGGCGGACGGTGGTGCGCAGGTCGACCAGCGGCTGCGCGGTGCACAGCTCGAAGAGGCCCCAGCCCAGCAGGACGACGACGGCGAGGGCGAACAGGCCCAGCGTGGTGCCGCTGCCCCAGCCCCAGTCGGCGCCCTTGGAAATGGCCAGGAGCAGGGAGACCAGGCCGACGGCCATGCCCAGCGCGCCGGCCACGTCGAAGCGCCCACCCGTACGCACGCTCGACTCCGGTACCAGGCCCAGCACGCACACGAACGCGACGACGCCGAGGCTCGCGGAGGTCCAGAACAGTACGTGCCAGTCGAAGTGGTCGGCGATGAAGGCCGCCGAGGGCAGCCCGAGCGCGCCGCCGACGCCCAGCGAGGCGCTCATCAGGGCGGTCGAACCGGCCAGCTTCTCCGGCGGCAGCTCGTCGCGCATGATGCTGATGCCCAGCGGGACCACGGCGGCGGCGAGCCCCTGGAGCGCACGGCCGACGATCATCGGGACGAGCGTGTCGCTGAGCGCGCACACCACCGAGCCGGCCACCAGCAGCACGAGGCTGACCATCAGCAGGCGCCGCTTGCCGAACATGTCGCCGAGCCGGCCGGCCACCGGGGTGGCGACGGCGGCGGCCAGCAGCGTGGCCGTGACCGCCCAGGCGGCGTCGGACGCCGAGGCGTGCAGATAGCCGGGCAGCTCCGGGACGATCGGGATCACCAGGGTCTGCATCAGCGACACGGTGATACCGGCCAGGGCCAGCACCGCGACCACGGCACCCGGCCGTGCCGGAGCGGAACGGCCGGCCTCGGCGGGCCGGGCGGGGGCGTCGGACATAGGAGGACCTTCCAGGGAACAGGGAACAGGGAACGAACAGGGAACAAGGAACAGCGGGGCAGGGAACGAGGGCGAGCCGAAGGACCGGACGAGTGACCGACACTTCGTTTAAGTCAACTGCTTGACTTACTGTAGCGGCATGGAGCGGCGGCACGCGGGGGCCCGTCCCCGCCGGTGCGGGCGGGCCCGTAGGCTGCCCTCGCTGGACCTCGCCGCCCCGGTCGAGGACCTGGGACGGAGCGCGGGACGGGCCGGCCCAGGGCGGTGCGCAGTCCCGGAGCGGTGGTGAGCATGGCGCGCAGGACGGCGCGGGCCGAGCAGGTGAGCGCGACCCGGGAGGCGATCCTGACCGCGGCGGAACGGCTGTTCGCCGAGCACGGCGTGTACGCCGTCTCCAACCGCCAGGTCAGCGAGGCCGCGGGACAGGGCAACAACGCCGCGGTCGGCTACCACTTCGGCACCAAGGCCGACCTGGTCCGCGCGGTCGCCCGGCGGCACGCCGAGCACATCGAGACGCTGCGGGAGCGGGCCCTGGCGGCGGCCGGTGACTCCACGGACGTACGCGACTGGGTCTACTGCCTGGTCCGGCCGGTGACCGAGCACCTGGCGAGCCTCGGCAGCCCCACCTGGTACGCCCGGTTCTGTGCCCAGGTCATGACCGACCCGGCCCTGCACGAGATCATGGTCGAGGAGTCCTTGGCCTCACCGGCGCTGCGCGAGGCGGTCGAGGGCCTGAACCGCACCCTCGGGGAGTTGCCGCCCGAGGTGCGCGCCGAGCGCGGCCAGATGGTCCGGCTGTTGATCCTGCACACCTGCGCCGAGCGGGAGCGGGCCCTGGCGGAGGGCACCCCGACCCCGCGCGCCACCTGGGACGAGGTGGCCACGGGCCTCGCGGACGCGATCGTGGGCCTGTGGCTGGCCCCCGTGGGCACCGCCCGCCGGACCGCGAGCCGCTGAACCCGGGCGGCGGGCCGGGGCCGCCGCCCCGCGTCAGGAGGACCGTGCCGGCCGGACCCAGCCCAGGGAGCGTTCGACGGCCCGCCGCCAGTTGTCGTACTCCGCCTCCCGCCGCTCCGGGTCCATGGCGGGCAGCCACTGGCCGGCCTTGTGCCAGTTGCGGCGCAGCACCTCCAGGTCGGGCCAGTAGCCGGCGGCGAGCCCGGCCGCGTAGGCGGCGCCCAGCGAGACCGTCTCGGCGACCATCGGCCGTACCACCGGCACGTCGAGCACGTCGGCCACGAACTGCATGAGCAGGTTGTCCGCGGTCATGCCCCCGTCCACCTTGAGCTGCTGGAGGGCGACCGAGGAGTCGGCGTTCATGGCGTCGACGACCTCCCGGGTCTGCCACCCGGTGGCCTCCAGGACGGCCCGTGCCAGGTGTCCCTTGGTGATGTACGAGGTGAGCCCGACGATGACCCCGCGCGCGTCGCTGCGCCAGCGCGGCGCGAACAGGCCCGAGAAGGCCGGGACGATGTAGCAGCCGCCGTTGTCCTCGACCGTCCGGGCGAGGGTCTCGATCTCCGGCGCGCTGCTGATCAGCCCCAGACGGTCACGGAACCACTGGACGAGCGCGCCGGTGACGGCGATCGACCCTTCCAGGGCGTAGGCCGGCTGCTGGTCCCCGATCTTGTAGGCGACCGTCGTGAGGAGCCCGTGCCGGGACCGCACCAGGTCGGCCCCGGTGTTGAGCAGCAGGAAACTGCCCGTTCCGTAGGTGCACTTGGCATCGCCCGGGGAGAAGCAGGTCTGGCCGAACAGGGCGGCCTGCTGGTCGCCGAGCGCGGCCGTGATGGAGACGCCCGGCAGCAGCGAGCGGGCCTCGCCGTACGGCTCGGCGGACGACCTGATCTCGGGCAGCATCGAGCGGGGCACCCGGAAGAAGTCCAGCAGCTCGTCGTCCCAGACGAGTTCGCGGATGTTCATCAGCATCGTGCGGCTGGCGTTGGTGACGTCGGTGATGTGCAGACCGCCGTCGGTTCCGCCGGTGAGGTTCCAGATCAGCCAGCTCTCCATCGTGCCGAACAGCACCTCGCCGTCCCGGGCGCGCTGTTCGACCCCCTTGACGTGGTCGAACAGCCACCGGATGCGCAGCGCGGAGAAGTAGGTCGACGGCGGCAGGCCGCACCGGTCGAGGAAGAACGCCTCCCCGGGGTCTTGCGAGAGGGCGTCGACGAGCGGCGCCGTGCGGGTGTCCTGCCAGACCAGTGCCCGGCCGAGCGGGGCGCCGGTGCGCCGGTCCCAGAGCACCGTCGTCTCCCGCTGGTTGGCCAGGCCGATCGCCGCGATCTGGCCCTGGTCCACCCCGGCGTCCGACAGGGCCTCGGGCACCACCCGCCGCAGGTTCTGCCAGATCTCGACGGCGTCGTGCTCGACCCATCCGGGTTTCGGGAAGTGCTGCTGGTGCTCCTTCTGCGCGACCGAGACCAGCCGCCCACGGTGGTCGAACAGGATGCAGCGGGTCGAGTTGGTGCCCTGATCGACGGACATCACATACCGTTCAACCATGATCGGGTCTGTCCTTCCGACGGATCGAGGGGCGGCTGTCCCGGCCTACCAGCGGGCGGCTCCCAGGTCCCGGGAGATCGCCCGCGCGGCTTCCCGGATCAGGCTGACCAGATGCGGGCGGGGCCGTCCCTGGCTGTCGCAGATCCGCTCGACCGGCCCGGACAGCCCGATGGCGCCGACGACGAGCCCGCCGTGCCCCCGGATGGGTGCCGAGAGCCCGGCCTCGCCCATGCTCATCTCCTGGATCTCGGCGGCCCAGCCGAGCTCCCTGACCTCGGCGAGCGCCCGGGCGAGCCGCTCGGGATCGACCAGTGTGTGCCGGGTGTACGCCTCCAGCCCCGGTGGCCGGACCGGCTCGACGGTCGCGGTCCCGAAGGCCAGCAGGACCTTGCCGAGAGAGGAGGCGTGCAGGGGCAGCAGCGCGCCCACGTCCAGGGTCTGGAAGGTGTCGTCCGGCCGGAACACGTGGTGGACGATGAGGACGCTGCCCTCCAGGGGGGTGCCGAGGCGCACCGCCTCCCCGCTGCGGGCGGCCAGGGCGTCGGCCCAGTTGAGGGAGCGCGAGCGCAGTTCGTTGACGTCCAGGTAGCTGGTGCCGAGGTGCAGCAGGGCGGCTCCGAGCTGGTACTTCCCGGTGGTCGCGTCCTGCTCCACGAAGTCGACGTGCTGGAGCGTGCGCAGGATGCCGTGGGCGGTGCCCTTCGCCAGCCCGAGCGACGCCGCCACCTCGCCGAGACCGAGCCGGCGGGGGCCGCCGGCGAGCAGGCGCAGGATCGCCGCCGCCCTTTCGATCGACTGGACTGGGCCGGCCATGAAGCGAGCCTATTACCGCTGCGGAACCTTCGCCGCGCGGACGGGACACGGGTCCCGGGCGGTGCGTTCGGTAATGCCGACCGCCGTTCATTGACCAGCCCGATTCGTCTCCATAGGTTTCCTGAAGTCCGGCAAGGTGTCGATTCACGCGCCCGGCCGGCCCACATCATCGGGAGAGAACATGGCGGCACAGCTCAATACGCTGCTACGGGCGGCGGCACACGAACTGGTGTGTCCGGTGCCGCCCGCCCCCGGCGCCGTCTCGGCCGTGCGCCGGTGCGCGGCGGCGGCCCTCGCCGACTGGAACGTGTCCGAGGAGATCGTCGAGGACGCGCTGCTGGTGGTGTCGGAGCTTGTCACCAACGCGATCATCCACGCCCGGCCCCCGGCTGAGCTGCGGCTGTCCTGGGAGGCGGGCGACGGCGGCGGCACGCTGCGCGTGGAGGTCACCGACACGGGACCCGCGTGCCCGGCGGGGCAGCAGCTCGGCTGGCTGGACCCGGACGAACACGGCCGGGGCGAGGCGATCGTGCACGCCCTGGCGACACGGCACGGCATACGGGTCCGCCGTGGCGGGGTCACCCGGTGGGCGGAGCTCGTCGCGGTCCGCGGCGTCTGAGGCGCGGCCCGCGGACCGGCCGGCACGGAGACCGGCTCCCGCGCGGCCGTCCTCCGCGGCAGGAGGAGCGCGGCGTCGTGCAGCCCCCGCCCGGCCACCAGGTCGGGGCAAGACCGGGATCAGGGGGTGGCCGCACGGCCGTAGACCCCTGCGTTTGGGGGACGCCTCGTGTGGGGCGGGGCCCCGGGCCCCACGCGCGGCCATGATCAGATCCGGGCCGAGGCCGCTACCCCGCCGGGCTCGGCACCGGTGTGTCGCCGGCCCGGTCCACCAGTTGCCGCTCGGGGTGATCGCGACGGGTGCCGGTGGCGCCGCGGTGGGAGTCGCCGAAGCCCCTCCTGCCTCCCCCCCCGGCACGGCGCGGGCGTCGGTCAGGCCGGTCCGTGCCGGTGCCGCGTGGTGAGGCTCAAGGCGTTGGCCGTCACCACCGCGCCGATGCCCGCCCACTCCACGGCGCCGAGGGCCTGGTCCAGGATCACCCGGCCGACCACGGCCGCCAGGACCGGGTTGACGCTCATGAACAGGCCGAATGTCTGTGCCGGTACACGGCGCAGTGTGAGCAGGTCGCTCAGGTACGGCACGGCGGAGGAGAGGACCCCGGCGGCGACGGCGCACAGGACGGCCCCGGCTGTCGGAGGCCGGCCGATCACTACGGCGATGCCGACGGGAAGGAAGGCCAGGGCGGACACGGCCGAGGCCGCCGCCGCGCCCTGCGCCCCGGGGATGCGCCGCCCGACGACCCGGTTGAGCAGGATGTACGACGCCCAGCAGCACGCGGCGGCCAGGCCGAGGGCCATGCCGGTGCAGTCGGCGGACGCGCGCGGTCGCAGCAGGACGACGACCCCGGCCCCGGCCAGCACCGCGCACCCGGCGTCCAGCCGCCGCCGGGACGCGGCGAGCGCGACGGTGAGCGGCCCCAGGAACTCCAGGGTCACGGCGAGACCCAGCCCGATCCGGTCGACGGCGCTGTACAGGCTGAGGTTCATCGTGCCGAACACCCCGCCCAGCAACAGCACCGGCCACCACTGCGGCCAGCTGAACCCGCGCAGCCGGGGGCGGGCCACGGCGAGCAGGACGAGCGCGGCGACGTACTGCCGTACCGCCACCACACCGAGGGGACCGAGGACGGGGAAGGCGAGCGCGCCGACGGCGGCGCCGGTCTGGTTGGACAGCCCGCTGCCGGCCATGGCGGCCACCGCGGCCAGCGGCCGGGGCGAAGGCGCGGACGCGGTCAAGGTCCCGGCCGCGACGGGGTGTTCGAGAGCTGATCCCATGCCCGGGATCGTGCGCGCAGGGCATGCTTGCGCAAAATGCATGCGTCACTCGATCTATACGCTGAGCGTATGCAGGACATCGATCTGCGCCAGTTGCGCTGTCTCGTGGCCATCGTGGACGAAGGCACGTTCACGGACGCGGCGATCGCCCTGGGCGTCTCCCAGGCCGCCGTCTCCCGCGCCGTCGCCTCCCTCGAACGCGCCCTGGGCGTACGACTCCTGCGGCGCACCTCCCGCGAGGTGACCCCCACCGCCACCGGCGCCCGCGTGGTGGCCCAGGCCCGGCGCGTCCTCGCCGACGTCTCCGACCTGGTCCGGGAGGCCACCTCGGGACACACCCGGCTGCGCGTCGGCTACGCGTGGTCCGCGCTGGGCCGCCACACGGTCGCCTTCCAGCGGCACTGGAGCGCGGCCCACCGCGACACCGACCTGCACCTGGTCCGCGTCAACTCGCCCTCCGCCGGGCTCGCCGAGGGCGCCTGCGACCTCGCCGTCGTCCGCAGACCGCTGGACGACCGGCGCTTCGGCACCGCCCTCGTCGGGCTGGAGCGGCGGCTGTGCGCGCTCGCCGCCGACGACCCGCTCGCCCGGCGCCGATCCGTGCGGCTGGCCGACCTCGCCGCCCGGCTCCTGCTGGTGGACCGCCGTACCGGCACGGCCACCCCCGACCTGTGGCCGCCGGACTCCCGGCCGGCCACCGAGGAGACCCACGACGTCGACGACTGGCTCACCGTCATCGCCGCCGGACGCGGGATCGGGGTGACCGCCGAGTCCACCGCGCACCAGTACCCGAGGCCCGGGATCGTCTACCGGCCGGTGCGCGACGCCGAGCCCGTCGCCGTCCGGCTGGCCTGGTGGCGTGACGATCCGCACCCGGCCCTCCGGGCGGTGCTGGAACTGCTCACCGAGCTCTACCGGGCCGGATGAGCCGGGGCGCCGGGGCCGAGTCCTTGCAGACAAAAATGTTGGCATTGGGCCACACAGCACGCGCTCGCGCAGCCGCGGCAGGCGATCTCGCACGGCGAGGTGGCACCGGCCCAGCGGCTGGTGGAGAACGAACCCGTCCGCCCACACCTCCGCCTCGCCCTCCAGCACGGTCACGTGCTCGTCGCAGTTGTGCGAGTGCGACGGCGCCCCGGAACCCACCGGATACACGCTCATCCCTGCTGCTCGCTGGTTCTTCCCGCCCGACGACGGCGTGGTGATCAGCGGGGTCGTGACGGCCGAGCCGCCGCGAACGGATGCCCTCCTCGCCCTGCGGGGCGGGGCGTCCGGCCCGGCGGGAGACCACGTCCCGGCCCGCCATCGCGCGGACCGGCCCGGCCGGGTCGAGTTCGGCGGCGGGCGCGGTGCGGACGACCGTACCGTCGCGGAGCACGGTGAGCCGGTCGACGACGGCCATCACCTGGTCGATGTGGCGCGAGATGTGGACGACCGCGACGCCCTCCCCGGAGGCCGCGCACCAGCGCGCGGATCCGGTCGGCGTCGACCGCGCCGGGGCAGACGGTCGGCTCGTCCAGGGTGAGGATCCGGCCGCCCCGGCGTACCTCGCGGGCGACCTTCACCATGTTCGGCGACGGTGAGCGAGCCCGCGGTCCGGTCGACGTCGTGGGCGAAGCCGAGCGCGGACAGGGCCGCGCGGGCCTGCTGCCTGACGTCCTTGCAGCGGACGGTGCGGGCCCGGGTGGTCAGGTCGCCGGGTGCGGAGCGGCCACCTCCGCTCCCGCCGTCGGCCGAGTGCGCAACCCGTGTCTGTCTGCCGAGAACGGCCACACCCGCGCCTACCGTCGAGTAATATCCGGCGGCAGGACACCAAAGGAGGTACCGTGCCCCGGTCCCCACGCTCACCCCTGCTGCTCGCCGGTCTGCTGGCGACCGCCGGAGTGGCCCACTTCGCCGTTCCGCGGCAGTTCGACGCGACCGTGCCCCGTGCGCTGCCGGGCTCGCCCAGGGCCTGGACGTACGGGAGCGGGGCCGTCGAGCTGGCCCTCGCGGCCGGGATCGCGGCGCCCCGCACCCGCGCGCTCGCCGCTAAGGCGGCGGCCGCATTCTTCGTCGGCGTGTTCCCCGCCAACGTCCAGATGGCCGTGGACTGGCGCCACCGGCCCGCGCCGCTCAGGGCGGCTGCCCTCACCCGGCTGCCCCTCCAGGTGCCGCTGGTGCTGTGGGCGCGCGCGGTCGCCCGGGGCGGGGAGGCGCGGTCATGACCGAGCGTGTCGAGATCGGAGCCAAGGCCGAGGACTTCGCCCTGCCCGACGAGACCGGCACCACCCGCCGGCTCACCGAGCTGCTGGCCGACGGCCCGGTCGTCCTCTTCTTCTACCCCGCCGCCCTCACCCCCGGCTGCACCGCCGAGGCCTGCCACTTCCGCGACCTCGCCGCCGAGTTCGCCGCCGTGGGCGCCCGGCCCGTCGGGATCAGCGGGGACCCTGTCGACAAGCAGCAGGAGTTCGCCGGCCGGCACCGTCTCGGGATGCCGCTGCTCTCCGACGCCGACGGCACGGTCCGCGAGCGGTTCGGCGTCAAGCGAGGCTTCTCCCTGGCCCCGACCAAGCGGGTCACCTTCGTGATCGCCGAGGACCGTACCGTCCTGGAGGTCGTCCGCAGCGAACTGCGCATGAACACCCACGCCGACCGGGCCCTCGCCGCCCTCCGCGCCCACCGGGGCTGAAGCGGACACCCCGCCGCTTGATGCGCCGGGACAATCGGATCATTCTGGGGCGTATGAAAGATGTCGCCGCCGTGGCGGTCATCGACGCGCACGGCACGGTGACCGGGTGGACCGAGGGAGCACGGCTGCTCACCGGCCACCCGGCCGACGAGGTCGTGGGCCGGCCCGCCACGGACCTGCTGGCCGAGGACGTCCCCGGCGACATCCTCACCGCCCCCGCCGGCCCGGTCGCCCTGCGCCACCACGACGGCCACCGCCTCGTGCTGCCCCTGAGCGTCTGCCCGCTCACCGGCGCCGCCGGACAGCCCGCCGGCTACGTCGTCACGGCCCTGCCCCCGGGCACCACCCTGGCCGCCCGAGCCTTCGAGCAGGCGTCCATGTCCATGTCGGTCTTCGACCTCCGCCAGCGCTACCTGCGCGTCAACGCCGCCGCCTGCCATGCGATGGGCGTTCCCGAGGAAGCGCTGCTCGGCCGGTCCTTCCCGGACACCGTCGCGGACACCGAGCACAGCCGTGGCTTCCTGGCCCAGCTGCGCGAGGTCGCCGAGACCGGCCGGCCCGTCCGCTACGAGAGCTACACCGCCGCCCCCGCCCTCGACCAGGAACAGGCCTGGAGCATCGAGATGTGGCCGGTGCGCGACGCCTCCGGCGAACCGGCCGCGGTCGCGCTCGCCGCGTCCGACAGCAGCGAGCAGTACTGGGCCCGGCGCCGCCTCGCCCTGCTGAACGAGGCCGCGACCCGCGTCGGCACCACCCTGGACGTGATCGGCACCGCCGAGGAGATGATCGCGGTGCTGGTCCCGCAGTACGCGGACTTCGCCAGCGTCGACCTGCTCGACTGGGTGCTCGGCGCCGACGAACCGCCGACGCCGCCGGACGGCGGGGTCGTCCTGCGCCGCGTCGCCCACGGCTCCAACCGCCCCGGCCACCCCGCGGCGGCCCTGTACCTCGGCGAGACCGACGTCTACCAGCCGACCTCCCCGCCCGCCCGCGCGCTGCACGAGAGCCGCGCGGTGCTCAGCCAGGCCGGCGAGCCCGAGTTCGTCCAGTGGGTGGCGGAACGCAACGCACGCTCGCCCGGGGGCCGCCCCTTCCGGCAGGGCGCCCACTCCATGATCGCGGTGCCGCTCCGGGCCCGCGGCACCACGCTGGGCGTCGCGGTCTGCGTCCGCATGGGCCACCCCGACGACTACGGCCCCGACGACGCCGTCTTCGCGGAGGAACTCGCCAGCCGCGCCGCCGTCTGCATCGACAACGCCCGCCGCTTCACCCGCGAACGCGCCACCGCCCTCACCCTCCAGCACAGCCTGCTCCCGCGCGGCCTGCCCGGGCAGGCCGCGGTCGACGTCGCCCACCGCTACCTGCCGAGCGGATCCCTGGCCGGCATCGGCGGCGACTGGTACGACGTCATCCCGCTCTCCGGCGGCCGGGTCGGCCTGGTCGTGGGCGACGTGGTCGGCCACGGCATCCAGTCCTCCGCCACCATGGGCCGGCTGCGCACGGCCGTCCGCACCCTCGCCGACGTCGACCTGCCGCCCGACGAACTCCTCACCCACCTCGACGACCTGGTCACCCACCTCGCCGCCGACGACAGCGGGGAAGAGGTCGCCGAACTCGGCGCGACCTGCCTGTACGCCGTCTACGACCCGGCCTCCCGCCGGCTCGCCCTGGCCGCCGCCGGCCACCCCGCCCCGGCCGTCGTCCTGCCCGGCGGCACCGCGGAGTTCCTCCCCGTCACCGCCGGGCCACCACTCGGCGTCGGCGGACTGCCGTTCGAGGCGACGGAACGGGAACTGCCCGAGGGCTCGGTCGTCGCCCTCTACACCGACGGCCTGATCGAGGACCGCGAGCGCGACCTGGACGGCGCCACCGAGGAACTGCGGCGCGCCCTCACCGCACCCGCCGCCTCCCTCGAAGCCCTCGCCGACGACGTCCTGAAGGCCGTCCTGCCCGACCAGCCCGGCGACGACGTCGCCCTGCTCCTCGTGCGCACCCGGGCCCTGGGCGCCGACCGGGTCGCCACCTGGGACGTGCCGCCCGACCCCGCCCAGGTCGCCGTCCTGCGGCAGGCGGCCGGCGGGCAACTGGCGGCCTGGGGGCTGGCGGAGACCGCCTTCGTCACCGAACTCGTCACCAACGCCATCCGCTACGGCGAACCGCCCATCCAGCTCCGGCTGATCCGCGACCGCGCTCTCATCTGCGAGGTCTCCGACGCCAGTTCCACCTCCCCGCACCTGCGCCGGGCGCACGCCTACGACGAGGGCGGCCGGGGACTGCTCCTCGTCGCCCAGCTCACCCAGCGCTGGGGCAGCCGGCAGACCGGCGCCGGCAAGACCATCTGGGCCGAGCAGCCGCTGCCCGGGGACTGATCACTGGAACGCGCAGCCGGGGTTCGGCGCGTCCCGCGAGAACGGGGAGCCGTGCGGCAGCACGTACAGCACATCGAGGACGAGCGGCGTGTCCCCCAGGTTGCGGCCGATGTGGACGTAATCGCTGCCGGACGGCTCCCGGATCGTCGCGCCCGTCCGGTACACGCCGTCCGAGCCGCACGTGGCGTCGAAGTGGCTGAGGGTGCCCTGCTCGACGACGCCGTACAGCGGGCCGTCGTGGTAGTGCCAGCCGGTGCTCTGGCCGGGCGGGACCGTGATCTCCCGCAGGGTGTAGTCGGTGCCGCCGACGGTGGTCTGCGCGAGGATCCGGGCCGTCACACCGGGCCCGGCCGGGGTCGCCCCGGCGGGGCCGCAGAGCGCGAGGGCGGCGGCGGTCACCACGCCGGCGACGACGGTACGGAGTGCGGTGCGCATGCGGGGCCTCCAGGGGGCGCGGGCGGACACCGCCCGAACATAGAGGCAGAGGAGGCGCGCCGGGGCCGGAACCCGGCGATCCGCATTCCTCCGCCCGCGCGCCGCTGAGCCGGTGTCACTCCCGGCCGGCAGCGGCGGCGACCTGGGCCAGGGTGCGCCCGCTGCGCACCGAGCGGGCCCGCCGGGGATCGGGGTGCCGTGCCCGTCCGGCCGCGCCGGTCCCTTGCGGACCAGCAGCCAGGCATCCTCCCCGTCCGTGCCGCCGCGGAAGCGGGTGAGGGCGTACTCGCCGTGCAGCTTCGCGCCGTGCAGCCGGAAGGTGGCGTGCCCGCGCGCCAGGGACTCCGCGAAGTCCGCCGGGCGCCCCCGGCGGTCGTGGCTGAGCGGCTCGTACGTCCCGCGGTCCCACACGATCACGGTGCCGCCGCCGTACTCGCCCTTCGGGATGACCCCCTCGAAGTCCTCGTACTCCAGCGGGTGGTCCTCGGTCGGCACCGCCAGCCGCTTGTCCCCGGGGTCGGTGGACGGGCCCTTGGGCACCGACCAGGACTTGAGGACGTCGTCGACCTGGAGCCGGAAGTCGAAGTGCATCCGCCGCGCGTCGTGGATCCGCACCACGAACCGGGGCTGCTCACCCCGTGTCCGCCGCGCCTGCCCCGACGGCTCACGGGTCCGCTCGAAGCCGCGCTTGCCGCGGTACGTCCGCAGCCGGTCCTCCGCCGCCACCTCCGGCTCCTTCCCACGACGCCTACGACCGCCGCACGCGCCCCCGGGTACCCCGCCCCGGTCCGGTCAGCCCGCGATGCCGTCCAGCTCGGCCATCGCGTCGTCCGGCAGCACCAGGTCCGCCGCGGCGATGTTCTCCCGCAGGTGCCCGGGGGAGGAGGTGCCGGGGATGAGCGCGATGTTCGGCGAGCGGCGCAGCAGCCAGGCCAGCGCCACCTGCTGCGGCGACGCCTCCAGCCGGGCGGCCACCTTCGCCAGCGTGTCCGACTGGAGCGGGGTGAACCCGCCGAGCGGGAAGTACGGCACGAAGGCGATGTTCTCCGCCGCCGTGCGCTCCAGCAGCGCGTCGTCCTGCCGGTTCGCCAGGTTGTAGAGGTTCTGCACGCTCACCACGGGCGCGATCGTCCGGGCCTCGTCCAGCTGCGCGGCGGACGCGGCGCTCAGCCCCAGGTGCCGGATCAGCCCGCGCTCGCGCAGCTCGGCCAGGGCGCCGAACTGGTCGGCGACCGAGTCCTCGTTCGGGGTGTCCATGTCGCCGAGCCGCAGATTGACCACGTCCAGCGTGTCCACGCCGAGGTCGCGCAGGTTGTCGTACACCTGCGCCTTCAGGTCCTCGGGGTGCCGGGACACGATCCAGCTGCCGTCGGCTCCCCGCCGGGCCCCGACCTTGGTGACGATGCGCAGCTCGTCCGGGTAGGGGTGCAGGGCCTCCTTGATGATCTGGTTGACGACGACGGGCCCGTAGAAGTCGGCCGTGTCGATGTGGGTGATGCCCGCCTCCACCACCGCGCGCAGCACCGCCACCGCCCGGTCCCGGTCCCGCGGCGGGCCGAAGACGTGCGGCCCGGCCAGCTGCATGGCGCCGTACCCGACGCGGGTCAGGGTCAGGCCGTCGGCCGGGGTGACGGTGCCACCGAGCTGTGCAGACATGTCGTACCTCTCAGGATGTTCCGGCCACCGGACGTTCCCGGTGGCCTCGCTCGCTTCGCCCTCCACGGTCCGCCCGATCCGCCCGGTACGGCAGTGCCCCGACGATCCTGGGAGTGACAGGGCCAGTCACCGCCGCCCGGCCGGCCGTACGGTGGGGGCGTGGACGGATCGAACGCGCTCGGTGAGTTTCTGCGCGCCCGCCGGGCGCTGGTACGGCCCGAGGACGTGGGGCTGCCCGGTGGCGGCCTGCGCCGGGTGCCGGGGCTGCGCCGCGAGGAGGTCGCGATGCTGGCCGGCATCAGCTCCGACTACTACCTTCGCCTGGAGCAGGGCCGCGACCGCAACCCCTCCGTGCAGGTGCTGGAGGCCATCGCCCGGGTGCTGCGGCTGGACGTGGACGCCACCGCCCACCTCGTCGGGCTCGCCCAGGAGCGGCCCGCGCCCGGCGTGCGCCCGGGGCGGCGGGCGCGGCAGGTCCCGGCGAGCCTGCTCCAGCTCATCGACGGCTGGCCGCGCAACCCCGCCTACCTCCAGAACCGCTACACCGACTGCCTGGCCGCCAACGCCCTCGCCACCGCGCTCACCCCGAACTACGCGCCCGGCGTCAACCTGCTGCGGGCCGTGTTCCTCGACCCCGCCGAGCGCGCCCTGCGCCGGGACTGGACGGACCTGACCGGGGAAGGCGTGGCCGCCCTGCGGTCCGAGGCCGGGACCGACCCGGACGACCCCCGGCTGCGCGACCTGGTCGGCGAGCTGTCGCTGCGCAGCGAACGCTTCCGCGCCCTGTGGGCCCGCCACGAGGTGCGTCCCCGGCGCGGCCGGGTGAGCCACCTCAGCCATCCCGAGGTCGGCGATCTCGACCTGCACTCCCACAAGCTGTCCGTGGACGGCACCGACGGACTCACCCTGGTCGTCTTCCACGCCGAGCCCGGCAGCCGCAGCGCCGAACTGCTGGACATCCTCGGCAGCCTCACCGCGCCCGGACGGACGAGCGCGCACGGCGAGGAACGGAAGGACGAGCCCGCCGAGGAGCCGTAACCCGGAACTCCTCGTGAGCTCAGAACTCCTCGTGCGTGTCGGGGTCCCCGCCGAGCCGGCGCGGGGAGCGGCGGGCGACGGCCGCCATCTGGTCCTCGTCCAGCCCGAAGCCGAAGACGTCCAGGTTGGCGCGCTGCCGTCCGGGGTCCGCCGACTTCGGGACCGGCAGCGCGCCGAGCTGTACGTGCCAGCGCAGCAGCACCTGCGCGGGCGTGACCCCGTGCGCCCGCGCGACCTCGGCGACCGCCGGGTCGTCCAGCGACACGCTGCCCCGGCCCAGCGGGCTCCAGCTCTCGGTGACGATCCCCCTCACCGCGTGGAAGGCGCGCAGTTCCTCCTGCGGGAACAGCCGGTGCAGCTCGATCTGGTTCACCGACGGCAGCACCCCGGTCTCCTTCTCCAGCCGCGTGAGGTGTTCGTGCGTGAAGTCGGAGACGCCGATGGAGCGGACCAGACCGTCCTCGCGCAGCCGGATCATCGCCCTCCACGCGTCGACGTACTTGTCCACCCGCGGGTTCGGCCAGTGGATCAGATACAGGTCCACGTACTCCAGGCCCAGCCGTCGCCGGGACTCCTCGAAGGACGCGAGGGTCTCCTCGTACCCGTGGTGGCGGCCGGGCAGCTTGGTCGTCACCACCACCTCCTCGCGGGGCACCCCGCCGCCCGCCACGCCCCGGCCGACACCGGTCTCGTTGCGGTAGTTCGCCGCGGTGTCGACCAGCCGGTAGCCCGCCTCCAGCGCCGTGCGCACGGCTCGCTCGGCCTGCGCGTCGTCCAGGGGCCAGGTGCCCAGGCCGATGGCCGGGATCGTCGTACCGTCGTCGAGCGTGTACCGCGGAACACCGTTCACGATGACCTTCCCTCGATCGTCTCCCCCTGTGTTTGTCCCCAGCCTCACGGATAGGGTGAGCGGTGATCAACCGGACGGGTGGGAAGAGGGCAGCGGACGGCATGGGCGGCGGCGCGGACAGGAACGGCGTGGGCGGCGGACGGCCCACCTCACGGGACGTCGCCCGGCTCGCCGGCGTCTCTCACACCGCCGTCTCCTTCGTCTTCAACGGCCGCGCCGAGGGCAACCTCTCACCCGCCACCCAGGAACGCATCCGGCAGGCCGCCGCACAGCTCGGCTACCGGCCCGACCCCGTCGCCCGCGGCCTGCGCCGCCGCCGTACGGCCGTGATCGGCCTGGTCACCGACGAGATCGCCACGTCCCCGTTCGCCGGCCGGCTGTTGCGCGGGGCCATGGAGACCGCCTGGGACAGCGACCACCTCGTCCTCACCGTGGACTCCGGCGGCGACCGGGCCAAGGAGGACGCGGCCGTCGCCGAACTCCTCGACCGGCGCGTGGACGGCATCATCTACGCCGCGATGTCCCTGCGCCGGGTCCGGGTCCCCGAGGGCCTGCACCGCACCCACTCCGTGCTCGCCAACTGCCTGCCCGAGGACGGCTCGCTGCCCGCCGTCATCCCCGCCGAACGGGCCGGCGGCCGGACCGCCGCACGCCTGCTCCTGGAGGCCGGGCACCGCAGGGTGGCCCTGGTCGGCGGGCAGGACGACATCGCCTCGGTGGAACGGCTGCGCGGCTTCCGGGACGCGCTGCGCGCCGAGGGCATCACCGTGCCCAAGGAGTGGGTCGTGCGCACCGGCGGCGAGATCACCGGCGGCTACGAGGGAGCCACCCGGCTGCTCGACGGCACCGCCCCGCACCACCGGCCCACCGGGATCTTCTGCTACAACGACCGGGTCGCGGCGGGCGTGCTGCACGCCGCGACCCGGCTCGGGATCGCCGTACCCGGGGAGCTGTCGGTGGTCGGCTACGACGACCAGGAACACATGGCCGCCTTCCTCACCCCGGCCCTGACCACCGTCGCGCTGCCGCACCGGGCGATGGGCGAGGCCGCGGCCCGGCTGCTGCTCGACGCCATCGACACCGGCCGCACCCCGCCCGCCACCGTGCGGCGGCTGGCCTGTCCCGTGGTCAGCCGCGCCTCGGTGGGACCTGCTCCCACGCGCTGACCCCGGCGTCCCCCTCGACCAGCAGTTCGGCGACATCGCCCGGCCGGTGGTAGACCCGCTCGGTCACCGTCGCCCGGTCCGCCACGAACAGTTCGAGCAGCGAGCCGTCGGCCAGCACGCGCACGGAGAGGCCCGGCCCCGGCGGCACTCCCACCGTCACCGGAGCCGATCCCCCGACGCCCTCGCGGGGCCACCCGGAGCGGTCCAGGACGACGGTGCCGGCGTCCGGGTCCAGCCGGAGCGTCAGCGCCCGGTCCGCCGACCGCAGCAGCGTGACGGTGGTGGCGCCGTACGCCGTCACCGTCAGGTCGTACGCCGGCGGAAGCGGCACCGCCCGGCCCGGCCGGGTCGCGAACGGCGCGTCGGCGCGCAGGAGTTCCAGCTCCGGGGCCGGTACGACCCGCAGGGTGCCGTCGGGACCGGCGTCGACGACCCGCGGCGCGGTGAGCGTGCCCGCCCAGCCCGCCGCCAGCACCGCCGCCTCGTCCCGCGCCTCCCACGACCAGCCCCACATCAGCGCCCGGCCCGGCTCCTGGAGGACGGCGGGAGCGTAGAAGTCCCGGCCGTGGTCGAGCCGGCCGCCGGTGCGGGGCACGAACCGGGGCTGCGTTCCGGGCGTCAGCCGGCCCGTCAGGTAACCGGTGGTCCGGGGGTCCCCGTCCCACAGGGACACCACCAGGACGTGGTCGCCGCCGGACGTCTCGAAGAGCTGCGGGCACTCCCAGCCGACCGCCTTGTCGCCGAACGCGCCGACCGCGACGGGGTCGTGGCCGTCCAGCAGGACACCCGCGAACCGCCAGTCGGTCAGCTCGTCGCAGCCGTACAGCAGCACCGAAGGGGTGCCGTCGGCGTGGCCGGCCCCGACCACGGCCCAGCGGCGGCCGGCGTGCCGGAAGACGAACGGGTCGCGGAACATCACCACGTCGAGTCCGGGGGGCGGCCCCGGGACCACCGGGACGGGCCGGGGCCGCCAGGTCAGGAGCCGGTCGTCGGCCGGGTCGGCGGCGCGGGCCAGGCAGATGGCGCCGAGCCCGGTGTGGGCGTGGTCGACGCCGGTGTACACCGCCGTGGGCACACCGCCGTCGTCCACCACACACCCCGACCAGCAGCCGGCCTCGTCGGGGCCGCCGGGCGTCGGGGTGAGGGCGACCGGGTGGTGCTCCCAGTGGACCAGGTCGGGACTGGAGGCGTGGCCCCAGTGGATGTCGGCGTGCACCGGGGCGGCCGGGTTGTGCTGGTAGAAGAGGTGGTGACGGCCACGCCAGCGGAAGGGGCCGTTGGGGTCGTTGATCCAGTGGGCGGGCGGGCGGACCCGGAAGCGGGGGGCGTCCGGGTCCGGGGCGGGAGCGGCGGGGCTCAACGGTTGACTCCTGCGGAGGTGATGCCCTCGCGGAGAGGGCGCTGGCCGACGACGAACACGGCGACGGCGGGGATCATGGAGAGGACGACACCCGCGAGGACCACCGAGATGGAACCGGTGCCGAGGTTGCCCTGGAGGGAGACCAGCCCCAGCGGAAGGGTGTAGTTCTGGCCGGAGGTCTCCAGGATGAGCGGGCGGAAGAACTCGTTCCAGTGGTAGTTGAAGGCGAGCACGCCGACGATCGCGAGGCCCGGCCGGGCCAGCGGGGCGTAGACGGACCGGAAGATCCGCCAGGGCCCGGCGCCGTCCAGCATCGCCGCCTCGCCCAGGTCCTTCGGCATGCCGAGGAAGTACTGGCGCATCAGGAAGGTGCCGAACGCCGTCGGGAACGCCGGCACGATCAGACCGAGCAGGGTGTCGGTCAGGCCCATCGACTTGAGCACCAGGAACACCGGGACGATCGTGACCTGCAAGGGGACCATCATGGTCGCCAGGACCAGCCCGAACAGCGGCTTCTTGAAACGGAAGTCGAGCCGGGCGAACGCGTAACCGGCGAGCCCCGCGGTGATCATCTGGCCGACCGCGATCAACGCGGTCACGAGCGTCGAGTTCAGCGCGAGCAGCCACACGTCGATCTGCTCGAACACACCGTGGTAGGCGGCGGCGCTGGGATGCGCGGGAATGATCTGCGGCGGCAGGTCGAACGACTCCGCCGGAGTGCGCAGCGAGGTGGACACGGTCCACACGACCGGCCCGAGGGTCAGCAGCGCGCACACCGTCAGCCCGGCGATCCGCGCCCACGGTCCGAGCGCGTACCGGGCACGGCTGAGGGTCGGGGTTGCTTGGCTCATGGGACTCACCCGGCTCACTGGTAGTGGACGAAACGCCGGCTGAGCCGGAACTGGAGGGCGGTGACCGCCATGATCAGCACGAACAGCAGCACGCCCACCGCGGACGCCTCGCCGAACCGCAGTTGCTCGAAGGCCTTCTCGTAGATGACCATCACGACCGTGCGGGTGGAGTCGCCGGGCCCGCCGTCGGTGAGGACGTACGGCTGCTCGAAGACCTGGAGCGCGTTGATGATGCCGACCACCGAGGCCACCAGCAGGGTGGGGGAGAGCAGCGGCAGGGTGATGGCGAGGTGCTTGCGCGGGCCGGTCGCGCCGTCGAGCGCGGCGGCCTCGTGGATCTCCTTGGGGATGTTGTTCAGTCCGCCGACGAACAGCAGGAAGGAGAACCCGAACTGCTGCCACACGTAGACGATGACCACCGTGGCCATCGCGCCGTGCTCGGAGGTCAGCCACGGCACGGGAGCGATCCCGAACAGGCCGATCAGCCAGTTGACCACTCCGAAGTCCTGGTTGAACAGGTACTTCATCACCACCGAGATGGACGCGGCGGACAGCACGAGCGGGAAGAAGAACGCCGAGCGGAACACCGACCGCAGCCACGTCGGCATCCGGCCGTTCAGCGTCAGCGCGAGCGCCAGCGCGATCAGGAGCTGCGCGGCGACCGCGAAGACCATGAAGACGAGGGTGTTGCGGAAGGACACCAGAACGGTCGTGTCGCCGAACACCTCCCGGTAGTTGGCCGTACCGGCGAAACCGGGCGAGTCGATCACGTTCCAGTGGAAGAGGCTCAGCACGACCGAACCGACGATCGGTACGACCGTGAAGATCACGATCCCGACCACGGTCGGCGCCAGGAACACCGCCGCCAGCAGCCGCGTCCCCCGCTCACGCGCTCCCGGGCGCACGGCCCGCGCGGCCGGGCTCGCGGCCCGCGGCCGCACGGAGGAGATCCGGGTGTCCGTCATACGTCACGCTCCATGGCCTTCTCCAGATCGCCCTGCATCCGGCGCAGCGCCGGCCCGACCGAACCCGGGCTCGACAGCGCCGTCCCGGTGTGCTTCAGCAGCACCTGGGTCACCTCGGCGACCTGCGGCGGGGCCGGGATGGGCCCGGTGTCGGGGAACCGGTCGAGGGTGTCGTAGAAGACCCGCCAGTGCGCCGGGCCGGTCTCCCGGTAGCGGTCCGCGGTCAGCATCGAACGGAGGGCCGGGGTGGTCTGGTTGGTGGTGAACAGCTTGCCCAGGGTGTCGCGGCGGGCCGAGTACTTGATGAACTCCCAGGCCGCGTCCTGCTTCTTCGAGGTGCGCAGCAGCGCGTAGCCGGCCGCGCCGAACTGGTGCCGCTGGGTGTGCCGGCGCGGGAAGTACTGCACGTCGAAGCCGTCGGCGCGCATCCCGGCCAGATGCAGACCGCCCGCCCAGAAGCCGCCGGCCGGGGTGACCCCGACCCGGCCGGTGGAGAACACGCCGATGAGGTTCTGGCCGTTGCCGCCCTCGGGCCGGGTGCACAGTCCGTCGTGGACCAGGGCGGCGAGATAGTCGTACGCCTCCACCACCCGGTCGTCCGTCGCCTGCGGGGTCGTCCAGCGGAAGCCGCCCCCGCGGCCCCGCCGCCGGTCCGCCGGGTAGAAGGCGTCCCACAGCCAGGAGCCGCCCGGCGCCTTGGACTCGGCGAGCAGGTTGGTGCCGTTCGCGAACAGCCAGGGGACCACCCCGCCCCACAGCCGGTTGGTCCAGAAGTACGGCGTGAAGTGGGAGTCGCTCGCCTTCTTCATCCGGCGCAGCAGCGCGGTGAAGTCGTCCCGCGTCCAGTCGCCGGCCGGGAACTCCGCGCCGGCGCGCCGCAGCACCTGGGTGTTGAGGTACATGTCGGCGGCGTTGAACTCGATCGGGAGCTGGTACAGGCTGCCCTCGTACATCATCGACTCCACCAGTGAGGGGTGGACGTCGGCGAAGTACTCCCGCAGTTCGGCCGCGTCCCGCCGTACCCAGCGGTCCAGGGGCACGCCCAGGTGGCGGGCGAACAGCTGCACGCCCTCGGTGGCCACGTAGACCAGGTCGGGCGCGGTGCCCGCCGCGATCTGCGTGAGGATCTTGGCGAAGAAGTCCGACCAGTCCACGGCCTGCACCGCGTTGACGCGGACCTTGATGTCGGGGTGCAGCCGGCGGAAGCCGTCGACCAGGGCGCGGACCCCGGCCGGGGAGAACGCGGAACCCAGGGTGGCGACGACCAGGGAGCCGTCGTCGCGGCCGGGGATGTCGGCTCCGGTGAGCCGGTCCCAGCTCGCGGCGGTGCCGGCGAGCGCGGCGGCTCCCGCGCCGTAGGCGCCGTACCGCAGCAGGGCGCGGCGGGAGAAGAGCGAGTCGGTCATCCAAGCGTGCCTAACTCGTGTTAGTCGAGGAGTGATGCCCACGATGATGAAAAGCGCGTCACATCTGTGTCAAGGCATTGGAACACTTGACCTTTAACGAGTTAGGTCTACAGTCCCTTGAACCGATGACCCGTCAGGAAGGGGACACCGAACGATGCGTGGTCTGAGCAGAAGGGCCCTGTTCGCCTCCACGGCCGCCGGAGCCGGCGCGGCGCTGTTGCCCGCGGCGCCCGCCGGGGCGAGGCCGCGGTCCGGGCCGGCGGCCGGATGCGCGCGGTACCGCGCCGACTACCACTTCACCGTGCCCGACCAGTGGAAGAACGACCCGCAGCGCCCGGTCTGGATCGACGGCGAGTACCACTGCTACTACCTCTACAACGCCGACTACCTGGACGGCCTGGAGGGCACCGCGTGGCGCCTGGCCACCAGCACCGACCTCGTCTCCTTCACCGACCGGGGCATCGCCGTCCCCAAGGACACGACCGTCAACGGCGACGTGTGGTCGGGCTCGGCGGTGGTCGACACCGCGGGCACGGCCGGCTTCGGCGCGGGCGCGGTCGTCGCCGTCGTCACGATGTCACCCGGCGGCGGCACCGACCACCAGGAGCAGTTCCTGTACTACTCGACGGACGGCGGCCGTACGTTCACGAACCACGGCACCGACCCCGTTCTCGCCAACCCGGGCGTCCTCGACTTCCGCGACCCCAAGGTGATCCGCGACGACGACCGCGACCGCTGGGTGATGGCCCTCGCCGAACGGAACAAGGTCGGCTTCTACCACTCGACGGACCTCAGGTCCTGGACGTACGCGGGCGCTTTCGTCAAGGACGGCCTCGGCGTCCTCGAATGCCCCGACCTGTTCCGCATCACCGCCGACGACGGCGCCGTGAAGTGGGTGCTGGGCGTGAGCGCGGACGGTACCGGCTCCGGGCAGCCCGCCACCTACGCCTACTGGACCGGTTCGTTCGACGGCGCGGCGTTCACCGCCGACTCCGCCGACCCGCAGTGGCTCGACCACGGCTGGGACTGGTACGCGGCCGTCACCTTCGAGAAGCGGAACCCGGACGGCACGGTGGACCCGGCCACCCGCCACGCCCTCGGCTGGCTGAACAACTGGGCCTACGCGCACACCACACCCACCATCGACGCAGACGGCTTCAACGGCACCGACTCGATCGTCCGCGAGATCACCCTGAGGAAGACAGCCTCCGGCGGCTACCACCTCGCCTCCCGGCCGGTCCCCGCGCTCGACGCCTATGTCTCCCGGACCGTGCGCCTCGGCGACCTGACGGTCGACGGCACCCGCACGCTCGACCACACCGGCATCTCGTACGAACTGACCACTGAGATCACCTGGTCCGAACTCACGGGCGCCGGCGTCCAGTTGCGCCGTTCCCCGGACGGCGTACGGCACATCGACGCCGGGGTGTACGGCGACTACGCATTCCTCAACCGGCGCGGCACGGTCAACCCCGACACCGGCGGTACCCGACAGGAGAGCCGTACCCCGTTCGACCGGTCCGCCGGCCGGGTGCGGCTGCGGATCCTCGTGGACCGCACGTCCGTCGAGATGTTCGTGGACGACGGCCGGTACGTGCACTCCGCCGAGGTGTTCCCCTATCTGGTCGACGACCGCCTGGCCCTGTTCAGCGTCGGCGGCACGGCCGTGTTCCGGAACACGGTGATACGGGAGTTCGCCGTGCCGGGGCGGAGAGTGCCACGATCTCCCCGGTAGCGGATACGGACGAGCACCGGAGGGCGCATGGCGACGGACAGGGCGACCGCGGACGGAACGGGCCGCGTCCCGGGCGTGGAGGTGCGGCCGGTCGCCGGGCACATCGGCGCCGAGATCACCGGCGTCGACCTCGCCGAGCCGCTGGACGACGCGGTGACCGCGCTCATCAGGGACGCGGTGCTGCGCTGGAAGGTGGTGTTCTTCCGCGGCCAGCGGCTCGACCACGCCGGGCACATCGCGTTCGCGCGCCGTTTCGGCGAGCCGGTGGTGCTCCCGCGCCGCGGACCGCACTCGCCGCCCGGCTTCCCCGAGATCGAGACCACCGCCGACCGGCTGGAACTGGGCGGGCGGTACGGCATGGACCACGACGAGTGGCTGGGCCGGCGCCGGCACACCCTGCTGCGCGGCTGGCACTGCGACCACGGGGCCCGCGTCGATCCGCCGGCCGCGACCGTCCTGCGCGCCGAGGCCGTCCCGCCCTACGGCGGCGACACCACCTGGGCCAACCTGGCCGCCGCCTACGCGGGACTGTCCGCACCGGTCCGCGCCTTCGTCGACGGCCTGCGCGCCGAGCACCGGCTCGGTGTCGGCTACCAGCCCCGGCCCGGCGACGACGCCTACGTCCGCCACCTGCTGGACCACCAGGTCGCCTCCGTGCACCCGCTGGTCCGGGTGCATCCGGAGACCGGGGAGCGGGTGCTGTTCGTGAACGGCTACTACGTCGAGCAGATCACGGACGTCTCCCGGCCGGAGAGCGCGGCGCTGCTTCAGATGCTGGTGGAGCAGGCCGTGCGCCCCGAGTACACGGTCCGCTTCCGCTGGGAGCCCGGCAGCGTCGCCTTCTGGGACAACCGGGCCACCATGCACCTGGCCCCGAGCGACCACGCGCACGTGGGCTCCCCGCGGGTCATGCACCGGGTGATGCTCCACGGCGAGGTGCCGGTCGGGGTGGACGGGCGGCCCTCCGAACCGGTCACCGGCACGGAAGCGGGCCGCTGGTGACTCAGCCGGCGGGCCGCCACCCCAGCGCCGGACCCAGCCGCGTCGCCATGTCGGTGAGGATCTGCACGTAGTCCTCGTGCTCGAACGCGAACGGCAGCGCGAACGCCACCTCGTCGACCTCGCGGAACGCGGCGTGCGCGTGCAGCCGTTCGGCCAGCTCCGCGGAGGTGCCGACCAGGTCCGGCGCGAACAGCAGTCGCGCCGGGCCCTGCGGGGAGGTCGTGCGGGGCAGGCGCCCGGCGGCGTAGGACTCGTACATGGCGCGCTGCCGCGGTGTGGCCGAGTCGGTGGGGATCACCACCAGCCCCTGGGAGACGCGGGCCGCCTCCCCGTCCGGGTGGTGGGCGCGGAACGCGCGGATGTGGGAGAGCTGGATCTCCGCGAAGTCCAGCGGCGCCCCGGGGTTCTCCGCCTTGACGACGCTGCTCGTCAGGAAGTTCATGCCGTGCTCGCCGGCCCAGCGCGCCGAGCCGAGGCTGCCGCCGCCGTACCACAGCCGCCGGCCGAGCCCGGGGGAGTGCGGCTGGACGACATCGCTGAAGACCTCGATCCCCTCCACCCCGCTGAAGTCGGTGGCGGGCTTGCCGCGCACCAGGTCCAGCAGCCGCCGCACGCGCTCGTAGGAGAAGTCCTCCGCGTCGGCGGTGTCCGGGTAGAGGGCGTCCTTGACCTGGTCGTAGTGCAGGGGCGGGCCCACGCTGACGCCCGGGTTCAGCCGGCCGCCGGACAGCACGTCCACCGTCGCGAGGTCCTCGGCGAGCCGCAGCGGGTTCTCCCAGCCGAGCGGTGTCACCGCGGTGCCCAGCGCGATCCGGCGGGTGCGCTGCGAGGCGGCGGCCAGCACGGCGACCGGGGACGATATGCCGTACTGGAGATGCCGGTGGCGGACCCAGGCGCTGTCGAATCCGAGCCGCTCGCCCAGCTCGATGATCTCCAGGGTGGACTCGTGGCCCCGGCCCGGGTCCGCAGGGTCGAACAGGCCGATGGTGAGGAAGCCCAGCTTGCGCAACGGGCGAGGGGTGGACGGCACGGGCTCCTCCAGCGGTCGTACGTCGGCTCCGCACCGATTCTCGCAGGCGAGTGTGACAACCGTGTGATCAGTTCGCCCGGCCCCTTGATCACGCCGGCGGGGACAGCGGGATGACGACCTCGTCCTCGACCGGCGGGTCGACATCCTGCGGGCGGTTGCCGGTCGCGGCGAAGCAGCGCAGCCGCACCGCGTCCGGACCGACGTCCAGCCGCAGGAAGCACTTGAAGAAGGGCGGGCTGTAGGTGGCGGAGGACGGCGAGAACAGCTGGGTGTAGATCTTCCGGACGGGCAGCCGGAACCGGGCGGGCCGGCCGGGGCGGCGGCCGGCCCCGAGGAGGCTCGCGACCAGGCGGGCACGGCGGGTGACCCGGACGTCCGGGCCGGGTGCGCGGGCCGGCTCGATGCCGAGCCGTTCGGCGACCACGGCCGTCGCCTCCGCCTCGGTGAGGGTGAAGAAGCGGCGCAGCCGGAGCCTGCGGCCGTACAGGCGGCTGTAGAAGGCGAGCGAGTCGCCGCGCAGCGGGTAGCAGCGGAACGCGTCCTCGGTGACACCACCGACCGAGACGCGCGGGACGGTGTGCGTGGCGTGCATGAACGCGCCGCCGCCGCCCGCGACGACGTACTGGATCGTGCGGCCGTCCACGTCGACCGGATACCGCTGGTAGTTGTGGATGTCACCGCCGATCGCGGCCACGTAGTGGTGCTCGGGAGCCCGGACGATCTCGTCCACCGTGCCGCCGCCCTCGATGGGGCAGGGGTGGTGCTCCCCGTCGACGTACAACGGCGATCCGGTGACGAGGATCTTCGGCCGGGGCCCGCGGGATATCTCCCGCAGCCAGGCGCCCTGTTCGGCGTCGACCGTGCCCAGCAGACCGGTGTCGATGCCGACGATCCGCACCGGTCCCGCGTCGATCGCCCAGTACGGGCCCGGCTGTACGGCCTGTTGGCCCGGCGCCGAGCGCAACTCGCGTGCCGAGGCCAGCCGTCGCTCGTCGGCGGGGCGCGCCCGGTGCCACAGCAGGGAGCGCCACCAGGCGCGGGTGAGGGGGCGGGGCCGGGGCTCCGGGCCGGGCGGCGGGGTGTCGGCGCAGAAGACCCGCATGAAGGCGCCGAGGTCCTCGTACCAGTCGTGGTTGCCGGGGATCGCGTAGATCGGCGCGGGATAGTCCTGGTACGGCCGGAAGAACTTGTCGCCGTAGTCCTCGGCGCTGCCGACGGGGTAGATGACATCGCTGGCGATCACCGCGAAGTCGGTGTCCCGGCCCGCCTCCAGCAATCCCGGCACGACGGCGTACTGGGAGTCGCCCCCCTCGCCCGTGTCCCCGATGACCAGGAAGGAGAACCGTTCCGGTACGTCCCGCCGGATCACCTTGTCCGCGGGCGCTCCCGCCGTCGCCCGCGCGGCCACCCAGCGGCTGCGGGTACGGCCCGTCGGGTCGCCGAACCAGGACGCCAGCACGCCGTTGCGGGCGGCCCACAGAACGCGCGGGTTCAGCCACGACAGCTTCTCGACGTGGTCGGGCATCAGCCGCTTGTAGGTGCCGGGTTCGGACGCGCCCCAGCCGGCGCCCTGTGCGGTATCGCGTGAGGAGTCAGACACGCGGTGCACGGTAACAACGTGCCGGTCAGCGGCGAGAGGCCGGGGTCTTGCCCAACGTGCCCGGCGCCCGGGCCGGTTCGGGGCACGCTACGCTCTGCGCGACGGTGCGCACCCTCCTCCCGAACGGAAACGGATCGCATGGAACTCTCCTTCGCCGGCCGGGTCGTCGAGTGGCGGGGACCGTCGCCGTACTACTTCGTCGCCGTGCCCCGCCAGGAATCCGCGGACATCGGCGAGGTGGCCGCCCAGGCCACCTACGGCTGGGGCGCGATCCCCGTCACGGCCAGGATCGGCGGAACCGACTTCGCCACCTCGCTCTTCCCGAAGGACGGCACGTACCTGCTCCCGCTGAAGAAGGCGGTGCGCACGCCGGAAGGACTCGCGGTGGGCGACGAGGTGGCCGTGGAGCTGACCGTGCGCCTGTAACGGCGCCGGTGCCGGACGGTCACGGCTCGCGGGCGGGACCCCCGTGCTCCGCGACGACCTCCGGGGCGGGTGAACCGGGCTCCGGGCGCCACCGGGTGACCGGCACGACGCCGGGGTCGACGAGGCGCAGCCCGTCGAAGAACGAGGTGATCTCCTCCACGGTCCGCAGGTGGTACGGGACGGCGCCGCTGTTGTTGCAGGCCCCCTGGGCCCGCTCGAAGACCGGGTCGACGCCCGACGACCCGTCGTTGACGCAGAGGTGGCTGCCCGCCGGCGGGGCGGCCATCAGCCGGTCGACGAGGGAGCGGGCCTGGTCGTGGCCGACGACATGGCCCAGGATGTCGCTGAGGACGAGCCCGGTCGGCCGGGTCGGGTCCGGCGTCTTCGTGGCGGCGGCGAGGATGCGGTCCGGGTCGGTGGCGTCGGCGTCGATGTAGGCGGTCGCGCCCTCGGCGGAGGAGCGGAGCAGCGTCCGGGCGTGGGTCAGGACCATCGGGTCGTTGTCGACGTACACGATCCGTGACTCGGGTGCGGGCCGCTGGGCGACCTCATGGGTGTTCCCGGCGGTCGGCAGGCCGGTGCCGACGTCCAGGAACCGCCGGATGCCCGCCTCGCGGACCAGGTAGGTGAGGGTGCGGCGCAGGAAGGCGCGGCTGCCGCGGGCGAGGGTGACGATGCCGGGGAAGACGGCGGCGTACGCGTCGCCGGCCCGCGCGTCGACCGGGCAGTTGTCCTTGCCGCCGAGCCAGTGGTTCCGGATGCGGGCCGAGTGCGGCACCGACGTGTCGATCCGCGGGTGCGCCGCCGACGCGGGGGTCGTGGCCGGATCGGTCATGATCGTGCCCCTCGCTTCAGCCGAGGCATGGATTCCGCCACCCCTCGACCTGTGCCCCGAAGCCCTGCTCCCACCTCCCTGTTCGCGCTTCCGGGCCGATAGGGAAAACCCTCGATTGACCCGCCGTGAGGTGACATGGCTCGGTCAATGCTGTCATTCTCCCTCAGCACGCTGATCCACCCCACCCGTTCCTGGATCACGGCCCCGCACAGCTCAGCTCACCCCGGGCAGCAGACCCGTCTGCCCGTCTGTCACCGGCCGCCGACCGGCGGTCGCAGCAGGAGGAGTACGAGTGAGACCCCACAGACCCCTTCCCCACAAGCGGGCCACGGTCGGAGCCGCCCTGGTCTCCACCGCGGCCTTCCTCGCCGTCGGCCTCCAGGCCGTCCCGGCGACCGCCGCACCGGCCGCAGTCCACCCCAGCCCGCTGCGCGCCGGCGGCCTGGAGGCCAAGCTCAGCCCGGCCCAGCACCAGGCGCTGATCAAGAGCGCCCGGCAGCGGACCACCACGACCGCCCGCGCCCTCGGCCTCGGCGCCCAGGAGAAGCTGGTCGTCAGGGACGTCGTCAAGGACAACGACGGCACCCTGCACACGCGCTACGAGCGCACGTACGCCGGACTGCCCGTCCTCGGCGGCGACCTCGTCGTGCACACCCCGCCCGCCTCGCTGGCCAAGGGGACCGTGAGCACCACCTTCAACAACAAGCGCACGATCAAGGTGCGTTCCACCACCGCGACCGTCAGCAAGGCCGCCGCCGCGACCACGGCCCTGAAGGCCGCGAAGACCCTGCGCGCCGAGAAGCCCACCACCGACAGCGCCCGCAAGGTGATCTGGGCCGGCGACGGCACCCCGAAGCTCGCCTGGGAGACCGTGGTCGGCGGACTCCAGGACGACGGCACGCCCAGCCAGTTGCACGTCATCACCGACGCCACCACCGGCAAGGAGCTGTACCGGTACCAGGCGGTCAAGACCGGCACCGGCAACACCCAGTACAGCGGCACCGTCACCCTGAACACCACGCTGTCGGGCTCGACGTACCAGCTGTACGACACCACGCGCGGCGGTCACAAGACGTACAACCTCAACCGGGGCACCTCCGGCACCGGCACCCTGATGACCGACACCGACGACGTCTGGGGCGACGGGACCGGCTCCAACACCCAGACCGCCGGCGCCGACGCCGCCTACGGCGCGCAGGAGACCTGGGACTTCTACAAGAACACCTTCGGGCGCAGCGGCATCCGCAACGACGGCGTCGCCGCCTACAGCCGCGTCCACTACAGCAGCGGCTACGTCAACGCCTTCTGGGACGACAGCTGCTTCTGCATGACCTACGGCGACGGCTCGGGCAACACCCACGCCCTGACCTCGCTGGACGTGGCCGGCCACGAGATGAGCCACGGTGTCACCTCCAACACCGCCGGCCTGGAGTACAGCGGTGAGTCGGGTGGCCTGAACGAGGCGACCAGCGACATCTTCGGCACCGGCGTGGAGTTCTACGCGAACAACTCCAAGGACGTCGGCGACTACCTCATCGGCGAGAAGATCGACATCAACGGCGACGGCTCGCCGCTGCGGTACATGGACAAGCCGAGCAAGGACGGCGGTTCGGCGGACAGCTGGTACTCCGGCGTCGGCAACCTGGACGTGCACTACTCCTCGGGCCCGGCGAACCACATGTTCTACCTGCTCTCCGAGGGCAGCGGCACCAAGGTCGTCAACGGCGTGACCTACAACAGCCCGACCTCCGACGGCGTCGCCGTCACCGGCATCGGCCGCGACGCCGCGCTGAAGATCTGGTACAAGGCGCTGACGACGTACATGACGTCCAGCACCAACTACGCCGGCGCCCGCACCGCCGCCCTCAACGCGGCAGCCGCGCTGTACGGCACCAACTCCACGCAGTACGCCGGGGTGGGCAACGCGTTCGCCGGCATCAACGTCGGCAGCCACATCAACCCGCCGAGCAACGGGGTGACGGTCACCAACCCGGGCAGCCAGTCCGCCACCGTCGGCACCGCCGTGAACCTCCAGATCCAGGCGAGCAGCACCAACAGCGGCGCGCTGACCTACAGCGCCTCCGGTCTGCCCGCCGGCCTGTCGATCAACAGCTCGACCGGTCTGATCTCGGGGACGCCCACCACGGCGGGCACGTCCAGCACCACCGTCACGGTGCAGGACTCCACCGGCGCGACCGGCACCGCCACCTTCGGCTGGACGGTCAGCGCGACCGGCGGCGGCTGCACCTCCACCCAGCTGCTGAGCAACCCCGGCTTCGAGTCGGGCAGCACCGGCTGGACCTCGACGAGCGGCGTCATCACCACCGACAGCGGTGAGGCGGCCCACAGCGGCTCCTACAAGGCGTGGCTGGACGGGTACGGCTCCTCGCACACCGACAGCGTCTCCCAGTCGGTGACGATCCCCGCGGGCTGCAAGGCGACCCTGACCTTCTACCTGCACGTCGACACCGCCGAGACCGGCACCAGCACCCAGTACGACAAGCTGACGGTGACCGCCGGTTCGAAGACCCTCGCGACCTACTCGAACCTGAACGCGGCCTCCGGCTACACCCAGAAGACCTTCGACCTGTCCTCGCTGGCGGGCTCCACGGTCACACTGAAGTTCAACGGCGTGGAGGACGCCTCCCTCCAGACCAGCTTCGTCGTGGACGACACGGCCCTGACGACCGGCTGAGCCGGCGCTGGTGACAGCGGTCCCGCACCCGGCCGTCCGGGTGCGGGACCGCTCGCGTGTCAGCTCAGCGGATCCAGTGTCAGATACGCCTGCTGCGGGCTGCCGTCGTGCACCAGGGACTCCTGGTTGCCGACGTCGTCGAAGGCGAACGCGTACGCCTTCCCGTCGGCCATCTGCGCGTGGATCGCGCGCGCGTAGTGATTGGTCACCGCGTCCCGGTAGAAGTTCGCCGTCGTGGTGTCCGGCTGGCTGGGGTTCACCAACAGGGTCGACCGGTTGAAACCGGCGCACAGCGTACGGGAGATGGGGCCGCGGACCTGGTCGTTGGGCGCGTCCAGCAGCTTGTGGCAGCCGAAGACGCTGGCCGCGTCGGGCTTCTGGAAGCTGGTGACGACCGCGCCGGAAGCGTTGGTGAAGTTCATGACGTTCCCGGAGACACGGCCGTAGTACTTGGTGTTCGGCTGGTCCGCGAACGGCGTGACGGTCAGCGTCGACGTCGTGTACTTCTGCCAGACCCGGCCCACGTAGTCGTCCATCGCGTTCGCCGGCAGCGCGCCGGTCTCCACGCCGTACAGCGGGGACAGCGCGCGCAGCACGGTGCCGTCGGAGCGGGTCTGGATCAGGCCGGCCCAGCCGCCCGGCTGCGCGCGGAGCGCGTTGAAGAAGCCGTTCCAGCCGCCGGACTTCAGATGCCCGGTGCTGCTGACGCTGCCGTCGGCCCGCTGCACGCCGACCGCGTACGGCGCCGAGAACATGTCCACCTGGGTGCTGTTGAGCCACAGCCCGGAGTCGTTGAGCGTGTACTCCGACCAGTTGAAGAGGATGTTCCGGTTGGGGTCGGACGGGTTCTGGACGGCGGGCTGCACCAAGCCGCCGGTGGTGAGCCTGAAGTCGAGCTTCTGGCCGTACGAGAAGTAGATGCGGCCGGAGAACTTGGGGATGCGGATGGTCGTGGACTGCCCGGCGGCCGGGCCGGGTATCGCCGCGTCCGGTGCGGGAGTCGGCGGATTGCCGCCCGCCGGCCAGGCGTGGAAGGCGCCGCTCGCGTCGGCCCAGCCCTGCCGACCCGAGGACAGCTGGGTACCGAGGTCGTAGAGGTACAGCGGCTCGGAACGGCCCGAGTTGTTGGTGATCTTCAGCGGGATGGTGTCGGGGACGGCGGCGTCGGCACGCTCCGGTGCGCCGAGGGCGAGCAGTCCGCCGAGCAGCGCCGCGGCGGCGGCCAGGGGGAGCGCGCGCCGGGGAAGCGCGCGGCGGGTGAGCCTGTGAGGCACTCTCCACCTCCGTGTGGGGTCGGGGTCGTACGGACGTGGTCCGTACCGCTGTGAGAGCGCTCTCAGACTCATGCTCGGACGGGTGCATGTCAATGACATGGACGAGATCGGCCCGGCGCCCGCCCACCGGGCGGACGCCGGGCCCGGCGTCAGAACGTGCGCCTGGACAGCGTCAGAACGTGCGCTTGAGCAGACCGAGCAGCGCCGCCCAGTGCCGCTCGTCGGCCTCCTGGTCGTAGGCCGGGGTGTCCGCCTGGGTGAAGCCGTGGTGGGCACCGGCATACACCTCGCAGGTGTGCCGCACCCCGGCGGCGGTCAACGCCTCCTCGAAGCGCGCCACCTGCTCCGGGGGCAGCGACGGGTCCTCGTCGGCGTGCCCGAAGTAGAGCTCCGCGGTGATGTCCGGGGCCTGGAGGTGCGGGCTGTCCGGGTCGTCGGTGGCGAGGCGCCCGCCGTGGAAGCCGGCCCCCGCCGCGACGCGGTCCGGGTGGGCGCCCGCGGTCCACAGCACGAGCCGGGCGCCCATGCAGTAGCCGGTCAGCGCGGCCGGGCCGTCGGCCGCGACCGGGCTGTCGGCCAGCCATCGCAGGTAGGCGTCGGAGTCCCGCCTGACCTGGTCCGGCGTCAGCCCGGACACGATCGGACCGAGCCGCTCCCAGAGGGCCGGGTCGGCGCCCGGGTCGATGAACTCGGGCAGCCGAAGGACCGGCGCCCGGCCCAGGCGGTAGAACACGTTCGGCACCAGCACCGTGTATCCGGCGCCGGCGAGCCGGTCGGCCATCGACCGCAGGTACGGCCGCAGACCGTAGGCGTCCTGGTAGAAGAGCACGGCCGGACGGGGGCGGCCGTCGGCCGGATGGACGAGGTAGGCGTCGGCGACGCCGTCCTCGGTGGGGATGTCGACGGCGGTCGCCTGGACATCGGTCATGGTGAGAAGGCCCTCCCTCGGGGATGGCGCGGGCGGCGGGTGCCCGCCCGGCGCCGCGGCTACGGCCATGCTGCCACGCAAGATCAGGTCCGGCGCACCCGGTGCCCCGGGCGCCCGCGTGCGGGGCGGTGCCGGCTCGCGTGGTGTCGGGGCCGGCGCTTACGTGGCCTGAGTGGTGCCTGTGGTGCCGGGTGCGGGGCCGGCGCTCGGGCGGCCCCTGTGATGTCCGCGTCGCTCGCACGCGGTGGCCGGTGCTCACCCGGCCGGGCGGATGTCCCCGGCACTCGCGTAGCGCGGCCAAGGCGCTCACCGGCTCCGCCCGGTGTCCCCGGTCTCACTCGAAGCGGCTGGTGTCCCCGGCGCCCCGTCGGACGATCTCCGCCTCGCCGCTGGAGAAGTCGACCACGGTCGTCGGCTCGGTGCCGCAGTCACCCGAGTCGACGACGGCGTCCACCACATGGTCGAGCCGGTCCTTGATCTCCCAGCCCTGGGTCAGCGGCTCCTCCTCGTCCGGCAGCAGCAGCGTGCTGGACAGCAGCGGCTCGCCCAGCTCCGCCAGCAGCGCCTGGGTGACCACGTGGTCGGGGATGCGCACGCCCACGGTCTTCTTCTTCGGGTGCTGGAGCATCCGCGGCACCTCGCGGGTGGCCGGCAGGATGAACGTGTAGCTGCCCGGCGTCGACGCCTTCACGGCCCGGAACACGTCGTTGTCCACCCGGACGAACTGTCCGAGCTGCGCGAAGTCCCGGCACATCAGGGTGAAGTGGTGCCGGTGGTCCAGCCTGCGGATGGAGCGGATCCGGTCGATGCCGTCCCGGCTGCCCAGCCGGCAGCCGAGCGCGTAGCAGGAGTCGGTCGGGTATGCGATGAGCGCCCCCGAGCGGACCGCGTCGGCGACCTGGCCGATGCTGCGCGGCTGCGGGTTCTCGGGGTGCACGTCGAAGTACTTCGCCATCTGCCGAGCTTATGCCGTCCCGGGGCGCCCGACGGATACCTATGACCTCATACCTGTTTGACATGGGTATGAAGCCATACCTATCGTTGCGGTCGTGTCCTCCCTGCCCGGATCCAGCGCTCCCCAGCGGGACGTCGACCGCGTCGCCCCGGCGCTCGCCGACGCCCTGCCCGCGCTGCACCGGGCCCTGGACCGGCTGGTCGCCCGCGACTACGCCCTCCCCAAGCCGCCCGAGGGCCACCTCAACCTGCTGCGCCACGTCGCCGAGCACGAGGGCGCCACGGTCCGCGAGGCCGCCGACGCCCTGCTGATGAAGCCCAACAACGTCAGCGCGCTGGTCTCCCAGCTCACCGAGCAGGGACTGCTGGAGCGCCGGCAGGACAGCACCGACAAGCGTGTCGTCCGCCTGCATCCGACGGCCGTGGCCCGGCGCCGCCTCGGTGAGGTGCGCGCCCTCCAGGTCTCCCATCTCACGGAGGCGCTGCTCTCGCTGACCGAGGGCGAGATGGACGCCCTGGGCTCGGCCCTCGGCGCTCTGCATTCACTGACGCGCGGGCTCCGTTCCGCTGCCCACTGAGCCGTAGCCCCCTACGGCGCCGGCGCCCGTGCGTGCCGTCGCCGATCGCCGGGGCGTAGGCCGTCGTGGGTGTTCTCCGCCGTCACCACCACACCCCTGCACCAGACGAGGCTTCGCCATGCCGTCCACCTCCGTGGATCACTCCGCCGTGCCCGCGTCGCCGGCGCCTTCCGCACCGCCCACGGCGCCGGACACCGCCGCCGCCCGGCGGCGCTCCAACCCCTGGCTCACCCTCTGCGCGGTCGCCTTCGGCCTGTTCATGGTCCAGCTCGACGGCTCCGTCGTCGCGATCGCCAACCCCGAGATCGGCCGCGAACTGCACGCGTCCACCGCCCAGTTGCAGTGGGTGACCAACGCCTACCTGCTCGCACTCGCCGCCACCCTCATCCTCGGCGGCAAGCTCGGCGACCGGTTCGGCCGGCGCACCTTCTACCTCGCAGGCGTCGCCGGATTCGCGCTCTCCTCCGTCGCCATCGGCCTGTCCGGCTCCATCACGGGCGTCGTCGCCTTCCGCGCGCTCCAGGGAGTCTTCGGCGGCCTGCTCATGCCGAACACCCTCGGCCTGCTGCGGGCGGTGTTCCCGCCGCGCAGGTTCGGCATGGCGGTGGGCATCTGGGCGATGGTCTCGGCCGTCTCCACGGCCCTCGGCCCGATCGCCGGCGGTCTGCTGGTGGAGAACGTGAGCTGGGAGTCCGTGTTCTACATCAACCTGCCCATCGGCGTACTCGCCTGCGCCTTCGGCGCGTTCGTGCTGCCGCAGTCGAAGAATCCGACCGGACACCACCGCTTCGACGTCACCGGGGTCGTCCTGCTCGCCCTCGGCCTGCTGAGCGTCGTCTTCGGTGTCGTCAAGGGTGAGACCTGGGGCTGGGCGTCGGCCGGCACGTGGGGCGCGATCCTCGCGGGTCTGCTCCTGCTCGTCGTCTTCGTCCGCCACGAGACCCGTGTCGAGCACCCGCTGCTGCCGATGCGGCTCTTCCGCAGCCGGGACCTGACGGTCGGTGCGGTCATCACCGCCCTCAACTTCTTCGTCATGCTGGGCGTGATCTTCTTCGTCATGCTCTACTTGCAGAACGTGCGCGGCCTGACGCCTGTGCAGGCAGGGGTCCGCACCCTCCCGCTGAGCCTCGCCTCGCTCGTCGCCTCCCCGCTCGGCGCCGCCCTGACCGAGCGCTTCGGCGCCCGCTTCTGCATGCCGCTCGGCATGCTGCTCCAGGCGGCGGCCTGCTTCACCATGCTCAGCTGGTCCGGCGACTCCTCGTACACCACCATGTGGCCGCCGTTCGTCGCGCTCGGCCTCGGCGTCGGCATGGTGCTCTCCGCCTCCTCCGACGCGGTCGTCGGCAACGCGCCGGTACGGGACGGCGGTGTGGCCGGCGGACTCCAGGCCACCACGCTCCAGATCGGCGGCGCCCTCGGCACCTCCGTGCTGGTCTCCGTCATCAGCGCCCGCGTCGGCGCCACGCTGCGGCCCGAGCTGACCGGCGCGGGCGTGCCGCAGGCCCTGGCCGCAAAGCTGGCCGAGGCCAAGGACGCGGTGGCGATGGGGGTGGCCCCCGTCTCCGGCACCATGCCGAACCCTCTCCGGGCGGCCGTGACCGAGGGCAGCGCACGGGCTTTCATGAACGGCCTGCACACCGCCGCGGTCCTCACCGGCACGCTCTGCGTCCTGGGCGCGGCCCTGGCGGCGGCCGGGATGAGGCGCGGGGGGACCGCCGAGGCGGAGTGAGGGTGCGGTACGGCGACGAAGGGGGCGAACGGGGTCGCGCCGGGCGGCCGGACACCGGGGGAGTTCCGGCGGTGGGTCCGGACGTGCCGGGCCTCGCCGGACCGGCCCTGGCAATCAGCCGGGGTTCGTCCGCGTACTTCCCGGATTCCGGGGCATCCGACCTGTGAGTCGCCCAGGGCCTTCCCCCCGCCCCGGGCGCGGCGTCTCCGCCGGCGGCCACCCCCCCCCAGGCCGCCGGCGGAGCCATGTCCGTCGCACCGCCCGGCCGGCCAGGGCCTCTCCCGGCCCTATCCGGCCGCCGGTGCGGCCGGCAGGTCGAACACGTGTCGCGGAGAGATGATCCGCGTGATCGCCCGGCCGAACAGTGTGCTCGGTTCCTGGCCGCGGTGGTCGATGTCGGTGTCGAGGAGGACGACGAGGGTCGTGCGCGTCGCCGGGAGGTAGACGGTCAGCGACTCGTAGCCGGGCAGGGAGCCGTTGTGACCGATCCAGCCCCGTACGTCGAAGATGCCCAGCCCGTACCCGGCGCCCGGGACCGGGGTCGCCGGGGTGATCAGGCGCTGCTTCTGCGTGGCGGGGCTGATCAGGCGTCCGCCGTCGGGCAGTTCGCCGGTGGCGACCGTGGGCGCCCAGACGCGCAGGTCGTCCAGTGTGGAGATCATCGCCCCGGCGGCCCAGCCCCAGGACGGGTTCCAGCCGGCCGCGTCGGCGACCTTCCCGTTCGCCGTCTGGTCGGTGTAGCCCTGCGCGTGCGGGGCGGGGAACTCGCTGCCCCGCGGGAAGAGCGTGTGCCTCATGCCGGCCGGGCCGAGGATGTGCCGCTCGACGTAGTCCCCGAGGTGCCGGCCGCTCTCCCTCTCCACGACCAGGCCGAGCAGAATGAGACTCGTGTTGCTGTAGGAGAACTTCTCGCCCGGCGGGAACAGCACCGGATGCCTGAAGGCGTAGTCGAGCAGCTGCCGAGGTGTGAAGGGGCGTCGCGGGTCCGAGGTGAGCGCCTTGAGGAAGCCGTCGTCCTCCGAGTAGTCGAACAGCCCGCTGCGCATGCCGGCCAGCTGGCGCAGCGTGATCCGGTCGCCGTCGGGCACGCCGCCGACGTACGTGCCGATCGTGTCGTCGAGGCCGACCTTTCCCTGGTCCACCAGTTGCAGCAGCGCTGTCACGGTGAACGTCTTCGTCTCGCTGCCGATGCGCGTGTACAGGTCCGGCGTCATCCTCCGGCCGGTCGCCGTGTCGGCGACGCCGAACGAGCGGACGTAACTCTCCCGGCCCGGTGTCCAGATGCCGACGGTCACGCCCGGCACGTTCGCCTCCCGCATCACCCGCCGCACGGTCGCGTCCAGTTGGCGGGTCACGGCGGGGGAGAGGGCGCGGACGTCGGGCTCCGAGGCCGACAGGCCGGGCGGGACGGCGACGGACGCGGCCGGTGCGGGCCCTGCCGTGAGCGGCGCGCACAGCGTTCCCACCAGTACGGCGACCACGGCTCCCCGGCGCAGGCGTACGGACGTGGGCGGCATGGGCTGACTCCAAGCACGTGGGAGGCGAGACCGTGCGCGGGGCGGACGTCGACGCCCGGACCACCTCAGCATAGGAGCGCCCGGCACGCGGCGCGCGCCGGACGAAGCGCCCCCTGCCCCGGCCCAGGACACCCCGGACCGACGTCATCTTGTCCGACGGGTGGAAGGCCTCGTTCGGGCGATGGAGTCACCCGACCCGGTGAGCGGGCGGTGCGGGGCGTACCGGTGGCGGGTCCCGGGCGTTGCCCCGGCATGAACCGCTTGGACTGGATGGACCGGATGGAGCGCATGGACCGGATGCGCCGGCTGCGTCAGATGGACCGTACCGGGGAGCCGATCTACGCCGGGCTCGTCGCGGAGTGGCGGGCGCAGGGGCGGACCGTCCCCGCCGAGCCCGACGCGCTGTGGGCGGCCCTCTCCGGCCGCACCCACGGCGCCCGGCGCGAAGCCCGGCACTTCTGAGCCGCTACCGGTACTGCCCGCACACCGGCGTGAGCACCGCCAGCGTGCCGTTGGCCTGTTGCAGCGCCTCCTCCAGGGCACCGGGCGCGTGCAGCGTGCCGGTGCCGTCGGGCGGCACGAGCCACTCCAGGGAGCGCGCGGGCCGGTAGGGCGGCGGTGCGGTGACCCAGGAGCCCTTGGTCGCGTACCGCAGCCCGGCGCCGATCCAGCCGCCGGACGGGTCCGGGGGGAGGAAGAACCCGACCCGCCCCGCCGCCGTGTCCACCAGCGTCGGCCCCGGCACCGGCAGGCCGGGCCGCCACAGCAGGTCCAGGGTGAGCAGTCCCAGCCGGTCGGGGACGCTCAGCACGTCCCAGAAGCGGCCCGCCTCCAGCAGTGCGATGCCCTCGCCGTGGTCCCATTCCCATTTGCAGGCGCGCGGGTCGGCCGACGCCGCCGCCAGCCACTCCACGCCCCGCGTCCACATCGTGTTCGTCATGCACTGCTCCGGATGTCCTCGCTCGCCTGCCCGAGGGCAGGGAACGGCCGTGACCGGGCACATCGTGCGTCCGCACACCAACCCGGCATATGCATGGTTGTAGATATTTCTATGTGGCGGAAGGGGTGGCGCGCCCTGGCGTTTGAGGCGGGACGTTCGAACTCCGCGCGTCGGTTCGTCAGTCGAGGCACGGGGACGCGTCACCCGTCCAGGGGGCGGAGCGGACCCGGCGCGCACGATTCGTGTGTTACGGCAATCGAATCGAGCGTCAGCTCTTGAGATCGGCATTGTTTCCGTCGTACGCTCGCGGCATTCCCTCCCCGTCTCTGTCGAGGTGTCCCATGGACCGCACGCGTCTGCCCGCCCTCCTGGCCCGCGAGAGCGCCGAGGCCGAACGCCGCAACCCGCGCTCCCGGGCGGCGTACGCGCACGCCGACCACCTCTTCGGCCGGGTGCCGATGACCTGGATGAACAAGACCGCCGGTGCCTTTCCGCGCTACCTGGCCGGGGCGCGGGGCGCCCGGGTCACCGACGTCGACGGGCACACGTACATCGACTTCTGCCTCGGCGACACCGGCGCGATGGCCGGCCACTCACCCGCCCCCGTCACCGAGGCGGTGCACCACCGGTACGCCGAACTGGGCGGGGCCACCGCCATGCTGCCCACCGAGGACGCCGAGTGGGTCGGCGCCGAACTGACCCGGCGCTTCGGCCTGGCCCGCTGGAGCTTCTCGCTCACCGCCACCGACGCCAACCGCTGGGCGATCCGGCTCGCCCGGGCGGTCACCGGTCGGCCGAAGATCCTCGTCAACAGCTACTGCTACCACGGCAGCGTGGACGAGTCGCTGATCGTCACCGGCCCGGACGGCACCGGCACCGCCCGCCCCGGCAACGTCGGCGCGCCCTGCGACGTGACGCTGACCAGCAGGGTCGCCGAGTTCAACGACCTCGCCGGACTGGAGCGGGAGCTGGCCCACGGTGACGTCGCCGCCGTGCTGATGGAGCCCGCCCTCACCAACATCGGCATCGTGCTGCCCGAACCCGGCTACCTCACCGGCGTCCGCGAGCTGACCCGGCGGTACGGCGCCCTGCTCGTCAACGACGAGACGCACACCTTCTCCGCCGGGCCCGGCGGCTGCACGGCCGCCTGGGACCTGGAACCCGACCTGCTCACCATCGGCAAGGCGATCGGCGGCGGCATCCCGGCCGGCGCCTACGGGCTCTCCGCCGAACTCGCCGACCGGCTGCTCGGCCGCACCGACCTGGATCTCGTCGACATGGGCGGCGTCGGCGGCACCCTCGCGGGCAACGCGCTGTCGGTCGCGGCCACCCGCGCCACCCTGGAGCACGTGCTGACCGACGAGGCGTTCGCCCGGATGGCGACCCTGGCCGAGCGGTTCGAGGCGGGTGTCCGGGCGGGGTTCGAGGCCCACCGGTTGCCCTGGTCGGTCAGCCGGCTCGGCGCCCGCACCGAGTACCGCTTCACCTCCCCGGCCCCCCGCACCGGCACCGAGTCCGCGGCGGCCTCCGACCCGCAGCTGGAGGACTTCCTGCACCTCTACCTCGCCAACCGGGGCATCCTGCTGACCCCGTTCCACAACATGGCGCTGATGTGCCCGGACACCACCGAGCGGGACGTCGACACCCACACCGAGGTGTTCGCCGCCGCGCTCGCCGAACTGGCCGCCTGAGGAAGAGAGCCGGACGGGATGAAGGACATGGACGACATCGACCGGGCCATCCTGCGCGAACTCCAGACCGACGGCCGTATCGCCTACGCCGACCTCGGCCCCAGGGTCGGGCTGTCGGCCTCGGCGGCCCGGCAGCGGCTGCAACGGCTGCTGGACACCAAGACGGTCCAGGTGGTCGGCGTCACCGACCCGATGGCCATGGGCGGACAGGCCATGGCCCTGCTCGGCATCGGCGTCGACGGCGACCCCCGGACCGTCGCCGATACCCTCGCCGAGCGCCCCGAGGTCGTCTACTCGGTGCTCACCTCGGGCGGTTTCGACCTCTTCGCCGAGGTGGTCGCACCCGGCCCCAAGGCGCTGCTCGACTTCGTGAACGACGTGGTGCGCCCCATCGAGGGCGTCCGCGAGAGCCGGTCCTTCCCGTACTTCGGCATCCACACCCACCGCTTCCTGTGGGACGTGGGCTGACCGGCTGGGACGACGAGGTCAGGCGGCGGGCAGCCCGGGCGTCAGCACCAGCATGGTGACGTCGTCGCGGATCGCGTAGCGCCGCCGGGCCAGGTCCGCCCACACCGCGCCGGGCAACTCGGCGGACGGGGTGCCGTCCAGGGCGGCCAGCCGCTCCGGCAGCGGGTAGAAGGCGCCGGTGCCGTCCCGCGCCTCCCACACGCCGTCGGAGGCCAGGAACAGCCGGTCACCCGGTCCGAGCGCCACGGTGGCCCCCTTCGGCGGATCGACCCCCAGGAGCCCGATGCCCAGCGGCGGACCGGGCGCGACGGTCACCTCCCGGGCCCGTCCCTCGTGCAGCAGGACCGGCACCGGATGGCCGCAGGCCACCAGCCGGACCGCGGCCGTGTCCGCCGCGAACTCCAGCAGCAGGGCCGTCGCGAACAGCTCCCCGTCCCGGACGTCCGCCGTGTCCGCCACGAGCCGGCGGTCCAGCCGGGCGGCCACCGACTCCAGGTCCGGCTGGTCCAGGGCGGCCTCCCGGAACGCCCCCAGCAGCGACACCACCGTCGCGACCGCGGCCAGCCCGTGCCCCCGCACGTCACCCATCACCGCGCGCACGCCGCACGGCCCCTTCCGCACGTCGAAGAAGTCGCCGCCCACCAGCGTCCCGTCCTGCGCGGCCCGGTAGAAGGACGCGCACCCGACCCGCCCGACCCGGTCCGGCAGCGGGGGCAGCACGGCCCGCTGCACCGCCTCGCCGATCGCCCGCTCGGTGTCGAGCTGGGCGTCCCGGTGGCTGCGCACATAGGACACGAACACGCTCAGCGCGGCCACGAACGCGATGGTGAGCACATCCGTGTTGCCGGGGAGGTTCAGATGGGTGGCCGGTACGTTCAGCACCACGATCGCGCCCACACCGAGCAGACCGGTCATCACCGGGCCGTAGGACAGGACCGCCAGCGGCGGGATGGCGCCCAGCAGGAAGCCGAGATCGCGCGCGTGCGGCGTGACCAGCGTGGCCGAGCCGACGGCCGCGAGCAGCAGCACGGGCAGCACGCGGACCCACCACGGCGGCGGCGCGCCCCGCAGCCAGCCCCGATCCTCCCGGTCCCCGCGCGGCGACCGGCCGCGCACCGATTCCACATCCCCAAGTTACGCCGCCCCCGGCGTACCGCGCCGCGCGGAGGAACCCGCGGCATGCCGCGCGGGGACGCCCCTCGGAAAAGGGTGGACCCCGGTCGGCCGAACCCCTAGCCTGTGATCATCACGCCCGGGACGGACGGACGAAGGAGGCGAGTGTCATGTGGACCACCACCATCCAGCGCTCCCCCCTCCCCGTGCCGTGGGCGTGTCACGTCTGATCCGACCGGGAGCGCGCACACCGCACGCATCCCGGAGGATTCCTTGACCGACGTGGTCATCCGCACGCTCGACGAGAGCAGTGCCCACCTTTTCCGCACCATGCCCGACCCGCTCGCGCTGAGCGAGAAGCACCGCGGCACCCGCTACCGCCCCGACTGGCAGCGCATCGCCCTGCGTGACGGCCGTACCGTGGCGCGCGCCGCCTGGTGGGGCCGCCCCGAGGACCCCGAGCCGCTCGTGATCAACTGGTTCGACGTCGCCGAGGGCGAGGAGGAGGCGGGTGCCGAGCTGCTGCGGACGGCGCCCTGGACAACACCCGAACTCGAACTCGACCTGCCCACCGGCTGGCGCGACGACCCGCTGCGACGGGACGCGGTGGCCGTACGGGAGAGTGCCGCGCGCCAGGCCGGCTACACCCCCCTGGTGCAGCGCTTCCTCTACCGCTGGACCCCGGACCGGGGACTGCCCGAGCGGCCCGGACGACTCCTGTTCACCGCCGAACCGGACGACGACGTGTTCCTCGACCTGCTGCGCCGCATCAACTCCGGCACGCTCGACGCCCACGCCCGCCGGGCCATCGAGCGGGGCGGCGTGGACCAGGCGGCCCGGGAGGACCTGGAGATCCTGCGCTGGTTCCCGTCACCGCGCGAGTGGTGGCAGATCGCGCGCACCCCGGAGGGCGACCCGGTCGGCATCCACATCCCGGCGCGCAACCCCGGCGGGCCGTGCGTGGCCTTCATCGGCGTGGTGCCGGAGCACCGGGGCCACGGCTACGCCTACGACCTGCTCGTCGAGTGCACCCACTTCCTGGTCGGACAGGGCGCCGAGTTCATCGCCGCCGCCACCGACCAGGGCAACGTCCCGATGGCCGCGCACTTCACCAAGGCCGGCTATCCCGTCGTACGGGAACGCGTCAACTACTGGACCGACCACGAGGCCACGGCCGGGTGACGCGCTGAGGGCGCGGTGACCCGCGGCGCCGGGGAGCGGGACCGGCCCCCTGCCCGGCGCCGCGGCCGGTCATTCCCCGCCGTCCGCCAGCCGTGCCTCCGCCGTGGCCAGGATCTCGGTGACCCGGAGGCCGAACGCGGCGTCGCAGGGGTGCGGCCGGCCCGTGCGGGCCGCCCGCACCAGCGCGTCGGCGGCCCGGGAGAGCGCGGGGACCGCTCCCTCGGAACTCCCCGGCAGGAGCGTCACGCCCGCCTCGCCGCGCAGTTCCACGTCGGCCCCGGCCGCCGCCGGCGGGGCGGTCAGGCTCAGCGTGAGGGTGCTCGACGCGCCGGTGGAGTGGTCGAGCACCAGGTGCACGGTGTCCGCGGGGCCGTGCGCCGCCGCCACGACCTGCCGTACGTCGCCGAGGACCGGCAGCAGCACCGACAGGGCGTGCGGGCCGACGTCCCACAGCGCGCCCTTCTCCCGCCGCCACGGCGAGGCCGCGAACGGGCTGTCGCTCGTGAACACCGCCCCCAGCCACTGTGCCCGTGCCGTGAACCAGCCCGCCACGGCCGCCTGTTCGTCGATCCAGGCCTCCGGCTCCTTCTGGAAGCGCGCGGTGAAGAACACCACCGACGCCACCCCGGCCTTCTCCACCGCCTCCACGACGGCCCGCCCCTCGGCGACCGTCACCGCCAGCGGCTTGTCCAGCAGCAGATGGCGGCCCGCCTGTGCCGCCCGCACCGCCAACTCGGCCTGCACGGACGGCGGCAGGGCCACCGCCACCGCGTCCACGTCGGCCAGCAGCGCGTCCACGTCGGCGTACGCGGCGACGCCGTACTGCTCCGCGAGCTCCGTGGCCGCCTCCGGCCGGCGCCCCCACACCCCGGCGAACTCCAGGCCGGTGTGCCCGGCGAGGGCGGGGGCGTACGCCGCCTTGGCCCACGGCCCCGTTCCCAGCAGTCCGATGCGCATGTCGCGTTCCTTTCTCCGAGCCGGTCCCGGCACCCTCACGATGCCGTGCTCCGGTCGCCGTCCGCGCTCCCGCGGCCGGCATCGCCTTCTTCGGCCAGCCACTGCGCGATGGCCGCGGCGATCGGCTGGCCGGTGTCCATCTCCACGAAGCCGAACTGGCCGGACTGGTTGCACTCCAGGAACCACCAGATCCCGTCGGCGTCCTCCGCGAAGTCGAAGGCGCCGTACGCCAGTTCCGCGCCCGCCATGTAGCGCAGCACGCCCTCGGCGACCCGCGGCGGCACCTCGGCGGGCAGCCAGGGGGAGACCGACGGGGCGAAGCGGACGTCCACGTCGTCCGGACGGGCGTCCGGGTCGGCGGGCTTGCGCGCGGCCAGCAGCGTGTCGCCGACGACGGTGAGCCGGATGTCGGCCCGTTTGGCGATCCGCCGTTGCAGCAGGGTCGGGCCGAAGGCGACCGCCGTGAAGTCGGCGTCCGGCGCGACCCGGCTGGTCGGCACCGCCCTGGGCGGCTCCTGCGGGTGCGCCCCGGAGACCGGCTTGACCACCAGGTCCGGGAAGCGCTCCGCGAACTCCCGAGCCGCCTGGGGGAACGTCGTGATGAGGGTGGCCGGCACCGCGAGGCCGCTGCGCTGGGCCAGACGCAGCTGCCAGGGCTTGTGCCGGGCCCGGCGCGCGGCGTCCGGGTGGTTCATCCAGCGGGCGTCGGTGCAGCGCAGCATGCCGTACAGCGCCTGCGACGACTCCTCGGTCAGCCAGGCGGACGGATGGGCGGCGCGGGCGGCCGGGTCGCCCGGCCTGCGCACCCAGACGGAGCGCAGGCCGTTCATGCTCACCAGGCGCCCGCCGACGGACAGATGTCCCCGGCAGACGCCTCGTACGTACTCGCCCGACAGCGCCACCCCGTTGGTGAGGTCGGCGGGGTCGAGCCGGACGACGGGCACGCCCGCCTCGCCCAGCCGGAGGACCACCATGTCCGCCGTCACGTCCTCTTCACTGGTCAGGATGAGCACGGTCATCTGTGGAAGCCCGTGGTTCAGTCGTCGAAGTGCGTCTTGGAACCGGCGGTCGAGGTCGTGGTCCCGAGTGCTCTGAGGGTCGCGTGGTCGGTGGCGGCGATCCGCCCGTCCGGGAGGACGTTCAACTGCAGTCCGGAGTCGTACGCATACGGAGCGGTGACGTCCAACTGCACTGCGGGCCGCGCGTAGTTGAGCGTGAACGGTTGCATGGTCTCTCCCTGATTCGGCTTTCACGTCCTTATACGAGTCGAACGGGTGATTGGTTTCCTCACGGTGAGTGAGCACCCTTCGGAGGGGTTCCTTCCGGGTCATCGCGCGAGCGCGCCGCGTGCCGCCGCCAGCGCCTGTTCGGCGTAGCCCCGCCCGAACAGCACCGCGTGCACCAGCAGCGGGAAGAGCTGGTGCAGGCCGACCCGGTCCCGCCAGCCGTCGGCCAGGGGCGCCGCCCGCCGATAGCCGGCGAGCACCCGGTCCAGGTACGGGCAGCCGAACAGATGGAGCATCGCCAGATCGGTCTCCCGGTGCCCGCCGTGCGCGGCCGGGTCGATCAGGCGGACCTCGCCGTCGGCGCCCCACAGCACGTTCCCGTTCCACAGGTCGCCGTGCAGCCGGGCGGGCGGCTCGGCCGGCCCCGCCAGCTCCGGCAGCCGTGCGCAGACCCGCTCGAACACCGCCGCCTCGCCCGGCCGGAGCGTGCCGCGGTCGACCGCGCCGCGCACATAGGGCAGCACGCGGTGCTCGGCGTACCAGCGGGGCCAGTCGGTACCCGGTGTGTTGCGCATGGGGGCGAGGCCGATGCGGGCGTCCTCGGGCCCGTCGGGCGGCGGGGCCCCGAAGTGGGGTGCGCCGGCCGCGTGCAGCGCGGCGAGGGCCCGGCCGAAACGCAGCGCCGCCTCGGGGTCCGGAGAGCCGGTGGGCACCCGCTCGGTCACCATCCAGTGCTCGTCGTGCCCGAGTACCGACGGCACCCGGACCGCGTCCGCCGCGGCCAGCCAGCGCAGCCCCGCCACCTCGGCGCGCACCGCCCCGGGGCCGTCGCCACGCTTGACCATGACCGGGGTCCCGCCGTCCAGCAGCACTTCGGCGGGCGAGCCCGACGACCGCCGGGCCCCGCTCACCGGGCGCCCGGTGAGCCGGGCCGCCACCTGTCTTGGATCCTCGTCTCGGTTGACCACGGCCCCAGCGTACGACCCGTGATCGAGGCCGCTCACCTGGCACTTCAACCGTTGACACGACTGTTCTCAGCCGAACCCAGGCGACCGCCACCCGTGCTGATCCGGCACGGCCGCCGCGTGGGTGCCGCGTCGCCACGCCGGGTGCCCGCGGGTGCCGACGCGAACCCGCGCCCGCATCGCCCCGCGGTTCCCGCCCGCCCGCCCGGCAGCCGGGCCCCGCGCTCGCCCTCCCGCCGGGGCGCGTCCTGGGCCCGGTGCCCGGAGCCCCCCTCAGCGGCCGACGGGGTACGTCACCCGGGTCAGCCCCACCGGATTCCCGGCCGGCAGCAGGCCCGACTCCCCGACCGTGCGGGCCAGCGGCTCCAGCAGCGAGGCCAGCCGTCCGCTCCGCTCGGCGCCCAGCGCGGCCCACGGTCCCTCGGCCGCCGCGTCGGTGAGCGCCTCGGCCTCCGCACGCAGGGCCGCGCCCGCCGGCGTCAGCGTGCCGTCCGCCGTGAGCCGGCCGTCCGCGCGCAGCCCGCCCACGGCCGCCGCCCACTCGTCCTGCGGCCACTTCCGGGTCTCGCGCAGGAAGGCCCCGTCGGACTCGCCGGCCGCCGCCTTGAGCACCATGGCCTCCACCGGTCCGAGCCCCAGGCCGACCAGCACCGCCACATGGGAGTCGCCCCGCTGCTCGCGCAGGGTCGTCAGGGCCTGCCACAGACGGGCGGTCGGCTTGGCCGGCCGTTCCAGCGCCTGATTGGCGGCGCCCAGCACCCGGCCCGTGGTGTCCGCGCCCGCGGCGGCCTCCCAGGCGAGGTCCGCGGCCTCCGTGAACGCGGCGGAGCCGACGGTGTCCGCCCCGAACAGGCGGGTCATCGCCGCGTCCATCGCCTCCAGCCGGGCCGTCAGCGCCTGCGCCGGGGTGGCGTACGACCAGGCGTCCGGCAGCGCCCGGGACACCCGGGCCGGGTGGAAGACGTAGAAGCAGCTCGTCACCACGGCCGGGGCCGCGGCGCCGAGCGGGGCGGCGCGCAGCGCGAAGTAGCCCATCCAGAACCCGCGCAGCCCGAGCCCCTCCGCGGCCCGGCGTGCCTCCGGTGCGAAGTACACGAGACCGTGCACCGGTTCGTACCGCTCCCACAGGGCCCGCGCCATCCCGTCCGCCACTGCTTCCTCCCGCCGCCTTGACGTGCTGTCGGCACCAGCCTGCGTTATGACAGTGGTCATAACAAGAGGGTGGCGGGCCGGAAGGGAGGAGGGCGGCCGGGAGGGCTCACCGGGCGGGGACCCGGATCCGGCCGATGGCGTTGCCGAGCAGCTCGGTGAACCACACGGCCCCGCCGGGCCCGGCCGTCAGCCGCAGCGGCACCTTCTCGCCGCCGTCCGGCACCGCGAAGGTGGTGATGGTGCCGGACGCGGTGATCCGGCCGACGCGGCCGGCCTGGTCGGCGTACCAGACCTGCCCGTCCGGCCCGCGCGTGATGCCGCCGGGCAGGCTGTCCGGGCCGGGCAGCGGGAACCGGGTGACGTGCCCGGCGCGGTCGACGCGGACCACCGCCTGCCCGCCGGACGTGGTGAGCCACATGCCGCCCGGCCCGGCGACGATGCCGCCCGGGAATCCGGAGGCCCCGCCGGGCAGCGGGAACTCGGTCAGCTGTCCGGCCGGGGTGATCCGCCCGACCTTGCCGCCGCTCAGCTCGGTGAACCACAGCGCGCCGTCGCCGCCCGCCGCGATGGAGTGGGGGGAGGCGTCCGGCGTGGGCACCGGGTACTCGGTGATCCGCCCCGCGGTCGTGATGCGGCCGATCCGGTTCCCGGTCGCCTCGGTGAACCACAGCGCCCCGTCCGGGCCGGGCACGATCCCGGCCGGGCCGCTGCCGGCCGCCGGCAGCGGCCCGGCCGTGAGCAGCCCGGCGGGGGTGACGCGGCCGATCCGCCCGGCGGTGGTCTCGGTGAACCACAGGGCCCGGTCCGGCCCCTGGACGATCTCGGCCGGGCCGGTGTCCGGGCCCGAGGTCGGGATGTCGGTGACCGTGCCGTCGGCCGCCATCCGCCCGATCCGTCCGGCGCCGTGCTCCGCGAACCACAGCGCGCCGTCCGGACCGGCGGTGATGCCGACGGGCGCGGCACCGGCCGTCGTGGTCACCGGATACTCCGTCACGGTGTCCGCCCCCGCGCGGGCGGGCGCGGCGCCGGCGGTGCCGGCGAGCAGAGCACCGGCCCATGCGGCGGCCGGCCATCGGACCCGTCGCCCGTACCGGGGGTTCGTCGGCATGGAGTGCCTCCTTCGGGCGGCGCTGCACGGGGAGGGGGGGGGAGGGCGTACCCGGCTGCCGTACGACGGGCTCACCCCGGCAGGCGTGGACCGCGTCGGCGATTGACCCGGACGAGGGGTCCCGGAGCCGGTGCGCTGGGGCAGACGGGTGGCGTGGTGACCCGGCTGGGCGGCTCGGATGGTGGGAGCCAGGGGCCTCACTGACGGTGGTTCATGTCGGGGCCGGGTCCATCCAGCTGATGAGGTATCCGCTGCCCGGTCACGGCGGAAGGACATCACTATGCGCTCTGCCCGCATGCTCCTGGCAACGGCGACTGCCGCCGCCGCCCTATCCTTCGCCGCACCCGGCGCCGCGTTCGCCGTAGCGGCCGGGCACGACGGCGGCGGCCGGGACGGCTCCTCGTACAGCAAGGAGCAGGACAGCGAGTCCGACGAGGACGAGGGATCCGGCAACGACGAGGGATCCGGCAACGACCAGGACAAGGACTACGGCAACAAGCGCGGCGGCGGCGAGGAACACGACGGGCCGCGCGGCGGAATGCACACGGGTGGCGGAGCGCTCGCCACGGTGCGCGGCCAGGACTGGGGTTCCAGCGGTGACAGCCGGTTCGACCCCGAGAGCTACCGCGACAAGGACGAGGACGAGGGCGGGGACGACAACGGCGACAAGGGCGACCGAGGCGAGAAGGGCGAACGGGGCGAGAAGGGCGAACGGGGTGAGAAGGGCGAGAAGGGTGACTGGGGCGGCGGCCACGACAAGCCGCGCGGCGGCATGCACACCGGTGGCGGCGCGCTCGCCACGCCCGGTGTCACCGCGGGCGGCCTCGCCGTCCTGGCCGTAGGCGCCACCGGTGCCTACGCACTGCGCCGCAAGAAGGCCGCACAGCCGGCGTCCTGACGGGCCGTACGTCCAGGGGCTGCGGACGCCGCCGGTGCGCCCCGCGCGCCGGCGGCCCGCGCCCCCCGTGCCCCGCCGGGACGCCGGTCCCGGCGCCGTCTTCCCCGCCCTGATCCCCGTGCTGCCGTGCCCGAGTGAGGTGGTGTCCGATGGCAGCAGATCCCTCTTCCCCGACCCCGTCAGGACCGGCAGCGGACGAGCAGCGCGCCGGCTACGGCGGGCGGCTGACGCTGTGGGGTGTGGCGGCCGTCTTCCTCGCCGTCAGCATGTTCGGCGGTCACCAGCAGCCGGACGACAAGCCGGAGGCGCACCGGGCCTCGGGCACCGGTGCCCCGCCGGCGACCGACTCCCGGCAGGCCGACGACGCGCTGCCGAGGTCCGCACCGACCCGGCTGCGCATCCCGAAGATCTCCGTGGACGCCCCCTTCACCTCCCTGGAGCTCGGCGACTCGGGCCAGTTGCAGCCGCCGCCCGCCGCCGACACCAATCTCGTGGGCTGGTACGCCGACGGTGCCGCGCCCGGCGAGCGGGGCACCGCGGTCATCGCCGGACACGTCGACACGGTGACCTCGCCGGCCGTTTTCGCCAACCTCGACGAGCTGGAGCCCGGCGACCGGTTCTCGGTGCAGCGGGCCGACGGGCGCACGGCGGACTTCGTCGTGGACAGCGCCGAGACCTTCGCCAAGGACGACTTCCCCAGCGAACGGGTGTACGCCGACGCGTCGCGCCCCGAGGCCCGGCTCATCACCTGCGCCGGGGACTACGACCGGACGGTGCGGGACTACACCGACAACCTGGTGGTCTTCGCGCACCTGGTGTGAGGGGGTCCGGCGCGAGCCGGGGGACCGGACCCCTCCGGTCAGGCGGCGCGGTCCGCGAAGGGCCCGTCCCCGGCGAACGCCAGCGCCGCGAACCGCTCGCCGATGCGGCGGTGTCCGGCGGCGTCCGGGTGGAGGCCGTCGGGCAGCGGCAGCTCGGCGAAGTCGCCCTCCCCGTACAGCTCGCGGCCGTCCAGGTGGTGCAGGGCCGGGTCCCCGGCCGCCCGCTCGCGCACGATCCGGGCCAGCTCCTGCCGGACGACCCCCAGGGTGAGCTTCCCGGCCGCCCGCTCGGCCGGATCCCCGGCGGCCTGGTACCGCAGGCGCCCCTCGCCCAGGGCGGTCAGGTCCATGACGGTGGGACCGGGCGTGTCCTCGTGCAGCGGGCACAGGACCGGCGAGACGACGAGCAGCGGGGTGTCGGGGTGCCCCTCGCGGACGGTGTCGAGGAAGCCGTGCACGGCGGGGCCGAAGGCGCGCAGCCGCATCAGGTCGGTGTTGACCAGGTTGATGCCCAGTTTGACGCTGATCAGATCGGCGGGCGTGTCACGCAGTGTCCGGGCGGTGAACGGATCGAGCAGCGCGCTGCCGCCGAGCCCGAGGTTGACCAGCTCCACTCCGCCCAGGGACGCCGCGAGCGCCGGCCAGGTGGTGGTGGGGCTCGCCGCGTCCGAGCCGTGGCTGATCGAGCTGCCGTGGTGCAGCCACACCCGGCGGCCCCGGTCCGGCACGGGCGCGACGGGGGCGTCGGCGCGCAGCGCGACCAGCTCGGTCGTCTCGTTGTGCGGCAGCCAGATCTCCACGTCCTTGACGGTGTCCGGGAGGCCGGTGAAGCGCACGGTGCCCACCGGGCCGGGCCGGTGCCGGGCGGAGCCGGTGCCCAGGTCGATGGTGAGGGTGTCGCCCTCGGCGAGGGAGGCGCTGCCGGCCGGGCGTCCGTCGACGAGCAGGTCGTACACGCCGTCCGGACGCGGCGGTGCGCCGACATAGACCCGCTTGGTCGGCAGGGTGTCCAGCTCGACGGTGGTGGCGCGGGTGCGCAGGGCCAGCCGTACGCCGGAGGGCTGGGACTCCGCCAGGGCCAGCTGCGGGTCGGCGCACTGGGCGCGGGCCCGGGCGGGCAGCCGGTGCGGCAGCAGGCCGTGCGCGGTGCGCTCCAGTTCGAGGGCACCGCGTATCAGGCCGGCGGTGAGGGGGATGGTGAGCATCGTGTCTGCCTGCGTTTCGAGGGGGGTGCCGTGGGGGCGCGTGCGGTTCAGGGCTGGGCGGGCCAGTTGCGCAGCAGGGAGTCGAGGGCGTCCAGGATCCGGGTCCACGACTCCTGCGAATCGGGCGCGCTGTGGCTGAAGCCGCCGGCCGTCTCCAGGCTGACGTAGCCGTGGAAGACGCTGCCGAGGAGGCGGACCGCGTGGGTCTGGTCCGGCTCGGTCAGGTCGTAACCGCGCAGGATCGCCCGGGTGAGCTGCGCGATCCGCACTCCCGCGCTGCCGGCCGCCGTCTCGGCGTCCAGCGGGTGGCGGGCCGCCGCGTAGCGACCGGGGTGCGCGCGGGCGTAGTCGCGGTAGACGTGGGCGAAGGCGCCGAGGGCGTCCTTGCCGGACCGGCCGGCCAGCGCCTCGGCGGCACGGTCGGCCAGCTCCGCGAGGGCGAGCAGCGCGATCCGGGTCTTGAGGTCCTGCGAGTTCCTCAGGTGCGAGTACAGGCTCGCGACCTTGACGTCGAACCGCCGGGCCACCGCGGACACCGTCACCTGGTCGAAGCCGACCTCGTCGGCCAGTTCCGCGCCGGCCCGCACCAGGCGTTCGGTGGTCAGCCCCGCACGCGCCATCACTGTCTCTCCCGTCTGTCGAAAGCCATTGTGCATTTTCCTAAGGGTTTTAGGCAAATGGAATCTCTGCTTAGGCAGGCTCGGCCGCCCGTGGACTCCCGGGGCACCAGCGAGAACGGGCCGGTGAACGCCTCCTGGATCGCCCGAGCCCCCTCGGGGCCCGACGTCGCCGCCCGGGAGGGCAGAATGGAACGCTTCGGTCCGCCGGTCGTGAGCACGGCAGGCGACGGCTGAGGCGGACCGGCGTGGTCGGTCCTCGGTGCGCGAGGGTACGGGGGGCCGGAATGGGCGGGGAGTGGAGCGATGGATTTGGAGTTGCGGCACCTGCGGGTGCTGTGCGCGATCGCCGACGCGGGCAGCGTGGGCCGTGCCGCCGCACAGCTCGGCTACTCGCAGCCGGCCGTCAGCACCCAGTTGCGGCGCATCGAACGCCACCTCGGCGAGCCCCTCTTCGAGCGCGGGCCCGGCGGGGTCCGGCCGACCCGGTACGGTGCCGAGGTCGTCGAGCAGGCCCGGGACGTCCTCGCGCGGGCCGCCGCGATCGGGCACCGCCCGCCCGCCGCCCGCCCCCGCGGCACCCTGCGCGTGGCCGCGACGAACTCGCCCATGCTGTCCGGCACGGTCTCCCGGGTCCGTGCGCGGCTGCCGGAACTCTCCCTCTCGGTCACCAGCGTCTACGCGTCCTCGCGGATCGTCGAACTGCTGGAGGAGGGCGCGGTGGACGCGGCCATCGCCGCCGACTACCCGGGCATGGAACTACGGCACTCGACCGCCGTACGGCACCGCGGCATCGTCACCGAGCCCACCTTCGTCGCCCTGCCCGCCCGCCACCGGCTCCGGCAGAGCGCGCAGGTCCAGCTCGCCGACCTCGCCGAGGACGCCTGGTTCGTGACCCCGGACGACGGCGCCGGCTGGCCGGGGGTGTTCTACGACGCCTGCGCCGCGGCCGGGTTCACACCGGTGACCGTCCATGAGTGGCTCGGCGACCAGACGCAGCTACAGAGCATGATCGCCGACGGCCTCGGGGTGTCCCTGGTGCAGCCGACGCTGCGGCCGATCCCGCACGTCACGGTCAAACCGCTGGCGGGCTCCCCGCTCTGGTGCCGCTATGTGCTGGCCTGGCGGCCGGACACCGTCACCGACGACACCGTGGAGACCCTCTTCCGGTCCGCCATGGACGCGTACCGCGACCTCGTCGCCCAGGCCCCGCACCTGCGTACCTGGGCCTCGCGCACCTGGAACGTCACCGGGGCGTAGTGGCGGGTCAAGGATGCGTCGCGGTGTTATGAGCGGCCAGTGCCATGTGCTATGTCACACGCCATTGTTGGGTGCGGGGTGCGCTGGAACAGTGCCTCACACGCCTCGACACCCCACAGAGGCGCATCCCTTCGTGGAGGAATCCCGATGCGCTATCGCTTCACGCTGCCCGGACGCGTGCCAAGGGGCACGGCCGGCCGCATCGCCGGCGCCGCCGCCGTCTGCGTCACCCTGGCCGGCCTGCTGTCCACCCCGGCACTCGCCGCCCCCCGGCCGCACACCGCCACGGCCACCGCACCCCGGGCACACCGCTCCGTGCCGTCGCCCGCCGCCGCGTCCACCGTCGCGACCGAGCGCCCCGCGATCCAGGCCCGGCGGCTCAGCCCGGTCCAACTCCCGCCGCAGCAGCCCCCGTCGACGAAGGACGCCGGGCCGCACACGGCGAAGAGGGCCTCCTGCGTCCCGGCCGACTTCGGCAGCCGTACCGGCTCCGCCCTCGTCTCCTACGTCAGGGCCGCGGCCCCGGACTGCGTCAACACCCTCTTCGCGGTCACCGGCACGGACGCGCGCGACATCTTCCGCCAGGACCAGATGCTCACCGTCGCCCACGCGTTAACCAGCACCGCCGGGCAGTACCGCGGCGACAACTCCGGCAGCCTGCTGCAACTGGTCCTCTTCCTGCGGGCCGGCTACTACGTGCAGTTCAACCACCCGGGCGACGTGGGCGCGTACACCTCCAGCCTCACCACCGCCGTCGCGAGCGGCATGGACACCTTCTTCGCCCGCCCCCACTCCCGCGACGTCACGGCGGCCAACGGCGACATCCTCGGCGAGACCGTCATCCTCACCGACAGCGCCGACCAGCAAGGCCGTTACCTGGACGTCTACCGGCGGCTGCTGAACGGCTACGACAGCTCGTACGACGCGATCGACAGCATGGTCAGGGCCGTCAACGACGTCTACACACCGCTGTGGCGCGGCAACTGGAACCCGGAGTACGTACGCGCGGTCGAGACCGACCCGCGCATCATCGACACCCTGTACGACTTCGCGCTGGCCCACACCGACCGGCTCGGCACCGACCGGGCCTTCCTGGACTCCAACGCCGGGATGAACCTGGCCCGTTACACCGAGCACCCGGGACTGCGGGACACCGTGCGCCCGTTGGCCAAGGACCTGCTGGACCGGACGGGGATCACCGGCCCGACGGCCGCGCTCTGGGTGGCCGTGGCCACCCAGGCGGACTACTACGACCAGGCCGACTGCTCCTACTACGACGTCTGCGGCCTGCCGGAGAAGCTCGACAGGGCCGTCCTGCCCGTCACCCGGCACTGCGACGCGAACGTCACCCTCCGCGCCCAGGCGCTCACCGCCGCCGACCAGGACGCCGCCTGCGCCAGTGTGCTCCGCCAGGACGCCTACTTCCGGTCGGTCGTGGGGGCCCAGGGCGCGATACCCGGCCAGTACGCCTCCACGGTCCGAATCGTGGTGTTCGCGAGCCGCGCCGACTACCAGACCTACGCCGGCGCGATGTACGGCGTCAGCACCGACAACGGCGGCATCACGCTGGGCGGCGATCCGTCGGACCCGGCCAACGAGCCGACGTCGATCATGTACCAGAGGGACTCCGACGACGGCTTCCCGGCCCGGATCTGGAACCTCAACCACGAGTACACACACTTCCTGGACGCCCGGGACGACATGAAGGGCGACTTCGCGCGGCAGATCTCCGTGCCGGACGTGTGGTGGATCGAGGGCCTCGCCGAGTACGTCTCCTACGGCTACCGCGGTCTCGCCGACGACCAGGCGGTCCAGGAGGCCGGCCGGCACACGTACAGGCTGAGCACCCTGTTCGAGAACACCTACGACAACAGCGACGTGACCCGCACCTACCCGTGGGGCTACCTCGCCGTGCGCTACATGGCCGAGCGGCACCCCGACGACATCCGGCGCATGCTCGCCCGCTTCCGCGTCGGTGACTACGCCGGCGGATACGCCGTCTACCACGACGGCGTCGGCACCCGCTACGACGCCGACTTCGACCAGTGGCTCACGGCCTGCGCCGCGGGCGCGTGCGGCAGGCCCGCCCCGGCCTGACCGGACCCGCCCCGCGCAGTGGCCGCCGACCGCGAACCCCGGTCGGCGGCCGTACGCGTACGCGGGACCCGGGCGGTCAGACCGCCGGCGCCGGGTACGTCGGGTACTCCACGCCGGACACGTGCTGGACGACCCGGACGACCTGGCAGGAGTAGCCGAACTCGTTGTCGTACCAGAGGTAGAGGATCGCGTTGTCCCCGTCCACCTTCAGCGCGCCGGCGTCCACGATCGAGGCGTGGCGCGAGCCGATGAAGTCGCTGGAGACCGCGTCGGGCGCCGTGATGAAGTCGATCTGGCGCTTGAGCGACGAGGTCAGCGACACCTCGCGCAGGTGGTCGTGGACCTCCTCGCGGGTGGTCTCGCGGGCCAGCTGGAGGTTGAGGATCGCGATCGACACGTCCGGCACCGGGACGCGGATCGAGCTGCCGCTGATCTTCGCCTTGAGGTCGGGCAGCGCCTTGGCGACGGCGGATGCGGCACCGGTCTCGGTGATGACCATGTTGAGCGGCGCGGAGCGGCCCCGGCGCTCGGACTTGTGGTAGTTGTCCAGCAGGTTCTGGTCGTTGGTGAACGAGTGGACGGTCTCGACGTGGCCGCGCAGCACGCCGTACTCGTCGTCCATGGCCTTCAGCGGCGGCACGATCGCGTTGGTGGTGCAGGAGGCGCAGGACAGGATCTGCTCGTCCGGCTTGATGGTGTCGTGGTTGACGCCGTGCACGATGTTCGGGACGTCGCCCTTGCCCGGCGCGGTCAGCACGACCTTCTCGATGCCGGGGCGCAGGTGCTGGGACAGGCCCTCGCGGTCGCGCCACTTGCCGGTGTTGTCGATGAGGATGGCGTCCCGGATGCCGTACTCGGTGTAGTCCACGTGCGACGGGTCGTCGGCGTAGATCACCTTGATGGCGTTGCCGTTGGCGACGATCGTGCTGCTGCCCTCGTCCACGGTGATCGTGCCCTGGAACTGGCCGTGGATGGAGTCGCGGCGCAGCAGCGAGGCGCGCTTGACGAGGTCTTCGGCGGCCCGGCCGCCGCCGCCGCGCACGACGATGGCGCGCAGCCTGAGGCCGTTGCCGGAGCCGGCCTTCTCGATCAGCAGGCGGGCGACCAGCCGGCCGATGCGGCCGAAGCCGTACAGCACGACGTCACGCGGCTCGCGGCGCTCGATCTTGTCGGCCCCCGTGGCGCCGGCGACCGCCTCGGCGGTGAACTCCGCCACGCTCAGGCCGCGGTCGTCGGCCTTGTAGGTGGTGGCCAGCATGCCGAGGTCGATCTGTGACGGCCCGAGGTCGAGGGCGGTCAGGGCCTGGAGGAACGGCATGGTCTCGGTGACCGACAGCTCGGCGCCGGCGATCTGCCGGGCGAAGCGGTGCGTCTTCAGGATGCTGACCACCGACTTGTTCACCAGGGAGCGGCTGTGCAGCAGGACGGTCACGTCCCGCTCGCGGTGCAGCTTCCCGATGAGCGGGATCATCGACTCCGCGATCTCCTCGCGGATCTTCCAGTTGGTGAACGAGTCGTCGTTGACAGTCACAGATCCATCTTTCGAGCTAGGCAGCGCTCATATGATAACCACACCCTTGTGGGCCCCTTTGAAAGGGTGAGCGGGGCCGGTGACGCGTCCGGACGCGTGAAAACCGGGGGAGGGGCGGCGGAAACCCGGGTCGCGCGTTGCACCTGCCCACCGGCGTGCCCAAGGTCGACGCCGTGAGCACCTCCTCCGTCCCCCGGCCCGAACCGACGGCCCCCTCCGGCCCCCTGAGGCGCCCCCGGCTGCCCCGGCCGACCGGGCCCGGCCGGCCGCAGGGCGTCCTGCCGGCGCTCGCCCTGTTCGCGGCCGTCCGGCTCGCCGGGCTCCTCACGGTGATCCTCACGAACGAACTCCGGGGACAACCGCTGGTCAGGAACCTGGCCCACGCCTGGGACTCCCGCTGGTACCTGCACATCGCCACCCACGGCTACGGCCACCTCGTCTGGATCTCCCCGCAGGGCGCCGTCCAGACCGACTGGGCCTTCTTCCCCCTCTATCCGGCGCTCATCCGAGCACTGACCACCGTCCTGCCCCTCACCCCGGGCCGGTCCGCCCTGCTCATCGCCTGGACGGCCGCGGGCGTGGCCGCGTACGGCGTCTACCTCGTCGGCCACCATCTGTACGGCCGGGGCGTCGCCACCACACTGGTCGCCCTGTGGGCCGCCCTGCCGCACGCCGTCGAACTGACCATCGCCTACACGGAGTCGCTGTTCGCCGCGCTCGCCGCGTGGGCGCTGTACTGCGTGCTCAGGGGCCGCTGGCTGTGGGCCGGAACCCTGGCCGCGCTGGCGGGCCTGGCGCGGCCCAGCGGATTCGCGGTGGCGGTGGCCGTCACCCTGGCCGCCGGGCACCAGGCGGTGCGGCAGCGCGGCCGGGCCCCCGCGCGGCTGTGGGCCGGAGCCGTGCTGGCCCCCCTGGGCTGGCTGGGCTATGTGCTGTGGGTGGGGAGCCGTACGGGAGACCTCCTCGGCGGCTACTTCACCGTCCAGCGCGCCTGGGACTCCCGCTTTGATTTCGGCGCCGGCTCGGTGCGCTTCCTCAAGGCCCTGTTCCTGCACGGCGGGGGCGTCGTCTACCCGGTGGCCCTCCTGGTCGTCGCGTCGGGCGTCCTGCTGTTCGCCCTGCTCTGCCTGGAGCGCCCCCCGCCGGCCCTGGTGGTCTTCGCCGGCCTCCTGGTCCTCCTCGTGGTCGGCGGCTCCGGCTCCTTCTCCTCCAAGCCGCGGTTCCTGCTGCCGGCCTTCCCGCTGCTCGTCCCGGTGGCACGCGCACTCGCCCGCACGTGGTGGCTGCGCCCGCCGGCGGCGATAGTCGTCTACGGCGCCCTCACCCTGGTCTCCCTGCTGTGCGGCGCCTATGTGACGGCGGTGGCCCACTCCCCGCTGTGAGCCACCGGCCCGCGACCGCTGGGGCGGTGCGCACCGCTGGCGCGGCTTTCGGCGCAGCGCGATCGGGCACAGACGGCCGCGCGCGAGACCTCGGACGGGGGAGACACGAGATTTGCAGATTCGGCCGTCTCAGATTGAACTCGAGGGCTAGGGTAGAGACATCCGAACGCATCTATGGATGCGTCAGGGTGAGGTCGGTCAGTGGTCCGACCCGGACGACCCCCGCGCCATGGTGACGGCATCTGCGGGGGCCGCCCTCGACGGGTCAGCGACCGCGCGTGATCCAGACCAGGAGGTCGTGCAAGGTGGTTGCAGCCACCGACGCCGAAAACTGGTCGAACCAGGTCCACGCGCGGTTGCTGGGCCTGGCGGACCGGTACCACGCGCGGACGGCTCGGACGGCTCGGGTACATCGCCGATGTACCTTCGCCCCCGTGGATCGCAGCACCTCACCGAGGTGCAACCATGCGAGCCGCATAGCTCCCCCTTTCTCTCGTTGATAACAAGTCGTCCGAGAGAAGGAGTTGGACCCACCGGAAGTATGTCTCAGTCATCGATCGCCATGGGGCTGTTCGGCAAAACAACCGCCGAACCCGCCTCCGGCGGGTCGCGGACCGTGTCTCAGCAGCGCGGGGCCTGGCGGCAACCGGTCCCGTCCGTGCGGGTGCGGGAGGACATGGCGCCTGGTGATGTCCCTGCTTTCGGGGAGGGGGCGCCGGCCGGGGCTGGGTGACGCAGTTCGATGGGCGGCGGGTCCGGCGGCGTGAACAGCTCCCGGGCTCCGAGGAGGGCGAGCAGCCGGTCGACCATGCGGTTGCCGACGCGGATGACGACCGTTTTGCCCTGGGTGTCGGCTCGCTGTCGAAGCTCCATCAGTACACCGAGGCCGGCGCAGTCGCAGAAATCGAGCCCGCCCAGGTCCAGGTCGAGGCCGTGCTCCGACGCGGCGAGTGCTTGGTGCAGGCCGGGGCGGAGCCGGTCCGCGGAGTCCAGGTCCAGCTCACCCAGGACCTGGACGCGGATCCGGCCCCCGCGCGGTGTGCAGGAGGCGGTCGCCAGGCCGGTCGGCAGGGGCCTGTCCGGGGTCTCCCGGCTTCCCGGGCAGGGCAGGCCGGGCCCGCCGGCGAGCTGGGCCTGGTGGATGCGGTGGTACATGGCTTTCTCCCGCATGTGTGCGCAGGGGGCTGACTCAACGCTGCCCCCTCACCCGGATGTACGTCAACTAATACACGAATCTCAATACGTGTTTTTGAGTGCATGAATGTCCAGTCGCTAGACTCGGGGCATGGATGGAGTGCCTGAGTCGCACAGCGGGTGGACCTTCCTGACGAACCATGCCCGCGTGCTTGCGGCCGTCGCGGACAACCCACATGCGCGCATCCGGGACATCGCCGCGCGCTGTCGGCTCACCGATCGCGCTGTGCAGAAGATCATCGTGGACCTGGAGCAGGATGGTTACCTGTCTCACACCCGGGAGGGGCGCGGCAACACCTACCGGATCGATCCCAGCAGGACCCTGCGGCATCCGGCCGAGGCGGGAATCGGCCTCACGGTGGCCTCGCTCCTGTCGATGCTCGTCCGGGACGAGGCACAGCGTTCGGGGCAGCCCGATTCGACCGGCGCGATGACGGTCTGAGGGCACCCACCGCACGTCGGCCGCCCCGCGACCGGCCAGGAGGACGTCGTCGCGGAGGCGCCGTGGGGCGTGGCGTGCCGGCCTCGCAGAGGATCACCGACCCCCGAAGCCGGCCGACACGCGCGCGGACCGCCCGGATTTCCGCTTTCGCGCGCGGGACGATGGACGCCGGCCGTCCGCCGGGTGTGGAACCCGCGCCGGCCGTGATGACATGATCAGCCGGAGTACGACGGGGGAGGCGCCGCCGATGAGGCTGCACACGCACGAGTGGGGGACCGGCGACCGGGTCGCCGTCCTCGTGCACGGAATCATGTCCGACCACCGCACCTGGCACCGGGTCGCACCGGTCCTCGCCGGCAAGGGCTACCGGGTCATCGGCGTGGACCTGCGCGGGCACGGCGCGAGCGGCCGGGGCGAGTACAGCCCCGAGACCTGGGCGGGCGACCTCGTCGAAACCCTCCCGGAACGGCCGGAACTGGTCATCGGTCACTCGCTCGGGGCCATGGCCCTGGCCGGCGCCGTCGAACGGCTGGCGCCCGCCCGGGCCGTCTACTGCGACCCCGCCTGGGACCTGCGCCGGAAACTGGTCGAGGCATCCGCCTACTTCGCCGCCTTCAAGTCCGCGAACCGCGCGATGGTCAAGAGCCTCAATCCGCGTTGGGACGACGCCGACGTGGACGTGGAACTGGCCACGCTCGCCGACTGGGACCCCGCCTCGGCCCGCGTCCTGCCGGGCATCTACGCGGTCAGCCGCACGCCGGCGCGTCCGGTGGTGCCCTCCCTGGTGGTACTGGCCGGCGTCGGCGAACTCGTACGGCCCGGTCTGGACGAGGAGTTGGTGCGACGGGGCTTCGAGGTCCGGACGGTCGAGGGAGCCGGGCACTGCGTCTACCGTGACGACTTCGACGGCTTCATGGGCGCGCTCGACGGCTGGGTCTGAGGGGGCTCAGGCCCCCGGCGCCGTGGGGATCGGTCGGCGCGGGTCGAAGACCACGCCGGCGAAGCGGGCGTTCGCGGGCGCCGAGCGGCCGGGGGCGAGCCGCAACGCCGACCCCTTGCACCTCTTCTTCGTGTAGACGACGAGCGGATTCTTCGTCCCGTTACGGGCGCCGCGCGCCTCCTGGGCCATGGCGAGGCACTTGCCGTCCGGGGGGTTGTCGATGGCGTACGCCTTGCCCCGGGGCCCGGTCCAGACGAACGTGCCGTCGGCGGCGAGCGCGGAACCCGTGGTGGTCAGGGCGAGGGCGAGACCGCCGAGTACGGCGGCCAGCGGACGGCACAGGCGCAGGGGCGCGGCCGTCCTTGGCATGGGGGAGTCCTTCGGCGCGAGGGAGTCCTTCGTCGGGCGGGGTGGGGAAGAGGCGGACCGAGGGGCCGCAGCCGCAATCTCCCACCCCCGCCGCACCGGGCCCCGGAGCCGACACGGGCACGTCCGCCGTCCGGGGGACGGCGCCCGACGCGGGAGGACGCCCCGCTGTGTGCTGTGCGAAGCCCGCGAATCGGGGTAGACGGGGGACGCCCGAGGAAAGGACCCGTCTCATGACGACCTACGTGATCAGCGTCCCCGGCACCTTCACCACCGGGATCGAGGCCGACACCCGCTCCCGGCTGGCCAGAGCGCTCCGGCCCGCCGATCCGCACGGCACGCACATGGGCAGCGCCGAGGACCTGGACGCGCTCAGCGTCAACGACGACAACACCTTCACCCTGCGTCTGACCGTGGAGGCGGACACCGGCCGGCACGCCGAGGAGGAGGCCCGCAGGCTAGCGGACTCCGCGCTCCAGCAGGCGGGACTGGACGAGCGGACGGCACCGCTCGGGCCCGCGGTGATCACCGGCATCGACTCCGAGGTCCGCTGACCGCGAGCACGGCCGGGACTCCGGTCGGGCCGGGGTCCGGGCCCGGCCGGCCACCCCCGAGGCACGATCATCATATTTAGGTAAAATTTAGACGTTTGCCGAGAATTCAGGCGACCGGCCCTCCGAGGGTCACCCGTCCCGCCGGAAGTGATCGATGCCCCGCAAGCGCACCATGGACGAAGGCGACGAGCTGCTGGCCAGACTCGGCTCGCTCACCGCCCAGGCGCGCCGGCGCGCTGAGCTGCAACGCACCCAGGTCGAGCTGGCCATCGCCCTGCAACGCGGCATGCTCCCCCGGGACCTGCCGACCGCGCCCGGCCTCCATCTCGCGGTGCGGTACGCGCCCGCCAACCTCGGTCTCAACGTGGGCGGCGACTGGTACGACGCCTTCGCCATGCCCGACGGCCGGATCGGGCTGTCCATCGGCGACGTACAGGGCCACAACATCGAGGCCGCGGCCTTCATGGGCCAGGTCCGGGCCGGACTGCGGGCGCTCGCCTCGGTCACCGGCGATCCCGGGGACCTGCTGGCCCGCACCAACGACCTGTTGCTCTCCCTGGGCAGCGATCTGTTCGCCACCTGCACCTTCATGCGGCTCGACCCGGCCACCGGGGTGCTGGAGAGCGCCCGGGCCGGTCACATCCCCTCCGTCTGGGCCACGGCGGACGGGAAGTCCGGCGTGATCGACGACGAGGGCGGACCGCCGCTCGGCATCGGACAGGGCATCGAGTTCCCGGTCACCCGGCACCGGCTCACCACCGGCGGGGTCTTCGTCCTGCTCACCGACGGCGTCGTGGAGGGCCCGTCGCTGAACATCGAGGACGGCCTCGACCAGGTGGTACGGCTCGCCGGTATCGCCGCCGTCGCCGCCCTGGAGGCCCGCGCGCTCGCCGCGGCCGTGATCAAGGGCGCCGAGAGCGTCGGGCACGAGGACGACGCCGCCGTCCTGGTGGTGGGCCTGGACGGCCCCGCCGCACCGGCCTGAGCGGCTCCGTGTCCGGCCGCCATCAGCCATCGGGCCGGGCCGCCGACCGCCTCGCCTCGCCGACCGGCGGCCATCGGTGTGAGATTGCTGCTGTGGTGGGTTTCGAGGAGCTGCGCCGGCCGGGCGTCCGGGTGGTCCGACTGCTTGCCGTCGCCGCCTGCTACTACGCGGCGGCCCGGCTCGGCCTGCTGTGCCAGCTGACCGTCGAGGGCGCCGTCGTCACCCCCGTCTGGCCGCCCACCGGCGTCGCCCTCGCCGCGCTGCTCATCCTCGGCCTGGGCTGCTGGCCGGGCATCACGCTCGGCGCCTTCTTCGCCGTCCTGTCCCTCACCACACCCGAACCCGACGTGCTCGGCATCCTCTTCGGGAACACCGCCGCACCCCTGTGCGCGGCACTGCTGCTGCGCCGGGCCGGCTTCCGCACCGACCTCAGCCGGCTGCGCGACGGCCTCGCCCTCGTGTTCCTGGGCGCGTTGGGCGCCATGCTGGTCAGCGCGTCCGTCGGCGTCGGCGTCCTCGCCCTCACGGGCAGCGTGCCCCCGCACAGCTTCTGGCCCGTCTGGCTCGCCTGGTGGGTGGGCGACGCGATGGGTGTCCTGCTGGTCACCCCGCTGCTGCTGTTGCTGCACGGCGCCCGCAGGCCGCTGCCCCTGCGCCGCTGGAAGGAGGCGACCGCGCTGGCCGTCGTCGCCTGCGCCCTCGTACCGCTGGCCGTGTACAGCTCGCTCAGCCTGCTCTTCCTCGTCTACCCGCTCATCATCTGGGCGGCCCTGCGGTTCCAGCTCGTCGGCAGTGTGCTCTGCGCCCTGCTGACCTCCGTGGTGGCCACCGTCGCCGCCACGGACGGCGTCGGCGCGTTCGCCGGGCTGAGCCGGACCGAGATCATGGTGAAGCTCCAGGCCTTCAACGGGGCCATGGCCCTGACCGCGCTGCTGCTGTCCGCCGTGATCATCGAGCAGCGCAACACCCGGAGCTCGGTGGAGAAGGCATGCCAGGAACTGGTGGAGGTGCTGGAACACCTCACCGCGGGCGAGGCACCGCCGCCCCGGCCGCCGACCGAGGCCGACGACATCGACGACCGGCCGTGGCCCACCGGGACACCCTGACCCTCCGGTGGCCCCGGTGAGCCTTCCGCGGGCCCCTCGCCGCCGTGGCTGTCACCGCTCGGAGCGGTTCACCGGCCCCTCGTCGTCACTGCCCGGTTCCGCGGCCGGCGTCCCCGCCGACGGGGCACGGTGCTCGCGGGACGGCGGGTGGGCGGCACCGGTGGCGCCCACCCGACCGCCGCCGGTCGTGCCGTAGCCGCCGGGAATCCCCGGCGGTGTGTCCGCGGCGGCCTGCGCCTCGCTGATGTGCCGTCGGGCCCGGACGTTCGCCCGGCGCTCCGGGTACGGGTAGTCGAACGGCTCGGATCCGGCGCGCTCGCGGTCCGCTTCGCGCTGCCGGCGCGCGGCCCGCTCGGCCGCCGTCGCGTTCTCGTCCTGTCGCTTGCGCTCGTGGTCCTCCATGCGGCGCCGAGTACCCGGGCGGTGGCCACCGCCAACGTCCGTCCCGGCGTGTCGGACGGCCCGCCGGGGGCACTGGGAGACGATGGGCCGAGTCCGTACGGGCACAGGGCCGGACCGGGAGGACAGGGGCGGCATGGAACAGCGGCCGGTACCAGCAGGGGCAGCCGAGGACGGCACGCTCGGCGCGCCCGTGACCACGGACCCGCCCCGGCAGCGGGACGCGGCCGACGACGCACGCCGCCGCATCCCGCGCACCGACGCCCTCCTGCGCGACCCCCGGCTCGCCGAGGCGGTCGAACGGCTCGGCGCGCACCGGGTGAAGGCCGCCGTACGGCAGGCGCAGGAGCGGGCCCGCGCGGGCGGCATCCCACCGGAACAGGTCCCGCAGACGGCCCTGGACCTGCTGCCCGCCGCCGCGAGCGGCCTGCGCCCGGTGCTCAACGCCACCGGGGTGCTGCTGCACACCAACCTCGGCCGGGCCCCGCTGTCCGCCGCCGCCCGGCAGGCCGTCCAGGAGGCGGCCGGTCCCACGGACGTCGAACTCGACCTGGCGACCGGTGTCCGGGCCCGCAGAGGACGCTCCGCGCTCGCCGCGCTGCGCGCCGGGGTGCCGGCCGCCGGCGCCGCGCACGTCGTCAACAACGGCGCCGCCGCGCTCGCCCTCGCCGCCACCGCCCTCGCGGCCGGCAAGGAGATCGTCGTCAGCCGCGGGGAGATGGTGGAGATCGGCGACGGCTTCCGCCTGCCCGACCTGCTCGTCTCGACCGGCGCACGGCTCCGCGAGGTCGGTACGACCAACCGCACGGCCCCCGCCGACTACGCGGCCGTCATCGGACCGGACACCGGGTTCGTGCTGAAAGTGCACCCGTCCAACTTCCTGATCACCGGGTTCACCCGGTCCGCCGAGGTCGCCGACCTCACGGGCCTCGGCGTGCCGGTCGTCGTCGACATCGGCTCCGGGCTGCTCGCGCCGCACCCGGCCCTGCCCGAGGAGCCCGACGCCGACACCCAGCTGCGCGCCGGCGCCGCGCTCGTCACCGCGAGCGGCGACAAACTGCTCGGCGGACCCCAGTGCGGGCTGCTGCTCGGCCGGGAGGACCTGGTCCGCACCCTCGCCCGGCACCCGCTGGCCCGCGCCCTGCGCGTCGACAAGCTGACCCTGGCCGCCCTGGAGGCCACCCTAACCGGCCCGCCCACCCCCACCGCCCTCGCCCTCACCGCCGACCCGGCCCGGCTCCGGGCCCGCGCCGACCGGCTCGCCGCCGGGCTCGCCGCCGACGGGATCGACGTCCTGGCCGTCGAGAGCGCCGCGACAGTCGGCGGCGGAGGTGCCCCCGGCGTCACCCTGCCCAGCGCCGCCCTCTCCCTGCCCGAACCGTACGCCGCCGCGCTGCGCACCGGCCGTATCCCCGTCGTCGGCCGCCTGGAGACGGGCCGCTGCCTGCTGGACCTGAGGGCGGTGCCCCCGGAGGACGACGACCGGTTGGCCGAGGCCGTACGGTCCGCGCGGCCGGTGACGGAAGGGCGGGGAAAGTGACGGGGGAGGCGTGCGGCGGCGCACGGCATCCGGGGCGCCCCCGGAAGAGCGGGCCGTCGTGGGCGGCACGGTTCGCAGTCCCCGTGGAAGGGCGGACGGTGTGATGCTGGTCCTGGTGGAAGGGCGGGCATGATGCGCGCTCCGCGGGGAACGACGGGCACGACGGGTGGCACCCCGCGACGGACCGGTGGCGGAGTGGGCGGCGCGCTGCCGGGGACCCGTGGCACGGCCGACGGCCTGATGCGGTGCCGGTATGGCGGGGCGGACGGCACGTCAGGCCCCGTGGCAAAGGGGGCGGTATGACGCCGTCCCCCGGTAGCGGCATGGGCGGCACCTTGCCGAGCCCCCGTGGCACGGCCGACGGCCTGACGCCGGCACCCTGCGAAGGGACGGGCACGATGCCGGCGCCCTGCGAAGCGAGGGGCACGATGCCGGCCCCCCGCGGAAGGGAGGCGTGATGCGCGTTCTCGCGACCGCCGGGCATGTCGATCACGGTAAGTCCGCGCTGGTCCGGGCCCTCACCGGGATGGAGCCCGACCGGTACGAGGAGGAGCGGCGCCGGGGGCTCACGCTGGACCTGGGCTTCGTCTGGACCAGGCTCGGCGGAGACCACCTCGCGTTCGTCGACGTACCCGGTCACGAGCGGTTCGTGCCGACCATGCTGGCCGGTGTCGGCCCCGTACCCGCCGTGCTGTTCGTGGTCGCCGCCGACCAGGGCTGGCAGCCACAGTCGCAGGAGCACCTGGCCATCCTCGACGCGCTCGGCGTCCGGCACGCCGTCCTCGCGGTGACCCGCAGCGACCTCGCCGACCCCGAGCCGGTCCGCGCCGACGCCGTCGAGCGGCTGGCCGGTACCTCCCTCGGCAAGGTGCCCCAGGTCGCGGTCAGCGCGGTCACCGGCGCGGGACTGGACGAACTGCGCGCCGAACTGGCGCGGATGGCCGCCGAGTTGCCCGCGCCCGACACGGAAGCCGACGTACGCCTGTGGCTCGACCGGGCCTTCACCGTCCGGGGCCACGGCACCGTGGTGACCGGCACCCTCGGCGCCGGCACCCTGCGTGTCGGCGACCGGCTGGTCACCCCGGACGGATCGGCCGTCCTGCGGGTGCGCGGCCTCCAGAGCCTCCAGGAGGAGCGGACGGCCGTCGGCGCGGTGGCCCGCGTCGCCGTCAACGTCCACGGCCAGGGGGACACCACCCTGGGCCGCGGCCAGGTGCTGCTCACCCCGGACCGCTGGCTGAACACCGAGGTCGTCGACGTACGGGTCACCGGAGAACCGGTGACCGAGCTGCCCCGGTGCGTCACCCTGCACATCGGAACGGCCGCCGTACCGGTGACCGTCCGCCCGCTCGGCCCGGACACCGCCCGGCTCACCCTGCGCCGGGGGCTGCCCCTCCGGGTCGGCGACCGCGCGGTGCTCCGCGAACCCGGCGGCACCCGCCCGCCCCGCGGCGTCACCGTCCTCGACGTACGGCCGCCCCGGCTGGCCCGCCGCGGCGCCGGCCGCGCCCGCGCGGCCGAGCTGGAGACGCTGACCGGCCGTCCGGACGGCGCCGCCGAACTGCGCCGCCGCAAGCTCGTCCGCCGCGCCGACCTGCGGGCGATGGGCGTCCCGGCGCCCGGCGACCCCGTCGCCGGGGACTGGCTCGCCGACGCGGCGCACTGGAACCTCCTCAAGGACCGGCTGGCCGGCCACGTCCTGGAACACGCCCGCGCCCACCCGCTGGACCCCGGCCTGCCCACCGAGGCGGCCCGCCGGCTGCTCGGCCTGCCCGACCGCGCCCTGGTCGACGCGCTGGCGGCGGCACAGCCCCGGCTCCGGGCGCGGCAGGGCCGGCTGTACCCCGCGGACAGCCCCGGGCCCGCCCTGCCCGCACCCGTCCGCGCCGCCGTGGACGCCCTGCGCCGGGACCTCGCCCGTACCCCGTTCCGCGCCCCCGAGGCCGGGCGGCTCGCCGAACTGGGCCTCGACCGCCGCGCGTTGGCCGCCGCGGCGGCAGCGGGAGTCCTGCTGCGGATCGCCGACGGGATCGTGCTGCTGCCCGGCGCGGACGCCGACGCCGCCGCCGCCCTGCGAGCGCTGCCCCAGCCGTTCACGCTCAGCGAGGCCCGGCGCGCGCTCGACACCACCCGCCGCGTCGCCGTACCGCTGCTGGAGTTCCTGGACGCCCGCGGGTACACGGAACGCGTCGACGAACAGCGCCGGCGCTGCCGTACGGGGGAGGGGAACGGAGGCGGACGGGAATCGAACCCGCCTGCCCGAGATCCTCGGGCACCTCGGTTTTGAAGACCGGGAGGGCCACCAGGCACCCACACGCCTCCACCGCTCGTCAGGCTACTGCCCCAGGAGACCACCGGTATGACAACGACACCGGCCCATCAGGCGCCCGTACGGCTCACGCAGTTCGCCCACGGTGGCGGCTGCGCCTGCAAGATCCCGCCCGGGGAGCTGGAGGAGGTGGTCGCCGGGCTGACCGCACCGCCGCTCGCCGGCGGCGACACCCCGCTGCTCGTCGGCCTCGCCACCGGCGACGACGCGGCCGTGGTCACACACCGGGGGACCGCCCTGGTGTGCACGGCCGACTTCTTCACGCCGGTCGTGGACGACCCCTACGACTGGGGCCGGATCGCCGCCGCCAACGCCCTGTCCGACGTGTACGCCATGGGCGGCCGGCCCGTGCTCGCCGTCAACCTGCTCGCCTGGCCGCGCGACCGGCTCCCGTTCGACCTCGCCCGCGAGGTGCTGCGGGGCGGACTGGACATCGCCACCGAGGCGGGCTGCCACATCGGCGGCGGGCACAGCGTCGACGACCCCGAGCCCAAGTACGGCATGGCTGTCACCGGCATCGCCGATCCGGCGCGACTGCTGCGCAACGACGCCGGCCGCCCCGGGCTGCCGCTGTCGCTGACCAAGCCGCTCGGCATCGGTGTCCTGAACAACCGGCACAAGGCCACCGGCGAGCGGTTCGCGCACGCCGTCGCCACGATGGCGGCCCTCAACCGGGAGGCGTCCGAGGCCGCGCTGGCCGCCGGCGCCGAGTGCGCCACCGACGTCACCGGGTTCGGCTTCCTCGGCCATCTGCACAAGCTGGCCCGCGCCTCGGGCGTCACGGCCGTGGTCGACACCGCCGCCGTCCCGTACCTGGAGGGCGCCCGGGAGGCCGTACGGGACGGGTACGTCAGCGGTGGCACCCGGCGGAATCTGGAGTGGGTCGCGCCGCACACCGACTTCGGGGACACCGACGAGGACACCCGGCTGCTGCTCGCCGACGCCCAGACCTCCGGCGGACTGCTCGTCGCCGGAGAGGTGCCCGGAGCACCGGTGGTCGGGGAGCTGGTGCCGCGCGGAGCCCACTCCGTCGTGCTCAGGTAGGACCCCTCACACCGCGAAGCTCACCCCGCTGCCCGCGCGCACACCGCTCACGGCTCCGTGCCCGTGTGCTCGTCGATGCCCGCCCGGATCCGGTAGGCCCGCACCAGCGCCAGGACCGCCGGACCGCGGGGTCGCCGGCCCGGGCGGATGTCGACGGCGAACGCCTTCGTCTCCTGGATGTGTGTGTTCGGGTCCAGGGACAGGTGCAGCAGCTCGTTGGCCGCGTCCCCGGTGCTGTAGCCGTTCGGGCCCCAGTGGTACGGCAGCCCCACCTGGTGCAGCCGGCGGCCGTGCACGGTCAGCGGGGCCATCCGGTCGGTGACCAGCACCCGCGCCTCGACCACGCCCCGCGCGCTGACGATCGTCGCCCAGCCGGTGTGCGCCAGGCCCCGCTCGGCGGCCAGCTCCGGGGACACCTCACAGAAGAACTCCGGCTGGAGCTCCGCCAGGTAGGGCTGCCAGCGGGACATGCCGCCCGCCGTGTGGTGCTCGGTGAGCCGGTAGGTGGTCGCCACGTACGGGAACACCCCGGAGCCGGGCTCGTCGCCGCTCGGCTGGTAGCGGTTGTCCGGGTGCGGCGGCAGCAACTGCCGTACCGGGTTGCGCTGCTGGTCGTACAGCAGGTTCGGGAACGGGGAGTCCTGCGGCTCGTAGTGGGCGGGCAGCGGTCCGTCGGTCAGGCCGGACGGCACGTACAGCCAGGCCTTGCCGTCGGCCTGCATGATGAACGGGTCCGTGCCGGACAGGGCCTCCGGCCCGCTCGCGTCCTCGGGCGGCTCGTGGTCCGGCGCCTTGTCCTTCTTGAAGTCGGGGACGTCGTGCCCGGTCCACTCGCGCTTGTCCGGGTCCCACCACACCAGCGCCTTGCGCTCGCTCCACGGCCTGCCCTCCGGGTCGGCGGACGCGCGGTTGTACAGGATCCGCCGGTTGGCGGGCCAGGCCCACGCCCACTCGGCCGCCACCCAGTCCTGCTCCCGGCCCGGCTTGCGGCGAGCCGCCTGGTTGACGCCGTCGGCGTACACACCGCAGTAGATCCAGCAGCCGCAGGCCGTCGAGCCGTCGGGCTTCAATTGCTCGTAGGAGGAGAGCGGATTCCCCTCGGCGTCGCGGCCGTTGATCTCCGCGAGGACGGCTTCCGCGTCCGGTTCGGCCTGCCGGCCCTTCGTCGGGTAGTCCCAGGTCAGGTCGAGCACCGGCCGGTCCATCTCGTCGCCGGACCCGGCGAGCTTGCGCCGGATGATCCGCCCCAGGTGGTAGGCGAACCACAGGTCGCTGCGCGAGTCGCCGGGCGGTTCGACCGCCTGGTGGTGCCACTGGAGCAGCCGCTGGGTGTTGGTGAAGCTGCCGTCCTTCTCGGTGTGCGCGGCGGCCGGCAGGAAGAACACCTCGGTGCGGATGTCCTCCGTGCGCAGCTCCCCGGTCTCGATCTCGGGGCCGTCCTGCCACCAGGTCGCCGACTCGATCAGGGAGAAGTCGCGGACGACCAGCCAGTCCAGGTTGGCCATGCCGAGCCGCATCAGCTTGGAGTTGGCGTTGCCCACGGCGGGGTTCTCGCCGAGCAGGAAGTAGCCCTTGCAGACGCCGTCCAGCTGGGCCATCGTCGTCTCGTACGTCGAGTGCGAGCCGGTCAGCCGGGGCAGGTAGTCGAAGCAGAAGTCGTTGTCGGCGCTCGCCGCGTCACCCCAGTACGCCTTGAGCAGGCTCACCACGTACGACCGCATGTTGCCCCAGTAGCCCTTGTGCGCGGCCTCGGCCTCGATGAAGGCGTCCAGGTCCTCGTTCTGGTGGGCGTGCGGCATCGGGATGTAGCCGGGCAGCAGGTTGAACAGGGTCGGGATGTCCGTGGACCCCTGGATGGAGGCGTGACCGCGCAGGGCCAGGATGCCGCCGCCGGGACGGCCGATGTTGCCGAGCAGGGTCTGGAGGACGGAGGCTGCCCGGATGTTCTGCACCCCGACCGTGTGCTGCGTCCAGCCGACCGCGTAGGCGAAGGCCGTCGTCCGGTCCCGTCCGGAGTTCTCCGTGACCAGCTCGCACACCTGCCGGAAGACGTCCTGCGGCACCCCGCAGACCTGCTCGACCAGCTCGGGCGTGTAGCGGGCGTAGTGCCGCTTCAGCACCTGGAACACACAGCGCGGGTGGGACAGCGTCTCGTCCCGTTCCGGTTCCCCCTCACCGATCGCCGCGCCGCCGGCGCCGTGGGCCTCGCCGCGCGCCGCCTCGGACACCGATCTGCCGCCCCGGGTGCGCTCCTCGTACTCCTGGTCGCGCTCCCCGGAGGGCGCCTGCACCTCGGTGCCCTCGTACTGCCAGCTGGTGTTGTCGTAGCTGCGGGTGTCGGCGTCCAGGCCGGAGAAGACGCCGGCCAGGTCCTCGGTGCCCCGGAAGTCCTCGCGCAGGATCATCGGCGCGTTGCTGTACGCCACGATGTACTCGCGGAAGTACTTCTCGTGCCGGAGCACGTAGTTGACGATCCCGCCGAGGAAGGCGATGTCCGTGCCCGCGCGCAGCGGCACGTGCAGGTCGGCGAGCGCGCTGGTGCGGGTGAACCGGGGGTCGACGTGGATCACCTTCGCACCGCGGGCCTTGGCCTCCATCACCCACTGGAACCCGACCGGATGGCACTCGGCCATGTTCGAGCCCTGGATGACGATGCAGTCCGCGTGTTGCAGGTCCTGCTGGAAGGTGGTCGCGCCGCCGCGGCCGAACGAGGTTCCCAGACCGGGAACGGTGGAGGAGTGTCAAACACGCGCCTGGTTCTCGATCTGGATCGCACCCAGCGCGGTGAACAGCTTCTTGAGCAGGTAGTTCTCTTCGTTGTCGAGCGTGGCTCCGCCGAGGCTGGCGATGCCCAGGGTGCGCCGGGTGCGGGTCTGGTCGACCTCCCACTGCCAGCCGGACCGGCGGGCCTCGATCACCCGGTCGGCGATCATGTCCATCGCCGTGTCCAGGTCCAGCCGCTCCCACCGCGTGCCGTGCGGGCGCCGGTAGAGGACCTGGTGCTCGCGGGCGTCGCCGGTGGTCAGCTGGAGGCTCGCCGCGCCCTTGGGGCACAGTCGTCCGCGTGAGATCGGGGAGTCCGGGTCGCCCTCGATCTGGGTGACCTTCTCGTCCTGCACGTACACGTTCTGGCCACAGCCGACCGCGCAGTACGGGCAGACGGACTTCACCACCCGGTCGGCCGAGGCGACCCGGGGTGTGAGCCGTGCGCTGCGTCCGCTCTTCGCGGCGGCGCCGCGACCCAGCGGGTCCGTGCCGGTGAGCTGGCGGTACACGGGCCAGGAGTCGATCCAGGTGCGTACGCCCACGGCTCCTCTCCTCCCGCTCGGTCCCCCGATTGTCCCGCAGCCTGGTGGACACGGCATCTTCGGCCGTGATCGGCGACGGGGTACCCCCGCCGGGCCCGGCCAAACGGATCCGGCAGGTGTGAGTCCGGCGTCCCGGGGGACTCCGCGCGTGCGGGGTGTCGGCGGACGGACCGGACAGGGTGCCCGTAATGTCCGGGTGGTCACGGTCCCGAGCGAGTGACGGGTGCCCGACAGGGGCGCGGGGGGCGTGCTCCCCGGGGCGATCGGCCTGCTGCCGGCCGCGCTCTGCCTGGTCTACGGCCGCTGGCTGCTCGTCGTGGCCGTGCCGCTGCTGATGCTGTCCGTCGCCCTCGCGGTGCACGGGACGACGGCGCGGGAGAAGTGAGGTGTCATGGAGCACGCGGCGCACGCGGCGCCCGCCTCCGTGGCGGCGACGGCCTGGCCGGCCGTCCTCGTCGCCGCGGTGGTCCCGGCGGCCGTCCGTTGCCCGCGCCACTCCCCGCTCCGGGAGCGGATCGGCGTTCCCGCGGGCGTGGCCCTGCCCCTGCCGGTCCTCACGCACGTCTGGGCCGTCCTCGGCGAGCCGTGTGCCTCGCACCACCCCGCGGGGCACTGGTCACCGAACCCGTCCTGCTCGCGACCGCGGTCCTGTTCCGGCTGCCGGCCGTCGCCCGCACCCGGCACGGCTGGACGGCCCGGGCCGCTGCCTCTACCTCGTCCTCGCCGCGCCGGTGCTCGACCTCCCGGCGGTCGGCATGGTCGCCACCGGCCACACCGCCGCCGGGCTCGCCATGATCGTGGGCATGCTGCCGGTCGGCATCGCGGTCGTGGCGGTCACCTGGTCGTGGGTGAACCGCGAGGAACGCGAGGCCCTGGCCGACGAGGCCGCCCACCTGGGAGGAGGAGATCCCGTTGCCTGGTGACGGACGCCCCCGCGTCCTCCTGTTCGACGTCAACGAAACCCTCACCGACCTGACCCCGCTCGCGGCCCGGATGGCGGAGACCGGGCTGCCGGAGCAGTCGCTCCCGGCCTGGTTCGCCGGTGTGCTGCGGGACGGGATCGCCCTGAGCCTGGCCGGGGGCCACGCCCACTTCGGCGACGTGGCCCGCGACGGACTGCGGACGCTCGCGGCCTCGGCACAGGGCGTGGCCGACCCCGAGGCGGCGGCGGACCACGTCCTCGCCGCGCTGCCCCGGCTGCCCCTCCACCCGGACGTCCCCGACGGCGTCCGGGCCCTGCGCGCCGCCGGGTACCGCCTGGTCACCCTCACCAACGGCTCCGCCGGCACCACCCGCGCGGTCCTCGACCGGGAAGGACTGACCGACTGTTTCGAGACACACCTCGACGTCGAGGCGGTGGGCCGCTGGAAGCCCGCCCGGGAGTCGTACGCCCACGCCGTGACAGCCGTGGGCGTTCCGGCCGACGAGGTCGTCCTGGTGTCGGTGCACCCCTGGGACATCGACGGCGCGGCCCGCGCCGGCCTCGCCACCGCCTGGCTGCGGCGCACTCCCCAGCCCTATCCGGCCACCCGGCTCCCCGCGGCCATCGAGGCCACCGGCCTGCGCGACCTGGCCGAACGGCTCGGCGCCCAGGGGCGGCTGATCGACGGGGAGGGCATCGGCTGAGGCCCGGCCGCCCGTGCGGTACGCCACGGGCGGCGGACGGCACCGTCAGCGGCCCCGCGCCCGGAGCCTCTCCCGCTGCGGGACGACCGTGTACCGGGGATCCTCCGCGGAGGCCACCCCGGCGTGGAAGACGCCGAAACGCAGCGCCGCCGAACCGGTGAGGAGGGCCGCTCCCGCCGCGACGGCCGGACGCCGGTCGCGCACCCGGGCCGAGAGCAGGGCCAGCGCGGCTCCGCCCGCCGTCAGCGCCTCCGACGCGCGCAGCAGCCGATGCGCCCTTCCCTGTTCGAAGGGCTCCGCGGTCAGCCCCATCCGCCGCTTCATCACCTGGAAGGTGCCCAGTTCCAGCACCGCTCCCAGCGCCGCCATCCGCCGCGCCGGTCCGGCCTGTGCGGTGGGCACCGCCAGCAGGGCGAGGCCGGCGGCCGACGTGGCCGCCGAACCCGCGAACACGAACGGCAGCTGCCGGTAGCCCTCGTGCCAGGACGGCACCGCCGTGTCCGAGAGCAGCACCGCGGTGTAGGTCGCCACGGCCGGGCCGAGAACGGCGGCACCCGCGGTGGCGGCCGAGCCCACCAGCCGGTACCGGCCCGCCACCTCGGTCGCCGCAGCCGCCAGGGTCAGCGGCGCGTACCCACTCAGGATCCAGGAGCCGACGCTCATCGGCGACGTGGGCTTGAACACCCGGAGCATGTTCAGGAACCGGGCCGGGCGCCCCAGGTCGTGCACCAGCGCCGCCAGCGACAACGTGATGGCACCGGCCGCGCCCAGCTTGGCCACCCTGCCGAGTTCCGCCCGCCCCGTGGCCGCGGCTCCCGCCGCCAGCAGCGAGGAGGCTCCGGCCAGCCCGCCCAGGTACAGATACCCGGCGATGTCCAGCGGCTTCCAGGTCGGCTTGTTGAGGACGGGCCTGCCGTAGTACGACGAGAACTCGGCATCCGGCACCATCGGCTGCTCGCCCCGCCCGCGCCGCCGCCGGCGACGCCCCGCGCGCACTCCCGTCGGTGCCTGACGGCCGGGCCGCGCGTGCCGCACCCCGTCCCGGGTCACATCGGATTCGCTCATCGCGGCCTCCGCACGAAGCTGCCGGCGGCGAGCGCGACCAGCGAGACGGCGGCCAGCGCCGCGTGCCGCCACATGGCGGGCAGGTCCCGGGTGGTGACCACCGGGTCCGGTGGCAGGCCGTACACCTCCGGCTCGTCCAGCAGCAGGAAGAACGCGCCGTCGCCGCCGACCCCGTCCTGCGGGCTCTCGCCGTACAGGCGGGCGTCGGTCACGCCGGCCGCGTGCAGTTGTGCCACCCGGGCCCGCGCGCGCTCCCGCAGCTCCTCCAGCGGGCCGAACTGGATGGAGTCCGTCGGGCAGGACTTCGCGCAGGCCGGTTCCATGCCGACGCCGAGCCGGTCGTAGCACAGCGTGCACTTCCACGCCCGGCCGTCGTCCTTGCGCTGGTCGATCACGCCGTACGGGCAGGCCGGCACGCAGTAGCCGCAGCCGTTGCAGATGTCCTCCTGGACGACGACCGTGCCGAACTCGGTCCGGAACAGCGAACCCGTCGGGCACACGTCCAGGCAGGCGGCGTGCGTGCAGTGCTTGCACACGTCGGACGCCATCAGCCAGCGCAACTCCGTCCGCCCGTCGGGGGAGACGGGCGAGATCTCCCCGGCGGGCGCGCCTTCGGCAGCCCGGTCCGGCGGGGGAGCGGTGGCGCCCGGCCCCGGGGAGGCGGCGCCGGTGCCGAGCCGGGACGCGGCGGCGAAGACGTCGATGTCGTCGTGGTCGTCGTGGTCGTCGTGCGCGACACCCGGCTCCTGCCCGGCCAGCGGCTTGCGCTGCTCGATGAAGGCCACGTGCCGCCAGGTGTCGGCGCCGAGGCCCTGTGTGTTGTCGTAGGACATGCCGGTCAGCAGGAGCCCGTCCTCCGGGACGGCGTTCCACTCCTTGCACGCGACCTCGCAGGCCTTGCAGCCGATGCACACCGAGGTGTCGGTGAAGAAGCCCATGCGCGGCGGGGCGTCCGGATAACCGGCCGCCCCGGCCACGTCCGGCTGCGGCCCGTACAGGAGGTTCCCGTGGCCCTCAACGCCGTCGCTCATGCGGTGCCTCCTCGTTCATGACTCGTCACCTTGCCCGGGTACCTCGCCCGGCGCGGTCCGCACGACCTCGACCCGGCGTTTCTCCCAAGCGGTGGCCGGCATCTCCACGCTCTTGGCGAAGTACCAGCGGCTGGGGGCGTTGCGCGGCCGGTGCCGGTGGAACCGGCGCCAGGACTCCCCGCCCTCGGCGCGCGGCCGGGGCGTGTCCCGCAGAGGATGTGGCAGGCCTCCTCGCGGGACTGCGGCGTGTGCGCCTCCTCGTAGCCGCCGCCCGCCGTGCGCCGCACCTCGCCGGCCGCCCCGCCTTCCAGGATCCTGCGCCGGTCGGCCGCTTGCAGCCCCAGACGGGCCCGCTTGGTGACGGGGTAGGTCACGAACGGCACCACGAACAGCGTGGTGCGGAACATCCGGGCCGGCAACTCCACCTCGCCGCCCCGGCGCCCCGGACACCGCCCGTCGCCCGGCCCGTTCCGCCGCCCCCGCGGCCGCCCGCCGAGGAGGACCTGCGGCGCGCGGCCGATGTGCTCGACGGCGCCGGGAAGGCCGTCGTCGTCGTGGGGGACGCGGGCCGCCCGGCGTCCCGCCAGGCGGTCGAAGTGGTCCGGCTGCTGGGCGCCGGGGTCGCCACGACGGCCCTGGCCCGCGACGCCCTGCCCGACGCCCTGCCGTACCTGGCCGGTGTGGCGGGCCCGCTCGGCAGCGAGGCCGCCGCGACCCTGCCGCGGGAGTGCGACACGCTGCTGCTCGCCGGCGCCGAGGACCTGGGCCCCGCCGTGCTCCCCGGTCCCGGCCGGTGCCGGATCGTCACCGTGGACCGGGAGCCCGATGACTGCCCGCTGGAAGGCGGGGCACCGGCCGTACGGGTGACCGGCGACGTCACGGCCTGCCTGGAAGCACTCGCCCCGCTCCCGCGCCACACCGCGGACCGCGCCTGGCGCACCCGGGCCGAGCGGCTCGTGGGGGCCTGGCGGGATGAGGGGGCGGCCAGGTCCCGCCGCTGCTTCGGTACGTCGGTGGCCCCCGCCCGGTCGTCGCCGAGCTGTCGGACCGGTTGCCCGACCGGGCCGTCGTCACCGACTCCGGCACCTCACTGGACTGGTGGACCCGCCACCTCCGGCTGCGGCCCCGCATGCGGTCCCTGCTCTCGGGCCACCTCGGCCTGCCCGGCGCGGCCGTCCCCTACGCCGTGGCGGCCCGGTTCGCCGCCCCCGACCGGCCGGTGATCGTCCTGGTCGGCGACGGCGCCCTCCAGGGCGGCGGCCTGAACGAACCGCTCACCGTGCGCCGCCATCTCGACCGGCTGGCCGCCCTGCCCCGCTCGTGTTCTGCGTCTTCGGCAACGGCGATCCGAACCGGCTCACCTGGCAGCGCAGGGCCGCGGCCGGCGATCCGCTGGTCCCGCTCTCCGCCGAGGTCCCCGCCCTGCCGTACGCCGAATGCGCACGCCTGGCCGGACTGCCCGCCGTCCGCCGCGACCGGCCCCGGTACGGCGGCTCGGTCTGGGCCGACGTGGTCGCCGGACGCGGACCGCTGCTGCTGGAGTCCGTGGTGGACGGCGAGACGCCGGACTGGGCGGCCGGGGTGGGCACGGCGGACCACTCCCGCCCGGCCCCGCTCCGCACGCCCCCGGCGACATTCCTGCGCGTGTCCGGCTGAGCGCACCCGCGGCCAAACCGCTGCGAGTACCCGGTTGACGCACCTTCACACCTGTGAGCGGCCGGTGAATTTCGTGGTCGCCGGAGGTCGGCCGGATGCTTTGTCCGAGGCCGTGAAGGTGGGTTAGCCTGCGGCGTATTTTTCTCATCATGCAAATCCGTGAACTGCGGAAATGCACACACCAACGGCCGGGCGGCGCTGTGCTCCCGGCCGCGGTTCCGAGCCCTCGCCGCGGGGGCTCTTGGGGAGCGGATCGAGGGTGCGCATGGCCGGCAAGGCGACCGGGACGACCGAGGCTGTCCCGGGTGACCACGAACTGAGAATGCTGCTCGCGGGGCTGACCGCCGTGCGCGACGGGGACTTCGGCACCCGGCTGCCGGACGACTCCACCGGGCTCATGGGCGACATCGCCACCGTCTTCAACGGCATGGTCGACCAGCTGTCCGTGTTCACCTCCGAAGTCACCCGGGTGGCCCGCGAGGTCGGCACCGAGGGCACCCTCGGCGGTCAGGCCCAGGTGCCCGGTGTCTCCGGCACCTGGGCCGACCTCACCGACTCCGTCAACGCGATGGCGGGCAACCTCACCACGCAGGTGCGCGACATCGCGCAGGTCGCCACCGCCGTGGCCAAGGGCGACCTGTCCCAGAAGAACGACGTGCCCGCGCGCGGCGAGATCCTCCAGCTGAAGGAAACCGTCAACACGATGGTGGACCAGCTCTCGGCGTTCGCGGACGAGGTCACGCGGGTGGCCCGCGAGGTGGGCACCGAGGGCCGGCTCGGCGGTCAGGCCCAGGTCCCCGGGGTCGCGGGGGTCTGGCGGGACCTGACGGACTCGGTCAACTTCATGGCCGGGAACCTGACGGCGCAGGTGCGCAACGTGGCCCAGGTGACGACCGCGGTGGCGCAGGGTGATCTGTCGCAGAAGATCACGGTGGACGCGCGGGGCGAGATCCTGGAGCTGAAGAGCACCATCAACACGATGGTGGACCAGCTCTCGGCGTTCGCCGACGAGGTGACACGGGTGGCCCGCGAGGTGGGTACGGAGGGCCGGCTCGGCGGCCAGGCGGACGTCAAGGGCGTCAAGGGCACCTGGCGGGACCTGACGGACTCGGTCAACTTCATGGCCGGGAACCTGACGGCGCAGGTGCGCAACGTGGCCCAGGTGGCCACCGCGGTGGCGCAGGGTGATCTGTCGCAGAAGATCACGGTGGACGCGCGGGGTGAGATCCTGGAGCTGAAGAACACCATCAACACGATGGTCGACCAGCTCTCCGCGTTCGCCGACGAGGTCACGCGGGTGGCCCGCGAGGTGGGTACGGAGGGCCGGCTCGGCGGGCAGGCCCAGGTGCGCGGGGTCGCCGGCACCTGGAAGGACCTCACCGACAACGTCAACGTGATGGCCTCCAACCTCACCGGCCAGGTCCGCTCCATCGCCCAGGTCGCCACCGCCGTCGCCAAGGGCGATCTGTCCCAGAAGATCACCGTCGAGGCCAAGGGCGAGGTCGCCGCCCTCGCCGATGTGATCAACACGATGGTCGACACCCTGTCGGCGTTCGCCGACGAGGTGACCCGGGTGGCCCGCGAGGTGGGCACCGAGGGCCGGCTCGGCGGCCAGGCGCACGTGCCCCATGTGGCCGGCACCTGGAAGGACCTCACCGACAACGTCAACTCCATGGCCAACAACCTCACCGGCCAGGTCCGCAACATCGCGCTGGTGACCACCGCCGTGGCCAAGGGCGACCTGTCGAAGAAGATCGACGTCGACGCCCGCGGCGAGATCCTCGAACTGAAGACCACCATCAACACGATGGTCGACCAGCTCTCCGCCTTCGCCGACGAGGTGACCCGGGTGGCCCGCGAGGTGGGCACCGAGGGCCGGCTCGGCGGACAGGCCGAGGTCGAGGGCGTCTCCGGCACCTGGAAGCGGCTCACCGAGAACGTCAACGAACTCGCCGGCAACCTCACCCGTCAGGTTCGCGCCATCGCCGACGTCGCCAGCGCCGTCGCCGAGGGCGACCTGACCCGCTCCATCACCGTCGACGCCTCCGGCGAGGTCGCCGACCTCAAGGACAACATCAACTCCATGGTGGAGTCCCTGCGCGAGACCACCCGGGCCAACCAGGAACAGGACTGGCTCAAGACCAACCTCGCCCGGATCTCCGGCCTCATGCAGGGCCACCGCGACCTGCCCGTCGTCGCCGAACTCATCATGGACGAGTTGGTGCCGCAGGTGTCCGCCCAGTACGGTGCCTTCTACCTCGCCGACGAGAGCGACTCCGGACCCGAGCTGCGGCTTGTCGGCTCCTACGGCCGGCCCGAGGAGGACACCCGGCCCGTCCGCATCACGTTCGGCCGCTCCCTGGTCGGCCAGGCCGCGCGCAGCCGCCGTACCATCGGCGTGGACGAGCTGCCGCCCGGATACGTCACCATCTCCTCCGGGCTCGGACAGGTAGAGCCGACCGCGCTGCTGCTGCTGCCGATCGTCTTCGAGGAGCAGGTCCTCGGCGTCATCGAGCTGGCCTCCGTCACCCCGTTCACCACCGTCCAGCGGGACTTCCTCCAGCAACTGGTGGACACCATCGGGGTCAACGTCAACACCATCGTCGCCAACGCCCGCACCGACGAACTGCTCCAGGAGTCGCAGCGGCTGACCAGCGAACTCCAGTCCCGCTCGGCCGAGTTGCAGGCCCGGCAGGAGGAACTCCAGCGCTCCAACGCCGAACTGGAGGAGAAGGCCTCGCTGCTGGCGGAGCAGAACCGGGACATCGAGGCGAAGAACCTCCAGATCGAACAGGCCCGGCAGGAACTGGAGGCACGCGCCCAGCAGCTGTCGCTCGCCTCCAAGTACAAGTCCGAGTTCCTCGCGAACATGAGCCACGAACTGCGCACCCCGCTCAACAGCCTCCTTATCCTCGCCCAGTTGCTGGCCCAGAACCCCTCCCGCAACCTCACCCCGAAGCAGGTCGAGTACGCGGGCATCATCCACTCGGCCGGCTCCGACCTGCTCCAGCTCATCAACGACATCCTGGACCTGTCCAAGGTCGAGGCCGGCAAGATGGACGTCAGCCCCGAACGGGTCCCGCTGCGGCAGCTCATCGACTACGTCGAGGCCACCTTCCGCCCGATGACCTCCCAGAAGAGCCTGGACTTCACCGTCACCACGGCCCCCGGGGCCCCCGCCGACCTGCTCACCGACGACTCCCGGCTCCGGCAGATCCTGCGCAACCTGCTGTCCAACGCGGTGAAGTTCACCGAGCAGGGCGGTGTCGAACTGCGCGTCGAACCCGTCGGCGACGACGAGGTGCCCGCCGGCGTCGTGCGCGGCGGCGCGGTCGTCGCCTTCCGGGTGAAGGACACCGGCATCGGCATCCCCGAACAGCAACTGGAGACGATCTTCGGCGCGTTCCAGCAGGCGGACGGCACCACGAGCCGCAAGTACGGCGGCACCGGGCTCGGTCTGTCCATCACCCGGGAGATCGCCCACCTGCTCGGCGGCGCCGTCACCGTGGACAGCACCCCCGGCAGGGGCAGCACGTTCACCCTCTTCCTCCCGGTGGCCCGGCCGGACTTCGACGAACTCCTGCGCAACGGCCGCTCCGTCCTGAAGACCGGACAGGAGGCCGTGGACGAGCCGGACGGCCCCGTCCAGCAGCGTCCGCCGGTCCTCGCGCGGCGGGAGCGGCCACGCCGCCTGCTCGTCGTCGAGGAGCGCCCGCGCGGACTGCTGACGCTCGTCGCCGAGAGCGTCGTGCGGGATCTGGAAACCGGCCGCACCGACGGCGACGGCACTCCCGTCGACATCATCACCGCGGTCGGCGCCCAGGAAGCGGCCGGTGCCCTCGCCGCCGAACCCTGCCACTGCGTCGTCGTGGACCTGGGCGTGCCCGACGGGGAGTCGGCCCGGTTCCTGGAGGCGCTGCGCGCCGACTCGGCCCTGACCGGTGTCCCGGTGCTGGTGCACGGCTCGCACCGTACCGAACCCCTCGCCGAGGACGCCGCGGGCGGTTCGCTGGAGTACCTGTTCAGCCTGGACGAGCTGCGCGAACGGATCGCGCTGCACCTGTCCGCCGAGGAGCCCGGCGAGGTGCTCACCCTCGTCCGCGGGGACGAGACCCAGCACACCGCGCCCCACCTGATCGACGAGCACACCCGGGGCCGTACCGTCCTCGTCGTCGACGACGACGCCCGGAACCTGTTCGCGCTCAGCGGCATCCTCGAACTGCACGGCTTCCGCGTCCTGCACGCGGAGAACGGCCGCAAGGGCATCGAGACACTGCTGCACAACCCGGACGTCGAACTCGTCCTGATGGACGTGATGATGCCCGAGATGGACGGCTACACCGCCACGGCCGAGATCCGCAAGATGCCGCAGTACGCCGACCTGCCGGTCATCGCCGTGACCGCCAAGGCCATGCAGGGCGACCGGGAGAAGAGCCTCGCCTCCGGCGCCAGCGACTACGTCACCAAACCGGTCGACACCCATGACCTCATCGCCTGTGTCCGGCGCTGGCTCCCCGCATGATCACGGCCATGAGCACGGCACAGTGCGCCCGCCCCTTCGCAGGCCGAGGAGTACCGATCCGGTGAACGCGTACGAACCGGGCACGCCCGCAGGCGTGCCCGCCCCGCTCCCCGCCGCCGACGCGGTGTCGTCCGGCGTACCCGCCACCTCCCCGGTCGGCCGGCTCGCCGCCACCGTGGACCGGCTGCGCCGCGAGGTACAGGTGGCGCAGGCCGAGGCGGAGGGCCGGGCGCTGGTCGAACTGGCCAAGGGCATCCTGGTCGAACGCCTCGGCTGCGGCCCCGCCCAGGCCGCGCGTCAGCTCGCCGAACTCACCGAGCAGGCGCAGGTGACCCCGCTGGAGTTCGCGGTGGAGGTCATCAACCAGGCGGCCCGGGACCGCGTCGCGGAGGTCACCGAGGCGTTCCTGTCCGTCGCCGCGGACCCGTCCGGGCCCGTCGCGGAGTCCGCCGCCGTACGGCTGCGCGCCGCCGAGAGCGGTCTCCTGGCCGCCCACGACACCCAGGCGATGGCCGACTCCCTGCTCGACCACGCCCTGCGCCCGCTGGGCGCGGTCGCCGTCGCCATCTGGTCGGCCCGCTCCGACGGCTCGCTGACCCTCGCGGGCAGCGCCGGTTTCCCGCCGGGCGAGGCGGCCCGCTGGCACTACGTCCCGCCCGACGTGGCCACCGTGGCCCGGCGGGGCCTGACCGAGCCCGACGGGCAGTGGCTGCCGTCGCTCGCCGGGTCCGGGCTGCCCACCATCGGCCGCCGCGAGTACGCCGACGGCGCCCGCATCGCCGTACCCGCCGGGGCGGGCGGCCGGATCCACGGCGTCCTGGAGATCGCCTGGCCCAAGCCGGAGGAACCGCTGCCGCGCCCCGTCCTCCGGCAGGTGGAGGCCCTCGCCGAGCTGTGCGCGCACTCCCTGGAGAGCTTCGTGCCGCCGCCCGGCACCGGACCGGAACCCGGGCTGCTGCCCGACGTGGTCGAGCTGATGGACCTGGCCGACGGGCTGCACGACCCGGCCCTGGTGCTCGTGCCGCACCTCGACGACACCGGACAGCTGGTCGACTTCCGCATCCAGCACGTCAACAGCCGCTTCCTGGACCCGGCGGGCCGGCCCCGGGCGGTCGTGGGCGGCGCCCTGCTGCTGGAGGCCTACCCGATGGCCGCAGGCGACAGCGAGCTGTTCCAGCGGGTGGAACGGGTCTACGCCACCGGCGAGCCGTTCCGCGCCCGCCGGATGCGGCTGACCGCCCTGGTCGACCAGGTACCGCTGTCCGCCGTCGCCGACATCAGCATCAGCCGGCACGGCTCCGCCGTGCTGCTGATCTGGCGGATCGAGGACGAGACCGCGCGGCTGGCCAGCCTGCTCCAGCACGCCCAGCGGCTCGGCCGGATCGGCGGTTTCGAGGAGAACCTGCTCACCGGCGAGATCACCTGGAACGGCCAGCTCTTCAGCCTGTACGGCCGCCCGCCCACGAGCCCCCCGGTCGCGCTCCAGGACCTGCCGGCCCACGCCCACCCCGACGACGCCGTCATCCTCGGCCGCTTCCTGCGCACCGTGCTGCACCACCGCAGGCCCGCCTCCGCCGCGTTCCGGCTGCTGCGCCCGGACGGCGTGACCCGGCACATCCGGGTGGTCGCCGAACCCGTCCTCGACACCGGCGGCCAGCTCTTCGGCGTCCGCGGCGCCTACCAGGACATCTCCGCCCAGCACTGGACCGAGGTCGCCCTCGCCGCCACCCGCGACCAGCTGGCCCACACCGAGCAGCAGGCCGTGGAGCGCAACCGGCTCACCCTCCAGCTCCAGCACGCCATCATGCCCCCGGCCCAGGCCCCGCTGCGGGTGCCCGGCCTCCAGGTGGCGGTGCGCTACCGGCCCGCCGAGACCGAGCACCTGGTCGGCGGCGACTGGTACGACGCCGTGGTGCTGCCCTCCGGACTGGTCCTGCTGTGCGTCGGTGACGTCGCCGGGCACGGTATCGAGGCGGCGACCAGCATGGTCGTCCTGCGCAACGCGCTGCGTGGCCTCGCGGTGACCGGCGCCGGCCCGGCGCAGCTGCTGTCCTGGCTGAACATCGTCGCCCACCATCTGACCGGCGCCGTCACCGCGACCGCCGTGTGCGGCCTGTACGACGGCGAGCGGCGGACCCTGCGCTGGGCGCGGGCGGGCCATCTGCCGCCGGTGCTGGTACGGGAGGCGGACGCCACCGCGCTGCCCCCGGTCAAGGGGCTGCTGCTGGGCGCCGTCCCGGAGGCGCGGTACGAGGAGACGGAGGTGCAGCTGGCCGCCGGGGACACCCTGCTGATGTACACCGACGGCCTGATCGAGCGCCGGGACCGCTCGGTGGAGGAGTCGCTGTCGCATCTGCTGGACACGGCGCGCGCGGCGCCCAGCACCCTGGACCAGAAACTGGACCGGCTGCTCACCTACAGCAGGTCGGACACCGACGACGACACCTGCATCGTCGGCATCAGGGTCGCCTGACGCTCCCGGCCCGGCGGGTCAGCCGGCGTCCGGCGCCACGAGCGGCACGGTCGCGGTGACCCGCTTGCCCCGGGACAGCCAGGTCACCTCCAGGCCGCGGGAGACCATCGCCACGAGGTGCAGACCGTGGCCGCCGACCCGCCGGGGATCGGGGGGACGCCGGCGCGGCGGCTCCTCGGAGGTGTCCGTGACGGAGATGCGCAGCGCGGTGGCGTCGGGCAGCAGCTCCAGGCGCAGCGCGCACGGGCCGGGCGCGTGCTTGGCCGCGTTGGTGACGAGCTCGCTGACGACGAGCTGGGCATCCTGCACCGGCCGGCGCCCCGGTGTGGGCCGCGCCCGCGCCAGCAGGGCCGCGACGGCGTCTCTCGCCTCGGCGATGCTGGAGACGCCGGTGTCCCAGGTGCGGCTGTAGCGCAGGGGCGCGGCGCGGTCCTGCGTCGTCGCGTGGGTCCTGAGCGGGATGTCCATACCTCGTTGCCCTTTTTCCTCTGGGGTCAGGGGCCCTTCCTGTGCACAGGGGGGTCGTTGCCGTCCCTGCCCGCTTACCCGCAGGACGGCCGGTCAAGGGGACGTCACCGAGGAATCCTCCGGATGCTCACGAAGCCCTGCTGAGGGGTGGCGCGGCGGTGCGGGAACACAGCGGAACGGGCCCGGGAGGCCCGCTCGCGCGGGATCTCCGGACCCGTTCCGCTGCCGGATCGCTCTTCGGTCCTGCTCAGCGCTTGAAGACGTCCTTGGCCTTCTCCTTGGCCTGCCGGGCGTCACCCTTGGCGCCCTCCATGCGGCCCTCGGCCTCCACGCTCTCGTTGCCGACGGCGCGGCCCGCGGCCTCCTTGACCTTGCCCTTGGCCTGCTCAGCCTTGGCCTTCGCCTTCTGGTTGCCGGCCATCACCTGTCACATCCCCACATCGACGCGGTCTCTGGTCGCCATCCGAATTACCGCTGTGCGGCCGTCCAAACCACTGTCCGCATCAGGGCTCGCGGCGGCGCCGCACGAGGTGCCGTACGACGAACGCCGCGAGGAGGACGGCGACGGCGATGAGGACGTACAGCTGGTAGCGCCGGATCTCGTCGTAGATCGCGGTGACGTGGCTGCCCGCGAGGTAGGCCAGGGTCGTCCACAGGCCGACCCACAGGGCCGCGCCTAGGGCGTTGAAGGCGAGGAAGCGGCGCCAGTGCATGCCGGTCGTGCCGGCGATGACGCCGTTGGCCTGGCGCAGGCCCTCGACGAACCGGGCCACCGTCACGATCTTGCCGCCGTGCCGGGTGAAGAACGCCTCGGCGGCCTCGAACCGCTTGGGCGTCAGGAAGACGTACTTGCCCCACCGGTGCACGAAGGCCCGCCCGCCGAACCGGCCGATCAGGTAGCCGAGGTTGTCCCCGGCGACGGCCGCGGCGAACGCGATGACCGCCACGGTCACGACGTTCAGCCGCCCCGTGCCCGCGTACACCCCCGCCGCGAGCAGGATGGTCTCGCCGGGCGCGGGGACGCCGAAGTCCTCGACGAAGACCACCGCCCCCACGGCCCAGTAGCCGTAGTGGCCGAGCAGTGGCTCCAGGTGGGCCAGCGGTCCGGGAAGCGGAGGCGACATGCCTCCACGGTACGTCGGTGCGGCGGTGCGGTGATCAGGGCCGGCTGACCGAGGCTGCCTGGTCCTGCTGGTCGTGGCTGTCCCGCTGGTCCCGCGCGGTGGTTTCCGGGCCGGCCTCGGCCTCCGGTGCCGTGTGCCGGTCCCGGCGGCCGGTCAGGCGCCGGGCGAGCGGCTCGGTGTACCGGGCGGTCAGCGGGCCGAGCACGACCAGGAGCAGCACGTAGGCGGTGGCCAGCGGGCCGAGGTCGGAGTCGATGCCGGAGGTGACGGCGAGCCCCGCGATGACGATGGAGAACTCGCCGCGGGCGACCAGGGTGCCGCCGGCCCGCCACCGGCCCCGGGCCGAGATGCCCGCGCGGCGGGCCGCCCAGTAGCCGGTGGCGACCTTGGTGAGGGTGGTGACGACGGCCAGGGCGAGGGCGGGCAGCAGCACCGGCGGGATGCTGGCCGGATCGGTGTGCAGTCCGAAGAAGACGAAGAACACCGCCGCGAACAGGTCCCGCAGCGGGGCGAGGAGATGGTGGGCACCCTCGGCGACCTCCCCGGACAGGGCGATGCCCACCAGGAACGCGCCGACCGCCGCCGAGACCTGGAGCTGCTGGGCGACACCGGCCACCACCAGCGTCAGCCCGAGCACCACCAGCAGCAGCTTCTCGGGGTCGTCGGTGGAGACGAACCGGGAGATGTGCCGGCCGTAGCGGACCGCGACCAGCAGCACCAGGCCCGCCACGCCGAGCGCGATGGCCAGCGTGACGCTGCCGGCCGCGAAACCGGTCCCGGCCAGCAGGGCCGTGACCACGGGCAGGTAGACGGCCATGGACAGGTCCTCCAGCACCAGGATGCTGAGGATCACCGGCGTCTCCCGGTTGCCGATCCGGCCGAGGTCGCCGAGGACCTTGGCGATGACGCCGGAGGAGGAGATCCAGGTGATGCCGGCCAGGACGACGGCGGCGATCGGGCCCCAGCCCAGCAGCAGGGCCATGGCGGCGCCGGGCAGGGCGTTGAGGGCGGCGTCGACGATCCCGGCCGGGTACTGGGTCTTCAGGTTGGAGACCAGATCGCCGGCCGTGTATTCGAGCCCCAGCATGAGCAGCAGCAGGACCACGCCGATCTCGGCGCCGATCGCGACGAACTCCTCGCTGGTGCCGAGCGGCAGCAGACCGCCCTCGCCGAAGGCGAGTCCGGCCAGCAGATACAGCGGGATGGGCGAGAACCGCAGGCGGGCGGCGAGCCGGCCCAGCAGCCCGAGGCCCAGGATGATGGCGCCGAACTCGATCAGGAAGACCGCGGAGGAGTGCATCCGGATCACTCCCGCCCGAGTATCGCGGCGGCGGCGTCGACGCCCTCGCGGGTGCCGATGACGATCAGGGTGTCCCCGCCGGCCAGCCGGAAACCGGGGCCGGGGGAGGGGATCGCCTCGGCGCGGCGCAGGACGGCCACGATCGACACGCCGGTCTCGGTGCGCATCCGGGTCTCGCCGAGCAGCCGTCCGTTCCAGTGCGAGGTCCCGGACAGCTCGATCCGCTCGGCCACCAGGCCCAGCTCCGTGGTGGAGAGCAGGGTGGGGCTGTGGTGGGTCGGCTTCAGCGCGTCGACCAGCGCCTCCGCCTCCTGGCCGGTGAGATGGACCGACAGGGCGCAGGCGTCCGGATCGTCACGCTGGTAGGCGCTGAGCGTGCGTGAACCGTCCCGGTGGGCCACCACCGACAGGTGGCGGTGTTCGCGTGTCGTCAGGTCGTACCGGACGCCGATACCCGGCAACGGTGTCCTGCTGGTGCGTGCGGCGCTCATGGTGCCCCCCTGCCCGGCTTGAATGTTTCTTGGTGAAACTTTTAGCCGAACCCTACCCCGAAGGGTGATCGTCCGGGGGAGGGGGCGGAGCGGGCGGGGGGCGGGGTGCTATGAACCGGAGACGGCGGCCCCCTCGTCGACGGCGGAATCGGGCTGGCAGGAGTGGCACAGCTCGTGGTCCCCGTCGCGGGTGACGACGGTTCCCCAGCCGAGGCACTGCTCGCAGTCGCGGGCGAGGGCCAGATCAGGGCGGGGCGGGTTGCGGTGGGCTCCGTGCGCCATACGGTGAGCGGCTCCTTGCGGTCGCGGGGCGTGGTGCGCGGGATGCGGGCGATCGGAATGACGTCCGTTATGTCCCACTTATTCCCCCATGTCAGTGATAAATGTCATGGGTGCCACCGCGATGTCATGCAGTGCCGGTCAGCCGAGGTTCCCGAGCCGGGCGTCGCGCCACAGGTCCACGCCGCCCTCGGTCGCGTACCGGTCGATCTCGGCCAGCTCCTCGTCGCTGAAGGACAGGTTCTCCAGCGCGGCGACGTTCTGCTCCAGCTGTTCGACCCGCGAGGCGCCGATGACGAGCGAGGTCACCCGCTCGTCCCGGAGCGCCCAGGCCAGCGCCAGCTGGGCCGGCGTCTGCCCGCGCCGGGCCGCGATGCCGTTCAGGGCGCGCAGCCGGTCCCGCAGGTCGTCCGTCAGCCAGGAGGCGTCCAGGGACGTGCCCCGCGCGGCCCGCGAGTCCGCCGGGACGCCGTCCAGGTAGCGGCCGGTGAGCAGGCCCTGGGCGAGCGCCGTGAAGCCGATGACGCCGAAGCCCTCCTCCTGGGCCGCGTCCAGCAGGCCGTCGGTCTCGATCCAGCGGTTGAGCATGCTGTACGACGGCTGGTGGATCAGCAGCGGGGTGCCGAGCTCGCGCAGGATCGCGGCGGCCTGCCGGGTGCGTTCGGCGTCGTAGGAGGAGATGCCGACGTAGAGGGCCTTGCCCTGGCGGACGGCGGTGTCGAGCGCGCCCATGGTCTCCTCCAGCGGCGTGCTCGCGTCCAGCCGGTGGGAGTAGAAGATGTCCACGTAGTCGAGGCCCGTCCGGGCGAGCGACTGGTCCAGGGAGGCCAGCAGGTACTTGCGGGAGCCGCCGCCCTGCCCGTAGGGGCCGGGCCACATGTCCCAGCCGGCCTTGGTGGAGATCACCAGCTCGTCGCGGTAGGGCGCCAGGTCGCGCTTGAGCAGCCGCCCGAAGTTCAGCTCCGCCGCGCCGTAGGGCGGGCCGTAGTTGTTGGCGAGGTCGTGGTGGGTGATCCCGAGGTCGAAGGCGCGCAGCGCGATCTCGCGCTGGGTCTCGAACGGGCGGTCGTCGCCGAAGTTGTGCCAGTAGCCCAGGGACAGGACCGGCAGGTCCAGTCCGGAACGGCCGGTGCGCCGGTAGCGCATGGTGCCGTCGTAGCGAGCGGGGTCCGCGACGTACGTCATCGGGTCTTCTCCGGGTGGTGCCGTAGGGGTGCCCCGCGTGTGCGCGCGGGCCCGTCCACCCTGCTCCGGGGCGCCGCGCAAGTCCAACCGCCGTCCCGGATGGGATTGAGCGGTTCCGTTTCTGAATCGGACACAGGGGCAGGCGGTGATCAACGGAGCGAGAGCAAGGAGGCGCTCATGAGCGGTGCGCGGCCCGGCGGCGAACGGGAGGACCAGGAGGGGCGGCGGGTACCGGGGGCGGTGGCGCGGCTGCCGCGTCAGGTCCGGGAGGAGCTGACCCGCAGGCTGCGCCGCAAGCGGGGCGCCTTCCGCCCGGACGACGTCCAGGTCGTCGAGCCCCCGCTGCTCCGGCGCGCCGTCGGCGCCTCCGCGCTCGGCAACTGCATGGAGTGGTTCGACTTCGGCGTCTACAGCTACCTCGCCGCCACCATCGGCAAGGTCTTCTTCCCCGGAGCCTCCCCGGCCGCCCAGGTCATCTCCTCGTTCGCGACCTTCGCCGCCGCCTTCGTCGTACGGCCCCTCGGCGGGCTGGTCTTCGGTCCGCTCGGGGACCGGATCGGGCGGCAGAAGGTGCTCGCCACCACCATGATCATGATGGCGGCCGGCACCTTCGCCATCGGTGTGATCCCCGGCTACTCCACCATCGGCCTCGCCGCGCCCGTGCTGCTCCTGCTGGCCCGCATGGTCCAGGGCTTCTCCACCGGCGGCGAGTACGGCGGAGCCACCACCTTCGTCGCCGAGTACTCCCCGGACCGCCGGCGCGGCTTCCTCTCCAGCTGGCTGGACTTCGGCACCTTCACCGGCTACGCCCTCGGCTCGGCCCTGGTCACCCTGCTCAACCTGGCCCTGACGGACGAGCAGATGCTCTCCTGGGGCTGGCGCGTGCCGTTCCTGATCGCCGGGCCGCTCGGCGTGATCGGCCTCTACATGCGGCTGAAGCTGGAGGAGTCCCCGGCCTTCCAGCAGCAACTGGACGAACACGAGAAGACGCTGGCGCAGGAGTCGGCGGGCGGCGAGTTCAAGGACATCATCAGGAACCACTGGCGGCCCCTGCTCGTCTGCATGGGCCTGGTGCTGCTCTACAACGTCACGAACTACATGGTCACCGGCTATCTGCCGACCTACCAGACCGAGACCCTGCACCGCTCCAGCGGTTCCGCGGACGTCCTGGTGCTCGTCGGGATGGTGTGGATCGTCGTCCTGATCACCTTCCTCGGCCGGCTCAGCGACCGGGTCGGCCGGCGCCCGCTCTACGCCGTCGCGGCGGCGGCGATGATCGTGCTCGCCGCCCCCGCCTTCCTGCTCATCAAGGCGCACGGCACCTGGCCGCCGATCCTCGGGGTGCTGCTCCTGGCCACGCTGCTGGCCTGCTTCGCCGCCCCCAGCGCGGCCACCCTGCCGGCCCTGTTCCCGACCGCCGTCCGCTACGCGGCGATGGGCATCGGCTTCAACATCGCCGTCGCCGCGTTCGGCGGCACCACCCCGCTGGTCACCGCCGCGCTGGTCGACCTCACCGGCGACGACCTCATGCCCGCCTACTACCTGATGCTGGCCGGCGCCATCGGCCTGCTCACCGTGCGGTTCCTGCCCGAGAGCGCCCAGGTCCCGCTCAAGGGCTCCCAGCCGATGGTCGGTTCGCGGGAGGAGAGGCGCGAACTCATCAGCGCCTCCCAGGAGTTGTACGCCCTCGCGCGGGAGCGGGGTGAGGCGCGGCGCGGCTGAGCCACGGCCGCGCCGGGAGGCTTGTCCGATCCTACGAACTTCCGGTCTGCCGGGTTACCGGCCCGCACCGCGTTTGATAGGAAACTTTCCTACCAGTACTGGTGCGGACCAACTTCCCACCCCCCACTCCCCCTTGGAGCCCCTGTGGTGTACGCAGACCGCGAAGCGGAAACCCCGGCGAGCCCCGCCGGCCTCTCCCGTCTCTCCCGCCGGACCGTCGTCGCCGCGTTCGGCGCCGTCGCCTCGGGCGCCCTGCTCGGAGTCTCCCGCGCCGGCACGGCCTCGGCCGCCGCGCCGGGGCTGGACGACCCGGCGAAGAAGGAGATCGCCATGAAGCTGGTGTCGAGCGCGGAGAACTCCTCGCTCGACTGGAAGGCCCAGTACAAGTACATCGAGGACATCGGCGACGGCCGCGGCTACACGGCCGGCATCATCGGCTTCTGCTCCGGCACCGGTGACATGCTCGACCTCGTCCAGCTCTACGCCGACCGCAAGCCCGGCAACGTCCTGGCGAAGTACCTGCCCGCCCTGCGGAACGTCAACGGCACCGACTCGCACCAGGGCCTGGACCCCAACTACCCCACGGACTGGCGCAAGGCCGCCCAGGACACCGCCTTCCAGCAGGCCCAGAACGACGAACGCGACCGCGTCTACTTCAACCCCGCCGTCGCCCAGGGCAAGACGGACGGACTGCGCGCGCTCGGCCAGTTCATCTACTACGACGCCATCGTCATGCACGGCGACGGCGACGACCCGACCAGCTTCCGCAACATTCGCAAGCGCGCCCTGCGCAGCGCCAAGCCGCCGGCCCAGGGCGGCGACGAGACGACGTACCTCAACGCCTTCCTGGACGCCCGGGTGTGGGCCATGAGGCAGGAGGAGGCCCACAGCGACACCAGCCGCGTCGACACCGCGCAGCGGGTCTTCCTGCGCAAGGGCAACCTCGACCTGAACACCCCGCTCGACTGGAAGGTCTACGGCGACAGCTACCACATCGGCTGACCTCCGCCAGGAGGCGTACGGCAGGCCGGCGGGCACGGACTCCGGTACCGGAGAACGCGGCCCGGCGGCCCGCCGTGCCGTGACGCGCTGGATCACGGTGGCGGCCCGCCCGGCGGCCCCCGTGGCCCCCTGTCCCGGCCACGCCGACGGACCTGCCTGCCGGACGGGCGGCACGCGCGGACGCGGGACCGTGGCGACCAGCGGAGGTCCGGACCACGGGCCCGGCGGGCCAGGGACGTCCCGGCCGGTGGGGCGCACTCGCATGGCATGCCCCCGGCGAGGAAAGATGGGCGGTGAGCGAACGACCCACCGAAGCGGAGGAACGGACTCATGGCGCACGAGCGCGCCGGCCGGCCGGCCGGTCCCGAGGACCTTGTCGACGTGGCCCGGCTGGTCACGGCGTACTACACGCTGCACCCCGACCCGGCCGACCCGGGACAGCGGGTGGCGTTCGGCACCTCGGGCCACCGCGGCTCGTCCCTGGCGAGCGCCTTCAACGAGGACCACATCGCCGCCACCAGCCAGGCCATCTGCGAGTACCGGGCCGCCCAGGGCACCGACGGACCGCTCTTCCTGGGCGCCGACACCCACGCCCTGTCCGAGCCGGCCAGGGCCACCGCGCTGGAGGTGTTCGCCGCCAACGAGGTGACCGTCCTCATCGACAGCGCGGACGGCTACACGCCCACGCCAGCCGTCTCGCACGCGATCCTGACGTACAACCGGGGCCGCACCAGGGGCCTCGCCGACGGTGTGGTCGTCACCCCGTCGCACAACCCGCCCGCCGACGGCGGCTTCAAGTACAACCCGCCGAGCGGCGGCCCGGCTGCCTCCGACGCCACCTCCTGGATCCAGGACCGCGCCAACCAGATCATCACGGGCGGCCTGAAGGACGTACGCCGCCTGCCGTACGCCCGCGCGCTCGCCGCGGACACCACCCGGCGGTACGACTTCCTCGGCACGTACGTCACCGATCTGCCCGGCGTCCTGGACCTGGACGCCGTCCGCGCGTCCGGCGTGCGCATCGGCGCCGACCCGCTCGGCGGCGCCTCCGTCGCCTACTGGGGCCGGATCGCCGAGCAGCACGGCATCGACCTGACCGTGGTCAACCCGCACACCGACCCCACCTGGCGGTTCATGACGCTGGACTGGGACGGCCAGATCCGCATGGACTGCTCCTCGCCGTACGCCATGGCCTCCCTCATCGAGCAGCGCGACCGCTTCCGCATCGCCACCGGCAACGACGCCGACGCCGACCGGCACGGCATCGTCACCCCGGACGCGGGCCTGATGAACCCCAACCACTACCTCGCCGTCGCCATCTCCTACCTCTTCCGGCACCGCGACCAGTGGCCGGCCGCGGCGGGCATCGGCAAGACGCTTGTCTCCTCCACCATGATCGACCGGGTCGCCGGGGACCTCGGCCGCCGGCTCGTCGAGGTACCCGTCGGCTTCAAGTGGTTCGTGGACGGACTGGTCGGCGGCGACCTCGGATTCGGCGGCGAGGAGTCGGCCGGCGCGTCCTTCCTGCGCCGGGACGGCTCGGTGTGGACCACCGACAAGGACGGCATCATCCTCGCCCTGCTCGCCTCCGAGATCACGGCCGTCACCGACAAGACCCCCTCGGAGCACTACGCCGACCTGACCGCCCGCTTCGGCGCACCCGCCTACGCCCGCATCGACGCCCCCGCGACCCGCGAACAGAAGGCGCTGCTCGCCAAGTTGTCGCCGGCGCAGGTCACCGCGGACACGCTGGCCGGGGAGGCGGTCACGGCCGTGCTCACCGAGGCGCCCGGCAACGGCGCCGCGATCGGCGGCATCAAGGTCACCACCGAGAACGCCTGGTTCGCCGCCCGGCCCTCGGGCACCGAGGACGTCTACAAGGTGTACGCCGAGTCCTTCCTCGGTGCCGACCACCTCGCCCGGGTGCAGGAGGAGGCCCAGGCCGTGGTGCTGGGAGCGCTCGGCGGCTGAGCGGGCGGCGGGGCGGTCTCCCGGTCCCGGGCCGCCCCGCCGCTCCCGGCTCAGTTCCGTCCGCGTCCCCGGTCCAGGCGGTCCAGCACGGCCTCGGCCATGGCGGCTTCGCCCTTGGCGTTGGGGTGTGCCGGGGCGGCGGGGGAGGACGGTTGCAGCGGCTCGATCCAGCGGTCCGCCGGCGCCTTGCACATGTCGTGGCCGACCGTGGGGCCGTACGTGTCCACGTACTCGGCCCGGTTCACGCCGGCCACCAGCCGCAGCATCAGGTTCAGCCGCTTCTCGGTGTCCCGCAGGTAGGCGAAGTCCTGCTGGGCGAAGGGGACTTGCGGGAAGCAGCCGCTGCCGTCGTCGGGCAGGAGGTCCGGGTAGCCGACGACGACCACCCGGGCGTGCGGCGCCCGGGCGTGCACGGCCCGCAGCACCCGGCCGATCTTCGGCGCGGTCCGCACGACGGTGAGGGCCAACTGGTCGTGACCGGAGGCCGTGTAGGAGCGCTCGCAGGGGTTGCCCGCGGGGTCCTGGGCGGCCAGGCGGGCGCAGGTGGTGATGATGGAGCCGAAGCCGACGTCGTTGCCGCCGATCTGCACCGTCACCAGGTCCGTGTGCCGGTCCAGGGCGTCGAGCTGGGGCGGGTTGGTGCCCTGCGCCTGCCACATCTCGGCGGTCGTCGCCCCGCCGCAGCTCACGTCCGTGAAGGCGGCCACCTGCCGCCGGGCGGCCACGAGCGAGGGGTAGTTGCGGTCCGAGCGCGCGCAGTCGGCGTCCACCTGCCGGGGGATTCCGGGGCCCGAGGTGTAGGAGTCGCCGAGCGCGACGTAGGCGCTCGCGCGGCCGGGTCCGCCGGGGTGCGCAGCGGCCGGTGCCGTGCCGGCGGCGACGAGGGCGCAGCCGCCCAGTGCCGCTCCGAGCACGGCGCTCCGCCGCCGGCCTCTCGCCCCGCCCGCCGGATGCCTGCCGTTCGCCATGAGTCCTCCCCCTGAGCCCGCTGCGGCGCGCGGCGGCACCACCGAAGAGCGGCCCTCGCGCGTTCGACCGGGCCTGTATACCGTCCGGTAGGTCCCGCCGACCAGAAGCGGGACGCGACGAGTTCAGGGGGGAGGGGCGGGCGACAGCCTTGGGGAGGGGACGGTTCAGACCCCGGACACCTGTTCCGCCGGGGCAGACGTCTGGAGCGGGGACGCCGGCTGGAGCGCGGCCGTCGTCTGGAGCGTGGCCGTCGTCTGGAGCAGGGAGTCGTCCTCCGGGCGCGCGCCGGAGAGGCGGTGGCGGGCGGCGATGAGGGCCATGTCGACATCCCGGGTGCCGGTGGCCACGCACAGCGTGTAGGAGATGTCCGCCAGCCGCTGCCGGGCCTCTGGAGTGCTCTCCTCGGCGCCGAGCAATGTGAGGGCCTCGTACTGGGCGATGAGGTCCTCCAGTACCGCGGGGTGGGCCATGAGCATGCGATCCGCCTCTCTGATGGGTCGCCGATGTACGAAGTCGCAGCGCGAATACCCGCGCATCCGCCGCGCATTCCCCCAGGCGCCCCTTGAGGCACAGTGGTGTGAGCGACTGGATACTCACATGAAGCCAAGGCGGGCCGGCATCTCGCAGGCGTACGTCTGCTGGCTCTTCCCGAACAAGGAGCTGCTGTTCACCGCCGTGGTCGAGCACTGCTTCGTGCGGGCGCGGACCTGTCCGGAGCGGGCCGCGGCCGAGGCGCGGGGCTGCTCCCCGGAGGCGGTGCTCGGCGCCATGGGGGACGCCTACGCGCGGCTGGCGGAGTACGGGCACGGCGCCTCGGGCGGCGGCGAGGAGCAGGTCCGGGAATTCTTCGCACGGGGCATGCTGTGCCACCTGATTCGGCGCACGGCGGTGTGCCCCTGCGTCACCCGGTCGGGTGCTCTCCGCCCGGGATGTGCCGGATCAGGGCACGCCGCCGTGATCTTTCCGTGATCATGCCCCCTGTGAGTCTGCAACGTCGAAGTGCCCTGAGCCGGCGGGTCGTTCCGGCCGTACTCGGCACCCTCAGTGTCCTGTCCCTGCTGTCCGCCCTGCCCGCCGCAGCCCAGCCGGCGCGGCGGGACCACCGGCCCGCCGCACCACCGCCCCGGCAGGTCACCGCCGCGGAGGCGCGCACGGACGCCCGTCTCCGCTCCCTCCGCGACCGGCCCGCGGCCCTGCGGGAGTTCTTCCGGCAGCTCCCCAAGGGCGGAGACCTGCACAACCACCTCTCCGGCGCGGTGTCCACGGAGTACCTGATCGAGTTGGCCGCCGAGGACGGGCTGTGCGTCGACACCGCGACGCTGACCGCGGTCACCCCGCCCTGCGGCGCCGGAACCCGGCCCGCCGCCGACGCGCGCACCGACCGCGCCTTCCACGACGCGCTGGTGCGCGCCTGGTCCATGCAGGACTTCCCGCCCGACGAGAGCGGGCACGACCACTTCTTCGACACCTTCGGCAGGTTCGGCGAGGTCACCTGGCGCCACCGGGGCAAGCTGCTCGCGGAGGTCGCCGACACCGTCGTCCGCAACAACCAGTCCTATCTGGAGACGATGGTCACCCCGGCCTCCGACGGCGCGAAGAAGCTCGCCGCCGAGGTCGGCTGGGACGACGACCTCGCCGCGCTGCACCGCGAACTGGTCGCGGGCGGCAAGCTGGACAAGCTGGTCGCCGAGGCCCGCGAGGAGGCGGACGACGGCGACGCCGAGTTCCGCGCCACCGAGCGGTGCGGCACCCCGCAGGCGCGGCCCGGCTGCGGCCTCACCGTCCGCTGGATCTCCCAGGCCTCCCGGGGCAGCGCCCCGGAGCGGGTCTTCACCCAGCTCGCCCTCGGCCTGCGGCTGGCCGAGGCCGACCCGCGGTTCGTCGCCGTGAACCTCGTCCAGCCCGAGGACTCGGACACCTCCCTGCGCGACTACAGCCTCCAGATGCGCATGGTCGGCTACCTGCGCACCCAGTACCCGAAGGCGCACGTCACCCTGCACGCGGGCGAGCTGTGGCCCGGGCTGGTCAAGCCGCGGGACCTGAAGTTCCACATCCGTCAGGCCGTGGACGTCGCCCGCACCGAGCGGGTCGGGCACGGCGTCGACCTGGTCCACGAGGACGACTGGCGGCGCACGGTCCGCACGATGGCGGACCGTCAGGTGGCGGTGGAGGTGCCCTTCTCCAGCAACGCCCAGATCCTCGGCGTCAAGGGAGCCGACCACCCCTTCACCACCTACCGCCGCTACGGCGTCCCCGTCGTCCTCGCCACCGACGACCCCGGGGTGTCCCGGATCGACATCAGCCACGAGTACCAGTACGCCGCCGCCACCTACGGCCTGCGCTACCCCGAGCTGAAGGACCTGGCCCGCGCCTCCCTGGAGTACGGCTTCCTGCCGGGCGCGAGCCTGTGGCAGGGCAACCCCACCGCCAAGGGGTACCAGCCGGTCCCGGCCTGCCGTGCCGAGCACCCCGGCCTCCCCGTGCGCGGCGCGGCCTGCCGGCACCTGCTCGCCGACAGCGCCAAGGCCCGCCTCGAATGGCACCAGGAGGCCGCCTTCGCCGTCTTCGAAAGGACGCACAGGGGCTGATCCCGGTGCCCGGTGCCCGGTGCGTCGGTGGCGGAGGTCGCCGACGTGCCGGTGCCGCGCCGGCGCCGGGTGGCCGGCTGGGCCGAGGGCACCGCGGCGGACTACCGGGAGGGTGTCCTCGTGGCCCGGTCCCGGACGCCGTGGTCGGCCGCCGGTCGCGCCGGGGGGACCAGCCGTCCCCGATCGGTCCTCGTCCCGCCCCCGTACCGGGTCGGATTCCAGCGGTGGCCGGTGGGAACGGTGTGGAAAGCTGGGCGGGTCCGCGTCCGCGCAACGGGAGGCAACCACCCGCATGGCCGTCATCCACCACACGACCCTCAAGCCCAGCAAGACGGAACTGCTCGCCGACTGGCTGCCCAGCCGCCCCTGGTACCGCGGCGGCCCGGCGGCGCCCGTGCTGGAGAAGTCCGGCGGCTTCCGGCTGGACGACCCCGAGGGCGAGGTCGGCATCGAGTTCATGGTGGCCACCGACACGTCGAGCCCCGGGCGTACGGCCTATCTGGCACCGCTCACCTACCGAGGGGCGCCGCTGGAGGGCGCCGAGCACGCGCTCGTCGGCACGATGGAGCACGGGGTGCTGGGCACGCGCTGGGTGTACGACGGCTGCCACGACCCGGTGCTGGTCACCGAGTTGCTGGCGCTGATCGAGGGCAGGGCGCGGGCGATGGCCCAGAGCATCACGGACACCCCCGACCACGAGGTGACCCGCTCCTACGGCGGCGCGGCCCTCGGCCCGCACCGCTTCACGCCCGAGCCGGCCGACGGCGAGGACGGCACCCGACTCCCGGTGCCCGGGGGCCTGTCCCTGCACGTCCACCGTGTCCTCACCCCCGTCGCCGAGAACCCGCCGCTGCCGCCGCGGGACGCCCTCGGCCATGTGGCGACCGGCTGGCCGGGCCCCGACGGCACCCGTCTGCGGGCCGTCTTCATGACGCTGCGCACCCTCTGATCCCGGCGGGCGCCGCCCGCGGGCCGGCGGGCGGCGCCCGTGACACGTCACGCAGCGGGCACCCCGCCCGCTGGTCTGGCATGGACCGGTCAAATCTGTCACTCTTTCGGCAGCCCGCGCCCCGACCCACAGGGGCGCGCGCCGCACCTGAGCACAGCGATCGCGCGAGCCCCACCCCGGCCGCCCCGGCGCACCCCAGCCGGCCGGGCGGTCCTTCGAGCAGGCCGGACCCCGGCCGCCGCAAAGGAGTAGCGTGTGAGACCGACCCCCCACAGGGCCCTCGGCGTCGGCGCGGTCACCGTCGCCGCGCTGGCCGCCCTCTTCCTCCCCGGCACCTCCGCCGCCGCCCGGCCCGCCACTGCTCCCGCCGCCTGCACCCCGGCGCAGGTGGTCGCCAACGGCGGCTTCGAGAGCGGCACTTCACCGTGGACCCAGTCCGCGTCCACCGTGATCACCAGCCGCTCCGGGCAGACCGCCCACGGCGGCAGCTCCTACGCCTGGCTGGACGGCGCCGGCGGCACCCGCACCGACACCCTCGGCCAGAGCGTGACCGTCCCGTCCGGGTGCGGCGCCGCCACCCTCACCTTCTGGCTGCACATCGACACCGCCGAGACGACCTCGTCCACCGCCTACGACAAGCTCACGGCCAAGCTCGGCGGCACCACGCTGGCCACCTACTCGAACCTGGACGAGAACACCGGCTACGTGAAGAAGTCGATCGACGTGTCCTCGTTCGCCGGCCAGACCGTGAACCTGTCCTTCACCGGCACCGAGGACTCCAGCCTCCAGACGAGCTTCGTCCTGGACGACATCGCCCTCGACACCTCGGACGGCACCACACCACCGCCGGCCGACTCCGCACGGACCCCGGCGGCCCCGTCGTACACCGTGAACCTGAGCAGCGACACCAGCGGCACCGTCTGGACCGGGCGCGAGAGCGTGACCTTCACCAACGCCTCCGCCACCGCGCTCGGCGAGGTCTACCTCAGGCTGTGGGACAACTACCACGGCAGCTGCGACGCGATGCCCGTCAAGGTCGGCAACGTCACCGGCGGCACCGCCGGCGCCCTCTCCGTCGCCTGCACCGCCCTGGAGATCGACCTGCCGAGCCCGCTCGCCCAGGGCCAGAGCGCCACCATCGGCTTCGACCTCGGCATCACCGTGCCCAGCGGCGCCGACCGCTTCGGCCACGACGGCGCGTTCAGCTTCGTCGGCAACGCCCTGCCCGTCCTCGCCGTCCGCGACGGCGCCGGCTGGCACCTCGACCCGTACACGAACAACGGCGAGTCGTTCTACTCCCTGGCCGCCGACTTCAAGGTCACCCTGGACCACCCCAGCACCCTGCTGGTCCCGGCCACCGGCACCTCCACGGACACGCCCGGCTCCAGTGGCCGTACCGTGACCACGGCCACCGCCTCCAAGGTCCGTGACTTCGCCTGGGCCGCCGGCCCCTTCACCAAGATCTCCGGCACCTCGGCCGCCGGCGTCCCGGTGAACGTCTACTCCGTCTCGGGCATCAGCTCCACCAGCGCCCAGTCGATGCTCAGCACCGCCAGGACCGCGGTCGACGCCCACGCGGCCCGGTTCGGCGCCTACCCGTACGGTGAACTGGACGCCGTCATCGACAACAACTACTGGTTCGGCGGCATGGAGTACCCCGGGTTCGTGCTCGACGTGGTCAGCACCACCGCGCTCACCCACGAGATCGCCCACCAGTGGTGGTACGGCATCGTCGGCGACGACGAGTACACCAGCCCCTGGCTGGACGAGTCGTTCACCGACTACGCCACCGACCTCGCCCAGGGCAAGACCGGGAGCAACTGCTGGAGCGGCGTCTCCTGGGCCTCCAGCGCCGAGAAGATCACCAACTCGATGGCGTACTGGGACGCGCACTCCTCCCGGTACTCCACCGTCGTCTACGGCTACGGCAAGTGCGCCCTGCACGACCTGCGCCGCGTCCTCGGGGACACCGCCATGGCCAAGCTGCTCAAGGACTACGCGACCGCGCACTGGTACGGCGTGTCCACCACGGCCGAGTTCAAGGCGGCGGCCCAGGCCGCCACGAGCACGGACCTGACCTCCTTCTGGACGCAGCACCGCATCGAGGGGTGACGGGCACCCACACGGGTTGAAACCGGCCGCGGACAGCCTCGTTGGGCGCAGCCCGGAGTGCGCGAGGGCCCGGCCCCGGGTCGGATGGATTCCGTGCGAATCCCCGTACTCCGCTCCCGTGGCCGGTCCCGCCTGTGCCTCGCCGGCACCCTGACCTGCCTGCTGCTGTTCCTGTCCAGTCCCCCGGCCGCGTCCGACGCGACCGGGGGAGCGCCCGTGCGCGGCAGCGCCTACATGGGCATCGGCGTCCTCGCCCACGACGGCGAGTCCGGCGATCCGCCCCCGGACCCCCGCGCCTCCCAGACGGAGGGAGTGGACGTCTCCAGCCACCAACTCGACGTCGACTGGCCGACGCTGTGGAACGACGGCACCAAGTGGGCGTACACCAAGGCCACCGAGGGCACGTCCTACACCAACCCCTACTTCACCCAGCAGTACGACGGCTCGTTCGACATCGGCATGGTCCGCGGCGCCTACCACTTCGCCACCCCGGACACGGCCGGCGGCGCCGCCCAGGCCGACTGGTTCGTGGAGCACGGCGGCGGCTGGTCGAACGACGCCCGGACCCTCCCCGGCGCCCTCGACATGGAGTGGAACCCGTACGGCGACTCCTGCTACGGCAAGTCCAAGAGCGGCATGGTCAGCTGGATCCGGGACTTCCTGGAGCGCTACAAGTCCCGCACCGGCCGGGACGCGGTCATCTACACGGCGACCAACTGGTGGGTCGAGTGCACCGGTGACTACGCCGGCTTCGGCGAGACCAACCCGCTGTGGATCGCGCGGTACGCCTCGACGGCCGGGCCGCTGCCGGCCGGCTGGACGTCGTACACGATGTGGCAGTACACCTCCAGCGGCAAGACGGTCGGCGACCACGACCGCTTCAACGGCTCGCAGGACGGGCTGCGGGACTTCGCCACCGACGACACACCGGACGCGCAGGCGCTGCGGACACCCGGTTCCGGGGCGGTGGCACGGTCCTGATCCCCGGGTGACGGACGGACCGCCGGGCACCGGGCACGGGCCGGCGCTGGTTAGGCTCGACGCGTGCCGCATGTCGAGATACTCCAGTTGCTGGTGTCCCCGGTGCACCGCCTCGCGGGCCGGCCGGGCGACGGCCTGCCCGAGCTGCCGTCCGGTGAACTCGTGACGACGGCCGAGGTCCGCGCGGGCCTCGGCATCGTCGGGGACCGGTACTTCAACCACCCCGCCCACCGCAACGCGTCGATCACCCTCATGGCCGCCGAGCGACTGCCGCAGCCGGGGCCGTACCCGGCCGACCTGCTGCGGACCCGGCGCAACGTCCTGCTGCGCGGGGTCGACATCGACGCCTACATCGGCAGGACCGTCTTCCTCGACTCCGGTTCCGGACCGGTCGAACTGGAGGTGCGCAGCGCCGCCCGGCCCTGCGCCTGGATGAACACCACCCTCGGGCCCGGCGCCCAGCGGGCCCTGCGCGGCGGCGGGGGAGTGCGCTGCCGGCCGCTGACCGACGGCGTCCTCACCGTGGGCCCGGCCGTGTTCGGGGTGCGCGAACCAGGGGGCCCGGCGCCCGGCGCATGAGCGCGACGACCGAGTGCGGCCCTGGGGAGGGCGCCGAGGCGGCGACTGACCGGGGCCGCGCTCACCTGCCCGAGGCGGCCAACTGGTCGGCCAGCCGGTGGGCCTGGGCGAGCAGCGCGCCGTAGGTGGCGACCTCGTCGGGGTCGTCCGTCGTGGAGCGGACCAGGTCCCGGCGCAGGTCGCCGAGCGTGCCGCGCAGCCGCGCCACCGCCTCGCGCAGCTCGTCCTCGCACTCGTCGCCGAACCGGCTGTGGCTGTAGAGCCGCAGCGCACGGGCGGTCTCGCACAGGAACTGCGCGTACTTCTTCGCGAGCCCCGGGTGCGGCCGGGACGCCGAGCGGTCCTCGGCGGCGGCCTCCAGCACCGTGCGGGTCACCCCCGCGGTGTGCACGGCCGCGTAGTCCAGCACCACCAGCGCGTCGTCGTACCCCTTCCCGGGCAGCGGCAGGGCCGGCTTGCGGCGCCCGCGCAGGTTGACGCGCAGGCTCTCCCGGCTCCACTCGACCGCCGAGCGGGCCCGCTCGACCAGTCCGTGCAGCCGCAGCGCGCGCTGGTGCCAGGCGTCGGCCTCCTCCGCGTCCCAGCGGCTCTCGGCCAGTCCGCCGGCCACGTCCCGCAGGATGTCGTGGGCCTCCTCGGTCGCGTCCCGCAGCACGGCACGGGTGTCGCGCAGATACAGCGGCGGCCGGACCAGCGCGTTGACGGCGATGCCGACCACCGCCCCGAACAGGGCCTCGGTGAGCCGGGCCGTGGAGGTGGCGACGGTGACCGAGCCGTTGGTGAGGACGAACAGGGCGCCCGTGGCCGCGTAGATGCCCTGACTGCCCAGCCTGCGCCACTGGCCCAGCAGCATCACCAGGGGGAGTACCACGGCCATCGCGGCCACCGTGCTGTGCATCAGCAGTCCGACCGCGGTCGCCGCGACCGTGCCGGCCGCGATCGCCGCGAGCTGTTGCAGGCCGTGCGCGATCGACCGGTACACCGTCGACTCCACCAGGACGACCGCGACCCACGGCGCGACGAACGCGACCGGTGCCCGCAGCCACCAGCCCGCCACCGCCCACGCCACCCACGCGGCCAGCGCCGCCTTCACCGCCTGGACGGTCAGGTCCCGCTCCCGGCACGGTCCCGCGCAGGCCCGCCGCACCGCACCCGCCACGCCCGCCACGCCACGCCGTACTCCTTGCCAGGTCAGTCGTATCCCACGCACGGCGCCCCGGGTGCCACCGTTGGCGCCGCCTCATGCCACCGGGACCGGAACGGGTCAGGCGCGGTCGGGGGCCGTCCGTGCCGCCTCGCTCCAGGCGGCCTCGCGCAGCAGGCGCAGACCGTTCAGGCCGACGAGGACCGTGGAACCCTCGTGGCCGAGGACGCCCAGCGGCAGCGGCAGCGTGCCCGCGAGGTCCCAGACGACCAGGCCGGAGATGAACACCGCCGCGACGACGAGGTTCTGCACGACCAGGCGGCGGGCGCGGCGGGAGAGGGCCACGACGGCGGGCACCGCGGCCAGTTCGTCGCGCACGATCACCGCGTCGGCGGTCTCCAGCGCCAGATCGGAACCGGCGCGGCCCATCGCGACACCGGTGTGCGCGGCGGCCAGCGCGGGCGCGTCGTTGACGCCGTCCCCGACGACCAGCACCCGGCGGCCGGCGTCCTGCCGCTCCCGCACGGCGGCCACCTTGTCCTCGGGCAGCAATCCGGCCCGGACGTCGTGGATGCCGACCTCGCCGGCGAGCCGGGCGGCGGCGCGCGCGTTGTCCCCGGTCAGCAGCGTCGGGCGGGCCCCGGTCAGCGCGGTGAGCGCGGCGACGGTGACGGCGGCGTCCGGCCGCAGCCGGTCCGCGACCCCGAGCACCCCGGCCGGAACGCCGTCCACCACGACCAGCACGGCGGTCCGGCCACCGGTTTCGAGCCGCGCGACGAGGGAAGCGGCGGCGCGGTCCGGTGCCTGCCGAGTGGTGACCGGGGAAGCGGTGGCGGCGGAGTCGTACCGGTCCGCGTGCGACGGCCCGGTCGGCGTGCCGTCGTCCGGCGTCTCGCTCGTCCCGTTCAGCAGACGGGCGGGCGCGCCCACCGCGACCGTGCGGTCCCCGACCGCCGCGGTGACGCCGACGCCCGGTGCGGACCGGAAGCCGAGGGCGGTCGGGACGGCGAGGTCACGGGCGCGCGCGGCGTCCACCACGGCCCGGGCCAGCGGGTGCTCGCTCGGATGCTCGGCCGCCGCCGCGAGCGTGAGCAGTTCCCGCTCGCCGAGACCGGCACCGGGCAGCGGTACGACGTCCGTCACCCGTGGCGTGCCCTCGGTCAGGGTGCCCGTCTTGTCCAGCGCCACCGCGTCCACCTGCCCGAGGCGTTCCATCACCACCGCCGACTTGACCAGCACCCCGTGCCGGCCCGCGTTGGCGATCGCCGACAGCAGCGGCGGCATGGTCGCGAGCACCACCGCGCACGGCGAGGCGACGATCATGAAAGTCATGGCCCGTAGCAGCGACCCGGTCAGCGCGGCACCGAAGGCGAGCGGCACCGCGAACACGGCGAGCGTCGCGGCGACCATGCCGAGCGAGTAGCGCTGTTCGACCTTCTCGATGAAGAGCTGGGTCGGCGCCTTGGTCTCGGACGCCTCCTCCACCATGCGCACGATCCGGGCGATCACCGAGTCGGCGGCGTCCCGGCCGACCCGCACCCGCAGCGCGCCGGTGCCGTTGAGGGTGCCGGCGTACACCTCGTCGCCGGGCTCCTTGGCGACGGGCAGCGGTTCACCGGTGATGGTGGCCTGGTCGACCTCGCTCGTCCCGTCCAGCACCCGGCCGTCGGCGCCGATCCGCTCCCCGGGCCGCACCAGCACGGTGTCGCCGACGGTGAGGTCCGCCGGCGCGACCGCCTCCTCGGTGCCGTCCGCGCGCAGCCGGGTCGCGGTGGCGGGGGCGAGGTCGAGCAGGCCGCGCACCGAGTCGGCGGTCCGGACGGTGGCCAGCGCCTCCAGCGCCCCGGAGGTGGCGAAGATGACGATCAGCAGGGCGCCGTCCATCACCTGGCCGACGGCCGCCGCACCGAGCGCCGCCACGACCATCAGCAGGTCGACGTCCAGGGTTCGGTCGGCCAGCGCCCGCAGCCCCGCGCGCGCAGGCTCCCAGCCGCCGGCCGCGTAGGCGAGCGCGTACGGCACGCCCCAGGCCCAGCCGGGCGCGCCGGTGAGCTGGAGGGGCAGGGCGAGCAGGAACAGCACCGTGGCCGCCGCCGCCCAGCGGGCCTCGGGCAGTGCGAGGACCCGGGTGCGGCGCCGGGGTGCGGCGGGCTCGGCACGGGCGGCCCCGGTGGACAGGGGGCGGCGGTCGGCGAGGACGGAGGGCATGGCGGGGGGACCCTTCGGCGGGGTGGACGACGGGGCAGCGGGGCCCACCATACACGTACATATGAAGAACCTTTCAAGTGTCGTCTGTATGATGACTGCCATGGGCCATGGAGCAACTCCCGCGCGGACGGCGGTTCCCCGTACACGCCTGGACGCGGACAGCGCCACGCGCGTGGCGACCACGCTCCAGGCCCTCGCCACTCCGTCCCGGCTCCTGATCCTGTCCCGGCTGCGCGAGGGCCCGTGCGCGGCCACCGAACTCGCCGCCGAGGTCGGCATGGAACAGTCCGCGTGCTCGCACCAGTTGCGCCTGCTGCGCAACCTCGGCCTGGTCGTCGGCCGCCGCCAGGGCCGCTCGGTTATCTACGCCCTGTACGACGGCCATGTCGCCGAGCTCCTCGACCAGGCCGTCTACCACATCGAGCACCTGCGGCTCGGCCTGAGCGACGGTGCGGACGCCGGCCTGCCGGAGGAGACGCCGTCCGGCACCGCGCGTTAGGGGTTCACCGGAAGGTCTCCGCGGGAGGTCTGCGCGGCGCTTCCTCGTCCGCTTCGGCGCGGCCCATCGCCCGACTCGCGGAACGGGCCGCCACAGGGCCGGCCAGGTGCAGCCAGTGGACGGTGGGGCCGTGGCTGTTCCGGCCGTAGGACGTGGTCTCCGTCCGCTCGGTGACGGTCGGTTCGGGCCGGGTGAGGGCGTGGGTGCGGGCGGGTCGAGAGGCCGACGCCGAAGACCGGGCGGAGCGGCGCGGGCATCGGCGACACGCAGCCCGACCCGGTGATCCGGGCTCCCGATGAGCTGTCTCCATCCGTGCGACGGCCGAGCGGACCGGTACCTGACCGGCTGAACCGGCGCCGGGACAGGCGTGCGGGCCCGCCTGCTGTCCGAGCTGGGACGAGGCGGCTGCCCGTCACCCCAGGCTCGGCGGCGTCCAGTCGGCGTGACGCAGGATCGCCCGCGTCGTCGCCCGGGACGGGGCGAGGCGCAGCCCCGTGTCGCGCAGGGCGACGGCCAGGGGGTGGGACAGTTGCTGGCCGAGCCGGCCGGCCTGCCGGGCGGCTCGGGCGACCGCCTGGGCGCGGGGGCGGCGCTCGGCGTCGTACCGGGTCAGCGCCGCGCCGACCGAGGCATCCCCGGCCAGCGCGGCGGCCAGGGTGACCGCGTCCTCCAGGGCCTGGCAGGCGCCCTGGCCGAGGTGCGGCGTCATGGCGTGCGCCGCGTCGCCCAGCAGCGCCACCCGTCCCGCGGTGAACGACGGCAAGGGTGTGGCCAGTTCGTGGATGTCATGGTGCAGCACGGCCTCGGGCCGGGTGGCGGCCAGCAGCGCGGGGACCGGGTCGTGCCAGTCGCGGAAGCGGTGGCGGAGCATGCCGAGCGGGTCGGCGTGGCGGACACCGGGCGGCGCGTTGAGCACCGCGTGCCATTCGGCGCGGCCGTCGGTGAACGCGATGTGCCCGAACTCGGCCCCGGCGCCCCAGGTCAGCTCGAAGTCGGTGGCCACCTCCAGCGGGCCTTCGGTGAGGGCCCGCAGCACCGTCGAACCGGCGTACACGGGACCGGGATGGTCCGGGAACAACTGCCCGCGCAGCCGGCTGTGCACGCCGTCCGCCGCGACGACCAGGTCGGCCTCCAGGACGCCGTCCCCGGCCGGCACGCCCACCCGGCCGGGGGCCGAGAGGTCGAGCGTGTCCACGGTCGCGCCGACGAGCAGGCACTCCTCGGGCAGTGCCGAGCGCAGCAGACGGTGCAGGACGGCGCGCGGGATGCCGACGATGGGGGAGCCCAGCTCGCGCTCCAGCAGGGCGCCGTCCATGCGCGACAGCCACCGGCCGGCCGGGGTGCGCGTACCCCCGGTGTACTGCGGGCGCGCCGCCGCCCGGACCGCCGCGCCGACGCCCACCGCGTCCAGCGCGCGCAGCCCGTTGGCGTGCAGCGAGATGCCCGCGCCCGCGTCGGCCAGGACGGCGGCCCGTTCCACCACCCGGACCTCCCAGCCGATCCGGCGCAGGCCAAGTGCCGCGGCCAGCCCGCCGATACCGCCCCCGACCACCACCGCCGTGCCGCCCATGCCGGCCCCCTCCCATGGGTTTCTACATCTGTAGAAGCACCCTAGCGCGCTGTTCTACGGATGTAGAAGGCGGGTGCAGAAAGCGGGTGTAGAAAGAGGGGGTGGCCACAGACCGACGTACTCTCCTCGCCGACACGGCGATCACCGTGCTCGCCGACAGCGGCATGCGCGGGCTGACGCATCGCGCCGTGGACCGCGCCGCCCAGCTCCCGCCCGGCACCACCTCCGCGTACTACCGCACCCGGCAGGCCCTCCTCACCGCGCTGGTCCGGCGTCTGGTGGTGCTGGACCAGGCGGAGCTGGAGGAGAGGGGCGCCGCCACGCCCGTACCGCGCACCGCCGACGAGCTGACGGCCGGCATCGCCGCGCTGGTCGCGCAGCGGCTCACCGGCGAGGGGCGCCGGCGCTCCCTCGCCCGCTACGCCTGCGCCGTCGAGAGCGCGCACCACCCGGAACTGCGCCAGATCCTCGTGCCGCGCGAGAACCAGGGGCGGCGGGTCGTGCGCGCCTTCCTCGCCGCGCAGGGCGTCGCGGACCCGGAGGAGCGCACGGTGACCCTGCTGACCTGCGTGGACGGGCTGGTCTTCGACCGCCTGGTGCACGGCGGGAGCGTCCGGGAGGAGGAGATCCGCGGCCTGGTCGCGGGCGCGCTGCGCTGAGCCGTACGGCGACGGCGCCGGGCCTTCCCCAGCGGCCACCGCGGGGCCCGTCACGTCACGGAGGCACCGCGCGCAGCGCCCGCAGGACCGCCCAGACGACCGAGACCAGCGGGACCGCGACGACGGCGCCGATCACCCCGGCGACGATGCTGCCCGCGATGACCGACACGGCCACGACGAGCGGATGCAGCCGCACCGCCCAGCTCATCACCACCGGATGCAGCACATGCCCCTCCAACTGGCCGATCACCACGATCAGCACCAGCACGCCGACCGCCGTCAGCGGACCCCGCCCGGCGAGCGCGACGATCGTGGCGACCCCCAGCGCCACCGGCGAGCCCACCAGCGGCACGAACGCCGCGAAGAACTCCAGCAGGGTCAGCGGCAGCGCGAGCGGCACCCGCAGCACCAGCAGGACCACCCCCACCAGGACGGCGTTGGTGGCGGCCACGATGATGATGCCGCGCGTGTAGCCCGCGAAGGTCCGCCAGGCCGCCCGTCCCGCCCGGTCCCACACCGGGCGGGCACCGCTCGGCAGCAACTGGTCCCGCGCCCAGCTCCACAGCTGCTCGCCCGAGTACAGGAAGAAGACCGAGGCGAACAGCGCCAGCGCGGCGCCGGTGACCAGCTCCACCACCCGGCCCAGCTCGCTGACCGCGCTGCTGAGCAGAGCCGCCCGGTGTGTGGAGACGTAGTGCGTCACCTGGCGCTGGAGCCCGGCGAACGCGTCCGCGCTGAGCCGGAACGGCGGCCGGTGCAGCCACTCCTCGATGCGGTGGACACCGCCCCGGAACTCGTCCGCCAGCCGGGCGGACTCACCCGCCACCGCGCTGCCCACCAGCGCGAGCAGGCCCAGCAGCAGCACCAGACTGCCCACCAGCGCGATCGCCACGCTCAGCGGCCTCGGCAGGAACCGGCTCAGCAGATCGGTCGGCGGGCGCAGTACGGACGTCACGACCAGCGCGAGGAACAGTGCGACGGCGATGAGCTGGAAGCTGCCGAGGAGGCTGAAGACGCCGTACACGACGGCCCCGACGAGGATCAGCCGCCAGGCGTAGGCCGCGGCGACCCGCAGCCACGGCACCGTCCGCTCGGCCGGCGGCACCGGCGGCTTGGGGCGGGTGACGGACGGCAGCCGAACGGAGTACGCCGGCCGGCTGCCCGGCACCGCGCGCCCGGCCCGGCGCCCGCCGCCCGGCCTGACCACCCGCCGGCGCGCGTCGCCCACCACCGCTCCCACCTCCGCTCCGCCCTGCGAGGCACCCCCGCTGACAGCCGGTCACCTCCACAGCACCGTAAGCACAGGACGCGGAAGGGGCGCGCCGAACGCACCCGGGAGCCGCGGCGGCAGGGCTCGCGCGTGCGCTGCTCGCGGTGCTCAGTCCGCCGCGGTACGGGCTGGACCGGGCCGAGGTCCGGCGGCTGGTGCGGCCCCGGGCGGCCCGTCGTGCACGGCACCGTCGGCCGGGGCGGGCAGGCCGTCACCGAGCGCCAGGGGCTCCTCGCTCCGGCGGTAGCGGACGATCGCCTTCCCGAGCTCGATCCGCTCCGGTTCGGGAAGCGTGCCGCCCTGGGCGTAGGCCAGGATGTGCTCCGCGACCGTGCGCAGTTCGACGTTCGTGCGCTGGGAGACGTCCCGCAGCGCACGCCAGGCCTCCTCCGGGGCCATCCCCCCGAGGACGACGACGGCACCGATCGCCTGGTCGATCACGGCGTGCGAGGTCACGGCGCGCTGAAGCTGCCGGTTCTCTTCCTGCAATCGGTGGTACTCCGACGTCAGCTCGGTGGCCGAGAGCAGGACCAGCGGCTGGTGCCGGGAGAGGGCGAAGAAGGCCATGGAGCACCTTTTCGGGTGGGGGCGTCACAGCTACGCCTGCCCCCGGTGGGCGCTTGCACACGAATCGATCCAGCCCCGCGCACCCCGGTCACGCTGTGCGCGCGGTGCGGCGCACCCGGCCCAGGACACCCGTCACCCGGCGCCGTCCCGACGGCTGTGAGCCCGGCTCCCCGTGGGCCCGGCTCCGCATGACGGCCCCCTGGGCCCGGCCCTCCGCGGGCCCGGCTCCCCGTGGGCCCGGCCCCCCGTCAGCCCGCTGCTCGTCACTCGGGGTGATCCCGGCTCCCCGTCGGCCCGGCCCCGCGTCCGCCCGCGCCTGCTCCGGCACCTGCGTCAGTCCGGCCCCCCGGTGTCCTGGACCGCGCGCTCCACCGGCAGCAGCTCGCGGATGTCGGCCGGCAGTGCCCCGTCCATCCGCTCGGTCAGCTCCGGCGCGAGGGCGGCGTCGAGTACCTCCATCACGGCGGCGGCCTCCCGCAGCGCCGTCTCCTCGTCGGTGCCTGCCCGGGCGGCGACGCGTCCGGCGAACGCCGTCAGCCCGAACCGCTCGGCCGCCGTACCGGAGTCCGGCCCGGCGGACGCGTCGACCGCCTCCCGCATGGCCGCCGCCATGTCCGGCGGGAGCTGGGCGGCCACATGCCGGGCCAGCCCGGCCGGCAGCCGTTCCGCCAGTGTGGCCACGACCGCGTGCGCGGCCCGCTCGGCCGTCCCCCGGTCGGGCAGCTGGGCCAGCGCCTGCACCTTTCCGATCATCTCGTCGTGCCGCATGAGACCGGTCCCTTCCGCACGAAGTGCCGACGGTACGCCCGCCCGTCCCCCGGCGTAGCGGCACCGGGCGAGTACCCCGCACCCGCCGGACTACAAGGCCGTCACCGCCGTGGTCCGGCCTCAGCTCTCCGTGGCCCGCTGGGTCCACGTCCACGCGTACTGGAGCCAGTCCGCCACGGTCAGCGCGCCGAAGCCCCCGCACACCAGCCGGGTGAGCCGGGGCGACGCCGCGTAGGAGCACACCAGCGCCCCGGTGGTCCAGGCGGCGACGCAGAACGGGCAGGACACCAGGTCACCGACCGCGCGCCGGAGGCCGTCGCCGCGGGGCTCGTCCATGACCTCGCTCGCCTCGCCCTCGTCCGCGCGCCGGGTGAACGGCGCCCGCAGAAAGCTGGTGATCTTGTCCTTGGCCAGGACCCGCGACGTCTTGTACGCGGCGGCGCCCAGCAGCGCGACGTCCCAGGGCGGCACCTGCTGCGGCAGACGGACACCCCGGCGCCGGGCCAGCACCGCGAAGGTGCCGGTGCCCGCCAGGAACACGGAGGCGAGGGCGGCGTAGCCCCCCAGGGGGACCTCGTCCTGGTCGTCGTAGCGTGCGGCGTCCGTGGCCATGCGACCTCCCAGCCTCGCGGTGCGTCGTGCGCCCTGCTCAGGGCGCGCGACGAGTTCCCCGGTCCGCCGCTCCGACACGTGACGTTCCGCCCCGCGGGGAGTATCGTATTCATCGCATGATGAATTACTGCTCTCGACGAGGAAGGGCAGAACCGCCATGGAGAAGACCACCTGCTGTGTCGTGGGGGGCGGCCCCGCGGGCATGGTGCTCGCCCTGCTGCTGGCCCGGGCCGGGATCGCGGTGACCGTACTGGAGAAGCACGCCGACTTCCTGCGCGACTTCCGCGGCGACACGGTCCACCCGTCGACCTTGGCGCTGCTGGACGACCTCGGTCTGGCCGGGGAGTTCGCCCGGCTGCCGCAGCGCCGGGTCCGCACCGTCCAGCTGCCGCTGGGTGCCGGCCGCTCGCCGGTCACCGTGGCGGACCTCTCCACGCTGCCCGGTCCCCACAACTACGTGGCGATGGTGCCCCAGTGGGACCTGCTCGACCTCCTCGCCGACCAGGCCCGCCGCGAGCCGACCTTCGAGCTGCGGACGAACACGGAGGCCACCTCCTTCATCGTCGAGTCCGGACGGGTCACCGGGGTGCGCTACCGCGGCTCCGACGGCCGCACCGGCGAACTGCGCGCCCTCCTCACCGTCGCCTGCGACGGACGCGGATCACTGGCCCGCGCCCTGCCCGAACTGGGCCTGCACCACTTCACCTGCCCGATGGACGCCTGGTGGTTCCGCCTGCCGCGGCGCGAAGGCGACCCGAGCGGGCTCGTCGGCGGGGCCGGTGCGGGGTTCCTCACCGCGATGATCGACCGCGGTGACTACTGGCAGTGCGCCGCGCTCATCCCCAAGGGCACCGACGCCGAGCGCCGCGCCGCCGGCCTGGGCCGCTTCCTCGCCGCCTTCGCCGAGGCCGTCCCCTGGATCGCCGACCGGACGCACACCCTGCGCTCCTGGGACGACGTCAAGCTCCTCGACGTCCACCTGGACCGGTTGCGCCGCTGGCACCGCCCCGGTCTGCTGTGCATCGGCGACGCCGCGCACGCCATGTCCCCGGTCTTCGGCATCGGGATCAACCTCGCCGTGCAGGACGCCGTGGCCACCGCCCGCCACCTGGTCGGGCCCCTGCGCCGGGGCGCCGTGGGGCTGCGTGACGTACGCGGTGTGCAGCGCCGCCGCCGCCCCACCACGGTCGTCACCCAGGCGCTGCAACGGGCGGCCCACGCCCGCGTCATCGCGCCGGTCCTGAGCGGCCGGCCGCCCCTGGGCGGCGCGCAGCGGGCCCGGCGCCTGGCGGGCCTGCTCAGCGACTCGCCGTGGCTGCGCCGCCTCCCCGCCTACTTCATCGCCTACGGCGCCCTCCGGGAGCGCCCGCCGGAGGAGGCGGTGCGCCGGCGGACGGCGGGCGGAGGCCCCCGGTGAGCGCGGGGGGCGCGAGCGGGTTCTCCCGGCGAGTGGGTCACGTCACATATGACCTGGTACGCACCCCCTCCCGGCCGTGCCCGGCGCGGGGCTACCGTTGCGAGGAGCCCCTGTACCCCCCTCGCACCTCGGACGGCCCGGCTGTGCTCACTGATCTGTCCCCCCTGATAGCCGCGACGGCACGCTGGCTGACGGTCGCCTACCCGCCGTGCGGCGGCGCGCTGGCCTCCGCGCTGTGCGAGGCGCAGGCCCGGCAGGCGGTGACGGTCGCCGCCTGGCTGCGGTACCCCACGGCGATCGACGCCGGCCTCGTCACCATGGCGGGCCCCGGAGGCGCGGCCCGCCTCGACTGGATCGCCGGCGCCGAGCGGGCCGGCGAGCACCCGGCCGAGGACTGGGCCTGGCGCACCTGGGTGGACGAGGTCGTGGCCAGCTGGGCCGCCGCCCTGCTCACCGACCCCGAGCTGGCCGAGCTGGCCGTCGCCGCACTCGCCGGGAGCGAGCACGCCGCGACGCCGACCGAGTTCCGCCGGCTGCTCACCCCCGACGACGGCGACCGCGGCGCGGCGGCCCTGCTGCGCCACCCCGACCTGCTGTGGCCGGTGGCCGAGCTGCACCACGACCAGCTCGTGGACCGCCTCGCCCCCGGGGAGACCCTCGCGGCCTGAGACGGCGGGGCCGGCTCACCGGCACCGTACGACACCGGCCGGTCCCGGTGTCGTACGCCCCGCCCAGGGGTACTCGCGCAGCCGATGCGGGAGCCGCCCGTCGCGGGAAGGGCCCGGCCATGACCTTCAAGAACCCCGTCCAGCGCGGCGGCCCGCGCCGCGGCCGGTTCGAGCAGCTCGCCGAATACGCCTCGAACTTCACCAGCTCACCGCTGTTCTTCCTGTTCTGCCTGCTCCTCGTCAGCTTCTTCGCCGCCTCCCACGTCGCCCATCTGCCGCTTGAGGTGCTGCTCCTCGCGGGCGAGTCCATGACCGCGGTCACCCTGCTGCTCCTGGCCCTGCTGAAGAACTCCGAGATGCGCGCCGAACACGCGATCCAGCGCAAGCTCGACGCGATCGCCGCCGCCCTGCTGGAGGCCCACCAGGACAACCGGAGCCAGGCCTTCGAGGACCTGCGGAACGCCATCCGGATGGAGGAAGAGACCTGACCGGGGCCGGCGAAACGCCGCAGCGGTCCTTCCCGGCACCCGGACGAGCGACGACCATGCCGTGTCATGAACATTCTGCTCGTCGCCAGCGCGTTCAACAGCCTCTCCCAGCGCCTGTACGCCGAACTGTCGGACCTCGGGCACCAGCTGGACGTCGTGCTCGCCGCGCACGGCCCCGACCCGGTCCGGGCCGCCGTGCGCGAGCTGCGCCCCGACCTGATCGTCGCGCCGATGCTCAGGACGGCCCTGCCCGAGGACGTGTGGCGGGAGCACACCTGCCTGATCGTGCACCCCGGCCCGCCGGGTGACCGGGGCCCGTCCTCGCTGGACTGGGCCATCGCCGACGGGGCCGAGCGGTGGGGCGTGACCGTGCTCCAGGCCGAGGCGGCGATGGACGCGGGCCCGGTCTGGGCGGCCGAGCCGTTCCCCGTCCCCCCCGTCGGCAAGAGCGACCTCTATCGCAACGAGACCTCCGACGCCGCCGTCACCGCCGTCCTGACGGCCGTACGGCGCTACGCCGACGGCGCGTACAAGCCCCTGCCGCAGACCGACGAGTCGGTCACCGTCGTCTGGCGCGACGGCTTCCGGCAGGAGCGGCGGCGGATCGACTGGGAGCACGACGACACCGACACGGTCCTGCGCAAGCTCCGCGGCGCCGACTCCCAGCCCGGCGTCCTGGACGAACTCCTCGGCCACGAGGTGTTCCTGCACGGCGGGCACCCCGAGGACGAACTGCGCGGCCGTCCCGGCGCCCTGCTGGCCCAGCGCGCGGGCGCCGTCTGCCGGGCCACCCGCGACGGCGCGGTCTGGATCCCGGAACTGCGCCCCCGCAGGAACTCCGGCGACCCGGCGCCCTTCCGCCGCCCGGCGGCCTCGGTCCTCGCCGCGTACCGGTCCGGCCTCGCCCTCCCGGAGGTCTCCGCCCCACTGGACCTCCCGCCCGGCCGGCGCACCTGGACCGACATCCGCTACCGGCAGCACGGCGACACCGGCTTCCTCGCCTTCTCCTTCCCGGGCGGCGCGATGAGCACCGACCAGTGCCGCAGACTGCTCGCCGCCTACACCGAGGCGCTCACCCGCCCCACCCGCGTCCTCGTCCTCGGCGGCACCCGCGACTTCTTCTCCAACGGCATCCACCTGAACGTCGTCGAGGCGGCCCCCGACCCGGCCCAGGAGTCCTGGACCAACCTCAACGCCATGGACGACCTGGTGGAGGCCGTGCTGCGCACCACCGACCGGCTGGTGGTCGCCGCGCTCGGCGGCAACGCGGCGGCCGGCGGCGCCATGCTGGCCCTCGCCGCCGACCAGGTGTGGTGCCGCACCGGCGTCGTCCTCAACCCGCACTACCGGCGCATGGGCCTGTACGGCTCCGAGTTCTGGACGTACACCCTGCCGCGCCGCGTCGGCCCGGAGCAGGCCGAGCGGCTGACGACCCAGGCCCTGCCGGTCAGTGCCGCGACCGCCGCCCGGCTCGGCCTCGTGGACCGGCTGGTGCCGGCCGCGCCGCGGGACTTCACGGCCGAGGTCGAGCGACTGGCGACCGGGCTCGCCGCCGTCCCGGACCTGCACCGGCGGATCGCCGCCAAGGCGGCGGCCCGCGCCGCCGACGAGCGGGAACGTCCCCTCGCCCGCTACCGGGAGGCCGAACTGGCCCGTATGCACGCCCTCTTCTTCGACCCCGAGGCCCCCTACCACGCCCTGCGTTCGGCCTTCGTCCGCAAGACCCCGGGCGGCTCCGCCCGGCCCCTCGCCCAGGCCATCGGAGGCACCCGGTGACGCCGCGCCTCCTGGTGGCCGGCGTCGGCAACATCTTCCTCGCCGACGACGCCTTCGGCCCCGAGGTGATCCGCGCGCTGGAACACCGCCCGCTGCCGCCCGGGGCCCGGGTCCACGACTACGGCATCCGCGGCCTGGACCTCGCCTACGACCTGCTGTCCGGCTGCGCCACCGCCGTCCTCGTCGACGCGGCCCCGCGCGGGCACCGCCCCGGCACCCTCTCCCTGATCGAGGCCGAACCCCCCGACGGGACCGTCGCGCCCGAGGCCCACGGCATGGACCCGGCGAAGGTGCTGGCCCTGGCCGCCCACCTGGGTGACGAGCCCCTGCCCCGGGTCCTCGTCCTCGCCTGCGAACCCGGCGTCCTGCCGGACGACGACGACCTCCTGCCCGGTCTCAGCGCGCCGGTGCGGGAAGCCGTCGACCGGGCCGTCGACGCGCTGCACGCGCTCGTCCCCGCCCTCCTCACCGACCCCGCCGGCCCCCTGCCCCCGTTGGGCTGCCCGGTGGAATCCGGGACCCCGCACCCGGCTGCGCTGCCCGGCACGGCGCCTTGGGCGGCCGAAGATCGGTGAGACCCCCGGGCCGCACCGGACGCGGCCCGGGCACCACCGCACCCGAGGAGCAGCGCCCATGTGCCGGTCCGACGTCAAACAGGCCGTCCTGGCGAAGAACGACGGCCTGGCCGCGAGCCTGCGCGACGACCTCGCCCGGCAGGGCGTCACCCTGGTCAACCTGCTGTCCAGCCCGGGCAGCGGCAAGACCGAACTCCTCGCCCGGGTGCTGGCCCGCGCCGGGGAGCGGGGCGTCCCGGTGGCCGCGCTCACCGCGGACCTCGCGACCGAGAACGACGCCGTCCGGCTCGCCCGGTCCGGCGCGCCCGTCCAGCAACTGCTCACCGACGGGCTGTGCCACCTGGAGGCCCGTCAGGTCGGCGCCCGGCTGACCGGCTGGCTGCCGCCGGACACCTCGGTGCTGTTCGTGGAGAACGTCGGCAACCTGGTCTGCCCCGCCGCGTACGACCTCGGGGAGACCCTGCGGATCGTGCTGATGGCGGTCACCGAGGGCGAGGACAAGCCGCTGAAGTACCCGACCGCGTTCGGCTCCGCCCACCTCGTCGTGATCACCAAGACCGACCTCGCAGGGCCGGCCGGCTTCGACGAGAGCCTCTTCCACGAGAACGTGCACCAGGTCAACCCGGGCGTGGAGATCATCCGCTCGTGCGCCCGCACCGGCACCGGCGTCGGCGCCCTGCTCGACCGCGCCCTCGCCGCCCGCGACGGCGCCCCGCCGCACCGCCCCCCGCTCGCCCCGCACCCGCACCACCACCCCGCCTCCGCCCCCGCCTCGTGACCGCGCCCGTCACCCGCCCGGTCCGCCGCCGGATCACCGTGCGCGGCACGGTCCAGGGCGTCGGCTTCCGGCCGTACGTGCACCGGCTGGCCGCCGGGCTCGCGCTGACCGGGTTCGTGAGCAACACCGCGGACGGCGTCCTCATCGAGGTCGAGGGCCCGCCGGACGACGTGGACCGGTTCGCCGGCCGGCTGACCGAGCAGCCGCCCCCGCTCGCGACCGTGACCGGCGTCGGCTGCGAGGACGTCCCCGCCACCGGCGCCACCGGCCCCTTCACCATCCGCCCCACCGAGCGCTCCCCGGGCCGCACCCAGCTCCCGCCCGACACCGCGACCTGCGCCGACTGCCTGCGCGAACTCGCCGACCCCGGCGACCGCCGGCACCGCCACCCCTTCGTCACCTGCACCCACTGCGGCCCCCGCTTCACCATCGCCACCGGGATGCCGTACGACCGGCCGGCCACCACCATGGCCGGCTTCCCGATGTGCCCCGCCTGCGCCCGCGAGTACGGCGACCCGGCCGACCGGCGCTTCCACGCCCAGCCCGTCGCCTGCCCCGACTGCGGCCCGCGCCTCACCCTCGTCCCGGCCGCGGGCCTCGGTGTCCGCCCGGCCCGGGACGCGGAGGCCCTCGCGACGGCACGGGCGCTGCTCGCCGCCGGGCGCATCGTCGCCGTCAAGGGCGTCGGCGGCTACCACCTGGCCTGCGACGCGACCGACGCACGGGCCGTCGCCACCCTGCGCCGCCGCAAGGAGCGGGGCGGCAAGGCCTTCGCCGTGATGTGCGCCGACCTGGAGACGGCGGAACGCCTCGCGGTGCTCTCCGCCGCCGAACGGGCCGCGCTCACCAGCGCCCGCCGCCCCATCGTCCTGCTGCGCCGCCGCACACCCGCGGACGGTGTCCGCCTCGCCGACCAGGTCTGCCCGGACAGCCCGCACGTCGGCCTGCTGCTGCCCTACACCCCCGTGCACACCCTGCTCCTCGGCCTGCCCGGCGACCCGCCCGGCCCCCGGGTCCTGGTCATGACCAGCGGCAACCGCTCCGGCGAGCCCATCGTCACCGACGACGCCGAGGCCCTGACCCGGCTGGCCGGACTCGCCGACGCCTGGCTCACCCACGACCGGCCCATCGCCTCCCCCTGCGACGACTCCCTGCTGCGCGTCCGGCCCGACGGCACCGAACAGGTCCTGCGACGCTCCCGCGGCTACGTCCCCCGCCCCCTGCGCCTCCCGCTCCCGGTCCGCCCCACCCTCGCCACCGGCGGCGACCTGAAGAACGCGCTGTGCCTCGGGGAGGGCGACCAGGCCTGGTTCGGGCCGCACATCGGCGACCTCGGCGACCTGGCCGGCCTCGCCGCGGCGGAGCGCGCCGAACGGCACCTCACCCTCCTGACCGGGGTCACCCCCCGGCTGGCCGCCGCCGACCGCCACCCCGGCTACCACTCGACCCGCCGGGCCGCCCGGCTCGGCCTGGGCGAGCCGGTGCTGGTCCAGCACCACCACGCCCACATCGCCTCGGCGATGGCCGAACACGGTCTCGACGGCCGCACGCCCGTGATCGGCGTCGCCTTCGACGGCACCGGCTACGGCGACGACGGCACGGTGTGGGGCGGCGAGATCCTGCTCGCCGACTACACCGGCTACCGCCGCCTGGCCCGGCTGACCCCCGCCCCGCTGCCCGGCGGCGACACCGGGGTCGCCAACCCCTGCCGGCTCGCCCTGGCCCGGCTGTGGGCGGCGGGACTGCCGTGGGAACCCGGACTGCCGAGCGTCGAGGCGTGCACCGAGACCGAACTCGCCGTGCTACGGCAGCAGTTGACGCGCGGACTGGCCTGTGTGCCGACCTCCGGCATGGGCCGGCTCTTCGACGCCGTGTCCTCCCTCGTGGGGCTGTGCCACCGCGCCGGCTACGAGGCACAGGCGGCGCTGGAACTGGAGGCGGCGGCGCTGGACGCATGGGACGCGGACAAGGGCGCCTACCCGTTCGGCCTCACCCCGCTGTCCGGCACCGGGGGCGGAACCCCGTGGCGCCGGTCGCCCGGCCGACGGATCCCGGCGGCCGGCTGGGAGATGAACCCGGCCCCCGTCCTGCGCGCCCTGCTGCGCGACCGGGCCCGCCACACCCCCGTTCCCGTCCTGGCCGCCCGCTTCCACCGGGGCGTCGCCCGGGCGGTGGCGCACCTGTGCCGCCGGACCCGGGCGCGGACCGGCCTCACCACCGTCGCCCTCACCGGCGGCGTCTTCGCCAACGCCCTGCTGGAGGAGGAGACCGCCGCGCTGCTCACCACGGCCGGCCTCACCGTCCTGCGGCACGGCGAAGTCCCCCCGAACGACGGCGGTCTGGCGCTCGGCCAGCTGATGGTCGCGGGAACAGCAGCCCACCACGAGACGGAGTGACCCATGTGTCTGGCAGTGCCCGGCAAGGTCGTGTCCATCGACCACCGTGCCGACCCGCTCACCGGCCTGATCGACTTCGGCGGCGTACAGAAACAGGCGTGTCTGGAGTACCTGCCCGACATCCAGGTGGGGGAGTACGTCATCGTCCACGTCGGGTTCGCGCTCCAGCGCCTGGACGAGGAGTCGGCCCGCGCGTCCCTGGAGCTGTTCGGTCAACTGGGGCTGCTGGAAGAGGAGTTCGGTGACGCCTGGGAGCAGGCGGCACGACAGGAGAGCGGGACGGAGGCCCGGTGAAGTACATCGACGAGTTCAACGACCCCGATCTGGCGCGCCGGCTGCTGGACGAGATCCACGCCACGGTCACCCGGCCCTGGGCCCTGATGGAGGTCTGCGGCGGCCAGACCCACTCCATCATCCGCCACGGAATCGACCAACTCCTGCCCGAAGAAGTGGAGTTGATTCACGGCCCCGGCTGCCCGGTGTGCGTGACCCCCCTCGACGTCATCGACAAGGCCCTGGACATCGCCGCGCGCCCCGACGTCGTCTTCTGCTCCTTCGGGGACATGCTGCGCGTGCCCGGAACCGACCGCGACCTGTTCCGGGTCAAGGGCGAGGGGGGTGACGTACGGGTCGTCTACTCACCGCTGGACGCCGTGGAGCTGGCCCGCAGACACCCCGACCGGCAGGTCGTGTTCTTCGCCATCGGCTTCGAGACGACCGCCCCCGCCAACGCCATGGCCGTCCACCAGGCCCGCCGCCTGGGCCTGGCCAACTTCAGCCTGCTGGTGTCGCACGTGCGGGTCCCCCCGGCGATCGAGGCCATCATGGCCGCCCCCGCCTGCCGGGTGCGGGGCTTCCTCGCCGCCGGGCACGTGTGCAGCGTGATGGGCACCGCCGAGTACCCGGACCTCGCCGCACGGCACCGCGTCCCGATCGTCGTCACCGGCTTCGAACCGCTGGACATCCTCGAAGGCGTCCGGCGGGCCGTCCACCAGCTGGAACGCGGCGAGCACCGGGTGGAGAACGCCTACCCCCGCGCCGTGCGCGACCAGGGCAACCCGGCGGCCGTCCGCATGATCGAGGAGGTCTTCGAGGTCACCGACCGCAACTGGCGGGGCATCGGCAGCATCCCGGCCAGCGGCTGGCGGCTGTCCGAGGCGTTCCGCGCGTACGACGCCGAGCACCGCTTCGACGTCACCGGCATCCGCACCGAGGAGCCCGCCGTGTGCCGCGCCGGCGACGTCCTGCAAGGGCTGATCAAACCCACCGAGTGCGCGGCGTTCGGCACGGCCTGCACCCCGCGCACCCCGCTCGGCGCCACCATGGTCTCCAACGAGGGCGCCTGCGCGGCCTACTACCTGTACCGCAGGATGACCGACAGCCCGGCACCACAGGGATCCCGTATCCCGCGCGAGGAGATGAACCCCGTTGGCTGACCTCGCCACCACGGACACCGCCCCCGTCGACCCCGCGACCTGGACCTGCCCCGCACCCCTGCGCGACCAGCCGGTCGTCGTCATGGGCCACGGCGGAGGCGGCGCCCTGTCGGCGGAACTGATCGAGCAGGTCTTCGCCCCCGCCTACGGCAACCCCACGCTCGCGGCGCTCACCGACTCGGCCGTCCTCGGCCTCGGCGGCGCCCGGCTCGCCTTCTCCACCGACTCCCACGTCGTACGCCCCCTGTTCTTCCCCGGCGGCAGCCTCGGCGACCTCGCCGTCAACGGCACGGTCAACGACCTGGCGATGAGCGGCGCCCGGCCCACCCACCTCTCGGCGGCCTTCATCCTGGAGGAGGGCGTGGAACTGGCCGTCGTCGGGCGCGTCGCCCGCGCCATGGGCGACGCGGCCCGGGCCGCCGGCGTCACCATCGCCACCGGCGACACCAAGGTGGTCGAGTCCGGGCACGGAGACGGCGTCTACGTCACCACCGCCGGCGTCGGCCTGGTCCCCGAGGGAGTCGACATCCGCCCGCAGCGCGCCCGGCCCGGCGACGCCGTCCTCGTCAGCGGACCGATCGGCCGGCACGGGGTGGCCGTCCTGAGCGTCCGCGAGGGCCTGGAGTTCGGCGTCGAGATCACCTCCGACACCGCACCGCTCGCGGACCTGGTGGCCGCCATGCTGGCGGTCACCCCGGACATCCACGTGCTGCGCGACCCCACCCGAGGCGGCCTCGGCGCGTCCCTCAACGAGATCGCCCGCGCCTCCGGCACCGGCGTACGGCTGCGGGAGCGGGCCGTGCCGATCCCGGAGGAAGTCGCGAACGCCTGCGGCTTCCTGGGCCTCGACCCGCTGTACGTCGCCAACGAGGGCCGGCTCGTCGCCTTCGTGCCCCCCGAGCACGCCGAGGCCGTCCTGGCGGCCATGCGCGCCCACCCGCAGGGCACGGGCGCCGCCCTCATCGGCGAGTGCGTCGCGGAGCACCCCGGCATGGTCGTCGTCGCCACCGGTCTCGGCGGCACCCGGGTGCTGGACCTGCCGCTCGGCGAGCAGCTGCCCCGGATCTGCTGAGAGAAGCCCCCGGCCCCGCCGTCAGGCCGGGGCCGGGACCGGCCGCACGTCCGTGATCTCCAGCTCCCGGCCACCGCGCAGCTCCTGCGAGGGCCGGTCGCAGCGCGGGCACCAGAAGAACGGCGGCATGCCGACCGCGAACTCCTCGGCACACCCGGCGCACCAGGCCCGCGCCGTCACCTGCTCCACGACCAGCCGGGCCCCGGCGAGCGCCGTGCCGTCGCGGGCCACCTCGAAGGCGAAGTGCAGCGCGTCCGGCACGACACCGGCCAGCTCCCCGACCCGGACGGTCACCGACGCCACGCCGGCCGCACCGTCCGCGCGGGCGATCTCCGCCGCCTGTTCCACGATCGCGGTCGCGATCGACAGCTCGTGCACGGCCGGCTCAGCGCGGACGCTTGGCGCCGGACCGCAGATTGATCATGCGCCAGATGCGCACCTCCCGGACGATGCCCGGCAGTTCGAGGACGAGCAGCCCCAGCGTGAGGGCGCCGAGCGCGACACCCTGCGCGATCAGCACACGCCGTGCCGTCGTCCCGGTCCGCGCCGGCGCGCCCGTCCTTCCCGCCGGCCGCATCCTCATCGCGAAGCCCTTGTGGTGTCTCATCCTGTTCCTCATCCCGGGGAGATGTTCGGCATGATCTTCATGATGGCGTTGTGCCGCTTCCAGTGGATCCCGGTGGAACGGCGCGCGTCGGAGGTGCCGTCCTCGTGGTGTCCGGTCTGGTGCTTGTACGGCCCCCTGTTGCCCTGGTGCAGCCCGCGCACATGCACCGGTGTGTCGGGCTTCGCCTGGGGGCGGCCCACTCGGATGGCGCTCATCGCTGTCGTCCTCTCGTCAGGCCCTCACGACCGCTCGGTGAGCTCCGTGAAGAACCGCTCCACGGCCGGCCAGACCCGGCCGCCTCCGGCGAGGCCGCGCCACTCCCGGCGGACCAGCGCGACCATCCGGAAGCAGTCGTCCACCGGCACGATCCAGTGGTGGTCCAGGCCCCGCACGGTGTTCACCAACAGAGCCTCCACCTCGGGCGCCATGGTCGCCAGCGGAGGACACGCGGCGCACATCCGGGCCCAGCGGTCCGCCTCCACCTCCCAGCGCATCGCCCCGGCCGGGCTCGGCCCCTGCGCGGTGACCGTCCCGTCCGCGCGCGGCACGAAGAACACCAGCCCGACCGGCACCCCGAGCGGCCCGGTGTCCACCGGCTCCAGCCGCACCCGGCGGCTCGGCACCAGCAGATACCGGCCGCCGCCCGCACCCTCACCGGCGAACAGCACCGCGCACGCCCCGCAGGCGCACAGCAGTTCCTCACGGTCGGCGGCGTACAGATGGCGGTGCTCCTCCGGCACGGCCTGCGCGCACAGGTCGCACCGCTCGGGGCCGTCCCGCCCGGCGGCCGAGCGGATGACCCGGGCCAGCGCACCGTCCGCCCTCACCGCGCCTCCCGCACCAGCAGCGAGTCCAGCGGTACGAAGGCGGGGGCGGCCGGCGCGGACAACTGCTCGACCGCCGTCAGCTCGGGGGCGGCCGTCAGTACGGCCTCCCGTACGGCGTCGGCGACCGTCGGCCCGCCGCCGCAGCCGGACCCGCAGCCACCCGCCTCGGTGACCCGCACCCGGGCCACCTGCCCGTCGACGCCGACCAGTTCGACGTCGCCGCCGCGCTCGCGCACCGCCGGCCGCAGCCGGTCGACGGCGCGCTCGGCCCGCCGCGCGGGCGGCTCGGGGTGCAGGTCGTGCAGCACCAGCAGATGCCCGAGCAACTCGTCCTCGGCGAGCCGTGCGGCCGGCCGCGCACCGGCCAGGTCGAGCATCCGGGCCAGCGCCTCGCCGTAGATCTCGGTCAGCACCCGCACGGCCTCCACGGCGGTGGCCGCCGCGGGGCCGGGCGCGGACTCCAGCCCGGCCAGCAGCTCGTCCAGCCGGGCCAGCCGCGCCTCGACGGCCGGGTCCGCGAGTCGGCCTGCGTCAGCCATGGTTCGCCCCGTACGTCGGCGAGTGCACGGTGGACAGCGTCCTGCCCTTGCCCATGTACATGTGCACCCCGCACGGCAGACAGGGGTCGAAGCTGCGCACGGTGCGCATGATGTCGACGCCCTTGAAGTCGTCGGGGCCGTTCTCCTCGAAGATCGGCTGGCCCTGGACGGCGTCCTCGTACGGGCCCGGGGTGCCGTAGATGTCGCGCGGGCTGGCGTTCCACGGGGTGGGCGGGTACGGGTGGTAGTTGGCGATCTTCTGGTCCCTGATCACCAGGTGGTGCGAGAGGACACCGCGCACCGCCTCGTGGAAGCCGCAGCCGATCGCCTCGTCCGGCACCTCGAAGTTCTCGAAGATCTTCGTCTCGCCGGCCCGCAGCAGCTCCATCGACTCCTCCAGGAACTGGAGGGCCATGGCGGCGGCGTAGGCGACGAAGTAGGGCCGGGCGCGGTCCCGTTCGATGGTGTTGCTCCACTGGGGGATGCGCCACTCCAGGGTGGTCTCCGGCAGCTCCTCCCCCCTGGGCAGGGAGATGCGCACGCTGTTGCCGGTGGCCTTGACGTACGGCGTGTCGACCAGGGCGCTCAGCGCGGTCGACCACAGCCGGGCGAGCGGGCCGCCGCCGGTGTCCAGTGCCAGGTGCTGACCGGTCTCGGGGTGGTACCAGCGCGGGCTCATCACCCAGCTGTAGTTGCCGGCGAAGTCCCGCTTCTGCGGCACCGGGACGGTGGTCTGGTTCCACGGGTGCCGCATGTCGACGGGGTTGCCCAGCGGGTCGTGGGTGACGAACGGCTGCTCGTTGACCCAGTCGTCGTAGAAGGAGCTGCCCAGCAGGACGCGCAGGCCGAGGTTGATGTCGATCAGGTTGTTGGTGACCAGCTTGCCGTCGACGATGATGCCGGGGGTGACGTACATCGCCTTGCCCCAGCGGTTCATGTTCTCGTACCGGTAGTCGACCACGTCCGGGTTCTGCCAGGCGCCCCAGCAGCCCAGCATGATGCGGCGCCTGCCGACCTCCTCGTAGCCCGGCAGGGCCTCGTAGAAGAAGTCGAAGACGTCGTCGTTCATCGCCACCGCCTTCTTCACGAAGTCGATGACGCGCATCAGCCGGGCGAGGTAGTCGGTGAAGGTGTTCGGCTGCGGCATCGTGCCGACGCCGCCCGGGTACAGCGTGGAGGGGTGGACGTGCCGCCCCTCCATCAGGCAGAACATCTCCCGGGTGACCCGGCTGACCTTCAGCGCCTCCTTGTAGACCTCGCCCTCGAAGGGGTTGAAGGCCCGCATGATGTCGGCGATCGTCCGGTAGCCGTGGATGTCCCCGCGGGGCGCGTCGGTGCGCTCGGCGCGGGCCAGCACACCGGGGTTGGTGGCCTTGACCATCGCCTCGCAGAAGTCCACGAAGACCAGGTTGTCCTGGAAGAGCGTGTGGTCGAACATGTACTCGGCCGCTTCGCCGAGGTTGGTGATGTTCTCGGCCATCCGCGGCGGCTTGACGCCGTAGGCCATCTGCTGGGCGTAGTTGGAGCAGGTGGTGTGGTTGTCGCCGCAGATGCCGCAGATCCGGGAGGTGATGAACCCGGCGTCGCGCGGGTCCTTGCCCTTCATGAACACCGAGTAGCCCCTGAAGAGCGACGAGGTGCTGTGGCACTCCACGACTTCCTGGTTGGCGAAGTCGATCTTCGTGTAGATGCCGAGGTTGCCGATGATCCGGGTGATCGGGTCCCAGGACATGTCCACGATCTGCGCGGGCTTGCGCCCCGTGACCCGGGTCGGGTCCTCGGTGGTCGTCATGTCGCTTCCTGCCCCTCGTTCGTCGTAGGCGTGGGTGGGGTGGGTGCCGGCGCTCAGGCACGCCAGTGCGGGTCGTAACCGGTGGTCAGTTCCGGTCCGTTGTGGCGCCACTTGGGTTCGCGGTTCACCGCGACGCTGGTCAGACCGCGCAGCCGTCGGATGACGGCGCCGTACGGCTTGAGCAGCGCGGACGACAGGGCACCGCCGGTCGGCTCGTCCATGAACGGCATGAACGCGTCCGGGAAGCTCGGCATGGTGCAGCCGATGCAGATGCCGCCGACGTTCGGGCAGCCGCCGATGCCGGCCATCCAGCCGCGCTTGGGCACGTTGCAGTTCACAACCGGCCCCCAACAGCCGCTCTTCACAAGGCACTTGGGGGAGTTGTAGTCCTTCGCGAAGTCCGCCTGCTCGTAGTACGCGGCCCGGTCGCAGCCCTCGTGCACCGTCTTGCCGAACAGCCACTGCGGACGCAGCATGTGGTCCAGCGGGGGCGGCGGCGCGGCACCGGCCGCGTGGTAGAGCACCCAGATGAGGGTCTCCATGAAGTTCTCCGGCTGGATCGGGCAGCCCGGCACGTTCACCACCGGCAGCGCGCCCTGCGACCTGAAGTCCCAGCCCAGATAGTCCGCGAGGCCCATGCAGCCGGTGGGGTTGCCCGCCATGGCGTGGATGCCGCCGTACGTGGCACAGGTGCCGGCGGCCACCACCGCCCAGGCCTTGGGCGCCAGTTGGTCGATCCACCAGTTGAGGGTCTGCGGCTCGCCCGTGTCCGGGTCGTTGCCGAACGAGGTCCAGTAGCCGTCGCCCTCGATGATGTTCTGGTTCGGGACCGAACCCTCGATGACGAGGATGAACGGCGACAACTCCCCGCGCGCCGCCGCCCGGTAGGGAGCGAGGAAGTCCTCGCCGCCCAGGCTGGGGGAGAGGACCTTGTTGACCAGGTTCACTCTCGGCAGGCCCGGGATGAGTCCGGCGACCAGGTCCTCGATGCCGGGCTGGCCGGCGGCCGTCATGGACACGGTGTCGCCGTCGCAGCTCATGCCCTCCGAGATCCAGAGGATGTAGATCTCGTCGAACCCGTTCCCGCGCGCCTCGGACCGGCCGGGTTCACGCGTCACTTCGGTGGTGCCGCTCTGAGTGGTCATGTCGTCGGCCTCCGCTGGAGTCGGTCTCGGAGTCGGTCGTAGGCCGCGGCCAGGGGAGCCGCGAGGGTCAGGGCGGGTGGCTGGTCGGGGGCGTGCGGGTGCGGGCGGGTCGGCGCGCCGGCCTTGGCCTGCCCGATCAGCTCGCCCAGCCGGTCCAGTTCCTGCTGGGAGACGGCCTGCCGCAGCCGGGGCATGAGGGTGCCCTCCTCCTCCTGGATGTGCTCCGTCACCTCACGGCGCAGTTCCGCCACCAGTTCGCCGGTCCGCCGGTCGCCCTCGCCGAGCCGGTCGAGCGCGAGGAGGGTCTGCTTCACCCCCATGTGCTCGCTCAAGTGCTCGTCGATCTCCCGGTCGCCGTCCGGCAGCACCTTCCTGGCCAGCGGATACAGGAGCATCTCCTCCAGGGCCGCGTGCTTGGACAGTTCACGCACCAACAGCTCCACGACACCGCGCCGCTGCCGGTCGGAGGCCGCGGCCTCGTAGTCGCGGAACAACTGCTCGACCATCCGGTGGTCGTGCTTGAGGACGTCAAGGGCGTCCATCGAACCGTCCCTCCTCCGGCCCGCCGGCCGGACGCTCGGGTGGCCGCGGGGACTGCGGCCGGATCGGCCGGCCCGGACCCGGTGGGGCGTCGGGGCCGAGCGTCTCGACCTCGTCGGGCCGGAAGTAGTGGAAACGGCCGTACCAGCCGTGGAGTTCGGCGGCCGGATCGTCGTCGACCGTGACCGCCAGGTGCGTGCTGCCGTCCACGTCGTGGAAGACCGCGGCCACCCGCGCGGTGCGCCCGGCCAGGAACATGTCCTGGGCGTCGGCGCCCCGGCCGCGCGGACACAGCCGCACCCGGCTGCCGCCGCCCACGGGCACGCCGTCCACCAGCACGGTGTCCGTCGCCGGGGACAGCCCGTCGTCGCCGCCCTCCTGCCACCAGACGGGCCGTTCGGCGGCAGGGGCCGGAGGCCGTTCGGCGGCGGGGGTCCGCGGGGTCAGGGAGCGGATGGCGCCGTGCAGCCGGGAGAAGACCTCCCGGGGCAGGGTGTCCACCCGGTCGAGGATCCGCGCGGCCCGCGGGTCGGTGGCCCGGGCCTCCGCCTTCTCCTCGTCGGTCAGCAGCATCGTGCGCAGCGTGAGGATCTCGTCGATCTCCGCCGCGTCGTGCAGATCACCCGGGCTCTCCGGCGCCACCTGGGGGTGGTCGGGGAGGATGATCGGCGCGGAGAGCAGCAGCGTACCAGTCGCCCCGTCACCGCTCGGGGACCGGGGCGGGGCCCCGCCCAGCACCGGGAACGTGAACGCGTTGCGGCAGCCGCGGACCTGCTCCGCGAGGGCGGCCGGCGGATCGATCAGCGACACGAACTCCACCCCGTCACCGGTGAGGAGGGTGTGCGTGGCGAGCAGCGCCTGCCCCAGCACCGCGTTCCGGGGCGCCCGCGGGTCCGGCGCGTCACCGGTGTTCTCGGTACGCACCCGCAGCCGGTACAGCCCGGGCCCGAGCGGCTCGGCCGTGACCGTGGTCGCGGCCCGCACCTCCCGGCGCCGGCGCACCGTCCGCCCCGCCCCCGCCGGCAGCGGCTCGTACTCCGCCCCGGCCGGCGCTCCCACGGCGACCGCCCGGCCCTCCCGCGACAACTCCTCCAGCGGCAGCACCAGTTCGGTCTCGCGGGGTACGGCCTCCTCGAACGACAGGTGGGCGGTCCCGTCGGCCGTCCGCAACGACTCGACCGGGCGGTGCGCCCCGTCCCCGTCGGCCGCCTCCACCTGCTTGTGCTGGAGTTGCAGGTACCGCACGCGCACCCGCACGGCCGCGTCGGCGCGCCGCACCCGCAGCAGGCACTCGGTCCGCTGGTACCAGGAGTCGGCGGAGCCGGAGACACCGGGCGTGACCGGCCCGTCCCGCTCCACCCAGTTCCGGGGCGGCAGCACCCCGAACTGCCAGCGGACCCGGTTCTTCGCCGAGGACCGGCGGTACGGATAGAGCAGATAGCCCTCGTACAGCACGGCGTCCGCGACGGCACTCAGCTGCGCACAGGCCCCGCCGGTTCCGTTCGCCATGCCCTCTCCTCGCCACTGGTGTGTCCGTGGACCCCACCCCCACGGTCACACCGGTCACGCCCGCCCGCCCCTCCGGCGCACCGTCATTGCGCCGTACAGGGGAGAACACCCGTCCGTCACGTGGTGCGGGCCAGGTCCAGGCAGCAGCGGACGAAGTCCCGTACGACCGGGTTCCGGTCGTCGGCGGGCGCCCAGGCCACGGCGACCCGGGTCGGGCTCACCCCGGTGACCGGGCGGTAGACCACGACGGGTCGGGCGTAGAACCGGGCGGCGGACGCGGGCGCGAGGGCGATGCCGTACCCGCCGGCGATGGCGCTCAGCCACTCGTCGGGCTGCTCGGTGACCGCGCCGATCCGGACCGGACGGCCCTCGCGCTCACCGGCGGCCAGCCAGTGGTCGCGCCAGGCCCCGGTCTCCGCCGGGGCGGCCACGAACGGCTCGTCCCACAGCTCCCGGAAGGCGATCTTCGCCCGCTCCGCGAACCGGTGCGTGCTCGGCAGCGCCACCCAGCGCTCCTCGTCGAACAGCACCTCGACCCGCAGCGTGTCCTGTCCCGGGAACGGCAGCCGCAGCAGCGCCGCGTCCACCTCGCCGTCGGCCAGACCCGCGCTCGGGTTCGTCCAGGCCGCCTGCCTCAGCTCGGCCCGCCATCCGGGCCGCCGCCGGGCGAACTCGGCGACGATGCCCGGCGTCGCCTCGTTGGCCGCGCTGGCGACGAAGCCCACGCGCACCACCCGGGCCGTGTGCCGCCCGGCGGCCCGCGCGGCGCGCAGGGCGTCGTCCCAGGCCGCGAGGACGTCCGGGGCGCGGCGCGCGAGTTCCCGACCCGCGTCCGTCAGCGCCATGCCGGTGCGCGAGCGCTCGAAAAGGCGTACTCCGAGCCGGCTCTCCGACTGCCGGATCTGCTTGGTCAGCGCCGGCTGGGACACGTACACCCGTTCGCGGCGCGGACGAGGCTGCCCTCCTCGGCGACCGCCAGGAAGGAGCGCAGCAGACGGGAGTCGACGTCCATTCCAGAAGGTTGTGGACGCTGGTATGGGACGTCGCGGCGACCCTCCGGCGAGCGTGGGGAGCATGAACCTCGCCTGGCTCACCGTCACCTGTGTGACCGTCCTGGCCAACGCGGGCATCGCGGCGGCCGACCTCGCGAAGGCACCGTTCGTCCTCGCCAACTCGGCCCGGGTCGGCGTGTCGATCCGCCGGCTTCCGGCTCTGGCGCTGCTGAAGGCCGCCGGAGCGGCCGGGCTGCTGCTCGGGCTCCTGGGCGTACGACCTGTGGGCATCGCCGCCGGTGCCGGCCTGGTGCTGTTCTACGTCGGCGCGGTGGCCGCCCATGTCCGGGCCCGGGTGTTTCGCACCATCGTCTTCCCGGGCCTGTTCCTGGCGCTGGCGGCCGGGGCCCTGGCCCTGACGGCGGCCCGCTGAACGGGCGCTCGGCGCAGCAGGGCCCGGCCCGGCGCAGCGGTGGGGCCTGGCTCAGTGCAGCAGCAGATACCGGGTGACGAGGGACCGCGCCCGCTCGGCGTCGATGCCGAGGGCCCGGCCGAGGGCCTCCCAGCGCTGCTCGCCGTCCTCCTCGATCATCCAGGCCGCCTCCCGCCCGGCGCGCCGGCTCAGCCGGTCCAGCGCGGCCACGGCCCGCAGGGCGGCGGCCGGCGCGTCCTCGGCCAGCGTGCACAGCTTGTCCTCCAGGGCGCTCAGCAACTGGGCCAGGTCCTCCGGCAGCGGCACCGTCCGCCGCTCGACCGTGCGGATGTGCTCGCTCCAGTCGCGGCGCGGCCCCGAGACGTCCAGCTCCTCCAGACCGTCCCCGTCCAGTTCGTCCCACGGGACGGGGACGCCCGGCCCGCGCCAGCCGCAACTGCACGCGGCGCGCACCGCCGCCGCCCGCGGCCTGCGCATCCTGCCGTCGTACGCCCACCACTCGCTGGTCCGGTACATCTCGGCGCCGCTGCCGATGTCGAAGTACGCGGGCTTCGGCTCGCTGCCGTCCTCCAGGACGGCTCCCACGATGCCCTCGTGGGACTCCCCGAACTCCTCGGTCGTCCATCCCACGGCCGCCTCCCTCCCCTCGCCGGCTCTGTCCGGCCCATCATCGGCGACGCCGTGACCGGCCGGAGAGCGGACGGGAAAAGGGGGCCGAAAGGGGGCTGTCGGCGGTGCTGTGGGAAAGGGCGGGTGTTCGACCCTCTGTCCGGTATGCGCTCGCGCCCGTACACTGCCAATCCACAGACATGTGGGCGGAGTTGACCGGGGGGAGCCATCATGTCCGGAGGTCCGTACGGTCCGGGTCAGGGTTTCGGCGGGCCGCCGCTGCCGCCCATGCCGCCGGGTCCGCCACCCAGACCGGCGGCCCCGCCGCCCGCGCCGCCGGACGCCTGGCGGGCCATCGCGGTCGCCCTGCTCAACCTGAGCGGGCTGGGCCTCGGTTACGCGCTCCTGCGCCGCTGGGTGGCGATGGCCGTCTGCTGGGTCGCGACCGGCGTGCTCCTGATCGTCGCGCTCCCCGCCGACGCCGACGGTCTCCCCGGAGCCGTGCCCGCCGGCTACGCCGCCCTGCTGCTGGTGGCGGCGGTCCACGGCGCGATCGTTGGACTGCGCACCCGGCTCGCCCGGCCGGCCGGCGCGCCGCTCGCACTGCTGCTGGGCGTGGTGCTGCTCGCCGTACCGGCCGGCGGCGCCCTCTGGTACGAGGACGCCCACGACGAGGCCGTGGAGCAGGCGCTCCTCGGCCGCCTGGAGCGCGCCGACGACCTGGTGGCCGACAGCGGCCGTCGGTCCTTCGGCGCCGCGCGGCCCGACTACGGGACGGCCCTCGGGGTCTACCGCGACATCGCCGTGCACCACGCCGGTTCCCGTGCGGCCCGGCAGGTTCCCGACCGGCTGCGGACCTACTACACGACGGTCGGCGCGGCCTACGGCCACCGGGAGTACTGCGACGCCGTAGAGCCGCTGAAGTACCTCCGAACCGTCCCGGACACCATGCCGGAGGAACAGCTCGGCTCGCTGGCGCGGTGGCCCGACGACCGGCTCGCGACCGCCCTGTACGAGTGCGGCGCACAGCACCTGGCGAGCGGCGACACGGACTGGGTGAACCGCTTCGGCGACCTGCTCGACACCTTCCCGCGGTCCGGTGCGGCGGCCAAGGTGGTGCCCGCAGTCGACGCGGCGGTGGCGAAGACGGAGAAGGCCGTCGGCGGGGACGAACCCTGCGCGGCCGTCGAGAAGTTGCGCGACCTCGACACCCGGATCGCCGACCTGTCCAGGTCGGCCGGTGACACGGACGGCCGGCTGGTGAAGGCCGCGAGCCGGGCCGGCCGCAGCGGCGACGCCGGCGGGTACGCCTGCGGTGTCGACCAGTACCGGGACGGGGACTTCGCCGCGGCGCAGAAGACCATGGAGCAGTTCGCCGCCGGCCACAAGCACGACAAGAACCGCCCCCGCGCCCAGAAGATCGCCATAGCCGCCGAGGTCGCCCAGACCCTCCCGGCGGCCGGCAAGAAGCTGCCCACCCTGGCCTCCGGCGGCAGCATCTCCGTCACGGTCGAGAACGACAGCCCGGACGACATCACCGTCCTCTACACCGGCCCGGTCACCGGCAGCTTCACCCTCAAGGGCTGCGGCGGCTGCAAGGCGTACACGTTCGCCGACACGGCGTTCTCCACGTTCAAGCCCTGCAACGACAGCGGCCGGAACTACCCGCAGCGCACCATCAGCCTGCCCGTCGGCACCACGTACTTCGTGCACAAGCCCCACGGCGACAGCACCGCGACCCCGGCCTCGGACACCGCCAGGCTCCGGTCCGGCTACATCTACACGGAGTGCGCCTACTCGACCCAGCGGCTGGGCTCCGGGTACTGACCGGCGTGCCACACCCCGGGGCACGCCGCCGGGTTCGGGCACGACGACCACCTCCTGGTCCCGCGCCCCGGGCCCGCGTCCGCCCGTGACGGGCGAACGCGGGGGAGAGGCCGCCACGGCCGGGTACTCGCGCGACAGCCCGAGCATGACACCCGGAGGTGGGGACCGTGAGCGACGACGACCGCATCGGCGATCCCTGGGGTCCCCGGACCCCGTACGACCGAGGGACGCCCTGGCCGGTCCGCACCCACCTGCACCTCGCGCCCGGCCTCACCGAGGCGGACGTGGAGCGCTGGGTGCCGTCCGCCTCGGTGCTGCACTCCAACGGCGACGCCATGGACATCGCCGTACGGCACGGACGCGTCGTCGGCGTGCGCGGGCGCGCCACCGACCGGGTCAACCGCGGCCGGCTCGGGCCCAAGGACCTGTACGGCTGGCAGGCGAACGGCTCCCCGGACCGGCTGACCAGGCCGCTCGTCCGTGAGAACGGCCGGCTGGTGCCCTGCGACTGGGACACGGCCATGGGCCGGATCGCGTCCCGCAGCCGGAACCTGCTGGACGCGCGCGGTCCCGGCTCCGTCGGCTTCTACACCACCGGCCGGCTCTTCCTGGAGGAGCACCCGGACGGCAAAGCGGTCCTCAAGGCCGCCGCGTACCTGCCCCCGCACGAGGACACCTCCGCGGACTTCCCGCTCCAGCTCATCACCGGTCATACCGTCCACCACTTCCACACCCGCACCAAGACCGGGCGCGCACCCGAGCTGAACGCCGCCGCCCCCGACGTGTGGGCCGAACTCTCCGGTGCCGAGGCCGCCGGCCTGGACCTGCACGCCGGCGACCTGGTCGAGGTCGGCACCCCGCGCGGCGTCGTACGGGCCCGGCTGCGGATCACCCCGATGCGGGACGGCGTGGTGTTCGTGCCCTTCCACTACGGCTACTGGGGCACCCCGGGCGGACACCGCCCCGCCGGCGACGGCCCCGGACGCGCCGCCAACGAGGGCACCATCACCGCCTGGGACCCGGTGTCCGAACAGCCCCTGCTCAAGACCTGCGCGGCCCGCGTCACGCTCGTGGAACGCGGCGCGCCGACGGCGCACGCCCGCGCCGGCACCCCCTGGGGAGCGCCCGGTGAACGCCCTCGGCCTCACCCTGCGCACCCTGCACGACGGCGAACGGCACCTGGAGAAGGCCCTCATGGCCGCCGCCGAGCGGCACCGCACCGAGCACGAGATCCACCATGTGGCCACCGACCTGGCCCGCTGGTCGCACGAGCACAGCGCCCGCCTGGCCGACACGAGCGCCGGGCACGAGCCGTGCTCAGAGCCCCTCGCCGAGGGCGGCGATCACGGCCGGGCCGTGGCCGGCGGCCGTCAGCGGGGCCCGGATGTCGTCATCGAGGTCGGGGACGTAGCCGAACAGGACGTCGGCGGGCCCGCTCACCCGTACCTCCCCGAGCGCGGCCGGCAGCAGCAGGGTCCGCGCCCGGCCGAGCCGGCCGGTCCAGCCGCCGCAGGTGACGGTCACCGGGGCGCCGGCGTTGCTGAGGACCTGCGCCGTCGCGAGCGTACGGGCGAGGGGGGGCGGTGCTGCCGGCCGTCCAGCGTTCCAGCGCGAAGTACGGCCCCGCGCACGGCACCGTGCGCACCACCGAGTCGTCGACCGGCACGCTCAGCCCCGGCTGGAACCGCGGCCGGGGCTCCGGCCGCCACTCGTCCAGCAGCCGCTCGATGTTCGCCTCCCGCTCCCGCTCGGCCAGCGGCGAGCCGTCCTCCATCCCCCAGGGCATGGCGTGCTGCTGGATGTCGGAGGTCTGCTCGATCTCGTACACCAGGGTGCCCGGCCCGAAACTGTGCAGGGTCCCGCCCGGTACGTACACGGTCTGCCCGGCGCGCACCGGCAGGCGGCGCATCACCGCGTCGAAGTCCTGCGCGAGCAGCGCCCGGCGCAACCGCTGCCGGTCCACCCCGGGCCGCACGCCGACCAGGGCGGTGGCGCCGGGTACGGCGTCCAGCACGTGCCACGCCTCGGTCTTGCCGTTCGGCTCGCCCTCCAGACGGCGGGCGGTGGCGTCGTCGGCGTGCAGGTGCACGGGCAGCGCGCGCGTTCCGTCGATGAACTTGGTGAGCAGGGGGAACGCGGTCCGTGCGGGCGGTCGCCCAGCAGGCCGCCGGGGTCCTTCGCCATCAGCTCCCGCAGCGACCGCCCCGCCGCCGGGCCCTCGGTCACCACGGCGCCCTCCCCGTCGACGTCGCTGACCTCCCAGGTCTCGGCGACCGGGCCGTACGGCAGCCTCGTCCGGCCCTGCCGGTCGGCCAGGGCCCGGCCGCCGAAGACATGCTGTTCGACGGGCGTGCCGAGGCGCAGCGGGGACCAGCCCACCGGGGGCGTCATGTCAGCCGGCCGCGTTGTCGACCCGCATCCGCACCTGTTCCTCCAGCCGGCGCAGGCTGCCGTCCAGGGCGTCGCTCACCGCCCGTTCGCCCGGGTCGTGACCCTCCTCGAAGAAGGACAGGTGCACGGTCACCTCGCTGGCTCCGCTGCCGATGCCGGCCACCTGGAGCCAGCCCGCGTAGGCGCCCTGCTCGCGCGTGCCCCACTCCAGGCGCATCTGGTCCGGCTCGGACCGCAGCAGGGCGGGCGTGTCCTCGCCGGAGCGGTCCTCGTGGACGGTCACGGCGGGCGGATCCTGGACGTCCACGTGCAGCTCGCCCGGGAGCCAGGCATCGAGCTGGGCGGTGTTCGCCGCCTGGTCGAAGACCTGCTCGGGCTGCGCGGGCATCGTGCGGGAACGTTCGTACTCGGCCATCGTGGTCTCGCCTCTCCGGTCGGAAGCAGTTCCCCGACCGCGTGCCCCTTCCACGGCGACCGAAAAGCCCCGGCGGCACCTTGCTCCGCCGGCGCCCGGCTGATCACAGGCCAAGGGCGACGGCCGCGCCCTGGGCCCGGGGGGTGTGACCGCCGTGCGGGGGACCGCTCACCCCACGGCCGCGCGTGCCGTCCGCTCCACCAGGGACACGCCGTCGCTCATGGAGGCGCTGCCGTCCGACAGCACCGCGACGAGGTACCGGTGCCCCTTGACGGTGATCCGGCCGACGCTGTTGACGTCCCACAGGCCCGTCGTGTCGCGCTGGAGCCAGCCGTTCTTCAGGGTCTTCCCGGAGCCCTCGGCGCCGGCCGCCGGGACGCCCCAGGTCTGCTCGGGCACGACCCGGCTCATCAGGGCGCGGATGTAGGCGCGGGAGTCCGCGTCGAGTCCGCCGGAGCCCGCGTGGACCGTTCCGCCGGTGCCGAACACGGCCCGCAGCAGCCGTATCTGGTCGCGCGCGGTCGTCCGGGTCAGGCCCCACTTGGCGCCGGGCCCGCCCGTCGTCGAGGTCAGGCCCAGGCGCTTGTTGGCCGCCGCCAGCCCGGGGGCCCGGCCGATCTGCCGCCACAGGGCGTTGGCCGCCGCGTTGTCACTGCGCCGGATCATCGGCTCGGCGCGCTCCCGTTCCCGCGCGGTGAGCCCCCGCCCGGCGTCCTGTGCCTGGAGCAGCAGCGCCGCGAGGATGTCGACCTTGACGATGCTGGCGGTGTCGTACGCCCTGTCCTCGCCGCGGACCACGGGTGTGGGGTCGGTGCCGTCCAGGTCGAGCACGGCCGCCGTGGCCTGTGCCGAGGCGGCCGCGGCCGGAGTGGGGTGCAGGAGCCCGGTGGCGAGGAGGGCGGTCGCCGAGGCCACGAGGGCGCAGGCCTTGGCGCGTGCTGTGCGGGAGAGGCGGGACGACATGGGTCACGAACGTAGACAACCGTGGCGCCCGGCGACGTGGCGCCCGTCACCTCAGGCCCCGTTCGGCCCGAAATGTGAGAAGAGCCACCGAGGGGACGCGCCGTTCCGACCGGGTCGCTTCGGCAGCGGCGCGTACGCGCGGCGGCGTGTACGCGCGGCCGGGCCGTGCTCGTCGCTTATCGTCGGCCAGACACCGACATCCGGAGTGAAAATGGACAAAGCGGATGAGCTGGTTGGTGTGACGGAGGGCGTGGCGGCCGTGCCCCACCCCGATCCGCCCGTGCGCCGCATCCGGCCGTGGCCACCGGGCGCCCGCCCGAGACCCTGGCCGCCCGGCGCCGTCCCCCGGCCGTGGCCCCTCGGTGCCGCCCTCACCGTCGCGGCCGTGCTCCTCCTGGTCGGCACGCCGTGGCTGAACCACCCCGCCGTCCAGGCCTGGCGCACCGTCTGCCTGGCCATCACCGTCCAGGCGCTCCCCTTCCTGCTCCTCGGCACCGCCCTGTCCGGCGCCATCAACGCCTTCGTGCCGGCCGACCTGTTCACCCGGGTGCTGCCGAAGCGGCCGGCCCTCGCCGTCCCGGTCGCCGGCGTCGCCGGCGCGGTCCTGCCGGGCTGCGAGTGCGCCTCCGTGCCCGTCGCGAGCAGCCTGATCCGCCGGGGCGTGACCCCGGCCGCCGCCTTCGCCTTCCTGCTCTCCGCGCCCGCGATCAACCCCGTCGTCCTCACGGCCACCGCCGTCGCCTTCCCGGGCGACCCCGCGATGGTCGCCGCCCGGCTGCTCGCCTCCCTCGCCACGGCGGCCGTCATGGGCTGGCTGTGGCTCTGGCTCGGCAAGGAGACGTGGCTGCGCCCGCTCCCGCGCCACCGGCACAGCGGCCACCGGCACGGCCACAGTCGCCGGACCGAGTTCCGGCTCGGCTTCCAGCACGACTTCCTGCACGCCGGCGGCTTCCTAGTCGTCGGCGCCATGGCCGCCGCCACCTTCGACGTCACCGTGCCGGGCTCCGTCCTCGACGCCTTCTCCGGCTCGCCCTGGCTCTCGGTGCTCTTCCTGGCCGTCCTCGCCGTACTGCTGGCCGTCTGCTCGGAGGCCGACGCATTCGTCGCGGCCTCGCTCACCGGCTTCTCGCCGACCGCCCGGCTCGCGTTCCTGGTGGTCGGTCCGATGGTCGACCTGAAGTTGATCGCGCTTCAGGCGGGCACCTTCGGCCGCGCCTTCGCCTGGCGGTTCTCCACGGCGACCACCGTCGTGGCCGTCACCGCGAGCGTCCTGATCTCAGGGGCACTGCTGTGAAACGCCCCCTCCAGGCCCTGCTCCTGGCGCTGACCGGCACCGGACTGCTGCACACGGCCCTCCTCACCGACACCTACCTGCGCTACGTCAAGGCCGGACTGCGCCCGGCACTGATCGTGTCCGGCGCCGTCCTGCTGCTGCTCGGCCTGGCGGCAGCGATCACCCGGGACCGGCGGCACACGGCCGACGACACCGGGCACGGCCACGACCACAGCGGCACCCCGCGCGTCGCCTGGCTGCTGTTCCTCCCCGCGCTCAGCCTGCTCCTCCACCCCCCGCCCGCGCTCGGCGCGTACACCGCGGCCCGCGCCGACACCAAGCCCGTCGCCGTGCAGAAGGGGTTCGCGCCGCTGCCCGCGACCTCGCCGCTGCCGCTGACCCTGACCGACTTCACCAAGCGGGTCCAGCAGGACCGCGGCCGGGCCGTCGAGCACCGCACCGTCCGGCTGACCGGATTCGTCACCCCGGCCGGCGGGGGCGACGGCTGGTACCTGACCCGGATCGTCTTCTCCTGCTGCGCGGCGGACTCACAGACGGTCAAGGTGCGCGTCTACGGCAGCGGGGCACCGCCCGCCGACACCTGGCTGGAGGTGACCGGAACCTGGCACCCGCACGGCACCCTCGGCACCAGGACGGCGGAGGCGGCGCTCGACGCCAGGGGCGTCCGACCCGTCGCCCCGCCGGTGAACGCCTACACCGACGACCTGCCGCTCAGGCCCTCCCAGGAGGGCTGAGGGCCGCCGGTCGGGCGGCGCGGTGGGCCGGGGCGCGCCCGATCCGGAAGAGAGGCCCGGCCCGCGGCGGACGACCGGCCGGGAGAGGTGCAGGATGGTGTCATGACCCTCGCTCGGGCGACCGGGTCCGGGAGACCGCGGGGGCCGCTGCGGGTTCCGGCCGCCGGTGGGCGCAAGGAGGCGGTGACGATGACACGGACACCTCCCACGACGGTCACCCGGGTACGGCTGTGGCGGTGGCGGCGCAACCCGCTGCGGCGGCACAGCGATGTCGTCGAGGCATGGATCGTCCTCGCCGGCTGGGTGCTGGCCCTGGTCGTCGGGGTCGTCGCGGGCCTGTGGGCGGCCCAGGTCTCCGAGTCCGCGTTCGCGGCACGGCTGACCCACGTGCACCCGGTGTCCGCGGTGCTCACCGACGACGCGGCGCGAACCCCCGACGCCGGCAGCGGCTACGACGACGGACGGGTCTGGGCCGCCGTGCGCTGGACGGACCAGGACGGTTCGGCGCACACCGACCGGGCGAAGGTCTTCCCGGGCGCCCCGGCCGGTACCCGGGTGACGGTGTGGACGAACCAGGCGGACCGGGTCGTGTCCGCCCCCGTCACCGGAGTGGCGGCCGACCTCCAGTCGGCGCTCACCGGCGTCCTCGTCGCCCCGGCGGCCGGCGCGCTGGTCTGGGGCGCCGGCCGGCTGGTCCGGGGCCGGCTCATCCGGCGGCGCCTGGCCGAGTGGGACGAGGAGTGGAGGCAGATCGGACCCCGGTGGGGGAACCTCAGCGGCGGGCGGGGCTGACGGGCCCGCGACCGGCGCGCGCCCCTTGCGCCTACCACGGGGGTTGTACACCGGTCCGGCCCTACCGCGGCCGTTGGAGCCGGGCGTCAACTCCCGGGTTGGCGACGTGCGGCCCCCCGGCACGTAGCTTGTGTGCCGTGCCGAGAGGCACTCGTCAACCAGGGGGAAACACATGCGGACGAACATCTTCACCAGGACCTTCCTCGCCACCGCGACCACGGTGGCGCTGGCCGCGGGCAGCCTCGCCGCCGCGGGCACGAGCTTCGCGGCGCCCGCGACGGTCCATCCGGCGGCGGCCACCGAGGCCGTCACTCCGCAGGCCGTGACCAACCTCGGCCTGAACGCCACCGAGGCGAAGAAGGTCCAGCGCTGGCTGAAGACGTACTGGAACTACCGGAACTCCATCGACGGCAAGCTCGGCACCAACAGCTGGAAGGCCTTCCAGCGCTGCCTGAAGAAGTACTGGGGCTACACCGGCCCGATCGACGGCGTCGTCGGCAAGGGCACGATCAAGGCGCTCCAGCGGCTCCTGAAGGACAGCTACGGCTACCGCGGCCCCATCGACGGCATCGCCGGCTCCGGCACCAAGGCCGCGTTCAAGCGGTTCGCCAACGCGCACTGAGCCCCGGCACGGCGGCTCGCCCGCACGCCCTCCGCCCCGCCGCCGGGCGGAGGGCACCGGGTGGGGGAGGCCCCGGGGCCTCGACGGGTGAACCGGGGGCGTGATCACGCCCCGTGGGGTTACCCGACGGACATGGCGAAGCTGCACGTACCAGGGCGGCACCACAAGCAGGCCGCCGACGAGACCCCGGAGACGCGGATCCCCGCGCCGGACGAGGCCGGACCCGACGAGGACGTCGAGCGCAGGGCGCCGGACACCCCGGTGAAACTGCCCCGGCGCGCATGGCCGGCGGTGTTCAAGGGCTCGCTGCGCGAGTTCCGCGACGACGAGCTCACCGACCGGGCCGCGGCGCTCACCTACTACGCCGTCCTGTCCCTGTTCCCGGCCCTGCTGGTGCTGGTCTCCCTGCTGGCCGTCGCCGGCCGGTCGGTCACGGACAAGGTTCTGGCCAACCTGCGGAACCTCGCCCCCGGTCCCGCCCGCGACATCATCACCCGGGCGGTTCAGCAGCTCCAGAACGGCACCGGAACCGGCTCCCTCGTGGCCGTCCTCGGCCTCGTGCTGGCCGTGTGGTCGGCCTCCGGCTACGTGGCCGCGTTCATCCGCGCCGCCAACGCCGTCTACGACATGCCCGAGGGCCGCCCGGTGTGGAAGCTCCTCCCCGTGCGCGTCGGCGTCACCGTGGTCCTGATGGTCCTCGCCGTGGCCAGCGCGCTCATCGTGGTCTTCACCGGCGGCCTGGCCCGCCGGGCCGGGGACGCGCTCGGGCTCGGCGACACGGCGCTGACCGCGTGGTCCATCGCCAAGTGGCCCGTGCTGGTCCTGCTCGTCACCGTGATGATCGCCATCCTGTACTGGGCGACCCCGAACGCCAAGGTCAAAGGGTTCCGGTGGATCACCCCCGGCAGCGTCCTCGCCCTGCTGATCTGGATGGCCGCCTCCGCCGGCTTCGCGTTCTACGTCGCCAACTTCGCCTCCTACAACAAGACCTACGGCACCATGGCCGGCGTCATCGTCTTCCTGGTCTGGCTGTGGATCACCAACCTGGCCGTCCTGCTGGGGCTGGAGTTCGACGCGGAGACCGTACGGCAGCGGGCCATCGCCGGTGGCCACCCGCCCCGGGCCGCGCCGTACACCCAGCCCCGCGACACCAGGAAGTGGGACGAGGAGGACGTACGCCGCCTGGACGAGACCTGACGCGCCCGCCCTCCCCGCTCCGTCACGCCGCGTACCCGCCGTCCACCGAGAACTCCGCGCCCGTCACGTACGCCGCGTCCGGCCCCGCCAGGAACGCCACCATGGACGCGACCTCCTCGGCCGTACCGAACCGGCCGAGGGCGGTCACGGCCGCCTGACCGGACGCGTACGGGCCGTCCGCGGGGTTCATGTCCGTGTCCGTCGGCCCGGGGTGCACCACGTTCGCCGTGATCCCGCGCCCGGCCAACTCCCGCGCCAGAGCCTTCGTCAGCCCCACCACGGCGGACTTGCTCATCGCGTACAGCGTGGCCCCCGGACCCGGCACCCGCGCGGTGACACAACTGCCGACCGTGATGATCCGCCCGCCGTCGCCCATCACCGCGGCGGCGGACCGGGCGGCCAGGAACACCCCGCGCACGTTCACCGCGAGGAGCCGGTCGACATCGGCGAGGGACAGGCTCTCCAGCGGCCCCATCATCCCGACGGCCGCGTTGCCCACCAGCACGTCCAGCCCGCCCAGTTCCTCCGCCGCGCGCCGCACCGCGTCCGCCGTCTGCGCCGCGTCCGCCGAGTCCGCGCGCAGGGCCACCGCCCGCCGCCCCAGCGCCTCGATGTCCCGCACGACCTCCTCGGCCGCGTCCTTGCCCCGCACATAGGTCACGGCCACGTCCGCGCCCTCCCGCGCCAGTCGCCGTGCCGTCGCCGCGCCGATGCCCCGGCTGCCACCGGTGACCAGTGCCGTCCTGCCCCGCAGATCCGCTTGTGAAGTCATGTGCCCATCCCAGCCGACGGCCCGGGGGAGCACCGGCGGCGAACGGACATCGACCTCGGCGGTGCGGTGTGCGGTCGGCCCTGCCGGACGCAGAAGCCGGTCCTGCCGCGAGCCGATGGCGCGTTCCGGTGTCTTTGGGCAGGCTGACGCCATGACACAGTCACAGCCCCTGCTGTTGCCCCCCGCGCAGGCACAGTTCACCGAGCAGCTCCCCTACCACCGCCTGGCCCGCCTCTCACCGCGCTACCGGTGGTGGCGCCCCCTGCTCGGGACCCTGGTCGTGGCCGTGGCGTACATGATCACCGTGGTCGTCCTCATGCTCCTCGTCGCGGCCCTGGGCTCGGGCCTGGGCTACCCCCAGGACGACGACGGCTGGCCGGAGTTCGGCCCCGTCTCCGAGACCGCCGTCGACCTGCTCTGCATCGCGGTCGGCATACCCGTCCTGCTGCTGGTCGTGCGCTGGATCGGACGGCGCCCCGCCGGCACGGTGTCCTCCGTGACCGGCCGGCTGAGATGGCGCTGGCTGCTGCTGTGCGTGCTGACCGCCCTACCGATCGTGGGCCTCGCGATGGGCTGTCTGTTCCTGCTCCCCGCAGACGGCGAGCCGGACAGCCAGTGGGTGGGATGGCCGGCCTTCGGACGGGCCCTGGTCATGCTGGTGCTGCTGGTGCCGGTGCAGGCCGCCGCCGAGGAGTACGTGTTCCGCGGCTGGCTGACGCAGACCGCCGGGGCGTTCCTGCGCTCGCCGTGGGCCGCGCTCGTGCCCCAGGCGTTCCTGTTCGCCGCCGCCCACGGCTGGGGCACGCCCTGGGGCTTCGCCGACCTCGTGGTGTTCGGCGTGGCCGCGGGCTGGCTGACCTGGCGCACCGGCGGACTGGAGGCGTCCATCGCCCTGCACACCGTCAACAACCTGTTCGCCTTCGGCGTCTCGGCCGCCGTCGTGGACGGGCTCACCAGCGACGAGACCGCCGCCGACGCGAGTTGGCAGCTCGTCGTGCTCGACGTGCTGAGCATCGCGCTGTACACGGCGGCCGTGGCGTGGTGGCTGCGCCGCCGCCGACTGGACCGCACGGCTCCGGCACCCCAGCCACCGGCTCTCCCGCCGGGCTACCCGTACGGCAACGGTGTTCCGGTGCCGCGGCAGTGGACGGGGCAGCCGGGATGGGGTCCGGGGGTGGTGGCTGCTCCGCCGTGGGCGGGGCAGCCGGGGCCGGGCGCGGGGGGCGTCGGGCCGTGGGCGGGGCAGCCGGGGCCCGGTGCGGTCGGTGCCGGGCCCTGGGCCGGTCAGGGCGGACCGGGTGCGGGCGTTCCCCTGACCGCACCGGACGGGACCGTCCCGCCGCCACCCCCGGCCGGTCGACCTGAGACCGGTACGGACCTTCCGCCCACCCCTCCGGGCGCCGGGGGAGACGGCACGGACCGTACGTAGGCCGCGGCCGGCTCGCGCACGCCGCCGGCCCCCGGCTCAGGCGGTGTGCGGGGCCGAAGCCGTGGATGATGGCCCGGGGTGGGGCGCGCGTCGACCCCGGCCCTTGGGTGTGCCCTTCTCAGGGCTCCGCGTCCTCGGCGAGGTCGGCGGCCAGGGCCGCCAGCGGGAAGTCCCTGCGGCTCGCCGCACGTGCGGCCACGAGGGCCAGCGCGGAGGGCAGCCGGCCGCACCGGCGGACGATCTCCCTCACGGCCTCCGGTTCGGCGGCCGGCCGCGCGGCACCGATCCGCCGGGCGAGCAGGTCACGGGCGTCCGCCTCGGAGGGCAGACCCAGGTGCAACGTGCGCAGGCCCCCGGTGGTCTGCTCCCGGGACCCGGACAGCCCGAGCCGTCCCGCCGGCCCGGCGGGTTCGGCCACCGGCCCCGGTCCGATCGGCCCGCCCCGGCTCGTGACCACCGTCAGGCAGCCCGGCACCTCGGGCAGCAACGGGCGGAGCTGTGCGAGGCAGACGGCGTCGTCCAGCAGGACGAGCAGTCGGCGTCCCGCCAGCGCACCGCGGTACCGCGCGGCGAGGGCGGTCACGCCCGCGGGCATGTTCCGCGTGGACACGCCGAGGGCCCCGAGCAGCCGGCGCAGTGCCTCGGCCGGCTCCGGAGCGGCCTGGTGGGGAGCCGATCCGCCCAGCTCCAGGTGGAGCTGACCGTCCGGGAAGCGTTCGGCGACCCGGTGCGCCCAGTGCACCGCCAGCGCGGTCTTGCCGACACCGGCCGGACCGCTGATCAGCACACCCGACGCGGGGCAGGCGCCGGTCGAGGGGGCCGACGCGGCCGGTACGGGCTTCCCGCCGATCCAGATGACCAGCGCGTCCGGCACGGCTTCCGCGCCGCGGAGGGCATCCGGCGTCACCCGCAATGTCCCCGCGGTCTCCCCTTCCAACAGCGCGTCCAGCGCCGTCAGTTCGCGGTTGCGGCCCGTGAAGACAGGAAGGTCCGGGGGGAGTTGGGCCGGGCGGATGAAGGGGCGTGCGGGGTCCGCCGGGGCGGTGGGGAGCCGGTGCCGGGCGGGGCGTATCTGCTGGCGCAGGACGCGGGCCTGGGCCGCGGCCAGTTCGGCGCCGGGAGCCACCCCCAGCTGTGCGGCGAGGTCGCGGCGCGCGTCCTCGTAGGTGGCCAGCGCCTCCGCCTGGAGCCCGCACGCCGCCAGGGACAGGATCAGGCGGGCCAGCAGCGGCTCGTCGAGCGGGTTCAGCGCGACGGCCCGGCGCACGCTCGGCAGCACCTGATCCGCGCGCCCGCACAGCAGCGCGGCGTCCGCCGCCATCCGCGCCGTGCGGAGGATCTCCCGGTCCACGGCCGCGAAGTGCGGGTGCGCGCGCACCGGTCCCGGCAGATCGGCCGCCACCGGGCCGCGCCACAGCCGCAGGGCCCCGGCGAAGTGCCGTACCGCCTGCTCGGGGCGCGCGGTGGCGGCGGCCCGCACGCCCCGCCGGCTGAAGGCGCGGAAGCGCGGCAGGTCGGCCTCGTCGGCCGCCGCCTCCAGCAGATAGCCGCCGGTACGGCCCAGCAGGCGCCGCCCGGATGCGCGCGGGGGCAGTCCGGGCTCCAGCAGTCTGCGCAGCGTGCCGACGTGGCGCCGTACCGCGTTCGGCGCGTCGGCGGGCGGCCGGCCCGGCCAGAGGACGTCGACGATCGTGCTCATCCGCACGGGCCGGCCCGGCCACACCAGGAGCACGCCGAGCAGGGCCCGCGCCTGCGGATACCCGAGATCCAGCTCGCTCCCCGCGCGCAGCACCCGCAGCGGGCCGAGCACCTCGAACCGCAGCACCTCGGACCGTGCCACGTCGCCGAGCCCGTCGGGCACGCGGACCCCCCCGTCGCCGTCAGCCGACGCGGGCCGCGATGGTCCGCGCGCACATCAGGGACTCGGTGTGGGTGGTGTCCACCTCCAGGTCGTACGACACCCCGTCGTGCACCACCTCGGCCTGGGCCGCCGCCATGCCCCGGGTCCGGTCTCCCCGCGCGATCTCCCGTGCCGTGGCGACCTCAGCGTCGCACCGCACCCCCACCCACAGGACGTCCAGTCCGGCGAGGGCCTTCCGCCACCGCTGCTGGGAGGCCGCTCCGCCGAGGAAGACGTCGTCCACGACGATCCGGGCGCCCGCGCGGGCCGTCGCCGCGACCCCCTCCATCCAGGCGGCCTCCAGCGCCCGGAAACCCGCACCGACCTCGACCCCGCCGTCCTCGGCGAACTCGATCCCGCCGTCGGCTCCTTGGAGTCCCGGGGGCAGCGCGTCGACCAGCGAGTCGATGCCGAACACCAGCCAGGGGTCGGGCAGTACGGCTTGCAGGCACCGTCCGATGCCGGACTTCCCCGCGCTGGAACCACCGTTGAGAAGGATCACCTGAGTTGTCACCGTGCCACCCTACGGAGCCGTCCGGCCATGCGGCCAACCCGCTTCGCGCCCCGGACCCCGGGCGCCGTCATCCCGCACCGGACCGCTCCTCCCGCCCGGCGAGCCGTTCCCGGACCTGTTCCGCGTCCGGATGACCGAGCCGGGTGAGCAGGGCGAGGGCCTGCTCCCAGGCGGCCCGCGCGCCTTCCCGGTCACCGGTGGCCAGGTGTGTGTCGCCCATGCGGGTCAGCGTGCCGGCCTCCGGGTACGGGACGCCGAGCGCCCGGTACAGCGTCAGCGCGTTGCGGTAGCCGAGCAGGGCGTGCGGATGCCGGCCGAGGCAGTGGTAGGCGTAGGCGATGCTGTCCCAGGCCGCCGCCTGGCCGTACCGGTCGCCCAGGTCCTGGAGCAGGGTGAGGGCCTCGAAGCAGCGCGCGAGGGCCGGCCGGTACTCGCCGCGCAGCGCGTGGTACCAGCCGACGGAGTTCAGGACGCTGGCCTGCGCCGGCCGGGACCCGGCGGTGCGGTACAGCTCCAGGGCGAGCTGGTTGTGCCGCAGGGCCCCCGCCAGGTCGCCCTCCTGCTCGCACGCCCAGCCCAGACTGCGGTGGGTGCCCGCCCGGCCGACGGTGTCGCCGGCGAGGGTGAACAGCGTGAGTGCCCGGTCGAGGTGGGCCCGGCTCTCGTCGGACAGGCCCAGCCTGCCCTCCGCCCGGGCGAGCCCGCGCAGGGCGCGCGCCTCCAGGGCGGGGTCGGCGAGCCGCAGCGCGGCGTCGAGCGCGGTGCGCTGGGCGGCCAGTCCGTCGTGCCAGTGGGCGCGCCGCTCGAAGTACGGCTCCAGGGACCAGGCCAGCAGGCACGCGTACCGGTCGTGGCCGGTCGTGGCCGCCGCCCGGAGGACGGCCGGCAGCGCCGGGTGCTCGGCGGTGAGCCAGGCGAGGGCCGCGCTGTCGTCGGCGAACGGCACGGCCCGCGCGTCCGGCGGCGCGGGCGGCAGCGCCGGGACGTCACCGCTGGGGTCGAGCAGCGTGCCGGCGGCGTGGGCGCGCTCCACGTAGTGCCGGAACAGCCGGTCGCGGGCCTCCTGCCGCTCGGCCTCGGTGTGGTGCTCGGCGAGGAGGTCACCGGCGTGGGCGCGGAGCAGGTCGTGGAAGCCGTAGCGTCCGGGCGCCGGTTCGGTGACGAGGTGGACGGCGGCGAGTTCGCCGAGCAGCGAGCGCGCCCGGCGCGGCGGCAGCCCGGCGAGCGCGGCGGCGGTGGCCGCCGACAGGTCCGGGCCGGGGTGCAGGGCGAGCAGCCGGAACAGCCGGGCGGCGGCGGACGACACGGCCCGGGTGGACCAGGAGAAGACGGTGGCGACGTCCACCGGGGTGCCGGGCCGGGTGAACGCGTCGAGGCCGCCGCGGGCCTCGCGCAGTTCGGCGGCCACGGCCGCCAGCGGGAAGTCCGGGCGCAGGGCGGCGCGGGCGGCCACACAGGCCAGGGCGAGGGGCAGTCCGGCGCACCGGGCGACGATCTCGTCCACCGCCCGTGGCTCGGCGGCGATCCGTCCGGCGCCGAGCCGTCCGGCGAGGAAGTCCCGCGCCTGGCCGGCGTCGAACGGCCGCAGGGTCAGCGAACGGGCGCCGTGCGCGGCCACCAGCCCGGTCAGGTCGTCCCGGCTGGTGACGATGGCGAGGCAGCCGGGCGTGCCGGGCAGCAACGGCCGTACCTGCTCGGCGTCCCGCGCGTTGTCCAGCAGCACGAGCACCCGGCGCCCCGCCAGCACACTGCGGTACAGCGCGGCCTGCGCGGCCAGGCCTTGGGGGACGTGTTCGGGCGGTACCCCGAGCGCGTGCAGGAAACCGCGGACGGCCTCACCGGGGTCGGTGACCGCTCCGGAGGCGGCGAAGCCGCGCAGGTCGACGTAGAGCTGCCCGTCCGGGTAGCGGTCGGCGACCCGGTGGGCCCAGTGGACCGCCAGCGTGGTCTTGCCCACCCCGGCCATCCCGCCGAGCGCCGAGACCAGCACCGTCCCGACGGGCTCCCCACCGGCGAGCGGGTCCAGCAGCTCGGCCAGTTCGGTGTGCCGACCGGTGAACGCGGGCAGGTCGTGCGGTAGTTGGGCGGGTACGACGGGACGCGCGACGACGCCCTCCGCGGGCGGCGGCTCCGCCGGGTCCCCGTCCCCCGTCCCGCCCAGCGCCGTCCGGTGGGCCTCCTGGAGTTCGGGCCCGGGGTCGATGCCCAGTTCCTCGGCGAGCCGGCGGCAGGCGTCCCGGCAGGTGGCGAGCGCCTCGGCCCGCCGGCCGGTGGCCGCGAGGGCCAGGACCAGCCGGGCCAGCAGGGGCTCGTCCAGCGGGTGCGCGGCGGCGGCCTGCCGCAGCCGGGCGAGGACCGCGCCGGGCACGGCCGCCTGCAAGGCCGCGTCGGCCGCCTCCCGCAGCGCGGCGAGCCGCTCGCGCTCCAGCCCGTCCGCCCCGAGCCGTTCCCGCACGTCCGGGGCGACCCCGGAGGCGACGGGGCCGGCCCACAGCGTCAGCGCCCGGCCGAGCAGTTCCACGGCCCGTCCGGGCACACCCTCGGCGACGGCCCGCCGGGCCTCCTGCCGCAGTGCCCGGAACCGTGCGAGGTCCACGTCGACCCCGTCGGTGACGAGCCGGTAGCCGCCCGCGCCGCGCACCAGCCGGCGCCCCGGCGTCCGGGCGGGCAGCCCCGGCTCCAGCAGCCGGCGCAGCGAGCCGACGTGCCGGCGGACCACGTTGAGGGCGGTGGGCGGCGGACCCGGCCCCCACAGCACGTCGACGATCTCGGGCACGGGCACGGGCTGACCCGCCCGGAGCAGCAGCAGGGCCAGCAGCGCCCGCGCCTGCGGCCCGCCGGCGTCCAGCTCTTCCGCCCCCCGCCAGACCCGCACCGGTCCCAGCACCGCGAACCGCACCGACACCCCTTGTGGCATCCCGCTCCCTCCGCTCACGCCTTCGGCCCCCGACTGTACGTGTCCGGGGGAAACCGGCAGGAACGGCGGACTCCGGAAGCAGCGGCTCGCGCTACCGGTCCCGGGCGGCGCGCCGGAGGGTCTCCCGTACCCGGCGCACGTCGGGGTTGGTCTCCGCACCGGGGCGCTGGGCGAGGAACAGGGTGTTCAGCGGCGCCACTTCCGGTTCGTGCAGCAGGGCGAGCCGGCCGGAGTCGAGGTGTTCCTGGCACAGGGAGCGGGGCAGCACGCTGTGACCGGCGCCCGCGGTGACCGCCGAGAGGACCGCGTACAGGTTCGGCACGGTGACCGCGGCACGCGCGGTGTGCTGCTTGCCGAAGACGGTCCGCCGGTAACGCCGTACGAGGGGCAGGTCCTCGGCGTAGGTGACCAGGGGTACCTCGCGCAGGGCGGCGCACAGGTCCTCCGCCCGAGGGTGCGCGGCGGCGCGCTCGGCCCAGGCGGGTGCGGCGACCAGCAGGTGGTCTTCGTCGGCGAGCGGCACCGACTCCAGGGTTCCCCGTGGGCGCCGGCCCGGGTGGTGGAGTTCCAGGCGCCGGCCGAGGGCGTCCCGGGCCGGCTGTCCTGGACGGCCCGGCAGGACGGCACGCCGGAGGAGCGGCTCGACGTGCCGCACGCCTGGCTGGTGGAAGATCTCCCTGGCGGCCGGGTCCGTATCCTCACCCAGGAGACGCGGATCGGCCGGCCGCCGAACTGGTCCGGCAGACGCCGAACCCGATGCTGGGCGGCCATCAGGCGTGGCTGGACGGCCTGGTCCGCGCCGCCGAAGCCGCATAGTCCCCCTGGGAGTTGACGTCATGACCGACAAGCTCACCGTGAGTGTCCTGGGCACCGGCATCATGGGTGCCGCGATGGCCCGCAACCTCGCGCGGGCCGGACACACCGTCCGCGTCTGGAACCGCACCCGCGCCAAAGCCGAACCGCTCGCCGCCGACGGCGCGCACGTCGCCGGCACGCCCGCCGAGGCCGTCGAGGGCGCCGACGTCGTCCTGACCATGCTCTACGACGGCCCGGCCACCCTGGACGTCATGCGTGAGGCCGCCCCCGCGCTGCGCTCCGGTGCCGCGTGGGTGCAGTCCACCACCGCCGGTGTCGAGGCCATCCGTGACCTGGCCGCCTTCGCCCGGGAACACGACCTCGTCTTCTTCGACGCGCCGGTACTGGGCACCCGCGAGCCCGCCGAGGCCGGCCAGCTCCTCGTCCTCGCCGCGGGCCCGAGCGAGCACCGCGCGGCGGTCGCCCCGGTGTTCGACGCGGTCGGGTCCCGCACCGTGTGGACCGGCGAGGACGGCGCGGCCGGTACGGCGAGCCGCCTCAAGCTCGTCGCCAACAGCTGGGTCCTCGCGATCACCGCCGCGGCAGGCGAGGTGCTGGCCCTGGCCCGGGGGCTCGACGTGGACCCGCAGAACTTCTTCGACGCGATCGAGGGCGGCCCGCTGGACATGGGGTACCTGCGGGCGAAGTCGAAGCTGATCCTCGACGGCCCGTTGACCCCTGCCCAGTTCGCGGTGGCCACGGCGGCCAAGGACGCCCGGCTCATCGTCCAGGCGGGTGAGCAGCACGGCGTGCGCCTCGACGTGGCCGCCGCGAGCGCCGAGCGCATGGAGCGTGCCGCCGAACAGGGCCACGCCGACGAGGACATGGTCGCGGCCTACTTCGCCAGCTTCGGCTCCGACGACCGGTGAGGGCCTCTCCGTGCCCCTGCGACGCACCGGTGTCCACACCGGGGTCGAGCGCCGGCACGGCGGGCGCACGCTGAAGGACCGCGAGCATGTCCGCGTCCAGCGACCGGCGGCCCGGGGCGAGGAGGCCGGCCGAGGCGCGGACCTCCGCGTGGCCTCGCTCGGCCGCCGCCGGCCGCTCGGCGCGGCGGGCGCTCACGCGCCCGTCTCGGCGCCCTCCGTCGTCTCCCGCGCCGATTCGCCCGGCACGACGTAGAAGACGGACGTGCCCTGCTTGGTGCGCTGGGCGCCGTTCTTCGCCACGAGGTTCTCCAGCGTGGTGCGGACGACCTTCCTCTGGATCCCGCGCTCGGGATACGCCTGGACCAGTGCCTCGCTGACCTCGGCGGCGGAACGGGGCTCCGTCTGCTCCGCCAGGTGCCGGCGGACGAGTTCGATCAGGGTGGGCTGAGCGGGCTCGGACGGCGACGCCTTCGTGGCCGCCGGTTTCGCGGCGGTCGCCTTCGTCGCCGCCTTCGTCGCCACCGGCTTCTTCGTCGCGGTCTTCTTGGCCGCCGGCTTCGCCGCCGCGGGCTTCTTGTCGTCGGCGCGGCGCGTGCCGCCGCTCTTCTTGCGCGGGGCGGGTACGACGGCCCGCCCGGCCGGTGCGGCGAGGCCCAGTGCCTGCTGCATGTTCAGCAGGGTGCCGTGGTCGTGCTGAAGGGTGGCCAACTGCTCCTGTAGAACGGCGATTTCAGCCGTGATGCGTTCCTGCTCCTTGAGGTTGTGTTCGAGGTCGTTGGTCACCTGGCTGACGTACTGAGAGGTCAATTCGGTGACGGGCCCGGCGCTTTCCGGCATCAGTTCCTCCGCTCCTGACGGTGCGATACCTGGATGATACGGGTCGGTCAACCCGTTTTCACCGTTGGCGAGGTGGCAGCGGCTGACCGACAACCCGCTCCGGGCCGCTACCGGGCGCGCCAGCATACCGCCGGTGAGGGCAGGTATGAGTCCGGTCGGACCGGCGGGCCGTCACGTGGGTGTCACCGTCAGGGTGAGCCCGACCGGGCGCAGTCCGGGCGCCCGCGCGACCTGGGTGACGCGGCCCGACCGTGCCAGGTGTGGCGGCGCGGCTGCCGGAAACCGTCCCCGTTGTGCGGGTTGCCGTCGGCTGCGCAGCGCCGCCGGAGCGCCCACCGTGGTGAGGGACGTCCGGCCGGTCTCCCCGCCGTCCCGGCGGGCGACCGCCGTCAACCCGCCCGGCCGGTACGGCACCGCAGTCGCCCTGAAAGTAGGGGTACGCCATGACCGAAGCCGCCCCCGGGAGTGGTGCAGCGTACGGGCGCGGCGCCAGCCGGGCGGCACGCGCCGGTCGCCGATGTCCGCCGCCGTGCACTCCGGAGCCACGGATGTCCCACCGATGCCGGATTCACCCGGGTGGCCCCAGGCGGCCAGACAGCCGCTGCCGGGGCCCCGCCCCCGGGCGCGCCCGGCCCCGTGACTACGATCCCTGCCCATGCCCGTACGTGAACCCAGCGGTACCTCCCGGCCGGGACGGCTCACCCGCACGGCGTTCCTGCTGGCGGGCGGGCTGTTGCTCCTCGCCGGCGGCGAGGACTGCCTGGGCGGGCCCCCGCCGCGCCCGACGGGACCGCCCGCCGTCACCGCCTGCCTGACGCGATCGGGGGACCTGATCGCCGACGTGAACAACGACGGTCTGCCGGACCGGATCACCGACCCGTCCCACCGGGGTGCCCGGGCGGCCATCACCTTCGGCATCGGCTCGCCCCGCGAAACGACGGTCGGGGCACGGGGGTTGGCCGACCGCACCGCCGGCCGGCAGGAGTACGTGAGCGCCGCCGTGGCGGACTTCGACCGGGACGGCTGGACCGACCTGGTCGTCGTGGCGGGCCAGGAGCAGGGCGGCGACGACCCGGTCCGGCCCCGGGTGGCCGAACTGAGGCTGGGACCCTTCTCCGACACCGGCCGCAGCCGGCGGACCGTCCCCCTCGACCTGGGGGCCACGAAGGACATCGCGGTGGCCGACTACAACCACGACCGGTATCCCGACCTGACGGCGTACACGTACTCCGGAGACGGCACCTACGAGATCCAGGCCCGCCTGGGCGACCCGCACCGGGGCCTGTCGCCCGACACCCGCGCCTACACGACGGACGCCCCGGCCACGGGCTACGACCCCCCGTCGCCGCTGCCCCACGCGGGGCAGGCCCCGTTCTACCCGCCCTGCGGGACACGGGAGAGGCGGTCGGCCACGGTGAGGACCATGTCCTGCGCACGCGGCGATGTCACATGCAGGCGGGCCGGCCCGTCGTAGAGGGCGTACGAGCGAGAACCGACCCGAGGACTCGCGCCGACCCGAGGAGCCACCCCGTGCCGACAGCCCAGGAAGCACGCAACAAAGCGACGTTCCGCCGCCTGCACGACGCCGTCCACACCGGTGACCTGGAGACCGTCTCGAAGGCGATCGACGAGATCGTCGCGCCGGACCTGCTGTTCCACGCGCCGGTGCCGATGGGGGCGACGGGCGCGCAGGCACTCAAACGCGTGTGGGAGGTGCTTCTGCGCGCGTTCCCCGACCTGCGCGTCGAGATCGAGGACGAGATCGCCGAGGGGGACAAGGTCGTCTTCCGGAACACGGTCACCGGTACGCACCAGGGGGAGTACCAGGGCCTCCCGGCCACCGGGAAGACCGTCAGGTACGACGAGATCTTCGTCCTCCGGTTCGCGGACGGCCGCGTCGCCGAGATCTGGGGTGTCGTCGACGTCCTCGCGCAGATGCGGCAACTGGGCATGCTCCCCGGCGGCCCGTCCTGACCGCGCGATGTGTGCGGGAGCCATGAGTTCCCCGTGTCCGAGCGGACGGTCGCCGGGTGGCGACAGGCGGACGACGCCGAGGAGGACGAGGCCGAACGGGCGCGGATCACCGTGGCGCCCGGGGCCCGTGGGACGGGGCTGGGCCGCGTGCTCGTCCAGGGCCTGCTCGCGCGGGCCCTCCGGGCCGGCTTCACGGATGTCCACCCGCGGGCGCGCCCCGGCGACGACCGGGCGCTCGGGTGTGACCCGGTCGCCGGGTTCCGTCCGGTCGCCCCCGGCCTCGCCGAGAGCTGGACCACCGCTCAGCCGGTCGGCCACGTCTGGCTCCGGCACGACTCCGGTGCCCCCCGGCGTTGACGGAGTTCACACTGATGAACTGTGCACACATGGGTGTACACGGTCGTGGCCGGTGTGCAAAGCTCGGCCAACTTCTCTTGTCCACAGTGGAGTTGGAGGGCGAGCATGAGCGTTTCCCGGCGTGCGTTGCTGGCCACGGCGGCCGGTGCGGCGGCCGCAGGGACCTCCGCGGTGCCTGCCGCGGCGGCGTCGGACCGGCAGCCATCAGGAGCGACCACGCGGACACTCCGCGCGGCGGCGGACTACGCCGTGGAGAAGGTCCGTAGCGTCGCGCCCGGAGTGACGGGCTTCCCGGTCGGGACCAGGTTCGAGAAGTGGACGTACTCGCGCAACGGCGACTGGGTGGGCGGCTTCTGGCCCGGAACGCTGTGGATGGCCTGGCTGTACAGCGGGGACGACGCCTTCCGCGCGTGGGCGGTCGAGTCGGCCCGGAACCTCGCCCCCCGGCAGGACGACACGAGCACGCACGACCTCGGTTTCCTCTTCTCCCCGTCCTGGGTCACCGCCTGGCGCCTGACCGGTGACGACGAGTGGCGGACGGGCGCGATACGGGCGGCCGACTCCCTGATCCAGCGGTACAACCCACGCGGGAAGTTCATCCGGGCCTGGGGCGCGCTGACGGACCGCGCCAACGCGGGCCGCGTCATCATGGACACGATGATGAACCTCGATCTGCTGGCGTTCGCGAGCCGGCAGACCGGCGACGGCACCTACCTGGACATCGCCGTCGAGCACGCGCGGACCGCCCAGCGCGTCTTCCCCCGCCCCGACGGATCCACCCCGCACGTGTTCGACTTCGACCCGGACACCGGCGCCCCCGTCGGCCCCAACACGGTGCAGGGCTACAGCCCCACCTCCTGCTGGTCGCGCGGGCAGGCCTGGGGCATCTACGGTTTCACCACGATGTACCGGCGGACCGGGCACAAGGAGTTCCGGGACACCGCGCGCCGACTCGCCGACTTCGCCATCGGAGCGCTGACCCCGGACCACGTGCCGGTGTGGGACTACCGCGCACCGCAGCAGCCGCACGACATCAAGGACGCCTCCGCCGGCGCCATCATGGCGTGCGGCCTGCTCGACCTGCACGCGGCCACGGGCAGACACACCTACCGGGAGGTGGCGCTGCGGCTGCTCACCGCGCTCGCGGACACCTGCCTGACGAGGAACTCGGCCCGCGCCGACGCGGTCGTGGCCCGCTGCACCCGCAACCGCCCGGCCGAGGACGGCATCGAGGTCTCCCTGCCCTACGCGGACTACTACCTCCTCGAAGGCATCCTGCGCGTGCTCCGGCCCGAGGCCGTCGACCGGGCGATCGACCTGTCGCAGCCGGCCTGAGCCGGCTGCGCGGCGACCGGGGGGACGTCCTCGCGGTCGCCGTCCGCACCGGCACGGACCGGCCGCCGCCGGCCCGCCTCGTCGACGCGTGTCCGGCCGTACGGGCCGGCGGGCGGCGGGCCCCGGCGGCGGATGTCCGGATCCATGGGTTGCCTGTCTCCATGGACATGGTGCCGCCCGCGGCCGCGGGCCGACACTGAGGTCACAGCGCGATGGCGCGCGAACGACTGGCAAACACGAGGTGCAAAGATGGCTGACGAGTCCGTGGCCGGCGGAATCACCGTGCCCGACACCAAGCTCGCCCGGGAGGCGACCCAGCTCGTGCGGGACGAGACGAGCGATCTGATCTACCACCACTCGCGCCGCGTCTACCTGTTCGGCGCGTTGCGGGGCCGCCGGCGCGACATCGGCTTCGACCCGGAACTGCTGTACATCGGCGCCATGTTCCACGACCTCGGCCTCGGCGCGCGCTTCCACGGCAGCGGCCGGCGCTTCGAGGTCGACGGGGCGGACGCGGCCCGCCGGTTCCTGCGGGAGCACGACGTGCCCGAGGACGCCATCCGCCGGGTGTGGACGGCGATCGCCCTGCACACCACGCCCGGCATCCCGGAGTTCATGGAACCCGAGGTGGCGCTGGTCACCGCCGGTGTGGAGTACGACGTGCTGGGCATCGGATACCACGACATCGCCCCCGCAGACCGCGCGGCCGTCGTCGCACTGCACCCCCGCCCCGACTTCAAGCGGCAGATCCTCGACGCCTTCGCCGAAGGCATCCGTCCCAAGCCCGAGACCACGTTCGGCAACGTCAAGGCCGACGTCCTGGAGCACTACGTGCCGGGGTTCGAGCGAGGCGACTTCGTGCGGACCATCCTCGAATCGCCGTGGCCGGAGTGAGCCCCGCGCGCCCGCGGCATGTCGTGGCCGTGCTGACCTTCCCCGGTGTCCAGCTGCTGGACGTGGCCGGACCCGCGGAGGTCTTCACGACCGCGAACGCCTACGGGGCCCGGTACGACGTGCGGGTCGTGTCCGCCGCCGCGGGGCCCGTGGCCACCTCCGCCCAGGTACGGCTGGACACCGCCGGCAGCTGGGAGGACCTGCCGCGCGGTTGGGAACGCTCGTGGTCCCGGGCCGGCGGGACTGGCGGGAGGCCGTCGCCGACCCGGCGCTGGTGGCCGGGACGGCGGCACTGGCCGGGCGGGCCCGCCGCGTGGCCTCGGTGTGCGCCGGCGCCTTCATGCTGGCCGCGGCCGGGCTGCTCGACGGGCGGCGGGCCGCCACGCACTGGCGCCTGGCCCGGGAACTGGAGGAGGAGGTGCTGGGGCACCTCGGCCCCGAGGTGTCCGTCGCCGCCGTCAACGGGCCCCGCGCCGTCGTCGTCTCCGGCACCGAGGCCGCCGTCGCCGCCGTCGCCGGGGCCTTCTCCGGCCGCCGCACCAAGCGGCTGCGGGTCAGCCACGCCTTCCACTCCCCGCTGATGGACCCGATGCTGGCGGAGTTCGAGAAGACGGCCCGCGAACTGCGGTACGCGCCGCCCGCGATCCCCGTCGTCTCCGACGTGACCGGCGCACGCGCGAGCGAGGACGAGCTGTGCGCGCCCGAGTACTGGGTCCGGCACGTCCGTGAGGCGGTCCGCTTCGGCGACGGCGTCCGCACACTGGAGGCCGACGGCGTGCGCACCTTCCTCGAACTCGGCCCCGACGCCGTCCTGTCGGCCATGGGCGCGCAGGCCGTCGCCGACACCGAAGAGTCGGCGTTCGTCCCCGCGCTGCGCCGTGACCGCGACGAGGAGCGGACCTTCGCGACGCTGCTCGGCGCCGCCCATGTGCGCGGCGTGACCGTCGACTGGCAGCGGGTCTTCGCCGGTACCGGGGCCCGCCGCACCGATCTGCCGACCTACGCCTTCCAGCGGCGGCGGCTGTGGCTGGACGACGGGCCCGGCGCGGTCACCGACGCCGGCGGGCTGGGCCAGGCACCGGCCGGGCACCCGCTGCTCGGCGCAGCCCTGGAACTCGCCGGCGACGACCGGGTGGCCCTCACCGGCCGGCTGTCCCTCGCCACCCACTCGTGGCTCGCGGACCACGCCGTGGCCGGGGTCGTGCTCGTCCCGGGCAGCGCCTTCGTGGAACTGGCCGTGCAGGCCGGCGACCGCACGCACTGCCCGCGCGTGGAGGAACTCACCCTGGAACGGCCCCTGGTTCCTCCCGAGCGGGGCGCCGTCCACCTCCAGATGGCCGTCGCGGCCCTCGACGCCGACGGGCGCCGGCGGTTGACCGTGCACGCGCGTCCGGAGGGCGCGGACGGCGAGTGGATCCGGCACGCCACCGGCGTCCTCGCTCCGCACACCGCCCCCGAACCGGCCCCGGTGACCGACTGGCCGCCTGCCGGAGCCGTACCCGTGGACGTCACCGGCACCTACGACCACCTCGCCGGACAGGGCTACCACTACGGCCCGTCCTTCCGCTGCCTGCGCGGCGCCTGGCGGCTCGGCGAGGAGGTCTGGGCCGAACTCGCCCTGCCCGACGCCGAGGCGGCCGACGGCTTCGGACTGCACCCCGCGCTGCTCGACGCCACGCTGCACGCCATCGACCTGCTCGACGGCCAGGACCCGACCGTGATGACCCTGCCCTTCTCCTGGGAGGGCGTCACCCTGTACGCCACCGGCGCCACGGCCGTCCGGCTGCGCCTCACCCCGCACGGCACCGACCACATGACCCTGCGCCTGTACGACGGCACGGGCGCCCCCGTCGCCGAGGTGACCGCGCTCCGCGTCCGCCAGGTGACCACCGAGCAACTGAACGCGGCCACACCGGCCCCCGGCGACCTGTTCCGCGTGCGCTGGACCGAACTCCCGCTCACCCGCACCGACTCGGCACCCGAGCCCCGTACCCTCACGGTGACCGCGGACGGAACCTTCGGCCCCGACTCGGCGGACGGTTCCGGTTCCACGCCCGCGCCTCGCGTGGTCACCGTGACGGCGGAGGGCGACCCAGGTGACGACCTGCCCGCGCTGGCCCGTCGTACCGCCGTGCGGGCCCTCGCCGCGCTGCGGCAGGACCTCGTCGACGTGCCGGACGGCGCGCCGCTGGTGGTGGTGACCCGGTCCGCCGTCGCCGTCCACGCCGACGCCGTGCCCGACCCGGCGCAGGCCGTGCTCTGGGGCATGGTCCGGGCGGCGGCGGTCGAGCACCCCGGCCGGTTCGTGCTCGTCGACACCGACGACGACCCGGCCTCGGCCGCCGTCCTCCCGGCCGCCGTCGCCACCGGCGCACCCGAACTCGCCCTGCGGGCCGGCACGGTGTACGCGCCGGAACTGGCCAGGGCCACGGACGCGGAGCCCGGCCCGGCGCCCGCGCTCGACCCGGACGGCACCGTGCTCGTCACCGGCGGCACCGGCAGCCTCGGCCGGCTGCTGGCCCGGCACCTGGTCACCCGGCACGGCGTACGCCACCTGCTGCTCACCGGCCGGGGCGGGCGGCTGCCCGAGCCCGGCGCCCTGGACGACCTGGCCGCCCTCGGCGCCGAGGTGACCGTCGCCGCCTGCGACGCCACCGACCGGGACGCGCTCGCCGCCCTGCTGGCGTCCGTGCCGGCCGAGCACCCGCTGACCGCCGTGGTGCACGCGGCCGGCGTCCTGGACGACGGGCTGCTCACCGACCTCACCCCCGAGCGGCTGGAGGCGGTGATGCGCCCGAAGACCGACGCCGCCTGGCACCTGCACGAGCTGACCCGTGACCTCGGCCTCGCCGCGTTCGTCCTGTTCTCCTCCGCCGCCGGCACCCTGGGCGCGGCGGGACAGGCCAACTACGCGGCCGGGAACGCCTTCCTGGACGCCCTCGCCGCGCGGCGCCGTGCCGAGGGCCTGCCGGCCCTGTCGCTGGGCTGGGGGCTGTGGGACACGGGGGAGGGCATGGCGGCCGGTCTCGGTGGTTCGGATGTCCGCGGCTTTGCTGGTGAAGTACCGAATAAAGATTAGGTGCTCATAGCAGGCAGAAACGCTATCTGTCTGTTAAAGAAAGGGGCCGGGCGCGGTCAATCGTGACATCGGTCACGGGAAAACGCTTCCGCTGCCCGTTCGGGCAAGGTCATTGCCCGGGGGCCTGTGAACCCTTTAGGCCGGAGGCGGTATACGAAGGAGCACGCCTCCGGCCACCACCGGCCCGCCGTCCACCGGCCCGCCGCCCGGCCTGGCCGGACGGCGGGCCGGCCTGCCCCAACCGACGACCGCGCACCGGCCCTCGGGTCAGGGACTCGTGAGGACGACCAGTTGCCGGGTCGCCCGGGTCATCGCCACATAGTGGTCGACCGCCCCTTCGACGCCCTCGCCGAACCTCTCCGGGTCGACGAGGACGACCAGGTCGAATTCGAGTCCCTTCGACAGCTCCGGCGTCAGGGAACGGACGCGGGCGGTCGGCCGGAACGCGGGATCGCCGATGACACAGGCGATCCCGTCGGCGTGCGCGGCGAGCCAGCTGTCGAGGATCGAACGGAGCTCGGAGACCGAGCCGTGGACGACGGGGACGCCGTTGCTGCGGATGGACGTCGGCACGTTGGCGTCCGGCAGCACCGCCCGGATGACCGGCTCGGCCTCCGCCATGATCTCCTCGGGCGTCCGGTAGTTGACGGTCAGGGACGCCAGGCGGATCCGGTCGAACCCCACCCGGGCGAGCCGCTCCCGCCACGACTCCGTGAACCCGTGCCGGGCCTGGGCACGGTCCCCGACGATGGTGAAGCTGCGGGACGGGCACCGCAGGAGCAGCATCTGCCACTCCGCGTCGGTCAGTTCCTGCGCCTCGTCCACGACGATGTGCGCGAACGGCCCGGCGAGCAGGTCGGGGTCGGCGGCGGGCAGGGCGCTGTCGTCGACCAGGGAGTTGCGCATGTCCTGCCCGTGCAGCATGACCAGCACGCCTTCGCCGTCGTCATGGGTGTGCGCTTCCAGCAGGTTGTCGACGACCCTGTCCATGCGCTCGCGTTCGGCGGCGAGGACGGCGGCGTGACGGCGATTTCGCCGAGCCGCCTCCGGGTCGCCGAGCCGCTGCCGGGCAGCGTCCAGGAGCGGCAGGTCGGACACCGTCCAGGCCTGGGCCTCCGCGCGCTGCAACAGCCGCACCTCCTCGCGGCTCAGCCACGGGGCGCACATCCGCAGATACGCCGGTACCGACCACAGGTCTCCGACGAGATCGGCCGCCTCCAGCAGCGGCCAGGCACGGCCGAAGGCCGCGAGCAGCTCCCGGTTGCGCAGCAGCGACCTGCGCAGCAGTTCGGGCGGGGCGTCACCGTCGTGCTTGTCCACCAGGATCGTGAGCAGTTCCTCCCACACCTGCTCCCGTGCCTCGTTGTGCGGAGTACCGGGTTCCGCCGCCTCGAACGCCACGGCCCAGTCGTCGGCGCTCAGCCGGATGTCGGACCAGTGCGTGGTGACCGTCATCCCCTCGGCGGGCGGCTCCTCGTAGAACGCGACGGCCTTCTCGATCGCCTTCACCATGTCGGCGGACGACTTCAGCCGGGCCACCTCCGGATCCGCCTCGGCCACGGCTCCGGCGCCCTCGGCGACCAGGTCCCGCAGGGTGCACGTCTGCACCCCCTCCTCGCCGAGGCTGGGCAGGACGTCGGCGACGTAGGCCAGGTACGGCCGGTGCGGACCGACGAACAGGACGCCGCCCCGGCGGTGACCCAGGCGCGGGTCGGCGTGCAGGAGGTAGGCGGAGCGGTGCAGGGCGACGACGGTCTTCCCCGTACCCGGACCGCCGTCCACGACGAGGGCACCGCGCGAGCCCGCCCGGATGACGGCGTCCTGGTCGGCCTGGATGGTGCCGAGCACGTCCCGCATCCGCGGCGACCGGCTGCCGCCCAGACTGGCGATGAACGCGGACTGGTCGTCCAGCGCGGCATGCCCGACCAGCCCGTCCGGGGTGAACACCTCGTCCCAGTAGTCGGTGATCCGGCCATCGGTCCAGCGGTACCTGCGGCGGCTCGCCAGACCCATCGGGCGGGCGTGGGTGGCTCCGAAGAACGGCTCGGCGGCGGGGGAGCGCCAGTCGACCAGCAGCCGGCGGCCCGCGCTGTCGGTGAGCCCGAGCCGGCCGACGTAGACGGGCTCCTGGCTGTCCGCGCCGACCATGCGTCCGAGGCACAGGTCCAGTCCGTAGCGGCGCAGGGCGCGCAGGCGACCGGTCAGCCGGTGGATCTCGGCGTCCCGGTCCATCGCCTGCCGGCCCTTGCCGCCCGGCGCCCTGCGCTCGGCGTCGAGACGGTCGGAGAGTTCGGCGATCGACTCCTCAAGGCGCTCCGCGATGGCCGCGAAGTGCCGCTCGTCGTCGGCGATCAGCGCCGGGTCGGCCTTCGCGGCGAGGCGGTCGGGGAGGTCGAAGGCACGGGTGGGCAGGGGAAGTTTCACGTCAGGGGCTCCCTTGTGAGGCCGGTTACGGCCGTGGCAGGCGGCAGGCGGCAGGCGGCAGGACGGCAGGACGGCAGGACGGCAGGACGGCAGGACGGCAGGACGGCAGGACGGTGGGACGAGGGGACGGGGCGACGGGGCGACGAACTCGCGGCCACGGGGTGCGGTGTTCCGTGTGCCGCGTGGCCGCTCTCGGTTCGGGCCGGCGGGCTCAGCCGTGCGCGTCGAGCAGCAGCCGCGCGGCCACCGACGTCCCGTCGGTGCGGACGCGGCCGGCCACGGCCGCCGCTCGTCCGCGGATCTTCGGGTCGAGGGCCGTCCGCAGAGCGGCCGACAGGGACGCGAACGTCGGCGTGGGACCGTCGTGCGCCGCGCCGATGCCCAGCTCCCGCCACCCGGCCCGCCCAGTACGGCTGGTCCGCCAGCTGGGGCACGACCACCTGGGGCACGCCGGCCCGCGCCGCGGTCGTCGTCGTACCGGCGCCGCCGTGGTGCACGACGGCGGCCACCCGGCCGAACAGGGCCTGCTGGTTGACCTCGCCGACGACGAGGCAGTCGTCCCGGTCGTCGACCGGGGCCAGACCGGCCCAGCCCCGGGCCACCACCACGCGCCGCCCCTGCGCGCGGACCGCCTCGACGGCGACCTGGCCGATGTCCGCCGCCGCGTGCAGGGGCATGCTGCCGAAACCCACGTACACCGGTGGTGCACCGGCCTGAAGGAACGCCGTCAGGTCGGCCGGCAGCGGGCGACCGTCGGGCAGGAGCCAGGCGCCGGTCTGGACGACGTCGAGGTCCGGGCTCTTCCGCCAGGGGTCCAGCACCGGGTCGGTCGCCAGCCACGGCCGGTCGCCGACGACGTAGTCGCGCACGTTCTCCACCGGGGGCAGGCCGACCGACGCCCGGCTCGTGTTGAGCGCCTCACCGAACAGCGCGTCGGCGTTCCGGGCGTCCAGCTCCCACAGCGCCTCGTTGTCGGTCACCTCAGGCGGGAGCGGGCGGCCCGGGTACGCCAGCGGCCGGCGGTGCGGCGCGGGCAGGGTGAGCTGCTGGAAGGTCACGGACACCGAACGGACGCCGAGCTTCTCCGCCACCGACAGCGCGCCGGCCGCGGCGGGCAGCGCGCCGGTCGCCACCAGCACCTCGCAGCCCTGCGCCGCCTCGGTGACCGTGTCGAGCTGACCGGCGATCAGCTCGGCCGCGCGCCGGGGCAGGGACGCGGGCGGGGGCGCCGCCTTCGTCAGCGCGCGCGCCGACGGGCCGACCGGGATCAGCGGGACGCCGACCTCGGCCAGCCGCTGCGCGAAGTCCTCGTCCGGCGGCGCGCACACCCGCACCTGAGCGCCGAGCCCCCGCAACCGCGCCGCGAGTCCCGCCAGGGGTTCGACGTCCCCACGCGATCCATATGTCGACAGAAGTACACGCACTTCGTGCATCACCTATTTCCGCAGCTTCCTGACCTCGGCCGGCAATTCTGCGGTACGACGGGGGCCTTGCCGCAAGCCCCCCGGTGCGCTATAAGTTAAGAGTGGCGAGGAGTGGCTGACTCCTCGCCTTCGTGTTTGTGCCCAGGCGATTCGCCTCGGCGACCCCCTCGGCGACCCGCCTGCCCAGTGACGTGCCGGATGCCCCGCGGTGGGTGATTCTGGAGGAGTGTGGGGTGAGCGAGGTGCGCGGCTCCAGGCGGCCTACGCCGCCTCCGGCCGTCGTGCGCTGCGTGTGACACTCGTGGCCGCGGCCGGCTTCTACGCCTTCCGCTACGGCTTCGGCCGTCCCGTGGCGGCGACCTACGCGCTGTTCACCGTGGTCGCGCTGGGCGGGCTGGCCAGGATCCCCGGTACCGGGCGGCAGCGCGCGGCGTTGATGACGCGCCTGCTGCCGGTGTGCTGGGTGCTGGTGGCCGCCGGCACCTATCTGTCGGTGCGGACCTGGAGCGCGGTCGTCGGCATGCTGGTGGTCGGCTTCACACTGGCCTTCGCCGCCGTCGGCGGACCCCGCCCGGCGGGCGCGGCGCCGGGCCTCCAACTCCTCTACATCCTCCCCTCCTTCCCGCCCTACGACCCCGGCTCGTTGGGCGACCGGCTGATCGGTACGACGACGGGGCTGGCCTTCTTCGCCGCGGCCGAGGCGCTGCTCTTCCGGGAGCCCGCTCCGCTGACGTACCGGGAGCGGGTCGCCCGGGCGGCGGTGGTCGCCGAGCGGTGCGCGGCGAAGCTCGCGGCACACCGGGACGCCCTGTCCGGCACCGACATCCTGGCGGCCCAGGAGGTGAGCCAGTCGCTGCGGTCGCTCAGCGTGCCCGAGGCGGAGCGGCCGGCGGGGCCCGGGGTGCGCGCCCGCGCCCTCGCCCACACCGGCCTGGCCACCCGTACCCTGCTCGGCAGGCTCGCCGAGCTGCCCGCCCTGCCGCACCAGGGCCCGGCACCCGAGGTGACCGCCGTACTGCGGGCGGTGGCGCGCACGGCCACGGCGACCGCGAGCTGCCTGCGGGCCGGGACCTCCCCCGCGGCACGGCAGAAGGAGCTGACCGCGGCACGCGCCCACCTGTCCGCCGTGTCCGCGGGCCCCCCTGCCCTCCCGGCCGGCGCCCTTCTCCCGCCCGCCGTCCTGCGCTGCCACGCCGCCGTGCTGGAGATCGCCGACGCGGCGCTGGCCATGGGCGCGGCGGCCGATCTGGCGGTGCGGGGCCGGCACGCCTCGGTGGAACTCCAGCCCGGCCGGTTCTGGTACGCCACCGCCTGGGCCCCCGTCCTGTGGTGGCACCGCCTGCGCGGCCACGCCGGGCGCCGCTCGGTGTTCTTCCAGAACGCGGTGCGCATCGCCCTGGCCCTGACGGCGGCCCGGCTGGTGGCCGGGGTGGACACACTGCCGCACGGCTTCTGGGCGATGCTGGCGACCCTCACCCTGACCCGCACCACCATGGGCGAGACCTGGAGCACCATCCGCCTGGCGCTGGTGGGCACGCTGGCCGGGGCCCTGCTGAGCGCCGGCATCCTGATCTCCGTGGGCTCCGACACCACCGTGTACGCCGTCCTCCTGCCGCTGTGGATGCTGCTCGGCTTCACGGTGGGGCCGGTCAGGGGCGTGGGATGGGCGCAGGGACTGTTCACCGTGCTCGTGGCGCTGGTCTTCGCACAGCTCGCGCCGCCGACCTGGCGGCTGGCGGAGGTCCGCGTGCTGAACGTGCTGATCGGCAGCGCGATCGGCGCGGTCTTCGGCGTGCTGGCCTGGCCCCGGGGCGGCCATGAGGAACTGCGCCGGACGGCGGCGGACCTGCTGCGCAGGGCCGCGGAGATCGTCGTGGCCACCAGTGCCTCGGTGGCGTGCGGCACGGTGTCGCCCCCGCTGTCCAGGGCGCCCCATCACCGCTGCCTGCAACGTGCCATCGTCCTCGCGGAGTCCGCGTACGCGCAGGTGCAGAGCGAGCCGACACCGCCCTTCGGCGGCAGCGGGCGCCGGGTGCGGCCACCCGCCCTGGACTGGCAGGCGACGCTGATCGCCGGGCATCACACCCTGTGGGGCTCGACACGGCTGCTGGAGCCGCCGCTCACCCCGCTGAACCCGGCGGCGGCCCTGTCGGCCGGCATGCTGGGGGAGCGGGTGGCGGGCCGGATGCTGCTGGTCTCGGCGGCGCTGGACCCGGGGGACGACACCCCCGTCGCGGCGACACCGCTGATCGATCCGGCCCTCCCCGGCCTCACCGCCGAGCCGCCCGGCGCTCCCCGCCGGTACTACGCGACCGTCGCGTGGCTGGACTCCCTCATGACCGACCTGACACGCATCACGTACGCCGTCCCGTGGCACGCGCCGGCGCGGACGACGGCCGACACCTCCTGAGCCGGGCGCCTGGCGTGGCGCCCGGAGGAGGTGTCGCGCCCGCGGCTACCGGTTGAGGGTGATCGAGTTGTACGGCGTCAGGTTGAAGCTCCCGATCTCCTGCTCCAGGAGCGCCAGATGGCACCCGGCGCCGTTGTAGCTGGTGCACAGGCTCATGCTGGCACCGCCGTACTGGTTGTTGAAGACGTAATGATCGCCGTACTGGTTGCTCAGGTTGTGCGCGCCGTAGCTCCAGTACACGTTGGTCGGGTGCGGGTCGAGGTACGGGTTGCGGTCCTGCCCCCAGATGCAGACGGCCCCGTACGGGCAGCCGTTCCAGTCACCCGCGGCGGGCCGCGCCTGCGCCGCGCCGCTCAGCGCCACGACGGAGGCCGCGGCGGTCACCGCTACGGCGAGGCTTCGCGAGATCTTGTTCATGTCATCCCCCTGTCTGAAGCGGGCTCGCGCTCAACACTGCGCCGAAGCGGGCAGGTTGGCGTACGCGTCGCCCTTGAAGTACACGGCGCTGCTGTAGCCGTCCGCGAAGCCGATCCAGATGTCGTTGGTGTAGCCGTTGTCGGTGATGGTCTGACCGTGTGTCCAGCAATAGGCCTGGTAGGTCTGGCCGGCGGTGAGCGTGGCCAGATACGCGCTGTCCTTGGTCGGCAGCTTGCGGACGTTCACGTTCTCGTACGGCACCACGCTGTACGACGTCTCGTCGGCCGCCGCGGCGGCTGTCCCCACCGGTGCGACGACCACCGCCGCGGTGAGGACGCCGAGGGCGGCGAGCACGCGGGTACGACGCATGTGGATTCCCCCAGTCTCAGCGCAGCAGGCGGTCGGTGACGCGGTCATGTCCTGCTGCTGTCCTCGGACCATGCTGCCCGCCGTCCCGGCGACCGGGACAGGGACGGTCCGTAGGAGAAAGGGCGATGCTTCGATAGCCTTTTGACTATGGTCCCTGCTCAAGGACGTCGCGGGAAGGTGCGGGAGCCGAGCGTCCATCAGCTGCGCCTGCTCCTGGCGGTGGCAGAGGAACTGCACTTCAAGCGGGCAGCCGCGCGGATGTTCATCTCGCAACCGGCACTCAGTCAGCAGATCCGGGCGCTGGAGGAGCGTCTGGGGATCGGCCTGGTCGAGCGCGGAAGCGGCGGTGCGCGGCTGACGACCGCCGGTGCGGCCGTCGTCGAGGAGGCCAGGGCCGTCGTCGCGGCGATGGAACGACTGCTCCGGGTGTCCGACGCGCATGCCGACGCCGTCCGGGGGGAGTTGTGCGTCGGCTCCCTCGGCGCCGAGGCGGCCATGCCGCACGCCAGGGCCGTCCTCGCCCACCTGCGTGACCACCACCCGCACCTCCAGGTCGAGGTGCGCAACCTGAACTTCGTCGAGCAGTTCGAGGCACTGGCGAACGGGGAGGTCGACGCGGCCTTCCTGCGCGGCCCCCTGCCCCCGGGCCTCCAGAGCGTCCGGCTGGCCAGTGAGCCGCGGGTCGTCTGCCTCCCGGCGGACGACCCCCTGGCCGGCGAGACCACGCTCACCCTGGCCCAGCTCGCGGACCGCACGGTGGTCGACATGCCACGCGACGTCCCGCGGCTGTGGTGGGACCACCTCACGGTCAATCCACGACCGGACGGTACGCCGGTGCGGTTCGGCCCCGTCGTCCGGGACACCGAGGCCATGGTGCTCGCCGTGCTCCAGGCACGGGCCATCACCTTCCTCCCGGCAGCCGCGCGCCAGCTCTACCCACGACCGGGCCTCGTCTACGTGGACGCGCCCGAGCTGGGCGAATCGGAGTCCTACCTGGCATGGCTCCCGGCACACCGGGACGTGCTCGCCGTACGCGCCCTGCGCGACGCGGCCCGCGCCACCGCACAGGAGTGTGAACAACTCCCGTGACACTCCGCCCCGGTCACTGGCCCACCCGTCCGTCGACGCACTCGCGCAGCAGATCGGCGTGCCCGCAGTGACGGGCGTACTCCTCGATCCTGTGCACCAGCAGCTCGCGCACCGCGATCCTGTCCTTCCCCAGCCGCTCACCCAGATCGGGGTGCTCGGCCAGCGCCGCGTCGGTCGCGGCCTGCTCGCGCTCCGGATCGGCGTACGCGGCGTCGACCACGGCCCGCTCGGCGACGGCTCCGAGGAAGTCCCCGTCCGGCTCGCCGTACAGCTTCGGCGGCGGGTCACCGTCGCTGATCCAGCCGCGCCAGTCCCGCTCCACCTCGGCGAGGTGGCGCAGCAGGCCGAGCAGCGACATGGTCGACGGCGGTACCGACCGGCGGGCGAGCTGCTCCGGGTCCATGCCCTCGCACTTCATCCGCAGGGTGGTGCGGTACCCCGTCAGGAAGTCCTCCAGGGTCGCCGACTCACCCTCCGGACCGGCTCCCTCGCTGTGCCGGGGATCGTCCGCGGGGTCGACCCACATGTCGGGGTGGACGGTTGCCTGGCTCCAGCGCGCGGGTTGCTCACTCATGCGTGCCATGGTCGTCCCGCTCCGCCTGAGTCCGCCAGTGTCAGGTCATGTCTCTTCCGGGGCGCCCGCCGCCTCCCCGGAACCGGTCTGGGGAGGCGGCGGGGCCGTCCGCGTCAGGTGGTGCTGACGCAGCCGATGGAACCGGCGGGGACGTTGTTGCCGGTCGACGTGGCGGTGAAGCCGAAGGTGACACTGCCGTCGGCGGGCACGACCCGGTTGTGGTCCACGTTGCGGACCGTGACCGTGCCGTCGGTACCGGTGGACAGCGTGCCGTTCCACACGCTGCTGATCCTGGTGCCCGCCCCGGGCTGCCAGGCCACGGCCCACCCGTCGAGCGGCGCCGTGCCGTGGTTCATGACCTCGACGGAGGCCTGGAAGCCACCGCTCCAGGAGTTCACCACGGAGTACGTGGCCATGCAGGAACCGGTGTGCGGATCCGTGGGTGTCGGCGTGGGCGTGGGCGTGGGCGTCGGCGTACCGCCGGAGGTGCGGATGCCCGTGACCTCGCCGTGGCCGCCGTCGAAGACGATGTCCGAGCAGGAGAAGAAGTTCTCCTGGCTGTCCGAACGGACCCACTGGATGAACAGCAGGGCGTCACCGGACCGCCCGGAGGGCAGCTTCAGGTCCCAGTAGTAGTGGCCGCCGTCGGTGCCCGGCGACCCCTGCTGCGGCGGATTGGTGACCGTCTGGACCAGGTCGAGGTCGGCCCAGCGCAGGGCGGAGGTGGGCGACCAGCCCTGCTTGGTGACGTAGACGCGGAAGTCACCCGGGTGCGCCGCCCAGTTGCTGTACTGCGCCTGGATCGTCGCCCCGCTGGTCAGATGGGTGCGCGGCCAGTCCGAGCGCGCCGCGTTGTAGGCGCGGAAGTCGTACGGCGACCGGTCACCCGCGCTGCACAGGGTGCCGTCCGGGACGTAACCGGCGCCCCGGCCACCGGCGTTGGAGTCGAGCACGGCGAACCAGTTGTACAGCGCCGTCGCACCGCTCTTGGCCAGCGCGTCCCGGCACGCCGGGTTGGTCGGGTCCAGTCCGCCGGTCGTCGTGTGCGCGTCCAGGTAGCACAGGTAGGTGCGGGATCCGGGCAGCATCGCCACCCCGTGCGCCTGGGCGTTGGTCTGCCCCAGGAGGGTGAGGGCGAGTGCCGCCAGCAGCGTCGACAGAGCCGCTGCCACCGACATCAGTCTGTTGCGTCGAGCCACGTTCAGCTCCTTCCGATTCGGATCAGACGGGCGGTAAACCCCGGGCGGGCGTCGTACCGGAGTACGCCGGGACCGCCGGGGCGTCGGTGTACGTCACGCCGGCGCCGAGCGGGCCGGCGAACGGGGTGCCGGCGCTGGTCTCGACGGCGGGGTGCGCGGTGAGCTGCCCGGTCAGACCGAGCGCCAGGGTGGCGAACATCGCGCCCAGCGAGGCCGCCCGGTGCCGCCGGCGCCCCGGTCTCGGCCGGTGCGCGGGTGTCCGGCGGGTGGGGTGTGTCATGCGTCCTCCTGGTGCGGGGTTGCGGGTGGTAGGGGACAGGTGCGGTCGACGGGCGCGTCCTTCAGCTCCCGGCGCGGTGCGGGGCGGGTGTGCCGGGGGCGCCCTCCGCGGTGAAGCCGAACGTCGTGGTGCCGCCGGGTCTCAGGGAGCCGTTGAAGGCGGCGTCGCGGACGGTGGCCCGGCCGCCGCCCGTGGTGAGCGAGCCGTAGGCGGCGAGGTCGGACCGCGGGACGAGGGCGTCCTGCTCGATCTGCGTCATCTGGCCGAGCTTGTCGTCCAGGGGCATCCGCGCCGGCAGATCGGTGACGCGGTCCGGCACGGGTGCGGACGGGTCCTGGTACGGCAGGACCGCGGCCGGGGAGGCGCCGGCGGGCTCCGGTGCGGCGGCGGCCGACGCGGTGAGGGCCAGGGCCGCGGCACACACGGCCAGGGCCGTCACCGGGCGGCGGCGGGCGAGCGGGAGGCTCATGCGGGCGGGCCTTTCCTGGAACGGTCCGGGAGCGGGGCGGGGCTGGGACGGGTCCGTCGAGCGGGGCGGCGCCGGGAGGTGGAGCCGGGACCCGCCCGATCGGCCGGTGCGAGACGGGCGGGTCCCGGAGCGGGTGGGTGTGTCACACGGACGGTGCGCGGGTCACGCGGTGGCGCACGCGGCCCCGTTCAGGCTGAATCCGGAGGGCTTGGCGAACGTGCCGCCGTAGCCGCCCTGGAACCCGAAGGTCACCTGACCGCCGGGCGCGATCTGTGCGTTGTAGGTGAGATCGCTCGCCGTGACCGCCCCCCGAGGACGGCGTCACGGCGGCGCCCCAGGCACTGGTGACGCGCTGCCCCGCGGGCAGGGTGAAGGCCAGCCGCCAGCCGCTGACGGGGGAGGAGCCGGTGTTGGTGACGGTGACCTCGGCGGTGAAGCCGTCCTGCCAGACGTTGGTCCCGTAGGCCACCTTGCAGGCCGCCGGGTTCCCGGGGCCGCCCGGGTCGCCGCTGCCGGTGTCGACGGTGGAGGAGAACGAGGTCACGGCCAGGCCGGCGCCGTTCTGCCAGGGCTCGAAGCCCGCCTGCACGCTGGTCAGGTACCAGCTGTCCTGCGCGAGCCCGCGGGACACGGCCTGCCGGACGAAGTCCATGACGTCGAAGCTCCAGCTGGTGATCGCCGACGGCGCGACGAAGGACAGCACGTCGTTTCCGCCGTTGTTGCCGGACCACACCTGCCACTGACGTCCGGCCACGGTCGCGGTGCCGACCTGTGAGCCCACCGGCTGGATGGAGCCCACCTTGTTGAACCACACCATGATCTCGGTCTTGTTGACGCCGTCGGTGCGGGGCGTGGGGTCGAGCCAGATGTCGTAGGCGGCGTCGTACACGGCGTTGCTCACATAGCCGTAGGAAATGCTCGTGGGAGCGCGGGAGATGCTGCCGAGCCGGGCCGGAAGGTTCGTCCCGGGCGAGCAGTTGGTGTAGTGACAGCCGTTGTAGACGGACGGGTAGGACTTCGGGGCGCCGTTCGTCGGAACGGAGCCGTCGGCCTGGGTGACGCGGAATCCGGAGTCCGTGACGTCGATGCACTGGGTCTCGCCGGTGCCCCAGCGGTTGTTCTGGACGACGTAGCGGTCCTGGATCGTCGTCGAGCCGTACTGTTCGCAGATGGTGGTGCCGGCCTGGGCCGCGGGAGCGACGGTGAGCAGCGCCGCCAGGGCGGCGAGCGCGGTGAGCAGTGCGCCCAGCAGGCCGCGCGCTCCACGGACAGGGTGCTTGTACGGTCGCATGCGGGTCCTCTCCATGACGGTGAGGGGAGTTCGGGAGCGCTCCCGGGCGCAGCTGGATGGGAGCGCTCCCATTCCCTCCGTTGGGCAGGGACTGTAGGGAGAGTTCATGTCCCTGACAAGGCTCCGTGCGGGGTCAGTGTCGAAGAAGTCTCGAAACCGCAGGTCGGAGGCGGCCCGGTCGGCGCGGCTGCCGTCGCCTGGGAGCGCTCCCGAAGCGGGGACCGGCCGCAGCGCACCGGGCACGCCCGACGGCGCTACGCCGACTCGCGCACCACCAGCTCCGTACGGAGGATCACGTGCCGCCACGCCACGGACGACTCCTCCATCTCCTCCAGGAGCAGCCGCACCATGGCCCGCCCGATCTCCTCCAGCGGCTGTCGCACCGTGGTCAGCCGCGGCTCGGTCCGCTCGGCCAGCGGGAAGTCGTCGAAACCGATGACGGCGACGTCCTCCGGCACCCGGCGTCCCGCCGCGCGCAGCGCCTCAAGGGCGCCGGCGGCGGTGGTGTCCGAGGCGGCGAGCACACCGTCGATCTCCGGGTGCCGTTCGATCAGCCGGGCCATGGCGCGCCGGCCGCTCTCCGCGGTGAAATCGCCCTCCGCGACCCAGGACGGCGGGGCGTCCAGCCCGGCACGGGCCAGGGCGTCGCGGTAACCGCGCAGCCGGCACCGGGTGACGTACATGTCGAGCGGCCCGGTGATCGTGGCGATCGTGCGCCGGCCCTTGTCCAGCAGATGGGCGACCGCGCTGCGGGCGCCGCCGACGTTGTCCGCGTCGACATAGCTGACGTGCTCGTCGGCCGAACGGCGGCCCAGCAGGACGGTCGGCAGCCGGGCCGCGGCGAGCATGTCGGGCAGCGGATCGTCGGCGTGCACGGACATCACCAGCACCCCGTCGACCCGGCCGCCGCGGGCGTACTCCAGGAAGCGCTCCCGGTCGGTGTCCGAGCGGACCAGGGTGAGCAGCAGTTGCATCCCGGTGTCGGTCAGGGCGTCGCCGAGCGAACGGACGATCTCGGAGAAGAAGGGCTCCGCGAACTTCCGCCAGTCCGGCTCCGTCATGACGAGCGCGACCGCGTCGGCCCGTCGCCCGGCGAGTGAACGGGCCGCGAGATTGGGGACGTAGCCCAGTTCCGCGATGGCCTGCTGCACGGCCCGGCGTGTCGACTCCTTCACGCCGGCCGCGTTGTTGACGACGCGGGAGACCGTGCCCCGGCCCACGCCGGCGTGAGCGGCCACCTCCTCCAGCGTCGGCGAGCCAGGGCGCCGCTTGCCCATGACCACCTCCCCCAAGAGATCACCGATATTACGGGTCCGGCGACGGCGGACCCACGGAAAGTTTCGAACGGGCTGCCGGGCGGGCGTCGCGACCGGTCACCCCCATGCCCCGCTCACCGTCCCAGCCCGCGCCCCTCTGGGGTGCATATGCCATATTGCGGGTAATCCCGACGAAAGGTGTGTCATGAAGGTGGCAGTCATCGGCGGTACCGGGCTGATCGGGTCGCAGGTCGTCAGGAATCTGAAGGCCGCGGGGCACGAGGCGGTGCCGCACTCGCACTCCACCGGGGTCGACGTCATCAGCGGCCAGGGGCTGGACGCGGCCGTGGCGGGAGCCGATGCGGTGGTCAACACGACGAACTCCCCGACCTTCGACGCGGCCTCCCTGGCGTTCTTCCAGACCTCGATGGACAACCTCCTGGCCGCGGCCCGGAAGGGCGGCGTCGGCCACATCGTGATCCTCTCGATCGTCGGCGCGGACCAGGTGCCGGAGCTGGACTACTACCGGGCCAAGGTGCTCCAGGAGAACATCCTCGCGGCCGGTGGCGTCCCGTACTCGATCGTCCGCGCCACGCAGTTCATGGAGTTCATGGACGACGTCCTGTCCTGGACCACCGACGGCGACACCGTCCGGCTGCCCGCCACGCCGATCCAGCCGATCGCCGCCCGGGACGTGGCCGACGCGGTGGCGGAGGTCGCGGTGGGCGCCCCGCTGAACGGCATCCGCAACATCGCGGGCCCCGAGGTCTTCACCCTGGACGAGCTGGGCCGCACGACCCTGTCCCGCAGGGGCGACAACCGCGGCGTCGTCACCGATCCGACCGCCGGCATGTTCGCCGTCGTCAAGGGGGACGCGCTCACCGACCCGCAGGCCCGGCTCGCCCCCACCCGCTACGAGGACTGGCTCTCCTGACCCGCCTCCGGAGCCGGGCCGGGACGTCAGACGCCCAGCACGTCCAGGAGGGCCGAAGGGTCCGGTTCCGGGACGCCCTCCAGCCGCTGCTCCGCCCAGATGACCTTGCCCCGCGGCGCGTAGCGCGTCCCCCACATGTCCGCGAACTGGGAGACCAGGAACAGACCGCGGCCCCCTTCGTCGGTGCTGGCCGCGCGCCGCAGCCGGGGTGAGGTGTTGCTGCCGTCCGCCACCTCGCACACCAGGGTGCGGCCCAGCAGCAGCCTCACCCGTACGGGCGGAGCGCCGTAGCGGATCGCGTTGGTCAGGAGTTCGCTGAGGATCAGCTCCGTGCCGAACGCCGTCTCCTCCAGCCCCCAGTCGGCGAGCCGCCGGCTCGCCTCGCCGCGTACCCGGGACACGGCCTCCACGTCGAAGGGGACGTCCCAGGTCGCGACGCACGCCGGGTCGAGCAGCCGGGTCCGGGCGACCAGCAGTGCCACGTCGTCACTGGGATGCCCGGGCAGCATCGTCTCCACGAGGGCGCGGCAGGTCTCCTCCGGCGTCCGGTCCGCGTCGGCGATGGCCGAGGACAGCATCGCCAGGCCCTCGTCGACGTCCCGTCCACGGTTCTCGACCAGCCCGTCGGTGAACAGGACCAGGCGACTGCCCTCGGGCAGCTCCAGCTCCCCGGCCTCGAAGGGATGACCGCCCACCCCCAGAGGCGGCGACAGCGGGAGGTCGGGGAAGGACACCCTGCCCTGCGGATCCACCACGGCGGGTGCGAGGTGCCCGGCGCGGGAGAGGGTGCAGTGCCCACCGACCGGGTCGTAGACGGCGTAGAGGCAGGTGGCACCGGTGAGCGGTACCCGGTCGTCGTCGGCGGCGGTCGCGCTCGGGGTGTCCAGCTGGGTGTCCAGCCGGGTCACCATCTCGTCCAGGTGCCCGAGCAGTTCGTCCGGGGCCAGGTCCAGCGAGGAGAAGTTCAGCACGGCCGTGCGCAGCCGTCCCATGGTGACCGCGGCCTGGAGCCCGTGCCCCACGATGTCCCCGACGACCAGCGCCACCCGGAACCCGGGCAGCGGGATGACGTCGAACCAGTCGCCGCCCACGCCCGACTCCGCCGGCAGATAACGCGAGGCGACCTCCAGCGCGTCCTGGTCCGGCAGGCCCAGCGGCAGCAGATTGCGTTGCAGCGTCACGGCGAGCGCGTGTTCACGGGAGTACCGGCGCGCGTTGTCGATCGCGACGGCGGCGCGGGCCACCAGCTCCTCGGCCACGGCGACGTCCTCCTCCTCGAACCGGGGGAAGCGCGCACCACGCCAGAAGTTGACCATGCCGAGGACCACCCCGCGCGCCCGGAGCGGCACCGTGATCAGCGAGTGGATGCCGTAGTCCAGCGCCCGCCGCGCCCCCTCGGGGTCCTGCGCCCGCCAGTCCTCGGCGGAGTGCAGGTCCGGGACCAGGACGGCCTTGCCCCGCCGCAGCGCCGCCGCCATCGGCGTGTCGGACACCAGGAACCGGATCACCTCGCCCACCGGCTGCAAGGGGTGTCCGCCTCGCGTGGCCCGCAGCGCGGTACGGCGCATCTCGCGGACCGCGCTCGTGGGCTCCTCACCGCGCAGCACGGAGTCGAGCAGTTCCACGGTGACGAAGTCGGCCATGCGGGGGACCGCCACCTCGGACAGCTCCTCCGCCGTACGCCGTACGTCGAGTGTGGTGCCGATCCGCACCCCCGCCTCGTACAGGAACGACAGCCGGCTCCGCGCCACCTCGGCCTGCCCGGAGAGCGCCCTCAGCTCCGTGGTGTCACGGAAGGTGGCGACCAGGCCCGGGGCGCCGCCGTACGGGGCGGTGGGCCGGATGTTCACCGCCAGCAGCCGGTCCCCGGCCGGGACGACCTTGTCGGACGCCGTCTCACCCGACAGCAGCAGCCGCGCCAGGGCCGGCCCCAGCCCCAGCTCCCGCACATGCCGCTGCTCGGCGTCCCCGGGCAGGCCCAGCAGCCGGTGTGCCTCGTCGTTGGCCAGCACCACGCACCCGTCGCCGCCGACGATCACCACCCCCTCGCGCACCGCGTGCAGCACGGCGTCGTGGTGCTCGTACATCCGGGTCATCTCGGCCGGCCCGAGCCCGTGGGTCTGCCGCAGCAGCCGCCGGCTGACCAGCGCCGCGCCCCCGGTCGCCAGCAGCAGCGCCCCCGCGGCCATGCCGAGCAGCAGGGGCAGCTGCTGGTTCAGCACCTGGCCGACGTTGGTGTACCGGATCCCGGCGGTGACCACGCCGACCACGCGCCTGCCGGGGTCCGTCACCGGTACGACGGCCCGCACGGCGTCGGCGGGTGGGCCGTGGAACGTCTCGGTGTACATCTCGCCCACGAGGGCCCGGCCGACGCCCCCGGCCTTCGTGCCGATCAGGGTGGGGTCGTTGTCGGTGATCCGGGTTCCGTGCCGGTCCAGGACGCTGACGAAGTCGACGCCGGCCCCCTTCTGCACCTGCTCCGTCGCCGGCTGCAACTGGGCGGCCGGATGCGGCGACCGCAGCGCGGTCGCCGTTCCGGGCGCGTGCGCGAACGTCTCCGCCACGGCCAGGGAGCGGTCCTCGGCGGTGCGCTGGGCGTCGTACCGCCCCTGCACCACCAGGGCGGTGGCCCCCGCCGCGACCAGCATCAGCATGATCAGCGCTTGCAGCACGAAGACCTGCGCGGCGAGCGTGCGGACGCTCAGGGACGGCGAAAGACGGCGTCTGCGTGGCGGCCAGGGCCCGCGGTCACGGGTCGGACCGGATGACCCCCGTGAACCGGGCGGCGACGCCGCGCTCGCCCATGGCCAGCGGGAACGTCCGCTCATCTCCCTTTTCTAGCACTGCGCCTCCACGCTCGGCGACCGGTGCGTCCGCCGAGGGGTGGGGGCGGGGTGCGGTGTGCCGGGGTGGGCGGGCGGCCGGGTCTGTGTGTCGGCTGTGGTCGGAAGGGGGCCGTGTGATGTCGGGGGTTGCCGGTGGTGCGATCGTGCGCTCGGCGACCGGTGCGTCCGCCGAGGGGCGGAGGCGGGGTGCGGTGTGCCGGGGTGGGCGGGCGCCTGGCCCGTGATGTGGCCGCCGAGGGGATCGAGCCCGGGGCGGTTGTGTGCTCTGCCGGGTCTCGGCGGCCAGGTTCGTGGGCACCCTGGACCCGCCCGTCGGCGGTTCCGGGTCGCCGGCCGCCACCGCCTCGACGACCCGTGCCGGGCGGTCGTGCGCGGCCCGGGGTCCTCGAACGGCCCGGCCGGCGCGGCACGTTCGGCGATCAACGCACCGATACCGCGGCGGGCCTCGAAGACCTCACCGATCCCATCCGGTCGGGGCTGTGGCGTACGAGCATGGCAGCGGATCGGTTCCGCCCCGGCGCAGGACGTCCCGTACGCGCGTGGCCACCCAGGGAACATGCCGCTGAGTGGAGCAATCACGGCGCGTCGCGACCCCGCGCACCAGGCTGGACGTCTTGTCGAGTTCCTGTGACAGGAGTCCGTGTGCGAAGACCACGTATGCCGAAGCCCGGACATACCGGTCGGGATCCGGAGGACGGAGCCGGTGCGCGGACGCGGTTGTCGGCCCCTCCGGCATGGATGCGATGGCTACCGGCCCTGTACGTCGCGGCCCTTCTGCTGCTGGAACCCGCGACGCCCGTGGAGTGGCCGGTCAGCTTCGTGCTGATCGCCCTGCCCCTCGTGGCCGCCTTCGCCCACGGCCCGGCCGTCGTCGGCGGCGCCACCGTGTTCGCCGTCGTCCTGGAAGGGGTGCTGGCCGGCACCCCGTGCTGTGCGGGCCGTGAGGTCGGCTACCTGTGGGACCGCCACTACGTGGCCTCCTACATCTGCACCGGCCTGGTCGGCCTCCTCGGCATGATCCTGGCCGCGCACCGCATCCGCCGTGAGCGCACACTGGCCGACCTGCGCTTCGTGGCCGACATCGCCCAGCGGGTCCTGCTCCGGCCGGTTCCGCACCAGATCGGCAGCCTCCACCTGGAGAGCCTGTACCGGTCCGCCGCCGCGGAGGCACGCATCGGCGGCGACCTGTACGAGGCCGTCCCCACCCGGTACGGCGTCCGGCTGCTCATCGGCGACGTCCGGGGCAAGGGGCTGCTCGCGGTGGAGACCGCCGCGGCCCTGCTCGGCGCGTTCCGCGAGGCGGCGCACGACGAACCCGCTCTGCCCGCCCTGGCCGACCGGGTGGAGACGAGCATGAACCGCAGGGCCGTGCTGCTGGGCGGCAGCGAGGTGGGCGAACGGTTCGTCACCGCGGTCTTCGCCGAGATCCCCTTCGCGGAGCCGCTGATCCGCGTCGTCAACTGCGGCCATCCGCCCCCGGTCCGCATCCGCTCCGGCGAGGTGTGCGAACTCGACCGGGGGCGGTCGGCGCCCCCGCTGAACCTCGGGGTGCTGCTGAGGGAGCCGTACCACGTGGACGCCTACTCCTTCCGGCCCGGTGACCAGCTCCTGCTGTACACGGACGGCATCACGGAGACGCGTGACGCGGCCGGCGCCTTCTACCCCCTGCTCCAGCGCCTGCGTTCCTGGTCCGCCCTGCCGCCCCGGGAGCTCCTGGAACGCCTCCACCGAGACCTGCTGGCCTACAGCGGCGACCGGCTCCAGGACGACATCGCGGCGCTCGCCGTCCGCCTCCCGGCCGGTGAACCGGTCGTACCGGCCACGCCACCGCCTGGCTGAGCACGGCACGCGGCGCCCCGGGCCGCCACCGGATCAGAAGGGCGGCGGAGGATCCGCCGCCGCCCCGCGCACCGCCGCCCGCTCCGGCTCGGACTCGGTGTCATCGCCGGCCGGGAGCCGTACGCGTCCGGCCGTACCCGCCACCGCCCACCGGCCGTGCCACCGGGGCCCGTGCACCGGCGGCGCACCGCCGCAGGACGGAAGCGCACTCACGGAATGCGGGCCACCGCCGCGTAGATCCCGCTTCCCTCCGGCACCGCGTCCGTACCCGACACGCCCCACTCCGTGGCGGTCACCAGGCCGGGCGGCACGAGATCCAGGCCGTCGAAGAAGCGCTCGACCTCCGGGCGCGACCGGAAACCGAGCTGGATGCCGCCCTTGGCGTACTCGGCCGTGACCTGCGCGGCGAGTTCCGGGTAGAGGTCGGACGCGGCGTGCGACAGCACCAGGTGACTGCCGGAAGGCAGCGTGGCGATCAGGTTCCGGACGATTCCGTGGGCGTCCTGCTCGTCGGTGACGAAGTGCATCAGCGCGATCAGCGACAGCGCGATCGGCCGGTCGAAGTCCAGGATCCGGCGGGCGTGACGGACGATGGAGTCCGGCTCCCGCACATCGGCCTGGATGTAGTCGGTGACACCGTCGTCGCTGCTGATCAGCAGCGCCTCGGCGTGGCGCAGGACGATCGGGTCGTTGTCGGTGTAGACGACCTTCGCCGTCGGCACGATCCCCTGGACGATCTGGTGCAGATTGGGCTGGGTGGGGATGCCCGTACCGATGTCCAGGAACTGGTCGATTCCCTGCTCGGCGAGCCAGGCGGCGGCCCGGTGCATGAACTGGCGGTTCTGCCGCGCCGCGTCCCGCGCCTCGGCCGGCAGCCGCTCTCCCACGGCCTCGTCGACCGGGTAGTTGTCCTTGCCGCCCAACAGCCAGTCGTAGACCCGCGCGGGGTGCGCCCTGCTGGTGTCGATCTCCAGGGGCGGCAGTGAATCGGTCGTCATAGCAGCTCCGTTGCGCGGGTGAGCGGTTCAGGCCATGTGTTCGATCATCCTACTCGCGCCCCGGCCGTGCCTCGCGCCGCGCGAGGAACGGGAGTTGAAGCGGACCCCGGCCGTCCGCGACACCCCGGCGACTTTCGATGCCCTGGGCCGAAACCGGGGACCCGGACGGCGGTTGCGCGATAGCCTCGGGGGGTGACGGTCCGGTACTACGTGTACATCAGCGACGCCAAGGTCGACATGCTGCTCTCCCAGATCGACCCCGCTTTCGGCCGCAGGAGCACCACCGAAGCCGGCGTGAGCGTCAAGCTGTTCAGCGTCAGGCGCAGTGTCGAAGCACCGGCGCCGGACCGGACGGCCAAGCTGGAGCGCGTCCTGCGGCACCTGGAGGAGACCGGGCAGACCGGATCGGTGGACGACCCGGGACCGTACTTCCGCGGCAGCCTGCCCATGCAGTGGGGGCCCCTGAACGGCGAGAACGGCGGGTCACTGGTGTACTTCGGCGGCCGGACCGAGCAGACGATCCTCGGTCTCGGCGGCGCCAGTGGCCATGTGCTCGGCGCGAGCGCCCCGCAGGCCCAGGAGTTCGCGCCCTCCTCGGTGCCGACGCTCCTGGCCGGCCTTGCCTCGGCGTTCGCCGCCGACAGTGCCGAGATGCCGGCCGAGCAGTCGTCCCTGGCCTGGGTGCACACCGCCGGACGCCTGCTGCGCGGCCCCCGGCAGCAAGTGGAGTTCGTCGCCCGGCGCCTGCTGTCCGGCCCCAGCCCCTACCCCGAACTCGACGCCCGTCCCGGCATGCGGGTACTGCTCGGCAGCCCCCTGTACGTGGCCCTGGCCGACTGACGGCGCGGCGATGGCCCTCGGCACCTGGCGGCCCGGCGAGGTGGTCCTCGATCTGTACGAGGTACTCGACGACGTGCGCAGCGGCGGCATGGGCGTGGTCCACCGCGTCCGGCACCGCGGCTGGAACGTGCACCTCGCGGTCAAGACGCCCCGCCCGGAGCTGGTCGCCTCCGAGACGGGCAGGCGCCGGTTCGAAGCCGAAGCCGGCACCTGGGTGAGCCTGGGCCTGCACCCGCACACCGTCAACTGCGCCTACGTCCGCACGGTCGACGGCGTGCCCCGTGTCTTCGCCGAGTGGGTCGACGGCGGCAGCCTCGCCGAGGCGATCACCGGCGGCAGCCTCTACGAGGGCGGTCCCCGGGCCGCCCTCGCCCGCGTGCTGGACGTCGCCGTCCAGACCGCGTGGGGCCTCCAGCACGCCCACGACACCGGCCTGGTCCACCAGGACGTCAAGCCCGCCAACGTCATGCTCGAACCCGACGGAACCGCCAAGGTCACCGACTTCGGGCTGGCCGGAGCGCGTTCGGCCGACACCGACGGGACGCCCGCCGCCCCGTCCACCGTCACCTTCGGCGGCATGACCCCGGCCTACTGCTCCCCCGAGCAGGCGCTCGCCGCGGCCGGACGCCGGGAGATCCGGCTGACCCCCGCGACGGACGTGTGGTCGTGGGCGCTGACCGTGCTGGAGATGTTCACCGGACGCCGTCCCACCCGGTACGGCCAAGCCGCCGCAGCCGTACTCGAAGCGCTGTTGGACGCCGGCCCGGCCGACCCCCGCGTGCCGCCCATGCCGCCGGCGGTCGTGGGACTGCTGCGCCAGTGCTTCCAGACCGAGGCGACGGCGCGGCCGGCCCGGCTGGACGAAGTCGCCGACGTGCTGCGCGCCGAGTACGGCGACCTCACCGGCACACCGTTCCCGCGGCGGGCTCCGCAGGCCGCCGCCCTGCTGGCGGACGGGCTCTCCAACCAGGCGCTGTCCCTGCTCGACCTCGGCCGGACCGAGGAGGCCGAGGCGCGGTGGCGGGAGGCGATGACGGCGGAGCCCCACCACCTGATCGCGACCTTCAACTTCGGCCTGCACCGCTGGCGCACGGCGCAGAAGACCGATCTCGACCTCGTCGCCGAACTGGAGTCCGCTCGTGAGATCAGCGGGGACGACGCCCTGGGCACGCGGCTGATCGGCCTGGTCCACCTTGAGCGCGACGACCGCGAGCGCGCCGCCGAACTGCTGCGCCCGGCGGCCCCGGGCGAACCGGACCCGGCCGAGACCGAGGCCGCGCTGGCGGAGTTGACGCGCGATCCGGGGACGCGCCCCGTGGTCCTCGCCGGCCACGAGGCCGGCGTGAGCGCGGTGGCGGTGTCGGCCGACGGGGGCCTGGTGCTGTCCGGCGACCATCGAGGCAGCCTGCGGGTGTGGGAAACGGCCGGAGGCCGCTGCCTGCGGGAGCTGACGTCCGAGGGCCCGGCCGTCGTGGTGACCGCCATGGACGCCGAGGGGCGGATCGGCCTGGTCGGACGCGAGCAGGGTCCGCCGGAGGCGTGGGACCTCACGCACGGCGAGCGGCTTCCCCTTCCGCCGGGCCCCGTTGCCGCCGGCGTCACCATGGTCGCGCTCAGCGGTGACGGGTCGGTCGGCGCCACCGGGCACGCGGACGGCACCCTCCTGTTCTGGCACCTGCGCACGGGGCGAGTCCTGGGGCCGGTGCGGAGCCAGGTGGAGCTGATGACCGTGCTGGAGCTCAGTGACGACGGCGCCGTCGCCCTTACGGCCGGCGACCTGCGGGACGACAAGGTCCGCCTGTGGGACGTCGCCACGGGCGTCTGCCGGGCCGTCCTCACCGAGCCGCGGGCCAATCCCCTCCACTCGGCCTGGGGAGGCTTCGTGCGGAGAGCCGCCGCGGCCCCGGGCGCGCGGTACGCCGTGCAGGTGTGGGGCGGGCCGATGGTGCTGTGGGACGTGCGGACGGGCCGGATCGCCACCCAGGCGCCTCACCACCTGACGGATGTCACGGCGCTCGCCCTCACCCCCGACGGCTCCCTCGCCGTCGTCGGGAGCGGCAACCCGCTTCAGGTGGTGCAGACGGCGACCGGCCGCTGCCTGCACACGCTCGACGACGGCACGGCACGGCACGTGCACCACCTGGCGGTGAGTGCCGACGGCCGCTACGCCGTACTGCGCACGACAGACGGCGTGCGGATCAGGGTGCAACCCCTTCCGGTCCCGGGCTACCGTGCGCCGTGGGCGTACGCCCGGCCCCGGGCCGCCGGCGAACTGTCCGATCACGCCGGGCGGTTCCGGGCGGCCATGCGCGAGGGCGAACGGCACCTGGACGCGGGCCGCTACGCCCGGTCGGCCGCCTGTCTGCGCACCGCGCGGGCGGTGCCCGGCCACGCACGCCATCCCGACCTGCGGCACGCGTGGAACGCGCTGGGCCGGCACGGGCGCCGTACGGGACTGCTCGGTGCGTGGCAGACGTTCGACTTCACCGGCAGAGTGGCGCACCCTTCGGCGCTCGCGTTCGTCGGGGACACGAGCCTGTTCCTCGCCGCGCTGCACGGCGACAGGTTCCTGCTGTGCGACGCCGCCAACGCACGGCAGTACCGCGTGATCGCCTCGACGGCCACGGCCGACGTGGCCCTTGTGGTGACCGGCGACGGCACCCGGGCCGTCGTCCACGGCATGGGAGAGGCGGCCCTGCTCGATCTGCGGGACGACAGGACCGTCACACTGCCGCACGACGACGTCAGGGCCGTGGCATTGGCCGACGACGGCGGATGGCTGCTGACCGGCGACGACAGCGGACACCTGTGCCGCTGGGACATCGAGGACGTGGCGAGGCGCCACGATCACGCGAAGCCCTCTCTCGCGTTCCGTGCCCACCAGGGGCAGGTGGAGTCGGTCGCGATCAGCCCCGATGGCCGGTACGGCGCGTCGAACGCTTTCGCCGGCGCCGAAGAGGACCGGCGGCGGCGCTACGACCAGGACGAACTCTGCGGGTGGGACCTGGCCTCGGGGCAGCGTCTGTGGCGGCACACCGGGCGCCCCGGCCGAGCCGGCCTGCGGTTCACCCCGGACGGCCGGACCCTGCTGGAGTACGGCCTTTCCAGCGTGCACTCCTACGACGCCGCGAGCGGGCGCCGGATCCGCACGGTGGACGGCCCCTACAGCGTCAGGACGCTGGTGACCTCCGCGGACGGCCGGCGCGCGGTGTTCGCCGGATACGGGACCCTGGTCGTCCTCGACCCGGCCACGGGCCGCGTGCTCCGGGAGATCCGCGACCCCGGCCTGATCAACACCCTCACACTCACCTCCGACGGCCGGTTCGCCCTCACCGGCCTCGCGCACGAGGAGGTACACGTGTGGGACCTCGACCAGGGGCGGCGGCTGCGCGTCCTGTCAGGACACCAGGGCCAGGTCTTCGGCCTGGCCCTGAGCGCCGACGCCCGCCACCTGCTGGCAGCCGGGGTCGACTCCGTGCGCTGCTGGGAACTCGACTGGGACTACGACTGGTGACATGCCGTCCTCCGTCACCCTGACCCCCGACGGCGCGCCCACGGCCGCGGCGTACGTCTTCACCCACCGCACCACCTGCCTGGTCGGCCGGGCGAGCGAGTGCGGGATCCGGCTGGCCCGCACCGAGACGAAGGTCTCCCGGCACCACTGCCTGCTCGACGTCAATCCCCCGCACCTGCGCGTGCGGGACCTCGGCAGCCGCAACGGCACCTACGTCAACGGCGAACGGCTGGCGTCGGGCGCGGCCGGGCGGGACCTGGCCGACGGCGACGAGATCCGCGTCGGCGGCGCGGTACTGCGCGTCTCCGTCCAGGCGGGGGAGCCCTCGCCGGCGCACACCGACGCGCGGGACCCCGTCGACGCACTGCACACGCTGCTCGACGCGGCCGAGGCCGGAGAGCCGGGACTCACCGGCATCCGCGGCTACCGGCTGCTCCAGGAACTCGGCCGCGGCGGACAGGGCGTCGTCCACCTCGTCCGGAACGAGGAGACCGGCGAACTCCTCGCCCTGAAGACCCTGCCGGCCCACCGTGCCGTCGACCCCTCCGCCCGCGACGGCTTCCTGCGCGAGTTCGCCTGTACGCGCGCCCTGCGCCACCCCCACGTCGTCGCCTTCCACGGTGGCGGCGTGCACGACAGCACCTTCTACTTCACCTGCGAGTTCTGCCGGCTGGGCAGCGTCGCCGACCTCGTGGCCCGCGCCGGCGGCGGACTCGGCGTGGACCAGGCGGTGGGTGTGACCCTCCAGGCGCTCCGGGGACTGCACTACGCGCATGCGGCCAAGGTGCCGGTACGGCTGGCCGACGGGACCTCGGCGACGCACCGGGGACTGGTGCACCGCGACATCAAGCCGCAGAACCTCCTGCTCACCGGGGCCAGGGACCGCGCGACCGTCAAAGTCGCCGACTTCGGCCTGTCCAAGGCGTTCGACAGCGCCGGCCTGTCCGGCCACACCCTCACCGGTGCGATGGGCGGCAGCCTGGCCTTCATGCCGCGGGGCCAGGTCATCGACTTCAAGTACGCGCTGCCCGAGGTCGATCTGTGGGCGATGACGGCCTGTCTGTACTGGATGCTCACCGGCTCGCCGCCACGGGACTTCCCGGCCGGTGCCGATCCCGTCGCCGTAGTCCTGCGCGAGCCGGTCGTGCCCGTACGCGACCGGCTGCCCACCCTGCCCCGCCGACTCGCCGCGGTCATCGACACCGCTCTCGTCGACGCGCCCCGCATCACCCTGACCAGCGCGGCCGACCTGGCACGCGCCATCCGTCAGGCGCTGTGAACGAATCACCGCCCGTGGGCGGGTGCCGCGACGAGGGCCGCCCCGATGCGGTGTCCGCGGCTGCGCGGCGGACGTGGCACCGGGGCGGCGGTGTCCGGCCAGGGGGCGGGACCGGGGGCCGAATGATCAGGACTGGGCGGCCAGTTGGAAACTCTGGGCGGCGGAGCCGTCACATGTCCGCTGGGTGAGCTGGACGCTGTCGGCGGCCGTGCCGGACGCGGTCAGGCACTTTCCGCTGTGCCGGGCGGTGAAGTGGTACCGCCCGGTGGCCTCTTTCACCGGCAGCCACTGCTGGTTGGTGCCACCACCGTAGGACCACAGCTGCAAGGGCGCGTTGTCGGCTGTGGAACGGTCGACGACGTCGATGACCTGCTGCGGATTGCCGCGAGCGGCGATGCGCGTGTAGCCGCTGTCGGTGGAGCGGAACTGGAACTGCTGTGCCGTCGTGGAGTTGCAGGTGTATTGCTGGATGACGGTCCCGTTGGCCGTGCCGGCGGCGCGGGCGTCGACACACCTTCCGTTCCCGGCGTTGCTCAGCGTGTACCAGGCGGTCTCGGAGATGCCGTCCGCGGGCGGCTGGGACGATGCCGCTCCGCCCAGCCACTTCAGCCCGTCCAGGATGAACTGGTTCTGCGTGGCGCTGGCGAAGGTGGACGACAGGGCCGTGTTGGTGTCGTAGTTCATCGCGTTGTGGCCGAAGTTCGCGTACAGCATCTTGTACTTGGTGTTCGTCCACAGGATCGGGTAGTACCCGCTGTACCAGGTCTGGTTGGGGTCCGTGCCGAGCGGGAAGCTGCTGGGGTCGACGGAGGCCAGGATCTTGATGTCGGGGTTCTGGCGCAGGTCGTTGGACCAGCTGTACCACTCGCTCACCGACGAGGTGAAGGTGGCGGGCAGGTTCCGGGTCGAGGGGTGCGTACGATCCTCCACGCGCAGGACGGCCGTGGTCGGCCCCCAGGTGTTCGAGACGAAGTTCCCGCTGCCCAGGAACTGGTTGTGGTACCAAGGCCAGCTCTGCGCGTCGGTGGTGAAGGCGGAGACGTGGAAGCCCATCCATGCGCCGCCGTTGCGCATGTACTGCTCGAAGCCCGCTCGCTGGGCGGCCGACTGGGGCAGGTCGTCGAGGAAGAGGACCACCTGGTAGTTGTTGACGCCGCCGTTCGCCAGGAGGTCCCAGTTGTTGCTGGCGGTGTAGGTGAAGCCGTTCGCGGCTGCCTGCTGCGGGAACCACTGGTTGGCTTCGTGGACGAAGCTGATGTGTGCGGCGTCGTAGGTGCCGTTGTACAGCGCCAGTACGCGGAAGGGCTCCGCGGCCGGTGCGGCCTGGGCGGGTGGCTGTGCTGTCAGGCTGACCAGGGCCGCGAGGAGAAAGGCCAGCCACATGGGGATGCGTGCCGCGCCGGATCTCACCTGTTGCATCCGATGCTCCCTTCTCGGCCGGGCCCGGGAAGGGGGCCAGGCATGAACGAAGGCGTTCATGAACGTGAGTGCTGGTCGTATGCGTAGATGCTGTTGGCCGGTGAACCTAAAGGTCTGGACCAGACCAGTCAAGAGCCGACGACAAGAATGTCCCTGGCAGACCAGATGCGTTAAGCACTTGTAGCCAACGGAAATGGATAGGCTGCGACAACTTCACTGTTGAGGAGGCGATGTGACGGATCGTGAGAACCATGCCGAGTCGGTCGAATCGATGGAGCAGCTCGCCGTGGTCTGGCGCTCCATGGTGCTCGACCGAGACGCGGACGCCGATGTGCGGGACCTCCCGGGCATCGCCGTCCGCTGGGCCGACTGCCGGTTCTCCTTCTGGAACTGCGTCACCTTGACGGACGTCGACGCGGACACGGCCCTGGTCCGGGAACGCCTGGGCCGGGCGGCGGACATCATGCGCGCGAAGCGGCACCCGGGATTCCTGTGGCTCTTCGAGGACCTCCTCGGCGACGAGGCGCGCGCGGGCGTACGGACCGCGGCCGAGGAGGCGGGTCTCGCGTACGCCTTCCCCGGCACCGGAATGGCCGGCGACCTCCTCCCGATCCCCGAGCCGTCCCACCCGGACCTGACGTTCGTACGCGTGAGCACCGAGGAACACGTGCGGGCGTACGCGGACCTGAACTCGCGCGCGTACGGCTTCCCGCTGGAGGACGGCCGCGACGGACTCCTCGGCTCGGCGCTGTGGAAGCACCAGGTGCACGCCTACCTGGGGCTGCGGGACGGTGTCCCGGTGGCGTGCGCCGGAGCCGTCGAGGCGGAGGGCCGCCTGTTCGTCGTGCTGGTCGCCACCTCGCCGGACTGGCAGCGCAGGGGCTACGGGGAGGCGGTGACGCGCAAGGCTCTGTACGAGGGCTCCCGGGCCACCGGCCTGACCCGCGCCACACTGCACGCGACCGAGGCGGGAGCGCCGGTGTATCCCCGCATCGGCTTCAGGCCGAACTCGCCGATCCACTTCTACACACTGAAGCAGTGACCGGCCTCCGCGCCGGGTGCCGGCGTCAGTCCAGTGCGACGAGGGCCGTGACGATGCCGGCCGGCTCCGCGCGGCTGGTGCAGTCGGTGTCCGCCCGGTCGATCACGTACGTCGCCGGCAGCGGCAGGGTCTCCAACGCGCACGCCGGCGCCGGGAACGGCGACCCCGGCGTCCGCGCGCTCCTCGACCAGCACCACCAGGAGTCGCGGGACGCGATGTACACGGCGCTCGTCACGGCCCGGACCCACGGGCAGCTCGCCACGGAGGCCGATCCGGCAGCCGCGGCCGACCTGCCGGCCCTGCTCGCCTGCGGACTGAACCTGCGCTCCCGCGCGGGCGCCGACGCCCAGGCGCTGAAGCGGACGGTGACGGCGGCACTGGACTTCACCGGCCGACGACCCGCGGCGTGAGGAGAGCGGCCCCTTCGTCCGGCGGCCTGGGGCAGTTCCGGGGCGCGCGTCCGGATACGTGACCCGGATGGCCTACCGAGGAAATGATTCGGCGGGTGAATCCGGAGGGCAGAGGCGTACCGGGCCGCCGCGGTCCGTGAGCATGGGCGCGTGCCCGACCGGGCGGCCCCGCCGTCCCGGCGGCACGTCTTCTTCCCTCCCGCATCCCACGAGGAGTTCGTCGTGCGTGTCCGTCGTCAGCTCATCAGCACTCTCGGTTCCTTCGCCCTCGCGTTCGCCTTCCTGGGCGCCGGCACCGCCACCGCGACCCCGGCCGCGGCCGATCCGTGCGGCTTCTACGAGACCGGCTCCGACGCCTACTACAACCACTGCACCTCTGACGGCTCCCACGTGGTGATCAAGGTCGAGGTGGCCTTGGCGCCCGACTACGAGCGGTGCGTCGCCCCGGGCAAGACCTGGCTGGGCTCCGCCACCAAGATCCAGGGCGCCCACTACGTGGGCCGCACCTGCTGACTCTGGCGCGTCACTCCGGCCCCGTGTCCTGCGAGCGCACCGGAAGTGTCCCGTGAGTGCACTCTTGCGCGGGTGCCGGCCGACCTGCCACGGCAAGAACACCGGCCCTTCTGTGCGCCCGGGGACCAGGGGCGGTGCGCTCTGAGGCAACCACCCGGCGTTTCCCCGCCCCGGCGGGGCCGCCGACGCGTCCGTACGCCTCCGTACCGCCTCCACCCGGCAGCTCCCGCGGCCTTCGGCAAGGTCTTCCGCATCTTGTTGAACATTTGAACCTCCCCTTCCACGGCTTGTAGAAAGACCGGGGCAGAGGGAGGGAGACGCCATGGCCGAGCGACGACTGCGCGTCCGGGTGGGCAGCGACGCACTCCAGGAACTGATCGAGGAACTCGCGGAACGGCTGGAGCGGTCCGTGGTCGTCGACGATCCCCTGGTACGGCTGATCTGCTCCAGCCAGCACTTCGGCGACGAGGACCCGGTCCGCATCCGCAGCCTGCTGCGGGGCCGGGCCGACGACGTCGCCATCCGGTACGTCCTCGACCAGGGCGTCGCCCGCTGGACGAAGCCGGGGTTCATCCCGGGCCGCGACGACCTGGGGCTGCTCACCCGCTACTGCGTTCCGCTGCGTGAGCGCGGCGAGCTGCTCGGCCTGCTGATGGTCGTCGCGCCGGAGGGAACGCTCACCCGCGAGGAGACCGACCGTGTCGCGCAGGCGGTGCCGGCGATCAGCGCCCAGCTCCGCGCGGACCAACTGGCCGCCTCCGCCGACGAGGTGGACCTGCACGAGACACTGCACTCCCTCTTCGGCACCGGCGAGGCGGCCCGTGCCGCGGCGCGCCGGCAGATCCTGGACGGCGGCGTTCTGCCCGACGCCCCGCACGCGGTGGTGAGCGTCGTCCAGGTCTCCCGCTCGGTGGAGCCGCCGGGACAGGTGGAGATCGCGCTGCGCGCGTCCCTGGAGCGGTTCCTGCGCACTCGCTCGGCGGACGGCGCCATGGCCGCCACGCCGGACGGCGCGGTCCTTCTCCAGGTCTCGGCCCGGCCGTTGACGGCACAGGAACTGGCAGACCAGGCCACGGCCGTCCGGGAGGCACTCGCCGCCTACCTGGAAGCCTCGGCCGCCCCCGTCCTCGGCATCGGCGGCACCCAGGACGGCCTCGCCGACGCCTGGACCTCGCACGCGCAGGCCCTGGTCGCGTCCCGCGCCGCGCGCCGGCTGCCCCACCTCAAGGGCGTCGGCGCGTGGGAATCGCTGGGCGAACTCGCCGTACTCCTTCAAGTACCCGACCACGCCCTGACCCCGTCACTGGTGCCCACACCGCTGCACCGGCTGCTGGACAGCCCCGGCGGCCAGCGGCTGGTGGACACACTGCGGTGCTTCCTCGAACACGCCGGGTCCATCCCGCGCACGGCCGAGGCCCTCCAGATCCACCGCACCTCCCTGTACTACCGGCTGCGCCAGATCCAGGAGATCACCGGCCTCGACCTCGACAGCGGCGGCGACCGCCTGGTCCTGCACCTGGGCCTGCGCACCCTTGAGCTGCTCCAGGCGGAGACCGATGTCCAGGCAGCCGTCTGACCGGGCCGCCTCCCGGTGCGGGAGAACGCGGGACCCCACCGGTGCCGGCCGGAACCGGGCCCGCCCTACAGAGTGAGGAAACGCGCGCCGCCCGATCACTACGCGGCGCCGGGGTGCGGTACCAGCCCCCTACAGAATGACGAAGATTCCGCCGGTCGATCACTACGGAGCGCGGTGGTGCGCGAGGTGTCGGGTGGCACAGAATTCCGGTATGCGGGAGCCGTGCTGAGGCCGGGCCCGTGAAACAGAACCGTAACTCGCCGACGCGGAGCACGCCGTAGCGGTGGAGTACGAGGAAGGATTGACGTGGGGGCCGTGGAACAGCTGACGACCGGCGACGGAGTGCGCCTGGTGTACCGGGACAGCGGGGGAGAGGGATTTCCTCTGGTCATGCTGCACGGCTGGGGACAGACGCAGGAGATGTTCCGTCACCAGGTGCGGGGACTTCCCCCCGCGCACCGCGTCATCACCCTGGATTTCCGGGGGCACGGGGTGTCCGACAAGCCGCACCACGGTTATCGCATCGCTCGTTTCGCGGCCGATGTGCTGGACCTCGTCGACCACTTGGGTCTCGACCGGTTCGACGCCCTGGGCTGGTCGATGGGGGCCTCGGTGTGGTGGAGCTTCGTCGACCAGTACGGCACCGGCCGTCTGCGGCGCTTCGTCGCCGTGGACCAGCCCGCGGCCGTCGCCGCGGTGCCGTGGATGTCGGTCGAGGAGCAACGGCAGTCGGGTGCCATCTTCGATGTGGCCGGTCTGCTCGCGCTCGGTGCGGAGCTCGCCGGTCCGGGCGGTGAACAGGCGCGATACGAGTTCGTCCGCGGCATGTTCTCCGGTGACCCCGACCCCGGGATCCTCTCCTTCGTGGCCGAGCAGATCAGAGCCACCCCCGCGCACGCGGGAGTGCCGCTGCTCTTCGACCACTGTGCCCAGGACTGGCGGGACGTGCTGCCCCGTATCGATGTGCCGACGCTGGTCATCGGATGCGACGGCAGTCATGTCCACCCGCGCTCGCAGCAGTTCGTCGCCCAGCGGATCCCGGGCGCGCGACTCCATGTCTTCCCGGCCACGGTGGCCAACTCGCACTTTCCCTTCCTGGAGAATCCGCCGGCCTTCAACGACGTCGTCGGCCGATTCCTCTCCGAGCGGCCGGATCCAGTGGATCACACCGACGTGAACGTCTGAATCCGGCTTCCGGTTTCGTCTTTGGAAAACCGAACATGAAAAAGAAGCGACGGGAGCCCGATGTGACCCGGTCGATCACCCCTGCCATGCCCGAAACCCCCGAACACGAGCCGTCCACCACGGCCCCGGGAAATGATTCAGGCCCTTTCATCAACCTGCCCTGGCCGACCGTCGGCGACGACGACCACCTGTATCTGGCCGTCAACGTCTCCGACGAGACGGTGATTTTCCCGCACGATTCCCTTCTGCGGTTGGAGCCCGGTGACATCGTCATCGGCGCCGCCTTCCGCCGCCCCCAGCTCCTTTCCCCCGGCGAGAAGCTGGCCCTCTTCCGTATCCCCCTGTGCCTGCTGGACGCGTCGGCGGCCGATCTGCACGAGGTCTCGCACACGCACCTCAGCGGTCGGAGCGGCCTGACGTCGCTGGTCTCGCAGTTCCTGACCGCACTCGCCAGAACGCCGCGCCACCAGCGCCTGACCGGCGGCCGTCGCCTCGCCCTGAACACGGCCGACCTCGTGGCCCTCCTCGTCGGGGACGTCCTCCAGACGCGCGGCCGGCGCTCCGCCCCCGGGGCCCAGGAGATGCTGGCGCGGATCCAGCAGTACATCCAGGACAACCTCATGGACCCGGACCTCGCGCCCGAGTCGATCGCCCGGGCACACCACATCTCGGTGCGCTACCTGCACAAGCTCTTCCAGTCCGGCGGCACCACCGTGAGCGCCTGGATACGGCAGCGCAGACTCGACGCCTGCCGCGCCGAACTGCGCGGGCGGCGCCGTACCGTGGCCGCCGTGGCCAACAGCTGGGGCTTCGCCAGCCCCTCCCACTTCAGCCGTCTCTTCCGGCAGACCTACGGCATCACCCCCAAGGAGTGGCAGGCCGCCGTGTCCTGCGACGCCTGAGCCGCCCACCCGCCACCGCCAGACGCACCCGCCGGCCCGTCCGCCGGCATCTCCCGCCGCCGCGGCCCCGCATCCCACCACCGCTCACGAGGCCACCCATGCGAAGCCGTAGAGGCCGCCGGGCACGCCGACGTCCGCCCCCTGGCCGGCCACCCCTCGCCGACACCCCCGTGAACCGGGAAGGAACACCGCCATGCCCCCACCCCCCACCGTCGTCCTGGTTCACGGAGCGTTCGCCGACACGGCGATCTGGTTCGGCGTCGTCGCCGAGCTGCACAGCTACGGCATCCCGGTCGTCGCTCCGCCGAACCCGCTGCGCGGCCTCGCGGCCGATGCCGCGCGCATCGCGTCACTGGCCGCGCAGATCGACGGCCCTGTCGTCCTGGTCGGGCATGCCTACGGGGGCGCGGTGATCACCGTCGCGGGCACCGCCGACAACGTCGTCGCCCTGGTCTACGTCGCCGCCCATGTGCCGGAGGAAGGGGAGAGCCTCCGCGAACTCCAGGGCCGTTTCCCCGCCGCCGGACCGGCGGGCGACCTCCGGCGGTGGAGCTACCCGGTCCCCGGTGGCGGTGCGGGCGTCGAAGTCACCCTCGGCGTGGAGGCGTTCGCGGCCGTGTTCGCCGCCGATGTGTCGGCCCCGGTCGCCGAGGTGCTCGCCTCCTGTCAACCTCCGCTGGCCCTGGCCGCTGTCGAGGAGAAGGCCACTGCCGCCGCGTGGCGGACCAAACCGTCGTGGGCCCTCGTGGCCGGCGCGGACCGGGTGATCACCCCGGATGCGGAGCGCTTCGGTGCCGCGCGGGCCGGGGCGACGGTGGTCGAGATCGACGGTGCCTCGCACGCCGTCACTCTCTCGCAGCCCACGGCCGTGGCCCGGCTCATCCGCGACGCCGTCCACGCGGTGAGCTGACCCCGCACGCGACCGCCCGCACGCCCCCGGTACCAATCCCCCCGTATGAGACCGCAGCCGAAAGGAAGCACCAGCCGATGACGACGCAGCTCAAGCCGCTTCTGCGGACGTGGGAATGGCAGGCCGAGGCCGCCTGCCGGGGCATGGACAGCTCGGTGTTCTTCTCACCGCCCGGTGAGCGGGGCTCCGCGCGGCGCCGGCGCGAGCAGAGGGCGCAGGAGATCTGCCGGCAGTGCCCGGTGCGCGTTCCGTGCGCGGGATTCGCCGCGACGTCCGAACAGCGGTACGGCGTGTGGGGCGGCAGCACGGAGGCCGATCGCCGCGCCGCCCCCACCACCCCGGACACGCCGAACCCCTGAACCCTCCCGCCTCGGGCCTGGGCCGTCGGTAGCACGGAGGCGAGACGCCCGGATCCGCGCGGGGAGGCCGGCCGGCGCCGGAAGCGGTCCCGGTGGGCCGGGCTGCCCGAGAAGGCCACGGGCACCCCGGCCGTGGGTCAGCTCACCGGACGACGACCCCGGTACGACCCGTGACACCGCCGGCGGTCACCGAGACGGTGACGGTGCCGGGGCGGTGGGCGGTCAGGGCGCCGGTGGCGGGATCCACCGAGGCGACCTCGGGATCGCTCGACGTCCAGACGTGGGAGACCGGGTCCGCGACCGGGATCGTGAGCGGCGCGATGTCGTCGCCGCCGATCTGCTCGCCCGTCGCGCTCAGGGCGATGTGGTCGCCCTTGGCGACGGGGTCCTTCGGACCGTGGACCGTGATCGACGCGAGCGCCGGCTCCACGGTGTACTGGAGGTCACCGTCGTCACCGATCCGGATCAGCCCGAAGTGGTAGATGCCGCCCTGGTCGGCCGGCGCGTAGGCCGGCGTGCCGAGGTCGGCGAAGGTGAACTGCGGGATGCCGCCCTCGTCGGCGGTCACGCTCCGCCCCTCGGGATCGAGGATCTGCTCGGCGAAACCGCGGGCGTGACCGTACATCATGATCACGTGTTGCTCGGGGTGCGCCTGCTGGTAGCGCTGCACCAGCCGCAGATACATGCGGGCCTCCCAGCGGTCCGTGAACTGGCTGTTCGCGGCCCGGTGCGGATCGTAGGCGGGCATGTGCGTGACGACCAGTACGTCCTTGGCGGTGGTGTCCGTCAACTGCTGGACCAGCCACGGGTACTGGGCGCCCTCCGGGTCCTGTAACGGGTCCGAGGACTGAAGGCTTCCGTGCGAGTTGTCGGTGACGATCAGCCGTGCCGCGCCCTGGGTGTAGGCGTAGTGGGTGTCGCCGAACGTGTCACTGTAGTTGCCGTTCTCGGCGTCGGCGCCCTGGGTGATCTCGTGGTTGCCGACGATGTCACGCTCGGGAATGCCGAGCGCGTCCATCTTCGACTTGGCGAACCGCAGATCCGGGAGCTTGCCGTCGTCGGCCATGTCGCCGAGGAACTGGGCGGCGTCCGGCCGGGCCTGCGGGGTGAGCGTGGGCAGCCAGCCGGCGATCGAGTCCATCACGTTGCTGCTCACCGACCCGGGGTCGGAGGCGAGCAGATGGGCGTCGTCACCGGTGAGGAGGGTGGTGCCGCGCCTCGCGAAGTCCGCGGAGTCCTCCTCGAAGGAAAGCCAGGCCGGATTCTCCGGGACGGCGTGGTACGCGGGCGCTGTGACGGGCCGCGGAGAGTACAGGGCCTGGAGGCCCGCGACGTTGAGCGAGCCGCTGTAGGGGGTGCCCGGGCTGATCGCCAGGAAGTCGATGAAGCTGATGGTCAGCGGGAACTGCATGCCGGCGGGCAGCTGGGCGACCGCCAGGTGCCAGTCCTTCCAGGTGACGTACGTCGGGTAGAGCGTGGTGGAGGAGCCGTTGACGCCGATGTACTTCTCGGCGAGTTCGATGCCGTTGCCGTCACCCTTGATCCACACACCGATGCCGGTGGGGACCTGGCCGCTGTTCGTGTCGGTCTTCAGGGTGGTCTTCGGGGAGAGCACCAGCTGCTTCACGCCGGACCCGGCGGGCATCGAGTAGTCCAGCCTCAGCGATCCCGGCTCGTCGGATCCCGGCGGTACGACGCCCGGGTCGACGGCCAGGGTGGCGGGCTTGCCGGTGGTGTTGTTGCCGAGCCGCCAGACGTCCAGGCTGGTCATGGGGTCGATGACCTTGCGGACGCTGCCGACGGCGATCGACGTGCTGCCGGTGGCGCCCGCGACCGTCGCGGTCACCTCGGCGAGCCCGTCGGCGTCGGCGTCGGCGGTGAACAGGCCGTGGGCGTCGACGCTGCCGAGACCCGCCGGGTTCACCTTCCAGGTGGCGGCCTCGGCGGGGATCCGCACCTGGTCGCCGTCCTTGTCGGTGGCCGACAGGGTCAGCTGCTGGGTGGCGCCGTTGTCGAGGTCGGCCTTGTCGGGCGAGACCGTGAGGGTCTTCAGTCTGCCGACCACCTCCAGTTTCCCGGAGGTGGAGGCCGTGCCGTCGGAGGCGATGATCCGGCCCGTGCCGGTGCGGTGCGGGGTCAGCACGCCGTTGTCGTAGGTGGCGAGGTCGGCGGGCTCGACGCGGACCCGGACGCGGCCGGCCGCCGGGTTGGCGAACCGGTCGACGGCGTACACCGGAAGCGGGACGGAGCCGCCGGCGACGGTGGTGAGTGTCTTCCCGCCGTTCACGACGACCTCGGCGGCCGGTCCGGGCTCCTTGGCGGTGGAGTAGAAGAAGATGCCGTTGGCGACCGGGCGTTCGGTGTTGCCGGGCAGGTCGGACGGCGTGTTGACGACCTCGGCCCGGTCGGCGCCAGGAGCACGGCTGACCATGGTGGTGGAGCCGCCGCCGTCGAACAGCATGGCGGTCCGGGCGCCGTGGGCGACCAGGTAACCGGCGACCTCGTCCCTGGTCACGCCGAAGGCCGTGGCAGCGCCGCCATGGCCGTCGACGGCGACGACGACGGCGTGCCTGCCGTCCTTGGTGATGCCGACGGCCGTCTCCGGGTTGGCGCCGCTCGGCGGGGTGCCGGTCGGGTCCCGGTAGACCTTGCCGTCCTTGACCAGGGTGTCGACACCGCTGATCAGCTGGGTGACATCGTTGTCGGGAGAGAGGTGGGTGGCGATGCCGACCGTGTCACCGGTGTGCAGGCTGTCGGTGAGCCACTGCCCGCCGTCGCCGGCGCCCAGCAGGCCGAGCCGGCCCTCGGCCAACCGTGGCACGGTGGTCACGCCGGTCCGCACACCGTCCACGACGAAGCCGCCGTCCGTGGCCCGGCCGAGCACCAGCGTGGACGGCTTGGCCAGGTCCGGGGTCTCGCCGAGATCGGGGGTGACCTCGGTGATGCCGCCGGTGGACACGTCGTTCACCGTGTTCACCGAGGTGAGCGAGCGGGTCGCGGAACCGGCCGTGACGGTGCCGGAGAACGTCTCCGGGCCCATCACCATGGTGCCGTCGGGCTTGACGCCCAACTGGGAGGCGAAACCCGGCTTGGGGCTCTTCAGCATGTGCCCGTCGGAGACGATGCCGCCGAGCGGGCGTCCACTGGCGTGGATCTCGAAGTAGTCGCCGTTGGCGCCGGCCACCGCGCCGGTGCGCCGGGCCATCGAGGACGGCGTCTCGTCCGCCGGGTCGGTGAGGGTGTCGCCGGCCTCAACCATCCCGACCCGGAGATTCGGATCGGTCAGATCAGCCGTGAGCACCTGCATGTGCTGGCGACCGCCGACGGTGTCGTAGGTCTCGCTGTAGTGCCGCAGCCCACGGGTGACGGTCTCGGCCGGTGTACGGGTGTGGTCCACCACCACCGGCCAGTTCTGCGGTGTGTCCGGCAGCCAGTCACGGTGCGCCGTGTGCCGGGACGCGGCCGGGTCGGCGGCGGAGCCGAAGGCGGTTCCCGCCCCGCCCACGGCACCGGCGAGCGCCAGCGCCAGCGCCGCCGCCACCGCGGTACGGCGTGAGCCGGCCGCCACGGGTCTCTTGTTGCGAAGTGTCATCACGTGTTTCCTCGAAGACGTGCGCGCCGATGGTCACCGACGCGCACGACCACCGCACACCGGTTCGGCGGAGCACAGGTGTCCGGACCCGGTGGCGGGGATGACCATCAGGAGCGCGTCCACGGACCTTCGGTCACACGGCGTTCACCATCGAGGTGTGGGCGCCGAGGCGGGTGTCGGTGTTCTGCCGGAACGCTGCCGGTGTCGCGCCGCGAGCGGTGTGCCGCCGGCCCGGCCGCACCCACCCCGGTGTCGGGCCTCCCAGATGCACAACGCGCCCCGCACGGCAAGGATCGCTTGTGGGGCGTGCGTGCTCCGTGCTGGTGCGCGGCGCGCGCACCCACCCGTCATCGGTCGCTCGGCATCCGCGCGAGCTGGGGGAAACGCCCGTTTCGGCGCTCCAACCGGACCATTGTCATGTTGATCAAACGCATCCTGAACCGTTCTCCTCAGTCCCCGCAGCCGGCCGCGCACCCCACCGCCACGGCGCCCTCGGCGAGGGCCACCGGGCCGATGGTGACCGCGGCCGACTGCGGGCTGCTGCTCCTCCGGCTGACCTTCGGCCTGTTCATGGCCGCGCACGGCGCCCAGAAGGTCTTCGGTCTCTTCGGAGGTGGCGGCCTGACCGCGACCGGCAAGGCCTTCGAGTCCCTGGGGTATCGCCCGGGCAAGCTCTTCGCCGTGATCGGGGGCCTGTCGGAGCTGCTCGGCGGTCTCGGCCTGGCGCTGGGGCTGCTGACCCCGCTCGCCGCTGCCGCCCTGATCGGCGTCATGATCAACGCGATGGTCACGGTGACCGCCGCCCACGGCCTGTGGGACACGTACGGCGGTGTGGAGTACAACGTGGCGATCGCCGTCGCCGCCTTGGCCGTCGCCGCCATCGGCCCCGGCCGGCTGGCCGCTGACCGCTTCTTCCCCTGGGGCAGGGGCGGCTGGACGGAGGCGGCCGTCGCCCTCGGCCTGGGCGGCATCGGCGCCGCGATCTCACTCGGCGTCTGACGCCCCTGCGGGGCGGCTGCGCAGGGGATGAGCGGGCCCTGCCGGCGGAAGGCGCGATCGAGGACGGCTCGGTTGTCGAGTCGGCCACACGGCCGAGGGGCGACCGCCCTGACAGTCGTCCGGCCCCAGCCGTGAGAGCCGGTGATCCCGTCCAGGACCAGCCGTGGACCCGCGTCGGACGTCGCCGTCGGATCGGTGGGGTCGGCCTCGCTGACGAAGCGGCCCGGCCGCGGATATCGCCCGGTCGCCGGCGTCCGGGTGGGATACGCGCCGGACCCGGCCCGCCGACGGCTGTCGTCCTGTCCGATCTCGCGCCGGATCGCGCCGGATCGCGCCGGTCGCGTAGACGCTCACCGCTTCTGCGGCCCGCGCCACGGCGCCGACGTCGGGCACGCCCGCGGCCAGGGCGGCGAGGGTGGTCTCCATGGGGGCCGGTGCCTGCGGCCGAGGTGGGGTCGGCGGCCGAGCAGGCCGACGGACCAGGGGTGGTGCGGCGCGGCGGCCCGGGTGCCCCGCGCGATGCCCTCGGCGGTGGGAGCAACTACCGGAGGATCGGCGGAGACCGCTCGCCGGCGGCTCAGCGCGACGACGGCCGCGTCCGGGTCTGCCTCTCCTTCCGTACCCCCGCGGACCGGCTCGCCACCAGCGGTCTGCCGTCCACCGAGCCCGCCGCCTGCCGCGCTGTTCCACGACTGGGCGGCGCCCCGGATCACCGGTCTGATCCCGGTCCGTGACGGGAGCATCACGCCGCGCGCGTCACCATGCCGCCGGTCGGCTCGGCCTGGCCGGCCCACCCGGAGATCACCCCGCTCGGCGATCACGGACTCGCCGGTGGCCGCCGCGGTGCGCCCGGTGTGAAATTCGGGGACAGGTGGTCAGCGGTGTGGTTACGATGCCGGAGATGAAGAACTCCTCCTCGTACGGATTGGGGGACTCGTTCGCGCAAGGTGAGTGCTGATGGCACATCACTTCGCGAACGACATCCCGTCCCGCCTGTTGATGTGGCAGCGCGTACGCGAGTACGCCGTGCCACTGTCCATGATCGAGACCGCGACCGCGCGTCGTGCGGTCGGTGACTGGTCGGGGGCCTGCGCCGCCGCCCGCATCGACATCGATCTCGATCTGCGCGCCGTGCGCAAGCGTCACGGCACCGATGCCGCCACTGTGCTCCGTGCGGATCTGCGCCGGCTGGCGCCGGACCTGCTCCGCTGGCACATGCCCCGGATCGCCCCCGACGGGCGGCTCCGGCCCGGTCTCACCCTCTCCCTGGCCCGTTACGGCAGTTCGGGCGGCACGCCGCTGCACCTGGTGGTGCGGACACCACCGACCTGGGCGGACGCCGGGCAGCGCATGTCGCTGGCCCTGTGGGAGGGGCCCGGAAGCAGCGTCCCGGGGCACCACCCGCACCCCCACCCCGACCGGCGTCACCGCCTCGACCTGCACCGGCACCTCTGGGACGCCGGACGAAGCGGCGAACTCGCGCAGCGATGCGGGGCGGACGGCGCACCGCCGATGGTGCCGTCCGGCCGCTCCGCCGGACCCCGCCGTCCCGCCCCTCCGGATCTTCCGGACCGTCCGCATGATCCAGGTGATCCGGACCGGCCCAGCGGCGGCGACGCGTCGTGGGCGGTCTCCCGCTGGGCCGCCGAGGCGGAGGTGCTGTTGCGGGCCGAGGGCCGCCGCCCTCGCGGCGCCTTCACCGTGCGGCTCGGTGCGCGCAGCCGCGCCGTGCTCGAACTCGTCGCGCCCGACGACAGCCACGCCCCGACGTTCCGGCCGCTGCGGGAGCCGCTGCCGACGCAGCAGGTCGCCGCGCTTCCGGTGCTGCCGGAGGCGGCGGCCCGCGTCCTGCCCGATCTGGAACTGCTGCGCGCCGGGCTCGTCGCGGCCGAACGCCTGCATCCGCTCGTCGCCGCGGCGCTGGCGGAGCCGAACCCGGCAGCAGCGACCGGACCGGCCCCCGAACCCGGCGATCCGCACCGGGTGCGGTGCCGGGGCGAGGTCCACCGGATCGCGCTGCGGGACGGGGTGCTGACGGCGATCGACCACGATCCGGCGGAACTGCGGCGGGAGAACCTGCTGGTGGGGCTCGGCGGGCCGGCGCTGCCCTGCCTACGGGCCATCGACGCGGTGCACCGCAGCCCGGAGGCACTGCCCGCGGTCCGGGAGCGGCTGCTCCACGGTGACGTCGCCGGAGCGCTGACCGTGGTCGAGGGACTCCTCGGCCCCGGCGCCCTCCTGCCCGACGGGCCGCTCCGGCGGGAACTGGAGTCGGCCGCGACCCGACGCGTCGACCACGGCCTCTTCCGCTCGGGGCTGGTCACCGTGCACCCCGCCGCCCGTGCCGCGGGAGGCGGGAACGCCTCGGACGCGGAACACGCCGACGCGAGTCGTCGCCCCCGGCCCGACCGCCGTACCCCGCACGCCATGCTCCGCAAGCGGAGCAGCCGGGCCCGGCCACGCACCGGCCTCATGCGCTGACCGGTCGTCCTCCGCCCGCCCCGCCCACCGGCGCCGCACCTTCGGCGCCCCATGCCCTCATGACATCCGGACGGGCCGCCCCGTCCCCTCGTCCCACCCAGGTGATGCCCATGACCTCCAGCACCCTCGCGCGGACCGCGGCCCCGGCCGTCGGCGCGCCCGCACCCCTGCCCGCCGGCCCGTCCGGCACCCGCGCCCAACTCGCCGTCGCCGACGACCTCCTGAAGCTCCTGCGGACCACCACCACCGAGCCCCGCCCCGATGACCAGCTCGAAGCACTCACCCTTGCCGTCGCGGCCGACCTGCCCGTACTGCTCTGGGGTGAACCGGGCATCGGCAAGACCGCGGCCCTGACACAGCTCGCCCACTCCCTCGGCCTGCCGCTGACGACCGTGATCGCCAGCGTCCACGAGCCGTCCGACTTCTCCGGGCTGCCCATCGTGGGCGACGACCCGGCGGTGCGGGGTGTGCCGATGGCGCCGCCGCAGTGGGCCGTGGAACTGGTGCGGGCCGGACGGGGGCTGCTCTTCCTGGACGAACTCTCCACCGCCACCCCCGCCGTCCAGGCCGCACTGCTCCGGGTCGTCCTGGAGCGGAAGGTGGGCGCCCTCCAACTACCGCAGGGAGTGAGGATCGTCGCCGCCGCCAATCCCCGCGCTTCCGCGGCGGACGGGTGGGAACTGAGCCCGCCGCTCGCCAACCGGTTCGTGCATCTGCACTGGGTGCACGATCCGGAGGTGGTGGTGCGCGGGCTGGGCGGGGTCTGGCCCCGGGCGGAGCTGCCCCGGCTGGTGCCCGAGCGGCTGCCGGAAGCGGTGGCCCACGCCCGGCGCGCGGTCTGCGGCTTCCTGCGGGCCCGGCCGACGCTGATCCACCGGCTGCCGAGCACGGAGACACGACGCGGCGCCGCCTGGCCCTCGCCCCGCAGCTGGGACGCCGCGCTGACCCTGCTGGCCTTCGGCACGGCGGCCTCCGTCTCCCGGGAGGTGCTGGCACTGCTGGTACGGGGCGCGGTGGGGGACGGCCCAGGGCTCGAACTCCTCGCCCACCTGGACCGGATGGACCTGCCGGACCCGGAATCGCTGCTGGCCGATCCCGCCTCCGCCGAACTGCCCGTGCGGGGCGATCTGCGCCAGGCGACGCTGGAGGCGGTGGTGGCCGCCGTCGGAGCGCGACCGGAGCGGCGACGGTGGGAGGCGGGCTGGGCGGTACTGGTCCGGGCCCTGGAGACCGGAGCCCCCGACCTGCTGGTGGCCCCGGCGGCCACACTGGCGGCGCTGCGGCGCGACGACTGGGAGGTGCCGGACGCGGTGGAGCGGCTGGCCGGGGTGGTCGACCTCGCCCGACGGGCGGAACAGTCGGTGGGACGGGCCACGGCGGCCGGCGCCGGGCGTACCCCGGGAACGCGTCGATGACGGGGCACTCGAAGCGCCCCGGGCCGCTGCCACGTCCCCTGCCCCGGCCCGCGCCGCCCCGCCCGGTACGGGCCACGGTGCCGCCCCCGCCGGCCGCCTCCGGTGGGCCGTACGACCGTCCCGGACTGTCGCTGGACCAGGAGAAGTTGCTGGCCGCCCGGCTGCACGCCGTGAAGGTCCGACCCTATCTGGCCGCCGCCCTCTTCGCGCTGCACGTGGTGGAGGACCGCTCGGTGCCGACGATGGCGGTGGACGCGCACTGGCGCTGCTACGTCTCACCCGGCTTCGTGGCGCGCACCCCGGTGGAGGAACTGGCGGGCGTCTGGGTGCACGAGGTCTCCCACCTGCTCCGCGACCACCACGCGCGCGGCGAGCGGTACGCGCGGGAGCACGAGAAGCAGGAGCCGGGCGAGCGAAGCGAGACGGGGGTCCCCCCGACCGAAAGCCCCGGGCGGCTACGGCGGAACATCGCCGCCGACTTCGAGATCAACGACGACATCTACGGCGACGGCCTGCCCCACCCCCTCGGAGCGGTGCACCCGTCGATGCTGCGGCTGCCCGAAGGACTCCTCATGGAGGAGTACCTGCGCACGGCGTCGTTGTCCGGGCTCACCGCGGACCTGGCATGGCTGGACTGCGGCAGCGGTGCCGACGGGCAGGCCCGGCCGTGGGAGCTGGGACCCGGCGGGGCACACGGGCTGAGCAGGCAGCAGCGGGACGCGGTCCGCTTCCGGGTGGCCGAGGGCATCAAAGGCCGGCCCGGCCACGCGCCGGAGGGCTGGCGCCGATGGGCCGAGGAGGTGTTCCATCCGCCGCAGCCCTGGCGGCAGTTGCTCGGAGCGGCGGTCCGCTCGGCGACGGGCGCGCCGGGGGCGGGGGAGGACCACAGCTACCGGCGTCCGTCCCGGCGCTCGGCCGGCGTCCCCGGAGTACTGCTGCCGAGCCTGCGCCGCAAACCGCCCCGCGTCTGCGTCGTGATCGACACCTCCGGGTCGGTGAGCGACGCCGAACTGGGCGGCGCGCTGCTGGAGGTCGCGGCGATCTCGCGGGCGGTGGGCGGACGGCGCGACCTGGTCTCGGTGATCTCCTGCGACGCGGCGGCCGGGGTCGCCGTCCCCCTCTGCCGCGCCGAGAACATCGCACTGGTCGGCGGCGGCGGAACCGATCTGCGCTCCGGTTTCACCCGGGCGCTGCGCTCCCGTCCCCGCCCGGACGTGGTGGTCGTCCTCACGGACGGACAGACGCCGTGGCCCTCCACCCAGCCGCCCTGCCGCACCGTCGTCGGCCTCTTCCCACGCCCCGCCCACGCCGTGGACGAGGAAGACCCCGACCACGTCCCGGACACCCCACCGCCCTGGGCACGGGTCGTCACGATCGGCTGAGACCGCGACCGGTACCGGGCGGCCTCGTCGTTGGTGGGGTCGCGGAGGGCGGAGGTGTGAAGGGCCACGCCCGGACCGTGCCGAGGTGCGCCGTCCGTACCTCTCCCTGCACTACGGCACCGGGCCACCGGCGCCTGAGGCCGAGCCCGGTGAACCCGGCCGGTGTCTCCGGGGGATCCGGAGTGGCTTCTCGTGCGATCCTCAGCGTTGCGGCGGCTGTTCCCCGGTCCGGGGCCGGCCGAGGGTCTCCGCCGCGGCCTCGGCGAAGTCGTGGACGAGGGGCGAGCGCCGGGACGCCACCCATGCCAGGGCCACCTCGTTGGGACCGATGCCCTCCACGGGCAGCGGGATCACATCCGGGCGGGTGTAGAAGGTGGCGGTGGACAACGGGAGCACGCAGATGCCCGCACCGGAGGCCACCAGTTCCAGCTTCTCCTCCACCTGGTGGATCGCGGGCACCTCGGGGCGCCGCCGCTCCCGCAACTCCACTGCCACGTCGCGCCATTCGGGTACGGCGTCCGGGTCCTGGAGCAGGTGCTCGGAAGCGAGGTCGCCGACGGTCACCGACGCCCTGTCCGCCAGACGGTGTCCCGCCGGCAGCACGACGACTCGGGGGTCCCGGAAGAGCGGTCGCACCTGAAGGCCCCGCTGGTCGATGGGCAGCCGTACGACACCGATGTCCGCCCGGCCGTCCTGGAGCACCTCCACCTGGTTGTCCCAACTGGTGCGCAGCAGACGCACGTGGACGCCGGGGCGGCGGGCGGTGAAGACGGCCGTGGCCGGGGTGACCGTGATGCCGGGCATGAACCCGATGGTCAGCGTGGGGGTGCCGCGCGCCGCCGCCCTCACCCGCCGCAGCAGCGCCTCGGCCGAGGCGAGCAGTGGGACGGCGTCCTCCAGCAACTGCTCCCCGGCCGGTGTGAGCAGCGTGCCGCGCCGGTCCCGTGCGAAGACCTCGATGCCCAGGTCGTCCTCCAGGCTCCGGATCTGCCGGGACAGCACGGGCTGCGCGATGTGCAGCCGCTCGGCCGCGCGCCCGAAGTGGAGCTCCTCGGCCACGGCCACGAAATACCGGAGCTTCCGCAGGTCAAGATCCACCCGGGCTCACCGCTCACTCTCTCCGAGGCGACGGCCCGGCCGGGCGGTCGGCTCTTCCTGGAACGACTCCTCGATCACCTCGTAGGACGATCCAGGCAGTCGCGCACGAATCTACCCGTTCCGGCTACGGCGAGCCGTCACGGAAGGTGCCCGCCGCCTCCGCGGTCGGGTGCCCGTCTTGTCCTTGACCGGGATCACCGCTCGCCGGCGAGGACGGCCAGCGGGTCGGTGTGCGCGGGGGTCCATCCCAACTCGGCCTCGGCGCGTGCCGGAGTGAGCCGCTGGTCCAGGGCGAAGGCGTCCGCTACCGGGCCCATCCGCTCACGGGCCCGCTCCAGCGTGATGGAGGCGACCTTGCCGTCGAGGCCGACGGAGCGGGCGACGGCCAGCGAGCACTCCTTGGCGGTGGGGCTCACGCCGCCCACACCGACGTACACGGAACCGGGCTTCGCCTTCAGGGCGGCGGCGTACAGCTCCGCGATGTCCTCGATGTGCACCAGCGCCCAGCGGTTCGCACCGTCGCCGATGTACGGAACGGCGCCCGCCTCCTTGCCCGGGACGGCGTAGAAGAGGTCGATCAGGCGGTTCTCGCCGCCGTACAGCAGACCGGGCCGCACCAGGACGGGACGGCCGCCCTGCTGCGCGCGCCCCAGGACGGCGTCCTCCACCGGCTTGCGCCAGGCGACCAGGGACGGCGGGTTCCAGGGGGCGGTCTCGTCCACGACCCCGTCCGTGTCGCCGTAGACCCAGGTGCCGCCGGTGTGCACGTAGGTACCTGCGCCGATGCCGTCCTGCATGGCGGTGGCCGCCGCGAGGTCCTCGTCCCCGGTCCCGGCCTGCGCCAGGTGGACGACCGCCTCCGCGCGGGCCGCCGCGTTCAGCACACCGAGATCCCCCAGCCCGCCGCGCACAGGCGTCGCCCCGAGGGAGGCGACGGTTTCGGCGGCGCGGTCGGTGCGGGCCAGCGCCTCGACGGTGTGTCCGTGGCGGATCAGCGCACTGATCGTGGCCTTGCCGATGTATCCGGACCCGCCGGTGAGGAAGATCTTCATGGCCATGGCTCCTGTCTCCGTAGCTCGCTCGCTGACTTCGCTGACCAGCCTGAGCCCGGGGACGGATGCCCGTCCAAGACCTCTTCCGCCGTCTGTGATACCCGATGGGCATGAACTGCCTCGGGGCGTCTGCGTCGACTGGTGCCCGTCAGGCACCACCGGCGCCGGCCATCACGGCGGCTCCCGCGCGCCCTGACCCTGCTCCTCCCGGTGGCCACCGGTGCGAGCACCGTCAAGCCGCGCCGGACGCGTGGCCGCCGCCCGGACCCGGCGGAGGCCGGGTCCGGGCGGCGGCCCGGTGCGCGCAGTGGCTCAGCCGCGCAGCGTCGCGGCCGGGCTGTTGTACGCCTCGGCCGTCAGCACCGGGCGCCGTGCCGAGCTGGCCCCCTTCGGCCAGGACAGCCGGACGGTCCGGGACTCGCCGGGCAGCAGCCACAGGTAGTTGTCGCTGTACAGCGTCGGCAGCACCCGGCGGCCGTGCGCGTCCTCCAGCAGCGACAGCCGGACCATGGCGGCCACCGCCGAGCCCTGGTTGCGGATCACAGCCGTCAGCTCCTGGCGGTCGCCGGAGCGCGACCAGCCGGTGATCGCACCCGTGAGCTTGACCTGCTTCACCTTGTTCAGCCCCCGCAGCGCGGCGGCCTCGCGGTAGCGCCAGTAGGTGTTCCGCGACAGTTCCCTGCCCCGGGAGTCCTCCAGCGTCAGGCGCAGCAGGTGCAGGTCCGGCAGCCCGTCCGTCCACGCGGCGGTGAACGCCTCGGCGGTGGCCGCCCGTTCCACGTCCACCCGGGCGGTCCTGCTGCCGCCGAGCTGCCGGCCGGACAGGTCGTACAGCCGGGCGGTGACGGTGGCGCCCCGCAGGTCCGCCGACGTGTGGTTCACCGCGATGACCCGCCACTTCACCGGATCGGCCTGCACATGCAGCGGCTCGCAGGCCGAACGGGCGCCGTAGTAGGTGCCGTTGACGTCGAAGTCGTAGTCGTACGTCTGCCAGACCGTGCTGTGCCAGGCCGGGTGGGACATCCACAGCATCAGACCCGAGGCGTTGTCCCACAGGTTGGCGTTCCACGCCTCGAACATGGCGCGGGTGTTCTCGTAGTTGACGAACTGCGCCTTGCGGGCGAAGTCGTCCAGGTCGCCGGACTCGCCCAGGCGGGCCTCGATGGCGGCCTTGTAGTTCTGCGGCGCCTGGTTCCCGCGCTCGCTCCAGTCGTGGTAATACCACGCACCCCGGATCGGCCATTCCGGCTCGTCGCCCGTCATGTTGCGGGTGCTCTCCGCCGTGGAGACGACGGGCATGCCGATCTCGGTGTGGAAACCGAAGTCATGGCTGCCGTACGTCATCGGGTCGAAGTACTTCTCCGGTTCCACCCAGCCGTAGGGGCCGCCGCCCGTGATGATGCCGCCCGCCGAGTTGTTCTGGTAGAGCACGCCGGGCACCTGCTGCTCCACCGCCTCGCGCATCCCCTTGTCGATGGCGGCCGGGGGATTGCCCTCGTTCGCGCCGCACCAGATCACCACGGACGGGTGAATGCGGTACCGCAGCACGGTGTCCCGTGCGATCGCGTTGAAGGCGTCGTGGTCCGGCGGGTCCATGCCCCACGCGTTGGGGAAGTCGTTCCACACCAGGATGCCGTGCCGGTCGCAGGCGGCGAAGAACTCCTCCCGGTCGCTGCTGCCGAGCCAGTTGCGGATCATGGTGAAGTTCATGTCCCGGTGCATCCGCACCGCCGCGTCCATGCGCTCCGGCGGCATCCGGCGCAGCAGTTCGTCCCAGCCCCAGTTGCCGCCGCGAGCCAGCACGCGCACGCCGTTGACGCTGATCTTCAGCGGGTCCGGCGTGTTCGACACGGACTTGACGTCGGTCCACCGCTCGCCGTCGTCGGACACCTGGATCGTGTACGACTTCGGGTACGCGGTCTCCCAGACGACGGCGACACGGTCGAACGTCCGCGGGGAGCCGAGGTCCACCTCGATCCACTGGTGGTCCTCGTAGGCGGACGACCAGCGGGTGTTCGGGTCCCCGTCGGTGGCGTTCGACGCCGGGTGGTCGGACTCCTCCGTGGAGGCGGTGGCCTTCTGGCGCAGGGCGAGGTCGGTGCCGGGCTCACTGCGGTCGACGACGGAGAGCGACCACAACGAATTGCCCCAACTGGTATTGCGGAGCCCGCAGTCGAGGCGGACATAGCGTGCGGTCCGCCGGTCGAAGTCCTCGATCTGGAGGCTGGCGTTGCCGTTGTTGAACGGCAGCGGCACCGCCCCGTTGTCCACCGACTTCACATCGGTCCAGTCCGAGCCGTTCGAGGAGACCTGGACGACGAAGGTCTTCGCGTACGCCTGCTCCCAGGTGAGGTCGACCCGGTCGAAGGACTGGACGGAGCCGAGGTCGACGCTGATCCACTGGTCGTCCTCGTAGGCGGAGGACCAGCGCGTGCCGGCGTCACCGTCGGTGGCATTGGCCGCGCGGTTGCTGTCCTGATCGGTGCTGGACGCGTCGGCGTGGGCGTTCAGCGCGAGGTCGGTGCCCGGCTGGGTGCTGTCCCGCACGGACAGGGTCCACAGGGAGCTGCCCCACGAGGTGGCCCGCGTCAGGCAGCGGATGCGGACGTGCCGGGCCTGCTGCCGGTCGAAGGTCACGGTCTGCGTGTAGGCGTCGCCGGACGCCGTGAACGCGAGCGGTACGTCGTACTCGTAGCCGAACTGGCGGATGCCGAAGCGGGTGGTGCGATGGTCGCTCTCCTGGCCGCCGACCGAGGCGGTGAGCGTGAGGTCGTGCAGGTGGGACTCGCCCAGGCCGTTCGGCCACCACAGCCGGGGGTCGCGCAGCCTCAACTGGCCGAAGGCGTCAGGGGCGAAGACGACGTCCAGGCTCTCGCCCGCCTTCACGGTGACCGTCTTCGACACCCGTACCTTGTCGAAGGCGGCCGTGACCGTCGCCTGGTGGTCGGCGGTGTCCGCGTTGCGCACCGGCACCACGACGGTCAGCTCGGCCACCGAGACATCCGGCAGGGAGGGCAGGACGGTGTCCACGCGAGGGTCGCCGATGACGACGTGCCCGGTCGATCTCAGCCGGACGTGGTTCCAGATGCCCGCCGCGCGGTCGCGTACGGCCGGCATCCAGTCCCAGCCCGAGGACGCCAGGTACGTCGGGGAGTTGAGGTTCATCTGCGGCGCGCCGGCGTCCACCCAGGACTCGCCCAGCGGACCCTTGTCACCGGGGCTGCCGGGGACCGGCATCGGCGTGATCCTCACCGCGAGCGCGTTCTCGCCGCTCTCGGCGAGCTGCCGGGTGACGTCGAAGGCGGCCCGCGCGAACGGGTAGGTCAGGTCGCCCACCTGCTTGCCGTTGAGCCACACGTCGGCCTTGTGGTTGACGCCGTCGAACTCCAGCCAGACGTGCCGGCCGGCGCCGGTGCGCAGACCACGCGGCAACGCGAAGTCCCGCTTGTACCACCAGGAGTGGCGCGACAACGCCTCCGGTATGTGCAGGTTGTTCAGACCCGCCACCGGGTCGGGCAGCTTGCCCTGCTCCACGAGCGAGCCGAGCACGGTGCCGGGAACGGTCGCGGGCAGCCAGCCGCTGGTGTCGACGGACGTCTTCGACAGGCCGGCGCCGTCCGTGCCGGCCCAGTCGTCCATGGTGAGCCGCCAGCCCGACTCCACGGGCACGGTCCCGTCGTCCGCGACCGTGAGCGCCGGTGCCTCGTCGTGCCGGGTGCCCCAGTCGGTCCAGCCGGTGGCCGAGGGACGGTGGCCCTTGGCGGTGCCGTACACCTCGAAGCCGTTGAGGCCGAGGGGCAGCGGACTGGAGCGCTTCCGCGAGGTCATGCGCACCCAGCGCGCGGACACCGGGCGGGGAAGAGGGACGTCCACGACGCCACCGGTCCCGGACGTGGTGCTGTACACCGTCGTCCAGGACTCGTGGTCCACGGACGTCTCGACCACGAAGACCAGCGAGAAGCTCGACTGGATCTCGTCTCCGGTGGTGCCGCTGTGCACATTGCCGGTGGTCGGCGGCGTGTACACCGGGTCGGAGGCGTCGGCCTCGAAGGTGAGGCGGACCCGCGTGACCTCGCAGGCCGCCTGGAGGTCGACGGCTATCCACTGCGGATCGCCGCCCTCGGCACGCCAGCCGCTGCCTTTGACACCGGGGGAGGAGAGGCGGTCGACGACGAAGGACCCGGGGGTCGCGGCGTAGGCCGTCGAAGAGGCCGAGACCGGCCGGTGGAGCGCCAGCTCACCGGGGGAGGCGGCGGAGCCCACCGGCGCGCCGTCGGGCGCGGCGACGGCGGTCGCGGCGGGAAGCACGGAACCCAGGCCGAACCCGGCCAGCAGGGTGGTACCCGTGGTGACGATGGCCCGTCGCGACGGATGGCGCGACGGATCCGACTGATCTGTCATGAGCGTGACGTCCCATCAAAAGCGGTGCAGTCCGGACCTCTCCGGGTCTGCCGCAGAAGCAATGACAACGTTGCCAAAGGCTCGATGGCGCAGCGGCTCATGTCAACCCCTGATACATGGATCGATGTCCGACCGCTTCCGCCGTCTTGTGACGGGTTCTGGTGGATCATGGCTGGAGCGAATGAGGGAAGTGTGCGGTCGTCATACGTGTGCGTGCGGGTGGCTCGGGGGTGCCGCGTGGGGACTGTGCGGGTGTGGAGGGCTTGAACGGGGGTCCTACGGCGGCGAGATCCCGCCATGCGGCACTCCTGCGGCGTGGCACGTCGGGTCGGCCGACCGTGGCGAGGTGGGTGGGAGCTCGACCCGAATCCGCAGGGTAGTTGCAGATGTGATCGGTGTCGGACGGCGATGGGCGAACGTCACGCCGCCGCGCCGGGAATGGCCGGTGCCGTCGACGGTGGTGTCCGGCGCGGGGATCTCCTGGCTCACAGGGCTCATCGACGGTAGGCGCTGGCGGCGACGGCGGGCAGGAGGGCGAGGGAGAGGAGGCCGCCGGTGAGGGCGAGGGCGGGGTAGCCGGCGGCGGCGACCATGATGCCGGAGGCCATGCCGCCGGTGGCGCCGGCGATGGCGAGGGAGACGTCGACCACGCCCTGGGTCCTCGCGCGGGTGGCCGGCGGCACGGTGTCGGTGATGATCGCCGTACCGGAGACGAGGCCGAAGTTCCAGCCCAGTCCCAGCAGGGCCAGTGCGAGCGCCAGGAGGGCCACGGAGTCACCGGGCGCCGCGGCGGCGAGCACGCCGGCCGCCAGCAGGGTGATGCCGGAGGCGGCGGCGACCTTCATGCCGCCGTAGCAGTCGACGAGCCGGCCGGTCAGCGGCGACGGCAGGTACATCGCGCCGATGTGGAGGGCGATGACGAGGCCGGAGGTGGCGGTGCCGTGCCCGTGGTCGTGCATGTGGACCGGCGTCATGGTCATGATCGCCACCATGACGAGCTGGGTGAGGACCATGACCAGCGCGCCGAGGACGACGCCTCCGCGCCCCTCGCCCCGGTCGACGGCCTCCGCGGCGGCCGGGTGCGCGGGCGCACCGGCTTCCTCGGCCACGGCGACCTCGCGGGCCAGGAGCAGCGGGTCGGGGCGCAGCCGGAGGGCGAGAACGAGCGCGGCCAGCGCGTAGGCGGCGCCGGACAGCATGAAGGGGCCGGCGAGGTTCGGGATGCCGAGGTGTGCGGCGAACGTGCCGGTCGGAGCGGCGAGGTTGGGACCGGCGACACCGCCGAGCGTGGTCGCGACCAGGACCGTGGAGACGGCCCGGGCCCGGTGACCGGGGTGGGCGAGGTCGGCTCCGGCGTAGCGGGCCTGGAGGTTGGTGGCGGAGCCCGCGCCGTGGACGAAGAGGGCGATGAACAGCAGGACGGGGTTGTCCAGGACGGCGGCGGTGATGACGCCGGCCGAGCCGACGGCACCGGTGAGGTACCCGGCGGCGAGACCGGGACGGCGGCCGTGCTTGTCGGAGACGCGGCCGACGGCCACCGCGGTGAACGCGGATCCGGCGGTGAGCAGGGCGCTGGGCAGACCGGCGAGGCTGGTCGAACCGAGCATGTCCTGGGCGAGGAGGGCACCGACGGTCACGCCGGCGGCGAGGCCCGCGCCGCTGAGGACCTGGGACGCGACCAGGACGCGCAGGATACGGCGCTGTGCCTGCGCGGGGTCGCGTATGTGGGCCGTCGTACCGGCGGGTGCGGTGCTGGTCATGTCTCTCCCGGGGTGATGTGTCGCCGTGCACGGGGAAGGCCGGGCACGGCCGGACAGGGCTTCGTACGGTGCGTCGGAAGGGGTTCCCGCGGTGCCGTACGAAGGGCTTCGTACGAGGGGGCCGAGGGGCGGCCTGCCGCTGACAGCCTCGCCGCCGCCCGCTAGCCGTACACGTTCCTTACAGGCAGATTCACCGGGATCCTCTACCGGCCCCGCCCTGGAGTGCCTAACGTGGCAGGCACGTCGCGGGGAACACCGCGCCGCTCCCGTCCCGCTCATCGAGTAAGGCACCACCACGGCGACATCCTGGCCTCCTCAGCACCCCGGACAGCGCCCCCCCCGCGCCACCGTGGCGAGCGGGTCAAGACCCACCCCTCCTCCCGAGAACACCGACTGGTGGATCCATGCACGAACTCAACGCACTGCTGCGCGAGTACGACCGCGCCCGTGCCTACACCGACGAGTTGTGGAAAGACCTCACCCCCGACGAGGTGACCTGGCGTCCGCACGAGAACTCCAGTGCCATCGGCTGGCATCTCGGCCATCAGGCGCACGTCGCCCACTTCATGATCCGCAACCTCACCGCCGCCGAGCCCAGCCCCGACCCGGAACTGGACGGGCTCATGGACTCGGCGAACCCGGAGAAGTTCCGCGGCGCGCTGCCCACCGTCGAACGGCTCACCGCCTTCCGTGACACCGTCGCCGAACGCGTCCACGCCCGCCTCGGCGACATCGCCGCGGGCAGGGTCGGCGCCCCCGCCCAACTGACCGTCGTCGCGTACCACTTGCTGGTCGCGCTCATCAATCACGAGTACCAGCACGACCAGTGGATCAGCGAGGTCCGTGCCGGCAACCTCGGCCACGCGCTTCCGCCCGACCCTTCCTCGGACCGGCTCGGCCGCATCGACGGCTACCTCGTCCTCAACCCCTACGCCTGACCACCGCCAGGCTCATCGAACCGGGAGCACCACTTCACCGGTCACGAGGTCGTCGTCATCGGCGGCACCAGCGGCATCGGCCACGCCGTCGCCCACCACGTCCTCGGCGCCGGCAGCACCGTCGTCACCGGCCGTACGCAGGCCCGCGCCCAGGAGGCGGCAGCCACCCCGGCCGCCCACGGCGAGGCCGTCGGGTTCAACACCTTCCACCCCCTGGGCCGCACCGGCACCCCCGACGACGTCGCCGCCACCGTCGCCTTCCTCCTGTCGGACCAGACCGACCGGGTCACCGGCGCCGTCCGGGACGTCGACGGCGGCGTCATGGCCGGACACAACTGACCCGTCCCGGCCTCGCAGCCACGACCACAGCCGGTCGCGGCGGGCGGGGCGGGCGAGGCGGGCCGGGCGATCACCCGGCCGGCGGTGGCAGAGGGCACTCCCTGGACCCGGCATCCGTCAGCCGGCCGGCAGAGCGGCCTCGTCCGGTCGCCGGAGCGAGCCTTCACCCAGCCGCTCCTCCAGCCACGCCGCATCCGGTACCGGTGGAACGTCGTCGCTCTGCACCGTATGGCCCCAAGGACTGCGCATCGTTCGATCCGTGCCGGCCCCAGCCAACCGCACGGCCGACCGGCGAACGGCAGGGCGGCCCACCGAGCCCTGTCGTTCGGATCATCCCGGCGTCGCGGGGCGAGGCGTGGGCGAGGCGTCGGTGAGGGACGTCCAGTGCCGGACCGTCTCCTGGTGGGAGCCGGTCGCCGTGCCCGCGGTCACCGCCTCCGCGTCGGCGACGCGGCACGGCACCCCCGCACGGGTCAGCAGCACGAGCGGCCACTCGGGGCCCGCGCCGGCTCCCGCTCCGTCGAAGGCGGTCCAGTCCCACGGCCCGCCGAACCGCCAGGCCCGCCCCGCGGCGTCGGCGACCTCGTCGCCCGGCCGGAGAAACGCGTACGGCCGCATCAACAGCTCGAAGGAGAACGGGATACCGTCGCCCGGCTGAAGGGTGTACCCCGAACCATCGAGGTGGCTCTCGTCCGGGAACTCCCGATGGGACAGCCCCCGGCGCAGCACGCTCACGGTCAGCCGGGGGCGCGGTAGCCAGCCCGTCTCCAGGGGCGGGTCGTGGTGGTCGACGGCGGTGACGTGAACCACGGTCGGCGGCACTCCGACCCGGCAGATGTCTCCCGCCTTCAGGTGCTCGGGCGGCGGGTCGGTCCGGAACAACTCCGACTCCGTCTCAGGGCCCGCGTACCCGCCGGTGTCCACCCCCAGGGCGACGACCCCGTTCCAGTGGAAGAACGCGCTGCCGGTGTCGACGCGCCACCATGGCCACCGCACCGACACGTGTCCCCAGGCAAGGCCCCGTTCGACTCTGGCCGGTGTGAAGGCGCAGGCCACCGACAGTACGTCACCGACCCGGAAGTCCCCCTCGTGCGCCATGGGCCCAGGCTGGTACCGGCACCGCTCGCGGTCCCCACGGGGCCCCGCCACGGCCTCGGACCGGTCACGGCCCGGCACCCCGCCGGTTCACCCCGTACGTGCTCCACGCGCCGCCCCGGCACCCCCATGTACGATCTTCAACCGTTGGATTCCGAGATTCCGGGAGGCGTCCGTGGCGCTGGAGGTGGCTGGCGTCCCGCCCGAGGAGGAATCCCTCTACCAGATGCTCGTGACGTCCGGTCGGGCCACCAGCGAGGACATCGCCCAGCGGGCCGGCCTGACCGACGCGGAGACCGGGCGGATCCTGGACTCACTCGTCGCCAAGGGCCTCGCCACCCATACGGACGGCACACCCCGGGTGTTCCGTCCCGCTCCGCCGGAGGTGGCACTGCTGCCCCGGCTGAAGCGCAGCGCCGACGCGCTGGACGTGGCCCGGTTCGAGGCCGCACGGCTCATCGAGTCCTACCGGGAGACGATGCGCAGGCATGACGCCGGCCAGTTGCTGGAGGTGATCACCGGGGCGGAGGCCCTGCGCCAGCAGCTCCGGCAGATCCAGTCGAGCGCGCGCCACGAGATGCTGTGGTTCTGCAAGGCCCAGTACGTGGCCATGCCGTCGGGCACCAACGCCGAGGAGTTCGAGGCGCTGGCCCGGGGCGTGCGCTACCGAGTGCTGTACGAGAAGGCGTTCTTCGACGACGAGGGTGCCTTGGAGAACGTCGTGGCGGGTGTACGGGCCGGCGAGGTGGCTCGTGCCGTACCGCACCTGCCGCTGCGCCTGGCCATCGCCGACCGCTCCGTCGCCGTCTTCCCCCTCGTGGCCGGTGGGCCGCACGGCAGCCCGGAAGAGCCGACCACGGCGCTGGTCAGGGACAGCAACCTGCTCGCGGCCCTCCTCGCCCTGTTCGACCGCTACTGGGAGGACGCCGTCCCCCTGGACATCGACGGCACCGGCACGCTCGCCGGGACCGACGGGGCCGGTCCGGGCGACTCGCTCTCGGCCACCGACCGCAAGCTGTTGTCGCTGCTCGTGGCGGGGGTCGCCGACAAGGCGATCGCCTCGCAGATGGGGCTGAGCCGCCGGACGGTCCAGCGCCGCATCCAAGGCATGATGGAGCGCGCCGGCGCGGTGACCCGTATGCAACTGGCCTGGCAGGCGTCGCGACGCGGCTGGCTGTGAACGGGCCCGCCCGGAGGTCCAGGACACCGGTACGCGCCCCATGGGCCCGCCGTTCACAGGCGGGCGCCGATCGCTGCCACGGTGAAGTCGTCCCGCCCCTGCACCGGCGCGGCGGGTGCCAGGCCCACCATGGGCATGGCACCCGCCGCGCCGACTGACCGCACGAGCGGGTCAGCCGCGTCCGCGCGTCACGCCGTACCGCGGTGCAGGTACGCCCGCTCCACGGTCTGGCGCACGCTGTCGCCGGCGGAGTCCGTGGCGGTCACGCGGAGTGTCACGTAAGCGTCACCGCGTCCCTTCGACGGCCGCTCCACGGTGGCCGTGAACTGCCGGCCGTCGCCGTGCCGTTCGGTGCGCGCCGTGGTCCAGGTCTTCCCGTCGTCGTACGACGCCTCGGCCTTCAGGCGCACGCCGCGCGGGGCGGCCATGCCGTCCTGCATGCGGACGGTGAGGCCCAGTCGATGTGCGCGTGCCCGGCTCACGGCACCCTGCGCGTCGACCGGTACGTCGTAGTCGAGCTGGAGCAGCGGCAGCGGGGCGGCATCGGCCGTGGTGTCCGAGCGGAACGTCCACGAGGTGCGCGTGCGCACGCCGAGGTGCCAGTCGTCCGAGACACGGGCGGTCGTCAGGTCCAGCCGGTACCGGGCATCACCCGGGGCCACTTCGAAACTGCCCCACGCTCCGTCGTCGGAGACCGCGGTCTGCTCGCCGTTCCGGTACAGCACCGCCGATGCGACGTCGTCGGCGGCGGTCGCCCGGCCGACGCCGAAGCCACTCGTCTCCGCGAACGACCAGTGGCCGGCGTCGGAATCGGTGAACTCCGGGACGTACACGGTCAGGGTGTCGCCGTTGCGGACCGACGGCCGGGTCCAGCCGCGGGGGATGGAGGGGCGGACCGGCGCTCCGAACCACCGCTCCGTGACGTGCCGGCCGGGACGGTAGGTACGCGGCGCGTTCCGCATGCCGGCCGCCAGCGGCAGGTCGGGGACGTCGACGACGTCGTGGTGCACGACGTGGTTCCACAGGGTGTCCCCGCCGGTCACGTACTCGACGCGTTCCCGGCCCACCGGGACGTAGCGGCTGTACTGGTTCCACGCGGTCTCTTGGTACGGCCGCCACCCGAAACGCTGCTCGCTGGCCCACAGCGCGGCACCGGTGCGGGTGTACGTGCTGCGCACCACGGCGCTCTCCCGCTCCGAGACGGTGTGCACGACCTGCTTGGGGACCAAGTCCTTCGACACCTGCATCACGTCGTACAGGTACGGGCTGCGCACCGTGCCGGAGAACGCCACCGTCGTGGTGCCCTTCTCGACGCGCTCCAGCAGGGCGGTGCCGTCCTTCCAGGAGGCCCGCATGCTGGGCAGAGCCGTCCGGTCACCGGTCGGCTGCCACCGGGTCCAGGCGCTGGCCTGCTCCTCGGGCCACACCATCAGCAGCGCCTTGGCCCCGGCCTTCGCGGCGGACCGGGCGAGTTCCGGCTCGGTGACGGAGAAGTCGTACCGTACGACGGCGAGTTTCCCGCGTGCGTGGCGGAAGTCGGGCGCCGACGACGTGCCCGCGTCCATGGCGGTCAGCCGTGCGCCGCGGTCCGGGAAGACGGAGGAGTCGGGCTCGTAGAACGGGACGAACTCCCGGGAGCCGCCGGAGACCTTCGCCCGCAGTTGCGGGGCAACCATCTGCCAGCGCGAGGAGAACTCGAAGGCGCCGTCGGTCACCCGGGAGGTCGGGCTGACGTAGAGGCGTGTGACGTCGTCGAAGTACATGACTCCCTGGACCAGTCCGTGACCGTCGATCCGGCGGTACACGGTGGTGCTGAGGATGCCGTGCTGCTCGGCCGGGCGTGGTGTGCGGATGTGCACCTGGGTGGCCTCGGCGGCGTTCAGTGTCACCGTCCGGTCCTTGGTGACCTTGACCTCGGGGGCGACGACGGTGCCCGCCTCGCCGCCGTGATCGGTCATGTCGGAGAAGGCCGAACTCACGTAGTACGTGCCCTCCTCCACGAGGGCGACGTGGGCCTGCCTGTCCGCGTAGTCCACGAATCCGTCAGGGCCCCAGATCATGGGCAGCCAGTCCGGCATCACCTTGCCGTCGCGGTCGCGGTAGAACACGGTCAGCCGGTGCCGCGGGGCGTGGACCGCGAGGGAGACGGTGGTGTGGGTGAGTACGGCGCCGTCCGCCGACTTCGCGGTGAGGTACCCGTAGTAGTTGCCGCGGACCGCGTTCCGGGCGTCGGTGCTCAGCGGCACCTCGGCCGTGGCGCCGGGGCCGAGCCGCACCGTGTCGGAGCCGAGGCCCACCACCCCGTCCGGCAGCGCGCGCCCGGATTCGGTGGCCAGGCCGAGGGCCAGGGAGAGCGTGACCGGGCGGTCGCCGGAGTTGGTGTAGCGAACGGTGGCCGCCTGCTGCCGCCCTCCCGAGCCGCCGGTGGTCAGCGGGGCGAGGGAGACGGAACCGCCGGCCCGGACAGGACCCATGGCCGTGGCCACGTCGATACGGCCGCCGCCCTGTTCGGTCACCTGGGTGTGGGGCACGGTGTGCGCGGTGCTGATCAGGGCGTCCTTGAGCTGCTGGGCGTCCCAGTCCGGGTGCCGCTGGGCCAGGAGCGCGGCGGCGCCGGCGACGTGCGGGGTGGCCATGGAGGTCCCCGACAGGGCGACGTAGTGCGCGTCGACCGGGTCGCCCAGCGTGGTGCCGGACGCGCGGGCGGCGATGATGCCGACTCCGGGGGCGGTCACGTCGGGCTTGACCGCGCCGTCGCCCAGGCGCGGGCCGCGGCTGGAGAACGGGGCGACGGAGTCGTCACGGTCGACGGCCCCCACGGTCAGCGCCGCGTCGGCCGCACCCGGCGAGCTGACACTGGACGGACCTGTCTCCCCCTCGTTGCCCGCCGCGACGACGAAGAGCGTGCCGCTGGACGCGGTCAGGGAGTCGACAGCCTGGCTGAGCGGATCGGTGCCGTCGGTCGGAGACCCCGACCCCAGGCTCATGTTGACGACCTTGGCGTGTTCGCGCGTCGCCCACTGCATGCCGTCGATGACGGCCGACTCGGTGCCGTAGCCGTCGTCGCCCAGGACCTTGCCGATGAGGAGGTCGGCCCGGGGCGCCACGCCCCGACGGGTCCCGCCCGACGCGGCGCCGCTGCCGCCGACGATCGAGGCGACGTGCGTGCCGTGCCCAAAGTGGTCGTCCGTGTTGGCACTGTTGGAGAAGTCCACGGCTTCCGTGATGCGGCCGGCGAGATCGGGATGGCTCGCGTCGACACCCGTGTCGAGCACGGCCACCTTGACGCCCTGGCCCTCGTCACCCGCCTTCCAGGCGGTGGGGGCGTTGATCTGCGCGGTGCTGCGGTCCAGCACGGCCTTCACCCTGCCGTCCAGCGACACCCGGGGGGTCAGCGCGGCACGGGCGACACCGGCTTCGCCGCCGGGGTTCAACGTCTTCCAGAAGGCCCCCAGTCGGCGGTCGGCGACCCGAAGCGACCGTGCGTGGATGCTCGGCAGGTTCCGGGAGGGGGTCCCCGGGGTGTTGAGCGCCACGAGCCGGTCGGCGGTGGCCGCCGCGGCCCGTGCCGCCTCGGCGGTGACCCTGGCCCCCTCCCGGGACGGCTCGGAGGAGACGATCAACGGCAGCGCGGAGGTGTGTGCCTCGTCGTAGCCCTGCGAGATCAGCGCGGTCACGTCGAACAGCCGGCGGTCCAGCGTGCCCGCGGACACCAAGCCCTCGGCGTCCCACGGGAGCACGGTCAGCGACTTGTCGTCCTCTTCGAGCGTCTCGAAGGGGATGTGCTCGCGACCGGGGCCGGGCCGCACCGACGCGGTGCGCCGTCCGCCGGGCAACGACGTCACGGTCACCTGGTCCCCGGTGATCAGCCGTACGGTCGTGGAGCGAGCCCCCGCCTCGGACGCGGGACGAGCGACGGTACCGCTGGTCGCCGTCCGCGCCACGGCGGTGGTGGGTACGACTCCAGCGAGCAGTATCAACCCTGTTGATATCACCGCCATGGGGCGGAACTTTGCCATCGGGGAAACACCTTTCGAACAGCCGTAGATCACAACTGTCCGAAATCATTTGGTGAGAAGGCCGGAGCTGTCACGGGCATGAGCTGTCACAGCTGCGACATGTCCCAACGGCGACACGCAGGAGCTTCTCGGGTGCGCGCGGCTGGTGCCGCCGCGTCGCCCCTCAGGCGGTGCGGAACCGGAAGGCGCCGCTCCCGCTGCCCAGGGTCAGCCAGATGTGATCCTCCTCCTTGACCAGGCGCAGCGCGACATAGGCGCATCCCGGGCAGCGAGCGGTCATCCCTGGTTCCGGGCCGTAGAGGTGCAGTTGCGCCAGAGTCCCGGACCGCCGGCAGTTCGGGCACCGCCACCAGGCCGTGGTGGGCTCCACGGAGAGGATCTCCGACAACGGACCGGCAAGACTGTTGCCGTCGAGGAAGGCGGCGGGGTCTGACATGAGAATCTCCCCTGTCCTGAGCAGAAGGGTCAGCCGAAGCGTTCGGTGCGGATGGTCGCGGGTTCCTTCCCCTGGCCGGCGAACAGTTCGACGAGCAGCTCGCCGACGGTCTCCACGAATCCGGTGGGACCGCAGACGTAGACGGGGCTCACCGGATCCAGGCGGGCCGTCGGCTCCCGCAGGTCCGCCGCCGTGATGCGGCCGGGCGCGCGGGAGGTGCCGGGCGGGGTCCGACGGGTGTGGATGAACCGGATGTCGAGGGACGGGCCGCCGTCGGCGAGTTCTTCCCGGTACCAGACGTCCTCGGGATCGCGCACGGAGTACACCAGTTGGAAGAGGCCGCGCGAGCCGGCCGAGCGGTGGGCGCGGATCATGGACATGAGCGGTACGACACCGGAACCGCCCGCCACCGAGAGCACCGGTTCGGTCCGCTCCGGGTGCCACACGAACCAGTTGCCGAGCGGTCCGCGCACCTCGACCTCCTCGCCCGGCGGCAGGTGGTCGGCCAGGTAGGGCGAGACCTCGCCGTCGGCCACGGCCTGCACGCCCAGTTCCAGCCGGTCGTCGTCGGCGGGCGCGGCCAGGGAGTAGCTGCGGACGGCCTGGTAGCCGTCGTCGGCCGTGAGACGCACGTCGACGTGCTGGCCGGGCAGGTGGCCGGGCCAGCCGGGCACGGTGAACACCAGGGTGCGGGCGGTCGCGCTCTGCGCGCGGCGCCCGACCAGCCGTGCCGGCAGCCAGGCGAGAGCCATGGTCAGTCGCCCCAGTGACGCTGCTCGCGCCAGGGGTCGCCGTAGTTGTGGTAACCGGCGGACTCCCAGAAGCCCGGGTCGTCCTCGTGCGCGAACCGCAGTCCGCGCACCCACTTCGCCGACTTCCAGAAGTACAGGTGCGGGACCAGCAGCCGCGCCGGCCCGCCGTGCTCGGGTGAGAGCGCGTAGCCGTCGTAGGTGTGGGCGATCCACGCCCTGCCGCCGAGAAGGTCGGCGAGCGGAAGGTTGGTGGTGTAGCCGCCGTAGCTGTCGGCCACCACGTGTGCCGCGGTCGTCTCCAGCCCTTCGAAGAAGGCGTCGAGTGACACCCCGCGCCAGCGCGTGTCGAACTTGGACCAGCGGGTGACGCAGTGGATGTCCGTCACCGTGTCCTGCTGGGGCAGGGCCATCATCTGGTCCCAGGTCCAGCTGCGCGTCTCGCCGAGCTCCGTGGTGACGGTGAACGACCAGTTCTCGGTCGGCACCCGCGGAGTGGGACCGGCCGACAGGACGGGGAACGACTCGGTCGGATACTGGCCGGGCGGCAGCCGCTCCGTCAACGCGCGGGGTCGCCCTCGGAAGCCGGGTGAGAAGGAAGTCAACGTCATCTCCTGCGCGATATGACCCGCCGCCGGAGGAGCAAGGGGGCTCTTCCTCCAGTCTCGGGCCACGGCGGGGGCTTGACCACTCGGGCCGGGGCCGGGCGGAACCGCTGGAAAAGCGGGGGCAGGGACATGACCCGCTCTTGGGTGGACATTCCAGCCATCACGGGTCAGGGTGGGCCCAATGCCGGCCGCAGCCTCCTGTTCACCGCACGACCTGTTGAGGAAGATCGATGCCCGTCATTGTGTCCACCGCGGAGCTGTCCGCCGCCGACCGGGTGGAGAGCTGGCACGAGGCGGTGACGAACACCTTCATGCCGCTCGGTGTCGATCTCCTTGAGGAGGAGCCGTCACCCGGCGACATCGTCAGCGACCGGCTCGGCGTCCTGCGGATCTCCCGTGTCCGGGCGGGGCCGCAAACGGTGACGCGGAGCAGCCGCCTGATAACCGGCGAGGATCAGGAATTCATCATCCTCACTCTCCAGGAGCGCGGTACCGCGATGAAAGAACAGGACGGGCGGCAATGCGTGGTCCGGCCCGGCCAGTTCTCCCTCTCGGATTCCTCCCGCGCGTTCAGGAAAACGCTCCACGAGCCCTTCGCTTTCACATCCTTCCATTTTCCTCGCGAAGTGCTTTCCGTGCGGCACGAGGACCTGCGGTCGCTGACCGCGACCACCTTCACCGGCAATGAGGGGAGTGCGGCCGTCCTGGCCCAGTACGTCGCGGGCCTGGCGCGCGTGGCGGCCGACGTCGACGACGCCGTCGGCCGCCGGCTCGCCGTCACCGCGCTGGATCTGCTGGCCCTGCTCGTCGACGAGCGCCGCGGCCGTCTGTCCCGGCCGCACTCGGCGACGGCCGCGGCCACGCTGGTGCGCGTCAAGGACCACATCATGAGGAACCTCGCCGACCCCGGCCTCTCCCCACGCACCATCGCCGCCGTTCACTTCATGTCGGTGCGCTACCTGCACAAGATCTTCGAGCAGGAGGGAACCACGGTGGCCGGATGGATCCGGGCGCAGCGCCTGGAGCGGTGCCGCCGTGACCTCCTGCGCCCCCGCGCACTGGAGACCGGAGTGGCGGTCATCGCGCGGCGGTGGGGCTTCGTGAGCGCCGCTCACTTCAGCCGTGCCTTCCGTGACGCCTACGGGATGACACCCCGCGAGTGGCTGGTGCACGGGCTGTCGGACGCACGGCGGCCAGCGGGAGACATGGCCGCCTGAGGTCCGCTCGGTGGCCCGAAGCAGGTTCGTGCGGCCCGGCGAACAGACAACCGGTTGCCGGTCGGCGGCGGTGGTGGATGCACTGCCCGGCATGGACACCCGGGGGCGCCGGCCACGGCGAGACGAGACGGCCGCGAATCACCAGGCATTGCGGCTCCGCGACGACCCTGCTCCTCCTGGTCGGCCACCCGGAGCCGGCGGTGCCGATCGTCGAGTCCGTCCGCCGCGACCGGCGCCTCTCCGGGATGACGATCGGCGCTCCGGCCGGGCAACCGGAGTCCGCCGGATGGGCGACGTCGCTGGGCGAGGACGGCGCCGGGATCCCGTTCCCGCGGTACCTGCCCGAGTGCCTGACCCCGCTGGGCGCACGCGTCGGGAGGGCCCTGCGCGAGCGGCCGGCCGAACCGCCCTCCTTCGTCGCCTTCGAGGGCTACGACACGGTCGTCGTCCTGGCCGATGTGCTGCGCTCTCTCCCGGCGCGGACCGGACGCGCACCGCCGAATCATCAGCGTGTGGCAGTGGGACGGGGCGCCCATCCAAGTCGTCGACCGGGACCCGGCGCACCCCGACCGCTTCCGTGTCCTCCGCACTGGTTGAAAAGCAGACAGCACCGCAGGGATCGAGCCAACCCCTTGTTCCTCAGGCGTTACTCACGTACCACAGGGTATGGTCCTAGCGCCCGATCTCGAACAATCGTACGGATGAACGTCGCGCTCGCGGCGAACGTGCCTATGTCTCGGGAAATCGGGCGGACAGTACGGGGGCGCAGGTACGGGGGTACAGGCACGGGGGTCCAGGCACGGGCGTGCACGGGGAAACGTCCCCGTGCGTCTTCTTCACGCCCCGAATCCCGCCGAACTCTCCTCCAGCCGCCTCTGCCGGGCCTCGGCCCCATTCCGAGGGCGGGGCATGCGACACGAAAAGGAGTCGACGGTTTCATGACGAGTTTTCCGCGACGGAATCGTTTACACATCCGGGCCCGGGCCTTTCTGGCCGCAGGGGCCGTTCTGCTTCTCGCGGGGTGGTCCCTCCCCGACCGGAGCGAGGTCTCAGACATGCCAGCGGACATCCTGGCCAAGAAGATGTCGCAGGCTGTGACCGGTGAGAAGGCCTGGCGTCACCTGGAGGCCATATCCGAGGCCACGGCGGCGAACGGCGGGCACCGGGCCGACGGCTCACCCGGGTACGACGCGTCGACGGAGTACCTGACCCGCACGCTGACCGCCGCCGGCTACCAGGTCAAGCGGCAGGAGTTCTCCTTCCTCGACTACGAGATCTTCTCGGAGAAGGCGTCGGTCACGGCGCCGAATCCCCGGACGCTGACGCCGATCATCGCGCGCTTCTCGATCTCCACGCCCGAAGGCGGACTGACGGCCCCCGTCGTGGTCCCGTCGGGCAAGTCCACCGGCTGTACGGCGAACGACTACGCCGGTCAGGACGTCAAGGGCAAGATCGTCCTGGTCGACGTCAACGACTGTTTCATCACCCAGAAGCAGATCACGGCGTCGGAGATGGGCGCGGTGGCCGTGCTCATGAACGTCAACGCTCCGAACCCCCAGCTGAACCTGCGCTACCGCATGGTGCCGCCGGAGGACGCCCGTATCCCGATCGCGACGCTGAACCGGGGTGAGGCCGAGCAGCTGAAAGCCGACATCGCGGCGGGGCCCGTCACCGTGAACGTCGATCTGCGGGGCCGGAACAAGATGACCAAGACCTACAACCTGCTGGCCGACACCCCGTCGGGCCGTGCGGACAACACCGTGGTCATGGGCGCGCACATCGACAGCGTGGACACCACCCCGGGCATGAACGACAACGCGGCCGCCTCCGCGATGCTGCTGGAGACGGCGGTGGAGATGGCGCCGTACTGGAAGCACGTCAAGAACCGGGTCCGCTTCGCGTGGTGGGCCGCCGAGGAGAAGGGGATCTCCGGCTCCCAGTACTACGTCGACCAGTTGAACGACGCGGACAGGAGCGGGACCGCCCTCTACCTCAACCTGGAGATGATCGGCTCCCCGAACTTCCTGCGGCAGGTCTACAACGGCCGGACCGCGGACGGTCCGGGCCCGGCGGGGTCGGACCGGATCTCCGGGCTCATCGGCGGATACTTCGCCGACCGGGGACTGCCGACCGCGGGACTGGTGCTGGACGGCCGGTCCGACCACTCGCCCTTCATCGCCGCCGGCATCCCGGCGGGCGGGGTCAACGCCGGCTCCGACGCGGTGAAGACTCCCGAGCAGGCCAAGGTGTTCGGCGGCACGGTGGGCGAGATGCTCGACCCCTGTTACCACCAGGCGTGCGACACGCTGGCCAACGTCAACAGGACCATCTTCGAGCAGAACGGCCGGGCCATGGCCTGGGCGGCCGGCCGCTTCGCCGTCGACACCTCGGACGTCAACGGCAAGTGAGGACGGGCGCGGCCCGGGGACGGCCACGGCGACCCGGCACGCCCCCAGGTGAATGACCGGACGGTCCGCCCGCGGCTGTACGCGGGCGGACCGTCAGGGTGCGACCACCGGTGTCGTGCCGGGGGCCCCGTCGGGGGCGGTCAGTGATCGTCCGCCGTCTCCGCCGCGGTCACCGTCTCGGGCACGGTCTCCTCATGGGTGACGAACCCCATCGTGCGCACCTCGCGCAGCGCCAGCAGGCCGAGGCTGCCGGCGCCGACCAGGACGGCCGCCACCACCAGAACGGCGGCGTTGCCGGTCGTGGCCGCGACCGGGGCGGCCAGGGCCAGGCCGAGCGGGCGCGCGGCGAAGGAGAGCAGCGCGTCGTAGGAGTCCGCACGGGCCAGGGTGTGCGGCTCGAACTGCTGCTGCATCACGGTCTGCCACACGGTGTTCAGGATGCCGAGACCCAGCATCGCCACGAAGTACGCCGCCGCGTTCACCGCGGTCGGAGCGGGCACCGCGAACGTGAGCAGCGGCAGGGCGAAGACGGCGCCGCCGAGCGAGGTCGCGACCAGCGGCCGTGGGATGGACAGCCTGGGCGCCAGATAGGCGCCGAGCAGCAGGCCGACCATGCCGCACTGATAGGTGACGACCCAGGAAGTGTCACCCCCCAGTTCACGGACCGCGATGAGCGGACCGAGCGTCATCAGCACACCCGCGGTCAGGTTGGAGATGCCGTGGCCGACGAGGTTGGTCCAGAACCAGCGGTGCGAACGGACCACCTGCCAGCCCTCGGCCAGGTCCTTGAGGAAGGTGCTGTGGCCGGCCGGGCGCTCGTGCCGGGTCACCTTCAGGCCGCCCAGGGTGGTGGCGGCGACGAGGAACAGCACCGCGGTCAGCACGAACGACCAGCCCACCCCGATGGTGACGACCATGACACCGACGATGCCGGGGCCGGCGACCAGCGCGATGCCCCGTGCGGTGCCGAGGTGGCTGTTGGCGCGGAGCCGGGCCTCCGGCGGAACCACGGCGGTCACCAGCGGCGACACCGTGGGAGTGCCGATGGCGACGGCGGCGCCGGTGATGACGGAGAGGACCGAGAGGTGGGCGATGTTCACGGTCCCGGCCAACAGCTCGATGCCGATGGCCAGTTGGACCAGGCCACGCACCAGGTCGGCGGCGAACGCCACCCGCTGGGGCGGCTGCCGGTCGGCCAGGACGCCGCCGATCGGCAGCAGCACCAGCTGCGGGATCAGTTCGCAGGCCAGCACCAGCCCGAGGTCGCCCGCCGAACCGGTCGAGTGGATGACGGCCAGGGTCAATGCGGTGGGAATGAGACAGGTGGCCAGCACGGACAGCGTCCGTCCGGTCAACAGGCGCCGGAATCCCGGGACACGGGTCAACGCGGTCGTAGGGGGAAGGGGCATGTGGTCAGAGTCCGCCGTTCACAGGGTGAGTTGAAGCCGTTGGGAGAGGTGACGTGCTCACCCGAACGGCTCTGCGGAGCACAGGCGCTCCGTCAGTGTGGTGAGGAGTTCGGAGGGAGCGTCGAGGAACGCGTGGTGGCCGCCCTCCAGAGTCGTCTCGGCGTACCGCCCGTCGTCCGCGTACGCGTGCCAGCCGCCCATCTGCTCCGGGCGGATCTCCTTGTCCTCGCTCCATCCGATCACGTGGACGGCGCAGGGCAGAAGTACCGGTTCGGTCAGGTGGTACCGCTGGTTGGCGGTGATGTCGGCCCGCAGGACACGCAGGCTCATCTGGATCATGTCCGGGCTGGGAGTACCTCCCATGGCCCTCGTCAACTCGGCCAGTTCGATGGCGAGTTCCGAGTTGGTGAGCTGGAGGAACCGCCCGAAGGGGCCGTCGTGCGGAGCGACCTGGGAGGAGATGAACAGCGTGTGCGGGGTGGGCAGCCCGGCGCGCGCCAGGTGCAGTGCGGTGGCGAACCCGGGCAAGGCGCCGCCGCAGTGGCCGAAGAAGGCGAAGGGCCGGTCGAGGTGCGGCAGCAGCGCCTCGGTGACCTGCTCGGCCAGTTCCTCGTAGGTGCCGTAGTGGGGCTCGCGGTAGCGGTTCTCGCGGCCCGGGGGCTGCACGCGGCAGATCTCCACCCCGTCCACCTGGTCGGGCCACTTGTTGTACATCGACGCGCCCAGGCCGGAGTACGGGAAGCAGAAGAGCCTCGCTCCGCTGTCCTGTTTCGGCGGACGCAGGAGCATCTTGTTCGGGCGGCTGCCGGGAGGCATGGACCACATCGCTTTCTCGGAGGTGGGAGGAAGGGCCGCGCGGGCGTCAGGCCGGCACCGGGCCGTCCGCCGCGACGGCTTCGGCCAGCGTCCGCGCGGCGCCCTCGCGCAGGGTCGCGGTGAGGGGCATCCGCTTGATCCCCGCCACGAAGTTGGAGGTGAGGTGTTCGACGGGGCCGGCGGGAGCGAACGCCTCGACGAGGGCGACGATCTCCTCGAACAGCAGCCGCAGCGCGATGCGCGCCAGGGGCGCCCCGATGCAGTAGTGGGGCCCGAACCCGAAGGCCACGTGACGGTTCGGGGAGCGGGTCACATCGAAGCGGAACGGGTCGGGGAAGACCTCCTCGTCGCGGTTGGCCGAACCCAGCCAGGCCACCACCGCGTCCCCGGCCTTCAGCTCCTGGCCGCGCAGGGTGATGTCCTGGGTGACGTAGCGCATGAAGTGGTTCGCCGGCGAGGCCCAGCGCAGCCCTTCCTCGACCGCGCCGGTCGTCAGCGACGGATCGGCCAGCAGCCGCCGGTACTCCTCGGGATGCTCCATCAGCGCGAGGACGGTGGCGGCGATCGCGTGCGGCGTCGTGACGTTGGCGCCCAGGAGCAGGCTGTAGCAGTTGTAGACGATCTCGTCGTGGCGCAGCCTTCTGCCGCCGGCCTCCAGTTCCGTCAGGAAGCCGATCAGGTCGTCCTCGGCGAAACCGTGCCGGACGCGTCGCTTGACCTGGCCGGAGAAGTACGCGAACAGCTCGTGGTGAGCGGCGGTCAGCGTGCTGTCTCCGGTGGTCTCCCGGAAATCGTGGTCCTCCGGGGCGACAGCCATCGTGGTCAGCCGGGTGAGCCGTGGCCAGTCGGCCTCGGGCAGTCCCATCAGCGTGCCGGTGAACGCCATCGGGAAGCCGGCGGAGGCCGCGGCCACGTCCCAGGTGCCCCCGTCCAGCAGCGGGGCGAGCAGCCGGTGCACCACCCGGCGGATCTGCGGCTGGCGGGACTTCAGGGCCCGGTGCGAGAGCACCTTGTTCAGCGGTTCACGCATCGCGGTGTGCACGGGCGGGTCGCTCGCCGCCATCATCTTGCCGCCCGCCGGGTCGGTACCGCCCAGGATGGACAGCAGTGTGCCGCGGTTGGACGTGAACCGGGTGTGGTCGCGCAGGACGTCGTTGACGTCGTGGTACTTCGTCACCGACCAGAACGACCGGCCGTCGGGGAGGGTCTGGCGGTGCACCGGGGCACGTTCCCGCATGACCGTCCAGATCGCGTGCGGGTCGCCGACGGCGTACAGCTCGGGGTCGAACAGGTCCACCGCGTCCAGATCGATGCCGCTGCCGGGGCCGCCCGGGTGGGGGGTGCTGATTCTCATCGGTCTCGCTCTCTCCAGGGGGAAGAGGTCACCCGGCCTGCGTGCCGTCGCTCTCGGGGTCGGTCGTCAACGTGGTGAGGTAGGCCGCCAGTTCGTCGATCGTCGGGTGCTCGTAGAAGGCCACCGGGGGCACGTTCACGTCGTACTCGGCGCTGATCTCGCCGGTGATGCGCGCCGCCATCAGGGAGTGGCCGCCGAGTTCGAAGAAGTCGTCGTCGACTCCCACCGGGGAGAACCCCATGAAGTCGGCCCAGAGTTCGGTGAGCCAGGTCTCCATCTCGGTGGCGGGGGCGCGGTACTCGCTGATCATCTCGGGGCGTTCGGGCCGTGGCATCGCGGCGAGCCGCGCCCGGTCCACCTTGCCGTTGGAGTTCAGCGGGAGCGCGTCGAGCCGGACGAAGAGAGCCGGGATCATGTAGGCGGGCAGGCCGCGCCCGAGGTCACGGCGCAACTCGGCCGTGGTGACGACCTCTTCGCTGACGTAGTACGCCGTCAGCCGGCGTTCCGTGTCCGACGCCGGCTGCGCGACGACCGCGGCGTCGGTGATCTCGGGGTGAGCGCGCAGCGCGGCCTCGATCTCGCCGGGCTCGATGCGGAAGCCCCGGATCTTCACCTGCTGGTCGGCCCGGCCGTGGAATTCGAGCGTGCCGTCGGGCCGGCGGCGGGCCAGGTCGCCCGTGTCGTACATGCGCGCGCCCGGCACGTCGGAGAAGGGGTCCGGCACGAACCGTTCCGCGGTGAGCGCGGGGGCGTTCAGATAGCCGTGGGCCAGTCCGAGTCCGGCCGCGTAGAGCCGGCCCACCTCTCCGTCCGGAACGGGCTCGTAGGCGTCGTCGAGCAGGTGCACGGTGGTGCCGCGGATGGGCCGCCCGATCGGTACGGGGCCGTCCGCCACGGGACCGGTGAAGGTGTGGCAGGCGGTGAAGGTGGTGTTCTCGGTCGGCCCGTAGCCGTTGGTCAGGGTGGTCTGGGGCAGTTCGCCCAACGCGCGGTCGACATGCGCGGCGGAGAGCACGTCGCCGCCGGCCACCAGGTGACGCAGCCCGCGCAGGTTCTGGGTGCCGGACTCGACCATGGCGTGGAACAGACCCGCGGTCAGCCAGGCCACGGTGATCTGGTTCTTCCGGATGAACGCGGAGAGGTCCGCCGGCGTGATGTCGCCCGGGGGTGCCACCACGAGACGGCAGCCGTTGAGCAACGCGCTCCAGATCTCGAAGGTGGACGCGTCGAAGGCGACGGGAGCGAAGTGGAGGAAGACGTCGTCGGGCCGGACCGCCAGGAATCCGGAATCCGTCACCAGGCGGAGGATCCCCTGGTGGGGCACACAAACACCCTTGGGTTTTCCGGATGATCCCGAGGTGTACGCGATATAAGCGGTGTTCTGCGCGGACGTCGCGGGATGCGGTGATGTCGCGGGCGGCGTGGGAGTGGGCGCGGGGGCGGCGTCGAGGAGGAGCGTGGTGGCCGAGTGGCCGAGCCGTTCGACGAAGTCGGATGTCGTGATGACGACCTTCGCTCCCGAATCCTCCAGGAGAGCGATGTGGCGTTCCCGGGGCTGTTTGGTGTCGAGCCCGAGATAGTTTCCGCCGGATTTGAGAACGGCGAGCAGGGCCACTATCAACCCCGCTGAACGTTCCAGACAGATTCCTACGGTGTCCTCCGTGCCGATCCCCGCGGCACGGAGCCGGTCGGCCAGGATGCCGGATCGGGAATCCAGCTCGGCGAACGTGAGTTCCTCGTCGTGCGCACTGATCGCCACCGCGTCCGGATCCGCAGCAGCTCGCTGCGCGAATAAGCCGTGAACGGATTCCGTGGCCACAGTACCGGATGATCCTTTGGTTAGGGTTTCCGTCGACATTCTCCGTCCGTTCTGTGAGTTCTTGCGCACCACCGAGTTCTTGCGCACCACCGCGGAAAAGGAGGGCAGCACGGCGGGACCGGTGCGAGGGCGGGCTGCTGGATTGTCGGGGCGGGGCGGGGCGCCTGTCAGGCGGAGGCGGGCAGTCCTTCGGGCACTGCCACCCAGACCGCCGACGCCCGGCCGGCCTCCCGGCCGGACGCGTCGAAGAGGGCCGTGTCCACGACGGCCGTCCTGCCCTGTCTGCGCCGCAGGACGCCCACCACGACGCAGGGGTCCCCCGGGACCGGCCGACGGCTGATCACCGCGGTCATCCGGTTGAGCACCATGGGCTCGGTCCGCGGGTCGCAGGTCCACCCGCCGGGGCAGTCCAGCACGCTCCAGACCAGCTCGTCGGGGATACCGCCGTCGCCGGACGCCTGCTCGTCCGTGGGTGTCCACAGGCAGGCGACGGTGCCCGGACGTCCCTCCACGGGCCCGGGGGTGAGGGCGAGTCCGTCGCCGGCGGGACGTTCGTGGCCGCAGACGAAGCAGGTGGGGAAGGGGTGACCGGTGAATCCCTGGAAGGCGTGGGAGGCCTGCTCGGCCTCGGCCGGGGAGAGCGGGTCGATCACGGCCGGTTCACCGGCGGCCTCGGCGACGGTGGCGATGAGTTGTCCGTCCCGTTTGACCTGCGATCTGCGGGGGCCCCGGTGGAATTCGAGGGGTACGCCGAGAGGTGGGGGAGACAACAGTGTCACGGCCGCCGCGGAGCCCTGGGACGGCGTGACGAGACCGGCGAACAAGCCGCAGGCATAACCGCCCTGAGCTGAATTGGGTGGTCCGTTGTGACGGTAATCGATGACCGGGCTGATGTGATCCGACACGTTGAACAGGATCCCCCTCCGTGCATACCGCGACAAGGGCGGAAGGGTCTCTTCCGGCCTTCGTACCGCCGACTCCCTCGACCCGGCCTTACCGGGGAGGAAGAGTTCGGATCTGCAGGCTCACGCTGTCCGTTTCCTTGATCAAACGAGCAGAGCCTAACTCAAGTCTGTACGGCGGGCAACTTTTTCAAAGCGTTTCACGTTCCGGGTAAAGTGGGCAAGAAGGGCATTTCCTCTTTTATGGATTGGATGATTGAAAGCAGTTTTTTCGGGGAAAGCGAACAGCCAGAAGATGATCAGTGCTGGCGTGATTCGGATGGCCGTGCTTTACTGCCCGATGCGGCGGCATTGGAAGCTGCTGGTCCCGGCTGCGCACGTCCGGGACATCGATGGCTGAAAGTTCTCCATCGAGCTCGCACGCCGTCCTGCGAATTCGGCCGAAGATCTTCTCTCCCCCCGGAGGGACCCCGGCTGTCGTCCTCACACCTCCCACCCGGCCACCCCGGCCAGCTAAGGAGCGCTCGTGTACGCCGCACCACTGACGCCTCCGTCCGAGTTCTCGTCCGACCACCGATCGGTCGCCTCCCTCTTCCACGAGGTGGCCGAGCGGTACGGGGTGCGCCCAGCCGTACGGCACGGCGACACCGAACTGAGCTACCGGCAACTGGCGTCGGCCGCCGGCGGACTGGCGTCCTGGCTGCGGGAGCAGGGCATCGGACGCGGAGACGTGGTGGCCACCCTGGTGGACCGCTCGGTGTGGTCCGTGGTGTCCATCCTCGGCGCGTGGTCGGCCGGCGCGGTGCACGTGCACCTGGAGCCCACGGACCCCGACACCCGGATCGCGGCACTCCTGACCGCGACCGGCGCACGAGCCGTACTCGTGGACGAGCGCAACCGGTCGCGTTTACCCCGACGGACCCCCGTGCTGCGGGTGCTGGACGGCTCGCTGCCCACCGCTCCGTACGAGCCGGCCCCCGAGACCCAGCCGCAGGACTCGGCGTATCTCGTGTTCACCTCCGGATCGACGGGCGTGCCCAAGGCGGTCGAGGTTCCGCACGGGCCCGTGCTCAACCACCACGTGGGCTTCTGGCGCTACCTCGCGCCGATCACGACCCCGCGGAGCTTCGCCATCGCCACGACCTTCGCCGCCGACCTCGGGCTCATCTCCGCCTTCGGCGCCATCCTCAGCGGTGCCCGTCTGGACATCTACGACCGCCACACCACGCTCGACGCCGACGCCCTCGCCGCCGAACTCGACAAGCACCCGGTGGACGCCGTCACCTACACCCCCTCCCTGCTGGAGGCGCTGGCCGCGGAGCGGGACATCGCGTCGCTGCTGCCCCGCCGCATGGCCGTCGTCGCGGGCGAGGCGTTCCCGCCGCGGCTGGCCGCCGCCATGCTCAAGGCCCGCCCGGACCTGCATGTCTTCAACGCTTACGGTCCTTCCGAGGCGACTATCGAGATGATGCTGCACCATGTGCGGGAGGAGGACACCCGGCGAGCCCGCATCCCCGTGGGCAAGGCCATCGACGGTGTCTCGCTGCGCCTGCTCGGTGAGGACGGCGAGCCCGTGCCCGACGGGGCCCCGGGCATCCTCTACGTAGGAGGCCGCTGCCTCGCCCACGGCTACCGCGGCGACCCGGAGCTGACCGCGCGCAAGTTCGTCCGCGACGCCGACGGCGAACGCTTCTACCGCACCGACGACCTGATGGTCCGCGACAGCGAGGGTGTCTACGAGTACCTGGGGCGGGCCGACCGCCAGTTGAAGGTCCGCGGCAACCGCGTCGAGCCCGGCGAGATCGAATCGGCGCTGCTCACCGTGGCCGGCGTCCAGCAGGCCCTGGTCGTCGGTGAGGAACCCGCCCCCGACGCACCCACCGAACTCGTCGCCTACGTCGTGACGGCCTCCGCGATCACACCGGAGGAGATATCCCGCCACCTGCGCGAGCGCCTGACGCAAGCGCTCGTCCCGAGCCGCATCAGCATCGTCCCCGCCATCCCCGTCACCGTGAACGGCAAGGCCGACCTCGCCGCCCTGCGCGCCACGGCCGCGCACCCCGCCGCCCCCGACCGGCCCGCCGGCGACCTCCCGCGCACCGACACCGAGCGATTCGTGGCCGCGCTGTGGAGTTCCGCGCTGGGACGGCCCGAAGTCGGCCGTGACGAGCGGTTCATGGAGATCGGCGGAGACTCCTTCAAGGCGCTGCGGGTCTTCGCGGGCCTGCGCCGCACCTACCCCGCCATGACCATCGACCAGCTCTTCCAGCATCCGACCGTCGCCACGCTGGCCGCCGCCCTGGACGGCGGGAACGCCCGGGGAACCGAGCCGTCCGCCACGACCGTCGAGCTGTGAAGGGCCCCATGGACACCGAAGACGACACCACCGCGGTGGCCGTGGTCGGCCTGGCCTTCGAGTTCCCCCAGTGCGACGACTGGGACACGCTCACCGAGATCCTGCGCGCGGGACGCGACTGCCTGGGACCGATGCCCGCCGCCCGTGCCCGGGCCACCGGGGTCATGCGCTCCGACAGCGACCAGGAAGGCGGCTGGATCGACGACATCACCGGCTTCGACCACCGTGCCTTCGGCCTGTCCCGCGCCGAGGCCGAGCTGATCGACCCCCGGCAGCGCAAGATGCTCCAGCTCGCCGTGCGCGCGATCGGCCATGCCGGTTACGCCCCGGCGGAGCTGCGCGGCCACGACGTCTGCGTCTACACCGCCGGGTACGGCGGACCGGAACCGACCCTGTACGAGCTGCTGGACGAGACGGGCCGCCGCCATGGCGCCGCCCTCACCGGCAGCATCCGGGCCTTCGCCGCCGGCCGCATCGCCTACCACCTCGATCTGCGCGGAAGCGCGATGGTCGTGGACACCGCCTGTTCCTCCTTCCTGGTCGCGCTGCACGAGGCGCGCCGGAAACTGGCGTACGGCGAGTGCGCGTCGGCCCTGGTCGGCGGCTACGAACTCGTCCTGGGCCGGCCCCCGTCCCGGCCGGAGGGCGCGGACGGCCTGGGGGTGCTCTCCGCCACCGGCCGCTGCCGCCCGTTCGACGAGAAGTCGGACGGCACGACCTTCGGCGAGGGCGGCGGCTTCGTCCTGCTCAAGCGGCTGGCGGACGCGCTGCGTGACGGTGACACCGTGCACGCGGTGATCCGTGGCAGTGCCGTCAACCAGGACGCCGGGCGCAGCAACGGTCTGACGGCGCCCAGCCCGGTGGGCCAGGCCCAGGTGATCGCCGCGGCGCTGAGGGACGCCGCCGTGGACCCGGCGACCATCGGCTACGTCGAGGCGCACGGCACCGGCACCCGGATCGGCGACCCGATCGAGATCCAGGGGCTGGCCGCCGCGCTGTCCGAGGTGGCGGCGGACTTCCCGGCCACCGTCCGGGCCACCGCGCTCCCGGTGTCCTCGGCCAAGGGCAACTTCGGTCATCTGGACTGCATGGCGGGCTTCGCGGGCCTGGTGCGCATCATCGCGCAGTTCCGTGCCGGAGAGATCTTCCCCACGGCGCACTTCACCGCGCCGAACCCGCTGCTCGGCCTGGACGGCACCGCGCTGCGCGTCGCCGACCGGTGCGAACCGTGGCCGACGGGTGCCCTCCCACGGCGCGGTGGCCTGAGCAGCTTCGGCCTCAGCAGCACCAACGCGCACGTCATCGTCGAGGAGGGCACCGCCGCCCGGCCGGCGGTGCGGCCCGCGGCCCCGGGCCGCACCGACCACGTCGTCGTACTGTCCGCGCGCGACGCGTCCGGACTGCGGCGCTACGCCGCGCGGCTCCGGCAGGCCGTCGCAGCCGACCCGCGGCGCTTTCCCCTCGCGGACGCGGCCGACGTCCTGGCGCTCGGGCGCGACCACGGGGAGCGCTTCGCCCACCGCCGGGCCTGGGCCGTGACCGACACCGCCCACCTGCTGGGCGAGCTGGACGGCTTCCTGGCCGCCACGGACCCCGCGGCCACCGACGAGGCCGGCACCGGAACGACGGTCCGCGCCCCTCTCGTCCTGGCCCTCGGCTCCCCCCGGGACACGGCCGCGGACCTTGACGCGGCCCACCTGTCGGACCTGGCGGAGGCGTTCCCCGGCTTCGCCCGTGTACTGGACGAGGCGCGGCGCCACGTGCCGGCCCAGCGCTGGACCGCGGGGCAGCGGCACCTGCTCCGCCTCGCGGGAGTGCGGGCGCTCCTCGCCGATCTCGCGGTCACTCCCGACCTCGTACTGGCCCACGGGACAGGGGCGTTGGCGGACCGGTACGCACGCGGCACGGTGGACCTGCCCACCGCCCTGGCCCAGGCGGACGACGAAGCGCACACCACGGCACCCGACGCGGGCCGGCTCAGGGCGGCGCTCGCCGGATTCGCCGGCACCACCGTCGTCGTCGACCTGGCACCGGACAGCGCCCTCTCGCGCCTGCTGCGTGAGGAGGCCGGCTCCCGGTTCGAGACCGTGACCCCGCGCTCTCCCGCCGAACTGCTCGCCGCCTGCCACCGCCGGGGGTTCCCCCTGGACTGGCACACCGGCCTGGGGCGCGGGCCGGGGCGCCGGATCGAGCTGCCCACCGCCCCGTTCGCCGAGGAGCACTGCTGGCCGGACACCGCGCTCGCCGCCCCGGTGGCAGAGGGCCCGTCGGACGCCCCGGCCGACGCCGAACCGGAGCGGACCGCCACCGACACGACACCCGCCGCCCTGGTGCTCGAACTGGCCCGGGACGTTCTCAAGGAGCCCGGACTGGGCCTGGACGACGACTTCTTCGACGCGGGCGGCAACTCCCTCAACGGCGTCCAACTGATCACCAGGCTGAACGACCGGCTCGGCACCGACCTCGACGTCATGGACCTCTTCGACTTCGCCTCCCTGGGCGAACTGGCGGCCTCGCTCGGTACGGAACCCCCGGTCGGAACGGCGGCCCCGACCGCGACCGGCGGGAGCGCCGCCACCGTGAGTGGCGGAACGGCCGTGACCGCGACCGGCGGGAGCGCCGTCACCGCGACCGGCGGGAGCGCCGAGACCGCCGTCCCCGCCGCGACCGAAGGACCGCTCTCCGGGCAGCAGGCCGCGATCTGGGCAGCCGTCCAACTCGCCCCCGAATCCGCCGCGTACAACGTGGCCAGCGCCTTCCTCCTCGACGGCCCGGTGGATCCGCAGCGGCTGACCCGGCGGCTGGAAGCACTGGTACGCCGCCACCCCATGCTCCGCGTCACCCTGCACGACGGCGCGGACGGACCCGTGCAGGTGATCAGCCCGCCCGAGGAGGCCCGGCTCACCCTGGAGCGCCTCACCCTGGAGTTCCCCGGGACCACGGCCGCAGACGGCCGCGACCGGCTGCTGGCCCGGCTGAAGGACCTGGTGGCCGAGCCGCTCGACCTCTACGGCGACACACCGGCCCGCTACCAGCTCGTGCGGGCCCGGTTCGGCGACCGGGACCAGCACGTCCTCGTGCTCACCTTCCACCACCTGTTCTTCGACGGCTGGTCGTGGCGGATCCTGATGGACGACCTGAGCAGCGACACCGACCGACCCGCGCCCGCCCGCACCTATCTCGACTACGTCCGGGAGCAGCGGGAGCTGCTGGACGGCGAACGCGGCCGGCAGCTGGTCGAGTTCTGGAGGAAACGGCTCGCCGGAGTGCCTGCCGTGACACTGCCGGCCGACGTCGCGGACGCAGATCCCTCCCGGCTCCCGGACCGGGGTGCCGATCTGCCGTTCCCGATCGAGCCCGAACTCGCCGCCCGGCTGCGCGCCCTCGCCCGTGAGGCGCGGGGCACGCTCAACATGGTGCTGCTCGCCGGATGGATGGCGCTGCTCTGGAAGATCGGCGGCAGTCGTGACGTGTCCGTCGCGAGTGCGGTCACGGGCCGGGTGTCCGGCCACGACGACGTGATCGGCTGCTACGCCAACACCGTCGTGATCCGGGCCGCCCTGGTCCCCGAGGAGCCGTTCTCCGCCTTGCTGGCGGCCGTCCGTGACGCCCAGCTGTCCGCGCTGTCGCACGGAGACCTGCCCGCCGACCGGATCGTACGGATCGCCCGGCCGCACTCGGCGGAACCCGCCGCGACCACCAATTTCAGCTTCCACAACGCGGTCGAGCCCCTGCGCGGCCTCGGCCCCGAAGGCCCGGCCGTGGAACTGCTCGACGTCGACCCCGCGGCGCCCACGTTCCCGCTCAGCGTGTCGGTCATGGAGTACGGGGACGCCCTCTGGGCCGGCCTGAAGTACGCCACGGACCTGTTCCGGCCGGAGACGGTGGCCGCCTGGCTCGACGAGTACCGCACGCTGCTGCGCAACCTGGCCGAGCGGGGCCCCGGCGCCACCTTGTTCGACCTGTTCGACGCGCCGTCCCGGACAGTCGGAACGCCGGACGTGCCGGACTTCACGTTCTGAGGCCGAAGGTCTGCCAAGAGGAGAACCCCCACGTGAACACCACCACCGACTCCGCCGGCCTCGCCTCCCGCGAGTTCTGGCTGCGCCACCGGGACGACCTGCGCGCGGGCTCCCTCGCCACGGCGCAGGCCCTGGGCGGCGGTTCGCACGAGACCACGCCCGGCGCACCGACCACCGCGCGCGCTCCTCTGACCTCCGCCACCCGTGCGCACCTCGACCGCGTCACCGGCGGTGAGCCTCTCCTGCGCTGGACCGCCGTCGCCGCCGCCACGGGCCTCGTACTGCGCCGCTTCGGCGCGGAAGGTGCCGTCACCCTGCTGGCCGGTGCCCCGCTGGAGCACGGGCTGCCCGCACTGCTGCGCCCCGACCCCGCGGCGACCTTCCGGCAGTGGCTGGGCAGCGTACGGTCCCTGGCCGCGCAGATCCTCGAACACGGCGATGTCGACGCGGGCACGCACCGCGGCCTCCTGGAGGAGGACATCGTGCTCACGGTCGGCGTCGACGGACCGGACACCGGGGGCCCCACCGCCGAGGCCGCCGCGTCCCTGCGCCTGGGCACCGCGGAGGTCACCGTGACCTCGCGGCTGCTGCCCGCCGCACGGCTGAGCGCGCTGGCGACGGGCGTGGCCACCGTGCTGGAGCAGGGTCTGGCCGACCCCGGCCGGCGTCTCGCGGACCTCGGCGTCCTCGACGAGCCCACCCGCCACCAAGTGCTCACCGCCTTCAACGAGACCGCCCCCCTGGACAACAGCCGGCCCTACCGGGAGCTCCTGCTGGCCCAGGCCGCACAACGCCCCGACGCCGTCGCGATCCACGACGGGACGGATACCTTCACCTATCGGCAACTGTGCTCCCACGCCACCGCCGTCGCACTGAACCTGCGCGCGGCGGGCGTCGGCAGGGAGAGCCAGGTCGCCCTGGTCGCCCAGCGCAGCGCGTGGTTCCTCGTCATGGCCGTCGGTGTCCTCTTCGCGGGCGGCGTGTACGTCCCCCTGGACCCGACGATGCCCGCCGGGCGCCGGGACCGGCTGATGCGCGGCGCCCAAGTCGTCGTCGCGGGCCCGGAAGTGGAACTCCCACAGGACCTCGACGCGCCCCGGCTGCTCCCGGAACACCTGCGCAAGGAGGCCGAGTCCACCCCGGGGCCGCACGCCCCCGAGACGGTGGCGCAACTCCTCGGCCCGCCGGCGGCGCCCACCGACCTCGCCTACATCATCTTCACCTCCGGTTCCACGGGCACCCCGAAGGGAGCCGGCGTCGAGCACCACTCGTTCCTCAACCTCCTCGCGACCCGGGTGCCGGACTACGGCCTGCGCCCCGGTGTGGAGGTGCCGCAGACCGCGCCGCTCACCTTCGACCTGTCCATCTGGCAGATGTTCGCGGGCCTGACGGCCGGCTCCACGGTCTGTGTCGTCCCCGACGACGTGGTGCGCGATCCCGCGGCACTCGCCGCCATGGCGGTGGAGCACCGGTTCGGCTGTCTCGCACTGGTACCGACCTTCGTCGCCGTGCTCCTGGAGCACTTCGAGGCCGCACCCGACTCGGCCGCGGCCGTCCGCTCGACCCTGGGCCGTCTGATCGCCACAGGGGAACCGCTCAGCGGCGAACTGGCCCGCCGGTGGCACACCGTCATGCCCGGCGTGGAACTGCTCAACGCCTACGGACCCGCCGAGGTCGCCGACGACAGCACGGGCGGCCCCGTCACCGCCGACGAGGGCATGTACACCTCCATCGGCAAGGTGCTGCCCAACGTCCGCGTCCATGTGCTCGACGCGGATCTGCAACCCGTGCCCCCGGGCGTCACCGGCCAGGTGTACATCGGCGGCGAGAGCGTGGGCCGCGGCTATGTGGGCCAGCCCGCGATGACGGCGGGCGCGTTCCTGCCGGACCCGTTCGCCACCGAACCGGGACGGCGCATGTACCGCACCGGAGACCTCGGCCGGTGGCGTACGGACGGATCCGTCGAACTGCTCGGCCGGGCCGACAACCAGGTCAAGCTGCGCGGACGCCGCGTGGAGCTGGGCGAGATCGAGCACGCCGTGGAGAGCCACCCGCAGGTGGCCCGGGCCATCGTCGAACTCCTCAAGGACGACGGCCTGGAACGGCTCGTCGCCTTCGTCACGCCCACGCCCGGTAACGCCCCGACCGACCGGCAGATCCAGGAGTTCGTCGCCGGCCGGCTGCCCGCGTACATGGTGCCGAACGAGGTGCTGACACTCGACGAGCTGCCCCGCAACCGCAACGGCAAGGTGGACCGCGCGGCGCTGCGCGCCCGCGCCGCCGAGCGGACCGTACCGACCGCCGCGTACACGGCGCCGCGCACGTCCCTCGAAGCCGATCTGTGCGAGCTGTGGGCCACCGTCCTCAAGCTCGAACGCGTCGGTGTCACCGACGACTTCTTCGCGCTGGGCGGTGACTCCATCACCGGCATCCGCATCGTCCAGGCGGCCGGGCGCCGTGGCATCGAACTGCGCCCCCGGCACCTGCTGGAGCACCGCACCGTCCAGGAACTGGCCGCGGTCGCGCGACGACGGCCCGCCGGCACCACGGGCCGCCGAACCGCCCCACGCCCCGGAACCGGCACGGACTCCTCGCCCGCCCCGCTCACCCCCGCCCAACGGAGCTTCTTCGCCCGTCGGGTACCCCGCCCGGACTACTGGAACCACGGGGTCCTCTACGCCGTACGGCGTCCCGTCACCACCGACGAGGCCGAACGCGCCGTTCACCTGCTGGCCGGGCGCCACCCGATGCTGCGCGCCCGCATCGACTCCGTGGACGGCGCACTGGCACAGACCGTCTCCGACGTACCCCCGCCCCTCACGGAGTTCGACCTGAGGGACGTGGCGGCGGACGAGCTGGAATCCCGGATGCACGCCTCGGCGACCCGGCTGCACGCGGCCCTCGACCTTCGTGCGGGCCCGGTGTGCCGGGCCGGGCTGCTCCGGCTCCCCGAAGGACAGCACGACCGGCTGGTCATGGTCGTCCACCACGCGGTCGTGGACCTCTACTCCTGGAACGTGATCACCGAGGACCTCTCCACGATCCTGCGGGACGGCGGCACCGAGGCCCTGGACCCCGTCGGCACTCCCTACACCGAATGGGCCCGGCGCCTGGTGGAGTTCGTACGCGACGAACCGGAGCGCCTGAACACCGAGTACTGGCTGACCCGCGACTGGAGCCGCTGCGTGCCGGTCACGGACGCCGGCTCCCCGGGGACCGAGGGCAACACACGGGAACACACCTCCACCTTCGACGAGGACTTCACCCGCCGGTTCGTCGAGGGAACGGCACGCCGCGGACTGACCGTGTACGAGAGCCTGCTGGCCGCGGTCGGCGCGGGCTTCCGGGAATGGCTGGGCGTCCCCGCCGGTGACCTCCTGGTCCAGCTCGGCGGCCACGGCCGGGAAGACCTGTTCGACGACGTCGACCTGAGCCGCACGGTCGGCTTCTTCAACACCGCCTACCCCTTCGCCCTGCCCATGCCCACCGACCCCTCCGACGTGCGACAGGCCCGCGCCGTGGCCGAGCTCGTCAGGAACATCCCGGGCCGGGGCATCGACCACGACCTGCTGCGCCACCTCCACCCCGATCCGGCGCTGCGCGCCCGGATCGCCGCCATCCCCGCGCCCCAGGTGCTCTTCAACTACTGGGGAGAACCCGGGTATCTGCACGCGGACGGCGACGGCGGAGACGGCGACGGCGAGGGCCGTACGCCGGGACCGCTCGCGGACGTACGCATCGACATCTCCGGGGACGACCGGCCGGCGGACATGCCCCGCTCCCACCCCATCGAGATCTACCCCAGCATCGTCGACGGCCGTCTGCGCATCCTGTGGCGCTTCAGCGGCGAGGTCTGTGCGGCACCCCGCAGGAGCGCGCTCGTCGCCTCCTGTGCCGAAGCCCTGCGCGCCGCCGTCGCCGACGCATCCCCTCGTCCGACCAGTGAGGAGACCACCCGATGACCTACACCGTTGTGGTGAACGACGAAGAGCAGTACTCCCTGTGGCCCGAGGCCAAGACCCTGCCGGCCGGCTGGAGGACGACCGGCTTCAGCGGCAGCCGGGAGGAGTGCCTGGACCACGTCGCGACGGTGTGGACCGACATCCGCCCCAAGTCCGTGGCGCCCGCCGCGTCGTGAAACGCACCGAACCCACCCCGCTGCTGTGGCACTACGGCGCGGCAGCGGGCACCCGCACCTACGTCCTGGCCCCGTTCGCCGGAGGCAGCGCCTACTCCATGGGCGACTGGCCCGCACACCTCCTGCGCGCAGGCGAGAGCGCCCTCGTCCTCCAGTATCCCGGCCGGGGCCCCCGCGCCGCCGAAGGGCTGCCGACGAGCCTCGGCGAGCTGGCCGCCGAGGCCGGCCGGGCGGTCCAGCGGCATTCCACGGGACCGGTGGTCATCGTCGGCCACAGCCTCGGCGGTGTGCTCGGCCACGCGCTGGCCGTACACCTGGAGAACGCGGGCCGCGAGGTGGAACTGCTCGTCGCGTCCGCGGCCCGCACACCGTCCTCGCCCCGCCTGGACGCCGGACAGGTCCTCGCCATGACCGACGCCCAGTGGATCCAGGAGATCACCCGCTACAGCACGTTCGATCCCGAGCTGCTCGACGACTCCGCCGTCCTGGACCTCATCGTGCCCGTCCTGCGCGCCGACTACCTGATGCTGGCCCGCCACACCCCCGAACCCCGCGTCCTCTCCTGCCCGTTGCTCGCGATCGGCGGCGCGGACGACGCCTGGGTGCGCGCCGAGCACCTGGAGTCCTGGGCCGAGTACACGGCCGCGGACCTGACCACCCGCACCCTGCCCGGAGGCCACTTCTACTTCCGGGACGACCTGACCCGCGTGATCGAGCTGATCCACACCGTCCTGGACGGCGACCGGGCACGAAAGGAGCATCGGTGAAACCACTGATCGTGGTGTACGACTTCGGTGCGGCGCAACCCGGCGACATCGCCGTGGGGTTGGGCGACTGGGCCGCGTGGGTCTTCGCCGCGGAACGCAACGAGCACACCCGGGGGATGGAGCCGCTGCTCGCCCAGTTCGCGCCCATCGTGTGGATCGACGACCTCGACCAGGCAGTGGCCCAGCTCGGCGCGCACAGCCCCGGCGGCATCGTCACGTTCAGCGAGAAGGCGCTGCGCCTCACCGGCCAACTGGCCCACCGGCTGGGGCTGCCGCAGCACTCACCGGCCACCACCGCGCTGCTGACCGACAAGTGGAACCAGCGGAGCGCCTTGCGCGCGGCGGGAGTCGACTCGGTCCGCTTCCACCGGATCGACACCGTCGGGCAGTGGGCGGACGCGGTCGCGCACGTCGGTCTTCCCGCGGTCCTCAAGCCCGCCTTCGGCGGTGCCAGCCGCAACACCTTCCTCATCGAGGACGAGGCCGACGGCCGCCGCACCGTCGAACGGCTCCTGGCCGCGGGGCCCCCCGGATACGACCCCGAGGGCGCCCTCGTACTGGAGGAGTACCTGGTGGGGCGGGACTGCGCGCCCTTCGGCGACTACGTCTCCATCGAGCAGCTCGTGCAGCAGGGGGAGGTCACCGACATCGCCGTGACCGGCAAGTTCCCCATGGTGCCCCCCTTCCGGGAGACCGGCAGGTTCTGGCCCTCGCCCTTGGACCCGGAAGAGACGGAGCAGGTCTTCGACCTGGCCCGGCGGGCCGTCACGGCACTGGGCATCACCACGGGCCTGACCCACACCGAGGCCAAACTCACCCCCGAGGGGCCCCGGTTCATCGAGGTCAACGGGCGGCTCGGCGGCGGCATCAACGAACTCTCCCGCCGGGCCATCGGCACGGACCTGATCGAGCTGGCCGGCCGGATCGCCCTCGGCGAGCGCGTCGACGTCCCTCCGCTTCCCCCCGGCCGGACGGTCTACCAGATCATCCATCCCGCTCCCCGCGACGCTTGCGAACTGGTCGCGGTGGAAGGCACCGACGAGATCCGGGCCCTGCCCGAGGTGACCCTCTACCGTCCCTACGCCCGACCGGGCGCCCGGCTGGAAGGCGGCGTGCACACACGGGAACTCGACGTCGTCATCGGCGAGACGACCGGACTGGCCGAACTGGCCACGGCCTTCAAGGACGTGGAGTCCAGGCTGCGCTTCACCTTCGCCTTCCCCGGGGAGCCCGGTGTCCGGACGGTCACCGGAGCCGAACTCGGCCGGCTGTGACGCCGATCCGCCCACCCCCGTACGTCCAGCACAGCCCCGCACCTTCAGCACGGCCGTACGTCCACGGCGTTCCGTACCCCCACCACAGTTCGTACGCCCCACGAGAAGAAGGAACGGATAGTGAGTGAGACTGCCACCGACGCGTCGCCCCAGCAGGGAGGGATCTCCGACGCCGCCGTCCTGGCGCGCGTCTGGGAGGAGATCCTCGGAGTCGACGGCGTCGGCCCGGACGACGACTTCTTCTCCCTCGGCGGGGACTCGCTCCTCGCCGTCCAGGTCGTCGGCGTGGCCAAGGAACGCGGGCTGCGACTGACACTCCTGGACCTGTTCAAGAACCCCACACCACGTGGCGCCTGCACCGGCTCCACGACCGGTGCGCAGGAAGAGGGAGTGAGCGAGGAGCTTCTCACCCCCGAGGACCGGGCGCTGGTCCCGGACAGCGCCGAAACGGCGTACCCCGCCACCCGGCTGCAACTCGGCCTGATCTACGAGAACCTGCTGAGCGGGGGCCGCCTCTACATCGATGTGGTGTCCCGCGCGGTCACGCTCCCGCTGGACCCGTCCGCGCTGCGACGGGCCGTCGACCGCGTCACCCTGCGTCACCCGATGCTGCGGACCCGCTTCGACCTGACCACCTTCAGCGAGCCCATGCAGGTGGTGGAGCGGGACGTCGACGTCCCGGTGGAGCTGGCGGACTGGTCGGATCTCGGCCCGGCCGCGAAGGCCGAGCGGTACGACGAGGTCATGCGGAGCCTGCACGCCCCCTTCGACCCCGAGCAGGCACCGCTGTGGCGCGTGCACGCGGCCCGCACGGGCCCCTCGGAATTCCAGCTCGCCTACGCGTTCCACCACGCGGCACTCGACGGCTGGAGCGAGACCGTCCTCGCCAGCGAGCTGATCCGGCTGTACGCGGCCGTACTGCGCGGCGAGAACCTCGAACTCGCCGAACCCGCGCCCGCGGAGGAGTACGTACGCCTGGAGCGCGCCGCGTTGCGGAACGACGCGTCCCGGCGGTTCTTCGAGGACCTGGGCACCGGGCCGGCGGCGACGCTGCCGGAGCGGGGTGACGGCACGGGCGACCCCTACCGCAAAGCCACGGCCCGGATCCCCGACGACGACATCCGGCGCATCCAGCAACTCGGCGCCGAGTGGGGCATTCCGGTGAAGAGCCTGTACCTGGCCGCGGACTGCACGGTCCAGGCAGCCCTGGCCGGCGCCACCGAGGTCACGGTCGGGCTGACCGTCAGCGGCCGGCCGGAGACCGTGGGCAGCGAACTGACCCTCGGGCTGTTCCTGAACACCCTGCCCCTGCGCCTGGACGTGGCCGAGGTGTCCTGGCACACCGTGGCCAGGCGCGCCTTCGAGGCGGAGAACGGTCTGCTGGGCCACCGCCGCTTCCCGGACGCCGAAGTGCGCGCGCTGCTCGACGGGATCCCCTTCCCCACCGTCTTCAACTACGTCCACTTCCACGTCCGCGACCGGCTCCTGGACACCGGCCTGGTCACCACCGACGAGGACCTGAGGGACACATCGAGCTTCCCCGTCCGCGTCGAGGTCATCGACGACCCGCGCGGTCGCGGCCGGCTGCTGGAGGTCGTCGTCGACGAGACCCGGTACGGCCGGGGAACCGCGGAAGAGCTGCTCCAGCACGTGCTGGCCGCGCTGCATCAGATGGCCGAAGGCCCCGAAGAGCCGGCCCTCGCCGGCCTCCTGGAACGAGGAGGTAGCCGATGACCATGTCCTCCAGCCCTCTGGCCACCTATGCGCAGCTCGGCTTACGTCAGCTGCACGACCAGGACCCCGAGCTGTACGACCTGCTGGAGCGCGAGCAACGGCGCCAGTCCGAGACCCTCGCCATGATCGCCGCGTCCAGCGTCGCGCCCGCCTCCGTGACCGCCTGCGAGGGAACGGTCCTCGGCAACGTCACGACCGAGGGGTACCCCGGGGCCCGCTTCCACGCGGGCTGCGAGGTGGTGGACGAGGTGGAGCGGCTGGCGGTCCGCCGTGCCAAGGCCGCCTTCGGCGCCCGGTACGCCAACGTCCAGCCCCACTCCGGCAGCACGGCCAACCAGGCCGTCATGTTCAGCCTGCTCCAACCCGGTGACGTGCTGCTCGGCATGGAGCTGAGCGCGGGCGGCCATCTCACCCACGGCTCGCGCGCCTCGGTGTCCGGCAACTACTTCACGTCGATCGGCTACGGCACCGACGCCTCCGGCTGGATCGACATGGACGAGGTCGAACGCCTCTCCAAGGAACACCGGCCCCGGCTGATCGTCTGCGGGGCGAGCGCCTACCCCCGCGAGATCGACTTCGTCCGGTTCCGGGCGATCGCCGACGAGGTGGGAGCCTTCCTGCTCGCGGACATCTCCCACATCTCCGGCCTGGTCGCGGCGGGCCTGCACCCCAGCCCCGTCGACGTGGCACACGTGACCACGACCAGCACCTACAAGCAGCTCTACGGCCCCCGTGGCGGCCTCGTCCTGATGGGCAGGGACGCCGACACCCCCGTACCCGGCTCACGCAAGACCCTCGCCGAGACCCTTCAGAGCGCGGTCTTCCCCTATGTGCAGGGCACCCCGCAACTCCAGGCCGTCGCCGCCAAGAGCAGAGCGCTGGCACTGGTGGCACAGCCCGCATTCCGGGAACTGGCCCGGCGTATCGTCTCCGGAGCCACGGCGCTGGCCGCGGCACTGTCCGCCGCCGGCTACCACGTCCTCACCGGCGGCACCGACAACCACATGGTGCTCATCGACGTCAGCCGCAAGGGACTGACCGGACTGGTGGCGGAACAGGCACTGGAGTCCTGCGGAATCATCGTGAACAAGAACAAGATCCCCGATGACCCGCACGGCCCCCGGGTGACCAGCGGTCTGCGGCTCGGCACGAACCACCTGGCCGCACGCGGCATGGACACCGACGCCGTCCGCGAGTGCGCCGCGCTGGTCGACCGCGTCCTGTCCTCCGTACGGGCCACGGACACCCACACCTGGCACCTCGACGAGCCCGTCCGCTCCCAGGCACGCGCGGACGTGACCAGCCTGTGCGCCCGCTACCCCCTGCCGGACCTGCCGCTGGAGGCCACCGTGTGAGGCCTCAGCAGGCGACGGTCGGATGCAGCGGGCCGGAGGAACCGGACGTCGGGGAGGGGAGCGCACGCACGAGCGACGGCCGGCACCTCGGCCGCCGCCGCGCGGTAGCAGGCCCTCTGCTCCGCCAACAGGACGTCGTCGTCACTGCTCATGCCAGGAGGATCAGGTCTGCCCGGGGATCAGGGGCGTTGTGCGAGGAAGACGAACTCCCTGCCCGGTCGGTCGGGTGCGTCGCGGACCTCCCGCACCACGTAGCCGTGCGCGACCAGGTCCGACTCGACCTCGTCCCGATCCCGGAAGCGCAGGGTCGAGTCCGACGTCAGTACCTGACCGTCCGCCGCGAAGGCGTAGGTCCCACGGAAGGTCACGAGAGGCCCGCTCACCTCGATCAGCTCGACCCAGCTCTCGACGGAGCCGACACCCGGGATCTCCGTCACGCGGAAGGAGTTCTCGCGGGTCCACTCTTCCCAGGCGCGTCCGGCCGGATCACGGGTCTCGAAGACCAGGTGCCCGCCGGGCCGCAGCGCCGCGTGGGCTCCCCGCAGCGTCATCTGCCATGTACGCGGATCGGCGATCGCCTGGGCGACATTCGCCGTCATCGTCGCGAGGTCGGCCTGGAGCGACGGGAGGGCCGTCACGTCACCGCAGAACCACCGCACGCGGTCACCGCCCGGTTTGGCCCGTGCGACGTCGATGGAAGCCCGCGCGGGATCGACGCCGACGACCTCGATCCCGCGTTCGGCCAGGAGCAGAGCGAACACCCCTGTGCCGCAGCCGATGTCCAGTACCCGGCGCGCCCCGAACTCCTCCGCGATCCCGAGGTAGGCATCGAGATCACCGCGGTCGGGGTCGAGCGGATCGTAGATCGCGGCGAGTCGTGGATGCGCGAAGCATGCGTCGGTCATGCGGCCGAACGTACGCGGAGCCTGCCCCGAAGAGCCACCGAGTTTCACCGGATTCAGCCGGCCTGGGTTTTCGGGGTGTCCTTCGCTGCCACGGGAGAACCGCCGGCCTCACCGCAGACGGCCGGGCTGTGGCCCAACTCGCACCCGTACAGGTCGACTTCAGCGGCAGGCTTCCCGTACGGATCCCCACGCCACCGGGCGGCCGGCCCTCCACCGCGTTCACGCCGTACGGACCCGCGGACGCGTGTTCACTGCGCCACGCCGTAGGGCGTTCCTTCCGCGACATCTCGTGGAAGGAACGCCCGGTCGCGCGCGGCGCTCACACGTGGCAAGCCGCGCGTCAGATGTGTCAGGCGAGGCCGGCCTTCAGGGCGGCGGCGACCTGGACCACACGCTCGGCCTGGTGACGGGCCGCGTTGCGGGTCTGCTCGCCGACCGGGTTGTTGCCCTGGGCGTCGACGTGCGACGTGCCGTACGGGTTGCCGTCGACGAACTTGACGGGGTCGGTGTAGCCGGGGGACACGATGATCCCGCCGAAGTGGTGGATGGAGTTGTACAGGGCGAGCAGCGTGGACTCCTGGCCGCCGTGCGCGGTGGCGGTGGTCACGAAGCCGCTGTAGACCTTGTTGGCCAGCTTGCCCTGCGCCCACAGGCCGCCGAGGGTGTCGATGAACTGCTTGAGCTGCGACGAGATGTTGCCGAAGCGGGTCGGGGTGCCGAAGACGATCGCGTCCGCCCACTCGACGTCGGCGGTCGTGGCCTCGGGTACGCCCGCGCTCTCCGCGGCGTGGGCGGCCCACGCCTGGTTGGAGGCGATGGCGGCCTCCGGAGCCAGCTCGGCGGCCTTCAGCAGGCGCACCTCGGCGCCCGCCTTCTCGGCCGCCTCCGAGATCTCCTTGGCGATCTCGGCCGAGAAGCCGGTGGAGGAGTAGTAGATGACGGCGAGGCGGACAGGGGTGGTCATGGAGTCGTCTCCGATCCTGGGAATACGTGCGGTGCGCCGTGGCGGACGCAGGTCACCCAGGGGTACGGGTGCCGTGCGGACGCGTTGATCGACGCGATAGGTGAATCTTAAACGAGTTCGTTCAATCGTCAACCACCGGCATCCTCGCCACGGACGTACGCACGCAGGCCCGAGCCCGGGGCCTCGACGTGTACGGGTCGGCCGCTACTCGGCCTGTGCGCGGCGAGCGGTGGCGAACCGGCGCTGGTAGGCGGCGGGGGAGATGGACAACTCCCGCGCGAAGACGCGGCGGAGACTCTCGTAACCGGGGAAGCCGGACAGGGAGGCCGCCTGCGTCGCGGTGTACCCCTGGTCGAGCAGTGACTTCGCGATGTCGAACCGGATCGACTCGACGTACCGGGCCGGCGTGGTGCCCAGTTCCTCCCGGAACAGCTCGGTGAGGTGGCGCGTGCTGAGGTGGAGGTGCCCGGCGAGCTCGGTGAGGGAGTGGTTGCCGGTGGGATCCGCGGTGACCAGGTCGACGACCCTGCGCAGGGCGGGCGACCGGGGCGGCGGCCCTTGCAGGGGAGCGGAGAACTGCGACTGGCCGCCCGCCCGTTGCAGGTACATCACCAGGGAGCGGGCCACCTCCCGGCTGACGTCGGGACCGTGATCCTCCTCCACGAGGGCGCGCGCCAGGTCGATGCCGGCGGTGACTCCCGCCGAGGTGTACGTGGTGCCGTCGCGCACGTAGATGGCGTCGGGTTCGACGCGGGTCTTCGGGTGCCGGGCGGCGAGTTCCCCCGCGATCTTCCAGTGGGTGGTCGCCCGCTTGCCGTCCAGAAGGCCCGTCGCGCCCAGGACGAAGGCACCGGAGCACACGGAGGCGACCCGGCCGGAACGGACCGCCAGATCCCTGGCGGCTTCGACCAGATCGCGCGTGACCGGGGTCCTGGGGTAGGCGTCTCCGCCCGGCACCAGGAAGGTGTCCGGGTCCGGCTCCGTGGCGGCGCTGCCGTCGACGGCGATCCGCATGCCGACCGAGGAGGCGACATCGGCGCCCGTCGTCGACATCAGGGCGATCCTGTAGTCGGCACCGAGGAGATTCGCTTCCCCGAAGACCTCGGCGGGGCCGGCGACGTCCAGCAGTTTGACCCCGTCGTAGACGAGGATCGCTACACGATGCGTGTCGGAGCTCACAGAGCCATCCTGAGGTGACTGGATCCGAGTGGTTCATGGCCGGACCGAGGCGGCGCCGGAGGCCGCATGGTCGGCACCGTGGAGAACGGACGCACGCTCCACTCGTAGCACATCGCACCGGAAAGCACGGACACCATGACCGACATCCTCGCAGGCGTGGAAATACCCGAGACCTCGGCTGTCGCGGAGGCCACGGAATTCCTCCGGGAGCGGACGAATCCCTTGATCTTCCACCACTCCCGGCGGGTATTCCTCCTCGGTTCCCTGCACGCGCGGAAGCTGGACCTCCGGCCCGACCCCGAGCTGCTCTACATCTCCGCGATGTTCCATGACACGGGCCTCTTGATCCCGTTCTCCGACACACAACAGCGCTTCGAGGTGGACGGCGCCGACCACGCGCGCAAGTTCCTGCTCGACCGCGGGTTCTCCGAGAGCGCCGCCGAAGTGGTCTGGCTGGCGATAGCCCTGCACCCGACGCCGGAAATCCCCGGCCGCATGGGCCCCGAGATCGCCGCCACCGACTACGGCGTGCTGACCGACGCGATCGGCTGGGGCATGGACAGACTGGAAGGCGACCAGCTGGACGAGATCGTCACCGCTCATCCGCGCGGGGATTTCAAGAAGAAATTCTTGCTGGCATTCCTCGACGGCCTCAAAGACCGCCCCGACACCACATACGGCACCATCAACGCGGACATCCTGGAACACTTCGTCCCCGGATTCCGCCGTGCGTCCATGGTCGAGCGCATCAACGACGCTCCCTGGCCGCGGTGACCCGGCAGCGGCCGGGCCCGAAGCGGTGCGACCGCCGCGTCATCGCCGCACTCCTCGTCGTCCGAGCCGACGTGCCGCCTTCAGCGTGCCGACGGTCACCACCGTCGTACTGATGGCGACCGCGAGCGCACCCTCGCCGGTCTATCCCTTGTACCGGGAGCGCTGGGACTGGCGTCGCCACCGGAACCGCCCCTCGGAGGGCCGGCCGCCGGGCTCGTCGATTTCTCCCTCGTGGGGCGCCCGCACGCGGGGACCACGGTGACGGCGGTCGGAACGAGCGCGGGCCTGGCCGTCGGCGCCGCCGTGGTGGGACTTCTGGTCCAATCGGTCGCCCACCCGGACACCTACGTCTTCTCCGTCCTCACCTGCGTCTTCCTGCTCCTCGCGGTGGCGGTGTGATACCTCTCCGAGACGGTCCCACGGCCGAAGGGCGGGCCGATCCGGCTCCGCCCGAGGGTGCGGATCCCGCCCGGCTCCCGGCCGCCGTACCCGCCCCCGTGGCGGGCTGGTCCCTCACCGGGCTGTTCCTCGCCCTGACCCCCTCCGTGGTCGCCGGTGTCCTCCACGTCACCTGGGCAGCCACAGGCGGGCTCGACATCGCCGCGCTGTTCCTGGCCGGAGGTGTGGGCGGCGTGTGGTCCGCCCGGCACTCGGTGCGGCGGGCCATGCTGCTGGGCGCCGTCCTGCTGACCCTGGGATCGGCAGGACTGGCCGTGGCCATCGCCCTGCCGTCCCCGGTCGTCTACGGGTGCGGGGCCGTCGTGGCGGGGTCGGACGTCGGCCTGACCTGCAACGGCAATCTCCGCGCCATCGGCGAGGTCACCTCCGCGCGGTCACGAGCGGAGGTGTTCTCGGCCGTGTACGTCGTCAGCTATGCGGCGCTGAGTCTTCCCGCCCTCGCGGCCGGCCTCCTGGCACCGGCATGGGGCCTGCGGACCACCAGCCTCCTCTACGTCGCGTTCGTCGGCTCCCTGTCGCTGCTCGCACTGGCCCGCGCGGCCCGGTCAGAGGCCGACGGGCCCACCCGGACGCGGCACCGCATCCCCACGCCATGCCGACGCTCCCACCGCCCGCGCCGGCCGTTCCGGTCGGGCGGGGTCGGCTGTCGCACATCGCCCACCCACGAGCGGCGACGCTTCCCCGCCGAAGAACCGCTGAAGTCCTCCACCTCGCAGCACAGATGGAGTGCTCGAGCGAGCCGTCACCGTTCGGAACCGCGAAGCCGGGTCACGGGACGGACCTTGGAAGACGTATCCAACCCCACGCCGCCGAGAACGACGGCATCGTGCGGGTGCACGCGTCTTCGGACTGACCGGCTGGCCCCAGCAACGGCTTGCTCGCCGAGTACGTCGCCGGGGAGGCCCGCAACCCCGCGCCGCCGTTCGCCAACGGGTGCCGCGACCGTAGGCGCACGTGGCAGGGGGTCAGGTCTGGGGGACGTCCCTGACGAACACGATGCCGTCGGTGCCTGCCAGATGGGCCGGGTCGAGCGGGGAGTAGCCGAACCATGGGGACACGCGGGGCACGGGCCGCGTGTCGCCCAGGGCGGTGACCAGACGGGGGACGTCGATGACGCAGCGGTCCTCCGGGAGCGCGTACAGGAGTCCTTCGAGGGTGCCCGGCGGCGGGGCGCCCACTCCCCGGTGCCGGATCGTGCCGAGGGCCGTGGCCACGAAGGCGTACTCCTCGCCGAGTTCGGCGCTCACCAGCGCACCGGCGCTCCACCACTCCACCGGACCCTCCCACATCTGCATCGTGCTCTTCTCCCGCTGGAAATGGGAGTTGTGGGCGTGGAGGAGTGCCGGACCCCGGGCCGCGACGGCGAGGAGGTTCTGAGCCATCATCACGTCCCGCAGCGCGCACAGCCGCGTCATCCGGGCCGGTGAGGTGTCGGCCATCCAGTAGTGGTAGCGCAGCAGGCCGGTGGCGGTGCGCCCGTACAGACGCGCCCGGTCCCACTCCTCCCGCGAGGTCGCCGTGATCAGGTGCGGGGCCTGCGCGTCGAGCAGCGTCACCAGATCGTCGGCGAGCAGCCGCAGCTGACCGGCCTCGGCGGACTGCCCCACGGACCGGGCCGGGTCCATCATCGCGGCGGGATCGGTCCACCGGTCGTCGGCGCCGAGCAGGCGGTCGAGTGTCTCCCCCGTGCAGGGGAGCAGTTCCGCGTCCACCCAGGCCGCGAGGTAGCCGTGGAGCGCGGTGAGGGCCTGGCGGGGACTCGCGGCGTCGGTGATCTCCAACGGGCCGTCGAAACCGGAGAAGCGGAGCCGCTCGGACGCGGGCCGGCCGTCGTTGTAGGCGCGCATCCAGCGCACGAGCTCGCGGTTGGCCGCGGAGGTGCCCCAGCCGTGGCTGAAACCGCGCTCCATGACCTCGTCGAGCGTGCCCGTGCCCGAGGTGACGTAGTCGTCCACGACCAGGCCCCTCACGCAGTCGCTCTCGATCGCGATCGTCCGGTAGCCCTCCTGCTCGACGAGCTGCCGGAAGAGCTCGTTGCGCAGGTCGAGCAGAGTGTCCTCACCGTGGGTGGGCTCGCCCAGGGCGAGCAGCCGCGGCCGGGCGGGGAGCAGTCCCATGACGGCGACCGCCTCGACGGCATGGACGGTGCCCTTGATGTCAGTAGCCATGCCTTAAACGGTATCTTTGAACCCTCGGTAGAAACTTTTGTGCGATTTCGGCGGTCTGATGGGGCGAAACCTTCAAAGCGGTGGAAGACTCAGGCCGGTTGACCTGGCCCGTGGAAGCGGTCTGTCCACGCAGGCGATCAGGAACTACGAGGAGGCCGGCATCCTTCCGGGCGCCGACCGCACACCCCACGGCCACCGCGTCTACACCCCACTGCACGCCCAGGCCCTGCGCGCGTTTCTCGCCTTGCTACCCGGCCACGGCCACCAGACGGCGACGTCGATCATGCGAGCCGTGAACCAGGACACGGTCGACGAGGCGTTCCGCCTCATCGACGGGAGCCACGCCCAACTCCTCGACGACCGGCGGACCCTGCAAGCCGTGGAGAACGCCCTCCGCGAACTGGCGTCCACCGTGTCGCCCGAGCCTGATACGGGGGCCGAGCCGGCCGCGGTCTCCAGGCCCGGCGGCACGTTCATCGGGCCACTGGCAGTCAAGCTCGGCATCCGGCCCGCGACCCTGCGCAAATGGGAGCGCGCCGGACTCGTACGCCCGTGCCGCGACCCGCGGACCGGATACCGCGTCTACGACGCCGCCGACGTACGGGACGCGAGGCTGACCCACCAGCTCAGGCGGGGCGGCTACCTCCTGGAACAGATCGCCCCGCTGATCGCCCAGGTGCGGGCGGCCGGCGGACTGGAGCCACTGGAGACCGCACTGTCCGACTGGCACGGCCGGCTGTCCGCCCGCGGGCGCGCGATGCTGACCGGGGCCGCCGAGATGGAGGCCTACCTCCGAGAGCGCGCACCCACCATGCCCTGACCCGCGTCCCCACGCGCGAATGTCCTCGCAGAGCGGGCGCATAGGATCGCCGGCATGGCACTGCGACCTGTTCAGGTGAACATCAAGGCCCTCGACGCCTCGGCGGTCGGCCGGTTCTGGGCGGAGGCGCTCGGCTGGAGTGCCTACAGCCCCGGCGTGACGACCTACGTCGGCCCCGCCAGCGGCCCCGTCTGGCCGGACCCGTTCGCCGTCTGCGTCGACGTCGTTCCCGTCCCGAACGCCAAGACAATGACGAAGAACCGTGTACACCTCGATCTCGCCACCACCTCGACGTCCCATCAGGCGGAGCTGATCGCGCGCCTGAAGGCTCTCGGCGCGACGCCCGCCGACGTGGGCCAGGGCGACGTCCCGTGGACGTGCCTGGCCGACCCGGAGGGACACGAGTTCTGCGTCCTCGCCCCGTCCTGACGCGGAGCCTTGACGCCATCTGGACAAGTGGGCCGCGTGGGCTCGTGCCTATGACCACCGCCTCGGTCCGGAATCACCTCGGTTGGACATCGCGCTGGCCGGCCCTCTCCACCACGGACCTTGTTCAGCGCACGGTCACGCCACGCATGGCGAAGCGCAACTCCTCGAACAGATCCTGGATCCCGGTCGTCTCCTGCGGCCCGGCTGACCGCACGTCAGGCCTGTACTGGGACGCGGCCACCGGATTCCTGGGCTGCTGGTCCCGTTACGACGATGACCCCGGTGACGTACTGGACACGCTCGTCACCTACCTGGAAGAGGCTGCCGACATGCTCGAAACCCCCGCCTTGGCCACGCGGGACCAGCCCGGCTTGATCGGCGGGACGCCGATATGGCTCGGCAGCGTCGATCCCGCGCGGGAAGACCAATGGCAGCCCCTGACCGGCTGACCACAGCCGACGACGCCGGGCTGTACCCGTTGCGGTCCCCGGCCACTCAGGAGGACGGCCGCCACAGGTGACAATCAGATGCTGCCAGCAGTGGCCGACGTGACCTTCCCTCTCGGATCACCCTCACGGCCGAGCGATAGGTTGCCCATCATGACTCAACTCGGAGCCGTCGCCTGGCCACCTGACCCGATAAGGACCGAACGGCTCGTGCTCCGCGAGTCCGAGGCCCGGGACCGGGCGGCGTTCATCGAGCTGTTCGCATCGCCAGAGGTGGGCACCTATATCGGTGGGCCGCGACCGCGAGATGAGCTTGAGCGCGCGGTGCCTGAGGTGCCAGGGCGGCGTCCCGGCCTCTTCGTGGTTGATCTCGACGGAGCGATGATCGGCGTGATCACGCTCGATAGGCGCGACGCAACACGTCCGGGTCACGTCCGCCCCGATGCCGGGGAGGCCGAACTCGGCTACATGTTCCTGCCGGAGGCGTGGGGACGCGGGTACGCGGCAGAGGCGTGCGCAGCGGCACTCGACTGGTTCGCCGACGCGTTGCCCGGTGAGCCGGTGGTGCTCTGCACCCAGACCGCCAACGGCCGCGCGAGGCGCCTCGCGGCGAAGCTGGGGTTCACCGAGGTGGAGCGGTTCGAGGAGTACGGCGCCGAGCAGTGGTTCGGTGTGCGGTCCTCGGTCCCACCGTCCGGTTGAGCGGCCGTTTCCTTCAGGGCATCCGCTGATCGAGCGAGGAGAACGACCATGGCCCGCCTCGCCGGCACCCCCGGCGCTGAGTCACCTACTCGCCGGCGCGGGCCACGAGCAGCAGCTGGAAGAAGCCTGTCTCCCGCGGCATCCGCCGCCCCGGGTCGACAAACCCGGCATCGGCCGCGAGGTCGGCCGGCCGCCTCTGACCGAGCGCCCAGTAGGTGGTCCGGCGGACCTCGACGCGCCATTCTCCGCCTGGACAGCGCGGGCGGCGGCGCGGGGGCTGAGGTCGGTTCCGGTGACGCTGTGTCCGCGCAGCGCAAGGCCGATGGCCTGCGTGCCGATGCTCCGGGAACAGTCGAGCACCGCCGCGCGCCCCTGGCCGATCAGGGCTTCCAGATGATCACTTACTTACGAGAACGCTGCCCGACCCAGCCGGTTGCGGCCACCACCTCCCGCGCGATGTCGACGACAGACCGCAGGTCCGTCCTCACCCGCACCGTCCCCGCGGTGGCCCGCTCGTCCAGGAGCCGTCCTTTACGGATACCGCCTGCCAGCTCCTTCTCCAGTTCCGAGCCGAGTTCCCGGCCCACCAGCCGCTCGCGAGCGGTGGCGTCGGAGGCGGTGAGCAGGACCCGCGTCATCCGCACATTCGCCCCCATGGCGCGCTCGAACATGCCCGTCGCCTCAGGCAGCACACTCGCAGTGTTCGTGTAGATCAGACGCCGGTAGTCGAGCCGGGCGAAGTTCTCCCATACGGCCGTCAGATTCCGCTCAGTGATTTCCGAACGGTGCGGGTCCCCCTCCGGCGCCGGATGCACCTGCCCCATGAAGTCGCCCTCGATGACCGCGTGGGGGACCGCCGCAGCGCGCAGCAACGCCGACACCTCCCACCCCACCGTCGTCTTGCCGACCCCTGCCCGTCCGCCGATGAGTAGTGCTTCCGCGTGATCCATGGCGGCAGCGTGCCAGTCGGCGACCGCCTCACGCGATCCCATAGCGTGATGACGCGCGGGCGACGCGGGCATGGCCTACGAACGGTGCCGCTTGCCCGGGGTGCGTGAGCAGGCGACACGTGTGAACGCTTGGGGGAACGGGATGCTGACGGGGATCGTGATCGACGCGCTGGATGTCGCGCGTATGGACCGCTTCTGGTCGGAGGCGACACGGGGCCGGACGGACGGCCTGCACCTGCGGTTCGTACCGACCGCGAAGCCGAAGACGCCGTACAAGAACCGGCTCCACCTCGACTTGGCCGGGGGTCCGGACTGGGAGGCCGAGGTGGCGCGCCTTCTCACGCTCGGTGCGACGCGGGTCGACATCGGCCAGGGGGACGTCTCGTGGGACGTGCTGGCCGATCCGGAGGGCAACGAGTTCTGCGTGCTGCGTCCCGGTCACCCCGGTGTGCGTGCCGACTGCGGCCTCGTCGCGATCTGCCTCGACGTCGCGGAGGAGGATCGTTACGCGCAGTCGGCCTTCTGGCAGTCCCGGGCCGACTTACGAATTCCATGTGACGGGGTGATGGTCCTCCGCCTCCCCGGTCTGTTCTGCTGATCGCTCGCGGGCAGGGTCGGTTCGGCCGGTTACGTCACCGCGGTCAGCGTCGCGTAGACCACGACGTTGCCCAGGTAGCCCGTGCGCTTGGTGTAGCCGCCCCCGCAGGTGATCAACCGGAGCTCGGGTCGGCCGGAACTGCCGTAGACCTTCTTGCTCGGGAACTCCTTCCTGTCGTAGAGCTCGACGGCGCGGACGGTGAACACCGCTGTCCGCCGGTCGGTCCGGCTGATCTCGATGGTGGCTCCCTCGGTCAGGGCGCCGAGGTCGTAGAAGACACCTGGGTCGCCGTCGGGTGTGTCCACATGCCCGGCGGCGATGGCGGTGCCTGCCGAGCCGGGAGGTGTGCCGTCGCCGTACCAGCCGGCGTAGCCGGGTTTGTCAGGCGGGGGAGTCCGCAGTGCTCCTGCGGCATCGAGGCCCACTCGTGTCATCGGGGCGTTCACCCCGATGGCGGCGATGCGGAGCCGGACCGGATCCGCGGGGGGCAGCGGGTGGACGGTGGGGCGGGCGGGGGCTGCGGGAGTTGAGGAGGAATGGGCTGCCGGTGGCTGTGGGGGTTGCTCCCCGTCATGCATCCCGCTGATCAGCAGCACCACACCGGCCGTCATCATGCAGGTCGGAAGGAGCACCGCCGGGATGAACGGACCTCGGGAAGCGGGGGAGTGGTGTCTGGGTGCCATCGCGGTTGGGTCCTTTGGTCCGGTGAGTCTCTTGGTCCGGTCGCAGGCCGACGTGGGCGGGGCCGGCCGACGTGGACGGGGCCGGCCGACGGGGTGGGGCGATCAGGTTCGGTTGTCGTTCGGGCGGCGGTACAACCAGACCGCACCCCCGGCGGCGGCCGTGGCGAGCAGCCCGCCGGCCAGGGCGAGCCCCGTACCTGTGTCTTCGGCCGGTCCGAAGCCGGCGTCGACCGAGCCGCTCGGAGGGCGTCCGGTGACCCGGTACGTCTCCGTGACCTTGGTCAGCGGCGGACATTTCACGGTGACTGTGTCGTCGCCCGGCCGGGTTCCTTCCGGGATCTCGAACTCGCCGGTGAGCACCCCCTCCTCGTCGCCTGCGAAGAGGTGGAACTCTCCTCCTACCTCCGACCAGCCCTTGCCATAGTCCGCGTCAGCGTCGCAGGCCCTCGTGCTGACCGTGACCGTGGAACCCGGTGGGGCATTCCAGGGGTCGATACGGACATCGGAGTCATCAGCGGCGGCAGCGGCCGGGATGTGCAGCCCGAGGGCACCGAGGACCAGGCCGATACCCGCACCCATGTGTCTGTAGCGCATGCGAATCCTCCCACGGAACAGTGTCCGGCCTGCTGCGCGGCACATCTCGTGTGTTCCGCTCACGAGGCAACCGACAGTCCGTCAGTTCCGCAACCCGACGGATCGCCGGACATGTCACCCGGTCGGCCGCACTGGCGTTTCTCCCTGATCGCTCACGCAGGTCACCGACGCGGAGATCACCCATACTCATCACCCACCGCCCCGTCCCCATAACGGTGACAGCCGACCGGGCTGTCCTGCACGGTGTGGTCTGCCCGACGCACCCCCGCCGGGGGCCACCCACCCGTCCCCGCGGGCAGGGCGCCGGTCACGGCACACCCGCCGACGTCACCCTCACGGCGCTCCCCGGTGCACGACGAGCGGGGCGGTCCGGTGGCGGTCCGGCCGTGGGTGGTCCGGGGCCAGGCGGGCATCGGCGACGGCTACCGGCCCGTGAAGCGCTCTCCTGGAATCGGTGCCTGGCTGCTGGTCGGTACGGTGGCGCGTGGACGGGCCACGCCGCGCGCGACCCTGCTGGCCGGGACCAGCGACGGGGACGCGTCGCCGCCGCCGCCCACCCGTATCCGTCGCCGACCTCGGCGATCCGGCCTTCTCGGCGCCGAGCTACGCTCTTGCGCTGCTCGACCGCGTACGGCCCGCCCCGTCGTCATCCCACGCCTCGACGCCGCGATCCCCTCGCACCGCGGCAGCACCGGCACAAGCTGCCTCGCCTGGTGGCCGGCGCCAACCGGATGCCGGACATGGCTTTCCCGGCATGTTCGAACCCGTCCCGGCTGTGCACCGTACGCGGCCGGCCCGCCCCTGGCAGAGGGGCGCCGACGGGGATGAGTGACCCGTCGGCCTGACCGTGTCAGTTCGTCGTGGCGGGCGGCGCCGTGAGGCGCTGGTACAGCTCCGTGCCGCGCCACGGCGCACCTCAGCGGCATGTCGTGGCCCCGCTGAGCGGGTCACCACAGCGTGACGATCCGCCCGATGGCGGTAGCGCCGCCCCCCGTCCCCGCGCGGGCCGCTCGTGCGGGGACCGTTTCCCGGTCGAGGCTCAGGTCCGGAGCGGGTCCGGTACGTCGACGGGGATGCCCAGTCGGTCGGCCACGGTGGTGAGGGCTCTCCCCAGCGGCAGTGCGACCCGGGTGAGGGCGTGCCGGTCGCCTCGGGTCTGGTCGCGGTTGATGACGAGTACCGGCGTCCCGGCCTGGGCCGCCTGGCGGACGAACCGGAGCCCGGACATCACTGTCAGTGAGGAACCGAGGACCAGCAGTGAGGTTGCCTCACGGACCATCTCCCGGCACTGCTCCACCCGCTGTGGGGGAACTGCCTCGCCGAAGAACACGACGTCCGGTTTGAGAATGCCGCCGCATATCACGCAGGGCAGTACGCGGAAGTCCTCGACCTGTTCGTCGGTGAGGTCGGCGTCACCGTCCGGGTTGATCCCCGCCGCCACCGGATCGAAGTCCGGATTGGCCGCTTCCAGGCGTTGGGCGAGTTCGTGGCGCGGGCTGAAGGCGCCGCACCCGAGGCAGACGACCCGGTCCAGGCTACCGTGGAGTTCCACGACGCCCTCGCTGCCGGCGGCCTGATGCAGGCTGTCCACGTTCTGGGTGATCACGCCGGACAGCAGGCCGTGCCGTCCGAACGCGGCCACGGCCCGGTGCCCGGCGTTGGGGCGGGCACGGCCGAAGGTGCGCCATCCGAGGTGGCTGCGCGCCCAGTACCGGCGCCGGGCCTGGGCGTCGGCGGTGAACTCCTGGTAGGTCATCGGGGTGTGCCGGCTCAGGCTCCCGCCCTCGCCCCGGTAGTCGGGGATGCCCGACTCCGTGGAGATGCCCGCCCCACTGAGCACCAGCACACCGCCGGCCCTCAGCGCATCGGCGACCGGCTCCAGATCCGTGGTGCCGGGCGGCAGGTCCTCGGTAGGGGTCCAACTCAGAGTGGGGCGCATACGCATGCCGCAAGAGTACGAAACCGGCTGCCGCCGGGGAGTCCGGTACGGCGTCCCCCAACTCTTGCCGCGCCGAGCCGCGACTACCGGGTTCCGGGTCCGCGTCGCCGCCATGGCCGGCTCCTTCCCGCGCCGGACAGGTCGAGGCCGGTCGCGTGCCGCCGCGGCGGCCGGCGGGTGCGGGCCCCGCCCGCCTCACCGCGGACGGGCGCGGACGTCGGCGTGCCCACAGGTGAGCTCCGGCCCACGAGCGGAGGGCTGAGCCCCGTACACCGTGGCGCAGGGGCTCAGGAGCGCACCGGCTTCCCGCATCCCTCAGGTCCCGGGCGCTCGTCCGGGCGCATCGTCCCGGACCCTCACCAGTTCATTCCGGCATGAGGGCACGATCGGATGCGCGGCAGGCGGACGAGCAGCAGGGCTTCCACCCAGGTGAACGGGCTCCGCGAGCGACTCGGGACGTGCGCGGGGACGGGCGGCTGGGAGAGGGCGGCTGCCGGGCGTGCCTCCGACGGCGCGGCCTACCCCCCGCGCGGACCACCAACCCGGAGAGAGGGGTCACCCAGCGCGCCGATGCGGTCGGCGTCCACCAGTTCGTGGGCGCTGGGCGGGGAAGGACCGTGCGCGTGCCGCTGAACTGTTCAGGGTGGTCGCCGATGCGACGTCCGGCCGGGAACCGATCCGCGGCACACGTCACGGACCGCCCGGGTCGGACGGCGGGCCGTGGGTCGCCGCGACGGCGCCCCATGGTCGTGACGATCAGCAAGAGGCCAGGTCCAGAGAGTGGGACGCTCCGCCGCCGACGGCTCGGTCAAGGCCGTCGCGGCCGAACTCGGCACCACCGCCACGGACGCCCGGGCGCAGCTCGCCCAAGGTGTCTTCCTCACCGCGGAGCAGGTGGCTTCCGCCGACTGGCCGGGCACCGACGGCAACCCCGGCAAGCTGCTGTCGTACGTCACCGACACCGGCCGGTTCCTGGCCGGCCGGCAGCAGATCGACGCCGCGCCGTCCGAGGACGCCGTCCGCAAGGCGTTCTACCTCAAGGGGCTGCCCGATGTCCTCAAGTGAAGCCCCGCGTACGGCAGTCGAGGACAGCGGGACGGACAGCTCGCGTGCCGGATCCGTGCGCCTCGACCACGTCACCCACCAGTACCGCCGGGGCGGAGAGACCGTCACCGCCGTCGGGCCGGTCGACCTGACCGTCCCCGCCGGCGAGTTCCTGGTCCTGGTCGGTGCCTCCGGCTGCGGCAAGAGCACGCTGTTGCGGCTGGTCGCCGGATTCGAGCAGCCCACGCACGGCTCGGTGCGGGTGTCCGGTGCCGAGCCGCGGCCGGGCGAGTCGGCCGGCGTGGTGTTCCAGACGCCTCGGCTGTTCCCGTGGCATACCGTACGCGGCAGCATCGGCCTGGCACTGCGGTACGCCGGGGTGAACCGCAGGCAATGGCCCGAGCGGCGGGCGGAGTTGCCGGCACGGGTGGGTCTCGAAGGCACCGTCGACCGGCGGTACCTGGGAGATCTCCGGCGGCCCGCGGCAGCGGGTCGCCATCGCCCGCGCGCCGGCCGCCGAGAACCCGCTCTTCCTGCTCGACGAGCCGTGCGCGGCGCTGGACGCGCTGACCCGGGAACGGCTCCAGGAGGACGTCCGCCGGGTGACCGCCCAGACCGGGCGGACCACGGTGTTCGTGACGCACTCGGCGGACGAGGCGGTGTTCCTCGGCTCCCGCATCGTGGTGCTGACGAAGGGGCCGGGGACCGTGGCCCTGGACCTGCCGATCCCCCTGCCGCGTGGCGATGCCGATGCCGAAGAGCTCCGGAATCCCGCAGCGGCACGGCTGCCGTCCATGACGTTCACGCATACCAGTGGTGCCGAACTTTCGTTGGACTCATGGTGGCGCGCTTTCTAGCGTGGCATGCGTGAACATTCCCCGTATCGCCCTCGTCACGGGCGCCAACCAAGGACTCGGCCGCGCCCTCGTCGAAGGACTGGCGGCCCGCATGGACTCGCGGGACCTGGTCCTGCTCACCGGCCGCAGCCACCGGCGCGTGACGGACGCCGTACACGAGGTCGGCCGGCTGTCCGGCACCCGCGCCCGGGTCGAGGGCCGCGTCCTGGACGTCACCGACACCGACGCCATCGCCCGCCTCGCCGAGGATCTCCGGGCCCGGTACGGAGGTGTCGACGTCCTCCTCTCCAACGCGGTGGCCCGCGTGCTGCCCGAGGAGTCACAGGCCGAGCGGGCCGACGAGTTCATCGACGTCTCCAACACCGCCACGCACGCGATCCTGCGCTCCTTCGGTCCCCTCCTGCGCCCGGGCGGCCGGCTCCTCGTCGTCGCCAGCAGCCTGGGCACCCTCGGTCACCTGGATCCCCGGCTGCACCACCTCTTCGACGGCGCGAGTCTCGACCAGGTCGAGTACGCCGTCGAGTCGTGGCGCGGTGCGATCCACAACCGGACCGCGCAGGAGGCCGGCTGGCCGATCTGGCTCAACGTCCCCTCGAAGGTGGCCCAGGTCGCCGCCGTCCGCGCCGTCGCCGCCGAACGCCGCGCGGGCGATCTCGCCGACGGCACACTGATCGCGGCCGTGTGTCCCGGCATGGTCGACACCGCCACCTCCCGCCCCTGGTTCAGCGACTACAGCCGGGCCCAGTCACCGGCGCGGGCCGCCGAAGCCGTGCTCGACCTGGTCCTCGCCGACCACGTCGAGCCCGCCCTCTACGGCGAACTCGTCCGCTTCGGCAAGGCCCTGGACTGGTACGACGGCACACCCCCGGTGGAGCAGGACCGCATGCTCACGCCCTGAACACCCAGGGCCGTCGCACACACGTGAAGGCACGGCAAGGAGTTCGACGAGAAGAACGGCATCACCTTCGAGCAGGCCGCAGCCGCACGGCAAGCCGCCTCCGGTGACCACAACCGGCCGGAAACCCCGCTGTTCGCCGCGAGCATCGCGCCCCACGCCCTCGCACGGAGCTCGTGACGTCCACGCGGCCTGACATGGATCGACGGCCGCCGGGGTGACCTCGGCCGGCGGCTCACGGGGCCTGCTCATCCGCGGTGAACGCGGCGAACAGGCCCTGGGGTGTGTCGGCGCCGAAGAGCAACTCGTGGAGCTGGGCGCCTTCGGCGGCGGCTTCGGCGCCGCGGGGGAACATGGCCCGCTCGTACTCGGCGAAGGCGGCTTCTGTGTCGCCGGGGTGTGCGGCGAGGGCCTTGCCGAGTTCGGCGCCGTCGTACAGGGCCAGGTTGGCGCCTTCGCCGTTGGGAGCGGCGAGGTGGGCGGCGTCGCCGAGCAGGGTCACCCCTGGCACCCGGTCCCACCGGTGCCCGATCGGCAGGGCGTACAGGGGGCGGGGCACCAGCGGGGTGTCACTGTCGGTGATCAGTGCGGTGAGCTCCGGTGCCCACCCGTCGAACTCCCGCGCGATGCGTGCGGCGGCAGCGGCGGCATCGGTGAAATCGATGGCGGCGAACCAGTCCTGCGACTCGGTGAGCGCCACATAGGTGTGCAGGGTGTCGCCCTTCTCCCGGTGGGCCTGGATGCCCTTTCCCGGGGCGAGCGCGAACAGCGACCCGCCGCCGACCGCCTTCGAGGCGGCAGGGTGTCGGGTGTCGCTGTCGAACAGGCAGGTCTCGACGAACGACCTGCCGGTGTACTCGGGCACCGCGTCGGAGAGCAGCGGCCGGATGCGTGACCACGCGCCGTCCGCGCCGACCAGCAGGCTGGTGACGACCACGGTGCCGTCGGCGAGGGCGACCTCGTGGCGCCCCCCGCCGAGAGGACGGACGCCGCTGACCTTGCGCCCCCACCGGACGGTGCCGGCCGGGAGCGAGTCGAGCAGGATCCGTCGCAGCTCACCGCGCTGCACCTCGGGCCGGCCCCCCGTGCCGTCGTCGGCCTCTTCGAACAGGACGGTCCCGTCCCGGTCGAGGATCCGTGTCGCCTGGCGGCCCTCCAGGACGAGGCTGCGGAACTCGTCGGTCAGACCGGCCGCCTGCAAAGCCAGTTGGCCGTTGTGGTCGTGGATGTCGAGTATCCCGCCCTGCGCGCGGGCCAGCGGTGAGGTCTCCGCCTCGTACACCGTGGCCGGGATGCCGTGGACGTGGAGGACACGGGCGAGGGTCAGTCCGGCGAGCCCGGCGCCGATGATCGTGACATCAGTGGTCATGGTGGTTCCTTGCCTTCCGCGTGCCCGCCGGACGGTCACCCGGCAGGAATACCGGCAAGGTTTCAGACGCTGCCGACACCTGGCCGACACGCCGCCGACAGCGGACCGACAGCCCCAGGTCGAGCCGATCGCGCAGGCGGGGAGGTGCCGGTCCGGTCCGGGCGCCGTACACACCGGTCCGGCACTGGTCGAAGACCGGCACATCCCCCTGACGCACCGTGCTGGAGTATCAGCCGGTGGCGAGGAACTCCAGCGTGTCGATCACGCGGTTGGAGAAGCCCCACTCGTTGTCGTACCAGGCGACCACCTTGATGTGGCGGCCTTCGACGCGGGTGAGGGCCGAGTCGAAGATCGACGAGGCGGGATTGCCCGTGATGTCGGACGACACGAGCGGGTCGTCGGAGTACTCAAGGATGCCGGCGAGCGGCCCCTCCGCTGCGGCGCGGTACGCCGCCAGCACCTCGTCGCGCGTCACATCGCGGGCGACGGTCGTGTTGAGCTCGACGATCGAGCCCACCGGCACCGGTACGCGGATCGAGTCGCCCGACAGCTTGCCGTCGAGGTTGGGCAGCACCAGGCCGATCGCCTTGGCCGCGCCGGTCGTGGTCGGCACGATGTTGATGCCGGCGGCCCGGGCGCGACGGGCGTCACGGTGCGGGCCGTCCTGAAGGTTCTGCTCCTGCGTGTAGGCGTGCACCGTCGTCATGAACCCGTGCTCGATACCGGCGAGTTCGTCGAGGACCGCGGCCAGCGGCGCGAGCGCGTTGGTGGTGCAGGAGGCGTTCGAGACGATCGTGTGCACGGCCGGATCGTAGGCGTCGGTGTTGACCCCGAACGCGAGCGTGACATCGGCGCCGTCCGACGGCGCGCTGACGAGCACCTTCTTCGCACCGGCGTCGAGGTGGGCCCCGGCGGCCTTGGCCGAGGTGAAGCGGCCGGTGGCCTCCAGGACGATGTCGACACCGAGTTCGGCCCACGGCAACCGCGCCGGTTCACGCTCGGCCAGCACCGTGATCCGCCGGCCGTCGACGACGAGGGTGTTGCCGTCGGCGGTCACCGGGCGCCCGAGCCGGCCGGCCGTGCTGTCGAAGGCGAGCAGCCGGGCGAGCGCGGCGGGCTCCGTCAGATCGTTGACGGCGACGATCTCCAGGGCGCTGTCGCGCTCCAGCAGTGCGCGCAGCACGTTGCGTCCGATGCGGCCGAATCCGTTGATGGCGATGCGAGTCATGTGTGACGTCCCTTCCTTTCGCCACCAGACTCGCCCGCGGCCCGCGCCACCGACAGTGGCGGGATCGCCATGGTCCACAAGGATCGCGCCAGCCGGCGTGGTGCCGGGCGGCCTACTCGCCCCGGGTGAAGGTGCGCCGGTACTCGCTCGGAGTGGTGCCGAGGATGCGCTGGAAGTGGAGCCGCAGGTTCGCGCCGGTGCCGAGCCCGACGTCGGCGGCGATCTGTTCGACGCTGCGCTGCGAGCGCTCAAGCAGTTCGCGGGCCAGGTCGATGCGGGCGCGCATCACCCACTGCATCGGCGTGTAGCCGGTCTCCTCGACGAAGCGCCGGGAGAACGTGCGGGGCGAGACGCCCGCCTGCCGCGCCAGTACGTCGAGGGTGAGGGGCTCGCCGAGCCGGTGCAGCGCCCACTCGCGGGTCGCGGCGAACCGCTCGCCGAGCGGCTCGGGGACGCTGCGCGGCACGTACTGGGCCTGGCCGCCGCTGCGGTAGGGGGCCGCGACCAGACGCCGGGCCGCGTGGTTGGACGCGGCCACTCCGAGGTCGCCGCGCAGGATGTGCAGGCACAGGTCGATGCCGGAGGCGGCGCCGGCCGAGGTGAGCACGCTGCCCTCGTCGACGAACAGCACGTTCTCGTCGACCTGGACGAACGGATGCCTGGCCGCGAGTGCCCGGCTGTAGTGCCAGTGCGTCGTGGCGCGCTTGCCGTCGAGCAGGCCCGTGGCGGCGAGCGCGAAGGCACCCGTCGAGATGGCGGCGAGCCGGGCGCCCCGCTCGTGGGCGGCGATCAGCGCGTCGAGCACGGCCTGCGGCGGGTCGTCGCGGTCCGGGAACCGGTAGCCGGGCACGAAGACGATGTCGGCCCACGCGAGCGCGTCGAGGCCGTGGGCGACGTAGTACGCGAGGCCATCGCCGCCGGTCACGAGACCGGGTGCCGCCCCGCACACCCGCACCTCGTACGGCATGCTCGCGCGGGTGGTGAAGACCTGCGCGGGAATGCCGACGTCGAGCGGCTTCGCACCGTCGAGCACGAGGACGGCGACGCGACGGAGGGGGGAGGGCGGCACAGGGAAAGGTTACGTGGGGCGTGACGCCGACGTGCCACTGCGCTGTCGTCGCCCCGTCCCGTCCCTCCTTCCCTGTCGTGCGCGGTGCCGGCGTACGGCCCTCAGAGCTGGAGGGGCAGGTGGCGGGGGCCGCGGAGCATGGCGTTCTGGCGGTAGGGCGGTGGGTCCTGGACCAGCCGGGCGGTGCCGAGGTGGGGGAGCAGGGCGCCGAGCGCGGAATAGGCCTCGATGCGGGCCAGGGGGCCGCCGTAGCAGAGGTGGATGCCGCTGCCGAAGCCGAAGTGCTGGTTGTCCGGACGGGTGGGGTCGAACCGGTCGGGCTCGACGAACCGCTTGGGGTCGCGGCTGCCCGAGGCCAGCACCAGGACGACGGACGCGCCTTCCGGGAGGGTGGTGCCGGCGACGTCGACGTCGGCCCGCGGGAGGCGCTCGCGCATGTGGACCGGAGGCTCGTAACGCAGCAGCTCCTCCACCGCTCGCGGCAGCAGGTCCGGTTGGCGGCGCAGCAGGTCCAGCTGGTCGGGCCGGCGCAGCAGGGTGAGCACACCGTTGGTGATGAGGTTGACCGTGGTCTCGTGCCCGGCGATGAGCAGCAGGACCGCCGTTTCCGCGAGTTCCTCCCGGGTCAGGCGCAGAGCCGGGTCGGGCTCGTTGACGAAGGCGGAGAGCATGTCGTCGCTCGGCTTGCCGCGGCGCTGTTCGGCGAGGTTCACCAAGTAGCCGCCCATCTCCATCTTCGCCTGTTCACCGGCCTTGTCCGTCTCGGTGGTGTCCGCGCCGGCCCTGACGTCGGCGGCGGCGACGAGGGCGTCGGACCAGGCCCTGAAGAGGGGCTCGTCCTCGCGGGGCACGCCGAGCAGGCGGCAGATGACCGTGACGGGCAGCGGGTAGGCGAAGTCGTCGACGAGATCGATCTGCTCGCCCGCGCGGAAGGATGCCAGCAGTTCCTGGGTGATCCGGTCGATCTCGCCGCGCATGCCGTCGACGCGGTGGGGGCTGTGCGGCGGACCGAAGGGCCGCATGGCCAGGGTGCGCAGTCGGTGGTGTTCGGGGTCGTCGAGCCGCAGGAACGGCAGTTGCTGGGCCTCCCCGCCGCGGGTACGGGGATCGACACTCATCCGCGGGTCGTGGAGCAGGGCGGCGACCTCGTGGTAGGTGCCGATCAGGTAGCTGCCGTCAGCCTGCCGCACCACGGGTCCGGCCGCGCGGAGTTCCGCGTACAGCGGGTACGGGTCAGGGCGGCTGGCGTAGTCGGTGATGCGTTCCAGCAGGGTCTCGGAGGCCATGGCGGCTCCTCGGGGTGGGGCGGGACGTGGGCTAGACCACGGTCAGTCGGCGGTCGGGAAGGTGACCGGTGAGCGCGACGGTCGGGCCGTGGGACAGCACCGACGGATCGGGCACGTCGGAGGGGATCGTGACGTCGGCCGCGATCGCCCGGTCCGCCGCGCCGGGCGGGGGCGGGAAGGGAGCGGCCGACTCGATCAGGTGCCGGTAGTAGTCGAGCGACTTGGCCATGTCGACGGTGACGGCCGCGGTGACCCGGCCCTTGTACCCGTAGACCATGGCGAGACGGCGCGCCTCCAAGGAGCCTTGGGCGATGACGATGTGGTCGGAGTACGTGGGCACGCCCACGGACTTGATGTTGAGTCCGAACTGGGTCGACCAGAAGACCGGGACCGCCAGGTGCGGGCGTCGCAGTGGACCCGGGTTGACCATGTTGTGGGCCGCCACCTCGGCCTGCTCGACCGCGTTGCCCCAGTGCTCCAGGGACAGCATCTGGTAGCCGAACAGCGGGTGGGGGAAGCGGGAGACGTCGCCGGCCACGAAGACGTCGTCGGTGACGATCCCGTACATGTTGAAGGCGCGGCATCCGGCGTCGCACGCGATCCCGCGCGGGCCCGCCGCCAGCCCCGACTCCGCCAGCCATTCGACGTTGCGGATCGCTCCCAACGCCGCCACGCACACGTCCGCGTCGACCCGGCTGCCGTCGGACAGCCGCGCACCCGTGAAGGCGCCGTTGCCGTTCAGGGCGGTGACCGTCACGCCGGTGCGCAGGTCCACACCGTGGTTGCGCTGCATGACGGCCGCGAGCTTCGACAGGGTGCCGCCGAGCGCGCCGACCAGGGGAGCGGGGCCGCGCTCGGTGACCGTGACCTGCACCCCCAACTCCCGGCAGGCCGAGGCGATCTCCGAGCCCGTGAAGCCGCCGCCGATGACCAGCACGCGCTCCGGCCTCGCGGCGAGCCGGTCGGCCAGCCCCGCGCCGTCCTCGCGGGAACGCAGGGTGAACACCCCCTCCAGCGCGGCCTCCTCCTTGTGGGGCCAAGGCCGCGCGCGGGTTCCGGTGGCGATCAACACCCGGTCGTACGGCAGTGACTCCCCGTCTTCCAGCAGCACCCGCTTCTCCAGCAGGTCCAGGCCCGTGGCGCGGACGCCCAGCCGCCACTCGGCGTCCGGATCCCGGCGCATCGGCAGCTCGGTGGTCTGCGCCGTCGCCTGCCCGAGCAGCACCTGCTTGGACAGCGGCGGACGGTCGTAGGGTGCGTGGGGTTCGTCCCCGACCACGGTCAGTGAGCCGGTGAATCCTTCCTCGCGCAGCGCTTCCGCGGCCCGCAGACCGGCCAGCGACGCACCGACGATGACGATGCGGCCGTCCTTGAGGTCATCGGGCACCGCTCTTCACCTCTTCCCCCAGGAGTATGGCCTGGACCGGGCAGGCCGCCGCGGCTTGGCGCACGCGTTCTTCCTGGTCGTCGGGTACGGCCGTGGCGTAAAGAAGGCCTTCCTCGCCGTGCAGCTCGAACACGGCCGGCGCGAGGAACACACACTGTGCGTATCCCTGGCAGCGCGTGAGATCGACAACGGTCCGCATCTTCACTACCTCCTCCGCTGTCACACCCCCCTCACCTCCAGAATGGGTGGAGACCCGTTCGCTCGCACGGTGGCCGCCTCGGGGCCGCCGCCGGTGCGTCGTCAGCCGAGGGCGCGGTCGAGGCCGGCGGTGGCGCCGATGCGGGTGGGGCGCGTGAACGCCGGTGGGGACGCGCCCAGTTGCTCGCCCGCGCGGCTGATCTCCTCGGCGTACAGGCCGACATGGCCGGCGTTGCCGAGGGCACCGAGGATGGACGGCCACACGAGGGCACGAGGGGCGACGAACCTGGTCAGCGGCATCATCGGCGGGTGACGTCCGGCAGGGTCGCCACCCGCGGCGCCGGCGGACGGAGCACCCGTCCCGTCACCCACGCCGCGATCGATCATCGACCGCCCGGCGGCCCGTCCTGCCCCGTCCCTGAGGGGGACCGGCCCGGAGCCTGAACGCGTCTGACCACGGCACCGCTGCCCCGGGCCCGGGACGTGCGCCCGCACGCGATGTGGGTACTGGGACGGAGTCGGCAGGAGGGCACGATGGACACACCGCAGCCGGACGCGAAGACGGTCGCCGGTCTGGTCGCCGAGGCCGTGACCGCTCCCTCCATGCACAACGCGCAGCCCTGGCGCTTCCGCTTCCTGGCGAGCGAGCGGGTCCTGCTGCTGTTCGCCGACCTCGACCGCGCCATGCCCCGCTCCGACCCCGGCAACCGCGCCCTGCACATCGGCTGCGGTGCGGCACTGTTCACGTTGCGGGTCGCCGCGGCGCACGCCGGCATCACCCCCACGGTCAGCCTGCTGCCGGACCCCGCCGAACCGCTGCGGCTCGCCGCGGTCCGGCTGGGCGGGACAGACCCGGACGCCTCGGAAGACGATCTGGTCCGTCTGCACCAGGCCGTCCGCCGGCGGCACACCAGCCGGTACCCCTTCGACGAGAAGGACATCCCGGAGGACGTGCGGGCCGCCTTGCGCGCGGCGGCGGACCGGGAAGGGGCGGAGTTGCAGTTCCCCGGGCCGTGGCACGTGCGGACGATCCTGGACCTGGTGCACGACGCGGAGAACCGCGACGTCCTGCACCCGGAGAGCGCGGGGGACCTGCGGCGCTGGACGCGGCTCGGACCGGAGGCCGACACGGCCACCGACGGGGTCCCGGAGTACGCCTTCGGACCGCGCATGCGGGACGGCAAGGCGCCCATGCGTGACTTCGCCGGCCGCCGCCCGGTGGCCGACCGCGGCACGGCCTCGTTCGAGAAGGACCCGCACCTGGCCTTGCTGAGCACACCGGGCGACGGCCCCGCCGACTGGCTCCGGGCCGGCCAGGCACTGCAACGGGTGCTGCTGGAGGCGACCCTGGCGGGGCTCGCCACCTCCCTGACCTCCCACGCCCTGGAGAGCCGGGACCTGCGCCTGCTGACCCGTGACCCCGTGACGGGCCGCGGCCACGTCCAGATGGTGCTCCGCCTGGGCTACGGGCCACAGGGCCCCGCCACGCCCCGCCGGTCCGTCCGCGACGTCCTCGACATCGCCTGAACGGCAGGGGCCACGACGACCGGAGTGCGCGACGAGGACGGAAGCGGCTCCGGCCGCGCCCCGGTGCCCGCGCCGCCCCCGTCGCGGTCGCGGGCCCCGCCGGTCGCCGTCGGGCTGACGGCATCTCGTCGCAGCGCCGGGAAGACGTTCGCACCGCCGACCGGCCGGACGGGTGGTCCGATCGGGTGCCGGCCGAGGCAGCCAGGTCCTGCGGGACCGTCCGCCGCGCGGCCGGTGGCCCGAACGGCCCTGTCGGGAACCCGGCGCGTCGATGGAAGGTGGTCGTACAGAGGCCGGCACGCATGAAGCCCCCGAACGCCGTCCCGACACGAAAGGGATCCGGATGTCCGTCGACACGCACACGGCGCCCGCCGAACTCTCGGACGAGGAGCTCACCTCACTGGACGCCCACTGGCGCGCCGCGAACTACCTCTCCGTCGGTCAGATCTACCTCATGGCCAACCCCCTGCTGAGCGAGCCGCTCCAGCCCGAGCACGTCAAACCGCGGCTGCTCGGCCACTGGGGCACCTCACCCGGCCTGAACCTGGTGCACACCCACCTCAACCGCGTCATCAAGGCCCGCGGCCTGGACGCGCTGTGCGTCTGGGGGCCCGGACACGGCGGCCCGGCCGTCCTCGCCAACTCCTGGCTGGAGGGGTCGTACACCGAGACCTACCCGGACATCACCCGGGACGCGGCCGGCATGGCCCGGCTGTTCAAGCAGTTCTCCTTCCCGGGCGGGGTGCCCAGCCATGTCGCCCCCGAGACCCCCGGCTCCATTCACGAAGGCGGTGAGCTCGGCTACTCCCTGTCACACGCCTACGGCGCCGCCTTCGACAACCCGGACCTGCTGGTCGCCTGCGTGATCGGCGACGGGGAGGCGGAGACCGGTCCGCTGGCCGCCTCCTGGCACTCCAACAAGTTCCTCGACCCGGTCCGCGACGGCGCCGTGCTGCCGATCCTGCACCTGAACGGCTACAAGATCGCCAACCCGACGGTGCTGGCCCGGCTCCCGGAAACCGAACTGGACGAACTCCTGCGTGGCTACGGCCACGACCCCGTCCATGTCACCGGTGACGACCCGACGGCCGTCCATCGCGCGATGGCCGCGGCGATGGACGAGGCGCTCGACCGCATCGCCGGCTTCCAGCGTGCCGCCCGCGAGGACCGGGCCACGGACCGGCCCCGCTGGCCCGTGATCGTGCTGCGCACGCCCAAGGGCTGGACCGGTCCCGCCGAGGTGGACGGACTGCCGGTCGAGGGCACCTGGCGCGCGCACCAGGTGCCGCTGGCCGCCGTGCGGGACAACCCGGAACACCTGCGGCAGCTGGAGCAGTGGCTGCGCTCCTACCGCCCCGAGGAACTGTTCGACGAGCACGGCGCCCCCCGCGCGCACGTAGTGGCATGCGTCCCGGAGGGTGCCCGACGGCTCGGCGCCACACCGCACGCCAACGGCGGCCTCCTCGCGCGGGAACTGCCTCTTCCGCCCCTGGAGAAGTACGCCGTCGAGGTGGACAAGCACGGCGCCACTCTGCACGAACCCACGCGTGTCCTCGGTGACATGCTCGAAGACGTCATGCGGGCGACGACCGACCGCCGGGACTTCCGGCTCGTCGGCCCCGACGAGACCGCCTCCAACCGGCTCCAGGCCGTCTACGGGGCCAGCGGCAAGGCCTGGCAGGCCGCCATCCTCGACGTGGACGAGCACCTCGACCGACACGGCCGGGTGATGGAGATCCTCTCCGAGCACACCTGCCAGGGCTGGCTGGAGGGCTACCTCCTCACGGGCCGGCACGGGCTGTTCTCCTGCTACGAGGCCTTCGTGCACATCGTGGACTCGATGGTCAACCAGCACATCAAGTGGCTGCGCACCACCCGCCGCCTGCCCTGGCGCGCTCCGGTCGCCTCCCTGAACTACCTCCTCACCTCCCATGTGTGGCGGCAGGACCACAACGGCTTCTCCCACCAGGACCCCGGCTTCGTGGACCACATCCTGAACAAGAGCCCCGAGGCCGTACGGGTCTACTTCCCGCCGGACGCGAACACACTGCTGTCCGTGGCGGACCACGCCCTGCGCAGCCGCGACTACGTCAACGTGATCGTGGCGGGCAAGCAGCCCTGCTTCGACTGGCTGTCGATGGAGGAGGCGAAGGTCCACTGCGCCCGGGGCGCCGGCATCTGGGAGTGGGCCGGCAGCGAGGACGGCACGCGCGAACCGGACGTGGTGCTCGCGTGCGCGGGTGACGTGCCGACGCAGGAGGTCCTCGCCGCGGTCCAGCTGCTGCGCCGCCACCTGCCCGACCTGGCCGTGCGCGTGGTCAACGTGGTCGACATCGCCCGACTGCTGCCCAGCGAGGAACACCCGCACGGCATGAGCGACTTCGAGTACGACGGACTGTTCACGGCCGACAGGCCGGTGATCTTCGCCTACCACGGCTACCCCTGGCTCATCCACCGGCTGGCCTACCGTCGTACCGGGCACCGCCACCTGCACGTGCGCGGCTACAAGGAGATCGGCACGACGACCACCCCCTTCGACATGGTGGTCCGCAACGACCTGGACCGCTACCGCCTGGTCATGGACGTCGTCGACCGCGTCCCCGGCCTCGCCGTCCGCGCGGCCGGGGTGCGCCAGCACATGGAGGACACCCGCCAGCGCCACCACGTCCACATCCGGGAACACGGTACGGACCTGCCCGAGGTCGCCGACTGGACATGGGACGGCTGAACCTCCTGCCGGGGAGAGCGCCGCGGCGCTCTCCCCGCACGTCAGCGGCGTGCCGCCGACTGATCCCGGGTGCGCATGAGGTCCACCTTGCGTGGGCCGTGTTGCCCGGCAGCGTCACGGGGGCGACCGTGTAGAGGGGGAGCGAGGAAGTGAGTCCGGTGCGAGCGCTCGTCTACCACGGCCCGGCGCGGATCTCCTGGGACACCGTGCCCGACCCCGTGATCGAGGAGGCGACCGACGCCGTCGTGCGCGTCGACGCGACCACCGTGTGCGGCACGGACCTGCACATCCGGCGGGGCGACTTCCCCGACGTGAAGCCGGGGACCGTGCTCGGCCACGAAGCCGTCGGCGAGGTCGTGGAGACCGGCAGGCAGGTCAACCACCTGCGCCCCGGCGACCAGGTGATCGTGTCGTCCGTGTCGGCCTGCGGGGATTGCCGGGAGTGCCACGACGGCCGGTACGGACAGTGCCGGGGTGGCGGCGGATGGCTCCTGGGGAATCTGATCGACGGCACCCAGGCCGAGCTCGTGCGTGTGCCGTTCGCCGATCACTCCACCACCCGACGGCCCTGCGACCTCCCGCTGGACGACGCGGTGCTGCTCGCCGAACTGCTGCCGACCGCCTACGAGGTCGGGGTCCGCAACGGACACGTCGGTCCGGGAGACACCGTGGTCGTGGTGGGTGGCGGCCCCGTCGGCCTCGCCTCGGTCGTCGTCGCGCGGCTCTACTCGCCCCACAGGATCATCGTCGTCGACCTGGCCGGCTCACGGCTCGAAACCGCTGCCCGGGTGGGGGCGGACGCCGCCGAATCGCCGGGAAAGATGATCACCGAACTGTCCGAGGGGCCGGGAGCCGACGTGGTCATCGAGGCGTCCGGTGATCCGGACGGCTTCCTGCTGTGCACGCGCGCCGTCCGGGCGGGAGGACACATCGCCAACATCGGCACGCACGGCAGACCGACGACGCTGCACCTTGAGGCGATGTGGCGCAAGAACGTGACGATCAGCATGGGGCAGGTGGACACGTCCTCCACACCGTGGCTGCTGGAGTTGCTCAGGTTCGGCCAACTGGCCGTCGCCCCGTTGGTCACCCACACCTTCGGTCTCGACGCCATGGAGGACGCCTACGAGGTCTTCGCACACGGCACCGGCACGGGCGCGCTCAAAGTCGTGCTGCACCGGTGAGGGCCATCGGCAGCCGGGGGACGCAGGTGGCTACGGTCCGCTCCGCCCCCGTACGGGCGTACCGGCCCACCGTCCGGGGCCGCCCGGCCCCAGACGGCGGGGACGGGCGGCGGGACGATGCGAGTGAGGGCAGGAGCCGCCGGGCGCGCCGGCGATCCGGCCACGGAGCAGGGCCGAAGCAGGTGAGAGACCATGGTGTTCCGGTACGGACACGGCGTCGGTGGATGGTTCGCGATGTCGACCGGCGTGATCCTGTTCTGGGCGCTGATCATCGCAGTCCTCGTGCTGCTCGTCCGCGCCCTCCACCGGCCGCGGGATCACCGGCACCTTCCGGCCCCACCGTCGGCGGAGGACATCCTCCGTGAGCGGCCGGCCCGCGGGGAGATCGACGAGGACGACTACCGGCGCCGTCTGAACACACTGCACGCCGGACCGCCCCGGACCTGAACCGGCGAAGGCGACAGCGAGCGGTACCTGGACCGGCGAAGGGGACAGCGAGCTGCAAGGGGCCGATGGACTTCCGACCGGGCCGTAACGCCCTCGCGGTGTACGGCGCGACGGGCGGCCCCGGGAAAGGCGGTGGGGACGATGACACTCCCTCTGGTCGTGGGAGTCGACGGATCGGAGCCGAGCCTCGTCGCGGTCGACTGGGCCGTGGACGAAGCCGTCCGCCACGGTCTCCCGCTCAGGCTGGTCCACGCCTCCCTCTGGGTGCGCTACGAGGCCGGCCTGCCCCCGGCGGGTCCGGGACAGTCCTCGGAGCAGGTGCTGGCCGAGCACATCGTGGCCGCGGCGGCCGACCGTGCGGAACGACGCAACCGGGACGCGGAGATCATCACCGACATCGTTCCCGAGGAGGCGACGGCCGCTCTCCTGCGCGAGGGCGGCGCGGCCTTCGCGCTGGTGACCGGTTCGCGTGGCCGCGGCGAGCTCAGGGGACTGCTGCTCGGGTCGGTCGGTCTGGCCGTGGCGGCCCGAGCCCCCTGCCCGGCGGTCGTGGTCCGGGGTGACCGGGTGGGCCTGGCGGGTGGGCACGGGCGCATCCTGCTCGGCCTCGGTGGAGCCGGTACCGGCGCGGAAGCCGTGCGCTTCGCCTTCCGGGAGGCGGAGGTGCGCGGCTGCGTCCTCGACGTCGTGCATGCCTGGCGCGGGCCCGCCCACGACAGGAGCGGCAACCGGCCACAGGCCGACGGACCGGTCGAGACGTCCGGGCAGAGCGCCTCCTCCGCCGTCGACGCCCGGCTCACGGCCGCGATCGACGAGTACCCGCACGTCCGGACGCGCCCGGCGGCCGTCGAGGGACCGGCCGGCAAGATCCTCGTGGAACGGTCGGCCGCCGCGGACCTCGTGATCGTCGGCGCACGACGCGGAAAGGGGCACTTCGGACCGCAGCTCAGCCGTGTGGGCCATGCCCTCCTCCACCATGCCCAGTGCCCGGTCGCGGTCGTGCCCGAACGGCAGTGAGCGCGGCGCGGCGTGCTCCGAACGCACCGCGGGTGAGCGGTCCTGCGGCCTCACCCGAACAGGCTTCGCACCCTGATGGTCTCGACGCGCCGCCATGTGCCGCCGGGCAGCAGCATCCGCTCGCCGTCGGCACTGCGAGCGCTCAACCGACCGGAACCGGCCGGCCGGGGCGCCGCGCGCCGCCGCGTCTTCCTCGCCGAGGGCAGCGCCGGACCGCGGTAGGTCCGCTCGGCCCGCGCGTCAGCTTGAGTGCGTCGGCTCATCGGCCCTCCACATCGCGAGTACGGGATGCTCTTGGGAACGCCGGCGCTCCCGGCGGTCGGGCTCGCCCCGATGCCCGGACAGCCGTCGGCCCCACACCCAGCATCCCCCCTCGTGTACCCGCGGGCGGGGCCGAATCGCACAACCGCGGGAGCAAGTCGAACCGGCCGGGCCGCGCGCCACGCGCGCTGACCGCGCACAGCCGTCCGTCATGCCGCCGGATGCGCATCTCTGGCGGTGTGGCGACGGGTCCCGCAGCGTGGGGACAGGGGCGGAACGGCCCGGCGGGCACACACACCGAAGGAGAGGTGGGACGCATGGACAAGGATGCCTCCGAGCGCCGGGTGGTGGTCGGTGTCGACGGGTCGCAGTCCTCCTACGACGCCCTGCGCTGGGCCGTGCGCTACGCCGGCCTGGTCGGCGGCACCGTGGAAGCGGTCGCGGTGTGGGAGCTGCCGGGCCTGTACGGCTGGTCGGGGCCCGCCGTCGACATGGACGTCGACGAGGACGAGACACGCCAGAAGATGAGCCGGGAGCTGACCGACGCGCTCGGCGCGGACACGGCCGGCTCCGTGCGGACCCACGTGGTGCACGGCAACCCCGCCGACGTCCTGCTGCGAGCCGCCGAAGGAGCCGAGGCCCTGGTCGTCGGCAGCCGGGGCAGGGGCGGGTTCGCGCGCGCCCTGCTGGGCTCCGTCAGCCAGCACGTCTCGCAGCACGCGAGCTGTCCGGTGGTGATCGTGCGCTCCGCGCGGCAGTGAAGAAGACCCGTGGGCCCGGCCGCCCGGCACACTGGAAGGAGCCGGACCGCCCGGTCTCGGACCGCCCGGCCTCGGACCGCCCCTTCGGCGTCCGCCTCGAAGGGGTCGGCCGGTCCCGGGCGGGGCCGTATGGCCCCTGATCGTGTGCGCCCCACGGCGCCACCCTGGTGTCGGACCCCTCACCCGGGAGGCGGAGACCATGTCGCGAACCGTCACGGTGGGTCTCGACGACTCGCCCGAGAGCCGGGCCGCGGCCGAGTGGGCCGCGCGCGAAGCCCTGCTGCGTCGCCTGCCGCTGAAGATCGTGCACGTCCAGGGGCCGAGGCCCCGGTATGTGGCCCGCATGCCGGGGCGGGACCCGGTGAGTCACGTGCGCCGGGCCCAGCAGCTGACAGACGAGTCCGCGGACGGCATCCGGCTGCGCCACCCGGGCGTCGAGGTGACCACCGAGCTGCTCACCGGCACCGTGGTCGATGTCCTCGGCGAGGCGGCGGGCCACGCCGAGCTGCTGGTGCTGGGATCGCGGGGCGTGGGCGGGTTCGGCGGGTTCGTGCTCGGCTCGGTGAGCCGGGGCGTCGTGGCCCGCGCCGAACGCCCGGTCGTGCTGGTGCGGGCGGGGGAGCAGGCCGCCGACGAGCACAGGATGGACCCGACGGGCGTACCGTCCGCTGCGGCGCCCTTCCGGCCCGTGGTGCTCGGCCTCGACCTCGACCACCCGGACGACACGCTGCTGGACTTCGCCTTCGACGCCGCCGCCCGCCGGAAGGCGGCCCTGCGGGCCGTCCACGCCTGGTCCGGGCCGTCGGCCTCGTTCCACGGCTTCTCCGGTGACGCCAGGCTCCACACCTCGCTCGAACGCGGGCAAGCCACCCTCCTCGGCAAGGTGCTGCGCCCCTGGCGGCAGAAGTTCCCGGACGTCGAGGTGATCGAAACGAGCCGGTGCGGCAGCGCTCCACAGGTCCTCGTCAACGATTCCCGTGACGCCTCCCTGGTGGTCGTCGGACGGCGTGTCCGCCCGCACTCGTTCGGTGCGCACATCGGCCATGTCACCCACTGCGCGCTGCACCACATCGCCGCCCCCGTCGCGGTCGTCGCGCACACGTGACCGACCACTCCGCAGGAGGAGAAGCCATGAGCGCAGCAGCCGCACAGGCCCATGGGGCGCCTCTGGACCTGCCCCTGGTCGTCGGCGTCGACGGTTCGGAGCCGAGTATGCGGGCCGTGGACTGGGCCGCCGACGAGGCGGTCCTGCGCGGGGCGTCGCTCCGGCTGGTGTACGCCTCGCTCTGGGAGCGCTACGAGGGCGCGGTCCCGGTCCAGGAGTCCGCAGAGCCGTCGGAGGAGATGATGGCCGAGGAGATCGTCGGGGCCGCCGAACAGCGGGCCCGTCGGCGGCGGCCCGGCGTCAAGGTCACCACCGATGTACTGCCCGAGGAACCGGCGTACGGCCTGATACACGAGAGCAGCAGCGCCCTGGCCCTGGTGCTGGGCTGCCGCGGTCGCGGCGGCGTGACCGAGTCACTCCTCGGATCGGTCGGCGTCGCGGTGGCCGGGCACGCGCACTGCCCGGTGGTCGTGCTGCGCGGAAGCGACGGCGACCAGGCGCGCTCGGCGGCACGCGGTCGCGTCGTCCTGGGAGTCGGCGCGGAACCGGCGGGCTCGGCGGCGGTGAGGTTCGCGATCGAGGAGGCCGTGCTGCGCGGGGTCCCGCTGGAAGCCGTCCGGGCCTGGCGCCGTCCCCTGCACGAGCCCCGTGCGCATCGTCCCCCGGACTTCGTCCGGGGGTACTCCCGGCTCGTCGGTGAACCGGCCCACCCGCGAGAGCGGCAGGCCGCCGAGACGGTCGAGGACGCGCTGCGGGACATCCCGTCCGGCCTGCGGGTACGACGACGTACGGTCGAGGGACCCGCACGCGACGCCCTGTCGGCCGTCTCCCGTGAAGCCGACCTGCTCGTCGTCGGAGCGCGGCGCCGCCGAGGCCACCACGGGCTCCGACCCGGCCGTGTCGTCCGCGGTGTGCTCCACCGCGCCTCCTGCCCGGTGGCGGTCGTACCCGAGCCGGCCTGAGCCCCGGGCAGGAGGGCCGGCCGGCCCGAGCGCGGACCCACGGACACAGCACAGCCCGAAGACCGAACCGGGGTGAGGAGCGTCATGAAAGCCTTCGTCTTCCACGGTCCCGGACAGGCGTCCTGGCAGGACGTCCCGGACCCGGCCGTCAAGGAACCCACCGACGCGATCGTGAAGGTCGACGCGGTGACCATCTGCGGCACGGACCTGCACATCCTCAAGGGCGACGTCCCCGAGGTCCGTCCGGGAACAGTGCTCGGCCACGAGGCGGTCGGCGAGATCGTCGAGACCGGCAGTGACGTGCGCACCGTGCGCCCCGGGGACCGGGTGCTGGTCTCCTGCATCACCTCGTGCGGCCGGTGCCGGTTCTGCCGGGAGAGCGCCTACGGCCAGTGCCGGGGCGGCGGAGGCTGGATCCTCGGCCACCTCGTGGACGGCACCCAGGCCGAGTACGTCCGCGTACCCCACGCCGACCTGTCCGTCCACGCGCTGTCCGCCACCGTGCGCGGCGAGGACGCCGTCCTGCTCGCCGACATCTTCCCGACCGCCTACGAGGTCGGCGTGCTCAACGGACACGTGCGTCCCGGCGACACCGTGGCCATCGTCGGCGCCGGTCCCATCGGACTCGCGGCCATCGCCACGGCACGCCTCTTCGCGCCGGAGCGGATCATCGCCGTCGACCTGACCCCGGCCAGGCTGGAGGCAGCCCATCGGCTGGGCGCCGACGCGATCGCCGACGTCCACGAGGCTCCCGGCCAGCTGGTCGCCGACCTGACCGACGGCCTCGGCGCGGACGTGGTGATCGAAGCGGTCGGCGTGCCGGAGAGCTTCGAGATGTGCACCCGGATGGTCCGCCCCGGCGGGCACGTGGCCAATGTCGGTGTGCACGGCCGGCCGGCCACGCTGCACCTCGAAGACCTGTGGATCAAGAACGTGACGATCACGACCGGCCTGGTGGACACCTACTCCACCCCCACCCTGCTGCGGATGGCCGCCGCCGGCCGGCTGCCGACCGGGCAACTGATCACCCACACCTTCCCGTTGCACCACATGGAAGAGGCGTACGACGTCTTCTCCCGGGCCGGCGAGACCGGTGCGCTGAAGGTGGTGCTCGGTGTGGAGCAGCACGCGCAGGTGGCCGTGCCCACACCCCCGTGACCGCGCCGTGCGCGACGGTCGTCAGCCGAGTGCCGTCACCGTCCCGCCCTGCCCCGCCAGGTCCGTCAGGCGGACACCCGCGACCAGCTCGGGGTGGATGCGGACCGCCTGGTCCAGGCCGTCCGCGGGTGCCCAGGGCCGCAACATCGCCCGGATGCGGGCCAGTTCCGCCGGATCGGTCACCAGGCGGGCGTAACCCGTGACGACCACGCTCCAGCCGAGGTGGGTGTCCGGGTCGATGACGTCGGCCTCGTAGGCGACGACCACGCCCGGACCGGCCGCCTCCTCGGCGTGGGATGTCAGGGCCGTGCCCTCGTGGGTACGGATGACGATGTCGCCGTCGTCCAGGACGTGGTTGACCGGGCGGACGGTGGGGAGAGCCTGCCGGGTGAAGACGATCCTTCCCAGCGACACGCTGCCCAGCAGCCGCAGCGCCTCGGCGGGGCCGAGGTCGACGCGTCGGTGCACGGGGGCGTGATCACGGGTCATGGCCTGCTTCTCCTGGACGGGCGACCGGCCTCCCGCCGGCGTCGGCCGGCCGGTGGGCGCCGGGGTGCGGTACGGGCGGATCGGCGGCGCGGGGGACCGGTGCCGTTCCTGTTCTCACGGTCGTCCACCAGATGCCTTCCCTCCAGTGCCGGTCGGCTCTCGGACAGGGGTCGGACGTCCCTCGCACCCGCGGGCACCCGCTTCGACGCCGGCGACGGATCCCGGCGGCACCGGCAGCCGAGCGGGCCGGACCGGCGATCCCCGGGGCGGGCGGACGAAGGTCCCCCTGGGCGGGCCGTTCGACCCATGCCCCGGGCGGCCCCGTCACCGCAGCCTGGAGATGTCGCAGACCGGTACTCGGCCCCTGGAGGACGCCATGACCGGTATTCCCACCGTCGTGAGCGACGTGATGACGCGCAGGGTCGTGGCCCTGCGCACGGGGGCTGCGTTCAAGGACATCGTGCGGACCATGCGGGAGTGGCGGGTCAGCGCCCTCCCCGTGCTGGACGACGCCGGACGCGTCGTCGGCGTGGTCTCCGAGGCCGATCTGCTGCGCAAGCAGGAGTACGGCGGGGGCGGCCTCGGCTGGTACGGGCGGGCCCGGGACCTCACCGGGTTCCGCAAGGCGGACGCGGCGACCGCGACGGAGCTGATGACCACCCCGGCCGTCACGGTGCCGCCCGACGCCGGCCTCGCCCAGGCGGCGCGCATCATGGCGCGGGGCAGGGTCAAGCGGCTGCCGGTCGTCGACCACGCGGGCCTGCTGAAGGGCATCGTCAGCCGGTCCGACCTGCTGAAGGTCTTCCTGCGGGACGACCAGGGCATCGCCGAGGACGTCCGGCGCGAGGTCGTCGCACGGCTCTTCGGCCCGTACGCGGAGGCGGTCCGGGTCGAGGTGCGCGACGGTGTGGTCACTCTCACCGGCAGGACCCCCGAGACGGCACTCGTTCCCCTGGCCACCGCCCTGGCACGGACCGTGGCCGGTGTGGTGGACGTACAATGCGCGCTGAGCGGCCCACCCCGCCACCCGGACCTCGATCCGGACCTGCCGGATCCGCAGCGGTCGGCTTCCGCCTGACGGGGCGCCGCCAGGGAGGAGGCCCGGACCGGTGACACGGCTTGCGGGGCTCCGGCGGTCCTCGTCAGTCCAGGATCGTGGCGATGCCGCGGCGGCGAAGGTCGGCCAGCCCGTTGAGCATGGCCTCGATCTGCTCGGGGGAGTGCCCGGCCCAGTCCTTGAGCTCCGACACGACGCGCACGGGCTCGCGGGTGCGGTACGAGCGGGTGGGGTTGCCCGGGAACTTCCGGTCGGTGACGTTGGGATCGTCCTCCAGATCGCCGGTCGGCTCCACCACGTAGACCCGTCCCGGCCCGTCGCCGGCCGCGAGTTCGGCGCCCCAGGCGGCGGCATCCAGGGTCTCGGACACGTAGACGTGGCGGGACGTGCGGCCTTCCTGGAAGTTGGACGCGTACCCGGGGATCAGCAGATCCCCGGGTACAAGGGCCGCCTTCGTACCGTGCAGAAAGGTTCCTGCCTCGTACACCTGGAAGGGGACGGGCGCGCTGGTCATGGGCTGCTCCTCGGGGCCTGGGCTCGGGAGAACAGGAAACCACCATCCGCACGTCGGCGTCGGTGCCGCGTGGGGGAGTTCACGTCGGTTTTCAACGTGACCGGACAGTGGGCGAGTTCCCTGCCCGTCCATCAGGACGACGCCGGGTCATCCGAGACGAGGACCCGGCGTCCTCCTCCGCGAGCGGCACCCACCTGTGTCAGGTGCGCAGGAGCCGCAGGTCGATCGCGTCGGCCATCGCCTTCATCCCCTCGTCGTTGGGGTGGATGTGGTCGCCCGAGTCGTAGGCCGGGTTGAGCGCCGCCGGGTTCGCGGGGTCACGCATGGTCCGGTCGAAGTCGATGACGCCGTCGAAGGCACCGCTGGTGCGGATCCACTGGTTGACGCTCTGACGGATCTTCTCGGCGTCGGGCGTGTAGTACCCGTTCCCCTGGTCGGGCATCAGCGTCGCGCCGATGATGTTGACGTGGGCGGCGTGTGCCTCGTCGATCAGGGTGCGGTAGCCGTCGATCAGGTCCTGCGCGGTCAGCGGCCGGCCGTCGGGGCCCGCGTTGTTGCCGATGTCGTTGATGCCTTCGAAGAGGATGACGTCCTTGACGCCTGGCTGGCCGAGGGCGTCGTGGCCGAAGCGCTTGAGAGCGCTGACCCCCTGCCACAGGTTCGGGACGTCGGTGAGAACGCGATTGCCGCCGATACCGGCGTCGACGACGCTCAGTTTCTGCGGCCCCGGTCCGGAGCCCAGCCGGCGTCCGAGGAAGTCGGGCCACCGGGTGTAGGTGCCGGTCGAGGAGTGGTAGCCGTCCGTGATGGAGTCGCCGAAGGCGACGACGGTGCCCCTCGCGGACGGTGACAGGACGTCCATTCCCGCCAGGTAGTACCAGGAGGTCGTGGTGGTGCCGAACGCGGCGGCGGTGTCGTCACCGGCGTGGTTGCCGGAGGCTATGTACGTGGTGTCGAACGCGTCGGAGTGCCAGGTCGACATCCCCGTCGCGCCGGGGACGTAGAGGCTGACGAGCAGGTTCTCGCCGGCACTGACCGAGATCGGGACGACGTCGCTGACCGCCTCTTCGCCGACGGGGATCGTGACGTGGCGCGAGCTTCCGAAGGTGACGTTCCGGGTGGTGCCGCGCGTCGCCTCCCCGCCGCTCGCCTGGACGGCCACGTCCACGGTGCTGACATCGAGCGGCGTGGTGCTGTACCGGTTCGACAGGGTGATGCGTACGCCCGAACCCGCGACGCTGCTGTGCACCACCATCCGTATGGTCTGGTTGTCGAAGGACGGGCCGCCGGTCGTCATGCTGGGCGACCAGGCGCTGACCCGGGTGCCCTTGCTCTGCGAGGGCGATGTGGCGGCGGCGCTCGCCGCATGCGCGGTGCTCAACGGAACGACCGTGAGGATCATCCCGGTCACAGCGCCGAACACGGACAGCAGGGATCTGCGACGCGGTCGGCGATCCGCCGCCGTGCCTTCCTTTTCCGGGGACATCGTTGTTCTCTCCACTCTCCGCGTCATCCGCGGCGGGCCGGCTCCGCGGGGAGTCCGGCCCGGTCCCGCCCCCGCCGAAGACGGACGGATTCCGCACGGCGGGGCGGCCCGCTGATGACGGGTCATCGGGGGTTGGCTCGGGGTGTTCGTGGTGTGCGGCACCGGCCTCGGCCGGGCTTGCTCAGACTGACCTCAGCCGAGGTTGCTCAACGTGACGGACCCACCCGGCTTGAGGCTGACCCTCCGCGAAGTGCCGCCCGCGAACACGGTCGTGTCACGACCGCCGACGCTCTTCAACGTCACCTGGGTGACCTTGCCGTTCTTCCACTTGAGGTCGGCGACGAAGCCGCCCCGCACGCCGACTCCGGACACCGAGCCGGACCCCGCCCACGCGGCGGGCAGAGCGGGCAGCAACTCGACGTGGCCCGGCCGCGAGTAGGCCAGCATCTCGATCATCGCGGAGGGCGTGCCGAAGTTCGCGTCGATCTGGAAGATGCCGCGGCCCTGCCCCATGTCCATGATGTCGAAGAGGTTCGGCGCGGTGCCGTTGCTGCCGCCCGCCGACGGCTTCAGGTTGTTGACGACGAGTTGGTAGGCATTCTCCGCGTTCTTCAGCCGGGCCCAGCACAGGCTGCGCCAGGCGTTGGCCCAGCCGTAGCTGTTCATGCCGCGCGCGGTCAGCAGGGCGGTCGCGCCGGCGAGGATGTCCTTCGGGGTGGACTCGTCCGGGCGGATCCGGTCGCCCGGGAAGAGACCGACGAGCGGGGACAGGTGCCGGTGTGTGGTCTCGCCCAGATCGTCGGGCGACATCCACTCCTCCAGCCAGCCGGTCTTGGGGCTGACCACGGGCAGGTACAGGCGTTGGCGCAGTCCGTCGACGGTGTCGGCGTAGGAGGTGTCCCTGCCGAGCACCCGGGTCGCGGTGCGGTAGTTGCCGAAGAGGTTCCACACCAGTTCCTGGGCGTAGGTGATGCCCTTGGCGTCGAGCGGGCCCTGCTCGGGGGACCAGTCGCTGTCGGCGATGAGGACCTCGCGTGAGGAGCCGGAGGCGTCGGTGACGGTCGTGGTGATGAGGCGTGCCTCCCAGAACTCCACGGCGCCCTTGAGCAGGGGGTAGATCTTCTCCAGGTAGGCGCTGTCCTGGGTGTACTCGTAGTGTTCGAACAGGTTCTGGCAGATCCAGGCATTGCCGGCCGGGTGCCACCACCAGCCGCCTCCGCCGTAGGGGTTGGTGGAGATGGCCACGGTCCAGCCGGCTGTCTTCCCGCTGGAGTTGCGGTACCTGTTGGTCGGACTGTTGAACAGCCGCCGCGTGACGTCCGTCCACGAGGGCAGTTGCGCGAGGCAGTAGTCCGTGAAGGTGTCGAAGCAGTCCGACAGACCGGCGCGATCGGCCAGCCAGTAGTTCATCTGGACGTTGATGTCGGTGTGGTAGTCGCCCATCCAGTCCGGGTCGTTGCCGTCCAGCCACGGGCCCTGGAGACCCATGGGCAGCACGCCCCGTGACCCCGAGATCATCAGGTAGCGCCCGAACTGGAGGTAGGCCGCCTCCAGTTCCGGGTCCGGGACGTTGTCCCGGTAGCGGGCCTGTATCCGTTGCCAGGTGTCCAGCTTGCGCTGTGCGGTGGACGACGTGCCGAGGTCGACGGCCAGTTGCTCGAACACCGGGCGGAAGTCCGCGACGTGGGTGTGCAGCAGGGTGCTCGCGGAGTGGCCGGCCGCGTCCTTGACCTTGGTGCGCGCCAGACGCTCCGGGTCCAGGGCCGGGTCGCGGAACCCGCTCGCCGCGTCGGGCGCGTAGTTCGTGCCGCCGCTGACCACGACGGTGAGGTCCTGGCAGCCACGGAACGAGAGGGACGTACCGCTGACGGTCACCGTGCCGGTGCTGCTGGTCGCCGTGACGGCGGCGCCGTACTTCAGGCCGTTGGCGAGGGAGGCCCCGAACGAGGCGTAGCGCTCCGTGCCGGCCGCGGTGGTGCGCTCGCCGTGGGTGCCGGCCAGTGTGACGGTGCCGGTGTAGGTGCCGCCGCCGAGCTGGGAGAAGTACACGACGATGACGTCGTCGGGGCGGCTGGCGAAGATCTGCCGCTGGTAGGTGACGCCGGACAGGTCGTAGGACGCGCTGACGAAACCCTGGGCCAGGTCCAGGGTACGGCGGTAGTTGTCGACGGAGCCCAGGTCGTGACCGGGGATGTCGACCGTGAGTTCGGCCAGCAGGGTCAGGGAGCCGAAGTCGTCCCGCCCGTAGGGGAACTGGCCGTCGTCCTGGAGGGTGTCGTTGGCGCCACCGGTCCACAGGGTGGCGTCGGTGATCGTCAGCAGTTCGCTGGAGGGGTCGTTGCTCACGAGCGCTCCGAGGCGCCCGTTCCCGACCGGCAGGCCCTGCTGGATCATCGAGGTGGAGGAGCCGGGGGCCCGCCACCACAGTTGGTTCTTCGTGGCGGCGGCGGCGGACAGCATGGGTGAGGAGGCGGGGCGGGAAGGGGCCGCCGACGCGGTGAAGCTCGGCATACCGCCGAGCGCGGCGGCCATGCCGGCGGTGGCGGCGAGGGAGAGGAAGCCTCTGCGGCTGGGACGGTTCTCGCGCGAATCGGTGTGCTGGGTGTCCACGTGGTGCACTCCATGTCCGGGGAACGGCGCGTGCGGGAACGACGGATGCGGGGCCGTCGGGTGTGGTGCGAGGCGGTGGGCCCGGAACTGTTGCCGGGCCCACCTGTGGGTCAGGCGGTCTTGGGGACATCGATCCTGTCGATGTCGGGGGAGTAGTCCCAGCCGCTGTCGAACGTGATGCTGTTGGAGCCCGCCTTCAGGGCCAGCTGGACGCTGACGGTCTCGACCGTGCTCCAGCCACCCGTGGAGGGGAACTTCAGACGGGTGCCGTTGCCACTGTTGGAGTAGACGGTCACCGACCGGGGGTCACCGCTGACGTAGGCGACGTTGATGGTGTAGATGCCGTCCTTCTTCACCGTGATGTCGTTGAACTGCAACCTGCTGTCGAGGTAGAGGTTGCCGACCTTCTTGCCGCCGGAGCAGGAGTCGCACGAGGCGAGGGAGGCGTTGCCGGTCAGGGTGTTGTTCCCGGACTCGGCCTCGTAGCGGGTGGTCGCCAGCGGCGTGCCGCCCGGCTTGACGGTGAACAGCCGTGAGCCGTGCGCGGGCAGCGTCGCGCTGATCCTGTTCTTGTACGTTCCGAGGTTCTGGTGCCTCCACAGGTCGCGTACGGACGCCGCGCCGGTGAAGCCGAACGACGCCCAGTCAGCGGTGACGGAGGCCGAGGAGTCGCCGAGGTTGAACAGGGCGACGGTGTAACTGCCGTCCGCGTTCCTGGTCCCCCAGACCTGCTGGTCGCCCATCGGCGTGACGGGGCGTGCCACCGGCGAGTCGTTCTGGTCGACGGCGATGACCTCCTGGTTGGTCAGCAGGGAGAGGCCGTAGTCGTCCAGTCTGGTGAGGTCGTCACCGGTGTACAGGGGCGACTTGTTGATGGCCCACAGGGTCATGTAGCTCTGCCGCTCGGCAGGGGTGAGGCCGTCCATCTCCCCGTTGCCGACGTCGATCGCGTCGAGGTCGTTCCAGCCTCCCGGGCCTGCCTTGCCGCTCCACGCGGGGGCGTCGTTCCACCGGTCGTTGACCGAGTTCTCCCAGGTGACCAGGGTCTTGCAGTAGCACTCCACATCGGTGTCGATGCGCCAGCCGTTGGAGTACTTCTTCCAGTCGGCGGCGTGGCCGATGTCGAGCGACCAGGACAGTTCCAGGTGCATCGGGCGTCCGGTGTCACCGATGGCCTTGTGCCAGGCGGCGACGTCCGGGACGTTGTCGTAGTTGTCTCCGGACTTGAACGAGCCGGGACCCACGCCGTCGAGCTTCAGGAAGTCGTAGCCCCAGTCCGCGAGCATCTGTGCCTGCGAGTCGATGTACTTCTGCGCGCAGGGGTTGTCGAAGTCCAGCTTGTAGGCGCTGTCCCAGCCGTTGGTGGTGCGCAGGTCGGGGTAGACCACGTCCGCGGTGGTGCAGCCGGGGGCGTTCCGGATCGGCACCTTGCCCTCGCCGTACGCCCCCTTCTCCAGGCCGACGGGCAGGTAGATGCCGGCCTTGAGGCCCTTGGCGTGGATGTGGTCGGCGACGGACTTCATCCCGTTCGGGAACCGGACCGGGTCGGGCGTCTGCCGGCCGTACTGGTCGAACTCGGACGTCCAGTTCTGGTCCATCCACCAGCCGGCGTCGATGTTGACGTACTCGTAGCCGTACTTCTTCAGCGTGGCGGCCAAGGCGTCCGCCTGCTTCAGCACGTTGGCCTCGGTGAGGTAGCTGTAGCTGCCGTCCGGATTCAGCCCCGGGTACTGGGAGGACTGCATGCTCCAACTCGACCAGCCCATGTAGGGCTTGGCCGCGAGACCGGAGGTGGCGTCGGCCGTCGTCGAAGCGGAATCAGTGGCCGTGGCCGTGGCCGTGGACGAGGACTTGGCGGTGGCGGCCATGGCCTGGTCGACGGCCGGGACCGCTGTGGCGAGTCCGGCCGTGACGGCCAGCACCAGCGTCGCTCTGAGGGTGCGGCGCGGGAAGCCGGGGCGGGTTCCGCGCAGGGCTGTGTACGGGGATGACCGCATGGGTCGCCTCCTGGGGGTGGGTGAGCGGAATCGTGCGGTGGTACCCGGTGGGGGACGGGTGCGGTACCGGGCGGGACGCCGGGGGAGGCGGTCGAGCGGCCGACCGCCGGGGCGTCGGAACGGCGGCTCGGTCCGTGCCCGAGCCGATGGGGAGCCCGCTGGTGCGCCGTCGCCGTGGCGTGCGGCGCACCAGGAGAGCAGGGGGTCGCGGTCATGGGCGCACCTGACGCGACGAACGTGGGGAGGGGAACCGTCTTCGCGTCCGGCCGCGCGTCGCCGTCGGCGAGTGCGGGCGGCGCCGGGCTCGTGGCGGCCCCGGCGCCGGACAGCGCCTGGGGGCCGTCCGGCGGCGGGAGGCGTCGGCGGCCTACGGGCCGCGACTGTGCAGCGTCATGGTCTGCTCCTCGTACGTGTCCGATCCCATGAAGGACTGGATCGCGGTGGCCGCGGCCCCGCGGGCCCACTCCTCGAAGGGGAGAGGACGTGTCACCACGTCACAGCGTGCGGCGGTACCGAAGGCGGACGCGGCGAACGCGTTCCGGATGCCCTCGGCGAAGAGGTCGTAGGCGGCCAGGCCCTCCCCGGAGATGATCACCCGCTCGGGACCGAGGATGTTCACCAGGGAGCCGATCGCCTTGCCGATGGCCTCGCCGGCCCGTGCGTAGACCGCGCGGGCACCGGGGTCCTCCCGGTGGGCCAGGTCCAGCGCCTCGGCGGTGTCGGTCACCTGCTTGCCGGTGGCCGCGCGCACCGCGCGGACGATCGCGGGGTCCGCCGCGATCGCCTCCACGCATCCCCGGTTGCCGCAGTGGCACCGCGGGCCGAGCGGGTCGAGGGACAGATGCCCGATCTCGCCGGCCACGCCGTGCGCGCCCGACACCACCCGTCCGTGCACCACCAGGCCACAGCCGATGCCGGCGCCCACGGTCACCAGGGCGAAGTGCGAGAGTCCGACTCCGGCCCCGAACCAGTGCTCGGCGACCGTGAGCGCCCGCACGTCGTTGTCGACCGTGACCGGCAACCCGGTCGCGGCGGCGGTGAGTTCGGCGAGCGGCACGTCTCGCCACTCCAGGAAGGGCGAGTAACGGACCACCCCCTCGGCCCGGTCCACGTCCCCCGAGATCGCGATGCCCAGCCCCCGCACCCGCACGCCGAATCCGACGGCTTCGGTGAGCAACTCCTGTACCAGCGCGATGATCGCGGGGAGCACCACCTCCGGCTCGCGGCCCGTGAGGTGTACGTGCCGGGACATCCGGATACGACAACACAGGTCGGCCAGTACGGCGATGATCTCGTCGCCTGTCACCTTGAGCCCGATGAACAGCGCCTTCCCGCCGTCCACCCACACCAGGCTGGCCGGGCGTCCCACGGCGGGCGGCGCCTCTTCGTCCACCCCCTCGACCAGGTAGCCGAGTTCCATCAGCGGACGGACCGCCTTGGTGACGGCGGCGGCGGAGAGGCTGGTCCGCCGCGCGACCTCGGCCCGGGTGAGCGGGCCGTGGGAGAGCAGTGTGGTGAAGACCAGGGAAGCGGCCGGAGTCATCGTGGGGACCGACTCACGGGGGGAGGTCGGGCGCATGGCCGGAAACCTAGGCGTGACTCTTTTCCGCTGTCAATGAAAAAACCACACTTCTTCAGAAGTGCTTACCGGAGGGGCGCTGAACCTCTGAAACGGCTGGCAGTGCGCGCATTCTGACGGTGGATCGAAGGACTCGGGTCCGGTGTCGGTGGCAGCATCTCGGCCGTTCCCAGCAGGACCCGGGGTCCACTGTTGACGTCATGATTCCTATAGGGTTTTGATCCGGTCCGACGTGACGATGACCGAGCGACGGACCGTCACGGCCGGGCCCGTACGCCTCTCCGAGCAGGTCGGAACCGATTGTGCGGTCCGAGGGGTTGACGCGCGGCGCCGGGTGGCCAAGCATCGCCGTACCGATTTCCTATTTGATTCTGGGGAGTGGTGGAGATGCGTCCCCCGACCCGTTCCGTCCTCTCAGGGGTTGCCGCCGCCGTGCTCTTGGCGGCCCCGGCGGCCTGCACCATCAAGAACTCCGGCGCCGACACCGGCACCCGGGCCCCCGCGACCGGCAAGTCCGGCACCGGCAGCGCCGAGTTGGCCGACGGGTCGGGCGTCAAGGTGGCCCTCGTGCCCGGCGGCGCCCACCCGTACTTCCAGCCCTGGAAAGCCGCGGGCGCCGCCGCGAAGAAGGAGTACGGCCTCGGGGGCGTGACCTTCGACGAGACCGCCGAGTGGGACCAGCAGAAGCAGGACAACCTGCTCTCCACGCTCGCGGCCCGCGGGTACAACGCGTTCGGGGTCTTCGGGGTGTCGCCCACCGACATCAACACCACCTTCGAGGACCTCAGGTCACAGGGTTTCGCCGTGGCCTCTCTCGCCTCCTGCCCGGCCGGCCCCACCGACAAGGCCGACTTCTGCCTGTCCACGGACGTCGAGGTCGCCGCCTACAAGGCGGCCAGGGCCGCGATCGACGCAATGGGCGGCAAGGGCACGCTCGTTCACCTCACCGGCAACAACGTGGACGCCAACACACAGCTGCGCATCAAGGGCGTGGCCAAGGCGGTGAAGGAGACCGGCGGCAAGGTCAGGCTGTTGCAGACCATCACCGACGTCGACAAGGACCTGCAAACCGCGCAGAAGGCGGTCTCCGACCTGCTCGCGGCCAAGGGCGACCGGATCCAGGGCATCGTCACCACCGCCTACAACCCCGCCGTCGCCGCCGCCGACGCGGTGAGGAGTTCCGGGTCCGCCGCCAAGGTCGTCGCCATCGACGACGACGCCAAGATCCTCGGCGCGATCAAGGACGGCTCGGTCGCCGCGACCGTCGTGCAGAACCCCGTGGGACAGGCCGAGGTGGGCACCTGGGCGCTGGCGCTGTTGCAGACGAAGCAGTGCGCCATGCGCCACCCGGGCCAGACCGTCGACTCCGGTTCGTTCGTGGTCACGAAGGCGAACGCGGGCACCTACGACGCGGCCAGGAAAGCGAGGACCGAGCAGCTCAAGAAGGAGTTCGCGGACACGCTCCTCGTCTGCGAGTGACCACCGACGGCCCTACGGAAAGCGGACCCCGCCCGATGACCATCATCACGACCGCGACCGCGCTGCTCGCCGACATCGCGGTGGAGACGGACCGCACGGACGCCGTGCAGGCCTTCGTCAAACAGGAGACGATCCTCGTCCAGATCACCACCGGGGACGGCCTCCGGGGAACCGGCTACGCCTACACGATCGGCACCGGCGGATCATCCGTCCTGGCCCTGCTCCGGGAGCACCTGCTGCCCCTCCTCGTCGGAGCGGACGCCCGTAACGTCGAGGCGTTGTGGCAGCGGCTGTTCGCCACGACACGGGCCACCACCACCGGGGCCATCACCTCCCTGGCCCTCGCCGCCGTGGACACCGCCCTGTGGGACCTGCGGTGCAAGCGCGCCGGTGAACCGCTGTGGCGGCTGGCCGGCGGCCACCGCCAGGAGGTCCCGCTCTACGACACCGAGGGCGGCTGGCTCCACCTGAGCACCGACGACCTGGTCCGTTCCGCCCGCGCGGCCCAGCGGGCCGGATGGGCGGGCGTCAAGATCAAGGTGGGGAAGCCGCACGTGGCCGAGGACGCCGAGCGGCTGCGCGCCGTCCGCGAGGCGGTCGGCCCGTCCATGCACATCATGACCGACGCCAACCAGTCACAGACCATCTCGTCGGCCCTCCACCTCGCGGCTGCCCTTGAGCCCTACGGACCGTACTGGTTCGAGGAGCCCCTCCCGGCCGACGACGTCAGCGGACACGCCCGCCTGGCCGCCGCGACGAGAATCCCCCTCGCCGTCGGTGAATCCCTGTACTCCGCCATGCAGTTCCGCACGTACCTGGAGTCGGGCGCCGCCTCTGTCGTGCAGGTCGACGCCGCGCGCGTCGGCGGCATCACCCCGTGGCTGAAGGTCGCGCACACGGCGGAGAGCCACAACGCCATGGTCTGTCCGCACTTCCTGATGGAACTGCACGTGAGCCTGGCCGCCGCGGTGCCCAACGGCATGTTCGTCGAGTACATCCCGCAGTTGAGAGCGGTGACCCGCACCGAGCTGACGGTCCGTGACGGACGGGCGGTGGCACCGGACGTGCCGGGGATCGGGATCGACTGGGACATGGACGCCATCGACGACAGGAGGGTGGCATGAGGACACCCGTCACGGCACCGGAGCACGTGGCCGGCGAGGCGGCCGGCGCACAGCGCCCCCCGCGGCGGCTGCCGTTCTGGGTGGACCAGCGGCTCGGGCTCCTGGTGCTCACCGTCGCCCTCGCCGCGCTGTTCGGCGTCCTGCGCCCGGCGTTCCTCGACCAGCGGCTCGTGCTGTTCCCCCTGCTGCGGGAGATCTCGACGCTGACCGTGGTGGCGCTCGCCCAGCTGGCCGTCCTCTCCGTGGGACACATGAACCTCGCCGTAGGCCGGATGGCGGCCTTCGGTGCCCTCTTCGCCGGCCTCGGCTACGACCGGCTCCACCTTCCGCTCCAACTCGGCCTCCTGGTCTGTCTGTTCGCCGGAGCCGTCATCGGCGGCCTGACGGGCTGGATCATCGCCCGGACCGGTGTGAGCTCCTTCGTGGTCACCCTGGCCATGGACTTCGCGCTGATGGGACTGGTCTCCCTGCTCTACTCGGCGCTGACCGAGAACGCGGCCTTCACCACGCGGCCCAGCGGGCTGCTGGACCTGCGCTCCGCCTCACTCGCCGACATCTGCGTCGGTCGCGTCTGCGGATCCCCGGCCGTGCCGCAGATGGCGCAGTTCACGGTGCTGGCACTGGTCGGTCTCGGTTTCCTGTACACCCGCACCCGGATGGGCCGGGAGCTGCTGCTGACGGGGGCCAACCCGAAGGCGGCGGAGTTGTCGGGCATCCCCACGGGCCGCCGCGTGATCCTCGCGCACAGCCTGTCCGGACTGCTCGCCGCGCTCGCCGGATTCATGGCCGCTGTCAGCACCGGCACGTTCCGCGCCTCCATCGGCGACGACTTCATGCTGCCCTCGTTCCTCGGCGCGGTCCTCGGCGGCACCCTCCTCACCGGCGGGGTCGTCTGCGTGGTCGGAGCGCTGCTGGGCACCTCCCTCGTCGCGGTCATCCGCAAGGGCCTGGACCTGCTCGGCGTCGGCCTGGAGAGCCTGAACATCTACCTCGGCTGCGTCCTGCTGCTGGCCCTGTCGGCCGACCGGGTGCGCGCCGTCGTGTCCTACCGCAAGGTGGTGCGCTCCACGTGATCACGATCAATGAGTACGGAGCCCGGACCTCCGCGGCCCTGCGCCGCTTCTCCCGCTCCACGACCACGACACTGCTGTGCGTCACGCTGGGCGGCTACCTGGCCCTGGGGATCGCCTCGTCGGGCGAGTTCTTCCAAGGACCGTCGGTACGGACCTTCCTCCAGTACCTGGCCACGCCGGTCCTCATCGGGCTGGCCCAGATGGTCGCCCTGTGCGTCGGACAGCTCAACCTCGCCGTCGGCGCCCTGGGAGGCTGCACGGCCTGTCTGATGGGCGTCCTGATGGCCGACGGCGGCGTCCCGGCACCCATCGCGGTGGCGGCCGGCGTCCTCACGGCGATGCTGGTCGGTCTGGTGACCGGTGTCTTCATCGTGGCCACGCGGATCAACGGCTTCATCGTCACGCTCGGCGTGATGACCATCCTGCTGGGGGCGCAGTACCGGCTGGCCGGCACACGTACCGTCGACGGTTACTCACCGGCCCTCAAGGAGCTCGGCAGGGCGGCCCCGCTGAACGTCCCGCTGGTGTTCCTCACCGCACTCGCCGTGGCGGGACTGCTGGCCGTGTTCCTGTACCGCGCGACCGCCGGACGACGGCTCCTCGCGGCAGGCGGCAACCCGCTGGCGGCGAGGCTGTCCGGCATCTCCACCGACCGGCAGATCGTGCTCGCGCACACCCTGTCCGGCCTCCTGGTCGGCGTCGCCGCCGTGACCGCGACGGCGTCACTGCCCGGCGTCAACCGCAGCGTGGGCGGCGACTGGCTGCTGCCGAGCTTCGCCGCCCCGATCATCGGGGGCGTCGGGCTCAGCGGGGGCTCCGTCGCGGTGTTCGGCACGGTGCTGGCGGCGTTCGTGATGCGGCTCATCGACGCCGCGCGCGCCCAGTTCTCGCTCGACCCGAGCTGGGTGAACTTCCTCATCGGCCTGGTCGTGCTCGGCACGGTGGTCGGTGGCCGCGTCCACCAGACGCATCTGGAGAAGAGGGGGAAGGCGCACGGCCGTACCCCGCCGGCACCGGCCGGGCGGGGACCGACGGCCGACGCCACCCTGCCGAACGCGGGAGGTGGGCAGTGAACGACGTCCTTCTCGAAGGCCGGGAGATCGTCAAGGTCTTCCCCGGAGTACGGGCCCTGGACGGCGTCGGACTGCGCCTGACGGCCGGATCCGTACACGCGCTGCTGGGCGAGAACGGTGCGGGCAAGTCCACGCTCATCAAGGTCCTGACCGGCGTCCACGCGCCCGACGGCGGCCGGCTCACCTGGCGCGGCGAAGAGGTCCGCCTGCGCTCGCCGCTGGAGGCCACCCGCACCGGCATCGGCGTCGTCCACCAGGAACGCAACCTCATACCCGACTTCTCGGTGGCGGAGAACATCACCCTGCAAAGCCCTCCCGCGCGCCGTGGGTTCGTCGACCGCGGGGCCATGAGCGCGCCCGCCCTGCGCTGCCTGGCCGAGCTGGACCTGGACCTGGACCCGCTCCGGCCGGTACGCGAACTGTCGGTGGCCCAGCAGCAGTTGGTGGAGATCGCGAAGGCGCTCTACACCGAGAGCCGGGTGCTGCTGCTCGACGAGCCGACCGCGTCGTTGTCCCCGCGGGAGGCCGATCGCCTCTTCGGTGTCGTCCGGCGGCTGACGGCCCGTGGCACATGCGTCGTCTTCGTCAGCCACAAACTGGAAGAGGTCTTCGCGCTCTGCGACACCGTCACCGTGCTGCGCGACGGCCGGTCCGTGCTGGAGTCCTCGCCGCTCGCCGGCCACACCCACGACGACATCGTGAACCTGATGGTGGGACGCGCGCACACGGCGACCGAGATGCCGCCACGCGCCCCGGACCGTACGGCCGCCCCGGTCCTCGCGCTCGACGGCGTCTCCACCGCCGACGGCCACCAGGACGTCTCCCTGGAGGTGCGCCCCGGCGAGATCGTCGGTCTCTACGGTCTCGTCGGCGCCGGGCGCAGCGAACTGGTCAAAGCCGTACTGGGCCTCGACCGGATCACCGCCGGTGAGGTCAGGATGCACGGCACCCCGGTCCGGATCGCCTCGCCCCGCCAGGCGCTGCACGACTTCGGCATCGGCTACCTGACGGAGAACCGCAAGGAAGAGGGCGTCTTCCTCGAACAGCCCATCCACCGGAACATCACGGTCACCGTGTGGAAGAAGCTGGCCAAGGCCCTCGGGTACGTTCCCGCTGCCGAGGAGCGGCAGGCGGCACAGGACTTGGTCGACCGGCTCGGGATCCGCATCTCGGGCCTTGAGCAGAACGCCGGTGAACTGTCCGGCGGCAACCAGCAGAAGGTGAGTATGGCGAAGTGGCTCGCGGCCGACACCCGCCTGCTGATCGTCGACGAACCGACCGTGGGCGTCGACGTGCGCACCAAGCACGCCTTCCACCGGCTCCTGTGGGAGCTGGCCGGCGAAGGTCTGCCGATCCTGCTGATCAGCAGCGACCTGACCGAGATGATCACGCTGGCGGACCGTGTCCTCGTCATGGCCGACCACCGCATCCGCGGCGAGGTCGACAACGACGGGGACTACGAACGGATGAGCGGCCGGATCATCCGCATCATCCACGACCGTGCGCTCCCGGCGGTGACCACGGAAAGGGAGGCGGAATGAAGTCCGTGGCACCGTGCGTGCGGGAGGCGGCACCGGGGGAGTGGCGGGCCTCGGTGGAACAGGTGTTCCGCACGCCCTGAAACCCGGCCGACCCCGGGCCGGGCAACGTGCTCACCTCGGTAAACTGCATCGTCCCGACAGCCTGGAGCGGCAGGAACAGGAGAACGGATGCCACAGCATGACAGTTCCTCCGCCGGGGTCCCGGAGTCCGGGAGCAGCCGATCCGCCCGTGCCGGTCGCCAGGTCCTCTCGGACAGCGTCTACGAACAGATCAAGGCCATGGTCATGGACCATGAGATCGCTCCGGGCGCCCGCGTGGGGATCGAAGCGCTGTCGCGTGCTCTCGGAGTCTCGCCCACGCCCGTCCGCGAGGCACTGGCCAGGCTGGAGTCCGACGGACTCGTGGTCAAGAGGTCGCTGTCCGGGTACCGGGCGACGGAGCTGCTGACGCGCGAGGGCCTTGAGCAGCTCTTCGAGATGCGGCTCCTGCTGGAACCGCGAGCGGCGGCCCTCGCCGCCGCCCACGCCACCGAGGAGCAACTCGACGCCATCGAGCGGCTCGTGGAGGAGATGCAGACCCACCCGGGGCCGACGGGGCGCTACGCGGACTACCGCGGCTTCGCCGCTCTCGACCAGCGCTTCCACGACACCATCGCGGTGGCCTCGCAACGTCCGCTGCTCGCCGACGCGGTGGAGCGGCTCCACTCCCATCTGCATGTCTTCCGCATCAGGAGCGCCGGGAACGCCGACGACCCGACGCTCGCGGAACACGAACGTGTCGTACGCGCGATACTGCGCCGCAAGCCCGAGCGCGCCGCGGAAGCCATGACGGAGCACCTCACCGGGAGCCTCCAGCGCCAGCTCGGCCAGGCCCGGGAGCCCTGACCGGCGCCGCACGCGCACCGGACACCACCGTCCCGTGATCGGTCCGAGCCACCGGATCCAGGCGGGCGCGAGCATGCCTGCTGCCGGGCCGCGCGTGCTGTCGGGGAGCGGGTACCCGTGTGGTGGCCGAGGATGGACATGACCCGAGCGGCCAGGAAAGAGGGGCGCGGTGACCGACAGCGCGGCGTCGCTGTTGCGGCTGATGCAGGCCAGTCATACGGCTACGCTCGAAGAGCTCCCGGGGTTGATCGCCGACCACGCCGCCGTGGCAGGCATGCACGACGTGGCCCTCTTCGTGGTGGACATCCGGGAGACGGTGCTGCGCCGGCTCACGGGTCGGGGGCTGGGTGCCGGGGACCGCGGGCAGGAGTTCACCGTTGCGGGCAGTCTGCCCGGCCGAGCCTACCGGCGTGTGGAAATGCTCACCGAACCCGGATGGGAGGGGACACGCGACCGTCCGGGCGGGCGGCGGTGGTGGGTGGCCGTCACCGACGGTGTGGAACGGCTGGGTGTGCTGCGGGCCGACACCGACAGCGACGACGAACCCGTCCGCCAAGCCCTGCGCGACCTGGCGTCGATGACGGCCCTGCTGTTGCTGAGCAAGCGGTCCTTCAGCGACTCCTACGCGCGTCTGGTGCGTACGGAGCCGATGAACGTGGCCGCGGAGATGCAGTGGAACCTCACCCCGCCACCCGCCTACGCCGGTCACGACGTCACCGTCGGCGCGGTGATGGAGCCCGCCTACCAGGTGGGCGGCGACGCCTTCGAGTACGCGGTGGCCGGCAGCACCCTCCACCTGGGCGTCTTCGACGCCATGGGCCACGACACCACCGCCGGGATCACCGCGAACGTCGCCGTGGCCGCCTGCCGCAACGCCCGCCGCCAGGGTGCCTCGCTGACCGAGACCAGCCGGTCGGTGGAGGAGACGCTGATCGAGCAGTTCGGCACCAGCCGCTACGTCACCGGCATCATGGCCGACCTGGACATGGAGAGCGGCCGGCTGACCTGGATCAACCGCGGCCAGCACCTGCCCATCCTGATCCGCGGCAACCGCTGGACCACCGAACTGGCCTGTCCCCCGGCCGGCCCCATGGGCGCCGACCTCGGCCTGCCGGTCACCACGGCCACCGAGCAGCTCGAACCCGGAGATCGCCTGCTGCTGTACACCGACGGCGTGGTCGAAGCCCGCGACAGGTACGGGACGGAATTCGGCCAGGAACGGTTCGTCGACTTCATCCGCCGTCACCACTCCGGCCGGCACACCCTGCACGAGACCCTGCGCCGGCTGATGGCCGCCATCATGGAACACCATGACGGCAAGCTCGACGACGACGCCACCGTGTTGCTCACCGAGTGGCGCGGCGGCCACCAGCAGGAGCTGACCCCGTGAGCCCGGGCCCCCGTGGAAAGAGGCGGTCATGAACACCGACCGGTCGGCCTTCCGTGATCGTCCGCACACCCTCCGGGTGCACGTACGCCGTCTGGGCACCGACCGTCACCTCGTCACGGTCGTGGGCGACCTCGACCTGCACACCGCCTCACACCTCGCCGACGCCCTGCAACCCCTGGTGCTCACCGGTGGGCACAGCGTGCTCGTGGACCTGTCCGACGTCACCTTCCTGGACTCCACCGGGCTCACCTGCCTGATCGCGGTCTACCGCACGGCCCGGAGCACCGGCGCCCGCCTCGCGCTGATCGCACCCAGCGAACGCGTACGGCGCATGCTGGCGCTGACCGGAACGGACCAGGTACTGCACAGCTACGCCACCGTGGACTCCGTCCCCGACTGACCGGCCGCGACCGGCGGCGGGTCAGCCGGGGTCGTCGAACATGGCCAGCAGTGCTTGCTCGTCCGTCTCGGGCGCAGGCTGCTCCGGCTGCGGAATCTGCTCGGCCCACACCGTTTTGCCCTGCGGCATGTAGCGGGCACCCCAGCTCTTCGTGAACTGCGCCACGAGGAACAGGCCGCGTCCGCCCTCCTCGGTCGTGGCCGCGCGTCTGATCCGAGGAGAGGTGTTGCTGCCGTCGGAGACCTCGCAGATCAGTGAGTCGTCGCGCAGCAGCCGCAGGCCCACCGGCCCCGGGCCGCCGTACCGCACGGCGTTGGTGACCAGCTCGCTGACCACGAGCCCGGTGTTGAAGTCCAGCTCCGACATGCCCCAGGTGGCGAGCTGGGCACGGGTCAGCGTCCTGGCCCGGGCCACGGCCGCGGGGTCGGACGGGAATTCCCAGGACGCCATCCGGTCCTCGGGCAGCGCGTGCACACGGGCCAGCAGAAGGGCCACGTCGTCGGACGGGCCCTGGGGCAGGAGGGCGGCCGTGAGCCCGTCGCAGGTGTCCTCCAGCCCAGGACCGGCGAGGCGCAGGGAGGCCAGCAGTTGCGCGGTGCGCGCCTCGGTGTCCTCGTAGCCGCGGCTCTCCTTCAGCAGTCCGTCGGTGTACATCGTCAGCAGGCTGCCCGGGGGCAGGTCGACGGCGGCGGACTCGTACGGCTGGAGCCCGCCGAGCCCGAGGGGCGGACCGGTCGGGAGGTCGATCAGCCGGGCCTCCCCGTCCGGGGTCAGCAGGGCCGGCGGCGCATGACCGGCGGTCGCGGCCGTGCACCGGCAGGACACCGGGTCGTAGACCGCGTACAGGCAGGTCGTCCCGGTCGCCGGGTCCTGGTCGTCGGCGTCTTCTTCAGGGGTGCGGCTGACCAGGTCGTCCAGGTGGGCCAGCACCTCCTCGGGCAGCAGGTCCAGACCGGCCAGCGTCCGTACCGCCGTACGCAGCCGGCCCATGGTCGCTGCCGCCTGCAACCCGTTTCCGGGCACGTCACCGACGACCAGCGCCACGCGCATGCCGGAGAGCGGGATCGCGTCGAACCAGTCCCCGCCCACGCCTGACCTGGTGTCCGCGGGCAGATACCGGGAGGCGAGGCCGACGGTGCTCAGCCGGGGCAGGGCATGCGGCAGCAGGCTGCGTTGCAGGGTGAGGGAGGCGTGGTGCTCCCGGCGGTAGCGGCGGGCGTTGTCCATGCTGATCGCGGCGCGGGCCGCCAGCTCGCCGGCCAGCGTGAGGTCGTCCTGCTCGTACGGCCTCGTCCTGCCGCGTCGGTAGAACCCCGCCAGGCCGAGGACGGATCCCCGGGCGGACAGCGGAGCCGCCAGGTAGGAGTGCGCACCCTCGCCGAGGAATCCGACGGGGTGCACCCGGCTGGTCGGGTGCCCGGCCAGGGCGGCGGTCACCACCGAGTCCGTGACCGGCTGCCCGGTCTCCAGGCACCGGGCCTGGGGTGTTCCGGCCGGGTAGCCGGCCGGCTCGTTCACCCCGTCGACCGGGAGGTCGCGGGCGTCGTCGCCGGCCCAGGCGGCCACCCGGCGCAGCGGTACGTCGGCGCGCAGCGGTCCGGGCGGTGGCTCTTCGCCCGCCAGGACGCCTTCGACCAGGTCGACGACGACCAGGTCGGCGAAGCGCGGCACGGTGATCTCCGCCAGTTGCTCGGCGGTACGCCACAGGTCCAGGGTGGTGCCGAGCCGGACACCTGCCTCGTTCAGCAGGGCCAGCCGTCCGCGCGCCTCGGCGGCGAGCCGGCCGACGCCCGGTTCGCCCACGAGCAGCAGCCACGCGTCGGTCGTCCCGCCGGCGTGCGGCTGCGCCGCCTCGGCGGGGCGGTTCAGGAGTGGCACACGGCCATCGGCGGCGGTCGCGGTGGCCGGACGCGCCGGACCCGTACCGCCGGTGTCCTCGAAACTGACCTCGACCGCCGCCCCCTCCGCGTCACCGTGGTGCAGCTCGCGTCGGCGCAGGACGGCCACGCGACTGCCCGCGAGCGGCACCTCGGCGAACGCCTCACCGTTGGAGGAGATCAGCTCGACGGCACGCTCCAGCAGGGTCAGCCGTTCCTGCGAGGCGAGCCGGGGCGGCGGTCCGCCGCGCCGGGACAGCTCTCCCGACGCGAGGTCCAGCTCGGCATGCCCGCCGCGCTCCATGGACCGGCGGAAAGAGTGCGTGAGTTCGAGCTCGCGGGCCGTGCTCAGCTCCAGCAGGCGTTCCCCGATGCGTTCGGTGGCCTCTTGCAGGACCAGCGCCATGCCGGGGTCGGCCAGTTCCCGGGGGACGGAGAGGTTGACCGCGCCCCGCACGGTGCCGCCCACCGGGTCGCGCACCGGCGCGGCCATACAGGTGAGCTCCTTGAGGTCGTGCAGGAAGTGTTCGTGGCCCACGACCACGAACGGTGCCCTGGTGCTCAGGACCATGCTGACGCTGCTGGTTCCCATGAACCGCTCGTCGACGTTGGCGCCCGGCACCAGGGAGGCGGCGTCCATCAGTTCCAGCCCCGCCGGGTCGCCCCACCGGTCCACGATGTGCGCCCGTGAGTCGGCCAGTGCCACGGTCACCGGTACGCCCGAGAACCGTTCGTACAGGCGGGTCAGCACCGGCGCGGCGGCCCTGATCAGCCGGGAGTCGGGATCCAGGTCGCTCTCGATCGGCAGGACCGCCCGCTCGCGGTCGATGCCGAGAGAGTGCGAGCGCTGCCAGGAAGCCAGGATCTCCGGGCGCACTCCGGCGCCCAGCGGCGTCCGGTCGCCGTGATCGCTGCCCGAAGGAAGCGGGTATGACTCCACCGCTCCAGGATAATCGGGCAAATGGGGCGCTTGCTCTGGTGCGGCTGCTCGGCCGTGAGTGCTTCGGGCCGTTGCCGGCCCTAGGTCGGAGGGCTCGGCGTGGCGTCCTGGTTGATCTGAACCGCCGCCGGGTCCGAGCCCGGCGCCGGCCGGGTGTCCCGGGCGGCCTCGGCCGCGGTGTAGGGGGCGAAGGTGAACGCGCGCGGGGACGGCCCGTGGGTCCGCAGGTCCGCCGGCCGCTCCAGGGCCTCGTCGACGGTCGGGAGGTGACCGGCGGGGATCCACCAGAGCACCAGGTGCGCCTCGACGTGCCGGTGGAACCATTCACGGCGCCGCCGCAGCGCCTCCACATGGCCGAAGAGGCTCCCGAGGCGCTCGTCAGCGCACTGCTCGCCTTTCGGGGAGCGGAAACGCCGGAGCGGACGGCGGCACGGCAGCCCGTACGGAAGCGCTGTTGACAGCGCACCGATCGGCGCGCACCAATCGCCATGCTGGAACAAAATGGGACGAAAGTGACGGCTGACTCGGGGAGGCGCGGTGGCGCAGGGCAACGCAGACAACGACGACGGGGCCGTCGAGGAGCGTGACCCGTACGACGGGGAACCCCACGCCCAGGACATCACCGAGGACATCGACGAGTACACCGAGCCCGAGCCGTACGACGTCGAGCCGGAGCCCTACGACAGCACCGCCACGGCTCATGAGGCAGCGGCCGTCCCCGGCGCCGGGACAACCGTCGCGCGGGTGGCCGCCGGTACCGACCCCGACGTCTTCCTCGACGTTCCGGTGCTGAAGGTCGACGAGATCGACCTGGACGTCGAGGACCTGCGCGCGCACGTGTCGCTGCAAGCCGAGGTGCTCGACCTGGTGAAGCTGAACGTGGGCGCCGATGTCGCGCTGGGCCGGGTGCACCTGGGCATCTCGGGGGTGGAGGCGCAGGCTCAGCTCAGGGTGCGTCTCGACAACGTCGCCTCGATCATCAACCGCGTGCTGACCACGCTCGACCACAATCCGGAGATCCTGCGTGAGGTGGCGCGGGGGGTCGGGTCCGCGGTGCGGGACGTCGGTGGCGGAGCCCGTCAGGCCGTCGGAGAGCTGGGTACGGGGGCCGGAAGGGCAGTCCAGGACGTCGGCCTGGGCGCCCGTGCCGCCGTACAGGACGTCGGTCACGGCGTCGGCTCGGTGGCCCAGGACATCGGCCAGGGGGCCGGAAGCGCCGTTCAGGGCGTGGGCACCGCTGCCGGGCGCGTGGTGGATGAGGCCGGCGGTGCGGCGAGCCGGGTCGTCGGCGAGACCGGGGCGGAGGTCGGCGCCGCCACGGGGAAGCTGGCCGAAACGGCTTCAGACGTGACGGAAGCGGCTGCCGAGGCGGCGCGGGACGGCGGACGCGGCATCGCGGACGTCCCGCACGCGGCGGGCGGCACCGCGCGTCGCACCGAGCCCGCCGGACGGGGTGGGGTGCGCAAGCCCGCGGAGGGCCGGCGCCGGGCCGTCCGGGACCAGGAAGGTACCCGCGCCCGCCGAGCGCGCACCGAGGACGGCAAGCCGGCGCTCCGGCCCCGTCGCCACCGCGCCACCGAGGAGCGGGAGGAGCCGCCCTGAACGGGAGGCGCGGCAGCGGAGAGCCGGGCATGGGACATCTCGTTCCGGTCGACGGTGCACGCCGAGCGTCTCCGATTCGCGGAGGAACCCAGGACGGCCGTCCGCTTCCCCGGCACCGGGGAGCGGGAGTCGACGAGCCACAGCGACCGAACCCGCCTGCCCGACAGGATCGTGCCCGGCGAGGAGTACCGCGACGTCACCGTCGCCTACCGCCTCGCCACCCGGCTCACCGGGCCGGAAGACGGAGGGAGCGGCTCGGGCTCCGTCGGCGTGTCCTGAGGACCCGGCGCCCCAGCTGATCCCCGAGCGCGACAGTTGGCCCGACGAGTGGTGCGCGCACCCTCGCCCGGACCCCGCCCATGGCCCTGGCCACCTCCGCGTTCCAGGTCGGCATCGCCACGGGCTCCTGGCTCGGCGCTTGCGCGGGGTTGCGTACGGCCGTGGCGCGCAGCGTGCCGTCGCCGAACAGCGGTGCCGCACGGCGTACGACGGTGCGTTCCGAGATGCCGAGGACGCGGCTGACCGTGCGCCAGGAGGCACGCGGGGCCGCCGGCAGCGCGGCGGCGATCCGGCTGTCCGTTGCGTTCATCTGGTGGCGCACTCTCTCCATGGATGAGGATCCGATGTCCTTCTTCCTCGATGGGGATGGTCCATCCTGGCTCGGATTCTCGTTCCGGCCTGGAAACGTCTCAGGGCAGTCGAGACGAGAGAAAGCAGGTGGGCACGGTGACCGCTGGCATCGAGCGCACGGTCGTGGACACCGACCGGGGCAAGGTCAGGGGAATCGCGGAGGGCGAGGCGGTCTCCTTCCGGGGGATCCCCTACGCCGCCTCGCCGGTCGGCGAGCTGCGGTTCGCGCCGCCGCGGGCGCACCCGGGCTGGACGGACGTGCGGGAGGCGGCGCAGGCCGGCCCGTCCGTCCCGCAGGCGGCTTCCCGGCTGGAGCGGGTGCAGGGGCGGCGCGTGCCGGACTGGAACGAGGACGGCAGCCTGACCGTCAACGTCTTCACCCCGCGCCGGGCGGCGGCGGACGGCGCGGCCCGGCCGGTCCTGCTCTGGTGGCACGGCGGCGGCTTCACCAGCGGTTCCGGCGGCTGGGACTGGTACGACGGCGGTCGCCTCGCCGCCCTGGGCGACATCGTGGTCGTCACCGCCAACTACCGGGTGGGACCGCTGGGTTACCTCTACCTGCCGGAGATCGGCGCGGCCAACCTCGGCTCCCAGGACCAGGCCGCCGTGCTGCGCTGGGTGCGGCACAACATCGCCTCGTTCGGCGGCGACCCGCGGACGATCACCGTCGGCGGGCAGTCCGCCGGGGCGTACTCGGCCCTGTCGCTCGCGCTCGATCCCGGGACGAGCGGATCCATCACCCGGGTGCTGCTGGAGAGCGGTCCCTTCGGCCTGAGCCCGCAGGATCCCCACCAGGCCGCCGAGAACGCCGACGCCTACCTGCGCCTGCTGGGCGTCCCGGCCGGCGCCGACCCCGCGAAGACCCTGCGCGCGCTGCCGGCCGAGCGGTTGCTGGACGCCTACGGCCGGCTCTCCGCGCAGCTCGCGGCTCCGGGCAACGCCGCCCCGCCGATGTATCCGGTGCTCGGCGCCCCCGGTATGCCCCGTACCCGGCAGCAGGCCCTCGCCGACGGCGCCTTGGAGGGCAAGCCGCTGCTGATCGGCACCACCCGCGACGAGGCGACGGCGTTCCTCGCCTTCGATCCCCGCATCCAGAACCTCGCCGCCGCCACCGCGCTGGACGTACTCACCGCCCAGGTCGGCCGGGAGGCCGCCCAGGACGCCTACCAGCGGCACGCCACCCGGCAGCCGCAGGCGACACCGGCGCAGATCTTCACCGCGGCGCGGACCGACGGGCTCTTCCGCGACGGCTCACTGGAGATCGCCGACCACCACGCGGCCGACGGCAACACCACCTACGTCTACCAGTTCGACTACGCCCCCACCGACGACGCGTACGGCCTGGGCGCCACCCACTGCGCCGAACTGCCCTTCCTCTTCGACACCTTCGACGCCTACCCCGACAGCCCCGTACTCGCCGGTGCCGGCGATGCCCAGCGCGCGCTGGGCCGCGCGTTCGCGAGCGCTCTCGCCCAGTTCGTCGCCGCCGGAACGGCCGGTGACTGGCTCCCCTACGTCCCCGCGACCGCCGCCCGCATCCGCCACTTCGGCGGAGAGCGGTGAACGGCGGTCGCGGAAGACCTCGATGGTGTCGCGGGCCGGGCCGCCGTGGCCGTCAGGCCGGAGTGACCTCGACCGGCAGCTTCTTGATGCCGTTGACGAAGTTGGAGCGGACCCGCGGGACGTCCCCGGCCAGCTTGATGTCCGCCAGGCGGGGAATCAGCTCCTCGAACATGATGCGGATCTCCGTGCGCGCCAGCAGGTTGCCCAGGCACAGGTGGGGGCTGCCCTTGCCGAACGTGATGTGGTCGTTGTTCTGCCGGGTCACGTCGAAGTCGTAGGGGTTGCCGAAGACCTCCTCGTCGCGGTTGCCGGAGGCGAACCACATGACGACCTTGTCACCCTCCTTGATGTGCTTGCCGCCCAGTTCCACATCGCGGGTGGCGGTGCGGCGGAAGTGGTAGACGGGGGAGGCCCAGCGCAGGAACTCCTCCACCGCCGTCGGGATGAGGGAGGGGTCCTCCTGGAGGCGGGCGAGCTGTTCGGGGTGCTGGATGAGGGCCAGCATGGAGTGGGTGATGGTGTGGCGGGTGGTCTCGTTGCCGGCGACGACCAGGAGCAGGAAGTAGTTGTCGAAGTCCTGCGGGGACAGGGGGACGCCGTCGCGCGGGGTCTCGTTGACCAGCTTGGAGATCAGGTCGGTGCCGGTGCCGCCGCGTCGCTGCCGGGCCAGCTCGCGGCCGTAGGCGAAGACCTCCAGGGAGGCGGGGGAGCGGAAGGGCAGGTCGCGGTACTTCTCGCTCTCCTCGCTGTGCAGCAGGACGTCCGCGTAGTCGGGGTCGGTGTTGCCGATGATGCGGTTGCCCCAGTCGATGAGCTGCTGGTTGTCCTCCGGTGGCACGTCCAGGAGCCGGGCGAGGACGTTGATGGGGAAGTCGGCGGAGACCTCCTTGACGAAGTCGAAGGTGCCCTTGGCGAGGGCCGCGTCCAGGGTGGTCGCGGTCAGACCGCGCAGGAAGTCGGCGTAGCTGTTGATGACGCTGGCGCCGAACTGCCGCTGGAGCAGGCTGCGCAGGGCACGGTGGCGGACCCCGTCCAGCTCCAGGATGGAGGCGCGCTTCTTGATCTGGTCGTCGTCGACCTCTTCGAGGTTGACGAACCTCGTCGAGGTGAAGGTCTCCGCGTCGCGGTCGACGCGGGCGATGTCGGCGTGCCGCGTGAGGGACCAGAAGCCGGAGTTGGGCGCCTCCTCGGGCTGCCAGTGGACGGGGGCCTCGTGGCGCAGGGTGTGGAACATGCGCCACGGGGTGACGCCGTCGGTGAAGTGGTCGAGGTTCGCGAGGTCGACGTCGGCCAGCGGCAGCGGCTCGCGTACGGCGTCGGTCACGGACCGGGCGGTGGTGGTCATGGGGTGTGTGCTCCTCGGTGTCCTGGGCGGGCCGGCGTCACAGGTGGTAGGCGTACTCGGTGAACTCCCAGTCGGTGACGTGCCGTTGGAAGCGCGCGACCTCGTCGCGCTTGTACGCGAGGTAGGAAGTGGTGAAGTCCTTGCCGAGCACCTCGGCCAGCGCCGTGTCCGCCTCCAGGGCGTCGAGGGCCGCGGGCAGGCCCATGGGCAGCACGGCGGACTTCGCGGTGTCGTAGCCGTAGCCCTCCAGCGGTGCGGGGGGCTCCTCGCCGGCCAGCACACCGAGCAGCGCCGCCGCGAGGGTTCCCGCGATCAGCAGGTAGGGGTTGGCGCTGGCGTCGCCGAGGCGCAGTTCGAGACGGGAGCCCGAGCCGCGCTCCGGCGGGATGCGGATCATGGCGCTGCGGTTGTCCAGGCCCCAGTCGATCAGCCAGGGCGCGAGGGTGTCGGGGCCGAAGCGCTTGTAGGAGTTGATCGTCGGGTTGGCCAGCGCGGCCAGAGCGGGGGCGTGGCCGAGGATGCCGGCCACGGCGTGACGGGCGGTTGCGGAGAGGCCGTAGGGGGCGGAGGGGTCGTCGAAGACGTTGTCGTCCCGGTCGTCCACGCAGGACAGGTGGAGGTGGAAGCCTGATCCGCCGACGCCGTTGAAGGGCTTGGCCATGAAGGTGGCGAGGCGGCCCTCCCTGCGGGCCAGTTCCTTGATCGCCGCCTTGAAGCGGAAGGCGCGGTCGGCGGCGGCCATGGCGTCGCAGTGGGTCAGGTTGATCTCGAACTGCGAGCCGTCGAACTCGTGGTTGCCACTGGTGACGCCGAGGTCCATGGCGCGCAGCAGGCGCAGGGTGCGCAGCAGGTGGTTGTCCCCGTCGGCGCGCAGGCCCGCCGTGTAGACGACGCCCGCCGCCTGGTCGTAGCGGTGCCAGCCGGCGGGGGTGCCGGGGGCGGCGTCGCAGAGGAAGTACTCCAGTTCCGGGCCGATCACCGGGTGCAGCCCGTGCTCGTGACAGCGGTCGACGACGGCGCGCAGCAGGTCGCGGGGGGACTCCGGGGCGGCCACCCCGGTGGCCGGGTCGGTGACGTCGCCCAGGCAGGTGGCCACTCCGGGCTCCCACGGCAGGGCGGTGAGGGTGCCGAGGTCGGGGCGCACGCAGATGTCGGGCAGACCGGCGTCCAGGCCCCCCGAGACCGGGACCACGTCACCCTGCGGGCTGGTGTGGTAGACGGCGCGGCAGAAGGCGAGCCCGTGGTCGCAGGCCGCGGGCAGATGGTCGAGCAGGACGTCCCGGGCGCGTTCGGTGCCGATGAGGTCGGGATAGGTCACCCGGACCACGTCGATGCCCTCGGCGGCCAGCCGCTCCATGTGGTGGCGGACGGGTGAGGTGTCGGATGCGCTCACCGGTGTCTCCTCAAGGGGAAGGGGGCGCCTCCCAGAGCTCGGAGCGCTGGGGGAGGGGAGGGGGCGGCGGCCCCGGACTGCGGAGAGGGGCAGTGGCCGCCACTTTGTTTGAGGCCAAACGGTAGGGAGGGGTGTCACCTTCCCGCAAGGGTCCTGTCGCAGAAATTTATCCATGCGGATAGCTATTGACCAGGGCCCCGGCCCGTTCCTATGTTGTTTGAAGCCAAACGAGTTGGGGGTGCGGGCGATCCGCACCCCTGTGGCCGGGGCCCGGCCCGCACGGTCCGGGCCCCTCTTCCCTCTCCCCGACGCCCCCTCAGCACCAGGAGGACCGGCCATGAAGGTCGTCGTCGACATGAACAAGTGCCAGGACCACGGCCAGTGCGTCTTCGCGGCACCCGACGTCTTCCGCTTCGACGACGCCGGACATCTGGCCTACGTCCCCGACCCCGACGACGCGCTCCGGGACGAGGTCGAGGAGGCCGCCGACGTCTGCCCGCTCCAGGCCATCCGGATCGAGGACTGAGCCATGAGCGCGACCGTCGTCGTGGCCGGCGCGTCCATGGCCGGCCTGCGCGCGGCCGAGCAGCTGCGCGCCGCCGGCTGGGACGGGCCGATCACCCTCATCGGGGACGAACCCCACATGCCCTACAACCGGCCGCCGCTGTCCAAGGAGGTCCTGGCCGGCAAGGCCCCGTTCGAGTCGCTCGCCTTCCGGCCCCGGGCCAGCGTCGCGGACGTGCGCTGGCGGCTGGGCACCAAGGTCGTCGCGGCCGACCTGGACCGACGTGTCGTCACACTCGACGACGGCGAGGCCCTCGCCTACCGGGGACTCGTCGTGGCCACGGGCATGCGCCCGAGGCGGCTGCGCTGCCCCGGCCCCGTCACCGGACGGCACACGGTCCGCACGCTGGCCGACGCCCAGGGACTGCGCGAGGCGCTGACCCGGCCGGGAGCGCGCGTGGTGATCGTCGGCGCGGGATTCATCGGCTGCGAGGTCGCCGCGACCGCCGTGGCCCTGGGTGCCGCCGAGGTCACCGTGGTGGACCCGCTGCCGCTGCCCATGGTCGGCCCCCTGGGCGACCAGCTCGCCAAGGCGCTGCTCGGTCGGCACGAACAGCGGGGCGTCCGCTTCGCCCTCGGCACCGGGGTCACCGGGTTCGAGGGCGACGACCGGGTCACCGGAGTCGTCCTGGCCGACGGCACGGTCCTCGCCGCGGACGTCGTGGTCGAGTGCGTCGGCTCCCTCGCCAACACCGAGTGGCTCGACGGCAACGGCCTCGACCTGACGGACGGCGTGCTCACCGACGGGCACCTGCGGGCCGGCGGACGCCCCGACGTGGTCGCCGTCGGCGACGTCGCCCGCTTCCCCAACGCCCGCTACGACGGCGTACCGCGCCGCGTCGAGCACTGGTCGATCCCCACGGACACCGCCAAGCACGCCGCCCGTGTCCTCGCCGCCCACCTCGGCGGCGGCGACGCCGGACTCGCGCGGTTCGCGCCGCTGCCGACCTTCTGGAGCGACCAGCACGACTTCCGCCTCCAGTCCTTCGGCGCCCCCGCCCTCGGCAAGGAGGACGTACGCGTCCTCGACGGCGACCCGGACGGGGACGTCGTGGCCGGCTACCACACCGCGGGCCGCCTGGTCGGTGTCGTCGCCCTCGGCGGTCCGGCCGCCGCCGCAGCCGCCGCCCGCTACCGCGCCGAACTGCTCGCGCAGCCCGCCCTCACCGCGTAAGGAACCCCAAGTGACCAGCGTTCGTGGATACTTCTTCCCCAAGACGGCGACGGGTGCCTCGTCGCTGATCCCCTCCCCGCCCTGGCGCTACTCCGGCGACCTGCTCACCGTCGAGTACCGCACGGATCCCGCCCGGGTGCGTGAACTGCTCCCCGAGCCGCTCGAACTCGCCGACGACGACCCGGGCGCGGTCGCGCTGGTCTGGGCCGACTGGCAGTCCTGCGCCGCCTCCGGAGAGGAACTGCTGGACCCGGTGCGCTCCCAGTACAAGGAGGCCTTCGCGGTCGTCCGGTGCATGTACCGGGGGCAGACCTACAGCCGCTGCGTCTACATCTGGGTGGACAAGGACTTCGCCATCGCCCGCGGACTGCACCAGGGGTACCCGAAGAAGCTCGGCTCCATCCACCAGACCCGCCCGCATCCCTACGGGCCGGCCCCCCGCATCGAGGCCGGGGCCCGCTTCGGCGCCACCCTGGCCGCCGCCGACCGGCGCCTCGCCCAGGCCGTCGTCACGCTGCGCGAACCGTCGGAGACCAACGGCTTCGTCAACGGCCACCCGATGGCCCACCACCGCTGGCTGCCCTCCATCGAGAAGGGCAAGGGCCTCGCCCTGGACGAGCTGGTCGCGTCCGGCGCCGCTTCCTTCGAGGGCGGGCAGCCCTGGATCGGCGACGCCGACCTGGACCTGTTCGACTCGCCCACCGAGGAACTGGCACGGCTGGAGGTCCGCGAGCCGATCGCCGCGTACTACCGGCAGGTGGGCGTGGTCTGGGACGGCGGCCTACTGCTGGAGTCGAACACCTCCGGCGCCGAGTGATCCCGCACCGCACCCACCCCCAGGAGCCCAGCACCATGAGCGCACACCTCACCACCGTCGCCGGGGTCGCCGTCGACACCCGGCACTGGATCGGCGGTGAACGCGTCGCCTCCACCGGCACGTTCACCGATGTCTCGCCCATCGACGGCAGCACCCTGGGCGAGATCGCCCGCGGCACCGCGACTGAGGCCGCGGCGGCCGTCTCCGCCGCCAAGGCGGCCTTCCCCGGCTGGGCCGCCACCCCGCGCGCCGAGCGCGCCCGCATCCTGCACGCCATCGCCGACGGGGTCGAGAAGCGCCTCGAAGACCTGGCCATCGTCGAGACGTGCGACAACGGCGCCCTCCTGCGCTCCCACCGGCGCGGGGTGATGCCCCGGGTCGCCCACAATTTCCGCTTCTTCGCCGACTGGCTGCTGCGACTGGACCACGAGGACTTCCAGACGCGCGGGCACACCAACCACGTCAGCTGGGACCCCGCCGGCCCGTGCGTCCTGATCACCCCGTGGAACGCCCCGCTGATGCTGGCGACATGGAAGGTCGCCCCGGCGCTCGCGGCCGGCGACACCGTCGTCCTCAAGCCCGCCGAGTGGTCCCCCCTGACGGCCTCCCTCCTCGCGGACATCGCGGCCGAGGCCGGACTCCCGGCCGGCGTCCTCAACGTCGTCCAGGGCTACGGCTCCGAGATCGGTGACGCGCTCACCTCGCACCCGGACGTACGGCGCATCAGCTTCACCGGCTCGGTCCCGACCGCCCAGCGCATCGCCGCCTCGGCCGCCGCCAACCTGACGCCCCTCAGCCTCGAACTCGGCGGCAAGTCCCCGCTGCTGGTCTTCGCCGACGCCGATCTCGACCTCGCCGTCGACCTCGCGGTGGAGCAGTACGACAACGCCGGCCAGGTCTGCCTCGCCGCCACCCGCATCCTGGTCGAGGACGCCGTCGCCGAGGAGTTCACCGCCCGCTTCGCCGAGAAGGCGGCCCGGCTCAAGCAGGGCGACCCGCGCGACGAGGCCACCGACATCGGCCCCAACATCCACCCCCGCCAGGTCGAGAAGATCGACGGCTTCGTGCGGCGCGCCCTCGCGGCGGGCGCCCGCGCGGTCGTCGGCGGCCACCGCGGGGACGGGCTGTACTACGCGCCGACCCTGCTCACGGACGTGGCGCAGGACGCGGAGATCGTCCAGGAGGAGGTCTTCGGCCCCGTCCTGACGTTGCAGACGTTCACCACCGAGGAGGAGGCGGTCCGGCTCGCCAACGACACCCGGTTCGGCCTCGCCGCCACCGTGGCCACCGGCGACCGCGAGCGCGCCGAGCGCGTCACCGCGCACCTGGTCGCGGGCACCGTCTGGGTCAACTGCTTCTTCGTCCGCGACCTCCAGGCCCCCTTCGGCGGCTCCCGCCAGTCCGGCGTCGGCCGTGAGGGCGGCACCTGGAGCTTCGACTTCTACTGCGACGTGAAGAACACCGTCACCGCGCCGAAGGGATTCAAGGACCATGGGTGAGATCGTCGGGGCGGGACTGCTCGCCCACGTCCCCACCATCGTGCTCCCGAGGGAGACCCGGCTGGAGCTGAACGAGGGCAAGGAGATCACCCTCGTCACCGGCCTGGAGCAGCTCCGCGAGGACGTCTTCGAGCGCGACGACTACGACACCGTCGTCGTCCTCGACTCGCACTGGGCCACCACCGTCGAGTTCGTCGTCACCGCGCAGGGCCGCCGCGCCGGGCTGTTCACCTCCGAGGAACTGCCGCGGGGCATGTGCCGGATGCCGTACGACTTCCCCGGCGATCCCGAACTGGCCCGCAACATCGCCTCGTTCGCCGACAGGCACGGCACGTGGATCACCGCGATCGACGACGAGTACCTGCCGGTCTACTACGCCACGATCAACCTGTGGAAGTTCCTCGGCGAGGGCCTGCCGGACAAGCGGTGGGTGACCATCGGCGTCTGCCAGACCGGCGACATGGAGGACCACCTGCGCCTGGGCCGCGCCCTGGCCGACGGCATCGCCGCGACGCCGGGCCGCCGGGTGCTGCTGATCGCCTCCGGCGCGCTCTCCCACACCTTCTGGCCACTGCGCGAGCTGCGCGACCACGAGTCCAGCGACCCGGCGCACATCTTCACACCCGAGGCACGCGAGGCCGACTCCGAGCGCATCGCCTGGTTCAAGGAGGGCCGCCACGACAAGGTCCTCGACACCATGGACGAGTTCTGGAAGTACCGGCCCGAGGCCAGGTTCTTCCACTACCTGATGATGGCCGGCGCCCTCGGCGAGCAGGGGTGCACCGCCCGGGCCCGCCAGTACGGCGAGTACGAGAACTCGATCGGCACCGGCCAGGTCCACCTCTGGTTCGACCGCCCGGCCGACGGCTGGACCGGCACCGGCCTGCCCGCCCCGCGCACCCCGCACAGCCGCATCTAGCCGACGCACGTCATCCAGGAGCACCGACATGCCCGAATACCGCCGCATCCTCCTCGACGGCGCCGCCGTGGAAACCGTCCGGGACGGTGACGAACTGGTCGCCGGGGACGGCCGCCGCGTCAAGGCCGACGAGGCGCGGCACCTCCCCCCGGTCGTCCCCTCCAAGGTGATCGCCGTCCACCTCAACCACCGCAGCCGCGTGGAGGAGTTCCGGATCGGCCTGCCCGGCACCCCGACCTACTTCCACAAGCCGACCTCGGCCCTCAACTCCCACCAGGGCGCCATCGTCCGGCCCGAGGGCTGCAAGTGGCTCAACTACGAGGGCGAGGTCGCCATCGTCATCGGCAGGACGGCGCGCAACATCGCCCCGGCCGAGGCGGGGCGGTACATCGCCGGATACACCGTCGCCAACGACTACGGCCTGCACGACTTCCGTGACACCGACGCCGGCTCCATGCTCCGGGTCAAGGGCTCCGACACCCTCTGCCCGCTCGGCCCCGGCCTGGTCACCGACTGGGACTTCCGCGGCAAGCGGCTGCGCACCTACGTCAACGGCGAGGTCGTCCAGGACGGCTCCACCGACGAGATGACCTGGGACATGCACTACCTCGTCGCCGACATCGCCCGCACCATCACCCTGTACCCCGGCGACGTCCTGCTGTCCGGCACCCCCGCCAACTCCCGGCCGGTGGAGCCCGGCGACGTCGTGGAGGTGGAGGTCGAGGGCCTCGGCCGGCTCACCAACCACATCGTCACCGGCCCCACCGCGATCCGCACCGACGTGGGGGCCCAGCCCACCGAATCCGAGGAGGTGCTGTCCACCGCGCTCGGCGGCGACTGGGAGTTCCGTGGCATCAGGCCGCCCAGGCGTTGACCGGACCGCCGCCGGTAGGGTCGGCGTCATGACCGACTCCGTCGAGCCCGCCGGCGAGCGCCGTCCCCGCAAGCGCGTCAACCACTACGGGACGGGCCGGGCCGCCCTGCTGGACGCCGCCGTCCGCGTGGTGGCCCGCGGCGGGCTGCGCAAGCTCACCTACCGGGCGGTCGCGGAGGAGGCCGGGGTCACCCACGGCCTGGTCGTGCACCACTTCGGCTCGCGAGACGCGCTCATCGAGGAGGCCGTCACCCACGCCGTGCGTACCTCGCTGGCCAGCAGCACGCTCGACATCGGCACCGGTGACCCGGACGACTTCGCCGGCGGGCTCACGGGCATGGTGGACAGCGGTCCGGAGCTCCAGGCGTTCCAGTACGAGCTGCTCCTCGAAGCCCGGCGCAGGCCGGAGCTGCTGCCGCACCTGCGCAGCCTGTACGAGGAGTACTTCGAGGCCACCCGGCGAGAGCTGTCCCGCATGCTCCCCTCCCCGGTGAGCCGCGGCACGTCCCGGCTCGTCTTCGCGGCCCTGGAGGGCCTGGTCCTGCACCAGCTCGTCTTCGGCGAGCGCGAGGTCACCGAAGAGGCGCTCGACGAGCTCAGGACCCTGCTGCGCGGACTGGCCGAGGGGCCGGCCGGGAGCTGACCGGCTTCTCGTCGGATCGTTCGCGCAGCCGGAGGGCGGTGGGGCCGCCCCGTGTCACGCCGAGGTGAGAATGCGCTCTCCCGGGGATTCCCTGCGCCCAACCCCTTGTCAAACGGATAGTTCCGCCCCACGATGAGGCAACTCGTTTGGCCTGAAACGATCCTTCCCTTCTCTGGCAGGTGATCCGAGTGGACAGTCAGACGGCCTCCGCCGAGCGGACCGTACGGGACGCCCCCACTAAAGCCACGCTCAAACCCAACGCCCTGGGTGTCCTGGGCATCCTCTTCTTCGTCCTGTCCGGTCAGGCCCCGCTCACCGGAATCGCCGGCGCGGCCCCGATCTCCGTCGCCCTCGGCAACGGATCGGGGACCCCGGCGGCCTACCTGCTGGCCGGAGCCGTCATCCTGCTCTTCTCCGTCGGCTTCGTCGCCATGGGCCGGCACGTCGTGGACGCCGGCGCCTTCTACACGTACATCGGCACCGGCCTGGGCCGGACCGCCGGGGCGGGCAGCGCGAGCGTCGCCCTCTTCGCGTACTGCGTCATCCAGGCGGCGATGTACGGCCTGTACGGCTCGATCGTCAGCGGGCTCGTGGCCGACCACACCCCACTCCACGTGCCCTGGTGGGTGTGCACGCTGGTCACCATGGCCGTGGTCCAGGCCCTGGGCTCCGCGGGGATCGAGATGGGGGCCCGGGTCCTGGCCGTCTTCGTGCTCGCCGAGTTCAGCATCCTGCTGGTCTTCGGCCTGGTCACCCTGTTCAAGGGGGGCGGCCCCGAGGGACTGGGCGTGGCCGACAGCTTCTCCCCGGCGGCGGCCCTCCAGGGCGCCCCCGGCGTCGCCGTGATGTTCGCCGTGGCGTCGATGTTCGGCTTCGAGGCCACCGCGATCTACGGCGAGGAGGCCAAGGAGCCGAAGAAGACGGTGCCGCGGGCCACCTATCTGTCGGTGATCGTGGTGACCGTGTTCTTCGCCCTCACCTCCTGGATGCTGATCTCCGCCTACGGCGCGTCCAAGGCGCCGGCTGCCGCGGGCACGGCACTGGCGAGCGGCGACTCCGCGGGGTTCGTCTTCGCGCCCATAGCGGGACAGTTCGGCGGCTGGATCAACGACGTCCTGCCGGTCCTCCTGGCCACCTCCCTGTTCGCCGGCATCCTGACCTTCCACAACTCCGCCAACCGCTACCTGTTCTCCCTCGGCCGCGACCGCCAGCTGCCCGTCTCCCTCTGCCGGCTCAACAGCCGCCTCGCCCCGTGGACCGCGGGCTGTGTGCAGACCGTGATCGCCGTCCTCCTCGTCCTGCCGTTCGCGCTGGCCGGCAAGGATCCGGTGCTCACCCTGTTCTCCTGGTTCAGCGGACTCGCCGTCCTCGCCATGATGCTGCTCTACCTGCTGACCTCGGTGTCCGTGGTGGTGTTCTTCCGCCGCCGACGGGTCGACGGCCGGATGTGGAACACACTGATCGCGCCCGTCCTCGGCGCGCTCGGCCTCGCGGGCGCGATCTGGCTCATCCTGGCCAACTTCACCACCCTCATCGGCGGCGAGGCGAGCACGGCGTTCTGGCTCGTGCTGTCCGTGCCCGTCGTGCTGGCGCTCGGAGTGGCCAACGAACGCCTCAGGCGCCGGCGCACCACCCCCGACGCCCGCTGACACCGTGTGGCCGCCCGTCCGGCACGCGCCCGCGGCGGGCGGCCATCCGCCCTTCCCACCGCTGACCACCCGGTCTGGAGGACCGCATGACCGTTGCCACCCACGACGAGTGGCTCCGCCGGGCGAAGACGCTCGACCTGCCCCGCACCCATCTCATCGACGGCACCGAGGAAGCCGGGGGCGGCAGCACGTTCACCGTGATCTCGCCGCGTGACGGACAGCCGCTGGCGGAAGTCGCCGACGGCGGCGCCGCCGAGGTCGACGCCGCCGTGGCCGCCGCCCGCCGCGCCTTCGACCACGGCCCCTGGCCGCGGCTCGCCCCCGCCGACCGCGGCCGGATCCTGCTGCGCGTCGCCGATCTCCTCGAAGCACACCGGTCCGAGCTGGCGCTCACCGTCAGCCTGGAGATGGGCAAGCCCATCACCGACGCCCACGACATCGAACTGCGGGCCGTGATCAACACCTTCCGCTGGTACGGCCAGCTCGCCGACAAGCTCGCCGACGAGTCACCGCACACCGCTCCCGACGCCCTCGCCCTGGTCACCCGGGAGCCGGCCGGTGTCGTCGGCGCGGTCGTGCCCTGGAACTTCCCCCTCACGCTCGCGGGCTGGAAGATCGCCCCCGCCCTGGCCGCCGGCTGCACGGTCGTCCTCAAGCCCTCGGAGAACTCGCCCCTGTCGGCGCTGCTGCTCGGCCGGCTCGCCCTGGAGGCCGGTCTGCCCCCCGGCGTGCTCAACGTCGTGGCCGGCGACGGCCCGGTCGCCGGCCGCGCCCTCGGCCTCCACCCCGACGTCGACGTCCTGGCCTTCACCGGTTCCACCGCCGTCGGCCGCCACTTCCTGCGCTACTCCGCCGACTCCAACCTCAAGCGCGTCTGGCTGGAGCTGGGTGGCAAGTCCCCCAACATCGTCCTGCCCGACGCCCCCGACCTCGACAAGGCCGCGGCCACCGCCGCCTGGGGCATCTTCTTCAACCAGGGAGAGATGTGCACCGCGCCCTCCCGGCTGCTGGTCCACTCCTCCATCGCCGAGGACGTCACCGAAGCCGTCGTACGACGCGCCCGTGAGCTGCGTGTCGGCGACCCCCTCGACCCGGACACCGAGATGGGTGCCCTGGTCGGCGAGCGGCACCTCGCCCGCGTGCTCGACCACATCGACGCCGCGCGGCGTGACGGCGCCCGCCTGCGCACCGGCGGCACCCGGATCCGCACCGAGACCGGCGGTGTCCACCTCGAACCGACCGTCTTCGACCAGGTCGCACCGGGCAGCCGGCTGGCGCGCGAGGAGGTCTTCGGGCCCGTGCTCTCCGTCCTCGCCTTCGACGACATCGACCAGGCCGTCAGCCTGGCCAACGCCACCGAGTACGGCCTCGCCGCCGGCCTGTGGACCTCCGACCTGTCCACCGCCCACCGGGTCTCCCGCGCCCTCAAGGCCGGCACCGTCTGGGTCAACTGCTACGAGGAGGGCGACCTCACCGTGCCCTTCGGCGGCATGAAGCAGTCCGGCAACGGACGGGACAAGTCCGCCCACGCCCTGGAGAAGTACACCGAACTGAAGACCACCTGGATCCAGCTGTGACCCACCGCCCGCTGATCGCCGTACCCGCCCGCTTCTCCGCCACCACCTCGGCACTGCGCTACGCCGCCGAGGTCAACGCGCGCGCCCTGATCGAGGCCGTGTGGCGGGCCGGCGGCGAGCCCGTCACCCTGCACCCGCACGCCCCCGGCGGCACGGCCGACCCCGCCGAGGTCGCCGCCCGCCTCGCCCGCTTCGACGGCCTGCTGCTCCCGGGCGGGGGTGACATCGCCCCCCACCGCTACGGAGCGGCCGACGCGCACGAGGCCGTCTACGACGTCGACGACGAGCAGGACGCCTTCGACCTGGAACTCGCCCGCCAGGCGCTCGCGCACGGCACGCCGCTCCTGGCCGTCTGCCGCGGCCTGCAAGTGGTCAACACGGCCCTGGGCGGAACACTCCACCAGGACATGGGCGGCCCCGGGCGAGAACACCGGCACGTGCGCCACCCCGTCTCCGTCGCCCCCGGCTCGGCCCTGGCCCAGGCCACCGGCGTCGACAAGGCGGAGGCGTCCTGCTACCACCACCAGCACGTGGACCGGCTGGGGGAGGGGCTGACGGTCACCGCCCGTGCCGCCGACGGGACCGTCGAGGCCGTCGAACTCGCAGGCGGAGGCCCGCTGTTGGCCGTGCAGTGGCATCCCGAGGACACCGCGCACGAGGACCCGGTGCAGCAGCGTCTCTTCGAAGCGCTGGTGCGCGCCGCACGCGCGCCGGTCTGACGACGGGCGGGAGGGGGCGAGGGGCCGCGTGCCCGGACGCGGTGCCGGGCCGGCACCCCGCCGGCCCCGGATCAGCCCTTGGGGCGCCGTCCGCTGCGGCGCGGCGACGGGCACTCACCGTTCAGGAGCGACCTGCGGCGGTCCTCGCCCTCCTCCTCGATCTGGAGGACGACACGCCGCAGCCCGTCGGCGAGACCGCGGCACTCCGCGTCGCTCAGCCGGGCGGTGACGAAGGCCTCCTCCTCGTTGAACGCCGGGAACACCCGGCGCATGAAGTCCTCGCCCTCCTCCGTGAGGGCCAGCAGGACGAGCCGCCCGTCGGTGGGGTGACCGGCGCGCCGCAGCAGCCCACGCGACTCCAGCGTGCGGGAGACACCGGTCAGCGTGCCCTTGGAGATCCCCGCCTCCTCGGCCACGTGCCGGGTCTCGGACTCGCCCCACACCCACACCACCCACAGCACCACGAAGGCGGTCCAGGTCAGGTCCGAGCCGCGCAGCACGGAGTTCTCCAGGTGCTGGCGCACGGCGGACGCGGCCCGGTGGATGTTGGCCACCGCGGCCATCTGCTCGCGGCGCAGGGGAATGTCGCCGAGCTTCTCCGCGGCGAGCTTCTCCGCCTCGCTGATGGACCGCTGGCTGGGCACCGTGGCTCCCTCACGTCGTCCCTGGATCGCGTGCCCCACGGGCCGGCGATCGTTCGGTACCAAATTGTACGGGGAGAGATCCACACGTGGGTCACCCCGGACGCCTGGCGGTCACCGCACGACGCGCCACCGGTTGTCGGCCGTGCCGTCGTCGGGTGCCTGGACCGCGAAGGCGCCGACGGCGCCGGACCCGTTCTCGACGGCGAGCAGTTTCCCGCTGTGCACATTGCGGATCACGAAGGTGCCGTCGCCCTGGTCGAGCAGGGTCCACCGGTGGTCGGCGGTGCCGTTGTCCGACCATTGCAGGACGGTGGCACCGTCGGCCGTGGACATGTTCAGCACGCCGAGCACCTTGCCGCTGTGGACGTTGCGGAAGCGGAAGGCGTCGCCGTCGGGGACCATCTCCCAGTCGTGGTCGGCCGTTCCGCTGTCGCTCCAGAGCAGGGCGCGGCCACCGTCGGCGGTGGACATGTCCTGGATGCCCAGTACCAGACCACTGGCCGCGTTGGCGAGGCGGACGGAGCGCGGGCCGCCGGTGTTCCAGTAGACGGTGTAGTTGTGGCCCTGCGCGTCGTGGAAGGGGCCGAGGCCGACGGTGCTGCCGTTGGCCGTGGCGGTGAAGGCGAGCGCGGTGGAGCTGGTCCGTCTGATCGAGGAGGTGTCGAGGGCGGGCAGGGAACCGAGGGCGGTGTCGCCGTAGTCGCCGGCCAGGACGACCGGGCCGTAGGTGACCGCGGAGACGTTCGGGTTGTCGTTGGCCGGCCGCAGCGCGGTGCGCATGGGCAGGCGTACGGTGACGGTGTCGCCGGCGGCCCAGGACCGGTCCAGGGTCGCGTAACTCCCGGTGGCCGCGGTGATGTTCTGCACGACGCCGTTGACGCTGACGCTCGCCCCGGTCGTCCAGCCGGGGATGCGGACGCGCATCGCCCAGGTGCCCCCCACGTCACCGGTGACGCGCAGCGTCGTGGTGTCGCTCGCCGGGTACGAGGTGGTCTGGGTGACGGTGATGCCGCGCTGGGTCCACGTGAGCACCGACGGCACGAACATGTTGACGGTGAGCGTGGTGCCGGAGTGGAAGTAGACGGAGTCCATGAGCCGGGTGTGGATCTCCACGCCCGTGCCCTGGCAGCACCAGAAGGTGGTGTAGTCGGTGCTCCAGGTGCCACCGCCCCACGCCGGGCCGACACCGCGCCGGCCTCCGGGCCTGAGCGGGGTGAAGTAGGTGATGTGCCCGTGGGGGTCGGCCGGGTTCTGGTTGCCGATGATGTGGTTGAGCCAGGCCTGCTCGTAGTAGTCGAACAGCGCGACCCGGTCCGGCGTCAGCGTGAACAGCTCCCTGGTGAGGGTGAGCATGTTGACCGTGTTGCAGCTCTCGCAGGTGTCGTCGGCCAGGTAGGCGGCGATGGCGTTCGGGGCGCGGAAGTGCTCGGCCTGGCTGTTGCCGCCGATGGCGTAGGTGTGCGAGCCGACGCAGTGGTTCCAGGCGTTGGTGGCGATGTCGCGGTACCGGGTGACGCCGGTCGCCTTGTACGCGCGGACCGCTCCGATCCACTTCGGCACCTGGGTGTTGGCGTGCAGCCCGGCCAGCGCGTCCTGGTTCGCCGCCAGCGGGTCGAACACCGCGGCGTGGTCGAAACGCTGGGCCACGGTGAGCCACCGGGCGTCGCCGGTCTGCAGGTAGAGGTCGGCCAGGACCGCGTTCATGCCGCCGAACTCGGTGCCCAGCACGGCCTGCATCTGCGCGGTGGTCAGCCGGCCGGTGCGCGCGTCGACCCAGCCCGCGAGGGCCAGCAGCACATCGCGGGCCTGGGTGCTGCCGAGGTGCCGCCACACGTCCAGCAGGCCGGACATGGTCTTGTGGACGGTGTAGTACGGTACGTTGCCGTTGCGCAGGGTGCCGGCCTCCAGCGCCGTGAAGTCGGACTCGGGGTAGCCGGAGAGGTAGCCCGCACCGAAGCCCGCGGCCCTGTTGTTGGCCTGGCACTTGGCCAGTTCCGCCACCATGTACAGGGCCTTGTCCCGGGCCACCGTGTCACCCGTCACCGCGTACAACTGCGCCCAGGCGGTGAGGAAGTGGCCCTGGACGTGGGTGCGGAACGGGAAGGTGGGGGCGTCCCAGCCGCCCGTCGCGCTCGCGCCGCCCGTGGACAGGCGGTGGTTGGCGCGGAAGTTGTACAGCAGCCGGTCGACGTCGACGAACCGGAGGTAGGCGGCGGCGCGGTCCTGGTTGTCCAGCCACCGGCTCGCGGTCAGCCTGACCTGGCCGAAGTCGAAGGGCAGCGCCTGGATCCCGATATCGGTGCGGACCGGCGGGAGCGTCGCCGCCCTCGACGTGGTGCTGCCGAGCAGGGGGCCGGCGGTGGTGCCGGCGAGCGCGGTGCCGGCGAGCTGGATGAGCCGCCTTCTGCTGAACTCGGGCATTCTCGAACGTCTCCTTGCGTGGGGGAGTCGAGCGCATGGGGCCGTGGCTGACGCCGCCGGGCCGAGGTTCACGTCGGGGGCCTGCTGCGAAGGGCCACGGGTTCGGTGAGCGACTGCATATGTTCGTGATTTCGAACGTTGTTCGCTGGATCGTCGAGACCATAGTGCGGCGATTGACGGGCCGTCAACGGCGCCGACATCTTCCATCCCGGTCTGCTCGCCGCCGGCGTCGCCCGCGCGGAACACGGCCCGCCGGTCGCGGTGATCGTAGGGAGATCCACCGAAGCCCGCGCGGGACTCCTTGGCACGGAGTGACGCGCATGGCGAGACTGGCAGCCAGCCCGGACAGCGCCTCCTGTAGGGGCGCCGACAGCCGAATCTCACCCAGCCATAAGGGAGTTCACATGCGTCCGTGCAAGCGCGCACCGGCCTTCACCTTCGTGGCCACCGTGGCCTTCTCTGCCCTCGGCCCGCAGGCCATGGCCGCACCCATGCCCTGGGAGACCGGCAAGACCCCCACGGCCGTCCACCACGGCGTCTCCCCGGCCCGCGAGAGTGCCACGGTCACCGTGCGGTGCGCGCCTCCCTGTTACCAGTAGGGGCCGCGCCCGGAGCGTCTGTGCCGGAGCCGAAGGGCGGGTGCTCGCGAGGCCCTGCCGTACGTGAGCAGGGGTATTCCGGCCTCTCATGGGTACGCGTGTGCGGCGCCCCCTCGCAGGCGCACCTGTGGGCAGCACCTGGAGAAGCAGTGGGAGATGGCATGAGGCTCCGCCAGTCGGCATTGACGCCGTTCCAGTGTTCCGCACCAGTGCTGGGCGGGCGCTACCGCCTGGACGGCGCCATCGGCTCGGGCGGCGCCGGCGACGTCCACCGTGGCTTCGACCTGCGTCTGAAACGACCGGTGGCCGTCAAGGTCTTCCGCGACGGCAACGGTGGCGACAGGGAGGACGGCTTCCACAACGAGGCGGTGATCCTTGCCCGGCTGCGGCACCCCGGCCTGGTCACCGTCTACGACGCCGGCCGGCATGACGGACGTGCCTACCTGGTGATGGAACTCATCGAAGGCCCGACGCTGAAGGCGCGCATCACCGCGGGCCGCCTGACGCCCGGGGAGACCGCCGCTCTCGGAGCCGACCTCGCGCGGGCCTTGGCTCACGCGCACGACGCGGGGATCGTCCACCGTGACGTGAAACCGTCGAACATCATCCTGGACGCGTCCGGCCGCCCCCACCTGACCGACTTCGGGATCTCCCGGCTGCTCGACGCCACCACCCGCACCAGCACCGGCACACTCGTCGGCACGGCCGCCTACCTGTCTCCCGAGCAGGTGCTCGGCCAGTCCGTCGGCCCGCCCGCCGATGTCTACGCCCTCGGGCTGGTGCTCCTCGAATGCGTCACGAGCCGACTCGAATACGACGGTGCCCCCTTGGAAGCCGCGATCGCGCGGCTCCACCGGCGTCCCGAACTGCCCGACTCCCTCCCGGAGGAGTTCGCGGCCCTGCTGGGGGACATGACCGCCCTGGAAGCACAGGCCCGCCCATCGGCCGACGACTGCGTCCGGACGCTGGCCGCCCTGGCCGAGTCGAACGGTCCCAGGGCCGTCCCGCCCCCGGCTGACGTCACGAGCCTGGTCCCCGAGCAGGTGCCGGTGTGGGCCGACCTCACGCACCCGCATGCGTCGCACGCCGCCGGGACGGCCGTACCGAAGGCCGCGCCCACGCGCGGACGCCATCTGGTCGTCGGTACGGCCGCGGCGCTGGCGGCTGCCGTGGCCGCCACTGTCGGCGTGTCCGACGGGTCCGCGCACCACGAAGTGCCCCGGGCGGTGAGCAGCCCCTCCGCGAAAGCCGACGCACCAGGCGCGTCCGGCTCCAGCCACGAGGCGGCCTCCAGCCATGAGGCGGCCCCCGGTCAAGAGGCGGCCCCCGGTCAAGAGGCGGGATCCGTCCCTGCCAGGTCCTCTGCCCGGGAGGTCCCCGCAGCGCGGCTTCATGACCCCACCCCCGGCCAGGCTTCCGGCTCCGCCCCGGCTGTCCCGAGCCGGGAGCCGGCCACCGGCACGGGCGCCCATGGCACCACGGCCCCACCTTCACACACCACCGCACAGGGCACGCCAGGCAGTGGGGCCGCGTCACCGTCCGGTACGGCATCGCACGGCAAGAGCGGAGCGGACCCCTCCGGCGAGCGATCCGACAAGCCCCGGAACGCTGAGAAGGGCCACGGGAAGAAGGACCGGGAGGTGCCCTCCGGCGCCGCGGGTTCGGTCAGTCCCTCTGCTGGTAGTTCATGAACCAGTGAGTGTCGAAGTAGCGGGCCATCGTGAAGGGGTGGTCCGGGTCGACGAGGATGCGGCAGACGAACTCCGCGGTCTGACAGTCGAAGGGGACGTCCTTGTTGTCGAAGGACCGGACCACGACGGGCCAACGGTCGGGGTCGTCGCCGTCGGCCCTCCAGCAGTACAGGTCCTCGTGCTCCGTGCCCGCCCAGACGAGCAGCCCGTCCTCCCTGAGATTCGTCCACGGCTCCTGGTTCAGGTCCAGGTAGCCGTCGAAGGCGCCTACGCCGAACGTCTCGACCATGCGCTTGTAGTCGCTCGGCAGCGCGGTGCCCAGACGCGACTCCACCTCCGTCCAGTCCACGTCCGGCCGCTGGGCGGGCTGCGTCCAGCCGGTGATCCGTAGGAGCCGTTCCATCCAGTCGACGTCCTCGTCCACGTCGGGAGCGACCGTCGCGGGCTCTGGCACCTCCCTGTGCGCGACCACGAGGACCGGCCGCTCCACCCCTTCGGCGTCCCGCGCCGTACCCGTGCCGACCCACTGGTCCCCGTACGCCCACGCCCGCATCTTGACGGCCCGGTCCTCGAAGGGCACGAGGAGAGCCGCGCCCTTGGCATCGTCGACCGTCGGATCGGTGAAACCGTCGAGGACGAGGGTGCGCGGGGCGCCGTACCTGCCGGCGAGCAGGTCGGTCAGGGCCTGCGGCTCCAGGTCGCCGGGCAGGTACATGTAGGCGTCCCCCGCGCCGAGCTGGGCCAGCAGGTCGTTGACGGTCGCTTGCGTGAGTTCCATGGCGGACAGTGAAACGCACCGCACTGACAATGGACGCGCCGGCGTTCTGTCCGCTCAGCTCTCCTGTGCCGCCAGTGCCGCGACCGAGGGGATCACCGCGAAGGCTTCGCGCGTGTGCCGGATGAGCGCCGCACGGTCCTGCCGTACGGCGTCCGACGAGGTCCATGTCTCCAGTGCGCGGTGCCAGGCGGCCAGCATGAGGCCGAGCAGAAGGCGCAGCTCGGTGTGGCCGGGGGACTGCCCGGGCAACCGGTCCGCCACGATCCGGACGACGCTCGCGGAGACCTCTGAGCAGTGGCGCAGGCTGTGTGCGGTCAGCGCGGGGGTGCGGTCGGTCAGGCTGCGGCTGGCCAGGAAGCGCCGTTCCCATCCGTCCGCCATCCGCTCCAGTGCCGCGAACAGCGCGTCTTCGTAGGCGCCGAGCAGGTGCCCGCCGGTCAGGGGCCGACTCTCGATATCCGTGAGGTAGGCGGCCCACAGTTCCTTCTCCGAAGCCAGGGCCACGTCCTCCTTCGAGGTGAAACCCCTTCTCCCTCAACGCCGGTGAGGTCCACCACGTGGTCCCCGAGGGCGAAGCCGGCACGGTGCCCGGCTGGGACGCCGCGGGCGTCGTGCTCCGCGCAGCCGCCGACGGCTCCGGTCCCACGGCCGGTACCCCCGACGTCACCGTGGGGGCGGACGGCGCCTGGGCCGAACTGCGCGCCGTGGACACCGATCTGATCGGCACCGTGCCCGAGGGAACCGACCTCGGCCCGATCAGCACCCTGCCGGTCGCCGCCGGCACGGCCCTGCGCGCCCTGCACCGCATCGGCCCGATCCTGGGACGGCGCGTCCTCGTGACCGGCGCGGGCGGGGGCGTGGGCCGCTTCACCCTCCAGCTCGCGGCCCGAGGCGGCGCCCATGTCACCGCGCTGACCAGCGATCCGGTGAAGGCGGACGCACTACGCGCACTCGGCGCTCAGGAGATCGTCACCGACCTGGCCGCGCTCCGGCACCTCGCACCGGTGCACGGCGTGGTCGAACTGGTCGGCGGCGCCCACATGGTCGCCGCACACGGCGTCCTGGCCGACCACGGCGTGCTGGTGGCCGCAGGCCACATATCCGGCGACGGCGAGCAGTTCCCCTACGGAGCCCTCTTCGGCAACGGTCGTCGCCACGACCGCCAGATCGTCACCTACTACCTGCTGGACGACGCCGTAGGACTGGGCGCCGACCTCACCTGGCTCGCCGCGCTCACCGCCCGCGGCGAACTGGACCCGCAAGTCGCCCTCCGCACCGACTGGACGCAGGCGGCCTGGGCGGCGGCCGAACTCGCGGGCCGCCGCGTGCCGGGCAACGCCGTCCTCGACGTCCACTGAGCGGACAGGCCGACGTCCGCCGCCGGTCCTGTTGCGCGACGTCCCGCTCAGCAGCGCCGTATCGGCCAGACCCCCGGTAGCCGTCGGGTCCGGGCACAAGCGCCGCTTGCCCCCGGACCCGACGTGGAGTCAGAGTTGGGAGCCGCCGCCGTCCACGGCGAGTTCGGCGCCGGTGGTGTAGGTGGCGTCGAAGGCGAGGAACGCCACGGCCCTGGCGACTTCGGCGGGGTTGCCGAGGCGCAGCATGGGGATGTCGGCGGCCGTCTGCGCCTTGGTCGCTTCTGCCGCCTCCTTGGGCATGGACTTCTCCAGGATCCCGGTGTCGATCGGGCCGGGGCTGACCGCGTTGACGCGGATCTTGCGCGGGAGCAGCTCGCGGGCCAGGCTGCGCGTCATCGAGCGCACAGCCGCTTTGCCGGCCGCGTAGGCGCTGAGCAGCGGAAGCCCCAGCACGTTGGCCACGGACGTGGTGAACACGACACCGCTGCCCTCCGCCAGCAGCGGAGCGAGCTTCTGCACCGTGAAGTAGGGTCCCTTGGCGTTGATGGCCAGCAGGTGGTCGAAGAGCTCCTCGCCGGTCGCCTCGAACGGCGCGAAACCGCTGACGCCCGCGTTGGCGAACAGCGCGTCGACCGTGCCGAACCCGGTCTTCACCCGGTCGGCCAGCGCCTCGATGTCGGGCAGCGAGGCGGCGTCGCTGCGGACCGCGATCGCGTTGCCGCCGAGCTGGTCGCGGGCGGCGTCCAGGGCGTCCCGGTCGCGCCCGGTGATCAGCACCCGCGCCCCTTCGTCCACGAACAACTGCGCGGTGGCCAGGCCCAAACCGCTGCTGCCACCGGTGATCACCACGTGCCTGCCCTCGTACTTGCCCATGCCGGACACACTCACTTCCTCAAACACCCACGGGATTCCGTCCGGCGGGTCGGTCCCGGCCGGACACCGTCGAGTCAACAACCGGTGCGAACCGCGCGTCCAAGACCCGTCCCGCAACCCGTCATGCGCGAACCGCATGACGGTAGGCTGCCGTTGTGCCCGAGGAAGCCCCGCCCCCCGCGACGCCCCGTCCCGGCCCCGACCTGGACCTGAGGCTGGTGCGGTACTTCACGGTCGTCGCCGGGCACCTGAACTTCGCCCGGGCCGCCGCGGAGCTGCACGTCGCCCAGCCCTCCCTGAGCCGCCAGATCCAACGGCTGGAGGACGCCCTCGGCGTACGGCTGCTGGAGCGCACCCCGCAGGGCAGCCGTCTCACCGCGGCCGGCGCGGCCTTCCTCCCGCAGGCACAGGCGCTGCTGCACACGGCTCACCAGGCGGTGCTCACCGCACGCGCCGCCGCTCCGCCGCGCACGGTCACCATCGGATACGTCGAGGACCTCGTCGTCACCCCCGCGGTACGCGACCTGCGCCGCCGTCACCCCGACGCCCACGTCCGCACCCGTCACCTGGACTGGGACGAGGCACGCGCCCTGCCCGAGGGCCGGGTCGACGCGCTCGTCATCCGCACCCCGCTCCCCGTCCCGGACGACGGCCTGGACGTGACCGTCCTGTACGACGAACCGTGGGTCCTCCTCGTACCCGCCTCCCACCGCCTGTCGGGGAAGGAGTCGGTCGCTCCCGGCGACTTCACCGACGAACCCCTGGTGGCCTGCGCCGGAATGGCCGCCGCGTGGACGGGCTTCTGGCGGCTCGACCCCCGCCCGGACGGCAGCCCGGCCCCCCTCGGTCCGCTGTCGGCCGACACCTTCGAGGACAAGCTCGAAGCCATCGCCGACGGCCGGGCCATCGCCCTCGTCCCGGCCGACGACCGGCGCTGGGCACTCCGTACCGACCTCGCCGCCATCCCCGTCGAGGGGGTCGAACCCTGCCAGGTCGTGGTCGCCACGCGCCTCACCGACCCCAATCCCCTGGTCACCCACTTCCGCGAATCCGCGAGGAATCACCTCACCCGCAAGACCTGACGTGTCCGGTCCGCAAGGGCATGGCGGAAGCCCGCGCCCTGATCACGCCCACCCTGGCAGCACACCCGGAACCGGTCGGCCCGGGCCGGGGACAAGGCCCTCGGCCGAGGCCCGGGAGGGTTACCGGTTGACGATCAGCGGGCGGTCGCGGCGGGCGTCGTGGAGGGCCGAGCCCCACCAGAGGAGCTGGTCGAGCATGGCTGTGGCGGCGTCCTCGGGGCCCTGCGGGTCACGGAGCGTGCCGTCGGGGGAGAAGAGGAGGTAGTAGCTGGGGAAGGCGATGTAGTCGCGCACGGTGTGGGCGTGCAACTCGTTGAACACCTGCCGGAGTTGCTCGATCGCCAGCAGACCGCCGCTGAGGCCGCTGTAGCCGACGAAGCCGATCGGCTTGGCCTTCCACTGGGTGTAGTGCCAGTCGATGGCGGCCTTGAGGGACGCCGGGAAACTGCGGTTGTAGTCGGGCGTCACGATGACGACCGCGTCGGCGGCGTCGAGCCTCCGGGTCAGTCCGGCCATGCCCTCGGGGCGCGGTAGGTCGGGCTGGAGGGCCGGCGGGGTGGACGGCAGTGCGAGCGGGAGGTCGACCTCCGCCAGATCGATCAGGTCGATCGTGAACTCGCCGTGGCGCTTGGCCTGTTCGACGAACCAGTCGGCCACCACCGGGCCGAAGCGGCCCTCCCGGACACTGCCGACGATCACTACGAGATTCAGTCGTGCGCTGGACATGGCTGTGCTCCTCCTACGGGGGCCGGCGCCGCCCCGGGTCGGGCGCTCGCTCCACGCTGTCGGACGGGCCGCGGACGAGGGAGGCCGGGCGGAGGGTGGTAGTGCCAGGGCCACGATCCGCCGGTGCGGCCGGTGCTACGTTCCCGGGATGAGCGACAACGAGCTCGGCCTCTTCCTGCGGCTGCGCCGGGAAGCCGTCACACCGGCCGAGGTGGGACTGCCCGCCGGACCGCGCCGCCGCACGCCGGGACTGCGCCGCGCGGAACTGGCGACGCTCGCCGGGGTGAGCGTCGAGTACGTCACCAGGCTGGAGCAGGGGCGCGACCGCAGGCCCTCGGTGCAGGTGCTGGCGGCCCTGGCCGACGCGCTGCTGCTCACCCCGGGTGAACGGGTCCATCTGCACCGGATCGCCAAGGGCGCCGACCCCGGCTTCAGCTGCCGGGGCGGGGCGGGACCGAACAGGGCGGTCAGGCCCACGGTGCGGGCGCTGCTGGAACGGCTGGAACCGGCGCCCGCCGTGCTGGTGAACCGGCTGAGCGAGATCCTGGCCTGCACGCAGGGGTACCGGCGGCTGGCCGAACCGCTCGGTCTGCTGGACGGTGCCCGGCCCAGCCTCGCCCGCTTCGTCTTCACCGACCCGCGGGCGCGCTCGGTCTACCCGGACTGGGGCACGGTCGCCGACCAGCAGGTCGCGGCCCTTGAAACAGGGGCCGGGACAGACCGACGTCCATGTCGGCGCGCTGATGGACGAGTTGACGGTGTCCTCCGGCGAACCCTTCGCCGGCCGGCTGCGGACGCTGCCGGGGCTGCCGCGGGCGAACGGGGTGGTGCGCCTGGTCCGCCCGCAGGTGGGGGAGGTGCGGCTGGCCTACGAAACGCTCGGGCTGCCCGCCGACGACGACCAGCAACTCGTCGTCCACCTGCCGGCCGACGACGCGAGCGCCGCCGCACTCGACCGCCTCACCGGCCGCCGCCCCGGCGCCCTGCGAGCGGTCTGAGCGGTACGGTCGGTCGTCGGCTCGTGCGCCGACGGGTCACTGTCCGCTGCTTGTCGACCGGCCCGGAGCGGCGAGGCCGGGACCGAGTCCGGCTGTGGGCCATCGGTCCGGGCCGGCGGGTCCCCACCGCCGGCCGGGGCGGGGCAGGGGTCGCCGGCGTGTGCCCTTCCGGGTGGGAGCGCTTCCGTACGGCCGAAGAGTCGTGGACGGGAAACGGGACACCGCTCCTCTCCCGCCACCGGCCCCTCGTGACAGCAAGGGCAAAGGCAAGGGGCAGCGGCGGCTATGGCCGCGCGGTTGCCGGGGAGGGACCAGTCACCCGGCCGCCGACGGAGGGCCCGTCGAAGGCCAGGATCACCTGGTTCCTCCCTTGGTGTCGGCACGCCGGCGGGTGCGCAGCACCTCGGCGAGGAGGGGGACCAAGGAGACGATGACGATCAACGCGACGAGCGGCAGCAGGTAGTGGTCGACGTTCGGTATCGAGGACCCCAGTGCGTACCCCGCGAGGGTGAGGCCGACGCTCCACACCAGACCGCCGGTCACCTGCCACAGCGTGAAGGTCCGCACCGGCACGTCCAGGGCGCCGGCCATCGGGTTCAACACCGTCCGCACCACCGGGACGAACCGGGCCAGGAGGATCGCCTTGGCGTGCCCGTACCGCTCCAGCAGTTCCTCGGCGCGCCGCACGCCCTCGCGGAGACGTCGGGAACGGCTGCGGGCGATCAGCGCACCGCCCGCCTTGCGGCCGATCAGGTATCCGCACTGCGCCCCGGCCAGCGCGCCGACGGCCGCCGCGACCAGCAACGGCGCCAGGGACAGTTTCACGCTCTGGTCCGCCGAACCCGTGCACAGCAGACCCGCTGTGAACAGCAGGGAGTCACCCGGAAGGAAGAAACCGATCAGCAGTCCCGTCTCGGCGAACAGCACCACGCCGACGCCCAGCACGCCGAAGGCGGCCAGGAGCGAATGGGCGTCGAGCACATTGACGGCCAGTTGCGCGGCCAGGTGCGGCGGACTGGTCATGGGGGCCTTCCTCGCGGATCGGGTGACATCGAGCGTCCGGAACGAGCGACTACAGTGGAGTAGACCGTCTACCGAACTGTAGACGAATGGCGCCCGGGGTGCGTTCCGAGCCGTGGGCTCGGTGCCGACCCTGCCGACACCGAGGGCATCGGTCCGCTCAGCCACTCCGGTGGCCCGTCACTCCCGCTTGGGCGGGCCGAACTCGGTTCCGCGGGGCAGTACGACATCGGCGCCCAGGTCCCTCACCACCCGCTCGTCCCGCGGTGCCGCGTCGGCGACGACCCGGTACCCGTCCGCCTTGGCCGGCTGGACGGTGTACCCGCCGACCGCACCGGCCTCCCTCCGTGACGAGCGGTTCCGCCAGTGGTGGGCCGCTCACGACGTCGCGGTCCGGGACACCGGGGCCCAGCATCTGCGCCACCCGGTCGGCGGCGACCTGCCCCTCGACCGGAACGCCGTCACCTGGGCCGCCGACCCCGACCTTCAGATCATCGTCCGGACCGCCGAGCCCGGCACCCCCTGCCACGACAGCCTGCGCCCGCTGGCGTCCTGGGCGGCGGACCCCGGCCACGGCATCAGCGGCAGCTCCGTCTGATCAGCCGGCCGGGCACCGCCAGGGCCGGGGACCGTGCCCGGGATCAGCGTTCAGGCGCGTTCCACAGCTCCCGGAGTTCCGCCCACCGCGTTGCCGGGCCGTGCAGGGCCGTGGGCCGGCCGGTGTCCGGGGTGCGCAGCCCGGTGAGGACGAGGTCGAGGTAGCGCAGGTGCAGCGCGGTGGCGCGCTCGCTGGTGACGGGGATCCGAGGAGTGAGGTGTTCGAGCAGCAACGGGATGTCGGCGGAGGTGAAGTCGGTGCGCAGCACGCCCTCCCTGTGCGCGCCGTCCACCAGGTCGTCCAGCGCCGCGCGCAGCCGATCCGCGGCGGCCCGCACCTCGTCGGTGGCCGGCAGCCGGCCACCGACGAGGGGGAGGAGCGGACCGCCCGCCCCCTGGTCGGCCAACGCGTCACGGAAGAAGCGGACGAGGGCGGTCCAGGGGTCGGGCTCCTCGACGAGTGCGGTCCGCGCCTGCCTGACGAGTTGTTCCATCCCCGCGATCCGCATGTGCTGGGCCAGCAGTTCCTTGCTGGGGTAGCGGCGGTAGAGACTGCCCATGCCGATGCCGGCCCGGCGGGCGATCTCGGAGACGGGAGCGTCCCAGCCGCGCTCGGCGAAGACCTCGCGCGCGGCCTGGAAGAGGCGGGCGTCATTGCGGTCCGCCTCCCGCCGGCGGCCTCGCGGTTTGCCTGTGTACGTGTCACCCATGACGCGGCATTCTCCCTCAGGGGCGCCCCACGCCGTGCCCGCCGTCGACGGTGACGACCGAGCCGGTGATGAAACCGGCCTCCGCGCCGACGAGCATCGCGATCGCCCGGGCCACGTCCTCCGGTTCCGCGACCCGCCCGAGCGGGGTGTGCGCGACCAGGCGCTGCTGGAACTCGACCGGCTGTCCGGCGCTGGCCTCGGTGCGCACGAACCCGGGCGCCACGACGTTGACGTTGATGCCGAGCGGGCCGGCCTCGTAGGCGACGAAGCGGGCGAAGGTGTTCAGGGCCGCCTTGGCGGTGCCGTGCGCGGCCATGCCGACGGTGGGCGGGCCCTCGGCCACGGCGCTGGAGACGTACACGATCCGGCCCCCGCCCCGGGCGCCCATCACGGCCAGCGCCTGCTGGGTGAGGGTGTAGACGGACGCGAGTTCGTTCGTCACCTTCGCGTGGAAGTCGTCCCAGGACAGGCTGGGGAGCGGGGTCGGGGTGAAGCGGGCACCGGCGTTGCAGACGAGGACGTCCAGGCGCCCGTCGACCGCGGAGCGCTCCAGCAGTTCGGCCGCCTGACGGGGGTCGTACACATCGGCCCGCAGGGCGAAGGCTTCGCCGCCGTCGGCCTCGATCCGCTTGACCACCCGGTCGGCGGCCTCGCGGTTCGAGAAGTAGTTGACGGCCACGCGGTACCCACGGGCCGCCAGCTCACGCGAGGTGGCCGCGCCGATGCCCCGGCTGCCGCCCGTGACCAGCGCGGTCGGCTTGCTCGTCGTCATGTGTCCTCCGGTCGACGGATCCGATGTGTTCTGCATCGACCCTATCGGAGCGGAGCGCTCCGCTCAAAGTGGCGCGATCCCAACTCACCGCGGGCTTCGGCACATGAGAAACCGCGAGGATGGCGGAATGATCGCCGTCGGCGACGTGTTGCCCACGGGCATGAGCGAAGCATTAGTGGCGAGCGCCTACGGCGGTCCCGAGGTGCTGTCGGTGATCGACGTGACCGTCCCGGAGCCCGGGCCCGGTCAGGTACGCATCGCGGTCCGTGCCATCGGTGTCAATCCCTTCGACTACAAGGTGTACGGGGGTGTCTTCGGAGCCGATCCGGCGAAGCTGCCGCTGCGGCTGGGTACCGAGGCGGCCGGTGTGGTCACCGCCGTGGGTGCCGATGCGACCGGCCCCGCGGGTCCCGTCCAGGTGGGCGACGAGGTGATCGTCTACCGTGCGCCCGGCGCGTACGCCGCGGAACTCGTCGTCCCGGCCACGTCCGTGGTGCCGAAGCCGGCCGGCCTGTCCTGGGAGCAGGCCGGCGGGCTGATGTCCGCCGGCGCGACCGCCGTGCACGTCCTCGAAGCGGTCGGACTCGGCAAGGGTGAGACGGTGCTGGTCCACGGGGCCGCCGGAGGGGTCGGCCTCGTAGTCGTCCAGCTGGCCGTGGCGCGCGGCGCCACCGTTGTCGCGACGGCGAGCCCCGCCAAGCACGAATTGCTGAGGGAACTGGGCGCGGTCCCGGTCGCGTACGGGCCCGGCCTGGCGGACCGCGTACGTGCGGCGGCGCCGGAGGGGATCCACGCGGCGGCCGACCTCGTGGGCACCGACGAGGCGGTGGACGTCTCCCTGGAACTCGTGAGCGACCGTTCCCGTATCGCCACCATCGCGGCGTTCGAGCGCGGGGCCCAGGCCGGGATCAAACTCCTCGGCAGCGGGCCCGGCGGCGACCTCGGCACCGAGATCAGGCAGGCCGCCCGCCTCCAGCTGACGGAAGCCGCGGCAGCGGGACGACTGCGCATCCTGATCGCGTCCAGCTACCCGCTGCGTGAGGCAGCCGCCGCCCATCGCGAGAGCATGGCCGGTCACACCACCGGGAAGATCGTCCTGGTGCCGTAACACCTCTCCGTGCGGGACCGTCTCAGGCGCTCGCCCGCGCGATGACCGTTTCCAGCAGGAACCGGATCAGCGCGTGGGCGGGCGGCCGAGACGAGCGGGGCACGTCCACGCCTTCGAACACGGCCACGGCCGGTTCCGTGACCGTCTCCCTCTCCACCGGGCGCGGGTACGGCGGCTCGGGTGGCCCGCTGCCAGCTCCCCGAACACGGGCGCGCGCTGTTCTAGTCGCTGGTCTTGATGTCCTTCATGGTCAGATGGGATTCGATACGCCGGACACCCGGCAGGCCGCTGAGTCTGCCCGTGAGGAAGGCTTCGTAGGCGGCGTGGTCGGCGACGGCGACGCGGATGAAGTAGTCGGGGCGCCCGTACAGGCGACGGAACTCGATGACCTCCTCATAGGAGGCAACGGTGCCCTCGAACTCCTCGAAGCTCTTGCGGTCCTGGGCGTAGATCTCGACGTCGACCAGGACTTCCAGGCCGCGGCCCAGCGCCTCGGGGTTGATGACCGCCCGGTACCCGGCGATGACGCCGGCCTCTTCCAGCCGTTTGACCCGGCGCAGGCAGGGCGGCGGGGTCAGACCGACCCGCTTGGCCAGCTCCACGTTGGTCAGCCTCCCGTCCTGGCGCAGATGAAACAGAATGTCGCGGTCGACGGCATCGAGGTGCAGATCATTGCTCACGCGGCCAATGTATCGCCATAATCGGCAACCATATAAGGTCGAGACTTTTCTAAAATTGCACGCATGCGAATACGTTCTACCGTTGTCGACCGCGAGTCCGCGACGCCGCCCAACGCGCGTGCGGCGTTCAAGGACTCCCTCGGTGTGGGCCTGGCGTTCGTCCCGCTAGGGCTCGCCTTCGGCGCGCTGGTGACGCAGTCGGACCTGCCGTGGTGGTGGGCCGGACTGTCCGCGGCACTCGTCTTCGCCGGATCGTTCGAATTTCTGCTCATCGGACTGGTCATCGCCGCTGCCCCGCTGGCGGCCATCGCGCTGTCCGCGTTCCTGGTGAACGTCCGGCACGTCTTCTACGCGCTGTCCTTCCCCCTGCACCGCGTGAACGGCCGGCTCGGCAAGGTCTACAGCACCTACGCCCTGTGCGACGAGGCGTACGCCCTGACCACCGACGAGCAGGCCCGTTCCTGGCCCAGTCCGCGCATCCTGTGGCTCCAGTTCTCCCTGCACCTGTACTGGGTCGGCGGCTCCACCGCAGGCGCCCTCCTCGGCTCCCTCATCCCGGACAGCGTCACCGGCCTGGACTTCGCCCTGACCGCCCTGTTCGCCGTCCTCGCCCTCGACGCCGTACGGAACCTGCGCGGCGACCTGCCCACCCCGGCACTGGCCCTGCTCAGCGCCCTGGCCGCGCGGCTCCTCTGCCCGGACCAGTTGCTCCTGGCGGCCTTCGCCCTCTTCACCGCCGGCCTCCTGACCCGCCGCCTCACCACCCGCAGGGAACCGAGCCATGCCTGACAGCCAGTACGTCATCGCCGCCGTCCTCGTCGCAGCCGCCGTCACCTGGGCATTGCGCGCCCTGCCCTTCGCCGCCCTCATGGCCCTGCGCGACAGCACGACCGTCCAGTACCTCAGCACCCGGATGCCCGCCGGCGTCATGCTGATCCTGGTCGTCTACTGCCTGCGCGACCTCCCCCTCACCCACACACGCTCCTTGGCCACGGCGGCCGCCCTGGCCGTCACCGTCGGTCTGCACCTGTGGCGCCGCAACGCGCTGCTGAGCATCCTCGGCGGCACCGCCGTCCACGTAGCCCTGGCCAGCACCGTCCTCGCCCGCTGAGCGGCCCGACCGGAAACCTGCCGCGCCTCCGGTGGCGTACCTCCGGCTCGCCTCAGCGGCGCCGCTGGTCGGCGCGGAGCTCGAAGTCGCCGTAGCTGTTGTCGGCGGGGTTGACGGTCACCCCGGGAGCCACGATCTCGTCGATGCGGTCGAGTACGTCGGCCGAGAGCCTGACGTCGGCAGCGGGCAGGAACGCTTCGAGCTGTTCCATGGTGCGCGGTCCGATGATCGCCGAGGTGACTCCGGGATGGTTGACCACGAAGGCGACGGCCAGCTCGATCAAGGTGAGACCGGCCCTCTCGGCGAGGAGCGCGAGCTGCTCGACGGCGTCGAGCTTGCGCTGGTTGGCCGGGCTGTTCATGTCGAAGCGGGCCCGCGGGCGCGCCGCGGAGGCCGTCCTCGCCTTGAGCGCCTCGCCGACGATCTCCTCCGAGACCCCGCCGGAGTACACGTCCGCGGTGTCGATGACGTTGATGCCGGCGTCGAGGGCACGGTGGATGATCCGTACCGAGTCGGCTTCGTCCGCGTTGCCCCAGGGGCCGAACATCATCGCGCCCAGGCAGAGCGGGCTGACCTGGACGCCGGTGCGTCCGAGCGGCCGGTAGCGCATGAAGGTTCTCCTTGTCGGTTCTCAGCCGTGGTCGGTTCTCAGCCGTGGTCGGTTCTCAGTCGTGGTCGGTGCCGCGGTCGGTTCTCAGCCGTGGCGTGAGGGGACGACAGTGCCGGTGCCGGCCCAGCTGGCGAGAAGGTCGAGGGCCTCCCGCTCTGGTGAGTCCGGTTCGGGGGAGTAGAAGTTGAGGCGGAGGCCGGGATCGGCCGGCAGATCCAGCGCCTCGTAGGGCAGCGCGAGATCGCCGACGAGCGGGTGGTGAAGGCGCTTCACGCCGGAGCGGTGGATCTTCACGTCGTGTCGGGCCCACCGGCGTGCGAACTCCTCGCTCCTGGTCGTGAGCTCTCCGATCAGGTCGGTGAGCGCCTTGTCATGGGGTGCTCGCCCCGACTCGGAGCGCAGGAAGGCGACGGAGTCGTCGGCGCCCTTGTCCCAGTCGGCCCAGAAGTCCTGGCCGACCGGGTCCAGGAACAGGAAGCGGGCGGTGTTGACGGGCCCCCGCTGGGCGAACAGCGGGGAGTCGAAGACCGGCGCGTACAACGCCCGGCCCAGCGTGTTGGCGGCCAGGATGTCGAACCGCGCGTTGCGTACGTACGCCGGCACGTCGGGCATCGAGTCGAGCATCCGCAGGATCGTGGGCCGCACACGGGACGCGCTCACCGTGGGACGCCGGCCCGTCGGAGTCGACGTACGGGCCAGGTCATAGAGGTGAGTGCGCTCGGCCTCGTCCAGTTGCAGTGCGTGAGCGAGGGCGTCGAGCACCGAGTCCGAGGCGCCACTGAGATTCCCGCGCTCGAACCGGACGTAGTAGTCCACGCTCATGCCCGCGAGCAGCGCCACCTCCTCGCGCCGCAGGCCCGGGACGCGCCGGTTTCCGCCGTAGACCGGCAGCCCGGCCTGCTCCGGGGTGATCCGTGCCCGCCTGGTGCTCAGGAACTCGCGGACCTCCGCGGCCAGGTCCTTCTTGTCGACGTCAGCCATGATCAGGTCTCAAGGCTGCATCAGGCAGTGGGACCGGCTCGGGTACGGCGTCTCCGAGGAGTCGCTGGGCTGCTGTCGGGCGGGAATCCGGGGGCACGGGTGACTCCTCTCGATCGGCGTGCATCGTGTGCCGGCTCCTTCACCGTAGAAGGATCGGGAAGGGCCTGCGAGGTACTGCCATTACCTGGAAGAGCGGTGACTCCCACATGGGTGCCGGCACGCGGTTCTCTGGAAGAGGCCCGGGGGACGGCAGTCCGCACCCGGGCCGGAGAACCGCTTCCCACCCGAAGGAACACTGTGCGCGCAGCACTCATGTACGCAGCCGGAGACGTCCGTGTCGAGCACGTCGCCGACCCGGCCCTGAAGGAGCCCACCGACGCACTGGTCCGTATCACCACGGCCTGCGTCTGCGGCAGCGACCTGCACCCTTACCACTCCATGTCTGCCTCCGACGGCCCGGTCCGCATGGGCCACGAGTTCATCGGCGTCGTCGAAGAGACCGGCAGCGACGTCGCCTCGGTGCGGAAGGGCGACCTGGTCGTCGCCCCGTTCGCGTACTCGGACGGCTCCTGCGAGTTCTGCCGGGCCGGACTCCAGACCTCCTGCGCGCACGGCGGTTTCTGGGCGACGAACGGCATCGACGGCGGCCAGGGGGAGGCGGCCCGTGTGCCGCTGGCCGACGGCACCCTCGTCAAGCTCCCGGTCGGCGCCGACGACGCGCTCATCCCGTCCCTGCTCACCCTCTCCGACGTACTGGGCACCGGCCACCACGCCGCCGTACGCGGCGGAGTGAGGCAGGGCAGCACCGTCACCGTGATCGGGGACGGTGCCGTCGGCCTGCTCGCCGTGCTCGCCGCCAAGCGGCTCGGAGCCGAGCAGATCGTCCTCATGGGCCGGCACACCTCCCGGACCGACCTCGGCCGCGCGTTCGGCGCCACCGACGTGGTCGCCGAACGCGGAGCGGAGGGCATCGAGCAGGTGCGCGAGCTCACCGGCGGCGGCAGCCCCGTCGTCATCGAAGCGGTCGGCCACCGGCCCGGCTACGAGCAGGCGTACGGAGTGGTCCGCCCCGGCGGCACCATCAGCCGCGTGGGCGTGCCCCAGTACGAGGAGGCACCGATCGGTTTCGGCAGCCTCTTCGGCCACAACATCACCCTCACCGGAGGCCCCGCCCCGGCCCGCGCCTACATCGACGAGCTCCTCCCCGACATACTTGAGGGCCGCATCGAACCCGGCCGGGTCTTCGACCGCACCGTCGGCCTCGACGGCATACCCGAGGGCTACCGAGCCATGGACGCGCGCGAGGCACTCAAGGTGCTGGTGCGGCCGTGAGGTGCCGGCCCCTCGGACGCGGGGGCCGGCGGCTCGGCGAAGTGTTTCCGTGACGCGGACCCCCCACCGGGGCGTTCACTCGGTGCCGGTCCTCCCCGGATCCGTCACGATCGCGTTCGCGACAACCTCGAAGAGGTGGTCCGCCCGCGGTGCGAGCGAGGGCTGATCGCCGAGCCACGCGAGCGCCGCTACCAGCGCGAACAGATCGGCGCCATCGATGTCGGTGCGCGCCGCGCCCGCGGCCTGGGCGCGGGTGAGGAGCCGCGCTCCGGCCGCGCGCAGGGTGACACACGACGTATGGAGTGCGGATTCGGTGTCCTCGATGGCGGCTGCCATCAGCACGGTCACGCCGCGGTACTCGGTCGTCCAGGCGACGCAGTCGCGCAACCACGAAACCAGGGCGTCCTCGGGCGAGTCGGAGGCCTCCAGTTCGCCTGCCTTCGCCGTCAGCTCGTCGAAACTCGTGCGCAGCAGGGCATCGAGCAGCGCCTCGCGCGTCGGGAAGTGCCGCAGCAGCGTCGCGAGCCCGACATCGGCCCTGCGTGCGATGTCGCGCAATGACACGTCGACGCCGTGCTCGGCGATGGCGGTGCCCGCTGTGGCGAGCAGGTGGTCGCGGTTCTTCCTGGCGTCGGCCCGCATCTGTCCCTCTTGACTATCCGGATCAGTGATCCATATATTCGGATCAGTGGTCCGTTTATATGGACCGCTGATCCGGATAGCGTATCCCGCAACTGGGGCAGGAGAAACCGATGCCGACACACACGATGAGGGCCGTCCGGCTCCACGAGCACGGCGGCCCTGAAGTACTGCGTTACGACGAGGTGCCGATCCCCGGACCGGGGCCGGGCGAGGTGCTCGTTCGCGTCCACGCGGTCGGCGTCAATCCTCCCGACTGGTACCTGCGCGGCGGGCTGACCAGGATGCCCGGGGAGTCGGAATCGACGGTCAGCCTGCCGGTGATTCCGGGGACGGACGTGTCGGGCGTCGTCGAGGCCGTCGCCGCGGACGTGGACGGCTTCGGCGTAGGTGACGAAGTCTTCGGTCTCCTGCGCTTTCCCAGCTTCCACGGCAGCGCGTACGCCGAGTACGTGGCCGCCCCCGCGTCGGACCTCGCGCGCAAGCCGGCCGGCATCGACCACGTGCACGCCGCCGGGGCGCCCATGGCCGGGCTGACGGCGTGGCAGTTCCTGATCGACCCGGGACACGATCACCCCTCGCCCTTCCAGGACGCACGGCACCGCCCGACGGCACTCGACGCCGACACGACGGTGCTCGTCAACGGCGCCGCGGGAGGTGTGGGGCACTTCGCGCTCCAACTGGCGAAGTGGAAGGGCGCACGGGTCATCGCCGTGGCGTCGGGCGCGCATGAACCGTTCCTGCGCGACCTCGGCGCCGACCGGTTCATCGACTACACCAAGAGCCGCGCCGAGGAACTCGTGCATGACGTCGACCTCGTCGTCGACACCGTCGGCGGCCCCGACAGCAAGCGCTTCTTGCGCACGCTCAAGCGCGGCGGCGCCCAGTTCCCCGTGCTCCCCGGGGACTTCGACGAAGAGGAGACCGCGAAGCTGGGCGTCACGGTCTCCAGCGCCCAGGTCCGCTCGAACGGTGCGCAGCTCGCCGAACTGGGGCGCCTGCTCGACGCGGGCACGGTCCGCGTCGCGATCGACAGCACGTTCGCCCTGGCGGATGCCCGGGCAGCGCACGAACGCGCCGCCCGCGGGCACATCCAGGGCAAGATCGTGCTCACGGTGGCCCAGTGATCGTCCGCTTCCGGGGCGGCCCGCCCCCCACCCCGGAGCCGTGGGCCGGGGTGGCGGAGCCGTCGGCCGCCGCGACCTGGGGCGGGCCATCGCCGAATACGGGAACCGTCAACGCCGGCACGGAACCCAGGTGGTTGGAGGTGTGCTGTGGGTGCAGCTACTCCAGCAGATTCTTCGCGGTGCAGTAGCGTTCCAGGGCCCCTGCAACCGGATGCCGCGCGCTGAGCGTGGAGGGAAGGATTCGCGATGCCCCGCAAGGCGCCGTACCTCGAACTGGTCGATGTGCTGCGCGCCCGGGTTCTGGCGGGGGAGTGGAAGACCGGGGAGCGGCTGCCTCCCCGCGTGCGGCTCGCCGAGGAGTACGCGGTGGGCCGCAACGTCGTGCAGAGGGCCATGGACCGTCTGATCACGGATGGGCTCCTTGAGGGGCGTGCGGGTTCGGGCACGTATGTCCGGGAGCCGCGTGAGCGCCTGCGTCTGGTCCGCTCCTGGCACCGCGGGCGTTCGGGCGGTTCTCCCGGGCGCGTCGGTACGCGGGAGCGGGGCGCGGCGGATGCCTGGGAAGCGCACAGCCAGGTGCGTGTTCCCGCCCCCGACGGCATCGCCCGGCGGCTCGCCGTCACTTCCGGAGAACTCTGCGTCCGCACGCACTACGAGTTCCTCGCCGACCGCCGGCCCATCCAACTCTCCGCGTCCTGGGAGCCGATGGCCATCACGGAGGGAACGCCGGTGATGCTTCCCGAGCGGGGGCCGCTCGCGGGGAAGGGGGTGGTAGCGCGTATGCGTGCCATCGGCATCACCGTCGACACGGTGGTCGAGCTGCCGCGCCCGGCCCGTGCCACCCCTGTGCAGGCGCGGCTCCTGGGGATCGGGGTGGGCGACCTGGTACTGCGGATCGAGCGGACCATCTTCGACACGGACGGCCGGCCGGTGGAGACAGCCGACATCGTCATCCCGGACGCGCACCGAGAAGTGGTCTACGAGTTCGGGGTCGATCGCCCGTGACCGCCGGACCCGCGCAGGTGACACTTCCCCCCCCGACCGCTGGAGACTCGATGTCCGCATCCGCCCGGCTCGGACTCCTCGGTGACCGGGACTTCGGCCGTCTGTTCGCCGCCACCGCGCTGGGTCAGTTCGGTGACCGGGTCGTCTTCCTGACGCTGCCGCTGGTGGCCGTAGCGGCACTGGACGCGGACGAGTTCCACGTCGGGCTGCTGGCAGCGATGACGACGGCGGGCTCGTTCCTGGTCGGGCTGCCGGCCGGGGCGTGGGTCGACCGGCTGCGCAAGCGAACGGTGATGGTCGCTGCCGACTTCGCCCGCGCGCTGGTACTCGCGACCGTCCCCGTCGCATGGTGGGCGGACCTGCTCACCATCTGGTGGCTCTGCGTGATCGCCCTGATCCACGGGACGCTGACCGTCTTCTTCGACGTCGCCTACGTCAGCTACCTCCCGCACCTGGTGGGACGCGACAAGGTCGTGGAAGGCAACGCGAGACTGTCGGCTGTCCGCTCCGTGACGAGCATCAGCGGCCCGGCCGCGGCAGGCCCCTTGATCGCCCTGGTCGGAGCCCCCGCCACTCTCGTGGCCGGCGCGGCGGGAATGGCCCTGTCCGGCCTTCTCGCGACCACCATCCACGCACATGAACACACGCCACGGCCAGGCAGGCACCCCGGTCTGCGACGCGAGATCAAGGAAGGGCTGAAGTTCGTCCTCCGGCATCCCGTACTGCGCGCCATCACCCTCGGGGACGCGGTCTTCAACGTCTCCCTGGCCGTGTACCAGGCCATGTTGCTCGTCTTCCTGAAGCGCGAGATCGGCCTCCAGCCCTCCGGTATCGGCCTGCTGCTCTCGGGGATGGGCCTCGGCGCTCTGCTGGGCGCCCTGCTGGCCGACACCGCCTCGAAACGGGTCGGTCAGGGTACGGTCATCTGGCTGGCGCCCCTGGTCACTTGTCCGCTGACCGCCCTGATGCCGCTGGCCCGGCCGGGGTGGAGCGTGTACGTGGCTGCGGTGGGACTCGCGGCTCTCTCGCTGGGCGGAGTCGTCCGAGTGGTGGCACAGACGAGTTTCCAGCAGGCCCTCACGCCGGACAGGCTGCTGGGCCGGACGAACGCGACGATCCGCTTCATCTCCTGGGGAGGAATGCCTCTCGGCGGACTGCTGGGCGGAGCCCTGGGCTCCGTACTCGGAGCGGCAGCCACCCTGTGGATCGGCGCGGTCGGAATGAGTGTCAGCGTCCTTCCCACCCTGCTCTCACCGCTCCGGACGAGGAGCGCGGCCCCCGCGAGGGGTGAGGTGACCCGGCAGCAGTCGGTTACGTAGTACGGGGAACGCGAACACGTATGTCCGGCGGCCCGGGGCCGTGCGGGAGAGGTGGCCCGTGCCTGGGAGACTGACCGGTACGGATATCGCTCGCAGGAACAACGTCGCCGTCACCGGCAACCCGCAGGGGCCCGCAGTGGTGCTGGCTCACGGGTTCGGCTGTGATCAGAACATGTGGCGACTGACGCTGCCTGCCCTGGTCGAGGACTACCGGGTGGTGCTCTTCGACTACGTCGGTTCGGGCCGCTCGGACCTGTCCGCGTTCTCGGAGGATCGTTACGGCTCTCTTCACGGCTATGCCCGGGACGTGGTGGACGTGTATGTGAGGCACTCGACCTGCGAGACGCGGTGTTCGTGGGGCATTCGGTCAGCGCCATGATCGGGGTGCTGGCCGCGGACGCGGCTCCGGGGCGCATCGGGGCGCTGGCGATGGTCGCTCCGTCTCCGCGGTACATCGACGACGGTTACCGGGGCGGGTTCAGCGCGCAGGACATCGACGAACTGCCGGCGTCACTGGAGTCGAACTACCTGGGCTGGTCGATGGTGATGGCGCCGGTGATCATGGGGAACCCGGAACGCCCCGAACTCGGCGAAGAACTCAGGAACAGCTTCTGCGCCACCGACCCGGACATGGCGCGCGTCTTCGCCCGGACCACGTTCCTGTCGGACTCAAGGCAGGACCTCACGAGCGTGAAGGTGCCGACCCTGGTGCTCGAATGCGGCGAGGACGTCATCGCCCCCCGGGAGGTCGGCGCCTTCGTCCACCGGGCGATCCCGGGATCGACGCTGGTGACCCTGGACGCGACCGGGCACTGCCCGCACCTGTCGGCGCCCGAAGCCACCAACGAGGCGATCCGGAGCTTCCTGGCCGGCCTGCGGTGATGTGCCGCACCGGGCAGCAGCCCGACCCCTACGACCGCCACGACGCCGACGACGGGAAGGCGGCGGACGCGGCGTTCGCCGCACTGCTGGAGGACAGTGCCGAGGAGTTGTACGAGAAGGCGCCGTGCGGGTATCTGTCCACGCTGATGGACGGCACCATCGCGAAGGCCGACGCCACCCTGCTGGACTGGCTGGGTCTGGAGCGGGAGGCGGTGGTGGGCCGGATGCGCGTCACCGACCTGCTGACCGTGGGCGGCAAGCTGTACCACGGGACGCATTTCGCACCGCTGCTGCGGATGCAGGGCGAGATCAGCGGAATCGCCCTGGAGGTCAGGCGGGCCGACGGTGACCGGATACCGGTGCTGGTCTCCTCCGTGGTCAAACGCGGCGGCAACGGCGAGCCGCTGCTGATCCGCACCACTGTCTTCGACGCCAGGGACCGCCGGTCCTACGAAGAGGAACTGCTGCGCGGCCGGAAATCGGCCGAAGCGGCACGCCGACAGGCGGAGGCCGACCGTGCCCGGTTGCAGGACGCCCTCGCCGTCCTCCAGCAGTCCCTGCTGCCCGACACCCTGCCCTCGATACCCGGCGTGGAGACGGCCACCCACTACCACGCCGCCTCTCCCGACCGGCTCGGAGGCGACTTCTACGACGTTTTCCCCCTCGACGGCGAACGCTTCGCCTTCTTCCTCGGTGACGTGTGCGGCAAGGGACCCCAGGCCGCCGCGGTCACCTCGCTCACCCGCTACACCCTGCGCGCCGCCGCCCTGCACGAACCCGACCCCGTCTCCGCTCTGACCACCCTCAACAAGGTGTTCCACGAGCGCTACGCCGGCAGCGGCGACCCGCGCTACTGCACCGCCGTCTTCGGCACCTCGACCCCGACCCGGCGACCGGGCAGCTCACCGTCCGTCTCGCCTCGGGCGGCCACCCGCCGGTCATAGTGCAGCGGGCCGACGGCACGGCCGACTTCCTGCCGACCCCTGGCGGCGTGCTCGTCGGCGTATCTGCCCATCGCGCGCTTCACGACCGCCGCGACGGTCCTCACCCCCGGCGACACCCTGCTGCTCTACACCGACGGCCTCACCGAAGCCCGCACCGGCGCGGACCGCACCAGCCTGTACGGGGACGAGGCGCTGCTCGCCTTCACCGCCGGCCACGGCGGCAAGCCGCCCCATGCCGTGATCGAGGCCCTGACCGGTCTGCTGGACAGCTTCGCTGTTCTGGAGATCTTCGGCGAGCTCGACCACACCACCGCGAGCGAGCTGCGTGAACGGATCGCCGCGCTCACCCTCCGGCCGGGCCAGCGCCTCGTCCTGGGCCTGGGCGGCATGCCAGCGGCATCACCGCCCTGATCGCCGCACGCAGCCACGCCGACGCCGCCCAGGCGCACATCGCGCTGGCGGCCGTACCGGCCAACACCCTGCGGATCCTGCGGATCGTCGGCCTCGACCAGATCTTCCCGCTCCATCCGGACAGCGACACCGCCATCCGCTGGATGAGCGGCTGACACGCCCAAGGAGGTCAGTGCAGTTCGACGTCGAGGCGTGAGCGCAGCTCGTCGAGGGTGATGCCGTAGGTCTCCCGCACGTGGACGCCCTGCGGTAGCAGGTCGAAGGTGGCGACCTCCGTGTAGACCCGGCTGACGCAGCCGATGCCGGTGAGCGGGTAGGTGCACTGCCGGACCAGTTTGGGGGCGCCGGACTTCGTGAAGAGCGTCATCATCACGTAGACGTCCTTGGCGCCGATGGCGAGGTCCATCGCGCCGCCGACGGCGGGGATGTCGCCGGGCTCACCGGTGTGCCAGTTGGCCAGGTCACCGCGCTCGGAGACCTGGTAGGCGCCGAGTACGCAGACGTCGAGGTGGCCGCCGCGCATCATGGCGAAGGAGTCGGCGTGGTGGAAGTACGCCGCTCCCGGGAGCTCGGTGACCGGGACCTTGCCGGCGTTGGTGAGGTCGGGGTCGATCCGGGCGCCCTCGGCCTTCGGGCCCATGCCGAGCATGCCGTTCTCGGTGTGCAGGACGACACCGAGTTCCTCGGGCAGGTGGTCGGCGATCCTGGTGGGCCGGCCGATGCCGAGGTTGACGAACGCGCCGGCCGGGATGTCCCGGGCGATCACGGCGGCCACCTCGGCCATGCTGAGCGGATGGTCGACGGCGCTCGGCGCCCGGGACGCGGACGCCGAGCGTGCCGCGGCGGTGGTGTCGGTGGTCATCGTGCCCCCTGGACGGTGTAATGGCGGGTCTCGACCGGGACGACGCGGTCGACGTATATGGACGGCGTGACGACCGCCTCCGGGTCGAGCCCGCCGAGCGGGACGACCTCGTCGACCTGGACGACCGTGGTGGTGGCGGCGGTCGCCATCACCGGGCCGAAGTTGCGGGCGGTCTTGCGGTAGACGAGGTTGCCCATCGGGTCGGACCGGTACGCGGAGATGAGGGCGTAGTCGCCCTTGATCGGGTACTCCAGCAGGTAGTCGCGTCCGTCGATGGTGCGCACCTCCTTGCCCTCGGCGAGCGGGGTGCCGACCGCGGTCGGACAGTAGAACGCGCCGATCCCGGCGCCGGCGGCCCGCATCCGCTCGGCGAGGTTGCCCTGGGGAACCACCTCCAGCTCGATCTTCCCCTCGCGGTACAGCGCGTCGAAGACGTAGGAGTCGACCTGCCGCGGGAAGGAGCACACCACCTTGCGGACGCGGCCGGCCGCGAGCAGCGCCGCCAGTCCGACATCGCCGTTCCCGGCGTTGTTGGAGACGATCGTGAGGTCCTTCGCGCCCTGCCGGATGAGGGCGTCGATGAGGTCGAACGGCATCCCGGCCAGGCCGAAGCCGCCGACCAGGACGGTGGAACCGTCCTCGATCCCGGCTACGGCCTCGTCGGTCGACTCCAGCACGGCGGCGCGGCTCACTTCGACACCTCCAGGTTCTCCAGGACGACGGCCAGCCCCTGGCCGACGCCGATGCAGATCGCGGCCACGCCGTACCGCTCGCGGCGCTCCTTCAGGACCGCGGCCAGGGTCCCGAGGATCCGGCCGCCGGAGGCGCCCAGCGGGTGCCCGATCGCGATGGCCCCGCCGCGCTGGTTGACGATCCCGGGATCGCGCAGGCCGTCCTTGAGCCAGGCGTCGACACAGGCCAGTGACTGGACCGCGAACGCCTCGTTGAGCTCGACCGCACCGACCTGGTCCCAGGTGATCCCGGCACGGGCGAGCGCCCGGTTGGCGGCCTCGACCGGGGCGTAGCCGAATTCCCGCGGGTCCAGCGCCGTCGCGCCCCTGCCGATGATCCGGGCGAGCGGTTCGTGGCCGATGGTCGTCGCCGCCGCCTCGCTGCCGAGGAGCACCGCGGAGCCGCCGTCGGAGAGCGGGGAGGCGTTGCCCGCGGTGATGGTGCCGTCAGGCCGGAACGACGGCTTCAGCGCGGCGAGCTTCTCGGGGTCCGAGTCCGGGCGGATGCCCTCGTCGCGGACCAGGTCGCCGACCGGGGTGACCAGCGCGTCGTAGAAGCCGTCCTCCCACGCCTGGTGCGCGAGGCGGTGGGAGCGGACGGCGAACTCGTCCTGGCGCTCGCGGGAGATGCCGAAGCGTTCCTGGAGCTGCTCGTTGCACTCTCCCAGCGAGACGGTCCACTCCTTCGGCATCCGCGGGTTGACCAGCCGCCAGCCCAGAGTCGTGGACACCGCGGTGAGGTCGCCCGCCGGGAAGGCCCGCGACGGCTTGGGCAGCACCCACGGCGCCCGCGTCATCGACTCGACACCGCCCACGAGAACGACCTCGGCGTCGCCCGTCTCGATCGTGCGGGAGCCGGCCATCGCCGCGTCCAGGCTCGACCCGCACAGCCGGTTGACCGTCGTACCGGGCACGCTGGTCGGCAGACCGGCCAGCAGCGCGGCCATCCGGCCGACGTTGCGGTTCTCCTCGCCGGCGCCGTTGGCGTTGCCCCACACGACCTCGTCGATCGCGGCGGGATCCAGTGCCGGTGCCTGCCTGAGCACGCCGCCGATCGCCGTGGCGGCCAGATCGTCGGGCCGGATGCCGGCCAGCGCGCCGTTGAACTTGCCGAACGGTGTCCGCGTGGCGGCGTAGAGGAATGCGCTCTTCATGGCTCGAAGGCTAGACGGCGGCGTCGATATCGTGAAGTATCGATATCGCCCTCGATTGATATCCTCAACATATGGATCTGCGTCAGCTCCGCTACTTCCTCGCCGTCGCGGAAGAACGCCACTTCGGACGTGCGGCCGAACGGCTCCACATGGCACAGCCACCGCTCTCGCAGGCGATCCGGCAGCTGGAGGGCGAGCTCGGCATCTCCCTGTTCCACCGCACCACACGCCGGGTCGACCTCACCGAGGCCGGCCGCGCCTACCTCGACCGGGTGCGGGCGATCCTCGCCGAGGTCGACCAGGCCGCCGACCACGCCCGCCGGGTCGCCGCCGGTTCGGTCGGCCACCTCACCCTGGGCTGCGTCGGCTCGGCGACGTACAGCCTGCTGCCGACACTCTCGCGTCACCTCGCCACCGAACTGCCGGGCATCGACTTCTCCTTCCGCGGGGAGATGCTCGCCCCCGATCAGGTGGAGGCGCTGCGCAGCGGCGCCATCGACGTGGCCCTGCTGCGCCCGCCCGCGGCCGACCCGTCCCTCGCCGTCCACACCCTGCGCCGGGACCGCCTCGTGGTGGCGCTCCCGGCCGAGCACCCACTCGCGGCGAAGACCCGGGTGCGCGCCGCCGACCTCGCCGGCCTCGACATGATCACGCACTCGGCGGACCGCCGCTCGGTGATGCACGACGTCGTGCTCGGTGTCCTGCGAGAAGCCGGCATCGAGCCGCGGGTCCGGCACGAGGTCGGGGAGACCTCGACGCTCATCACCCTCGTCGCCGGCGGCCTCGGGGTCGCGGTCGCACCCGAGCCGGTGACCGCGCTCGCGCTCGACGGTGTCGTCTACCGGCCCCTGGTGCGCCCGGCGGCGTCGATCGAACTGGCCGTCGCCCACCGCGCCGACCGCGCCGAACCCCACCTGGCGCGCGCGGTCGACGTCATTCGCCGGCTCTTCTGAACCGGAGGGTCCACGGCGGGACAGGCCCCGTCCCGCTCTCCCCGCGCCCCACCAGGAGACAGGAACTGACGCCCGATCCATTGCCGCCGTGGGCGGCCCTCTTGGCGGAAAGCGCATCCCGCGCGGAAGGGCCGGCGACGGGGGAGCATGTCACCGGATGGGTGATACGGCAGGAAGGTGTCCCATGCAGCACGCCAAGGCGGCCAGGGTCGTCATCGTCGGAGGGTCGGTCGGGGGTCTCGCGGCAGCTCATGAGCTGCGCGCCATCGGTGCCGAGACAGCCGTGTACGAACGTTCCGCGGGCCGGATGCAGGCCCGCGGCGCCGGGGTCGTCATGCAGCCCGAGGTGGAGGCCCTGCTCGTCCGTCTCGGCCTGTCGGCACGGGAGGTCAGCGTCGAACTGCGCGAGCGCCAGCAACTGCACCTGCACGGCAGGGCCACCCGGTACGCGGCTCCCCAGCTGATGACCGCGTGGGACACCCTCTACCGCGTGCTGCGCGAGCCCGTCGCAGGACTCTGCTACCGCCTGGACAGCGCCCTGACCCGGGTCCGGGTGGAGGGCTCCGAAGTGACGGCCGAGTTCGCGGACGGGTACACCACGCGGGGCCACTTCCTGGTGGGTGCCGACGGGATCGGCTCGGCCACGCGCCGGCTGCTCGACCCCGCCACGCGTCCCTCGTACGCGGGCTATGTGGCCTGGCGGGGCCTGGAGCCGGAATCAGCCCTGCCCGGCGAGCTGCTGGAGGTGTTGACGGACCGGTTCACGTTCTTCGGCTCGGACGGCCTGCAAATGCTGTGCTACCTGGTGCCGGGCCCCGACGGCGAGCTGGAGGAGGGCTCCAGACGGGTCAACTGGGTGTGGTACATGAACGTGCCCGAGCATGATCTGCCCCGGCTGCTCGCGAGCCGGTCCGGGAAGCCGTACACCACGTTCCTGCCGCCCGGGGAGATCCTCCCGGAGACCGCGGCGGAACTCGCCGCCACGGCGGACGCGTCGCTCCCGGCGCGGTTCGCGCAGCTCGTCCGGCTCTCGGACGTCTTCATGCAGCCCGTCTTCGACCTGGCGCCCCACCGCATGGTCGCCGACCACGCCGCCCTGATCGGTGACGCCGTCGGTACGGTGCGCCCCCACACGGCCTCCGGAACCTCGAAGGCCTTCGCCGACGCGGCCGGGCTCGCGGCGGCCCTGCGTGGTTGGACGCCGGGCCAGGACCTGCCGGCCGGCCGGCTCGCGGACTGGGAACGGCAGCGGCTCCTGGACCTGGTCGCGCTTTCGCGTGCCGGGATCGACCTGGCCGACAGGTCGTCGCTCGGGACGGCCGGCAGCCGTCGCTTCTTCGCCTCCGAGTGACTCTTGCGCACGGGCCGTTCCGGGCGAAGGGTGTCGGCGCGCAGGGGGGTGCGGCCCCGAACTCCGTCCGGCCGCACCCCCGTCGAGCTCATTCCGGCTGGGTGACCGCCGTGCGCCGGACGACCACTTCACCCTCGTCCGTGGCGACGGCCACGGCGTACACACCAGGGCGTTCGCCGTTGTACTTCAGGGGCAGGTCCAACGCCCCGTCGCCGAGCCATGCGCGCATGTCCTTCTCGGTACCGCCCACTTCCATCCAGGTGATCCCCCGCGGGGAGGTCTGCTCCCCGGAGCGCGGCTGGGCGGCCGGGTGCCGGGTGAGGTCCTCGACCAGGAAGACGTTGGGGAGTCCTCGTTGCCAGCAGGGGATCGTCTCGGGAACGCGTACGGCGTTGCGCTGCACACCGTCCGTCCGCCTGCGCAGGGGCTTGTCGATGATGTCGGTGCCGAAGTGCCCTGCCAGCCGGGTCAGTTCGTCGTGCGAGTCGACCCGCAGGCACCAGCCGATGAAGACGTCGCCCCCTTCGATCTGGTCGTAGAACCAGCGGGCGCTCGGGTTGGTCCGCGGGGAGTAGGCGTCGATGACGCTCTCGACCTCGATGTACTGGTCCGGTCCCAGCGGCACGATGCGGTTGGCGATGCCGAGGTGGGGGAACCAGCCGCCTTCGTACTGTCCGAACCCGGTCTCCTCGCAGAGCCGTTCGGTGCCCTCGTAGATGTTGCGGCACCCGAGGGAGATGTGGTCGATGCTGAGCACAGTGTTCCGTCTCTTGTCAGTGAGTTCTTGTCAGCGGTTCTTGTCAGGGGGTTCTTGTCAGTGGGTTCTTCGTCAGCGGGCGAGAGTGCGCCGGGTTCGCCCGGATCCGGTTGCCGGCCACGGTGACCACCGCGCACGCGACGAGCGACACGGCGATGAAGTACAGCCCGCTGTCGAAGTTCCCGGTGCTGTCCCGCAGCCATCCCACGATGTACGGCGCCAGGAAACTGCCGACGTTGCCGAGCGTCGTGGTCATGGCGATACCGACCGACAGGGCCACCGGTCCTCTGAGGTGCGCCACCGGGATCTGCCAGACCAGGAAGAGGGCGGCGTAGATGCCGGAGGTGAGCAGGACCGTACCGAGCAGGGTCAGCCACAGGTTGGGGGCGTTGACGGCCAGGACGGTGCCGGCCGCGGCCAGCAGCGCTCCCCAGACCACGTGCTTCACCCGCTCGTCGCGCCGGTCGGAACTGGAGACCCAGGCCAGGGCGACCAAGGCCGCCGGGACGTAGACGAGGCCGGACAGGAGACCTGTCTGCACCAGGCTGAGTCTCGTATGGGTGTGCTCCGCGAAGCCGGCGACGATCAGCGGGAGGAAGGCGGTGATGGCGGCGAATCCGACCCACAGCAGGCCGACGGCCATCGAGAGGGTGACCAGGCGGAGGTCGCGCAGCCGCTCAAGGATGTCCCGCACGCCTGTCGTCGGCTTCTCGTCGGTCCGCTCCTCGGTCTGCTGCGCCGCTGTGACCCGCAGCAGGGCCGCCTTCTCCTCGGCCGACAGCCAGTCGGCCGTCGCGGGGGAATCGGTGAGGAACCGCAGCAGGAACAGTCCGATGACGATCGTCGGCGCCCCTTCGAGCAGGAACATCCACCGCCATCCGGCCAGGCCGCCCATGCCGTCGGCGTACTGGATGATGTACGCCGACAGCGGCGTGCCGAGGATCGCGTAGAACGGCAGGCAGACGATGGCGGTGATCCGGCCGCGCATCCTCGGCGGGAACCAGATCGTCAGGTACATGAACATGCCGGGCAGGAGTCCCGCCTCGACGGCGCCCAGTGCGATCCGGACGACGACCAGGCTCCGCTCGCCCTGCACCAGGCTCGTCAGCATGGCGACCACGCCCCAGGCGATGGTCAGCAGTCCGAGCCAGCGCTGCGGGCCGAGCTTGTTGAGCGCCAGGTTTCCGGGAATCTGCAAGGCGATGTAGCCCGCCGAGAAGATTCCGGTGGCGAAGCCGAAGGCCGCGGTGCTGATGCCGAGGTCCGCGTTCATGGTCAGCGCGGCCGTCCCGAGGTTGACCCGGTCCAGATAGCCCGCGGTGTACAGGAGGAGAACCAGCGGGGCGAGACGTCTGGCGGCCTTTCTCAGGGCACGGCGCTCGACCTGTGAGGTGTCGGTCACGGGGGAGTCCTTCGAAGAGTGGTCGAGGCGTTGTCACAGGCCGAGGAAGGCACGTGCGTTGGAGGTGAGCACCGCCGCGGACGGCCCGTGGTCGGTGGCGAAGCGGACGGGGTCGCTCTGGGCCATGTCGAACGGGTAGTCGCTGCCGCAGACGATGCCGTCCTTGGACGCGTGCGTGGTCAGCAGGCGCAGCAGACCGGGATCGTGGGTGACGGTGTCGAAGAACAGCTCTCCGAAGCCCTCGTCCGGCGGCCGGGACGAGTGCCGGCGCACATCGCCCCGGGCGTGCCAGCCATGGGTCCACCTGCCGAGCAGCCCCGGTGCGCATCCTCCGCCGTGCACGAAACAGATCCGCAGCCGGGGCAGTTGCTCCTTGACACCCCCGAGGAGCAGGGCGGCGACGGCGGTGGCGGTCTCCACGGGGTTGCCGATGAGGTTGGACAGGTAGTGCTCCGACCACTCCGGCCGGGACAGCTGCATCGGGTGGACGAGTACGGCCAGACCCAGCGCGTCGGCATCGGTCAGGACGTCCCTCAGGAAGCCCTGGTCCAGGGACCGGCCGTAGTGCAGGGGCGGTATGGCGATCCCTGCCATGCCCTCGGTCACGGCCAGCCGCTCCATCTGGGCGCGGGCCTCGGCGGGCTCGTCGAGGCTGACCATCCCGAGGCCCACGAGCCTGCCGCCCGCGTCGGCGACCACCGCGGAGAGCGCCTCGTTGAACGCGGTGACGTACGAGCCCGCACCGGGCACGCCTCCGACCGGGAACGCGAAGGGCGGCGCCGACACGACCCGCACCCCCACACCCGCCGTGCGCATGTCGCCGAGGATCGCGGCGACGTCGCTCATGGCCCGGGTCGGGATCGACAGCGGAATGTCACCGAGGTACAGGGAGCCGTCACGGTCCCGCATGGGCCCGTACGGGGCGCCCGGGGGAAGGCTGAACAGTTCGGCGGGCAGCCAGTGGGCGTGGACGTCGATCACGCCGTCGGCCAGGGGTGCGCTGATCACGGCTGCCGCTCCCGCCGGCCGTCCGGGCCGCCGTGGATGTCCAGCGGCGGATTGGCGCTGTCCAGGTGTTCCACGGTGGTGAACACCAGGTCGGTGTCGCCGATGTTCTCGATGTCGTGCAGGAGGTATTCCCCCGGGCCGAAGGTGAAGTGCCGGGTCTCCCCGGCGGAGTAGGAGACCTCGCGGACCGTGCCGTCGTGGGTGTGCTGGCGGCTGCGTCCCGCGTTCACCGCGGTCCAGAAGTAGTCGAGGACGTGCCGGTGGGCGTGCCAGCGCTCACCCGGGGCGAGCCGGATCTCCCACACCCGGACCCGTCGTGTCTCGCTGAGCAGCCGGGAACCGACCCGGCCGTCGTGGGAGTGCTCCTCGAACTCCTCCCGCAGAGCCGGTGACCAGCCCTCGAATCCGCCGGCCACGAGCACGCCCGCGAGGGGCAGGTCGGTGAGAAATCCGTTGTCCGTCATCGTTCCTCCGTCTTCGTCGTAGAGTTCCGCGGATACGCCCAGGGCGTCCGGCGGTGTCATCGCCCGGGGCCGTAGAGCCCGAAGCGCAGGCTCGGGTCGCCGGGGGTCCAGGTGTTGGAGAACTGGGAGCGGCTCCCCATGGCGACGACCCGTTCGAGCAGCCGGGCACTGATGTCGAGCTGGGCGGGCTCCCACTTGCGCAGGGCGGCGCCGATGTCTCCCGCGGCGGCCTCCAGCGCGGCGCTCAGCGCCCAGGCGTCGGCCGCGGCCTTGGCCGTGCCGGCCGCCGCGTGCGGCCGAGCCGCGCAGGCCGCGTCCCCGATCAGGGCCACCCGGCCCTCGGCCATCCGGGACGCCCGTACGTCCGAGACGACCTGGACGTACGGGGTCGCCGTCGACGTCACCACCTCCGCCGCCGCGGGCGAGAGCATCCGCGTCGCGGACTGCCGCATCTCGTCGACATACCGGTCCTGGACCTGCGACGGATGGACCGAGACGGTACCCGGGATGCCCCGCTTGTCGATGAGCATCTCGGACAGCTCGGGTCCCTCGGGCACGTTGCGGTACCAGACGTAGTTGATGAGCCGGTCCCGCGGGCCGGTTCCCCCCTCGCCGGGGATCGGGTAGAGCGTGATGTGCGAGTGCGGGACCACCGTGTAGGTGATGGCGTTCCGCAGCAGCTCGCGGGTGTCGTCGGACAGGTCCTTCTCCGGGACCGTGCCACGCCATCCGACGTAGCCGGAGTACGTCAGGGCCGCGGCGGGGTCGAAGCGCTGACGGGCCGTGGAGGTGATCCCGTCGGCGAAGACCACCAGGTCCGCGGTCACCTCGCGTCCGCTCACGAAACGGACGGTGGCGTGCTGTTCGTCCTGGTCGAATCCGCAGGCGTACTCGCCCAGGTGGTAGTGGTCCGTCCCGAAGTCGGCGAGCAGGGCGCGGTAGAACGTGCCCCACGACGTGTAACTCCATGTCGTCCGCTCGCGGTAGACGACGTCGTTCCCGGTGCCGAGGTACTGCACCCACTCGGTGGACGTGCTCAGGTCCTGCGGGTGCTGCTCGCTGCGTTCGGTGAACCAGCGCAGGGTGTCCGGCTGGAGCACGATGCCGCTGCCACGGCCGTCGAGGGCGGTAGGGGTGCGCTCGAAGACGTCGACCGAGAAGCCGAGGTCGCGCAGGAGGAGGGCGGTGGTGAGCCCCCCGATCGATCCGCCGACGACCGCTGCGGTGGCGCCGTCGTACGCGTTCATGAATGCATCTCCTTGGCAGTGATGGTTTCGGCCGGCGCCGGTGCCCGCTCCGGACCGGTGGGAAGGGGATCGCTCGGGAGGTCCAGCCCCCGCGTCTCGGGCGCGAAGGCCAGCCCGACCGCCGCCGTCAGGCCGACCGCGGCCACGCACGTGGTCGCCAGCCCGAGGTCGCCGCCGAACCAGGAGACGGCGATGACGCCGGCCACCAACGGGCCCGCCGCGGTGATCAGACGGCCGACGCTGTTCGACAGCGCCATGCCGGTCGCCCGCACACTGGGAGGGAAGAGCTCGGGACCGTAGACGAACGTGCCGGACAGCGCCCCGAACAGGCCGAACCCGACGACCGGCAGGGCGAGCAGGAACTCGGCGTAGCCGTGCTGGAAGGGGAAGAGGTAGGCGACGCCCGCGGTGGAGGCGGCGAAGCTGACGGCGAACGCCTTGCGCCGGCCGACCGCGTCGGCGAGGAACCCCCACGAGGCGTATCCGAGGACGCCGCCCGCGTTGAACAGCATGGAGGCGACCGCGACATGGCTGTCGGCCGTGTGCTGCGGCAGCCCGCCGGCGTCGGCGGCGTGGCGGATGATCTGGGGGTACCAGGTCGACACGCTCCAGAAGGCGACCAGCGAGCCGGTGGCGAGTGTCGTCGCGACGAGTGTCCGGCTCAGGAAGGGCGGCGCGAGCAGCCTGCGCAGCACGAACCGGTCCTCCGGGGCGGTGTGGCCCCGCGCCTTCCGGTTCCGGCGGTCCGCGATGGCGGCCCTGATCTCCGGGGGCTCGGGAACGTACCGGCGGATGAACCAGACCAGCAGGGCGGGGGCCACGGCGATGCCCAGCATCACGCGCCAGCCCTGGCCCCCGAGGAAGTCGTACGCGAGGGCGGCGACGAAGAAGCCGGCGGCGTAGCCGGACATCATCACGCCGCAGGCACGCGCCCGGTACCGGTTGCGCCACACCTCGGCCACCAGCGCGGCCCCCACCGGTGCCTCGACACCGGAGCCGAGTCCGGCGACGAACCGCAGTACGCCCAACTGCCACCAGGTGTCGGTGAACGCGGCCAGCGCGGTGAACACGGCGTAGGCGACCACGCCGGCGGACAGCACCCTGACCCGCCCGAAGTAGTCGGCCAGAAGGCCGAACAGGATCCCGCCGACGGCCCAGCCGGCGAGGAAGAGGGCCACGGTCAGACCCCCGTACAAGCCGATGCCGCTCGCGTCCGCCCGGATGCCGCTGTGGGGGAGCAATTCGGTCATGGCGGGGCCGAGGACCAGGGCGTAGAGGCTTCCGGAGAACCCGTCCAGGGCCCAGCCCATCGTGGTTCCCGCCAGAACGAGCCATTGCGTGCGGGTGATCTCCCTCGGCCATCGCGCACCGAAGTGGCGGCCGTTCGCTGTGTTCGACATGCGCGACTCCTTCGTCGGATGTGTCAGGACACGCGGTGGGCGTCGCAGTCAGGGCGACGAACTCACCTGTCGGCGGGATCAGTTGAGGCGGGCGGGCGCGGAGTTCCCGTACCAGTCGACGTCGTCGGCGGCGGTGCGCACCACGACCGTCTTGACCCAGGTGAAGTCGTCGAAGGACTCCTGGCCGGCGTCCCGGCCGGCACCGGATTCCTTGACGCCGCCCCACGGGAGGGACGGCTCCAGGCGGTGGTGGTCGTTCACCCACACCATTCCGGCGACGACGCGGTCCGCGACCCGGTGCCCCCGCGCGATGTCCCGGGTCCACACACCCGCCCCGAGACCGAACCGGTTGTCGTTGGCCATGGCGACCGCGTCGTCCTCGTCGTCGAAGGGCACGACGACCGCGACGGGACCGAAGATCTCCTCCCGTGCGACCGTCATCGACATGGTCGCGTCGGCCAGGACGGTGGGCTGCACGTAGTAGCCGTCGCCGAGTTCCGCCGGCAGATCGGGAACGCCTCCTCCCGCGGCGACACGGGCGCCCTCCTGGACGCCGGTCCCGATCAGCCGCAGGACCTTCTCGCGCTGGACCTCGCTGATCAACGGACCCAGTTGCGTTTCCGTCCGCGCGGGGTCGCCGATGCGGATGGCTGACGCACGGGAGGCGAGCGCCTCGACGAAGGCGTCGTAGGCACCCCGCTGGACGAGGAAGCGTGAACCGGCGACACAGGACTGGCCGGCCGCGACGAACGCGGCGAACGCCGCTCCTTCGGCGGCCACGCGCGGATCGATGTCGTCGAAGACGACGATCGGGGTCTTGCCGCCGAGCTCGGCGGTGACACGGGCGAACCGGGACGCGGTGGCGACCGCGGCGGCGCGCCCCGCCTCGGTTCCCCCGGTCAACGTGATCTTGGCGATGTCCGGGTGCCCGGTCAGCCGTTCCCCCACTTCCCGTCCGCCGGTCACCACATGCACCACTCCGTCGGGGAGTCCGGCAGCGCGCAGCACGTCGACCAGCGCGAGCGTGGTCAGCGGAGTCAGCTCCGAGGGTTTGACCACCACGGTGTTGCCGGTGGCCAGGGCCGCGGACAGACTGCGTGCGAGGATCAGCAACGGGTGGTTGAACGGCGTGATGATCCCGCACACGCCGAGCGGTGAACGCCGCTGGTACGTCAGGTAGGGGCCGTCTCCGGGCAGGACCGCGTCCCGCTGGGCGGCCAGCAGGCCCGCGTTGTACCGGAACCACTCCGGGACACGGGAGAGCTGTGCCTTGGTCTCGGTGATGGGCCGGCCGTTGTTCTGCGTCTCCAGCCGGAACAGCACCTTGCTGTTCGCCTCGATCGCGTCGGCGCAGCGGAGCAGGTGCCGGGCGCGCTCACTGCGCGGCAGACGTGGCCACGGACCGGACTCGAAGGCCGCCTTCGCCGCCTTGACCGCCTCGTCCACTTCGGACGGCGTGTGGTCCCGTACCGAGCGGATCACTTCTCCCGTGGCGGGGTTCACGATGGCCCGGTCGCGGTGCGTGGTGGCCTCGCTCGCTGCGGGGACGGGGATCTGGGTAACCAGGGCGGTTCGCCTCCTTCAGGCGTCACACTTCGGACGAAGCGGAGATGGGGTTCGCGGTGCGGGCACGGCCGGCGTCCGCGGGTCGGCCGGGGCACGGGGGTGTCGAACCGGAATCGCGGTTCCGGCGGCCGGACTGCGATCGAGTATTGGCCCGGGCAACATCTGTTTCGATGTGTGGGCACACATCGTCGGAGCGGTTCGCTGTGGATCGGCACAGTCCGCGGCGGGCCGGTCCCGGGGCATGCTCGGTCGGACCGTCGCCGGACCGAGAGGGGCGCTGGGGGCTGATCAGACGAGGTGCGAACGGCTCCCTGGTACGGCCGTCACCCCAGGCCGTTGACCTCGATCGCCGCGAGTGCGGCGGTGATCTGCAAGAGCGCGTCGGGTTCCGTGAGGCTCACCTCAAGCAGCTCCTCGACCCGCTTCAGCCGCAGACCGACGGTGTTGGGGTGCACGAAGAGGACCTCGGCCGTGCGGGCCGTGCTGAGGCCGTGGGCGAGATAGGTGCGCAGCGTGTCCAGCAGCCGGGTGTGGCGGCGCCGGTCGTAGTCGAGAACGGGCGCCAGGACGCGGTCGGCGAACCGTAGCAGCTCCGAGGGGTCCTCAAGTTGCAGGAGCAGCCCCTGCACCCCCAGGTCGCCGAGTTCCACCGTACGGTCGCGGCGGCCACGCAACTGCGTGATGGTCAGGACGCCCCGTGTCGTACGGAACGCGGCCGGGTAGTCCGCGAGGTCGGCGCACGGCCGCGACACCGCGACCGTCACGGTGATCGGCAGGGCGCGTGCGACGGACCGGCGGATGGTGTCGGCCGCCGACACCGCACCCGGTGCGACGTGTGCTGTCACGGGCGTCGGTTCTCCCGCGGGAAGGTCCTCCCCGTCGGGGTCCGAGGGCCACAGCACGACGACGTCGTCACCGTGACGGGCCACCAAGGGGCGGGGGGTCTGCCGGGTCGCCATGGCGTGGACGGCCGACAGCACCCGGCGCGGGGTGTCGGTTCCCCGGGCCGAGCCGGGTGTCACCGACTCGTCGTCCACCCGGACGACGAGCACGGAGTGCGCCCGGTGCAGGTCGTGGCCGAGGCGGGCGGCCCGTGCCACGACCGTCGCCATGGCGGCCGGCTGCTGGGTGAGGAGATCGGTCAACAGCTCTCCGCGCAGCCGCCATTCGACGTCCACGGCGGTGCGTTCGCGCAGTATCTCCAGGGCGGCCACGACCGACGCGTGCTCGATCGCCCGTCGTCCGAGGGGGCCGAGGCCGGCCAGGTCCCCCGGGATCCACACCCGGGCGACGACTTCCCTGGCCAGGGCGACCGCGGACGTCGCCCACGGCATCCCGCCGCCGTCCGTCCCCACCTCGACGACCCCAGTGGTCGGCAGGTCCGCGAGCGACTGGCGCGGCACCGAGAAGCCGTCCGGACCGTCGAACGGGTCGCCCGGCACCGCTGTGGAGGGCTGCGCCGCCGTCAGCCTGCTCCCGTCGGCGTCCTCGAACAGAACCGGACGATCGAGCAGGGCGGCAAGCGCCCCGGCGACCCCCCGGATGCCCTCGCCGCGCAGGGCGACCTCGGTCAGCTGGCGGTGGATGTCCTCGCTGCGCCGCAGCAGGGCATGCTGCTCGCGCAGCGAGTCGTTCAGTTCCCGCAGTTCGCCGATCGTCTGCTGTTCCCGGTCCCGCAGGCGGGCCGTCTCGATGGCGATGGCGGCCTGGTTCGCCAGAGTCGTGAGGAGTTCCTGCTCGTCGTCGGAGAACTCGTGCGCGCCGGCGCGGTAACACGTCAGCGTGCCCAGACAGGAGCCGGAGGTCATGAGAGGTACGGCGATGATGGAACGGTAGCCCTGCTGCTCGGCGACCCCGCCCCACGCGTAGTGGGTCTCGGCCGTGACATCACCGATGGCGACGGCCCTGCCCGTGCGGAACGCCCGGCTCGAAGGCGCCTCTCCGCACTCCCCGGCCCCGATCCGTACCGGGTGCTTGATGTTCACGCCTCTGATGTAGGCGGCCGACAGCCCGTAGGCCCCCTCGATGGCGAGGACCCGGTGCGCCGGGTCCGGCAGCAGCACGGAACAGAAGTCGTAGCCCAGCAGCCGGCAGGCCGTCCTGGCCACGAGGTCCAGCAGTGAGCGCACGCTTCCGGTGCCGTTCACCGCCTCGGCGAGGTCCGCGATGGCACCGAGCCACGTCCTGAGATCGTCGTGGCGGTCGGCGGCGGCGCTCGTCATGGGGTGACTGTGCCATTCCACCGGGTCCCGCTCAAGACCTGGGGTCCGTCACAGAGGCTCCGATCCCACGCTCCCGCGCGCCCTCACGGCCCGGATCCGTCCGTCACCGCGGCCCAGGAGCCTGGCGGCAGCGCGCGGGCGATGCGCCCTGCCGCGCGGCGGGTCACGGCTGGGACTCCGCGGCGTTCGCGCCGGCCTGGTCGAGCGGCACCGGGACCGGTGTCCTCGGGGCAGGCCGGCCGTGGCCGAAGGCGGCCTCCACGAAGCACTGGTCATGGGCCGACCGCGCGCCGTGCCGCAGCGCGCGTTCCAAAGAGGTGCGGGACGGCGGATTGCGGCGGGACCAGCCGTCGTGGAGCAGGCACACCGCGAAACCGGCGAGGAACGCGTCACCGCAGCCCATGGTGTCGGTCATGGTCCGTGCGTCCGCGGCGCGCGCCGGTGCCGTCGCCAGGGTCCGGCCGTCGTACACGATGGCCCCCGCCAGGCCGCGGGTCGCCAGGACCATGCGGGCTCCCCGCGCCACCACGGCTTCCAGCAGCCGCCGCGTGGCCGCCTCGTCCAGGTCGGAGCAGGACAGCAGGGCCAGGTCGAGGTGGGGGCAGACCCGGTCGAGGTAGGCGGGGGAGCGGAACTCGTCGTCGTCGGAGAGGTCGAAGCTGACCAGGGGACCGGCCGCGGCCAGCTTGGGCAGTTCGCTCTCGGTGCGCGAGTACACGCTGGAGTGCACGAGCGAGAACGACGCCGCGTACGCCAGCAGGGCGTCGTCCAGGACGAGTGGGTCGCGCACGGTGACACCGCCGCCGTTGTAGCCGAGGAACACCCGGTCGCCGCCCTGCACATGGAGAGTGGAGACGCCGGACTCGCCGTGGCGCACCACGCTGCGCTCCACCGCGACGCCCTGGGCCGCCACGGCCGTACGGAGGAAGGCACCGAGGTCGTCGTCGCCGAACACCCCCAGATAGGCGGTGTCGAGACCGAGACGGCGGGCGTACACGGCCACGTTGACGCAGTTGCCGCCCGGGTAGTCGATGCCGCGGTCCACGAAGCGGTCCACGACGTTGTCGCCGAAACCGAGGATGTTCATCAAAGTCTCCAGGAGGGCGGGCGCCGCGCGGGTGCGCGGCGCCCGCTCGGGGCGTGCCGGTGCACGGGCACGGGCACGCCGGGGCGGATGGAGGTGGGGTGGGGCGGACCGCGGTCAGTAGTCCATGACGCGGTAGTAGCGGCGCAGGTCCAGGGAGTGGTCGCGCACCCGCTCCAGGTGCTTGCTGACCCGGTCCATCACGGTGTCCAGCACCAGCGGCGCCAGCAGCCCCCGGAACTCGGGGCTGATGCCGGCAAGGGGGTAGTCACGGGTGTCGAAGACGGTGACGTCCTTGGAGACGCGCCGGGCGAACGCCTCGGCCCGGTCGGTGAGCGCGCGGGTCTCGTCCTCGCCCTGGAAGACGATCACGCTGGTGTCCTCCTCCAGCAGCTCCAGCGAGCCGTGGAAGAACTCGGCGCTGTGCACCCGGGTGGTGCGCAGCCACTGCATCTCTTCGAGGATGCACATGGAGTACAGGTAGGTGAACCCCCACAGGTTGCCGCCGCCGATGAGGAAGTGGTAGTCGGTGTCCTTGTGGGCCTCGGCGAAGTCGGACGCCACCGGCTCGGCCTGTCGGGCGACCTCCACCAGGATGCGGGGCAGGCCGGCGAGTTCGTCGGCGAGACGGTCGTAGCCGGTGAACTCGCCCCTCCGGGAGAGCAGCCGGCCCATGAACAGCAGCATCTGGACGTCGAACGGCCAGGCCTTGGGCGCCGACACCAGCGCGGTGTCCACCCGCTGGGCGACGGGGGAGTCGGGGTGGCCGGTGAAGCCGATCGTGTACGCGCCCCGCTCCTTGCAGTACTCGATGGCCTTGAGGCTGTCCTCGGTGGTGCCGGAGACGGAGGTGAACACGGCCGCGGTCCGCTCGCCCAGCCGGGCGTCACCGGAGACGACCAGCTCCGCCGCGATGGCCGCCCGCACCGGCAGCACCGAGGTGCGCCGGGCCAGGTGCTCATAGGGCCACATCTGCGCGTAGGTGCCGCCGGCGCCCACCAGGAGGACGTTGTCGTACCCCTCGTCCACGAGACGGTCGACGACCTCCTCGATCCGGGGGCGCAGTGCCACGAGGCTTTCCGTCTGCGCGACGAACTCGGCTTCGTTGAAAGAGAGCACGGTGATGGTTTCCTTCGAGGGGTTGTTTCCGACCGGCCGCGACCGGGCCGGTGTTCTGGCGGCGCGGGAGAGGTGTCAGGCCGCGCGGCGCCGGGCGAACAGCACGTTCGCACCGGCGATGACGAGGCCGCCGACGAAGATCAGCGTTCCCATGACGTTGACCTGCGGGGGCACGCCGGTACGGCTGGCGCTGTACACCCACAGCGGGAAGGTGACCGTCCGGCCGGCGTTGAAGCTGGTGATGACGTAGTCGTCGATGGACAGGGCGAAGCACAGCAGGGCTCCGGAGGCCACACCGGGCAGCAGTGCGGGCAGGGTGACCAGCCGGAACGCCGTCCACGGCCCGGCTCCGAGGTCCCGGGCGGCCTCCTCCAGCGTCGGATCGTGACCCGCCATGCGGGCCCGTACGGTGATGGCGACGTACGGGATGCAGAAGGCCACGTGCGCGATGACGATGGTCCAGTAGCCGCGCGGCACGCCGAGGACGATGAACAGCGACAGCAGGGCGGCGCCCAGGGCGATCTCGGGGGCCGCGATGGCGGCGAACAGCAGCAGGTCCACGGAGCCGCGCCCGCGGAAGCGGTGGCGGCCCAGGGCCAGGCCGATCGGCGTGCCCAGCAGGGTGGCGGCCACCGTGACGACCAGCGCGACGGTGAGGCTGTTGACCAGCGCCGAGGTCAGGTTGGGGAGGGCGAACAGGTGCCGGTACCAGGTGAGGGTGAAGCCCTGCCAGGTGAAGTTCACCTTGCTGTGGGTGTCGTTGAAGCCGAACAGGACCATGACGGCGATCGGCAGCAGCAGCCAGGCCAGCACCAGCCAGGTGTACAGGGTGAGCGTGGGACGGCGGCGCGGGCGTCGGCCGGTGCGCGGCCGGGGCGCCGCGACGGCGCCCTCGACGCGGGTGACGGTGCCGGTGGTCATCGCGCGGCCACCTCCAGCACGTCGTCGGTGCCCAGGGCGCGCGCGTAGGCGAACACGGCCAGCAGCAGGGCGCCCATGAGGACGAAGGACAGGGCGGCGGCGGCCGGGTAGTCGAGGTTGGTGAAGTACTCGGTCTGGATGATGTTCCCGATCATGGTGGTCGAGGGGCCGCCGAGGATGCCGGCGTTGACGTAGTCGGCGGAGGCGGGCACGAAGGTCAGCAGGACGCCCGCGAAGACTCCGGGCAGGGAGAGCGGCAGCACCACGCGCCAGAAGGTCTGCGCCCGGGACGCGTACAGGTCGGTGGAGGCCTCGATGACCTTGGCGTCCACCCGCTCCAGGGCCACGTACACGGGCAGCACCATGAACGGCAGGAAGTTGTAGGTCAGCCCGCCGATCACCGCGTACGGGGTGGCCAGGACGTGGAAGCCGGCGGGCAGCAGCCCCAGGTGCTTGAGCGGGCCGAGCAGGACGCCGTTGTCGGCGAGCACCACGTTCCAGGACTGGGTGCGGATGACGAAGGAGACGAAGAACGGCAGCAGGAGCAGGAAGAGGAAGACCGACTTGTGCCGGCCGGCCCGGAAGGCGATCCAGTAGGCCACCGGGTAGCCCACCAGCGCGCAGCCGACGGTGGCCGCGGCGCCGTAGAGGAGGGAGCGGACCAGTTGCACGTGGTAGGTCTCCACCACGTGGGCGTAGGTGGCGAAGTGGAAGGTCTGGCGGAAGCCGTCGATGAAGTCGCCGGTCTGCAGGGACAGCGACACCATGACGATCACCGGCGTCACGAAGAAGGCGGCCAGCCACAGCCAGCCCGGCAGCACCATCAGATACGGGGCCAGCACCGCGCCGGGGCGCCGCCGGCGGTGCGTCAGGACTGGTAGATCGGTTCGAACAGCGCGTTCCACTGCTTCTCCTCCGTTTCGTCGAGCACCCGCAGGTGGCGCAGCTTGGCTTCGTCGGCCTTGGTCGGGAAGACCAGGGGGCTGGTGCTCAGTGAGCGGAGCAGGGACCGGTGCTTGCCGTCGGCGGCGTCCGCGTCGCGCGCGATCACCGGCTGGGCGTCCGGGACGGGGCAGACGAACTGCACCGTCTCGCTGATCTTCGCGGCGACCTCGGGCCGGTAGGCGTAGTCCATGTACGTCAGGGCGTCGACGGGATGGGCGGCCGTCGAGGGGATGCACAGGTTGTCGGTCCACAGCAGTCCGCCCTCTTCGGGAATGACGAACTCCAGCCGGGAGCCGCTCCGGTTGGCCTGGAAGACATCGCCGGAGTACACCAACGAGGCGTAGATGTCACCACGTTGGAGCGAGGACTGGTAGGTGCTGGTGCTGTAGGAGCGGACCAGGCCCGCGTCGCGCTGCTCGCGCAGCCACGCGGCGGCCTTGCGCCAGTCGGCGTGCGTGGAGGTCTCCGGGTCGACGCCGACGGCCAGCAGGGCGATGTTGCCCAGTTGCACCGCGTCGTTCCACATGCCGACCTTGCCGCGCAGCTTCGGGTCGAGCAGGTCCTGCCAACTGGTGATCTTCCGGCCGACCTTGTCCGGGTCGTAGCCGATGCCGGTCATGCCGGACTGCCAGGGCACGGTGTAGACGTTGCCGCGGTCGAAGGAGGAGTTCTTGAACGCGGCACCGCCGTACCGGGCGAAGTGGGGCAGTCGGCTGTGGTCGAGCGGGGCGAGGTAGCCGAGTTCGATGTACTTGGGCAGGTAACTGTCGCCGCCCAGCACCATCAGGTCGTAGCCGATGCCCTGTCCCGAGGCGAACTCCGGCTGGATCTTGCCGAACCAGGAGGCGCTGTCGTCGATCACCTCGTCGTAGGAGACCTTGATGCCGGTCTCGCGGGTGAACGCCTCCAGGGTGGGGTGCCGGCTCTGGTCGCCGGGGTCGGTGTCGATGTACTGGGTGTAGTTGGCGAAGCTGAGCCGGCCCTTCTTCTTCCGTCCGGTCCAGAAGTCGCCGACGGCGGCGGCGATCTCGGCGGCCGTGCCGGGCACGGGCTTGCGGGCGCCGGGCACGCTGCACGCGGCGAGCGGGGCCAGGGCGGCGGCGCCGAGGGCGGCACGCAGCAGACCGCGCCGGGAACAGCGGCGCTCGGCCAGTCCGCGCAGCCAGGGCGCGGGAGGTGTGGGCTGAAGGGGCATCTTGGTCGACCTGTCGTCAGCTCGGGGTGAGGGAACCGGAGTCGGGGACCGCGCGGTCGGCGGTGGCGGACGTGGCCGGTGCGGCGGGCGTGGTGCCGAGCGGGTAGGAGTGGGCGGTGGCCCAGGACAGCCAGACCGTGTCGCCGCGGGCCGGTACGACGGAGGCGGTGCCGTCGTTGGGCTGGAAGACGGTCATCTCCGCGCCGGTGCTCGTGGCCACGGTGTAACTGGTGGAGGTGCCCAGGTAGACCACCTCGCTGACGGTGCCCCGGAGGCGGCTCGCGTCCCCGGCCGGGCCGGTGCTCAGGGTGATCTTCTCGGGCCGTACGGTGAGCTGGACGTCCGATCCGGCGGTGGGCGCGGCGGCGGACGGCGGGACGGTGACGCGCTGTCCGTCGCCGAGGTCGATCACCCCGCCCTCCGGTCCGGCGGTGGTCAGACGGCCGCTGATCAGGTTCGAGGTGCCGATGAAGCCGGCGACGAACGCGGTGGCGGGGCGCTCGTACACCTCCTGCGGGCAGGCGACCTGCTCGATCAGGCCGCCGTTCATCACCGCGATCCGGTCCGACATGGTCAGCGCCTCGGCCTGGTCGTGCGTGACGTAGATGAAGGTGATGCCCACCTCGCGCTGGATGCGCTTGAGCTCCAGTTGCATGGACTGCCGCAGCTTCAGGTCGAGTGCGCCCAGCGGTTCGTCGAGGAGCAGGGCGCGCGGGCGGTTGACCAGGGCACGAGCCAGGGCCACGCGTTGCTGCTGGCCACCGGAGAGCTGCCGGGGGCGGTGGTCCGCCTTCTCGGCGAGTTCGACGGTGCGCAGGATGCGGTCGACCCGGTCGTGGATCTCGTCCTTGGGGACACGCCGGCGGCGCAGTCCGAACGCCACGTTGTCGGCGACGCTCAGGTGCGGGAAGAGCGCGTAGGACTGGAACACCATGTTGATGTCCCGCTTGTTGGCCGGGACGCCGACCATGTTCCGGCCGTGCAGCAGGATCTGCCCGCCGCTGGGCTCCTCGAAGCCGGCGATCATCCGCAAGGTGGTGGTCTTGCCGCAGCCGGACGGCCCCAGCAGGGAGAAGAACTCCCCTTCGGCGATGGTGAGGTTCACCCCTCGCACCGCCGCTCCGCCGCGGACGCCGCCGAAGTCCTTGACCACGTCGACGAGGGTGATGGCCGGATCTGCGCCGACTGGTGGCGGCGAAAGGGTGTCGGTTGCCATCGCGGAGACCTCCGGAGTTCGGATAGGGGAGAGCGGGCGGCCGTCGGGCAGGGCGCGTGGACGGCCGTCCGGGGGAGGGCAGGAGGATGCGTTCTGACGGGCAGGATTGATAACGTTACCAACGCGCTCGTACCTTACCCACGCCCCGAGGCCCCGCGTCAATGGTTGAATGGCGGTGAATCCCACCGTCCCGTTCCCCGGCGTTCGCCGGCCCGACACGAAGAGATCCGCACATGTCCCCTGAATCGCGGCCGAGGCGTCGCGTGACCATCCCGGACGTCGCCCGGCACGCCGGTGTGGGACAGGCGACGGCCGCACGCGTCCTCGGCGGGTACGGATCGGCGAGCGCGGCCACCCGGGAACGGGTGCTCGCCGCCGCCGCCGAGCTGGGCTACAGCACCAACGCCGTGGCCCGCAGCATGATCAGCGGCCGGACCGACACCCTCGGAGTGGTCGTCGCCGACGTGGAGAACGCCTACTTCGCCCGGGCGGTGCGCGGCATCGCCGACGTCGCGGCCAAGGCGGGGTTGCAGGCCATCCTCGCCAACAGCGACGAGGACAGCGAGAAGGAGAAGGCCGCGGTCCAGCTGTTCATCGAGCGGCGCGTGGACGGGCTCGTGGTGGCGCCGGCCGCCACCGACGACGAGCACCTCGCCCGGGCCGTCTCCGCCGGCATCCCGGTGGTGCTGCTGGACCGTGTGCTGACCGGGGCCGCCCTGGACACAGTGGTCGTCGACAACCGGGGGGCGGTGAAGGCGGCGGTGACCCGGTTCACCGAGGCGGGACACACCCGGATCGCGGTGATCACCTCGGCCATGCCGGGCGACGACGGCACCCGTCTGGCGCCGGGCGCGGACATCTGGACGACCACGGAACGTGTCGCCGGCTACCGCCAGGCCCTGCGAGCGGCCGGCATCCCGCGCTCCGCGGAGCTGATCCGGCACACCGGGTACGAGCGGGCCTGGGCGCGGTCGGCGGTACTGGAGCTGATGACCTCGCGCGACCGCCCCACCGCCCTGTTCACCACCGACAACGTGGCGACGCTCGGCACCCTCGACGCCCTGCTCGACCTCGACGCCCGCATCCCCGACGACGTCTCGGTGATCGGCTTCGACGACGCGGAGTGGACCACGCTCATCCGCCCGCGGCTGAGCGTGGTCAGCCAGCCCGTGCAGGAACTGGGCGGCCTGGCCGCGGACATCCTGATCCGCCGCATCAGCGGAGCCGCCGCCCGTCCCCGCCGGCACACCCTGAACACGACGTACATCGCCCGTGAGTCGACCGGCCCGGTACCCGCTCGGACACGACGGCTGCGGGCGCCGGCGGAGTGTCCCTGATCAAGGACTGGGCCACGCGTACGGAGTCGAGCCCGCTGGAGGCCGGCGCCGCCACCTCGCCTGTCCGGGCCCGCACATCGGCGGGACGACGACGCCTCCGACGCGTGGGTGGTGTCGGGCCGCGGGCACACCTGCGCCTCACCGTCGGTCGTTGCCACCGCCCCGCTGGGCGGGCCCTTCTCGCCGCACGCGACGCGGCGAGAACCCAGCGCCACCTCGCGCGCGACGCCGAGGGCAGGCATCCTCACCGCGGGGAGACCGGTCCTGCGAGCCTCGCCGTGGACAGCCCTCTGGGCCGGAAGCTTCCTTCGACGCCGCCGTGGCGACCCCGTACCGGCCCGTCCGAGACGTGGCCGGCGTCTGTTCCCCGTACCTCATCCCCCATGGTCGGATCCGCCTTCCGCTCGCCGCACCTGGTCTCCGAAAGAGGCGGGAGGCCGCGAGGCCAGGAACTCCGGGGAGGTGGGAAGGCTGAGGTGGAACTCGTGCGCGGTGGCCACGGCCACGGTGCCGGCGGTGATCTCGAAGTCGAAGCAGTGCCCTCCCTTCCGCTTCGCCTGGTCGATGAAGTGGAGGTGGTAACCCGGCACCGACACTCCGCCTTCGTATTCCGGTGTCACGAATCCCACGAGGGTGCCGTCGATGTCCTGGAAGGCGGCGACGGCCTGGCCCTCGGTCGCTTCGACCAGCGGCGGGTAGGGGCGATGCTGTTCGGCCACCGTTCTGGTGCGGACGCTGCTGAAGTGGCCGTCGACGCGCACGGCGCGGATCAGGTTGCCGCTGGGTGCGAGTTCGCCGACGACCGTCTCCACGTCGTGTCTCGTCATGGGTGCGGTCAGGTGCCGCGTCGCGTCGGGACGGAAGAAGGTCACCGCGGCGAACGGGGTGCGATCGGTGTCGGCGGCCGGGGTCACGGTCCCGTCGGCACGCAGCCGGTGACAGACGCCGTCCAGCACGACCATCTCCCCGTCGAGTCCGTTGAACGTGCCCACCCCGAAGTCTCCGTGCTCCAGCAGTGCCGCGACGGTGACGTCGCCGTCGTACACGCCGTCGAGAAGCGCGGCCATGGTGGACGTCTGGTAGACGGTCGACGGTGGTTCCGCCGGTCCGGCAGGTGTGTGACGTGTCAGGGACGTCAGCAGACGCAGCAGCCGGTCCCGGGCGGTCTCGGTGTCGGCCATGAGGGGTCCTCCTCCAGCTCGCTGTCGGCTTCTACTCGAAGGCGTCCGAGATGAGGTGGGTGCCCAGCTCGGTGTTGCGGGAGTAGTCGACGGGGACGTCGATGATCGTGGGTCCGGGTTCCAGCAGGGCCTGACGGAGCTCGGTGGCGAACTCGTCGTAGCCGCGGACGCGTACACCTCGCGCGTTGAACGCCTTGGCGAAACTCACCACGTCGTAGTCGCCCAGCTCGACACCGGACGTGCGACCGTATTTCAGTTTCTCCTGGAAGCCCACCATGTCGTAGGTGTTGTCCCGGAAGATCACGTGAACGAAGGACAGCCCCAGGCGCGTGGCGGTCTCCAGTTCCTGGGCCGAGAAGAGGAAGCCGCCGTCTCCGGAGACGGAGACGATCTGGGTGTGGGGGCGGACGAGTGCCGCGGCCATCGCCCAGGGCAGAGCCACGCCCAGAGTCTGCTGGCCGTTGGAGAACAGGAGCCTGCGGGGCTCGTAGGCGCGGAAGTGACGTGCCATGTGGATGTACACGGATCCGATGTCACAGGCGACGGTCGCGTCGTCGTCGAGGTGGTCGCGCAGAGTCAGCACCAGCGCGGCCGGATCGAGGCCGTCCTCGCTCGCGGGGGCCCGCCGGGCCTCCTCGTCGATGGCGGCCAGCCGGTCGCGCTCGGCGGACACGGCTGCCCTGGCGTCGGTGTCGAGCCTGAGCGGGCCCGTCTCGTCGGCCAGGGCGGTCAGCGTACGGGCCACATCACCGCGCAGTTCCAGGGCGGGCTGGTAGTGGTTGTCGATCTGCGCCGGCACGGAGTCGACGTGGATGACGGTGCGTGCCACGTTCGTGTTCCACAGCTGCGGGTCGTACTCCACGGGGTCGAACCCGACGGCGAGCACCACGTCCGCCTCGGCGACGACGACGTCTCCGGGCTGGTTGCGGAACAACCCGACGCGTCCGAGGTAGTGGTCCTCCAGGTCGCGGGAGATGACGCCCGCTGCCTGGAACGTCTCGACCACCGGGAGGTCACTGCCGGTGATGAACGCGCGCAGGGCGGCGCATGCCGCGGGGCCGCTGCCCCGGCTTCCCACCAGCACGGCGGGACGTGCCGCGTCGCGCAGCAGGCGCGCGGCCTCCGCGACCTTCTCTGCGGGCGCCGCTCCGGTGTCCGGGACGGGCAGCAGCTTCCGGATGCTCGCTGCCGTCCCTTCGGCGGCCACGTCAGCGGGCAGGACGACGGCGGCGGCCCCGCGCGGCTCGGTCAGTGCGGACCGGAAGGCGTTGTTGATCGCCTCCGGTACGTTGTCCGGATGCGCGACCTCGCCGGTGAACTTGGTGACCGCCGTGAGCAGGGCCGCGGCGTCCATCGACTGGTGCGTCCGCTTGAGGCGGTCCGGCCGGCCCACGGCGCCGCAGATGGCGACCACGGGATCCTGTTCCGTGTTGGCGGTCAGCAGCCCCGTGGCCACGTTGCTGGTGCCGGGACCCGAGGTGGTGAGGGTGACGCCGGGGACCCCGGTGAGACGTCCGACGGCACCGGCCATGAAGGCGGCGTTCTGTTCGTGGCGGCACACGATCAGTTCGGGTCCGCCGTCGACCAGGGCGTCGTAGACGGCGTCGATCTTGGCACCCGGTACGCCGAACACATAACGCACGCCATTGGCTTGCAGGCACTCGACCACGCGTTGCGCGGCCCGTGCCGAAGTCGTCGTGGGGTCGCCGGTGTGAACCATGTGTGCTCTCCTCGATGACCTCAGAAGGATGAAGCCGGCACGAGGCCGGCTTTCGCATACCGAGATTGTGTGAGGCCGGGATGTGCGCACACCACCGCGCTCCGTAGCGATCGGTCGGCGAAAACTTCGTCAGTCTGTAGGAGCGGGTCATCTGGCCGACGCCCACCACGGGGTACGGCCCCGCCGACAGACGTGCCGCCGATCAAGGTGACCGGCCACAGGGCCATGAACTGGTCCCAAGAGGCAGGGCCGGCCGAGCGGAAGTGCGTCCGGACGCCGCCGTCGGAGTCGTCGCGGGGGAGCGGAGGAGCGGAAGCGGCTGGTCGGCCAGGACGGCCCTCAACGGGGTCGCGGGGAGGTTACCGGCCGGGGCGGCCTGGCGAGATGTGCCCGAGCGGCACGGCTGGAGTGCCGGCGACGGGCCGGCTGTGAATGCCGTTCGGGCGGGGGCTTTCGCAGGTGTGACGGTCTTCCTCTGCCGTACGAGTGGTTTCCGTACGCCATCCGGTCGTGGATCAGGGGCTCCTCGGGCGGCTCACGTAGCGGGAGCGCCGACAGTGGGCGCCGCGACAGACGCCGCAGGGTTGCGCTGACCGGCGAGGAACGCCGGGTGGGACGGGTCAAGAGCGTGAACCCAAGGTCAGGCGGCGACAGTCCGCCGGAGAACGGTGCCGTCCGTCCGGCCCCGGAGGAGTGTCATGTTCCGCGCGCGTCCGATCCGGTCGCTGCTGGCCGGGGCCTTCGTACTGGTGGGCTTGGCGGCAGCTTCGGCCACCGCCCAGGCTCAGAGCTCGCCCCCCGGCCACCGCACAACGGTCGTCCAGGCCCACGGTTCGGCTGCCGGCCGGCCCGAACCGCTGCCGCCTGTGCGAGTTTGCCGGCCGACATCCCATTGGAATCGGGCGGCCTGTCTGGCCATGCTCAATCCCGACTTCAAACCCGTCGCGTCCCTTCCACCGGGCGCCACGCCGGCAGGCCTCGGCCCGTCGGACATCCGCAGTGCCTACAAGCTGTCCGGCACCAACGGCGCGGGCCGGACCGTGGCCATCACTCTCGCCCACCACAACCCCAACCTGGAGAGCGACCTGGCCGTCTACCGACGCCAGTTCCACCTCCCGCCGTGTACCAAGACCAACCGCTGCCTCCGCGTGATCAACCAGAACGGCGGTACCACGCCACCGTCCGGCACCGCTCCCGAATGGGCATTCGAGTCGTCCATCGACGTGGACGCCATCAGCGCCACCTGCTCGAACTGCCACATCCTGGTCGTCGAAGCGGACGACGCCGGCCCTGCCAACATGTTCACCGCGGTCGACCAGGCCGTCGCTCAGGGCGCGACGTTCATCTCCAACAGCTGGGTCCTGCCCGAGGCGTCGTTCGAGGGCGCGTTCGACTTCCACTTCAACCATCCCGGTGTGGCCTTCACCTTCGCCTCGGGCGACAACGCGGGCGTGACGCAGTACCCAGCCGCGTCCCCCTACGTCACCGCCGTGGGCGGCACCACGCTGACCCGTGCGCAGAATTCTCGCGGCTGGGCAGAAAGCGCGTGGAACGGCACCGGATGCGGCTGTTCCCTCTTCGAACCCAAGCCGGCCTTCCAGCACGACACCATCTGCGCCAACCGCACCATCGCCGACGCCTCCGCCGTCGCCGACAACTTCGCGGTGTACGACACGATCCCCTTCAACGGCTCCACCGGCTGGTTCGTCGCCAACGGCACCAGCATCTCCGCCCCCCTGATGGCCGGGATGTACGCCCTGGCCGGCAACCCGGCCCCCGGCACCTTCCCCAACTCCTACCCCTACGCGCACCCGCGGAACTTCTTCGACATCACCACCGGCGCCGCCGACGGCTTCGCCGCGGTTCCCGGATACGACGCCCCCACCGGCATCGGCACCCCCAACGGCGTCGCCGGACTGAGCGACCCCTCGGACGGGGGGTACGGCGCCGCCTGATCGGGACATCGAGCCGGGAAGAACGGTGAGCGATGTCGATGGTTCGCACGCGAGGCAGCAGCCCCCGTCTCGCTCGCCTCGGCATCGAGAACTCCACGGACCTGGGCCGACACCCCTGGATCGTCGAACGCCCCGTCGCCTGGCTCACCGGCTGCCGACGCCCGCACCGTCGCCACCAGCGCAAGCCCGACCACTTCCCGGCCTTCACCGCGCCGGCGGCTACCCTCATCCGCTACCGCGGACTCCCCCATGAAACGGCCTGTCAGGAGCCGTGGGTGCGGAGGGGCTCCTCCGCACCCGGTTCCTCCTGCCCGTGCATGCCGCGGCACGCGCGTGCTTGACGCACGTCTCAGAACGCCGTCGACGACTCACACGCCGAATCGGAAATGGGATACGTCTTCCCGTTGGTGTAGTAGTTTCCGCGCACCAGCGTGCACCACTTCTGGTTCCCGGAGCGGTTCGGCGCGGCTGCGGTGTCGGAGATGTGCGGCGCTGCGATCACGCCGGTCTCCGTGTCCCCCTCGAAGGCGCCGTCCGCCGTGATCGTCACCGTTATCTCCACGTCAGCCCACGGCGTGCAATAGGCATGGCCTGTCGCATAGACCGTGCCGTTCTTGTAGAACGGTGTGGCGGCCTGGGCGTAGCAGGAGGTCGCTGCCGCGTTCGAGGTGCCTGCGTGCGCGACACCCGTGGCGACTGAACCCGTGAGGGCCGCAGCGCACAGCAGTCCTGTGGCCACCTTGGTTTTCATGGATTCTCCTGTCTCGGTCGGAAAGAGGCTGCGTGCCAGGTGCCATGGGTGACCGGGCCGCGCTCAGCGCGCTCCTGCGTCGTCCCGGCCGGGACGACGCAGGAGCGCTGGTTCGGGAGAGCGTGAGGTCAACAGGACTTGTTCAGCGGGCTGTTGGGGCCGCCGTAGCTCTGCTCGATGTAGCCGGGCACCCCGGTCGTGGTGTCGGTGATACGCCACCAAACGGTCTCCAGCGGCCCCTTGGTGAAGCAGTACACGGTGACCTTGTGACCGATGTACCCGAGCCCGTTCACGTCCGCGTCGAGGCTCGGCGCGTTGCGGATCCTCACGCCGTCCACGTAGAAACGGCCGGACACCGCGCTCAACTTGGCGGAGACGGCCGGCACACCGCTCGACGCGTCCGCCCCGACGTCCGCCGCCGCGGTGCCGGTGAGGGCGAGGCCCAGGACAAGCGACGCTCCGAGCACGCCGATGGCCTTCTTGCGCATGTGATGTCCTTTCAGAGTCCGGTGCGGGTGACTTTCGTGCCGAAGACGGCAGATGCGTTCCTCGCTGCCTACGCGCCTGCTCACGCGGGTACGTCGACGCATTCCGCGACTAGCAGCTGGTTATGTAGCCCGGGGGGACCGACACTTTGTCGACCCTGATGTACGAGCTGTAAATCCACCCGAATGTGGTGTAGTACCAGAGATTTCCCGCAGTGTTCGTGTACTTGCAGTAGATCTCCACTCCGCTGTTGAGGGACCGATGGTCGGTGACCCTGCACTCGGCCGCGGGGCCGGTGTGAACGGCTGCGCGGTCCTTGATGATGGTGCCCTCCGCGTGGACCACGTCGGGTCCTTCCCAGCCGCAGTTCGCCTGTACGGCACGCGGTCGCGACGCCTCCGGAGCCGACTGTGCGGCCTGCGCGGGCGCGACGGAAATCCCCAGGGCCAGAACGGCACCTGCGGCACCTACGACTGAGTACGTCCAACTCGATTTCATGCTCCGCCTTTCTCGGGCCTGCCGCTGTCCGGGGATCGCCGTGCCGGCCCCGCCCGGGCAAGCGACCATGACTCCCCCCTGGGCCGGGCCTCCCGCCGTCCTCTGTACGGGGCCGGCCGGCGACAACAGCCCGAAGCGTCTCAATGGCGGTAGGCAGGATCAACCTGGTAGGGCGTTCGCGAATCTTCGGAACGTTGCTCACCAGCGTTCCGAACATGGCCGAACACCGCACCTGATTGACGAGTTCGGCCGAACCGCGTGCCCGTGCCGGCCGCTACCTTGGAGCGATGCCACAGGGTCGAGAGAGGAACAGGGCCGAGGTGCCGTCAGACGCACCGCGACCGGAGCAGGCCGGCACTCCGGAGGAGTTCACAGCAGCGTTGCGCGCGTTGCGGATCTGGAGCGGGTTGACCTACCGCCAACTGGAGGGGAAATCCTCGGCTTCCGGGGACGCCATGCCCGCCAGCACGATCGCCACCACCCTCGGCCGCAACACGCTGCCCCGCGAGCCGTTCGTCGCGGTGTTCACCCGCGCCTGCGGGCTCGATGAAGCCGACGTCGAGCGATGGCTGGACGCTCGCCGACGCCTCGCCTTGGGCCACGGGCGACCCGTCCCCCACAGCGGCGCTACCTCGTCCGACACGGACCTGGACGCGGCGACGGACCCCGCGGATGGTCCCGAGAATCCGTATCCGGGCCGCCGGCGTCACCTGTTGCACCTGCTCGCGGCGGCATTGATCGGCGCTGGAGCAGCGCTGGGTGGGCACGCGCTGCTGTCGGGCCTCGGTGGAAAGCACGAAACGGCGCGCGCGACACATCCGGTGCAGGGATTGTCCATCCTGGCCGTGGGCAGCTGGGCGCACATTCACCCCGCCCGCACACCACACCTCTGCCTCACCGAGGGAAGAGACCGGACGCACCGCTACTCCACGGCCGTCGCAGCACAATTCCCGTGCGGGAAAGCCGGCCAGCCGCGCACCTACATAGAACCTCTCGGTGACAACGTCGTGCAGATCCAATGGCATCACCCGAAGTACGGCATCGGGTGCCTCACCCTTCTACGCGACGGCCCGGGCCGCGATCTGATCGAACCCCGGGACGACTGCGCCGACGACGACCCCGCACAACAGTTCCGTGTCGAACAGATCGGCCCACCGGGCGCAGCCCATTTCCGTCTGCTCCCCGTCGCCACCCGGCAATGCCTTTCGCTCCGCGACCAAGACACCGAAGAGGGCACGGAAATCGTCCAGGGCCGCTGCTCCGGTGCGCGCGACCAGGAATTCCTCATCGCCCTCGTGCCGCCCTCATGAGCGCTGGTCGGCAGCCGGTGGTCCGGGCGTGACGGGGTGAGCGAACGCGAGCCGTGCCCCGGCGACTTACCGGATGAGCAGCAGGTTCATCGCGGAGGAGAGCGGAGGAACGCGCATCACCTACGCGACATCGGGCCGTGTCATCAGCGGCGACCGCACACGCAACGCCAGACTCGGACTGGTCAACGGCACGATGTTCCACGTCGCCGTCGCTGTCCCCGCGTCGGCGTCGACCGACAGCCGAACCCGGTGCGGTGTGGTGATGACGTAGAGCTCGGCGACGAACATGTCGCCCTGCAAGGCGCCGACCGCGACGACAGGGCGGCCGAGCGGCGAACTCTCCCGCCATTCGCCGTGGCCGACCTCGATGTCGAGGTGGGACCCGAGTCGACGGAGCCATCCATCGCCCACGGGATCGACGATCACCGTGGTTCCGTCGGGCAGGGCCGAACCCTCGGCGGAGGCGTCGAGTATCGCCCTGACGAAACGCTCCGGGGCCGCCGAACCCGGCACCGGTGCCCATGACAGCCGTCGCAGCCGATCGGCGGGGATCTCGTCGTCCGGGGTGCTTCCCGCGCCCTCCACGCCGGGCAGCAGGCACTCCCCTATCGCGTCGAGCACTGCCCAGCGGACCCCAGCGATCAACTGATCAGGTCAAACCCGAGCGGACCCCCGCGATCTTGACGCCGGCGATCGTGGTCGGCAGGCAGTGCGGGTGCGTGCTGTCTTTGTCCCGGACGACCTGAAGGAGCGCGTGGCTCCGTTGCTGCCGCCAGACATCCCTACCCGCGACCGCGAGCCTCGGAGATCCGCGAACCCCTGCCTGGCGGAACGGCCTTGGGGTTACCATCACCGTCGACGGCCGCCTGTGACCGCCCGGGAGCGTGTGGTCCGGCGAACCGCGGAGGAGGGTCAGTGAGTTCTTCGGAAGAGTTCCAGGAGATCGGCTTATCGGCTGCTCTGGGCGCGATTCGCCGCGAGTTGGCCGAGGCCATGGCGGAGGCGGAGCGAGAGGGCGGCCCGGTGCGCCTGGGCGTCAGTTCGCTGGAACTGGAGCTACAGACCACCCTCACCCGCAGCAGCGACCTCGACGGCGGGATCAAGGTCCACGTCATCTCGGCCGGGGGCAAGCGCTCGCACACCGACAGCGCGGTGCAGACCCTGCGGATCCAGCTGGACGCCCGCACCACGGCAGGCACCCCGGTAAAGACCAACGACCGGCTGCCCCAGCTGCCGCGATGACGGGCGGGCCGCCGGCCTCCCGGGCCGCCGTCGAGCCCTCCCGCGTCGCGCGCGTGGCCGTGTACGACCCCCGCCGGGAGAACTACGCCCTGGGCACCGGATACCGCATCTCCCACCGGCTGGTGCTGACCGCCGCCCACGTCGTCGAGGGCGACGGACACGTTCTGGTGGACCTCGACGGCGACGGCGAGTGGCCGCGTGCCGAGCGCGTGTGGCAGGACCGCGAGGTCGACGTCGCGTTGCTGCGGTTCGAGTCGGCACCGGCCACCACGGTGACGCCCGTGCACCTGGGCCGGGTGGACGGCACCGTGGCCGACCGGGTGAGCGCCGACGCGCTCGGCTACCCCGTCCACGCCCTCGTCGTCGACGACCTCACCGGACACCGGTACCGGGGCAGGCAGCACGTGCGCTGCCGGGTCGTCACCGCCGCGAGGGGGCGCCCCGACACCCTGCGCCTGGAACTCGACAGCACACCGGACCCCCACGCCTCCGGCGACAGTCCGTGGCGGGGGATGTCGGGTGCCGCCGTCGTCACCCGGGACAGCGGGCTGCTGGTCGGGGTCTTCCGCGAGCACGTGCCCGCGATGGGCGTCAGCGCGCACGATGCCACCGACCTGGCGGCCATCGACGACCCCCGGTGGTGCGAGCTGCTGCGTGCGGAAGGCGTACGCCCCGAACCGCGCCCGGCGCCACCGGACGGCTGGGACACCACCGGCGGCCACTTGGCTCTCCACCACCAGCACATGGCGGACCTGGCCGAAAACGAGACGGTGTTCACCCGGCACGCGCTGCCCTTCGTGGACCCGGCACCCGGGCATCCGGCGATCCCCGCGAACATCCTCACGAAGCTCGGCGAACTCGCAGGGGACGTCCTGGCGCCGCTCGGCGTGGTGCTCACCGGTCCGGCGGGCACCGGCAAGAGCCGGATCTGCCTGGAGACGGCCCGGCTGGCCGACCAGGAGGACTGGCTGGTCGTCCACCTCGACGACGACGTCCCGCTGGACGCCGCCTGGTCGTGCGTGCACCCCCTCGCACAACGGATCCTGCTCGTCGTGGACGACATCGTCTCGCTCACCGAACTCAGCAGACGCGTCGCGGACCGGCTGTGCTGGGCCGCCGACAACAAGGGCGTCAAGCTGGCCGTACTCGTCGCCGCCCGGACGACGGCCTGGCGCCGGCTCCGGGACAAGCTTGAGCCGTTCTTCCACTGCGTCGAAGCGCCCGCCGACCCGGCCTACCACGCCGGCGTCCGACGCGCCGCGGTACGCGCTCTGGCCGGCCCGGCGGTCCAGCAGATCGGGGAGCGGCGCACGATGCGGCTCTGCGGCGGGCCGCCGGCGATGGCCCTCCACCTGGCGCACCTGCGTGGTCTGCAAGCCGCCCGCGGCCAGGACCTGCGTCGCGCCGTTCCGCTCCACGCGCGCAGCGTCACCGTGTGGATGGGTGATGTGCTGGACGAGGAGGGCCTCGCCGGGCCCGGCGTCCGGTCGGCGGCCGGCCTCTGGGACGAGGAGCCGCCGCCCTCCCGCCTCCTGATGGACTCCGCCAGGGCCGTGGCCGCCACCCCCTGCACGTTCGACGAGCTGGCCGGTGTCCTCGGCCGGGACACGGCGGAGCGGTGCGCCACCGAACTGCGCCTGAGGGGAGTGCTGGAGGAACGCGGTGGCGAAGTGCGCATGATGCACGGCCTCTTCGCCGACCAGCTGCTGGCGCGCGCCCTCCTGAGGGCGGACGAGGCAGCCGTACGCCACGAGGCCCTGGGAACGGTACTGGACACGGGCCTCGCCCATCCGCGGCTGTTCGGCAACGTCCTGCGGGCCCTCACCCAGCTCCACGACGCACTGGGTGAGACCCGGGACGAGCTGCTCCCCGAAGCCATCGGGCAGTGGTTCGGGGAGGCGGACGGAGCACGGACCCGGCGGGCCGGCGAGCTGATCACCGCCGACCCGCAGGGCCGGGCCCTGCTCACCCTGTTGCGCGGCCGGCCCGGGCGGCACCTCGCCCAGCGGTTCCCGCAGCAGATCGTCGAGCCCTGGCTCCGCGCCAACTACCTCCACCCCGGGGCCCGTCACGCCCTGGTGGCCGTGCGGTCCCACCTCGACGCCTCCCGCAGCCTGGCGTACCTCATGGGCTGGATCGACAAGAACGCCGTCCTTCCGGAAGCGGCCTACGTCTTCCACCACGCGGTTCCCGCCGCCGACGCGCACCCGGCCTTCAGCGAGTGGACCGTCGACAGCATGTACGAGTACCTCACCCGCAACTGGGACCGCGTCGAGGCCTCGCGCGTCTACGACCGCCTGCTGGACACCGCCAAAGGGCTGGCCCTGACCGAGGGCGACCCGCGCGCCCCGCAGGTGGTCGGCTGGGCCCTCGTCTGGCTGCGCCACCATCCCAACAGGCCCGAAGCGGGTTACTTCGCCCCCCAGCTGGTGCTCCGGCCCGAACTCACCGGCCGACGACTCGCCGCCACGGCGCAGTACCTGCTCGACACCGTGGTCCCCCGGGACCCCGGCCACGCCAGCTACTCCCTGGAGCCGCTGCTCAAACGACACCGGTTGCGCCGGGACCTGCCCCACCCGGTCTTCAAACGGACGGTCAAGGACGCGCTGGCCTGGCTGGAGGACGAGAACCTCGGTCTGCTCGCCGAGGCCGCCTACGTACTGGGGGAACTCCTGCGCCGCGAGCTGCCCGGCCGCGACGACGCCCCCCGTGCCGCCCAGTGCGCCCTGCGCTGGCTGGAGACGCGGGCGACCCATCCGGACGCCTGGCGGGTGCTCACTCCGCTGCTCACCAAGGTCCGCAAGCCCACCGCACGCGCCGAGGCGATGCTCACCGCCGACGAGTGCGCGGAACTCGCCGACCACGCGGTGGCCTGGCTGCGCGAGCCCGGTGCGGAACCCCGCAACAAGGTCAGCCTGCTGGGCGCCCTGCTCCGTACCCGGCTCCTCGACGACGCGGAGGTACTGCCCCACCTCGTCAGGCAGGCCCTGGCGCTGTTCCGGGAATCCCCCGTCCCCACCACGGCCCGCAGCCTGCTGCCACCGCTCCTGGCCAAGGATTCGCTTCCGGTACAGGACAAGGACGCCGTGTTCGAGGCCGCCTTCGACTACCTCCGGCACCATCCCAGAAGCGAGCACACCAGCTATCCGCTGACCGTGCTCGTCTCCCGTCACGGCCTCACCGAGCAGCAGTTCCGGGACGTCATGACCGCCACCCTCGACTGGATCGACGCCCACCCCAGACAGACCAGCGCCTTCCGGCTCCTGGCCGGCGCGCTCAGCAGCCCCTCGGCGGGGGCGGCCGAACGCAGCAGGCTGGCCGGCCGCGTCATCGAGATGCTCTCCGCCGAACTCCTCGCCACCGAGGCGCAGCACCACCTCACCAAGCGTCTCCTCAAGCACCGGGACGAGATAGTCCCCGAATGGAACCGCTTCGTGGCCCGCGCCTGTCAGCTGCTGGCAGCCGCCGGCTTCCCCCCGTCCGGCCTGACCGCGCTGAGCCCGATGCTCAAGGGTGCCGACCGGCTGGACCAGCCGACGAGGGACGCCCTGTGCGCGACCTGTGCCGCCTGGTGCGAGGTCCGCCCCCTGTCCTCGACCGCACTCACCCTCCTGCGCACCGTACTCACGAGCCGCCCGCTCTCCCCGTACGCCCGGCGCACCGTCTCCGCGGCCGGTTGCCGGATGGTTTCCCCGGCCACGGCGGGCAAGCAGGAGGGCGGCGGGCTCCTCCTCGAACTCCTGCGGCAGGGCGACCTCGCCGCCGTCCCGGCGGCCGATGCCGACGGCGGGTCACCGATCGAGAAGGTGGTGCGCGTCTCGCTCGACTGGCTGGACGCCTGGCCGGAGGACGGCCGGGCCACTGCTCTGCTGCACCAGGTGACGTACAGGCTGCGGCACAAATCCGGCACGCCGGCCAGGCCCCGTCCCGGCACCGCCCAGGGCCGGGACGAGCCGGCCGCCGCGCAGGCGACGGAACGCGCGATCCACCACTGGGAGACCTGGCTGGCCGCACACCCCGACGCCACCCACCCGGAGCGCGCGACCGCGGAGGAACACCTGCGGCACCTGCGGAGCATGGTGCGCGGGTAGGGCGACCGACGGGCATGGTGCGCGGGTAGGGCGGGGCTGGCGGGGCATGGTGCGCGCGTCAGGCGTCTGCCGCCGTACGGCGGCAGACGCGCCCCATGTCTGCGACGCGCCCGGCGAAAACGTGGGCCCACCGTCGACGGCCGCGCGTCGCGATGCGCGCGCTGCTGGGGTCGGGTGGTCTCGCTGCCGGCGCGGCGCCGCCTTGCGTTCCGGAGGCGGGCCCGATGGTCCTGCCGGGCGGAACGGCGGGTACGGCCACACTCGCTCCGGAGCGGTCGGCGGCGCGGCGGGCAGGGTCCGGATCACCCTTTGCCACAGGTCACATAGGCAGTTCCATGGCCGGATGCTCTGCGAAGCAGGGCGCGACGTCGACGCCCACCTTGCCCACCCGGCATCCCACGTTCCGTCATCGCTCGCGTCCGCCATGTCGCTCACCGCGCAGGGCGGAACCGCCGGCGAGCAGGATGCCCAGCGCCAAGTAGTCCGATCCGGGGCGATGGGCGGGCATGAACACCTCCAGCCGGTCCCCTTGGGTGCGATAGCCGGCCTTCGTCGCCCGGGCCGAAAGGGCCCCGCTGCCGATGTGCTCCGCCAGCCCCCGTACATCGAGCCGGACGCCGCTGCCCGGGCCGGCGGAGACGAGGGTGATCCGGGACCAGGGCACCGCCCCGGGGAAGGGGGCGAGCGTCAGGCCCTCATCGGTGAAGGTCAAGGCGCCCCAGTGGAAGGCGCCGCCCGCGCCGAGCTCGTCCAGACGGCGTTGCGCGAGGGCCGCGGCGACGGCTTGCGTCGCGGTCTTGACGAAGCGTTCACCGGTGTCGGGGGTCGCCCTCGAGAACATCCGCCAGAAGCCCGACTCCTCGCGAACCTTGACGTAGTCCAGGCCCCTGACACGGATCCGGCCGCCCGCGTACGGACGGATCACGGTCTTGAGCACGTCGTGCGAGTGCCCCAGGTTGAAGTGGACGGACACCCGGGTCGAGGCGACGGACGCGATCTCCTGCCACGTGTACCGCAGCGTGCGGCGCCCGGGCCGGCGCAGCTCGAAGCCGTGCTCGTACGCACGGATCCGGATCCGGGTGTGCCGGACGCAGAGGGCGACGCACACCGCGCCCGCCCCGAGCACCGCCCAGAACGCGAGGCGGAACGAGGACTCCTCGTCGTAGTGGTCACCGGCGAGGGTGCACAACACGATGAACGAGATCACGAGCGGGACCAGCAGAGTCAGGGGCCTGCGGGGGAAGGTCCCCTGATAGGTCCACACCCGCTCTCCCAGCTGTCCGGCTCGCTCCCGCCCTGCCACCGCGCCTGCCGACAACGCACACCTCGCATGATCGTCCGATACCGCGTCGCCGAGTCTGCGGCGGGCGGGCGCGCGGGGAAACGGGAGAACTACTCAATTCCTGTGCGGCTACGGTGCCGTGCCGTGCCGGTGCCGCCGGGTGCGTCCGTAAGATGGCCGCTCATGGAAAGGGAGCCAGCCATGGGGGCGTTCGCCGGCCTCGGCGGCGAACTGACGTCGCTGATCGGGCGGCGGACGGAGACGGCCCGGATCGCACGGCTGCTCTCCGGCGCGCGTCTGGTCACGCTCAGCGGGGTCGGCGGCGTGGGCAAGACCCGGCTGGCGCTGCGCGTGGCGGCGAACGCGACGCGCTCCGCCTTCCCCGACGGCGTGTACGTCGCCGAACTCGCCGCCCTGCGGGACCCCGAGCAGCTCGCACCGAGCGTCCTCGGCACTCTCGACGTGGCCAACCCGGGGCGCCCCGGCGCCGACGCGACGGCCGCCCTCGTCGCCCGGCTCTGCGAGCGCCGCGCCCTGCTGGTCCTGGACAACTGCGAGCACCTGATCGACGCGTGCGCCCGCCTGATCGACGCGCTGCTGCGGGCCGCCCCCGGGCTGCGCGTCCTGGCGACCAGCCGGCAGCCCCTCGGCATCGCGGGCGAACAGGTCTTCCCCGTGGAGCCGTTGCCGGTGCCGGACGCGGACCAGGGGCACGGCGTACGCGCCCTGAGCGACAATCCGGCCGTCGCGCTGTTCGCCGACCGGGCCGCCGCCGTACTGCCCGGCTTCACCGTGACCGAGTCCGATGCCGCTGCGGTCGCCGAGCTCGTACGCCGTCTGGACGGGCTGCCCTTCGCGATCGAGCTGGCCGCGGCCCGCATCCGGAGCCTGACGCCGCACGAGATCCTGGAGCGGCTCACGGACCGGTTCGCGCTGCTGACCGGGGGCAGCCGCGTCGCCGTCGACCGGCAGCGCACCCTGCGCGCGCTGATCGACTGGAGCCACGAACTGTGCACGGAGCGCGAACGGCTGCTGTGGGCGCGGGCCTCGGTGTTCCGCGGCGGCTTCGACCTGGAGAGCCTCGAACGGGTCTGCGCGGACCCCGAACTGCCGCCCGCCGCCCTGCTCGACACCCTCGACGCGCTCGTGGTCAAGTCGCTCGTCAACTGCCGCCATGAGCGCGGGCGTGCGCGCTACCACATGCTGGAGACGGTACGGGAGTACGGGCACGAGCGGCTGGCCGCATCCGGCTCGCTCGACGCGATCCGCCGCCGCCACCGGGACCGGTACGCCGAACTGACCGCACGGGCCGGGCAGGAGTGGTTCGGTCCCCGGCAGGTCGACTGGTTCACGCGGCTGCGCCTGGACCACCCGAACCTCCGTGCCGCCCTGGAGTTCTGCCGGGAGCGGCCCGGACAGGCACGGGCCGGTCTGGCCCTGGCCGTGTCACCCCGGCACTACTGGATCACCGCGGGTCTGCTGTCCGAGGGCCGCCGCTGGCTCTCGCGGCTGCTCGCCGCCGACCACGCGCAGGACCACGGCGACGACGCGGCCGGCCCGGGCGCCGCCGTCCGCGTACAGGCCCAGGTCACCGACACGTATCTGGGCATGCTGCAAGGCGATCCGGAGGCCGATGTGCGGCGCGCGCTCGCCACGTGTGAGGCGGCGGCACGGCGCGGCGGCCACCGGCGGGAGTCGGCGTGGGTATGGCACCACCACGGGATCCTCGCCATCTGGACCGAGGACTTCGCCGGCGCCGCAGAGCTGTTCGCGCGGGCGAGCGCCGAGTTCCGCGCGCAGGGCTGCCTGGACGCGGCCCTCGAATGCCGGGTCAAGTTCGCCATCGCGCACGCCTACGGAGGTGACGTCGCCGCGGCCGACGAGGCGTGCGACGAGGTCGAGGCGGCTGCCCGCGCGCACGACGAGTCATGGCTGCACGGCATGGCCCTGCTCGCCCGCGCCCTGCTGGCCCGGCGCGCGGACGCGCCCGTCGACGCGATCGCGAACGCCAGGGCGGCCATCGCCCGGCTGCGCCCGTTTCAGGACTGGTGGGACGTGGCCATGTGCGTGGAGGTCATCGCGTGGAGCACCCAGGACGCCCCGCGGCGCGCGGCCCGGCTCCTGGGCGTGCTGCACATGCTGTGGGAGTCGGTGGGCGGGCGGCTCGGCTCGGCACCGTTCATGCGCGCACAGCACGTGCGCTTCGAGGCCGCGGTACGGGAGGCGCTGCCCGCCGCCGGCTTCGACCGGGAGTTCCGCCGCGGCGCGCGCGCCACCGTGGACGAGGCGATGGCCTACGTACTGGACGACGCGGCCGGGGTGCCGGGGCTGACGCGGCGCGAGAGCCAGGTCGCGGAGCTGGTCGCCGAGGGCCTCACCAACAAGGACATCGCGGCGCGCCTGACGATCGCTCAGCGCACCGCGGAGAACCACGTCGAACGCATCCTCGGCAAGCTGGGCTTCACCTCGCGCACGCAGCTGGCGGTATGGGCGTACGAGCGGCGCACCGAAACCGCGGGGAGCTGACGGCGGCCTCACGCGGTCGGTGACATAGGGCCTGGACGGGTGAGGCACACCCCGTGCACGGGTGCGGCAGATCGCGTCGGCGGCCGTCTCCTCCCCGGTGGGTGACCGCGGCAAGGAACTGCGCGGCCGGCGAGCGGCCTGGCCGGCACGAAGCCACCGGGCCACCGAACGAACGACCCGGCGAACGTTCCCGGCCTCCGGCCACATTCCAGCACGTCTCACCCGGGTGGACCCGACTCGGGGGCGGCCGTCGTGGGGAGGCACTCCACATGTCTGTGATCTTCTTCGACGTCGGGGCGACCCTGGCGGATGCCCGTGTGGAATCCGACGGTTCTCTGACACTGCGCCCCCGACCGCGCGTCATGGCCGTGCTCGACGCACTCCACGATGTACGCACCGGCATCATCTCCGACCCCGGACCGGGCGCCGGCGCCGCGTCACGCGCCGCGGCGGCGCTGCACGAGACGTTCCCCGGCCGGTTCACGGACGAGGCACTCGTGCACTGGGGGGCGAAGGACGGTCGAGGGATCTTCGACCGGGCGGTCGCCGGCGCGGGGGAGGCCACGGCCGGCGACTGCGTCTTCGTGGGCGACGACGCCCGGGAGCGCGCGTTCGCCCGCGAGGCGGGCATGCGCACGGCGGCCGACCCGGTGTTCGCGCGCGCCGCGACGGAGAACCGCCCAGTGCACCGGGCGTGGGTCGAGGTGCCGGACGGCCGCGGGCTGCCCGAGCTGACCACAGCCGTGAACGACACGGAGGCCGTTGTCGAGCGGAGCGTCTCCGAACGGCTCGTGCTCGCGATGGTGACCACGCGGGGCGCCGAAGCGCTCGAACGCGCCGGCTTCCCGGTGGACCTGCAAGAACTGGTGGACGGCGCACCGATGGACGACGCCGAGCGCCGGGCGTCCGAGAAGTTCATCAGTGATCTGCTGGCGCGGGGCGAGGCGGTGTACGAGGGCGAGGAGCCCACGCCGCGCACGACGCACGTCGTCCGGAGCGAGGACGACGGACGGCTCACCGTCCGTCGTCTGCGCTTCCGCTGACCCGGCCGACACTCAGTCGAAGCACCGCCGGACCAGGGCGAGACCCTCACCGGTCGTGCTCCGGATGACCTCGTGGGTCTTCAGCCGGGAGGGGCTGTCGTCGACGAGCGCCACGGCGGTCCGATGCTCCTCGGGCACGTGGACCCGGCCCCGCCGGAAGAGGTCCTCAAGGTACGACGTGGCGACCTGCTCGGGGTCGGCGGGCCGCACCGAGCCGCCTGCGGGGTCGGAGCTCGCGATGCCGAAACGTCGTTCCTGCGCCGGGGCGGACAGGGTGAGGGGCTGGGTGACGCCGTACGACGTCCCGTGCACCGTGACGGCCGTCAGCCCCTCCTCCTCGCTGCCGCCCGGCGTCGCGTCCGTCATCCCGGCGCCCCGGCGAGCCACCTCCGGCTCGGTGATGGCCGTGGCGGCCTCCAGGGAGAGGATGCCGTGGCGGATGAACGCCGAGCGCAGGGGCGAGCCGTATCTGCCGCCGTTGCGGCGCTGGTCCGCGGCGATCATGTGACCCGCGACCTGCGCGTAGTAGGCGGACACCACGGGCGCGGCCACGACGGCGTCCACCAGCAGCTGTCCCGCGATCTCGGCCGCCTTTGCCAGGCCGGCCTGGTCCTGTAGGTCCTGCTGGCGGAAGATCCCCGCGAGGATCTTCAGGAACGCGCCGCTGAACACACGGGAGAACGAGTGCGGCTCGCTGCACAGCGTGTTCGCGGGCCCGCTGGGCGGCAGGTGCACCGGGTCGCGGTAGAAGAAGCTGTTGGCCATGTTGCGCAGGCAGTCCGGGTCGACCGCGTTCGGGTGGCCCTGCCGGATCGCGGCGCCCAGTTGCTCGGCCATCCTCGACACCCGTGAGGACAGCTCCAGGTCGCTCTGTGTCTCGGCCAGTACCGCGATCCTCAGCGGTTCCAGCCGGAGCGAGGTCAGCAGTGCGCTGATGTCGCCGAAGGCTTCGTGGAGGGCGGCCGTCTCCGCGCTCGCGGCGTTGAACAGCTGGGGGCGCAGGGCGTCGAGGACCCCATGTCCCGTCTCGTGCGCGACGACCTCGGGGCTCTCACAGGCGGCGACGGTGACCCCTGCCACCGTGCTGCGGAAGAACCACAGGCCCTTGCGGTCGTAGAAGGCGTTGAGGTCGACTCCCGCGTCGAGGTGCGCGGTGAGGGCGCGGCCGGCCGTCGGGTGCCACTGGGTTCCGGTGGGAACCAGCGGACCCCAGGTCTGGGTGGCCCTGCTGAGGGCATCGGCCGCCACCCAGTAGCGGAACGCCTCGGTGCCCGGCCCGGCACCGTCCGGCTGCGGCGCGGCGTCCGCGATGGCCGTCGGGAACGGCTGCGTGTCGAGCTGGGGAACGGGATGCGGTACGGGCATGTTGACCCGGGGAGGAAATCCCGGGTCGTCCTCGTACACCAGAACCGTAGGAGTCGCTGTCTGTTGCTGCACCGTCATGGTGGCTCCCTGAGAGGGGAGAGGTTGCAGATGATGGAAGTTGACGGGGAAACCTGTGCCAGGAGCCCGTCCTGTTCAGTACGAGGCCGCGGCGGCCCGGCGTCAATTCGAACAAGGCGGGTGGGTCCCTCCGGTCGGTGGGCCGTGACGGCCGGACAGGCGGTTCTCCCCGGCCCGATGGCCGGTGCGCACTGCCTGAGGACCGGGTGAACGAGATGACGGCCGGACGAGTGACGGAGCCGACGTGAGCCGCTTACGGCCACGAGGTGATCGTTCGCCCTGACCCCCCACGGCTGGATCGGCCTTGCCGGGCCGACGCCGTCTCCAGATGTCCGGTGGCCTGCCCCTCGCACTGCTTCTTCAGGAGCCGGATCGCCTCATGGTCATCGAGTCATATCGCGTCCCTTCGATGGACGCGATATGACTCCATTCGGGATCTTGCGCCGAGGCGCGGGCCCGCCGGCGAACCACCCCGAAGTGACTGCCTCCTGACCTCGCGCCTTCTCCATCCCTCGATGCCTCGGTGGGTGAAGTACACACCGGCTCCGAACTCAATGCCCCTCCTCAGCGCCGGTGTCCGCTTCACCGACAACGCGTGCCTGGCTTTCCAGCGTTCCTGTGCTGTGCGCCCGTGCGGTGCGGCTGCGCCTACAACACGTGCCCCGTCACTGAAAACGTGCTGGTCCGCGCTCTGCAAGGACCTGTTTCAGGCGTTGCCCGGACGTCGTCATGCTGTTCGATCCACCTGATCAGCCGCCGTCGTATCCGTGACCCTGAGCTCGCAGGGGCGGCGAGGACAGCCCGCAGCTTCATTGAAGGGAGAAGGAAGCATGGGACTCACGGAGCCGACGAGCGATGCCCACCATGCGTCCACGCCGGCCGGCACCGGCCGGGAGCCGACAGTTTCAACCGCCACCTCCCAGGTTGGACGTCCCACGAGGCGACAGCGGTGTCTGCGGTCTCTGGGCCGCACAGCAAGTCACGGACTGGTCTATGGCCTGGCGTCAGCGTCCGGCAGTGCCATCGTGAGCGGCTTGGTCTGGTGGAGCCAGCGATAGCCGACTCGGGCCGGCGCATCGAGCCCGGCGACTCGGACGACTTCGGTATCGAAGGTTGCCGGAGTGGGCGCAGAGTCGGATGGCGCCGGTCGCTCCTGGCGGGCCGGGCATCACAGTCGGGTACCTCCGCGACGCCGACGCCCTCGCGCAGTGGCGGAGCAACGCCGAGCACCGCGCGGAGCAACAGCGCGGGCGAGCCGAGCGGTACCAGAGCTGCACGCTGCACGTGGCGAAAGCGGAGCGGAGCCACGGGTTCACGTGAGCGTAGGCTCCGCGGAGCCCGACAGCAGGCTGACCGATCGAAGTCACCTCCTGGTCCGGCGAGCACCGTTCAGCCAGGCTGTCCGGTAGATGTGTTCGCCGCTGCCGGCGGGCGGGGCGGCTCCCACGTACCGCCGCAGGCCGGCGTCGTTGGCGAGCTGCCAGGCCTTCTCCGGCAGTCCGGCACCCGGCTCGTCGCCGGCCCCGGCGGGCAGCTCGCTGACCGTGGCCGGGATGTCGGCGACGGCCCAGTGCCAGAAACCGCTGCCGGTCGGGGCGGTGGGGTCGTGGACGGTGACGGCGAAACTCCGGGTCTCCTCGGGGAAGCCCGACCAGCTCGGCCGGGGCGAGGTGTCGGTGCCGCCGGCGCCGAAGACACCGCTCGCCCGAGGCAGCGCAAGCCTTCCGCCGTCGCTGAAGTCAGCATGGCGAGCGCGGAGGAAGGAACCTTCGCGACGAGATCGAAAGGAGTGGACATGGGCTGTCCTCTCGACATGCGAACGCGATCGTCGCGACCGGCCTGCGTCGTCGCGGACGGACCGGGCGGGCGTCAGGCAACCAGTCGATCGCCTGACGCCTCCGCGGCCCGCCGCGACAACCGCCCGGTCGGACCGACTGTGCGGAACGAACGCGCCGCAGTCGTCAGTCCAGCGGCTTGATGGTGCCGGTGAGTGCCAACGGGGTGCCGTCCGGCAGGGTGATGCGCGAGTGGACCACACCGCGCTCGAAGTCCTCCAGATGAGTGATGGTGGCCCCGGACACCTCCTTCCAGGATGTGAGGAACACGTCAGGCCGGATCTCCACCGCGTTGATGGCCACCGTCTCCACGTAGCCGTCCGGCACCAAGCCGCCGTCGGCGACGACGGTGAAGGTCATACGTTCGTCGGATTCGAAGTGCTCTTCCAGGGTCAACTGGCCCAGGTCGACGAAGTACCGGAGCTGGTCAACCGCTCCTGTGGCATGACATACCTTCCTGAGGGGACTCATGTGGTCCCCATGAGGTTTTCTCAGGTCCGGCACGCGGCCATCCGTCATCCGACCTACCACTCCGCATCGCCGGTCCGGGCTCGGGCGGCGGTCGTCGCACCGTGGTGCCGTGGCGGTCGCAGGTTGCCCTGACTCCGGCGTCGTGTCGCACGAACGCACCCGGCAACGAAGACTCCGCCCGACAGCCGCTCCCGCGAGGACACCCCGGGGAGGCCATGGGCTGATGCGGCACCGAATCCGGTAAGTCCGGTGCCAAGACGCCCCGCTCACAGCGCGGCTCCGTGGCGAGGGTGTCCTGGGTGCCCTGAGCGACCCATTGCACCGGTACGGCCCGGCACGGCGGCCGTTGACCGGCCGGAGTTCGGTCGGTGACGCTTCCCGCGACAAGGGAGTGATCACCGTGGCGGACCACCACCCGCCGTTGGACCGGTGCCGTACACCCTGCGGCATCCGGTACGGGCTGACGCGGAGGCTTCTCCTCGCCATCGTGGACGACACATGAGGGTTCGTCAGGCCCGTTCCACCGTCGGTGGGAGGCGCCTCCCGCAGTCCTGGCGCCCCTCAAGAAGCCGGCAACTCCTCCGTGAACGCACCACACCAATGCAACCCAGGTTGAAGGGCTCACCGGAGCTCACGGCCGTGGAAGACTGAGACACATGCGAGGGTGGGCAGAAAGCGCAGCGGCATTCCTGGTGTGCCCGTTGGTGATGCTGGCCGTCGGCTGCTCAACGTCGACGCCCCGCCAGCCGGTTTCGCCACCCTCTGCAACAAGTCGGTCGGATGCCGCCGACTCGACGGACGCAGCTTGCCAGGAAACCGCATCGGTCCCCTCCGACTCCGTACCAGCCGCCGTGCACGACTTTGACAAGGCCATGGATTGGTACGGCGCCCACGACCTATGGGTGACCAAACCGTCTCTTCTGGATCGCACGGACGAACCCGAAGACGGCTACCGTACGAAGTACGCCTCGATAACCCTTGACGCCCGAGGACGGGTGACGGGCCAGAAGGGCGCCCCGCGCGTCCAAGTCGAACGACTGGACGCGCCCGGCTCCGTGAGCGGCAGCACCGGCGGACTTGCCACCGCTGACGGTGACCGGCAGTGGTGGCCGACGGTCATCGCCTTCCCGGCGGCGGGCTGCTGGAGGGTGACCGAAACACTCGGCTCTACCGAAGTCAGCTTCACCATGCGTGTCGGGGCAGACTGAGCGCATTCGTGCTCACAGCCTCGGGGTGGCTGACTCGAGCCAGCCGATGATGGCGGTTGTGAGGGGAAGCCGGACCCGACGTTCGGTGCGGGTCCCCGCCCCGGACCGCCTTGGCTCAGCCCAGCGCGTCCATCGGGGTGGTGACATAGGCATCCAGCCGCTCCTCCACGTCTCGCGTCGTCGACTCTGCCCCTCCCGCGCCACCAACTGCACTTCTTGCGCACCCGTCAGGCCGTCCCGTCGGCCTCGTCATACGCCCGGCGAACCGCTGACCCCGCGCCGGGCCGTGCGGCAGCGCGAGATCACCGGAACAGTGCGCCACATCGAGAGCCGCCGGGCCCCAGGAGGTAGCCGTCCAGCCGACGACGCCGGTGATCCGCACACCTGCTGACCCTGAGGGCAGCGACCTCTGTCATGCGCGTGAGTGACGGTTTCGGCCCGGTCCTGCGCCCCCGGTTCCCGGCGCAGACGGCGTGCTGGTGGGCGCGGCAGAGAGTGGAGCCCACCGAGACGGTCCAAGCGGATCGGCCGGCATCAGCGGCGTGGTCCGGTCCCACATGGCGTCAGTGATCACTGATCGGACCGAGACGTCCGATCAACTGCTCAGCCGACCAAAGAGTCACGTTCTGGCTCGGTTCACTGGTTCCGGAGCCGCAGTGCGTTCTCGCAGCCGGCGGAACACGTCCGCATGGGCGGATTTGGGGGAGAGGGTGTAGGCGACGATGATCAGGCCGGGGTCGGCGGGGATTTCGAGGGCGTCGTAGTCGAGGTCGAGACACTCCCAGCGTCCTGACAGCGCCGGCAACCGCGCTACGGCTCGACGACGCGCAGCGCCACTACGTCTTCGGCCTGCTCTCCCCCTGCCGATGCCGGCGACGAATGCGCCGCATCTTCCACACACGCTCTGAAGCGTCTGAAGACAGCGGCCATTACCCGAGTTCCGGCCGGCCCGCTCCCGTCGCCCACGTGGCTGCTGCCTGCAAGTATGGATCCTTTTCACGAATGCGGCCATGGGTTCTTGATCAGCGGTATGCACCGGCTGAGGCGCCGCACGTCGAAGACGGTAACCGCGATCTTCCATGCGACCCGGGGCGGCCCGGTGGCCGTCTTGTGCGAATACAGCATCCTTGCAGGTCAGGCCCGGGGATAGAGCCACCAGGCCGGCGATGACCGATCGCACTTACGTCGGCCGCCGCGAAGAAACGCGCTCAGTCCTGGCGTAGGGCCGGCCGGGCGACTGCCGGGCCGGGACCGTCAAAACGGCGGCGCCGCCGGCGGACCGGAGGCGCGCGTCGAGTGGCGGAACCAACTGGAGGCGTGAGAGAACGGGATCAGTGTGAGACTGGGCATGGAAGGGGTGATCCCCGTGCCGGACCCACCAGACGCGCCCTCCGATCCCGACCCCGCCGTAAAGGGGAATGGTTGGGAACAGCTGATCACCGAGGCGCAAACGGCCCTGCCGGTCGAACTGCCTGCCCTGGTCGACCGGTGCGCCTCAGCCCTCGGCCTGGGCGCCGCGCTGATCTACCTCGCGGACCTGCAACAACGGCTGCTCATCCCACTCGACGAGGCTCTGGAATCGCTCCCGGTGGACCGCTCGTCGGCCGGCTGGGCGTACCGCACGATCTCCCCGCGTGTGGTCGATGCTGATGACGGCTTGATCGTCTGGATGCCGCTGCTCGACGGTGCGGAGCGGCTTGGTGTACTGGCGGTGCGCGTCACCTCGCTCGACGGGGTGCTGATGCGCCGCGCCCGGATGCTGGCCCACCTGTTCGCCATGATCATTTCTTCCAAGCGTGCCTACAGTGACTGGCTCGCTGCCCGTACCCGCACCGCACCCATGGGGTTGCCCGCCGAGATGGTGCGAGCCTTCCTGCCACCCCGCACCATCGGCAGCAGCAGGTGCGTCTCGACCGCGGTCCTGGAACCGGCGTACGGCATCGCCGGCGACGCCTTCGACCACACCGTGGTCAAGCACGAACTGCACACGATGATCCTCGACGGCATGGGTCACGATCTGGTCGCCGGCCTCACCACGTCGGTCGCCATGGCGGCGGCGCGCAACACCCGCCGCGGCGGTGGCGACTTGGCCGACATCGTCGGCTCCGTCGACCAGGCGCTCGCCCAGTGGCTGCCCGACCACTTCTGCACCGGTGTGCTGTGCCGACTCGACACTGAGACGGGGGTGCTGCGCTGGGTCAACTGCGGTCATCCCCCACCGCTGCTGATCCGTGACGAGCGGGTGCTCGCCGGGGCGCTCGACAGTTCCCCGCAGCCGCCGCTCGGCCTCGCGGGCCCGCTCGCCCCGGCAGCCCGGCAGATCCACGAGACGAAACTGGAACCGGGCGACTGCGTTCTGCTCTACACCGACGGCGTCGTGGAGGCCCGGGACGCGAACGGTGCGGAGTTCGGCCTCGACCGGTTCACCGAATTCATCATCCACTCCAACGTCGCCGGCCAGCGCCCGGCCGAGGTACTGCGGCTGCTCATCCACGCCATTTGCGATTACCAGCGCAACCAGCTGCGGGACGACGCGACCATCCTGCTCTTCGAATGGCGGCCACGACCCCAGTAACCCGGTACGCGCCGAGCCTCACCGTTCCCAGCACTACGGCGACCCGCCCCCACCGTGCCGCGACGGAAGTCCGGTGACGGGCACCCGTAGCTTCGCCGAGTCCACCGGTGGCACGCTCGACGACGAGACGTACCTGGTGGCGGCCTGATCGTCATGCCCGCTGTACGGACAGCGCCGCAGGGGGATCTCACGGACGGCAAGATTCCCCATTTGCCCCTGTCTGGCGTACAACCTTCCCGTGCGGCGGGCCGTCTCACCCGGCATCAGGGTTCCGCGACCAAGCTCGACCAAGGGGGACAGGATGCGACGTATCAAAGCGGCAGCGGCGGTGCTCGCGCTCGCGGGCGCCACGCTGTGGACGGCGGCGGGCACCGCGGGTGCGGCCCCGGCGGAGGGACCGCGCGCGGCGGTGGCCTGCCCGACGGGCTGGGGCAGCGGCGCCAGGACCGGTACCGCCATGGGGGCCGATCACCTGGAGGACATCAGGACCGGACAGCACGAGTGCTACGACCGCATCGTGTTCGACGTGCCCGGCGGCGGCGACCGGATCGGCTACCAGGTCCAGTACGTGGACCGGTTCTCCGCGGACCCCTCGGGCGCGTACATACCCGTCGCCGGCGGGGCGATCCTCGACATCCGCGTCGGCGCGTGGAGCTACGACCTGGAGGCCGGCGCGCCGACCTACCCGGGGAAGGTGGGCGAGGCCCTGCCCGGCGTGGACATCAGCGGGTACAGCACCTTCCGGGACACCCGGTTCGGCGGCACCTTCGAAGGCCAGACACAGGTCGGCCTCGGCGTACGCGCCCGACTGCCCTTCCGCGTGACCCGGCTGGACGACAGGGTCGTCGTCGACGTGGCCCACAGCTGGACGAGTTAGCCCACACCCGGCCCGGCGAGGGACGCCACAGTCCTCGCGTCCCTCGCCGCCCGGCTCGATCCTGTACCGCGGGTCAGACCAGGCCGGCGCGGTACACCAGGAGGGCGATCTGGACGCGGTTGTTGAGGCCGAGTTTGGTCAGGATGTGAGACACATGTGCCTTCACCGTGGGCAGGCTCATGAAACACGCGGTGGCGATCTCCGCGTTCGTCTTCCCTTCGGCGACGGCGATCGCCACCTCCCGCTCCCGGGGCGCCAGCAGGTCCAGCATCGCTTCGGCCTCCGTACGCCGGGTGCGGCGCTCCGGACCGGGATCCGCCGCCGGGGCGGTGACCGCGGTGATCAGCTGCTTGACTGCCGCTGACGACAGAACGGGCTCACCGGCCATCACATTGCGCACGGCGGCGACGATCTGCTCCGGCGGGGTGTGTTTGAGCACGTATCCGGCGGCCCCGGCGCGCAACGCGTCCAGGATGTAGCCGTCGCCGGTGAAGGTGGTGAGGATCAGCACCTCGGGTGGGTCGGCGCGTCGGCGCAGCGCCGCGGTGGCGGCGAGACCGTCCATCCTGGGCATACGTATGTCCATCAGGACGAGGTCGGTGTCGTGCGCGTCGACGAGGGACTCCACGTCGACGCCGTCGGCGGCCTCCGCGACGACCTCGATGTCGGAGGCCGCCGACAGCATCAGCCGCAGGCCGGAGCGGACCAAGGGATCGTCGTCGACGACGGCCAGGCGGATCACGTCGTCCATGGCAGCCAGATCTCAAGGCGGAATTCGGTGGGGGTCTTCTGGTGGTGCAGGCGCCCGCCGGCGAGGTCCACCCGTTCTGCCATGCCGATCAGACCCTGGCCCGAGCCCGGTGCGGGCCGGGCGGGACCGACCGGCAGGGGATTGGTGACGGCGATGGCCAGTCCCGCCCTCGCATCCCCGGTCAGGGTCACATGCACAGGGGTGCCGGGCGCGTGCTTGCGATGATTGGTCAGGGCTTCCTGAAGCAGCCGGTAGGCCGTCCGGCCGACGGACGGTGACATGGTGTGCGGCTCGTCGAGCCGCTGCCGCAGACGGAGCTCGACGCCTGCCGCCCGCGTCTCCTCCACCAGATCCGTCACCTCGGACAGCGTGGGCTGTGGAGGCTCGGTGTGATCAGCGACCGTCGGGGCACGCAGTACGCGCAGGACATCCTGAAGATCCTCCAGCGCCTGATTGGCGCTGCTCCTGACGACGCCGAGCGCGTCGGCGAGTTGCTCCGGCAGCATGTCACGGTTGTACTCCAGCGCGCCGGCGTGCATGGACAGCAGCGACAGACGGTGTGCGAGCACGTCGTGCATCTCCCTGGCGACTTCCTCCCGGGCTCGCTGCTGCGCCAGCCGCGCGTGTGTGACCGCCTCGGCTTCCGCACGCAGCGCCCTGTCACGCAGCCCGGCGACGGCCAGGCCCCATCCGACGGTGCCCGCGACGAGCGTGACGGTGGAGAGGACGGTCGCCAGCCCCCGCAGACCCAGGTACGGCGTGCACGCGATGTGGAACGCCAGCGGAACCAGCACGGCGGCGGTGACCCACCCGGTGATCCGGGCGGAGCACGTGTTCGCGACGGTGAAAAGACAGACCAGCACCGGGACGGCGAGGGGCCATCCCGCGCTCAGCAGGACCAGGACGAGGGTCAGGGCCACAGGCTGTCGTCTGCGCAGCGCCAACGCCGCGCATGCCAGCAGGGGGACGACGCTGCCCCGTGTGACGGATTCCCAGGCGAACGGAAGTGACCGGCTCAGTGCCCCCTCCAGAGCTCCGCCGGCGAACTGCGGATAGACCGTCAGCCCTTCCTGCCTCGCCCGGGCCACGAGCAGCGTGAGACCGGCGCCGGCGGCGGCCACAGCCAGATCCACGGCTCTTGGATGCGCCCGCCACGCCTGTCGTATCTCCGTCACGAGAGCAACCGTAGGCGATCCGCCCGCCGGGATCGTCGCCTCCGCGTCCCCGACGACTCCTTCTATACCAAAGTATAGGTACGGCCACCGGTGGCTCATTCTTTGGAACACGTGCAGCAACAGACTCTTTGCCGATTCCACGGCGCCCGCGAGTTCCTACCTTATTCGGCATGGAAACAAGTGACATTCGCAAGGCATTGTCCGCTGGTCGTGGAATCCCGGCGGTCTGCGTCGTGATCGGCCTCTGTCTGACGGTGGCCGGCGTCATCGGCCTGACGGAGCGCGTGCTCGCACATCTCTCCGTGCTCCTGGGACAGTTCCCCGCCGCAGGTGAGGTGTTGCCCCTGCTCCTGGGCCTGGCATTCGTCGCAGTCGCGGTTCTCGCCCGTCGCCGGACGCGCACCGCGACACAAACGGGGGCGGAGCAGTGAACCTGCGACGACACACCCTGCGCCGGGGCATGCTCACCCTCGTCGCGGGCGCCTGTCTGTTCGCGGGCACGGGATGCAGCACACTGCACGGCGTCACCTCCCCGCGCAGCGCACGCGAGGAAGCGACCGCCACCGAACCGGCGCCGAAGGGCGAGCGACCTGACTGTGACGTACTCAAATGCGTCGCGCTCACCTTCGACGGCGGCCCGAGCAAGCCCACTCCGAGGCTGCTGGACATCCTGAAACAGAAGAAAGTCCATGCCACCTTCTTCCTGCAAGGGAAAGGCCATACGGACACCTATCCCGAAACCGTTCGACGCATGGCGCGAGAAGGCCACGAAATAGCGAACCACACGTGGTCCCACAAGGTACTCACCGAGCTGGACCCGAAGGCGATGGCCGCGGAGATGACCCCTGTGCAGGAGGAGGTACGCCGCATCACCGGCCACGCCCCCCGGCTGATGCGCCCTCCGCAGGGCCGGACCGACGACAAGGTCTCCGCGGTGATGAAGAAGCTGGGTCTGGCGCAGATCCTGTGGAGCGTCACCGCCAAGGACTACGAGACCACGGACACGGCCCTGATCGAACGGCGGGTACTGGACCAGACGGACCGGGACGGGATCATCCTGCTGCACGACCGCTACAAGGGCACCGTTCCCGCCGTGCCGGGCATCATCGACGAACTGCACGAACGTGGCTACACCATCGTCACCGTCTCCCAGCTCATGGCCCCCGCGTCGCCCCAGCCCGGCAGGGTGTACCGACCATGACCGACCCGGGGCCTCCCACGGCGGGCGCACATCCGGCCAACAGGCACGGCAGCCGACGTAGCCGGTCGGTCCGGCTTCACTGTGGGCGTCGCGACCATGTCGACGGCCTGGTGCCGCTCGCCGCCGGCACCTCAGCCGCCGCCACTGACGAGGCTCCGACGGCGGGCCCACCACTCGGCGGGCCCGCCGCACGTACACCTCGGCACCTGCGCCGCCCCCCGTCCGGCGCGGTAGGTGCCTGCCGGGGAATGCTCCATGCTCAGAGAGATCGCGCAGTTCCGGCGTCGGATCGGCGGGCGAGTGCGGGAACATGCCCCGCGCGCGTCATCCTCACCGACGAGGAACACCGCCGATGGGGCGCCCCCTCGGCGTAGCGCCGCAGCCGCCTGAGGAAATCCCGGGAGGCATCCTCGAAGACGTCCGTGAACGCTCCGACGTGCGGGGTCAGCAGCGCGCCGGGCAACTGCCACAGGGGGTGCCCGGCGCGCAGCGGCTCGGGGTCGGTGACGTCGAGGGCGGTCGGCAGCCGACCGCTCGCCACCTCTCTGACCAGCGCGTCGGTGTCGACGAGTTCACCACGGCCGACATCGACGACTATGGCGCCGTCCGGCAGCAGGGCGAGGGTCCGTGTGTCGAACATGGCACGTGTCCGGTCGGTCGCCGGCGCGCACAGGACGACCGCGTCCACGGCCGGGAGGAGGCCGTGGAGGGCTTCGGCGCCGTGAACCACGCCCTCCGCGGTGGTGCGGGGCGTGCGGGCGAGCCGGACCACCGTGCAGCCGAACACCCCGAGCCGTTCGGCGACGGCCCGGCCCACCGGCCCCTGCCCCACCACCAGGACGAACTTGCCGCCGAGACTCGTGAGACCGCGCGGCTTCCTGCCGGTCGAGGGCCGTCTTCGCGGGCTGGGGGCGGTGGGTCAGCGTGGACAGGCAGACCGGCCTGTGGGTGGCGAACAGGCTGTCGCCCGGTAAGGCGCGGACAGCGGTTCGGGGCGACCTTACGGCCCCGTGGAGGCCAACTTCGCGCAGGTCATGGCCCGCACATCACTCCGGGGGGTGGTTTGCCCGTGCCGCTGTTGTGGGCGCTCCACCCGGGTGGCTATCAAATGGAACGTCATACGCCGGATGCAGTCATCCGCGCGTTCTTCCCGGTATGCCGAAGGGACACCGCATGGCCGTTCGCCGCTCAGCCCTCTCCTCCCTCACCACCGCAGTTCTCGCATCAGCGCTCCTGCTCGCCCCCGCCCTGCCCGCCGCGGCAGCAGCGCCGACCTCATGCAGGGGATCCTCATGTACGGGGAAGAACCCCCAGAGCGAGGGATGCGGCTCCGGCGCCAGGGTCATCGACCGGGTGCAGCCGGCGGGCGGTGGGCCGGAGGTGGAGCTGCGGAACTCGTCCCGGTGCAGCGCCGCTTGGGCGCGAATCCAGAAGGCCAACAGCAACTGGCGGTTCAAGATCGAGATTCGGCGCGGGAACTCGTACACGGCGAACGCCTCGCCCTCCTACGCCGCGTACACACAGATGGTCGGGTCGAGCAACGCCTATCGAGCCTGCGTGGAAATCTACGACGGCCAAGGGGGCAGTTGGTCCTGCACCGGCTGGCACTGACCCGCAAGGCGGGTTGGCGATGGGAAGGCGGCGAGTCCGCCTGGCCGGAGCGAGGCTGGATCGCACTCGGGGTACGTCTTCCCGCCGACAGCAGACCGGGCCCGTGCCCGGTGAGGGGCGGTGGTCAGTCGGCCTGGCCGGTGTGCCAGGGGTGGCCTTCGGCGACCATGCCGTCGGAGGCCCAGCAGAACAGCGGGAATTCGAGGGCGTGAAGCGCCTTGCGGGCTTCCACGATGTTCGGCTTCTCGCCGGTGACGTCCTGGACGAGGTCGCGGACGTAGTGGAGTGTGACGCCGACGAGGACGTACCAGCTTCCCGGCAGCCCAGTGGTGTGGTGGAGGGGGATGCGCCGGGAGGCAGCTGCCTCGACCTGCTCGCGGGTGAACGTGCTCAGCGTGGTAGTCATGTGACCACTCCTGGAATGCAACATCTATCGAATGGCGTGCTGATGGTACCGATGCCACGGGCACACCGAACGACGGCGCCCACGCCATGCCGGCCCGTCAGGTGCGGTCCGGCGGCACCGGTAGCCCGCCACGGCTGAGCGAGCAGAGCCCACCGGCGCGGACCGCGGTGCACACGACGATTCCGAGCCGCCTGTGAGAAGGTCCGCGGCAGTCCCGGCCGACCCGTACTCCGGTCGATCACATGCGGTGGCGATCACGATCTGCCCGGCACTCCGGCACTCCGGCGCTCCCGCGCGGCGTCGAGTCGGTTGTCGTCCAGCGGGGCCGGTGATGTCCGTCAGCGGATCACCGGCCCCTGCCGCTGCGGCACGGGACTCCAGCCCACGATGCCTCAGGCGAACGGGAACAACCCCACGCCCCCGTGTCACTCCCGGCAGCTACTCGGTGGTCCCGCCGGTCGTGTCGTCCTCCCTCCGCGGGTCGGGCCGGTGGGCTGCCGGGGGCACGGAGTAGGTGACCGTTGCTGTGGCGGCCAGGGTGCCGGCGTTGTCGCGGAGTTCGGCCAGGACGACACAGAGGCTCTTGCCGAACTTGGCCATCTTCGCGTGCGTATGGAGTCGGCCGGGGCGGGGACGGCTGAGGTAGTTGACCTGGAGCGAACTGGTCAGGGCCATGAGGGTGGGCCGGCCCAGGCGGGCGTTGATGAGGAGGAAGGCGGCCAGGTCGACGAGGGCGGCCTGTTCGGGGCCGGAGATGGTGCCGCCGGGGCGGGTGCGGAGACGGGTGCCGTCGGCCTCCATGGTGAGGTGGGTCGTAGTCGCCTCGGTGACGTGGCAGGCGGCATAGTCCTCGAAGTCCCGCGCGACCATCTCGTTGAGCGCGGCCGGAGTCATCGGGGCGTCGTCAACCAGGGTGGCCGACTCGATGGGCATGGGGATCCCTTCTGGGACGCGCGGGTTACGCGAAGGTCTTGGCCAGACGGCGCAGGCCCTCGTTGATCTCGTCGGGAGAGTGCGTGGTGAAGGAGAGGCGCAGGGCGGCCGGGTCGGGGGTGCCGGCGAAGAACGGGGCCCCGGGGACGTAGGCCACCTCGTGGCTGATGGCGACCTGGAGGAGCTGGGTGGCGTCGTGGCCCTCGGGCAGTCTGACCCAGACGAACATGCCGCCGGCCGGGTGGTTCCAGCGGCTGCCGAAGGGCAGCGCGGTGGGCAGGCCGCCCAGGAGGGCGTCGCGGCGTTCCCGGTAGGCGTCGCTGATGGTCCGGATGTGAGCGTCCAGGTCGCTGTCGCGCAGGTAGCGGGCGGCCACGGCCTGGTCGACGGTGGAGGTGTGCAGGTCGGCGGCCTGCTTGGCGATGACGCAGGACCGGCGGATGGCCGCGGGGGCGCGGAGGTAGCCGAGGCGCAGGCCGGGGGCCATGATCTTGGAGAAGGAACCGAGCAGGATGGTGCGGTCGGACGCGGCGGGGGACGCGGCGACCCAGGGCACCTGCTCACCGTCGTAGCGGAGTTCGCCGTAGGGGTCGTCCTCGACGATCCAGAAGCCGTGCCGGGCTGCGGCCTCGGCGACGGCGGTGCGCCGCGCGGCCGGGAGTGTGCGACCGGTGGGGTTCTGGAAGGTGGGGACCAGGTAGAGCAGTTTGGCCGGTTCGCGCGCGGCGATCTCGTCCAGGGCCTCGGGAATGATGCCGTCGTCGTCGGTGGGGACGGGGACGACACGGGCGCCGGCGAAGCCGAAGGTCTGGAGGGCGGCCAGGTAGCAGGGGTCCTCGACGAGCACGACGTCGCCGGGTTCCAGGGCGGTCGTGGTGATGAGGGTGAGGGCCTGCTGCGAGCCGGTCGTGATCACCAGGTCGTCGGAGTCGGTCGGCAGCGCGCGTGCCGTGAGGCGCTGCGCGATGGCCTCGCGCAGATCGGCGTCACCCTCGGTGGTGGAGTACTGGAGGGCTCGGCGCGGGCCGTCGGCCAGTACGCGGTCGAAGGCGGCCCTGAAGCCGTCGATGTCGAACAGTTCCGGAGCCGGAAGTCCCCCCGCGAAGGAGATCACTTCGGGGCGTGCAGTGAGCGACAAGATGTCCCGGACCGGCGAGGAAACGACGTTGGCCAGGCGGGAAGCGACTGCGGGCGGGGGAACAGGAGGCTTCATGCGGCAAGCATATAGAGATCCAGGTGGCTGTCCAGGCCATGGATGGGGCGGGAGGCATTGCGTGAGAACAGCCGGATCCGCCCGCTCCGGTTCTTCTCCGGCTCAGTATTCGAGACTTCCATGCCGTATCGGGGGGTTGTGTACGGGAGCGCTTGACTTGTTTTCGGCGATGGAGTCCGGACGCGCGTACCGGTTGCGGAGGGGGAATCGTCGCCGCAGGTGGGCGGTGGTGGATGGATCGCTTTCCGTGGGGGAGTGGGGGGTCCTCCTTCGCGGTGAGGGGAGGAGAAGGGGTGCGATCCCGACATCTTTCGACGGCACGTCGGCCACGTTGGCCGAGAGTTTTCCATTGATTGGCCGACTCGGATGTGTCTATCGTCGGCCCATCCTGCCGGAAGAACGGTATTGACCGGCGGCACGGACAGTCGAAAACGGAAACGGGGGTTCCGTTCGGGCCGTGCACAATCCCCGTCCGTATTTTCCTCCACCGAGTTGGGCGATCTCGCGTGCCCGGACTCGGTGAGACGAGTGAGGGGCAGAAACGCGCATGTCATTCACCATTCCGAGCGATGAGGTCGTCGTCGTTCGAACTCCCGAGGAATTCCTCGCGATGCCCGAGGACTACCGGGAGATCGCGATCCGGGGAATGATCGTCAACACCGAAGGTGAACTCTCGGGCGGCGACGACTACGTACAGGTCTTCCTGCCGCTGGCACCGAACGCCGAGGAGCGGCAGGTCTGCGCGGAACGAGCGGTCGAGGAGTACGACCACTACAAGATCGGCAAGCGCATCCTCGGCGACATCGGCATCGACACGGCCTACATGGAGAAGCAGACGCTGGCCGAGCGGAAACTCTTCGCGGGCCACGAGTTCCACGAGTGCACCACCTGGGCCGAGCGCGGCATCTTCTCCTACATCGGTGAGGAGACGGCGATGGTGATGATCTCCGAGTTCGCGCAGAGCAGCTACAAGCCGTGGGCCGAGGCCGTCCGCACCATCATCCTCGACGAGAAGGTCCACATCGCGCACGGGGCGCGCGTCTGCCGCAACCTGGCGGCGACGGACGAGGGCCGCGAGGAGCTACAGGGGGCGCTGGACCGGCTGTGGCCCGGTTTCGAGCGCATCTTCGGCAGCTCGCGGTCCGAGCGCTCCCGCATGGCCGTCCGTTACGGGCTGCGGCAGACGACGAACGGGCAGGCGCGGGACATCTGGCGGGAAAAGGTGACGCCGCGCATCAAGAACCTGGGGCTGAAGGTTCCCGAGTAGGGCGGGACGCGCCCGGAGTGCCGCGTGCCGGAAGCGAACACATCAGCGCGTTCCGACGATCCCCGAGGACGAGGAGCACCTCCCCATGGCAACACCTGTCACGATCGGCAAGCGCCCCCTCACCCGTAGGGAGGCCAAGGAGCGCACGGCCGCTCTGCTGGCGGAGCGGCCGGACCTGGCCGACCGGCTGCACCGGCTGCGCCGGCTCGGACGTACCGTCCGCTCGTGCGAGGTCCACCTGACCAACACGTGCAACATCCGCTGCAAGGGCTGCTGGTACTTCGAGGGCGGCTTCGACACGGCGGTCAAGGAACTGTCCGACGTCGACAAGATCAAGGCGTTCGCCCGGAAGCTGCGCGACGACGGCGTCAACCAGGCGACGCTGATCGGCGGCGAACCCACGCTGGTCCTGCGCCGGGTGGAAGCGTTCGTCGAGGAGCTTCCCTACATCACCATCTCCACCAACGGGCTGCGGCCGATGCCCATGCAGGGCTTCGAGCACATCGCGGTCGCCGTGAGCATCTTCGGCGGCGGACCGCTGGACGACGACCTGCGCGCCATCCGCGTCAACGGGTCCAAGTTCACCGGCCTGTTCGACACCGCGCTGTCCCACTACCGCGATGACCCCCGGGTGCTGTTCATCTTCGCGCTCTCCGAGGCCGGCCTGCCCCACCTGGAACCGACGGTCCGGAAGATCGCGGACAACGGCAACATCGTTACGTTCAACTTCTACAGCGAGCACGGCTCCGACCACCCGATCCAGATCGAGAACGAGCGCCGGGTCCTGGAGGAGGCGCTGCGGGTCAAGGAGCTGTACCCGCAGACGGTGGTGAGCCACCCGTACTTCATCCGCACCCTCATCACCGGCACCTCCCACTGGGGCGCCCGTTTCGGGTACGACGTCTGCCCGAGCCTGAGCGTGGACCACCCGGCCCACGAAGAGCGCGTCGCCAACGGCAATCCGGTGATCCCCGGCTTCGCGGCCTGGGGCGCCGATTACGAGTCGCTGCAATTCTGCTGTACCTCCGGCGACTGCGGCGGCTGCCGGGACAGCCAGGCCGTCTACAGCTGGCTGGTGGTCAGCGCCCACCGGTTCCTGGACAGCGCGGAGCGGCTGGAGGAGTGGCTGGACATCACGGAGAGCTACTGGCGGCAGTGGCACTGGTCGCCGTTCCACGCCGCCAAGGCGGCGGCGTAGCCCGCGAAGCAAGCGGCTCACACCCCACGACGTCCCGCACGAGAAGGGCCCATCACCCATGCTTGACCACGCCGCGATCGACAAGTTCGTCAAAGACGCCCTGGTGGAACTCGGCGTCGACGAGGCGGACATCTTCCCGGAAGCCGCGCTCGACGACCTGGAGATCGACTCGCTCGACATGGTCGAACTGGCGCAGACGATCAAGAAGGACCTGGAGGTCCCGGTGAAGCCGAAGGACTTCGACGGCGTCGACACGGTCGGTCAGGTCCTCAAGCTCTGCTACCAGAAGGCCGGACTTGAGTGACGCCGTGACGGGGGCGGTGGTGACGGGCTTCGGCGCGGTCACCCCGCTCGGTGTCGGCGCCGACGCGCTGCACGAGCGGGCCGTCGCCGGGGAGAGCGCACTGCACGACGGGCTCGGCTCCTGCCACGGCTTCCGCGCCGTGGACCACCTCTCCCGTCACCTCGTACGCCGCACCGACCGTTTCACCCAGTTCACGCTGGTGGCGGCGGACGAAGCGCTGACGCGGGCCGGCTGGACCCCCGGTGACATCCCGTACGACGCCGCGCGCGTCGCCTGTGTCATCGGCTGCGGGCTCGGCGGCACGGCCAGCTTCGAGGCGCAGGGCCCGGTCATCGCGGAGCAGGGTGCCGAGTACGTGTCGGCGTTGATGGTGCCGCAGATGATGGCCAACGCCGCCGCGTCGCACCTGTCGATGCGGTACGGCTTCAAGGGCGAGTCGCTGTGCGTGGCCTCCGCCTGTAGCAGCGGTGCGCAGGCCATCGGTACAGGGCTGCGGCTGCTGGCCACGGGTGCGGCGGACGCCGTCGTGGTGGGTGGTGCGGAGGCGTCGACGTCGGAACTCGTCAGCGCCGCCTTCCGCAACGCCGGGGCGCTCTCCCCCACCGGCCGCTGCCTGCCGTTCGACGCGGACCGGGACGGCTTCGTCATCGGAGAGGGCGCGGGCGTCCTCGTCCTGGAGACGGCCGGCGGCGCCGCCCGGCGCGGGGCCGAGGCCCTCGGCGCCGTACGCGGCTATGGCGCCACCTCCGACGCCCACCACCTCACCGCCCCCGACCCCGGCGGCGGCCCGGCCGCCGAGGCCGTCACCCAGGCCCTGCGCCAGGCCGGGACGGCACCCGGAGAGCTGGACTACCTCAACGCCCACGGCACCGGCACCCTCCTCAACGACCGGCTGGAGTGCGACGCCCTGCGCCTCGCCCTCGGCGGCGACGCCCTGGCCCGCATCCCGATGTCGTCCAGCAAGGGCAGCCTCGGACACCTCTTCGGGGCGGCCGGAGCGGTGGAGGCCATCGCCACCTTGCAGGCGCTGCGCCACGGTGTGGCGCCTCCGACCGCCGGTCTGCGGCAGCCGGACGAGCGGCTCGGCGAGCTGGACCTGATCCGGACGGCACGCGAACTGCCCGGCGGCGACCGGCCGCGGGCGGGCCTGTCGACGTCGTTCGGTTTCGGCGGCCACAACGCGGCGCTCGTGCTCTCCACCCCCTGACAGAGGAAAGGCCACAGCGTGATGCTCGGTTTCGAAGGACGCCGCTATCTCGTGACGGGGGTCCTCAACGACGACTCCATCGCCTGGCACACCGCCAAGGCACTCCAGGAGACGGGCGCCGAGGTACTGCTGACCGGGTTCGGCCGGACGCGACGGATCACCGAGGCCGCGGCGGCCGGATTGCCGCGCCCCACCGACGTCCTGGAACTCGACGTCACCCGGCCGGACGACCTCACCCGGCTGGCCAAGGACCTGGAGAGCCGGTGGGGCGCGGTCGACGGCGTCCTGCACGCCATCGCCGCCGCCCCCCGGGCCGCACTGAGCGGCAACTTCCTCACCACCCCCGTGGAGAGCGCCACCCACGCTCTGCACACCGCGGCCGTCTCGCTGCACGGGCTCACCGTCGCCCTGGCCCCGCTGCTGGCCAGGAACCGGGGCAGCGTCGTCGGGCTGGACTTCGACTCCTCCGGCGCCTGGCCCGGCTACGACTGGATGGGCGTCAGCAAGGCCGCGCTCGGTGCCGTCTGCCGCTATCTCGCCCTCTACCTCGGGGACAGCGGCATCCGCGTGAACCTCGTCGCCGCCGGACCCGTCGAGACGGTCGCGGGGTCGGCCATCAGCACCTTCGACACCATCGCCGACCGCTGGGAGCAGGAGGCGCCGCTCGGCTGGGACCGCGCGGACGTGCGGCGCCTCACCGGGCCCGTCCTCTTCCTGCTCTCCGATCTCGCCGCCACCGTCACCGGTGAGATCGTGCACGCCGACGGCGGTATGCACGCCGTCCGCATGGGCGTGGGCGGCCAGACCTTCCGGAAGGAGGCCGCACGATGACAGCGGCGATCACCGGCATCGGGGCCGCACTGCCCGAACGCACCGTGCCGAACAGCCACTTCGAGGCGATCGGTTCGTCCGACGAGTGGATCGTCAAACGGACGGGGATCAGGGAACGCCGCTTCCTGGCCGAGGACGGCCGGCTCGCCGACCTCGCCGTCACCGCCGCCCGAACGGCGCTGCGGCAGGCCGGCCGGGACGCCGCCGATCTGCGTCACATCGTCGTCGCCACGACCACCCCCGACCGGACGACGCCCGGGCTGGCGGTGGAGGTGGCCGCACGACTCGGCACCCCCCAGGCCGCCGCCTTCGACCTGCACGCGGCCTGCGCCGGATTCGTCTACGCCCTGGACCACGCGACGGCGCTCATCGAGTCCGGGCGGGCGGAGGCCGTCCTCGTCTGCGGGGCGGAGGCGCTGACCCGCATCACCGACGCCGCGGACCGGTCGACGGCCGTCCTGCTCGGAGACGGCGCCGGCGCCGTCGTCCTCACCGACCTCCCGGACGCCCCCGTCGCCCCCGCCTTCCACCTGGCCTCCGACGGCGAACACATCGGACTGCTCTTCGCCGACCGCCACGAACGCAAGCTCCGCATGGACGGCCCGGAAATCTTCGTCCACGCCGTGGACAAGATGAGCGACGCCACCCGGCGGGTGCTGGAGCGGAGCGAGCTGACCTGCGACGACGTCGACCTGTTCGTCGCCCATCAGGCCAACGCCCGCATCGTGAAGGCCGTCGGCAAGGAGATCGGGGTGCCACCCGAGCGTCTGTTCCTCAACGTCGACCGGGTGGCCAACACCTCCTCGGCGTCCATCCCCATCGCCCTGGCCCACGCCCAGGAGGACGGCCGGCTCGGGCCGTCCGGGGTGCTGGGCGTGGCCGCCTTCGGCGCGGGCATCACCTGGGGCGCCGGCGTGGTCGGCTGGCGGCTGGGGTGAGCGCCAGGCGACCCCGTCTGCCGCTGCTGGGCGACATCACGGCCCCCGACGGCGCGCGGCTCACCGTACGGGTGCAGGCGCGGGACGACGACGCGGGTGCCCCCGTCGTCGTCCTGCTGCCCGCCATGGGGATGCCCGCGCGCAACTACGTCCCGTTGGTGCGGGCGCTGCACCGGCAGGGCATGACGGTGGTGACGACGGACCTGCGCGGGCAGGGCGAGAGCGTACCGGTGCCGGCGCGTGGTGTCCGGTTCGGCTACCGCGAGATCGTCGAGCACGACATCGGGGCCGTGCTCGACGTCGTCGACGCCGCCTACCCCACGGCCCCGCGGCTGCTGCTCGGGCACAGCCTGGGCGGGCAGCTGGGGCTGGTGCACTGCGGGCTGTTCCAGCCGTCGCGCCTCGACGGCGTCGTGCTCGTCGCCAGCGGCTCCGCCTGGTACCGGGCACTGGGACGGAACGGGGCGCACTGGCTGGTGCGCGGTCAGCTCAGCGCCGCCGGGGCCGGGATGCTCGGGTACTGGCCCGGGGACCGGTTCGGGTTCGGCGGGCGGCAGCCGGCAGGGCTCATGCGGGACTGGGCACGCCAGATGCGCACCGGCCGCTACACCGTGCCCGGGGCGCACGCGGACTACGAGCGCGCACTGCGGGCGGTGACGCTGCCCGTGCTCGCCGTCGACGTCGAGAACGACACCCTGGCGCCGCCGACCGCCGTGGACCACCTGTGCGCCAAGATGCCCGCCGCCCGCATCGAACGCCTCCACTACACGAGCGCCGACGCCGACCACCGCCCACTGGACCACTTCCGCTGGATACGGCACCACGGCGGTCTCGTCGAGCGCATAGGGGCCTGGGCGGCGCAGGTCACCACCGCCTCGGGCCGGGCGGCCTGATGCCGGGGGAGGCGCCGCCGTCGGGTGGGATGCGGGCGGCGCGGGAGGAGTCGCTGCCGTCAGGGTGCGACGCGGGCGGCCGAGAACGCGGGCGGCGCGGGTCGCCACCGCGCCTCGGGCCGGGCGGCGTAGGCAAGGTCCGCTGCCGGGTGCGCGCCCCGGCCCCCGGGTCTCCCGCCCGTGTGCTGCACAACCTCCGGCCGGTGACGGGCTGTCGGCAACCGTGATCGACCTGAGTCGCTGACGCCCGTTCCCCGTCGACCCGTCGTACCGGAGGATCCCCCGATGCACCCCGAGCCCTCGCACGACCCCGGCACCGTTCCGGCCCTGCTGGCCCGCGGCGCCGCCGCGTACCCCGATCGTCCGGCCCTGCGGCTGGACGCGGACGAGCTGACGTTCGCCGAGCTGGACGACCTCAGCTCCCGCGCCGCCGCCCAGCTCCGCGCCCTGGGCACGGCACCCGGGGACCGCATCGCCGTCCTGCTGCCGAACAGCCCCGTCTTCGCGGTGCTGTACTACGGCATCCTGCGCGCCGGGGCGATCGTCGTCCCGCTCAATCCGTTGCTGAAAGCCGGGGAGATCGAGCACTGCCTCAAGGATGCCGAAGCCGCCCTCCTCTTCTCCTGGCACCAGGGCGCGCAGGAGGCGGTCGAAGGCGCCCGCCGGACCGGCACCCCGCACCTCGTGGTCGAACCGGAAACCTTCCTCGACGGATTGCGGGCCCATCGTCCGTCGGCGCACGACGAGCCGCGCTCGCCCACCGACTCCGCCGTCGTCCTCTACACCTCCGGAACCACCGGCAGCCCCAAGGGCGCCGAACTCACCCACCACAACCTGCGCCGCAACGTCGACGAGGGGGTGCGCGTGCTCCGCCTGGGTCCCGCCGACGTCATCTTCGGCGGACTGCCGCTCTTCCACTCGTTCGGACAGGTCATGGGGCTGAACTGCGCGGTGTCGGTGGGCGCCTGCCTCACCCTGCTGGCGCGCTTCACACCGGCGGACGCCTTCTCCGTGATCGAACGGGACCGGGTGACCGTCTTCCTGGGCGTCCCGACGATGTACACGCTGATGCTGCGGCTGGCACAGAGCCCCGAGTCCGAGCCGTACGACCTCTCCACCTTGCGTGTCGGCCTGTGCGGCGGCTCCCCGCTGCCCGTGGAGGTGCTGCACGCGTTCGAGAAGACGTTCGCCTGCGCCGTACTGGAGGGGTACGGGCTCTCGGAGTCGTCGCCACTCGCCTGCGTGAACCGCATCGACCGCGAGCGCGTCGCGGGCACGATCGGCATTCCGATCGACGGCGTCGAGATGCGCGTCGTCGACCGCCAGGGCAGGGAACTGCCCGACGGAGAGGTCGGCGAGATCGTCATCCGTGGGCACAACGTCATGCGCGGCTACTGGCACCGGCCGCAGGCGACCGCCGAGACCATACGGGACGGCTGGCTGCACACCGGTGACCTCGGGACCCGGGACGCCCGGGGGGACTTCCGGATCGTGGACCGCATCAAGGACCTCGTCATCCGCGGCGGGTACAACGTCTATCCGCGGGAGGTGGAAGAAGTCCTCTACACCCATCCGGCGGTCGCGGAGGCGGCCGTCATCGGAGTACCCCACGACGTCCACGGCCAGGAGGTCGCCGCCGCCGTGGTGCTGCGCGCCGGGACGTCCGCCACGCCGGACGAGCTGCTCGGCTACGTCCGTGAACGGGTCGCGCCCTTCAAGTACCCGCGCATCGTGTGGATCACCGACTGCCTGCCGAAGGGCCCCACCGGCAAGATACTCAAGCGCGAGATCGTCCGGCCCGAGCCGGACCTCGGCTGAGGCGCCTGATCCTGCCGCGCCCGGCTCCCACGGGCCAGGGCGGGAAGCCGAAGCCAGCTGACCGGCTCTCGACGGCCACACCTGTCGCCTCCGGCACGGGACGAGAGGGAGCGGACGACTGCCTCACCCGCGACTGCGATCGGCCTCGGACAGGCCGCCCCACACGCCGTAGTGCTCGCGCGTCTCCAACGCCATCCGCGCGCACTGCTCCCGAACCGGGCATCCCCCGCACACGCGGCGTGCCCGCTCCTCACGCTCTCGGCGGAGGCGACCGCGCTCGCCCGTGGGGGAGTAGAAGACGGAGCTGTCCATGCCGCGGCAGGCGGCGAGACGCTGCCCGGAAGAAGTGCGGCGAGCATCTCAGGGCCAGGGCCAGGGCCAGGGCCAGGGCCAGGGCCAGGGCCATCAAGAGGTACCACGTCCAGTTGCTGGTCCCCGCCGGTCACCCGCTGGCCGATCACAAGAGCGTGCGCTTGAAGGACGTCGCCGGGGAAGCGTTCGTCGACATGCCCACGGGGTTCGGCCAGCGCCAGATCGTCCACGACGCGTTCACCAGAGCGAAGTGCGGCCTGTTCCCCTCGCGGACGCCGATCTCTCCTGGACACTGACAGCGGTCGTCTCGGCGACGCGTCCACCGACGCGCGCGCTGCACGCCTTCCTCGACCTCATCCCGCACCACGTCAGGCGCGACCGCGTGTTCTGACCGCATCGCTGCACTCGGATCACCGCCCGGGTATCCCCGAGTTGGCGCGGCCGGCTTCGCCCAGCTCGGCTGCGTCGCCAATGTCGTTGGCCGCCGCCGGTCTTCCGCCACCGCCCGTCCTCGCCCACGCTGCGCCACGAGCCGAACTCCGTGCTGGGCAGCGCGCCGAACTCCGTGCTGGGCATGAGCGCCAGGAACGAACCGTGCGACGCGGTCGCGTCCGGTCCTCCGCCACCCCCGTGGGCGAAGAACCGGACGCGATCAGGCGTGGCGCCGGGTCAGCAGTGCGGTACTTCGGCGGACGGCCGGAAGACGTCCCAGCTGGACCAGCCGGTGACACCGGTGGCGTTGTTGCGGTGGTAGTACCAGCTGATGGTCAGGCTGGGGTTGGCGGCGGGCCCGTCCTGCCAGCAGTAGACGGTCGCTCCCTGCCCCGCGTATCCGAGGCCCTTGATCGTGGACGAGCCGTTGGCCTGGGCCCGGATCCGCACCCCGGTTCCCAGGTAGTCGCCCGGAGCGGCGGCGGCAGCCCGCGGGGCGGTGCCGGACGCGGCGGGGACCCCCTCGGCGGCGCCGGCGGCCGACGCGGGCAGCAGCAAGGCGGCCGTGGTGCCGAAGACGGCGAGGGCGGCGGCGTACAGACGGTGACGGTGACGGATGTGTGAGTTCATGACTGCTCCTGCGGCCGGGTCAGCAGGTGCCGACGGCGAGGTACGGGACGACGACGTCGTACCGGCCCCAGCCGGTCACGTGCGTGGTGTTGTCCGTGTGGTAGTACCACTCCTGGCCTGCCACGACGCGACCGCAGTGGACGGTGACGTCGTGGCTCCCGTAGCCGTAACCGACCGTCGTGGAACTGGTGTTGGGCTGGGTGTGGATGCGAGCACCGTCCACCAGGTAGCGGCCCGGCGAGGACTGGGCGCCGAACGCCTTCGCCGGTGCGGCCGTCGAGTGGGCGGCTGGTGCGGTGTGGGCCGTAGCGGTCCCCGCTCCGGCCGTCAGGAGGGCTGCGACGGCGGTGACGCCGAGCAGTCCGCGAAACAGTACGCCGTGATGAGGCACGATGTGGTCCTTCCCCCTGCGGTACGTGCTGGTCACCCCCCACTGTTCGGTACGCGCCCTGCAAGGAGCTTGATAGTTTCTTGCAGGGGCGCTCAGACCGGTGTCGGGCGGGACGGCCGCGACGGCCGGGCAGGGCCTGGCGAGACCGCGCGGGACGGAGACCGGCATGAGCATCGGATTCACCCTTCTCGGCGATGTGACCATCCGCTCCGGCGGGGCCGACGTCGCCCCCGGATCACCGCGCCAGCGCTGCGTCCTGGCGCTGCTCCTCATCGACGTCAACCGACCCGTGTCCGCGCAGACACTCCTCACACGGGTGTGGGGGGACGATGTCCCGCCACGTGCGATGGCCTCGCTCTACAGCTACGTGTCGCGGCTGCGCGCCCTGCGCTCGGATCCAGGCGACACGGAGCGGTGGGACATCGTGCGGACGCCCGCGGGGTATGTGCTGCGGACCGACAACTCGGCCGTCGATCTGTTCCGTTTCCGCTCCTTGGTCGAGCAGGCACGGGGCGCGAACGACCCTCGGCAGGCCGAGGCCTCGTACGGCCGGGCGTTGGCGCTGTGGCAGGGCGAGCCGTTGGCCGGGCTGCGCTCTCCCTGGCTCGACGCGTACCGCCTCACGCTGGCGGAGGAACACCAGCGGGCCCGGCTGGACTACTACGAGCTTCTGCTGAACCGAGGTCGGCACGTCGACCTCGTCCAGCCCCTCGCCGCGCTCGCCGCCGAGCAGCCACTCGACGAACAGGTGGCCCACCTGCACATGCTGGCCCTCTACCGGACCGGGCAGCCCGCCGCCGCCCTCACCGCCTACGAGCAGTTGCGGCAACGGCTCGTGGAGCGGCTGGGCACCGACCCCGGTCCCCAGTTGCGGGAGCTCCATCAGCGGATCCTCGTCTTCGACGACGCCCTCGCCGCACCTGCGGCCGAGGTGCCCGAACGCCGCACACCGCGCCAACTCCCCGCGTCCCCCTCGGGGTTCGTCGGCCGGGACGACGCACTGCGGCTCCTCGACGCAGGGGAAGGCCGCGCCGACGACACGGCGCCGGACGTCCGTGTGATCGCGGGCATGGCCGGAGTCGGCAAGTCGTGGCTCGCTCTGCGCTGGGCGCACCAGCACGCCGACGAGTTTCCCGACGGTCAGCTCTACGCCCAGCTGAACGGCTTCAGCCCCAGTGTCCGCCCCACCGACCCCGGTGACGTCCTGCACCTGTTCCTGATGGCTCTCGGGGCGGCCGAGAGCGAACTGCCCGCCGACACGGAGGGCCGCGCGGCGCTCTATCGCACGCTGATGGCCCGGCGAAAGATGCTGGTCGTCCTCGACAACGCTCGCGACAGCGCACAGGTCGTGCCGCTTCTGCCGGGAACACCTGGTTGCAGGACGCTCGTGACCAGCAGGAACCGGCTGAGCAGCCTCAAGGTGCGGGCCGGCGCGGACATCGTCGGCCTCGGCGTACTGTCGGCCGCCGAATCGTCGCGGCTCCTGGCCAGCCGGGTGGGAGAAGACCGCGTCGCTTCCGAGCCGGCCCTGCGCGACATCGTCCGCTGGTGCGCCGGGCTGCCGCTGGCCCTCGACATCGCGGCCGCGCACGCGGACGGTCTACCGGGTGCCTCCCTCGACCAGCTCGCCCAGGACCTGCGCGATCCGAGCGCCCGCCTCGACGTACTGGACACCGGTGACGTCTCCGTCAGCCTCCGCGTCCTGTTCGCCGCCTCGCACGCCGCGCTGGACGCGGAACCGGCCCGCGTGTTCGGGCTGTTGGGGCTCCTGCCGCACCAGGACGTGTCCCTGGCCGCGCTGGCCCACTTCATCGAACGTGACCCGACGCGAACCCTGCGCACCATGCGCGTCCTGGAAGAAGCCTGCCTGGTCCGTCAACACCGGCCGGGCCGCTACCAGACGCACGACCTGATCCGGCTGTACGCCGAGGAGCAGGCGACCGGCCTGACCGCCACGCAACGCGACCGGCACACGCGCCGTCTCGTCGGTTTCTACGTGTGCACGGCCCAAGCCGCGCACCGAGTCCTGGAGCCGCACCGCACCGCACAGGACCCACCCTCACTCGACGATCCGGGGCCCGCCCCCCTGGCCTTCGGTGACGCGCAGGCCGCGCTGGCCTGGTTCGACGCCGAGTACGCCTGCCTCCAGGAGGTCATCGCCGTCACCGAACAGCGGGGCACGAGACTGGAGTTGTGCCGCCTGACCTGGGCGCTGCACACATTCCGCTGGCGCCGCGGGCTGTTCGAGGAAAGCATCCGGGCCTGGTACACGGCCCTGGACGCGGCCACCGGCCTGGACGATCCGTCTCTGACGGCTCACACCCGTCAGCGGCTCGGCGTCGCCCTGGCACAGGCGGGGCGCTACGACGAAGCCCTGCCCCACCTCGACGAGGCTCTGGAGCGGTTCCGTGCCGACGGCGGCACCGCGGGCCTCACCCGCACGCACCACTCGCTCGCCGAGGTCCACGTCCGCATCAACGCCTACGAGCGCGCCCTTCCGCACTTCGCGCAGGCGCTGGAGGGATACCGCGCACTCGGGGATCAGGTGGGCGAGTCCAACATCCTGAACGGCACCGGCTGGGCGTTGGCCCGGCTCGGCCGGTACGCGAGCGGCGAGGCACACTGCCTCCAGGCGCTGCCGTTGCTCCAGGTCCACGAGGACGGCGAGGGGCAGGCCGCGACATGGGACACGCTGGCGTACATCGCGCGGCGCACCGGCCGGACGAGTCGTGCCCTGGACGCGTACCAACAGGCTCTCACCCACTTCCGGGCCATCGGCAACGCCAATCGCGAGGCCGACACGTGGGCCTCCCTCGGGGACATGCACGCCGATGCGGGAGACCACGACGCGGCACGTCAGGCCTGGGCGACGGCGCTGGGCCTGTACCGGGACCAGGGCCGGGCGGCGGAAGCACGCGAGGTGACCGCGCGATTGGCGGCACGGACCGGGCCCTGACGGGGACGACTCGGTCGCGGACCGCGGCGATCGACCGCCTGGTAGACGACACCGAGGGCCTTACCCTCACCGGAGAGCCCTACCGCACCCGCCGGTGGCGCGGACCGCCGAACAAGGACAAGGACACCGGACGCCGGTGGGTCACAGGGCCCACCAGCAGTACAGTCACTGGTCGGAAGCCCGAGCGCGCCGAGCCAGTCCGGCCAGGTGCTCCAGAACAGCGGTGGTGGCCTCGGCGCCGACCCCCGTCTGCCGGAGTTCATCGGTCATCGACCACGGCTCGGCGAAGCCGGCGAGGTCGTCCCGCGTCGCCGTGGCGAGGGCATCGACCAGGGTGTCCGACAGGCTGACCACGAACGGCGGGCCGTCTCCCGGCTCTGACAGCAGTTGTCCGGACCGCGGGCGTTCGCCGGCCTCCTCATGGGTGCAGCCGGTCATGACGGCTTCGAGCTGGGCGATCGTGACGACCGGATCGATGTTCTTGAGGAAGACCACGTCGAGTTCCGCCTGCCCCGGCCCTCCCGGAGTCCGGAGGACCGCGACGGCGGCTTCGTCGTCATCGGCGGAGAAGTAGTCGCACAGCGTCATGCCGCCGATTCTGGCATCCACGGCTGACAGTCCGACTCACCGATAGCCTGCACCACCATGATGCGCGCATGGATTCTGCCGGTACTGCTTCTGCTCAGCGGCTCAGCCCTCGCGACTGGGCAGATCTTCAAGGGGAACCCCGGCACAGCCGCAGCACTCCTGCTGGCGTTCCTGGCATTCGCCGGCGTGAACTCGCCCCTGATCTTCCCGAGGTCGATCGGTGCGCGGGAGGCACAACAGCGCAGCGCGGTCGACGGCCGGCCAGTCGTCTTCTGGCGCCCGGGCTGCAAGTACTGCATAAGACTGCGCGTCCGGCTGGGCCGCAGCGCCCGCCGCTTGCATTGGGTCGACATCTGGCGTGACCCGGCAGGAGCCGCAGTGGTGAGGGCAGCCAACGACGGCAACGAGACCGTGCCGACCGTCGTCGTGGCGGGCCGGCCACACACCAACCCCGATCCCGAATGGGTACGCGAACAGCTCTCCCCTTCCGCGTGATCAGAAACCGCGCCCTACGGACGGGCGGCCACACACCCCAGCGGACAGAGGTGGAGGAGGGACGCCCGGGTGGGTCCTGTGAAGGCGCCCGCTGATCAAGTGGCGGAAAATACGCTCGGTGCCTCGAACGAAGGGCAGCTGATGGGTCCCTGTCGCCGGTTGACGCGCGCCTACGGCTTCACCGCGTTCACCCACGGGGCCAGGGCCCCGCGGAACGCCGGGAGGTCCGCGGACAGCCACTCCGTCTTCGATTGCGGCTCTCCGGCGACGAAGGACACCTGGGCGAGGCACGTGTAATGGTCGTCCCCCGGCACCGTCGTGGTGCCGACCTTGCGGCCCGTCTTCGCCTCGTACAACGTGACCTCGTACTGGCCCTGCCGGAAGTAGCGCACGTAGTCGCCGGAATAGCGGCAGGTCTCCACCAGCTTGCCCTTGCCCTTGTTGACGACGCAGGCAACGAGCTGTGCCTTCGCGGGGTCCGGATGATACGTGTCATGGGGCGCGGCGGTCGCCGTCTCGCCCGGTGACGGCAGCGGGGCCTCGGTGGCCCGCAAGGGAGTCGGGCTCGTGGTGGCGAGCAGCACGGGGTGCGGCCCCTTGCCCCGGTACGCCGGCTGGGCCGTCAACAGCGTGGTGGGGCCGCCCTTGTAGCAGTACGCCGCCAGGTCGGAGGCGTCCGTAGCGGTGGGGTGCGCCGCGGCTGTGAGGGTGGCGGAGGCCGGGGTGGTCACGGCGGACGGGGACGGATCCGTCTTGGTGCCGTCACCACCACCGCTGCACGCCGACGCCAGAAACGCGATGCCCACGGTCAAGACAGAAACAGTGCCACGAGTCCTTATCACTGCTGCCCCCTCCGTCTCCATACGTAGACGCGCCTGCCGCGCCGCCGGCTCACCATCCTTGCGGATCAACATCGCCTGATCAAAGGCACTTTGACGGATCCTCCGGCGGCGTCGCCACGCAGGGCGCCTGCCGGGCATGTCCCTCACGTGATCATCAATCCCATGCGTTGAAGAGCACTCCGCCCAACGTGGTGATGTCGTAGAAGCGAACCTGACGCCACTCGCCCTGGGTGAGAACCGAAGTGTCCACGTCGGAGAGAGGCGTGGCGAGCTGCTCGCCGCTCAGAACCACGAAGCCTGTTTCCGCGAAGGCATGGGCCCATGGGGGAGCGGAGCGGAACTCCTCCCGGTACCAATCTCGGCGTTCTTGAGCGAAGGCGATCCAGGGGTGGTGGGCGTGACACAGGATGACGCTCTCGCCTGTGTGATCGATGATCGAGGCGACGTGGAAGCTCCGGGGGTACGCCTTCTCCTCCAGCTCGCCCACCTTGCCTCCGGCGATGCGGGCGGCGGCGTGCAGCGCGGTCCGAAACGCTCGCACGTCAGTTTCCGGAAGCGGACCGTCCTCCGGCACGAAGAAGCCTGTCGCACCCCGCGGCAGCGTGAAGCCCGTGCTCCCGTCATTGACCATGCCGCTTATCTTGCTCCATGCGCGGTCCGCGTGGTTGTCGTGGGTGCTCTGGACTGCGGGTTCACGCAATGCGGCGGGGCTTCGTTCCACCTCTGTGGTGGGTCGGGCGGCTGTATGCCTCGCCGATGGCGAGGACCCTGCCGACGCTATGGAGGGTGGGGTTCCTGAACCCTTTTCGGACGCGGGCGGGTGTCGGTTCGTTCGGCTCGGTCGGCTTCTCCCAGGGCCTGCGGAGGTCGGTGGCCAGCGGTCGGGCGAGCCGGAGCTGGGCATGGGCGGCAGCGATCACGAGCCAGGTCCACCGGTCGGCCGCTTCCGAGCTGCGAAGCCAGGCTTGGTCCAGCCCACGGTCTGCTTGAACAGGCGGAAGGTGTGCTCGATGTCGAAGCGGCGAAGGAAGGACTGCAAGCAGCGGTCCACATCTGCCGTGGTGGCGTCAGTACGAGGCCACCACAGCCAGGCCGGCTTGTTGACCCCGCCGCTGGGCGGCTTCTCCACGACCAACCGGACGACGGTGCCCTCGATGATGGGGAGCACCCCACCGCGGCCGTGCCAGGCCGCCCGGCGGGTCAGCCGCGGGTGCAGCCAGCCCCACGCCTGTGCGGTCGCCTTCCCGTGGAGCCGGGTGTCCGTGACCGTCACGGCCTGCTCTGTGCCCCAGGTTGCGGGGTCGCCGAAGACGAAGTCGCCGCCATGCTCGGGCGGCCTGCCGCCCTTGGGGTCGGCCAGGTGGAACTCTTCGCGGGAGGGCGTCGGACGCCGCTTCACGCGATCGGAGCGGAGCCGACCGAGGATCTCGACGGGCGGCCCGTCCAGCGTGCAGGCGATGCGCGGGGTGTCGTATCCGGCGCCCAACATCACCAGGACGTCCGGGTCACCCGGCTTCCCATGGCCGGCGCGACCAGCCGCTCGACGACCTCACGTATCTGCACGGTGGTCACCGCGGCGGCGTCGGCGCCGGGCTCCAGGCGGACCACGTCCAGCACCGCTGTCCAGGACGTACGGCCACGCTCCAGCGCGGCCACCACCGAGTACGGCCGGCCGGGCACCCTCTGATGCTTGCCCTCACCCCGCCCGAAGGTGTGACAGAAGGCCCGGTCAGCACACGTGTTGGCGTCCGGACGCGGCCACGGCGAGACATCCACCGCCAACGCCAGCCGACCGTTCGCCGCCCGCGGCAACGGCACCCCGGCGAGGGCCCGGCGCAGCCGTGCGACGTCGATCCGGCCTTGGTCGAGCCCGCCGTACAGAGCCCGTGCCCACGGCGGTGTCCGGGCGCGAGCGCGAGATCCTCCAGCGCGCGGACCGGCCCGTCCGTACACAGCGGCGCGTCGCACAACTCGAACAAGGCGTCGCCCCGCGCGGATCAAGTCCGATCCGCGTTCGACGCCGGTCGTCAAACCACAAGGTACGTGTCGGTTACTGATCCCAGCTCTGAGGTGAATCCGGTGATGGCCTCATCACGGGGCCGTGGGCGGTCGGAGTCACTACGCTGAGCGCCTTCACACCTCGGGAGGCTGGCTTGGTACGGCGGAACACGCTCGGGGAGGACTTCCGGCGGTTGTGGGGCGCCTACGCGGTCAGCGCAGCCGGCAGTGCCGTCGGCATGGGGGCGTTGCCGCTGATTGCCCTCCTGGTGCTGGATTCCTCGGCGCTCCAGGTCTCTCTGCTCGCTGCGTTCTCCGCGGTGGCCAGTGGGGTGATCGCCCTGCCGCTCGGAGTGCGTATCGAGCACCAGTACAAGCGGCCGGTCATGATCACCGCCGATCTGGCCCGCTGCGTGGTACTGACGAGCGTTCCGGTCGCCATGGCTTTCGACAGGCTCACCTTCACCCAGCTCTGTGTCGTCGGCGTTCTCCAGACGGCGGCATCCGTCGCGTTCGACGCGGCGAGCGGCGCACACCTCAAGGCACTTGTCCCGCCCGAGTACCGCCTTCGTGCCAACAGCCTGTTCGAGACGACCAATTGGACCAGCGTCAGCGCCGGCCCACCCGTCGGCGGGCTCCTGATCGGGGCACTGGGCGCGCCCGCCACCACGGCGGTCGACGCACTGTCCTTCCTCGGATCGGCCCTGGGTATCCGTCGCATCCGGCAGCCTGAACCCGCGCCACCGCAACGCGCCGCCACCTCCCACCTGGGCCGCGACATCACCGCCGGCTGGCAGTACCTCCTACGCCACCCAGGACTGCGCCCGCTGTTCTTCAACGCGCTGCTCTTCGGCGGCTCCGTCATGATGGCATCACCGCTGATGGCCGTCCTCATGCTGGACGACCTCGGCCTGGCACCGTGGCAGTACGGACTCGCCCTGGGACTGCCCTGCCTGGGCGGAGTGCTGGGCTCACGCCTGACCCCGCTGCTCACCCGGCGATTCGGACAGCGTCGCGTTCTGCTGCTGTCCGGTGTTGCGCGCACGCTCTGGACGATCCTGCTGCCGCTGACGCCCTCCGGTGCCCTCGGCGTGTTCGTCATCGTGGCCGCCGACTTCGGCCTGCTCTTCTCCGCCGGGGTCTTCAACCCGTCGTTCACCACGTACCGCATGGCGGCCACACCGGACACGTTCATGTCCCGCGTCGCCACCTCCTGGTCCGTCGGCTCGAAGACATGCCAGGCCGCCTTCATGATCACCGGTGGCCTCGTCGCCGCCGCAGCCGGGGCACGAGGCGCCCTGCTCGTCGCCGGCCTGCTGTGCGTGGCGAGCACGCTGCTCCTGCCCTGGCGAAAGGCACGCATCCCCACCGGGAACGTTCCAGCACCCACACCGGAAGCGGTTCCGTCCCCGGCCACGGAAGGTCCCCCCGCGTAGCGGTTCAGCCAGATCGCAGCGATGCGGAGGAACGACTCCTGAGGACCCACTGCGGGAGGGGGATGTCGTCGGGCCGCGGCCAGAGGGAGGTGGCCCTGCTGATCAGCAGGGCCAGGACGATCAGTCGCGCTCGTGGTCACGCGAGACCTGCTGACCGCTGCGGCGCGAGGACCGGTGTGTGGCCTGGCTCCGGGGCCGGCAGGGAGAGGCGGGGGTTGCGGGGACCGATGCGCGGACGACCCGGTGGTTGCCCCGATCCGCCGCACGAACAGCGTCGCCATCGCCTCCGACGAATCGCTCTCCAAACACACCCGTTCCAGCCACTCGTGCAGGGTGCTGCCGAAGTGATGCGCGTTCGACGCGATGCAGGTATCTGAATCGGCACGCCCGCGATGGGGAGGGCTGCCTTGGGAGAACTGGTCAGAAGTGGGTGGCGATCCCGAATGTCTGCCGGAGTTGAGCCATGTCGTGACGGTCGTGATCAGCCGGTTCGTAGCCCTGGTGGAAGTAGACCTGCTGCTCGGGCGACAGGCACGGGACGGTGGATCCCAGAATCGTGCCGGTGACGAAACACGAGGCCGGGTAGACGAACGGGTGTTCAGGGTCGGGTGATGCCTGCACCGCGGATCCGTCCGCGGAAAAGATCAGGGGGTGCAGATCGATCTCTCGACGCTGAGGGTCGGTGACGACGAACCGCACGGGGCGCCAGTCGAGGGTCTCGACGAATCCAGCATCCGCGAGAACCGCCACGATAGCCGGTTCCTGGCTCTTGCGATGCATCAGGTCCAGGTCACGGTGGTGACGAGTCTGCTGACCGACCAGGGCGTCGATGCCCCAGCCACCGCAGATCCAGACGTCGAGGTCAACGTTCCGCAGCACAGCGAGGACGGACAGTACGTCGTCGGCCGTCATCACCCGCGCAGGCTAGCGCTGATCATCCGGACGGGCGAGCTGATTCCCTGGCGCACGGGGGCCGGTTCCGCTTCCTGGCCGACATGGCTGATGTCTTCGATCCCGCGCGGTCGGCCGTCGGACGGATTCCTGCGGACGGCGATATATTCCTTGACACGAATATTCTTCGTCGAGAATACTCTGGGCTGTGGACGTACTCCTCACCGCGCTGGCCGACCCGGCCCGCTGGCGGCTCGTGGGCCTGCTGGCTGAGCGGCCCCGCTCGGTCGGTGTTCTGGCCCAGCTCGCCGGGGCACGCCAGCCGCAGACGACCAAGCACCTACAGACGCTGGAGCGCGCCGGCGTCGTCATCTCCCGGCGCACCGGTCAGCGCCGTATCTACGCCCTGCGACCCACTGCACTGCGCAAGCTGGCGGCCACGCTCGACCGGCTCGCAGACACCGCGGATCAGGCCGGTGGCCCGGGAGCCGCTTATGACCGCTATGAGCTCAGCCGTGACGCAGAACGGCTCGCCGCGCAGCAGCCGGGTTGGGCCGACGGCCGCTCGTTGACGTTCCTGCGGTCCCTGGCAGCGGATCCCGAACTGGTCTGGCGCCACCTGACCGACACGGCGCTGCTCGCCCGATGGTGGGCTCCTGAGGACCTCCAGGTCTTCGACCTCGTCTTCGAGGCGTGGCCGGGCGGACGGATCGTGCAGGAGTACCGCGATGCCGAGGACACCGACGCGGTCGTCGGACGGGCAGAGGGAGTTGTCGACGACGTGCACCCCCAGGAACGCCTCGCCTACCGGCTTTCCCCGCTGCTTCCCGACGGCGGCCATGCCTTCACCGCCCACGTCGACCTCCACCTGAGGGCGACGCAAACCGGCACGGACCTCGACGTTCACTGGCGGCTCACCGACAGCACCGTCGACTCCGCCGACTTCATCGCAGGCATCGAGATCGGCTACGGCCAGAGCCTGGACAAGCTCACAACGCTCCTCGCCGCGAGCTCGCACGACACCGTCGCTACCGACCGCACACCCCCGACACCGGGAGCATGACATGACCGAGCAGACCACCGGCCGCCGAGTCGTCACCAACATGGCCCTCTCCCTCGACGGCCGTTACGCCGGCTCCGACCCCCAGGACATGAGCTGGGTCATGCCGTACGCCGTCACCGACGTCGCCCGCGACCACCTGACCAGCCTCTGGCAGCCGGCGACGACGGCCCTGCTCGGACGGGTCAACGCGGAAGGTTTCCTCGGCTTCTGGCCCACCGTCATCGGCACACAAGGCGCCGACCCCCGGGACGAGGGCTTCGCGAAGTGGCTCGTCGAGACCGACAAGGTGGTGCTCTCCTCGACCCTTCGCCAAGCGTCGTGGGAGCGCACGACGATCGTCGACAAGCCGACCGCCCAGGCGGTCGCGGACCTCAAGGCGACCGACGGCGGTGACATCCTGGTGCTGTCCAGCGCAAGCGTCATCCAGGCCCTGCTGGCGGCCGACAAGGTCGACAGGCTGGCCCTCACGGTCTTCCCCGTCGTCCTCGGCGACGGCCCGCGCCTCTTCCGGGACGGCCTGCCCGCAGGGCAGTGGAGGCTCGTCAGCCAGGCTGCCGGCGAGCACGGCACGCTGGCCCTCGTCTACGACCGGCGCCGCTGAACCCACCCGCCGACTGACCGTTCACGGTGCTTCACCGCACACGCCGCAAAACCCTCACCGCTCCCCGCGCCGCGCGCAGGCCACGGGCAGCCATGAACAAGGACGGGCAGCGTCACGCGACCCAAGGAAGCGAATCAAAGCCACCCACACGAGGGCCGACAGGCACGCGGCCACCACCAGGCGAGGACATCCCCCGGGTCGAACCGGCCGCGGTCTCATGGCCAGGGGCGGGCCCACGCACGCAGCAGGCGGCGCCCGACTCGACAGATCGCCTGCCCCGTGTCCCGCCACGGAAGCGATCCCGCCGCGTCCCCGCCCGACCCGCCACTTGACGGTCCAACACCCCCAGAGGTCAGGCCGTGGCCTCGACCAACCGCTTCATGCCAGGCTGGTCGGTCACGCACCCCACCAGACCCAGAGCCCGGGCCAGCGCCAAGTCGCGCTCGTCGTTGACGGTCCAGGCCATCACATCGATACCGGCGGCGCCGCACCTGTCGACGATGGCCCGGTTCAGCTGACGCAACTCCACACTGACCAGAGTGGAACCAACCTGCTGGGCGCGCCCGACGAAGGTGTCACGGTGGGCACTGGCCCCTGCCACCAGCACGGTACGGGCCTGCGGCAGCAGGCTGCGGACCTCGCTCAGCGCCGCGTCGTGGAACGACAGCACGGAGACCCGGTCCAGCAGGTCGCGGTCGGCGAGCACTTTGGCCAGCGACCGGGCAGCGGCCACGTCCTTGATCTCCGCCTGGATCGGCAACGTCGGCCCGACGGCGTCCAGCACCTCCCCGAACGTGGGGATCCGCTCGCCGAGGCCGGCATCAAGCTCCTTGAGCTTCCCCAACTCCTGCTCGGCGATCGGACCGGAGCCGTCCGTCGTACGGTCCAGGGTCTCATCGTGCATGACGACCAACTCGCCGTCCCTGCTCAGATGCAAGTCCAGCTCGATGCCGTCCAGCCCCTCCCGTTCAGCCCGCAGGAAAGAGCGCAAGGTGTTCTCCGGCTCGGCGGCCATGACACCGCGGTGGCCGATGGTGAAGAAAGACACTCGGTTGCCGTCCTTCGATGTGGTGATCCCGGGCAGCCGCTCAAGCGCCGTACCCTCGCCAGGCAGCGGGCGGCGACCCGCCGACACGCCCAAGCCTAACGGGCCCCATCCAGCCGCACGTTCCCACCCGCCCGGACCACGCCGGAACGCGCCTCAAAACAGCACGGCACATCGAGCCTGCCCTTCCGCCCCGTCCACCGCGCTGCGCATGATCGCCTGGCGCATGACCGGGCGCACCGGCGATTCGATGGCGACGTCGGCCGCGTACGGTACGACGGTGTCGCCTGCCCGGCGCGTTGCCGCGCCTTAAGGGTCTGGGCCGCTCCCGGGGCGGTCTGACCTGAAGATCCACCTGGTCGGGGAGGGGGCACCTTCAGGCAGCCTTCTGGGAGGCGGCGGCGTCGGGGTGCAGGTCGTCGAGGGTGAGCAGGTGCGCCGGAGGATCGGGAAGGACGACCTGGCGGGTGAGGCGGAGATCGGGGCCGACATGGAGCAGCTCGCCGGGCTCCATCTCGCGCCAGTGCGGGTTGTCGTCCATACGCTCGCTGGCGACGACGACGGCGGGGTGCTCGGCAAGGTGTGATGAGTGGATGCGCATGCGACCGTGGGTGCCGCTGTGGTCGAGATGCCGGCTGCCATGCTGGCCGCCCGCCCGGCGTTCGAGGACGTAGAGGTCGTGGGTGTTCGGGTAGCGCAGGGCCCACAGTTCCTCGGGGGTGATGAGGATCAGGTTGATGGCGTAGACGGGCAGGTTGCCGGCGATCCAGTGGGCGGCGTGCCGGATGCCCTCGGTGACGTCACCGCCGTGCCGCCGGGTCTCCCGGGTGATCAGGGCGAAGAACCGCTCGGAGTCGGTGTCGCCTTTCACGAGTGACCGGTCCTCGCTCAGGTGGTCGTCGAGCTTGTCCAGGCCCTCGATGACTCCGTTGTGGGCGAAGAGCCGCCCGTACTGCTCGAAAGGATGGGTGTTGCGGACGTCCAGGCTTCCGGTGGAGGCGAAGCGCACGTGGGCGATGAAGGTTGCCGACTCAACCTCGCGGGCCTCCTCGGCGAAGGCGCGGTCGCGGTAGGCGGCGATGGGGGCCTTGTCGATGCGCGGGGTGCCGTCGGCGGTGAAGTGGCCGAGACCGGTGCCGTCGGGGTCGCGGTGGCTCTGCCGACTGAGGCTGTCGGGGGCGTCCAGGAGCCAGAAGGTGGCGAGGGTACGGCGTGGGGCGCTGCTGAGACCGAAGAGACGGCACACGGCATTCCTCCAGAGGGGTCGGCCGGCCCTTCCTGGCTCGTGCCGGGCCGGCGGTTCATGCTCTGTCGTCAGTGGCGGCTGGGACGCGCGCCGTGGACGAAGCCACCGGCCTCGTCATCCCGGTGAGGGATGTGCACGCACCGGTAGTCGAGTTCCGCGGTCCGCGGCTCGGATCCTGAGTCCTTGTCGTTCATGTTCTTCTCGGTGTACTCGCATGTTCTTTTCGGTGTACTCGGCCATCAGCCGCCTGGCCTCGGGTCCGGCGAACGCCACCAGGTTCTGCCGGGCGGTGCCATCGAGGGTCGGCCCGTCGTACACGACCTGACAGGCGGTGCCCGGTTCCCCTTCCCCGTGCGGCAGCTCGTACCCGGGCACTCGTACAGGCTCACGGCTGGGCACCGGGTTGATCTCCGGGCCGCGGCTCTCACCGGGGCTATCGCGCTGCATCGTCATACAAACTCGTCCTTTGTGTTGGGTTCGTCTGCTTCTGACAAGAGTTCCAGGCATGGCCGGTTACGAACCACGCGAATGTATCGTCACGGATAGTGAGGATGTCCTGTGTGCTGGCCCGGCACCAAGCGATGTACTGCTCACCCGGGACTATTCGCGGCTCGTAAGACCCTGTAGCGGGCCTGTCTTCAAGTCTGGCGGCATGTCCATTTCCTGGCGGTCCAGCGCCGCAGCGTTCGAGGAAATACTGGGCCGGCACGGCGCCGCCGCTGGTGCTTGCACCATGGAGGCGGCATGGGATGCCTTTCAAGAATGCGTGCAGGTACCAGTCGAGGGGATCGAGGGTCCTGAGGACGACGGGGCGGCTTCATCGTTGAGTGGGACGTCTGGGAATGGACCGAACCGGCCCGCGCTGTCTCTTGGACGGCTGCTCGCGGTCAACGAAATCAGCGATCGGCAGCAGGCGTACTGGCAGCCTCAGTACTGGAAGGTGGAGTTCCAGGCATGTTTCGCCGAGGACCCCGCCTGTGCGGACCTACACAGCAGCGGTGGTCGAGACAGCGGCTTCGATCATTCGCGCACCCGCCACGCCATCACCACCACCCTCGGACTGGGCTCCCGCCCCACCGACCCCGACGCCGCCCGCAGTGGCCTGGGACGACCTGGACGCCGCATCCGCGCCCTGACCGGACGCCGCCCCGTACAGCTCCCGCCACCGGGCGCCCTCGCCTCGACCGTGATCGCCGCGGCCTGCACCACCTCGACACCCCACCACCTACCAGGCCCCTGCTCGACTACTCGGCCCCGCGCGACCCGCTCGGCATCGCTCCGTTCTCCTACACAGCCTCCGACACCCGCCCCGCACGCAGCGCCCTTGCCCGAAGCCCCGGCCCGCACCACCCTGACCCGGCCCGCACCCCCGGTCCGGAAGACGTCGCCGCGCTGTACCGACACCTGCGCAAAGCGTTCGAGGACGGCAGGAACGAACCGGGCGTCGCCGACTTCTACTACGAGGAATGCGAGGTGCGCCGCCACGACACGGCCGGCACCACGAAGGGTGAACGCCGCCTGCTGTGGGGGTGCTGGCCGCTGTCCGGCTACGGCTTGCGCGCCTCCCGTGCCTTCGCCTGGCTGCTCGCCGCCATGACCTTGACCGTGCTGCTCCTCATGGGCGTCGGCCTGCCCACCGACGACCCCGACCCCGCCGGAACCCTGAACGGCAGCAGGATCAGTCTGAAAACCAGCACACCGGACCCCACCGCACGGCGGTTGGCCCAAGCGCATGACCTGGGCCCGCGTGGCGAAAGCGACCCGCGTCGCGATCAACTCGGTCGTCTTCCGCTCCAGCGGACAGAACCTGACCACCGCCGACACCTACATCGAGATGGCCTCCCGCCTCCTCGAACCCGCGCTCCTCGCCCTGGGAGTCCTCGCCATCCGCGGACGTACCAAGCGATGCCCCGCCCGCGGTCAGCAAACCGAAAGCCCGACCACTACCCCCGATGCCGGTACTCCCGAGGGCCACCAACGGTCGCCGGGCTCGCCGACTTGGCTCCGTATGCGACAAGAACAGCGGATGTTCACCATTTGGGAGGCAGCCCCCGGGGCCGTGGCGTTCGAATCGTTCACGAGTTGCGGCAGCACCGGTTGCCGGTGGTCAGTGACGGTACGCGCTGGTCGCGATCTCGATGAAGGACCGGATCAACGGGTTGGTGTCACCCTCGTTCCACACCGCCACCACTCGGCTCGGCGGCATGTCGATCAGCGGCACCACGGTCAGCTCCGTGGGCAGGTCGTGTCCGAGCGGGGCCAGGCCGACCGTGCCGTTCCACAGCACGGCGTGCAGGCATTCCTGGACGGCGCGCACCTCTGGGCCCTCGCGCGGTCCGCCCCCGTTCCAGTACGACTGCCAGATGGGGTCGGTGCCCGGCGGGAACTGGAACCAGCGGCGGTCGCTCAGTTCCGCCAGTCGCAGCCCGTCTCGGCGGGCCAGCGGATCGTCGGCGCGCAGGACCACGCCGACCGGATCGGTCCGCAGTGCACGCACCGTCAGGGCGGTCTCGTCGAACGGCGCCCGGGTGAGGGCGACGTCGACCAGTCCGGCGCGCAGCCCGCAGGTGGGATCGGTCAGATCGGTGTCGCGGACGCGGATGTCGATCGCGGGGTGGTGTCGGCGATAGGCGGCGGCCAGCCTGGCCACTCCCGGGTCGGTGCCGTCGCCCAGGATGCCGATGGTGATGGTCGCGGCGCCGGCCGCCGCGCTCACGCGTACCCGGACGCGGTCGGCATGGTCGAGCAGGGCCCGCGCCTCGTCGAGCAGCACCGTGCCCGCCGCAGTGAGTGTGACGCCGGCAGGCGAGCGGGCGAGGAGCAGGGCCCCGACATCGGCCTCCAACTGCCTGATCGCCCGGCTCAGTGGCGGCTGGCTCATGTGCAGACGGGTGGCGGCCCGGCCGAAGTGGAGTTCCTCGGCGACCGCCACGAAGTAGCGCAAGGTCCGTAGCTCCACGCTGCAACGATACCCACGAGGTATCGGCGCCGCGGGACAGGTCTTGGACACGGGCGGGTCCCCGGCGGTGAACTCGTGAGCATGACCGAAGAAGCGACGACCAGCGAGCCGCAGACCCACCCCGCTGTATCGGTGGTGGGTCCCGACGATGGTGAGACGATCGGTCTGGGTACCACGCGCATGCGGATTCTGGAGGACGGCAGCCACACCGGGCACCGCCTCGCGATCGCCGAGTCCGTCCTCGCCCCGCACACCCAGGGACCGCCGCAGCACCGCCACGCCCGACACGACGAGGGCTTCTACATCCTGTCCGGCACCGTGCGGTTCACCGTCGGGGACGAGGACTACGACGCCACCACGGGCACGCTCGTGATGGTTCCGCCCGGTACCCCACACACCTTCGCCAACCTGACCGACCAACCCGCCCGCATGCTCAGCACGTTCACCCCCGACCTGTACGTGCAGTACTTCCGGGACCTCCAGGAAGTGCTCGCCGACGGCCGGCCGCTGACACCACAGGCCAACATCGACGCGATGAGCCGCTACGCGACCGAGCCCGCCACCGACCTCGCCTGAAGCCGACGGCACGCCCGGCCCGGCCACTCTCCTTTCGCCCGGCAGGGCGGTGGCACTGCCGCCTCTTCGGCCTCCGGGTCCCTCCAAAACGGACCGGGCCTTGACCAGGGCTCTTCTGGTGATTGACGCACTCGACGGGTCCCCGTGAACCGGTGGCCCATGAACGGGAACCATGAACATCTCCTATTGGACCGTCGCGGGACTGCTCGCCATCTTCTACGTCTACGCAGGCACGCTGAAGGTGATCCGCAGCCGCGATCAACTCCGGCCGATGATGGCCTGGGTCGACCGCATACCCTTGCCTGCCGTCAGGGCGCTGGGGGCGGTCGAAGTACTCGGCGCGGCCGGCTTGATCCTGCCGCCGCTGACCGGCATCGCTCCCTTGCTCGCGCCGGCCGCGGCCATCGGCTTCATACTCCTACAGACCGGCGCGATCACCGTCCACTTGATGGGCGAAGACCGCCGGATCACACTCAACGCCGGACTCACCGTTACCGCGGCCGTGACCCTCTGGCTGGCCACCCGGCTGTGAGCGACTACGGTCCTCGACCGGCGGATGCCATCACAGAGCCGCTTGGTCGGTAGCACGGTGGGCGGTGGCGACGTCGCGCAGCAGTTGGAGAGAGCCACCGCGTGACCGGTGTTGCCGGCCGTCGGGTTTCGGGGCGGGGCCGGCCTGGTGGAAGGCCAGGTCATGTGGCTGGTGTGACGGGGGTGGCCGCTGTGGCCAGTGCGGCTCTGGAGTGGCGAGCGTGGCGTCTCGGCGCCGGCCTGGGAGGGTCCGTTGAGCGACAGGGCGGGAGACAGACATGACCTCCGTACTGCGTCACCACTGCCTTCGTACGTTCGGTGCCGGTGCTCTCTCCGTGGCGCTGCTCTCCGGTGGGACGAGCGGGGCCCTGGCCGCGAGCCCGTCCCCCGGCAGCATGGCCTCGATCACCGTGAAGGCCGACAAGACCGAGGTGAAGGCCGGGGGCAAGGTGACGTTCACCGGCCGTACCAAGGGTCTGAAGGTCGGTTCCCCGCACGTGCTCCAGCACGAGAAGTCCGGCAAGTGGATCCCGCTCAGGTCGACGGCCAAGGTCAAGAAGGGCAGCTCGTACGCCTTGAGCGCCAAGCTCAACACCAAGGGTGCCGAGCATCTGCGGATCGCGGGCGTGAGCGGGTCCGAGAAGGTCTACTCGCCCACCGTGGCGGTCAAGGTGAAGTGAGCCCCCACACCGGCAGACACTCGACCGCCTCGCATCTGACGCTCTACGCATCCACCATGGCCGCAGTGGGGCTCCGCGTTGCGGCCGTGAGCCCCTGGGTGACCGCACCGTTGACGATCGCCAGCAGCCCTGTCAGGCACTCGGCACGCTGCCGGCCTGTCGGGCAGCCGGGTCAGGCTTCACATGCGGGTATCGGGCGGTCAGGGCGGCCAGGATGGTCAAAACGGCAGCGCGCGCCCAGCGCGCACTCGCCCGTCGGCCATCCCGTAGCACGGCCGCCGCGAGCACGAACACCCCCGGCGACGCGGCGACGACACGGGATACTGCGTCATGTGCTGTAGGCAGCGCCTGGACAGCAGCAGCAACCGGCGACTCCTGACGCACGTTCGGCCAGGCCGGTACCGCGATGGTGTGCGCCGGGCAACTGCTCCATGCTCCACCGCCGCTTCACACGGCAGGCATCGCGGCCCTGAGCGTCCCTCGGGGCCCAGCAGGCGAATTCGTACCCCGGGCCGACCACACAGGACCGGTCGACGCCGAAAGCCATATCCGCATGGAGTACGCATGAACTGCGCGGCCTCACACCTTCGACAAACAACCCCCTCTTCAAACCCACGATGTGCAACGACAGTAGGGACGCCCATCAGCAGATTTGCGACGACACCCTTCAGACAGCGCTGACGTCGCAAACCTGCCAGCTCTTGCCCCGCTCCACCTGCTGAACTGATCAGGCAACAGCACGCACATCACAGGACGGATTTCATGGCTGCACCCACCACCACCGCGCGCGATCCTGACGGAACCGATTCATCGCACCGCGCCCCGGTGATCGGATGGCTGGCCGTCGTGGCGGTGATGCTGGGCATCTTCTCCATCGTCACCACAGAAATCCTCCCTATCGGACTTCTGACCAAGGTCGGTGCCAGCTTCACCATCTCCGACGGCATGGCCGGACTGATGATGACCATGCCCGGTTTCCTCGCCGCGATTGCCGCCCCCGTCGTCACCGTCGCGACCGGGCGGGTCGACCGCCGCCTGATGCTGTGCGCCTTCATGGTCCTGCTCGCCGCAGCGAACTTCCTGGCAGCAGCAGCCCCCGACTACTGGCTGGTCCTGGTCTCCCGCATCATCGTCGGCATCGTCATCGGCGGTTTCTGGTCCATCGGCGCCTCACTGGCCGAACGCCTGGTACCCGCCGAATCCGTCGGCCGAGCCACAGCGGTGATCTTCTCCGCAGTACCCTTGGGTTCCGTACTCGGCGTGCCGGCCGGCACATTCATTGGCGACCTGGCCGGATGGCGTACCGCGTTCATCGCCATGGGCGGCCTCACCGTCGGCGTACTGGCCATGCTGGTGCTCGTCACGCCGCCACTGCCACCTCACCAGACCACCCGCCTGGGTGTCCTCCGTGACATGTTCAACAGCGTCGCCACCCGATTCGCATGGGCCCTGACCGTTCTGGTCGTGCTGGCGCACTTCGGCACGTACACCTACGTCACCTCGTTTCTTGAGCAGGTCACCGACGTCAGCTCCGGGCTCATCACCGTCTTCCTGCTCACCTACGGAGCAGCGGGTGTCCTCGGCAACTTCCTGGGCGGGTCCCTGGTCGCACGCCACCCTCGTGCCACCTTCGGCACCGCCGCCGGCATGATTGCCGGCGCCACTTCGCTCCTGCCCGTTCTGGGCCACTGGAAAGTCGGAGCGATCGCCCTCCTCATCGTCTGGGGCATGGCATACGGGGCGGTCCCTGTCTGCTCACAGACATGGTTCACCAAGGCGAGCCCCGACACCCCCGAAGCAGCTTCCGTCATGTTCACCGCGTCCTTCCAGGCCACGATCTCCCTCGGCGCTCTGACCGGTGGAGTCGTCGTCGACGCCGGCTCACCCTCGACGGTCATGACCCTGGGCGGCATGACAGCCGCCCTCGCGGTCATCGCTGTATGGGCCCACTACGCTCGACGCCTGACATGGCCGGACAACGCCTGACCAGCCCGGCCTCCCTGACGACCTGACACGCCCGGACCTCGCCGCACCGCAAACGGTCCGGGCGGCCGATTGCCCCACGTCCGGCTGCGCTCCGCCGACCGAGAACGCCGACTGGAGGGATCTCCCATGACAGGTGCGGCAGAACGCACGACGAACAGGGGATCGAGGGTGCTGTGCGGGTGGCCAGGTTGTTCCCCTCAGAGGCCTCAAGTCGTCGAAGTACGTCGACTGTTCTCACTGACGACTCCTTCAACACGCTGACTTGCCAAGGAGGAGGAAGGGACGGGGTGGAGGCGGTCGTCTGCCGACCCTCGGGGCCCTCGTCAGCCGACTGGAACTGTCGTAGTCGAACGCGCCGATTTCGATCACCTTGGAGCGGCGGCCCCACTCTGAGGCGCGCCCCGCTCGAAGCCGGCGGCGACGTGTCGGTGCGGGCGGAGGAGGGGCCCTGCCCCGGCAGCATGGTGCACCTGGGTCGTCCCCGACCGGTCCGCGACCGGCATGCGGGCTGCCAGGACAGTGCAGGACGCTGCTTCAGGCGGGCCGCTTGCGGCCGTGGCCTCGGTCGGAACTGTGACTTCAGCAGGGGAGGGCGAGGAAGTGCGCGGCCGCGCATGCGCGGCCGCGCGGTGTGCGTCGTCAGCCGACGGAAGTGGTCTCCAGGGTTCGCCGAGGGCCGGTACGGTCCGGTACCGCCTCGGTGATCACCGAGGGGACGAGCCCGTCCTTCAGGCACGTGCTGGGGCGCCGCTGCGAGGATGCGGCTGGCGTGGCGAGGGACCGTCCGGTCTCAGCTCTCCACGAAGGCGAGGATGTCGGCGTTGAGGACCTCGGGGTGCGTCGACAGCATCCCGTGGGGGTAGCCCTCGTAGCTCTTGAGCGTGCCGTTCCTGAGCAGTTCGGCGGACTTCGGGCCCGAGTCAGCGTACGGTACGACCTGGTCGTCCGTCCCGTGCATCACGAGGACGGGGACGTCGATCTTCTTGAGGTCCTCGGTGAAGTCGGTTTCCGAGAAGGCCTTGATGCACTCGTAGTGCGCGTTCGCCGCGCCCATCATGCCCTGCCACCACCACCGGTCGATCAGTCCCTGGGACACCTGGGCCCCCGGCCGGTTGAAGCCGTAGAAGGGCCCGGCGGGGACATCGATGAAGAACTGGGCCCGGTTGGCGGCGAGGGCCGCACGGAATCCGTCGAAGACCTCGATCGGGGTGCCCTCGGGGTTGCTGTCCTTCTTCACCATGACCGGGGGGACGGCCGCGACGAGTACCGCCTTGGAGACACGGCCGGGCTTGGCCTGTGCCACATAGCGCGTGACCTCGCCGCCGCCGGTGGAGTGCCCGATGTGCACTGCCCCCTGAAGGTCCAGGGCGTCGGTCAGTACGTTGACGTCGGCGACGTAGGTGTCCATCTCGTGGCCGGTCGAGGGCTGGCTGGATCGCCCGTGGCCACGGCGGTCGTGAGCGATGACCCGGTACCCCTTGGAGAGGAAGAACAGCAACTGGGCATCCCAGTCGTCGGAGCTGAGCGGCCAACCGTGGTGGAAGACGATCGGCTGGGCGTCCCGCGGGCCCCAGTCCTTGTAGAAGATGACGGTGCCGTCCGGCGTGGTGACTGTACTCATCACTCATTCCCCTGCTGTGTCGGATGTTCAGTTGTGCGTTGTGTGAGTCGAGCTGCGCCCGGGTGAACGCGGTACGGCGGCCGACCCCTGCCCACGCGCGAGCATCTTCTCGGATCGGACCGCTTCTGGCCGTCATGCCACCCGGGCCGCGCTCGGTTTCACTTGGTTGCTTCGGCCGCTTGGAGGATGATGCCCACGACGTCGTCGGGGCGAGAGAGCATGACCATGTGCGAGGAGCCGGTCTCCACGAAGTCGATGGAGGCACGGCGGTAGCCGAACCACTGCACATCGGTCCATGCGGGCTGCGTCCTCCAGGCCGTGGCGGACGCCTCTCGGCGAACGCCGGACCCGCCGGCGTGCCCCGCGACGACCGGTGCGCAGCACGGCCGAAGCCCGTCCCGCATGGCCCTCGGCCGGCGTGACCAGAGGGACCCCCGCCCTTGGCGGTGATCAGCACGTCGTAGCGCTCGGCCATGCCCGGCAGCAGCGCATCCGTCTTCGTGTGCTCGATGGGATGACCCGGTAGCCCTTATGCGGATGGCCCCAGGGAGAAGACCACCCGCCCGCCTGTGAGGGCTCAAAGAGCGGGAGAACACCATCACCGGGCGGTCAGCGGCGGAGCTGTTCCAGCGGGCGATCGAACAGATCGTGCCCGGCCGGTCGAGGATGAGCCGGGTGGAGCTCATCGGCGCACTCGCCCGCAGCGGTCGCCGCGGCAAGAAGACCGCGGCACCAACCACTGCTGGCCGTGCCTGGCGGTGTACCAGACGCCCCGGCGTAGCCACGGGTCCAGCTCCTGGCGCACGTCCGGGTAGCAGTCGTACACCGGCCTCCCCGGGAACCCGGGGCATGGTGTCCGCGGTCGCGGTCGCGGTCGCCCACCGCCCGGCGTGTAGCTCCTGGACCGAGAATGCCGTCCGGTCGTCACAGGCCGCGACCTCGACGACGGCCGGGCGGCTCCGCCAGATGTGCTCCGCTGATCGGCATAACGCCAGGCACCATGCGCCGGGGCCGCCCGCAGTTCCCCCCTGTTTGGCTGCCCTGGCACTTCACGGCCGGGGGCGGCTGCTTGTTACTCTCTCCGATCATGCGAGCCCTTTTCCCAGGATCCTTCGACCCGGTCACCCAAGGGCACCAGGACGTACTCCGGCGCGCTGCCCTCCTGTTCGACGAGGTCGTCGTGTGCGTGATGTTCAATCCGAACAAGGCCGGCCGCTTTCCCGTCACGGAACGGCTGGAGCGGCTCCGCGCGGCGGCAACTGGCCTGAGCAACGTCACCGTCGACTCCCACACCGGCGGCCTGCTGGTCGACTACTGCCGCCGAGTCGGGATCGACGTCGTCATTCGCGGGGTCCGCGGCGTTCGCGACCTGGACTACGAAATGCCGATGGCCCGCATGAACCACGAGCTGGCCGGAGTCGAAACGTTCTTCATCGCTGCCGACCCCGCTCTGGCCCACGTCTCCTCCACCCTCGTGACCGCGATGAGTCAGCGGGACCGTGTCCCTCATGATGATGTGAGCAAGGCTCTTCCAGCAGGTGGGGGCGGCAGCGAGGGTTCCTAAGAGGTCATCTCATTTGGTGAGTCTGCGGTAGCAGATGAGGGTGCAGGCGATGCTG
>NZ_BMUI01000004.1 GCF_014650115.1 Streptomyces olivaceoviridis | reverse complement strand
TGAGCCAGGATCAAACTCTCCGTGAATGTTTACTCGGCCAAGAAACAACTCGGCCGGTGCAACACCACGAGAGCGGTGCGAGAGGAGGAATAGTCCCCTCGCACACAGCGTCCTCGCTGTGTTTTTCAAAGGAACCTCGTCCCGATCGTGATGACCGGAGACGGGGTATCAACATATCTGGCGTTGATTTTTGGCACGCTGTTGAGTTCTCAAGGAACGGTCGCTTCCTTTGTACTCACCCTCTCGGGCTTTCCTCTGGGCGCTTCCCTTCGGTGTTTCAAACTCTACCAGGGTTTTTCCGTCTCTCTGACCGCCCCCCTGCGAGCATGCAGAAGGAGATCCAGAGATAGGATCTGATGAGTTTGGTTGCTGTCGGAGGAGGAAGCGGTTGCACGCCTCACTGCCCCCGGCAGGAGTACGACTGTACACGCAGCCTTGAAGGCCATGCAAATCCGGTGAGCTGGTGGTCTAGACCACTAACTGGTAGCTTCCGTCCGGAACCGCCAGTTCACATGACATACGCTGCTGCTCAGTGCGCCGTCCGGGACTGCCAGTGACGGCCCGTGAACAGCTCCACTCCTTGGGAGGCTTCCCATGACCACCGTGACGTCCCCTCTTGCCGGGCGTGCCATCGGACTGGCCGCAGTGCCGGATCCGGTCTTCTCCGGGGCCATGGTCGGCCCGGGCACCGCGATCGATCCCGTGCGTGAGGTCTCCGAGGCCGTGGCGCCCGTCGACGGCATCATCGTCTCCCTGCATCCGCACGCGTTCGTCGTGGTCGACGAGAGCGGGCACGGTGTACTCACCCATCTCGGCATCGACACCGTCCAGCTCAACGGCGAGGGTTTCGAGGTGCTCGTCAACAAGGGCGACACCGTGACCCGCGGCCAGGCCGTCGTGCGCTGGAACCCCGCCGCGGTCGAGGCGGCCGGCAAGTCGCCGGTGTGCCCGGTCGTCGCGCTGGAAGCCACTGCCGAGTCCCTCTCCGACCTCCGTGAGGACGGAGACGTGAAGGTCGGCGACAGCCTCTTCTCCTGGAACTGACAGCACTGCCGTCGTAAGGCGGCGCACAGGACAACCACCGCGGCGGCGGGACCCGCCGCACTATCCGGAGACGGGTGAGATGGAGACAACGCTGCGAGGCGTCGGCGTGAGCCATGGCGTGGCGATCGGCGAGGTACGGCACATGGGGACGGCGGTCCTGGAACCGCCGGCCAAGCAGATTCCCGCCGAGGAAGCGGAGCGGGAGCAGGGGCGCGCCCGTCAGGCCGTGGACGCCGTGGCCGCCGACCTGATGGCGCGCGGCAATCTGGCGGGGGGCGAGGCCCAGGCCGTGCTGGAGGCACAGGCCATGATGGCGCAGGACCCCGAGCTGATGGCCGACGTGGACCGGCGGATCGCCGTCGGCAGCACCGCCGAGCGTGCCGTGTACGACGCCTTCGCGGCGTACCGGGAGCTGTTGGCCGGCGCCGGTGAGTACCTGGCCGGGCGGGTGGCCGACCTGGATGACGTGCGGAACCGTATTGTCGCCCGGCTGCTGGGCGTGCCGATGCCGGGTGTCCCGGACAGTGACCAGCCTTATGTGCTCGTGGCACGTGATCTGGCTCCGGCCGACACCGCGCTGCTGGACCCGTCCCTGGTCCTCGGTTTCGTGACCGAGGAGGGCGGTCCGACCAGTCACAGCGCCATCCTGGCGCGGGCTCTGGGCGTGCCGGCCGTGGTGGCGCTGCCCGGTGCCGGTGAGCTGGGCGAGGGCACGCTGATCGCCGTCGACGGCAGCACCGGGGACGTCTTCGTGAACCCGAGCGAGGAGAAGAAGGCGGAGCTGGAGGCCGCGGCTGCCGCGCGCAAGGCCGCGCTGGCCGCTTCGACGGGTCCCGGGGTGACCGCAGACGGGCACAAGGTGCCGCTTCTGGCCAACGTGGGCGGGCCGGCGGACGTACCGGCGGCCGTCGAGGCCGGGGCCGAGGGTGTCGGTCTGTTCCGTACAGAGTTCCTGTTCCTGGACGACAGCAAGAACGCTCCTTCCGAGGAGAAGCAGGTGGAGGCCTACCGGCAGGTGCTGGAGGCGTTCCCCGAGAGCCGTGTGGTCGTGCGGGTGCTGGACGCCGGGGCGGACAAGCCGCTGGACTTCCTGACGCCGGCGGACGAGCCGAACCCGGCGCTCGGCGTGCGGGGGCTGCGGACGCTGCTCGACCACCCGGAGGTTCTGCGCACTCAGCTGACGGCGCTGGCGAAGGCCGCCGAGGGGCTGCCCGTCTACCTTGAGGTCATGGCGCCCATGGTGGCGGACCGGAAGGACGCCAAGGCTTTTGCCGATGCCTGCCGTGAGGCGGGGCTGCGGGCGAAGTTCGGCGCGATGGTCGAGATCCCCTCGGCCGCGCTGCGGGCGCGCTCGATCCTCCAGGAGGTCGAGTTCCTGTCGTTGGGTACCAACGACCTCGCGCAGTACACGTTCGCGGCGGACCGGCAGGTGGGTGCGGTGTCGCGTCTTCAGGACCCGTGGCAGCCTGCGCTGCTCGACCTGGTCGCGCTGTCCGCCGAGGCGGCCACGGCCGAGGGCAAGAGCTGTGGGGTGTGCGGCGAGGCCGCGTCGGATCCGCTGCTGGCGTGCGTGCTGACCGGTCTGGGTGTCACCTCCCTGTCCATGGGTGCGGCATCGATTCCGTACGTTCGCGCCACGCTGGCGAAGTACACGCTGGCGCAGTGTGAGCGGGCCGCGGCGGCGGCGCGTGCGGCGGACAGCGCCGAGGAGGCGCGGAGCGCGGCTCAGGCGGTGCTGTCCGGCGAGTAGCCGTACCGGTCACCGCCGGTGTGCCGGATCAGGGGCGTCCCGCCTTCGGGTGGGGCGCCCCTGTCGCGTTCGGGCCGCCGAGTGTGCGGGCCTCAGTGGCGGTGGCCCGGGGCGGTGCTCTCTTCTCCCAGGGCGGGGGGCTCGCGGTAGTCGACGCCGGGCTCCGGGGAGATCAGTTCGCCGGATTCGACGTCGGTGCAGTAGGCGTCGAACACCTCGGATGCCGTCAGTGGTTCGAGGGCACCGCCGCGCAGTCGCCAGCCGTAGACACGGTCGGCCGTTCCGGTGGCGCTGACGCGGATGACGAGTCCGCCCGGGCTGCGGGTCGCGAGGCCGAGGGCGAGGACGCTGGTGAATTCCAGAGCTTCGGCCTCGTCCAGGCGGGTCGCGCCGTGGGGGTCTTGGTCGCCGTGCAGGACGGAGACGAGGGTGTCCGGAGGTCCGGCGACGGTGCACACGAGGTGCCGGTCGCCCGGTGGTGCGCTGTCGAGGATGCGGACCAGGAGGTCGGAGGCGCGGGTGAAGGCTGCCCTGCCGATGTCCTCGCCGCAGGTCGGGCAGGGGCCGAGGCGGGTGAGGAGGGTGGTGGCGTACTCCCAGGTGGCCTGGCGTACGGCTTCGTCCACGAGGGCGGGCAGGAGGACGGCGAGCGGGCGGCCGTCGTAGGGGATGGTCGGGCCGGTGGCCGCGAGTTCCGCGGTGAACCGGGTCCGGCTGGTCGGCGCTTCCGGGTCGAGGCCGGTGTCCGCGCAGTACGCGGCGTAGTCCTCGGGGTCGAAGAGGGCGAGGGTGGTGTGGTCGCCCTGTGCGGCGCGGTCCTGGAGGACGGCCTCCAGTTGCCGGAGGTAGGCGGTGTGGTCGTCGAAGGTGAAGCTGCGGTAGCGCCGCATGGCGCGGAAGTCGTGGTCGTCGGTGAGGACGCCGATGGTGCCGGCGATCTCGCGGCGCAGGGCGCGCCGCATGGTCCGGTGGTCGGTGTGCGCCATGAATTTCCCCCAATGCGCGGTCGATCAATACTCACTCACCGTAACCGGCGGCACTGACAATGGTGGTGCCGCCGGTGGTCACGGTCGGGTGGGGAGGTCGTCTGCGCAGGTCACCCCGTGTGGGTCGCACTGAGGCCCAAATGCGGAGGGTGATCGTCCGGGGGTCAGGCGCGCTTGCGGGCGAGTTCCTCGTAGAAACCGAGCAGGGCGAGGTCGTCGATGGAGCCGGGGTTCACCGCCTTTTCCAGCGGGGTGCCCTGGAGCAGGCGTTTGACCGGGACCTCGATGCGCTTGCCCGTGAGGGTGTGAGGGACGCCGGGGACCTCGATGATCTCGTCGGGGATGTGCCGAGGGGAGAGCTGCTCGCGGATGGTCTGCTTGATGCGGTTCAGGAGGGCCTCGTCCAGGACGGCGCCCGGTGCGAGGTGCACGAACAGCGGCATCCAGTAGCCGCCGTCGGGCTGCTCGATGCCGATGACCAGCGACTCCTTGATCTCGGGCAGGCGCTCGACGACCTCGTAGATGTCGGCCGAGCCCATGCGCACGCCCTGCCGGTTGAGGGTGGAGTCGGAGCGGCCGTGGATGATCACGGTCCCGCGTGAGGTGACGGTGGTCCAGTCGCCGTGCCGCCAGACGCCGGGGTAGGTGTCGAAGTAGCTGTCGTGGTAGCGGCGGCCGTCGGGGTCGTTCCAGAAGTGGATCGGCATGGACGGCATGGGGTTGGTGACGACCAGCTCGCCGACCTCGTCGATGAGGGGCTTACCACTGGGGTCCCAGGACCGCAGGTCGGTGCCGAGGCCGGGTGCCTGGAGTTCCCCGGTGTACACCGGAAGGGTCGGTACGGCGCCGGCGAAGCAGGAGCAGACGTCGGTGCCGCCGCTGACGGAGGCGATCCACAGGTCGGCGCGGACCTCGTCGTGCAGCCAGCGGAAGCCGTCGGGCGGCAGGGGGGAACCGGTGGTGGCGACGCACTTCACCGTGGACAGGTCGCAGTCGCGGGCGGGGCGGACGCCGGCTTTGCGGCAGGCCATGACGTAGGCGGCGGAGGTGCCGTAGAGGGTGGCTCCGGTGCGTTCGGCGACGCGCCACTGGGCGCCCGTGTCCGGGTAGCCGGGGCTGCCGTCGTACAGGACGACCGTGGTGCCCGTGAGCAGGCCGGAGACGAGGAAGTTCCACATCATCCAGCCGGTCGAGGTGTACCAGAAGAAGCGGTCCTCGGGGCCGAGGTCGCAGTGCAGGCCGAGCTGCTTGAGGTGTTCGACCAGGATGCCGCCCTGCGACTGGACGATGGCCTTCGGCAGGCCGGTGGTGCCGGAGGAGTAGAGCACCCACAGCGGGTGGTCGAACGGGACCTGCTCGAAGACCGGCTCGGTGTCCCCGGCGGTCAGCGCGGACCACTCCAGGGCTCCCTCGGGCGGCTCGGTGCCGAGCAGGGGGATGTGGACGACGGCGCGCAGGGTGGGCAGCTCCCGGCGCAGCTCGGCGACGGCCTCCCGGCGGTCGTGCTCCTTGCCGCCGTAGCGGTAGCCGTCGACGGTGAACAGGACGACGGGTTCGACCTGCTGGAAGCGGTCGAGGACGCTGCGGGCGCCGAAGTCGGGGGCGCACGAGGTCCAGACGGCGCCGACGGCGGCCGTGGCGAGGAGGGCGACGACGGCCTGCGGGATGTTGGGGAGGTAGCCGCTGACGCGGTCGCCGGGGCGGACGCCGAGGGCGCGGAGTTCGGCGGCGAGGGAGCCGACCTGGCGGCGCAGCGCGGACCAGCTCACCGGCCGTGGCTCCTGCGTCTCGTCCACGTACAGGAGGGCGGGTTCGTCGGCGCGGTCGGCCGCGGCACGCAGGGCGTGTTCGGCGTAGTTGAGGGTGGCTCCGGGGAACCATTGGGCGCCGGGCATGGTGCGGTCGCCGAGCACACGCGTGTAGGGCGTCGAGAACCGTACGTCGAACCACTCGGTGACGGCTTTCCAGAAGGTGTCCAGCTGATCGACGGACCACCGGTGCAGGGCCGGGTACCCGCCCTCGGCAGGGGCTCCGTGGTGTTCGGCGGCCCATGCCTGGAACCGGGTGATGCGGGCCTGGGCGATCCGCTGGGGATCGGGCTGCCAGAGCGGCTGGGGGTTCGCGGTCGACATTGGTGCGGCTCCCGGGCTGTGCGCGTCGTGTGCGTCGTCCGCGCACGGGCTGGGGTGTGCGCGTGACGCGGCTGACAGGGACGATGCCATGTGATCGACTTCTACACCAGGGTGCGCTCCACACAGTCCGTGTCATGAAGATGTGGTCCGGGCACGGGTGAACGGCAGTTGAACGACACGCGCGCGTGGGGCGCTCAGTGGCAGGGTGAGCAGCATGGACGGTCGTGACCTGGTGCGTTCGGTAAGTGTGGTCGGTTCGGGGAGGGCGGCTCAGGGGTTGCGTACCGTACGGGCGGCGTGGCGCAGGAGGCGTATCGACGCCGCCGGGCTCCCGCGGCGGGGGCCCGAGCGGGCCCGGATGCCCGGTCAGGTGCGGGGCACGGAGCCGGGCCCCGGGGGTGGGCTGATCCGGTTCGGCCGCTCGGAGCTGCGGATCGTCGTGGCGGTGAACGGGGCGGTCTTCTGGGGGTGGGACGGGGCTGGTCCGCAGCCGTCGTACGCGCTCGCGGGGAGTGGTCCCGAGCCGGATCCGCGGGCGGTGCTGGAGCCGGACAAGGACGGCGGCTGGCGCGTGGTGGCCGAGCGGGCGACTGTTGTCGTGTCGCGGCACGGTGCGGTGGAGGTGTGCACGCCGGGCGGGGTGGTGCTGCGGCGGGATCTGCCGCCGCGCTGGTGGGAGCCGGTCGGCGGGGGGACGGCGCGGTGGATGCAGCGCTCGGAGGTCGCCGCGGACGCGCGGTTCTTCGGCCTGGGCGGGCGCGCGGGCGGGCCCCGGCTGCGCGATGGCCGGTACCGGTTGTGGAACACCGATCCCGGCCGGGCGTTCGGGCCCGGCGACGATCCGCTGTATCTGACGATGCCGGTGCAGCTGGTGGTGGCGGATGCCGGCACGCATCTGGTGTTCCATGACACCACCTGGGACGGCACGGTGGTCCTGCGCGAGGGCGGGGAGGGTGCCGGGTCCGGGCACGACCGGGCGGGGCACTGCGAGGTGCGGATGGACGGCGGTCCGTTGCGCTGCTGGGTGATGGTGGGGACACCCGCGCGCGTGCTGCACACGTGGGCCTCGCTGACCGGGGCGCCCGCCCTGCCGCCCGCGTGGGCGCTGGGCCACCAGCACGCGCGGTGGGGATTCGGCAGCGAGCAGGAGGTGCGCCGGATCGTCGCGGGCTATCACGAGCGCGGGCTGCCGCTGGACGCCGTGCACCTCGACATCGACCACTACGACGACCATCAGGTGTTCACGGTCGACCAGGAGCGTTTTCCCAAGCTTCCGGTGCTGGCGGAGGAGCTGCGCCGGGACGGGATCCGGCTGGTGTCGATCGTCGATCCGGCGGTGCGGGCGGAGCCGGGCGGTGCCGTGTACGAGAGCGGCAAGGCCGTGGACGCGTTCGTGCGGGACGCGCAGGGCCACACGGTGCGGGGTGTCGCGTGGGCCGGCGAGTCGGTCTTCCCGGATTTCACGGACGCACGCGCGCGTGCGTGGTGGGGCGGGCTGTACGAGGAGCGGCTGGGGCAGGGCTTCGCCGGGTTCTGGCACGACATGAACGAGCCGACGTCGTTCAGCGCCTTCGGCGAGCCGACGCTGCCGCGTTCGGCCCGGCATGCCCTGGAGGGGCGCGGCGGCGACCACCGGGAAGGGCACAACGTGTACGCGCTGTGCATGGCGCAGGCCGCCTATGAGGGGTTGCGCGAGCTGGCGCCCGAGGAGCGGCCCTTCCTGTTCTCCCGTTCGGGCTGGGCGGGGCTCCAGCGGTACGGGGGCACGTGGTCGGGGGACGTGGCGACCGGCTGGCCGGGGCTGCGGGCGTCGCTGTCGCTGGTGCTGGGCCTGGGGTTGTGCGGGGTGCCGTACTCGGGTCCGGACGTGGGCGGCTTCGACGGCAGTCCGTCGCCGGAGCTGTATCTGCGCTGGTTCCAGCTGGGCGCGTATCTGCCGCTGTTCCGCACCCACGCGAGTCTGCGGGCGGGGCGCCGGGAGCCGTGGGAGTTCGGTGCCGAGGTGCTGGAGCACGCGCGCGTGGCGTTGCTCGAACGGCGGCGGTTGCTGCCGTACTTCTTGACGCTGGCGCATCTGGCCCGGCGGACCGGCGCTCCCTATGTGCGTCCGCTGTGGTGGGGGGCGCCGGAGGACCGCGCGCTGCGCGACTGCGAGGACACGTTTCTGCTGGGCGACGGCCTTCTGGTGGCCCCCGTTCTGGATCCCGGTGTCCGCCGGCGTGCGGTGCGGCTGCCGCGGGGCCGCTGGTACGACACGCTGACGGAGGAGGTCCATGAGGGGCCGGGGCGGGTCCTGGTGGACGCGCCGCTGTCCCGGATACCGGTGCTCGCGCGCGCGGGAGCCGTGCTGCCCGTGCGTGGCGCCGATGGCGGGCTGGAGCTGGAGGTGTGGGCGCCCGCGCGCGGACGCACCGGGGCCGGCCTGGTCGTGGCGGACCCGGGCGACGGGTGGGAGGAACCGGAGATCGAACGCTACGTCGCCCGTCGGCACGGTGGGCGGGTGGTGGTCACCCGGGACCGGGAGGACGGCGTGGCGGCGCCGCCCTACCCGGTGCGCGTGCGCGGGCTCGGCTGAGCCGCGGGCTCAGACGTAGCGGCCCTCGAACCATGCCTTGACGGCCACGGTGTGCAGCGGGAAGGCGAGTTCCTCGGGCCTGCGCAGCAGCTGCCAGCCCTCCGTCTCGTCCGTGGGACCGGAGGGCGGCAGTCCGTCGGCCGGGCGTTCCGGCAGCACTCCGAACAGCAGCAGGTGCCCGTCGGGTGAGCTCATGACGTCCACGAGCCGCACGTCACGGGCGGCCGCCTCGATGCCGGTCTCTTCCTTGAGTTCCCGTACGACGGCCTGCTTCCAGTCCTCGCGGTCGTCGATGTACCCGCCCGGCAGGGCGATGCCTCCGCGCGCGGGGGCGACGGTTCGGGTGATGACGACCAGGGCTGTGCCCTTGGTGTCGTACACGGGCTGGAGAGCGATCGCGACCGGCAGCGGATTGCGGTAGGCGGTGGTCCCGCAGGACGAGCAGGTGCGCGGCCATCCGGAAACGCCCTCTCCATAGGGCGCTCCGCAGCTCGAACAGTGCGAGTCCGGCGCGGAGTTGGCAGTTGGTTGCTGAGTTTCGGACACGCGCGGACTGTATCCGATCAAGGGAGGGACGTGTTCCGCTAGTGAGGCATCACGAACGAGCGGATCCGGAAGGGGCGGTCGGAACCACCCCCGTCGGTCCCGGCCGCCCCTCGTGTACCACGACGCCGTGCGCCGCCGTTCGGTTCGCCGCATCGGCCTGCCCATTTCCGGTTACCCATGGCACACTTCTGACGCTCCGTCAGGTATGCCGTGAGAGGAGGCCCCTTGCCGCGCACACGCAAGCCCGCGGTCACCGGCTGGTTCACCGGCGAGGGCGGTGACTTCCGGCTCCTGGGCACCCGCTGCACGGCCTGCGCCTCCGTCTTCTTCCCGCGCGAGGACGTCCACTGCCGCAATCCCCACTGCGCGGGCGGCACCCTGGAGGAGACGTCACTGTCACGAAGGGGACGTATCTGGTCGTACACCGACAGTCGATATCGCCCTCCGTCACCGTACGTGAGCAACCTGGAACTTCCGTGGGTGCCGTACGCGTTGATCGCTGTGGAGCTGGAGGCCGAGCGGATCGTGGTGCTGGGGCAGGCGGCTCCCGGGGTCACCGTCGCCGATCTGGCGGTGGGCATGGAGGTGGAGCTCGTCCCTGGAGTGCTCCACGAGGACGAGGACGCGGAGACGACCTGGACGGTCTGGCACTGGCGGCCGACGGGGGTGGCGGAGTGACGGCTGATGTGGCGGTGCTCGGTGCGGGCATGCACCCGTGGGGCAAGTGGGGCCGCGGCTTCGTGGAGTACGGCGCGGCTGCGGCTCGCGCGGCTCTCGCGGACGCGGGCCTCGACTGGCCGGCCGTCGGCTCCATCGTGGGCGCGGACACGGTGCGCGGCGGATATCCGGGCCATGTCGCGGGAGCGACCTTCGCCAAGGCCCTGGGGTGGCAGGGCGCGAGGGTGACGAGTGTGTACGCGGCCTGCGCGTCAGGGGCGCAGGCCATCGCCGCGGCGCGGGCGCAGATCCTCGCCGGTCTTACGGACGTCGTCCTGGTGGTGGGGGCGGACGCCGCGCCCAAGGGCTTCTTCCGGCCCGCGGGCGGGGACCGTCCCGACGATCCGGACTGGCTGCGCTTCCGGCTGCTGGGGGCGACGAATCCGGCCTACTTCGGGCTGTACGCGCGGCGGCGGATGGCGGTGCACGGTGACACGCCGGAGGACTTCGCGCTGGTCAAGGTGAAGAACGCCGGGCTCGGGGCGCTCAACCCGTACGCCCGCTACCGCAAGCGGGTCACCGCCGAGGAGGTGGCCGCCTCCGCGGTGGTCGCCGATCCGCTGCGGCTGCTGGACATCTGCGCCACCTCCGACGGCGGGGCCGCCCTGGTGCTGTCCAGCCTGGACTTCGCGCACCGGCACGGTGTCGCCCGTCCGGTCCGGATCCGGGCGGTGTCGACGGTGACGCCCCGTTTCCCGAACTCGGTGCTGGACCTGCCGGACATCGCGACGGACTCGGCGGCCACGGTGCCGCCGCCGGCGGAGACCTTCCGTGCCTCCATCGCCCGGGCCGCCTACGACGAGGCGGGCATCGGACCCGAGGACCTGTCCCTGGCCGAGGTCTACGACCTGTCCACCGCGCTGGAGTTGCAGTGGTACGAGGATCTGGGGCTGTGCGGCGAGGGCGACGGCGCGAAGCTGCTCCGGGAGGGCGCGACCGCCCCGGGCGGGCGGATACCCGTGAACACCAGCGGCGGACTGGCCTCCTTCGGTGAGGCGGTGCCGGCCCAGGCCATCGCCCAGGTGTGCGAGCTGACCTGGCAGTTGAGGGGTACGGCGGGTGACCGTCAGGTCGCCGGGGCGCGGGTGGGCATCACGGCGAACCAAGGGCTGTTCGGGCACGGGTCATCGGTGATCGCCGTGCGGTGACCACCGTGAGTGGCGGAGGCTGCTCTGCCGCAAGGGAGCGGACGAGGCTGTCCACTCTCTGTGATCGACCAGGAATCCTGCGTGAACGTCTCATGAACTGCGCCTGGGCGTGCGCGGGCAGCGCCATCATGCTCCCGTGCACTCCTGGACGGATACTCTCCGCTTCGCCTTCCAGCCGGTGGTCAACCTGAGGACGGGCGCGGTCGCCGCACTGGAGATACTCGCCCGCCCGGAGACCGGCGACGTCCTGGCCGAGGCCCGCCGGGATCCCGAAGTGGACGGCAGGCTGACCGTGTCGGCGCTCCGCGCCGCGGCCCGCAAGGAAACCCTGCTGCCGTTGCACCTGAACGTGTTCGCGGCCACGCTCGCCGACCTCGGCGGCCTGACACCGCTGCACGACGCCGTCCGCGCGGCGGGGCGCATGGCCTGGGAGGTGACCCTCGACATCGTCCCGCCGTACACGCACGTGCCACAGCGGGCCCTGCTGGAGGCGGTGGCCTCACTGCGCGCGCAGGGGTTCCGGATCAGCGCGGACGGCATCGGGGACGGCGACGTTCCGCTCAGGCTGCTCACCGACCTCTCCCCCGACCTGGTCAAACTCGACGCCTCGCTGCTGGCGCGGCCGGCCGCGGTGCGGGCGATGCGGACGCTGTGCGAGGAGCTGGGCGCCCTGGTCGCGGTGGAGGGAGTGGAGACGGAACTCCATTGCGCGGCGGCGCTGTCGGCCGGTGCGCAGCTGGCCCAGGGAGAGCTGTTCGCTCCGCCGGCCCGCATCCCCGCAGCGGACGTATACGTTCCGTCCCTGGCGCCCGGCGCCGGGACCGTGCCCCGCTCCGGGCCTTCCGTACGGGAGTTCGTACGGCCGGCCGCCGTCCTGCCGCTGACCGCCTCGGCCGGACAGGTGCGGGCGCTGCTGACCGGTTCCCCGGACGTCTCCGGCGTACTGCTGGTGGACCAGTACGGCAGGCCCGTCCGGTCGGTGCACCGTTCGCGTTTCCTGCTGTCGATGTCGGGGCGCTACGGGCACGCCCTGTACGCCGACCGGCCGGCCTGCAAACTGGGCGACGCCCCCCGCACGGTCGGCGTCGACGCGACGGCCTGGCAGGTGCTGGACGTGGTGGCCGTCGGCGGCCGGGACCGGACCTCCGACGACGTGGCGGTGGTCGACGGACACGGCCGGTGCGTCGGTGTCGTACGGCTGGCGGATCTGGTGCGGGCACTGGCCGAGAGCCGGGTGGAGGAGGCCGCCGGGCTCAACCCGCTGACCCGGCTGCCCGGTTCGGACGCGATCGTGAGCGAGGTGGACCGGCGGATCTCCGACGGGCGGGCGTTCGCCCTCAGCTGGCTGGACATCGACCACTTCAAGCAGGTCAACGACGGTGCCGGGTTCGCCGCGGGCGACGAGTTGATCCGCGCGGTGGGCCGCGCGCTCCAACAGGCGGCGCTCCAACAGGCGCCGCTTCAACAGGCGGTCGCGGAGCACGCGCGCGTCGGGCACATCGGCGGAGACGACTTCCTGGTGCTGGCGGAGGAGGAGGCGCTCGATCCGCTGGTCACCGCCGTGCTGGACGTTCCCTGGGCGGCGGGCGGCCGGCCGGTCACCCTCTCCCTGGCGACGGTCGTCTGCGGTCCGGGCAGCGTGAGCGACCATCACCAGGCCGCCGCACAGCTGGCCCCGCTGAAGAAAGCCGCCAAGGCACTGAACGGCGGCAGCTGGGTGCTCGGGCGCGCCGGGCTCCCCGGTCACGAGGTCCGGCGCGGAGGCCCGGCCCCGGCGGGGACCGGCTACGCGACCGCCGAGCCACGGTGGTGAACGGCTTTCTCCTACATGTCCGTTGCGGCGCGCCCCTCCGCCGAGGCCGACGGAGCGCCCGTGTCACCGTCGCCGTCGGCAACCTTGACGCCCCCGGGACACCGGTGAACACTTCCCGGTGTCGGCCGACATCGCCGTACATTCTTGGCGTTATCAGGCACTGCGGCACGGGTCTGTCCTGCTCACGGCCCGGCGCTCCAGGGCGATCCGGCTGCGACGGCACGCTCGTCACCGACGCCGGGCGGGGCTCGGGGCCCTCCCTGCCTTCGGCTGAAGTCGCCAAGGGAACCGTCCTGCACGCCATGGCCGGGGGCCGATCGCCCCTGCCGGCGCCAAGGGAGCCGCCATGAGCAACGGAGACATATTCGTCGGCGAGGTCATCGGCACCGCGATCCTGATCCTGTTCGGCGCGGGCGTCTGCGCCGCCGTCACCCTCCGATACTCCAAGGCACGCGCCTCGGGCTGGATCGTGATCGCGTTCGGCTGGGGCTTCGGTGTCCTCGCGGGCGCGTACACCGCCGCTCCCCTCTCCGGTGGTCAGCTCAACCCCGCGGTCACCATCGGCATCGCGGTGGACACCGGCAAATGGGGCAAGGTCTGGGTGTACCTGCTCGGGCAGATCGTCGGCGCGATGCTCGGCGCCGTACTGGCCTACCTCGTCTATCTCGCCCAGTTCCAGGCCAACGTGCGCACCGAAGGGACCACGGGCGGCACCGCGGATGAGCCCGTGCCGACCCTCGGCATCTTCTCCACCATTCCGGAGATCAGGAACCCGGTCGCCAACCTCGTCACCGAGATCATCGCGACCGTCGCGCTCGTCCTGCCGGTCCTCGCCTTCGGGCTCACCCGAGGGCTCGGCGAGTCCGGCACCACCGTGCTCATCGTCTCCCTGCTGGTCGTGGGCATCGGCCTCTCCCTCGGCGGTCCCACCGGCTATGCCATCAACCCGGCCCGCGACCTCGGCCCGCGCATCGTGCACACCTTCCTGCCGATCCCCCACAAGGGCGGGTCCGACTGGGGATACGCCTGGATCCCGGTCGTCGGGCCGCTGATCGGCGGAGCACTGGCCGGCCTGATCTACAACGCGGCCTTCTGAACCCCCCGCTCCCGCCACCGCGATCCACGATCCGCACCCGGCCTTCCGACCAGCGATCCGACCCAGCGACCCAGGGGCAGCCATGACGGACACCGCCGACACGTACGTCGCCGCCATCGACCAGGGCACCACGTCCAGCCGCTGCATCGTCTTCGACCACAGCGGTGCGATCGTCGCCGTGGACCAGCGCGAGCACCGGCAGATCTTTCCCAAGCCCGGCTGGGTGGAGCACGACGCCACGGAGATCTGGTCCAAGGTGCAGGCCGTGGTGGCCGGGGCGCTCGCCCGGGCGGGACTGCGCGCCGACCAGCTGAGCGCCCTCGGCATCACCAACCAGCGGGAGACCACGGTCCTGTGGGACCGCGCCACGGGCAAGCCGGTGCACAACGCGATCGTCTGGCAGGACACCCGTACCGCGGCCCTGTGCGGCGAACTGGGCGGCGCGGACGGCCAGGACCGGTTCCGAGAGACGACCGGGCTGCCGCTGGCCAGCTACTTCTCCGGGCCCAAGGCGGCCTGGCTGCTGGACCATGTGCCCGGTCTGCGGCAGCGGGCGGAGCGCGGTGAGATCGCGTTCGGCACCATCGACTCCTGGCTGATCTGGAACCTCACCGGTGGCACCGACGGCGGCCGGCACGTCACTGACGTCACGAACGCCGGCCGCACCATGCTGATGAACCTGGACACCCTCCAGTGGGACCCCTCCATCCTGTCCGCGATGAACGTCCCCGAGGCCGTGCTGCCCGAGATCAGGTCCTCCGCCGAGGTGTACGGGACCGCCGTCGGGGAGCTGTCCGGGGTGCCCGTCGCCTCGGCGCTGGGCGACCAGCAGGCCGCCGTGTTCGGGCAGGCCTGCTACGACGTCGGCACGGCGAAGAACACCTACGGCACCGGCAGTTTCCTGCTGCTGAACACCGGCAACCGGCCGGTGCCGTCCAAGAACGGGCTGCTGACGACGATGGGCTACAAGATCGGCGGGGAGGCGCCGGTGTACTGCCTGGAGGGGTCCATAGCGATAACGGGCGCGTTGGTCCAATGGTTCCGCGACCAGCTCGGGATCATCCGGACCGCCGACGAGATCGAGACACTGGCGGCGAGCGTGGACGACAACGGCGGTGCCTACGTCGTGCCGGCCTTCTCCGGCCTGTTCGCGCCCTACTGGCGCTCCGACGCGCGCGGCGTCGTCACCGGCCTCACCCGGTACGTCACCAAGGCGCACCTCGCGCGCGCGGTGCTGGAGGCGACGAGCTGGCAGACCCGGGAGGTCGTGGACGCGATGTACCAGGACTCCGGGGTGCGGATCAGCACCCTGAAGGCCGACGGCGGCATGACCCGGAACAACCTGCTCATGCAGCACCAGGCGGACGTCCTCGGCGTCCCGGTGATCCGGCCCCGCGTGTCGGAGACGACGTGCCTGGGCGCCGCCTACGCGGCCGGACTGGCCACGGGGGTGTGGAACGACCTGGACGAGCTGAGGTCGCACTGGCGGAACGACGCGGAGTGGACGCCCCGCATGGAGGTGTCGGTCCGCGACCGCGAGTACCGGAACTGGCGCAGGGCCGTGGAGAAGAGCTTCGGCTGGCTGGAGGAGGAGAGGGCTTAGCGGCGGGAAGGCGGCCGGGAAGTCGCCGCACGCGCGCGTGGGCGGCCCGCACAGGACCACGGCCCGTACCCTGGTCGGCTTCCGCTCTAGTGGTCAGCGCACGACGGCCCCGCGGCGGTCGGCCGCGTACTCCATCGCGTGCTGGACCAGTCCGACGAGCACCGCCTTGACCGACTCCCGGTCACGGGCGTCGGTCAGCAGGAGGGGCACGTCGTCGTCCAGGTCGAGGGCCTGACGGACGGATTCCACGGGGTGACGGGCGGCTCCCTCGAAGCAGTTGACGCCGACGAGGAAGGGGATGGAACGCCGCTCGAAGTAGTCGACGGCGGCGAAACAGTCCTCCAGGCGGCGCGTGTCGGCGAGGACCACGGCTCCGAGCGCGCCCTCGGACAGCTCGTCCCACATGAACCAGAACCGCTCCTGCCCGGGCGTGCCGAAGAGGTAGAGCACCAGGTCCTCGCGCAGGGTGATCCGGCCGAAGTCCATGGCCACCGTGGTCGTGTGCTTGCCCTCCACACCACTGGTGTCGTCGACGGGCCGCCCGGCCTCGGTGAGCAGTTCCTCAGTGCGCAGCGGCCTGATCTCGCTGACCGCGCCGACGAGGGTCGTCTTGCCCACGCCGAAGCCGCCGGCCACGAGGATCTTGAGCGTGACAGGCTCGACCGGAGCCTTGGCGCGCTCAGAACGCCCGAAGATCATCGATCTCTTCTCCTGCTTGATGGGGGTCGGGCGACGGTCGGCCGTAGCCGCCGCCACCGGGGGTCTCGATGACGAGCACGTCGTCGGGGCCGACATCGGCCGAGCCGCTTCCGCCCAGGTCGGTGACCGTGCCGTCGGCGCGCTCCACCCGGTTGGCGCCGAGCGCTCCGGGGGCGCCGCCGGCCATGCCGTACGGGGGCACGCGGCGGTGCTGGGAGAGCGTGGAGACGGTCATCGGTTCGAGGAAGCGGATGCGGCGCACGGCTCCGTCGCCGCCGCGCCACCGTCCGGCGCCGCCGCTCCCCCGGCGGACGGCGAACTCCTCCAGCCGGACCGGTAGCCGCCATTCCAGGATCTCCGGGTCCGTGAGCCGGGAGTTGGTCATGTGGGTCTGGACCACGCCGGCTCCGGGGAAGCCGTCGCCGGCGCCGGATCCGGAGGCGACGGTTTCGTAGTACTGGTGCCGCTCGTTGCCGAAGGTGACGTTGTTCATGGTGCCGGAGCCCTCGGCCTGGACGCCGAGCGCGGCGTACAGGGCGCCGGTGATGGCCTGGGAGGTCTCCACGTTGCCCGCGACCACGGCGGCGGGCGGCTCGGGGGCGAGCATCGAGCCGGACGGCACGATGATGTCGAGCGGGCGCAGACAGCCGTCGTTGAGCGGGATGTCATCGGCGACGAGCGTGCGGAAGACGTACAGGACGGCCGCGTTGACCACCGCGAAGGGCGCGTTGAAGTTGGTGGTGAGCTGGGCGGAGGTGCCGGTGAAGTCGACGGTCGCCCGGCGCTCGGTGCGGTCGACGCGGACGCGGACCCGGATGACGGCCCCGGAGTCGGTCTCGTAGGCGTACTCGCCGTCGTCGAGGGCGTCGATGACGCGGCGGACTGCCTCCTCGGCGTTGTCCTGGACGTGCCGCATGTAGGCCTGGACGACGTCGAGGCCGAACTCCTCGATCATGCGCCGCACCTCGTCGACGCCCTTGTGGTTGGCGGCGATCTGGGCGCGCAGGTCGGCGAGGTTGGTGCGCGGGTTGCGGGACGGGTACCGCGCCTCGGTGAGGAGGCGGTGGGTCTCCTCTTCCCGGAAGCGGCCGTTCTCGGCGAGGAGCCAGTTGTCGAAGAGGACGCCCTCCTCCTCGATGGTGCGGCTGTGGGCCGGCATGGAGCCGGGGGCGATGCCGCCGATCTCGGCGTGGTGACCGCGTGAGGCGACGTGGAAGAGGATCCGCGGCTCACTCCGCGTGTCCGCGGCCACGTCGGTGTCGAAGACGGGGGTGATCACGGTGACGTCGGGCAGGTGCGTGCCGCCGTGGTAGGGGTCGTTGACGGCGTAGGTGTCGCCGGGTCGCATGGCGGAGCCGCGCCGGCGGATGACCTCTTTGACGCTGGTGCCCATGGAGCCCAGGTGGACGGGGATGTGCGGGGCGTTGGCCACCAGGTTTCCGTCCGGGTCGAACAGCGCGCAGGAGAAGTCCAGCCGCTCCTTGATGTTGACGGACTGGGCCGTGGACTCCAGCCGCGCGCCCATCTGTTCGGCGATCGACATGAAGAGGTTGTTGAAGACCTCAAGCAGAACCGGATCGGATTCCGTGTCCACATCGGAACTCTGTGTAATCGCCGTGCGTTCCATGAGCAGATGCCCGTCATCGGTCGCGGCGGCCCGCCAGCCGTCGTCGACGACGGTCGTGGCGCCGGCCTCGGTGATGATCGCGGGTCCGGTGACGGTCTCGCCGGGAGGAAGGGCCTCCCGGCGGTGGAGGGGTACGTCGCGCCAGGCACCGCCGGTGTGGAGACGGACGGTGCCGGGCTCCTGGGCACGGCCCTCGTACGGGGCGAGGGCGGAGAGATCGGGGGGTGTGGTGATGCCGGTGGCTTCGACGGAGAGGGCTTCCACGACGACCGGGCGGTCGAGTGTGAAGGAGTACGTGGCGCGATGACGTTCCTCGAAGGCGTTCCGCATGGCGTCTGGCTCGGCCAGCCCGACGGTGAGGGTGGTGTCGGTGCCGTCGTAGCGGAGCTGGGCGCGGCGGGTGATCTGGATGCGGTCCTCCGGGACGTCCTCGGCGACGAGTTCGGCCCGTGCGGCGGCCTCCAGGTCGTCGGCCGTCTTGCGGATGCCGGGCATGGAGGCGGCTTCCAGGGGTGCTTCCACGGAGTGCTCGCGCATGGCCGTGGTGTCGGCGAGGCCGATGCCGAGCGCGGAGAGCACGCCGGCCATGGGAGGTACGAGGACGGTACGGATGCCCAGCGAGTCGGCGACCCGGCACGCGTGCTGACCGCCCGCCCCGCCGAAGGTGGTCAGGGCGTAGCGGGTGACGTCATGGCCCTTCTGGACGGAAATCCGCTTCACCGCGTTGGCGATGTTGGCCACGGCGATCCGCAGGTAGCCCTCGGCCACCTGTTCCGGGGTGCGGTCGTCACCGGTGTGTTCGTGGATCTCGCGCGCGAGGGTGGTGAACCGGTCACGGACGAGGGCCGCGTCCAGGGGCTGGTCACCACCGGGACCGAACACGGCCGGGAAGTGAGCGGGCTGGATGCGGCCGAGCATGACATTGGCGTCGGTGACGGTGAGCGGGCCGCCCGCGCGGTAGCAGGCGGGGCCGGGGTCGGCGCCGGCCGAGTCGGGGCCGACCCGGTAGCGGGAGCCGTCGAAGTGGAGGACGGAGCCGCCGCCGGCGGCGACGGTGTGGATGTCCAGCATCGGTGCCCGCAGCCGGACACCCGCGATCTGTGTGGTGAAGACCCGCTCGTACGCGCCGGCGAAGTGCGAGACGTCGGTGGAGGTGCCCCCCATGTCGAAGCCGATGACGCGGTCGAAGCCGGCGCGTTGCGACATGCGGGCCATGCCGACGATGCCGCCGGCCGGTCCGGAGAGGATGGCGTCCTTGCCGCGGAACTGCCCGGCCTCCGTCAGCCCGCCGTTGGACTGCATGAACATCAGCCGTACACCGCGCAGTTCGTCGGCGATGTGCCGCACGTAGCGGCGCAGCACGGGCGAGAGGTAGGCGTCCACGACGGCGGTGTCCCCGCGCGGGACGAGCTTCATCAGCGGGCTGACCTCGCTGGACAGCGAGATCTGCGGGAAGCCGATGCGGGCGGCGAGTTCACCGATGGCGCGTTCGTGGCCGGGGTGGAGATGGCTGTGCAGGCAGACGACGGCGACCGCGCGGATCCCGTCGGCGTACGCCTCCCGCAGCGGACCCTCCAGGGCGTCCAGGTCGGGCGCGCGCAGGACGGTACCGTCGGCGGCGACGCGTTCGTCCACCTCCACGACCCGTTCGTGGAGCAGCTCGGGCAGCTCGATGCGGCGGGCGAAGATGCGGGGGCGGTTCTGGTAGGCGATGCGCAGGGCGTAGCGGAAGCCGCGGGTGACGACGAGGAGGGTGCGCTCGCCCTTGCGTTCCAGCAGGGCGTTGGTGGCGACCGTGGTGCCCATGCGAACGGCCTCGACGGGCTCCTGGGAGCCGCCCAGGAGTTCGCGTACGCCCGCGACGGCCGCGTCGGCGTACCGTGCCGGGTTGTCGGACAGCAGTTTGTGCGTGAGCAGCCGGCCGTCCGGGCGACGCGCGACGATGTCGGTGAAGGTGCCGCCTCGGTCGACCCAGAACTGCCAGCCAGTCACGTCACTACCCCGCTTCCGCGCCGGTCACAGTGCCCGGAGGCCGTTGATCACGTCGCGCAGAATACTCTCGTCCGGCAGCTCGGCCGGGGGCACCGGGCGGGTCACGTGGACGAGTTCGGCGTGCACCAGGTCGCCGATGAGGACGCGGACGACGCCGATGGGCAGGTCGAGTTCCGCGGCCAGTTCGGCGACCGACTGGGGTACCTCCCGGCAGAGTCCGACGATCTCCACGTGTTCGGGGGACAGTGTCGGGTCCGATTCCGGGTCGCCGGTGTCGGGCTCCGTGACGACCACCGCGATCAGGTCGAGGCGGTGCTGGCCCTCGCTCGTGGTGCGGCCACGCGTCATGGCGTACGGACGGACGACCGGCCCGGCCTCGTCGTCGAACCAGTGGTTTCTTCCCTGACCGTCTGCGCTCATGTCATCCCACTACCCGCCTGCGGGCAGATCGGTGCGCGGGGCGGTGCCCAGATGGACGCCGACCCGCTTGACCAGGAGCGTCATCTCGTAGGCGACCTGCCCGACGTCGGAGTCGGCGTCCGAGAGGACGGCGAGGCAGCTGCCGTCCCCGGCGGCGGTGACGAAGAGGAAGGCGTCGTCCAGCTCGACCACCGTCTGGCGGACGCTGCCCGCCTCGAAATGGCGGCCGACGCCCTTGGCGAGGCTGTGGAAGCCGGACGCCACGGCGGCCAGATGCTCGCTGTCCTCCCTGGTCAGGTCCTTGGAGATCCCCGTGGGCAGGCCGTCGCCGGACAGGATGACGGCCTTGCGGATGCTGGCGACCCGGTCGACCAGATCGTCCAGGAGCCAGTTCAGCTCCACCTTGTCCGTCGCCGTGTGGCCGGTCGCCTTCGGTGCGGTCATCGACCGTCCCCCTTAGTCGTTCCTTGTGCTGTGCCGTTCCGGGCCTCGTCGCCCGCGGCGTTCTCCTCCCGGCCGCGCTGCCAGCCGCGCTGGAGTGAGGCCATCCGGCTGCGGACCTCCTCGGCATCGCGGTCGTCGGGTGGCGTCGCGCGCTCGGCGCGCCGTTCGGTGTCGTGCTTGAGCTGGGGGGCCAGGCTCGCTTGGCGTACGCGCCGGGGCAGCGGCCCGGTGCCCGGCTCCGGGGCCGGGTCGTCGGCGGGTGCGGCGGTGCGGGAGCGGGGCTGTGCCGTGTCCGCGGAGCGGGGCTGTGCCGTGTCCGCGGAGCGGGGCGGTGCCGTGTCCGCGGAGCGGGGCTGTGCCGTGTCCGCGGAGCGGGGCTGTGCCGTGTCTGCCGGACCGCTCGTGCCGCCGCGAGGAGATGCCGCCGTATCCGCCGGGATGCCGGTGCCGGGTGTCTCGGTCCGGGTGCGCCGGGGCAGCGCCGGAGCCTCGGAGGCCGCTTCGGCACTTCCGGTCGGCCTCGCGGTGCTGTCCTCGGCGCGGTCGGTGCGTCCGGTGGGGCGCCGGGAGGACGCGCCGCGGCGGCGGGTGGGCAGCGGGGCCGGTCCGTCCGTGTCGGAGCGACGTGTGGCGGCGGAGGGCGCGGGGTCCGGTTCGCCGCGGCGGGGTCGCTGGTCGGTGACGGGCTTGCCGTGCGAGCTGACGAGCTTGGGGGTCTGCCGCCGGGGCAGCGGTACGGCCCCGTGCTCACGGGTCCCGTCGTGCGGCGGGCGGTCGGCCGGCGGGGTGGCTGCCTGCTCCCCGTCGTCCGGGCGGACCCGGCGGGGGCGGAACAGACCGCCGCGCTCGCTGTCCTCGTCCGGGAGGGCGCCGGGGAAGTCGTCCAGCGCGTCGAGATCGACGGGTGCCTCCAGCTCGACCGGGCCGTCCAGCAGGGAGGTCGGCAGGGCGGGCAGCTGCAAGGGGGCCGGGGACGGCCCGGCACCGCGGCCCAGCGCCTGCTCGGTGCTCTTCGCCGGGCGGTTCCGGTCGAGCCGGAAGCCGACGCCGTTGGTGTCCGGGACGTCGTCGGTGAGCAGCGCGTCGGGGATGAACACCACGGCGGTGGTGCCGCCGTACGGCGACGGCTGGAGGGAGACCCGGACGTTCTGGCGCTGGGCGAGACGGCTGACCACGAACAGACCGAGCCGGTCGGTGTCGGAGAGTTCGAACTCGGGTGTCTCGGCGAGACGCAGATTGGCGTCCAGGAGTGCCTCGGCCGTCATACCGAGGCCCCGGTCGTGGATCTCCAGGGTGAAACCGTTGGCGACCCGCTCGCCGAGGACCTGGACGGCGGTGTGCGGGGGCGAGAAGACGGTGGCGTTCTCCAGGAGTTCGGCCACGAGATGGGTGAGGTCGGCGACGGCGGGCCCGGTGACGGCCACCCGCGGCAGGCGCCGGACCTCGATGCGCTCGTAGTCCTCGACCTCGGCGACGGCGGCGCGGACGATGTCCATGAGCTGCACGGGCCGGCGCCACTGCCGGGAGGGCGCGGCTCCGGAGAGGATCACGAGGCCCTCGGCGTGCCGGCGCATGCGGGTGGTGAGGTGGTCCAGGCGGAACAGGTCGGCGAGTTCGTCGGTGTCCTCGGTCCGGCGCTCCATGCTGTCGAGCAGGGTGAGCTGCTTGTGCAGCAGCACCTGGCTGCGGCGGGCGAGGTTGACGAAGACCTCGGAGACGCCGGCCCGCAGCTCGGCCTGTTTGACGGCGGCCTCGACCGCCGCGCGCTGCAAGGTGTTGAGGGCCTGCCCGACCTCGCCGATCTCGTTCTTGTCGTACTCCAGGCGCGGGACCTCGGTCTCGACGTCGACCTGTTCACCCGCGGACAGCCGGCGCATCACGCTGGGCAGCCGGACACCGGACGCCTCGTGCGCCTCCAGGCGCAGCTGGCGCAGGTCGCGGATGAGGGAGCGGCCGACCCGGATGGAGAGCACGACGGAGAGCAGGAGCGCGATCAGGCCGAGGGCGCCGGCGACGGCCGCCTGCACGATGACGCCGACGGCCACGGGGCGCATACGGTCCTCGAAGCGGTCGCCCACCTGGTCGTCCAGGGTGCCGAGTTCGTCCAGGACGGTTGCGGCGGAGGAGTCCCAGCTCTTCGCGGTGACCTCGCCAGGGGTGCCGGAGTCCGAGGCGATGACGGTCCGTTCGGCCTCCCGCAGCGGGGCCGTGGTGGCGTTCTTCCAGAAGTGTTCGTAGCGGTCGCGCTCCGCGGCGGGCAGCAGCGGGAGGCTGATGTCGTACAGGAGGGTGCGCTGGGCGACGAGGTCGGAGATGTCACGGGTCTCGTCGCGGGTGAGCCGCCCGACGACGAGGGAGGAGCCGAGCAGGGCGTCCTCGCGGGAGAGCAGCTCGCGGGCGCGGGTGACGTTCACCAGGGCGCGGGCCTGCTTGTCGATCTCGACGTCGTCCAGACCGTCGAGGGACGTGAGGAGTGCGTAGCAGGGGTCCACGAGACGGTTGTAGAGGTCGAACGCCTGGGCGCGGGTGATGGTGCCTCCCTCGACGCCGCGGCGCAGGGGCCCGAGACCGCCCAAGGCGTCCAGGACGGCGGTGAGGTGTTCGCTGTCGTCCGCGTCCATGCCGGCCCGGGTGTCCTGGTCCTCGGCGTTCCGGCGGATGGTGGCGATCACCCGGTCCGTCGCGGCGCGGGTGCGGCGCAGCGCCGAAAGAGCCTCGGAGGCCCGCGGGTCGGCGAGGTAGACGAGGGTCTGGCGGCGCTCCTGCTGAAGGACGCGAACCGTATCCTCGGTGGGGTAGCCGATGTCCTCGACGGCGTCGGTCACGCGGAACAGCTGGGTGACTTCGCGCCCCGTGAGCACCGTGGCGAAGCCCCAGACGGCGGTCAGGGACACCAGCGGCACGAGAAGCAGCGCCACGATCTTCCGGCGGATCGACTTCCCGCGAAAGCGCATGGCCTCCCCCAGCTCGACCCCCGCCGGCCGGGGGTGCTCATGTCCGTCAGCAAACGGCGTGAGCCTACTACCGCCTCACAGTTAACTCGAAGACATGTCCGGAGGGCGAACTCCCGCGCTGGCGGCGAGACATGGCGAGTTGTCCGGGCATAAGGGGAGATCACCACCGCGATCCGAACACCCACGTGGTGCCTGCGACGACCGCACGGTCGGGCGGTTGGCCGGAATTTTTCGCCAGTTGGGAATCTTCGGGGGATCTCGTACGTCCTTCTCTATGGGAAATGGGGGCGGAATGGGCCACAGGAGCCGCATCCCGCATCCCGGCGGCGTAAAGCAGCGCAAGCCGGGCAGCCCTTGGGGAGTCGGGGTCTTCGGATGCCGGGGCGAGCGGTCTGCCGGCGGTGGGGAGGGACACGGTGATGGGCACGGCGGAGCGGCGCGGGGCGCCCGGGGAGAGCATGGCGGAGCGCTCACGGGCGCGGTGGGACAGGGAGGTACCGGATCGGGACATTCCGGGGCCGGAGCACGCCGGGAAGCCCGGTGGTGGCGAACAGCGGCAGAACTACCGCCCGTTGTGGATCGAGGAGCCCGCGCGCCGGCATCCGTTGCCCGATCCGGTGCGTACGGCGGCGGTGCGGGCGATCCTTGTCATAGCGGTGACGCTGATCCAGGCGATGGTGGCGTTCCTGTGCACGCTGGCCGGGTCCTGGCTGGCGTTCCCCATGGTGATCAGCGGCGTGGCCAGCACGGTGGTGGCCACCTGGGCCGTGGTCGACGTGTGGGTCACCCGCCAGGTGTGGAACCAGCGGTACGGCGTCGTCTCCGAGCCGAGCAGCACGGCCCGGTCCCTCCGTCGGGAGCGGCGCGCCCACCGGCGCCAGGAGCGGGCGGGCGTGGGGGAACAGGAGCGGATACGCCGCACCGGCGGCGCGGGGCGGCTGTCGCACCCCTGAGTCCTGGCACACGGCGCCGGGATCGCCGGCGGTCAGGCTCAGCGGGGCCCTGGGTGCCGGGAGTCCGGTCGCCGTGCGCCCGGTGACCCGGCGCACGGGGCGCACGGGGCGCACGAAAGCCTGGCCACTGGACCCGGTCCGCCGTGAGCACAGGTGGAGCACAGGCCACCGCAGGCAAGGGCCACGGAAGAACCGGTCACCGATAGCACACGCCACCGGCGAATCCGACCACCAGTCGCACAGGCCACCGGTAGCGCACGCCACCGGCAATTCCGGCCACCAGTCGCACAGGCCGCCGGAACCAGAGGTCAGCCGCAGCAAAGGTCATCGGAACCAGAGGTCATCGGAAAGCCCGGCCACCATCAGCCGGCCCGCCCGGGCCCGCAGCCGAGCCCCGCACACCCCGGCGATTCGCGGCAGCACCTGACCCGTCACAGCGCGGCCGGCTCCACCCGCGCCCCTTCCGTCCACCGGCGTTCCTCTCGCTGGAGTTCGCGTCGGGCCCGCGTGAACGCGCGGGGCCGGTCCACTCCGAGTAGGGCGACGGTGCGGCCGTCCCGCTCGTAGCGGGCGAGGAAACCAGACTCACCGGGGGCGCCGTCGTCGGTGATCTCGCCCTCGGTGACGTGGACGGTGTCGCCCTCGCGGTATCGCCCCGCGAACTGGATCCGGGAGCCGTACTGGTCGGACCAGAAATACGGCAGCGTGCGAGCGGTCGCGGCGGTGTGGCCGGCGAGGAGGTTGGTCACGGCGACGCGGGGCTGCTCGGTGGCGGAGGTCCAGTGCTCGGCCCGGGTGCCGCCCACCCGGGCGACGTCACCGACCGCGACCACCTGGGGCAGGGCGGTCACGCAGCCGTCGTCGCACAGCACACCGTCGTGCAGCGCGAGTGCCGAACCCACGAGCCAGTCGGTGTGGGGGCGGGCGCCGATGCCGACGATCACCACGTCGGCGGGCAGCGAGCGGCCGTCGGCGAGGTCGACCCCGGTGACGGTGGCGGTGCCCCGGAGCGCGGCCACACCCGTGCCGGTGACCAGTTCCACTCCGCCGCGGCGGTGCAGGGCGGCGCAGACCTCGGCCATTCGGGCCCCTAGTTGGGGCACGAGCGGCAGCGGGGCGGCCTCGACCACCGTGACGTCGTGGCCGAGCCGGGCACATGAGGAGGCGGTCTCGGCGCCGATGAAGCCACCGCCGATGACGACGACCCGGCGGTGCCCGCGGGTGAGTTCGGCGCGCAGGGCGCGGGCGTCGTCCAGGGTGCGCAGGGTGTGGACCCCGGCGAGGCGGTCGCCGGGCAGTCGGCGGGCGGCGGCACCGGTGGCGATGACGACGCCGTCGGTGGAGACCGTGCGGCCGTCGCCGAGGAGGACGGTGCGGCCACGGGGGTCGAGTCCGCGGGCGCGGACGCCGAGCAGCCACTCGGCGTCGAGTCCGGCGGTCTCGTCGGCGTCGGTGAGGGCCAGTTCGCTCTCCTCGGCGCGGCCGATGAGGAAGTCCTTGGAGAGAGGAGGGCGGTCATAGGGGTGGTGGGGTTCCTCGCCGACGATCACCAGTCGGCCGTCGAAGCCCTGGGCGCGCAGCTCACGGGCGGCGTGGAGCCCGGAGAGGGAGGCGCCGACGATGGTCACGGTTCTCATGCGGCACGGCTCCTGGCGTCGGGGGCGGGGGGATGGGGGCGAGAGCGGGCGGGGCGCGGACGAGCGCCGGTGCCGGCGGGCGCACGGCCGAGGACGGCGGGGGCGGGGTGCCGGTGCCTGTCGGTGGTCACGCGGCCGTGCCCTCCTCCGCGCCGAGGTGGACGTGTACGACGCCGTCCTCCACGGTGACGCGATGGGTGCGCACCGGGCGCCGGGCCGGCAGACAGGTCGGTGCGCCGGTGCGCAGGTCGAAGGACGCCGCGTGCAGCGGGCATTCGACGAGGCAGCCCTCCAGCCAGCCCTCGGAGAGGGAGGCGTCCTGGTGGGTGCAGGTGTCGTCGATGGCGTACAGCTCGCCGTCCTCGGTGCGGAACACGGCGATCGGCGGTGTGCTCGCGACGCGGACGGACTCACCCTCGGGGAGGTCTTCGAGGCGGCAGACGGGAATCACGGGCCCCCCTCTCGGTCCGGGACACTCGGTCCGGGACCTGCTCGATGCAGGCGTCAGGGATGCTGCCGGGAGCCCGGACCCACGTCGGTCCGGCCCGGTGAAGCGGCAAGGGAGTGACGGACCGTCAACGGTCCGGGTGGTCCGGCACCCTTCCGGGATCCGGACGCTTCGGTAACATGATGTTTCGCATGGCGCACGATCCAGCGCTATGCGCAACAGAATCCGGGCGGGACGACCGTCGCGTCAAGGGCTTCCCGCAGATGCGGCCCGAACCGGGCCCACAGGTGGTGAGAGTTGAGCCATGACCCGCACGCAGAAGCAGTCTGACCGCAGCGAGGAGACCACGGAGAACCCAGGGGCCCCGGAGAGGCAGAGCGGCCGCGGCGCGGCCAGCGCGGTGCAGTCGGTGGACCGCGCCGTGAGCGTGCTGGAGATCCTCGCCCGGCACGGCGAGGCGGGCGTCACCGAGATCGCCGAGGAACTGGACGTGCACAAGTCCACGGCGTTCCGGCTGCTCGGCGTCCTGGAGAACCGTGGCCTGGTGGCCCAGGCCAAGGACCGCGGCAAGTACTACCTGGGGGCCGGCGTACTGCGCCTGGCGGGGGCGGCGGCGGTGCGTCTCGACATCTCCCAGGAGGGCGTCCCGGTGTGCCGGGAGGTCGCCGACGAGCTGGGCGAGACGGTCAACATCGCCGTGCGCGACGACGACGCGGCGGTCAACATCATGCAGGCCCGCGGCACCGCGTCCGTGACCGCGCAGAACTGGCTGGGCAGACGCACCCCGCTGCACGCCACCTCCAGCGGCAAGGTGCTCCTCGCGCACATGCCGCCGACCCTGCGCGAGGGCCTGCTGGCACGGCCGTTGCCGCGGTTCACGGACCGTACGATCACCGGTGCGGCGATGCTGCGCGCCGAGCTGGAGGCCGTGGTGGAGCAGGGCTACGGCGTCACGATCGAGGAGCTTGAGCTGGGGCTGGCGGCCGTCGCGGCGCCGGTGCGCGCGCACGACGGCAAGGTGATCGCGGCGATCAGCGTGTCGGGTCCGGTCTACCGCCTCAACGCGGACCGGCTCCCGGAGGTGGCCAAGCGGACGGTCGCCGCGGGCGCCGAGCTGTCCCGGCGGATGGGCTACGGATTCTGACTCGCTCCATTTCCGCCGATCCCCGCAGTCAGCACGCCCACCACCCGCACCACGGCGCGGGACCGGAGGTTTCCCGGTCCCGCGCCGCCGTGTGTCCGAGAGGTTTCGCCCCACGGGTTCCCTTTGCCAAGGGTTAACGCGCACCCCTTGACGACCCCGTGACGCCGTTCTCAAGATGTTCCCCATCACGCAACCCATCGTGCAATGCGCAACAGCAGAGGAGCTTGTCGTGCCACACGAGGTCCGTGCCGTAGTCGCTGTGAAGAAGGGCGCACCCGTGGAGGTGCGGACGATCGTCGTCCCCGACCCGGGACCCGGCGAGGTGCTCGTCAAGGTGCAGGCCTGCGGGGTGTGCCACACGGATCTCCACTACCGCGAGGGCGCGATCACCGACGACTTCCCGTTCCTGCTGGGGCACGAGGCGGCGGGCACCGTCGAGTCCGTCGGCCCCGGCGTCACCGATCTGAAGCCCGGCGACTACGTCGTACTGGCCTGGCGGGCGCCGTGCGGCAGCTGCCGTTCCTGCCGCCGGGGCCGGCCCTGGTACTGCTTCGACTCCCGCAACGCCGCACAGCCCATGACGCTGCCGGACGGCACCCCGCTCAGCAACGCGCTCGGCATCGGTGCCTTCGCCGAGAAGACGCTGGTCGCGGCGGGCCAGGCGGTGAAGATCGACCCGGCCGCGCGGCCAGAGGCGGCCGGTCTCATCGGCTGCGGGGTGATGGCCGGGTACGGCGCGGCGGTCAACACCGGCAACGTCGGCCGGGGCGACTCGGTCGCCGTCATCGGCTGCGGTGGCGTCGGCAACGCGGCCATCGCCGGCGCCTGTCTGAACGGCGCCATGAAGGTGATCGCCGTGGACATCGACGACAGGAAACTGGACCAGGCCGAGAAGTTCGGCGCCACGCACACCGTCAACTCCCGGGGCACCGACCCGGTCGAGGCGGTCCGGGAGCTCACCGGCGGGCACGGCGTGGACATCGCGATCGACGCGGTCGGCCGCCCCGAGACCTTCCTCCAGGCCTTCTACATGCGCGACCACGCGGGCCTGCTGGTCCAGGTCGGCGTCCCGGCCCCCGAGATGAAGGTGGAACTGCCGCTGATCGACGTCTTCTCGCGCGGCGGTGCCGTCAAGTCCTCCTGGTACGGCGACTGTCTGCCGAGCCGGGACTTCCCCTTCCTGATCGACCAGTACCTCTACGGCCTGCTCGACCTCAACGCGTTCGTGTCCGAGACGATCGCCCTGGACCAGGTGGAGGAGGCGTTCGACAAGATGCACCGCGGTGAGGTGCTGCGCTCGGTGGTGGTGCTGTGAGCGTGCGCGGGGCCGCGCGGGTCGAGCGGGTCGTCACCTCCGGGACCTTCAGCCTGGACGGCGGGACGTTCCACGTCGACACCGACGTCTGGCTGGTCGGCGGCGACGACGAGGAGGTGCTCGTGCTGGACGCCGCCCACGACGCCGAGGCGATCCACCGCGCCACCACCGGCCGCCGGGTCACCGCCATCGTCTGCACCCACGCCCCCTTCCTGAACGCCGTCTTCACCGGCGACACCCTCGTCCACGGCGGACCCGGCGCCACCGGCCGCTCCTACTCCGACCGCTCCCATTCCGACCGCTCCTATTCCGACCGCCCGGCGATCGAGGCGCCCATCCGCGCGCGGCTGCTGCCCCTCCCGGGTGACACCGTCGTCCACACCGGCCACGGCCGGGACACGACGATCGCCGCCGAGCGGCCGAGCGTCCACACCGCCTGAGCACCCCGCGGCAGGCCTCCCCCCGCCGCCCGAGACCCCAGCGGCACCCAGCCGCACAGCGGCCCAGCCTCCCCGGCCTCCCCCGCCCCAAGGGTCTCCCGCACCCGCGTCACAAGGACCCGCACCCGCCATCCCCGCCACCACAAGGAGGGGCATGTCCAGCACACCCGAAATCCGGTCCCAAGGACCCCGTGTCGTCGTCATCGGCGCCGGCATCGTCGGCTGCTCCCTCGCCGACGAGCTGACCGCCCGCGGCTGGACGGACGTCACCGTCCTCGAACAGGGACCCCTGCCCGCCCCGGGCGGCTCCACCTCACACGCCCCCGGACTCGTCTTCCGGACCAGCCCGTCCAAGACCCTCACGGAGCTCGCCCGGTACACCGTCGAGAAGTTCGGCGCCCTCGAAGTCGACGGCGTCCCCTGCTTCCTCCAGGTCGGCGGCCTGGAACTGGCCACCACCCCCGAGCGGCTGGCCGATCTGCACCGACGGGCCGGTTACGCCGCCTCCTGGGGCATCCGGGGCGAGGTCGTGAGCACGGCCCGGTGCAAGGAACTCTGGCCGCTGCTGGACGAGTCGGTGGTCCTCGGCGGCTTCCACACCCCGGACGACGGCCTGGCCCGGGCCCTCCTCGCGGCCCGCGCCCAGATGGACCGCGCCACCGCGCGGGGGGCCCACTTCCTGGACCGGCACACGGTCACCGGGATCGAGCAGCAAGGCGGCCGGGTCACCGCGGTCGTCACCGACCGGGGCGCCTTCCCGGCGGACCACGTCGTCTCGGCGGCCGGTTTCTGGGGCCCGGTGGTCGGCCGCATGGCCGGGATCGACGTACCGCTCCAGCCCCTCGCGCACCAGTACGCCAGGACCGGGCCGCTGCCCGGGCTGCGCGGTGCCACGGCCGAGGCCACGCGGCCCATCCTCCGTTTCCAGGACCGCGACCTGTACTTCCGCGAGCACGGCGACCGCATCGGGATCGGTTCGTACGCGCACCGCCCGATGCCGGTGGATCCGTTCGCGGTCCCGGCGTACGACGAGGCGCACGGCCGGAACATGGAGATGCCGTCCTCGTACCCGTTCACCGCCGAGGACTGGGCGCCGAGCTGGGAGGACTGCCGGCGGCTGCTGCCCGCGCTGCGGGAGTCCGCGATCGAGAGCGGGTTCAACGGGGTCTTCTCCTTCACGCCGGACGGCATGCCGGTGCTCGGGGAGGCGCGGCGGCTGCGGGGCTTCTGGCTGGCCGAGGCGGTCTGGGTGACCCATTCCGCGGGTGTCGCCAAGGCGGTGGCCGAGTGGATGGTGGACGGGCGGCCCTCCGTCGACGTGCACGAGTGCGACCTCACGCGGTTCGAGGAGGCGCAGCGTTCACCGTCGTACGTCCGTGAGCGCGGTTCACAGCAGTTCGTCGAGGTGTACGACGTCCTCCACCCCCTCCAGCCCATGGAACGACCGCGTCCGCTGCGCGTCAGCCCCTTCTACGCCCGCCAGCAGCAGCTCGGCGCGTTCTTCCTGGAGGGCACCGGCTGGGAACGCCCGCACTGGTACGAGGCGAACGCCCCGCTCGTGGACGCCCTCGGCGACCTGCCCGAGCGCGATGCCTGGTCGGCCCGTTACTGGTCCCCCATCGCCGCCGCCGAGGCCAGGGCCACCCGCGAGAAGGTCGCCCTGTACGACATGACCCCGCTGCGCCGCCTGGAGGTCACCGGCCCCGGCGCCCTCGCCTTCCTCGACCGCATGACCAGCAACAACCTGCGCAAGAAGCCCGGCGCGGTCACGTACACCCTGCTCCTGGACGAGACCGGAGGCATCCGCTCCGATCTCACGGTCGCCCGTCTCGCCGCCGACCGCTTCCAGGTCGGCGCCAACTCCCCCGCCGACCTCGACCGGCTGCTCCGCCACGCCCCCGACGACGTCCAGGTCCGCGACATCACCTCCGGCACCTGCTGCATCGGTGTCTGGGGCCCCCTCGCCCGCGCCCTCGTCCAGCCCCTGACCGGCGACGACTTCTCGCACGAAGGCTTCGGCTACTTCCGGGTGAAGCAGACGTACCTCGGACACGTGCCGGTGACGGCGATGCGCCTGAGCTACGTCGGCGAGCTGGGCTGGGAGCTGTACACCACCGCCGACCTGGGCCTCAGGCTGTGGGACACGCTGTGGGAGGCCGGGCGGGAGCTGGGCGTGATCGCCGCGGGCCGCTCCGCCTTCACCTCGCTGCGCCTGGAGAAGGGGTACCGGGCGTGGGGCACCGACATGACCGACGAGCACACCCCCTTCGAGGCGGGCCTCGGCTTCGCCGTCCGCATGGACAAGGAGGACTTCGTCGGCAAGGCGGCGCTCCAGCGGGCCGGAGACCCCTCCCGCCGGCTCACCCCGCTCCTGCTGGACGACCCCGCCGCCGTGGTCCTCGGCAAAGAACCGGTCTATGCCGACGGCGCCCCGGCCGGTTACGTGACCAGCGCGTCGTACGGCTACACGCTGGGCCGTTGTGTCGCCTACGCCTGGCTGCCGGCCGGCCTCGCCACCGGCACCGGCGTGCACATCGAGTACTTCGGCGAGAAGGTCCCGGCAACCGTCGCCGACGAGCCGCTGTTCGACCCGGAGATGTCCCGCATCCGCCGCTAGGAGGCGACCGTGTCACCGTCTTACGACGTCATCGTCATCGGACTCGGCGGCATGGGCAGCGCCGCCGCCCACCACCTGTCCGCGCGCGGCGCCCGCGTCCTCGGCCTGGAGAAGTTCGGTCCGGTCCACAACCGCGGCTCCAGCCACGGCGGTTCGCGCGTCACCCGGCAGTCGTACTTCGAGGACCCGGCGTACGTGCCGCTGCTGCTGCGCGCCTATGAGCTGTACGAGGAGCTGGAGCGGGCCACCGGCCGGGACATCGCGATCCTGTCGGGTGGCGTGATGGTCGGTCCACCCGAGTCCCGGACCGTCTCCGGCGCGCTGCGCTCGGCGACCGAGTGGGACCTGCCGCACGAGATGCTGGACGCGAAGGAGATCCGCCGCCGGTTTCCGACGCTCCACCCGTACGACGACGAAGTCGCCCTCTTCGAGGCGAAGGCGGGCCTGGTGCGGCCGGAGAACATGGTCGCCGCGCATCTCCAGCTGGCCACCCGGCAGGGCGCCGACCTGCACTTCGAGGAGCCGGTGCTGCGCTGGGAGCCGTACCGGGACGGGGTGCGTGTGCACACGGCCGAGAACACCTACACGGCCGGGCAGCTGGTGATCTGCCCCGGTGCCTGGGCGCCGCGGCTGCTCACCGACCTCGGGGTGCCGTTCACCATCGAGCGGCAGGTCATGTACTGGTTCCAGCCGAAGGGCGGCACCGAGCCGTTCCGGCCCGAGAACCATCCGGTCTACATCTGGGAGGACGCGGCCGGCGTCCAGGTCTACGGCTTCCCGGCCATCGACGGCCCGGACCTCGGCGCCAAGGTCGCCTTCTTCCGGAAGGGGCGGGTGACGACCCCGGAGACCATCGACCGGTCGGTGCACGAGGACGAGATCCGGGCCATGGCGGACCACATGTCCCGCTGCATCCCGGACCTGCCCGGCACCTTCCTGAAGGCCGCCACGTGCATGTACTCCAACACCCCGGACGAGCACTTCGTGCTGGCCCGGCATCCCTCGCACCCGGAGTCGGTGACCGTGGCCTGCGGTTTCTCCGGGCACGGGTTCAAGTTCGTGCCGGTCGTCGGGGAGATCCTGGCCGATCTGGCGCTGACCGGCGCCACCGCGCATCCCATCGGCCTGTTCGACCCCGCCCGCCCCCTGCCTCGGCTCCGTTCGAGCGGGAGGACCCCCACCGCCGCCGCGCCCGCCCGAGGAGCCCGCCCGTGACGACGACCCCGATCTCCCCGAGCCCGGCCTCCCCGAGCCTCATCGCGACGCTGCCGGGCCGCTACTACACCGACCCGGAGGTCTTCCGGCAGGAGCAGGAGAAGGTCTTCGAGTCCCTGTGGTTCTGCGCGGTGCGCGGCGCCGACCTGGCCAAGCCGGGCGCCTTCCGCACGGTCCAGGTGGGGCGCGAGAACGTCGTCATCACCCGGACCCGCACCGGCGAGCTGCGCGCCTTCCTCAATGTGTGCCGGCACCGCGGGGCGCGGCTGTGCACCGAGGCGTCCGGTGAGGTGCGGCGCAGCCTGCAATGCCCGTACCACGCGTGGACGTACGACCTTGACGGCAGGTTGATCGCCGCACCCAACTTGATCAAGATGCCCGACGTCGATCGAGTCGAGTACGGGTTGATCAAGGTGGCTCTGCGCGAGTGGCTGGGCTACGCCTGGGTGTGCCTCGCCGACGAACCGCCGTCCTTCGAGGACACGGTGGTGCACGCCGCCGTGGAGCGGCTCGGCGACGCCGCCGCCATCGGGCACTACGGCACCGAGAGGCTCGCCCTCGGCAGACGCGTCACCTACGACGTGCGGGCCAACTGGAAACTGATCGTCGAGAACTTCATGGAGTGCTACCACTGCGCGACGATCCACCCCGAACTCACCGAAGTCCTCCCCGAGTTCGCCGACGGCTACGCGGCCCAGTACTACGTGGGCCACGGCGCCGAGTTCGGCGAGGAGATCAAGGGCTTCACGGTGGACGGCGGCGCCGGCTTCGCCAAGCTCCCCGAGGTGACCGCCGACCAGGACCGCCGCTACTACGCGATCACGGTGAAGCCGACCGTGTTCGTCAATCTCGTCCCCGACCACGTGATCCTGCACCGCATGTTCCCGCTGGCCGAGGACCGCACGGTGGTGGAGTGCGACTGGCTGTACGCGCCGGAGGTCGTGGCCTCGGGCGCGGACGTGTCGAAGTCCGTGGAGCTGTTCCACCGCGTCAACGTCCAGGACTTCGAGGCCTGCGAGCGCACCCAGCCGGCGATGTCCTCGCGCGCCTACCGCCGCGGCGGGGTGCTCGTCCCGAACGAGCACCACATCGGGATCTTCCACGCGTGGCTGCTGGACCTGCTGGGGGACTCCCATGCCTGACCTGTTCATCGACGGTGCGTGGCGGGGCGCCCTGGACGAGCGCACCCGGGAGATCCGCTGCCCGGCCGACAGCTCCCTGGTGGGCGTCGTGGACGAGGCGGGCGGCAAGGACACCGTGGAGGCCGTCGCTGCGGCCCGGCGCGCCTTCGACACCGGCCCCTGGCCGCACACGCCGGCCGCCGAGCGCGGTGACCTGCTCCTGCGGGTCGCCGGGCTCCTCGCACGGGACAAGGACGCCCTGGCCCGCGCCGAGTCCCTGGACACGGGCAAGCGGCTGGTGGAGAGCGCGTACGACGTGGACGACGTCGTGGACTGCTTCCGCTACTTCGGGCGGCTGGTCGCGAGCGAGACCGGCCGGGTGATCGACACCGGGCGGGCGGACGTCGACAGCCGGGTGGTGCACGAACCGGTCGGCGTCTGCGCCCTGATCACGCCGTGGAACTACCCGCTGCTCCAGTCCGCGTGGAAGGTCGCCCCCGCGCTCGCGGCCGGCAACACCTTCGTCCTGAAGCCGAGCGAGCTGACCCCGCACACCGCGATCCACCTGGTCCGGCTGCTGGCGGAGGCGGGGCTGCCGCCGGGCGTGGCCAATCTGGTGCTGGGCGCCGGGCCGGAGGCGGGCGCCCCGCTGGCCGACCATCCGGACGTCGACATGGTCTCCTTCACCGGCGGTCTGCACACCGGCCGCCGGCTGATGGCGGCGGCGGCCGGCACGGTGAAGAAGGTCGCGCTCGAACTCGGCGGCAAGAACCCCAACATCGTCTTCGCGGACGCCGACTTCGAGGCCGCGGTCGACATGGCGCTCACCGCCGTCTTCCTGCACTCCGGGCAGGTGTGCTCCGCCGGGGCCCGGCTGCTGGTCGAGGACGCGCTGCACGACCGGTTCGTGGACGAGGTCGTCCGGCGGGCGCGGCTGATCCGGCTGGGCGGGCCGTTCGACGAGCGGGCACGGACCGGGCCGCTGATCTCCGCGGCGCACCGGGCCAAGGTGGAGGCATATGTGGCGCGGGGGCTGGCGGAGGGCGCGGTGCTGCGCTGCGGCGGCGCCCGGCCCGCCGGCCCCGGCTACGACGAGGGCTTCTACTACCTGCCGACCGTCCTGGACGAGTGCACGAGCGCCATGTCCGTCGTCCAGGAGGAGTCCTTCGGGCCGGTGCTGACCGTCGAACGGTTCACCGGCGAGGAGGAGGCCGTCCGGCTCGCCGACGACACGGTCTACGGCCTCGCGGGTGCCGTCTGGACCGGCGACGAGGCCAGGGCCGCGCGGGTCGCGGGGCAGCTGCGGCTCGGCACGGTCTGGATCAACGACTACCACCCGTACGTGCCGCAGGCCGAGTGGGGTGGTTACAAGCAGTCCGGGTTCGGGCGCGAACTCGGACCGGCGGGGCTCGCCGAGTACCGCGAGACGAAACACATCTGGCGCAACACCGCGCCGGCACCGCAGGGCTGGTTCGACTGACAGCCAGAGGAGGCCGCTCATGACGACCACCGAGCAATCGCCAGGCCCGCACCACCACGACGACGCCGAACTCGCCGAGTTCGGCTACAAGCCCGAACTCAGGCGCACCCTCGGCCACTTCCACACCTTCGCCGCCGGCATCAGCTACATCTCCATCCTGACCGGCACCTTCCAGCTGTTCTACTTCGGCTACGGCAGCGGCGGCCCCGCCTACTGGTGGTCGTGGCCGATGGTGTTCGTCGGCCAGTTCACGGTGGCCCTGTGCTTCGCCGAACTGGCCGCCCGCTACCCGGTGGCCGGCTCGGTCTACAACTGGTCGAAGAAGATCGGCAATCCGCATCTCGGCTGGCTCGCCGGGTGGATGATGTTGATCGCGTCCATCGTGTCCATCTCGGCGGTCGCGCTGGCCTATCAGCTGACGCTGCCGCAGATCTCCTCCGTCTTCCAGTTCGTCGGGGACGGCACCGGCACGTACGACGTGGCGACCAACGCGGTCGTGCTCGCGGCCGTGTTGATCCTGTTCACCACGCTGGTCAACGCGTTCGGCGTCAAGCTGATGGCCACGATCAACACGGCGGGCGTCTTCATCGAGTTGATCGCGACGGTTGTATTGATCATCCTCTTCGCCGTCCACATCACCCGTGGTCCTCACGTCGTCATGCAGACGAACCACACGGGAGCCGGTTACTCAACGGGTTACCTCGGCGCCTTCCTGGTGGCCTCGCTGGCGTCCGCGTACGTCATGTACGGCTTCGACACCGCCTCCTCCCTCGGCGAGGAGTGCCTGGACCCGTCCCGGAACGCTCCGCGCGCGATCATCCGCGCGATCGTCGCCTCGTTCGTCCTGGGCGGGCTGGTGCTGCTGCTGGCGCTCATGAGCGTCTCCAGCCTCAAGGGCGACAAGCTCTCCACCGACGGCCTGCAATACGTCGTGCTGGACGTGCTCGGCCCGACAGCGGGCAAGGCGATGCTGTGGTGCGTGCTGATCGCGGTCACGGTGTGCGCACTGGCCGTGCACACGGCGGCGATCCGGCTGGCGTTCGCGATGGCCCGCGACAACAACCTGCCCGCGTCCTCGCTGATGGCGCGGGTCAGCCCCCGTTTCCAGACCCCGGTCCTGCCGGCCGTGATCATCGGCGTGCTGGCGCTGGCGATCCTCGTGGTCAACATCCGCCAGCCGCAGATCTTCACGGTCGTCACCAGCATCGGCATCATCATGATCTACCTCGCCTACCTGGGCGTCACCGGGCCGATGCTGGTGGCCCGGCTGCGCGGCACATGGCGGCCCGCGGACGAGGGCAGGTTCTCGCTCGGCCGCTGGGGACTGCCCGTCAACATCGTCGCGGTGGTCTGGGGCGTGGCGATGACGGTCAACCTGATCTGGCCGCGCGCCGCCGTCTACAACGCGTCCGCGCCGTACCACTGGTACCTGCGCTGGGGCGCGGTCCTCTTCGTCGCGGTCATCGCGGGCGGCGGATTCGCCTACTACTGGTTCGTCCAGCGGCACCGCACCGGTGTCCTCGCCGAGCACCGTCTGGACGCCGCGGCAACCGCCCCGCCCCCTCCCCTCGCCGCCCCCGCGGCCGAGTGATCCCGCCCGATTCCGGCTGACCAGGAGGTCACATGAGCATCGATGAGTTCGACTACGTCGTGGTCGGTGGCGGCACCGCGGGCAACGTCGTGGCCGCCCGGCTCTCCGAGGACCCCTCGGTGACGGTGTGCGTGCTGGAGGCGGGCCCCAGCGACGTCGGCGACGACGACGTCCTCAGGCTGGAGCGCTGGATGGGACTGCTGGAGTCCGGTTACGACTGGGACTACCCGGTCGAGCCGCAGGCCAGCGGCAACAGTTTCATGCGGCACGCGCGCGCGAAGGTGCTGGGCGGCTGTTCGTCGCACAACTCCTGCATCGCCTTCTGGGCGCCCGCGGAGGACCTGGACGACTGGACGGCCCAGGGCTGTACGGGCTGGAGCGCGGCCGACCTGTTCCCGCTGTACCGGCGGCTGGAGAACAACGACGCGCCCGGCGACCACCACGGCCGCACCGGCCCCGTGAAGCTGCGCACGCTGAAGGGCGGGGACCCGTGCGGCGCGGCCCTGCTGGAGGCATGTGCGCAGGCCGGTATACCGACGGTCCCGTTCAACACCGGCAAAACGGTGGTGCGCGGGGCCAACTGGTTCCAGATCAACTCCGACGAGAACAACATCCGCCAGTCCTCGTCGGTCGCGTACCTCCACCCCGTCCTCGGCAAACGTCCGAACCTGGACGTCCGGACCGGGGTGCGGGCCAAGAAGCTGGTGCTGGAGGGGCGGCGGTGCGTGGGGGCCGAGTACCTGGACCCCGATCTGGTGCACACGCGCACGGTACGGGCCCGGCGCGAGGTGATCGTCTCCTGCGGCTCGATCGACTCCCCCAAGCTGCTGATGCTGTCCGGCATCGGCCCGGCCGGGCATCTGCGCGAGGTCGGCGTCGAGGTCGTGGTGGACGCCCCGGGCGTCGGCGAGAACCTCCAGGACCACCCCGAGGGGGTGATCATGTGGGAGGCGGAGCAGCCGATGACCACCACGTCCAGCCAGTGGTGGGAGGCGGGCGTCTTCTACGACACCGAGCCCGGCCTGGACCGGCCCGATCTGATGTTCCACTACGGGTCGGTGCCGTTCGACATGAACACCGCGCGCTGGGGCTACCCGACGTCGGAGAACGCGTTCTGCCTCACCCCCAACGTGACGAAGGCGAAGTCGCGGGGCACGGTACGGCTGCGGACGCGGGACTACCGGGACAAGCCGAAGGTGGATCCGCGCTACTTCACGCACGAGCACGACGTACGGGTGATGACGTACGGCCTGAGGCTGGCCCGCCGTATCGCCGCGCAGCCGGCGCTGAGCGGCTGGGCGGGCGCCGAGCTGGCGCCGGGACCGGACGTCCGCACGGACGACGAGTTGCTGGACTACGTCCACAAGACGCACAACACCGTCTACCACCCGTCCTGCACCGTGAAGATGGGCGCCGACGACGACCCCTCGGCCCCGCTGGACGCGCGGTTGCGGGTCAAGGGGGTCGAGGGGCTGCGGGTCGCCGACGGCTCGGTGATGCCCGACCTGATCGCCGTCAACCCGTGCATCACGACGATGATGATCGGCGAGAAGTGTGCCGACCTGATCAAGGCGGATGCTTGATCAACGGACCGGTCAACCCATGGATCAGGCCGGCTTCTTGTACATCCTCGTCGCCGTGATCTCGCTGTGCACCGCCTCCCCGGCCTGGGGCTGCTGGGGCAACCCGGGCCGGAGGTGTTCCTCCACGCTGATGTACTTCAGGCCGGCCCGGAGGTCGGCGTCGTTGCGCAGGCGGATGACCAGGGGGAACTCGGCGAGGGCGGTGGTGTCGAACAGACCGGTGGTGTAGAGCAGCTGGACGCCCAGCGCGTCGGACACCGCTCGCTGGAGTTCGAGCAGGTAGGTCGCGTTGGCCCGGCCGATCGGGTTGTCCAGGAACAGCGTGCCGGCGTGCCGGTGCTTGTCCCTGCCCCGGTCGTTCGAGCGCAGCGCGGCCATCGTGCAGTACAGGGCGATGGCCGCCGTGAGGAGCTGGCCGCCGGAGAAGACGTCCCCCATCTGCCCGACGGGGACGCGTTCGGCGCGCAGCACGGCGTCGGGCTTGAGGATCTCGACGGCCACGCCCTTCGGCTGGAGCGCCGCCGCGACGCCGCGCAGCAGCAGGGACATGCCGTCACGGCGCAGGTCGGAGTTCTTCCTGACGGCCGCACGCGTGGCCTCGTCGATGACCTCGCCGAGCCGTTCGGTGAGCGTGGCGTGGTCGGGTTCCTCGAAGCGGATGCGCAGGAACTCCTGGCCGGACCACTCGCCGAGCCCCTCCGGCAGCCGGGAGAGGCGCTGGGCGGAGCGCAGGGTGGCGAGCGCCGACTCCACGAGACCGCGCAGCCGGTCCACGATCGAGTCGCGGTTGCGCTCCAGCTGGGCCAGCTCGTCGGTCAGGACGCGCAGCCGGGGCGCGAAGGCGTCCGCCCACTTCTGGGCGTGTTCGGGCAGCGCGGAGGCGGGCAGTTCGCGGATCTGCTGCCGGGCGGGGGTGCGGACCTGCTCGTAGCGCGTGGAGTTGGCGTGCCGGACGAGGACGTCGCTCGCCTCGCGCACGGCCGCCTCGGCGGCGGACAGGTCGGCGGCACAGCCCCGCAGCGAACGGCGGGCCTCGGCGGCGGAGTGCCGGGCCTCCTCCAGGGTGCCCGGGTACGGCTCCGGCTCCTCCTGCTCCTCCTCCGGGGCGTGTTCGCGCAGCAGGTCGCGGAGCATGGCGGCGATCTCGTCGAAGCCGCCGGCCGCGTCCTCGGCGGCGCGGTGGGCGTCCAGCAGCTCCGCGTGCGCCTCGCGGGCCTCGGCCAGCGCCTCGGCGCGCGCGGCGAGTTCGGCCGTGGCGGTGCGCAGCAGCGCCTGGGCGTGCTCGGCGTCGCGCGGGACGAGTTCCTCGGGCAGCTTCGTGTGCGCCCCGCCGTCCTCGGGCGCGTGCCGCTCGGCCTCGCCGCGCAGCCGGCCGAGCTGCTCGCTCGCGGTCGACATCCGGGTCTCCAGGAGCTGCACCAGCTCCTCCGCGCGTGCGGCGGCGGCCTGCCGGGAGGGCCCGTCGGCACCGTCGGGCGACTGGAGCAGTTGCTCGGCGCGGGTGCGGACCTTGTTGCTGAGCCGGTCCAGTTCGGCGCGGGCGGCGCTCTCGTCGCTCTCCGCGCGGGCCTGCTCGGCGCGCAGGTCGGCACCGACGCCGACCTTCTCGTACACCTGGGAGGCGGCCCGGTAGGCCTCGCGGAGGGCGGGCAGGGACGCCCTCGGGGCGTCCTCGTCGTCGACGGGTACGTCGTCGGGGGCGCCGGCGATCTCGGCGCGCTCGGCGCGCAGGGCGCGCGCGGTGCGGCGGGCGTCGTCGGCGGCGCGCTGGGCGGCGCGCCGGTCCTCGTCGGCGGCGCGGGCGCGGTCCAGGCAGGTCTGGGCGCGGGCCTCGGACTCGGCGGCCTCGTCGGCGAGTTCACGGAGCCTCACCTGCCAGCCGGCGCGTTCGCGGAGCCGGAAGGCGAGGCCGGCCAGGGCGTCGGCGGCGCGCCGGGCCTTCTGCGCGGCCTCCTGCCGTTCGTCGCGGATCCGGGCGGCCTCGGCGGCGGACTCGTCGGCCTCCGCCCGTACCGTGCGTGCCTCGGCGAGTTCGGCCTCGGTCTCCTCGGCGAAGGCGCGGGCCTGCTCGGCGGCCCGGGCCAGCTCGGTGAGGTGCCCGGCGGGGCAGCCGGTGCGCCAGGAGGCGAGCCGCGCGGCCAGTTCGCGGTCCTTGCCGAGGCGGGCGGCGAGGACGCGGATCTCCTCGTCGCGTGCGGTGGCCCGGCCGCGCAGTGCCTGGCGTTCCTCGTCGGCGGCGTGCTCGTCGTGCATGGCCGGGTTCGGCGGCACGAGGAACACGTCACCAGGGGTGCTGCCCTGGGCGGGGGGCGGGGCGAGCAACGCGGCGGCGGTGCCGACGGCGACGGCGGAGCGGGGCAGCAGGGCGGCGTCACCGAGGGCCTCACGGGCACGCGCGTGCGTGTCCGGGTCGGTGATGATCACACCGTCGACCAGTTCCGGGCGGGCGGCGAGGACGCGCGCGTGGTCGGCGGGGTCGACGGCCTGTGCCAGGTAGCGCCAGCCGGGCAGTGCGGGGATGCCGTGTTCGCCGAGGAACTCGACGGTGGCCAGCACGTCCGGGCCGGGCGGCAGCAGCCCGCCGTCACCGAGGGCGCCGAGGATGCGGGCGTCGTCGGCGGCGGCCGTACGCAGGTCGAACAGGTGCCGTTCGGCGGTGGACACGGCGTCGTCGAGGAGTTCGCGCAACTCGTCGGCGACGCGGTCGAGTTCCTCGGGGGTGAGAGCGCCGTGGGCGGTCTCGCCGGCCGGTGCGCGCGTGGTGCCGGCTTCTTCCGTCCGGGGCGCGGGCACCCGTGCCACGCCCGGCGCGCCCGGCAGGCTCAGCAGTTCCGCGAGCCGTTCCTCGACGGCCAGCGACTCCGCGAGGCGCCGCTCGGCCTCGTGGGCGCGCTCGGCGGCGGTCGCCGCGTCCGCCGCGCGGGCCGCCGTCAGCTCCGCGCGGGATTCGGCGGAGGCCGCTTCGCGCGCGTGCTCGGTGGCCTTGCGGGCGGTCTCGCGGGCCGCGTCCCAGGCGGCCACGGCGGTCTTCTCGGCGTCGCTGGCGGCGAGCGCGGCGCGCGCCGGGTCGGCGTCCGGGGCGCTGTCGTCCAGCCAGCCCGCGCGGACGGCCTCGGCGGTCTCCTGCTCGACCTCGGCGAGCCGCTGGCGCAGGTGCCCGGCCTCGCTGCGGGCCCGCTGCGCCTCGGTGGCGGCGGCGGTGGAGTCCCGGTAGGCGGAGTCGCTGACCTCCTGAAGGGACGCGGAGCGCTCCTCCTCCTCGTTGGCGAGGGCCTCGGCGCTGCCTGCGGCGGTGTGCAGGGCCCGTACGAGGTCCACGGCGGCCTTGGCGCGGGCGGCCAGCGCGGGGGCCGCGTCCCGTTCGGCCTCCTGGATGGCGGCGGACACGCGCGCGACACGGTCGGCGGCGGCCCGGTGGCGCAGTACGGCCTCGGCGGCCTGCCAGGCGGAGTGCAGGGTGCGGGCGTCGGCGAGTTCGCGCTTCTGCGCGGCGGCGGACTTCTCGGCGGCGGCCAGCGCCAGGGAGGCGTGCCGGTAGGCGAGTTCGGCGGCGATGAGGGCGCTGCGTTCGCGGGCGCCCTCGGAATGCGTGACGGCGTACGCGGCGGCCGTCACCCGCTGGGCGAGGTCGGCGGCCCGGATCCGCTCCCGCACGGCTCGCGCCGACAGCCGCCGGGCCAGCGTGCGGGTGCGGCGCTCGGCGCCCGCGTGGACGTCACGCGCGCGTGAACGCGCCTCGGCGGCTTCCACGATCCGGCCGAGCAGGTCGACCGAGCCCGCGGTGAAGTCCCGTTCGGCGATCAGCTCGGCACGCCGGCCGAGCTTGTTGCCGAAGCCGCTGACGAGGTCGGCGAGGCCGTCGGTGTCCCGGGTGTCGGTGACCGCGCGCAGCAGCAGGTCGGTGAAGTCGGAGTCCTTCTTGACCGCGAAGAGGCCGGCCGCCTCGCCCTCGTCGGCGTTCATCTCGCGCTGGTAGCGGAAGAGTTCGGGGTCGAGTCCGAGGTCGCCGAGGTGTTCGGTCCAGCGCTCGTGGATCTCCTCCCAGTGCACCTCCAGGTGCGGGTAGACCTTGCCGGCCTCCATGAGGGCGTCGCGGAAGCCCTTCATGGTGCGGCGGCGGCCGTGCGCGCCCGAGGCGCCCTCGACGGGCGGCCGTACGGCGGTGGACTCGGCCACGGGCAGGTTGTCCAGGCTGAGGCCGGGGCCGGGCCGGAAGGAGTACCAGGCCTCGGCGAACTTGCGCGGGTCGTTGGAGACCTGCCGGCCGCGCCACTCGCTGACCTTGCCGACGACCACGCACTCGCCGGTCAGCACGTGCTGCCACTCCAGGGCCACGTGGCCGCAGTCGTCGGCGAGCAGGAACTTGCGCAGCACGCCGGAGCTGGCGCCGCCGAGGGTGTTGCGGTGGCCCGGCAGCATCACCGAGAAGATCAGCTTGAGCAGGACGGACTTGCCGCCGCCGTTCTCCAGGAACAGCACGCCGGCGGGCGCGGGCCGGCGCGGCGGACCGGACGGCTCCTCCTCGAAGAACTCCACCTGCGTGGGCGCCGGGTCGGGCACGGGCTCCCCGACACCCCGCAGGTCCAGCACGGTGTCGGCGTAGCGCGCACCGGCGGGACCGATGGAGTAGAGGCGGACCCGGGACAGCTCGTACATGGCGGACTCTCGTAAGTCTGGTGAAAGGTGCGGTGGTTCGGGAGGGTCTGGAGCTGCGGGAGCTTCAGCGCGTCAGGAGTGGAACGGCAGTCCGGCGTCGGCCACCAGGTCCAGGTCGTCGATGTCCTGGGCGGGCAGCAGGGTGGCCGTGCCGTCGGTGACCGGGACGATGCCCAGCTCCACCAGTTCGGCCAGGGCGGCGCTGCCGGCCAGGTCGCGGACCTGGAGCTGGTAGCGGGCCGTGGTGCGGTACGTGCCGCCGTTGTCGTCGCCGGTGCGCTGGAGGAAGCCCGAGTCGGTGAGGAAGGCCATGGCCTTCGCCACGATGCCGGTGGTGGAGGCGGCCGGCCGGCGGGCGTCCTTGGTGGCGCCCGTGGCGCTGCGTCTGGCCCAGATCCGCCAGGCCGCCTCCAGGCCGGGCGCGTCGGTCGCCGGGTCGGTGTTCTCGCCCTGCTCCTCGGCGCGCTCCTCCAGTCGGCGGCAGGCCTGCCGGACGAAGGCGTCGACGCCGTTGACGGTGACCCGGCCGATGTAGGAGTCGTCGGCCAGGTCCTCGGGGCGCGGGAACGCCAGCGCGGCGACCGCGAGATGGGCCAGCCCGTGCAGGAAGCGGTCGCCGGAGTCGGCGGCGGTGCGACGCGCGTAGTCGCCCATGCGGACGGCGAACACCGAGTCCTCGGCGGCGGTCACGGCCATGCCCGCGCGCGGGGACACCTCCAGCACGACGAGCCCCAGACCGGCGGCGACGGCGTCGGCGAGCCGGGCGAACGCCGGGTCCTCGCGGTAGCGGCGCAGCAGTTCGGTGTACTCCTGGTCGCGTGCGGGCGCCAGCTTGGGCTGGAGTCCGAAGGCGACGAGCCGCGCCGCGTCGGCGGCGTCGGCGGGGGTGACGGCGGAGCCCGCCGGGGCGGCGGCAGGCTCGGGTTCACTCCGGTCGACGTGCTCGGTCACGGGTTCGGCTCCTTGTCGTGCTCTTGTCCACTCATGCCGCTCATGCTGCTTCCGTCCGGTCCGCGGCCATCCCCGCCGCGTCGAGCAGGGCGGTCCCCACGATCAGGTCCGCCCCGCCGAACTCGGGATCGTCCAGTTCGGTCCCGTCGTCCACGGCGAACAGCAGCTTCTCCTCGCCCTGCCGGTAGGCGGTGCCGACGGGCGGGCTGGCCGCGTGGACCGCCAGCAGCGCCACCAGGTAGGCGAGGTCGGGGTCCCCGGTCCGCCGGGCCTCGGCCAGCAGCCCGGACAGTCGTCTCGGGGCGTCCGCCGGCAGATCCAGCAGGTCCCTCGCCGCGGCCAGCTGTTCCTCGCTGAAGCGGCTGTCGTCCGGTGTGGCGATCAGATCGGGCTCGGGCATCTCCGCGCCCAGGTGCTCCCGCTCCACGGGCGGGGTCAGCAGTATGTCCACGAGGTCCCCGACCCGGACGGACACCGGCGTGCGCAGTCCCGTGCCGTGCGCGAAGAAGGCGTCGGTGACCCGGATCGCCTGCTCCAGGGGCAGCGGCAGGACGGGCGCGAGGAGATGGCCGTACAGGTCCGTCCCGGACGTCGTCGCCGGTGTGGCGAAGGCCTGCCGGTCCTGTTCGGCGCGGAACAGCGGGCCCGCCTCCAGCAGGCGCGACTGGAGCTGGGTGTGGCGCCGGATGCAGTCCTTGACGATGTCGACGAGTTCGGCGGCGCGGCGCTTGTGCTCGGGGTCCTCGGTCTCGTCGCGGGCCTTGCGGATGTTGGTGAGGATCGCGTTCTCGTGGCGGTAGCGCTCGGCCACGTGGTCCAGGGCCTCGGCGATCATGTCGGGGACGGCGCCCAGCCAGTCGACCGCGCGGACGTTGCGCCGGGTGGCCTCCAGGGCCCGACGCAGCGTCTCGGAGTACTGGACCGTGCGGTAGCGGGCCTGCTCGGCGGCGAGCTGGGCGTCGGCGAGCCGGCCGCGGCTGATCAGCACCTCCAGCTTGACCTCGGCGGCGATCTGGGCGCTGGTGACGTCGGTGTCGAGGGCGCCGACCAGGACGTTGACCGCCTCGTCCGTCGTCCGCAGGTAGACCGTGCCGCCGGGGCCGGGGACCTCCTCGATCAGCTTGAAGTCGTAGTCACGGCGGACGTACGTGCCGTCCGCGGCGAAGGTGCCGTAGACCGCGCGGAAGCCGCGGTCCGCGCTGCCGACGTTGATCAGGTTCTCCAGGACCCAGCGGGCCACGCGCTCGTGTTCGGCGGCGGGCCGGCCCGGGGCCTGGGCGGCGATGCGCGGGATGAGCCGGGCCACGATCTGCTCGTGGTCGGCGCCGGTGTCGAAGTCCATGTTCAGCGTGACCAGGTCGATGGCGGCCAGCGCCACCTCGGCCATCCCGTACACCGAGTACTCGCCGGCCAGGTTGGCCTTGCGCGCGTCCAGGTCGTGCAGCGGAGCGGTGCAGGCGAGCGCGCGCAGCCGACGCGCCAGCCCCTCGTCGGCGGCCGGGCCCGGAGCCGGGCGCGGCCCCGCGCTGAGCTGGGGCGGAACACGGTCCGTCGATGCAGGCGAAGTCACGGTGCACAGACTAGGTCCTGGGTCTGACATCGACCCAAACGAGCGGTCCCGCCGGTCCGGCCGGCACCGCTGCGGGTCGTCTCCGGGCGCGGACCGCCCGGGGCCGGTCGCGCGGTTCCCCGTGCCCTTACGGGGCGCCTTCCTCGCCCACCCTGCGCCGGTACACCTCCACCACCCGTTCCAGCGAGTCCGCCAGATAGGTCTCCAGGAGCCGTTCGGCGCCGTGCCGGTCGCCGCCCTGGAGCGCCTGGAGGATCTGGGCGTTGCGGGCGAGGTACGGCTCGTGCAGCCGGCGCGGGTCGTCCACGACGTGGAAGGCCAGGCGCAGCTCGGCGAAGACGCTGCGCATCAGCTCGTCGGTGCGTTCGCTGCCGGCGAGGGCGACCAGTTCCCGGTGGAAGTGGATGTTGGCCGTACCCAGCCCCTTCCAGTCATTCTCCGCGGACGCCGCGCGCCCCTCCTCGACCGCCGAGATCAGCCCGTCCAGCCGGTACGGCGGTTCGCCCAGTCCGCGGACGACGGCGCACTCGACGAGGGAGCGCGTGCGGTAGATGTCCTCCACGTCCTCGACGGTCAGGACCCGGACGAACACGCCCCGGTTGAGTTCGTGGATCAGCAGGCGCTCGTGGGTGAGCAGCCGGAACGCCTCGCGCAGGGTGTTGCGGGAGACGCCGAGCGCCCCGCCGATGCTGTCCTCGGACAGCCGGGTGCCGGGCGGGAAGTAGCCCTCGGAGATGCGGCTTCTGAGGATGTCCGAAACGCGCTCCGCGGTGCTCGTGCGCCCCAGGAGGACCCGGTCGCCGGCCAGTCCCGTCAGCTCCTCTGCCATGCCCGGAATTCAATCGCAGACACCAGGACGAAACAACACGGGTATTGAAGGATCGTTGAACGATCCTCTACGGTGCTCCGCACGGCTCACTTCCCAGCACCCTCCGTCCCTCGTCTGCGAGGTGCCCATGAGCACGACCCCACCACCCCGGTCCGCGCCCTCCACCGACGTCCGCGCGGCACCGGCCGAACACGGCGCCGAGGACGGCGCGTTCGCCTGGCTGCGCGCCCTCGGCCCGCGCGGCCGGCGCGCGTTCGCCGGTGCTTTCGGCGGATATGCCCTGGATTCGTACGACTACTTCACCCTGCCGCTGAGCATGGTGGCGCTCTCGGCGTACTTCGGCCTCAGCAGCGGCCAGACCGGCCTGTTCACCACCGTCACCTTGGTGGTCTCGGCGGTCGGCGGCGCCGCCGCCGGCGTGATCGCGGACCGGGTGGGCCGTGTCCGGGCCCTGATGATCACGGTGGTCACCTACGCCGTCTTCACCGTCGCCTGCGGCTTCGCGCCCACCTACGAGACCCTGCTGGTCTTCCGCGCCCTCCAGGGCCTCGGCTTCGGCGGCGAGTGGGCGGTCGGCGCGATCCTGGTCGCCGAGTACGCGAGCGCGCGCCACCGGGGCCGTACGCTCGGCGCGATCCAGAGCTCCTGGGCGGTCGGCTGGGGACTGGCTGCGGTCGTCTACACGCTGGTGTTCTCCTTCGCCGGCGACGACCTCGCCTGGCGGGTGATGTTCTGGACCGGCGCGCTGCCGGCGCTGCTCGTGGTCTGGCTGCGCCGCTCGGTGCACGACGCCCCCACGGCGACGGCGGCCCGTGAACAGGACCCGCGCCGGGGCTCGTTCGCCGCGATCTTCCGGCCGGCCGGCCGGGACGGCGCCCCCGGCCTGCTGCGCACCACGGTCTTCGCGAGCCTCCTGTCCACGGGCGTGCAGGGCGGCTACTACACGCTGGCGACCTGGGTGCCGACGTACCTGAAGTCCGACCGCGGTCTGTCGGTCGTCGGCACCGGCGGCTATCTGGCCTTCCTGATCTCCGGCGCCTTCCTCGGCTACCTGACCGGCGGCCACCTCACCGACCGGCTCGGCCGGCGGAACAACATCTGGCTGTTCGCGCTGCTGTCGGCGGTGTGCATCCTGGCGTACACGAACATCCCGCACGGCGCCAACACCCTGCTGCTGGTGCTCGGTTTCCCGCTCGGCTTCTGCATGTCGGCCATCTTCAGCGGCTTCGGCTCCTACTTGAGCGAGCTGTACCCGACGGCGGTACGCGGCACCGGGCAGGGCTTCACGTACAACACGGGCCGCGCGGTGGGCGCGGTGTTCCCGACGCTGGTGGGCTTCCTGGCGGACAGCTGGGGCGTCGGCGGGGCGCTGGTCTTCGGCGCGATCGGCTACGGCCTCGCGGCGCTGGCGCTGCTCGGGCTGCCGGAGACGCGCGGGAAGGAGCTGGCGTGACGCGGGTGAACCGTACCGGGGACCGGCCCGTCACCACCGTCGACGCGCACGCGCACGCGTGGAGCCCGCACACCGCGCGGGCCCGCTTCCGCGACGGCCTGGCCGGGCCGACCGCCGGGGTCGCGGCGGGCCACACACAGGCCAACCTGATCGCGGTGCCCACCGACTGGGCCTACGACATGCTGCTGTTCTGCCAGCGCAACCCCAAGCCGTGCCCCGTGCTCGACGTCACGGACGCCGGTTCCCCGACGACCGTCCTCGCCGAGGGCGCCGACCTGCGCACCGACCTGCCGCGCTACCGGGTGTGGCAGGACGGCGAGCTGGTCGACGAACCCACGGACGCACGCGCCTACTGGCGGGACGACCTGGTGTCGTTCCTGCTCGGGTGCAGCTTCACCTTCGAGTGGGCGCTGGCCCGCGCGGGCGTGCCGATCCGGCACGTCGAGCAGGGCCGGAACGTGCCGATGTACGTGACCAGCCGGGCCTGCCGGGAGGCGGGCCGGCTGCGCGGGCCGATGGTGGTCTCCATGCGGCCGGTGCCGCCCGAGCATCTGGGCGCGGCGATCCGGGAGAGCAGCCTGCTGCCGGCCGTGCACGGCGGTCCGGTGCACTGCGGGGACCCGGCGGCCCTCGGCATCGAGGACCTCTCCCGGCCCGACTTCGGCGACCCGGTGACCGTCGCCGACGGCGACATCCCGGTGTTCTGGGCCTGCGGGGTGACCCCGCAGGCGGCGGTGATGGCCTCCCGGCCGCCGTTCGCGATCACCCACGCGCCGGGCCAGATGTTCCTGACCGACGCACGGGACGAGCAGTACCGGCTGGTCGGCGTCGACTGAGCCCGGTCGTACCGGAGCCCGAAACCGCGCACAAGAGAAGTCCACGACAACCGGAGACGCGAGAACACCATGACCGCGATCGATCTGAACGCCGACCTGGGCGAGGGCTTCGGCCGCTGGCGGCTGACCGACGACGAACAACTCCTGTCCGTCGTCACCAGCGCCAACGTGGCCTGCGGCTTCCACGCCGGGGACGCTGCCACCATGCGCCGGGTGTGCGAACGGGCGGCCGAGCGCGGGGTGACGATCGGCGCGCAGGTCTCCTACCGGGACCTGGCCGGTTTCGGACGGCGCGCGATGGATGTGCCGCCCGCCGAGCTGGCGGCCGAAGTGGCCTACCAGATCGGCGCCCTGGAGGTGTTCGCGCGGGCCGCGGGCGCGCGCGTGGCGTACGTCAAACCGCACGGCGCCCTCTACAACCGGGTCGTGCACGACGAGGAGCAGGCCCGCGCGGTGATCGAGGGCGTGCGCCTGGCGGACGCCTCGCTGCCGGTACTGGGCCTGCCCGGCTCGCGGTTCCTGGAGCTGGCGGCCGAGGCGGGCCTGCCGGCCGTCACGGAGGCCTTCGCGGACCGCGCGTACACCGACGAGGGCACGCTCGTCCCGCGCGGCCACGAGGGTGCCGTGGTGACCGACCCGGACGACGTCGTGGAGCGCTCGGTGAGCCTCGCGCGCTCCGGTGCGGTCCTCGCGCACTCCGGCGCGCGGATCCAGGTGCGCGCCCGGTCGCTGTGCCTGCACGGCGACACGCCGGGCGCGGTCGGCCTGGCCCGGCGGGTGCGGGAACGGCTGGCGGCGGCGGGCGTGCGGGTGGAGGCGTTCGCGTGAGGGCGCTTGCCGTCGGGGACGACGCGCTGCTCGTCGAGGTGGCCTCCGGGGAGGAGGCGCAGGCCCTGCACGCGGAGTTGCTGCGGCGCCGCGCGGACGGCGCGCTCACCGTGCGCGAGATCGTGCCGGCGGCCCGTACGGTCCTGCTCGACGGGCTGGCCGAGCCGGCCCGCTGGGCGGCGGAACTGACCGGCACACGGGTGCTGGAGGCGCCTGCCCACGCGCGCGAGCTGATCGAACTGCCCGTGCGGTACGACGGCCCGGACCTGGCGGCGGTCGCCGCGCACTGGCGGGTGCCGGAACGGGAGGTGGCCCGCGTGCACGCCGGCACCGAGTTCACGGTGGCCTTCTGCGGCTTCGTGCCCGGCTTCGGCTATCTCACCGGGCTCCCGGAGCGCTACCACGTCCCGCGCCGCGCCACCCCGCGCACGGCGGTTCCGGCCGGCGCCGTGGCCCTGGCCGGCCCGTACACCGGCGTCTACCCGCGCTCCTCGCCCGGTGGCTGGCAACTGATCGGCACGACGGACACGGTGTTGTGGGACCCGGCACGCGTCCCGGCGGCCCTGTGGGAGCCGGGCACGCGCGTACGGTTCGTGCCGGTGGAGGGCGCATGAGCGGGGGGCGGAGGGCCGCACCGGCACGGGTGCGCGCCGGGGAAACAGCTACACCGGTAGCGGTACGCACCCGGGAGACCCACGTGACCGGGCAGCGAACGGAAGCCCACGCGCGCGCGTGGCTCGTGCCGGCGGGACCCGTGACCTGGGAGGCCCCATGACCGACCGTGCGCTGGTCGTCGTACGCGCCGGGGCGCTGACCACCGTGCAGGACCGCGGGCGGCCGGGGTACGCGCACCTGGGCGTGCCCCGCTCCGGAACGCTCGACCCGCTCGCCGCGGCGCTGGTGAACCGGCTCGTCGGCAATCCGCCGGACGCCGCCGTCCTGGAGACCACGCTCAACGGCTGTGCGCTGCGCCCGCGTTCGACGGTGACCGTCGCGGTCGGCGGTGCGCCCTGCCCGGTGACGGTGGGCGGTCGCCCGGCCGCGTGGGGCGCCCCGGTCGTGGTGCCGGCGGGCGAACTGCTGGAAGTGGGCGCGGCCACGGCGGGCGTGCGCGCCTACGTCGCGGTCGGCGGCGGTGTCGCCGTGGAGCCGGTCCTCGGCAGCCGCGCCACCGACCTGCTGTCCGGCCTCGGTCCGGCACCACTCACGGACGGCACGGTCCTGCCGCTGGGCGCCCCGGCCGGTCCTCCCGCGCGCGTGGACGGCGCGCCACAGCCGTGTCCGCCGGCCGAGCTCGTGCTCCGGGTGACACCGGGCCCGCGCGACGACTGGTTCACGGCGCGGTCGGTCCGGGACCTCACCACGCGCGCGTACCGGGTCTCCTCGGCGAGCAACCGCATCGGCCTGCGCACCGAGGGGCCCGCGCTGGAGCGGGCCCGGACCGGTGAACTCGCCAGCGAGGGCATGGTTCTCGGCGCGGTCCAGGTTCCGCCGGACGGCCGCCCGGTGGTCTTCCTCGCGGACCACCCGACCACCGGCGGCTACCCGGTGATCGCGGTGGTCCGCGCCGCCGACCTCCCGGCCGCCGCCCAGGCCCTCCCGGGTACCCCGGTCCGGTTCGTACCGGTGCGGCGCCGCTGAGCCGCTACGGCCGGGACGTCCGCGGTGACCGGGGCACCTCGTCGGACGTACCGCGCGTTCACCGGTCGGCGTTGGGACTCCTCCGCGGCAACAGCCCCACCGCCCCACCCGCCGAATGTCACCGAAAGCTGCTCCGCCCCACCTCAACCGGCCGCAACGGCCCCGGTGGAGGCGGCCGTCCCGACGGCCCCCGTCGCCTCAGGGCCCACCACCTCGGCCGTCCCCTCCGCCAGGGCCGCCTCCCTCCCGTTGCCGCGCCACTGGGCGACCGCCTCCTCGGTGGAGGTCTCCGGCAGGGCCGCCAGGGCTGCCGACACCGCTGCCGACGCGCGGTGGTCCAGGCGGGCGCCGGTGCCCCGGGCGCGGTGGCGCAGTTCGCCGGCGGCCAGGCACAGCAGCTGCGGCAGCAGGTCGTTGCAGCGGCGGAGCACCCAGCCGGTCCCCGCCGTGGCCAGCCACCACAGGCGCGCCGTGCGGGTCGGCGCGGGGAACTCCGGCTCGGGCGAGACAGGTTCCCCGGTCGCGCGGCCCGTCTCGGCGAGCAGGGCGTGGCAGCGGGCGGCGAACCGCCGGTGACCGCGCTCGCCGGGGTGCAGCCGGTCCGCGCTCCACAGGCTCCGGTCGCTGATCCAGCCGTCGTCCGCCGCGTGCAGGTGGACGGCGCCGTACCGCTCGGACAGCGCGTGGACGACCGCGTTGACCGCCCGTTGCCGGCGGGCCAGCGGGCGGGCCAGGGCGCCCGGGAGCCGGAGCATGGCGCCGGGGTCGGGCAGGCAGGCGGTGAGCAGGGTGGCGCCCTGCCGGGTGAGGGAGCCGTAGACCTGGTCGAGGTGGGCGGCCACAGCGTGGATGTCGAAGGTGCGGCGCAGCGTGTCGTTGACGCCGACGACCACGGACACCAGGTCGGGGCGCAGCTCCAGGGCGGCCGGCGTCTGCCTCTCCAGCACGTCCCGGGTCTGCGCCCCGCTCGTCGCGAGGTTGGTGAACCGCACCCGCTCGCTGTCCTCGGCGAGGGAAGCGGCCAGCAGCGCGGCCCAGCCCCGCCATCCGGCACCGGCCGGGTCGCCCACGCCCTCGGTCAGCGAGTCCCCGAGCGCGACGAAGCGGACGGTGCCGCTCCGCTGCGCCGCGGCACCGGCTCCCGAGCCACCCCCTCCCCCACAGACGCAGCCGCCGCACCGCGTCGCGACATCAGCTCCAGAGCCACCCCCTCCGCCGCAGACGGAGCCACTCCGCTTCACCGCGGCACCGGCTCTCATGCCACACCCTCCGGTACGGCGGGCCGGGCGTCGGCGTGGCGCAGCACCTCCGTGTCGTGGGCCGCCAGGAAGGCTTCCACGGCGGTTCCCCAGCCGAAGCACTCCGCACGCGCGCGTGCCGCTTCCCGCCGCTCGGGCTCGGCGCGGTCCAGCAGCAGTTCCACGGCGTCCGCGAACGCCTCTCCGCCGCCCGCCGCGGTGGCCCCCGCCGACCCGATCACCTCGGGCAGCGCGGAGGAGGCGCTCGCGACCACGGGGGTGCCGCACGCCATGGCCTCCAGCGCGGCCAGTCCGAAGGTCTCGGCGGGCCCGGGCGCGAGGCACACGTCGGCGGACGCCTGGAGCCCGCCGAGGGCCGTCCGGTCGGAGACGTGCCCGAGGAAGGCCACGGGGAGCCCCCGGTCCCGGGCGCGCTGCTCCAGCCGGGCCCGCAGCGGCCCGTCCCCGGCCACCACGAGCACCGCCCGCCGTCCGCGCCGCAACAGCGCCTCCAGGGCGTCCAGGGCCGTGCCGGGGCGCTTCTCGACGGACAGCCGGGACGCCATCACGAGCAGCGCCTCGTCCCCGCGCGCGTAGCGGTCACGCAGCCCGGGGTCGCGCAGCGCGGGATGCCGTTCCATCAGGTCGACACCCAGGGGGGCGCGTACGACGTTGCGCGCGCCGATGCGTACGAACTCGCGCTCGGCGAACTCGGTGGTGCACACGACCCGCGAGTAGACGTGCGCGGTCCGGGTGTTGAGGGAGTCGGCGGCGTGCCGCGCCAGGTGCTCGGGCAGGCCCCAGGTCCGCAGCACGCCGTCGGCGGTCTCGTGGGAGACCATCACGGCGGGCACGCGCGCGCGGCGGGCCCAGCGGCCGGTCCAGCGCAGGGTGGTCCGGTCGGAGACCTCCAGGCGGTCCGGGGCCAGTTCCTCCAGGAGGGCGGCGACGCGCCGCTTGTCGGTGAGGACGCGGTAGCCGCCGGTGCCGGGCAGCGGCGGGCCGGGCAGGGTGATGACCCGGCCCTGCTCGGTGTCGCGGTCGGTGTGCCGTTCGCCGGGCACGATCAGGACCGGTTCGTGGCCCGCGGCCCGGAAGCCCTTGCCGAGTTCCCGCAGGGCGGTGCGCAGGCCGCCGGAGGCGGGGGCGACGAAGTTCGCGAGGCGCACGATGCGCAGGGACTGCCCGCTCATGCCGCCACCGCCGTCTTCCGGTTCGCGAGGACGTCGTCGTAGTGCGCGATCAACTGGTCGCCGACGGCGGCCCAGGTACGGCCCTCGACCGTCGCGCGGGCGGTGGCGCCGTACGCGGCGCGCCGCGCGGGGTCGGCGGCCAGGGCGCGGACGGCCTCCTGTACGGCGGCGGCGTCGCGCGGCGGGACCAGCAGGCCGGTACGGCCGTGGTCGACCAGGTCGAGCGGGCCGCCGGCGGCCGGCGCCACGACCGGGACACCGCTGGCCATGGCCTCCTGGACGGTCTGGCAGAACGTCTCGAAGGGGCCGGTGTGCACGAACAGGTCCAGCGAGGCGAAGATCCGGGCCAGTTCGTCGCCGGTGCGACGGCCGAGGAAGACGGCGCCGGGCAGGGCCTCGGTCAGGTGGGCCTGGCTGGGTCCGTCGCCGACGACCACGACCCGCACGCCGGCCAGCCCGCAGACTCCGGAGAGCAGTTCGACGTGCTTCTCCGGGGCGAGCCGGCCGACGTAGCCGACGATCAGTTCGCCGTTCGGCGCCAGTTCGCGGCGCAGCGCCTCGTCGCGGCGCTGTGGCCGGAAACGTGCGGTGTCCACGCCGCGCGGCCAGAGCCGTACCCGCGGTATGCCGTGTTCCTCCAGGTCGGACTGGGCCGCGCTGGAGGGGGCCAGGGTGCGGTCGGCGGCGCCGTGCACGGAGCGGATCCGCCGCCAGGCCGCGGCCTCCCCGGCACCCATGTAGGTACGGGCGTAGCCGGCCAGGTCGGTCTGGTAGACGGCGACGGCGGGGATGCCGAGCCGGGCGGCGGCCGCCATGCCGCGGACGCCGAGGACGAAGGGACTGGCCAGGTGGACCACGTCGGGGCGGTGCGCGACGAGGGCGGCGGCGAGGCGCCGGCTGGGGAGGGCGACGCGGACCTGCGGGTAGCCGGGGAGCGGGAGGGAGGGGATCCGGACGACCGGGCACGGGGCGTCCGTGTCCGGGCCGCTGCCGGGCGCGGGAGCGGGGGCGACGACGAGCGGGAGGTGACCGCGATCTACGAGGTGCCGGGCGGTCTGGAGCGCGCAGTGGGCCACGCCGTTCACATCGGGGGGAAAGGATTCGGTCACGATGACGACACGCATACGGGTGTTGTCGCCGCGCCGGACGTGCCCGCGTCAACTTCGATCTTTCGGCGCGGGGAACGTCCCATGAGCGTTGGGCTGCACACCCGAGCGGGTCAGGCGGCCGTCATGACCACCTGACCCGCGGGTCACCCGGTGTTCACCCGGCGGGCGCTCGTCCGCCGGGGCAGATGTACGGATGGGGGCCGGCAGCCGCGGCTCGGCCGAGGCTCACGTCCGGTCCCGAGCGGTTCAGCCGAAGGCCGCATCCGGCCCGAAGCGGCTGCGTACCGCGGTCTGCACCTCGTCCTCCTCGGCCGGATCGGCGGCCAGACGGCGCAGGCGCTCCACCACCCGGGCGTCGCCGGTCTCGGCGTGCCGGGCGGCCAGTTCACGGGTGGTCTCCTCGCAGTCCCACAGGCATTCGACGGCGAAGCCGGTGGCGAACGAGGGGTCGGTGGCGGCCAGCGCGCGGGCGGCGCGGCCACGGAGATGGGAGGAGGCCGTCTCACGGTAGACATGGCGCAGGACGGGGGCGGCGCAGGCGATGCCGAGGCGTCCGGCGCCGTCGACGAGGGTCCACAGGGTGGGGGCGTCCGGCCCCTCGCCGCGCACGGCCTCGCGAAGGGCGCCGAGGACGAGGTCGCGGTCCTGTGCGCCGCCGCGGCAGGCGAGCATGCGTCCGGCGGCGGCACCGAGCGCGTCGGGGCGCTGGGCCCAGCCGCGCGCGCGGTCGACGGCGGCGATGCTGCGCATCCGTTCGAATGCGTCGACGGCGGCCTCCACGACGGGCGCCGTCCCGTCGACGACGGCGGCCTCGATCAGGTCGAGCGCGTCACGGTCGTTGCTGTCGGCGAGGTAGCGCAGCGCGGTGCAGCGGGCTCCGTCGGTGCCGGTCCGGGCGGCCTGGAGGATCTCGGGCCGGTCCTCCGGGCCGGCCACGGCGACCAGGCAGCGGGCGGCGGGCACATGGAGGGCGGCGCCGCGTTCCATACCCTGCTGGGCCCACTCGAAGACGGCGCGGACGCTCCAGTCGGGACGCGGGCCGGTGGGCCGCATCTGCCGCTGCCAGCGGTCGAAACAGCCGGCCTCCTGGGCGGCACGCACCCGGGTGGCGATCGATGCGCGCGGATCCTCGGCCCACAGCCGCCAGGGCCGTGGCTCGAAGGCGTCGCGTACGGCGGCGGCCAGCTCGGCCTCGCCCTCGGGATCGGTGGCGAAGCGGGCCAGGACGGGGGCGGCGAGGGCGCGCAGGCCGGCGTCGTCGTCCCTGAGGGCCAGTTCGTCCAGGGCCCACGCCCAGTTGGAGCCGTGCGCGGCGTACCTGCGCAGCAGTACCAGGGCGTCCCGCCTGCCGTAGGAGGCGAGGTGGCCGAGGACGGCCAGGGCCAGGCCGGTGCGGGACTCGTCCGTGTCGAGGACGTCCTCGGGGTCGAAGAGGTGTGCCTCCACGGCGTCCAGCTCGCCGTTCAGGTCGAGGAAGAGCCGGGCGTAGTACAGGGAGCGGTTCTCCACCTGCCAGTCGTGGCGGGGGTCGCTCAGCACACAGTGGTTCAGGGCCGCGAGCGCTTCGGCGCGCGGGGCCGTGAGCGCGTGCAGCGTGCCGTCACCACGGCCGCGCTGGAGCAGGCCGAGCAGCGTACCGCTGGGCGCTATGACCGGATCGAACATGGGAAACAGCCTCACATCAAGCGTCGAAGCAACCGGGAAACACGCATTACCTGGCCGCGTGACACAACGTCGGAGCGCCCGCCGTCTCTTGCTTGCTGTAGACCATCTCTCTCTGCCTCTCGTCGGTGGCCCATGCGGACCGCATCACGGCCCGCGCGGTGCGGCAACACCTGCCCAGCCATCGCGTCCGTGAATCACGACGTCATGATGACCCGCGGTGTGTGCTGCCGCGACCGTATTTCCGGCGGCCCTGTACCGCCTCCCCCGTTTTCCGTGTCGTACCTGGTCAGCGCGTCGACGTCAGTGGACGCCGAACAGTTCCAGAAGCTCTGTCCTGCCGAACATCCGGGCCGTGTCGACGGCCGACGGCGTGCCTGCGGAAGGATCGGCTCCGCCCTCCAGGAGGGCCTTGATGACGTCCGTCTCACCCTTGAAGACGGCACCCGCGAGCGGGGTCTGACCCCGGTCGTTGATCTGATCCGCCGCCGCGCCGCGCGCGAGCAGCGCGCGCACCGCGTCGGCGTGACCGTGATAGGCGGCGAGCATCACCAGGGAGTCGCCGCGGTCGTTGGTGAGGTTGGCCGGAACACCCGCGTCGACGTACGCCACGAGCGCCTCGGTCTGCCCCTGCCGGGCCAGATCGAAGATCTTGGTCGCCAGCTCCACGACCTCGGGGTCGGGAACTTCACTCATCGGCCGGACCGCCTCTCCATGCTGATTCGGGGACTGCTTCGTACGAGTGAATCGCCAGCGTACTGGCTCGCGTGGCACATGACCCGATCCGCCCGAGGCAAAGATCAGCAGCAGCGCCCACCCAGGGCACCGCACCGACAAGACGCCTGGTCAATCGCGTTCTGGCGCACTCGTCCGAGTGAGGGAAATCCACCGCTTTTCACCCAGTTGCACCTTTAATCGTATGGATACATCCTGTGATCCTGGAAGAACTCATGGTGACTGTCCCCCACCATCGACACCAGGAGGCCCCAAATGATCCTCTCGCTCTCAGGCGTGCTGCTGCTCGGCGTCGTCGTCTTCCTGTTCTTCCGCAAGGACGGACTGAAGGGCTCGCACGCCACGGTGTCGGCACTCTTCGGCTTCTACCTGTCGACCACAGGCATCGCCCCGAGCATCAAAGCCGGAGGAGAGAGCCTGGCCAGCCTCCTGGGCGGCATCAAGTTCTGACCCCTCCAGCCCCGCTCGCACGCACCATCAGGAGACAGCAGTGGCCCGGCGCCCCCTCCCCCGCATTCTGAGCAAGGACAGCGCCCAGATCGCCCGGACGCAGATCGCCCGGAGCAGGGAGCTGGCCCGGACGGCGGCCGACAGCGCCACCGACGTCCTCCAGCCGCTGATCACCGTGACGCGCGGGCTGCGCCTGCTGGCCTCGGCCGGCCGGCGCAGGTGGGCGGACACGCCCAAGGACAAGCGCGGGCCACTGCTGTTCTTCGCGGCTTCCATGGTCCTGATCGTGGCCCTGATGCCGTACGGGCCGCTGCTCGCCGTCATCGCGGTGATGGCGGCAGCGGCCTGGCACGGCCGGGACCGCACCCCGTCGGCGCCCGAGGGGCCCGACGAGTCACAGACCCAACGGCTCCAGGCGCTGTACGAAGCCCTGGTGCCGTACTTCTCCAGCTCCGACGACCCGGCGCCGCTGTACGCGCACGGCGGGGAGTGGGAGAAGGCCTACGCGGCCCACGAGTTCGACGACGCCGGGCGCATCGGCCACCTCGTGATCCGCTACCCCGCCTACTTCCCGGACGGCGAGCCCGCGGCCCGCGCGCGGATCGAGCAGTTGCTCACCGCGAAGGCCGGGCGGAGCCGCGAGTACCACTTCGCGTGGGAGGAGGAGGGCAACCAGCTCACCGTCAACGCGCTCCCCCCGCTGCCCGCCGACATCCCCGCCCAGCGCTTCGTCACCGCCCCCGGCGAGACAGTCCTCGGCTTCACCGACCCCAGCGAGGTCCAGCGCACGCTCCCCCTGTCCTACGGGGAGGAGCGGGTCGACGTACCGCCGGTCGTCTGGCGCACCGGCATCCGCTCCACCGAGCCGCACCTGCTGGCCATGGGCCACCCCGGCAGCGGTACGTCCACCCTGTTGCGCTCCGTCGCCATCCAGGCCCTCCAGTACGGCGACGTGCTGATCGTCGACGGCGGCGGCACCGGCGAGTACGCCTGCCTGACCGGACGCAACGCCGTCCTGGCCGTGGAGTGCGCGCTGCCCGGGGCGCTGGCCAGCCTGGAGTGGGCCGCGCGGGAGACCGAGCGGCGGCTCATCGCGATCAACCTGGCGCGGCAGGCGGGCGACCCACCGCCCCCGGACACCCGGCGCCCGCTGTGGATCCTGGTGGACCGCCCGAGCGTCTTCGCGCACCTCGCCCTGGCGGACGGCCGCAAGGACCCGCAGACGCTGCTCCAGGTGCCGTTGCGGCACGGCCGCGCGGCGAACGTGACCGTGGTCGTGGCCGAGCAGTTCGACAGCGCGGAGGTGCTCGCCGACGCGGTACGGCAGCACACGCGCGCGCGTGTCGTGCTCGGGTCCGCCGCGCCGGAACAGGTGGAGGCGGTGCTGGGGGCGCCGCCGCACACGACGTCGATGGCGCACGTGCCGCCCGGGCGGGGGTACGCCCGGCTGGGGTCCGGTCCGGTGCACCGGCTTCAGGTGCCGCGTACGCCGGACCCGTACGACGACGCCACGAGTGACGCCGACCGGCAGGCGGTGCTGGAACTGCTCCCGCCGCGGACCACCGCCGTGGAGGAGGAGCCGCCAGTCTCGAAACCGACGGCTCTCTCGAAACCGACGGAAGTCTCGGAACCGACGGATGTCTCGGAACCGACGGCGGGGAAGGCACCGGTCCCCGCGGAGGCCCTGGCGGCGGAGCCTTCGTAGCGCCCTGGCGGTAGCGGAACCACGCGGCCGACGGGACTGCGGCTCCCCAGGGGCGCGGGGAACCGGGCGACCGGCCACGACGGTCCCGCAGCCGGACACGCGCCCGAGGCCCCCGGGCCGCCGAGTCCTCCCGGACCACACATCCGAGCCCCCGAACCCGCCCCGCCTACGCCACGAACGTCCTCGGCGCCTCGCCCGCCCCCGTCGCCCCCGACTCCACCAGCCGAGCCGCGGCGGCGAGCCGAGCCGCCGCCTCGTCCGCCACCGCTCCCCCGACGGTGAACGGAAGCCGGACATAGCCCTCGAACGCGCCGTCGACACCGAAGCGAGGGCCGGACGGGACACGCACGCCCGTCCGTTCGCCCGCCTCCGCGAGGCGGGACCCGGAGAGACCGCCCGCGCGCACCCACAGGGTCAGGCCGCCCCGGGGCACCTCGAACTCCCAGCCGGGCAGTTCCCGGCCCAGCGCGGCCACCAGGGCGTCCCGGTTCTCCCGGGCCTGCGCCCGGCGCAGCTCGACCGCCTGCTCCCAGCCCCCGGTGCTGAAGAGCCAGTTCACGGCCAGCTGCTCCAGCACCGGCGTGCCCAGGTCGGCGTAGGCCCGCGCGGCGACCAGGCTGCGGATGACGTCCGGCGCCGCCCGCACCCAGCCGATCCGCATCCCCGCCCAGAACGCCTTGCTGGCCGAGCCGACCGTGATCACCGTGGAGCCGGCCGGGTCGAAGCCGCACACCGGGCGGGGCATGCCGCCGTCCCGGAAGTCCTCCTCCAGCCACAGCTCGCTCATCGTCTCGTCGGCGACGAGCACCGTGCCGGCCGAGCGGGCCGCGTCCACCAGCCGGCGCCGCTGGTCCTCGTCGGCGAGCGCCCCGGTGGGGTTGTGGAAGTCGGCGACCACGTAGGCGATCCGCGGCGCGGCCTCGCGCAGCACCTGGCGCCAGCGGTCCAGGTCCCAGCCGGACAGGCCCTCGGCCATCGCGACGGGCACGAGCCGGGCACCCGTCTCGCGCATCAGCTGGAGGATGTTGGCGTAGGACGGGGACTCCACGGCGATCCGCTCGCCCCGGCCCGCGAAGAGGTGGCAGATGGCGTCGATGGCGCCCATGGCACCGGTCGTCACCATGATCTGCTCCGGCATCGTGGGGATCCCGCGCGCGATGTACCGCTCGGCGATCATCGAGCGCAGCGCGGGCAGCCCGGCCGGGTAGTCGCCGTGGGTGTGGGCGTACGGCGGGAGTTCCTCCAGGGCGCCCTGCACCGCCCGGGTGAGCCACGGCTCGGGCGCCGGGAGCGAGGCGCAGCCGAGGTCGATCACCGAACCGAGGGCCTCGGGCGGCAGGGGCTCCAGGCCGCGGGCGGGGATGGGGTTGCCGGCCGGTACCGCGGTCCAGCTGCCGGCGCCGCGCCGGGACTCCAGGAAGCCCTCGCCGCGCAGCGCCTCGTAGGCCGCCGCGACGGTGGTGCGGCTGACGGAGAGGGCCAGGGCCAGTTCGCGTTCCGCGGGCAGGCGCGCGGCCACCGGGACCCGGCCCTCCAGCACGAGCAGCCGGACGCCGTCGGCGAGGGCGCGGTAGGCGGGGGGACGGCGGGTGCCGGGGCCGGCCGGGCGGTCCTGTTGCGATTTGAGGAGCCGGGCGAGCTGCGCGGCCCCCACGGCCGAGGTCCACTGCGCCATGGAGATCAGTCCACCTTCCCCGAATTGGCCATGGATGACGATTCATCCCAAGCCACAGAGTGTCATGCGTCAGGCCACCGCCACCACCCAGGGGGATATGTCCATGTCCGCTCCCAGCCCATCCGCTTCCAGCCCATCCGCTCCCGGTCCATCCGCTCCCGGCCGCCACCTCGGACGGCGGCTGGTCCAGTTGTACGCGGGGCTCGCGCTGTACGGCGCGAGTTCCGCGCTGCTCGTGGCGGCCGGCCTGGGCCTGGAGCCGTGGAACGTGCTGCACCAGGGGCTCGCGGAGCTGACCGGGCTGAGCATCGGGGTGGTGTCGATCATCGTGGGCGCGGCGGTACTGCTCCTGTGGATCCCGCTGCGCCAGCGGCCCGGACTCGGCACGGTCTCCAACGTCTTCGTGGTCGGCCTCGCCATGGACGGCACGCTCGCCCTGCTCCCGGACGCGCACTCCCTCACCGCCCGTGTCCCGCTGCTGGTCGCGGGGATCGTGCTGAACGGCGCGGCGACCGGCCTCTACATCGCGGCGCGCTTCGGGCCGGGCCCGCGCGACGGGCTGATGACGGGGCTGCACCGGCGCACCGGCCGGTCGGTCCGGCTGATGCGGACGGCCGTGGAGATCGCGGTGGTGGTCACCGGATTCGTCCTGGGCGGCACCATCGGGGTGGGCACCGTGCTCTACGCCGTGTCCATCGGACCGCTGGCGCAGGCCTTCCTGCGGGTGTTCGCCGTCCCGTCGGCATCGGCGGGCAGCACGGTCGTCGCCGCGGCGACACCCGGGCGCGCGATACTGCGACCGTGAGCCCCACGACACCGCGCCCGCGCCACCCGTTCCTGGACCACCCGGGGCCGATCGCCTTCGCCCACCGGGGCGGGGCGGCCGACGGCCTGGAGAACACCGTGGCCCAGTTCCGGCGCGCGGTGGAGCTGGGCTACCGGTACATCGAGACGGATGTGCACGCCACGGCGGACGGCCGGCTGGTCGCCTTCCACGACACGACCCTGGACCGGGTCACCGACGGCGCGGGCCGGATCGCCGACCTGCCGTGGGCGGACGTGCGCCGCGCGCGCGTGGGCGGCCGTGAACCGGTGCCGCTGTTCGAGGAGCTGCTGGAGACCTTCCCCGCGGTGCGCTGGAACGTCGACGTCAAGGCGGAGCCCGCGCTGCGGCCCCTGCTGGAGCTGATCGAGGGAGCGGACGCCTGGGACCGGGTCTGCGTGGGCTCCTTCTCCGAGGCGCGTGTGCTGCGGGCCCAGCGGCTGGCGGGGCCGCGGCTGGCCACCTCCTTCGGCACGCGCGGGGTGCTGAGTCTGCGGCTGCGCTCGTGGGGGCTGCCGGCCGCGGTGCGCCGGTCGGCCGTGGCCGCGCAGGTACCGGAGGCCCAGTCGGGCGTGCCCGTCGTCGACCACCGCTTCGTCCGCGCCGCCCACGCGCTCGGGCTCCAGGTGCACGTGTGGACGATCAACGAACCGGAACGGATGCACCGGCTTCTGGACCTGGGGGTTGATGGCATCATGACCGATCACATCGACGCGTTGCGCAAGGTGATGGAGGACCGCGGCGTCTGGATCTGACCAGCCGGCCGCCTCGGCCCGGCCTTCGCGGTTGAGCGGGGAAGCGAGGGCACGGGTGAGCACCGGCACCGTGCGGGCGGAGGCGGCGGACGAGTCCGCCGGCCTCGGGCGCGAGCAGCGCGGCTGGTACGTCTACGACTGGGCGTGCTCCGTCTGTTCGACGAGCGTGCTCACCGTCTTCCTCGGCCCGTACCTCACCTCGGTCGCCGAGCACGCGGCGGACGCCGACGGCTATGTGCACCCGCTGGGCGTCCCGGTCCGGGCCGGCTCCTTCTTCGCGTACTCGGTGTCCCTGTCGGTGATCCTGGCCGTCGTCGTGATGCCCTGGTGGGCAGCGCGGCCGACCGCACGGGCCTCAAGAAGCCGCTGCTCGCGGCGGCGGCGTACACCGGCGCGGCGGCGACCACCGGGATGTTCTTCCTGGACGGCGACCGGTATCTGCTCGGCGGGGTGCTGCTCGTCGTGGCCAACGCGGCGCAGTCCGCCGGGATGATGCTCCACAACTCCTATCTGCCGCGGATCGCGGCGCCCGAGCAGCGCGACGCGGTCTCCTCCCGCGGCCGGGCCTTCGGCTACGCGGCGGGTTCCCTCGTCCTCGTCGCCAACCTGGTGCTGTACTCGGCGCACGACTCCTTCGGCCTCTCCGAGACCGCCGCCGTCCGCGTCTGCCTGGCCTCGGCGGGCCTGTGGTGGGGCGCCTTCACGCTCGTACCGCTGCGCAGGCTGCGCGACCGCCCCGCGCGCGTGGGCCAGGCCACACCAGGGCCGCGGCAGCTGGCCACGACGGTCCGGGACATGCGCCGGCATCCGCTGACCCTGACGTTCCTGCTCGCGTACCTCGTCTACAACGACGGCATCCAGACAGTGATCACGCTGGCCTCGGTCTACGGCTCCGAGGAGCCGGGTCTCGGCCAGTCGACGCTGATCTGGGCGGTCCTGCTGGTGCAGGTGCTGGCCGTGGCGGGGGCACTGGCGATGGGGCGGCCGGCGCGGACGTACGGCGCGCAGCGGACGGTCCTCGGCTCCCTGGTGGCGTGGACGCTCACGCTGGTGGCCTTCTTCGTCCTCGGCTTCGTCCTGCTCGCGCGGGTCCCGGTGCGGCGTGCGATCTCCGAGGCGGGGAACCCGGTCCCGGAAAAGATCTAGCGCCGATTTAGCACTCGACATGAAAGGGCGGTAGTGTACGCGTTTGGCCTGCCAGGCGTACCGTTACTGCGCGTCAAAGATGCCGAAACGCTGGGTGACATCTGCTAGCAGATGTGACAAACCGGGCGCCTGTGGGTAGAACAAGGGGCGGCTACGACGGCGACGCATGACCCGGAACGGGACTCGGAACGGGAATCTTTACCGCCGACCGGACGTTGACCGGATGACGACGACAGCGACACCTGTCCTGTGGGCGACAAGCCCGGGAGGCACGATTCATGAGTGAGCGAGCTCTTCGCGGTACGCGCCTCGTGGTGACCAGCTACGAGACGGACCGCGGTATCGACCTGGCCCCGCGCCAGGCCGTGGAGTACGCATGCGAGAAGGGGCATCGCTTCGAGATGCCCTTCTCGGTCGAGGCGGAGATCCCGCCGGAGTGGGAGTGCAAGGTCTGTGGTGCCCAGGCACTCCTCGTGGACGGCGACGGCCCTGAGGAGAAGAAGGCCAAGCCCGCGCGTACCCATTGGGACATGCTGATGGAGCGACGCACCCGCGAGGAACTCGAAGAGGTCCTTGAGGAGCGTCTGGCGGTGCTGCGCTCGGGGGCGATGAACATCGCGGTTCACCCCAGGGACAGCCGCAAGAGCGCATAACGCGCACACAGCGCAACGACCGCGGGCGCCGTACGTGAAGACGTACGGCGCCCGCGGTCGTTTCTCCGTGCTCGTGCGGGACGCTCAGCGAGTGAGCGGGGGCCGGTGCTCCCCCGGCTCGGGCCGGTCCTCCCTGATGACCTCGCCCTGCACCACCTTGCCGTCGGGCCGGTGGATGCGGACCTGCTGGAACGCGTCGCCCAGGCTGCCCGGGGCGGCCTTGCGCAGACTCCGTTCCAGCGCGTTCTCCGCGAAGCGGCTCACCGCCTTCTGGACCGGCGGGAGCAGCAGGAGCAGGCCCGCCGCGTCCGAGACCAGGCCGGGGATCATCAGCAGCAGACCGCCGAGCATCATCAGGCCGTTGCCGCCGCCGCGCGCCGGCGAGCCGCCCTGCCGCAGCGCCTCGTTCAGACTCTGGAAGGCGCGACGGCCCGCCCGCTTGATGACCACGGACCCCGCCACGAGGCCCGCGACCAGCAGCAGGAACACCGTGAGGCCGCCCGCCGCGCCCGCGACCAGGGTCAGCAGCCAGATCTCCAGCACCAGCCACGCGGCGAAGCCCAGCGGCAGATACCTGCGCAGCCGGGAGCGCCGGCGGCGGTCGGTGTACGGAGAGGTCGGAGCGCCAGTCGTCATGGTTCCAGTGTGCCTGGGCGCGGCTCAGCGCGGGATAAGGGGGTGATCACCCAGGGCGCGAACGGCCGGCCGGCCGGGACCGCGGACCCGGCGCTACGCCTGTTTGTCCCTGCCGGTGAGCTTGCCGAGGCGGTCCCCGACGCCCCAGGAGGTGACCCGCCACAGGGCCTCGACCACGATGTCCTTGCTCATCTTGGAGTCGCCCAATGCCCGCTCGACGAAGGTGATGGGGACCTCGACGACGTGGTAGCCGGCCTTCACCGCGCGGCGGGCCAGGTCGACCTGGAAGCAGTAGCCCTGCGAGGCGACCTCGCCGAGGCCGAGGCCCTCCAGCGTCTCGCGGCGGAAGGCCCGGAAGCCGCCGGTCACGTCCCGGATCGGCACGTCGAGCATGAGCCGCGAGTACGTGGAGCCGCCCCGCGAGAGGAACTCCCGGGACTTCGGCCAGTTCACCACCCGGCCGCCGGGCACCCAGCGGGAACCGAGGACCAGGTCGGCGCCCTTGAGGGCGGTGAGCAGCCGGGGCAGTTCCTCGGGCTGGTGGGAGCCGTCGGCGTCCATCTCGATCAGCACGCCGTAGTCCCGCTCCAGGCCCCAGCGGAAGCCCGCGAGGTAGGCGGCCCCGAGGCCCTCCTTGCCCTTGCGGTGCAGCACGTGGACGTGCTCGTCCTCGGCGGCCAGTTCGTCGGCGAGCTTGCCGGTGCCGTCGGGGCTGTTGTCGTCCGCGATCAGTACGTGCGCCTCGGGGACGGCCTTGCGCACCCGGCCGACGATGGTCTTGATGTTCTCCGCCTCGTTGTAGGTCGGAATGATCACCAAGGCCGTGCCGAGCGGGCCGAACTGCCTCCCCTGGGCCTTGGCCGCGAGGGTCCCGTCGCCGTCGTTCACTGCTGCCCCTTCATGTCGTACGCAGGGGTCCACCATAGTGGCCGCCGTCTGGGAAGACGTGACAGCGCGTTCGTATGGTGGTGTCGGTTCCACAAGAGCGGGGTAAGAAGGTTCTTTTCGGCACCTTCCCACCACGCACCGAACACCTTCGTACCGCGACGGATGGGGGCCCGGCACCCTTCGGTCCGACCCGGGACCCGCTGGCTGCGGGTCGACCGAAGCCGTTGTCTACTGAGCGCCCGGGCCCCACCCGGGTCACACCTGGCCGACCCGCGGGAACGTTCCCCTCGTCGGCGCGGGCGCTGAGCCTGGCTCCCAGTGACGGTGCTCCGGTGCGGCACACCGTCCCTGACCCAGCGGCGCTGCGACGAGTCGGCTGAACGTCCCCCGGTCGGGCGTCCGGTGGTGGACTCGGACGAACCTACCGGCCCCCGGCCGCCGACTGTCAACAGCCCTTTGAACTGCGCGGACGGCATCGGTGGCCGGGCCGGTGGGGAGGATGCGCAGGTCGGGCGGCGGGGCCCCGGCGGCCCGGGCGGCCCGGGCCGCCCCGGGAGATCACTCGCCCGGCCGTACGAACACCGTCCGCCCGCCGACCACGGTCCGCAGGCAGACCGGCAGGTCACGGCCCGGGGTGAGGTCGGGCAGACCGGGCGTGCCGGAGCGCGGATCGGTGGACCAGCGGGCGACCCGGTCGTCGGGGGCCTGCACGATCAGCTCGTCGGTCCGCCAGACGGCGTAGTCGGCGGGGGCTCCCGGGACCAGGACACCCGCGTCGTCGCGGCCGACGGCCCGCCAGCCGCCACGCGTGTGCGCGGTGAAGGCGGCGCGGACGGAGATCCGGTGCTCGGGCGTGCGGTGGAAGGCGGCGGCACGGACCGTGCCCCACGGGTCGAGCGGGGTGACCGGGCTGTCGGAGCCGAACGCGAGCGGTACACCGGAGCGGAGCAGGGCGGCGAACGGGTTGAGGGTGCGGGCCCGCTCCGCCCCCAGACGCCGGGCGTACATGCCGTCCTCGCCGCCCCACAGCGCGTCGAAGGCGGGCTGGACGGAGGCGATCAGGCCCAGCTCGGCGAAGCCGGCGACGGTGTCGGGGGTGAGCATCTCGGCGTGCTCGACGCGGTGCCGGGCGGCGCGGATCCGGGCGAGGCCCACCTTCTCGGCGGCGGCGCGCACGCCCTCCACCACGGCGGCCACGGCGGCGTCGCCGATGGCGTGGAAGCCGGCCTGGAGGCCCGCCTCGGTGCAGGCCGCGACGTGGGCGGCGACGGCGGCGGCGTCCAGGTAGGCGGTGCCGCTGTGGCCGGCGTCGGCGTACGGCTCGTGCAGACAGGCGGTGTGCGAGCCGAGGGCGCCGTCGGCGAAGAGGTCGCCCGCGGCGCCGGTGGCACCCAGTTCGCGGGCCTTCGCGGTGTCCTCTTCCGCCCAGTAGCCCACGACGCGGGGGCCCGGCACCTCGGCGGCGAGCCGCAGCAGGCCGGTGAAGTCGTCCTCGGAGGAGATCCGCGGGCCGCCGCACTCGTGCACGGTGCCGATGCCGAGGGAGGCCGCGTGCGCCAGGGCGGTGCGCTGGGCCTCGGCGCGCTGGGCGGGGGTGATGGCGGCGAGGGCGGCCTCGCGGACGGCGTGGTGGGCGTCCTTGGTGAGCGGGGCGTCCTCGCGCGGGACGTCGGCGGGGACCAGGTCCAGCAGGGCGGTGCTGACCACCGCCGAGTGCACGTCGATGCGGGACAGGTACAGCGGGCGTCCGCCGGTGGCCTCGTCCAGCTCCGCGCGGGTCGGCGGCCGGCCGCCGGGCCAGCGGGCGGCGTCCCAGCCGTGGCCCAGCAGGACCCGGTCGTCGGGGCGGACGGCGGCGAACTCGCGGACACGGGCGAGGGCCGCCTCCAGCGAGGCGGCGCCGGACAGGTCGAGACCGGTCAGGGCGAGGCCGGTCGCGGTGGTGTGCACATGGGCGTCGGTGAAAGCGGGGGTGACCAGGGCGCCGTCGAGGTCGACCACCTCGTCCACGCCGTCGGCGAAGGCGTCGGCCGCGCCCTCGGAGCCGACCCAGGCGACGTGGCCCGCCTCGACGACCATCGCCGTCGCGAAGGGGTCCGCGGGGCTGTGGACCTCGCCACGGCGGAGCAGGACGGTCTCGGGGGGCTCGGCGGTGCGGTTGCTCATGGCCGACAGTTTCTCGCGGAGCCGGGCGGGAGCAGCACCGGGGGCGCCCGGAAGGCACCCGGCGCCGTCGGCGCGGCGGCTGTCAGATCTTCGGCGGCCGGGCCTCGTACGGTGTCGAGAGGACCACCGTCGTCCGCGTCGAAACCCCGGCCAGCGAGCGCAGGCGGGCCAGCAGTTCCTCCAGTTCGTGCGGGGTGGAGACGCGCACCTTGAGGATGTAGTTCTCGTCGCCCGCCACGCTGTGGCACGCCTCGATCTCGGGGACCCCGGCGAGGCGGTCGGCGATGTCGTCGGGGGCGCTGGGGTCGAACGGCTTCACCGAGATGAACGCGGTCAGCGGCAGCCCGACGGCCTCGGGGTCGACCACCGCGGCGTAGCCGCGGATGACGCCACGCTGCTCCAGCCTGCGCACCCGCTGGTGCACGGCCGACGTGGACAGGCCCGTGGCCTTGCCCAGGTCTGTGTAGCTCATCCGCCCGTCCTTGACGAGCAGCTGCACGATCTGACGGTCCAGCTCCTCCATGCCGCCAAAACCTACAGTGCGCCTGATCTCCACGGATACCTCAGAGGTGCAGGTCATTCCCTGTTTCGGCAGAAAATGCACCGGGACGGGCACCCGCATACGGCATGTGACGAAGACCACACGTCTCGAACACCGGCTCCGTGATGCCCTCGTGATTACCGCCGAGACCGGACGGGAAGTGCTTGCTGTGGTCGAGGCCGCAGCGCCTTCACGGCCCAGCCTTAGGGGGAGAATCCCATGCAGAGTACCCATCGCCCTGGTCGATCCGCGTCCGCGCACCGGCAGCCGGTCGCCGAACCCGAGCCGGAGGGCGTCGGACCCGACGCCTTCGACGAGGATCTGGACGCCTACGACACCTTCGAGATGTACCGGGTGATCTGCCCGGACTGCGCGCAGCCGATCGCGCTGCTGGCGGACGAGGAAGTGCTGCCGGAGCACGCGCTGTGCGCCTCGCCGTGGAACCCGTTCGGGCTCACGGTGTGCGCGGGCACGGGCCGTGCGGCGGCCGACGCCCGCCCCGCGGACGAGTCCTTCGAGCCGCAGGAGCAGGACACCGCCCTGCTGCTCACGCTTCCCCAGGGTCTGAACTGGCGGACGCAGCCCTTCTCGCACGTCGGCGGCCCGGGCTCGCGCCCGATGCGCGTGCCGTCGATGCGCCGCCAGGCCGCCTGAGCCGGCTCGCTCACCCCGCCCCGCGCGCGACGTCCTGGACGGCGCTCCCGACGCGCGCGTCACTTCGGGTGAGGGGCGGACGGACCGGGCCGTCGATCTCCCGGGTGCCGTGGGCGCGTTGGGCCGTCGCACGTCGGCGCAACGCGTCGGGCCGACCCGGCAGGGCGAGGAACTCCACTGGGAACACGGGGACTCGGCCGTGCGGCCGGGCCGGCACGCCGGCCGTCGCCAACTGTCCTCGCGGGGGCGGACGATGCTCGGCCATCGACCGCGTCAGCCGCCCCGGGGACGCCCGAGGGGGAACCGGACGGGGATGAACTGAAGCTCGATTCCGTGGGAGGGTGACCTGTCCGGCCGTCGCCGCGTTGCCCTGGTATGACCCCCACGTACTCGGCAACCGGGCGTCAGCGCCGCATCTTCGTCCCCCGCCCCGGAGAATCGGTTCCGCCGGCCGCGCCGCCGGACCCGCCCATCTACCGCGACCTCATGCGGACCTGGGCCGACCGCGGTCGCACCCTGCCGGGCCGCCATGACCCGGAGTGGATCAGACTGGCGGCCCCGACGGTGCTCACGGGCCAGTTCAGCGATCTTCTGGCCCCGCCACGTGACGGGCGATGACCATCCGCTGGATCTGGTTGGTGCCCTCGACGATCTGGAGGACCTTGGCCTCGCGCATATAGCGCTCGGCCGGGAAGTCGGCGGTGTACCCGTAGCCGCCCAGTATCTGCACCGCGTCCGTGGTGACCTTCATGGCGGTGTCGGTGCAGTGCAGCTTGGCCATGGCGGCCTGCTTGGCGAACGGCCTGCCCGCGTCCCGCAGCCGGGCCGCGGCGAGGTACAGCGCGCGGCCCGCCTCGATCTGGGTGGCCATGTCGGCGATCATGAAGCGCAGGCCCTGGAAGTCGGCGATGGGCCGGCCGAACTGACGACGCTGGGTGGCGTAGCGGACCGCCTCGTCCAGTGCGGCCTGGGCGAGGCCGACGGCGCAGGCCGCGATGCCGAGCCGGCCCGAGTCGAGCGCCGCCAGGGCGATGGAGAAGCCCTGGCCCTCCTCGCCGACGCGCCGGTCGTCCGGGACGCGGACGCCGTCGAAGTGCACCTGCGCCGTGGGTGAGCCCTTCAGGCCCATCTTCTTCTCCGGCGCGGCACCGCTCAGGCCGGGGGCGTCGCCGGGCACGAGGAAGGCGGTGATCCCGCGCGGGCCCTCCTCCCCGGTGCGGGCCATCACGGTGTAGAAGTCGGCGATCCCGCCGTGGGTGATCCAGGCCTTGGTGCCGTCGATCACCCAACCGTCGCCCTCGCGGACGGCCTTGGTGCGCAGGGAGGCGGCATCCGAACCGGAGGACGGCTCGGAGAGGCAGTACGCGCCGAGCAGGCCGCCGCCCAGCATCGCGGGCAGGTGCTCGACCTGCTGCTGCTTGGTGCCGTAGGTGGCGAGGGCGTAGGACGCGAGCGTGTGGACGCTGACGCCCAGGCCGACGGTGAGCCGGGCCGCGGCCAGCTCCTCCAGGACCTGGAGGTAGACCTCGTAGGGCTGGTCGCCGCCGCCGTACTCCGACGGATAGGGCAGGCCCAGCAGCCCTGATTCGGAGAGCAGACCGAAGATCTCGCGCGGGAAGCGTCCCGCGTCCTCCTCCTCGGCGGCCCTGGGCGCGATCTCGCGCTGGGCGATCTCCCGGACGAGGGCGAGCAGATCCCTCGCCTCTTCCGTCGGCAGTTGACGCTCCACCGGCTGCGGGTCGCGGTCGGACATGGCGTCGGGCTCCTCCCTGTTCGGGCACCGGCGGTCCGGCCCGGGGTGGGGGGCGGCTCCGCCTGGTGATCGCGCTTCGCCGAAGGCGCCCGCTCCCGGGTCTCGGAAGCTGCTGACCAGCGGCATGCGCAGTGAGTATGCCCGATCAGCGACCTCCCGTCACCAGTTAACGACCGCTTACTTCAGGAGTCCAGTCGGAGCCGTACGCGGGGGCGATATTGGTCCGAACCATTGACCTAGTGGTCTAGTCCTCCTAGGGTGCATGACCAACGCTTTACCGCGTTCATGCCAATCGGCGCACGTTCCCCTCTCCCCCACGAGGAGACACCCGAATGCACACTCCCCACCGCTCCCTCGTCCGGGCCCTCGTCTCGGCCGCGTGTACCGCCGCCCTCGGCGCCGGCCTACTGGCCGGAACGGGCACGGCGACCGCGGCGGCACCGAGCGCCCCGCGGGCGGCGGCCGGCTCCAAGGTCGTCGGCTACTTCACCGAATGGGGCACCTACGACCGCAAGTACTACGTCAAGAACGTCGAGACCTCCGGCTCCGCCGCCAAGCTGACCCACATCAACTACGCCTTCGGCAACGTCACCGGCGGCAAGTGCGCCATGGGCGACTCCTACGCGGCCACGGACCGGGCCTACACCGCCGCCGAGTCCGTCGACGGCGTCGCCGACACCTGGGACCAGCCGCTGCGCGGCAACTTCAACCAGCTGCTGAAGCTGAAGAAGAAGCACCCCGGACTGAAGATCCTGTGGTCCTTCGGCGGCTGGACCTGGTCCGGCGGCTTCGGCGAGGCCGCGAAGAACCCGGCCGCCTTCGCCCAGTCCTGCTACGACCTGGTGAAGAACTCCAAGTGGGCGGGGGTCTTCGACGGCATCGACATCGACTGGGAGTACCCGAACGCCTGCGGCAACACCTGTGACACCAGCGGACGCGAGGCGTTCAAGAACCTGATGGCCGCCCTGCGCTCGAAGTTCGGCTCCGGGAACCTGGTGACCGCGGCGATCACCGCGGACGCCACCAGCGGTGGCAAGATCGACGCGGCGAACTACGCCGGCGCCGCCCAGTACGTCGACTGGTACAACCCGATGACGTACGACTACTTCGGCGCCTGGGACGCGACCGGCCCGACCGCCCCGCACTCCCCGCTGAACTCCTACTCGGGCATCCCCAAGGCGGACTTCCACACGTCGGCGACGATCGCCAAGCTCAGGGGCCTCGGCGTCCCGGCCTCCAAGCTGCTCCTCGGCATCGGCTTCTACGGGCGCGGCTGGACCGGCGTCACCCAGGCGGCCCCCGGCGGTACGGCCACGGGCCCGGCGGCCGGAACGTACGAGCAGGGCATCGACGACTACAAGGTGCTCAAGACCAAGTGCCCGGCGACCGGCACCGTGGGCGGCACCGCCTACGCCAAGTGCGGCAGCGACTGGTGGAGTTACGACACCCCGGCCACCATCGCCACGAAGATGACGTACAAGAACCAGCAGGGCCTCGGCGGCACCTTCTTCTGGGAGCTGAGCGGCGACACCGCGAACGGTGAGCTGATCAAGGCGATCAACTGACGGTTCTTCCCGGGTCAGCCGCCCCGGCGGGCGGGCGGCGGGGCCGGGTGGGCGGGGTCCAGCTCCTCGATGGCGCGCAGGGCCCCGCCGAGCGTCTTCACCAGCAGCTCGCACATGGTCTCGCGGGAGAGCCGGGGGTGACCGATCCAGTCCAGGGCGGCGCCCTCCACGCTGCACACCCAGGAGAGCAGACCCATCCGGGCCACCGGGGAGATATCGGCGCGGCCGTAGGCCCCTTCGGCGATCGTGGCGACGATCGCCTCGCGCACACCGTCCCGGATCGCGTGCACCTCGGTGTCGAAGCCGACGCCGCCGCTGACGATGGTGCGGTAGGCGGCCTGGTGGTGCTCGGCGTAGCGCAGGTAGCCGTCGATCGTGCGGTGCACGCGGTCCACGGCGGGCAGCTCGACCCCGCCGGCGGCGGAGGTGACCAGGTGGGCGACGGAGTCCTGGATGATCGCCAGGTAGTAGCCGCGCTTGGACCGGAAGTAGTAGTAGATCAGGCCCTTGGCCACCCGCGCCTGGCGGGCGATGTCGTCCATGGACAACGCGTCGTAGGACGTGTCGGCGAACAACTTCCGCCCGATGGCGATGAGTTCGGCGCGGCGCGCCACGGAGCGCTCGGTGCCGCGCGGCTGGACGACGGCACGCTGCTGCGGCATGTTCAAGACCGGCCCTGATCTGGGGACGACGGGACAGCCGCAGTATGTCAGAACAAGCCGTACGCGTGAGCGGTGTGTCCGGAGGCGGGTGCGCGTCGGTTCAGAGCAGGCCGAGCTGGGTCACCAGCATCGCGAACACCGCGACGAGGACCCAGCCCAGGACGTGCTCGACGATCTTCGGGCCGTCTTCCTGCGGGCCGCCGGTGACGGCGCGGGTGGCGGTGGCCGGGTGTGCGGTCATGGTGTTACTCGCAGAGGTCGGACGTATACGGCGGAATGCCCCCACCCATCCGTCCACCATGCCACCCGCGACGGCGTTCGCGGCGATGAGCTTGGTCACAGGCCGCGCGCACCAGGGTTCAGTACACGCCCACCGCGGCGAGCGCCTTGCGCTGGTGCGGGGTCGGGTGGGCCGGGAAGTAGAGGTAGCAGACCCCTCCGGTGCCGGAGACGACCTTGCCGGAGGCGTTGTACCGCTTGGTCCTCAGCCAGATGTTCTCCCACTCGCGCCGCTGGTACACGCGCCGCACCGCCTCGTCGCCCGGTGAGGCGGGGTCGTTGGCGATCACGTCCCCGTCCGCGGTGAAACCGATGACGGTCATCAGATGGCCGGAGGTGCCGTAACCGGCCCCCGTCAGCTCCTCCTTGAGGAACGACTGGGACGTTATGGCCGGGATGCCGGCCGCGATCAGCGTCTCCAGGTCGGTGAGGGAGGCGAGCCGGGTGACCACGCTCTGGAGGCCGTCGTAGGTGGCCGCGTAGGCGGCGTTGAACGGCCAGTTGCCGCAGCCCTGGTACTGGTGGTCGTAGGTGTACCGGGCCGCGTGGCAGACCTGCGGGTCCGCGTAGGACGGGTCGACCCAGGACAGCTGCTCGGGGGTGAGCCGGCCGCCCCAGTACTCGATGATCATCTGTGAGGAGGTGGGGCTGCACCAGGCCTCGCCGCCGTTGTCGTACTCGGGGTACTGGCCCTTGTGGATCTCCTGCGAGTAGCGCGGGACGGCGAGTTCCTGGGCGAGGCCGGGGGTGGAGGCCGACACGGTGAAGCGGTCGGGGATGTCGGAGCCCATCGCGCCGAGCCGCCAGACCGTCGGTGTCAGGTGCGTGCCGGGCCGGCGGTAGAGGGTGAGGCGCAGCCGGTACGACGCCAGGCGCAGGCCGGTGCCCGCGTCGTCGATGGCGAAGGTGTCCGTCCAGATCGTGCTCTTGCCGTCGGTCTGGTCGTCCACCGAGGTCCGCTTGATGTCCTGGTCGCCGGCGGCCCAGCGGCCCATCACGTACCAGGGAGTCTCGGTGCCGTCGGAGTACGTGCCGCGCAGCTCGACCTGGATCCAGGTGCCGGCCGGGGTGTGCGCGTTCCAGGAGGCGATGACCTCGGTCGCGGGCACGGTGAGCCGGTGCACCGGGGAGGTCCAGGTGGCGTACTCCCAGGTGGCGGTGGTCCCGGTGTGCGGGTCGGTGTAGTCGGTCCGGCCGGCGGGGGCGCCGATCACGACACCGGGGCGGCTGCCGGAGACGGGCCGGGTGCCCTGTGCGGTGCCGCAGCGCCAGTCGCGGAACGTGGTCCAGGAGTGGTGGTCGATCGGGCGGGCCTGCGCCCGGCCGGGGTCGTCGGTGTCGGCGGGTCGCGGTGCGGCGGCGGCAGCGGGGGCCGCTGTGCCGGTCACCGCCGCGGCGACGGCCGCGGCCAGAACGATTCTGCGGGACGGCTGTTGGGCTCTGCTCATGGGCGCGACGACCCCCAGGGTGTCCGAGACGGGCTGATCCGGTGCGGTAACTATGAAGCAGGCCGGATCTCGCTGCCAGCACTTCGGCGCATGCCGCCGGACGAATATTGGTCTGGACCACTGGTGGGGGCGCCCGCAGGGGCGCGGGCCGTGTCGCAGCGCGGCTCCGCCGCACGAGCGCGACCAGCGCCCACGCACCCCGGCACGCTCAGACGAGATCCATCGCGGCGACCTCGTCCGGGCGACCGTAGCTGACCGGCCCCTGGAAGCGGCGGCGGGCCGTGGCGAACCACCACACCGTCGCCACCAGCAGGACGACGGCCAGCGCGATCGGCGCGTAGTTGAAGGAGTCGACGGTGATCGGGGATGCCTGCGGCAGCATGAACAGGACGCTGCTGAGCAGGATCCAGGTCACCGCGAGCCAGCCGATCGGCCTGCCCCAGCGGCCCAGGTGCCAGGGACCGGGCTGGAACGCGTCGCCGAGCCGCAGCCGCAGGAAGATCGGCACGGCGTAGGCCAGGAAGAGGCCGACCACGTTGACGCTGACGATGGCGGTGAACGCCGTGTGCGACCACCAGCCCGGCACCACCAGGGCCAGCGAGCAGCCGACCGCCAGCCAGACCGCCTTCACCGGCGTACGGGTGCGCAGCGAGACCGAGTGCCACCAGCGGGAGCCGGGCATGGCGCCGTCCCGGGAGAAGGCGAAGATCTGCCGGGTGTTGCTGGTGAGGTTGGCGAGACCGCAGAAGAGCATCGCGCCGATGACGATGAGGAGCATCACCTTGGCGGTGGTCGGGCCGAGGCCGTCGATGAGGATCTGGACCGGCGGCGCCGCGGCGCCGGCCACCTTGGCGTAGTCGCCGATGCTGTAGACCAGGGCCAGCATCAGGGCGAGGCCGGTGATCGCCGAACAGCCGATGGCGCGGGTGATGCCCTTCGGTGCGCTGACCGTCGCGTGGACCGTTTCCTCGGACATGTGGAAGCTGCCGTCGAACCCGGTGAAGGTCCAGCTCGTGACCAGGAGGCCGAGCATGCCGCCGTAAAGCCCGCTCGTGAAGCCGGTGTTGTTCTCGAAATGGGTGACGAAGGACGCGGACTGGTGATGATCGGGCATCACGATGAGCGCGCCCACGATCACGACGAGTCCGATCAGCAGCCACCACACGGAAATGCGGTTCAGTACGGCGACGAGCTGGACGGTGTAGGTGTTGGCGAGCCCCTGGAGCACGATGATCAGGGCCGTGACGAGGACGGTCTGGTGCGCGGTCGGCCGGTAGGAGGGCCACTGCAACTGCACGAACACCTGGATGAAGGTGGCGGCGGCATAGCCGGTGGCGGCGGTGCCGCCGATCTGGCCGACGAAGTTCAGCCAGCCCGTGTACCACGACCAGGCGCCCTTGTGCCGCTTGGCGAGTTTACCGGCGGAGAAATACAGGGCACCGCTCGTCGGATAGGCGGAGGCGACTTCCGCCATGGCCGCGCCGATGAGCAGCACCATGAGCGAGACGCCGATCCAGCCGAACACGAGAATGCGGGGGCCACCCGCGTTCATGCCGAATCCGAAGGAGGAGAAGATACCGGAGAGGATATTGATGATGGTGAACGAGATCGCGAAATTGTCGAACGCCCGGAAGCGCCGGGTGAGTTTCCGCGGATAACCCATCGCGTGCAGGGTGGCGTCGTCGTCGAGCACGACGGGGTCCGCCGCGCGGGCGCGGGCCCGGGGAGTCGACATCCGTTCCGACACTGATCGGCCTTTCTCTGGATGGGGGGTGGGGGCGAGCGGGTCAGGCGGCCCCCGGGACGGGCAGCCCGCAGGCGCGCCGGGCCCGGGAGAGCTGCTCGGCGGGATCACCGAAGGCGCTCCACGGCATGCGCGAGGCGTACCGGCCCATCGCCGTGAAGACCGCCCGTGCCTCGAACGCGCGCTGGGCCATGACCAGCGCGTGCGCGAGGTAGGCCAGGTCGAGCACGGGGGTGAAGCGGTAACCGGCCACGGTGGGCAGCCAGTGCTGGTAGATCGCCAGCGCGGTGGAACGCCACTGGGGCTGCTCCCACACCCGGTCGGCGAGGAGCTGGGTGGGGTTGTAGCTCTCCACCAGGGCCACCAGGGGCAGCAGCCGGAGGGCGGAGTCGGCGGGCGCCCGCTGGCTGAGGAAGGCGGCCACGTCCCAGGCCGCGGTGACCGAGCCGCCGTACCGCGTGAAGAAGCAGGACAGGAAGCGGTGGTGGGCCTCGCGGTGCCAGGGGTCCAGGGACAGGATGTGCGCGAACAGCCGCCAGGGGCCGGGCGGGGCGGTGAGCAGGCCCCGCGGGGCCGGGTCGCGGAGCCGGTGCAGCCGGGCCATGGCGAGCCGGGCGACCCAGGGGGTGGGGTCGGCGGGGGCTGCCTCGGCGGCCCGGTCGCAGGCGGTCAGCGCGATCCGCTCCAGCGCCTCGGCGCGCTCGTCACGGGCGTCGGCGGCGCGCAGGGCGCGCTGTACCGCGACCCGCGCCCACATGAGGGCGGCCTCGGGCGTCGGCTCCTCTGCGAGCCAGCGTTCCACCAGGTCGGTGCCGGCCGCCTCGGAGGCGAGGACGAGCGAGCGGTGGGCGCGCAGGGCGAAGTCGGAGCGTGTCTCGACGAGCGCCTCGTGGGCGTACCGATGACGTCCGGCGCGCACATCGACGCACACGCTCGCCAGGACCCGGTCGTCGGCCGCCGGGTGCCATACATAGTGCCCTTCGAATAATTCCGCGGCCATGGTCCCCCTGCCGGTCCCCGCTCGACGCATCACGTTGCGCAGAAGGCACCTTACTCAGCGTGGGGCACACCCGGAACGTCGAATTCGACATATCGGTCAGGGGATGCGGACTGTTTATCGGCAGCCTTTGACTGGCCGCCAGCCGGTGGTTCAACGCATGAACCAACTGGCGCTCACCCCCTGGCGACACATGACCGCCACTAGACTGCGTTTCACGGAAAACCCACAACACCGGACCTCACACCCCCGCACAGCACGACACCCCGGGAATCACCATTCACGACCTCGCCGCCCGGCTGCACGGGCTCCCGCCCTCACTGGGGCCGGTCCGGCTCATCGCCGTCGACGGGCACGCCGGCTCGGGGAAGTCCACCTTCGCCGGGCGGCTGGCGCACGCGCTGGGCGGGGCTCCGGTGCTCCACCTCGACGACATCGCCAGCCATGAGCGGCTCTTCTCGTGGACCGACCGGCTCATGACCGAGGTGATCGAGCCCCTGGCGCGCGGCGAGGGCGCGCACTACACCCCGTACGACTGGCGGGCCCGCGCCTTCGGGACCCCGCGTCCGCTGCCGGCCGCACCCGTCGTGCTGGTCGAGGGTGTCGGCGCCGGCCGCCGCGCCCTGCGGCCGTACCTGGCCCGGCTGCTGTGGATGGAGCTGCCCCGGGAGGAGTCCTGGGCGCGCGGCCGGCAGCGGGACGGCGCGGAGCAACGGGAGTTCTGGGACGGCTGGGTCGCGGCGGAGCGCGCGCACTTCGCCGAGGACCCCTCGCGCCCCCATGCCGACCTGCTGGTGCTCCAGCGAATTGCGGGATACGAGGTGCTGCCGGGACCGGCGACGACTCCCGAAGCCGGGCCGGAAGTGACGCTGAGTGACGGACCGTCCCGGATGTGGTGAAGTCGTGAAGAGCCTTGCGGGACGACTTCTCCCAGTGCCTCAACTCCGCTTGACCGGGGGCCCGTACAGGTCTTACGTTCTCAATGTGCGGCTTTCGGAGTCGCCCACCGACGCGAAGCCCCCGGTTGTTCCCCCGTGACCGGGGGCTTCGTTCTGCCCTCGAAGAGGTGTTCCAGGCTCCTCGCGCACCCGCACTCTCACCCTCGGTCACGAAGCGCGGTGCGCCCCGTCTGCTCCCACCTCGTCGAACGCCCCGTGCGGCACCCTTCGGCACGCGCAGGTAGCGCGGGTACGATGCCCTCGGTGCGACCTTCGAGCGGCTGCCTCGCGCACCGGCAACTCCGGTCCGCGGCACAGCGGTTCGACCGCGGCGGCCGTCGGGCGACTGCCCGGTGGGAACCACGGGGACACGGTCTGTGGGGGGACGTGATGGACTTCGGCACGCAGGGCCCCGAGGCCCCGGCCGACCTCGCCTGGCTGCGGGGTGTGGACGCCTACACGATGGGCGCCTACCCGCAGGCGGAGGAGGAGTTCCGCACCGCGGTGCGGATGGACCCGGGCATGGCGGACGCCTGGCTCGGGCTGCACGCGCTCCGGGTCGACACGACCACCGCGCTGCTGCGGATGTTCCGGCACCGCGACCGCTTCGGCGAACAGCGCGCCCGGCACCGCCGCAGCCTCAACTCCTGGTACTGGCTGGGCTGGTGGGTGCAGCCGGTACTGGAGAGCCCGCGCGATCTGCTGCTGGCGCACGCCTCCCACTGGCTGGACGGCCGGCATGTGCCCGAGCTGGACCGCGCCCTCGCCGGGCTGCCCCCGGTCGACGCCGACCCGCAGGTCCGCTTCCTGCACGCCTGCCGCGCCTATCTGGTCAAGGACTGGGAACAACTGGCCCGGCACACCGATCCACTGCTGGACGACTCCCTCCTCGGCATCGAGGCCGGTCTGTTCGGCGGCATGGCCCGGGTGCGGCTGGAGATGTACGGCCAGGCCGAGCCGCTGCTGTCGACGGCGCTGATGCGGTGCCGCAGCGAGCAGCCGCAGCGCAAGGAGCTGCGCTACTGGCTGGCCAGGGCGCACGAGGGAACGGGACGCTCGGCCGCCGCGCTCCCCCTGTACCGCGCCGTGCACCGGGTCGACCCGGCCTTCATGGACACCTCCGCCCGGCTCGCCGCGATCTCCGAGGGCGACGGGTACGACGAGACGGCCGACTACGCCGCGATCACGCTGACCGGCGCGGGGCAGGACGTGGTGGACGGGCCGGACGGGTTCGATCCGCTGTTCGGCACGGAGGGCCGGGACCTGCGGCTGCCGGAGCCCGATCTGCCGGCCGGACCGCTGCCGTCGGTGGCCGACCCCTCGGTGCGGACCAAGACGGGGGTGCCCGGGGTGTCCACCGCGCCGATGCCGGCCGGGCCCACCGACCCCGCGTTACTGGAGGAGGCGCTCGCCGAACTGGAGCGCATGGTGGGGCTCGAACCGGTCAAGCGCCAGGTCAAGGCGCTGTCGGCGCAGCTGAACATGGCGCGGCTGCGGGCCGGGCAGGGGCTGCCGGTCCAGCCGCCCAAACGGCACTTCGTCTTCTCCGGCCCGTCCGGCACGGGCAAGACCACGGTCGCGCGGATCCTCGGCCGGGTGTTCTACGCGCTGGGGCTGCTGGGCGGGGACCACCTCGTGGAGGCCCAGCGCGCCGACCTGGTCGGCGAGTACCTGGGGCAGACGGCCGTGAAGGCCAACGAGCTGATCGACTCCGCGATCGGCGGGGTGCTGTTCGTGGACGAGGCCTACTCGCTGTCCAACTCCGGGTACGGCAAGGGGGACGCGTACGGCGACGAGGCCTTGCAGGTGCTGCTGAAGCGGGCCGAGGACAACCGGGACCACCTGGTGGTGATCCTGGCCGGCTACCCGGAGGGCATGGACCGCCTGCTCGCCGCCAACCCCGGGCTGTCCTCCCGGTTCACCACCCGGGTGGACTTCCCCTCCTACCGGCCGCTGGAGCTGACCGAGATCGGCAAGGTGCTCGCGGCGGAGAACGGGGACCTGTGGGACGAGGAGGCGCTGGACGAGCTGCGGTCCATCGCCGGGCACGTCGTCGACCAGGGGTGGATCGACGAACTGGGGAACGGGCGGTTCCTGCGGACGCTGTACGAGAAGAGCTGCGCGTACCGGGACCTCCGGTTGTCGACGTACCCGGGCTCCCTGTCCCGGGACGACCTGGCGACCCTGCGACTGCCCGACCTGATGCAGGCGTACGGAGAGGTGCTGTCGGGGCGGGGGCCGCAGGATCCGCCGGGCATGTGAGCGCCCCGACGGGGGCGGGGAACCGCGCGGTCGGCAGGCCACCGGCCGCACAGCTCCCCCTCGCCACCCGGGCTAGCCGGCGAGCGCTCCCTCCGGCTCCCCGCTCACACGAGGCTCCGGCATCTCCCGGTGCGCCGGGTCACGGACCTCGCCCACCAGCAGCTCCAGCACGTCCTCCAGGGCCACCAGCCCCAGCACCTTGCCGGTCGCGTCCGCCACCTGGGCCAGGTGCGTGGCCGCCCGGCGCATGACCGTCAGCGCGTCGTCCAGCGGCAGCTCGGCGCGGAGCGTGGCCATCGGGCGCCACACGTGCTGCGGGACGGCCCGGTCGGAGTTCTCCAGGTCGAGGACGTCCTTCACGTGCAGGTACCCCATGAAGGGGCCCTTCTCGCCGGCCGCGACCGGGAAGCGGGAGTAGCCCGTGCGGGCGGTCAGCTCCACGATCTCGCCCGGGGTGACCGCCGGGGTCACCGTGACCAGGGACTCCCGGCGCAACAGGACGTCCGTCACCGGGCGCGAGCCCAGCTCCAGGGCGTCCTCCAGGCGCTCCTGCTCCTCCGGGTCGAGGAGGCCGGCCTGGCCGGAGTCCTCCAGGAGCCGGTTGAGCTGCTCGGTGGTGACGACCGCCTCCACCTCGTCCTTCGGCTCGACCCGGAACAGCCGCAGGATGCCCTGGGCGCAGGCGCCGAGGGACACCGTGATCGGCTTGCAGAGGCGGGCGAACCAGACCAGGCCCGGGCTGAGCCACAGCGCGGCCTTCTCCGGGGCGGCCATCGCGAGGTTCTTCGGGACCATCTCGCCGATGACGAGGTGGAAGAAGACCACCGCGGCCAGCGCGATGACGTAGCCCAGCGGGTGGATCACGCCGTCCGGGAGGTGGATCCACTCGAACACCGGCTCCAGCAGGTGCGCCACCGTCGGCTCGGCGACCGCGCCGAGCGTCAGCGAGCACACGGTGATGCCGAACTGGGCGGCGGCCATCATCTGCGGCAGGTGTTCGAGTCCGTACAGCACCTGCCGGGCCCGGGCGGTGCCGAGCGGTTCGATCTGGCTGCGGCGGACGGAGACGAGCGCGAACTCGGCGCCGACGAAGAAACCGTTGGCGAGCACGAGCAGCGCCGCGAAGACCAGTTGGAGGACGCTCACCGGGCGGCCTCCATCACGTTCACCGCCGGGGCCGTCCTGACCAGACGGACCCGTTCGGCGCGGTAGTGGCCGACCTGGCGGACCGAGAGCCGCCAGCCGGGCAGCTCGGCCCGGTCGCCGGGGGCCGGAATCCGGCCGAGCAGGTCGGCGACGAGGCCGGCGACGGTCTCGTACGGCCCCTCGGGCACGTCGAGGCCTATGCGCTTCAGGACGTCGACGCGGCAGCTGCCGTCCACGTCCCAGGCGGGCCTGCCGTCCTCGGGCGGGGCGGGTGCCAGTTCGGGCATGTCCTTGGCGTCGTGCTCGTCACGGACCTCGCCGACCAGTTCCTCGACGATGTCCTCCAGGGTGACCACGCCGGCCGTGCCGCCGTACTCGTCCACGACGACCGCGATGGGCTGCTCGCTGCGCAGCCGGGCGAGCAGGGGCTGGACCGGCAGGGTCTCGGGGACCAGGAGCGCCTTGCGGGCGATCCGGCTGACCGGCGTACGCAGCCGGTCGTGCACGGGGACCGCCAGCGCGTCCTTGAGGTGGGCCATGCCGACGATCTCGTCGATCTTCTCCCGGTAGACGGGGAAGCGGGACAGGCCGGTGGCCCGGGTGAGGTTGACGACGTCCTCGGCGGTGGCCGAGTCCTGCAACGCGCTCACCTTCACGCGCGGGGTCATGACGTGCTGCGCGGTCAGTTCGCCCAGGGACAGGGTGCGGACGAACAGGTCGGCCGTGTCCTGCTCCAGGGCACCGGCCTGGGCGGAGTGCCGGGCCAGGGAGACCAGTTCGCCGGGGGTGCGGGCGGAGGCCAGCTCGTCGGCGGGTTCGACGCCGAGGGCGCGGACCAGCCGGTTGGCGACCGTGTTCAGCGCCGAGATCACCGGGCGGAACAGGCGGGCGAAGCGGTGCTGCGGGCCGGCGACGAAGCGCGCGACTTGCAGCGGCCGGGACACCGCCCAGTTCTTGGGCACGAGTTCGCCGATCACCATCTGGATCGCGGAGGCCAGCAGCATGCCGACGACCACGGCGACGCCGGAGGCGGCACCCTCGGGGACGCCGAGCGCGGCGAACGGGCCGCGCAGCAGCGCGGCCAGGGCCGGTTCGGCGAGCATGCCGACGACCAGGGAGGTGATGGTGATGCCGAGCTGGGTGCCGGAGAGCTGGAAGGACAGCTCCTTCAGCGACTCCACGACCGTACGGGCGCGGGTGTCGCCGTCGGCGGCGGCCTTCTCGGCCTCCGGGCGCTCGACGGTCACCAGGCCGAATTCGGCCGCCACGAAGAAGCCGTTGGCGAGGATCAGCAGGAACGCCGCTCCGAGGAGCAGCAGGGGGATGGTCACGCTGCCACCGCCTTCCCGTTCCGTCGGGCAGGGGTGGCGCAGGTACTACAGGACGATCCGTCCATCGCCGGAGGGAGTCACTCCTCGGGTAGCAGGAACCCCTGTGCACCGGGCGGCGCGCAGGGGCGGAGGCACAGCGAGACGGCCTCCGCCCACCAGATTAATCAAGATCTGGGCTCGTGCGGCAGGGCGGAGGGCGCCGAGCGGGCCTCGGCGAGCGCGCGCAGGGCCTTGGCGTCGGCGATGGCCCGCTGCTTGGCGATGCCCGGCTGGATGCCGAGCGCGGGCAGGCTGGTGCCGTCGCTGAGGTCCAGGAACACCCACGGATCACCCGGCCGGAGGTTCACCCGGACGATCTCCGCCCAGGCCAGGCGACGCTTGCCGGCGATGTTGACGACGGTGACGCCGGACTCGTCGGCGACCACCTTCACCCGGGCGAGCTGGGCCAGGGCCCAGAAGATCAGCGCCCCGGTGAGGATGAAGCTGAGCCGCGAGCCCGGACCGAGGTGCTCCAGCAGCATCGCGACCCCGGATATCACCACGAAGATCACGACCCCGGCGGTGAGCAGGATCGCCCGGGTGTGTCCCGGCCGGAAGGTGACGGGGAGGCGGGGAGGAGGGGGCAGGTCGGACATCTCTCGGGCGTACCTCTTACAGGCGGCAGGCGTGGATGGCCGTGGTCAGGATGGCGCGGGCGCCGATGGCGTAGAGGTCGTCCATGATCCGCTGGGCCTCCTTGGCGGGGACCATGGCCCGGACCGCGACCCAGCCCTCGTTGTGCAGCGGGGAGACGGTCGGGGACTCCAGGCCGGGGGTGAGCGCGACGGCCTTCTCCAGCTGCTCGACCCGGCAGTCGTAGTCCATCATCACGTACGTCCGGGCCACCAGGACGCCCTGGAGGCGGCGCAGGAACTGCTGGACCTTCGGTTCCTCGGCGTCGGCGCCGGTGCGGCGGACGACGATCGCCTCGGACTTCATGATCGGCTCGCCGAAGACCTCCAGGCCCGCGTTGCGCAGGCTGGTGCCGGTCTCGACGACGTCGGCGATGACCTCGGCGACACCCAGCTCGATCGCGGTCTCCACGGCCCCGTCCAGGTGGACGACGGAGGCGTCGATCCCGCGGTCCGCGAGGTGCTTGTCGACGATGCCCTCGTAGGAGGTGGCGACCGTCTTGTCCTTGAGGTCCTCGATGCCGCTCGCCGTGCCGGGCTTGGCGGCGAAGCGGAAGGTGGAGCGGGCGAAGCCGAGCGGCAGGATCTCCTCGGCGTCGGCGCCCGAGTCGATCAGCAGGTCACGGCCGGTGATGCCGATGTCGAGGCGTCCGGAGGAGACGTAGATCGCGATGTCGCGGGGGCGGAGGTAGAAGAACTCGACCTCGTTCTCCGGGTCGACGATGCGCAGCTCCTTGGACTCACGGCGCTGCTGGTAGCCGGCCTCATGCAGCATCTCCGCCGCAGGGCCGGACAGTGAACCCTTGTTGGGGACGGCGATGCGCAGCATGAGGTCGGCTTCCTTTGCGTGAAGGGGTTTCTACGGCTGTGTCGGCGGGCGGGTCAGAGGTGGGCGTAGACGTCGTCCAGGGAGATCCCGCGGGCGACCATCATCACCTGGACGTGGTACAGCAGCTGCGAGATCTCCTCCGCCGCCGCCTCCTTGCCCTCGTACTCGGCGGCCATCCAGACCTCGGCGGCCTCCTCGACGACCTTCTTGCCGATGGCATGGACACCCTTGCCGACCAGCTCCGCGGTACGGGAGGTGGCGGGATCGCCGTGGGCGGCCTTCTGCTGGAGCTCGGTGAAGAGCTCCTCGAACGTCTTCTTGGACATGGTGCTGCCCACCCTACGCGGTCGGGCCGGCTCCTCAGTGCCAGGGTTCGGATACTGAGCGGAGCGTGGCCGCGGTCGCGACGGCGGCGGTCACCGCCTCGTGGCCCTTGTCCTCGTTCGAGCCCTCCAGGCCGGCCCGGTCCAGGGCCTGCTCCTCGGTGTCGCAGGTGAGCACGCCGAAGCCGACGGGCACCCCGGTCTCGACGGACACCTGGGTGAGGCCCTGGGTGACGCCCTGGCACACGTAGTCGAAGTGGGGGGTGCCGCCCCGGATGACCACGCCGAGGGCGACCACGGCGTCGTAGCCGCGGCCCGCGAGGACCTTGGCGGCGACCGGCAGTTCGAAGCTGCCGGGGACCCGGATCAGGGTCGGCTCGTCGATGCCCAGTTCACCCAGGGCGCGCAGGGCGCCGTTCACCAGACCGTCCATCACCTGCTCGTGCCACTGCGCCGCGATGACGGCGACCCGGAGGTCGCTCACATTGCGTACGGACAGTTCCGGTGCACCCTTGCCGCTCACGTCTCTCCTCAGTGCTTTCGTGCTTACTGGTTGCCGCAGGTGGCCGCGGACGCGGCCACCGAAGCCGACACGGCGGGCGTGTCGAGCCAGGGCAGGTCGTGCCCCATCCGGTCCCGCTTGGTGCGCAGGTACCGGAGGTTGTGCTCGCCGGCCTGGACGGGCATCGGCTCGCGGCCGGTGACCTTCAGGCCGTGGCGCAGCAGCGCCTCGGTCTTGTCGGGGTTGTTGGTCATCAGCCGGACGCCCCGTACGCCGAGGTCGGCGAGGATCCGCGCGCCGGCGCCGTAGTCGCGGGCGTCGGCGGGCAGGCCGAGTTCCAGGTTGGCGTCCAGGGTGTCGTGGCCCTGCTCCTGGAGCTCGTAGGCGCGCAGCTTGGACAGCAGGCCGATGCCGCGTCCCTCGTGTCCGCGCAGGTAGACGACGACGCCCCGGCCCTCGGCCTGGATGCGTGCCAGGGCGGTGTCCAGCTGGGGGCCGCAGTCGCAGCGCAGGGAGCCGAAGACGTCGCCGGTGAGGCATTCGGAGTGGACGCGGACCAGCACGTCCTCACCGTCGCCGAGCTCGCCGTGGACGAGCGCGACGTGTTCGACGCCGTCGACGGTGGACCGGTAGCCGTAGGCGGTGAAGGTGCCGTGCCGGGTGGGCAGGCGGGTCGCGGCCTCGCGGCGGACGGTGGGCTCGCTGCCGCGGCGGTAGGCGATCAGGTCCTCGATGGAGATGATCGTCAGGCCGTGCTTGCGGGCGAACGGGATCAGCTCGGGCAGCCGGAGCATCCGGCCGTCCTCACCGGCGATCTCCACGATGGCGCCGGCCGGGCGGAGCCCCGCGAGCCGGGCGAGGTCGACGGCGGCCTCGGTATGGCCGTTGCGCACCAGGACGCCGCCGGACCGGGCGCGCAGCGGGAAGACGTGGCCGGGGCGGACGAAGTCGGTGGGCTCCGCCGTGCCGCCCGCGAGCAGCTGGAGCGTCGTCGCGCGGTCGGCGGCCGAGATGCCGGTGCTCACGCCGTGGGCGGCGGAGGCGTCCACCGAGATGGTGAACGCGGTCTTCATCGACTCGGTGTTGTCCTGGACCATCTGCGGCAGCTGGAGCCGGTCCAGTTCCTCGCCCTCCATGGGGGCGCAGATCAGGCCCCGGCACTCGCTCATCATGAAGGCGACGATCTCGGGGGTCGCCTTCTCGGCGGCGATGACGAGGTCGCCCTCGTTCTCCCGGTCCTCGTCGTCCACGACGACCACCGGGCGGCCCGCCGCGATGTCGGCGATGGCCCGCTCGACCGGGTCGAGGGCGAAGTTCTCGGTGTCGTCGGTGCCGTGCAGCAGCGGTGCCGAGGTCATGCCGGGGCTCCTTCCAGTGCGGGCCGCGGGCCCCGGCGGGAGCGCAGCCACCAGTCGCGCATGCCCCACAGGACGAGTGCGCCGTAGATGACGTAGACGAAGCCGGAGAAGGCGTAGCCGTTGGCGAAGTTGAGGGGGACGCCGACGAGGTCGACGAGCAGCCAGGCGATCCAGAACTCGACCATGCTCTTGGCCTGGGCGTACATCGCGACGATGGTGCCGACGAAGATGTAGGCGTCGGGCCAGGGGTCCCAGGAGAGCTTCGGGTAGGCCGTGAAGAGCAGGGCGACGGCGACCGTGCCGGCGGCAGCCGCGGCGAGCATGCCCGCGCGCTCCCGCCAGGTGGCGAAGCGGGGGGCGATGTGGCCGTCGTCGGACCGGTCCTTGGTGCGCTGCCACTGCCACCAGCCGTACAGCGCGACGGCCATGACGACGACCTGCTTGCCGGCGCTGCCGGTCAGGTGGCCGTAGAAGGCGGCGAACAGGACCAGGCCGGACAGGAACTGCACGGGCCAGGTCCACAGGGAGCGGCGCCAGCCGAGGGCGAGGGTGATGAGGCCCAGGATGTTGCCGATCATGTCGGACCAGATGATGTGCTGGCCGAAGAGGGTGAACGCCTCGGAGTTCATCCAGTTCACTTGCCGGCTCCCTGTCCGGCCGTGAGCAGCCGCTCCACGTACTTGGCGATGACGTCCACTTCGAGGTTGACCGGGTCGCCGGGCTGCTTCAGACCGAGCGTGGTGAGGGCGAGGGTGGTCGGGATGAGGCTGACGGTGAAGTGGTCGTGGCCGGCCTCCACGACGGTGAGGCTGATGCCGTCCACGGTGATGGAGCCCTTCTCCACGACGTAGCGGGAGAGGTCCGCGGGGAGGGAGATCTTCACGATCTCCCAGTGCTCGGAGGGCGTGCGGGCCAGGATCTCGCCGGTGCCGTCCACGTGCCCCTGCACGATGTGTCCGCCGAGGCGGGCGCCGACGGCGGTGGGACGCTCCAGGTTGACGCGGGAGCCGAGGGTGAGCGCCCCCAGGCTGGAGCGCTTCAGGGTCTCGGCCATGACGTCGGCGGTGAATTCGTCACCCTCGTGCTCGACGACCGTGAGACAGACCCCGTTCACGGCGATGGAGTCGCCATGGCGTGCGCCCTCGGTCACGACGGGGCCGCGGAGCCGGAAGCGGGAGGAGTCGCCGAGGTTCTCGACGGCGGTGACCTCACCCAGTTCTTCGACGATTCCGGTGAACACTTCCCGGGTCCTCCTGCCTCTTCGGGCACGGACTCCGGGGCTGTCGATGACGACAGAAAAGTACGGATGAGCACACACCGGGGGCGTCGCCGAAAGGAACACGCCCGCGCACGGACGCGTCCGGATACGGCGGCGCGCACACGGAGAACGCATGCCCGCCCGCCGCGCACTGCCTCCCATCCGGACTTTAACCGTCGGTCCAGGAATTTCACCTGGTCAACCGGCCGCTGGAAGCGACCGGGTCGCGGACTGTAACCGCCGGTTCGGACTTTCACCGACCCCGGAGTGCGCTGCTTCTGGTACAGGGCCAGTGTGCCACGCCCGGTGCGCGTCCATGCGGGTGAACGGTGTGGGGTCGCTCACAGCACGTGTCGCCGTCTTCGCGTCCCGCAGCCGCCCGCGCCAACTGGCCGGTACGGCAGGAGCATTGGCCCCGGTCCGGACCATTGACCGTACTGGTCTAGTCCTTTTAGGGTGCGGACGGGCCCGGCGGCGGTGACGACGGCCCTTGCCCGCCGCCGGGCCGCCACCGCGCCGAGTACAGTCACCCGCATGACGGCACCGGTGATCCGCGCGATCGAGTGGGACGGGACGGCGTGGGACGACCCCTCCGAGGACCAAGTCCACGATCTGCTCGCGGACATGAGCCTGACCTGGCGCTTCGTCATCGTCGAGCGGCTCGGCCGGGAGCCTGCCGGGCACCACTACATGCAGGTGTACCTCAATGACGACCTGAGCTACCAGGTGGAGTACCGCGAGGGCGGCCCGGAGCGGCACTTCCAGGCCCGGGTCGCGCGCGAGCACGAGGTGTTCGCCGTCGAGCCCGTGGCCGAGGTGGTACAGGCCTGGGCGTTCGAACGACCGGGCTGGCGGGAGGCGCTGCCGTGGGTGCCGTGGCGGCCTTCGGGGGAGCCGGTACAGCCCTGATGTCCGGGGGCGCGGGGTCAGGCGGTCGGCCGCTCCGGTGACGTGTCAGCCGCCCGGGCGGTCCGGTGGCGCGAACAGTTCGTCCTGGGCCCGGTCCCGGGCGGTGAGGAGCGCGCCGCGGAGTACGGCCGTCCCGCCGAGGCTGCTCGCCCGCACCTCGGTGGCCAGCGGCGACATCCGGCGCAGCCGCTCCTCCACCAGCCCGGCGAGCACCGTGCCCCCGGCCTGGCCGACCTCCCCGCCGAGCACCACACAGCCGGGGTCCAGAACGGCCACCACGGATGCGGCACCGACGGCGATCCGGTCGGCGAGGATCCGGAGGAAGCGGGCGGCGGGAAGGTCGCCGGGCGGAGCCGCCGGGGTCGCGCCGCCCGGCTCAGCCCGTGGGGGCGCCCCGCATCCGAGATGCCCCGCCGACGCCGACCCCGACTCCGACACGGAAACGCGGCCCGAATCGGCGCCGGACGCCCACGCCGCAGGTCCCGCCTCCCTCGGAGCGAACGCGAAGCCGCCGTCCGGCTCGACGTCCGAACGCCCCGCCCCTGGCCCCGCCTCCCCCGAGGCGGACGCGGTCACAGCATCAGGCTCCGCGCCCCCCTTCACCTCCGTCCCACCGGGCCGCCTCCCGTCCCCCTCACCCGGCCGCGCCTCCACCTGACCCGGCCGTGCCACCGGCACCGCCGCTCCCGGCCCCGTCACGGGCACCGCCATCGGCCCCCTCTCCCCCGCCACGGGCACCGGTACCGGCACCCCCTCCTCTGCCTTCTCCACCTCCGCCACCGCGCCCCGCACCGCCTCCGCCGCCCCGGGGCCGTCCGGTGCGGCCGGGGCCGGGAGGCCGCACTCGGCCGCGAGGGAGGTGACCGCCGCCGCGCCGGTGAGGGAGTGGAAGCCGCCGGCGCAGTCGCCGGCCGAGGGCAGCGTGGCCGTTCCCGGGACCGGCAGGAAGCCGATCTCGCCGGTGCCGCCGGAGGCCCCGCGGCGCAGGGCGCCGTCCAGGACGACCGCGGCGCCGACGCCGTGGCCGAGCCAGAGCAGGACGAAGGTGTCCCGGTCGCGCGCGGCGCCCTCGCGCTGCTCGGCCAGGGCGGCCAGGTTGGTCTCGTTCTCGACGGTGACCCGCGCGCCGGGCAGCCGGTCCTGGAGGGTGACGGCCAGGCTGCGGTGCCAGGCGGGCAGTCCGACCGAGTCGCGGAGGTCTCCGGTGGCCGGGTCGATCAGGCCGGGCGCGCCGATGCCGACGGTGTGCAGCCGGTCTGCGCCGGCCTCCTTCGCGGCGCTCTCCACCGCCGCCACCGCCTGCTCCACGGCGGGCCCGGTCCCCGCGTCGGGGCCGATCGGCACGGACGCCTCGGCGAGCACCCGGCCGAGCAGGTCGGAGACGAGGACGAAGACGCCCTCGGTGCGGACGTCGAGGGCTGCGAGGTGGGCGCGGTCGGCGACGATGCCGTAGAGCCGGGCGTTGGGGCCCCGGCGCTGTTCTCCGGACTCGCCGACCACCGTGATCAGGCCGGAGGCCGTGAGCCGGTCGACCAGGTCGGCGACCGTGGGCCGGGACAGTCCCGTCAGCTGCTTCAACTGCCCTGCCGTGAGCGGGCCTTCCTGCTGCAACAGCCGCAGGGCCAGCCGGTCGTTGAGGGCCCGGGCGGTGCTGGGTGATGCGGGCATGACGGGAATCCTCCCAGATCGCCGGGGTGGGACAGGGCCTGGTATGCGCTATCTATCAGGCAGGGTTCCTGATAGTTTACGGCGCGTCGCAGTGGAGCGGCGCCTACGGGGCCGGGCACTCCCGGGGAGGGGACAGGATCATGAGTGACGTGACGCGTGCGGGCGACGAGGTCAGGCGCGCCCGGTACGCCGTGGCGGCCGTCTTCGCCGTGCACGGCGCCGTGACCGGCTCGTTCGCGACGCGTGTGCCGTGGGTCCAGGACCACACCTCGCTCGGCGCGGGCCAGTTGGGGTTCGCGCTGGCCTTCACGGCGCTGGGCGCCTCGTGCGCGATGCCGCTCGCGGGCGGGATCACCCATCGTTTCGGCAGCCGTACGGCCCTGCGCGGGCTGCTCGCGCTGTGGACGCTCTCCCTGATCCTGCCGTCGATCGCGCCGAACCTGGTCACCTTGTGCCTGGCGATGTTCGTCTACGGCGCGAGCGCGGGCATGGCCGATGTCGCGATGAACGCGCTGGGGGTGGAGGTCGAGCGCCGGCTCGAAAAGTCGATCATGTCGGGTCTGCACGGCATGTGGAGCGCGGGCGCGCTGATCGGCTCGGCGGCCGGCACCCTCGCCGCGCACCTCGGCGCGGACGCGCGCGCGCACTTCGCCCTGGCCTCGGCCGTCCTCACCCTGCTCGGCCTGGTGGCCTGCACCTGGGTGCTGGACCTCCAGCCCGCCGAGGACGAGGAGCCGCCCCCGCGGTTCGCGCTGCCGCCGCGCTCCGCCCTGCTGATCGGCGCGGTCGGCTTCTGCGCGGTGTTCGCGGAGGGCGCGAGCCTGGACTGGTCGGCGGTGTTCCTGCGGGACCGGCTGGACAGTTCGGCCGGGCTGGCGGCGGCCTCCACGACCGGGTTCATGCTGACCATGGCGGTGGCGCGGATCGCCGGCGACGCCGTGGTGAACCGTTTCGGCGCGGTCCGCACGGTGCGGTCCGGCGGCGTCCTGGCCGGGCTGGGCGGCCTGCTGGTCGTGCTCGCCGGGCACCCGGTGGTGGCGATGGCCGGGTTCGCGCTGATGGGGCTGGGCATCGCGGTGGTCGTCCCGCTGTGCTTCGCGGCGGCCGGGCACGCGGGCCCGAACCCCAGCCAGGCCATCGCGGGCGTGGCGACCATCACCTACACCTCGGGGCTGATCGCGCCGAGCCTGATCGGCGGGGTGGCCCAGGCGACCAGCCTGATGGTGTCCTTCGTGGTGGTGACGGCCCTGGCGTGCGGGCTCGCGGTGTTCGCGGGCGTGCTGCGCACCGCCGAGCGCGGCGGCGAGGTCAGCCGGCGGGCCGCAGCAGTTCCCGACCCACGGCCCTGAAGGTCTCGCTCCAGGGCGCGGGGCGCAGGGTCGCCGCGTCCAGCCGGACCAGCACGCGGGTGCCCCGGGCGTAGGTCTCGGTCCCGTCGGCCGAGCAGAGCCGGAAGCCGTAGGTGAGGCCGGTGGTGCCGAGCCGTTCCAGCCAGAGGTGGACGGCGTAGGCGCCGGGGCGGGTGACCGGTGCCTCGTAGCCGATGCGCAGCTCGCGGACCGCGTTGCAGGCGTCGCCGGCCGCCGCCCAGTCGCCGTCGAAGCGGACGCCGTGCTCGCTCCACAGCTCGGTCCAGGCGCGCTCGACCATCAGCGGGTAGCGGGCGTTGTGCAGCAGCCCGAGCGCGTCGAGGTCGTCGAAGTGGACGGTGACGGGGATGAGCCGGCCGTAGGAGACGGCGGGGGCGGTCGGGGCTTCGGCGGTCACGGGAAGGGCTCCTGAGCAGCGCTGTTGGGGTGGCGACACCCCCGTACACCACCATACTAAGCGACCGCTCAGGAGCCCGGCCTGGAAGCCCCCGGGCCGGCGAGGGGGTCAACCCGCTATCGAGTCCAGCTGCTCGGCGGCGGGCCGCAGCGCCCAGAGGTCTCCCCCGGGCGGCGCCTCCAGCCTCGGCACGGCCGCCTTGGCCGACGGGTCACCGGCGTCGGCCGCCGCGTGCACCACGTCGGCCGCCGCGTAGCGGTGGAACTCCAGCTCCGGGTGCGGCCAGGCGGCGGCACCGGTCGCGGCGGGCAGCAGGTAGTCGACCGCCTTGGACAGGCTCTGCCCGTCCGGCCCCGCGTAGTCCCACAGGTTCACCCCGACGTGCCGGCCGATGGCCGCGAGCCGGGTGTAGGCGACCAGGTCGAAGGTCGAGTAGTGCCAGCTCCGGGTCCGGGTGAGCTCCTGGGGCTGGCTGCCGTCGGCCGCGATCTGCGGGTCGATCCGCTTCGCGCGCGCATCCAGCACGGTCCGCCGGGCGAGCGCGGTGTCACCGGTGGCGTAGGCGAGGGCGGCGAGCTGCATGTCGTAGAAGGTGCCGTGGTTGTTGGCGGCGGCGCCCTCCTGCCGGCCGAAGTCGCTGTTCGTCAGCCAGTCGCGGAAGTCCTCGTTCCACCGGGTCATCGCGGTGCGGTCGGCGGCCGTCCAGCCGGGTGCCCCGGCGGCGAGGATCGCCTGTGCGTCCAGGACGCTGGTGTAGGACTGCGAGAAGTCGATGACGCCGATGGCCCGGCCGTCGTACTTGCACGGGATGAACTGGGCGTGGTCCAGATTGGGGTTCATCCGGGTGGCCGGGTCGAGGAACCAGGTGCGCAGGATCCGCCCGGCCTTCTCGGCGTAGCTGCGCCTGCCGGTGTAGTACCAGGCGAGCGAGAGGTCGTACGTCGCGTCGAAGACCTTCTCCACGTCCTGCCGGTCGGTTCCGCTGTCGACCTCCGGATTGCGCCGGCCGTCGCGCTGGACGTACGGGCAGCCCCAGGGGTTGTCGGCGGTGGGGGCGGTCGTGGGCCACCAGTAGGGGGCCTGGCTCAGGTAGTCGTGGACGTCGCCGCCGGGGGCGGGCTTCGGCTTGTCGACGACCGTCCAGGGGCCCTGGTCCAGCCAGGCGTCGGCGCGGGCGGTCAGGTCCGCGAGGGCGTGCCGGAGCCGGGCGTCGTGGGGCAGGCGGGCCCGGGTCCGCTGGAGGCGGACGCCGTCGAGGACCGCGGTCCGCGGAGCCGCCTTGGACGGGGCCGGTGCGGCGTGGGCGGAGGGGACGAGCAGGGCTCCGAAGGCCACCACGGCGGTGAGGAGCGCGGCGGCACGGGGTCTTCCACTCATTCAGGCACTCCGATCTTCGCTCGACCCGATCAGACACCCGATCAGGTATGTGAACGCAGTTCACGAGGAGGACCGTGCGAGCGTAGAGCCGCCAGGTACCCCTGACAATGGTTCGGACCCTCTTCACGTACAGAGAAAGCGAAACCCCTTATGGATCTCGGCGTGCGCTGGAAGCTGCACGGTGACGGGCGCACGCCCGCGCCCGGAGCGGTGGTACGCCCCGACGAACGGCTGTCCTGGCCCCGCACCGTGGGCCTGGGCGCCCAGCACGTGGTCGCGATGTTCGGCGCCTCGTTCGTGGCCCCCGTGCTCATGGGCCTGGACCCCAACCTGGCGATCATGATGTCGGGCGTGGCGACCATGATCTTCCTGCTCGCCACCCGCGGCCGGGTGCCGAGCTACCTCGGCTGCTCCCTGTCCTTCGTGGGCGTGGCCGCCGTCATCCGCGCCCAGGGCGGTACGAGCGCGACCGTGACCGGCGCGGTCCTCGTCGTCGGCGCCGTGCTGTTCCTGGTCGGCCTCGCGGTGCAGCGCTTCGGCGCGCGGATCATCCACGCCGCCATGCCGCCGATCGTCACCGGCGCGGTCGTCATGCTGATCGGCTTCAACCTGGCCCCGGTGACCGCGTCCACCTACTGGCCGCAGGACCAGTGGACGGCCCTGCTGGTGATGCTCTTCACCGGTCTGGCGGTCGTCTGTCTGCGCGGTTTCTGGTCCCGCGTCGCGATCTTCCTTGGCCTGGTGTTCGGATACGGCCTGTCCTGGGCGTCCGACCGGATCTTCGGCAAGATCCACTCGGTGGACGCGAGCGGCAAGCTCACCGACCACTGGCGCCTGGACCTCTCCGGCGTCTCCAAGGCCGACTGGATCGGGCTGCCGTCCTTCCACGGCCCGACCTTCCAGTGGTCGGCGATCCTGGTCGCGCTGCCGGTCGTCATCGCGCTGGTCGCCGAGAACGCGGGCCACGTCAAGGCGGTCGGCGAGATGACCGGCGACCCGCTGGACGACAAGCTCGGTACGGCGATCTCGGCGGACGGCGTCGCCTCCGTGCTGTCGACGGCCGTCGGCGGCCCGCCCAACACCACCTACTCCGAGAACATCGGCGTGATGGCCGCGACCCGCGTCTACTCCACCGCCGCCTACTGGGCCGCCGCCGGCTTCGCGCTGCTCTTCGGCGTCTGCCCCAAGTTCGGCGCGGTCGTCGCCGCGATCCCCGGCGGGGTGCTCGGCGGCATCACCGTCATCCTCTACGGCATGATCGGCCTGCTCGGCGCCCAGATCTGGCTGAACGCCAAGGTGGACCTGCGCAACCCGCTGAACCTGGTGCCGGCCGCCGCGGGCATCATCATCGGCGTCGGCAACGTCACCATGAAGTTCACCGACACCTTCTCGCTCAGCGGCATCGCCCTCGGCACGCTGGTCGTCATCACCGGCTACCACGCGCTGCGCGCCTTCGCCCCGGCCCATCTGAAGAAGCAGGAACCGCTGCTGGACGAGGGCACGTCCTCCTACGACACCGGGGCCGACTCGGCCGTCCCGCGCGCCGAGTCGTAGTCCGGCGTTCCCCCGTTCCGGCGAAGCACCGGGCCGGTCGGCACGCCGGCCGGCCCCGGGCTGGGACCCTTCCCCCATGGTGCAGTTGGAACACCTCACCGCCCCCGTCGACGCCGTCGTCGCACGGATGCGCGCGCTGGACGCGGCCCTGCCCCCACGGGACGGCGTCGCCGTGTTCAACCGGGTCTACCTCGCCGTCACCGAGGAGATCGACCGGCGCCTGGACGCCGGGGAGTTCCCGGACCCGCGCGCGGCGACCGCGCTGGACGTGCGGTTCGCCGAGCGCTATCTCGCGGCGGTGGACGCGGCCGACGCGGACCGCCGCCCGCCCGCCTGCTGGCGCCCCCTGTTCCAGTTCCGCCGCCATCCCGGCGTACGACCGCTCCAGTTCGCGCTGGCGGGCATCAACGCACACATCGGGCACGACCTGGCCCTGGCCGTGGTCGACGCCTGCCACACACTCGGCTGTGAACCGGCCGACCTGGAGGACGAGTTCGACCGCGTGGGCGATCTCCTGGTGTCGCTGGAGGAGCGCATCCGCGAGGATCTGATGCCGGGCCCCGACCTGTTCCAGATCGCCGACCCGCTCACCCATCTGCTGGGCTCCTGGAGCCTGGAGCGGGCCCGGGACGCGACCTGGGCGGCGGCTCGGGCCCTGTGGGCGCTGCGGCACTGCGCCGACGTGGTCGAGGAGTTCACCGAACGGCTGGACGCGGCGGTGGGGTTCGCCGGCCGGATGCTGCTGACACCGCTGGCCGACTGAGATCCCGGCGCATGGGAAAGGCGCGGAGGGCCGGAGTCCGTGGCCGGCCGCCCGCGCCCTGGTCCGTCTCCCGGGTCAGTCCTCGGGAAGCTCCACCGGCGCGATCTCGTCGTAGACGTCACCCGGGCCGGGGTTCGCCGCGTCGGTCGCGCCGCCGAAGTGGTGCATGACGCCCCAGACCGCGTTCAGCGCGGTCTGCACGGCACCCTCGGCCCAGCCGGCCGTCCAGGAGATGTCGTCGCCGGCGAGGAAGATGCCCCGCTTGTCCTCGGGCAGCCGGTCCTGCACGAAGTGCGTGAACAGGCGCCGCTGGTAGCGGTAGTGGCCGGGCAGGTTGGCCTTGAACGCGCCCATGAAGTAGGGCTCGTTCTCCCAGGAGACGGTCACCGGGTTGCCGATGATGTGCTTCCTGATGTCGACCTTCGGGTAGATCTCGCCGAGCGACTTCAGCATGACCTCCATCCGCTCGTTCGCGGACAGCGGCAGCCACTTCAGGCTGTCGTCGCACCAGGTGTACGACAGGCAGATGACGGCGGGCTTGTCCGGGCCGTCGTCCAGCAGGTAGGTGCCGCGGGTCATGCGGTCGGTGAGCGTCATCGACATGACGTCCCGGCCCGTGTCCTCGTCCTTGTCCAGCCAGAACGGCCGGTCCACCGGCACGAACAGCTTGCTGGACTCCATGTAGTGGGTGCGCTCGATCGCGGTCCAGTGGTCGATCGGGAACAGCGAGTCGTCGCAGGCGATCTTGGACAGCAGCATCCAGGACTGGGCGGTGAAGATGGCCGCCTTGTAGGTGCGGATGTCGCCGTGCGCGTCGGTGACGGTGATCTGGTTGCCGGCGGTGCGGTGCAGCCGGGTCACGGCCGGGCGGGGCTCCCCGTCCACGTGCAGCGACTTCAGGGACGTCCCGTACGGCCAGTGGACGATCTTCTCCGGCTCGCGCTCCCACAGCCGCAGCGGCAGCCGCTGGGAGCCGCCGACGATGCCGCGGTGGTGGTCGTCGGCCTCGGTGTAGACGACGCGGAGGATCTCCAGGATGGAGTTCGGGAAGTCGGTGTCCCAGCCGCCGGTGCCGAAGCCGACCTGGCCGAAGATCTCGCGGTGCCGGAAGGACTTGAAGGCCTCGGAGTCGCAGAGGAAACCGTAGAAGGTCTGGTTGTCCAGCTTCTCGACGAGCTTCGCCCAGATCTCGCGGATGCGCGGGACGTCCCGCTCGCGCATGGCGCGGTTCATGTCGGAGAAGTCGGCGCCCTCCTCCAGGCACTTGTTCCAGGCGTCGGCGACGTCCCGGTACACCTGGGGCAGGTCGTCGATCGTCTCGGCGTAGTGCGACTCGCCCTTGAGGTCGACCACGGTGGACGGGGTCGCCTCGGCCAGGGGGTTCGGGAAGGGCCTGGTCTCCAGGCCGACCAGGTCGATGTAGTGCTGGAGCGCGGTGGAGGACGGCGGGAAGCGCATCGCGCCCATCTCGGCGGTCAGCGAGTCGTCGCAGCCCTCGAAACCGACCGTGCGGAGCCGGCCGCCGATCTGGTCGGCCTCGTAGACGACGGGCTTGAGACCCATCTTCATCAGCTCGTACGCGGCCACGATGCCGGACAGGCCGCCGCCGATGATCGCGACCTCGGTGCCGTGCTCGGTCGCCGGCACCTGGCCGAGGCCCGCCGGGTGGGCGAGGAAGTCGTCGTAGGCGTAGGGGAAGTCCGGGCCGAACATGGTGATCGGCGGCTGCTGCTCGTCGGTGTGCTCGACGGCGTTGGGCACCGTGGACGTCATGGGGTACGGACTCCTTGCACGGGTGGTTCGGGGGAAGGCTCGGGTGTTCAGACGAGGGACCCGTACAGACCGGGGCGGCGGTCCTCCAGGTACGGGTTGTGCTCGCGGGATGCGGCCAGGAAGGCGGGGTCGGCGTCGGCGAGCACCAACTGCTCGGCACGGCCGGCGCGGGTGCGGGCGACGCCGTCGGGACCGGCGAGGACGGAGAGGCCGACGAACTCGAACTCGCCTTCCTGGCCGACCCGGTTGACGTAGGCGACGTACATCTGGTTCTCGAAGGCGCGCACCGGGATCATCGACTCGGCGACGAACTGGAAGGGGTGCATCTGCGCGGTCGGCACGACCAGCAGGTCGGTGCCGGCCAGGGCGTGGGCGCGGACGTTCTCCGGGAACTCGACGTCGTAGCAGATCAGCAGGCCCACGGTGAGGCCGTTCAGCTCGGCCTGGACGACCTGCTGCTCGCCCGGCGTGAAGTGGTCGCGCTCGAAGCAGCCGAAGAGGTGGGTCTTGCGGTAGTTGGCGAGCCGGGTGCCGTCGGCGGAGATCAGCTGGGCGGAGTTGAAGACGGCGTCGCCGTCGCGCTCGGGGTAGCCGTAGGCGAGGGCGAGGCCGTGCCGGGTGGCGATCTCGGCGATCGCGTCGGCGGAGTCGCCGTCGGCGGGCTCGGCGAGGCGGGCGATGCCGTCGCCGATCGCGTACCCGGTGAGGAACATCTCCGGTGCGGCCAGCAGTCCGGCGCCCGCGGCGGCGGCCCGGCCCGCGGCCTCGTCGAGGACCTTGAGGTTCTCGGTGATCGAGCCGGGACGGCCGGAGCTCTGGAGCAGGGCGGTGCGCATGCGTGATCCTCACCGGAACGGGGGGTTTGGGGGGCCAGGAAGAAGGTACGTTCGGCGCGCTCGGCCGGACAAGAAGGAGCCGTTGCGCGCCGGTGCGCGGTTTGTTGCGCCGAGGACGGGCTGGGCGGCGATTCGTTGCGCGGGGCCGGTAAGGGTGACGGGAGGAGCACGGAAAAGGGCTCGGGGCGCCTTGTCGTCGGCCGGGTGCGGGTGGTCCGGGGCGCTCGCGCGGTTCCCCGCGCCCCTTCAGGGAGCTGATCCGCAGCCGGTGACGACAAGGCGCCCCGAGCCATGGTCCGCTCCTATCCCGGCGCCCCGGAGGAGAAGCGGCGCAGCAGCGGCGACAGCACCAGCACCGACTTGGTCCGCTCCACGAACGGCTCCCCGGCGATCCGCTCCAGCACCCGCTCGAAGTGGCGCATGTCGGACGCGAAGACCTGCGCGACGGCGTCCGCGTCCCCGGTGACGGTGGACGCGGCCACGACCTCCTGGTACCGCTCCAGCCCCCGTTGGATCGTCTCCGGCGAGGTGTTCCGCCGGCAGTAGATCTCGATGAACCCCTCGGTCTCCCAGCCGAGCGCCGCCGGATCCACCCGCACGGTGAATCCGGTGATGGCTCCGGTGGCCCGCAGCCGGTCCACGCGCCGCTTCACCGCGGGCGCGGACAGACCGACCATCTGCCCGATGTCCGCGTAGGAGCGGCGGGCGTCCTCGGCGAGGGCGTGCACGATGCGTTCGTCGAGATCGTTCAGCACTGGGGGTCGTTCACTTCTTCGGTCCGGTCACTTCTCTGCCGTCGCCGCGAGAGCGTCATCGGCCGCGAGACGGGAACGGCGGTAGCCGTACAGGAAGTAGAACACGAGCCCGGCGGCCATCCAGCATCCGAAGACCACCCAGGTGACGGTGTCGAGGCTGAACATGTTGTACGCGCAGAACAGGAAGCCCAGCACCGGCAGGACCGGGCCGAACGGCACCCTGAACGCGCGCTCCAGCTCCGGGCGCCTGACCCGCAGCACGATCACCGCGATGTTGACCAGGCCGAAGGCGAACAGCGTGCCGATGCTGGTGGCGTCGACGAGCTTGCCCAGCGGGATGAGGGCGGCGAGCGCACCGCAGAAGAGGGACACGATCACCGTGTTGAGGCGGGGCGCGCCGGTCTTCGGGTGGATCCTGCCGAGCGCCTTCGGCACCAGGCCGTCGCGGGCCATCGCGAAGAGGATGCGGGTCTGGCCGTAGAGCACGGTGAGCACCACGCTCGCGATGGAGATGACCGCGCCGAGCGCGAGCAGCGTGCCCCAGAAGGTCTGACCGCTGACGTCGTTCATGATCCCGGCGAGGGCGGCCTCGGAACCGTCGAACTTCTTCCAGTTCCAGGCGCCGACGGCGACGGCCGCGACGAGCACGTACAGCGCGGTCACGATGATCAGCGACAGCATGATCGCCCGCGGCAGGTCCCGCTTGGGGTCCTTCGCCTCCTCACCGGCGGTGGAGGCGGCGTCGAAGCCGATGTAGGAGAAGAACAGCGTGGCACCGGCGGCGCTGACGCCGGTGATGCCGAGCGGCATGAAGTCGGCGTAGTTGCCCGACTTGAAGCCCATGACGCCGATCGCGCAGAACAGCACCAGCGCGGCGATCTTCACACAGACCATGATCGTGTTGGCGCGGGCGGACTCCCGCGCGCCGCCGAGCAGGAGCACCATCGCCAGCAGGACGACGATCAGGGCCGGCAGGTTGATGACGCCGCCCTCGCCCGGCGCCGAGGACAGGGCGGCCGGGATGGTGACGCCGATGGTGCCGTCCAGCAGTTCGTTCAGGTACTCGCCCCAGCCGACGGCGACCGCGGCCACCGAGACGCCGTACTCCAGCACGAGACACCAGCCGCAGACCCAGGCGACCAGTTCGCCCATCGTTGCGTACGCATACGAGTAGGAGGAGCCGGCGACCGGGATGCTGCCGGCCAGTTCGGCGTACGACAGGGCCGAGAACAGCGCCGTGAGACCGGCGATGACGAAGGCGAGGGTGACCGCGGGACCGGCCTTGGGGACGGCGTCGCCGAGGACGACGAAGATGCCGGTGCCGAGGGTGGCACCGATGCTGATCATGGTCAGCTGCCACAGCCCGAGGGAGCGCCTGAGCTGCCCTCCCTCACCGTGGCCGCCCTCCGCGACCAGGTGTTCCACGGGCTTGCGACGCATGAGGCGCGCGGCGACGCCCGGGGACGCGGGGGCCGCCGTTGGCTGGTGGTGCGGGGGTGCGCCTTGGTCGAGCACGCGCTGGCTCCTTATCGCTGCCGGTGGTTGCGGGGCGGGCCGGCAAGAGCGCCGGCCCTCGTGGGCGGGAACCGGCGGAGCCTGCGAGGGCAGGAACCCGCCGAGCGGGGTCCCCGCCACGCCACGTACTAGCGCAGCACCCTATGAGGCGGGCCTTCACGGGCGTAATGCAGCAACCTTGCGTCTACCCGCATGATCATTGCGTTCATCGGGACGGAATGACAAATCGTTGCGCGTGACCTGCCGACCTTTGCGCACGCGTCCCGGGGGTCCCGTTTCCCGGCCGGCTTCCCTCTCGTGCGCCGGACGCGCCGACGGCCCCCGTCGTTCCCGGGCACGGGATCGACGGGGGCCGTCGGCGCGGAGCGGGGATCAGTTCCAGCTGGCGTGCAGCGGCTTGCCCTCGGCGTAGCCGGCCGCGCTCTGGATGCCGACGATGGCCTTCTCGGCGAACTCCTCCAGGGAGCCGGCACCGGCGTAGGTGCAGGAGGAGCGGACGCCCGCGATGATCGCGTCGATCAGGTCCTCGACGCCCGGTCGGGCCGGGTCGAGGAACATGCGGGAGGTGGAGATGCCCTCCTCGAACAGCGCCTTGCGGGCGCGGTCGTACGCCGACTCCTCCGACGTGCGGTTGGCCACCGCACGCGCGGAGGCCATGCCGAACGACTCCTTGTAGGCGCGACCGCTCGCGTCGTGCTGGAGGTCACCGGGCGACTCGTAGGTGCCCGCGAACCAGGAGCCGACCATCACGTTGGACGCGCCGGCGGCGAGCGCCATGGCGACGTCACGCGGGTGGCGGACACCGCCGTCGGCCCACACGTGCTTGCCGTACTTCCTGGCCTCGGCCGCGCACTCCAGGACGGCGGAGAACTGCGGGCGGCCCACGCCGGTCATCATGCGGGTGGTGCACATGGCGCCCGGCCCGACACCGACCTTGATGATGTCCGCGCCGGCGTCGATCAGGTCCTTGACGCCCTCGGCGGAGACGATGTTGCCCGCGGCGATCGGCACCCGCGGGTCGAGCGCGCGCACCACCTTGATGGCGTTGATCATCGACTCCTGGTGGCCGTGCGCGGTGTCGATCACGAGCGTGTCCACGCCCGCGTCGAGCAGCTGCTTGGCCTTGCCCGCGACGTCGCCGTTGATGCCGACGGCGGCGGCGATCCGCAGCCTGCCGTTCGCGTCCACGGCCGGCGTGTACAGCGTGGCGCGCAGCGCGCCCTTGCGGGTGAGGATGCCGGCGAGCTTGCCGTCCTTGTCGACGGCCGGTGCGTAGCGGCGGTTGTGCTGGTCGAGGGTGTTGAAGGCCTCGCGCGGGTCGATGTCGGCGTCCAGCAGGAGCAGGTCCTTGGACATGACGACTTCGAGCTGGGTGAAGCGGTCGACACCGGACAGGTCGGCGTCGGTGACGACACCGACGGGCCGGTGGTTCTCGTCCACGACCACGCCGGCGTTGTGCGCCCGCTTGGGCAGCAGCGCCAGGGCGTCGGCGACGGTCTGGTGCGGGGCCAGCACGATCGGGGTGTCGAGCACCAGGTGGCGGCTCTTCACCCAGGAGATCACGTCGGTGACGACGTCGATCGGGATGTCCTGCGGGATGACCACCAGGCCGCCCCGGCGGGCCACCGTCTCGGCCATGCGGCGGCCGGCGATGGCGGTCATGTTGGCGACGACGAGCGGGATGGTGGTGCCCGTGCCGTCCGGCGAGGCGAGGTCCACGCCCTGACGCGAGCCGACCGCGGAACGGCTCGGCACCATGAACACGTCGTCGTACGTCAGGTCGTACGCGGGCTGGATGTCATTGAGGAAACGCACGTGCTGCACATCCCAGTCGATCAGAGGCGACCCCCTGACAGGTGTGCCAGGGGGAAAGAGCACGTACTTCATTGTCCCATGTCGGGGCCGGTGTCATGCCCTGACGGATCATCCAGGGTCGGCGCCGATCAGCTAGGAGGTTCCTCCAAGGGCGAGGGCGACGGTGAGCGCCGGCATCACGCCCATGGCCTGGGCGAACACCTCCTGGGCGGTCTCCCACTCCTGGGGCCGCTCCCTCGCGTAGCCCTCCCAGCCCCGTACGACGACCAGGAGCCCGCTGCCCTCGGCCTGCCGCGGCCACACGGACGGGTCGGACAGGGAGTCGGCCAGCGCGTCCCAGTTCCGGCCGAACCAGTCGGGCAGCGACAGGGCCCGCGCGGCGCGGTCCATCAGGCCGGCCTTGTCCGTGACGCCGTCGAGGTCGAGCGCGACCACGAAACGGCCGGTCAGGTCTTCGCTCATCTCAGTACCGCCCGGAACGACTCGTAGTGATCACCGCTGTAGTAGAACTCCCCGCCCTGCCCGGTGACGATGCGCCGGGCCCCGCGGTCGTGCGAGCCGGGGGTCGGCACGGTGTACTCGTGGTAGTAGCCGCGCCGGTGCTCCGGCAGGCGTCTTTCGAAGTTCCCGAAGACGGTCCCGTCCTTGGCGTAGGGGAAGGGGCCGCCCTTGTCGATGAGGGCGAGTGTCCCGCGGGCCTCGGCCGGGAGGCGGGACTCCTGGACGGTGGCCATGCCCCGCGCCCAGGCCGGGGACGCCGGGGAGGCGGGGCCGGAGGCGCCGGCGCACCCCGTCAGGAGAACGGCGAGGCAGACCAGCAGCCCGGCGAGAGCGCGGGAGACGAACCGTGGCAGCATGCGGACGATGCTGCCACGGCCGTCCCGCCACGGCCCGCCACCGGGTCCGGCCGGACCCGGTGGCGGGCCCGGTCAGACCCCGTCGGGGTCCTGACGGCTGAGCGCCGGCTTCGGGGTCGGACCCGCCGTCATCAGGTAGTCGGCGGCCGAGGTGTCGGTCACCAGGCTGGTGACCAGCCCGGAGCGCAGCACCGCGTCGATCGCGGCGGCCTTGCGCTGCCCGCCCGCGATGGCCACGACCTCCGGGACACGGCGCAGCTGGTCGGCCTTGACCGTGATGCACCGCTCGCCCAGGTCCCGCCCGATCCGGCGCCCCTCGGCGTCGAAGAGGTGGGCCGACATCTCGGCGGCGACCCCGAGCGAGGCGTAGTGCGCGCGCTCCTCGTCGCTGAGCATGTCGTGCACGGTCGAGATGCCCGGCTCCCAGGAGCCGATGGAGACACACGCGACCGTGACCTTGTCGAAGTACTCGAAGGCCCGGGCGATCCCGGTCTGGTGGCGCAGCGCCCCCGCGGTGGCCGCGTCCGGCAGCAGCATCGGCGCGTAGATGGGGTGCGCGTCACCGCCGGACACCTGGGCGGCCCGGCGGACGGCCTCCACCGAGCCGCGCTCGGCGGTCCCGGCGTCGTACACGCCCGTCAGCTGCACCACCGTGCACGGCGGCAGCCGGTCGAGCGCCGCCGCCATGTGGATGGTGGACCGGCCCCAGGCCAGCCCGAGCACGTCCCCCTCGTTGACGAGTTCGCCGAGCAGGTCGGCGGCGACCTCGCCGAGGTTCTCGGGGTCGGGGGTCTCCTCGGCCTCGGCCGGGGATTCGACCACGACGGCGTGCCTCAGGCCGTAGCGGGCGCGGAGCGCGTCGGAGCGCTCGGCGTCCAGTTCGGCCGGCACGCGGATCTCGATGCGTACGAGGTCCCTTTCGAGGGCAGTCTCCAGTACCCGGGCCACTTTGAAGCGGCTGACGCCGAACTCCTCCGCGATCTGGATCTTGGACTTGCCTTCGAGGTAGAAGCGGCGGGCCATGGCCGCCGCCTGCACCAGCTCAGCGGGTCCCATCCGCATGGCTGACCGGCCCGCCGACATACCCGACACGGCGATCTCCTCACTGCTGTTCACACTCTGGATTCGCCGTTCATCCTTGCAGATTCGGGGCGACTGATCTGCCCTGATGGGCGCCGTTCACTTAACCGTTCACTTGGCCGTGGCTCAGTGGTCGCATGCCCAGGACGCCTTGGCGGTGGCCGCCTCCGCCTGGGCGCGCAGGGCACGTACGGCCTCCGCCGGGTCCTTCGCACCGTAGACGGCCGAGCCGGCGACGAACACGTCCGCTCCCGCGTCCGCGCACCGCTCGATCGTCGAGGCCGAGACCCCGCCGTCGACCTGCAACCACAGCTCCAGACCGTGCTTCTTGATCAGCTCACGGGTGCGGCGGATCTTCGGCAGCATGATGTCCAGGAACGCCTGGCCGCCGAAGCCGGGCTCCACCGTCATGACGAGCAGCATGTCGAGTTCCGGCAGCAGGTCCTCGAACGGCTCGATCGGCGTCGCCGGCTTGAGCGCCATGGAGGCGCGGGCGCCCTTGGCGCGCAGCTCCCGGGCGAGCCGCACCGGTGCGGCGGCGGCCTCCACGTGGAAGGTGACCGACGACGCCCCCGCCTCGACGTACTGAGGCGCCCACCGGTCGGGGTCCTCGATCATCAGATGGCAGTCCAGCGGGGTGTCCGTCGCACGGGCCAGGGACTCCACGACCGGCACGCCGAGCGTGAGGTTCGGGACGAAGTGGTTGTCCATGACGTCGACATGGAGGAAGTCGGCGCCTTGGACCGCCTTGGCCTCCTCCGCGAGGCGGGCGAAGTCGGCGGACAGGATGCTGGGGTTGATCTGCACGGCCATGACCCAAGCCTGCCATGTCGCCGCGCCGGGCTGTAGCCGCGGTCCTCGGGTCGTGGTCCGGCCGCCGGGCCGGTGGGGGCCGCTCGCACGGTTCCCCGCACCCCTTTCAGGACGCCGGGTCATCCGGTTCTGCGGATCAACGCCAGGTACATCGCGTCCGTGCCGTGTACGTGCGGCCAGAGCTGGACGTCCGGGCCCTCGCCGAGGTCGGGGACGCCGGGGAGGAGGGGGCGGGCGTCGATCAGCTCGGTGTCCGGGCGCTGCTTGAGCACGTCGGAGACGACCGCGCGGGTCTCCGCCAGGTGCGGGGAACAGGTGGCGTAGCCGACGACGCCGCCGACGCGGACGGAGTCGAGGGCGGTGCGCAGCAGGCCGCGCTGGAGCGGGGCGAAGTCGTCCAGGTCCTCGGGGCGGCGGCGCCAGCGGGCCTCGGGGCGGCGGCGCAGGGCGCCGAGGCCGGTGCACGGGACGTCCACCAGCACCCGGTCGAAGCTGCCGGGCCGCCACGGCGGGCGGGTGCCGTCGGCGGCGACGACCTGGTACGGCCCCGGGTTGCCGTGCAGGGCCCGGGCCACCAGCCCGGCCCGGTGCGGCTGCTTCTCCGAGGCGAGCAGCGTGGCCCCGCGCCCGGCGGCGAGCGCGGCCAGCAGCGCTGCCTTGCCGCCCGGTCCGGCGCAGCCGTCGAGCCACTTCTCGTCGGGGCCGTCGAGCGGGGCGTTCGCCAGCGCGAGGGCGACCAGCTGGCTGCCCTCGTCCTGGACGCCCGCGCGTCCCTCGCGCACGGCCTCGACCGCGCCCGGCTCGCCGCCCTCGGCGAGCCGCACGGCGTACGGCGACCAGCGCCCGGGTACGGCGGCGTCCTCGCGGAGCAGTTCCTCGGTGGTGGCCCGGCCCGGCCGGGCGACGAGCGTCACCTCGGGCCGCTCGTTGTCCGCCGCCAGCAGCCGCTCGATGCCGGCCCGGCCGCCGCCGAGGGAGTCCCAGAGCGCGGAGACGACCCAGCGGGGGTGCGAGTGCACGACGGCGAGGTGGGCCTCGGGATCCTCGTCGTAGGGCGGCGCCACCTTCTCGGTCCAGCCGTCGAGATCGTCCTGGGCCACCTTCCGCAGCACGGCGTTGACGAACTTGGCCCGCCCGTCCCCGAGTACGACCCGGGCCAGCTCGACCGAGGCGGACACGGCCGCGTGCGTGGGGATGCGCGTGCCGAGCAACTGGTGCGCGCCCAGGCTCAGCACGTCGAGGACCGGCGGGTCGACCTCACGCAACGGCCGGTCGACACAGGCGGCGATGACGGCGTCGTACGTGCCCTGCCGGCGCAGCGTGCCGTACACCAGCTCGGTGGCGAGGGCGGCGTCCCGGGCGTCGAAGTCGCCCTGCTCGCGGGCCTTCCGCAGCAGCGGGGGCAGCACGAGGTTGGCGTACGCGTCCCGCTCGTCCACCGCGCGCAGCGCCTCGAAGGCCAGGAAGCGGACGGGGTCCTTCTGGGGACGGCGGTAGGGCTTGGCGGGCTTGCGGGGCCGCCGGGACTGCTCGCTCACGAAAAAGGTGCTCCGGGTGTGAAGGGGGGATGCGCCTCCAGCGTACGTCGCCCCACTCGGCCGGGGGCCCACCGCCCGGGCCCGACCGTGCCGCCGCCGGGCCGACGGCCGGCGCGGGGAGGGGCGACCGCTGCCCGCGGGCCGGCCGCCGCGCCCCGGGGCAACAGCGGCGCGTGGGCGCCCCGGGCCCAACAGCACCGCGTGGGGCATCAGCCGCCCGGCACCGGGGCCCGCGTGCCCCTCTGCGAAGCGTCAGCCGTGCCGCCGCCCAGGGCGTCAGCCGCCCAGCGTCTCGCCGTCCGCGATGCGTACCCCGCGGGCCCAGTCGGCCGCGCGCATCGGCTTCTTGCCCTGGGCCTGCACCCAGAGCAGTTCGACGGCGTACGACCCCGTGCCCACGTGCACGCTGTTCTTGCCCACCGCCGGCCGGCCCGGCGCGAGGTCCGTGCGCTCGGGCACCGGCGTGACCTGGACGAGCTTGAGCCGCTCGCCGCGGAAGGTGGTCCAGGCACCCGGCGCGGGCGTGCAGCCGCGCACGACCCGGTCGACGCGCAACGCGGGCGCGGCCCAGTCCACCTGAGCGTCCTCGACGGTGATCTTCGGCGCCACGGTGATGCCCTCGGCGGGCTGCGGTACGGCCTTCAGCGTGCCGTCCTCGATGCCGTCCATGGTCGCGGCGAGCAGCCCCGAGCCCGCGAAGGCGAGCCGGGTGAGCAGGTCGCCGCTGGTGTCGGTGGGGCGGATCTCCTCGGTCACGGTGCCGTAGACGGGCCCGGAGTCCAGGCCCTCCTCGATGAGGAAGGTGGACGCCCCGGTGATCTCGTCGCCCGCCATGATGGCGTGCTGGACCGGCGCGGCGCCGCGCCAGGCGGGCAGCAGCGAGAAGTGCAGGTTGACCCAGCCGTGGGCGGGGATGTCCAGGGCGGCCTTCGGCAGCAGGGCGCCGTAGGCGACGACCGGGCAGCAGTCCGGGGCGATCTCCCGCAGCCTCTCCAGGAACTCCGGGTCCCGGGGCTTCAGCGGCTTGAGCACCTCGATCCCGGCCTCCTCCGCCCGCTCGGCCACGGGCGACGCGACCAGCCTGCGTCCGCGCCCGGCGGGGGCGTCGGGCCGCGTGACGACGGCGGCCACCTCGTGCCGCCCGGAGGCGAGCAGAGCGTCCAGAGCGGGAACGGCGACCTCGGGGGTACCGGCGAAGACGAGCTTCATGGGCGGGATCGGGCCTCTCGGGCGGGGGTCGGCGGGCAGCGCACCAGTCTATGACCATGGGCGGCGCGCGAGCGGGTGGGCGGCGTACGCATATGCCCGTACGCCCCCACCCCGTGACCAGCGGAGCGCGAGCGCGTTGGTCAAGACAGAGTTGACCACATCGGACCGCTTTCGCGGCCCAATTCCTTTCAACGCCGGTTCGAGAGGCTTGTTCATGGCCGACCACGCAACCCACGACGCCCAGGCCCGGGCCAGCCTGCACTTGCTGGTGCGGGACATCGAGAGGGTCCGCCGGCAGGTGGACGCGCTGCGCACGCTCACCGCCCAGTTGGGCAACGTCTACCGCCCGCGCCGCTCCGGCCCGTCCACGGGCTTCGTCGTCTACGGACGCGCTCCCGCCCCGACGGTCCGCCTCGCCCAGGAACTCCGGGACAGTGTCGAGACCCTGGTCACGGCCGCCGTGGACTTCGACCGCTCGCTCGGCTTCTCGTGGGACGCGGTGGGCTCCGCGCTCGGGGTCACCAAGCAGGCGGTGCACCGCCGGTACGGCGCCCGCCGCGCCGCGGCCCAGGCGGAGGCGGAGCGGACGCCGGAGCCGTCCGGCACCCGCACGATCAATGTGAACACCGGGCTGCCCACGGTCCCCGCGGCCCGCTCCATGCCCACCCAGCCGACCGCGGGCAGCCCGACCCTGCGCGACGACGCCCGCCCGACGGCCTTCCCGGGCCCCCGCAACGGCTGACACCCCCCTCACCGCTGCCCTCCCGGGCCAGGTCCGGGAGGGCGGGCGTGTCTTCCCACCCGGCCGGACCGTCGCGTGAGCCGGTGTCTTCACCGGCTCGGCGTGCGCCCGTCACCCGATGTCCGGCGGATCGATCCGCACCCGGACCGCCTCCCCGCTCCCCCGTGCCATCCGCGCCGCCTGGGCGGTCTTCAGGGCCGTCGCCAGTGCCGAGCCGCTGCCCGGTGGTACGCGGACCAGTGCCCGGTCCCAGTGTTCGCCGGGCGGCGGGGTGCCGGGTCTGCGTACTCCGCCGGGCGGGGACGGCGGCAGCGGCACCGGTCCCAGCACCTCGGCGTCCGGCGGCAGGTCGACCGCCGCCAGGAACTCGGCGACGGCCGCGGGCGGCCCGGACACGGCCGCCATCCGGGACACCGGCGGGAAGCCCAGCTCGGCCCGCTCGGCCAGCTCCCGCACGGCATGCCCGACCGGGTCCCACCGCACCAGCGCCTGGACGGGCCGCAGGGTCGGCTCGGCCACCACGACCACCGTGCCGCCCTCGCTCTGGGGCCGCACCAGGACCCCGGCCGCGATCCACCGGCGCAGCGCGTCCTCGCCGGCCCGCAGGTCCGGCCGTACGAGCATGGCCCAGCCGTCCAGCAGCAGGGCCGCCGCATAGCCGCCCTCGGCGACCGGTTCCGCGCCCGGGGTGCTGACGACCAGCGCGGGCGTGTCCGGGACGGTGTCCAGCACATGCTCGCGCCCCGAGGTGCGCACCGGTACGGCGGGGAAGGCCCGCCCCAGCTCCTCGGCGGTCCGGCGCGCGCCCACGACCTGGGCGCGCAGCCGGAAGCCGCCGCACTCCGGGCAGTGCCAGGCGCCCTCCTCGCGCCCGCACCACCCGCAGCGCAAGACGCCCGCGTCCTGTCCCTGGAGCGGGCCGGAGCAGTGCCGGCACCGGGCGGGCGCCCGGCACCGGGCACAGGCCATGCGGGGCGCGTAACCACGCCGGGGCACCTGCACCAGCACCGGCCCGTGCCGCAGCCCCTCACGGGCCGCCTGCCAGGCGAGCGTGGGCAGCCGGGCGGCACGGGCGGCCTCGTCACGCGCGAGGTCGTCGTCCCCGACCGTCCGGACGAGGGGCGCGGTCCGGCGCACCTGCTCCCGCCCGGCGGCCAACGGCCGGGCCCAGCCGCTCTCGACGAGCTGGGCGGCCTCCACGGTGCAGCTCCAACTGCCCAGCAGAAAGGCGCACTTGTCGAGTGCGGCGCGCAGCAGCAGGACGTCGCGGGCGTGCGGCTGCGGGGCGTGCGGCTCGCTGTGGCTGTCGTCCCCGTCGTCCCAGATGGCGACGAGGCCCAGATCCTGGACGGGCGCGAACATCGCCGCCCGGGTCCCGACGACGGCACGCACGGAACCGCGCCGCACCGCCAGCCACTGCGCGTACCGCTTCTCGGGCCCGGCGTCGGCGGTGAGCAGCGCGTGCCGGCCGGTGCCGAGCAGCGCGGTGAGCGCGGCGTCCACGCGCGCGGCGGAGCGCCCGTCCGGTACGACGACGAGGGCACCGCGCCCGGAGGCGAGGGTGGCGGCGACGGCCCGGGCCAGCTCCTCGCTCCACAGCGGTCCCGGCAGCGCGTTCCACACGGCCCTGGGAGCCCCGCCGGAGGCCAGGGCGTCGAGGAAGGCGCCCCCGTGCTCGTACCGGCCCCAGGAGCCGTGCTCCGGTGCCGTGGGCGGGGGCAGCGGCTCGGGGGACGGGCGCTGCTCGGCGCGGGCGCTGCGCGGGGGCACGGCCAGCTGGAGGACATCGGCCAGGCTGCCCGCGTACCGGTCGGCGACGGCCCGGGCGAGGCCGAGCAGTTCCTCGCTCAGCACCGGCTCGGGCGACACGACCTGGGCGAGCGCGGCCAGCGGTCCGGGGTAGTCGGACTCGGCGCGCCGCTCGACGAGGAAGCCGTCGATGAGCCCGCCGCCCTCCCGGCGTCCGTCGCGCACCCGGTGCCGCCCGGCCCCGAAGCGCACCCGCACCCGCACCCCGGGCCGGGCGTCCGCGTCCAGCTCCGCGGGCACGGCGTAGTCGAAGTACCGGTCGAGGTGCAGCACGCCCTTGTCGACCAGCACCCGTGCTACGGGCAGTTCCTCGGCGAGCGCGGCCCCCCGCCAGGTCCGGGGCTTGGCGCGCGGCACCTTCGCCTTCCGCACGCTCTCCCGGATGAGCGCGAGCTGTTCCGGCGGCGCCCCCTCGGCCCCGCCACCCCCCGACCCGTTCTCGCTGCTCACGCTTGCATTCTCGCAAACCCCACTGACAACGCCGCCGGTCCGCCGGTTCGACAGCGACGCCGGGGCCCGGCCCCCCGAAGGGAACCGGGCCCCGGCGACGGCGGGTGGGCCGGGTTACAGGCCCGAGGCCTTGCGCAGGGCGTCCACGCGGTCCGTGCGCTCCCAGGTGAAGTCGGGCAGCTCGCGGCCGAAGTGGCCGTAGGCCGCCGTCTGGGCGTAGATCGGGCGGAGCAGGTCGAGGTCGCGGATGATCGCGGCCGGGCGGAGGTCGAAGACCTCGTCGATCGCCTTCTCGATCTTCTCCGGCTCGATCTTGTGAGTGCCGAAGGTCTCCACGAACAGGCCCACCGGCTCGGCCTTGCCGATCGCGTAGGCGACCTGGACCTCGCAGCGGGAGGCCAGGCCCGCCGCCACCACGTTCTTCGCCACCCAGCGCATCGCGTACGCCGCCGAGCGGTCCACCTTGGACGGGTCCTTGCCGGAGAAGGCGCCGCCGCCGTGCCGGGCCATACCGCCGTAGGTGTCGATGATGATCTTGCGGCCGGTCAGGCCGGCGTCGCCCATCGGGCCGCCGATCTCGAAGCGGCCGGTCGGGTTGACCAGCAGCCGGTAGCCCTCGGTGTCCAGCTTGATGCCTTCTTCCAGCAGCGCCTTCAGCTCCGGCTCCACCACGAACTCACGGATGTCCGGGGCGAGCAGCGACTCCAGGTCGATGTCGGAGGCGTGCTGGGAGGAGACCACCACCGTGTCCAGGCGGACGGCCTTGTCGCCGTCGTACTCGATGGTGACCTGCGTCTTGCCGTCCGGACGCAGGTAGGGGATCGTGCCGTTCTTGCGGACCTCGGACAGGCGCTTGGACAGCCGGTGCGCCAGGAAGATCGGCAGCGGCATCAGGGTCGGCGTCTCGTCGGACGCGTAGCCGAACATCAGGCCCTGGTCGCCCGCGCCCTGCCGGTCCAGCTCGTCCTCGTCGCCCTCGACCCGGGCCTCGTACGCCGCGTCGACACCCTGCGCGATGTCCGGGGACTGCGCGCCGATGGACACCGAGACACCGCAGGAGGCGCCGTCGAAGCCCTTCTTGGAGGAGTCGTAGCCGATCCCCAGGACCGTGTTGCGGACGAGGGTCGCGATGTCCGCGTACGCCTTCGTCGTCACCTCGCCGGCCACGTGCACCAGGCCGGTGGTGATGAGCGTTTCCACGGCGACCCGGGAAGACGGGTCCTCGCGCAGGAGCGCGTCGAGAATGGTGTCGCTGATCTGGTCAGCGATCTTGTCGGGGTGACCCTCGGTCACGGACTCCGAGGTGAACAGGCGACGGGACACAACGCTCCCTGTGGTTGCAGCGGCTGCTGGCTGATCATTTACGGTCGGCGCGGGGCTGCGCCTTGCGTCGACCGTGAACAGTTTATCTGTCGCACTCGACCGGCGGGCCACTGTCTCGCCTCTCGGGAGCGCTGTGACCTGCGGCACGGGCATTCTGCACAATGACGAGCGGCCTTGGCCAGGGCCGCCACACCTGATTTCGGCGCTGGGTGACCTTGACGTCGGGTTCGCCCGATCGCCTGGCAGGCATTAGGCCAGACGCCGTACGACCAAGTCCCAGACGGTATCGGCCAGGGCTTCCTTGGGGCCGTGGGGCACCGGGGTCTCGCTGCCGTCGGCGCCCAGGACGACGGCCTCGTTCTCCTCGGAGCCGAAGGTCCTGGCCTCTCCCACCTCGTTGACCACGAGCAGGTCGCAGCCCTTGCGGGCGAGCTTGGCGCGGCCGTTGGCGAGGACGTCGTCGGTCTCGGCGGCGAAGCCGACGACGACCTGTCCCGGCCGGGCGCGGTCGGCGGAGATCTCCGCGAGAATGTCCGGATTTCGCACCAGGACGATCGGGTCCGGGTCCTGGCCGTCCCTCTTCTTGATCTTCCCGGTGGCGTAGACGGCGGGGCGGAAGTCGGCGACGGCGGCGGCCATCACCACGGCGTCGGCGTCCGCGGCGGCCTTGAGGACGGCCTCGCGCAGCTGCACGGCGGTGCCGACCCGGACGACGTCCACGCCCGCCGGGTCGGGCAGGCCGGCGTTGGCGGAGACCAGGGTCACCCGGGCGCCCCGGGCCGCGGCGGTGCGGGCGAGGGCGTAGCCCTGCTTGCCGGAGGAGCGGTTGCCGAGGAAGCGGACCGGGTCCAGCGGCTCGCGGGTGCCGCCGGCGGAGACGACGACGTGCCGCCCCCGGAGGTCGGGCTCGGTGACGCCGCGGGCCAGCACCCGGCGGCACACCTCGAAGATCTCCGCCGGGTCGGGCAGCCGGCCCTTGCCGGTGTCGACGCCGGTGAGGCGGCCGACGGCGGGCTCGATGACGACGGCGCCGCGGCGGCGCAGCGTGGCCACGTTGTCCTGGGTGGCCGGGTGCTCCCACATCTCGGTGTGCATGGCCGGGGCGAAGACGACCGGGCAGCGGGCGGTGAGGAGGGTGTTGGTCAGCAGGTCGTCGGCGAGGCCGTGGGCGGCCTTGGCGAGCATGTCGGCGGTGGCCGGGGCCACGACGACCAGGTCGGCGTGCTGGCCGATGCGGACGTGGGGCACCTGGTGGACGTCGTCCCAGACCTCGGTGGCGACGGGGTTGCCGGACAGCGCGGACCAGGTGGCGGCGCCGACGAAGTGCAGCGCGGAGGCGGTCGGCACGACGCGGACGCCATGGCCCGACTCCGTGAACCTTCTCAGCAGCTCACAGGCCTTGTAGGCGGCGATGCCACCGCTGACCCCCAGCACGACCTTCGGCTTGTCCACCATGGCTCCTCGCATTCGAGAATCTGCACCACCCATGACACACCACAGGCCCGGCAGCATGACTGCCGGGCCTGTGGATAAGTCAGTCGCAATCTGAAAGTACTACTGCGCCGGGCCTTCGACGGCCTCGGAGGTCAGCAGACCTGCGTTGATCTCGCGCAGGGCGATCGACAGCGGCTTCTCGTGGACGTGGGTGTCGACGAGCGGACCCACGTACTCCAGGAGGCCCTCACCGAGCTGGGAGTAGTACGCGTTGATCTGGCGGGCACGCTTGGCCGCGTAGATCACGAGGCTGTACTTCGAGTCGGTCGCCTCAAGAAGCTCGTCGATCGGCGGGTTGATGATGCCCTCGGGCGCGGTGATGGAAGAGGACACGCTCTACCTTCCGATGGATGGGAAAGAATCAGACATCGTGATCACAGTCACGATCACACAACGTCCATCAAGGCTAGCAGCTCGCGGGCCACGTCCTCGACGGAGGTGTTGACCAAGGTCGTATCGAACTCCGGCTCGGCCGCCAGCTCGGTCTTCGCCGCCGCCAGGCGGCGGTCGATGACCTCGGGCGGCTCGGTCCCCCGGCCGGTCAGCCTGCGCACCAGCTCCTCCCAGGAGGGCGGAGCGAGGAACACCAGCTGGGCGTCGGTCATGGACTCGCGGACCTGCCGGGCGCCCTGGAGGTCGATCTCCAGTAGGACGGGCTCGCCGTTCTCCAGCCGCTCCAGCACCGCCGCGCGGGGGGTGCCGTAGCGGTTGCCGGCGAACTCGGCCCACTCCAGCAGCTCGCCGTTGGCGATCAGCTTGTCCATCTCCTCGTCGGTGACGAAGAAGTAGTGGACTCCGTGCTGCTCGCCGGGGCGCGGCTTGCGGGTCGTCGCCGAGACCGAGAGCCAGACCTCGGGGTGTTCCTTGCGCATATGGGCGACGACCGTGCTCTTGCCGACCCCCGAGGGGCCGGAGAGCACGGTCAGCCGCGGACGTTCACTCATGCAGCGATTATTCCAGCAATCCCGGAGTGCCCGGGACTCCCGGTCCGCCGGGCGGCGGACTCAGGAGCCGGTGCTGCCGAACTCACGCTCCAGGGAAGCGATCTGGTTGGAACCGAGACCGCGCACACGGCGGCTCTCGGAGATGCCCAGACGCTCCATGATCTGCTTGGCGCGGACCTTGCCCACGCCCGGCAGGGACTCCAGCAGCGCGGAGACCTTCATCTTGCCGATGACGTCGTTTTCCTGGCCCTGCTTGATGACCTCGTGCAGGGAGGCGCCGGAGTGCTTGAGTCGATTCTTGACCTCGGCCCGCTCCCGGCGAGCCGCGGCGGCCTTTTCGAGCGCGGCTGCGCGCTGTTCAGGGGTAAGGGGCGGAAGAGCCACGCCTACGTCACCTCGGATGTCGAACTGTCGGATACGGACCGGTGAGGAACCTAGTCGCCCCACACCTGGGGAGCCACGAGCAACACGCTGCCCGTCCTCCCCCACTGCCTGAGGGGCGCGGGAGGTGCCCCCACTGCTCGGAGACTAGCGGGCAAGTCCGCCAGAGTCAGCGAGAACAGCGGAAAAGTCCTGGTCAGCCTCCGTCAGGCTGGACATTTCAGACATAATGCCCCTGATTTGAGGATGTATTCACCCTCAAGTCGGCGTGATCCCGCTCAGCCGAGCACGCGACCGGGGTTCAGGCACCGGCGACGGCCGCCCGGATCTCACCCGCGAACCGCTCCGCCGCCCCGCGCAGCGCGCTGACGTCGGGACCGTGACGCAGAACACCCCGGCTGACGTTGGGCACGACGTTGCGGACGGCCGCCCCGAAGACCCGGGGAAGATCGGCCGGGGTCGCGCCCTGGGCACCGATGCCCGGCGCGAGGAGCGGGCCGTTGACAGCGAGGTCGTACGAGGACAGGTCGCCGAGCGTGGCACCGACGACCGCGCCGAAGGAGCCCAGCGGCTCCTCCCCCGCGTTCTCGGCCGCCAGGTGGGCCAGCACGGTCGCCCCGACGGTCCGGCCGTCGGCGCGGACCGCGTGCTGCACCTCGCCGCCCTCCGGGTTCGAGGTCAGCGCCAGCACGAACAGGCCGGCCCCGCTCTCCCGGGCGAGCGCGACGGCCGGGCTCAGCGAGCCGTAGCCGAGGTACGGCGAGACGGTCAGGGCGTCGGAGAACAGCGGGGCGCCGGGGCGGAGGAACGCCTCGGCGTAGGCGGCCATGGTCGAGCCGATGTCGCCGCGCTTGGCGTCCATCACGACCAGGGCGCCGGCCGCGCGGGCCTCCTGGACCGACTGCTCCAGGACGGCGAGGCCGCGCGAGCCGAACCGCTCGAAGAAGGCGCTCTGCGGCTTCAGGACGGCCACCCGGTCGGCCACGGCCTCGACGACCGTGCGGCTGAACCGCTCCAGGCCGGCGACGTCGTCGTCCAGGCCCCACTCGGCGAGCAGGGAGGCGTGCGGGTCGATACCGACGCACAGCGGCCCGCGCTCGTCCATGGCGCGGCGCAGCCGGGCGCCGAAGGGCTCCAACGGGCTCATGCGGGCTTCCTCACGTCGGCGCCGACCGCGTCGGCGAGGGTGGCGTACGGGCTGGTGCGCAGCCGGGCGGCGAGGCCCTTGTGGATCGCGCGGCACCAGAAGGGGCCCTCGTAGACGAAGGCGCTGTAGCCCTGGACCAGCGTGGCACCGGCCAGGATGCGCTGCCAGGCGTCCTCGGCGGTCTCGACGCCGCCGACGCCCACCAGGGTGATCCGGTCGCCCACGCGCGCGTACAGGCGGCGCAGGACCTCCAGGGAGCGCTCCTTGAGCGGGGCGCCGGACAGGCCGCCGGTCTCCTTGACCAGCGCGGCGGGGGACCGCAGGCCGAGGCCCTCGCGCGCGATGGTGGTGTTGGTGGCGATGATGCCGTCCAGGCCCAGCTCCACGGCGAGGTCGGCGACCGCGTCGACGTCCTCGTCGGCGAGGTCGGGGGCGATCTTCACCAGCAGCGGGACGCGCCGGTTCGCGACCGTACGGTCGGCGGCCCCGCGCACCGCGGTGAGCAGCGGACGCAGGTGGTCCACCGCCTGGAGGTTCCGCAGACCGGGCGTGTTCGGCGAGGAGACGTTGACGACCAGGTAGTCCGCGTACGGCGCGAGGCGCTCGGCGGACTTCACGTAGTCGGCGACGGCCTCCGCCTCCGGGACGACCTTGGTCTTGCCGATGTTGACGCCGACCACCGTCTTGAAGACCGGCTCACGGGTGGCCAGGCGGGCCGCCACGGCGAGGGAGCCGTCGTTGTTGAAGCCCATGCGGTTGATCAGCGCGCGGTCCGCGACGAGCCGGAACAGCCGCTTCCTGGGGTTGCCGGGCTGCGCCTCCCCCGTCACCGTGCCGATCTCGACGTGGTCGAAGCCCAGCATCGACATCCCGTCGATGGCCACCGCGTTCTTGTCGAATCCGGCCGCGAGCCCGAACGGGCCGTGCATGCGCAGTCCGAACGCCTCCGTGCGCAGCTCCTTGTGGCGGGGCGCGAGGGCGGCGGCGACGAAGGTGCGCAGCACCGGGACGCGGACGGCGAGGCGGATCCAGCGGAAGGCCAGGTAGTGGGCCTTCTCGGGATCCATGCGCTGGAAGACCAGCTTGAAAAAGATCTTGTACATGGTGTCCTCACGAAGAGGGGGACACCGTTTCCGGTGTCCCCCTCGGGGCTGCTAGTCGCGGGCCGCGGTCAGGTGTTCCGCGTGTTCCTGGAGCGAGCGGACGCCCACGTCACCGTGGTTGAGGGCGTCGATGCCCTGGACGGCCGCCGCGAGCGCCTGGACGGTCGTCAGGCACGGCACGGAGCGCGCCACGGCCGCCGTACGGATGTCGTAGCCGTCGAGGCGGCCACCGGTGCCGTACGGGGTGTTGACGATGAGGTCGACCTCGCCGTCGTGGATGAGCTGGACGATGGTCCGCTCGCCGTTCGGGCCGGCGCCCTCGGACTGCTTGCGCACGACCGTGGCGTTGATGCCGTTGCGCTTGAGGACCTCGGCGGTGCCGGAGGTCGCGAGCAGCTCGAAGCCGTGCGCGACCAGCTCGCGCGCCGGGAAGATCATCGAGCGCTTGTCCCGGTTGGCGACCGAGATGAACGCGCGGCCCTTGGTGGGCAGCGGGCCGTAGGCACCCGCCTGCGACTTGGCGTACGCCGTGCCGAAGACCGAGTCGATGCCCATGACCTCGCCGGTGGAGCGCATCTCCGGGCCGAGGACGGTGTCGACGCCGCGGCCGTGGATGTCGCGGAACCGCGACCACGGCATCACGGCCTCCTTGACGGAGATCGGCGCGTCCAGCGGCAGCTCGCCGCCGTCGCCGTTCTTCGGCAGCACGCCCTCGGCGCGCAGCTCGGCGATGGTCGCGCCCAGGGAGATCCGGGCGGCGGCCTTCGCCAGCGGCACCGCGGTCGCCTTCGAGGTGAAGGGGACCGTGCGGGAGGCGCGCGGGTTGGCCTCCAGGACGTAGAGGATGTCGCCGGCCATCGCGAACTGGATGTTGATCAGGCCGCGCACGCCGACGCCCTTGGCGATGGCCTCCGTGGAGGCGCGCAGCCGCTTGATGTCGAAACCGCCGAGGGTGATCGGGGGCAGGGCGCACGCCGAGTCGCCGGAGTGGATGCCGGCCTCCTCGATGTGCTCCATGACGCCGCCGAGGTACAGCTCCTCGCCGTCGTAGAGCGCGTCGACGTCGATCTCGATGGCGTCGTCCAGGAAGCGGTCGACGAGGACCGGCCGGGAGGGGCTGATCTCGGTCGACTCGGCGATGTAGGAGGCGAGGCGGGTCTCGTCGTAGACGATCTCCATGCCGCGTCCGCCGAGGACGTACGACGGCCGGACCAGGACCGGGTAGCCGATCTCGTCGGCGATGGCCTTGGCCTCCGCGAAGGTGGTGGCCGTGCCGTGCTTGGGCGCCGGCAGGCCCGCCTCCGCGAGGACCCGGCCGAAGGCGCCGCGGTCCTCGGCCGCGTGGATGGCCTCGGGGGACGTACCCACGATCGGCACGCCGTTGTCCTTCAGGGCCTGCGAGAGGCCCAGCGGGGTCTGGCCGCCCAGCTGGACGATGACGCCCGCGATCGGGCCGGCCTGCTGCTCGGCGTGGACGATCTCCAGCACGTCCTCCAGCGTCAGCGGCTCGAAGTAGAGGCGGTCGGAGGTGTCGTAGTCCGTGGAGACGGTCTCCGGGTTGCAGTTGACCATCACGGTCTCGTACCCGGCGTCGGACAGCGCGAAGGAGGCGTGGACGCAGGAGTAGTCGAACTCGATGCCCTGGCCGATGCGGTTCGGTCCGGAGCCCAGGATGATCACGGCCGGCTTCTCGCGCGGCGCGACCTCGTTCTCCTCGTCGTAGGAGGAGTAGAAGTACGGCGTCTTCGCGGCGAACTCGGCGGCGCAGGTATCGACCGTCTTGTAGACCGGGCGGACGCCGAGGGCGTGCCGGACCTCGCGGACGACGTCCTCGCGCAGGCCGCGGATCTCGGCGACCTGCTGGTCGGAGAAGCCGTGCCGCTTGGCCTCGGCGAGCAGGTCGCGGGTCAGCTCCGGGGCCTCGGCCAGCTCGTCGGCGATCTCCTTGATCAGGAAGAGCTGGTCCACGAACCACGGGTCGATCTTCGTGTACTCGAAGACCTCCTGGGGGGTGGCGCCCGCGCGGATGGCCTGCATGACCGTGTTGATCCGGCCGTCGGTGGGCCGTACGGCCTCGCGCAGCAGGGTCTCCTTGTCGCCGGGCTCACCGGTGAAGGCGAACTGGCTGCCCTTCTTCTCCAGCGACCGCAGCGCCTTCTGGAAGGCCTCGGGGAAGTTGCGGCCGATGGCCATGGCCTCGCCGACCGACTTCATGGTGGTGGTCAGCGTGGAGTCGGCCTGCGGGAACTTCTCGAAGGCGAACCGCGGGGCCTTGACCACCACGTAGTCGAGCGTGGGCTCGAAGGAGGCGGGGGTCTCCTGCGTGATGTCGTTCGGGATCTCGTCCAGGGTGTAGCCGACGGCCAGCTTGGCGGCGATCTTGGCGATCGGGAAGCCGGTCGCCTTGGAGGCGAGCGCCGAGGAACGCGACACGCGCGGGTTCATCTCGATGACGATCACGCGACCGTCCTCGGGGTTCACCGCGAACTGGATGTTGCAGCCGCCGGTGTCCACGCCGACCTCGCGGATGACGGCGATGCCGATGTCCCGCAGGATCTGGTACTCGCGGTCGGTCAGCGTCATCGAGGGCGCCACGGTGATGGAGTCACCGGTGTGCACGCCCATCGGGTCGAAGTTCTCGATGGAGCAGACGACCACGACGTTGTCGTTCTTGTCGCGCATCAGCTCCAGCTCGTACTCCTTCCAGCCGAGGATGGACTCCTCCAGGAGCACCTCGGTGGTCGGGGAGAGCGTGAGTCCCTGGCCGGCGATGCGGCGCAGCTCCTCCTCGTCGTGCGCGAAGCCGGAGCCGGCGCCGCCCATGGTGAAGGACGGACGGACGACGACCGGGTAGCCGCCGAGGGTCTCGACGCCCTTGAGGACGTCGTCCATGGAGTGGCAGATGACCGAGCGGGCGGACTCGCCGTGGCCGATCTTGCGGCGGACCTCCTCCACGACCTCCTTGAACAGGTCGCGGTCCTCGCCCTTGTGGATCGCCTCGGGCTTGGCGCCGATCAGCTCCACGCCGTACTTGGCGAGGACGCCGTTCTCGTGCAGGGAGATGGCGGTGTTCAGGGCCGTCTGGCCGCCCAGGGTGGGCAGCAGGGCGTCCGGGCGCTCCTTGGCGATGATCTTCTCGACGAACTCGGGGGTGATCGGCTCGACGTAGGTGGCGTCGGCGATCTCCGGGTCCGTCATGATCGTCGCCGGGTTGGAGTTGACGAGGACGACGCGCAGGCCCTCGGCCTTGAGCACGCGGCACGCCTGGGTGCCGGAGTAGTCGAACTCGGCGGCCTGGCCGATGACGATCGGGCCGGAGCCGATGACCAGGACGGACTGGATATCGGTGCGCTTAGGCACGCTGGCCCTCCATCAGGGAGACGAAGCGGTCGAAGAGGTAGGCGGCGTCGTGCGGGCCGGCCGCCGCTTCGGGGTGGTACTGGACGGAGAAGGCGGGCTGGTCGAGCAGCTGGAGCCCCTCCACGACGTCGTCGTTGAGGCAGACGTGGGAGACCTCGGCGCGGCCGAACCTGGTCTCGCTGACCTTGTCGAGCGGCGCGTCCACGGCGAAGCCGTGGTTGTGCGCGGTGACCTCGACCTTGCCGGTCGTACGGTCCTGGACCGGCTGGTTGATGCCCCGGTGGCCGTACTTCAGCTTGTAGGTGCCGAAGCCGAGGGCGCGGCCGAGGATCTGGTTGCCGAAGCAGATGCCGAACAGCGGGGTCCCGCGCTCCAGGACGGCGGTCATCAGCGCGACCGGGCCGTCGGCGGTCGCCGGGTCGCCGGGACCGTTGGAGAAGAACACACCGTCCGGGTCGACGGCGTAGACGTCGTCGGCCGTGGCGGTGGCGGGCAGGACGTGCACCTCGATGCCGCGCTCGGCCATGCGGTGCGGGGTCATGCCCTTGATGCCGAGGTCGATGGCGGCGACCGTGAACCGCTTCTCGCCGACCGCCGGGACGACGTACGCCTCCTGGGTGGCGACCTCCTCGTAGAGGCTCGCGCCCTTCATGTGCGGCTGGGCCTGTACGCGCTCCAGCAGCTCGGCGTCGGGGGCGGCGGCCTCGCCGGAGAAGATGCCGGCGCGCATGGAGCCGCGCTCGCGCAGGTGGCGGGTGAGGGCCCGGGTGTCGATGCCGGAGATGCCGACCACGCCCTGCCGCTCCAGCTCGTCGTCCAGGGAGCGCTTGGCCCGCCAGTTGGACGGCACGCGCGCGGGGTCGCGCACGACGTAGCCGGAGACCCAGATGCGGCCGGACTCGTCGTCCTCGTCGTTCCAGCCGGTGTTGCCGATCTGGGGGGCGGTCGCGACGACGATCTGACGGTCGTACGACGGGTCGGTGAGGGTCTCCTGGTAGCCGGTCATGCCGGTGGAGAACACGGCCTCGCCGAAGGTCTCCCCCACGGCCCCGTAGGCGCGGCCGCGGAAGATGCGGCCGTCCTCCAGGACGAGTACGGCGGGAAGCACCTGGTTCCTCTGAGAGGAGCTTCCCCTGGTGGAGGTCGTCATCGCGCGCCTTCCGTGTCGTTGGTCATCTGGTTCAGGGTGTCGACCCACTCGGTGTGCTCGGCCGCGTGGTCGGAGCGGAAGCCCGAGTCGATCAGCTTGTCGCCGAGCGCCCAGGTCACCACCAGCAGTCCGCCCTCGGTGAGGACCTTGCCGGCGATGCCCTTGTCCAGCCGGGCTCCGCGCAGGGCCGCCGTGGGGACGAAGAAGTCGGTCGCGCCGGGGCGCTCGACCTCCAGGCCCGCGTCGGTCAGGGTGAGCTCGGCCCGGCTGCGGGTGCCCAGGCCGTGGGCCACGATGCGGTCCAGCCACTGTCCGGCGGTGGTGGAGCCGTGGTACCGGCCGCTCATGCTCAGTCTGGCCGGGCCGGTCTCCTCCGGCGCGCTGGGCAGCTCCGGCAGGTCGCTCTGGAGGGTGCCGCGCCACTTCCAGCCCTCGCGCATCAGCCAGTAGACCAGCGCGATGAAGAGGGCCAGTCCGACGAGCCAGCCGATGCGGGCCCCCCAGTCGGTGACCTCGGCCGACTTCTTCGCCTCGGCCAGCAGGATTACAGGTGTCACGTGAGCTTCCCGTCGACGAGCGTGGCCTTGCCCCGCAGCCACGTGTGCGTCACACGGCCCGGCAGCTCACGCCCCTGGTAGGGGGTGTTGCGGCTGCGCGAGGCGAAGCCCGCGGGGTCCACCTGGCCACGGTATTCCGTGTCGACCAGGGTGAGGTTGGCGGGCTCACCAGCCGAGACGGGACGGCCGTGGCCGGTGGCCTGTCCGATCCGCGCGGGCTTGAAGGACATGCGGTCGGCGACGCCGGCCCAGTCCAGCAGGCCCGTGTCGACCATGGTCTCCTGGACCACTGACAACGCGGTCTCCAGGCCGACCATGCCCATGGCGGCGGCGGCCCACTCGCAGTCCTTGTCCTCGTGCGGGTGCGGGGCGTGGTCGGTGGCGACGATGTCGATCGTGCCGTCGGCGAGCGCCTCGCGCAGGGCCAGCACGTCGCGCTCGGTGCGCAGCGGCGGGTTGACCTTGTACACGGGGTTGTAGGTGCGCACCAGCTCGTCGGTCAGCAGCAGGTGGTGCGGGGTGACCTCGGCGGTGACCTGGATGCCCCGGGACTTGGCCCAGCGGACGATCTCGACGGAGCCGGCGGTCGACAGGTGGCAGATGTGGACGCGGGAGCCGACGTGGTCGGCGAGGAGGACGTCGCGGGCGATGATCGACTCCTCGGCGACGGCCGGCCAGCCGCCCAGGCCCAGCTCGGCGGAGACGACGCCCTCGTTCATCTGGGCGCCCTCGGTGAGCCGCGGCTCCTGCGCGTGCTGGGCGACGACACCGCCGAAGGCCTTCACGTACTCCAGCGCGCGGCGCATGATCACGGCGTCGTCCACGCACTTGCCGTCGTCGGAGAAGACGGTGACGCCGGCGGCGGACTCGTGCATGGCGCCCAGTTCGGCGAGCTTCTTGCCCTCCAGGCCGACGGTGACGGCGCCGATGGGCTGGACGTCGCAGTAGCCGTGCTCCTGGCCGAGCCGCCAGACCTGCTCGACCACACCGGCGGTGTCGGCGACCGGGAAGGTGTTGGCCATGGCGAAGACGGCCGTGTAGCCGCCGCTCGCCGCCGCGCGGGTGCCGGTGAGGACGGTCTCGGAGTCCTCGCGGCCCGGCTCGCGCAGGTGGGTGTGCAGATCGACCAGGCCCGGCAGCAGCACCTTGCCGTCGGCCTCGACGACCTGGGCGCCCTCGGCGGACAGGTCCTCGCCCACCTCGGCGATGGTCCCGCCGTCGATCAGGACGTCCTGCGGCGCGCCGCCGAGCACCTTCGCACCACGGATCAGGATCTTGCTCATGTGTCTTACTTCTCCTCGGTACGAGAGTGGGTGACGGCGGGCTCGTTGCCGCCGAGCAGCAGGTACAGGACGGCCATCCGGATGGAGACGCCGTTGGCGACCTGCTCGACGGCGGTGCAGCGGTCGGAGTCGGCGACCTCGGCGGTGATCTCCATGCCGCGCACCATCGGGCCGGGGTGCATCACGATGGCGTGCTCGGGCAGCCTGGCCATGCGGTCGCCGTCGAGACCGTAGCGCCGCGAGTACTCGCGCTCGGTCGGGAAGAAGGCGGCGTTCATGCGCTCGCGCTGGACGCGGAGCATCATCACGGCGTCGGACTTGGGCAGCGTGCTGTCGAGGTCGTACGAGACCGCGCACGGCCAGGAGTCGACGCCGACCGGCACCAGGGTGGGCGGGGCGACCAGGGTGACCTCGGCGCCGAGGGTGTGCAGCAGGTCGACGTTGGAGCGGGCGACCCGGCTGTGCAGGACGTCGCCGACGACGGTGATCCGCTTGCCGGACAGGTCCTGGCCGAGCCCGGCGTCGCGGCCGATGAGCCGGCGGCGCATCGTGAAGGCGTCCAGCAGTGCCTGGGTGGGGTGCTGGTGGGTGCCGTCGCCGGCGTTGATGACGGCCGCGTCGATCCAGCCGGAGTTGGCCAGGCGGTACGGGGCTCCGGAGGCGCCGTGCCGGATGACCACGGCGTCGACGCCCATGGCCTCCAGGGTCTGCGCGGTGTCCTTCAGGGACTCCCCCTTGGACACCGAGGATCCCTTGGCGGAGAAGTTGATGACATCCGCCGACAGGCGCTTCTCGGCGGCCTCGAAGGAGATGCGCGTGCGCGTGGAGTCCTCGAAGAAGAGGTTGACGATCGTCCGGCCGCGCAGGGTCGGCAGCTTCTTGATCGGCCGGTCCGCGACCCGGGCCATCTCCTCGGCGGTGTCGAGGATGTGGACGGCGTCGTCGCGGGTGAGGTCGGCGGCCGAGATGAGATGACGCTGCATCTGTCAGGCTCCGTAAGGCAGTTCATTCGGGAGATTTCGGGCAGGCGGGCGCGTGTTCACGGCACGCCGGGGCGGCCGTGCGCCTGACTTGCTACTGAGCGGCCGGCTTCGCACCGAGCAGCACGGTGTCGCGACCGTCCTCCTCGGCGAGCTGGACCTTGACCGTCTCCCGCAGCGACGTGGGGAGGTTCTTGCCGACGTAGTCGGCACGGATGGGCAGTTCGCGGTGGCCGCGGTCGACCAGGACCGCGAGCTGCACCGCGCGCGGGCGCCCGATGTCGTTCAGGGCGTCGAGGGCGGCGCGGATGGTGCGTCCGGAGAAGAGCACGTCGTCGACGAGGACGACCAGCCGGCCGTCGATGCCGTCGCCGGGGATCTCGGTGCGAGCCAGCGCGCGCGGCGGATGCATGCGCAGATCGTCGCGGTACATGGTGATGTCGAGCGAGCCGACCGGGACCCCGCGGTCGGTGATCTGCTCCAGCTTGGCGGCGAGCCGCTGGGCGAGGAAGACGCCGCGGGTCGGGATGCCGAGGAGCACCACGTCGTCGGCGCCCTTGGCGCGCTCGACGATCTCGTGGGCGATACGGGTGAGCACCCGTGCGATGTCGGGGCCCTCGAGAACGGGCCTCGCATCGGACGCTTGCGGATGCGCAGGCGTGATGTTCTTGTCCATACGAAACGGACCTCCTTCTCCGCCTCACGGGACGGACCTTAAAGGACGTCGGAATTGCGCCATCTACCGTAGCAGGTCACCTGACCGGCCCCGGCCGCCCCCCTGTCACCCGCTCGGCCTAATCGGTGGCCACTACCACGGAAGAGTCGGTGTGGACCATTCGGCTTGACGCACCAGAGTCACGCTGCGTAACCTCACAGTGAGTTACCAGCCGCGCGGCGGGAAAGCAGCCGGCCGCGTCGACACAGTGTCCGGGGAGCTATATGTCCAGCGAATACGCCAAACAGCTCGGGGCCAAGCTCCGGGCCATCCGCACCCAGCAGGGCCTTTCCCTCCACGGTGTCGAGGAGAAGTCCCAGGGGCGCTGGAAGGCCGTGGTGGTCGGTTCGTACGAGCGCGGCGACCGTGCCGTGACCGTGCAGCGCCTGGCCGAGCTGGCCGATTTCTATGGCGTTCCGGTGCAGGAGCTCCTGCCGGGCACCACGCCGGGCGGCGCCGCGGAGCCGCCGCCGAAGCTGGTCCTGGACCTGGAGCGGCTGGCCACCGTGCCGGCCGAGAAGGCGGGCCCCCTGCAGCGCTACGCGGCGACGATCCAGTCCCAGCGCGGTGACTACAACGGCAAGGTGCTCTCCATCCGCCAGGACGACCTGCGCACACTCGCCGTCATCTACGACCAGTCCCCCTCGGTCCTCACCGAGCAGCTGATCAGCTGGGGTGTCCTGGACGCGGACGCGCGCCGCGCGGTGGCGACGCACGAAGAGGCGTAAGCGCACGCACACACCTCAGCAGAAACGTGCCGCCGGGGTGGCCGGAACTCTACGGTTCCGGCCACCCCGGCGGCGTTCCAGCGCCGGTACGGCAAACGCCGGAGGGCCCGCAGCACAGACATGCTGCGGGCCCTCCGGCATCGGCTGTCGGGCGGTTTTACGCCTGGTCCCGGCGCAGGGACGGCTTGAGTTCCTTCAGACGGCCCAGCAGACCGTTGACGAACGACGGCGACTCGTCGGTCGAGAACTCCTTCGCCAGCTGCACCATCTCGTCCAGGACGACGGCGTCCGGGGTCTCGTCGACCCAGATCAGCTCGTACGCGCCCAGCCGCAGGATGTTGCGGTCCACGACCGGCATCCGGTCGAGCGTCCAGCCCACCGCGTACTGGGCGATCAGCTCGTCGATCCGCTTCGCGTGCTCCGCGTAGCCCTCGACCAGCTGCATCGTGTACTCGCTGACCGGCGGCTGCCGGGTGTCGGACCGGGAGAGCCGGATCCAGTCCGCGAGGACCGTCAGGACGTCGGCGCCGCGCTGGTCGCCCTCGAAGAGGATCTGGAAGGCGCGCTTGCGGGCCGTGTTGCGGGCAGCCACGGTTAGCTGTTCACCCGGCCGAGGTAGTCGCTGGTGCGGGTGTCGACCTTGATCTTCTCACCGGTGGTGATGAAGAGCGGGACCTGGATCTGGTGGCCGGTCTCCAGGGTGGCGGGCTTGGTGCCACCGGTGGAGCGGTCGCCCTGGACGCCCGGCTCGGTCTCCTGGACGGTCAGCTCGACGGCGGCCGGCAGCTCGACGAAGAGCACCTCGCCCTCGTGCTGCGCGACGGTGGCGGTGAAGCCCTCGATGAGGAAGTTGGCGGCGTCGCCGACGGCCTTGCGGTCGACCATCAGCTGGTCGTAGGTCTCCATGTCCATGAAGACGAAGTACTCGCCGTCCATGTACGAGAACTGCATGTCGCGCTTGTCGACAGTGGCCGTCTCGACCTTGACACCGGCGTTGAAGGTCTTGTCGACGACCTTGCCGGAGAGCACGTTCTTGAGCTTGGTGCGCACGAAGGCGGGGCCCTTGCCGGGCTTGACGTGCTGGAACTCGACGACGGACCAGAGCTGGCCGCCTTCGAGCTTGAGCACCAGGCCGTTCTTGAGGTCGTTCGTGGAAGCCACGGTTGCGGAATCTCCTGGACTGACGTGGACGACCCCGGGGCACGCACCTGCCTAGAGGGCGAGCAGCTCCTTGGTCGTGATGGTGAGTAGCTCGGGTCCGCCGTCCGCCTCGGGGCGTACGACGAGCGTGTCATCGATCCGGACACCGCCCCGGCCCGGGAGGTGGACCCCCGGTTCGACGGTGACCGGCACGCAAGCGTCCAGTTTACCCATGGCCGCGGGCGCCAACTGCGGGTCCTCGTCGATTTCGAGTCCGACACCGTGTCCGGTCAGCGGTGGCAGGGCCTCCGCATAGCCCGCGGAGTCCAGTACCTGGCGTGCGGCGCGGTCCACGTCACGGTAGGCGGCGCCGGGTGCCAGGAACTCGCGTCCGGCCCGCTGGGCGGCGAAGACCAGGTCGTACAGCTCGATCTGCCAGTCGGCGGGTGAGGTGCCGATGACGAAGGTGCGGCCGATCTCGCAGCGGTACCCGCGGTAGGTGGCGCCGAGACAGACGGAGAGGAAGTCGCCCTCCTCCACCCGCCGGTCGGTGGGGCGGTGGCCACGGCGGCCGGCGTGCGGTCCGGTGGCCACGGAGGTGGGGAAGGCCGGTCCGTCGGCGCCGTGGTCGACCAGGCGCCGCTCCAGCTCCAGCGCGAGATGCCGTTCGGTACGGCCGACCAGGATGGACTCCAGCAGCTCGCCGAGGGCCTGGTCGGCGATCTCGGCGCCGATGCGGAGACAGGAGATCTCCTCCTCGTCCTTGACGACCCTGAGCTGTTCCACGGCCCCGCCGAGGTCGATGAGGCGGAGCCTCGGGGCGACGCAGGCGATGGCCCGGTGCCGGGTGACGGTGAGGTGGTGTTCCTCGACCGCCAGGGAGTCGGCACCCTGGTCGGCCGCGAGGCCGGCCGCCGCGACGGCGGCGTCGCCGTCGCGCGGCGGAAGGACGTGCAGGCGCAGGTTCTCGTCCGGCTGGCCTTCGTGCGGGCGGTCGTCCGGCGGACCGGCGCACACCAGGACGTCCTCGCTCCTGCCGATCAGCAGCACGGCGCCCCGCGGGGCCGCGGCGGCGAGGTAGCGGACATTGGCCGGGCGGGTGACGAGCGCTGCCGCGGTGCCGGCCGCGTTGAAGTGTTCCCTCAGCCGGGATCGGCGGTTCGCGTACACCTCTGACATGAGATGAGCGTAGGAGGTTTGTCTGGATTGTGCCGATCGGCGGGGGCCGAGTGGGGTTGCGGAGCAGGTGGGGGGTGGTGCCGTGGGGCGCCGGAGGCACCCCCGCTCACCAGCTCGGTGGGCTCGCTATCGCCCTGGCCAGGACCTCGTCCAGCACGCGGGCCGTGCCCGGGACGTCCAGCTGGGAGTTGTCGACGATCGGGAGGCCCGAGCCGTACCAGCCGGCCATGCGGCCGTGGATGCGGGCCACCTCCTCGTCGGTGAGGCGGCGGTTGCCGGTGCGTTCGGCGTTGCGCTCCAGGACGACGTCGAGGCCCGGGAGCAGGACCACCGGGAGCAGGCCGGGACCCACGTGCCGCTTCCAGCCGCCGAGGCCGACGACCGGGCGGTCCGGGAAGACGGCGTCGTCCAGGATGCAGGAGATGCCGTTGGCCAGGAAGTTGCGCGCGGCGAAGCCGCAGGTGCGACGGGCCAGGCGGTACTGGGCCTCCGAGTTGTCGTTCCAGCCGGACTGCGGGTCGGCGAAGCCCGAGCGGACCCATTCGCGGACGTCGTCCAGGCTGATGTGGGCCGTGGGGACCCGGCGGTGGTCCGCCCAGTACTTGGCGACGCTGGTCTTGCCCGCGCCGGCCGGGCCGATGAGGAGGACGGCGAGGGGGGTCGCCGTCGGATCCGGTGCCGTGGCCGCGGCGGGCGGGGCCGCCGGGGCGCCGACCGGGCCGCCGGGCGGCAGCGGGACGTGTCCGGTGCTGTCGGGGGTCTGCGGGCCGGCGGTGTGCCGCGGGGGCGCGGGCGGCGGCACCGGGCCGGCGGGGGCCGGGGGCTGCTGCGGGGCCGGCGGCACCGGTCCGGGCGGAGCCGGGAAGCCCGGCGACGGGGGGACGGGGGCGGGCCCCTGGGAGACTCCCGGGTGCGGGCCCGGGTGGTGTGCGGCCGGCACCCAGCCGACGTGCGGGCCCTGCCCCGGCTGGTGGGGCGGCGGCAGCGGAGACCCCACTGCGTGCTGCATCCGTTGCCACTCCGTCTCGTCCACACATCTGGCACTGGCAGCGGGGGCGTGCCCCGCTCGCTACCGAACGGTACCGTCCCCGGCCGTCGTTTGGTGAAACGGCCGGGGGCGGTCCGAAGTGCCCGGCGGACGAAGGAAATCGGACGCGGGGAGCGGTCCGGGGACTACTGGCCGACCTCGCCGTAGGCGGCGAGGAGGACGGCCGGGTCCGGCCCTTCCAGGACGGTCGGCTTGGCCAGGCCGTCCAGGACGATGAAGCGCAGCAGGTCGCCACGGGACTTCTTGTCGACCTTCATCGCCTCCAGCAGCTTGGGCCACTGGTCGTAGCGGTAGTGCAGCGGCAGGCCGACGGATTCGAGGATGCTGCGGTGGCGGTCCGCCGTCGCGTCGTCCAGGCGGCCCGCGAGGCGGCCGAGTTCGGCGGCGAAGTGCATGCCGACCGCGACCGCGGCCCCGTGCCGCCACTTGTACCGCTCGTTCTTCTCGATGGCGTGGCCGAGCGTGTGACCGTAGTTGAGGATCTCCCGCCGGCCGGATTCCTTCAGGTCCGAGGAGACGACGTCGGCCTTGACGCGGATCGACCGCTCGATCAGCTCGGCCGTGTGCGGGCCCGCCGGGGTGCGGGCGGCCTGCGGGTCGGCCTCGATCAGGTCCAGGATCACCGGGTCGACGATGAACCCCGCCTTGATGATCTCGGCCAGTCCGGAGACGTAGTCGTGCACCGGGAGGGAGCCCAGCGCGGCCAGGTCGCACAGGACACCGGCCGGCGGGTGGAAGGCGCCGACCAGGTTCTTGCCCTCGGCGGTGTTGATGCCGGTCTTGCCGCCGACCGCCGCGTCCACCATGGCCAGCACGGTCGTGGGGACGGCGATCCAGCGCACCCCGCGCAGCCAGGTCCCGGCGACGAACCCGGCCAGGTCGGTGGTGGCGCCCCCGCCGACACCGACGACGACGTCGGTGCGGGTGAAGCCGCACTGGCCCAGCGCCTTCCAGCAGTAGGCGGCGACCTCGGCGGTCTTGGCCTCCTCCGCGTTGGGCACCTGGATCGCCACGGCCTCGTAGCCCTGCCCGGCCAGGTCGGCGCGCAGCGCCTCCCCGGTCTCGGCCAGCGCTTCCGGGTGGATCACGGCGACCCGCTTGGCCCTCGCCCCGATGAGCCCGGCCAGCTCGCCCAGGAGCTGCCGGCCGACCAGCACCTCGTAGGGGTCGGTGCCCGCGGTACCGGCGATCTGGATCCGGGTGACTGCCTCGCTCATACCTGCTTCAACTCCAGTGCGTCCAGCGCCGCCTGCGCGACCTCTTCCGGAGTGCGGCCGTCCGTCGCGACGACGGCGGTGGCGACCTCCTCGTACAGGTGCCGGCGCGCCTCCATCAGCTCCCGCCACTGCTTGCGCGGGTTGACCGCGAGCAGCGGGCGGGCCACGTTCAGACCGGTGCGCTTGACGGCCTCCTCGACCTCCATCGAGAGGTACAGCACCCGCTGCCCGGCCAGCAGCGCGCGGGTGTCCGCGTCCAGGACCGTCCCGCCGCCCAGCGCGACGACGCCCCGGTGCTCGGCGAGCGCGGTCCGCACGGCGGCCTTCTCCAGGGCGCGGAAGGCGGCCTCGCCGTCGTCCACAAAGATCTCGGCGATGCTGCGGCCCTCGGCCGTCACGATGTCCTCGTCGGTGTCCCGGTAGCCGACGCCGAGGCGCTCGGCGAGCAGTCGGCCGACGGTGGACTTGCCCACGCCCATCGGCCCGACCAGGACGACCGCCGGTACGCCGCTCACCGGATCGCCAGGTTGTCGAGGTACGACCGGACGTTGCGGCGGGTCTCCGGGACGGAGTCACCGCCGAACTTCTCGGCGACCGCGTCCGCGAGGACGAGTGCCACCATGGCCTCGGCGACGATGCCGGCCGCAGGGACGGCGGAGACGTCGGAGCGCTGGTGGTGGGCCTGGGCGGGCTCGCCGGTGGTGACGTCCACCGTCCTGAGCGCGCGCGGCACGGTCGCGATCGGCTTCATCGCGGCGCGCACTCGCAGCAGCTCACCCGTGCTGAGGCCGCCCTCGGTGCCGCCCGAGCGGCCGGAGACGCGCCGGATGCCCTCCGGCGTGGCCACGATCTCGTCGTGGGCCTGGGAACCGGGCACCCGGGCCAGCTCGAAGCCGTCACCGATCTCGACGCCCTTGATCGCCTGGATGCCCATGAGCGCGCCGGCGAGGCGGGCGTCCAGCTTGCGGTCCCAGTGCACGTGCGAGCCGAGGCCGACCGGGACGTCGTAGGCCAGCACCTCGACCACGCCGCCCAGGGTGTCGCCGTCCTTGTGGGCCTGGTCGATCTCGGCGACCATCGCCTTCGAGGCGTCCGCGTCGAGGCAGCGCACCGGGTCGGCGTCGAGCTTGTCGACATCGGCCGCAGTGGGGTAGACGCCCCGCGGGGCCTTCACGGAGCACAGCTCGACCACGTGGGAGACGATCTCGATGCCGGCCGTCTCCTTCAGGTACGACCGGGCGACCGCGCCCAGCGCCACCCGGGCCGCCGTCTCGCGCGCCGAGGCGCGCTCCAGGATCGGGCGGGCCTCGTCGAAGCCGTACTTCTGCATGCCCGCCAGGTCGGCGTGGCCGGGGCGGGGGCGGGTCAGCGGCGCGTTGCGGGCCAGGCCCGCCAGCACCTCGGGGTCGACCGGGTCGGCCGCCATGACCTGCTCCCACTTCGGCCACTCGGTGTTGCCCACCATGATCGCCACCGGGGAGCCGAGGGTCAGCCCGTGCCGGACCCCGCCGAGGAACGTGACCTCGTCCCGCTCGAACTTCATGCGCGCACCGCGGCCATAGCCGAGCCGCCGCCGCGCCAGGTGGTCCGCCACCATCTCCGTGGTGATCGGCACGCCGGCGGGAAGACCCTCCAGCGTCGCGACAAGTGCGGGACCGTGGGACTCCCCCGCGGTCAGCCAACGCAGCCTGCTCAACGGTGCTCCTCAGTGCTCGCGCCCGGTACTGCCCGCGCTACGCGCGTCCTCGCGTAGGGCGACGGCGCCGCCGGGTGCGCGACCCCGGTACGCCACCTCCGATCCTCCCACGTCCCGGGGCGCGGACCGGCCGCCGGTCCAGCAGGCGGACGCGTGCGGGGCGTCAGCGGGCCGCGAGCGCCTGCTCGCCGGCGTGCCGCATGGCCTCCAGGGGGCCCGGGGTGTGCCCGGTCATCTGCTCGAACTGGAGCGCGGCCTGGTGGACCAGCAGGTCGAGGCCGCCGACGACGGCGCCGCCGAACATGGACCAGCGGGCCGCCAGCTCGGTGGGCCAGGGATCGTAGAGCACGTCGAAGAGGGTGGCGGGGCGTTCGGGTACGGCGGCGGCGAGGGCGTCGGTCGTGCCGGCGGGCGTGGTGGCGATGACCAGCGGGGCGCGCAGGGCCTCGGCCGCGTCGGCCCAGTCCGCCGTGCGGACCTCCACGTCGAGCCGTTCGCCCCACTGCCGCATCTCGGCGGCGCGGGCCCCGCTGCGGACGTAGGCGACGACCTCCCCGGTGCAGATCCGGGCCAGCGCGGCGAGCGCGGAGGATGCGGTGGCACCGGCGCCGAGGACGGCGGCGGAGTCGACCTGTTCGATGCCGTGCTCACGCAGGGCGGCCACTATGCCCGGGATGTCGGTGTTGTCGCCCAGTCGGCGGCCGTCCTCGGTGAAGACGAGCGTGTTGACCGCGTCGACCGAGGCGGCCGTCTCGCTGATCTCGTCCACCAGCGGGATGACCGCCCGCTTCAGCGGCATGGTCAGCGACAGCCCCGCCCACTCCGGCCCGAGCTTGTCCAGGAAGCCGGGCAGGGCGGCCTCGTCGACGTCGAAGCTGTCGTACGACCAGCCGGTGAGTCCGGCCGCGTCGTACGCGGCCCGGTGCAGCACCGGGGAGAGCGAGTGGGCGATCGGCGAACCGAGCACGGCGGCACGGCGGCCGTCAGTTGCCCGTGTTGGCATTGAACTTGTCCCTGAGTTCCTGGAATTCGGTGAAGGTCTTGGCGAACTCGGTGTTGTTCGTCCCGTCGGTCGCCACGAAGTAGATCCAGCCGTCGTGCGTCGGATTCAGTGTGGCCTTCAGCGCGTCCTCGCCGGGGTTGCCGATCGGGCCGGGCGTAAGTCCCTTGTGAGTGTACGTGTTGTACGGGTCCTGGTTGCCGGTGATCTCCCTTTCGGAGATGTGGATGTTACTCGTGCCCTTGAGGTAGTTGTAGGACGAGTCGAACTGCAACAGCCGGTTGGTCTCGGTGTTGGTGGGCTTGAGGCGGTTGTAGACCACCTCGGCCATCTTGCGGAAGTCGTCGTGGGTCTTGCCCTCGGCCTGCACCAGGCTGGCCACCGTGACGAGTTCGAAGGCGTTGTCCAGGCCGAGCGCCTTGGCCTTGCCGGTCAGGCCGTAGGCGGCGTACTTCAGCTTGGCCTGGGTGACCATCTGCTTCAGGACGGCGTCGGGCTTCATGCCCTTGGCGGCCGGATAGGTGCCCGGGAAGAGGAAGCCCTCCAGCGGGTCCTTGATGTCGCTGTTCTGGTTCTGCGCCCAGGCCGGCAGGCCGAGGGTCCGGTAATTCTTACGGGCGACCTTCTTGGTGGTGCCCGCGGACAGTTCGAGTTTCTTGTCGATGTCCGCGTAGACACCGGAATTGCGCTCGCCGGGGGTGACGATCACATTGTTCTGGCTGCGCGGGTCCATCATCAGCCGGACGGCGCTGGCGGCGGACATCTCCTTCTTCAGGAGATAGGCGCCGGCCTGGATTCCGTCGCCGCCCGGAGTCGTGGTCTGGGCGTGGACGAACGCCTCGGCGCTCTTGACGACCCCGGCCTCTTTCAGGCGGCGGCCGATCTCCCAGCCGCCCGCGCCTTTCGGGATCTCGACGGTCACCGTCTGGCCGGTGCCGTCGCCCGCGTAGTCCGGAGCCGTGCCGAAACGATTTTGGTAGAACTGGTAGCCGAAATACCCGACGCCGCCGAGGCCGCCGCCGAACACCAGGACGACCACCATGCAGGCGCAGCCGGTGCGCCGCTTCTTGCTCTTGACGGGCTTCTTTCCGCGCCGCTCACGCCGGCTCTGGAGCTCGTGCTCCTCCTCGTCGTCCTCGCCGCCGCCTCCCGCGAAGAAGCCGTGCTCCTCCTCGCCCGCCGGCTCGGGCTCCGGCTCGGGCTGCCGGCGGCCGGGCGGCTCCGGCGGCGGGTAGGCGTCCTCGGTGGGGTAGAAGTCGGGCTGCTCCGCGCCGTAGGCCATGGGCTGCTGGCCGTACGGGTCACCGGGGTCGGCGGCGTAGGGCACGTGGCCGTGGGTGCCGGTCGCGTCCCAGCCGCCCTGGTGGAACTGCTGCTGGGTCTGGTGGGCGAACCGCTGGTCGTACTCGGGCCGGCCCGATCCGTCCTGGTAGTCGGGGTAGTCGGGGTAGTCGGGGTACTGGTGCTGCTGCCCGCCGTACCCGGGCTGCTGTTCCTGGCTCCAGTCGCCGTGCTGCGGCGCCTGCGGATGGTGCTGCGGCTGGCCGCCGTAGGGCGACTGCGGGCCCGCCTGGGCCTGCCGTCCCCATCCGCCGTCCCCGTACAACGGGTCCTCCGGATGCCACGGTTCGGAGCCTTGGCCCCGGCCATACTCAGTCATCGATCCCCTAGAGCCGCGAGGCCGACGGTCACGCGGCCGGGGGCCGGCTTCCGCTCCGCCTCTTGCTGTGCCCCGGCTGTTCGAACACCGGCGCATCGCGCGGAACGTTACCGTATCGCGATCAGATGACCACTTCGACGCCTTCGCCGGGTGGTCCACCTGACACCCGTTCGGATTCCAGGGCCTGCTGCAAAATGATGACGGCGGCGGCCTGGTCGATGACCGCACGGCCCTTCTTCGACTTCACGCCCGAGGCACGCAGCCCCTGACTGGCCGTCACCGTCGTCATCCGCTCGTCCACCAGCCGCACCGGCACCGGCGTGATGCCCTTGGCCAGCTCCTGCGCGAAGGCGCGGACCTTGACCGCGGCCGGGCCCTCGCCCCCCTTGAGGGAGCGAGGGAGGCCGATGACGACCTCGATCGGTTCGTACTCCTCCACCAGCTGACGCAACCGGCGGTGGGCGGCGGGGACGTCCCGGCCCGGGACGGTCTCCACCGGGGTGGCGAGGATCCCGTCGGGGTCGCACGAGGCGACCCCGATCCGGGCGTCCCCGACGTCGATCGCGAGCCGACGTCCTCTGCGCATGTCTCGGCCGTTCCCTACTTGGCGGTCTCGGCGACCAGGCGCTCGACGGCGTCGACGGCCTCGCCGACGGCGGCCGGGTTCTGGCCGCCGCCCTGGGCGACGTCCGGCTTGCCGCCACCGCCGCCGCCGAGCGTCTTGGCGGCCGTACGGACCAGGTCACCGGCCTTGAGGCCGCGCTCGCGGGCGGCCTCGTTGGTGGCGATGACCGTGAGCGGCTTGCCGTTGGTGACGGTGAACAGGGCCACGACGGCGGCCCGGCCGCCCTGGATCCGGCCGCGCACGTCCAGGACCAGCTTGCGCAGGTCGTCCGGGGTGGTGCCGTCCGGGACCTGGCCGGTGACCAGGGCGACGCCCCGCACGTCCTTGGCGGACTCGGCGAGACCGGCGGCGGCCTGGAGCACCTTCTCGGCGCGGAACTTCTCGATCTCCTTCTCGGCGTCCTTCAGCTTGCCGAGCATGGCGGAGACCTTCTCCGGCAGCTCCTCCGCGCGGCCCTTGAGCAGCTCGGTCAGCTGGTTGACGACCGTGTGCTCGCGGGCGAGGAAGTTGTAGGCGTCGACGCCGACCAGGGCCTCGATACGGCGCACACCGGAGCCGATGGAGGACTCGCCGAGCAGCTTCACCAGGCCCAGCTGGGCGGTGTTGTGCACGTGCGTGCCGCCGCACAGCTCCTTGGAGAAGTCGCCGATGGTCACGACGCGGACCCGCTCGCCGTACTTCTCGCCGAACTCGGCGATGGCGCCCTGCTTCTTGGCCTCGTCGATGCCCATGATGTCGGCGCGCACGTCGAGGTCGCGGGCGAGCACCTCGTTGATCTTCTGCTCGACGTCGGTCATCACGGCCGTCGGCACGGCGGACGGGGAGCCGAAGTCGAAGCGGAAACGGCCGGGCTGGTTCTCGGAACCGGCCTGGGCGGCCGTCGGGCCGAGGGCGTCGCGCAGGGCCTGGTGGGTGAGGTGGGTGGCCGAGTGGGCGCGGGCGATGGCCGTGCGCCGGCGGGTGTCGATGGCGGCGTGGGCCTTGGCGCCGACGGTCACCTCGCCGACCTGGACGACGCCCTTGTGGACGTAGACGCCGGGGACCGGCTTCTGGCAGTCGCGGACCTCGATGACGGCGCCTGAGTCGACCTTGATCCGGCCGGTGTCGCCGATCTGGCCGCCGCCCTCGGCGTAGAACGGGGTGCGGTCCAGGACGACCTCGACCTCGTCGCCCTCGGTGGCGGCCGGGGAGGAGACACCGTTGACGAGGATGCCGACGATCGTGGACTCGCCCTCGGTGTCGGTGTAGCCGATGAAGTCGGTCTCACCGGCGGCGTCGGCGATCTCGCGGTAGGCACCGAGGTCGGCGTGGCCGGTCTTCTTGGACTGGGCGTCGGCCTTGGCGCGCTCCCGCTGCTCCTTCATCAGGCGGCGGAAGCCCTCCTCGTCCACGGAGAGGCCCTGTTCGGCGGCCATCTCCAGGGTGAGGTCGATCGGGAAGCCCCAGGTGTCGTGGAGCAGGAAGGCCTTGTCGCCGGGCAGCACGCTGGAGCCCTGGGCCTTGGTCTCGGTGACGGCGGTGTCGAGGATGTTGGTGCCGGCCTTCAGCGTCTTGAGGAAGGCGTTCTCCTCGGCGACGGCGACCTTCTCGATGCGCTCGCGGTCGGTGACCAGCTCGGGGTACTGCCGGCCCATCATCCGGATCACGATGTCGATCAGGTCCTTGACGACCGGTCCGGTGGCGCCCAGCAGGCGCATGTTGCGGATGGCGCGGCGCATGATGCGGCGCAGCACGTAGCCACGGCCCTCGTTGCCGGGGGTGACGCCGTCGCCGATGAGCATGGTGGCGGTGCGCATGTGGTCGGTGACCACGCGGAGGGAGACGTCCGAGGCGTGCGATTCGCCGTAGTGGACACCGGTCAGCTCGGTGGCGCGCTTGATGACGGCCATGGAGGTGTCGATCTCGTACATGTTCTGCACGTCCTGCAGAATCATGGCGAGCCGCTCCAGGCCGAGGCCCGTGTCGATGTTCTTGCTCGGCAGGTCCCCGAGGATCTCGAAGTTGTCCTTGCCGGTGCCCTCGCCGCGCTCGTACTGCATGAAGACGAGGTTCCAGATCTCCACGTACCGCTCGTCGTTGACGGCGGGGCCGCCCTCGACGCCGAACTCGGGGCCGCGGTCGTAGTTGATCTCGGAGCAGGGGCCGCAGGGGCCCGGGACGCCCATGGACCAGAAGTTGTCCTTCATGCCCAGGCGCTGGATGCGCTCCTTGGGCACGCCGACGACCTCGTGCCAGATCTGCTCGGCCTCGTCGTCGTCCTGGTAGACGGTGATCCACAGGCGCTCGGGGTCGAGGCCGTAACCACCCTTGTCCTGGGGGCTGGTGAGCAGCTCCCAGGCGAGCTTGATGGCGCCTTCCTTGAAGTAGTCGCCGAAGGAGAAGTTGCCGCACATCTGGAAGAACGTGCCGTGCCGCGTGGTCTTGCCGACCTCTTCGATGTCGGGCGTGCGCACACACTTCTGCACGCTGGTGGCGCGCGGGAAGGGCGGCTTGACCTCACCCAGGAAGTAGGGCTTGAAGGGCACCATGCCGGCGGGGACGAGGAGCAGAGTCGGGTCGTCCGCGATGAGCGACGCCGAAGGGACGACGGTGTGCCCGCGCTCCTCGAAGAAGCTCAGCCAGCGGCGGCGAATCTCGGCCGACTCCATCAGTGGTCCTCATTCCGGTTGTACGAGTACGTCGTGTTCTCGACGTACTGCGGGTTGCTGCGGTTGTTCTCGATGGCGGCGTACCGCCGGGGTGCCGTGAGCCCGGGGCTCTCCTGGATGCCGAGCGCCTCCTCCAGCTCGGCCTCCCGCTGGGCCATGTTGTCGCGGACGTCGAGCGCGAAGCCGACCGCGCGGTCCTTCAGCCGCTGACCGGTCTGAAGGGCCTTGTTCGCCGCGGTGGCGGCCAGGCTCTCCGGGGTCAGCTGCTTCAGCTTGCGGTTGACCTTGGTGGTGGCCCACACACCGGCGGCGACACCTGTGCTGAACCAGAACGTACGGCGGAACATCGCTCGGTCTCAGTCCTTACTTCCGCTTGCGTCGTGCGGCAGGGACCGTCCGGCCCACGATCACGGTACGCCGGGGCGACTTCCCCGGCACGTCCTCCTCCTTGCGGCCACCGAGCGCCCGGCGGACGCCGTAGCCGAAGGCCGCGACCTTCACCAGCGGGCCGCCGAAGGTGGAGGCGACGGTGGTGGACAGCGCGGAGGCGTTCGAGGTGACCTCCTGGACGTCGGAGGCGATGGCGTCGACCCGGTCGATCTGCGTCTGCGCGGAGCGCACCGCCTGGGAGGCGTCGGCGAGCAGCGGGACCGCCTGGTCGGTCACGTCCGCCACGAGCTTGGTGGTCGCCTTGAGCGTCTGGGCCAGCCTCGCCAGTGCGACCGCGAGGAAGGAGACCAGGATCGCCCAGAAGACGGCCACCAGGATCCCGGCCACCTCACCACCGGACACTGTGCGCACCCGCTCCCTGAAACGTGCTCTGAACATCTGAACCATGAAAAAAGCAGTGCCCCGAGCCTATCGCGCCGTGGCGGAGGCTCCGTACCGGATTACCGGGTGGGGCGGGCGGAGTTGCGGGAAGCGATTGTACGCGGTGAACACGGTTCAGTACGCTCCGTGTCCCATGCGAGGTCCTCACAGTCCCGGCTCCTGGGCGGACGGCGATCCACCCCTCGAACTCACCTCTTTCGTCGGGCGCTCGGCCGAGGTGGCCGAGCTGACGACGGCGCTCGGCCAGGCACGGCTGGTGACCGTGACCGGGGTGGGCGGGGTCGGCAAGTCCCGGCTGGCCGCGCGGGTGGCGGCGCGCTGGGCGTCCGGTGGCCCGGCGGGCGCCCCGGGCTGGGGGCGGGTGGAGCTGTCGGCGGTGCGGGACCCGCAGTTCGTGGAGTACGCGGTCGTGGAGGCGCTGGGGCTGACCGACCACACCACGCGCCTGCCCCGGGAGGCGCTGCTGGAGCATCTGGCCGGGCGGCGGGCGCTGTTGGTGCTGGACGGGTTCGAGCACCTGGTGGCCGCCTGTGCCGATCTGACGGCGGAGCTGCTGCGCGAGCTCCCGGAGCTGCGGGTGCTGGCCGTGGGCCGGCGTCCGCTGGACCTCGCGGGCGAGCGGCTGTTCCCGCTGGCGCCGCTCGGCGAGGACGAGGCGGCGGAGCTGTTCACGGACCGGGCCCGGGCGCAGGGCGTGCCGGTGGCCGACGGCACCGAGGTGCGGGAGCTGTGCCGGCGGCTGGAGGGCATCCCGCTGGCGCTGGAGCTGGCGGCCGGGCGGCTGCGGGCGCTGTCCCCGGCGCAGTTGCTGCGGCGCCTGGACGACCGGTTCCGGCTGCTGACCGGTGGCGGCCGGGACGTCCTCCCCCGGCACCAGACGCTGCGCACGGCGATCGGCTGGAGCCACGAGCTGTGCTCACCGGACGAACGGCTGCTGTGGGCCCGCCTGTCGGTGTTCGCGCACTCCTTCGACCTGGAGGCGGCCGAGTACGTGTGCAGCGGGGACGGGCTGGCCGCGGAGGACGTGCTGGACGTGCTGTCGGAGCTGCTCGCCCAGTCGGTCGTCTCCCGCGAGGAGACCCCGGCGGGCCCGCGCTACCGGATGCTGGACACCGTCCGGGCCTACGGCGCCGAGTGGCTGGGGGCGACCGGGGACGCGGGCCGGCTGCGCAGACGGCACCGCGACTGGTACCTGGGCCTCGCCACCCTGTGCGAGCTGGACTGGTTCTCGCCCCGGCAGCGCGAGGTGGCCGCGCGGGTCGAGGCGGAGCTGCCGAATCTGCGGACCGCGCTGGAGTTCTGCCTGACCGAGCCGGAGGAGGCGCACCTCGGCCAGCATCTGGCGGGTGCGCTGTGGTTCTGCTGGGTGGGGTGCGGCCGGCTCGCGGAGGGGCGGCGGTGGCTGGAGCGCGGCCTGGAGCTGGACTCGGAGTACGAGCGGTGCCGGCTGAAGGCGCTGTGGGTGCTCGGCTATGTGGCGATCCTCCAGGGCGACACCGTAGCGGCGCTCCGGGCGCTGCGGATGTGCCGCGAGCAGGCGGAGCGGTCGGCCGATCCGACGGCGGTGGCGTACGCCGAGCACCGCACCGGCTGTCTCGCCCTGGTCACGGATGACATGGCCCGCGCGGAAACGCTGCTGCGGTCGGCGCTGGACCGCTACCAGGAGATCGGCGAGCTGAACAGCAACGTCCTGATGGGCCAGGTGGAGCTGGCGATGACGCGGGCGTTCCAGGGGGATCTGCCGGACGCGGTGCGGCTGTGCGAGGACGTGCGCCGGGTGTGCGAGGACCACGGGGAGCGGTGGGCGCGGTCGTACGCCCTGTACGTGCTGGCGTACGCGGCCTGGCGGGGCGGTGACGCGGTCCATGCGCGCGAGCTGCTGGCGGACTGCCTGGACAACGCGCACGGCTTCCACGACCTGCTGGGCACGGTGCTGTCGATCGAGCTGCTGGCGCTGGTGACGGTGACGCAGGGCGATCCGGTGGAGGCGGCGGTGCTCCAGGGGGCCGCCGGGCGGATCTGGCCCTCGGTCGGGCTGCCGCTGTTCGGCTCGGCCTACTACAACGCCCCGCACGAGAGTTGCGAGGCCATGGCCCGGGAGGCGCTGGGCGACGAGCGGTACGAGGAGTGGGTGCGCCGGGGGGCGCGGCTGGACCGGGAGACCGCGGTGGCCCGGGCGCTGCGCAAGGACGGACGGCCGCTGCCGGCGCTGCCCGCGCCCCGGGGGCCGGTCCCGGCCTCCCGCTCCGGACAGCGCGAACCCGCCGCCTCGCCCACCCGGAAGGGCGGGGAGACGGCGGGCTGAGGACTTACGCCGTGACGGAGGTCAGCGGGCGTAGTACTCGACGACGAGCTGCTCGTCGCAGATGACCGGAACTTCCTTGCGGTTCGGCTCGCGGTCCAGGCGGAACGCCAGGGCCTTGAGGTTCACCTGGAGGTAGCGCGGGGTCTCGCCGTCGGGGGCGAAGCCACCCTCACGGGCGATCTGGAAGAGCGTCTTGTCCTTGGAGCGGTCGCGGACCTGCACGACGTCGTCCGGGCGGACGCGGAAGGACGGCTTGTCGACCTTCTGGCCGTTGACCTGGATGTGGCCGTGCACGACCATCTGGCGGGCCTGGTAGATCGTGCGGGCGATGCCCGAACGCAGGACCAGCGCGTCGAGGCGGCGCTCCAGCTCCACGATCAGGGCCTCGCCGGTCTTGCCCTGGACCTTGGACGCGCGCTCGTAGGCGCGGACCAGCTGGCGCTCGGAGATGTCGTACTGAGCGCGCAGGCGCTGCTTCTCCAGCAGACGGACCTTGTAGTCCGAGTTCTGCTTGCGGCCACGGCCGTGCTCACCCGGCGGGTAGGGGCGGGCCTCGAAGTACTTGACGGCCTTCGGGGTCAGCGCGATGCCGAGGGCACGCGACTTCTTGACCTTGGGGCGGGACTGGTTCGCCACTGTCTTTCGTCTCTTTCGTAGTGTTCGGCTCGTCAGTGTTCAGGGAGGTCGCATCCGCAGCCGGGAAAACCCGCCGGGTCCGCAGGGGACCTGCCGGGCAGCCGCTTCCCTGGTCTGGGCACATACGTGCAGCACGCGAGTGGCCCACCGACCGTCCCGGGACTCCGAGTGGTGGTGGGCTGCCCGCGACACCGTTCGACGGTGCGCGACGCTCCTGGGGCCGGTCCGCACGGGACCGGGCCTCCGGCTGGTTGTCCCGCTCTGACAGCACGGGACTCAGCACTTCGCAGCAGTCTACAGGGTGCTCAGGACCGCTTTCGACCGAGGCGCTTGCGGGTCCACTCGACGGCGTCCGCGTATCTGGCCTCGGCGCCGTGCCGGCCCGGCGTGTAGTACTCGCGGTCCTTCAGGGCGTCCGGGGCGTACTGCTGCTCGGCGATGCCCTCGGGCAGGTCGTGCGGGTACACGTACCCCTGGGCGTGGCCGAGCTTGGCCGCGCCCTTGTAGTGCCCGTCGCGCAGATGCGGCGGCACGGGTCCGGCCAGGCCCTTGCGTACGTCCTCCAGGGCGGCGCCGATCGCGGTGGTCGCGGCGTTGGACTTGGGGGCGAGGGCCAGGGCGATCGTGGCGTGGCTGAGGGTGAGCGCGGCCTCCGGGAAGCCGATCATGGCGACGGCCTGGGCGGCGGCCACGGCGATGGGCAGCGCGTTCGGGTCGGCGAGGCCGATGTCCTCGCTGGCGGAGATCATCAGGCGGCGGGCGATGAACCGGGGGTCCTCGCCGGCCTCGATCATGCGGGCCAGGTAGTGCAGGGCCGCGTCGACGTCGGAGCCGCGGATGGACTTGATGAGGGCGCTGGCGACGTCGTAGTGCTGGTCGCCGTCGCGGTCGTACTTCACCGCGGCCCGGTCGACCGTCTGCTCCAGCGTCCGCAGGCCGATCTCGCTCTCGCCCTGGTCCAGGGCGGCCCCGGCGGCGGCCTCCAGGGCGGTCAGGGCGCGGCGGGCGTCGCCGCCGGCGATGCGGAGCAGATGCTCCTCGGTGTCCTCGGGGAGGGCGACGGCCTCCTTGAGGCCGCGCTCGTCGCTCAGCGCGCGGCGGAGCAGGGAGCGGATGTCGTCGTCGGTGAGCGGTTCGAGGGTGAGCAGGAGGGAGCGGGAGAGCAGCGGGGAGATCACCGAGAAGTACGGGTTCTCCGTGGTGGCCGCGATCAGGGTCACCCAGCGGTTCTCCACGGCCGGGAGCAGGGAGTCCTGCTGGGCCTTGCTGAAGCGGTGGATCTCGTCCAGGAAGAGGACGGTCTCCTTGCCGAAGGCGCCGGTGGCGCGGCGGGCGCCGTCGATGACCGCGCGGACCTCCTTGACGCCCGCGGTGATCGCGGACAGCTCCACGAACCGCTTGTTCGTCGCCTTGGAGACGACGTAGGCCAGGGTGGTCTTGCCGGTGCCGGGCGGTCCCCACAGGATCACCGAGGACGGGCCGGCCGGACCGCCGTTGCCCTCGCCGACCAGCCGGCGCAGCGGGGAGCCCGGTCCGAGCAGGTGCTGCTGGCCCACGACCTCGTCGAGGGTGCGCGGGCGCATGCGTACCGCCAGGGGGCTGGCTGCCGGATCCTTCTCCTGGCGTTCTTCTGCTGCTGCGGTGAAGAGGTCGGGTTCCACTCTGAAACCCTAGAACACCGCACTGACAATCCGGCCGGGACCGTCAGCTGGTCCAGAAGTCCCACCAGCGGGTGAGGACCAGCATGCCGATGACGCCGACGTGCACGACCGGCAGCACCCAGGTGAACTCGCCGAAGAAGGACTTCAGCCAGCGCGGGGACGGCAGGAAGTCGTTGCGGATGTTGAACGAGGTGACGTACCAGAACATGGTGATCGTGGCGACCCACGCCAGCGAGCACCACAGGCACAGCGCGTTGATCCGGTACAGGGACTGGAACTGGAGCCAGGTGCAGAAGGCCACGCCGAAGAGCGTGCCGAAGTTGAAGGTCAGCCAGTACCAGCGCGGGAACCGGGCGCGGGCCAGCAGACTCATGCCGACGCAGATGACGATGCCGTAGGCGACGAGGCCGAGCATCGGGTTGGGGAAGCCGAAGGCGGCGGCCTGCTTGCTCTCCATGACGCTGCCGCAGGAGACGACCGGGTTGAGGCTGCACCCGGGGGTGAACGTCTTGCCGGCGACCTTGGCTTCCAACAGCTTGAACTTGTCGATCGTGATGACCCAGGCCGCCAGCAGTCCGGCCGCGCCGGTGATCACCAGCAGGATGGCGAAGGCGCGGCTGCCGCCCACCGCGCGCGGGGCGTCGGCGGCGCGCTCCGGGCCGGGCTCCGCGGAGACGTCTTTGACTGTCGACTTGCTCATCACGCCGATTCCGTCACTTGAGACTTGGACCATCTTCGGGCACGGGTCATTGTGCCGCACACGCGTGTGTGCGCACCGTTCGCTCCGCATAAGGATGTACGTACGACGGGTACCGCCTGCTCGGTTCCGGACAGCGCCGGCCGCCTCGCGGTACGTACGACGAAGGCGCCGGACACCCCCTCGGGAGAGCGTCCAGCGCCCACGCGCGCGTGTGTGCCGCTAGCCGAGCCGCGCTTCCAGCTCCGCCACGATCTCGTTCACGCCGATCGCCGCCTGCTCTCCGGACTCCATGTCCTTGAGCTGGACGACGCCCTCGGCGAGGTCGCGCTCACCGGCGACGATCGCGTAGCGGGCGCCCGAGCGGTTGGCGTTCTTCATGGCGCCCTTCAGGCCCTTGCCGCCGTAGGCGAAGTCCGCCGCGATGCCCACCTTGCGCAACTCGGTGACCTTGGCGAACAGCACCCGGCGGGCCTCCTCGCCGAGCGGGACGGCGTAGACGCTGGTCGACGCCGGGATGTCCAGTTCCACGCCCTCGGCCTCCAGCGCGAGGACCGTGCGGTCGACGCCCAGGGCCCAGCCGACGGACGGCAGCGCCGGGCCGCCGATCATCTCGGACAGGCCGTCGTAGCGCCCGCCGCCGCCCACCGCGGACTGCGAGCCGAGACCGTCGTGCACGAACTCGAAGGTGGTGCGGGTGTAGTAGTCCAGGCCGCGCACCAGCTTCGGGTCGTCCTCGAAGGAGACGCCCGCGGCGGTGATCAGCTCACGGACCTCCTCGTGGTACGCCTTGCACGCGTCGCACAGGTAGTCGCGCAGCAGCGGCGCGCCGGTGAGCTGCTTCTGGACCGACTCGCGCTTGTCGTCGAGGACCCGGAGCGGGTTGATGTCGACGCGGCGGCGCGTGTCCTCGTCCAGGTCCAGGCCGCGCAGGAACTCCTGGAGCGCCGTCCGGTACACCGGGCGGCACTCCTTGTCGCCGAGGCTGTTCAGCAGGATGCGGAAGTTCCTGAGGCCCAGCGAGCGGTACGCCTGGTCGGCCAGGATGATCAGTTCGGCGTCGAGCGCCGGGTCCTCGGCGCCGATCGCCTCCGCGCCGACCTGGGAGAAGTGCCGGTAACGGCCCTTCTGGGGGCGCTCGTAGCGGTAGTAGGAACCGGAGTACCAGAGCTTGACCGGGAGGTTGCCCGACTTGTGCAGGTTGGCCTCCAGTGCCGCGCGCAGCACGGACGCCGTGCCCTCGGGGCGCAGGGCGAGCTTGTCGCCGCCCTTGGTCTCGAAGGCGTACATCTCCTTGGTCACGATGTCGGTGGACTCGCCGACACCGCGCGCGAAGAGTTCGACGTTCTCGAAGCCGGGGGTCTCGATGTAGCCGTAGCCGGAGTTGCGCAGCGGAGCGGCGATCGCCTCGCGGACCGCCAGATACGTCGCCGAGTCCGGCGGGATCAGGTCGTAGGTGCCCTTGGGGGCCTGGAAGGTGCTCACGGAAGGTCTCTCGTCACATTCCTCGTCGGGGAGCCTCGGCGGCGCCGCGATCTTGGCGGCCTGCGGCCACTTCCCGCAGATAGGGGTTGGTGGCGCGCTCCTGGCCGATGGTCGTCTGGGGGCCGTGGCCGGACAGCACCACGGTGGAGTCGTCGAGCGGCAGGCACACGCGGGCCAGCGACCGCAACATGTCCTCCATGGATCCGCCCGGCAGGTCGGTGCGTCCGATGGAGCCGGCGAACAGCAGATCCCCGGAGAAGAACACCGACGGGATGTCGGCGGTCTCGGGCATCCGGAAGGTCACCGACCCCCTGGTATGGCCCGGCGCGTGCGCGACGGAGAACTCCAGACCCGCCAGTTCGAGGCTGGTGCCGTTCGTCAGCTCCTTCACGTCATCCGGCTCCCCCACGGTCAGCTCGCCCATCAGCGGCATGCCGATGGAGCGGCCGAGCGCCTTCTCGGGGTCGCTCAGCATGTACCGGTCCTCGGGGTGGATCCAGGCCGGGACGTCGTGCGCCCCGCAGACGGGGACGACCGAGGCGACATGGTCGATGTGGCCGTGGGTGAGGACGACGGCGACGGGCTTGAGCCGATGCTTCTCCAGTGCTTCCTCGACGCCTTCGGCGGCCTGGTGGCCGGGGTCGATGATCACGCACTCCTCACCGGCGGCGGGGGCGACGAGATAACAGTTCGTCCCCCAGGCCCCGGCGGGGAACCCGGCAATGAGCACGATCGTCCTTCGTTGTGTCGGTTACAGGCGGCTTCCGCTGGAGTCAGAGCCTACCGGCGCTGCCGTTTCCTCAGCGAACCCATATACGGTACGGGGCTACACGCAGCGGTCGGAGCACGAGGACGCACGCGTGCCGCCCGACACACGACACGCATGAGGAGACAACCCGGTGGTCAGCCAGGAGCAGCGGCGGCGTCAGCTCGCCCGGGAGAAGTTCTTGCGGCAGCAGCAGCGGCGCACCGAGGCGCGGCGCAAGGCCCGCCTGCGCAACTCCGTGATCGCGTCGGTACTGGGCGTGGTCGTGATCGGCAGCGTCGCCCTGTACACGACCGGGGTGCTGAAGGACGACGGCGACAAGAAGGAGAACGCGAGCGCCGAGGTCACCCCCGGCGCCAGCACGAGCGCCGCGCCGACCAGCAAGGCCCCGGACCCGTGCGCGAAGCCGGCGGCCGGCTCGGCGGAGAAGCTGAGCTGGAAGAAGGAGCCGGCGATGACGATCGACACGTCGGCCAAGTACACGCTGAAGCTCGCGACGACGTGCGGTGACATCGGCATCGCGCTGAAGACGTCGGCGGCCCCGCACACGGTGAACTCGTTCGACTTCCTCGCGGGCAAGGGCTACTTCGACCACACCAAGTGCCACCGCCTGACCACCCAGGGCATCTACGTCCTCCAGTGCGGCGACCCGCAGGGCACCGGCATGGGCGGTCCGGGCTACACGCTCCCGGACGAGAACCTCAAGGACGCGAGCCTGAAGAACAACACCTACCCGGCGGGCACGGTGGCGATGGCCAACACCGGCCAGAAGCACACCGGCGGCAGCCAGTTCTTCCTCGTCTACAAGGACAGCCCCCTGCCGCCCAGCTACACCCCGTTCGGCACGATCGACGCGGCGGGCATGAAGGTGCTGAACAAGATCGCCGCGGCCGGCGAGAACACGGGTGCCGGTGACGGTGCGCCGAACGCGACGGTCGTGATCAACAAGGCGACCGTCGGCAAGTCCTGAGGCCGGCCGTCACCAAGTCCTGAGGTCAACGGGGGCCGGGAACGGCCGACTGCCGAATTTCGGTCGCGCTGGATGCGGACAGGCAACCCGCTGGTCGCCTATGTTGGCCGTGACGAAACTGTGGACGATGCCCGGGGGCGCTGAGGCCCCTCGCAGGCATCATGTGGAGGAGGCGCTGTGAGCAGCGACCCGTGGGGCCGCGTCGACGAGACGGGGACCGTGTACGTGCGTACGGCCGACGGCGAGCAGGTCGTCGGTTCCTGGCAGGCCGGCTCCCCCGAGGAGGCGCTGGCCTACTTCGAGCGCAAGTACGAGGGCCTGGTTGTCGAGATCGGCCTCCTCGAGAAGCGAGTGCGGACCACCGACCTGTCGGCGAAGGACGCCCAGGCCGCCATCGACCACCTGCGCGAGCAGGTGGACGCGCACCACGCGGTCGGCGACCTGGACGCGCTGCGGGGGCGGCTGGACAAGCTGGTCGCGACCGTCGAGGCGCGCCGCGAGGAGCGCAAGCAGCAGCGGGCCCGGCAGTCCGACGAGGCCCGCAAGGCCAAGGAGGACCTGGTCGTCGAGGCCGAGCAGCTGGCGCAGTCCGACCAGTGGCGGGCCGCCGGAGAGCGGCTACGGGCGCTGGTGGACACGTGGAAGGGGCTGCCGCGCCTTGACCGCAAGTCCGACGACGAGCTGTGGCACCGCTTCTCGCACGCCCGGTCGGCGTTCTCCAAGCGGCGCAAGGCGCACTTCGCGCAGCTGGACGCGCAGCGCGAGGAGGCCCGCCGGACCAAGGAGCGGCTGGTCGCCGAGGCCGAGGCGCTGTCGGACTCGACGGACTGGGGTCCTACGGCCGCCCGGTACCGCGAGCTGATGGCGGAGTGGAAGGCCGCGGGCCGCGCCCAGCGCGAGCACGAGGACGACCTGTGGAACCGCTTCCGCGGCGCCCAGGACGTGTTCTTCGCCGCCCGTAGCTCGGTCTTCGCCGAGCGGGACGCGGAGCAGTCGGAGAACCTGAAGCTGAAGGAGGAGCTGGCCGAGGAGGCCGAGAAGCTCCTTCCGATCACCGATCTGAAGGCCGCGCGGGCCGCCTTCCGCTCGGTCAACGAGCGCTGGGAGGCCATCGGTCACGTCCCGCGGGACGCGCGGCCGAAGGTCGAGGGCCGGATGCACGCCGTCGAGCGGGCGATCCAGGAGGCCGAGGAGGCCGAGTGGCGCCGGACGAACCCGGAGGCACGCGCGCGTGCGGAGGGTCTGACCGGTCAGCTCCAGGCCGCCGTGGACAAGCTGAAGGCGCAGATCGAGCAGGCGCGCGCCCAGGGCAACAACGCCAGGGCCGACAAGCTGGAGAGGGAACTGGAGGGCCGTCAGGCGCTCCTGGACCAGGCGCTGAAGGGCTTGCAGGAGTTCGGCGGCTGAATCCCCCGCCGCGTACCGCAGAGGGCCCCGTACGAGCGTACGGGGCCCTTCCCTGTGCGGGGGCTCGTGTGGGGCCGGAGCCGTCCTACGAGCGGCTGCGGCCCGATGTCACGCGGTAGACGTCGTAGACGCCCTCCACGCCCCGGACGGCCTTCAGGACGTGGCCGAGGTGCTTCGGGTCGCCCATCTCGAAGGTGAAGCGGGAGGTGGCCACGCGGTCGCGGGACGTCTGGACGGCCGCCGACAGGATGTTGACGTGCTGGTCGGACAGGACCCGGGTGACGTCCGAGAGCAGCCGGGAGCGGTCCAGCGCCTCGACCTGGATGGCGACCAGGAAGACCGAGGACTGGGTGGGCGCCCACTCGACGTCCAGGATGCGCTCGGGCTCGCGGGACAGGGAATCCACGTTGACGCAGTCGCTGCGGTGAACCGAGACACCGCTGCCGCGCGTGACGAAACCGATGATCGGGTCACCGGGCACGGGCGTACAGCAGCGGGCCAGCTTGACCCACACGTCCTCGACGCCCTTGACGACGACGCCAGGGTCGGCGCTGGAGCGGCGCTTGCGGCCCCGGGTGCGGGACGGCGGGACCGTCTCGTCGATCTCCTCGGTCGCGGCCTCCTCGCCGCCGAGGGCCTGGACGAGCTTCTGCACGATGTTCTGCGCGGAGACATGGCCCTCGCCGATCGCCGCGTACAGCGCGGAGATGTCCGAGTAGCGCATCTCGTGCGCGAGCGTGACCAGGGAGTCGCCGGTGAGGATCCGCTGGATCGGCAGGTTCTGCTTGCGCATGGCCCGCACGATGGCGTCCTTGCCGTGCTCGATCGCCTCGTCCCGGCGCTCCTTGGAGAACCAGGCACGGATCTTGTTGCGCGCCCGGGGCGACTTGACGAAGCCGAGCCAGTCCCGGGACGGGCCGGCGCCGGCCGCCTTGGAGGTGAAGACCTCCACCAGGTCGCCGTTGTCCAGGGTGGATTCGAGCGGTACGAGGCGGCCGTTGACCCGCGCCCCTATGGTGCGGTGGCCGACCTCGGTGTGGACGGCGTACGCGAAGTCCACCGGGGTGGCACCGGCCGGCAGCGCGATGACGTCGCCCTTGGGGGTGAAGACGAAGACCTCGTTGCGGGACAGGTCGAAGCGCAGGGACTCCAGGAACTCGCTGGGGTCCTCGGTCTCCTTCTGCCAGTCCAGGAGCTGTCGCAGCCACGCCATGTCGTTGATGGCGTCCTTGTCCTTGGCGGACGTCTTCGGCGCGTCGGTGCGGATCTTGGAGGCGCCGGCGACGGCCTCCTGCTTGTACTTCCAGTGCGCGGCGATGCCGTACTCGGCGCGCCGGTGCATGTCGAAGGTGCGGATCTGGAGCTCGACCGGCTTGCCGTTGGGGCCGATGACCGTCGTGTGCAGCGACTGGTACATGTTGAACTTGGGCATCGCGATGTAGTCCTTGAACCGGCCGGGGACCGGGTTCCATCGCGCGTGCACCGTGCCGAGGGCGGCGTAGCAGTCGCGGACCGTGTCGACGAGGACGCGGATGCCCACCAGGTCGTAGATCTCGGCGAAGTCGCGGCCCCGCACGATCATCTTCTGGTAGACGCTGTAGTAGTGCTTCGGGCGGCCGGTGACGGTCGCCTTGATGCGGGCGGCACGCAGGTCGGCCTGGACCTCGTCGGTCACTATGGCCAGATATTCGTCACGCTTCGGTGCCCGCTCGGCCACCAGCCGTACGATCTCGTCGTACATCTTGGGGTAGAGGATCGCGAACGCGAGGTCCTCCAGCTCCCACTTGATGGTGTTCATGCCCAGGCGGTGGGCGAGCGGCGCGTAGATCTCCAGCGTCTCGCGCGCCTTCTTCTCCTGCTTCTCGCGCTTGAGGTAGCGCATGGTGCGCATGTTGTGCAGGCGGTCGGCGAGCTTGATGACCAGGACGCGCGGGTCCTTGGCCATGGCGACGACCATCTTGCGCACGGTCTCGGCCTGCGCGGCCTCGCCGAACTTGACCTTGTCCAGCTTGGTGACGCCGTCGACGAGCAGGGCCACGACGTCGCCGAAGTCGCGGCGCAGGTCCTCCAGCCCGTACTCGGTGTCCTCGACGGTGTCGTGCAGCAGCCCGGCCATCAGCGTGGCCGGGTCCATGCCCAGCTCGGCGAGGATGGTGGTGACCGCGAGCGGGTGCGTGATGTACGGGTCGCCGCTCTTGCGCTTCTGGCCGCGGTGCCAGCGCTCGGCGACCTGGTAGGCGCGCTCGATCTGGCGCAGCGTGGAGTTCTCGATCTTGGGGTCGTTGCTGCGCACTATCCGCAGCAGCGGCTCCAGGACCGGGTTGTACGGGTTCGCGCGCTGGACGCCGAGGCGGGCGAGGCGGGCCCGGACGCGGTTGGAGGAGCCGGTGCGGGTGGGCGGCGTGACCGGCTGGCGGACCACGGGCGGCTGCGCCGGGCGCTCGGGCGGGGCGGGCTTGGGGCGCGAGGACTCGGCGCTCTTCTCGACGGGCGCGGACTGGGCGCGCTGGACCGTCCCGCGGGTGTCGTTCTTCACGTGGGAAGCGTTCGGCGCGGGCTTCGCCGCGGGGGCCGAGGCGGGCTCGGGCTTGGCGGCGGTCAGTGGCTGGGCCTCGTCTGGCAAGAGGACTCCTCGTGCGCGATCCGGGTCCCTCGGTCAGGCTCCGGAAACCCCATGGTAGCGATCCTGCGCCCGGTCATCGCCTGGAGGCGGATGTGAGGACCGTGTACCCGTGCAACGCGGGGGGCCACCGGGGGATTCCGGGAGGTGTCCTCGGGGGGATCCGCGGGTGTGCGGCACGTGTCCGTACGACGACGGCCGCCCCGGTGTCCTCCGGGGCGGCCGTCGCGCTGTGCGGATCGGTCGGACGTGAGCGGTCAGACCTGGAGGAGGGCCGTCAACGGGGCTCCGCCGAGGGCCGGCGTCAGGCGGGAGCGGCCGTCCAGGAAGCCCAGTTCCATCAGGACCGCGAGGCCGGAGACCTCGGCGCCCGCGCGGTGGATGAGCTGGATCGCGGCCTCGGCGGTGCCGCCGGTGGCCAGGACGTCGTCCACGATCAGGACGCGGTCGCCGGTGACCAGGTCCTCCGCGTGCACCTCGATCTCCGCCGAGCCGTACTCCAGGTCGTACGCCTGGCGCAGGGTGGCCCCCGGCAGCTTGCCCGCCTTGCGGACGGGGATGAAGCCGAGGCCGGCGCGGACGGCGACCGGGGCGCCGAGGATGAAGCCCCGGGCCTCCAGGCCGACGACCTTGGTCGCGCCGGTGTTGGCGGCGATCCCGGCCAGCTCGTCGGTGAGCGCGGTGAAGGCCGCCGGATCGGCCAGGAGCGGGGTGATGTCCTTGAACATCACCCCTGGCTCCGGGTAGTCGGCGACGTCACGGATGCGGCTGAGCAGCAGCTCCTGGATGTCGGTCATCGGCGCTTCCCCGAGGTCCGGCCGCGGCCCCGGCCACGGGAGGCGGGCTGGTTGCGCGGGCCCACCACGGCGGGAGCGGCGTCGTCGGCGTCGTCGGCGTCGTCACCGGCGTCGGCCCCGGTCTCCGCGGCGAGGTCCCCCTCCGCGCCGGCCTGGGCGCGCTTGGCCAGGACCCGCTTGGTGAGGGCCTTCATCGCGGGCTCGCGCTCCTTCAGGTCGGCGACGAGCGGCGTGGCGATGAAGATCGACGAGTAGGCACCGGCCGCGAGGCCGACGAACAGCGACAGGGAGATGTCGTTGAGCGTGCCCGCGCCGAGGAAGCCGCCGCCGATGAAGAGCAGACCGGCGACCGGCAGCAGGGCGACGACCGTGGTGTTGATGGAGCGGACCAGGGTGCCGTTGATCGACCGGTTGGCGATCTCGCCGTAGGTGAACCGGGTCTGCTTGGTGATGTCCTTCGTCTGCTCCTTGAGGCTGTCGAAGACGACGACCGTGTCGTAGAGCGAGTAACCGAGGATGGTCAGCAGACCGATGACCGTGCCGGGCGTGACCTCGAAGCCGACCAGGGCGTAGATACCGGTCGTGATGGTGATGTCGTGGATCAGGGCGACGAGCGCCGCGACGGCCATGCGCCACTCGAAGGCGATCGCCAGGTAGATCACGACGAGGACCATGAAGATCCCCAGGCCCTCCCAGGCCTTGTTGGCGATCTGCTCGCCCCAGCTCGGGCCGACCAGGTCGGCGGCGAGCTTCTCGGGGTCGAGGTTCAGGTCCTTGGCCAGCTCCTGCTTGATCTTGTCGGACTGGCCGGTGTCGATGCCGGCGATCTGGATGCGCAGGCTGCCGTTGCCGAGCTTCTGCACGACCGCCTGGTGGCCGGAGGCCGTGTTGGCGTACTCCTCGGCCTGGGCCACCGACGTGCTCATCTTCGTGGGCGTCGTGAAGACCGCGCCGCCCTGGAACTCGATGCCCATGTTCAGGCCGCGCACCGCCAGGCCGACGATGGCCGTGATGGTGATCAGGATCGAGATGCCGTACCAGATCTTGCGCTTGCCGACGAAGTCGTAAGAGATCTCGCCGCGGTGCAGTCGAGCGCCGAGGTTGCCGAGTTTCGACATCGCTCACGCCTCCTTCGGGTCGACGGGGCCGGCGGCGGGACCGGCGGGACGGCGGGTGCGGCGCAGCGGCGGCTTGGCACCGAGGCCCTTCGGGTCGAGTCCGGACCACTTGTGGCCGTTCGCGAAGAACTTGCGGCGGGCCAGGAGCGTCATCAGCGGCTTGGTGAAGAGGAAGACGACGACCACGTCGAGCAGCGTGGTGAGGCCCAGGGTGAAGGCGAAGCCCTGCACCTTGCCGACCGTGACGATGAACAGCACCGCGGCGGCGAGGAACGACACGAAGTCGGAGACCAGGATGGTGCGCCGGGCGCGCGGCCAGGCCCGCTCGACGGCGGGACGCAGCGTGCGGCCCTCGCGGATCTCGTCCCGGATGCGTTCGAAGTACACGATGAACGAGTCCGCGGTGATACCGATGGCGACGATGGCACCACAGACGGCGGGCAGGTTCAGCGCGAAGCCGATGGCCGGGCCGAGCAGCGACATGATCACGTAGGTGAGGATCGCGGAGACCACCAGGGACGCCATGGCCACGACGGACAGGCCGCGGTAGTAGACCACCAGGTAGATCACGACGAGCGCGAGACCGATCGCGCCGGCGAGCAGACCGGCGTGCAGCTGCTCACCGCCGAGCGCGGCGGTGACGGTGGTGACGGACTGCTCCTGGAAGGAGAGCGGCAGGGCGCCGTAAGACAGCACGTTGGCGAGGCTCTGGGCCTCCTCCTGCTTGAAGCTGCCGGAGATCTCCGCCTGGCCGCCGGTGATGGCCGAGCTGACGTACGGGCTGGAGATGACCTCTCCGTCGAGGACGATGCCGAACTCGTTCTGCGGGGGCTGGTTCTTGGCCAGCTCGCCGGTGATGTCCGCGAACTTCTTGGAACCGCTGCCGGTGAAGGTCATCTGGACCTGCCAGCCGGAGGCTCCCTGGGTGTCGAAGACCGCCTGCGCCTTCTTCACCTCGGTGCCGTCCACGGCGGCGGGGCCGAGCAGGTACTTGTACCAAACCTTGTCGATCTCGCCGCAGGCCACGGTGGTCTCGCCGGGCTTGGCGTTCTTGCCGGCGTTGGCGCGGTCGGTGGCCTTGCTGCAATCCAGGGCCGCGTACTGGGCCTGGAGCTTGGAGTCCGCGTTCGTGCCGCCGCTGGGGGTGGCCGAGGGGGTGGCCGACGGCTTGCCGCTGCCGGAGGAGGAAGCGCTCGGCGAGGGGGTGGAGTCGGCCTTCAGCGCGTCGGTGACGGCGCGGCCCTGGGAGGTCGCCGTGGCCGAGGGGGACGCGGAGCCGGACGAGGAGCCGGACGAGGAGGCCTTCTGCGGCGAGGAGGCGCTGGACGACGGGCTGGTGCTCGGCTTCGACGAGGAGCCGCCGCTGGGGGACGCGCTCGGCGAGGGGCTCTGCGCGGCGCCGCCGCTGGGCTCGCTGGCCAGGACCGGCCGGAAGTACAGCTTGGCGGTGGTGCCGACCTGCTCCTGGGCCTCCTTGGAGTTGGTGCCCTTGGGGATGTTGACGATGATGTTGTCGGTCCCCTGGGTCTGCACCTCCGCCTCGGAGACGCCGAGGCCGTTGACACGGCGGTTCATGATGTCGACCGCGGTGTCCATGTTGGCCTTGTTGATCGCGGACCCCTGGTCGGCCTTCGCCTTGAGCGTGATGCTCGTGCCACCGGCGAGGTCGATACCGAGACGCGGAGTGGTGTGCCCGGAGAGGAACATCCCCCCGGTGAGCGCCACGATGGCGATCAGGATGAGGGCCAGCGAGCGCCCTGGCTTGCTCTGGGCGCTCGCGCTTCGGCCCCTCTTAGGTGCTGCCACCTTCTCGTACTCCCTCTCGGGCCGCCCCGCGCCCCGTCGGCGCGGTCGGCCATGACATGGTGTCGGGCTCCCGTGCGGGAAACAGACGCGCCCGGGATGCGCGGGGCGCCATCATGCCGCCGTCGCGCCTCCCGGGGCGTGACTACTTCGCGTCGGAGTCGCCGTCGGTCTTCTTCGGCTCGTCCTCCGCCTTGGCGTCGGCGGCACCGGCCGCGTCGGCGTCCTCGGCGGCGTCCTTCTTACCGAGGTCGATCTTGTCGTCGGAGGCGGCGGCAGCGGCGGCAGGCCCGTCGGTCTCGTCGGTCTCGGTGAGGGAGGAGGCGTCGTCCGGGACGAGGCCGCCGTCGGACTTGAGGTCGTGCTCGACGCCGTGGACGATGCGGTTGTACTCGTCGTCGGTGAGGACGGCGCCGATGGCGTTCTTGGCGAAGAGAAGCTCGACGCCCGGTCCGGCGTCGAGGAGGACGGTGTCCTCGTTGACCTCCTTGACCGTCGCGTACATACCCCCGATCGTGCGGACACCGGAGCCGGGCTGCATCTCGTTCCGCATCTGGGCGGCCTGCTGCTGCTTCTTCTTGGCCGAACGCGTCATCAGGAACATCGCCGCGATGAGCACGATGAACGGGAGAAGGGTATAGGCATTCACGGGACGGAATTTCCTTCGCGCGACCGCGCGGGTGAGCGGCCTGTTGGATGGGGGTGTGGTCGGCACCGCCCACAAGGGCGGCATCGGCGGAGTCTAAGCGAGTCCGCTCGCATGGAACAACGCTCAGCATGGCACCTGGGTTCCTGCCCGCACCATTGCCCTCGCCGAGCGGTGACCATCACGCCCCGAACAGGTCCTGTTGTCCGTTTCCCGCACCGGACGAGCGCGGTGGGGTGAGGCCGAGATGCGACCATGCCGCCGGCGTGGCGACCCGGCCGCGCGGGGTGCGGGCGAGCAGACCCTCGCGGACCAGGAACGGTTCGGCGACCTCCTCGACGGTCTCCCGCTCCTCCCCCACCGCCACGGCGAGGGTCGACAGGCCGACCGGCCCGCCGCCGAACAGCTTCAGCAGGGCCTGGAGGACCGCGCGGTCGAGCCGGTCGAGGCCGCGCGCGTCCACCTCGTACACGGCGAGGGCGGCGGCCGCGATGTCGCGGGTGATCAGCCCGTCGGCCTTGACCTGCGCGTAGTCGCGGACCCGGCGCAGCAGGCGGTTGGCGATGCGGGGCGTGCCCCGGGAGCGGCCGGCGATCTCCGTGGCGCCGTCCGGCTCGATCTCGACGTCCAGCAGGGTCGCCGAGCGGTGCACGACCCGCTCCAGCTCGTGCGGTTCGTAGAACTCCATGTGCGCGGTGAAGCCGAAGCGGTCGCGCAGCGGCGGCGGCAGCAGGCCCGCGCGCGTGGTGGCGCCGACCAGGGTGAACGGCGGCAGCTCCAGCGGGATCGCGGTGGCGCCGGGGCCCTTGCCGACGATGACGTCGACGCGGAAGTCCTCCATGGCCATGTACAGCATCTCCTCGGCGGGCCGGGACATGCGGTGGATCTCGTCCAGGAAGAGGACCTCGCCCTCCTGGAGGGAGGAGAGGATCGCGGCGAGGTCGCCGGCGTGCTGGATGGCGGGGCCGGAGGTGATGCGGATCGGGGCGCCCATCTCCGCGGCGATGATCATCGACAGGGTGGTCTTGCCGAGGCCCGGCGCGCCGGAGAGCAGCACGTGGTCGGCGGTGGCGCCGCGCGCGCGTGCGGCGCGCAGGACGAGGTCGAGCTGTTCGCGGACCTTCTCCTGGCCGATGAACTCGCCGAGGTCCTTGGGGCGCAGGGCGGCCTCGACGGCCTGGTCCTCCCGGTCGGCGACAGAGCCCACCAGCCGCTCCTCGGCGGGCCCGACGAACCGCTCCTCGGCGGCGCCGTCGGTCGTGTCGTCCCAGTTCACGAAGTTCTCCTAGCGGTGGCGCAGGTCAGCGGGCGCGGTTCAGGGTCTGCAGGGCGGCCTTCAGCAACTGCCCGACCTGGGGCGTGCCGCCCGCGGCCTCGGCCTGCGGGGTGACGGCGGCGACCGCCTCGTCGGCCTCGCGGGTGGCGTAGCCCAGGCCGATCAGGGCCGCGTGCAGCTGGTCGCGCCAGCCCTGGCTGACGGGTGCGCCGACGGCGGGGGCGCCGACGGGCGCGCCGAGCCGGTCCTTCAGCTCCAGCAGCAGCTTCTGGGCACCCTTCTTGCCGATGCCGGGGACTGCGGTGAGGGCCTTCTCGTCACCGGTGGCGACCGCGCGGCGCAGCGCGTCCGGGGTGTGCACGGCGAGCATCGCCTGGGCCAGGCGCGGGCCGACGCCGCTCGCGGTCTGGAGCAGTTCGAAGACCTGGCGCTCGTCGTCGTCGGCGAAGCCGTACAGGGTGAGCGAGTCCTCGCGGACGACGAGGGAGGTGTGCAGCCTGGCCGGCCGGCCGATCCGCAGGGCCGACAGCGTGTTCGGGGTGCACTGGACGGCCATGCCGACGCCGCCGACCTCGACGACCGCGGCGTCGGGGGCGAGCGCGGCGACCGTGCCGCTGACGAAGGCGATCATGCCGTACGGCCTTTCGTTGCGTGGACTGCGTGCCGGGCGACGGCCTGCTGGAGCCGGTTCTGGGCGGGGGCCCGCCAGATGTGGCAGATGGCGAGCGCGAGGGCGTCGGCGGCGTCGGCCGGCTTGGGCGGCGCGGCGAGCCGGAGCAGCCGGGTCACCATGGCTCCGACCTGCGCCTTGTCGGCGCGCCCGGTGCCGGTGACGGCGGCCTTGACCTCGCTGGGGGTGTGCAGGGCGACGGGGATGCCGCGCCGGGCGGCGCACAGCATGGCGACGGCGCTGGCCTGGGCGGTGCCCATGACCGTGCGCACGTTGTGCTGGCTGAAGACGCGCTCCACGGCGACGAACTCGGGGCGGTGCTCGTCCATCCACTGCTCGATGCCCTGCTCCACGGCGAGCAGCCGGTGGCTGAGGTCGGCGTCCACGGGGGTCCGGACGACCCCGACGCCGACCATGGTGAGCGGACGGCCCGCGACCCCTTCGACGACACCGACCCCGCACCGGGTCAGCCCGGGGTCCACCCCCAGTACGCGCACGCGCGCCCTCCCTCCGGTCACCCCGTCGCTTGTTCGTGCAGGCTATCGGGTGCCACTGACAACGCCGTACAACGCGACGGGCCGACGGGGGTGTCCCGTCGGCCCGGTCAGCCAGCTGTGGGCGTTACGCGTCGACCTTCTCCATGATCTCGTCGCTCACGTCGAAGTTGGCGAAGACGTTCTGCACGTCGTCGCTGTCCTCCAGCGCGTCGATCAGCTTGAAGATCTTCTTCGCGCCCTCCTCGTCCAGTTCGACCTGCATGGTCGGGACGAAGTTGGCCTCGGCGGAGTCGTAGTCGATGCCGGCCTCCTGGAGGGCGGTGCGGACCGCGACCAGGTCGGTGGCCTCGCTGAGGACCTCGAAGGTCTCGCCGAGGTCGTTGACCTCCTCGGCGCCCGCGTCCAGGACGGCCATGAGGACCTCGTCCTCGGTCAGTTCGCCCTTGGGGACGATGACGACGCCCTTGCGGTTGAACAGGTACGACACCGAGCCCGGGTCGGCCATGGAGCCGCCGTTGCGGGTCATGGCGACGCGGACCTCGGAGGCGGCGCGGTTGCGGTTGTCGGTGAGGCACTCGATGAGCACCGCGACGCCGTTCGGGCCGTAGCCCTCGTACATGATCGTCTCGTAGTCGGCGCCGCCGGCCTCCAGGCCCGCGCCGCGCTTGACCGCGGAGTCGATGTTCTTGTTGGGGACCGACGACTTCTTCGCCTTCTGGATGGCGTCGTACAGCGTCGGGTTGCCCTCGGGGTCCGCGCCGCCCATCCGCGCCGCGACCTCGACGTTCTTGATGAGCTTCGCGAAGAGCTTGCCGCGCTTGGCGTCGATCACGGCCTTCTTGTGCTTCGTCGTGGCCCATTTAGAGTGGCCGGACATCTGCCTGTCTCCTTCGCGTAACCCATCCAGATACGAACGCCAGAGATCCTACAAGGACTCTCGTCCTACTCCGGTGTCCGGTGCGCGCGCACCATGTCGACGAACAGGGAGTGCACGCGGTGGTCGCCCGTCAGTTCCGGGTGGAACGACGTGGCGAGCGCGCTGCCCTGGCGTACGGCGACGATGTGGCCGTCGTGCTCGGCGAGCACCTCGGCCCCGGCGCCCACGGACTCCACCCACGGGGCGCGGATGAAGACGCCCTCCACAGGATCGCCCGGGACGCCCTTGACGTCGACCGCGGCCTCGAACGACTCGTTCTGCCGTCCGAAGGCGTTGCGGCGCACGATCATGTCGATGCCGCCGATGGTCTCCTGGCCCGAGCGCGGGTCGAGGATCTTGTCGGCGAGCATGATCATGCCCGCGCAGGTGCCGTAGACCGGCATGCCGGCGCGCACACGCGCGCGCAGGGGCTCCATCACGCCGAACAGGATGGCCAGCTTGGAGATGGTGGTGGACTCGCCGCCGGGCAGGACGAGGCCGTCGACCTCGGCGAGTTCCTCGGGGCGCCGCACCGGCCTGGCCACGGCGTCGGCCGCGGCCAGGGCGATGAGGTGCTCCCGTACGTCGCCCTGGAGGGCCAGGACGCCTATGACGGGGGTGTTCATGGGTTCCAGTGCCTTACCAGCCGCGGTTCGCGTAGCGCTCGGTCTCGGGGAGGGTGTCGCAGTTGATGCCGACCATGGCCTCGCCGAGGTTGCGGGAGGCGTCCGCGATGATCTTCGGGTCGTCGTAGAAGGTGGTGGCCTTGACGATGGCGGCGGCGCGCTTGGCCGGGTCGCCGGACTTGAAGATGCCGGAGCCGACGAAGACGCCCTCGGCGCCGAGCTGACGCATCAGGGCGGCGTCGGCCGGGGTGGCCACGCCACCGGCGGAGAACAGCACCACCGGGAGCTTGCCCAGCTCGGCGACCTCCTTGACCAGCTCGTACGGGGCGCGCAGCTCCTTGGCGGCGGCGTAGAGCTCGTGGTTGTCGAAGCCGCGCAGACGGGCGATCTCGTTCTTGATCTGGCGCAGGTGGCGGACGGCCTCGACGACGTTGCCGGTGCCGGCCTCGCCCTTGGAGCGGATCATCGCGGCGCCCTCGGCGATGCGGCGCAGGGCCTCGCCCAGGTTGGTGGCGCCGCAGACGAAGGGGGTGGTGAAGGCCCACTTGTCGGAGTGGTTGACCTCGTCGGCCGGGGTGAGCACCTCGGACTCGTCGATGTAGTCGACGCCGAGGGACTGGAGCACCTGGGCCTCGACGAAGTGGCCGATGCGGGACTTGGCCATGACCGGGATCGAGACGGCGTCGATGATGCCCTCGATCATGTCCGGGTCGGACATGCGGGCCACTCCGCCGTCCTTGCGGATGTCGGCCGGGACCCGCTCCAGGGCCATGACGGCGACGGCGCCCGCGTCCTCGGCGATCTTCGCCTGCTCCGGCGTGACGACGTCCATGATCACGCCGCCCTTGAGCTGCTCGGCCATGCCGCGCTTCACGCGGGCGGTGCCGGTCTCGGGAGCCTGGTTCTCGATGGTGGACACGGGTGACCTCACTGAAGGGGAAGAGGGTTTTCTGCACCGACGAGGAAACGTGAGTGGACCAGGCCACAGCAAGGGCCAATGACAAGCCGGTGGATCCTTTTGGTCCGCCCGTCGGTCAGGCGGCCCTCTCGGCCAGAGCCGCGGGCGGCTCGTCGTCCATCTCGAAGGCCAGCGGGAAGGGTGCGTGGCCGGCCAGCCGGAACCAGCGGACCTTGCGGTGCTCGCGGAGTCTGCGGGCGGCCCCCACGGCGTCGTTGTGGAAGCGGCGGGCCATCGGCACCCTGCGGACGGCCTCGGCCAGCTCACGGGCAGCCTCCTCGCCGCCGGGGGCCTCCCGTACGGCCTCCACCTGCGCCGGGTCCTCGAAGACCGCCCGCAGCGCCTGGCTCAGCTCGCTCTCGGCGACCTCCCGCTGCTCCTCCTCCGCCTGCCGGGCCGCGTGCGCGGCCTCGTAGAGCACGATCGAGGCGGCCGGGTCCAGCACGCCCGAGGTCGCCAGTTCCTGCGCCACGGAGGCCCGCCGCAGCAACTGGGCGTCGAGCGCGGCCCGGGCGGCGTCCATCCGCACGTGCAGCCGGTCCAGCCGCCCGGCCGTCCAGCTGAGGTACACGCCGACGGCGAGGAGCGCGACGAGGATCCAGATGAGGGTTGCGGTCACGCCGGAAGGCTATCGGCTGCGCGGACCGCTCCTACGCGCCAGTACCACCCCCACCGGGCACGGCCTCGCACCGGCTCGGGACAGGCCCGTACGACCGCGCCGCACTGCCGCCGCCCCGCACGGTCCCCCACCGGCTCCGGGCCGACCCGCACGACCGCGACCCGCTCCCGCCGCCCCGCACGACTCCGGGCACGCCGGTACGGCCCCGCGCCAAGTCAGTCCGAGCTCGGCCCGAACCGCGCCCGCCGACGCCCAAGGCCACCCGGAACCGCGGGACCCGCGGCTCAGTCCCGCGCCAGCCCGAAGCGGGCCCTCAGGCCCGTCGTCCGTTCGTCCGCGGCCACCGCTGCCGCGCCCGCCGTCACCGTCTCGTAGACGGACAGGATGTCCGCGCCGACCGTGGACCAGTCGAACCGCCGCACATGGGCGCTGCCGCGCTCGCGCAGTCGGATACGGCGGGCCGGGTCCTCCAGCAGCCGTACGGCCGCCTCGGCCAGCGCGTCGGCGTCCTCGTTGGTGAAGACCTCGCCGGCCTCGCCCTGGTCGAGGACCTGCACGAACGCGTCCAGGTCGGAGGCGAGCACGGGGGCACCCGCGGACATCGCCTCGACCAGGATGATGCCGAAGCTCTCCCCGCCGGTGTTGGGGGCGACGTACAGGTCGACGCTGCGCAGCAGCCGCGCCTTGTCCTCGTCGCTGATCATGCCGAGGAACTCGACGCGGGAGCGCAGTTCCTTCGGCAGGTCCTCGACGGCCGCTTCCTCGTCGCCGCGGCCGGCGACCAGCAGCCGGGCGCCGGGGCGGGCGGCGAGGATGCGCGGGAGAGCCCGCATCAGGACCGGCAGGCCCTTGCGGGGTTCGTCGATGCGGCCGATGAAGCCGATGGTGTCGCCCTGCCACTCCGGCTTGGGCTCGGCCTCGGCGAAGAAGTCCACGTCGACGCCGTTGGGGATGACCACCGCGTCCCCGCCGAGATGCTCGACCAGGGTGCGGCGGGCGTACTCGCTGACCGCGATCCGCGCGCTGATCTTCTCCAGCGCGGCCTGGAGGATCGCGTACGCGGCGATCATGGCGCGCGAGCGCGGGTTGGAGGTGTGGAAGGTGGCCACGATCGGGCCGGACGCCGCCCAGCAGGTCAGCAGGCCGAGCGAGGGCGAGGTCGGCTCGTGGATGTGCACCACGTCGAAGGCGCCCTCGTGCAGCCAGCGCCGCACCCGCGCGGCCGACAGGAAGCCGAAGTTCAGCCGGGCCACCGAGCCGTTGTACGGCACCGGGACCGCGCGGCCGGCCGAGACGACGTACGGCGGCAGCGGGGTGTCGTCGTCGGCCGGGGCGAGGACGGACACCTCGTGGCCGAGCCGGAGGAAGTACTCGGCGAGGTCACGGATGTGGAACTGGACGCCACCGGGCACGTCCCAGGAGTACGGGCAGACGATCCCGATTCTCACGCGGGTCCCTTCGCGGGGTCGAGGTCGGCGAGCCACAGCCGCTGGAGCATGTGCCAGTCCTCCGGGTGGTCGGCGATCCCGGTGGCGAAGGCGTCGGCCAGCGCCTGTGTCATGACAGACGTCCTCTCGGCCCGGGTGCCTGACTCGGGGACCTCGATCGCCGGATGCACCCGGCCCCGCATGACGGGCGAGTCGTCGTACCAGAGGGTGACGGGCAGCAGCAGCGCGCCGGTCTGCTGGGCCAGCAGGGCGGGTCCGGCCGGCATCCGGGCCGTGTCGCCGAAGAAGTCGACCTCGACGCCGGAGGCGGACAGGTCGCGGTCGGCCACCAGGCAGACCAGGCCGCCGTCGCGCAGCCTGCGGGCCAGGGTGCCGAAGGCGGAGCCGCCGCTGTGCGGCAGGACCTCCATGCCGAGGCCCTCGCGGTAGGCGACGAACCGGTCGTACAGCGTCTCGGGCTTCAGCCGCTCGGCGACCGTCGTGAACGGCGTCTTCAGCTCCGTGGTGACCCAGGCGCCGGCCAGGTCCCAGTTGGCCAGGTGGGGCAGGGCGAGTATCACGCCCCGGCCGGCGGCGAGGCCGTCGGTCAGGTGGTGCACGTCCTTGGGGTCGAAGCCCGTCCGCACGCGCTCGGCGCTCCAGGCCGGCAGCCGGAAGGACTCCATCCAGTAGCGCAGGTAGGAGCGCATGCCCGCGCGGGACAGCTCCGCCAGCCGCTCCGCCGTGGCGCCCGGCACCACGCGCGCGTAGTTGGCCTCCAGCCGCTGGACGCCCTTGCCGCGCTGCTTCCAGGCGAGGTCGGCGATGGTCCGGCCGAGGCGCACCGCGACCGGCTCGGGGAGCTTCTTGACGGTGCTCCAGCCGAGCCCGTAGAGCGTGTCGGTGAGCCGGTCGGCGGCGCTCACTGCGTCGCCTCGCTGGTGTTCTGCCGGGCCGCCGCCTCCGCCTCGGCGGACTCGCGGCGGACGGTGACGACCCGCTGGATCAGCGTGACCAGGCTGCCGATGGCGACGACCCACAGGGCGATGGGCAGCAGCCACTGGATGCCCGGCACGCCGAACTTGTGCAGGCCCGCGAAACCGGCCGCGACCAGCGAGATCACCAGCCGCTCGGCACGCTCGACGAGCCCGTTGACGGCGACCGGCAGCCCGATCGACTCGCCGCGCGCCTTGGTGTACGACACCACCTGGCCGCTCGCGAGGCAGAAGATCGACACCGCGCACAGCACGTTGTCGTTCCCGCTGCCCGCGTACCAGAGCGCGAAACCGCCGAAGATCGCTCCGTCGGCGACCCGGTCCAGGGTGGAGTCCAGGAAGGCGCCCCAGCGGCTGGATCGGCCCAGCTGGCGGGCCATGTTGCCGTCGACCAGGTCGGAGAAGACGAACAGAGTGATCACGACCGTGCCCCAGAAGAACTCGCCCCTGGGGTAGAAGACCAGCGCCCCCGCGACCACCCCGGCCGTGCCGATGAGCGTGACCGTGTCGGGGCTCACGCCCCGGCGGATGAGAAACGTGGCGAACGGTGTGAGGACACGCGTGAAGAATGCACGCGCGTACTTGTTCAGCATGGCCTTCCCGACGGTCGGTGTCGCCGCGGCCCCTGGTGACCGCCGGCTGGCCCATCGTAGCCACGCGCGCGTGTGCGTGACGGGCGGGCACCCACAGCCGCGCCGGGAACCGGCGCGTGCCGTCGCGCGCGGGGGCGTGCGTGACGCGATCGGTGCCGCGCGCGCACCCTGCGCATCCGTCGCGGTCCTTCGTATGGACGCGACGTGACGGGAGTGGAAAGCTCGAATAACCGCGGGCGTCGCCGGAGCCGCCGCACACGCGGATCCCGCGTGTCCGCGCCCACCCTCACCGTGCACGGGAGGCAGGATCATGGGCGACAAGGCACAGACACACCACCCCGGGGCCGCCGGCAGGGCTCTGGCGGCCGACCGACCCGCGTCCGTACGGAATGTGGTGCTGGTCGGCCACTCCGGCTCGGGAAAGACGACCCTCGTGGAGGCCCTCGCGCTGACCGCGGGGGCGGTGAACCGGGCGGGGCGCGTCGAGGACGGCGGCACCGTCTCCGACCACGACGACATCGAGCACCGGCAGCAGCGCTCGGTACAGCTCTCCCTGGTGCCCGTCGAATGGGACGGCATCAAGGTCAACCTGCTGGACACCCCGGGGTACGCCGACTTCGTCGGTGAGCTGAGGGCCGGTCTGCGGGCGGCGGACGCGGCCCTGTTCGTCGTCTCGGCCTCCGACGGCGTGGACGGCTCGACCAGGATGGTGTGGGAGGAGTGCGCGGCGGTCGGCATGCCCCGCGCGATCGTGATCACGCACCTGGAAGCCGCGCGCGCGGACTTCGAGGAGATGACGCGCACCTGCGCGGAGGCCTTCGGCGGTGACGACCCCGACGCCGTCCTGCCCCTGTACCTGCCGCTGCGCGGCCCCGAGGGCCCCGACGGGCACGCGCCCGTGACCGGGCTCGTCGGACTGCTGTCGCAGAAGCTGTTCGACTACTCGACCGGGGAGCGCAAGGAGTCCGAGCCCGGCGAGGACCAGCTTCCCGGCATCGAGGAGGCCCGCAACCGGCTCATCGAGGGGATCATCGCGGAGAGCGAGGACGAGACCCTCATGGACCGCTATCTGGGCGGCGAGCAGGTCGAGGTCAAAACGCTGATCGAGGACCTGGAGCGGGCCGTGGCACGCGGTGCGTTCTTCCCCGTGCTGGCCGCCGCCCCCGCCGCCGAGGGCGCCAGGCAGGGCCTCGGCACGGTCGAGCTGCTGGAGCTGGTCACGCGCGGCTTCCCGACCCCGTTCGAGCACCCGCTGCCGGGGGTGACCACCATCGACGGCGAGCCGCGCGAGCTGAAGCCGTGCGACACGGACGGCCCGCTGGTCGCCGAGGTCGTCAAGACCTCCTCGGACCCGTACGTCGGCCGGATCTCGCTGGTCCGCGTCTTCTCCGGCACCCTGCGCCCGGACCAGACCGTGCACGTCTCCGGGCACGGTCTCGCCGACCGCGGGCACGAGGACCACGACGTGGACGAGAAGGTCGGCGCCCTGTCCATGCCCTTCGGCAAACAGCAGCGCCCGGTCACCCACGCCGTCGCCGGCGACCTGGTCTGCGTGGCCAAGCTCAGCCGCGCCGAGACCGGCGACACCCTCTCCGCCAAGGACGACCCGCTCCTGATGGAGCCCTGGCAGATGCCCGACCCGCTGCTGCCGCTCGCCATCCACGCGCACAGCAAGGCCGACGAGGACAAGCTCTCCCAGGGGTTGTCCCGGCTGGTCGCCGAGGACCCGACCATGCGCCTGGAACAGAACCAGGACACCCACCAGGTCGTGCTGTGGTGTCTGGGCGAGGCCCACGCCGACGTCGCCCTGGAACGGCTGCGCAGCCGCTACGGCGTCCAGGTCGACGTCGTCGCGCACCGGGTCTCCCTCCGGGAGACGTTCGCGACCCGGGCCGCCGGGCGCGGCCGGCACGTCAAGCAGTCCGGCGGCCACGGCCAGTACGCCATCTGCGAGATCGAGGTCGAACCGCTGCCGGGCGGCTCGGGCATCGAGTTCGTGGACAAGGTGGTCGGCGGCGCGGTGCCCCGCCAGTTCATCCCCTCCGTCGAGAAGGGCGTGCGCGCCCAGGCCGCCAAGGGCGTCGCCGCCGGCTACCCCCTGGTCGACGTGCGGGTCACGCTGGTGGACGGCAAGGCCCACTCGGTGGACTCCTCCGACGCCGCCTTCCAGACGGCGGGCGCGCTCGCGCTGCGCGAGGCCGCGGCGGACGCCAAGATCCATCTGCTGGAGCCGGTCGCCGAGGTGACCGTCCTGGTCGGCGACGACTACGTGGGCGCCGTGATGAGCGACCTCTCCAGCCGTCGCGGCCGGCTGCTCGGCACCGAACAGGTGGGCACGGGACGGACGTTGATCCGCGCCGAGGTGCCCGAGTTCGAGATCGGGCGGTACGCCGTCGACCTGCGCTCGCTCTCGCACGGCACGGCCCGCTTCGACCGGAGTTACGCCCGGCACGAGCCGATGCCGCCGCAGATCGCCGAACGCGTCCGCGAACAGGCCGGGGACGAGGCGTAGTACACCGGCGCACGACCGGCGCACGGGCGGGCGGCTTCGGCCGTCCGCCCCCACGTTGTCGGTGCGGGCGGATACGCTGATCACCTGGTGCCGTCGTGCGGCAACCGACCGGCAGCCGACCGGTGTCGGCACGACGGCCGGTCCAACAGGTGTGCGGAGCAGGGAAGTCGGGAAGGCCGCAGGAACGGCACCGGCGGCGATGGGGGCGGGAATGTCGTTTGGAACGGAGTGGGACGGGCCCCAGGTACCCGTCTCGGGCGACGAGGGACAGGCGGCGACCTCCGCACTGGCCTCCGCGGCGTACCGGGACAGCCCGATCGAGGAGATCAAGAAGGCCGACAACGAGTGGCACCAGTCGACCGTGAAGCCCGGCCGGATGAAGATGTTCCGGCCCAATCTCGGTGAGGCGTTCTCCCGGGCCCTCGTCGACCGGATGCTCGCCCCCGGCCGCAAGCCGCTCATCCAGTCCTTCGGCTCCGAACCGCAGTTCGTCGTCGAACACGCCCTGGCCGCCAACAACATCCGCCGGGAGCGCGACAACCGCCTGACCACCATCACCGTCGTCTGCGGTCTGCTCTTCCTGCCCGGGATGATCGGCTGGCTGCTCGTCTTCCAGCTGCGCACCCTCGTCGCGAAGCGCGACGACAAGCGGGCCGGGACACTGGCCACCGCGCTCCTGCTGGGCGTCGGTCTGCTCGCCGCGCTGTTCCTGATCAAGATGCCGTTCTCCGGCTTCTGGGCCTGGTACGCCCGCGCGGCCGTGGTCGTCCCCGTGCTCGGCTGGTTCTGGGCCAAGCAGATCTGCGAGCGCACCGCCAAGGACCTGCGGGCCCGCTGGGACGGCCTGCTCTCCGGCACCAGCGTCGGCGCCAAGGTCCCGGAGGCCGTGCCGCGCGGGCCCGGCCAGACCGCCGCGGAGGCGCTGCGCCAGTCACTGGCCCGGCTGAGCGCCGAGCAGCAGTCGAACTCGGTCTTCTACGCCGGCCCCAAGGGCATACTCGGCATGGGCACCCGCTGGGGGGCCTGGCAACTCGCCGAGGACCTCGTGCCCGCCGACCCCGGCCGGGAGATCCACCCCTTCCGCAGCTGGGACGTCGTACGCGCGATCCACGACCAACTGTCCCTCCTGGAGCGCGGCCCGCTGAACACCGGCGGCTTCCCCAAGCCGTCGATACGGCACTGGATCGTCACCCCGATCGGCGAGAAGGCCACGGCGGTGTCCCGGCCCGAGGGCACCGACGTCGAGGCCTTCCAGGTCAAGCCGCACGCCATACAGGACATCTGCAACAAGCAGCAGTTCGGCAGCGGCGACCGGCACTACCTGGGCGTGCAGTGGACCCTCTGGGACGGGCAGTTGGTCATCACCATGCTGATCACCGTCACCGTGCTGCACGAGACGCTGCGCATCGAGGTCACCGGGCACGCCCTCGGACCGGTGAACTCGCTGTTCACCGGCAAGCCGGAGGCGCCGACCAAGGAGGTCGCCAAGTCCTTCAAGCCCTGGGAGAACCGCACGATCAAGCTGCCGCTGGTCACCACCGACGAGGTGGTACGGCTCGCCGTACGCGCCCCGCTGACCTGGTACCCGCCGCTGCTGAACTGGCTCGGCGGCTCCCTCGGCCTGCCCGAGCCGTTCGGCCTGCGGCACGCCTGGGCCGACCAGCCGTGGCGCCACCGCTTCATGGCCGACGACGCGCTGCGCGCGGCCACACCGGTGCTGCGCGTGGTCCACTCCGCCGCGATCAAGCTCCTGGAGGAGAACGGCGTGAACACGGAGAAGTTCGGTGCCCGCTCCGCCTTCCTCAGCGGCAACGTCCAGGACCCGATGCCGAAGAAGGCCGACGTCTACGACGCGTAGTCCTCCGGCGGTCCGGCCGGTGCGGGGGCGTGGGGCTTCGACCACCGGGGGGCTTCGACCACCGGGGCTGCGGCCCCCAGATCCCCGCATCGGCCGAGGACGGCCTCGTCCTCACCCGCCGGACGAGCTCACGCCGGACGGGCTCACACCGCCGACGGCCACGCCTCCGCCAGCATCTTCCGGGTGTCCGCCAGGAGCTGCGGCAGCACCCGCGTGTGGCCCACGACCGGCATGAAGTTCGTGTCGCCGCCCCAGCGCGGGACGATGTGCTGGTGCAGATGCGCGGCGATACCGGCCCCCGCGACCCCGCCCTGGTTCATGCCGATGTTGAACCCCTGGGCGCCGGACGCGGTCCGCAGGGCGGTCATCGCCTGCTTGGTCAGCTCCGCCAGCTCGGCGGTCTCCGGCCCGGTCAGCTCCGTGTAGTCGGCCACGTGGCGGTAGGGCACGGTCATCAGGTGGCCGCCGTTGTACGGGTACAGGTTGAGCACCGCGTACACATGCTCACCGCGCCGGACGATCAGCCCGTCCTCGTCCGACTTGGCCGGAATCGAGCAGAAGGGGCAGCCGTCGCCGGCTCCGGGGCCGGTCGGCTTGTTCTCACCCTGGATGTAGGCCATCCGGTGGGGCGTCCACAGGCGCTGGAACGCGTCCTGCGTCCCCACTCCGATCTGCTGCTCCGGCTCACTCGTCATGCTAGGCAGCATATGGCTTCACCCCTTCCCGGCGTGTCGCCGGGGCGGGGTGCCGACACCTCCCGGCCGAGCCTGGCCGGTGGACGACGACCGCCGTACGCGGCGCGGGGAGGACGGGAAAGCCCCCGGGACGGTGGTCCCGGGGGCCTGGGCGCTCAGGCGGTTCAGACCTGGGTCCGCTCCTCGACCACCTTGGCGATCTTCGCGATGGCCTCGTCGAACGGGATGCCGTTCTCCTGCGAGCCGTCGCGGTAGCGGAAGGACACCGAGCCGTTCGACATGTCCTCGTCGCCCGCGATGACCATGAAGGGGACCTTCTGCTTCTGGGCGTTGCGGATCTTCTTCTGCATGCGGTCCGAGGAGGAGTCCACCTCGACGCGCAGCCCCCGCTTCCTGGCCGCGGTCGCGAACGTGTGCAGGTACTCCACGTGCGCGTCGCCGATCGGGATGCCGATCGCCTGGACCGGGGCCAGCCACGCCGGGAAGGCACCCGCGTAGTGCTCCAGCAGGACGGCGAAGAAGCGCTCGATGGAGCCGAACAGCGCGCGGTGGATCATGACCGGGCGCTGCTTGGAGCCGTCCGGGCCCGTGTACTCCAGGTTGAACCGCTCGGGCAGGTTGAAGTCGAGCTGGATCGTCGACATCTGCCAGGTCCGGCCGATGGCGTCCTTGGCCTGGACGGAGATCTTAGGGCCGTAGAAGGCGGCACCGCCCGGGTCGGGGACGAGGGGCAGGCCCTGCTTCTCGGCGACCTGGCGCAGGGTCTCGGTCGCCTCCTCCCAGACCTCGTCGGAGCCGACGAACTTCTCCGGGTCCTTGGTGGACAGCTCCAGGTAGAAGTCGGTCAGACCGTAGTCGCGCAGCAGGCCGAGGACGAAGGTGAGCGTCTTGTCCAGCTCGTCGGACATCTGCTCACGGGTGCAGTAGATGTGCGCGTCGTCCTGCGTGAAGCCCCGCGCCCGGGTCAGGCCGTGCACGACGCCCGACTTCTCGTACCGGTACACGGTCCCGAACTCGAAGAGGCGCAGTGGCAGTTCGCGGTACGACCGGCCGCGCGCGTCGAAGATCAGGTTGTGCATCGGGCAGTTCATGGGCTTGAGGTAGTAGTCCACGCCCTCGTCGAGCTGCATGGGCGGGTACATGCCCTCGGCGTACCAGTCCAGGTGCCCGGACGTCTCGAAGAGCTTCCCCTTCGTCGCGTGCGGGGTGTAGACGAACTCGTAGCCCTCTTCCTCGTGGCGGCGCCGCGAGTAGTCCTCCATGACCCGGCGGACGATGCCGCCCTTGGGGTGGAAGACGGCCAGGCCGGAGCCGATCTGCTCGGGGATGGAGAACAGGTCCAGCTCGGAGCCGAGCTTGCGGTGGTCGCGCTTCTCGGCCTCGGCGAGGAAGTCCAGGTACGCCTTCAGCTCGTCCTTGGACGGCCAGGCGGTGCCGTAGATGCGCTGGAGCATCGGGTTCTTCTCGCTGCCGCGCCAGTAGGCGGCCGCGTTGCGCATCAGCTTGAACGCCGGGATCAGCCGGGTGGAGGGCAGGTGCGGACCGCGGCACAGGTCCTTCCAGCACAGCTCGCCGGTCTTGGCGTCCAGGTTGTCGTAGATCGTCAGCTCGCCGGCGCCGACCTCGACGTCCGCGCCGTCGTCGTGCGAGGCCGAGCCCTTGAGGCCGATCAGCTCCAGCTTGTACGGCTCGTCCGCCAGCTCCTCGCGCGCGGCGTCGTCGGTGACGACACGGCGGGCGAACTTCTGCCCGCGCTTCTGGATCTCCTGCATCTTCTTCTCGATGGCCTTGAGATCCTCGGGCGTGAACGGCTTCTCGACGTCGAAGTCGTAGTAGAAGCCGTCCTTGACGGGCGGGCCGATGCCCAGCTTGGCCTCGGGGAAGAGTTCCTGCACGGCCTGCGCCATGACGTGCGCGGTGGAGTGGCGCAGGATGTTCAGGCCGTCCTCGGACGCGATCTCGACGCCCTCGACCTCGTCACCGTCGGACAGGGCGTGGGTGAGGTCCTTCAGCTCGCCGCCCACGCGCGCGGCGATGATCGAGCGCTCGCCCGCGAAGAGGTCGGCGGCCGTAGTGCCCGTCGTCACCACGCGTTCTTCCCGCTCGGAATCGCGTTGGATGATCACACGGACGTCTGACACCGGTCTCTCCTGACTGAAGGTGGGGTGCGGCGCCATACCAGGAGCGCGCGCACAGGCGATCGTACCGACCCGACGGCACCGACCGCGAAACGGTCACCCTCGGTCGCCCTTCGCTCACGCTTCCCCGCACGCCTCCTCGAAGAAGTCGAGGTTCTCCTGGAGGGACTTCAGCAGCCGGTCCCGCTCGGCCTCGTCGACCTGCACGGGTACGACGCCGGAGGCGCCGGTGAGCCTGCGGAAGCCGCCCCGGCGCTCCAGCCGGCCGTGCACGCGGACGGGGAGGCCGACGAGGTGGGCGTGGCCGGCGATGCGGTAGTCCTCCTCGTCGAGGGTGACGCGGACGTGCGGGACGTCGGCGCCGGCGAGGACGCGCAGGCGTACGGTGCCCGCGCCGCCGGGCCCGGAGCGGCGCATGCGGACGACGGCGCCGGTGACGCTGACCGGGACGGAGGGTTCGGCGCGGAGGTAGCGGGCGGCGGCCTCGTGGAGCGCGGGCAGGTCGCCGGGTGAGAACTCGACGGGTTCGGCGGAGGGGGCGCAGCCCGCGGGGGCGCCGGTGCCGGGGGCCCAGGCGACGGCGACGCGGGCGCCCTCGGTGCCGCGGACGAGGGCGGCGAGCGCCTCGGTGAGTTCCCGGCTGACGCCGGCCTCGACGGCGCCGTCGAAGGCGTCCATGCCGCCGGTGGCCCGCCGGTAGTCGATGGCCTCGCGGGCGGCGTGGAGGGCCTGGTGGAGGCGGACGGCGAGGGGGCGGCCGGCGCTCACGGGAACGAAGGCGGTGAGGGTGCGTCCCTCGGCGGCGGGGCCGACGAGGACGTCGTCCAGGAGGGCGGCGGCGGAGCGGCGGTGCCGGGCGCCGTAGTAGCCGGCACGCGCGCGTGTGGCGAGCGCGGCGGCGAGCAGCAGGTGCCGGGCGGCGCCGCGCAGGTCGTCGTCGGCGGTCCAGGGGGCGGCGCCGGCGGGCCCGCCCGGGGTGTCGCGCCACCAGCGGACCTCGTCGCTGGGTACGGCGAGGGAGATCAGGACCTCGCGCGCGGAGGGGGTGTGGCTGCGGGCGAGGGCGTCGAGGGCCTCGCCGATCAGGTCGTCGCTGTCGGGGAAGGCGCGGCTCTCGGGGACGAGCAGGCTGGTTCCGCCGCCGCCCGGTCCGGGCGGGGTCCAGCGGCCGTACCGGCCGGGTGCTCCGCCGCGCCGCTGCCAGCCGTGCCGGCGCAGCAGGGCGCCGAACACGGCGGGGTCGACGTCGGCGGGCTCGGGCGGCCGGTCCCAGGGGAGGTCGTCGGGGTGCGGCCGGACCTGCCGTACCGGCTCGTCACAGGGACGGTTCCTCATGGTCTGCCTCCCGTCCCGACCCGCGTCATGATCTCGCAGAGCGCCCGGTCGTCGAAGATGCGCGAGGTCGGTATCCGCACGGTGGTCCGGTTCCGGCCGGTGATGGGCTGGCCGGCGAGGTTGATCCAGTAGCAGCAGTGCCTCAGGTCGAGGCGGTCGTGGCCGGCGCGCAGCCAGTCGCCCTGGGAGCGCGGCACGAGCATGACGACCAGGATCTTGTGCACCGAGACGGGGGTGCGGGCGAGCTTGCGCAAGTGGTCGTTGTCGAGGGTGAAGGAGAAGGAGCGCCCCGGAGGGTTCGGCGCGATCTGGTAGGTGGCCTTCAGCTGCACCTTGATCGTGACCTCGTCGTCGACGGTGTGTCCGGGCGCGCTGTGGCTGACGTGCCAGTCGATGCCGTTGTCCGGGAAGGGCTGGGACAGCGAGCAGCCGGCCGCGGCGGCGACCGCGTGCAGATAGCCGACCTGCAATGTCTCCATGCAGGCGGTGATGGCGAGCGAGCCGCGAAGGTGGCCCGGACGTTCGGGCAGCAGCCCGCCCCGCTCGGGCTGCGCTATGGCCATGACCAACAGCCTTCCAAGGCAAGGGTTTCCCCGCTGTGGGCCGCTGAACTGCAAAGACCCGTACTCCTGTTGTCTCCTCCCGGCGTACGGCGCAAACGGCCCGGGTATCACCAAACGGGCAGAAGACGGAACGTCATCTGCCATCGGTGAACGAGGAGTTGGGTTGCGATGACGACCTGGTACGAGGGGCCGCTGGCCGCCTTCGACACGGAGACGACGGGCGTGGACGTGGAGACCGACCGGATCGTGTCGGCCGCCGTCGTCGTCCAGGACGCGCCGGGGACCCGGCCCCGGATCACCCGGTGGCTGGTGAACCCGGGTGTGCCGGTGCCGGAGGCGGCGACGGCGGTGCACGGGCTGACGGAGGAGCACGTGCAGCACAACGGGCGCTGGCCGGCCCCGGTGATGTACGAGATAGCCGAGCAGCTGGCCGAGCACACGGCGCTGGGCCGGCCGCTGGTGGTGATGAACGCGCCGTTCGATCTGACGCTGCTGGACCGGGAGTTGCGCCGGCACCGGGCGTCGTCGCTGGACCGCTGGTTCGAGTCGGCGCCGCTCAGGGTGCTGGACCCGCGGGTGCTGGACAAACACCTGGACCGGTACCGCAAGGGCCGGCGCACGCTGACGGACCTGTGCGCGCACTACGGGGTGACCCTCCAGGACGCGCATGACGCGGCGGCGGACGCACTGGCCGCGATGGATGTCGTACGGGCGCTGGGCCGCCGGTTCGCGGCCCGGCTGGAGCGGCTGTCCCCCGCCGACCTGCACACCTTGCAGGCGAACTGGCACGCGGCGCAGGCGCGGGGGTTGCAGGCGTGGTTCGCGCGCAGCGGCTCGGAGGAGGTCGTCAGCACGGAGTGGCCGCTCAGGCCCGAGCTGCCGGCGGCGGCGTGACGGGCCCGGCGGCATGAAGAAGGCCGGCCCGCGACGGCGGACCGGCCTTTCCCGGTGGGCGATACTGGGTTCGAACCAGTGACCTCTTCGGTGTGAACGAAGCGCTCTCCCACTGAGCTAATCGCCCGGGAACGCACTGAACAATACAGGTCCCGGCGCGGTTCGTTCAAACCGCTTCCAGGTGGCGCAGCAGTCCGCGCCGTCCGGCCCGCATCATCAGCCGGTGATTGAGGCGGAAGAGCGGCCGTCCCGGTACGGCGAGCCGCCTGAGCAGGGGCTTGCGGACGCGGACCTCCTGGTCGTACCGGGCGAGGGTGCCGGGGTCGCCGGGGGTGACCGTCCAGCGGGCCCAGCCGTCGATGTCGCCGGACAGGGTGACCTCCAGGACCCCGGCGGCCTGGTCCCGGCGGGTCGCCCGCACGGTGGACGTGAGGGCGTACGGCAGCGCGGACCGGATGGTGATCACACCGGTTTCGTCGTCCAGCCGGGTCACCGCCCGCACCTGTGGCCACCAGCGGGGATAGTCCTCGGCCCGCTCCAGTGCCGCGTACACGGTGGCCGGCGGGGCGGGCAGGGGCCACACGCTGCGGAAGTGGTAGTGGTTCCAGTCCATGCGTCGAGTGTGCGCGAAGGCGCGCGGGCATATGAGTACGGGTACTCATGCGCCGGGCCGCGGCCGGCGTCAGACTGGGGGCGCGAGCGCCGCCGCCCGTGCGACGGCGCTCCCCCGGTCCCGGTCAGGCCGGCATCTCGTCGCCGAGCAGGGCCAGGTCCTCGATGGCGGCGAGGCCGTAGAGGGCGGTGTCGTCGGTGGACACCCAGGCCGCCTCGCTCCCTTCGACCGGGGTGGCCGGTCCGGTCAGCTTCCCGGTCTTCCAGGGGGAGGACTCGGTGTAGCCGTCGGAGCCGTAGAACTCGGCCCAGGCGCGCTTGGCGAGGGCCGCGTCGCCGGTCTGTACGGCGGCGTAGGCGTCGAGGGGCGAGTGGCCCTGGAAGAACAGCAGGAAGGCGGCCTCGATGGTGTCGGCACCGGAGGGGTGCGGGGTGATCGTGCCGAGGACACCGGACTTGGCTGTGTCCTCCCCGTACTGCGCGATCTCCTTGTTGACCGCGTCGGCGGGCTTGTGGGCCTGGCGCTGAACATCAGGGAGGCGAGGTACTGGCCGGTCTTCTTGCCGTCCGTGGTGGGGATCGGCGCCAGGCCGCACTCGCTGTCGCCCTCCGCGGAGTAGCGGACGGCGAAGTTGTCCCAGGTGAACTCCGAGGCGCCGTGACCGGCGGAGAGCGAGGACTTGGGCTGGTCCTGGGAGACGACCTTCGGGTCGGTGACGTGGCCGACCTTGACCCGGTTGTAGCCGTCGGTCCACCACTCCGTCAGGTCGGACGTGTCGAAGCCGAGTCCGTCGTCGGTGAAGAACGCCTTGCCGTTCTGGCGGAGGTAGAGGTCGTACAGGTACATGATGGCGAAGTAGCCCGTGTCCCCGGGGACCTTCGTCTTGTCGTGGATGGTCTTCAGGGCCTTGAAGTGCTCGTCCCAGGCCCAGCCCGGCCGCGGCTCGACGCCCGCCTTCCGGAAGACCTTCTTGTCGATGACGAGCGCCATGGTGTTGGAGCCGACGGGAACGCCGTGCTGCTTGCCGTCGACCTCGCCGACCTTCGTGACGCCCTCGCGGAAGTGATCCAGGCTCAGATTTCCGGCCTGCACCTGCGACGTGAGATCGAGGAGAATTCCTCGCTTGTCGTACTTCCCAAGGAATGTGACGGCGTTTTGGAAAACGTCCGGGGGATTTCCGCCGGCGGCCTGTGTCTGGAACTTCTCCCAGAAGGACTGGTACGTCTGGAAGTCCGTCTTGACCTTGACCTTCGGGTACTTCTCCTCGAACAGCTTGATGCTCTGGTTGACCTTCTTGGCCCGCTCCTCGGCTGGAAGTACGAGACGTAGAACTCCTCCCCGGCGGGGTGTACGGCACGCTCAGCAGGCCCACGGCCCGGAACACGTCCGGCCTGGTCAGCGCCGATACGGCGGCGATCGACGCGCCCCAGTCGTGCCCGACGACCACCGCGGACCGCTCACCCAGCGCCTCCACCACCGCGACGTTGTCCGCCGTCCCGTACGCGTCCACCGGCTCCAGGTTGGACGAACGGCCGTGACCACGCACGTCGATCGCCACCGCTCGGTAACCGGCGGCGGCGAACACCGGCAACTGGTGACGCCAGGCGTACCAGGACTCCGGGAAGCCGTGCAGGAGCAGCACGAGCGGACCCTGGTTGCCTTGCTGCACGGCGTGCTGGGTGGCACGGGGCCTCCTGGTGGTGGGGTGCCTGGGTGGGCCGGAGCTGCGGTGTTGGTGGTGCCGGTGTGGTCCTGCCTGGTGCAGGTCCTGATGCGAGGGCTGAGCGGGCCGGCGGAGGGGCTTCAGCCGGCGGAGCCGAGGAGGCGGTCAGGGCCCGCGGTCGGATGACGGGGACGGGCTTCGGTCGGGACGTACGGTCGGTGACGGAGCCGGCCGGACGTCGGCGTCGGCGTCGGGCGGCCGTCCCCGGGGTGCGGGCCGCCGGTCGTGACGGTGTGCGCGGGCCGGCCGGTGTCCGACGACCGGCGCCTGGCTGCCGGTCGGGCCCGCCTGACGATGATCCGGTGGGTGACCGGGCGGGCACGAGAGTTGTTGCCGTTTGGGCACAACGCGCGGGCGGCGGAGTCCTGGGCCGGCCCAGCCGCCCCGCACCCGCCGCCGACAGGGCGCGCGTACGCCGACGGCCCACCTGCTGGTCGCAGATGGGCCGTCGGTCCGGGTGGGCGATACTGGGTTCGAACCAGTGACCTCTTCGGTGTGAACGAAGCGCTCTCCCACTGAGCTAATCGCCCGGGCGCAGGAAGAACATTACCCCAAGTCAGGGGGTGCTTCCGACCGGGGGCCGGGCGGCGGGGGCCGTCCGCCTCCGGAGCCGTTTCACTGGTCCTCGATCTTCCACGGCATGACGAGGCCGAATTTCCACAGGTAGATCCCGGTGAGCACGCCGATGATCACCAGCCCGATCACGGTCAGTGTGATGTTGCGGCGGCGCACCTTGGGGTCGAGGGCCCGGTGGGCCGCCTCGGTGACCTTGCGCTTGGTCCAGCGGAGCACGAGCTGGGCCCAGACGAACTCGGTCGCCCAGATGGCCATGCCTCCGAAGATCACCACCCAGCCGGGCCCGGGCAGCGGGAGCATGACGATCCCCGCGCCGACCACCGCGAGGCCGACCACGAAGACCCCGACCTGCCAGCTGAGGTGCAGGAGCCGGCGGGCCTTGACGAATTCCGGCGCCCGGGAGCCGAGCCCGCGCTCGGCCTCGTGCCCGGTCTCCTGCCCGGCCTCGGGCCGGTCCGTCCTCGCCTTGTCCGCTGCCACGGCGACCTCGCCCGGCTCGTCACTCCCCGTATTCATACAGACAAACCCTACCCGAGTGAATCCGGTCACCGGAATGGTCGTAGGTCTGGTACGAGTTCTCGGCCGGAAGAGTTACGTAAACACACGCAAAACCCTCAGAGGGGTTTACAACGGCACCGTAGGTGGCATGTCGATTTCGCCGACGTGCGAATCCCCGAGCGCACACTGAGCGAAAGGCCCTGGCGCTTATGAACACCACGGTCAGCTGCGAGCTGCACCTGCGCCTCGTTGTGTCGAGCGAGTCCTCCCTGCCTGTCCCCGCAGGCCTGCGGTACGACACGGCCGACCCCTACGCCGTGCACGCCACCTTCCACACCGGAGCCGAGGAGACCGTCGAGTGGGTGTTCGCCCGCGACCTCCTCGCCGAGGGGCTTCACCGGCCCACCGGCACCGGCGACGTCCGCGTCTGGCCATCCCGCAGCCATGGTCAGGGCGTCGTGTGCATCGCCCTCAGCTCCCCGGAGGGGGAGGCACTGCTTGAGGCCCCGGCGCGGGCCCTGGAGTCCTTCCTGAAGCGAACCGACGCCGCCGTGCCGCCCGGCACGGAACACCGGCACTTCGACCTGGATCAGGAGCTCTCGCACATCCTGGCGGAGAGCTAGGCCGCGGCCCTTCCGAGCAGCCCGGCGCCGTCCACTCGGGGAGACGGCTCGGGCCAAGACAACCGCATACGGCACAGGCCGACGCCGTCACCGTGAGCGCCACGGAGGCGGCGTCGGCCTGTGCGCGGCCGGCTGCGCTCCGTGTGCGTCCGGCCGCGCTGCGTCCCGGCGGCCCGGCCCGGGAACCCCTTGGGGATCGGCGGCGTCCTATCGGCGGGCGAGAGGTCGGGAACACAGCGGTGCGGGGGGCGCGGTTGTCGCTACCATCGGCCAGCATCGGCGGGCGTCCGCCCGACCCCCCAGGCCAGGGAGCGAAACGTGCTGATCACCCACGACACCCGGTGCGCCCTCGACACCGTGGTGGATCTGGTGAACACCGCGCCGGAGGACGACGCGGCGGCGGACGGACTGCCCGATGTCCCGGCTCTCGCGGATTTCGTACGAAACCACAAGATGAGCGATGTCGGTGTGCTCTCGGAGTTCGACCTCTCCGCGGTACGCAGGGTCCGGGCGCGGTTCGCGGCGATCTTCGCGGCTCCGGACGCCCGGTCCGCCGCCATGATGATCAACGAACTGGTCGCCGCGGCGGGCACCACGCCCCAGCTCACCGACCATGACGGCTACGACTGGCATGTGCACTACTTCGCACCGGGCGCCTCCGTGGCCGACCATCTCGCCGCGGACTGCGGCATGGCACTCGCCTTCTTCGTGGTGGCCGGCGAGCAGGAACGGCTGCGGCGCTGCGAGGCGCCGGACTGCCGGCGCGCCTTCGTGGATCTGTCCCGCAACCGTTCGCGCCGCTACTGCGACAGCCGCACCTGCGGCAACCGGCTGCACGTCGCCGCCTACCGGGCCCGGCGCAAGGAGGCGGCGGGCTGAGGAGGCGGCGGGCCGAGGAGTCCTCCGCCCGCCCCGGTGCGACGTCGGTCCCGGCGGGTGGCGCCGGGACGGACGTGTACGGCTCACAGCAGCAGCAGGTCGTGCAGCGCAGCCATGAGCAGCAGACACCCGATCACCGCAAGGAAGATCATCAGCGGTGGCTGGGAAAGGGCGAAGAGGCATCCGCGCGGCTCGTCCTTCGGCGGCGCGGCCTCGCTCTGTTGCGTGTCCAGCATCTCGCGGCCGATGATGGCGCACCCGAGGGGCCGTCCGCGATCAACGCTCACGGATCTTGCGGGAGTTCGCCGAATACGCGAGGTCTCGTTCGGCTCGTGAACGGTTCGGGACGTCCGGGGACCTACTGTGTCGTTTCAGCGAGTCATGTGACTGTCATATGCCGTGCTTCTTCAAGATGGCCTCGACGTCGTTGAAGTCCTCGGCCGAGCCGGTGGCCCGGGGCGCGCCGGTTCCCGGTCCGGCCGTGGGGCGCGCGGCGGCCCGGGGCGCCTCGCCCAGGGACGGCGCCGAGGCCGCGGGCGCCACCGTGTCCCGCTCGGCCCGCCCGGTCGCCTTGCGCCCGGCGCCTCCGCGCCGTCGCTCCACGGCGCGCGTGCCGGCGAACAGCAGCCAGGCCGCGCCCAGCACTCCGAAGCCCGCCCAGGCGGTGGGGCTCAGGGCGGTGTCGGCGAGCCAGCCGACGACCCCGGTCATGACCAGGCCGACCGGCACCAGCGAGTAGGCCGCGAGGCGGGCCGCCGCCAGGAAACGCTTGCGGTAGGCGGTGACCACCGCGATACCCAGGCCCGCCGCCGACACGGCGGAGCAGACTGTCTCGGCAATCATCCGTCCTCCTGGCGGGCTCGTTCGTCGCTTCCATCGTGCACCGCCCGGTCCCCGCGATGCCATGCCCCGGCCGGACATCAGGGACATCTCCGGGTCGCCTCCTACTGGAGTGCCGGTCCGGGTCCGATGCCCGGGGTGCCGGTCCCCGCCCCTCACGGGCCGGCCCAGGTCCCGATTGGGTCGCCCGGTCCCGGCCTGGAAGACTGGTGGGCATGAGCGACTCCTCCCCCGCACCCACCGAAGCCCTCGTCCTCGACGTCTGGTGCGAATTGCAGTGCCCCGACTGCCGCACCGCCCTGGACGACGTCCGCGCCCTGCGCGCCCGCTACGGCGACCGGCTGGAGCTGCGGCTGCGGCACTTCCCGCTGGAGAAGCACAAGCACGCCTTCGCCGCGGCGCAGGCCGCCGAGGAGGCGCTGGAGCAGGGCAAGGGCTGGCCGTACGTGGAGGCCGTGCTGGAGCGGGTGGCGGAGCTGGACCGTCAGGGAGAACCCCTCCTGGTCGAGGTGGCACGGGAACTCGGCCTGGACGCCGAGGAGTTCGACACCGCGTTGATCGACGGCCGGCACATCCTGGCCGTCGACGCCGACCAGGCCGAGGGCAAGGCGATCGGCGTCACGGGCACCCCGACGTACGTCATCGGCGGCGAGCGCCTCGACGGCGGCAAGAGCCAGGAGGGGCTGCGCGAGCGCGTCGAGGAGATCGCGGACCGGCTGCTGGCCGACCGGGAGGCCTGACCGGGGGCGGGGCCAGGGTCCGGGGCGGCTCGGGGCCCGGCGGCGCGGGCGCCGTCGTTCCACGGCACGTGGCACGGGCCCGCGCGGTCCTACAGCAGGGGCTTGCTCAGGGAATGGGTCACGGTCTCGTAGCCGAGTGACGCGTAGAGCCGTTCGGCCGGGGTGTTGTCCGCGAACACGTTGAGGCCGAGGACCGTCCGGCCGGCCTCGATCGCCTGGCGTTCCGCCAGCAGCATGAGCGTACGGCCGTGGCCCAGCCCGCGGTGGGCGGCGCCGGTCTCCACGTCGAAGACGAACGCCTTGGCGTCCTCCAGGGCCAGCCAGAGGGTGCCCACCGGGACGCCCTCGTGCTCCAGCACGCTGAAGAGCGCGTCCTCGGTCGCGAGCCCGTGCGGCAGCAGCCGCGCGTGGTCGCCGCGGGCCTTGGCGCGGGCCGCGGCCTCGGGGACGCCCCGCCCGATCCACCCGCGCGCGTACCGCTCGCTCTCCGCCTCCCGCCAGGCGGCGAACTCGGCCTCGGTCATGGGGCGCGCGCGGCTGCCCGGCGGCAGCGCGGGCGGGGTGGCGCCGAGGCGTTTCTCCATGCCGCGGTTGCGCACCGTGTAGCCGAGGGCCCCGAACAGGCGCAGCGCGGCGTCCGCCGTGGCGGGCACCACCGCCTCCATCTGTACGCAGCCCCAGCCCCGGGCGACCTCCTCCGCGGCGAGCGCGGCCACGGTGCCCCGGCCGCGCCGCCGGTCGGGCTCGGCGATCCGCAGGTCGACGACACGGGCCACCGAGTCGCCGAGGGACGGCGAGGTGCCGAGGTGGATCTCGCCGACGGGACGGCTGTTCACGCACACCGCGTAGCGGCGGGAACGGGATCCGTCGGGGTGCTGCTGGAGCGGCTCGGCCGGCCGCAGGGTCGTGGTCATCACAGGTGTTCTACCCACGACGACCGCCCGGCGTCAGCCCGTTTTGCGGCTCAGGGTTCCAGGTCCCGCCCGGCCCGGTCGTCGAAGATCCGCATGGCCTCGGCGGTCACCGGGCCCCGGGTGCCGGGCAGTTGGCGGTCGTCGATCTGGTGCAGGGCCTGTACGTCCCGCAGGGTGGAGGTCAGGAAGACCTCGTCGGCGCGCCGGAGGGCGTCCAGCGGCAGGTCGGTCTCCTTGGCGCCGACCCACTCGACGACCAGGGCCCGGGTGATGCCGGGCAGGCAGCCCGAGGTGACCGGCGGGGTGTGGATCTCGCCGTCCAGGACGACGAAGACGTTGGACCCCGTGCCCTCGCAGAGCTGTCCGACCGTGTTGCCGAACAGCGCCTCGGAGGCGCCGTGTTGGTGGGCGCGGGCCAGGGCGACGACGTTCTCCGCGTACGAGGTGCTCTTCACGCCGGCGAGGGCGCCGCGTTCGTTGCGGGTCCACGGGACGGTGATCGCCGCCGTGGAGTCGGGGCGGCGGCTCGTCTCGCCGAGGGCCACCACCAGTGTCGGGCCCTGGTCGCCGCGGTCGGAGCCGAGCGGGCCGTGGCCTCCGGTGTAGGTGATCCGCAGCCGGCCCAGCGGCACCGGGTCGGCCTCCAGGACGGCCGCACAGGCGCGGCGCACCTCGTCGTGGTCGGGGTCGGGCAGGCCGAGGCCGCGGGCCGAGCGGGTCAGCCGGTCCAGGTGCCGGGTGAGCGCGAAGGGCGTGCCGTGGACCGCCTTGACGGTCTCGAAGACGCCGTCACCGACGGTCAGCCCGTGGTCGAGGACGGAGATCCGGGCGGATTCCAGGTCCCGCAGCTCGCCGTCCAGCCAGATCCTCATAGGAGCGCCCCCTCGGTCTCGTCGTACACACCCGACGCTACCGCGAGCAGCCGGGACGCCTTCAGCTCGGTCTCGCGCCACTCCCCCTCCGGGTCGGATCCCCAGGTGATGCCGGCCCCGGTGCCGAAGCGCAGGGCGCCCGCGGCGCGGTCGATCCAGAAGGTGCGGATGCCGACGGCCAGCTCGGCGGTGCCCCGGTCGGCGTCCACCCAGCCGATGCCGCCGCAGTACGGGCCGCGCGGCGCCGGCTCCAGCGCCTCGATGATCGTCAGGGCGCTCGGCTTGGGGGCGCCGGTGACCGAGCCGGGCGGGAAGGCCGCGGCCAGCAGCTCCGGCCAGCCGGCGTCCGCCCGCAGCTCGCCGCGGACCGTCGAGACGAGGTGGACGAGCCCCGGGTGCTTCTCGACGGCGCACAGGTCGGGGACGGTCACGCTGCCGGTCGCGCAGACGCGGCCGATGTCGTTGCGGACCAGGTCCACGATCATCACGTTCTCGGCGTAGTCCTTCTCCAGGAGGTCCGCCTCGGTGCGCCCGGTGCCCTTGATCGGTCCCGACTCGACGGTGCGGCCGTCCCGGCGCAGGAACAGCTCGGGCGAGGCGGTGGCGATCTCCACGCCGTGCTCCGGCAGCCGGATCGTCCCCGCGTACGGCGCCGGGTTGCCGCGGGCCAGCAGGGCGGTCAGGGCGTCCACGTCGGCGCCGGGGTCGACCGGCGCGCTGAGCACGCGGCAGAGATTGGCCTGGTAGACCTCGCCCGCCGCGATGTGCTCGCGGATGCGGTGGACGGCCGCCGTGTACGCGGCGCGGTCCAGGGAGGAGGTCCAGTCCCCCGGCCGCGGGCCCCGCCACCGGCCGGGCACCGGCGCGGGCACCGGCTCCTCGCGTACGTCCGCGAAGCGCGCGCAGGTCAAGCGGCCCTCGAAGTCCGCGCAGACGGCCCAGAAACCGGTGGAGTCCAGGGCGGCCGGATCGCTGGTGACGTCGAGGAGGCCGGTGGCGACGCGGTCGCCGAAACGGGCCAGCGCGGGGAGTCCGGATGGGTGGTGGAGCACGTGGTCGAGTCTAGGACGGGTGTCCGGGAGGTGGCTCCGGGATGTCCCGGAGGGGGCCCTGACCACGGGGTCCGTCGAGTGCACCGCAGCACGCTGCGCAAACGCGTTTTTGTGCTGGCCCGGGAATCCGCTAGAGTTCAACACGTCGCCGGGACGCGGAAGCGGACCGAAACGACAAGCGGACGTAGCTCAGTTGGTAGAGCGCAACCTTGCCAAGGTTGAGGTCGCGAGTTCGAGCCTCGTCGTCCGCTCGAAGGAGAAGGGGTCGTCCCGATCCCCTTACACTCCTGGTGGAGTGGCCGAGAGGCGAGGCAACGGCCTGCAAAGCCGTCTACACGGGTTCAAATCCCGTCTCCACCTCCAAGGACGATTAGCTCAGCGGGAGAGCGCTTCCCTGACACGGAAGAGGTCACTGGTTCAATCCCAGTATCGTCCACTGGATCTTCGGATCCTGGATCTTCTCGAAGATCCCGCCCGCGCGATTAGCTCAGCGGGAGAGCGCTTCCCTGACACGGAAGAGGTCACTGGTTCAATCCCAGTATCGCGCACCGCCTGTGACTTCCAGGTCACAGCCCGCGGACGATTAGCTCAGCGGGAGAGCGCTTCCCTGACACGGAAGAGGTCACTGGTTCAATCCCAGTATCGTCCACACCGCAAGGAGCCCCCGGCCGTCTCGTACGGCCGGGGGCTTCTGCGTGTGCTCAGCCGGGGATCAGCTGGAGAAGAGCATGTGGCCGAAGCTCTTGTGGCGCTGGTGGCCGTAGTGACCGTGACCGCCGTGGCCGCCGTGCGGGGCGCCCCAGGCGGGCGCGGGCGGAGCCGCCGGGTAGGCCTGCGGAGCGGGCGGGGGCGGCGGGGCCGGCTGCGACCACTGGGCCTCCAGACGGGTCAGCGCCTCCAGTTCGCCGTAGTCGAGGAATATGCCGCGACAGCCGCTGCACTGCTCGATCTGGACGCCGTTGCGGTTGTAGGTGTGCATCGGCGCATGGCACTTCGGACACTGCATGGTCGGCTCAACTCCTCGCCGGTCGGTCCTGCTTCGTGTTTCCCCAGGACAGACTCCGTCCGGCCCCGGGCGGTTGCAGCCTAGTCCGGGAATCCGGGCGCGGACCGAGGGGGACGCGGGAGGCCGGCGGCGACGGACGGCATGCGCGCGCACGCGTCCACCAATGCCTGTTCCACCTCGTCCAGCGGGCGGTCGGCGGCGAGCGCCTTGGTGACCGCGCGGGCGGCCGTCTGCACGGTGAGCGCGCGGGCCGGGACGTCCAGGGCGGTCCAGGGGTCGCCGTCCGCGGGCACGGCCGGGCCGCCGGCCCGTCGGTAGGCGGTCAGGAAGCGGGTCCACTCGTCGGGCGGGAGGAGTCCGCAGGCGTACCAGGCGGCGGGGCGGGCGAGGTCCCAGGCCGGGACGCCGGCACCGAGGTCGTCCACGTCGATCAGCTTCCACGGGCCGTCCGGTGCCGGGTGCCGGACGAGCTGGCCGAGGTGCAGGTCGCCGTGGCAGAGGGCCGGCGGGCCGGGCATCGGCGCCTGCGCGCGGGCCCAGGCGGGCAGGGCCGCCCAGGCGTCCAGGACGGGACGGGCGGCCGTGTGGGCGGTCGTGCCGGGCGTGGTGCGCAGGGTCGCCTGGAGGCGGTCGAGCGCGCGGGCGGCCTTCGCGGGGCCGCGCATCGGGGGGAGGCCGGCGGGGACGTGGGTGCGGTGCAGGCGGGCGAGGAGGGTGGCGGCGGCCTCCCAGGGAGCGGCGTCCGGGTCGTCCGGGTCCACGGGGACGCCGTACGGCCAGAAGGTGACCAGGCGGTCGTGCAGGGTGGCCGTGTCCGGGGTGAGCGGCGGCAGGAGCAGGTCGGGGAGGCGGGCGGCCGTGGTGACGCGGAGGGTGAGTGCGGCGGGGTCCGTGTCCGGGGCGTGGGCCTTGGCGACGGTGGCGTCGTGGCGGACGACGGTGGCGTCCCGGCGGTCGGCGAGGGGGGCGCTGGGACAGGAGCAGGGGGCGGTGGGGGTACGGGGGTGAGCGGCGGCCTTGGCCCGGTCGGCCAGCGCGGATATGAGGGCGGGGGCGTCGGCGCCGGTGTCGGTGTCTGCGGTCAAGGGGGCCTCGGACGGGGTGGGGTGCTGGGGTGAGGGTACCGGGGGCGGGGCGGCGAGGGTCCGGCGAACTCCGTCGGACGCCCCGCGCGCCCGCGGCCGGTGTACGAGCCGCAAGGCCGGCCGGCGCCGGGAAAACGGCCAATGCCGGCGCAGCTCCCCAGCTGCGCCGGCATTTGTGCCGTCCGCCGTACCCCCGTCCCCACGGGGTTTCATGGATCGATGTCCCCGCCCGGACCGCTCTTCCGGGCCTGGGGTCGCCGCTCAGCGCCCCAGCATCGCACCCACGGACGACGCCTGTGTGGCCACCGTCTCCCAGCCGTCGAAGACGAGCAGGAGCAGGGCCGCCAGGGGAAGGGCCATGAGCGTCGCCACCAGGGGGTGGCGACGGCCCGTCCGGCGGGGGGCGAACGACGTGCGTCGCGGTGCCGTGTGGGCCATGGTCCCTCTCCTGACCGTTTGGTTGTCGTCGGCAGCGGCGGGTGTCTGACCTCGGGGGACGAGTGCTACACCCGCCGCTTGACCTCAAATCTAGGCGCGCGGCGCCCACCGGGCGTCATGCCCGCGTACCGATTGCCGGGCCTCCATGAGGATGAGCCATGACCTGCGACGTACTCCCCTGGGTGGAGACGCGGACCGGTGTCTCGGGGTCTTCCCGGAGGGGTAGCCCACTCTGTCCCTATATTTCCGACGCGCCCTATGGGATGAGTTGCGTGACTTCGATCACTCCCGTCCGGGGTGGAGGGAGTGCCGGGGGTGGACCGGCGTCCGGGGGGCGGGCATGACCGCGGGTCGCCGCCGACCGTGGGCCGGTGGGCGTACGGACCCCCGCACCGCCGCTCAGCAGGGCGTCAACCTCCCTGCGACACCGATCGGTTGAGGCCACCCGTGGCAAGAAGTCGCCGTGGACCGGTGCCTCCTGACCGCGTTTCACCTCCCCCCGGACGGCCGACACAATCCATCCGGCCCAGAGGGCGCGGCCTCTGCGCGCAGGCGGCCGTGGAAACGTAAGCTGTGCCACGTCACAGGGACCGGGCAGCGGGGATGAACATGGCGATGATGCGCCTGAGGCGCGAGGACCCGCGCGTCGTCGGCTCGTTCAGGCTTCACCGACGGCTCGGCGCGGGCGGGATGGGAGTGGTCTATCTCGGCTCCGACAAGAAGGGGCAGCGGGTCGCCCTGAAGGTGATCCGGCCCGATCTGGCGGAGGACCAGGAGTTCCGGTCGCGGTTCGCGCGCGAGGTGTCGGCGGCCCGGCGGATCCGGGGCGGGTGCACGGCCCGGCTGGTCGCCGCGGACCTGGAGGCCGAGCGGCCCTGGTTCGCCACCCAGTACGTACCGGGCCCGTCGCTGCACGACAAGATCGCCGAGGAGGGCGCTCTCGGCGCGGCGGACACGGCGGCGATCGGCGCGGCCCTGTCCGAGGGACTGGTCGCCGTGCACGAGGCCGGGGTCGTCCACCGGGACCTGAAGCCCTCCAACATCCTGCTGTCCCCGAAAGGGCCGCGGATCATCGACTTCGGCATCGCCTGGGCCACCGGCGCCTCCACGCTCACCCACGTCGGCACCGCCGTCGGCTCCCCCGGCTTCCTGGCCCCGGAGCAGGTGCGCGGCGCGGCGGTCACGCCGGCCACCGACGTGTTCTCGCTGGGCGCGACCCTGGCGTACGCGTCGACCGGCGACTCGCCCTTCGGGCACGGCAGTTCCGAGGTGATGCTGTACCGGGTGGTGCACGAGGAGCCGCAACTGTACGGCGTGCCGGACGCGCTGGCCCCGCTGATCCGGGCCTGCCTGGCGAAGGACCCCGACGAGCGGCCCAGCACGCTCCAGCTGTCACTGCGGCTGAAGGAGATCGCCGCCCGGGAGGCGCAGGGCCTGGACGGCGTACGGCCGCCCTCGCCGCGTGCCGCCGAGGCGGACCGGCCCACCGGACGGCTCGCCGACACCTACCCCGAGCAGCAGCGCACCCAGCGGCGCGCCTCGCCCGGTACGCCGCTGCCGCGCGGCGGCACTCCGGCCCGGGGCGGTGCGCCCTCCGTGTCCTCCAGGGGCGGGGTGTCCGCGCGCGGCGAAGTGCCGTCCCGTGGCGGAGCGTCCTCGCGCGGCGGGGTGCCCTCACGCGGGGGCAGCGGTGCGCGCGGTGGCGGTGCCGGGCTCACCGCCCGGCCGGGTGCGGCGCGCCCCACCCCGGTGCCGCGCGGCGGCGGCCCGCGCTCCGGTGGCGGCCGGCCCGCTCAGCGCGGTGGTTCCGGTCGGCCGGGGCAGCGCCCGGCGGGGAGCCTGCGGCGGCCGGCCAATCCGCGGCTGCTGCGGCAGCGGCTGTTCGTCTTCGTGGTGGTGACGCTGCTCGTGGCGCTCGGCATCGCGGTGGCCCAGGGCTGCCAGGGCCCGGCGCGCGGGCTCGGCGACGACGGCGTCCCCCGGCAGCAGCACACCCAGCCGAGCCACTCGCCGCTGGGCGACGCGACGTTCGTGCCGAACCCGGACACGTCGGCGGTGAGCCGCGACGCCGGTAACTGAGGGCCGCGTCGGCACCGGTTCGGCGGGCGGGGGCGCGCCGGGTCAGGACTCCGGCCGGCCCGTGGCCACCGCGTAGAAGGCCACCGCCGCCGCCGCGCCCACGTTGAGCGAGTCGACGCCGTGGGACATCGGGATGCGGACCCACTCGTCGGCGGCGACCAGCGCCTGCGTGGACAGCCCGTCGCCCTCGGCGCCGAGCATGAGCGCCACCCGGTCCATCCTGTGCGGGGCGGCCTCGTCCAGGGTGCGGGCCTTCTCGTCCGGGGTGAGCGCGAGCAGGGTGAAACCGGCCTCGCGGACCGAGTCCAGGCTCTTGGGCCAGGTCTCCAGCCGGGCGTACGGCACCGAGAACACGGCGCCCATGGAGACCTTGACGCTCCGCCGGTACAAAGGGTCGGCGCAGTCGGGCGACAGCAGCACCGCGTCCATGCCGAGGGCCGCCGCCGAGCGGAAGATCGCGCCGATGTTGGTGTGATCGTTCACCGACTCCATGACCACCACCCGGCTGGCGGAGCGCAGCAGTTCGCCGGCCGTCGGCAGCGGCTTGCGCTGCATGGAGGCGAGGGCGCCGCGGTGCACGTGGTAACCGGTGACCCGTTCGGCGAGTTCGGGGCTGACGGCGTAGACGGGAGCCGGGAGTTCGTCGATGACGTCGCGCATGACGTCGATCCACTTGGCCGAGAGCAGCATCGACCGCATCTCGTAGCCGGCTTCCTTCGCCCTGCGGATGACCTTCTCGCCCTCGGCGATGAACAGGCCCTCGGCGGGCTCGCGCTTGCGGCGCAGCTCGACGTCGGTCAGGCCCGTGTAGTCGCTCAGGCGCGGGTCGTCGGGATCCTCGACGGTGATGAGATCGGCCACAGGGTGATACTGCCTTGTCCTGGAGGTGGTGCCAACGGCTGGGAAGGGATGGGTTACCCCGGGTTACGCGAGATCAGGCCAATGTCACGCCGAAGGCGCGGGACCGACCCGCACCACTTCGCCGATGACGATGACCGCCGGGGGCTTCACGTCCTCGGCGCGGACCGTCTCGGCGACCGTGGCGAGGGTGGCGTCCACGCGCCGCTGCGCGGCCGTCGTCCCCTCCTGCACCAGGGCCACCGGCGTCCCGGGCGACCTGCCGTGCGCGACGAGCGTCTCGGCGATCTTCCCGATCTTGTCGACGCCCATCAGGACCACCAGGGTGCCGGTGAGCTTGGCCAGCGAGGGCCAGTCGACCAGGGAGCGCTCGTCGTCCGGCGCCACATGGCCGCTGACCACCGTGAACTCATGGGCCACCCCCCGGTGCGTGACCGGGATGCCGGCCGCGCCCGGCACCGAGATCGAGCTGGAGATGCCGGGGACGACCGTGCACGGGATGCCGGCCTCGGCGAGCGCCTGGACCTCCTCCATGCCCCGGCCGAAGACGAACGGGTCGCCGCCCTTGAGCCGGACGACCGCCTTGCCCTGCTTGGCATGCTCGACGAGCGCGTTGTTGATGGCCTCCTGGGCCATGTACCGGCCGTACGGGATCTTCGCCGCGTCGATCACCTCGACGTGCGGGGGGAGTTCGGCGAGCAGGTCGCGCGGGCCGAGCCGGTCGGCGATGACGACGTCCGCCTCGGCGAGGAGGCGCCGGCCGCGAACCGTGATCAGGTCGGGATCGCCCGGGCCGCCGCCGACCAGGGCCACGCCGGGGGTGCGGGTGCGGTGGTGCGGGGCGACGAGGGTGCCGTCGCGCAGGCCCTCGACGACCGCGTCCCGGATGGCCGCGGTGTGCCGGGGGTCGCGGCCCCGCGCGTGCGTGGTGAGCACGGCGACGGTGACGCCCTCGCTGTGGCCGGTCGCCGGGGTCCACGCCGTCGCCTGGTCGGCGTCGTCGGAGCGGACGCACCAGACGCGGTGGCGCTCCGCCTCGGCGGAGGCGGCCGTGTTCGCCGCGGGGTCGCTGGTCGCGATGAGGGCGTACCAGGCCTCGGCGAGGTCGCCGTCCTCGTACCCGCGCCGCACCCAGGTGATCTCGCCCGCGTCCGCCATGGCCTCGACCGAGGGGGTCGCCTCCGGGGAGACGAGGACGATGTCCGCGCCGGCCGCGATGAGCGCCGGGAGGCGGCGCTGGGCGACCTGGCCGCCGCCGAGGACGACCACGCGACGGCCGGAGAGGCGGAGGCCTACGGGGTAGGCGGGGTGTTCGGCCATGAGGGACGGCTCCTCGTGCAGCTGTGCGATGGGCGCGCTGCACCTTCGGAGCGGCCCTGACGTGCAGATTTTAAGCGGTGGGCGGGGCATGGGACACGGGTGGTCCGGCAGCTGAACACCGGACCACCCGTGCCGTGGGGCCTACTTCTCCGTGACCCCCGCCGAATCGAACGTGGCCACCTCGTGCATGGCCCGCGCCGTGCTCTGCACCAGCGGCAGGGCGAGCAGGGCGCCGGTGCCCTCGCCGAGGCGCAGGTCCAGGTCGACCAGGGGGCGCAGGCCCAGCTTGTTCAGGGCCGCCACGTGGCCCGGCTCGGCGCTGCGGTGGCCGGCGATGCAGGCCGCGAGGACCTCCGGGGCGATGGCGCGGGCCACGAGGGCCGCCGCGCCGGCGCTGACGCCGTCCAGGATCACCGGCGTACGCAGCGAGGCACCGCCGAGCAGCAGGCCCACCATGGCCGCGTGCTCGAAGCCGCCGATCGCCGCGAGGACGCCGATCGGGTCGGCCGGGTCCGGCTGGTGGAGTTCCAGGGCACGGCGGACGACCTCCGTCTTGCGGGCGAGCGTCTCGTCGTTGATGCCCGTTCCGCGCCCGGTCACCTCGGCCGGGTCGGTGCCGGTGAACACGGAGATCAGCGCGGCGGACGCGGTGGTGTTGGCGATGCCCATCTCACCGGTGAGCAGCGCCTTGTTGCCGGCCGCCACCAGGTCGCGGGCGGTCTCGATGCCCACCTCGATGGCCGCCTTGGCCTCCTCGCGGGTCATCGCGGGGCCGGTGGTCATGTCGGACGTGCCGCCGCGGATCTTGCGGGGCAGCAGGCCCGGGGTGGCCGGCAGGTCGGCGGCCACGCCCACGTCCACGACGCACACCTCGGCGCCGACCTGACTGGCGAAGGCGTTGCAGACGGCGCCCCCGCCGAGGAAGTTGGCCACCATCTGGGCGGTGACCTCCTGCGGCCAGGGGGTGACGCCCTGGGCGTGCACGCCGTGGTCGCCGGCGAAGATGGCGACGGCGGCGGGCTCCGGGATCGGCGGCGGGCACTGCCGGGACAGCCCGCACAGCTGTGCGGAGATGATCTCCAGCATGCCGAGCGCGCCGGCCGGCTTGGTCATGCGCTTCTGGCGCTCCCACGCCTCGCCGAGCGCCTTGGCGTCGAGCGGGCGGATCTGTGCGACGGTCTCGGCAAGCAGGTCGTGGGGTTCCTCTCCGGGCAGGGCGCGGCGGCCGTACGTCTCCTCGTGCACCACCCAGGACAGGGGGCGTCGCTTGGACCAGCCGGCCTGCATCAGCTCGGGCTCGTCCGGGAACTCGTCGACGTACCCGACACACAGGTAGGCGACGACCTCAAGGTGCTCGGGCAGGCCGAGCGCGCGGACCATCTCCCGCTCGTCGAAGAAGCTGACCCAGCCGACGCCGAGGCCTTCGGCGCGGGCGGCGAGCCAGAGGTTCTCCACCGCGAGCGCCGAGGAGTAGGGCGCCATCTGCGGCTGGGTGTGACGGCCGAGCGTGTGCCGGCCGCCGCGGGTGGGGTCGGCGGTGACGACGATGTTGACCGGGGTGTCGAGGATGGCCTCGATCTTCAGTTCCTTGAACTGCTTGGCCCGGCCCTTCGGCAGCGACTTGGCGTACGCCTCGCGCTGCCGCATCGCCAGTTCGTGCATCGTCCGCCGGGTCTCGGCGGACCGGATGACGACGAAGTCCCAGGGCTGCGAGTGGCCCACGGACGGCGCGGTGTGCGCGGCCTCCAGGACTCTGAGCAGCACCTCGTGCGGGATGGGGTCGCTGCGGAAGCCGTTGCGGATGTCGCGGCGCTCGCGCATCACCTTCAGGACGGCCTCGCGCTCGGCGTCGGCGTAGCCCGGCGCGGCGGGGCCGGTGGACTGTCGTCCCTCCGCCACCGCGGCCGTGCTCTCCTCCTGGTCCGCGGCCGTGGTCCGCAGGTCGTCCGCGTGCTGGACGACATCGGGGGCGGTGGCCCCGGCCGGCTCGCCCTCGCGGGGAGCGGGCACGACGAGGGGGTGCGGCGGGGTGGGCGCCAGGTGCGGGGCGGTGGGCACCTGGCCCTCCACCGGCACGAACTCCCCGAGCGGGCGCGGGTCCGGCCCCACGGGGAGCCCGGAGGGCAGGGGCTGGTCCGGGTTCTGCACGGGGCCCTGCGGATGCGGGACGTCGGGTACGGCGGCGTCCGGCTGCGGGGTGGCCTGCGCGGCCGGGGCGTCGGGCACGGCGGCATCCGACACCGCGTCCGGCTGCGGGACGGCCTTCGCGGGCGGGACGTCGGGCACGGAGGCGTCCGACACCGCGTCCGGCTGCGGGACGGCCTTCGCGGGCGGGACGTCGGGCACGGCGGCATCCGACACCGCGTCCGGCTGCGGGACGGCCTTCGCGGCCGGGACGTCGGGCACGGCGGCATCCGACACCGCGTCCGGCTGCGGGACGGCCTGCGCGGGCGGGGCGACGGTGGCGTGCGGGGCGCTCTCGGCGAGCTGCGGGCCCTGGAGCACGACCGGCTCGGTCACCTCCACGGCCTCGTCGACGCCATCACCGGCGGGCGGGGCGGATACGGCGTCCTGCCTGGCGGCTACGGGTACGGCGGGCTGCGCCGGGGTCGGCTGCGACGGCTCGGCTCGGGGTGCCTCGGCGGCGGCCGGGACGGCCGGCTCCGGCGCCTGGCCGCCGTCGGTATGCGGTGCCTCCGCGACCGGGACGGCGGGCTGCGGCGTCTGGGGTGCGGTCGGCTGCGCGGCCGGGGCGGCCGTGGGGTGCGGGGCGACGGTGGGTTCCGCGGCCTGGGCGGGTGCCGGGTCGGTGCCGTCGACCGCTACCTGGGCCGGTGTCGGATCGGCACCGTCGACCGCTGCCTGGGCGGTGGCCGCGTCGGGGACCGGGGCTGCGCTCTGGGCGGCGATCGCCTCGGTGGCTTCGCCCGCGCCATGAGGGGGAACCTCTTCGGCGGACTCCACCGCACCCTGGGGGGAGACGGCGGCCTGGGCTTCGGCGGACGCGTGGGCGTCGGCGGGAAGGTGAGGCTGTGCGGGGTCGGCAGGGTCCGCGGTGGCAATCTGCTGCGCTTCGGCACTCTGCGGCTCATCGGCAGCCTGCTCGGCGCCGGCCGGCTGCGCAGGGGCGGCGGGCTGCGCCGCACCAGCGGCATCCCCGGCAACGACAGCCTGCGGAACCTCGGCAATCGGCGCACCATCGGCAGCCTGCACCGCATCGGCAACCTGCGCAGGACCAGTGGGCTGCACCGCGCCAGCCGCATCCCCGGCAACGACAGCCTGAGGAGCCGCGGCAGTCGGCGCGCTGTCGGCGGACCGCACCGCGTCCATAACCTGCGCAGTCTCAGCGGACTGCACCCCGCCAGCCGCATCCTCAGCAACGACAGCCTGCGGAACCTCGGCAATCGGCGCACCATCGGCAGCCTGCACCACATCAGCAACCTGCGCAGGCTCAGCGGACTGCACCCCGCCAGCCGCATCCCCGGCAACGACAGCCTGAGCGGGATCGGCGGGGTGCGCGACGTCGGCGGACTGCTCGGTGAGCTGGTCCGCAGCAGCGACGTCCCCGGTGCCGGGGAGCTGTTCGGCGTCCGCGGCCTGCGCAGTCTCAGTGGCCTGCCCGGCATCGATGGGCTGCGCCGTCTCGCCCTGCTGCACGCCATCGGCCGCCTGCGCCGGTGCCGTCGGCTGAGCCGCGTCCCCGGCCCCTGCCTGAGCCGCGTCGCCAGCCACTGCCTGAGCCGCATCCCCGGCCGCTGGCTGAGCCGCGACCTCCCCGGCCGCTGCCTGAGCCACTGCCTGAGCCGCCGCCTCGGCCGGCGTACCGGCGGCCGGACCCGCGTCCGCGGCCCCCTCGGCACCGGTGGCCTCCGAAGGCAGTGCGCCGGTCGGTACGGCCTGTGCCGGCGCCGGCTCGGCCGGAACGCTCCGGGCCGCCGGGTCCGTCCCGGAGGCCTCCGGCGTCGGAGGCACCTGGTCGGCCCCGTCCTGCCCGTGCGCCGGCCCTGGCGCTCCGTCAGCGGCCTGTACGTCCGTGGGCGCCGCGTCGGCGACGGTCCCGCCGTCTGCGGAGGCCACGTCGGCCCCGGCACCCGGCGTCACCGGTGCCGTGTACACCCCGTCGTGCGCGTGGACCGGCTGGACCCCGTCATGGCCGTGGACGACCTGTACGTGGCCGGTGTCGGTCGGGGACGACGCCTGGCCGGTGAGGCGGGCCACCGCCGCCTGGGCCGCGCCGGACGGGTCAACCGTTTCGGCAGCCGGGGTCTGGGTGGCGACCTGTGCCGCGCCCCAGGGGGCCGCGCTCTGCGGAGCCGCCTGCGACTGGGCGTCGAGGTATTCGGGGCCGCTCGCCGCCGGTCCGGGCTGCCGCACCGGCGCTCCCGCGGGGCCGCGGTCGGCGAGGGAGCGGACCGGGCTGGCGGAGGCGTCGGGGATCGGCGGGCCGAGGTGCAGCGGGCGGCGCGGCGGCTGCGGGGCGGTGGCCGGGTCGTGCGGCGCCGAGAGGATGGGCGACGGCGGCACCGACGCCGGGCCCGGGTTGGGCAGGCGGACACCGCTGAGGTCGACCGAGCCGCTGTCACGGCCGGCCGTCTCGTGTGGGCCCGGCTCGTGGACGGCTTCCACCACCGGTTCCGGAGCGGGTGGCGGCACCTCGTTGCCCCACGCGCCCTGGGCACCCGGCAGCAGCAGGTCTTCGTCCTCGGCGGGAGCCTCGGAGAGGTAGGCGTACGCACCGTGCGCGGGAACGCCCGGCTGCTCCACCATGCCTGCGCTCTCCGGCTGCCCCTCGCCCGGGACCTGGCCGGTGTCGGTCATGCGTACCCCTCGCCCATCGGTTAGTGCTCCTACGACCAGCTCACCCGGAACGGCGCACCGACCGCCCGCAGTGAAGAACGAGCGTCCGTGCCCAGCGGCACGAACGACCCGCCGGAAAAGGCGACAAAGCCATTCAGTGGCATTGTCCCGGTCGTCGTGCCGTCGCGACAGCAAGATCCGCGACAGCCCGCTGTGGACTGCGCCACGTTGCGCGTCCTCTGGTTCCGCCGTACCACACCCACCCCAAAACGGGCGCGCGTTCCGGACATTGGTGAACGAAGTTCGGCCCACCGGTGCGGTACAACGATCGGCCAGCCTACCGCGCGCGGTACGACAACAGGATCACGGGGCGCGGTCCGGTAGTACCCCGCTGAGCAGGAACGCTACGTTCCGCTCGGTCTCGGTCCAGGCCCGGGTGTCGAGTTCGACGGACTGGAGCAGGGCGCACTCGACGCGGTATCCGTGCTCGGCCAGGTCGCGGCCGACGCGTTCGGCGGCGTCCCGGGTGGCGGCGTGCGTGACGATGCGCTGCGGGCGCCGGTCGGCGACCGCGGAGACGACGGCCGGTCCCCCGCCGCCGACCCGTACGACGTCCGGTTCGTGCAGGTTTTCGAGGACGTGCGGGGCGCTGCCGTGCACGATCTGGAGCTGGACGGCGAAGCGGCGCGCGGCGCTCTCGGTGCGGGCGCAGGCGGCCGGGTCGTGGTCGACGGCGATGACGGCCGCGCCGGCGCGCGCGGCCTCGGTGGCGAACGCGCCGCTGCCACAGCCGATGTCCCAGACGAGGTCGCCGACGCGGGGCCCGAGGCGGGCGAGTTGCGCGGCGCGCAGCAGCTGGGTCTCGCCCTCGCCGAGACCGCCGGCCGGGCCGGCGCCGTAGCTCTCGTCGGGCTGCACCCAGCCGCGCGGGCCGGTGCCCGGGTCGCGTCCGGCGATCCAGCCGCCGCCCTCCTGCGCGGCGGCCGGTCCGCCGATGACGATGACGACGTTGGGGTCGCGCCAGGTGTGGTCGGCGGCCTTGTCGGAGGTGACGACGCTGACCTGTTCGCGTTCGGTGCCCAGTTCCTCGCAGATGACGAAGGTGCGGTGCACGCCCTCCAGGAGGAGGCCGAGTTCGGCGGGGCCGGCGCCCGGCGAGGTGAGGACGGCGACCTTGGTGTGGGCGCGGCAGACGTTCACGGCCCGGCGCAGGGTGCGCGGGTGGGCGACGACGACCTGGGCGTCGTCCCAGGGCATGCCGGCGCGGGCGAAGGCGGCGGCGACGGAGGAGACGGCCGGGACGACCTCGACCTCCAGGCCGAACTCCGGGGCGCGCAGGGTGCGGACGACACCGAAGAAGCCGGGGTCGCCGTCGGCGAGTACGACCGCGGTGCCGCGGTGGGCGGCGATGCGGCGGGCGGCCAGGGCGAGGCTGCCGAGGCGGACGCGTTCGGCGGTGGGCGGGACCTCTCGCAGCGCCAGGTGGTGGGCGGCACCGGCCACGAGGGTGGCGGCGCCGAGGGCGGCCCGTGCCGCGTCGGTCGGTGGCGAGCCGTCCCAGCCGATCACCGTGACCCGGTCGGCCATCGTCGTCAGTCTCCAGTGGTTCTGCGCGGGTCTTCGGGGGGAGAGAGCCCGGGGCGGGCTCCGTGAGAGTACCTGGTGAAGCCGGGGGGCTCAGTTCCAGTCCGAGTACGACGTGAAACCCGCGGTGTCGGCCGGCTGCTCGGTGACCCCGGCGAGGTCCTCCGGGAGCAGGCTCCAGACGATGACGTCCGTGCGCACCTCGGTCCAGGCGCCGACGTCGGTCCTGGCGCGGGCTATCCAGGCGTTGCGCAGGACGCCCTCGCTGATGCAGCCGATCTTCTGGGCCACCTGCTGGGAGGCGGTGTTGTCGGCGGCGGTGCGCAGTTCGAGCCGTTCGAACTTCTGGTCGTGGAAGAGCCACTGCGCGGTGGCGAGGACGGCTTCGGAGGCGTAGCCCTCGCCGCGGGCCCAGGGCGCGATGACGTAGGCGATCTGGCTGGAGCGGACGCGCCAGTCCGTGTTCCTCAGGTGCACGACGCCGACGAGCCGCTGGGTGAGGAATTCGGTGACGGCGAGGACTATGCCGCGTCCTTCGGTGCGTTCGTCCGGGGCGAGGCGGGTGATCCACCGATGGGCGTCGGCCTCGGTGTAGGGGTGGGGGGCGGTGGTCCAGGCGACGACCTGTTCGTCGTTCATCATGTCGGCCAGGGCGGGCACGTCGTCCTCGTCGAGGGGACGCAGCACCAACCGCTCCGTGCTGATGGAGATGTTGGGGAAGGTGCTCGTCATGCGCCGCTCCGTAACCTTCGGAAATTCCTCGAAAGACCGTCAGGACCGTCAGGTCTGCTGAACTGCCCAGCATGCAGCATGGAACCACTGAACCGCACGACGGGGTCCACACCCGGTGAGGGAGTGGACCCCGTGCGTCGCGAAACGCCGTGTACGTGCCGTCAGCGGCCGGTCGCCGGCAGGACGGACCCGTGGTACTTGTCCTGGATGAACGTCCGCACCTCGGGCGAGACGAGCAGCTTCGCGAGCTTCTTCACCCGTGGGTCGTCCTCGTGGCCGCGCTTGACGGCGAGGAGGTTGGCGTAGGGGTTGTCCTTCGCCGACTCCAGGAGGATCGCGTCCCCGGTGGGGCTGAGGCCCGCGTCCTGGGCGTAGTTGTTGTTGATGACCGCGGCGTCCACGTCGTCGAGCGAGCGGGGCAGCTGGGCGGCTTCCAGCTCCCGGAACTTCAGGTGCCGGGGGTTGGACGTGACGTCCGCGGGGGACGCGTCGGTGCCGGCGCCGGCCTTCAGCCCGATGACGCCGCCCGCGGCCAGCAGCTTCAGGGCGCGGCCCTCGTTGGTGATGTCGTTCGGCACGGCGACGGTGGCTCCGTCGGCGAGCTCGGTGACCTTCTTCACCTTGTGGGAGTAGACGCCCATGGGCGGCAGGTAGGGCTTGACCACGGAGACGAGGTCGGTGCCCTTGGACGTGTTGAAGTCGTCCAGGTAGGGCTGGTTCTGGTAGAGGTTCGCGTCCAGCTCGCCCTCCTGGAGGGCGGTGTTCGGCAGGACGTAGTCCGTGAACTCCTTGATCTCCAGCTTCAGGCCGGCCTTGGCGGCGAGGTGGTCCCTGACGTAGGTGAGCACCTCGCCGGCCGGGACGGCGGTGGCGCCGACGACGAGGGTGTCGTCCGTGCCACCGCCCTTGCCGGAGTCCGTGCCGGAGCCGCAGGCGGTCAGGCCGAGGGCCAGGGCCGCCACGGCGATGACGGACACGCGCATCGGTTCGGTTCCCCTCACGGCTCAGAAGGACGGGATGACCGAGCCCTGGTACTTGTCCTCGATGAACTTCTTGACCTCGGGCGAGGTGAGGAGCTTGGCGAGCTTCTTCACGCGCGGGTCCTTCTGGTTGCCCTCCTTGACCGCGAGGAAGTTGCCGTACGGGCTGTTCTTCGCGGACTCCAGGACCAGGGCGTCCTTGGCGGGCTTGATGCCGGCGGAGATGGCGTAGTTGCCGTTGATCACGGCCGCGTCCACGTCGTCCAGGGAGCGCGCGGTCTGGGCCGCCTCGACCTCCTTGAACTTGAGGTCCTTGGGGTTCTTGGTGATGTCCTGCGGGGTCGCCTCGGTGCCGACGCCGTCCTTGAGGGTGATGAGCCCGTTGGCGGCGAGCAGCTTCAGGGCGCGCGCCTCGTTGACGGCGTCGTTCGGGACGGCGATGGTCGCACCGCTCTTGAGGGCGTCGGCCTTCTTGACCTTGTGGGAGTACAGGCCGAGCGGCTCCAGGTGCACCGTGACGACGGGCGCGATGTGGGTGCCGCGCTTCTTGTTGAAGTCGTCCAGGTACGGCTGGTTCTGGAAGTAGTTGGCGTCCACCGAACCGTCCTCGGTCGCCGTGTTCGGCGTGATGTAGTCGGTGAACTCCTTGACCTCCAGGTCGAGGCCCGCCTTCTTCGCCAGCTTGTCCTTGACGAAGTTCAGGATCTCGGCGTGCGGGGTCGGGCTCGCGGCGACGACCAGCGGACCGCTGTAGTCGGAGGAGGCGGAGTCCTTGTCCGAGCCGCAGGCGGTGAGCCCGAAGGTGACGGCTCCGGCGGCGAGGACGGCGGTGGTGAACTTGGCGGTGTTACGCACGAAAAGTGCCTTTCCTTAAGGGTGGTGCGACCCCGGATCAGGGGCTGTCGGCGCGAAGCGCCGTCGTTGAGGGGTGGTGGTCGGGTGACGGGTGGGCGGACGGGGAACTCTGCGGAAGCTCAGGCGACCTTGCTGACGTCGGCCGCCGCCGGCTCCTTGGCCTTCAGCAGGCGGAGCTTGGGCGCCGGGCCCGACCGGCCGCCCCGGCTGTGCAGGGAGCGGGCCGCGAAGTCGCCGGCGAACTGGATGAGGGAGATGACGACGGCGAGGATCGCGACGGTGATCCACATGAGCTCGGTCTCGAAGCGCTGGTAGCCGTAGCGGACGGCGAGGTCGCCGAGGCCGCCGCCGCCGACGGTGCCGGCCATGGCGGAGTAGCCGATGAGGGCGATGAGCGTGGTCGTGGTGGAGGCGATCAGCGAGGGCAGGGCCTCGGGGATCAGGACCTTGCGGACGATCGTCCAGGTGTTGCCGCCCATGGACTGCACGGCCTCGACCAGGCCGTGGTCCACTTCGCGGACGGCCGTCTCGACCAGGCGGGCGAAGAACGGGATGCCGCCGATGGCGAGCGGCACGATCGCGGCGGTCGTGCCGATGGTCGTGCCGGTGACCCAGCGGGTGAAGCTCATCAGCGCGACCATCAGGATGATGAACGGCATGGACCGGCCGATGTTCACGACCTGGCCGACCACCTTGTTGGCGACGACGTTCTGGACCAGGCCGCCCCGGTCGGTGACGACGAGGAGGAGGCCGAGCGGGAGGCCGGCCGCGACGGCGATCAGGGTGGACCAGAGCACCATCGTCAGCGTCTCGGAACACGCCTGGGACAGCAGCGGCTGCATCTCGGACCAGGTCACTTGGCACCTTCCTTCACCAGCAGGGCCTCCTGGCCCACCACGTCGATCTGCAGGCCCTGTTCGCGCAGGAAGCCGACCGGCACCACGTTGTCCTCGTAGCGGCCGGGCAGTTCGATGCGCATGCGGCCGATCTGGAGGCCGCCGACGGTGTCGATGGCGGCGCCGAGGATCGATATGTCGATGTTGTAGGTGCGCGAGAGCTGGGAGATGACGGGCTGGGTGGCGGTCTCGCCGTGGAAGGTGATGTCGAGGACGGTCCGGTCGGTGCCCGTGGCCTCGCCTCCGACGGGGAACAGCGCGGCGGCCAGCTCCGAGCCCGGGGTGGCCAGCAGCTCGCTGACCGTGCCGGACTCCACGATCCGGCCCTTCTCCATCAGGGCGGCGGAGTCGCAGACCGACTTCACGACGTCCATCTCGTGGGTGATGAGCAGGACGGTCAGGCCCAGCTGCTGGTTCAGGTCGCGCAGCAGCTGGAGGATGGAGCGGGTGGTCTCCGGGTCGAGGGCGCTGGTGGCCTCGTCGGAGAGCAGCACCTTGGGGTCGCCGGCCAGGGCGCGGGCGATGCCGACGCGCTGCTTCTGGCCGCCGGAGAGCTGGGCGGGGTAGGCCTTGGCCTTGTCGGCGAGGCCGACCAGGTCGAGCAGCTCCAGCGCCTTGCGGGAGCGGGCCCGGCCGGACTGGCCGAGGATCTCCAGCGGCAGTTCGACGTTGTCCTGCACGGTCCGCGAGGCCAGCAGGTTGAAGTGCTGGAAGACCATGCCGATCCGGGTGCGGGCCCGGCGCAGCTCCCGGCCGGCGCGCGGGCCGCGCCCGGCCAGTGCGGTGAGGTCCTGCCCGTCGACGGTCACGGTGCCGGAGGTGGGGCGCTCCAGCAGGTTGACGCAGCGGATGAGCGAGGACTTGCCGGCGCCGGACTGGCCGATGACGCCGTAGACCTCGCCTTCGCGGACGTGGAGATCGACGCCGTCGAGGGCGGTGACCTCGCGGCCGCGGGAGCGGTAGACCTTGGTCAGGCCCGAGGTGGTGATCACGTGGGTTTCCGTCACTGTCGAGTGCGCGGGCGTGGGTGTGCCCGGGCACGGGTGCATGCGGTCGGCATGGAGGAAGGGATGTGCGTCTCGTACGGCCTACGGCGCACGGACATGCCACGGGTCTCGCTTCGGGGCGCGAGGCTCAGCTGATGCGGGGGCCCTCTAGAAGGCGCACATTCGACACATCAGGCGACACATACAACGAGCACCGGGCGTCAGGGTCGCCTCGGTCGCAAGGGTGCGGCAGCTCGTCGTGGTCATGCGAGAAGTAAAGCAGACGAACGGTCCTGACCGGCCGCCGCTGTCCGCATGGTGGACAGCGGCGGACAGGGGCGGCGGGATGCCCGCGGACCCGTGGTGACCTGCGCTCCCCCGTCCTTCACCAGTGCGGACAAGGCCGACGGGGACGCAGCACCGGGCCGGCGCCCGGCCCGGCCGCCCGGTGGGCTGTGGCCAATGCCACGGCGGTCGCGTCCAAGGGGCCTGGGGCGGGGCCGGGGGCGATGGGCTGTTTCCGCCGTAATAAGGTCACGGCATGCTCAATGCCCTGACGCTGGTGACCGGGGTCGCCGCGCTGTTGCTCGCCGCCTGGTGCGGCTGGGCCGCCTATCGCGACCAGCCGACGAAGGACTGGCACTTCATCGGCATGGCCGTGGTGTCGCTGCTGGCCCTGGTCCAGCTGGTCATCGGTATCGTGCAGCTGGCGCGGGGCGAGAAGCCGGAGCAGGGCACGACGATCTTCGTGGCGTACCTGCTGGGCGCGTTCGCGTGCGTTCCGGCGGCGGGCTTCATGTCGCTGGCCGAGCGGACCCGCTGGGGCTCCGTGACGGTGGCCGCCGGCGGTGTGGTGCTGGCCGTGCTGGAAGTGCGGCTCTTCGACATCTGGGGAGGCTGAGGTGACGGCGGTGCAGGAGAAGCCGGCCCGCTTGATCAGCGGGCCGGGCATGCTGCTCGTCTGGTTCTACGGCGTGATGGTGGTCGGCGCGGTGTCGCGGTCCGCGTACCAGATCTCCACGGAGTTCGGCCGGGCACCGCTCGCGTACTCGCTGTCCGCCGTGGCCGGCGTGGTGTACGGGTTCATCACGTACACGCTGGTGCGCGGCGGGGAGACGGCTCGCCGGGCGGCACTGGTGTGCTGCGCGGCGGAGCTCGCGGGCGTGCTGATCGTCGGTACGTGGACCCTGGCCGAGCCGTCCGCGTTCCCGGATGCGACGGTGTGGTCGAAGTACGGGATGGGGTACGTCTTCATCCCCGTGCTCCTGCCGCTCTCCGCGATGTACTGGTTGCGGAAGGCGTCCGCCCGCGAGGGCGCCTGAGGGGCGCCCCTTCCGGGGCGCCCGCCCTCACGCCGTCTGCGCGTACGCGCCCGCCTGCTTCTCCAGGATGATCATCTCCACGCCGTCGGCGCCCTTGGCCCTGCCGACCGTCTCGTAGCCGGACCGGCGGTACAGACGGAGGTTGCCCTCGCTGCGATGGCCGGTGAAGAGGCGGAAGCGGGTGGCGCCGCGCTCGTCCGCCAGCGCGGCCTCGGCCGTGCGCAGCAGCCGCGCGCCGATGCCGTGGCCCTGGAGGCGGGGGTGGACGCAGAGCTTGCCGATGGCCGCCGCGCCGTCCTCGGTGACCCTGCCGCGCACCGAGCCGACCACCTCGTCGCCGAGCCGGGCGACGAAGACGCAGTCGGAGGCGACCTCCTGACGGACCGATTCCAGGGTCTGCACGAGCGGGTCGATGCGGTAGTTGCCGTACAGCGCCGCCTCGCTCTGGAAGCACAGGTACTGGAGCCGGAAGATCTGCTCCGCGTCCTGCTCGGTCGCCACCGAGATGGTCACGCTCATGCCCATGTGCGCATGCCTCCCGCTCACCTGATCACCTGTCGTCGCCTACTCCTATCCCCGCGCTTCGCACGCCGCAACCTCCGGCGTGAGCAATCGGCGCAGACATCCGAGACATCTGGAACGTTCCGGGCCGAGACTGCCCTGTGAGATACCCAACTCCCCCGCGATCTCCCGGTAGGTGAGGTCCTTGGGCGAGAGCAGCGCCTCGATGAGGCGGGGGCAGCGGCCGGGCAGGCGGCGGACCGCGTCCCGCAGCGCGCGGTACCGGGCGGTGGCCAGGACGTGGTGTTCCGGCCCGGGGCGGAGGTCGTCGGCCGGGTCGGTGTCGTAGGGCCGTTCCAGGCGGGTGGTGCGGCGGGTGCGGCGGGCCTCGGCGCGGACCGCCTTGCGCAGCCAGCCGTGCGGGTCCGGCGGTGGCCCGTCGCTCTCCAGCCGCTCCAGGAGCCGGAGCCAGACGGCCTGCTCCAGGTCGCCCGGCTCGCCTCCCACGGCATATGCCTCGGCGCAGGCCTCAGCGGTGAGCAGGGGGTGCAGGGAGGCCACCAGGTCGTGCGTCATACGCGGAACGACGAGCCGCCCCGGCGGGTGGTTGCCGGGGCGGCGCGCAGTCAGCCCGAACGGAGTGCCGGGCGGTGCGGCGGTTGACGGCCGGGCCGCTGGCGGTCGTCCGGAAGGGGCCGTCAGCCCTTCAGGAAGTCGGCGCGGGCGAGCAGTCCGGTGTCGGCGTTGTCGGTGAAGACGCCGTCGATCCCGGTCGCGAAGTACGTCTTGAAGGCGCCGAAGACATCGCCGTAGGCGTCGGCCGCGGTGCCCTTGCGGTACTCGGCCGGCAGGAAGGGGTTCTCGTTCCGCATGGTGTAGGGGTGCAGGACCAGGCCGACCTTGTGCGCGTCGGAGACCAGCGTGGTCGGCTCGGCCAGGGTGCCGTCCGCCTTCTTCGGGATGACCAGGTCCAGGGTCGGGCCGATGCCCTGGGCGTAACCGGCGATCTCGCGCAGGCCCTTGGGCGTGACGAGGTCGGCGACCGTACGCGGGTCGTTCGCCTCGACGAAGTCGTACGGGCGGCTGTTCGCCGAGGAGAGCAGGACGACGAGCGGGTTGTCGACCAGCCGGTTCAGCCGCTGGATGCTGCTCGGCTCGAAGGACTGGAGGATGACCGGGGAGTTACGGCCGTCCTTGCCGTACTTGTGCAGCAGCTTGGCCACCCGCTCCTCCAGGCCGAGGCCCAGCTTGCGGAAGTACGTGGGGTGCTTGGTCTCCGGGTAGATCCAGACCTGCTTGCCGCGCTTGCGGGTCTGCTCGTCCTGCCACCGCAGGACCTCTTCGAAGGTGGGGATCTCCCAGCGGCCGTCGTAGAGGGTGTTGTGCGGCCGGTTGGCCGGGATGCGCTCGACGGCGCGCAGCGTCTTCAGCTCCGCGAGCGTGAAGTCCTCGGTGAACCAGCCGGTGGTGGGGACCCCGTCGAGCACCTTGGTGGTCCTGCGGTCGGCGAACTCCGGGTGGGAGGCGACGTCCGTCGTGCCGCCGATCTCCGGCTCGTGCCGGCAGACCAGGTGACCGTCCTTGGTGGGCACCAGGTCGCCCGCCTCGACCACGTCGGCACCCAGGTCCAGGGCCAGCTCGTACGAGCCGAAGGTGTGTTCGGGGCGGTAGCCGCTGGCACCACGGTGGCCGATGATCGTCGGCACCGGCAGGCTCTTCAGCCCGCGGCCACCGTGTCCGGCCGTGCGGGACTCGGCGGCCCGGGCGGTGCCGGACAGTCCGAGGACCGCTCCGCCCGCGCCGAGCACCGCGGCGCCGAGGAGCGCCCGCCGTCCCGTTCCCTGCGTCTGCCCGTTCGCCTGGTCGCCGTCCATGAGCGCCCTCCTGCCGCATTCGTCCATCGGTGCGGCCCGATCGTAGGGGCGTGCACATGGCGAGAGGGAGGCCCCGGTCCGAACACCCGGGTGCTGTCGGATGTCCTGCGGACGGCGGAGGGTGACGAGTCGTCGGAGGCGGCGGCCCCCGTCCGGCGCGATGTCCGTCACATCGGCGCAAGGCGGTTACGCGCCGTCCTGTGCGCGCCACCGCAGGTAAATGCGCGTCAACACTTCGTAAGACCTCGGTGAACCGGTCGTCCCCGATGTGCGCGCGGCCCGGCGCCGCGAGTAATGTCCTCACCTGCACAGACTCATATCGCCCCCTTTGACATCGGAGGACCCGTTGTCCCGCTTCGCGCTCATCAAGGCAGTGCTCGGACCGATCATGCGCCTGATGTTCCGCCTACAGGTGGAGGGCGTGGAGAACATCCCCGGCGACGGTCCGGTGATTCTGGCCGGTAATCACCTCACGTTCATCGACTCGATGGTGCTGCCGCTGGTCAGCAAGCGGCAGGTGTTCTTCATCGGCAAGGACGAGTACGTCACCGGCAAGGGCGTCAAGGGCCGGCTGATGGCCTGGTTCTTCACCGGCGTCGGCATGATCCCGGTGGACCGGGACGGGGCGAGCGGCGGGGTGGCCGCGCTGATGACCGGACGGCGCGTCCTGGAGGAGGGCAGGATCTTCGGGATCTACCCGGAGGGCACGCGGTCGCCCGACGGGCGCCTGTACCGGGGCCGCACCGGTATCGCCCGCCTCACCCTGATGACCGGCGCGCCGGTGGTGCCGTTCGCCATGATCGGCACGGACAAGCTCCAGCCGGGGGGCCGGGGCATCCCGCGGCCCGGCCGGGTCACCGTCCGGTTCGGCGAGCCCATGGAGTTCTCGCGGTACGACGGCATGGACCGGGACCGGTACGTGCTGCGGGCGGTGACGGACTCGGTGATGACCGAGGTGATGCGGCTGTCCGGGCAAGAGTACGTGGACATGTACGCCACGAAGGCGAAGGCCGCCTAGGTCCTTGCCGGGTGGTCTCCGGACCCCTCGGCGGGCCGGTGTTGTGCCGGCTGCCGTCCGCCTGCCGGTGGAATCTGCCGCCGACACATCGGGCATTCGGCCGTATCAGACGGCCATATGACCACACAACATGTCTGATTCAGACATGTCCAAACCTTCTCGGCGTACTCTGCTCCGTACCCCGGTCGCCGTCGCCGGCGCGGGATTCCTGGCAGCCTGCACCAGCTCCGGTTTCGAGCCCAGTTCCGGCCCCCAACACTCGAATGGCGGGGAGAAGTTCGTCCCGGCCGGACCCCGGGGGTACGTCAACCCGTCGGATCCGGAAGTCCTGGCCGCCGAGCGGAGACGCGGGCCCGGCCGCGAACGCGTCTTCAGCTTCACCGCCGCCGAGGCCAGACTGGACCTGGGCGGGCGATCGGTCCGCACGTGGGCGTACAACGAGGAGGTGCCCGGCCCGCTGGTGCGGGTCACGGCCGGTGACGTGCTCGACCTGACGCTCACCAACCGGCTGCCCGCCACGACCACGCTGCACTCCCACGGGGTGCGGCTGCGCTGCGACATGGACGGCGTGCCCGACCTCACGCAGCGGGCCATCCACCCCGGGGCGGACTTCCGCTACCGCTTCGTCGCCGAGCACCCGGGCACCTACCTGCTCCACTCCCACGTGGGCATGCAGCCCGACCGGGCCCTGTACGCGCCGCTCATCGTCGACGACCCCAAGGAGCCCCTCTCGTACGACAAGGAGTGGGTCGTCGTCCTGGACGACTGGCTCGACGGCGTGCAGGGCTCCACGCCCGAGGACGTCCTGGGCCAGCTCAAGCCCGGCGGCTCCATGGACATGGGGGGCATGGCCATGGGCCCCGGCCACGACGGCACGGGCGCGCACGGACCGGACGCGCACCCGTCGGGGGCCAAGAAGTCCGCGCGGAAGTCCACGGGCCCCAACCGGGTGCTGCACAACTCCCACAGCCGCATGCTGCACGGGGAGGGCGGCAGCGTCGCCTACCCGTACTACCTGGTCAACGGGCGCCTGCCCGACAATCCGTCGGTGTTCCGCTGCCGCCCCGGCGACCGGGTGCGGCTGCGCATCATCAACGCCGGTTCGGAGACCGCCTTCCGGGTCGCGCTGGGCGACCACACGATGACCGTCACCCACACCGACGGCTATCCCGTGAAGCACAAGAGGACCGACGCGCTCCTCGTCGGCATGGCGGAGCGGTACGACGTGCTGATCACCGCCCGGGACGGGGTCTTCCCCCTGGTCGCCCTGCCCGAGGGCAAGAAGGGCAGGGCCGTCGCCGTCCTGCGCACCGGCAAGGGGAGCAAGAAGCTTCCCCCGGCCGACGTCCACCCGGACGAACTCGACGGGAACACCGTCCCCGCGCGCCGTCTCCTGCCCGCCGACTCCGTGGCCCTCGGCGACCGGGACCCCGACCGGGAGATCCGCATCAGGATCACCGGCACCATGCAGAAGTTCGACTGGGGATTCGACCACAAGCCCTACTCGCCGCAGCAGCGCCACCCGGTCCGCGCCGGTGAACGGGTGCGGCTCACCCTCATCAACGCCACGGGCATGTGGCACCCGATGCACCTGCACGGGCACACGTTCTCGCTGACGGGGCTGGATGCCGTGGGGGCGCGCAAGGACACCGCGCTGGTGCTGCCGCACCGGAAGCTGGTGCTCGACTTCGACGCCGACAACCCCGGGTTGTGGATGCTGCACTGTCACAACCAGTACCACTCGGAGAGCGGCATGATGACGGTGCTCGGTTACAAGAAGTGACGTGGGGGTGGTCCCGGACCGCCTCAGCCGGTGCTCTCCAGTTCCTGGTCCCTCAGCAGGAACCAGGCCGCCGCCGACGCCGTCAGGAGGACTGCCGCTCCTGCTCCGGAGGCCAGGTGGAGACCGTGGACGAAGCTCTCCCGGGCCGCGTCCAGAAGGGCCTGTGCCCGGGACGGGGACAGGTGCGCCGCCGCCCGCACCGCCGCGCCCAGGGACTCGTGGGCGCCGGCCGGGGTGCCGGACGGGCCCGTGAAGCCGCGGTAGACGCCGGTCACGATGGAGCCCAGCAGGGCGATGCCCAGGGCGGCGCCCAGTTCGTACGCCGTCTCGGACACCGCCGAGGCCGCGCCCGCCTGGTCCCTGGGGACGCTGGACAGGATGACGTCGGCGGTCACCGTGAAGGAGAAGCCCGCACCGACGCCCACGACCAGCAGGGCGGCACCGAGGGCCGGGTAGCCGGTGGACTCGCCGAGCGTCGTCAGCGCGGCCAGGGCGACGCCGACCGCGGCCAGGCCGCCGGAGACCACCGCCCGGACCGAGAAGCGCCGGGCGACCCGGCCCGCGACCAGACCGGCCGTCACCGCGCCCACCGCGGCGGGCAGTTCGGCCAGGCCCGCCTCGAACGGGCGTCGGCCCTGGACGAGTTGCAGGTACTGGGAGAGGAAGAACACCAGGCCCGACATGCCGAGGACGGTCAGCAGGTCGGCGAGGACCGCACCGCTGAAGCCACGGCGCCTGAACAGCCGCATGTCCAGCAGCGGGACCGGCATGGTGAGCTGGCGGTGGACGAAGCCGTACAGGGCCGCCGCGCCCAGCAGGCCGGTGCCGAGGGTCGTCCGGGTCAGGCCGTGGGTGGCGGCCTCCTTGACCGCGTAGACCAGGGCGATCATGCCGACCAGCGAGAGCAGGACGCTGCTCAGGTCCCAGGGGCCCGGGTTCGGGTTGCGGGACTCGGGCAGGGTGCGGATGCCGACCAGGACCAGGATCGCCATCACCGGCAGGTTGATCAGGAAGACCGAGCCCCACCAGAAGTGTTCGAGCAGGAATCCGCCGACGATCGGGCCGACGGCCGTACCGGCGGAGGCGGTGGCGCCCCAGATGCCGACGGCCAGGCTGCGCTCGCGCGGGTCGTGGAAGATGTTGCGGATCAGGGCCAGGGTGGCGGGCATCAGGGTCGCGCCGGCGACGCCGAGCAGCGCCCGGGCCAGGATCATCAGTTCGGGTGTCGTCGCGTAGGCGTTGAGTACGGACACGGCGCCGAACGCCGTGGCCCCGCCCAGCAGGATCCGCTTGCGGCCGATGCGGTCGCCGAGGCTGCCCATGGAGACCAGCAGACCGGCGATGACGAAGGAGTAGACGTCGCCGATCCACAGCAGCTGGGTGCCGGAGGGGTTCAGGTCTTCGCTGATGTAGGGGGTCGCCAGGCCGAGGACGGTGGCGTCGACGGCCACCAGCAGCACGGCCAGGACGAGGACGGAGAGCGCGAGCCAGCGGCCCGGGCGCCTCACCGCCCCGGTCGCCTGTGCCGGCTGCACGGTGCTGGTCATGGTTCCTCTCTTCGCAGAGCGCCGCCGAGCAACAACTCGGCGATCATGGTCGGGAAGTCCCGGGAGGCCACGCGGCCGTCCAGGGTGGCCCAGGCGCAGGAGGCGATCAGTCCGTACAGCGCCTCCGTGAGCCAGACCGGGCTGAGGTCGATGCGGAACTCGCCGTCGCGCTGTCCACGCTGGAACAGGGCGCCCATCCGGGCGTCCAGGCGCTGCCAGCCCTCGTTCTGCCGGTCGCCCTCCCACAGCTGGTTCTCGCCGTAGAGGAACGCGAGCAGTCCGGCGGCCGGCTGGATCTCGCGGACGAGCCTGCGGACGGCCTCGGCGGCGGACCCCTCCTCCGGCCGGGCCCGGTCCAGCGCCCCCTCGCACTCCGCGATGCCGAGCTGCTCCAGCGCCCGCACCAGCGCGTCCCGGCCGGCGAAGTGGCGGTGCAGCGTGGCCCGGCTGATCCCCGCGGCCTTGGCGACCTCGTCCATGGTCGCGGTGGATTTGCGGGTCAGCAGGGCGGCGGCGCTGCGCAGCACGTGGTCACGATCGAGGGCCATGAGACAAGAATAGCCCAAGTGAGACATCTGTGTCTCACGATGGGCGTGGCTGCCTCATGGATGCCGTGCCGGAACGGTGTGCGTCAGTGCCAGGGGAGCTGTCCGCGCCGCTCCCAGTAGGCGCCCGGGTCCTCCGCCAGCGTGTCGAGGCGGGTCAGCTGGTCCTCATCGAGGTCGACGGCGGGGGCGTGGAGGTTGGAGAGCAGCTGCGGGACGGTCGCGGCGCCGGAGAGGACGACTGCGACCCAGGGCCGGCGCAGGATCCAGGCGAGGGCGACCGCGTCACAGCCCATTCCGGTCGCGTCGGCCACGGCCTTCAGCGCGTCCGGGGCGTGCGGCCCGGCCAGCCGGCCGTTCGCCATGCCCTCCTTGACGATCACGGTGAGCCCGGCGTCGTGCGCCTCGGCGAGGGCGGAACCGGCCGACGCCTCCAGGGCGTTGTAGGTCGACTGCACGGTACGGAAGAGGGGCTCGCCGTCGACCGTGACCGCGAGGGCGGCGCGGATGGCGTCGGCCTGGGCGGGGCCGCTGGTGGAGAAGCCGACGGTGAGGCCCTGCGCGGCGGCTTCCGCCAGCCTGGCGTGCAGGTCCTTGTCGGTGAGGGCCGGGCTGTCCGGGGTCACCGAGTGGATCTGGTAGAGGTCGAGCCGGTCGCCGAGCAGGGCGTCGGTCTCGGCGCGCTGCCGTTCGTAGGTGGCGAGGCTGTGGTCCTTGACCTCGTGCCGCTCCGCGTCGGTGGACCAGCCGGCCGTGTAGGTGTAGCCCCATTTGCTGCCGACGACCACGTCGTCGACCTCGGGGTGGGCGCCGAGCCAGTCGGCGAGGAACTCCTCGGAGCGGCCGTAGGAGCGGGCGGCGTCGAAGTAGCGGACGCCCTGGGCGTAGGCGGCGTCGAGGAGTTCGTGGGTCCGGGTGCGCAGTGCTTCGACGCTGCGGTCCTCCCCGAGGTCCTCGTCGCGGCCGAGGTTGATGTAGCCGGGGCGGCCCACTGCGGCCAGGCCGAGTCCGATGTGGCAGGTGGGGGTCGTGACTGTGGCCAGTCGCGCGAAGGGCATCGCGGGCTCCGTTCGGTCGGCTCGGTGAGGCTCGCGACCAACGTAACCCGCGACGCCCCGGTGATCGCGGTGGAGGTGCGGGGCGCTGCCCTCAGCCCTGCTTCTTCGCCTGCGCCCACTGGTGCTGACGCGCCACGTCCGCCTTGACCTCCGCGAGCTGGACGGCCACCGCGCTGGGGGCCGTACCGCCACGCCCGTTGCGGGAGGCGAGGGCGCCCGGGACGTTGAGGACGGAGCGGACCTCCGGAGTGAGGTGCGCGGAGATCTTCGCGAACTGCTCGTCCGTGAGGTCGTCCAGTTCCTTGCCCTCCGCCTCGGCGACCTTGACGCACTCCCCCGCGACCTCGTGCGCGACGCGGAACGGCACGCCCTGCTTGACCAGCCACTCGGCGATGTCGGTGGCGAGGGAGAAGCCGGCCGGGGCCAGTTCCTCCATGCGCTCGCGGTGGACGGTGAGGGTGGCGACCATGCCGGTGAAGGCGGGGAGCAGCACCTCCAGCTGGTCACAGGAGTCGAAGACCGGCTCCTTGTCCTCCTGGAGGTCGCGGTTGTAGGCGAGCGGCAGGGCCTTGAGGGTGGCGAGGAGCCCGGTGAGGTTGCCGATCAGACGGCCGGACTTGCCCCGGGCCAGCTCGGCGATGTCCGGGTTCTTCTTCTGCGGCATGATCGACGAGCCCGTGGAGAACGCGTCGTGCAGCGTGACGAAGGAGAACTCCTTCGTGTTCCAGATGATGATCTCCTCGGCGATCCGGGAGAGGTTCACGCCGATCATCGCGGTGATGAAGGCGAACTCGGCGACGAAGTCGCGGGAGGCTGTGCCGTCGATGGAGTTGGCGGCGCTGCCGTGCTCGAAGCCGAGGTCGCGCGCGACCGCCTCCGGGTCCAGGCCCAGGGAGGAGCCGGCGAGCGCGCCGGAGCCGTACGGCGACACGGCCGTCCGCTCGTCCCACTGGCGCAGCCGCTCGGCGTCCCGGGTGAGGGACTGGACGTGGGCCAGGACGTGGTGGGCGAAGAGCACCGGCTGGGCGTGCTGGAGGTGGGTGCGGCCGGGCATCGCCACGTCGGGGTGGGCCTCGGCGAGGCCGATCAGAGCGTCCTGGAGGTCGGCGATCAGGCCGCCGATGATCCGGGCGTGGTCGCGCAGGTACATCCGGAAGAGGGTGGCGACCTGGTCGTTGCGGGACCGGCCGGCACGGAGCTTGCCGCCGAGGTCGGGGCCGAGGCGCTCCAGGAGGCCGCGCTCCAGGGCGGTGTGCACGTCCTCGTCGGCGATCGTGCCGACGAAGGTGCCGGCGGCCACGTCGGCTTCCAGCCGGTCGAGTCCGGCGAGCATGCGCTGGAGCTCGTCGTCGGTGAGGAGTCCGGCCGTGTGCAGCACGCGCGCGTGGGCCCGCGAGCCGGCGATGTCGTAGGGGGCGAGCCGCCAGTCGAAGTGGACGGACGCGGACAGCTTCGCCAGGGCCTCGGCCGGACCGTCGGCGAAACGGCCGCCCCAGAGCCGTACGTCACCGCTGTTGCTGCTCACTTGCGTTGCTCCTCGAAGCTCTAGGTGTGCCACCGCCTCCCCACCTTTCCAGGCGAGGAGGCGGCTGTCAGGCTGATGCGTGTGAGGTGAACCCGTGCGTGTGACCCGTCGGGGTTACGCCAGGTCCCGCTTGGCCGCGATCTTCGACGACAGGCTGTAGATGTCGATGAAGCCCTTGGCCGCCGACTGGTCGAAGGTGTCGCCGGTGTCGTAGGTGGCGAGGTTGAAGTCGTACAGGGACTCCGTCGAGCGCCGGCCGGTGACGACGGCACGGCCGCCGTGCAGGGTCATCCGGATGTCGCCCGTGACGTGCTGGTTCGCCTCGTTGATGAAGCCGTCCAGGGCGCGCTTGAGCGGGGAGAACCACTGGCCGTCGTAGACCAGTTCGCCCCAGCGCTGCTCGACCTGCCGCTTGTAGCGGGCGAGCTCGCGCTCGACGGTGACGTTCTCCAGCTCCTGGTGGGCGGTGATCAGGGCGATCGCGCCCGGAGCCTCGTACACCTCGCGGGACTTGATGCCGACGAGGCGGTCCTCGACCATGTCGATCCGGCCGATGCCCTGGGCGCCGGCGCGCTCGTTGAGCTGCTGGACGGCCTGGAGGACGGTGACGGGCTTGCCGTCGATGGCGACCGGGACGCCCTCCTTGAAGCTGATGACCACCTCGTCGGCCTCGCGCGGGACGGCCGGGTTGGAGGTGTACTCGTAGATGTCCTCGATCGGGGCGTTCCAGATGTCCTCCAGGAAGCCCGTCTCGACCGCGCGCCCGAAGACGTTCTGGTCGATGGAGTACGGGGACTTCTTGGTGGTGGCGATCGGGAGCTGCTTCTCCTCGCAGAAGGCGATCGCCTTGTCCCGGGTCATGGCGTAGTCACGGACCGGGGCGATGCACTTGAGGTCGGGGGCGAGGGCGACGATGCCGGCCTCGAAGCGGACCTGGTCGTTGCCCTTGCCGGTGCAGCCGTGGGCGACCGTGGTGGCGCCGTGCTTCTTGGCGGCGGCGACGAGGTGCTTGACGATCGTCGGCCGGGACAGCGCGGAGACCAGCGGGTAGCGGTCCATGTAGAGGGCGTTGGCCTTGATCGCCGGGAGGCAGTACTCGTCGGCGAACTCGTCCTTGGCGTCCGCGACCTCGGCCTCCACGGCGCCGCACGCGAGGGCGCGCTTGCGGATGACGTCCAGGTCCTCGCCGCCCTGGCCGACGTCGACCGCAACGGCGATGACCTCGGCGCCCGTCTCCTCGGCGATCCAGCCGATGGCGACGGAGGTGTCCAGACCGCCTGAGTAGGCGAGTACGACGCGCTCGGTCACGGGTTTCTCCTCACAGTGCATTCGCTGACATGCATGAGTATGCAGAACTCTGCATGATTCGTCAATCTCCCTTGGGGTTGAACGCGTGCAACCGCTTTCTCGTACTCCCCGCCGAACGCAGGCGCCGCGTTCGTCCGACGACGACCCTCCCCACCCGAGTGAGGCATTCGCATGTCCAGGGCTCTTCCGAAGTACGACAAGCGTCGCGTGGCGGTCATCGGCGGCGCCGCCGCCGTGCTGCTCTCCGGCGCGGTGATCGCCGGCTCCGCCCTCGCCGGCACCCCCGCCGGGAGCGACGGCACGACCGGTGCCCGCACCCTGGCGAGCCCCGGGACGATCACCTGCCCGGACGTCGCCTCCCGGCTCCCCGCGATTCCCGCCTCCGCGAAGGCCGAAGTCGACCGGAACCTCACCCTCCTCCAGACCCAGATCAAGGAGGCGAACACCCGGCTGGCCACCACCGTCGGCCAGGGCGGACCGAACTTCGTCGACAACGCGATCCTCGGCCCGCTGAAGGACAAGCGCGCCTCGACCATCGGCCGCATCGCCATCGCCATCGGCCGCGTCTCCGCCAGGCCGACGGGGCTGGACTTTCTGGCCGCCTGCACGCTCACCCGGTGAGGTGACAGGCAGCCGTGGCCGCCCCGTGGGAAGCGCCGGCCGGGGCGGCCACGGCGAACTCCCCCACGCAGGTCGGACAATTACTCAGACAGCCGAAGACGTTGCGCCGATACTCGTCAGACATGGGAAAGACCTATGAGCGCATAGACGGCAGGCTGCGCACGTTCATCGAGGAGCAGCCCCTCTTCTTCACCGCGACCGCCCCGCTCTCCGGGGACGGCACGGTCAACCTCTCCCCCAAGGGCCTCAAGGGCTCCTTCACCGTGCTCGACGAACTCACCGTGGCCTACCTGGACTTCGCCGGGTCCAGCGCCGAGACCATCGCGCACCTCAGGGAGAACGGGCGGATCACGCTGATGTGGTGCGCCTTCCAGGGCCCGCCGAACATCGTGCGCGTGCACGGCCGGGGCGAGCCCGTCTTCCGTGACGACCCGCGCTTCCCGGAACTGCTCGCGCGCTTCCCGGACATCGACCCGAGCCTCCACGGGCTGCGCGCGGTCATCGTGGTACGCGCCGAACTGATCCGGGACAGCTGCGGATACGCCGTCCCCCACATGGCGTACGAGGAGGACCGCGAGCTGCACGGCAAGCGCTTCGCCCGCGAGGACGACGTCTCGCTGAGCGCGTACTTCGAGAAGAAGGAGCACATCGCCACTAGCCTGGACGGCCTACCCGGGCTGCCGTTGCCGCTGCCGCCCTCTACCGTCTGAGCCATGCGCCCCGGTGTGGTCCTCGCCCTCGTCTCCGCCTCCGCCCTCGCCCTGCTCGGCGCCGCGCCCGGCCGCGGCCCGGTGCCGCTGCCCGCGGGGATGGCGGACACGGGCGGCGGCCACCAGCTGATCGTCGCCCAGGCCCCGGACACGGGGGCCACGACGGGCACGGTCAGCTGGTGGGACCTGCGGGACGGCCAGTGGGTACGGGCCGGCTCCGCACCGGCCCGGTTCGGGGCGGGCGGGCTGGTCGACGGCGCCACCCGCCGGCAGGGCACGAACACGACACCGACCGGGCTGTACGGCCTTCCCTTCGGCTTCGGGACCAAGACCGCGCCGGCCGGCACACACGTCGCGTACCGCCCGGTCCGGAAGAGTTCCTGGTGGTGCCAGGACAACGACTCCCGCTCCTACAACCGCTGGGTCGACCCGCTCCCCGCCGACTGCCGCGCCGCCCAGTCCGAGCACCTGATCGACTACGGCACCCAGTACGCGTACGGCCTCGTCATCGCCTTCAACTACGACCGGCCCGTACGGGGGCGCGGAGCCGGGATCTTCCTGCACGTCAACGGCCACGGGGCGACGGCCGGTTGTGTCTCGGTGCCTCAGGACGCCATGCGCCGGATCCTCACCTGGACCGACCCGGCGGCGAAGCCGCACATCGCGATCGGCACGGAGAAGGGCGCGACGGCGGTCGGCCGCTACTGAAGCGTCCCGCGCCCGGACTCCGTCGGGGCACCGCGCCGTCGCCCTGGTGCCGACGGGGAGGGGACATGGCGCAGGAGCACGACGCCGCGCCGATCGGCGGACGGCGCCGGGATCCTCCTGAGCGAGGTGTACTGCTGCGAGGGGGGCGCTCCCACCCGAATCCGCCGCCGGACCACCGGGTGCGGGTCACGCCGGACGCCGGCCACCGGTTCGTCCCGCTGGAGGATCCGGTCGGTGCGGACCAGCGGCTGCCGGCCTCCTCCCCCACCGCTTCCGGGTACGCGGTGGAGACGCTGTACGACGCGACCCGCGCCGGGATCGCCACCCGGATCGACGGGGCCGCCCGGGGCGTTCCGGCCGATGCGCCGGGCTCTTCAGGCCGGCACCGTGACAGGCCCCCGTCAAGGCGTCGCCGGCAAGCGCACCGTGAACGTCGTCGCGCCCGGTCGGCTCTCCAGCTCCACGCTCCCCCCGTGCGCCTCCGCCACCGCCGCCACGATCGACAGGCCCAGGCCCGCTCCCCCGCCGGAGGCGTCGGGCCGGCGGCGGTGTTCCGCCCGGGTGAAGCGTTCGAAGACGGTGGGCCGGACGTCCTCGGGGACGCCGGGGCCGTCGTCGTGGACCGAGAGGGTGGCCTGTGCGGCACCGGCCTCCAGGGTGACCGTCACCTTCGTGCCGGCGGGTGTGTGCAGACGCGCGTTGGCCAGCAGGTTGGCGAGCGCCTGGTGGAGGCGGTGGGCGTCGCCCGGCACCGTCACCGGTTCCTCCGGCAGGTCCAGGGTCCAGCGGTGGGCGGGGCCCGCGGCGCGGGCGTCCGTCACCGCGTCCAGGACCAGGCGGGTCAGGTCCACCGGCCGGCGTTCCAGCGGGCGGCCCGCGTCCAGGCGGGCGAGCAGGAGCAGGTCGTCGACCATCTCGCCCATGCGCGCGGACTCGGCCGTGATGCGGTCCAGGGCGCGGGTCACCTCCGGTGGCACCGGGCCCGGGTGCAGGAGGGCCAGTTCGGCGTGACCGCGGACCGAGGCGACCGGGGTGCGCAGTTCGTGGCTGGCGTCGGCGGCGAAGCGCCGTAGCCGCTCCTCCACGGCGTGCCGCTTGGTGAGCGCGTCCTCCACGTGCCCCAGCATGCGGTTGAAGGCCGTGGCCACCTGACCGACCTCGCCGTGCGGGTCGGTGTCCGGGGCCCGTGGCGGCAGCGCGACCTCGCCGCTGGCCAGCGGGAGCTCGCTGACCCGGGTGGCGGTGGCGGCGACCCGGCTGAGCGGCCGGAGCGACCAGCGGACCCAGCAGGCTCCGGCCACGCCCGTGACGACCAGGGCGAGGCCGAAGACGACGCCGGCCACCAGTTCCAGCCGGTGGACCGTGGCCTCGACCGGCTCCAGGGGGAGACCGACGAGCAGCACGTCCCCGTCCCGGCCCGGGGAGGCGACGACCCGGTAGTCGAGCAGGGCGGACAGGTCGACGGTGTGGGGCCTGCCGTCGGCCGGCACCCGGGCCAGCCGGTCGGCGTCCCGCGCGGTCAGGTCCACGTTCAGGTCGGCGGCGGGGTCGCCGGAGCGGATGAGCCCCTTGTGGGTGACCGTGCCGTTGAGCAGCCGGGCGCCGAAGGTGCCGGTGGCCATGCGGCGGGTGTCGGCGTGTTCGTCGCCGTCGTGGTCATCGGGCAGTCGGCCGTCGTGCTCCAGGCTCTCCGGGAAGCGGGTGCCGACCTGGGCGAGCTGTTCGTCCAGGCGCTGGGTGAGGAAGCCGTCCAGTTCCACGACCGCGGCCAGGCCGACGGCCGCGCAGCTCACCGCCAGCAGCGTCACCAGCCCGACGGTGAGCCGGGCCCGGAGGGTGCGGGGACGCAGCGTACGGCGTCGCGGCGCGGTCACCTGGTCACCGGCTTCAGGACGTAGCCGGCGCCGCGCACGGTGTGGATCATGGGTTCGCGGCCCGCGTCCACCTTCTTGCGCAGGTAGGAGATGTACAGCTCGACGACGTGGGCCCGGCCGCCGAAGTCGTAGGACCAGACCCGGTCGAGGATCTGCGCCTTGCTGAGCACACGGCGCGGGTTGCGCATGAGGAAGCGCAGGAGTTCGAACTCGGTCGGCGAGAGGTCGATCAGCTCGCCGGCCCGGGTCACCTCGCGGGCGTCCTCGTCCATCACCAGGTCCCCGACGACCAGGCGCGGGCCCTCCTCCTGCGTGCGGGCCATGCCGGCCCGGCGCAGCAGCCCGCGCAGCCGGGCGACGACCTCCTCCAGGCTGAAGGGCTTGGTGACGTAGTCGTCGCCGCCCGCGGTGATCCCGGCGATACGGTCCTCGACCGCGTCCCGCGCCGTCAGGAAGAGCACGCACACATCGGGCTTCACCTCGTGCAGGCGGCGCAGCACCGCGAAGCCGTCGGTGTCCGGGAGCATCACGTCCAGGACGACGGCGTCGGGCATCAGCTCGCGGGCGGCGGCGAGGGCGGCGGCGCCGTCGCCGGCCGCGCGCACCTCCCAGCGCTCGTAGCGCAGGGCCCCGGTGAGCACCTCCGCGAGGTCGGGGTCGTCGTCGACGACGAGGACGCGCAGCGGGGTGCCGTCGGGGCGGGTGAGGGCGGGGCGGCCGGACCGGGTGGTGTTCATGGCGCCTCCCAGCATCGCCGGTCCGCGACGCTGAGGGCGAACCGGGCCGCCTCTGAGTTTCCTGTGAGTCCGCCCGGGCGGGCCCCGCTCAGAGCTGATTCAGAGCTTCGCCCCGCACAGTGGCCTGGCCGACGGACGAAAGGACGGCGACATCAGATGACCACCGTGGATACACGGCGGGCCCCGGCTCCGCCGCTGCCCGTGACCGCGCGGCGCTCCCCCGCCGGGCCCGTGCTGGCCCTGCTGTGGGCGGGGGCGGCGGCCGTACTCGCGCTCTGGTGGGCGGACACCGGGTCCGTGGTCGGGGCGGCCGGGTGGCTGACCGGGGCCGGGCGCATCGCCGGGCTGCTGTGCGGGTACGCCTGCGCGGTGCTGGTCGGGCTGATGGCACGGGTGCCGCTGCTGGAGCGGCGCATCGGCTCGGACCGGGTGGCGCGCTGGCACGCGCTGGCCGGCCGGTACACCGTCTGCCTGCTGCTCGCGCACGTCGTGCTGATCCTCGCCGGGTACGCCGCCCAGGACCGGGCCTCCCTCTGGCACGAGGCGGTGACCGTCGTCCTCGACTACCCGGAGATGCTGAAGGCCACCGCCGGCACGGTGATCCTCCTCGCGGTCGGCGTCACCTCGGCGCGGGCCGTGCGCCGCCGGACGAGCCACGAGTTCTGGTACTACGTCCACCTGCTGACATACGCGGCCGTCTTCCTCGCCTTCGGGCACCAGCTCGCCCTCGGCGACGAGTTCAACGGCGAACCGGTCGCGACCGCCGCCTGGTACGCGCTGTACCTGGGCGTGGCGGCCCTGGTGCTGTGGTTCCGGATCCTCGCCCCGGTACGGCTCAACCTGCGCCACCGGCTGCGGGTGGACTCCGTCCACCGGGAGGCCCCGGGCGTGTACTCGGTCGTGGTGCGGGGGCGGCACCTGGACGAGCTGGGAGCGCGGCCGGGCGAGTTCTTCCGCTGGCGGTTCCTCGCCGAGGGCATGCGCCGGACGTCGACGCCGTACTCCCTGTCGGCGCCGCCGCGCCCGGACCTGCTGCGCATCACGGTCAAGGCGCTCGGCGACCACAGCGCGGCCGTGTCCCTGCTGCGCCCGGGCACCCGGGTGTGGGCGGAGGGCCCGTACGGCGCCCTGACCGCCGACCGGGCCGCCGGCCGGCACACCCTGCTGGTCGCGGCCGGCGTCGGCGTCACCCCGCTGCGGGCGCTGTTCGAGACGCTGCCCGGCGAGGTCACGCTGCTGTACCGGGCGCGCTCGGCAGAGGACCTGGCGCTGGGCGGCGAGCTGGAGGCGATCGCCCGCTGGCGCGGCGGGCGGGTGCTGTACGCGCTCAACGGTCCGGGCGGGGAGCGCCCGCCCCTGACGGCGGAGTCGTTGCGCGCCACCTTCCCCGGGCTCGCCCGCGACTACGACGTCTTCCTGTGCGGGCCGCACGGCTTCGCCCAGGACGTGTACCGGGCGCTGCGGGCGGCCGGGGTGGCGGACCGCCGCATCCACCACGAGTCGTTCGAGCTGTGAGCCGGAGAGAGACGGAGAAGGGCCAGACATGCACGCGTTGAACAAGAACCGCCCCCTGCGCCGGATCGTGCTGGCGAGTGCCGCGACCGTCTCCGGGATGGTGCTGCTGCTGGCGCTGAAGCCGCACACGGCGCCCACTCTGGCGACGGCGAGCACCAAGTCCCCGGCCGCGTCGAGCAGTTCCGCGCCCGGCTCCGCCTCCGGGACCAGGACGGCCACCGGAGACACCGTGCAGACCCGCTGGGGCCCGGTCCAGGTGCGGGTCACCGTGGCGGACGGCAGGCTCACCGACGTCACGGCCGTCAGCTACCCGCAGGACAACCCCCGCGACCAGGAGATCAACAGCTACGCCCTGCCCCAGCTGCGGCGCGAGGCGCTGGCGGCGCAGAGCGCGCAGATCGACACGGTGTCGGGAGCCACGTACACCAGTGACGGTTACCGGCAGTCACTCCAGTCCGCGCTGGACTCGGCGGGGCTCTGAACACTCCCGCCGTGCGACACGTATCTGTGGGCCATGGGTCAAGTCCCCACGGAGGAACCGTGACCACCACGCTCGCAGGCGGACGTGCCGCCCGCCGACAGACGATGCGCCGCATCCGCCCGCGCCGCTCCCCGGCCGTACCGCTGCTGCTCGCCGTCTGGGCGGGCGCGGCGGCCGTGCTGTGGCTCTGGTGGCACGACACCCCGTCCATCGCCGACGACACCGGCCGCATCCTGGGCGCGGGCCGGATCACCGGTCTGCTGGCCGGCTACCTCATGGCGCTGGTCGTGCTCCAGATGGCGCGCGTCCCGGCGCTGGAACGGCGCGTCGGTTCCGACCGGGTGGCCCGCTGGCACGCGATGAGCGGCCGGTACACGTTGTGCCTGGTCGTCGCCCACGTCTTCCTCGTCATGTGGGGGTACGCGCGCCAGGCCGGCAGGTCCCTCGGCGACCTCGTCCAGCAGACCGCCGACTCCGTCGGCCAGCTGCCGGACATGGGCAAGGCGGCCGTCGGCACGGGCCTGTTCGTGGTCATCGGGCTGACGTCGATCGGCCCGGTCCGCCGCCGGCTGCCGTACGACACCTGGTACCACGTCCACCTGCTGACCTACGCGGCGGTGTTCCTGACGTTCTGGCACCAGATCACCACCGGCAACGACTTCGCGGTGGAGCCCGCCGCCAGGACGTTCTGGTACGGCCTGTACGGCGCGGTCACCGCGCTGGTGGTCTGGTACCGGGTCCTCGCCCCGATCCGGCTGAACCTCCGGCACCGCATGTACGTGGAGGCGGTGATCGAGGAGACGCCGGGCATCGTGTCGGTGCTGATCGGCGGGCGGAGGCTGCACCGGATGGGCGCGGAGGCGGGCCAGTTCTTCCGCTGGCGGTTCCTCGCCCCCGGGATGCGGTTCAGCTCGCACCCGTACTCCCTCTCGGCCGCCCCGCGCCCCGGCATGCTGCGGATCACGGTGAAGGCGATCGGCGACCACAGCGCCCGGCTGCGCGAGCTGGCGCCCGGGACGAAGGTGTGGGCGGAGGGCCCGTACGGCGCGCTCACCGCGCAGCGCCGCAGCCGGGGCAAGGTGCTGCTGGTCGCGGGCGGGGTGGGCATCACGCCGATGCGGGCGCTGTTCGAGACGCTGCCCGGTGCCGCCGGTGACATCACGCTCCTGTACCGGGCGAACACCACCCGGGACCTGGCGCTGTGGGACGAGCTGGCGGCCATCGCCGAGGAGCGGGGTGCCCGGCTGATGTACGCGGTGAACAGTCCGGAGGGCGAGCGGCCGGACATCTCCGCGGAGAACCTCCGGCGGAAGATCCCGGACATCGACCGGCACGATGTCTTCATGTGCGGTCCGCCCGGCTTCGCGCAGTCGGTGTACGAGGCACTGCGCGAGGCGGGGGTGCCCGCCCGCCGTATCCACCACGAGTCGTTCGAGATGTGAGCGGAGCTGCGAAGCGATGAGGAAGAGCCACCCCGTGCGGCGGGTCGTGCTGGCCACCGCCGCGACCGTGTCCGGTGTCGTGCTGCTGCTGTCACTGAAGCCGGCGTCGGATCCGGCCGCCGCGTCGGCGGCGGGCGCGGCCCCGCAGGCGACGGCGGCCGGGCAGGAGTCGCCGCAGGGCGGGTCGCGGGGCGCGGCCCCGGCCGGCTCCGGCACGGTGACCGGTGACGCGGTGCGGACGCGGTACGGGGCCGTGCAGGTACGGCTGACCGTCGGCAACGGCAGGATCACGAAGGCGGAGGCGGTGCAGGCGCCCACGGGGGGCCTGAGCGACCAGAAGACCCAGCTCGCCGTCCCGAAGCTCAACCAGGAGGCCGTGGCGGCGGGAACGGCGGACATCGACGCCGTCTCCGGGGCGACCTACACCAGCGAGGGCTACCGGAAGTCGTTGCAGTCCGCGCTGGACAGGATGGAGCAGGCCCCGTCCGGTGCCTCGGGTTCCTCCGGCGCGGCGCGGGCGCGGACCGTCACCGGGAAGGCCGTGCGGACCCAGTACGGGCCGGTCCAGGTGCGGATCACGGTCACCGACGGCAGGATCACCCGGGCGGAGGCGGTCCAGGCGCCCACGGGGGGCCTGAGCGACCGGAAGACCCAGCTCGCCGTCCCCAAGCTCAACCAGGAGGCCGTGGCGGCGGGAACGGCGGACATCGACGCCGTCTCGGGAGCCACCTACACCAGCACCGGCTACCGGCAGTCCCTCCAGTCGGCTCTGGACCAGGCCGGTGGCTGACACGGTGGCCGAGCCGGCGAAGGCACCCGCCGCGTTGCGTCACGCGGAGGAGGTCATGGGGACGGTCTTCTCCTTCGACGTCCGCGGCGGGGAACCGGACGCGGTGCGGGCGGCGCTCGCCGAGGCCGTCGCCGGGCTGCACCGGGCGGACGCGCTCTTCAGCACCTACCGCGAGGACAGCGAGGTGTCGCGGCTGGCCCGGGGTGAGCTGGACGTCTCGCGGTGCGCTCCCGAGGTGGCCGAGGTGCTGGACCTGGCGGCCGAGGCGGAGCGGGTGAGCGAGGGGTGGTTCAGCACGCGCTACCGGGGCTCGCTGGACCCCACCGGCATCGTCAAGGGCTGGGCGGCCGAGCGGGCGGCGCGGGTGCTGGCGGCGGTGGCCGGGGTGCGGGGGGTGAGCGTCAACGGGGGCGGCGACGTGCAGTTGCTGGGCGCGCCGGAGCCGCAGCGTGCCTGGCGGGTGGGGGTCTCCGATCCGCTCCGGCCCGGCGGGCTGGCGGCGGTGGTCTCGGCGGCGGGCACGGACGAGCTGGCGGTGGCGACGTCCGGTACGGCGGAGCGGGGGGCGCACATCGTGGATCCGCGCACCGGTCGGTCCGCGGTGACGGACCTGGTGGCGGTCACGGTGGTGGGGCCGCGTCTGACATTCGTCGACTGCTGGGCCACGGCCGCGTTCGCGATGGGTTCGCGGGCGGGGCTGGCCTGGCTGGAGTCCCTGCCGGACGTGGAGGCCCTGCTGATCACCGCCGGGAACGAGGTGCGGTGCACCGCGGGGCTGGCGGCACGGCTGGGCTGAGCGCGGCCGGCTCCCGGTCCACCGTCCCGAAGTTTTTCCTCCGCGACGCCATCCGTCTCCCGCCCTCGGACGTATCCCCTGTGGGGCGAGTTCCAGGAGGAAACGACATGGCCATCTTCAGCAGCCTGCTGCCCGCGATGCGGGACCGCGACAGGGACGACGGCTCGCGGCACGGACATGGTCACGGCCACGACCACGACGACCGCCACGACCACGACGACTACTGATCACGTACGAAGCTGAGCGGACCGGCGGCCCGAGAACCCGGTCCGCTCGGCCGATGTCCGGGCAACGCGACGAGGAACACGTGCCATGGCGCATGTCCTGCGGCGGCTGCTCCCGGCGGGCGAGACCTCCGATGCCGTGGTGGCGGCGGCGCCCGCGGTGCCCCCGCGCGAGGTGTTCCGCCGGTTCTGGCCGTACACCCGCGGCGGCCGGCGCTGGCTCGTGCCGGTCGTCCTGTTCAGCCTGACCGGTCCCGCCGTCGACGCCGCGGAGCTGTGGCTCTTCAAGATCCTGGTGGACGATGTGCTCGTCCCCCGGGACCTGCGCCCCTTCCTGTGGATCGCGCCGGCCTACCTGGGCCTGGTCCTGTGCTCCGGCATCCTCGGCTTCGCCGACGACGTGACGTCCACCTGGGTCGGCGAGCGCTTCCTGCTCGCCCTGCGCTCGGACGTGTTCCGGCACGTCCAGGGGCTGTCGCTCGGCTTCTTCGAGCGCCGCAGGCTCGGGGACGTGCTGTCCCGGGTCACGGGCGACGTCGACGCGGTGGAGACGTTCCTGCTCTCGGGCGTGGCGGACGCCCTCTACTACGTCGTCCGCCTCGCCGTCTTCCTCGGCCTGCTGGTCTACCTGCGCTGGGACCTGACCGTGTTCGCCCTGGTCATCGTGCCCCTGTTCTGGGGCGTCGCCCGGCACTTCTCGCGGCTGCTGAAGGAGGCCTCGCGGGAGCGCAGGCGCCGCAGCGGCTCGCTCAGCGCGATCGCCGAGGAGTCGCTGGGCAATGTCGTCCTGGTGCAGGCGTACAACCGGCAGGGCTGGGAGGAGCGCCGGTTCGAGCGGGAGAACCTGGGCCGGTTCCGGGCGGCGATGGCCTCGGCGCGGATCCGTGCCGTGTACGGGCCCGTCGTGGAGGTCATCGAGGTCGCCGGCGGCCTCGCGGTGCTGGGCCTGGGCACCTGGAAGCTGGCCCAGGGGCAGCTCACGCTCGGCGGCCTGCTGGTCTTCCTCGCGCTGATCGGCAAGCTGTACGGCCCGGTCCGCGGCCTGTCCCGCCTCGGCACCACCTTCTACGCGGCCTCCGCCTCGGCGGAACGGATCATCGAGCTGCTGGACCAGCGGCCCCAGGTGACCGAGGCGCCGGACGCCCGGCGGACCGGCCGCGCCCGGGGGGACGTGGCGTTCGACGGGGTGTGGTTCCGCTATCCGGGCGGCTCCTCCTGGGCGTTGTCGGACGTGTCCTTCCACGTGGCGCCCGGGGAGACGCTGGCGCTGGTGGGGGCCAGCGGGGCGGGCAAGTCGACGATCGCCAAGCTCCAGCTGCGCTTCTACGACCCCGACCGGGGCGCGGTCCGCCTCGACGGGACCGATCTGCGCCGGCTCAGCCTGTCCGACGTGCGGGACAGCGTGGCGGTGGTGCTCCAGGAGACGCTCGTCTTCCACGGCACGGTGCGGGACAACATCGCCTACGGGCGGCCGGGCGCCACGGACGCGGACATCGTCGAGGCGGCGCGGGCGGCGGACGCCCACGCGTTCATCGAGCTGCTCCCGGAGGGGTACGACACCCTGGTCGGCCAGCGCGGCCGGACCCTCTCCGGCGGACAGTGCCAGCGCCTGGCCATCGCCCGCGCGATGATCCGGGACGCGCCCGTCCTGCTGCTGGACGAACCGACGGCCGGGCTCGACGTCCGGTCCAGCCGGCGGATCATGGACCCGCTGCGCCGGCTCATGGCCGGCCGCACGACCGTCGTCGTCTCCCACAACCTGCTGACCGTCCGCGACGCCACGCGCATCCTGGTACTCGACCACGGCCGGATCATCGAGCACGGCACCCACGGCGACCTGCTCGCGCACGACGGCACCTACGCCCGGCTGCACCGCCTGCACACCGGAGCGGCGCGGTGATGACCGTCACCACCGGGGCGGACGCCCCGCCCCTGCCCCCCGGACCGGCACCGGCGGCCGTACTGCCCCGCGGCGGCTGAGCGGGGCGGTTCACGTCTTCGGGGTGACGACCTGCCCCTTCCGCAGCTGGGCGGTGGCGAGGACGGTGCCGTCGGGCGACGTCAGACGGGCGCCGGAGTACCGGGTGAGGTCGACGGGGACCGCCACGCCCCAGTTGCCGTGGCCGTCGCGCACGGGGAAGTCGCCGACGCGGACGCTGGTGCCGTCGGCGCGCACCAGGAAGCAGGTGACCGTTCCGGTGTACCGGGTGCCGGGGCGGGTGAGGGCGACGGACACGAAGATCCAGCCGGGGGTGCCGGGGTGGGCGTACAGCTCGCCGACGGGCTGCCCGCCGTGCCCGGCCGGGGTCATGTCCCCGACGAGCACCGGTTCGGACTCGACGGCGGACGGCGGCGGGGCGGTGACCTCCTCGACGGCGGTGCCGACCGCCCAGCCGGCGAATCCGACGGCGATCGTGAGGGCGGCACCGACCGCGGCGAGCCGTACCCGGGGCCGCCGGGCGCCGTCGCGCAGCCCTCGGCGCGAGCGGCGGAAGACGCCCGCCGGCCGCTGTCCCCCGGGTGCCGCCGTCGGCTGGGCGAGGCCGCGTGCCACGCGGGTCTCGAAGCCGGGCGGCGGCTCGCGGTCCGGCAGCAGGCCGGCCAGCCGGTCGCCGGCCAGGGTGAGTTGCCGGACGTACTCCCGACAGTCCGCGCACTGGTCCAGATGGGCGACCGCCTCGGCGCGCTCCCGGCCGGGCAGCACGCCCAGCGCCAGCTCGGCACCGATCTGCCTCAGCTTCTCGCAGTTCGCTTCACTGGACATGGTCGCCCCGTTCCGGAGAAGCGACGGTGGTACGCAGCCGCGCCATCGCCGTTCTGATCCGCGTCTTGGCGGTACCCAGCGGGATCCGCTCCGCGTCGGCGATCTGCCGGGCCGTCATGCCGTAGATGCCGGCCATCATCAGCGCCCTGCCCTGTTCCCGTGGCAGCCGTGCCAGGGCGGACCGGACCTGGGCGGAAGCCTCGTCGGCCAGCGCCCACCGCTCGGGGGTCTCGGTGACGGCGTCCAGCAGGTCTTCGAGGTCCTCGGGTGCCAGCGGCTCCGTCCGCCGGGCCCGGATCGCGTCGACGGCCAGGTTGTGCGCGATGGTCGTCAGCCAGGTCGTGACCGAGCCGCGACGCGAATCGTAGATCTGCGCATGGCGCCACGCGCGCTCGAAGGTCTGCTGGGCGACGTCCTCGGCGAGCTGCTGGTCCCTGGTGACGGCCATGGCCACACCGAAGACCCGGTGCTGGAACCTCCGGACGAAGATCACCGCCAGGTCCGGATCACCGGCGGCCAGCCCGGACAGCAGAGCCTCGTCCGGGAGGCGGCCGACGGGGAACCGATATCCCGACACACCTCTGTATACGTTCGACGGCCGCCAGGGGATTGCCCGTCCCCCTGGCCGCTCGCCGCGGAAGATCACATGCCCATTCTGCGTCGGCCGGCCGGGTCCCGCACGCGGTCAGTGCCCGTTCTGCGCCAGCCGCAGCAGATGGTCCGCCAGGGCCTGCCCCCCGCTGGGATCCCGGCTGATCAGCAGCAACGTGTCGTCACCGGCGATCGTGCCCAGGATGTCGTGCAGCTCCGCCTGGTCGATGGCGGAGGCGAGGAACTGCGCGGCGCCCGGAGGAGTCCGCAGGACCACCAGGTTCGCCGAGGCCTCCGCGGAGATCAGCAGCTCCTGGGAGAGCCGCCGCATCCGTTCCTCCTTGGCCGACTCCCCGAGCGGAGCCCGCGGGGTGCGGAAGCCGCCCTCGCTCGGCACCGCGTAGATCAGGTCGCCGTCGGTGTTGCGGATCTTCACCGCGTTCAGCTCATCGAGATCCCGGCTCAGCGTCGCCTGCGTGACGCTCAGCCCGTCGTCGGCGAGCAGCTTCGCCAGCTGGCTCTGCGACCGCACCGGCTGCCGGTTGAGGATGTCCACGATCCGGCGGTGCCGTGCGGTGCGGGTCTGCGGCACGGCGGGCCCGGCACCGTTGCCCGCCTCATAGTCCTGCGCCTCGCTCATCGTCGTCTCATTCTCCGGATCGTCCGTCCCCGTCGACGGGGTTCGCCGCGTCGAGGATGCCGGGCAGCGCCCGGAGCAGCGCACCCGCCTCGTCGTCGCGGAGATTCAGCGGCGGCATGAGCCGTACGACGTCGGGGGCGGGCGCGTTCACCAGGAACCCGGCCTCCTGGGCCGCCTGCTGCACCTGCGGTGCGCGCGGCCCGGTCAGCACGATACCCAGGAGCAGGCCCGCACCCCGGACATGATCGACCAACGGGTGGTTCAGGGCCTCGACGCCGTCCCGCAGCCTCTCGCTCTGCCGCTTGACGTGGTCGAGCAGGCCCTCGCCCTCGATGGTGTCGAGCACGGCGAGGCCGGCGGCGCAGGCGACGGGGTTGCCGCCGAAGGTGGTCCCGTGCTGGCCGGGCTGAAGCAGTTCGGCGGCCCGGCCGAAGGCCACGGTCGCGCCGAGCGGCAGCCCGCCGCCGAGCTGCTTGGCGAGGGTGACGACGTCGGGCAGTACGCCTTCGTGCGCCTGGTACTCGAACCAGGTGCCGGTCCGCCCGATGCCGGTCTGCACCTCGTCCAGGACGAGCAGCGCACCCGTGGCGGCGGTGATCGCGCGGGCCGCCTTGAGGTAGCCGGCCGGGGGCACGACCACGCCGTTCTCGCCCTGGATCGGCTCGATGACCACCAGGGCGGTGTCCTCGGTGACCGCGGCGGCCAGCGCCTGGGCGTCGCCGTAGGGGACGTGGGTGACATCGCCGGGCAGCGGTCGGAACGGGTCCTGCTTGGCGGGCTGGCCGGTGAGCGCGAGGGCGCCCATCGTGCGGCCGTGGAAGCCGCCGTCGGTGGCGACCATGTGGGTGCGCCCGGTGAGCCGGCCGATCTTGAAGGCGGCCTCGTTGGCCTCGGCGCCGGAGTTGCAGAAGAAGACCCGGCCCTCCCGCCCGAACAGCGTCAGGAGCCGTTCGGCGAGGGCGACGGTGGGCTCGGCCATGAAGAAGTTGGAGATGTGGCCGAGGGAGCCGATCTGCCGGGTCACGGCCTCGACGATCGCGGGGTGGGCGTGGCCCAGCGCGTTGGTGGCGATACCGCCGACGAAGTCGAGGTACTCCCGGCCCTCGGCGTCCCACACCTTGGTGCCCTCGCCGCGGACGAGGGGCAGCCGCGGGGTGCCGTAGTTGTTCATGAGCGCGCCCTGCCAGCGCTCGGTCAGCTCCTGGTTGCCCTGGTGGCCCGTCACTGCGCGTCCCCCTCAAGCTCGTCGGGCACGACCATGGTGCCGATGCCCTCGTCGGTGAAGATCTCCAGCAGGATCGAGTGCTGGACCCGGCCGTCGATGACGCGGGCGGTCGTCACGCCGTTGCGCACGGCGTGCAGGCAGCCCTCCATCTTCGGCACCATGCCGGAGCTCAGCTCCGGCAGCAGCTTCTCCAGCTGGGAAGCGGTGAGCCGGCTGATCACCTCGTCGGAGTTCGGCCAGTCCTCGTAGAGGCCCTCGACGTCGGTGAGGACCATGAGGGTCTCGGCGCCCAGTGCCGCAGCGAGTGCCGCAGCCGCCGTATCAGCATTGACGTTGTAGACATGTCCGTCGTCCTGGGAGCGGGCGATCGAGGAGACGACCGGGATGCGGCCGTCGGCGAGCAGCGCCTCGATGGCGCCCGTGTCGAGGGCCGTGATCTCGCCGACCCGGCCGATGTCGACCCGCTCGCCGTCGATCTCGGGGGTGTGCTTGGTGGCGGTGATGGTGTGCGCGTCCTCGCCGGTCAGGCCGACGGCGAACGGGCCGTGCTGGTTGAGCAGGCCGACCAGCTCGCGCTGCACCTGCCCGGCCAGCACCATCCGTACGACGTCCATGGCGTCCTCGGTGGTGACGCGCAGGCCCGCCTTGAACTCGCTGACGATGCCGTGCCGGTCGAGGGCGGCGCTGATCTGCGGGCCGCCGCCGTGCACGACGACCGGCTTGAGGCCGGCGTGCCGGAGGAAGACGACGTCCTGGGCGAAGGCGGCCTTCAGTTCCTCGTTCACCATGGCGTTGCCGCCGAACTTGATGACGACGACCTTGCCGTGGTGCCGGGTCAGCCAGGGCAGCGCCTCGATGAGGATCTGGGCCTTCGGCAGTGCCGTGTGTTTCCGCGTCGTGGTCATGAGGAGTAGGCGCTGTTCTCGTGGACGTAGTCGGCGGTCAGGTCGTTGGTCCAGATGGTCGCGGTCTCGGCGCCGGCGGCGAGGTCGGCCACGATGTGGACCTCGCGGTAGCGCATGTCGACCAGGTCGCGGTCCTCGCCGACGCTGCCGTTCTTGCAGACCCAGACGCCGTTGATGGCGACGCCCAGCTGGTCCGGCTCGAAGGCGGCCCGGGTGGTGCCGATCGCGGAGAGCACGCGGCCCCAGTTGGGGTCCTCGCCGTGGATCGCGCACTTGAGGAGGTTGTTGCGGGCGATGGAACGGCCCACCTCGACGGCGTCCTCCTCGCTCGCCGCGTTGATCACCTCGACCTTGATGTCCTTGCTGGCGCCCTCGGCGTCGCCGATGAGCTGCCGGCCGAGGTCGGCGCAGACCTGCCGTACGGCCTCGGCGAACTCCTCGTACTCCGGGGTGACGCCGGAGGCGCCGGAGGCGAGCAGCAGGACGGTGTCGTTGGTGGACATGCAGCCGTCGGAGTCGACGCGGTCGAAGGTGACCTTGGTCGCGGCGCGCAGGGCCTTGTCCAGGGTCTCGTCGTCGAGGTCGGCGTCGGTGGTGAGGACGACGAGCATGGTGGCGAGGCCCGGCGCGAGCATGCCGGCGCCCTTGGCCATGCCGCCGACGGTCCAGCCGCCCGCACCGCTGACGACGGACGTCTTGTGGACGGTGTCGGTGGTCTTGATGGCGATGGCGGCCTTCTCGCCGCCGTGCTCGCTCAAGGAGGCGGCGGCCGTCTCCACGCCTCCCAGGACCTTGTCCATGGGGAGCAGCACGCCGATCAGGCCGGTGGAGCAGACGGCGACCTCGATGGCACCCCGGCCGAGCACCTCGGCGGCCTTCTCGGCGGTGGCGTGGGTGTCCTGGAAGCCCTGGGGGCCGGTACAGGCGTTGGCGCCGCCGGAGTTGAGGACGACCGCCGAGACCTGGCCGCCCTTGAGGACCTGCTCGGACCAGAGGACCGGCGCGGCCTTCACACGGTTGGAGGTGAAGACGCCCGCGGCGGCACGGCGGGGCCCGTTGTTGACCACGAGGGCGAGGTCGGGGTTGCCGTTCTCCTTGATCCCGGCGGCGATCCCCGCCGCCGTGAATCCCTTGGCTGCCGTGACGCTCACTGCATCTCCTTGTTCGCTTCTCCGCCCGTGCAGCGCAGCGGTGCGGCCATCGTCGTCGTCTGCGGCCCGGGGGCTGCACGCACTCCCCCAGCTACCGCTGGGAGGTGCCCCCAGCTCACGGTGCGACTCCGATCGTGGAAAGCCCGGTTGTCTCGTCGAGACCGAGGGCGATGTTCATGCTCTGGACGGCACCGCCCGCGGTGCCCTTGGTCAGGTTGTCGATGGCGCTGATCGCGATGATGCGGCCCACGCTGGCGTCGTACGCGACCTGCACCTGAACGGCGTTGGAACCGTGGACGGACGCCGTCGCGGGCCATTGGCCCTCGGGGAGCAGGTGGACGAAGGGTTCGTCGGCGTAGGCCTTCTCGTAGGCGGCGCGCACCGCGTCGGCCGTGACCCCCTCGGCGGCGGACGCGCTGCACGTGGCGAGGATCCCGCGCGGCATCGGCGCGAGGGTCGGTGTGAAGGAGACCTTCACGGTGTCCCCGGCCACCGCGCTGAGGTTCTGGATCATCTCGGGGGTGTGCCGGTGGCCGCCGCCGACGCCGTACGGCGACATGGAGCCCATGACCTCGCTGCCGAGCAGGTGCGGCTTGGGGGCCTTGCCCGCGCCGGAGGTGCCGGACGCGGCGACGATCACCGCCTCGGGCTCGGCGAGTCCGGCCGCGTAGGCCGGGTACAGGGCGAGGGAGACGGCGGTCGGGTAGCAACCGGGCACCGCGATGCGCTTGGACCCCTCCAGCGCGGCGCGGGCACCCGGAAGTTCGGGGAGGCCGTAGGGCCAGGTACCGGCGTGCGGGGAGCCGTAGAACCTCTCCCAGTCGGCCGGGTCCTTGAGCCGGAAGTCGGCGCCCATGTCGATCACGAGGACCTCGGGGCCGAGCTGCTCGGCGACGGCGGCGGACTGCCCGTGCGGCAGCGCGAGGAAGACCACGTCGTGCCCGGCGAGGGCCTCGGGGGTGGTCTCGGCCAGTACGCGGTCGGCCAGCGGCAGCAGGTGCGGCTGGAGCGCGCCGAGCCGCTGTCCGGCGTTGGAGTTTCCGGTCAGGGCACCGATCTCGACCCCGGGGTGCGCGAGGAGCAGGCGCAGGACCTCTCCGCCCGCGTATCCGCTCGCTCCGGCCACCGCCGCACGTACCGCCATGTCCATCCTCCTCCTGGATGGCATGACTATACGTATCGCTGCACGTTTATGCAATCGATCTGGGCAGCATCACCCAGCGCGAGACGACGAAGGTGACCGGGATCGCCGCCGCGGAGGCGAGCAGCGGGGCGAAGCGGCTGCCGGCGTGCAGGAGGTCCACGATCACGCAGACGCCCGCCGTGGTGATCAGGAAATTGGTCACGTTCGTCAGCGGGAACAGCAGGAATTTCCGCCAGGTGGGCCGCGTGCGGTAGGTGAAGCGCGCGTTCAGGAAAAACGACCCGATCATGCTGAGCAGAAATGCCAGGATGTGCGCGGCCAGATAAGGAAGGGCGGTCAGGAACACCAGGTAAAGACAGTAGTAGGTCGCCGTGTTCACGACGCCGACCGCCGCGAAGGTCAGAATCTGCCGCATCAGGGGATGAGATCTTTCGTCCGTTCCACGTTGGTCGCCTTCACCAGGAAGTGCGGGCGCCCCTTCACCTCGTAGTAGATGCGGCCGGTGTACTCCCCGATGACTCCCAGCATGACCATCTGGACGCCCGCGAGGGCGGTGACGGCGGTGATGATGGTCACATAGCCGGGGGTCTGGACGCCGTGGACGAGCGCGGCGCCCACGATCCAGGCGGTGTAGAGGCCCGCGCACAGCAGCAGGCCCACACCCAGCCAGAGCGCGGCGCGCAGCGGGCGGTTGTTGAAGGACAGCAGCCCGTCGAGGCCGTAGTTGAGCAGGCCGCGCAGGTTCCAGGAGCTGCGGCCGGCCTCGCGCGCGGCGTTCTGGTACTCGAAGGTGGTGCTCGGGAAGCCCACCCAGGCGAACAGGCCCTTGGAGAACCGGTTGGACTCGGTGAGCGCCAGCACCGCGTCCACCACCCGGCGCGACAGCAGCCGGAAGTCCCCCACACCGTCGACGAGTTCGACGTCGACCAGGCGGTTGACGAGCCGGTAGTACAGCCGGGCGGTGAGGGTCCGGGTGAACCGGTCGCCGGTGCGGGTGCGCTTGGCGATGACCTGGTCGTGGCCCTGTTCGCGCAGCTCGACCATGCGCTTGATCAGCGCCGGCGGGTGCTGGAGGTCGGCGTCCATGACGATCACCGAGTCGCCCGAGGCGTGCCGCAGGCCGGCGAGCAGGGCCGCCTCCTTGCCGAAGTTGCGGCTGAAGGAGACGTAGCGCACCCGGGCGTCGAGGTCCGCCAGCTCCTTGAGGACCGCGAGCGTACGGTCCCGGCTGCCGTCGTCGACGTACACGAACTCCATGTCGTGGCCGAGGGGCAGCAGTTCCTCGGCGACCTTCTGGACCTCCTCGTGGAAGCGGGCGAGGACGTCTTCCTCGTTGAAGCAGGGCGCGACGATCGATATCAGCATGCGGGGTCCCCCCTGGGCGCGATCAGAGAGCGGTGGTCACGCGCTCGCGCGGTGATGTGGTCGTGGGCGGCGCCGGGGCGCGCCGGCGGCGGACGGCGGTGACGGCGGTGAGCAGGACGAGCGCCAGCAGCGAGGCGGCGCCCACGGCCGTGCCCAGCCGCAGGCCGGGTGGGTGGAAGGTGCAGGTCAGGCTGGTGGAGGTGCCGTCGAGGGGCACGGCGATCAGTCCGTGGAAGGCATCGGCGGGTCGCTCGGGTCCGTCGCCGGTGGCGCAGCGCCAGCCGGCGATCCGGGGGGCCGCGACGACCGCGATGCCCTTGCTGCCGGGGCGCAGCCGGGCCCGTAGCGTGGCGCCGGAGACGGTCACCTCGGTGGCGCCGGTGGCCTTCAGGCGGGCGGCGGCGCCGGCCAGCCGGGCCGTGTCCAGGCAGCCGACGGCGTCGGACGGGATGCGGCCGGGCCGGTCCGGCCGCAGCTCGATCCGCAGCGCACCCGAGGCGGGGGCGGTGCCGAGCGGCTCCATGGCGGCGCGGGTGCGCGGGAACTGGAACCGGAACCGGGCGGGCTCCCCGGCGCCGGCGAGCCGCGCGGTGCCGGAGAAGTCCGGGGCCCACAGGTGGACCTGGGTGCCGGCCGGGCACCGGGCGGTGATCGTCGGCCGGGCCAGGGCGTTCCCGGTGCCGACCCGGCGGGACGGGAGCGCCCGCCCGTCGTCGTCGTGCACGGTGACGCGGGACACGGTGTAGACGCGGCTGCCGAGCAGCAGTTCCTGGTTGCGGTACGGCGACGGTCCGAACGGTTTCACGTCGGGCGCGGCCCGGACGGTGACCAGGGGCGGTACGTCCCGGCGGGTGACGGTCACCGGGGCGGCGTACGGGGACAGGTACTTCTGGTGCGGGTCGGGCGGGGAGTGCACCCGGGCGCCGACGGAGAAGACGACGTCCGTGACGGCGTTGTCCAGGCTCTGCACGTTGCGGCCGCGCGAGGTCCAGCCGTCGCCGAGGGCGGTGAGGGTGCGGCTGAGAACGTCCGAGGTCAGGCTGCTGTAGTACTGGGCGCCCTCGCCGCCCACCAGCAGCGGGTCGTTGCCGACGGTCTGCTCGCGGCCGGGGTCGGTGCGGTACCGCGGCCAGTCGTCGGCCCCGGCGATCGCCGCCGCCTGCGTCTCCTGCCGCTCGCCCCAGGGCTCGTAGTCGTCCAGGTGCCCGAGGCGCAGCCGGGTGGCCACGGCCGAGGTGGCGGCCGTCTCGCCCACCTGGGCGCCGAGGAGCAGGACGACGGCCAGTCCGGCGAGCCGGGTGCGGTGTCCGGCGCGGCCCAGCAGCACCAGGCCGCCGACGGCGCCCGCGAGGGCGAGCAGCAGCACCGGCCAGGTGTACGGCCGGACCAGCGTGCTGCGGCTCGCGACGGCGACGACCAGCACGAGCAGGGCGGTCGCGGCACCGAGGGCGCGCCGGTCGGGCAGGCCGTACGCCACGGCGTGCCAGGCGGCGACGACCAGCAGGCCGCACAGCACGAACGCCTGCCGGTAGGCGCTGCCCTGCGGGGTGGCGAAGGCGTGCCACAGCAGGTGGGTGGGGCCCCACTGGAGGGAGAGGGCCACCACGAGCGCCAGCGCCGTCCAGCCGGCGCGCACCGGGACCGGGACCGCGCGGTGGAAGGGCAGGGCGAGGGCGAGGAGCAGGGCGGTGATGCCGACGTAGAGGGCCGGGGAGCCGAAGCCGTAGGTCGCCGGCAGCAGCCGGGCGGCCACGTCCTCGGTGGGCACGGGGGCGAACTGGCGTACGCGGCCGGGGTAGGCGTGCTTCGTGCCGAAGTAGACGACCGTCACGAGCGGGGCGGCGAGGCCCGTGCCGAGGGCGGTGGTGAGGACGGCGCGGCCGGCCGTGGCGAGCGCCTGCCGGCGCGGCGGTCGGGCGAGCAGCAGGCGCAGCAGCAGGACGAGGGCGGCGCCGAGGGTGGCCATGTAGGCGGTGTAGAAGTTGGCGGTCCAGGCGAGGGCGACGAGCAGGACGCCGGTCAGGCGCCGGCGTCCGGTGAGCGCCCACTCGCCGACCAGGCACAGCAGCGGCAGGGCGATCAGGCCGTCGAGCCACATCGGGTTGTAGGAGGCGTCGGCCGTGCTCCAGCCGCACAGCGCGTACGAGGCGCCGAGCAGGCCCGCCGCCCACCAGCGGCCGGGCCGCAGGGTGAGCAGCAGCCAGGCCATGGCCGCCGCGGCGGAGGCGGTCTTCAGGAGGGTGACGGCGTAGACGGCGAGGTCGATCTCGTCGCGCGGGAAGAGGGCCACGAGCAGGGCGTAGGGGCTGCCGAGGTAGGTGCCGAGGTCGGGCAGGAAGCTCGCGCCGTAGCCGGACTGCCAGTTGACGAGGAGGCCGCCGTGGCCCCTGCGGTGCAGCAGGTCCCACAGGTGGGCGTGGAAGGGCACGTACTGGTTGCCGAGGTCGTTGACGCTGCGGGTGCGGGGGCCGAAGGGATAGCTGCGCGCCAGCACGTCACCGGCGCAGAAGGCGGTGACCGTGACGGCGGCGGCGAGCAGGGCGGCGGCCTGCCGCGGCCGGGGGACCGCTTTCACACCCTGCTCCTGTCCGGGTGTCGCCGCGCGTTCCCGTGCACTGTGCCGCTTTCGCCGGGTGGGGTATTGCGGTGCATTTTCGGCGGTCCTCACGGAATGTGTGCCCCATTGATTCGCCGACTTAGACGGGGCGCGATTCCGGATGGTTGCCCGGTCACCGGAAAGTGAGGCGACATCTTCCGAGTACGGGAAACACCGCGTGAATTAAACGTCCTACCGGAAAACATTCGCTTTCCGGTAGGTGTTCTCAGGGTGAACCCGCCTTGCGGGCCGCGCAGGCCCAGGCCGCCCGGACCCGGTGGAAGGCGACGAGGAAGCCCTCCTTGCCGGACTTCTTGGTGGCTTTCACGTGCAGGTCGTAGTCGTGCCAGGACGGGTCGCCGGCCTGGACCACGGTGTTCTCCGCGGCGTCGTCCGTCAGCGCGTCAAGGGGGCGAGGCGAGGGGCCGCGTAAGCTCCGGGGCATGGGTGAGTTCTGGCCGGTGCCCGACGTACTGGCCCATCTGACCGGGCGGTGGCGCGTCGAACGTGCCGTGCGGGACCTGGCGAGCGGGGACGAAGGGCACTTCACGGGGACGACCGTCTTCACCGAGCTGGACGGCGGTGGGCTGCTGCACGAGGAGTCCGGCACCTTCACCTGGCAGGGGGTGGCGCGGCCCGCCGGCCGGACGCTGCGCTTCCTGCCGGGCCCCGGGCCCGGCCGGGCCGACGTGCGGTTCGCGGACGGGCGGCCGTTCCACGAGCTGGACCTGACCACGGGCCGGTACGTCGCCGGCCACCCCTGCGCGGCCGACCTCTACCGTGGCGAGTTCACCGTCCGGGACGCCGACCACTGGCGCACGGTGTGGCGGGTCGGCGGACCGGCGAAGGACCTCGTCCTCACCACCGACTACGCGCGCGAAGGAGCGACCCGCTAGCCGCGCGGGGCCTGAGCCGGGACCCCGTCGAAGCGGAGGGTCCAGCGGCCGGCCTGGCCCGTGACCGTCGTGGTGGACAGCGGGCGGACGTCGAGGTTCCAGTAGGTCGTGGGAGGCGCCTTCAGGGCGTAGACCAGGGCCGCCCGGATCACGGACGGCTCGGCCACCGCGACGATCCGGCCGCCGTCGTCCGCCGGCCGGGTGTCCAGCCAGCCGCCGACCCGGGAGATGAACGCCAGCAACGACTCGCCGCCGTGCGGGGTGGACCGCGGGTCGGCGAGCCAGGCGTCCACCGCCTCCGGCTCCCGGGCCATCGCCTCGGCCGGCGTCAGCCCCCGCCAGCGGCCCATGTCGCAGTCCCGCAGCGCGAGTTGGACCAGCGGGGCGTACCCCAGGGCGGCGCCGGTGGCCCGGCTGCGCGGCGTCGGCGAGCAGTAGCGCAGCTCGGCCGCGGCCAGCGGCAGCAGGCCCCCGGCGACGCGCTGCACCTCGTCCCAGCCGCCCTGGTCCAGCGGCCGGTCGTCCTCGAAGCGCTCCGCGAGCAGCGCGGCAGCGCGCGCGGCGGCGACGAACGTCACCCTCAGTGGCATGCGGTGATGGTGGGCCCAGGCGGGCAACGGGTCAAGAGACGGTGCGCGGTCAGGCGTCGAGCGGCTGCCCGAAGGTGTGCACCATGTACAGCTCGGGACGGTCCAGCGGCCGGAAGCCCAGCTTCTCGTAGACCCCGTGCGCGTCCTGCGTCGCCAGCAGCAGCCGGCGCAGGCCGAACGGCTCCAGGTGCGCGCGGATCCGGGCGACGAACGCCGTGCCGACGCCCTTCCCGCGCACCGACGGATCGACGTACACATCGGCCAGCCAGGCGAAGAGCGCCTGGTCGGTGACCACGCGCGCGTACGCCACCTGCTCCCCCGAGGCCGTGTCGTACACCCCGAAGTTCAGCGAGGACGCCATCGCCCGCTCGTGCTTCTCGCGCGGGCGGCCGATCGCCCAGTACGCGTCGGCCGACAGCCAGCCGTGCACGCGGTCCACGTCGACCCGGGCGGAGTCGGCGGAGAACTCGTATCCCTCGGGCAGGTCAGGTGTATCGCTCATGCGGTGATCCTCACAGGCCCGGCCGCTCGCTGACGAGCGGATTTCGCACGGCCTCGTCGTACGCCGCCCGCAACCGCCGCACCCCCTCATCGATCTCCCCGGTGCCGGCGACCGCCGCGAAGCTCAGGCGGAGGTGGGCGGCGGGGGGTTCGGCGCTGAAGTAGGGGCGGCCCGGGGTGACGGCGACGCCGGCGCGCAGGGCCGCCGCGGTCAGCGCGGCCTCTCCCCCGGAGCCGACGGCGCCGTCGGGCAGGCGCACCCACAGGTGGTAGCCGCCGGACGGGATGTGCGGCAGGGCGAGGTCCGGAAGCTGCCGGGCGAGCGCGCTGGTCAGGGCGTCACGGCGGGTCTTCAGCTCGGCCGACAGCGCCCGCAGATGGCGGGGCCAGGCGGGGGAGCCGACCAGTTCCAGGGCGGCCTCCTGGAGCGGCCGGGGGACGAAGAAGCTGTCCACGACCTGGATGGCGCGCAGCCGTTCCAGCACCGGCCCGTGCGCGGCCAGCGCGCTCACCCGGAAGCTGGGCGAGGTGGCCTTGGTCAGCGAGCCGACGTGGACGACCACACCGTCCGGGTCGTCGGCGGCCAGCGGGCGGGGCAGCGGGGCGGCATCGGCGTGCACGAGCCGGCGGACGTAGTCGTCCTCGACGACGAACGCGCCGGCCTCGCGGGCGATGCGCAGCACCTCGGTGCGCCGGGTGAGAGCCAGCACCGCGCCGGTGGGGTTCTGGAACAGCGGCTGGCAGACGAAGACGCGCGCTCCGGTGGCGTGGAAGGCGTCCGCGAGCAGGTCCGGGCGCACTCCGTCGGGGTCGACGGGCACCGGGACGGGCCGCAGTCCGGCCGCGCGGGCGAGGGCCAGCATGCCCGGGTAGGTCGGCGACTCCACGAGCACCGGGGCACCGGGCGGGGCCAGCGCGCGCAGGGCGGTGGCCAGCGCGGCCTGCCCGCCCGCCGCGATCAGCACCTCGGCCGCGGTGACGGCGCCGCCGATCCCGCGGGCGAACCACTCCCGCAGCTCCGGCAGCCCCTCCAGCGGCGGTCTCCCCCAGGCGCCGGGCCGCCGCCCGGCCCGGGCCAGGGCCGCCGCCATGGCGCGCTCCGGCTGGAGCGAGGGGTGCAGATAGCCGCCGCTGAGCTCCAGGACCCCGGGGGGCGGCGCGGCGAGGGAGACCGTGACGCCGGAGGCGTCCACGGTGCGCGGTACGAGGTCGGCGGCGCCGTCGGCACTCAGCGCGACCTCCTGCCAGGAGGTGTCCCCGGCGGGGGCCTCGCTCCGGTGCGGCCTGGCCCGGAAGGCGCCGGCGCCCGGCCGGGTGACCACCAGGCCCTCGGCGGCGAGCTGGGCGAGGGCCCGGGAGACGGTCACGGGGCTCACCCGGAACCGCTCGACCAGGGCCCGGCTCGACGGCAGCTTTCCACCCGGAGAGTAGCGGTCAAGCTCCCTCCGCAGCTGTTCCGCCAGTTCACCCACACTGCTACGCTCTTGCATGAGAGCACAGAGTAGCGCTACTACCGCGAGTCCGATAGCAGTCAGCGCTCCCCGGGACTTCCGGGGACTCGGCACCGTCCAGGCCGCCCTCGGCGTGGTCGCCTTCTCCCTGACCTTCCCCGCGACCGCCTGGGGCCTGGAGAGCTTCGGCCCGTGGTCGCTGGTGGCGGTGCGCGGCGTCCTCGCCGCACTCGTCGCCGGCGGTTGTCTGCTGGCCCTGCGCGTACGGCTCCCGGCGCGGCGGCACCTCGCCGGGCTCGCGGTGGTCGCCGCCGGAGTGGTGCTCGGCTTCCCGATGCTGACCACGCTCGCGCTCCAGACGTCCACCACCGCCCACGCGGCCGTCGTGGTGGGCCTGCTGCCGCTGACCACCGCCGTGTTCTCCGCCCTGCGCACCGGCGTCCGGCCCTCCCGCCGGTTCTGGCTGGCGGCCGTGGCGGGCGCGGCGGCCGTGCTCGCCTTCACCGTCGGCCAGAGCGGCGGCGCGCTCACCACGGCCGACGGCTGTCTCTTCGGGGCGCTGCTGGTGTGCGCGGCCGGGTACACCGAGGGCGGCCGGCTGGCCCGGGTCATGCCGGGCTGGCAGGTCATCGGCTGGGCGCTGGTGCTGTGCCTGCCGCTGACCGTGCCGGCCGCGGCGCTGGCGCTGTCGTACGAGCCGGTGCGCCTGAGCGTGCACGGCGTCACCGGACTGGTGTGGGTGGCGCTCGGTTCGCAGTTCCTCGGCCTGGTCGTCTGGTACCGGGGGATGGCGGCCATCGGCATCCCCCGGGCCAGCCAGTTGCAGTTGGCCCAGCCCCTGCTCACACTGGTGTGGTCGGCGCTGCTGCTGGGCGAGCACTTCACGGTGGCCGCTCCCCTGACCGCCCTCGCGGTGCTCGTGTGCATCGCCGTCACTCAGCGGTCGTGATCGTGAGGAGGGCCTGTAGATGCGCGCGTCCAAGGGCGACAAGCTGGTCCAGCACGGCAGGGTGGTGGGTCAGCACGACCACGTCTCGGAAGTCGTAGAAGTGCTCGGGCAGGAGGGCAACCCGCCGTACCGCGTCCGTTTCGAGGACGGGCACGAGGCGATCATGTCCCCCGGACCCGACTGCCAGGTCAAGCACAGGGACAAGCAACAGCAGTAGTCAGCGAGGTGGTTCCGCCGGCCCCCGGTAGTGGTCGGCGACCACCCGTGCCATCGCCCCGATCGGATCGGCCGCCAGGTCCGCCGCGGCGAAGAACACGTGCCCGCGCACCTGCGGGTACCGGGCGGCGAGGGTCAGGTGCCGGGACAGCTCGACCGGGTCCCGCCAGGCCGACGACTCCCCGGCGGCGCCCGCCCGGTACAGGGCCTCGCCGATGTACAGCTGGGTCCTGGTGCCCTTCGCGACCTCCGCCCACCACACCAGGAGCCGGGCGTAGTCGGCGGCGGAGTAGCCGATCTGCCAGTAGAGCTGCGGGACGATGTAGTCGATCCAGTGGTTGCGGACCCAGGCGCGGGTGTCCGCGTAGAGGTCGTCGTACGTCTCCACGCCCGCCTGTGTGTCGGAGCCGCGCGGGTCGGTCGACGCGTTGCGCCACACCCCGAAGGGGCTGACGCCGAACCGGGTGCCGGGCCGGACCCGCTTGATGCCGGCGGCCGTCTCGCGCACCAGGGTGTCGATGTTGTTCCGGCGCCACGCGGCCCGGGAGGAGAAGGCGCCGCCGTGGCGGTCGTACGCGTCGTCGTCGTCGAAGGTCTCCCCGTCGGCCGGATAGGGGTAGAAGTAGTCGTCGAAGTGGACGGCGTCGACGGGGTAGCGGGCGACCGCGTCGAGGATCGCCCGCTGCACGAAGGCGCGGACCTGGGGCAGGCCGGGGTTGTAGTAGAGCCGGCCGTCGTAGGGCACCACCCAGTCGGGGTGCTTGCGGGCCGGGTGCGAGGCGGTCAGCCGGCCCGGGTCGGTGTGCTGGGCGATCCGGTACGGGTTGAACCAGGCGTGCAGTTCCAGGCCCCGGGCGTGCGCCTCCCGCACGGCCGTGCCGAGCGGATCCCAGCCCGGGTGCCTGCCCTGGGTGCCGGTGAGGTACTCGGACCAGGGTTCGTACGGCGACGGCCACAGCGCGTCGGCCGTGGGCCGCACCTGGAGGATCACCGTGTTGAGCCGGTCCCGGACCGCGCGGTCGAGGTGGGCGATCAGCTCCTTGCGCTGCGCGCTCGCCGTGAGGCCGGTCCGCGAGGGCCAGTCCCGGTTGACGACGGTGGCGATCCAGACGCCCCGCATCCCGGCGCCGGCGCGCGCGGCGCGGTCGGTGGGGTGCGGAGCCGGACCCGCCCGGCCCGGTGCCCGGACCGCCGTGCTCCTGGTCGGCACGGCCGGTGCCGTCGCCAGCGTGGACAGCGCGCCCAGGGCGAAGGTCCGCCGCGACATGCGCCCCATCGGCACACCCCCATACGCTCCGGATCCGCTCCGTCACGGATCGTCCCGCGGTTCAGGATGCCCCCACCCCGGCGATCGATCATCGATACTTGGCGGTAACGTGCACGATCGGAGCAGGCGCCGAACCCGGAGGTCTGCCAGCGAGCCGGAGAACTCAGCGAAGGGAACGATGTGACCGACATCGAACGCGTCGGAGTCGTGGGCTGCGGCCAGATGGGCGCGGGCATCGCCGAGGTGTGCGCCCGCGCGGGACTGGACGTGAAGGTCGCCGAGACCACCGGCGAGGCCCTGGAGATCGGCCGTACCCGGCTGTACAACTCCCTGGCCAAGGCCGCCGAGCGCGGCAAGATCAGCGAGGAGGAGCGGGACGCCACCCAGGCGCGGCTGAGCTTCACCACCGATCTCGGCGAGTTCGCCGACCGGGACCTGGTGATCGAGGCCGTCGTCGAGAACGAGCAGGTGAAGACCGAGATCTTCCAGGTGCTCGACCAGGTGGTGGCCCGGCCGGACGCGATCCTGGCCTCCAACACCTCCTCGATCCCGCTGGTGAAGCTGGCGGTCGCCACCTCCCGCCCGGACCACGTCGTCGGCGTCCACTTCTTCAACCCGGCCCCGGTGCAGAAGCTGGTCGAGCTGATCCCGGCGCTCACCACCTCCGAGGGCACGCTCAGCCGAGCCCAGGTCTTCGCCGAGAAGGTGCTCGGCAAGCACGCCATCCGCGCCCAGGACCGCTCCGGCTTCGTGGTGAACGCGCTGCTCGTGCCGTACCTGCTGTCCGCGATCCGGATGTTCGAGTCGGGCATCGCGAGCCGCGAGGACATCGACAACGGCATGGAGATGGGCTGCGCCCACCCGATGGGTCCGCTGAAGCTGTCCGACCTGATCGGCCTGGACACCATCGTCTCCATCGCCAACTCGATGTACGCCGAGTACAAGGAGCCGCTGTACGCCGCTCCCCCGCTGCTCCAGCGCATGGTGGAGGCGGGCCGGCTGGGGCGGAAGACCGGCTCCGGCTTCTACACCTACGGCTGATTACGAAGAGCGACGCCTGCGGGCCCGGCACCGGATTCCGGTGCCGGGCCCGTCTGTTTCACACACCGTGTGCGCGGCGGGCACGCATATGCCCGCCACACACGCTCCCCACGCGCCCACCAGGCGAGTTGACTCATCATGCGCATGCAAGGGATGCGGAACCACCCATTTCGACCACCGAAAGGAGCGGACCCGTGACCGCCGAACCGGAGCATCCCGTGGTCCATGGAGAACTCGCAGAGTTACGGCGCCGCCTCGACGTGGCCTACGCCCGTGTCGAGGGAGGACTGGCGCTGCTGCGTCACCGTACCGAGGAGACCGCCAAGGAGCTGGACGAGCTGAACACCCGGATGGCCTCGCTGGAACACGCACGCTGGCCGCTGCCCTCGCTCGCCGCGCTGACCGCGCTCGGTGCGCTCGTGGTGACGGTCTGGCAGGCGCTGGCGGCCCACTAGCCGCCGGCTCCCTAGCCTTCCGCGAGCCTGAGGTGGTGCAGCAGGAGTAACGCGGCCGCCATGTTGGCGGCCGGGACCTCCCCACGGGCGATCAGGTCGGGGACGAGCTTCAGGGGGACCCATTCCCGCCGGTCCGACTCGAAGTCGTCCACGGGGTGCCCGACGTACTCGCCCCGGTCGGACCAGTAGATGTGGTGCCGGGCGTCGGTGAGGCCGTTGGACGGCTCCACGCTCATCAGGTGGTGCAGGGGCCCCGGTCGCCAGCCGGTCTCCTCCTCCAGTTCCCGGGCCGCCGCGCTCGCGATGTCCTCGCCGTCCTCGACGACGCCCGCGGCCAGCTCCCAGCCCCAGCTGTCGGTGATGAAGCGGTGCCGCCACAGCAGCAGCACCTCGTTCGCCTCGTTGACCACCGTGGCCACGGCCACGGGGCGCAGCCGGATCAGGAAGTGGTCGAGGTGCCGGCCGTCCGGCAGCTCGACATCTGCGAGATTGACGCTGAACCAGCGGTTTTCATACACAGTCTGCTCGCTTTGTTTCGTCCACTGCACGGTTCTGCCACCTTCCGCCGAGTAAGTGGCAATATCGCAGCAGGGACGGTGCGCCCACAGGGGGCCTACAGCGGTACGCGCAGTGCCCCGTCGATGAGTTCGGCGGCTTCGGCGGTGCCGGCCGAGCCGCAACGCACCAGGTGCTCGCGCACCGCGCGCAGTCTGTCGCGCAGCCGCTGGGACTCCATTCCCCGTGCCTGCTCCGCCATCCGCACGGCGGTGGCCACGGCCTTGTCGGCGTTGCCCTGGCGCAGTTCGATGGTGCTGAGCATGGCCAGCCGGTGCACCCGCCCCCGGTCGTGGGCCGGGTTGTCGACGGCCGCCGCCGCGTGCTCCCGGGCGGCGGCGAGTTCCCCGAGGCTCAACAGCGCCTCGGCCACCTGCACGTTGACCAGCCCCGGCTGCACGTACCCCGTCTCGTCGGGCTCGTAGCCCCGCCGGATCCGCTCGGCCGCCGTCTCCGCCCGCCGGATGCAGGACAGCGCGCTGCCGCTGTCCCCGAGGTGCGCGTACGCCTTGGCCTGCATCGCGTACAGGTCGGAGGCGAGCGCCGGGGTGATGTGCCGGCCGGCCGCGCGCAGCGCGGCCTCGGCGAAGGCGACGGCCTGCCGGTACTCCCGCATGAACAACGACTGGTTGACCAGCAGCGCGATGACGTACGCCCCAAGGCCCCGGTCCCCGCTGGCCTTCGCCAGCCGCAGCGCCTGGTGGAAGTAGCGCTGCGCGAGCCCGTGCGCGTCGGAGTCGTACGCGCAGATGCCCGCGATCGCCACCAAACCGCCCGTGGCCCGGTGCAGTTGACGGCCGGTGGCGTCGGTGTAGCTGCCCCGCAACAGCGGCGCGGCCTCGGCGTTGAGGAACCCGACGATCCGCGTCCGGGTCGCGACACCGCCGGCCTTGCGGTACATCTGCTCGTAGTGCGTCCGGGCGGCGCGCAGCATCTCGATGTCGGCCGTGGTGACCGGGTGCCGGCCGCCCCGGGAGACGTCGACGTCCTCGGGCGGGTTCTCCCACTCCCACACCGGCATCACCGCCGGGGTCCCGGTGACGGCCGGGGCGCCCAGCACATGGGGCCGCTGCTGTTCGTCCGAGCGCCACAGGGCGGTGGCCCGCTCCACGAACCCGCCCAGCGAACCGGCGTGCGGGGTGCCGGGCTCACCGGGCACGCCGAGCCCGATGTCGTCGAGCGTGACGGGGCGTCGCAGCCGTGCCGCGAGCACTTCGCAGATCAGGTCCGGCACCTGGCCGCGGGGCCGCTGGCCCTTCAACCAGCGCGCCACGGCGGTGTGTTCGTACCGCAGGGCGAGTCCGCGTCCGCGGCCCGCCTGGTTGACGTGGGCGGCGAGACCGGCGTGCGAGATGCCCGCCTCGTCCAGGATGGCGTCGAGCAGGGTGTTGGGCTGCATGGGATGCCCCCCGAGTGGCCTGGTGCGGTCAGCGTAGTGGCTCCGCGTTCACACGGGGTGTGAACGGAGTGCCCGTATCCGTTGCGTACGCGCGCTGTTGCGGAGCGTGTCGATCCGATTGACTGGGACACCTCGCTAGAGGCCGGCCGAGCCGCCGGCTCCCCCTCGAACGACGGCGGCTCGGCCGGGGGTTAGTGGTACGTCGTCGGCCGCGGGTGGGTGGGGGCCGTGCGCGTCCGCGTGGCGGAGCCGCTGACGTCGTCGCCCCGCGCGCCCGGGGAGTTGCAGCCCGCCCCTCTTCGGCCGTTGCGCAGGACCAGTACCGCGACGTCGTCCGTCGGTCTGCCGACCGTGTGGCGCAGGAGGCCCGAGAAGACGGTGCGCAGGACCGCCTGGGGTGAGACCGGGTGGTCACGTACGGCCTCGCGCAAGGCTTCCGGCAGCGAGAAGAACCGTCCCTGGGCGTCGCGCGCGTCCTCCGCCCCGTCCGTGAAGAGGACCAGCGACTCCCCCGGGTGCAGCCGGCCGCAGGACAGCACCTCCAGCTCCGTCGGCAGCGGGAACGGCCCCAGTGGCGGAAGGGGGTCCCCGCCGGCCAGCTGCTCGACGCCGGTCCCCCTCAGCGCATACGGCCAGGGATGGCCGCAGTTGAGGGCGCGCAGGCCGCCGTCCCCGTCGATCTCCAGGAGGAGCACGGTGACGAACTCCTCGGCGACCGGGTTGTCGAGGTCGGCGGGGCCGTTCGCGGGGTGCTCGGCGCGGGCGCGTTCGCGCAGGTGGCGGGCGAGGGCGCGGTCCAGTCTGCTGAGCACGCGGTCGAGTTCGGGCTCGTCGTGGGCGGCCTCGCGGAAGCTGCCGAGGAGGGCGGCGACGGTACCGAGGGCGGCCAGACCGTGCCCCCGTACGTCCCCCATCACCACCCGGACCCCGTGTTCCGTGGCGATGGCCTCGTACAGATCGCCGCCGACGCTCGCGCCCCGGTCGGCCGAGAGCTGGGCGGCGGCGACGTCGATCCCGTCGAGCCGTGGCGGCAGCGGACGCAGGACGACGTTCTGCGCGGCGTTCGCCGCCCGCCGGGCGAGCCGCAGCTCCCGCAGCAGGGAGCGGCGGACATGGACTATGAGGCCGGTGCCGACGGCGAAGAACACGGCACTGGTGACGATGCGGGCCCCGAGCCCGTTCTGCTGGGCGAGCGGACAGCCGAACTTGTAGCCGACCGCGACGGCTCCCCAGACCGTGGGCAGTACTGCCACCCGCCCGGTGGGCGCCCGTGCCTTGATGCGGATCATGCCTCTGGTCCCCCATATGGGCCCTGACAGAGGAATCGGACCGGCCCCGAAAGGCCGGTCCGATTCTGTCGACGGCATGAGCCGGGCGGGGAGGATCACCCTCACTTCCCACCCGAATGAGTGAGAGACCCGGCGCCGACGTGCATTTATGCGGGTAACAGCGGGGTCGGGCACCCCTGGGGCGCGGGGAACCGCGTGGCCGGCCACCGAAGACCCGTACCCGGCCACGCGGAGAACCCCGACGGCGACTAGCCCCTCAGTACCGCACCCGTCCGCTCACCCGCGAGGGCGACCGCCGCGTCCCGCGCGGCCGACGCCTCGTCCACGGTCAGCGTGCGGTCGGCGGCCCGGAACCGGAGCGCGTACGCGAGCGACTTCCGGCCCTCCCCGAGCTGCTCGGCGTTCTCGTACACGTCGAACAGCCGGATGGACTCCAGCAGCTCACCGGCACCCTCACGCAGCGCCGCCTCGACCTCCACGGCCGGCACCGGCTTGTCGACGACGAGGGCGACATCCTGCGTGGCGACCGGGAACGTGGAGATGCCCGGCGCCTGCGGGGCACCGTCGCCCACCGCCTCCAGGGCGTCCAGGTCCAGCTCCATCGCGCACGTGCGCTCGGGCAGCCCCAGGGCCTTGACGACCCGCGGGTGCAGCTCTCCCGCATGGCCCACGATCCGCTCCGCGCCGTCGGCGGCGACCACCAGCTCGGCACACCGGCCGGGGTGCCACGGACCGTACTGGCCCTTGCGGACGATCAGTTCGGCACCGGCTTCCCGGGCGACGGCACGCCCCGCCTCGACCGCGTCGGCCCAGTCGGCCGGACGGCCCTTGCCCCACCAGCCGGCCTGTTCACGGGCGCCGGCGAGGACGACGGCCACGTGCCGGGGCTGCTCGGGCAGCGCGGCGTTCAGCGCGGCGATCTCCTCCTCGGTGGGACGCCGGTCGACGGGCAGGTGCGTGGCGCCGCGCGACTCCTCGCGCGGCAGGAAGACCAGCCCGGTCTCGAACAGAGCCAGGTCGTGCGAGCCCCGGCCGTCGTTGCGCCGCAGGGCGCCGAGCAGGCCCGGCAGCAGCGTGGTGCGCAGCGCCGGCTCCTCGTCGCTGAGCGGGTTGACCAGCTTCACGACGCGGCGGGCCGGGTCACCGGCCTCCAGTCCGAGCTGGCCGAAGACCTGCTCGCTGACGAACGGGTAGTTCGGCGCCTCGACGTAGCCCGCGCCGGCCAGCGCCCGGCCGACCCGGCGGTGCAGCCGCTGGCGGTGGGTCAGGCCGCGGCCCGAGGGCAGCTTGGGCAGCGTGGAGGGCAGGTTCTCGTAGCCCTCCAGACGGATGACCTCTTCGGCCAGGTCGTTCGGGTCGGCCAGGTCGGGACGCCAGGACGGGACGGTGACCAGCAGCTCGTCCTGCCCGTACACGTCGCAGCCGACCTGCTGGAGACGGCGTACGACCGTCTCGCGGCCGTAGTCGACGCCCGCGACCTTGTCCGGGTGGCCGGCCGGCAGGGTGATGGTGTGCGGGGCCGAGGGCGCGATGATCTCGGTGACGCCGGCCTCCGCCGTACCGCCCGCGAGGAGGACCAGCAGGTCCACCGTGCGCTGCGCGGCGGCAGCGGCGGCCTGCGGGTCGACGCCCCGCTCGAAGCGGCGGGACGCCTCGGAGAGCAGCTTGTGGCGGCGGGCCGTGCGGGCGATGGAGACGGCGTCGAAGTGGGCGGCCTCGATGACCACGTCGCTCGTGCCGTTGACGCCGTCCTCGGTCACCTCGTGGTCGGCGATCTCCGTGTTGGCGCCGCCCATCACACCGGCGAGGCCGATGGGGCCGCGCTCGTCGGTGATGACCAGGTCCTCGGCGTGCAGCGTGCGCTCCACACCGTCGAGGGTGACGAGCTTCTCGCCCTCCTGCGCGCGGCGCACCCCGATGGTGCCCTGGACCAGGGACCGGTCGTAGGCGTGCAGCGGCTGGCCCAGCTCCATCATCACGTAGTTCGTGACGTCGACGGCGAGCGAGATCGGGCGCATGCCGACCTTCTGGAGCCGGCGCTGGAGCCAGATCGGGGAGCGTGCCTCGGGGCGCAGGCCGGTGACCGTGCGCGCGGTGAAGCGGTCGCAGCCGAACGGGTCGGTGACCTGGACCGGGTAGCCGTAGGCGTTCGGCGCGGGGACGTCGATCAGCGCGGGGTCGCGCAGCGGCAGGCCGTAGGCGATGGCGGTCTCACGCGCGACACCGCGGATGGACAGGCAGTCGCCGCGGTTGGCGGTGACGGCGATGTCCAGGACCTCGTCGACCAGCTCCAGCAGCTCGATGGCGTCCCTGCCGACCTCGGTCTCCGGCGGCAGCACGATGATGCCGTGGGTGCCGTCGTCGCCCATGCCCAGCTCGTCGCTGGAGCAGATCATGCCGTGGGAGGTCCTGCCGTAGGTCTTGCGGGCGGCGATGGAGAAGCCGCCGGGCAGCGTGGCGCCGGGGAGGACCACGACGACCTTGTCGCCGACCTGGAAGTTGCGGGCGCCGCAGACGATCTCCTGGGGCTCACCCGTGCCGTTGGCCTGGCCGACGTCGACGGTGCAGAAGCGGATCGGCTTCTTGAAGCCCTCCAGCTCCTCGATGGTCAGCACCTGGCCGACGACCAGGGGGCCCTTGAGGTCGGCGCCGAGCTGCTCGACCGTCTCGACCTCCAGACCGGCCGAAATGAGCTTGGCCTGGACGTCGCGCCCGGTCTGAGTCGCCGGCAGGTCGACGTACTCCCGCAGCCAAGAAAGCGGGACCCGCATCAGATCTCCATCCCGAACGGCCGGGTGAACCGGACGTCACCCTCGACCATGTCTCGCATGTCTTCGACGTTGTGGCGGAACATCAACATCCGCTCGATGCCGAACCCGAAGGCGAAACCGCTGTACTTCTCCGGGTCGACGCCGCAGGCGGTGAGCACCCGCGGGTTGACCATGCCGCAGCCGCCCAGCTCGATCCAGCCCTCGCTGGAGCAGGTGCGGCAGGGCCGGTCGGGGTTGCCGACGGACTCGCCCTTGCAGACGTAGCAGAGCATGTCCATCTCGGCGCTCGGCTCGGTGAAGGGGAAGAAGTTCGGCCGCAGCCGGGTCTTCATGCCCTCCCCGAACAGCGACTGGACCATGTGGTCCAGGGTCCCCTTGAGGTCGGCCATGGTCAGGCCCTCGTCCACGGCGAGCAGCTCGACCTGGTGGAAGACGGGCGTGTGCGTGGCGTCCAGCTCGTCGGTGCGGTAGACGCGGCCCGGGCAGATCACGTAGACCGGCAGCTCACGGTCGAGCAGGGAGCGGATCTGGACCGGCGAGGTGTGGGTGCGCAGCACGACACCGGACTCGGTGCCGCCGTCGGGCCCCTGGACGAAGAAGGTGTCGGCCTCGCCGCGCGCCGGGTGGTCCGGGCCGATGTTCAGGGCGTCGAAGTTGAACCACTCCGCCTCGACCTGGGGGCCCTCGGCGACCTCGTAGCCCATGGCCACGAAGACGTCCTCGATGCGCTCCGAGAGCGTGGTCAGCGGGTGCCGGGCACCGGCCGGGACGCGGTCGTACGGCAGGGTGACGTCGACGTCCTCCTCGACCAGCACGCGGGCGTCCCGCTCGGCCTCCAGTTCGGCCTGGCGGGCGGCGAGGGCCTTGTTCACGGCGCCGCGGGCCATGCCGACGCGCTTGCCGGCCTCGGCCTTGGCGTGCGGGGGCAGGGCGCCGATCTCCCGGTTGGCGAGGGCCAGCGGGGAGGCGGGGCCGGTGTGGGCGACCTTGGCCTCGTGGAGCGCGTCGAGGGAGTCCGCGGCGGCGAAGGCGGCGAGCGCCTCGTCCCGCATGCGCTCGATCTCTTCCGGTTTCAACGCCTCGACCTCGACAGGGTCGTACGACTTATTGGGTGCCGACATCTCTTCCCGTGCTTCCGATTGTCCCCCAGCTGACGCTGGGGGGTGCCCCCTGGCGGATGGTCCCCGTGACCGGCGTAGCGGGCCGTGCAGGACACAAAGGTGCCAAAGGCCGAGTCTAACGGGGTGGACGTAGACGAATGGCCCGTGGGCCGCTAGGCGAGATACGCCGGCGCGCTCACGGGCAACGTAAATCGGAACTCGGCGCCGCCGCCGGCGGCCCGGCCGACCGTGATCGTGCCGCCGTGGGCCTCCACGATGCCCTTGACGATGTACAGCCCGAGGCCCGTGCCGCCGCGCTTGCTGCCCCGCCAGAAACGGGTGAAGACGCGGTTCATGGACTCCTCCGGGATGCCGGGCCCCTCGTCGCTCACGGTGACCGACGTGCCGATGTCCTCGCCCTCGCGCGGGGACGGCGTGGGCGTGACGTCAATGGTGACGGTTCCCTCGCCGTGCCGCACGGCATTTTCGATGAGGTTGCTGAGCACCTGATCGATCTTGTCGGGATCGGCCCACAGGGCGGGCAGCGGCTGTTCGATGCGGAGCAGGAAGCGGTCGGCGGGCTGGCCGGCGGCCACGTAGGCCTGGATGTGCCGGGAGACGGCGGCTCCGATGTCGACGGGCTGGCGGCGCACCTCCAGCCGCCCGGAGTCGATCCGGGAGATGTCCAGCAGCTCGGCGATGAGGCGGGTGACGCGGTCCGCGTCGGCGTCGACGGTCTCCAGCATGAGCCGCTTCTGGTCGTCGGTGAAGCGCTCCCACTTGGCGAGCAGGGTGGCGGTGAAGCCCTTCACGGAGGTGAGCGGGGAGCGCAGCTCGTGGGCGACGGTGGCGATCAGCTCGGCGTGGCTGCGCTCGGTGCGGCGGCGGGCCTCGGTGTCCCGGAGGGAGACGACCACGCTGCGCACCGGTCCCAGCGGCTCGTCGCGCACGTAGCGGGCGGAGACGAGGACCTCCCGGCCGCCGGGCAGCAGCAGATTGCGCTCCGGCTGCCGCACCCGGATGGCGAGCCCGCCGTACGGGTCGGTGAGCTGCCACCAGCGGCGCCCCTCCAGGTCCTCCAAGGGCAGCGCCTTCTCCAGGGACTGTCCGAGGGCCTCGGCGGGCCGCACCGCGGTGATCCGCGCGGCGGCGGCGTTGAAGCAGGTCACGCGGCCGTGTTCGTCGGCGACGACGAGGCCGTCGGGCAACTGGTCGGGATCGACGCCGGAGCCGGCGCACCGGGACACGGGCGCGCCCCGCGCGTCCCGTCCTTCCGGCGCGGTGCTCGTGCCGGCCACACTCATCCCCGTACCCCACCTCTCAGACGGCGCAGGGCCCCGCGCTGGTCACCCTACTAGTTCTCGGTGACGGAGCGGCACCCTCCGGAGGCGCGCTGTGCACGGGCCGACGCGTAGAGACATACGGCGGCGGCGGTGGCGAGGTTCAGGCTCTCGGCCTTCCCGTGGATGGGGACGCGTACGACGGCGTCGGTGAGGGCGCGGGTCTCCTCGGGCAGTCCCCAGGCCTCGTTCCCGAACACCCAGGCGGTGGGGCCGCCCATGGTGCCCTTGTCCAGTTCCTCGTCCAGGTCGCGGTCGCCGGCCCCGTCGGCGGCCAGGACGCGCACCCCGGCCTCCTTCAGTGCGGCCACGGCCCGCTCGACGGGGACGCCGACGGCGACGGGCAGGTGGAAGTGCGAGCCGACGGAGGCCCGGACGGCCTTGGGGTTGTACAGGTCCACGGAGGCGTCGGTGAGGACCACCGCATCGGCGCCGGCGGCGTCGGCGCAGCGCAGCACGGTGCCGGCGTTGCCGGGGTCCCGCACATGGGCGAGGACGGCGACGAGCTTCGGCCGGGCGGCGAGGATGTCCTCGAACGGGGTGTCCAGGAACCGGCAGACGCCGACCAGGCCCTGCGGGGTGACGGTGGTGGAGATGTCGGCGATGACCTCTTCGGACGCGAGGTGCACCCGGGCGCCGGCGTCGCGGGCCGCGCCGATGATGTCGGCGTACCGCTCCGCGGCCTCCACGGTCGCGAACAGCTCCACGAGGGTGGGGACGCCGTCGGCCCGGTGCCCCGCCGCCTCCCGGACGGCCTGCGGCCCCTCCGCGAGGAACAGCCGGTCCTTCCCCCGGAAGTTCCGCTTGGCCAGCCGCCGGGCGGCGGAGACACGGGTGGAACGGGGGGAGATCAGCTCGGGGGTGGGCATCCTCTGGGTCACCTTCAGCGATTTTCAACGTGCAGCGGGTCAGGCGCCCCGCAGGGGCGCGGGGCTCTGTCGATGTGCGGCTCCGCCGCGTGGGCGCGAGCGACCACGACGGACCCGCACTCGAACGACGGCCGACCCGGCAACGACAGGACCCGCAAGCCATACAGCCTGCGGGTCCTGCGGTGAGCGTCGGCTCAGAGCCGGCGCGGCGTCACGCGGCCTTGGGGGCGTTCACGTCCGACGGCAGCGCCTTCTGCGCGACCTCGACGAGCGCCGCGAAGGCGTTCGCGTCGTTCACGGCCAGCTCGGCCAGGATCTTGCGGTCGACCTCGACGTTCGCGGCCTTCAGACCCTGGATGAAGCGGTTGTAGGTGATGCCGTTGGCGCGGGCAGCGGCGTTGATGCGCTGGATCCACAGCTGACGGAAGTCGCCCTTGCGCTTCTTGCGGTCGTTGTAGTTGTAGACCAGCGAGTGGGTGACCTGCTCCTTGGCCTTGCGGTACAGGCGCGAGCGCTGACCGCGGTAGCCGGAGGCCTGCTCCAGGATCGCCCGGCGCTTCTTGTGGGCGTTGACTGCCCGCTTGACGCGTGCCACTTGTTAACTCCTTGTAGCGGGGTCGTGGTGGTGCTCACACGACCCGGAATCGATTCGGTCCCGGTCCCGACGCACGGCGCTCAGAGCGCCGCCGCGTCACTTGCCGAGAAGCTTCTTGATCTTCGCGGCGTCGCCCGGGGCCATCTCGGCGTTGCCGGTGAGGCGACGCGTGACGCGGGACGACTTGTGCTCGAGCAGGTGGCGCTTGCCGGCGCGCTCACGGAGCACCTTGCCGGAGCCGGTGACCTTGAAGCGCTTGCTGGCACCGCTGTGCGACTTGTTCTTCGGCATAGCGCCGTTATCTCCTCGTCGGTGGCGCTCCGGTGCCCGGTCGTGAAACCGGGCACGATGGAGCGTCGCTCTCTTCTTTCGGTTACATCCTCGGGGACGTACGCAGACGCACATCCCCCGGGATCACGCCTCGGCCGGCTCCTCGGACGGTGCATCGGCCTCGGCAGGGTTCTGCGACTTGCCGGGGTTCGCCTTCGCGTCGGCCTTGCGGGCCTCCTGCGCCTGGCGGGCCTCGGCCATCGCCTCGGTCTTCTTCTTGTGCGGACCGAGGACCATGATCATGTTTCGGCCGTCCTGCTTCGGGTTCGACTCCACGAAGCCGAGGTCCTGGACGTCCTCCGCGAGCCGCTGCAGCAGTCGGTAGCCCAGCTCGGGGCGGGACTGCTCGCGACCACGGAACATGATCGTGATCTTGACCTTGTCGCCCTGCTTGAGGAACCGGACGACGTGACCCTTCTTGGTGTCATAGTCGTGCGGGTCGATCTTCGGCCGGAGCTTCATCTCCTTGATGACCGTGTGCGCCTGGTTCTTGCGCGCCTCACGGGCCTTCATGGCCGACTCGTACTTGAACTTCCCGTAGTCCATGAGCTTGCACACGGGCGGACGGGCGTTCGCCGCGACCTCGACCAGGTCCAGGTCGTACTCCTGCGCAAGCTCCAGTGCCTTCGCGAGCGGCACGATGCCGACCTGCTCGCCACTGGGACCGACAAGTCGCACCTCGGGAACGCGAATCCGGTCGTTGATGCGGGGCTCGGCGCTGATGGATCCTCCTCGGTAGCACCACACGGCGGTCTGGCGGACAGCCGCGTAACGTCTCTTTTCGTTAGACCTAACCGCGCCAAAGCACAAAAAATGCCCCGGACGATCACAGGCGGGGCTCCAAACAACCGGAGCACCGTCGCGATAGCCGCGGGGCGCGCTTTCGGGCGACTCCATCGTCCGTACGGAACGATGGTGGCCGCCTGACCGGATGACCCGCCGTCCCGGAGGACGGTCAGGTGGGAGATCGGAGCCTCCACTTGTGGGCCGGACACAATCATGTCCAGCCGGTCGTCCTCCAGATTAGCAGGATCGCTTGACAAGGGCGAATTCAGGGGCGCCGGGCGCGACCACCTATGGTGTGGGGCATGAGTGACACCCCTGCCGAGCCTTCCCAGGCTCCCGACTTCGACGCGATGACCCGGGACATCGCCGAGGTCCCCGCCGTCGAGGTGATCGTGACGGTCGCCGTCAACCTGATGAGCGCCGCCGCCGTGAAGCTCGGGCTGAGCGAGGAGGGCGAGAAGTACAAGGACCTGGACGAGGCCCGCAAGCTGATCACCGGGCTCGCCGGCCTGCTGGACGCGAGCGCGACCGAGATCAGCTCCTTCCACGCGGCTCCGCTGCGCGACGGCCTGAAGTCGCTCCAGCTCGCGTTCCGCGAGGCGTCGATCGTCCCGGACGAGCCGGGCCAGGGGCCGGGCGAGAAGTACACCGGCCCGGTCTACGGCTGATCCGCTCCCGCACGGCTGACCTCTTCCTTCACATACAGGGGCTCGCCCGGAGGCGTGGTCCCGGCCGGCAGCAGTGCCAGGTCGAGACCGCGCACCAGGCGGGCCCGCAGTGTTTCGTCGGCCGCCAGCCGCTCGGCGATCGCGCGGGCCGCCTCGGCGGGCGGCGCGGCCGGGTCGAGGACGAGGGCGAGGGTGCCGTCGGCCTGTCCGGGCCCGAGGTGGGCGCGCAGCACGGCGGGCTCCGCCGCCACCACCGTACGGACGGCCCCCACCACGGCGGGGTCGGCGAGCGGGTCGATGCTGGCGCGGCCCTCGGCGAGGGCGAGCAGCGCCGGGCCGGTCAGCTCGAACGGCACCGGACCGGCGAGGTCGAGCACGACCGTGTCGGCCTGCTCGTGCGCCGCGGCCTGGAGGGCCTGGTGCAGGGGTACGGCGACCGGGCGGGCCGCGGGGTCCCAGCGGGCGAGGGAGTCGGTCGAGGTGAAGGCGGGCAGCGCGGTACGGCCGCCGGCCTTCAGGGTGGGCACGGCCATGTCGCTGGTCTTCTCGCGGCGCAGGCCGTTGTCGTCCTCCTCCACCTCGCCGAGCACGGCGACGACGGGGACCAGCAGGCGGGCGCCCCTGAGCGCCTCCAGGACGGGCCCGAGGGCGCTGCGGTCCTCGGCCCAGGCGGCCAGCGCCGCGCTCAGCCGGGGGTCGGCGGAGCCGTCGTCGTCGGAGTAGCCGGGGTCGGGAATGTTCTTGTTCGCCACGGTCCCCGACCCTATAGGGGGCAGGCCGCCGGGCTCGTGCGGGGCCGGAAACGCCGGCGTCAGCGCGTTCACAGGAATCCCGGTCTTCCCTGACCCGGCTCTCAGCTCCGTCCCACAGGATGCACAGCCCTCGGGCCGAGCATCGCGGCATGGAGTCCTCCAGAGCCCGCCGTGGCCGTCGCGCGCGCCCGTCCCGGCGCCGTGCCTTCCTGCGCACCGCGCTCGCCGTCGTCGCCGTGGGCGGGGTCGCCGCCGCCGGCACGGTCTATGTGAAGGGCCGGGCACACGCCGGGGCCGTGGCCGTGTCGTCGGCGGCGGCGCCCTCGCTCACCGCCTCGGCCGGGGCCGGTGAGCAGGCGTCCGTGCGGGAGCCCGCGACAGCGGACCGGCAAGCGGTTCTGAGCGCCGCCATGGCGGAGGTCGAGGTGCCGTCGGGCGCGCGGGTGTCGGCGGCGGTGCTGGCGCCGGAGTCCGGGGAGAGCGCCGTGTACGGCGACGCCTCCTTCGACACGGCGAGCATCGTCAAGGTCGACATCCTGGCCGCGCTGCTGCTCCAGGCGCAGGACGCGGGCCGGCGGCTGACGGCGCAGGAGCGGGCGTACGCCACGAAGATGATCGAGAACAGCGACAACGCCTGCGCGACGGCGCTGTGGCACACGATCGGGCGGGCGGCCGGGCTGGACGCGGCGAACGAGCGCTTCGGGCTGACGGACACCTCCGGCGGGGACGGTGAGCTGTGGGGGCTGACCCGGACCACCGCGGCGGACCAACTGGTCCTCCTCCAGCAGGTGTTCGTGGAGGGCTCGAAGCTGAGCGCCGCCTCGCGGACGTATCTCCAGGGGCTGATGGAATCCGTCGAGCCGGATCAGCGGTGGGGGGTGTCGGCCGCCGCCGAGGGCGGCTCCTGGGCGCTGAAGAACGGGTGGCTGCCGCGCAGCACGACGGGGTTGTGGGACGTGAACAGCATCGGCCGGGTGACGGCGGACGGGACCGACTACCTGGTGGTGGTGCTGTCGGACGGCACGGCGAGCCAGGCGCGGGGGATCTCCCTGGTGGAGACGGCGGCGAAGGCGGCGGTAGGGGTGTTCGGCGACAGATGACCCATCGCGTCCGGCCGTAAAAGATCCAGCGATCGTCGACCAAATGATCTAACGTGCAAGGGACTTGACGATGAGCAGGCCGGAGGCCGGCGATTTCTTTACCGAGCCCGCGTCCGGCCGCGGAAGGAGCCTGGTGCCTCCCGTACGCCCCACTCGCCGATCCCTCATAGCCGGTGGCCTCGGAGCCGTCGCAGCCGCCGCCGTTCCCCTGTCGGCTCCCGGACACGCCTCGGCGGCCGGCCTCATCCCCATCCGGCTGGCCGGACCGACCGGGCCCGCGCCGGTGGGCGCCGTGGAGCTGCACCTGGTCGACCGGTCGCGGACCGAACCCCGGTCGGGCACGGGTGAGCCGCGTGAACTGATGGTGACCGTGCACTACCCGGCCGCCGACGTACGGGGTCACGCGCCGCTGCCGTGGCTGCCGTCCGGTGCCGAGCGGGCGGTGAAGGCCCGCTTCGGCGGCGCGGTGGACGGCTACGCGCTGCCGTGGACGCACAGCGCGGACCGGGCGCCCGCCAGGCCGGGGCGCCGGCCGGTGCTGCTGTACTCGCCGGGCTACACGTCGGACCGCACGTTCAACACCCTCGTCGTCGAGGACCTGGTGTCCTGGGGGTACGTGGTGGTCACGGTGGACCACCCCTACGACTCGGGCGAGGTGGAGTTCCCCGACGGCCGCGTCGTGACCTGCCCCGAGCCGGACCCGGTCGGCCGGGCGGAGGCGGTCGCGGTGCGCGCCGACGACCTGCGGTTCGTGCTCGACCAGTTGGCCGTCGTGGACCGGGGCGGCAATCCCGACGCACAGCGGCGCCCGCTGCCCCGCGGTCTGTGCGGGAGCCTGGACCTGACGCGGACCGGCGCCTTCGGGCACTCCCGGGGCGGTGCCGCGTCGGCGGCCGTCATGTACCTGGACGAGCGGGTGCGGGCCGGCATCGACCTGGACGGCGCGCTGTACGGGCCGGTGGTCGAGCACGGCCTCGACCGTCCGTTCCTGCTGATGGACACGGCCGTTCACGACGGCATGGACCAGGACCCGACCTGGCACCCGTTCTGGGAGCGACTGAGCGGCTGGCGCCGCTGCCTGCGGCTCGCGGACGCCGACCACAGCTCCTACACGGACCTCGTGGCCATCGCGCCCCAGGTCCCGGAGGCGGTGCGGCAGCGGTTGCAGGTCGGCACGATCCCCGCCGACCGGGCGGTGGCCGCCGTACGGGCCACGGTGCGGGCCTTCTTCGACCTGCGGCTGCGGGGCCGCCCCGACACCGCGCACCTGCTGGACGGAGCTTCGCCGCGCTACCCGGAGATCGGGTACATCGCCGGGTAGCGGCTCAGGCCGAGTGCCTGCGGCCCCGCCACAGCATCACCCCGGCCACCAGCAGGACCCCGCCCGCGCCGCCCGCGAGCGGGGCGGCCCAGTCGGAGGGGCCGCTCGTGGCGCCGGGGGTGTCCGGGCCGGCGCCGAAGTACTTCTCGCCGTAGGACGCCGGCTTCAGTCCCCGGGGTTCGACCCGGGCGGCGGCTCTCAGGGCCGCCGCCGGGTCGATCATGCCGAAGCCCCGGGAGTCGTCCCGGCCGCCGACCGGGGCGTCCCTCGCGGTGTCCTCCAGGAGCTTCTTGATCTGGGCCGGGGGAAGGCCGGGGTGGGCGGCCTTGATCAGGGCCGCCGCGCCGGAGACGAAGGCCGAGGCGGCGCTCGTGCCCCAGCCCGCGTAGTACTTGTGGTCGGGGTCGGCGATGACGACGTCGACGCCGGGCGCGCTCACGGCCGCGTACCAGCGGCGGGTGGAGAAGGCGGCGCGGGTGCCGTACTTGTCCACGGCGGTCGCGGCGATGACGCCCGGGTAGGCGGCCGGGTAGGAGACGTGGTCGCCCTTGTCGCCGCCGTTGCCCGCGGAGGCGACGACGACCACGCCCTTCTTCAGGGCGTACTGCACCGCCTCGTCCTCCCCGGGTTCGGGGTGGGCCGAGTTCGAGTCGTCGCCGAGGGAGAGGTTGATGACGTCGGCGCCGTGGTCGGCGGCCCAGCGGATGCCGTCGGCGAGGGCGTTGCCGCGGGTGGTACGGGCCTTGGCGCGGGCGGGGTCGCCGTCCTCCAGGATCACCCGGACCGGCAGGATCTTCGCCTCGGGGGCGACGCCCACGACGCCGTCCGAGCCGCCGGGTCCGTGGCCGTGCCCGGCGATGATGCCGGCCATGGCGGTGCCGTGCCGGGCCCAGGTGCGGTCGCCGGGTCCGGCACCGAAGCCGATCATGTCCTTGTCGGGCAGCACGTTGCCGTCGAGGTCCGGGTGGTCGGCCTCGACGCCGGTGTCCAGGACGGCGACGGTGACGCCCCGGCCCTTGCTGGTCCGCCAGGCCTCGTCCAGGTGGAGGGCGCCGAGGCCCCACTGCTGGGCGCGGATGCCGTCGGCGTGGGCGGCGGACGGCAGCAGGGCGAGGGGGACGGCGAGCAGCAGGCTCACCGCCGCCTTGGCGGCGTGCTGGGCCGCGTGCGTCATGAGGGCTTCTCCGTGGCCGTGCCGACGGTCTTGCGCAGGCGCCGTTCGATGCGGTCGGCCAGGCCCTGGGTCTCGTTGCCGAGGCCGGCCTGGGCCGGTGCCGTGGTGGCGCCGGAGCGGACGGCGTCCGCGGCGGGCTGGGGCGTGTCGACGGTACGGCCGTCGGCCCAGCCGGCGACGGCGTAGGCGACGACGGGGGCGTCGGTGAGGACGGCGACGGTCCACGAGGCCCGCTGCCGGTCCCCGAACCCGGCGGCGGCCGTGCCGGCGGCGGCGTACGGCCGGGGCATCAGGTCGGCGCGGCTGTCGAGGTGTTCGTCGCGGAAGCGGGCGGCGAGCGCGGACATCGCGGCCGGGTCCGCCCTGGTGAAGAGCAGGCCGACGGTGGTGACGTAGGTCTGGGTGGCGTCGGTGTAGGTGGCGCGCAGCAGGCGCTGGCAGCCGACGGGGGCGAGGGCCTTGTGCAGCAGCGGGTCGAAGGCGTGGGCGCAGCCGCTGTCCCGGGCGACGGCGATCCGGGTCCAGGTGCGGTCGGCGCCGCCGGGGCCGGCGCCCGTGCCCTGGACGGTGGGCGGGAACAGTTCGTCCACGGGCACGCTGTGCCAGAGGCTCCGGGCGGTGCCGAAGGCGTTCCCGGCGCCGTCCGCCCCGCCGTCCCCGGTGAGCCAACTCCCGGTCGCGGCACCGCCGATGAGCCCGAGCCCGAGCACGAGACAGGCAGCGGCGGCGACGGTGCGCGCCCCGACACGGAGACGCGTCCGCCCCCCGAACCCCTCCGGCTCCCCGAACGACACGAACGGCCGCCCATCGGTTCCGGCCCTCCAGGAGTGAGCGGGGTCGGGCGCGGGACGCACGGGAGGGGCGGGAGCCAGGGGACTCCAGACCCCGGCCCGGCCGTCCGTCCGCCCGGACCCGGGGACGGCGCCGGCACGGTCGCCCGCTGCCTGCGCGGGCACACCACCGGTACGGGGGTCCCTGGCATGGGGGTCCCTCGCCTGCCCGGACGCGGGCACGCCACCCGCGCGGGGGACCGCTGCCCGGCTGGGTGACGGTGCGTCACCCATGAGGGGATTCGCGGCCTGACCGGGCGCGGGCACGCCACCGGTACGGCGGTCCCCCGGCGCCCCCATGGAACCGGCCGAAGCCGAGGCGGTGGGCGCGGTGGGGGCCGAGCCGGGGTGCCGCGGGCCGGGTGCCGGAGAACGCGGTGAATCCGGCGTACGCGAGGACACCGGCGGAGGCGGAGACACCGGCGCGGGCGGGGTTGCCGGGCGGGTCGGGCGTAGTCGTGTCGTCGTCTCCGACGGGGTTTCGGCCGGGGCGCCCTGTGCCCCGGGCTCCCGGTCCGGGCGGAGCCGGGCCGTGCTGGTCTCCGGGGCCGGCTCCGCCGGGGTCACCGGGGTCACCGAGGCCGTCGGAGCGGTCGGGGCCGGCGCGCCGGCGGAGCCGGTACCCGGCGGGACGTCGGGGAACCGGGCCGAGGCGGGCGGTGGGGGCGGGCTCACCGGGGCGGGGGCCTCGGGCACGGCCGACGGGCGCGGGCGGTGGGCGCGCGGGACCGCGTCGGGCGCGGGCCGTGCACCGCGGGGGGTGAAGACCGAGGGCTCCTCGTCGGGATCGGCGTCCGGCCGAGGAGGCGTGGAGGGTACCGGCGGGCGCTGGGCCGGGGGCCCCGGGGGGGTCGACGGGCGACGCGGGACCGGGGCGTGGCGGGCTCCCGTGCTCATGCACCCCCCGTTTCCTCGTGCCCGGGCCGTCTCCTCGTACGCGGGCCGGTCCGCTGCTCGGCCGCGCCCGGTGTGGAAGCTCCTTCCGGGCACGCATACCCGTACGGCCGGACCGGCATCCCGGTTCACGTGGTGGCCGGGCGCGTTCCGCCGTACGTGCGCGTCACTCTACGGGTTGTCCGGGAGTGAAGGAGAACCAGTCCACGAGCCAGGGGCATCTGCCCGGAACGTCCCCCTACCCTGCGGTAATCCTGTCTGGCAGGCTTCCGTCATGACTGCGCGCGCCGCCGACCGGGCCCGTTACGACCGGGCCACCGCCCATCTCGACGCCCCTCTCGCGATCGTGGACCTGGACGCCTTCGACGCCAACGCGGACGACCTGGTCCGCCGTGCCGGGGGCAAGCCCGTGCGGGTCGCCAGCAAGTCGGTCCGCTGCCGGGCCCTGCTGGAACGCGTCCTGGCCAGGGACGGCTTCCAGGGCATCATGTCGTTCACCCTGGACGAGTCGCTGTGGCTCGCGCGTTCGGGGTTCGAGGACATCCTGCTGGCCTATCCGTCGGCGGACCGGGCCGGGTTCGCGGAACTGGCCGCCGATCCCAAGCTGGCCGGTGCCGTCACCGTGATGATCGACGATCCGGCGCACCTGGACCTCATCGACGCGGCCCGCGACGGTGGTCGTGAAGTCGTGCGGATCTGCCTGGAAATGGACACCTCGCTGAAGCTGCTGGGCGGCCGGGTCCGGGTCGGGGCCCGGCGTTCGCCGCTGCACTCCCCCGCCCGACTCGCCGAGCTGGCACGGTCCGTGTCCCGGCGGCCGGGCTTCCGGCTGGTGGGGATCATGGCGTACGAGGGGCATGTCGCCGGGGTCGGGGACACGGTCGCCGGGCGGCCCCTGCGCTCGCGGGCGATCCGGCTGATGCAGGCCACCGCCCGGCGGGAGCTGGCGGAGCGGCGGGCCGCGGCCGTCCGGGCGGTCCGTGCGGTCGCCCCGGACCTGGAGTTCGTCAACGGCGGCGGCACCGGCAGTGTGCAGCACACCGCCGCCGAGGACGCGGTGACCGAGATCGCGGCCGGCTCGGGACTGTACGTGCCGCGCCTGTTCGACAACTACACGTCCTTCACCGGCCGTCCGGCCGCGCTCTTCGCCCAGCCGGTGGTCCGGCGGCCCGGCGTGGGCGTCGTCACCGTGCTCGGCGGCGGCTACCCGGCCTCCGGCGCGGCCGGCCCCGACCGGCTGCCGGTGCCGTACCTGCCGGAGGGCTTGAGGTACGACCCGCAGGAGGGCCCCGGCGAGGTGCAGACCCCGCTGCTCGGCTCGCCCGCCGACGATCTGCTCATCGGCGACAAGGTGTGGTTCCGCCACGCGAAGGCGGGCGAGCTGTGCGAGCGGTTCGACACCCTGCACCTGATCGAGGGGGACACGGTGACGGCCGGCGTGCCCACCTACCGGGGTGAGGGGCGTACGTTCCTCTGAGCCGTCCTACAGGGGGGTGACGTAGGCGCCGGCGATCCCGCCGTCCACCAGGAAGTCGGTGGCGTTGACGAAGGAGGAGTCGTCGCTGGCCAGGAAGGCGACGGCGGCGGCGATCTCCTCGGCCTCGGCGAACCGGCCGACCGGGATGTGGACGAGCCGGCGCGCGGCCCGCTCCGGGTCCTTGGCGAACAGCTCCTGGAGCAGTGGGGTGTTGACCGGGCCGGGGCACAGCGCGTTGACCCGGATGCCCTCCCGGGCGAACTGCACGCCCAGTTCGCGGGACATGGCGAGGACGCCGCCCTTGGAGGCCGTGTAGGAGATCTGGGACGTGGCCGCGCCCATCCGCGCCACGAACGACGCGGTGTTGATGATGGAGCCCCGGCCCTGGCGGCGCATGTAGGGGAGGGCGGCCTTGCAGCACAGGTAGACGGAGGTGAGGTTGACCTCCTGGACGCGCTTCCATGCCTCCAGCCCGGTCTCCAGGATGGAGTCGTCGTCGGGCGGGGAGATGCCGGCGTTGTTGAAGGCGATGTCGACGCTGCCGTAGGTGTCGTACGCGGCCTTGAACAGTGCCTCGACCTGCTCGGGGTCGGTGACGTCGGTCTTCACGAAGAGTCCGCCGACCTCGTCGGCGGCGGCCTTGCCGCGCGCCTCGTCGACGTCCGCGCAGACGACGTGGGCGCCCTCGGAGGCGAGCCGGCGGGCACTGGCGAGTCCGATGCCGCTGCCGGCTCCGGTCACGACGGCGGTACGGCCGACCAGGCGGCGGCAGACACTGTTGTCGGTCACGCTGTTGTCGGTCACGGTGCGGGGACCTCCGTGCTGAGGAAGACGTTCTTGGTCTCGGTGAAGGCGGTCAGGGCGTCGGGGCCGAGTTCCCGGCCGAGGCCGGACTGCTTGTAGCCGCCGAACGGGGTCCAGTAGCGGACGCTGGAGTGGGAGTTGACGGACAGGTTGCCCGCGCGGACGGCCTGGGACACACGCAGGGCGCGGCCCACGTCCCGGGTCCAGATGGATCCGGAGAGGCCGTAGGGGGTGTCGTTGGCGAGGCGGATCGCGTCCTGCTCGTCGGTGAAGGGCAGCAGGACGGCGACCGGGCCGAAGATCTCCTCGCGGGCCGCCGGGCTGTCGTGCCGCTCGCCGGTGAGCACGGTGGGCGGGAACCAGAAGCCGGGGCCGTCGGGGGCCTTGCCGCGCAGGGCCGGGGCGTCCTCGGGGATGTAGGAGCGTACGCGTTCCCGTTGCCGGCCGGAGACGAGCGGGCCCATCTGGGTCTTCTCGTCGGCCGGGTCGCCCACGACCACGGCGGCCAGCGCGTCGGCGAGGAAGGCGCGGGCCTCGTCCAGCACCGTCTCCTGGACCAGGACGCGGGTGCGGGCGCAGCAGTCCTGCCCGGCGTTGTCCAGGAAGGAGAAGGGGTCGAGGGCGGCCTTGAGGTCGGCGTCGGCGAAGACGACGTTGGGGCTCTTGCCGCCGAGTTCGAGGGTGACCGGTTTGACCAGGCGGGCGCAGCGTTCCATGACCTCGCGGCCGGTGCGGGTGGAACCGGTGAACACGATCTTGGCGACGTCGGGGTGGTCGACCAGAGCGCGCCCGGCGGTGTCGCCGTGGCCGGGCAGCACCTGGAAGAGGTGCTCGGGCAGGCCCGCCTCCAGCGCCAGTCGGGCGAGGCGGAGCGCGGTGAGCGGGGTGGTCTCGGCGGGCTTGAGGAGGACGGCGTTCCCGGCCGCGAGCGCCGGGAAGGAGCCCCAGGCGGCGATCGGCATGGGGAAGTTCCAGGGGGCGATGACACCGATGACGCCCAGCGGTTCCTGGAAGGTGACGTCCCAGCCGCCGGGGACCGGGATCTGCCGGCCGACCAGGCGCTCGGCGCCGCCGGCGGCATAGAGGAGCACGTCGCGGGCGTTGCCGGCCTCCCAGCGGGCGCCCGCGACGGTGTGGCCGGCCTCGCGGACCTCCAGCCGGGCGAGTTCCTCGGTGTGGGCGTCGACCACGTCGGCGAAGCGGCGCAGCAGCCGGGCCCGGTCGGCGGGGGCGAGGGCGGCCCACCGGGTCTGGGCGCGGGCGGCGCGGGCGACGGCGGCGTCCACGTCCTCGGCGGTGGCGGCGGGGACGGTGGCGACGACCTCTTCGGTGGCGGGGTTGAGGACGGTCAGCTCGTTCGGGTCGGACACGTGGTGACCTTTCACAGGCGTTCGAAGGAGCGGCGCAGCTCCCAGTCGGTGACCGCGGCGTCGAAGGCCTCCAGTTCGACGCGCGCCATGTTGCGGTAGTGGGCGACGACCTCGTCCCCGAAGGCGGCCTTGGCGATCGGGCTGTTCTCCCACAGCCCGGCGGCCTCGCGCAGCGTGGTCGGCACCCGCGCGTGGTCGGCGGCATAGGCGTTGCCGGGGCAGGGCTCGGGCAGCTCCAGCTTGTGCTCGATGCCGTACAGACCGGCCGCGACGAGCCCCGCGACGGCTAGGTGGGGGTTCACGTCCCCGCCGGGGAGGCGGTTCTCGAAGCGCAGGGAGCGGCCGTGGCCGACGACGCGCAGGGCGCAGGTGCGGTTGTCGTGGCCCCAGGCGACGGCGGTGGGGGCGAAGGAGCCCGGCTGGAACCGCTTGTAGGAGTTGATGTTGGGGGCGTACAGCAGGGAGAAGTCGCGGAGCGCGGCGAGCTGTCCGGCGAGGAAGCGCCGCATCACCTCGGACATGCCGTCGGGTCCGGCCATCGCGTTGGTGCCGTCGGCGTCGGCGAGCGAGAGGTGGATGTGGCAGGAGTTGCCCTCGCGCTCGTTGTACTTGGCCATGAAGGTGATCGAGACGCCCTCCTGGGCGGCGATCTCCTTGGCTCCGGTCTTGTAGAGGGCGTGCTGGTCGCAGGTGCGCAGGGCCTCGTCGTAGCGGAAGGCGATCTCGTGCTGGCCGGGGTTGCACTCGCCCTTGGCGGACTCGACGGTGAGGCCGGCGCCGGCCATGTCGTTGCGCAGGCGGCGCAGCAGGGGCTCGATGCGGCCGGTGCCGAGGATGGAGTAGTCGATGTTGTACTGGTTGGCCGGGGTCAGGCCCCGGTAGCCCGCGTCCCAGGCCCGCTCGTAGCTGTCCTTGAAGACGATGAACTCCAGCTCGGTGCCGACCTGGGCGGTGTAGCCGTGCTCGGCGAGCCGCTCCAGCTGGCGGCGCAGGATCTGGCGGGGGGCGGCGACGACCGGGGAGCCGTCGTTCCAGGCGAGGTCGGCGATGAGGAGCGCGGTGCCCGGGTGCCAGGGGACGCGGCGCAGGGTGGACGGGTCCGGGTGCATGGCGAAGTCGCCGTAGCCGCGCTCCCAGGAGGACATGGCGTAGCCGTCGACGGTGTTCATCTCGGTGTCCACGGCGAGCAGGTAGTTGCAGCCCTCGGTGCCGTGGTGCAGGACCTCGTCGAGGAAGAAGCGGGCGGCGAACCGCTTGCCCTGGAGGCGCCCTTGCATGTCGGGGAAGGCCAGGACGACAGTGTCGATCTCACCGCTCGCGACCAGGACGTGCAGTTCCTCGACGCTGAGCGGTGGTGTGCGGTCTGCCACGGGAGAGCCTCCTTCGGCGCCATCGCGCTTCTTCGGCCGGGCCGGGAGACATAAGGTATTGCCGCGAACCATTGCTTGGGAAGGGGGTGCGCGCGGATGTCGCGGGAGACGGATGCGCGAACGGTGGACGACCGGCTCGCCGCGGTGCTGCGGCCGGTGCGGGCGGGCAACGGCTTCGAGGAGGCGCTGGAACAGGTCCTCCAGGTCGTACGGCTCGGTCTGGTGCCGGCCGGGGAGCGGCTCCCGGCCGAACGGGAACTGGCGGAGCGGCTCGGGATCAGCCGGGTGACGCTGCGCGAGGTGCTGAAGGTGCTCCAGGACCAGGGCCTGGTGGAGGCGCGGCGCGGGCGGTACGGCGGAACGTTTGTGCTGCCGCGCCCGGACGCGGGCGGCGAGGACGAACTGCGGCGCCGGACCGCCGAGGTCGACATCGAGGACGTACTGCGCTTCCGCGAGGTGCTGGAGGTGGGCGCGGCCGGGCTGTGCGCGGCGCACGGGCTCGCACCGGAGCAGACGGAGCGGCTGCGGGAGGCGCTGCACCGCACGCACGAGGTCCCGCTGACGGACTACCGGCGGGCGGACACGCTGTTGCACCTGACGCTGGCCGAGCTGTGCGGTTCGCCGTCGCTGACCGCGCGGTACGCGGCGGTGCGGGCCACGGTCAACGACCTGCTGGACTGCATCCCGCTGCTGGTGCGCAACCTGGAGCACTCCCAGCGCCAGCACACCGCGCTGGTGGAGGCGGTGCTGGACGGGGACGCGGACGGGGCGCGGGAGATCGCGCGCGAGCACTGCGCGGGTACGGCGGCGCTGCTGCGGGGTTTCCTGGCGTGAGTCCGCCCTGGAAAGGTATGCAGTCGAACCTTTGACGTCGAGGAGGGCAGCATGACCGTACGGCCGCTGATCGGGGTGAGCACGTATCTGGAGTCCGGCGTGCGCTGGGGGGTGTGGGAGCTGGACGCGGTGCTGCTGACGGCCGGCTATCCGCGGCTGGTGCAGCGGGCCGGCGGGCTGGCCGCGCTGCTGCCGCCGGACGCGCCGGAACACGCCGCGGCGGCGGTGGCCCGGCTCGACGGGCTGGTCGTCGCGGGCGGCCCGGACGTCGACCCGGCCCGGTACGGCGCCGAGCGCTCGCCCCGCACGGGGCCGCCCGCGCCGGAGCGGGACGCCTGGGAGCTGGCGCTGATCGACGCGGCACTGGCGGCGGGCGTGCCGCTGCTCGGGGTGTGCCGGGGCATGCAGTTGCTGAACGTGGCCCTCGGCGGCACGCTCGTCCAGCACCTCGACGGGCACGCGGAGGTGGTCGGCGCCTTCGGCGAGCACCCGGTGAAGCCGGTGCCGGGAACGGTGTACGCCGGCATCGTGCCGGAGGAGGTGACGGTGCCGACGTATCACCATCAGGCGGTGGAACGGCTCGGCGAGGGGCTGGTCCCGTCGGCCTACGCGGCGGACGGCACGGTGGAGGCCGTCGAACTGCCGGCGGAGCGGGGGTGGGCGCTGGGGGTGCAGTGGCATCCGGAGATGGGCGAGGACGTGCGGGTGATGGCGGCGCTGGTCGCCGCGGCGGGCTGAGCGCCGTCCGGCGCTCGGTCACGTGCTCTCGGCGGGTCCGGGGCGGTCGCTCGCGCGGTTCCCCTCGGGGCGCTTCAGCCCCGGGTCAGGGACAGCAGTTCCCGGGCCGGGCCCGTGGGGCGGTGACCCGTCGGCCATACCGCTCTCAGGTCCCGGCGCAGGGAGACGCCCTCGACCGGGATGCTGACCAGGCGCCGCATCCCCAGCTCCTCCCCCACCGCGAGTTCGCTGAGCACGGAGGGGCCCGCGCCGCTGACGGCGGAGGCCTTCACCGCCGTCGTGGAGGACAGCTCGATCAGCGGGCGGGCCAGGCCGCCGAGGGCCGCGTCCAGGACCTGACGGGTGCCGGAGCCCCGCTCGCGGAGGATGAGCGGGGTCGCGGCCAGTTCCGCCGCCGTCAGGGGCCGTCGGCGGCGGGCCCACGGGTGGGCGGGCGCGGTGACGACGATCAGCCGGTCGCGGGCGATGACCGTGGAGTCCAGGCCCGTGGGCACGGTCAGCCCCTCCACGAAGCCCAGGTCCGCCTCGCCGGCCAGCAGGAGTTCCGCGACCTTCGCCGAGTTCCCGGCGAGCAGCGAGACCGCCGTGTCGGGCCGCTCGGCGTGCAGCGCGAGGAGCCAGCCGGGCAGCAGGTACTCGGCGATGGTCATGCTCGCGGCGACCCGGAGCCGTGAGTCCCGCCGGTCCCGCAGCGCCCGCGCGCCCGCGTCGAAGGCCGCCGCCGCCTCCACCACCCGCCGGGCCCAGTCCGTGACCAGGGCGCCGGCGTCGGTGAGCCGGGAGCCGCGCGGCGAGCGGTCGACGAGGGCCACACCCAGCTGCCGTTCCATGGAGCGGATCCGGCTGCTGGCGGCCGGCTGGGTGATGCCGACCTCGCGCGCCGCCGCGCCGAGACTGCCCAGCCGCGCCACCGCGAGCAACAGCTCCAGCGCGGCGAGGTCCGGCACCCGGTGCGCCAGCGATTCCGTGCGTAGCCCCTCCGCCTCGCTCATAAGACCAGCTTATGCCCTCATAGACCCGTGCTCCCTGGTCCGGGCGGTCCGTCGGCGGGATCTTGGACGCATGGTCACCGCAGCCCAGCCCCTGCCCCTCCCCCGCACCGCCCGGCTCCGTCACCTGGGCCCGAACTGGTACGCCTCCGTGATGGGCACCGCGATCGTCGGTTCGGCCGGTGCCGCGCTGCCCGGCCCGGCCCACGCGGCGCACGGTGTCTTCGCGGCCTTCTGGGCGCTGTCCCTGCTCCTGCTGACGGCCCTGCTGATCGCGCGGGCCCTGCACTGGAGCCGCCACCGCGACCAGGCCCGCGCCCACCTCCTCGACCCGGCCATGGCCCCCTTCTACGGCTGCCTGGCCATGGCACTGCTCGCGGTGGGCGGCGGCGCCCTGACGGCCGGCCGGGAGCTGATCGGCACGCATACGGCCGTCGCCCTGGACGCCGTGCTGTTCACCGCCGGTACGGCGGTCGGGCTCGGGGCGGCCGTGGCCGTGCCGTACCTGATGGCCGTACGGCACCGCGTCGATGCCGCCCAGGCCTCCCCGGTGTGGCTGCTGCCGCTGGTCGCGCCCATGGTGTCGGCCTCGGCCGGTCCGCCGCTGGTGCCCTACCTGCCGCCGGGGCAGCCCCGGGCGACCCTGCTGCTGGCCTGTCTCGCGCTGTTCGGGCTGAGCCTGCTGGCCGTGCTGCTGACACTGCCGCTGGTCTTCGCCCGGCTGATCACCACCGGACCGCTGCCGCTCGCGCTGACCCCGGCCCTGTTCCTGGTCCTCGGCCCGCTCGGGCAGTCCACCACCGCCGTCGGGCTGATCGCGGACGCCGCTCCGGGCGTCGTGGCGGCCCCCTACGGCCGTGGCCTCGCCGTCTTCGCCGTGCTGTACGGGGTGCCCGTGACGGGGTTCGCGCTGCTGTGGCTGGCGCTCGCGACCGCGCACGTGGTGCGGGCCCGGCGGCGGGGCATGGGCTTCACGCTGACCTGGTGGGCGTTCACCTTCCCGGTGGGGACCTGTGTCACCGGCGCCGCGACCCTCGCCCGGCACACCGGTCTCATGGTGTACGACGCCCTGGCGGCCGGTCTGTACGGCGTCCTGGTGGCGGCCTGGCTCACGGCGGCGCGCGGCACCGTGCGCGGTCTGCTCAGCGGCGCGCTGCCCGCAGCGCCCCGGCCAGCACCCGTGGCGCTTCCGTCAGGGACGGGCCGTACCAGGTCAGGTGCCGCCCGCTGACCAGGGCGCAGGGCAGCCCCGGGAACGCCTCCGGGCCGTCGTCGGCGGTGAAGCGGTACGGCTCGTCGGGCAGGACCACCAGGTCCGGCTCCCGGGCACGCAGCTCGTCCAGGGGGATGCGGGGATAGCGCTCGGGGTGGTGGGCGTACACGTGGTCCACGCCGAGGCGGGCGAGGACGTCACCCGCGAAGGTGTCCCGGCCGAGGACCATCCAGGGGCGCCGCCAGACCGGTACGACCGCTGTCCTGCGCTCCGCCGGCTCGGGCAGGGCCGCCCAGGCCTCCGCCGCCTCGGCCAGCCAGCCGGGCCGGCCGGCCGCGCCGCACGCGGTGAGCACCCGGTCCAGTTCGGCGACGGCCTGTGGCACGCTGCGCACCTCGGTGACCAGCACGTCCAGTCCGGCCGCGCGGAGGGCGTCGAGGTCGGGCCCGCGGTTCTCCTCCTCGTTGGCGATCACCAGGTCGGGGGCGAGCGCGATGATCCGCTCCACGTCCGGATTCTTCGTACCGCCGATCCGGATGACGTCCAGCTCCCGCGGACGACTGCACCAGCCGGTGGCACCGACGAGGGCTCCGGGGAGCGTCCTCGCCACCGCCTCGGTCAGTGAGGGGACGAGGGAGACGACGCGTGCGCCGAGGGGGCGCGGGGAACCGCCCGACCGGCCACGACGGACCCGCGGACGCGGGTGGTCCGGCACCAGCCCGTCCGGTGGGCGCTCAGCGGGTGCGATCCTGCACCGCCTCGATGTGCTCGGCCACCGCCACCACGATCACCCGCGTGTCCGGCACCGTCGCCCGCCACCGGTGCCGTACCCCGCCCGTCAGGTACAGCGTGTCGCCGCGCCCGAGTCGGTACGCCCGCCCCTCGGCCTCGATCTCCACCGCGCCGTCGGCGACGTACATCAGCTCGTCGTTGCGGTGCTGGAACTCGCGGCCGGCGTCGTGGTCGCCGGTGAACTCGGAGGCGTGCAGCTGGTGGTGGCCGCGCACGAGGGAGCGGGTGCGCGGGTCGAAGTCGCCGTCGGCGACGGCCTCGGCGCGGACGACGTCGACGCTGGCGGCCGGGTCCGCGGCGGCGAGGAGTTCGACGGCCGTGGTGCGCAGGGCGTCGGCCAGCTTCTCCAGGGAGGTGCGGCTCGGGCGGGCCCGGTCGTTCTCGACCTGGCTGAGGAAGGGCACCGAGAGGCCGCTGCGCTCGGCCACGACGGCGAGGGTCAGTTCCAGCGCACGACGGCGCCGCCGGACGGCCGCGCCCACCCGCACGGGCTGCTGCTCTTTGTGGTCGCCCATCGCTCCGGCTCCCTCCCTCGCTCGTCGTGCCGCTCTCCGGGTGCCCGCTGTGGGGCACACCTCTTCCGATGACTTCTCTGCACCCTACGCATGTTCGGCAAACCGTTTCACGTGCCTGTCACATCCCTGACACTTCCGTGATCCCCGACCCCACGGTTCGCGCCAGCGCTCCGGGGTCCGGGAACGCTCCGGGACCCGGTCACCCTGGCGGATGAACACGCCGTCCAGCTGGGCCGGGTGTCCGGGCACGGGCCCTCGCTGCTCACGGTGGGTGATTGGCCTGAACCTTCCCGTAGGACACAGGCCGCCAGGAGTGGCCCGTGAAGACCGCGAGGGGCGGGCGGCACCGGACGCGGGTCGGCGTCCGGCGGCGCCCGCCCCTCGGGAGGCGGTCCGGGAGGGTCAGGTCACCCGGCCGCCTGGCTCGTGGTGTCCTCCTTGGCGACCGGGGCCCACGTGTCGACGAGGCCGGGGTGCTGCCGCAGCCAGGCCCGGACGGCGTCCTGCTCCTTGCCCTTGCCGGCCTTCTGGATCCCCGCCTCCAGGCCGGTCAGCTGCTCCTCGGTCATCGAGAAGTCCTTCAGCCACCGGCCGACCTGCGGGTTGTCGGCGGCGAAGCCCTTGCGGGCGAGGGTGTGCACGCCGTCGCCCTCGCCCCAGGCGCCCTGGGGGTCCTTGAGCTTCTTCAGGTCGTAGTCGCTGTACGCCCAGTGCGGTGACCACAGGGTGACGACGACCGGCTGCTTCCTGGCGTAGGCGCGCTTCAGCTCGGCGAGCATGGCGGGAGTGGAGCCGTCGACCACGTCGTAGCTGCCCTGGAGGCCGTATGCCCCCAGCACCTTGCTCTTCAGCAGGCCCATCATGCCGGCGCTGGGCTCGATGCCGATGATCTTCCCCTGGAACTCGGACGCGTGGTCCTTCAGGTCCGCCAGGGAGTTCACGTCCTTCACGTACGACGGGACGGTCAGTTCCAGGGACGTGGGGCCGTACCACTTGCCGAGGTCGTCCAGCCGCTTGCCGTACTTCGCCCAGTACTCGGCGTGGGTGGTGGGCAGCCAGGAGTCGGTCTGGAAATCGAGCTGGCCGGTGGCGAGGCCGGTGTAGAGCGGGCCGGCGGCGTACTGGGTGGTGGTCACCTTGAAGCCGCGCTCCTCCAGCAGTTCCTTCCAGAGGAAGGTGGAGGCGATGCCCTCGTCCCACGGGATGTAGCCGATCCGGATCTCCTTGCCCTTGCCGATGTCCGCGCCGGAGGCCTCGGAGGTGCCGGCGGAGGAGCCGAAGATCCCGAGCCCGCCCGCGACCAGGGCGAGGACGACCACGCCGACGACGGCGACGGCCGGGCGCGGACGGTACGACCACGCGCGCGTGCGGGCCTTCGCGGCGGCCCTGCGGCCCAGCGGGGAGAGCTGGGTGCCGAGCGCGCCGGTGACGCGGTCCAGGTAGATGGCGAGGACGACGATGCCGACGCCCGCCTCGAAGCCGTAGCCGATGTCGAGTTGGCCGATCGCCTCGTTGACGGCGCCGCCGAGGCCGCCGGTGCCGACCATGCCCGCGATGACGACCATGGACAGCCCCAGCATGATCACCTGGTTGACGCCGGCCATGATGGTCGGCAGCGCGAGCGGGAGCTGGACGCGCCACAGGATGTCGCGCGGGGTGGTGCCGAACGCCTCGGCCGCCTCGACGAGTTCGGCGTCGACCTGGCGGATGCCCAGCTCGGTCATGCGGACGCCGGGGGCGAGCGCGAAGATCAGGGTGGCGACGACACCGGCGGCGGTGCCCAGGCCGAAGAAGAGCATGGCCGGGATCAGCAGCACCATCGACGGCATGGTCTGGAGCAGGTCCAGGACCGGCCGTACGGCGGCGCCGACCGCCCTGGACCGGGCGGCCCAGATGCCCAGCGGGACCGAGATCACCAAGGCGATCACGGTCGCCACGAGGACCAGGGCGAGGGTGGACATGGCCCGGTCCCACAGGTCGAGCGAGTCGACCAGCGCGAAACCGGCGAAGGCGAGGACACCGGCGAGCAGGCCGCGCAGCCACCAGGCGAGCACGGCGAGGATGCCGGCCATCAGCAGCGGCTCCGGGGCGGCGAGCACGGCGTCGACGCCGTCGTACATGCCCTCCAGGACCGCCCTGATGGCGTCGAAGAGCCAGGAGAGGTGGTCGACCAGCCAGTTCACACCGGAGTCGACCCAGTCGCCGAGGTGGATCCTAGGCACGGCCGATCACCTTCCCCCGCGGGTTGTCACAGGGCGCTGGACCGGCCGCCTCCTCGCCGAGGAAGCCGACCAGGCGCTGCCGGGGGACGACACCGACGACGCGGTGCGCCTCGTCCACGACCGAGACGCGGTGGGACAGCCGGGCGCTGATCGCGCACAGCTCGGCGAACGGGGTCTCGCGGGTCGCGGTCTCGCAGCCGCACAGCGGGGCGTCGGCCGTGACCGAGGTGTCCATGAGGGCACCCGCCGTCAGCACCCGGGACCGGTCGACGTCCTGGATGAAGGAGGCGACGTAGTCGTTCGCGGGGCGCAGCAGGATGTCCTCGGCGGTGCCGGTCTGGACGATGCGGCCGTCGCGCATCACGGCGATGCGGTCGCCGAGCCGCATGGCCTCGTTGAGGTCGTGGGTGATGAAGACGATGGTCTTCTTCAGGGTCTTCTGGAGTTCCAGCAGCTGGTCCTGCATGTCACGGCGGATCAGCGGGTCCAGGGCGCTGAAGGACTCGTCCATCAGCAGGACGTCGGCGTCGGTGGCGAGGGCGCGGGCGAGGCCGACGCGCTGCTGCATGCCGCCGGACAGCTCGTCGGGCCAGGACGTCTCCCAGCCGGCCAGGCCGCACAGGGCGAGCGCCTCGTCGGCGCGGCGCTCGCGCTCGGCGCGGGGCACGCCCTGCACTTCCAGGCCGTAGGCGGCGTTGTCGCGGACGCTGCGGTGCGGGAACAGCGCGAAGTGCTGGAAGACCATGCTGATCTTCCTGGAGCGCAGTTCGCGCAGCGCCCGGTCGGTGAGCGCGGTCAGGTCCTGGCCGTCGAAGCGCACGGTGCCCGCGGTCGGCTCCAGCAGCCCGTTGAGCGTGCGCAGCAGAGTGGACTTGCCGGAGCCCGACAGCCCCATGACGACGAAGATCTCGCCGGCCTCGACGCGGAAGGACGCGTCGATCACTGCGGCGGTCGTGCCGTCGGCGCGCAGCTCCGTCCGGTCGGCGCCCTCGCGGAGGCGTTCCACAGCTTCGTCGGGTCGTCTGCCGAACACCTTGTACAGATGCTCCACCTCAAGCCTGGCTGACACGCGGACCTCTCGTCTTCGGGGACGGGACAGAGGCCGCGCCTCCCCAGACCGGGCCGGGGCAAACGCGCGAGTGGCCGGGTTCACGGCGATGCGCGTGACGCAACGCGTTCCGGGAGCGGGGGCCGCTGTCGGTGCCGTGCGGCATGATGCGTGCGTGACCGGACGACTCATGCTCCTTGACACCGCCTCGCTGTACTTCCGCGCCTACTTCGGCGTCCCGGACTCCGTGAAGGCGCCGGACGGCACGCCCGTCAACGCGGTGCGCGGGCTGCTGGACTTCATCGACCGGCTGGTCAAGGACCACCGCCCGGAGCACCTGGTGGCCTGCATGGACGCCGACTGGCGCCCGCAGTGGCGGGTAGACCTCATCCCCACCTACAAGGCGCACCGGGTCGCCGAGGAGCACGAGGGCGCACCGGACGAGGAGGAGGTGCCGGACACCCTCGCCCCGCAGGTGCCGGTGATCGAGGACGTGCTGGACGCGATCGGGATCGCCCGCGTCGGGGTCGCGGGGTACGAGGCGGACGATGTGATCGGCACGTTCACCGCGCGGGCCGGGGGCCCGGTGGACATCGTCACCGGCGACCGCGACCTGTATCAGCTCGTGGACGACGAGCGCGAGGTCCGGGTGCTGTATCCGGTGAAGGGCGTCGGCACGCTCCAGCTGACCGACGAGGCGGCGCTGCGCGAGAAGTATGGCGTCGACGGGCGGGGGTACGCGGATCTGGCGCTGCTGCGCGGCGATCCGAGCGACGGACTGCCGGGCGTGGCCGGCATCGGCGAGAAGACGGCCGCGAAGCTGCTCGCCGAGTTCGGCGACCTGGCCGGGATCATGACGGCGGTCGACGACCCGCGGGCGAAGCTCACGCCGTCGCAGCGCAAGCGGCTCACCGAGGCCCGGCCGTATCTCGCGGTCGCCCCGAAGGTGGTGCGGGTCGCCGACGACGTGCCGCTGCCGGACGTCGACACGGCCCTGCCGCACACCCAGCACGACCCGGCGGCACTGGAGGCGCTGACGCACCGGTGGGGCCTCGGCGGCTCCTTGCAGCGGCTGCTGACCACGCTCGCGGAGTGAGGCCGGCTCACAGTGCGGCGTGAGGCCGGCCCATATTCCGGCAAAGGGATCTCATCGAACGCTCATCGAAGAGGTGTTGAATCGGCGCGAGGTGCTAACTTAGGTAAACCTAACCGACCCCGCAGGAGGCCGTGATGGCAGAGCGTCCGGGACGAAAGCCGCGCAAGCCCCATACCGCCCAGGTGGTGCGCACCGAGCGGCTGACCCCGCACATGCAGCGCGTGGTGCTCGGTGGCGAGGGCCTGGCTGGATTCGCCGCGGACACCTGCACCGACCACTATGTGAAGCTGCTGTTCGGCGCCGCCGGTGTCACCTACCCGGAGCCCTTCGACCTGGAGCGGATCCGCGCCGAGTTCCCGCGCGAGCAGTGGCCGGTGACCCGGACCTACACCGTGCGCGCCTGGGACCCCGTTCAGCGCGAGCTGACCCTGGACTTCGTGGTCCACGGCGACGAGGGCCTGGCCGGCCCCTGGGCGCTGCGCGCGCGGCCCGGCGACATCGTGCGCTTCATGGGCCCCGGCGGCGCGTACGCGCCCGACCTCGATGCCGACTGGCACCTGCTCGCCGGGGACGAGAGCGCGCTGCCCGCCATCGCCCGCGCCCTGGAGACGCTGCCCGCCGGTGCCCGTGCGCACGCGTTCATCGAGGTCTCCGGCCCCGAGGAGGAGCAGAAGATCGACACCGAGGTGCCGGTCGTCTGGCTGCACCGCGGGGACCGGCCGGTCGGCGAGGCCCTGGTGGAGGCCGTACGCGGGCTGGAGTTCCCGGCGGGCCGGCCGCACGCGTTCGTGCACGGCGAGGCGAGCTTCGTGAAGGAGTTGCGCCGGCTGCTGCGGGTCGAGCGCCAGATCCCGCGCGAGGACCTGTCGATCTCCGGTTACTGGCGGCTCGGCCACAACGAGGACGGCTGGCAGGCCTCCAAGCGGGAGTGGAACGCCCGGATCGAGGCGGAGCAGGAGGGCGGCCCGGCGGCGGCTGCCTGAGCGAGCGGAGGGCGGCGGCACCCGGGAGGGGTGCCGCCGCTTTCGTACGCCCGGTTCCCCGTCCGCCGCTCCCGCGGAGTCCCGCCGGGTCAGTCACCCCGTACACGCGCGTGCAGGTGCATGTCGTGCCAGCCGTCCTGGTGGAGGTAGGCGCTGCGCTTGGTGCCCTCCAGGGCGAAGCCGGCCTTGCCTGCGACCCGGCAGGAAGCGGGGTTGGCGAGCGCGTGCATGAGTTCCAGGCGGTGGAAACCGATCTCCTCGAAGGCCCAGTGGGTCAGGGCCGTCGCGGCGCGCAGGGCGACGCCCCGGCCCCGCGCCCCCGCCACCGTCCAGTACGCGATCTCGGCGACGCCGTCGCCGAGCACGATCTGGCGCAGCGCGACCCGGCCCAGCAGCTCGTCCGTGCCCTCGTCCACGACGGCCCACTGCGCGTCGCGCTCGTCCGCCCACCCCCCGCGCCACTGCGCGATCCAGCCGGCCGCCTCCTCCGCGGACTCGCAGGACCGGCCGTGCCACTGGCGCAGCACCGGGTCCTCGAAGGCGGCGTGCACGGCGGGCGCGTCCTCGGCCCGCCACGGACGCAGGAGCGTGCCGCCGGCGGCGGGGAGGGCGGGCTGCGGGGCACGGGCGAGGGCGCCGGGGGTCAGGACGGGGCTGGTGAGAAACGGCATGATCCCTATCCTGCCGAGTGCGGGACCGGCGGACCGCCTCTTCCCGACGGCCACCGGGGTGAGCGTGCCCCCGTACCCTTGACCGCGATGAGACGCCGTACCCCGCCCCCGCCCGCCCCGCTGCCCCAGCGCGAGGGCGTGGACCCCGTGCGCGTCCGGCTGCCCGTGGACGGGGCGTGGGCCACCGTGCGGGAGCATCTGGTGGAGCGGCTGACGGGGGCCCCGGCCGGGGTGGTCGAGTCGATGTTCGCCGCCGGGCTGGTGGTCGGGGCCGACGGGCGGGCCGTGGCGCCGGACGCGCCGTACCGGCCGGGGATGTTCGTCTGGTTCCACCGCGAGCTGCCCGCCGAGGTGCCGGTGCCGTTCCCGGTCGAGGTGGTGTACCGGGACGAGCACATCGTGGTGGCCGACAAGCCGCACTTCCTGGCCACGACCCCGCGTGGTGCGCACGTCGCCGAGACCGCGCTGGCCCGGCTCCGGCGTGAGCTGGGCATCCCGACGCTGACGGCGGCGCACCGGCTGGACCGGCTCACCGCCGGACTGGTGCTGTTCACCGTGCGGCCCGAGGAGCGGGGCGCGTACCAGTCGCTGTTCCGGGACCGGCGGGTGCGCAAGGAGTACGAGGCGGTGGCGCCGTACGACCCCGCGCTCGTGCTGCCCCGGACCGTGCGCAGCAGGATCGTGAAGGAGCGCGGGGTGCCGGCCGCGCGGGAGGTGCCGGGCGAGCCGAACGCGGAGACCCGGGTGGAACTGGCCGGACACCGGGCCGGGCTCGGCCGCTACCGGCTCGTGCCGACCACCGGGCAGACCCACCAGCTCCGGGTGCACCTGACCGCACTGGGCGTGCCCATCCTCGGCGACCCGCTGTACCCCGAGGTGACCGCCCCGGTACCGGCCGGCGACTTCCGCCGCCCCCTGCAACTGCTCGCGCGCGGGCTGGAGTTCACCGACCCGGTCACCGGCACGGAACACACGTTCACCAGCGCCCGCGCCCTGCGCGCGTGGACGTCACACGGGGCCTGGGCGGACGGGACCCTCTAAGCCCCGGTGGGGGACGCCGCACGAGGCCGGGGCGGACGGCACCTGGCCAAGGCGGGGAAACCGCCCCCACCGGACGGCGCCCACCAGCCAGAGCCAGCCGGGACACACCGCCCCCGAACGGCACGCCGACCCCACTGTCCGGCCCTGCCCCCGCCGGGCGTGCCCCGCGGGCGGAGCCCCCGGGTGACCGTGCCACGCCGGGACCGCCGGGGGCACGGCACCGCTGTCACTCCGCGCGCCACCAGCGCAGCAGTCGGCCCCACAGACCCCGGGGGCGCGGCGGTTCCGGGGCCGGCGGGGCGGGGGCCGGGACGAAGGACGCGCGGGCGGGTGCCGGGGTCGGCTCGGCGGCCGGGGCCGGGTCGCTGCTCAGGGTGCCGACCTGCCAGTCGGAGCGCTGCGCCGGGAGGGGCATGGCCCGCGGCGGCATGTCGACGTCCTGCTGCGGCTTCGGTTCGAAGCGCACCGGCAGGGCCACCAGGTGCCGGGAGGCGATGGACGACCGCCAGCGCAGGTCCTCCTCGGCGCAGTCGAGCTGGATGTCGGACAGCCGGGTGAGCAGCGCGTCCACGCCTACGTCCGCGATGGCGCGGCCGATGTCCTGGCCGGGGCACTCGTGCGGGCCGCCGCCGAAGGCGAGATGGGCGCGGTTGCCCTGCATGCTCGCGGACAGGTCGGGCCGCACCCGCGGGTCGACGTTGCCCGGCGCGGGCGCGAAGAGCAGCCCGTCGCCCTTGCGGATCTGCCGGCCGCCCAGCTCGGTGTCCTGCTTGGCGTAGTAGCCGAAGACCGTGCTGAACGGCGGCTCGTCCCACAGGGACTGCTCGATCGCCTCCGGCACGGTCATCTGGCCGCCGTTGAGCTGGGCCCGGAACCCCGGCTCGGTGAGGACCATGCGCAGCGCGTTGGCGAGGAGGTTCGCGGTGGCCTCGTAGGCGGCGAAGAGGACGACCCGCAGGTGTTCGCGGACCTCGTCGTCGCCGAGCCCGGCCGGGTGGGTGAGGAGGTGGCTGGTGAAGTCGTCCTCGGGCCGGACGCGCCGCCGGGTGGTGAGCCGGCTGAGCGCGTCCATGACGTAGGCGTGGCTCTGGATGGCGGTCTCGGTGCCCTTGAGCGCGTCACGGGCGGCCTGCACCATCCGGTCGTTGTACTCCTCCGGCATGCCGAGGATCTCGCACATCACGGCCATCGGCAGGTGCTCGGCGAACTGGGAGACCAGCTCGGCCCGGCCCCGCTCGCAGAAGCTGTTGACCAGGATCTGGGTGTAGCGGCCGATGTGCCGGCGCACCCCGCGGTGGTCGATGGTCTCCATGGCCGCTGTGACCGCGCCGCGCAGCCGCTTGTGCTCCTCGCCCTCGGCGTGGGAGCAGACGGGCTGCCAGGCGATGTGCGGCATGAGCGGGTGGTCGGGCTTGACCGTGCCCTCGCGCAGCGGGGTCCAGATCCGGCTGTCCCGGGTGAACTGCGAGGGGTTGCGCACGAGTTGGAGGTTCTCGGCGTGGCCGAGGACCACCCACATCGGTACGTCGTCGTGGAGCAGCACGGGCGCCACGGGGCCGTGCTCCTCGCGCAGGCGCTCGTAGAGGTCGCCGAGGTCCTCCGCGTCGGGGCCGTGGAGCCGGCGCGGGCTCCCAAGGCCGAGGCCGTGCGCGGGGCAGCCCGGTGGCGGAGCGGAGAGGGTGTCGGGTGTCCCGGTCGGTGAGGGGGATTCAGGCGTCACAGTGGTCGCTCCGGAGCGGAAGGGGGCGGGGTCGGTGGGCTGCCGGTCAGGTGAGGGCGCCGGACATGGCGAGGGAGTGCAGGAAGCCCATCAGGGTCATCAGTACGTCCTTGCTGGATGCCCGGCGGCGCACATCGCAGTCGATGATCGGGACGTCCGGGCTCAGGTCGAGGGCGGTGCGCAGTTCCTCGACCGGGTAACGGGGGGCGTCCGGGAAGGAGTTGACGGCGACGACGAAGGGCACGCCGCCCTCCTCCAGCCGGCCCATCACGTCGAAGCTGACCTCCAGGCGCCGGGTGTCGACCAGGACGACCGCGCCGAGGGCGCCTTCGAACAGGCCGTTCCACAGGAACCAGAAGCGCTCCTGGCCGGGGGTGCCGAAGAGGTAGAGCACCAGCTTCTCGGTGATGCTGATCCGGCCGAAGTCCATGGCCACGGTGGTGGCCGTCTTGGACTCGGAGCCGTAGTCGTCGTCGACGCCGATGCCGGCCTGGGTCATGGTCTCCTCGGTGGTCAGCGGTCTGATCTCGCTGACCGAACCGACCATGGTGGTCTTGCCGACGCCGAAGCCGCCCACGATCACGATCTTCACCGCGGCCTGTGCGGTGTGCGGCAGGTGGTCCTCGGTGCGCGGGCCGGGGAGCGTGTCAGAGCCTTTGAAGTCCATGCATCACCGCTTCGAGGAGTGAACGGTCGGGGAGCGCCTGGCGGACGATGGGGGCGCGCGCCTGCACCAGTTCGGCCGTGATCAGCTCGGTGAGCAGGACGGTCATCGTGCTGAACGGCAGTCGGAGGTAGGCCGACAGCTCCGCCACGGACAGGGGGGCCTTGCAGAGCCTGAGCACCGCCGCCTGCTCCGGGGTGGCGGAGACCGGGGGCGCGGAGCGCGCCACGATCAAGGTCACCAGATCGAGTTCGGCGCGGGCGCCGTCGCCGGACCCGGCGACGGAGTACAGCCGTTCCGGGTTGTCGCCCGGTCCCTTGGCCTCCGCCGCCTCCGCCGCCTGCGCCGACGGGGACCGCGGGGGCTGTGGAGCGGGCGGAGGCTGCGGCCGGCGCCGCGTGCGTCGTGGAGGGGTCATACGGTCTGCCCGTTCCGCCGGGGCGGACTGGTGAGGTGGGCGCCGATCCGGACGACGAGGTCGCGCATCATGCCGCTCATCCGCCCCGGTTCGCAGGTCACGTCGGAGAGCACGGCGAGGTAGGCGTTGGGGCCGGCGTTCATGAGGTAGAAGTAGCCGCCGTCGATCTCGAAGACGACGGTCTTCATGTCGCCGGCGCCGGGTAGCTCCTGGACGATGGCGCCGGCCAGGCTCTGCACGCCCGCGCAGGCCGCGGCGACCCGGTCGGCGGCGTCGGGGTCGCCGCCGTAGCGGGCGATGCGCAGGCCGTCGGCGGAGAGGACCACGATCATCTCGATGCCCGGCACGCCGTCGTTGAGCTGCTTGAGCATCCAGTCCAGGTTGCCTCGCTGCTGAATCACTTGAGGTCCCCCTCGTCGTCGGCCTCGGTGGCGCCCTGGACGGGGTCGGCCGAATCCTTGAGCAGATGCAGGTACTTGGTGGGGTGGAGCGTGAAGTCGGTCAGTTGGGAGGTGGGGGTGTCCGGGGGCATGCCCTCGCGCAGGCCGTCCCAGAAGGCCTCCATCCACATGCCCGGCGGCCGTTCCATGAGCTTCTTGCGCTCGGGGTCCATCTCCGGCTCGGGTTCCGGCTCGGCCTGCTTCTGGGACCAGATGGTCGGCCGGCCCTCGCGCTCGGCGCGTTCGATGGCGGCCTGTTCGGCGTACCGCTGGCTGAGCGGGATCTTCACCCGGCTGCGGCGCTGCGGGAGGCCGCCCGCGGTCCACTCGGTGACCTCGGGGATGTCGTCCTCCAGCGAGATCCCGGCGGGGATCTTAGGGCTGGTGGGGCGGCGTTTCTTGGGCGGGCGCTTGGGGCCCTCGACGGCGTCCGCCGTGGGGATCTGGGCGGCGGCGGCCCCGATGCCGTGCGCGGCGCCGACGCCGGGTTCGGTGGTCGTCATGACGCGCGGCACCACGAGGATCGCGCGGACGCCGCCGTACGCGGAGGAGCGCAGCGAGACGTCCATGTCGAACCGCTTGCAGAGGCGGCCGGCGACGGCGAGGCCGAGGCGCGGGTTCTCGCCGAGGTTGTGCGCGTCCTCGCCGTTCTTGGCGTCCTCGATCATCCGCTCGATGCGGGCGCGGGACTCCTCGCTGAGGCTGACGCCGCAGTCCTCGATCTCGATGACGATGCCGGTCTGCACCTCGACGGCGGTGACGTGCACCTTCGTCGACGGCGGCGAGTAGCGCGTGGCGTTGTCGAGGAGTTCCGCGGCGGCGTGGATGACCGGCTCGACCGCGGTGCCCTTGATGTTGATGTTGACGATCGAGGCGAGGTTGATGCGGCGGTACTCCAGGATGCGGGACATCGCGCCGCGCAGCACGCTGTAGAGGGAGACCGGCTTGGGCCACTGACGGCCCGGCCGGCCGCCGCCGAGGACGGAGATGGTGTCGGCGAGCCGGCCGATCAGCGAGGTGCCGTGGTCGATGCGCAGCAGGTCGTCGAAGACCTCGGGGTTGCGGCCGTGGTCCTCCTCCATCTCGCGCAGTTCGTAGGCCTGCTGGTGGACGATGGCCTGGACGCGGCGGGCGACGCTCACGAAGGAGCGCTCGGTGGCGTCGCGCATCGAGATCTCCTGGTCGGCGCCGCGCAGCGCGATGCGTACCAGTTCGCGGTAGCCCTCGGGCAGGCCGCGCAGGTCGGGGTCCGCGTCGAACACGTCGCGTACGACGTCCCGCAGCACCTGGCCGCGGCGCAGCCGGTAGAAGCCGGCGGGCAGGACGTCGGTGGCGAAGCGCTCCATCAGATCGTTGTGCGCGGCGATCCGCTGCTCCAGGTACGCGGCGTGACGGGCGTGCTCGGCCCGCGCCTCGCGGAGCAGACGGCCGCGCCGGGCGGCCTCCCCGGCCGTGCCGAGGACCAGCAGGACGGCCAGCGCTCCGCACACGCCGACGGCGAGCCGGGCCGTGGGCGGTACCAGGGCGACGGCGGCCCCGGCCGCCGCGGCCATCACTATGGCCGGTGGCAACAGCACGCGCGCATAGGGATGTTCACGGCGACCGGGAGGCTTCTGAACACTCACCATGGATGCCTTCTGAGACGAATCGGCTGGGTTCGGGGGTGCTTGCGGGGGGAAGACAAACAGAACCTGTCAGGATGCATTCCGCATATGGGAACAGACGCACGATTTGGCTCAACTCGGTGCGTCGCGGGCGAGCTTAGTCCGACCGGATCATCGCCGTGTCATATTCGGCAAGCGCCTGAAATCGCCCCGCGCGCGGAGTACTCTCAACTCCTTTTGCACACTGGGCTTTTGCTCGCACACGAGGAGTAACGGCACACGGGCGTACGAAAGTCGCTCACCGTGCGGGGTGAAACGCGAACGGGGGCCGCACCTCGACGGCCGCGCCTCCCGTTCACCGACGTGACCGCCCTCACCCGGTCACGTCGAGCAGGTGCGCGGCGCGGTGATCCCGGCCGTGGACAGGGCCGCGGCGCCATACGGCCGCGGCGCGGTGCCGCTCCGGTACGACGGCGAGGCCGTCCAGCGGCACCGGGGCCCGCTCCGCGCACCCCCGGCGCAGCCACGATGACCCGCCCGCGCCCTCCAGGACGACCACGCCCGCGAGGTCGTACCCGGGCACGGTCCCGGACGCCGGGCACCGGCCGAGCACCGGCTTCCTCCGGTTCACGGCCCCTGTCGGACCCCGATCAGCGCCTCCCCCGGCCCGGGGTCCGGCTCGGGCGTCTCACCCGGCCGCGCACAGGCGGACCTACGACCCACCGGCAACGTGCAGGACCCGTTCGCCGCGCTCCTCCAGGAGCGGGCGGAGTGATCGCGCGGCCGTCAAGACCGGCTCCCGGCCGTCCGGCCCCGGCGTACTTCCCCCGCCTCCTGGCCTTCCTGGACGCGCCGGCCGAGACGGCGGGAGCTGGACGCGGCCCTGGTACGCCCACAGGGCCCGGACCGTCCGGCGAGGACGGCCCGGGCCCTGCCGGACGGGTCACCCCACGGACGAGTAGGCGACCACACCCCGCAGCAACTGGTCGACCGCCTTGCGCGCGGCCTTGGCCACGGTCGACCCCTCCGCGGGAGCCGCGGCGGAGATCTGCCCCAGCACGTCGATGACCTGCTTGCACCACCGCACGAAGTCCCCGGCCGGCATCTCCGCCTCCCGCAGCACCTCGTCGAGCCCCTTGCCGGACGCCCACATGTACGCGGCCCAGGCGAAGCCGAGATCCGGCTCCCGCTGTCCGACGCCCTCGGTCTGGTTGATCCTGAACTCCTCCTCCAGCCCGTCGAGCCGGCCCCAGATCCGCACCATCTCACCGAGCACGGCCTTGGCCTTGCCGGAGGGCAGCTTCGGCGCCATGGCGTCGTCGCCGACCCGGGCCTCGTACACCAACGCGGAGACGCAGGCGGCGAGTTCGGCGGGGGCCAGCCCCTCCCAGACCCCCTCGCGCAGGCATTCGCTGGCCAGCAGGTCCAGTTCGCCGTAGAGCCGCGCGAGCCGCTTGCCGTGCTCGGTGACCTCGTCGCCGCGCAGATAGTCCAGCTCGGTCAGCAGGGCCACGATCCGGTCGAAGGTCCGCGCGATGGTGTTCGTACGGCCCTCGATGCGCCGCTCCAGCTGCGAGGTGTCGCGCAGCAACCGGTAATAACGCTCGGCCCAGCGGGCGTGGTCCTCACGGTCGTTGCACCCGTGGCAGGGATGCGCCCGGAGCGCCGTCCGCAGCCGTGCGATCTCCCGGTCGTCGGCGGCCTGGGACCGCTTCTTGCGCGCCCGCTCCGGCGGGATGTGCCCGGCCTTGGTCCGCAGCGCGGAGGCGAGGTCCCGGCGGGACTGCGGCGAGCGCGGGTTGAAGGTCTTCGGGATCCGCATCCGGTCCAGCGGCTCGACCGGCACCGGGAAGTCCATCGACGCCAGCCGCTTGACCTGCCGCTCGGCGGTCAGCACCAGCGGGCGCGGCCCGTCGTGGGCGTCGAAGCCGCGGTGGCCGTTGGAGCGGCCGGCGGGCAGACCCGGGTCCAGGACCAGGGCGAGGCCCGCGTACTTGCCCGTGGGCACGTGGATGACATCGCCCGGCTTCAGCTTCTCCAGGGCGACGGCGGCCTCGGCCCGGCGCTCGGCGGCGCCCTGCCGGGCCAGCTCGGTCTCCCGGTCCTTCAGCTCGCGGCGCAGCCGCGCGTACTCCTCGAAGTCGCCGAGGTGGCAGGTCATGGAGGCCTTGTAGCCCTCCAGACCCTCCTCGTTGCGCTGCACCTGCCGCGAGATGCCCACGACCGACTTGTCGGCCTGGAACTGGGCGAAGGAGGTCTCCAGCAACTCGCGCGAGCGGTGCCGGCCGAACTGCTCGACCAGGTTGACCGCCATGTTGTACGACGGCTTGAAGCTGGAGCGCAGCGGGTACGTGCGCGTGCCCGCGAGACCGGCGAGGTGCTCGGGGCTCATGCCGCGCTGCCACAGCACCACGGCGTGGCCCTCGACGTCGATGCCCCGGCGCCCGGCCCTGCCGGTCAGCTGGGTGTACTCACCGGGCGTGATGTCGGCGTGCTGCTCGCCGTTCCACTTGACGAGCTTCTCCAGCACCACCGAGCGGGCGGGCATGTTGATGCCGAGCGCGAGGGTCTCGGTGGCGAACACGGCCTTGACCAGGCCGCGTACGAACAACTCCTCCACGACCTCCTTGAAGGTCGGCAGCATGCCCGCGTGGTGGGCGGCGATGCCGCGCTCCAGGCCCTCCAGCCATTCGTAGTAGCCGAGGACGTGCAGGTCCTCGGTCGGGATGGAGGCGGTGCGCTCCTCGACCAGGGCGCGGACCTGCTCCCGTGCCTCCTCGTCGTTCAGTCTCAGGCCCGCGTACAGGCACTGCTGGACGGCGGCCTCGCAGGCGGCGCGGCTGAAGATGAAGGTGATGGCCGGGAGCAGGCCCTCGGAGTCGAGCCGTTCGATGACTTCGGGGCGCCCCGGGGTCCACACGCGCGAGCGCTGTCTGCGCTCGCGCTCCCGGTCGGCCTCGCGCATCGCCCGGCCGCGCCTGCGGTCCTGGTACGACGGCCGGGTGGCCTCCATCCGGGCCAGCCGGACCAGGTCGGGGTTGACGGCCTTCTTGTGGCCCTCGCCCTCCTCGAACAGGTCGTACATCCGGCGCCCGGCGAGCACGTGCTGGAACAGCGGCACGGGCCGGTGCTCGGAGACGATCACCTCTGTGTCGCCGCGGACGGTGTCCAGCCAGTCACCGAACTCCTCCGCGTTGGACACGGTGGCGGAGAGCGAGACCAGGGTCACCGACTCGGGCAGGTGGATGATCACCTCCTCCCAGACGGCGCCGCGGAAGCGGTCGGAGAGGTAGTGCACCTCGTCCATGACCACGTAGCCGAGGCCGAGGAGGGTCTGCGAGCCGGCATAGAGCATGTTCCGCAGCACCTCGGTGGTCATCACGACCACCGGGGCGTCGGAGTTCACGCTGTTGTCGCCGGTGAGCAGGCCCACCTTCCCGGTGCCGTAGCGGCGGCACAGGTCGGCGTACTTCTGGTTCGACAGTGCCTTGATGGGTGTCGTGTAGAAGCACTTCTTGCCCTGTTGCAGGGCGAGGTGGACGGCGAACTCGCCCACGATCGTCTTGCCCGAGCCGGTGGGGGCGGCCACCAGGACGCCCTTCCCGGCTTCGAGCGCCTGGCAGGCCTCGATCTGGAAGGGGTCGAGGCCGAAGTCGTACATCTCGCGGAAGGAGGCGAGCGCGGTGGCCTGCTCGGCTGCCCGCCTGCGGGCTGCCGCGTACCGCTCGGCCGGTGAGAGGTCCTGTGTCATCGTACTTTCGAGCGTACCGGGCCTCACTGACAACAGGACGATCATTATCCGGATCACCTTCCGGACGACAGCCGGAGGGTAAGAAGAACGGAAGAATCACGATGGCCTGCCTGCCGGACGGCCGGTGGGACACGAATGCCCCCGTCCTCAGGGGTCGGGGGCATCGCGTGGCGGCTCGGTGAGGGCTCAGGTCACGTCGTCGTATCCGTTGACCCGGTCGGTGCCCGTCTGCTCGGGCAGGGCCCGGTTGGCCGAGACGGGCTCGGCGTCGCCGATGTCCTCGGGCGTGAGGTCCAGCTCGGAGGCCTCGTCGTCCGCGGGGCCCGCGGCCTCGCGGCGGCGCCGGCGCCTGTCGTTGAGCAGCGAGAAGGCGACCGCGCCGAAGTACAGCACCCAGATCGGCCCGGCGAGGGCCAGCATGGACAGCGGGTCGGTGCTCGGGGTGGCCACGGCCGCGAAGACCGTGATGCCGAGGATCATGGCGCGCCACCAGCCGAGCATGCGCCGGCCGGTCAGCACCCCGGTGAGGTTGAGCATGATCAGCAGCAGCGGCAGCTCGAAGGAGAGGCCGAAGACGACCACCATGCGGGTGACCAGCTGGAGCAGGTCGTCGAGCGGCAGGAAGTTCCTGATGGACCCGTTCGGCGTGAAGTCGATCAGCACCTTCGCGGTGGTGGGCAGCACCTTGTACGCGAAGAAGGCACCACCGAAGAACAGCGGGGCACCGGTGAAGACGAAGGCGTAGGCGTACTTCTTCTCGTGCCGGTGCAGACCCGGCGCGACGAAGGCCCACAGCTCGTACAGCCAGATCGGCGAGGCCAGTACGACACCCGCCGTCAGGGAGACCTGGAGGGCCAGCGTGAACGGGGCGAGGAGACCGTTGATCGTGATCTCCGCGCACTGGTGCTTGCCGCTGGCCTTCGCCAGCTCCTCGAAGGTCTCCGGGCAACCGATCGAGTCGAGGATGGGCCTCGTCAGGAAGTTGATGATGTCGTTGTAGAAGAAGGCGGCGACGACCGTCACGACGACGATGGCCAGCATGGCCTTCGCGAGCCGGTTGCGGAGCTCACGAAGGTGATCCGCGAGGGGCATCCGCCCCTCGGGATCCTTCTCCTTGTTGCGGGCAGGCTTGAGCAACCCACGTCCTCATCTCGTGCGGCAGGCCGGGGGTTTCCGGCCGTGCGTCAGCGCTGGGTGGTGTCCGTCGGCTCGTTGACCGGCCGCGAGCTGGTCACGTCACCGGGGGCCGCCTGGATGGTGCGCTGCGCCGGAGGCTGCTCGCCCGTGGTGGGCGCCTGGGCGGACGTGTTTCCGCCCTCTTCCTTCATCGCCTTGGCCTCGCTCTTGAGGATGCGCGCGGACTTGCCGAGCGAGCGGGCCATGTCCGGAAGCTTCTTCGCGCCGAACAGCAGGATGATGACGACGAGGATGAGAATGATCTCGGGAGCTCCGAGCCTTCCGAACATAAGTCTTTACCTTCTCACCGAGGCGGCTGGGTGGGGTGCTGTCCGACCAGTCGGACATGTGTCCGATGGTCATGCTGGCAGCGATCGTAACGCTCAGGGGTAAACGTGAGGCAATCCCCGTGCGTACTCCCGGTCCACGATGCGGGCCTCGTTCTCCACACCGGGACCAGCAGCGTACCTGTCCCACAGGCCAGCATGACAGGGCGAAGTGACGCAAAGCGCTTGCGTCGCCGGTCTCACGGGCACCGTTCGGCACTGCTCACAGTGCGTCCACCGCGTCGGCCGCGCGCGCGGACGCCCGCTCCAGATCCTCGGCGGCCCTGCTGATACGGCGTGCGGAGTCCGCGACCTGCTCCCCGAGGCGCCGCGCCTCCAGGAACACCCGCACGGCCAGCACCCCCAGGACGGCGACACCCAGGAAACCCATCGCTACCGCGAACATCGGCCAGAACATGACGCCGAGCCTAGACCGTGCGCCGACGCGGAGCGCCGGGGGCTACACCGTGGAGTGCAGCCGCAGGGTCCTGACCCCGCCGCCGGTGAGCAGCTCGACGATCCGCTCCCCGGCGGGCTTGCGGACCGCGGCGCCGCAGTCGGGGCAGGTGAAGGAGTAGAACGTCGTCCGGCTGCTGGCGCCGATGGCGAGGCGCAGCGCGCCGGCGGCGAGTTCGAAGCGGCCCCGGCAGTCCGGGCAGCCGGCCCTGAACATCACCGGGACCGCTCTTCTCATGCCGGCGAAGGCGGTCGCCACCGTCATCTCACCCGCACGCTCGCTCACAGGCCTCGCTCCTTCTTCCGGTCGTTCACCACGCCGCCGGCAGTGCCGCGTCGTGCCGCTTCGCGTCCGCGGCGCCATGGGGGCTTCTCGCGCGGTTCCCCGCGTCCCTCACAGCCCCGGGCCCGCCGGCGGCTCCCCGTCGTACGCCGCCAGCGCCTCCGCCGCCGCTCCCCTGGCGCTCTCGGTGAGCTCCGGCGGGGAGACGATCCGGCCGTCGCGGCCGAGGCGCAGGGCGAGCCGGCGCAGGGAGGCCGGGTCGGGGGTGCGCAGAGTGATGCGCAGCCCGCCGTCGGGAAGCTCATCGGCGCTGTCGTGCGGGTAGTACTCGGCGACCCAGCGGCCACCGGGGCCGACCTCGACCACGACCTCGGGGTCCTCGGCGGCCGGCTGCACCAGCCCCTCGGAGAGGTCGCGCAGTTCTATCTCGGGCGGGGCCGACGGCGCGTCGAGGATCTTGATCTCGGCGACCCGGTCGAGGCGGAAGGTGCGCCGGGCCTCGGAGCGGCGGCACCAGGCCTCCACATAGGTGTGGCCGACGCTGACCAGGCGGATCGGGTCGATCTCGCGCTCGGTGACCTCGTCCCGGGCCGGGGAGTAGTACCGGATCCACAGCCGGCGGCGCTCGGAGATCGCCCGGTCGACGTCGGCGAAGACTCCACCCTCGGACTCGAAGGTCACCGACAGCCGGGAGCTGGCACCGGCGGCCTCACCGGCGGCGGCCTCCACCTTGGCGGTGGCGCGCAGCAGGGCCTGCCGGTCGCTCTCCCGCAGACCGGGCAGCGTGGAGACCGCGCGGGCGGCCACCAGCAGCGCGGTGGCCTCGTCGGCGGCGAGCCGGAGCGGTTCGGCCGCCTCCTCGCCGAGCGCGGCCGGGTTGTGCCACCAGATGCGCTCGCCGTCGGTGTCGATGTCCAGCAGGTCGCCACCGCGGAAGCTCGTGCCGCACATGGGCAGCAGATCGAGGTCGGCGACCAGCTCGTCCTCGGTGATGCCGAAGGCGCGCGCCACATCGGCGATCCGGGCGCCGGGGCGCTCTCTCAGATACGTCACCAGGGAGAGCATCCGCCGCGTCTGGTCGATGGCGTTGACCGTCCTGGCCGGTTTGACTGCCACAGTCCCGCTCCCCCTCAGCCCTTGGCCACGGCGCGCAGCCGGTCCACCACGTCGGCCCGCAGCTCGGCCGGCTCCAGGACCACCACGTCCGGCCCGAACTCCACCAGCCAGGCGTCCAGGCCGTGCCCGTACGGAATCTCCAACTCGTCCCAGCCGTCGCCGAGTTCCCGGACCTCGGTGGCCTTCGCCCGAAGGGGGTAACCGGAGCCGGAGCGCAGCCGGATCAGTGCCGAGCGGTCGGCGATCTCACCGGCCCAGCCCGCGACGGTCTCACGTACGGTGACGACGTCCGGCACGGGCGCGGTGAAGCCCGTGCCCCGGGAGCGGACCTTGCCGGTGATCCGGGAGAGCCGGAAGACGCGCTCGGCGCCCCGGTCGCGGTCGAAGCCGGCCAGGTACCAGTGGCCGCGCCAGCACTCCAGCGCCCACGGCTCGACGTGCCGGGGCTCGGGGCGGGCGGCGGAGGCCTTGCGGTACTCGAAGACCACCGGGCGGCGGTCGCGGCAGGCCAGCATCAGCGGCTCGAAGGCGGCCTCGTGCACGGGGATGCGCGGCTCCAGGGCGCCGTGCGCCCCGTAGGGGTCGACGCCCTCGGGGAGCCCGGCGGCGCGCAGCTTCTGCAAGGCGCCGCTGGCGGCCCCGGCCAGCCGGGCCTGCTGCCAGACCTTGGCGGCGAGGCCGAGGGCGGCGGCCTCCTCGGCGTCCAGGGTGATGGGGGGCAGGCGGTTGCTGTCGCGGCGGGCGAGGTAGCCGACCTCGCCGTCGAGGTTCTCGACGGTCTCGATGACCAGGCCCAGTTCCCGCAGGTCGTCCTTGTCCCGCTCGAACATGCGGTTGAAGGAGTCGTCGCTGCCCGCTTCCAGGTAGGCCTCGATGGACTCGCGCAGCTCCCGCTTGCTGAGCGGCCGCCGCGTCCCGAGCAGACACAGCGCGAGGTTCATCAGCCGCTCGGCCTTGGCAATGGCCATCGACGCCCTTCGCCTTCCCTATGGTGCTTCCGACCGACGACCGTACCGCTCCGCGGGGCGGTGACAAAAGCCGAGGGCCCATGCCCGAGCAGGCATGGGCCCCAGGTGATCGGTTCCGGTCGGACCCGGCCGGCCGATCGGGTGCGGATCAGACGCCGAGCAGGTCGACCACGAAGATGAGGGTCTCGCCGGGCTTGATCGCCGGGGTCGGGCTCTGGTTGCCGTAGGCGAGGTGGGCGGGGATGGTCAGCTGGCGGCGGCCACCGACCTTCATGCCCTGCACGCCCTGGTCCCAGCCCTTGATGACCCGGCCGCCACCCAGCGGGAAGCGGAACGGGGTACCGCGGTTCCAGCTGGCGTCGAACTCCTCGCCGGTGCTGAAGGCGACGCCCACGTAGTGGACGGTGACGTTCTGGCCCGCCTGCGCGACCGGCCCGTCGCCCTCCCAGATGTCCTTGATCTCCAGGTCCGCCGGGGGCTCGCCGCCCGGGAAGTCGATCTCGGGCTTGTCGATGCTCACGTCAAAAGCTCCTGCTTGTGTACGACACGGAACGTGGACAGTCTTTCATCATCGCGGGCCTCCCGCCCGCCCCGGAGGCCCCGGGCGTCACATGGCCGCGAGGATGTCCACGGTGAACACGAGCGTGGCGTCCTTCTTGATGACTCCGCCGCTCGGCGGGTTGTCGCCGTACCCCAGGTCCGGCGGGACGACGATCAGGACCCGGCTGCCGACCTTCTTGCCGGTCAGGCCCTGGGCGAGGCCCTTGACCGCCTGCTGCATCTGCTCCAGCGAGAACTGGCTGAGCCGGCCGGAGCCGTACGTCCGCTGGAAGGTCTTGCCGCTGTCCCAGACCAGGCCCTGGAACTGGCACAGGATCGTCTGGTCGGCCTTCAGCTCGGGGCCGTCGCCCTCCAGGACGTACTCCGACACGAGCTTCTTCGGCGGGCCGGCCTTCGGCACGGTGACCTTGGGCACCTGGCCGTCGGTGTTGGTGGCCACCTTCGGCAGGGCGGCGTCGTGCTGCGGGACCGGCGTGCCCTTGGCCGAGCTCTTGGAGTTGAAGGAGTCGATCAGGTCGATGACGAAGACCAGGGTGTCGGTGCCCTTGATGCCCGCCTGCGCGTTGCCCTCCGTGCCGTAGCCCCAGGTGGGCGGGACGGCGATCTGGACGCGGCTGCCGGTCTTCTTGCCCGCGAGGCCGTACCGCCAGCCGTCGATGATGCCGCCCTGGGCGAGCTGGATGACCAGCGGGCGCTTGCGGTCGTAGGAGTTGTCGAAGACCTTGGCCGTGCTCCAGATCTGACCGAGGTAGTTCGCCTGGATGAAGTCGTTCTCCGCGACCGTGCGGCCACTGCCCGCGATCAGCGTCTTCACCGCGAGGTTCTTCGACGGATCGCCCGGCCCCTTGGCGACGGTCGGCTTCTCGCCGAACTTCGTGCCCGCCGTGACCGCCGGAAGCGGCCCGTCCACGATCTTGGGCGGGGGCGCGGACGACGCCGAGGCCGAGGCCGACGGTGAGGCGCCGGTCTTACCGGAATCGGACTTGCCGTCACCGCATCCGGCGAGTGTGACCAGTCCTGCGGGAACGGCGGCGAGGAGGAGTGAGCGTCGGCGCACGGAAGAGCCTCGTAATCGGTCGATCTTGCGGATGGCGTGCGCGCAACTCTACGACTTGAGCAGGGCGCCGTACGGGAAACGTACGGCGCCCGTGTGGCGTTCCGGCATAGGTGTGCCGGAACGCTTGACCCACCTGCCGGTGACTACATTCCGGCGATGAGCTTCTCCACCCGGTCGTCCACCGAACGGAACGGGTCCTTGCACAACACGGTGCGCTGTGCCTGGTCATTGAGCTTGAGGTGCACCCAGTCGACCGTGAAGTCCCTGCGCTGTTCCTGGGCCCGCCGGATGAAGTCGCCGCGCAGCCGGGCGCGAGTGGTCTGCGGCGGAACCGACTTGCCCTCGAAGATCTTCAAGTCATTGCAGACGCGGGCGGCTTGGCCCTTCTTCTCCAGCAGGTAGTACAGGCCACGACGGCGGTGGATGTCGTGGTAGGCGAGGTCTATCTGGGCGACCCGCGGGTGCGACATCGTCATGTTGTGCTTGGCCCGGTACCGCTCGATGAGCTTGTACTTCATGACCCAGTCGATCTCGGTCTCGATGCGGTCGAGTTCCTCGTTCTCGATCGCTTCGAGGGTGCGGCCCCACAGGTCCAGGACCTGCGCGACCGTGCCGGTGCGGATGCCCCGGCGGTCGCAGAAGTCCACGGCCTTGTCGAAGTACTCGCGCTGCACCTCCAGCGCCGAGGCCTCCCGGCCGCTGGCCAGGCGCACCTTGCGCCGGCCGGTGATGTCGTGGCTGACCTCGCGGATCGCCCGGATCGGGTTCTCCAGGGTGAGGTCGCGCATCACGGTGCCGGCCTCGATCATGCGCAGCACCAGGTCGGTGGCGCCGACCTTGAGCAGCATCGTCGTCTCGGACATGTTCGAGTCGCCGACGATGACGTGCAGCCGGCGGTAGCGCTCGGCGTCCGCGTGGGGTTCGTCGCGGGTGTTGATGATGGGCCGGGAGCGGGTCGTCGCCGAGGAGACGCCCTCCCAGATGTGCTCCGCGCGCTGGCTGACGCAGTAGACGGCGCCGCGCGGGGTCTGGAGCACCTTGCCGGCGCCGCACAGCAGCTGCCGGGTGACGAGGAAGGGGATGAGGATGTCCGCGAGCCGGGAGAACTCCCCGTGCCGGGCCACCAGGTAGTTCTCGTGGCAGCCGTAGGAGTTGCCCGCCGAGTCGGTGTTGTTCTTGAAGAGGTAGACGTCGCCCGCGATTCCCTCCTCGTGCAGGCGTCGTTCCGCGTCCACCAGGAGTCCTTCGAGAATGCGCTCGCCGGCCTTGTCGTGGGTGACCAGTTCGATCACGTTGTCACATTCGGGGGTCGCGTATTCCGGATGTGAGCCCACGTCGAGATAGAGCCGGGCGCCGTTTCGCAGAAAGACATTGCTGCTGCGGCCCCATGACACGACACGGCGGAAGAGGTACCGCGCCACCTCGTCAGGAGACAGGCGGCGCTGTCCCCTGAACGTGCACGTGACGCCGTACTCGTTCTCCAGCCCGAAAATGCGGCGGTCCATGAGGGAACATTACGCCCGATCCCCCGAGCTGAAACGGGGTTCGGCAGCACGATTTGGATCATTTTCCGATGAAGCCGCAACGATCCCGCCCCGCGCGGGAGCTGCGAGGACCCGTCCGGTGGCGAGCAGGACCAGCAGCGACACGGCCCCGGCGGCACCCGGCAGCGCGAAGCCCCACACGGTGCCACCGGCCTGGACCACCGGCCCCGCCAGGCCCGTTCCGACCGAGGCGCCCACGGTGAACGTCGTCACGAGCCAGGAGAACGCCTCGGTGACGGTCCCGCTCGGCGCGTGCCGGTCGACGAGGATGAACGCGCAGGCGATGCAGGGCGCCAGGAACACACCGGCGACCACGCTGAGCAACACCATGGCCACCGGGCCCGGCACCAGCATCAGCGGCAGGTAACACACCGCCAGAAGGGCCACCAGCACTCTGAGTCGCCGTTCGGGTGCGCCGCCCCACGCGCGGGCGCCGTAGACGGTGCCGCCGGCCAGCGCCCCGAGGCCCACCCCGGCCATCAGCCAGCCGTACACCGCGTCGCCGCCGTGACCGTCCGCGTACGACACCGAGGCGACCGTGATGGAGCCCAGCGCGATGCCCACGAACAGGAAGGCGGCGAGCAGCGCGAGCAGACCGGGCGAGCGCAGGGCGCCCAGCCAGTGGGCCTCGCGCGGGGCCGGGCGCCACGCGCGCGAGGGCGGCGAGAGCACCACGCAGAGCGCGCCGAGCACGCCCACCAGGTTGAGCACGAGCAGGGCGGCGCGCTCGTCCCACAGGGCCACGCAGAGGGTCACCAGCAGCGGGCCGACGGTGTACATGACCTCCTGCGCGATGGCGTCCATGGCGTACGCGGTGTGCACCTGCTCCTCGCGGCGCAGCACGGACGGCCACAGGGCGCGCAGGCCGCCCTCCAGGGGCGGGGCGAACAGGCCGGCCGCCGCGACGGCCGCGTAGGCGAGCGGCAGCGGGGAGGTGCCGGAGAAGGCGAAGAGGGTCATGGCCAGGGCCGCGAGGACGGCCGCGGGCAGCTGGACGCGCGGCTGGCCGTACAGGTCCACGAGGCGGCCCAGCACGGGCTGGCCGACGGCGTTGGCGACCCCGTACACGGCGGCCAGGGCGCCGGCGAGGCCGTAGGTGCCGCCCTCGGCGCGGACGAAGAGCACCAGGGCGATGGCGGCGGTGGCGTTGGGCAGCCGGCCCACCAGGGTGCCGGTGAGCAGCCGCAGCGCGTGCCTCGCCTTCAGGATCTCCAGGTATCCCGTGGCCATGTCCTGCCCTCCGTGGCTCGCCGGGGCGCCGTGACGACCCGAAGTGTTACGTATAACGTCCCTGTTCATACGTACCATGTGCGCATTCGCACGTCCAGACGACCGGGAGTCATGTGGTGTCCCGCAGCAGCACGCGCCCGACCAGCCGGGACGTCGCCCGGGCGGCCGGGGTCTCCCAGGCCGCCGTCTCCCTCGTCCTGGGCGACAAGTGGCGCGGCCGGGTGTCCGAGACCACCGCCGGGCGCGTCCGCGAGGCCGCGCGCGAGCTGGGCTACCGCCCCAACCTCGCCGCCCGCAACCTCCGCCTGGGCCACACCCGCACCGTCCTGCTCGTGGTGCCCGCCCTGACCACGGAGTTCTTCGCCGGCGTCTACACCGGCGCCGCGCGCGTGGCGGCCGAACACGGCTTCGGCGTGGTGCTCTACCCCTCCCCCGAGGGCATCGGCCCGGCCCGCGACCCCTTCGCCTCCGCGCAGGCCGCCCTGGACGGCGTCATCGCCTCCTCCATGGCCGCCGACGCCCTCACCGCCATCCGGGGCGACCAGCTGCCCCTGGTCATGCTCGACAGCGACCCGGCGGGCAGTTTGGGCGCCGCGACCGTGAACCTGGACATCGCCGACGGCGTCCGGCAGGTCGCCGCCCACCTGCTGGGCCTCGGCCACCGCCGGGTGCTGCACCTCGCCGCCGACGTGCCCTCCTGGACCTTCGAGGTCCGCGCGAGGGAGCTGGCCGCGTGCCTGGCCGCCGTGCCGGGCACCGAGGTCCGTACGGCCCGGGCCCCGATCTCCATCGAGGGCGCGCTCGCCGCCACCGAGGCCGCGCTCACCGCGCCGGGCCCCCGGCCGACGGCGGTGGTCTGCGACGACGACAAGCTCGCCGCCGGTGCCTACAAGGCGCTGCGCCGCCTGGGGCTGCGCGTCCCGGACGACATGTCCGTCACCGGCCTGGACGACCTGGCCCTGGCCACCGCGATCGACCCCGAGCTCACGACGGTACGACTGGACGCCGAGCTGTTCGGGGAACGGGGCATGCGGGCCCTGCTGGCGGTCCTGGAGGGCCGGGAGCCGGAGGGCGGGGACATCCCCGTGGAACTGGTCGTCCGGGGCTCCACGGCGCCGCCAGGCGCGTCGGCGTGAAAGCCGGGTGCCCCGGCCGGAGATCCGGCCGGGGCACCCGGCGACACGTGCGGGAGGCGGCTACTCCTCCTCGGTCTCCTCGGAGCCGTCCGCGCTCTCCGCCTCGGTGCTCGCGCCGTCCGCCGCCAGCAGACGGGCGAGCTGGCGGCCGACGATGCGCTTGAACTTGCGCTTCTGCGGGCGCGTGCGGTCCAGGACGGCGACCTCCAGGCGCTCGGCGGGGATCTCCCGCTCGCTGCCGTTGGTGTCCCGGGACAGGGCCTGCACGGCCAGCTTGAGGGCCTCCGCGAGGCTCATGCCGTCGCGGTGGCGCTGGTCCAGGAAGCTGCTGATCTGCTCGGCGTTGCCGCCCACCGCGACCGAGCCGTGCTCGTCCACGATCGAGCCGTCGTGCGGCAGCCGGTAGATCTGGTCGCCCTCGGGGGTCTCCCCCACCTCGGCCACCACCAGCTCCACCTCGTACGGCTTCTCGGCCGCGGAGGAGAAGATCGTGCCCAGCGTCTGGGCGTAGACGTTGGCCAGGCCGCGGGCGGTGACGTCGTCGCGGTCGTAGGTGTAGCCGCGCAGGTCGGCGTAGCGGACACCGCCGATGCGCAGGTTCTCGTACTCGTTGTACTTGCCGGCCGCCGCGAAGCCGATCCGGTCGTAGATCTCGCTGAACTTGTGCAGCGCGCGGGACGGGTTCTCGCCGACGAAGACGATGCCGTCGGCGTATTGCAGCACGACCAGGCTGCGGCCACGGGCGATGCCCTTGCGGGCGTACTCCGCCCGGTCGGCCATGGCCTGCTGGGGTGAGACATAGAACGGCGTCGACACCGGTTATCCGTCCCTTTCTGTCATGGTCACTGGATCACCTTGATAAGAACCGGGCCCGCGCTCAGAGCAGGGCGGCCTTGGGGCCGTCGGGCTCCTCCAGGCGCTTCTGGAGCACCGCGCGGGCGACCTCGGACGACTCGTCCTCGGTGAGCCGGCGGAAGCCGTCCTCGGTGATCACGGTGACGATCGGGTAGATCCGGCGGGCGACATCGGGACCGCCGGTCGCCGAGTCGTCGTCAGCCGCGTCGTAGAGCGCCTGCACCACGAGGGTGGTGGCCTGCTCCTCGGTCAGGTCGTCACGGAACAGCTTCTTCATCGCGCCGCGCGCGAAGATCGAGCCGGAGCCGGTCGCCGCGAAGTTGTGCTCCTCGGAACGGCCGCCCGTGACGTCGTAGGAGAAGATGCGGCCCTTCTCGCGGTCCACGTCGTACCCCGCGAAGAGGGGCACCACGGCCAGGCCCTGCATGGCCATGCCGAGGTTGGAACGGATCATGGTCGACAGCCGGTTCGCCTTGCCCTCCAGGGACAGCTGGGCGCCCTCGACCTTCTCGAAGTGCTCCAGCTCCAGCTGGAAGAGCTTGACCATCTCGACGGCCAGGCCGGCGGTGCCGGCGATGCCGACGGCCGAGTACTCGTCGGCCGGGAACACCTTCTCGATGTCCCGCTGCGCGATCACATTGCCCATCGTGGCCCGGCGGTCACCGGCGAGCACCACGCCGCCGGGGAAGGTCACGGCCACGATGGTCGTGCCGTGCGGCGCCTCGATCACGCCCTTGGTGGGAGGCAGCTGCCGGTTGCCGGGCAGCAGCTCGGGCTGGTGCCCGGCGAGGAAGTCCATGAACGAAGAAGATCCTGGCGTCAGGAAGGCAGCTGGTAGACGCCCGGTGCCACGAGAGTTGGCTTCCACGAGGTTCCTTCCAGGTAGGCAACGGCACGACGGCCAACCTCGGGGTCGTCCCTCAATTTGCCGATGGCCGAGTTGCAGTTGAAGCACAGTACGCCACGGACACTACCCGTCTTGTGGCAGTGATCCACATGCACGGGCGGGGCGTCCAGGCAGATCGCACACAGGCCCCGCTGAGAGGCGATCAACGCGTCACGCTCGGCCTCGGTCAGGCCGTAGTTGCGCTTCAGGTGGTGCTCTCGCCCCTTCGCCGCCTTGCACGTCTTGCAGAGCGTCGCCAGACCGTCTGAGGCACTGCGGTTCCGCGTCCACTCACTGTGCGGCTTGACCTGGCCACACGTACGGCAGTACTTGTGCCCCGGGGGCGCATCCACTCCCGGGCGAACGTTACGCCCCTTGGCCACCTGCCGTTGCTGGTGACAGGCGGCCGCGCACTCGCGGCAATATGCCTGCAGCCCATCACGCATCGCCCTGTTCCGCGTGAACGCTGCTCGTGGCTTGTGTCGCTTGCACCGCGAGCAGCGTTTCACGCCTTCTTCGGTTGCCACCCCGTCTCCCCCGCAACCTTCGATTCGAAGGAAGAACAGGCCTACTGGCCGCCCTTCTGAACGAAGCTCCGCACGAAGTCCTCTGCGTTTTCCTCGAGTACGTCGTCGATCTCGTCCAGGACGGAGTCCACGTCGTCCGACAGCTTCTCGTGCCGCTCCTTGAGGTCCTCCGAGCCCTGCGCGTCCTGCGCCTGCTCCTCGACCTCTTCGGTGGACCGCGTGGCCTTCTGCTGACCGCCGCCGGTGTCCTTGGTTGCCATAACCCTCACCCCGCTCAGTTCGCCTGCCGATCGGTGATGATCAGACCCTACAAGCCGGGTCCGACATCGGCCCCGCAGTTTCTCCAACGTACGGGGGCCACCCCGATGATTCCCGGGCGGTGGGGTTTCCACCCCGGCCGCCCGGACCCACCGGGTACCCCCCTGGCTCCGCTCACCCGCCGGACAGGACCCTGACCAGGTCTTCCGCGGTACGGCAGCGGTCCAGGAGCTCCTTGACGTGATTTCGCGTTCCGCGTAGCGGTTCCAGGGTTGGAACGCGCTGGAGCGAGTCGCGGCCGGGGAGGTCGAAGATGACCGAGTCCCAGGAGGCGGCCGCGACGTCGTCCGCGTACTGCTCCAGGCAGCGTCCGCGGAAGTACGCGCGTGTGTCCTCCGGCGGCTTCGTACGGGCCCTGTCGACCTCGGACTCGTCCAGCAGCCGCTTCATGCGTCCGCGGGCCGCCAGGCGGTTGTACAGGCCCTTCTCGGCGCGTACGTCGGCGTACTGGAGGTCGACCAGGTGCAGCCGGGCCGCGTCCCAGTCCAGGTCGTCGCGGCGGCGGTAGCCCTCCATCAGCTCCCGCTTGGCGACCCAGTCCAGCTCGCCGGCCAGGCTCATCGGGTCGTTCTCCAGCCGGGTGAGGGTGTCCTCCCAGCGGCTGAGGACGTCCTTGGTCTGGTCGTCGGCGTCGGCGCCGAAGCGCTCCTCGACGTACTTGCGGGCCAGCTCGAAGTACTCCATCTGCAACTGGACCGCGGTGAGGGCGCGCCCGCTGCGCAGGGTGACGAGGCGCTTGAGCGACGGGTCGTGCGAGACCTGGTGGAGGGTGCGCACGGGCTGGTCGACGGCGAGGTCCACGGCGATGAAGCCGTCCTCGATCATGGACAGGACCAGGGCGGTCGTGCCCAGCTTGAGGTACGTCGAGATCTCGGAGAGATTCGCGTCGCCGATGATCACGTGCAGCCGGCGGTACTTCTCGGCGTCCGCGTGCGGCTCGTCGCGGGTGTTGATGATCGGCCGCTTGAGCGTGGTCTCCAGGCCGACCTCGACCTCGAAGTAGTCCGCGCGCTGGCTGATCTGGAAGCCGTGCTCGTGCCCGTCCTGACCGATGCCGACGCGGCCGGCTCCGGCGAAGACCTGGCGGGAGACGAAGAAGGGCGTGAGGTGGCGCACGATGTCCGAGAAGGGGGTCTCCCGCTTCATCAGGTAGTTCTCGTGCGTGCCGTAGGAGGCGCCCTTGTTGTCGGTGTTGTTCTTGTAGAGGTGGATCGGCTGGGCGCCGGGCAGCTGCGCGGCCCGCTCGGCGGCCTCGGCCATGATCCGCTCGCCCGCCTTGTCCCACAGGACGGCGTCGCGGGGGTTGGTGACCTCGGGCGCGCTGTACTCGGGGTGGGCGTGGTCGACGTAGAGGCGCGCACCGTTGGTGAGGATCACATTGGCCAGGCCGATGTCCTCGTCGGTGAGCTGGCTGGCGTCGGCGGCCTCCCGGGCGAGGTCGAAGCCTCGCGCGTCGCGCAGCGGGTTCTCCTCCTCGAAGTCCCAGCGGGCCCGGCGGGCCCGGTGCATCGCCGCCGCGTAGGCGTTGACGATCTGGGACGAGGTGAGCATGGCATTGGCGTTCGGGTGGCCGGGGACGGAGATCCCGTACTCCGTCTCGATGCCCATTACTCGCCGTACGGTCATGCGGCCCTCCTTGCCCGGCGGCACCCTCGGTCGTGGGCGCCGCTCACGTACCGCTGGCGCTCCGGTGCGTGTGCGGTGCCCGTCCCCGCACGGCGCGACTCGGCGGCAGGAACGAGCCTAGAACGCCTTTGCGCTGGTGGGGAGATCATTTGCGTCATTGGCTGCTCCGGTCGTGGCCCGAAAAACAGTCGGCTGCGGGTACCCGCCGAGGGCACCCGCAGCCGCCCTGCCGTTACAGGTACTGACCGGTGTTCGCCACCGTGTCGATGGAGCGTCCGGTGTCCGCGCCCTGCTTCCCGGTGATGAGCGTACGGATGTACACGATCCGCTCGCCCTTCTTTCCGGAGATCCGGGCCCAGTCGTCCGGGTTGGTGGTGTTGGGCAGGTCCTCGTTCTCCTTGAACTCGTCCACGCAGGCCTGGAGCAGGTGGGAGACGCGGAGGCCCTTCTGGGTCTTCTCCAGGAAGTCCTTGATCGCCATCTTCTTGGCGCGGCCCACGATGTTCTCGATCATGGCGCCGGAGTTGAAGTCCTTGAAGTAGAGGACTTCCTTGTCGCCGTTGGCGTAGGTGACCTCCAGGAAGCGGTTCTCCTCGGATTCGGCGTACATGTGCTCGACCGCGGTCTGGATCATGCCCTGGACCGTGGAGCCCTTGTCGCCGCCGTGTTCCGCGAGGTCGTCCGCGTGCAGCGGCAGACGCTCGGTGAGGTACTTGCCGAAGATGTCCTTCGCCGCCTCCGCGTCCGGACGCTCGATCTTGATCTTCACGTCGAGCCGGCCGGGGCGCAGGATGGCGGGGTCGATCATGTCCTCACGGTTGGAGGCGCCGATCACGACCACGTTCTGCAGGCCCTCCACGCCGTCGATCTCGGCGAGCAGCTGGGGGACGATGGTGTTCTCCACGTCCGAGCTGACACCGGAGCCGCGGGTGCGGAAGAGGGACTCCATCTCGTCGAAGAAGACGATCACGGGGGTGCCCTCGCTGGCCTTCTCACGCGCACGCTGGAAGACGAGGCGGATCTGCCGCTCGGTCTCGCCGACGTACTTGTTGAGCAGCTCGGGTCCCTTGATGTTCAGGAAGAAGCTCTTGCCCGCGGCCTGGCCGGTGACCTCGGCGACCTTCTTGGCCAGCGAGTTCGCCACGGCCTTGGCGATCAGCGTCTTGCCGCAGCCGGGCGGGCCGTAGAGCAGGACGCCCTTGGGCGGGCGCAGCTCGTGCTCCTTGAACAGGTCCGGGTAGAGGTACGGCAGCTCGACCGCGTCGCGGATGGCCTCGATCTGGTTGCCGAGGCCGCCGATCTGCTCGTAGCCGATGTCGGGGACCTCTTCGAGGACCAGTTCCTCGACCTCGCTCTTGGGCACGACCTCGTAGACGTAGCCGGAGCGGGGTTCGAGCAGCAGCGCGTCGCCGGGGCGGATGGTGACGTCCAGCAGCGGCTCGGCGAGCCGTACCACCCGCTCCTCGTCGGTGTGCCCGAGCACCAGGGCACGCTCGCCGTCCTCCAGGATCTCCTTGAGGGTGACGATGTCGCCGACGCGCTCGAACTCCATGGCCTCGACCACGTTGAGCGCTTCGTTGAGCATGACCTCCTGGCCGCGCCGCAGCTCGTCGACCTCGACGCTGGGGCTGACGTTCACCCGGAGCTTGCGGCCGCCGGTGAAGATGTCGGCGGTGCCGTCCTCGTTGGCTTGCAGGAAGACACCGAAGCCGGCCGGCGGCTGGGCGAGCCGGTCGACCTCCTCCTTGAGGGCCACGATCTGGTCGCGGGCCTCACGGAGGGTGTTGGCCAGTCGTTCGTTCTGGGCGGACACGCCGGCCAGGTTCGTCTGCAGCTCGACGATCCGCTCTTCGAGAATCCTCGTGTGGCGCGGAGAGTCGGCGAGCTTGCGGCGCAGGACGGCGATCTCCTGCTCAAGGTAGGCGATCTGCCCGGCCGGGTCGTCGGACCCGCGTCCCGGGCGGATGCCGCGGTTCATGTCGTCGTCGTGGGCTGCCACGGTCCTCACCTCCTCCAAGGGGAGCTGGACGCTTCCAGACCCTACCTGGGTGGGTGTCGATTGAAACCCCTAGATCACAAAGACTGTCAAGGTGTGTCGTCGGTCACCCGGTGCACACTCCCTCGCACGGAGGGGATACCCACTCAACGTGAGGGGAAAGCAGCTTGTTCCATGCACGGCATGGTCGAATCCCTTCATTACTGACCGGAGTTGTCCGCGCCCGACCGATCGGCCCGTTTACGGGCAGCACACAGAGCGCTCGTACGATCATCACGCAGAGCGACGACTTCGGCGGATGGTGTCACCGCCGCGGCGGCCTGAAGTGATCGACCCGGCCGCCGGGGAACCCCCTTCCCGGTCCGGCGCTGGTACCCGAGCGGGCCGGGCCGGAAACCCCGAACCGGTCCCACACGGCAACAAACCGGGCGGAGGTAGGGTCGGGGGTGTCCAACAGCCGCTGGAGCGGACCCGGCTGGCCCTCGGGGTGCCGGAGCCGCCCGGCGAACCGACGGCAGGAGAGATGACCGTGCAGCAGGAGGCCCCGGGCGGCGAGGCGCTGGAGGTCTGGATCGACCAGGACCTGTGTACCGGCGACGGGATCTGCGCCCAGTACGCCCCGGAGGTGTTCGAGCTGGACATCGACGGGCTGGCCTATGTGAAGGGCGCGGACGACGAGCTGCTCCAGGCCCCCGGGGCGACCACGCCGGTGCCGCTGCCGCTGCTGACCGACGTGGTGGACTCGGCGAAGGAGTGTCCCGGCGAGTGCATCCACGTACGCCGGGTTTCGGACAAGGTCGAGGTGTACGGGCCCGACGCGGAGTGAGCCCGGTTCAGACGCTCTGGGTCCCGGCCGGGGTGGAGCGGAGGAAGGCGCTGCCGTTCCACCGCCACGAGGCCGGGGTCTTCACGTCCGGGCAGCAACTGGGCACGGCGTCCGAGGAGTAGCCGAGCAGCGTGGCGGAGACCGCACGCGCGCGGAGCGCGAAGTCGGTGACCGTGAGCCGTTCCTTCGGTTCGACGAGGGTGGCGACCACGCGGGGCTTGCCGCCGTCCGCGGAGCGGGTGAGGACGTAGACCCCGTCGGGCGGGGTGCCCATGGGGGCATCGCAGTGCACCACCGCGACGGTCTCCGGTCTGCCGTCGCCGTCCAGGTCCCCGGTGGCCTTCTTGACGACCACCGCCTTCACGGGGCCGCAGTCCAGCGGGAACCGCACTCCGGCCGTGCCCGGAGGCGCGACGGCCGCGACGGCGGACCTGCCCTCGGCGGGGGCGGACTGGGCGGCCGTGGCCGATCCGGGCTGGACGACGGAGGAGAGGGCCACGACACCCGCGACGGCCGTGGCGGTGGCGACCCAGTGGATGGGCCGGGTCTGGGTGTGCGCGAGCTCCGGAACGGCGGATTGCTGCACGAGGAGCGTCTCCTGTGAGGGCTGTGCCGGTGGGATGGGCTGCATGGTGCCACACGTCACAGTGCGCGGGAACGGCGGGGTCCGGGATTCCCCGCCGGATCCCGCGCGGGCCGTACGCGCGCGTGGACGGCGTCGCCGCTGGTGCCGGGTCAACGAAAGGGCGCCGTGGCCGAGTTCCCGGATGCGGTCGGGAACTCGGGCACGGCGCCCTCGCGTTGTGTCGGTGTGCGCCCGGTCAGCGGCCGGTGCCGCCGTCGGCGTTCGGTCCGGCGTAGTCCTCGCCGTAGGCGCCCTTGGCGGGGCGGCGGCGGCGCATGGGCGGCTCGACGCCGTCCGCGAGGCGGCGGGCGGTCAGCAGGAAGCCGGTGTGGCCGATCATCCGGTGGTCCGGGCGGACGGCCAGGCCCTCGATGTGCCAGTTGCGGATCATGGTCTCCCAGGCGGTCGGCTCGTTGAAGCAGCCGATCTCCCGGATGGACTCCACGGTCCGGGCGAGCTGGGTGGTGGTGGCCACGTAGCAGCACAGGATGCCGCCCGGGACGAGCGCCTTGGAGACGGCCTCCAGGCACTCCCAGGGGGCGAGCATGTCGAGGATGACGCGGTCGACGTCGGTGTCGGACAGGTTGTCCTGGAGGTCGCCGACGGTGAGCTGCCAGGCGGGGTGCGGGCCGCCGAAGTAGCGCTCCACGTTCTGCCGGGCGATGTCGGCGAAGTCCTCGCGGCGCTCGTAGGAGTGCAGCATGCCCTGGTCGCCGATGGCCCGCAGCAGGAAGCTGCTGAGCGAGCCGGAGCCGACGCCGGCCTCCACGACGCGGGCGCCGGGGAAGATGTCGGCGAAGGCGAGGATCTGCCCCGCGTCCTTCGGGTAGACGACGGCTGCCCCGCGGGGCATGGACAGGACGTAGTCGGGGAGCAGGGGGCGCAGCGCGAGGTAGGCGACGTTGCCGGTGGTCCGGACAACGCTGCCCTCGGGAGCGCCGATCAGTTCGTCGTGCGGGAAGGAGCCCTTGTGGGTGTGGAAGTTCTTCCCGGCTTCGAGCGTGAACGTGTAGTGGCGACCCTTGGGGTCGGTCAGCTGTACCTGGTCCCCGACCTTGAAGGGCCCGCGCCTGCGGGCGGCACCGGTCGGTTCGGACATGTGACCAGCCTACCGGTTCCCTGCCGGGGGCTTGACCGGCGGAGGGGGTGGGGGTGAGCGTACGGACGGTGCGGGCCGGGTGCGGCCGGGCGCGCGGTTCCCCGCGGCCCTCGCGGGGCGCCCCGGCTCCGGGCGCTGTCAGGCCGGCCTTGCCATCGCCCTGACGAAGGCTCGTTCCACGTCGGCGGCCGACAGAACGCCGTAGATCTCGCCGGTCTCCTCGACCACCAGGTACTCGGTGGCCGGGGTGGCGCGCAGCACGTCCAGCAGTTCTTCGCCGGCCAGCTCGGCGGAGACCCGCATGCCGTCGGTCAGCTCCTGGGCGAGGCCGCTGACGGCGACCCAGGGGCGGCGGTGCTCGGGTACGCCGACGATGGCGGCCTCGCGGACCAGCGAGAGCGGGGTGCCGTCGGCGTCGACCACGACCAGGGCGCGGGCCCCGGCGGCGTTGGCGCGGCGCAGCGCCTCGGAGAGCGGGGTGTCGTTCTCCACCGGCACGGCCCGCCGGGTGAGGGTGCGGGCGCGCAGCTCGGGGAGGTGTTCGCGCAGCCGGGCCATGCGCAGGCTGTTGCCGGCACCGGTCCAGATGATCGCGGCGAGGATGGCGGCGAGCAGGGCGTCGGTGACGGTGTCCATGCCGCCCACGTCCCCACTGCTGCCGCCGAAGGCGCCGGACTGGTTCAGCAGGGGCAGGCCGATCAGGACGGAGACGGCGAGGGCGCGGCCGACCCAGGCGGCGGCGACCGTGCCGGTCATCGGCTTGCCGCTGATCTTCCAGACGACGGCGCGGAGCATGCGGCCGCCGTCGAGGGGGAGGCCGGGCAGGAGGTTGAAGATCGCCACGATGAGGTTGGAGACCATCAGCCCGGCCAGCAGGACGCCGGGCACGGTGCCGGGCTCCACGGGCTTCATGGCGAGGTAGAACAGGCCGGCCAGGACGAGGGAGAGCAGCGGGCCGACGAAGGCCAGCACGAACTCCCGGCCCGGGGTCTCGGCCTCCTTCTCGATCTCCGAGACACCGCCGAAGAACTGGAGCTGGATGCGGCGCACCGGGAGCTTGAAGCGAATCGCGGCGACCGTGTGGGCCAGCTCGTGGACCAGGACGGAGGCGTAGAAGGCGACCGCGAAGAAGAGGGAGACCAGGTAGCGGGCGGCGCCCAGCTCGGGCAGCACGCGGTCGAGCTGTCCGCCGAAGACCCAGGTGATCAGCGCGGCGACGAGGAACCAGCTCGGCGCGACGTAGACGGGGACGCCGAAGGGGCGGCCCATGAGGATGCCGCCACCGGGTTCCTTGGGCCGCGGCTCGGGCGGCTCACCCTTGGCGATGCCGGAGTGGGCGAGGGAACGGTGCTCGGGGGCGGCAGCGTGGTGCGGTGGGGTGGGGGCCCGGTGGTCAGGCGCGCGGTGGTCCGGGGTCCGGTGGTGCGGCTCGGGCGGGACGGGGACACCGGGTGCGCGCTCCGCGTCGGGCGTGGGGGCCGCGGCCGTGTCGGGGGTGCCGCCGCTCGTACTGTCGTCCGTGCTGTTCCGGTCATCCGTACTGTTCCGGTCGCCCGTGCCGTTCCTGCCGGGACTGCCCGCCGTGGCCTCTTCCGTCGGCCGGTCGGCGGCGCCGTCGCGTGCGGTGGGCGTCGGTGCGGACTCCTCGGTGCCGTTCCCGGCCCGGTCGGCGGGGCGCGGGGGTCCGGGCTCCGGGCCTGGGGGGTCGGTGGGTCCGGTCGCCGGGGCCGTAGGGTCAGCGGAGTGCTCGGCCGGCTCGTCGTTGCCGGACCGCGGCTGCCCGCTTCCGCCGCTCACGTCCACGGTGTCCCCTCGTTCGAAGCGTCCTTCCGCACCTGCCGGACGGAAGGGTCTCCTGTCGATGGTATGCGGCCCTGGTGGCACGTTTCGCCCCGGCACCCCCTGTGTTAGCCCCGAGGACGCGCGGTGGACGCGGGCGGCGGCTGGGTCACTGTCAGTGGTGGGCCGTAAGGTCTGTGGACATGGACAGCAGCATCGACGAGGCGGCGGCCCAGCCGGGCGGCGCCGTGCAGACGCCCCCGGCCACCCCACCCCGGACGCCGGACCCCGCGATGCCTGCGGCCACGGAGCCGGCCGGGGAAGCGGCGCCGCGGACGAATCCGGTACCGGCCGCGGGCGGAGCGGGCGCGGAGCGGAGCGCCGCGGCGCCGACCTCCTTGTCGCCCTCCCGGGCCAGTGACTTCATGCAGTGCCCGCTGCTGTACCGGTTCCGGGTGATCGACCGGCTGCCGGAGAAGCCGAGCGAGGCGGCGACGCGGGGCACGCTGGTGCACGCCGTGCTGGAGCGGCTGTTCGACGCGCCCGCCGGAGAGCGGACCGCGCCGCGCGCCAAGGCGCTCATCCCGGGCCAGTGGGACCGGCTGCGCGAGAGCCGCCCGGAGGTGACCGAGCTGTTCGCCGACGACCCCGAGGGGCAGCGGCTGGCCGGATGGCTCGCCGGGGCCGAGCGGCTCGTGGAGCGATGGTTCACGCTGGAGGACCCGACGCGGCTGGAGCCGGCCGAGCGCGAGCTGTTCGTGGAGGCCGAGCTGGAGTCGGGTCTGCGGCTGCGCGGGATCATCGACCGGGTGGACGTGGCGCCGACCGGCGAGGTGCGGATCGTCGACTACAAGACGGGCAAGGCCCCCCGCCCCGAGTACGCCGAGGGCGCGCTGTTCCAGATGAAGTTCTACGCCCTGGTGGTGTGGCGGCTGAAGCGGGTCGTCCCGCGCCGGCTCCAGCTCGTCTACCTGGGCAGCGGGGACGTGCTGACGTATGACCCCGTCCTCGCCGACCTGGAGCGGGTGGAGAGCAAACTGCACGCGCTGTGGGAGGCCATCGGACAGGCCACGGAGACCGGGAACTGGCGGCCCCGGCCCACCAAGCTGTGCGGCTGGTGCGACCACCAGGCGCACTGCCCGGAGTTCGGCGGCACTCCCCCGCCCTACCCGCTGCCGGTCACGGCGCCCGGGCCCGGGACCGTGTGAACCCGGGACACGCCGGCAGGGCAGAATGGGGCCGGACTAGCGAAGGAGTGTCACGTGGCCATCCGTGTCCTACTGGTCGACGACCAGCCCCTGCTGCGTACCGGTTTCCGGATGATCCTGGAGGCCGAGCAGGACATCGCGGTCGTCGGCGAGGCCGGTGACGGCCTACAGGCCCTCGACCAGGTGCGCGCGTTGCAGCCCGATGTGGTGCTCATGGACATCCGGATGCCGCGGATGGACGGTGTGGAGGCCACCCGGCAGATCACCGGTCCCGGCCGGGACGGCCCGGCCAAGGTGCTGGTGCTGACCACGTTCGACCTGGACGAGTACGTGGTGGAGGCGCTGCGCGCCGGGGCCAGCGGCTTCCTGCTCAAGGACGCGCCCGCCAACGAGCTGGTGCAGGCGATCCGGGTGGTCGCGGCCGGCGAGGCCATGCTCGCGCCGAGCATCACCCGGCGGCTGCTCGACAAGTACGCCACGCATCTGCCGTCCGGTGAGGAGGCGGTGCCGGACACCCTGCACACCCTCACCGACCGCGAGGTGGAGGTCCTGAAGCTGGTGGCGCGCGGGCTGTCCAACGCCGAGATCGCGGCCGATCTGTTCGTCAGCGAGACGACCGTGAAGACGCATGTGGGCCATGTGCTCACCAAGCTGGGGCTCAGGGACCGAGTGCAGGCCGCGGTGTACGCGTACGAGAGCGGTCTGGTGCGCCCCGGCGCGCAGTAGGACGGGCAGGACGGTACGACGTCGAAGGCGCCCTCCCCAGGTGGGGGAGGGCGCCTTCGACGTACCGGGCGTCGGTTCTCACCGAGTGCCCAGGAGCCGTCAGTCGCTCGCTCCGCGGCCGAGCTCCCACAGCTGGAGTACCGAGGAGGAGTTGAGGGCGTAGGACACGCCCGTGATGCCGTTCCGTGCGGCGACGTACTGCTTGCCCTGCCACAGCGGCAGGATCGGGACGTCCTCGGCGAGGATGTCCTGGATCTGGGTCACGCTCTTGGAGGCGGCCAACCGGTCGGCCTCACGGCGGGACTGCGGGATCAGCGTGTGCTGGATGGTGGGGTTGCTGTAGGGGGAGCCGAGGATGTTGTCCTTGTCGAGGAAGGGCGCCAGGAAGTTGTCCGGGTCCGCGAAGTCGGGGAACCAACCCATGCCGTAGACGTCGTACTTGCCCTTCAGCTCGGAGGGCAGGAAGGTCTTCCAGGGGTGGCCCTGGACGGAGGCGTCGAACAGGCCGCTGTCGTTGAGCTGTTTCTGCAACACCTCGAACTCCTGCTTGGTGGCCGAGCCGTAGTGGTCGGTGGTGTAGTGCAGGGTCAGCTTGACCGGGGTGGTGATGCCGGCCTTGGTGAGCAGCGACTTGGCCTTGTCGACGCTGGGGTTGCCGTACTTGTTGAAGAACGAGTTGGAGTGGCCCGTGATGGTGGCGGGGACCAGCGAGTACAGCGGCTCGGCCTGGGTGCCGTAGACCTTGGAGACCAGCTCGTCACGGTTGATGAGCTGGGCCATGGCCTGGCGCACGGCCTTGGACTTGACGGTGGGCGCGTCGGTGTCGAAGCCCAGGTAGCGGATCTCCAGGCCGGGCATGTCGACCAGGTCGACGTTCTCGTCGGTGCCGGCGTCCAGCTTCTGGATCTGCGCGGGCGACATGGTGCGGATCATGACGTCGATGTCGCCTTTGTCGATCGCGGCGCCCATGGCGTCGGCGTCGGGGAAGGCGCGGATCTCGACCTTGTCGTTGTTCACCTCCAGGCTGCCCTTGTACGTGGGGTTCCTGGTGTAGGTGACCGTGGTGATCGTGTTGTTCTTGACGTCGGCCTTGAGGGTGTACGGGCCGGAGCCGTCGACCTCGAAGCCGTCGCGCAGCTTGTCCTTGGCGTAGCTCTCGGGGTCGAGGATGCCGGCGACCGGCGTGGAGAGCTTGTACGGGAAGGTGGCGTCTGCCGTCTTGAGGTGGAAGACGACCTCGCGGTCGCCTCGCGTCTCGATGGTGTCGATGGTGTTCAGCAGTGTGGCAACACCCGTGTCGGCCTTGATGCGCAGGACTCGCTCGATGGAGTACTTGACGTCCGCGGCCGTGACCGCGTCGCCGTTGGCGAACTTCAGGCCCTCCCGCAACTTGCAGGCGTAGCGCTCGCTGCCGCTATCAGTGAAGTTGCAGCTTTCGGCAGCCTCCGGCACCGGGCTTCCCTCGTTCTTGGGCACGATCATGAGGGTCTGCACCGTCGGACGCAGGATGTTCCAGGTGCTGGTGTCGTAGGTGTAGGCCGGGTCGAGGGGCGCCGGGGCTTCCTTGGTGGCCGTGAACTGGTCCGTGGTACCGACGACGATGGCGTCACCGCTCTTGCTCCCGCTGTCGGTTCCGCCGCACGCGGCGAGAACCGGGGTGAGCAGGCCGGCCACCGCCGGCAGCACCAAAGTCTTGCGGTTCATGCGGGAGTTTCTCCAGAGCTGTTCGGGTCCGTGTATCCGGCATGCAGGGGTGACGCGGCGGATCACGGGGGTTCTCGGCGATGTTCTCGCGACGAGATTAGTCCGCGCCCGCAGCCGGGTTCGCAGCCGCGTGAGTTGACCCCCCATCACGCAGTGGAACCGGCCGCGGACACACCGAAAACCCGACAGCGGCAGGATTAGTGCAGCTTCCCATCAATCGGGACACAAGGTCGCGCGGCAGCATCACGGGCAGGGCCGGTCAGCACACTTGGCCAACATTGTCGAGCCCCATCGGCGTGGGGAACGTCACACACCCAACTGTGCGGCCAGTCAGCGGAATTCGGCCGCGTCGCTCCCGGCGAATTCCCCTCGGGTGCACTTCCCCGGAAATGTGTCCAGCGCCGCCAATGACGTTAACACGCTGGGTGAACGGCTAGCGCATTTCCGTCATCAGGCCCCGCAGGAATGCCAGGTCGACCTCTTCCAGGGACGAGACGACGGTGCGTCCATCGGCCGGGCCGATGGGGGCCACGGAGGGGACGGCGACCACCCGGCAGCCCGCGGCCTCGGCGGCGGCGACGCCGGTGGCGGTGTCCTCGACCACGGCGCATCTGGCCGGATCCGCACCGAGTCCGGCGGCGGCGAGCAGGTACGGGTCCGGGAAGGGCTTGGTGCGGGAGACCTCGTCCCCGGCGATGGAGAGGGAGAAGTGGTGCGGCCCGAGCACGGACAGCACACGGTCGATGATGCGCCGGTGGGAGGCGGAGACCAGCGCCGTGGGGACGCCGTGCAGGTGCAGTTCGCCGAGCAGCCGGGAGGCGCCCGGCATCAGCGGCAGCGTGCGGCCGATCCGGTCCTCGAAGCCCTCGTTGAGCAGCACGCTGAGTTCCGCGAGGGTGATGTCGGCGCCGGTCGCCTCGATGAGGAAGCCGGCGCTGCGGGTCATGGGGCCGCCGACCACGACGTGCCGCCAGGAATCGTCCAGGGTGTGGCCGAGGGTGGCGAAGACCTCCACCTCGACGTCCCACCAGAAGCCCTCGGTGTCCACCAGGGTGCCGTCCATGTCGAGCAGCACCGCCTGAAGGGCGGAGCCTTCGGCTGTACGGGTTCCGAGCGCGGGGACCGTACTGGTCATCCGGGCGCACCTCCTTGAGGGACGACCAGGCCGGTTCCCGGGCGGGGAACCGGCCTGCAGTGGACCGACCAGTGTACGACTTGTCCGATCAGTCTGCTGGGTGAGACACGCCTCACCGTGCGTTGAAGTACTTCGCCTCCGGGTGGTGGATCACGATCGCGTCCGTGGACTGCTCGGGGTGGAGCTGGAACTCCTCGGACAGGTGGACACCGATCCGCTCCGGCTTGAGCAGTTCCGCGATCTTGGCCCGGTCCTCCAGGTCGGGGCAGGCGCCGTAGCCGAGGGAGAAACGGGCCCCCCGGTACTTCAGGTCGAACATGTCCTCGATGGCGGCCGGGTCCTCCCCGCCGAAGCCGAGTTCGGCGCGCACGCGGGCGTGCCAGTACTCGGCGAGGGCCTCGGCCAACTGGACGGACAGGCCGTGCAGTTCGAGGTAGTCGCGGTAGGCGTTGGCCTCGAAGAGCTTCGCCGTCTCCGCGCCGATGCGCGAGCCGACGGTGACGACCTGGAGGCCGACGACGTCCGTCTCGCCCGACTCCTCCGGGCGGAAGAAGTCGGCCAGGCACAGGCGCCGGCCGCGGCGCTGGCGCGGGAAGGTGAAGCGGGTGCGCTCGTTGCCCTGGTCGTCCAGGATGATCAGGTCGTCGTCCTTGGACACGCAGGGGAAGTAGCCGTGGACGACGGCCGCTTCCAGGAGGTTCTCGGTCTGGAGCCGGTCGAGCAGGCCGCGCAGCCGGGGCCGGCCCTCGGTCTCGACCAGTTCATCGTACGTCGGGCCCTCGCCGGTGCGGGCCTGCTTCAGGCCCCACTGGCCCTTGAACAGGGCGCCCTCGTCCAGCCAGCTCGCGTACTCCTTGAGCTGGATGCCCTTGACGACCCGGGTGCCCCAGAACGGCGGCTCGGGGATCGGGTTGTCGGTGGCGACGTCGGAGCGGACGTGGCCCTCCTCCGGGCGCTCCTCGACCTCCACGGCGGCGGCCCGCACCCGGCGCTGCCTCAGCTCGGGCAGCTTCGCCCCGGGCACGCCCCGCTTGACGCCGATGAGGGCGTCCATCAGGCGCAGGCCCTCGAAGGCGTCGCGGGCGTAGCGGACCTCGCCCTCGTAGATCTCGTGCAGGTCCTGTTCGACATAGGCCCGGGTGAGGGCGGCGCCGCCGAGGATGACCGGGAAGCGGGCGGCGAGGCCGCGCTGGTTCAGCTCCTCCAGGTTCTCCTTCATGATCACCGTGGACTTCACCAGGAGTCCGGACATGCCGATGACGTCGGCCCGGTGTTCCTCGGCCGCCTCCAGGATCGCGGAGACCGGCTGCTTGATGCCCAGGTTGACGACGTTGTAGCCGTTGTTGGACAGGATGATGTCGACGAGGTTCTTGCCGATGTCGTGCACGTCGCCGCGCACGGTCGCGAGCACGATCGTGCCCTTGCCCTCGGCGTCCGACTTCTCCATGTGCGGTTCGAGGTAGGCGACGGCTGCCTTCATGACCTCGGCGGACTGGAGGACGAAGGGCAGCTGCATCTGGCCGGAGCCGAACAGCTCGCCGACGACCTTCATGCCGTCCAGCAGGGTCTCGTTGACGATGTCGAGCGCCGGGCGGTCCTGGAGCGCCTGGTCCAGGTCGGCTTCCAGGCCGTTGCGCTCGCCGTCGATGATGCGGCGCTTGAGCCGCTCCTCCAGGGGCAGCGCGGCCAGTTCCTCGGCCTTGCCGGCCTTCAGGGACTTCGCCGTGGCGCCCTCGAAGAGCTGCATGAGCTTCTGGAGGGGGTCGTAGCCCTCGGCGCGGCGGTCGTGGATCAGGTCGAGGGCGGTGGCGACCTCTTCCTCGCTGAACCGGGCGATCGGCAGGATCTTGGAGGCGTGCACGATCGCCGAGTCCAGGCCGGCCTTGACGCACTCGTCCAGGAAGACGGAGTTCAGCAGGATGCGGGCGGCCGGGTTGAGGCCGAAGGAGATGTTCGACAGACCCAGCGTGGTCTGCACCGCCGGATGGCGCCGCTTCAGCTCGCGGATCGCCTCGATGGTGGCGATGCCGTCCTTGCGGGACTCCTCCTGACCGGTGCAGATGGTGAAGGTCAGGGTGTCGATGAGGATGTCCTCCTCGTGGATGCCCCAGTTCCCGGTCAGGTCGGCGATCAGCCGTTCGGCGATCTCGACCTTCTTCTCCGGGGTGCGGGCCTGGCCCTCCTCGTCGATGGTGAGCGCGATGAGCGCGGCGCCGTGCTCCCGCGCCAGCCGCGTGACCTTGGCGAACCGGGAGTCGGGGCCGTCGCCGTCCTCGTAGTTCACCGAGTTGATCACCGCGCGACCGCCCAGCTTCTCCAGGCCGGCCTCGATGACGTCGACCTCGGTGGAGTCCAGGACGATCGGCAGGGTGGAGGCGGTGGCGAAGCGGCCGGCCAGTTCCTCCATGTCGGCGACGCCGTCCCGGCCGACGTAGTCCACGCACAGGTCGAGCAGGTGCGCGCCCTCGCGGATCTGCTCCCGGGCCATCTCCACACAGTCGTCCCAGCGGCCCTCCAGCATGGCCTCGCGGAACTTCTTGGAGCCGTTGGCGTTGGTGCGCTCGCCGATGGCCAGGTAGGAGGTGTCCTGGCGGAACGGCACCGACTGGTAGAGGGAGGCGGCGCCCGGCTCGGGGCGCGGGTCGCGCTCGGGCGGGGTGAGGTCCCGCACCCGCTCCACGACCTGGCGCAGGTGCTCGGGGGTGGTGCCGCAGCAGCCGCCGATGAGGGAGAGGCCGTAATCGCGTACGAAGTTCTCCTGGGCGTCCGCCAGGCCCTCGGCGTCGAGCGGGAAGTGGGCACCGTCCTTGGTGAGGATGGGCAGGCCCGCGTTCGGCATGCACAGCAGCGGGATGCGGGAGTGCCGGGTGAGGTAGCGCAGGTGCTCGCTCATCTCGGCCGGGCCGGTCGAGCAGTTCAGGCCGATCATGTCGATGCCGAGCGGCTCCAGCGCGGTGAGCGCGGCGCCGATCTCGGAGCCGAGCAGCATGGTGCCGGTGGTCTCGAAGGCCATCGAGCAGAGCAGCGGGACCTCGGTGCCGAGGCGCTCCATGGCCCGCCGGGCGCCCAGGATGGAGGCCTTGGTCTGGAGCAGGTCCTGGGTGGTCTCGACGATCAGGGCGTCGGCGCCGCCGGTGAGCAGGCCCTCGGCGTTCGCCTGGAAGCCGTCCCGGATGGTGGTGAACCCGATGTGGCCGAGCGTGGGCAGCTTGGTGCCGGGGCCGATGGAGCCGAGGACCCAGCGGGGCCGGCCGTCGCGGGCGGAGAACTCGTCCGCGGTCTCCCGGGCGATACGGGCGCCGGCCTCGGAGAGTTCGTGGACCCGGTCGGCGATGTCGTACTCCGCCATGGCCGCGTGGTTGGCCCCGAAGGTGTTGGTCTCGACGCAGTCGACGCCCACGGCGAAGTACGCCTCGTGGACGGAGCGGACGATGTCGGGGCGGGTGATGTTGAGGACCTCGTTGCAGCCTTCGAGGTTCTGGAAGTCCTCAAGGGTGGGCTCCTGGGCCTGGAGCATCGTGCCCATGGCTCCGTCGGCGACCACCACTCGGGTGGCGAGTGCCTCACGGAGCGCGGACACACGGGTCCGGCTGTCGGCGGAAGGGGACGTTGGCAACGAGGCCATGTAAGGGCTCCCTGGAATGCGACGGCTGTCGGCTATGCGGCTGCCCGGACCGGCCGGACTGCCGCACGGCGCCAGAGTAACCGGAGTGGGCTTGGATGGGCAGCGGCGTCCACGAGACGGACGCGAATGGCCCGTGTGTCACGCACGGATCCCGTGTGATGTAACAGGTGCCGTCCGACCATTAGCGGGAGGTCGGCATGGACCGGTAGTGTTCGACATTGCCGAACGGTGATTTCCAAACGCACCGCGGCAGTCGAAGGGGACGGAGGCAGGACGGCGATGGCACGGAACATCCAGTCGCTCGAACGGGCGGCGGCGATGCTGCGGCTGCTCGCGGGCGGCGAGCGGCGGCTCGGCCTGTCGGACATCGCCTCGTCACTGGGCCTCGCCAAGGGCACCGCCCACGGCATCCTGCGCACCCTCCAGCAGGAGGGGTTCGTGGAGCAGGACGACACCTCCGGGCGCTACCAGCTGGGCGCGGAGCTGCTGCGCCTCGGCACGACCTATCTCGACGTGCACGAACTGCGCGCGCGGGCGCTGGTGTGGACCGACGACCTGGCCAGGTCCAGCGGGGAGAGCGTGTACCTGGGCGTCCTGCACCAGCAGGGCGTCCTGATCGTGCACCACGTCTTCCGGCCCGACGACAGCCGGCAGGTGCTGGAGATCGGGGCCATGCAGCCGCTGCACTCCACGGCCCTGGGCAAGGTGCTGTCCGCCTACGACCCGGTCGCGCACAGCGAGGCGCTGGACACCGAGCGGAAGGCCTTCACGGACCGCACGGTGTGCGACCCCGGCGACTTCGAGCACCTCCTCGACGTCACGCGCGCGCGTGGGTACGCGGCCGACGTGGAGGAGACCTGGGAGGGCGTGGCGTCGATCGCCGCGCCCATCCACGACCGGCGCCGGATGCCGGTGGGCGCGGTCGGCATCACCGGCGCGGTGGAGCGGCTGTGCCGGGAGGGCGAGCTGCGCCCGGAGCTGATCGCCGCGGTGCGCGACTGCGCCCGCGCGGTCTCCCGCGATCTGGGCGCCGGGCGGTTCTGACCGCGGGCGCGAGCGGGTAACCGACGGAACCGGGACGACCGGAACGCCAGGCGGCGTTCCGGTCGTCGATCTACCCTGAAATCGGCAAAAACGGCTAGATCGTACGTCCGTGCACGAACGTTGATAACGCGCAGCGATCAATAACGATCCTGTTTTCGATAACAGAACTCTTGACTCACGTGTAACGCCGAAGCGAGACTCCCGTCCATCGGTCGGCATTGTCGAACACCTTCCGGCAATACGCGCTAGAGTGTGACAACGCCAAGGGCCGGCATCGCTCTCACCCCGAGGGCGCCAGAACCCCCGCTGGGACCGGGGTTCGGCTTACCCCTGGACGAAGGACAAAGGAGTCGCGGGTGTCCAGCTCCGACATCTTCATCGGCGAGACCATCGGTACCGCCATACTCATCCTGCTCGGCGGCGGCGTCTGCGCCGCCGTGACGCTGAAGGCCTCCAAGGCCCGTAACGCCGGTTGGCTCGCCATCGCCTTCGGGTGGGGCTTCGCCGTCATGACGGCCGTCTACATCTCCGGACCGCTGTCCGGCGCCCACCTCAACCCGGCCGTCACCGTCGCCCTGGCCATCAAGGACGGCGACTGGAGCAACGTTCCGACCTACTTCGCCGGCCAGCTGCTCGGCGCGATGATCGGCGCGGCCCTGGTGTGGGTCACCTACTACGGCCAGTTCTACGCGCACCTGACCGACAAGGAGATCGTCGGCGGTCCGGGCGCGCAGGCCACGGCGGCCAAGGCGGTCGAGGCCGAGGAGCAGGGCGCCGGCCCGGTGCTCGGCATCTTCTCCACCGGCCCGGAGATCCGGAACGCGGTGCAGAACCTCGCCACGGAGATCATCGGCACGGTCGTGCTGATCCTCGCGGTCCTCACCCAGGGCCTGAACGACAAGGGCAACGGCCTCGGCGTCCTCGGCGGTCTGATCACCGCGCTCGTGGTCGTGTCGATCGGTCTGTCGCTCGGCGGCCCGACGGGTTACGCGATCAACCCGGCCCGTGACCTGGGCCCGCGCATCGTGCACGCCCTGCTGCCCCTGCCCAACAAGGGCGGTTCCGACTGGAGCTACGCCTGGATCCCGGTGGTCGGTCCGCTGATCGGCGGCGCCATCGGTGCAGGCATCTACAACGTCGCCTTTGCTTGAGAAGCCTCTTGAGAAGCCTGACGAAGCACCGAGTCTTCGAGCACGCGCCGTACGTACAGCCCCATCACCACGGATCTTCCAGGAGCACACAGTGACCGACGCCCACACCGCAGGCCCCTTCATCGCCGCGATCGACCAGGGCACGACCTCCTCGCGCTGCATCGTCTTCGACCGGGACGGCCGCATCGTCTCCGTCGACCAGAAGGAGCACGAGCAGATCTTCCCGAAGCCGGGCTGGGTCGAGCACAACGCCAACGAGATCTGGACCAACGTCCAGGAAGTCGTCGCCGGCGCCATCGCCAAGGCCGGCATCACCCGGGACGACATCAAGGCAATCGGCATCACCAACCAGCGCGAGACCACCGTGCTGTGGGACAAGAACACCGGTGAGCCCGTCCACAACGCCATCGTCTGGCAGGACACCCGCACCGACGCGCTCTGCAAGGAGCTGGGCCGCAACGTCGGCCAGGACCGCTTCCGCCGCGAGACGGGCCTGCCGCTGGCCTCCTACTTCGCCGGTCCCAAGGCCCGTTGGCTGCTCGACAACGTCGAGGGCCTGAAGGAGCGCGCCGAGGCCGGTGACATCCTCTTCGGCACCATGGACACCTGGGTCATCTGGAACCTGACCGGCGGTGTCAACGGCGGCAAGCACGTGACCGACGTCACCAACGCCTCCCGCACCCTCCTCATGAACCTGCACACGATGCAGTGGGACGAGAAGATCTGCGAGTCCATCGGCGTGCCGGAGCAGATCCTGCCCGAGATCCGCTCCTCCGCCGAGGTCTACGGCGAGATCACGGGCGGCAAGCTCGGCGACCTGCTCGGCGGCATCCCGGTCGCCTCCGCGCTCGGCGACCAGCAGGCGGCCCTGTTCGGCCAGACCTGCTTCTCCGAGGGCGAGACCAAGTCGACCTACGGCACCGGCACCTTCATGGTGATGAACACCGGCAGCAAGATCATCAACTCCTACGCCGGTCTGCTGACCACCGTCGGCTACAAGATCGGCGACCAGCCGACGGTCTACGCCCTGGAGGGCTCGATCGCCGTCACCGGCTCGCTGGTGCAGTGGATGCGCGACCAGATGGGCCTGATCTCCACCGCGGCCGAGATCGAGACGCTCGCGCTCTCGGTCGAGGACAACGGCGGCGCCTACTTCGTGCCGGCCTTCTCCGGCCTGTTCGCCCCGCACTGGCGCTCCGACGCCCGCGGTGTGATCGCCGGCCTGACCCGGTACGTCACCAAGGCGCACCTCGCGCGCGCCGTCCTGGAGGCCACCGCCTGGCAGACCCGGGAGATCGCCGACGCCATGGTCAAGGACTCCGGCGACGAGCTGGTGACCCTGAAGGTCGACGGCGGCATGACCGCCAACAACCTGCTGATGCAGACCCTCGCCGACGTCCTCGACGCACCGGTGGTGCGCCCGATGGTCGCCGAGACCACCTGCCTCGGCGCCGCCTACGCCGCCGGTCTCGCCGTCGGCTTCTGGAACAGCACCGACGACCTGCGCGCCAACTGGCGCCGGGCCGCCGAGTGGACCCCCCGCATGGACGCGGAGACCCGCGCCCGTGAGTACAAGAACTGGCTCAAGGCCGTCGACCGGACCATGGGCTGGCTCGAAGACGAGAGTTGAGCGGCCCTTCCGGCTCAGCCATCTCTGACGAGGAGTAAGTACCCGACATGACCAGTCAGTCCACCCTGCAGACCGTGCCCGCCCTGGGAACGCACCCGGCTTCCGGTTCCAACCCGAGCCGGGCCGAGACCAGGGAGCAGCTCGCCAAGGCGTCGTACGACCTTCTTGTGATCGGCGGCGGCATCCTGGGCATCTCCACCGCCTGGCACGCCGCGCAGTCCGGCCTCAGGGTGGCGCTGGTCGACGCCGGCGACTTCGCCGGCGCCACCTCCTCCGCCTCCTCCAAGCTGCTCCACGGCGGTCTGCGCTACCTCCAGACCGGCGCGGTGAAGCTCGTGGCGGAGAACCACTTCGAGCGCCGTGCGGTCTCCCGCCAGGTGGCCCCCCACCTGGCGAACCCGCTCACCTTCTACCTCCCCGTGTACAAGGGCGGGCCGCACGGCGCGGCGAAGCTCGGCGCGGGCGTCTTCGCCTACTCCGCGCTCTCCGCGTTCGGCGACGGCGTCGGCCACCTGCTCTCCCCCGCCAAGGCGGCGCAGGACGTGCCCGAGCTGCGCACCGAGAACCTCAAGGCCGTGGCCGTCTACGGCGACGACCAGATGAACGACGCCCGCATGGCGCTGATGACGGTCCGCGCGGCCGTCGAGGCGGGCGCGGTCGTCCTCAACCACGCGGAGGTCACCGGGCTGCGCTTCACCAGGGGCCGGGTCACCGGCGCCGATCTCAGGGACCGGCTGTCCGGCGACGAGTTCGGCGTCAACGCCCGCCTGGTGCTGAACGCGACCGGCCCCTGGGTCGACCACCTGCGCCGGATGGAGGACCCGAGCGCGGCGCCGTCCATCCGTCTGTCCAAGGGCGCGCACCTGGTCCTGAAGCGGACGTCTCCGTGGAAGGCCGCGCTCGCGACGCCCATCGACAAGTACCGCATCACCTTCGCCCTCCCCTGGGAGGACATGCTGCTGCTCGGCACCACCGACGAGGAGTACGAGGGCGACCCGGCGGATGTCGGGGTCAACGAGAAGGACATATCCCAGATCCTGGACGAGGCCGCGTTCTCCGTCCGGGACCAGCAGCTCCAGCGCGACCTCATCACCTACGCGTTCGCCGGTCTGCGGGTACTGCCGGGCGGCCCCGGCGACACCGCCAAGGCCAAGCGCGAGACCGTGGTGACCGAGGGCAGGGGCGGCATGCTGTCCGTCGCGGGCGGCAAGTGGACGACGTTCCGCCACATCGGCCGGACGATCATGAAGAAGCTGGAGGCGCTGCCGGGTCACCCGCTCGGCGACGACTTCGAGCCGATCTCCTCGCTGCCGAAGAAGCTGCCGCTGCCCGGTGTCGCCAACCCGCGCGCGGTCGCCCACCGGCTGCTGGTGGACGGTCCGGCCCCGGGTCCGCGCATGGGCGCCGACACCGCCAAGCACCTGGCCACCCACTACGGCTCCCTGGCCTTCGACATCGCCCGCCTGGCGAACGAGAACCCGGAGCTGGCCGGGCGCGTCCACCCCGACGCCCCGGAGATCTGGGCGCAGGTCGTCTGGGCCCGTGACCACGAGTGGGCCGAGACGGCGGACGACGTGCTGCGCCGCCGCACCACGCTGACCATCCGGGGCCTGGACACGGACGAGGTCCGCGCCAAGGTCCAGGACCTGCTGGACGAGAAGTAGCAGCGGGCTCGCACAGACGGTCCAGGACACCTGAGGGGCGGCCCCACGCCGATGGGGCCGCCCCTTCCCGCTTCCCCGTGCGCCGGAACGCCCTCCGCGGCCCGGCGGCGCCGCCGCATAATGTGCTGACATCCGATGTCTGGGGCGACAGGAGGCCGGCCGTGGCAGTCACCGACGAGGCGATCGAGAAGATCAAGGGCATGATCGTCTCCGGTGCGCTGCGCCCGGGCGACCGGCTGCCCAAGGAGAGTGAGCTGGCCGCCGAGCTGGGCCTGTCCCGCAACTCCCTGCGGGAGGCTGTACGCGCCCTGTCGCTGATCCGGATCCTCGACGTACGGCAGGGCGACGGCACCTATGTCACCAGCCTCGATCCGCAGCTGCTGCTGGAGGCGATGAGCTTCGTCGTGGACTTCCACCGCGACGACACCGTGCTGGAGTTCCTGGCCGTGCGCCGCATCCTGGAGCCGGCCGCGACCGCGCTGGCGGCCCCCCGGATCGAGCCCGGGCAACTGGACGCGCTGGAGGCCCAGTTGGACGCGCTGGGCGCGGAGCCGTCGGTGGAGCAACTGGTCGCGGCCGACCTGGAGTTCCACCGGAGCATCGTGCAGAGCGCTGGGAACTCGGTGCTGTGCTCGCTGCTGGACGGGCTGTCGGGGCCCACCACCCGGGCCCGGATCTGGCGGGGGCTCACCCAGGAGGACGCCGTCGGCCGCACCCTGCGCGAGCACCGGGCGATCCTGGGCGCGCTGCGCGACCGGGACGCGGAGGCGGCGCGCTCCTGGGCGACCGTGCACATCGCGAGCGTGGAGCAGTGGCTGCGGTCCACTCTGTGAGTTCGGCTGCCCGCGCGTGTTCCGCGGTGGTGAACGGGGCAGTGATCCGTTCACTCCCCCACGCAAGGGGGCTGCGGGCGCCCCCGCCGGACGCCGTAAGGTTGGTGAGTCAAGCGAGGGCACGTCGGAAGGAGGCACTGGGTGATCGAGCTGGAGGGGGTTCCCGAGCTGATCGACCCAGTCATGGTGGCCGCGTTCGAGGGCTGGAACGATGCCGGCGACGCCGCCTCCACGGCGGTCGCGCATCTGGAACGCGAATGGAAGGGCGAGGTGTTCGCGGCGCTGGACGCCGAGGACTACTACGACTTCCAGGTGAACCGCCCCACGGTGTTCATGGACGGCGGTGTGCGCAAGATCACGTGGCCGACCACGAGGTTGTCGGTGGTCCGCGTCGGCGGTGAGAAACCGCGCGACCTGGTGCTGGTCCGGGGCATCGAACCGTCCATGCGCTGGCGTTCGTTCTGCAACGAGCTGCTGGGTTTCGCGCACGAGCTCGGAGTGGAGCTGGTGGTCATCCTGGGTGCCCTGCTCGGGGACACCCCGCACACGCGTCCGGTGCCGGTCAGCGGGGTCACGTCCGACCCGGACCTGGCCCGCCGGATGGACCTGGAGGAGACCAAGTACGAGGGCCCGACGGGCATCGTCGGTGTCCTTCAGGAGGCGTGCACGCACGCGGGCGTCCCGGCGGTCTCGCTGTGGGCGGCCGTACCGCACTACGTCTCCCAGCCGCCCAACCCGAAGGCGACGCTGGCGCTGCTGAACCGCCTGGAGGACCTGCTCGACCTGCGCATCCCGCAGGGCGAGCTGCCCGAGGACGCGCGGGCCTGGCAGGTGGGCGTGGACCAGCTCGCCGCCGAGGACAGCGAGGTCGCCGAGTACGTGCAGACGCTGGAGGAGGCCCGGGACACCGCGGAGCTGCCGGAGGCGTCCGGTGAGGCGATCGCCCGGGAGTTCGAGCGGTACCTGCGGCGCCGGGACGTGGGCCCTCCGGGCGGGAAGCCGAGGCCTCCGGCGGCCGGGGGCATGCCCAAGGACGAGGACGAGGACAACCCGGAGGACTGAGCGTACGGCGAAGGGGCGGTTCCCTCACGGGAAGCGCCCCTTCTTCGTGGTGCCGACGCCTCAGGCGGTCCCGCTCGGGGTCCGTCGGGCGTCCGCGGGTCCGTCGCGGCCGGTCGCGCGGTTCCCCCGCGCCCCCGACGGAGCGGTGCCTAGAGAGCCACTCCCAGCAGCGCGTCCACCGCGCGCGTCACCAGGCCGGGGGCGCCGGTGTCGGTGCCGCCCTCCTGCTCCTGGCGGGCCGCCCAGCGGTCGACGGCGGCGAGTGCGGCGGGGGCGTCCAGGTCGTTCGCCAGGGCCTCGCGGACCTCTTCCACCAGCGCGTCGGCGGAGGGGCCGTCGGGGCGGGAGACGGCCGCGCGCCAGCGGCCGAGGCGGGCGACGGCGTCCTGGAGGACCTGGTCGGTCCACTCCCAGTCGGCGCGGTAGTGGTGGGCCAGCAGCGCGAGGCGGACGGCCGCGGGGTCGACGCCGTCACGGCGCAGCGCGGAGACGAAGACCAGGTTGCCCTTGGACTTCGACATCTTCTCGCCGTCCAGGGCGACCATGCCGGCGTGCACGTACGCCTTGGCCATGGGGAACTCGCCGGTGAGCACCTGGGCGTGCGAGGCGCCCATCTCGTGGTGCGGGAAGGCGAGGTCGGAGCCGCCGCCCTGAACGTCGAAGCCCATGCCGAGGTGGTCGAGGGCGATGGCCACGCACTCGATGTGCCAGCCGGGCCGGCCCCGGCCGAGGGAGCCGCCGTCCCAGCTGGGCTCGCCGGGCCGGGCCGCCATCCACAGCATCGGGTCGACCGGGTTCTTCTTGCCCGGGCGGTCCGGGTCGCCGCCGCGCTCGGCGGACAGCAGCCGCATGGCGGCGGCGTCCAGGTTCGAGACCTTGCCGAAGTTCGGGTCGGACTCGACGGAGAAGTAGATGTCACCCTCCAGCTCGTAGGCCGCGCCGAGGTCGCGCAGCCGCTCCACGAGCGGGACGATGCCGGGTATCGCCTCGACGGCGCCTATGTAGTGCCGCGGCGGGAGCATCCGCAGGGCGGTCATGTCCTCGCGGAAGAGGGCGGTCTCCTTCTCGGCGAGGGCGACCCAGTCGACGCCGTCCCGGTCCGCCCGCTCCAGCAGCGGATCGTCGACGTCCGTGACGTTCTGGACGTAGTGGACCTGCCGCTTGGTGTCGAGCCACACGCGCTGAACCAGGTCGAACGCGTTGTAGGTCGCCGCATGACCCATGTGGGTCGCGTCGTACGGGGTGATGCCGCAGACGTAGATGCGGGCGACGGGACCGGGGTCGAGGGTGACCAGGCCGCCGGTCGCGGTGTCGTGGATCCTCAGGTCGCGGCCCTGACCAGGCAGGGCGGGGACCTCGGAAGCGGGCCAGGCATGCATGTACATGAGCCTAACCGGCGCCGAGCTGCGTATACGAACGGGATCGGGCTGGATGGCCGGTTCCGCGGTCTTGTACCTCGGCGCCGGATGTGCTCACACGGGCGGCCAGGGGATGGCGGGCCACTCCCCGCTCGGCTCCGGGTGCAGGCCCGAGGTGAGCAGCGCGTCGACACGCGCGCGTGTGGCGTCGATCTCGGCCGCCGTGATCAGTGCGGCCAGCCGGCGGCCCAGTTCGCCCTCCAGGCCGTCCCGCAGCCCCTTCAGGACGTCGACGGCCTCCGGGGTGAGGGGTTCCCCGGCCCAGCCCCACAGCAGGGTGCGCAGCTTGTTCTCGACGTTGAAGGTGACGCCGTGGTCGATGCCGTACAGCCGGCCCTCGGCGGTGGGCAGCAGGTGGCCACCCTTGCGGTCGGCGTTGTTGATCACCGCGTCCAGGACGGCGAGCCGGCGCAGCCGCTCGTCGTCGGCGTGCACCAGCAGGGCGGTGCGGTCCTCGCCGACCTCGGCGAACCCGATCGCCTTCCAGCCCGGCTCCGGCTCCTCGCCGTCGACCAGGGCGAGCAGCTCCGCCTCGGGGTGGACGTCGATCCACAGCTGGCACATGCCCTCGCCGTACGGCCCGTCGCGCAGCACGGTGGGCGGCACGAGCCCCCAGCCGGTGGCCTCGGAGACCTCGTAGGCGGCCACCTCGCGGCCGGCGAGGGTGCCGTCGGGGAAGTCCCACAGGGGGCGCTCCCCGGCCACCGGCTTGTACACGCAAGAGGCGTCCCGGCCGTCCAGGGCGACCGTGCAGAACAGCGCCGCGTTGGACGCCTCGCGGATCCGGCCGCGCACGGTCAGCTCACCCCGCGCGAGCAGCTCGGCGGGGTTCGGATCGGCCGTCACGCTCCGCGGCGGTATCCGTTCTGGCGCGGACATACATGTCCTTCCGGATCGAGCGGGAGGCTGCACAGCGGGCACGGTGGCCGCCCGGCGTTGACGATGTCCAGGGCGCGCTTGGCGAAGGCCCGGGCCTGCGCGCCGGTCAGCCGGACCCGCAGCATCGGGGGTCCGTTCTCCTCGTCCTGGAGCAACCGCTCCTCGGCCTCGGCCAGGTCCTCCTCGGTGTCGGCCTCCAGCTCCACCAGGGCCTGCGCCTCGACGATCATGCGCTGTTCCTCGCCGTCCCAGGCCAGGGCCATGGTGCCGACGCGGAACTCCTCCTCGACGGGGGTCTCCAGCGGCGCGGTGTCGGCGATCTCGGAGGGGGCCACGGCGGGGACCGCGGCACTGCCGCCACTACGGCGTACGACCTCGTCGAGCAATTCGTCCATGCGCTCGGCGAGCGCGGCGACCTGGGTCTTCTCCAGGACCACGCTGGTCACCCGGGGGCCTGCGGTGGCCTGGAGGAAGAAGGTACGGCGCCCGGGCAGTCCGACCGTGCCGGCCACGAAGCGGTCCGGCTGGTCGTAGAGGAACACCTGACGGGACACGTCCTGTCTCCATTGATGTCGTGGTTTCGAGCGTTTCAGCGGTGCGGGCTGTGTGGACACGCGTTGGGGTGGGTCGCTTCACCCTACTGCGGCCGACGATCACGGTGCGCCCGCACCACCCCCGACCGGTGCGTCGCCCTCGCCGGGTTCCTCGCGCGGGGCGAGCGAGGCGAAGTCGCCGGTGTCGCCGAGGCGGACGAGGAAGGGCCGCAGGCGGGTGTAGCGGATGGCGGTGACGGAACAGGGCTCCACGGAGATCCGCTGGAAGAGATCGAGGTGAAGACCGAGGGCGTCGGCGACGAGCGCCTTGATGATGTCGCCGTGGGAGCACATCAGGTAGACGGCGTCGGCGCCGTGCTCGCGCTCCACGCGCGCGTTCCACTCGCGTACGGCCTCGGCGGCGCGGGTCTGCATGGCCCGCATGGACTCCCCGCCGGGGAAGGCGGCGGTGGACGGGTGGGCCTGGACGACCTCCATCAGCGGCTCGTCCTTCAGCTCGGCGAGCTTGCGGCCGGACCAGTCGCCGTAGTCGCACTCCCCGATCCGCTCCTCGGTGTGGGCGGACAGGCCGGGGCGGGCTTCCAGCAGGGGTTGTACGGTCTCCTGGCAGCGTTGGAGCGGGCTGGTGACGACCTCGGCGAGCGGCAGGCCGGCGAGCCGTGCGGGCAGTGCGGCGGCCTGCGCGGCGCCGCGCTCGTCCAGGGCGACGCCGGGCGTCCGCCCGGCGAGCACACCCGAGGTGTTGGCGGTGGAACGTCCGTGCCTGACGAGGATCAGCGTGGGCATGCGGACCAGGGTAGGCGCACGGAGGTGTGCGCCGGCGGCTGGGCGAAGGGAGAATACGCGGCGTGATCGTGGACTGCGCCATCTATCGGCACGGGCACCGCACCGAGGGGCCGGAGGACCTGTCCGACGCGCTCGCCGAGGCGCGGGCGGCCGGCGGCTTCGTGTGGATCGGGCTGCACGAGCCGTCCGAGCAGGAGTTCGACCTGGTCACCCAGGAGTTCGGACTGCATCCGCTGGCCGTGGAGGACGCCCTCAAGGCACATCAGCGGCCCAAGCTGGAGGTGTACGACGACTCGCTGTTCATGGTGCTGAAACCGGTCGTGTACGAGCCCGAGAGCGACGCGGTCTCCGCCGGCGAGGTGATGGTCTTCATCGGCGACTGTTTCGTGGTGACCGTCCGGCACGGCGAGTGCTCGCCGCTGGCGGCGGTGCGGCACCGGCTGGAGGAGGAGCCGGAGATGCTCGACAAGGGCCCCACCGCCGTGCTGTACGCCATCGCGGACGCCACCGTCGACCACTACCTGGAGGTGGCGACGGAGCTCCAGACCGACCTCGACGAACTGGAGGCGGAGGTGTTCCAGCCGGAGACCGGCGGTTCCCGCAACACCGCGTCCCGGATCTACACCTTCAAGCGGCAGGTCCTGGAGTTCCGCCGGGCCACCGGGCCGCTGGCGCTGCCGCTGACGCGGCTGGCCGGCACCGGCGCCATGGGCGGTGCGGTGCCCTTCGTGCACGACAAGGCGCGGCCGTTCTTCCGGGACGTGGGCGACCACCTCACGCGCGTGAACGAGTCCGTGGAGGCCCTGGACCGGCTGGTGTCGGACATCCTCTCCGCCCACCTGGCGCAGACGAGCGTGCGGCAGAACGACGACATGCGGAAGATCTCCGCGTGGGCGGCGATGGCCGCGGTCCCCACGATGATCGCGGGCATCTACGGCATGAACTTCGACCACATGCCCGAGCTGCACTGGCTGTGGTCGTATCCGGCGGTGATCGTGGTGATGGCCGTGCTGGAGGTGCTGCTGTACCGGCAGTTCAAGCGGCGCGGCTGGTTGTGAGCGCGGCTCAGGCGAACTCGGTGGCGGGTGCCGCCGGTCCGCCGAGGGCGTCGCGGCGCTCGGGCATGGTGAGGGTGACCATGCGGTGCCAGCCTGCGAGGCGCTCGTAGGCGTACAGGGCGTGGATGCCGGCCGCGAGCAGCGCGGACCTGGCCCTCGGCCAGCGGAGGATGCGGCCCATGTGGGCCATGACGGCGGGCTCTTGGCCGACAGCATGGCAGACCCCTCTCCGCAGCTCCGCCGGACTCCGCGGGAACGGATCCCGCGAAGAACGAGTCAAGTGCGGCGGGGAGGAGGCCGCAACAGGGGTACGGGCACACTGACCCGAACGGGGGGGGCGGGGAGGGCGTGCCGCTGGAGTCGGGACGGGGCGGGTGCCGCTGGGGTCGGGAAAGAAGGGGGCGCGGTCGTAACCGGGCGGTGGCGAGCGCGTTGTTCTCGGTGACGGCCGTGGCGGGGAAGGCCCCCGAGCCCCCACCACGGCCGCTGACATCCCCTACGCGAGCCCGGCGCGCTCCAGGGCCTCGCTGCCGGCCCGCAGGGAGGCGATCCGCTCGTCCAGCGTGAAGCCGGCCGGGGCCAGGCTGAGGGTGGTGACCCCGGCGGCGGCGTACGCCTTCATCCGGTCGGCGATGCGGCCCACCGAACCCAGCAGCGTGGTCTTGTCGACGAGGTCGTGCGGGATCGCGGCGGCGGCGCCCTGCTTGTCCCCGGACAGGTACTTCTGCTGGATCTCGGCCGCCTCCTTCTCGTACCCCATGCGCTGCGCGAGCCGGTTGTAGAAGTTCTGCTTGGCGCTGCCCATGCCGCCCACGTAGAGCGCGGTGTACGGCCTGAAGGTGTCCGCGAGCCGGGGCACGTCCTTGTCGTCGCCGACCGCGAGCGGCAGGGTCGGGCACACGTCGAAGCCGTCGAGGGTCAGGCCCGCCTTCTCCCGGCCGGCGCGCAGGTGGGTGATCGTGGTCTCCTCCAGGTGCTCGGCGGAGGGGAAGATCAGCAGCGCGCCGTCGGCGATCTCGCCGGTCTGCTCCAGGTTCTTCGGGCCGATCGCGGCGATGTAGAGCGGGATGTGCTCGCGCTGCGGGTGCACGGTCAGCTTGATCGGCTTGCCCGGGCCGCCCGGCAGCGGCAGTGTCCAGTGCTCGCCCTCGTACGTCAGCCGCTCCCGGCTCATCGCCCTGCGGACGATCTCCACGTATTCGCGGGTGCGGGCGAGCGGCTTGTCGAACTTGACGCCGTACCAGCCCTCGGAGACCTGCGGGCCCGAGACGCCGAGGCCCAGCCGGAACCGGCCGCCGGAGAGCGAGTCGAGCGTGGCCGCGGTCATCGCGGTCATCGCGGGCTGCCGGGCCGGAATCTGGAAGATGGCCGAGCCGACGTCGATGCGCTCGGTCTGCGCGGCGACCCAGCTGAGCACGGTGGCGGCGTCGGAGCCGTAGGCCTCGGCGGCCCAGCACACCGCGTAGCCCAGCCGGTCGGCCTCCTGCGCCACGGCCAGGTTGTCGCCGTCCATTCCGGCACCCCAGTAGCCGAGGTTGATCCCGAGCTGCATGGCCGAATCCCCTTACCCATGAGTAACGTCCCTGTGCGGCAGACCTTAGCGCGGGGGTGGGTGCCGGGGGCAGGGTGCCCGGCTCCGGCGATTCCCCGGCGGTTCGCCGGTGGTTCCCCGGCCGCGGGCCGGCGGGGGCCGGTCGCGCAGGTCCCCGGGCCCTTCGGAGCACTCCGGACGGGTTGTCCACAGGCAACCCACCGCACCGGTTCTGGCCAGTAATCTCGCGGTCATGGAGCAGAGGCATCTCGGCCGGACCGGCCTGCGCGTGTCCCGGATCGGACTCGGCACCCTCACCTGGGGCCGGGACACCGACGAGCACGACGCCGCGGACATGCTGAAGGCGTTCTGGGAAGCCGGCGGCACCCTGGTCGACACCGCGGACGTGTACGGCGACGGGGAGGCGGAGTACCTGCTGGGGCAGCTCATGGACGGTCTGGTGCCGCGCCGTGACCTGGTCATCTCCACCAAGGCGGGCAGCGTGCCCGACCCCGACCGCCGCTTCGACGGTTCGCGCGGCCATCTGCTCGCCGCGCTCGACGCCTCCCTGGCCCGCCTGGGCACCGATCACGTCGACCTGTGGCACATCCACGCCTACGACCCCGACACCCCGCTGGAGGAGACGCTCCACGCCCTCGACCTCGCGGTCGGCAGCGGCCGGGCCCGGTACGCGGGAGTGTCCAATTTCTGCGGCTGGCAGCTGGCCAAGGCGGCCACCTGGCAGCTCGCCGCGCCGGGCGTCCGGACCCGGCTCGCCAGCACACAGATGGAGTACTCGCTGCTCCAGCGGGGCGTGGAGCGCGAGGTGCTGCCCGCCGCGCTCGACCTCGGGATGGGCCTGCTGCCCTCCTCGCCGCTCGGCCGGGGCGTGCTGACCGGCAAGTACCGGCACACCACTCCCCCCGACTCGCGCGGCGCCTCCGAGCATCTGGCGCTGTTCGTGGAGCCGTATCTGGACGACACGGCGACCCGCATCGTGGACGCGGTGACGACGGCCGCCGACGGGCTCGCGGTCACCCCGCTCCAGGTGGCCCTCGCCTGGGTGCGGGACCGGCCCGGAGTGGCCGCGCCGATCGTCGGCGCGCGTAACGCACAGCAGCTCGCGGCGGCGTTGTCAGTGGAGGCCCTTAGTCTTCCTGACGAGATCTGCCGGGCGCTGGACGATGTGTCGGCGCCCGTGCACCGCTATCCCGATCACGACTGGAGCACGCTGTGAGCACGGAGCCGGAGACCACGGAGGAAGCCGGGCCGGGGACGCCGGACACACCGGGGACCACGGAGCACGGCACCGACGGGGCCGTCACGGCCGAGGGCACGACCGACACCGGCGACGCGGGTGCCGCCGGCGACTCGGGCGCGGCGGACACCGTCGGCGACGCGGACGGTGGCGGGGCCACGAGCGGCTCGGACGGCGCGGAGGCCGTCGGCGGCTCCCGCGGTACCGAGGCCACCGACGACACAGACGGCACGGATGCCGTCGACGGCTCCAGCGGTACCGAGGCCACCGACGGCTCGGACGCGGAGGACGCCGGCGGGGACTCGGCCGGGGCGGAAGCCGTCGGCGGCTCCGGCGGTGCCGGGGGCGGCTCCGACGCCGGCGAGTTGTCCGAGGCCGAGGCCGAGTTGGCCGCGCAGCGGGTCGAGCGGGAGCGGATCGAGCGGCGCAAGGCCGAGAAGAGGGCCCCGATCGACAGCGGGGCCAAGCTCAGCGGCAAGGCGGCAGACCTGCTCGCGGCGGTCCGGGCCGTGGAGAGCGGCGAGAAGCCGGTGGCCACGGTGTTCGCGGAGCCGGCACCGGCCCCGCGCCGCCCCGCCCCGGAACCGGTGCGCAGGCCCCAGCCGGCCCCCGCCCCGGCCGCGCCGAGCGGCCCCGCGCCGGAGACCGTCGACGCCGTGCGCCGCGTGCTGACCGAGGGCGGCGCGCCCGACACGCTGGCCCCCCAGGTCGCCGCGGCCCTCGGCGAGGGCGCCGACAGCGCGCTCCGGGAGGACCCCTGGCAGTTGCTCCGGGTCGGCGGCGTACGGCCGGACCAGGCCGACGGCTTCGCCCGCGCGCTGCTCGGCGCGGCCTGCGGCCCGGACGACGAGCGGCGGGGCCGGGCGCTGACCGTCTGGCTGCTGGAGCAGGCGGCCGTGGCCGGGCACACCGCCCTGGAGCTGCCCACGCTCACCGCGGCGCTCGGCAAGCAGGGCGTGCCGGACCCGGACGCGGCGGTGCAGGGCGCGCTCGCCGAGGGCGAGGCACTGGTGTTCCAGGACGCCCTGGAGGAGCCCGGCGCCGCCGCGCCCCAGGCAGGCGACGAGGACACCGACGAGGAGCCGGAGCGGCCGGTCCGGGTCCTCGTCGGCCTGGAGCGGTACGCGCTGGCCGAGGAGAGCCTCGCGGACGGCCTGGCCCGGCTGGTCAACTCCCTGGCCTTGGAGGCCGGGCATGCCTGGGAGGCCACGGCGGCCGGGTTGTCCGGCGGTGCGGCCGAGCTGGCCCGCGCGGTCGCCGGGCACGGCCTGGTGCTGCACACCGGCGGGGAGGCGGCCCGCGCCGAACCGGCCGCGCTGCTCGGCGCCGCCCGTGCGGCGGGCCTGCGGGCCTTCGCCGCCTGCCACACCCCGGACGGACGCCGGCGTCTGGCCGAGCGGCCGGGCGGGGAGCCGGCGGAGCACGGCGTGGGCACGGTCGCGGGGCTGCTGTCCGGTGCCGAGGGCCCGGGCCGCGACGCGGACGGCGCCCTGGAGCTCGACCTGCTGATCGTGCCGGACGCGCCCCAGCTCGACGTGGAGAGCGCCGCGATGCTGGTGGAGTCGCTGCCCGACGGGGCCCGGCTGCTGCTCAGCGGCGACCCCGGGGTGCTCTGGTCGGCCGGTCCGGGCCGGGTCTTCGCCGACCTGCTCGCGGCCCGTGTCTGCCCGCAGATCGCCTCCCGCGTGCCCGACCCCGGTCCGCTCGGCGAGCTGGTCTCCGGCATCGGCGTCGGTGAGCTGAACCAGGTCGCCGCGCCGGGCAAGGAGATCGTCATCGTGCCGGTGCGGGACGCGGGCGAGGCCGTGCACCGGACGGTGCAGCTGGTCGCGGACTCGGTGCCGCGGGCGATCGGCGTCCCGGCCGACCAGACCGTGGTGATCACCCCGGGCCACGGCGGCGCCGCGGGCACGCGCGCCCTCAACTCCGCCCTGAAGGAGCGCCTCAACCCCGGCCCCGGCCGGTTCGGCGGCTTCGACCCCGGCGACCGGATCGCCTACTCCCCCGCCCCGGGACGCACGGTGCCGGGTGTGGTGGTGAAGGCCGACGCCGGCGGGCTGCACCTGTCGTGCGCCGGCGTCCCCGTCGTCGTACCGCGCGAGCGGGTGGAGGGCAGTGTCCGGCACGGCTGGGCACTGACCGCGCACCAGGCGGTGGGCACTCGCTGGCCGGCGGCGGTCGTCGTGCTGCCCGGCGATGCCGAGCAGGCCCTGAGCCGTCCCTGGGTGTACACGGCGTTCGGCCGGGCGGAACGGCACCTGTCCGTCGTGCACGGCGTGGAACAGGCCCTGCCGAAGGCGGTGGCGGAGGTCCCGCCCAAGCCGCGCACGACCCGCCTTCAGACGCTGCTGCGCACGCAGGTCCCGGCGACCTGAGTCGTCGTCCGCGCGTCTTCCGCGGCAGGACTCCTCCGCACGTCCTCCTCCGTCGCGACCGGCGATCGGTCACGGCGGCGGAGTCCGGCGGTGCCGTACCGGCCCCAGGCCCAGGGCACCGCCGCCCCCGTCACGTCCGCCGCTGTCACTTCTCGGCGTTGACCGGCTCCAGGTCCCCGTCCTCGTCCTCGTCGACGAAGTCGATGTCGTCCTCGCCGTCGGAGACCTCGTCGTCGAACACCGCGCTCACATCGAACCGGCACACCACCTGCTGCGGATCGATGTGTTCGAAGGGCGCCTCCAGCCACTCCCCGGCCTCGGGCGGCTCCTCGGCCGCGGTGACCCAGAGCGTGGAGTCGCCCTCCTCCAGGCCGAACTCCTTGTGCCGGGAGGCGATCTCGTCCGGTTCGAACTCGCCGAAGAGGATGCCCAGCGCCCCCGGGACCGTCCCGGCGGCATCGTCGTCCACGACGTCGTCGTACTCCGCCGCCTCGACCCGCTGGGCCTGCGCCAGCAGCCGCTGGGGTTCCGCCACGGTGTAGTCGCGGCGGATCAGCACACTGATCGCGTTCGGCTCCTCCGGACCCGCGTACGGCGGCAGCGCTTCCTCCGCGCTCGGGATCTCGAAGGGCGTGACCTCGTCGTGGCGGTCGTAGAGCAGTTCGTCGTACGCCTCGGCGGCAGCGGCCAGCTGGTTGAACGCCTCGGACACGGCCGGGTCGTCCTCCCCCGACCTGCGTTCGACCGCGGCGAGATGACGGTCGAGCGCGGTCTTGACGGCCTCGGCGGCGGCGCGTACCTCGGCAGCGGTGGGCTGCGCAGCATCAGACATAGTGCAGACGCTATCCGTACCGGGCACCAGCCCGCACAATAGATGCGATGCCGGAATACGAATTTGTCGACGTGTACGTACCTCGCGGGGTGTCCCGCAAGGAAGCCACACGTCTGCTGACGGACCATGCCGAGTACGGACACTGGGAGTTGGACCGACTGAGCCTGTTGCGCGACGGCAGTCGCAGGGTGCGGTTGCGCCGACGGATCATCCGCCAGGTGCGCGCGACATGGTGAGCGTGATCACAGGATGAACATGCACAGATGAACGGAGCGGGCCCCGCCGACTCGGCAGGGCCCGCTCCGTCTCGCCTCACGCCCCGGCGCGCGCCTTGCGGTAGAGCACCGCGCCCGCGAGCAGCGCGCCCGCGCCGGCCGGCAGGGCGATGCCGAGCGGCACCTCACTGCCCGTGTGGGCGAGCTGGGCGGTGCCCAGGGGCCGGCCGGAGCGGCCCACCTGGGCCTTGACCTGGGACGTACCGTGCGTCCCGGAGCCGCCCCCGCCGGTCGGGGAGCCGGTGCCGGGGTGGCCCGGATTGCCGGGCTGCCCGGGATGACCCGGCTGCCCGGGCTCACCGGGCTTCGCCGGCTGCCCAGGGTGGCCCGGGTGACCGGGGTGGCCCGGGTGACCGGGGTGCCCCGGATGACCTGGCTGCCCCGGCGGATTGCCGTACCCGCCTTCGTCGGCGCAGTCGTTCCCCACCGCGGTGTTGCCCACCCCGATGACGTCGACGCTGTTGCCGCACACGTTCACCGGGACGTCGACCGGCACCTGCACGGTGTTGCCGGAGCCGACGCCCGGCGACCCGCCGGTGTGGCCGCCCGCGTGCGAGCCGCCGGAGCCGCTGTGGTGACCCCCCGGGGCGCCGCCGCCATGGGCGCACTTGTTGCCCACCGACGGATTCAGGAGCCCGACGACGTTCACGGTGTTGCCGCAGATGTTCACCGGCGCGTGCACGGGCGCCTGCACCGTGTTGCCGGACAGTACGCCGGGCGAGCCCACGGCGGAGCCCGCCGCGCCCGAGTCGGCGTGCGCGTAGCCGCCCGCGGCGGCGATGACACCGGTCGCGGCGGCCATGGTCATCAGGCCCTTGCGCGTGCCCTGTCGCATGCTGATTCCCCCCTGCCTTCCATGTCTTCGATCCTCGAAGACCGGTCGGCCTCGGAGCGCATGGCGCGCGCTCCGAGGCCGACGGCCCGTAAAAGACGCCCCTCAGGGAGCCGGCGTCACTTGTTGACGCAGGCGTTGCCGAAGGCGGGGTTCAGGAGCCCGATCACGTTGATCGTGTTGCCGCACACGTTCACCGGGACGTGCACGGGCACCTGGATGACGTTGCCGGAGACGACGCCCGGGGAGTGCACGGCGGCACCCTGGGCACCGGAGTCGGCGACGGCCAGGCCCGCGCCCGCGAGAACCAGCCCACCGGTGGCAGCCGCAGCAGCGACGACCTTCTTGATCATTCTTCCTCCTAGTTGGCAATGCGACCCCAAGGCGCGGGGTCACATCAGAGGCAACGAGGAGGGGCTGATGAAGCTACGAGCCTATCGTCGCATTCACCCTTCTCAGTCGATCTCGTACGGCTGCCCGATTACCGCGGTGCGGGCCCCGGGCGGGGGCCCGGACTCACGACGCGTCGATGAACCGGTCGAGTACGCGGACGCCGAACTGGAGGCCGTCCACCGGCACCCGCTCGTCCACGCCGTGGAACATGCCGGCGAAGTCCAGCTCCGGCGGCAGCTTCAGCGGCGCGAAGCCGAAGCCGCGGATGCCGAGGTCGTCGAAGGACTTGGCGTCGGTGCCGCCGGAGAGCATGTACGGGATCGCCTTGGCCGTCGGGTCCTCGGCGAGCAGCGCGGCCTGCATGGCCTCGACCAGGGCGCCGTCGAAGGTGGTCTCGACGGCCTTGTCCGCGTGCACGTCCTCGCGGCGGACCCGCGGGCCGAGCAGCCGGTCGAGGTCGGCGAGGAACTCCTCCTCGTGGCCGGGCAGGAACCGTCCGTCGATGTGCGCGGTGGCCTCGCCCGGGATGACGTTGACCTTGTAGCCGGCGGTCAGCTGGGTGGGGTTGGCGGTGTTGCTCAGGGTCGCGCCGATGAGCTTGGCGATGCCGCCGAGCTTGGCGAGGGTGGACTCCATGTCCTCCGGGTCCAGCTCGGTGCCGAGCGCGTCGCCGAGTTCGTCGAGGAAGGCCCGGGTGGTCTTGGTGACCCGGACCGGGAACTTGTGCCGGCCGACCCGGGCGACGGCCTCGGACAGCTCGGTGATGGCGTTGTCGCGGTGGATCATCGAGCCGTGCCCGGCGGTCCCGGCCACGGTCAGCTTCATCCAGTGCATGCCCTTCTCGGCCGTCTGGATCAGGTAGAGCCGCCGCTGCTCGTCCACGGTGAAGGAGAAGCCGCCGACCTCGCTGATCGCCTCGGTCACGCCCTCGAACAGCTCGGGGTGGTGGTCGACCAGGTACCGGGCGCCGTACGTGCCGCCGGCCTCCTCGTCGGCGAGGAAGGCGACGACGATGTCGCGCGGCGGCCGGCGCCCGCCGCGCAGCCGGTCGCGGACGACCGCCAGCGTCATGGCGTCCATGTCCTTCATGTCGACGGCCCCGCGTCCCCACACGCAGCCGTCGGCGATCTCGCCGGAGAACGGGTGGTGGGTCCAGTCGACCGCGTTGGCCGGTACGACGTCCAGGTGGCCGTGGATGAGCAGCGCGGGCCGGGACGGGTCCTCGCCCTCGATGCGGGCCACCGTGGAGGCACGGCCGGGATGCGACTCGTAGATCTTCGGCTCCAGCCCGACCTCGGCGAGCTTCTCGGCGACCCACTCGGCGGCCTTGCGCTCGCCGGGGCCGGAGTGGTCGCCGTAGTTGCTGGTGTCGAACCGGATCAGCTCGCGGCAGAGGTCCACGACCTCGTCCTCGCCGGTGACGCTCCTGGCCGTGTCCGTCTCGCTCACGCTGCTTCCTCCCACTGTCACTGCTGGTGGTCCCTGCCATCCTCTCTCCGGCGCCGCCCCGGGCCCAAGACCGGTCCCGGCCCGTCACACGCCGTTCACGCGCGACCGGCCCCCGGACCGGGGGGTGATCAGCCACCCTCGAAAGCCTGGTAATGTTTCCTTCGTCGCCGCGAGGGAAACCCCGCCGGGGAAACCTCGCACGACAGACACCTTGTCCGGGTGGCGGAATGGCAGACGCGCTAGCTTGAGGTGCTAGTGCCCTTTATCGGGCGTGGGGGTTCAAGTCCCCCCTCGGACACCAGTGAGGCCCCTGCTCGGCGGGGGCCTTTCGCGTGCCTCGGTGCCGCTACCTAGACTTGAGGGGTGGCCCGTCGCAACGACGAGGTCGAGGCGCTCCTCCAGGAGTACGCCGATCTCATCGCGATCACCGGAGGCGACGCGTTCAAGGCGCGCGCCTACGAGAAGGCGGCGCGGGCGATCGGCGGGTATCCGGTGGACGTCTCGGCGCTGGACGCCGACGGGCTGCGGGAGATCCCGAACGTGGGCCGGTCGATCGCCGAGAAGGTGGCCGAGTATCTGCGCACGGGCACGATGGCCGTGGTGGAGGAGCGCCGGGCGAAGATCCCGGCGGGGGTGCGGGAGCTGATCACGATCCCGACCCTGGGGCCGAAGAAGGCGCTGCGGCTCTACGAGGACCTGCACATCTCCTCGGTGAGCGAGCTGGCCGCGGCCATCGAGGCGGACGCGCTGGCCGATCTGAAGGGCTTCGGCGAGAAGACGCAGGAGAACATCCGGCACGGGATCGAGCTGCTCCGGCGGGCGGGCGCGCGGGTGCCGCTGGCTCCGGCGCTGGACACCGCCGAGGAGATCACCGCCGAGCTGTCCGCCGTGACGGGCTGCGAGCGCTGCGCGTACGCCGGTTCGCTGCGCCGGATGCGGGAGACCGTCGGCGACCTGGACGTGCTGGTCTCGGCGCGCCGGTCGGCGCCGTTCATGGACGCGCTGTGCGAGCTGCCGGTCACCGCCGAGGTGATCGCGCGGGGCGCGAAGAAGACGTCGGTGCGCACCGGCAAGGGGCTCCAGCTGGATCTGCGGGTGGTGCCGCCGGAGTCGTGGGGCGCCGCGTTGCAGTACTTCACCGGGTCCAAGGCGCACAACATCCGCACCCGGACCATCGCCGTGCACCTGGGGCTGAAGCTCTCCGAGTACGGCGTGTTCGACACCGGGAGCGGGGAGTCGCTGGCGTCCCGCACCGAGGAGGAGGTGTACGCGCGGCTCGGCCTGCCGTGGATCCCGCCGACGCTGCGCGAGGACCGCGGGGAGATCGAGGCGGCGCTGGGCGACGGCCTGCCCGAGGTGGTGACCGAGCGGGACATCCGCGGCGACCTGCACACGCACACCGATCTCACGGACGGCCTCGCCTCGCTGGAGGCGATGGTGGAGGCCGCCGCCGAGCGGGGTCACGCGTACTACGCGGTCACCGACCACGCGCCCAACCTGTACATGCAGCGCATGACGGACGAGAAGATCCTCGCCCAGCGGGAGCGGCTGCGGGAGCTGGACGGCACCCGGCGCCGGATGCGGCTGCTGCACGGCACCGAGCTGAACATCGGTCCGGACGGGGAGGTGGACTGGCCGGCGGAGTTCCTGGCCGGCTTCGATCTGTGCGTGGCCTCGCTGCACTCCCACTTCGACCTGGGCCGGGCGGCGATGACGCGGCGGCTGGTGCGGGCCTGTGAGCATCCGTACGTCAACATCATCGGGCACCCCACCACCCGGCTGATCGGCAAGCGGCCGGGGGTCGACGCCGACTGGGACGAGGTGTTCGCGGCCTGCGCGCGCACCGGCACCGCGCTGGAGGTCAACGCCCAGCCGGACCGGCTGGACCTGCGGGACGAGGACATCCTGCGGGCCAGGGCGCACGGGGTGAAGTTCGCCGTGAACACCGACGCGCACTCCGTCCCGCACCTCGCGCAGTTGCGCTACGGCGTGGCCACCGCGCAGCGCGGCTGGCTCACCGGGGAGGACGTGATCAACACCTGGACGCTGACCCGGCTGCGGAGGTTCCTGCGCAAGGGCGGGCGTGCCTGAGTGTCCGGGGGTCAGCGCAGCGCCCGTACCGTGAGCGTGCCGCCGTCGCCGTGCTCGACGCGGGTGCCGAGGGCGCGGGCGTAGCCGTCGAGGACCGTGCGCAGCCAGGCCGTGTCCTCGGCCAAGGCGTGCTCCAGGCGCAGCCGGCGCGTCCGGAGGGGCACCATCCGCAGACCGGTCAGCCGGCCGGTGCCGGGCTCGACCGAGACCAGGTACAGCAGGCGCAGGTCGTCGCGGTAGCGCTCGTAGCCGCCGATGCCCTCGTAGTCGTCGACGAGGTCGCCGCAGCCGTACAGGACGAGCCGGTCGCGGTAGACCTCCGGTGGGCGCGGATGGTGGGAGGAGTGCCCGTGGACGATGTCGACGCCCGCGTCGATCAGCGCGCGGGCGAAGCGGACCTCGTCGCGGGAGGCCGGGTAGCCCCAGTTGGGGCCCCAGTGAACGGACGCGACGACGAGGTCGCCGGGCCGCCGCCCGGTGTGTCGCAGGCGGTCGGCGAAGTCCTTCGCGGCGGCGGTGGTCGGCGCGGTGACGAGGGCCACGCCGGGGCGTTCGGCGGTGGCGGCCCAGCTGTGCGGGATGCCGCTGGACGGCATGCCGAAGGCGAAGACCAGGACGCGTCCGCCCGGCCGCAGCGGGACGGTCGCCGGGCGCCAGGCGGCGTCCGCGTCCGGGCCCGCCCCGGCGGTGCGGAGTCCGGCGGCGGCGAGTGAGTCGAGGGTCTCCGCGAGGCCGGACGGGCCGAAGTCGAGCACGTGGTTGTTGGCGAGGACGCAGACGTCGGGGCGGACCGCGGTGAGGCAGGGCAGGTTGGCCGGGTGCATCCGGTAGTGGACGGCCTTGCCGGGGGCGAAGTCGCCGTCCCGGGTGACGGCGGTCTCCAGGTTGACCACCCGTACGTCCGGGGCGGCGCGCTCCAGGACGGGCAGGGCCTCGCCCCAGGGCCAGGCGGGGTCCACGGGCCGGGGTACCGGTCCGCTCACGGTCTCCGCCAGGGCGACGTAGTCGCGGGCGTCGCGGACGTGGTCCTCGCGCAGGGCCGGGTCGCCGGGGTGCGGGAGGATCTGGTCGACGCCCCGGCCGAGCATGACGTCACCGGCGAGGAACAGGGTGACGGGCTTCTCGCCCATGGCTGCGGCCTCCTCGCCCATGGCCGCGGGCCTATACGTGCGCGGGTGCCATGTGGTCCGTGAACCAGTCACGTGCCAGCTCGGTCACCCGTTCCAGCGTGCCGGGCTCCTCGAAGAGGTGGGTGGCGCCGGGGACCACCTCCAGCCGGTTCTCGCACCGGAGTCGTGCCTGTGCCTCCCGGTTGAGGGCGAGGACCTGCGGGTCGGCGCCGCCGACGACGAGCAGGGTGGGTGCGGTCACCGCGGCCAGCCGGGGTCCGGCGAGGTCGGGCCGGCCGCCGCGGGAGACGACGGCGGCGGGGTGCGCTTCGGGGTCGGCGGCGGCCCACAGGGCGGCGGCCGCGCCGGTGCTGGCGCCGAAGAAGCCGATGGCGAGCCCTTCGGCGCCGGGTTCCTCGCGCAGCCAGCGGGTGGCGTCCAGCAGCCGTCCGGCCAGCAGGGCGATGTCGAAGACGTTGCCCCGGTCGGCCTCCTCCGCGTCGGTGAGCAGGTCGAACAGCAGGGTGCCGAGGCCGGCCCGGTGCAGCCCCTCGGCCACGAACCGGTTGCGCGGGCTGTGCCGGCTGCTGCCGCTGCCGTGCGCGAAGGCCACGACGCCGGTGGCGTCCTCGGGCACGGTGAGCCGCCCGCCCAGCCGGGCGCCGCCGGCGGTCACCGTCACCTCCCGGTCGGTGGAGCCGGCGCCCGCGGTGTGCCGGTGCCGGCTCGCGGCCCGGCGCAGACAGGCGGTGACCTCCTCGTCGCCGACCTGGGCGAAGTCGGCGTAGAACTGGCCGACCGCGGCGAAGTGCCACGGGGTGTCCAGGCAGACCAGTTCGTCGGCGTCCCCGCCGAGGCGCCGGGCGAAGTCCCGCGGGGCCACGGGGACGGCCAGCACGATGCGTGCGGCGTCCCTGGCGCGGGCGATCCGGCAGGCGGCCCGCGCGGTGGAGCCGGTGGCCACGCCGTCGTCCACCACGACGGCGGTCCGGCCTGCGACGGAGACGGGGGGTGCGGCGCCCCGGTAGCGCGCGGCCCGTTGCTCCAGCACCCGGCGTTCGCGTTCCTCGACCCGGGCGAGGTCCCCGGTGGAGACCCCGGTGCCGCGCAGCACCTCCTGGTTGATCACGCGGACGCCGTCCTCGCCGATCGCCCCCATGCCCAGCTCGGGCTGGTACGGCACGCCCAGTTTCCGCACCAGGCAGACGTCCAGGGGCGCGTCGAGCGCCTCGGCGACCTCGGCGGCGACCGGCACCCCTCCTCGTGGGAGCCCGAGCACCACGACGTCCTGGCCCCTGAGGTACTCCAGGCGTTGGCCCAGTCTGCGTCCCGCTTCGAGGCGGTTCGTGAAGTGCACGGCGGGCTCCTTCACTCCCGTGGCTGCCAGAGCGGCGCCGGGGCGTCCGTGTCGGCGGCTCCGGTCGCCTTCATGTCGCCGTCGGCGGCCCGCAGCAGCATGCGGCCCATGGCGATGAGCGCGCGTCCGGCGGCGAGTTCGTCGCCGATCTCCGGCATCGCCTGGTCGTAGGGGTTGCGGCGGGCCTCCGCGTGGCTCTCCAGGACGTTGTCGCCGGTGTCGAGGATGATCCGGGCCGTGGTGTCCGGGTCGTGCTCGGACAGGTACAGGTTCAGCCGCCATTCCTTGACGGCGGGACGGCTGTGCAGGGGTCCGGTCATCGTCCGCCACCTCGCTCCGCGGATCGTGCCGCGACGGGCCGCCGGCCGTCCGCCGGTCCATCGTGGCTGGTCGCGCAGTTCCCCGCGCCCCCTGAGGGGCGCTCCAGTCCGGCACTTCCACTGTGCACCCGACCCGCGGCGGACGCCTCTCCTGCTGCGGGGAGAATGTGTGCCATGACCTCGCGCACCTGCCCTTGCGGGCTCCCCCAGTCCTACGAAGCCTGCTGTGGCCGTTTCCACACCGGCGCGGCGTCCGCGCCGACGGCCGAGCTGTTGATGCGCTCGCGGTACAGCGCGTTCGTCAAGAGGGACGCGGGGTATCTGCTGCGCACCTGGCACCCCCGGACCCGGCCCGCGCGGCTGGACCTCGACCCGCGGATGCGGTGGACGGGGCTGGAGATCCTGGACACCGCCGACGGATCCGCCTTCCACAGCACCGGTACGGTGACGTTCCGTGCCTCCTACCGGGGTGGCTCGCTGCACGAGCGGAGCCGGTTCGAGCGGGTGGACGGGGCGTGGGTGTACGTGGACGGGGACTTCCCGGGCGAGTAGCCGCGGCCAGGCCGGTCCGACCCTAGGGCGCCAGGATGTCCAGTTCCTGGAGGGCGCCCACGGCGATCTGCCGGGTGAGTTCCTCCGCGCGGGGCGCGTCGCCCGCGCGGACCGCCTCGGCCACCCCTACGTGCAGGGTGACGGCCGCCGGGTCGGGGTCCTCGAACATGACCTCGTGATGGGTGCGGCCGGCCAGCACCTCCGCGACGACGTCGCCGAGGCGGGCGAACATCTCGTTGCCCGAGGCGGTGAGCACGACCCGGTGGAAGGCGATGTCGTGGACGAGGTACTTGTCCAGCTTGTGGCCGCGTGAGTTGGCCACCATGCCGAGCGCGCACTCGGTGAGTTCGGCGCACTGCTCGGCCGTGGCGTGCTGCGCGGCGAGGCCGGCCGCGACGGGTTCGATCGCGGAGCGCAGCACGGTGAGGGAGCGCAGTTGGTGCGGGCGGTCGGCGCCCGCCAGGCGCCAGCGGATGACCTGCGGGTCGTAGACGTTCCACTCGGCCTTGGGGCGGACCGTGACGCCCACCCGGCGGCGGGACTCGACCAGGTGCATGGATTCGAGCACGCGGACCGCCTCGCGCATCACGGAGCGCGACACCTCGAAGCGCTGTGCCAGTTCGTCGGTGCGCAGGACGCTGCCCGGCGGGTACTCGCCCGCGGTGATCGCGGGGCCGAGGGTGTCCAGTACATGGCCGTGCAGCCCCCGGCCCGGTGTGGTCATGCACTCAGCGTACGGCGTGGATCACAGCGACAAAAAGTCAGACTTATATGTCACAGACTCTTGAATTCGTCGTACCTAATGGGTTTCAGTGTGGCGACGCCGCAGTGGCGTCGATGTCGAGGAAGACAGCGAGGCAGTGATGCGAACCCCCCAGGTCGTCGTCGTGATGGGCGTCGCGGGGACGGGCAAGACCACGATCGGTCCCTTGCTCGCCGCGCGGCTGGGCGTCCCGTACGCCGAGGGCGACGACTTCCACCCCCAGGCCAACATCGACAAGATGTCGGCCGGGATCCCGCTCGACGACGCCGACCGGTGGCCGTGGCTGGAGGCCATCGGGCACTGGGCGCACGGCCGGGCCGGACTGGGCGGGGTGGTCAGCAGCTCGGCGCTGAAGCGGTCGTACCGCGACCGGCTCCGGGCCGTGGCCCCCGGGGTCGTGTTCCTGCACCTGACGGGCGACCGGCAGCTGATCGAGGAGCGGATGTCGCAGCGCCAGGGGCACTTCATGCCCACCGCGCTGCTGGACTCCCAGTTCGCGACGCTCCAGCCCCTGGAGCCGGACGAGGCGGGAGTCGCCGTGGACGTCAGCGGCAGCCCCCAGGAGATCACCGAGCGCGCCGTACAGGCACTCGACCTGCTTCCCGACACCGCGGGCAGCGCTCAGTAGCGCCCGTCAGAACACCCCGTAACCGCAAGGGAACCCCCGTGACCAGACTCAGCGTCGAGATGCTGGCAGCGGACGCGCCTGCGCCGATCACCTCCGCCGGACACGCCCAACTGGGCATAGCCGTCCTGGTGGGCATCGCAGTCATCGTCCTGCTCATCACCAAGTTCAAGCTCCATGCCTTCCTGGCGCTGACCATCGGGTCACTGGCGCTCGGGGCGGTCGCCGGGGCGCCGCTGGACAAGGCCATCACCAGCTTCACCACCGGACTCGGCTCCACCGTGGCCGGCGTCGGCGTCCTGATCGCGCTCGGGGCGATCCTGGGCAAGCTGCTCGCCGACTCCGGCGGTGCCGACGAGATCGTGGACACGATCCTCGCCAAGGCCGGCGGGCGCGCCATGCCCTGGGCGATGGTGCTGATCGCCTCCGTGATCGGCCTGCCCCTGTTCTTCGAGGTCGGCATCGTGCTGCTGATCCCGGTCGTGCTGATGGTCGCCAAGCGCGGCAACTACTCCCTGATGCGCATCGGCATCCCGGCGCTCGCCGGTCTGTCCGTGATGCACGGCCTGATCCCGCCGCACCCCGGCCCGCTGGTCGCCATCGACGCGGTCAAGGCCAACCTGGGCGTGACCCTGGCGCTCGGCATCCTGGTCGCCATCCCGACGGTGATCATCGCCGGTCCGCTGTTCTCGAAGGTCGCGGCCCGCTGGGTGGACGTGCCGGCACCCGACCGGATGCTGCCGCAGCGCGCCTCGGAGGAGCTGGAGCGCCGTCCCGGCTTCGGCGCGACGCTCGCCACCGTGCTGCTCCCTGTGGTGCTGATGCTGGCCAAGGCGCTGGTGGACATCGTCATCGACGACGCCACGGACACGACCCAGCGTGTCTTCGACGTCGTCGGCTCCCCGCTGATCGCGCTGCTCGCCGCCGTGATCGTCGGCTTCTTCACGCTGGGCCGGCCCGCCGGGTTCACCAAGGACCGGCTCCAGCAGACCGTCGAGAAGGGCCTCATGCCCATCGCCGGCATCCTGCTGATCGTGGGCGCGGGCGGCGGCTTCAAGCAGACGCTGATCGACTCGGGCGTGGGCCAGATGATCCTGGACATCTCCAGGGACTGGTCGATCCCGGCGCTGCTGCTGGCCTGGCTGATCGCGGTGGCGATCCGGCTGGCGACCGGCTCGGCGACGGTGGCGACGGTCTCGGCGGCCGGCCTGGTCGCGCCGCTCGCGGCCGACATGTCGACCACGCACGCGGCCCTGCTCGTCCTGGCCGTCGGCGCGGGCTCGCTGTTCTTCAGCCATGTCAACGACGCCGGTTTCTGGCTGGTGAAGGAGTACTTCGGGCTGAGCGTCGGGCAGACCGTGAAGACCTGGTCGGTGATGGAGACGATCATCTCGGTGGTCGCCGGCGGCCTGGTACTGCTCCTCTCCCTGATCATCTAGGGGTACGGCGATGACGGCTCACCCCCTCTTCGACATCAGCGGCCGTACGGCCCTGGTCACCGGGTCCAGCCGGGGCATCGGCCTCGCGCTGGCCCGGGGCCTGGCCGAGGCCGGCTGCACGGTGGTCCTCAACGGGCGCGACGCCGGCCGGCTGGCCGAGGCCGCGGCGGACCTTCCCGGTGAGGTGCGTACGGCGGTGTTCGACGTGACCGACGGTCCGGCCGTGGCCGCCGGGATCGCGGACGTCGAGGAGCGGGTGGGCCCGCTCGACATCCTGGTCAACAACGCGGGCATGCAACTGCGCGCCCCGCTGCTGGAGTTCGCGGACGCCGACTGGCACCGCATCCTGGACACCAACCTCACCAGCGCGTTCCTCGTCGGCCGGGAGGCCGCCCGGCGGATGACGGCACGCGGGCACGGCAAGATCATCAATATCTGCTCGTTGCAGAGCGAGGTGGTCCGCCCGGGCATCGCGCCGTACGCGGCGACCAAGGGCGCGCTGAAGATGCTCACCAAGGGCATGTGCGCCGACTGGGGGCCGTACGGCGTCCAGGTCAACGGCCTCGGCCCCGGCTACATCGAGACCGAGCTGACCCGGCCCCTGGTGGAGGACGAGGAGTTCAGCGCGTGGGTGCGCCGCCGCACCCCGGCCGGACGCTGGGGCCGTACCGAGGACCTGGTGGGCGGGCTGCTCTTCCTGGCCTCGCCCGCGGCGGACTTCGTCGGCGGGCAGGTGCTGTACGTCGACGGCGGCATGACGAGCGTGCTGTGAAAGGGGCGGCGGGCGTGCTGGGGTGTGTGATCCACGGGGCCGGCGAGCTGCGGGTGGAGGAGCTGCCGCCCCCTCGGGCCGGGTCCGGCGAGGCGCTGGTGGCGGTCCGGTACGGCGGGGTGTGCGGGTCCGATCTGCACTACTGGCGGCACGGCGGGGTCGGGGACTTCCGGCTCCGCGAGCCGATGGTGCTCGGGCACGAGGTGGTCGGCACGGTGGTGTCCTACGGCCCCGGTGCCACCGGTCCCGCCCCGGGTACGGCGGTCGCCGTGCACCCGGCCACGCCGTGCGGGGTGTGCCCGGAGTGCGCCGAGGGACGGGCGAACGTGTGCCGCGACACGCGCTACCTGGGCAGTGCGGCGCGGTTTCCACATGTGCAGGGCGGCTTCGCCGGCCAAGTGGCCGTTCCCGCACGCCAGTTGAGGGCACTGCCGGACGGGCTCGGGCTGCGCCGGGCCGCGCTGGCCGAGCCCCTGTCGGTGGCGCTGCACGCGGTGCGGCGGGCCGGGGAGGTGGCCGGACGTCATGTGCTGGTCACCGGGGCCGGGCCGATCGGGTGCCTGGTCGTCGCGGCGGCGAAGGCGGCGGGCGCGGCGCGGGTGACGGTCACCGACCTGGTGCCCGAGGCGCTGGGGTACGCGGCCGTCGCCGGTGCCGACACGCTCGTACGGGCCGACGATCCGGACGATCCCGGGTGGCCGGCGGAGGTGGACGTGGCCGTGGAGGCCTCGGGGGTGGCCGCCGGACTGGACACCTGTCTGCGGCGGGTGCGGCGCGGCGGTGTGGTCGTCCAGCTCGGGATGCTGCCCGCCGGGCGTACGCCGTTCGCCGGGAACCTGGTGGTGAGCCGGGAGATCGACCTGCGGGGCGCGTTCCGGTTCGACGCCGAGTTCGACGACGCGCTGGAACTGCTCGCAGCCCGGGGCGAGTTCGACGGGCTGATCAGCTCCGTGGTCCCCGTGACAGCGGCCGGCTCCGCGTTCGCGCTGGCCGCCGACCGGGAGCGGTCCTGCAAGGTGCTGCTGGAGTTCTGAGCGGGTGGGGTTCCGAGCGGGACAAGGGCTACGGGCGCCAGAGCGGGTGTTCCCGGTTCGCCCACTCCTCGCTCACCGTTCCCGTCCGCAGCCCCCGTCTCGCCTCCGGGTCCCCGAGGGCCATGCCGATGTGGCCGGCCAGGACCACGCCGATCGTCAGGGCCAGCCAGTCGTGGACGAAGGTCGCCGAGGTACGCCACATCAGCGGGGTGAGACGGGTGAACCACATCATCAGGCCGGTGCCGAGCATGACCAGGGTCGCGCCGGCGATCCACGCGGCGTAGACCTTCTGGCCGGCGTTGAACTTGCCCGCGGGGCGCGAGCCGTGGCGCCGGTCGCGGCGCGACGCGGCGCGCAGCCAGACCCGGTCGTGCGGGCCGAAGCGGTTGAGGAAGCGCAGGTCGGCGCGGAAGGCGCGGGAGGCCAGGCCCAGCAGGACCGGCACCGGCAGCGCGAGCCCCGCGCACTCGTGCACCCGGACGACCAGTTCCCGGCGGCCGACCAGGACCGCCAGTTGCGGGACGTAGAGGACGGCCGCGGTCACCACGCACACGCCCATCAGCGCGGCCGTCGCGCGGTGCACCCAGCGTTCGGCGCGGGTGAAGCGGTGGACGCGGGCGCTCGGCGGGGCCGGGGTCTCAGCTCGTAGGCTCATCGCCGCGTCCGTTCGAGCGGCCGACCCAGGCGTCGACGTCGTAGCCGAGGTTCTCCCAGTAGCCCGGCTGCACCCGGTCGGTGACGGTGATGCCGGAGAGCCACTTGGCGGACTTGTAGAAGTACATGGGGGCGACGTAGAGGCGGACCGGGCCGCCGTGGTCGTGGCCGATGTCCTTGTCCTGCATGCGCAGGGCGACCAGCACGTCCGGGCGGCGCGCCTGGTCCAGGGTGAGGCTCTCGGTGTAGGTGCCGTCGAAGCAGGTGAAGCGCAGGGCCTTGGCGGAGGGGCGGACGCCCGCCGCGTCGAGCAGGTGGGACAGGCGTACGCCCTCGAAGGGGGTGCCGGGGACCCGCCAGCCGGTGACGCACTGGACGTCCTTGACCAGCCGGGTCCGCGGCAGGGCGCGCAGTTCGTCGAGGGTGTAGCCGCGCGGGTGGTCGACCAGGCCGTCGAGGGTGAGGCGGTAGTCCGCGGCGGTCTTGTGCGGCACGGACGCGGCGACGGAGTAGTAGCGGAAGCCGCCGCCGTTGGGCAGCAGACCGGTCAGACCGGTGGGGTCCTTGCCGGCGACGCCGCCGAGGAAGCCCTCGACGCCGCGTTGCAGGGCGGGTGCCGCGACCACGCCGAGCGCGCCCAGACCGAGGGTGCCGAGGAAGACGCGGCGGCCGATGGGCCGGCCGTCCCGTTCGGGTGCGTGCTCCTCGGATTGTTCAGAGTTCACGTACTCATTCGAGCACTCGGGGCCGCGTGGGGCCAGATGATCGGGCCGTCGGTCAGATTTCCGTAACCACTTCTCACCCGCGTCACCTCTTGGGTACGCCGTCCGGGCCCCGGTGTCTCAGTGCCCGAGCGCGTGGGCGCGGGCCGCGTGGAAGGCCGCCAGGGGGTCGGGGTGCGCGTACGACCAGGGCGCCGGGGTGGCGTGCGCGCCGATGCGGCGGAAGAGGGCCGCCGCCTCGGCCGGGCGGCCGGCGCGGGACAGGGCGAACGCGAGGTGGTTGAGGTCGACGTGACGGCGCGGGTGTTCGTCGTGCTCCCACTCCAGCCACCAGTCGAAGCAGGCGCGCAGGATGCGCCGGGCCCGCGGGCCGGACCAGTGCCCGCAGGCCGCGGGGTCGGCGGGGGTGAGGCCGGTGGCGGCGAGGACCCGGTAGCGCTCGGCGTAGGCGACGACCGGCAGGACGGCCAGCGGGGAGTCGGCGGGGGCCTCGGCGGCGGCCTGCTCGGCGAGGTCGTACACCTCGTGGGCCTCGGCCCGGCCGCCGGCGGGCCGTTCGGCCAGGCGGGCGATCAGCAGGTGGTGGGCGTGGTGGTGCTCGGGGTGGCGGCGGCGCACTTCGGCGAAGGCCGCGAGCACCTCGCGCTCCGGGCCGAGGGCGCGGGCGAGCAGCAGCCGGCCCAGCCAGGGGGTGGGGTCGTCGGGGGCGAGCGCGGCGGCCGTGCCGCAGGCCTCGCGGGCCGGGCCGGGCTCCTCCCCGCCGCGTAAGGCGCGGTGCACCAGGGCCAGGGCGAGCAGCGTGCTGGCGTCGGCGGAGCCGGGTTCGGCGGTCAGCCAGTCGGTCGCCCAGGCGGCGGCACGGGCATCCTGGGCGAGCACGGTGAGGCGGTGGCCGCGGCGGTCCCAGTCGTCGCCGGTGTGCACCAGCAGGGAGCGGGCGGCCTGCCGCCGGCCCTGGGCCAACGCGGCTCGGGCGGCGCCGAGTTCCGCGTCGTCGAGGGCGGCGTCATAGGCCCCGGAGGCGTCCTCGGCGGTCTCGCCGGACGGTTCCGTGGGGGCCCGGCGAGTGCCGAGCAGAGGCGAAAGAGGAGGCACCGCAGGACTTCCTGTTTCTCGGGCTGCCATCGACCGATCACGCACAGCAAACCCTCAGCCAAGGGTTGCGTCAAGCGGCAACGGCGGTGGTGCGAGCTTCAACTTCCTCGGCCGAAGCGGAATCTGATCGTCCCTGCGCAGGTGGGCGGGGCACGGCACGCCCGGACCCGGGAACGTTCCTGTGGCGTATGCCATCCCGTTTTCGGGTCGTGCGCCCCGACCGCTGTGGCGTACGCCATGGCGCGGCGCCTGTCGGCCCCGGACCATGGCGAGTCGGACCCCGGACCGCGACGAGCAACCGCCCGGTTCCGGGTGCTTCCGGGGCAATGCCGTCCTGGGAGCGCTACAGTCGGCCACTACCGCCCGTGGTACGGCCGGATGATCGAGGTACACAGCGTGTCGGTTCTGGTTCTCCTGCTCGCCGTGAGCGCTGCCTGCTGTCTGGGTTTCGGATTCGTGCTCCAGCAGAACGCGGCGCAGAAGGCACCGCTCAGCGACTTCCTCTCCTTCCGTCTGTTGCTCGACCTGATGCGGATACCACGCTGGCTGGGCGGTCTCGGGCTGATGGTGGCCGGCATGGTGCTGGGCGCGATCGCCCTCGGCAAGGGTGAGATCTCCCTGGTCGAGCCGCTGCTCGCGACGAACCTGCTGTTCGCCCTCGCCCTCTCCCGGCACCAGACCGGACAACCGCTCGGCCGCCAGGGCTGGGCCGGTCTGCTGCTGCTCGCGGGCGGGGTGAGCGCGTTCATCGTCGCGGGCGAGCCGCGCGGCGGCACGGCGGTCACCGATCCGTTGCGGCACTGGCTGATCATCGGCGCGGTGGTGGGCGCGGCCCTGGTCCTGACGACGTTCGCCAAGCGGTCCCGGCTGAGCTGGGGCCCGGTGCTGCTGGCCCTGGCGGCCGGGCTGCTCTACGGCGTCCAGGACGCGCTGACCCGGGTGAGCGGCACCCGCTTCTCCGACGGCGGCCTCACCGAGCTGTTCACCGGCTGGCAGCCGTACGGCGTGGTGGCCTGCGGGGTCACCGGTCTCGTCCTGGTGCAGAGCGCGTTCGAGACCGCCCCGCTGCGCATGTCGCTGCCCGCGCTCACGGCGGCCGAGCCGCTCGCCGGGATCCTGTGCGGCGTGGGCTTCATGGGCGACCGGCTGCGCACCGACACCGGGGCGCTGGCCGGGGAGGCGGCCGGACTCGCGGCGGTGGTGGCGGGCATCGTGCTGCTCGGACTGCATCCCGCGATGCCGTGCGGCACGGCGGAGACGGGGCCGGGAGCCCGGGACCTCCAACGCCGCTGAGCCGGCTCGCCCGTACGAGCCGGCCCTGCCGGGATGAGCCGGCCCGGCCTGGACGATCCGGCCCCGCCCGGACGATCCGGCCCTGCCCGGACGATCCGGTCCCGCCCAGGTAAGCAGGCCCTACCCCGACCGGACGGTCCTGCCCGCCCCAGACCACGGGGCCCGGCCCAGACTGCCCCTCCCCACACCGCACGACCCTCTCCGCCCGAGACCACGGGGCCCGCCCCAGACGGCCCTGTCCGCACCAGACGCCCCGGCCCGCCCCAGACCACGGGCCCCGCCCCAGACGGCCCTCCGCACACCACACGGCGGGGCCCGCCCCAGACGGCCCTGTTCGCCCCAGACGCCCCTGCCCGCCCCAAACGGCCCTGCTTGGATGACGGGTATGAATCCTGCTGACGAGATCCTCGACATCGTCGACGAACACGACCGGGTCGTCGCCCGGTACCCGCGCGGCGAGGCCTATGCCCGCGGGCTGCGTCACCGCTGTGTGTTCATCGAGGCCCGCGACGCGGCCGGCCGGCTCTTCGTGCACCGGCGCACGGCGACCAAGCTGGTGTTCCCCTCCCTGTACGACCTGTTCGTCGGCGGGGTCGTCGGCGCGGGCGAGTCCTACGACGAGGCGGCGCTGCGGGAGGCCGAGGAGGAGCTGGGCGTGACCGGACTGCCCCGGCCGGAGTTCCTCTTCAAGTTCCTCTACGACGACGGCGCCGGGAACAGCTGGTGGTCGGCGGTGTACGAGGTGCGCTGCGAGCTGCCCGTCCGGCCGCAGGCGGAGGAGGTCCAGTGGCACGCCTTCCTGCCCGAGGAGGAGGTCGAGCGGCGGCTCGGCGAGTGGGCGTGGGTGCCGGACGGGCTGGCGGCCTACGAGCGGCTGCGGGCGTTCCGGGCGGGCCGGTGACCGCCGGGTAGGGTCGGCCGCGTGAGCGAATTCGTACGGAACATCCGGCTGTGGTTCGCGCCGGAGCGGGTGCGGGACGAGGGCGGGACCCCCGACTACCGGTTCTCGCTGGCCAACGAGCGCACCTTCCTCGCCTGGCTGCGCACCGCGCTGGCGCTGATCGGCGGCGGATTCGCGGTGGACCAGTTCCTCCCGGACCTGCGCTGGGCCTGGCGGGTCGGGCTCGCGCTGGCCCTGCTCGCGGCCGGCGTCCTGTGCTCCCTGCGCGCGGTGAACCACTGGGTACGCTGCGAGCGCGCGATGCGCCGCGGCGAGGACCTGCCCGCCTCCCGCTTCCCCGCGCTGCTGAGCGTGGTCGTGGCGGTGGTGGCCGTCGCGATGGTGCTCGTGGTCCTGGTGCGGGGGGAGGGGTGAGTGCCGGGGAGGCGGGCGCCGGGCGGGATCCCGGGCTCCAGCCGGAGCGCACCCGGCTGGCCTGGCGGCGTACGACCCTGTCGGCCGCCGTGGCCACCGTACTGGCCGTGAGGGCGGCGCTGCACGGCGGCGCCTCGGCCGCCGGGATCGTCCTGTGCGCGCTGTGCTGCGGGCTGTGCCTGGCCTTCCTCAGGGTCGCCCACCTCCGCATCCACGCCCTGGCGGCCGGCACCCCACCGCCCGCTCTCGCCCCGCGCCACGCGACGGCGGCGGTGCTGTGCGCGGTGGCGATGGCGGTGTGCGCGGCCGTACTGGTGGTCTAGGACCTGTCCGACTCCCCTGCCCCTGGTGCCGTCATCCCTCCGGGGTACTCGTGCGCCACGCAACCGGGATGTCCCGATACGCGGCTTTCGCATGACAGTCTGCCGACGTCAGGCACCCCGTACCCCCCGAAGGTGAGCACCATGACCACCCTTCACCAGGAACACACCGAGCACGCGACGCACCGCCACGGCCCGGACTGCGGACACAACGCCGTGCCGCACGGCGACCATGTCGACTACGTCCACGACGGCCATCTGCACCGGGAGCACGAGGGCCACTGGGACGAGTGCGAGCCGGCCGGGCACGCCGTCCACGAGGGCCACGAGCACGTGCACCACGACGAGTGCGGGCACGCGCAGGTGCCGCACGGCGACCACGTGGACTATCTGCACGGCGGGCACCGGCACGCCGAGCACGGGGACCACTGGGACGACCACTGACGGACGGAGGCGAAGGCGACGGCTCCCGGGCGGCGCGCCGGGGGCCGTCGGCCTGTCGTGGCTCCGGTCACGTTCCGACCGATCTTCACCGCGCGCACTGGACGGCATACCGACCGGTCGGCATCATGAGTGCAGTCCTGTTCGCCGGTTCGTAGGAGTGATGTATGAGCGCCGACCACCCGCCCGGTCTCGACCTGGACCGGCTGCGCGCCCTGCTCGACCGCGAGCGCCCCGGTCTGGTGAACGGCCCCCTGACCGGACGGCTGATCGAGGGCGGACGGTCGAACCTCACCTACGCGCTCTCGGACGGCACGTCGAAGTGGGTCGTCCGCCGGCCGCCGCTCGGCCACGTGCTGGCCACCGCGCACGACATGAGGCGCGAGCACCGGGTGATCAGCGCGCTGCACCCGACCCGGGTGCCGGTCCCGCGCCCGCTGCTGCTGTGCGAGGACGAGGAGGTGCTCGGGGCGCCCTTCTACGTCATGGAATTCGTGGAGGGCACGCCGTACCGCACCGCCGACCAGCTCGCCCCGCTCGGCACCGAGCGCACCCGGAGCGCGGTGCTGTCCCTGGCGGACACGCTGGTCGAGCTGCACGCCGTGGACCCCGCCGAGGTGGGCCTCGCCGACTTCGGCCGCCCGGAGGGCTTCCTGGACCGGCAGCTGCGCCGCTGGGGCAAGCAGCTGGACGCCTCCCGCAACCGCGAGCTGGCGGGCATCGACGAGCTGCACGCCGCCCTCGGCCGCCGGCTGCCCGCCTCCCCCGCCCCGGCGGTCGTCCACGGCGACTACCGCCTGGACAACGTCCTGATCGGCGACGACGACACGATCAAGGCCATCCTCGACTGGGAGATGTCCACGCTCGGCGACCCGCTCACCGATCTGGGTCTGCTGGTGATGTACAGCCTGCCGCTCGGCATGCCCGACTCGCCCGTCTCCACCACCGCCGAGGCGCCGGGGCACCCCGACCCGCGCGAGCTGGTCGAGCGGTACGCCGCCCGCTCCGGCCGGGACGTCTCGGCCGTCTCCTGGTACACGGCGTTCGCCTGGTTCAAGCTCGCCGTGATCCTGGAGGGCATCCACTACCGGTACACGCTCGGCCAGACGGTCGGCCGCGGCTTCGACCGCATCGGCGACCTCGTGCCCGTCTTCATCGACCACGGACTCACGACCCTTCAGGAAGGCTGACCGGCATGGACTTCGCGTTCGACGCGCGCACCGAGGAGCTGCGCGACAGGCTCCTCGCCTTCATGGACGAGTACGTCTACCCGGCCGAGGCGGTCGCCGAGGAGCAGCGGGCGCGGCTGGCGTCCCCGTGGGACACGCCGGCCGTGGTCGAGGAGCTGAAGGCCGAGGCCCGCAGGCAGGGGCTGTGGAACCTCTTCCTGCCCGACGCCGGGTACGGCGCCGGGCTGACCAACCTCCAGTACGCGCCGCTCGCCGAGATCACCGGCCGTTCCCCGCACCTCGCGCCGACCGCGACCAACTGCGCCGCGCCCGACACCGGGAACATGGAGGTGCTGGCGCAGTTCGGCACCGAGGAGCAGAAGAAGCAGTGGCTGGAGCCGCTGCTGGCCGGTGAGATCCGCTCGGCGTTCGCGATGACCGAGCCGGAGGTGGCGTCGTCGGACGCCACCAACATCACCACGCGCATCGAGCGAGCCTCCGACGGCACAGACGAGTACGTCGTCACGGGCCGCAAGTGGTACATCTCCGGGGCGATGAACCCGGACTGCGCGATCTTCATCGTGATGGGCAAGACGGACCCGGACGGGGCGGACATCCGCCGTCAGCAGTCCATGGTGCTGGTCCCGCGCGACACCCCCGGCGTGACCGTGAAGCGGGCCATGCAGGTCTTCGGCTACGAGGACCACTCGCACGGCGGCCACGCCGAAGTCGTCTTCGACCACGCGCGCGTGCCCGTGTCGAACCTCGTCGGCGAGGAGGGCGGCGGCTTCGCCATCGCCCAGGCCCGGCTCGGCCCCGGCCGCATCCACCACTGCATGCGGCTGATCGGGATGGCCGAGCGGGCGATCGAGCTGATGTGCCGGCGGGCCGTGACCCGTACCGCGTTCGGCAAGGCGCTGGCCCAGCAGGGAGTGGTCCAGAACTGGATCGCCGACGCCCGGGTCACCGTCGAGCAGCTACGGCTGCTGGTGCTGAAGACGGCCTGGCTGATGGACACGGTCGGCAACAAGGGCGCCCACACGGAGATCCAGGCCATCAAGATCGCCACCCCGCGCGCGGTGGTCGGCATCCTGGACCGGGCGATCCAGCTGCACGGCGCGGGCGGGGTGAGCCAAGACTTCCCGCTGGCCGAGCTGTACGCGAGCGCGCGCACGCTGATGCTCGCCGACGGCCCGGACGAGGTCCACCAGCGGTCGCTGGCCCGCCGGGAGCTGAAGAAGTACCTCTGAGACCGCGGGGACCCCGCAGGTCGTCGGCGAACCTCTGGGGTACCTACGGCCGCAGGGCCCGCAGCAGCAGGTCGGCCAGGTGGTCGGCCACCCCCTGCGGGCCCATCGGGCCGTCCGGCCGGTACCACGTCGACAGGTGGTGGACCGAGCCGAAGTGGTAGTCCACGACCAGGTCGGCCGGGGTCGCCGTGGAGAAGACGCCCGCCTTCTGGCCCTCCTCCACGAGCGCGCGGAAACGCTCGTGGTAGCGCCGGCGCTCGGCGCGGACCTGCTTGTTCTTCTCCGGGCTCAGGTGGTGCATGGACCGGAAGAAGATCATCGCGTCGTCGAGGTTCTCGATCGTGGTGACGACGACGTCCGCCGCCGCGTCCCTGAGCCGCTTCTCCACCGGCTCGTCGGCGTTCGCGAACGTGTCCAGCCGCTCCTGCTGGAGGCGCAGCACGCGCGCGTACACCTCGTGCAGCAGGTCGTCCTTGGAGCCGAAGTAGTGGTACAGCGCCCCCTTGGTGACGCCGGCCGCCTCCACGATCTCCTGCACGGAGGTGCGGTCGTAGCCCTGCTCGGCGAAGAGCCGGGTGGCGGCGGCCAGCAGCCGCTGCGGGACGGGCGTCCCGTCTCCGTCCGTCGTCCTGGGCACTGCCGCCACCTGCCTTTCCATGAGGTCACTCGCTGCTAACGGGAACGCAGTTCCCGCCGGAGGATCTTCCCACTCGCCGTCTTCGGCAAGTCGGGCAGGATCTCCACCTGGCGCGGGTACTTGTAGGCGGCCAGTCTCTCCTTGCAGTACGCCGCGAGTTCGTCCGGGTCCGTCTCGGCCCCCGGACGGAGGCTGATATAGGCCTTGACGGTCTCGCCACGGTACCCGTCGGGGACGCCGACGACGGCCGCCTCGCGCACCGCCGGGTGGGTGTAGAGGACGTCCTCGACCTCGCGCGGCCACACCTTGAAGCCGGACGCGTTGATCATGTCCTTCTTGCGGTCCACGACGTACAGCCAGCCCCGCTCGTCCATGAACCCGATGTCGCCGGTGCGCAGCTCGCCGTCCGGGAAGGTCTCGGCGGTGGCGTCCGGCCGCCGCCAGTACCCGGGCACCACCTGCGGCCCGCGGACGACGATCTCGCCGTGCTGCCCGAAGGGCACCTCCGCGCCCTGCTCGTCCAGGATCCGCACGACCGTGTCGGCGCCGGGCAGGCCCACGGACAGCGTCCCGGAGACCGGGTCCACGGGCGCCTCCAGGTGCGGCGGGACGGACGCGCAGGGGGCGGTGCACTCGGTGAGGCCGTAGCCGACGCGGATGTACGGCCCGAAGCGCTCCCGGAACGCCTCCACCAGGGCCGGCGGCACGGGGGCGCCGCCCGAGGACAGGTTCACGAACGAGGCGAAGTGCTCGCGGGTGGCGTCGGGGCGGGCGGCCAGCGCCATGTAGGCGGTGGAGGGTCCGACGGTGTAGTGCGGGCGGTGCTCGGCGAAGGCGTCCAGGACGGCCCCGGCCTCGAAGCGGTAGGTGAGCACGAGGGTGCCGGCGCTGCTCAGACAGGCGCCGAACTGGCAGACCATGCCGGTGATGTGGAACAGCGGCGCGAGCGCGTAGTAGACGGGCGCCTCGGGCAGGCCGAGCCCGGTGGCCTGCCGCTCGGCGTTGTGCATGACGTTCGCGTGCGTGTTGGTGGCGCCCTTGGGCGTGCCGCTGGTGCCCGAGGTGTAGCTGATCAGCGCGATCTCGTCCGGGCGCGGCGCGCGGCCCTCGGGGGCCCGGCCGCCCTGCCGGGCGACGGCCACCAGGTCGTCGGCGTCCGGGGCCTGGGGCAGCCGCTCGAAGCCCAGCACGCGCGGGTCGTCGCGGGTCTGGAAGTCCCGTTCGCAGGCGGTGAGCACGATCCGCACCGGCGAGTCGGCGGCCGTCTCCCGCAGGTACGCCTCCCAGGCCCGGTCGGAGCAGATCAGCGCGGCCACCTCGCCGTCCCGCAGGACGTGCGCCACCTCCCCCGACTTGTACATGGGGTTGACGGGGACGACGGTCGCGCCCGCCTTCCAGGCGCCGAGCACGGCGAGCACGAAGTGCGGGGAGTTCTGGAGCACGACGGCCACCCGGTCGCCGCGTTCCAGGCCGCGCGCGGCGAGGTGGGCGGCGACGGCGTCGCTCAGCTCGTCGGCCTCCCGGTAGCTGAGCCGGGCGTCGAAGTAGGCGAGGAAGGTGCGGTCGGGGGCCTCGGCGACGGCGTCGCTCAGGGCGTGCACGAGCGAGTCGGCGGGCTCGACCGGGGCGCGCTGGGCCTCGGTCAGCAGCGCGAGCCAGGGCCGGGCCGCGTACGGGGAGGCGGTCACCGGGCGGCCTCCCACTTCTGCTGGAGGCGGTTCATGTGCGTGAGCCAGCGGTCCGGCTCGCCGGCCCGCGCCTGGTAGAAGCCGGCGACCTCGGGGTGCGGCAGGATCAGGAAGCGGTCCTGCGCGATGCCCTGGAGCAGGGCGTCGGCGACGGCCTCGGGGGCGATCGCGGTCGGCTGGAGCACCAGGTCGCCCGCGCTGCCGGTGGCGGCCAGCATGTCGGTGCGGACGCCCTGCGGGCAGATGGCGTGGACCTTGATCCCCCGGTGCCGGTACGTCAGCGACAGCCACTCGGCGAAGGCGTAGGCGCCGTGCTTGGTGACGCTGTAGGAGGGCGCGCCGATCATGGTGAGCAGCCCGGCGGCGGAGACGGTGGAGACGAACCGCCCGCCGCCCCGCTCCAGCCAGTCGGGCAGCAGCGCGTGCGCGGCCCGGACGTGGGCCATCAGGTTCACGTCCCAGGACGCGGCCCAGGTCCTCTCGTCCAGGGTGCCGTCGAGGTCGCCGTCCTCGAAGGCGACGCCCGCGTTGGCGCAGTAGACGTCCACCGTGCCGCCGAGCGCGTCGCGGGCCTCGGCGACGACCGCGGAGGCGTCACCGGGCACGGCGGTCCCGCCGATCTCCTCGGCCACCGCCTCGGCCTTCCCGGCGTCCAGGTCGTTCACCACGACCCGCGCCCCCTCGGCGGCGAACCGCCGGGCCAACGCCGCCCCGATCCCCCCGCCGGCTCCGGTGACGACCACTCCCGCATCCTGCACGGCTTCCACCATCGGTCTCCTTCGACACGACTTTCGCGCGGCGCGCGTCGGCTCTGTTCGGGTCAGACTAACCGGTCGGTATGTGTGAAGGAAGAGGAACTGCTCCAACCTCAAGGGGCGCGGGGAACTGCGCGAGCAACCACAGACGGCCCGGACGTGCCCACCCACCGGAGGTCCCATGCACCTGTCCCGACGGACCCTTCTCGCATCGGCAACCACAGCAGCCCTCCCAGCGACGCCCCCGCACCGCGAGCATCTCCACACGGGGTTCGAAAGACTCGAAGCCGACGGTTACTCACTCCTCTCCGGCCAGAACGTAGGTGTCGTCACCAACCCCACCGGCATCACCAGGGACACCGAGCACATCGTCGACGTGATGCACCGGGACCCCCGCGTCAGGCTGACGGCGGTCTTCGGCCCCGAGCACGGCTTCCGGGGCACCGCGCAGGCGGGCGGCTCCGAGGGCCGCTACGACGACCCCGCGACCGGCCTCCCGGTGTACGACACGTACCTGAAGAGCGGCCGTCCGCTCGCCGACGTCTTCACCGCCTCCGGTGTCGACACCGTCGTCTTCGACATCCAGGACGTCGGCGCCCGCTTCTACACGTACATCTGGACCCTCTACGACTGCATGGAGGCGGCCCAGCTCGCCGGCAAGCGGTTCGTCGTGCTGGACCGCCCGAATCCGGTGACCGGACGCGAGGCGCGGGGCCCGGTGCTGCACAAGGAGTTCGCCACCTTCGTCGGCCGGCAGCCGGTCGCGCAGGCGCACGGGATGACGGTGGCGGAGCTGGCCCGCCTGTTCAACGGCGAGTTCCTGGCCACGCCCGTCCCGCTGGAGACCGTCCGCATGTCGGGCTGGAAGCGCTCCGGGTTCTACGACGCCTCCGGCCTGCCCTGGGTGCCGCCGAGCCCCAACATGCCCACGCCGGAGACCGCGTTGGTGTACTCCGGGACCTGCATGTTCGAGGGCACCAACCTCTCCGAGGGGCGCGGCACGACCCGGCCCTTCGAACTCCTCGGCGCCGAGGGCCTCGACGGCCGCTGGGCCGCCGCCGCGAACGAGGCGGGCCTGCCGGGCGTGCGGTTCCGGGAGGCGTACTTCACGCCCACGTTCTCCAAGTTCCAGGGCAAGACGGTCGGCGGGGTGCAGATCCACGTGACCGACCGGGCCGCCTACGACCCCGTACGCACCGGGATCGCGCTGCTGGTGACCGCCCGGAAGGCGTGGAGCGGTTTCGGCTGGCGGTCCGACAACTGGATCGACAAGCTCACCGGTTCGGCCCAGGTCCGCACGATGATCGACGCGGGCGCCGGCACCGACGAGGTGACGGGGGCCTGGCAGGAGGAGCTGGCCGCGTTCCGGCGGGTCCGGAAGGGGTATCTCCTGTACACGTAGCGCTCCTCCTCCGGGAACTTGGGGGTCTGGCATGGCGGATCCTGGGACGGGTGTGGCTCCCTACTGGGAGCTGACCTTCGACGCGGACGGGGACGCGGACGGCCCCGAACGCGACCGGCTGCTGACGCGGGTCACGGACCACGGCGTCCGTGACCTGATCGTCTTCTCGCACGGCTGGAACAACGACCGCTCGGGCGCGACCGCGCTGTACCGCCGCTTCTTCGCGCCGGTCCCGAGGCTGGCCCCGCAGGCCCGGCTGGGGTACGTCGGCGTGATCTGGCCGTCGATGCGGTTCAGCGACGAGCCGATCCCGGACTTCCCGAGGTCCGTGGCGGCCGTGGAGGCGCAGGCGGCACCGCGCCCGGCGCTGGACAAGGACACCCGGCGCGCCCTGCTGGCGGCGTTTGCGGGCCGGACGACCGTTCTGGACCGGCTGGCCCGGATGCTGGACGAACGGCCGGGCGGCACCGGGGGGCTGACCGAGTTCGGGCGGCTGGTGCGGCTGCTGCTGGACGACGGCCGGCAGGGGGTGGCGGCCGACACGGACGAGGACGGCGAACCGGCCGTGTTCGGGGCCGACCCGGTGACCGTGTGCGAGCAGTTCGCCGAGGCCCTGGCCGCGCTCGACGCGTCCGGCGACGCGCCCCGGTTCACCCTTCCGAACCCGTGGGACGGCGCGAAGGAACTGCTGCGGCAGGCGACGTACCTCCAGATGAAACGGCGGGCCGGGACGGTCGGCGAGCGGGGACTCGGTCCGCTGCTGGGGCGGTTGGCGGGGGCGGCGCCCGGGGTGCGGGTGCATCTGGTCGGGCACAGCTTCGGCGGCCGGCTGGTGGCGTTCGCGCTGCGCGGGCTGCCGACGGGAGTGGACGCGGTGAAGTCGGTGACCCTGCTCCAGGGTGCCTTCTCGCACTACGCGTTCGCGGCCCGGCTGCCGCACGCCCCGGACCGGTCGGGCGCGCTGAAGGGCCTCCACCGGCGCGTCGACGGCCCACTGGTGTGCTGCTACTCGCACTTCGACGCGGCCCTCGGCACGTTCTATCCGCTGGCCTCCCGGCTCGCCGGGGACGACCGCGCCTGCGCGGGCGACGAGATCGCGGCGGTGCTCGGGCCCCGCTGGGGTGCCATGGGCCACGACGGGACGCAGGCGGTGCCGGGCACCGTGCGGCTCGACCTGGCGGCGGCTCTCGGTGGCCGGCTGCCCGCGTCGGGGTGCGTGAACGTGGACGCGGCGGCCGTGGTCCGGCGCGGCGGCGCGCCGTCCGGGGCGCACAGCGACATCGTGCACCCCGAACTGGCGCGGGTGGTGCTGGCGGCAGGCCGTATCGCCTGACCCGCCGCCGGTGGCGGGTCAGCGGTGCGAGGTGTACTCCACGACCTGCTGGTAGGTCGGCCGGTTCTGCCAGCTGATCCTGCCGTGCTTGATGCCGCCCAGCGTGCGCTGGACGATCGAGTCGGCGCACCACTGGTCGCCCGCCGAGCACTGGTCGTCGCCCGGGTAGACCTGGGCGGCGGTCAGGCCGGCGGCCTGCTTCAGGGTGCTGATCAGGGTGTCCCGGCAGGCGCTGAGGCTGCCGCCGCCGCAGTACTTCCGGGCGAGGCCGCCCCGCACGGACTCCCCGAGCACCGCCCGGACGTCCTTGTCGACGTAGGACCACCAGCCGTACTGGAAGGAGCTGCCGGCGTGCGAGCCGGTCGGGCCGTGGCCGGCGGACGGTGCCTCGTCGACCGGCAGGTTGCCGGTGATCGCCGTGTAGAGGTCGCTGCCGAGGCCGGGCTCGAACTCGGCCTTGACCAGCAGCGGCCACCAGGCGTCCAGGACCCGGATCGCGTCGGCGTCGGCGTACTTCTTGGAACCGGCCGACGTCTCGGTGCGCTTGGCGCCGGCGGCCACCCACGCCTGGAGCTTGCTCACCGCCGCGGCGGCCGTGGAGTCGGTCACCGGCGAGGAGGTGACCACCTTGAGCAGCTTGGGCAGCACGTCCTCGGCGCGCAGATCGGCGAGGCCCGCGTCCGCCATGGCCTGCACCAGCTTGGTCCGGGTGACCCCGCCGGCCGCGACCAGCTTCTTCACCCGGTCGTCCAGCAGGTTGCCGCGGTGCACGGAACCGTCGCCCCAGGGTGCGGTCGTGTACTCCTCGGCCTGCTTGTTGTTCCAGGAGATGTAGTAGTCCTGGTCGACGGAGTTGGGGTGAGCGGAGGGCGGGGTGTAGTCGGCGGTGTTGGTGGCCGGGTCCCAGTTCCGCCACTCGTACGCCGGCTGCGCCCACACCGGGAACTCGCTGTCGACACCGCTCGCCCGGACGGGGTTGTCACCGCTGTTGTAGTAGGCGGTGTGCTGGGAGTCGGCGTAGAACCAGTTGAAGGTGAAGTTGATGTGCTGCGCCGCGCTCTGGAAGTCCTTCGGCCCCTTGACGTAGTCGGGGTCGTTGAGCATCTGGAAGCCGATGATCGAGTCGGCCTCGTGCAGGTAGGAGGAGCGCAGGGTGGTGTAGGCGACCTTCTTGCCGCCGACGGTGGCGCGGTACTCCACCGGGCCGTACGCGGTCCGCCAGGCGCGCAGGGTGTACGACCCCGCGGCTGTGCCGTCGGCGGTGGTCGGCTTCCAGGCGTTCTTCTGCTCGATCTTCTCCATGGCCGTGCAGGTGCCGTGGTACAGGTAGTGGTAGTCGTCCTGGCACAGCTCGACCGCGTAGCTGTCGATGATGTCCTGGCCGGAGGTGGTGGCGCTCCAGGAGTAGTCCTGGCCGCGGCCGAGTTCGACGTACATGCTCAGGCCCGCGAAGGAGGCGCCGCGGGCGCTGATGCCCGGGCCCTGGATCTCCTGGAGCATGAGCAGCTGCGGGGCGAAGTAGCCGGTCTGCGGCCCGAAGACGGCGATGGGGTGGCCGCTGGCGGTGTACTTGCCGCTGACCACGAGGGCGTTGGACATACCGCGCCGGGCGGAGCCGAGGGCGGTCTTCGCGGCGGAGGCCGAGGTGCTGGTGGCGCCGGCGGTGGCCGCGCTGCCGGTACGGTCGTGGACCAGCGGTTCCTGGGTCACCGAGCCGGCGTCCGGCAGGGCCTCGCCCTGGGCGTCGGCGGGCTTGGTGCCGTAGGGGAAGCTCTGGCCGTCGTGGACGGTGAGGACGGCCTCGGGGTCGTTGCGTTCGCGGAAGGACTCCCAGACCTTGGTGCCCTCCTCGACGCCGTACTTGGCCTGGGCCGCGAGCAGGGAGAGGGCGTTGTCGACCTCGCCGCCACCGCCGGAGCCGAACAGTGAGCCGATGACGGAGGCGAGCGCCACGAGGTCGGTGACCTTGAAGTGCTCTATGGTGCCGGCGTTGGTGATCGAGTCCTTGTGGCCGGTCAGGACGTACTCGCCGGGGAAGTAACGGCCGCTGTCGGAGGCGTCGATGTAGGCGTTGATGCCGTCCAGGTAGGCCGTGACGTCGGCGAGGGCCTGCTGGCCGCGGGCGCCGTTCTTCGCGACCGCGTTGTCGATCTGCGCCTGGAGGTCGGCTTCGGTGTAGGGCGCGTTGCGGTAGAACTGCTGCTCAAGGCCCTGGTTGGCGGGTGCGCCGCCGGCGAAGGAGGTCAGCTGGCCGCGGCCCACGTGCCGGAAGACGTCCATGAGCCACAGCCGGTCCTGGGCCGCCGCGTATCCGGCGCCGAACTCGGTGCCGTAGCGGGTGGTGCCCGTGATGTGCGGCACACCGGTCTTCTTGTCGCGGACGATCGTCACATCGCCGCGGCCGGCCGGCTTCTCGGTGGAGGCGACCTGGTCGGCGGGGACGCCGAACGAGGCGTCGTTGAAGAAGGTGTTGACCGTGGTGTCGGTCAGGCCCTTGTAGCCGGTGGCCAGGTTGGCGTACGGGCCGAGCTGGTCCTCGGCGTGCGCGGGCTGGGTGCCGAAGGCCTGGTTGAGCAGGATCTGGGCGAGCGTCGCGTTGCCGTTCTCGCCGGGCGGCAGGATGTCCGAACACCGGCCGCCGCAGTAGTCGTTGGCGGCCGTGGCGTCGGCCGCCGCCACCGTCGCCTGGGTGAGGGGGGAGAGAAGACCGGCGACGAGCACGCATACGGACGCGGTCTTCAGGAACCCGGGAAGGCGGCGGGACGTTCTCAGTCTGTCAAGGGCGGTACGTGGGGTTCGCCGTGGCATGGCAGCTCCTAGCGACAGAGGTGGCCGAACGTTACCGCCGGTATCCCCCGCTTTAAAGATGAACATGCGTCACTTTCCGGAGTCTGGAGACAGATCCCTGGAAGAGATGGAGCCGAATCGCCTGTCGATACGTCTATTCGACGACGTCCGTGCGACGACGCCGAAGTGACCGGAGTACAGGTGCAGGTGTGACGGAGGTGCAGGGCGATGGCAGGTTTCCGGAGTCTGGCGAGACAGGTACGCGATCCGGGCTGTGATCTGGCGCTGCGGCGGTACTCGCTGCGCAAGTGCCTGGAGAAGTTCGCCCCTTACGGGCATCGCGCGACCTGGGACCATCTGTGCTCCCGGGCGGGGTTCGGCCCCGAGGACCGCTCCCCCGATCCGGTGCGGCTCGTGGCCGCGCTGGAGGAGCTGGAGGAGGCCCGGGACGTCTGGCTCGCCTACGAGACCGACTTCACCGAACGACGCAGGAAGGAGAAGCACGACGGGCTGCGCCGTCCGGGCAGCGTGGACGACTGGCACCGGCTGACCTGGGGCGGCTTCGGGGTCGCCTGGTGCGACGACCCGCGGGTGCACCCCGATGAGCCGCTGGCGGTGGTGCTGCGCCGGCTGATCGCCGCGCTGGAGCGGGAACCGGGCTCGTCGTGCCCGGTGTGCGGCGGCGAGCGCCTGGTGTGGAAGTACGGCCTGGACCACGAGCCGTCGTCCGGCCCGGTCTGCGCGGACTGCGGCATCCTGGTGCCGCGCCCGGTCCTCAGCCCGCGGGCCCTTGAGTCCGCCCGTCGGGGACGCGTGCTGATGTCGGCCTGAGCCGGTGGCGTGCCCGGGTCGTGGTGACGGGGGGCGCGTAGGGGATGCCGCGCCCTCTGCCGTGGGTGTGCGGCACCATCGAGTCATGGTGCAGGTGTGTCTCAACGGGCGTCGTACGGCCGCCGACGGCGCCGCCGTGCCGATGTCCCCCCAGGATCTGGCGCGTTCCGCCGCCGAGGCGGTCGCGGCCGGCGCCAGCTCGGTCCACGTCCACCCGAAGACGCCGTGCGGCCACGACAGTCTCTCCCCGCGCGTCCTGGCCCCGGCCCTGGAGGCGATCCGGGCGCGGGTGCCGGTGCCGGTCGGGGTGACCACCGGTGCCTGGGCGGAACCGGATCCGTCCGCGCGGCTCGCCCGGGTGCGCTCCTGGTCGGTGCTGCCCGACTTCGCCTCGGTCAACTGGCACGAGCCGGGCGCCGAGGAGGTCGCCGGACACCTCCTGTCGGTGGGCGTGGCCGTGGAGGCGGGCATCCGGTCCGGCACCGGGGGCGCGCGCCGGTTCGCGGGCTCACCGCTCGGGCCGAGGGTGCTGCGGGTGCTGGCCGAGGTGACCGACCCGGACCCGGCGACGGCCGAGGCGTCGGCGCGGGCACTGCTGGCCGAGCTGGGTACGGCACACGGCCGGCCGGTGCTGCTGCACGGCGAGGAGGGCGGGACCTGGCCGGTGCTCCGGCTGGCGGGCCGGCTGGGCCTCGCCACCCGGATCGGCCTGGAGGACACCCTGCTCCTCCCGGACGGCCGACGGGCCGTGTCCAACGCCCAATTGGTGGCGCAGGCGCGGGCCCGGTACGGCGCCGATGCCCGTGCGGACGGCGGCAACAACGGTGGAGGGGAAGGGAGTTCGGCCCTGTCGTGAGCCCCGGCGTGGGACACCGCCCCGGCCCGGTCAGGGCTGGTCCGAGGCCGCCGCGGTGAAGCGCGCCCCCAGCTCCGCGACCGCGGCGCGCAGCTCCTGGCCGCCCTCGACGCGGAAGGCGAACGGCACGCGCGCCAGCCACTCCTGCGCGTACATGGCCGGGTTGCGCGTGCTGCCGACGAGCACGCAGCCGTCCCCCGACGGTTCGAGCCGTCCCATGGGCGGCTGGATCCAGGGGGCCACCTCGGTGCGGGGGGCGGCGAACACCACGCGGGTGGGGAACACCCAGCCCAGCCCCAGGTTCTCCTCCAGCACCGCCACCGGGTCGAGGTCCTCGGGCGGTGCGAACGCGTGCGCGGTCGGCCGGACCGCGCGGACCCGGTCGACGCGGTAGGTGCGGATCGCCCCCGCGCGGTGCGAGTGGCACAGCAGGTACCAGCGTCCGTGGCGGACCACGACGGACCAGGGATCCACCTCCGCCTCCCACTCGTCACCGGTCTCGCCGCGGTAGGTGACCGACACCCGGCGCCGGGCCGCGACGGCGGCGACGAGTTCGCTGGTGACGGCCGGGTCCGGGCGGACCGCGTTCGGGTCCGGTGCGGCCGACGCGTGCTCCCGCAGCAGGGCCGCCTGTCGGCCGACGCTCTCCGGCAGCGCCTTGACGACCTTCCCCAGGGCGGTGCCGACCAGGTCGTCGGCGCCGTCCGCGGCCGGCCGGCCGGCGAGGACCGCCATCACCAGTCCGAGGGCCTCGGACTGCGTGAAGTGCACGGGCGGCAGCCGTGTCCCGCGCCCCAGCCGGTACCCGCCGTACGGCCCCCGGGCCGACTCCACGGGGATGCCGGCCTCGCGGAGGATGCCGACGTACCGGCGCGCGGCGCGCTCCGTGACGCCCAGCCGCACGGCGAGTTCGCCGGCCGTCGTACCGGGGCGGGCCTGGAGGACCTCCAGGGCGCGCAGTGCTCGCGCGGTGGGGCTGAGATCGTTCGGCACCCGTGCAGGCTAGTCCGCTCCGCCCGAGTCACGGTGGTCGCGCGGCAAACCGGCAGTGGATCGTCCGGAACCCCTCCTACGGTGATCACCACGACCTGGAAGAAGGGGAACCGACCATGGACATCCTGCTCATCGGCGGCCTGTGGCTGGACGGATCGGTGTGGGGCCGCGTGGCGTCCACGCTGGAGTCGCTCGGCCATCGCCCGGTGCCGCTCACCCTGCCGGGCCAGGGCGACGGCTCCGCGTCGGCCACACTGGAGGACCAGGTGGCGGCGGTGCTGGCCGCGGTGGACGCGGCGCCGGGCAAGCCCATGGTGGTGGGGCATTCCGCCGCCTGCACACTGGCCTGGCTGGCCGCCGACCGGCGGCCGGAGCGGCTGGCCGGGGTCGCCCTGATCGGCGGCTTCCCGTTCTCCGACGGCCATGCGTACGCCGACTTCTTCGAGGTGCGCGACGGCGTCGTGCCCTTCCCGGGCTGGGGTCCCTTCGAGGGGCCGGAGATCGCCGACCTCGACGACGAGGCCAGGCGCCGACTGGCGGCAGCCGCGATCCCCGTACCCGCTGCCGTGGCCCAGGGCGTGGTGCGGCTGGCGGACGAACGGCGCTTCGACGTCCCGGTCGTGGTCGTGTGCCCGGAGTTCACACCCGCACAGGCGCGGAAGTGGATCGACGGCGGTGACGTCCCGGAGCTCGCCAGGGCCGGACACGTCGACTTCGCCGACATCGACGCGGGGCACTGGCCCATGGTCTCCCGGCCCGAAGAGCTGGCCCGGATCCTGGCCGCGGCGGCCGACGCGGCCTGACGGGCGCACCGCCGGGCACGAGCAGGGTCACCGGCCGGCCCTCTCCCCCTCAGCGCCGCTCCGCCATCAGCCGTGATCCGGTCCGCCGGGCGCCGAACACGTCGTCCGGGTTGGACAGCACGCACGTCTCCATCGACAGGCAGCCGCATCCGATGCAGTCGGTGAGGTGGTCGCGCAGGCGGTTCAGCTGCTTGATGCGCTCGTCCAGTTCCGAGCGCCACTTCTCGGACAGGCGCGCCCAGTCCTCCCTGGTCGGTGTCCGTTCCTCCGGCAGTTCGGCCAGGGCCTCCCGGATCGTGGCGAGCGGGATACCCACCCGCTGGGCCGCGCGCACGAAGGCGACCCGGCGCAGCGTGTCGCGGCTGTACCGGCGCTGGTTGCCGGAGGTCCGCCGGCTGGTGATCAGTCCCTTGGACTCGTAGAAGTGCAGGGCGGACACCGCGGCTCCGCTGCGGGCGGACAACTGGCCGACGGTCAGCTCGTGGATCTTCTCGGGAATCTGGGGCACTCCTCAGAGATTACCCACCCGGCCGGTCCGCGGTCCGTTGACATCGCCCCCCCACCCGACCATGCTAAGCAGTTGCTTAGATACGCGAGCGAGAGGCCGGGAACATGGCAGAACCGAGGACCTTCACCTCCCCCGACGAACTGCGGGCGGCCGTGGGCGAGGAACTGGGCCCGACCGACTGGGTGGAGATCGACCAGAAGCGGATCGACCTGTTCGCCGAGGCGACCGGGGACCACCAGTGGATCCACGTGGACCCGGAGAAGGCCGCCGCCGGGCCGTTCGGGACCACCATCGCCCATGGCTACCTCACCCTGTCCCTGCTCCCGCTGTTCGGGCCGCGGCTCATCCAGGTCGAGGGCGTGAAGATGGGCGTCAACTACGGGACGAACAAGGTCCGCTTCCCCGCCCCGGTCCCCGTCGGCTCCCGGCTGCGCGCCACCGGGAGGATCACCGGCGTCGAGGACGTCACCGGTGGGGTGCAGGTGACGGTCGCGTTCACCGTGGAGCGCGAGGGCGGCGACAAGCCGGTGTGCGTCGCGGAGTCGGTGTCCCGGTACTACCTGTAGACGAGGCGGCTACCCGGCCCCGACCATCCGCAGCACGAGGTCGGCGTAGAGCGCGCCGACCTCCTCGGGGGTGCGCGGGCCGTCCACGTTGAACCAGCGGGCCACGTCGATGCACAGCGACAGCACGGCGAGCGTGGTGCCCTGGACGTCCAGCACGTCGAACTCGCCCGAGGCCACGCCGTCCTCGATGATCCCGCGCACCTCCGCGTCCACCTGGCGGCGCAGCGCGACGATCTCCGCGCGGGCCTCGGGGCCGAGGGCGTCGAGTTCGTACTGCACGACCCGCGCGGTGGTACGCCGGCCCGCGTGCCAGCGGACGAAGGAGCCGACCGCGTCGGCCAGCCGCTCGGCCGCGGTGCCCTCCCGCCGTGCCGCGGTGCGCAGGATGTCGAGGGCCTTGTCGTGACCGATGCGGCTGATCCGGTGGAGCAGCTCTTCCTTGGTCTTGTAGTGGATGTAGAGCGCGGCCGGGCTCATGCCGGCGCGGCCCGCGATGTCACGGGTCGTCGTCGCGTGGTAGCCACGCTCGGCGAAGGCCTCCACGGCCGCGACGAGCAGCCGCCGGGCCGCGTCAGGGGTGACCTCTTCCCACGGCTCCACTTCGCCGCCGGTCGTCTCCTGCGCCGTACTCATCGCTCGCTCGCCCCTCTCGGTGACAGGAACACCACCATACCGCCGTTGGTGAGCGGGCGCTTAGCCGAGCCGCTCAGGGCTTTTCGAAGGGGTCGTGCTCGGCGAGCAGCTTCTCCAGCCGGGCCTGGTCGACACGGCTGACGATCTGCCCGGCCTCCTGCCGGTCCCGGATCACCTTGGCGAGGGTGAAGGCGGAGGTGACGAGGTACAGGACGGCGATCGCCAGGAAGCCGCGCACCCAGGCGCTGGCGTCGAGCCGGGCGATGCCGATGGCGGTGGCCGCCATGGCGACCGCGAAGGAGGCGACGGCCTGCCCGTAGAACGCGGCCGTGCTCTGCTGTCTGACCGGTGTGTCACTCATGGCAGCCAGCATCGGCGGACGTGGTCCGCGCCACATCCGCCGGGATACTCAGAACCGGGTGCGCCGCGTACTCAGAAGGCCGAGACCCCGGTCAGGGAGCGGCCGATGAGCAGCTTCTGGATCTGGCTGGTGCCCTCGTAGAGGGTCATCACGCGCGCGTCGCGCAGGAGTTTGCCGGCCGGGTACTCGTCGATGTAGCCGTAGCCGCCGAAGACCTGGAGGGCGTTGTTGGCGGCGCGCACCGCGGCCTCGGAGGCGAACAGCTTGGCCTTGGAGGACTCGACGGCGAACGGCTCGCCGCGGTCGATGAGGTCGGCGACCCGCCAGGTCAGCAGCCGGGCCGCGTCCACGTCGACGGCGATGTCGCTGATCAGCTCCTGCACCAGCTGGTGCCGGGCGATCGGCTTGCCGAACTGCTCCCGCTCACCGGCGTACCGCACGGCCGCGTCCAGCGCGGCCTGGGCTATCCCGACACAGCCCGCGGCCACCGACATCCGCCCCTTGGCGAGCGCGGACATGGCGACGGAGAAGCCCTTGCCCTCCGCGCCGAGCATCGCGGAGGCGGGCACACGCACGTCCTCCAGGACGAGTTCGGCGGTGGCCTGGCCGCGCAGGCCGAGCTTGCCGTGGACGGTACGGCGGGTCAGGCCGGGGGTGTCGGTGGGCACGAGGAACGCGGACACGCCCTTGTGGCCGGGGGCGCCGGTGGAGCGGGCGAAGAGCAGGACGACATCGGCCCAGGTGCCGTTGGTGATGAACATCTTGGTGCCGTTCACGACGTAGTCGTCGCCGTCGCGCACCGCCCGGGTGGTGAGGTTGCCCGCGTCGGAGCCGGTGCCGGGCTCGGTGAGACCGAAGCAGCCGACGCACTCGCCCGCGGTGAGTCCCGGGAGCCAGCGTCGCTTCTGCTCCTCGCTCCCCCAGGCGGCGACCGTCTTGGCGACGAGCCCCAGGGAGACGGAGACGATCCCGCGGACCGAGGAGTCGCCGCGCCCCAGCTCCTCGGTGACCAGGCAGTAGGAGAGGTGATCGCCGCCGGAGCCGCCGTACTCCTCGGGCACGGTCAGGCCGAGGAAGCCGACCTCGCCGAGCTTCTTCACGATGCCCCGGTCGACCTCCTCGGCGCGGTCCCAGGCGACCACGTGCGGGGCGATCTCGCGCTCCACGAAGTCCCGGGCGAGCTGCCGTACGGCCCGCTGCTCCTCGCTGAGCCCCAGGTTCACCACGAGATCACCCCTACCACCGATGGATCTTGAAAGCCGGACATTTAAATTAGCACTGCTAGTTTCCGGTCGCAGCCCTACTATGTGCGCCATGGCCCGACCGCGCAAGCCCCTCCTCAGCACCGACCGGATCGTCGAGACGGCCCGGGACCTCGTGGACCGGGAGGGTCTGGCGGCCGTCTCCACCCGCCGGCTCGCCGCCGAACTGGGAGTGAGCGGACCCTCGCTCTACAACCACTTCCGCACCAAGGACGAGATCCTGGAGGCGGTGGCGGACTCGGTGAGCGCCCAGGTCGACCTGTCGATGTTCGAGGACGGCCGGGACTGGCGGACCGCGCTGCACGACTGGGCCGTCTCCTACCGGGCCGCCCTGCGCGACCACCCGAACATCGTCCCCGTCCTCGCCCGGGGCCCCGGCCGCCGCCCGGCCGCACTGCGGCTGGCCGACGCGGTCTACGGCGCGATGGTCGACGCGGGCTGGCCGCCGGCGCAGGCGACCTCCATCGGCGCGCTGATGCGGTACTTCATCATGGGCTCGGCGCTCGGTTCCTTCGCCGGCGGCTTCGTGGACGACGCGAGCGCGTACGACCCCGCCGACTACCCCCACCTCGGTCAGGCCCACCTGCTCGCCGAGCAGCAGGAGAAGATCGACGAGCGCGCCTTCGAGGCGGGGCTCGCCGCGCTGCTGGACGGGCTGGCGCAGCAGTACCGGCAGGTACGGGTGTGAGGACGCGGCGGCCGGTGGCACTTCGGCCGCCGCCGAAGCGTCACTGCCGCATGCTGGGGGCATGAACACCGAGGATCCCCAGGCGGCCGGGCTGGCGGCGCTGGCCGGGCTGATCGCCGACCGGACCCGCGCCGCGTGCCTGCTGGCGCTGCTTGACGGGCGGGCGTGGACGGCAGGTGAGCTGGCCCGGCGTGCCGGGGTCGCGGCCTCCACGCTGAGCGAGCACCTCGGCAAGCTGGTGGCCGGCGGACTGCTCACGGAGGAACGGCAGGGGCGGCACCGGTATGTGCGGCTGGCCGACGCGCGGGTGGCGCAGGTGGTCGAGGACCTCGCCGCGCAGGTGCCCGCGGCGGTGGTACGGCGCCCTCCGCGCAGCCTGCGCGAGGCGAGCGCCGGGGCCGCCATGGCCCGGGGGCGGACCTGTTACGACCATCTCGCCGGGCGGCTCGGGATCGTGCTCACCGACGCGCTGACCCGGCGGGGGCTGCTGCGACAGGACACCGGGTTCGCGCTGACGGACGCGGGGGTGGAGTGGTTCGGTGCGGCCGGTGTGCCCCTGGACCTCGGCGGCCGGCGCCCACTGGCCCGCGCGTGCCTCGACTGGACGGAACGGCGACCGCATCTCGCCGGTGCGGCGGGTGCGGCGTTGTGCCGGCGGGCGCTGGAGGCGGGGTGGTGCGTGCGGGTCGGATCGGGGCGGGCGGTCGCGGTGACTCCGTCCGGGGAGCGGGTCTTCTCCGACCTGCTCGGCGTCTCGCGCGACGACCTGCGCTGAACCGCGCGACCGGGGAGGCGACGGCGGAGCGCCGACCGCGGTCGCGTGGGGGCTCGTCGCGCGGTTCCCCCCGCCCGTTCGGGGCGCTCACCCTCAGAAGACGACCACCGCCCGTCCCCCCTTGCCCGCCAGCATGTTCTCGAAGGCCGCCGGGATGTCCTCCAGGGTGATCCGGTCGGTGACCAGGGTGGAGAGGTCCAGGCGGCCCTCCCGCACGTGCTCGGCGAGGAGCGGCACGTCGCGGGACGGGTCGCTGTTGCCGTAGACGCAGCCGGAGAGGGTGCGGCCCCAGTGGAAGAGCTCCAGGGCGTTGAAGGTGACCTGCTGGTCCTTGCCGCCGATGCCGACGACCGTCGTACGGCCGCCCCGGCGCGTGGACTCCCAGGCCGCGCGGATGGAGACCGCGCGGCCCACGCACTCCACGGAGACGTCGACGCCCTGCCTGCCGGTGAGGCCGCGGATCTCGCGCGGGGTGTTCCCGGAGGCGAGGACGTAGTCCGTGGCCCCGGCGGCGCGGGCCAGTTCCTCCTTCTCGGGGGAGACGTCGACGGCGATGATCCGGGACGCCCCCGCGATACGGGCCGCTTGCAGCGTGGCGAGGCCGACTCCGCCGACGCCGAACACGGCGACCGTCTCGCCGGACCTGACCCGCGCCGAGTGGTGCACCGCGCCGTAGCCGGTGAGGACGGCGCAGCCCAGCAGGGCGGCGTCCACCAGCGGCACCCCGTCCGGCAGCGGCAGCACGCAGGACGCGGCGACCACCGTCTCCTCGGCGAACGCGGCCACGTTCAGCCCGGGGTGCAGGTCGGTGCCGTCGGTCGTGCGGGCGTGGACGTCGGCCGCGCCGTTCAGCGCGTTGGCGCACAGCCAGACCTCGCCCAGCGCGCAGGCGTGGCAACTTCCGCAAGCGGGGGCCCAGTTGAGGACGACCGGGGACCCGGGTGAGACATGGGTGACACCCTCCCCGACGGCGACGACCGTACCCGCGCCCTCGTGACCGAGGACGGCCGGGACCGGCACCCGCATGGTGCCGTCGGACAGGGAGAGGTCGGAGTGGCAGACGCCGGCGGCGGCGAGGCGGACCCGGACCTGTCCGGGGCCCGGGTCGGGCAGCTCGATGCCGGTGATCTCCAGCGGGGCGCCGATGGCGGGCAGGACGGCGGCTCGTACGGCCATGGGTGACGCAACTCCTCAGAACTGGAGGGACTTGGTCTGGAGGTACTCGGCGAGTCCGGGCGCGCCGAGTTCCCGGCCGACGCCGGACTGCTTGTAACCGCCGAACGGCGCCAGCGGGTTGAACCGGCCGCCGTTGATGTCGACCTGGCCGGTGTCCATGCGGCGCGCGAAGGCCACCGCCTCGGCCTCCTCGGCGGCCCAGACGGCGCCCGCGAGGCCGTACACGGTGCCGTTGGCGATGCGCAGGGCGTCGTCCTCGTCGTCGTACCTCAGGATCGACAGGACCGGGCCGAAGATCTCCTCCTGGGCGATGGTCATGTCGGGGGTGACGTCCGCGAAGACCGTCGGGCTGACGAACCAGCCGCGCTCGCGCGGGGATTCGGGGCCGCCCGCGACGAGGCGGGCGCCCTCGGCGACGCCCTTCTCGATGTAACCGCGCACCCGGTCCCGCTGCCTGGCGCTGACCAGCGGTCCGATGCGGTCGCCGTACTTGGCGGCGGCGGTCGCGGCGAGTTCGACGGCCTCGGCGTACCGGTCGCGGTGGACGAGCATCCGGGTCCAGGCGCTGCACGTCTGACCGGAGTTGGACATCACGTTGGCGACACCGACGTTCACGGCCCTGGCGAGGTCGGCGCTCGGCAGGATGACGTTGGCGGACTTGCCGCCGAGTTCCAGGGCGACCTTCTTCACGGCCGCGCCGGCCACCGCGCCGATCCGCCGGCCGACCGCCGTGGAACCGGTGAAGGAGACGAGGTCGACGCCGGGGTGCTCGGCGAGCGCCTGCCCGGCGACCGGGCCGAGACCGGTGACCAGGTTGAACACGCCCGCCGGCACGCCCGCCTCGTGCACCGCCTCGGCGAAGAGCTGGGCGGTGAGCGGGGTGTCCTCGGCGGGCTTGAGGACGATCGCGCAGCCGGCGGCGAGGGCCGGGGCGACCTTGGCGACGATCTGGTGGAGGGGGTAGTTCCAGGGGGTGATGGCGCCGACCACGCCGATCGGCTCGTGCAGGACCGTGGAGTTGCCGACCTTCTCCTCGAAGGGGTGGGCGGCGGCCAGGTCGGCGTAGGAGCCCGCGACCGCGATCGGCAGGGCCGCGTGCACGGCCTGGGAGAACGGCAGGGGCGAGCCCAGTTCCGCGGTGACCGTCTCGGCGATCTCGTCCTTGCGGGCCGCGAGGACGTCGCGGAGGGCGGCCAGGCGCGCGGCGCGTTCGGCCGGGGGCGTGGCGGCCCAGGCGGGGAGCGCGGCCCGCGCGGCGCGTACGGCGGTGTCGACGTCCAGGGCCGAACCCGCCGGGACCCGGGCGATGACCTGCTCGTCGGCGGGGTTCACGACCTCGATCCCGTCCGCGCTCCCGGCGGGGCGCCAGGCGCCGTCGATGTACAGGCCGTCGTGTGCCTTCATTGCTGTGTCCTCCCGGCGGGGTCCGCGTCGTCCGGCACACAAACTAGCGGTGATAGTTTTCCCGCGCCAGACATGGCCGGTCCGGACGCTCCGGGACATGATGCCGAAGGGACCGGCCGGTGCGGGCACGGCGTGCGCACCGGCCGTTCCCCCGGTCACCTGGTCGCGGTCAGATGGGCGAAGACCACCACGTTGCTGGTGTAGCCGGTCCGCCGGCTGAACAGGCCGCCGCAGGTGAGCACCCGCAGTTCCGGGCGCCCGGTCGGGCCGTAGACCTCCTCGTCGGGGAAGCCGGCCTTGTCATAGACCTTCACCCGGTCGACGGAGTAGACGGCGACGCGGCCGTCCGCCCGCCGGACCTCGACGGGCTTGCCGGGCTTGACCTGGGCGAGGCCGGCGAAGACGGCGGGGCCGGTGCGGGTGTCGCGGTGGCCGACGGCGACGGCGGTGCCGGCCTCGCCGGGCGTGGGGCCGCCCTGGTACCAGCCGACCAGCCGCGGTCTGTCGACGGGCGGTGTCTCCAGCTCCTGGTTCCGGTCGAGGCGGAGCGGGGTGATGGGGGCGTCGATGCCCAGGGAGGGGACGCGGAAGGAGGTCGGCCGGGACCGGGGCAGCGGGCGGGGCGGCGGCGCCGGAGGGGCGGCCGGCCCACCGCGGGCGGAGTCCGTACCGGCCGCCACGGCGTGCGGGCCGGACCCTGCCGCCCCGCCGCCCGACCCGCAGCGCGACCCCACCGTCACCAGGACGAACACCAGCAGGGCCGTCCTGGCGAGGCGGTAGGCGCGGGTGCGGTACCAGGGCCTGCGCCGGTACCTACGCGGCGCCATGGGGCCGCCGGCGGACCAGCCGGACGTACACGGCACCACAGACGGCGATCAGACCCACGGCACCTGCGGCGGCCACCGGGGAGTAGGCGGCGGCCGTGTCGATGAGACCGCCGCCGCCCGCGTGCACCCCTCCCCTGGGACCGCTCTGGTCGTCCTTGCCCCAGGACGCGTCGCTGTCGTGCCGGCCGTCGGAGTCGTTGTGCCGGCCGTCGGAGATCTGCCCGCCCGGCCCGTGCTCACCCTCGTGGCGCCCGTCCTTGCAGTTGACGCGGAACACCTTCTCCTTGAGGGCGGCGGGGGTGCCCACGAGCCAGCTGATCTTGTACTGACCGTCCGCGAGGCCGAGCGGGTCGGTATGCCCGGCACCCCCGGCGAGCTGGATGGTGCCGGCGACGGTGGCGGCGGTGGGGAGCGGGGGCTGCGGGGTGATGGTGTAGGCGATGCTGGTGAGCGTGTCGAAGTTGACGGCCTCCAGATAGAACCGGCACACCACGGGATCGTCCTTGACCGACCCCACGAGCGGCGTCCCGTGGAGGTGACGCTCGTCGTGAATCCTGATGTCGCCGTTCTCGCCCTGGGCCATCGCGCTCGGAGCCGCCACCCATGACGCGCCCGCCGCGGCGAGGGCGGTGAGGACGACTGTGGCGCCCGCGCGGGGGCCGACGGCACGTGGGGTCATGGTGGGCATGCGCGCTCCTCCGAGTTCAGACGATTTTCATACAAATCGCTCGTTCGCCTGGACTCTCCTTCATGGGCCGCGCGGCCCATGGCACTGACGCCCGACGCGCCGTCACAGATCGCTCGTGCGGCGCAATCCCGGGCGCCTCGGCCGCTTCCCGGTCACCCGCCCGGACGACCCCTCGGCCCGGCCCGGCGAGCGCGGCGCCACTGACGACGACACCAGCAGCAGCGCCCCCAGCATCACGAACGGCGCGGCCACGCCCGCCAGCCCGGCGACCAGACCCGCGGCGGCCGGGGCGGCGACCTGGCCCAGCCGGTTGCCGGTCAGCCGCAGGGCGAGCGCGGTGGAGCGGGCCTCGGCCGGCGCGGCCCGCACCACCGTCGTCATCGACAGCGGCTGGCCCACGCCCAGGCAGAAGCCGAGGACCGTGAGCATCACACCGAGCGCCCACACCGGCACCGGCAGCGCCACCCCCGCGCACAGCAGGGCGGCCAGCAGGCAGGTCACGGTGAGCAGCGCGGGCCGGCCGAGCAGCCGCAGCAGCGGGGTGAGGACGAGCCGGCAGGCTATGGTGGCGCCCGCCCGAAGGCTGAGCAGGACGCCGATCACCGAGGGCGCGATCCCCCGGTGTTCGCCGACCACCGGCAGGTAGGCGGTGAGGACGTCGGTCGCGGACAGCACCGACAGGCTGATCAGCATGCCCGCGGGCACGCCCCGGGCGCGCAGGATGCCGCCGACCGGCACCCGGCCACCGCTGGACGCACGGGAGGTGACGGCCGTACGGTCCTCGATGCGCCACAGCGAGGTGAACGCGACCGCCGCGCCCGCACCCGCCACGACGAGGGCGAGCGCGCTGCTGCGGGCCATGTCGGGGCCACCGATGAGCGCGCCCGCGGCGACGGGCCCGACGAGCTGGCCGAGGGAGGCGCCGATGGTGAAGTGGCCGAAGTTGCGGTCCTGTTCGTGCGGCGCGGACTGACGGGCCACCAGCGACTGGGCGCCGATCACGAAGCACAGGTGGCCGAGTCCCATCACCCCGCTCCACAGGGCCATCGCCCACAGCGAGCCGGCGAGCCCGCTGAGCGCGCAGCCGGCCGCGATGAGGACGACACCGGCCGGCAGCAGGGGCGCGCAGCGGCCGTGGTCGGTACGGCGGCCGAGCGGTACGGCGGCGAACAGCGGCAGCAGCGCGTAGACACCTGCGATGACACCGACCGCCCGTTCGTCGGCGCCGAGCGCCAGGGCCCGGTAGGAGACGGCGGGCCGGGCCATCGACACCGCCCCCTGCGCGCAGCCGAAGGCGATGACGAGGCGGAGCAGCCAGCCGCGGTTCCCACCGGGCCCCATGTGTCCTCCAGGGGGATCAGACGATGCCGAACAGGACGGCCGCGCCGAGGACCACCAGCGAGGTGAGCACGGCCCACTTGACCACGAACCGGGTGTGGTCGCCGAACTCCACCTTGGCCATGCCGACCAGGACGTACACGGCCGGGACGAGCGGGCTGGACATGTGCAGGGGCTGGCCGATGATCGAGGCGCGGGCGATCTCCACCGCGGACACGCCGTGCGCCTGGCCCGCCTCGGCGAGCACCGGCAGGACGCCGAAGTAGAAGCCGTCGTTGGACATGAAGTAGGTGAGCGGGATGCTCAGCACGCCGGTGACGAGGGCCATGTGCGGGCCCATGCCGTCGGGGACGTTGTCCACCAGCCACTTCGCCATGTGGTCGACCATGCCGGTGCCCTGGAGGACGCCGGTGAAGACGGCGGCGGCGAAGACCATGCCGGAGACGTTGAGGACGTTCTCGGCGTGGGCGGCGATCCGGGCCTTCTGGTCCGGCATGTGCGGGAAGTTGACGGTCAGGGCGAGGGCGGCGCCGAGCAGGAACAGCACCGGGATCGGCAGCCACTCCATGATCATGGCGGTGAGCAGGGCGACCGTGAGCAGCGCGTTGAACCAGTAGAGCCTGGGGCGCAGGGTGGGGCGGTCCGGGTCCAGGCCCTGGAAGCTCTCGTCCTCGGGCTCGTCGGGCAGGTCCACGCCCGGACCGGAACCGCCGGCCCTCGTCACGCCCTTGCCGGCACCGGCGCCGACCAGCACCGTCTCGGTCTCCTCCACCAGCACCTCGTCCAGCGTCAGCACACCGAGCCGCTTGCGCTCGCGGCGGCCGAGGACGTAGGCGAGGGCGAAGACGAACAGCAGGCCCATGGCGAGGGCCGGGATCATCGGCACGAAGATGTCACTGGCGTCGAGCTTCAGCGCGGTGGCGGCGCGGGCGGTGGGGCCGCCCCACGGCAGCGTGTTCATCACGCCGTTGGCCATGGCGGCGACGCCGGTCATCACGACCAGGGACATCTTCAGGCGCTTGTACAGCGGGTACATCGCCGAGACGGTGATCATGAAGGTGGTGGAGCCGTCGCCGTCCAGGGAGACGATCGCGGCGAGGACCGCCGTGCCGACCACGATCCGCAGCGGGTCGGCCTTGCAGAACTTGAGGATGCCCCGCACGACCGGGTCGAAGAGACCGACGTCGATCATCACACCGAAGTAGACGATCGCGAACATGAGCATCGCCGCGGTGGGGGCGAGGCCGGTGACGCCGTCGATGACGTAGTCGCCGAGCTTGGCACCCTTGCCCACGAACACGCAGAAGAGCGCGGGTATGAGCACGAGCGCCGCGATCGGCGACATCTTCTTCAGCATGATCAGGACCAGGAAGGTCGCGATCATGGCGAAGCCGAGGATGGTCAGCATGAATGGATACCTAACGTTCGCCCTTGAACATCCCACCTGGGGGTCGGCGGTGCGATGACGTTAGGTCCGTTCAAACGGCGTTAACAAGATGTTGACGTGCGAGCAATAAGCGCGAAAGTCCAGGTCACGGCAGTGCTACGAGCTCGACGGGTACGCCGTTGAGGACCGCGTTGCCCGACAGCGGGTCGAGCAGGCTGCCGTCGAGCAGCTGATTGACGTTGACGCCGGGGTCGGTGGAGGCGTGGCCCAGCCGGGTGCCGGGCCGGTCGTGGCCCCAGCCGTGCGGCAGGCTCACCACACCGGGCCGGACGCCGTCGGTGACCTCCGCGGGGGCCACCACCTCTCCCCCGGCGCCCTTGACGCGGACGTCCGCGCCGTCCCGGACGCCGAGGCGGGCCGCGTCCTCGGGGTGGATGTGCACCGTGCAGCGGTTGCTGCCGCCGGTGAGCGCGGGCACGTTGTGCATCCAGCTGTTGTTGGAGCGCAGATGGCGGCGGCCGACCAGGACGAGGCCCGCGGGCCGCTCGCGCAGGGCCGCGCGGAGCCGGGGCAGATCGTCGGCGAGGGGCCCGGGCAGCAGCTCGACCTTGCCGCTGCGGGTCTTCAGCGGCTGCGGCAGCCGCGGGCGCAGCGGGCCGAGGTCGATGCCGTGCGGGTGGGCGAGCAGCTTCTCCAGGGTCAGCCCGTCGGGGCGGGCGCCGAAGCCGTCGCCGTACGGGCCGAGGCGCAGCATCAGGTCGAGCCGTCGCTCGGGGCCGTTGTCGCCGATCAGCAGGGCGGCGAGCTCGTGCGGGTCGCGTCCGTGCACCGGCCCGTGCGCGTCCTGGACAGCCTTGCCGAGGGTCTGGTCGATGACCATCGCGTCGACGGCGGCCGGGTCGGCGCCGTGCATGCCCGTGGCGGCCAGGACCAGCCGGGCGAGGATCTCGGTCTCCGCCATGCGGCCGGGCTCCAGCGGGACGGCGGGGCGGGTGTAGCGGACCTGGTTGCGCACGGCCAGGGCGTTGAAGGCGAAGTCGTGGTGCGGGCTCTGGGAGGGCGGGGGCGGGGGCAGGACGACGTGGGCGTGGCGCGAGGTCTCGTTGAGGTACGGGTCGACGCTGACCATGAAGTCCAGGGAGTCCAGGGCCTTGTCGAGCCGGTCGCCGTCGGGCGCGGAGAGCACGGGGTTGGCGGCGACGGCGATCAGCGCGCGCACCGGTGTCCCCTCGTCGGTCGCGGTGTCGATCTCCTCGGCGAGCGCGGCGAGCGGCAACTCCCCCTTCGCCTCCGGGTGTCCGCTCACCCGGGAGTGCCAGCGGCCGAGCGCGAAGCCACGCCCCGGGCCCGCCGGACGGGGCGCCTTGTCGGTGGCGGCCTGCGGGAAGAGCGCGCCGCCGGGCCGGTCCAGGTTGCCGGTGAGGATGTTCAGGACGTCGACCAGCCAGCTGGCCAGGGTGCCGTGCGGGACGGTGCAGCTGCCGATGCGGGCGTAGACGGCGGCGGCCGGGGCGGCGGCCAGCTCGCGGGCGAGGGTGCGGATGACACCGGTGTCCAGGTCGCAGGCGGGCGCCACGGCCTCGGGGGTGAAGTCGCCCAGCGCGTCCCGGAGTTCGTCGAGTCCCTCGACGTGCGGGGCCAGGTGCCGGAGGTCGACCAGGTCCTCCGTGAAGAGGGTGTGGGCCATCGCGGCGAGCAGCAAGGCGTCGGCGCCGGGGCGTATCGCCAGGTGGCGGTCGGCGAGCTTCGCGGTGCGGGTGCGGCGCGGGTCCACGACGGTGAGCCGGCCGCCGCGCGCCCTGAGAGCCTTGAGCCTGCCGGGGAAGTCGGGGGCGGTGCACAGACTGCCGTTGGACTCAAGGGGGTTGGCGCCGATGAGCAGCAGGTGGTCGGTGTGGTCGAGGTCCGGCACCGGGATGGCGCCCGCGTCGCCGAACAGCAGCCCGCTGGACACGTGCTTGGGCATCTGGTCGACCGTGGAGGCGGTGAACAGGCTGCGGGTGCGCAGGGCGCCGAGCAGGACCGGCGGGTAGAGGGCGCCGGCCACGGTGTGCACGTTGGGGTTGCCGAGGACCACGCCCACGGCGTCGGGACCGTACCGCTCCACCACCGGGCGCAGACCCGCGGCGACCGCGTCGAAGGCCTCCTCCCAGGTGGCCTCGCGCAGGCCGCCGTTCTCCCGGACGAGCGGGGTGCGCAGCCGGTCGGGGTCGCCGTCGACGGCACCGAAGGCGGCGCCCTTGGGGCAGATGAACCCCTTGCTGAAGACGTCGTCCCGGTCACCGCGGGCGCCGGTGACGCGGGTGCCCTCGACGGTGAGGGTCAGCCCGCAGGTGGCCTCGCACAGGGGGCAGATTCGCAGGGCGGTGCGGGACACGGGTCCTCCCGGAGGGGTCGGCGACGGGGTCGCCCGCGCACGAGCGGGCGGACCGGCTGGGGCGAGCATACCGACCGGTATGCACGGAGGGGAGGCCCCGCACGTGACCCTTCCGTTCCGGCACACCCTCGGGCCGCCGGGCACCGGCCGACGGGTGACACGCCGACCGGCCCACGCCGGGCGTCGGGCGACACTTCAGCCGATCCATGCCGGTCTTGGAGGTGACTCCGGGCGGCCCGCGCCGGCCTCGGGGTGACTCCGGGCAGCCCGCACCGGCCTCGGGGGTGACTCCGGGCGGCCCGCGCCGGTCTTGGGGTGACTCCGGGCAGCCCGCGTAGGTCTCGGGGGCGGCTCTGGGCGGCCCGCGCCGGTCTTGGGGGTGGCTCCGGGCGACCCGCGCAGGCCGTCGGACGGCACTTCACCGACCCACGTCAGTCGTCGGACGGCGCTCCGGTCGGCCCGCGCCGACCGCCGGATGACGATCGGCCCGACCCGCGTCGACCGCCGACGGATGCCCTTCGCCCGACCCATGCCAGCCCTCAAAGCGACACTCCGGCCGGCCCGCGCCGGTCTTGGGAAGTGACTCCGGGCGGCCCGCGCCGGTCTTGGGGGGTGACTCCGGGCGGCCCGCTCAGGCCGTCGGATGGCACTCCGGGCGGCCCGCTCAGGCCGTCGGATGGCGCTCCGTCCGCCCATGTCTCAGTCCAGCACGCGTCCCAGGTACGCCCGGAGCAGTTCCCGGGTCTCGGTGATGATCGCCTCGTCGCCCTGCGGGTCGATCCGGAAGGCGAGTTGGACGAGGGTGTCGGCGCTCTCCACGGCGACCAGGAAGGCTCGCCGCAGGTCCGCGTCCGGGATGCGGCCGAGATAGCCGGCGAGCAGGTCGGTGAGCCGGTCGGCGACCCGGGTGTTGGGCTCGTCGTGGCGGGAGCCGACCGGGATCTGGTTGCCGAAGTCCACCAGGGAGAAGCCGGGAGCCGTGCGCTTCATGCCCAGGTACTCGTCCAGGACGGCGTCCATGGCGGCCCGCCAGTCCCCCTTGCCGGCCTTCTTCAGCCGGTCGGTGACACGCTCGACGTACCGCTCCAGGTTGCGCTGGGCGAGGGCGTCGGCCATCTGCCGCTTGTTGCCGAAGAAGCGGTAGACCGAGCCGATGGGCACGCCGGCGCGCTGGGCGACCGCGCGCGTGCTCAGGGCGTCGTAGCCGACCTCGTCGAGGAGTTCGGCGCAGGCGTCCAGGATCCTGGTCAGCCGTTCGGCGCTGCGCCGCTGGACGGGCGCGCGGCGGAGGGATGTCGCGTGGGGCACGGGCTTCATGATGCCTTTCCGCCGGGGTCCGGTGAACCTCCCCCCACAGTACGGAGACAGGTGGCCCTTGCACTCAATCGCCGGCGGGGGCAGGGTACCGAAGGCCCTCGTCCGCCGGCGGGGGCGACGTTCCGATCGGCGCTCACCCCCTGCCCGTCTCCGCGTCGGACACCGTGATGTCGGCGGTGCTCTGGACCGGCTTGCCGCGGACGGCCCACACCGTGCCGTCGTCGGCGTACAGGCGCACGGTGACCTGGTGGGTGCCGTGCGGGACGAGACCGGCGGCCAGGTGGTACGTGGGGGTGCGCAGCCGGGCGACCCGGTGGCCGTCGACGAACAGGTGGGCGAGCCCGCGGCCGATGGCCGCCGCCGGCCGGGTGCCGGACGGGGAGAGCCGGAAGTGACGCAGGGTCAGCCGGACGTCCCAGCCGCCGGCCGAGTCCGGGGCGATCTCGACGGCGACCTCGGGGGCGTTCCGCTGGGCCACCTCGCGCAGGTTCCGGCCGGTCTCGTCGGTGTCGTCCAGCACCTTCCCCACGGGCGACGGCGAGACGGTCGTCCCGCCGTGCGCCGCACCGCTGGTGCAGGCCGCCGCTCCAAGCGGCAGCAGGACGCCCACCGCGAGCGCGGCGAGGGGTCCACGCGTCCACTTCGTCCACGACATGACCGGGAGCGTAGAACAGCACCGCGGCATTCCGGATCCCCCTGAAGTCTGGTTCCCGCCGTACCCCGCGGGGAGGACCACGCCCCTCTTGCGCGGACCCCCACGCATTCCTACGGTGATGCATAGGAATCGGGAGCACAAGGAGCGATCATGAGCGATGGGGGCACCTCCCGCGCGAGCGTGTTCGAGCGCGGGGGAGCACGGAAGACCGCCGAGGGGCTGTCGTATCTGACCGGGTTCGGCAACGAACACGCCTCGGAGGCGGTGCCGGGCGCCCTGCCCGAGGGCCGCAACTCGCCGCAGCGCGCACCGCTGGGCCTGTACGCCGAGCAGCTGAGCGGTACGGCGTTCACCGAGCCGCGGGCGCACAACCGGCGCTCCTGGCTCTACCGCATCCGCCCCTCGGCCGCGCATCCGGCGTTCACCCGCACCGACAACGGCGCGATCCGCACGGCGCCCTTCGCCGAGGCGGTGCCCGACCCCAACCGGCTGCGCTGGAACCCGCTGCCGCAGCCCCCGGCCGGCACCGACTTCCTCGCCGGCCTGTGGACGCTGGGCGGCAACGGCGACGCGACCCAGCGCACGGGCATGGCCGTGCACCTGTACCACGCCAACGCCTCGATGGAGCGGGTCTTCTCGGACGCCGACGGCGAGCTGCTGATCGTGCCGGAGCGCGGCGGGCTGCTGCTGCACACCGAGTTCGGCCGGCTTCATGTGGAGCCGGGCCATGTGGCGCTGATCCCCCGTGGAGTGCGCTTCCGTGTGGAGCTGCTCGATGAGTCGGCCCGAGGCTATGTGTGCGAGAACTATGGGGCGCCGTTCCGGCTGCCCGACCTCGGCCCGATCGGCGCCAACGGGCTCGCCAACCCCCGGGACTTCCGGGCTCCGGTGGCGGCGTACGAGGACGTCGAGGGGCCGGTGGAGGTGGTGAACAAGTTCTGCGGCAACCTGTGGACGGCGAGCTACGACCACAGCCCCCTGGACGTGGTCGCCTGGCACGGCAACCATGTGCCGTACACCTACGACCTGCGCCGCTTCAATGTGATCGGCACCATCTCCTACGACCACCCGGATCCGTCCGTCTTCACGGTGCTGACCTCGCCGTCGGACACCCCGGGCCTGGCCGGCGTGGACTTCGTGGTCTTCGCGCCGCGCTGGCTGGTGGGCGAGGACACCTTCCGGCCGCCGTACTTCCACCGGAACGTGATGAGCGAGTACATGGGCCTGATCGAGGGCGCCTACGACGCCAAGGCGGAGGGCTTCGTGCCCGGCGGCGGCTCGCTGCACAACATGATGTCGGCGCACGGCCCGGACCGGGAGACGTTCGACCGGGCGAGCGCCGCCGAGCTGAAGCCGCAGAAGCTCGACGACGGACTGGCGTTCATGTTCGAGACCCGCTGGCCGGTGGCCCTCACCCCGCAGGCGGCGGGCGCCGACCACCTCCAGCAGCGCTACGACGACGTGTGGCAGGGGCTGCAACGGCACTTCCGCGGGTGACCGCCGCCGTTGCGCCGGACGTTCTTCGCCAGGTACGGATAACCGCGTGACCTCCTTCGCCCCGGATTCGATCGTCCTGAACCGCAAGCTGCCGCTGTGGTACCAGGTGTCGCAGTCGCTGCGCGCCTCGATACTCGGCCGCTCCCCCGAGGACCCGCTGCGCCTGCCCACCGAGGAGCGCCTGGCGGAGCACTACGGGGTGAGCGTGCTGACCATGCGCCAGGCGCTGAAGGAGCTGGAGGACGAGGGTCTGATCAGCCGGCACCGGCGGCGCGGCACGTTCATCGAGCCCGGGGCGCGGCGCGGGGCCCCCGTCCGGCTGCTGGGCTCGGTGGACGCGATCGTGGCCCAGCAGTCCGGGATGACGACCGAGCTGCTCGGCCACGGTCGCGTGCCGGTGCCCGCCGGGCTCGCCGAGTACTTCCCGGATCTCACGGAGGTGGCGGCGTACCACCGGCTGCGCAGCGACGAGAAGACCGGCGAGCCGACCAACCACGCCGTCAACCACATCCGCCCGGAACTGGCCGAGGGCATCGACCCGGAGGACCTGGTCCGCTGGCCGATGACCAAGGTGCTGCGGGATGTGGTGAAGGCGGACATCAGCCGGATCACGGACACGGTGGAGGCCCGGCTCGCCGACCCGGACACGGCCCGGCTGCTCGAAGTCCCGCTGCTCAGCCCGATCCTGCACTACACCGGGGTGACGTACGACAGCGAGGGCCGGGTGCTGGACGTGGCGGTCATCCACTACCGGGGCGACCGCTTCTCGTTCACGGTCACCCTCGACGCGTGAACGCTCCGCTGCCTCAGCCGGGAGCCGTCCGTCGCCTGCCGGCCCGGCGCGGCCAGGCGCACGGGCCCTCACGCCCCTACGAGGCCCCACCCGCTGCCGTAACACGCCATGCATGACGCACCACGACGCTCCACTGCCCCAGCCGGGAGGCCATCCGTCGCCTGCCGGCCCGGCGCGGCCAGGCGCACGGGCCCTCACACTCCTACGAGGCCCCCACCCGCTGCCGCAGCACGGCGTGCGACGCTCCACTGCCCCAGCCGGGAGGCCATCCGTCGCCTGCCGGTCCGTCGTGGGTTCCTCGCGCGCCTTCGAGGGCCCCACCCGCTGTCGTAGCATGCCGTGCGTGACGCACGACGACGCTCCGCTGCTGGCGGACCTCATGCCGTGGTCCGTCGCACCGCTGCGGCCGGGCCGCGCCTGGCCGACGGCACCGGACCCGGCCTCGCTGCGGGCCCGCTGGGACGCGCTGCTGAAGGCCGGGGGCCCGGACCGGGAGGCCCTGTTCGAGCCCACCCGCGCCCGTACGCTCCAGTCGGCGGTGGGTCAGTTGCCCGGTTCGCCCGCCGGCACCGGGCGGCTCGCGCGTGCCGAGGGGCCCTGCCCGGAGCCGGTGCGGGTGCTGGCCGCTCCCTTCGACGAGCAGTGGCTGATCCCGGACCACCGGCTGCTCGACACGGCCCGCCCGGAGCTGTGGCGGGTGGCGGACGCGCGGCAGGTGTTCACGGTCGAGACGGGCGACGCCGACGCCCCGCTGCTGGCGACCGCGCTGCTGCCCACCCTGCGCCCGGGCCGCGTCCGCCCGCTCTACCGCCGCCCCGGCGGCACGGAACCGAACCTCGCCCCCGGCCTGCTGGACCATCTGGCGGCCCGGCTGGGCACGCGCCCCTCGGCACCGGACGTGCTGGCCTGGATCCTGATGACGGCCGGCCCCGGCCTCACCGTCCCGCTCACCGACGACCCCGGGCTGTGGGCGTCCGGCGTGGAGACGGGCCGCCGGGCACTGTGGCTGATGCGCCGGGACGGTGAGCGCCCGAAGCTGCCCGGCGGGCGGCGCCCGTACGTCCGCGCGCCCCTGCCGAACCGTCCGCTCGCCCTCCACTACGACCGCGACGACGAGACCCTGCACCTGGACGAGGGCCGTATCTCGCCCGTCCCGCCCGAGGCCTGGGACTACGAGGTGGCCGGGGTGCGGGTCCTGGAGAGCTGGTTCGCGGTGCGCACCGGGCCGGCGGAGCCGGGCACGCTCGCGGCGATCCGTCCCGCCGTCTGGCCGCAGACCTGGACGTCGGAGCTGCTGGAGCTGATCACGGTCCTCGCCCTGCTGGCGGAACTGCGGTCGTCGCGCGACGGGTTGAAGGTGACGTCACCGGTCACGGCGGCCGAGCTGCGGGAGGCGGGCGTCCTGCCGGTGCCGGAGTCCTCCCGCCGCCCCGCCTCGGTCCTCGACCACCACGAGGAGGGCCCGGACGGGCAGGTCCCGTTGCTCTAGCCGTCCCCGGCCGGCGCGTCATGCGCCCGCCCTCGGCGCACCGCGTCCCTGGTCCGATCACGGCGGCCTCGGGCCGCCCCCCATGGGGGCGCGGGGAACGGCGCGACCGGCCGCCCACGGTCCGCACCCGCCGCACCCGCCCGGCTCAGCGCGGCGCGAACGCGTCGAGAACCCTCTCCACCATCCGCTCGAACACCGCCTCCAGATCGATCGGCCCCGCGTCCTGCGCGAACGCCGCCGCCATGCGCGGATACGCGCCGGAGGCGATCTGGCGGCCCAGGTGGGCGATGCGGACCGCGTTCTCCTCGTCCTCCGACCACGGCAGGGCCCGCACCCGCTCGGCGGTGTCGAGTTCGTTGCGGACGTAGGTCGTGACCATGCCGTTCAGCATCGCGATGAACTCCATCTTGGTGCCGTACGCCGCCTCCAGCGGGTCCAGGCAGGCCAGGCAGTGCTCCAGGTAGCGCAGGGCGTGCGGGCTGAAGCCGTAGACGGGGGACATCAGACGCGGCAGCCACGGGTGCCGGTGCATCAGCTCACGGGTCTGCCGCGCCACCCGGCGCATGTCGCCGCGCCAGTCGCCGCTGGGCTCCCACAGCTCGTGCTCCGCGCCCGCCGCGTCCACCATGAGCTCGTACAGGTCCTCCTTGCGGGGGACGTAGTTGTACAGCGACATGGTGCCGCAGCCCAGCTCGGCCGCGACGTGGCGCATCGACACCGCGTCGAGCCCTCGCGCGTCGGCGATCCGGACGGCGGCGGCGGCGATGTCGTCGCGCGTGTACGCCGGTTTCGGACCTCGGCCGGTGCGCTCGGGGCGCGCCCAGATCACCTCGGGGACGGCCCCTCGGACTGCCATCGCTCATCACCTCGGCCACCATCGTAGTTACGTACACCGTACGTAGTGCGGTATGGTCCCGGCATGACTACTACGTACGCTGTACTTAGTGCAGGTCTGGAGAAGCGCTTCGGCGCCGTGCGGGCCGTGCGCGGGCTCGATCTGGCCGTGGCCGAGGGCACGGTCTGCGGGCTGCTGGGGCCCAACGGGGCGGGGAAGACGACGGCGGTGCGGCTGCTGACCACGCTGCTGCGCCCGGACGGGGGCTCGGCGCGGATCGCCGGGCACGACGTCGTGCGGGAGGCGGCGGCCGTGCGGCGCCGGATCGCGGTCACCGGGCAGTACGCCTCGGTCGACGGGGACCTCACCGGCCGGGAGAACCTGCGGCTGTTCGCCCGGCTGCACCGGGTGCGCGGGCCGGCCGCCCGCGCCGACGAGCTGCTGGAGCGCTTCGGGCTGACCGAGGCGGCGGACCGGAAGGCGGCGGCGTACTCGGGCGGCATGCGGCGCCGGCTGGACCTCGCCGCGAGCCTGCTGCGCCGTCCCGACGTGCTCTTCCTGGACGAGCCGACCACCGGGCTCGACCCGGCCAGCCGCGCCCGCATCTGGCAGGCGGTGCGCGAGCTGAAGGCGGACGGCACGACCGTGCTGCTGACCACCCAGTACCTGGAGGAGGCCGACCGGCTCGCCGACGACATCGCCCTGGTGGACCGGGGCCAGGTCGCCCACACCGGCTCGCCCGCCGCGCTGAAGGCGCTCATCGGGTCCCATGTGGAGGCGGTGGTCGCGGACGCCGGCGCGCTGACCCGGGCGGCGGCCGTGCTCGACCGGCTGACCGGCAGGGAGCCCGTGTTCGACCGTGAGCGCTGCGCCGTCGGCGCGGTCACCACCGATCCGACGCTGACCCTGCCCCGCCTGGTGCGCGAACTCGACGCGGCCGGTGTGCCGTTGCTGGACGCCGGCATCCGGCCGCCCACCCTCGACGACGTCTTCCTGCGGCTCACCGGTGAGTCCGCCGACAGTGAGGAGCGTGCCGCGTGAGCGCGTTGGCGTACGACGGACTGGCGATGGCGGGCCGGCAGCTCCGCCGGGTCCGCAACACCCCGGGCCTGGCCATCCTGACCCAGCTGATGCCGGTCAACATGCTGCTGTTCTTCGGCTACGTGTTCGGCAGCGCCCTGGCGGTGCCCGGCCGCGAGTACCGGTCCTTCCTGGTGCCCGGGCTGCTCGCCGCCACGGCCGCCGGCGGGCTGATGACCGGCATGTTCCAGGCCGCCCAGGACACCCACCGGGGGGTGATGGACCGGTTCCGCACGATGCCGGTGAGCCGGGCCGCCGTACCGCTCGGGCAAGCCGTCGCCGACCTCCTCGTCACGGCCGTCGGGACGGTGCCGCTGCTGCTGACCGGGCTCGCGGTGGGCTGGCGGATCGAGGGGTCCGCGGCCGGGGCGGCCGGCGCCGTGGGGCTGCTGCTGCTCTTCCGGTTCGCCTGCACCTGCGCCGGGATCCTCCTGGGCCTGCTGTCCCGCAGCGAGGAAGCCGCCGGGCAGCTCGGCGCCGCCTCCTTCGTGCTGCCGCTGCTGTCGAACGCGTACATCCCGACCGGCAACCTGCCGCACTGGCTGCGCGTGCTCGCCGAGTGGAACCCGATCAGCGCGGTGACCACCGCCCTGCGGGACCTCTTCGGCAACGCGCCCGTCCCGGCGGGCGCCGCCTGGCCGGTGGCACACCCGGTCGCGGGGTCGCTGGCCTGGAGCCTCGCCCTGACGGCGCTGTTCCTGCCGCTCGCCGTGCGCAGGTACGCCCGGACCGAATGAGTCCGCACTGCTGACAGGGCCGCCGGTCAGGGGAGATCATCCACCCCATGGATCGTCTCCCGCTGCCCCTGGACGGCATCACCGTCGTCGCCGTCGAACAGGCCGTGTCCGCGCCCTTCGCCACCCGGCAGCTCGCCGACCTGGGGGCCAGGGTCATCAAGGTGGAGCGGGTCGACGGCGGCGACTTCGCGCGCGGCTACGACACCGCGGCCCGCGGTCTCGCCTCGCACTTCGTGTGGTGCAACCGTGGCAAGGAGTCCATCGCGCTGGACCTCAAGGACCCGCGCGGCCTGGACGTCGTACGGCGGCTGGTCGCGGACGCGGACGTGTTCGTGCAGAACCTCGCGCACGGCGCGGCGGCCCGGCTCGGCCTGGACGCGGCCACGCTGTGCGCCGCGCACCCGCGGCTGATCGCCGTGGACATCTCGGGCTACGGCGGCTCGGGGCCGTACACGGACAAGCGGGCGTACGACATGCTCGTGCAGTGCGAGGCGGGGCTGGTGTCGGTGACCGGGACACCGGAGCAGCCGGTGAAGGCGGGCATCCCGGCCGCGGACATCGCGGCGGCCATGTACGCGTTCTCCGGCGTGCTGGCCGCGCTCGTGCGGCGCGGGACGACCGGGCGGGGCGGGCCGGTGGAGGTGTCCATGCTGGAGGCGCTCGCCGAGTGGATGGGCCATCCGCTGCACCACGCGCTGCACGACGGGGAGCCGCCGGCCCGCACCGGGCTGGCGCACGCCGTGATCGCACCGTACGACGCCTATCCGACGGCGGACGGCGGGCGGGTGCTGCTGTCGGTGCAGAACAACCGGGAGTGGCGGCGGCTCGCCGAACAGGTCGTGGGCCGCCCGGAACTGGGCACCGATCCGGCGTACGCGACCAATGCCGCGCGGGTGGCGCACCGGGAGCGGACCGACGCCCTGGTCGCGGGGGCGCTGGCGGTGCTGGACGCCGAGGAGGCGCTGGCCCGGCTGGAGAAGGCGGGCATCGCCTGCGCCCGGCTGCGGGACGTGCGCGAGCTGGCGGAGCATCCGCAGCTGGCGGCCAGGGAGCGGTGGCGCCAGGTGGGGTCGCCTGCCGGGCCGTTGAAGGCGCTGCTGCCCCCCGTCACGCTGCCGGGCGGGGACGAGGCACGGATGGGTGACGTGCCCGCACTCGGACAGCACACCGAAGCGCTGCTGCGTGCCGTGGGGATGACGGACGACGAGATCGCAGCGCTGCGCCGGGACGGTGTGGCGGCCTGAGCGCGGGCACCCCTGCTCGGGTCAGGGGCCCTGCGGTGCGGTCAGTGACCGCCGAACAGCGAACGGCGCAGCCGGCGCAGCGGCGCGAAGAGGGAGACGCGGCCGATCCGCGTGCCCCGGTCGCTGCGCTGCCGCACGGAGTCACGCGCCGTCAGCTCACGCATCAGCGACGTCGCCTCGACCGTCTCCCGCTGCGGTATGGCGGGACCCGCCAGCACCGACAGATGGCGGTCGAGCCGCGTACTGGTCGCGCTGCTCCCGCAGGTGATCGCAGGGATCCTGGCCCTGCTGCGCACTGTTATCTGCTCCATGTCACTCCCCACCCGTACGAGTCCACCCGGCCCGGGCAGGGTAACCCTATCGCCCCGGTGGGGCACGCGTGTATCTCGGCCACAGGATTCACCTTCCCCATAAGGTGGTTGATCATCCGCCTTTGACTACTCTCCGAATCCGACCGATTTCAGGGTGAGTTGGACAAGGGGCTGACCAGTCGGCTGTGCTGACCCACCGTCAGGCTCGACGGTCACGGCGAGTGACGTCGAGGAGGCGTCGAGCCCCTTGGCGACCAGGGGCGTGTCGCCCGCGAGGAGCCCCAGGGAGCGCGGTCGCACCCGGGGACGCATGAGCCAGAGCTGGTGCACGCGCCCGCCGGACGGGGTGCCGTACCCGCTGAGGGTGACGACGGCCTCCCGCTCGGAGGCGGAAGCGATTACTCCGATACTGCGGCCGCGCGCGTCCCCGCTGCTCACCGCGCGGGCGTCCGGAGCGGCCAGAACGTGGGCGATCTCACGTGCCCGGGCCCGCTCGGCGGCGAGCCGGTCCTCGGTGCGGTGCGCCTGGACCGCGAAGAGGGAGGCGACGACGAGCGCCGCGGCGGCCGTGACCGTGGCGAACGGGACGAAGAGGGGGCGGCGGGACCGGGACGTACGGGCGCGGCCCGGCGGGGGCTGGGCGCCCCAGACGTGCGGCGGAAGCTGGGGGGCGCGCTCCCGGGCCGGCGTCCGGTCCCGTGCGCCCGTGCGGCCACGCGCCGGCTCCTGCGGGGTGGTACGGACGGTGGCCAGGACCCGCTCGCGCAGGGCGGGGGGCGCCGGGGCCGCCGTCGACCAGGCGAGGCGGACCGCGTCCTCGGCCAGTTCCCGCACCTCCGCGGCGCAGCGGTCGCAGCCCGCCAGGTGCTTCTCGAAGCGGCGCCGCTCGCCCCGTTCCAGCGCGTCGAGCGCGTAGGGCGCGGCGAGGGAGTGCGGGTCCTCGCGGCCCAGCAGCCGGCCGAGGATGCTCATGCGGCGCCTCCCAGGCACTGGCGCAGCCGGGTGAGTCCGTCGCGCATCCGCGTCTTGACCGTGCCGAGCGGCAGCGAGAGCCGCTCGGCCACCTCACGGTAGGTGTACCCGTCGTAGTAGGCCAGGGTCACCGACTGGCGTTGCAGGGCCGTGAGCCGGTTCAGGCAGCGGCGCACCCACTCGCGTTCCAGACCGGCCTCGACCTCCTCGGCGACCTGGTCGAACGCGGGCTCCCCGGCGCGCAGGGCCTCGCGCTGCTCGCGTTCGCCGGCCGCGCGGGCGCTGCGCACCTGGTCGACGGCGCGGCGGTGGGCGAGGGTGAGGATCCAGGACAGGGCGCTGCCCCGGCCGGGGTCGAACCGGGCCGCGGAGCGCCACAGTTCGAGCAGCACCTCCTGGGCGACCTCCTCGGACTGGGCGGGGTCCCGCACCACCCGGCGCACCAGGCCGAACACCGGCCCGGAGACCAGGCCGTACAGCTCCTCGAACGCCCTGTGATCGCCGCCGGCCACGAGCACCAGCAGCTCGTCCGCCCGCGTGCCGGCCCCCTCTCCGTGGCCGCAGCCGGCTCTTCCTCGCGCACCGCGCATCCGCACCGTGACACACCTCCCCGAGGGGGTACGGATCAGCGGGCCGAAAACGCGGGTCCGGCGGCGGTGAAAAGTATTTCGCGGCCGACCGATCCGATCGGCGTTCCCGCTCCGTATACCCGTCCGTCACAAGGCAAGTCGGCACTGAGGACGGACGGCATGACACCTCTCTTCTCCAGGGGCGCCCTCACCAGGAGGGCGCCCTCCGGGCGCGGCACCGGACGCACGGGCCTGGTCACGCTCATCTGCGGGGCGCTGGCCGCCGGAGGGCTCACGGCCGCCGGCGTCGCCACGCTGGAACCCGGGACGGCCGCCGCCTCCTCCCACCGGGAGGCCCCGCTGATCTCGGGCACCCCGCAGTACGACAACACGGACCTGTACGCGTTCGTCAGCCCGGACAAGCCCGACACGACGACGATCGTGGCGAACTGGATCCCGTTCGAGGAGCCGGCCGGCGGACCGAACTTCTACACGTTCGCCGACGACGCCCAGTACGACCTCCACATCGACAACAACGGTGACGCGCAGGGCGATATGGTCTTCCGCTACACCTTCCGGACCCGTACGGGGAACGGGAACACCTTCCTGTACAACACCGGTCCGGTCACCAGCCTGGACGACCCCGACCTCAACGTCACCCAGACCTACGACATCGATCTCATCAAGCTCCGCGGCGGGCACGAGGTGTCGAGGACCAAGCTGGCCGACGACGTGCCGGTGGCGCCGTCGAACGTCGGCAAGGCGTCCATGCCGGACTACGGGAAGCTGCGGGCGCAGGCGGTGTACAGGACGGCGGGCGGCGCCGCGACCTTCGCCGGGCAGGCGGACGACCCGTTCTTCCTGGACCTGCGCGTCTTCGACCTGCTGTACGGCGGGAACCTCACCGAGGTCGGCCGGGACACCCTCAAGGGCCACAACGTCAACACCATCGCCCTCCAGGTGCCGAACGAGCTGATCCGCGAGTCCGCCCGCCAACCGGTCGTCGGCGTCTGGTCGACCACCCAGCGCCGTAACGCCCAGGGCTACTACAGCCAGGTCTCGCGCCTCGGCAACCCGCTGGTCAACGAGGTCGTCAACCCGCAGAAGGACAAGGACAGGTTCAACGCGTCCCAGCCCGCGTACGACGCGCAGTTCCTGAAGAACGTCACCAACCCGGAGCTGCCGAAGCTCATCGAGTCGATCTACAAGATCAAGGCACCCGCCGAGCCGCGCGACGATCTGGTCGACGTCTTCCTCAAGGGCGTCAAGGGCCTCAACCAGCCGCCCAGCGTGCGGCCTTCTGAGGAGCTGCGGCTGAACACCTCCGTCAAGCCGAGCACGCACCCGAAGCGGCTGGGGGTGCTGGACGGCGACAACGCGGGCTTCCCGAACGGCCGCCGGCTCACCGACGACGTGATCGACGCGGCCCTCCAGGTGGTGGAGGGCGAACTGGTCGGCTCCGCGAACGACCTGGGCGACGCGGTCGACAGGAACGACAAGAAGTTCGAGAACCACTTCCCGTACGTCGCCCAGCCCACGTCCGGCTCGCGCGGCCCGCTCGCCAAGGGCACGACGGCGGGGACCGACGTGCGCAGTCAGCTCGGCGACGCGCTCCAGCCGGCCGGGGCCTCCGGCGGCTCCGGCGACACCGTGCTGATCGCCGCGTCGGCGGCCTCCGGTGCGGCCGGGATCCTGCTGATCGGCACCGCCTTCGCCTCGTGGCGCCGGCGCATGCGGCGCCCGTACTGACCCGCACCCACCGAGACCGGCGCGGCCCGTGTTCCTCTCCCCCACGGCGGGCCGCGCCTCCCACACGACCGACGGAGGAGAAGGCATGGGCCCGCGCGGGCAGGACGACGAGCAGGACGGGCAGCGGGTGGCGCGGCAGGAGGACGGGCGGAGGGTGGTGGGTGACGAGGAGGACGGACGCAGCACGGGTACGGCCCCGGACGCGTCCTCGGCACCGTCCGCGCCGGCGCCCTCGCCTCCCGGTGCGGCACCTTCCGGGGCGGCGCCCTCGCCTCCCGGTGCGGCACCTTCCGGGGCGGCGCCCTCGCCTCCCGGTGCGGTCTCCTCGTGCGGCGACGAGCGGGTCGCCGCCGTGCGGCGGGCCGGTGCTCTCGGGCGGCTGTGGCGGGGACGGGCTCAACTGACGTTGAGCGCGTCCCTGTTGGCGGTCGCCCTGACCGGCGGCACGATCGCGCTGGGTGAGGGCCGGGTGCCTGCGTCCGCGCCGGTCTCCGTCGGCGCCGCCGACCCCGGTGTCCTCGGCGGCGGTGACCTGGACGCGAGCGTCACCGCGCTCCAGACGCACCTGCGGTCCCAGCCGAAGGACGCCGGCGCGTGGGCCACCCTCGCCCTGGCCTACGTCGAGCAGGCGCGGACCGAGGGTGACCCGTCCCGGTACCCGCGGGCGGAACAGGCGCTGCGGCGGTCCCTGTCGCTGGCGCCGGACGGCGACCAGGCCCTGGCCGGCCGTGCCGCCCTCGCCGCCGCCCGGCACGACTTCAAGGACGCCCTGGCCTTCGCGGACGCGGCCCTGCGCCGGAACCCGTACAGCGAACGCGCGCTGTCCTCCCGGATCGACGCCCTGGTCGAACTCGGCCGGTACGCCGACGCCGCCGAGGCCGCGAAGACCGCCGACGCGCGCAGGCCGGGCGTACCGGTCTTCACCCGCTACGCGTACGTGCGCGAGCTGCGCGGGGACGTGACCACGGCACGCCGGGTGCTGGAACAGGCGCTGTCCGCCGCCGGTTCGCCGGGCGACACGGCGTACGTGGCCACACAGCTCGGCCAACTCGCCTGGAACCAGGGGGACCACGAGACGGCCCTCAGCTGCTACGCGCGCGCCCTGGCCGCAGAGGACGGCTACCTGCCGGCGCTGGAGGGCCGGGCCCGCGCGCGGGCGGCGAGCGGTGACCGTGCCGGGGCGATCACGGACATGGAGACGGTGGTCGCCCGCTCCCCGCTGCCCGGCCCGCTGGTCGAACTCGGCGAGCTGTACGAGGCGCGGGGCGCGGCCGGCGACCGGGCGCGGGCCCGGCGGCAGTACGCGCTGGTCGACGCCTGGACCTCGCTGGCCCGCGCCAACGGCGTCAACGCCGACCTGGACACCGCGCTGGCCGCCGCCGACCACGGCGACAAGCGGGCCGCCCTGCGCGCGGCCCGCGCCGAATGGGCCCGTCGGCACACCGTGCACACCGCCGACGCCCTCGCCTGGGCGCTGCACGTCAACGGCCGCGACGCCGAGGCCCTGCCCTTCGCCCGCCGGGCCACCGCCACCGGCTACCGCAACGCCGCCTTCCGCTACCACCGGGGCGTGATCGAGCTGGCCACCGGCCACCGGGCGGCCGGCCGCGCCTCGCTCGCCTCGGCCCTGGAACTGAACCCCGGCTTCTCCCCGCCGGGTGCGGCACGGGCCCGCGAGGCGCTGGAGGGAGCCGAGTGACACCGCGTCCACGCCGAGTGACACCGCGTCTGCTGTGCGTCCTGATCGCCGTGGGCGCCCTGGCCCTGCTCCCGGCGGGCACCGCGAACGCACACCCCCTCGGCAACTTCACCGTCAACCGCTACGACGGCCTGGTCGCCGCTCCCGGACAGCTCCGCGTCGACCATCTGGAGGACCTCGCCGAGATCCCGGCGACCCAGGCCGAGGCCGACATCGAGCGGCTGGGGCTGAGCGCGTGGGCCCGGCGGCGGTGCGCACGGGCCGCCGCCGACAGCGCCCTCCGGGTCGACGGGCGTACGACCGCCCTCATCGCCGCCCGCGGCAGCGCGCGCACACGTCCCGGCCAGGCCGGCCTCGACACCCTGAGCGTGGAGTGCCGGCTGACCGCCCCGCTGCCCCGCGCGAGCACCGTCACCCTCGACTTCCGGGGCGCGGGCGCCGCCGGCGGGCCCGGCTGGCGGGAGATCACGGCGCGGGGCGACCGTATGACCCTCACCGCGACCGACGTGCCGGAGGAGTCGGTGTCCCGGGAACTGACCGCCTACCCCCGGGACCTGCTGTCCTCCCCCGCCGACACCGGGACGGCCTCGCTGCGGGTGCGGCCCGGCGGCCCGGCGCTCGCGGCGGACGCGCAGCGGCGGGCGGCGCCGGGTGCCGGTGTGCTCCCCCGGGGTGCCGACCGCTGGACCCGGGCCCTGGACGACCTCGTGGCCCGGCGCGACCTCACCATCGGCTTCGCCGCTCTGGCCCTGCTCATCGCCGTCGCCCTGGGCGCGCTGCACGCGCTCGCGCCGGGCCACGGCAAGACCCTGATGGCCGCGACGGCGGCGGCGCGCGGGGGCCGGGCCCGGCCACGGGACGTGCTGCCGATGGCCGCCTCGGTCACCGTGACCCACACCCTCGGCGTGGTCGCCCTGGGCCTGCTGGTCACGGCCGGTTCGGCGGCCACACCGGCGGTGATCTCCTGGCTGGGCCTCGCCGGTGGCGTCCTGGTGCTGGCGGCGGGCGTCATCCTCGTCCGCCGCGCCTGGCGCGACCGTGCGCGGGCGACCGTCGCGGCCCAGGACGGGGTGGAACAACGGGAGTTGGCGACGGTGGGCGGGGGACACAGTGCCGCCCACCACCATCGCCACGACGACGGTGTGGAACACACCCATGGAGACCACACACCCCCCCACACGCACACCCACGGCGGCCATAGCCATGGTGGCCCCAGGCACACCCACGGCGGCCACACCCACAGCCACCCCACCGCGCCCACACTCCGGGGCACGGTCCTGCTGGGGTTCGCCGGTGGGCTGGTGCCCAGCCCGTCCGCCGTGGTCATCCTGGTCGGCGCCGCCGCGCTCGGCAAGGCCTGGTTCGGGCTGCTGCTCGTCGTGGCGTACGGGGCCGGTCTCGCGCTGACGCTCACCGCCGCCGGGGTCGCCGTCGTACGGCTGGGCGCGGGGGCGGTGCGGGTGCTGGAGCGGCGCCCGCGCTGGAGCGCCCATCCGGTGGCCCTCCTGGCGCGCCGGGCCCTGCCGCTGGGGTCGGCCCTGGTCGTGCTGGCGCTGGGCATGGGACTGGTGCTCAGGGGAGCCGCAGCCGCGCTGGGCTGAGCTGATTCTCCGGGGAGGGAGGACGCTGTCGTTCCCGGCGGGCGTACGACGGCGGCGGAGACCCCGTCGTCCGGGACCTCCGCCTCGCCTTCGGCCTCACCCTGAGAACGCCGGCTTGAGAACGCCGGCTTGAGAACGTCACCCTGAGAACATCACCCTGCCGGGTGAGCCCGAACGGGTCATGCCGCGTTGTTCAGCACCGGCAGGTAGCCGCCGGACTGGCCGGACGCGGTCGGGTGGTACGACTCGCCGATGTCGAGCCAGTTGACGCTGTGCAGCCAGGAGTCGCCGGAGCAGATCTCGTGGCCGGAGAACGTGGTGCGGACGTCGCCGAAGACGAAGTTGTGGGCGGTGGCGCGGGCCTTGATGGTGTTGTCCATGTAGTCGGCGGCGTCGTTGATGGCGGACCGCTTGGTCTCGGAGAGGCCGAGGCAGGTCTGGCCGAGCAGGTAGAAGCGGGGGTAGCCGATGACGACCACCCGGGCGGACGGGGCTTTGGCGCTGATCGCGTTGTAGACGGTGTCCAGCTTGCCGGGGAGCGTGTTGGCGACGTACGCCCTGGCGGTGTTGATGCGGGACAGGCACGTGCTGTCCGAGCTGGTCACACAGGTCGTCATCACGTCGGCGAAACCGGCGTCGTTGCCGCCGATGGTGATGGACACCAGTGAGGTCGAGGAGTTCAGCGAGCCGAGCTGGTTGGCGAGCACGTCGTCCGTCTTCGCGCCGGAGCAGGCGTTGAAGGCGAACGAGGAGGGGCTGTGGGCGGCGTTCCACAGGTAGGGGTAGGCCTTCGTGCTGCGGTCGCAAGCGCCGCTTGTGCTGAGGTAACTCCCGGCGCCCACCCCGGAGGAGTAGGAGTCGCCGAGCGCGACGTAGCCGCCGGTCGCGGCGGTCGAGGACGCCTGCGCCGAAGCGGCCCCGGTGAGACCGAGGCCGGCGGCGAGGAGGAGCGAGGTCACGAATCCGGTAAGTCGGGAACGTCTCATGGAACCTCCCTTTAGCAGCATGTCTGCCACAACTGTGGTAGCAGCTACGCGTGTTGACAGGAAGTGTCCATGCCAAAAATTTTGTCATCTCGACAGGATCGGCCCAAGACGTTCACCGCTCGTCTCTTGCCCGTGCGGGCCCCGTCGGTTGACGCCTCGTCAACGCCAAGGGACGGAAATGCCGTGCGCCGAGTGCATCCGTGACGGATCATGGCGGCATGTCTGCCAACCCACACGACGCTCTGCCGATCCGGCTCCACGTCGACGACTCCGACTCGCCGTCCGACGTCGTCGACGCGCTGTTCCTCGGCCGCTTCGCGACGGGCGAGCAGCCGTACTCGCACGCCGCGAACATCGACCGGGTGCGCTCGGGCGCGGCCCTGCTGCCGGAGGGCGCCCGCGTGCTGCGGATGGCCCGTGACGACGACCGCAGCGCGACCCTCGCCGAAGGGGACGGCTGGACCCTGCTGGTCTCCCGCTGGAACCGCGGCGCGGACGTCACGGTCACCGCGACCAGCGCCGAACTGGCCAAGCGGATCCTCGACCAGGCCACGGACGGCGCGGCCGACGAGCCGGAACCGCAGCCGGAGAACGTGACGATGGGGTTCTGGTACGTCTCCCCCAGGCGCGGCCCGCACCGCACCACCCGGCAGATCTCCGCGGGGACCTGGGACGAGGTCCGGCCCAACTACACGGCGCCGGTGGCGGACGCGATGGACCACCTGATGAAGACGACCCCGCAGGACATCGCGGGCCGGCTGCTGCTGCTCCACGGTCCGCCGGGCACCGGCAAGACCTCAGCCCTGCGCACCCTCGCCCGTTCCTGGCGCGACTGGTGCCAGGTCGACTGCGTCCTGGACCCGGAGCGGCTCTTCTCCGACGTCGGCTATCTGATGGACATCGCCATCGGGGAGGACGACGGGGCGGGCAAGGGCCGTTGGCGTCTGCTGCTGCTGGAGGACTGCGACGAACTGATCCGGGGAGAGGCCCGGCACACGGCCGGCCAGGCCCTGTCCCGGCTGCTGAACCTCACCGACGGTCTGCTCGGCCAGGGCCGCAACGTCCTGGTGGGCGTCACCACCAACGAGGACCTGGAGCGGCTGCACCCGGCCGTGGTCCGCCCCGGCCGCTGCCTGGCCCGCATCGAGGTCGGTCCGCTGACCCGCCCGGAGGCGGTGAAGTGGCTCGGCACCGAGGAGGGCGTCGGCCGGGACGGCGCGACCCTCGCCGAGTTGTACGCGCTGCGCCGGGGCACCGCGCCGACCTCGGTGCCGGGGGCCCGGGAGGGCACGGACGCGGGCCTGTACCTGTAGTGCTTTCATGAGGGTATGACCCTGTTCGTCGGCACGTCGGGGTGGCAGTACAAGGACTGGCGGGACCACGTCTACCCGGCCGGGGTGCCGACGCGGCTGTGGCTGGAGGAGTACACCCGGCTGTTCGCGACCGTGGAGATCAACAACGCGTTCTACCGGCTGCCGTCGTACGACACCTTCGCCGCCTGGCGCGGACGCGTCCCACCGGACTTCGTGGTCACGGTCAAGGCCAGCCGGTACCTCACCCACATCAAGCGGCTCCGGGACCCCGAGGAGCCGGTGCACCGCCTGATGACCCACGCGGCGGGCCTCGGCGACCGCCTGGGCCCGGTCCTCCTCCAGCTCCCGCCCACCCTGCGCGCCGACCCGCCGCTGCTGGACGCCTGCCTGGCCTGCTTCCCGGCCGGCAGGAGGGTCGCGGTGGAACCCCGCCACGACTCCTGGTGGACGGGCGAGGTGCGCGAGGTGCTGGCGTCCCGTGGCGCGGCCCTGTGCTGGGCGGACGTCCTGGCCCGCCCGGTCACCCCGCTGTGGCGCACCGCCGACTGGGGCTACGTCCGCTTCCACCAGGGCCGCGCCCGGCCCTGGCCGCGCTACGGCCGCCGCTCCCTGGACACCTGGGTGGACCGGGTCGCGACGACCTGGTCCGACGCGGAGGACGTGTACGCGTACTTCAACAACGACCCCGGGGGCGCGGCGGTCCAGGACGCGGTGACGTTCGCCCGGGCGGCGCGGCGGGCGGGCCGGACGGTGACGAGAACACCAGAGCCGGCGGAACCGAACTGACGGCGGGTGGTGCCGGATCCGCCTCAGCCCTCCCCGTAGGCCGCCCGCAGAGCGTCCCGCACGGCACCCAGCGCCTCGTCCTCGGCGAGCCCGAGCCGCCGCACGCGCTCGACGTACGCCTGGGCGGCCAGGGATGCCTCCCGCGCCGCGGCCGAGCCGGCGGCGGCCACGAACGTGCCGTTGCGCCCCCGCGTCTCGATCACCCCGTCGCCCTCCAGCGCCCGGTACGCCTTCGCCACCGTGTTCACCGCGAGCCCCAGGGACTCGGCCAGCCCCCGCACGGTCGGCAGCCGGTACCCCACCGGGAGCGCGCCGGACCGCGCCTGCTCGGAGATCTGCGCCCGCACCTGCTCGTACGGGGGCGCGCTGTCATCGATGCGGATCTTCAGGCTCACACGGCCGATTGTCCCGCACCCGCCGGAAAATGAGAGGCACCCGGCCCTCCCGGCCCGTACGGTGCCTGCTCATGACAGTCCTCGTGCGTCCTCTGCGCCCCGACGTCCCCGCGGACACCGAGGGCTTCGCCCGTGTCCGCCGCCTTGCTCTGCCGTACATCCTGTTCACGCCGGAATCGGTCCGGCACACGGTGGCCCGTACGCACCCGGACGCCCGCTTCCGGCCGCTCGTCGCGGAGGAGGACGGCGAGATCATCGGCACGGCACAGGTGCATCTGATCCCCGAGAGCCCCGACCCGGGCCAGGGCGCCCTCAACGTCTACGTCCGCCCCGACCGGACCCGCCGCGGTGCCGGCCGGCTGCTGGTCCGGGCCGCCGAGGAGTACCTGGCGGAGGTGGGCGCGACCAAGCTGTTCGCCTGGGCCCTGGACGAGCCGGCCAACCAGGCCTTCGCCGAGCGGCGCGGCTACCGGCGGGGCCGCTCCGCGCACTTCCTCCGCCTGGGCCTGGCGGACGGCACGCTGCCGCCGCTCCCGGTGGTCCCGCCCGGCGTCGAACTGCGCACGGCCGCCGACTTCGCGGACGACCCCCGGCCGCTGTTCGAGCTGGACGCGGAGACCGTGCTCGACGAACCGAGCGACGTGGACTACGAGTTCACGGACTACGACGCCTGGCTCGCGCAGACCTGGCACCACCCGCTGCTGGACCGGGAGCTGACCACGGCGGCCTGTGTCGACGGCCGTCCGGTCGCCTTCACCGTGGCCTACACCGACGGTGACGGCCGCTACTCCACGGCGATGACCGGCACCGCCCGCGCCCACCGCGGCCGTGGCCTGGCCAAGCTCGCCAAGATCCACTCTCTGCACCGGGCCCGCGCCGCCGGTGTCACCGATGCCTTCACGGGCAACGACACCGGCAACGCTCCCATGATCGCGATCAACAAGTGGCTCGGGTACGAGGTCTGCGCGACGGAGGTGCGCTATGTCCGCGAACTCGGCTGAGCCGGCCCGGCTGGAGGTCGTCCTGGTCAAGGCGGGCCGTACGAAGATCCGTTACCCGGCGGAACTGCTCGGGGACGACGGCGACCGGATCGCCGTGCGCGCGCCCTGGGCGGGCTCGGGGGTCCGGGACTTCGGGTTCGTGCGGTTCGAGCCCGGTGACGTTTTCACCGAGTACTACTGGCGCGACCGGTGGTACTCGGTGAAGGAGGTCCGCGCGGCGGACGGCTCGGTCAAGGGCTGGTACTGCGACATCACGCGTCCCGCGGTCAGCTCCGGCGCGCAGCTGGTCGTGGAGGATCTCGACCTGGACCTGTGGCGCTCCGCGGACGGGCGGGACGTACGGCGTCTGGACGAGGACGAGTTCGCCGAGAGCGGCCTCACGGAGACGGACCCGGAGGCCGCGTCCGCCGCGGTGGCCGCCCTCGACGCGCTGGAGGCGCTGGCGATCCGCCCCGACGGGTTCGCGGAGTTGCTGGCCTGACCGGCGCCCCGGCACCGCGGTGTCACACGGTGGCCACCACCGCGTACCGCTCGTCGTCCACGTCCTTGCCCCACAGCAGGGAGTCGTCGGACAGTCGCTCCACGCGCACGTCCCGGCTCAGCGGCTCCAGCAGAGCGGTGAGCCGGGCGGCCGGTATGCCGACCGGGCCGAGAGTCCCCCACACGCCCTCGACCAGCACGAACCGGCCTCCGGGGCGCAGCAGCTCCCGCCAGTGCCGCAGTACCCCGGCCGGGTCCGGCAGCGCCCACAGCACATGCCGGACGAGGACCACGTCGAAGCGCCGCTCCCCCACCGGCGGGGCCACGGCGTCCCCGCACAGGATCGTCGCGGGGCGCCCGGCAAGCTTGGCCCGGGCCCGCTCGGCCATCGCCGGGGACCGGTCGACACCCGTGACGCGGTGCCCCTGCTCGACGGCGAGGAGTGACAGGCTGCCGGTGCCGCAGCCGAGGTCGAGGACGTCCGCGGGGTGCCCGGGGAGCCAGGTCCGGAGCCGGTCCGCCCAGGCCGCGCGCACTTCGGGGTCGCGCAGGCCGTGGTCCGGTTCGTCGTCGAAGGCGGCGGCCTGCGCATCCCAGTCCGCTTCCGGGGCAGCCGCAACCGTGTGCGTGTTCTCGCTCGTCATGCCCAGAGAGTGACACACGCCACTGACAGTGCGGACGTGACAGCCGCCACTGACAAACCGGCACCGGTGAGGAACTCTCGCCGAAAGCGTCTACCTCCGTGACAACGCGGAACTCGGTGGGCGCTGAAGGAGGCAGCCATGCGCCGTACGACCGTGCAGAAGCCCCTGAAGAGGACGGACAGCCGCCGGATCCGCGACGAGACGGAGGAGCGTCCGGCGGGACGCCCCGAGGTGCGCAAGGACATCGCCCGCACCTGGTGGCCCGACGGCTGACACGGCGACATCTCGGCGCAGCCGCTCCCCCATCACGTCGATCATGACGGCGCGCCATCCACCTGAGCGCAGTCTGAGCGCTTCCTTAAGCGGACCATAAGGATCTCCTCCGTCCGCTCCCCCGGGATTAGCGTCGGATCACCCCACGGGTTCCAGGCCCGCCCCGCGTGCCCGTACCCCGCGCTGTCGCTGTCGCTGTCGGCACGGCGGCGCGCGGCGGGGGCGGTCGCCTCCGGTGAGGGTTCCGGGGCCTGGCCGGCGGCTCAGGCCGGACAGGCCCCGGCGGCATGTCAGCTCCCGGCGGACGCGCAGGTGGTGGCGGTGGCGTGGGCCGGGTCGAGCGCGTTGGCCACCTCGTGGAAGGCGATCCGGTCGAACAGGCCGATCGCGAGGTGCTCGGAGAGGTCGAGCGGGCACAGGTCCTGGAGCAGGACGTTGCGGACGCCGGAACCGCTCAGGTACTGGGTGCGCCAGGGGGTGACCACCTCGTCGTACCGGCTGGCGATGACCGTGTAGCGCACCCCGGGGACGGTGTCGCCGCCCGCGTTGAGCTCGGTGAGAAAGGCGGAGCCGGTGATCTGGTCGGCGAGGCCGGGGGTGGTGGCCTTGAGCAGGTCCTCGGTGCCGGGGAAGTACGGCAGCAGGCGGGTGAGGCCGTCCAGGTCGGTGCCGTGGTTGTCGGGGGCGATGCCGACGAGGGCGTTCACCTTGGCGGCTCCGCCGAGGAACTTCAGGTAGTAGCGGGGCATCATGCCGCCCTGGGAGTGGCCGACCAGGTCGGCCCGTGCGGCTCCGGTGGCGGCGAGCACCTTGTCGACGAAGACGGCCAGTTGTCCGGCCGACCTGTCGATGGGGCCGAGGCCGTGGAAGAGGGGGACGCCGGGCAGTTGGCCGTAGTCGAGGGAGTAGACGCAGTATCCGCGGGTCTTCAGATAGGGGGCGAGGCCGAGCCAGTTGTCGACCGAGTTGCCCAGGGTGCCGTGGACGAGGACGACGGGGCGGGGGTGGGCGGCGGAGGGCTTGCAGGTGTAGTCGTTCCAGCCGGAACCGGGAGCGTCGGAGGCCCTGGCACTCGCGGCCGGCACGACGGCGACGGCGGCGGTGAGGAGCAGTGCGGCGAGGGGTCTGAGCGTTCGTTTCCAGGGCAGCATCGGGTGATCTCCTTGCGGCTCACGGGAGGTGCACGGCCTGACCCTGTGATCCGGATCACGGGATGCTGTTCACTCGTCAAGTTACGGGCGAGTAGGGCGAGTGTGAAGTTACGCGTCGGTAAAAACTTCCGGTGACAACCGGTGCCTCACGCCGCCGTGGGCCGGCCGGGCGCGCGCACCAGGGCCAGCGTCCCCGGCATCACCGCCCGTGGCCCGAACTTCGCCCGCGCGCGGTCCGCGACCTCCTCGACACGGCGGACCTTCTCGTCCACGGGATCGAAGGTGAGCTGGTGGGAGGCATGGTCGGCGGGGGTCAGGCCCTCGGCGCGCAGGGCGAGCGCGCGGACCCGGGCGCGTTGCAGGCCGAGCGCCTCGTACATGCCGTAGGCCGCCCTGGTCAGGTCCGCGGAGTGCGCGGTCGGCTCCCGCAGGGTGCGGCTGCGGGTGGTCGAGGTGGGGGTCCCCCCACTGGAGCGAGGCCGAGAGTGGGGGAGGCCGGCGTAGCGCACGGTGAGGGTCAGGGTGCGGCAGACCTTCTCCACCGCACGCAGCCGGGAGCCGATCTCCTCGGCGGCCGACAGCAGCGCCCGGCGGTGCCGGCCGGGGTCCAACTCGTCGATGCCGAAGGCCCGTTCGGTCACCAGCGACCGCGAGACGGCGTTCGGGACGACCCGGCCGCGGTCGATGCCGCTCGCCTTCTCCCGCAGCTCGCGGCCCGCCTTGGCGCCGATCAGCCGCTGGAGCGTGGACAGCGGCGCGGCGGCGACCCGGCCCAGGGTGTCCAGGCCGTAGTCGTCGAGGGTGCGGGCGGTCGCCGCGCCGACGCCGGGCACCGCGGCGACGGGCTTGTCGGCGAGGAACCCGGCGACCGCGTCCTCGGGCACCGCGCAGGTCACACCCGGCCGGGCGTGTCGCAGCGCCACGCGGGCCAGCATCGGGCCCGGCCCGGCGCCGATCGCGCAGTCGACGCCGTACCGCGCGAGGGCCCGCACCCGGATCACCGAGGCCAGCTCCACCGCGCCGCGCCCGAAGTACCGCTCGGCGCCGCGCAGATCGGCCAGCGCCCCGTCCGGCGGCAGCGCCTCCACGACCGGGGTGAACTCCTCCAGCAGCCCGAGCAGTTCCGGCAGGGCCGCCTCGTACATCGGCGGCAGCTGGAAACGTACGCAGAGAATCGTCATCCCGCACTCCCCGGACTCTGGTGCCACAACTTCCGTAGCGACGCCGGCCCTTGTGCGGCGTCCTGGCCGGCGGGCCGCAGGTCGGCCCAGGGGTGCATCTCGTACCCCGTGGACAGGCGGATCGTCCGGTCCGCCATCGGGTCAGGGGCCGCCGAGCCGGCCGGCGCGGGCAGCCCCTCGGAACCGGCGAGCCGGGCCCGCAGCGGACCGCCGTCGCCCCCGGCCGGGGAGCCGTCCGCGCCGGACGGTCCGGCCAGCCGGGCCGCGACCCCGTCGAGTCCCTCCGTGTGCCGCACCTCCACCAGTTCGGCGAGGTTCCAGGCGGCGGAGCCCACCACGCTCAGGCTGCGCGGACCGCGCCGCTGCACCACTCCGCGCACCAGCAGCAGCCAGGAGTGGAAGACCGTGTGGGCGCAGGCGTCGTGCGAGTCGTCGAAGAAGGCCAGGTCCACCAGTCCCGTCCCGTCGTCCAGGGTGGAGAAGATGACCCGCTTGCCGGAGCGGATCGGCGGGGTCTGGGTGGCCGCCTTGGCGCCCGCGACCAGCACGGTTTCGCCGTGCCGGGCCTCGCGCAGCCGGCGCGCCGAGACCACGCCCAGCTCCTTCAGGAACTCCCGGTGGTCGTCCATCAGATTGCGCGAGGCGTCCATGGACAGCACGCCCAGCTCGGCGCTGAGCCTCTCCGCCGAGGTCAGGTCCGGCAGCCCGGCCGGCGCGGTCTTCCGTCCGCCGGCCAGAGGGAGCTGGTCACCGCCACCGCCCCGGGCGCCGCGGTGCAGTTCGGTCAGGTGCAGTTGCAGATCGCGCCGGTTGGCGCCGAAGGCGTCCAGCGCGCCCACCTGCGCGAGCCGCCCGGCGAGCGGCCGGCTGGGCCGGGCCCGCTCCCAGAAGTCCACCAGCGAGGAGTACGGCTGCCCGTCCGCGATCCGCCGCGCCTCGGCCTCGCTGATGCCGTGGACGTCGCGGAGCGCGAGCCGCAGCCCCCACACCACCGGTGATTCAGACACCAGTTCGACCCTGTGTGCGACCCCGGAGACATTCACGTCCAGCGGCAGGATCGGCACCCCGCGCCGCCGCGCGTCGGCCAGCAGCAGCCGCTTGGGGTACATCCCGGGGTCGTGCGTGAGCAGCCCGGCGTAGAAGGCGGCGGGGTGATGGGCCTTCAGCCACGCCGACTGGTAGGTGGGTACGGCGAAGGCGACGGCGTGCGCCTTGCAGAAGCCGTAGGACCCGAAGGCCTCCACGATCTCCCAGGTCCGCCGGATCGTCTCCGCGTCGTACCCCTTGGCCGCCGCCCGCTGGGCGAACCACACCCTGATCCGCCCCTGCGACTCCGCGTCGGACAGCCCGCGCCGCACCCGGTCGGCCTCGCCGCGCCCGCAGCCGGTCATGACGGAGACGATGTCGATGATCTGCTCGTGGAAGACGACGACCCCGTACGTCCCCTTCAGCGGCTCCTCCAGGTCCGGGTGCGGGTAGCGCACCGGCGCCCGCCCGTGCCGCGCCTCGATGAACGGCCGCACCATGTCGGCGGCGACCGGGCCGGGCCGGAACAGCGAGATGTCGACGACCAGGTCGTGGAAGCCGGCGGGCTGGAGCCGCCCCACCAGGTCCCGCTGCCCCGGCGACTCGATCTGGAAGCACCCCAGGGTCTCGGCGGACCGGATCAGCCGGTACGTCTCCGGGTCCCCCGGCTCCACCGCGTCCAGGTCGATCCGCTCCCCGCTCACCCGCTCCACCTCGGCGACCGCGTGCGCCATCGCCGACTGCATCCGCACGCCCAGCACGTCCAGCTTGAGCAGCCCGAGGTCCTCCACGTCCTCCTTGTCGAACTGCGACATGGGCAGGCCCTCACCGCTGGTCGGCACCACGGGCGTCCGGGCGAGCAGGGAGGCGTCCGACAGCAGCACCCCGCACGGGTGCATGGCGATCCCGCGCGGCAGCGCGTCGAGTGCCTCGACCAGCTCCCACAGCCTGCCGAACCGCTCCCCTTCCCGCCGGACCTCCCCCGCCAGCCGCTTCAGCTCGGGCAGTTCCTCCAGCGCCGCGCGGGCGTCGCGCGCCCGGATGTGCGGGAAGGACTTGGCGATCCGGTCGATCTCGGCCGGGTCCATGGACAGCGCGGCGCCCACGTCCCGGATCGCGTGCCGGACCCGGTAGGTCTCCGGCATGGAGACGGTGGCGACCCGCTCGGTGCCGAACCGGCCGATGATCGCCCGGTAGACCTCCAGCCGGCGCGCGGACTCCACGTCGATGTCGATGTCCGGCAGCACCACCCGCTCCTTGGACAGGAAGCGTTCCATCAGCAGCCCGTGCTCGACCGGGTCGGCGTGCGCGATGCCGAGCAGGTGGTTGACGAGCGACCCGGCCCCGGAACCGCGAGCGGCCACCCGGATCCCCATCTCCCGGACGTCGTCGACCACTTGGGCCACCGTCAGGAAGTAGGAGGCGAAGCCGTGGTGGGCGATGATGTCCAGCTCCTGGTGCATCCGCTCCCAGTACGCGCGCCGCCCGCCGTACCCGAGCCGCAGCATCCCCTCCGCCGCCCGTGAGGCGAGCGCCCGCTGCGCGGTACGCCGGCCGGCACCGACGAGGTGCGCCTCGGGGAAGTGGACGGTGCCGATGCCGAGGTCGCCCTCGGGGTCGACGCGGCACTCGGCGGCCGTGGCCAGGGTCTGCTCCAGCAGCCGGTGGGCGGTGTCCCGCCGGAACCCGGCGGCCTCCACGACCCGCTCGGCGACGCCCAGCATGGTCGGCGCGTCCTTCAGCCACGCCTCGCCGGAGTCCAGCTCCCCCCGGGGGTCGATCGGCACCAGCCGCCGCGCGGCGTCCAGCACATCGGCGACCGGCCCCGCCCCCGGATCGGCGTAGCGGACGGCGTTGCTGAGCACCGGCCGCACCCCCTGCTCGGCGGCGAACCCGACGGTGCGGGCCGCCAGCCGCAGGGAACCGGGCCCCGTACCGGTACGGCCGTGCCAGACGGCCTCCAGCCGCAGCGCGTCGCCGTGGATCTCGCGCCACGGCACGAGCAGTTCGGCCGCCCGGTCGGGCCGCCCGGCGGCGAGCGCGCGCCCCACGTCCGACCCCGGCCCGAGCAGCACCACCAGGCCGTCGCCGTGCTGGCCGGCCCAGGGCAGCAGCGGAGCGCCCCCGCCCGCGTGCGCCGCCGTGACGAGCCGGCACAGACCGGCCCACCCACGGGCGCCGTCCCGGGCGAGGAAGGTCACGCGGGGGGCCGACTCGTCCACGAAGGCGCCTCCGCGCACCGGTGTCCGCCGTCGGTCACGGTGTACGGGCTCCGCCGTCGCCACCGCCAGATCCACTCCGAACAGCGGACGGACACCCGCGCCGGCGCAGGCCTTGGCGAAGCGCACCGCCCCGGCGAGGGTGTCGCGATCGGTCAGGGCGAGGGCGTCCATCCCCCGCTCGGAGGCACGCTCGGCCAGCCGCTCCGGGTGGGACGCCCCGTACCGCAGGGAGAACCCGGAGACGGTGCGCAGATGCGCGAAGCCCGGCACGCACACCTCCCGCACTCGTGAGCCCCGAACGGCTCTCGAACATCAGTTCCCAGTTTCCCCACCCCCACCATACCCCCATTCCCGAACATGTGTACGACTCCCGTTCGAGCACCCCTCACCTGCGCAAACGCATCAGGAAGCCCCCGCACGCCGTGCGCGCGCGGGGGCTTCCCGGTGTCGTCCGTCAGCGGAGCCGGACCGTCAGTAGACGTGCACCCCGTAGGCGCTCAGCGCCTCGGTGACCGGCTGGAAGAACGTCGTGCCGCCGGAGGTGCAGTCACCGCTGCCGCCCGAGGTCAGGCCGTAGGCCGTGGTGCCGCCGTACAGCGGGCCGCCGGAGTCGCCGGGCTCGGCGCAGACGGTGGTCTGGATCAGGCCGGAGACGATGTCGCCGCCGCCGTAGTTGACCGTGGCGTTGAGCGCGGTGACGCGGCCGCTGTGCGTACCGGTCGTGGACCCGCGGCGGTAGACGGTCGTGCCCACGGAGGGCGTGGCGGCGCTGGTGATGTCCTGGCTGCCCACGGCACCGGACTTGGTCACCGAGCTGTTGGTGTACCGCACGATGCCGTAGTCGTTGCCGGGGAAGCTGGAGCCGGCCGTGGTGCCGAGCGTGGTGCTGTGGGCGGAGTTCGACCACCAGGTGCCCGCGCCGTCGGTGCAGTGCCCGGCGGTCAGGAAGTAGTAGTTGCCGCTGGAGTCCTGGACGTTGAAGCCCAGCGAGCAGCGCCAGCTGCTCGCGTAGATGGCGTCGCCGCCGGAGATCAGCTTGTTGAACTTGCCCGGCGTGTGCTTGACGACCAGGGCGTCGGCGTTGGCGCCGGCCTGCTTCTTGATCTTGGCGATCTCGGCCTGGGACACCGTGCTGTCGGCGGTGACGACGACGCGGCCGGTCTTGCCGTCCACCGCCCAGGCGGTGCCGGGGACGTCGGCCTGGCGGACGGAGTCGCTCGCCTTGGTGAGCTGGGTGGCGCTGAACGTGTGGACGTCGCTGGCGTTCGCGGTGGGGGCGGCGAACGCGGCCGCGGCCAGGAAGCCGGTGGCCACGGCGGTCAGCCGGACCCGTCTCGCCGTTCCGCCACGGGGAGTGGTGCGCTTGATCCTCACTTGTCGTTCCCTCCAAGGGAATTCGGGGGCCCGCGTGGGGTCGGGGCCCGTGAGGCGCAGCCAGGGGCTCGACCGGATGCGAATATGCATGCCCCTGACAAGCGCTGAGGGGGAGTATTCGGCCGAACGGCCGGTCGGCACAAGGGTGCCTTTCGGCCGTCGGCCCTCCCCCACACGCCCGGCTGAGGCCGGCTACGCCGACCGCGAGCGGCTCAGGTGACGCTCCCCCGCCTCGATCGCCACGTCCAGCGTGTTGCCGGGGGGCGGGAAGGGGCAGATGAAGTGGTCGGCGAAGGCGCACGGCGGGAGTTGGGCCCGGTTGAAGTCGACGGTCGTGCGTCCTTCGGCGTCCGGGGCCGGCGCGAAGAGGAAGCGGAACCGGAAGCTCGTGTCGCCGCTGGTGGCGTCGGCGAACACCGCCCACAGCAGCCCGTCCCCCTGCCGCGCGACCTTCAGCGTCCGTTCCTGTCCGGCCAGGGTGAAGGTGAGCTCCCCGGCGAGGCCGAAGCCGCGCTCGCGGCCGTCCGCGTTGCCGAGCCGGACGGTCCGTGTGCCCTCGTACGGCGTGAACCGGCCCGGCACCGACCAGCGGGGGTCGTGGGGCCCGGCCTCGATGCCCCGGAAGGCCTGCCGGGCGGCGGAGCCGGGGTCGTACACCCGCACCCCCCAGACGCCCTCGCGCACCAGCACGACCAGCCGCTTCCCGCCGAGCGCGACCCGCGCCCGCGCCTCCGGACCGCGGTCGGCGGCCAGCCTGACCTCACCCGCGAAGGGCCGGCCGTCCACGGTCAGGCCGTCGGTCCCGGCGGCGGTGAGCAGCACCCCGCCCTCGTCCGCCACCCAGTTCCCGGGAATGTCCGGAATTCGACCATCCGGATAGTCCTCGATCCAGTGCGTCGCGGTCAGCGCGAGCGGCCCGTAGGGCGCCGAGACCCGCTCCACGCGCTGCTCGTGCCACTGCTTCCAGGCGTCGGACGCGTCCGTCGTCATGCCGTCGGTTCCTTTCGTCGATGATCAGCGTTCCCCTGCCGGAGGTACCGGTGAGGACAGCCCGAGATGGGAGCGGAGTGTGCCGCCCCGGTATTCCGTGCGGAACGCGCCGCGCTCCTGGAGCAGCGGCACCACCCGGTCCACGAACTCCTCCAGTCCGCCGGCCGGGAGCCGCGGGACCAGGACGAACCCGTCGGCGGCCCCCTGGCGGACGTACCGGTACAGGTCGTCGGCGACCGCGTGGGGCGTGCCGACGAAGGACTGCCGGCCGCTCGCCTCGATCACCGTCTCCCGCAGGGACAGCCCCTTCTCCCCGGCCAGCGCCCGCCACTTCTCGGCGAGCGCGCGCGTGCGGCCGTCCCGGGTGCGGGGGGCGGTCTCGGGGAGCGGTCCGTCGGGGTCGTACCCGGAGAGGTCCGTTCCCCAGACCCGCTCCAGCGCGTACAGCGCGTACCGCGGGGTGACTTGCTGCCGTCGGATGCCGGCGGCGCGTTCCTGCGCCTCCGCCGCGGTATCCCCGAGGACGACGGTGATCCCGCACATGACCTTCAGGTCCCCCGGGGCACGGCCGTGTGCCGCGAGGCGTCCCTTGACGTCGGCGTATCGGGAGCGGGCCGCTTCCAGCGGGCCGTGCCGGACGAGCAGTACGTCGGCCGAGGCAGCGGCCAGCTCCCGGGCCCGCCCGGAGTCCCCCGCCTGGATCACCACCGGCCGTCCCTGGGGCGAGCGGGGCAGCCCGCACTCGCCGGCGATGTCGAAGTGCCGGCCGCGGTACGCGAACGGCCGGGGCACCCCCTCGGGACTCCAGGAGTCCCACAACCACCGTGCCACGCTGAGGAGTTCGGCGGCCCTGCCGTACGGGTCGGGTGCGCCGCCGGAGCGTACGTCCGCTGCCGCGCGGGGGTCCGCCGAGACCGCCACCCGCCAGCCCGCCCGGCCGGCGCTGAGGTGGTCCAGGGTGGCCAGTCTGCGGGCGAGGTCGTACGGCTCGCCGAAGACGGCGTTCACGGTGGCGGCGAGCCCGAGCCGCGCGGTGACCCCGGCGAGCGCGTTCAGCACGGCGACCGGCTCCGGGCCGCCCACCGCGTCAAGTTCGTGCAGCCGTCCCCGGTGCTCGGGCAGCGGCGGCTCCTCGTCGAGCAGGAGGAAGTCGAACAGGCCGCGCTCGGCGGCGCGGGCGAGCCGCTCGAAGGAGGCGAAGGCGAGCCGCGAGCCGACGGGCGCACCGGCCCATACTTCCGTACCGGGTCCTACGGCAGTACCGGTCCCGTCGGCGTCGTCGGCCTCCGGATGCAGGACCTCCGTATCCACGGCCTCCGCAGGAACGGCCCCCGCGTGCACGGCCCCCGGATGCGCGACCGCCAGATGCAGCCGCCGCCGTACGGTCATGACGCTCCCCCGGGCACGGCCGTCGCCCCGGGCACCGCGTACCGGTTGGCGGGCCGGGCCAGGCCCAGGTGCTCGCGCAGGGTGCTGCCCGGGTAGAAGGTGCGGAACAGACCGCGGTGCTGGAGCAGCGCCACCGTGCCGTTGACCAGCCGCTCCAGATCGCGGCGCGGTTCGACGGGGACGAAGTGGAAGCCGTCGGTGACCCCGTCGGCGTGCCAGCGGACCACCAGCTCCGCGAGGTCGACCGGGCCGCCCCGGTACAGCGGACCCCGCCCGGTGGGCCGCGGGCCGCCGCCCCCGTGTCCCGGCTCGGCCGCGTGCTCGCCGTCGCCGAGATCCACCAGCAGGCTCACCAGGACCCGCAGCGCGTCCGGGTTCCGCCCCGACGTCCGTGCCCGCTCCCGCAGTTCGTCCCGGACACCGGCGGCCTGTGCGGGGGCGGTGACGCGCACCAGGGCCACGTCCGCGTACCGGGCGGCGACCGCGCGGGCGGGGCCGTCGGTGGCGTCGACCACGCGGACGGGGTGGCCCTGCGGCGGCCGGGGCACGGTCGACGGGCCCCGGACCGAGAAGGCGGTGCCGGTGAAGTCGACGCGGTGCAGCCGGTCCCGGTCGAGGAAGCGGCCGGTGGCCACGTCCCGGATCTCGGCGCCGTCCTCCCAGCTGTCCCACAGCCTGGCCGCCACGTCGGCGACGTCACCGGCCTCCTGCCAGAGCGCCTCGGCCGGTGCGGCGTGCCGGCGGCCGAACAGCCGGGCCTCGCCCTCGGTGGTGGACACGTCGATCCGCCAGCCGGCCCGTCCCCGGCCGACCCAGTCCAGGGTGGCCACGGCGGCCTGTACCTGGAAGGGCTCGGTGTGCGTGGTGGTGACCGTCGGCACGAGCCCGATCCGCCGGGTCGCGGGCGCCACCCGGCACAGGACACCGAGCGCGTCGGGCCCCGGCCGCGCGAAGGAGTCGTCCAGCGTCACGAAGTCCAGCCCCCCGCGCTCGGCGAGCCGGGCCAGCTCGACGTAGGCCCCGGCGTCGGGGATCCCGGGCAGGTCGACGGCGGCGGCAAGGTGCGGCAGACCGCTCACGCCGACCCCCTCCGCACTCCTCGTCCCCGCCGCACCGGCGAGTCACCACGACGGCGCGGACCGGCGGTGCCGGACCCACCGCACCCCACGACCACGGCCCCCACCCTCACAGCGCCTTCGCCAGGAACGCCCGGGTCCGCTCCTCCCGCGGAGCGCCCAGCACCTCGTCCGGCGCCCCCCGCTCCACTATCCGCCCGTCGGCCATGGACACCACCGTGTCGGTTGCCTCCCGGGCGGACGCGATCTCGTGCGTGACGACGATCATCGTCGTCCCCCGCGCCGCCAGGTCCCGGGTGACGTCCAGCACCTCCCCCACCAACTCGGGATCGAGCGCCGACGTCGGCTCGTCGAACAGCAGCGGCTTCGGCTCCGGCGCGAGCGGCCGCGCGAGGGCCACCCTCCCCCGGTGCCTGAACGGCCCGGGGGCACCCCCGGCTGCTGCCCGCCGGACAACTGCCGCGGACAGGCGTCGGCCCCGTCCCCGAGCCCGAACCGTTCCAGCAGCCGGTGCGCGCTCTCCACCGCCGCCTTCCGGGGCCGCTTCAGCGCGGACACCGGGGGCCTCGACGACGTTGTCCAGGACGGTGAGGTGCGGGAAGAGGCCGAAGTTCCGGAAGACGAACCCGATCCGGGTTCTCTGGCGGAGCACCTCGCGCCCGGGCAGCTCGTACAGCCTGTCCCCGGCCCGCCGGTACCCCAGCAGCGCGCCGTCCACGCTGATCTCGCCCCGGTCCGCCTTCTCCGGGTGGTTGACGGTCCGCAGCGGCGTGGACGTGCCGGAGCCGGAGGGGCCGAGCACGCCGGTGACCTCACCGGCGCGCGAACCGACGCTCTTGTGCACCGACCTGGTGTCGACCATGACGCTCATCGCGCGAGTTCCTTTACGAGTGAGCCGCTGAGGAAGGCCAGCACCGCCCGGGCGGTCGCGTCGTTCTGCCGGAACGCGGGCCCGCCGGTGCGGGGGCGGGTGAAGGCGCCGGGGGCGCGGGTGTCGGTGTACGGGCCGAGCGCGAAGCGCCGGGGGTGCGGGCGTCCGGCGCGGTCGAGGACGCGGCCGTCACCGGGGTCGACCCGGAGCAGCCCGTCGGGGGTCTCGGCCGCGCCGTCGGCGTGCAGTTCGCGCAGCAGGCTGTCGCGGGCGCGCCGGACGGTGGGCGCGGGCAGCCGGGCCTCCACCAGCGCCCGGGCCTCCACGGAGAAGCCCGGCACGGTGGGGCTGGCGGCCCGGAACACCCCGTCCTCGGCGGTGACGGCCATGCCGGCCCCGACGAACCGGAGCAGTCCGGCCCGGGACAGCGCGAGCATCTGCCGCAGCCGGGGTCCGGGCGGCCCGGACGCCAGGTAGCTGAAGAACCCGTGCCACCAGGACCCGATGTCCCCGAGCCGCACCAGCTGCCCGTAGACGGAGAGCAGCCCGAGGAACACCCCGAGGTCCGGGCTGTGGGCGGGATCGTGGCGGCGGCGCAGGTCGTCCTCGATGTAGTCCCTGAGCCCTTCCTGGAAGTCGTCGTGCGAGGCGTACCGCACGCCGTCCAGGGGGTGGTCGAGCGCGGTGAGGTCGAGCCGGTCGGCCGGGTCCGGTACGGCGGCGGCGACGAGCGCCCGGGTCTCGTCGGGGCCACCGGCCGCCGCGTACTTCTCCTCGAAGTCGGCCCAGGCCATCGCCGTACGCCCGGGGTGGGCGGTGAACAGCCGGTGGTAGTGGGCGAAGCCCAGCTCCTTCTCGACCAGGGGCCACACATCGCGCCGGAAGTCGAAGCCCGCGGGCCGGGCCAGCAGCTCCGCCACCTCGGCGGGGCCGAGGAAACGGGGCAGCGGGGGCCGGTCGCCGGTCCAGTCGTAGCCGATCTTCGAGTGGTACGGCACTCCGCGCCGCGAGCCGACGTACAGCACCGGCTCCCGCCCCGAGGGACGGTACGTCTCCCCCTCGTACCGCCCGCCGCGCCCCTCGGTGAGCAGCACCATCAGGTCGACGAAGGCCAGCCCGAAGCCGCGGACGAGGACGGGCTCGCCGGGCGCCAGGGCGGTCAGGTCGCTGTCGGCGGTGAAGTCGGGCGGCAGGTGCACCAGGCCGTGCTCGCGGGCGTAGGCGGCCAGTTCGTTCTGCTCGGCGTCGAGTTCGCTGTCCAGGTGGCCCAGGGTGAGGATCACCAGGTCGGCCGGGAGCGGGTGCGGACGGCCCTCCAGCCACACCCGCTGGCGGCCCTCGCGGGGGCCGTCGACCCGCAGGGCGCGGTGGGGGTGGTGGTGGACGGTGACGTTCGGGGGCAGGTCGGCGACGGCCCGTTCGTACACCCAGCGCAGATAGCGGCCCTGGAGCTGCCGGTCGGGGAAGGTACGGCCGTCCAGCCGGGCCCACTCGTGCAGCGTGGGGCCCTCGCGCACCGGGCCGGCCATGGCCACCGTGTCGTCGGTGAACATGGTGACGTCCTCGGCCTGCGAGTTCATCCACAGCAGCGGTGACTGCGCCTGCCGCCATATGCGCCCGCCGCCGGGCGGGTGGGGGTCGACCAGGTGGATGTCGAGGCCCGGACCGGCGTACAGCTCGGGCGCGTTGGCGGCGAGGCGTTCGAGGAGGCCGGTCCCCCGCGGCCCGGCTCCGACGATGACCAGTTGCCGCCTCATCGGGCCGTCTCCGTGCCGCGCGCGTAGTACTTCTCGACGAACGTCTGGGCGATGCCGAGCAGGGTGGTGACGATGGCGTACCAGAGGGTGGCGACCATCAGCAGCGGGATCACCTGATAGGTGCGGTGGTAGATCAACTGGGCGGAGAACAGCAGGTCGTTGACGGCGATGACGCTGACGATCGAGGTGCCCTTGAGGGTGCCGATCAGCATGTTGCCGGCGGGCGGCACGATGGCGCGCATCGCCTGCGGCAGCACGATCCGCCACCAGCGCCGCCACCGGCTCAGACCGAGCGCCTGGGCGGCCTCGATCTGCCCGCGGTCGACGGAGAGGATGCCGCCGCGCACGACCTCGGCGGCGTAGGCGGCCTCGTGCAGGGTGAGGCCGATGATCGCGACGGCGACCGGGGTGAGCAGGTCGACGGTCCTCACACCGAAGGCCCGCGGGTACAGCGCCCCGATGTTGAACCACAACAGCAGCTGCACCAGGATCGGGATGGACCGGAACAGCCACACGTATCCCCAGCTGACCGCCCGCAGCACGGGGTTGGCGGAGAGCCGGAACGCGGCGAGCAGGGTGCCGAGGGCGAAGCCGAGGACCATCACGACCGCGGTCAGCCACAGCGTGAGCCACAGCCCGCGCAGGACGGAGTCCGAGGTGAAGTAGTCGCCGACCACGTCCCATTGGAACGCCTTGTTGCGCACGACGGAGTCGACGACGAGCCCGAGCAGCGCGAGGACGACGACGGCCGCCGCCCACTGGCCGTAGCGGCGCCGCGGGACGATCCGCGGGGCGTCCGCGGGCCCGGGTGTGTCCGGGACGGTGGGGATGTCGGCGAGGGTGTCCGATGACATGAAGGCTCCGTGACGCGCGTCGTCGAGGACGCGCCGAGTCGTCAGAACGGGTGGTGCCTTCACACGGGAGCGCGCCGCGCGGCGCGGATACGGCCGAGCCCCTCAGCAGGGCCGTGCATCGAGAGTACGGTGCCGTTTCCGTCCGCTGTCAAGGTTGTCCAGACTGTGAGCAGTACATCTCAAGTCGGTTGACGCGGAACCGGATGCCTGTTCCACTTGGCCCATGCATCCACAGCAGTGGCTGGTCACCCGCTCCCACATCGACTTCGGTCGCGTGTGGTCCTCGTCCTGTTGAGCTGACCCCCTGCTCCCGCCTGCCCTCCGGGCGGGCCTGCTCGCGTTCTCCCGCCGGTTCCCGGCCTGTTCTCCGCCTTCACACGCGCACCCCTCCCCCTCGCGTTTCCGCACACCCTCCCGCCTCAGGAGACCGCTACCCGATGCGCACGCCCGCTTATCGCCATTTCATGCCCTTTGTCGCCATCACCTCGGCCGCGCTGCTCCTCACCGCCTGCGGCTCCGGCTCCGGTGGCCCGGGCGGCACGGACGCCTCCGGTGTGGCGGCCAAGTCCGACGAGGTGCCCACCACGGACGTCGTCTCCGCCGTGCGGAAGAACGACGCCGCGGCGAAGCTGCTGCCCACCGGCACCACGGGCCTCACCGTCGCGGTCAGCGTCGGCGGCACCCCGCCCGGCACCACGTACCTCGCCGACGGCACGACCCTGACCGGTCAGGACGTCGACTTCACCCAGGCGGTCGCCCGGGTGCTCGGCATCAAGCTGAGGATCGAGCAGGCGAGCTTCGAGGCGATCCTGCCCGCCCTGGACAGCGGCAAGTACGACTTCGGCGCGAGCAACTTCGGCGTCACGGACGAGCGCCGCAAGACCATCGACTTCGTCACCTACGTCAACGACGGCCAGGGCTTCGCCACCCGAAAGGACAGCAAGCTCCCGAAGATCACCGACCTGAAACAGCTGTGCGGTCTGAACGTCGCGACCGGCGCCGGCACGACGTTCGAGGCCACGCTGGAGGCCGGCAAGCACGTGTGCTCCGACGCGGGCAAGAAGGCGTACCGGGTGCAGACGTACGCCGAGTCGAGCGCGATCTGGTCCTCGCTCCAGCAGGGTCGCAGCGACGTCGTGATGTCCACGATCAACGGTCTGCGGTACGCCGTGGCGCACCAGCAGGGCCTGAAGTTCCTCAACGAGTACCACCGCCTGGACGTCGGTTTCGCCTTCAAGAAGGGCACGGAACTGGCGCCGGCGTTCCAGGCGGCGGTGAACAGACTGCTGTCCGACGGCACCTACGACAGGATCCTCAGGAAGTGGGGCACGACGGGTTCCGCGATCGAGGAGTCCCGTGTCAACCCGCCGGAGCTGAAGGGCTGACGCTGCTCAGCAGCCGTCGCACGGGCAGCAGCAGTCACAGCCGTCGCAGCCGCCGGGGCAGGAGCAGCAGTCGCACCACTGGCAGCAGCCGTTGCGCTTCTTCCGGGACCACGGCCCCTCGTACTCCTCGGCGCAGCACATCTTGCAGGTGCAGCACAGCGCGAAGAACATCCCGCAGCCCGCCCAGAAACCGCGCCGGCCCTTGACCGGCTCGGGCGGCGGTCCGAAACCGCCCCCGAAGCCGCCACCTCCGCCGAAGCCGCCGCCCCCGCCGGGAGCACCGCCGCCGGCGTACGGATTGCCCGGGAGGGGGGCGCCGGCGCCGTACGGGTTGCCGCCGCCGTACGGCTGTTGCGGCGCTCCGGGACCGTACGGCCCCGGCTGCGTCCCCGCGTCGTAGGACCCCCGCGGCCCCCCGTGCCGATCGGCCGCGCACCCCGGTGCCGCCCCGAAGGCGCGGTCCGCCGAGCGGCGCAGTTCGTGGACGAGGAGGAGGTGGACGAGCCGGCCGTCGCGGAACTCGGCCTCCCGGAGGGCGAGCCGGATGCCGTGCAGGGCGTCCTCGGCGAGCCGGCGCGCCTCGGTGAGGGGCGTGCCGGTGGCGGTGAGCGGGTTCCAGGCGCCCGACTCGGCGTCGGCCCCCCGGTCCTCCACGGCGTCCAGCAGGTGGGCGAGCCGGCCGAAGAGCCGCCCGGCCTCGGCCAGCGGTCCGGCGTTGTCCGGCCGCCCGGCCAGCACCGCGGTGTGCGCGAAGGCCGCGGCGGTCGCGCTCTCGGTCGGCTCGGTGACCGTCAGCAGCGGGGTGCCGGGCCCGGCCAGGGCCTCGACGCCGGGCTGCCGGTCGACGGCGTCGACGAGGACGCCGGTGTCGAAGCCGACCGCCGCCCCGCCGCGCTCCCCGGCCCGGCCCCAGTTCGCGGCGATCCGGCGCGCGGCGGCGGCGACCGGCGCGCGCGCCAGCAGTCCGTCCCGGTCGGCGACGTGGTCGCGCATCTTCGCGGAGGCGAGCACGAGGGAGACGGCGGCGGCGAGCCGCGCGCCCTCACCCTGTGCGACGGACGCGGTCCGCATGCCCCGCAGCGCGCACGGCCCGGCCGTACGGCGAGTGCCGCTCAGCGGGCCGGTCTGAGCCTCGGTCAGGACCGAGAGGAGAAGCCCGTCATAGTTTGTCACGATCCGTGCGAACTGACCGTGGTCGCGGCGCAGGGCGAGGCACAGCCCGCACAAGTGCGCCATCCAGTCGGCCCTGAACCGCTCACCGAGCCGGTGGGCGCAGGGCCTGACGATTCCGAACACAACATCCCCCGTACTGTGATACGACGTTGGCGTTCACCCGTACGCACCGTGCATCACCCGTCCGCCGCAGACAATCATATTTCACTCTCAGTCAGCAGCCGTATGAGTCTCGCCCCTTGGGGCACAAGGACTCTCGACGGATCCGCTGTGCACCAGTACCGTCACAAACCCCCCGCGCGGCGTCTATCCACTTGGCGCGCCGTCCGCATCATGGATGACCATAGGGATGCGGAAAGCAAGAAGGACCGCTGTGAGAGGAGGCGTCCATGGGATCGGTACGCAAGGCGAGTGCGTGGCTCGGCCTCGTCGACGACAACGATGACGAGCGCTACTACGACGACGACTACTCCGAGGGCACCGAGTCCGGGGACGCCTGGGTCACCGACCCCCGGGTGAAGGTGGCCACGGACACGGCCGAGGACAAGGGCCGGCGGATCGGCACGGTGACCCCGGACAGCTTCCGGGACGCCCGCGCCATCGGCGAGCTGTTCCGGGACGGCGTCCCGGTCATCATGAACCTCACCAACATGGAGCCCGGCGACGCCAAGCGGGTCGTGGACTTCGCGGCGGGGCTCATCTTCGGTCTGCGCGGCTCGATCGACCGCGTCTCGAACCGGGTGTTCCTGCTCACCCCGGCCGACACCGAGATCATCAGCGGCGAGGCGTCCGCCCACCGCTCGGACGGCTTCTTCAACCAGAGCTGAGGCGGGGCCGCCGCACCGGCCCCGCCCTGCGCACCGGGGCTCACCGGAAGGCGTCGAGCCCGGTGAGCGCCTTGCCCAGCACGAGCTGGTGCATCTCGACGGTGCCCTCGTAGGTGAGCACCGACTCCAGGTTGGTCGCGTGCCGCATCACCGGGTACTCCAGGGAGATCCCGTTGGCACCGAGGATCGTCCGCGCCGTACGACAGATCTCGATGGCCTCGCGGACGTTGTTGAGCTTGCCGAAGCTGACCTGCTCGGGACGCAGGCGGCCGGCGTCCATCCGCCGCCCCAGATGGTGGGCGAGCAGGATCCCCTTGTGCAGTTCCACCGCCATGTCGGCGAGCTTGGCCTGGGTGAGCTGGAAGCCGCCGATGGGCCGCCCGAACTGCTCCCGTGACCTGGCGTAGTCGAGGGCCGCCTCGAAGCTGCTGCGCGCGGCGCCCATCGCGCCCCAGACGATGCCGTAGCGGGCGTGCGACAGACAGCTGAGCGGTCCGCGCAGCCCGGTGACCTCCGGCAGCACGGCCGTGGCGGGCAGCCGTACGTCGTCCAGGACGAGTTCGCTGGTGACGGAGGCGCGCAGGGACCACTTGTGCTTGATCTCCGGTGCCGAGAAGCCGGGGCTGTCGGTGGGGACGACGAAGCCGCGGATGCCCTCCTCGGTCTGCGCCCAGACGACGGCCACCCCGGCGACGGAGCCGTTGGTGATCCACATCTTGCGGCCGCCCAGCACCCAGTCGTCGCCGTCCCGCTTCGCGTGGGTGCGCATGGAGGCGGGGTCGGAGCCGTGGTCGGGCTCGGTCAGCCCGAAGCAGCCGATCACCTCGCCGGCCGCCATGCGCGGCAGCCACTGGAGCTTCTGCTCCTCGCTGCCGAACCGGTGGATGGCGTACATCGCGAGGGAGCCCTGCACGGAGACCAGCGACCGGATGCCCGAGTCGGCCGCCTCCAGTTCCAGGCAGGCCAGGCCGTACTGGACGGCGCTCGCGCCCGCGCAGCCGTAGCCGGTGAGGGACATGCCGAGGGCGCCGATCGAACCGAGTTCGCGCGCGAGGTCCCGGATGCCGGGCAGTTCGCCCTTCTCGTACCAGTCGGCGACGTACGGCAGCACACGGTCGGCCGCCCACGCGCGGACGGTGTCCCGGACGGCCAGGTCCTCCGGCTCCAGCAGGTCGTCGATCCCGAGCGGGTCGGCGGCATCGAACGGGGGCAGCTTCGCGGACGCGGACATGGAACACCCTCCGGAACACGGGACGTCACACGGGACGTCGGCAAAACTAGCAACGCTAGTTACGGCTCTCCGGCCGACGTTACGGTGCAGTGTCCCGCACGTCCAGAGGAGGTCAGGCGGTGACCCGCGGCTTCCCGGCCGCCGCCTCCGCCTCGCGCGGCGACGGCAGCGCGGGCTCGCCGCCCGCCGGTTCGCCGCCCGCCGACTTCCCGCCCGCCGGCTCCTCGCCGCACTGCATGAGCCACGGCAGCCGCAGTGCCATCACCGCGCCCAGCAGCAACAGGGCCGCGCTCGCCAGCAGCGTCACATGCAGTCCGTGCACGAAGGAGTCCCGCGCGGCACGGCGCAGCGCGGTCCCGGCCGGGCCGCCGAGCCGTCCGGCGACCTCGTAGGCCTCGCCGAGCGAGTGGCCCGCCGCGTCCGAGGCGGGCCGCGGCACGCCCGGCACCGACCGCAGGCCCGGCGCGTAGGCCGCGTTCATCACGCTGCCCAGCAGCGCGATGCCGATACCGGCCCCGAGCTGGTACGCCGTCTCGCCGATCGCCGCCGCGCCGCCGGCCTGGTCGGCCGGGGCCTCGCTGAGCATCGACTCATAGGCCCCGAAGAGCGTGGTCTCCAGGCCGAAGCCCAGCAGCACGAAGCCGGCCAGCAGCAGCGTCGGGTCGTCGGTGCCGCCCATGCCCGTCAGCGTCAGCACCGCCGCCGCCGTCAGGCAGAAGCCGAAGCACACCATGCGGCGCGGTCCGAAGCGGCGCAGCATGCGCGCGCCCGCGAGGCCGGCCGCCATCGCGGCGAGGGTGAGGGGCAGCAGCCTCAGGCCGGTCTGCAACGGTGACAGGCCGAGCACCAGTTGCAGGTACTGGGCGGCGATCAGCTCCAGGCCGACCAGCGCGAGCATGGCCAGCACGATGCAGCCCACCGAGGTGCTGAACGCGGGCCGGCGGAACATGCGCAGGTCCACCAGCGGATGCGGGAGCCGCCGCTGGCGCCGTACGAAGAAGAAGAGGAGGGCGGCGCCGGTCAGCAGCGGCAGCACGGTGACGGGGCTCGCGACCGCCTCCCCGCCGCCGAGCCGCTTCACGCCGAAGACCACGCCGAACAGCCCGGCCGCCGCCATCAGCGCGCCGGTCACGTCCCAGGGGCCCTCGCGGTCGCCCCGGGACTCGGGCAGCAGCATCCGGCCCACCGGCAGGCTCACCAGCATCAGCGGGATGTTGACCAGGAAGACCGCGCCCCACCAGAAGTGCTCCAGCAGGAAGCCGCCGAGCAGCGGTCCGATCGCCGCGCCGACCGCCGCGACCGCGCTCCAGACGCCGATGGCGAGGGCGCGCTCGCGCCGGTCGGGGAAGACCTGGCGCAGGATCGACAGGGTGGCCGGCATGATCATGGCGCCGCCGACACCGAGCAGCGCGCGGGCGGCGATGAGCGTCTCGGCGGTCGGTGCGAACGCGGCCACGGCGGAGGCCACCCCGAACAGGGCGTAGCCGAGCAGCAGGACGCGTCTGCGGCCGACCCGGTCGCCGAGGGTGCCGAAGAGGATCAGCAGCGAGGCGCAGACCAGCGGGTAGACGTCGACGATCCAGAGCAGTTCGATGGCGCCGGGCTTGAGGTCCTCGGTGACGGCGGGGACCGCCACGTGCAGCACGGTCGCGTCGAGCGCGACGAGCAGCAGGCTGACGCAGAGCACGACGAGGACGACCCAGCGGTTGGCACCTGCCCCGGGGGCCCGACGGCGCGGCCGGACGGCAGCCGTGGTCGTCCCGGACATGTACGTACCTCCCAGATGCTCCCTCGTGCGGGGCGGACCGACGGGGCGGGGACCCCCTGTCGTACGGCCGGAGAGGAGCGGTGTCTCCGGCCCGCGCGAACCCACGCGGGTGACTCGTCACAGTACGCGAGTCCGCCGCGCGGTCACGTGGCGGACCTCTCACCCACCGGAGGGAACCCGTGTGGCGTACGCCACGTCAGCCCCTCTTGACCCTGACCCCGGCGAGAGGTCCGGTGGAGCGCGCGGTCGATAATCGAGCCCGTGACCGATCTCGCGACGCGTGTGGCCCCGCCCCACGCCCCTCTTCCGCGCCGGGCGGCCCCGGCCCTCCTGGGCTACGCGGCCGTCCGCGCCCTGGGGCTGGTGGTGCTGGCGGTGTGGAGCGCCGCGCGCGGCAAGAGCGCGTTCACCTTGCTGACCGCGCGCTGGGACTCGCTCTGGTACACGCGGGTCGCCGAACTGGGGTACGGCTACGTGGTGCGGCTGCCGAACGGGGACGTCCACTCCAACCTGGCCTTCTTCCCGTTGCTGCCCTGGCTGGAGCGGCTGCTGCACGCGGTCACCCCGCTGTCGTACGCGGGCGCCGGGTTCGTGGTGAGCCTCGTGGCCTCGCTCGCCGCCGCGGCCGGGATCTTCGCGGTCGCGGACCGGGTGTACGGCCCCCGGACCGCGGTGTGCGCGGTGCTGCTGTGGGCGGTGCTGCCGGTCGGGATCGTGCAGTCGATGGCGTACAGCGAGTCGCTGTTCACGGCGCTGGCGGCCTGGTCGCTGTACGCGGTGCTGACCGGGCGGTGGGTGAGCGCGGGCGCCCTGGCGGCCCTGGCCGGGCTGACCCGGCCGGTGGGGGTGGCCGTGGTCGCGGCGGTGTGGGCGGCGGGCGTGGTCTCGTTCGGGCGAGAGCGCGGCGCGCAGCACACGCCGGGCGCGCACCATGACGGACACGCGCCCGCGCCCACCCCCGGCGCGTCCGGCGCCCCGTACGCCCCCGGCCGGCGGCGCGCGCTCGGCATGCTGCTCGCTCCGCTCGGGGCCGCCGGCTACGTCCTCTGGGTCGGCCACCGCACCGGGGAGGGCCCGCTCGGCTATCTGGACGTGCAGGCCGGATGGCGCAACGGGTTCGACGGCGGCTACGCCTTCGCCCGCTTCGTGGCCGACAAGTTCACGTCATTTCCGTCCGCTCTCGCCGGCCTCGGCCTGATCGCCGGGGTGGCCCTGCTCATCTGGCTGTACGTCACCGGGGTCCGCGCGCGCCAGCCGGTCGAACTGCTGGTCTACACGGGCGTCGTGCTCGTCCTCGCCCTGTGCGCGTCGAGCTACTTCGGCTCCAAGCCGCGGCTGCTGATGCCCGCGTTCCCGCTGCTGCTGCCGCTCGCCCGCGCCCTGGCCCGGCCGCGCGTACCCCGATCGGCCCTGCTCACGGCGGGGTTGGCGGTCGCGGCGGCGGTCTACGGGGCGTTCTGGCTGAACGGTTCCGGACCACCATGATCGACCGGGGCCGTCCGATGACGCCCCGGAGAATTCCGCGCCAGGACCGGGTTAACACATTCATAAGCGCCGCATAAACAACACCCGGCATGATCAAAGGAATTGGCCCGATCGGACTCACAGGATTGCGGAATCCCGGGAATTCGGCCCGCCCTTGAGAGGTTTCCCACATCACATCGTCATCACAAAGACGCTGTTTCGACCGGGAACACCGCTCACTCGCTGTAACGTCGATTGGGTGCGTACCGAACGAAACCTCACCCGGCGTCTGGACCGGGTGTTCGCCAGGCTGGACCGTGAGCCGGAACGACCGGCCCACATCGATGTGCCGAGGATGAGCCGGCACCGGGTCGTTCTGTTCTCCGCGACCCTGGCTTTCTACCTGGCGATCGTGTGGGCCGTGGTGACGACCTCCTGGCTGGTCCGGCTGGACTGGCAGGTCATGTTCTTCCGGCCGTACCAGCAGTGGCCCGAGATCCACGCGTTCCTCGACTACTACGTGGTGCTGGGCCAGCGCGGCCCCACCGCCGTGATGGTCGCGGCCTGGCTCGGCTGGCGCTCCTGGCGGCAGCACACCCTCCGCCCGCTGCTCACCCTGGCCACCTCGCTGCTCCTGCTGAACATCACGGTCGGCGCCGCCAAGCTCGGCATGGGGCGGCTCGGTCCGCACTACGCGACCGCGATCGGCTCGAACGAGATGGGCCTGGGCGGCGATATATTCCCCAGCGGCCACACCGCCAACGCGGTGGTGACCTGGGGAATCCTGGCGTATCTGGCCTCCACCCCGACGGCGCGCCGCTGGCTGTCGGCCCTCTCCGCGGTCACCTCGCTCGGCGTCGGCCTCACCACCGTCTACCTGGGTACGCACTGGCTGAGCGACGTGCTGCTGGGCTGGGCCGCCGGTCTGCTGATCCTGCTCGCCCTGCCCTGGTTCGAGCCGCTGATCGCCAAGGCCGAGCTGTGGCTCTTCGACCTGCGCGACCGCCTGCGCGCCCGCCGCGGCCTGCCGGCGCCCGAACCGGCCGTGCCGGTCACGCCGGTGCTGCTCAAGCCGCGCAACCTGCCGGCCGAGCAGCCGACGCCGGCCCGCGAGCCGGTGGCCTCCACCCGGTCCTCCCGGGGCCTGGCGCACCTCGCGCCCGGACCGCACACGGCCCGTTCGGAACGCACCCCGGTCACCCCGGCGGGCAGCCGCCGCCCGCCGCACGCCGACCGCCTCCCGCGCGGCACGTCCCAGCCGGCCCGGCCGCTGACCGGCGGCTGACGGACCACATCGGCACGGGGTCCGGTACGCACCACCGCCCCACGGCACGACGAAGGCCCCGCTCCTGCCCGGAGCGGGGCCTTCCGCGTATTCACCCGGGGGCCGGGCCGGTCAGCCCTTCCAGGCGCGGGCCACCCGGCCGTCCCGTACCTCGAAGTTCAGCCGTCCGGCCCGGTACTCCATGGTGATGATCGCGCCCGGCGGCAGCGACCGCACCGTCGACCAGCCGCGCTGCCGCGCGAGCCGTTCGGCGTGCGCCGCGTCGAGGCCGACGTACCCGTCCGGGCTGTCCTGGGGCTCCGCTGACGGAGTGGGAATCGGTGCCATGCGGCCACGCTAGGCCGCAACCGGCGGTGACGGAAGCCGGGCACAGACGGGTAAGGACCGTATCCGGTTCCCGTCACACTTCTGTCACAGCCACCGCGATCCCGTTTCGGCCGCGGTCACATCATCGTCCGCCACGGCGAGTGTCACACGAACGGGGGTTTCCGTTCGGCCCGCCGGGGTAATCGAACAGAATTCACGCGTGCCGGAGGGCCGCTCCGAATTACCCGGCGGAAAGTGCCGCAGTGGGGATCGGGACGGGCCCGGGGACGCGATTGTCCGCGCAATCCGCAGTGGCCCGGCGGCGGCTGACGCCACGTAGGAAATTCACGGATTCAGCACACAATCGCCGGACTCCCCCTGTCGGAACGCACGCCCGGCGAGGCCCGGGACGGCGGCTCGCGGGTGCGCGTGCCGCGGGCTGAAGTCCCCCGTGCCGGCCCCCGGCACCGGCCGACCACTCGCGGTGCGCCCGGAGCAGCGGGAGCGGGCGCGACAGGCGTGCCGAGGTCTCCCACCCGGGCCCGAGTCCGCCCGGGAACGCGGACAGCCGCCGTCCCCGTTGGGAACAGCGGCTGGTCCGCCTGCGGGCCGGGCTCAGAGCGCGAGGCGCTGCCCGGGCACGATCAGGTTCGGGTCGTCGCCGATGACGGCCTTGTTGGCGGCGTAGATCCGCTGCCAGGTGGTGCCGTGCCGGGCCGCGATGGTGCTCAGGGTGTCGCCCCGCCGGACGGTGTAGTCGCCGCCGTGCGGGGCACCACGGTGGGTGGTGGCCGCGGGGCGTTCCGGCGCCTTCGCCGGGGTGGACCGGGTGGGGGCGGACTTCGTCGTCGCGCCGCTGGTGCGGTTCGCCGTGCCGGAGGAGCCGGTGCGGGCCGCCGCCGGGGCGGCGCCGGAGGCCCCGGCCCGGCCCGAGCAGACCGGCCAGGCGCCCCAGCCCTGGGCCTGCTGGACCCTGGTGGCGACGGCGATCTGCGCGCTTCTGGAGGCCTGGTCGGCCGTCGGGGCGTAGGCGGTGCCGCCGTACGCGCGCCAGGTGCCGGCGGAGAACTGGAGGCCGCCGTAGTAGCCGTTGCCGGTGTTGATGTGCCAGTTGCCGCCGCTCTCGCACTGGGCGATGCGGTCCCACACCCCGTTGTCCGCCGCGGCGGCGTTGCCGGTCGCGGCCAGCAGCCCCAGCGGGGCCAGCAGGGCGGCTCCGGCGAGCGCGGCCGTCGTACGGCCCCTGCGGGCGCCCTCGGGACGGGCGCCGTCGGGACGGGTGGTGTTGCGGGTGGTATCGGCACACTCGGACATGTAGTTCCCTCTCCACGAACCCGGGCTCCCCCAAGGCGGAGCGCGGCTCGCCGCGTAGGACCGCGGTTCCTCGCGCCCGCCCCGCCCGCCGTGACCGGTGTCGGCGATCCTGCGCTGCCTGGTGCCGGTCGGCGGACGTACCCGAGCGGTGCTCGTTGCACACGGCGGAGGAATGTAAGGAGGGTGAGCGCCGGGAATCAACCAACTCGCCGTTGTTCCAGGCCACTTGCGCGTTACCCCGGGTATCGGCGATTTTCGGCCACCCACTACATGCACTGATTTCCTGATTTGTCGACCATCGATCGACGCTCGCTGTGACCCACTTCACCTCGTCAAGTTCCTTGACGGCGAATGGAGTTGACAGCCAGTGTTCGAATCGGCACCCCAGGTGATCGTGGGCGGGGGAAGGTGCGAACCAGTCGTCCCCGGGGCGTGACCACCACCACAGGACGCCCGTTGTCTTCTTCATGAGCCCGGAACCCCGGGGCTCATCGGCCGGGAGCCACCCGGCCGACCCAGCACCGCATCCCGAGGGAGCCACCCGTGCCGCGCATGCTCGACGTCAGCGACGCCGTACGCGCCGAGATCGGCGACGAAGAAGCCGACCGGCTGCTCGCCGGAGAGAACGCCCCGGGCAGTTACGACTGCACGTCCTGTCGCACCCCGGGCGACTCCGAGCAGGAGCGCACCAGCACCGTTCTGTTCGTCGGCGACGAGACCGCCGTCCTCGCCTTCGCCCACGCCAGCTGTCTGCCCTCGCAGGTCGTCCAGGTGACGGAGGAACAGCTCCAGGGCGCCGTCCGCTCCATCGGCGCCGTCGGCGGCGACCCGGCCGGCGGTGAGCCGCGCACCTCCGTGCCCGAGCAGGCGGTGCTCGGCGTGACCAGCGGACTCGTCCTGGTCGACGGGGAACTGCACCCCGCGCTCGTCGTCGAGCCGACCTCGCCGATCGTCCGTCCGGGCACCACCGGGACGGGCGACGACTTCCTGCCGCTGCTCATCGAGCAGGGCTTCATGCCGGTGGCCGAGCTGGCGTCCGTCCCTCCGGTGCTGCACGGCTGGTCGGTCCTGCTGGCCGTGGGCCAGCTGCACGCGGTGCTTCAGCCGTCGGCGGTCGGCGGGCAGCCGGTGGCCTGGTGGCAGGCGCACCAGCCGCTCCAGGTGACCGACAGCTGGCGGGCCGCCGCGAACAAGCACCAGCAGGTGCTGATGTTCGCCGCGCCGGTCGGGTCCATCGGGCGTCAGCCCCGGGAGGACCTGCTGCGGGACGCGCTGGACAAGGCCGCCGCGGTCGGCAGGCTGGTCGCCGCGGCACTTCCCCTCGCGGGCACCTGAGCCCCGGTGAGCCGTCCGGCCGCATCTCTTTCCGGTTACGGTCGTTTGGACATACGTGCACGCATACGACACTCCTCCCCGCCGGTCCTTCTCCTCCGTGCCGTCCGCCCGGGCGGCGCACGAGCCGTCCGGCGGGTCCTCGGCCACGCCGATCTACGACTCGCTCTACGCGGAGTGGGTCAGGACCTTCCGCACACTGCCGGGGGACCGCAGCGGTGAGGAGGAGCTGGGGTTCAGCGCCTTCGGCGACTTCCCGGACGGCACGGGCACGTACGGCGGGCACCGGGCGGGGTCGTTCAGCAGTTCCTACAGCGCCTACAGCGCGGGGGCCTACAGCGCCCGGCAGCAGTCGCAGTGGCAGCGGGTCGGCACGCTGGGCCGGCAGCACGAGACGGGGATGCAGCACGTGCCGGCCGCGGCCGCCCTGCCGCCGGGGCCGCGCCGGAGTGCGTGACGGGCACACGGACGAGGAGGGCCGCCCCGGAACACCGGGGCCGCCCTCCTCGTCGTACCGCCGTTACTTCTTCTTCGCGCCGCGCTTCTCGCGCACCCGCACCGAGATGTGGATCGGGGTGCCCTCGAAGCCGAACTCCTCGCGCAGGCGGCGCTCGATGAAGCGCCGGTAGCCCGCCTCGATGAAGCCGGAGGCGAAGAGCACGAACCGCGGGGGCTTGGTGCCGGCCTGGGTGCCAAAGAGGATGCGCGGCTGCTTGCCGCCCCGGACGGGGTGCGGGTGGGCCGAGACCAGCTCGCCGAGGAAGGCGTTCAGCCGGCCCGTGGGGACGCGCGTCTCCCAGCCGGCCAGCGCCGTCTCGATCGCCGGGACCAGCTTCTCCATGTGCCGGCCGGTGCGCGCCGAGACGTTGACCCGGGGCGCCCAGGCGACCTGGCCCAGCTCGGTCTCGATCTCCCGCTCCAGGTAGTAGCGGCGCTCCTCGTCCAGCGTGTCCCACTTGTTGAAGGCGATGACCATCGAGCGGCCCGCCTCGACGGCCATGCTGATGATCCGCTGGTCCTGCACGGAGATGGACTCGGCGGCGTCGATCAGCACGACGGCGACCTCGGCCTTCTCCACGGCGGCGGCCGTGCGCAGCGAGGCGTAGTAGTCGGCGCCCTGCTGGAGGTGGACACGCTTGCGGATACCGGCGGTGTCCACGAACTTCCACGTCTTGCCGCCGAGCTCGATGATCTCGTCCACCGGGTCGCGGGTGGTGCCCGCCAGCTCGTTGACGACGACGCGCTCCTCGCCGGCCACCTTGTTCAGCAGCGAGGACTTGCCGACGTTCGGGCGGCCGATCAGGGCCACGCGGCGGGGGCCGCCGATCGCGGTGCCGAAGGACTGCTCGGGGGCGTCCGGCAGGACCTCCAGGACGGCGTCGAGCATGTCGCCCGTGCCGCGGCCGTGCAGGGCCGAGACCGGGTGGGGCTCGCCGAGGCCCAGGTTCCACAGGTAGGCCGCGTCGGCCTCGCCGCTCGGACCGTCCACCTTGTTGGCGCACAGCACGACCGGCTTGCCGGCCTTGCGCAGCAGCCGGACGACCGCCTCGTCGGTGTCGGTCGCGCCGACCTTGGCGTCGACCACGAAGACCACCGCGTCGGCCGCCTCGATCGCGTACTCGGCCTGGGCGGCCACGGAGGCGTCGATGCCGAGGACGTCCTGCTCCCAGCCGCCGGTGTCGACGACCTTGAAGCGGCGGCCGGCCCATTCGGCCTCGTAGGTGACGCGGTCGCGGGTGACGCCCGGCCGGTCCTCCACGACCGCCTCACGGCGGCCGATCATCCGGTTGACCAGTGTCGACTTGCCGACATTGGGGCGGCCGACGACGGCGAGCACGGGCAGCGGGCCGTGGCCCGCCGCCTCGATGGCGCCCTCGACGTCCTCGATGTCGAAGCCCTCTTCCGCGGCGAGCTCCATGAACTCCGCGTACTCGGCGTCGCCGAGAGCCCCGTGCTCGTACTCGTGCTCGGCCGAGCCGTCGGGCTGGATGTCGTCGTTCATGAAGTCCGTACCTCGTCGTTCATTCGTGGTGATCGGTGGAACGAGCCCCCCGCGGGGGCTGATCCACTACTCAAGTGTCGCGCGGCGCCCGGTCAGGCGCCTGGCGTTTTCCAGGTGGCTGGTGAGCTGCTTCCGGATGCGCTCGGTCGCCTCGTCCAGCGCCGTGCGTGTGCGCCGCCCGCTGCCGTCGCCCGCCGCGAACGGGTCGCCGAAGACGACGTCGACGCGGGAGCGCAGCGGCGGCAGCGCCTTTATCAACCGGCCGGGCCGCTCCGCGCTTCCCAGGACGGCCACGGGGACGATCGGCGCCCCGCTGCGGACCGCGAAGTAGGCCAGCCCGGCGCGCAGCGAGGCGAAGTCACCCTCGCCCCGGGTGCCCTCCGGGAAGATGCCCAGCACTCCCCCGGCCGCCAGCACGTCGAGGGCCTGGCCGATCGCGGTGCGGTCGGCGGCGGCGCGGTCCACCTTCAGCTGGCCGATGCCGGTCAGGAAGGGGTCCAGCGGGCCGGTGAAGGCTTCCTTCTTGATCAGGAAGTGCGTCGGCCGGGGTGCCACGCCCATGACCATCGGGCCGTCGATGTTGTGGGAGTGGTTCACCGCGAGGATCACCGGGCCGGTGCCCGGCACCCTCCAGGCGCCGAGCACGCGTGGCCGCCACAGCCCGTACATCAGGCCGACGCCGATGCGCCGCCCGATCTCGGCGCCCCGCTCCGACGCGGCCGGCGGACGGCTCACTTCCCGGCCCGCTTCTCCTCGACCAGGGTGACGACGCACTCGATGACCTGGGCGAGGGTGAGCTCGGTGGTGTCCACCTCGACCGCGTCGTCGGCCTTGGCGAGCGGCGAGGTCTTGCGGCTGGAGTCGGCCGCGTCCCGCTTGATCAGGGCCTCGCGGGTGGCGTGGACGTCGGCGCCCTTCAGCTCGCCGCTGCGGCGGGCCGCGCGGGCCTCCGGGGAGGCGGTGAGGAAGATCTTCAGGTCGGCGTCCGGCAGGACGGTCGTACCGATGTCCCGGCCCTCGACCACGATGCCCCTGTCCGCGCCGGCGGCCAGGGAGCGCTGCAACTCGGTGATCCGGGCGCGCACCTCGGGCACCGCGCTGACCGCGCTGACCTTGGAGGTGACCTCCTGGGTGCGGATCGGGCCGCCCACGTCGACGCCGTCGACCGTGATGGTCGGGGCGGCCGGGTCGGTGCCGGAGACGATCTCCGGCTTGCCGGCGACGGCCGCGATGGCGGTCGGGTCCTCCAGGTCGATGCCGTTGGTCACCATCCACCAGGTGATCGCCCGGTACTGGGCACCGGTGTCCAGGTAGCTGAGGCCGAGCTGTGCGGCCACGGCCTTCGACGTGCTCGACTTGCCCGTGCCGGAGGGACCGTCGATCGCGACGATCACGGGCTTGGCGGTCGGGGCGGCGCCGTTTTCCACGGGAGGGCACCTTCCTGGTGAAGGGTGGTGAGCGGGGTCCGGGACGCGAGGGCGCCCCGCACAAGGTTACTGGCTCGCGGGAGGCGCCCTCACCGGGTGTTACCGGCGCAGCGCCCAGCCCCGCTCGCGCAGTGCTTCCTCCAGCAGCGGCACCGCCTTCGGTTCGACGCTCAGCTGGACCAGACCGGCCTGCTGCCCGGTCGCGTGCTCGATCCGGACGTCCTCGATGTTGACCCCGGCCCGGCCCGCGTCGGCGAAGATGCGGGCCAGCTGGCCGGGCTGGTCGTCGATGAGGACGACGACGGTCTCGTACGCGCGCGGGGCGCTGCCGTGCTTGCCGGGTACCCGCACCTGGCCGGCGTTCCCGCGGCGCAGCACGTCCTCGATCCCGGCGGTGCCCTCGCCGCGCTCGGCCTCGTCGGAGGATTGCAGGGCGCGCAGCGCCCGGACCGTCTCGTCCAGGTCGGCGGCGACGTCGGAGAGCAGGTCGGCGACCGGTCCCGGGTTCGCGGACAGGATGTCGATCCACATGTGCGGCTCGGAGGCGGCGATCCGGGTCACGTCCCGGATGCCCTGCCCGCACAGCCGTACGGCGGCCTCCTCGGCGTGCTCCAGGCGCGCGGCGACCATGTTGGACACCAGGTGGGGCATGTGGGAGACGAGGGCCACCGCGCGGTCGTGGGCGTCGGCGTCCATCACGACCGGTACGGCCCGGCAGTGCGAGACCAGTTCCAGGGCGAGGTTGAGCACCTCGGTGTCGGTGTCCCGGGTCGGGGTGAGCACCCAGGGGCGGCCCTCGAAGAGGTCGCCGGTGGCGGCCAGCGGGCCGGACTTCTCGCGGCCGGACATGGGGTGCGTGCCGATGTACGTGGTGAGGTCCAGGCCGAGCGCCTCCAGCTCGCGGCGGGGGCCGCCCTTGACGCTGGCGACGTCCACGTAGCCGCGGGCCGCGCCCCGGCGCATGGCGTCGGCGAGGACCCGGGCCACGTGGGCGGGCGGGGCGGCCACGATCGCCAGGTCGACCGGGCCCTCGGGGGCCTGGTCGGTGCCGGCGCCCAGGGCGGCGGCCGTGCGGGCCTGCTCGGGGTCGTGGTCGGCGAGGTGGACGGTGACGCCGCGCTGGGTGAGGGCCAGGGCGGCGGAGGTGCCGATGAGGCCGGTTCCGATGACGAGTGCGGTTCTCACTGGGCGATGTCCTTGCGCAGGGCCGCGGCGGCGCCGAGGTAGACGTGGGCGATGTCGGCGCGGGGCTTGTCCGACTCGATGTGCGCGAGGACGCGCACGACGCGGGGCATGGCGCCCTCGACGTCCAGTTCCTGCGCGCAGATCAGGGGGACGTCCACGATCCCGTGCTTGCGGGCGGCGGCGGCCGGGAAGTCGCTGTGCAGGTCGGGGGTGGCCGTGAACCAGATGCTGATGAGGTCGTCGGCGGTCAGCCCGTTCCGCTCCAGGACGGCGGTGAGCAGGGCCCCGACCCGCTCCTCCATGTGACCGGCCTCGTCCCGCTCCAGTTGGACGGCCCCCCGGACCGCTCGTACCGCCACGGTGCTGCTCCTCGCTGACATGCGTGTTCCGTTCTTGGTCCGTCCAGCGTAGTCAGCCCACGCGGGACGGGCGCGCGCCGCTCGCCCGCTGAGACGATGCGAGAGTTCCGGTATCCACCGATATGCACTTCTGTACGGAGGTCTGACATGACCCAGCCAGCGACACGGCGGACAGTTCTCGCCACGGGCGCCGGTGCGATCGCCCTGGGATGCGTGGGGTGCGGCGCCGAGAACGGCGGTGAGGCCACGTCGGCGTCGTCGGCGTCGTCGGCGTCGTCGGCGTCGTCGGCGTCGTCCCCGGCCGCGCAGGAGGCGGCCACCGACGGGAAGACGCTGGCGAAGACGAGTGACATCCCGGAGGGCGGCGGCAAGGTGTTCAAGAAGGAGAAGGTGGTGGTCACCCAGCCGAAGAAGGGTGACTTCAAGGCCTTCTCGGCGATCTGCACGCACCAGGGCTGCACGGTGAACGCGGTGGCGGAAGGCACCATCGACTGCCCCTGCCACGGCAGCAGGTTCCGCATCGACGACGGCTCGGTGGCCCACGGCCCCGCGACCAAGCCGCTGCCCAAGCGGTCGATCAAGGTGGACGGGAAATCCATCCACCTGACCTGAGGGTGCCGCGTACGCTCCGGGGATGCAGCCGCACGACCTCGTACGCGACCACACGGTCTACGCCTGTGTCATGGGCTCCCGCGCCTTCGGCCTGGCCACGGACGCCAGCGACACCGACCGGCGCGGGGTGTTCCTCGCCCCGACCCCGCTGTTCTGGCGGTTCGAGAAGCCGCCGACGCATGTCGAGGGGCCGGGCGAGGAGCGGTTCTCCTGGGAGTTGGAGCGGTTCTGCGAGCTGGCGCTGCGCGGCAACCCGAACGTCCTGGAGTGCCTGCACTCCCCGCTGGTGGAGCATATGGACGACACCGGCCGCGAACTGCTGTCCCTGCGCGGCGCCTTCCTGTCCCGGCAGGCGTACGACACTTTCACCCGGTACGCCCTCGGCCAGCGCAGGAAGCTCGACGCCGACATCCGCGCGACGGGCGCCCCGCGCTGGAAGCACGCGATGCACCTGCTGCGCCTGCTGATGAGCGCCCGGGACCTGCTGCGCACCGGCGAGCTGGTGATCGACGTCGGTGAGCGGCGCGAGCGCCTGCTGGCGGTGAAGCACGGCGAGGTGCCGTGGGCCGAGGCGGAGGCGTGGATGGTCCGGCTGGCGGCCGAGGCCGAGCGGGCCCTGCGGGGCAGCCCGCTGCCACCGGAGCCGGACCACGCGCGCGTGGCCGCGTTCCTGTACCGGGCGCGCCGGGCCTCAGCCCTCCAGGCGGAGCCGGACCACCAGGTCGTGCAGGGCGTCCTGGGCGCCGGCCGCGTCGGGCAGGGCTGAGCCGGCCTGCGCCTCGTCCAGCAGGGTGTGCAGCCGCTCCACGTCGGCCTCCACGCGCGCGTGGTCGACGTCGGCCTTGCCGTGCTCCCGGTCCCGCTTGGCGGCGATCAGCTCCGGCAGGTAGCCGGGGGCGCCGACCTCGTCCAGCAGCGTGGGCAGATGGGCCTGGACCTCGCCGCTGCGCAGGAGGTGGATGCCGGTGAGCAGCACCCGGAAGGTGTAGAGCAGCGGCTTGAGTTCGCCTGTCTTCTCGAACAGCCGCCACTGGGTCACCGCGAACCCCCGGTAGTGGTGGGCGTGGTGGCTGGTGAGGACACCGGGGGCGAGGGCGGCCAGCTCCCGGTGGGCCTCGGACGTGTGCACGACCAGGGGCGAGAGCAACTGCTCCAGCACATAGCCGTTGCGGCGGAGCATCAGCCGTGCGAACTTGCGCAGATCGTGGGTGACGAGGTCCAGTTCGACGCCGTACCGGACCCAGGTCCGCGAGCGGGTCTCCTCCGGCTCGCGCAGTCCGACGAGGTCGGCGGCGGGGAGCAGGTGGACGCCCCGCAGGTCCACGTCGGAGTCCTGCGAGGGGAAGCCGTACAGGTGGGCTCCCGAGACGGTGGCGAACAGCAGTGGGTCGGGCTGTTCCGCGACCACCGGGGCCAGGTCTATGTCGAGGTCGTCGATCATGGGCCTAAGCGTCCCAGAGCGCTCCCAGGGCCAACAGGTCGCCTCGGTACTCGATCCGCTCCGCCCAGTCGGCGGGCCAGGCCCCGGCGCCCAGCCAGGCGCCCGCGAAGGCGCCGGTGAGGCAGGCGATGGAGTCGGAGTCGCCGGCGGTGCAGGCGGCCCGGCGCAGGGCGGTGACGGGCTCGTCGGGGAAGAGCAGGAAGCACAGCAGCCCGGTCGCGAGGGCCTCCTCGGCGATCCAGCCCTCACCGGTGGCCAGGCAGGGGTCGGTCTCCGGGGAGACGGTCCGGGCGGCCTCCTGGAGCCGGCCGAGGATCTCCAGGCACTCGTCCCAGCCGCGCGCGATGAACTGCTCGGGGCCGGGGTCCTGCGAGCGGGTCCACAGGTCGCCGAGCCAGGCGTGGTCGTAGCGGGTGCGGTTCTCAAGGGCGTAGGAGCGCAGGTGCCCGACCAGTCCGGCCGGGTCGGTGCCCCGGGCGAGCAGGTGGACGGCGTGGGCGGTGAGATCGGAGGCGGCCAGCGCGGTGGGGTGGCCGTGGGTGAGCGCGGCCTGCAACTGGGCGGCGCCGGCGCGCTGTTCGTCGCCGAGCCCGGGGGCGAGCCCGATCGGGGCGACCCGCATGTTGGCGCCGCAGCCCTTGGAGCCGATCCGGCTGGCGTCCTGCCAGGCCCGGCCCTCCGCCGTGAGCAGATCGCACGCGGTCAGGCAGGTGTTGCCCGGGGCCCGGTTGTTCTCGGGCGACCGGTACCAGCCCACGAACTCCTCGCGCAACGGCCGCTCCAGGCGCTTCGGCGCGAGGGGGCCGCGCTCCATGGCGGTGGCGAGCGCGCGTCCGACGGCGAGGGTCATCTGGGTGTCGTCGGAGACACGGGCGCGCCGGGACAGCTCCAGCTCCCGCCAGGGCCCGAACATCGACAGGATCAGCGGCACGGTCTTGAACTCGGTCGGGAAGCCGAGGGCGTCCCCGAGGGCGAGACCGAGGAGTGCTCCGGTCGCCGGCTGCTTGGGCATATGCGCCGTCCCCCTTTATCGTCACCACGACAATAAAGGGGGACGGTGATCACGGCAAGGCGCTTTAGAGGTCGACTTCCTTCATCAGCATGCCGACCTCGGTGTTGGACAGGCGGCGCAGCCAGCCCGACTTCTGGTCGCCCAGGGTGATCGGCCCGAAGGCGGTGCGCACCAGCTTGTCGACCGGGAAGCCCGCCTCGGCCAGCATGCGGCGCACGATGTGCTTGCGGCCCTCGTGCAGGGTCACCTCGACCAGGTAGTTCTTGCCGGTCTGCTCGACCACGCGGAAGTGGTCCGCGCGCGCGTAGCCGTCCTCCAGCTGGATGCCGTCCTTCAGCCGCTTGCCCAGGTCGCGCGGGATCGGGCCGACGATGTGCGCGAGGTAGGTCTTCTTCACGCCGTACTTGGGGTGCGTGAGGCGGTGGGCCAGCTCGCCGTGGTTGGTGAGCAGGATGACGCCCTCGGTCTCGGTGTCCAGCCGGCCGACGTGGAAGAGCCGGGTCTCGCGGTTGGTGACGTAGTCACCGAGGCACTGCCGGCCCTCCGGGTCCTCCATGGTGGAGACCACGCCCGCGGGCTTGTTCAGCGAGAAGAACTGGTACGACTGCGTCGCGACCGTCAGGCCGTCGACCTTGACCTCGTCCTTCTCCGGGTCGACCCGCTTGCCCTGCTCGGTGACGATCTCGCCGTTCACCTCGACCCGGGCCTGCTCGATCAGTTCCTCGCAGGCCCGCCGGGAGCCGTAGCCCGCGCGCGCGAGGACCTTCTGGATCCGCTCGCCCTCCTGCTCGGCGCCCGGGAAGGTCTTGGGCAGCTTGATGTCCTTCTTGCCCGCGTACCGCTCCCGGTTGCGCTCCTCGACCCGCGTCTCGTACTCGCGGGAGCGCGACGGGGCCGTACGGCCGCCCTGCTGGGGCCGCTTCGGGCCGCCCTTGGTCCCGCCGCGCGCGGCACCGCCACGCCCGGCCTTGGGGCCGTCCTTGGTGGCCCCCGGGCCCACGTCGTAGCGGCGCTCCTCGGGGCGGGGCTTGCGGGGCCGGCCCTGCCCCTGCTTCTGGTCCCTGTCGTTGCCGGCACCGCGGTAGTTACCGCGCCCGCCGCTCTTGCCGCTGCCGCTGCTTCGCATCAAGGTTTCCGTCTTAGTCGTCTGCGTCCTGACCGCCGGGCGCGTCGGGCGCGTCCGGGTCGAACGACGGGACTCCCTCCTGGGTCTCGGCCTCGATCGCCTCCGCCTCCGGGAGGAAGGGCGCGAGCTCCGGGAGCTCGTCCAGGCCGCGCAGGCCCATCCGCTCCAGGAAGTAGTTCGTCGTCCTGTACAGGATCGCACCTGTTTCGGGTTCCGTGCCCGCCTCCTCGACCAGACCGCGCTGGAGGAGGGTGCGCATCACGCCGTCGCAGTTCACCCCGCGCACGGCGGAGACCCGGCTGCGGCTGACCGGCTGGCGGTAGGCGACGACCGCGAGGGTCTCCAGCGCGGCCTGGGTGAGCCGGGCGGTCTGGCCGTCCAGGACCAGCCGCTCGACGGCGGGCGCGTAGGCGGCGCGGGTGTAGAAGCGCCAGCCGCCCGCGACGAACCGCAGCTCGAAGCCGCGGCCCTGCACGGTGTACTCGTCGGCCAGCTCGCGCAGGGCGTCCGCGATCTGCCGCCTGGGCCGCTCCAGGATCTTCGCCAGGTGCTCCTCCGTCGCGGGCTCGTCCACGACCATGAGCATCGCCTCCAGGGCGGGCTTGAGGTCGAGGTCGGCGACGGTCCGCAGCCCGGCCGGGACCTCGGCGGTCTGCTCACTCACGGCTTCTTCTCCTCCTTGGGCGGCTCGGGCGGCCGGTCGAACTCGTCCGTGACCATGGGCGCCGCGTCCGTGTCCCCGCCGGTCCAGCGCACGCTCAGCTCCCCGAGCGCGGCCTCCTGCTCCAGGGCCACGGCCTTCTCCCGGTACAGCTCCAGCAGGGCGAGGAACCGCGCCACGACGGTGAGCGTGTCGTCGGTGTCCTCGATCAGCGCCCGGAAGCTCGCCTCGCCCAGCTCGCGCAGCCGGGCGACCACGATCCCGGCCTGCTCCTGCACGCTGACCAGCGGGGCGTGGATGTGGTCGACGTAGACCTGCGGCTTGGGCTTGGGCTGCATGGCCCTGACGGCGAGCCTGGCGAAGCCCTCGGGGCCGATGCTGATGACGACCTCGGGCAGCAGCTCGGCGTGCTGCGGTTCGAGGCCGACGGTACGGGGGTGGCGCCGGGCCTCGTCGTCGAGCCGCCGGTCGAAGATGTCGGCGATCTGTTTGTAGGCGCGGTACTGGAGCAGCCGGGCGAACAGCAGGTCCCGGGCCTCCAGCAGGGCCAGGTCGGTCTCGTCCTCCACCTCGGCGGCGGGCAGCAGCCGGGCGGCCTTGAGGTCGAGCAGCGTGGCCGCGACGACCAGGAACTCCGTGGTCTGGTCCAGGTCCCAGTCGGGTCCCATGGCCCGGATGTGCGCCATGAACTCGTCGGTGACCTTGGACAGGGCGACCTCGGTGACGTCCAGCTTGTGCTTGGAGATCAGCTGGAGGAGCAGGTCGAAGGGGCCCTCGAAGTTGGCGAGGCGGACCTTGAAGACACCGTCGGAAGCGGGCTCGGGCTCGGCGGGCTCAGACTCAGCGGGCTCAGCGGCCTCGGGCTCGGCGGGCTCCGGCTCGGGCAGCTCCGGTTCCGGTTCGGGAGCCTCGACCGGTAGGGCGGCCGGCTCGTCCGGCGTGGCTCCCGGCCCTCGCCCCAGCGCACGCCGACGACCGGCGGACGCGCCGGGGGCAGGGGCTCCGTTCGAGGTCATAGCCCCGCAGGCTATCGCTACCGCCCGCGCAGCCGTCGTACGAGGATGCTCGCGTCCCCACGGGACTCCAGGTCGGCCAGGACCACGGCCACCGCCTCGCGGACGATCCGCCCGCGGTCCACCGCGAGCCCGTGCTCGCCGCGGAGCACCAGTCGCGCGTGCTCCAGGTCCATCAGCTCCTCGGCGGAGACGTAGACGGTGATCTTCTCGTCGTGCCGCTCGCGTCCGCTGGGCCGCCGGGCCGCCGACCGGCCGCGCTTGCGCGGCTGCGCGGCGGCAGAACCTTCCTGCGCCGCCTGCCGGCGCGCCGGGCGGGTGCGGGACTCGCCGGCCTCGGCCGGATCGGCCTCCACCGCCACGTGCTCCGCGCCCTCCCCGTCACCGCTCTGGACGGGCACCGACTGCGGTGCGTCCTCGGCGGCGGCCACCTCGTCGCTCTCCCCCGCGGGAGCCGGCACCCGGGCCTCGCCGTTGGCCGCGCGGCGGGGCGTGGACGGCTGGAGCGCCATCCCCCCGGTCGTGCGGAACAGTTCGTCGGCCCCGGGCAGACTCACTCGGCGTGACACCGGGCGAGCACCTCCCTGGCGAGCTGGCGGTAGGCGGCGGCACCGACGGAGTTGGAGGCGTACGTGGTGATCGGCTCACCGGCGACCGTGGTCTCCGGGAAGCGGACCGTGCGGCCGATGACCGTGTGGTAGACGTGGTCGTCGAAGGCCTCGACCACGCGGGCCAGCACCTCGCGGCTGTGGACCGTGCGCGAGTCGTACATCGTGGCGAGGATGCCGTCGAGCTCCAGCTCGGGGTTGAGCCGTTCCTGGACCTTCTCGATGGTCTCGGTCAGCAGGGCCACACCGCGCAGGGCGAAGAACTCGCACTCCAGCGGCACGATCACCTTGTGCGCGGCCGTCAGCGCGTTGACGGTGAGCAGGCCGAGCGAGGGCTGGCAGTCGATCACGATGTAGTCGTAGTCGGGCAGCAGGGGCTTCAGGGCCCGCTGGAGCGTCGACTCGCGCGCGACCTCGGAGACCAGCTGGACCTCGGCGGCCGACAGGTCGATGTTGGACGGCAGCAGGTCCATGTTGGGGACCGCCGTCTTCAGCAGGACCTCGTCCGCGGACATGCCCCGCTCCATGAGCAGGTTGTAGACGGTGAGGTCCAGCTCCATCGGGTTGACGCCGAGACCGACCGACAGCGCGCCCTGCGGGTCGAAGTCCACGAGCAGCACGCGCCGGCCGTACTCCGCGAGCGCGGCACCCAGGTTGATGGTCGACGTCGTCTTGCCGACGCCGCCCTTCTGGTTGCACATCGCGATGATCGTCGCGGGGCCGTGGTCGGTCAGCGGGCCCGGGATCGGGAAGTACGGCAGCGGGCGTCCGGTCGGGCCGATGCGCTCACGGCGCTGGCGGGCCGCGTCGGGCGCGAGCGTGGCCGCGTACTCGGGATCGGGCTCGTACTCGGCGTCGGGGTCGTAGAAGTGCCCCTCGGGCAGTTCGTCGTAGTCGGCGAATTGGTTGTGGGGCGCGCCACTTCCGTCGCCGGCCATGGCGTTCACGTGATGGCCATCCATGCTCTGGTGTGCTGTCCCGGCCGCCTGCGGACCGGAACTCTGGTGGGCTGCGAAGGTGCGCACAGCTACGGAGCCGACAGCCTCGAATCCCGCGGGGCCCTGGCCCCGTGCAGGCATTCCTGGTTGACCACCCCCGGGAGAAAATGTCGACTCATTCACAAGTCGTCTTACCTCCTTGGTGACCAGGAAACTTCTAGACAAGGTCAGCGTGGCACCATGCCGACGGTTGGCGACTCTATGGCGTGTCGGGCGTCCGCAGCAACACAATCCGCCGGACCCGGCCCGATGTGTCGGCAATGAAACATCCCGCTGTCAAGGGCGTACGGCCGTCGCACGACAGGTTTCACCGGTGTGCGAATCGGTCGAAGGGTTACGTTCGAGGCGAGTTGACCGAGAGCCGCAAAGTGACCATACACACACCCGGCCGGACCTTGTCGGGCAAGGTCCGGCCGGGTGCGCGCTGTTGACGAGCCGTGTTGACGAATCGCCTTTTGGGTCAGCCGAGAAGGCTCTCCAGCTCGACGTGGTCCAGACCGTGGGCCTCGGCGACCTCCTTGTAAACGACCTTGCCGTCATGGGTGTTGAGACCCTTGGCGAGCGCGGGGTCGCGGCGCAGCGCCTCCACCCAGCCGTTGTTGGCCACCGAGACGATGTACGGCAGCGTCGCGTTGGTGAGGGCGTTGGTGGAGGTGTTGGGCACCGCGCCCGGCATGTTGGCGACGCAGTAGAAGACCGAGTTGTGGACCCGGAAGGTCGGCTCGGCGTGCGTGGTGGGACGGGAGTCCTCGAAGCAGCCGCCCTGGTCGATCGCGATGTCGACAAGGACACTTCCCGGCTTCATGCGGGACACCATCTCGTTGGTGACCAGCTTCGGGGCCTTGGCGCCCGGGATGAGGACCGCGCCGATGACGAGGTCGGCGTCCAGGACTGCCTTCTCCAGCTCGAAGGCGTTGGACATGATCGCCTTGACCTTCGTGCCGAAGATCCGGTCGGCCTCGCGCAGCTTGTTGATGTCGCGGTCGAGGAGGATCACCTCGAAGCCCATGCCGATGGCGACCTGGGTGGCGTTCCAGCCGGAGACACCGCCGCCGATGACGACGGCCTTGGCCGGGGTGACGCCCGGCACGCCGCCCGGCAGCACACCGCGGCCACCGGCCGCGCGCATCAGGTGGTAGGCGCCGACCTGCGGGGCCAGCCGGCCCGCGACCTCGGACATCGGGGCGAGCAGCGGCAGGGCGCGGTTCGGCAGCTCGACGGTCTCGTAGGCGATGGCCGTGGTGCCGGATTCGATCAGCGCGTCCGTGCACTCCTTGGAGGCGGCCAGGTGCAGGTAGGTGAAGAGGATCTGGTCCTTGCGCAGGCGGTGGTACTCCTCGGCGATGGGCTCCTTGACCTTCAGCAGCAGGTCGGCGGAGGCCCACACCTCGTCGGCCGTGTCGAGGATGGCGGCACCGGCGGCGACGTACTCCTCGTCCGTGATGGAGGAGCCGAGGCCGGCGCCCCGCTCGACGACGACCTGGTGGCCGTTGCGCACCAGCTCGTGCACACCGGCGGGGGTGATGGCCACCCGGAACTCGTTGTTCTTGACCTCGCGGGGGATGCCGACCTTCACGTCGATCACGGTCCTTGGCTCAGAGGGGGTATGGGGGTGCAATACAGACGTACCCAGACATGCGGGGGCACACCGGGAGACACCGCAGGAGAACGAGCGGCAGAGCCAGTCTAATGAAGGCGTTCCGGCTGTCTAGCCTTCCATTGCATCAATCTTCGCTGGGACCACTACGGATTTCGCAGGCGTTAGCGTCGTGTTCCGGCTGTGCGTCCTCTTCCGGTGGCTCCTCACCCAGCATGCGCTCTGCCGCCGCGCGGTGCAGGCGGGCCGACGCGGGGTCGCCCAGCCGGTCCAGGGTGTCGGCGAGCCGCAGCTGGAGTGCGGCCTGCAACCGCGCGTCCTCGGCGCGCCGCGCCCACTCCACGGCCTCCTGGCAGGTGCGCAGCGACTCCTCGGGCCGCCCCGCGTACTCCTGCACCCGGGCGATCTCGCTCAACGCCCGCGCGCTCGCGGCGACATCGCCGCTCCTGCGGTAGCCGGCGAGGGCGGCCCGCCAGTTCCGCAGCGCCTCCCCGTAACGGCCCGCGTAGGTGTGGGCCGTGCCGATACGGCCGTACAGCCGGGCCGCCTCCGGGTGCTCCCCCCGGGCCAGCCGCTCGGCCAGCGCCCGGCCGAACCAGTCGGCGGCCCGGTCGTGGTCCCCCAGCTCCTGGTACGCGCCGCCTACGGATTCCATCGCGCGGCCGGTCGCGTACGGGTCGTTCGCCTCGCGTCCGGCGTCCAGCGCGGCCCGGAAGCGGACCAGCGCCTCCCGGGTCCGGCCGGTCTGCGCGTCCAGATCGCCCAGGTTCAGCAGGGCCGCGGCCTTCTCCCGGGGCAGCCCGCGCCGCTCGGCGACGTCCAGGACGAGGCCGTGCAGGCCGTACAGGTCGGGTGCGGCGGCCTGCGTGCCGACATGCGCGGCCAGGGCCCTGACCAGCTGGGACATCAGCCGCCGGGCGAGGGTGTCCAGCTCGCCGTCGGCCACCGCGAGGCGCGCGGACGCCAGCAGGGCGGGCCGCCGGATGCGCAGCCAGTCGGCGGCGGCCCGCGGGGTCGGGAAGCGCAGCGCGGGGGGCAGGCCGCTCAGCTTCTCCCGGGCCTGCGGGCTGTCGGTCTCGGTGATCGCCCGGCAGGACTGGAGCAGCCGTACCGTCCGCTCCAGCATCCGGGCCCGGGCCAGCTGCAACTCGGCGGGCCGCTCCTGGGCCTCGGCCAGGGCGCGCAGCAGCGGGTGCAGACAGCCGGGGACCTCGTACTGGGGCAGCGGGGAGTCCAGCGCGCGCAGCAGGCCGAGGCCGACGAGGTCGTCCAGGGTGGCGCGGGCGGCGTCGACCGAGCAGCCGGCGAGCGCCGAGGCGGTGTGCGGGTCGGCCAGGCCGGCCGGGGCCAGGCATAGCAGTCGCAGGACGCGCGCGGCCGGGCCGGGCAGCTGGTCGTACACGAGCCGGAAGACGCGGGACAGCGGGGTGCCGTCCGCGCCGCCGTCGGTGTGCAGCCGCTTGGCGAGGTCGGAGACGGCGGCCTGGGGGCGGGCGGCCAGCCAGCCGCCGGCCAGCACCAGCGCGGCCGGGTGGCCGTGGCATGCCTCGACCAGGCTCTCCGCGGAGCGCGGGTCGACGGTGACGCGGACGGAGCCGGCGTAGCCGGTGAGCAGTTCCACCGCGGACTTGGTGTCGAGGCCGCCGAGCGTGCAGGGGCGGACGTCCGCGATACCGGTGAGCGGGCCGCCGGAGACGGCCACCACCAGGCAGTCCGGGGCGTCCGGGAGCAGCGCGTCGACCTGCTCGGCGCCGGCCGCGTCGTCGAGCAGGAGCAGCATCCGCCGGCCGGCGAGGGCGGCGCGCAGGGCAGCGGCCAGGTCGTCCTCGGCGGCGCCGGCGGGGGCGGGCAGCTCCAGCGCGGCGAGCAGGTCGCGGGCGGCCTGCTCGACGGGCACCGGCGTGCCGCCGGGCTCGCTGAGCCGGGCCCGCAGCACTCCGTCGGGGTAGCGGCCGGCGACCTGCCGGACGAGCTGCTCGGCGAGGCGGGTGCGGCCGGAGCCGGGGCGGCCGGCGATGAGGAGCACGCGCGCGCGGGGGGCCTTGCGGCCGGAGAGGGTGTCCAGTCCGGCGCGCTCGATGTCGGCGCGCAGTTCCTTCAACTCCCGCGTCCGGCCCAGGAATCGGTCCTCCCTGGCCGGGTGCGCGGTCCGCTCCGCACCGTCTGGGTCCACCGCCTGATCCGTCACGGGCCACACTCCCGTCCCACCGCACGCGCAAGCCCGCCGGTGTCTTCCGATACGGGCGTTGAAGAGCCTAGTTCACGCTCTGCGACGTTCCGGGAAGAGCACGGCGGGGGGATCGCCCGATCGGATCAGGCGATCGTCACACCGGGAGGACCGGGAGGACCGGACGGGTCCGGTCGGGTCCGGTCGGGTCCCGGACGGGCCGGGTCAGTTCTCGAAGGGGCGCGCGGGCCAGGGCGCGTCAGCGGGGCGCAGCGCGTCCAGGCCGTCCCCGCCACGGGCGGCGACCAGGGAGAGCACGCCCACCACGAGGCAGTTGTTGTGCAGGTCCCCGGCCAGGACGCGGCGCACCAGTTCCCCGACCGGCACGCGCGCGTGCTGCATGTCGGTCTCCTCGTGCTCCGCCGCGAAGCGCTCGCCCTCGGCGTCGGACAGGCCGCGGGCCAGGAAGATCCGTACGGCCTCGTCGCAGCCGCCCGGGGTGGTGTACACGTCGGTCAGCACCCGCCAGTCCTCGGCCTTGACGTGCGCCTCCTCGTAAAGCTCCCGCTGCGCGGCGTGCAGCGGGTTCTCGCCGGGCACGTCCAGCAGCCCGGCCGGGATCTCCCACAGCTTCTGCCGCACCGGGTGCCGGTACTGGTTGATCAGCAGCACCCGGTCCTCCTCGTCCAGGGCGAGGACGGCCACGGAGCCGGGGTGGACCTGGTAGTCACGGCGGGCCACCGACCCGTCGGGCATGACCACGTCGTCCGTGCGGACGGAGGTCTTGTTGCCCACGAAGGGGGTGTCCGTGGCCCGGATCTCCCATTCCTCGGGGGTGTCCTTGATCGTCATGCCCTGTCCTTCCACACGCTTTCCGAACGAACCGGCCGACAAAGAAAGCCGGGGCGCTCACCCTTGAAGGTTCGCACCCCGGCCACCGTACAACTGGTGTGTTACTTCGCGTTCTTCCGCTCGACCGCGGCCTTCACCAGGCCCGCGAAGAGCGGGTTCGCGCGGGTCGGCCGCGAGCGCAGCTCGGGGTGCGCCTGCGTGGCGACGAGGTACGGGTGGACGTCGCGCGGGTACTCCACGTACTCCACGAGCTTGCCGTCGGGGGAGGTGCCGGAGAAGACGATGCCGGCCTTCTTCTCCAGTTCCACGCGGTAGGCGTTGTTGACCTCGTAGCGGTGCCGGTGGCGCTCCTCGACGTACTCCTTGCCGTCGTAGACCTCACGCACGATCGAGCCCTCGGCCAGCTTGGCCGGGTACATGCCCAGTCGCATCGTGCCGCCCATGTCGCCCTCGCCGGCGACGATGTCGAGCTGCTCGGCCATGGTGGAGATGACCGGGTGGGAGGTGGCCGGGTCGAACTCGGTGGAGTTGGCGTCCGGGATGTCGGCCAGGTTGCGGGCGGCCTCGATCACGATGCACTGGAGGCCCAGGCACAGGCCGAGCAGCGGGATCTTGTTCTCCCGGGCGTAGCGGATCGCGCCGACCTTGCCGAGCACGCCCCGGTCGCCGAAGCCGCCGGGGATGCAGACGCCGTCCACGTCCGCGAGCTGGGCCTTGGCGCCGGCCGGGGTCTTGCAGTCGTCCGAGGTCACCCACTTGATCTTCACGCGGGCCTTGTTGGCGAAGCCGCCCGCGCGCAGCGCCTCGGTGACCGACAGGTAGGCGTCGGGCAGGTCGATGTACTTGCCGACCAGCGCCAGGGTGACCTCGTGGTCGGGATTGTGGACGCGGTCGAGCAGGTCGTCCCAGGTCGTCCAGTCCACGTCCCGGAAGGGCAGGTCGAGCTTGCGGACCACGTACGCGTCCAGGCCCTCGGTGTGCACGACCTTGGGGATGTCGTAGATCGAGCGGGCGTCGGGGCAGGCGACGACGGCGGCCTCGTCGACGTCGCACATCAGGGAGATCTTCCGCTTGATCGCGGTCGGCACCTCCCGGTCGCAGCGCAGCACGATCGCGTCCGGCTGGATACCGATGTTCCTGAGCGCGGCCACCGAGTGCTGGGTCGGCTTGGTCTTCAGCTCACCGGACGGGCCGATGTAGGGCAGCAGCGAGATGTGCACGACGAAGACGTTGTCCCGGCCGACCTCGTGGCGGACCTGGCGGACGGTCTCCAGGAACGGCAGCGACTCGATGTCGCCGACCGTGCCGCCGACCTCGGTGATCACGACGTCGACCTCGTCGGTGGCCATGCGCCGGATGCGGTGCTTGATCTCGTTGGTGATGTGCGGGATGACCTGCACCGTGTCGCCCAGGTACTCGCCGCGGCGCTCCTTGGCGATCACGGTGGAGTAGACCTGGCCGGTGGTGACGTTGGCGCTGCCGTCCAGGTCGCGGTCGAGGAACCGCTCGTAGTGGCCGATGTCCAGGTCGGTCTCGGCGCCGTCGTTGGTGACGAACACCTCACCGTGCTGGAAGGGGTTCATCGTGCCCGGGTCGACGTTCAGGTACGGGTCGAGCTTCTGCATCACGACACGCAGGCCCCGCGCCTTGAGCAGCATGCCCAGGCTGGAGGCGGTCAGGCCCTTGCCGAGCGAGGAGGCGACACCCCCGGTCACGAAGATGTGCTTGGTCGTCGTGGTGTTGGGCGGCATGGCCAAGAGGGGGCTCCCGTGGTCGCGGTCTGGGGGTGCGATACGGCGACCCTCCCGAGTCTTTCCGGGGGTGCCGTCGCTGCGGTTCGGGGGTTTTTCTCCCACCGGTCCACGGGCTACCAGCGTATCAGCGCCTGGGCGAGATGGCTCCCGGCCACTCTTCGCACTCGCCCGGGCACAGCGGGCCGCCACAGAGGTCACAGGTGTCACTCGGGTCATCCCGTGGACACACCGTCATCACCCGGTGCTCACTCGTTCGGCCCACACAGGTTGCCCGGAGCGGCACGCAGATCATCTACGTGCGTCGTATCCTGCTCGGACATTGGCTGCCGAGCCCGGCCGGAACGACGGCACACCCCCGCCAACATCACCCGGAACAACGAGAGCGCGGCAGTTCGTTGAGCAAAGACTGTCGTGTTGCCTCAGGGCTCGGCGGGCTGCTTTGCTTCACCGCTCAACGACGCTTAACAAGATCCCTTGACCGCACTAAGCGACAGCCCCCTGCGCGGGGGTGTGACGTGGCCGTTCGACTGGAGTTGCACGTGGCCGGGCGCATCGAAGACTACGCACTCATCGGAGACATGCAGACCGCGGCGCTGGTCTGCCGGGATGGCACGGTGGACTGGCTGTGCCTGCCCCGCTTCGACTCGCATGCCGTCTTCGCCGGCCTGCTGGGCACCGAGGAGCACGGATTCTGGCGGCTCGGACCGGCGCACGCCGCCGACGCCAAGCCGCCCACGGCCGCCCGGCGCAGCTACCGCGGCGACTCGCTGATCCTGGAATCCGAGTGGGACACCCCGCGCGGCACGGTCCGTGTGACCGATTTCATGCCCCCGCGTGACGGCGCCCCGCAGCTCATCCGGATCGTGGAGGGCGTCACCGGCCGGGTCCCGATGCGCTCGGCCCTGCGGATGCGGTTCTCCTACGGCCGGGTGGTGCCGTGGGTGCACAAGCACGAGGGGCGCACGGTCGCCGTCGCCGGACCGGACTCGGTGTGGTTCGACACCGAGGCCGAGACCTACGGCAAGGCGCTCACCACGTACGCCGACTTCACGGTCGCCCCCGGTGACCGGATCGCGTTCACCATCTCCTGGCAGCCCTCGCACAAGCAGCCGCCGCCGCTGCCGGAGCCGGAGGGCTCGCTGGAGGCGACGGAGGACTTCTGGCGCGAGTGGGTCGAGCACTGTACATACCACGGGCCGTACCGCGAGGCGGTGATCCGCTCGCTGATCACCCTGAAGGCGCTGACCTACGCCCCCACGGGCGGCATCGTCGCGGCCCCGACGACCTCCCTGCCCGAGGACATCGGGGGCGTGCGCAACTGGGACTACCGCTACACCTGGCTGCGGGACGCGGCGATCACCCTGTCCTCGCTGCTGCGCACGGGCTACCGCGAGGAGGCCCGCGCCTGGCGCGAGTGGCTGCTGCGCGCGGTCGCCGGCGACCCGGAGAACCTCCAGATCATGTACGGCATCGCCGGTGAGCGCGAGCTGGGCGAGGCCGAACTGGACTGGCTGCCCGGCTACGAGTCCTCGGCCCCGGTCCGGGTCGGCAACGGCGCCGCGCACCAGCTCCAGCTGGACGTGTACGGCGAGGTCACCGAGGCCCTGCACCTGGGCCACATGACCGGGCTCGCCCGCAACGACTACGCCTCCCTGCTCCAGCTGAAGCTGATCCGCTACCTGGAGGACCACTGGCAGGAGCCGGACGAGGGCATCTGGGAGGTGCGCGGCCCGCGCCGGCACTTCGTGCACTCCAAGGTGATGGCCTGGGTCGCCGTCGACCGCACGATCAAGCTGATCGAGTCCGGCGACGCGGACGGCCCGCTGGAGCGCTGGAAGGAACTGCGCGACGACATCCACCGGGACGTGTGCGAGAAGGGCTACGACAAGGAGCGCAACACCTTCACCCAGTCCTACGGCTCCCAGGAGCTGGACGCCTCCCTGCTGCTCATCCCGCAGATGGGCTTCCTGCCGCCGGACGACAAGCGGGTGATCGGCACCATCGAGGCCATCCAGCGCGAGCTGTCCACCCCGGACGGGTTCATCCTGCGCTACCCGACGGAGGGCGACCGCGAGGGCGTCGACGGCCTGCCGGGTGACGAGGGCGCGTTCCTGGCCTGCTCGTTCTGGATGGCGGACGACCTGGCGATGATCGGCCGGGTGGACGAGGCCCGCAAGCTGTTCGAGAAGCTCCTCGCGCTGCGCAACGACCTCGGTCTGCTCGCCGAGGAGTGGGACCCGCGCCTGAAGCGCCAGGTGGGCAACTTCCCGCAGGCGTTCAGCCACGTCCCGCTGATCGACACGGCCCTGCGGCTGACCGCGTCGGGCGCCTACGGCGGCTGAGCGGGCCCACGCGGTCCCGCCCGCCTAGGCTGGAAGCCGGACACAGCCCCTGTTCCGGAAGGGGGCGGCCATGGCTTCCCTCTCGAAGGCGGGCGCGGCCCTCGCCGCGCTGCGCGAGGACCTGGTCGGCGACGTGCTCGCCCCCGGGGACCTGGGCTACGAGGAGGCCCGTGCGGTCTTCAACGCGATGGTCGACCGGCGGCCCGCGGTGATCGCGCGGTGCGCGGACGCGACCGACGTGGTGCGGGCCGTGCGCTTCGGCAGGGAGCTGGACCTGCACATCGCGGTGCGCGGCGGCGGCCACGGGGTGGCGGGTACGGCGCTGGGCGACGGCGCGCTCGTGGTGGACCTGCGCCGGATGCACCGGGTGACCGTCGACCCGGCGGCCGAGGCGGTGCGGGTCGAGGGCGGCGCCACGATGAGCCACCTGGACCGCGCCACCCAGCCGTACGGTCTCGCGACCACCGGCGGGCGGGTCTCCACCACCGGCGTCGGCGGCTTCGTCCTCGGCGGCGGCACCGGCTGGCTGGACCGCGCCTTCGGCCTCGCCGTGGACAACCTCATCGCCGTGGAGCTGGTGACCGCCGACGCCGAGCGGGTGCACGCGAGTCCCGACGAGAACCCCGAGCTGTTCTGGGCGCTGCACGGCGGGGGCGGCAACTTCGGCGTCGCCACCGCGCTCACCCTGCGGCTGCACGAGCTGCCGGAGTTCTCGATCGTCCTGCTGCTGTTCCTGCCGGACGTCGGACCGGACGTGCTCCGCACCTTCCGCGAGATCTTCCGCACCGGGCCGGACGAGGTGGGCGGCGCGGCGCTGTACCTCACCGGGCCGCCCGCGCGGTTCACACCGCCCGAGCTGGTCGGCACGCCGCTGTGCGCGGCCCTGCTGACGTACGCCGGCGGCGAGGACGAGCTGCGCAAGCTCGCCGAGCCGCTGCTCGCGCTGCCGCACGAGGTGGAGCTGGCCGGTGACCTGCCGTACGCCGATGTGCAGTGCATGCTCGACCAGCCGGCGGGGCTGCGCAACCACTGGTCGGCGGAGTGTCTGACCGGGCTGCCGGACGAGGCCGTGGACGTCTTCTGCTCCCACGCGGACGGCATGCCCGTGCCGAGCCCCACCCAGCACCTGCTCCTCCCGCAGGGCGGGGCCGTCGCGGCGGGCCCGCACGAGTACCCGGTGCCGTACCGGGACGCGCCCTGGGCGGCGCACCCGCTCGCGATCTGGCCGGACCCGGCCGACGACGAGCGGGCGATCGGCTGGGTGCGGGACGTGCGCGCCGGCCTGCGGCGGTGGAGCACGGGTGCGGTGAACCTCAACTTCATCGGCGACGAGGGCCCCGAGCGGGTCCGCGCGGGCCTGGGCGCCGGGAACACCCTGCGCCTGGCGAAGGTGAAGCGGCGCTACGACCCCGACAACGTCTTCCGCTTCAACCACAACATCAGGCCGGTCTAGCCGGCAGCCGTCCGCAGGCGGCTGTGCTGAGGGTGTTGCCGCAGATGCGGCTGTCCTGAGGGCGTTGCCGCAGGTAGCGTCACCGCATGGACAGCCGTAGCGACCACCGATCCGACACCCAGGGCGCCGGGATCACCGTGCAGCGGGCGCTGGAGCTGCCCGGACTGCGCAGCGGGCTGCCGGAGGTGCTGGCGGGCGCCGACCGGCTCGGCCGCACCGTGCGCTGGGTGCACGCGGGCGAGGTCCCGAACATCGCCTCGCTGCTCAAGGGCGGCGAGCTGCTGCTGACCACCGGCTACGGCCTCGGCACCCGGCCGGCCGAGCAGCGGGCGTTCGTGCGCACCCTCGCCGAGCGCGGGATCGCCGCCCTGGTGGTGGAGCTGGGCCCGCGCTTCACCCGGCTGCCCGCCGCCCTGGTGGACACGGCCCGGACGGCCGGGCTGCCGCTGGTCCAGCTGCACCGCGAGGTGCCGTTCGTGACGGTGACCGAGGAGATCCACACCGAGATCGTCAACGGCCACTACGCGCTGCTCCAGCGCGCGGAGGAGGTGCACCGGCGCTGCACCGAGGCCCTGCTGGGCGGCGGCGGGGTGCCGCAGGTGCTGGACATCCTGGCCGGCTTCGGCGACAACCCGGTGTTCCTGGAGACCGCCGACGGCCGGCTGCTGTACGCCGCCGGTGCGGGGCCCAAGGGCGCGGACCCGCTCCAGGTGTGGGAGGGTCTGCGCGGCCCGCACAAGCAGGCCCCGCCGCCCGCCGGGTCGGTGCTGGTGGACGTGCCCGGCGGCGGGCCCGGGACCGCCGGTGCCGTGCGCGCCCGCCTGGTGCTGCTGCCGGTCCGCTCACCGCTGGCCCCGGTGCACCGGATCGCCGCCGAACGGGCCGCGGGCATCCTGGCCGTGGTGCTGATGCAGGCCCGGCAGGAGGAGGAGCTGGCGGCACGCGGGCGCGGTGACTTCCTCACCGATCTCGCCGAGGCCCGGATCGCGGCGGAGGACGCCCCCGCGCAGGCCCGGGTGCTCGGCTTCAAGCCCGGCGACAGCCCGCTGCTGCCCGTGGTGATGCGGATCGGGGACAGCCTCTCCCCCGGTGGCGGCTGGGCGGTGCTGGCCCGCGCGGTCTCCGAGGAACTGGCCGCGGTGGGGGTGCCGGCGCTGCTGGGGGTGCGGCCGGTGGAGGGCCGGGTACTGGTGCTGCTGGGGCTGCGCTCGGAGTCGGAGCGGGCGGCGGTCGCGGACCGGGTGGCGGCGGCGCTGCGGGCGGGGGTGGAGCGGGCCGGGATGCGCCGGCCGGGCTCGCCGCCGCCGGTGGTGGTCGTCGGGGTGGCGGGCGGCTGGGCGGCGGCCTCGGCGGGACTGCGGCACGCGGCGGAGACCGCGACGGCGGCCCAGGGCCTGACCGACCGGCCCTGGTACGACGCCCGGCGCCTCGACATCGACCTGCTGCTGTGGCGGCTGCGCGACCACCCGGACCTGGCGGCCTTCGTGGACCGGGCGATCGGCCCGCTGCGCGACCACGACCACCGCTCCCGGCCGCCGCTGCTGCCGACCCTGGAGACCTATCTGGCACACGCCGGCCGCAAGGCGGAGACGGCCCGCGAACTGCATCTCAACCGTCAGACGCTGTACAACCGGCTCGCCCGGATCGGGGAGTTGCTCGGCACCGACCTGGACGACCCGCAGACGGTACTGGCGTTGAGCCTGGCCCTGCGGGCGCGTCGGCACGTGCCCTGAAGGCCGCTCAGGCCAGCGGCCTCGGCTGCGTCAACTCGTCGTAGACGCTGAGCACTTGGGCGACGGTCTCGTCCTCGGTCGGCCAGGTGGCGGCCTGCCGCGTCCCGCGCTCACGCAGCACCGCGCACCGCTCCGGGTCCGCGAGGAGCCGTACGACGGTGTCGGCGAGGGCTTCCGGATCGCCGTACGGGACGAGTTCGGCCGCGTCGCCCACGAGGTCCGGGATGCCGCCGACGCGGGTGGCGACGAGCGGCACGCGCGCGTGCAGCGCCTCCTGGGCGAGGACGGACCGCGACTCCCAACTGCTGGTGAGCAGCGCGAGATCCGCGGCGGCGAGCAGTTCGGGCACGTCCTCGCGGTGCCCGATGAGCCGCACCGGCAGTTCCTCGTCCTCGATCCGCCGTTGCAGCACCGGCCGCAGCGGCCCCTCCCCCGCGACGACCACCAGGGGCACCGGGTCGAGGTCGCGCCACGCGCGGGCCGCGTCGAGCAGGACGTCGTAGCCGCGGTGCCGGTCCAGGGAGCCGACCGCGATGAGCAACGGGCGTCCGGTGGCGCCGAGTTCGGCCCGGGTCTTGGGTCGCAGCCGGTCGGGGTCGTCGCGGTCGGGGCCGTCGAAGGGGTCCAGGGTGTCGAGGGTGTCGAGGTCGAGGGCGTCGGCGTCGAGGAGGCCGCCGGTGCGGTACCGGCCCGGCAGGGCGACGGCCGCGAGCCGGGCGTCGCGCGCGCCGGTCCGCCGGGCCCGGTCGACCAGGTCGGGGCTGGTGCCGAGGACCACGGACGCGGTCCGCATCACACGCCGTTCCAGCAGCCGCAGCAGATGGGCCCGCGGGCCCTGCGCGTGGGCCCGGTTGTGCCAGGTGACCACCAGCGGGGTGGTGCGCCCGCTGAGCGCGAGCACGGTCCGGAAGGAGGCGTGCAGGCCGTGCGCGTGCACCAGGTCGGCGTTCGCGCAGGCCGTCCGGAGCGCGGCCACGGCGACGGGGTCGCTGCTGCGCGGCACGTGCACGTGCTCGGCGCCGACCCCGAGGAAGTCGTAGGCGTGATCGGCCTCGACGGGGGCGCACACGGTGACCCGTACGCCCCTCGCCACCAGTCCCTCGGCCAGGGAGCGCACGTGCGCGCTGCTGCCGGCGTTGCCTCCGCCGAGCACCTGCACGGTGCGCAGCGGCGACTGGCCGTGCGGTGCGTTGCTGCTCAGGGGGCTCACGGGGCCGGGGCTCCTGGTTCACGGGGGACGGGCACGGGTTCACGTGGGGGGGTCACGAGGAAACGTACAGAAGGTAGCGGGCTCAGGGGGGCGGAAGGGCGCACCCCGCGCGCCTCCCGGGCCGACCGTCCGTACCCGCTGCCCGCCCCGCGTTCCCTGCCAAGCATGCCAGGACGTACGGCCGTTCAGGGACATCCAGGAGGGCGCACCGTGCGGCGGGCCGGGGCAATGCGCCGGAGCACATCACCCACACGGGTGAAGGAGCGCCTGCCGCGGCCGAACGGTGTACGAGGGCATACGACGAGGTCAGCCGGTCACCGGGCGGGCACCCAGGCGCTGATCCGGTCCCCGTAGCGGGCCGCGGCCACCAGAGCGACGGCGTGCGCGAGCAGCCCCACGCGCCGGTTTCCCGCCACCACGGCCGCCCCGAGTGCGGCACCGAGGGCACGCGCCCCCGTGTCCCCGAGCGTCACGCGCGGCGCGGGGCGCCGGCTGCCCGCCCCGGCCGCACGTCGGGGAGGTCGACCAGGAACCTGTCTCCAGGCGGCGCGTGCGCTCGGAGCGCACTGCGACCGGCGCGACGAGGACGTCACCGGCGAGGACTTCACCGGCGGCGGGAACGTCGGCAGGTACGTCGGCAGGAAGGTGTCCCCGCACGCGCGGGCCCACGACATCGCCCGTGGGACCGGGGCGGACACCCGACGGCACCCGCCCCGGCGACCCGGCGCTACAGGTCCGCCCTGGCCGTCGCCAGGAGTTCCTCCGCGTGGGCGCGGGCCGTTTCGGAGTCCTCCTGGCCCGCCAGCATCCGGGAGAGCTCGCGGATGCGCTCCTCGCCCTCCAGGACCTTCACACCGGAGCGGGTCACGGAACCGTCGTTGGTCTTCTCCACCAGCAGCTGGCGGTCGGCGAACGCGGCGACCTGGGGCAGGTGGGTGACCACGACGACCTGCGCGGTCCGGGCGAGCTTCGCCAGCCGCCGGCCGATCTCGACCGCCGCCTTGCCGCCGACACCCGCGTCGACCTCGTCGAAGAGGTACGTCGGCACCGGATCGGTGCCCGCGAACACCACCTCCACGGCCAGCATCACGCGGGAGAGCTCACCGCCGGAGGCGCCCTTGGCGATGGGCCGCGGCGGGGCACCCGGGTGCGGGGCGAGCAGCAACTCGACCTCGTCCACGCCCGAGGGACCGTAGCCGACCGTCCGCCCGCCGACCTCGACGCCCTCCGGGTCCTCGGCCTGGCGGATGTCGAAGGACACGCGCGCGTGGGGCATCGCCAGCGAGGCCAGCTCGGCGGTCACGGCGGCGGCGAACCGCTCGGCCGCCTCCGTCCGCGCGTCCGTCAGCGCCTGCGCGAGCCCGCCCAGCTCGGTGCGCAGCGCGTCCCGCTCGGCCGTCAGCTCCTCGATCCGCTCGTCGTCGCCGTCCAGCTCGGTGAGCCGCGCGGCGCTCCGCTCGGCCCAGGCCAGGACGCCGGCGACGTCGTCCCCGTACTTGCGGGTCAGGGCGTTCAGGGCGGCCCGGCGCTCCTCCACCGCGGCCAGCCGCAGCGGGTCGGCGTCGAGATCGTCGGCGTACCCGGCCAGCTCACCCGCCACGTCACCCAGCAGGATGCCGATCTCCCCGATCCGGTCGGCGAGCGCGGACAGCGCCGGATCGTGCGACCGCACGGCCTCCAGGGCCCGGTGCGCGCCCGCGACGAGGGTCGAGGCGTCGATCCCCTCGGGGTCCTCCGGATTGCCCGCGAGAGCGGCGTGCGCGGCCGTCGCGGCGGACGACAGCGCCTCGGCGTGCCCCAGCCGCTCGGCTTCCTCGGCCAGCTCCACGTCCTCGCCGGGCCGCGGTTCCACGGCGGCGATCTCGTCGAGCCCGTACCGCAGCATGTCGGCTTCCTGCGCCCGCTCACGCGCGCGCGTGGTGATCTCCTCCAGCTCGGCGGCGACGGCCCGCAGCCGCCTGTACGCCTCGCCGTACTTGGCGAGCGGCACGGCGACGGCGTCGCCCGCGTACCGGTCGAGCGCCTGCCGCTGCCGGGACAGCTTCAGCAGCCCCTGCTGGTCGGTCTGCCCGTGCACGGCCACCAGGTCGTCGGCCAGCTCGGCGAGCAGCCCGACGGGCACGCTGCGCCCGCCCAGGTGCGCCCGGGAGCGGCCCTCGGCGGAAACGGTACGGCTGATCAGCAGGGCACCGTCGTCCAGCTCGGCCCCGGCCTCCTCGGCACGCACGACGGCGGCGGCGCCGGGGGGCACGGTGACCCGCCCCTCCACCACCGCCTTCTCGGCCCCGATCCGCACGAGCGCCGGGTCCGCCCGGCCACCGAGCAGCAGCCCCAGGCTGGTGACCACCATGGTCTTGCCCGCACCCGTCTCACCGGTGACGGCGGTGAACCCCGGCGACAGCTCGACAACGGCATCGTCGATGACCCCGAGCGACCGTATCCGCATCTCCTCCAACACGGAACAGACCATACGAGGTCCGGGGCCGGGAGCGCACATGGCCCGCCTATGTCACTCCGAGGGGTGGTGGGGCGCGCCCCGCCATCCCGTGGTGGGCAGCGCGAACTTCGCCACGAGCCGGTCGGTGAAGGACGAATGGTGCAGCCGGGCCAGCCGTACCGGCACGGCGCCCCGCCGCACCTCGACCCGCGCACCCGGCGGCAGCTCCACGGTCCGCCGCCCGTCGCACCAGAGGACCCCCGGCGGGATGTGCGGCAGCACCTCCACCGCCAGCACGGAGTCCGGCGAGGTGACCAGCGGCTTGGCGAACAGCGCGTGCGCGCTGATCGGCACCATCAGCAGTGCCTCCACCTCAGGCCACACCACCGGCCCCCCGGCGGAGAAGGCGTACGCCGTGGACCCGGTCGGCGTGGACAGCACGACGCCGTCGCACCCGAAGCCCGTGACCGGCCGCCCGTCGATCTCCAGGACGACTTCCAGCAGCTTCTCGGCGCCGGCCTTCTGCACGGCCGCCTCGTTCAGCGCCCAGTCGGTGTGCACGATGTCGCCGTTGCGGTGCACCACGACGTCGACGGTCATCCGCTCCTCGACCTCGTACGACCGCGCCACCACCCGGTCCACGACCCGGTCGAGATCGTCCCGTTCGGCCTCCGCGAGGAACCCGACACGCCCGAGGTTGACGCCGAGCATCGGCACCCCGGAGGCCCGCGCGAACTCGGCGCCGCGCAGCAGCGTGCCGTCCCCGCCCAGCACGATCAGCAGCTCGCACCCGTCCAGGCACTGCGGGGTCGCCTCCTTGACGAGGGCCACCTCGTCCGGGAGCGGCAGGTCGCGCGCCTCCTCCTCCAGCACCCGCACCCCGATGCCATGCCGCAGCAGGCCCTTGACGACGAGTTCCGCGCTGCGGATCGCCGCGGGCCGCCCGGTGTGGGCGAGCAGGAAAACAGTACGCGCCAGGTTCTGTGTCAACGCGGCCCCTCCGCCACTGCACGTTCGACGTCGGCCGGGTCCACCTGGGGTGCCCCCGCCCGCAGCCAGAGAAAGTACTCCACGTTCCCCGAGGGCCCGGGCAGCGGGCTCGCGGTGACCCCCCGCACCCCGAGCCCCAGCTCCCACGCCTTCTCGGCCACTCCTCGCACGGCCTCCGCCCGCAGCTGCGGACTCCGTACGACTCCCCCGCTGCCGAGCCGCTCCTTCCCCACCTCGAACTGCGGCTTGACCATCATCACCAGGTCGGCGTCCGGCGTCACGCACCGCTTCAGGGCGGGCAGCACCAGCCCGAGCGGGATGAAGGACAGATCGCCCACGACAAGATCCACAGGTTCCCCATCGATCGCCTCAAGCGTCAACTCGCGTACGTTCGTACGGTCCTTGACGGTGACGCGTTCATCCTTCTGGAGCGACCAGGCGAGTTGTCCGTAGCCGACGTCCACCGCGACGACGTGGGCGGCGCCCGCGCGCAGCAGGACGTCGGTGAAGCCGCCGGTGGACGCGCCGGCGTCCAGCGCGCGCCGGCCCTCGACGACGAGCCCCTGCGGCACGAAGGCCGCCAGCGCGCCGGCGAGCTTGTGCCCGCCCCGGGAGACGTAGTCGGGATCGCTGTCGTCGGCCTCGACGACGATCGCCGCCGCCGTCTCCACCTGTGTGGCCGGCTTGGTCGCCACGGTCTTGCCGACGGTGACCCGTCCGGCGGTGATCAGCTGGCTGGCGTGCTCGCGCGAACGGGCGAGCTTCCGGCGGACCAGCTCCGCGTCGAGACGGCGGCGTGCGACTCCTGCCACGTTCGGTTCAGCTCCTGCTCTGGTGGTACGACGGTGAGGGGGCCGCGGGTCCCGGGCGGGCGTCGAGCGCGGTGAGCGCGTCGCGCAGTCCCCGGTGTACATCCTCGTACACCTCGACATGGCCGTCGGTGGCGAGGTGGTCGGCGTCGGCCAGCCGGTCGAGCTGGGCGTCGACCTCGGCGTTGCCGGTGGGGGTGCGCGCGACGTTCAGGGGGGCGGGCGCCGCGGGGTCGTACGCGGGCGCCGCCTCGGTGTCGATGTCGGCCTCGGACACGGACTCGCTCATGCCCAGACGCTACCGCGAACCGCTGGGGTACCGTCGTGGGCGATGGCCACGATCGAGGAGTGCCGCGCCGCACTGGGGAAGCTTTCGGACAACATGCGGGGGGCCGAGGGCGACGTCCGCGCGGCCGCCGCGCTCGACCGCTCGGTGAGCTGCCACATCACCGATCTCGACGTCACCTTCGCGGGCCGGATGACCGGCGGCAGGATCGAGGTCGACGAGACCCTTCCGGGGCCACCCCGTGAGAAGGCGCGGATCAGGCTCGCCATGGCCGGGGACGACCTGGTGGCCCTGGTGGGCGGCGAGCTGAACTTCGCGACCGCCTGGGGCTCGGGCCGGGTGAGGCTGGAGGCGAGCCTGCTGGACCTGTTCCGGCTGCGGAAGCTGCTGTAGGCGCTCACGTCGTCAGGAAGCCGCCGTGGCCTTCTCCGCACGCGCCTTCCGGGCCGCCGGCACGACCAGCGGGGTGCCCGTCTCCGGGTCGGCGATGACCTGGCAGCGCAGCCCGAAGACCTCCTCGACCAGTTCGGCCGTGACGATGTCGTTCGGGGCGCCCTCGGCGATCACCGTGCCGCCGCGCAGGGCGATGAGGTGGGTGGCGTAGCGGGCGGCGTGGTTGAGGTCGTGCAGCACCGCCACCAGCGTCCGGCCCTGCTCCTCGTGCAGCTCGGCGCACAGGTCGAGGACGTCGATCTGGTGCTGGATGTCCAGGTAGGTGGTCGGCTCGTCCAGGAGCAGCAGCGGGGTCTGCTGGGCGAGCGCCATGGCGATCCACACCCGCTGCCGCTGCCCGCCGGACAGCTCGTCCACGTACCGCTCGGCCAGCTCCGCCACCCCCGTCTGCCGCATCGACTCCCGCACGACCCGCTCGTCCTCCGCCGACCACTGGCGCAGCAGGCCCTGGTGCGGGTAGCGGCCACGGCCGACGAGGTCGGCGACGGTGATGCCGTCGGGCGCGACGGACGACTGCGGCAGCAGGCCCAGGGTCCGCGCGACCTTCTTGGCGGGCATCGACTGGATGGCCTGCCCGTCCAGCAGCACCCGGCCCTGGCTGGGCCTGAGCATCCGCGACAGCGCCCGCAGCAGCGTCGACTTGCCGCACGCGTTCGGGCCGACGATCACCGTGAAGGAGTTGTCCGGGATCTCCACCGACAGCTGCTCGGCGATGACCCGCTGGTCGTAGGCGAGGGTGACGTTCTCCGCGGACAGGCGGTTCACAGTGCTCCTAGGGGTGTTCGGGTGCGCGCCGCTCGGGTCCGGGCCCTGCGCGCGCTTCATATCCGGCCCGCCCGGCGCTCGGTGACCAGCAGCCACAGCAGGTAGGCGCCACCGAGGACGCCGGTGACCACGCCGACGGGCAACTGGTCGGCGCCGAAGGCGCGCTGGGAGGCCCAGTCGGCGGCGACCAGCAGGGTCGCCCCCATGCACAGGGAGGGCACCAGGTTCGGCCCCGGCGAGCGGGTGAGGCGGCGGGCGAGCTGCGGCGCGGTGAGCGCGACGAAGCTGACGGGGCCCGCGGCGGCCGTGGCGGCGGCGACGAGCAGGACGGCGCAGACCATGAGCACGAGCCGGACGCGCTGCACGCGCACGCCGAGCGCGTTCGAGATGTCGTCGCCCATCTCCATCATCCGCAGGCCGCGCGCGTTGGCGAGGACCAGCGGGACGAGGACGGCGCACAGCCCGAGCAGCGGCCAGACCTGCTCCCAGCCCCGCCCGTTCAGCGAGCCGGTCATCCACACCACCGCGCGGGTCGCGTCGACCAGGTCGGCCTTGGTGAGCAGATAGCCGTTGACCGCCGTCATGATCGCGTTGACGCCGATGCCGACCAGCACCAGCCGGTATCCGTGCACGCCCCGCTTCCAGGCGAGCGCGTAGATGGCGACACCGGTCACCAGACCGCCCGCCAGCGCGCCCACGGTCACCTGGGAGGCGCTGCCGGACATCAGCACGATCACGACGAGCGCCCCGGCCGTCGACCCCTGCGACAGGCCGAGCACGTCCGGGCTGCCCAGCGGGTTGCGGGAGACCGACTGGAACAGCGCCCCGCCGAGGCCGAGCGAGGCACCGACCAGCAGACCGACGAGGACGCGCGGCAGCCGCAGCTCGTTGACGATGAAGTCCTGGTAGGCGGTGCCGTCGCCGGCGAGCGTCCGCAGCACGTCGGCCGCCGGGATCCTCGCCTCGCCGGTGCCGATCAACGCGACACCGGCGGCACAGGCCGCGGCGAGCAGCAGCACGACGACGACCAGCGCGCGCGGGTCCAGGCGCAGCGAGAGCCCGCCGGGGGTGCGCACGGCACGGCTCCTGGAGTGTGTCTTCACAGCTGGGACGTCCTCCGCCGTCGTACGAGAAAGATGAAGACCGGGCCGCCGATGATCGCGGTGACGATGCCGACCTGGAGCTCGGCGGGGCGGGCCACGACCCGGCCGACGACATCGGCGCCGAGCAGCAGCACGGGCGCCAGGACCGTGGCGTACGGCAGGATCCAGCGCAGGTCGGGGCCGGTGAAGGAGCGCACGACGTGCGGAACCATCAGGCCGACGAAGACGATCGGGCCGCAGGCGGCGGTCGCGGCACCGCACAGCACCACGGCGGCCAGCATGGCCAGCGCCCGGGTGCGGCCGAGGTTCGCGCCGAGGGCGCGGGCGGTGTCGTCGCCCATCTCCACGGCGTTCAGCGGCCGGGCCAGGGCGAGCGCGAGGACCGTGCCGACCGCGAGGAACGGCAGGACCTGCGCGATGGTCGAGTTCGTGGCCGAGACCAGCGAACCCACCGTCCAGAAGCGCATCTTGCCGAGGGCCGCGCCGTCCGTGATCATCACGGCCTGGAGGTAGCCGTACAGGGCCGCGCTGATCGCCGTACCGGCGAGCGCGAGCCGTACCGGGGTGGCGCCCCGGCTGCCGCCGAGGAACCACACCAGCGCGCCGACCGCCGCCGCGCCGAGGAACGCGAACCACACATAGCCGCTGAGGCTGGTGACGCCGAAGTAGGTCATGGCCGTCACGACGGCGGCGGAGGCGCCCGCGTTCATGCCGAGCAGCCCGGGCTCGGCCAGCGGGTTGCGGGTCAGCGCCTGGAGGACCGCGCCGGACAGGCCGAGCGCGGCACCGGCCAGCAGACCGAGGGCCGTGCGCGAGAGCCGCTCGTCGACGACCACGTCGCCGTACGTCCCCGTGTCGTGGAACAGGCCGTGCCAGACCTGGTCCAGCGACAGCGCTTTCGCCCCGATCGCGATGCTCGCCAGGGCGACAAGCACCAGGAGCACGACCGAGAGCAGGAGCCCAAGGGCCCTCGCCGCCCGGCGGGTTGGGGGCGCGGGGGCGGTCTCCGCGCGCTGTTCCGGAGGACTGTCGACCAACACGAGGTTAGGTTAGCCTACCCTCGCTCGGATCTCGATCCCCGGTTCCTGTGAGGCCCGCGGAAGCCCGCCGAAGTGCCCCGGGGTCCGCCCGCGTACCGCTCCCCTGAGGCCCGCCGGGCGCCTGAGGGACCGTCAGAGCCCCAGCCTGGCCAGCGCCTTCTCCCCGTCCAGCGCGCAGGATCCCTCCCCCGCCGCCGTCCAGGCCGCCGCGCACAGCGCCCGCAGCCCGTCCAGCGGCTCGCCGTCGCCCGTCAGCTCCAACCGGTCCGTCCCGGCCGCCGCCGTCCACCCGCCGCAACGGAAACCGTCACCTTCCCGGGTGATATCCGGCTGCCCGGTGAGCAGCCCGCGCAGATCTGCGTCCACATACGTCGGACGGTGCTGCGGCGGCGCGGCGAGCAACTGCGCCCCGCCGGTGACCCCGGTCAGCACCAGCAGTGAGTCCACCCCGCCGTTGAACGCGCCCTCGATGTCCGTGTCCAGCCGGTCCCCGACCACCAGCGGCCGCTCGGCACCGGTCCGGATGATCGTCTCCCGGTGCATCGGGGGCAGCGGCTTGCCCGCGACCTGCGGCTCGGCACCCGTCGCGATCCGCACGACCTCCACGGCCGCCCCGTTGCCCGGAGCGATGCCCCGCCCGCTCGGAATCGTCAGATCCGTGTTGGACGCGAACCACGGCACACCCCGCCGGACGGCGTACGACGCCTCCGCGAACCGCCCCCAGGGCAGATCGGGCCCGCCGTAACCCTGCACGACCGCCGCCGGGTCGTCGTCCGCCGACTCCACCGGCGTCAGGCCCCGCTCGCGCAACGCCACCCGCAGCCCCTCACCACCGATCACCAGCACCCGGGCCCCGGCCGGCACCTGTTCGCTGATCAGCCGCGCGACGGCCTGCGCGGAGGTGATGACATCGTCCGCGCCCGTCGGTATGCCCAGCTCCGTCAGATGCCCGGCCACCGCGTCCGGCGTCCGCAGCGCGTTGTTGGTGACGTACGCGAGACGCATCCCCCCCGACCGGGCCACCGCCAGCGAGTCGACCGCGTGCGCGATCGCGCTCCCACCCGCGTACACCACCCCGTCCAGATCGAGCAGCGCCGTGTCGTACGCCTCGCTCAGGGGCTGCCCACTGCCCTCGGGCCTCGTCCTGACGCCCTGGCTCATGTCCACATCGCTCCTCGTTCACTCGCCTTTCCCCCGATCATCCCGCACACCACTGACACACGTACGATGCCGGGATGAACACAGCAGGTCACTGGGAGGCAACACCGCGTCGAGGCCTGGAACTCACCCCGTTCCGAGGTCTTCGTTACGACCCCGACCGGGTCGGCAGCCTCGCCTCCGTCACCTCCCCGCCCTACGACGTCGTCGTACGCCCCGACGGCCTGCACCACCTCCAGTCGGCCGACCCGTACAACATCGTCCGGCTGATCCTCCCCCAGGCCGGCACCCCCAGCGCCCGCACCGAGCAGGCCGCCGACACGCTGCGCCGCTGGCTGGACGAGGGCATCCTCGCCGCCGACCCCGAGCCGGGCCTCTACGTGTACGAGCAGCGGCACGGCGACGGCATGCTCCAGCGCGGCATCATCGGCACCCTGCGGGTCACCGAACCCGCCGAGGGCGTGGTGCTCCCGCACGAGGACGTCATGCCGCCCGTGGTCGCCGACCGCGCGGCCCTCATGCGGGCCACACGCGCCAACCTGGAGCCGCTGCTGCTGACCTACCGGGGCGACGGCACGGCGGCCGAGGTCGTCGAGCGCACGGTGGACCGCCCGCCCCTGCTGGCCACGACCACCGAGGACGGCTACCGGCACCGCCTCTGGTCCGTCACCGACCCCGAGGAACTGACCCGCATCCAGACCGACCTCGCCGGCCGCCAGGCCCTCATCGCCGACGGCCACCACCGCTGGGCCACCTACCGCCGGCTGCGCCTGGAACACCCCTCCCCCAGTCCCTGGGACTACGGCCTGGTCCTCCTCGTCGACACCGCCCGCTACCCGCTGCGCGTCCGCGCCATCCACCGGCTGCTGCACGGTCTGCCGGTGGCGGACGCCCTGGCCGCGGTGGACGGCCTGTTCCGGGTACGGCACCTCGACAAGCCCCTCGCCCAGGCCCTGGAGACGCTGGCGGACGCGGCCTGCGCCGGCAACGCCTTCCTGCTCGCCGGCGACGGCGTCTTCCACCTGCTCGACCGCCCGGACCCCGATCTCCTGGCCCGGACCGTCCCCGCGGACCGCCCGGCCGCCTGGCGCGCCCTGGACGCGACGGTCCTGCACGCCACGCTGCTGGACCACGTCTGGCACATCCCCGAGGACTCCCCGGCCCACATCGCCTACATCCACGACACGGCCGCGACGGTCGAGAAGGCGGAACGCGACGGCGGTACGGCGGTCCTGCTGCACCCGGTCCGCGAGGAGGTCGTACGCGACCTGGCCCGGCAGGGCGTGACCATGCCCCGGAAGTCGACGTCGTTCGGCCCGAAACCGGCCTCGGGGCTGGTGCTGCGGGCACTGGAGATCTGAGCCGGCGGCGGGCGTCAACGCACGGGCCGCCGACACACGGAAGGGGGCAGGCTCCCCAGGAGCCTGCCCCCTTCCGTGTGACTGACGTCAGTTCTTGTCGCCGTCCTCCGGGGCGGCGTCGGCGGACTCACCGGCCGCGTCCGCGCCGTCCTCGACGTCCTCGGACAGGGCGTCCACGAACTCCACGCCGTCCAGCTCGGCGAGCCGGTCGGAGGCGTCCGTGCTGCCGTCCCGGTCCGCCTCGACGGCCTTCGCGAACCACTCCCGCGCCTCGCGCTCCCGGCCGGCGGCCAGCAGGGCGTCCGCGTACGCGTAGCGCAGGCGAGCGGTCCACGGCTGCACCGAGTTGGAGGCCAGCTCCGGGCTCTGGAGGGTCACGATGGCCGCGTCCAGCTGGCCCATGTCACGCCGGGCACCAGCGGCGACGAGCCGCATCTCGACCTGCCCGGCCTTGTCCAGCTTGTGCACCTCCGGGGCACCGGCCATGTCCAGCGCCTTCTCCGGCCGGCCGAGCCCGCGCTCGCAGTCGGCCATCACCGGCCACAGGTCCACGCTCCCGGTCATCCGCCGGGCGGCCCGGAACTCGGCGAGCGCCTCGCTGTACTTCTGGTTCGCGTACGCGGCGAATCCCGCGGCCTCGCGCACGGCGGCCACGCGGGACGCCAGGCGCAGGGCCACCTTGGAGTAGCCGTAGGCGCCCTCGGGGTCCTCGTCGATGAGCCGGGCGACCATCACCAGGTTCTTGGCGACGTCCTCCGCGAGCGTCTTGGGCAGGCTCTGCAGCTCCTGCCGGACGTCCTTGTCGATCTCGTCTCCGGTGACGTCCTCCGGGATCGGCAGCCGCTTGATCGGCTCCCGGTCCCGGTCCCGCTCATCACGGAACCGGCCCCCGCCACGGCGGTCGTCCCGGCCGTCGCGGCCACGGAAGCCACCGGGGCGCCCGCCGCGGTCACCGCGGTCGTCCCTGCGGGGCCCGCGGCCCCCACGGTCGTCCCGGCCATCGCGGCCACGGAAGCCGCCGCGCTCACCACGGCTGTCGTCCCGACGGAAGCCACCACGGTCGCCACGGTCGCGATCGTCACGGCGGTCGTCCCGACGATCGTCACGGCGGTCATCGCGCCGGAAGCCACCTCGGTGGTCGTCACGCCGGTCGTCGCGGCGGAAGCCGCCACGGTCGTCATCCCGCCGGTCGTCGCGCCGGCCGTAGCCGCCACGGTCGTCATCACGGCGGAAGGAGGGGCGGTCGCCTCGGTCACCGCGGTCGTCACGACGGAAACCGCGGTCCCCACGGTCGTCCCTGCGGTCATCGCGACGGTCGTCACGCCGATCGTCCCGACGGAAGGCCGGGCGCGAACCCCGGTCGCCCTCACGGCGGTAGCCGCCACCACGGCTGTCATCCCTGCGGTCGTCGCGACGGTCGTCGCGGCGATCGTCACGCCGGAAGCCACCGCGCTCGCCGCGGTCGCGGTCGTCACGCCGGTCGTCGCGCCGGTCGTCACGGCGGTCGTCCCGCCGGTCGTCACGGCGGCCGTAGCCACCGCGGTTGTCGTCGCGCCGGCCGTAGCCGCCACGGTCGTCATCACGGCGGAAGGAGGGGCGGTCGCCTCGGTCACCGCGGTCGTCACGACGGAAACCGCGGTCCCCACGGTCGTCGCGGCGGTCGTCGCGACGGAACCCGCCACGCTCACCCCGGTCGCGGTCATCCCGCTGGAACCCCGGACGCGCGCCACGCTCGCCCTCGCGGCGGAAACCGCCACCACGGCGGTCGTCACGCCGGTCATCACGGCGGTCATCGCGGCGGCCGTAGCCACCACGATCGCCACCGCGGTCGCTACCACGCCGGTCGTCGCCGCCACGCCGGTCGTAGTCACGGCGGTCGTTGTCGCGGCGGAAGCCGCCACGGTCACCCCGGTCACCACTGTCCCGTCGCCGCTGGTCGCGCTCCGGTCGGTCCTCGGGAGAGTTGGTGGACATGGTGACTCCTGTCTTCGGTACTACAAGCATTGTAAAAACAAAAGGACCCCTGGTCCCAGCTGAACGCTGGGACCAGGGGTCCTCCAAAGATTGTTCGGCGGCGTCCTACTCTCCCACAGGGTCCCCCCTGCAGTACCATCGGCGCTGTGAGGCTTAGCTTCCGGGTTCGAAATGTAACCGGGCGTTTCCCTCACGCTATGACCACCGAAACCCTAATGGTTTCGAGCGAACAAGCACACTCTTCATTTGTGTTTGCAGTTCAGCTCAAAGCCGGCAACCGTTCGTTGCCTCAGAACATACACAGTGGACGCGAGCATCAATGGACAAGCCCTCGGCCTATTAGTACCAGTCAACTCCACCCGTTACCAGGCTTCCATAT
>NZ_BMUI01000003.1 GCF_014650115.1 Streptomyces olivaceoviridis | reverse complement strand
AACAATTTTTGGGAAAACCCCCGCACCTTCGGTGCGGGGGTTTTCTGCGTTTAGGGTGGTCCCATGAGCTCTTTCGTCAGGAATGAATACGTAGTCCGCGCCATACGGCCCGATGACTGGGAGCGGGTGAAGGAGCTGCGCCTGGACTCGCTGCGGGACCCGGTCGCGCACCTCGCCTTTCTGGAGACCTACGAGAACGCCGTGGCCAAGCCCGACTCGTTCTGGCAGGACCGGGCCGTCACCTCCGGGGAGGGCTCCACGACCGCCCGGCAGTTCATCGCCGAGACGGCCGACGGGAGTTGGGCCGGCTCGGTCACCGTCCTCCTCGAAGAGGCCGGGAGCAAGGACTGGGCCGGGTTCGCGGTCGAGCGGCGGCAGGGGCATGTCGTCGGGGTGTTCGTGCGGCCCGAGCACCGGGGGAACGGGCTGATCGAGTCGCTGTTCCAGGCCGGTGTCTCCTGGGCGTGGGAGCGGGCGGCCGAGCGGGTGCGGCTGTTCGTCCACGAGGACAACGCGCGAGCGCAGGGGGCGTACCGGAAGATGGGCTTCGCGCCGAGTGGCCTGGTGGTGTCCTTCTCGAAGGACGAGGCGGAGCAGGAGTTGGAGTTCGTCCTGGAGCGGCCCGTCTAGGCCGGTAGCTCCTGGTGGGGCCAGCGGGAGCGGGCCTGTTCGCGGGAGCGGAGCAGGGCGAGCGTCGGCAGGCCCTGGTCCGCTCCGGTGGCGAGCAGGGTCGGCAGCTCCGGGAGCGGGGCCACGGCCGCGATGTCGTCCAGGACCAGGATGAGTGGTGGGTCGAGCCGACCGGAGGATGACCGTTCGGCCATGCGCCGGCCGCGCTCGACCACGCTGGAGACGAGGGCCGTCAGGAGCGGCATCGCGCCCGGATTGCTCCGCGGGTCCTCGATGGATTCACCGACCACATAAAGCGTGCCCCCTTCTTGGATGAAGGAATCCAAGGCGAGGGCATCATTTCGGTTGGGAGTGCAGGCTTCGCGGATGTTGACCGTGGAGAGGGCCGCGAGGGCCCTGCCGGTCAGTTCCTGGGCGATGTCGCGGCGTTCGGGGTGGGCGGTGAGGGCCGCCTCCAGCTCGCCGGCGGCCCCCGGGGCGGCCTTGGGGTGGGTACGGAGGGTGCGGACGGCCTCTTGGACCTGAGTGCCCTGCGACCAGCGGTGGACGTGGCGGACGGTGCGGTTGTCCAGGGCGGCGGCGTGCAGGTAGCTGCGGAGGAGGGTGGTCGCCGTGTCCGCCACCGCCTGGTCGATCTTGGCGGTGGGGCTTACGGGGGCCAGCAGGGCTGTCGCTCTGTGAAGTGCCGTTTGTTTGTCCTCGCAGCCGGTGGTGGGGGACCAGTGGAGGCGGGCCGGGGTGTCGCAGAGGTGGGTGGGGTCGTAGAGCAGGGTGGGCCCCAGTTTCGCCTTCGCGTCCTTCGTGTCCGACCAGAGGGTGGGGTTGGAGGTGACGATGAGGGTGGGGCCGGGGGCGGCCTGGATGGCGTGGGCCGCGGTGGTGTGGCGGCGTTCCCTGGGGGCGATGTGGAGCTTTTCCCACCCGGCCACCCGCTCACCGTCGGCCGGGAAGGCGCCCGCCCCCGGTGGTTCGGCATCCCCGCGAGGTGCCGGTACCTCGCGGGGAGGGGCGGATCCGTACGCGGCGCCCTCGAACCCGGGCACCCCGGGCCCGCCAACGCCGGCCCCGGCAAGCCCGATTCCGCCGGCCGCGGAATCGCTCTCCATCGGCACGCCGGGCGCAGGCGCGCCAGACCCCACTGCCCCGGCACTCACCGGCTCAGTACCCACCGGCCCAACCGTCGTAGGCCCGGCCGCCATCGGCCCGGCCCACCCCGATCCGGCCTCCGCCGGCCCAGCCCACCCCGATCCGGCCTCCGCCGGCCCAGCCCACCCCGATCCAGTCACCGCCGGGCCGGCCCCCGTCATCCCCTCGCCCCCAGCGGCAGCCCTGCGGGCTCTTCCGGCTCTCCACCGGGCCACCGTTCCCAGGGCGAACATCGTGAGGACGAAGAGGATCATCAGTTGGGCTATGAAGAGGCCCCAGAACAGGCCCCAGCCGGAGAGTTGGGACGGTGGGGTGTCCGGCCAGGCGCCGGTGATGTCGTGGGGGCGGCCGATGAGGTGGCGCATGGCCAGGGGTGTGCGGGTGAACGTGACGCCGGTGGGCCAGGCGCCCTGGGTGAACCAGGCGGCCAGGCCCGTGGCCGTCCACACCAGCACCGTCATGCCGAGGAGGAACGCGAGCATGCCGATCAGCAGGCCGTCGGGGATGCCGCCCTGGCCCTCCCGGCGGCTGTCCCGGCGGTCCCCGCGGCGGTCGTCCGGTCTCACCCTGTTCCCCTTACATCCCCGTGCGCTCTCTTGCGCCCTCTTGCGTCTCCTTACGCCACCGTCGACTCGGAGTCGCCCACGTGCTGTTCCACGAAGGCCGCGGCCCGTTGCTCGGCCTCCAGTTCGGCCGCGCGCAGGGCGTCGTCGGCCGCGAGGTCGCTGGAGGACTCGGTCATCGCCCGGTCGGTGAAGACCAGCGGCCGTTCCGTCTCCGTGATCAGGTGCTTGACCACCTGGACGTTGCCGTTGACGTCCCAGACCGCGATGCCGGGCGTGAGCGTGGGGATGATCTCGACCGCCCAGCGGGGGAGGCCGAGGACCCGGCCCGTGGCCCGCGCCTCGTCGGCCTTCTGGGCGTAGATCGTCCTGGTCGACGCCATCTTCAGGATGGCCGCCGCCTCCTTCGCCGCCGCTCCGTCGACGACGTCGGACAGGTGGTGGACCACCGCCACGAAGGAGAGGCCGAGCCGGCGGCCGAACTTCAGCAGTCGCTGGAAGAGCTGGGCCACGAACGGGCTGTTGATGATGTGCCAGGCCTCCTCGACCAGGAAGATGCGCTTCTTCCGGTCGGGGCGGATCCAGGTGTGCTCCAGCCACACGCCGACGATCGCCATGAGGATCGGCATCGCGATGGAGTTGCGGTCGATGTGGGAGAGGTCGAAGACGATCAGCGGGGCGTCCAGGTCGATGCCGACCGTCGTCGGCCCGTCGAACATGCCCCGCAGGTCACCGTCGACCAACCGGTCCAGGACCAGGGCGACATCGAGGCCCCACGCCCGTACGTCGTCTATGGCGACGTTCATCGCCTCCGCCGACTCCGGCTCGGGGTGCCGTAGCTGCTCCACGATGTCGGTCAGGACCGGCTGGCGGTCCACGATGGTCTCGTTGACGTACGAGTGGGCGACCTTCAGGGCGAAGCCGGAGCGCTCGTCCAGGCCGTGGCCCATCGCCACTTCGATGATCGTGCGGAGCAGTGCCAGCTGGCCGGTGGTGGTGATCGCCGGGTCCAGCGGGTTCAGGCGGATGCCGTGGTCCAGGGCGGCCGTCGGGTCCAGCCGGATCGGCGTTATCCCCAGTTCCTCGGCGATGAGGTTCCACTCGCCGACCCCGTCCTCGCCCTGGGCGTCCAGGACGACGACCTGGCGGTCCTTGAAGCGGAGCTGGCGCAGGACGTAGGTCTTCTCCAGGGCCGACTTGCCGTTGCCGGACTCGCCGAGGACGAGCCAGTGCGGGGCCGGCAACTGCTGGCCGTAGAGCTGGAAGGGGTCGTAGATGTAGCCCTTCCCGGAGTACACCTCGCGGCCGATGATGACGCCGGAGTCGCCGAGGCCGGGCGCGGCCGTGGGCAGGTAGACGGCCTGGGCCTGGCCCGTGGAGGTGCGCACCGGCAGCCGGGTCGTCTCGACCTTCCCGAAGAGGAAGGAGGTGAAGGCCTCGGTGAGGACGGTCAGCGGGTCCCGCATCGGCGAATCAGCCCCTACCTTCGGATGCCGGTGGCGAACGGAAGTGTGTTCACGAAGGCGCGGTGGTGCTCTCGGTCGCACCACTCCAGCTTGAGGTACGACTTGCCGGCGGAGGCCCTTATCGTCCGCTTGTCGCGGGCGAGGGCCTCCGGGGAACGGGAGGAGACGGTGATGTAGCCGACCAGGTTGACGCCGGCGGCGCCGCTGGCGAGGTCCTCGCCGCGCTGGTCGAGGCGGTTGTGCGCGGCGATGTCGCGGGGGTCGACGGTCCGGTTCATCTTGGCGGCGCGGGACGCCTCGGCCTCGTCGTTGGTCTTCTCGGTGAGCATGCGCTCGATGGCGACCTCGGTGGGTTCGAGGTCCATGGTGACGGCGACCGTGCGGATGACGTCCGGGGTGTGGACGAGGAGCGGCGCGAGGAAGTTCACGCCGACGGGGGTCATCGGCCATTCCTTCACCCAGGCGGTGGCGTGGCACCAGGGCGCGCGGGTGCTGGACTCCCGGGTCTTGGCCTGGAGGTAGGTGGGCTCCGTGGCGTCCAGCTCGGCCGGCCAGGCGTTGCGCTGGGTCATCGCCTGGATGTGGTCGATGGGGTGGTCGGGGTCGTACATGGAGTGGACGAGGGAGGCCAGCCGCCCCTGACCGAGCGGCTGCCGTACCCGGATGTCGGCCTCCTGGAGCCGCGAGCAGATGTCGGTGAGCTCGCGGGCCATGACGACGGCGAGCCCGGCGTCCCGGTCGACCTTGCTACCGCGGGCGCGGACGGCGCGGGCCATGGCGTGTGCCTCGGCGGCCAGTTCGCGGGTGTAGTGCATGCAGGCGACGAGGTAGGCGCGGTGCTGCTCGCTGCTGGTGGACACCATGGACTGGAGCTGGTCGTAGGACTGCTGGAGCCAGCCGGGGGAGCGGGGGTCACCGCGTTGGCCGACGTCCTTGGCGTGCGCGTCCGGGTCGGCGGGCAGGGTCCGGGCGAGCATCTGCAGGCGCGTGACGAAGCCGTCTCCGTTGGCGACGTGCTTGAGCAGGGTGCCGAAGCGGTCGACCAGGGCCTCCTGGTCCTCCGAGTCGCGCAGGCCGACGCCGGGGCCCTCGATCTCGATGGCGGCGGTGACGGTCTTGCGGTCGGCGTGCAGCAGTACGGCGATCTCGTCCGGCCCGAAGGGTGCGGCGAGCCAGGTGATGCGGCCGATGCCCGGCGGCGGGCCGATCTCGATCTCGCGTCCGTCGATCCGGGTCCCGGCCTCCATGGCGGTGGAGCGGTAGACGGCGCCCCGCTTGACGGTGCGCTTGTAGCTGCGGTTGATCTCGAACCACTTGTAGAACGTGCGGCGCTTGTACGGCACGTAGACCGCGGCGAGCGCGAGCAGCGGGAAGCCGGTCAGCAGCACGATCCGCAGGGGCAGGACGGGGACGAGGAGGCCGCACATCATGCCGAGGAACGCGCCGGCGATGATCAGGGCGATCTCGCCGGATTCGCGGTTCCGGCCGACGATCGCGTTCGGCCGGGCGCGGCCGATGAGATACGTACGGCGGGGCGTGACCGGATGGGACAGGTGGGACTCGGTCGTCAACGCCCTTCACCTCCCGAGCGGTTGTTGCGGGTGTTGCTGGCGTGCGGTGTGTTGACCGGGCTGGACGCGCGGGGCGCGGGCGTGGCGGAGGGGACGGCTCCGCTGCCGGTGGGGGTGCGGCTGCTGTGGGCGGCGACGCCTCCGGTGGCGGGGTTGGCCGGGCGGGGGGTGCTGCCGGACTGTCCGCCGGAGGTGTCGGCGCGGGTGCTGTGGGTCTTGATGCCCTGGGCGACGAGGGTGGCCGGGGAGCTGATGACGGCGGCGGCCTTGCTCTCGGCGCCCTGCATGATGCGGTTGCTGCGGGAGCCGGCGAGTTCGTCGCCGAAGCCGGGGACGAAGCGGTAGATCATCGCGCTGGCGAAGATGGCCAGCAGGATGATGGCGAGGCCGGAGACGACGGCGGAGAAGGCGTCGGGGCCGCTGTCGCCGGAGAGGGCGCCGGCCAGGCCGAGGACGATCACGATGACCGGCTTGACGAGGATGACGGCGATCATGATGCCGGCCCAGCGGCGGACGTGGCCCCACAGGTTCTTGTCGACCAGGCCGGCGTAGACGACGGTGCCGAGGAGGGCGCCGACGTAGAGCAGGGCGGCGCGGATGACGAGCTCCAGCCAGAGGACGCCGGCGGCGAGGATGCTGACCAGGGACACGACGATCAGCATGATGGGGCCGCCGCCGATGTCGTTGCCCTTCTTCAGGGCGCCGGAGAAGGTGCCGAAGAAGGTGTCGGCCTGGTCGCCGGTGGCTTTGGCGAGGACGTCCGTGACGCCGTCCGTCGCCGATACGACGGTGTACAGGATCAGGGGGGTGAACGCGGAGGCCAGCACGGTGAGCCAGAGGAAGCCGACGGCTTCCGAGATGGCGGTGGTGAGGGGGACGCCGCGGACGGCTCGCTTGGCGACGGCCAGGAGCCAGAGGAGGAGCGTGAGGATCGTGGAGGCGGCGAAGACGACGGCGTACTGCTTGAGGAACGCCTGGTTGGTGAAGTCGACGTTGGCGGTCTCCTTCACGGCGTTACTGAGCTTCCCGATGGTCCAGGCGGCGGCGTCGGCGCATCCCTTGGCCAGGGAGGCGAGGGGGTCGAGCGTGTCGGTGAGGGGGTTGCTGGGGGCGCCGCCGGAGGATCCGCCGGAGGAGCCGTTGTCTTTTTCGCAGAATTCCCGGGCAGCGCCGTGGATCAGGTCGCAGGTGTCGGTGCTCTTCGTCGCAGTCGGCGTCGGCGTTGGGGCGGCGGAGGCACGCGTAGCCGCCAGGACAGCGGCCGTTTGGACGGCTGTGACCGCGCCGGCCAGCGTGAGTACGCGGCGGTTAGCGGGCATAGGTGAACCCTCCGTACTCATCGACAGCCTTGGACATCTCATCGGAACTGGAGGCCCTGTCGTCACCGGGTACAGGTGCAGGGCCCTCCTTCTGGGAATGCGTGATGATCTTCCAGTCGCCGGCGGCCCACTCGAGTTTCATCGTGATGGTGAACCAGCTGTTGGTGACCGGATTCGTGGAATTCTCGCCCGCGAGGCCGAGCAGACCGCTGCACCAGACCTCGACCGTGGCCGTGTTGTCGGAGGACTCGGTGACCTTGGTGCCGATGGGGCTCGTGCGGGAGACGAACGTGTAGCCCTTCGGAGCGGTGCCGTCGTCGTTCAGACCGAGGCTCTTGCTGAAGGCGGGGGTGTACGCCTTGTCGAACGCCGACTCCGAACTGGTCACCTGAGAAGGCGCCATGACGGACCGCAGGATGGTGTCGCGACCAGCCTTGTTGAACATGTCGGCCGACCCCAACGCCACGGCGTAGTTCGCCGCCGCGCTCTCCGCTCCCTGGGCTGTGTGGGCGAAGCCCGAAGGGATGGTGCCGGTTCTTGTTTCGACCGGGCGGGTGCCCGAGGGGGCTGTCGAGGATGTTTCGGGCTTGGTGCCCTTCCCCGACGCCTCGTCACCCGGTGAGTCGCCCCCGCGGTTCGCGAAGGCGATGGCTGCGATGAGGAGGACTACCACGCCTACCACCGTGACCAGGCTGCGGGAGGAGGAGCGGTGGGGGCGGCGGGGGGCGCCGCCGTAGGGGTCGGGGTCGGGGAGGCGGGTGCGGGTGTGGCCCGTCTCGGGGTAGTCGTAACCCTGTTCGTCTCCGGGACTCATGCCGTGTGCGCTCCCTCACCCTCGTAGGCATACGACGGTAGCCGTGCTGGTTCCCGCGGGGGCGCGGTGTGGTGACTCGACATCAGGGAGACGCAACCTCAGCCGGTGGGCACGACGGGTGGGTGGGGTGGAGGGGACGGGGTCAGACCGCCATGCCGTACACGATCGTGAACAGGGTGCCCAGGGATCCGATGATGAACACCCCGGTGAGGCCCGCGATGATGAGGCCCTTGCCCTGTTCGGCGCTGAAGGTGTCCCGGAGGGCCGTGGCGCCGATGCGCTGCTTCGCCGCGCCCCATACCGCGATGCCGAGGCAGAGGAGGATGGCCACGGCCATGACCACCTCGATCATCACCTTGGCCTCGTTGCCCAGGCTGCCGAAGGGGCCCCAGTCCGGAGCGATCCCGCCGATGATGGTGTTGATGTCTCCCTTGTCGGCCGCAAAGAGCATGTAAGTCACCGCCCCTGGTGGGTAGTTCCGTGAGTGCCCCTGCGGTGTGCAGAGGTCAGGCCCCATTGTCGCCGACAACGCCGCCAACGTATGTCGACTTGACGTCATTGACTGGCGGGTTTCGTACGAACGACCTGTGCGGTCACTCTGTGTATCACGGCAGGTCACGCTGGGCAACGAGGTCGGAGCGGAACCGGTCGGGTGACGCGTCGCGTCGATGTTCTCACGGGGGGACGGGAAATCGGGCCACGGCTGGGTGCCGTGGACCGTCCGTCCGCGAGGGGTGCTCAGCCGGTGGGGCCGTCGTGGTCCGACCCGGCCGTGCGGAGGTGGCTGGTGGAGCGGTTGCCGTTGTTGCCGCTGGTGACGTCGTTCGGGGCGGAGGCGCCGGCGGCCGCGTACGGGAACTCGGCCGGACAGCCGCCGCTTGACGGGGTGTCGGCCAGGGCGTGGACGCCGGTCCCGGGGTCGGCCGCCGCGGAGGCGTACGTGGAGGCGGCTGGGTACTCGGCGCCGTAGCCGGCCGGCGGGGCGGCTAGCGGGGGCGTAGGCCGTGCAGCAGTAGGTGGACGTGGGTGTCCAGGCCGGCCAGGGTCTCCTCCGCGTCGAGCGCGCAGCCGGCGATCAGGGCGGCCAGGCCGTGCAGGCTCGCGGCGGCGACCGTGGTGAGGCGCTCGGGGTCGCCCTGGACGATCTCGCCCTGTTCCTGGGCGTCCGCGACCAGCCGGGTGAAGGTGCCGAGGGAGTGGTCGACGGCCGCGGCGAGCTGGGCGGAGCTGTCGGGGTCGTGCTTGCGCGCGAACATCAGCTCCAGCAGTTCGGGGTTCTCGACAGCGAAGCCGAGGTAGGCGCGGGCGAGGGCGGTCATCCGCTCCTCGAAGGGCCGGTCCGGGCGGTCGGCGGCGGCCAGGGCCCGGTTCATGCGCTCGTAGCCGTCCAGCGCCAGGGCGTCGAGCAGGGTCTGCTTGTCCTTGAAGTGCCGGCCGGGGGCGGCGTGGCTCACGCCCACGTCCCGGGCCAGCTCGCGCAGGGAGAGCGCGCCGACCCCCCTGTCGCGCAGAGTGCGCTCGGCGCTCTTGAGCAGGGCGGCGCGCAGGTCTCCGTGGTGGTAGGGGCGGGGTGCGGACATGCGCGTCATCGTATCTCGATGTTGCCATCGTCAGCTTTGTTGTCATTGACAGCATTGTTGGCGCTGCCTACATTGAGCCCATGGCTGACACGACCGAAGCGCGCGGCAAGCGCGGCAAGTGGAACGCGACCCGTCTCCCCGACCTGACCGGCCGTACGGCCGTCGTCACCGGCGCCAACAGCGGCATCGGCCTCACCGCCGCGCGGGCGCTGGCCGGCGCCGGGGCGCATGTGGTGCTCGCCGTGCGGGACCTCGCCCGGGGCGGTGCCGCGGCGGCACGGGTGGCCGGCAGCACCGAGGTGCGCCGGCTGGACCTGGCGGACCTCGACTCGGTGCGCGAGTTCGCCGCCGGCTGGGACCGCCCGCTGGATCTGCTGATCAACAACGCGGGCGTGATGATGGTGCCGGAACAGCGCACCAAGCAGGGCTTCGAGTTGCAGTTCGGCACCAACCACCTGGGACACTTCGCGCTGACCACCCTGCTGCTGCCCCGGATCACCGACCGGGTGGTGACCGTGGCGTCCGGCGCGCACCGCATGGGCGACCGGAGGATCCACTTCGAGAACGTGAACCTGCGCGGGAACTACAGCCCCACGCGCGCCTACGCCCAGTCCAAGCTGGCCAACCTGCTCTTCACCCTGGAGCTCCAGCGGCGCCTGACGGAGGCCGGGTCGGCCGTACGGGCCCTGGCGGCGCATCCCGGCTGGGCGGCGACCAACCTCCAGAGCCGCACCGCCACCCCGTTCACCCGCCTGTTCATGCGGGCCGGCAACCTGTTCCTCGCCCAGGACGACGAGGCCGGCGCCCTGCCCACCCTCTACGCGGCCACCCAGAACCTGCCCGGCGCGTCCTACGTCGGCCCCGACGGTCCCGCCGAGATGCGCGGTGCCCCGACCCTGGTCGGCCGCAGTGCCGCGGCGAGCGACCCGGCCGCGGCCCGGCGGCTGTGGACGCTCTCGGAGGAGCTGACGGGCGTGGAGTGGCCGCTCACGGCGACGGTGCGGTGACCGGGGGCGTCGCTCCCGCCGGTGCCCGGGCCCGCTGAGCGCGCCGGGCGGAACGGCGCGGTGGAGTGATGGTGAGGTTCCGATCGGCTACGAGGGGGAAGCGGAGGTTTCACAGGAAAATCTCAGTGAAGCCGGAACGGGATTCTCACCTTCGTCGGACAGAGTGGGGCCTGATGAAGCGCACCTCACGCATCTCGGTCACCTCACGGCCCGCGTTGCTCGGCGCTGTGGTGCTGTTGGCGGTGACATCGGCCTCCGTGGCCGCCGCGGACGACGGGCGGGGGCCCCTCGGGGTCACCGCCGACACCGTCGCGACCCGGCACAGCGCGCGGGTGGGCGCGCTGTTCGACGCGGACCGGGCGGACAGGCTCGCCGGCGGCCACTTCTGCACCGCCTCCGTGGTGCACAGCCCGCGGGGCGATCTGATCGTCACCGCGGCGCACTGCGTGGCCGGCGCCGACGGCGATCTGGTGTTCGTGCCGGGCTACCGGGACGGGCGGGCGCCGTACGGGGTGTGGAAGGTGACGCGGCGGTTCCTGCCGGACGGGTGGGCCAAGGGGCAGGACGAGGACAGCGACGTCGCCTTCGCCGTCGTCGGCGCGCGGGACGGCGACCGGCTGGAGGACGTGGTCGGCGCCAACCGGTTCACGACCGGGGTGGCCACCGGTGCCACCGCGGTCACCGTCACCGGCTACCCCGACTCCCGCGAGGTGCCCATCAGCTGCACCAACAGACCGGTCCCGCACAGCCGTACCCAACAGCGCATCGACTGCCCGGACTTCACCAGCGGCACCAGCGGCAGCCCCTGGGTCAACGGTGACGGCCAGGTCGTCGGCGTACTCGGCGGCCATGAAGAGGGCGGCTCCACGGCGGACACGTCGTACAGCGTGGCCCTGGGCGGCGAGGCGGCGGAGCTGTACCGGGACGCCACGGCCGGTCGCTGAGCGGGCTGAGGGCACGTCACCTGCGCCTCGCCACCCGTGAAATGCCGCCACTTCGCGCACAAATGGACTTGAACCGCGCCCGCATGGGGGAAAGTTGAACCGTGCGGAAGGTATGGGTGATCGGTGAGGCGGCCGTCGGGCTCGGCATGGGCTTCGTCATGCTGCTCGTCGTCGGGGTGTATCTGGTGGCCGGGAACCTGCTCGGCGGGGTGACCTCGGCGAGCCGGGGGCTGGCCAAGGGGGCCGTTCCGGCCGCCTACAAGTCGCTGGTGCAGAAGTGGGGCAACCTGTGCCCGGCGCTGAGTCCGGCGCTGCTCGCCGCGCAGCTCTACCAGGAGAGTGGCTGGAACCCGACCGTCGTCAGCCCGGCCGACGCCCGCGGGATCGCGCAGTTCATCCCGAGCACCTGGGCGACCCACGGGATCGACGGCGACGGGGACGGCAAGCGGGACATCTGGGATCCGGACGACGCCATCCCGTCGGCCGCCTCGTACGACTGCGAGCTGGCGAAGTACGTGAAGGACGTGCCGGGGAACGTCTCCGACAACATGCTCGCCGCCTACAACGCGGGCGCCTACCGCGTCATCCGGGCGGGCGGGGTTCCGGCCATCAGCGAGACGCGGAACTACGTCCAGCGGATCCGCAGCCTGGAGAAGAGCTTCGCCGCGCCGGTCACCCGGATCGACCCCACCCGGCAGGCCGCCGGCGCCATCGGCTTCGCGCAGAGCAAGCTCGGCACGCCGTACCTGTGGGGCGGCAACGGCACCGCCGACCAGGGCGGGCGCTTCGACTGCTCGGGGCTGACCAAGGCCGCGTACGAGAAGGTCGGGATCACCCTGCCGCGCGTGGCCAACGACCAGTACAACGCCGGTCCGCACCCCTCCCGGGACCAACTGCTCCCGGGCGACCTGGTGTTCTTCTCCGACGACCTCACCGACTCCCGGGCCATCCGGCACGTCGGCATCTACGTCGGCGGCGGATACATGATCGACGCCCCGCGCACGGGCGCCGTGATCCGGTTCGACCCCATCGACACCCCCGACTACTTCGGCGCCACCAGGGTCACCGAAGATGGCGCGAAAGCACTTCCCACGAGGGTGTGAACCGAGCGTGAACCCCTCCCCTGAGCTGGGGCGATGAGTCTCTCTTCGATAACGTCTGCGTGATCATTCAGTGGAGAGTGGAACGTATGGGCGGTGGGCATGCGTTCCTGTTGACGTAGCCGAGCGGACGTCAGTGCGGCAGTGCAGCGGAAGCGGATCTACGAACCACGGGGGGCAGGAGCGACGCACACGAGGTGCGTCCGGGAAGACGACGAAGGGGCCGCAGCACGATGGCTGTACTCGCCGAATCCGGATCGAACCCCGACGTCGAGCTGCTCTACGACATCAACGGCCTGGCCAAGGACGCACCGCACTGGTTCGACCGGGTCATGGAGTTCGTCGGTGAGTACGGCCTGCTGCTCGCCATGGTGCTGCTGATCCTGTGGTGCTGGTGGTCCGTGCGGCGCCGGGGCGGCGAGGATGCCGCGCCCTCGGTGGCCGCGTTGGTGTGGGCGCCGCTCGCGGCCGGTCTCGCGGTGCTGGTGAACGTGCCGATACGGGGTTTCGTGGAGCGCCCCCGCCCCTTCGTGGACCACCAGGGCCTGGACGTCCTCGTCTCCGGCAAGACCGACTTCTCCTTCGTCAGCGACCACGCGACGATCACCATGGCGCTCGGCGTGGGGCTCTTCGTCGCCCACCGCCGCTTCGGCCTCGCCGGCATCGGCCTGGCCCTGCTGGAGGGCTTCTGCCGGGTCTACATGGGCGTGCACTACCCGACGGACGTCGTCGGCGGCTTCGCCCTCGGTACGGCGGTCGTCCTGCTGCTGTCCCCGCCGGCCACGGCCCTGCTCACCCCGCTGATGCGGGCCGTGGAGCGCTCGCCGCGCGCCGGCTGGCTCGTGCGGCGGCGGTCCGCGGCGGCCGGCGGCCGGGACAACGCCCTGCTGCCCAGCGCCCGCAAGCCCCTGGACACCGAGGAACGGGACCTCGCGGCCTAGGACCTCGCGGCCCGGGGTCCCGACGGCCGCCCAGCGGGCGGGGACCCCGCCCGCTACGACCCCGCGCGCAGGACCCGCTCACGGACCCTGCGCGTTGGACCGCTAAAGACCCTGCGCGTAGGAGAAGAAGCGCTGGGGGTCGTACTGCTGCTTCACCTTGGCCAGCCGGGCCGCCGCGTCCCCGTAGTACGCCTTCTTCCAGTCCTTCAGCGTCGGGTCGCTGTAGTTCTGGTAGGCGGCGCCCGAGGCGTACGGCTGCATCGCCTGGTGCGCGGCGGTCAGCCAGGACTGGGCGGTGGAGCCGGAGGCCCCAGCGCCCCAGGAGGCGATGTACTGGGCCAGCATCCGCGAGCGGCGGTGGACGAAGGCCGTCGCGGTGGGGGAGACCCGGTTGACCGCGCCGCCGAGCGCGGTGAACGCGATGCTGCCCGCGCCGCCCCGCACCGCGGCGATCTGCTTCAGCACGGCCTGGATGCCGGCCGCGGACAGCGAGCGGTCGAAGAAGTCGGAACGGGCCGCGTACGTCTCGCGGCCGAGCCTGCCCTGCGGGGAGCGGCCCGGGGTGGAGCCGGGCAGATGGCACTGGGCGTCGCTGGAGAAGGAGGAGCAGCCGGCGTAGATCTCCATGGCCTCCTCGTAGCCCCGGCGGCGCAGGGAGACGGAGGAGGCGTCGGCGCCCGCCAGGTGGGCCAGGCGGTCCACGGCGTTCTGGAGCTCGCCGTAGGTGCCGAGGGAGAAGCAGGCCACCGAGACGGCCGGGGTGCGGCCCGGGGAGCACTCCAGGTGCAGGGAGGACCAGATCTCGTCGGGCTGGCTCGGGCCCCACTCCTGCCACGCCGTCAGCACCTTGGCGGCGTTGGCCCACGGCCAGGTCAGGTAGGCGGTCACGGCCTGCGGTGCGGCATGGGTCCGGAACTGGAGCTCGGTGACGACGCCGAAGTTGCCGTTGCCGGCGCCGCGCAGCGCCCAGAACAGGTCCTTGTTGGTGCTCGCGTTCGCCGTGAGCTGTTTGCCGTCCGCGGTGATCAGGGTGGCCTGGGTGAGGCTGTCGCAGGTCAGGCCGTAGGCGCGGGAGGCCACGCCGTGGCCGCCGCCGAGCACCAGGCCGGAGACGCCGACGGTGGGGCAGGAGCCCGCCGGTATGGTCACGCCCTTCGCGGCCAGCGCGCGGTAGACGTCGATCAGCTTGGCGCCGGCGCCGACGACGGCCTGGCCGCCGCTCGCCCGGACCCGGTTCAGCCGGGACACGTCGACGATCAGCCGGTTGTCGCCGGAGGAGTAGCCGGCGTAGGAGTGGCCGCCGTTGCGTATGGACACCTTCACGCCGTGCGCGTGGGCGTAGGCGAGGGCGGTGCGGATGTCGGCGGTGTGCGCGACGTAGGCCACCGCGGCGGGCTTCAGCCCGTCGAAGCGGGTGTTGTAGAGCTGGTGGGCGGTCGTCCAGCTCCCGTCGCCGGGCCGCACCAGGGAGCCGTCCAGGTCACGGCCGAGGGCCGCCCAGTTCGCGGCGGCGGTCGCGCTGGTGGTCCGGAGGGCCGGCAGCGAGGTCGCGCGCGACGGCGTACCGGGGTGGTCCGCCGCGGGGGCGGACGAACCCCCGCCCGCACCGCACGCGGTGAGTGCGGTCGCTGCGAGGGCGGCCGCGCCGCCCGAGATGAACGTACGCCGTTCCATGTCCGTCGCCTTTCCTCGGCTGTCGTGGAACGAGACGACGCGCCGCACCCAGAAGTTCCCCCGGCCGAGTGAGGAACATCGAAGACATGTTCGCGCAACCCGGTCATTGGGACCTTCGCGTGCCCTCCCCGTGAGCATTCCGTGACCTCACCAGGCCGACGGCAGGGGTTCACCCCTCGTTCACTTCCGGCCATCGGCGGCTTCACCTGATCTGCCTAATTTCGGCCTTACCGGGTGCCGGGTGCGGCCATGAACGCGCTCACGTACCTCTATGACCTCGCGCGCCGCCGACAGCGGCGGCTCCTGGAAGGAACTCCCGAAAGTGAAGCTTCAGCGCAAGAACCGGCTGCGCGCCCTTTCTCTCGGTGCTGTCGCCGTCACCGGCGCCCTGGCCCTGACGGCGTGCGGCTCCGACGACAACGGCGGTGGCGGCAGTGCGTCGGGCAACCCGTCCACGTCCGCCAACGCCGGCTCGATCAAGTGCGACGACGCCAAGGGTCAGCTCATCGCAGACGGCTCCTCCGCGCAGAAGAACGCGATCGACGCCTGGGTGAAGAACTTCTCCCAGGCGTGCGGCGTGCAGATCAACTACAGGGCCGGCGGCTCCGGCGCCGGTGTCACGGCGTTCACGCAGGGCCAGGTCGCCTTCGCCGGTTCCGACTCGCCGCTGAAGCCCGAAGAGGTCACCGCCTCCAAGCAGATCTGCAAGGGCGGTCAGGGCATCGACCTGCCGATGGTCGGCGGCCCGATCGCCATCGGTTACAACGTCCCGGGTGTCGACAACCTGGTCCTGGACGCCCCGACCCTCGCCAAGATCTTCGACAGCAAGATCACCAAGTGGAACGACCCGGCGATCGCCGCCCTGAACAAGGGCGTGAAGCTCCCCGACCTGAAGATCCAGGCGTTCCACCGCTCGGACGAGTCCGGCACCACGGACAACTTCACCAAGTACCTGATCGCCACCACCCCGGACAACTGGAAGTACTCCGGCGGCAAGGCCTGGCAGGCCAAGGGCGGCCAGTCCGCTCCGCAGTCCGCGGGTGTGGCCCAGCAGGTGAAGCAGACCTCCGGCGCCATCGGCTACTTCGAGCTGTCCTACGTCAAGGACGGCCTCAAGGCCGTGTCCATCAACACCGGCGCCAGCAAGCCGGTCGCGCCCAGCTCCGAGAGCGCCACCGCCGACATCGCCGCCGCGCAGGTCGTCGGCACCGGCAAGGACCTCTCGCTGAAGCTGGACTACAAGACCAAGGCCGAGGGCGCCTACCCGATCACCCTGGTCACCTACGAGATCGCGTGTGACAAGGGCAACAAGGCGGACACCCTGCCCGCCACCAAGGCCTTCCTGCGCTACATCGCCAGCGAGGACGGTCAGAAGGTCCTCCCGAGCATCGGCTACGCGCCCGTGCCCGCCGACATCATCTCCAAGGTCCGCACGACCATCGAGGGCCTGAGCTGACCTGACCCGAGAGTGCGGCCCGGTACCCGACAGGGCCGGGCCGCACCGTCCGGTGCACCGCCGCCATGAGCCGCGGCCCCCTCGGGGGTACGGCTCCGCAGACCGGAGAACCCGATGGACATATCGACGACAACCGACGTACCTCCCTCCGCCTCCCAGCCCACGATCGCCGAGCAGAAGCGCGCGGCCCGTGGCGCCACCCGCCCCGGTGACCGGATCTTCCTCGGGCTGTCCCGGGGCTCCGGCATCCTGCTGCTGGCGATCATGGCCGCCATCGCGGTCTTCCTCACCTACCGCGCCGTCCTCGCGATCAGCAAGGACCACGCGAACTTCCTGACCACGTTCGAGTGGAACACCAACGTCCTCGAACCGAAGTTCGGCATCGCGGTCCTCGTCTTCGGCACGATCGTCTCCTCGGTCATCGCCATGGTCATCGCGGTCCCGATCGCGGTCGCCATCGCGCTGTTCATCACGCACTACGCCCCGCGCCGCATGTCCGGCCCGGTCGCCTACGTGATCGACCTGCTCGCCGCCGTGCCGTCCATCGTGTACGGCCTGTGGGGCGCCCTCGTGCTCGTCCCGCACATGAACGGCCTGTTCGGCTGGCTCAACGAGTTCTTCGGCTGGACCGGCGTCTTCGCCTGGGACGAGGGCGCGCCGCGCTCGATGCTCACCGTCGGCATCCTGCTCGCGATCATGATCCTGCCGATCATCACCAACGTGAGCCGTGAGGTCTTCCGCCAGGTCCCGCAGATGCACGAGGAAGCGGCCCTGGCCCTCGGCGCCACGCGCTGGGAGGTCGTCCGCATGTCCGTGCTGCCCTTCGGCCGCTCCGGCGTGATCTCCGCCTCCATGCTCGGCCTCGGCCGCGCGCTCGGCGAGACGATGGCCGTCGCCACCGTGCTCTCGCCGTCCTTCGACATCCAGGCCAGCCTGCTCAACCCGGGCGGCGGCACCTTCGCCCAGAACATCGCCAGCAAGTTCAGCGAGGCGAACGAGTTCGGCCGGGACGCGCTCATCGCCTCCGGTCTGGTCCTGTTCGTCATCACCCTGCTGGTCAACGGCGCCGCCCGGCTGATCATCGCCCGTCGCGCGGAGTACTCGGGGGCCAACGCATGAGCACCGCAGCCGTCACCGACAAGCGGCCCAGCACGCTGCGCGCCGCCAGCCTGCCCCGCTGGACGCCGTGGGCCATCGCCGCCGGCTCCCTCGTCCTGGGCATCGGCATCAGCATGGGCGCCGGCCTGGACAGCCAGATCCAGTGGGGTCTGATCGCCGCCGTCCTCTTCGTCCTCGGCACGTTCGGCATCGCCGCGCGCGTCGAAGGCCGCCGCCAGGCCAAGGACCGCGTCGCCACCAGCCTCGTCTGGGTGGCCTTCCTGCTCGCCGTGGTGCCGCTGGTCTCCCTGATCTGGGTGACCGCCGTGCGCGGTGTGAAGGTCCTCGACCTCTACTTCCTGACGCACTCGATGGGGGTCGTCGCCGACACCGAGCCCGGCGGCGGCATCTACCACGCCATCATCGGCAGCCTGGAGCAGGTCGGCCTCGCCACCCTCATCGGCGCCCCGATCGGTGTGCTCACCGCGATCTACCTGGTCGAGTACGGCCGGGGCCGGCTCGCCAAGGCCGTCACGTTCTTCGTCGACGTCATGACGGGGATCCCGTCGATCGTCGCGGGCCTGTTCATCCTCAGCCTGATGCTCATCTTCAAGATGCAGCCGTTCGGCTTCGCCGGTTCGCTGGCCCTGACCATCCTGATGATGCCGGTCGTCGTCCGCTCCACCGAGGAGATGCTCAAGCTCGTCCCGAACGAGCTGCGCGAGGCGTCCCTGGCGCTCGGCGTGCCCAAGTGGCGGACCATCCTGAAGGTGGTCCTGCCGACCTCGATCGGAGGCATCACCACCGGCGTCATGCTGGCGGTCGCCCGTATCGCCGGTGAGACCGCGCCGGTGCTGCTGCTGGTGTTCGGCAACCCGTTCATCAACAACAACCCCTTCGAGGGCGCCCAGGCGTCGCTGCCGCTGTACATCTACCAGCAGTTCGCCAACAGCGCGGGCTCCGGTGCGGCGTTCGACCGCGCGTGGGCGGCCTCCCTCACGCTGATCGCCTTCGTGATGATCCTCAACCTGGTGGCCCGCGGCATCGCCCGCTGGAAGGCCCCCAAGACCGGTCGCTGAGGCGACTATCTCCGGCTCCGCCGGGCGGGGCCACACAGCGACCGAGCTTGAATTTCTGGAAGTGAAGCAGACATGGCCAAGCGAATCGACGTAAGCGGCCTCACCGCCTTCTACGGCTCCCACAAGGCGATCGAGGACATCTCGATGACCGTGGAGCCAGGGTCGGTGACGGCGTTCATCGGCCCCTCCGGCTGCGGCAAGTCGACGTTCCTGCGCACGCTGAACCGCATGCACGAGGTCACCCCCGGCGGTCGCGTCGAGGGCAAGGTGCTCCTGGACGACGAGGACCTGTACGGCACCGGGGTCGACCCGGTGTCCGTCCGCCGTGAGGTGGGCATGGTCTTCCAGCGCCCGAACCCGTTCCCCACGATGTCGATCTTCGACAACGTGGCGGCGGGCCTGCGGCTGAACGGCAACTACAAGAAGTCGGAACTGAACGACATCGTCGAGAAGTCCCTCAAGGGCGCGAACCTCTGGAACGAGGTGAAGGACCGCCTGAACAAGCCGGGCTCCGGTCTGTCCGGTGGTCAGCAGCAGCGTCTGTGCATCGCCCGCGCCATCGCGGTCGAGCCGAAGGTGCTCCTCATGGACGAGCCCTGCTCCGCCCTGGACCCGATCTCCACCCTCGCCATCGAGGACCTGATCGGTGAGCTGAAGGAGCGGTTCACGATCGTCATCGTGACGCACAACATGCAGCAGGCGGCGCGTGTCTCGGACCGTACGGCGTTCTTCAACCTCGCGGCGGTCGGCCAGCCCGGCCGGCTGATCGAGATCGACGACACGGAGCGGATCTTCTCCAACCCGTCGGTCCAGGCCACGGAGGACTACATCTCCGGCCGCTTCGGCTGATCCCACGATCCCCTCGCGGTGCTGCATGGCGGTGCCACCGCGAGGACGCAAAGGGCCCGCCCCTGGCTCCCGGGGGCGGGCCCGCTGCGTTGTCACCGCGTTCGGCTTCGGGGCCGGGGGTCTTCGGGGCTTCGCCCCTCGCCCCGATGTCTCCCCCCGCCCACCCGACTCGGGAGGCCGGAGGGTCCGGGTGGGGGGCTTGGTGCGATCGGTCGTGGTGGGTTCCCGGGCGTCCGAGCCCGGAGTGCGGCCCGGACTACAGGGCCACCAGCTTGACCAGTCCGAAGGCCAGGGCGGCTACCAGGGCCGCTGCCGGCATCGTGATGAACCAGCCCAGGATGATGTTCTTGGCCACGCCCCAGCGGACGGCGTTGACGCGCTTGGTCGCGCCCACGCCCATGATGGCCGACGTGATGACGTGGGTCGTGGAGATCGGCGCCTTGAAGAGGAACGCCGTGGTGAACATGATCGACGCGCCGGTCGTCTCGGCGGCGAAGCCCTGCGGCGGGTCCAGCTCGATGATCTTGCGGCCCAGCGTGCGCATGATCCGCCAGCCGCCCGCGTAGGTGCCGAGGGACAGCATGATCGCGCAGACGATCTTCACCCAGACCGGGATCGGGTCGCCGTACGTCTCATGGCCGGAAATCACCAGTGCCATGACGACGACACCCATCGTCTTCTGGGCGTCCTGGAGGCCGTGGCCCAGCGCCATGCCGGCCGCCGAGACCGTCTGGGCTATGCGGAAGCCGCGCTTGGCCTTGTGCGGGTTGGCCCGCCGGAAGAGCCACAGGATCGCCGTCATGACCAGGTAGCCGACGATCAGACCGACGACCGGGGACAGGAACATCGGGATGATGACCTTGTCGACCACCCCGTGCCAGATCACCGTCGTACCGCCCGCCAGCGCCGCGCCCACCAGGCCGCCGAACAGGGCGTGCGAGGAGGAGGACGGCAGGCCGAAGTACCAGGTGACCAGGTTCCAGACGATCGCGCCGAGCAGGGCCGCGAAGAGGATCCCCATGCCGGTCGAGCCCTGGGGCGTCTCGATCAGACCCTCGCTGACCGTCTTGGCGACGCCGGAGCCCAGGAAGGCACCTGCGAGGTTCATCACGGCCGCCATGGCGAGGGCCGCCCGCGGGGTCAGCGCCCGCGTCGACACCGACGTCGCGATCGCGTTCGCCGAGTCGTGGAAACCGTTGGTGTACGTGAAGAAGAGCGCGACCGCGATGGTCGCGACCAGGGCGAAGGTGTCCATCGACGCCTCAGGACTCCTTGACGGCGATGGTCTCCACCGTGTTCGCCACGTGTTCGAACGCGTCCGCCGCCTCTTCCAGGACGTCCACGATCTGCTTGAGCTTCAGCACCTCGATCGCGTCGTACTTGCCGTTGAAGAGGTGGGCGAGCAGCTTGCGGTGGATCTGGTCGGCCTGGTTCTCCAGCCGGTTGACCTCGATCCAGTACTCGGTGAGGTTGTCCATGGTGCGGAGGTTCGGCATGGCCTCCGCGGTCAGCTCGGCCGCCCTGGCCAGGACCTCGATCTGCTGCTCGACGCCCTTCGGCAGTTCCTCGACGTTGTAGAGGACGACCAGGTCGACGGCCTCCTCCATGAAGTCCATGATGTCGTCCAGGGAACCGGCGAGGGCGTAGATGTCCTCCCGGTCGAACGGCGTGATGAACGAGGAGTTCAGCTGGTGGAAGATCGCGTGCGTGGCGTCGTCACCTGCGTGTTCCGCGGCCCGCATACGCTCTGCGATCTCGGCCCGGGCGGAGGAGTCCGCGCCGAGCAGTTCCATCAGGAGTTTCGAGCCGGTGACGATGTTGTCCGCGGACGCGGCGAACATGTCGTAGAAGCTCGTCTCCCTGGGGGTCAGACGAAAGCGCACGTGGGGTCCTCGGGGTGCTTCGGTTTCGGTCAGGCTGATGCTAGGCGCATCATCCGGCCACGGCTATCGGGCCGCATCCCAGTGTCGCCCATCGGGCAGAGTGGTCAGCACGGGGGCGGACGAAGGGCCCTCTACCCCGGAAAGTTCGTTACCATATACCCAGTAGGGGTATGTGTCCCTTTTGTCCCCAGCTCGTCCCGAGACGGAGGCCCGCGATGACGACGACGACCGAGGCCGGCGCCACGCACGGCTACCACAAACAGAAGGACGAGCACCTCAAGCGGCTGCGCCGGATCGAGGGCCAGATCCGCGGCCTCCAGCGGATGGTGGAGGAGGACATGTACTGCATCGACATACTCACGCAGGTCTCCGCCTCCACCAAGGCCCTCCAGTCCTTCGCGCTCCAACTGCTGGAGGAGCACCTGCGGCACTGCGTCGCGGACGCGGCCGTCAAGGGCGGCGACGAGATCGACGCCAAGGTGGACGAGGCGACGAAGGCGATCGGCCGGCTGCTGCGCAGCTAGGCCGCGTTCCGCTCCTCGGCCACCCGCAGCACCTCGTCGATGCTCTCCAGGCTGAGCCGGTCCTCGGCGGCGGAGGCCGCGATGATCAGCTCTCCGCACAGCTCGATCTCGGCGAGGGCCACGTGGTCCTGAACCGCCGTGCCGCCGACCGCAGCCACCCGCCTCACCTCTTCTCGGACGTCACCGCTCCCTAGGGTAGGCAGCGCCCCGCACACCGCGCATGGCACGGACGGGCTACTTACGGGGTGACGTCCCGGACTAGTGACTGGCCGGATTCAGGCCCCGCCGCCGGTCCCGCCCTCCTCGGCGATCCGGCCCGCGTAGATGTCCCCCGGGGCCGGCAGCCGTACGTCGGCGGGTGCGCCGAAGTCGTACAGCAGCAGGGTCGCGGCGACCGCCACGGTGGCCTTCTGGCGTCCGTTGACGAAGCTGAAGCGCTGCCGCAGCTTGCGGATGCGGCCCTGGTCGTCCAGGTACGCGTCGAACGGCACCTCGGCCGTGGCGAACCCTTTCGCCGCCGCGGCCAGGGCCGCCCTGTTGGCGGCGGAGGCGTACCGGGCCGCGCGGCGCAGGTCGGCGGTGCCCCGGTAGTGCCGCACCGCCGTCCCGGCGACCTCGGTCCGGCCGACGAAGACCGCCTCCCGCGTGCCGCGCAGCACCTCGGCCGCCGCGTACGGGTCGGTCGCGCCGCCGGTGACCAGATTGCCGTCGGACAGCGTCGCGGTCTCCACCCGCACCCACTTGTCGGCGGGCACGCCCGCGCCCCGGTTCTTCATGAACAGCGCGCCCGGGGCGAGGAGTTCGGTGATGGGCCGGTGTTCGGAGGTGCCCGTGGGGTCCTCGGGCAGCACCACCGTGAGCCGGCCGAGGCGGCGCCGGTAGTCGTAGACGCCCTTGCCGCGGATGGTGACCCGGGTGCCGCCGGTGGCCATCTCCATCGAGGTGCCGGCCTTGGAACTGCCCGCGGCCCGCAGCGCGTCGGCGGCCCGGTGCAGGGTGGCGACGGGGTCGCCGGCGCCCTTGACGTCCTCGGCGGCGACCCCGCTGCCGGAACAGCCCGTGACACCCGTCCCGAGGGCGAGGAGGACGCCCGCCGCGACGACCGTCCCGCCCGCGCGCCTGTGCTGCCGCCGATCCATCGCCTGCCTACCCCCAGCCGGTGTGTCCGTCACGGGCCCCCTGTCGTCCGGATAACGACGGGTGAGGGGTGCCGTCACGCGCCGCCGGGAGCGGCGCCGGGTCCGCGTCGGGGCGAGGGGAGCGGGACCGGTGCCGGCGCGAGCGAGATCGGTGGCGGCGCGAGCGAGAGCAACTCTTCAACCAGGGCTGGGTACCGTTGACGGCGTGGCAGTCAACGCGGTGGCGGAGGACGGGCCGGAGCGCGCCCGGTCCGGGCAGGAGCACCTCACGACGACGACCGAGCAGGGCCCCTTCTGCGTGGCCAGATGCAGCTGCGGCTGGCGCGGTCCCGCCCGCCGGGCCCGCAGTCAGGCCCGCACGGACGCGGAGGGGCACACGACGGGCCCCTGAGCCGTCACCGGCGCTCCAGACCCCGCAGGAGCGCCTCCACCAGGTCCCCGTCGCGCGGCTGGGTCAGCCGGTCCCGGGCCGCCGCCGGGGCCAGCCACAGAATGCGGTCCACCTCGGCGTTCGGCGTGAAGTGGCCGGAAACCGCCTCCGCGGCCCAGTACCGCACCCGTTTCGGGCGGCCGTTGGCCGAATAGCACAGGGTCGGCAGTTCCCCGCCCGGAGCGGCGGTGTACCCGGTCTCCTCCGCGACCTCGCGCAGCGCGCCGGCGAGCGGGTCCTCGCCCCGTTTCAGCTTGCCCTTGGGGTGGGACCAGTCGTCGTACTTCGGCCGGTGGACCAGGCAGATCTCCAGGTCGCCGGAGACCGGGGAGCGGCGCCACAGCACACAGCCGGCCGCCTGCACCACGGTGTCGTTCACACCGCCTCCTCGTGGGGTCAGGGCGCGGGGACGGTCTGCTTCTGCCACGCCTGCTGGAACGCGAACCGGGCCGCCTCCACCTCGTGCCGCTGGTCGGCGTGGAGCACACCGAGCGCGTACGCCGTCGCCGGGGTGATCCGGGGGGTGCGGGCCGCCTGTGCCGCCGCCGCTGCCGCCTCCGAGGCGTCCCGGTGCCGGTTCAGCGCCTGGCCCGCCGTCAGCAGCCGCACGTCCACCGGGGCGTCGCCGCCGTGCAGCACCTCGCGGGCGTACCGGTGCAGGCGCAGCAGCAGGCGCACCTGGTGCCAGGGGCTGTCCTGGGGGTGCGGGGACGGGTCCGGGGACAGACCGTGGACCAGGGCCTCCGCGTTGTAGGGGTGGCCGGCGGTGACCAGGGGGAGCGCGGCGACGGCGTCCGTGAGGCGTTCCTCGGCCGCGGCGGCCAGGGGGTGCAGGGTGGCGGCGGGCGCGGCGGGGGTGAGGGGGACCTCGCTGGCGAGTACGGCGACCCTGTCGGCCACGGCGTGGAAGCGGGAGGAGCCGAGGGCCTGGAGGGCCGTGGAGTGGGCGCGCGTCCGGGCCAGGGTGAGCTGGCGTTCGAGCAGGGCGCCCGCCTTCGCCGCGCCGACCGTGAGGGTGCCGCGCTCCGTTGTCGCCGTCGCGTGGGCGGGGCCGCCGGTGCTCTGCACCGCGGCCGTTCCCGCCCGTGCCGTCCCGGCGGCGCGACTGCCCGCGGCCACGGCGACGTCCACCGCCTGCGCGGGCAGGACCGTCGCGCCCGACAGCCGGTGCAACGCCAGCAACAGGCGTTCCAGGCGGGCCTCGTAGGCGTGTTCCAGGCCCAGCGTGCCGGACAGCCAGGCCAGTTCCGGGCGCATCTCCTCGGACCAGTCGGGGTCCAGGAGGGGGCGGAAGGTGTGCAGGCTGGCGCTGATGCGGCGGGCCGAGCGGCGCAGGGCGCGGGCCGCGTCGACGGGCTCCGCCGCGCCGGCCGCCTGGCCCCCGGTCTCCCGGTGCAGGCGCAGGGCGCGGAGGAACTCCGTGGCCTGGGCGCGCAGGTAGCCCGCGAGGGCGTCTCCCGTCACCGCCCCGGCCGTGGGGTCCGTCGGGTCAAGGTGTTGCTGTGCCACGCCGGCGCCTCCGGGCGTCTATGAGCATCTCCTGGACGTTGCGCAGGGGTTGGCCGTCCGCGTCGGTCGCGTGCCGCGTCCACTCGCCGTCCGGGCCGAGGTGCCAGGAGGCGGTGCTGTCGGACATGCCGGTGTCCAGCAGCCGGTTGAGGGCCGCGCGGTGGCCGGGGTCGACCACCCGGACCAGGGCCTCTATCCGGCGGTCGAGGTTGCGGTGCATCATGTCGGCGCTGCCGATCCACACCTCGGGCTCGCCGCCGTTGCCGAAGGCGAACACCCGGGAGTGTTCGAGGAAGCGGCCGAGGATCGAGCGGACCCGTATGTTCTCCGACAGGCCCGTGACGCCCGGGCGGACGGCGCAGATGCCCCGCACCCAGATGTCGACCGGCACGCCCGCCTGGGACGCCCGGTAGAGGGCGTCGATGACCGCCTCGTCCACCATCGAGTTGACCTTGATGCGGACGAAGGCCGGACGGCCCGCACGGTGGTGCTGGACCTCCTTGTCGATCCGCGCGACCAGGCCGTCCCGCAGGGACTTGGGGGCGACCAGCAGACGGCGGTAGGTCTCGCGGCGCGAGTATCCGGACAGCCGGTTGAAGAGGTCGGAGAGGTCCGCGCCGACCTGCGGGTCGGCGGTGAGCAGACCGAGGTCCTCGTACAGGCGGGCCGTCTTCGGATGGTAGTTGCCGGTGCCGACGTGGCTGTAGCGGCGCAGGGTCTCGCCCTCCTGGCGGACCACCAGCGACAGCTTGCAGTGCGTCTTCAGGCCGACCAGGCCGTAGACGACGTGGCAGCCGGCCTCCTCCAGCTTGCGCGCCCACTTGATGTTGGCGTGCTCGTCGAAGCGGGCCTTGATCTCGACCAGGACGAGGACCTGCTTGCCGGACTCGGCGGCGTCGATGAGCGCGTCGACTATCGGGGAGTCGCCGGAGGTGCGGTACAGGGTCTGCTTGATGGCGAGGACGTCCGGGTCGGCCGCGGCCTGCTCCAGGAACGCCTGCACGGAGGTGGAGAAGCTGTCGTACGGGTGGTGCAGGAGCACGTCCCGCGCGCGCAGGGCCGCGAAGATGTCGGGCGCGGACGCCGACTCGACCTCGGCGAGGTCGCGGTGGGTGCCGGCGACGAACTTGGGGTACTTCAGCTCCGGCCGGTCGAGGCCGTGGATGCGGAAGAGGCCGGTGAGGTCGAGCGGGCCGGGCAGCGGGTAGACCTCCGCCTCGGAGATCTTCAGCTCGCGCACCAGCAGGTCCAGCACCTCGCGGTCGATGGACTCCTCGACCTCCAGGCGCACCGGCGGGCCGAAGCGGCGCCGCATGAGTTCCTTCTCCAGGGCCTGGAGGAGGTTCTCGGCGTCGTCCTCCTCGACCTCCAGGTCCTCGTTGCGGGTGATCCGGAAGGCGTGGTGCTCCAGGATCTCCATGCCCGGGAACAGCTCTTCCAGGTGGTTGGGGGCCGCGATGACGTCCTCGATGGGGACGTAGCGGCCCGGGGAGGCCTCCAGGAAGCGGGTCAGCAGCGGCGGCACCTTCACGCGCGCGAAGTGCTTGTGGCCGCTGACCGGGTTCCGTACGACGACGGCCAGGTTCAGGGACAGGCCGGAGATGTACGGGAAGGGGTGCGCGGGGTCGACGGCCAAGGGCGTGAGGACCGGGAAGATCTGGTGCCGGAAGAGCGTGAAGAGCCGGGCCTGCTCCTTGTCGGTCAGCTCGGACCAGCGGACCAGGTGGATGCCCTCGTCCGCGAGTGCGGGGGCGACGTCCTCGTGGTAGCAGGCGGCGTGCCGCGCCATCAGCTCGCGGGAGCGGGCCCAGATCATCTCCAGCACCTCGCGGGGCTGGAGGCCGGAGGCGGAGCGGGTGGCGACGCCGGTGGCGATACGGCGCTTCAGACCGGCCACCCGGACCATGAAGAACTCGTCCAGGTTGCTGGCGAAGATCGCGAGGAAGTTCGCGCGCTCCAGCAGCGGCGTGTTCGGGTCCTCGGCCAGCTCCAGGACGCGCTCGTTGAAGGCGAGCCAGCTGCGTTCCCGGTCGAGGAAGCGGCCCTGGGGCAGGGGCGCGCCGTCGGTCGGCGCCTCCTCGTAGGTGTCGAGACCCGCGTCGAGGTCGGGTTCCAGGTCGGAGACCACGGCGGCCACGGCGTGCTGGCGGTGCGCGGCGATGGAGCCCACGGAGGGCTGGGGGTGCTGTACCTCTGCCTGGGTGTCTTGCTGACTCATGAACCCATTCTTCCGCGCAACGGGTGACACAGGCGCGTCGGAACGTGCGGGCCGGAGCGTGACGGCCCCGTTCCCCGCGGGCCCCTCGGGGGGCGGCGAAGGCTCTGGCACGGCGGGCTTCATTGCCCGAGCGTCGCAAGCCTGGCTGAATCAATGGTTACGGCGACATGACGTGTGGGATAGCGGGGGGCGGCCCCAAGGGGTTCCCGGCTGCGAAAACGCCGCGACTCCAGGCGGTACGGCCGGCGTGCGCCCCGGCGGTGACGGGGGTGGTGGCGAGGACGATGCCGGTGGTGGCCGGGTGGCCGGGTGGCCGGGTGGCCGGCAGGGCAGCCGGTCAGCGGGCCGCGCGGGACGCGGACGCGGTCCCGGCTCCGTGCGTGACCAGGACGGTCCGGGCCGTGGACCGGACCGTCCCGGAGGCAGGGCGATACACCGGAGCCGGTGAGCGGGGGCGGCCCGGCCGTGATCAGCTACGCGCGCCGGCAGGCCCGGCCACGGGGAGCGGCGCGGCCTCGGCAGGGTGCGGCGGATGGCCGGGCCGCCGGGGCGAGAGCAGTCGTCCGCCGGCTCCCTCGCGGCCGGCACCCGCGGCGCGGGTCGCCTTCGGGTGGGTCGGGGCGCCGGTGGTCCGGCGGTGGACCAGCCAGAAGGCGAGCGTGGTCGGTACGGCGGCCAGGGCGAGGAGGGTGGACGTGCCGGCGCCGCTGGGGCCGACGACCGCGCACACGCGTCCGGCGGGCAGCCGGAACGAGCAGCCGCACAGCGCCCAGCCCCCACGGAAGCCGAACCGTTTCCCCGGAGCCTGCGCCCTCAACGCGGTGTCACTGCTCATGTCGGGTCTCCCCGGAAGTGCGTGTCGAGTACGGCGGTGAAGAGCGCGGCCACGTCGTCCCGCTCCAGTGGTGCCCAGGGACCGGCGGACGAAGGTGCCGAGGCCGCGCCGCGCCTCCACCAGGCCCTCGCGCTCCAGTTCGCGGTAGGCATTCAGGACGGTGTTGGGGTTGATGGCGGTGGCCTCCACCACCTCGCGCGCGGTGGGCAGCCGGTCGCCCGGCCGCGGCAGGCCGAGTCGGAGTGCCTGTTCGGTCTGCTGGACGATCTGCACGTAGGTGGCCACGCCGCTGTGCCCGGACGTCAACCGCGGGTCCGGTGAACCGATCGGCGGGGCCCGTCCGATGAGGAGACGTGAGCGAGACGAGAACCGACGGGGAACTGCTGCGGGCCATCGCGGCGGACCGCGACCGGCACGCCTTCGAGCAGCTGTACCGGCGGTACGCGCCCTGGCTGACCGCACGGCTGAGCGGGCGCTGCGCCGACGCAGGGGTCGTCGACGACGTCGTCCAGGAGACCTTCCTCGCGATCTGGCGGGGAAAGGCGCGCTACCGCGAGGAGGGTGAGGTCGCCGGATGGCTGTGGCGCATCGGCTCCCGCCGGCTCGTGGACGCGCTGCGCGGCGACGGGGCGCGGGGCCGGCTGCGGCAGGCGCTGGCCCGGCTGCGCCCCCGGGACGAGGCGTCCGCCGAGGACCGGGTGCTCGCCGGGGTGGAGCACGGAGACCTCGCGGGCGCGCTCGTCCGGCTCTCCCCCGAGCTGCGGGCGGTCCTCCAGGCGACGGTCGTCGACGGCCTGACCACCCGGGAGGCGGCCGTCCTGCTCGGAATCCCCCCGGGCACGGTCAAGACACGGGCGATGCGGGCCCGGCGACAACTGCGGGAGGCACTGGCATGACGGGACGAGGACGCGGAGGGGCCGTGGGGCGCCTCCGCCGGCGACCGCGGCCGGGGGTGGCCGCATGAGCTGGCACGTCGCCGAGGAGGACCTGCGGGCCTACGCGCGCGGGGAGTTGGCGCCGCCCCTGCTGTGGTCCGCCGACGCGCATCTGGCCGGGTGCGCCGAGTGCCGGGCCGTGCTGGCCGCCGTCTGGGAGCCCGGTGCGCTGGACGCCGCCTGGGAGCGGCTGGACGCCGAGCTGGACGCGCCGCGGCCCCGGCCGTTGGAGCGGCTCCTGCTGCGGCTCGGCGTGGCCGGCCACACGGCACGGCTGCTGGCCGCGACCCCGGTACTGCGCCGCTCGTGGCTGGCGGCGGTGACGCTGGTGCTGGCGATGTCCGTGCTGACCGCCCGCGCCGGGCACTCGGACACCCTCTTCCTGGTGGTCGCGCCGCTGCTGCCGCTCGCCGGGGTCGCCCTGTCGTACGGGCCCGCCGTCGACCCCACGTACGAGATGACGGTCGTCGCCCCCCTGCACGGCTTCCGCCTGCTGATGATCCGCACGGTCGCCGTGCTCGTCGCCGGGCTCGCCCTCGGCGCCCTGGCCGGGCTCGCCCTGCCGGGCTTCGGGCTGGGCGCGCTCGGCTGGCTGCTGCCCGCCCTCGCGCTCACCGCGACCGGGCTCGCGCTGACGCCCAGGTTCGGGCCGGTGGGCGCACCGTCCGCGGTGGGCGGCGGCTGGGTCGCGCTGCTGCTCGTGGCGGACGCGGCGCGGGAGAGCGGCGACCGCGCGCTCGCCCCGTTCACCGCGGCCGGGCAGGGCGTGGCGGCCGGGGTCGCGGCGCTCGCCGCCGGGCTGCTCTTCCTCCTCCGGGACCGCTTCGACCGGTCCCCGTCCCCCTTCCGCGGAGGCGCCCGATGAGCCCCGCCTCCCTCCTCCTCCCTTCCGCACAGGAGTGCCGTATGACCGTCACCGTCTCCGCCTCCGGGCTCGGCCTCCGCTACGGCCGCACCCACGCCCTGGACGACGTGTCCCTGCGGCTGGGCCGGGGCGTCACCGGGCTGCTCGGCCCCAACGGCGCCGGCAAGACCACGCTGCTGCGGGTGCTGGCCACCGCCGTACCGGCTGACGAGGGTGCCTTCACGGTGCTCGGGCACGACCCGGCGACCGCGCGGGGCCGCCAGGAACTCCGCCGCGAGCTGGGCTACCTGCCGCAGACCCCCGGCTTCCACCCCGACTTCACGCCGTTCGAGTTCGTGGATTACGTCGCGATCCTCAAGGAGCTCACCGACCGCGCCGCCCGGCACCGGGAGGTGCGGCGGGTGCTCGCCGAGGCCGGCCTCGACGAGGTGCGCGGCAAGCGCGTCAAGAAGCTCTCCGGCGGCATGCGGCAACGCGTCGCACTGGCCGCCGCCCTCGTCGGCGACCCGGGGTTCCTGGTGCTGGACGAGCCGACCGTCGGCCTCGACCCCGAGCAGCGCATGCGGTTCCGGGAGGTGATCGCCCGGGCCGGAGAGGACCGCACCGTGCTGCTGTCCACCCACCAGACCGAGGACGTCGCCATGCTCTGCCACCGGGTCCTCGTCATGGCGGGCGGCCGGATCCGCTTCGCGGGCACCCCGGCCGAGCTGACCGCGCGGGCCGCCGGACGGGTGTGGAGCAGCACCGGACGCGATCCCGGGGCGAAGGCCGGCTGGCGCACCGGAGCGGGCACCTTCCGCAACGTCGGCGACCCGCCCGAGGGCGCCGACCTCCTCGAACCCACCCTGGAGGACGGCTACCTGCTCACCCTGGACGGCGACCCGGCGGAGGTGACCGCGTGACCGCGCTCGCCACCGAGACCCGGCGGACGACGGCCCCGGCCGCCCCCGGGAACCCCCGCGCGGCCGTCCTCGCGCTCGCCCTCTTCGAGGCCCGCCGACTGCTGCTGCGCCTCCCCGTCCTCCTCGCCCTCGCCGGCTACGCGGCCTGGATCGTGTGGCGCACGCTCCAGCCCTGGGACGACTACCCCGTCCTCCAGGACGCCGACCGCGCCACCCAGGGCGGCCCCCTGTTCGTCGGCCTCGCCGCGCTGCTGGGCGCCAACCACGCCGTGCTGCGCTCCCGGCGCCGGGACACCGAACGCCACCTCGGCGTGCTGGTGCTGTCCCAAGGGCACCGTACGGCCGCGCACGCGCTGTCCGTCGTACCGCTCGCGCTGCTCACCGCCGCCGGGGTGGCCGCCCAGTTCACCTGGGAGGCGTTCAAGCCCGGTGCGGTGGGGACGGGTTCGGCGGCCGAGCTGGTGGTGGGGCCGCTGACGGTGCTGCTGTTCGGGGTGCTCGGGGTGCTGCTCGGCCGGCTGGCGCCGTCGGCCGTCGCGGCACCGCTGCTGGTCGTGGTGTTCTTCCTGCTGTTCGTCGGGGCCGCGTTCCCCTTCGCCGGCGAGGAGAGCGGGGCCGCCTGGTTCGCCCCCGTGGTCAGCGCGGCCGGCACCCACCCCTTCCCGTCCGGGCTGCTCGGCCGCCCCGCCGGCTGGCACGCCCTGTATCTCGCCGGGCTCGCCCTGACGGCCGCGCTGCTCGCCGTCCTGCTCTCCGGCGCCCGCACCCGTACCGTCCAGGCCGCCCTCGCCGCCGCACTCACCCTGACCGTGCTGGGCGGCGTCGTGCAGACCTCGGGCGTCCCCGCGGCGACCACCGCCGCCCGGCAGCGGGCCTCGGTCACCCCGGAGAAGGACCAGAGGTGCGTCCGTCGGGGCACCGCGGACTACTGCGCCTTCCCCGAGTGGACCCCGCGCGTCGGCGACTGGGCCCGGGTCGTGCGGCGCGTGCAGGCCCTCGCCGGGGGCACCGCGCACGGACGGCGGCTGCTGGTCCGGCAGCGGGTGGAGGCGCGGTACGGCCTCGACGGCGACGCGGCGCTCGCCCCGTCCACCACGCCGTACCAGGTCACCGTGGGCACCGCCTGGGGCGGCAACCGGATCCCGGAGTTCTCCACGGCCGTCGCCGCGGTGCTGGTCGCGGGCGACGAGAAGGCGGCGGGCGAGCTGTGCGACGGCCGGATGGTCACCGTCATGTGGCTGTCCCTCGCCTGGCAGTCCGATCCGGAGGCCCGGCTGCGGAACGTCCGCCTCGACGACAGCCTCACCGGCTCCGCGGTCGTCCTCGCCCCGACCGAGCCGCTGACCATGACGGCCGGTCAGACCGAGGTCGTCCGCACCCTGCTCGACCGGCCGTCCTACGGCGTCGCCGCCCGGGTGAAGGCGCACTGGACCGAGCTGACCTCTCCGCAGGTCACCACGGCCCGCGCGGCGGAAATCCTGGGCGTGCACGCGAAGGTGGGGGCGGACCGGTGCGCGGAGTGATCCCGGCACTGGTGGTCCCGGTCTGGCGGACGCTGCCGTGGCGGACCCTGGGCGCGGCCGGCGCGGTGGGTCTGCTGGCGGTCGGCCTGCCCCGCCTGTCCGGCGCCCACCCCGACCCCTGGACGGCCCTCGCCCTGCTCCGGTCCGCCGCGCTCGCCTTCGCACTGGGCCTCGCCTTCCTGCTGGACGACCCCGCCCGGCACACCACGACCCCGGTCCCCACCGGCCGGGCGGCCCGCACCGCGCTGCGGGTGGCGCTGGTGGCACCGGTCGCCGCGCTGTGGTGGACGGCCGTACTGCTCCTGGCCCCCGGCGCCCACCGCCCGCCGACCGGGGCCGTCACCCTGGAGGCCGGGGCCACCTGCGCCCTCGCCCTGGCGGCGGCCACGGTCGCCGTACACCGCACGGACGCCCCGCGGCCCGGCCGGCCGGCCGCCACGGCCCTCCTCGCCACCGCCCTCCTCGCACCCCTGGTCGTGAGCGACCGCTGGGTCCTGTTCGTGGACCCCCGGGACCCCAGGTGGGCGACGGCCCACGAGCACTGGGCGTGGCTGCTGGCGGGAGCGGTGACGGTGGGGTGCCTGACCCTCGGCGAACCGCTGGGCCGCTTCCGGCCGACGGCTGACCGGCCGACCTGAAGGGGCACGGGGACCGCGCGACCAGCCCCCGCGGAACCGCGGCCACACGACGGGCTCGGCCCCCACGCCCACGACCGCTCACCCCCCGGCGAGGGCCCCGCTCACGTCTCCGTGCGGTACATCAGGTCCGTCTCGTGGACCGTGAAGCCCAGGCGCTCGTACACCGACACCGCCGCCGTGTTGTCGGCGTCGACGTAGAGCATCGCGGCCGGCAACTGCTGGGCGGCCAGGTGGCGCAGCCCGATAGTGGTGAGGGCCTTGCCGAGGCCGCCGCCCTGTTCACCGGGCCGGACCCCGAGGACGTACACCTCGCCCAGCCCCTCCTCGGCGTGCACCTTCGTCCAGTGGAAGCCGATCAGCTCGCCGCGCCGCTCGGCGAGGAAGAACCCGGCCGGGTCGAACCACGGCTCGGCCTTGCGGTCGTCCAGGTCCCGCTGGGTGAGCGAGCCCTGCTCCGGGTGGTGGGCGAAGGCGGCGGCGTTCACGGCGAGCCAGGCGGCGTCGTCCTTGCCGGGCACGAACGCGCGCACGGTGACGCCCTCCGGCAGCACCGGCTCGGGCAGCTCAAGATCGGTCAACGACCGGCGCATCTGGCGCAGTTCCCGGAACAGGGTCAGGCCGAGCACCTGGGCGAGGTGCCGGGCGGCGGGGTGCCCGCCGTGCGCCCACACCCGCAGCCGCTTGCCGGACGTGGCGAGCAGGGCCGCGCCGAGCGCCCGGCCGTGACCGTGCCCGCGGTGCGCGGGATCCACGACCAGTTCGGCGGCCGGCGCCTCCACCGGGTCGGTGTCCTCCAGCTGGGCGTAGCCGACGAGTTCGCCGTCGACGGTCAGCAGCAGATGCGAAACGCCCTCGCGGGCTCCGCCGCGCAGTTGCAGCCGGCCCTGCTCGGACACCGGCTGCTGCCCGTCGACCCGGGCGGCCTCACCGAGCAGGCGCAGCACGGCCTCGGCCCGGTCCGGAGTGAGCGCGGAGTAGGTCTCGATGGAGCGGGCGGGGAAGCCCCGTACGGTGTCGTCGCTGCTCATGCGTACGAGGGTACGGGGCGGCCGGGACGAATTCCCGGCACATCGGCCACGGCGGGCGCACCGGTAAGGGCAACGGCGGGGGCACCGGTAAAGACAACGGCAAAGGGAAACCAGGATGTGACCATGAACCCCCTGTCGTGCTACGCGCGTTGACTCTAGGCTGCGCCGAGCCACCACAGCCGACCCACAGGGGGGTCCCATGCCAGCCGCGCCCCGGCGCACCAGACGTCGTACGTACGCCCTTCTCGCGAGCGCGGCCTCTCTCGCCACGGCCGCGGCGCTGACCGCCGCGCTCCCGGCGGACGCGCACGAGAGCCACCACCGCCCGGGCCGCTACCAGGACGTCCAGCTGCTCTCCTTCAACGACCTGCACGGCAACCTGGAGCCGCCGTCCGGCTCCTCCGGCCGGGTCACCGAACTCCAGCCGGACGGCACGACCAGGACGATCGACGCGGGCGGTGTCGAGTACCTGGCGACCCACCTCCGCCAGGCCCGCACCGGCCACCCGTACTCGATCACCGCGGCCGGCGGCGACCTGGTCGGCGCCTCCCCGCTGCTGTCGGGCCTCTTCCACGACGAGCCCACCGTCGAGGCGCTGAACAAGCTGGACCTGGACGTCACCTCGGTCGGCAACCACGAGTTCGACGAGGGCGCGAGGGAACTGGCCCGCCTCCAGAACGGCGGCTGCCACCCCGCGGACGGCTGCTACACGGACCAGGAGTTCCAGGGCGCAGACTTCCCGTACCTGGCCGCGAACGTCCTGGACGACAGGAGCGGCAAGCCGGTCCTGAAGCCGTACTGGGTCTGGAAGAAGAAGGACGTCAGGATCGGCTTCATCGGGGTCACGCTGGAGGGCACCCCCGGCATCGTCTCCGCCGACGGCGTCAAGGGCCTGTCCTTCAAGGACGAGGCCGAGACCATCAACAAGTACGCCAAGGTGCTCCAGCGCCAGGGTGTGCAGTCGATCGTGGCCCTGATCCACGAGGGCGGCTACCCGGCCTCCGGCTCCTACAACTACGACTGCGACTCCCCGGGCGCGGGCGACGGCATCTCCGGCCCGATCGTGGACATCGCCAAGAACGTGACCCCGGCGGTGGACGCCCTGGTCACCGGCCACACCCACCAGGCGTACGTCTGCACGGTCCCGGACCCCTCCGGCCGCCCCCGCATGGTCACCTCGGCGTCCTCCTTCGGCCGCCTCTACACGGACACCACGCTGACGTACGACCGCCGCACCGGCGACATCGCGCGTACGGCCGTGCGGTCCGCGAACCACGTGGTGACCCGGGACGTCCCCAGGGCGCCGGACATGACCGACCTGATCTCGCGCTGGAACACCCTGGCCGCCCCGATCGGCAACCGCCCCATCGGCTGGGTCTCCGGCGACATCAACAACAGCGGCACCGAGTCCCCGATGGGCGACCTGATCGCCGACGCGCAGCTCGCCCACGGCCGTGAGCTGGACCCGAGGACGAGCCTCGCGCTGATGAACCCGGGCGGGGTCCGGGCCGGCCTCACCTACGCGGCCAAGGGCGCCGAGGGCGACGGTGTGGTCACCTACGCCGAGGGCTTCACGGTCCAGCCGTTCGCCAACACCGTGAACCTCCAGGACTTCACCGGCGCCCAGCTGGTCCAGGTCCTCAAGGAGCAGGTCAGCGGCGCCAACGAGGCGGCCCCGAAGATCCTCCAGCCGTCCGCCGGCCTCACCTACACCCTGGACCTCACCAAGTCCGGCGCGGACCGTGTGGTCACCGGCTCCATCCGCCTGAACGGCGCCCCGGTCGACCCGTCGGCCACCTACCGCGTCGCCACCAACAGCTTCCTCGCGGGCGGCGGCGACGGCTTCCCGACGCTGGCGCAGGGCACGGGTGACCTGGTCGGCGCGGACGATCTGACGGCCCTGGAGAAGTACCTGACGGCCAACTCGTCGGCGACGTCCCCGATCGCACCGCCGAAGGCGGACCGGATCACGGTCGTGCGGTAGGCGCCGGCTCGGGGGTGGGTTCTTCCCGAGCAGCAGCGGACACTCGGCCACCGAGGCGGCGCCCCGGCGGGCACTCACCGGGGCGAACCCGTTCGCGGGGGCGGTGGCCCGGTCCGGGCCCCTACGGTCAACGGTCCAGCAGCGCCGTCCAGTTCTGCTCGCCCGCCCAGTCCGCGAACGTGTGCCAGGCGATCTCGGGGTGGGCCTGGCGCAGGCCGGTGACGTCGACGTCGAGGCCCGTGTCGGTGAAGTAGGCGAACATCGCCGCCAGGTCGGGGGAGTGGGTGCGGACCTGGGCGAGGGGCGGCTGCGCGTGGGCGATCGGACGGGCCAGGGCGGTGCTGAGGACGGCCGCGATCCGCGCGGGGGTGCACGCGTCGGAGGCGATGTCGACGCGCCGGCCCGCGAAGTCGTCCCGGCGCTGGAGGGCCAGCGCGGCGAACGCGCCGATGTCCGTGGCCGGGATGAGCGTGAGCGGCCGGTCGGCCGGTATGGGCCAGGCGAAGACGCCGGTGCGCAGCCCGTCCAGGGTCCAGCCGCTCGCGTAGTTGTCCATGAACGCGGCCGGGGCGATCACGGTCCAGGGCAGGCCGGAGGCGCGCAGGTGCTGTTCGACCGCCCACTTGCTCTCGAAGTGCGGGACGCCGGTGCCGCGGTCGGCGTGGGCGGCGGAGGTGAGCACCACATGGCCGAGGCGGGCCCCGGCCGCCGCGTCCACGAGGGCCGTGCCCTGCCGGACCTCCGTCCGGGTGTCGGTGCCGAACGGGGTGGTCACCGCGAAGAGCGCGTCGGCGCCGGCCAGGGCGGCGGCGAGCGAGCCGGGGTCGTCGAAGTCGGCGTGGCGGACCTCGGCGCCCAGGCCGCGCAGCGCCTCGGCGGCGGGTGAGCCGGGCCGGCGGGTCAGCGCGCGGACCTGGTGGCCGGCGGCCAGCAGGGCGCGGGCGGTGGCCCCGCCCTGGGCGCCGGTGGCGCCGGTGACGGCGACGGTGAGCATGGGTGTCCCCCTGGATCGATAGGATTGCTGTGTGGCGCAGTAGTTGTGTCGCGCAGCAGACTAGGGCGCAAGTTACTGCGTCGCGCAGTGAGTTTGGGCGAGGAGACCCCCGTGACCGACGTGACAGACCCCGACCGGGCCCGCCTGTACGAGGAGCTGGCCCTGGAGTCCCGGCGCTACCTGGCCGCCTACGTGCTGTTCAACCAGGCCGTCGCCGACCACCTCGGGCTGCACCCGACCGACGTGCAGTGCCTGAGCCTGCTGACCGCCGAGCCGGCACCGCTCACCGTCCGGCAGATCGCCGACCGCACCGGTCTCACCACCGGCTCGGCCACCCGTCTGGTGGACCGGCTGGAACGCGGCGGCTACGTCACCCGCACCCCCGACCGGCAGGACCGCCGCCGGGTGCTGGTCACCCCTGTCCCGGAGCGCCTCGCCCGCGTCACCGCGCTGTGGGACGACCTCGGCCAGACCTGGCAGACCCTCCTGGACGACCACAGCGAGGACGAACTGCGGGCGATCACCCGGCACCTGCGCCGGGCCCACGACCTCGGCCACACCCAGGTCCAGCGGCTGCGCGCCATGCCCCGGCCGGACTGAGCGACCGGGTCAGCCGGCCGGTGCCTCCGGTGGCGGGGTCGGCGCCCCCGGCAGCCGTACCGTCGCCACCGAGCCGCCGCCCTCGGCGGGGGCCAGGGTGACCTCGCCGCCCGCCTGCTTCACCGTACGGGCGACGATGGACAGGCCGAGGCCCGAGCCCGGCAGGGCGCGGGCGCTGGGGGAGCGCCAGAACCGGTCGAAGACGTGCGGGAGTTCGTCCGCGGCGATGCCGGGACCGTGATCGCGGACCGTCAGCACGCCCTCGCTGAGCCGCACCTCGACCGTGCCGCCCTCGGGGCTGAACTTCACCGCGTTGTCCAGGACGTTGACGATCGCCCGCTCCAGCGCGGAGGGCTCCGCCCGGACGAACCAGGGCTCCAGGTCCGCGGTGATCGACAGCTCGGGGCCGCGCAGCCGGGCCCGGCGCAGCGCCGCCTCGACGGTGTCCTGGAGGGCGACCACCTGCACGCGTTCGCCGTGCTGGCCCTCCGAGCGGGACAGCTCCTGGAGATCGCCGATCAGCGCGGCCAGTTCGGTCACCTGCGCCTTCACCGAGGCGAGCAGCGCCTTGCGGTCCTCGGGCGGGAGCGGACGGCCCGTCTCCTCGCTGCGGGTGAGCAGTTCGATGTTCGTCCTGAGCGACGTCAGGGGCGTACGCAGTTCATGGCCGGCGTCCGCGATCAGCTGCTGCTGGAGTTCGCGGGAGCTGGCCAGCGAGGCGGTCATCGAGTTGAACGACCGGGACAGCCGGGCCACCTCGTCCTCGCTGAGGTCCTCCACGGGGATGCGGATGGTCAGGTCCTCCGTGCGGGCCACGTGCTCCACGGCCTCGGTGAGCTTGTCGACGGGGCGCAGCCCGGCCCGCGCGACGGCCAGGCCCGCGGCGCCGGCGCCGACGACACCGACGGCGGAGACGAGGAGGAGGACCAGGGCGAGGTCGTTGAGGGTCTTCTGGGTGCTCTTGAGCGGTACGGCGATGAGCACGCCGACGTTGGGCCCGCGTCCGCCGCTCGGGGTGGCGGTGGGGCCGACGGGCTTGGTGAGCACCCGCAGCTCGTTGCCGTCGTCGTCGCTGCCGTTGCGGAAGTACAGGATGCTGGGGTCGAGGTTCCTGATCTCGGTCTTGTCGGCCTGGGTGACCCTGATCCGGCCCGACGCGGCACCGAACAGGCAGATCTTGCCGTCCTCCGTGACGAGCTGGGAGTACCGGTCGCGCAGCAGGAAGCTGTTGGCCTGCGGGGTGTCCGTGCAGTTGTCGAGGGTGAACTGCAACTGGTCCGTCTGCGTCGTGTTCCGCAGGGACTTCTGGAGGTCCTCGTCGAGCTGGTCGTACAGCTTCCGCTCCACGAGGAACCAGCAGGTCACCGAGACCGCCGCCACCGCGAACGCCACCGCCGCCGCGACCAGCATCGCCAGTCGCGCCCGCAGCGGCAGCGCCCGGTACCGGCGCGCCAGCTGCCTCACTCGGCGCCGCCCTGCCGCAGGACGTAGCCCACCCCGCGCACGGTGTGCACCAGGCGCGGCTCGCCGCCGGCCTCGGTCTTGCGGCGCAGGTACATGACGTAGACGTCGAGCGAGTTGGAGGAGGGCTCGAAGTCGAAGCCCCACACCGCCTTCAGGATCTGCTCACGGGTGAGCACCTGACGCGGATGTGCCATGAACATCTCCAGCAGGGTGAACTCCGTGCGGGTCAGTTCGACCGGCCGGCCGCCGCGCGTGACCTCCCGGGTCGCGAGGTCCATGCGCAGGTCGCCGAAGGTGAGCGCCTCGTCCGCCTGGGCCTCGGCAGACACCGCCGCCGCGTAGGAGCTGCGGCGCAGCAGGGCGCGGATGCGGGCGAACAGCTCGTCCAGCTCGAACGGCTTGACCAGGTAGTCGTCGGCGCCCGCGTCGAGGCCGGTGACCCGGTCGCCGACCGTGTCGCGGGCGGTGAGCATCAGGATCGGGGTGGTGTCCCCCGCACCCCGGATGCGGCGGGCCGCGGTCAGCCCGTCCATGCGCGGCATCTGGATGTCCAGCACGACCAGGTCCGGCTGGTAGGCCGTGGCCTTCTCCAGGGCGTCCGCGCCGTCGACGGCGACCTCGGTGCCGTACCCCTCGAAGGCGAGGCTGCGCTGGAGGGCCTCGCGCACGGCCGGCTCGTCGTCGACGATCAGGATGCGCTGGGGGTCACGGTCGCCTTCGGCGGGACTCATCGCTCGCGTTTCCTCGGGGTGCGGTGGGTGGGGCGGCCGGTGCCTTCCGGCCGGGGGTGGGGGCCTCCCGGCCGTGGCCGGTGTCTCTCAGCGTCCCATGTCCGGGGGCCGGGGACACGCCCGCCGGTCAGACCCGGACCGTGTTCAGACGGTGCAGCGGGACCTTGCGGCGGTGCGGACGGGCGGCGGAGGTGCGCAGGCCCATCAGCTGGGGGCACGGCGTCACGGGCGCGGCCACCTCGGGAGCCCGGGGCGCCGGGACGGGCACGTGCAGCTCGGACACGATGGACAGGGCCAGGGTGAGGCCGGCCGGACCACGCTCACTGAACCGGTGGGGGACGTGCTTGATCATGACCTGCTCCTTGCACTCGGTGTTGCTAGCTGTCGGAGCCCGCCCGCAGCTTGGCCAGGTCGGACTTCACCGTGTCGATGGGGATGGCGAAGCCGAGGCCGATGCTGCCCGCGTCCGAGGACGAGGACGCCTGCGAGGCGGAGGAGTACATCGCGGAGTTGATGCCTATGACGTGACCGCTCGCGTCGATCAGCGCACCGCCGGAGTTGCCGGGGTTGAGGGACGCGTCGGTCTGGATGGCCTTGTAGGTGGTGGTGGACGAGCCGGTGTCGCCGTTGAACTCACGGCCGCCGAACTGGAAGGGCCACTGCCCCTCGCCGTCCTGGCCCTGGCCCTGGTTCTCGTCGGTGGAGACGGTGACGTCCCGGTTCAGGGCGGAGACGATGCCGCTGGTGACCGTGCCGGTCAGGCCCTCGGGGGAGCCGATCGCGACGACCGTGTCACCGACCTGGACGCCGCCCGAGTCACCGAGCGCCGCCGCCTTCAGACCGGAGGCGCCCTTGAGCTTGATCAGCGCGAGGTCCTTGGAGCTGTCGGTGCCGACGACCTCGGCGGTGTAGCTCTTGCCGTCGCTGGTGCGCACCTTGACCGAGGTGGCGCCGGAGACGACGTGGTTGTTGGTGACGATCTCGCCGTTCGACGTGATGATCACGCCGGACCCGGTGGAGGAGCCGTTCTGGAGCGTCGCGTTGATCTCCACCACGCTCGGGCTGACCGCCGCGGCGATGGCGGCGACGTCGCCCTTCTTGCTCGACGGCACCACGGTGGTGGTGCTGCCGGCGGTGGCGACCGTGTCCTTGCCGGTCAGCTCCTGGAAGGCGTACGCCGTACCGCCGCCGACCGCCGCCGCGACGATCGCGACCGCCGCGAGCAGGCCCATCGGGCCGCGGGCGCGCTTCTTCCCGGGCTCGGGGGCCGCGACCGCCGGCTGGTACGGCGGCGGGGGCGGCCACTCGGGGTTCACAGGAGTGGAATAGGAGTGCGGCTGCTCGTAGGTGCCCTGGCTCTCGGTCATGACAGAAGCGTCCCCCGTGACCATGAGAGCTTCCTGAGTGCCGCCTGAGAAGCCCGGCAGAAGCTCGTTTGCCGGACATAAAGACGGGCACGGGACCCTCTTCCGAGGAGCCCCCGGGGTCAGCTACAGCCGCAGCTCGTGCGCAGCACCAGTCGTGAGGGGAACGTCTTCAGCCGCTCGCGCCGGGACCCGGCGATCCGCAGCCCGTCGTCCAGCACCAGGTCGACCGCCGCCCGCGCCATCGCCGAGCGGTCGGAGGCGACCGTGGTCAGCGGCGGGTCGGCGAGCGCGGCCTCCTTGATGTCGTCGAAGCCGGCCACCGCCAGCTCCCCGGGCACGTCGATGCGCAGCTCGCGCGCGGCCCGCAGCAGGCCGATGGCCTGGTCGTCGGTGGAGCAGAAGATGGCGGGCGGCCGGTGGGGGCCGGACAGGACGTCCAGGGCCACCCGGTAGGCGTCGTAGCGGTTGTACGGCGCCTCGAACAGCCGGCCCTCGGTGGACAGGCCCGCCTCGGCCATGGCCCGCTTCCAGCCCTCGACGTGGTCGGAGACCGGGTCGCCGACGGCCGGTGTCTGCGCCGTGCCGCCCATACAGGCGACGTAGTCGTAGCCGTGCTCCAGCAGGTGGCGCACGGCGAGCTGGGCGCCGCCCAGGTCGTCCGTCACCACGGCGACGTCGTCGATGGCCTCCGGACGCTCGTGCAGCAGCACCACCCGGGCGTCCCAGGCGTCGATCTCGGCGGCGGCCAGGTCGTTCAGGGCGTGCGAGACGAGGATCAGGCCCGAGACGCGCATGCCGAGGAAGGCGCGCAGGTAGTGCACCTCGCGCTCGCTGATGTAGTCGGTGTTGCCGACGAGGACCATCTTCCCGCGCTCCGAGGCGGCCTGCTCGACCGCGTGCGCCATCTCGCCGAAGAAGGGCTGGCGGGCGTCGGGGATGATGAGGCCTATGAGGTCGGTGCGCCGGGAGGCCATCGCCTGGGCGACCCGGTCGGGGCGGTACCCCAGTTCCTTGATCGCGGCGAGGACACGCTCGCGCGTTGCCGGGGCGACCGGCCGGGGTCCGTTGTTGATGACATAACTGACGACGGCTGTGGAGGTTCCAGCCAGCCGTGCCACGTCATCCCGAGTCACCTTGGCCACGCGCGGAGTCTACGCGGATTGACCCGCCGTGGGCAGGGCGTTTCGCAGGGCGGCCGTGCGAGGGCGATGCCCCGCCCGGGTGCCGCTCATGCGTCCGCCGCGGGCCGGTCAGGCCTCGGCGTGGACTTCGGTGCCGTCCAGGACGGCGGTCGCGTCCGCATCCTCCGGCTTTGCCCGGCCCGCCTTGGCCTTGGCCTCCTCGGCGGAGCGGTCGGGCTTCTCCGGCGTAACGAATCGATAACCGACGTTCCGGACGGTTCCGATCAGCGATTCGTGCTCCGGGCCGAGCTTGGCGCGCAGCCGCCGTACGTGCACGTCGACCGTGCGGGTGCCGCCGAAGTAGTCGTAGCCCCACACCTCCTGGAGGAGCTGGGCGCGGGTGAAGACGCGGCCCGGGTGCTGGGCGAGGTATTTGAGCAGCTCGAACTCCTTGAAGGTCAGGTCCAGGACCCGCCCCTTGAGCTTGGCGCTGTAGGTCGCCTCGTCCACCGAGAGATCGCCGTTGCGGATCTCCATCGGCGAGTCGTCGTTGACGATCTGCTGGCGCCCCATGGCGAGCCGCAGCCGTGCCTCGACCTCCGCCGGACCGGCGGTGTCCAGCAGGACGTCGTCGATGCCCCAGTCGGCGGTGACGGCGGCGAGGCCGCCCTCGGTGACGACGAGGAGCAGCGGACAGCCGGGGCCGGTGGACCGCAGCAGCTGGCAGAGGCTGCGCACCTGGGGCAGATCGCGCCGGCCGTCGACGAGGATGACGTCGGCGCCCGGGGTGTCGACGAGGGCGGGCCCCTCCGCCGGGGCGACCCGCACGTTGTGCAGGAGCAGGCCGAGGGCCGGAAGCACCTCCGTCGACGGCTGGAGGGCGTTGGTCAGGAGCAGCAGAGAACTCATACGTCTGGTTCCTCCTCGGTCCCTGCGAGGACAGTGCGGACGGGTACTGCTCTGCGATCCCGAAGGCCCCGTACACCGGCGGTCACCCGAGGTTTCCCGCTGCGTATACAACGCTTCCGAAAGCACAAAAGGACCCGGGGGCTACGCTGCCCGAGTCCTCTGCCAGCAGAATAGCCCACATGAGCAACCGTCCGGCATGTCATGGGACACGTTCCACCGTTCGTCCGAATTGCGAGACAGGCAGACTGGGCCCTATCCGGACGTTTCTGCGCACGGCCGACGGAATTCCGATCGATTCCGTATACGATCCGCCCCCCGTCGTATACGACACCCTTCCGGACGCCTCCCGGACGGCCTCCCGTGACCTGGTGTTCGTCATCGCGCACGGCTTCACCGGCGACGTGGACCGCCCGCACGTGCGCCGGGTGGCGGGCGTCCTGCGCGGCTACGGCGCCGTCGTCACCTTCTCGTTCCGCGGCCACGGCCGCTCCGGCGGACGGTCCACGGTCGGCGACAAGGAGGTGCTGGACCTCGCCGCCGCCGTTCAGTGGGCCCGCGGTCTCGGGCACGCGCGCGTGGTGACCGTCGGCTTCTCCATGGGCGGCTCGGTGGTCCTGCGGCACGCGGCGCTGCACGGCGGCACGGACGCCGTCGTCTCCGTCAGCGCACCGGCCCGCTGGTACTACCGGGGCACGGCCCCCATGCGCCGCCTGCACTGGCTGGTCACCCGCCCCGAGGGCCGCCTGGTGGGCCGCTACGGCCTGCGCACGCGCATCCACCACCGGGACTGGGACCCGGTCCCGCTCTCCCCGGTGCGGGCGGTCCCGGAGATCGCCCCGACGCCGCTCCTCATCGTCCACGGCGACCGCGACGGCTACTTCCCGCTCGACCACCCCCGGATGCTCGCCGAGGCGGCCGGCGAGCACGCCGACCTCTGGGTCGAACCGGGCATGGGCCACGCGGAGCACGCCGCGGACGACGCCCTGATGGCCCGGATCGGGGACTGGTCGGTGACGGCGGCGGGCTAGCCTGACCCACACTGTTCTTATCGTTCTCTTGTTTGTTCCTGTCCCTGCCGTCGATTGAGGATTCAGATGCCCAAGGTCACGGTGCGCTACTGGGCCGCCGCCAAGGCCGCGGCCCAGGTCGCCGAGGAGCCGTACGAGGCGGACACGCTGGCCGACGCGCTGGCCGCCGTGCGTACGCGACACCCCGGCGAACTCACCCGCGTACTGGAGCGATGCTCCTTCCTCGTCGACGGTGACCCCGTCGGGACCCGCGCGCATGAGACGGTACGGCTGGCCGAGGGCGGCACGGTCGAGGTGCTCCCGCCGTTCGCAGGAGGGTGAGCGATGACCAACCAGCCGTACCAGGAGCCGTATCAGGGCGGCCCCTACGAGGGCTACGACCCCTACCAGCAGCAGTGGCCCGCACAGGAGCCGCACCACGGGCAGCCCGGCCACGACCCGGAACTCACCCAGCAGTGGCAGGGCCAGACCTGGGAGACGCAGACGCACGCGCCGGTGCAGGCGGCGGAGACGGCGTACCTGCCGCGGCAGGAGCAGCAGCAGGGCGGGTACCAGCAGGCGGGGTATCCGCAGCCGGGGTACCAGCAGCCCGCTTACCAGGAGCCGCAGTACCAGCAGCCCCAGCCTCAGCAGCAGCCCCAGCAGCAGTACGCGGAGCCGTATGCGGGGACGTACGCCGAGCCGTATGCGGGGACGTACGGCGGGTCGCACGCGGGGGCGGGGACGTACGCGCCCGCGCCGAACCCCGAACCGGCACCCGCGCCCGCACCGGAGCCCGCGGCGGCTGCCTCCGCGTCCCCGGCCGACGCGGAGGCCGGGCCCGCCTACGGACCCGCCACCCTCGCCGGCAACGCGCGGATCACCGACGCCCAGCGGGCCCGCCTGGAGGGCCGTTCCCCGATCATCGAGCCCGGCATGCAGCCGGCGCTGCTCACCGCCGTGCTGGGCCTGCTCCTCGCCGCGGCGGCGCCCGTCGCCTCGTACGCCCTGGCCGTGCCGCTGGTGGTGCTCCAGGCGGTGACGGCCGCGGGCTGGTTCCGGCTGAACGGCATGTGGCCCGCCCGGCAGGGCATCGCGCTGGCCTTCGCGGGCGCGCTGACGTCCGACGTGGCGGTCCTCGCGGCGGGCCGCGACCACGCCCTGGTGGCCATCCTCGGCCCGCTCGGCCTCTGGGTGCTGCTCTCCCTCGTCCTCCAGCTGCGCTCGCACGCCTCGCCGGACGAGCGGATGTACGGCCTGATGGCGACGGTCGCCTCGGCGGCGCTCGCGGTCCTGGCCACCGGGTACCTGGCCGTCGACCCGCACGCGGTCTCGGTCGGCGCCGCGGCGGTCGCGGTGGCGGTCCTGGCCCGTGCCCTGCCCCTGCCGACCCCGGTGTCGGTCGTGGTCGCCCTGTTGGCGGCGGCGGGCGCGGGGATCGCCGTGGGCGGCATGACCGGCTTCGGTACGAAGGGGGCGCTGCTGGGTGCCGCCGCCGGGGTGTGCGCCCTGGTCGGCCACCGGGTGGCCAGCTACGACTACCCGTCCCGCTTCGTCCACTTCACGGCCGGCGTGGCCCTGCCCCTGTCGGCGGCGGCACCGGTGGTGTGGGTCCTGGGGCGCGCCCTGGGCTGAGGCCGGGGGCGGGCCGGGGTTGCTTCGGGGGCATCCCCGATGTCCCGGCGCGCGGGCGGGAGAAGGATCGGTCACATGACGTCTCTCTCCCGACGCGCCTTCACGGGCAGGGGCGCGACCGCCGCCCTGACGCTCGCCACCGCGGGCCTCGCCGCCCCGGCGACGGCCGCGCCGCTCGCGGACGGCCCCACCGCCCCGGACCGCACCACTTCCGGCCCTGCCCCGCTCGACCCCGCCGCCTTACGCGCCGCGATCGGCGATCTCTCGCATCCGGAGGCGACCGCCTCCCAGCTGCTGGTGGAGCGGCGGGGCAGCCGTCGGTACGGCACGGCGGGCACGGCCGACCCGGCGACCGGCCGGTCCGTCCGGGCGGACGACCGCTTCCGCGCGGGCAGCGTGACGAAGGTCTTCGTGACCACGGCCGTGCTGCGACTCTGGGCGGAAGGCCGGGTGGATCTCGACGCCCCGATCACGCACTGCCTCCCCGGCCTCGCCCTGCCCTCCCGCTTCCACCGCGTCACGGTGGCGCATCTGCTCCAGCACACCAGCGGGCTGCCCGACCACCTGGGCCTGCCGGACCTCGGCACACCGGAGGCGGTCCTGCGGCACCGCTTCGACCACTGGACACCGCGGGCCCTGGTCGCCACGGTGACGCGGGACCGCCTCAAGTTCCCCCCCGGCCGCGCGCAGGAGTACCGGGGCGTCACCTACGTGTTCCTCGCCCTCCTGATCGAGGAGCTGACGGGGCGCCCCTACGGCGAGGTGATCGCCTCCCGGATCCTGCGGCCCCTGGGACTGACCGGCACGCGGATACCGGGCGACGACGCCCGCCCGCACGGCCCGTCCGTCCACGGCTTCCTGCGCATGACGGACGGCGGCCTGCGCGATGTGACGGTCTACGACCGGTCCGCCGCCTGGGGCGAGGGCGAACTGGTCTCCACCGCGGACGACCTCTTCCGGTTCCAGGAGGCCCTGTTCAGCGGGGTGCTCCTGCCGGGGCGGGGGCTACGGCTCGACCACGACCTCCTGGGCCGCCGCCGTCTCCCCGGCCAGGAGGCGCGCGTCGACCGGGACGTTCCGCTTCACCACCGCCAGCGCGACCGGCCCCAGCTCGTGGTGGCGTACCGACGTCGTCACGACACCGACCCTGCGGCCCTCCGGGCCCTCGTCCGCGACGCGGATCTCCGTGCCGGGGACCGGGAGATGGACGTCGCTGCCGTCCAGGTGCAGGAAGACCAGCCGACGCGGCGGCTTGCCCAGGTTCTGCACCCGGGCGACGGTCTCCTGACCCCGGTAGCAGCCCTTCTGGAGGTGCACGGCCGTGCCGATCCAGCCCAGTTCGTGCGGGATGGTGCGGTGGTCGGTCTCGAAGCCGAGCCGGGGCCGGTGCTGCTCGACGCGCAGCGCCTCGTAGGCGAGGAGCCCGGCGGCGGGGCCGTGGGAGGCGGCGAACTCCTCCAGACCGGCCCGGGGCAGGAAGACGTCACGGCCGTACGGCGTCTCGCGCACGACGGCCCCGTCCGGGACGTCGGCGATCGAACCGGCGGGCAGGTGCACCACGGCGATGTCGGCGGTACGGTCGGCGACCTCCACCCGGTAGAAGAACTTCATCGACTCCAGGTACGCGATCAGCGCGTCCTGGGTGCCGGGCTCCACATGGGCCCAGACGGTCGTGCCGTCGTCCACCAGGTACAGGGCGTGCTCGATGTGCCCGTGCGCGGAGAGGATCAGGGCCTCGGTGGCCTCTCCCACGGGCAGTTCGCTGACGTGCTGGGTGAGCAGCAGGTGCAGCCAGCTCAGCCGGTCCTCGCCGCTGACGGTGACGACACCGCGGTGCGAGAGATCGACGAAACCGGTGCCGTCGGCGAGGGCGCGCTGTTCGCGGAACAGGTCGCCGTAGTGGGCGGCGACACCTTCGTCCACACCCTCGGCGGGGACGGCGCCGGGCAGGGACAGCAGGGGGCTCTTCATACCGCCAAGCCTACGACGTGGTACTTGAACCCTTCAGGGAACAGTCCTGGCACCGGCCGAAGATCGCGAAGTGCTTCATGTCGGTGTCGAAACCGAACTGCCGGCGCAGCTTGTCCGTGAACTCCGCGGCCACGTCCACGTCCGCCTCGATGACGTTGTCGCAGTCCCGGCACACCAGGTGCAGATGGTGGTGGCGGTCGGCGAGGTGGTAGGTCGGGGCACCGTGCCCGAGGTGGGCGTGGCTGACCAGGCCCAGTTCCTCCAGCAGCTCCAGCGTGCGGTAGACGGTGGAAATGTTGACCCCCGACGCCGTCTTCCTCACTTCCGCGAGGATGTCGTCGGGGGTCGCGTGTTCAAGGGTGTCCACGGCTTCCAGGACAAGCTGCCGCTGCGGCGTCAGCCGGTAGCCGCGCTGCCTGAGGTCGCTCTTCCAGTCGGTGCTCACCACACCGACGAGTCTAGAGCCACCGGGCGCGGGCCCACTGGACGAAGGCGGTCTACTTGAAGAAGGCGATGCCGTCGTCCGGGAGGTCGTCGGGGAGGGCCTTCGCCCAGCGTTCGACGTCCTCGGGGGTGACGACCTTCTTGAGCTGGGCCGACATGTAGGGGCGCAGCGGGACCTCGGGGGTCTGCTTCTCGCCGACCCACATCAGGTCGCTCTTGACGTAGCCGTAGAGCCGCTTGCCGCCGCTGTACGGCCGCGCGTCAGCGGTGCGGGCGACGGCGTCCGTCACCAGGTCGATCTGCGGCTTCTTGTCGGCCATCTGGCCGTACCAGATCTCGATCACCCCGTCGTCGCGGGTCATCGTGACCTCGACCGTGCGGTCGGGGCGGATCCGCCAGAAGCCGGACTCGGTCTCCAGGGGGCGGACCTTGTTGCCGTCCTGGTCGAGCACCCAGGTGCGGGAGCGGTACTCCAGGAAGTCCCGGCCGTCGTGGGTGAAGCTGACCTCCTGCCCGAAGTTGCACTTCTCAGAGCCGGGGAAGTCGTGCACGCCCGCGCCGGCCCAGTTGCCGAGCAGGAAGGCGAGCGGGACGAGGTCCTTGTGCAGGTCGGACGGGATCTCGATCATGAGCGGAGGCTTTCGTGGGTGTGGATCAGCGCTGGCCCTGGTACAGCTTCTTCACGGTCAGACCGGCGAAGGCGAGCACGCCGACGCAGACCAGGACCAGCAGGATTTCGAAGAATGCTTCCACGGGTGCTCCTTGAGCGTGGGTGGGCGGACGACAGAGCCGCAGCCCAGCTTACGCGGCCGGGCCGGGGCGCTCCTTGTGAGGGGCGGCGCCGCCGAGGGCTACGCTTCCCGCATGGCGAAGAAGCTCGTGATCAAGGTGACGGCCGGGGCGGACGCTCCCGAGCGGTGCTCGCAGGCGTTCACGGTGGCCGCGGTCGCCGTGGCCAGCGGGGTCGAGGTCTCGCTGTGGCTGACCGGGGAGTCGTCCTGGTTCGCGCTGCCGGGCCGGGCCGCCGAGTTCGAGCTGCCGCACGCCGCGCCGCTGCCCGATCTGCTGGAGTCGGTCCTCGCCGCCGGACGCGTCACGCTGTGCACGCAGTGCGCCGCCCGCCGGGAGATCACGGAGAAGGACGTCGTCGAGGGCGTGCGGATCGCCGGCGCGCAGGTCTTCGTGCAGGAGGCGCTGGGGGACGAGACGCAGGCGCTCGTCTACTGAGTCCGCCACCGGCGGCCGGCCGGGACCTCGCCGACGTCTCTAGGGGCGCGGGCGTTTCTTGCCGTCCAGCTCGTCCCACCACTCGTCGGACTGCGGGTCGCCGGAGGGGTCGTCCCACCAGCGGTCCTCCGGGCCCCGGCGGTTGGCGATCATCGCGGCGACCGGCGGGATGACCATGGCCACCACGCACATGCCGACGGCCGCCGGCACCGACCAGATGCGAATGACCCCCCAGGCCAGGACGAAGAGGCCGATGCAGGTCCCCATCATGGCGAAGTAGATGTGCCGACGCCGGGCGTACATACGTCCACTGTAGGTCCGGCGCGGCCTGTCACAACTGATCCACAAATCCCGGCGACCGGGCCCGGCGGGGTTACCGTGGCGTATCCGTACCGGACTTACGAACACCGTCGCCGACCCGGGGGAACCACCACATGCGCGCCCTGCGAATACTCCTGATCATCGTCGTGATCCTGGGCGGACTCTTCGTGATCGTGGACCGGGTCGCGGTGCACTTCGCCGAGGGCGAGGCCGCGGACAAGCTGAAGGCGACCGAGAACCTGCCCTCGACCCCGAGCGTGGACATCAAGGGCTTCCCGTTCCTCACGCAGGTCGCGGGCGGCTCGCTCGACGACGTCGAGGTCGGCATCAAGGAGTACGAGGCGGCCACCGGCAAGCCCGGCCAGACCATCCGGATCGACGACCTGAAGGCCGACATGCAGGGCGTGGAGTTCTCCGGCGACTACAGCTCGGCCACCGCGTCCACCGCGACCGGCACGGCGTCGATCTCCTACGCCGAGCTGCTGAAGACGGCCAAGTCCGAGCCGACCGAGGTGGCCCCCGGCGTCATGGCCCGGGTCGTCGGCCTCTCCGACGGCGGCAACGGGAAGATCAAGGTCGCGGTGGAGGGGACCGTCTCGTCCCTCGGGATCAAGCAGACGGTGTCCGTGCTCAGCTCGGTGGCCGTGGTGAACAACAAGGTCGAGGTGCACGCGGACTCCCTGCCGCAGCTGGGCGCCGCCGCGATCGCCGAGGACCGCATCCGCGAGATCACCGACTTCCAGCAGGTCATCGACCAGCTTCCCGGCGGCATCAAGCTGGACAAGGTGGAGGCCGCACCGAAGGGCGTGCAGATCAGCGTGAAGGGTTCGGACGTCAGGCTGGCGGGGTAGGGGCACGGACGCCGACGGGAACGGACGCCGACGGGCCTGATCACGGGACCTGTCCGACTGGCGAGACGGTCACGTCCGTAGCGCAGATGCGATGACCGGCACGCACGCCCGGGAGCCGTCCGGCGGCTCCCGGGCGCGTTGCATGTCCCGCCATTCGGACGATCCCATCTCGCCATGTGACACACCGGTGACACGCCCGCCCGGACGTCCCTACGATCGAGGCCATGAAGCGACAGGCGGATCTCACGAAGCGGCGGGCAGTGGACCTGTGCCGCGTTGCCGCCATGCTCTGTCGCACCTTCTGAGCGGAAGCCCCGGCTCCCGCGTCTCAACCGCCCTGCTGCCAGGGCATCCGTGCGCCGCTCCGCACCGAGCGCGCCCCCTCTCTACTCGCACGCCCCGCCGCGACTGCCCCGGAGGAGAAAGAGCATGAGCCGCAGCGACGTCCTGGTCGACGCCGACTGGCTCCAGGAGCACCTGGACGACCCGACCATCGCGATCGTCGAGGTGGACGAGGACACGTCCGCCTACGACAAGAACCACATCAAGAACGCGGTCCGCATCGACTGGACCAAGGACCTCCAGGACCCGGTCCGCCGTGACTTCATCGACCAGGAGGGCTTCGAGAAGCTCCTGTCGGAGAAGGGCATCGCCAACGACCACACGGTCGTCCTCTACGGCGGCAACAACAACTGGTTCGCGTCGTACGCCTACTGGTACTTCAAGCTGTACGGCCACGAGAACGTCAAGCTCCTCGACGGAGGCCGCAAGAAGTGGGAGCTGGACGCCCGCGAGCTGGTCGCCGGCGACGAGGTCCCCGAGCGCCCGAAGACCGACTACACGGCCAAGGCGCAGGACACCTCGATCCGCGCCTTCCGCGACGACGTCGTGAAGGCGATCGGCGCGCAGAACCTCGTCGACGTCCGCTCGCCCGACGAGTTCTCCGGCAAGCTGCTCGCCCCGGCGCACCTGCCGCAGGAGCAGTCGCAGCGTCCGGGCCACGTGCCGACCGCGAGGAACATCCCGTGGTCGAAGAACGCCAACGACGACGGCACCTTCAAGTCGGACGAGGAGCTCAAGGAGCTCTACGCCGCCGAGGACGTGGACCTCGCCAAGGACACGATCGCCTACTGCCGCATCGGTGAGCGCTCGGCCCTGACCTGGTTCGTGCTGCACGAGCTGCTCGGCGTGGAGAACGTCAAGAACTACGACGGCTCCTGGACCGAGTACGGCTCCCTCGTCGGCGTGCCGATCGAGCTCGGCGCCAACAAGTAACCCGACCGGCCTTCCGGTCAGACCGAGACCCCTCTGGAGAGATACATGTGTGGAGCGAAGGCCGGCGGCCCGGACGCCTCGACGATCAAGCCCGGTGAGACCACGATCCAGGGCCAGGTGACCCGCGACGGCGAGCCGGTGGTCGGATACGTCCGACTGCTCGACTCGACCGGCGAGTTCACCGCGGAGGTGCCCACCTCCGCGACCGGCCAGTTCCGCTTCTACGCGGCCGAGGGCACGTGGACGCTGCGGGCGCTGGTGCCGGGTGCGACCGCCGACCGCACGGTCGTCGCCCAGAAGGGCGGACTGGCCGAGGTCGCCATCGCGGTCTGAGCGACCTTTCGCCCGTGCGCGGGCTCAGTGACGGCTGAGGGCCGCATCCCCTGGGTTGGACGCCAGTGGGGGGTGCGGCCCTTCGGCTGTGCACGGGGCCGCGTCAGCAGCGCCGGACCGCCACGAGCCCGATCGCCGCGAGCAGCGCGCCGACGCAGAGCGCGGCGAGGAAGCCGCTGACGGCCGCACCGTCGGGCACGCGGCGCCTGGGACGGCGCCGGGGGCGGGGCGGGGAACCCGGGCCGGGAGCCGGGCCGGTGGCGTCCGGCGCATCACGCACCCCGGGATGGAACGCGGGATGGAACGGCGGCAGCGCGTAGGCCGGCGGGGTCATGGTCCGGTCCCGCGGGGCCGGGTTCTCCCGCTGCCACCGCTCGCACTCCTCGTACGGCAGACCGCCCCGCTCGGCCGTCATGCGCGGTGACCCGTCCGCTGGTGCTGGCGCAGCAGCACGTTCGCGTCGGTCTCGGCGCTGCGGTCGTACGCCACCCGCGCCGCCTCCCGCCGCTCCGCCAGCTCCAGACAGGCGGCACAGCCCGGCACGGGACGCGGTGGCCGGCTCGCCTCGTCCAGGGGCGGCGGCAGCGACGGAATGCCCCGGGCGCGCTGATTGACCGCCCGCACGCCCGCCCCGATCCGCTCCCGGTCCGTGGCCGGACGCACCGTCTCCGGATCGGCCTGCCACTCCACCCCACCGCCGAGGGGGCGCAGCATCACGTAGGGGCCGGCTCTGTCCCGGTACTCGCCGACCTTGTCGGTGGCGGGGTCGTAGAGAAGACGTCCGGGCTCGTGGGACTCCGACGTCGGTGTCATCGCGGCCAGCTCCTTTCCGAGAACGCGTGTGCGCAGCGCGAGATAGCAGCTACGCTGCGTGTTCAAGTGATGTCCACGAGCATGGCGCACGCAAACGGCGTCCGGGCCACTGAGCGGGCCAAATTCAACGCCGGGCCCGCCAAATTCAACAAATGCAACAGGAGCGCGATGCCACAGCGGTTGGTGGTCACGGGACGGAGTCAGGAGCCGAGGGCACGGTTCAGTGAGGAGTTACGGCGCCTGAGGAGCGAACGGGGCCTGAGCCTGCGGGACTTGGCGAAGGAGGTCGGCTGGGACGCGTCCCAGTTCAGCAAGATGGAGAGCGGCCAGACGCTGGGCGGCCCCGAGGCCGTCCAGGCGCTGGACCAGTTCTACGGAACGCCGGGATTGCTGGTCACGCTGTGGGAGCTGGCGGTCGCCGACCCGACGCAGTTCAAGGAGCAGTACCGGCGGTACATGCTGCTGGAGGCCGAGGCGGTGAGCCTGTGGCACTACGGCGTGAGCAGGCCGCCAGGGCTTCTCCAGACCGACGCGTACGCCCGCGAAGCGCTCGCGGCGGGCGGGCTCAAGGGCAAGGAACTGGAGCAGCAGGTCGAGGCGCGCATCGGTCGGCGAGAGCTGCTGGAGGGAGGGGAGGCGCCTACGTTCCGCAGCATCCTCTCCGAGGCGGTCCTACGGACGCCGTTGCCCAACCGGGGCGAGTGGCGGGAGCAACTGGAGCACCTGGTGGAGATGTCGGAGCGCCCGAACGTCACGCTCCAAGTGCTGCCGTTCAGTAGCGGATTCCACGGGCTGGCGAGCACCGCCATGATGTTCCTTCGGCTGCTGAACAGTCGTACCGTGGCGTACGCCGAAAACGACGTACGCGGTGAACTGATCGAGGAACCAAGCCGGGTTGAGCGTTTCCAGCGCACTTATGATGCGGTGCGCGACGCGGCCCTGCCCCCGATCGAGTCGCGGAAGTTCATCCTGCGGATGTTGGAGGAAGTGACGTGCGAGGCATCGACCTGACCAACGTGGTGTGGCGCAAGAGCAGCTACAGCAACTCGGACGGCGGCGAGTGCATAGAGGTCGCCGACAACCTCCCCCTCGTCCCCGTCCGGGACAGCAAGGCCCCCGCCCGGGGAACCCTCGTCTTCGGGCCGGCGGCCTGGGCGGGGTTCGTGGACGGGGTCAAGGGGTCCGCCTGCTAGATCTCCAGCTGTACCGTGAACGGTCCGTCGTTCGTCAGTGACACCCTCATCTGGGCGCCGAAGCGGCCCGTCGCCACCGTCGCGCCCAGGGCGCGCAGCTGGGCCACCACCTCGTCGACCAGGGGCTCTGCGACGTCGCCGGGGGCCGCCGCGTTCCAGGTGGGGCGGCGGCCCTTGCGGGCGTCGCCATAGAGGGTGAACTGGCTGATCACCAGGAGCGGGGCGGCGATGTCGCTGCACGACTTCTCGTCGTGCAGCATCCGGATCGTCCACAGCTTGCGGGCGAGCTGCGCCGCCTTCTCCTTGGTGTCCTCATGGGTCACCCCGACGAGGACGCACAGCCCCTCGCCCTCGATCGCGCCCACCGTCTCGCCGTCCACGACGACGCTCGCGCCGTCCACCCTCTGCACCACCGCACGCATGCGGACCATCATGCCCGGTGTCCCGCACTAGCCCGCACGGGGTCCACTATGGATCTCTTGCCGCCCATCTGGGGATGTTCGGGGGCACTCGGTCACATTGCGGCTGGTTGGGGTGGCACGATGCTTCCCACACGCGGGTCGAGGGGACGGTCACACGCAAGATGAGCACACCGAGTACCAGTGGGCGGCTGGGCACGCAGGGGACGTACCGGCCGCCCGCCCAGCGCGCCGACGGCAGCACGGGCCCGGCGCTGCCCGCCGAGCCTCCCGAGCCCGACCTGGCACGGCTGAGCCTGCCCGAGCTGCGCACCCTGCGCCGTGACGCCCAGCGCGACGAGGCGGACCTCAGCTATGTGCGGCGGCTGCTCCAGGGGCGGATCGACATCCTGCGCGCGGAGCTGGGACGGCGCGGCCGGGCGTCCGTGCCGGCGCTGGCGGACGGCTCCGTGGTCGACCGGCTCCCGGAGATCCTGAAGGACGCCCCCGCCCGGCAGCGCTCCTCGGCCCGCCACGTCACGCTCGGCACCCCGCACAACGAGGAGTACGGACAACTGGCCGCCGAGATGCTCGCCGAGGTCGAGCTGTCGGATCTGACGGCGCGTACGGACCTGGAACTGAGTGCCGGCATGGGGCGGTTGGTCCGCTACGAGCAGGAGGTCTCGCGGCGCCGCCAGCGGTTGCAGCGTACGGCCGACGATTGCAGCGGGGAGATCGCCCGCCGGTACCGGGTGGGCGAGGCCCAGGTGGACGATCTGCTGATGTGACGAAAGGGCGCCGCCTCGTGCGAGGTCGGCGCCCCGTCTGCTGTGGTTCCCTTCGCGTGCTGGTCGTCCGTAGCGTGCTGTTCAGTTGTGGCTGTGCGATGTCGGTATTCAGATGTCGCTGTTCAGTTGTGGCTGTGCGCTCCGGTGGCCGTCCCCTGTCCGGGCTCCCGGCTCCCCTCCGGAGGGGAACCCGAGCGGCCAACCACTGGGTAGTTCGACCAGGTCCTGCGAGTTGGTTGCCAACTTCACTGTACTTATGTCCGCTGGAATGCGGCTTATAACCAGCTCCCGGGGAACTGCCGTAAGTTGGCGGGAAGTTGTAGTGTTTGTTCGTGGACCCGGAGCACGCCTCCTCCAGTGGGCGGTCGAGGCCCCAGCGGCACCGCTCGTCCCACCGCGAGATCGCCGACGAACTCCGCAGCCGGATCAGGTCCGGTGTGCTGCGGCCGGGCGAGCGCATGCCCACGCAGGCCAAGCTGGCCGACGAGTTCGGGGTCGAACGCGGCGCGGTGCGGCAGGCCCTGCGCATCCTTCAGTCGGAGCATCTGCTCACCGGCGTTTCCAAGGGCAGCCCGGCCACCGTGGCGGCGGTCCCGGGGCCGGCGCGTCCTCCGGCGGGCCCCGCCGCCCCGCCGCAGCCCACCATGGTCGGCCTCGCGCCGCGCGTCGCCGCCGCCTTCGCCGCCCCGCACGTGCGCATCGACGCCCTCTGTCTGACCTCGGTCTCGCTCACCCTGGCGATCGGCGAGCCGCTGCGACAGATCCACGCGGGACGGCTGAAACCGGCCAAGATCGACGTACGGCTGCTGCTGCCCAGCCGTGACATCGACCTGGCCTTTCCGACACCGGTGGACGCCGACGACGGCGGTCTGCTGCACCGGCGCTGGCTGGCCCAGCGCAACGCCCAGGGCCTGGTGCTGCGGCAGAACCTGCTGGCGCTGTGCACCACGCACGGCGTCGACGTGCAGGTCTCCTTCCGGGCGCTGCCGTTCACCCCGCCGGTGAAGCTCTACCTGCTGGGCGACTCCGAGGCGCTGTTCGCGTACTACACGCTGGGGCGCCGGGAGCGGGAGATCGGGGACGAGCACGTGGAGCTGTACGACGCCGACGGCACCCGGTCCATGCTGTTCGCCTTCGAGCGGCGGGCCGGGCAGCGGGACGCGGCGTTCGTGGAGCAGTCGCGCCTGTGGTTCGAGGCGCTGTGGGAGACGATCAGTTCGGACCTGGTGCTGACGCCCTAGGCCGGCCCGGTGCGCCGACGCCCTGGGCCGGCATGGCCGGCGTCACAGCGCGGGGCCGGCCAGCAGGACCGCCAGCAGGACCGCGCCGGCCGAGCTGACGGCCGGGCTCTTGGCCTTGACGCCGACGGTGAGCAGGAGCAGGCCGACGAGGCCGGCGGCACCGAACCGCCACTGGACGAGCTGCTCGAAGCCGACGACGAAGAGGGCGGAGAGGAGCGCGAGGACAGGCATGGACGTTCCCCCTTTCGGTGCACCAACTTGACCAAGTTGGCAACCAACTCTGATTAAGTTGTCCCCACTTGGTCCCTATCCGCAAACAACTTTTCAACAACTCCCCGTAGACGGTTCAGGGTTGTAGCGTTTGGTCGTGACCCAGGAGAACGTGGCAGTGAAGGGCAGCGGACGGCTCACGCCCCAGCAGATCGCCGACACCCTGCGCGAACGCATCCGGGCCGGCGTCCTGCGCGTCGGCGAGCGGCTGCCCACCCAGGCCGAGCTGGCCGAGGAGTTCGGCGTGGAGCGCGGCACCGTACGCCAGGCCCTGCGCGTGCTCCAGGGGGACGGCCTGCTCAGCAACGTCAGCAAGGGCAGCCCGCCCCGGGTCGCCGAACCGGGTCCCGCGCGCGAGGAGCCGCAGCCGACCATGGTGGCCCTCGCGCCCCGGCTGACCGACGCCTTCGCCGCGCCGCACGTGCGCATCGACGCCGTCTGCCTGACCGCGCAGAGCCTGATCCCCGCCCTTGGCGAGCCACTGCGCCTGATCCACGACGGCCGGCTGCGACCGGAACGGATCGACGTCCGCATCCTGCTGCCGTCCCGGGACATCAACCTCGCCTTCCCGGTCTCGGTCGACGCCGGCAGCGACGAGGACGCCGTCCACCAGCGGTGGCTGGCGATGCGCAACGCCCAGGGACAGGTGCTCCAGTACAACCTCCAGGCCCTGCGCGGCACCCACGACATCGACGTCCACGTCGCCTTCCGGGCACTGCCGTTCACCCCGCCGGCGAAGTTGTACCTGCTCAACGGCGCGGAGGCGCTGTACGCGTACTACATGGTCACCCGCCGCGCGGAGCCCACCGAGAGCGGGACGCTGGAGATGTACGACACCCTCGGCTCCGAATCCCTGCTCTTCTCCTTCGAGAAGCGGACCGGGCGCCGGGACGCCGCGTTCGTGGAACAGTCCCAGAAGTGGTTCGACGCCCTCTGGGAAACCATCACCACGGACCTGACACTCTCCTAGTGACCACAGAGACGACGACTGACACGACGACTGGTACAGCGGCCGGAACGGCGACACAGCTACGAGAACTGCTGCGCCGCGCCCGGGTGGTTCTCTGGGACTTCGACGGGCCCGTCTGCCGCCTGTTCGCCGGGCACAAGGCGGAGCGGGTGGCGGCCGGACTGGTGGAGTGGCTGGCCGGCCGGGGGCTGCACGGCCTGCTCGACGACACCGAGCGCGAGGCGGTGGACCCGCACGGGGTACTGCGCGCCGTGGACCGCCGGCACCCCGGCAGCGACCTCGTCGCCGAACTGGAGGAACGCCTCACCAAGGAGGAACTGCGGGCCGCCGCCTCCGCGCTGCCCACCGCCTACGCCGACCCGCTGATCCGCACCTGGACCGCGGTCGGCTCCCGCCTGGCCATCACCACGAACAACTCCCCCCGGGTGGTCCGCTCCTACCTCGACAGCCGGGGCCTCACCGCCTGCTTCAGCCCCCACATCTACGGCCGCACCACCGACCTGCACCTCCTCAAGCCCGACCCGCACTGCCTCAACCGGGCCCTGAGCGCGATGGGCGCCGCCCCCTCGGCCGCCCTGATGATCGGTGACTCTCCCTCCGACCTGACCGCCGCGCGCGAGGCCGGCGTGCCGTTCCTCGGCTACGCGCGCAACGAACAGAAGGGGAAGCTGTTGCGGGAGGCCGGAGCCGAGTGCGTCGTCGGATCGCTGGAGCCCCTGCTGCTGGCGCTGCGCCGCCGGTGACCGTGGCCCGAGCCGGGCCCGGGAGCCGGGCCGCCCGCCGCCGCCGTGCCCATGCGATAGCATCCGCGCACGCAGGCTGAGCGACCGTTCGGATCCCTGCGCGAGGGATGGCGAACGAGCCGGCCTCGGACGACCCCGCACAGGTGAGTGGCAGACCACCGTTGGGCTACTCGGCTGGGCGCCCGGTCGTGCCGGCTGTCACGCGGACTTAACCTTTCCCCAGCCTTCCCCTTCTCGTGTTCTCGCGCGATCGACCCCCGGAGCGGCCAGTGGGCGCACCTCCCGTCCCCCTCGACACGACCGGGGGCCGCGCCGACGGAGCCCGGAGCCAGGCCGTCTTCCAGGCGTTCGCGGAGTACGCCGCCGCCGAGGGGGCGGCCAGCGGCGGGTTCCACCACCAGAACTACGTGGTCCCGCTGTCCGAGCCGGTGGCCCGGCTGCTCGGCCGGGAGCCGGGCGTCCCCGTCACCGTGCGGGTACGGCGGGCGGGCGCGCTGCCGGTGGTGATCCGCACCTGGCAGAACGAGCCGGCGATCCTGCGGGCCGTCAACCGCCTGCTGCCCAACGTGCCCGAGTGCCTGGCCGAGGGCGACGGCTTCGCCATCCACAGCCATGTGGACGGCGTACCGCTGTCCAGCGTGTGCGGTGACGGCAAGCCGGTCGACGGTCTGTTGACAGGAGCGCTGGCCGGCCTGCTCGCCGGGACGGCCCAGGTGCGCAGCAGCGCCGCGCTGCCGCCCCTGCCGTCGCTGTGGCCGCGCAACTACACCGACAGCCAGGGTTTCCTCCAGGCCCTCGCCCGCATGGCCGACCTCCAGATCCGGCAGCCCAACTGGACCGCGTTCGGCGGCCTGTTCGCCGCCCTGGGCGTCCCGGAGGACGCGCTCGTGCGGCTGGCCGAACGCGTCCCGGCCATGGCACGCCGGCCGTACAGCCTGCTCCACACCGATCTGCACCGCGACAACGTGATCATGTCGTACGGCGGTGACCCGCCCCTCGTCTGTGTCGACTGGGAACTGGCGAGCTACGGCGACCCGCTGCACGACCTCGCCACCCACCTGGTCCGGATGCGCTACCCGGACCACCAGGAGAAGGAGGTCGTCGACGCCTGGGCGTGCGCGATGCACGCGGTGCGCCCCGCCGCCGTCAACGGGGTGGCCAGGGACCTGCCCCATTACCTCGCCTTCGAGCGGGCGCAGTCGGTGTACCCCGATGTGATGAGGGCGGCGCGGTCCTTGCAGGACTCCTTCGACCAGAACAGCCTGGACGAGGCGACGGCCCGCGTGCACCGCGCCCTGGAGCTCGCCGCCGAGCCGCTGCGGCTGGGGCAGGTGCCCGGGGAGCGGGAGATCGAGGGCATCCTCCACCGCTGGCGGGCCGCGGCGAGCGACGCGGTGTGGCGCGGCGGCGCGGGCCGCGGCGGCCGGGTCACCCGGGCCATCGACTGGAAGCCGGACGGGCGCGTCACGGAGCACCCCGACTTCCCCCACCCGGCCGTCGGGGACGCCCTGCTCCTGGAGGGCGCGGCCCCGGCCGAGCGGATGTTCAAGGGCACGGCGCACCTCAACACGGTGGTGTGGGTCCCCGGCACCGCCTTCCCCGTCATCGTGCGGCGCAAGGTGACGGACGCCCGCCGGCTCGAAAGCAGCTTCCTCAGCGAGCACGCCGTGCTGCGGGCGATCGAGCAGTCCCGGGCGGCGGTGGCCGCGCCCAGGATCCTGGCGCTGGGGGAGAGCCACTCCGGCAACCGGGCGTACTCCGGGGACCGCTTCGCGATCCACACCTACGAGGGTCCGCGCGACCCCGGCCGCCGGCCCGCCCACCCGGTCCACGGGCTGCTTCCGCAGGAGGCGGACGGACTCGTGGACCAGCTCGCCGCGCTCACCGAGGTCGACCACGCCCAGCTCGACCCGGTCGCCGTCGGCCTGGACTTCTACGACTGGCTCAGCGACCAGCTCGTCGTGCTCGTCGCCGGTCTGCCCCCGGAGTCGCGGCAACTGGCCCGCTTCCTCGGGCTGCCCGGCGCGCCCCGGCTGCGCGAGATCCTCGGCCGGCACCGGCTCACCCGCCGCACCCCGGCCCTGCTGCACGGCGACCTCAACCCCTGGAACCTGGTGCGCCGGGACGACGGCCTGGCGCTGACCCTGATCGACTGGGAGATGGCGCTGGTCGGGGACCCGCTCTACGACCTGGTCCGGCACATGCACCTCACCCCCACCCGGCCGGAGATCCGGGACCGCATGTTCCGCCGCTGGGAGCGCCGCCTGCCGCGGGAGTGCACCCGGAACTGGCGTCAGGACTGGCGGGTGTACCGGTGGATCGAGACCGTCCGCTCGGCGTACGTCGACCTCGACCGGCTGGTCACCGGAGCGAGCCGGGAGGCGCCCAACGTCCGCCGGGCGCTGGACTCGTACGCGATGACCCTGGCGGCGGCCACCGCGTCGCTGGGCCTGACCATCCCGCCCCGGTCGAATCCCTACCTCACCCGCGCGCTGGGCCTGCGGACCGGTCCGGCGGGCCCTGCGTAGGCTCGCTCCATGGGTGAGATGGGCCTGCGCGAGCGCAAGAAGCAGCGGATGTACCAGGACGTGTCGGACATCGCCGTACGGCTGTTCCTGGAGCGGGGCTTCGACGCGGTGTCCGTGGCGGAGGTCGCCGCCGCGGCCGGGATCTCCAAGCCGACCCTCTTCCGGTACTTCCCGGCCAAGGAGGACCTGGTCCTGCACCGGATCGCGGACCACGAGACGGAGGCCGCGCGGGTGGTCGCCGGGGAGGCCGGCCCGGTGGACGCGCTGCGCCGGCACTTCCTGGCCGGCCTGGAGCGGCGCGACCCGGTCACCGGGCTGAACGACCACCCCGGCGTCCTCGCCTTCCACCGGCTGCTCTACGGCACCCCGTCGCTGGTGGCGCGGGCGTACGCCCACCAGGAGCGGTCGGAGGCGGCGCTCGCCGAGGCGCTCGGGGGCGATCTGGCGGCCCGGCTGGCCGCCGCGCAGATCATCGCCGTGCAGCGTGTCCTCGCCCTGGAGAACTGGCGGCGGATCGCGGCGGGGGAGCCGGTGGCGGAGGTGGCGCCGGACGCGATGGCGGCGGCCGAGCGGGCGTTCCGGCGGCTGGCGGAGGGGCTGCCGGAGCTGCGGGGCCAGGCTGTGTGACTCGGTTAAAAATGTAACTCGGTAACGTTTCGGCGGTACGCTGCCGCCATGACGTCACCCGACCCCGCCCTCAAGGACACCCTGCACACCGAGCGCGCCTACCACGACATGTGCCGTACGGCCCTCGCCGCGATGATCGAGGGCGCCGCCGAACAGGTCGTCACCGGAGAGGACGTCTCCGCCTCCGGGGCCGACGCCGAAGTCCTCGGCCGCCGGCTGCGCAGCCAGGCCAAGGCCCTGCGCGAACTCCCGCCGGGCCCGCTGTTCTTCGGCCGGCTCGACTTCGCCGACGGCGACCCGGGACACGGCGGGCAGAGCTACCACGTCGGCCGGGTCCGCGTCACCGAGGACCCGGCCGCACCGCCGCTCGTGGTCGACTGGCGGGCCCCCGTCTCCCGCGCCTTCTACCAGGCGAGCGCCCGTGAACCGCAGGGCGTGGCGGTCCGGCGCCGGTTCGGCTGGGCGCCCGGCAGCCGCGGCGACTCCGCCGACCTCACCGGCCTGGAGGACGAGCACCTGGGCCGGGGCGAGTCCCGGACCAGCGACATCGTGGCCCGCGAGATCGAGCGGCCCCGCGTCGGCCCCATGCGGGACATCGCCGCGACCATCCAGCCCGAGCAGGACGACCTCGTCCGCGCCGCCCTCACCGACTCCGTGTGCGTGCAGGGCGCCCCCGGCACCGGCAAGACCGCCGTCGGCCTGCACCGCGCCGCGTACCTGCTCTACACCCACCCCAAGCGGCTCCAGCGCGCCGGCCTGCTGATCCTCGGCCCCAACCGCACCTTCCTCACCTACATCGCCGAGGTGCTGCCCTCCCTCGGCGAGACCGGCGTCAGGCAGTCGACCCTGCTGGACGAGATCGCCCGCCACCCGGTCACCGGCACCGACCCGCCGAGGACCGCGGCGGTCAAGCACGACCCGCGCATGGCCGAGGTGCTGCGCCGGGCGCTGTACGCGCGCGTGAGCACCGACGGCGCCGCCGACCTCGTCGTGCCCGACGGTTCCTACCGCTGGCGCGTCCCCGCCGCCGAACTCGCCGACCTGGTCGCTCAGGTGCGCGCCGAGGAGCCGCCGTACGCCGTCGGACGGGAGCGGGTGCGCACCCGGGTGGTACGGCGGCTGCGCGACCGGGCCGAACGGCGCTCCGGGGTGCTGCCCGCCTCCTGGGTGCGCCGCGTCGAGCGCTGCCGGCCGCTGACCGGGCAACTCGACGCCGTGTGGCCGAAGGTCCGGCCCGAGGAGGTCCTCGCCGGACTCCTCACCGACGGCGAGGCGCTGGCCCGGGCGGCGGACGGCCTGCTGGACCCGGACGAGCGGGCGGCACTGCTGTGGTCCCGCCCGCCGCGCTCGTACAAGTCGGCCCGCTGGTCGGCCGCCGACCTGGTCCTGCTCGACGAAGTCGCCGGGCTCGTCGAACACCCCGAGGGCTACGGCCACCTCGTCGTGGACGAGGCGCAGGACCTGTCGCCGATGGAGTGCCGGGCCATCGCCCGCCGGGCCGCGTTCGGCTCCCTGACCGTCCTCGGCGACCTCGCCCAGGGCACCACCCCGTGGGCCGCCCGCGACTGGTCCGTCCAACTGCGCCACCTCGGCCGGCCGGACGCGGCCGTGGTGCCGCTGACCACCGGGTTCCGGGTGCCCGCGGCCGTGCTGGAGCCGGCCAACCGGCTGCTCGCCCGCCTCGACGTCGCCGTGCCCGCCGCCCACTCCCTGCGCACGGACGGGGAGCTGACCCTGCGGCCCACCGGGGACCTGCTCGGCACCACCGTGACGGCCGTGCGCGACGCCCTCGCCCGGGAGGGCTCGGTCGGCGTGGTCACGGCCGACGCGGACACCGACCGGGTGCGGACGGCGCTCGACCGGGCCGGCCTCGACCCCGCCGGCCCCGACACGCCCGGCGCCCGGCTGACCGTCGTCCCCGCGAGCGTGGTCAAGGGCCTGGAGTACGACCACGTCGTCGCCGTGGAACCGGCCGCCGTGGCCGAGGCGGAGGAACGCGGCGCCCACCGGCTGTACGTGGTGCTCACCCGGGCGGTCTCCCGGCTGGACGTCGTACACAGCCGGCCGCTGCCGTTCTGACCGGGGGCGAGGCCCTGGACGACCGGTGCTCCGGGGACGAACCTGAAGGGTGATGCTGCTCTTCCTCGACGTGGACGGCCCGCTCATCCCCTTCGGCGCGGCGGACCGCGCCTACCCGCTGTACGACGGCCCGCCGGTGCCCGCCGGCCACCCCCTGCTGCCCCGCGTCGACCCCGCGCTGGGACCCCGGCTGACGGCGCTGGGCTGTGCGCTGGTGTGGGCCACGACGTGGAGGGACGACGCCAACGACTGCCTCGCGCCGTGGCTGGGCCTGCCGCCGCTGCCGGTCGTGCGGTGGCCGGACGCGGACGAGCGGCCGGGCCCCCTGCACTGGAAGACCCGGCCGCTGGCCCGCTGGGCGGCGGGCCGGCCCTTCGTCTGGGTGGACGACGAGATCACCGGGGCCGACCGCGCCTGGCTCGCCGCCCATCACCCGGCCCCGGCCCTCCCGTACCGCGTCGACCACCGGTACGGCCTGACGGAGGCCGACTTCGCCGTGCTGGAGGAGTGGCTGCAAGCACACTGAAGGGACGTGTGCGCCTTACGCGCCCACGTACTCCGCCAAGTGCTCCGCGGTGACGGTGGAGCGGGCCGCGACCAGGTCCGCGGGGGTGCCCTCGAAGACGACCCGGCCGCCGTCGTGGCCGGCGCCGGGGCCGAGGTCGACGATCCAGTCGGCGTGCGCCATGACCGCCTGGTGGTGCTCGATGACGATCACCGACTTGCCGGCGTCGACCAGCCGGTCGAGCAGGCCCAGCAACTGCTCCACGTCGGCGAGGTGCAGGCCGGTGGTCGGCTCGTCCAGGACGTAGACCCCGCCCTTCTCCGCCATGTGCGTGGCCAGCTTCAGCCGCTGCCGCTCGCCGCCGGAGAGGGTGGTGAGCGGCTGGCCGAGGGTGAGGTAGCCGAGACCGACGTCGGCCATGTTCCGCAGGATGCGGTGCGCGGCCGGGGTGCGGGCCTCACCACCGCCGAAGAACTCCTCGGCCTCGGTCACCGGCATCGCCAGCACCTCGCTGATGTCCCGCCCGCCCAGGTGGTACTCCAGCACCGAGGCGTCGAACCGCTTGCCCTCGCACTCCTCGCAGGTGGTGGCGACCCCGGCCATCATCGCCAGGTCGGTGTAGACGACCCCGGCGCCGTTGCAGGAGGGGCAGGCGCCCGCGGAGTTCGCGCTGAACAGCGCCGGCTTCACCCCGTTGGCCTTGGCGAACGCCTTGCGGATGGGCTCCAGCAGACCGGTGTACGTCGCCGGGTTGCTGCGCCGCGAGCCACGGATCGGCGCCTGGTCCACCGACACCACGCCCTCGCGGGCCGGGATCGACCCGTGCACGAGTGAGCTCTTGCCGGAGCCGGCGACCCCGGTGACGACCGTGAGCACGCCGAGCGGGATGTCGACGTCCACGTTCCGCAGGTTGTGGGTGGTGGCGCCGCGGATCTCCAGGGCCCCGGTCGGCTCGCGCACCGTCTTCTTCAGCGCCGCCCGGTCGTCCAGGTGCCGCCCGGTGAGCGTGCCGCTCGCCCGCAGCCCGGCGACCGTGCCCTCGAAGCAGACGGTGCCGCCCGCCGTACCGGCGCCGGGGCCGAGGTCCACCACGTGGTCGGCGATCGCGATCACCTCCGGCTTGTGCTCCACCACCAGCACCGTGTTGCCCTTGTCGCGCAGCCGCAGCAGCAGGTCGTTCATGCGCCGGATGTCGTGCGGGTGCAGGCCGGCGGTCGGCTCGTCGAAGACGTACGTGACGTCGGTCAGCGAGGAGCCGAGGTGGCGGATCATCTTCGTCCGCTGGGCCTCGCCGCCCGAGAGCGTGCCCGCGGGCCGGTCCAGGGAGAGGTAGCCGAGGCCGATCTCCACGAACGAGTCCAGGGTCTCGCCCAGCGCGGTGAGCAGCGGCGCCACGGACGGCTCGGCCAGCCCGCGCACCCACGCGGCCAGGTCGCTGATCTGCATCGCGCAGGCGTCGGCGATGCTGATCCCCTCGATCTTCGAGGACCGGGCCGCCTCGCTGAGCCGGGTGCCGTCGCAGTCGGGGCAGGTGGTGAACGTGACCGCCCGGTCCACGAACTCCCGGATGTGCGGCTGCATCGCCTCCCGGTCCTTGGCGAGCATCGACTTCTGGATGCGCGGCACGAGACCCTCGTAGGTCATGTTGATGCCCGCGATCTTCATCCGGACCGGCTCGCGGTACAGGAAGTCGTCGAGCTGCCGCCGGCTGAACGTGCGGATCGGCTTGTCCGGGTCGAAGAGCCCCGACTCGGTGTACAGGCGGTAGTTCCAGCCGCCCGGCTTGTAGCCGGGGATGGTGAGCGCGCCCTCGCTGAGCGACTTGTCCTCGTCGTAGAGCTGGGACAGGTCGATGTCCGTGACCGTGCCCCGGCCCTCGCAGCGCGGGCACATGCCGCCGGTGATGCTGAACGAGCGGCGCTCCTTCACCGTCTTCCCGCCGCGCTCCACGGTGACCGCGCCCGCCCCGCTGATCGAGGCGACGTTGAAGGAGAACGCCTTGGGCGAGCCGATGTGCGGGGTGCCGAGCCGGCTGAACAGGATGCGCAGCATCGCGTGGGCGTCGGTCGCGGTGCCGACCGTGGAGCGCGGGTCGGCGCCCATCCGCTGCTGGTCGACGATGATCGCGGTGGTCAGCCCGTCGAGCACGTCGACCTCGGGCCGCGCCAGCGTGGGCATGAAGCCCTGGACGAACGCGCTGTACGTCTCGTTGATCAGCCGCTGCGATTCGGCGGCGATGGTGTCGAACACCAGCGAGCTCTTGCCCGAGCCGGAGACCCCGGTGAACACCGTGAGCCGGCGCTTGGGGATCTCGACGCTCACGTCCTTGAGGTTGTTCTCGCGTGCCCCGTGCACACGGATCAGGTCATGACTGTCGGCGGCGTGCGGTGCGATGGCGTCGTCCATGCCGGCCACCGTAGCGGCGCCCCGGCGGCGGGCGCTTCTCCGATCCTGACGCCTTCCTCGATCCGTGACACGACACACTCTTGCAAGCGGATGCTTGCAATTGTTAGCGGAGCTGGGGCAAGGTGGAGGCATGGCATCGCTGAACGTCGGCAACCTCGGTGAGTACCTGCGCGAACAGCGGCGGAACGCCCAGCTGTCGCTGCGGCAGCTCGCCGACGCCGCCGGGGTGTCCAATCCGTACCTGAGCCAGATCGAGCGCGGGCTGCGCAAGCCCAGCGCGGAGGTGCTCCAGCAGGTCGCCAAGGCCCTGCGCATCTCCGCCGAGACGCTGTACGTCCGCGCCGGCATCCTCGACGCCGAACGGGACCGGGACGAGGTCGAGACGCGCGCCGTCATCCTCGCCGACCCCACGCTCAACGAGCGGCAGAAGCAGGTGCTGCTCCAGATCTACGAGTCCTTCCGCAAGGAGAACGGCTTCGGGATCGGCGAGCGCGCCGAGGAGGACGGGCCCGGGGACGGACCCGTGGACCAGGGGACCGGCGGCGGCAGCCGTACGGCCGGCTCAGGCGATGCCGCCGGAAGTGACACGGACGCCGGCCCGCGGCGGACGGCCGGATAGAGCCGGACCAGGGCTCCGGACGCCCGCCGCGGACCACACCCACCCAGCCGAACGCGAATCCGATCCGGGAGGACCCTCACCATGGCCATCACCGACGACCTGCGCAAGACCCTCAGCGACCCGACCCCGCTCTACTTCGCCGCCGGCACCGCCGACCTGGCGCTCCAGCAGGCCAAGAAGGTGCCGGCCCTGGTCGAGCAGCTGCGCGCCGAGGCCCCGGCGCGCATCGAGGCCGTGCGCAACACCGACCCCAAGGCCGTGCAGGAGAAGGCCACCGCCCGCGCCAAGGAGGCGCAGGTGACCCTTCAGACCAAGGTCAACGAGTTCATCGGGACCATCGACGTCGACCTCAAGAAGCTCGGCGAGACCGCGCAGGACCTCGCCCTGCGCAGCGTCGGCGTCGCCGCCGAGTACGCCGTCAAGGCCCGCGAGACCTACGAGCGGGTCGCCGAGCACGGCGAGCAGGCCGTGAAGACCTGGCGCGGCGAGGCCGCCGAGGAGATCGAGGACCTCGCGATCGTGGTCGAGGGCAAGCCCGAGCCGGTCGCGGTCAGGGACGACCAGCCGAAGCCGGCCGAGGCGAAGGCCGACCTCGCCGCGGACAAGAAGCCCGCGGCGAAGAAGGCCCCGGCCCCCCGCAAGACCGCCACCACCCCCACCACGGCGAAGAAGACGACCCCGCCGGCCAAGTGACCATGGCCGACGAGACGGCTCCGGGCCGGGCACCTTTGGGGTGTCCGGCCCGTTCTATGGGTACGGTGGCGGCGTAGCCGGGAATCGGGAATCAACGGGCGGTGGGCAGCATGCTGATGTTGGGCTTCGCGGGGTTCATGGGCATCCTGAAGATCATTCTGATGGCCCTGGCCGCGTTCGGGCTGGCCGACGCCGCGTTCCGGCGCGAGGACGCCTTCCGCGCCGCCGACAAGCAGAACAAGGTCTTCTGGCTGATCATCCTCGGCATCGCCCTCGTGGTCAGCTACCTGTTCTCGCTGCTGTCCATCCTCCCCATCGCCGGCGCGGTGGCGAGCATCGTCTACCTCGTCGACGTCCGCCCCGCCCTCCAGCAGGTGGGCGGCGGACGCGGGTGGGGCCGCCGCCGGGGCGGAAGCAGCAGCGACGGCCCGTACGGCCCGTACAACGGAGGTCGCTGACGGCATCCCGCCGCGGGGCCGCCTGCCGATTGCCGGGTGCGTGCGTGGCGCGGCTTCCGCCTACCGCGTCCGGTCCAGCAGCACCACCGCGACGTCGTCGGTCAGCTCACCGCCGTTGAGGTCCCGCACCTCGCTCACCGCGGCCCGCAGCAGTTCCTCCCCCCGCAGCCCCTCGGAGAGCTGCCGGCGGATCATCTCCAGCATGCCGTCCTGACCGAGCCGCTCCCCGCCCTCACCGACCCGGCCCTCGATCAGCCCGTCGGTGTAGAGCATCAGGCTCCACTCGGCCCCCAGCTCGACCTGCATCCGCGGCCAGCGGGCGCCGGGCAGCAGCCCCAGGGCGGGGCCGTTGTTCTCGTAGGGGAGCAGCCGCGCCGGCCGGCCGGGGCGGGCGACCAGCGGGGCCGGGTGGCCGGCCAGGCACAGGCCCGCCCGGCGGCCGTCGGGCGCGATGTCCACCGTGCACAGCGTCGCGAAGATCTCCTCGTCGGCGCGCTCGTGCTCCAGCACCTGCTGCAACGTGTTCAGCAGCTCGTCCCCGCACAGCCCGGCCAGGGTCAGCGCCCGCCAGGCGATGCGCAGCTCCACGCCGAGCGCGGCCTCGTCCGGGCCGTGCCCGCAGACGTCGCCGATCATGGCGTGCACGGTGCCGTCGGGGGTGCGGACGGCGTCGTAGAAGTCGCCGCCGAGCAGCGCCCGGGACCGGCCGGGGCGGTAGCGCGCGGCGAACCGCAGGCAGGAGCCCTCCAGCAGCGGGGTCGGCAGCAGGCCACGCTCCAGCCGGCGGTTCTCCTGCGCGCGCAGCTTTCCCTCGGCGAGCCGCCGCTCGGCCGTGTCGGACCGCTTCCGCTCCACCGCGTAGCGGATGGCGCGGCTGAGCAGCCGGCCGTCCAGCTCGTCCCGGAAGAGGTAGTCCTGGGCGCCCACGCGCACGGCCTCGGCGCCGCGCTCGGCGTCGCCGGAGGCGGTCAGCGCGAGCACGGCGTGCCGGGGCGCGAGCTGGAGGACGTGCCTGAGCACGGCCAGCTCGTCGTCGGTGTCGCTGCCGCCCGGCGCCGGGAGCGCCAGGTCCAGCAGGATGCAGTGGACGTCGTCGGTGAGCAGCCGCTCGGCCTCGGTGAGGTTGCGGGCGGTGCGGACGCGGATCGGCTTGCCGGCCGGGTCCAGCAGGTCGGGCACGATCGGCGAGCCGGCCGGATCGTCCTCGATCAGCAGCAGGGTGAGAGTGGCGCCGGTGCCGTTCACGGTCGTGGCGTCGCGGTGGGCCTCTTCCTTGAGGGGGCCGCCGACTGCGCGGGCGGCCTGCGCCTGACCACTCTCCACGGCCGGGATCGCTCTCTGCCGCGGTATGGGTACGGGCATTGTCCTGGGTTCCTTCCCTCCCCCCGAGGGCACGGCGGCGTCGAGGGGTCTCGACCCACCGACCGGGACCATAGCGGCTGGGACCGCCTCGACGGAATGGTGTGAGCCGCGTCGCTCCGGTGCCCGCCACTGTCATATGCCGCCATCCGTGGCGCAGTTGGACACGCCGACGGCCCCGGCGGGATGACGAAGCTCACGTCCTGGGGGAGTTTGGGCGGGACCGGGCGTGCGGTGGGTCACATGACGTACGTCACCGGGGACATGGACCGCACCGCACCGCGCGCGACCGGTCACGCGTCCGGTCGTACGACCCCCAGGATCGGCATCGAGCCGGCGCCCGCGATCGTCACCGTCCGCCCGGGGCGCGGCGCGTGGATGATCGCGCCTTCGCCGATGTACATCCCGACATGGCTGGCGTCGTCGAAGTAGATGACGAGGTCACCGGGCCGCATGTCCTTCACATCGACGTGCTTGAGCTGCTTCCACTGCTCCTGCGAGGTGCGCGGGACGGGGTGGCCGGCCGCCGCCCATGCCTGGGAGGTCAGGCCCGAGCAGTCGAAGGAGTCCGGGCCCTCGGCGCCCCACACATACGGCTTGCCGAGCTGCCGGGTGGCGTACTTCACGGCCTTCTCGCCCCGTGCGGAGGCCTTTCCGTGGACGTCCTCGAGGGCGCCGGTGTCCAGCCAGGCGGTCTGCGCCCTGGCAGCGGCCTGCCGCTCCAGCTCGGCGAGCCGCTCCTTCTCCTTCTTCTCCAGCCGGGACTGGAGCTTCTCGGCCGCGTCGATCCGCTTCTCGATCTTCTTCTTGGCGGCGTCCTTCGCCTTGCGGTTCGCCTCCAGCTCCTTCCAGCGGGCGGAGGCGTCGTCGGCGTAACTCTGCAACTCCTGTTGGGTACGGGCCTTTTCCGTCATCAGCTTCTTCGCCGCCTGCTGGCCCTGGAGCACCCGGCCGGCGCCGTCCAGGAACCGGCCCGGGTCGTCGCTGAGCAGGAACCGGGCGGTGTCGGACAGGCCACCGGTGCGGTACTGGTCACGGGCGGCGGCGCCCGCCTGGTCCTTCAGCTCCTCCAGTTTCCGCCGGCCCTCGACGATCTTCTTCGCCAGCGCCACGATCTCGGCGGACTGCTTCTCCGCCTTCTCCTCGGCCGCGTTGTACACGTCGGTGGCCACGGCGGCGTCGTGGTAGAGCTTGTCGAGCTTCGCGCGGACCTCTTCAAGGTCCTTGCCGGGCGCGGGAGTCGCGGCCGGTCTGGGGGTGGGGGTCCCCGACGGGGTGCGGGAGGGCTCGGGTATCGCGAACGCCGTGCCGGGCGCCGACAGGACGGTCACCGCGCAGATCACGGTCAGGGCGGCCGTGAGCAGGCCACGCTTGCCCGGTCCCATACCTCTTCCCCCAAACTGATTTACCGTCAGTAACTTACGGGCGTCTGAGGGATCGTGCCACGGCCGCGCGCAAAGCGACAGAGGGCCTCGGAAACCGGAATTCCCCCCGCTTGTCACCGGATACGGCGATCTCCTCGTCGGTGTGACGAACGACGCGCGGGGATCGTTCCGTCTGCGTTCCCCCGAACGGGTGACATCGAGGCGGAGCCGGATCCGGGACGACACTGTCCGGCCCGGGATGCCGGAGTCAGGCCCGGGGCGCCAACGCCGCCCAGGCCACCGTCACTTCACCCTGCCGCCAGCGGGCCGGGGAGTCGGTGACGGGCCAGTCGGCGGCCAGGTCCCGCACCGCGCGCAGCCAGCGCTGCCGGGCGCCGTAGGAGGCGTAGGGCGCGGCGGCGGCCCAGGCGCGGTCGAAGTCACGCAGGAAGGCGTGCACCGGCTCGCCCGGGACGTTGCGGTGGATCAGCGCCTTCGGCAGGCGCTCGGCGAGGTCGGAGGGGCGGTCCAGGGAGCCCAGCCGGGTGGCGAAGGTGACCGTGCGTGGACCCTCCGGGCCGAGCGCCACCCACACGTGCCGCCGCCCGATCTCGTCGCAGGTCCCCTCGACCAGCAGCCCGCCGCGCGAGCCGCCGGCCGCCGGGGCGAGCCGCGCGCGCAGCCGCTCCCAGACCGCCGCGACCTCGTCCTCGTCGTACTGGCGCAGCACGTTGGCGGCCCGGATCAGCACCGGGCGCCCGGGGACCGGGATCTCGAAGCCGCCGTGCCGGAAGGCCAGCCCCTCCCGCTCGTACGGCCGGGCCGCCGCCACCCGCGCCGGTTCGATCTCGACACCGACGACACGCGCGCGGGGCGCTGCCGCGCGGAGCCGGGCCAGCAGCTCCACGGCGGTCCAGGGAGCGGCGCCGTACCCCAGGTCGATCGCCACCGGGTCGCTCGCGCGGCGCAGCTCGGCGCCGTGCGTGGCCGCGATCCAGCGGTCCATGCGGCGCAGCCGGTTGGGGTTGGTGGTCCCGCGCGTCACCGCTCCTACGGGCCGGGTGGCTGTGCGGGCTGTCATGGGTACGAGGGTAAGCGGGCGGGGCCGGGGGGCTTGCCGACGCCGACGGCATTCGAACCTTTGATCGATCGTGGGTAATGATTCGGCAAAGCCGCCTGAGGGGGAAATGGCCGGGCACCCGCTCGCTGTTGGACCAGCTTGGAGGGCGAGGTGGGCCCTCGTCAGGCATGCCCGGAACAAGGAGGAACGCCAGGTGAGCCAGTACGTCAGCAGGCTCGGGCGACGCTCCCCGTCGGCCGGCACGCGGCTCCGGCTGTACCGCAGGCCCCGCCGGGTCGCCATGCTCTCCGTGCACACCTCCCCGCTCCACCAGCCCGGCACCGGCGACGCGGGCGGCATGAACGTCTACATCGTGGAGCTGGCCCAGCGGCTGGCCGCGATCAACATCGAGGTCGAGATCTTCACCCGGGCCACGACCGGCGGTCTGCCCCCCACCGTCGAACTGGCCCCCGGCGTCCTCGTCCGGCACGTCGACGCGGGCCCCTACGAGGGTCTGGCCAAGGAGGACCTCCCGGCCCAGCTGTGTGCCTTCACGCACGGCGTAATGCAGGCATGGGCCGGCCACCGCCCCGGCCACTACGACCTCGTCCACTCCCACTACTGGCTCTCCGGCCACGTCGGCTGGCTCGCCGCCCAGCGCTGGGGGGTGCCCCTGGTGCACGCCATGCACACCATGGCCAAGGTCAAGAACGCCAACCTGGCCGACGGCGACACCCCCGAGCCCGCCGCCCGGGTCATCGGCGAGACCCAGATCGTGGCCGCCGCCGACCGGCTGATCGCCAACACGGCGGAGGAGGCCGGCGAGCTGGTGCAGCACTACGCCGCCGACCCCGTGAAGGTCGCCGTCGTCCACCCCGGCGTGAACCTGGACCGCTTCCGCCCGTTCCGGAAGGGCGACTTCGCGACGGGTGACTCCGCGACGGACGGCTCCCTGACGGGCGGCTCCCTGACGGACGGCACCCTGACGGACGGCTCGCCCGCCACCGTGGAGGAAGCCCGCGCCGCCGCCCGCGCCCGTCTCGGTCTCCCGCGGGACGCCCTGATCCCCCTCTTCGCGGGCCGCATACAGCCCCTCAAGGCGCCGGACATCCTGCTGCGCGCCGTGGCCGTCCTGCTGGACGAGCGCCCGGAGCTGCGCTCCCGCATCCTCGTCCCGGTCGTCGGCGGCCCCAGCGGCAGCGGGCTCGCCAAGCCGGAGGGGCTCCAGAAGCTCGCGGCCCGGCTGGGCATCGCGGACGTCGTGCGGTTCCGCCCGCCGGTCGGCCAGGAGCAGCTCGCGGACTGGTTCCGGGCCGCCTCCGTCCTGGTCATGCCGTCGTACAGCGAGTCCTTCGGCCTGGTCGCCATCGAGGCGCAGGCGTCCGGGACGCCGGTGCTCGCGGCCTCGGTCGGTGGTCTGCCGGTGGCCGTGCGGGACGGTGAGACCGGCTTCCTCGTCCAGGGCCACGATCCGGCCGACTACGCGCGCGTGCTGCGCCGGTTCGCCGACGAACCCGCGCTCTCGGCGCGCATGGGCCGGGCCGCCGCCCGGCACGCCCAGTCCTTCGGCTGGGACGCCGCCGCCGCCACCACCGCCGACGTCTACACGGCCGCGACCCAGTCCCACCGCCGTCGCGTACGCTCCCACCATGGGTGATGTCGAGAAGGCCGGACAGGTCCTGGAGAGCGTCCTGGAGGACGCGGAACTGGAGTGGGAGAGCCCCGAGCCCGGGAACTACGTGGTCAAGCTCCCCGGGACGCGCAAGCTGTCCACCACGGTGTCCTTCCTCGTCGGCCGCCACTCCCTTTCCCTCAACGCCTTCGTCATCCGCCACCCCGACGAGAACGAGGCGGGCGTCCACCGCTGGCTGCTGGAGCGCAACCTCAAGCTGTACGGCGTGAGTTACGCCGTGGACCACCTCGGCGACGTCTACGTCACCGCCCGGCTGCCCCTCGCCGCCGTCACCCCGGACGGGGTCGACCGGCTCCTCGGCCAGGTCCTGGAAGCGGCCGACGGCGCCTTCAACACCCTGCTGGAGCTGGGCTTCGCCTCTTCGATCCGCAAGGAGTACGCCTGGCGGGTGGCGCGCGGTGAGTCCACGCGCAACCTGGAAGCGTTCACGCACCTGATCGACCGCCCCACGGACTGACACCCGCCTTTCCTCCGTACGACCCCTTTCCCGACCGCCGGGCACAGTGGCATGCTCACCGCCAACGCATTCCTGAACGTCATTCACACACATGAATTGACCTGCATACCGGGAAGATGAAGGGGCGGGTGGACATGAGCAACGCGCACCTCACCAGACGGACCCTGCTCGCCGGTGCCACCGCGGTGGCCCTGGGCGTCGCGACCGGCACCGCGCGGGCGGCCGAACCCCCCGCGCTGTGGCGGGAGTTCACCCGCAGCCCGCTCACCCACCCGCAGATCCCGTACATCGGCCGGGCGGGCTACCGGGCCGGAGCGGGCCGCTTCCCCCGCCCCCGGGTCGTCGCCGACGTCACCGCGTACGGCGCCGTAGCCGACGGCACCACGGACTGCGCCCCCGCGATCAACCGTGCCATCGCCGCCGCCGGAAGGGCCGGCGGTGGCACGGTCACCATCCCGCCCGGCACCTACCGCATCGACGACGTCATCCGCCTCGGCGACTCGAACGTCGTCCTGCGCGGCGCCGGCAGCGGCCGTACGACCCTGTACGCGACGAAGAACCTCACCGAACTCATCGGCGTCTACGGCTCCCGCTACGGCGGCGACAAGTCCTCCTGGTCCTGGGCGGGCGGCCTCATCTGGCTGGCACCGAGAGTCCGTTGGGACACCCTGACCGCCGCCATCAGGGACCGGGCCTGGCCCTTCGAGGGCTGGACCGGCAACCGGCGGGACGAGTGGACCACCCTCACCACCGTCGCCCCGGCGAAGCGCGGCTCGTGGACGGTCACGGTCGCCGACGCCTCCGCCCTCCGCCCCGGCCGGCTCGTCCTCCTCCGCCTCGCCGACGACGCCGCCCACACCCTGCTCCAGCACATGGCGGGCGACGGCCCCGGCCCGGCGGCGTACGTCTGGGACGACAAGACGAAACTGACGTCGTACGTCCCCTACGAATGGCCCGTCCGCGTCCACCGCGTCCACGGCCGGCGCGTCACCCTGGAACGCCCCCTGCCCCTCGACATCCGCCCGGAGTGGGACCCGCGCCTGACCACGCACGTGACGGAACTGACCGGATCGGGCGTCGAAGGGCTGACCCTCGAAGCGGTGCAGACCCCGCAGTCCCCCCACCTCCTCGACAAGGGCTACAACGGCGTCGTCCTCCAGTGCGCCTACGACTGCTGGGTGGACGACGTCACGGTCCGCCACGTCGACAACGGCTTCGGTCTGGTCGCCGCGTCCGCCTGCACCCTGCGCCGCACCCGGGTCGCCGGCCGGGGCTCGCACCACCCGTACTTCTGCCGCGAGGGCTCCCACGACAACCTCGTCGAGGACTTCACCATCGAGGAACGCACGGTCCCCGCACCCGCGAACACCCAACTGCACGGCATCAACGTCGAAGGGCTCTCCTCCTCCAACGTCTGGTCGCGCGGTGACATGCGGATGGGCACCTTCGACAGTCACCGCGGACTGCCCTTCGCCAACGTCCGCACCGACATCACCGTGAACAACAACGGTCGCCACGGCGGGGACGCCGGCGCGGGCCCGCTCTTCGGCGCCCGCTTCACCCACTGGAACATCCGGGTCACCAACGGCCGGGCCGGCCTGGTGAAGATCGACGGCCTCGCCCCGTACTCGGCGACCGTCGGCATCGGCGAGGTCCGCGAGTTCGACCAGACCGACGTCCCCGACTTCACCGGCGACCTGCACTCCCGCCTGGAGCTGTACGGCACCCCGGACGCCGTACGCCCGCGCAACCTGTACGAGGCTCAGCGCGCCCTGCTCCGGTAACGCCCCGGGGTCACCCCGACCAGCTTCTTGAAGTGCCGGGTGAGATGGGCCTGGTCGTAGAACCCGGCGACCGGGGCCACCTCGCCCGGCGGCACCCCGTCCAGCAGCAGCCGCCGCGCCCGCCCGACCCGCCGTGACATCAGGTACTGGTGCGGGGCGATGCCGTACGCGCCGCTGAACGCCCGGACGAGATGCGCCGGATGGGCGTGCAGCAACCGGCCGGCCTCCTCCAGCGAGACCCCGTCGACGACCCGCGCGTCCAGCAACTCCCGCAACCGGCGGGCGAGTGCGGGACTCTCGTGCCGCCCCTCGGCCGCGCGCCGCCGCAGCCGGTGCCGCAGGTGCTCCGCGACGAGCGTCAGCCTGCTCTCCGCCTCCAGCTCGTCACCGGGCCGCGCGAGGGCCGAGTGCAACTGCCCGACGCGCAGCCGGAGCACGGGGTCCCTGAGATCGGGGGAGTCCACGGCAGGCCCGATGAACTCCTCCCCGAGCCGGCTGCTGTCCAGGTAGACGACCCGCTTGCGGAAACCGCCCGGCGTGGCCGGCGACCCGTTGTGCGGCACGTGCGGCGGCAGCAGCGACACGGTGTCGAGCGGGGTGCCGTGCTCATGCCGGTCGAGGTCGTACCGTACGGCCCCGTCGTCCACGATGAGCAGCGTCCAGGCGTCGTGGACGTGCATCGGATACGCGTACTCGGTGAAGCGGGCGTGGAAGACCTCGGTGACGCCCGGCACCCGGGGGCGCCACGCGCTGACGAGTTCCTGCCCGGCGGCCATGCAAAAAACGTACAAGACGCGGCCGGGACCCGGCCGCGAGTCTCAGTCCATGAACACTGAACCCCTCCGTTTCGACACGAAGATCGCCGTGCTGCTGCGCGAGGACCTGGAACCCTGGCAGCGCCTGAACGTGACCGCGTTCCTGGTCAGCGGCCTGGGCCCGACGGTCCCCGAGGTGGTCGGCGACCCGTACGAGGACGCGGACGGCGTGTCGTACCTGCCGATGTTCCGCCAGCCGGTGCTGGTCTTCGAGGGCACCAAGGAGACCCTGAAGGCGGCGCACGGCAGGGCACTGACCCGTGTCCTGCCGTGCGCGGTGTTCACGGCGGACCTGTTCACCACGGGCAACGACCGTGACAACCGCGCGGCCGTCCGAGCCGTCCCGACCGCCGAGCTGGACCTGGTGGGCCTGGCGGTGTACGGCTCGAAGAACGGGGTGGACAAGGTCCTGAAGGGCGCCCGCATGCACCCGTGAGGCCGTTCTCCGCTGCTTTACGCGAACATGCCGGGAACGTAGTCGCCGGCGGGCTGCTGGACGATGACGTTGACACGGTTGTAGGCGTTGATCACGGCGATGAGGGCCACCAGGGCGGCGAGCTGCTCCTCGTCGTAGTGCTCGGCGGCGTCGGCCCAGACCTCGTCCGGGACCCCGCCTGCCGCGTCGGCGATCCGGGTGCCCTGCTCCACCAGCTCCAGCGCGGCCCGCTCCGCGTCGCTGAACACGGTGGCCTCACGCCAGGCCGCGACCAGGTTCAGCCGGGTCTGGGTCTCCCCGGCCTCCAGGGCGTCCTTGGTGTGCATGTCGGTGCAGAACCCACACCCGTTGATCTGGCTGGCACGGAGCTTCACCAACTCCTGCGTGGCGGCGGGCAGCGTGGACTCCGTGATCGCCTTGCCGGCCGCGTTGAAGTGCTTGAACACCTTGCCGGCGACGGGGCCGGCGAAGAGGTCGAGCCGAGCGTCCATGGTGTGCTCCTGAGTGGGTTGCGGCTGCTTGCACCTCTCTGACGGAGGGGGAGCCCGGGATGTGACGTGCCGCCGAGTGACCTGCGTCACTCCCGATGCTGCATTGGCACCACGTCCGTCACCGGGACGTGGGACGGGTGTGCTCCCCGCCAGGACGGGCGCCGGAGCCGGTGTGACGATCACAGGGAGACGACGGGTCACCCACCGTCCGTCATGGCGACTGCCAGGGAGACCACTTGATGAACCGCACACCGCACCGCCTGCTGGGCGCCGCCGCGGCGGTGGCCATGGGCGCCGCGGCGCTGCTCGGCACCGGCGCCGGCACCGCCGCCGCATCCGAGAAGGCGCACTGTGAGCGCGCCGAACGCCCGATATGGAGTGAAGGGCCGAGCCGCAACGTCACCGCCCACGGCTGCGACATCCCGGAACAGAGACACCGCTGGTACGTCATCGACATCGACACCCTCGTCCAGCCGCGCCACAAGACGGACTACCTGGACGAGGACATCGCCGGGACCAGCACCCTGCACGACAAGACGATGAGGTGCATGGGATACACGAAGGACGACCACGCGGTGAACTGGTTCGGCTGCGTACCGCAACTGTCCTGACCGGACCCGGTCCGAGTGCGCGGACACGCACCCGGCGCGACGGAACCGTGCCGGGTGCGTTGCCTGTCGTGTCCTTGAACGGTCACCGCCCGGCGCCCCGAGGCCGATCCGCGCCGCACCGCCTGACCGGATCCCGGCCCGAGAGGGAGCCTCGGCCTGGCGCCGGCTTCGACAGCCGCCTCATCGGCATTCGTTCTTCCGGACCGGTTGCTCGTATCGCCCGTTCGGGTGCGTATCTCATGCGGGTTCCAGCCCAGCTACCCAGGCTTGACCTCAGGATGAGTCTTCTCGTGAAGGTGGAAGAGCATGCCGACGTACGTCACCTTGCTGAGCTGGACCGATCAAGGGGTCCGAAACTACAAGGACACCGCGAAGCGCGCCGAGACGTTCGGTTCAGCGGTACAGAAGCTCGGGGCAAAGCTCCTGAACATCTACTGGACCGTCGGTCCGTACGACCTCGTGGCCGTCATCGAGGCGCCTGACGAAGAAACTGCCACCGCGGCACTCCTGCAACTCGGTGGTGTGGGCAACGTCCGATCCACGACTCTGCGAGCCTTCGGCCGAGAGGAGATGGAACGCATCATCGCCAAGGCGGCTGGCTGACGACCACCACGTCGTCCAGGGCGTGCATCGGCTGACCGGGCCGAGCCTTGGGCATAGCAAGGTTCTGGCGACGCGGAGGCCGGCGCCGGCCACAGCTCGGTGGACGGGGTCGACCAGGCCGCGTGGGGGAGCTCGGAGTGCTCGGTGCGGTCGAGGTGATCGTCGCGGGCCAGTAGCCAAAGGCGAGCGGCACCGTCACGCGGTGCGGGGCCGGCCTCACCACGGCAGCGAGTCCGCCCAAGCGCCTGACGGCTCAGTGGCAGAAACAAGCCCGGGGCAACCCGCGGAGGCGGCCGGTCGTCATCGGTCGTCGTTGACCACTGCCGAGCGGGCTCAGTGCTTGAAGGCGCCCTTGGCCCCCTCTTTCGCGCCCCGCATCCTGCCCCGCGCTTCAAGGGCGGCGCCCTTTGCCGCGAGATCATCCTTGTGCACCGCGTGAGCCAGCGTTTGTACGGCCTTTCCCACAACCTGTTCGGCCTTTGCTTTGGCCTTCTCTCCGGCACTCATCTCAGGACCTCCACACTCACTGGCCGAGTGCCCCTGAGGGCGAGGAAACATGTCTCCATACGCTCCAGGGCCTGTCCGACGGGTCGCGTCACCGACGCCGCACCCGACAGCACTGTCACCCGAATGGCTCAACGTGACGTGCCACCCACATGGGTGAAGGTCAAGCTGGCTAGTGCCCTAGTCGAGGTAATCCGTGAAAGGGGAACCACATGCGCACTCGACGAATCCTCGCCGCCGTCACCGCCACGGCAGCCCTCACCGGACTCGGCCTCACCGGCGCAGCCACCGCCATCGCCGCCACCGCACAGGGTGCCCCGTCCTATGTCACCCCTTCCGAGTGCAAGCAGGGCGGCGGAACGGCCGATCTGACGGACAACCTCTGCAAGGGCGGCACGCACGACGGCGAGAAGATCGACTGACCCCCACAAGGCGGGCGCCCCGCAGCCACGCGCCGCGGGGCGCTCCCGCGCGGGGTTCCCTAAGGTTCCAGGAAGCCCCGGACCGCGAAAATACCCCCGGGGGCGGCCCAGCCGGGGGCCCTCGGGCTTCGTCATCTCGCGTTGTCAGTGGGGGCGGCTACTGTGCACCCGCCAACGAGGGCCGCACCCTGGGGAGGGGCTTTGGGAGCCAAGACGGGCTTTCTGGTATACGCCGACGGCGACGTACCGGGGCTGCTGCGAGAAGCGGGCCCAGCGGAGCCCGCACGCACGGCCAGCATGATGCGGCTGCTCTACCCGGGCTGGGAGATAGAGGAGGGCGAGGGCTCGACTCTCCGGGACGGCGTATACCCCCCGGAAGGGACGGTGCACGCGGCGAGCTGGCCCGGTCTTGAGATCATCGGCGACCAGAGGACTGGCTCGCGTTCGCCGTGTGGGAGGACGGCCGACTCGCCCGCTCTCTGAGCCTGTCCCCGGACAGCGGCATCATCGAGAACATCGGCGAACCGCTCTCCTTCGAGCTGCCCTACTGGGCCGGAGACCGCCCGGCCGACGTCATTCCTTGGCCGGACGAGGACGAAGAGCCGTACCCGCTGCCGTTCCACCCCTTGGAACTGGGCGAAGACGCGCTGCGCGCGCTCTGCGGCTTCGTACTGGAGGGCCGTCCCGAGCCGGACGACATCGACACGGCCAGCATCCGACTGCACGGCTTCCGGGTCCAGGACCCGCACGGCCCTGATCCCGCGGAGCGGGAAGCGGCGTTGCAAAGGGCCATGGAAGACATGGGCCCACCGCGCTTCTCCTCTCTCGGCCCTGACGGCTCACTCATCGAGCGCGACGGCTTTTAGCTCGGGACTTTTTCGTCCTGAAGCAACTCCGACGAAGAGTCCACCGAGTACTACACGCTGCTCTGCGACGACCCGTCCCACGAGGTGGTGCTCACCGACTGCGGGCCCCGCGAGATGGATGTGATCCGAGCAGTGCGCAAGGTGACCGGGCGCCCCAGAGTGCGAAGATGCCCCCTCCCAGCGGAGAAACCGCAGGTAGGGGGCTTCTTCGGCTCGGCTTACTTCTTCTTGCCCTGGTTCTTGACCGCCTCGATCGCGGCCGCCGCCGCCTCCGGGTCCAGGTACGTGCCGCCCGGGGTGACCGGCTTGAAGTCGGCGTCCAGCTCGTAGTAGAGGGGGATGCCCGTCGGGATGTTCAGGCCCGCGATGTCCGCGTCGGAGATGCCGTCCAGGTGCTTGACCAGGGCCCGCAGGCTGTTGCCGTGGGCGGCGACCAGGACCGTGCGGCCGGTCAGCAGGTCGGGGACGATCGCGTCGTACCAGTACGGGAGCATCCGGAAGACGACGTCCTTCAGGCACTCCGTGCGCGGGCGCAGCTCCGGCGGGATCGTCGCGTAGCGCGCGTCGTGGGCCTGGGAGAACTCCGAGTCGTCCGACAGCGGCGGGGGCGGGGTGTCGTACGAGCGGCGCCAGAGCATGAACTGCTCCTCGCCGAACTCGGCCAGCGTCGCCGCCTTGTCCTTGCCCTGGAGGGCGCCGTAGTGGCGCTCGTTCAGACGCCAGGAGCGGTGGACCGGGATCCAGTGGCGGTCCGCGGCCTCCAGCGCCAGCTGGGCCGTGCGGATCGCGCGCTTCTGGAGGGACGTGTGGACCACGTCGGGGAGGAGATCGGCGTCCTTCAGGAGCTCGCCACCGCGGACTGCCTCCTTCTCGCCCTTCTCGTTCAGGTTCACGTCCACCCAGCCGGTGAACAGGTTCTTCGCGTTCCACTCGCTCTCGCCGTGGCGGAGGAGGATCAGCTTGTACGGTGCGTCGGCCATGGTCTTGAGCCTACCCAAGGGGATGGGGGCCGTGTCGGGCCTGGGGGAGGGAGCGGCCCGCCGGTCGCCGAGGCGCCGCCCGGCCGTGCTTCGATTGACGCGACCTGCTAATCGACTGGCGTTTCCGAGGTCCCCGCTCGTAACGTGTGCTCGCCGCTTGAGCCGCTTACAGACGTGGGGGAACCTCGATGTCACCAGCCCGTATGAGACGTGCCGTCCGCGAATCCGTCTCCGGGCTCCCCAGGGAGTTCTGGTGGCTGTGGACCAGCACCCTCGTCAACCGGCTGGGTGCCTTCGTGGCCACGTTCATGGCCCTCTACCTCACGCTCGACCGGGGCTACTCCGCCTCGTACGCCGGTCTCGTCGCCTCCCTGCACGGGCTCGGCGGGGTCGTCTCCTCGCTGGGCGGCGGGGTGATGGCCGACCGGCTCGGCCGGCGGCCCACGCTGCTCATCGCGCAGACCGCCACCGCCGCCTCGGCCGCCCTGCTCGGCTTCATGACCGACCCGGTGGCCATCGCCGCCGTCGCCTTCCTCGTCGGCATGGCCGCCAACGCCTCCCGGCCGGCCGTGCAGGCGATGATGGCCGACCTCGTCCGCCCCGAGGACCGGGTGCGGGCCTTCTCCCTCAACTACTGGGCGATCAACCTGGGCTTCGCCGTCTCCTCCATGGCCGCCGGGTTCATCGCCGAGTTCAGCTACCTCGCCGGGTTCCTGATCGAGGCCGGGATGACCCTGGCCTGCGCGGTCGTCGTCTTCGCCAAGGTGCCGGAGTCGCGGCCGGCGGCCACGGCCAGGCAGGCGGAGGACAGCGTCAGCCTGGGCACGGTGCTGCGGGACGGGCGGTACATGGCCGTCGTCGGGCTGTCCTTCCTCGTCGCCCTGGTCTTCCAGCAGGGCTCGGTCGGCCTGCCGGTGGCCATGGGGCGGGCCGGCTTCTCCCCGGCCGACTACGGCCTCGCCATCGCCGTCAACGGCATCCTGATCGTCGCCCTCCAGATCCCCGTCACCCGGTTCATCGAGCACCGCGACCCGCGCACCCTCCTGGTCGCCTCCTCGCTCCTCGCGGGATACGGCTTCGGGCTCACCGCGTTCGCCGGCTCGGTCGGCGTCTTCATGGTCACCGTGTGCGTGTGGACCCTGGCCGAGATCGTCAACGCCCCGACCCAGACGGGACTCGTCGTCCGCCTCTCCCCGGTCCACGGCCGCGGGCGCTACCAGGGCATGTACACCCTCTCCTGGTCCGTCGCCGCCCTGATCGCGCCCCTGATGTCGGGCGTGGTCATCGACCACCTCGGCGCCGGGTGGCTGTGGGGGATGTGCGCGGTGGTGGGGACGGCGGCCGGGCTCGGCTACGGCGTCCTGATGCGCCGCCTGCCCCCGGAGCGGCCGGCCCCGGCCAAGGCGCGGGCGGACGCCTGGACCGAGGTGCGTACGGCTTAGCCGGCCGCCGGGACCGGGGCGCCCACCGTGACCCGCTCGGCCCGGCGCTTGGCGTCGTACGGCCTAGCCGGCCACTGCCCGTGCCTCCCTCACAGGGCCGGCAGGAAGCCGCCGCGGGTCGTGCCCGAGGAGAGCAGGGCGGACCAGTCGAGGGTCTCGGGCAGCCGGTCCAGGGACAGTACGACCGCTCCGCCCGCCGCCTCGGCGTCCGCGCACCAGTCGCCCATGTCGCCGGGGGCTCCCTGCGCGTCGATCACCGGGGCGGCGAGGGCGGGCACGACGAGGCCGTGGCCGCCGGGTCCGTCCACGACACACAGGGTGAGCCGGGGCGCGATGCTCCACCCCGCACACACCGGCACCGCCCCGTCGGGCGCGGCCGGCCCCGGCAGCGCGTCGTGGACGGGCGCCCCGGCCAGCAGCAGTACGGGCGTGGCCCCGCGGACGAACAGGGTCTTCTCGGCATCGAGCAGCACGGACCCACTCTCGCAGGACCGGCACCGGGCCCGGGAGGCGGGGGCGACCGACGTGCGGGGCTCATGCCGCCGGAAACGCGCGGTTGCTTCCCCCTTTACTTCCCCCTTCCTGGGAACTCGGCAGGCGGATGCCGGTGGATCATGCCGGCGCAGACCGTTCCGTGGCGGGAGTGATGACCATGCCGCCCGAGAAGTCCGGGTCGTCCGGGGGTGGCGGCGGGCCGCCCGACGCCGAGGTGCGGCTGCGGGTCGGTGAGGCGCTGGCCGCCGCCGCGCGGGGTGCCGACGAGCCCCGGGCGGTGCCCGGCGCGCTGTGCGCGGCGTGCGCGCGGTTGCTGCCGGTCACCGGATCCTCGGTGTCGATCTCCGGCGGCAAGGGCGTGCGCATGACGTGGTGCGCCAGCGACCGGGTCGCGGCCCGGCTGGCGGAGTTGCAGTACACGGTGGGCGACGGCCCCTGCCAGACCGCCCTCGACCGGGGCGTCCCCGTCCTCGCGTGCGACCTCACCCAGGGCCCCGACCTCCGCCGCTGGCCGATCTTCGCGCACGAGGCGGTGGGTCTCGGCGTCCGCGCGGTCTTCTCGCTGCCGCTCGGCGTCAGCGGCGCCGCCATCGGCACCCTCGACCTGTACAGCGAGCAGGCGGGCGGGCTGGCCGAACCCGATCTGCGGGTCGCGCTGTGGGTGCGGGACGCGGTCACCCTGGCGCTGATGAACCTCCAGGCGGCCCGGCACGGCACCCCCGGCGGTGGCACCGACGAGGACACCGAGGGCGAGGTGGCGTCCTGGGTGGCGTCATCCGAGGCCGGCCACACCGAGGTCTACCAGGCGGTCGGCATGGTGATGGTGCAGCTGGACGTGGACCCCGAGCAGGCCCTGGACCGGCTGCGGGCCCGCGCGTACGCCGACGGCCGCACGGTCAGCCAGGAGGCCCGGGAGGTCCTGACCCGGCGACTGAGCTTCCGGCCGGAGGCGGACGGCGGTGACCCGGCCCGTCCGTACGGCGGTGACCCCCAGGGTCCTCTCGGAGAGGACGGGCGTGACGTCCGCTGACGCGGAAGCGGCGGGGCGGCCCGTGCGCCGACGAGGACGGGGCCGGGCCCCGCCCGCCTCCAGGGGCACCCACGCCTCCAGCGGCCCTCACGCCCCAGCGGCACTCACGCCTCCAGCGGTACCGGATGCACCTCGTCCGCCCGGTGGCCGGCGCGCTCGTGGACGCGCTGGACGGCTTCCGCCGAGGGCGCTTCGGAGAGGCAGTAGACGACGCCGGACTCCGGGTCCGCCCAGGCGTGCTGGAAGTGCACGGACTCGTCCGCCTCGATGGCGAGGTCGGCCCGGTGCGCCTCCATCAACTGGTCGGCCGTGATGCCCTCCATGCCACGGTGCACGTCGATGAACTTGGCCATGGTCCGACACCTCCTGCTGCCGGTCGTCCTTCCCACCCGCACCTTCCATGCTGCGCCCGGGGAGAGGGAGGGGCATCCGGTACGGCGGGGGCCGGTGTGAGCCGTGCTCACACCGGCCCGGACGTGCCGTTCAGCCGCACTGGCAGGGGTTGCCCGACTGGCAGCCGCAGCCGCAGCCGGAGCCGCAGCCGCACGCGCCGAACAGCGGAAGGGTCCTGATCTCGGCGGGCTGCCCGGTCTCGCGCTCCTGCGTCGGGTCGGGCGTGGTGCTGGGGGATTCGGCCATGGGTCCCTCCTAGACCTGGGGCAGGGTGCCCTCGCCCATTTCATGCCCGCCGCGCCGGGCGCATCAACGGCGCACGGAGGCGTTCGCGGACCCGGGCCGCCCGGCCGGAGGGGTTACGCCCCCTCGGCGCCCGTCACCGGCTGGATGTCCGGCTGCAACTCGTCGGCGTGCTCACCGGTGACCAGGTAGACCACGCGCTTGGCGACGGCCACGGCGTGGTCGGCGTACCGCTCGTAGTAGCGGCCCAGCAGGGTGACGTCCACGGCCGTCTCGATGCCGTGCTTCCAACGGTCGTCGATCAGGTGCTGGAAGAGCGTGCGGTGCAGCAGGTCCATGTCGTCGTCGTCCTGCTCCAGCTGAAGGGCGAGGTCGACGTCCTTGGTCACGAGCACTTCGGCCGCCTTCGCCATCAGGCGCTGCGCGAGCTGGCCCATCTCCAGGATGGTGGCGTGCAGGTCGTGCGGAACGGCCCGGTTCGGGAAGCGCAGCCGCGCGAGCTTCGCCACGTGCTGGGCGAGGTCGCCGGAGCGCTCCAGGTCGGCGGACATCCGCAGCGACGTGACGACGATCCGCAGGTCCGTCGCCACCGGCTGCTGCCGGGCCAGCAGGGCTATCGCCCGGGCCTCCAGGTCGTGCTGGAGCTCGTCGACCTTCTTGTCGGCCTCGATCACGCTCTCGGCCAGCTTGAGGTCGGAGTCGAGGATGGCGGTCGTGGCGCGCCCGATCGCCGATCCGACCAGCCGGGCCATCTCCACCAGTCCGTCGCCGATCGAGTCCAGTTCCTCGTGGTACGCGTCCCGCATCAGGGTTCCCTCTCATCGGTGTGCTTGGTCCCCACGCTCCCACGTTCCGCCCCGCACCCGTCCGTTTCCGCCACCCCAAATGAACCAATACTGGCTGCAAGGTGAACTCTGGGCGACGAGTGTTCGAGGTCGCACGGTGACGGCTGTGGTCATGTCGTACCCCGTGCCTAACCTGGAGGCATGGACGTGAACGCGGCGGTCGCCGCAGCGGCAGCGATCGCCGGGGTGCTCACCGGTGTCATCGCCATGCTGGCGTTCCGCTGGAGCGAACGCGACCAGAAGCGACCGACCAGGACTTCCTTGCACACTGATCCCGTACTCCCGCCCGGCGTGGACACCGTACTGTCCGTGCTCCGCTCCTCCGCCGTCGTCCTCGACGAGGCCGACGCCGTGGTCAAGGCCAGCTCCGCCGCCTACGCCCTCGGGCTGGTCCGCGGCGGCAAGCTCTCCGTCGAGCCCATGCTCCAGATGGCCCGGGACACCAGACGGGACGGCGAGATAAGACAGGTCGAGCTGGACCTGCCCCGGCGCGGCACCGGACGCGGCGAGGCCCTCGCCGTCTCCGCGCGCGTGGCCCCGCTCGGCTCCCGCCTGGTCCTGCTGCTGGTCGAGGACCTGACGGAGGCCCGCCGGATCGAGGCGGTGCGCCGTGACTTCGTGGCGAACGTCAGCCATGAGCTGAAGACGCCCGTCGGCGCGCTGTCCCTGCTCTCCGAGGCCGTGATGGACGCCTCCGACGACCCCGAGGCCGTGCAGCGCTTCGCCGGCCGGATGCAGATCGAGGCGACCCGCCTGACCAACCTGGTGCAGGAGCTGATCGACCTCTCCCGGGTGCAGAACGACGACCCGCTGGAGGACGCCGAGCCCGTCCGCGTGGACGAGCTGGTCGCCGAGGCCATGGACCGCTGCCGCCACCAGGCGGGCACGAAGCAGATCACGATGGCCTCGAACGTGTGGGCGCCCGAAGGGCCCGATCAGGATGGCGGGCGACGGGCGGGTGGCACCTCGGACCTGCACGTGTGGGGCAACCGGGGCCAGCTGGCCGCCGCCCTGGGCAACCTGGTCGAGAACGCGGTCAACTACTCCCCGGCCCGCACCCGCGTCGGTATAGCCGCACGCAGGGTCAACGCGCCCGGCGGCGACATGATCGAGCTGGCGGTGACCGACCAGGGCATCGGCATCTCGGACAAGGACAAGGAGCGCATCTTCGAGCGCTTCTACCGGGTCGACCCGGCCCGCTCCCGGGCCACCGGCGGTACCGGTCTGGGTCTCGCCATCGTCAAGCACGTGGTCGCCTCGCACGGCGGGGAGGTCACGGTCTGGAGCGCCGAAGGCCAGGGCTCCACCTTCACCCTCAGGCTGCCGGAGGCGGGCGCGGCCCGCGACCGCGCACAGCAGCACCCCGACCTCGACGACGAGGCCGGCCCCACCGATCCACCCCCGTACGCATCGCTTCCCGCCCCGGAGGTCCTTCCGTGACCCGTGTGCTCGTCGTCGAGGACGAGGAGTCCTTCTCCGACGCCCTGTCGTACATGCTCCGCAAGGAGGGCTTCGAGGTCGCCGTCGCGGCGACCGGCCCTGACGGCCTGGACGAGTTCGAGCGCAACGGCGCCGACCTGGTCCTCCTGGACCTGATGCTGCCGGGCCTGCCCGGCACCGAGGTCTGCCGCCAGCTGCGCGGCCGTTCCAACGTCCCCGTGATCATGGTGACCGCCAAGGACAGCGAGATCGACAAGGTCGTCGGGCTCGAAATAGGAGCCGACGACTACGTCACCAAGCCGTTCTCCTCCCGCGAGCTGGTCGCCCGCATCCGCGCGGTGCTGCGCCGGCGCGGCGAGCCGGAGGAGGTCACCCCGGCCGCGCTGGAGGCGGGGCCGGTCCGCATGGACGTCGACCGGCACGTGGTCACGGTCGGCGGCTCCAAGGTCGACCTCCCGCTCAAGGAGTTCGACCTCCTGGAGATGCTGCTGCGCAACGCGGGCCGCGTGCTCACCCGCATGCAGCTCATCGACCGCGTCTGGGGCGCCGACTACGTGGGCGACACCAAGACCCTCGACGTCCACGTCAAGCGTCTGCGCGCCAAGATCGAACCGGACCCGGGCGCGCCGCGGTACCTGGTGACGGTGCGGGGTCTGGGCTACAAATTCGAGCCGTAAACCGTAAACGGTAATCCGTAATCCGCAATCCGTAAGCGCTCGTAGATGGGTGAGCGCTCGTACGTATGCCGAAGGGCGGCACCCGCACGGGTGCCGCCCTTCGGCATACGGCTGGTCAGTGGCCGGCGGCCGAGGCCGACGCCGAGTCGTGCGGGGTGACGGCCGCACCGGACGCGGTGGCCGACGGGCTCGACCCGTGGCCGCTTGCCGGCTTGCCGCTGCCGGACGCGCTCGCGCTGCCGGACGGGGTGGCCGTGGCGCCGCCGGCGCCGGCCGGGGCGGACGGGACCTGGCTCGGGCCCCACTTGTCGAAGTAGCTGGTGGCCGGGACGACGAAGGCGCGCAGGCTCACCTTGCCGGTCTTGCTGAAGGTGAAGGTGATCTTCTGGGCGTTGCCGTCCTGGACGGCCTCACGGCCACTGGGCAGCGTCGCGGACGCGTTGTCCTTGCCGCCGAGGATCAGCGAGCCGTGCGCGGGAACGGTCAGGCTCTGGCCCTTGGCGGGCTTCAGCTCGGCGGACGTCCCGCTGCCGTCCAGGGTGATCGACTGGAGGGTCTGGTCGGTGCTCCCGGAGTTGAACAGGGTCGCGGAGATCACCGCGGGGCCCGTCGACTGGAGATCGGGCTGCGTGATGACCAGAGCGTTCTGGACCTTGATGTCACCCACGCTGGTCGCCGCGTTGTCCGGCTTGACCTCCAGGGTCTGGGCGTTGTTTCCGGCGCCGCAGGCGGCGAGCGAGGCGATCGAGAAGACGATGGCGGAGGCGGCGAGGGCGCCGCGTCGAAGGCTGCTGCTCACGGCGGCGGCAACTCCTTGAACGCGCGGGCGGCTCCCCTTGTAAAGCCGCCCTAAGTGTCTGTCAGCGACTTCAGGCTACCGAGCCGTTCCGGCGGCGTCGCACCCGACCCTCCCCCTGGCCCCGGGCTTCCCTCCTGCTGGGGGTACTCCGCGCGGCCCACGCGGCTCCGCGGTGACATTGCGGAGCCACTGGTCTGTCATTCACATAACGCGACGGCGACCCCCTCTCGGCCCCTCACAACGACGCTCGCAAAATGTCCGTGAAGGAATGTGCGAGCTCCCCCGATATTGATCACGGAGCACCCCTCCGGCAGCCGTTGATCAATTCCGGATTCGTCTCGCATCCGACCATGGCCACCGAACGGAGTAGCGGAAGTCGCACGCTTGAGGCCGGACAAATCAGGATGTTCCGCCACTTGGAACGACCCCCCGGGGCGTGTGACGTACGTGTTTCACCTCGCTCGGAGAGCCCCTCCCACCTGCGAATACCCGGTTCCGGAGGCTCCCCGCAGCACGTTCCGGTTGCTGTTGTCAAGCCCTGAGATATGCCCTGACCTGCGAAAACGCCATTCAGAAGACGCCGTATCCGTGTTACCCTGGATAGCCACGGAAGGGGTACCTGTCACATGACGTTCAAGGTTGGCGACACCGTGGTCTATCCCCATCACGGGGCCGCGCTGATCGAGGCCATCGAAACTCGCCAGATCAAAGGCGTGGACAAGACCTACTTGGTGCTGAAGGTCGCCCAGGGTGACCTGACGGTACGTGTGCCAGCGGACAATGCGGAGTTCGTCGGCGTGCGTGATGTGGTCGGTCAGGACGGGCTGGACCGGGTCTTCGAGGTGCTGCGCGCGCCGTACGCCGAGGAGCCCACGAACTGGTCCCGTCGCTACAAGGCAAACCTGGAGAAGCTCGCCTCCGGCGATGTCATCAAGGTCGCGGAAGTCGTGCGTGACCTGTGGCGTCGCGAGCGCGAGCGCGGACTGTCCGCCGGTGAGAAGCGCATGCTCGCCAAGGCCCGCCAGATCCTGGTGAGCGAGCTGGCTCTCGCGGAGAACACGAACGAGGACAAGGCCGAGGCCCTGCTCGACGAGGTGCTCGCCTCCTGACGCGCAACGGCGGCGAACCTTCGCTTCCGGCACGCTCAGCACACTGAAATGCCGCGGTGCCCGATGACACTGATCCTGTCGCCGGGCGCTGCGGCATGTTGCTTCCCCACAGCGGGTGCTCCTCGGCAAGCCTGTGGACCAGCCCCCCTACACGCGATCCCCCGATAATCGATTCCCGGTCGATACTCGATCCCCCGGTACCCGAAGTGCCGGTACTCGATGTGCCGCCCGGGCGGACGGCTCGACCAGGGTCACGGAAAGGGTCCGGTCAAGGCGTCGCGCCCGCACTCCTCCAGGCCATACCCACCTAGGTCGAGCACACAAACCTGACAGGAACCGATGTCTGACGAATCGCGCCCCACGCCCGCGCAGACCCCCGTCGCCGCCGTGATTCCGGCCGCCGGCCGGGGCGTACGGCTCGGTCCGGGCGCCCCCAAGGCGCTCCGCGCGCTGAACGGCACACCCATGCTCGTCCACGCGGTCCGCGCCCTCGCCGCGTCCCGCCATGTCTCGCTGGTGATCGTCGTGGCCCCGCCGGACGGCGCCGCCGAGGTCAAGTCCCTGCTCGACGCGCACGCGCTGCCGGAGAGGACGGACTTCCAGGTCGTCCCCGGCGGCCAGTCGCGCCAGGAGTCGGTCCGCATCGGCCTGGACGCCCTGCCGTCGCACTACCGGATCGTCCTCGTCCACGACGCGGCCCGGCCGCTGGTCCCGGTCGACACGGTGGACGCGGTCATCGAGGCCGTACGCGACGGCGCCCCCGCCGTGGTGCCCGCGCTGCCGCTGGCCGACACGGTCAAGGAGGTCGAGCCCGCGGCCGTGGCCGACGACCCGGAACCGGTCGTCGCCACCCCCGACCGGGCGCGGCTGCGGGCCGTCCAGACCCCGCAGGGCTTCGACCGGGCGACCCTGGTCCGCGCCCACGAGAGCGTCACCGAGAACGTCACCGACGACGCGAGCATGGTGGAGCAGCTGGGGCTGCCCGTCGTGGCCGTCCCCGGCCACGAGGAGGCGTTCAAGGTCACCCGCCCCCTCGACCTGATCCTCGCCGAGGCGGTCCTGGCCCGCAGGAGGCTGACCGATGGCTTCTGAGGCCGGCTTCGTGCTTCCCCAGGTCGGCATCGGCACCGACATCCACGCCTTCGAGGAGGGCCGCGAGCTGTGGTGCGCGGGCCTGAAGTGGGAGGGCGAGGGGCCCGGCCTGGCCGGCCACTCCGACGCCGACGTCGTCGCCCACGCGGCCTGCAACGCCCTCTTCTCCGCCGCCGGGCTCGGTGACCTGGGACAGCACTTCGGCACCGGCCGCCCCGAGTGGTCCGGCGCGTCCGGGGTCACCCTGCTCACCGAGGCCGCCCGGATCGTGCGCGCGGCGGGCTTCACCGTCGGCAACGTCGCCGTCCAGGTGATCGGGCCCCGCCCGAAGATCGGCAAGCGGCGCGACGAGGCGCAGAAGATCCTCTCCGAGGCGGCCGGCGCGCCCGTGTCGGTCTCCGGCGCCACGACGGACGGGCTGGGCTTCCCGGGCCGCGAGGAGGGGCTGATGGCGGTGGCCACGGCACTCGTGGTGCGTGTGAGCTGACGGCGTGGCAGGGTACCCACACGACCACCAGTGATCGTGTACTCCGGAGGGGTGCCCATGTCCGCCGTACTGTCCGACCGCCTGAAGTCCGTGCTCGACGGCAAGGTGTTCGTCGTCTTCGGCACCGTCCAGCCCGACGGCAGCCCGCAGATGTCCCCGGTCTGGGTGAAGCGTGACGGCGACGACCTCCTGATCTCCACGACGGTCGACCGCCGCAAGTACCACAACCTGGAGCGCGAGCCCCGGGTGACGGTCGTCGTCCTCAACCCCGACGAGCCCTACGAGTACGCCGAGATCCGCGGCACCGCCGAGACCACGACCGAGGGCGGCCAGGAACTCATCGACGACCTCAGCCGCAAGTACACCGGCAAGGACTACGCCGACTTCAACCCGGCGTCGAGCCAGGACGCCGAGCGGGTGGTGGTGCGGATCCGCCCGCGGAAGGTGGTCGGGCGGTTGTGAGGTGAGGGCTGGGCCTGCCCGGGGAAGGTGGCGGGGCCCGGCCCCGCGGTGAGGCGGCACGGTGAGGCGGCTTCCTGGTGGGAAGGCGCATGGCACTGCCCGGGGCCCACTACTCTGGAGTGGTGACTATTCGCCTGTACGACACCAGCGCCCGGCAGATCCGTGACTTCACCCCGCTCCAGCCGGGCTGCGTCTCGATCTACCTCTGTGGCGCCACCGTGCAGGCGGCACCGCACATCGGCCACATCCGCTCGGGCCTCAACTTCGACATCATGCGCCGCTGGTTCGCGTACCGCGGCTACGAGGTGACGTTCATCCGCAACGTCACCGACATCGACGACAAGATCATCACCAAGAGCCGCGAGCAGAACCGGCCCTGGTGGTCGATCGGGTACGAGAACGAGCGCGCGTTCAACGAGGGCTACGCAGCCCTCGGCTGCCTCCCGCCGACCTACGAGCCCCGCGCCACCGGCCACATCACCGAGATGGTCGAGATGATGCGGGGCCTCATCGAGCGCGGGCACGCCTATGAGGCCGACGGCAACGTCTACTTCGACGTACGGTCCTTCCCGCACTACCTGGAGCTGTCCCGGCAGGAGCTGGACAACCTGCTCCAGCCGTCCGGCGAGGGCGAGACCGGCAAGCGGGACCCGCGTGACTTCGCCATGTGGAAGGCGGCGAAGCCGGGCGAGCCGACCTGGCCGACCCCCTGGGGACCGGGCCGCCCCGGCTGGCACCTGGAGTGCTCGGCCATGGCCCACAAGTACCTGGGCAGCGCCTTCGACATCCACGGCGGCGGCCTCGACCTGATCTTCCCGCACCACGAGAACGAGATCGCCCAGGCCAAGGCCTACGGCGACGACTTCGCCCGGTACTGGGTGCACAACGCCTGGGTGACCATGGCCGGCGACAAGATGTCCAAGTCGCTCGGCAACAGCGTCCTGGTCGGTGAGATGGTCAAGCGGTGGCGGCCCGTCGTGCTGCGCTACTACCTGGGCACCCCGCACTACCGCTCGATGATCGAGTACAGCGAGGAGTCCCTGCGCGAGGCCGAGTCCGCGTTCGGGCGGATCGAGGGCTTCGTGCAGCGGGTCACCGAGCTGGCCGGCAAGACGGTCGAGCCGGCCGCCGAGGTCCCGCCCGCCTTCGCCGAGGCGATGGACGACGACCTGGGCGTCCCGCAGGCCCTCGCCGTCGTGCACACCACCGTCCGGCAGGGCAACAGCGCGCTCGCCGCCGACGACAAGGAGGCCGCCGTCGCCCGGCTCGCCGAGGTGCGGGCCATGCTCGGCGTCCTCGGCCTCGACCCGCTCGACCCGCACTGGGCGGGCGAGGGCGGCGACCGGGGCGAGGACCTGAACGGCGTGGTCGACAGCCTGGTACGCCTCGTCCTCGACCAGCGCGAGTCCGCCCGCGCCCGCAAGGACTGGGCCACCGCCGACGCCATCCGCGACCAGCTCGGCCAGGCCGGGCTGGCCATCGAGGACAGCCCGCAGGGCCCGCGCTGGAGCCTCGGCCCGCGCTAGCGCCCCGCTTGATCGATTGTGCCGCCCGGCCCTCCGGGCGGCACACTGCATAAGACGTACGTACGAAAGCTCACGAAGACAGGTAGGTCATGGCCGCGAACAACCGTCGCATGTCCGGCAAGAAGGGCGCGCAGGTCGGCAGTGGCGGCCAGCGGCGCCGGGGCCTGGAGGGCAAGGGTCCGACCCCGCCCGCCGAGATGCGCAAGGGGCACGCCAAGCAGCGTGCCGCCGCGGCCAAGACCCGCCGCGCGCAGGGCCGCACGCAGCAGCGCCGGGGTGGCGGCAGGTCCACCTCCGAGCTGGTGGTGGGGCGCAACCCGGTCGTCGAGGCGCTCCGCGAGGGCGTCCCGGCCTCCACCCTCTACGTCCAGCAGTTCATCGACAACGACGAGCGCGTCCGCGAGGCCCTCCAGCTCGCCGCCGAGCGCGGTGGCATCAACCTCATGGAGGCCCCGCGTCCCGAGCTGGACCGCATGACGAACGGCCTCAACCACCAGGGCCTGGTCCTCCAGGTCCCGCCGTACGAGTACGCGCACCCGGAGGACCTGCTCGACGCCGCCGCCGACGAGGGCGAGGACCCGCTGGTCGTGGCCCTGGACGGGGTCACCGACCCGCGCAACCTCGGCGCCGTCGTCCGTTCCGTCTCCGCCTTCGGCGGCCACGGCGTGGTCGTGCCCGAGCGCCGCTCGGCCGGCATGACCGCCGGCGCCTGGAAGACCTCCGCCGGTACGGCCGCCCGTACGCCGGTCGCCCGTGCCACCAACCTCACCCGGACCCTGGAGGCCTACAAGAAGGCCGGCCTCACGGTGGTCGGCCTGGCGGCGGACGGCGAGGTCGAACTCGGCGACCTGGAGGCCCTGGGGGGCCCGGTCGCCATCGTGGTCGGCAGCGAGGGCAAGGGCCTGTCCCGCCTGGTCGGCGAGACCTGCGACTTCCGCGTCCGCATCCCGATGCCGGGCGGCGCCGAGTCGCTCAACGCGGGTGTGGCCGCCGGGATCGTGCTGTACGAGGCCGCCCGCAGGCGGAGCTGAACAACCGTCCGGGCGGGCTTGAACGCCCGTCCGGAAGTTCACCCTTGCGGGGTAATTCGGGCGGCTATATGGCGCTCGGGGCCGCTTTGACGGGGTCCGGACACATCCGGGCGGTCAAAGCAGTGTCCTAACGCCACGTCACTCGGTTAGATGAGTGTGGACACCAGAACACCCCGCACACCCACGGGGGACCGTTCGTCGGGATTCGACGACGCTCCCGCGCTGAGCATGGTGAAGGTGCCGAGCGATCCGGCGCAGGTCATCGTCAATCACGCCAGCTTCCGCGTGCAGCTGGGCGCGGCGGCCAGGCGCACCCAATCCCCGCGGATCGCCCGGCATCTGAGCGGCGCCCAGGACACCGCCCGGATGCCCGTCGTGGGCACGGCGGGCCGGGCCGGCGCCACCGGCCGCCGCCGCCCCGTCGTGTGGAGCGGCAAGTCCGCCCCCGACGACACCGGCGCCCACCGGCTCCTCCAGGCCGTGCGGGGCAGCAGCGTCCGCCACGCCGACGAGCCCGAGGCCGGCGCCACCCAGGTCATCCCGCGCGTCCAGACGGGCTACGCCGACACCTACGACGGACGCGACCTGACCGTCGAGACCCCCGTCGTCGGCCACCAGCGCACCGCCCCCGGCGCCGACGGCACCCGCCTCCTGCCGCACATGCGCACGGCCACCGGCGCCTACGACGACCCCGTCTACCCCGCCTACCCCGACGACCGCGAGCCGTACGACACCTACCCGGCCGACACCGACCCCGGCACCGACCTCGCCGCGGACGCCGACGCCCCGCGCCGCGCCAGGCGCCAGGGCGACGACCCGGCCCGGCACGCCTACTACCCCGGCCGCCGGCTCAACCTCGGCGTCGTCCTCCTCCCGCTGCGCATCTTCCTCGGCTTCATCTCCATCTACGCCGGCATGGGCAAGCTGTGCGACCCCGTCTACTTCGACGGCGGCAAGCGCGGCTCCATGGTCACCTGGCTCAACACGCTGCACCCCTGGGACGTCGCCGAGCCGCTGCGCCAGTTCGCCCTGCACCACCCGGTCGGCTCCGGCCTGGTCATCGCCTTCCTCCAGGTCGTCGTCGGCGTCCTGACGATCCTGGGCTGCTGGCAGCGCGTCGCCGCGGTCGTCGGCGCGATGCTCTCCGCCGCCCTGATCGTCACCGTCAGCTGGAAGACCGTCCCGGTCTACGACGCCCCGGACATCATCTACCTCGCCGCCTGGTCCCCGCTGATCATCGCCGGCGCCCCCGTCTACTCCGTGGACGGCCGACTCGCGGGCGGCGCCTGGCGCCGCCTCGGCCCCCGCGCCGACATCTGGGAGCTGCGCCGCTACGTCCTGCGCCGCGGCGCGCTGATCACGGCCGTCACGGTCGGTCTGACCCTGTTCGTCGGCTCCCTGCTGGGCGGTGCGGTGCGCGACTCCAGCCGCGTGGTCGTCCCCGGCCCCGGCGAGGCGCCCCGCAATCAGCTCCCCGGCTCCCCGCTGCCGCAGGAGCCCGGCACGCGGCACAAGAGGACCCCGGCGGCGTCCAGCTCCCCGACCGGCGGTGCCACGGCCGGCGCGAGCCCCTCGGGGGCGGCGACGACCCCGGGCACGACCCGGGCCACCTCCGGAGGCACCACCACGACCCCGACCCAGACCCAGGGCACCACGGGCCAGGTCCCGCCCCGCCGGACGTCCCCGACGACGGGCGGCGCGCCCAGCACGACGGCGGGCCCGACGAGCACGGGCGGCGGCGGCACGAGCACCGGTGGCTCGACGACGGGCGGCGGCACGTCCACGGGCGGCGGCAGCACGTCCACGGGACAGCCGGGCCTGGTGGGCGGCCTGCTGGGCTGACGGAACAGCACACGGAACAGCGCAGGGCCCCGTACCGGGAACGGTACGGGGCCCTCTTCGATCTCGGGGACCCGGGGCCGGTGGCCCCGCCCAGGGGCCCGGGGACCTGTCAGCGACCGAGCGCCGCCAGTTCCTTGGCAGCCTCCGTCAGGTCCTTCGCCGTGTCGATGGCCCGCCAGTACGCGCCCTGCGGAATGGGGAACCCGGCCAGCTTCTTCTCCCGGGCCAGCCGGGGGAACGTGGTCCGCTCGTGGTCCCCCCGCTCGGGCAGCAGGGAGGCGAACTCCGGCGAGAACACGTAGACACCCGCGTTGATCTCGAACGTCGACGGCGGTGCCTCGATGAAGTCGGTGATGTGCCCGAACCCGTCGGTCTTCACGGCTCCCCACGGGATCCGCGGCCGGGCGAGCGCCAGTGTGGCCACGGCGTCCCGCTCGGCGTGGAAGTCGGCCATGTCCCGCAGGGAGAACCGCGTCCAGATGTCACCGTTCGTGGCGTACCAGGACCGGTCGGGGTGGGGCAGCCGGGCCGCCGCGTACCGCAGACCGCCGCCGCGGCCGAGGGGCTCGCTCTCCACGACGGTGGTGACGGAGACGGGAAGGTCGGCCGAGTCCAGCCACTTCTCCAGGACGTCGGCGAGGTGGCCGCAGGAGACCACGACGTCCGTCACACCTTCCTCGGCCAGCCAGGTCAGCTGGTGGCCGATGATCGGAGTGCCCGTACCGGGGATCTCGACCATCGGCTTGGGCCGGTCGTCGGTGTACGGACGCAGCCGGGAGCCCTGGCCACCGGCCAGGACCACGGCTTGAGTGGGGCGCGACGCGGCGTTCGGATGGGTCATGACCGCACTGTACGTGGCGCCCCAGCGCGGTGCTCCGGGGGCAACCCGCTCCTTGAGGAGCCGTTACCCGGTTCACACCGGGAGCCCGCTGTCGCCGGGGCTCAGCTGTGCGCGGCCAGGACGCCCGAGGCGAAGGCCGTGTCGCACACCGGGCGGGCGTACGACTGGGCGCGCGAGGCGCCGTAGATGTGCACCGCGGCCCTGCCGAGGGCGCGGGCGATGGAGGAGCAGTGCCGGGCCAGCGAGGGGCGGCCGTTGACGGCCTGCTGGAGGTGGGTGAGGACCACCCCCGGGTTCTTGTGCTGCAACTCGGTCATCAGCTGGTCGCGGAGCACGTCCTGCGGGGCGCGGGTGACCTTCTTGGCGGAGACCTCCACCGACGACACGTCGGAGGCGGCCAGCACCGAGCTGGAGGGGCTCCCCGTCCAGTTGACCCGGGTGACCGCGAGGGTCCCGGAGAGCACCAGGACGACGGGCAGGACGAGGGCGAGAGTGCGGCCGATCCGGCGGGCAGGGCCGCCCCGGTGGCCGCGTCGTGTCTGTGGGGTGGTGGAGTGCTTCACGCGTGTGAGGGTAGCGCCCCGTGATGATGCGGAGACAATGAGTCACTCTTATGGGGGATGAGAAGGCGCTGATTTCCGGGTAACGGGTTGACGGAGCGCCCCACGACAAGATCCACGACAGGGCGGCGTGGCGGGATCCGGCGACGAGACGACGGGAAGGGCCCCGCACGCCGAGCGCGCGGGGCCCTTCCGATGCCGTCGGCCGTCAGTCGGACAGCCGCTCGCCGGTGGACGTGGAGAACACGTGGGTCTCGCCCGGCCGCGGCACGACGTGCAGCGTGGAGCCCTTCTCGGGCACCTGACGGCCGTTGACACGGACGACCAGGTCCTTGACCTCGCCGCCGACCTCGGCGGTGCCGTACACGTAGCCGTCGGCGCCCAGTTCCTCGACGACGTTCACGGAGACGGCGAGGCCGGCCGGGGCGTCGGAGGCGTCCTTGGACAGGGAGGCGGCGACGGAGCCGTTGTGCTCGACCACGTCGAAGTGCTCGGGGCGCACGCCCACGGTCACCGTGCGGTCGCCCTTGTCGGCGGCGGCCTTCAGGGCGTCCCGGTTGACCGGGACGACGCTGTTGCCGAACTTCACACCGCCGTCGGTGATCGGGACCTCGATCAGGTTCATCGCGGGGGAGCCGATGAAGCCGGCGACGAAGAGGTTCGCGGGCTTGTCGTACATGTTCCGCGGCGAGTCGACCTGCTGGAGGATGCCGTCCTTGAGCACGGCCACGCGGTCGCCCATCGTCATGGCCTCGACCTGGTCGTGGGTGACGTAGACGGTGGTGATGCCGAGGCGGCGCTGGAGGGACGCGATCTGCGTACGGGTGGAGACGCGGAGCTTGGCGTCCAGGTTGGACAGCGGCTCGTCCATGAGGAAGACCTGCGGCTCGCGGACGATCGCGCGGCCCATGGCGACACGCTGGCGCTGACCGCCGGAGAGCGCCTTCGGCTTGCGGTCCAGGTACTCGGTGAGGTCGAGGATCTTCGCGGCCTCCTCGACCTTCTGCCGGATCTCCGCCTTGTTCACGCCGGCGATCTTGAGCGCGAAGCCCATGTTGTCGGCGACCGTCATGTGCGGGTAGAGGGCGTAGTTCTGGAACACCATGGCGATGTCCCGGTCCTTGGGCGGCAGGTGGGTGACGTCGCGGTCGCCGATGCGGATGGCGCCGCCGTTGACGTCCTCCAGGCCCGCGAGCATCCGCAGGGAGGTGGACTTCCCGCAACCGGACGGGCCGACCAGGACGAGGAACTCGCCGTCCTCGATCGCGATGTCGAGTGCGTCGACGGCGGGCTTGGTGGAACCCGGGTAGATGCGGGTCGCCTTGTCGAACGTGACTGTGGCCATGGTGAATGGGCCCCCTTCTACCGGCAGGAACGTGCCGGACGATCCGTTGTAGGAAGGTGGTTGGTGTAGTCCACGCGAGTGAACTGGGTCAGGACGGTACCTGGAGTTCACTCGATCTGTCAGTAGCCCGACCCGTGTGAACTTCGCGGAAATTTTCGACGGGACGGCCCCGAGACCTGGGTACACTGCACGGGCACCCAGGTGCACGCCTCCTTAGCTCAGCTGGTCAGAGCGCCGCTCTTGTAAAGCGAAGGTCGTCGGTTCGAATCCGACAGGGGGCTCTCGAAAGCAAGCTCTGACCTGGGGTTATTCCCAGGGGGCGGTCTCGTCGTCTCGTGTACGTGTCCGCCGTGATGGCGGTCGAGTCTCCGCCCCGGCGCTGCCCCACTCGCCACGGTCCCTGTCCTGCCGGGCCCGGTGCCTTACGAGGGCCTGGACCGTGTCGGAGCCGAGCGCCCGGCGCGGGCTCTCGCGTCGGTCTTGGGGGCGTCCTCGTACAGGCCCCGGTCCCGCAACGAACGACGCCGGCAAGCGCGGGATTTCCGCCGTGCATACCCATCACCTTCACGGCAGTCGGCCCCCTGACCGGTGCTTGCACGAAGGCGCCGGTCTGGTCCCGGTCACGCTCCGTCATCACCCGGAAGGCTCAGCAGACAACGCACGGGTGCACCCGAACGGGTCCCATGAGGAAGGGGAGCCGTCACCCGAGAGGCCCCCGGAGGAGGAAGTCGTGTTCCGCCAGTCGATACGTACTCTCCTGGTCGGTCTGTGCGCGCTGACCGCGGCATCGCAAACCGCCCCCGCCCTGGCCCTCACCGCCCCGGCGGGCACCCAGGCGCACACCGTCACCGCCCGGGCTCCGCGAGCACAGACCCTGTCGAACCTCAACACCGCCATGAAGGGTGAGGCGTTCGCCTACGCCTCCTACAGCCTCTTCGGCACCCAGGCCGACGGTGCGGCTCACCCGGCCGTCGGCCGGCTCTTCCGGAGCACGGCTCAGACCGAGCTGAACGAGCACCTGCACGAGGCCGCCACGCTCGCCGGCGTGGTCGGCACGAACGCGGCCAACCTGCGCCAGGCCATCAACGGGGAGACGTACGAGCACCAGGTCATGTACCGCGGCTTCGCGACCCAGGCCCGGCAGGACGGGGACACCAAGGCCGCCGAACTGTTCACGGAGATCGCCGCGGACGAGGGCCGCCACCGCGACGCCTTCCGTAAGGCGCTCGCAGTCGTGACCTCCGGCCACGGCACCATCCCGGCACCGGGCGCCGCCAAGACGGTCGCGGTACCCGCCGGGGTGCCGCAGGTGCGGGCCGCCCGTACGAAGGCCAACCTGGACACCGCGATGCACGGCGAGGCCCTGGCCTACGCCAAGTACAGGCTCTTCGCGGCGCACGCGAGGCAGTCGGGGAACGCCGCGCTGGCCCGTCTGTGGGAAGGGACGGCCGACGTCGAGCTGCACGAGCACTTCGCCGGCGAAGCGGTCTTGGCCGGACTGGTCCGCACCACGAAGAAGAATCTGAACAAGGCCGTCACCGGGGAGCGCTCGGAGGCGACCGCCGTCTACCCGGGGTTCGCCAAGCAGGCGACCGCCGCCGGCGACACCGCTGCCGCCGCCTGCTTCCGCAACACCGCCGCGGACGAGGCCGAGCACGCCGCCGCCTTCCAGGCGGCACTGAACCGGCTGCGCTGAGCACCGCACCCTGGCCGGATCCCACCAGCCGACCGGTCCGAGGAACGGCCGGCCGGCTGGTGCCCGCGTCTTCCGATTGCCTCGCGAGCGACTGTGTGCCCCGCTCACCGAGTGACGTCCAGCTCGGCGTACATACCGGCCGCGTAGTGGCCCGGGACATTACACAGCAGTTCATAGCGGCCTGGCCGCAGCGTCACCGTGGTCCAGGCCGCCGTACCGGATGCGATGCCCTCTCCCGCACCACTGCCGCAGGTGCGCGACGCCTCACCGAGACTGCCCGCCTCCGACACCCGGCCGTCGGAGCCGACGGCACGCTCTCCGGCGATCCGACCTGCCGGCAGCGGCAACACGATCACCTCGTGTGTGAGGTTCCCCGCATTGACCACCCTCACCGTCACCTTCCCCGCCGGAACACTCGTGGGGTGAACCGTCAGGCGCATCATGCCCATGCCGTACCAGCCGGGACGGCCGCTGTGGGGCGCAGGCCGGTTCGGGCCCCTCATCATGCGTCCCATGTCCCACTCGGTCACGTCGACCGCGGTGCCCTGCGCGGCCGGTGCGCCGCATCGTGAGCCCTGCGCTCTCCAGGCGGCCGGTGGCGGCCTGTGGAAGGCGCCCGACGCGGCCATCAGGCCCGTCGTGGCGATGCCCAGGACCAGGGCCGCCGCGGCGATGGCGATCGCCGGCCACACCTTTCGGCGGCGATGCGGGGTCATCGGTGCTCCCGGAGCAGCGCGAGCCGACGTTTGTACTCGTCCTCGTCGATCTCCCCGCGTGCGAACCGCTCGGCGAGCAGGTTCTCGGCTCCTCGGCCTTGCCAGCCACCTTCGCCGGGCGGTGGCGGGCCGGGCTGCTGATGGTGCCGCGTACCGGTGAGATAGCGCACCAGTGCGACGAGGCCGACGATCAGGACGGCCCAGAGAAGCACCATGAACACCGTCATGACGATCCAGCCGCCCCAGCCCCATCCGCCGTCATACCACATCATGCCGATCACTTCCTCGGCTGGTTGCTGCGTCAATGCCAGGATGGATCAGTGAGACCTCGGTTGTGCTGGGCCACAGTTCCCGGGCGGGGGGCCGGAGGACCCAACGCCCGATCCGGACCGGCTGGAGTCGCGGCCGTCGAAGGTGAGCTTCCACCACCGCGCCGACCTGGGGATTTCGCCCCGGGACCGCGGAGGGAAAAGGTCCGGCTGTACTGTCCTGGCGTGGGATCCATCGCGCTGTCCGGTACCGACGACCTCTCCCTTCCCGAGTCTCTCCAGGAGGCCGTGGAGCACGGTGAGGTGTTCACGCGTGCCTGGGTGGTCGAGCTGATCCTGGACCTCCTCGGCTACACCGCGGACGAGGACCTCTGCGCTCTGAGGCTCGTGGAGCCGGCCTGCGGTGGCGGCGCGTTCCTGACCGTGGTCTCGTCCCGCGTCAGCGCGTCGTGCCAGGCGCGCGGGCGTCCCCTCACCGACGCGATCGACGCCGTCCGCGCCTTCGACCTGCTGGGCCGGAACGTGGAGCGGAGCCGGGCGCTGGTCACGCAAACGCTGCGGGACGAGGGCTGGGACCCACAGGACGCGAGGAGGGTCGCCACGGCGTGGGTGCGCCAGGGCGACTACCTGCTGCGGCCCGACGCCGAGCAGCACGCCGACTACGTCGTCGGCAACCCCCCGTACATCCGGCTCGAGGACGTGCCCGACGACCGGATGGCCGCCTACCGCCGGGCCTGCTCCACGATGGGCGGCCGGGCCGACATCTACGTCGGCTTCTACGAGGTGGCCCTCCGCAGCCTGAACCCGGGCGGCCGGCTCGGCTTCATCTGCGCCGACCGCTGGATGCGGAACCAGTACGGACGACGGCTGCGGCAACTGGTGACCCGGCACTTCAGCATGGACCTCGCCCTCGTGATGCACGATGTCGACGCCTTCGACGACCAGGTCGCGGCCTATCCCGCGATCACCCTTCTGTCGCACAGGCCCCAGGGCGAGGCGGTCGCCGCGGACACGAACCGGTCCTTCGGAGCGCGGCAGGCACAGGACTTCGCCGACTGGTACCTGAAGGGCGCCCCGCCGACGGTCGCCACGGCTTCGTACCAGGCCGCTCGCATGCCCCACTGGTTCCCGGAGGAGGATTCGTGGCCGGCCGCTTCGCCGGCGAGGCTCGCGGTCCTTGAGGAGCTCACCGAGCGCTTCCGGCCCCTGGAGGACACCGGGACCGGAACGAAGGTGGGGATCGGCGTCGCCACCGGCGCGGACAAGGTCTTCCTCACCAAGGACAGGGACCTGGTCGAAGCCGACCGCTTGCTGCCCATGGCCATGGTCCGCGACACCACCAGCGGCACGATCGACTGGAACGGCACGTACCTGGTCAACCCCTGGACGGCCGGCGGCGACCTGGTCGACCTCGACGCGTTCCCGCGTCTCGCCGCCTACTTCGAGAAGCACGGTGAGACCCTGCGCAGACGCTACGTCGCGGGCAGGCAGCCCGAGCGCTGGTACAAGACCATCGACAAGGTCGACGCCCGCCTCACCCGCCGTCAGAAGCTGCTGCTGCCGGACATGAAGCTGACGATCCATCCGGTCCTCGACGAAGGCGGCCTGTACCCTCACCACAACCTGTACTTCATCGTCTCGGACGTCTGGGACATGCGCGTACTCGGTGGCCTGTTGCTGTCCAAGGTCGCGGAGGCGTTCGTGGAGGCCTACGCGGTCAAGATGCGAGGGGGCACTCTCCGCTTCCAGGCGCAGTACCTGCGGAAGATCCGCGTCCCGGATCCGGCGGCGATCGGCGAGAGCGACCGGGCCGCTCTCGCCGAGGCCTTCGACAAGCGGGACGTGGAGGCCGCCACCGAGGCCGCTCTGCGTGTCTACGGACTCTCCGGGCTGCCTGACTAGGAGGAAACGAATCTTGACGGTCACCCGCCAAGACTTCGAAGACGCCGTCGCGGCGTACTGGGGTGCCAAGGAACTCCAGCGGGAGCAGTCGGCGATCAAGGCCGCTGTGGGAGCGGGCACGGCCGGCTCCGTACGAGGCGGCAGGCATTTCGACGCCATCGCCGTCCTGCTGTCGAAGTTCTTCCTCGACGCCGGTTATCCGCCGGAGAGCATCCGCGTCGGCAAGGGGCTCGAACTGCCCGGCTACTACCGGCCGCAGAAGCAGTGGGACCTGGTCGTCGCCCACAGGAACACCCTCGTGGCCGCCTTCGAGCTGAAGGCGCTCGGCGGGCCGTCGTTCGGCAACAACTACAACAACCGGGTCGAGGAAGCGCTCGGCAGCGCCGTCGACCTGCGCCATGCGGCCTTGGCCGGGATGTATCCGGGCGAGGAACCCTGGCTCGGGTACTTCTTCATCATGCAGGACGAGGCAGGATCCCGAAGGCCGGTCAGGCCGGCCGAGGGTGCCCTGCCGGTGGAGGAGACCTGGCGGGGGATGTCCTACCAGGAGCGCTTCGGCGTCTTCTGCCGGCGACTGCTGTCCGAGCGGCTCTACGACGCCGCCTGCTACATCACCTCCTCGGCCACCGACCCGAAGCCGCACGAGCCCGTCCACAGGCTCGACTGGCGCCACTTCTCCGCGGCCGTCAACGCGCGGCTCGCCTACCTCGGCGACCTCGGCTTCCCCGGATAGCCGCGGACCGCGTCTCCTCGCGCGTCCGCGACACCGTCGGTCCAGGCGTCTCTCACGCCAGCAGGCGGGCGATCTCCAGTCGGCGGTCCTCGATCGGGCGGCCGTCCTTCACGTCCCACAGGGCGTTCTGGAGCAGGCGGCCGAGGGTCCAGGCGCGGGCCCGGGCGCGGTCCAGGCCGAGGACGTCGGTCATCGCGTCGAAGCGCCAGCGGACCTCGGCCGCGTCGAAGCGGTTGTCCAGGGCGGGCCACAGCTCGAAGCCGGGGTCGCCGGCCAGCGGCTTGGGGTCGATGGCGAGCCAGTCGGCGCGGTCGGCGGCGAGGACGTTCTCGTCGTGCAGGTCCCAGTGGAGCAGCCGGTCGCCGGGCTCGTGGACGACCTCGCGCACGGCGGCGGCGCAGTCGGCGACGATCCGGCGGGCCCCGGGATCCGGGACGCGCTCCAGCGCCCACGGGGTCCGTTCCAGCATGGCCTCGGCGATGTCGCCCAGGCGGCGCAGGCCGGGCGGGGCCGGGAAGGACGTGAGGTGGGCCAGCAGCCGGGCGATGACCAGGACGGCCTCGCGGGTGTCGCCGAGGCCCGCGAGCATCCGGGACTCGTCCAGGCGTTCCAGGAGCATGGTGCCGGTGGCCGGGTCGTGGTCCAGGAGCCGTACCGCCCCGTCGCCGTCCCACACGCGCAGGGCGACCGGTTCGCCCACGCTCTCCTCGTCCGTCAACTGGAGCTTGAGGACCGCGCGGAGGCCGTCGGCGCGGACGACCGGCAGGACCAGGGCGCTGACGCCGTTCATCGACGGCCCGTCGAGCGTGAGCCGCCAGCGGCGCAGGAAGCCGGCCGCGAGGTCCGGCAGCGCGGCGACGAACGCCCGCCCCGCCGCGCCGTTGTACGTCTCCTGCGCCTGCGCCAACTCGCCGGGGATGTCGATCACGAGGCGGACGATACCGGCGTGCGTGAATCGGCTCATGCGAATTCTCCGGGGCCTGAGCGGGGTGTGGGCGTATGTCCGCGGTGCTCCCGGCACGTACGTGTGGCTGGGCATCCTGTTCGTGACGACCGTCGCGCTGCACCACATGTCGCCGGGGTTCGAGGAGCACTTCCTGCGGCGGCGGTCGACGAACATCCATGAGCTGTCCCGCAATCCGGTGCGGGTGCTGGTGGCGAGCGCGATGTGGATCGAGAGCGGGTACTGGGTGCCGTACGCCCTGCTGTACACGGTGTTCCACGCGCCGGCCGAGCGCTGGCTGGGCACGGTCCGCTGGCTGGCGGTGTGCGCGCTGGCGCACGTGCTGGCCTCGCTGATCAGCGAGGGGGTGCTGCTGGAGGCGATCCGCCGGGGCATGGCCCCGCACTCGGCGGTGAACACGCTGGACATCGGGGTGAGTTACGCGCTGGCCGGGATGATGGCGGTGCTGGTCTACCGGATCGCGGCGCCCTGGCGGTACGCGTACCTGCTGGCGGTGCTGGCCGTGTTCGGGCTGCCGCTGGCCGCCGGGCCGACCTTCACCGACTTCGGTCACCTCGTCGCCGTACTGATCGGCCTGGCCTGCTATCCGCTGGCCAGGGGCCGCGGAAAAGCATGGAATCCGAAGGAGACACTGGCCGGGCTGAGGGGTTAACGTCCCGGCCATGAGCAGCTCGGTGAGCAGTGTCGTGAACGGTGGCATCTCCTTCTGGTACGCGGACGACGGCCTTCCGGCGGCGCGGGAGCCGCTGCCCGGGGACGCGTCCGCCGACGTCGTGATCGTGGGCGGCGGCTACACGGGCCTGTGGACCGCGTACTACCTGAAGAAGGCCGCCCCCTTCCTGCGCATCACCGTCCTGGAGCAGAAGTTCTGCGGGTACGGCGCCTCCGGCCGCAACGGAGGCTGGCTGTACAACGGGATCGCGGGCCGGGACCGGTACGCGAAGCTGCACGGCCACGAGGCCGCCGTACGGCTCCAGCGGGCGATGAACGACACGGTGGCCGAGGTGATCGCGGTCGCCGGGGCGGAGGGCATCGACGCCGATGTGCACCGGGGCGGCGTCCTGGAGGTGGCCACCACCCCGGCGCAGCTGGCCCGGCTGAAGGCGTTCCACCAGCACGAGCTGTCGTACGGCGAGAAGGACCGGGAGCTGTACGGCGCCCGGGAGACCGCCGAGCGGATCCGGATCGCGGACGCGGTCGGCTCCGCCTGGACCCCGCACGGGGCCCGGCTGCACCCCGTGAAGCTGGTCAAGGGGCTCGCGGCGGCCGTGGAGGCGCTCGGCGTGACCATCCACGAGTCGACGCCGGTGACGGAGATCCGTCCCAAGCACGCGGTCACCCCCTACGGCACCGTCCGCGCGCCCTACGTCCTGCGCTGCACCGAGGGCTTCACCGCCTCCCTCAAGGGACAGCGGCGGACCTGGCTGCCGATGAACTCCTCGATGATCGCGACCGAGCCGCTGACCGAGGAGCAGTGGGCGGCGATCGGCTGGGCGGGCCGGGAGACCCTCGGCGACATGGCGCACGCCTACATGTACGCCCAGCGCACGGCGGACGGCCGGATCGCGCTCGGCGGGCGCGGGGTGCCGTACCGCTTCGGTTCGCGCACCGACAACGACGGCCGGACGCAGGCGGCGACGGTCGAGGCGCTGCGGGAGATCCTGACCCGCTTCTTCCCGTCCCTGGCCGGGGTGCGGGTCGAGCACGCCTGGTCGGGCGTGCTCGGGGTGCCGCGCGACTGGTGTGCCACGGTGACGCTCGACCGTTCCACCGGCCTCGGCTGGGCGGGCGGCTACGTCGGCTCCGGCGTCGCCACCACCAACCTGGCCGCCCGCACCCTGCGCGACCTGGTGCAGCGGGACTCCGGACAGGGCGGGCCGACCGAGCTGACGGACCTGCCCTGGGTGAACCACAAGGTCCGCAAGTGGGAGCCGGAACCCTTCCGCTGGCTGGGCGTCCAAGGCATGTACGCCACCTACCGCGCCGCCGACCAGCGCGAACGCCTCCACCCGGGCATGGAGTCCTCGCGCCTGGCGAAGGCGGCCGACCGGGTGGCGGGACGGCACTGAGGCCCGGTCCGCGGGCCGGTTACCCTCGCGGCATGATTCGTACCGCGACCCCCGACGACGTCCCCGTCATCCACACCATGGTCCGTGAGCTGGCCGAGTACGAGAAGGCGCCCGAGGAGGCCCGGGCGAGCGAGGCGCAGTTGCGGGAGGCGCTCTTCGGGGAGCGGCCGGCCGCGTTCGCGCACATGGCGGTGGACGAGGCGAGCGGGGAGCCGGTCGGGTTCGCGCTGTGGTTCCTCAACTTCTCCACCTGGCGCGGGGTGCACGGCATCTACCTGGAGGACCTGTACGTCCGCCCGGAGGCGCGCGGCGGCGGCCACGGGCGGGCGCTGCTGGCCGAGCTGGCACGGATCTGCGGGGAGCGCGGGTACGAGCGGCTGGAGTGGTCCGTGCTGAACTGGAACCGGCCGGCGATCGGTTTCTACGAGGCGCTGGGCGCCCGGCCGCAGGACGAGTGGACGGTGTACCGGCTCACGGACGAGTCCCTGGCCGCGCTGGGCTCGGCCGGCTGACACCGGTCCCGGCGGCGGTCACGGCGGTCACGGCGGTGACGGTCCAGGTGGTCGGGGTCGCGGTGGCGGTGGTCCGGCGGCCCCGGGCCGCCCGTGGCCGGTCGCGCAGTTCCCGCGCCCCTTGGGCCGGCGAGCCGCAGGGCCCCGCCGCCCCGGTCGCCGTCCGTCAGGGTTCCAGCACGACCTTGCCGATCGTGTCCCGTCCCTCCAGTGCCCGGTGCGCGGCGGCTGCCTCCGCGAGGGGGAAGCGGGTGACGGCCGGGCGCAGCCGGCCCTGGGCGGCCTCTTCGAGCGCGCGCAGTTCCAGTGCGCGCAGGCCGCCGGCGCGCTCCAGCATCGCCGGGCCGAGCACGGACTCCGAGACACCCTCGACGTGGTACCCCTCGCCCTGCCCGATGCCCTCCGCCGACCAGCCGAACACCAGGTGCCGGCCGCCGGGGCCGAGCAGGGCGACGGCCTCCCGGGCGGCCTGGCCTCCCACGCCGTCGTAGACGAGGGAGGCGGGCCGGCCGCCCAGGTGGGCGCGGACCTTGGCGGGCCAGTCCGGTGCGGTGTAGTCGACGGCGAGGTCGGCGCCGGCGGCCCGGACGCGGGCGGTCTTCTCCGGGCCGCCCGCGAGCCCGATCACGGTCGCCCCGGCGTTCTCGGCGTGCTGCACGAGCAGTGTGCCGATGCCGCCGGCCGCGGCCGGTACGACCACCACGTCGTCCGGTCCCGGCTCGGCGAACTGCGCGATGCCCAGTGCCGTACGGCCCGTGCCGATCATGGCGACGGCGGCGGCGAAGTCCAGGTTCTCCGGGATGTCGTGCAGGCGCTCGACCTCGGTGACGGCGAGTTCGGCGTACCCGCCGGGCGCGAAGCCCAGGTGGGCCACCACCCGCCGGCCGAGCCACAGGCCGTCCACGCCGTCGCCGAGCGCGTCCACGACCCCCGCGACCTCCCGGCCGGGCACGGTCGGCAGGCGGGGCGCTTCGGGCAGCGGACCCTGGTGGCCCTCCCGCAGGGCCGCGTCGAGCAGGTGCACGCCGGCCGCGGCGACCGCGATCCGCACCTGGCCGGGGCCCGGGACGGGGTCCGGGAGCTCCTCGTAGGTCAGGTTCTCGGCCGGACCGAAGGCGTACAGGCGGACGGCGTGCATGGGACCCTCCAGGGAGACGAGGCTCGGTGTGATCCCCACCCTCGGACCTCAAGCACGCTTGAGGTCAAGGGCGGGCCGGCCGAGGATCAGGGACACCGCCGTCACCGCGCTGTTGAAGGACACCTCCGCGAGCACGCCCGGGGCCGCCACCTGGTCGCCGACGAGGTAGACCCCGTCGCCGCGGTCCACGGCGGGCCGGTCCCGCCAGCTGCGGCCCGGCAGGTCCACGGCCCCCGTACGGCCGTCCGCCACGGCCTCCCGCCGCCAGGTCACCCGCCCCCGCCACCCCCGGAACCCCAGGTCGAGCAGGCGCTCGGCGCGGGCCACGCCGTCGGTCCGGGCCTGGCCGGGCCCGATCGGGAACTGCCCCTGGATCAGCTGCTCCCCGGCCGGCGCGAGGGACGGGTCCTGTGCGGTGAAGCGCTCGATCCAGCCGGGCGCGTCCAGGTCGGAGACGGCGAAGGCGTCCCCGCGCCGGGTGTGCACGGCGAGGTCGAGGAGGACGGTACGGCCGCTCGGCCACTCCAGCGCGTCGTCGCGGAGCAGCCGCCGGGCGGCGGGCAGACCGGTGGCGACGACCACCGGGGTGTCCTCCGGCAGCTCGTCCACCCGGGCCCCGGTCTCGATCCGCACGCCCAGGTTCCAGGCCCGCGCGGCCATCCGGTCGACGACCCCGCCCCAGCCGCCGCGCGGATAGCGCGCCTCCGGCGGCAGCTTGGCGGCCCGGCGCAGCCGCTCGTGCACGAAGGCGGCGGACAGGCCGCCCGGGTCGTGGTGGAACAGCGCCACCGCCGCGTAGTGCGCCGCCGCGCGGGCACCCTCCTCGCCGGCGATCCCGGTCGCCCAGCCGAGGAAGTCGGCGTCGACGGGGGCCGGGCCGACCCGGCGCCGCAGCAGCTTGAGCATGGCGAAGGGCGGGGTGCGGCGCAGCACTCCGTGGTGGCGCAGCCGCAGCCGGGCGGCCTCCAGGGGCGGCAGCGTGGCGAGCGGGCCGATCAGGTCCCGCTGCCTGAGCCAGGCCCAGTGCGGGCCGCCGGCGTAGAGCGCGTGCGGGCCCTCGTTGGTCCGGTACGGCCCCTGTGCCGTCCGGGCCCGCCCGCCCAGGGTGCCGTGGGCCTCGTACACGGTGACCCGGGCGCCGGCCTCGGCGGCCGTGATCGCGGCGGTGAGTCCGGCGAAGCCGCCGCCGATGACGGTGATGTGGTGCGCGGGCTTGTGCATGGTTCTCCCTGGGGTCGGTGCGCCTGCTCGGGAGTACGACGGCGGGCGCCCCGCTTCGTGTGACATCCCGCGTGTCCGCCCAGCTCAGGGCGGATTGTCAGTGGCGGGGTGCAGCATGGGGGCATGGTGAGGCGAGCGGCGGGTGCGGCAGGGGTGAAGGGCGCGCGGCGGCCGGAGGTGCGGCTGCCGCCCCTGGAGCCGTGGGCCGAGGCGGAGTTGGAGCCGGACGGCGACTACGACGGGCTGGAGTTCCGGGACTGCGACCTGACCGGGCAGGACGGCGTGGGCGCCCGGTTCATGGACTGCGCGCTGACGGGCTGTGCGGTGGACGAGACCGCGCTGGGCCGGGCCCGGGTGCTGGACTCGGTGCTGACCGGACTGCGCGGGGTCGGGACGCGGTTGGCCGAGGCCACGCTCAGAGACGTCGAGCTGGTCGACGCGCGTCTGGGCGGTACGCAGCTGCACGGCGCCGTGCTGGAGAGGGTCGTGATCCGGGGCGGCAAGATCGACTACCTGAACCTGCGCGAGGCCCGCCTCAAGGACGTCGTCTTCGAGTCCTGCGTCCTGGTCGAGCCGGACTTCGCGGGCGCGCGCCTGGAGCGGGTGGAGTTCACCGACTGCGCCCTGAAGGGGGCCGACTTCGGCGGGGCGACCCTGACGGACGTCGACCTGCGCGGGGCCGCTCCGCTGGAGGTCACCCGGGGCCTGGACCGGCTCTCCGGCGCGGTGATCAGCGCGGGCCAACTGCTGGACCTGGCCCCGGTGCTGGCGGCGTCGATGGGCATCCGGGTCATGTGACCGGCGTCATCGCGGCTCATGGGCGGTCCGGCTTGCCGTCGCCGTACAGCCAGTCCTTCCAGATCCCGCCGAAGTCCTGGTCCGGGGCCTTCTTCTCGACGTACGCGGTGAAGTCGGCGGTGCTCGCGGTGGCGTGGCGGTGGGCGGCGGCCCAGCCCTGGAGGATGGCGTAGAAGGTGTCGTCACCGACCTTCCGGCGGATCTTGTGCAGGACCATCGCGCCGCGTTCGTAGACCGGGCTGCCGGAGATGTGCGCGGCATCCGACTGCTTCGCCGGCGGGAAGGCCCAGATGTCCTCGGGGTCGCCCTCGTACAGGCGGGTGAACGTCTGCTGGGCGGTGGGTCCGCCGTGGTCCTCCTGGTACAGCCACTCCGCGTACGTCGCGAATCCCTCGTTGAGCCACATGTCCCGCCAGGACCGGGGGGTGACCGAGTCGCCGTACCACTGGTGGGCGAGTTCGTGCACGAGGATCGAGGTGCTGAGCTCGTCGGCGGGGAAGACGGGCCGGTTCTGGGTCTCCAGGGCGTAGCCGGCGTCGTGCGGGCGGTCGACGATCGCGCCGGCCGAGGAGAAGGGGTACGGCCCGAAGTTGTACTCCTCCCAGTCCAGGATCTCCGGGAGCTTCGCGAGCACCTTGGCGCTCGCCTTCGCCTGGGTGGGGTCGACGGCGGTGAGGACGGGCAGACCGTGCGGGCCGGTGCCGCGGGTGATGTCGTAGTGGCCGATGGCGACGGTGGCGACATAGCTCGCCATGGGCTGGCCGGTGTGCCAGTGGTAGGTGCTCCGGCCGCCCTTCGTGCTCTGTTCCGTCAGTTCGCCGTTGGAGATCGCCTGGAGGCCCTTCGGGACGGTGACCGTGATGTCGTACGCCGCCTTGTCGGAGGGGTGGTGGTTGCCGGGGAACCAGGCCATGGAACCGACGGGTTCACCGAGGGCGAGGGCGCCGTCGGCGGTGGGCAGCCAGCCCTCCTCGGAGCCGTCGGGGTCGGTGAGGGTGCGCGGGGTGCCCGAGTAGCGGACGGTGGTGCGGAACGTCTCGCCCCGGGTGAGGTCGTCGTGCGGGCGGACGGTGAGTTCCTGTCCGGCGCGGTTCCAGCGGGCGTCCTCGCCCTCGACGGTGACCGAGTCGACGCGCAGCCCGGCGAGGTCGAGGTCGAAGGCGGGCAGGTCCCGGGTGGCGCGGGCGGTGATGACGGCCGTGCCGGTGAGCCGGCGGGTGGCCGGGGTGTAGTCCAGGGTCAGGGCGTAGTGGCCGACGTCGTAGCCGCCGTTGCCGGCCTTCGGGAAGTACGGGTCGCGCACCCCGGAGCCGCCCGGGACGCCCCGCACGCCGCCGTCGCACGCGGTGCCGGCGAGGGCGAGGGCGAGGAGCGCGCAGAGGGCCGGGACAAGGCGCGCGGATCTGGACATGCCAGCGATCTTAGGCACGCGGGACCGTCACGGGCAGGGTCCGCCGCGTCGAAGGCGAGGGCGGCTCCGCAGGGCCCGTTGCCCGCAAGCGGGGCCGGGGCCGGCAGGGCCCGCTGGTCTGGAGGCGGGGTCGGGGCGACCGGGGTTCGGTGGGCCGTGGGAGAGGCCGGGTGGGGTGGCGTGACACCATCTCCTGCGTGCTCGACATCGGCTACGCCCTCTCCAACCGGTTCCCGGACCCCCCGCAGACCGACTACCGCCGCGCGGACGTCCACGCGCTGCGGTACGACCTGTTCTGCGGGGACGTCTACCTGGCGGACACCGAGTCCGACCGGGAGCTGTCCACAGCCTGGGGGTGGGTGCCGGTGCTGGACTTCGCGTGGGCGCTGTGCGACATCGTGGAACGGCTGGACCAGGACCCGATGGGCTCCCGCGCCGCCCGCCCGCAGCGGGCGGAACTGGACTTCACCGAGTCCACCGACCGCATGCTCTTCGAGCGCCGCTTCGGCTGGGTCGACATCGCCGCCGACTGGATGCCGGCCGAGGAGTCCCCGCTGGCCTTCTCCCACGCCGAACTGCGCCGCGAGGCCCGCGACTTCCTGCACGACCTGCTCGCGGACCTCGTCGACCTCCACGAGGAGCTGGCGGAGAACCCGGCGATCTGGACCCTCCAGGCCCGCTTCCCCCGGGTGCGGTGAAGAGGGCCCCCGGCTGCGAGCCGGGGCCCTCTCGCACGACTGAGTCCGTCAGACGTTCACACCGAAGTCCTGGGCGATGCCGACCAGGCCCGAGGCGTAGCCCTGGCCGACCGCGCGGAACTTCCACTCCGCGCCGTTGCGGTACAGCTCGCCGAAGATCATGGCCGTCTCGGTGGCCGCGTCCTCGGACAGGTCGTAGCGCGCGATCTCGGCGCCGCCCGCCTGGTTGACGATGCGGATGTAGGCGTTGCGGACCTGGCCGAAGTTCTGGCCGCGGTTCTCGGCGTCGTAGATGGAGACCGGGAAGACGACCTTCTCGATGTCGGCCGGGAGCGCGGCCAGGTTGACGTTGATCGCCTCGTCGTCGCCGGCGCCCTCGCCCGTGCGGTTGTCGCCGGTGTGGACGATCGAGTTGTCCGGGGTCTGCTTGTTGTTGAAGAAGACGAAGTGGGCGTCCGAGTAGACCCTGCCCTGGGGGTTCACCGCGATGGCGGAGGCGTCCAGGTCGAAGTCGGTACCGGTCGTGGTGCGGACGTCCCAGCCGAGGCCCACGGTGACGGCGGTCAGGCCCGGAGCCTCCTTGGTGAGCGAGACGTTGCCACCCTTGGACAGGCTTACAGCCATGTTGGGAGTCCCTTCCTTAGATATCCCGTGCATATCGGTGCACTCTGTGCCGACGAAGCTACCGTCACCGGGGACAACGTCGAGGGGGGTCCCCGTGGTTCCGGATCCCTTTACCTTTTTTACCGAACCGGAAATCAAGGTGACGTGAGGCGGGCCGGGCCGGGAACATGAAAGACATGTCCGGGCCTTACCTCATCCGTGGCTCCGTCTCGCTTCCCGAGGCCGAGCTGATGTGGCGTTTCTCCAGGTCGTCAGGGCCCGGTGGACAGCACGTCAACACCAGCGACTCGCAGGTCGAGGTGCGCTTCGACCTCGCCCGCACGGAGGCGCTCCCTCCGGTGTGGAAGGAGCGGGCGCTGCGGCGGCTGGCCGGCCGCCTCGTCGACGGGGTGGTGTCCGTACGGGCCTCGGAGCACCGCTCCCAGTGGCGCAACCGGGAGGCCGCCGCCGTACGCCTCGCCGCGCTGCTCGCGGAGGCCACCGCGCCGCCGCCCAAGCCCCGCAAGCCCACCCGTATCCCGCGCGGCATCAACGAACGCCGGCTGCGGGAGAAGAAGCAGCGCGCGGAGACCAAGCGGGGCCGATCGGGCCGGGACTGGGGGTAGGCACACCGGCCCCGCGCCCTGTCACATCTGCCGGCTCCCTCTCGTCAGGGTGGTGCAGGAGCACCCGGGACCGCCGGGGGCGACGACGGAGGGGCCGCAGCCACCCATGACCGACCACGCGTTTCTCGCCGAGTGCTTCGAGGCCCACCGGGGGCACCTGCGGGCCGTCGCCCACCGGATGCTCGGCTCCGCCGCCGAGGCCGAGGACGCCGTCCAGGAGGCGTGGTTCCGGCTGAGCCGGTCCGACACCGGCGAGGTGCAGAACCTCGGCGGCTGGCTGACGACCGTCGTCGGCCGGGTCTGCCTCGACATGCTCCGCTCCCGCCGCTCGCGGGGCGAGCAGCCGCTGGAGACCTGGCGGCCGGAGCCGTCCGCCGAGCCGGATCCCGCGCGGGACGCCCTGCTCGCCGACTCGGTCGGCCCGGCCCTCCTCGTCGTCCTGGACACGCTCTCCCCGGCCGAGCGGCTCGCCTTCGTGCTGCACGACCTGTTCGGGGTGCCCTTCGAGGGGATCGGCGGCATCCTCGGCCGCAGCCCGGCCGCGGCGCGGCAGCTCGCCAGCCGGGCCCGGCGCCGGGTGCGGGGCGTGCGGGCGCCGGAGGCCGACCTGGCCCGGCAGCGGAAGGTGGTGGACGCCTTCCTGGCCGCCGCGCGGAACGGCGACTTCGACGGGCTGCTGGAGGTGCTCGACCCCGGGGTGGAGGCCCGTACCGAGGCCGGTGTGAACAGTGGTGCGGCCCGCGTCGCCGCCGCCGCGGCGACCTTCGCCCATCTGGCGCGCGTCGCGCGTCCGGTGCTGGTCGACGGCGCGACCGGCCTGGCCGTGTTCGCCGACGGGCGCCCGGAGCGGGTCCTGGCGTTCACCTTCGTCGCCGGCCGCATCTCGGTGATCGACATCATCACCGAGCCCGCCCGGCTGGCGGACCTCACCGTCGAGGAGCTCCGGCTCGGGACGGGGCCTGGCTCAGGACAGGTCCAGCACCCCCACCGTCTGGTCCCCGCTCGTCTCCCCGTTCTTCCGGAAGCCCAGGCGGAGGTAGAACTCCTCGGGACCGTGCGGGCCGGGGTGCCAGCTGACGTACAGCTCCGTGCCGCCCCGGCGGCGGATCTCGCCGGCCACGGCATCGACGGCGAAGCGGCCGTAGCCCCTGCCCTGCTCGCCGGCGGCGATGTTCAGCCGCCACAGCCCGGAGCGGTGCACGCTGCCGTCGCCGTGCCAGTCGATGTCGAAGAAGGCCATGAGGAAGCCGACGACGCGGCCGTCGTCGACGATCAGGCGGGGCCAGGCGACGTCGCGGGGGTGGACGTACGCCTCGGCGAGGGACCGTACGACCGGTGAGACGGCGTGTTCCTGGTCGGGGCGGACGCGGAGGGCGACGGCGGTGTCGAAGTTCCCCGGGGTCACTTCTTCCAGACGTGGTGTCATCCGCGCACCGTAGGCAGGCGGTCCCTCCACCCGCCACGGAATTCGCCGCTCGGCCCGACGGGGCCGCGAGGCGGTGCCCGGCTCAGCCCAACTGCCGGTACCGCCCCCGGAAGTACATCAGCGGGCCCCCCTCGGCGCTCGGCACCCGGGCGGTGAGGACACGGCCGATGACCAGGGTGTGGTCCCCGGCGGTCACCCGCTGCTCGGTCCGGCACTCCAGGGTGGCCAGCGCGCCGCCGACCAGCGGGGCGCCGGTGACCTCGCCCCGGACGTAGGGGATGTCCTCGAAGAGCAGCCGGTCGCTGATGCGGCCCCTCATGGCGAAGCGGCCGGCGATGTGCCGCTGGCTCTCGGTGAGGACCGACACCGCCCACAGCGGCTGCTCGTCGAGCAGGTCGTCCATGCGGGCGCCCGTGCGCAGGCTGACCAGGACCAGCGGCGGGTCGAGGGAGACGGACATGAAGGCGGTGGCGGTCATGCCGACGTCCTCCACGCCCGGCGCGTCGGGGTCGTCCGGATCCAGCGGCGGTTCCTGCGCGGTCACCAGGACCACGCCCGCGGCCAGCCGGGACATGGCGGCCCGGAACTCGTCGTTGCTCACCCCCTCAGGATGCCCGGAAGGCAGGGGGGTCGTGGGGGAGGGAGTCTTCAGCACGCCGGAAACGCTAGTCTCCGCCCCGCGGGGCCCGCATCGGCCCTCCGCCCGAGCCGGGTCCTAGGACCAGCGGCGCACACAGGCGGCGACCGGCCGGATCCATGCATCATGTGAGCACAGGCGCACGCTGTGCGTTCAGGAAACTCACAGGGCAAACGCAGAAGCTCCACTCAATTGTTCACGTTCTCCTGTGACTTGAGTCACAAGGGGCAGTAATTGTTGACCCTGTGTACCGAGTGGGCTTCGCGCTGTGATTCAGTGGCGGGGAAGCCACGAAGAGGTTCAGACACAACCCTTGATTCGCTGCGAGGTCTCGGGGGGAGGGTGAGCATGGAGACCGAGTCGGAGCCGTATGTCCGTCTTGCGTCCCTGCGACAGCTGCACCAGGTCATGGCCGACATGAACACGGCACGCAGCCTGGCGGACACACTGCAGACCGTCGCGGACGGCGCCGTGTCCGCCCTCGGCTACGAGATGGCGGCCGTCAACCTGGTCCGCCAGGACGGCGATCTCGTGGTCGCCGCCTTCTCCGGCAACTCCGCCGCCGAGGCCCTGATCACCGGCCGGGCCGGCTCACGCGAGTCCTGGGACCGGCGGCTCGGCATGGGCGAACGCTGGGGCGACCTCGTCTTCATACCGCACACCGAGGGCTGGGTCCTCGACGACGACGACGTTCCCCAGTGGTACACCGACGGGCCCGAGCCCCGCTTCGAGGACGAGTGGCACCCCTCCGACCGGCTCTTCGCGCCCATGTACACCCCCGGTGTGCAGGGCTCCACCTGCGGCGAACTGCTCGGCGTCATATCCGTCGACCGGCCGCGCAACGGCCGCCGCCCCGGCGCCTGGGGCCGCGAGGCCCTCCAGATGTACGCCTTCCAGGCCGCCATCGCGATCAGCAACGCGCGCCTGCGCGCCAACATGCAGCGTGCCCTGGTCCGCCTGGAACGCGAGCAGCAGGCCCTGCGCGCCAGCGAGGAATCCTTCCGGCAGGCCTTCGAGTACGCCCCCTCCGGCATGGCCATCGCCGAGATGGGCGGAGACCAGCACGGCCGCATCCTGCGCACCAACGACGCCCTGTGCCGGCTGCTCGGCCGGCCCGCCTCCGCGATGCGCCGCTACTCCTTCGCCGACCTCGTCCACCCCGAGGACGTCGGCACCCTGCTGCGGACCTCCGCGGAGGGCGGCCGGGCGGAACTGCGCCTGGGCCGCCGCGACGGCACCTACGTCTGGGTGTCCCTGCGCAACAGCGTCGTCGCCGACGCCGCAGACGGCCCCCGCTTCCTCCTCACCCACGTCGAGGACATAGAGGAGCGCAAGCGGCGCGAGCTCCAGCTCGCCCACCGCGCCTCCCACGACTCGCTGACCGGCCTGCCCAACTCCGCCGAGCTGCGCTCGCGCCTGTCCGCCCGGCTCTGCGAGCGCCCCGCCCACGCCGACGCGCTGGAGTCCCTGGACGCGGCCTACGGCCACCCCGCCTTGGACACCCCCGCAGGCCACGGCTTCGACTTCGTGCCGGGCGCGGAGGGCTTCGACGCCTACGACCACCATGTGCACACCGTCGCCCCCGAGGACGACCGTGACGACGGCACCAAGGGCCTCGCGGTCCTCTTCTGCGACCTCGACGGCTTCAAGTCGATCAACGACCGGTTCGGGCACAACGCGGGCGACGCGGTGCTCATCGAGGTCGCCCGGCGGCTGAGCAACGGCGTCCGGGACGGCGACACGGTCGCCCGGCTCGGCGGCGACGAGTTCGTGATCCTCGCCGACGGCCTCGGCCGGGCCGACGCCCAGGACCTCGCCGTACGGCTGCGCAACGAGATCATCCAGCCGATCCGCGCCGAGGGCCGGGCCGTCCGGGTCGGCGCGAGTTTCGGCATCGGCTGGGCACACTGCGGCATGACGGCGGACGAGGTGTTGAAGTCCGCTGACGAGCGGATGTACATAGAGAAACGATCTCGTCCCAAACAGCACCGGCGCGCTGGATGAGGCGCAGGTCAGCGAGTTGATGCGGTCTGAGTCACCCGTTTGGACGAGTGAGAGCGGGTAGGCTCGCCATTCCACACCCGTACCGCATCCGCCCGCACCTGTTGAGGAGTACCAAGGGATGACGCCCGGCGACAACGGCGCGAGCACGCCCGAGGACGACGACCCGTTCGGCTACCTGTACGCAGACGGCCAGGCCCGGGGAGCCCAGCCGCCGTCCGGCGGTTACGGCTACCCGAACTCGGTCAGCAGGGTGCGCACGGTCGGCGAGCGCAGCTACGGCGCACAGCAGGCCCCGTACGGCCAGGGCGTTCCCCAGCAGGGCGCCCACGGCCAGCCGAACGCCCACTACCAGGCACCGGAGACGCTGCCCGGCGGCGCCCCGGCCTCCCGCCGCCCCGCGGCCCCCGCGCCCGGCCGCCGCGGCCCCAACACCAAGGGCCTGCTGATCGGCGCCATCGCGGTGGTCGCCGCGGTCGTCATCGGCATCGGCGTCGCGATGATCAACGGCAACACGGACGACGACAAGTCCGGCAACGAGGCCGGCTCCACTCCGACCCAGTCCCAGACCAGCAGCCCGAGCCCTTCGGGCAGCACCTCGGCGACGCCGGGTGAGCTGCCGAAGTCGGACGCGAGCGCCCTCCAGCTGGCCGGCGGTGCGACCAAGGCGACGGACGTGCAGGGCGCGCAGGCGGCCGGCGGCACCTATGTGACGGGCTTCAACCAGACCGGCGCCTCGATCACCTGGACCGTCGACAATATCCCCGAGTCCGGTAAATACAGTGTCTACGTCGGTTACAGCGTTCCCGGCAAGGACGCCACCGCCACCCTCACGGTCAACGGCGCGGCTTCCAACACGCCTGTCGGACTGAAGAACTGGGCGCACGCCGCCGCGGGCGACTACAAGAAGGGCTGGACGAAGACGTACAACTGGGTCCAGCTCGACAAGGGAACGAACACCATCGCGCTCTCGTGCGCGCAGGGAAATCAGTGCGATGCTCTGATCGACCAGATGTGGCTGGTGAAGGGTTGGGTCAATTCCAGCGGCTGAGCCCCGAAGCGGTTGTGGTGCCCTCGACGGCCGCCGAGGGCACCACAACCTCTGCTTAGATGCGTCCGCCTTCGACACAGAGGACGGCCACCCAGCCCGTCTTTCCGTCCCACTTCACCTTCACCCAGTCATTGCCGGACGGGCCTCCGGACCAGCACTTGTATGAGCCGCCGTTGTCCTCTCGCGTGCACGGGGTCGTCGTGCAAGGAATCCTGGCATCTGGGTCGGTGACCGAGTGGACCACGGCCGACGAGGTGCTGGCACTCTTTCGGATGCTGAAGTAGTGGCCATCCTTCACCCAGACTCCGGCTTGATCGGCCGACGCCGTGGAACTCATGGAGATGACGAGTCCCATCGAGGCCAGACCGAGAACCGCGAGTTGCTTGGCAGCATGTAATGCGCGCATGTGTTCCCCCAGCGAGAAGTAGATCTCAAGTACGGCGCCCGCCCGTGACGGGCCCCCTGTGTCCTTTGCCGCTGGTCCGCTACTGGTCAATGCAGCGAACGGGATGATCATCCGATCATCTCGCTGAGACGAGGAACAGGGCCTTTCCCGGCCAAACTGCTAGGCCGGTGTGTCCGGCGAGGGTTTGCGCAGCTTCACGCCACCGTCACCGACACGCGCGCAAGGAGTTTCTCGTAGGCCGCGCGGTCGAAGTCGCCCGCTGTAGGGGACCGCACGGTGGCCGCCGACAAGGCGACCGCGCGGGTGAGGCGGTCAGGCCAGGGGAGTTGGTCCCGCAGGCCGGAGAGGAGGCCGGCGACGGCCGAGTCGCCGGCGCCGGTGGGGTTGCCGAATTCGGGGGCCGGCGGAGTGGCGCGCCAGCGGCCCTCGGGGGTGACGGCGAGCAGGCCGTCCGGGCCGAGGGAGGCGACCACCGCGTGGGCGCCGCGGCGTCGGGCGTCCTGGGTGGCACGCAGCGGGTCGTGGGAGCCGGTGAGTTCAGCCAGTTCGTCGGCGTTGGGCTTGATGATGTCCGGGCGGGCCGCCACCCCGCGGCGCAGGGGCTCACCGCTGGTGTCCAGCAGGACGGGGACACCCTGCGCACGGGCCAGCCGGACCAGCTTCGCGTACGCGCCGACCGGCACCCCCGGGGGCAGGCTCCCGCACAGGGCCACCGCCGAGGCGCCGCCCAGCAGTTCCTCGTAACGGTCGAGGAAGGCGCCCCACTCGGCCGGCTCGATCTGCGGGCCGGGCTCGTTCAGCTGGGTCGTGTCACCTGACCGTTCGTCGACCACGGCTATCGTGCGCCGGGTCGCCCCGGCGACCGGCACCAGCGCGTCCGTCAGGCCGGGCGTGCCGGTCAGCCCGTCGCGCACCGCCCGGCCGGTGCCGCCGCCCGCGAAGCCGGTGACCGTCACGTCCTGGCCGAGCGCGGCCAGGACCCGGGCCACGTTCACGCCCTTGCCGCCGGGCCGCTCGGCCACCTCGGAGACGCGGTGCGAGGCGTGCGGCCGCAGCGACCGTACGCGATAGGTGATGTCGAGAGCGGTGTTCAGCGTGACCGTGAGGATCACCCGGGCCGACCTCCCTCGAAGTCCGTGCGGCTGTCTCGGTTTTCCGGGGTCCCGATCATGCCAAAGAGACGGCGGTCGGCCCAGTGCGCGGATCGGCCTCCGTCTCCTCGACGCCGGTACGGATCAGGGCAGTTGGGGCGCTACCACCCATTCGCCCTGCCGCATCACGCCCTTCAGCGCGAAGTCCGCGTCCAGCAGGACCAGGTCGGCGTCCTTGCCGGGCTCCAGCGACCCGACCCGGTCGAAGAGGCCGAGCAGCCGGGCCGGGTTGGCCGACAGGGCGGTCACGGCGTCCTCCACCGACAGCTTGTCGACGGTCACCGCCCGCTGGAACGCGCGGTCCAGCGTCAGCGTGGAGCCCGCGATCGAACCGCCCTCCACCAGCCGGGCCACGCCCTCGCTGACCTCGACCTCCAGCGGGCCGAGCATGTAGCGCCCGTCACCGGTGCCGGCCGCGTCCATCGCGTCGGTGATGAACGCCACCCGGTCCGCGCCCGCGTGATGGAACGCCAGCTCCAGCGCGGCGGGGTGCAGATGGACGCCGTCGTTGATCAGCTCGACCGTGACCCGCTCGTCCTCCAGCAGGGCGGCGATCGGGCCGGGCGCGCGGTGGTTCAGGGCGGGCATGGCGTTGAAGAGGTGGGTGGCGACGGTGGCGCCCGCGTCGATCGCCTCGACCGTCTGCTCGTAGCCGGCGTCGGTGTGCCCGATCGCCGCGAGCACGCCGTGCTCGACGAGCAGCCGTACGGAGTCGATGCCGCCGGGCAGCTCGGTCGCGAGGGTGACCATCTTCGCCTTGCCGCGCGCCGCGTCGATCAGCTTGCGGACCTCGGCCGGGTCCGGGTCGCGCAGCAGCTTCTCGGAGTGCGCGCCCTTGCGGCACGGGGAGATGAACGGCCCCTCGAAGTGGATGCCCGCGATGTCGCCCTGCTCGGCCAGCTCGCTCAGCAGGCCGGCCTGACGCACCAGCAGGTCCATCTCGTCGGTGACGGTGGAGGCGACGAGGGTGGTGGTGCCGTGGACGCGGTGCGTGTGGACGGCGGTGAGGATCTGCTCGGCGGTGCCGGAGAAGGAGGCTCCGCCCCCGCCGTGGTTGTGGATGTCCACGAAGCCGGGGACGAGCCAGTGGCCGGTGACGTCGATCAGTCGGGCGTCGGCCGGCGGGGTGCTGGTGATGCGCCTGCCCTCGATCGCCAGTCGGCCGTTCCGCACCGTTCCGGTGGGGAGCACCACGTTCGCGCCGGTGAGCAGTTGCGGGCCGGTGGGGGTCGGGCGCGCGGTGCCCCGCGCCCCTGACGGGGTGCCGTGCCTGTCCGGAGTCTCCCGCTCGGTTGCCATCAGGTGCTTACCTCCGGAGTCGTAGAAGTGGCCGTCAGCAGGTCCTGCGCGAGGAGCCCCGCGCCGAGGCAGCCGGCCGTGTCGCCCAGCGCCGCCGGGACGATCGTCGGCAGTTTCTGGAAGGTGACCCGGTGCCGGACGGCGTCCCGCAGGGGCTGGAACAACACTTCCCCCGCCTCGGCCAGGCCGCCACCGATGATCAGCGTGCGGGGGTCCAGCAGGGTGAGGGCGGTGACCAGCCCGTCGGCGAGCGCGTCCACCGCCTCCTGCCAGACCCGGGCGGCGTTCGGGTCGCCGGACGCGACGGCCTCGGCGCAGTCCGCCGCGTCCGCCCCGGGGTCTCCGCAGGCCGCCGCCCATGCCTCGCTGACGGCGGACGCGGAGGCGTACCGCTCCAGGCAGCCGCGCTGCCCGCAGGGGCAGACCGCGCCTCCGGGGCGTACGACGATGTGGCCGATCTCGCCCGCGAAGCCGTGCGCGCCGGCCTCCACCCGGCCGTCGATGCCGATGGCACCGGCGATCCCGGTGCCCAGCGGCACGAACAGGAACCGGTCCGCGCCCCGGCCCGCGCCGATCCGGCCCTCCGCGAGGCCGCCGGTGCGGACGTCGTGGCCGAGGGCGACGGGCACCCCGAGCCGGTCGGCGAGCAGGGCCCGCAGGGGTACGTCCCGCCAGCCCAGGTTGGCGGCGTAGACGGCGGTGCCGGTCGCCTCGTCGACGATGCCGGGGACGGCGATGCCGGCCGCGCCGGCGGGCTCGCCGTAGTGCTCGACGCCGTACGCGCGCAGCTCGGCGGCGAAGTCGAGGATGCCCGCGAGCACCGCCTCGGGGCCGCGCTCGCGGCCGGTGGCGCGGCGGGCGCGGTGGAGTAGCGCGCCGTCGTCGCCGACGAGGGCGGCCTTCATCCCGGTACCGCCCACGTCGAGGGCGATGACATGTCTCACCACGGGGCTAGTGTGACCCTCCCACCCATGAGAGGTCTAGTCCACTCACGTGGTGTAGACCTTACGTGTCCACATATTGAACCGTCACACAACAGGGTTGGGGCTTTGAACGTGCGTCGGCGTACGGCAGGAACGATCGCGGTGGTGTCCGCACTGGGCATGACGGCGGTCCTCGGCGGCTGCGGGAGCACGGGCTCCTCCGACGTGACCCTCAGGCTCGTCGCCGCCGACTACGGCGACTCCGCCGCCAACAGCTCCCGGAAGTACTGGGACGCCCTGGCCAAGGAGTACGAGAAGCAGCACTCGGACGTGAAGGTCGAGGTCAGCGTCTACTCCTGGAACGACGTCGACCGCAAGGTCAAGGAGATGGTCGACGCCGGCCACGCCCCGGACATGGCCCAGATCGGCGCCTACGCCGACTACGCCGCCGCCGGCAAGCTCTACCCGGTCTCCGACCTGCTCTCCATACGCACCCAGGCGGACTTCCTCTCCCCGCTCTCCGACGCCGGCCAGTGGAAGCACACGCAGTACGGCATCCCGTTCGCCGCCTCCACGCGCGTGCTCTTCTACAACAAGACCCTGTTCGCCAAGGCCCACCTCGCTCCGCCCACCACCTGGGACGAGCTGGCCGCCGACGCCACGGCGCTCAAGACGGAGGGCGTGAAGTACCCGTACGCGCTGCCGCTCGGCCCCGAGGAGGCCCAGGCCGAGACCATGCAGTGGCTGCTCGGCGGCGGCAACGGCGGCAGCGGCTACACCGACGACGTCGGCACCTACACCATCGACTCCGCCACGAACGTCGAGACCTTCACCTGGCTCAAGGACGAGCTGGTCGACAAGGGCCTGACCGGCCCGGTCGCCCCGGGCAAGCTCAACCGCGCCGCCGCGTTCGCCGCGTTCGCCGACGGCCAGGTCGGCATGGTCAACGGGCACCCCACGCTCATCCAGCAGGCGGCCAGGAAGGGCGTGGAGTTCGGCACGGTGCCGATGCCGGGCCGCACCGGCAGGGCCAGGGCCTCCATGGGCGTCGCCGACTGGATGATGGGCTTCAAGCAGAACGGGCACGCCGAGCAGATCGGCGGCTTCCTCGACTTCGCCTACAGCGAGAAGAACGTCCTCGACTTCTCCCGGAAGTACGGGCTGCTGCCGGTCACCAGCTCCGCGTCCAACACCATGGCGGCGTCGGACGCCGCCGCCGACAAGGCCCTGCGCCCCTTCCTGGAGCAGCTGCCGACCTCGGAGCTGTACCCCGTCGGCAAGACCTCCTGGGCGGCGGTCAGCGCGGCCGTGAAGCAGAACATCGGCCAGGCGCTCGCCCCCGGCGGCAGCCCCGCCGGCGTCCTGACCCGCTTGCAGTCGACGGCCATGGCGGCCGACAGCAGCAGCGCGAGCTGAGCGGCGCTGTCGGTGCCCCCCGCTACCGTGGCAGGCATGGAACTGGGCACCCGCGAGAAGGCGATCCTCGCGCTGGAGCGCCGGGCCTTCCCCGGCCCCGGCGCGAAGGAACGCGCGATACGCGAGGAGCTGGACCTGTCCCCCGTCCGCTACTACCAGCTCCTCAACGCCCTCCTGGACGACGAGCGGGCCCTGGCCCACGACCCGGTGACGGTCAACCGCCTGCGCCGGATCCGCGAGACGAGACGCGCGGAACGCTGAGTCCCCGCGCGCTCCTCAGCCGACCGGGCTTTCGGGACGTGCGGCGCCGGAACCCCAGGCGTGAGGCACCCGGAGCTGGATAGTGTCGCGGTATGGACGCTATGGACGCTCTGCCGACCCCGCGCACCCAAGCCGGCCAGGACGGCCTCGCCGCCCTGCTCGCGCAGCCCCGCACCGCCCTGATCGGCCTGGACTTCGACGGCACGCTGGCCCCGATCGTCGCCGACCCCGAGCAGGCCCGCGCCCACCCCGGGGCCGTACCCGCCCTCGCCGCCCTCGCCCCCGGGATCGCCTCCGTCGCCGTGATCACCGGCCGCCCGCCCGAGGTCGCGGTCCGCTACGGCGGCTTCGTCGGCGTCCCCGGCCTGGAGCACCTCACCGTCCTCGGCCACTACGGCGCCGAGCGCTGGGACGCGGCCACCGGCGAGGTCACCGCGCCGCCCCCGCACCCCGGCGTGGCCGCCGTCCGCGCCGAACTGCCGGGCCTGCTGGAGCGCGCCGGAGCGGGGGAGGGCACGTGGATCGAGGAGAAGGGCCGGGCGCTGGCGGTGCACACCCGCCGCGCCCCCGACCCGCAGGCCGCGTTCGAGGCCCTGCGCGCCCCGCTCGCCGACCTCGCCACCCGGCACGGCCTGATCGTCGAGCCCGGCCGCATGGTCCTGGAGCTGCGCCCACCGGGCATGGACAAGGGCGTGGCCCTCCTCGACCACGCCCGCGCCGTCCACGCCGGCTGTGTCGTCTACGCCGGCGACGACCTGGGCGACCTCCCCGCCTTCGCCGCGGTCGAGAAGCTCCGCGCGGGCGGCGTCCCCGGCCTGCTGGTGTGCAGCGGCAGCACGGAGGTCACGGAACTCGCGGACCGGGCCGACCTGGTGGTCGACGGCCCGCAGGGAGTCGTGGGCCTGCTCCGGGCGCTGGCCGCTCAGCTCGGCCGGGGGTCCAGCGCCGCCAGCTGATCGAGGAACCACCGGGCCGGCGGCAGCGCGGTCGCGGCGGCGGCCAGTCGCTTCGAGCGTTCCGCCCGCGCGTCCGCCGGCAGGGTCAGCGCCTCGTGCAGGGCCCGCGCCGTGCCCGCGATGTCGTACGGGTTCACCACGAAGGCGTCCTCGCCCAGCTCCTCGTACGCCCCCGCCTCCCGCGACAGCACCAGCGCGCAGCCCCCGTCGGAGACGACCGGGACCTCCTTGGCGACCAGGTTCATGCCGTCCCGGATGGGGTTCACGAGCGCCACGTCGGCCAGCCGGTACGCGGCCAGGGAGCGGGCGAAGTCGTCCTTCACGTGCAGCACGACCGGGGTCCAGCCGGGCGTGCCGAACCGCTCGTTGATCTCGTCCGCGACCTGCCGCACCTGCGCGGTGTACTCGCGGTACACGGCGAGGTCCTGCCGGGACGGGTAGGCGAAGGCCACGTGGACGACCTTCTCCCGCCACTCCGGGTGGTCCTCCAGCAGCTGCTCGTACGCCAGCAGCCCGCGCACGATGTTCTTGGACAGCTCGGTCCGGTCCACCCGGACGATCGTCTTCCGGTCCGCTCCGATCTCCGCCCGCAGCGCCGCCATCCGCTCGTCCACGTCCGGCTCGTGCGCCCGCTCGCGCAGGAAGTCCGCGTCCGCGCCCAGCCCGTGCACCCCGATCCGGGTGCCGGAGGGGATACCGGGCCCGAGCACCGCGTGGCAGCAGTCCGTGAACGCGTCCGCCCACCGCCGGGTGAGGAACGCCGCCCGGTCCGCGCCCAGGATGCCGCTGAGCAGCTCGGCCGCGATGTCGTCGGGGAGGAGCCGGAAGTAGTCCGGCGGCGCCCACGGGGTGTGCGAGAAGTGGCCGATGCGCAGGTCGGGCCGGAGCTGCCGGAGCATCCGCGGGGCCAGGGCCAGGTGGTAGTCCTGGATCAGCACGGCCGCGCCCTCGGCCGCCTCCTCGGCCAGCGCCTCGGCGAACGCCCGGTTGTAGGCCTCGTACGACGCCCACTGCCGCCGGAAGCCGGCGTCGAAGACCGGTTCCAGCGGGGTCTGGTACAGCATGTGGTGGACGAACCAGAGCACCGAGTTGGCGATGCCGTTGTACGCCTCGGCGTGCACGGTCGCGTCGATGTCGAGCATCCGCACCCGCTGCCCGCCGGTCTCCTCGGCCGGCAGCAGCCCGCCGTCCGCGCGCCGGACGGCCGCCCGGTCGCCGTCGCCGAGCGCGGCGCACACCCACACCGAGTCCGCGTCGGACCCGATGGCGGACAGTCCCGAGACCAGCCCGCCGCCGCCCCGCCGGGCGTGCAGCGAGCCGTCCTCGCCCACCTGATAGGAGACCGGGCCGCGGTTCGACGCGACCAGCACCTGAGCCTTTTGCGCAGCATCGAGCGTGGAAGCCATACGCCTCAACCTAGCCCGGCCCCGAACCGCTCAAACGTACGGCCCGCCCCGGGGGGCCGACCGTATACGGCCCGTTCAGGCCACCTTCCGTTCGGCGTACTCCGCGATCTCCACCATGGGCGGCCGTTCCTCGGTGTCCACCGAGTAGGTGCGCGGCTCGAACCCGGCCTCCCCCCGCTCGAACTGGGTCAGGGCGGGCCGGATCAGATGGCCGCGGGCCAGCCGGAGCTGGGCGGTGCGGTAGATCGCGGCGGCCATCCGGCCGAGCGCCTGCCCGTCCTGGTGCCGGTGCCTGCGCACGCCCACGTCGACCTGGGCCAGCGCGTCCAGGCCCACCAGGTGCAGCGCGTCCACCAGCATGCCCAGCTCCACGCCGTAGCCGACGGGGAACGGCAGCTGTTCCAGCAGCGTGCGGCGGGCCGCGTACTCGCCGCCCAGCGGCTGCACGAACCCGGCCAGCCGCGGCCAGTGCATGTTCAGCAACGGACGGGCCATGAGTTCGGTGACCCGGCCGCCCTGCCCGGCACTGCCGCCGAGCGGACGGTCGTACATCGCCTTGACCAGGTCGACGTCCGGCTCGGTGAGCAGCGGGCCGACGATCCCGGAGACGAAGTCGGAGGAGAACTCCTTGAGGTCCGCGTCGATGAAGCAGACGATGTCCCCGCCGGTCACCAGCAGCGACCGCCACAGCACCTCGCCCTTGCCGGGGACGGCCGGGACGCGCGGCAGGATGGCGTCCCGGTGGACGACCCGGGCGCCCGCGCGCGCGGCGACCTGGGAGGTGCGGTCGGTGGAGCCCGAGTCGACGACGACGATCTCGTCGACGAGCGGCACCTGCTCCACGAGGTCGTGCCGGATGACCTCGACGATGTCGCCGACGGTCTCCTCCTCGTTGAGCGCGGGCAGGACGACGCTGACGGTCTGGCCCGTGCGCTGCTTCGCGGCGAGGATCTGGTGCAGCGGACGATCGGCCACGGACCAGGACCGGGTGGTCAGCCAGCGCTCGACTTCTTCCAGCACAGTCTGTGGCTCCTCACTCTTGTCTCGCGGTTCGGACGACTATCTCAACTGTCCCGGCCGTCGGTTACAGTCTTGAACAACGCCGATGACCATCGCATGTCGGGGGTCGGGTGCGTTCTACAACCGCATACCGCTCATCCAGAGGGGCAGAGGGACACGGCCCGGTGAAGCCCCGGCAACCCCCCTGACCGGACTCGTTCGCGCGAGGCTCACGGCCAGGGAAGGTGCCAATTCCGTCTCACGGCGAGATGCGTCGTGAGGAAGATGAGGAGAAAGGGCCTCGCCTCCATGGCTGTGCAGACAGTTGCCACCACCAGCGAATCCACCGTCGACCTCGGCCCCGCCGCGGCCCTGAGCTGTCGCGAGTGCGGTCACCGGGTGCCGCTCGGCCCGGTCTTCGCCTGCGAGGAGTGCTTCGGCCCGCTGGAGATCGCCTACGACTTCTCCGGCTACGACACCGAGGAACTGCGCCGCCGCATCGAGGCGGGCCCCGCGAACATCTGGCGCTACGCGCCCCTGCTGCCGGTTCCGGCGGACGTCGCCGGCAAGCCGAACATCAACCCGGGCTGGACCAAGCTCGTCCAGGCCGACAACCTGGCCCGCGAGCTGGGCGTGACCGGCGGCCTGTACGTGAAGGACGACTCCGGCAACCCGACCCACTCCTTCAAGGACCGGGTCGTGGCCCAGGCCCTGGAGGCCGCGCGCGCCTTCGGCTTCACCACCCTGTCCTGCTCCTCGACCGGCAACCTGGCCGGCGCCGTCGGCGCCGCCGCCGCCCGCGCCGGCTTCCGCTCCTGCGTGTTCATCCCGCACGACCTGGAGCAGGGCAAGATCGTGATGGCCGCGGTCTACGGCGGTGAACTCGTCGGCATCGAGGGCAACTACGACGACGTGAACCGCTTCTGCTCCGAGCTGATCGGCGACCCGGCCGGCGAGGGCTGGGGCTTCGTCAACGTCAACCTGCGGCCGTACTACGCGGAGGGCTCCAAGACCCTGGCGTACGAGATCTGCGAGCAGCTCGGCTGGCGGCTGCCGGACCAGATCGTGGTCCCGATCGCCTCCGGCTCCCAGCTCACGAAGATCGACAAGGGGCTCCAGGAGCTGATCAAGCTCGGTCTGGTCGAGGACAGGCCGTACAAGATCTTCGGCGCCCAGGCCGAGGGCTGCTCCCCGGTCTCCACCGCCTTCAAGGCCGGCCACGACGTCGTACGGCCCCAGAAGCCGAACACCATCGCCAAGTCCCTGGCCATCGGCAACCCGGCCGACGGGCCGTACGTCCTGGACATCGCGCGCCGCACCGGCGGTGCCGTCGAGGACGTGACGGACGAAGAGGTCGTGGACGCGATCAAGCTGCTCGCGCGGACCGAGGGCATCTTCGCGGAGACCGCCGGCGGCGTGACCGTCGGCGTCACCCGCAAGCTGCTGGAGGCGGGCGTGCTGGACCCGGCGAAGACCACGGTCGTCCTCAACACCGGCGACGGCCTGAAGACCCTGGACGCGGTGGCCGGGACCGGTCTCACCGCCACCATCCGCCCGACCCTGGACTCCTTCCGAGAGGCTGGCCTCGCATGAGCGTGACCGTTCGCATCCCCACCATCCTGCGCACCTACACCGGCGGGCGGGCCGAGGTCGCCGCCGAGGGCACGACGCTCGGCGAGGTCATCGCCGACCTGGAGAAGAACCACACGGGCATCGCCGCGCGCGTGCTGGACGACCAGGGCAAGCTGCGCCGGTTCGTCAACGTGTACGTCAACGACGACGACGTCCGTTTTGAACAGGGCCTGGACACGACGACCCCCGACGGGGCCGGCGTCTCGATCATCCCGGCGGTCGCCGGCGGCTGAGCCGCGGATCCGCCCGCACATTACCTTCGGTAACCGCGGTTACCGGCTGTTCATCCGATTGCCCCCTCCGTGAGAGAAGCGGAGGGGGCAATTCTGTGTGATTGAGCGCGGTAGAGTTGGGGAACACGGCCCCGGTCTCCGGGTCGCGGGCCCTGAATTTCATGCCGCCCGCCCGACAAGAAGCAGCCAAAGTGTGCGGGTTGTCTGCGGCTTTTGTGGCTTTTATGGGGCCCGACTTGCCCTGAATTCGGATGAATTCTCGCCAGATTCCGGACCGCTCACGTCCAGAATTCTCGTCCGATTGACCTGTTGCAGACGGCAGTTGGACAGATACATTCAGCCGCGGTCGACGCGTTCCGGCGCACGCCCCCGACCAGTTGGGGGGTGAGGTCTGACCCGGGTCCGCGAAGTGTGGATCTGTGCAAGGGCCAGTAATAGGGGAGTTAGGCATGGCTCAGGGCACCGTCAAGTGGTTCAACGCGGAGAAGGGGTACGGCTTCATCGCGGTCGACGGTGGTGCGGACGTCTTCGTCCACTACAGCGCGATTCAGATGGACGGCTACCGCACCCTGGAAGAGGGCCAGCGGGTCGAGTTCGAGATCTCGCAGGGCCAGAAGGGTCCGCAGGCCGACATGGTTCGCGTCACCGCCTGAACGTTTCTTGTCCGAAGGGCCCGCACCTCGCAGAGGGTGCGGGCCCTTCGCCGTGCCCCGGTTCCGCTGTTCGCGTGCGGCTGACGGGAGCCTCCCACCCGTCCAGGCGCTTGCACTCGACCATGCCGAGTGCTAATCATTGGCGTTAGCACTCTGAAGGTGAGAGTGACAACGAAGGACCGGGTCGGTGAGGCCCGCGGGTCATGTGGTGCAAGGGACCACGGGGCCGGCGAGCCGTCCGTCGCGGGCGCGGGCGCGGTCCGAAGGAATCACCCCCAGTCCTGGAGGGACCACTTCACATGGCCAAGATCATCGCGTTCGACGAGGAGGCGCGGCGCGGCCTTGAGCGCGGTATGAACCAGCTCGCCGACGCCGTCAAGGTCACCCTCGGCCCCAAGGGCCGCAACGTCGTCCTTGAGAAGAAGTGGGGCGCCCCCACGATCACCAACGATGGTGTGTCCATCGCCAAGGAGATCGAGCTGGAGGACCCGTACGAGAAGATCGGCGCCGAGCTGGTCAAGGAAGTCGCCAAGAAGACGGACGACGTCGCCGGTGACGGTACGACCACCGCGACCGTGCTCGCCCAGGCCCTGGTCAAGGAAGGCCTGCGCAACGTCGCCGCCGGCGCCAACCCGATGGCTCTGAAGCGCGGTATCGAGAAGGCCGTCGAGGCCGTCTCCGCCGCCCTGCTGGAGCAGGCGAAGGACGTCGAGACCAAGGAGCAGATCGCCTCCACCGCGTCCATCTCCGCCGCCGACACCCAGATCGGCGAGCTGATCGCCGAGGCCATGGACAAGGTCGGCAAGGAAGGCGTCATCACCGTCGAGGAGTCCAACACCTTCGGTCTTGAGCTGGAGCTCACCGAGGGCATGCGCTTCGACAAGGGCTACATCTCCGCCTACTTCGCGACCGACATGGAGCGCATGGAGGCGGTGCTGGAGGACCCGTACATCCTCATCGCCAACTCCAAGATCTCCTCGGTCAAGGACCTGCTCCCGCTGCTGGAGAAGGTCATGCAGTCGGGCAAGCCGCTGCTGATCATCGCCGAGGACGTCGAGGGCGAGGCCCTGTCGACCCTGGTCGTCAACAAGATCCGTGGCACCTTCAAGTCCGTCGCCGTCAAGGCCCCGGGCTTCGGTGACCGCCGCAAGGCCATGCTCGGCGACATCGCCATCCTCACGGGCGGCGAGGTCATCTCCGAGGAGGTCGGCCTCAAGCTGGAGAACGCGACCCTGGACCTCCTGGGCCGCGCTCGCAAGGTCGTCATCACCAAGGACGAGACCACCATCGTCGACGGTGCCGGCTCCTCCGAGCAGGTCAACGGCCGTGTGAACCAGATCCGCGCCGAGATCGAGAACAGCGACTCGGACTACGACCGCGAGAAGCTCCAGGAGCGCCTGGCGAAGCTCGCCGGCGGTGTCGCGGTCATCAAGGCCGGTGCCGCCACCGAGGTGGAGCTCAAGGAGCGCAAGCACCGCATCGAGGACGCCGTCCGCAACGCGAAGGCGGCCGTCGAGGAGGGCATCGTCGCCGGTGGTGGCGTGGCCCTGCTCCAGGCCTCCCAGGTCTTCGAGAAGCTGGAGCTGGAGGGTGACGAGGCGACCGGCGCCAACGCCGTGCGCATCGCCCTGGAGGCCCCGCTGAAGCAGATCGCCGTCAACGCCGGCCTTGAGGGCGGTGTCGTGGTGGAGAAGGTGCGCAACCTGACCCCGGGTCACGGCCTGAACGCCGCGACCGGCGAGTACGTCGACCTGGTCGCCGAGGGCATCATCGACCCGGCGAAGGTGACCCGTTCCGCGCTCCAGAACGCCGCCTCCATCGCCGCGCTGTTCCTCACCACCGAGGCCGTCATCGCCGACAAGCCGGAGAAGGCCGCGGCCCCGGCCGGCGGCGGCATGCCGGGCGGTGACATGGACTTCTGATCGACCTGACGGTTGATCGCCTGTCCTGCGGACCGAGGGCGGCACCCCCAGCTTCTGGCTGGGGGTGCCGCCCTCGGGCGTTCGCGGGGCGGGAGGAGGGTGTCCGGTATCACGTGAGGGGATCGGGACCGGACCGGAACACGGGCCGCCGAGCGGTGTTTACTTAAGACGCTGCAACAATGCGTACGCACATACCAGCCGGTTCACCCCGTTCACTCACGAGGAGCCCCCCACGTGACCGTCACCACGCCCCCCGCCTCCCGCGCGGCCCGCGTCCTGTCCCGCCCGATCACGCTGAACGGTCTCACCGTTCCGAACCGGATCGTGATGGCGCCCATGACCCGCATGTTCTCGCCGGGCGGTGTCCCGGGCGAGGACGTGCGCTCGTACTACGCCCGCCGGGCCGCCGCCGGGGTCGGCCTCATCGTCACCGAGGGCACCTACGTGGGCCACCCGTCGGCCGGCCAGAGCGACCGCGTCCCGCGCTTCCACGGCGAGGAGCAGCTCGCGGGCTGGGCGAAGGTCGCCGAGGACGTGCACGCGGCCGGCGGCACCATCGTCCCGCAGCTGTGGCACATCGGCATGGTCCGCAAGCAGGGCGACGCCCCCTTCCCGGACGCGCCCGCCGTCGGCCCCTCCGGCCTGGAGGCCGCCGGCGCCGAGCCCACCGGCAAGGCGATGACGCAGGCGGACATCGACGACGTCATCGCGGCGTTCGCCGAGGCCGCTGCCGCCGCCGAGCGCATCGGCTTCGACGGCGTGGAGCTCCACGGCGCCCACGGCTACCTCCTCGACCAGTTCCTGTGGGCGGGCACCAACCGCCGTACCGACGCGTACGGCGGCGACCCGGTGGCCCGCACCAGGTTCTCCGCCGAGATCGTCGCCGCCGTGCGCGCGGCGGTGTCGCCGGACTTCCCGGTCCTCTTCCGCTACTCGCAGTGGAAGCAGCAGGACTACACCGCCCGGCTCGCCGAGACCCCCGAGGAGCTGGAGGCCATCCTCGCCCCGCTCGCGGCGGCCGGTGTCGACGCCTTCCACGCCTCCACCCGCCGCTACTGGCTGCCCGAGTTCGACGGCTCCGACCTGAACCTGGCCGGCTGGACGAAGAAGCTCACCGGCAAGCCCGTCATCTCCGTCGGCTCGGTCGGCCTCGACGGCGACTTCATCAACGCCTTCCAGGGCGAGGGCTCCCCGGTCAAGGGCATCGACAACCTCCTGGACCGTCTGGAGGCCGACGAGTTCGACCTGGTGGCCATCGGCCGCGCGCTGCTCCAGGACCCCGAGTGGGCGGCCAAGGTGCTCTCCGGCCGGTTCGACGAGCTGAAGCCGTACGACGCGGCGGCCGTGAAGACCCTGAGCTGACCGGCGTGTCCGCGGGGGCCGCCGGCCGCTACAGGTTGCCCATCGGCTCGATGTCGACCCGTACCGGCGTCCCCCACACCCGCAGCACCTCGTAGTCGGTGAACTCGTGCACCAGCCGGTACGCCATGGCGGGCCGGGAGCCGCGCCGCTGGGCGGCGAGGTACGCCTCCGCCTCGCGCCGGTCCCGCCTCGGCGTCCCGCACAGCTGCCACTCCTGGCCGTTCCACAGCTCCGGCAGCCACCGCTGCTGCGCCTGCGGCCGGTCACCGCGCACGCCGTACCGGGAGGGGGCGGTGGGGACCGGCTCTCCCGGCCGGGGCCTGCCGCCCTGGAACTCCGACCGCCGGGCGGCCCGGCGCCGGGTCTCGCACAGCAGGCACAGGTCGGGCGCGCTCTCGTCCACCGGCCCCTGCGGGTGCTCCGGGCAGCGGGTGGCGGGCGCGGCGGTGGTCACGGTGTCGTCCAGCAGGTCGAGGGCCCGCCGCAGGTCGTCCTTGATCTCGTGCAGCCGGGCGTCCGGCGTGTCGGCGGTCAGGGCCTCCCCGTGCTCCCCGAGCAGCCGGAGAGCCCGTCCTAGGGCGGTGAGCTGGGCGTGATTCATGTCGGTGGGTGCCTCCTCCCCTCCATGGTGCCCTGACCGCACGGCCCGTCAGCGTGCCGCGTGGGTCAGCGCCGTGCGCAGATGGCCGCCGGACTCCCGAAGCAGGCGGCCCGCCGTCGGGCCGTCGACGCCGGCGAGGAGGGCCAGGATCGCGTGCTTCACCTCGCCGCCGGTCTCCGTGAGGGCCTTCTCGATGTCGGCGTCGCTCGCGCCCGTGGCCAGGGAGACGATCCGGTGGGAGCGGGCCCGGAGCTTGTCGTTGGAGGCGCGCACGTCGACCATCAGGTTCCCGTACGTCTTGCCGAGCCGGATCATCGTGATCGTCGAGAGCATGTTCAGCACCAGCTTCTGGGCCGTGCCCGCCTTCAGCCGGGTGGAGCCGGTGATCAGCTCCGGCCCCGTGACGACCTCGATGCCGTGCTCGGCGGCGGCGGCCAGCGCGCTGCCTTCGTTGCAGGCCAGGCCGATGGTCAGCGCGCCGAGCGACCGGGCGTGCTCGACGGCGCCGACCGCGTACGGGGTGCGGCCGGAGGCGGAGACGCCGACCACGGTGTCGTCCGGGGTGAGCTTCAGCGCGTCCAGGTCCCGGCGGGCCAGCTCCTCGGAGTCCTCGGCGCCTTCGACCGAGGTGACCATGGCCGCGGGACCGCCCGCGATCAGGCCGACGACCCGCTCGGGGTCGGTGTTGAAGGTGGGCGGGCACTCGGAGGCGTCCAGCACGCCCAGCCGGCCGGCGGTCCCGGCGCCGGCGTAGACGAGCCGTCCGCCCCGGCTCATGCGCGCGGCGACCGCGTCGACGGCGGCGGCGATCCGCGGCAGCTGCGTCGCCACGGCGGCGGGCACGCCCGCGTCCTCGCCGTTCATCAGCCGGGCGATGTCGAGGGTGGGCAACCGGTCGATCTCGGCGAGTTCCGGACGGAAGGCCTCGGTGGTCAACGAGGCCAGCTGGTCGCGCAGGTCATGAGAGGTCATAGGGGGGCGGCTCTCTCCGGTGACGTGTGAGGGGGTGGTGAACCTTCCTGCCGGTTCCTTCCTACCCCCTATCGCGAACCGCTCCGGTGCCGGTGTGCCAACGCCTCGTAGGAGGCGGCCAGCGCGGGCGCCGCCGTCTCGTACGTCCGCTGCGCCACTCCCACGAACAGACAGTCCACCACCAGCAGCTGACTCGTTCGGGAGGACATCGCGGCGGGCCGCAGCTCCGTCTCCCGTGACGTCGACGTCGTCAGCACGAGGTCGGCGTACTGCGTGACCGGCGAGTTGGGCCGCCCGGTGATGGCCACCGTCGTCGCCCCGCGTTCGAAGGCCACCCGGAGCGGTTCGATGACGTCCCCCGTCGACCCGGAGTGCGTGATCGCGAGGGCCACGTCACCCGAACGGAGCTGTACCGCGTTGGTCACCGCGAGATGCGGGTCGCTGTGCGCGTGGGCTATGAGCCCTATCCGCAGCAGCTTCTGGGTGAGGTCCTGGGCGACGAGCCCGGACGCCCCTATGCCGTACACGTCGGTGCGCCGGGCGGCGGCCAGCGCGGTGACCGCCGCGCCGAGCTGGACGGTGTCGAGTCCGGCGGCGGTGTCGGCGAGGGTCTGCTGCTCCTCGTAGGCGAGCTTGGTGACGACGTCGGCGATGGGGTCGTCCACCGCGATGTCCGTCGTGATCGCGGGGGCGCGCCCGGACTGCTGCTGGGCGGCGAGCCCGGCGAGGGCGAGCCGCAGGTCGCGGTAGCCGGGATAGCCGAGCAGCCGGGCGGTGCGCACGACCGTCGCCTCGCTGGTGCCGGTGAGTTCGGCGAGGCCGGTGACCGTGAGGGCGGCGCAGCCGGCCGGGTCACCGGCGACGGCCTCGGCGACGCGCTGCATGGACCGGGTCATGGACGGGGCGAGCGTGCGCACCTTGGCGGCGAGCGATCCGCCCGGGCTGCCGAAAATTTCCTTCACGTCCTGGGTCACACTTGAAAGATATTTTCGGTTCGGTGTCGCGGTCAAGAGTGCGCACAATGGGGGGCATGGACCCCATCAGCCCCCTGGAGCAGTCATTGCACGCGGCCCGCGCCCGCGTGCTCGCGGATCTCGTCGCGGGAGAGGTCGCGGAGGCCGACGTCGTCTCGCTGGTGGAGGACTCCATCGCCCAGCGGCGCTGGTGGGTCGAACAGTGGCCGGACGGCGCGGCCTTCGTGGCCGGGCTGGTCGCCCAGGACGTTCAGGACGCGCTGCTGGAGCGGTACGGCCGCTGGCCGCTGTGCCCGGCCTGCGGCTCCGGCGACCCGCACGCACTGGACGTGGAGCCGGAACTGGGCCCCGATCCGCACTGGGTGTGCCACAAGGCCGGCGTGCGGGTCGCGTCGGTGGGCTCGCTGGGACCGGCCCTGCGCGGGACGCCGTCCTCATGAGGCGCCGGTGACCCTCTACATCGACCCGCCGACCTGGCCCGGCCACGGGCGCATGTGGTCACACCTGGTCAGCGATGTCTCCTACGACGAACTCCACCTGTTCGCCGAGGGCCTGGGCATGCCCCGCCGGGCCTTCGACAGCGACCACTACGACGTCCCGTCCCACCGCTACGCGGACGCGGTGGCGGCGGGTGCGGTGCAGGTCAGCAGTCGTGAGGTGGTCCGCCTGCTGTGCTCGGCCGGTCTGCGCAGGCGCAAGGGGCCTCAGGCCCGGCGGACGTAGAGCCGCAGCCCGGTCTCCATGGCGTCCTCGTCGTGGGCCGTGCGCTCCTCCTCCACGGTCGCGCGGGTGAAGCCCGCCCGGCTCACCACCCGTTGGGAGGGCAGGTTGGCCGGTTCGATCGTGGCGATGACCGTGTCGACGTCGTCCCGGGCCAGCGCCCACTCGGTCAGCGCGCGCAGCGCCTCGGTCGCGTAGCCGTGGCCGCGGGCGCTCTCGACCAGGTCGTAGCCGATCTCCACCCGGCGCTCGTCGTCCGGGGCGCCGTGGAACCCCATGCCGCCCACCGCCCGGCCGTCCTCGGAGCGCACGAGGGCGAAGACCCCGAACTCCGGGCGGTGCACGCCGGCTTCGTACGCCTTCAGCAGGTGGGAGCAGGCCTCCCGGGTGCCCTCGTACGGGCCGTCGTCCAGCCAGTCGAAGCCGCCGTCGCCGCCGAGGGCCAGATCGCGGGCGGCGGCCGGGCGGATGCCGGTGAGGGTGACGCGTCCGGCCGGCAGGACGAGGTTGTTGTACCAGGTCCAGTCGGTGACCAGGGCGCGGCCGGGCAGCTCGCCGCGGCCGGTCGCCCACAGCAGGGTCGGCCAGGGCGCGGGGCCCGGCTGGACGTGCGGGAAGAGCCAGGTCAGGACGGACTCGGCGAGCTCTGCGGGCGGTTCGTAGGGCAGGCCGAGGCCCCGGGCGACGTCATGGGTGTGCAGCAGGGCCTCGGCGACGCCCATCGCGGCGAAGCCCTCGCGGTCGGCGCTGCCGAAGTGGACGGGGTGGAAGGCGCGGACGCCGGGCGGGGCGGTGCGGACGGCGGCGGCCAGCAGGGCGCCGGTGGCCTCGATCACCTGGAGCAGGCCGGCGTTGTCGGTGCCCTCGGGGAGGGTGATGCGCAGCGGGAGGCGGTCCTGGGCGCGGCCGGCGAGGCGGCTGGCGTACGCGGCGAAGTCCTCGGCGATGTGGAAGGCCGTGGTGCGGCAACTCCACTCCAGACCGGCCGCGCGGACCGCGTCCCAGTCCCGGTCCAGCGCCGTGCGCAGAGCCGCCGCGCAGCTCGCGACGGCCGCCTCCACCTGATCCCCGCTCATCGTCCGCATGCGCGCACAGTACGGCGGCGGCGTCCTCAGGTCGACAGCATTTCCAGCTCGGACGTGAGGTTGTAGCGGGCGGTGGCCTCCCAGTGCTCCTGCCCGTACGGGGTGCGGTACAGCCGGGGCAGGGCGAGGAGTTGGCGCAGGATCGCGGAACGGCCGTCGCGGAAGGCGTCGCCCGGTACGAAGTGGTACTCCTCGCGGACCTCGGCGGTGTAGACGGCGTACGCCGACGGGGGCGCGGCCAGGATCGCGAGGTCGGCGTCGCACAGCACCTGTCCGTCGCGGTCGTCGTCGGCCGGGTCGTGGGTGACGGTGAGCCGGACCAGCCGGGCCACCTCGGCCGTCTTCGCCTCCGGCACACCGGCCTCGGCCAGGGCGCGCTCGGCCAGCCGCGCGGACCGCTCCTCGTTCTCGGACCGTTCGGGGAGGTAGACGGCGTCGTGGAACCAGGCGGCGAGGCGGACCACGTCCGGGTCGGTGGCGTACTCCGCCAGCGCGTCGACGTGGTCGAGCACGGCGGTGAGGTGGGCCACCGTGTGGTAGCGGCGCTGCGGCTCCTGCCAGCGGGCGAGCAGGGTGTCGGCGTAGGGGGCGGGGTCGGGGCCGCCGCCGGGGGCGCGGGCTGCTTCCAGGGCGCGGGCGAAACGGAGGCGCAGGGCGTCGAGGTCGGCCATGCACCCCATTCTGTCGGGTGGGACCCCGGGCCGGGCGGTGGTGGCCCTGGGCCGACGGTCCGTCCGCTTTCCGCGTGACGGCCGTCCCCCGGCGCCCCTAGCGTGAACCCCATGACTGAGACGCAGGAAGTACGCGACCCCGAGCTCCCCGGGCGGCTGCTGGCCGCCGAGCGCGACGCCCTCGTACCGCTGCTGCGGTCGCGGCCCGACGCCGACTTCGCGCTGCCGTCGGCCGGGTGTCCGGGCTGGACGGTGCGGGACGTGCTGGCGCACTGTTCCGCCGCGCTGACGCGGGTGGTGGAGAACCGGTTCGAGGCGGGCGCGTTCTCGCCGGAGTCGAACGAGCGGGACATCGCCGAGCGGGCCGGCTGGACGAACGCGCGGGTCGTGGACGAGCTGGAGCGCGGGATGACGGAGGCCGGAGGGGTGATCGCCGGGACGGACGGTTCGCTGGACGTGATCGCGCTCGGTGAGTGGGTGCACGCCGGGGATGTGCGCGAGGTGCTGGGGGCGCCGGGGGCGTACGCCGGGGCCGGGCTGCCCGACGCGCTGACGCTGCTGGCGAGGATCACCCGGCAGAAGGAGCACGTGCCGCTCCATGCCGACCTGGACGACCTGGACGAGCCGCTGCGGCTCGGCGCGGTGGCCGCGGGCGCCCCGCCCGCCCGGTACATCGGCGACGCGGCCACGCTCGTACGGCTGTACGCGGGACGGCCGCTGAACGGGGCCTCCTACGAGCTGGCCGGGGCCCGGGAGGGGGAGCTGAACATCTTCGGGTGAGCGGCGCCCCCGGCAGGCGTAGTCTTGGATTGGACTAGACCTGTAGCGCCGATGAATGGGGTGCCATGAGCAAGCGTGCAGTCCTGGAGGTGATCGCCCTCGACGTCGAGGACGCGGTCGCCGCCCAGGCCGGAGGCGCGGACCGGCTGGAGCTGGTCACCGAGATGGCGGCCGACGGGCTCACCCCCGCGCCCGCCACCGTCGCCGCGATCCGCGCCGCCGTCGACATCGACCTGCGCGTCATGCTCCGCCTCGCGGACGGCTTCGCGGCCGGTGACCTGGACCGGCTGACCGGCGTGGCCGACGCGCTGCGGCAGGCCGGCGCCGACCAGTTCGTGCTCGGGTTCCTCGCCACGGACGGCGGTGTCGACCTGGGCGCGGTGGAGCGGGTCGTCGACGCGCTCGGCGGCTGCCGCTGGACCTTCCACCGGGCGATCGACCGGGCCGCCGACCGGGACGCCCTGCGCAAGCAGCTCGCCGACCTGCCGGGTCTGGACACCTACCTCACCGCCGGCTCCGCCACGGGCGTGGACGACGGCCTGCCCACGCTGCTCGCCGAAGCGGCACACGACGGCGAGCCCGGGTACGAGCAGCAGATCATGGTCGGCGGCGGACTGCGCCTCGACCATGTCACGCGGCTCCGCGCGGGCGGGATCGAGGCGTTCCACATCGGCGGCGCGGCCCGCCCCGACGGCTGGCGGGGCCCGGTCTCGGCGGACGCGGTCGCCCAGTGGCGCACGGCCCTGGACGACGGCGCCGCCGCCTAGTAGTCCCGTAGGGGTGCGCTCGGTGGTCGTCGCCCGGTGGCGTGCGGGACTGGGCAATGACGCGCTTGTCGCGCGCGCGGGGTCCGGTCTCGGCGGTCGCGGTCGCCCCATGGCGCTCGGCGGCGACGCCCCGTCCCGCGCGGGGGGCGGTCGGGGCGGCGCCGCGGCCCCCTGCTCGCTACTCGGCGAGCTGCGGCGGCAGGGGTGCCGTGTGCGTCACGATCAGGCCCGACACCGCCCGGGTCAGCGCCACGTACAGGCGCCGCAGGCCCGTGCGTTCGTCCGGCTCGCCGTCCACCACGGCCCGCGGCTCGTCCAGGACCACGTAGTCGTACTCCAGACCCTTGGCGAGCGAGGCGGGGACCAGGGTCAGCCGGGTCTCGCGGGTGGTCTCCTCACCGGGGGCCAGGTACGAGATGCCGGCCGCCGTCAGGGCCTCGGCCAGCGCCGGGACACGGGCGTCGGCGGCGATCAGGCCGGTCGAGCCCTCGTTGCGCAGCAACTCCGCGCACGCGGCGACGACGTCGGCCGCCTCCGTGGCCGTACGGACCTCGAAGAACCCGGGGTTCTCCCGGACGGAGGCGACCGGGGTGAGGCCGGGCGCGATGTGCGGCAGCAGCCGGGAGGCGTACGCGATGACGTCCGTCGGCACGCGGAAACCGGCCGTCAGCTCCTCGACGGCGCCCTCCGGCTTGCCGAGGTGGGCCAGCGCCTCGGCCCAACTCCGGGTCGCCCAGGGGGTCGTCCCCTGCGCGAGGTCGCCCAGCACGGTCGCGCTGCCGGTGGTGCAGCGGCGGCCGACGGCCCGGTACTGCATGGGGGAGAGGTCCTGCGCCTCGTCCAGGACGACATGGCCGAGCGAGTGCGTGCGCTGGACGAGGTCGGTCGCCTCGTCGATCAGCACGGCGTCCGCCGGTGACCACTTGGCCGCCTTCACGCTGCGCACCGGCCTGGCCCACAGGATCGTCTTCTGCTCGTCCTCGTCCAGCAGCCCGTCCGCGTGCTCGGCGAGGAACTCCGCGTCGGTGAGCAGCCGCAGCACCAGCTTGGCCGGGTCGACGGCCGGCCAGACCGCCTTCACGGCCGCCTTCACCGCGCTGTTGCGGGCGACCGCGTCCTGCACCCGGTCGTCCGGGGCCTCCCCGGCCCGCTCCATCTGCACCAGCACCGCGTGCGCGACGCGCTGCGGCAGGGCCTCGCGGGCGGCGCCGTAGCGGATGTCCCGGTCCAGCAACTCCCGGACGATCTCCTCCAGTTCGTACGCCGGTACCCGCCAGCGCCGCGAGCCGCGCACCACCACCACCGGCTCGGTGGGCACGGTCACATGGGAGTACAGGGCGCGCCGGAGGACCTCGGCCATCCGGGCGTCGCCCTTGACGATCGCGGCGGCGGCGTCGTCCGTGCCGCGCACCTCCACCTGCGCGACCAGGTCGTCCACGGTCGCCTGCCGCACGCTCAACTCGCCGAGCGCGGGCAGGACCTGCTCGATGTAGTGGAGGAAGGACCGGTTCGGCCCGATGACCAGCGTGCCGGTGCGGGCCAGCCGCTCCCGGTGGGCGTAGAGCAGGTACGCGACCCGGTGCAGGCCGACGGCGGTCTTTCCGGTGCCCGGACCCCCCTGCACGCACACCGTGCCGCCGAGCCCGCTGCGGACGATCTCGTCCTGCTCGGGCTGGATCGTGGCGACGATGTCCCGCATCGGGCCGACGCGGGGCCGCTCGATCTCCTGCTGGAGCAGCTTGCTGGTGGTGGCGGTCTCCGCCGGGTCGGAGAGGTGCTCGTCCTCGTAGGCGGTCAGGTCGCCGCCGGTGTACCCGAAGCGGCGGCGCAGCCCGACGTCCATGGGGTCCTTCTTGGACGCCCGGTAGAACGGCTGCGAGACCGGTGCGCGCCAGTCGATGACCATCGGGTCGCCGTCGGCGTCGTGGACGTGCCGCCGCCCGATGTAGAACCGCTCGCCCCCGGCGCCCTCGGCCTGCTCGGCGCCCGGGGCGTGCAGGTAGTCGAGCCGGCCGAAGAACAGCGGGGTGTCGCTGAGGTCGGCCAGTGCCTTGATGCGCTCGTCGATCTGACGGGAGAGCACGGCGGCGTTGACCCAGTTGGCGGCGACGTCGCTGATGTCGAGTGCCTCCACGTCCTCGCGCATGGCGCGCAGGGCGGCACGGGACGCGGCGAGGTGGGAGCGTTCTCGGGCGAGGGGGTCGTCGAGCGGGTCGTGGGCGGGCGTGGACAAGGGGGTGCCTCCGGTGGGCCTGCTGCGTGGGCTACGACGATGCCGCCCGGTTTCCGGCCGGGCGACGGCACTCCGTGGGGAGGCGGGCAAGAGCGGAGATTTTAGGTGAGCGGTCGGGGCGGGGGCCAATGGATTTCCGGCCCGGCGCGCCGCCGGGGTTCGCCGGCGGCGCGTCCCCCCTCCCGCGGGCCCGTCCCCTAGGGGACAGGGGGCCTCAGGTCCAGGGGCGGCGTCCACCCGGAGATCTACGCGGGGCCGTCCAGGATTGGACCCGCAGACCGATGCGGGTGAGGGGTCCGCAGTTCCACCATGGAGACATGAGCGCAGCAAGCATCACACCCGCACCCATCCGCCCCCCGTCCGGCGCCACCGCCGTCGACGGCCCCCACCACCACCTGCTGGGCAACGCCCTGCGCGCCGTGAAGGTGTTCCTGGAGGCGGCCTTCAGCGTTGCGATCCTCGGCGAGTACGGCGAGGAAGCGGGCATACACCACAAGTGACGGCATAGGGTCGCGTCCGTGCGGAAACGGACGTTGACGCCCTCCTGCCCTGCCCTGCTCCTCCTCGCCCTCTCCCTCGCCGCCTTCGTCACCCTGTGCGTCCTGCGCGGCGCACCCATGGCCGACCTCCTCGTCTACCGGGCCGAGGGCGCGGCCGTGGCCCACGGCACCGACCTGTACGGCTTCACCGTCACCGAGTGGCACCTCCCGGCGACCTATCCGCCCTTCGCGGCGATCCTGTTCGTCCCCGCGGTCTGGCTCCCGGTCCCGGTCCTGAAGGCGCTCTTCCTCGCGGGCAACGCGCTGCTGCTCGTCACCCTGGTCGCCCTCTCCGCCCGCCTGGCCTCCCGGCCCCTGCCCCCGGCCCCGCTCTGCACGGCCACGGCCCTCGCCCTGTGGCTGGAACCGGTCTTCCAGACGCTCCTGTTCGGGCAGATCAACCTGGCCCTCGCCTGCCTCGTCCTGTGGGACCTGACCCGCCCGGCCGGCGCCCGCGCCAAGGGCCTGGCCCTCGGGATGGCGGCCGGTGTCAAGCTCACCCCGGCCGTGTTCATGGCGTACCTGCTCGTGCGCGGCCGGGTGCGGGAGGCGGCGACGGCGGGCACGGCCTTCGCGGGGACGGTCGCGCTCGGTGCCGTCCTGCTGCCCGGGGCGAGCGCGGACTTCTGGACCCGGCGGCTGTACGAGACCGGCCGGGTGGGCAAGGCGTGGATCGTGGACAACCAGTCCCTGCGCGGGCTGGTCGCCCGGGCGCTGGGCGACCCCGCACCGGGCCTGGCCTGGGCGCTCCCGGCGGCGGTGGTCGCGGTGCTGGGCCTGGGGCTGGCCGCGCGCGCCCGCCGGGAGAGCCACGGCATCCTGCTGACCGCGTGCACGGCCCTGCTGGTCTGCCCGATCAGCTGGACCCACCACTGGGTGTGGTGCGTACCGCTGCTCGCCGTGCTGCTGGCGGAGGGCCGCACCCGCACGGCCGTACTGGTGGCCCTGGTCTTCACCGCCCGCACGATGTGGCTGGTGCCCCACGAGGGCGTCCGCGACCTGGAACTGCCCTGGTGGCAGCAGCCGTTGGCGGGCGCGTACCCCTTCCTGGCGCTGGGGCTGCTGGTCTCGTACGACAGTGCGACCGGCCGCCACTGTGCACCGGCCCCGGCCTCAAGTCCCCGGTGAGGAAGCCGGACACCGGTCCGGCGTCACCCCGTCGGCGGGTCCGCGCCGTCCCCGGCGCGGGAGTCTCCTCCCAGGCGGCCGTCACCGGCACCGTCATGCCGTTCGTCCCGTTCGTCCCGCCCTTCGTCCCGTGCGTCGCGGCTCCGCGGAACACGCCCGCTCGCGCTCGCGCGGCCGGCGCCGGTGCCGGCGATGACGACGACCTCGTCACCGGTGGTCCAGCGCCGGCGTTCGGCTTTGGGCGGGTTGACGCGCAGCCCGTAGCCGGGGGCGCGGGCGGCGTCGGCGTGGCCGCGGTACCCGATGGCGCACTCGCCCCGGTCGCGCGCCGCGGCGACGACCGTGGCGAAGGACGTCTCCTGGCCGGAGTGGACGTAGTCGGCGGCCGACCGCAGATGGACCTGGGTACCGCCGGCCGAGAACAGCTCGTCGAACACCGCCGCCAGGTGGCGGTTCTGGGAGATCTGCGCCATCAGCAGCCCGACCAGCTTGCCGCTGATGATCACGTCGGCTCCGGGGCCGAGCGGTGCGAGGGGCCGGTTGCCGTCGTCGGTCAGTTCGGTGACCACCGGCAGTTCCCGGCCGATCCGCTGTTCGAGGTGGCGCAGCACGAGCAGGGTGACGAGCGTGCGGTTGTCCGGGTCCTCCGGCGACTCGCCGGGCCGTGGATCCCGGCCGAGCACGATGACGCTGTCGTAGGAGGCGATGTCCAGGTCGTACAGCGTCTCCGGCCGGGTGGTGTCGCCCCTGCGGTGCACACACCTCCAGCCGGCGTCGCCGGTGTCGCACGCCGTCCGCACGGTCGCCCCGTCCTCGTCCGCCACCACGTCGGCGACGGAGCCGGACGGTGCGTTGCGGCCCCACTCCCGGAGGATGAGCGGCGCCCGGCGGTTCCAGCCCAGCACCAGCACCCGCTCCGGCCGTGTGTCCCGCGGCCGGGGGTCCGCCATGAGCCGCTCCTCGACGAACCGCGCGCAGTCGGCGAGTTCGGCGGTGTCGTCGTCGGCGGCGATGACGAGGATCCGGTCGTCCGGCTCGATCACCGTCCCGGCCGGCGGGTTCAGCCACGGCACACCGTCGCGGATCAGCCCGACCGCGCACGCGTTGCCGTAGCGGAGCAGCACGTCACCGAAGTCCCGGCCGACCAGCGACGGGTGCGAGACCGGATAGAACTCGTCCCCGGCGAAGTCGAGGAGCTCGCGGTGGACGAGGGACAGCCCCGGGCGGCGCGCGGCCTGGGCGATGAGCCGGGCGGTGACCGTGTCGCTCTCCACGACGATGCCGTGCTCGCCCGCGGCCAGCCGGGCCGCCAGCAGGTAGCCGCTGTCCCGGACCGCGGCCACGACGGGCGCGGTGGCGTCGTCCCCGGACGCCGTCGCCCGCAGGGCCAGCAGGGTCTTGACCACGTCCGCGTCGCCGCGCGAGTCGTCGGGGGGCAGCACGATCACCGAGTCGGCCGTGACCGGGCTGGTCAGCGCCAGCACGGCCGGATCGGCCGACGGACCGCTGCGGCAGACCAGCCGGGTCCGGCCGGTGGGACCCACCTTGCTGTACAGGGCCTCCTCCATGGCCGTCTTGTCCCGGTCGGCGAGGACGGCCACGGCCGAACCCCGCTGGTTGGCGCCCGCCGCGACCAGTTCGCCCACCACCGTGAACACCTGCTCGGACCAGCCCAGGACCACCACATGGCCGTGCTCCACCAGCGTGGAGCGCCCGCGCCGCAGGGCGATGAGCCGCTCGGTCAGCCCGGTCGTGATGAGCCCGACGAGGGTCGAGACGTACACCAGGGCGACGAGGGCCAGCAGCACCGACAGCAGCACCCGCAACGGGGTGCCGGTGGTGCCGCCCAGCCGCAGCGTCTCCCCGGTCAGGCGCCAGACCTGCGCCAGTTTCCCGGAAAGGCCGGCGGGGGCGTGCGGAGCCGTCCACACCAGCATGGCGCTCGCGGGGACGACGAGGGCCAGGCAGACCACCACCAGCCAGCCGACCAGGGCCGAGGTCCCGCGCGCCAGGGTCGTGTCGAACCAGTACCGCGCTCGGGGGCCCACCCCGGGACGCCGCTGTTCCACCTTGTTCCCCCTCCGCACACCGGCCTGTAGGGGGCAGTGTCCTGAGCCGGCGCCGGCGACGCGCGGCACGGCACGCGATTCATCCCTTCGCCGTAATCGGGTGCGGCCGGACCACCCCGGCGTGCCTCCGCGCACCCCCGTCCCACCGGTTTGAACGGTGGCTTTCCCTCGTCCGTGGCAATTCGCCGCGACCCGGGGCGCACCGGCCCGGCGGACCAGTAGAAGTTCGCCATGACCGAAGATCACCAGGTGGACGCCGGCAACGGCGGCCTGACCAGGCGTACGCTCACGACCGCCGCCGGCACGACGACCGCGGCCACCCTCCTCGGCGCGGGCAGCGCGGCGGCCCTGCCCGCCCCGGCGCTCCCTCGGGCCCCCGCCCCGGCGGCTCCCTCCAGCGCGCGTGGCCCGGACTTCGACCGCTGCCTCGCCGCCGCACGGGCCCTGCTCGTCGTGGACTCCGGCGACCGGCCCCTCGTCCCCGGCTACCAGCGGGTGCTCAAGGACGGTCTCCCGCGACGGCGGGCGGGCGGGCCCAAGAACGTCCTCGTCATCGGAGCCGGCCCGGCCGGCCTCGTCACGGCCTGGCTGCTGAAGCGGGCAGGACACCGCGTGACCGTCCTGGAGGCCAACGGCAACCGGGCGGGCGGACGCATCAAGACCTTCCGCCGCGGCGGCCACGAGAAGGCGGCGCAGCCCTTCGCCGACCCCCGCCAGTACGCCGAGGCCGGCGCGATGCGGCTGCCCGGCAGCCACCCGCTGGTGATGGATCTCATCGGCCAACTGGGCCTGAAGAAGCGGCCGTTCTACTACGTCGACGTCGACGCGGACGGACGCCCCGCCGCCCACACCTGGATCCACGTCAACGGAATCCGGGTGCGGCGCGCCGACTACGCCCGCGCACCCCGGCGCGTCAACCGCTCCTTCGGCGTCCCGCGCGCCCACTGGGACACACCGGCCGCCGCCATCCTGCGCTCGGTCCTCGACCCGGTGCGCGACGAGTTCAGCACGGTCGGTCCGGACGGCAAGCGCGTCGACAAGCCGCTGCCCGAACGGGTGCGGGGCTGGGCCAGGGTGATCCAGCGCTTCGGCGACTGGTCGATGTTCCGCTTCCTGACCGAGCACGCGGGCCTGGACGAGCGGACGGTCGACCTCGTCGGCACCGTCGAGAACCTCACCTCACGGCTGCCCCTGTCCTTCGTCCACAGCTTCATCGGCTCCTCCCTGATCAGCCCGGACACGGCGTTCTGGGAGCTGGAGGGCGGCACGGCCGTCCTGCCGGACGCCCTGCTGGCCAAGGTCCGCGACACCGTGCGGTTCGACCGGCGGGTCACCCGGATCGAGTACTACGACCCCGGCCGCGCCGGCGGCGACACGGCGCACGTCCACGCCAGGGGACCCCACGTGTGGGTGGACACCGTCTCCGAGGGGCGCGGGGGCCCGGTCGTGCGGGAGCAGTTCACCGCGGACGCGGCCGTGGTGACCGTGCCCTTCTCCGGCCTGCGGCACGTGCAGATCAGCCCGCTGATGTCGTACACCAAGCGCCGCGCGATCACCGAACTGCACTACGACTGCGCGACCAAGGTGCTGCTGGAGTTCAGCCGCCGCTGGTGGGAGTTCGACGAGGCCGACTGGAAGCGGGAGCTGGGCCGCGTCGACCCCGGCCTGTACGACGCCTACCGCACCGGACGGACGCCCGGCGACGGCCGCCTGCTCGGCGCGCACCCCTCCGTCCCGCGCGGACACATCACCCCCGGCCAGCGCGTGCACTACGCCGCCAACCGCGCCGTCGCCCGCGACCAGCCGGAGGCGGCCCACGTCATCGGCGGCGGCTCGGTGTCGGACAACGCCAACCGCTTCATGTACCACCCGTCGCACCCGGTCCCCGGCAGCGCGGGCGGGGTGGTCCTGGCTTCCTACAGCTGGGCGGACGACGCCCTGCGCTGGGACTCCCTCGACGAAGACGCCCGCTACCCGCACGCCCTGTGCGGCCTCCAGGAGGTCTACGGCCAGCGGATCGAGGTCTTCTACACCGGCGCGGGCCGCACCCAGAGCTGGCTGCGCGACCCCTACGCCTACGGCGAGGCGTCCGTGCTCCTGCCCGGCCAGCACACGGAACTGCTCCCGTCCATTCCGAAGCCCGAGGGCCCCCTGCACTTCGCGGGCGACCACACCTCCGTCAAACCGGCGTGGATCGAGGGCGCGCTGGAATCCGCCGTGCGCGCCGCCCTGGAGGTCCACCGGGCCTGACGGATCAGCTCTCGGCCAGGATCTCGTCCGCGTCCACGATCCGGTAGGCGTACCCCTGCTCGGCCAGGAAGCGCTGCCGGTGGGCGGCGAAGTCCTGGTCGATGGTGTCGCGGGCGACGACCGAGTAGAAGTGGGCCTGGTGGCCGTCGGCCTTGGGGCGCAGCACCCGGCCGAGCCGCTGGGCCTCCTCCTGCCGGGAGCCGAAGGTGCCGGACACCTGGATGGCGACCGTGGCCTCGGGCAGGTCGATGGAGAAGTTGGCGACCTTCGACACCACCAGCACGCTGATCTCACCCTCGCGGAACGCGTCGAAGAGCTTCTCGCGCTGCGCGTTGGAGGTCTCGCCCTTGATCACCGGGGCGTTCAGGTGCTCGCCCAGCTCGTCGAGCTGGTCGATGTACTGCCCGATGACGAGGATCTGCTGCCCGGCGAACCGGCGGACGATCGCCTCGGTGACCTTCCGCTTGGTCTCCGTCGTGGCGCAGAACCGGTACTTCTCCTCCGTCTCGGCCGTCGCGTACGCCAGCCGCTCGGAGTCGGTCAGGTTGACCCGGACCTCGACGCAGTCGGCGGGCGCGATGTAGCCCTGCGCCTCGATCTCCTTCCAGGGCGCGTCGAACCGCTTGGGCCCGATGAGGGAGAACACGTCCGACTCGCGGCCGTCCTCGCGCACGAGGGTGGCCGTGAGCCCGAGCCGCCGCCGCGCCTGGAGATCGGCGGTGAACTTGAAGACGGGCGCGGGCAGCAGGTGCACCTCGTCGTAGACGATCAGGCCCCAGTCCCGGGAGTCGAACAGCTCCAGGTGCGGGTAGACGCCCTTCCGCTTGGTCGTCAGCACCTGGTAGGTCGCGATGGTGACGGGCCGGATCTCCTTTCTCGTCCCGCTGTACTCGCCGATCTCGTCCTCGGTCAGCGAGGTCCGCTTCACCAGCTCGTGCTTCCACTGCCGGGCGGAGACGGTGTTGGTGACGAGGATCAGCGTGGTCGACTTCGCCTGGGCCATGGACCCGGCCCCGACCAGCGTCTTCCCGGCACCGCAGGGCAGCACGACGACCCCGCTGCCGCCGTGCCAGAAGTTCTCCACGGCCTGCTTCTGGTACGGGCGCAGCGTCCAGCCGTCCTCCAGCAGCTCGATCGGGTGCGCCTCACCGTCCACGTACCCGGCGAGGTCCTCGGCCGGCCAGCCCAGCTTCAGCAGCGTCTGCTTGATCTGCCCGCGCTCGGAGGGGTGCACGGCCACGGTGTCCGGGTCGAGCCGGGCGCCGACCAGCGGGGCGATCCGCTTGGACTTCAGCACCTCCTCCAGCACCGGCCGGTCGGTGGTGGTCAGGACGAGCCCGTGCGCGGGGTGTTTGGTCAGGGTGAGGCGGCCGTAGCGGTCCATCGTCTCGGCGATGTCCACGAGCAGCGCGTGCGGCACGGGGTAGCGGCTGTACTGCACCAGGGCGTCCACGACCTGCTCGGCGTCGTGCCCGGCGGCGCGCGCGTTCCACAGGCCGAGCGGGGTGACCCGGTAGGTGTGGATGTGCTCGGGTGCCCGCTCCAGCTCGGCGAAGGGCGCGATGGCCCGTCGGCAGTCGTCGGCCCGCTCGTGGTCGACTTCCAGGAGCAGGGTCTTGTCGGACTGGACGATCAGCGGACCATTCACGCGCGGCACACCCTTCCATGACGGCCAAACGTCCAGTGTGCCTCATCCGGCCGGAGGGCTCCATGGCCGCAAGATCGGCGGCGGCACCGGACGCCGGGCACAACCCCCGCGCCCCGCCGCGAGTCCTGACCCACGACAAGGCGGCGCGGGCGCGCGGCCGGGTGAGGAGTTCAGGGATGTCGGCACAAAGGTGGGCCGTCGGCACCGGAGCCGTGGTGGTCCTGGTGGCCACCGGCACCTGGGCGATGCGGCCGGGAACCGTCGACACGGGGCTGTGGGACGAGATACGGCCGGTCGTCGAGGCCCGGCTCGCGGCGGAGAGCCGGGGCACCGGCTACGGCGAGGACGTACCAGGGCTGCACACCCGCTGGTTCTGCCGGGCCGAGGCGCTCGACGTGGCGGAGCGCGGCGGCGAGGTGCGCGCGGGCGTCGACACGCTGTGCCTGGAGTACGGGGTGCGCGACGGCGGTCTGGTGGAGTGCGGTGGCGGGAAGGGTCCGCAGGTGGTGCGGCTGGAGCGGGACCCGCACGGCGGGTACCGGGTGCTCTCGCGCGAGGCACCGCCGGACGGCGCCGGGAACGAGGACTGGACCGAGGCCCACTTCGGTTCCCTCTCCCGGGCCGCCCTGGACGGCACGATCCCGTCCGACACCCTGGAGCGCGCCGCCCGCGCCCACTTCGGTCTGCCCGCGGACGCGCCGGTCGGGGACTGCTAGCGGGGACTGCTAGATCCGGTCACCCGGCCGGTCTCAGTCGTCCGCCAGCTCCGCGACCCCGGTGATCCGGTGCAGCGGGAACGTCCGCACCTCGTCCGCCGTGTGGTCGTACGCCGTCACGAAGCCGCCCTCGACCCGGATGGGGGCGATGACCCGCTGGCTGGCGGCGCCCTCGGCGTTGACGTAGCCGATCCACACCGAGTCGCCGGTCAGGACGGCCGCCTGCATGGTGGCCAGGGTCTCGGCGGCGGAGGTGCGGGGCAGCTCGCCGCCCGCGAGGGGCTCGCCGACGGGCTTGCGCGGGGTGGTGGCGGCCAGGTCACCGGCCCGGATCGCGCGGATCGCCGCCGTGAGCAGCGTGGCGTCGGGCGGCGGCGGCCCGTCCGGCACCGGCTCGGGCGCGGTGCGCGGCGCAGTGCGGTGGGCGTGCGCCCGGGTGATCAGGACATCGCCCTCGGCGGACTCGGCGGCGGGCGCGTACCCCATCGCGCGCAGCCCCTCCAGCAGGGTCGCCGGGTCGGACGGGGCGGCCAGCACGGTCGGCGCGAGGCGGCGCAGGCGCAGGGCGGCGGCGCGCTTGTCGGCGAGGATCTCGTTCAGCAGGGCGTCGTCGTCGCAGCGGACGTACGCCGAGGCCGCGCCGACCCGCAGGTGGCCGTGTCTGCGGGCCACGTCGTCGATCAGGTAGGCGAGCGGCTGGGGGACCGGGGTGCGGGAGTGTTCGGCGAGGAAGGCGTGCAGGTCGGCCGCGGTCCGCCCGGCGTCCAGGGCACGGCGGACGGACGCCGGTGTGAACCGGTACACGGTCGCGCCGCCCTTGGACTCCACGTCCGCGAGCACCCCCAGCATGTCCGCGAGCGGGCGCCGCAGCGGACCGGGCGCCACCGCCGTCAGGTCGGCCTGGAGCAGCACGTGGTCCAGTGGCTCGGGCAGCAGCGGCGCGAGCAGCCGGGCAGCGGCGGCGGCGGCGACCCCCTGCTCGGCGGGGGAGAGGGGCACGAGCCGCTCGGGGGCCCGGTGGTGATGCACCGGAAGCTTGTCACCGGGCCCGGTGGGTTCGGCGGAGTCGGCGCCCGGGGTGGCAGGGGCGCCGGTCGCGGCGGGTGCCCCCAGCAGCGCGCGCCCCTGGGACGACAGCGCGCCCCGGCCCGTCACCCCCAGCGATTCCGCCTCCGACAGGGTCCAGCGGGCGAGCCGGGACCGCAGGTCGTCGTCACGGGCACCGTCGCGCTGGGCACCCCGCAGGGGCCGCTCCCAGCGCAGCCGGGCCAGCACCGACTCCGTGTCCGGCGCCGCGCCCTGCGGCAGCGCGGCCAGCAGGGACAGCACCCGGTGCCGTACCTCGGGCGCGGCGGAGCGGTCGAGGCCCGGACCGAGCGCCGACAGCGTCCGGTCCTTCGCGTCCCGCCCGCCGACCAGCCCCGGCGTACGGGTGGCCGCCAGCCACGCGCGGGCGAGCCGGGCCCAGCGCTCGGCCGGGGGCAGCTCCAGCCACTCGTCGTAGGCCGGGGTGGCCGCGTACCGCTCGTCGGCCTCGCCGTCGGAGGCGATCAGGCCGGCCGCGTAGGCCAGCTCGGCCCAGAAGGCGGCGACCGGCTCCGACACGTCCAGCGCCACGGCCGTCCGCTTCAGGTCACGGACGCTCAGCCCGCCCGCCCGCAGCACCGCGGGCCCGCCCTCGTCCCAGTCCTTCAGCAGCTCCTCCACGGTGGCCAGCGCGGTGTACGCCTGCCCGGCCGCCGTCGCGTCCACCACCTGCGGGCTGTGGGTCGCGGCCGGCGCCACGGCGGGCGGCAGCGGCTCGGGCGCACGGTGGGCGCGGCCCTCGCGCAGGTGCAGGGCGACCTCGCGGGGCAGCACGACCGTGCCGGGCGCCGTCGGCAGCAGCAGACCGCGGTCCAGCAGCCAGCGCAGGTGCGCCGCCGGATCGGCGGTGACCTGCCCGTAGGGCGGCCCCCACACCAGCCGGGACAGCACCTCGCGGGCCGCCTCGGGCGCCCCGGCCAGCAGCTTCGCCATTTTCTTGCGGTGGGTGAACAGCCCGGTCAGCGCGGCCACGGCGGACACCGAGTCATGGGTGGACGGCAGCCCGGCCGTCGTCACGATCTCCTGGATCCGCCCCGGCGACATGCCCGAGGTGGCCTCCTGCACGGTCGGCCCCAGCCCGGTCGGGGACGGGTGCTGCGGGGACGGCGCGAGCAGCTCGCGGGCGGTCCGCACCAGCCGCAGCCGGTCGTCGTCGCCCCACACCAGCGCCTGCTCGCGCAGGGTGGCGACGGCCTGGGGCAGCGCGCGGGCGACCGTCTCGTCGCCGGCGTCCCCGGCCATCAGACCGAGCAGCGTGTCGTACGACGCCGGGTCCGGGGCCACGGCCAGCGCCTCCGCCGTCTGCAACGCGAACCGGTCCAGCCGCTCCAGGGCGCGCAGCACCGAGGCCCGGGTGCCGGCGCGGGTGGCGAGCTGGGTGAGGTCGGTGGGGACGGGGGTGATGAGGTCCGGGCGGCTGCGCAGCAGCGCGGCCAGGGAGGCGTCGTCCCGCGCGCGGAGCGCCTCCGCGAGGGACCGAGGGGCTGAGTGGGCCTCGGGGCTCATCCGGCCAACGGTAGCGGACTTCCATATGCCGAGGGCATCGGCGAGAAGCGGTACGGTCCTCACGGAGTATCAGTCGGCGTCACCCCGGAGGGGTCGCGTGGGGATCGAGAGCGACCAGGTCGTCTACGAGTATCTGAGCCGCGTCGGAGACATCGCCCAGCAGCGCCAGCTGCCGTCGGCGACGCGGATGCGGCTCGTGTCGGAGCTGCGGAACGAGATCGACCGGCACCGGGCGCAGGCGACGGTGGACTCGCCCGCCGCGGTCCGCCGCATCCTGGACCGCCTGGGCACCCCGGACGAGGTGGTCGCGGCGGCGGACGGCACCGGCGGCCTCCCGCAGGCCCCGCCCACCGCCGTACCGGCGCAGCCCTCCCCCCGGGAGCGGGCGCCGGAGCCGGCCGGGCGGGAGCGGCCGAAGGGCTTGCGCCGGGTCGTGCCGCGCCCGCGCCCCGCCGAGCCCGAGCCGCCCGCCGCGCGCGACACGCCGGCCCCGCCGCACCTCGCGCCCGCGCACGAACTCGGGGACGCCACGGCGCCGCCCGACTGGTGGCGCGTCGGCACCGCGGGCCCCCTCGGGGACACCGACCCGGTGCCGGGGTTCGTCGGCGGCGTGGAGATCCCGGAACTGCTCAAACGGCCCCCGCAGGAGGCCCCCGCCGAGAAGGCCGAGCCGGTGGCGGAGCCCGCCGAGGCCGCACCGGAAGCAGCGCCCGCCAAGCGCCGCCGCCTCCCCCTCCCCGTCCCCTCCGCCGGCTGGTCCAACCCCCTCCTGCTGCTGGCCGCCGCCGCGCTCGTCGCCGGTGCCGTGCTCGGCAACTGGTTCGCGCTGCTCCTCGGCTGGGCCATCGCCTACGGCTCCCGGCGGCTGACGCCCGCGGAGACCAAGTGGGCGGTGATGGTCCTGCCGGGCACGGCGGTCGCGGCCGGGCTGGTGTGGCTGTGGGGCCGCAACGAGGGCCGCTGGGGCGATCCGATCGCCGCGGGCCACATGAACGACGCCATGAGCGCCACCTGGCCGTGGGTGGTCAGAGGAGCGGCGCTCGCCTCGGCCCTGTTCCTCCTCTGGCGCTCCCAGCGGAAGAGGTAGTTCCCCGCGCTCCTCGGCAAGCGGCGGCCGACCCACCCAAGGGGCGCGGGGAACTGCGCGACCAGCCCCCACGCACCCGCACCCGACAAAGCACCCTCGCCCCCCGAACCCCACCCGGCCGAACCGCCGGAGGCACCCGGCACAATGGCCCGCATGGCCTCCTCGCTGACCGTCGGTTTCGACCTCGACATGACCCTCATCGACTCCCGCCCGGGCATCCGTGCCTGCTACCTGGCCCTGGCGGAGCGCACGGGTACGTTCATCGACGCCGACCTGGCGGTGACCCGGCTGGGCCCGCCGCTCGCGGAGGAGCTGATCCACTGGTTCCCGGCCGACGAGGTGCCGGCGGTGGCCGACCTGTACCGGGAGATGTACCCCTCCATAGCGATCGCCGCGACGCCCGCCATGGACGGCGCCCGGGAGGCGATCGACGCGGTGCGGGCGGCCGGCGGACGCACGATGGTGGTCACGGCGAAGTACGAGCCGAACGCCAAGCTGCACCTGGCCCACCTCGGCATCGAGCCGGACGTGGTCGTCGGCGACCTGTGGGCCGAGCAGAAGGCCGAGGCACTGCGCGAGTACGGCGCGGGCGTGTACGTCGGCGATCACGTCGGGGACGTCCGCGGCGCCCGTGCGGCGGGTGCGTTTTCGGTCGCCGTGGCGACCGGCCCGTGCCCGGCCGACGAGCTGCGGGCGGCCGGCGCGGACGTCGTCCTGCCGGACCTGTCCGCGTTCCCCGCGTGGCTCGGCGGCTACCGCGAGGCGCCCGGCGCCGCACCCCTCGCCTGACGCCGTCCGGCGGCGACGGAGCGCAGGACACCCGCGCCGGCCACGAGGAATCCGACGGCCATGAGCATGCTCAATCCGAACATGTAGGTCGGAAATGGCTTCGCCCCGAGGAACAGCGGAGCCACTGTGACGAGGGTGGCCACGGCCCCGAGGAAGAAGACGACGGCACCGGCGCGGATCAGTCGGTCACCGGGCGCGGCGGAATTCGTTTGGGTTTTGTCACGCACCGGACCAGGGTAGTTCCCTGCGCGAGAGAACAACCGGGGGACGTCTTGTCACCCGCCCCAAGACCATTAGCCTTGGTACCGGCGGGTCGTGGTCGACCCGCTCTAGTGCTATCAAGAGCCGTTTCCGAAGTAGTTTTCCCGACGAGTACGAGGACGAGGACAGACGTGCCTACCGGCAAGGTCAAGTGGTTCAACAGCGAGAAGGGCTTCGGCTTTCTCTCCCGCGACGACGGCGGTGACGTCTTCGTCCATTCCTCGGTTCTCCCCGCCGGAGTCGATGCGCTCAAGCCGGGACAGCGCGTGGAGTTCGGTGTCGTCGCCGGTCAGCGCGGTGACCAGGCCCTCTCGGTGATCGTGCTCGACCCGACGCCGTCCGTCGCCGCCGCCCAGCGCAAGAAGCCGGACGAGCTGGCGTCGATCGTGCAGGATTTGACGACCCTTCTTGAGAACATCACGCCGATGCTGGAGAAGGGCCGTTACCCGGACAAGGCCTCCGGCAAGAAGATCGCCGGCCTGCTCCGCGCGGTCGCCGACCAGCTGGACGTCTGACCGTATCCGGGGCCCGGCCCGCATTACGGGAAAGCGAGCGCGTCGGGGCCGAGGGGCGGCACCAGCCCTTCGGCCGCCGCGCGCGTGAGCAGCCCCCGGATCGCCGCGTAGCCGTCCTCGCCGAGGTCGGCCGTGAACTCGTTGACGTAGAGCCCGATGTGCTGGTCGGCGACGGCCGGGTCCATCTCCTGCGCGTGCTCCATGACGTACGGCCGGGAGACCTCCGGGTCGTCCCAGGCGGCCCGTACGGAGGCCCGGACGGCGTCGGCGAGCCGGCCGAGCCGCTCGGCGCCCAGTGACCGCTTGGCGATGATCGCGCCCAGCGGGATCGGCAGCCCGGTGGTGCGCTCCCAGTGCTCGCCCATGTCGGCGAGCTTGTGCAGCCCGTAGTTCTGGTAGGTGAAGCGGGCCTCGTGGATGACCAGGCCCGCGTCCACCTTGCCGTCCCGCACGGCCGGCATGATCTCGTGGAACGGCATGACCACGATCTCGCCCACCCCGCCCGGCAGGGTGTCGGCGGCCCACAGCCGGAACAGCAGGTACGCGGTCGACTTCTCGCTCGGCACCGCGACCGTACGGCCCGTAAGGTCGGCCTCCGCCTCCCGGGTGAGCACCAGCGGTCCGCAGCCCCGGCCCAGCGCACCGCCGCACGGCAGCAGCGCGTACTCGTCGAGGACGTACGGCAGGACGGCGTACGACACCTTCAGCACGTCGAACTCGCCGCGCTCGGCCATGCCGTTGGTGATGTCGATGTCGGCGAAGGTCACGTCCAGCGCGGGGGCGCCGGGGACGCGGCCGTGGGCGAGGGCGTCGAAGACGAAGGTGTCGTTCGGGCAGGGGGAGTACGCGATCTCCAGCGGTTCAGCGGTCATGTGGGTTCCAACTCTCCAATGCGGGCGCGAGCTTCCCGAAGCCCTCGGTGAGGGCGGTGAGGGCGTCCCCGATGCGCCAGGCGGCGCGGTCGCGGGGTCCCACCGGGTTGGAGACCGCGCGGATCTCCAGCACGGGCACACCGTGCGCGGCGGCGGCCTCCGCCACCCCGAACCCCTCCATGCCCTCGGCGAGCGCGCCGGGGTGCCGGGCACGCAGGGCGGCGGCGCGGGCGGCCGTGCCGGTCACCGTGGAGACGGTCAGGATCGTGCCGGTTCGGGCACCGGTGGCCTCGGACACGACTCGTACGAGTGATTCCGGCGGGCGGTGGGTGACGGTCCCGAACCCGAGTTCGGTGACCGGAAGGAAGCCGTCGGCGGTCTCGGCGCCCAGGTCGGCGACGGTGATCGCGTCCGCGACGACGAGCGAGCCGAGGGGCGCCCCGGGCGGGAAGCCGCCGCCGATCCCGGCCGAGACGACCAGACCGTAGGGGCGGCCCGCCAGCGCGGCGGCGGTGAGGGCGCCGGCGGTCGTGGCGGCGGCGAGCGCCGGGCCGACGCCGGCGGCCAGCAGGTCCCAGCCCGCGGTCGTACGGACCAGGGACGCGCCCGGCAGCCGTACCTCCCCGGCCGTCGCGGGCAACGCCCGGGCCACCGCTTCCCGCTCGACGGGGACCGCGGTGGCGACCAGGACCGGGACCGGAAGGGACGTCGTGATCAGGCCTTCTTCAGCTTGAAGGACCACATGCCCTTGTTCGTGTTCTCGCCCATCCGGATCGACAGGGTGTTGGTGTTGCCCTGGGTGCCGTACTGGACGTTGAAGAACGCGCTGCTCGGGATCGTGCGGTACGTCTCCTTGCTGGAGTCGCTGAACTGGCGACCGTTGACCAGCACGATCCAGCCCGCGTCGGCGATCTTCGGGTCGACGCCGATCCGGACGGTCTCGTCCTGACCGACCTTGATCGACTTGATGTCGTCGGCGTTCTTGACGCACTCCTTCAGCGACGCCTCGTCCAGCGCCTTGCCGTCGTTGTAGCAGACGGCCTCGGAGTTGACCGAGTGCCCGCCGACGGTGATCGTCGCGACGGGCGTCGGCTTGTCGCAGGCCGACAGGACGAGCAGTCCGGCGGAAACGGCGCCGGCGGCGGCGACGACGCGGCGGCGTCGCGCAACGCGGTGTACATCAGCGGCTTCGCCGCGGGGCAGCGTGGTCATGGCCGAAGGCTATCGGGCGCCCCGAGCCGTCCGCCCACGTGGGGTACGGCGTGCCCGGTTCGTTACGCCACGCGTGCCCGCGCCCACCACGCCCCTCACGCCACCCGGGTCGAGGTCCGGCCGCCGTGGCGGGCCGAGGCGAGCAGCCCCCTGAGCGTGCTCAGCCAGCCGACGGCCACGAAGGCGGCGCCGACCAGCAGCCCGAGCGTGCCGTTGAGCGGCATCACGATGCCGACCGCGCCGCCGAACACCCACGCCATCTGGAGCAGCGTCTCGGAGCGGGCGAACGCCGAGGTGCGCACCAGCTCGGGCACGTCCCGCTGGATCAGCGCGTCCAGCGCCAGCTTGGCCAGCGCCTGCGCGAACCCGGCGACCGCGGCCAGGCAGGCCACCAGGAACGCGCCGAAGAAGAGGGCGGCGACGACCGCCGTACCGAGCACCACCGCGACCACGGTCACGATGATGATCTCCGGTGCCCGGGAGCGGAGCCAGGCCCCCACGGCCGTGCCGAGGGCGTTGCCCGCGCCGGCCGCGACGCCCACTATGCCCAGCGACACCGCCGCGCTCTCCCCGGTCAGCGGGTGCTCGCGCAGCAGGAAGGCGAGGAAGAAGATCAGGAAGCCGGACAGGCAGCGCAGGGCGGCGTTGGCCCCGAGCGCGTGCGTGACGGCAGGCCCGACCGTCCGCAGCCCCGGCCGCTTGGCCTGCCCCCGGTGCGGCCCGCGCAGATGCTGCTCGTCGGCCGCGAGCAGCGCCACGTCCTCGCCCTTGGCCGAGTCCACCTTGGGCGGCAGGGAGAACGACAGGAACGTACCGGCGACGAAGATCACGAAGGCGCCGTAGAGCGGCCACGGATCGCCGAGGGCGTGCAGCCCCGCCGCGACCGGCGCGGCGGCACCGGTGGCCAGCAGCCCGGCGAGCGTCACCCGGGAGTTGGCCTTCACGAGCGAGAACCGCGGCGGCAGCAGCCGTGGCACGACCGCGCTGCGGACCACCCCGTACGCCTTGGAGGCCACCAGCACGCCCAGCGCCGCCGGGTACAGCTCCAAGCTGCCGCTCGCCACCGCCCCCGAGATGATCAGCGAGAGCAGTGCCCGCGCCAGCATCGCCCCGGCCATCGCGGCCCGCCGCCCGTGCGGCAGCCGGTCCAGGAGGGGGCCGATGACGGGCGCCAGGACAGTGAAGGGCGCCATGGTGATCGCGAGGTAGAGGGCGACCCGGCCGCGCGCCTCGTCGGTCGGCACCGAGAAGAACACCGTGGACGCGAGCGCCACGGTGACCATCACGTCCCCCGCGCCGTTCACCGCGTGCAGTTCGATCAGCTTGCCCAGACCCGACTCGCCTGCGCCGTGCGCGTGCGTGACCCTGCGGATGCCCCGCGCCGTACCGGTCACGGGGAAGTGCAGGGCACGGCCGACCGAGCGGACGGCCCCGCCCACCCGGCCCGAACCGCCCCGACCATTCGCCCTGTCCGCGGCTGCCACGACGTTCATAGTGCCCCGAGATACCGCCGGATAGTGCGGATCGGACGGGTGTGGCGGCACACGACCCCGGTCGGCGCAGGCAGAGGGGCGGGTGGGAATATGCACGAATCTCGTCCGGTGTAGCGTGCCTATCTCAGCCATAACGCAGAATGGATGGCAGAGGTGCGCCCAGGCGCGCGGATGCAGACGTCGATGCGGTCCCCAGGTCCGCTCCGTCGGCGAAACCGCCGGAGGCAGCCGCACTCGACGAGACGGCGTAGGAGAGAAGCGATACCTGTGAGCGCAGCGACCACGCGAAGCCGCACCCCCGACCGCCTGTGCGCCGAGGCCGTCGACCTCGCCCGCACCGCCGCCGAGGAGGCCGCCGCGCCCGGCGTGGTCGGCGAGCACGCCGGCCTGGTGTCGGAGGGCGACCGTGTGGTCACGCACTTCTTCGAGTGCAAGGAACTGGGCTACCGCGGCTGGCGCTGGGCGGTGACGGTGGCCCGCGCTTCCCGCGCCAAGGTCGTCACGCTCGACGAGGTCGTCCTCCTCCCCGGCCCCGACGCCCTGCTCGCCCCCGAGTGGGTCCCGTGGAGCGAGCGCCTGCGCCCCGGCGACCTCGGCCCCGGCGACCTGCTCCCCACCGACCAGGACGACCTGCGCCTGGAGCCCGGCTACACGGGCGAGGAGGAGCCGCCGCCGAACTCGGTGGTCTCCGAGGAGATGCGGGAACTGGCGGAGGCGGAGGACGCCGACGTCACGCCGGGCGCCCCCGCCACCCAGCCGACGGTGCCCTTCCGTGGCTCCCTCGCGTCCGTCGCCGAGGAACTCGGCATGCGCCGCGCCCGCGTCCTGTCCCGCTACGGCCTGCACAGCGCCGCCGACCGCTGGGAAGAGGCGTTCGGCCCCAAGACGGCCATGGCCCAGGCGGCCCCCGCCACCTGCGTGAGCTGCGGCTTCCTCTCGCCCATCGGCGGCTCCCTCGGTCAGGCCTTCGGCGTCTGCGCCAACGAGTTCTCCCCGGCGGACGGCCGCGTGGTCTCCCTCGCCTACGGCTGCGGCGGCCACTCGGAGGCGGCGGTCATGCCGAAGCCCCCGCAGCCGGCCTCGCCGGTCGTCGACGAGACCCGGGTCGACCCCTTCCCGCTCCGCCCGGCCCGCGACTCCGGCTCGGTCCCGGAGACCGGCGACGACGAGACGGCGGAACTCGGCCACTCCTGAGCCTTCAGGCGCACCTCGGCCCACACCGTCTTGCGCGGCGCGGGCCCGTGCGCCGTACCCCAGCGCTCCGCCAGCGCCGCCACGAGGAGCAGCCCCCGCCCGCCCTCCGCGTCCGCTTCCGGACGGCCGAGTTCGGGCAGCCGGTCACCGCGCGTGTCGGTCACCTCGATACGGAGCGTGTCCCCGACGGCGTACAGCGTCAGCCGGAAGTCCCGGCCGGCCACCCGGCCGTGACCGGCCGCGTTGGCGGCGAGCTCGGCCACGATCAGCTCCGCCGGGTCCAACGGCAGTCCCCAGGACCGCAGTTGCTCCCTGGCGAGCAGCCGGGCGAGACGGGCCCCGCGCGGCGTGGGGGAGAGCCGCGCGGTGAAGTTCGGGATGGGGGTGGAGATGTGGGTGGAGATTTCCTGGTTCACATCACTCAGAGTGGGCCGCGCCTGCTACCTCTGAACAGTGACGACGCGGTTGCGTAGGGTCACTGTCCAGCGCGTGTCCGGTGGTGTCCGGGCATGTCGGGGAAGGGGGTGCGGTGTGAGTGAGGAAGAGGAGCCGGGCTGGGAGGTCGAGCCGGACGACGAGTGGGGCGTCGCCGTCATCGCGACCGTCGGCCGCCAACTGAGGCTGCGCCGGGAAGCGGTGGCCCTGCGCGCCGCCGACTTCGCCAGGGCCGTGGGCTACAGCGAGGACATGGTCTACAAGGTGGAGTCGGGCAAGCGGATTCCGAGGCCGGAGTACCTCGACAAGGCGGACAAGGTCCTGGACGCGGGTGGGTTGCTCGCGGCGATGAAGGAGGACGTGGAGAAGGTCCGGTACCCGAAGAAGGTTCGGGCTTTGGCGGAGCTGGAGGCGAAGGCGGTGGAGCTTCAGCTCTACGATCCGCTGAACATCCACGGGCTGCTCCAGACGCCGGAGTACGCCCGGGCGTTGCTGCGGATGCGTCGGCCTGCCTACACCGACGACGTGGTGGAACGCGGCGTCGGGGGCCGTATCGCTCGGAAGGTGCTCTTCGAGCGGGATCCTGCGCCGGAGATCAGCTTCGTCCAGGACGAGTGGTCGCTGCGACGCCCCCTCGGGGGTGAGAAGGTGTTGCGTCAGCAGCTCGAACACCTCCTTGAGGTAAGCCAGTTGAGGAACGTCGAGATTCAGGTAATGCCGATGGACCGCCAGGAGCATGCGGGAGTGGCGGGCGGGATCGAGGTGCTGAAGTTCGCGGACGGCTCGGCAGTGGGCCGCTCCCCCGCAGTGGCCAACGGCCGCAGGGTGGAGGACCCCAAGCATCTCCGTATCCTTGAGCTGCGCTACGGCATCATCCGGGCGCAGGCGCTCACTCCCCGTGAGTCGACGACCTTCATCGAGCATCTGCTGGGGGCAACATGATCCGCTGGTTCAAGAGCAGCTACAGCAGCAGCAGCGAAGCCGACTCCTGCGTCGAAGTCGCCCTGGACTGGGACGCCGCCCCCACCCCCACCGCCATCCACATCCGCGACTCCAAGAACACCAACGGCCCCCTCCTCACCGTCGGCCCCGGCACCTGGACGGAGTTCGTCTCCTACGCCGCCCGGCGCTGAACTAGCCGGTGAGGCTCGTCTCGTGGACCGTGTCGAGTCTCGCCTCCTTGCCGGTGCTTTCCAGGCGCAGGCGGGCCGAACGGCCGCTCAGCGTCAGCGTCATGAGCTGGTTGCCGAACCACGGCCCACCCCGCTTGCGCCACCGCACCGGCGGCCGGGGGGTGCGGCCGTGCCGGGCGAGCAGGCGGCCCAGGACGCGGGCCGGCGCGCTCCAGCCGACGCGGAAGCCGATCCGCATGGCCGCCGGCACGGAGTTGTGCACGGGTGAGCAGGTGAGCTGGACGACGGGGACGCCGAGGTCGCCGGAGCGCCAGGTGGCCTCGGCGATGTAGCCGTGGTGCACGTCCCCGGAGAGCACGCACACGCTCGCCGGGGCGCCCGGCGCCGCCGCGACGTCGGCGATGAGGGCGGCGAGGTCGGCGAAGGAGCGGGGGAAGGCCGCCCAGTGCTCCAGGTCGGCCCCGCGCCGCAGCCACTCGCCGAAGCGGGCCCAGCGGTCGCCGCGTTCCCCGGCGCACAGGGCCGCGTCCCAGCCCTCGGTGTCGTGCACCAGGTGCGGCAGCAGCCAGGGCAGCGAGGTGCCGATCAGGAGATGGTCGTAGGCGCCCTCGTCGTCCAGGACCTGTGCGCGCAGCCAGTCGGCCTCGCCCGGGTCGAGCATGGAGCGGCGGCCCTCCTCCAGGACCCGTGCGGCCCGGGAGTCGACCATCACCACCCGGACCCGGCCGAAGTCGCGCCGGTAGCTGAAGCGGACCGTCGAGGAGTCGGCGTCGGCCTGTTCGGCCAGGGCGCGCAGTGCCTTCGTACCGTCCGGGGTGGCGCGGACGGCGGCCCAGGTGGGGTCGTCGTCCAGTTCGGCGGGGGACAGGTTGCCCAGGTGCTGGTGGACCCAGTACGACATCAGGCCGCTCAGCAGCCGTTCCTGCCACCAGTCGGTGGCGCGCATGTCGGCGAGCCAGGAGGCGGAGGTGTTCCAGTCGTCCACGATGTCGTGGTCGTCGAAGATCATGAAGCTGGGCACGGTGGACAGCAGCCAGCGGACCTCGGGGTCGAGCCAGGATTCGTAGTAGAGGTGGCAGTACTCCTCGTAGTCGGCGACCTGGCCGCCGGGCGGCTCGTCGAGGTTCCGGCGGCCGGCCAGCCAACGCCGGGTCTCCTCGGAGGTCTCGTCCGCGTAGATCTGGTCGCCCAGGAGCAGCAGCACGTCGGGGCGCTCGGCGCCGGGGTCGTCCGACAGCCGGCGGGCCAGGGTGTCGAGGGCGTCGGGGCCGACCGGGTCCTTGCCGTCCGCCGGGGGCGCGGCCCAGCGGCACGACCCGAAGGTGACGCGGACGGCGTCGCCGGTGCCGGGCGTGCGGATGACGGAGGGCGGGAAGCGGGAGTCGGGCAGGGGCCACACCGGGGTGTCGTCGAGGAACACCTCGTAGGAGGGGGCGGTGCCTGCTTGGAGCCCGGTCACCGTGACGAGCGCGTAGTGGTGCCCGGCCACCTGGAAGGTGGCGGCCGTGCCGCCCGCGCCGTCGGAACAGCGCACCCGCGCCGTGCAGGTCCCGCTCGTCTCGACCCACACGGTCGCGCGGGAGCCGTCGGTGTACCGCAGCAGCGGTCCCAGACGCAGTTCGGCCACGTCATCGCCTCTCTGTCTCGTACGGCACGGGAAGGAACGACCCCAGCGACGGTACAGGCGTCTGGGACCCGTCCGGGCGGGCACGTGTGAGGAGACCGGGGGGGCGGCCCCGTTGAGAGAGGTGGTGTCGTGACCGAGCACGGGCGGGCGACCGAGGCACGGGAGGCCCGGGACACGACGGGCGGGGACGACCTGCTGCGGGGGTTCGAGGTGGACGACCGGCAGCCGGAGCGGCCGGTGCTGCTGGACGCCGGCGGCCGGCCGGTCGAGACCTGGCGGGAGAACCACCCCTACGACCACCGGATCGGCCGGCGCGAGTACGAGCGGACCAAGCGGATCCTCCAGATCGAACTGCTCAAGCTCCAGCGCTGGGTGAAGGACACGGGGCAGCGGATCGTCGTGGTGTGCGAGGGGCGGGACGCGGCCGGCAAGGGCGGCACCATCAAGCGGTTCACCGAGCGGCTGAACCCCCGGGGGGCCCGCGTGGTGGCGCTGGACAAGCCGACCGAGCGGGAGGCGGGGCAGTGGTACTTCCAGCGGTACGTGACGCACCTGCCGGCCCGCGGGGAGACGGTCTTCTTCGACCGGTCCTGGTACAACCGGGCCGGGGTCGAGCGGGTCATGGGGTTCTGCACGGAAGCCGAGCACCGGCAGTTCCTGCGGCAGGCCCCGCTGTTCGAGCGGCTGCTCACCGACGACGGCATCCTGCTGGTGAAGTTCTGGTTCTCGGTGTCCCGCGCCGAGCAGCGGACCCGGTTCGCGATCCGGCAGGTCGACCCGGTGCGCCGCTGGAAACTCTCCCCGACCGACCTGGCCTCCCTCGACCGCTGGGACGAGTACACCGCGGCCAAGGTCGACATGTTCCGGGCGACCGACACCGCGCACGCGCCCTGGACGGTCGTGAAGAACAACGACAAGCGGCGGGGCCGGCTGGAGGCGATGCGCAGCCTCCTGGACCGCTTCGACTACCCGGCCAAGGACCACGAGGTGGTCGGCACCCCCGACCCGCTGGTCGTCGGCGCGGCGGACACCCTGCTCGAACCGGGTGAGGAACCCACGGCCCTGTCGCCGACCCCGCTGGCCGGACCGGGCGGCGGACCCGGGAACCACCCGGACCCCGCGGTGCCGGCCGGCCGCGGCCACAGGTGAGGAGGAACCCGGACCATGGGAACGGTGGTGCACGTCCCGCAGACCCGGGACATGATCGGGGACGAGCTCTCCGGCGACGAGGCCTTCACCGCGCTGCGCCGCTACGGGGGCGCGCGCCTGCTGCTCGACGCCTTCTCCCGGTTCCGCTACGCCGACGGCTTCACCAACGCCCGCGCCCTCGGCTTCCAGATCGTGCTGGGCCTGGTGCCGTTCACCATCGCGCTGGTCGGCCTCGCCACGGCCGCGCACACGGAGAGCCTGGGGCGGATCGTCGAGCTGACCCTGGGCAGGATCGTGCCGGGCGCCAGCGCCGACGTGGTCCGCGAGGCGCTGCGCGGCACCCGCCGCACCGCCGGCTCCGACGCGTGGAGCACCGTGGCGCTCTGTCTGGGGCTGGCCTTCTCCGTCCTCAACCTGGCCTCGGCGATGGGCCAGGTGGAACGGGGCGCCAACCGGATCTACGGCATCGAACGGGACCGGCCCTTCCCGCGCAAGTACGGCAGGGCCGTGCTGCTCGCCTTCGCCGCCGGCGTGCCCATGGTCCTGGGCTTCCTGGTGCTGGTCGCCGGCCGGGCCGTGACCGCCGCGACGGCCGAGGCGCTGGGCACCTCCCGGCCCCCGGCGTGGTGGGGCGCCCTGGAGATCCCCGTGGGGACGGCCCTCGCCTGGATCGCCTCCGCCGTCATCCTCCGCTGGTCGCCGCGCCGGGACCAGCCCGGGTACACCTGGCTGGCCTTCGGTTCCGGCGTCCACCTGGTGCTGTGGGTCACCGCGACCTGGCTGCTGACGCTCTACGTCTCCCGCAGCGGCTCCTTCGGCGCCGTGTACGGGCCGCTCACGGCCTTCGTGGCGCTGCTGCTGTGGGCCAACCTGACCGGCATCGCCCTGTTCCTGGGCATCGCGTTCGCCGCGCAGCTGGAAGCGGCCCGCGCCGGTCTGGGCCGTGCCGTCAGGCCGGACCCGGGGCCGGGTCCCTGAGCCCCGGCCCCGAGGCGGGGTCAGGACGACTTCACGAGGCGGCGCACGTTGTCGACCGAGCCGCATCCGGCCTTCAGCCGGCGCTCACGCTCTTCGAGGAACGCCGCGCCCAGCTCCGCGCGCCGCTCCGCCGCCACGTTCTCGCGCGCCCCGTTGAGGATCGTGCGCTCCTCCTCGTCGGCGTGGTGGGTGACGGCCTCCACCAGCGCCTCCAGCTTCTCGTCCCACTCCTCGGAGCCGACCTCGTCGACCTCCAGGAGGGCCAGCAGGGCCTCGTTGCCCTCGTCGTGCTCGTGCTCGCCGTGCTCGACCTCTTCGTCGTCGATGTTCCTGTACCGCTTCAGGGCGGGGTAGACCTCGGCCTCCTCGGCCAGCGCGTGCGCGATCAGCAGGTCCGCGAACTCCTCCAGCGCGGACGCACGGTCGGCCTCCACGCTGCGCATGAGGCGGAACAGGTCCTCCATGCGCCGGTGGTCCTGGAGGATCAGCTCGACGACATCCCGGGTTTCGGCCATGGAACGGGCACCACCTTCGTACGTACGGCACTACCGTGCCAATGGATGGGTTCCCACCGACTACCCCCACCGTCCGCGTTGATGGCCTCCCGGCTCCGCGCTGTACCTTCGTCCTCACGTCGTAGAGGAGAGTCAACGTGAGCAAGTTCGTGCGGCCGGCGGCCGAGGGCGCCGACCCCTTCGGCACCGCCCGTCTGCGTCGCGGTGTCCTCGACGCCTGGGCGACCAGCCCCGCCCGGTTCCGGGAGGACGCCAACGCCGAGGAGGATCTGGTCCTCGGGGGGTACCGGGACCGGCTCGTCGTCGAGCTGGCCCAGAACGCCGCCGACGCCGCCGCGCGGGCGCAGGTGCCGGGGCGGTTGCGGCTCACCCTCCGCGACGGCGTGCTCGTGGCCGCGAACACCGGGGCCCCGCTGGACGCGGCCGGTGTCGAGTCGCTGTCCACGCTGCGGGCCTCCGCGAAGCGGGACGCCGAGGCCACGCCCGGTGCCGTCGGCCGGTTCGGGGTCGGGTTCGCCGCCGTGCTCGCCGTCACCGACGAACCGGCGATCGTGGGGCGGCACGGGGGTGTGCGCTGGTCCCTCGCCGAGGCCAGGGAGCTGGCCGCCGACACCGCCCGGCACAGCCCCGGGCTCGGGGACGAGGTGCGGCGGCGGGACGGGCACGTGCCCCTGCTCCGGCTGCCCTTCGCCGCCGAGGGCACCGCTCCCGAGCCGTACGACACCGCCGTCATCCTGCCGCTGCGGGACGCCGCCGCCGCCGACCTCGCCGAGCGGCTGCTCGACGGCGTCGACGACGCCCTGCTCCTCGCCCTGCCGGGGCTGGCGGAAGTCGTCGTGGAGGTCGGCGACGAAGCTCCCCGCACGCTCAGCCGGCGTACCGACGGCCCCTTCACCATCGTGGAGGACTCCCGGGACGGCATCACCAACTGGCGTACGGCCTCGGCGAACGGGGCGCTCACGCCCGAGCTCCTCGCCGACCGGCCGGTCGAGGAACGGCTGCGTCCGCACTGGTCGGTGACCTGGGCCGTGCCCGTCGACGCCTACGGCGCCCCGGCCCGGCCCCGTACGAGCCCCGTCGTGCACGCGCCGACGCCGAGCGACGAGCCCCTCGGCGTGCCCGCCCTGCTCATCGCCTCCTTCCCGCTGGACACCACCCGCCGGCACGCGGCTCCCGGCCCGCTCACCGACTTCCTGGTGGAGCGCGCCGCCGACGCGTACGCCGGACTGCTCGCCTCCTGGCGGCCGGTGCTGGCCGGGATCATCGACCTCGTGCCGGGGCCGCTCGGCAAGGGCGCGCTGGACGGGGCCCTGCGCCAGGCCGTGCTGGAGCGGCTGCCGCGCACCGCCTTCCTGCCCCCGGCCGTCGAGGCGAAGGGCGACGACGAACTGCCGGAGGCGCTGCGGCCCCGCGACGCCGAGATCGTGGAGGGTGCCGGCGCCGACACCGTGCGGGTGCTCGCCGAGGTGCTGCCCACCCTGCTCCCGGCGGGGCTGGAGCGGCGCGCCGAGCTGCGCACCCTCGGGGTGGCCCGGCTGCCGCTCGCCGACGCCGTCGACCGGCTCGCCGGACTGGAGAAGGAACCGCGGTGGTGGTGGCGGCTGTACGACAGCCTCGCCGGGGTCGACCCCGAGCGGCTGTCCGGGCTGCCGGTGCCTTTGGCTGGGGGCACCTCCCAGGCTTTCGGCTCTGGGGGAGGGCGAACCACGATCGGGCCCCGGCAGGTGCTGCTGCCCGCGCCGGACGCCGCCCGGATCGACCCGGACGTGCTCGGGCGGCTCGGACTGAAGGTGGCGCACGCGGACGCCGCGCACCCGCTGCTGGAGAAGCTCGGCGCGCTGCCCGCGACCCCGCGCGCGGTGCTGACCACGCCTCAGGTGCGGGCCGCCGTGGCGGGCTCGCTGGAGGACGACGGCGCCCTCGGCTGGGAGGAGGACGCGCCGGACGCCGAGGAACTGGCCGACACGGTGCTCGCACTGGTGCGGGACGCGGGACTCGAACCGGGGGACGAGCCCTGGCTGGGCGCCCTCGCGCTGCCCGACGAGGACGGGGAACTCGCGCCCGCCGGTGAGCTGGTGTTCCCCGGCAGCCCCTTCGCCCGGGTCATCCGGGAGGGTGAACTGGCCGCCGTGGACGCCGACCTGGCGGAGAGGTGGGGTGAGCAGCCGCTCGCCGCGTGCGGGGTGCTCGCCGGCTTCGCGCTCGTCCGGGCCACGGACGTCGTCCTGGACCCCGACGAGCTGGAGCCCCGCGAGGGCGACTACGCCGAGCCCGACGACGCCGGACTGCTGGACGCCGTGGACGTGTGGTGCGAGGACATCCTCGACCGGTTCCCGGACAGCCCGGTGCCGCCGGTCGCCACCGAACTCGTCGCCGTCCGCGACCTGGACCTGGTGGACGACGACCACTGGCCCGAGGCGCTCGCCCTGCTGGCCCGGCCGCCGCTGCGGGACGCCCTCATCCAGCCCGTGCGCGTCCTGCTGCCCGACGGCACCCATGAGGTCGTACGGCCGTACACCGCGTGGTGGCTGCGCGGGCACCCGGTGCTCGACGGGCGGCGCCCGGCCGGGCTGCTCGCGGCCGGCGGGGACCCGCTGCTGCGCGGGCTGTACGACGAGGCCGACGCCACCGGGTTCGGGGACGAGCAGGTGCTGCGGGCGCTCGGCGTGCGCACCTCGGTCGGCGCGCTGCTGGACGAGCCCGGCGGCGCCGCCGAACTGCTGGACCGCCTCGCCGACCCGGAGCGGCCCGTCACGCCCGCCCAACTGCACGGGCTGTACAGCGCGTTGGCGGAGCTGGATCCCGAGCAGGTGACCCTGCCGGACGAGCTGCGGGCCGTGGTCGACGGACGCGTGGAGGTCGTGGACGCCGGGTCGGCCGTCGTGGTCGACTCACCGGACCTGCTGCCGTTCACCTCGGGTGTGCCGCTGCTGCCGGTCCGGCCGGCGCGGGCCGCCGAGCTGGCCGAGCTGTTCCAGGTGCGGCGGCTGAGCGAGTCCGTCACCGGTGAGGTGCACTCCGAGGGGACCGAGCACGACGTACCGGACCCGGTGCGGGTGCTGCTCGGGCCGCGTACGCCGGACACCTACGTCGAGCACGAGGAACTCGTCGTGGACGGCGTGGAGATCGACTGGCGGCTCACCGACGACGGCGTGCCGCACGCGGCCACCCTGGAGGGGGTCGCGGCGGGGCTGGCCTGGGCGGCGGGGCAGTGGCCCCGGCGGTTCGAGGTGGCCGCGCTGCTGGAGGACCCGTCCCGGACGGAAGAGCTGGCGCGGGACCGGTGGTTCGACTGACCCGGGCCCGTTCCGCGGGGGCCGGCACCCACTGAAACACGCCCGCACAAAATTTTCACGACTCGTACAACCTTTCACTCCGTCCCCGCGTCACATCTGCGGAGTCACCCGACTCCCCAGATCTCAACGTGGGGACCACACATGCGCATCCGTGCCTCTGTCGCCGTTGTCGGCGGCGCCCTGGCCCTGTCCGCCCTCGCCGTCCCGGCCGCCCAGGCCGACGGCGGCTACGGCGACACGAAGATCACCAAGGTGGTGGTCGACGGTGACAACAAGGTGCAGGTCGGCATCTCCAGCGCGGTGACCGTCAAGGTCAGCGTCACCGCCACGGACAACTCCGGCATCAAGGGCGCCGACGAGTTCACCCTCTACGGCCCCGACAACGGGTACGCGGGCACGGGCAAGCCCACCTGCACCAAGGTCAACGCCACCACCGCCACCTGCACCGCCTCGGTGAAGATCGACCCGAAGACGGACTACCTCACCAACAAGAGCGCCGGCACCTGGTACGTGGACGCCTGGGTCGACGCCGAGGACGGCGACTTCGTCTGGAAGCAGAAGGCCGGCTCCTTCTCCTTCCAGCGCGCCGCCAGGCTCACCGCCAACGCCTCCCCGGAGCCGGTGAAGAAGGGCAGGACCGTCACCGTGACGGGTGCCCTCACCCGCGCCAACTGGGAGTCGCTGAAGTACGGCGGCTACGGCTCGCAGTCCGTGAAGCTCCAGTTCCGCAAGAAGAGCTCCAGCACCTACACCACGCTGAAGACCATCAAGGCGGACACCAAGGGCAACCTGAAGACGACGACCACCGCCACGGTCGACGGCTACTTCCGCTTCTCCTTCGCGGGCGGCTCGACCACCTCGGCGGTCAACGCCACGGGTGACTTCGTCGACGTGCAGTAAGCGGCACGCGTCCGGCCCCGGGAGTGCCTGCCGTCGCTCCCGGGGCGGAACGTTCCTTCTCAGTTGTGTCATGTGCTGGTAATCCCCGGTCCAAATCTGGCCGGAAAGAGGTCTTGCCGTACAACCCGCCCCCTGCTTCGCCGATCTGATCGCGTGAGTCGACCGACTCCACGATCACTTCTCCCTCCAGGGGAACGCACATGCGCATACGTGCCACCGTGGCCGCCGTCTCCGGCGCCCTGGCCCTCTCCGCCTTCGCCGTCCCGGCCGCACACGCCACCGGTGACTCCGGCACGCCGTACACGCTGAACGTCAGCTTCTCGAACGTCACCATCGCCAAGGCGATCAAGGTGGGCACCACCAACGAGGTCAGTGCCACCTACTCGTACACGCTGACGCACGGTTCGGACGTGAACATCGGGGCGAAGGACTTCTACTCCGACGCCTTCCTCTACAAGGGCTCGTACGACACCTCGACCGCCGAGCTGTACGGCGACAACCCGGCGACCTGCACGCCCGTCACGACGACGACGGCCACCTGCAAGGGCACCGTCGACATCTACCCGGCCGACGGGGACCTGAAGAGCGCCTGGGCCGGTTCCTGGGGCGTGGCCGCCGAGGCCGTCGCCTTCAACGGCCAGGACCAGAACAACCCCGACCTGAGCAAGGTCGGCTACAAGGACAAGAGCGGCCTCGGCAGCACCCTGGTGCAGCGCTACTCCAAGCTCACGGCCAACGCGGGCCCCGAGCCGGTCGCCAAGGGCAAGACCCTCACGGTGACGGGCAAGCTGACCCGGGCGAACTGGGACGACCACCTGTACCACGGCTACACCAGCCAGCCGGTCAAGCTCCAGTTCCTCAAGGCGGGCACGTCCACCTGGACCACCGTCAAGACGGTCACCACGGACTCGTCCGGCAACCTGAAGACCACCACCACCGCGAACTACGACGGCTACTGGCGCTACAGCTTCGCGGGCACCTCGACCACCCCGGCGGTCAACGCCGCGTCCGACTACGTCGACGTGCAGTAGCGGCACCCGACCGGACTCAGTCCGGGAAGCGGCGGCCGACCCACCTCCACAGGTACTCCAGGGCGGCCGCCGCCACCGCGGCCACGCCGACCGCCGTCCACGGCAGCTCCATGCCGACCAGCTTCAGCGCGAAGAAGTCCTGGAGCGCCGGGATCGCGAGGACGAACAGGAAGGCCACGGCCATCGCGGCCACCAGGGCCACCCGCCACCAGGTGTAGGGGCGGGCGATGATCGCCAGGACCCACATGGAGATCAGGAACAGGGTCAGGGTGGCCGCGCTCGTCTCCGCGCCCAGGGCGCCGGGGCCGGTGTAGTGGTGCCGCGCCAGCAGGTACGTGGCGAAGGTCGCGACCCCGGCCAGCACCCCGCCGGGGACCGCGTACCGCATCACCCGGCGCACGAAGTGCGGTCTCGCCCGCTCCTTGTTCGGGGCGAGGGCCAGGAAGAAGGCCGGGACGCCGATGGTGAGCGTGGACAGCAGGGTCAGGTGCCGGGGCAGGAACGGGTACTCCACCTGCCAGCACACCACCAGCACCGCCAGCAGCACCGAGTAGACCGTCTTCACCAGGAACAGCGTCGCCACGCGCGTGATGTTGCCGATCACCCGGCGGCCCTCGGCGACCACCGAGGGCAGGGTCGCGAAGCTGTTGTCCAGCAGCACGATCTGGGCCACCGCCCGCGTGGCCTCCGAACCGGAGCCCATGGCGACCCCGATGTCCGCGTCCTTCAGGGCCAGCACGTCGTTCACGCCGTCCCCGGTCATCGCGACCGTGTGCCCGCGCGACTGGAGCGCGCCCACCATGTCCCGCTTCTGCTGCGGGGTCACCCGCCCGAAGACGGTGCCCGCGTCCAGGGCCTTCGCCATCTCCGGCCGCTCGGCGGGCAGCCGCCGCGCGTCCACCGCCGTGCCCTCCAGGCCCAGCTTCGCGGCGACCGCCCCGACCGAGACCGCGTTGTCACCGGAGATGACCTTGGCGCGGACGTCCTGCTCGGTGAAGTAGCGCAGGGTGTCGGAGGCGTCGGGCCGCAGCCGCTGTTCCAGGACGACCAGGGCGGTGGGGCGGGCGCCCCGGGCCGGCTCGGCGTCGTCCAGGTCGCGGTGCGCGCGGGCCAGCAGCAGCACGCGCAGGCCCTGCTCGTTCAGGCGCTCGGTCTCGGCCAGCGCCGGGTCGTCGGCGCCGAGGAGCACGTCCGGGGCGCCCAGCAGCCAGGTGCTGGTCTCGCCGTCGCCCTCGCTGAACGCGGCCCCGCTGTACTTGCGGGCGGAGGAGAAGGGCAGCGACTCGACGCAGCGCCAGTCGTCGCTGTCCGGGTAGGCGTCGATGATGGCCTGGAGGGAGGCGTTGGGGCGGGGGTCGGACTCGCCGAGCGCGCCGAGCACCTTGCGCAGGTACGTCTCGTCCGCGCCGTCCAGCGTCCGCAGCTCGGTGACGTCCATGCCGCCCTCGGTGAGCGTGCCGGTCTTGTCCAGGCAGACGGTGTCGACACGGGCCAGACCCTCGATGGCCGGCAGCTCCTGCACGAGGCACTGCTTGCGGCCGAGCCGGATGACGCCGATCGCGAAGGCCACGGAGGTGAGCAGCACCAGTCCCTCGGGGACCATCGGCACGATCCCGCCGATCGTGCGGGCGACGGAGTCCTTCAGGTCGTCGTTCTTGACGACGAGCTGGGTGATGACGAGTCCGACGGCCGCCGGGACCATCATCCAGGTGACGTACTTCAGGATCGTGGAGATGCCGGTGCGCAGCTCGGAGTGGACGAGCGTGAACCGGGACGCCTCCTCGGCGAGCTGGGCGGCGTAGGCCTCGCGGCCGACCTTGGTTGCGGTGAAGGCGCCGCCGCCCGCGACCACGAAGCTCCCGGACAGCACCGGCTCGCCGGGACGTTTGACGACGGGGTCGGCCTCGCCGGTGAGCAGCGATTCGTCGATCTCCAGCCCGTCCGCCTCCGCGCACACCCCGTCGACCACGATCTTGTCGCCCGGACCGATCTCGATGAGGTCGTCCAGGACGATCTCATGGGTGGCCACCTCGGTCGCGACCCCGTCCCGCCGTACCGTCGGCCGGGCCTCCCCGATCACCGCGAGCGAGTCCAGGGTCTGTTTGGCCCGCCACTCCTGGACGATGCCGATGCCGGTGTTGGCGAGGATCACGAAGCCGAAGAGGCTGTCCTGGATCGGCGCCACGAACAGCGTGATCAGCCACAGGACGCCGATGATCGCGTTGAACCGGGTGAAGACGTTGGCCCGGACGATCTCCCCGAGCGACCGGCTGCCGCGCACCGGTATGTCGTTGACGAGGCCCCGGCCGACGCGGTCCGCGACCTCGGCAGCGGTCAGCCCGGTCGCGGGGCGCCCCGGCAGGGCCACGGGATGCACGGGGTCGAGTTCGGCGCCCGCGTCTATATGGCTCATGCAGTCGACGTTACGTGTGATTTCGCCCGCCCGCCCACCAAACGGGCCCGGGGGCGGAGCCCCCGGTGGCCGGCCGGGCTACTCGGCCGGCGTCGCCCGCACAGCCGCCGACCGCTTGATCGCCGCGTCCCGCTTGCGCACGTACCAGACTCCGATCAGTCCCAGCCCGCCCCCGGCCAGGCACGTCCACAGCCACCACAGGTGCCCGTGGTCCTCGAACCAGCCGTAGAAGGGGAGCTGGACCAGGAAGAGGACGAACCACACGAGGGTGCCGCCGGTGATCGTGGCGACCACGGGCCCCTCCAGGGGCTCCGGCGCCTCGTGCTTGGGGGTCCACTTAGCCATGCGCACAGCTTAAGCGCCGCCAGGGTCTACGCGCGGAGATGGCGATCTGCTACTCATATGTTCATACTGAAACCGTTTGTCTTTGACCGTTTCTAATCGTAGGAAACTCCAACGGGGCTCGGGGGGACCCCGCTGGTGATGAGGTCCCGCATGTCCACCTCGGCACCCGCCAAGGTCCCCACCCCCGAGAAGCCGGGTGGCGCGCCCGCCTACGGCGCCCTCGACCGCTACTTCAAGATCTCCGAGCGCGGCAGCAGCCTCGCCCGTGAGGTCCGTGGCGGTTTCGCCACCTTCTTCGCGATGGCGTACATCATCGTGCTGAACCCGATCATCCTCAGCAGCGCGAAGGACATGTACGGGCACCACCTGGACAACGGCCAGCTGGTGACGGCGACCGCGCTGACGGCCGCGTTCTCCACGCTGCTGATGGGCGTCATCGGCAACGTGCCGATCGCGCTCGCCGCCGGCCTCGGCGTGAACTCGGTCGTCGCCCTCCAACTCGCGCCGCGCATGTCCTGGCCGGACGCCATGGGCATGGTCGTCCTCGCCGGTTTCGTGGTCATGCTGCTGGTCGCCACCGGTCTGCGCGAGCGCGTGATGAACGCCGTGCCGTTCGGCCTGCGCAAGGCGATCTCCATCGGTATCGGCCTGTTCATCATGCTGATCGGCCTGGTCGACTCCGGTTTCGTCACCCGTATCCCGGACGCCGCCCAGACCACCGTCCCGGTCCAGCTCGGCACCGGCGGCCACCTCACCGGCTGGCCGGTCCTGATCTTCATCCTGGGCGCGCTGCTCACCTTCGCGCTGATCGTCCGCAAGGTGCCGGGCGCGATCCTCATCTCCATCGTCGGCATGACCGTCCTCGCGGTGATCATCAACGCGGTCGCCACGATCCCGTCCTGGGGCCTGACGGTCCCTAAGTGGCCGGGCAACCCGGTCGACACCCCCGACTTCGGCCTGGTCGGCCAGATCAGCCTGTTCGGCGGCTTCTCCAAGGTCGGCGTGCTGACCGGCATCCTCTTCGTCTTCACGGTCCTGCTGTCGTGCTTCTTCGACGCGATGGGCACGATCATGGGCATCAGCGACGAGGCCAAGCTGACGGACGCCGAGGGCTACATGCCGGGCATCAACAAGGTCCTCCTCGTGGACGGGCTCGCGGTCGCGGCGGGCGGTGCCAGCTCCTCCTCGGCCACCACCGCCTTCGTGGAGTCCACGGCCGGCGTCGGCGAGGGCGCCCGTACCGGCTTCGCGAACGTCGTCACGGGCGGCCTGTTCGCCGTCGCGCTGTTCCTCACCCCGATCGCCACGATGGTCCCGTCCCAGGCGGCCACCCCGGCGCTGGTCGCGGTCGGCTTCCTGATCCTGTCGAACTCCGTCAAGGAGATCGACTGGGCGGACTACACCATCGCGATCCCGGCGTTCGTGACGATGCTGATGATGCCGTTCACCTACTCGATCACGAACGGCATCGGCATGGGCTTCATCACCTTCACGGTGCTGCGCCTGGTCGCCGGGCGGGCCCGGGAGATCCCGGCGGCGATGTACGTCGTCTCGGCGGTCTTCGCCTTCTACTACCTGATGCCGGCCCTGGGTCTGACCTGACCGGCGGGCGTCAGGTGACGCCGTAGAACTTCTCCGTCTCCTCGACGGCGGTCTGGAACCGCTCGTCGAAGTCATCCCGAATGAGCGTCAGGACGACATAGTCCTGGACGCTCATTCCTCTTCTCGCCGCGTGATGCCGGAGCCGTTCGAGCAGCTCCCCGTCTATCCGCAGGCTGAGCACGCTGGTCCCCATGTCCAGAGGGTCGCCACAGCCGGCCGTCCGTTGCGTCCATTTCCGGACCAGGCTCACCCGTACGGGTGATCGGAGGGTTCAGTGGCGGGCGTCACGGGCATTCTGGGTACACCCGACTGCTCTTTAGCGAGAGTAATGAGTTACGCTAAAGAACATGCCGGACCTTACCCATGGCGACGACGCAGCCGCCGTGAACGCACTCCGTTCCGCAGTGATGCGGTTGTCCCGTCGGCTCAAGCACCAGCGGGTCGACGAGTCGCTGAGCCCCACCGAGATGTCGGTGCTCGGCACCCTCGCCCGCTGCGGCTCCGCCACCCCGGGCGAACTGGCCCGCAAGGAGCACGTCCAGCCGCCGTCGATGACCCGCATCGTCGCGCTGCTCGAAGCCAAGGGGCTGGTCAGGCTGGAGCCGCACCCCGAGGACCGGCGCCAGAAGGTCGTCACCCAGACCGAGCAGGCCGAGGCAATGCTCGAAGAGAGCCGCCGCAAGCGCAACGCCTTCCTGGCCGGCCTGGTCGAGGGCCTGGACGAGGACGAGTGGGCCGCCCTGCGCACCGCCGCCCCCGTGCTGGAGAAACTCGCACACCTGTAAGCGCGCCATCCGAGGAGGCGAACCCTTTTGAGTACGGGATCCGGAACACCTTCCGCCCCCGCACCGGCCCCTACCACCCCTGTCGTATCCCGTAAGTCCTCGATGTTCAGCTCGCTGAAGATCCGGAACTACCGCCTCTTCTTCATCGGCCAGGTCGTCTCCAACACCGGCACCTGGATGCAGCGCATCGCCCAGGACTGGCTGGTCCTCAGCCTCACCGGCTCCTCCGCGGCCGTCGGCATCACGACGGCCCTCCAGTTCCTGCCGATGCTGCTGTTCGGTCTCTACGGCGGCGTCCTCGTGGACCGCCTGCCCAAGCGCCCCGCCCTGCTGGTCACCCAGACCGCGATGGCCCTCACCGGTCTCGTGCTCGCCGCCCTGACCCTCTCCGGGCACGTCCAGGTCTGGCACGTCTACGTCGCCGCCTTCGCCGTCGGCCTCGCCACGGTGGTCGACAACCCGGCCCGGCAGTCCTTCGTCTCCGAGATGGTCGGCCCCGAGCAGCTTCAGAACGCGGTCAGTCTGAACTCGGCGAACTTCCAGTCCGCCCGGCTGGTCGGCCCCGCCGTCGCCGGCCTGATGATCACCGGGGTGGGCACCGGCTGGGCGTTCCTCGCCAACGGCCTGTCCTTCGCCGCGCCGATCGCCGGCCTGCTGCTGATGCGCGCCCGCGAGCTGCACGTGGTCGAGCGCGCGCCGCGCGGCAAGGGCCAGCTCCGCGAGGGCCTGCGGTACGTGGCGAAGCGGCCGGAGCTGATCTGGCCGATCGTCCTGGTCGGCTTCATCGGCACCTTCGGCTTCAACTTCCCGGTGTGGCTGTCCGCCTACGCGGACCACGTCTTCGACGCCGGAGCCGGTGCCTACAGCCTCTTCAACACCCTGATGGCCGTCGGCTCCCTGGTCGGCGCCCTGCTGGCCGCCCGGCGCGGCACGGCCCGGCTGCGCGTGCTGATCGCCGCCGCGCTGGCCTTCGGCACGCTGGAGACCGTGGCCGCGGTGGCGCCGTCGTACTGGCTGTTCGCGCTGCTCATGGTCCCGATCGGGGTCTTCGGCCTGACGGTGAACGTCACCGCGAACACCGCCGTGCAGATGGGCACCGACCCGGCCATGCGGGGCCGGGTGATGGCCCTGTTCATGATGGTCTTCATGGGCGGCACGCCGCTGGGCGCGCCGGTGGTCGGCTGGATCACCGACACCTACGGCGCCCGGATCGGCTTCGCGGCCGGCGGTGTGGTGTCGGCGGCCGCGGCCGGGGCGATCGGCCTGGTCCTGGCCCGCATCGGCGGCCTGCGCCTGTCGGTGGGCTGGCACCGCGGCCATCCGCGGGTCCGGTTCGTGCCGCGCGAGCGGGAGCGGCTTGCTACGGCGGCGTGAGCCTCCCGGCCGCCCCCGTCAGCGTCCGCCCGGAGGGTCCTGGTCGACCCTCCGGGCCAGCACCTGTCCCGGCCAGTCGTCCGGGCCGTGGGTGTAGGTGTGCGTCGGGGTGAAGCCGTTGGCCTCGTAGTAGGCGACGAGCCCGCGGTCGCCGCCCGCGTAGCAGTCCACCCGGAGCAGGCCCACGCCGGCCCGCCGGGTCGTCTCGGCGGCGTGCGCGAGCAGCGCGCTGCCCACGCCCCGCCCCTTGAAGCGGCGGTCGGAGGCGAGCCAGTGGATGTACCGCTCGGGCTCGCCGGGCAGCGGGAGGTGGGACAGGTAGGCGCCGGGCCCGTCGGTGAGGGTGAGCGTGGCGGCCGGTACGCCGTCCACCTCGGCGATGTACGGGGTGCCCTCGGCCAGGGCGCGCGCGACCGCCTCGACGGTCCTGGCGTGCCCCGACAGCGGCTCGGTGCCCCACTGGCCGGTCCGCCCCTGTGAGACGAGCCACTCCACACTGCTGTCGAGCATGCCCAGTACCGCGGGCAGGTCGTCGGGGCCGCCTTCGCGGATGGTGATCGCCATGAGCCCCATCATGCCCGCCGGGGTCTGGGATCGTGAGGTGCATGAGACTCTTCGCCGCCGTACTGCCCCCCGGGGACGCCGTGGAGGAACTCGCCGCGCAGGTGGCCCGGTTGAGGCGGCTGCCGGGCGCCGACCGGCTGCGCTGGACCGAACGCCCCGGCTGGCACTTCACCCTCGCGTTCTACGGCGAGGTCGCCGACGACGTCGTACCCGCCCTGTCGGACCGCCTGGCCCGCGCGGCCCACCGTACGGCCCCCTTCCCGCTCTCGCTCGCGGGCGGCGGCCGGTTCGGCCGGGGCCGGGCGCTGTGGACCGGCGCCCGGGGTGACGTGGAGGCGCTGCGGCTGCTGGCCGACCGGGCGGAGGCGGCGGCACGGAAGGCCGGGGTGCCGATGGGGGAACACCGGCGCTACACCGCCCATCTGACGCTGGCCCGCGGCCGGGACGCGGTGGACGTACGGCCGTATGTGGCGGCCCTCGCGGAGTTCGCCGGCGAGACCTGGACCGTGGCCGACCTGTCGCTGGTGCGCAGCCGGCTGCCGACGTCCGGGGTGCCGGGGGAGCAGCCCCGGTACGAGGTGGTCGAACGGTGGGCGCTGGGCGGGGCCGGTTAGTCTCGAATACGTGGACCCGAAAACCCGGAACCGGATCATGGCCGGTGCGCTTGTGTTGATGTTCGTGGTGGTGGCCTTGGCGTCGGCCGTCAGGTAGCGGTCGGTCTCAGGCGCCCACGCGGCGGAGCCGCATGTCGCATGCAGCCCCGCCGCCCCTTCGGGCGCTGACCCTTCCCGGCGTTTACCAGGCGAACGCCTCCGGCGACGGGCCCGGGCCCGGGAAGATCTCGTCCAGGCCGGCCAGCAGGTCCTCGCCGAGCTCCAGCTCGACCGCCCGGAGGGCCGACTGGAGCTGGTCGGCGGTGCGCGGGCCGACGATCGGGCCCGTCACGCCGGGGCGGGTCAGCAGCCAGGCCAGGGCCACCTCGCCGGGCTCCAGGCCGTGCTTGTCGAGCAGGTCCTCGTAGGCCTGGACCTGCGCGCGGGCCGCCGGGTCCTTCAGGGTGTCCACGGTCCGGCCGGAGGCGCGGCGACCGCCCTGCACCTCCTTCTTGAGGACCCCGCCCAGCAGCCCGCCGTGCAGCGGCGACCAGGGGATGACCCCGAGGCCGTAGTCCTGCGCGGCCGGGATGACCTCCATCTCGGCGCGGCGCTCGGCGAGGTTGTACAGGCACTGCTCGCTGACCAGGCCGATGGTGCCGCCGCGGCGCGCGGCGGTCTCGTTGGCCTGGGCGATCTTGTAGCCGGGGAAGTTGCTGGAACCGACGTAGAGGATCTTGCCCTGCTGGACGAGGACGTCGATCGCCTGCCAGATCTCCTCGAACGGGGTGCTGCGGTCGATGTGGTGGAACTGGTAGAGGTCGATGTGGTCCGTCTTCAGCCGCTTCAGGCTGGCGTCCACCGCGCGCCGGATGTTCAGCGCGGAGAGCTTGTCGTGGTTGGGCCAGGCCTCGCCGTCGCCGGCCATGTTGCCGTACACCTTGGTGGCGATGACGGTCTTGTCGCGCCGGCCGCCGCCCTTGGCGAACCAGTCGCCGATGATGGACTCGGTCCGGCCCTTGTTCTCGCCCCAGCCGTACACATTGGCCGTGTCGAAGAAGTTGATGCCCGCGTCCAGCGCCGCGTCCATGATCGCGTGACTGTCGGCCTCGTCGGTCTGCGGACCGAAGTTCATCGTCCCGAGGACGAGCCGGCTGACCTTGACTCCCGTGCGTCCGAGCTGCGTGTACTTCATGGTCCACCAGCCAACGGCTTGGAGTGCGCTCTATGCAAGGCCTGTCGCGGGCAGGGAGCCGCCCTCGTGGTGCACGATCACGCCGAGCCGGTTGGCCGCGTTGATCATGGCGACCAGGAAGACCAGCGCGGTGCTCTGTTCCTCGTCGTAGTGTTCGCGCACCTCGGCCCACGTCTCGTCGGACACGCCCGGGTGGGCGTCGGCGATCCGGGTGCCTTCCTCGGCGAGCGCCAGCGCGGCCCGCTCGGCCTCGGTGAACACGGTGGAGCGGCGCCAGGCGGCCACCAGGTGGAGCCGGACCGCGCTCTCGCCGGCCCTCGCGGCCGTCTTGGTGTGCAGGTCGACGCAGAAGCCGCAGCCGTTGATCTGGCTGGCGCGCAGCATCACCAGCTCCTGCGTGCTCCGGGGCAGCGTCGACCGCGTGATCCCGAGGCTGACGTCGGCGAACCGCTTGCCGAGCTCGGCGCCGAGGTCGTTCGTCATCAGGTGCAGACGGGGTTCCATGTCGTGGTCCTCATCGAAGGGGGTCGGTACCGCGCCACATCGGCGGCGCGGTGTCCTGTCGACCACGAGATGCCGGCCGGCCCGCCGGTGTGACAACCGCGGGCCTGTGACCTGCGCCACCCCACGGGTGCGGCGGCCACATCACCCCGGGAGCGTCCCGTGTCCGTCCCTGCCCGGCTCTGTGCCGTCGTCCCCGCGCTGCTGCCGTCCGCGGAGGCGGACGTCCCCGAACCGCTCGGCCTGCCGGGCCACCGCCTGCCGGCCCGGCGCGGCGACGACGCGCTCCGGGTCCAGCCGCTGGACGACGCCTTCGTGCCCCCGGGGGACCGGGTGCGTCCGCCCGCGCCCTGGCCGCGTCGGCGCGGGACGTGGGCGGTGGCGCCGGACGCGAGCCTGGCCGTGTTCGCGGGCGTGCACGCGCTCCGGGCGGTGGAGCCGTCGGGGGCGACGCGCTGGGAGGTGCGGCACGGCTGCTGGTACGGCGCCTGCCGCGCACCGCACACGTCGTACGAGGAGTACGGCGACCGCGCCGACCACCGTCACCCGGAGCGCGGCTCGGCCGGGTTCTCCGTGGACGGGGCGTACGTGTGGGCGCTCGTGCGCGGGCCGCTGGCCGTGGGCGAGTCGGGCGCGGACGTCGTCGACGAGTGGCTGCTGCTGGACGCGCGGGACGGGCGGATGCTCGCGCGGGCCGGCGCCGGGGCCGCGGCGGCGGGCAGTTTCCACCTGCCGCACCCGGCGGACCCGGGGCAGATGGGGCTGAGCATCGGGGAGGGCCAGGACGGGGCGCCGCTGCGCCGGGGCCGCTGGGACGGGACGGAACTGTCCGTCCGGTACGTCGAGGGCGACCTGGCCCTGATGGGCCTGAGCCCCTCGGGGGAACGGCTGATGACGGTGACGCACGACCAGGACGCGCCGGCGGTCCGCGACACCGGCGGCTCGGTGCCGGAGGGCCTGGAGTGGGACGCCGGGACGGCCGTCCCCCGGCACCCCGAGGCCGAGCCGGACAACGACGAGGCGCTTCCCTACGGGGACTGGGCGGGCACGCGCACGCCGGTGGAGGTCGGCTACCCGGTACCGGTCGGCATCCGGCCGCCCATGGCCACCCTGGGCGACGGCAGATGGGTCACGCCGGCCGACTCGGGGGAGGCGTTGTACGTGTGGGAGCGGGGCTAGTCGCGGGGGAAGTCGTCGGTTTTGAGGACGAGGCCGACCACGGTGCCGGTCAGGTCGATGTCGGTGCCGAAGTCCACCCGCGTACTCACGGCGTAGTCGCCGTCCTTGGGGTCGGTGTGGATGTGGCACCGCCGCTGGTAGGGGTCGGCGATGAGGTAGACGGGGACCTCGGCGGTGGCGTAGGCCGTCCGCTTGGGGCCGTAGTCGTTGTGTGCCGTGCCCTTCGAGATGACCTCTGCGACGAACTCGACGTCGGCACAGCGCCAGAGACCCCCGGGCGTCTTCTCGGCGCCCTCGGCCACGAGCGTGACGTCGGAGCAGAATCCGTTGAGATGGCCCGGGTAGTCGATGCGGACGTCCGACTTGACGCGCTTGCGCGGGTACTTGGTGCGCAGCTGCTCGTAGATATCGGCGATGATCTCCCAGTGGGTGTCCCGCTGCGGCGTCATGAAGATGGCCCCCCCGACGATGTCGACCTTGTATCCCTCGGGGGTGGTCCGCTCAAGCGACTCGAACAGGGCGTCCAGAGTCAGCTCGTCGCTCTCCTCGGCCATCTCGATCCTGTCTTCGAGGACGGTCATCGTGGCGCTCCTCCCCGGCTGCCCACGCAAAGGTGCAGCCGCGCAGTACAACGATAGGCAGCACGACGAGGAGACGCCGGGATTCGGTCAGCTTGTTCCCGCCACGTACACCTGTCCGACCCCCCACGCCTCCCGCATCGCCCCCGCGAACGCCTCCGCTATCAGGTGCTCCCCGCGCGCGTTGGGATGCGTGCCGTCGTAGGTGTCGGTGTGGAGGTCGTACCCCTGCGGCGGCGAGGCCAGCAGGAGCCGCGAACGTGGCTCGTCCAGGTCGGCCACCGCCTTGGCGAGCAGCACGTTGAACCGGTCGACCTGGTCGGCGAAGGACGCGTCCTCCGCCGCCCGGATGTTCGGGATGACCGGCAGCAGCACCATCCGGATGCGCGGGTCCGCCTCCCGGGCGCCCGCTACGAAGGCCCGTACGTTCTCCGCCGTCTGCTCGGCGTTCGTGTAGAAGCCGAGGTCGATCAGGCCCAGGGAGACCAGGAGGACGTCGGGGCGGTGGGCGCGCACCGCGTCGCCGATCAGCGGGGCCATGTGCAGCCAGCCCTCGCCCCAGCCCGCGAGGTGGGCGCGTGGGAAGCCGGGGTCGGCGTAGGCGAGGGACGTCGGGGCGTCGGCCTGCTTGTCGTACAGCGTCTCGCGCGGCCCGACGAAGGTGAACGGGCCGCGGTACGCCCCGCACAGGTGCTGCCACAGCCGGTAACGCCATGTGTGTTCGCCCGCGCTCCCGATCGTCATGGAGTCGCCCACGGGCATGAACCTAAGCATCCGGTCATGATGGACGATCTCCGTGATCCCCGGGACCGGTGGTGCCTGTGAGGCGGACCACGTCCCCCGGTCCGTGGCGGACACGTGCCCTGAACCCCCGGCGGGAATGGCAGGCTTGGGGCATGCGTCGATCGTTCGCCGTCCTCGCCGGGGTGCTGCTCGCCGGTGCCTGCGCGCTGCCCGCCTCCGCCGCCGGGGGAACCGCCGATGGAGCGGGTGACCAGGGGTTCACCCTCAAGGACCCGCGGATCACCGAGTCCAGCGGGCTCGCCGCCTCCCGGCTGCACCCCGGCGTCTACTGGACGCACAACGACAGCGACGACGGGCCGTACCTCTACGCCGTGGACAGCGCGACCGGGAAGACCGTCGCCCGGATCACCCTGCGCGGCATCGGTTCCCCGCGTGACGTCGAGGCCATCTCCATCGGGCCGCACAACGAGATCTACGTCGGTGACATCGGCGACAACTTCGGCGGCAAGTGGCCCTACGTGTGGATCTACCGGCTGCCCGAGCCGAAGGACCTGACGGACCAGACGGTCACGGCCACGCAGTACGTCGTGAAGTACTCCGACGGGCCGCGCGACGCCGAGTCGCTGCTCGTCCACCCGAAGACCGGGCGCGTCTACATCATCGACAAGAAGGAGGACGGCGGGCACCTGTACGAGGGCCCGGCCGCCCTGTCCACCTCGGGCGCGAACGTCTTCAAGCCCATCGCCGCCGTCGACCTGTGGGCCACCGACGCCGCGTTCTCCCCGGACGGCCGGGACCTCGCCGTGCGCGGCTACTTCGGCGGCATCCACTACCTCTGGAACGGTGGCCGCATCAAGCGCGAGGGGCGCCTGGACGTCCCGTTGCAGGGGCAGGGGGAGTCCGTGTCGTACTCCGCCGACGGCACCAAGCTGATGTACGGCAGCGAAGGCGCGAACAGCGCCGTACAGGCCGTCGACGCGCCCGGCCGGCCCGACGCCGGGTCGTCCTCGAAGGGCGGTTCCGGCACGTCGGCGGACGGGGGCGGCGGGGGGAGCATCAAGGTCGGTGCCGTGATCGTCGTGGTCGGTGTGGCGGCCCTGTTCGGCCTGCGGCGGCTGCGGCGCGGCTGAACGGGGCGCGATCCGCCCGGCGGCGACGAAGGGGCGCCCGGTGGTGCCGGGCGCCCCTTGGGCCAACCGTGTCCGGGGACGGTCAGAGCTTCTCGATCACGTAGTCGACGCACTTCGTCAGCGCCTCGACGTCCGCCGGGTCGACCGCCGGGAACATCGCGATGCGCAGCTGGTTGCGGCCGAGCTTGCGGTACGGCTCGGTGTCCACGATGCCGTTCGCGCGCAGCACCTTGGCGACGGCGGCGGCGTCGATCTCGTCGGAGAAGTCGATCGTGCCGATGACCTGCGAGCGCTTGGCCGGGTCCGAGACGAACGGGGTGGCGTACTTGGCCTCCTCCGCCCAGGAGTACAGCCGGGTCGAGGAGTCCTTCGTACGGGCCGTGGACCAGGCGAGGCCGCCCTGGCCGTTGAGCCACTCCAACTGCTCGTTGAGCAGGAAGAGGGTGGCGAGGGCCGGGGTGTTGTACGTCTGGTTCTTGCGGGAGTTGTCGATCGCCGTCGGGAGCGAGAAGAACTCCGGGACGTGCCGGCCGGAGGCGTGGATCCGCTCGGCGCGCTCGATCGCGGCCGGGGAGAAGACGCCGATCCACAGGCCGCCGTCGGAGGCGAAGGACTTCTGCGGGGCGAAGTAGTAGACGTCGGTCTCGGCGACGTCGACCGGGAGGCCGCCCGCGCCGGAGGTGGCGTCCACGAGGACGAGCGCGCCCTCGTCGGCGCCGGCCACGCGCTTGATCGGCATGGCGACACCGGTGGACGTCTCGTTGTGGGTGAAGGCGTAGACGTCGACGCCCGCCTCGGCCCGCGGCTCCGGGTGGGTGCCGGGGTCGGAGGCGATGACGGTGGGCTCGGCCAGCCAGGGCGCGAGCCCCGCGGCCTTGGCGAACTTCGAGGAGAACTCGCCGAAGTTCAGGTGCTGCGACTTGTTCTCGATCAGCCCGTGCGTGGCGATGTCCCAGAAGGCGGTGGAGCCGCCGTTGCCGAGGACGACCTCGTAGCCCTCGGGGAGGGAGAACAGCTCGGAGATGCCCTCGCGGACCTTGCCGACCAGGTTCTTCACCGGCGCCTGCCGGTGGGAGGTACCCAGCAGGGAGGTGCCGGTGGCGGCGAGGGCGTCCAGCGCCTCGGTGCGCACCTTGGAGGGGCCGGCGCCGAAGCGTCCGTCGGCGGGCTTGATGTCTGCGGGAATCTGGATGTCGGCCACGGGACGAGGTTAGCCCGTGGCGCAGAGCGAGGTGGAGACATGTCCGTTCGATGAGACGAGATCACCGGGACGTGGGCTTGTGGGGTTGTACGACGATACGCGCGGGCCTGTGGAAAACGTGGGGTGACTGTGCGTGAGCGGATGCATCCTGGACGCATGACGGATCGAACGGGTGGTGCGGGGGCGGCCCAGGGAGCCGGGGCCGGGGCCGGGGGCGCGCGGGGTGCCGGGGCCGACGGCGCCGGCGTCGCCGAGCTGGCCGGCGCGCTGCGCGGGGCCGTGCGCGGCGAGGTCGCCTTCGACGCCACCGCCCGCGCGCTGGTCACCATGGACGCGTCCAACTACCGGCGGGTGCCCCTCGGGGTCGTGGCCCCCAGGGACACGGACGACGTGGCCGCCGTGCTGGAGGTGTGCCGGGCGCGCGGGGTGCCCGTGGTGGCGCGGGGCGGGGGGACGTCGATCGCCGGGCAGGCGACCGGCGCCGGCGTGGTGCTGGACTTCACCCGGCACATGACCGGCCTGCTGGAGCTGGACCCGGGCAGCCGCACGGCCGTCGTGCAGCCGGGGCTCGTGCTCGACCGGCTCCAGGAGGCCGCCGCACCGCACGGGCTGCGGTTCGGCCCCGACCCGTCCACGCACAGCAGGTGCACGCTCGGCGGGATGATCGGCAACAACTCCTGCGGTTCCCACTCGGTCGCCTGGGGCACGACCGCGGACAGCGTGCGGGAGCTGTCCGTGCTCACCGCGCGCGGGCAGCGGCTGCGGCTCGGGCCGGGCTGGGCGGGTGCCCCGGAGGGGCTGCGGGAGCTGGCCGAGGGCGAACTGGCCCGGCTGCGCACGGGTTTCCCGGACCTGCCCCGCCGCATCTCCGGGTACGCGCTGGACGCGCTGCTGCCGGAGAAGGGCGCGGACGTCGCCCGCTCCTTCTGCGGCTCGGAGGGCACCCTGGGCATCCTCACCGAGGCCGTGGTCGGCCTGGTCGAGGCTCCACGCGCGCGTGCCCTGGCCGTGCTGGCGTACACCGACGAGAGCGCCGCCGCCGAGGCCGCCGCGGGCCTGCTGCCGCTGCGTCCGCTCACGGTGGAGGGCATGGCCGCCGACCTGGTGCCGGCCGGAGCGGGGCTGCCGGCGGGAGGCGCCTGGCTGTTCGTGGAGACCGGCGGGCAGACGGCGGCGGAGGCACGCGCGCGGGCGGAGGAGATCGTGCGCGCCGCCGACGTCGTGTCCGCGCTGGTCGTCACCGACCCGGCGGACCAGCGGACCTTGTGGCGCATCCGCGAGGACGCGTCCGGCACGGCCACCCGGATGCCGGACGGCACGGAGGCCTGGCCCGGCTGGGAGGACTGCGCGGTGCCACCGGCCCGGCTCGGCGGCTACCTGCGCGACTTCCGCGCCCTGCTCGCCGCCCACGGCCTGCGGGGCACGCCGTACGGCCACTTCGGCGACGGCTGCATCCACGTCCGCGTCGACTTCGACCTGCTCACCGAGGCCGGTGTCGGCCGCTTCCGCCGCTTCTCCGAGGAACTGGCCGACCTGGTGGTGGCCCACGGCGGCTCCCTCTCCGGGGAGCACGGCGACGGGCAGGCCCGCGCCGAACTGCTGCCCCGCATGTACGGCGAGGAGACGGTCCGGCTGTTCGAGCGGGCCAAGGCGGTCTGGGACCCCGACGACCTGCTCAACCCCGGCATGCTGGTCCGCCCGGCCCCGCTGGACGCGAACCTCCGCTTCTCCGTCCTGCCGAGCCGGCCGGTCGACGTCGCCTTCGGCTACCCGGCGGACGGGGGCGACTTCGCCGCGGCCGTCCGTCGCTGCGTCGGCGTCGCCAAGTGCCGTACGACGGCGGCGGCCGGCCCCGCCGTGATGTGTCCCTCCTTCCGGGCCACCGGCGAGGAGGAGCACTCCACCCGCGGCCGGGCCCGGCTGCTGCACGAGATGCTCGCGGGCGAGCTGATCACCGACGGCTGGCGGTCCCCGGAGGTCCGGGACGCCCTCGACCTGTGCCTGTCCTGCAAGGGCTGCCGCTCGGACTGCCCGGTCGGCGTCGACATGGCCACCTACAAGGCGGAGTTCCTGCACCACCACTACGCCGGCCGCCGCCGCCCCGCCGCCCACCACACCATGGGCCGGCTCCCGGAATGGCTCCGCTGGACCGCCCGCACACGGATGGCTCCGCTGGTCAACGCCCTGACCCGGGTAGGTCCGTTGGCCGGCCTCGGCAAACGGCTGGCCGGGATCACCCCGGAACGGCGGATCCCCCGACTGGCGACACGGACGTTCACGGGGTGGTGGCGCAGCCGGGGCCCTGCCGGGGGCATGTCGGCTGGGGGCGTGGGGGGCCTGCCCGCGCCGGGCGTCGGGAACCTGGTCGTTCTCTGGCCGGACACCTTCACCGAGTACCTGGCGCCGTCCGTCGGCCGGGCCGCCGTGCGGGTGCTGGAGGCTGCCGGGCTGCGTGTGGCCCTGCCGCCGACACTGCTGCTGCGCCGGGGAGCGATCGCCGACGGCAGGACCAGGGCGGCGACCGCGCTGCTCGCGGCCCGCCGCGCCCGGGTCTGCTGCGGACTGACCTACGTCTCCACCGGCCAGCTGGACCGCGCCCGCACGGTCCTGCGCCGCACGCTGGACCTGATGGAGCCGGTGCTGCGGGCCGGGGTCCCCGTCGTCGTCCTGGAACCGAGCTGCGCCGCCGCTCTGCGCACCGACCTCCCGGAGCTGCTGCCCGACGACCCGCGCGCCGCCCGGCTGTCCGCCGCCGTCCGCACCTTCGCCGAGACCCTGGAACGGCACGCCCCGCACTGGACCCCGCCCGCCGTCGGCCGCCCGGTCGCCGGCCAGACCCACTGCCACCAGCACGCGGTGCTCGGCGACACCGCCGACCGCCGGCTGCGCGCCGCCGCCGGCCTCACCGGCGACCTGAGCGGGGGCTGCTGCGGCCTGGCGGGCAACTTCGGCTTCGAGAAGGGCCACTTCGAGGTCTCCCGGGCCTGCGCGGAGGAACAGCTCCTGCCCTCGGTACGGCAGGCCCCGCCGGACACGGTGGTCCTGGCGGACGGCTTCTCCTGCCGCACCCAGCTGGAGCAGCTCGCCGGAGTGCGGGGCCGGCACCTGGCGGAGGTGCTGGCGGACGCGCTGGAGTCCCCGGCGGGGGGTGCCGGGTGAGCGAGGACGACGAGTACACCCGCCTGGCGGTCCTCTCCGACGTCCACGGCGTGCTGCCCGCCCTGGAGGCGGTCCTGGCGGAGCCCGAGGTGGCCGCCGCCGACCGGATCGTCCTCACCGGGGACATCACCGCGGGCCCCCAGCCGGCCGAGGTGCTGGACCTGCTGCGCGAGCAGGGCGACCGGGTGCTGTGGATCGGCGGCAACGCGGACCGGGAACTGGTGGAGTACCGGCGGGGCGAGCGCGCGGAGATCCCGGACCCCATCGGCCCGTACGCCGCCCGGGCGCTGCGCCCGGACCAGGTCGACTTCCTGGCCGCCCTGCCGCGCACCCGCACCGTGCGCGTGCGCGGTCTCGGCCCGGTCCTCTTCTGCCACGCCACCCCGCGCGACGACGAGGAACTGGTTCTGGTCGACTCGCGCCCGGCCCGCTGGACGGAGGTCTTCACCGGCCTGCCGCCCGGCATCGGCACGGTCGTCTGCGGCCACACCCACATGCCCTACGTCCGCCTGGCCCACGGCCGTCTGGTGGTCAACCCGGGCAGCGTCGGCATGCCCTACGGCCGCCCCGGCGCCCACTGGTGCCTCCTCGGCCCCGGCACCGACCTGCGCGTGACGCCGTACGACATTCCGGCGGCGGTGGCCCGGCTGACCCGGGAGTGCGCCTACCCGGACATCGCCGCGTGGGCCGACTACTTCCTGTACGCCCGGGCGACGGACACGGAGGTGCTGGAGGCGTGGGGGCCGAAGGACGGGCGGGACGCTTCGTAGGGTGAGGACACCCGCGATCTCCACGGACGCCGGCGGTACCGTCACCGACACAGCGGCACCGTCATCGACACAGCGGCACCGTCACGGACGCCGGCGTCCTCACCGTCGTAGCACCGGCCTCGCCACAGGGACCGGCCCCGTCGCCGAAGGAGCCCCGCCCATGTCGCTCACCCTCCGCCCCCTCACCCGTGCCGAGCACCTCGCCTTCGTGGCGGAGCGGCCCTCGGTCAGCCATATGCAGGTGCCGTCGTGGGGGGACGTGAAACCCGACTGGCGGGCCGAGAGCCTGGGATGGTTCGAGGCGGACGGCCGGCTCGTGGGGGCCGGGCTGGTGCTGCTGCGGCCGTTGCCCAAGGTGAAGCGGTATCTGGCCTACCTCCCCGAGGGCCCCGTCATCGACTGGGGCGCGCCCGGCCTGGAGCGCTGGCTGGAGCCGATGCTGGCCCACCTCAAGGGCCGCGGCGCCTTCTCGGTGAAGATGGGCCCGCCCGTGGTGGCCCGGCGGTGGAGCCCGGAGGCGGTCAAGGCCGCGATCGCCGACCCCGGCGCGCACCGGCTGAGCGACGTACCGGCGACGTCCTGCGGGCCGGGGCTCGACCTCGCCGAGCGGCTGCGCCGCATGGGCTGGCGGCAGACCGGGTCCGGCGGGGAGGAGGGGTTCGCCGCCGGGCAGCCCCGGTACGTGTGCCAGGTACCGCTCGGGGACCGCTCCCTGGAGGACGTCCACCGCGGGCTCAACCAGCAGTGGCGGCGCAACATCAAGAAGGCCGAGAAGGCGGGTGTGAAGATCGTCCGGGGCGGCCCGGAGGACCTGCCGGCCTTCTACGGCCTCTACACCGAGACCGCCGAGCGGGACCGCTTCATCCCGCGCCCCCTGCCGTACTTCCAGCGCATGTGGGCCGCGCTCACCGCGGAGGACCCCGACCGGATGCGGCTCTACCTCGCCCACCACGACGGGGATGTCCTCGCCGCGGCCACCATGCTGATCGTCGGCCGGCACGTCTGGTACTCCTACGGCGCCTCCACCAGCCGCAAGCGCGAGGTGCAGCCCAACAACGCCATGCAGTGGCGGATGATGTGCGACGCCCATGAACTCGGCGCGGACGTCTACGACTTCCGGGGCATCGCCGACACCCTGGAGGAGTCCGACCATCTGCTCGGCCTGCTTCGCTTCAAGGTGGGCGCGGGCGGTGAGGCCGTCGAGTACGTGGGGGAGTGGGACTTCCCGCTGAACCGGCTGCTGCACAAGGCGTTCGACATCTATATGGCCCGCCGCTGAGGTCGCTTACAGGTTCTTCGCCGAACTCCCAGCTTTTCCCAGGGGATTCACAGCGCCCCTTTGCCATTTTTGCCGTTCGGTGGCTGGAGAAGCGTGTAACTTCTTCGGTGTCGGGTTCCGGACGCGGAATTCAGCACCACAAGAACAGTGCGACATCAGGAGACGGAAATGAGCTTCAAGAAGCTTGCCCCGCTGCCCCCCAAGTCCAAGACGAAGCAGCTCCCTCCGGCGCCGAAGCCGAAGCCCAAGAAGCATGCGCACAAGCCGCTGCCCAAGCCGGTGGCCGGCCGGGACCAGTGATCGGGCGCTAAGCCGGAAGGGGCCGACGGTGCACCGTCGGCCCCTTTTCCTCTTCCTCTGGGAAGGTGATTCAGAAAGGATTTCTGATGGCTGGCGAGGGTGAAGAATTCGAGTACGAAACACCCGCGATTCCCGCCCGTACCGCGTTCCGTCGTTTCTGGCCGCTGACGAAGGGGCTCAGGAAATGGCTGCTGGTCGTCTGGCTGTGCACCGTGCTCGTCGCGCTCGCGGAGACGGAGGCCATCCTGCTGTTCGGTGATCTCACCGACCACGCGCTGGAGCAAGGCTCGCTCGCCGCGTTCTGGAGCCCGGCCGTGAAGTGGCTGGGGATCGCGGTGGCCGGCGCGCTCGTCGCGTACGCGGGCAACTCACTGGCCGCGTGGGCCACCGAGCGCTTCGTGATGCGGCTGCGCGAGCACGTCTTCGACCACGTCCAGCAACTGCCCCCGCACTTCTTCCAGCGGCACCGCCAGGGCGATCTGCTCTCCCGGCTGACCAGCGATGTCGAGGCGATCGAGACCATGGTCGTGTCCGGCCTGGTCGGCGCCGCCTCGGCGGCCTTCTCCGCCCTCTTCTACTCCGTGGCCGCGTTCTGGCTGCGCTGGGACCTGGCCGCCGCCACCTTCGTCCTCGCCCCCCTGTTCTGGCTGGCCGCCCGCCGCTTCTCCGGCTCCATCAAGGACGTCTCCCGCGCGGGCCGGGTCGCCGACGGGGCGATCACCTCCGTGGTGGAGGAGTCCCTCGGCAACATCGTGCTCACCCAGGCGTACGACCGCCGGGACGCCGAGCGCCGCCGGCTGCGCGCGGAGGCGAACGCCTGGTTCCGCGCCTCCGTCCGCTCCACCCGTCTGAACGAGGCCTACGAGCAGCTGGTCCAGGTCATCGAGACGGTCTGCGTGCTCGCCGTGATCGGCATCGGCGCCTGGGACATCTCCACCGGCCGGATGACCCTCGGCCAACTCCTGGCCTTCGCCGCCTTCCTCGGCTACCTCTATCCGCCCGTCCGCGGCCTCGCCCAGCTCGGCCTCACGGTCACCGCGGCCACCGCCGGCGCCGAACGCCTCATCGAGATCCTGGACGTGCGCCCCTCGGTCACGGACCCCCGGCACCGCGCGGAGGCGGGCCGCCCCGACGGCACGGTCGAGGTGCGGGACGTCTCCTTCCGCTACCCCGGCGCGGAGACGACCGCCCTGGAAGACCTCTCCTTCTCCGTCAGCCCCGGTGAGCTGGTGATCGTCACCGGCCCGAGCGGCGCGGGCAAGTCCACGGTGTCCAAGCTGCTGCTGCGCTTCTACGACCCGGACCGAGGAGACGTCCTCCTGGACGGCGTCCCCCTGCGGGACTTCCCGCTGGCCCGGCTGCGCGAGTACGTCACCCTGCTCCCGCAGGAGACCCTGGTGCTGCACGACACGGTGCGCGCCAACATCGCCTGCGGCCGGCCCGGCGCCAGTGACCAGGCGATCGAGGAGGCGGCGAAGGCGGCCGACGCCCACGACTTCATCCTGCGGCTGCCCGACGGCTACGACACCCGGGTCGACCCCCACTCGGCCCGGCTCTCCGGCGGCCAGCTCCAGCGCCTGGCCATCGCCCGCGCCATCCTGCGCGACGCGCCCGTCCTGGTCCTGGACGAACCGACCACCGGCCTGGACGCGTTGGCCGCCCGCCGCGTCGTCGAACCCCTGCGCCGCCTGATGGCCGGCCGGACGACGATCATGATCACGCACGACCTGAACCTCGCTCCCGACGCCGACCGCATCCTCGTCGTGGACCGGGGCCGCATCGTGGAGGCCGGCCGCCACGACGAACTCCTCGCCCGGGGCGGTGCCTACGCCCGGCTGCACCGTTCGCAGAACAACGCGGTGCCGGACACGGGAGAGCTGCGCATGCCGCTGTGGGAGGAGCCGCGGACACCGGCGCCGGTGTACTCGTACGAGTCCGGGCCGGGGTACGGGCAGGGGTACGGGAACGGGTACGCGTACGGACATGAGGCATACGCCCGGACGCCCCCGGTGGCATACACCCCGGCGGCCCACACCCCGGTGGCATACGCCCCGGCGGCCCACGCCCCGGCGGCCCCGGCGCACGTCCCGTCGTACGGGGGCGCGGGACACGTGCCCTCGGCCCTGCCGGACGGCCGTCCGCTGTTCCGAGACCAGGAGGCGTGGCCGGGCGGCTGATCCCAGCATCCGGGACAGTCCCGTCAAGGGTTCACGCACCTGTCGGAGTCCATTACCCTGGACCTGGTAGTCCATCGAGATGCACGAATCCGATCAAGCCCAGGACCGCTCGTGACCGCCCCACTCAGCACCTCCACGCCGACCCCGGCCGCCTCCGGCGACGGCAGGCGTCCCTCCGCCCCGCGCGGCCCGTTCCGCTCACTCGGCTCACTAGGGCCCGTCGGGCTGGTGCTGGCCGGTGGCATCTCGGTCCAGTTCGGCGGCGCGCTGGCGGTGACGCTGATGCCGAGGGCCGGCGCCCTGGGCGTCGTCACCCTGCGCCTGCTCGCGGCGGCCGTCGTCCTCCTGCTGGTCTGCCGGCCCCGGCTGCGCGGGCACTCCCGGGCCGACTGGGGCACGGTGATCGTCTTCGGCATCACCATGGGCGCGATGAACGGCCTGTTCTACGAAGCGGTCGCCCGTATCCCGCTGGGCCCGGCGGTCACCCTCGAAGTCCTCGGGCCCCTGGCCCTGTCCGTCGTGGCCTCCCGCCGCGCGATCAACGCCCTCTGGGCCGGCCTGGCCCTCGCCGGCGTCTTCCTGCTCGGCGGCGGAGGCTTCGGCAATCTGGACCCCACAGGTGTCGGCTTCGCCCTGGGTGCGGGCGCCATGTGGGCGTCCTACATAGTCTTCAGCGCCCGTACGGGCCGCCGCTTCCCGCAGGCGGACGGGCTGGCGCTGGCCATGGCGGTCGCGGCCCTCCTCTTCCTCCCCCTGGGCATCGTTGAGGCCGGCACCCGGCTCCTGAACCCCACCACCGTCGCCCTCGGCTCGGCGGTGGCCCTGCTCTCCTCGGTCCTGCCCTACACCCTCGAACTGCTGGCCCTGCGCCGGCTGCCGGCCCCCACCTTCGCCATCCTCATGAGCCTGGAACCGGCCATCGCGGCCACGGCGGGCTTCCTGATCCTCGGCCAGTCCCTCACCCCCGCCGAGGCCGCCGCGATCACCCTGGTCATCGCGGCGACGATCGGCGCGGTACGCACCCAGACGTCCCGGACGAAGCCCGGCCTGCGGGCGCCTGAGGCCTGACGCCCGACGGCCGCCCGGTCCACGGGACCCGCTCACCCTGCGCGTTCCGCCCCTCTCCCGCACACTCCTGTGTGGGGCCTGAAGGGGCGAAGAAGGACGGAAGGCGGATCTCGTGACCGACGCTCGTGACACCGACACCAGCCCGTTGAGGGTCACCGCCCGGGGGCGGGCCGTCCTCGCCGACCCCCGGATCAACCGCGGCACCGCCTTCACCGAGGAGGAGCGCCGCGCCCTCGACCTCGTCGGGCTGGTCCCGCCCCGCGTGCTCACCCAGGACGAGCAGGCCGAACGTGCCTACGGCCAGTTCCGGGACCAGCCGGGCGACCTGGCCAGGAGCGTCAATCTGACCGCGCTGCACGACCGCAACGAGGTGCTGTTCTACCGGCTCGTCGGCGACCACCTCGAAGAGATGCTGCCCATCGTCTACACCCCCACGGTGGGCACGGCGATCCGCCGCTACAGCACGGAGTACCGACGCCCGCGCGGGGTCTACCTCTCCGTGGACGCCCCCGGCGACATCGAACGCTCCCTGCGCGCGCACGGCCTCGGCGCCGACGACGTCGACCTGATCGTGGCCACCGACGGCGAGGGCATCCTCGGCATCGGCGACTGGGGCGTCGGCGGGATCGACATCGCCGTCGGCAAGCTCGCCGTCTACACGGCCGCCGCCGGCATCGACCCGCGCCGCACCCTGCCCGTCATGCTCGACGTCGGCACCAACCGCCAGGAACTCCTCGACAACCCCCTCTACCTCGGCAACCGCCACCCGCGTGCCGACCGCGACACCTACGACGCCTTCATCGACGCCTACGTCACCACCGCGACCCGGCTCTTCCCGCACGCCCTGCTGCACTGGGAGGACTTCGGCACCGCCAACGCCCGCCGCGTCCTCGACCGCTACCGCGACCAGGTCTGCACCTTCAACGACGACATCCAGGGCACCGGCGCCGTCAACCTCGCCGCCGTCCTGTCCGGCGTCCGCGCCACCGGCACGCCCCTGCCCGAGCACCGGATCGTCGTCTTCGGCGCCGGTACCGCCGGCATCGGCGTCGCCGACCAGTTGCGCGACGCCCTGATCGCCGAGGGCCTGTCCGCCGAGCAGGCCACCGCCCGCTTCTGGTGCGTGGACCGGTACGGCCTGCTCACCACCGACCAGGGCGACCAGCTCCGGGATGTCCAGAAGCCGTACGCCCGCCCCGCCGACGAGGTCGACGGCTGGCGCCGGGACGAGAACCTGCCCGGCATCCCGCTGGACGAGGTGGTCCGCCGGGTCCGCCCGACCATCCTGATCGGCACCTCCGGCCAGGGCGGCTCCTTCACGGAGGAACTCGTCCGCGAGATGGCCCGGCACACCGAGCGCCCGATCATCCTGCCCATGTCCAACCCGACCGACCTCGCCGAGGCCACCCCCGCCGACCTGCTCGACTGGACCGGCGGCAAGGCCCTGGTGGCCACCGGCAGCCCCTTCGCCCCGGTCGAGCGGGACGGTACGACGTACGAGATCGGCCAGGCCAACAACGCGCTGGTCTTCCCCGGCCTCGGCCTCGGTGTGATCGTCGCCCGCGCCTCCCGCATCACCGACCGCATGCTCCGCGCGGCGGCCGACGCGGTGGCCCGCCGGACCGGTGACACGGAGGTCGCCCGCGCCGACGCGCCGGTCCTGCCGCCGATCCGCGACCTGCGCGCCACCTCGGAGGCGGTCGCCGTGGCCGTGGCCCGCACGGCGGTGGAGGAGGGCGTCGCCCGGGCCGAGCTGGACGACGTCGAGGCGGCGGTACGGGCGGCCCGGTGGGAGCCGGTGTACCCGCCGGTGGAAGCGGTGTGACCTCCGGTCCGGGCGGAGCGACAGCCGATCCGCCCGGACCGCCCTCCCGCGGGCACCGTGCCCTGGCGGCTCGTCAATTCATGCAAGCACGCTTGATTGTTTCTTCCGCCGCTGCCATGCTCCCCCCATGGCCGACCCGACGCCCGTCATCGACGACCTGCGTGCCGAAAGCGGTGAACTCGACCGTCTCGTGGCCGAGTTGAGTCCATCCCAGTGGGCCCTGCCCACTCCGGCACCCGGCTGGACCGTCGCCCACCAGATCGCGCACCTCGCCTGGACCGACCGCTCGGCCCTGCTGGCCGTCACCGACGCCGACGCCTTCCGGGCGCTGGTCGAGAAGGCGCTCGCCGCACCCGGCTCGTTCGTGGACGAGGGAGCGGAGGAGGGCGCCGTACTCCCGCCCGCCGAACTGCTGGCGGCCTGGCGCGGCGGGCGCACCGCCCTCGACCGGGCCCTGCGCGACGCACCGGCCGGTGCCCGTTTCCCCTGGTACGGCCCGCCCATGTCCGCCGCCTCCATGGCCACGGCCCGGCTCATGGAGACCTGGGCCCACGGGCTGGACATCGCCGACGCCCTGGGTGTGGTGCGCCCACTCACCGACCGGCTCCGGCATGTGGCCCGACTCGGGGTGCGGACCCGTGACTTCGCCTTCGGAGTGCACGGACTGACGCCGCCGGACGAGGAGTTCCGGGTGGAACTGACCGCACCCTCCGGTCAGGTGTGGGCGTACGGCGACGAGCGCGCCGCCCAGCGCGTCACCGGCCCCGCCCTCGACTTCTGCCTCCTGGTCACCCAGCGCGCCCACCGGGACGACCTCGCGCTGACGGCCACCGGCCCGGACGCCGACCGCTGGCTCGACATCGCCCAGGCCTTCGCGGGCCCGCCCGGCACCGGCCGCCCGCCGAAGGGGACCGGCCGGTGAACCCGCTGCGCATCGGCAACTTCTCCGGCTTCTACGGCGACCGCGCGGACGCCCTGCGCGAGATGCTCACCGGCGGCGAGGTCGACGTCCTCACCGGTGACTACCTCGCCGAACTCACCATGCTCATCCTCGGCCGTGACCGGCTGAAGGACCCGGCCGCCGGGTACGCCCGCACCTTCCCGCGCCAGCTGGAGGACTGCCTGGGCCTCGCCCACGAACGCGGCGTGCGGATCGTCACCAACGCGGGCGGCCTCAACCCCGCCGGACTCGCCGACGAGATACGGAAGTCGGCGGACCGGCTCGGCATCCCGGCGCGGGTCGCGCACGTCGAGGGCGACGACCTGACCGCCGCCCACCCGGGCGCCCTCGCCGCCCACGCCTATCTCGGCGGCTTCGGCATCGCCGCGTGCCTGCGGGCCGGGGCCGACGTGGTGGTCACCGGCCGGGTGACCGACGCGGCGCTCGTCACCGGCCCCGCCGCCGCCCACTTCGGATGGGGGCCGGCGGACCACGACCGGCTCGCCGGTGCCGTCGTCGCCGGGCACGTGCTGGAGTGCGGGACCCAGGCCACGGGCGGCAACTACCCGTTCTTCGGCGAGGGGGACGTACGGCGTCCCGGCTTCCCGCTCGCCGAGATCCACGCCGACGGCACCAGCGTGATCACCAAGCACCCGGGCACCGGCGGCTTCGTGGACGTGGGCACGGTCACCGCGCAACTGCTGTACGAGACCGGCGGCGCCCGGTACGCCGGACCCGATGTCACCGCCCGGCTGGACACCGTACGGCTGAGCCAGGACGGGCCGGACCGGGTACGGATCGAGGGGGTGCGCGGGGAGGCGCCGCCGCCCACGCTCAAGGCCGGGGTCAACCGGCTCGGCGGCTTCCGCAACGAGGTCGTCTTCGTCCTCACCGGACTGGACATCGAGGCCAAGGCGGCCCTGGTGCGGGAGCAGCTCGCCGACGCGCTCGCCAAGTCGCCGCCGCGGGAGGTCCGCTGGGAACTGGTGCGCACCGACCGGGCCGACGCGGACACCGAGGAGACGGCCAGCGCGTTGCTGCGGCTCGTCGTACGGGACCCGGACCAGCGGGTCGTGGGGCGGGCGCTCAGCGGGGCCGCCGTGGAGCTGGCCCTCGGCAGCTACCCGGGCTTCCATGTGCTGTCCCCACCCGGAAGTGGCGCCCCCTATGGGGTCTTCGAGGATGTGTACGTGCCCCATGGGGACGTGGACCACAGGGCCGTCCTCCACGACGGACGCCGTGTCCCCGTGCCGCCGCCCCAGGACACCCGGCCCCTCGACGCCGTAGTGCCCCCGCCCCTCCCGGAACCCCTCCCGCCCGGCCCGACCCGCCGGGCGCCCCTCGGCCTGGTCGCCGGGGCACGCAGCGGGGACAAGGGCGGGAACGCCAACGTGGGGGTGTGGGCACGGTCGGACGAGGCCTGGCGGTGGCTCGCCCGCGCACTGACCACCGACGCCTTCCGGCGGCTGCTGCCCGAGACCCGCGACCTGCCCGTCACCCGGCACGTGCTCCCGAACCTGCGCGCGCTCAACTTCGTCGTCGAGGGCGTCCTCGGCGCCGGCGTCGCCGCACAGGCCCGCTTCGACCCGCAGGCCAAGGCCCTCGGCGAATGGCTGCGCTCCCGCCACCTGGACATCCCGGAGACTCTGCTGTGACGGTTCTGCGGACCACTGTCGACCCCACCGCCCCCGACCACCGGGCCCACCGCGAGTCCATGCTCGCCAAGCTCGCCGAGCTGGAGGCCGAGCACGCCAAGGCACTCGCGGGCGGCGGTGAGAAGTACGTCCAGCGGCACCGGGGGCGCGGCAAGCTGCTGCCCCGCGAGCGCATCGAGCTGCTGCTGGACCCCGACACCCCGTTCCTGGAGCTGTCCCCGCTGGCCGCCTGGGGCAGCGAGTACCCCGTCGGCGCCTCCCTCGTCACCGGGATCGGCGTGGTCGAGGGCGTGGAGTGCCTGATCACCGCCAACGACCCGACCGTGCGCGGCGGCGCCAGCAACCCGTGGAGCCTGAAGAAGGCCCTCCGCGCGAACGACATCGCGCTCGCCAACCGGCTGCCCTGCATCAGCCTGGTGGAGTCGGGCGGAGCCGATCTGCCGTCCCAGAAGGAGATCTTCATCCCGGGCGGCGCGATCTTCCGCGACCTCACCCGGCTCTCCGCCGCCGGCATCCCGACGATCGCCGTCGTCTTCGGCAACTCCACCGCCGGCGGCGCCTACATCCCCGGCATGTCCGACCACGTGATCATGGTCAAGGAGCGCGCGAAGGTGTTCCTCGGCGGGCCGCCGCTGGTGAAGATGGCGACCGGCGAGGAGAGCGACGACGAGTCGCTGGGCGGCGCCGAGATGCACGCGCGCGTGTCCGGCCTCGCCGACCACTTCGCCCTGGACGAGCCGGACGCGCTGCGCCAGGCCCGCCGGGTCGTGGCCCGTCTCAACCACCGCAAGGCCCACCCGGACCCCGGCCCGGCCGAGCCGCCCGAGTACGACCCGGAGGAGCTGCTGGGCATCGTCCCCGGGGACCTGAAGATCCCGTTCGACCCGCGCGAGGTCATCGCCCGGATCGTGGACGGCTCCGACTTCGACGAGTTCAAGCCGCTGTACGGCACCAGCCTGGTCACCGGCTGGGCGGCCCTGCACGGCTACCCCGTCGGCATCCTGGCCAACGCCCAGGGCGTCCTGTTCAGCGCCGAGTCGCAGAAGGCCGCCCAGTTCATCCAGCTCGCCAACCAGCGCGACATCCCGCTGCTCTTCCTGCACAACACCACCGGCTACATGGTCGGCAGGGAGTACGAGCAGGGCGGGATCATCAAGCACGGCGCGATGATGATCAACGCGGTCAGCAACAGCAGGGTCCCGCACCTGTCGGTCCTCATGGGCGCGTCGTACGGCGCCGGGCACTACGGCATGTGCGGCCGGGCCTACGACCCCCGCTTCCTGTTCTCCTGGCCCAGCGCCAAGTCCGCCGTCATGGGCCCGCAGCAGCTCGCCGGCGTGCTGTCGATCGTCGCCCGGCAGTCGGCGGCGGCCAAGGGACAGCCGTACGACGAGGACGCGGACGCGGCCCTGCGCGCCATGGTGGAGCAGCAGATCGAGTCCGAGTCGCTGCCCATGTTCCTGTCCGGGCGGCTGTACGACGACGGCGTCATCGACCCGCGCGACACCCGCACCGTCCTCGGCCTGTGCCTCTCCGCCCTGCACACCGCGCCCTACGAGGGCGCGCGCGGTGGCTTCGGCGTCTTCCGGATGTGAGGGATCCCGTGATTTCCAGTGTGCTCGTCGCCAACCGGGGCGAGATCGCCTGCCGTGTCTTCCGCACCTGCCGTGAGCTGGGAATCCGGACGGTCGCGGTGCACTCCGACGCCGACGCGAACGCGCTCCACGCGCGCGTGGCCGACACGGCGGTACGGCTGCCGGGCGCGGCGCCCGCCGAGACGTACCTGCGCGGCGACCTGATCGTGAAGGCGGCCCTGGCGTCCGGCGCCGACGCCGTGCACCCCGGCTACGGCTTCCTCTCCGAGAATCCCGGCTTCGCCCGCGCCGTCCTCGACGCCGGCCTGGTCTGGATCGGCCCGCCCCCGCGGGCCATCGAGGCCATGGCGTCCAAGACCCGCGCCAAGCGGCTCATGGGCCTCGCCCCGCTCGATCCGGCCGCCGTCACCGGCACCGACCTGCCCGTCCTGGTGAAGGCGGCGGCCGGCGGCGGGGGGCGCGGGATGCGGATCGTGCGCCGCCTGGACGAGTTGCCGGCCGCGCTGGAGGGCGCGCGCACCGAGGCCGCGAGCGCCTTCGGCGACGGTGAGGTCTTCGTGGAGCCGTACCTCGAACACGGCCGCCACGTGGAGGTGCAGATCCTCGCCGACACCCACGGCACCGTCTGGCCGCTCGGCACCCGCGACTGCTCCCTCCAGCGCCGCCACCAGAAGGTCGTCGAGGAGGCCCCGGCGCCCGGACTCACCACGGCGCTCGCACAGGAGCTGCGCACACTGGCCGTGCGCGCCGCCCGCGCCGTCTCCTACGTCGGCGCGGGCACCGTCGAGTTCCTGGTCGCCGACGGCCGCGCCCACTTCCTGGAGATGAACACCCGCCTCCAGGTCGAACACCCCGTCACCGAGGCGGTCTTCGGCCTGGACCTGGTCGCGGAACAGATCCGGATCGCCGAGGGCCACGCGCTGGAGAGCGAGCCCCCGCGCGCGCGGGGCCACGCCGTCGAGGCCCGCCTCTACGCGGAGGACCCCGCCCGTGACTGGACCCCCCAGACGGGCACCCTGCACCGCCTCGCCGTACCGGAGGGCGTCCGCCTGGACACGGGTTACACCGACGGCGACACCATCGGCGTCCACTACGACCCGATGCTCGCCAAGGTCGTCGCCCACGCCCCCACGCGCGCGGAGGCGGTCCGCAGGCTCGCGGGCGCGCTGGAGTCCGCCGCGGTCCACGGCCCGGTAACCAACCGCGACCTGCTCGTACGCTCCCTGCGCCACCCGGAGTTCACGAGCGGACGCATGGACACCGGCTTCTACGACCGCCACCTCGACGCCCTGACCGAGCCCGCTTCCGACCCCCACGCCCCCCTGGCCGCGGCCCTCGCCGACGCCCACGGCCGCTCGCGCTTCGGCGGCTGGCGCAACGTCCCCTCCCAGCCGCAGGTGAAGCGGTACCGGATGGACGGCGAGGAGCACGAGGTCCGGTACCGGCACACGCGGGAGGGCCTGGCCGCCGACGGCGTCCGGGTCGTGCACGCGGAGGCGGGTCTGGTGGTGCTCGAAGTGGACGGCGTACGCCGGAGGTTCGAGGTCGCCCGGTACGGCGACGAGGTCCACGTCAACACCACCCGCCTCACCGCCCTGCCCCGCTTCCCCGACCCGGCGGACCAGCTCGCGCCGGGGTCCCTGGTGGCCCCGATGCCGGGCACGGTGGTCAGGACCGCCGAGGGTCTGGCCGAAGGGGCAACGGTTCGGGCGGGCCAGGGCCTCATCTGGTTGGAGGCGATGAAGATGCAGCACCAGATCTCGGCCCCGGCGGCGGGAACGCTCACGGCCCTCCACGCCAAGCCGGGGCAGCAGGTGGAGCCAGGCACGGTGCTGGCGGTAGTCCAACCCACCTAAGGCGCGGGGAACCGCGCGCCCAGCCACGGATCACCCGCAGCCCGAAGGAGTCCGATGACCACTCTCATCGAGTCCGAAGAACACAAGGCCCTCCGGTCGGCGGTAGCCGCCCTCGGCAAGCGCTACGGCCGCGACTACCTCACCCGCACGGTCGCCGAGGGCAAGCCGCCCACCGAACTGTGGAGCGAGGCGGGAAAACTCGGCTACCTCGGCGTCAACCTTCCGGAGGAGTACGGCGGCGGAGGAGGCGGCATAGCGGAACTGTCCATCGTGCTCGAAGAGCTGGGCGCCGCGGGCTCGCCGCTGCTCATGCTCGTCGTGTCACCCGCCATCTGCGGCACGGTGATATCCCGCTTCGGCACGGAGGACCAGAAACGGCAGTGGCTCCCCGGACTCGCCGACGGCACCCGCCTCATGGCCTTCGGGATCACCGAGCCCGACGCCGGCTCCAACAGCCACCGCATCACCACCACGGCCCGCCGGGACGGCGCCGACTGGCTGCTCACCGGCCGCAAGGTGTTCATCTCCGGGGTCGACATGGCCGACGCCGTGCTGATCGTCGGCCGTACCGAGGACGCCCGCACCGGACGGCTCAAGCCCTGCCTGTTCATCGTCCCGACGGACGCTGAGGGCTTCCAGAAACACCCCATCGACATGGAACTCAACGCCGCCGAGAAGCAGTTCGAGCTGGTCCTGGACGACGTACGGCTGCCCGCCGGCGCACTGGTCGGCGACGATGACGCGGGGCTCCTCCAGCTCTTCGCGGGACTCAACCCCGAGCGGATCATGACCGCCGCGTTCGCCATCGGCATGGGCCGGTACGCGCTCGCCAAGGCCGTCGACTACGCCCGTGACCGCACGGTGTGGAAGGCCCCCATCGGCGCCCACCAGGCCATCGCGCACCCCCTGGCGCAGGCGCACATCGACCTGGAACTGGCCCGGCTGATGATGCAGAAGGCGGCCCACCTCTACGACGCCGGCGACGACATCGGCGCGGGCGAGGCCGCGAACATGGCCAAGTACGCGGCGGGCGAGGCCTGCGTGCGGGCCGTGGACCAGGCCGTGCACACCCTCGGCGGCAACGGGCTCACGCGCGAGTTCGGGCTCGCCTCGTTGATAACGGCCGCGCGCGTGTCCCGTATCGCCCCGGTGAGCCGGGAGATGATTCTCAACTACGTCTCCCACCAGACCCTGGGCCTGCCCAAGTCGTACTAGGCGCCCTGTGCGAGGAGGAACCGTGTTCCGCAGCGAGTACGCAGACGTTCCGCCCGTGGCACTCCCCATCCACGAGGCCGTCCTGGGCCGGGCCGCCGCCTTCGGCGACCGGCCGGCCCTCATCGACGGCACGGACGGCACCACCCTCACGTACGAGCAGGTGGACCGGTTCCACCGGCGCCTGGCCGCCGCCCTCGCCGAGACGGGCGTCCGCAAGGGCGACGTCCTCGCCCTGCACAGCCCCAACACGATCGCGTTCCCCGTCGCCTTCCACGCCGCCACGCGCGCGGGTGCCGCCGTCACCACCGTGCACCCGCTCGCCACCGCCGAGGAGTTCGCGGGGCAGCTCCGCGACAGCGCGGCCCGCTGGATCGTCACCGTCTCCCCGCTGCTGGAGACCGCCCGCCGGGCCGCCGAACTCGCGGGCGGCGTACGGGAGATCCTCGTGTGCGACAGCGCCCCCGGGCACCGCTCGCTGACCGACCTGCTCGCCACCAACGCCCCCGAGCCGGAGACCGGCATCGACCCGGCCGAGGACGTCGCCGCGCTGCCGTACTCCTCCGGCACCACCGGTACCCCCAAGGGCGTCATGCTCACCCACCGGCAGATCGCCACCAACCTCGCCCAGCTGGAGCCCGCCGTCCCCGCCGGACCCGGCGACCGCATCCTCGCCGTCCTGCCGTTCTTCCACATCTACGGCCTCACCGCCCTGATGAACGCGCCCCTGCGCAAGGGCGCCACGGTCGTCGTCCTGCCGCGCTTCGAGCTGGAGACGTTCCTCGCCGCGATCGAGAAGCACCGCATCACCGGCCTGTACGTCGCCCCGCCGATCGTCCTCGCCCTCGCCAAGCACCCGGCGGTCAGCCGCTACGACCTCTCCTCGCTGGAGTACGTCATCAGCGCCGCCGCCCCGCTGGACGCCCGGCTCGCCGTCGCCTGCGCCGAGCGCCTGGGCCTGCCCCCGATCGGCCAGGCGTACGGCATGACCGAACTGTCCCCCGGCACCCATGTCGTCCCCCTGGACCGGCTGCGCGAGGCCCCCGCCGGCACGGTCGGCAGGCTCATCGCCGGCACCGAGATGCGGATCGTCTCCCTGGACGACGCCGGCGAGGACCTCCGCACCGGCGAGTCCGGCGAGATCCTGATCCGGGGCCCCCAGGTGATGAAGGGTTACCTGGCCCGCCCCGACGCCACCGCCGCGATGATCGACGCCGACGGCTGGCTGCGCACCGGGGACATCGGGTACGTCGACGCCGGCGGCTGGCTGTTCGTGGTCGACCGGGTGAAGGAACTGATCAAGTACAAGGGCTTCCAGGTGGCCCCCGCCGAACTGGAGGCGCTCCTGCTCACCCACCCGGACGTCGCCGACGCGGCCGTCATCGGCGCGTACGACGAGGACGGCAACGAGGTCCCGCACGCCTTCGTCGTCCGCGCCCCCACCGCCGACGGCCCGACCGAGAACGACGTCCTGCGGTACGTCGCCGAACGCGTCGCCCCGTACAAGCGGGTCCGCCGGGTCACCTTCATCGACACCGTCCCCCGCGCCACCTCCGGCAAGATCCTGCGCCGACAGCTCAGGGAGCACACATGACGGACCCGACCGCACTGATCGGGCGCACGCGCGCGCGTGCCGTCGAGACCCTCAGCCTGGACTCCACCGGCACGCGCAACGCCCTGTCCGCCGCACTCGTCACGGAACTCGCCGCGGCGCTGACCGACTGCGGCGAGGACCCGGACGTACGGGCCGTGGTCCTCACCCACACCGGTACGACGTTCTGCGCCGGCGCCGACCTGCGCGACCCGCCCGACCCCGACGCCCTGGTGGCCCTGCTCCGGCAGATCGTGGAGCTGCCGCAACCCGTCGTCGCCCGTGTCACCGGCCATGTCCGCGCCGGCGGCCTCGGCCTGCTCGCCGCCTGCGACATCGCCGCCGCCTCCACCGACGCCACCTTCGCCTTCACCGAGGTGCGCATCGGCGTCGCCCCCGCCGTGATCTCCCTGCCGGTGATCCCGCGCACCGACCCCCGCGCCCTGGCCCGCTACTACCTCACCGGCGAGCGCTTCGACCCGGCCGAGGCCGTGCGCCTGGGCCTGCTGACGGCGACGGCGGACGACGTCGACGACGCCCTGGCCCCCGTCCTGGACGGCCTGCGCCGCTCCTCCCCGCAGGCCCTGGCCGAGACGAAACGGCTGCTCACGGCTAGGGTGCTGGAGACATTCGACCGGGACGCGGCCGAGCTGACCGCGCTCTCGGCCCGGCTGTTCTCCTCCCCCCGGGCCCGGGAGGGGATGACGGCCTTCCTGGAAAGACGTGATGCGGCATGGGTGGTGTGAGCACGACGGAACGGGAACGCGTGCCCAAGCAGGACCGCAGCCGGGCCACCCGGCAGCGGCTCCTGGAAGCCGCCGTGGCCTGCCTCGCCGAGCGCGGCTGGGCGGGCTCCACGGTCGCCGTCGTGGCCGAGCGGGCCGGTGTCTCCCGGGGCGCCGCCCAGCACCACTTCCCGACCAGGGAAGACCTCTTCACCGCCGCCGTCGAGTACGTCTCCGAGGAACGCTCCCTCGCGCTGCGGGCCCTGTTCCCGGACGGCGCCGCCGACCGCCGGGCCGTCGTGTCCGCCCTGGTCGACCTCTACACCGGCCCCCTGTTCCGGGCCGCCCTGCACCTGTGGGTCGCCGCCTCCGACGAGGCACAACTGCGTCCGCGCGTGACCGAGTTGGAGGCCCGGGTCGGCCGCGAGACCCACCGCATCGCCGTCGACCTCCTGGGCGCCGACGAGTCCCGCCCCGGCGTCCGTGAAACCGTCCAGGGTCTGCTGGACATGGCCCGGGGCCTGGGCCTCGCCAACCTCCTCACCGACGACACCGCCCGCCGCGAACGGGTCGTCGCCCAGTGGGCGGCGCTGCTGGAGGAGGCGCTGGGCTGAGGCCGGGCCGGGCCGCACCGGTCCGGCGTACCGGGGCCGGGATCGTGCCGGGGGCCACCGTGGGGGCGCGTTACCCTTGGCCCATGCTTCCGATGCTCGTTCGCCGCCGCCACGTGGACTACGTGCGCGTCACGAGCATGGGCTGTCGGCACCTCTCCGCCTGACCAGCCCCCTTCTCTTGCTTCCTCCCTTTTCCGGCACCCGGGGGCCGCCACCACCCCTCGGCGGTCACCCGTGCCCCGTACACCCCGCGGACGCATCATGACCACGCGCACAGTGACGTCGTACGACCAGCTCCCGATCATCGACCTGTCGGCCGCCGACGGCGACCCGCGGGCCCGCGCCCTGCTCCACGCCCAGCTGCACGGCGCCGCCCACGACGTCGGTTTCTTCCAGCTCGTCGGCCACGGCGTGACCCGGGCCGAGACCGACGCGCTGCTCACCGCCATGCGCGCCTTCTTCGCCCTCCCCGAGGCCGACCGGCTCGCCCTGGACAACGTCGGCTCCCCGCACTTCCGGGGCTACACCCGCACCGGCGACGAGCGCACCGGCGGCGCCCGCGACTGGCGCGACCAGCTCGACATCGGCGCCGAACGCCCCGCCCGCGTCCCCGGCCCCGGCGAGCCGCCGTACTGGTGGCTCCAGGGCCCCAACCAGTGGCCGGCCGCGCTGCCCGGACTCCGCACGGCCGCCCTGGCCTGGATCGACAAGCTGAGCGGGGTCGCCCACCGGCTCCTGCGGGAACTGCTGACCGCCATCGGCGCCCCGGCCGGCTTCTACGACCCGGTCTTCGGCGACCGCGCCCACCCGCACCTCAAGCTCGTCCGCTACCCCGGCAGCGCGGACGACGGCACCGGCCAGGGCGTCGGCGCCCACAAGGACTACGGCTTCCTGACCCTGCTCCTCCAGGACACGGTCGGCGGCCTCCAGGTCCAGCGCGAGGACGGCCGCTTCCACGACGTCCCGCCCATCGAGGGCGCGTTCGTCGTCAACCTCGGCGAACTCCTGGAGGTCGCCACCAACGGCTACCTCCTGGCCACCAACCACCGGGTCGTCAGCCCGCCCGGGGCCACCGAGCGCTTCTCGGTCCCGTTCTTCTACAACCCCCGCCTGGACGCGCGGATCGAGCCGCTCCCCTTCCCGCACGCGGCCGAGGCGCCCGGCATCACGACGGACCCGACGAACCCCCTGTACGCCGAGTACGGCTACAACGAACTGAAGGGCAAGCTGAGGGCCCACCCGCTGGTGGCGCGGAGGCACCACGGGAGCCTGCTGACGCCGGCGTGAGCAGCCGGCCCAGGGGCGCGGGCGGTCACGACGCACCCGCGCCCCGGGCACCCCTCTCAGTGGGCGATGTCCGCGAACCCCTCGATGTCCCGCGGGCTGCGCGGCCCCGGACCCACGTACCGGGCGGAAGGCCGCACCAGCCGCCCCGTCCGCTTCTGCTCAAGGATGTGCGCCGACCACCCGGCTGTACGGGCGCACGTGAACATCGACGTGAACATGTGCGCCGGCACCTCGGCGAAGTCCAGCATGATCGCGGCCCAGAACTCCACGTTGGTGGCGAGCACCCGGTCCGGCCGCCGGTTGTGCAGCTCCTCCAGCGCGGCCTTCTCCAGCGCCTCGGCGACCTCGAACCGCGGGGCGCCCAGCTCACGGGCCGTGCGCCGCAGCACCCGGGCCCGGGGGTCCTCGGCCCGGTAGACCCGGTGCCCGAACCCCATCAGCCGCTCGCCCCGGTCGAGCGTCCGCTTGACGTACGCCTCCGCGTCCCCCGTGCGCTCGATCTCCTCGATCATCCCGAGCACGCGCGAGGGCGCGCCGCCGTGCAGCGGCCCGGACATCGCACCCACCGCGCCGGACAGCGCGGCGGCGACGTCCGCGCCGGTGGAGGCGATGACCCGGGCGGTGAAGGTGGACGCGTTCATGCCGTGCTCGGCGGCGGAGGTCCAGTAGGCGTCCACGGCCGCCACGTGCTTGGGGTCCGGCTCGCCCCGCCACCGGATCATGAACCGTTCCACCACCGAGTTCGCCTTGTCGATCTCGCGCTGCGGCACCATCGGCAGCCCCTGGCCGCGCGCGGACTGGGCGACGTACGACAGGGCCATGACGGCGGCCCGCGCCAGGTCCTCCCGGGCCTGCCCCTCGTCGATGTCGAGCAGGGGCCGCAGCCCCCACACGGGGGCGAGCATGGCGAGCGCCGACTGGACGTCCACGCGGATGTCACCGGAGTGGACGGGGATCGGGAACGGCTCGGCGGGCGGCAGGCCGGGGTTGAAGGCGCCGTCGACCAGAAGTCCCCACACGTTCCCGAAGGAGACGTGGCCGACCAGGTCCTCGATGTCGACGCCCCGGTAGCGCAGGGCGCCGCCCTCCTTGTCCGGTTCGGCGATCTCCGTCTCGAACGCGATGACCCCTTCGAGCCCGGGTACGAAATCGGACATCAGGCGGCTCCTCGTGATGTGTGGGCGGCGGTCACCCCGGTGATGCCCCGATCTGCCGGTGGTCACCCGTGGTCAACCCAACCGCAAAGGGAGCAGCACGATAACCCCCGGTGCCACAGTTGGGGATACCACACGACACTGAGTGCCATACCCGTTCGATACGGCAAGATGACCGCGTGACCGACCGTGACCCGCTCCTGGATCCCGTCCTCGATCCCGCCGCCATGCGCAAGCAGTACCGGGCCGACGGCCTCGCCGAACAGGATCTCGCCACCCATCCGATGGACCAGTTCACCCGGTGGTTCGAGGACGCCGCCCGCGCGGCCCTGCACGGCACGCTCTACGAGCCCAACGCCATGGTCGTCTCCACGGCGGACGCCGAGGGCCGCCCCAGCTCACGCACGGTGCTGATGAAGCAGTACGACACCGAGGGCTTCGTCTTCTTCACCAACTACGACTCCCGCAAGGGCCGTGATCTGGCGGAGAACCCGCACGTCTCGCTGCTCTTCCCCTGGCACCCGCTGGCCCGCCAGGTCATCGTCACCGGCACCGCCCGGCGCACCGGCCGCGAGGAGACCGCCGCCTACTTCCGCACCCGCCCGCACGGCTCCCGGTTGGGCGCCTGGGCCAGCGCCCAGTCCACGGTGATCGCCTCCCGCACGGAGCTGGACACGGCCTACGCCGCGCTCGAAGCCCGCTACCCGGAGGACGAACAGGTCCCGGTCCCCCCGCACTGGGGCGGCTTCCGCGTCACCCCGGAGACGATCGAGTTCTGGCAGGGCCGCGAGAACCGCCTGCACGACCGCCTGCGCTACGTCGCCCAGCCGGACGGCACCTGGAAGGTCGAACGCCTCAGCCCCTGACCGGGGGCCCGGAGGGGGCGGGCGAGAACGCAGACGACCCGCGGGCTGGGTTCCTCAAGGAGGAGCCGGCCGGACGTACCGGCAGCCCGCGGGTCGGGTGACTGCTTGGGATTGGGCCGGCTGCACGCACGGTTCGCGCGCTGGTCCGGCACCGCACATGGTGTGGTGACGGGCCCTAGCCCGCAGCCACCTCACGCGTCCGGTTCTCATACATCTGCCGAACCACCTCCCTTCTCGTGTAACCGACACCCTAGGAAGCCCCCGCGACGGACTCAACCGGTTTTTTCACCCGCCGGTTCTCCGCCCACTCCGACCACTCGTGGACGGCGGTCGACGAGAACGGGCCCATCGGGCGGCCCGGGGCGTGGACGGGGGCATTGATCTCCGCAAACTTGCGGGAACAGGGTGTGGGGTGTGTCACGTTCCAGTTGAATGAAGGGCAGTGAGCGAACCGAGCGCCGTGCGTGCGCGGACGCGGTCTCCAGGGGGTCCAGGTGAGTGCTTCGCGGCGGAGTGGGGCCACTGATGAACTGGGGCCGGACGAGCCCGGTGAGTCCGGCGGCTCCGATCTGCTCGCCGCGCTGCTCGACGGCATGGACGCGGCGCTGTGCGCCTTCGACGCCGACGGGGTCGTGACCCACTGGAACCGGGAGGCCGAGCGGATCCTCGGCTGGACGGCCGCCGAGGCCGTCGGGCGGCACGGGTTCGCCGGCTGGGCGGTGCGCAGCGCCGACGCCGAGGAGGTGCAGGCGCGGCTGATGTCGGCGATGCGGGGGCCGGGCCGGCAGGTGCACGAGTTCGCGCTGGTCACCAAGGGCGGCGGGCGGGTGCTCGTGCGGACGCAGTCGGCCGCCGTACGCGGACCCGACGGGAGGCCCGCTGGGGTGTACTGCGCGTTCAGCGAGGTGCACGCGCAGATCGACCTGGAGCGGTCGATCGCGCTGAGCGAGGCGCTGTTCGAGGACGCGTCCTGGGGAGTCGTCCTGGTCGACGCCGACCTGCGGCCCGCCGTGGTGAACGCGCACGCGGCGCGGGCGCTGGGGGTGGGGCGCACGTCCGTACTGGGACGTCCGCTGGGCGAACTGCTCGCGCAGGGCGTGGAGGAACTGGAGGGCGCGCTGACCCACGTCCTGGCCGAGGGCGCGCCGCCGGCCCCCGCCGATATGTGGGTGACCGTCCGCGCCCCCGAGGGCGAGAAGCGGCGCTGCTGGCGCAGCGGGTTCCTGCGGCTGGCCTCACCGCTCGCCGAGGAGCCGGTGCCGCTTGGGGTGGGGTGGCTGTTCGTGGACGTCACCGAGGCCAAGCAGGGCGAGCAGGAGGCGGCCCTGCTGCGGTTCCGGACCAACCAGCTGCACCGGGCGGCACGGGCCGCGGCCGAGTGCGAGGACCCGGCGGAGGCGGCCACCGTCCACCTGGACTTCGCCCTCGCCGGCTTCGCCGACCACGCCCTCGTCGACCGGGTGGCGGACCGCCCGCGCGCCGAGGGTACGGACGACCCGGGTCCCGTCCGGCTGGTACGGCTCGCGGCCACGCCCGCCGGGGCGCCGGGCCCGAGCCTGCTCACGGGCGCGGCCGGGCTTCCCCTGCGCTATCCGGAGGGCCACCCGGCGCTCCAGTGCGTGGAGCGGGGCGGCACCGTGCGCGCGGACGCCGGATCGGTCTCCGCCCAGCGGGCGCGGGAATGGGCACTGGAGCGCCAGTGGCCCGGCGACGCGGTGCACGCGCTGTGCGTGGTGCTGCGCAGCCGGGGCCGGACGCTGGGCGTCGTGACGTTCCTGCGCGGTTCCGGCCGCAGCCGCTTCGAACGGTCCGACACGGCGTACGCGGAGGACGTGGCCGTACGGATCGCAACGGCACTCGACCTGGCGGAGACGCTGCGCGACCGCCCGGAGAAGCGGGCACCCTGACGGGCGCGGGGCGTTCCCGGTGCGTGGTCAGTGCCGGTAGAAGATCCGGTCGCCGTACTCCGTCATCACCCGGCCGTTCCACTCGTGGCCGCCGTCGACGTTGCCGGAGCGCAGCAGCGGGGGTTCGATGCCGCGGTCGGCGAGGGTGGCGGCGGTGGTCGCCATGACGGCCTGCATCAGGGCGCTGGTGACGACCGTGGACGCGGGGGCGAAGGGCGCCGGGATGGTGTCGAGGGTGAGTTCCGCGTCCCCGACGGCGATCTTCGAGTCGAGGACGACGTCGCAGTGGTCCTTGAGGAAGGTGCCGGAGGAGTGCCGGGACGTCGTCTCCGAGGCGTACGCCACCGAGGTGACGCCGATGACCTTCACGCCGAGGGAGCGGGCGGTGAGGGCCATCTCCACGGGCAGCGCGTTGCGGCCGGACAGGGAGATGATCACGAGGGCGTCACCGGCGCGCAGTGGCGACGTCTCCAGGACGGCGCTCGCGAGACCGTCCACGCGTTCGAGGGCGGACCCGAGGGTCGCCGGGGTGACGTCGACGCCGACGACCCCGGGGACGGCGAGCAGGTTCATCAGGGCCAGGCCGCCCGCGCGGTAGACGACGTCCTGGGCGGCCAGGGAGGAGTGCCCGGCGCCGAATGCGAACAGCCGGCCGCCGGCCGCGACGGTGTCGGCGAGCAGGGTGCCGGCCGCGGTGATCGCCCCGGCCTCCTCGTCGCGGACCCGTTGCAGCAGGCCGATGGCGGCGTCGAAGAACAGGTCGGCAGGCGTGCCGTCGCTCATGCGGTGCCCCTTCGCAGCGTCTGTGTCGCGGATCACCGTGCGGTCTGGACCAGTGCGGTGTCAATACGGCCGGGCGGAGCCGCCCGGAGGGGCGCGCGGAACCGCGCGACCAGCCACCCGCACACCCGCCCTCGCCCCGCCCCCGGGACCGCCCCGCCCCCGGGACCGCCCCGCACGCCCGAGTCGGCCCCCGTTTTCCCGGTGCCGCCCGCTTGTCAGTGGGATCCGGCAGAATTGGTGCAGGGCCAGCGCACGCGGCCGGCCGCCGGCAGAGGTAATCGAGGGGCACGTATGTCCGGACTGATCGACACCACGGAGATGTATCTCCGCACCATCCTCGAACTCGAAGAGGAAGGCGTCGTCCCCATGCGCGCCCGCATCGCGGAGCGGCTGGACCAGAGCGGGCCGACGGTGAGCCAGACGGTGGCGCGGATGGAGCGCGACGGCCTGGTCTCCGTGGCCAGTGACCGCCACCTGGAGCTGACGGACGAGGGCCGCCGGCTGGCGACGCGCGTGATGCGCAAGCACCGCCTGGCCGAATGCCTGCTCGTCGACGTGATCGGGCTGGAGTGGGAGCAGGTGCACGCGGAGGCGTGCCGCTGGGAGCACGTGATGAGCGAGGCCGTGGAGCGCCGCGTGCTGGAGCTGCTGCGGCACCCCACCGAGTCGCCGTACGGCAACCCCATCCCGGGCCTGGAGGAGCTGGGCGAGAAGGACGGCGCGGACCCGTTCCTGGACGAGAGCATGGTGTCGCTGGCCGACCTGGACCCGGGCTCGGACGGCAAGACGGTCGTCGTCCGCCGTATCGGCGAGCCGATCCAGACGGACGCGCAGCTGATGTACACGCTACGGCGCGCGGGTGTGCAGCCCGGTTCGGTGGTGAGCGTGACGGAGTCGCCCGGTGGCGTGCTGGTGGGCAGCGGCGGCGAGGCGGCCGAGCTGGAGGCGGACACCGCCTCCCACGTGTTCGTCGCCAAGCGCTGAGACGGAGAGGGCCCCGGCGCTTGCGCGCCGGGGCCTGTCCTCCCCTGTGCTGACCCGGAGCCCCGAGCTCTCAGGGTCATCCCCTCGGACCGGCTTTTCCCCGAGCGGTCCGCCTCCCGCCAGAAGACATCCCCTCGGCTGAGGCGATCATTCCCTGAGGGGTGTCACTCAAATGAGGGGTGTTGTCGGCGGATACCCAATTTTCGAATAGGCATTCGATAACCTGAAGTGGCTGGGCGACGAGGACGGCGGAGCTGGGGGGCCAGGTCAGATGGCACGGCGTATCGAGGTGACGGGAGCGGGCGGGGTGCGCCTGGCCGCCTGGGAGTTCGCCGACCCTCCGAAACCGGAGGCGGATCCGGACGCCGAGGGGGGCGCGGAGTCCGGCGCTCCCGGCGTGCTCTTACTTCACGGTCTGATGGGCCGCGCCTCCCACTGGGCGCCCACCGCCCGCTGGCTCGCCGGCCGCCACCGCGCCGTGGCGCTCGACCAGCGCGGCCACGGCCAGAGCGAGAAGCCCCCGCGCGCCGCGTACACCCGCGAGGCCTACATCGAGGACGCGGAGGCCGCCGTGGAACAGCTCGGCCTCGCACCCGTCCTCCTCATCGGCCACGCCATGGGCGCGCTGACCGCCTGGCAGCTCGCCGCCAAGCGCCCCGACCTGGTGCGCGGCCTGATCATCTGCGACATGCGGGCCTCCGCCCTCGGCGCCGCCTCCCAGCGCGAGTGGGCCGACTGGTTCCGGTCCTGGCCCGTCCCCTTCGCCAGCCTGGCCGACGTCCGCAAGTGGTTCGGCGAGGACGACCCCTGGGTGGAGCGCCCGAACCCCGCGCGCGGGTCCTTCTACGCCGAGGTGATGCACGAGTGCGAGGACGGCTGGCGGCCCGTCTTCGACCCCGAACAGATGCTCAGCTCCCGCGAGACATGGATCTACGACGCCCACTGGGAGGAGCTGGCGCAGGTCCGGTGCCCGACGCTGGTGGTGCGCGGCGTGGACGGTGAGCTGGGGCGGGCGGAGGCCCAGGAGATGGTGCGGGTGCTGCCGCGCGGGGAGTACGCGGAGGTCCCGGACGCGGGGCACCTGGCCCACTACGACCTGCCGGTGGCCTGGCGGGCCGCCGTGTCACCGTTCCTCGACGGCTTGCCCGGGGACTGAGCGCTCAGGAGTCCGCCGGGTCCGTGTGTCACGGCTGGTCGCACCACTCACCCGCACCCGCCGGCGAGAGAACGACCCGGCAGACGAGGGGGTGCACCGGCTAACGATCCCTCCCGCACGCATAGGCCAGCGGCGAGATCAACTCCTCCGCGTCCGGCAGCCACCGGTTCGCCGGTGTCGGCCGGCAGGCCCACTGCACGGCCCCCCGGGACCCGAACCGCGTGGGCGGCGCCGCCACGTACGCGCCCTCGCCCAGGGCCATGAGGTCCAGTGACGCCGGTGACCAGCCGAGCTTCCGCACCAGCTCCGGCACCTTCGCGGTCGCGCCGGGCAGGACGAAGAACTGCATGCGCCGGTCCGGGGTCAAGGTGACCGGCCCGAGCGTCAGTTCCATCCGCTCCATACGGGCGAGCGCCAGGAACCCCGCGCTCTCCGGGACGGACAGCGCGTCGAACGTCCGGCCCGTCGGCAGCAGGATCGCCGCCGCCGGCTGCTTCTGCCACATCCGGCGCACGACGGTCGCACCGCCGGTCGCCTGGGTCGCCCAGTCGGGGCGCGCGGGGTGCGCACCCGGCGCAGGGCAGGAGGCGTCGCCGCACGAGCAGCGCTGCCTGCCGTCGACGGCTTCCAGCCAGGTACCCGGGAACACGTCCCAGTGCCGTTCCTCGGCGTAGCGTACGGCGTTCTCCAGCAGCGATTCCCCGCGCTGCTGCGGGATGTGACCGGCCGTCTGAGTGTCTTGGGCGCCCGCGATCGTCTCTTCCACGTTCCACTCAACTCCCGCGCCCACCTGGAGTTACGGCCGTAACGCGCGCGGGGGAGGAGCATCGATTCGGCAGTCGGGGCGCATGGGTGCATGGCCGGGGGCGCGCGGGAGGGGGCGGGGCGTGAGATGGGTAGCCAGGGATGGGGGCAAGCGTCTTACCCCGGCAAACCGCACATGTCGCGCATTGACGGTATGTCAGCTGGGCAGTGATCTTCCGGCCGGAACTTTGTGTTCCGGAAGATCGCGACATGCTCCAGGGGATCGCACCGCAGGGGGTAGCACATGGCCGCAAGGCCTCTCGTGGCGAGGCAGCCGAACGAACGGTTGCAGGCACTCATCCAGGAAGCGGGGTGCTCGAACGCCGGACTGGCCCGGCGGGTCAACATGTGCGGCGCCGAGCACGGCCTCGACCTGCGCTACGACAAGACGTCCGTGGCCCGCTGGCTGCGCGGCCAGCAGCCGCGGGGCCGGGCCCCGGCGATCATCGCCGAGGCGCTCGGGCGCAAGCTCGGCCGTACGGTCACGATCGACGAGATCGGCATGGCCAACGGCAAGAACCTCGCCTCGGGGGTCGGTCTCCAGTTCTCGCCGACGGTACTGGGGGCCATCGAGCAGGTCTGCGAGCTGTGGCGCAGCGACGTGGGGCGCAGGGACTTCCTGTCCGGCTCCTCCGTCGCCGCCTCCGCGCTGGTCGAGCCGAGCCGCGACTGGCTGATCTCGGCGCCGGACCCGCAGGTGGCCCGGCAGGCGGGTCCGCGGGTGGGCCAGTCCGACGTGGCGGCCGTACGGTCCATGACCCGGGCGCTGGTGGACCTCGACCACCAGTACGGCAGCGGGCATGTGCGCCCGGTCGTCGTGCACTACCTCAACAGCGTCGTCTCCGGGCTGCTCGCGGGCTCCTACCGGGAGGCGGTCGGCCGGGAACTCTTCGCCGCCGTCGCCCGGTTGACGGAGCTGGCGGGGTACATGGCCGTCGACACCGGGCAACCGGGCCTCGCCCAGCGGTACTACATCCAGTCGCTGCGGCTCGCGCAGGCCGCCGGGGACCGTGGATACGGCGGTTACGTGCTCGCCGCGTCCATGAGCCACCTCGCCGCGCAGCTCGGGAACCCACGTGAGATCGCCCAGTTGGCGCGGGCGGCGCAGGAGGGGGCACGCGGGCAGGTGACCCCGCGCGTGGAGGCGATGTTCCACGCCGCCGAGGCGCGCGGGCACGCCCTGCTCGGAGACGCGCGCGCGGCACAGGCGGCCGGCGGGCAGGCGGTCACCGCGATGGAACGGGCGGACGACTCCGCCGGGGACGACCCGGTGTGGATCGCCCACTTCGACGAGGCCTACCTGGCCGACGAGTTGGCCCACTGCCACCGTGACCTCGGACAGGCCGACCAGGCCGCGCGGTACGCCGAGCAGTCGCTGGCCGGGCACCCGGAGTCCCGGGCCCGCCGGCGCGCCATCGGCTATGTGCTGCTCGCCACGGCCCAGGTGCAGCAGCGCGAGATCGAGCAGGCCTGCGCCACGGGCATGAAGGCGGTGGAACTGCTGGAGACGCTCCGCTCCAACCGGGGCGCCGAGTACCTGGACGACCTCCAGCAGCGGCTGGAGCCCTTCCGGGAGGAGGCGGTGGTACGGGAGTTCGGGGCGCGGCTCGATCTCCAGCAGGCCGCGTGAACACCAGCCCCGCCGGCGCGTGAACGAACGGGAAACGGCACCCGGGTGTGCGCCGGGTGCCGTGCACGGCGCATCGCGGAACGGCGGTGTTACCGCGGTCACAGGGAGGAGGTCGCGAACCGCGCTGCGTGGCACGGGGCTCGGGGGAGCCGGTAGCGTGAGCCGACGATTCACAAGGTCCCCCATTAGTAGGAGTCCCGGTGACGCAGAGTGGACAGGGCGAGGAGCCCTCGGCGCGGACCGCGCGCGAAGGCATCGTGCTGCCCTCCGACGGAGGAGAGCCCCTGCTGCCGGGCATGACCGGGACGCCCGCCCCCGCCCACCCGGCCGGCGGACAGTCCTGGGGCGGTTCCTGGGGCCCCGAGCAGCAGGCGCCCCAGCCGGACCAGGGCTGGCCCCCGGCGGCAGCGCCGCAGTGGGACGCCCCCGGCGGCCCCGACCAGCGGCCCCCGTCCGCCGCGAACCCCGGCCCGCTGCCCCCCGAGGGCGCCCCGGCCCCGTCGTACGGCGGCCAGGCCCCTGGCTACGGCGGCCCGACGGCGTCCTACGGCGGTCAGGAGGCGCAGTACGGCGGCGGCCAGGCCGGCCCCGGTGCCTACGGCGCGGCCCAGCAGCCCGCGTACGGCGCGCCCGACCCGTACCAGCAGCACGCGCAGCAGCAGCCGTACCCGGCGCAGCCCGCCCCGGGCCGGCCCGCCGCCGCGCCGCAGCCGTCCGCGTACCCGGCCGCGGGCGCCCCGCTGCCCCCGAGCGCGGACGGTGCGACCCAGTACTTCCCGCCGGTCCCCGCCGGCCCCGCCACGCCCGGCGACGAGGGCGCCACCCAGTACATACCGCCCGTGCCGGCGGCGTCGGCCGACGGCGCCACCCAGTACATACCGCCGGTTCCCGCCGGGAACGGTGTTCACGAGGCGGCCACCCAGTACATGCCGCCGGTCGCGCCCGGCGCGCTGCCGGCGGAGTCGGCCGGCGAGGAGACGCGGTACCTCGGCCAGGCGCCCCGGCAGGCGGCGCCCGCGCCCTCGGACGCGGAGGCCACGCAGTACATCCCGCCGTACGCCGCCCAGGCCCAGGCGCAGGGGGCGGACCGGCAGCCGCCCGCCGAGTTCGACAACCTCTTCCGCGGCGGCCCCGGGGGCGGCGACAGCCCGGCCGGGTCCACCCAGCAGTTGCCGCGGATGCAGCAGCCGGACGCCTATCCCGGCCCGGCGCAGTCGTCGTACCGCCCGGCGCAGCCGTCGTACGACGCGGGTCCGGACGACGACGGCGGGCGGCGCCGGGGCCGGTCGCGGGTGCCGCTGATCGCCGCGATCGGTGTCGGCATCGTCGTGCTCGGCGTCGGCGCCGGCGCGCTGCTCAGCGGCGGCGGAGACAAGGACCAGGGCGGGGACGGCAAGACGGTCGCCGCCGCCTCCCCGGCCACCCAGGACTCCGCCTCGCCCGCCGTCGACCCCGCCCGGCAGCAGGCCGTCGAGCTGGACAAGCTGCTCGCGGACAGCGGCAGCAGCCGGGCCTCGGTGATCCAGGCGGTGGCGGACGTCAAGCAGTGCGACAACCTCGACCAGGCCGCCTCCAGCCTGCGCGACGCGGCCCGGCAGCGCGGCCAGTTGGTCACGCGGCTCGGCAAGCTGTCCGTGGACAAGCTGCCCGGCAACGCCGATCTGACGGCCGCGCTGACCAAGGCATGGCAGGCGTCCGCCGCGGCCGACAACCACTACGCGGCCTGGGCGGACCAGGCCAAGGGGCACAAGGTCTGCCGCAAGGGACACGCCCGCACCACCGGCGAGACGCAGGCCGGCAACCGGGAGAGCGGCACCGCCAGCGCGCAGAAGACGAAGGCGGCGGCGCTGTGGAACGCGATCGCCAAGCAGTACGGCCTCACCCAGCGCCAGCCGACCCAGCTGTGACCGCCGGCCGTCACGGCACGTCGGCGTTCTCCAGGGTCGAGGTCATGTCGGCGATCCCGTGGGCGCCGCCGATGCCCTGGCGGGCCGCGACCAGCTTGCCGTCCCGGACCACCTGGAGGGTGACGTCGGCGTTGACCAGCCGCGGGAAGCCGACCACGGCCAGCTTGCCCTCGTAGGGCCAGTGCAGGGTCGGGGTGAGGCCGCCGGTGGAGACCCGCAGGCCGTCGTTGAGGGTGCGCCGCACGGTGTCGGCGCTCACCTCGCCCTCGCCGATCTTCTCCAGGACGGCCTTGAGCACGGTGTAGGCGATCCACGTGGTCTGCACGCCGGCGTCCGCGGGGTCGATGCGGTTGTCGCCGAAGGCCTCCTCGTTGATCACCTTCTTCATCGGGTCCCAGCGGTGGTCGGAGGCGACCGGGTACCAGCCGGTGATGTACGCCCCCTCGTACGGCCCCGACGCCCCGCCCGTCGTGTTGATGACGGTCTGGTCGACGCTGCCGAGCACGGTCGCCGTGCGCACGGCCGGGAAGTCGTCGCGGGCCCGCCGGAAGGAGTCCATGAAGGTGTCCGTGCGGTCCCCGAGCGCGGGCACCACACAGCCCTTCCGCGTGACGCCCTCGGTCGCGTAGCGCAGCGCCTGCTCGGCCTGGCCGCCGTACTCGGTGGCGTCGTCCGCGGCGAGCTGGTCGCCGGCGTCCGCGTGGCCGCCCGCCTTGAGACCGGCGTCGAGCATCGCGGGCAGCTGGTCGCCGGCGATGCTGTCCGGGCGGACCAGGGCGACGTTGCCGCAGCTCTGCGCGAGGGCCTTGCCGAGGCCGGCCAGGAGGGCGGGCTGGCCGCCGTTGACCGGGTAGGACATGGCGCCGGTGAACTCGTCGTTGGTGACGCCGTAGCCGCCGATGTAGGGGATGCCGGCGCCCTCCAGCGGGGCGAGGTAGGAGTCGCCGAACTGGCTGTAGGAGCCGACGACCGCGACCACGTTCTCGGTCGCGGCGCGCCGGGCGCACTTCGCGGCGCCCACGCTGTCGTTGTGGTCGTTGCAGGTCAGCACCTCCAGCCTGCGGCCGTTGATGCCACCATGGGAGTTGATCCACTTGGCGTAGGCGCGGGCCATCGCGGGCATGCCGGGCTTGTTGGTCGCGTCGGTGTCCTGCGGGGCCCAGGTCATCACCTTGACCGGGTCATCCCCGGAGCCCCCCGTGGCACCGGGGATGACCCCGCATGCGGCGGTGAGCGACGCACAGAGGGCCACCGCTCCCGCCGCGAGGGCGGTGGCTCCGACGGGGCGGGGAAGGACGGGACGAGGGGTACTGCGCGTGCGTCGCCTGCCGGTCATGCACACACACGATTCCCTCACAGCACTAACCCGGGAGTGACCCTTGGTCAACGAAGGGTGACGCGGAGGTGAATTACGGGGGCATGTGAGGCTTCTGGGGTGGGGAACGTACGATCGATGACCGTGCAAGGTTCGGAGAACTCTTCCCGTCGCGGCCGTCGCTCCTCCACCATGGGCGGCATGCCCTTGAATGACATGCCGTGGTGGCGCTGGCGCAGCAATGTGCGCTCGGCGCTGCACATGCTCTCCGACCCGGTGTTCCAGCGGGACGTCTGGCTGGCCGGCGTGGACGGCTACGGCGACGTCACGGACGCCGTGTACCGGCTGGTGGAGGACACCTGGCTGGACAGCTGGTCGGCCGAGAAGTACGTCGGCACCATATTCCGGGACTCTCAGGAGGCGGCGCTCGTCGACACCGCCGTGCTGCGGGTGCTGCGGATCATGCACCAGGTCGGCCCGGACGCGCCCGTCGCCGCCTACCTGGACCACTCCGGCTGGCCGGACGCGGTGCGGGCGGCCCGGGACGCGCACGTGCGGATGTCGGCGAGCGACGGGGAGGACCCGGACACACCGCCGAAGAGCCTGGACGTGCTGCGGATCCTGACGAGGTCCTGACGAGGTTCCGACGAGGTTCCGACGGGGCCCTGACGGGTCCTGGCGCGGTCCGCGTGGCGGACGGCCGCCCCATGGCGGGCGGCCGGTGTGGGACCCTGTGGGGCATGACCGATCAGTCCGCCTCTTCCGCCGCCGCACCGGCCGACCAGTACGTCCTCACGCTCTCCTGCCCGGACAAAAAGGGCATTGTGCACGCCGTGTCCAGCTACCTGTTCATGACCGGCTGCAACATCGAGGACAGTCAGCAGTTCGGCGACCACGACACGGGACTGTTCTTCATGCGCGTCCACTTCTCGGCCGAGGCGCCGGTGACGGTGGACAAGCTGCGGGCGAGCTTCGCCGCGATCGGTGACTCCTTCCACATGGACTGGCAGATCCACCGGGCCGACGAGAAGATGCGCATCCTGCTGATGGTCAGCAAGTTCGGGCACTGCCTGAACGACCTGCTGTTCCGGGCCCGGATCGGCGCGCTGCCGGTGGAGATCGTGGGCGTGGTGTCCAACCACACCGACTTTGAGGAGCTGGTGGGCTCCTACAACATTCCCTTCCACCACATCCCGGTGACGAAGGACACCAAGTCGGAGGCCGAGTCGAGGCTGCTGGAGATCGTCCGCGAGGAGAAGGTCGAGCTGGTCGTCCTCGCCCGCTACATGCAGGTCCTCTCCGACGACCTGTGCAAGCAGCTCAGCGGCCGGATCATCAACATCCACCACTCCTTCCTGCCGAGCTTCAAGGGCGCGAAGCCGTATCACCAGGCGCACGCGCGGGGTGTGAAGCTGATCGGCGCGACGGCGCACTACGTCACCGCGGACCTGGACGAGGGCCCGATCATCGAGCAGGAGGTCGAGCGGGTCGGGCACGACGTGACGCCGGACCAGCTGGTGGCCATCGGCCGGGACGTGGAGTGCCAGGCGCTGGCGCGGGCCGTGAAGTGGCACGCGGAGCGGAGGATCCTGCTCAACGGGCGCCGGACGGTGGTGTTCGCCTAGCCGGCCGGGCGCCCCCGGGGCGCGGGGAACCGCGCGAGCAACCCCCGACCACCCGCAGCCCCCGACCACCCGCAGCCGCCGACGCGTCCGGTCCCGCCCCTACATCCGGCTCAACGACGCGACCGCGAAGAGCACGTCCCTGATGGCCTCCCGGTCGCCCACCTGGCCGACCGCGGCTTCCGCCGGAGGCACATGCCCTGCCGCCAGCTTGCAGAACTCCACGCCGTCCAGGGCCACGTGGGCCACCTCGAAGTCGGCGGAGCCCACCGCCGCCGGTGAGTCGAGGGGGATCAGCCACTCGCCGCCGGCCGGTCCCTCGATCTCCAGGCGCAGGCTGCGGCCGGGCGCGCCCGCCGGGACCAGGTGCGGGGTCCGGCGGCCCGGCCCGGACAGTCCCGCCCGGCGGCGCGCGGCGAGCGCCGTCGGCAGCAGACGGGCCGCGAGGTCGATCATCCGGTTGAGGTGCCGCGGCGCCGGCGGCGCGTACGGATAGTCCACCGCCTCGGCGATGTCCTCGGCGTGCACCCAGCACTCGAAGGCGCGGTCCAGCATCGCGTCGTGCAGCGGCAGCGCGAAGTCGCCGTACGGCACCGTGAGCCCGCCCGCGTGGCCGCCGGTGAAGGACACGGTCCGCACCAGGCTGTGGCTCTGCTCCCGCCACGGCCCCCGCACCGAGCGCGTCGGCGGGAAGTGCGAGGCCCGCCAGTACGCCTCCGTGCGGCCCGCCGGACCCACGGCGCCCCTGTCGGCGTCGGCGACCTCGGCCAGCGGGTCCTCCAGCCCGAGCGCCGTCGCGACCAGCCCGTCCACCGACAGCAGGTGCGCGATCACCCCGGCGACGGTCGAACGGCGGCTCGTCGGTGCGTCGGCCTCGAACCAGCGCAGCCGCACCGGCGCGTGCCACTCCGCGTCCCCGAAGTCCTGGAGCAGCGCGTCCAGCCGCGCGGTCTCGGCGTCGTACGGCGCCGCCCAGTCGGGCACCGGGATGCGCGGCGGCCGGCGGTTCAGGCAGGCGGCCAGGACGCGGGTGCGCAGCGCCGGGTTCAGGTCCAGGCTCTCCGGCTGGTGCAGCAGGCCGACGGCCTCGCGCAGCCGGCGGGCCTCGTCGGCGCAGGATCCGCAGTCGCCCAGGTGCTCCTCGACGGCCGCCGTCTCCGCCGCCGAGCAGGCGGCCAGCGCCCAGGCGCCGAGCAGCGACTTCAGGACGTCGTGCGACAGGTCGAGCGGCACGGGTGCGAGGTCCCCCGGATCGGCGAGGTCGGGCAGCGGGAGCCCGCTGTCCTCCACGGAAGCGCGGGGCATGGGTATCCGCGGGGCCGGGACGGGACCGGACCCGCCGGCACCGGGCGGCACGTCCCCCGAGCCGCGCCCGTCGGCGTAGCCCCGGGGCCGTTCGCCGCGTGCGGCACCGCCACGGCCCTCTTCCCCGTGGCCGGCGTGTTCGCCGTACTCGCCGTACTCGTCGTGTGCCCCGGAGCCGCCCGTCCCCTTCACACCGCACCCCGGTATCCCGGCGGTGTGCCGGTGTCGTGGGCGGTGGAGAGGAGTTGGAGGCCGAGGCGGAGCCGGCGGCGGGCCTCGTCCTCGGTGACGCCGAGGTCGGCCGCGGTCTGGCGGTAGTCGCGGCGCTGGAAGTAGGCCAGGTCGAGGGCGGCGCGCAGCGGGGCCGGCATGGAGTGCACGATGTAGTCGGCGCGGGCGGCGACCGAGGCGCGGCGGACCTCGCTCTCCAGATCCTCGCGTCGCGGCTGCTCCGGTTCCTCCCGGTCGCGCAGCCGCTGTACGGCGACCCGGTGGGTGACGGCGGCGATCCAGGAGCGCAGGGGGCCCTGCTGGGGGTCGTAGGTCTCGGGGTGTTCCCAGACGTGGGCGAAGACCTCGCGGGTGACGGCGTCGGCGTCCTGTTCGCCGGCGAGGACGCGGTGGGCGAGGCTGTGCACGAGGGAGGCGAAGCGGTCGTACAGCTCGCCGAGGGCTGCCGCCTCACCGCGCGCGAGCCGTTGCTGCATCTTGCGGTCCCAGCGGGGCGGTACGTCCTTCCTGGCCATGCGGTCCCCTCCCCTCCCCCTGTCCGGCCCGTCCAGCCTGTCGGTCCTGCCTTCTCGAATGTAGTCGGCACGCCTGACGGCGCACGCCCCTTTGTGCCAATGTGCGCCCCCGGAAGGGCCGCAGGTGATAGTGCCCCCTTCACACATCCTTCACACGAGGTGCGTGCACCTCTGATCGAACAGGATCGATAGTGACCGAAACAAGCCCCTAGTCGATCGACTGCCGTTTGTCGCGTCACGTTTCAGGGAACGGCCGCTGGGCAGCCGCGCGACAGGAAACGTAGGAACTGCTTCCGTTTCCGGGCGGTTCCGGGAGATCCGGCGAGCGGAGGGCAGGGCCGTGGCATTCAGCGTGACCGGCGTCGAACAGGGCGAGTGGGCCGTCCTCCGGGTGTCCGGGGAACTGGACCTGATGACTTCGCCGGTGCTGCGCCAACGGGTGCACGACAGCGTCGCCGAGGGACACCACAGCCTCGTCGTGGACCTCTCCGACGTGTTCTTCTGCGACTCCAGCGGGGTCGGCGTCCTCATCGCAGCCCGTCGGCTGATCCGCTCCTGCCAGGGCCGGCTGCGGCTGATCCTGCCGGACCGGGGAGCCGAGGACGGCTCGCACGTCAACCGCGTGCTCGGCGCGCTCGGCGTGCGCCGCCTCTTCGACGTCCACCCCGACGTGGACTCCGCGACCACGGACGAGGCCGGGCCGCTCTCCGCCTGAGCGGCCGTCACGGCGTCGCGACACGGCCACACTGTTGTCGCGGAATTCCCCCGGTCTTGGCACAACCGCCGGTTTCCCGCCGTCTGCCGGCCGTCCGCGTCGTACGCTCCCTGCCAGGTCACCCCCACGCACGGGCAGGACCACCCGTACGACCCTCATGTAAGGCGGCCCGAACAGACATGGTCAGCACCGAGTACGAGCGCAGGATCGCCGCCCGGTTCGCCACCTTCGACCAGGACGGCAACGGCTACATCGACCGGGAGGACTTCAACGCGGCGGCCAAGGCGCTGCTCGCCGAGTTCGCCGTACCCGCCCGCTCCGACAAGGGGCAGGCGCTGTACGCCGGCGCGGAGGCGTTCTGGCAGGGCATGGCCGGCATCGCCGACCGGGACGGCGACCAGCGCATCACCCGTGCGGAGTTCGTCACCGGCGCGGTCAAGCGGCTGCGCGACAACCCCGGCCGCTTCGCCGAGATCGCCCGGCCCTTCCTGCACGCGGCCCTGGCGGTGGCCGGCACGGACGCCGACGGCCGGATCGGCACCGCCGACACCGCGCGCGTGCTGCGCGTGTTCCACGTCCCGGAGGAGACCGCCCGCCAGGCCGCCGCCGCCCTCGACACCGACGGCGACCGCAGGATCGGCGAGGCGGAGATCGTACCGGCGTTCGCGCGCTACTTCACGGTCCCCGAATAGCGGGAACCCACGGCACGGTCCGGCCGCGGTCGACCGGACCGCCCTCACCCGAACCGCTCCCGCAGCTTGTACTTCAGCACCTTCCGCAGTGTCTCGTTGCGCGGAAGGGCGTCCACCACCTCCAGGCGCTCCGGGAGCTTGTGCACGGACAGTCCTTCCGCGCGGAGGAAGGACACGACCTCCGGCAGGGTCAACTGCGGTGTATCGGACTGCTGTTCGACCACCGCGCAGACCAGTTCGCCGCGCTCGGTGTCCGGCAGGCCGATCACGGCCGCGTCGCCCACCGCCGGATGCGCGGCCAGCAGGTCCTCGACCTCCTTGGCGGAGATGTTCTCGCCCTTGCGGATGATCACGTCCTTGAGCCGGCCGGTGAGGACGAGGTGGCCCGACGGCGTCAGGTGCCCGAGGTCGCCGGTGCGCAGGAAGCCGTCGGCGTCGAAGGCGGCGGCCGTCTGCGCGGGGTCCAGGTAGCCCTGGCAGACGGCCTCGCCGCGCAGCCGTATCTCGCCGTCGGTGATCCGGACCTCCATGCCCCGCGGGGGCCGCCCCTCGGTCGTGGCCAGGTTCTCGGGTGTGTCCTCCGGGTCGCCCATGGTGATCATCGGGACCTCGGTCATGCCGTAGCCGTGGGTGAGCTGGACGCCCATCTCGCGGACCACGGCGTGGTACAGCCCGGGTGGCTTCGGGGCGCCGCCGCCCGCGAGCAGCCGCAGGGTGGGGATCACCTTCTCGCCCGGCCGTTTGCGCTGCTCGGCCAGGAACAGGGAGTAGAAGGCCGTGGAGCCGCCGGCCACGGTGACCCCGTGCCGCCGGTACTCCGCCAGCGCCCGCGGCAGCGCGAAGTGCTCGCACATGAGGGCCGGGAAGCCGTAGAGCAGGAGCATCACGGTGTAGTCGGGGCCGGCGATGTGGGCGTAGGGGAAGGCCATCGAGCCGACGTCGTCCGCCGACAGACGCAGGGCGTGCGCCAGGCAGGTGCCGCCCGCGATCAGGGAGCGGTCGGTGTGCAGCACGCCCTTGGGGTCGGAGGTGGTGCCCGAGGTCCAGTAGATCCAGCGGACCGAGGTGCCCTCGGCGGGCGGCGGGGGCAGGACGGACGGGTCGCCGTCGGGGAGGTCGTCGTACGCCTCGAAGATCCCCCTGGCGCCCAGCCGCCGGGCCATTTCCGTATGGTCGTGGCCCCGCCACACTCCCGGTACGGCGAAGAACTCCGCCTTCGACCCGCGCAGCGCGAAGCCGACCTCACGGTCGCGGTAGAAGGGGATGACCGGGGACTGCACGGCGCCCAGGCGGGCCAGCGCGAAGGACAGCAGGGCGGTCTCGATGCGGGTGGGCAGCTGCCAGGCGACCACCGTGCCGGGGCGCACGCCCATGCCGTACAGGCCGGCCGCGACGCGCTCGGCCCGGGTGCGCAGGTCGCCGAAGGTGAGCACCCGGTCCTCCTGGAGCAGGACCGGCCGGCCGGGGGTGAGGTCGGCGCGGCGGGTGACCAGCTCCCACAGCGTGCGGGCCGAACCCAGGGCCTGCGAAGTCTCGTTCACGGCTGCCCCCTGCTTGGCTGACGACTCGTCAGATGCCATGCTATCTGACGGGCCATCAGATCAGCAGGGCCCAGTCGAGCACCGTCCGGCGGAGGGGACCCATGGCGAGAGAACTGCCCCGCATCATCAGCGTCGACGACCACGTCATCGAGCCCGCCCACCTCTTCGAGACCTGGCTGCCCGCCAGGTACCGGGACCGGGGGCCCCAGCCGCTGACCGCCGGGATCGGGGAACTCGCCTACGTCGGCGGGAAGTACCAGATCACCATGGACCCGGCGGGACAGCCGACGGACTGGTGGATCTACGAGGACCTGAAGTTCCCGTACAAGCGGAACATCGCCGCCGTCGGCTTCGACCGGGACGAGATGACCCTGGAGGGGATCACCCGGGAGCAGATGCGGCGCGGCTGCTGGGACCCCGGGGCCCGGCTCGCCGACATGGACCTCAACCACGTCGAGGCCAGCCTCTGCTTCCCGACCTTCCCGCGCTTCTGCGGGCAGACCTTCGCCGAGGCCCACGACAAGGAGGTCGCCCTCGCCTGCGTGCGCGCCTACAACGACTGGATGGTGGAGGAGTGGTGCGGGGACAGCGGCGGCCGGCTGATCCCGCTGTGCCTGATCCCGCTGTGGGACGTCGGGCTGGCCGTCGCCGAGATCCGGCGCAACGCGGCACGCGGCGTGCGGGCGGTCACCTTCTCGGAGATCCCCACCCACCTCGGGCTGCCCTCCATCCACTCCGGCTACTGGGACCCGTTCTTCGCCGTCTGCCAGGAGACCGGGACGGTCGTCAACATGCACATCGGCAGCAGCTCCCAGATGCCCGCGGCCTCCCCCGACGCGCCCCCCGCCGTCCAGGCGTCCCTGAGCTTCAACAACGCCATGGCCTCGATGATGGACTACCTCTTCAGCGGGGTCCTGGTGCGCTTCCCCCGGCTGAAACTCGCCTACTCCGAGGGTCAGATGGGCTGGATCCCGTACGCCCTGGAACGCGCCGACGACGTGTGGGAGGAGCACCGCGCCTGGGGCGGGGTCAGGGACCTGGTCCCCGAGCCGCCGTCGACGTACTACTACCGGCAGATCTTCTGCTGCTTCTTCCGCGACCGGCACGGCGTCGCCTCGCTGGACGTCGTCGGCCGCGACAACGCCACCTTCGAGACCGACTACCCGCACGTCGACTCGACCTTCCCGCACACCAAGGAGGTCGCCCTCGACCATGTGAAGGGCCTGGACGACGAGACCGTCCACAAGCTGATGCGGGGCAACGCCATCCGCATGCTCGGCCTGGACCTCGACCGGTGATGGACCTCTCCCGCACACCCGAGGAGGAGGAGTTCCGGACCCGGCTGCGGACGTGGCTCGCCGCGGTGCTGCCCACCCTGCCGGCCAGGCCGTCCCCGGACGACTGGCCCGGCCGCCGCGCCTACGACCTGCGCTGGCAGCGGATGCTGTACGACGCCGGGTACGCCGACGTGCACTGGGACGCCTCCCCGACCGTCCGGATGATCTTCCTGGAGGAGACCGAGAGGGCGGGCGCGCCCTACGTGGGCGCCAACTTCGTCGGACTGCTGCACGCCGGACCGACGATCGCCGCCGAGGGCACCGCCGACCAGCGGGCCCGCTGGCTGCCGCCGATCCTGCGCGGCGAGCAGGTGTGGTGCCAGGGGTTCAGCGAGCCGGACGCCGGCTCCGACCTCGCGTCCCTGCGCACCCGCGCGCGCAGGGACGGCGACCACTACGTGGTGACCGGGTCCAAGATCTGGACCTCGCACGCGGAAGTCGCCGACTGGTGCGAGCTGCTGGTCCGCACCGACCCGGCCGCGCCCCGGCACCGTGGCATCACCTGGCTGGCCCTGCCGATGGACGCCGAAGGCGTCACCGTACGGCCGCTGCGCACGCTCGCCGGGTCGGCGGAGTTCGCCGAGGTGTTCCTGGACGAGGTGCGGGTGCCGGTCGCCAACCGGGTCGGGGAGGAGAACGACGGCTGGCGCGTGACCATGGTGACCCTGTCCTTCGAACGCGGTACGGCCTTCGTCGGCGAGGTCGTCGCCTGCCGCCGGGTACTGGGCGAACTCGCGTCCGCCGCACGGGAGAACGGCCGCTGGGACGATCCGGTGCTGCGGCGCCGGCTCGGCCGGCTGGACGCGGAGTTCCGCGCGCTGTGGCGGCTGACCCAGTGGAACGTGAGCGAGGCGGAGGCGAACGGCGGGGTGCCCGGCGTCGGCGGCTCGGTGTTCAAGCTCCGCTACTCGCACGCCCGGCAGGAGCTGTACGACGCCGCGGCCGAGGTCCTCGGCCCCGACTGCCTGGATCTGGACCGCCCCTGGGTGCTCGACCGGCTGTCCTCGCTGTCGTACACGATCGCCGCCGGGACCTCGCAGATCCAGCGCGGCATCGTGGCCGAGCGGATCCTCGGCCTGCCCAGGGGGAGGTGAGCGTGCGTCCTCGGCCCACACAGGATCACGCGGACCGCGCGGAGGGGAGGTCCGGTGCGTTTCCGGCTCACCGATGACCAGCGGGCCCTGCGGGCGGGTGTGCGGGACCTGCTGGAACGCCGCTTCGGGCGGGAGGCGCTGCGCGCGGCCGTCGCCGTGCCGGGCCGGCTCGACCGGGCGCTGTGGCGGACCCTCGGGGAGGCCGGGTTCTTCGCCCTGCGGCTGCCCGAGGCGGACGGCGGGGTCGGACTGGGGCTGCCCGAGGCCGTGCTGGCCTTCGAGGAGGCCGGGCGGGCCCTGCTGCCCGGCCCGCTGGTGGCCACGCATCTCGCGGCCGGCGGTGTGCCCGGCGCGGCGCGCGGGGAGACGGTCGTGGCGGCCGTCGACGGCGGGCTGGTGGAGTGGCTGGAGGCGGCGGACGTCGTCCACGGGGACGCCTCCGGTGCCGTACCGCTGCGTTCGGTGGACCCGCTCACCCCGCTGCACCGGGTGCCCGCACCCGGCCCCCCGGATCCCGTCGCCGTGCTGCTGACGGCCGCCGAGCAGCTCGGCACCGCCGGACGGGTGTGCGAGCTGGCCGTGCAACACGCCCGGACCCGAGAGCAGTTCGGGCGGCCCGTCGGCGCCTTCCAGGCCGTCCAGCATCTGTGCGCGGACCTGCTGGTGCGGGCCGAGACCGCACGCGCCGCCGTCTACGCCGCCGCCGTCACGGCCGACCCCGCCGACATCGCCGCCGCCCGGCTGCTCGCCGACGAGGCCGCCGTGCGGGGGGCCCGCGACTGCCTCCAGGTGCACGGCGGCATGGGGTTCACCTGGGAGGCCGACGTGCATCTGCACCTGAAGCGGGCGTGGGTGCGGGCGCGGCGCGCCGGGGGGAGCGCCGAGGGCGAGGAACTGCTCGCCGCCGCGCTGGCGCGGTGAGCCGCCGGTGGTTTCCCGGCCGCCGTACTCCGGAAGCCATGGCCCACGATGTTGCGGATGGTGGCCTGTCGGCGTCACAGAGCGTTGATACCGGGTTGTGTCCTTCCCGGGACTCGTCACGGCCCGGAGTCGGTGTCCGCTCGGGTACCTTGTGTGAGATGCGAGTGGCTGCGCGGACGAGCCGGGCCGGCGGTGCCCCTGGGGCAGTGCCGGGTCGCGCGGTGCGCGCCGCAGCTCGCGGGGCCGTCAGGCCCGTTGTCCCCGTCTGTTCGACTCCCCGGCACGAGCGTCGCACAGTATGCCCTACGCGTACTCCTTCGCGCGGGAATATGCCCGAAGCGCTTGTTGGGGTGACTGTACGTCAACCATGCTGTCTCGCAAGGGAGTCACGGTCCGTGACCCTTGCTCTGGCCGTTGTTCTGGCCATGCAGAAAATGGCTGGGATCGTGGCCCTCGTGATCGCCGCCGCGGCTGAGACCGCGGCGCGCGGTGGGCGCGGGGTCATGGATCCGCCGGTTCGGATGGTGTGAGCGGTGCAGGTGCTTCAAGTGCAGCTGGAGATCCGGCCCGACCCCGCGGAGGTGGGACGGGCGAGGAGGTGGGCCCGCTCGCGGCTCGCGGGATCGGGGATAACGGCCGACGAGCCGCTGGCCGAGACCCTGATCCTGCTCGTCTCCGAGCTGGTGACCAATGCCGTGGTGCACACCGGCCGGCCGGCCGTGCTGCGGCTGTGTCTGCCGGGTCCGGCGGCCGAGAAGTGCCCGTCGGCCACGGTGCGGGTCGAGGTGACCGACCGCAGCTCGCGCGCGCCCGTGCCCCGCTGCGCCGACGACGACGCCACCGGCGGCCGGGGTCTGGCCCTCGTGGACTGCCTCGCCGACCGCTGGGGCTGGAGCCCCGAGGGCGCCGGCAAGAGCATCTGGTGCGAACTGGACCGCTGTTCACAGCCCCGGCAGAGCGCCGCGCTGGCGTGCGGGGGCGGACTGTCCGCGTACGAGGGTCTCGCCTTCGAAGCGGTGTAGCGGCCCCGAGCGGTGGTGCGCCGGGGGGGTGCGCCCGTGCGCGGGTGCTGTGAGCGGGGCTGCCGCAACACGGGTCCGTACCGGCGTTGACGTTCCCTGGGTGCCTGATCAGGCTGGGGTGCGTCGGTCCGCCGCGAGGGGACGGCGAGGGCCCGGGACGACGGTGGTCCTCGCCGAGTGCGGGTCGTATCGGACGGCGGCGCGTGCGCGTGACGGTGGGGGAGGCGCGCGCCGCCGACCGCGGACGCGCCGCCGCCGTCGCTCACAGGATCGCCACCGGGGCCACCGGTGTCCCCGTCGCGCCCACGAACGGCTCGGGCATCGCCGACAGCAGGAACGTGTACCGGCCCGTTTCTCCACAGGCTGTGGACAACTCTTCGAGATTCCAGTTCTGGCCCTGGAGCATCCCCATCTCCACCAGGTGCAGCGCGTGCACGGGCAGCCACAGGTCCTCGATCTCGGGCGGGAAGACCTCGAACGTGAGCGTGTCGTTCGCGACCGCCGCCACATCGCGCGCGTGGAACCACTCCGGGCAGCGCACCGAGAGCCCCGGCGACGGATAGCCGTAGCCGTGCTTGTCCCCGGACAGGTACACCCGCACCTGTCCGGTCCGTACGAGCACGATGTCACCGGCACGCGCGCGCGTACCGGCGAGCTCCTCGGCCGCCTCCAGGTCCTCGGGGGTGACCGCGTGGCCCCCCGGCAGCCGGTCCACGCCCCGCGCGCGTGCCACGTCCAGCAGCACCCCGCGCGAGACGAGGTGCCGCACCTTGTCGATCCCGCTGAACTCGGCACCGCCGTGCGCGGTGACCGTGTGCGCGGGGCGGCCGTTGTAGAGCCTCCCCGAGTGCGAGACATGGGTCAGCGCGTCCCAGTGGGTGCCGGCCTGGAGCCCCATGGTCACCGCGTCGTCGCTGCACGCCACCGTGCCCGGCCCGAACAGCTCCTGGTTGAGCTGCACCATCGCGTGCAGCGGATTGACCCGGCCGGCGATCATCCCCGTCTGCACACCGTCCTGCGCCAGGGGGAGGGCGAGCGGGACGCGGCGGCCGGTGCGCACCTCGCGGGCGGCCTCCCGCACGACGTCGTCCGTGATCAGGTTCAGGGTGCCGATCTCGTCGTCGGCGCCCCAGCGTCCCCAGTTGTTCACGCGCCCCGCGATCGTGTGGAACTCCTTCGGCAGTGCCATCCGGTGCCTCCCCGGGGCTTGTGCCCGCGCGGTCGGCGGGCCATAGAATCTAACGCGCCGTCAAATCTAACGACGCGTCAGAAACTGCGGGAAGGGGCCGGGCGTGGGGAACTTCTTGGCCGGCAAGGTCATCGCCGTGACGGGTGCCGGGCGCGGGATCGGACGGGCGGTCGCGCTGGCCGCGGCGGCCGAGGGGGCGAAGGTCGTCGTCAACGACTACGGCGTGGCCGTGGACGGCGCCTCGCCCACCAGCGAGGTCGCCGAGGCCGTCGTCAAGGAGATCGAGGCGGCGGGCGGCGAGGCCGTCGCGGTCGCCGACGACATCTCCGCCATGGCGGGCGGACAGCGGGTCGTGGACACGGCGGTGGAGACGTACGGCCGCGTCGACGGGGTCGTGTGCGTGGCCGGCATCCTGCGGGAGCGGATGCTGTTCAACATGACCGAGGAGGAGTGGGACCCGGTCGTCGCCACCCATCTGAAGGGCACGTTCACCGTGTTCCGGGCCGCCTCCGCCGTCATGCGCCGGCAGCGCTCCGGCACCCTCATCGGCTTCACCAGCGGCAACCACCAGGGCTCCGTCGCGCAGGCCAACTACAGCGCGGCCAAGGGCGGGATCATCTCCCTCGTGCGCAGCGCCGCGCTCGGCCTGCACAAGTACGGGGTGACCGCGAACGCGGTGGCACCGGTGGCGCGTACGCGGATGTCGGCGAACGTGCCGGTGCGGCTGGCGGAGATCGGCGAGCCGGAGGACGTGGCCGCGCTGGTGGTGTACCTGCTGTCCGAGCGGGCCGCCGCGCAGGGCGTCACCGGGCAGGTGTACACGGTCGCCGGGGCGAAGATCGCGGTGTGGGCCCAGCCGAGGGAACTGCGTTCCGTCTACGCCGAGGGGTCCGGCTGGACGCCCGAGCGGATCGCCGAGGTACTGCCGGGGTCGGTGGGGACGGATCCGATGCCGATGCTCTCCGAGCTCGCGGCGATGGAGGAGGCGGCGCGGGCGGCGTCCCGGCCCAACGCCCGGTAGCCCGGGGGGAGCTCGCGCGGCGGGCCGGCACCCGGCCGACACCGGCGCCGGTCACCGATCAGAGGCGGTGGACATGGAGTTCGGGTTCAGCGATGAGGACGAGGCGTTCCGTGCCGAGGTGCGGGGCTGGCTGGGTGAGCACACCCACGCCTCGACGACGAGGCGTGCTTGGGAGAGGACCCTCGGTGCCGCCGGCTGGATCGGGCTCGGCTGGGCGGAGGCGGGGTACGGCAACCGGACCGTGCCCCTCACCCAACAGGTCGTGTGGGCCGAGGAGTACGCCCGGTCGGCCGCGCCCCCGCGCTCCGGGCACATCGGGGAGAACCTGCTCGCCCCCACCCTCCTCGCCCACGGCGACGAGGAGCAGAAGAACCGCTTCCTGCCGCCGGTCGCCGCCGGAGAGGAACTCTGGTGCCAGGGATACAGCGAACCCGGTGCCGGCTCCGACCTCGCCGCGGTGCGCACGGCGGCGGTGCGGGACGGGACGTCGTACCGGATCAGCGGGCAGAAGATCTGGACCTCGCTCGCCCACGAGGCCGACTGGTGCTTCGTGCTGGCCCGGACCGACCCGGACGCCCGCCGCCACCACGGCCTCAGCTTCCTGCTCGTGCCCATGGACCAGCCCGGCCGCGTCGAGGTCCGCCCCATCCGGCAGCTCACCGGCACCAGCGACTTCAACGAGGTCTTCTTCGACGGGGCACGCGCGCGCGTGGAGCACGTCGTCGGGGGAGAGGGACAGGGCTGGCGGGTGGCGATGAGCCTGCTCGGATTCGAGCGCGGGGTCTCCACGCTGGCCCAGCAGATCGGCTTCGCCCAGGAGCTGGCGGGGGTCGTCGCGGCTGCCGTGGAGACCGGGGCCGTACGCGATCCGGTGCTGCGCGCCCGGCTCGTCCGCCAGTGGGCCGAGCTGCGCGCCATGCGCTGGAACGCCCTGCGCACCCTCGGCGGCTCCGCCGACCCGGGCGCGTCCAGCGTGGCCAAACTGCTGTGGGCGAACTGGCACCAGCGGCTGGGCGAGCTCGCCGTCCAGGTCAGGGGCGCGGCGGCGGCCGTGGGCCCCACGGACTGGTCGCCGGTCTCGCCGTACGCGCTCGACGCGGACCAGCACCTGTTCCTGTTCTCCCGGGCCGACACCCTCTACGGCGGCTCGGACCAGATCCAGCGCACGATCGTCGCCGAGCGCGTGCTCGGTCTGCCGGGTGAGCCGAAGGGGGACGTGTGATGCGGGGTGTGGTGTTCGACGGCAGGCGGGTCCAGGTCGTCGACGATCTGACGGTACGGCAGCCGGGCCCCGGCGAGGTGCTGGTCGCCATCGCGGCGGCCGGGCTGTGCCACAGCGATCTGTCGGTGGTGGACGGCACCATCCCGTTCCCGGTACCGGTGGTGCTGGGCCATGAGGGCGCCGGGATCGTGGAGGCGGTGGGGGTGGGCGTCACCCATGTCGCGCCCGGTGACCATGTGGCCCTGTCCACGCTCGCCCACTGCGGGACGTGCGCGGATTGCGACCGGGGGCGGCCGACCATGTGCCGGCGGGCCATCGGGCGCCCGGCGAAGCCGTTCACACGGGGCACGGGCCCGGTGCACCAGTTCGCCGCCAACTCGGCCTTCGCGGAACGCACGGTCGTCAAGGCCGTGCAGGCCGTGCGCATCCCCCGGGACATCCCGCTGACCTCCGCCGCGCTGATCGGGTGCGGGGTGCTCACCGGGGTCGGCGCGGTCCTGAACCGGGCGCGGGTGGACCAGGGGGACAGCGTGGTCGTCATCGGCACGGGCGGGATCGGGCTGAACGTCCTCCAGGGGGCGCGGCTCGCGGGCGCCCTCGCCGTCGTGGCCGTCGACGCCAATCCCGCCAAGGAGGCGGTGGCCCGGCAGTTCGGCGCCACCGACTTCCTGACCTCGGCGGACGGCGTGCGGGACCTGCTGCCCACGGGGGCCGACCACGTCTTCGAGTGCGTGGGCCGGGTGGAGCTGATCCGCCAGGCCGTCGACCTGCTCGACCGGGGCGGACAGGCGGTCCTGCTCGGCGTGCCCCCGGCCACGGCCGAGGCGTCCTTCCTCGTCTCCTCCCTCTACCTGGACAAGTCGGTCCTCGGCTGCCGGTACGGCTCCTCGCGCCCCCAGCGGGACATCGCGCTGTACGCCGAGCTGTACCGCCAGGGGCGGCTGATGCTGGACGAGCTGGTGACGGCGGTCCATCCGGTGGAGGACTTCGAGAAGGCACGGGCCCAGGCGGAGGCCGGCCGGGTGGCGCGGGCGGTGCTGACGTTCTGACCCCGTGTGAGCCCCCGTCAGATGCCCCGGCCGAAGTTGTCCACAGGCTCGGGGCAAGGGGGCGGCGGTTGTCGGTGGGGGCCCCTACCGTCGAGGCATGAGCTACCGCGATGTCGTCTCCCGGCGGGTCCTGACCTGGGCCCTGGTGGCCGTCGGCGCCCGCATGCCGGTGGCCATGGCCCCGCTGGCCCTGGTCTTCCTGGTCCGCGAGCGCCCCGGCGGCTACTCCCTGGGCGCGGCCCTCGCCGCCGCCTACGTCATCGGCGAGATCGTCGGCGCCCCCGTGCTCGGCACGCGCCTGGACCCCCGGCGGGCCCGCCCGCACCTGGCCGCCGGACTCGTCGCCGGTGCCGTCGGATTCGCGGGCCTCGGCGCGTTCCCCGGCGCGCCCGCCGCGCCGCTCACCGCCTTCGCGTTCCTCGCCGGGGCCGGGCCCGCCGCCGCGCCCGGCGGGCTGCGCGCGTGGCTCACCTCCCTGGTGCCGGCGCGCGCGGCGGCCCAGGCGCTGTCCGCCGAGTCGGTGCTCACGTTCGGCGTCTGGGCCGTCTCCCCGGCCACCGTCACGGGGCTCGCCCTCGGCGCCGACCCCCGCCTCCCGCCGCTGCTCGCCGCCGCCCTGATGGCGTCGTCCGCCGCGGGCCTGTGGCTGCTCCCGGCCGGCTGGGCGGCGGACGGGCCCGGCGGTCCGGCCGAGAGCGGCGGCCGGGACGGCGGGGGCGCGTCGAAGCAGCGCCTGCTGGCCCGGGCCTGGCCGGTGTACGTCACGGGCGCGGCCAGTCTGTCCCTGCTGGCCCTCGCCGAACTGGTCCTGCCCGCCCTGCTCGAACAGCGCGGCATCGGCGTCGGCTGGGCGGGCCCGCTGCTCACGGTGATGGCGGCGGCCTCCGCCGTCGGCGCCTTCCTGTACGGCCTGCGGTCCTGGCCGGGGCTGCTCCGCACCCGCAGCGCGGTCCTGATGACCGGCATGTCGGCCGCGGTCGCCGCGGTCGCCCTGATACCCGGCACGCCGGGCATCGCGGCGGCACTGGCCGTGGCCGGGCTGCTCCAGTCCGGCGCGATGCTCACCCGGAACCTGTCCCTGCGCGAGGTGCTCCCGCCGCGCGTCCTGGCCGCCGGCTACTCGGTCATGTACGCCGCCGTGGGCGCCGGTTACGCGGCGACCGGTTCGCTCGCGGGCGCCCTGCTGCCGCGCACCGCGCCCTCCACGGCGATCCTGGCCGGGGTGGCCCTCACCCTGCTGCTGACGGCGGTCGGCTGGTGGGGCGAGAGACGGACCGGCCGGTCAGCTCCGGGTGCCGACGCGGTCCTGCCGCTCGGCGCCGCCGGTGCGGAAGGCGCGCCGGTAGGCGGTGGGCGTGACCCCGAGGGCGGCCTGTAGGTGCTGGCGCATCGACTGGGCCGTGTTGAAGCCCGACTCCCGGGCCACCTGGTCCATCGACAGGTCCGTGGACTCCAGCAGGTGCCGGGCGCGCTCCACGCGCTGCTGGGTGAGCCACTGGCCGGGGCTGATGCCGACCTCCTCGCGGAAGCGGCGGGTGAAGGTGCGTACCGACATGGCCTCCTGCTCGGCCAGGTCGCGCAGCTGGATCGGCTCGTGCAGCCGGCCCAGCGCCCAGGCGCGGGCGGCGGTCGTCGTGGCGACCTGCGGGTCGGGGACCGGGCGGTGGATGTACTGGGCCTGGCCGCCGTCGCGGTGGGGCGGTACGACCGTGCGGCGGGCCACCTCGTTGGCGACGGCCGTGCCGAAGTCGCGGCGGACCATGTGCAGGCACAGGTCGATCCCGGCGGCGACCCCGGCCGAGGTCAGCACGTCCCCGTCGTCGATGAACAGCACGTCCGCGTCCACCTTGACCTTCGGGAACATCCGCTGGAAGCGCTCGGCGTCGGCCCAGTGCGTGGTGGCCGGGCGTCCGTCGAGGTAGCCGGCGGCGGCGAGGACGTAGGCGCCGGTGCAGATGGAGGCCAGCCGGGTGCCGGGGCGGACGCGGGCGAGGGCGGCGGCCAGTTCGTCGGTGAGCCGGCCCTCGTCGTAGAGCGGGCCGAGTTCGTAGGACGCCGGGACGATCACCGTGTCGGCCGTCGCCAGCGTCTGTGGGCCGTGCGCGATCTGCACGGCGAAGTCGGCGTCCGTCTCGACGGTGCCGGGCGGCCGGACCGAGCAGGTCACGACCTCGTACAGGTGCCGGCCCCGGGCGTCCCGGGGGCGGCCGAAGATCCGGTGCGGTATGCCCAGCTCGAAGGGCAGTATGCCGTCCAGGGCGAGGACGGCGACCCGGTGCGGCCGGAATTCCCCTGCGGCTGCGCTCGTCATGGCCCGATCATAGCGAAGTGTGTCCAGCGGGCCACTCGATGCATGGTCATGCGCACGGGAGGGTGGGGGCGTGACTCAGACAACCCCAGCCGCCGCTCCCGTCCAGGTCCCGCCCGCCCGGCGTGGCCGCGTGCACCGTGCCTGGTTCGTCGCCGCCGTCACGTTCGTCACGATCACCGGCGCGGCGGCCTTCCGATCCCTGCCCGGCCTGCTCATCGACCCGCTGCACCAGGAGTTCGGCTGGTCGCGCGGCACGATCGGCGCCGCCGTCTCCGTGAACCTCGCGCTCTACGGCCTCACCGCGCCCTTCGCCGCCGCGCTGATGGACCGTTTCGGCATCCGCCGCGTGGTGGCCGCGGCGCTGACCGTGATAGCCCTCGGCTCCGGCCTGACCGTGTGGATGACGGCGGCCTGGCAGCTGCTGCTGTGCTGGGGCCTGCTGGTGGGGCTCGGCACCGGCTCCATGGCACTGGCCTTCGCGGCGACGGTGACCAACCGCTGGTTCACCGAACGGCGCGGTCTGGTCACCGGCATCCTCACCGCCGCCTCGGCCTCCGGCCAGCTGGTCTTCCTGCCGCTGCTGTCCTGGATCGTCGAGCGCCACGACTGGCGGCCCGCCGCGGTCACGGTCGCCCTGGCCGCGTTCGCCGTCGTCCCCTTCGTCTGGCTCCTGCTGCGCGACCACCCGGCCGACGTGGGCGTGGCGCCGTACGGGGCACGGGAGTTCGTGCCCAAGCCGGCACCCGTCACCGGCGCCGCCCGCCGCACCCTCGGCGTCCTGTCCACCTCCGCCCGCACGGGCACCTTCTGGCTGCTCGCCGGCACCTTCGCGATCTGCGGTGCCTCCACCAACGGCCTGGTCCAGACGCACTTCGTGCCCGCCGAGCACGACCACGGCATGCCCGTGACGACGGCGGCCTCGCTGCTCGCGGTGATCGGTGTGTTCGACGTCGTCGGCACGATCGCCTCCGGCTGGTTCACCGACCGCTTCGAACCGCGCCGCCTGCTCGCCGTCTACTACGCCCTGCGCGGCCTGTCCCTGCTGTTCCTGCCGATGCTGCTGGGCCCCGCCGTCCACCCGCCGATGCTCTTCTTCATCGTCTTCTACGGCCTCGACTGGGTCGCCACCGTCCCGCCGACCCTGGCCCTGTGCCGCGAGCAGTTCGGCGAGGACAGCGCCATCGTCTTCGGCTGGGTGCTCGCCTCCCACCAGGTCGGCGCGGCCGTCGTCGCCTACCTCGGCGGAGTCGCCCGGGACGTCTTCGGCTCCTACGACGTCGTCTGGTACGCCTCCGGCACGCTGTGCGCGGCGGCGGCCCTGATGGCGCTGGTCATCCGGCGCACCACACCGGCCGCCCGCACGCTCGCCGTATCCTGACCGCACCACTGAACGCATACCGCGGAAGGGAAAGTCCGTGACACTCGGCATGGTCCTCTTCGACGTGCTCCTCGTGCCCGCCCACGCTGGATCACCCCGAGGAGCTCACCGTGTCGCCGTCCGACCGGACCACGAACCACCCCCTGCCCGCCCCCTGGCACTCTGAGAGCGGACTGCCCGCACCCCGCCGGCTCGCCGTCGCCGACGACCGCATGCGCGCCGCCACCGCCCACCGGCTCGCCGCCGAGGGCACCGGACTGCTGTGGCGGGGCGACTACCAGGGCGCGCGCCAGTTGCTGCGCGCCCTGGAACGCCGTATCGACCGCAAGGCCCCGGCGCCGGCCCCCACCCCCGCCGAGACCTTCCACCTCCACCGCCGTTTCCGCGCGCACCGCGCCCGCGTCCTCGGCAGGCTCGCCGTGCTGCTGGAGCCGGACCACACGCTGCGCCTGCGCCGCGCCCCCGACGTCCGCGCGGCCTGCACGGCCGCCTACGGCCCGCCGACGGGCCCCCTTCTCGTCCCCCTCCGGGAACTGCTGGGCGTCCTGGGTGCCCACCAGTGGCGCGAACGGGGTGTCGCCGTCCCCGCCCTGGGCGCCCGCGTCCACCCCCACTACGGCGTCTTCGCCCCCGTGCGCGCCGAGTACGTCGACCTGGTCGCGCGGACACCCCTGCCGTCCGGCCGCACCGCGTTCGACCTCGGTACCGGGACCGGCGTCCTCGCGGCCCTCCTGGCGCGGCGCGGGGTCGGCCGGGTGGTGGGCACGGACATCAGCGAGCGGGCCCGTGCCTGCGCCCGGGACACCGTGCGCCGCCTGGGCCTGGCGGACCGGGTCGTGATCACCGGGCCCGACCTGTTCCCGCCCGGCCGCGCGTCCCTGGTCGTCTGCAACCCGCCGTGGCTCCCGGGCCGCCCCGCCTCCACGCTGGAGCAGGGCGTGTACGACCCCGGCGGCAGGATGCTGCACGCCTTCCTGGCGGGTCTGCCGGAGCATCTGGAGCCGGCCGGCGAGGGCTGGCTGATCCTCTCCGACCTGGCCGAACACCTGGGTCTGCGCACCCGCGCCGACCTGCTGGCGGCGATCGGGGCGGCGGGCCTGCGGGTCACCGGGCGCGTGGACACCCGCCCCCGCCACCCCCGCTCGACCGATCCGACCGACCCCCTGCACCCGGCGCGCGCCGCCGAGATCACGTCGCTGTGGCGGCTGACCCCGCGCTGACGGTCAGGCTCGGTCGCCGTCGAGCCGCGCGAACCGCCCCCGGTGGAAGAGCAGCGGCTCCGCCGTGCCGTCCGCGTCGAGGGCGGCCACCCGTCCCACGACGACGAGGTGGTCGCCCCCGGTGTGCACGGCGTGGACGGCACAGTCGATCCAGGCGGCGGCACCGGCGAGCCGGGGCGACCCGGAGACGGGCGCCGGGTCGTACGCCACCCCGGCGAACTTGTCCCCGCCGCTCACCGCGAAGGCCCGGCACAGTTCGTCCTGGCCGGCGCTGAGCACGTTGACGCAGAAGACGCCGGCGCGTGCGATGCGCGGCCAGGTCGTGGACGTACGGCCCGCCATGAAGCAGACGAGGGGCGGGTCCAGGGAGAGGGAGGAGAAGGACTGGCAGGCGAACCCGGCGGGCCCGGGCTCGCCCCCGGTCGCGGGCGCGGTGATCACGGTGACCCCGCTGGCGAAGCTCCCCAGCACCCGCCGGAACTCCGCCTGCCCCACCGGAGCCCGCTCACCGTCCCGCACACACCGCAACGCGGGCCGCCGCAGGACCTCCACGGGCCTGCCCCCCAGATACCGAACGGCGAAGGCCGCCGCGCCTGCGTGTCCCATCACCCTTCCATTGAAGCTGACGGTCCGTCAGATAGGAAGGGGGTGGAACGGCCGTCAACGGCCCCGGAACCGCGCGTCCTCGCGTGCGGCGAACGCGCGGAGGCCCTCCCGGGCGTCCTCCGTCGACATGTTGAGTTCCTGGGCCCAGGACTCCGCGGCGAAGGCCGTGGCGCGGTCGGTGTCCAGGGAGGTGTTCACCAGGTGCTTGGTGAGCGCGAGGGCCCTGGTCGGGGCGGAGGCCAGCCGGGCGGCCCAGGCGCCGGCCGTCTTCTCCAGGTCCGCGTCCGGGACGACCCGGTTGACCAGGCCCAGGCGTTCCGCCTCCGCTGCCGGGAGCGCGTCGGCGAAGAACATCAGTTCCTTCGCCCGGTGCGGGCCGATCAGACGGGGCAGGAGGTAGGCGCCGCCGCCGTCGGGGACCAGGCCGCGGCGGGCGAACACCTCGATGAAGCGGGCCGACCCGGCGGCCAGGACCAGGTCACAGGCGAAGGCCAGGTGCGCGCCCAGGCCGGCCGCCGTGCCGTTCACGGCGGCCAGGACCGGCTTCTCGCAGTCCAGTACGGCGGAGATCAGGCGCTGCGCGCCCCGGCGCAGCACCCGGGCCACGTCACCGGCGATCCGGTCGCCCGAGCCGGCCCCGCCCCGCAGGTCCGCTCCCGCGCAGAAGCCCCGGCCGGTGCCTGTGAGGACCACCGCCCGGACGTCCGGGGACGCCGACGCCTCTTCCAGCAGGCCGATGAGGCGGTCCCGCATGGCGGGGGTGAGGGCGTTCAGGGCCTCGGGACGGTTCAGGGTGAGGTGGGCGACCCGGTCCCGGACCTCGTGCCGTACGGGCTCGTTCACGGGCCCGTCACCGGCGTCACCGCGCCCCCGCGGTTCGCTGATCGTCCCGTCACCGGCGCGTCCGGCGTCACCGCGTCCGGCGTCACCGCGTCCCCGCGGCCCGTTCACCGGCACACCGCCAGCGCGTCGAGGGCCACCGCGCCCTGGCCCCGGGGCAGCACCATCAGGGGGTTGATGTCCAGCTCGGCGAGGTGCGAGCCCAGTTCCAGGGCCATGTGCTGGACCCGCAGGACGACCTCCACCAGCGCGTCCACGTCGGCCGGCGGGCGCCCCCGGACGCCGTCCAGCAGGGCCCGGCCGCGCAGCTCGGTGAGCATGGCGCGGGCCTGGTCCTCCCCGAACGGCGGGACGCGGACGGCCGTGTCGTGCAGCACCTCGACCAGGATGCCGCCGAGCCCGACCGTCACGGTCGGCCCGAACAGCTCGTCGTGGGTGATGCCGGCCACCATCTCCACGCCCTGCTCGACCATCTGGCACACCAGGACGCCGTCCAGCCCGACGCCCTCGTAGCGCGCGATGTCGGTCAGCTCCCGGTAGGCGTCGCGGACCTGGCTCGCCGAGGTCAGGCCGATCTTCACCAGGCCCAGCTCGGTCTTGTGGGCGATCTGCGCGCCGGACGCCTTCATCACCACCGGGTAGCCCACCTGCCCGGCCGCCCGCACGGCCGCCGCCGCGCTGGTCACCAGCTGCTCGCGCGGCACCCGGATGCCGTACGCCCGCAGCAACTGCTTGGCCGCGTGCTCGCTGAGCTGCCGGCCGGGCTGCATCAGGGCCTCGGCCTTGCGGAAGGAGGGGGACGGGGTGCGCGGGGCCGTGTCGAAGGGGGAGCGGTAGTCGGTCACGAAGCGGTGGTGGTCCAGCCAGGCCCGGACGGCGGTCAGGCAGTTGCCGACCGTGCGGAAGGTGGCCACGCGCGAGGAGCCGAGCAGGACGTCACGGTACGCCGGCTCGGTGCCGGCCGGTGAGCCCCAGACCACGCACACCAGCTTGTCCGTCTCCTCGGCCGCCTCGACCAGGTCCTTCACGAGCCGGTCGCTCAACGGCGGGAACGGGCCCGTGACCGGGCAGATCAGGACGCCCACCGCCGGGTCGGCGAGCAGCGCGTCGATGATCTTCCGGCCGCGCCGGTCACCGACCGGGTGGCCGCCGTTGTCCACCGGGTTGGCCACGCTGAGATACCCCGGTATCCACTGGTGCAGTTCGGCCTGCTTCTCCGGCGACAGCGTCGGCAGCCGGAGCCCCGCCCCGGCGGCCAGGTCGGCGACGTGCGCGCCCGTGCCGCCGGAGATGGAGCAGATGACCACGCCGTCGGCCCGTGGCGCCCGCGCCCGCGCCAACAGGGCGGCGGTGTCCTGGAGTTCGTCCAGGGCGTCGACGCGGATCACGCCGTACTGCCGCATGGCCGCGTCCACCACGTCGTCGGCGCCGGTGAGCTTGCCGGTGTGCGAGGCGGCCGTCCGGGCGCCGGTCTCGGTGCGGCCCACCTTCACGGCGACGACCGGGACCTTGCGGCGGGCGGCGCGGTCGGCGGCCAGCAGGAAGGCGCGGCCGTCCTTGAGCCCTTCGACGTAGGCGGCGATGGCACCGACCTCGGGCTGCTCGGCGAACCAGGAGAGGAAGTCGGCGGTCTCCAGGTCGGCCTCGTTGCCGGTGGGCGCCCAGTGCGAGAGCCGGATGCCGAGCTCCTGGAGGGCGAAGACGGGCCGGCCCTGGTGCCCGGACTGGGTGATCAGCGCGATGGCCGGCCCGGTCAGATCGTCCCGGAAGCGTTCGAAGGCGTTGAGGTTGGTGTTCGGCCCGAGCAGCCTGATGCCCGAGCGCCGTACCGCCTCGGCCAGCCGTTCCTGCGCCTCGGCGCCCGCCCGGCCGGTCTCCGCGAACCCGGAGGCGAAGGCGACCGCGAACCTCGCCTTCGCCTCGCCGAGTTCCTCGATCAGCGGCAGCGGGTCGGCCACCAGCAGCACGGCCAGGTCGACCTGTTCGGGCAGTTCGGCCACGGAGGCCGCGCAGGGCAGGCCGAACACGGCCGGCCGGTTCGGGTGCACCGGGTGCACGCGGGCCCCGACCCGCCCGGCCCAGTCCAGCAACTGCCGGGTGATCCCGGTGTTCGGCCGGCCCTCGGCGTCCGACGCGCCGATCACGGCGACCGACTCGGGCCGGAAGAACCGGTGCAGGTCCGGTACGTCCGCGTGCAGCGGGCGCCCGCTGACATCGAGGTCCGCCACCCGGTCGTGGACGGCGGGTCCGGGCCGCTGGTCGCCGCAGGCGATGACCCGGGCCCGGCGGGAGTCGGTGGTGAGGGTGCCGTGGGTCGATCCGAGCATCGTTCCGCCCGCCTCCTCTGAGACAGCCACCAGTACCTGACGCTCTGTCAGGTTACTGAACTGACGAGGTGTCAGGAACTGGTCGGTACGGCAAAGTTGCCGCGCGGCTACGCCGGCCTCTTGGCGACCGCCCTCGCGACCGCCCTCGCGATCCGCCCCGCGTCGATCGCCAGCTCCCGGAGCATTCCGCTGAGGGGATTGGTGAACCCGGTGAAGTACAGGCCAGGCGCCTGCGCGGGCGTACGGCCGCCGTGCACCACCGGTCTGCCGCGCCCGTCCAGCACCCCGAGATGCCCGACCAGCCCCTCCAGTGCCCGCACGTACCCGGTCGCCGCGATCACCGCGTCGGGCGAGATCCGGCTGCCGTCGGCGAGGACCACCTCGCCGTCCTCGAACGCCTCCACGGCCGCCACGATCTCCACCTTGCCCGTGCGCACGGCGTCGACCAGACCGACGTCCTGGACCGGGATCGCGCCCTGCTTCACCCTGCTGTACAGGCCGGTGTCCGGACGCGGCAGCCCGTGCGCGGTCAGGTCAGGGGTGCTGAGCCGCCCCACCGGCCCGGCGAGCCGGTCCACGAGCCACACCGGCAGCCGCCGGACCAGCACGCCCGAGTACTGGGAGGCCCAGCCGAGCGTCGACCGGCGCAGGATGTGCGGCGCCGTGCGCACCGCCAGCCGTACCCGCGCGGCCCCGCCCTCCACCAGGTCCACGGCGATCTCCGCGCCCGTGTTGCCGACGCCGACGACGAGCACGTCACGGCCCCGGTACGGCCCGGCGGCGCGGTACTCGCCCGCGTGCAGGAACTCGCCGCCGTACGACTCCCGGCCCGGCCAGTCGGGGATGCGCGGGGTGTGGTTGAAGCCGGTGGCGACGACCACCGCGCTGCCGGTCAGCTCCCGGCCGCCGGAGGCGCGCAGCAGCCACCCGGTGCCGTCCCCGCTCCGCTCGACGCGGTGGACCTCCACCCCGGTGACGATCTCCAGTTCATGGTGCTCGGCGTACTTCTCCAGGTAGCGGACCACGTCGTCCCGGGAGACCCAGCGGCCGAACTTCCGGGGGATGGCGAGCCCGGGCAGCGAGGACAGCCGCCGGGTGGTGTGCAGGTGCAACCGGTCGTAGTGCCGGCGCCAGGAGGCGCCCACCCGGTCGGACTTCTCCAGGACCACGGCCCGCACGCCCCGCGCCCGCAGCGCGTACGCGGCGGCGAGACCCCCGGGACCGGCGCCGATCACATAGACCGGGCGGTCGGCGGGGGTCGGCGGGAGGGGGACGGGCGAGGGACGGGAGACGGCCATGAGCGGGAGCGTAATCACACACCCGGTTGATGGGTCTCGGTCAAGACCGGAATTGGTTGCGGATTGATCACGGGTGTACGGGAAGGGTGTCCCGGCCGTGAAGAAGGCGCCCGTTACCGCCTCTCGGTGCGGTGGCCCGTGGTCCTCCAGGGGCGGGTGATGCGCGGGGGACTCGCAGGCGGGCTTCGCGTGGGGCTTACGTGTGGCTTCACGGGTGGGCTTCGCGCGTCATCTGACGTACCGTCAGATTCATGGACGCTCTATGGCTGGACGGCGCTCAGTGGCTGGCCGTGCTGCGCATCGGCCTCGGCCTGTGGTGGCTGGAGAGCTGGCGGCACAAGGACAAGAAGGACTGGTTCGAGCGGGGCGGCGGGATCGCCTGGGCGGCGGACGTGGCCGCGAGACACCGGTGGACCCCGGTCCGGGCGGGCTTCGACACGGTGGTCGGACCCCACCCGAAGCTGATGGCGTACGTGGTCGCCTACGCCGAACTCTCCCTGGGCCTCGGCCTGGTCGCCGGCTTCCTGACCCCGGTGGCTCTGCTGGGCGGCCTGCTGCTGAACCTCCTCTACTTCGTCCTGACGATCCATGACTGGGCGGAACAGGGCCAGAACTCGATGATGGCCCTGATCTCCCTGGTCGGCTTCTTCGGGATGTCCTGGCAGACGTGGTCGCTGGACGCGGCGCTGGGCTGGTTCTGATGGACGGCCCGCGCCACGACGTCCCGGAGCCCGACGCCCTCACCCGCCCCTACTGGGCGGCGGCGGCGCGCGGCCGGCTGCTGATCCGCCGCTGCGGGGCCTGCGGCCGGGCCCACCACTACCCCCGGGAGTTCTGCCCGCACTGCTGGAGCGAGGAGGTGGCCTGGGAGGAGGCGAGCGGCCGGGCCACGCTCTACACGTGGTCCGCGGTGCACCGCAACGACCTCCCCCCGTTCACCGGCCGCGTCCCCTACCTGGCCGCGGTGGTCGACCTGGCCGAGGGCCCGCGGATGATGACGGAACTGGTGGACTGCCCGGAGGACGGCCCGCGGGCCGGGATGCCGCTGGAGGTGGTGTTCCGGGACGGTGTACCGGTGTTCCGGCCGGGGCCGGGGCTCGCGGCGGGGCCGGCCGGCTGACCCTCACGGCCACAACAGCGCCCTGCTCCAGCCGAACCCGGTGCTGCGGTACTCCAGGCGCACGTGCCGCCGTTCCGCGTCCCCCTGGAAGAACTCCACCGTCTCCGGGTGCAGCCGGTACAGGGTCCAGGTCGGCGACGGCTCGGCGGGGTTCTCCCGGGCCCGCTCCCAGGCCGCGTCCGAGGCCCGCCGCAGCTCCTCCACGGAGGACAGCTCCTCGCTCTGCCGGCCGGTCAGCGCGGCGGCCAGCGCGCCCGTGGACCGCGCGTGCAGATCGGCCTGGCTCTCCTCGGCCGGCGCCGACGCCACCGGCCCGCGCACCCGCACCTGGCGGCCGAGCACCGGCCAGTAGAAGGCGAGGGCGGCGTACGGCCGGGCGCTCAGCGCGCGGCCCTTGCGGCTCGTGGCGTGGGTGGCGAAGGACCAGCCGTCCGCGTCGGCGCCGTGCAGCATCACGATCCGCACGTCCGGCCTGCCCTCCTCGTCCGCGGTCGCCAGCGACATGGTGTGCGGCTCCGGCTGCCCCGCCGCGACGGCCTCCGCGAACCAGTTCGTGAACAGGGCCAGCGGAGTGGGCGGGGCGGTGTCCGGGTCGAAGGGCCGCAGCTCGGTCACCTGGGCGTCCCAGACCCGCAGCGACCGGAGCAGCTCGTGAAGATCGTGCTGTGCCATGGGGCGAGTATCACCCGGGCCGGCTCGCGTCCCCGGGCGGCACAGGGCCGTACTCTCACTCCCTCCCCAGCACCACGGTCCCCGAGGAGCAGAACCACCCCCCGGTCCCGGAGGCCACACCCAGCCGGGGCAAGCCGCCGTCCCGGCGCCGCACTTGCCGCTCCCCGGCCTCCCCGCGCAGCTGCCGTACCGCCTCCACCAGCAGGAACAGCCCCCGCATGCCCGGGTGCTGGGCCGACAGGCCGCCGCCGTCCGTGTTGACCGGCAGCTGACCGCCCCGGACCAGCAGCCGGCCCTCGCCCACGAACGCGCCGCCCTCGCCCTTGGCGCAGAAGCCCAGGTCCTCCAGGGTGACGAGGGTCATGTAGGTGAAGGCGTCGTAGATCTCCGCGAAGTCGATGTCCGCCGGGCGCACCCCGGCCCGCCCGAAGGCCAGCCGGCCGCTCACCGCCGCCGGGGAGACCGTGAAGTCCGGCCACCCGGACAGGGTGGCGTGGGAGACGTGTTCGCCGGTGCCGAGGACCCAGACCGGTGCCGTACGGCAGTCCCGTGCGTACTCCTCGGCCGCCAGCAGGACCGCCGCGCCGCCGTCCGAGCGCAGACAACAGTGCAGCTTGGTGAAGGGGTCGGCGATCAGCGGGCCGGCCAGGACGTCGTCGACGGTGACCGGGGTGCGGAACATCGCCTCCGGGTTGAGCGCCGCGTTCGCCCTCGCCTGGACCGCCACCCGGGCCAGCTGCTCGACCGTCGTCCCGTACTCGATCATGTGCCGGCGGGCCGCCATCGCGTACTTGGCGATCAGCGTGTGGCCGTACGGCGCCTCGAACTGGAGCGGGCCCCGGGCGCCGAAGGACAGGGTGCCCGTGCGGCGGCCCGCCTTGACGTCCGCGCGGGCCGTCGAGCCGTACACCAGCAGGACGGCGTTCGCGTGGCCCGCCGCTATCGCGTCCGCCGCGTGCGCCGCCATCACCTCCCAGGTCGAGCCGCCGACCGAGGTGGAGTCGACCCAGGTGGGCCGCACCCCCAGGTACTCGGCGACCTCCACCGGGGCCAGCGTGCCGAGGCCGGCGGAGGCGAAGCCGTCGACCACCGTGCGGTCCAGGCCCGCGTCGGCGAGGGCCCGCCGGGCCGCCTGCGCGTGCAGCGCGTACGCCGTCGCGTCGTCCACGCGTCCGCAGTCGGACAGGGCCACGCCGACCACGGCGACCTTCCTGCTCCCGCTCGCCATGAGAGGGCTCCTCCCTCTGTGCATCTCGATCCGGCCTGCCTAATATGACGCACCGTCAGATGGGGAGGGAAGGCCATGGACACGCGCCTCACCGCCGAACAGGACGAGATCCGCCGGACCCTGCGCGAGCTGCTGCGCGAACGCTGCGGCCCGGCGGAGGTGCGGGCCGCGCTCGACACGCCCGCCGGTCACGACCCCGGCCTGTGGTCGGCCCTCGCCGGCCGGCTCGGCCTGCCCGGGCTCGCCCTGCCCGAGCGGTACGGCGGCGTCGGCTGCACGGTCACCGAGCTCGCCCTCGCCTGCGAGGAGACGGGGCGCGCCCTGGCCCCCTCGCCGCTGCTCGCCACCTGTGTCCTCACCGCCCCGCTGATCCACGCCCTCGGCACCGAGGCCCAGCGCGCCGGGCTGCTGCCGCGCATCGCCGCCGGGACCCGCACCGCCGCCCTCGCCGTCTCCGGGCCCGCGCTCGCCACCGCCCTCGCCCTGACCGGCGCGAACGACGGCTACAGCGCCGGCGGCGGACGGGCCGGCGGGGTGCAGGCGCGGCGGGCGGCGGACGGCTGGCGGCTGTACGGGGAGGCCGGACAGGTGCTGGACGGGCACAGCGCGGGGGTGCTGCTCGTCGCCGCGCACACCGGGGGCTTCGCCCGGTCGCGGACCCTGCTGTTCCTGGTGGCGGGCGACGCCCCGGGGCTGCTCCGGGTCCGGCAGACCGCGCTGGACGCCACCCGCCCGCAAGCGCGCGTACAACTCAGGGACGTACGGGCGGAGTTGCTGGGGTCGCAGGAGGCGGATGTCCTCCCCGCCCTCGCCCGGACCGGGGACGTGGCCGCCGCGGTGCTCGCCGCCGAGGCGGTGGGGGCGGCCGGCCGCGTCCTGGAGCGGACCGTGGAGTACGCGGGGCAGCGGATGCAGTTCGGACGGCCCATCGGGTCCTTCCAGGCCGTGAAGCACCGGCTGGCGGACGTGTACGTGGCGGTGCAGGCGGCACGCTCGGCCGCGTACTACGCCGCCTGGGCGGCCGGCCGGGGGGAGCGGGCCGGCGGCCTCGCGCTCGCGCAGGCCCTTGAGGCGCTGCGCCACGCCGCCGCCGAGGGCATCCAGCTGCACGGTGGCATCGGCTTCACCTGGGAGCACGACGCCCACCTGTACTTCAAGCGGGCCGCCGGCGACGAGCTGCTGTTCGGGCCGGTGCACCGGCTGCGGGACCGCGCCGCCGAGACGGCGGGCCTGTTCACGACCGGGGAGGTGGCCGTCTGATGGTCCGCACCGCCGTCGCCCGGCTCCGGCACACGCTCTCCCGCGCCGGCGTCCGGCTCGTCCAGAAGGTCTCCTCCACCCGGCTGTTCGCCAAGGCCGCCCCGCATGTCGTCCCGGCCCTCGACCGAAACGTGCACCGGCTCACCCGGGGGAGACTCCTGCTCAGCGCCCAGCTGCTGCCGGGCGTGATCCTCACCTCCACAGGAGCGAGGACGGGACTGCCCCGCCGGACCCCGCTGGCCTGCATGCCCGAGGAGGACGGCAGGACCTGGATACTGATCGGCTCCAACTTCGGCCGCCCCGGCCACCCCGCCTGGACCCACAACCTCCTCGCCCACCCGGAGGCCTCGGTGAGCTGGAAGGGCCGGGACGTCCCGGTCACCGCCCGGCTGCTCACGGGGGCGGAGCGGGACACCGTCTGGCAGGCACTGCTGGCGTTCTGGCCGCCGTACGCCACGTACCAGGCGCGCGTGGAGCGGGAGATCCGGCTGTTCCGGCTCACCGGGAAGCCGGACTAGAGCGTCGCCAGCCGTTCCACCAGCAGCAGCGCGCCGATGCCCAGCATCGCCGCGCCCGACGTGCGGGTCACCGCGCGGGCCGCCGTCGGGCGGGCCCTGAGGAGGGTGCGGGCGAGCGTGCCGACGGTGAGGTAGACGGCCGCGCAGCACGCCATGTGCAGGAGGCCGAGGGCCGCCGTCTGCGCGGGTACGGGGAGATGGGCGCCCCTGAGGGTGAGGAACTGGGGGAGCACGGAGAGGTAGAGCAGCAGGCCCTTGGGGTTCAGGCCGCTGATCGTCGCGCCGCGCGAGAACAGGCGGCCGTCGGGCGTCGTCGTGGTGTCGGCGTCCGGGACCGCCGGGTGGCGCAGGACGCCCCAGCCCAGCCACAGCAGGTAGCCCGCGCCGGCCACCGTCAGGGCGGTCAGCAGCCGGGGCGAGCCCGCCACCAGCACCGCCAGGCCCGCCGTCGCCAGGGCGGTGTGCAGGGCGTAGCCGCAGACCAGGCCCGCCACCGCGCGCGGGACCGAGCCGCCGCGCAGGGCGGTCGCGATGACGTACGCCCAGTCGGCGCCCGGTACGCACACCAGCAGCAGGTCCACGACGAGGAAGGAGAAGAGCAGCCCGGAGTCCATACCGGGGACATTAGGCGCGAATGTCCCGAAAGTGTTCCCGAAGTTTGCCCGTGATCGCGCGCTCTGCGCAAATATCTTCTTCATGGACGACGTGGACCGGAAAATCCTTGCCGAGCTGCAACAGGACGGGCGGCTGACCGTGACCGAGCTGGCCGCCCGGGTGCGGCTCAGCGTCTCGCCCTGTCACCGGCGGCTGCGCGAGCTGGAGCGGTCCGGCGCCATCCAGGGCTACCGGGCGATGGTGGACCCGGCCTCGCTCGGCCTGAACTTCGAGGCGCTGGTCTTCGTGTCGATGCGCCAGGAGGACCGGGACACGGTCGCCGAGTTCGAGCGGGCGGTCGGTGAGCTGGAGCACGTGCTGGACGCCCAGCGGCTGTTCGGCGAGCCGGACTACCTGCTCCGGGTGGCCACCGCCGACCTGGCCGCCTTCCAGCGGCTCTACGACGAGCGGCTGGCGACGCTGCCGGGGGTGCAGCGGCTGACGTCGACGCTCGTGATGAAGCACGTGGTCCGGGACCGGCCGTTGCCGGCGTAGACGGCAGGCGGTGGCTCACCGTGTGAACCACCGCCTGCCAGACAGGACTTGGACCCTGATAATGGGTGCGTGACTACTTGGAGGGCTTCCTGCCCGTCACGCCCAGGTGCACCAACATCGCCAGATTCGGCTTGAGTTCGGCCGGCTTCACGCCCCAGGACGAGAAGCCCTTCTGGTGGGACGCCACCGCCGCGAGCATCGCGACCAGCGAACCGGCTACCGCCGCCGGGTTCACGTCCTTGTCGACCCGGCCCTTGGACTGGAGTTCCGCGATGGAGTCCGCGAGGGAGTTGTTGACCGAGTTCAGGATCTTCATACGGAGCTTGTAGAACCGTTTGTCCCCCTCGGCCGCACCGAGGTCGACCACCCGCAGGATCGCGTCGTTCCTGCGCCAGAACTCCAGGAACCCGTCCACGAGTTCCTGTGCCGTCTGCCAGCCCGACTTGCCGGTCCAGGTGCGCCCCTCGAGGAGTTCGGTCAGTCCCGCGCCCTCGGCCGCCATCTGCTCGGCGATCTCCAGGACGGCACCTTCGACGTCCGGGAAGTACTGGTAGAAGGTCGCGGGCGACGTGCCCGCCTTCCGGGCGACATCGATGACCTTGACGTCCCGGTACGGGGAGGAGCTGAGCATCTCGCTGAGGCAGTCGAGCAGCTTCTGCCGGGTCGCCTGCCCACGCCGGCCGGCCACGCGGCCGTCGACGGTACGCACTTGTCCTGTCATGTCGTCAGCTTACCGAGGGGTGATGGGAGCGCGATTCGGCCGACTGCAAATGGGGTGCACGGGGGAAACGGGGATGGTGTGCCTGGTCTGCGCGGTGCGCGCGGCCCGGTTAACTTTGACGACATGGCCGAAAACAGGGCATCCACGAACGAAGAGACATACGGGGAGGGCGTCCCCTGCTGGGTGGACGCCCAGCTGCCCGACGTCGAGGCGGGCAAGCGGTTCTACGGTGAGCTTTTCGGGTGGACCTTCGAGGAGGCGTACGGCTCCACCGTGTGGGCCCTGCTGGACGGCGACCCCGTCGCCTCGCTGGCCCCCAAGACGGACGGCCGGATGCCCACGGTCTGGACCGTCTCCTTCGCCACCTCGGACGCCGGGGCCCTCGGCCGGCGGATCACGGCGGCCGGCGGGCAGGTGGTCACGGCCCCGTACCCGGTGGGCGACCTGGGCGTCGCCGCCCTGGCCGCCGACCCCGAGGGCGCGGTCTTCGGCCTGTGGCAGCCCGGCACCCATCGCGGCTTCGGTCGGCGGCGCCGGCCGAACACCTTCGTCTGGGCCGAGCTCTACACCCGGGACACCGCCGCGGCCAACACCTTCTACGGCGGTCTCTTCCACGACGCCCTGTTCGGCACCGACGCCGAGCCCGACTTCGGCCGCGCGGAGGTCACCGACGTCTTCCCGGCCGAGATGCCCCCGCACTTCCTCGTCCACTTCCGGGTCGCGGATCTGGGGGACGCCCTCGGGGCCGTCCACCGGCTCGGCGGGCGGGTGCAGGCGCCACCCTTCGGGACGTCGTACGGAGTGGTGGCCGTCGTCACCGACAATCAGGGGGCGTCGTTCGCACTGCTCCAGCGGTGATGCACCCCCTTTGGGGTGTTTCAGCGTGAGACACCCCGATTGTCACCTGGTTCGCAACCAGCCGCCCGGCCAGGAAGAATCGGGGTGCGTGCCGCCATGGCGGTGCGGTGGTGAGACGCTGCACTTCGGTCGCGTACATATGGAGAGTGGCGCGGCTCGTACGGGGAGGTGGCAGGCAGTGGTGGATCAGCTGACACAGCACGATCCGCGGCGGATCGGGCCGTTCGAGGTGCTGGGCCGGCTGGGCGCCGGCGGCATGGGGCTGGTCTATCTCGCGCGCTCGGCGTCCGGCCGGCGCGTGGCGATCAAGACGGTGCGCACCGAGCTGGCCGAGGACCAGCTCTTCCGTGTCCGCTTCACCCGCGAGGTGGAGGCGGCCCGCGCGGTCTCCGGCTTCTACACCGCGGCCGTGGTCGACGCCGACCCGCGCGCCGCCGTGCCCTGGCTGGCCACCGCCTACGTCCCCGCGCCCTCGCTCGAAGAGATAGTGAACGAGTGCGGGCCGCTGCCGGCCCAGGCCGTGCGCTGGCTCGCGGCCGGCGTGGCGGAGGCTCTCCAGTCCATCCACGGCGCCGGGCTGGTCCACCGCGACCTCAAGCCCTCCAACGTGCTCGTGGTCGAGGACGGCCCCCGGGTGATCGACTTCGGTATCGCCTCCGGCGTCTCGAACACCCGTCTGACGATGACGAACGTCGCCGTCGGCACCCCCGCCTACATGTCCCCGGAGCAGGCCAAGGACTCCCGCAGCGTCACCGGCGCCAGCGACGTCTTCTCGCTCGGCTCCATGCTGGTCTTCGCGGCCACCGGCCACCCGCCCTTCCACGGCGCCAACCCGGTCGAGACCGTCTTCATGCTGCTCCGCGAGGGCCCCGACCTCACCGGCCTGCCGGACGAGCTGCGCCCGCTGATCGAGGTCTGCATGCAGATGGAGGCCACGGGCCGCCCCACCCCGGCCGACCTCCAGGCCCAGCTCGCCCCGCACCTCTTCGGCTCCGGCTCCGACGACAGCGGCACCGCCTCCGCCTGGCTGCCGGAGAAGGCGGTCGCCCTCATCGAGGCCCGCCGCGGCGGACGCCCCGCCGTCAAGCCCGCCCCGGCCCCGACCGGCGGCCCGCGCAGCGGCGGCCGGCAGGCCGTGCCGCCGCCCCCGCCGTACGACCCGCCGGTCCCGGCGCCCGCGAGCGCCGCGGTCCCCGTCCCGGTCGGCGCCCCCGGCACCGGCCCGGTCCGGCTGGCCGGCGCCCAGGTGCCCATCGGCCCCGGCCCCCGGGTCGCCGACGCCCGCGCCGCCGCCGTCAAGGCGCCGCCGCCCGAGGCCGGCCTGGTGGCCAGCTGGTCCCGGCCCCGCACCGGCGTGGCCGGCGCCGAGCCCGCCGTACCGCCCGTGCCGCCGCAGCCCCCGGAGACGGCGGCCGGCTGGCGCCCCTGGCGGTTCCGCATGTCCAACGACGTGTGGGGCAACCCCCTCCGTCGACGGCGACCTGGTCTACGTCACCTCCTTCGAGGTGCACGCCCTGGACGTGGCCACCGGCCGCCGCCGCTTCAAGACCCGGGACGTCGCCTGGTCCATGGCGGTCGCGGACGGCCGTATCCACGCCTCCGACGGCCCCACCCTGTTCGCCCTGGACGCCCGCGAGGGCACCGACCTGTGGCGGCTGTCCACGGACGCCTGGGTGTACTCCCTCAAGGCCGACCGCGGCACCGTCGTCACCGGCACCCGCGGCGGCGGCGTCCAGGCCTGGGAGGCGACGAGCGGGCGGAAGCTGTGGGAGATCACCGGCTGCCAGACCGACTTCGAGTCCCCGGAGGCCGGCGCGGTCGTGCACGACGGCACGGTCTACGTCTGGCAGGACGCCCGGCTGCGCGCCCTGGAGGCCCGCACCGGCGAGGAGCGCTGGTCGTACCCCATCGGTGACGCGGCCTCCTGCGGTGGCGTCCCGGTGCGGCTGGTCCCGGCCCCCGACGGCTGCGTCTACGTCTCCGCGGGCACCCGCGTCCTCGCCATCGAGGCGGTCAGCGGCATGGTCCGCTGGCACTTCGAGGCCCCGGCGGTCTTCCTGAGCCCGCCGGCCTTCGCCCCGGGCCCGGCCGTCACCGGCGGCGGCGTCTACCTCGCCGACTACCTCGGCACGGTCTACGCCCTCGACGCCGCCGACGGCCGCGACCGCTGGCGCATCGCCACCGAGGCCCGTTCCTCCGTCGAACCGGTCCTGGTGGCCGCCGGGCACGTGCACGTCGGCAGCGGCAAGGGCCTGTACACCCTGGACGCGGTCACCGGCACCCCCAAGTGGCGCTTCCAGGCGGGCGGCGACGTCGTGGGCGCGCCCGCGGTGGCGGAGGGCCGCATCCACTTCGGCTCCACCGACCACCTCCTCTACACCCTGAAGGCCGACGACGGACGCCTGCGCTGGAAGCTCGCGACCGGCGGCGAGATCACCGGCTCCCCGGTGGTCAAGGACGGCGTGGTGTACGCGTGCAGCAAGGACCGGTGCGTGTACGCGCTGGACGCGGAGAAGGGCACGGGCACCGCGCGGACCGCGTGAGCGGGAGACGGCCGTCGTACCGGTTGCACGGAAGGGCCTGGGACGGCGGCCGTCGTCGCGGGGGAGCGGCATGACCTCCACCGCTCTCAGGGCAGACGCTACGCCGGGCACGCGGCGGTCGCCACACAGTGGCATGACCGTGACAGCCGTCCCCTAGAGTGCTCGGCATGCATCGACGGGGACACATGCTCAGACTGACGGCGGTATCGGCCCTGGTCGTCCTGGCCCTGACCGGATTCAGCAGCCGCGGCCACGGACACGGCGGCGGCCACGGCAGCGGCGGCGGGTGCAGCAGCTCCAGCCAGGACCACGACAGCTCCTCGTCCACGTCGTCGGGCGGTGGCTACGGCTCGGGCACGCACCGCGACTACGACGACTACGACGACGACTCCTACGGCGACGGCACCTCCGGCAGCTCGTCCGGCGGATCGACGCCGTCCGGCCACCAGGACGGCACGGCACGGCTGGTGAGCTGTGCGACGGTGAAGAAGCCCTACGCGACCATCGAGGTCACCAACCCGAACGCCACGAAGAGCAGCTTCGACGTCCACATCACCTTCGAGGACGCGGACGACATGACGGTCAACGGCACCATCAAGGAGGTCGGCGTGCCCGCGCACGGCACGAAGACCGTCCGGGTGCCGGTGGACAACGCGAAGGAGAGCGCCCCGGAGGTCGACCACTGCGACCTCGACCCGGTCGCCTCCTACAACTGGTGAACCTCACCGCGTCCTGAACTCCGCGCGGCGGGCGGCGAACAGCTCCGCCTGCCGCGCGCCCGGCAGGTTCCCCAGCGAGATCAGATGCGGCGCCTGCGCGAACGCCTGGGCGAGCCCGGCCTCCCGGGCCGCCCACAGCGCCCGCACGGTCCCCTGCACGGCCTCGGGCGGGTACCCGGCGATGACGGTGGCGCACTCGACGGCCGCCGGCAACGCCCCGCCGTCCTCCGTGAGTTCCGAGACGAGACCGACCTCGTGCGCCCGCCGGGCCGACAGCCGCTCGGCGCTGCCCATGAGCGCCATCCGCGCGACCTCGCCGTACGGCATGCGCTGCGCCATGAGCATCGACTCGTAGGCGCTGACCATGCCGTAGGTGGTGTGCGGGTCGAAGAAGGCGGCGCCGGCCCCCGCGACGACGAACTCGCACTCCCCGAGCAGATAGAAGGCACCCCCGCAGGCCATCCCCTCCACCGCGGCGACGACCGGCTTCCACAGCCCGTTCGCCTTGGGCCCGGCGTCCAGTAGCGGATCGTCCTGCATGTACGGCGAGTTGGGCTGTGGCACGACGGCGTCCCGGTCGATGCCCGTACAGAACGCCCGCCCCCCGCTCCCGGCGAGCACGACGGCCCGCACGGAGTCGTCGAACCGAAACTCCCGCCAGAGGCGGCCCAGTTCCCGGACCATCTCCAGATCGACGGCGTTGAGCCGCTCGGGCCGGTCCAGCGTGACGACGGCGACCCCCGCGCCCTTGTCGACGTCGAGCCGGACGGTGTTCACACCAGCACCCACTGCGGCAGCCCCCCGGAGAAGACCGCCCGCACCCGGGCGCCGATCCGCAGACGCGCCGGATCGACGGAGTTCAGCGGGGCCCCGGCCCGCGCCACCACGTTCCCCACGAGCCGTATCCGCGGGGCCTCCTCCAGCTCCACGACGACCACGGGGTACGGCGCCTGCTCCGCGTAGTCCGGCAGCAGCGGCGGATGGGACACGACGTACGACCACACGCGCCCGCGCCCCGACACCGGCCGCCACTCGCTCGCGAACGACTGGCAGTGCGGGCAGCAGGGCCGGGGCGGGAAGCGGAGCTCCCCGCAGTCGGCGCAGCCCTGGACGCGCAGCTCGCCGCGGGCCGCGTACTCCCAGAAGGGCGCGCCGTCGGCGTCGGTGACGGGACTCAGCATGGCGGTCAGCTCCTGAGGAGGAGAGCAGAGGTGGGGACGCCTTCACCGGCCGTGACCAGGCAGGTCGCGGCGCCCGGGACCTGGGCGGTACTGGTCCCGCGCAGCTGCTTGACGCCCTCGTTCACGAGGTTGAAGCCGTGCACGTACGCCTCGCTGAGCCCGCCCCCGCCGGTGTTGAGCGGCAGCCGCCCGCCGGTCTCCAGGGCCCCCTGTTCGGTGAAGGCGCCGCCCTCGCCCCGCCCGCAGAAGCCGTAGCCCTCCAGGGACAGCGGGATCAGCGCGGTGAAGGCGTCGTAGATCTGCGCCACGTCGACGTCCTCCGGCGTGAGGTCGGCGTGCTTCCACAGGTGCCGGGCGGCGGTCCAGGCGGGGCCGGTCAGGGGGTCGTCGTTCCAGTAGTTGACCATGCCGTGGTGCTGGGCGGGCAGCCCCTGCGCGGCGGCGTGGACGTACACGGGCCGCTGCCGGCAGTCCCGGGCGCGCTCCCTGCCCACCACCACACAGGCCAGGGCGCCGTCCGTCTCCAGGCAGTTGTCGTAGAGGCACAGCGGCTCGCTGATCCACCGGGAGGTCATGTACATCTCCCGGGTCAGCGGCCGTTCGTACATGACGGCCGCCGGGTTCTGATTGGCGCGGTTCCGGCAGGCCAGCGCGACATTGAACAGATGATCGCGCGTCACGCCGTACTCGTGCATGTACCGCCGGGCCAGCACGGCGATCTCGTCGACGGGCCGGAGCAGCCCGAAGGGCCGGGTCCACTGGGCGGGAGTCGGCAACTGCACGGCCGTGTCCGTCCACGGCCGGGGCCCGCTCCCCCTCTTCCTGGAGCGCCACGCGACCCCCACCGTGGCCTGCCCGGAGGCGATGGCGGCGGCGAGGTGTCCGACGGTCGCACAGGAGCCGCCCCCGCCGTACCCCACCTTGCTGAAGAAGGTCAGGTCCCCGAACCCGACGGCCTTCGCCAGCTCCACCTCGTCGGTCCCCTCCATGGTGTAGGAGGCGAGCGCGTCGACCTCGCCGGGCGCGATCCCCGCGTCGTCGAGCGCGGCGAGCACGGCCCGGCAGGCCAGCGTCTTCTCGTCCTCGGCCAGCCGCCGGGCGAACGCGGTCTGCCCGATCCCGACGATGGCGGCGGCGTCCTTGACCCCTGCTCCTGCCACGGCGGAGCACCCCCTCTCCTGACAGTACGTCAGATTACCGCTAATCTGACGAGACGTCAGCTACGCGCTCCCCTGCTGGAGGCCGATCCATGACGCCGTGGGAAACCATCCCGGAACTGGTGCGGTCGGCGGCCGAGCGGTACGCGGACACCGAGGCCGTGGTCGAGGGCCGTACGCGGATCACGTACGCCGAACTGGGCACCCGCGTCGAACGCGCGGCGGCGGCCTGCCTGGCGAGCGGGGTGCGGGTGGGCGACCGGGTCGCCGTCTGGGCCCCCAACACCCTGGACTGGATCGTCGCGGCCCTGGGCGCGGTCTCGGCGGGCGCGGTGCTGGTGCCGCTGAACACCCGCTTCAAGGGGGCCGAGGCGACGGACGTGCTGCGCCGCAGCGGGGCGAGGCTGCTGTTCGTGACGGGGACGTTCCTGGGCACGTCGTACGTGGCGTCGCTGAGACGGGCGGCCGGAGCGGGCGGACCGGCCGAGGGGCGCCCGCTCCCCGCCCTGCCGGCCCTGGACCGGGTGGTGGTCCTCTCGGACGACGCGCCGCCCGACTTCGAGACGTGGAAGAACTTCCTCGCGGCGGGCGAGGGCGTGCCGGGGCCGGACGTGCGGGCCCGCGAACGCGAGCTGACCGGCTCGACGACCTCGGACATCGTCTTCACGTCGGGTACGACGGGCCGCCCGAAGGGCGCGGTGATCACCCACTCCCAGACCCTGCGCGCGTACGAGACGTGGGCGGACCTGGCCGGCCTGCGCCGGTCCGACCGCTACCTGATCGTCAACCCCTTCTTCCACACCTTCGGCTACAAGGCCGGGGTGCTCGCCTGCCTGATGCGCGGGGCGACGATGATCCCGCAGCCGGTGTTCAACGTGGAGACGGCCCTGGCGAACATCGCGGCGGAACGGATCTCGGTCCTGCCGGGCCCGCCGGCCCTGCACCAGCAGCTCCTCGACCACCCCGCCCGGGACGCCCACGACCTGTCGACCCTGCGCCTGGTGGTGACGGGCGCGGCGGTGGTCCCCCTCCGCCTGGTGGAACGCCTGCGCGAGGAACTCGGCGTCGGCACGGTCCTGACGGCCTACGGCCTCTCGGAGGCCACCGGAATCGTCACGATGTGCCGCCGCGACGACGCCCCCACGGTGATCGCCTCCACCTCCGGCCGCCCGATCCCCGGCACGGAGGTGACGGTGGCCGCACCTCCCGGCACCCCGGGGGAGGTACTGGTCCGGGGCTTCAACGTCATGCGGGGCTACCACGAGGACCCCGAGGCCACCTCCGAGGCGATCACCCCGGACGGCTGGCTGCGCACGGGCGACGTGGGCGTCCTGGACGAGGCGGGCAACCTGCGCATCACGGACCGACTGAAGGACATGTTCATCGTGGGCGGCTTCAACGCGTACCCGGCGGAGATAGAGCAACTCCTGTGCACCCACCCGGACGTCACGGACGCGGCGGTCATCGGCGTCCCGGACCCCCGCCTGGGCGAGGTGGCGAAGGCGTTCGTCGTACGCCGCCCGGGGTCGCCGTTGACCTCGGACGACCTGATCGCCTGGTCCCGCCGGGAGATGGCGAACTACAAGGTGCCGAGGTCGGTGGAGTTCGTACCGACCCTGCCGCGCAACGCGAGCGGAAAGGTACTGAAAGGGGAGCTGAGGGGGAGGGGGTGATCTGCCCCGGCGTCGAAAGGGTTGCTGCTGGCTGAACCCGGCCGCCCGCTTCTTGGCCAGTGTCGTGCTTCCGTGAGCCGAGTAAAGGGCGCTGCGCGTCGCCTTCGGCGATGCCCCTCCGGGCCACCCTTGACTCGGCTCACTCCAGCACGGGGTAGAAGGGAGCGGGCGGCCGGGGGAAAGTGGCCCCCTCACCGGCGCGGGGCCCTTGAGCAAGCCGGGCACGCACCCGGCGCGGGGGCACGCGTCGGCGCCTCGCCTGCACGCCGGGGCGGTTCGGCGGCTTGCGGCCGGTGGATGGGAGCGAGGGGATGGGCTGGCGTCCCATGAGCCTCTCAGGTCACACGGGACCAGTGATTGGCGGATGTGGGCCACCCCAGCGACCTCCCGCCACGAGACCGACCCCGCCTCTTGGCCCAATTGCGCCCATCGCCCTCTGGAGGGGCGAGGCGAGGCCCCCGGGGAGTCCCGGGACTCCCCGGATTACCGGCATGAGCCGCAGTCGCCGATCCGCCCCGGCGTGCATGCGAGGCGCTGCCGCGCCCCACCCACTCACCGTTCGCCGCTTGGCCCTCCCGGCGTGCTGGCGAGGCGCGTTCGCGCAGCCCTGCCGACGATGCGGACCCAGCCAACCCGAGGGCCCGGTACCGGCCGGGGCCACCGCCTTTCCGGGCCGCTCGCTCGCTTCTTCCCCGTGCTGGAGCGGGCCGGGTCAAGGGTGGGCCGGAGGCCCATCGCCGAAGGCGACGCGGAACGCGCCCTTGACGCGGGCCGCGGAAGCACGACACTGGCCGAGAAGCGAGCGGCCCAACGGCCACGTGGAATCGCCGGTCAGAGAAGCCAGCGTGGCCCTGATCTCCGCGACCATGTACGCAGGCCGCCGGAAAACGTCCTCGGCACTGAAGCGGAGGAGGCTCCGGATCTCGGGGCAGCGGAGGAGCTGGTTGAAGCGGTCGATGTCCCTGCGGTGGGCTTCACGGGTGCCGTGGTAGGCGTACCCTTCGATCTCCACGGCGAGCCCTGCCGCCCGGAAGAGGAAGTCGACGACGCGGCGACTGCCGTCCGGGGTGCGCAGCTCGGCTTGGCTCTCGGGGTGCAGGTCGGCGTCGTGCATGCGCAGCCGGACGACCGTCTCGGCGGGGGAGCCGGCGAGCGGGTCGGTCAGCCGGAGCCAGTCCCGCGCCCGGAGCGACCCCTGCGAGGTCTTCCCCAGCGCGGCTGCGATCTGCTCCTTCCGGAGCAGCGGTGCGCGTCGGACTCGGCCGACCCTGCGGTACGTCAGGGCCGAGTCCACGGCGACGATCGCCGAGTCACGCGGCCCGCGGCGGAGAAGGTCGGCGCACGTGCGGGTCGGGGTGGTGAGCCGTAACCCCCGCCTCTCCACCACCTCACCTCTGCCGAGCGGCATCCGGTGCACGCGCACGCCGCTGCCCAGGCGGTGGATGCCGAGGTGCGGGTCGATGAAGTCCAGCGGCGCGCTGCGGCTACCGTCGAGCAGCTCGATCCGCCAGAGGCCGGCCGCCGAACCGTGGCTCACCACGAGTCGCGGTACGCGGAGTTGGACGGCCCGGAGGTGCGTGAGCAGGTCCGGGCCGCGCCCCGGCTCGGACCAGGCGCCGTGTCGGAGTTGCGTCCACCCCTCCGCCCGCAGCGCACGCGTCAGGCTACGCCTGGGCCAGCCGGCCGCTACGGCACGTGAGGTGAGGAGGACGCCTCTGTCCGCCGGCGCCCTCAGGTCCATCCGCTCCACACGGGCAAGATCGCAGAATCCGTGCCCTGCCGCTTGCCCTGTGGATAACCGGTGTGGTCAGCCCTTCAGGGAGTCGAGGAAGGAGCTCCAGGCGAGGGGGCGGAAGAGGAGTACGGGGCCGTCCTGGGGCTTCTTGGAGTCGCGGACGGGGATGACGCGGGGCACTCCGTGGGCGACTTCCACGCAGTCGGCGCCTTCTCCGTTGCTGTAGCTGCTCTTGCGCCAGGTGACGGAACTCAGGTCAATCCCCTTGCTGTGCTTCATGTCCGTAGTTCCTCGCTGCTTCTTCGATCAGGGACAGGGACGCCTCAGGCGGAAGTGCGACGGCCCTGAGCAGATCGTAAGAGCTCCGATATCTCTTCACTAGGGCCGGATAGTCGACAACCTGCCCGTCGAAGTTGCTCTCCGTCCACACCAGCGGGGGCGCGTCAGGGAAGGTCATGATCTTGGCCATGCCGTACATGAGCGGGTGCGCGGCGGTTGTTCGCGGGACGACCTGCAAAACGCTGTCCGTGGACTGGACCACGTCGAGGATGTGTTCCAACTGCTCGGCCATCTTCTCCGGGGGGAGCAGTGGATTCCGGATGACCGCCTCGTGGAGGATCGCCCAGTAGGCAGGGCGGTCCGCGCGGCTCCACAGCTCCGCCCGCTTCAATCGCGCGCGGGCACGCTTCTCGATCAGCTCTTGTGACGGCACCGGCTGCACGTGGCGCATGAGCACCCGCATGTACGGCTCGGTCTGCAGAAGCCCAGGAATGACGTTGGGCGCCCACTCCTCCAGGGTCTCCGCCTGTTTCTCCAGGTCCGGCATATCCTCGAAATAGAGGGGATGCCCCGACCGCCGCGCCTTGGCGGCATCTTCACACCGCCGCTCGAAAAACCCGTCCGTCCCCAGCACCTTGTCGACGTGCCGGGCCAGATCCACCGGCATCCGCCGCTCTCCCCGCTCGATCTGGCTCAGGAACGGCACGCCCCGGAAGCTTCCCTCCGCCAGTTGCTCCAAGGTCAGTCCCGCCAGCTCACGCTGATAGCGCAACTCGGCGCCGTAGAAGGAGGGCACGTTCGCCGAGGCGTCCGGGTCTTTGCGTGGGGGCATGACTCTTCACCGCCGTTTGCCACTTGCGCTTGCGCAGCCGAAACCTCTTCAAAAGGTACCGGCGTGGGCATCACTGTGTGACTGTTTCATCACAGAGAGCACAGGAAGGCGTACGCAACCGTGGCGTCCTCGAAACTCCCCTCCGCCCAGCGCGGCAACTCCGTCTACGACACCACCCTCTGCGTGGACGACCTGCGCGAGGCGCTCTCCGCCCACGGCATCACCTTGCCTTCCCTCCGGGTGGACCTGCCGAGCTTCGCGGGCAGATACGAACCCCCGGCCGGCCTGGTCGCGCTCGGCAACTGCAACACGGCGACGGCGCGCAAGCTGGCGGGCGCTGCGGCGTGAGGTACCTCTACCGAGCCGGCCGCCGCTGGACGTCGAGGTCGTCGCCGTACCGAAGGCACTCCAAGGGTTGCGCCGTACCGTCCGCCGCTACCTGGACGCGCCCTGTGCCGACGTCCAGCTCTGCGTCACCGAACTCGTCGGCAACGTCATCCGGCATGTGGGGGAGGGGGTCAGTGTTCGTGTACGGGTGGCCCGGACGGACGGTGGTCGCATTCGCGTCGAGGTCACCGACCCGGAGGCGCAAGCCCTCCCCGTACTCCTGCCTGCCACGGACGACGCCGAAGTGGGTCGTGGCCTCGCCCTGATCGACGCGGTGACCGTTCGGTGGGGTGTGGAGCAGGGGGTGGAGAAGACCGTGTGGTGTGAGCTGGCGGAGGGAGAGTGACCGGCCACCTCGGCGGGAGCACACGACAAGGGGCCGAGCTTCCGCCCGGCCCCTCGGAGGTGTGCTGCCGTGTCACGGCATGTGGTTGTCCTGCGTGGTGACGACCGTTGCCTGACCGTTGTCCGGACTCACGGGCATGGAGTTGTCGGCCAGAGCAGGGCTCGCAGCAGCGGCGGTGGCTCCGAGGATCAGGGCGGCGGTGGCCACGATCTTCTTGGTGAGCGTCATAGCGTCCTCCCGTTGTTGAATCGGCATCGGCGGCCGACGTTAGCTCCTGAGGGGGGAGTTGTTCGATGGAATCGAACAGTTCCCGCCGCAGATCGGTTGGATCTTGCCCTGCACACGCCTCGGCCGCGGCGGCTCCCCCTCCGCGCCGCCGCGGCCGATCCCCGTCGGGACGGAAGTCCTCAGGACTTACTTGCCGTCCAGCTCCAGGGCGGGCGGGACGGGCGAGTGGTTGTCCATGGTGGTGATCGCGTCGTCGATCGGCGGGACGGGCGAGTGGTTGTCCATGGTGGTGATCGCGTCGTCGATCGGCGGGACCGGCGAGTGGTTGTCCAGCGTGATGATGTCCTCGGACTTCTTCTTGGCCTCGGCCATGTGCACGGCTCCCCTGAAGGTGAGTTGGATCTGAGCGGCCCCTGCCCGGTAACTCCCCCGAGTGCTCCCGAGCAGGGACCTGACAGGACTCTCGCATATCTGTTGAGTCCCTCAGCGGCCCGCCTGCCCCCCGACGCGACGGGTCGATGGGTTGAGCATGCCAGCGAGGCATAAACAATCGATGAACGCCACTGTCGCCCGTCAGGCTGTGGAGACAGGTGACAGCAGCGCCCGGACGGCGTCGGCCTCCGGGGCTCCGGATTGCTCATAGAGAGGCAGCGCCTCAAGCCAACAGACCCGTGCGCGGTCGACCTGGCCCAAACCAGACAACGATCGGCCCAAGGCTGTGAGGACGCCGGCGCGCACCCGGTCACCGCCGATGCATCCAATGGCCAGTGCCTGCTCCGCGTGTTTGGCGGCCAACGTGTCTTGCCGCCCCACGAGGTGAGCCTGCGCGATACGGAAGTGAGTCGTCCCCTCCCACAGACGCTGCCGGTTCGTCTGGAACGTGTTCAGGGCGTCCGTGAGCTGCGCGAGGGCCTCGGACGGACGTCCGGCCTCGGTCAGCGCGATCCCCAAGGCGTACCGGGCGTTTGCCAGACGGACGGTGGCTCCCAGGCGGTCGTACAGATCGATTCCCTGCTGGGCGAGTGTTATCGCATGGCCGGTGCGTCCCATGGCCAGGTGGATGCGCGACAAGTTGCACAGAGCGCTTGCTTCACCTGCGAGGTTGCCATCCTGACGCGACGCTTCGATGGCGCGCATGAGATGTTGCTCAGCGTCCGCGTAACGGCCCTGGTTGAGGCCGATGATTCCCCGGTCGTTGCTCGTCCAGAAGACCGGCGTGGGATCTTCGGCTGTGTCCGCGAGCAAGCCCGCCAGTCGGGCTTCCTCGTCGGCCTCGCTGTAGCGGCCCGCCACCAGGTGGACGTTCGTCAGCACCGTACGGGCGCGGCCTTCAGCGTGCGCGTCGCCCGACGCCTGGGCGGCATCTCTGGCGGTGAGCGCGACAGACTCGTACTGCTTGGAGTTGGCCCCTGACTCCCCTAGATCTTTGGCTGCCCATAGAAGGTCCACGCCCCGGCGGATTCTGAGGTCCCCCAGGGCCTGACGAGCCGATGCCAGCACGCAATTGGCCTCGCAGTACAGCCAATCCAGTGCCTCTTGGCGGTTGTCAAAAATCAACCCCGGGTACTCGGTCGGCTCCAGGTGCTCCACCAACCGGTCCCCCGGTCGCTCCATCGCATAAACCCGCGCCGCCGTCGCCAGATAGAAATCCAGCACCCGAGACATAGCCGCCTCCCGCTCGCTGGGCGGCCACTCGTCCCTTTCCGCGCATGCCCGTGCGTACAGTCGGACCAGGTCGTGGAAGCGGTAGCGGCCCGGGGCCGCCGACTCCAGGAGTGACGTGTCCACCAGGGACTCCAGGAGGTCCTCCGTGTCCTCCGGGGGGAGGTCCAGGACCGCTGCCGCGGCGGCGAGGGAGATGTCCGGGCCGTCGGCCAGGCCCAGCAGGCGGAAGGCCCGGGCCTGGGGCGGCTCCAGTTGACCGTAGCCCAGTTCGAAGGTGGCCTTCACCGCCAGGTCGCCGGCCTGCAACTCGTCCAGGCGGCGCCGTTCGTCCGCCAGCTTGGCCGCCAGGACGGAGACCGTCCAGGTGCGGCGGGCCGCGAGGCGGGACGCCGCGATGCGGATCGCCAGCGGGAGGAAGCCGCAGGCCGCCACCACGTCCAGCGCGGCCTCGCGCTCCGCCGCCACCCGTTCCTCGCCCACGATCCTCGTGAAGAGGGCCAGCGCCTCGTCGGGGGACATGACGTCCAGGTCGACCAGGTGGGCGCCGGCGAGGTCGAGCATGCGGACGCGGGAGGTGACCAGGGCCGCGCAGCCCTCGGTGCCGGGGAGCAGGGGCCGTACCTGGGCCGCGTCCTTCGCGTTGTCCAGCAGGACCAGGACCCGGCGGCCGTCCAGGACGGAGCGGTAGAGCGCCGAGCGTTCCTCCAGGGAGTCGGGGATCGCGGTGTCGGGCGTGCCCAGCGCCCGCAGGAAGGAGCCCAGGACCGTTTCCGGTTCGGCCGGGCGGGGGCCCGCGCCCTGGAGGTCCACGTACAGCTGGCCGTCGGGGAAGACCGGGCGGGCCCGGTGGGCCACGTGGACCGCCAGCGTCGTCTTGCCCACGCCGCCGATGCCGGCCAGGGCCGAGACCGCCATCACCCGGCCCCCCGCCTCGGACGCCGAGGACAGCACCTCGGTCAGGTCCGTCACGAAGGAGGAACGGCCGGTGAAGTCGGGGACGGAGGCGGGGAGCTGGGCCGGGCGGACCGGGGTCGCCGTCGGCTCCGTCACGGGGGCGGACGGTTCCGCCAGGGCCGGGTCCGCCTGGAGGATGCGCTGCTGGAGTTCGCTGAGTCCCGGGCGGGGGTCGACCCCCAGCTCCTCCGACAGCAGGCGGCGGGTGTCGGCGTAGACCGCGAGGGCCTCCGCCTGGCGTCCGCTCCTGTACAGCGCCAGCATCAGCAGTTCGCGCAGGCGCTCCCGGAGCGGGTGCGCCGCCGTGAGGGCCGTCAGTTCCGAGACCGCCTCCGCGTGGCAGCCCTGTTCCAGGTCCAGGTCCAGGCGGGTCTCCAGCAGGCCGAGCCGCCACTCCTCCAGGCGGGCCCGCTGGGCCTCGGCGTACGGGCCGGGGACGCCGGCCAGGGGCTCGCCGTCCCACAGGTCGAGGGCCTGGTTCAGCAGCGCCCGGGCCCGGCCGAGCTCCCCGGTGCCCCGCGCCTTCTCCGCCTCCGCCGCCAGGTCCTGCGCGACCGCCAGGTCCAGGGCGCCTTCGCGCAGGCCCCGGATCGCGTACCCGCCGGACTCGCTGATCAGGACGCCGTGGCTGAGCACCTTGCGCAGCCGGGAGGCGTACGTGCGGACCGCCGCCAGTGCCTGGGACGGCGGCTCGGGCCCCCACAGCGCGTCGATGAGCTCCGCCGCCGTGGCCGTACGGCCCTCGCGCAGCAGCAGGGCGGCCAGCAGGGCGCGCTGCTGGGGGGAGCCCGTGCTGAGCGCCTCCTCGCCGTGCCAGGCCCGCACCGGACCGAGCACGCCGAAGCGCAGCGGGCCGGGCTCCGCGACGGGCGCGGAGCCGGCACGCCGCTGCTCGGGTACTCGCGGCCCACCGTCCATGCGTTCGTCCCCCTCGGCATCACGAACAACCCCGTCAGTTTGCCTTGTTCCGGGCGGTTGCGTCAGCCGTGGGAGACGCCGATCACAGCAGGCCGCACCTGGGTGCACAGAGCCCTCACAACCTCTCCGCATGCGGGCTGTCGGGCACCGATAGCTGACGGTTCGTCAGATCAGCGCTACCGTGCAGGACATGGAGACCACACAGTTCCCGCTGATCATCTCCGTCGACGACCACACCGTTGAACCGCCCGGGGTGTGGCAGGACCGGCTGCCGAGGAAGTACCGGGACACCGGGCCCCGGATCGTGCGCGCGCCGCTGAAGGAGATGACCTTCCTGGGCGGCCGTTTCAAGCCGGTCATGGGCACTTCGGGCAGCGACGAAGGCCCCGTCGGCGACTGGTGGGTGTACGAGGACCTGCGCCGGCCGCTGACCCGCCTCGACACCGCCGTGGGGTACGCCCGGGACGAGGTCCGGCTGGAAGTGATCACATACGAGCAGATGCGGCCCGGGTCGTACGACGTGTCCGCCCGCCTCGCCGACATGGAGGTCAACCACGTCCAGTCGGCGGTCTGCTTCCCCACCTTCCCCCGCTTCTGCGGGCAGACCTTCACCGAGGCCGCCGACAAGGACCTCGCCCTGCTCTGCGTCCGGGCCTACAACGACTGGATGGTGGAGGAGTGGTGCGGGCCCGAGGCGCACGGGCGGCTGATACCGCTCACGCTCATCCCTCTGTGGGACGCCGCACTGGCCGCGCGGGAGGTGCGGCGGAACGCCGAACGCGGGGTCCGGGCCGTCGCCTTCTCCGAGATACCCCCGCACCTGGGCCTGCCGTCCGTGCACACCGACGACTGGGACCCGTTCCTCGCGGCCTGCGACGAGACCGGCACCGTCATCGCCATGCACATCGGGTCGTCGAGCCGGATGCCCTCGACCTCCGCCGACGCCCCGCCCGCCGTCGGCTCCACCATCACCTTCGCCAACTGCTGCTTCTCGATGGTCGACTGGCTGTTGAGCGGCAAGTTCGAGCGCTTCCCGCACCTCAAGGTCATGTACGCCGAGGGGCAGATCGGCTGGATCCCGTACATCCTGGAGCGCGCCGATGTGGTGTGGGAGGAGAACCGGGGGTGGGGCGGGGTGGCCGGCAAGGTCACCCGGCCGCCGTCCGAGCTGTTCGCCGAGCACGTCCACGGCTGCTTCTTCGACGACGCCTTCGGGCTGAGGAACCTCGACGCCATCGGTGTCGGGAACGTCCTGTACGAGACCGACTACCCGCACTCCGACTCCACCTGGCCCACGTCCCGCGAGGTCGGCGAGGCGCAGATGGGGCACCTGCCGGCGGATGTGGTCGAGCGGATCGTCCGGGGGAACGCCATCGAGCTGCTGGGGCTGACCCCGGAAGGGCTGTGGCGGGGGTGAGCGCCCTGGCGTACGGCATCCAGCTCCCCGTCCAGTCGCAGAGCACCCTGTACACGGAGGAGTGGGAGACCGGGGCCGGGCCGCGGGACCTGGTCGCGGTGGCGCGGGCGGCGGAGGCGGCCGGGTTCGCGTACGTCGCCTGCTGCGACCACGTCGCCGTACCGCGCCGCCTCGCCCCGGCCATGAGCACGGTCTGGTACGACCCCGTGGCCACCCTCGCCCACCTCGCCGCCGTCACCGAGCGGGTACGGCTGCTCAGCCATGTGGCCGTCGTCGGGCTCCGGCACCCGCTGCTGACCGCCAAGCAGTACGCCACCCTCGACCACCTCTCCGGCGGGCGGCTGGTCCTCGGTGTGGGGGCCGGGCACGTGCGGGAGGAGTTCGAGGTGCTCGGAGCCGACTTCGAGCGGCGGGGGGCCGTGCTCGACGAGAGCATCGACGCCCTGCGGGCCGCCCTCGGGCCCGACGAGTTCCCCGAGCACCACGGGAAGCACTACGACTTCGCCGGCCTGGGCCAGCGCCCCCGCCCCGCGCAGCCGCACGTCCCCCTGTGGGTCGGCGGTTCCTCGCCCGCCGCCGTCCGCCGGGCCGCGCTGAAGGGCGACGGCTGGCTGCCGCAGGGCGATCCGCGGGAACGGCTGCCGGCGCAGATCGGCCGGATCCGGCGCCTGCGGGAGGACGCCGGCCTCGACGGGCCCTACACCGTCGGCGCCCTCACCGAGCCGCTGTACGTGGGCACGCCCGCCTGGGAGGTCGGGCGGCGCACGGTCAGCGGCCCCCCGCGGGCGCTCGCCGAGTCCCTGCGCGCCTACCGCGCGATGGGCGTGGACCAGATCCAGGTGCGGTTCCGCAGCCGCAGCCGCGCCGAGCTCACCGACCAGGTGGCGGCCTTCGGAGCCGAAGTGGCTCCCGACCTCTGAGGAGTACGGCATGGGCAAGCTGGACGGACGCGTCGTGATCGTCACCGGGGCGGCGCGCGGGCAGGGCGAGCAGGAGGCGCGGCTGTTCCGGGCGGAGGGCGCGCGGGTGGCCGTCGCCGATGTGCTGGACGAGCAGGGGGAGGCCCTCGCCAAGGAGATCGGGGCGCTGTACGTCCATCTCGACGTCGGTACGGAGGACGGCTGGCGGGAGGCCGTGGCCGCCGTCAAAGGGGCGTACGGCCGCATCGACGGCCTGGTCAACAACGCGGGCATCCTGCGCTTCAACGCCCTCGTGGACACCCCGCTGGACGAGTTCATGCAGGTCGTGCGGGTCAACCAGGTCGGCTGCTTCCTGGGGATCAAGGCCGTGGCGCCGGAGCTGGCGGACGGGGGCACGATCGTCAACACCGCCTCCTACACCGCTCTGACCGGCATGGCGGCCGTGGGGACGTACGCCGCCACCAAGCACGCCGTGCTGGGGCTGACCCGGGTGGCCGCGCTGGAGCTGGCGGGCCGGCGGATCCGGGTCAACGCCATCTGTCCGGGTGCCGTCGACACCGCGATGTCGAACCCGGCCCGGCTGGATCCGGACGCCGACCCGGAGGCGATGGGCCGGGCCCTGGACGAGCTGTACCGGGGGCTCGTGCCGCTGGGCCGGATCGGCCGGCCGGAGGAGGTGGCCCGGCTCGCCCTCTTCCTCACCTCGGACGACTCCTCGTACATCACCGGGCAGCCGTTCGTGATCGACGGCGGCTGGCTGGCGGGCGTCAGCGTCATCTGAAGCCCCACCTGACTGTCCGTCAGCTCTTGACGGTGGAAGCGGCCGGTGCGACAGTCGGCCGACGAACGGTATCTGACGGTGTGTCAGACAACTTGGGACGGTGAACCGCCGTGGAATTCGGGCTCTTTGTACAGGGATACGTGGGCAAGCGCGCCGAGACCGACCCGCTGGCCGAGCACAAGGCGCTGATGGAGGAGACCGAGTACGTCATCCAGGCGGACAAGTCCGGCTTCAAGTACGCCTGGGCCTCCGAGCACCACTTCCTGGAGGAGTACTCCCACCTGTCCGCCAACGACGTCTTCCTCGGCTACCTCGCGCACGCGACCGAGCGGATCCACCTGGGCTCCGGGATCTTCAACCCGCTGGCCCCGGTCAACCACCCGGTGAAGGTCGCCGAGAAGGTCGCCATGCTGGACCACCTCAGTGAGGGCCGCTTCGAGTTCGGCAGCGGGCGCGGGGCCGGGTCCCACGAGATCCTCGGGTTCATGCCGGGCGTGACCGACATGAACCACACGAAGGAGATCTGGGAGGAGACGATCGCCGAGTTCCCGAAGATGTGGCTCCAGGACGAGTACCCGGGCTTCCAGGGCAAGCACTGGCAGCTCCCGCCGCGGAAGGTCCTGCCGAAGCCGTACGGGACGTCCCACCCGGCGATGTGGTACGCGGCCGGGTCCCCGCCGTCGTACGCCATGGCCGCGAGGAAGGGGCTCGGGGTGCTCGGCTTCAGCATCCAGAAGGTCTCCGACATGGAATGGGTGCTGGAGCAGTACAAGACGGCGATCGTGGACGCGGAGCCGGTGGGGGACTTCGTCAACGACAACGTGATGGTGACGACCACCGCGATCTGCGCGCCCACGCACGCCGAGGCGATCGAGACCGCGGTGGCCGGCGGACTGCACTACCTGCCCTCGCTGGTCTTCCGGTACCACGACACGTTCCCCCGGCCGGAGGGGTTCCCGGTGTGGCCGGAGACGCTGCCCGAGTACACACCGGAGTTCGTGGAGCTGCTGATCGAGGAGGAGCTGCTGATCTGCGGCGATCCGGACGAGGTGCTGCGGCAGTGCAAGCGGTGGGAGCAGGCGGGCGCCGACCAGTTGAGCTTCGGGTTGCCGGTGGGCGTGCCGAAGGAGGAGACGCTGCGGACGATCCGGCTCATCGGCGAGCACGTCATTCCGAAGATCGACACCGATCCGGTGCACCGGACCACCAGGTTCCGGCAGGCCGTGTAAGGGGGTTCCCGGCATGCTGGACCACCTCGTCAAGGGCGCCACCGTCGTCGACGGCACCGGCGCACCCGGCTACACCGCCGACGTCGGCATCCGCGACGGACGGATCGCCGTCATCGGCAAGGTCACCGAGGAAGCCCGCACCACGGAGGACGCCGCCGGACTCGTCCTCGCCCCCGGCTTCGTCGACCCCCACACCCACTACGACGCCCAGCTCTTCTGGGACCCGTACGCCACGCCCTCGCTCAACCACGGGGTCACCACCGTGGCCGCCGGGAACTGCGGGTTCACCCTCGCGCCGCTGAACCCCGCCCGCCCCGGGGACGCCGACTACACGCGCCGCATGATGTCCAGGGTCGAGGGGATGTCCCTGGTGGCGCTGGAGCAGGGCGCGCCCTGGAGCTGGCACGGGTTCGGGGAGTACCTGGACGCCCTGGAGGGGCGGATCGCGGTGAACGCCGGGTTCATGGTGGGGCACTGCGCGCTGCGGCGGTACGTGATGGGGCCACAGGCCGTCGGCGGGCAGCCGGACGAGGAGCGGCTCGGTGCGATGCTCCGGCTGCTGCACGAGGCCATGGACGCCGGGGCCTGGGGGCTGTCGACCACGCAGTCCGGCACGCACTCCGACGGCGACGGGCAGCCCGTGGCCTCCCGGCACGCGCGGCCGGCGGAGCTGCTGGCGCTGGCGCGGGCCGTCGGGGAGCACGAGGGGACGCAGATCGAGGCGATCGTCGCCGGGTGCCTGGACCAGTTCAGCGACGCCGAGATCGAACTGCTGGCCGAGCTGAGCGCGGTCGCCGGGCGCCCCCTGAACTGGAACGTGCTCACCATCGACGCGGCCGTCCCGGAGCGGGTGCCCCGGCAGCTGGGCGCGAGCGAGCGGGCCCGGAAGGCCGGCGGGCGGGTCGTGGCGCTCACCATGCCGATCCTCACCCCGATGAACATGTCCCTCGGCACGTTCTGCGCCCTCAACCTGATACCGGGGTGGGGCCCGGTCCTGGGGCTCCCGGTGCCCGAGCGCATCGCCCGGCTGCGGGACCCGGACGTCCGCGCCGGGATGCTGCGGCGGGCCGGGTCGAAGGAGGCCGGCGTCTTCCGGCGGCTCACGGACTTCGGGCGGTACGTCATCGGCGACACCTACAGTGAGGCCAACCGGGGGCTCACCGGACGGGTGGTGCGCGACATCGCCGCCGAGCGCGGACAGGACCCCTTCGCCTGCCTGGTGGAGATCTGCGCCCACGACGAGCTGCGTACGGTCCTGTGGCCCATGCCGACCGACAACGACCCGGCGTCCTGGGCGCTGCGCGCCGAGACCTGGCAGCACGAGGACGTCCTGCTCGGCGGCTCGGATGCGGGCGCCCACCTGGACCGGATGTGCGGGGCGCCGTACACCACCCGCTTCCTCGGGGACTGTCTGCGCGGGCGGCGGCTGGTCGGTCTGGAGCGGGCGGTGCGGATGCTGACGGACGACCCGGCGCGGCTCTTCGGGCTGCGGGAGCGGGGACGGGTGCGGGAGGGCTGGCACGCGGACCTCGTCCTCTTCGACCCGGAGCGGATCGACGCCGGCCAGGCCCGGCTGGTGCACGACCTGCCGGGCGACAGCCCCCGCCTGGACTCCCGGGCGATCGGGGTGCGGGCCGTGTGGGTCAACGGCGTGGAGGCGATCCGGGACGACGTGGTGACCGGGGCCGTACCGGGCCGGGTGCTGCGGTCCGGGCGGGACACGCGGACGGTGAGCACGCGGTGAGCGCGGCCGGCGGGCACGCGGCGGACGCGGGCGGTGCGCACGCGGGGGGTGCCGGTGGTGCGCACGCGGGGGGCGAGGGGCAGCCGCTGTTCGTCGGCGGCCGGTGGGTGGCGCCGGACGCCGGGCACTACCCGGTGACCGACCCGGCCACCGAGGAGACCGTCGGCTGGGCTCCGGAGGCCTCGACCGCGCAGGCGCGGGCGGCCTGCGCGGCGGCCCGGGAGGCGTTCGGGGCGTGGTCGCGGACCCGGCCGGAGGAGCGGGCCGCGCTGCTCGGGCGGGCCGCGGAGATCATCCGGGAGCGGCTGGTGCCGTATGCCGACCTGGCCCGTGCCGAGACCGGCGCGACCACCGGGACGGCTCGCGCGATGCAGGTCGGGGTGGCCGCGGCCCGCTTCCGCCGGTACGCGCGCGTGGAGCCCGCCGAGTGGGCCGTCGCCCCGCAGATCAACGAGGCCGGGCCGATGGGGAGGGCCGGGGTGATGGGGGCGCTGGCGGTACGGCAGCCCGTCGGGGTCGTCACCTGCGTCACCTCGTACAACAACCCGTGGGCCAACCCGGCCGGGAAGATCGCCCCGGCGCTGGCGATGGGCAACACGGTCGTGGTCAAGCCCGCCCCGCAGGACCCCCTCTCCGTGTACCGGATGGCCGAGGCGCTGGAGGCGGCCGGGGTGCCGCCGGGCGTGGTGAACGTCGTCTCCGGGCGGGACGTGTCCGTGGGGGAGGCCGTGGTGGCCTCCGGTGACGTCGACATGGTCAGCTTCACCGGGTCCACGGCCGTCGGGCGGCGCATCGGCGAGGTGTGCGGGCGGGACATGAAGCGGCAGCTGATGGAGCTGGGCGGGAAGGGGGCCGCGCTCGTCCTCGACGACGCCGACCTCGCCTCGGCCGTCGCCGGCATCGGCACCACCTTCTCCTTCTACAGCGGCCAGATCTGCACGGCCCCGACCCGGGTACTGGCCCAGCGCGGGGTGTACGACCGCCTGGTGGAGCAGCTGGCCGCGTACGCGGGCCGCCTGAAGGTGGGGGACCCGGCGGCTGCGGACACGGTCGTGGGCCCGCTGATCTCCGCCGAGCACCGGGCGCGCGTGGAGTCGTACGTCGAACTGGGGCGCGAGGAGGGCGCCGTGGTCGTGTCGGGCGGCGAACGCCCGCCCCTGGAGCGGGGGTTCTTCGTCGCGCCCACCCTCCTCGCCGACTGCGCGAACGACATGCGGGTGGCGCGGGAGGAGATCTTCGGGCCCGTGGTGGTGGTGATCCCGTTCGACGAGGAGGAGGAAGGCGTGGCCCTCGCCAACGACTCCGACTACGGCCTCATCGACTACGTCTGGTCCGGCGACGTCGCCCGCGCCTTCCGGCTGGCGCGACAACTGCGGGCCGGCGGTGTCGGCATCAACACCGTCGGGCGCAACATGGAGGCCCCGTTCGGCGGCTTCAAGAAGAGCGGCGTCGGCCGGGACGTCGGCGTCCACGCCCTGCACGCGTACAGCGAGGTGCAGTCCCTGGTGTGGCCGGGGTGAGGGACCGGCGGGCGACGGGGCTCAGTCGGTCAGGTCCACCCGTACGGTCAGCAGGTCCGTGCCGAGCGCGCGTACCGCCGCGCTGTTGAGGCGGGGCAGGGTGCGCAGCCGGGCCGCGGGGTCGTCGTCGGGGAGCAGGTGGGCGGTGCCGTGGTGCCAGCGGCCGGCGATGCGGACCCGGACCGTGGGGTCGGCCTGGATGTTGCGCACGTACTGCGACTTCAGGCCGAACTCGGAGACCAGCCAGTAGGAGCCGCCGACCCGGCGCCCGCCGATCGGGGTCCGCCGGGGCAGCCCGGAGGTCCGGCCGGTGGTCTCCAGCAGGTTCTGGAACGGCAGGCGCCGGATGAGCGGGTTGGCGACGTACCGCTGGAAGCGGGTCACGACGCGGTGCTTGCGGTCTGCGCGGCCTGACATGACTCCGGCTCCCCTGTTCTCTCCCGGCACGAGGACGCCAGCCTCCACCACGCCACGCCGGAGCGCAACGGGGCCACGCCCCGGACCCGCCTCACCGAGCCGTCCCGGGCCCCCCGACTTCCGCCGGTCCGAGGAAGACCGGGTTGGTGAACGCGGCCATCGCCCCCGGCACCGGGCCGAGCGCCGTCTCGTGCCGTAGTTCGGCCCGCACATAGGCCGCGCGGTCCGGGGTCGTGCGCCACTCCACGGTGCCCGCGCCGGACACCGGCAGCGGTTCGCCGGTGTACAGCACGCCCTGGTCGGTGACGAACCGCACCGAGCAGCGCGGCGCCCCGGACACCTCCAGCCGGACGGTCACCGGGGTGTCCCGCCCGGCCGCCAACCGCTCCCCGATCCCGGCCCGTCCACCCTCTTCGGCCGTCACGGAGAACGCCAGCGAGACCTGCCGTGACTCGGCCACGTACGACCGCCCGGCCCGCAGCCCCTCCTGGATCGCCTCCCGGGTCAGGCCGTCGGCGAGGACGACCGTCTGGGGCAGCCCGACGACGTCCGGGGCGCGATGGGCGTCGCTGTTGCCCATCGCCGGCAGCCACGCCCGCTCGCCCCGCGCCGACGCCACCAGCCCCGCGTCCCAGGCCGCCAGCGCCACTTCCTCGTCAGGTGTCCAGAGCCCGTTCCACACCTCCACGACGTCCGCCCGCGCGAACCCGAACTTCCAGCCGCAGCCCACGCAGTCGGCGTGCGGATGGGCCGGGACGACCAGACCGCCGGCCCGCCGGATCTCCCGCGCGAAGTGCGCCCAGCGGCCGTCCCTGGCCCGGTAGCGCCAGTCGACGAAGGTGCCCGGCTCGGTGCCGAGCGCCAGGACGTGCCCGTTCCTGGTGGTGACCTCCTCGCCGAGCAGCACCAGCAGGTCGTCGCCGGCCGCGTCGGCCCAGTGGGCGTGCGAGGCGTGCGTGTTGTGGTCGGAGCTGTTGAGGAAGTCGAGCCCGGCCGCGCGGGCCAGGTCCGCGATCTCGGCCGGGGTGCGGCGCCCGTCGGAGTGCCAGGAGTGCAGATGGCAGTCGCCCCGGTACCAGTCCCGCCCCCGCCCCCGGGCCCGGTCCGGCGGGTACACCGGCTCGGGCGTCTCCCCGGCCGCCCCCTCCGTCAGCGTGACGGTCACCTCGTACGACAGCCCCTGCGGCGCCACGGTGTACGGCCCGAGCGCGATGGACCACGTGCCGGGCGTCAGCGGCCCCGGGAGATACCCGGGCGTCGCCGCGTCCGCGCGCACGAAGAACTCGCCGCGTGCCCCGCCCGACCACCCCCGGAACCCCCGCCCGCCCAGCTCGGTACCGCGCGTGTCGAACAGCCCGATGTCGAGGGCGTTGCCGGGGGTGCCGGGCGGGACGGGGGGTTTGTCGTAGGTGTAGGAGACCCGCAACTCCGCGGTTCCCGGCGGTACTTCGAACGGGAGGTAGACGTAGTCGGGGGAGCCCGGGGGGAGAGTGCCGCGCAAGGTGGTCACAAGGCCCACGGTAGGCGCCCCGAAGGGCGCGGGACAGTATCGATATGCGACGTTGCCGCGTGGGCGCGACAAGCCGCGACGGACCCGCGCGCACCCCTGACGAGCGACCAACCGGTCGGTACGATGCCCCATGCGCATCTCCGTCACGATCTTCCTCACCGACGAGACCGTCACCCCCACCCACCTCGCCCGCGAACTGGAACAACGCGGGTTCTCCGGCCTCTACCTCCCGGAGCACACCCACATCCCGGTCGACCGCACCACCCCCTACCCCGCCGGCGGCGACCTCCCGCGCGAGTACGGCCGCACCCTCGACCCCTTCGTGGCCCTGGCCCAGGCGGCGGCCGTGACCCAGCGGCTGGCGCTCGGTACCGGCATCACCCTCGTCGCCCAGCACGACCCCATCGACCTCGCCAAGCAGATCGCCTCCCTCGACCACCTGTCCGGCGGCCGTTTCACCCTCGGCCTCGGCTACGGCTGGAACGTGGAGGAGGCCGCCGACCACGGCGTGACCTGGCGGACCCGCCGGGAGCTGGTCCGGGAACGGATGGCGCTGATGCGCGCGCTGTGGAGCGAGGAGCCGACCGCGTACGAGGGGGAGTTCGGCGCCGTACGGGCCAGCTTCGCCCACCCCAAGCCCGCCCAGAAGCCGCGCGGCCCGGTCGTCGGCCCGCGCACGCTCGTCGGCGGGGCCGCCGGACCCAAGCTGTTCGCGCACATCGCCGAGTACGCCGACGGCTGGCTGCCGATCGGCGGGCGCGGACTTTCCGAGTCGCTGCCCGTGCTGCGCTCGGTGTGGGCGGACGCGGGCCGGGACCCGGCCGCCCTCCAGGTCGTGCCGTACGCCGTCCAGCCCACCCCCGGCAAGCTCGCCCACTACGCCGAACTGGGCATCGAGGAGGTCGTGGTGCAGTTGCCGCCGGCCAGGGAGGCGGAGGTGCTGCGGGCGCTCGACGCCTACGGCCCCCTCCTCCCGGACAGTGCCCCGCAACAGTGATCAAACGCGAACGTATGCTCAAGGAATGACGACTTCCGCGACCTCCGGAACCGGCCCCACCGAGAACTCCATGCGTCGCGCCCTCAAACGCGCCCGGGACGGCGTCGCCCTCGATGTCGCCGAGGCGGCGGTGCTGCTCCAGGCGCGGGGTGAGGACCTCACCGACCTCGCCGCCTCCGCCGCCCGGGTGCGGGACGCGGGCCTGGAGGCGGCGGGCAGGCCCGGCGTGATCACGTACTCGAAGAGCGTCTTCATCCCCCTCACCCGGCTGTGCCGGGACAAGTGCCACTACTGCACGTTCGTCACCGTGCCCGGCAAGCTGCGCCGCGCCGGGCACGGCATGTTCATGTCCCCCGACGAGGTGCTGGACATCGCCCGCAAGGGTGCCGCCCTCGGCTGCAAGGAAGCCCTGATCACCCTCGGCGACAAGCCGGAGGACCGCTGGCCGGAGGCGCGCGAGTGGCTCGACGCGCACGGCTACGACGACACCATCGCCTATGTCCGCGCCATCTCCATCCGCATCCTGGAGGAGACGGGACTCCTTCCCCACCTCAACCCGGGCGTGCTGACGTGGACCGACTTCCAGCGGCTGAAGCCCGTCGCGCCCAGCATGGGCATGATGCTGGAGACGACCGCGACCCGCCTGTGGTCCGAGCCGGGCGGCCCGCACCACGGCTCCCCGGACAAGGAACCGGCCGTCCGGCTGCGCGTCCTGGAGGACGCCGGCCGCTCCTCCGTCCCCTTCACCTCCGGCCTGCTCATCGGCATCGGCGAGACCTACGAGGAGCGCGCGGACTCCCTGTTCGCGCTCCGGAAGGTCTCCCGGGCCTACCACGGCATCCAGGAGCTGATCATCCAGAACTTCCGCGCCAAGCCGGACACGGCGATGCGCGGCATGCCGGACGCCGAACTGGACGACCTGGTCGCCACGGTGGCCGTCGCCCGGCACATCATGGGCCCGTCGGCCTGCCTCCAGGCCCCGCCGAACCTGGTCGACGCCGAGTACGAGCGGCTGATCGGCGCCGGCATCGACGACTGGGGCGGGGTCTCCCCGCTGACCATCGACCACGTCAACCCCGAACGCCCCTGGCCGCAGATCGACGAACTCACCGAGCGCTCCCGCGCCGCCGGCTTCGAACTACGGGAACGCCTCTGCGTCTACCCGGAGTTCGTCCGCCGCGGCGAGCCCTGGCTGGACCCGCGGCTGCGCCCGCACGTGTCCGCCCTCGCCGACCCGGTCACGGGCCTCGCCCTGCCGGACGCGCCGGTCACGGGCCGGCCCTGGCAGGAGCCCGAGGAGGTGTTCACCGCCTCCGGCCGCACGGACCTGCACACGTCCATCGACAGCGAGGGACGTACCGGCGACCGGCGCGCCGACTTCGACGAGGTGTACGGCGACTGGGAGGCCCTGCGGGAGGCGGCGGCCCCCGGCATGGCTCCCGAACGCATCGACGCCGACGTGCGCGAGGCGCTGCGCACGGCGGCCGACGACCCCACCCGGCTGACCGACGCCGAGGCCCTCGCCCTGCTGCACGCGGACGGTCCGGCGCTGGACGCGCTGTGCCGGGTGGCCGACGACGTCCGCAGGTCGGCGGTCGGTGACGACGTCACCTACATCGTCACCCGGAACATCAACTTCACCAACGTCTGCTACACCGGCTGCCGGTTCTGCGCCTTCGCGCAGCGCCGCACGGACGCGGACGCGTACACGCTCTCGCTGGAGCAGGTCGCCGACCGCGCCCAGCAGGCGTGGGACGTGGGCGCGGTCGAGGTGTGCATGCAGGGCGGCATCCACCCGGACCTGCCGGGCACCGCGTACTTCGACATCGCGAAGGCGGTGAAGGAGCGCGTCCCCGGGATGCACGTCCACGCCTTCTCCCCGATGGAGGTGGTGAACGGCGCGACCCGGACCGGCATGTCGATCCGCGAGTGGCTCACGGCGGCCAAGGAGGCGGGCCTGGACTCCGTGCCCGGTACGGCCGCGGAGATCCTGGACGACGAGGTCCGCTGGGTGCTGACCAAGGGCAAGCTGCCCGCGGCCACCTGGATCGAGGTGATCCGCACCGCGCACGAGCTGGGCATCCGCTCCTCGTCCACGATGATGTACGGGCACGTGGACCAGCCCCGGCACTGGCTCGGCCACCTGCGCACACTGGCCGGGATCCAGCGCGAGACGGGCGGCTTCACCGAGTTCGTCACGCTGCCGTTCATCCACACGAACGCCCCGGTGTACCTGGCCGGCATCGCCCGCCCCGGCCCGACGCTGCGGGACAACCGGGCGGTCACGGCGATGGCCCGTCTCCTGCTGCACCCCTGGATCCCCAACATCCAGACAAGCTGGGTCAAACTGGGCACCGAGGGGGCGGCGGAGATGCTCCGCTCCGGCGCGAACGACCTCGGCGGGACGCTGATGGAGGAGACGATCTCCCGCATGGCGGGCTCCTCGTACGGCTCGTACAAGTCGGTCCGCGACCTGGTCGCGGTGGCGGAGGCGGCCGGCCGCCCCGCGAAGCCGCGCACCACCCTCTACGGTGAGGTGCCGGAGGAGCGCCGGCGGGCGGCCGAGGCGTCCGACGGGCACCTGCCGGACCTGCTGCCGGTCCTGGACTGAGCGGCCTCCCGGACCGATCCCCCTCCGCGGACTGAGTACGATGATCCGACCCCTGTGCCGAGAAGGGGGACCCGTAGCGGAGGAGATGCGTCCCGTGGCTGCCCGACTGCCCTCGTGGGCCTGGGTCACCGGTCTGACGGCGGGGGCGACCGCTGCCGTCGTCGCCCTCGCCGTGCAGGCGAACCACGCGCCGCATCCCACGGCCGCCGTGACCAGGCCCAGCGCGTCGGCGACGGCGAGCCCCCACGCGTCGCTGACGCCGCGGACGCCGTCCGTCCCCGCTCTGCCGGACGAGTCCGGCGAGGGCCGCCGGATCGTGTACTCGCTCGGTGAGAAGCGGGTCTGGCTGGTCGACGCGACCGGCAAGGCGGCCCGTACGTTCACGGTGTGGCCGGGCACGGTGAGCCCGCAGCCCGGCCGCTACTCGATCACCCTGCGCACCCAGTCCCTCAAGGGCTCGGACGGCGTGCAGATCGAGCACATCATGTACTTCACCAGGGTGTCCGGCGTGAACATCGCCTTCTCCAACGCCCTGGACGGCTCCTCGCCCCCGCCCGCGAACGGCCAGAAACTGGGCGGCATCCGCCTCCACAAGGAGGACGGAGCCGCCCTGTGGGCCTTCGGCGACCAGGGCACCCGGGTCGCGGTGGTCAAGTAGCGTCCCCGCGGGACCGGGGAGTGGCCGTCGACGTGGTGCGGTCCGGCGGGACCGGGACCGCGGTCGCCGTCGGCAGATCCCCTTCCGGCCGGTGCGCACCGGTCCACTCCGTGGCGCCGTCGACCCGTACGTCCGCCAGTCCGGCCCCGGCGAGTTCCGCGCCGGTCAGATCCGCGCCCCTCAGGTCCGCCTCCGTCAGGTCGGCCTCCCGCAGGTCCGTCTTGTACAGATTCGCCCGGGACAGATCGGCGCCGTGCAGGACCGTCCGCCGCAGCGCGGTGCCCCGCAGGTCCGCGCCGGACAGCTTCGTGCCCTCCAGGTTGCCGCGCGAGAAGACCGCGCCGGCGAGCAGCGCACCGCTCAGATCGGCGCCCTTGAGATCGACGTCGGCCAGCTGGACGCCCCGCAGATCGATGGCCCGGTCCCCGTCGTGCGCGGGATCGCGCTGACCGAGCACGGACAGCGCCGCCTGGATGTCGGGCGCCTTCTCGGCCGAGGTCGCCTTCTTGGCCGCGTGGGCGCGGACGTACTGGGACAGGTCGTAGATCACGGCCGGCTGCTGCCGCGGCGAGTCCTCCATGATGCCCTGCAAGGAGAAGATCGCCCCCCTGCGGATGTTGGCGGAGCCGTCGTTCAGCCGCTCGATCGCCTTGTCGTACCGGTCCGCGATCTGTCCCTGCTCCGAGATGGTCAGCTCCTCGGACACCTGCGTGACGGACACCCAGGTGAAGACCAGGGTGGCGACCGCCGTCAGCCCGGGGAGCAGCAGGGCGAGGAGTCCCGCCCGCTGACCCCAGCCTTCCGGGCCGGCCGCCGGACCGGTCCCCGCTCCCGCCGCGCCGCCGGTCCGCTCCGGAGCCCTCGGGCGGTGCCCCGGGCGGCGCGCGCCCAGCGGAGCCCGGGGCCGCTGCCCGGCCGTCCGGCCGGCCCGCGCCCGGCGCTCGGCGATCCGCCGCAGCTGTCCGCTCCGCGCCCCCGCCCGGGGTATGCCCCGCGTCATGCGGAGTCGGCCCGCCGGACCGGACCCGGCAGCAGGTTGACGATCAACGCGACACCGCTGAGCAGGACCACGCGGGTCGCCGCGTCCAGGCCGTTCCACGTCTTCGACTGCCACATCGCGAACCACTCACCGCCGATCGCGATGAACCCGGCGCCGAAGAGCAGCAGGAGCATCAGCAGACCGTAGGTGGACCAGCGCCGGGCGAGGTCGTCCTTCCGCCGCGCCCACAGGTACGTCCCCCGGATGAGCAGCAGGGCCGCCACCGTCTCCCACACGATGACGAGGACGTACGCGGTGTCCTGAAGCGCCGTGCTGGTGACGGCCCGCCACATCAGATCGTCGTCCTTGAACGTCGTGTCCATCGCCAGCACATGCCGCACGAACTGCTGGTTGGTCCCGAAGTCCGTGATGTTCCCGAGCGCGACCAGGGCGATGTAGAGGGCGAGTATGCCGGTGAGCACACCGGCGGCAAGCCTGAGGCCGGTGTGCTGGGTGGGGGTGGTGGTCATGGCTGGATTCTTCCCGGTGGCCACCCCGGTCCGCCGTACGCATTGCGCCAGAATCCGGCCGGGAGGCACTCAACGGACCGTCCTGGGTCGATTACAGTGCTGGGCGTCGTACAGGCGGACGGTGCCAGGGGAGGTCTGGTGGGGGCGACAGCCGGTGCCGTCTGGGGGCGTGCCGAACAGCAGGACTTCCGGAGCCGGGTGCGGGGCACGCTGCTCGGGGCCGCGGTGGGCGACGCGCTGGGCGGGCCCGCCGATCCCCTGTCCCTGGCGGAGATCCGGGCCGCGTACGGCGGTGAGGGCCTGCTGGACCTGGCCTTCGGGCACGGGCGGCGCGGCACGGTCACCCATCACACCCAGCTCACCCTGTTCACCGTGGACGGGCTGATACGCGCCCAGGTGCGCCGCGACACCGGCGCCTGGCACCCGCCGACCGATCTGCACCGGGCCTATCTGCGCTGGGCGGCCACCCAGCGGGACTGGGGGCCCGACGAGCGCCGCAAGGACGACGGCTGGCTGGCCCGCGAGGAGTGGCTGTACGCCCGCCGGGACCCCACCCGGGCCCTGCTCATCGGGTTCGGCGACGACACCATGGGCACGCTGGAGTCCCCGAAGAACCCGGGGGAGCTGGGGCCGGAGGCGGTCGCCCGCTCGGCACCCTTCGGCCTCCTCGTCGGCTGGGAACCCCAACTCGTCGTCCAACTGGCCGTGGAGTGCGCGGCCCAGACCCACGGCCACCCCATCGCCTACCTGTCGGCGGGCGCGTACGCCGTGATCGTGCACGCGCTGGCCCGCGGCGACAGCCTGGACGGTGCCGTGCAGCGGGCCCTCGCGCTGCTCGCCGTCCGCCCCGGCCACCAGCCGGTCTCCGACGCCCTCCAGCACGCCCTCGGCGCGGTACGGCAGGGGATGCCGACCCCGGCCCGGGTGGAGGAGCTGGCCGGCGACGGTACGGCGGACGGGCTGCTGGCCGCCTCCGTGTACTGCGCGCTGGTGGGGGAGGACGTACGGCACGGGCTGTGCCTGGCGGTGAACCAGGGCGGCCCCTCCGCCGCGGCGGGTGCCCTGACCGGGGGCCTCCTCGGGGCCCTGCACGGCGAAACGGCCCTCCCGCCGGCCTGGCTGGCCGAACTGGAGGGCCGCCCCACGATCCTGGAACTGGCCGACGACTTCGCGATGGAGATGACCCAGGGCCCCGCACTGCACGGCCCGGCCGGCTCGTCACCGGGGTGGCTGGCCCGGTACCCGCGGGCGTAGGCGCGGCTTCCGGCAGCGGACCCTACGGCGCTCCCACCACGTCGTCGCCCGCCGTGGCCGGCACCGGCACGGCCGCCACCGCGTCCCCGTCCGTGTTGACCTTCTCGATGACGGCCAGGCGGGCCGGGGTGTCCTCCGGCTTGAGGTAGCCGATGAGGATGTACAGGACCAGGGAGACCGCGAGCGGGATCGAGACCTGGTACTGGAGCGGGACGCCGCCCTCGACGCTCCAGTTGATGGGGTAGTTGACCAGCCAGAAGGCCAGCAGGCCCGCCGCCCAGCTGGTGAGTGCCGCCGTCGGACCGGAGCGGCGGAACGGGCGGAGCAGGCCGAGCATCATCGGGATCGCGATCGGGCCCATCAGACCGGCCACCCACTTGATGACGACGGTGATGATGTCCTTGAGGGTGGGGGAGTTGACCTGGGTCGCGACGGCCATGGACAGGCCGAGGAAGACGACCGTCGTGACACGGGCCGCGATCAGTCCCGAACGCTCGTTCCAGCCCCGCGCCCTGGCCGACAGCACCGGCGCCACGTCCCGGGTGAACACGGCGGCGATCGCGTTGGCGTCGGAGGAGCACATCGCCATGGTGTGGGAGAAGAACCCGACGATGACGAGCCCCAACAGGCCGTGCGGCAGGAGTTGTTCGGTCATCAGGGCGTAGGAGTCGGAGCCGTCCGGCTTCTGCGCGTGCACCAGCAGCGGGGACATCCACATCGGGAAGAACAGCACCACCGGCCAGACCAGCCACAGCACCGCCGACAGCCGGGCCGAGCGCTCGGCCTCGTGGGCGCTGCCGGTGGCCATGTAGCGCTGGGCCTGGTTGAGCATGCCGCCGTTGTACTCGAAGAGCTTGATGAAGAGGAACGCGAGCAGGAACACCGTGCCGTAGGGGCCGACCAGCGGTTTGCCGTGACCGTGGAGGGCCGGCTCGTCCCAGGCGCCGAAGAAGCCGATGTTCTTGTCGTTCAGCTTCAGCACGACCGCCACGAACATCGCGACGCCGGCGAGCAACTGGATGACGAACTGGCCGAGTTCCGTCAGCGCGTCCGCCCACAGGCCGCCGATCGTGCAGTAGACGGCGGTGATCGCGCCGGTGATGAGGATGCCCTGGTTCAGCGAGATGCCGGTGAAGACGGACAGCAGGGTGGCGATGGCCGCCCACTTGGCGCCTACGTCCACGATCTTCAGCAGCATGCCGGACCAGGCGAGCGCCTGCTGCGTGGGCAGGTTGTAACGGTTCTTCAGGTACTCCAGCGGGGAGGCCACATGGAGCCGGGAACGCAGTCGGTTGATGCGGGGCGCGAACAGCTTCGACCCGATGGCGATGCCGAGCGCGATGGGGAAGGACCAGGTGATGAAGGAGGTGACGCCGTAGGTGTAGGCGATGCCCGCGTATCCGGTGAACATCACGGCGCTGTAGCCCGACATGTGGTGCGAGATGCCGGAGAGCCACCAGGGCATCTTGCCGCCGGCCGTGAAGAAGTCGGAAACGTTGTCCACGCGCTTGTGCGACCAGACGCCGATCGCGACCATCACACCGAAGTAGCCGATGAGCACGGCCCAGTCGAGACTGTTCATGTGCCCGATCGTGGGTCTGCTCACATGAACACGACAAGCAAGCGTAAGGTCAAGTCAGAGTAAAATTGTTCTGCTTGCTGATCTGTGTTCATCCACATGAACGGCCTGAAGGTCCTGGGGAGTTGGGTCAGCGCATCAGCTCTCCCGCGTTGACCAGCAACGACTGACCCGTGACCGCCCGCGCCCGGTCCGAGGCGAGGAACACCGCCGCATCCGCCACATCCCCGTCGGTGGCCAGCTCCGGCAGCGCCATCCGCTCGGTCAGCCGCGCCAGCACCTCCTCCTCCGGCACCCTTTCCGTCAGCGCGGTGAACTGGACGTACGCCTGCACCGGCGGCCCCCACATCCAGCCGGGCAGCACGGTGTTGACCCGGATCCGGTACGGCCCCAGCTCCCGCGCCAGCGAGTACATCGCGCTGGTCAGCGCCCCCTTCGAGGCGGCGTACGCGGCCTGCTTCACCTGCGAGGGCGCGGCCACGGCCGACTGCGTCCCGATGAACACCACCGACCCGCCCCCGCCCGCCTTCAGCGCCGGCAGGCAGGCACGGGTCATCCGCAGCGTTCCCAGCAGGTTCACGTCGACGACCGACTGCCAGGTCGCGAAGTCGGCGTCCTCCAGCCCGCCGAAGTACGAGTCCCAGGCGGCCACCTGCACCACGGCGTCGATCCCGCCGAACCGCTCCCGCGCCAGCGCCGCCAGCGCCTCGCACTGCTCCTCGTCCGTGATGTCCGTCGCCCGGAACGCCGTCCGCCTGCCCCCCGGATCGATCCCGGCCGCGCTCTTGGCGAGGTTCGCCTCCGTGCGCGCCCCGAGCACCGCGTTCCCGCCGTCCCGCACGACGGCCGCGGCGACCTGGTGGCCGAGCCCGGCCCCGACGCCCGAGACGACGACGGTCTTGCCCGCGAGCAGGGACATGGCCCCTCCTTCGGTATGGCGCTTCATCTGACGGAGCGTCAGAGTATGGGCGACCGCAGGAAAGGGGAACCGCATGAGCGAGGACACCCGCAGCGAGCGGTACGCCGAACTGGCCGCCGTCGGCCCGTACGGCGTCCGCCCCGGCCACGCGCTGATCACCCTGGTCGAGCCGCACCCCGGCCACGAGTACGCGTACAACCGCTGGTACGAGGACGACCACTACTACGCCGGCGCGATGGCCATGCCCTGGATGTACGCGGGCCGCCGCTGGGTCGCGACCCGGGAGCTGCAACTGCTGCGCTACCCGGAGAAGTCGGCCGTCGCCCAGCCGGCCACCGCCGGCTGCTACCTCTCCACCTACTGGATCACCGCCGGCCGCTACGACGACCACATGAAGTGGACGGTCGCCATCAACAAGCGGCTCAACCGGGACGCCCGCGTCTACCACGACCGCACCCACGTCTTCACGGCCTTCCAGGACCACGAGACGACGGTGTACCGGGACGGCGCCGCCGGTCCCCGGGACTTCCACGCCCTCGACCACCCGTACCCGGGCCTGGTGCTGGAGGTGATCGACGCCGAGTCGCCGGAGCGGCGGGCGGCACTGCTGGAGTGGCTGCGCGCCCGCCATCTGCCGCGCCGCCTCACGGGCTCCCCGGCGGCGATGGTGACCGTGTTCCGGCCCACCCCGCTGCCGGGCGACCGCATGACCTACGTCCGGCAGGTCGAGGGCGTGGACACCCGGCTGACCCTGCTGTGGTTCCTGGAGAGGGACCCCCGCGAGTGCTGGGAGGAGCACTTCACGGGGCTGGACGGGCAGGTGGCCGCGGCGGGGCTGGGCCGGGTGGAGCTGGTGGCGCCGTTCATCCCGACGGTGCCGGGCACGGACACGTACGCCGACCGGCTCCGCTGACCGTCAGGGCTTCCTCAGTTCGTCGGGGCACGGCGTACCGCGCGGCAACTGGTACGGCGCGGCCAGCCGGTACGTGCCCGGCTTCGGCGCGAGCAGAGTGGTCCACTTGTCCCCGTCGACGTCCTCCGGCGTGGCCATCAGGCACGCCTTGACCTTGTCGTAGGACTGGCTCTTGCCGTGCTCGTCGACGATGCTCAGCCACGGCGAGTACGGGATCCGGATCAGGATCCGCCCGGCCTTGCGCACCCGCAGCGTCATCTCGCCCTGCTCGGCCCGGTCCACCACCGCGTTCGGCTCGGCGAGCGGCGCCGGATCGGTCACCTTGAACAGCTGCCAGTTCGCGTCGCCCCAGACCTGCTTCAGATACGGCATCCCGCGCCGCAGCAGCTGCCGCTCGCGCACGCCGCCGTCGCCGTCCGGGTTGTCCTTCGGCAGCACCACGTAGTGCACGGCCCACCGCTGGAGCCACTCGTGGTAGTTCGCCGAGTTGAGCGTGTCGTCGTAGAAGAGCGGGTTGCGCTCCATGTCGGCCTGCCGGTTCCAGCCGCGGGCCAGGTTGACGTACGGCGCCAGCGCGGAGGCCTCGCGGTGCGAGCGGGCCGGGACCACCTCGACCCGGCCCTTCTCGGCGCCGGCCTTCTGGAGCTCGTTGACCAGCGGGGCGAGTTCCCGCGCCCAGGAGGCGGCCGGGGTGGTGTGGAGGATGTCGTCCACCGACTTGAAGCCGAGCCAGCCGACGAAGCCGAGGAAGGCCAGCACGGTCACGTACCACTTGCGGGACTTCGGCACGGTGTACGGCAGCGCCGCGATCAGGGTCGCGCCCGCGAACAGCATCGGCAGCCGCGAGATGTTGGACCCGATCTGCGAGCTGATCAGCCACACCAGGACGACGGCGACGCTGTAGACGGCGGCCGTCAGCCGGACCGTCACCCACTCCTTCGGCACCAGGAACAGGCACAGCAGGCCGTACGACAACGGCATGATCACCGAGCCGAAGCCCATCGGCTGGGTGCCGGAGAACGGGAACAGCCACGCCGACACCGCGACCACCGCCGCCGGCGCGAGCCCCAGCGCCCACGCGCCCGGCCGCCGCTTCTGGAGGAACAGGGCGACCGCGACCAGGCCCACGAACAGCCCCGCGACCGGCGAGGCCATCGTGGCGAGCGCCGCCAGCGGGGCGGCGACCAGGGCCTTCGCCCAGCGTTTGAACCGCCACCGGTACGGCCAGCAGAACACCGCCGCGACCGAGCCGAGCGCGAACATCGTGCCGAGCCCGAAGGTCACCCGGCCGGAGATCGCGTTGCACAGGAACGCGAAGATCCCGGCGAGCGAGGCCCACAGCGGGTTCTTCACCGCCCGGCTGCGGATCAGCACCGTGGTCAGCAGACCGGCCGAGACCGTCCCGGCGATCATCATCGTCGTCCGCACACCGAGCACCGACATCAGGTACGGCGACACCACGCTGTACGACACCGGGTGCATGCCGCCGTACCAGGCGAGGTTGTACGCCGAGTCCGGGTGCCGGCCGACGAACTCCGCCCACGCGTCCTGCGCGGCGAGATCGCCACCGCTGTTCGCGAACGTGAAGAACCAGATGATGTGCAGCACGCCCGAGAGCGCCGTCATCGACAGCGCGGGGTGCCGGAGCAGCCGCTGCCTGAGCGGTTCCAGGGCGGCGAGCCGGTCCGGGTCAGTCGTGGACAGACGTATTCGCGGTCCGGGTCCCGGGCCCGGATCCGCGTCGTCGGCGTGTGTCGGCTCCGCTGTGGCCACCTGAAGGCACTCCCCGTGTCCCGTCTTCTGTTCTCGGCCGCTTCCCTAGGAGTACCCGGCCGCGTTCCGTCCAGTTCGCCGTCCTGTCCCGGGACCGGCGACCTGCCCCGATTCGTGACGCTAGCACGCACCCCGCCACGGGGCTTCCGGGTGGGGGCTCCATGACGGGGTGCGCGGGGGCGTATAGCCGGGGCGGGCGGGGGCCGTAGGGCCGGCCCGGCCGGTCAGCCCAGCCGGGTCAGCTTGGCGCCGATACCGGGCTCCGCCAGATCCGTCTGGAGGGCCACCGGGACCTTCACCGCACCGGCCGAACCGTCACCCACGGTGAGCGTGCCGACCCGGGTGCCGGCCTTCGCGCTGTGCGGCACGGTCCCGGACGCGAAGGACAGCTTCACCTTCATCCCGGCCCAGCCGGCTGCCGTGACGTCCTTCGTCACCACGACCGGGGTACGGCCGCCGAGCCGGTCGTCCACGTACCCGACGACATCCCCCTTCTTCACGATCTTCGCCGAGGTCAGCGCGTCCTGGGCGGCGAGCAGCGCCGTCTTGCTGACCGCGTTGACCGTCTGGAGGATCTCCCGCTTGTGCTGGCCGAGGACCGCGCCGACGATCGTCACCGTCTGCCCGCCGACCTGCTTGCGGGAGGCGAAGAGCAGGTTGCCGCCGGCCGCGGTGGTGCTGCCGGTCTTGATGCCGATCGCGCCGATGCGGTACGGCAGCTCGTTGTAGTTGGGCCAGAATTTGCCGGAGGGGTCGGTCCAGCTCGCCGCGCTGCTGATCGCGACCAGGGCCGGGACCTTCACGAACGCGCGGCCCAGCTTCACCTGGTCCTCGGCCGTGGAGACGGTGGTCTCCTTCAGCCCCGAGGGGTCGGTGTACGTCGTGTCGGACATCCCCAGCTCCCTGGCGGTGGCGTTCATCTTCTTGACGAACGCCGCCTCCGAGCCCGCGTCCCAGCGTGCGAGCAGCCGCGCGATGTTGTTGGCGGAGGGGATCAGGACGGCCGACAGGGCCTGCTTCTCGGTGAGCTTGTCACCGGCCTTGACGGTGTCGAGCGTCGACTCGCCGGCCTTGTTGTAGCCGCCCTCCTTCTCGGCCGTCGCGTCCACCTTGATCTTCGGGCCCTCCTCGCCCGCCTTCAGCGGGTGGTCCCTGAGGATGATGTACGCCGTCATGGTCTTGGCGACCGAGCCGATGGCCACGGGGGTCTGCTTGCCGAAGTGCCCCATCGTGCCGACGCCGTCCACGTCCATCCAGCCCTGGCCCTCGCCGGGCCAGGGCAGCTGGGTGCGGTCGCCGGTGAAGGTGTAGCTGTCCTTGCCGGTGAGCGCGAGGGTGGGCGTCGGCAGCGGGCGCACGGCCTGTACGACCGCAAAGATGATCGCCAGGAGCAGGACCAGCGGGGTCCAGATCTTGATCCGGCGCACGAGCGTGCGGACCGGGGTCTCCGGGGGCGGGGGCGTGTTCGTCAGCTCCGCCAGCAGGTCCAGCGGGGGCTTGGGCGGGAGCGGCTGCTGGGTGGTGCGCTCGGGGCCGACCTGGGGGACGGGGGTGGTGGCGTCCGGGGCCTTGGCGTCGGCCTGGGCGGCCGGCTTGCGCAGGTCGTCCTTCAGCGCGACGAACTTGCTGGTGCGTTCGGGGGCGGACTCGGAGTCGGAGTCGGACTCGGGGGCGGTCGGCTTGCCGCCGAGCTTGAGCATGGTCGTCGGCTGGTCGACGGGGGGTGTCTTGGGGCGGACGGCCTTGAAGACGGTGGTGGGCTGGTCGACGCCGGTCTTCTTCGGGGCGGGGTCCTTGGCGCCGGTGTCCTTGGCTGCGGGGTCCGTGCGGGGCCCGTCGTCGTCCGCCGCCCCGGCTTCGCCTTCGGCGTCCTCGTCCCCACCCGCACGGGGTGCCTGCGGCGTCGTCGGCCGCGGGTCCGCCTCGGCTTCGCCTTCGGTGTCCTCGTCCCCACCCGCACCAGCCGTGCGGCTCTCGTCGTCGGCCGCGGGTGGCCCCTGTGGGGCGTCCCCGTCCTCGGCGGCCTCCGGTCCGTCCCCGTCCTCGGTGGCTGTCTTGGCGTCTGCCGCGCTCTCCGCGCCCGCGTCAGCATCCGCGTCCGACTCGTTCTTCGCGCCAGCGTCGGCGTCCGCCTCGTTCTTCGCGTCAGCGTCAGCGTCAGCGTCGGCGTCCGCCTCGGCGCCCTCGTCCCCGGTCGGCTCGGCGCCGTCGGTGTCCTTCGCCTCGGCCTTCGTGCCCGTGTCGGACGGGGCGTCAGTCTCGGCCTTCGCGTCGGCGGAGCCCTCCGCCTCGCTCTCCCCGTCCGCATCCCCGTCCGCATCCGCATCCGCGTCGGACGGCTTCTCGGCCTCGGCCTCGGCCTCGCCCTCCGCCTCGGACGAGGCGTCGGCCTTAGGGGCCTTCCCGTCGGTGTCGTCGGCGTTCGCAGGCGTGTCCGGGCTCGGTTCGCGCACCCAGGTCGACACCGCCGCCTGGAGGGCGGTGTCCTCGGGGTCGGCCGACTGCTCCCGCTCGGCCGGGGTTTCGGGTCGTACCGTCAGGACCTTCGTCGCCGTGTCGCCGCCCGACGACTTCCGTTCGCGGGACACCCCGAGACGCGGATCGCGCGCCTCGGGAACCGAACCCGCGCTCCCCGACGTCGGTTCCGCCGACGACTCGCGCTGCTTCGACCTGTCGGGGGACTCGCCCGCCACCGATGCCTCCTCCATGCGCCGCACGCCTTCGCGCGCGCCCTGTCCGAACCATGTACCAGTGTCCTGTGTGAGGACTTGGCCCCTGCGGTAGACGAGAACGACATACCTACCGGTTCCCTCACGAACCGGTCACGCACCCTCGACAGACCAATGTGAGAGGGGTCACCCTGTCATTCATCCACGCGGGGAGGCATGGATGGGCAGGAGCCGCAGAACACTTCCGGAGGAGCTTCTGTTGCTCGCACTGGACCCGGCCACGGGTACCACTGCGCAGCCGCAGTCGCTCGACCTCGGTCTGGCCGGTGCACAGCTAGTGGAGCTGGCGCTGGCCGGACGGATAGCCCCAGACGGGGATCGTATCGCCGTGGTGGTGCCACGGCCGACAGGAGATCCGACTCTGGACTGCGCGTTGGAGTTGCTGCGAAGGCGTGGCGCTCCCGTGCGTGCCGTCCATTGGATCGGCGGGCCCCGGCTGGGGCTCAGGCAGACCTACCTCTCGCATCTGGAGCGGTGCGGCATGGTCGCCGCCGTACCCGGCCAGATGTGCGGGGTGCTGCCGACGACGCGTTACCAGGCGACGGACACCGCCATCAGCCGGGAGATCCGCTCCCGGCTGGACTCCGCGATCCGCACCGGCGTACCGCCGGACCCGCGGACCGCGGCGCTCGCCGCCCTGGCGCACGCCGTCGGGCTCGGCAAGCACCTGTATCCCGGGAACGAGGGCCGGTCGTCCCGGTCCCGGTTGCGGGATCTGATCCGGCACGACCCCATGGGCGGGCTCGTCGCCCACGCCGTCATGGACGTGCAGAACGGCGCGGCGGCCCAGCCGCGCCGCGGCCCGGCCCCGGCCGGCCGGCAGGCCGCGCCCGGCGCCAGGCCCGCGCCGGAACCCGCGCGCGGGGTTCCGATGCAGCCGCATCGCGGGTCCATGGCGCGCGCCGTGGCCCACTGAGCCGTAACCCCGGTCCCCACAGACCCGGTTCGGGAGCCGCAGGTCCGAGCGGGGCGGTGAGATCCTCTGGTCTCGCCGCCCCGCTCGACCGCGTCCCCGGCCGCATATCCACGGTTTCCCAGCGGTGGAAAGCACCTTGGTGGCAGTCTGCTCAACAGCAGATACGCAAAGTGCTAAGCAACAGGCAGGCAGCCGGAGGTGCGCGTCCCGTGGCGTCCAATGTCAATCCCACCGTCAGGCGGCGCCGGCTGGGCCAGGAGCTGCGCAGGCTCCGTGAGCTCAAGGGCATGACGGCCGAAGAGGTGGCGGAGCGGCTGCTGGTGTCGCAGTCGAAGATCAGCCGGCTGGAGAACGGCCGCAGGAGCATCAGCCAGCGCGACGTGCGCGATCTGTGCGGGGTGTACGAGGTCGAGGACCAGCGGATCGTCGACTCGCTGATGGAGATGGCCCGGGACTCCCGGCAGCAGGGCTGGTGGCACACCTTCGGCGACATCCCGTACAGCGTGTACATCGGTCTGGAGACGGACGCCGAGTCGCTGCGGGTGTACGAACCCCAGTTGGTGACCGGACTGTTGCAGACCCGGGCCTACGCCGAGGCGCTGGTGCAGGGCGCGTTGCCGGAGACGTCGACCACGGAGATCGAGAAGCGTGTCCAGGTACGGATGCGCCGACAGGAACGCATCACCGCCCAGGCCAACCCGCTCCGGCTGTGGGTGGTGCTGGACGAGGCCGCGCTGAAGCGGGTCGTGGGCAGCCGGCTGGTGATGCGGGAACAGCTGGAGCATCTGATCGAGATGTCGCAGCTGCCGCACGTCACCGTGCAGGTGCTGCCGTTCGACGTGGGCGCGCATCCGGGGCTCAACGGCCAGTACGCGATCCTGGAGTTCGCCGACGCGGCCGACTCCAGTGTGGTGTACCTGGAGGGCGTGACCAGCGACCTGTACCTGGAGAAGGCGCAGGACGTGCAGAAGTACGCCGTGATGTACGAGCATCTGCGGGCGCAGTCCCTCAATGTGGAGGCGTCCCGGAAATTCATCGCGGATGTGGCGAAACAGTACGCCGACTGACCTTGGATCAAGCGGGGCGCGGGATCGTACACCGCCGGTCCACTCCAACGGAAGGCTCACCTGGAATATGCCATCCGGTTGAGTGAACGGCTCCTCCGCAGAGGGCAGTTGCCCGGTAGCGTCGATCACGCCAGTCAGACGACATGGTTGGCGTGAACCGCACTACCGCAACTCGCAACAGGAGTGGACATGGCACTGATTCAGGGCGCTTCGGAGACCTGGATGAAGTCTTCCTATTCCGCGGGCAACGGCGCCTGCGTCGAGGTCAAGTCGCCCACCGCCGCCGAGCTCGCCGTACGCGACTCCAAGACGCCCGAGGGGCCGATCCTGGCCTTCCCCGCCGACGCGTGGAACGCCTTCGTGTCCTCGGTCAAGGCGTGAGGGGTTCTCCCTGACCCTGGTCCGGACAACAACTGCACACGCACCACCAGGAGAGCCCTCTCGACCAGTCGCCGTCCTTGCCGAGAGGGCTCACCGCCTTCTACCGGGCCACCGGGGCCCGAGCCGTGCTCAGCCGAGCTGGGCCTCGATCGCGGAGACGACCTCGGCCGACTCCGGCTCGGTCTGCGGCGAGAACCGCGCGACGACCTGACCGTCCCGGCCGATCAAGAACTTCTCGAAGTTCCAGCGGATGTCCCCGCTGTGCCCCTCGGCGTCGGCGAAGCCCACGAGCCGCTCGTACAGCGGATGCCGGCCCGCCCCGTTCACCTCCACCTTCTCCGTCAGCGGGAAGGACACGCCGTAGGTCGCCGAGCAGAACTCCGCGATCTCCTCGGCGGTGCCGGGCTCCTGCCCGAGGAACTGGTTGCAGGGCACGCCCAGCACGGTGAAGCCCTGTTCGGCGTACTGCTCCTGGAGCTTCTCCAGTCCGGTGTACTGCGGGGTCAGCCCGCACTTGGAGGCCACGTTCACGATGAGGACGGCCTTGCCCGCGAACCGCGACAGATCCGCGGAACCGCCCTGGAGGGCCCCGATCTCGACGTCCAGCGGAGAGCCGCTGTGCTCAGTAGTCGTCATGCCCGGATGCTAGCCCCGCCGGACCACGCGCCCCTGCCCGGCCTCGCCCAGGACGCGACCGGTTTCCTCGCCGCCCGGTGTCGCCCGGCGTCGCTCAGGACGTCACCAACCCCCTGTGTCATCGTCCCCCGCCTCGACCAGGACCTCGCCGGCCGCCGTCCGTACGTACAGCACCGATCGCCCGGCCCGCCGACGCGTCACCAGCCCCGCCTCCCGGAGCACCTTCAGGTGCCGGCCCACCGAGCCCAGACCCTGCCCGGTCACGGCGGTCAGCTGGGTGGTGCTCAGGGGGGAGCCGAGGAGCACCAGCACCGCGGCCCGGCCCGGCCCGAGCAGCGCGCTCAGCCCGGCGGGCACCACCCGGTCGGCGTCCCCGGCCAGGACACCGGCACAGGGGTAGACCACGGCGTACCGCTCATCGTCCTCCCAGGCCACCCAGCCCGTGTGCTGCGCGGTCACCGGCACGAACACCAGCTCGGCACCGGAGATCTCGCGCGGCGGGTACTCGTGCAGGTTGATCTGGAACCGGTTGTCCCCGAGCCACCGCGTGCCGCCCGGCCGCAGGGAGTCCAGCACGCTCGCCCAGCCGCCCCGGCTCGCCTGCGCGGTCCGCGCCACCACATCCGCCTCCAGCACCCGCCGGCGCCGCCCCCAGTACGGTCGTACGGTCTCCTCCCACACCCACTCCAGCAGGACGGCCGCCCGTTCGGGCAGGTCGTCCCGGTCCAGGTCGGCGGGCAGCGGTCCGGCGAGGGAGAGCCGCAGGTGCGCGCGGGCGTCCGTCGGCCGGGTGGCGCGGACCCGGGCGATCCCGTCCCGGAGGCTCTCGCCGTCGCGGGGCGTGGGCGTGAGGAAGTCGGCGATCCAATCCCGCCCCAGCCCCGCCCGCACCAGCCGGGCCGTCACGGGGTCGGCCGCGAGCCTGTCCCGGTAGGCGGGCAGGTGCGAGCCCAGCCAGGAGTGCTCACCGGGATGCGTCCCCTGCCCGGCGTGCAGCAGCTTCAGCGCGGCGAAGGTCTCGGCGAGCGGCGAGATGACGAACCGGCTCCGGGCCAGGGTGTCCGCGTTGAGCTGCCACCACCCCACGAGCGCCTCCTCGTACGCCGCGTACGGACCTTTCGCACGACGGCGAAACAATAACGAGCCCGCCGCGGCCCGCCCGAGACTCCGGAACATGCCCGGCTACCGATCCCTGTTCCGCACCCCCGAGTTCACCGCGCTCTTCCTCGGCACCGCCGCCCAGACCGCCGCCGGGACCGTCGGCGGCCTCGCCCTCGGCACGCTCGTGTACCGGGCGACCGGCTCCCCCCTCCTGTCGGCGCTGAGCATGTTCGGTCCGTCCCTCGCCCAGGTGCTCGGCGCGACCCTCCTGCTCTCCGGCGCCGACCGGCTGCCCCCGCGCACCACCCTCACCGCCATCTCGCTGGCCTTCGCCGCCGGTACGGCCGTGCAGGCGCTGCCCGGTCTGCCGCTCGGCGCGCTGTTCGCCGTCGTCCTGGCCCTGGGTCTGGTCGCCTCACTCGGGGGCGGGGTCCGCTGGGGGCTGCTGAACGAGATCCTCACCAAGGACGGCTACCTGCCCGGGCGTTCGCTGTTCAACATGATGAGCGGGCTCACGCAGATCGCCGGGTTCGCCACCGGCGGCGCCCTGCTCGCCGCCCTCTCCCCGCGGGCCTGCCTCCTGCTGGCCGTGGCCCTGTACCTGACGGCCGCGCTCGTCCTGCGCCTCGGCCTGACCGCCCGGCCGCCCCGGGCCACGGGCCGCCCCTCGCCGTCGGCGACCTGGCGCGCCAACACCGAGCTGTGGTCGTCCCGTCCGCGCCGCCTCACCTACCTCGGCCTCTGGCTGCCCAACGGCATGGTCGTCGGCTGCGAGTCCCTCTACGTGTCGTACGCACCGCACGCGGCCGGCACCCTGTTCGCGTGTGCCGCGCTCGGCATGTTCGCCGGGGACGTGACGGTGGGCCGGCTGCTGCGGCCCGCGGTCCGGCGCCGGCTGGCGACCCCGCTCCTGCTGCTGCTCGCGACGCCGTACCTGGTGTTCTCCGCGCACCCGCCGGTGCCGGTGGCGGTGGTCTGCGTGACCGTGGCCTCCGCCGGTTTCGGCGCGAGCCTGGTCCAGCAGGAGCGGCTGATGAGCCTGACCCCCGGCGACCTGGCCGGCCAGGCGCTGGGACTGCACTCGGCCGGCATGCTGACCTTCCAGGGCGTGAGCGCGGCGCTGGCCGGCGCGGTGGCCCAGTTCACCTCGCCGGCCATGGCGATGACCGCGATGGCGGCGGCCTCGCTCTGCGTCACGCTGGCGCTGGCCACAGCCGCCCGCCGGACCCCGGCCCGGCCCTCCGCCGAGCCCGCGCGGGAACGCTCTGCGCTCTGACGCCGACGGGGCCGACGCGGCCGACGGGGCCCGCCGCAGGGGCGCCCGACCCCGTCGCTCCGGATCCCGGTACCGGTCGACTCCGGCTCGGCAAATGGCCGCACGACCAAGGCGGCTCTGCATACTGACCGCCATGGCCCTCTACGACGCACTCGGCGCCACATATGCCCGGACGCGGCGACCCGATCCGCGGATCGCCGCCCAGATCCACGCCGCGGTCGGGGACGCGACAGACGTGCTCAACGTGGGGGCGGGCGGAGGTTCGTACGAACCACCGCGGACGGTGCTGGGGGTCGAACCCAGCCAGGTCGTGATCAGTCAGCGTCCGGCGGGAGCCGCTCCGGCGGTGCGGGCCGTCGCGGAGCACCTCCCGCTGCGCGACGGCGCCGTCGACGCCGTCATGGCCCTGCTGACCGTCCACCACTGGGCCGACCTGGCGGCCGGCATCCGCGAGCTGCGCAGGGTCGCCCGCCGCCGCGTGGTCGTCCTGACGTGGGACCAGCGGATCTTCCGCGAGCGGTTCTGGCTCGTACGGGACTACCTCCCGGAGGCAGCCGCGTTCGACGACAGCCGGGCCGTCCCGACCGACCGGCTGATCGACCTGCTCGGCGGGGGCCGCCAGGAACCGGTCCGCATCCCCCACGACTGCGTCGACGGCTTCGGCGCCGCGTACTGGCGCCGCCCGCACGCCTACCTCGACCCACGGGTGCGTGCGGGGATCTCCATGCTGGCCCAGACCGGCGACGACGCGCTCGCGCCGGGCCTGACCCGGCTCGCGGACGACTTGGCGACAGGCCGCTGGCACACCCGCCACGCCGAGTTGCTCGGGCTCGAAGCGATGGACGTCGGTTACCGGCTGATCGTGGCCGACCACTGACCAAGGGGCCCGTCACAGACCCAGCTCCCGCGGTGGATGGCGGCGAGGCGATCGACCGATTCCGCCCCGTGAAGATCCTCGGGCGTGCCCCAGCAGATCGGCGCACTCGGGATCTCCGTGGCCATCGCCGGCATGGGAGGACGGGAGGCGCGGCACAACGAGCTCGCGCGGTCGCCCCCTGGATCCGGCGCGACCACGGCATGTGGCCGTTCGGGGCCCTGTGGCGGCGATGCCTCCCGCGGTCACGGTCGCCATGGTGCCGTGCTGTGGCTCTGCGATGCCTCCGCACTCGGCCGTGGAGATCCACCGGTGTCCGGGCCCGTTGATGTCAGCGATGGATGTCGACGGCCGCGGCCAGGCTGCCCAGCGCTGAGGCCGGTCAGGGAACGGCCATGGTCCGCGGTCCAGGGGGCGGGACCTGAAAGGTCTCCGGGTCGCCCGTCAGGCCTCCGCGTGCCTCGAAGCGCCCGCCCGGCTCACCGTTGCGCGGACCGGTTCCGTCTGGGCGCGGCCGACGCGGGAGGTGCGGGGCTACGGCGTCAGGTGCCTCGTCCGAGGTCGCGAGCGTGTCGAGACGGTGTACCGCGAGCGCCCTTGCTAGCGTCCGCTCCGCATGAAGTCCACAAAGGACTGATTTGCACCTATTGGCGGGTGAGAGGACAGGGACCATGAACGACTTTTCCCGTCGCGGACTGCTCAAGACGACGGCGGTCGCAGGTGCCGGCGCGGTCGTGGCGCCGGCCGTTGCGGCGGCCGAAGCGCCCGGTGCGAGTGCAGTGACCGAGGCCACCGTGAGCGGGGGGCACGGGGCACAGTGCCGGCCGGCGAAACTGACCGGCCGCATCGTCCGCCCCGACGACCCCGGGTACACGGACGCGCGCCTCGGCTGGGACCAGCTCTTCTCCCACTATCCGCTGGTCATCGTCTTCGCTCAGAACACCCAGGACGTGGTCAACGCCCTGACGTGGGCGCGGCAGAACGACGTCGCGCTGCGCGTGAGGAGTGGCCGCCACAGCCTGGAGGGCTGGTCGAACGTCGACAACGGCCTCGTGATCGACATCAGCGAGCTGAAGTCGGTCCACATCGACGCCTCCGCTCGTGTCGCGACGGTCGGTGCCGGACTCAACCAGCTGGAAGCGGTGACCACGCTCGCGAAGCGGAACTTCGCGGTGACGACCGGTACCGAAGGCAGCGTGGGCCTGGCCGGCGCGACGCTCGGCGGCGGCTTCGGCTTCCTCACTCGCTGGCTCGGCATGGCCTGCGACAGTCTGATCGGCGCCGAGATCGTCGTCGCGGAGGGCGGCGAGTGCGCCAAGGTGATCAAGGTCGATCTGCACCACCACGCCGACCTGCTCTGGGCGCTGCGCGGAGCGGGCAACGGCAACTTCGGAATCGTCACCTCGCTCACCTACAAGCTGGCCCCGCTGAAGAGCGTCACGTATCTGACGGCCACGTGGGACGGGATCGGCGACCTGCGCAGGGTCTTCCAGACCTACCAGCGCACGATGCCGTTCACCGACAACCGCCTCGGCACCCAGCTCGAAGTCCACCCGAACCAGATCCTGCTGTTCGCCGTCCTCCCGGAAGGAACACCCGCGGAGGCGAAGAAGCTGCTGGCCCCACTCCTGTCGATCGACAGCCCCAAGGTCAAGACGCAGGTGGGAAACTGGGGCGACGTGTATGCGGGATTCCAGACCCCGATCACGCTCGAACCCGCGAACTGGAAGTTCTCCTCGCAGTTCGCCAAGAAGCCGTTCCCGACCAAGGCGATCGACGTGATCGCCTCGTTCATCAAGAAAGCCCCTACGGACGACAGCAACTACTTCGTCCAGGCGTTCGGGGGCACGGTCAGGAAGAGCCCCCGCGGCGGCACGGCGTTCCCGCACCGCGACGCGCTCTTCTACGCCGAGCCCGGCGCCGGCTGGGGCAAGCGCAGTGACCGGCCGGGCGTCTGCGACCCGCTCACCCCGGAGGCCCAGGCCTGGATCGCCGAATTCAGCCACGCACTGCGGCCCTACGTGGACGGCGCCTACGTCAACGTGCCGAACATCGGCATGCAGGAGTGGGAGACCGCCTACTGGGGATCCAACTTCGGCCGACTGCGCAGGATCAAGGCGGATTACGACCCCCGCAACGTCTTCCAGTACGACCAGAGCATCCCGCCCGCGTCCCGCTGATCGAGCACGGCCCAAGCCCCCCGACCTGGGGAGCGGCTGCCGTCAAAGGCCCCGGACCATGATCGGTCCGGGGTCTTTTCGCGATGTCCAGTGCTGTTGATGTCACCTGTGGATGTCAGCTGTGGATGTCAGCCGGAGTTTCGACCACTTCGGCATCAGCTCTTAGCACCCGGTTGAAGAACTGGACATCAGGTGATCCGCAGACCAAGTCAAGCTGGCGAGTCGGAGTCGCACCGCTCCGCAGCGCGTGGCCGTGGGACGCCTGGTGGGCTTCAGTCGACCATCTGCCCGTCGTACATACCGCCACTACAGGTGTTGTTCGCCCAATTGACCGTTCCGCCGCCCTGCTCGCACTCACCCGGGGTGAGGCTGGCGGCGGTGGCGGTGGCGGCGCCTGTGAGGCCGAGTCCGGCGAGGGCTGCCGTGGCAATGACGGCGGCGAGGATTCGTCGAATGCGCATGTGGTTCGCCTTTCACGGATTGCCTCGGTTGGGACACTACTCAGCCAATTGTTCATCCATGTGGCCGAAACTTCATGTTGGGCCGTCGGGATGACATTGCCGTCGGGTGCGGGGTCGGTGACGCGCCCCGTCATCCAGGCCCTCGCGGGCGGTGCTGCGCGTGGCCACCTCGCGGTCCCGTTCTCAGGAGATGGCCGGTCCACGGGCCGCACATGGTTGAACTGAACAAATTCAGTTGGGGACTCACGGGGTAGCGCCGCACGGCAGGTACCGGGGGGGACGAGCGGCGGAGGAGCGACGGGGGGTGCCTCTATGTCCTTCGTCAAGCGAGGCGTGGGCTGCGGGGTTCGTAGAAGGCGCCGTCGCGGAGCATGGCGAACAGCACGCTGATGCGGTGGCGGGCGAGGCGGAGGAGGGCCTGGGTGTGGGTTTTGCCCCGGGCTCGGCAGCGGTCGTAGTAGGTGCGGGAGGCGGGATCGTGCAGGGCGGCGAACGCGGAGAGGAACATCGCGCGTCTGAGTTGTCGGTTCCCGCCTCGCGGGGCGTGTTCGCCGTGGATCGAGCGGTACATCGCCAGCTGGGCCCGCTCGCTGGTCGCGTACATGCGGCACGCGCAGCTGGAGCCGCCCCCACCCCCACAGCCCATCCCCGAAGAGGTCCGCCCGTACGTCCACGACATCGGCACCTGAACAGCGGCCCCGCTCTCCTTCGGGAGGGCGGGGCCGCTTTCGGCGTATCGGCCAAACGGCACGCGATCAGACCCTGATGGCCGCCAGCGCCTCATCGGTGTCCGACAGCCCGTCAAGCACAACCTCAGCTTGCGCAATCCGTAGATCAGCCGCTGAGGTACGACCGGTGGCCACCGCGACCACCCGCACACCAGCCTCACGGCCGCCAGCCACATCGGCCGGGGTGTCGCCGAGGAACACACCCTCTTCCGGACGTACCTCGGCACGCTCAAGGGCGACCCGCAGCAACTCCGGGCGCTCCTCTCCATCCTCCGCGTAGGCCCCGCACTCCAAGTCCAGGTAGCTGTCCAGGCCGAACACAGCCAGCTTCACCTCAGCTGCCGCGCGCACGTTGCCGGTGACCACGGACTGGCGCACCCCGCGGGCCGCGAGGGCGGCGAGAATGCCGGCGGCGCCAGGCAGGGCATGGCCCCGCTCACGCAGCTCTGCCGCTCGCCGCACATGGAAGGCCCCGAGGGCGTCAGCGAACCGGGTGAACAGCGTCTCGCTGTAGGAGATGCCGTGCAGGCGCGCAGTCTCCCGGAGGATCACCCGCTCCGTCGACCCCGTCACATCAGCCTGCTCGCGCATCACCACACCCGTCACCTGCTCGAACGCCGCGCCCCACAACTCGCGGCCGAGACCGCGTGTTGCCATCAACGTATGGTCGATGTCCCACAGCACCAGCTCCGGCACCAGCGCCTCCTCTCCACGAACAGGGAGTCCCCGCGCACCGGAAACCTTACGCTCAGACCAAGGAGCAAGGAGCGGGCGATGGTTGCACCAGACCTCCCCATCGGGGACAGAATCAGGCATTACCGCGGCGGACGTCGACAGGACGCGGTCGCCGGGCTGGTTGGAATCTCTCCTGACTACCTGTCGCAGATCGAACGCGGTCTCAAAACCCCGTCGCTACCCATCCTGTACGCCCTGGCCCAAGAGCTGGGCGTGCCTGCCGCAGCGCTGTTATCCGAGCAGGCGCCGGCCGAGGACGACGTGACGGATACGGCCGAGGCCGCCGTGGGCCGGGCCCTGCTCGGATACGGTCCGGCGCGCAGCACCACGCCGGTACCGGCGGCCGAGCTGAGGGACCGAGTGGAAGCGGCGTGGCAGAGCTGGCAAACCGCTGGGGACCGCTTCACGAAGGCTGCCGAGACACTGCCCGACCTCGTTGCGGACGTAGAGCATGCGGCCCGCTCTGCACGGTCCGGCACGGATGCGGTCGAGCGACGCGCCGTGCTCCGGACTGCGTCCGACCTGTACTGCCTGCTCCGTTCCTACCTCTGTCGTACCGGCCGCATCGACCTCGCCACCCTCGCCGCTGACCGGGCGATGCGCGCCGCCGAGGATGCCGACGACCCGCTGCGGATCGCCGCGGCCCAGTGGAACCTCGGTCACGCCCTCCTTGCCGCGGGCCAGCCGGGCGAGGCCGAAGACCTCGCGCTCCTGGCGGCCGAGCAGATCGCCGCCGCCCGCGTGCCAGAGGTGGAGAGGACAGCGATGGCCGGCGCCCTCCAACTCGTCGCTGTGGTCGGGGCCGCCCGTCGGCGCCGCTGGTGGGAAGCACGGGAACGGCTCCGCGAGCACGCGGCCAAGGCCGCGCGAGCGGTACCGGACGCCAGCAACATCGCCCGGACAGCATTCGGCCCAACCAACGTCGCGCTCCACGCCCTGTCCATCGACATGGAGGCCGGAGAGACCGGGGAAGCACTCAACACCGCCGACGCCATCGACACCAGCCCGCTGCCGTCAATGGAGCGGCAGTTCACCTTCGGCCTGGAGGTAGCTGCCTGTCACAGCCAGCGCCGCGACGATGCCGCAGTGCTGCTGTCCCTTGTGGGGCTGGAGGCGATTGCTCCGGAGGACCTCGCGCGGACACCGCTGGCGCGGCAGCTGGTGCTGACGGTGATCCGTAGAGCCAGAGCGATGCACGCACGCCAGGCAGAGGATCTCGCCACTCGGATCGGGCTGCTGGACTGACCGAGCGCCTGGGTCACCCGAGCTGTCAGCTCGGGTGGATCTGGCAATGCCTTCCTACGGTCTTCGGTGTGACACGGAACACGCTGACCGTGGAGGCCTGACGTATGCCAAGCGACACCGTGAGCGCAGCCGACGCGCTCACCCTGCTCCCGCTCCCCAAGTTCAACGCCCTTTCGCAGGACCAGGTGCGCGGCATCGCCTGCATCTGGGATGGAGTCCCGTTGAGCACGGCCACCGCGGTCGACCTCGGCGAACGAAGGGTCAAGCAGTTCGGCCAGCACACCAGTTGGTTCCCCCGCGCCTGCCGACCGTGCGCTCTCAAGCAGGCGATGGCCGCGCTGGTGGATCACGGCCAGTCCTGCGAGCAGTGCATCGATGACCACAACCTCTGCACGACGGGCCTGGGGCTGGTGCGCGCGGTGCGAGAGGCGCGCCGATGACCGGGGAGCGGAAGTCCCTGGAGGCGCGGCGAGCAGAGGCCGCCGAGTCGGGGTACCGGGCCGCCGGCTACTGCGGACTCCTGCACCCCGAGGGCAAGGCACGGTGCACGAGTCCGCCGTATCACCCTGGTCGTCGGCATGTGGACTACTACAACGGTCGGCAGTCCCTCGGTGACGTCACGGGCACTGAATGGGTCGAATAGACGCCGTGCCCGACATGCCGACGTGCCGGGCACGGATGAACTCCGGCGCTTGAGGTGAGCGCCGGTCGGCCACCCTCATCAGGGCCTGCACGGGTGGCCAAGGGGTCCGTCGCCGGACCGCCCCTGGAGCGGCGGCGGACCCCGCAGTAACCGCACCTGGTAGGCAGTCGTTGGCGATGTGCCACCCATATGGCCCCATTGAAGGAGATGCGCCGCATGGCCGCCATCTGCCCCAACTGCCACTTGCCAGAAATGATCGCGTACGTCATCAACGACACGGGCGTGCACCCCTTCCCGTGCCTGGAGTGCTCCGCGGGGCCGTTCCGCTCCACCCCTCACGGGCAACTCACCGGAGCAACCGCCTGCGCTACCGACGGCTGCCAGGGCTCCGTACGCGATGAGTACCAGTACGACGCCAAGGGTCGGCTGTCCAAACTGACCCGGATCAAGTGCCAGTTCTGCGGCACGGACAAGACAGGAGTGATCAATGCCGGAAGTACGCCAGAACGTGTCATGCCCGACCCCCGGCTGCCCGGGTTCGAGGGCCGACGTGTACGTCACGGATGACCAGGGCAACATCATCGGCCGCAGCGGCAGCGAGCCGTGCGGCACGTGCGGGAACTGATGTCGGTGTCCGAGTGGATCGACCCGCGGTACGCGGACCTGGTGGCGGCATGGCGACGGGCGCAGCAGCTGGACCCGCGTGACCCGGAGCCGCACCCGCGGCGGGCGTTCATCGTCCCGCCCAAGGGCTGACGGCGGGGCCCGGCCGGCAAAGTTGGACGGCCGGGCCTTTACCTGATGAGGTCGGCGGGCGGTACGTCTAGCGCATCGGCCAGCAGTAGCAGATCCTCCAGGTTGGGGATGCGCTGTGCGTACTCCCACCGGTGGATCGTGCGGTGATCCCGGCCAACGCGCTCGCCGAGCTGGACCTGTGTAAGGCCGGCGTGCAGGCGTGCGGTTCGGATGCGTGCCCCGATCTCCCGGCGGCGGGTGAGTACCCAGTCGGGCATCGGATCGAGTGGCACCTGCCCACGCTGCTGTGATCATGGCTTGATGTCTTTGCCCGGCCAGGCAAATTTAATGATCTTCAGGTGGGGAAATTCGCCAGATGCCGCCCCGTCCCTGGTCGCCAGGGGTGCGGGCGTAAAGCAGCGGCCACAGGGGCGTACGCGTCTCCGCCCCTCTTGGCCGCCAGACGCCGGACTTCGGTCAAGGCGTCCCGCCCCGGTGCCCATCGGTACCGGTGCGGTTTACGTTGGGATGCAGAAGGGCCCCCGTCGACAAGAACGACGGGGGCCCTCCGCCTGTTCGGGCCGGCCTCCCCGCCGGGCACCTCACAGGATCACGGAACGCGCGTCTCAGGCACGCGTGGGGAGACGCGCCTGCCCGTCCCGATGGCGACACTCTACGTGGCTGTTGAACATAGTCCAGTCACTCTTCCGGGTGAGTGCCGGAGCAAGATCACGTGGGGATGTGGCATCTATGTGGCATCCGATCATGAGAAAGGCCCCCCGTTCGAACAGAACGGGGGGCCTCTTACCCCTCTGACCTGCTGTTCAGGTCTGTGCCCCCGGCAGGATTCGAACCTGCGACACCCGCTTTAGGAGTTTTCTCCGGGCGAGGCTGTGACCTGCGGAAACGATGACCTAAGGGTGCCTGGCCTGGGAAAACGCCACTCCGTAGTTCTCACCTGTTCATGAGGTTTCCCGGCCCCATGTGTGCTAGGTCCGTGCCGCAGGTATCGATCTGACGGCAAGGAGGTTGAGGCTCGGTTCGATGAGCGCGATGCAAACCCACTCTGCGGTCGCGCGGGAGCGGTCACAGCGTTCGGGATGCTGCACTCTTCCTGCGGTTGTCCTTCTCCCGAGAGTCTCCTGCTCCCATACGCCTAGCGCGGATCACTCGCGCAGTAAGCGCATAGCCAGCACGGAACCGTCGAGATGTATGGAGACGGGGCCGTTCCAGCGTGGGGCCCAGGTGTCGCGTGGCCAGCTGGACCGGCGCGCGTAGATTTCCCGCCGGTACTGCTCTAGCCTGCCCTCCTCAAGATGGCGGAAGAGGTCCTCCGCCACACCGGAGAACGCCTCGACTCGCTTCCTGTTAAGTCGGAAGACGTGGTCTGTGCCGACAAAGTCGATGCCGAAGAAACGGTGCCGTGCGTCCTGGACGCTGTCTGTTGCCGCGTGCGTAATGCCGGCGAAGTGCCGCTGCCCTTGTCGTTTCGTCAGGTACGGGGCGGTCGCCCTTGCGTCCCCGGCGAAGGCGGTAAGACCCCCAGCCGCTGTGCGTGCGAGCGCGTGCTGGAACCACCCGTAGAGGTCGGGACTCACGTGAAAGCCGGGTTCCGGCTCAGCGCGTTTGTCGCCTTGCGCGGGCGGCTGGATGCCGGGATAGACGTTCTCATCCTCCAAGGCGTGGTCAAGGACGCGGGCCGGAGCGTCCAGCCAACCTCCCTCTCCCTCCGCCTCCAGGGTGTGGACTGTCAGGGGACCGTCGAGTGGGAGTTCTGTGCTGAACACCAGGCACGGTGTCTCGTCCCACGCTCCGATGTGCACCGCCTCGACGTGGGCGGAGGCCGAGGCGAGCTGGGTGTGAGAGGCGGAGAGCCCGCTGTGGTTCCCCTTGCATGCAATCGGGAAGGCGCGAGAGGGCTCGCCGGGCTTCCACACCTCGGCGAAGAACTGCGGGCGGTATCGGTACCCCGACTTCGGGCCGGAGTCCCTGCTGGTCAAGGCCCACCCTGCGCGCAGAGCTGTGTCAGCCGGCACGATCGAGACAAAGTGATTGGGATAGCGCCTGCTCAGGAGCCGTGTAGCGAGAGCCAGCGCGAAACCGGTGCCGAGTTCTCCTGACTGAAGCGCTTTGTAGTAGTCCGCGGTCTCCTTGCCCTCGGTGGACAGAGCCATGAAGGAGCCCGAGTCTCCGGTCAGAGCCTGGTTGTACTTCAGGCAACCCCAGTGCTCGGCGAGGCCACGTCCGGCTCCGCGCCGTGCCAGGGTGATGGCCCGTCCAAAGGAGTGCAGCACATCCCAAGGCGTCAGCTGCACGAGCCGGCCGAGATCACTGGCCGGTATGGGGCGGAGCCCAGGCTTCCGGCGCAGCCGATCGAGTTCCTTCTCCTCCCTTTGCTTGTCGTCGTCCGCCGCTGCGGCGCTCACGTCACCTGCCAGCTCCTCGTTCGAGTGGACTGATACGTTCGACGGCTCCGCAAGGTCTCTCAGCACTTCAGCCGTGATCTTCAACCTGCTCCCCCTCGTGATCAGACGCGCCTGGTCTGAGCGCCGTGGCCCGGTAGCCACGCCGCGGCTTACGTACGTGCTGGCTCTACGCGTGGGCTTCTGGCTGGCTGGCCGCGAGGTCATTGAGAGCGCCGTTCACGACGTACCAGGACACGGTGAGCGTGTCGCGGTCGGGAGTGTGCGCCTCGCGGAACTCACGCCGTGGGTGGACGAAATTGCGGTACTTGCAAACAGCCTGGCTGAAGCGTTCCATGTCGACGTCGATCCAGCCCGCCTGGTGGCAGATGTCGATGAGGGCCTTGAGGCCAATGAAATTCGGGTCTTTGTTGCTCAGCAGGGAGGCGTTGCGCTCCTCGATCACTGTAAGCAGGACGCCTTCGAGGAGGCTGCCCAACATGATGATGGCCGCGACGTGAGCGCCGTTGGAAAAGCAGGTGCGGGCTTCGTCCAGGCGGCGCTGAAGCAGCGCAGCCATCCGCGGTTCACGGATGATCTCGGCCATGGTGGCCTTGAGCTCGACCGGGGCCTGATGCCCCGGGTGCGCCATGGCTGGGTCGCAGACGACAACCCTCGGTCGGCCTCCGGGGTTTTCCAAACGGAAGCCTTCGTGGACGAGGAAGGTGTTGACCGCACTGACGACGGTCGGCAGTGCCTCGGGTTCTCCGAGGTACTCGCGAGCGTCCGCGAGTCTGAGGAGCACCTTCTCCAGCTCGGTGGGGTTCTCACGACGTTCCATGAGTAGCTGGAGTGTCCACTCGCCCCGGTACTCGCCGTCGTACTCGGGCACGTTGTGCCATCCGGCGTTCTCCAGGAACTGGGCTATCTCGAAACCCCTGCGGTAGTAGAGGTGGTCGTCGCCGCAGATGACGCGAGCCAGTTCCTTCAAGGTGTTGCCGTCGAGCGGGCCCAGAACAGTCTCCTGCGTCATACGGCGTCCTCCGTGGTGTCGTCGTCGGTCTGCTCGTCCGCAGTGTCCTCGTCATCGGTGAACTCGTCGTCCGAGGAGAGGTCGAGGGCCTTCCACTCGGCGTGAGGGCTGGTCGGCCGGGCGGCTGTAGTGGACTGTGTGTAGTTGGCGGGACGGATCCCCTGGCGGTCGAGTTCCTCCCACAGGCCATCGAGCGCTGCGCCGGGATCGAAGCGGAATTCGCTCTCGCGTACCCGCCAGAACTCCCAACCGACACGCTTAAGTTCTCGGTCCCGCCGCTGGTCGTTCTCGATCTGCTCCCGCGTGGCGTGGTGGAAGGCGTCACCGTCGCACTCGACGGCGAGACGGCCGCGAGCCCCGACGACCACCAGGTCGATGCGCTTGCTGCCGGCCGGGAACTGCGGGATCACGTGGTAGCCCCGCTCCTTGATCTTCAGATACACCTGCTGTTCGAAGAGCGAGTCGAAGGGGGCCCTGCGGACGTCCGGCAGCACTGGTCCGATGTCGTCGGCGGCCTCCAACGCTGCGGGCGGGTTCTCCATGTACGTCAGAAGGTTCAGCCGCAGGTCGTGCGGCTTGAGACGGTCCGGCGGGACCGAGTAGAAGAGCCACATCTGATCCTGGGCCCGGCTGGCGGCGACGTTGTACGCCTGCTGTTCGCTCTTGTTCCCGCCCGCTGCCCGGGGCGGGTCCGTCACGACCATGGACAGCAGGATGACGTGGCGTTCGTCGCCCTGGAACGAGGCAGCGTTGCCTACGCGAATCCGGTGCTGCTCGCGCACGGTGGCCGGCAGCCGCTGCTCAATGAGGGTCTCCAGAAGCTTGATCTGCCCGAAGCCCTGGAGGACGATCACGCCCATGGTCCTGTCCTGGTAGGCGCGGTCCTCGGTCAGGCGGGCCAGGCAGTCGACGATCGCCTCGGCCTCCTTGGGGTTGTGCACACGGCTCTCGCGGCCCACGACCACGGCGCCCTCGACGAAATGGGTGCGCAACGGGTCCAGCCGTTCGGCGCCGTACTGCCGCAGGGGCAGGAGTTTGTTGTTGTAGAAGGTCCTGGAAGACCAATTGATGATCTCGGGCACACAGCGGAAGTGCTCTTCGAGGCGGATCACCTGCGGGAAGAAGGTGGACAGCAGCTGGTACAGGTTGGTGTGCGGCGTGTAGAGCTGGCGCAGTCGGCTGGGCATGTCCGGCAGATGGGCGGCCAGCTTGTCCTGGATGGCCTGGTGGCGGCCGTTGCGCGTAAGGGCGGGCGCGCACTGTTTGTCGTCGCCGACGACGATCACACGGGGAGCCAGCCAAAGGAGGAACAGCGCGTCCATGCCCGCCTGGCTGGCCTCGTCCACGATGACGACGTCGAAGGCGTCCCGCTTGGCCTGCACCATCTCGGCGACCTGGGGGATGGGCATGACCCACGCAGGCACCGCGTCCTGGGCCACGGACATCGCATCGCGTGCCGCGGCTCTGAAGAGGCCCGTGTTCTTGCCCTTGCCCTTGCCGAGGGATGCCATGTGCGTCCGGTACGCCTGGAGCGCCGAGCGTTGTTCCTGCGTCATCCGCTCCAGGCAGTGCAACCGGCCCCAAGCCGCAGCCAGCTCACCGGTCACCTGCTCCAGCCGGTCTTCGTGCTCGCTCAGGTCACCCTCGAGCTTGCGCTCCAAACCGGGCGTGCGCTGCCTCTCCAGAAAGCGCGACGCCTTCGCCCACGCCCACGCCCGCTCCAGGGAGCCTAGCCGCTCCTCCCACAGGGGATCACCGGCGCTGTCGATGAGGCGGCCCGCGAGCAGGGAGTGGCCGGCGCGCAGGGCGCCGAGCAGCTCCGTGCACCGATGTTTGCGGTGCTCCCGCCGGTGCGCGGCGGCCAATGCCTCCAGAGCCTCGGCATAAGCCTCGACGTCCTGATCACGGAGAGCCTGTACCAGGGCCATGGACTCCGCAGCCGGTTGCGTCCCGTTGACGGGGGCACGCAGGAGTTCGTCCAAGGCGGCCAACTGGGTGATCGCCTCGTCGGCGGCCCGCCGGCCACGGAGCGCGGCGACCCCGGCGTTGAAATCCTGCCATGCCTGGCAGGAGGTGATCTTCAGCCGTACGCCGTGACGTACGAGAAGCGCGTCGACGCTGTCCCGGGCTGAGCCGAATGCCTGTACGTGCTCAAGGCACGCTGCCCGTTCGGTCAGTTCGGCCAGCCGAACCTCCACGTCTCCCTGCGGGAGGTCGGCGTTCACCTGCTGCCAGCGCGTGGCCGCCCCGGCGAGCGCGGAATACGCCCGGAGGTGCGTCAGCACGGCGTCCAGATCCTCGGCCGTCTGCGGCGAACGGCCGTCGACGGTGCAGGAGTCCAGCAGGTCCCGGGCGTTCTTCTGCGCCTTGCCCGGGAATCGGGACCGAAGGGCCTTGCCCGCGGCCAGGTGGTCCCGGAGCGCCGTGCCGGCGGTTGCCAGTCGGGCTGCATCTTGGGCAGGCAGGTCCGCCGGCACGGTGACCAGGCGTAGACCCAGCGCATCCACGTCCTGCGCGACCTTGCGGATGTCGTCGGTGACGGCTGACACACGCTGCCACAGCCCGAGGTCGGAGCGGGAGAGTCGGTCCGTCAGCGCCTGGGTTATCCAGGAACCGGGATCCCAACGCGTGGCGTCGGCAGGCATCCCGAGGTGATGAAGGGCAGTCGCGCAGGCATCGAGAAGCGAGGCCAGTTCGGAGGTCACGGACGCGTCGAGGTGGGCGAGTATGTTCCGGATCTCGACAGCCTCCGCAGACAGGCCCTCGTCGCTGAGGTGGCTGGCCGCGAAGACGTCCGCGATGTGCCGGGGCGAAGGAAGCTCGTCAGGTACAGGAAGGGCGCCGTCGGCACGCGGTTCACCAGCGCCGTCACGCAGCAGGACGAGCAGTTCGTGGGCCTGCTCGGAGGTCAGCGGAGGGGCGTCCTCGGCGGTGTCCGGGAGACGGCCGATCCAGCTGAACTCCTCGGCGCTGGCATGGACCCGCTCCACGATCTCGGCGAGCGTTCCTGCGTATCCCGGTGCCACGCTGCGATGCCGGTACTCGGCCTCCCGCAGCGAGATCACCTGCTCCGTGAGCGTCTTGATGCGTCCCCGCACCTCGTCCCGTTCGCAGGTGAGACGGCGGATCTCGGCGCGCAGTTCGTCGGGATCACTGGCGGCCACCTGGTCGGTGAGCGCGTTGATGGTTCGTTCCAGTTCGTCCTCGCCGTTGTGGCGAGTGGAGCTGAGCAGCAGGACGCACAGGTCACGTACAGATGAGGGAAGTTTGTCCCGCAACACGGTGAGCGGCTGGTCGCGGGCGCTGGTGACGAGTACCCGCTGACCCTGTGCGAGCAGCGCGGAGACAAGGTTGGCGATCGTGTGGGTCTTGCCCGTTCCCGGCGGCCCCTGCACCACGACACCGGTGTCCTGCTCCAGGCGCCCCAGCACACTGCGCTGCTGAGCGTTCGTCTTGCCCGGGAAGAGCGGATCGTCGCCGAAGAGCGGCACCCTCTGGTCCCCGTCCCAGGCGGAACGGTCGGCGGTCTCGATCGTCATGGCCATCTGGGCCAGGCCGAGCGGTGCCCGGCCTTCCGAGGCCACCGCCTCCGCGATCTGGTCATAGAACCGCAGCAGGGAGTTGAGGTTGCGTGGGCGCATGACCAGGGCAGGCGCGTAGGTGAGACGTGCCCCCGGTTCAAGCGCGCGGGGCGGCTCCCACGCCGCGCTGAAGCCCATGGGGCGGGTGATCGCCCGCTCCTGCCACTGCGCCAACTGTTCCAGTGCCTCGGGCCCGAGCGGATCCATCCCCCATGCGGCGATCTCTTCCGAGAGAGCAGCCCCGCGCTCGCGTACCCATCCGTCGTCGCTGTCAAGGAAGTCCTGGTCCTCGAGACGCAGGGCGCTCTCCGACGACAGCCTGACCGTCAGCCGCGCCGTGCGTCGGTCGACCGAAGTCTCCACCCGCTGGGTGAACAGGTGGCGGTGCACCACGTCCCCGTCCAGGCCGAGCCAGGTCAATAGACCAATGCCGAGGACGACCTCCGTCTGGTCGTCCTCGCGGGCCAGTTTCTGGTGCCACGCGTACATCCGGTCGTAGAGCTCACGAAGCGGTCGTTCGCTGCGCTCCCGTGCCGCCCAGCGGCGCCAGCGATCCAGCCAGGCTCCGTAGGCCCGCAGGACGTCACCGGCCTCTTCACGGCGCACGGTGCCTTCCTCAGCCAGCCGCTCCTTCGTGTCTGCGACGCGAACCAGCTCGGTCCCCGGCCCTTCCTCCGCAAGGGGCGGGTCACCTCCGTCGGGATCCAGGCAGCGGGTCGGCTCCACCCAGCCGTCGAGCGAGTCGGGTAGATCGGGCGGCGCACTTTGTGGCACGTGGTCGAGCGTCAGCAGTACGCCGTCAGGGCGCGGTGCCGGTCTGCGGACGGGATCCGGCAGCTTGGCCAGCCAGAGGCGCTCACGGCCGCGGTCGTCACGATGTCGCTGATGGCTGCTGTGGACCATGTCGCGCAGGAAGTTGACCAACCCTGCTGTTTGCCCGATGACGTCGGGGTCACTCGCGTGGCGTCGCGGGTCCTTCACCGTTCTCCTCTCGGCCGCTGACGAACATTCCAGGATGAGGGTCGACCAGGGACCCAACAACGAGCTCCGGGCAACATGACCGGATCCGTTTCACTGCCTTTGCGTCGTGCCCATGCCAAAAGACTGGATGCGGAGGTGCCGAATGGTTTGGCGGCGGTACCCCCGCAGCGCTCCGCCAGGTGCTTCTGCCCAGGCTGTCTGCCCAGGCTGGAAGTGACGAGGAGGGGCTGCTCGAGAGATACCGACACCTACTCGTCTGTGAAGTGCCATTGCATGCGAACTGAGAGGGCAGCTCACAACGAACGATGGCCGGTTATAGCGCAAACCGGACGTCCGCCCTGACAGTCTCGTCATGGAGCTGCCCACGCTCATGAGGAACTGAGATCTTCGGGACCGTTCGGGAGCGAGGCCGTTCGCAGGGTTGGCCTGACGGCAGAACAGGACGCTGTTCTGGGGGAGAAGCCCCTGGTCAGTAGGTGGACGCGTGCGCCGCCTTCATTCCATCCCACGACACCCTCATCTTGGCGGGTAATGCTCGACACTGCTACGCGATGCTGTTTCCGCTTGTCAGCAGCGCGCAGCTGTGTAGGTCGATCCTTCGTATAACCCTTCGTGCTGCACAGTCCGCTGACGCTTCGCGCACGCATGAAGCCCACGTCTTGGAAGCCGGCCGCTCCTTGTCTCCTACTGGATGAGGGCATGCAGGACGGGTACGGAGGCCCCGACACTGGTCAGACCGGCCAGAACGGCACCAGCGAGCTGCGTGCCGCACAGGAGGGTGAGGCCGCCGGTGACTACGCCGATGACTACAGCTGTCAGGAGGATGAGCGCGCTGCGTACGGACATGAAGGGGCCGGGTCCTGAGTGCAGGGGCGAGGGCGAAACTTGCTGTTCCTGAGAGGGCGTCATGCGTCCCATGGCATCAGTGACCGTCCCGTAGACCTGCAGCGCACGAACGAAGTTGTGATGCCGCCAAAGTTTCGGCGGATTTCGGCGCGGCACGGGCTGAAGCCACCTAACCTTGGCGCCAGACGCAGCTGGGGGTGGACGGATGAGCACGCCGAACAAGACCGAATTTACGGCTGGGCTTGACCGGTTAGCTGAAGAGCTACGCCAACTGCGAGCGGGCCGTGGAAGCCCTACGCTCAGCGTGATCGTGGCCCGCGCTGCTGCTATGCCGGGTACAACCCCGCTGTCAGTCTCGGCCCTCAGCGAGGCATTCAACGGCAAGCGGCTCCAGCGGCTCGACACCTTTATGTCTGTGGTGCGCACGTTGCTCTCGTACGACGAGGACGGCAAGCACTTCCTCGTAGCACGCGGTGCTCCCGAGATGGAGGTGTGGCGTGCACGGTGGCGAGAGCTGGACCATATGCGGTTGCAGCGCAGCCGCTCAGGTGCGGGTATCGCGGAGCTCGCCCCAGTGCGGGCCGTAAGTCCGCTGGCGTTACGGGCGCTTGCGGACGACTTAGAGGGCGGATACCCCGTGGCTCTGACGCCTATCGAGGGCCCTGCCGATGAGTACGACGCATTGGCCTTCTCGCCCGATAAGCAGTACCTGGCCCTGGGCGGCTGCGACGGGGTCGTATACCTGCAGGATCCCATGGGGAATTCCATCACTAATCCCCTAGCCGGGCACCGAGACATCGTCCGTGACCTGACCTTCTCGTCCGACGGGCGGCTGCTTGCTTCGTCGGCCGACGATGGAACAGTGTGGCTGTGGGACGTGACCTTCCGCATCCCTGTGGGGGGAAGCTTGCCTGATAGTGAGGGAGTTCTCGACAGTCTGGCGTTTTCCTCCGACGGAAGCCTATTGGCGGCAGCGGGATACGTAGGGCGTGTGTACCTGTGGGACACCGCTACCCGCGAGATGATCAAGGTTCTGAATGTAGGGCAGACCCGGGTTGACGGGCTTGCGTTTTCACCCGATAATGCCCTGTTGGCCGTTGCTGGATACGATGGTGTAACACAGCTGTGGTCACCCACCGCATGGGAGGTGACCGGGCGCATAGCCGTTGGGAAATGCTGTGACATTGCGTTCGCGCCTGACGGTAAGCTGTTCGCCTCAGCGGGGAGCGATGGATCGGTGCGGTTGTGGGATCCACTTGCCTCGCGAGTGGGGAACTCCTTGCGTGAGTGTTCGTCTGCCGCGACAAAAGCTGTGAGCGCATTGGCCTTCTCGCCGGACGGTCGACTTTTGGCCGGCGCAGCCATGGACGGCACAGTGCGTCTGTGGAACCCGGCTGATGGCCGGCCGCTTCCCGGCTCTCTCGATGCCTCCTTCGGAGAGGCGTACGACGTTGCGTTTTCTCCGGACGGTGGTCTCCTTGCAGCGGTCGGTGACGACAACAGCGTCCGTGTTTGGATCACGCCTGTCCAATGTGCTGGCGGGTGGTAGTTGGAGCCTCAAAGCCGCCAAGGGCATCTCCCACTCGGATTGTCGTCACCGACGGTGGCTACTGCGGCACCGGCTTGGCACACCGCCGCGAACGCGGCCAGGCCGACCCCTGGCCTGGAAAGAGGAGCACAACGCCTCCCACCGCAAGGTCCGCGCCCGCGTGGATCACGCCTTCGCCCGCATGAAGACCTGGAAGATGCCCCCGCGATACAGGGGACGGGCGTCCGCCCCGGGCTGCTGCGCAGATGCGGCCCTCGGCCAGGTGTCGCTACACCCCGCCCTGAGCGGCACAGTCACGACCTCGGCAGGCGCGGCTCGACCAAGGTCGGCTCCAGCCGTGTCCTCCACCTTGGTGGGTGGTGAACCGGACGCTCTGCCGCAGGACGGGCTGCGAGGCGGGCGGATTTGCTCCGCCAACAGGGCGTTTGAAGGATCAGGTTTTGAGGCGGCTCACAATGACGCGCTGGCCCTTCAGTAGGGGCAGGTTGCGCACGTGGAAGGCGTGGGCGCCCGTGACGTTGCTTATCGCGTCCAGGATGTGCGGCATGGCTGCGAGGTAGGCGGCCGTGGAGTTCACGATGTACAGCAGGCCGTGCGCGTCTGGTTGGCGATGGCCGATCCAGTGGAGGCCGGTCTCTATGAGTGCGTCGCGCTCGTTCCGGTTCGACAGTTGGTTGCGGTCCTGCGTCATGATCGCGTCGAAGCCGCGGTCGCTGACTGCGTGGATGAGTTCTGTGTCCATCACCCCGGACAGCCCCTCGTCGTGGGCTGTGCGGAACTCATGATGGAAGAAGACGGTGCTCAGAGGTGGCAGGATGGCGGGCGTCTCGTTCTCGTCAAGGAAGAATTTCATGCAGCGCGACCGCCGATCTGCATGACCTCCTGGTGGAAGTCTGCTGCGTCCGCCGCTCCGGACACTTCGACGGTCGGGTAGAAGCGATGCACTTCGGCTGGCGCGACGCCTCCGGCGACCAACTTGGCGACAGCGTCGTATGGCACGCGTGTCCCTTGGATGGTCGGCCATCCTCCGAGCCGGTTCTCTTTGACCTCCAGGTGTGGCCGAGGGCGGCGGAAGTCTGCGACGGAACGTCCTTGCATGTTTTCGAAGGGCGCGAAGACGTTGGCCAAGCTATAGATCACCTCTTGACCGGGCCGACGGACAAGGTCGATGGCTCGTTCCTCCTCAACGAGGAAGACTGAGTCTCCTTCCGTCACGAGCTTGTAGGAAGCCGGATGCTCGGTCAGGTCCCACCTGCGCAGCTGATCCATAGCCTTTCGGATGCGCTGCAGGGGCAGTTTGCTGCGTAGATACACGAACGTGCGGAGTGCCACTACGTCGCGGAATGAGTAGCGGACCGGGTTGTCCTGCACCTCCGGTTCCAGCAAATGGGTACGTCGCCAGCTGTGCAACTGTGCGACCGAGGCGCCGCTGAGCGCCGCTGTGAGGTCCACGGGGAAGCTCATGATTCACCTCCTCCCGCGAGCTTCGCGACGACGATTGAACCGCCCTTCAGTGACGCGAGCATCCCACAGACTCACTCTGCCCCCCACGTGCAGCCCGAATGCCGGAATGGTAGTTGCTTGCGAGGCGTACGTCAGCGGGTACGACCAGGCCGGCTGCTCCTACAGCCGGAGGGTCCTCTCGGATGGGTGTCTGGGTGAGAACCCGGCCTGCCCGTCCAGTTTCCCTACCTGAAGGCGAGTGTGCGGAATTGGTTGCGGATATCGGTCAGCGGTGCGCGGTCGCGGGTGTAGTAGAGCTTGTTGGTCAGGAGCACCGCCCAGCGGCCCTCGGTGGGGGAGATCCACATGCCCGTTCCGGTGAAGCCGTAGTGCACCCAGACGTCCTCCTCGGCGGTGGTGCCGGGAGCGGGGTGCCAGAACAGGCCGCGAGCGGGCTGGAGCTGCCCGGTCTCGATGGTCAGGGACCTAGTGATCCACTCGATGCCGAAACCAGCCCGAAACCGCGACGCTGCGGGGGCGAGCATGTACTGGAGGAAGGTGGCGAGGTCGTCGAGGACGGTGAAGACGCCGGCGATACCGCAGACGCCGCCGAGGAGCCGGGCCGAGAAGTCGTGGGCGACTCCCTTGAGGTGGGTGTCGGTGTCCTGGTCGAGTTCGGTGGGCGCGCAGCGGGCGGCGAGGTCGGCGGGCAGGGGGCCGAAGCGGGTGGAGGTCATGCCCAGTGGGATCCAGGTGCGGGTGGTGGCCAGTTGGTCCAGGGGCTGTCCGGAGAGGTGTTCGGCGAGGTAGCCCAGGATGAGGGCGGCCCGGTCGGTGTACTCGACGGCCTCTCCGGGTGCCCGATGGAGTTGTTCGTGGAGGACGCCTCGACGGATTTCCTCGGGGTCGGTGCCGTAGAGATTTTTGAGTTGGGCTCGCAGCGGGACACCGGCGGTGTGCGTCAGCAACTGTTGGGTGGTGACGGTGCCGAGTGGGTGGCCGGCGACCTCGGGCCAGAACGTGCCGAGCGGCTGGTCGAGGTCGAGGCTTCCCTCCTCCCACAGGGCTCCGATGGAGGACCAGACGGCCAGGATCTTGGTGAGGCTGGCGGCGTCGAAGGCGGTGTCGGTGCGCATCGGCACGTCTGGCTCGTCGGGGTCGAGGACGCCGGTGGTGCCCTGGGCGAGGGTGCCGGTGGCGTCGCCGAGGGCCCACACGGCACCCGGATACACCTTGTCGCGGACTCCCTCGTCGAGCAGGGCTTCGATGCGGTCGCGGTCGTACGTCATGGTCTCCCTCTTCGCCGGGGTGTCCCGTCGGCCAGCGTAGTGACGTTCGCGGAGCGGTTCGGGTAGTGACGTGTCGGGTCGTCTGGCGGTCGGTTCAAGTGAGCTGCCGGCCGAGGTCGGTCAGCAATCGTGCGGTCGCCGAGAGGGGATAGCGTGCCGCGTTTGCATAGCCTGCCTGTCGCAGGGCTGTCAGCAGCCCGGGTGTCCTTCTCAGCCGGTCGAGGTCGCGCGCGAATGCGGCAGAGTGGGTGAAGTCGGTGGCCATGCCGGAAGCGGCGAGCGTTTCGCTGAGACCAGGGACGGGCTGGTACAGGACAGGTAGTCCGCATGCCTGGGCTTCCAGCGCGACCAGTCCCATGGCCTCCAGGGTTGTGGACGGCACGACCAGCACGTCGTGTTCGGTGAAGGCGTTCCACAGCTGAGGGCGGCGCAGCCATCCGAGGTAGCGGACTCGTACGCCTGCCCGTTGCAGCAGCGGGGCCAGTGCGTGGAACTGGGCTCTGGGCGCCGCAACGCTCAGCTCGACGCCGGGCACGGGAGCCAGACTCTTGATCAGGGCCTCGACGCCCTTTTCGACGGTCAGGCGACCTGCGTACAGAAGGCGAAGGTGGCTGGTGGATGTGCGCACAGGTCGAGCCGGCGGGTTCGTGAGCAGGTGGTCGGGGATGCCCCAGGGGATGTGGGTGATCTTTCGGCGTTCGATCTGCGGGGCGAGTTTGAAGAGGCGGTCGGCCATCGCCTTGGTGGGGACCACGATGGCGTCGGCGACCCTGGCTGTCTCGCGCAGCACCTGGAGCTGGTCTCGGTGGGTCTCGGCAAAGAGCAGGTCCGTGCCGTGGACGAGGGCGATCCGTGGGTGTGCGGGCAGAGCGCGGATGAGGGCTGGTGTAGCGCCGAACGCGAGGTGCTGCAAGTGGAGGACGTCGATCTGTGTGGGATCGACTGCGGCTGTGAGCGCTCTGCGCAGAGCGGTGACGTAGCGGCTGAAGGCCGTTCCTTCCAGGCATTTGCCTGCTACGGGGAGCACGTTGAGTCCGGCGGGTGGGCGGGGAGCGTGACCAGGTGGTGCGAGCATGAAGGCGCGGGCCGGGATGAGGGGTTCCTCGCCGGTGTAGAGGTCGAGGAAGAGCTCGACGCTGCCGCCGGGGCTTCCAACGGGGAGATCCAGGAAGGTGGCGGCCATCGGGCAGGCGGCCGAGCGAGCTTTCACCGCGCTCCTCCGTCGATCTCCTCGTAGAGGCGTGAGATGTCGATGCCTTCCGTGGAGGCGTACTTGGCAGGCTGCTGCTGGTAGCTGGCCGGGACGCCGAAGGTGGTGAGGAAGACGAGCTTGCCGAAGGTCATGCCGGGATACACGCGCACTGGTCGGGCGGCGCGGATCTCCAGCGTCCACCGGATCGCATGGCCCTGGTGTCCGAGCGGAGCCGACACGTGGACCCAGATGCCCAGGGAGCCGGTGGTGCGGTCGCCGTTCAGCAGTTGCGCGTACGTCTCCGAACCGGTGCGCTCCAGGGTGATGCCGAGGTAGAGCAGGCCAGGGCGCAGCACGAAGCCGGCGTCGGGGATGGACTGCTCGGTGCAGGCGGTGGGGGTTGCAGCATCGAGGTCGCCGTCGCAGACGCGGATGGTGGCGCCCAGCCGCCAGTCGTAAGCGTTGGGGGAGACGCGGCTGGGCTCGTACGGCTCGATGGTGATCTCGCCGGCCTGGACGGCGGCGGCGATGGCGGGACCGGTGAGGATCACGATGCCACCACCTGGAGCCGGGTGAGGTCTCGCCAGTAGGCGGAGGGCTGCGGTCCTGTGGCGGCCTGGTACTTGCCGCGGTAGAGGTCCACGGCACCGGTGGAGACGAAGAACATGATTTGCCCGATCTTCATGCCCGAGTACACGCGCAGCGGTCGGATCGGGGTGAGCATGAGCGTCCACTGGCCGTGGAAGCCGATGTCGCCGATGGGGGCGGTGATCTCGACGAACAGGCCGAGGCGGCCGACGGAGGAGCGGCCGAACAACAGTGGCACGAAGGTGTCGGAGCCGACCTCTTCGAGGGTGTGGCCGAGGTAGAGCTCGCCCGGCTGGAGGACGTGCCCGTTCGGGCCGATGGTGGTTTCGCGGGTGAGGTTGGGCCGGTGGGCGTCCAAGACGGGGCCTGTGTAGGTGATCAGGGTGGGGCCCAGACGCACGTTGTAGCTGTTGGGGTTGACCTGGTCGGCGGCGAACGGGGTGATGCGGAGGCGGCCGTCGTGAGCGGCAGCGGTGATCTCCGGGCCGGTGAGGATCATCACCTGCCTCCTTCCGCGGTGTCGGGAGCGGTGAGGACGTGTTGGACGGCCTGGTCCAGACGCAGGCCGGCCTCGTGCGTGCGCTCGCCGAGGTAGGTGTTGGCGAGGTAGTCGGTGGTCAGCACGGTGGTGACGGCGTCCGGCAATGGATCGGGAGCGGTGACGAGCGGGCCGGTCTGGGTGGTCAGATGTGATAGCCAGCCGGGGAGGTCGCTTTGTGCTGGATCCGGCACGTGGGCGTGCACTAGCTGGTTACCGAACGGCTCGATGGAGAGCAGGTCGCCCTGAGTGAGGTTGCCGCCGAGGAGTACGGCGCGTAGCGCCGTCTCGTTGAGGATGACCGCGTCTGCGCCGAGCCCCGTACGCAGGCGGGCGGTGAGGTCCAGGAGCAGGCTGCGCCGATCGAGGGCCTGGTGGCGGTAGGCCGGACTGATCGGGCCGAGGACGTCGGCCAGCTGCTGCTTGACGTCTTCGATGCGGGAGCGCAGATCCGTAAGCTCCGTCGGAATGACGCTCGGGGCCCGATCGGGGAAGGATGTGGTGCCCGCACCCCATCCCGTACCCACAGGCATGGCGATCGCATAGCCGCCGGCGAGTTCCTGGCCCTTGACGACCAGGGTGCCGTCGACTCGAACCGGCCCGTACTGATCGCTGTGGCAGTGCCCGGCGAAGACCACGTTGAGGAAGGGACAGGCCGCCGCGAGTTCCCGGTCCTCTTCGAAGCCGGAGTGGCTGAGCAGGACCCAGCTGTCCACCTCGTGGTGGTGGGCCAGAATCACCTTGCGCAGGGCCTGGAGGGGATCGGTGACGCAGTGGCCGGTTCGCTCGGCGGCCGGGATCGAGTGGAAGGCTTGCCGACCGATCACAGCGGTTACGCCGACGCGCCGTCCATCGATGTCGGCGATGTACAGGCGGCGGAACAGAGCGTCGCCGGTGTTGGCATCGACGGCGTTGGCGCAGACAGTGCGCCGGTGAAGGTCGGGTTCGAAGTGGTGGGGCCAGCCGTGGTTGCCAGGGGCCAGTACGTCGTACAGCCCGAGCAGGATCTCCCGCTCGATCGTGCCGCGAGCGAGGCGGTAATACCCGCTGCCTTCGAAGAAGTCGCCGCAGTCCACGATGAGCGAGGTCGGGCGCAGCGCGTGGAGGTGGGTTAGAAACGGTGCGGCGTTGCCGAAGGCGGAGTGGACGTCCGTCGTGGCAACGATCTGGCGCAAGTTCCGGCCGTCGGTGGTCATGGGGTGACCTCGCACATGTCGGCACCCAGGGCGCGCAGCTTGCCGGACAAGTCGGCGTGGCCGCGGCGCAGCTGGTCGAGGCCGCCGATGGTGGTGACGCCCCGGGCCGTGAGGCCGACGACCATGAGGGCGGACCCGGTGCGGATGTCGGTGGCTTCAACGCCCGCGCCCGTCAGCTGCTGGGGCCCGGTCAGGCGGCATTCGGTGGGGGAGATCTCCTCGATCCGGGCGCCCAGGCGGGTCAGCTGCGGCAGCAGGTTGCCGTGGCGGCCGGGATTGATGGCGTCGGCGAACAGATGCGTACCGGGCAGTCCGAGGGCGAGTGCCATGAGCGGTGGTTCGAAGTCGGCGTCCAAGCCGGCCGGGCTCAGGGAGGCGATGACCCGCAGGGGACGACCAGTGGGGACTGCCTCCTGGGCGCGGACGGTAAGGCCGTCCGGCTCCGCGTCCACGGGGATGCCGAGCTGATGAAGGGCAGCCATGAACGGGCCTACGTCCTTGCCCTGCACGCCATTGATACGGGCAGTACCGCGCGTCGCGGCGATCGCGCAGGCCAGTGTGGCTGCCTCGATCTTGTCTCCGGGCACCGTCCAGGCAATGGGGGCAGCTGGCGGCGAGGAGGGCGGTGAGAGAGCGAGCACATGCTCGCCGGCGCGCGTCTCCCAGCCCACCGAACTCAGGGCGTCGAGCACGCTCAGGACTTCGGGCGAGAGGTTGGGCTGGCCCAGCCGTAAGGGGCGGCCGGTTGTGAGGGCGCGCAGTGTCGCGGCCACGGTCGCACCGCGAGAGCGGAACGGCAGTGTGATGGAGACGGTGCCGGTGTGAGAGGTGAGTGCCTCGATGCCGTAACCGGAGCTGTTCTGCCGGCTGCGGTCGCCGAATGCCTCGTACACCTTGAAGTGCAGCTCCATCCCGCGCGCACCGATCCGGCAGCCGCCCGGCCAGGGCAGCCGTGCCTGGCCGTAACGCGCGAGCAGGGCGGGGACGAGGTAGTACGAGGCTCGGATGTAGGCTGCCTGCGCAAGATCGGGCAGCCCCCGAGATGCCTCCGTTGGCAGGACCACGTAAGTGGTCGGTTCGCCGGCGGACTGCGCGGCATGCCAGCCTGCCTGTTGCAGAAGAGTGAGCATGATCTGGACGTCGGTGCTGTCCGGGACGTTGCTCAGCCTGAGCGGGCGACCGAGGGCCGCCGCGGCGGCCAGGAGCGGGAGAGCGGCGTTCTTGGAGCCGTCGACGCTCACGGTGCCGGCGAGCGGCGGCCCAGGGCGTACGGCGATCACCTCGGCGGCCACGCTGGGGGCGTGGGTGGTCGTCATCATCAACTCCTCTGGAAGGGAAGGAAACAGGCGACTTCCTGGCTGGGTTTGCTGGTCAGGTCGATTTCGGCCCAGCAGCGCTTGCCGGTCTCGGTCGGTTCGCTGTGGTACCGGTCGGCGAGAGCGGCGACGAGGAACAGGCCCCGGCCGCCCTCGCTGTCCGCGTCGGGCAGAGCCGGCTGGGGCAGTGCCGGGCTCGTGTCGCAGACCTCGATCCGCAGGACGGCCTCGTCGAGACAGACCGCGAGCGAGACGGATCCGGTGGCGGCGTACTGGACCGCGTTGGTGACGAGCTCGCTGACCAGCAGTTCGGCTGTGTGCACCACCTCGGCGCCCAGTCCCGAGCCCCAGCCCGCTATCGCGTCCACGGCCTGGTGCCGGGCCTGGCTTGCTGCGGCGGGCGTCGCGGGTAGGGAAAGAGCGAGCTGGTGCGCTTCCATGAGCGGCCTCCCGATGTAGGTGGGGCCACACCAAGCAACCAGTCCGTCGCCGTGAATGGTGAGCCCTGACGCGGGCGCTGCATGACTTATGCAGGGGCTGCATCACGGCCAACTACGGCTGATCTATGCTCGATTGAGCAGGCAGGATCAGCGACGGCGGAAGGAGCCGTGGCAGATGGCCGACGCGCATGGGGAAGCGAGACGGATCGGAGACCGGATCCGTCGGGCGCGGGTGTTACAGCGGCGTTCACAGCACGACGTGGCCGCAGCGCTCGGGTATCACCAGTCCAAGGTGAGCCGTCTGGAGAGCGGTCGCGGCACGGAGGACATCCGCGTATTACGCGCCATCGCGCAGGAACTGAACATCCCGCCTCATGAGTTGGGCCTCGCCCCATCTCAGGACGTCTCCGCCGCCGATCAAGAAGCTGACGACATGCACCGCCGCACCTTCCTCGCCGCGAGCATCGCAGCGCTCGCGGCCCCGGCCGGCTCTTCGGCCTCGCACACCGCGCTCGTCCAGACCCTCCTGCCCGGTCCCGGCCCTGCGGGCACCGGTGGACCCCAGGACACGGCCGTCCTGTATGAACGCGTCGGATCAGCACTCAGGCTTTTCCACACCTGCCACTACACAGAGCTGGAGCGCACCCTCCCGAGCCTGATCGCCGACCTGCGACTGGCGGCCGGTGATGCGACGGACAGGGATACCGTGTCCCGGCTCCTGGCCACGGCGTACCAGACGGCGACGAGCCTGCTGCTCAAGCAGCACGACCAGGGCAACGCATGGCTCGCCGTCGGTCGGGCGATGGCAGAAGCCGAACGCTCAGGCGACCCGGTCGTTCTCGCCTCCAGCGTCCGTGTCCAGGCCCACGTCCTGGTCCGCGAGAAGCACGCCACAGAGGCCGTCACCCTGGTCCGGCACACCGCGGACCAGCTCACCGGCTCCTATGACCGGCGTTCACCGAAGTACCTCGCCGCCGTCGGACTGCTGCTCCTGCGCGGTGTGACCGCGGCCAGCAGTCGTGGTGATCGCGCGGCCACGAAGGAATTCCTCACCGAGGCGAAAGAAGTCTCGCGTTACGTCACTCTCGACCGGCCCGACGCCTGGGCCACCTTCAGCCCGACCAACGTCGCCCTGCACGAGTTGAGCGCCCTGGTGGCCTTCGGCGACGCCGGCCTCGCCCTTCAGGCGGCCAGGCCCCTCATGCGCCGGCACATCCCGGTCCCCGAACGCCGGGCCGCACTATGGGTCGAAGCGGCCCGCGCCTACAGCCAGCAGGGCCGCCTGGCCGACGGCTACCAAGCCCTGAGGATCGCCGAGACCTGCGCCGCCCAGGACATCCGCCGCCCCGACGTCCGCAACCTGGTCGCCGATATGGCCGCCCGCGACCGCCGACGTACCCTGCCGGAACTGCACCACTTCAGCCGCCAACTGGGAGTCCCCGCGTGACCGAACCGACTGCCCCGGACAAGAAGCCCTTCCTGTACGTCGTCGTGTGCGCGGCAGGCGTGGCCCGTGACGTCGGCAAGCTGATCACGGCCGCCCAGGAGGCGAACTGGGATGTGGGCGTCATCGCCACACCGCAGGGATTTGGCTTCATCGACGCTACGGCGATCGAGGCACAGACCGGCTACCCGATCCGCTCCGCCTGGCGTTCACCGGGAGACCCGCGCCCACTGCCCCCGGCGGACGCGATCGCCGTGGCTCCCGCCACCTTCAACACGATCAACAAGTGGGCCGCCGGGATCTCCGACACCCTCGCCCTGGGCATCCTGTGCGAGGCGTACGGCATGGGCATCCCGACCGTGGCACTGCCCTACCTGAACTCCGCCCAGGCCGCCCACCCCGCCTACCGGCAGAGCCTGGACCGGCTACGGGGGATGGGTGTCCTGATCGGTTCCTGCGAACCGCACCGGCCGAGGGCCGGCGGCGCTGCGGAGCGCTTCCGCTGGGAGGAAGCACTGGACTTGCTGGAGCCTCTGGTCAGCACCGCGGGGTGACTCCGTCCGTGACTTGGTAAGAGGGTGTATCCCCACGGCTGACGGCCTCAAGACGCGAGGCCGTCAGTGCCGGGATTACCGGTGTCGCGTGGGGGCCGCAGGCCCAGGCTGTGACGGGCTCGGTCGTGTCTGGCCGGAATGCGCCGGTCGTGGTGTCACCCACGTTCGGGCTTGGGTGGCTCGTGCTCGATCGCTGGGGGACTGCCGGGCAGCGAGGCGTTGGATGCGCCAGGTGAGGGTCCTGGAGGTGGAGCGGGCGTCGTCCAGGGTGCGCTGCCGTGCGGCGTGCTGGAGAAGCTGTTCGGGGTCGTGGCCGGTGGTCTCGGCTTCGGTCAGGGCGGCGGCCAGTGCGGGCCAGGCGGGGTCGTCGAGGACCTGCTGGGCGTGGTCGGGCAGGATCGCGATGATGCGCTGGGCGTGGCATTTCATGGTGCGGGCGGGTGGCTGGCGCTGGGCCAGGGCGGCCAGCGGCTCGGCAGCAGCCTGTTGGTAGGCGGCCTGGAGATGGACCAGGGCCTGGTGGGCGGCGGCGACCTGCTGGTCGTGCCGGCGGGCCTGGTGCCAGCGGGCTGTGGCGGTGACGACGAGGACGGCGATGTCGAGGAACATGGCCAGCCCGGAGCCGTCGCCGGTGACCGGTGCGGTGCGCAGGGCGCGGACTGCGCTCCGCAGGGCGCGGGCTTGGTCCTGCTGGGCGCGGATGCGGGAGCGGGTGGCGCGTTCGAAGACGATGGCGGCCTGCTGCAGGTGTGGCCGCAGGTGGCTGGGGGCGAGCAGCGGCAGGACGTCCATGGCCTCGCCGAAGGCCGCGATGTGGGCCTGGGCGGCTGCGTCGTCGCCGTGGTCGAGGTGGTGGCGGATGCGCTCGGTTGCGGCGGCGGCCTGGTGCCAGGGGTTGGGCCTGCGTCGGCAGCCCGGCTCGGTGGCGGGCGTGGCGCTGGTGGCGGTGAGGCGTTCCGCGATCTTGGGGAAGGACAGGTCGGGGGCGAGTTTGGCGCCGGAGAACCAGATCGGCTCGCCGACGGTGTTGGTGTCGCCTTCCACGGCGACCTTGTAGCCGCGCACGTCGCCGGAGGGGAAGTGCTGGACGTCGACGAGGATGCCCTCGACGCCGTCGAGCAGGTGGAGGAAGTCTTCGGGGCTGGTGGCGATGGAGACCAGTTGGCGGACGGTGGTGCGCAGGCGTTCGCGGGGGGTCTTGGTCTTGCCGGTGCGGCGGGCCTTCTCCGTCTCAGCGCGGGTGGGGCGCTGGGCGGCGGTGCGGTCGCCGCGCACCACCCGCTTCAGGCCGTATTCCTTCTCGATGGCCGCAAGTTCCTTGTCCGCGGTCAGGTAGTCGTTCCAGTGGCGGGCGATGCGCAGGTCGCCTCGGACCTTGGTGGCGGCGATGTGGATGTGGTCGTCGGCGTGGCGTACGGCGACCCACCGGCACCCATCGGGATCGCCTTGTGGCGCGATGCCGGTGGCCGCCACAATTCGGTGGGCGATATCGGCCCACTCCGCGTCGGTGAGGTGCCGGTCGCCGGGCGCCGCACGTACCGAGCAGTGCCACACGTGCCGCTCGGGCGCCCGGCCCAGTCGGCGGGCTTGCTTGACCCGCAGGTCGACGTCGGCCACGAGCCGCATCTTCGTGGCGTCGAAGTCGTCGGCGCGGCCGGGATCGGGAGCGAAGCCATCCCAGGAGGCGACCAGGTGCGGGTCGGTGTGGTCCTTGGCCTTCTTCGTGTCGAACAGATATCGGATCAGGCCGGCGGTGCTCTTGCCGCTGCCGATCTTGGCGATCACCGGGCAGCCTTCGCGGAGACGGCATGGTTCATGGTCTGCGCTATGTCGCCGATTGCGGTGCGGACGGCGCCCAGGGTGTGCTCGGTCTGGGCGAGGATAGAGGTGTCCGCAGGGTGCGGATTGCCTCCGGCGTTGAGGCGGTGGGCGATCTGGTTGACGTTGTTGCCGATGCGGGCGACCTGGGCCCGCAGGGCGTCGAGCTTGTCGAGGCAGTCGTCGAGCGGAGTGCGCTGCCCAGCCAGGCCCACGGTGAGATCGCCGTCGAGATAGGCCATGATGACGGCGCCGACGAGGTGGGCGCCGGCGATGCCCATCTTGCGGGCGCGGGCGAGGATCCGGGTCTTCTCGTCGACGCTGTAGCGGACGTCGACACGCTCTTTGCGCTGGACGCTCTCGCGGGTACGCCGGCGAGCGATACGACGCAGGGTGACTTCGTCGGCGAGCGCGGCGGGGGACTGCTCGGCCGCGTCGGCGGGCGTTTCCTCCTCGGGCACCCCCCGGAGCCCGAGGTCCTCCGCCACCCCCGGGGCGGAGGTGTCCGCGTGTGACCGGCCCTTGGACGGTCCAACGCCATACCTTGCTGCGCTGGTGGCGGTAGTGGTCATCTGCTGTGGCAGGCTTGGCACTTCGTGGTGCGGGTCGTGCATCGGGCGGTTCTCCGTGCGTTGTGGGAAAGAGGTCATGGCTCCAAGGCCGCTCGTCCCGCGGCGGGCTGTGCGGGGACGAGCGGGAGGAGTCGAGCGCGAGGGTGACGGACGTGCCTGCGGACTCAGTGGGCGCCGACGGGTTCCTTGTCGGGCTCGGGCTGCCGCCGGCGGGCGGCCTGGTCGAGTTCGGCCTGCAGGTGATCCTTGATCTGGGTCAGGCGGTCCTTGCCGATGCGGTACCCAGCGCCGCGGATGGCCGCCTCGATGTTGCGGCGTGAGGCGCGGCCCCCGCGTCCCAGTGGGGCGGTGCGGGCGATAGCGAGTAGCTCGTCGAAGGTGGCGTCGTGTTCGTGGCCGCCTTCTTTGGTGAGCGGCTTCGGGGCCTGCGGCACCTTGACTGCTGCCTCCGCTACGTCCGCGCGCTCGGCCACATCGGGCGAGCACCGCACCTTCTTCGGCAGGGAGGTCTCATCGGCCGAACGGGCAGGCGGCTCGGCACTGTGTCTGCCGTTGTGGCTGTGGCCGACCGTTTGGCTCGTTGTGGCGGCAGCCTCATGCGCGCGGGGTGTGGGATGGCGGCGGATGACGAGGTCGAGGTGGACCGCGCCGGCGAGCGCGAGAGGGGCGATGGCGGACAGGGCGCCGACGGTGATGTCGTCCAGGTGCAGTCCGGCGGCGCGTGCCTGCTGGTTGAGGCGGATGGCGTGCAGGGCGTTGGCCCAGATGCTCGTCACCGTGGCGAGCCCGACGAGTGCCCGGACGTACAGGCGTGAGCGCCAGGGTGCGGTGCGCAGGATGAGCAGGGCGGCGACGCCGATGGCGATGAACCCGTCGATCACCAGCGGGAAGGCGTATGTGAGGGCTCCGCGGACGTGGATGGCGACGGCCATCTGCCGCAGGGCGTCATAGGACAGGGCGAAGCCGATCGCGCCGACCAGGGCGACCCCGAGGCGGATCGCGGCAGTCAGCGCCGCCACGGGAGTTTGGGTGGTGCGTGAAGGCAAGCGTGGTACTCCAGGGAGAGACGGCTGCCATAGCCACAGGGCAGGGCTGCCGGTGGGGAGGGGGCAGACTCGTCACACCCGTCGCATGCCTGGTCAGGGCAGGTACGGGAGCCTGGCGTGATACGGGAGAACCCGTCACAGGCACCGGACCCGTCACGGGGCTGACCTGCGATGCGACGTGTGCGACGGGTGTTTACGGGAGTACAGCCGACTCGTGAGGGGTGGTCTCACCGCTGCCGTCGGGTGGCTGCTCCTCAGGGCAGTAGCGGGCCCAGGCGTCGGTGAACTGCGTGCGGGTGAATCCCCGAGCTTGCCGTCCCCCCTCGAAGCGGAGGACGGCTGCCTGGATGCCGAAGTCCTTCAGCAGGATCCCCAAGTAGCGCGCAGTCAGACCGGTGTTGCGGTACTCCACCCAAGGAGCCTCCTGGTCCTTGAGCAGTTCCTCCAGCAGGTCCCGCGTGCGCACCATGTCGGGATCGCCGTAGCACCCGAAGACGCGGCGGATGTCCTTCAGCAGGCGCGTCTTCACGTTGGACTCGTCGTCCTGGCCGACCTCGGCCGCGCACATCGCTGCGCACGCTGACCGTGCTCTCTCCGGTCAGGCGCTGCCTGCCAGTTCAGCGACGACCACCAGCGGCTCCCAGGTGTCCGCAGCCCGGTCCTGCACCGGCATCGGCGGCACCAGGTCGGCTGCGGTGTCCATCAGCGGGCGCAGCCAGGCGGTCAGCCGGTCACGCAGGGCGTGCAGGGCGGGGATGTCGCGGCGTGAACGGAACTGCTCCACTCGCTCACCCGGCTTGCGCCGCTGCATGCGGACCACCACGGCCCGGTCCATGACCGTGTCCGGCAGGTCCCCGATGCCGGCGAGCGCGGCCATGGCAAAGGTGGGGAACGCCTGCGGCTTGTGCTCGGGGCCGGAGATGCGCAGGGCGGGCCGGTTGCGCTGGTGGCCGGCGTTGAGCAGGCCGCGTAGCTCCTCGTTCTTCTCGGCGGCCTTGATGCTGCCGAAGATGGTGTCGGCCTCGTCAACCAGCAGGGTGGGCGGGTCGTCACCGATGGCGCGGAAGACGACCGCCGGGCTCGTGTTCACAGTGATCAACGGCTCCCGCACGGTCTCCGTGATCACATCCAGCAGGCGGGACTTGCCGCACCGCTTCGCCGGCCCGACCACCGCCAGACGCGGTGCGTGTTGCAGCGCAGGCTGGATGTGCGTGGCCGCCACCCACAGTGTGACGGCGGTCAGCGCCGCACTGCTGGGAAGGACCACGTACCGCGCGATGGCTTCCCGCAGTTCGTCCAGCAGCTGCGCGCCTTCGCCGGCCTGCCCTGGCTCGTCGTCCTCGGCGGCGGAGGCACCCAAGGCGGGGTCCTGGCCGGGGACGGCGACGGGCGGCCAGGCGGGTAGCGAGGATGCGGCGGGGGTGGTGGGAGACGTAGATTCGTCCACAGGCGTTCCTTCCCGGTGGGCCGGACGGGCAAGGCCCGGCCCACCGATTCGATCGTTCAAGGCGATGGGGCAGGGACTCTGTGGCTCTCGGCGGTGGCTCGCCGAGAGCCGTTTCGCTGTCCCGGCGGCTTCAGGCCGTGAGGTCGTACGCGGACTGGGCGTTCACCCAGGCGTCCACCTCGGGCCAGCGGTAGCGCAGGTGGCGACCGACCTTGTGCACGTTGGGGCCGATGCCCCGGTACTTCCACTGGTAGAGGGTCTTCACCGGCACCCCGAGAAAGGCCGCGACCTCCGCAGGGGTGGTGAGCGGGCCACGGGCAGCTGCAGCGGTTGCAGGGGCATTGGTGCTACGGGGAGAAGAGGTCGGCATGCGGCTCCTTTTCGGTCTTGGACAACGGCCTGGACTACACAGCCACACCTCACGGAGAGAAGTCCAGAGTTGGTTCTGAAACTCTGTACTACTTCTCTCAGCGTGGCTGGGGAGGCGAAAACAGTAAGGGTGGATGAGCGGTTGCCAAAATCGCTTCCACGGAACCCGAATTTTTTTACGGCGAAGCTATCGGTAGAGGTGTCGGAATCCGATACCTATGCAGGTCGGTGGTGTTGCGGAGTGCGTGGGTGTCATCCGATGCACCCGGTGCACTGTTCGGCTGATACCTGCTCGAATCGCCCATACTCAGAGCGCGATGGGAAGGTAGCACGACATTCCAGAAGGGACGGCCCGTGATGTGCCGGAATTCGATGAGAGGAACGCCACTCAGTCGTGGGGTGACTTCTGTAGAGTTTAAGAACCAACTCTTGCCATAGCGCCCGGCCGCAAGTTACAGCTAACTGTTATGGCAACCCGACCTGTCGAAATAGGCCCCGCCGGCCTCCACACCGCCCGCGCCATCGAGCACCTACGCCTCGTGCGCGGCCTGACCCAGCAGCAGCTCGCCGCTCGCTGCACCGCGCTGGGCCGACCGATGACCAACACCGCCCTCAGCCGCACCGAACGCGCGCGCCGTCGCTGCGACATCGACGACCTCGTCGTCATCGCCACCGCGCTGGGCATCCCCGCCGCGACCCTGCTCCTGCCGCTCCCGTCGGTGACCAGCGGCGACCGGGAGGGGTGCTAGTTGGCGCGGGTCTGGATCGAGGACCGCATAGGGCACGCGGCATACGCACGTGCCGCAGCTGATGCCAAGCGGGCGGGTCGTACGCCACCCGGACGCTACCGGGTCCGCTGGTACGACCCCGACGGCAAGCCGAAGATGAAGACCTTCGCCCGAAAGGTCGACGCCGAGGCGGAGCGGACGAGGATGGAGTCCCGTCTCAACGACGGCTCCTACCGCGATCCCGCAGCCGCACGCGTGAAATTCGCAGAGGTGGCGGAGTCCTGGCTGGCCGCGCAGATCCATCTCAAGCGTTCGACCCGGGGCCGCTATCGCGGAGTTCTCGACGTCCATGTGATCCCCAGATGGGGCACCACCCCGCTGGATCGCATCAACTTCGAGGACATCGCCGAGTGGCTCGCGGACCTGCTGTCCGGCGAGGCGACCGGCGGGAGGAAGCTCAGCCCCAGGTCGGTCCGCAAGGCGTACGTTGTCCTCAGCCGCGTTCTCGGCTACGCGGTGAAGGCCCGTCGTCTTGCGGTCAACCCGGCTGTCGGCGTGCCTCTGCCGAAGGCGGCGCCGGCCGACCACGTGTACCTCGACGACATGCAGGTCGACGCACTGGCCAACGCGTCGGGCGCCTACCGGGTGTTCATCCTCCTGCTGGCCTATACCGGTCTGCGCTGGGGTGAGGCGTCTGCGCTGACGGTGGGCCGCGTGGACCTAGCCTCCTGCCGGGCCCACATCGTCGAGGCGTACGCCGAGGACAATGGGAAGCTCTACCTCGACACCCCCAAGAACCATGAGCGCAGGTCAGTACCGATCCCGCGGTTCCTGGCAGAGGAGTTGAAGCCGCACGTTCAGGGGCGGGGAGATGAGGAGTTGCTCTTCACTGCCCCGCAGGGCGGACCGCTGAGGGCGCGGAACTTCCGTCAGCGGTTCTTCGCACCGGCGGTCGTGAAGGCCGGGCTGGGCCACCTCAAGGTCACCCCGCACAAGCTGCGGCACACGGCGGCCTCGCTCGCCATCGCCAGCGGCGCGGACGTCAACGTCGTGCAGACGATGCTCGGCCACAAGTCCGCGACGCTGACGCTCGACACGTACGGGCACCTCTTCCCTGACCGTCTCGACGAGGTGTCGAAGAAAATGCACAAGCGTCGCGCCAAGCAACTGGCCAAGGCGAAGGCCAAGCTGGAGAAGGCTGAGCGGAAGGCCCGCAAGGCCGCCGAGACCGTGGCCACCCTGGAGGTCGATGCCGCGTGATGTGTGCCTAACCTGTGCCGGAGCGCCGTAAGCGAAGGGCCACCCAGCCGTGCTGATGCGGTGGGGTGCCCCTCGCGTCTTTCTCGGGTCAGGTCAGTCGCGGCCGGCGGCCTTCCTCCCAGGCCCGGTCAATCGCAGCAGCGGCCGCATTCCCAGCCAGCCGCTCGATCTCCTCGGGTACCTCGCGCTCGTCGAGGACGAAGAGCCTTCCGCCGACGAGGTGAGTGGTCGCCTTCCAACCGAGACGTCGTCCCGCCTCCCTGGCAGCACGTCGGACGTCTTTCAGCTCGCCCATCTCCGCGAGATCGTCCGCGCCGAAGACCAGCTGCCCGTAGTAGCCCTGGTACTCCGGCTTCAAAGCGCCCTGCATCAGCGACTCAATCCGCTCAACCAGCTTCTCGTACCGGCGCCGGGCCAGCTCGTCCTTGTCGGGCATCCTGCACAGCTCCCCACCATCCGCGCGCACGGCATGTGTGCCATATGTGTGCTGCAAGCGCAGGGGCCTTCCCGTCCGCTGGACGGAAGGGCCCCTGACCTGGTGTTTCTCTGTGCCCCCGGCAGGATTCGAACCTGCGACACCCGCTTTAGGAGAGCGGTGCTCTATCCCCTGAGCTACGAAGGCGTGGGTGGGCGTCCTGGTGGGCGCTCGGTCCACAGGGTACCGGATCAGGACGGGGGGACGTGGGTGAAGCGGGATGTGGTGTGCAGGTCCCGCTGGATGTGGTCCGCCGTCGCGTGGAGGGCGGGGAGGAGATCGTGGACGCAGTCCCGCAGGGTGCGGCGTGCCGCGTGGGTGGAGACGTTCAGGGCGGCCACCGTCCGGCCCGTGCGGTCCCGTACCGGTACGGCGATGGACCGCAGGCCCGATTCCAGTTCCTCGTCGACCAGGGCGTAGCCCTGGGAGCGGACCTCGGCGAGCGTGGGGGACGGGGGAGCGGCGGTGTCCGCCAGGAGGACGCGGCCCAGGGAGGTCGCCGTGGCCGGCAGCCGTGTGCCCACGGTGATCCGTACGGTCAGGACCCGGCTCGTGCCCGCCCCGGCCGTGTACTGGATCTCCTTGCCGTCGCTCGTCAGCACCGCCAGTGCCGTCGGTTCCCGTACCGCGTCCGCCAGGGCCCGCAGGTGCGGTTCGGCCAGGCGGGCGAGTGTCGTCCGGGACAGGGGCGGGAAGCCGAGGTCCAGGACGCGCGGGGTGAGGGTGAAGGTGCGGTCGGGGCGTGCCGCCACCAGGCCCAGGTGCTCGTGGGTGAGCAGCGCCCGGCGTGCGGTGGCCCGGGACAGGCCGGTCGCGCGGGCCACCTCCGTCAGGGGCAGCGCCGAGCGGACCTCGCCGAACGCCGTCAGCACCGTCAGACCCCGGGCCAGCGACTCCACGAAGTCCCGGCCGAGTTCGTGCTTGGACGCCGTGGTCCAGGTCGCCAGGCCGGCCGGTGCCGGGCCTGGCTCGGGTGCGGGTGCGGTGCGCAGGTCCGTCTCCATCGCCTTCACCGCCGTACGCAGCCGGGGCAGCAGGCTGGTGCGCAGGTCCGCCGCGGAGTGCCGGCTGGTGTGGCTGACCACGCTCGCCACGCAGGCCACGCGGCCGGTGCCGGGATCCCGTACCGGTACGGACACCGCGACCAGGCCCGGCTCGATCAGCTGGTCGTCCACGGCCCAGCCGTCCCGGCGCGCCCGCTCCACCCGTTCCGTGAAGGAGTCCGTGAAGGGGTCCGTGGAGGAGTCGTGAGGTGAGCCGGGAGACGAGGCCGTGGAGGAGTGGTCGTCGGTGGGTCGTGCTCTGGGCGGTACCGCTGGGAAGGACGCGTCCTGTACGTCCTCGGCCCGGCGTTCCCGCCAGCGGGTCCAGTCCGGTTCCGTCCACTCGGTCGCGAACAGCGCGCCCGGCGCGGTGCGTTCGGCAGGCAGCAGGTCGCCGATGCGGAAGCTGACGGACAGCGCGCGGCGGCGGGTGGCCTGGTGGATGAAGCGGATGCCGTCGCGGTCGGCGACCGCGAGCGACACCGACTCGTCCAGCTCGTCGGCGAGGGCGTCGGCGCGCGCGTCGAGCAGCGCGGGCAGGCGCAGGGCGGCCAGGTAGGCGTTGCCCAGCTCCATCACGCGGGGGGTGAGGACGACGTCCCGGCCGTCGAGGCGGACGTAGCCCATGCGGCCGAGGGTTCCGGTGATCCGGTCCACCGTGGAGCGGGCGAGGCCGGTGGCCCGCTCCAGCGCGCTCGGGCTGAGCGTGCCGCCCGCTTCGGTGAGCCGCCGTAGCACCGCGACTCCGCGCACCAACGGCCCGACCGCCTCCCCCGGCGTCCCGGCCCCGGCACGGGCATCGGCATCCACTGCGGTCATGGCGGGCATCGTCTCTCCGGTACGGCATCCCATCGGGGCATCGGGGCACGCCTACGGTAAACCCCTGTCGGCCGGACCTGAGCAGGCCGCGCGCCGGCCCCGAGCACGCCGCGTGGCAGACCTGGGCAAGCCCCGAACCCGGTGAGTCCCGGCGGATGGCCCCGGGGCGGTGGGTCCACACCGCCCCGACCTCCGGCCCCCCAAACCTCACGCCCCCATCCCCGCCCCCGCCCCCCTCGTGATCCGCACCCGGTAGTTGCCCTCCTCGTCCGTTTTCAGGACCTGGACGGTGATGCCGTGGCGGGGGTCCTTGAAGGTCTCGCCGGGGGCGAAGGGCGCGTCGGAGAGTTCGGCGTGCACGTTGGGGCTGCGGGTGCAGCCGCCGCTCTGGCGGTGGCTGTCGTAGACGGTGACCGGGCCGCGGCCGGTGTCGACGCTGCCGTCGACCTTGTAGACGAGCAGTCCCGGGCGGCACACCGCCTCGTCGTTGCCGCCCTGCGCCCGGACCTCCAGCGCGTAGGTGCTGCCCGCGGTGACCGGCACCAGGACGAGCTTTCCGCCGCCCGGCCTGTACAGCGGGGACAGGGTGTACTCGGTGCTGCCCCGCGCCGCCGCGCAGCCGACCTGGCCGCCGTCCAGCCAGCCCAGCTTCCACTTGTGCCAGCCGAGCAGGTCGTTGTTGGCGCCCCAGTCCTCGCTCATGATGTCCCAGTGCCCGACCGCGCCCCCGCCCGCCTGGGTGTACAGGTCGGGCAGGCCGAAGGTGTGGCCGTTCTCGTGCGGCAGTACCCGGTAGCCGGTGCGGGAGTAGGAGCCGGAGCCGTCGTCCTGGCGGGAGTAGACGAAGGAGGCGTTGGAGATGCGGACGCCGTCGGCGACCGGGGCGTCGTCGTTCCCGGCGAAGGTCACGGACAGCACGGTGTCCAGGGCGGAGGGGCCGGCGTTCGGGGTGATGAGCACGTTCAGCAGGTCGTAGTCGCGGAAGTCCACCGTCGGGTCGGCGGCGGCCACGATGTCCTGGACCAGGTTCCGGTAGCCGGGGTCGAAGGGCGCGCCGCGCTCTATGCCGTACGCCTGGAAGGTCTTCGGCATGCGCAGCCAGGTGGTGACGGGGGTCTCGGGGCGGTAGTCGAGACGGCCGTACGACGCGGTGCGGAACCACTCCTGGGTCTGCGGGAAGAACTCGTGGAAGCGGTCCATCGCGCTGCCCGGTCCGGGCGCGTCGGGGAAGTCCACCATCAGGGTCAGGGCGCGGACGGTGCCGGTGGCGCGGGTGTAGCCGGACGGGGTGGGCAGGCCCTCGGTCATCTGCACGTCCAGACCGCCGCGGATCATGCAGGGTACGAGCGCGGAGTTGCGGGCCAGGTTGTCGGGCCCGGCGGCGAAGGTGGGCGCCGTGAGGTTCCCGGTCCCGGCCGAGGTGCTGACCGCGAGGGTCAGTGCGGTCACCATCGACAGGGCGGCAACCCGGCGCGGGCGTATGCGGCGGCGGGGGCGGGGCTGCGGCTGCGGCTGCATGCAGGGACCTTTCGCGCCACGGCAGCCACCGGTCTCCGGCTGCACCCTTGCGCTCACCCTGTGTCGGCAGGGCGGTGGGCGCGCGCTGGAGGAGACCGATCGTGGGAAAGCGGGGCCGCAGCGGGGTGAATCCCAGGGGGCGGTGATTGTGTCTCAGGTCACATCTCTTCTTTCGGTTGGCGGGAAATAACCGGGGATGCTTTCCCCGTTTAGCCCTGTGTCCGACCGAAACGGGGACCGGTTCCCCGGATCCCGCCCGGCGCGCGAACGCTCACCGTCGAGTGCTCGTCGCCGAATCGGCGCATCGACGAGTCGCCCGGTCGCCGTCGCCGAATCGCCGAGTCACCGGATGCGCCACCGTGCACCACGGCACACCACCGTGCGGCACCCCGACCGACCCGAGGAGTTCACCGTGACCGCCACGACCGCCCCCTCCGTGCGCAAGGCACCCCGGCCGCGCGCCGATGCCCTGCGCAACCGGGAGCGGATCGTCACCGCCGCCCGGGAGATGTTCGTCGAGCACGGTCCGGACGTGCCGCTGGACGAGATCGCCCGCCGGGCCGGCGTCGGCAATGCCACGGTGTACCGCAACTTCCCCGACCGTGACGCCCTCGTCCGTGAGGTCGTCTGCTCCGTCATGGACCGTACGGCCGAGGCGGCCGAGCTGGCCCTCGCGGAGACCGGGGACGCCTTCGCCGCCCTGGAGCGGTTCGTGCACACCGCCGCCGACGAGCGGATCAGTGCGCTGTGTCCCATGGTGTCCAGCACCTTCGACCAGCATCACCCCGACCTGGAGGCCTCCCGCGAGCGCGTGGAGCAACTGGTGGAGGAGGTCATGGGCCGGGCCAAGGTGGCCGGGCAGCTCCGGCCGGACGTCGGGGTCGGCGATCTGATGATCGTCGTGGCCCAGCTGAGCCGGCCCCCGGCCGGCACGGACTGCATGCGCGGCGACCGCTTCGTCCACCGCCATCTGCAACTGTTCCTCGACGGTCTGCGGGCACCCGCCCGCTCCGCCCTGCCGGGCCGGGCCGTCAGCATCAGGGAGCTGCGCGACTGCTGACCGACGACCGACCGATCAGTTCAGCTCCCGTACCCGGTCCACCTTCCGCGGCACGGCCGGTCCACCTTCCGTAGAACGGCCGGTCCCCCCTCTGTAGCACGGCGTCTTCATCTTTCCGCCGTACTCCGTTTTCTCGTCATTTTTCCGTCACGCCTTCCGTCACCGTCTCCTTCACGAAGTCCCGACCCTCTCCTTCACGAAGTCCCGAACTTCTCCGTCACGAAGTCCCGAAGTGGGTATCTCCATGTCCGAAGCAGCCCTCAAGGCTCCCGGCGCCGCCGCTCCGAGCGGTGATGCCAACCGCTGGAAGGCGCTCGTGTTCATCGCGCTCGCCCAGCTGATGGTCGTCCTCGACGCCACCATCGTGAACATCGCCCTTCCCTCCGCCCAGACCGACCTCGGCATATCCGACGGCAACCGGCAGTGGGTCGTCACGGCCTACGCCCTCGCCTTCGGTGGCCTGCTGCTCTTCGGCGGCCGGATCGCCGACCTGTGGGGCCGCAAGCGCGCCTTCGTGCTCGGCCTCGCCGGTTTCGCCGCCGCCTCCGCGCTCGGCGGTGCCGCCACCACCGGTGCGATGATGTTCGGCGCCCGCGCCCTCCAGGGCGTCTTCGGCGCGCTGCTCGCCCCGGCCGCGCTGTCCCTGCTCGCGGTGATGTTCACCGACGCCAAGGAGCGCGCCAAGGCGTTCGGCATCTACGGCGCCATCGCGGGCGGTGGCGGTGCCGTCGGCCTGATCCTCGGCGGTTTCCTCACCGAGTACCTGGACTGGCGCTGGACCTTCTACGTGAACGTCCCGTTCGCCGTGGTCGCCGCGGCCGGCGCCTACTTCGTCATCCGTGAGCCGGAGGGCGGGCGCAACCGCAACCCGCTCGACATCCCGGGCGTCCTGCTGTCCACCCTCGGCCTGGTCGCGCTCGTCTACGGCTTCACCCGCGCCGAGTCCGCCGGCTGGGGCGACGCGGTGACCGTGTCGATGTTCGTCGCCTCCGTGGTGCTGCTGGTCGCGTTCGTGATCGTGGAGTCCAAGGTCAAGACCCCGCTGCTGCCGCTGCGCGTGGTGACCGACCGCAACCGCGGCGGCATCTACCTGTCCCTCGGTCTCGCGATCATCGGCATGTTCGGCCTGTTCCTCTTCCTGACCTACTACCTCCAGGTCGTGAAGGGCTACTCGCCGGTCAAGACCGGCTTCGCCTTCCTGCCGATGGTGGCCGGCATGATCACCGGCTCCACCCAGATCGGCACCCGGCTGATGACCCGCGTCCCGGCCCGCCTGCTGATGGGCCCCGGCTTCCTGGTCGCCGCGATCGGCATGCTGCTGCTGACCCAGCTGGAGATCGACTCCTCCTACGGCACCCTGCTGCTGCCCGCGATGGTGCTGCTCGGCCTCGGCATGGGTACGGCGTTCATGCCGGCGATGTCCCTGGCCACCCAGGGCGTCGAGCCCCGGGACGCCGGTGTCGCCTCCGCGATGGTCAACACCTCGCAGCAGGTGGGCGGCGCGATCGGCACCGCCCTGCTGAACACCATCGCGGCCTCGGCGACCACCTCGTACATCAAGGACCACATCGCCGGTGCCGCCTCCAAGCCGCAGCAGCAGCTGGTGATGCTCCAGGGCCAGGTGCACGGCTACAGCTCCGCGATCTGGTTCGCCGTCGGCATCCTGGCCGCCGCCGCCCTGATCGCCTTCACCTTCGTCAACGCCGGCCGTCCCGGTTCCACCCCGGTGGCCTCCGGCGCGGGCGTCGAGGACGAGGTGCCGGTCCCGGTGGTGGCCCACTGACCGGCCGTACGGACCGACCCGCCCTGCGCTGACTAGCGGAGCCAGGGCAGGTCCGCACCCGCTTCGTTGGGCTGGAGGCCCTCGGCGACGATCTCCATGATCTCGCCGAGGGCCTTCTGCTGTTCCGGGCTCAGCCGGTCGAACAGCGCCTGCCGCACGGCGGTGACATGGCCGGGCGCGGTGCGCCGCAGCACCTCGTGGCCCGCGTCGGTGAGGACGGCGAACTGGCCGCGCTTGTCGGAAGGGCAGTCCTCACGGTGTACCCAGCCGTTCTTCTCCAGCCGGGCGATGGCGTGCGAGAGCCGGGAACGGGTGATCTTGGCCTTCATGGCCAGCTCGGTCATCCGGAGCCGGCGGCGCGGCGCCTCGGCGAGGCCGACGAGGAGGCCGTAGTAGATGTGCGGCATGCCCGCGTCGCGCTGGAGCTGCCGGTCGAGGTGGTCCTCCAGCAGGGTGGTGGCGTGCAGGTAGGCGCGCCAGATGCGCTGTTCCTCGTCGGTGAGCCAGCGGTGCCGCGCGGCGGCGGGGTCCGGTGCCGTGTTCATAGCCCCACTGTACGAGGCAGCTCCTTGAAACTTGAACAAGTCACGCGTAGAGTTTCCGTGAGAACTTGAGAGTTAAAACATCTGGATCAACGGGAGCCGCCGCGATGTCCGCCACCGCCCAGGAGCGCATGCCCGCGCTGTACCTCAGCCACGGCGCCCCGCCGCTCGCCGACGACCCCGTCTGGCCCGGCCAGCTCGCCGCCTGGTCCGCCGACCTGCCCCGGCCCAAGGCGATCCTCATGGTGTCCGCGCACTGGGAGGAGGCCCCGCTCGCCCTCGGCGCGGTCGAGACCGTCCCGCTCGTCTACGACTTCTGGGGCTTCCCTGAGCACTACTACCAGGTGCGGTACGCCGCCCCCGGCGCCCCCGCGCTCGCCGAGTCCGTCCGCAAGCTGCTGCGTGCCCCCGGCATCCCGGTCCAGGACATCCCCGACCGCGGCCTCGACCACGGCGCGTACGTCCCCCTCGTCGAGATGTTCCCGGACGCCGACATCCCCGTCCTTCAGATCTCCCTGCCCACCCTCGATCCGGTGCGCCTGATGGACATCGGCCGCAAGCTCGCTCCCCTGCGCGACGAGGGAGTGCTGATCGTCGGCTCCGGCTTCTTCACCCACAACCTGGCCGCCCTGCGGCACGCCGGCCGGGGCGTGCCGAGCTGGTCGTCCGAGTTCGACGACTGGGGGCGGCGGGCCCTGGAGACCCGTGACTGGGACGCCCTGCTCGACTTCCTGAACAAGGCCCCGGCCGGCCGCTACGCCCATCCGCGCACCGAGCACTTCGCCCCGCTCTTCGTGACCATGGGCGCGGCGGAGGCGGGCGGCGAGCTGGACGCGCAGAAGTCCGTCATCGACGGGTTCTGGATGGGAATGGCGAAGCGGTCGGTGCAGTTCGGCTGAGGTGGGGGCCGGGCCGCGGCGGGCCAGCCGGGCTACAGGGGCTTCTCGTACCAGGCCACGTCCCAGTAGCGGCCGAACTTGCGCCCCACCTCGCGGTACGTGCCGACGTGCGCGAAGCCGAAGCGCTCGTGGAGCCGGGTGGAGGCCTCGTTCGGCTGGGCGATGCCCGCGTAGGCGCGGTGTACGTCCTCCCCGGCCAGGGCGTCGAACAGGGCGCCGTAGAGCAGCGTGCCGATCCCGCGGCAGCCGGAGTCGGGGGCGACGTACACCGAGGTCTCCACGGACGTCGCGTACGCCGGCTTCGGCCGGTAAGGGCTGGATGTGGCGTACCCCAGAATCTCCTGTGACTCCGCGTCCGTGGCAACCATCAGCCGGTGCGGGCCGTCTTCCGGGTGGGAGAGCAGCCAAGGGCGGCGCTCTTCCGGAGTGAAGACCGCGGTATCGAATGTGATGGCCGTCTCACGCACATAGTGGTTGTAGATCGCCGTGAGGGTGTCGAGGTCCGCCTCGATTCCTGGTCTGACCTGCGCCTCAGTGGGTTCCGACCGCATCTCGCCTCCCAGCGTGGCGGACAGGGTACTGCATGATCAGAAAAGTCGGGGGGCGGGTTGGGAATTCTGTCCGGATTCCAGTCGTTGTTTCCCACGGATGCAGGGCACTCGGAGAGGGTCTCGGAGCGAGAGCGAGTGAGCGAGTCCCAGAGACTCCCCCGTCAGTGCCGAGCGTTCGCCAGGACCACCCGCCAGCCCACCATCGCAAGGGAGCACGCATGGCAACCCGTGCCGTCGCCCGTCGTAAGTCCGCCACCGGCGAGACGGCCGACTCGGCAAGCAGTGTTCGCGCTCATGGCGGCGAGATCGCAGACCGCGACCTGGTCGGCATGTACCTCGACGAGATCGCGCGTACGCCGCTGCTCGACGCCGCCAAGGAGGTCGAGCTGTCCCAGACCATCGAGGCGGGTGTGTTCGCGCGGCAGGTCCTCGACGGCGAGGAGGAGTCCAAGACGGACGCCACCCGCGAGGAGCTGGAGGCCCTGGTCGCCGCCGGTGAGCGGGCCAAGGACGTCTTCATCCGCTCCAACCTCCGCCTGGTCGTCGCGGTCGCCCGGCGCTACCCGCGCAGCGGTCTGCCGCTGCTCGACCTGATCCAGGAGGGCAACGCCGGCCTGGTGCGCGCCGTCGAGAAGTTCGACTACCGCAAGGGCTTCAAGTTCTCGACGTACGCCACCTGGTGGATCCGGCAGGCCATCACCCGCTCGATCGCCGACCAGTCCCGCACGATCCGGCTCCCCGTCCACCTGGTGGAGGAGCTGGGCCGCATCCGCCGCGTGCAGCGCGAGTTCAACCGCGAGCACGGCCGCGAGCCGGAGCCGGCCGAGATCGCCGCGGAGCTGGGCTCGACGCCGGAGCGCGTCACGGACGTCCTCGACTGGTCCCGCGACCCGGTCTCGCTGAACATGTCGGTGGACGACGAGGGCGAGACCCAGTTCGGCGACCTGCTGGAGGACACCTCGGCGGTCTCTCCCGAGCAGTCCGTCATGACCCTGCTGCGCAGCGAGGAACTGGACGACCTGATCGGCCGCCTGGACCAGCGCACGGCCTCCATCATCAAGATGCGGTACGGCATCGAGGACGGCCGCGAGCGCACCCTGACCGAGGTCGGCAAGGAGCACGGGCTCACCCGTGAGCGGATCCGGCAGATCGAGAAGCACGCGCTGCTGGAGCTGAAGAAGCTGGCCCGCCAGACCGGTTTCGACGCGGCGGCGTGACGCAGGGGGTGCACGGGGCGCACACCTGGTGGCGAAAGACGGCGCAAACATGGCGTGGTCCCGTCGCTTCAACCGCTGGGCCCGGGGGAACAACCCTTCCGGGCCCAGGAGCGGGCCCCGGGAACCGCACTCCCCACCCCGCCGCACAGCCCCGGCCGACCCCACCCGGCCGGCCCACGTGAACCACGTCCCGTCGCAATCCCCCCCGGCGCCGGGACCTTCCCGAGCCGGACTTCGGCGCCCATCCCCCCCGGGCGCCGGAGTCCGGCTTCTTCTCGTGAGGGGGCCACGGGGGCCGGAGGCCCAAGGGTCAGTGGGCCGGGGTCCGAGGGTCAGTGGGGCCGTGTCCGGCCCTGACCTGCTGGAAGGGCGGCCCACCCCGTACCTGAACCCCGGGGTGAACCGCCGGATGGCAGATTCTGCCACACGGGCATAGCCTGCCGGGATGAGCACCACCCCCAGCGCCGCCCACCAGCCGTTTTCCGCCTCTCCACCGGTGTCCCTCACCGAACGCAGGAAGGCCGAGACACGGATGGAGATCGCCCGGGCGGCGGCAGCCCTCTTCGTCCAGCACGGCCTGCGGGCCACCCGCGCCGAGGACATCGCCCAGGCCGCGGGTATCGCACCGCGCACCTTCTACCGCTATTTCGCCACCAAGGAAGAGGCGGTGGCCCCCCTCTACGCGGCCGGCGCCCAGCGCTGGACCGAGGCGGTCCGCACGGCCCCGGCCCATCTGACCCTCCCCGAGGCCCTGGAGCACGCCGTCCAGCACACCCTCACCCCCGGCCTCGGCGTCTCGGTCGCGTCCTGGGAGTGGCTCCGCACCCTGGTCCGCCTCGCCGACACCAGCCCGGCCCTGCGCAAGGTGTGGGCGGAGGTGTGCCAGACGTCGGAGGGGGCGCTGGCGGAGATCCTGATGAGGCGGGCCGAGGCAGCGGGGAGCCCGGCCGCGCTCACCCCGCACCTCCGCCTCGCCGCGGCCGTGGCCGGTGCCGCCGTGCGCGTGGCCGTGGAGTCCTGGGCCGCCACGACGACCCCACCCACCGGCCCGGACGGCCCGGCAGCCCTGGCCCTTCAGAACCTGCGCGCCCTGCGGTCCTTCGAGTGGGGCGAGAGCGAGAGCCGGGGCGGGTGGCGGTGAGATGTCCTCCGGACAGAGGTGAAGTGCCCCAGGGAAAGGGGCGGCAGGTGTCCCGGCCCAGGGTGAGACGGTCCTACACCCTCCCGTCGGTGTCGGTGTCGGTGTCGGTGTCGGTGTCGGTGCTGGCGTCGGCCCCCGCCGCTCGGCTCAACCGGCCCCCCAACTCCCGCACGCACTCCACCAGTGCCCCGGGGCCGCGCACCGCGAACTCGTAGCCGGCCATCACCAGCCGCACCGCCAGCCACTCCAGGGGGTCGCCGGTGGTGCCCCGCAGGACACAGCCGCCCGAACCGTCGTCCTCGGGCACCCCGAGCCACCGCGGCAGGTGCCCGGACACCCGGTCCGCCGGCGCGGCGAACCGCACCTCGAACGCGTACGTCTCCTGCCGCCGCTGGATCGACTGCCGCAGGAACTCGGCGGCGCTCCCCGTCGGCAACTCCCGGGGCGCGAACCGGACTCCGGTCGCGAACGGCTCGCTCACCCGGTCGACCCGGAAGGTGCGCCAGTCCGCCCGGTCGAGGTCGTACGCGACCAGGTACCAGCGCCGGCCCGTCGACACCAGCCGGTGTGGCTCGGTCAGCCGCCGGGACGCGCTGCCGTCCTTGTCGCGGTAGGCGAACCGCAGCCGCTCCCGTCCGGCCACCGTCGACGCCATCACGGTCAGCGTCTCCGGAGCGATGCTCGGCCCGTCCCCGCTGGTCAGCGGCGTAGTCGCGGACTGGAGCGTGGACACCCGGTGGCGCAGCCGGGAGGGCAGCACCTGCTCCAGCTTCGCCAGGGCCCGTACGGAGGCCTCGTCCACCCCCTCCACGGCGTGCCCGGCACCGGCCCGCAGCCCCACCGCGATGGCGACCGCCTCCTCGTCGTCCAGCACCAGCGGAGGCATCGCCTTGCCCGCCACCAGCCGGTAACCGCCGTCCGCGCCCTTCGTCGCCCGCACCGGATAACCCAGCTCCCGCAGCCGGTCGACGTCCCGCCGCACGGTCCGCCGCGACACCCCGAGCCGCTCGGCCAGCTCACCGCCGGGCCACTCACGGGGCGTCTGGAGGAGCGAGAGGAGCTGGAACAGCCGGGCCGGAGTGTCGGTCGTCATGCAGCGAGCATGCCGGAAAAATAGGACACGTTCTGGCCTAATGCGGGCTTACGGTCGCTCCATGACCCCGAACGACAGCACCACCGCACAGAGGCGCGGAGATCTGCGCGCACCGACCACCGACCGCTCCCGCTGGCTCGCCCTGGCCATCGTCATGACCGCGGCCTTCATGGACCTGGTGGACGTGACGATCGTCAACATCGCCATCCCGTCCATCCAGCGCGGCGCGGGCGCTTCGGTCAGCCAGATCCAGTGGATAACCGCCGGCTACGCCCTCGCCTTCGCAGCGGGCCTGATCACCGGCGGGCGGCTCGGCGACATCCACGGCCGCAAGCGGCTGTTCCTCATCGGTGTCGGCGGCTTCACGCTCGCCTCGGCCCTGTGCGGCTTCGCCGTGAACCCGGAGATGCTGGTCGCCTCCCGCATCCTCCAGGGCGGCATGGCGGCGCTGATGGTGCCGCAGGTGCTGTCGATCGTGCACGCCACCTTCCCGGCCCATGAACGCGGCAAGGTCTTCGGTCTGTTCGGCGCGATCGTCGGCCTCGGCGCGGTCTCCGGCCCGCTGCTCGGCGCACTGCTGACGGAGTGGAACCTGTTCGGCCTCGAATGGCGGCCCATCTTCCTCATCAACCTCCCTGTCGGCGTCCTGTCCTGGCTGCTGGGCCGCCGTTTCATCTCCGAGTCCAAGGCCCCCAAGGCGCTGAAGCTGGATCTCGTCGGCGTCGCCCTGGTCACGCTGGGCCTGCTGATGCTGCTCTATCCGCTCACCCGCGGGCGGGAGCTGGGCTGGCCGCTGTGGGGCTACCTGTGCATGGCCGGCGCGCTCGCCGTCTTCGCGGCGCTGGTGTCGTACGAGAAACGGAAGGCCGCCAGGGACGGTTCCCCGCTCATCGAACTGTCCCTCTTCCGAGTGAAGAGTTTCGCCGCGGGCATCGCCGTACAGACCGTCTTCGGGGTCGCGCTCGGCATCTTCTTCCTGGTCTGGACGCTGTACATGCAGATCGGCCTGGGCTGGAGCCCGCTGCGGGCCGGGCTGACCGGGGTGCCGTTCTCGATCGCCGTGTCCACGGCGGCCGGGCTGTCGGTGCAGCAACTGGTCCCGCGGTTCGGGCGGAAGGTGCTCCAGGCGGGCGCGCTGGTGATGGGCGCGGGCGTGCTGCTGTACCTGTGGGAGGCCCGCCACTACGGCCTCGCCATCGCCTCCTGGCAGATGGCCCTGCCGCTGGTCGTGATGGGTGCCGGCATGGGGCTGATCGTCGCCCCGCTGACCGACGCGGTGCTCTCGGAGGTGCCGCGCGAGCACGCCGGTTCCGCGTCCGGGCTGATCAACACCGTGCAGCAGATGGGCAACGCGCTGGGGCTGGGGCTGGTGTCGGTGGTCTTCTTCGGGCAGATCGGGGACCGGCTGACCCGGGCCGAGGTCGGTCCGGCCTTCGTGCACGCCTTCCAGTACGCGCTGTGGTGGGTCGCCGGGATCATGGCCGCGATCTTCCTGCTGATGTCCGCCCTGCCGAAGCGACCGGCCCAGCATGTGGAGGGCGGGGCCGAGGAGGCGCCGGCCGGGGAGAAGGAACCCGCGCTGGCGCACTGACCAGACAGGACGAGGGGCCCGGTACCGGTTCGGTACCGGGCCTCCGCGCTGCCCGGGGCGCGCCGGTGGTTCGCCGGACGCCCGCCCGGAACCGCCCGGAGCCGCCCGGAAGTCCGTTCATGCCCACGCCGGGCCCGAATCTGTTTACTTTCCGGAAATCCGGGCGTAGCCTGCCGCTGAAACCACACGTTCGGGCATGACCCGGAAGCGGTCGGACATCGGTCGGACATCGAGGCGGAGGCGAACGGACATGTACGCACCGGAACGGCAGCAGGAGATCCTCCGGCTCGCCCGTGACGGCGGCCGGGTGGACGTGCTGTCGCTGGCCGAGGAGTTCCAGGTCACCGCGGAGACGATCCGGCGCGATCTGAAGGCCCTCGACCGGGCCGGTCTGCTCCGTCGGGTGCACGGCGGTGCCATCCCGGCCGGCCGCCTCGACTTCGAGCCGGACCTCGCCGAGCGCGAGACCACCGCCGCCGACGAGAAGGACCGCATCGCCAAGGCCGCCCTGTCCGAACTGCCGGCCGAGGGCACGATGATCCTCGACGCCGGTACGACGGTGGCCCGCGTCGCCGCCGCCATCCCGCTGGAGGCTCGGCTCACCGTCGTCACGCACTCCCTGCCGATCGCCGCCCGCCTCGCCGACCACCCGGGCATCCAGCTCCATCTGATCGGAGGGCGCGTACGGCACCGTACACGCGCCGCCGTGGACGCGTGGGCGCTCCGCGCGTACGGCGAGATCCGCGCCGACGTGCTGTTCGTCGCCGCCAACGGCTTCTCCGCCGAGCACGGTCTGACCACCCCCGACCTCGCCGAGGCCGCGGTCAAGCGGGCCGCCGTCGCCGCCGCTCGGCGCGTGGTGCTGCTGGCCGACTCCTCCAAGCACGGCCAGGAGCACTTCGCCCGCTTCGGCGACCTGAGCGACGTGGACCTGCTGATCACCGACAGCGGGCTGAGCCCCGAAGACACCGCCGCCATCGAGCGCGGCGGCACGGAAGTAGTGCGCGCATGATCCTCACCGTCACCCCGAACCCGTCCCTCGACCGCACCTACGAGGTCCAGGCCCTCAAGCGCGGCGAGGTCATCCGCGCCGAGACCGAGCGCATGGACCCCGGTGGCAAGGGCGTGAACGTCTCGCGCGCGGTCGCCGCCGCAGGCCGGCGCACGGTCGCGGTGCTGCCCCTGGGTGGTGCGCCGGGGGCGCTCGTCGCCGAACTGCTCCACGCGCAGGGCATCGAGGTCGCGCCGGTCCCGGTCGTCGGAGCCACCCGCTCCAACATCGCGCTCGCGGAGGCCGACGGCGTCCTCACGAAGATCAACGCGCCGGGTCCGGAGCTGTCGGGGCCCGAGCAGGAACTCCTCCTGGACACCGTCCGGTCCCAGTCCCGCGACGCCGACTGGATCGCCTGCTGCGGCAGCCTGCCCCGGGGGCTCGCGCCCTCCTGGTACGCCGATGTCGTCACGCGGGCGCACGCCGGGGGCGCCCGGATCGCGCTGGACACCTCGGGGCGTGCGCTCCTGGAGGCGCTGCGCGCGCGGCCCGACGTGGTCAAGCCGAACGCCGAGGAGCTGGCGGAAGCCGTCGCGCGCCCCCTGACGACCGTGGGCGACGCGCTCAAGGCGGCGGAGGAGGTGCGCGGAATGGGTGCCCGCGCCGTGCTGGCGAGCCTGGGCGCCGACGGCCAGCTGCTGGTGTCGGACGACGGTGCGTGGTTCGGCAGCGCGCGCGTGTCCGCGGTCCGCAGTAACGTCGGCGCCGGTGACGCCTCCCTGGCCGGCTTCCTCATCGCCGGCGGCACCGGCCCCGACGCCCTGGCCTCCGCCGTCGCCCACGGCGCCGCCGCCGTCCAGCTCCCCGGCAGCGTGATGCCGACCCCGGCCGACCTGGACCCGGCGGCGGTGACCGTGACCACCGACATCCCCGTGGACCGCGAACTCAGGGAGCCCGCGTCATGACCGCCACGCCGTGGACGACCGCTCCGGACGGCGTGACACTCGCTCCGGCCGCCCGTGGAACGTGGGCGCGCGCCTCGGCCGCTCCGGTGGTTCGCGGCGTGAGCGCTCCGGCGCAGGGGCCGACCGCTCGCGGTACGTCCGCTACGGGTCTGCCCATTACGGCCCCGCCCGTTACGGGCGCGTCTGTTTCCTCCGGCAGGAGTCTCCCGCCCGCCCCGTACCGCTCCACCGCTCCCCACCTGCCCCCCGCCCCCGATACGGCGGCCCCGCCCCGCTTCCCCCGTCGCGGTGTTCCGTCGGTCCCCGCCCGCCCCACCGCCCCCCACAAGACCCCCGTCCTCACCTCCGCCCACCCCTCCCCCCGGGCGATACGCGCGCAGAGGAGCCCGCGATGAGCGACATGATCACCGCGGACCTGGTCGATCTCGACCTGTCCGCCGACACCAAGGAAGCGGCGGCCCGTGCCCTCGCCGAGCGCATGGTGAGCCAGGGCCGGGTGACCGACCTGGAGGGCTTCCTCGCCGACGTGGCCGCCCGGGAGGCCCAGATGCCGACCGGCCTGGACGGCGGTATCGGCATCCCGCACTGTCGGAGCGCCCACGTCACCGAACCGACCCTCGCGTTCGGCCGCAGCGCCGCCGGCATCGACTTCGGCGCAGCGGACGGCCCGGCCGACCTGATCTTCCTGATCGCGGCACCCGCCGGCGCCGACGACGCCCACCTCACGATCCTCTCCTCCCTCGCCCGCCAGCTGATGAACGACGAGTTCACCTCCGCGCTGCGGACGGTGGGCGATGTGGAGACGGCGGCGGCGCTGATCCGGGGTGACGAGGCACCGTCGGCGAAGAGCGCCGAGGACGCCTCCGAAGACACCGCTGCGGCCCCGGTGGCGGCCTCCACCGGCGCCGCAGCGGGCAGGACGGCGCACACGCCGGACGCGGACACGAGCACCGGGGGCGCAAGCCCGCAGGACGCGCCCGCGGCGGACACCGCACCGCCCGTCGCGGAGCCCGCCGACTCCGGCGAGCGTCCCTTCCGGGTCGTCGCCGTCACCTCCTGCCCGACTGGTATCGCCCACACCTACATGGCGGCCGAGTCCCTGGAGAACGCCGGCCGCGAGGCGGGCGTCGAGGTGGTCGTCGAGACGCAGGGCTCGGCCGGCTTCGCCCGGCTGGACCCGGCGGTGATCGCGGCGGCGGACGGCGTGATCTTCGCGCACGACGTCCCGGTGCGCGACAAGGACCGCTTCGCGGGCAAGCCGACCGTGGACGTCGGTGTGAAGGCGGGCATCAACCGTCCCGCCGAACTCCTCGCGGAGGTCCGTGGGAAGGCGGCGCGCGGCGAGGCGAGCGCCCCGGCGCACGCTTCGGCCGGTACGCCGGTCGACCGCGCGGGCGACTCCACCGAGGGCTACGGCACCAAGCTCCGCAAGTGGCTGATGTCCGGCGTCAGCTACATGGTCCCGTTCGTCGCCGCGGGCGGTCTCCTCATCGCCCTGGGCTTCGCGATCGGCGGCTACAAGATCAACAAGGCGCCGTCGGTGATGGACCACTTCGTGTGGACCCAGGCCGACAGCTGGGGCGCCCTGCTGTTCCAGATCGGCGGCGTGGCCTTCGGCTTCCTGGTCCCGGTCCTGGCCGGCTACATCGCCTACGGCATGGCCGACCGGCCCGGCCTGGTCCCCGGCTTCGTCGGCGGCGCGATCTCCCTCACCATCAACGCCGGCTTCCTGGGCGGTCTGGCGGCCGGTCTGATCGCCGGTGGCGTGGTGACGGCGATCCAGAGGGTGAACATCCCGGCGGCGTTGCGCGGCATCATGCCGGTGGTGGTGATCCCGCTGATCTCCTCGGCGATCGTCGGGTTCCTGATGTTCGTCGTGATCGGCAAGCCCATCGCCTCCGCGCAGAAGGGCCTGACCGACTGGCTGAACGGCCTCACCGGCACCAACGCCGTCCTGCTGGGCGCCCTGCTCGGCCTGATGATGTGCTTCGACCTCGGCGGCCCGGTCAACAAGGTCGCCTACACCTTCGCCACCGCCGGCATCGCCGTCTCCGACCCCAGCGACTCGGCCATGAAGATCATGGCCGCGGTGATGGCGGCCGGCATGGTCCCGCCGCTGGCGATGGCCCTGGCCACCACCGTGCGCGGCAGGCTGTTCACGCAGACCGAGCGGGAGAACGGCAAGGCCGCCTGGGTGCTGGGCGCGTCCTTCATCTCCGAGGGCGCGATCCCGTTCGCGGCGGCCGACCCGCTGCGGGTCATCCCGTCCTCGATGGTGGGCGGTGCGCTCACCGGCGCCCTGTCGATGGCCTTCGGCGCCACCCTGCGCGCCCCGCACGGCGGCATCTTCGTGGTCCCGCTGATCGGCAACCCGTTCCTGTACCTGGTGGCCATCGCGGCCGGCGTCTGTGTCACCACGGCCCTGGTGGTCCTTCTGAAGGGGCTGCGCAAGCCGGTCCCCGGGGCCACGGCCACCGATCCCGCCGCGCCGGCGGCCACCGCGCCGAAGGAGACCAAGCAGCCGATAGCGGCCTGACCGCCGCACCGCCACCGACGGCGCCGCGCCCCGCTGCTCCTGCCTCTTGTCCCTTTGGTTCGCTGTGAGTTGTTCACGGCACCTGCGAGATACGTCACGGTCCGGGACCAAAGTCCCGGACCGTGGTGTGTACTGGGAGGCATGCCTGAGCACGCCCCGACCCTCCAGCTGATCGGCGTGGCCGTCCTCGCCGTGGCGGCCGTCGTCTGGGCCGTCGTTCTGATGCGTCTGCTGCGCCGCGCCGGCCGCCGGACCGCCCTCCGGCGCTGCACCGCGCCGCTCCCGGCCCTGCCGAGCCAGACGCGGGTCGGACCCTCCCGGGAGTCCGTCGAGCTGACGCCCGCCGAACAGGACGCGTTCGCGGGCCTGGTACGGCACCTCGCCAACGGCTGACCTCAGCCCTGCCGCGCCGCGCGCCGCTCCATCGCCTCCCGGGCCGCGTCCTCCGACAGGTAGACCTCGCACATGTGCCGTCCGTCGGGCGTCGCCGTGTGCTCGACCTCCCACAGGGAGATCTCGGTGCCGTCCGGCAGCAGGAAGGCGTGCTCGTACAGCGCGTAGCTCAGCCCGGCCCGTCCGGCCCGCCCCGGCCGGCCGAACGCCTGGGTGATCTCGTGCGCGGTCGCCGTCGCCAGCAGTGCCGCCGTCCGCGCGTCGGGCCGGTCCGGGTTCTCCGCGCGGCGCAGCAGCCGGCGCGCGTGGTCCGCCGAGTCGTCGGAGGCGTACATGTGCCGGGGCTCGGGAATCGCCCACAGGCGCATCAGCGCGGGCAGCTCGAAGTCCCGCGTCTCCGGGGGCAGACCGAGCCGTGCCGTGGCGGTCTGCACCTCCTCCTCGTCGACGTACACCTCGTGCTCCGGCGCGCTGCCCGGCGTGGGGTTGTGCACCAGCTCCCACAGCGTGACCGCCGAGCCGTCGGCGAGCAGCCAGGTGTGCCGGTACGTCTCCCGGTGCAGCCCCGCGCTGTGGTACGCGGAGTGCAGCGAACTGTCGTGCGCCAGCGCGCAGTCGAGTCGCCTTATCACCTCGTCGGGCAGCTCGAAGGAGTTCAGGGCACGGCCGAGGAGTCGCGCGAGATGCTCCTCAGGAGACTCGGGCGACTCGGCTGGTTCGTACGCTGCGGTCTCGTACGGAACGCTCAAGGCTTCTCCCGGCGTTGCTGCATGTCACCTTGTGGGTGCATACCGTAGCCCCTCGGTAGGACATCATGTCCGGGAACCGAGAAAACGTACGCCGGGAAAACGCGCGGGCCGCGCGAAAAGTTCCCGCGCGGCCCGATGTCTTGTCAAAACCCGCCGCTCAGGCGGCACTTCCCGCGGTCCAGGCGCTCCACGACATGTTCCAGCCGTTGAGGCCGTTGTCCGGGGCGACCGTCGTGTCGGGGGAGTTCTTCACGATCACCACGTCGCCGACGAGCGAGTTGTCGAAGAACCACTTGCCCGACGTGGCGCCCTGCGCCCCCTGCGCGTCCGCGAGGCCGACGCAGCCGTGGCTGGTGCCCTCCCGCCCGAACGGCGGGTTGCCCTTGTTGTACCAGTAGTTGCCGTGGATGAACGTCCCCGACGACGTCAGCCGCATCGCGTGCGGCACGTCCGGTATGTCGTACTCCCCGCCGAAGCCGACCGTCGAGCCGTTCATACGGGTCTGCACGAACTTCTCGGAGATCACCATCTGCCCGTTGTACGTGGTGTGCTGCGGGCTGCCTGCCGAGATCGGCACCGTCTTGACGGTCTGCCCGTCCCGCACGACCGTCATGGTCTGCGTGTGGACGTCGACCGTGGAGACCTGCGACCGGCCGATCGTGAAGGAGACCGTCTTCTTCTGCACCCCGTAGACGCCCTGGGCGCCCTGGACCCCGTCCAGGTCGATGTCCATCGTGACCTTGGAGCCGGCCTTCCAGTACTCCTGCGGCCGGAAGTCGAGCCGCCGGTCGCCGAACCAGTGCCCGACCACCTGCTGGCCGCTGGTGGTGTTGACCGTGATGTGCGACTGCACGGCCTTCTTGTCGGTGATCGACTTGTCGAAGGTGAACGACACCGGCATGCCAACCCCGACCGTCGTGCCGTTGTCCGGCGTGTAGGTGCCGATGAAGCTGTTCGCCGAGGTGACGGTGGTGAAGATGGAGTTGGCCGCCGCGGTGCGCCCCTCGGCGTCCTTCGCGGTCGCGGATATCTGGTACTTGGTCCCGCGCTCCAGCCGCTCCTTCGGCTTCCAGCTGTGGCCGTCCCCCGATATCGCCCCCGCCACGGTCTGCCCCGACCCCGCCACGGTCATCTTCACATCGGTCAGCTTGCCGTCGCTGACCTTCACCCCGGTCGCGTTGATGGACGCCCCCGTCGAACCGTCCTTGGCCGAGATCGCGATCTTCGCCGTCGACGTCTTCGGGGAGCCCTTGCCCCCCTTGCCGTCGTCGTTGTCGGCCTTGGCGCTGCCGCCGCAGGCGGTCAGGGTGAGGGCGCCGACCATCAGGGCGGCACAGGCCCCCAGTGCGCGCCGCGCTGCAATGTCCGGCGTTGTCACGGGCTGCTCCCAGTTCGTGTGATGTGCGTGATCCGTTCCAGTGCGTGGAGGAAGAGGGCACCGACGCCGGGGAAGGTTCCCTCCCCCTCCCCTGAACGCCATCGCGTGACAGAACCGCGACAATCCACCCCGCCCCCGGGGCCGTACCGTTACCTCTGCCCGTACAACTCCCCGTACGACGGCCACATTCCGCCCGGCCCGTCGACCGGCTCGGCGGCGCGTACGGCCCGGACGATGGCGCGTGTCACCATGTCCGCGCCGGCGGCGAGGATGTCGTTGAGCGCCAACGGGTGCGTGTCCAGCGCGTGCGCGCCGGTCGCCAGCGCGAACACCGTGTCCCCGTCGTGCAGGAGATGCACCGGCCGTACGGCCCGCGCGATCCCGTCGTGCGCCGTGCCCGCCAGCTTCTGCGCCTGCGCCTTGGAGAGGTCGGCGTCCGTCGCGACCACCGCCAGCGTCGTGTTGAGCGGCGCCGGCCCGTTCCCGGCGGCGGCCTCGTCCAGGCGCCGGCATGCGGCCTCGTGCACCCGCTCCTCCGGATACTCCACCCGCCCCTGGAACAACTCCCCGTACAGCACCCCCGTTTCCGGCTCCAGCACCGACCCCGCGGCGTTCGCCACCACCAGTGCCGCCACCGTGATCCCCGAGTCGAGCACCGTGCTCGCGGTGCCCACCCCGCCCTTGAGCCGCCCGGCGACGGCGCCCGTGCCCGCGCCGACGCACCCCTGCGCCACCCGGGCCCCCGGCACACCGGCCGCCGCGGCCTCCACCGCCGCGCGTCCCGTGCCCGCGTCCGGACGGGCCCGGAAGTCCCCGCCGCGCCCCAGGTCGAAGACGCACGCGGCGGGCACCACCGGCACGACATGCGCCGGATCCGTCCCCACCCGCACGCCCCGCTCCCGCTCCTCCAGCCAGGCCATCACCCCGGAGGCCGCGTCGAGTCCGTACGCGCTGCCTCCGGTCAGCACGACGGCGTCGACCTTCCGCACCACGTTGCGCGGGTCGAGCGCGTCGGTCTCCTTGGTGCCGGGGCCGCCGCCGCGCACGTCCACGGCCGCGACCGCGCCGCCCACGGGGGCGAGGACGACCGTCGTGCCGGTGAGCCACCCGTCGCCGGTACGCGTGGCGTGCCCCACGCGCAGCCCGGCGACGTCCGTCAATGCGTCAGCTGTCATGGACGCCAGTCTGGCCCAGCCCGGCGCGCTGCCCGTGAGGTCAGCCGGCCGCCGCGGTGGCGCTCGCCGTGCGCTCCCGGCCGGACGCGCGTGCCGTCAGGACCACCCCGACCGCCACCGAGACCGCGGACACCAGCCCCGCCGCGAGCACCGCCCAGTCGCCCAGGAAGGTGCAGCAGATCACCAGCAGAGCCGTGACCGGCAGTACCAACTGCTGGGTGAGGCCCGCTTTGAAGTGCCGGGAGTGCAGCGCCCACACGGTCAGCAGGTACAGCGCCGTCGGCAGGGTGACGGCGGCCGAGGCGGACAGCGTGGAGATGTGCGCCTTGCCGACCGTCTGTTCCACGGCGACCTCCAGGCCCGCGCCGATCGCCGCCGCCGAGGCGAAGACCAGATAGTGGCCGTAGCCCCAGACGAACGCCCGCCGGCTGGAGCGCAGGTGGCCGTGGATGGGCACCACGAAGTAGATCCACCACGCGGAGAACACGATCAGCAGTCCGCCCGCCGCGATGGGCAGCAGCTCGCCCAGCGCGTTGTGCTCGTCCGCGGCCGACTTCACCGCGACCGTGGCCGCGGCGATCGTCTCGCCGAGCACGATGATCGTGAACAGGCCGTACCGCTCGGCGATGTGGTGCGGATGCCAGGAGGTGGTCTGGGCCCTCTCGGCGTAGAGCGGCACGCACAGCTCCGCGACCACCATCACCAGGAACACCCAGGGCCGGGCCGGCTCCGGCAGTACCACCAGTCCGAGCCAGCCGATCTGGCACAGCAGCACGCCGCACGCGTACCGAACCGCCATGGTCCGCTCCGCGCCCGGCGCCGATCTCGCGGCTCTCAGCCACTGCCAGACCATCGCCAGCCGCATGATCACATAGCCCAGCCAGACCAGGAGGAAGTCGTGCTGCGTGGAGGCCCGGGAGACACCGGCGGCCAGCACCAGGACACCGGCGATCTGTACCAGCGTGACCACCCGGTAGAGGGCGTCGTCGTTGTCGTACGCCGAGGCGAACCAGCTGAAGTTCATCCACGCCCACCAGATGGCGAAGAACACCATCGCGTAGTTGAGGATCCCCTCGCCCGCGTGGCCCGCCGCCACGGCGTGCACCAGTTGCACGCCCGCCTGCGCGACGGCCACGACGAAACACAGATCGAAGAAGAGCTCCAGCGAGGAGGCGACGCGGTGCGCCTCGCCCCGTTCGCGGGCGGTGAGCCGCCGCAGGGGACGGGAGGGCTTCGGTGCGCCTGAGGGGGCGGGCGTGGGAGGGGAACTCGACGTCATGGTTCCCAGCACAGCAGAAAACCGGGACGAAATCTTGTGCAGACTTTCACAAGCGGGGGAGGGTCCACCGGTCCGGCGAAAACCCCAGGCCGGGGGCGTCGGCGGGCGCCGTACTCTGGAGCCATGAGCACCGCCCGTGAACCCGAGCCGCGCGACCCGAAGCCCGCGCTGGTCTTCGACGACCCGCTGGACCAGCAGTCCTCGGACGACACCGACCGCGGGTGGGGCGAGCGCCCGGACGGCGACAGCGCCGCCGACCTGAAGCGCTTCCTGGACGAGAAGCCGCCCCACCACCTCTGAGCGGTCCGCGGGCGGCGCCGCTAGCGTTCGTCGTGCCCGGCCGCGCGCTGCGCGACCAGCGCGTCGCGGATCTCCTTGAGCACCTCCAGTTCGGTCACCTCGACCACTTCCCTGGTGCCCTCCCGGGCCGCCTTCCGGGCCGCCTGCCGGGCCAGGTACTTCGACATCGGCAGGACCATCAGGAAGTACACCACCGCCGCGGTGATCAGGAAGCTGAGCGTGGCCCCGAGGACGGAGCCCCACATGATCGGCACGCCGCTCTTGACCGTGCCGTCCGCGCTCACCCGGCACGGGTCCTTCAGGCAGGAGCTGTAGTTGTCGAGGCTCTGGGTGCCGATCGCCCCGACCAGCGGGTTGATGATCCCCTTCACGATCGAGTTGACGATGTTCGTGAAGGCCGCGCCGATGACCACCGCGACCGCCAGATCGACGACGTTGCCGCGCATCAGGAAGGCCTTGAAGCCCTGCCAGACGCCCGGATCCTTCTTCACGCTCACTTGGGGGACTCTCCTCGCGTGCACAGGGTGCGGAACGAAACCCTCCGCAACCTACGGCACGGTGCGGACGTCGTGTCCACTCCCGTAACCGGATCGAGGCCCTCGCCCACACGCCGGCCATGGCACCAAGAGCGCGTACGAGCCGGTTCAGCACAGCGTCACCGCCAGGCGCGCGGTGGCGCTCGCGCCGACCAGCCGGGCCGCCGTGGGCCGCGGCACCGACAGCACGACCAGCGCACCGCTCTCGGCCGCGCCGGACGGTGGTTCCGGCACTTCCGTCACCCGCGCACCGCGCGCCAGCACCCGGACGCCGGCCCCGGTCGACGGGTCCTCCGCGGCGATCACGTCGACACGGTCACCGGAGCGCAGCAGGCGTACCGCGGCGGCGTCGGCGATCCGCACCGGCGCCGTCACCACCTCGACCGCCGGGCGGGGTCGTACGGGCTCCGCCACCCGATGGCCGTGGGCGCGCTGCGTGCCGTGCGGTTCCGCACCGGTCCGGGGCCCCGCGGCCACGAGCGCCACCGCCGTCACCGCGAGCCCGGCCGCGACGGCCCGCCCGCGCTGCCGTAGGAGCCGCTGCGACCGGTACCGCCCGCCGCGCACCCGCACCGGATCGAACGGGGGCACCTCGCGGGTCGGCGGGGCATCCGTGCCCAGCGGACGCGGAGGCCGCAGCGGGGGCGGGAACGAGGAGCGAGCGGGGGAGAGCGAGGGCGGAGCCGGGGTGGAGGAGAACGAGGGGGAGGGAGAGGGGGAGGGAGAGGGCGGGAGCGAGGGGGAGGGCGGGAGGGGGGACGAGGGCATGAAGGTCACCGCCTGCGACGAGGAGTTCGGCTTGCGATGCCACGATGACGCCTCGCACCGGATCCCGCCGGGGCCGGTGGATCACGGACGGATTGTGGATAACTCAGCCGCCCGAACGAGGAGTTCCGCGCCGCCGCGCGCGCCGCTGAGTCCCGCCGTGCCGCTGAATCGCGCCACGCCGCCGCGCAGGTCGCGCAGTGCCGCCGCGCCCGCCGCTGAATCGCCCCGCGCCGCAGCGGCCTGCCGCCAGGCCGTCCCGCGCCACAGCGCCGACCGCTGAGCCACGCCGACCGCTGAGCCACGCCGACCGCTGAGCCGCGCTGGCCACTGAGCCGCCCCGCGCCTCCGGTGCCTCCGGTTCCTCCGGTGCCCCCGCGCCCCGAGCCTCCCCCGCTCGGCCTCCCCCGCCCGGCCCCCCAAGCCCCGCCCTACGGCAGCGCGAACCCCGGGTCCATCCCGCCCAGCGCGTTCACGCACAGGCAGTCCCGCTCCCCGGTCTCCGGAAGGGCCGCCACCGCGTCGAAGAGCACGCCGCGCAGCCGGTCCACGTTGGCCGCGAACACCTCCAGCACCTCCTCGTGCGAGACGCCCTCACCGGTCTCGGCGCCCGCGTCGAGGTCGGTGACCAGGGTCAGCGAGGTGTAGCACAGCTCCAGCTCCCGGGCGAGCGCCGCCTCGGGATGGCCGGTCATGCCCACCACCGACCAGCCCTGGGCCTGGTGCCACAGCGATTCGGCGCGCGTCGAGAAGCGCGGGCCCTCGACCACGACCAGCGTGCCGCCGTCCACCGGCTCCCAGTCCCGTCCGCGGGCGGCCTTCAGCGCGGCGGCACGCCCGGTGGGGCAGTAGGGGTCGGCCATGGACACGTGCACGACGTTCGGCACGGTGCCGTCCGGCAGCGGCAGTCCGTCGAAGTAGGTCTGTGCCCGGGACTTCGTACGGTCCACGAACTGGTCGGGCACGAGCAGGGTGCCCGGCCCGTACTCGGGACGCAGGCCGCCCACCGCACACGGACCGAGCACCTGCCGTACGCCGACGGAGCGCAGGGCCCACAGGTTGGCGCGGAAGTTGATGCGGTGCGGGGGCAGATGGTGGCCACGGCCGTGCCGGGGCAGGAAGGCGACCTTCCGGCCGGCGATCTCCCCGAGGAAGAGCGAGTCGCTGGGCGCCCCGTAGGGGGTGTCCACCTGGACCTCGGTCACGTCGTCCAGGAAGGAGTAGAAACCCGAACCGCCGATTACGCCGATCTCTGCTTTGGCCATGACCAGCACACTAGCGGGCCGCGACGACGTGGGGGAGCCGGTGCCGGAGAACGCCGAAGACCCTGCCGTCGTGCGACGGCAGGGTCCGGATGGGAGGTGTCAGGCGGCGGAGCTGCTGGCGGAGCTGCTGGCGGAGCCGGAGCTCGACGAGGACGAGGACGTCGACGAGGACGAGGACGTCGAGGAGGACGCCTTCGTGTCGGACGACGAGCCGGCCGGCTTCGACGCCGGGGTGCTGCTCGACGTGGAGCCGCGGGAGTCGTTGCGGTAGAAGCCCGAGCCCTTGAAGACGATGCCGACTGCGGAGAACACCTTCTTCAGGCGGCCGTTGCAGTTGGGGCACACGGTCAGGGCGTCGTCGGTGAACTTCTGCACCGCCTCAAGGCCCTCGCCGCACTCGGTGCACTGGTACTGGTAGGTCGGCACTGTCTTCCTCCTGGCACTCTCACTCGATGAGTGCTAACGACGGTCCATAGTGACGTATTCCCGGGAATCAGTCCACCGTGACCGGCACGCGGTGACCGACGCCACGCGCGACCGTGCGGTTCCCGTGCCGTGCGGCCAGCCGCGACCGCAGCGTCACCAGGGTCACCAGCGCGAGCACGGTGCCGGCCATCGGCACCAGGAACCCGGAGCCGTCCCACAGCCGGTCCTCCAGCTGTCCCGCGACCGTGACGGCGGCGGCCTGGCCGAGCGCGACGGCGCCGGTCAGCCAGGTGAAGGCCTCGGTCCGGGCACCGGCCGGGACCAGGCCCTCGACCAGCGTGTAGCCGGTGATCAGCGCCGGGGCGATGCACATGCCGACCAGCAGGCCGAGCGTGGCGAGCAGCAGCACCGAGTGTGCCGTCCACAGGGCGGACGCCGCCACCGCGAGCGCCGTGTAACCGATCACGAGGCGCTTCTGCGGAGCCGTCTTCCAGGCGACCGCGCCGCAGACGATGCCGGACAGCATGTTCCCGGCGGCGAAGACGCCGTACAGGACGCCGTTCAGGCCGGGCTCGCCGATCGACTCGGTGAAGGCCGCGAGCGACACCTGCATGCCGCCGAAGACCGAGCCGATGCCGAGGAAGGTGACGACCAGCACGCGCACGCCCGGGACGCGCAGGGCGGAGGCGTGCCGCACGCGCGCGTGCCCGCTCTCCCGGGACACCGGCGGCTGCGTGCTCTTCCGCGCGGCGAACAGCAGACCGCCGACGAGGGTCAGCCCGGCCTCCGTGACCAGGCCCGCGGCCGGTGTCACGGCCGTGCACAACGCGGTCGCCAGCAGGGGGCCGACGACGAAGGTCAGCTCGTCCGTGACCGACTCGAACGCCGCCGCCGTGGTCATCAGGGGCGAGCCCTGGAGCTTCACACCCCAGCGCGCCCGCACCATCGGGCCGACCTGAGGTATGGAGGCACCGGTCGGGACGGCGGCCAGGAACAGCGCCCACAGGGGCGCGTGTGCCAGCGCGAGCGCGGTCAGGGACAGGCCGGAGAGCGTGTGCACCAGGACGCCGGGGATCAGTACGGCCCGCTGGCCGTAGCGGTCGGCGAGGCGCCCGCCGTACGGCGCGAACAGCGCCATGGAGACGCCGGTGGCGGCCGCGGCGGCGCCCGCGGCACCGTACGAGCCGGTGGTGTGCTGGACGAGCAGCACGATCGAGAGGGTGAGCATCGCGAACGGCTGGCGCGCGGCGAAGCCGGGGAGCAGGAACGTCCAGACGCCGCGGGTGCGCAGCAGCTGTCCGTATCCGGGGCGGGGCGACGTCGACGGGTTCTCCGCCGGCTCGGTGGTGACCGTGGACTCCACGGCCCGTGCCTTTCTTCCGCCTGGTAGCGCGCCCGTGCGGGGGCGCCGAGAGCTGTCCTCTTGCGCGGAACTGCGGTAGATACCGGTGCCTCCGCAAAGGATGTTCCGGCCGCCATACGGTCGCGCCAGCTCTGCATCAGGCAGAGTTGGTTCGATCAGGGTGCCTTCATACTACAGGGATCATGGCTTGTGCCCCTGTGAAAGCGAGCACGCTCGCAGGGGGCGCCTGTGATTGCCGCGGGGCTCACCCGTGTGTGCCGTCCGTGCCCAGCCAGCCCGCCAGCTTGCCGCCGTGGGCGACCGCGCGCAGTCGCCGTTCCGCCGCGTCGCGGACCGGGTCGGTGGCGACGACCAGCAGTTCGTCGCCGTGCCGCAGCACGGTCGAGGGCAGCGGCACGAACGATTTCTCCTCGCGCACGACGAGGGTGACGGCCGCGCCGGGCGGCAGCCGCAGCTCGCTGACCTCCACGCCGTGCATCCGGGAGCCCTCGGGGACGGTGACGGACAGCAGGTGTCCCTGGAGCCGCTCCAGGGGCGCCGACTCGATGCCGAGGTCGGCGGCCTCGCCCTTCTCGCCCAGCCGGAGCGTGCGGGCCAGCCAGGGCAGGGTCGGCCCCTGGACGAGGGTGTAGACGACGACCAGGACGAAGACGATGTTGAAGATGCGGCGGCTGCCGGCGACGCCGTTCACCATGGGGATGGTCGCCAGGATGATGGGCACGGCGCCGCGCAGCCCGGCCCAGGACATCAGGATCCGCTCCGGCCGCGGTACCCGGAACGGCACCAGGCTGACCAGCACGCTCAGCGGGCGGGCCACCATGGTCAGCACCAGCCCGATGACCAGCGCGGGCACGATGTCGTCGCCCAGTTCGTGCGGGGTGACCAGCAGGCCGAGCACGACGAACATGCCGATCTGGGCGATCCAGCCGAGTCCCTCGGCGAAGCCGCGGGTGGCGGGCCAGTGGGGGAGCCTGGCGTTGCCTAGGATCATGGAGGCCAGGTAGACGGCGAGGAAGCCGCTGCCGTGCGCCAGGGAGCCGGCGGCGTACGCCGTGACGGCGATGGCCATCACGGCGATCGGGTAGAGACCGGAGGCGGGCAGCGCGACGTGCCTGAGCCCCCAGGAGCCGATCCAGCCCACCGCGATGCCCAGGGCCGCGCCGATGGCCAGCTCCAGGACTATCTCGCCCAGCAGCAGGTACCAGTGCTCGACCGGGCCGGCCGTGGAGAAGGCGACGACCAGGATGACCACCGGGGCGTCGTTGAAGCCGGACTCGGCCTCCAGTGTGCCCGTCACGCGCGCGGGGAGGGGGATTTTCCGCAGGACCGAGAAGACCGCCGCCGCGTCCGTCGACGACACCACCGCCCCGATGATGAGCGCCTGCCGCCACTCCAGCCCGACCAGATAGTGCGCGCCCGCCGCGGTGACGCCCACGCTGACCGCGACTCCCACCGTCGCCAGCACGGAGGCGGACGGCAGGACCGGCCGGATCTCCTTCCACTTCGTGCCCAGACCGCCCTCGGCGAGGATCACGACCAGGGCCGCGTACCCCATGACCTGGGTCATCGCGGCGCTGTTGAACTGGATGTGGCCGATGCCGTCCTGGCCCATGAGGACGCCGATCCCCAGGTACACGAGCAGGCTGGGGAGCCCGCTGCGGGAAGAGACCCGGACGGCCGCGACGGCGACGAGCAGGACGATGGAGCAGATGAGCAGGAGCTGGTTGAGGTGGTGAACAGTCAGGGGGCGTTCCTCCTCCGGGATCGGGCCCACGGATCGTCGGTTACTTCGTTACCTTACCTAACTCTTGACGATTTCTTGACGTTCGGCGAGGCAAGATCGAACGCTCGTACGCGCTGGTTCCCGACTCCGCGTCAAGCGGGACAGGGCCCTGCGCCTATGGTTGCTCCAGCGCTCATTCAAAGTCACAGCCCGACCTGCCGCTCGCGTTAGGACAGCAAGGACAGCGATGCCCCCCAACACCACCGCCACCACGGGTGACACCGCCGCAGCGGGTGCCACGTCCGTCAAGTCCGGCAGGAAGAAGGGGCGCAAAGCCCGACTCATCGTGCTGGTGCTGGTCCTGGCCATCATCGGAGGCATCGCCTACGGGGCGTACTGGTCGATCAGTACCGTCCGCGCCTCCTTCCCGCAGACCACCGGTTCGATCAAGCTCGACGGCCTGTCCGGGCCGGTCGACGTCAAGCGGGACGGCTACGGCATTCCGCAGATCTACGCGTCCTCGGACGAGGACCTGTTCATGGCGCAGGGCTACGTCCAGGCGCAGGACCGGTTCTACGAGATGGACGTGCGCCGGCACATGACCTCCGGGCGCCTGTCGGAGATGTTCGGCAAGGGCCAGGTCAAGAACGACGAGTTCCTGCGCACCCTCGGCTGGGACCGGATCGCACGGCAGGAGTACGACACCAAGCTGTCGGCTTCCAGCAAGAAGTACCTCCAGGCGTACGCCAAGGGGGTCAACGCCTACCTCCAGGGCAAGGACGGCAAGGACATCTCCCTGGAGTACGCGGCGCTGGGCCTGACCAACGACTACAAGCCGGAGAAGTGGACCCCGGTCGACTCCGTCGCGTGGCTGAAGGCGATGGCCTGGGACCTGCGCGGCAACATGCAGGACGAGATCGACCGCGCCCTCATGACCAGCCGCCTCGGCCCGCAGCAGATCCAGGACCTGTACCCGGCGTACCCCTACGGCCGCAACAAGCCGATCGTCCAGGAGGGCCAGTACGACGCGGTGACCCAGGCCTTCCAGCAGAGCGGCGCCACGGGCTCCGCTGCGGGCACGACCGGCACGACCGGTACGACGGGCACGACGGGCACCCAGGGCACGGCCGGCGGCGCCACGGGCTCTTCTCAGGGCACGACGGGCACGACCGGCTCCTCCACCTCGGCCGGGACCGGTTCGGGCCTCACGAGCCAGCTGGACGGCCTCTACAACGTCCTGGACGACCTGCCCACGGCCGTCGGTGTGAACGGCCAGGGCATCGGCTCCAACTCCTGGGTGGTCGCCGGGAAGTACACCATCACCGGCAAGCCGCTGCTCGCCAACGACCCGCACCTGTCGGCGTCCCTGCCGTCCGTCTGGTACCAGATGGGCCTGCACTGCCGCACCGTCTCCGCCAAGTGCCAGTACGACGTGACCGGCTACACGTTCGCCGGCATGCCCGGTGTGGTCATCGGCCACAACGGGAAGATCGCGTGGGGCCTGACCAACTCCGGCGTCGACGTCACCGACCTCTACCTGGAGAAGGTCAGCGCGAACGGCTACCTGTACGACGGCAAGATCCGGCCGTTCAAGACCCGCGAGGAGACCATCAAGGTCGCCGGGGGCTCGGCCAAGACGATCGTCGTCCGGCAGACCCAGGACGGGATGCCGCTGCTGTCCGACCGTGACGACGAACTCGTCCAGGTCGGCAAGAGGGCCACCGTGAACACCGCCGCGCCCGACCGCGGCGACGGCTACGGCATCGCCCTGCGGTGGACCGCGCTCGACCCGGGCACGACCATGGACGCCGTGTTCGCCCTCGACAAGGCCGGGGACTGGAGCGACTTCCGCGCGGCGGCGGCCCTGTTCGACGTGCCCTCGCAGAACCTGATCTACGCCAGCACGGACAACCACATCGGCTACACGCTGCCCGGCAAGATCCCCACCCGCACCGCGAAGGACTCCGGCGCCGTCCCGGTGCCGGGCTGGGACTCGAAGTACCGCTGGAAGGGCTTCCTCAAGCAGGACGAACTGCCCTACGAGTACGACCCGGAGCGCGGCTACATCGTCACCGCCAACCAGGCCGTGGTCGACCCGGACAAGTACCCGTACACCCTCACCACCGACTGGGGTTACGGCACCCGCAGCCAGCGCATCACCGACCTGATCGAGTCCAAGATCAAGGACGGCGGCAAGATCTCCACCGACGACATGCGGCAGATGCAGACGGACAACAGCAGCGAGATCGCCAAGCTCCTGGTGCCCAAGCTGCTGAAGATCAACTTGGACGACCCGGAGGTCCGCCAGGCGCAGAAGCTGCTGGAGGGCTGGGACTACACCCAGGACGCCGACTCCGCGGCGGCGGCGTACTTCAACGCGGTCTGGCGCAACATCCTCAAGCTCGCCTTCGGCAACAAGCTGCCCAAGGAGCTGCGCGTCAAGGGACAGTGCCTGTGGGTCGACAAGATCGACAGCACCGGCCCGGTGGACGACGAGACCAAGGTGCGCGAGTGCGGCCAGCGCGACGCCGACCAGGCGCAGCCGGACGGCGGCGACCGCTGGTTCGAGGTCGTGCGCACCCTGATGGACAAGCCGGACAGCGACTGGTGGAAGACGCCCAAGTCGGGCACCCGTCCCGCCGCCGAGAACCGGGACCAGCTCTTCGCCCGCGCCATGATCGACGCCCGCTGGGAGCTGACCGCCAAGCTCGGCAAGGACATCGACACCTGGAGCTGGGGCCGTCTGCACCGGCTGTTCCTGAAGAACCAGACGCTCGGCACCGAGGGCCCCAAGGTTCTTCAGTACCTCCTCAACCGCGGCCCGTGGAAGCTCAGCGGCGGTGAGGCGACGGTGAACGCGACCGGCTGGAACGCCGCCGGCGGCTACAACGTGGTCTGGGTGCCGTCCATGCGGATGGTCGTCAACCTCGCCGACCTCGACAAGTCCAAGTGGATCAACCTGAGCGGTGCCTCCGGGCACGCCTTCAGCGCGCACTACACGGACCAGACGAGCAAGTGGGCCAAGGGCGAGCTGCTGCCCTGGTCGTTCTCGGGCAAGGCGGTGGACAAGAGCACGAGCGACACCCTGGTCCTCCAGCCCTGACCACCGGCACACGGTACGGAACGGCCCTCCACGCGCGCCTGGAGGGCCGTTCCGCGTTTCAGGGGAAAAGGGTCAGCCCTGCGGGAAGCGGCGCACTCCCGACGGCGTCACCACCGCGTGCACCGGTTTGTCGTGCGCCTCCGCCGGGACGCGCGCGACGACCTCCGTGTCGTAGAGCAGCACCGCGAGCCGGGGGCGCGCGCCCGCGCGCTCCAGCCGGGCCAGCACCCGGTCGTACGACCCTCCGCCGCGCCCGAGGCGCATCCCGCGCGCGTCCACCGCGAGCCCGGGCAGCAGGACCACGTCCGCGTCCGTCACGGCGTCCGGGCCGAGACGCGGACCGGAGGGCTCGAAAAGAGCCATCTTGCCGCCGTGTTGCACCCGGGTGAGGGAGTCCGGGCCGGCGTACTCGCCCCAGTCCAGGTCGTTGTCGGGCAGCAGCGCGGGGAGCAGGACGCGCACGCCCCGCGCGCGCAGCGCGTCCATCAGGGCGAGCGTGCCGGGTTCGCTGCCCACCGAGACGTACGCCGCCACCGTGCGGCCACGCGCCAGCTCGGGCAGCTCCAGGGCGCGCTCGGCCAGCGCGCGGCCCGCCACGCGGACGTCATCCGCCGTCAACCTGTTCCTCACCCCGAGGAGCTCTCGCCGAAACGCGCGCTTGTCAGGCTCGCCCGTACGTCCGTCGTGTTCCACTGGTCGTCCTCGCACCCTTCCTAATGCAGGCCATATAAGGGTCAAGCAACCTGAGCCACAGATTCCCCACAAAGGCACCGGATATGGTTGCGGGCATGACTCAGTCCCACCCCAGGATCAGCAAGGCTGTCATTCCCGCAGCCGGCCTCGGCACCCGGTTCCTGCCGGCTACCAAAGCCACTCCCAAGGAGATGCTGCCGGTCGTAGACAAGCCGGCGATCCAGTACGTGGTCGAGGAGGCCGTGTCGGCGGGGCTCGACGACGTCCTCATGATCACCGGGCGCAACAAGCGGCCCCTTGAGGACCACTTCGACCGCAACTACGAGCTGGAATCTGCGCTGCAGAAGAAGGGTGACGCCGAACGGCTCGCGAAGGTGCAGGAGTCCAGCGACCTGGCCACCATGCACTACGTGCGCCAGGGCGACCCCAAGGGCCTCGGGCACGCCGTGCTGTGCGCCGCCCCGCACGTCGGCCACGAGCCCTTCGCCGTCCTCCTCGGCGACGACCTGATCGACCCGCGGGACCCGCTGCTCGCGCGCATGATCGAGGTCCAGGAGCGGCACGGCGGCAGCGTCGTCGCCCTGATGGAGGTCGCGCCCGAGCAGATCCACCTCTACGGCTGCGCCGCGGTGGAGGCCACCGCCGACGGCGACGTGGTCAAGGTGACCGGACTGGTCGAGAAGCCGGACCCGGCGGACGCCCCCTCGAACTACGCGATCATCGGCCGTTACGTCCTCGACCCGCACGTCTTCGGCATACTGCGCAAGACCGAGCCGGGCCGCGGCGGCGAGATCCAGCTCACCGACGCGCTCCAGCAGCTCGCGCAGGACGAGAAGGTCGGCGGCCCGGTGCACGGCGTCGTCTTCGAGGGCCGCCGCTATGACACCGGTGACCGTGGCGACTACCTGCGTGCCATTGTCAGACTCGCATGCGAACGTGAGGACCTGGGCCCGGACTTCCGGACCTGGCTTCGCAGTTACGTAGCCGAGGAGATGCAGCAATCTTGAGCAGCGCCGCGACCCGCCCCGCCGGCCCGGACGACCTGTGGTCGGTGGACGAGCATCTTGAGGACATCCTCTCGACCGTCCGCCCCCTCGAACCCATCGAGCTGCACCTGCTCGACGCCCAGGGCTGCGTCCTGGTCGACGACGTCACGGTGCCGGTGTCCCTGCCGCCGTTCGACAACAGCTCCATGGACGGGTACGCGGTGCGGGTCGCGGACGTGGCGGGCGCCGGGGAGGAGTTCCCGGCCGTCCTGGAGGTCGTCGGGGACGTCGCGGCCGGCGCGGCCGACCTGGTGCGGGTCGGCCCCGGACAGGCCGCCCGCATCATGACCGGCGCGCCGCTGCCGCCCGGTGCCGAGGCCGTCGTCCCCGTCGAGTGGACCGACGGCGGGCTCGGCGAGGGCCCGGTCAGCGGCATGCGGGCGCGCAGCCTGGCCCCCGAGGGCGCCGAGGGCCACGTGCACGTGTACCGCTCCGCCGAGGCACGCGCGCACGTGCGGGCCAAGGGCAGCGACGTGAAGGCCGGGGACCTCGCCCTGGAGGCCGGGACGGTCCTCGGCCCGCCGCAGATCGCGCTGCTCGCCGCGATCGGCCGCGGCACGGTGCGGGTGCGCCCCCGCCCGCGGGTGGTCGTGATGTCCACCGGCAGCGAACTCGTCCAGCCCGGCGAGCGACTGGCCGGCGGGCAGATCTACGACTCCAACAGCTTCGCCCTCACCGCCGCCGCGCGGGACGCGGGCGCCATCGCCTACCGGGTGGGCGCCGTCGCCGACGACGCCGAGACCCTGCGCTCCACCATCGAGGACCAGCTCATCCGCGCCGACCTGCTGGTGACCACGGGCGGGGTGAGCGTCGGGGCGTACGACGTCGTCAAGGAGGCGCTGTCGTACGCCGGGGACGCGGACGAGGCGGGCAGCGGCGTCGAGTTCCGCAAGCTCGCCATGCAGCCCGGCAAGCCCCAGGGCTTCGGCGCCATCGGCCCCGACCACACCCCGCTGCTGGCACTGCCCGGCAACCCCGTGTCGTCGTACGTCTCCTTCGAGCTGTTCGTCCGGCCCGCCATCCGCGCGCTGATGGGCGTCACGGACCTCCACCGGCCCCGCGTGCGGGCTGTCCTCAAGGCCGACGGGGCGCTGCGCTCGCCGAAGGGGCGCCGCCAGTTCCTGCGCGGTACGTACACCGACGGCGAGGTGACCCCCGTGGGCGGTGCCGGCTCCCACCTGATCGCCGCGCTGGCGCAGGCGGACGCGCTGATCGTCGTGCCCGAGGACGCGGAGTCCGTCGAGCCCGGCAGCGAGGTCGAGGTGGTCCTGCTCGGCTGAGCTCCGCCGGTTGGCGGTACCGTGTCGCGCACAGCAGGCCCGCGCGCCCTACCGCGCCGGGCCCGGACCGGGAGCGCCACAGCCATGACCCAGCCTTCCCGGGGGGAGACCCCCGGAGCCCCTGCGCAGGACCGACTGACGCACATCGACGAGGCGGGCGCGGCCCGCATGGTCGACGTGTCCGGGAAGGACGTGACCGCGCGCACCGCCCGCGCCAGCGGCCGGGTCCTCGTCGCACCACGCGTGGTCGAGCTGCTGCGCGGCGAGGGCGTGCCCAAGGGGGACGCCCTGGCCACCGCGCGGATCGCCGGGATCATGGGCGCCAAGCGCACCCCGGATCTGATCCCCCTGTGCCACCCGTTGTCGGTGTCCGGTGTGACACTGGACCTGTCGGTCGCGGACGACGCCGTGGAGATCCGGGCCACCGTGAAGACCACGGACCGCACGGGCGTCGAGATGGAGGCCCTCACCGCTGTGACGGTCGCCGCGCTCACCGTGATCGACATGGTCAAGGCGGTCGACAAGGGGGCGGTCATCACGGACGTACGGGTGGAGGAGAAGACGGGCGGCAAGTCGGGCGACTGGAGCAGGACATGACCTACCGTGCTCTGGTGATCACCGCTTCCAACCGGGCCGCCGCGGGCGTATACGCGGACAAGGGCGGCCCGCTGGTCGCCGACGGCCTCAGGAGCCTCGGGTTCGACGTCGACGGCCCGCAGGTCGTCCCCGACGGCGACCCCGTGGAAGCGGCCCTGCGCGCGGGCGTCGCCTCCGGGTACGACGTCGTCGTCACCACCGGCGGCACCGGCCTGTCGCCCACCGACCGCACCCCCGAGGCGACCCGCGCGGTGATCGACCACGAGGTGCCGGGCATCGCGGAGGCCGTTCGCGCGTACGGCCGGGAGAAGGTGCCGACCGCCGCGCTGTCCCGGGGCCTGGCGGGAGTGGCCGGGCGCACGCTGATCGTCAACCTGCCCGGGTCGACCGGCGGGGTGCGCGACGGCCTCGCCGTGCTGGAGCCCCTGCTGATCCATGCCGTCGACCAGATCCGCGGCGGTGACCACCCGAGACCCGGCGGTACGGGGGGTGCGAGCTGAACACCCCTTCCTGGCCCGTCGTACTGGTGGACGGCGATGTCGTCCTCCGGCCGATAAAGCTGCGCGACCAGCGGGTCTGGCGCGAGGTGAACCGGCGCAACCGCGACTGGCTGCGCCCGTGGGAGGCGACCATCCCGCCGCCCACGCCGAGCGGACCGATAGCGCACCGGCCGACCTACCGCCAGATGGTCCGGCATCTGCGCTCCGAGGCGAACGCGGGCCGGATGCTGCCGTTCGTCATCGAGTACCAGGGGCAGCTGGTCGGGCAGTTGACGGTCGCCGGGATCACCTGGGGCTCGATGTGCTCGGGGCACGTCGGGTACTGGGTGGACGAGGCGGTGGCCGGGCGCGGGGTGATGCCGACGGCTGTCGCGCTGGTGGTGGACCACTGTTTCCGCACGGTCGGCCTGCACCGCGTCGAGGTCTGCATTCGCCCCGAGAACCGGCCGAGCCGGCGGGTGGTGGAGAAACTCGGATTCCGCGAGGAGGGGCTCCGGCCGCGTTATCTGCACATCGACGGCGCCTGGCGCGACCATCTCGTCTTCGCGCTCACCGCGGAAGAGGTGCCCGACGGGTTGCTCACACGGTGGAAGCGGGCACGCTCTCGCGGGAGCCAGCGCACCGAGAGCCAGTAAATTGAATATATGTTCGAAAATGATCGGCTGTTGACTGTCTCGGGGCGCTGAATTTCCCGGCCGCGGTGGTCCTCTGATCGCAAGGGTCGCAAAAAATGCTGGAAATATGAGCCAGATCGTGCGACACACCGGCCCAATTGGCGGATGGCCTCACGCAAACCCCTCTACGGTGTGAGCGTGAGCAGCAGCGGCCTCATCTACGCAGTCATTGTCGGGGCCTGGGCCGCCTACTTGGTGCCGATGTGGCTCCGTAGGCAGGACGAGCTGAACGAGGCCCGTCCGACGGAACGCTTCAGCACCGCCATCCGGCTGCTGTCCGGACGGGCGGGTATGGAGCGTCGGTACGCCAGGGACCTGCGGGCGCGCTCCGCCCAGGAGGGGGAGCAGGGCGCCGTCGATCCGGACGCCGCCACCGACTCGGTGGACGTCCGGGCCTTCGCCGTGCCTCCGACCCGCCGTCAGGTGGCCGCGGAGGCCGAGCCCGAGGCGCCCGGCGGCACCGAAGCGGCGAGCGACCACGCCTCAGTTCCGGCGTCCCGGCCCGCCCCCGTGCCCGCGCCCGTGCCCCCACCGGCCCAGCAGCGTGAACCGGCAGCACGGAGCGTGTCCTCGGCGCAGTCGGCCGCGGCACGCGCCCGGCGCACGAAGGTGCTCGCGCGCCGTCGGCGCACCACCGTGATGCTCTTCCTCGCCTTCACACTCGGCGCGATCGTCGCCGCCGTCGGCGGCCTCGCCTTCCTCTGGGTGCCCGGCGCGCCCGCCATGCTGCTCAGCGCGTACATCGCCTATCTGCGGGCGCAGGAGCGCCGCCGGTTCGCCTACCAGATGGACCGGCGCCGTGCCGAGGCCGCCGCCCAGCGCCTGCGCGAGCGCCAACCGCGCCGGCGCGCGTCCCTCGACACGGGACCGGGCGCCGAGGAACCGGAGGAGGGTCAGCCCGCCGAGACCGACACCGGCCTGTCCGCGCTCGCCGCCGACCGGCGCGCCCTCGTCGAGCAGACCGACCACGCCGAGTGGGTCGACCAGCAGCGCGAGCGGCAGCGGCGGCCCGGTCACGGGGACAGCTGGGACCCGGTGCCGGTGCCGCTGCCGACGTACGTGACCGCGCCCGTCGCCCCGCGCGCCACCTCCGACGTCGATCTCGGCGCACCCGACACCTGGAGCTCGGCGCGGTCCAGCGCGGTCGTGCCGGAGCATGAGGCGGGCTCCGCGCCCAAGAGCGAGGCGCGCGACCCGGAGGCGGTGCCCGGGGAGAAGAAGGGGGACAAGGCCGCGGACGGCCGTCCCCACGCCCGGACCCGCTCGCGCGGCGCGGCCTCCGCCGTGGCCGCCGCACGCCGGGCACGGGAACGCGGACGCACGCCGCTCTTCGACCAGTACGAGGACGGCGACCGCCCGCGCGCGGCCAACGAGTGACCCGGGTCACCCCGGAAACCCCCGTCCTGACCAGTCAGGGAGCGGATTTCCAAGCACCCCGATCAGGATGCTAGAGTTTCACTCGTTGCAAGGGCCTGTGGCGCAGTCCGGTAGCGCACCTCGTTCGCATCGAGGGGGCCAGGGGTTCAAATCCCCTCAGGTCCACTGCACGACGAAGATCCCGTCGGTCATCATGACCGGTCGGGATCTTCGTCGTTTCCAGCGGCAGCAGCGGCGGCATCGCCGCCGCCTGAGCGGCGGCTTCACCGCCCCCGGGGTCACAGCCGCTTGGCGTAGCAGAGGCTTTCCTCGTGGTGCCGGTAGTAGCCGAACTTCGCGCACGGCTCATAGCCGGTGGAGGCGTACAGGGCGATGGCCTCCGGCTGCTTGGTGCCCGTCTCCAGGACCATGCGGACCCGGCCGGCCATGCGGGCGTCCTCCTCCAGGGCCGCGAGCATGCGGCGGGCCAGGCCCCGGCCGCGCATCTCGGCGACGACGTACATGCGCTTCAGTTCCGCGTCGCCGTCCTCGTTGCCCTCCTCGTTGCGGTCCTGGCTGCGCCAGCCGCCGGTGGCCACGGGGCGGTCGCGCTCGTCGTAGGCGATCAGGTACACGCCCTGGGGAGGGTCGAAGTCGGCGGCGTCCAGGACCGTGGCGTCGCCGCCGTCGCCGTAGCGCTGGTCGTACTCGGCCTGGACCTCGTCGTTGAGCTTCACGGCGTCGGGGTGATCGAAACGAACGCGGCGGATAATCATGCTGGGTATCGTACTTCTATGCAATCGACGGGAGGCCCCGGATTTTGTGGACCCGGACCAGTGTGCCGGTATCGTGCCCGGGTGCTGACTGTGACCTCGGTGAACGTGAACGGGCTGCGGGCCGCCGCGAAGAAGGGCTTCGTGGAGTGGCTCGCCGGGACGGACGCGGACGTCGTCTGCCTTCAGGAGGTGCGCGCCGAGCCGCACCAGCTGCCCGACGAGGCCGGCCGGCCCGACGGCTGGCACGTCGTGCACGCCCCGGCCGCCGCCAAGGGCCGCGCGGGCGTCTCCCTCTACACCCGGCGCGAGCCCGACCGGGTCCGGGTCGGCTTCGGCTCCGCCGAGTTCGACGGCAGCGGGCGGTACGTCGAGGCCGAGCTGCCCGGTGTCACCGTCGCCTCCCTCTACCTGCCCTCCGGTGAGGTCGGCACCGAGCGGCAGGACGAGAAGATCCGCTTCATGGGCGAGTTCCTGGCCCACCTGAAGGAGCTGCGCGAACGGGCCGCCGCCGACGGGCGCGAGGTCCTGGTCTGCGGTGACTGGAACATCGCGCACCGGCAGGCCGACCTCAAGAACTGGCGCGGCAACACCAAGAACTCCGGCTTCCTGCCCGAGGAGCGGGACTGGCTCGGCCGGGTGTTCGCCGCCGAGGAGGGCGGCTACGTCGACGTCGTCCGCGCCCTGCACCCGGACGCGGAGGGTCCGTACACCTGGTGGTCGTACCGGGGGCGGGCCTTCGACAACGATTCGGGCTGGCGCATCGACCTCGCCGTGGCGACGCCTGGGCTGGCCCGGCGTGCGGTCAAGGCGGTGGTGGAGCGAGCGGCCAGCCATGAGGAGCGCTGGTCGGACCACGCGCCGGTGACGGTGGTCTTCGATATGTGAGGTGGACCGCGCGAGGCCCCGTCGGCCGGCGGGGCCTCGCGCGGTCCACGGTGGTCGGCTCAGCCGCTCTGCGGGGCCCCCTCGATCAGACCTCAGCCTTTGTTCAGTCGGCGGTCCAGTGCCAGTGAGAGTTCCGCCTCCACGACGCTGCGGGCCAGCGGGCGCAGCCGGCGCAGGTCCTCCTCGGGGCCGTGGCGCAGGATCAGGTCGGTGAAGAGCTCGGCCAGGGCGTCGGCGTGGTCGCGGACGCGGGCGGCGGCCGTCAGCACCTCGGCGAGCGGGATGCCCTCGCGGACCAGCGCGGAGGAGACGTCCAGCAGGCGCCGGCTGATGTGGACGATCTCGTCGCCGTCGGTGCCGAGATAGCCCAGTTCCAGGGCGGCGGCCAGGTTCTCGGGGGTGACCTCGCCCTCGAAGCGGGCGGCGAGTTCCTCGGGGGTGAGGCGGACGGGCTCCTCCTCGGTGGGGGTGCCGACGCCCAGCAGGTCGGCGACATCGCGGCCCTGGTCGAGGGCGTCCGCGAGTTCCGCTATGCCGTTCAGGGTGTGGCCGCGCTCCAGGAGTGCCGCGATGGTGCGCAGCCGGGCCAGGTGGTGGTCGTCGTACCAGGCGATGCGGCCCTCGCGGCGGGGCGGTCCTATCAGCTTGCGTTCGCGGTAGAAGCGCAGGGTGCGCACGGTGATGCCCGCGCGGCGGGCCAGCTCCTCCATGCGGTACTCGCGCCTGACCGTGGGGTGTTCCGCGTCCTCTGCCACGACCGCAGCCTATGGCGTACCGGCGGTAACTTTCCTTCCGTCGCCCCCTACCGCTCAGTAGGCGGCTGCTCTACAGTCCCATTGCGCCAGTGTTCACTGGCAGGGTTCCTAGGCGATGCGTGGAGGCTTCGGGATGGCCGAGCACGAGCATGTACGGGTGGCGGTGATCGGGTCCGGGTTCGGCGGGCTGGGGGCCGCCGTGCGGCTGCGCCGCGAGGGGATCACCGACTTCGTCGTACTGGAGCGGGCGGACAGCGTCGGCGGCGCCTGGCGGGACAACAGCTACCCCGGGTGCGCCTGTGACGTGCCCTCGCACCTCTACTCCTTCTCCTTCGCGCCCCACCCGGACTGGCCGCGCACCTTCTCCGGGCAGCGGCACATCCGCGCCTATCTGGAGCACGTCACCGACCTCTTCGGACTGCGCCCGCACCTCCGCCTCGACTCCGAGGTCAAGCTGATGACCTGGGACAACGAGAACCTGCGGTGGACCATCGAGACCACGCGCGGCGCGCTGACCGCCGATGTCGTCGTCTCCGCCACCGGGCCGCTGTCCGACCCGAAGGTCCCCGAGGTCCCCGGCCTGGATTCCTTCCCCGGCAAGGTGTTCCACTCCGCCCGCTGGGACCACGACTACGACCTGCGCGGCAAGCGGGTCGCCGTGGTCGGCACCGGTGCCTCCGCCATCCAGATCGTCCCCGCCATCCAGCCGCAGGTCGGCCGGCTCACCCTCTTCCAGCGCACCCCGCCCTGGGTGCTGCCCCGTGTCGACCGCGCCATCAGCGGCGCCGAGCGCTGGCTGCACCGACGGCTGCCCGTCACCGCCCAGGTCCGGCGCGGACTGCTGTGGGGCATCCGGGAGCTCCAGGTCCAGGCGTTCACCAAGCGCCCGGACGAACTCGGCCTGGTCGAACAGCTCGCCAAGCGGAACATGGCCCGCGCGATCAAGGACCCGGCCCTGCGCGCCAAGCTCACCCCGGACTACCGCATCGGCTGCAAGCGGATCCTGTTGTCCAGCGCGTACTACCCGGCGCTGGCCAGGCCGAACGTGGACGTCGTCGCCAGCGGGCTGAGCGAGATCCGCGGGTCCACGGCGGTGGCGGCCGACGGCACCGAGGCCGAGGTCGACGCGATCGTCTTCAGTACCGGCTTCCACGTCACGGACATGCCCATCGCCGAGCGCGTGGTCGGCGCGGAGGGAATCACGCTCGCGGAGTCCTGGAAGAACGGCATGCGGGCGCTGCGCGGCGCCTCGGCGGCCGGATTCCCGAACTGGATGACGATCATCGGGCCCAACACGGGCCTCGGGAACTCCTCGATGATCCTCATGATCGAGTCCCAGCTCAGCTACATGGCCGACTATCTGCGCCAGCTCGACGTCCTGGGCGGCCGTACCGCCCTCGACGCCCGGCCCGCCGCGGTCGACGCCTGGAACGACCGGGTGCAGGAGCGCATGAAGCGGACCGTGTGGAACACCGGCGGCTGCACCAGCTGGTACCTGGACGCGAGCGGCCGCAACACCACCATCTGGCCCGGTACGACGACCGAGTTCCGGCGCGCCACCCGGCGGGTGGACCTCGCGGAGTACGAGGTCCTGCGGAAGCCCGCGCCGGTGTCCGGCCCCGGCGCCGGGCCGGCCGGCCGGAAGAGCGGGGCCGCCGCATGAGCCGGAGCGCCCACGTCACCGCCGGCCCTTACGCGCCTCCCGCCCCGGCCCGCACCCTCACCGCCGTCTCCGCCGACGGCGCGCGGCTGCACGTCGAGGTGCACGGCCCTCAGGACGCGCCACCGGTCGTCCTCGCCCACGGCTGGACCTGCTCGACGGCGTTCTGGGCGGCCCAGATACGGGACCTGGCCGCCGACCACCGGGTGATCGCCTACGACCAGAGGGGGCACGGGCGCAGTCCCGCGGGTCCCGCCTGCACCACCGAGGCGCTGGCGGACGATCTCGAAGCGGTGCTCGCGGAGACGCTGACGCGCGGGGAGAAGGCGCTCGTCGTCGGTCACTCCATGGGCGGCATGACGGTCATGGCCGCGGCCGAGCGCCCCCGCTTCCGGGAACACGCCGCCGCCGTCCTGCTGTGCAGCACGGGGAGTTCGCGGCTGGTCGCCCAGTCGCGTGTGGTGCCGTTGCGCGCCGGGCGTGTGCGCACCTGGATCACCGGGCGCGTCCTCGGTTCCCGCGCGCCCCTCGGGCCCGTCACACCGGTCGCGCGGAGCATCCTCAAGTACGCCACGATGGGGGCCGGTTCCGCCCCGCACATGGTGGAGGCGTGCGCGCGGATCGTGCACGCCTGCCCGCGCACCGCGCGCCACGCCTGGTCGGCCGTCCTCGCCGCGCTCGATCTCGACCACGGCGTACGGCGGTTGAGCGCGCCCACCGCCGTGCTGCACGGCGCGTCCGACCGGCTCACGCCTCCGGCGCACGCCCGGGCGCTGGTCGCCGCGCTGCCGCACTGCGTCGGCCTCACCGAGCTGCCCGGCGTCGGCCACATGACCCCGATCGAGGCCCCGGAGCCGGTGACGGCCCGCATCCGGGAACTCGTCGGCACGTATGTCACGGGGGCCGCCCCCGGGCACGGTTCCACCCCCGCGCGGATCAAGGAGGGCGCATGAGCAGGGTCAGCCTCGAAGGGCAGGTCGCGGTCGTCACGGGAGCGGCGCGCGGCGTCGGTGAGCTGCTGGCGCGCAAACTGTCCGCGCGCGGCGCGAAGGTGGCGCTGGTCGGGCTGGAGGAGGAGGCGCTGAAGGAGGTCTCCGGGCGGCTGCACAGCGACAGCGCCCACTGGTACGCCGACGTCACCGACCACGAGGCGATGAGCCGGGTCGCCGAGGAGGTGAAGGCACGGTTCGGGAAGGTCGACATCGTGGTCGCCAACGCCGGTGTGGCGACGGGCGGTCCGTTCGCCGACTCCGATCCGCAGGCGTGGCGGCGGGTGATCGAGGTGAACCTCATCGGTTCGGCGGTGACCGCGCGGGCGTTCCTCCCGGTGCTCGTGGAGAGCCGCGGCTATCTGCTCCAGATCGCCTCGCTCGCCGCGATCACACCCGCGCCGATGATGACGGCGTACTGCGCGTCCAAGTCGGGCGTGGAGGCGTACGCGCACAGTCTGCGTGCCGAGGTCGGCTACCAGGGCGTCCGCGTCGGTGTCGGGTACCTGTCCTGGACCGACACCGACATGGTGCGCGGCGCCGACCAGGACGACGTCATGCGGGAGCTGCGGCAGCGGCTGCCGTGGCCGTCCAACAAGACCTACCCGCTGGGTCCCGCCGTGGACCGGCTGGTGGAAGGGATCGAGCGGCGTTCGGCGCATGTGTACGGGCAGTGGTGGCTGCGTGGCATGCAGGGCGTGCGCGGTTATCTGCCGGTACTCGTCGGGACGGTCGGGCAGCGCGAGATGAAGCGGTTCGCGCCCCGTCTGAAGGGCATGCGTTCCGGGCTCGTCGGCGCAGGTGGGGCGGCCGACGAGACGGCCCGCGCTACGCACCGTAACTGATCGACATGCAGAGCGTGTTCGCCCGTGTGAATCTGGTCGAGGCCCCACCGACGGGGCCGGACCCCCACTCATCACGGGAGTGAACCCACATGGGTATGAAGGACCAGTTCCAGGAGAAGTCGCGCCAGGCCAAGGAGAAGATGGACCAGGGCCGCGAGAAGGCCGGCCAGCGCGGCCCGCAGCAGGGCCGCCAGGGCCAGCAGCAGGGCCGTCAGGGCCAGCAGCCGCCGGAGCGGGGTGGCCACCAGAACCACCGTGACATCGAGGACACGGAGCAGCAGATGGAGGACCGGTTCGACCGGGACTACGACGCCTGACCGCTGTGCTCGGCCTCGGCCAAGTGACGTGGGTGCCCTTCTTCCAGGAGGGCACCCTGCGTCGGTTCCGGAGGGCTCAGGAAGTCGCCCTCGGGGGCAGTTCCGGGCGGGATCTGTTCGGGACGTCGCTGTAGGTCGGGGGGACCGCCGCCGGGTTGGACTCCAGGAGTTCCAGGGCGAGTTCGACCGCGTCGGCGAGCTGGGCGTGGCGGCCCTCCGCCCAGTCCAGGGGGGTGCGCAGGATCTCCAGGTCGGGAGCGACGCCGTGGTTCTCCACGGACCAGCCGTAGGCGTCGAACCAGGCCGCGTTCATGGGTACGGTGATGACCGTGCCGTCGCCGAGGCGGTGCCGGCCGGTCATGCCGACCACTCCGCCCCAGGTGCGCTGGCCGACGACCGGGCCGAGCTTCAGCAGCTTGAAGGCGGCGGTGATCATGTCGCCGTCGGAGGACGTCGCCTCGTCGGCCAGGGCCACCACGGGCCCGCGCGGGGCGTTCGAGGTGTACGACACCGGTTGCGCGTTCCGGGTCAGGTCCCAGCCCAGGATCGTCCGGGTCAGCTTCTCGATGACGAGTTCGCTGATGTGGCCGCCCGCGTTGCCGCGCACGTCCACGATCAGCGCGGGCCGGGACACCTCCATGCGCAGGTCGCGGTTGAACTGGGCCCAGCCGGAGCCGCCCATGTCGGGGATGTGCAGGTAGCCGCACTTGCCGCCGCTCAACTCGCGGACGACCTCGCGGCGTTTGGCCACCCAGTCCTGGTAGCGCAGCGGCCGTTCGTCGACGAGCGGGACGACCGCGACCCGGCGGGCGTGCCCGGTCTCGTCCTCGGACGGGGTGAACGTCAGCTCCACCGTCGTACCGCCCGCGCCGGCCAGCAGCGGGTACGGGCCCGTCACCGGGTCGACCGGGCGGCCCTCGACGTGGGTCAGGACGGCGCCCTCGCGGATGCCCGTGCCGGCCAGCGGCGAGCGGGCCTTGGAGTCGGAGGAGTCGCCGGCGAGGATGCGCTTGACCACCCAGCGGCCGTCCCGGCGGACGAAGTTGGCGCCGAGGAGGCCCTGCCAGCGCTGGTAGTGCGGCGGGCCCTCGTTGCGGCGGGCGGCGGTGACGTAGGCGTGCGAGGTGCCCAGCTCGCCGAGGACCTCGCGGAGCAGGTCGGCGAACTCGTCGGGGGACGCGACCCGTTCGACCAGCGGACGGTACTGGTCGAGCACCGCGGCCCAGTCGATGCCGCACATGCCCGGCTCCCAGAAGTAGGCGCGGATCAGACGGCCCGCCTCGTCGTAGGCCTGGCGCCACTCGGCGGGCGGGTCGGCCTGGTGCAGGATGCGGCGCACGTCGATCCAGACGGTCGAGTCCGCGTCGCCGACCTCGGTCGACGGCACCGCCCGCAGCTCGCCCTCGTCCACGACGACCAGCCGGGTGCCGTCGCCGCTCACGGTGAACCAGTCCAGGTGATCGACCAGTTCGGACTTCTTCGCCTTGGTGATGTTGAAGTACTCCAGGGTCGGACGTCCGCTGACGTCGGCCGGATTGACGAAGGTCTCGCCGAGCGCGCCGGAGATCGGCCAGCGCAGCCAGACCAGACCGCCGCCCGAGACCGGGTGCAGCCCGGAGTACTTGGAGGCGATGACCGGGAACGGGGTGACCCGGTTCGCCAGCCCCTCGGCCTCGACCGTCACCGTGCCGGCCTCGCCGGTCTCCTCGTCCTCCAGCGGATCGAGCCCGCCGGCGGCCGGGCGGCCCTCGGGGTTCAGGGCGAACGGGGAGGGGGTCGCCGAGGAGAGCGGGACCAGGTACGGGCGGCAGCCGAGCGGGAAGGACAGGTCGCCGGTGTGCACGTCGTAGACCGGGTCGAAGCCGCGCCAGGAGAGGAAGGCGAGGTAGCGGCCGTCGCGGGTGAAGACCGGGTTCTCGTCCTCGAAGCGGCCGTCCGTCACGTCGACGATCAGCCGGTCCTTGATGCGGGCCAGCTTGATCTTGCGCAGGGAGCGTCCGATGCCGGGGTGCGACCAGGTGAGCCAGGAGCCGTCGGGGGAGAAGGCGAGGTCGCGGACCGGGCCGTTCAGGGACCGGATCAGCTCGGTGATCGTGGTCTCCGCCCCGGTCTCCCCCTCCTCCGCCTCCGGCGCCCCCTCTTCCGGTTCCGCCGCCCCGTCCTCCGGCACGTCGATCAGCAGCAGCCGCCCGTCGTGCGAGGCCACCGCCAGGCGTTCGCCCTCTGGGTCGCAGGCCATCTCCAGGACCCGGCCGAGCGCGCCGGACGCCAGCCGCCGGGGCGCGCGGTCACCGGTGGCGCGGGGCAGGTGGACGATCTCGACGGCGTCCTCGCCCTCGGCGTCGGTGACGTAGGCGATCTGCCCGGTGGAGCCCAGCATCTCCGGCAGCCTGACCCGGACGCCGGGCGTGTCGGTGATCGTACGGGCGGGGCCGTCGCGGTGGGTGAGCCAGTACAGGCTGCCGCGGACGACGACCGCGCTGGCCCGGCCGGTGTCGTCCACGGAGATGCCGTCGATGTTCTGCGCGGCCGGCACCTGGTAGCGGCGGCGGCCGGTGCGCGGCCCGGCGAGCCGGACGTCGAGCTTGCGCGGCGTGCCGCCCGGGGAGAGGTCGTCCACCAGCCACAGGTCGCCCGCGCACTGGTAGACCACCCGCTCGCCGTCGCCGGCGGCGTGCCGGGCGTAGAAGGCGTCGTGGTCGGTGTGCCGGCGCAGGTCGGTGCCGTCGTGGGCGCAGGAGTAGAGGTTGCCGACGCCCTCGTGGTCGGAGAGGAAGGCGATCCGGCCGGCGACGAACATGGGGCAGGCCAGATGGCCGTCGAGGTCCGGCAGCAGGCGTCGCCCGTGCAGCCACAGCCGGCCCGTGGCGCCGCCGCGGTACCGCTTCCAGGAGGCCGGTTCGTGCGGCGGGGTGCCGGTGAGCAGCAGGGTCCTGTGCTCGCCGGCGAGGTCGGCGCACTGGATGTCGGCGACCGGGCCCCAGGGCAGGCGCCCGCCCGGATCGCCGTCGGCGGGGACCTTGTAGGCCCAGGTGAAGTGGGAGAAGGGCTGGCCGTGGGAGGCCACGGCCAGGATGTCGCCGTCCGGGGTCCAGCCGCACACCTGGGTGTCGGCGCTGCCCCAGTACGTCAGCTGGCGTCCGGGGCCGCCGTCGACGTCGACGAGGTGGATCTCGGGGACCAGGCTGCGCCAGGTCGTGTAGGCGATCCGGCGGCCGTCGGGCGAGAAGCGCGGGTGGCCGGTCTTGGTGCGGTCCGCGGTGAGCCGCCAGGCGCGGCCCGGGGCGTCGAGGGGGGCCAGCCAGAGGTCGTCCTCCGCGACGAAGCACAGCAGGTCACCGCTGAGGTGGGGAAGGCGCAGATAGCTCACGCTCCCCATGCTTTTCCGGTCACACGGCGCGAGCAACTTGTGGGGTCCGGGCCGCCCCCTTCCTTGCAGGCCCTTCACCTTCGTGACCCACCGCACGTACGAAACGGTTTCGTTTCGCTGATCCACGGGGTATCTTCGTGGATGTACGAGGAAGAAGCTCCGGAGCGGGAAGGTGACGGGCATGACCGAAGCCGTCGCGGCGACACGTCGCAGCCGGATCACCCCCGAGCGCGAGGCCGAGCTGTACGAGGCCGTGCTCGACCTGCTCCGCGAGGTCGGCTACGACGCCCTCACCATGGACGCCGTGGCCGCCCGCACCCGGTCCAGCAAGGCCACGCTCTACCGCCAGTGGGGCGGCAAGGCCGAACTGGTGGCCAAGGCCGTGCGGCACAACAAGCCGGGCCGGGCCGGCGACGTCGACACCGGCTCCCTCAGGGGCGATCTGCACGCGCTCACCCTGCGTGCGGACGACTGCGAGATGGAACAGAGCTCCGCGCTGATGCGGGGCCTGGCCATGGCGGTGCACGGCAACCCGGATCTGCTCAAGGCGTTCCGGGAGCACCTCATCGAGCCGGAGATGGCGGAGTTCCACCGCGTGCTGCAACGGGCGGTCGACCGGGGCGAGGTCCGTGCGGACAACCCCGCGATCAGATTCGTGATGCACATGATGATCGGCGCGTTCGCCGCCCGCACCATGATCGACGAGCAGCCGCCGACGCAGGACTTCCTCCTTTCGTACATCGACGCCGTGGTTCTCCCCGCCTTCGGCGTACCCGCGAGCTGAACGCTCTTCCCGAGCAAGCCCACCACCTGACGTCACCGCTCACGTCGTCGGGCTGATCACCCCTGCCCAGCTGAACCCAACGACCTGACCGGGAGTACGCCTCCGTGGCCACGTTCCTCTACAAACTCGGCCGCCTCGCCTTCCGGCGACGGCACTTCGTCGCCCTCATATGGGTCGCGCTGCTCACCCTCGCCGGGGTGGGCGCCGCCTCCGCGCCGGCCGCCGGCAACACATCCTTCTCCGTCCCCGGTACCGAGGCCCAGAAGGCCTTCGACCTGCTGGAACAGCGCTTCCCCGGGATGAGCGCCGACGGCGCCACCGCCCGGGTCGTCTTCAAGGCCCCGAAGGGCGAGAAGATGACGGACGCCGTCAACAAGGCGACCGTCGAGAAGACCGTCAAGGAGCTGCGCAGCGGCTCCGAGGTCGCCTCCGTCGCCGACCCCTACACCGGGCACGCCGTCAGCGAGAACGGCACCATCGCCTACGCCTCGGTGAAGTACGAGGTCTCCGGCATGGAGCTGGCGGACTCCTCCAAGGACGCCCTGACGGACGCGGCCCAGGACGCGCGGGACGCGGGCCTCACCGTCGAGATCGGCGGTGACGCGCTGAGCGCGACCCCTGAGACCGGCTCCAGCGAGATCATCGGCATCGCGGTCGCCGCGGTCGTCCTGGTCATCACCTTCGGCTCGCTGCTCGCGGCCGGCTTCCCGCTGCTCACCGCCATCATCGGCGTCGGCATCGGCGTATCCGCGATCACCGCGCTCGCCAGCGCCCTGGACCTGGGCACCACCACCTCCACCCTGGCCTCGATGATCGGCCTCGCCGTCGGCATCGACTACGCCCTCTTCATCGTCTCCCGCTACCGCGCCGAACTCGCCGAGGGCCGCGAGCGCGAGGACGCGGCCGGACGCGCCGTCGGCACGGCGGGCTCGGCGGTCGTCTTCGCCGGCCTCACCGTCGTCATCGCCCTGGTCGGCCTGTCCGTCGTCAACATCCCGATGCTGACGAAGATGGGCATCGCCGCGGCGGGCACGGTCGCCATCGCCGTCCTCATCGCGCTGACCATGATCCCGGCGCTGCTCGGCTACGCCGGCCGCAGGATCAAGCCGGCCGGCCAGAAGAGCAAGCTGCTCGGCGGCGGCCGTACGCCGAAGAAGCCGGGCCGCCCCAACATGGGCACCCGCTGGGCGAGCTTCGTCGTCCGCCGCCCGGTCGCCGTCCTGCTGCTCGGCGTGCTCGGCCTCGGCGCGGCGGCGATCCCGGCCGCCTCCCTGGAGCTCGGCCTGCCCGACGACGGCTCCCAGCCGACCTCCACCACCCAGCGCCGCGCCTACGACCTCCTCTCCGAGGGCTTCGGACCCGGCTTCAACGGCCCGCTGTTGATCGTCGTCGACGCCAAGGACAGCGCCGACCCCAAGGCCGCGTTCGCCGAGGTCGGCGACGAGATCAAGGGACTGAAGGACGTCGTCACGGTCACCCCGGCCGCGCCCAACAAGGCCGGCGACACCGCGACGATCACGGTCGTCCCCGACTCCAAGCCGTCCTCGACCACCACCGAGGACCTGGTGCACGCCATCCGCGACAAGGGCGCGGACATCGCCCGGAAAACCGACTCCCAGATCCTGGTCACCGGCTCTACGGCGATGAACATCGACGTCTCGCAGAAGCTGAACGACGCGCTCCTGCCGTACCTGGCCCTGGTGGTCGGCCTGGCCTTCCTCCTGCTCATCGTGGTCTTCCGCTCGATCCTGGTCCCGCTGAAGGCGGCGCTCGGCTTCCTGCTCAGCGTGATGGCGGCCCTCGGCGCCGTGGTCGCGGTCTTCCAGTGGGGCTGGCTGTCGGGCCTGATGAACGTCGAGGAGACCGGCCCGGTCATGTCGATGATGCCGATCTTCATGGTGGGCGTCGTCTTCGGCCTCGCGATGGACTACGAGGTGTTCCTCGTGACCCGCATGCGGGAGGCGTACGTCCACGGCGAGAAGCCCAGCCAGGCCGTGGTGACGGGCTTCAAGCACGGCGCCCGGGTCGTGACCGCCGCCGCCGTCATCATGATGGCCGTCTTCTCCGGCTTCATCGGCTCCAGCGAGTCGATGGTCAAGATGATCGGCTTCGGCCTCGCCATCGCGGTCTTCTTCGACGCGTTCCTCGTGCGCATGGCCATCGTCCCGGCGGTCCTCGCCCTGCTCGGCAAGCGGGCCTGGTGGCTGCCGAAGTGGCTGGACCGCGCACTGCCCAACGTGGACGTGGAGGGCGAGGGCCTGCGCGCCCACGCCACCGAGGAGGAGAAGGAGCTGGTACGCGCCTGACGTACCGCTCCTGACACAGAGCCGCCGGTGAGGGTGCCCGTGGGGACGGGGCTGCACCCTCACCGGCTTTCCCGCTAGCGTGCGCGTATGACGACGACCGCTCATCCTCGTTTCGCCGCCGCCGTGGAGGAATCGGGACTGGGGGAGTTGCTGCCCCGGGTCCGGAGCTTCTCCGAGGCGACCCGGACCGCCGCCGAGGCCGCCGCCGCCATCGGGTGCGAGCTGAGCCAGATCTGCAAGTCGCTGGTCTTCGCCGCCGACGGGGTGCCCGTGCTGGTGCTCATGGACGGGGCCTCGCGGGTGGACGTGGAGCGGGTGCGGCAGGAGCTGGGGGCCGGGAAGGTCACCCGGGCCGACGCCGGGCTCGTGCGCGAGACCACCGGGTACGCCATCGGCGGGGTGCCGCCCTTCGGGCACCGCACGCGCACGCGTGTCCTCGCCGACCGTTCGCTGCTCGCGCACGACGTGGTCTGGGCGGCCGCCGGCACGCCGTACACCGTCTTCCCGATCGAGCCGAAGGAACTCGTCGCCCACGCGGGCGCGACCCTGGTGGACGTGCGCGAGCAGCGCGCGTGACACCGCTGGTCGCGACGGCCGTGCTGCTCGCCGCCGTCACGCACGCCGGCTGGAACGCCATCGCGCACCGCATCACCGACAAGCTCGTCGGCTTCGCCCTGATCTCCGGCGGCGGGCTGCTCATCGGGCTCGCGGCGACACCGTTCACGGCGTTCCCGGCGGGGCCCGCCTGGCCGTACCTGTTCGCCTCGGCCGCCGTGCACATCGCCTACTACGCGCTGCTGATGACCTCGTTCCGGCTGGGCGACTTCGGGCAGGCGTACCCCATCGCGCGCGGCAGCGCCCCGCTCGTGGTCACCGTGCTCGCCGCCGTCTTCGCGCACGAGGTGCCCGGCGCCTGGGCGGGCGCCGGCATCGCCGTGTCCTGCCTGGGGCTCAGCGGGGTCGGGCTGTGGGGGCTGCGCGGGAGGCGGCCCGACTGGGCGGCGATCGGCGCGGCCCTCGCGACCGGTCTGACCATCGCCGCGTACACCGTCATCGACGGCATGGGCGTACGGGCCTCGGGCACCTCCCTCGGCTACATCGCCTGGCTCATGGCCGTCCAGGGGGCGGTGCTGCCCGCGTTCCTGTACGCACGCGCGCGTGCCGGCACGGTCCGGCTGCTCCGGCCGTACGCCGCCCTCGGGTTCCTCGGCGCCGCCCTGTCCGTCGCCGCGTACGGCCTGGTGCTGTGGGCCCAGACCCGGGCCGCGCTCGCCCCCGTCGCCGCCCTGCGCGAGTCGTCCGTCATCGTCGGCGCGGCCATCGGCGCGCTGTTCTTCAAGGAGCGCTTCGGGGCGCCCCGGATCGCGGCGGCGGGCCTGGTGGTCGTGGGCATCGGGCTGATGCTGCGGGCCGGTTAGCGCGGCGCACGGCGCCGACATGACGGGCCGGGGTGCCGGGGCGCACCCTGGAAGCAGCGGTTTTCGGAGGTGGTCGTCATGATGCACACCGCTGTGGGATGGCACATCGAGATGGAGTTCATGGAGGACGATCAGCACACGCGGGCGGCGGCCCTGGTGCGCTTGCCCGACGGTTCGGAGGTGCGGGCCCACGGCCGTGCCAGCCGGCACAACGTCGACGCGAACCAGCCCCGGGTCGGCGAGGAGATCGCCGGTGCCCGCGCCCTCAACGAACTGGCCATGCAACTGCTGACCAAGGCCCATGAGGAGATCGACCAGGCGTCCGGACGGACCTCGCACCCGATCCACGTGTGACACGCGCCCGGCGTGCGCCGAGGGCGTGCACGGCTCAGGCGAGCGCCGTGCGGACCGCTCGTACCAGCGCCTGCGCCCTCGGGTCCGCGGTCACGCTCTGCCGGAAGCCGTTGGTGACGTAGCCGAAGGCGATGCCGGTGTCCGGGTCGGCGAAACCGAGCGGGCCACCGCGTCCGGGATGGCCGAAGGAGCCGGGGGTGAGCAGCGGGGACGCGGCGCCGTGCAGCATGTGGCCGAGGCCGAAGCGGGTGCCCACCACCAGGACCCGGTCCGGGCCGGCGGACTGCTCCGTGCGGGCCAGTTCCGTGGTCCGGGGGGTGAACAGCCGGGTCCCGCCGTCGACCTCGCCGATGAGCGAGGCGTAGAAGCGGGCCAGTCCGTCGGCCGTGGCGATGCCGTTGGAGGCGGGCAGGGCGGCGGCGCGGTAGCCGGGGTCGTTCTCGTCGGGCAGCGGGGTGATCGCGGCGAACGCGCGGCTGGTCAGGGAGTCCGGGTCGGCGTAGGCCTCGGCCACCGCCCGCTTGGGGCGGGTCCGCAGGCCGCCCGCGCTCTCCGGGGCGTCCACCGGGCCGACGCGGCCCACGCGCGCGTGCTCCGATTCCGGCAGGCCCAGCCAGAGGTCCGCACCGGCCGGCCGGGCGATCTCCTCCGCGATCCACTCGCCGACCGGGCGGCCGGTGACCCGGCGGAGCAGTTCACCGGTGAGCCAACTGAAGGTCTGGGCGTGGTAGCCGTGGTCCGTGCCCGGCTCCCACACCGGCGCCTGCGCGGCGACGGCGGCGGCACCGAGTCCGGGGTCGGCGGCCTCGGCCGGGGTCAGCGGGCGGTCCAGCACGGGCACGCCCGCGCGGTGCGCGAGCAGGTCCCGTACACGCGTGTGCTCCTTGCCGGCCGCCTTGTACTCCGGCCAGTACGCGCCGACCGGGGCGTCCAGGTCCAGTGCGCCGCGCTGGTGCAGGAGCAGCAGCGCGGCGGCGGCGACGCCCTTGGTGGCGGAGCGCACGATCTGCGCGGTCCCCGGCTGCCAGGGAGCCGTTCCGTCCACGTCCCGGGTGCCGGCCCACAGGTCCACCACCCGGTGTCCGTCCCGGTAGACGGCGACGGCCGCTCCGCGCTCGCCGAGCAGCGCGAAGTTCGCGGCGAACGCCTCCCTGACCGGCTCGAAGCCCTCGGCCACAGTGCCGTTCACGTCCACGCCCGCCGCCCCTTCCGCTCGTCAGTCCCCTGCGACAATGGCTGCAACACGGGGTACGGGTCTGCGATTCCTCGGCGGGATCGGCCCAACAGAATCGTTACGTCGATGGTGCCGCGCGCCGTATGCGTGTCGGCCGGCCGGGTCCTCGTCCGTCACGCGCCCGTCGTCACGGACTTCGGGTCGAAGCCGAACGGCAGCTCCAGCCGGTGCGCCCGCATCAGCTCCTCGTCGGAGAGCAGCGCACCGGTCGGGCCGTCCGCCGCGATCACGCCGTCGCTGAGGACGAGGGAGCGCGGGCACAGCTCCAGGGCGTACGGCAGGTCGTGCGTGACCATGAGGACGGTGACGTCCAGGGAGCGCAGGATGTCGGCGAGTTCGCGGCGCGAGGCCGGGTCCAGGTTGGAGGAGGGCTCGTCCAGGACCAGGATCTCCGGCTCCATGGCGAGCACGGTGGCCACCGCGACCCGGCGGCGCTGCCCGAAGGAGAGGTGGTGCGGCGGCCGGTCGGCGAACTCCCGCATCCCGACCCGCTCCAGCGCGGTGTGCACCCGCTCCTCCAGCGCGGCCCCCTTGATCCCGGCGGCGGCCGGGCCGAACGCCACGTCCTCCCGCACGGTCGGCATGAACAACTGGTCGTCCGGGTCCTGGAAGACGATGCCGACCTTCTGCCGGATCGCGGCCATGTGCTGCCGGGACACCGGGAGCCCGGCCACGGTCACCGTGCCGGTGCCGCCGCCCAGGATGCCGTTGAGGTGGAGCACCAGGGTCGTCTTGCCGGCGCCGTTCGGGCCGAGGAGGGCGACCCGCTCGCCGCGCGCGATCGAGAAGTCCACGCCGAACAGGGCCTGGTGTCCGTCCGGGTAGGCGAAGGCGAGGCCGGAGACCTCCAGAGAAGCAGTCACAGGAACCATCAGAGCATCCATCCCAGCAGGCAGACGACGAGGGCGGCGCAGGGGAGGGCCAGGGCGTGCCGCCACTGCGCGCCGGACGCGGTCACCTCGTCGATGACCGGCATGGAACCGGCGTACCCCCGGCTCACCATGGCGAGGTGCACGCGCTCCCCGCGCTCGTAGGAACGGATGAACAGCGCGCCGGCGGACTTGGCGAGCACACCCCAGTGCCGCACGCCCTTCGCCTCGAAGCCGCGCGACTCACGGGCGATCCGCATCCGGCGCATCTCGTCGGTGATGACGTCGCCGTAGCGGATCATGAAGGAGGCGATCTGCACGAGCAGCGGCGGCAGCTTCAGCCGTTGCAGCCCGAGCAGCAGTTCGCGCAGCTCGGTGGTGGCCGCCAGCAGTACGGAGGCGGCGACGCCGAGGGTGCCCTTGGCGAGCACGTTCCAGGCGCCCCACAGCCCGTTCACGCTGAGCGAGAGCCCGAGCACATGCACCCGCTCGCCCTCCGCCACGAACGGCATGAGCACGGCGAACGCGACGAACGGCACCTCGATCAGCAGCCGCCCGAGCAGGAAGCGGGCGGGCACGCGCGCCTGGTACGCGACGACCGCGAGCAGCACGGCGTACACCGCGAACGCCCACATCGCCTCGCGCGGGGTCGACACGACGACCACCACGAACAGGAACGCGGCGGCCAGCTTGGTGTGCGGCGGCAGGCCGTGCACGGGCGAGTGCCCGTGCCGGTACAGCCGGTGCGTGTGTCCCGCCCCCACGTCAGACGCCCGTGTTCACGGGGGAGACGTCGTCGCCGCGCCGCCTGCGCAGCGACCAGAACACCGCGCTGCCCGCGACGACCGTGACGCCGACGCCGATCACGCCCGCGAGGCCGCCGGACAGCCGGGCGTCGGAGACGTCCTTGACGCCGTAGTCGGCGAGCGGCGAGCCGGCCGAGGTGTGCTCCTTCTCCTTCTTGTCGATCCCCTTGTCGTGCGCGACCTTCTCCAGGCCGTCGGGGTTCGCGGAGGCGTAGAAGCTGACGAAGCCGGCGAGGACGAGGGAGGTGACGAGACCGGTCACCCACAGCGTGCGCCGCGAGGTGCGCGCCGCCACCGGCGCCGTGGGCGCGGGCGCGTCCACCAGCGCGCCGTTCACCCGCAGCTGGAGCCGCTGCCGCAGGCCGCGAGCGCCGTACACCAGGTCCGGGCGTACGGCGATGACCGCGCCGACCGTCAGCGCGGTGATGACCGCCTCGCCGACGCCGATCAGCACATGGACGCCGATCATCGCGGTGGCGACCTTGCCGATGGAGACGTCGGTGGTGCCGCCGACCGCGTAGATCAGGGTGAAGGCGACCGCGGCGGCCGGCACGGACACCAGCGCGGCGACGAAGGAGGCCACGGTCACCGAGCGCCGCTTGCGGGGCAGCACGGCGAGCAGGCCGCGGAAGACGGCGTAGGAGACGACCGTCGTGACGATCGCCATGTCGGTGATGTTCACGCCGAGCGCGGTCAGCCCGCCGTCGGCGAACAGCACGCCCTGCATGAGCAGCACGACCGACACGCACAGGACAGCTGTGTAGGGACCGACGAGTATCGCGGCCAGGGCTCCGCCCAGGAGGTGACCGCTGGTCCCGGCGGCGACCGGGAAGTTGAGCATCTGCACGGCGAAGATGAACGCCGCCACCAGGCCGGCCAGCGGGGCGGTCCGCTCGTCGAGTTCACGGCGGGCGCCGCGCAGGCTCACCGCGAGGGCGCCGGCGGCGACCACTCCGGTGACCGCGGAGGTCGGGGCGTCGATGAATCCGTCAGGTACATGCACCGTACGATTTTAGGCCCTTGTTGCGAACGTTTTGCAAGAGAGACCGAGTCTCGTCTCCCACCAGGGTGCATACCGCAGAATGTGCGACTCTTGAGGGAAAGCGGATTCACGGATTTCGCATAGGTCACGGTGCGTGAGAGGGCGGTCCGATGTCTGTAGTCGAACAGTACGCGCGCGCTCATATCGTCACGGACGAGGAGGACCCGGGGGCCGTACCCGTCGTGCTGCGGTACGACCCGGACGCCGATCCCCGCTCCGTCCGGGTCGGGCTTCCCGGACCGCACGAGTGGACCTTCTCCCGCGCGCTCCTCGAACGGGGACTGCGGGCGCCGGCCGAGAGCGGCGACGTCCGGGTGTGGCCCTGCGGGCGCGTCCAGGCGGTGGTCGAGTTCCACACCGACGACGGGGTCGAAGTGGTGCAGTTCGAGTCGAAGACGCTGGTGCGGTTCCTGCGCCGCACCTACACCGTCGAGCCCGTACGGAGCTGACCGGAGCCGAGCCGGTCAGCTCCCGAGCTTCAGCAGCTTCGCCACGATCGGGCCGGCCGTGTCACCGCCGTGCCCGCCCGCCTGGACCACGCCGGCGGCGGCGAGGTCGCCCCGGTAGGCGGTGAACCAGCCGTTCGGCTTCTTCTGCCCGTCGACCTCCGCCGAGCCGGTCTTCGCGCCGTAGTCCGGGCCGAGCCCCGACATCGCCTCGGCGGCCGTGCCGTACGCGGCCGTGTACCGCATCAGCTCGCGCAGCTGGGACAGCGTCTTCGACGACAGGGTGCGGGAAGCGGTGGCCAGCGTGCGGTGGTCCACGGACGGCGAGACCAGGTACGGCTGGTGGAAGGTGCCCGACTTCACGGTCGCCGCCACGGAGGCCATGTTCAGCGGGTTCATGCGCACCCCGCCCTGCCCGATCAGCGAGGCCGCCATCTGCGCCGCCGACTGCACCGGCACCGAGCCGTCGAAGGTGGGCACGCCGATCGCCCAGTTGTTCATGGACAGCCCGAAGACCTGCTGGGCCTGCTTGGTCAGGTCGTCGTCCTTCAGCTTCTTCGCCTGGCTGATGAAGGCGGTGTTGCAGGACCGGGCGAAGCTCGCCTTGAAGGTGCCGCCCTTGATCTCGAAGTCGTCGTCGTTGTGGAACTTCCAGCCGCCGTAGGTGACCGTCTTGGGGCAGGGGTGCGGCTTGTCCGCCGACGCCAGGCCCTTGTCGATCAGCAGCGACGACGTGATGACCTTCATCGTGGAGCCGGGCGCGAGGGCGCCCTGGAAGGCGGTGTTGAAGCCGTGCCCGCTGTTGGCGACCGCGAGGATCTCCCCGGTCGAGGGCCGCAGCGCGACCACCGAGGCACGCGGGCGCCCCGCCACCTGCTGCTCGGCGGCGGCCTGGAGGGCGGGGCTGAGCGTCGTCCGCACGGTGCCCGGGGTGCCCTTGCTCAGCTCGACCAGCGTCTTGTCGGAGAGCTTGGCGTCCTTGGCCGCCTTGCCGCGCACCACGCGCAGCTCGACGCCCGCCGTGCCGCCCGCCTTCTTGCCGTACTTCTCCCGCAGCCCGTCCAGCACCGTGCCGAGGGACGGGTACTTGGCGCTCGTGATCTCGCCGCCGTCGCGGTCCAGCGCCTTGACCGGCGGGGTGCCGGACGCGCCGGTCACGAGCGTGTCGCCGTCCCGCAGCTCCGGGTGGACCACGGCGGAGTGCCAGTCGACCAGCGGCTTGCCGTCGCTCGCCCGGCGCACGACCGTGAACGCACTGTCGTAGGCCAGCGGCTTGCTGAGGCCCTGGTAGGCCACCGTGGCCTTCACGGAGAACGGCACCTTCGCGCCCTTCGCCGTCCCCGGGGTGAGCGTGACGTCCTTGAGGTGGGCTTCCTTGGTGTAGCCGGTGAGCGCCTTCCCGGCGGCGGCGGGGTCGTCGGTGGCGTCCGCCGCCCGGTCGGTCCTGCCCTGCTGCCAGGCGGTCAGGAAGCGGGTGGAGGCCGTGTGGATCTCGGTGGCGGTGAGCGGGCCGGTCTTGACGGTCCTGTGGCCGGCCGCGGCGGACCGCTCGTCGGCCGCGGCACCGCCGTCGTACAGCGCGTAGACGCCGAACCCGGCACCGCCGACCACCACGGCGATCATCCCGCCGAGTACGGCGGGTCGGGTCTTGCGTCGCTCGGCGACGCGCCTTCTCTTGCCCACAGCCTCAGTTCCTCCGCGCCTTTCCCAGGGTCCCCGCAGCCCTCACACTCCCCAACGACGGCAATCACCTTAAAGTCCCGGTCTCCCCGGGTGACGTCAGCCGGCGTTCCGTAGCACGCTTGCGACAATCGGTCCGGCGGCGTCGATGCCGTGTCCGCCGTCCTGGACCATGGCCGCCGCGGCGACGTCGTCGCGGTAACCGGAGAACCAGCTGTCCGACCTGGTCTCCCCGTCGACCTCCGCGGAGCCGGTCTTCGCGCCGATGTCCCCGCCCATCCCGGCCATCACGCCGGCCGCGGTGCCGCTGCGCGCGGTGCGGTTCATCATGGCACGCAGCTGCTGGGCCGTGGCCGGCGACAGCCCGCGCGCACGGGCCGGTTCGCGGTCGTCCAGCTTCAGCGGCACGATCAGGGGCTGGTGGAAGCTGCCGGTCTTCGCGGTGGCCGTCACGGACGCCATGTTCAGCGGGCTCATCTGGACCTGGCCCTGGCCGATCAGGTTGGCCGCGGTGTCCGGGCCGCCGGAGGCCGGCACCCGGCCGTCGAACGTGGGCACGCCGATCTGCCAGTTGTTCCGCCCGAGCCCGAAGCGGTCCTCGGCCTCCCGGGTGAGGGAGTCGACCTTCACCTCGTCCGCGAACTTCACGAACGCCGTGTTGCAGGAGCGGGCGAAGCTGTCGGCGAGGGTGGCGTGCTCGTTCGGCGCCAGGTCCTTGAGGTTCTGGAAGGTCTGGCTCTGCCACACGGCCGACGGCGGGCAGGGCGCCGGCCCGTTCGCCGTGGTCAAGCCGTTGTCGATGAGGGTCGCCGCGCTGATGATCTTCATGGTGGAGCCGGGCGCGCGTTCGCCGAGGAGGGCCGCGTCGAAGCCGTCGTCGCGGTTGTTGGCGACGGCGAGTATCTGGCCGGTGCTCGGCTTGACGGCCACGACGGAGGACTCGCGGTACTTCAGCACGGCCTTCTCGGCCGCCGCCTGGGCGCTCGCGCTGAGTGTCGTCGGGAGCTTGCCGGGCTTGCCCTTGGCCAGGGTGAGCAGCGGGGTGTCCGCCGCCTGGCTGCCGTCCGCCGCCGCCTGGTGGCGGATCACGAGTTCCACCCCGGGCCGGCCGCCGGTCTTGTCGCCGTACCGCCGGCGCAGCTCGTCCAGGATCGGACCGAGGGACGGGTACGTCACCCGGGTGAGCACCTTGCCGTCGCGGTCCACGGCCTCGATCTCCGGGGCGGCCGAGTCGCCGGTGGCGAGCGTGTCCCCCTTGCGCAGGCGCGGGTGGACGACGGAGGGCTGCCAGTCGACCAGCGCGCGGTGCGAGGTCTCGCCGCGTACGACGGTCAGCTCGCTGCGGTAGGACAGCGGCCGGGACACGCCGGCGTACGACACCGTCGCCTTCACCGTGAACGGCACCGTGTCGCCGGTGGCCCGGCCGGGGGTGATCCGTATCCCGCCGATGTGCGCGGTGCCGCCGTAGGCCGACAGCAGTTCCTGGGCCGCCTCCGGGAAGTTCGTGTACGCCGCCGCGCCCGCCGCGTCGCCCTTCTCCCAGGCGGTGAAGAACGCGCCGGTCGTCTCCTTCACCTCGGAGCCGCTGGGCGGCCCGGTCCGCACGGCCGCCGAGCCTCCCGGGCCGTCGTCGCCGTTCAGCGCGGACGCGACGTTGTACAGCCCGTACCCGGCACCGCCGAGCAGCGTGACGCACACACCGCCGATGACGGCCGCCTTGACCCCGTTGCGCATGGTGCGCTTCCCCTCCCGTTCAGCCTGTTGAACATGTTCAAAACAGGTCGTGGGAGCACTGTAAGCGGTTGCGCTCCGCCATGTGACAAGAGTTGCCGATTGTTGTCCCAACGGAGACGCCGCCGTACGCGGCTGACCGGGTGGCCCGCCCGGTACCTCCCGCTTAGGCTGGTGTCGAACGCTCCCTCAACTGCGGGGAGGCATCATGGGGATGAGGTCCCGGTATGCCTTTCTGGCCGCGTTCCTCCTGGCATTAGGTCTGCTGGCACCGGCCCCGGCCGGTGCCCGGAACGGCGGCATCCACCTCTACAACCAGAGTTCCGGGCTGGCGGCCGACGTCACGGCCGCCGGAACCGCCAACGGGCAGGCGATCGTCCTCTGGCCGTCCAACAGCGCCGCGGCCAACCAGCAGTTCGACTTCGTGGACGCGGGCGGAGGGCGGGGATACAAGATCGTCGCGCGGCATTCGGGAAAGTGCCTGGACGTCTCGGGCTGGTCCAAGGCCGACGGAGCCCAGGTCTTCCAGTGGGACTGCCACGGCGGCGCCAATCAGCTGTGGAAGTTCGTGGACATCGGCGACCCGAAGTCGTGCCCGCCCTCAGGCGGTTGTCCGGAGAACGCCGTGGGATACCTGATCGTCTCCCAACACAGCGGAAAGTGCCTCGACACGGGGAACGGCGACTTCCCCAGCCCGCCCCGGCAGGGCGCCGGCCTTCAGCAATGGGCGTGCGCCCGGAACACCGGGGACCCCTGGTGGGTCAACCAGGCATGGCGGACCGAGGACGAGCCCGTCGTCCTCCCGCCGATGCCCGCCGACGCCAGACAACTCGTCGACCTGGTCGTCCGGGCGCGACGTGACGAGGGCGGCTGCGGCGGGCAGAGCGCGAACGTGCGCATCGACCCCCGGCTCAGCGAGGTGGCGCGCAGACACAGCGCGGACCTGGCCGCCCACTCCGGGGCCCTCATCGACGCGTATCCGAGGAGCGACCCCAGGCGGGGGCACATCGGCTCGGACGGCACCATGCCGGCGGACCGGATCAGAGCGGCCGGCTTCGTTCCCGCCCAGCGCGCCGAGAACTGGAGTTACGGCACCGGCCAGACGTATGCCCAGGCGATGGACAACTGGCTGCACCACGACGAGGCGTCCAACTGGGGACACCGCGCAGCCATCCTCGACTGCTCCTACGCGGTCCTCGGGGTCGGCAGGGCCGACGGCGGCAACTCCCGCGTCTACTGGACCCAGAACTTCGCCCGCTAGACCCAGGTGTCCAGCCACATCCGCGACCGCCACGAGTCGATTGGGATGGCCTGGCCCGTGTACAGGGGCCAGAAGTAGATGAAGTTCCAGGCGATCAGGAGGACCAGGACACCCGCCGCCGAGGCGCCGATCACGCGGCGCATGTCGGTCGAACCCCGTGGGCCGATGATCGCGCCGATCATCATCGCCACCGCCAGGCACAGGAACGGCAGGAAGACGACCGCGTAGAAGAGGAAGATCGTCCGCTCCTGGTAGTGGAACCAGGGCAGGTACCCCGCCGCGATGCCGCAGGCGATGGCGCCGGCCCGCCAGTCCCGGCGGAACGCCCAGCGCCACAGCACGTAGAGGATCGCGAAGCAGGCCGCCCACCACAGCAGCGGCGTGCCGATCGCCAGCACCTCCCGGGCGCACTTCTGGCCCGCGTCCACCGGGCAGCCGTCGGCGCCGGGGGAGGGGGACTCGTAGAAGTACGACACCGGGCGGCCCAGCACGATCCAGCTCCACGGGTTGGACTGGTACGTGTGCGGCTGGTCGAGGTGGACGTGGAAGTTGTACACCTCGTGCTCGTAGTGCCACAGGCTGCGCAGCCAGTCCGGCAGGAAGGTCCAGGTGCCGCCCTTGCCGTCGGTGGCCGCCCAGTTGCGGTAGTAGCCGCCCGTGCCGTCGGCCGGGGAGAGGATCCAGCCGGTCCAGGAGACCAGGTAGACCGCCAGTGCCACCGGGACCGTCGCCACGAAGGCGGCACCGGTGTCGTACTTGAGGACGGCGAGGTACGGGCGGCGCGCACCGGCCACCTTGCGGGTGCCGACGTCCCACAGGACCGTCATCACGCAGAACGCGGCCAGGACGTACAGCCCGTTCCACTTCGTGCCCACGGCCAGGCCCAGCATCACCCCGGCCGTCCAGCGCCACGGTCGCCACCCGAAGCGGAAGGCGTCGGCGACCCGCTCGTCGGGCCGTACCCGCCCGTCCGGTCCGGCCGGCAGCGCGGCGGCCAGTCTCTCCCTGGCCCGGTCCCGGTCGACGACCAGGCAGCCGAACGCGGCCACCACGAAGAACATCAGCACGCCATCGAGCAGCGAGGTCCGGCTCATCACGAAGTGCAGGCCGTCCACGGCCATCAGCGCGCCCGCCAGGCAGCCGAGGAACGTCGAGCGGAACATCCGGCGGCCGATCCGGCACAGCAGCAGGACGGAGAGCGTGCCCAGCAGCGCCGTCATGAACCGCCAGCCGAACGGGTCGAACCCGAAGACCAGTTCCCCCAGGCCGATGACGTACTTGCCGACCGGCGGGTGCACCACGTACGCCGGGTCCGTCGGGATCGCCAGGTGCCCGTGCTGCTGGAGGACCATGTCGTTGGCGGTCTTGCCGTACCGGTCCCAGCTGACCTCGAAGCCGCGGTGGACGAGCGCCCACGCGTCCTTCGCGTAGTACGTCTCGTCGAATATCACCGCGCGCGGGCTGCCCAGGTTCCAGAACCGCATGACGCCCGCCATCAGCGTCACCAGCAGCGGTCCGCCCCAGCCCGACCACCGCGTGAGCCGCTCGGCGAGCAGCGGCGGCACGCCGAACGCCCGCCACAGCCGGGGGCTCGGCTCGGCGTACGGCGGCACCAGCCGGTCGCGTACGTCGCCCGAGGGCTCGTCCGTGGCCGGCGCGTACCCGAATCGGCGCAGCCGGCGCTGCCACGACGGCCGGCGGTCGTGCGGTGCCTGGTCCTGCCGGAGGTCCATGGAGGACGCGGTAGTGGTCACCGCGCCATCGTAGGGAAACGTCCTGTGCGAGTCCCGTGCATGCGCGGTACCGGTCGGGACACGGTCGGGTCCGTCGCGCGCACGGCCGCCCCGGCGACGGCCCCGGATCCCGGGGAAGCGGCCCGGGATCTCCTGGGAGGATGGGGGTGTGACTGGAACCCTTGTCCTGGCAGGTACCCCCATCGGCGACATCGCGGACGCGCCGCCCCGGCTCGCCGAGGAGCTGGCCGGCGCCGACGTGGTCGCCGCCGAGGACACCCGGCGGCTGCGCCGGCTCACCCAGGCGCTGGGCGTCACGCCCAAGGGCCGCGTGGTGTCGTACTTCGAGGGCAACGAGTCCGCCCGCACCCCGGAACTGGTCCAGGAGCTGCTCGGCGGCGCGCGCGTGCTGCTGGTGACCGACGCCGGCATGCCCTCCGTCTCCGACCCCGGCTACCGGCTGGTCGCCGCCGCCGTCGAGCAGGACATCCGGGTCACCGCCGTGCCGGGGCCGTCCGCCGTGCTCACCGCGCTCGCCCTGTCCGGGCTCCCCGTCGACCGCTTCTGCTTCGAGGGCTTCCTGCCCCGCAAGGCCGGCGAACGGCTGTCCCGGCTGCGCGAGGTCGCCGGCGAGCGGCGCACCCTCGTCTACTTCGAGGCCCCGCACCGGCTCGACGACACCCTCGCCGCCATGGCCGAGGTCTTCGGCGCCGACCGGCGGGCCGCCGTCTGCCGGGAGCTGACCAAGACGTACGAGGAGGTACGGCGCGGTCCGCTGGCCGAGCTGGCGCGGTGGGCCGCGGAGGGCGTGCGCGGCGAGATCACCGTGGTGGTCGAGGGCGCGCCCGAGACCGGGCCCGAGGAACTCGACGCCGAGGAACTGGTGCGCCGGGTACGGGTCCGGGAGGAGGCCGGCGAGCGCCGCAAGGAGGCCATCGCGGCGGTGGCGGCGCAGGCCGGACTGCCGAAGAGGGTCGTGTTCGACGCGGTGGTGGCGGCCAAGCGCGCCGCCGGGTGAGGCGGGTCCGCGCGTAGGCCCCCGCGCCCCCGCGGAGCGCCTCCGCGCGCCCCATGGGGGAGCAAAAGGCTGGCGTCGATGGCAAAGCACAGCCGTCTCATTCGCGGCCTTTTGGCAAGCGATGTCCAAATCGCCTCCAACACTCGACAGGCCGGCTGCGCTCGCGCCGGCGGAGGCGTCCACTGGTCGAAGGGACGCACCCGTCCAGAGGGACGCACCCGTCCGACAGGGAGCTGGCATGAGTGACATAGCAGGGCGGACCGGCCTCCGTGCCACAGCCGCAGCCGTCGTTCACGAGTCGTACTCGTTCGCCTGCATGCGCTGCGGGCACGGCTGGGAGCAGTCGTACGAGATAGAGCACCACACGAACGCGCAGGGGGAGGAGTTCGTGCTGTACGTGGCCGACGGCCAGGTCGTGCCGTCGCCGCTGAGCCGGCCGTCCTGCCAGAACTGCGACGGCCATGTCGTGCGGATCATGCGCGCGGGCCAGGTCTCCGCGGTGTGCGGCCCGGCCGAGCGGCAGCACCACCGGGTGCCGCAGGCGGGCCCGGTCGAGACGCCGCAGGTGCCCGCGCGGGCCGTACCGGCCAGGACACCGCACCACTGGCACCTGTCCGATCTCCTGCACCCGTTCCAGCGCAAGGACGGCTGAGTGGATCGCCGGCCGTCGAAGGCATGCCCCTTCCGTAGGATCGGAACATGCCTTCGAACGCCGGTCAGAGCCCCAAGGACGCCGACAAGAACGCGGCACCGCCGCTGCCCCAGCCCTTGGCGGTGCCCGTCGCCGACTCCCACACCCACCTCGACATGCAGTCCGGCACGGTCGAGGAGGGACTGGCGAAGGCCGCCTCGGTGGGCGTCACGACGGTCGTCCAGGTCGGCTGCGACCTCAAGGGCTCGCAGTGGGCCGCCGAGACCGCGGCGGCCCACGAGAACGTCCACGCCACCGTCGCCCTCCACCCCAACGAGGCCCCGCGCATCGTCCACGGCGACCCGGACGGGTGGTCGAGGCAGGGCGCCCGGGAGCCCGGCGGCGACGCGGCGCTGGACGAGGCCCTCGCCGAGATCGACCGGCTGGCCGGGCTGCCGCAGGTGAAGGGCGTCGGCGAGACGGGCCTGGACCACTTCCGCACCGGCCCCGAGGGCAAGGCCGCCCAGGAGCGGTCCTTCCGCGCCCACATCGAGATCGCCAAGCGGCACGGCAAGGCGCTCGTCATCCACGACCGCGACGCCCACGCCGACGTCCTCAGGATCCTGAAGGAGGAGGGCGCCCCCGAGCGCACCGTCTTCCACTGCTACTCCGGCGACGCCGAGATGGCCCGGATCTGCGCCCGCGAGGGCTACTTCATGTCCTTCGCCGGCAACGTCACCTTCAAGAACGCCCAGAACCTGCGGGACGCCCTCGCCGTCGCCCCGCCGGACCTGGTCCTCGTGGAGACCGACGCGCCCTTCCTCACCCCGGCGCCGTACCGCGGACGGCCCAACGCCCCGTATCTCATTCCGGTCACGGTCCGCGCGATGGCCGCCGTGCGCGGGGTCGACGAGGACGCGCTGGCGACGGCCCTCGCCGCGAACACGGCCCGTGCCTTCGGCTACTGACCGTCCACCCTTCGGCTACTGACGGTCCGCCCGAGGGACCGGCCGTCCGCCCGGGGCACTGGTGGCCGCCCGTCCGGGGTACTGACCGCCCGTTCGAGTCGCGACGCTCCGTAGTCGAGTCGCTTTGGAGAGTGACCGACGCTCCGCTAGGTTCTGGGGGCCCGATCCGGACCCCTCTGGCCCCTGGAGCGTGTCGGCGTGAGCACGTCGCCGTACGAGACGTACGACCCCTACGGCCCTGACGCCTCCGTCCCCACCGCGGAGACGCTGCCGTACGGCATCCCCGAGGACACCTACCGGCCCGCCTACGAGGCCGAGGCGTACTTCGTCACCGACCCGGCGCCGCCGCTGCCCCGGCAGACGCCGGCCCCCGAGGCCGAGGTGTCCGAGCCGTACGAGCCGTACGAGGAGACCGGCGGGCAGGCCCCGCGCCGGCGCAAGGCGCGCTGCGGCGAACGCCCGGACTCCACCGTGCGCCGCCTGCTGCCCCAGGCACTGGTCGTGGCCTTCCTGGCCGGCGGCACCACCGCCTTCGTCGCCAACGACAAGGCGGTCGAGCTGAGCGTCGACGGCAGGCAGCGCAGCCTGCACACGTTCGCCGACGACGTGAGCGAGCTGCTCGCCGAGGAGGGCGTACGCGTCGGGGCGCACGACATGATCGCGCCCGCTCCCGGCACGGCGCTCGCCAGCGGCGACGCGGTCGCGGTGCGCTACGGGCGCCCGGTACGGCTCACCCTGGACGGCCGGCGGCGCGAGGTGTGGACGACGGCGCGCACGGTGGAGGGCGCGCTGGACGAGCTGGGGGTGCGCGCCGAGGGCGCGTATCTGTCCACCTCGCGCTCCCAGCGCATCGGCCGTGCCGGGCTCGCGCTCGACGTGCGCACCGAACGCGCGGTCACCGTCCTGGCGGACGGCCGGACCCGCACCGTCCGCACCAACGCGGCCACCGTCCGGGAAGCGGTCGAGGAGGCCGGGATCACCCTGCGCGGCCAGGACACCACCTCCGTCCCGCCGGACAGCTTCCCGCGCGACGGGCAGACGGTGACCGTGCTGCGGGTCAGCAGCACCCGGGAGATCCACGAGGAGCAGATCCCGTTCGCGGTGGAGCGGACCGCGGACCCCACGGTCTTCCAGGGCACCGAGGTCGTCGCCCGCCCCGGGCAGCCGGGACTGCGCCGGACCACCTACTACGTGCGCACCGTCAACGGGGTACGGCAGAAGCCGCGCCCGGAGAGGTCGGAGGTGGTGCGCGAGCCGCGCGCACAGGTGATCAAGGTGGGCACCAAGCCCCGGCCGCCCTCCGTGCGGGACGCCGACGGCCTGAACTGGCGCGCGCTCGCCGTCTGCGAGTCCGGCGGCCGGTCCGACGCGGTCGACCCCTCCGGGACGTACGGCGGGCTGTACCAGTTCGACACCCGCACCTGGCAGAGCCTCGGCGGCAGGGGCCGCCCCCAGGACGCCTCGGCGGAAGAACAGACGTACCGGGCGAAGAAGCTGTACATCCGGCGGGGGGCGAGCCCGTGGCCGCACTGCGGGGTGAGGCTGCGGGGGTAGGGCCGGCGGGGCTGAGCGGACGCGTCGTGCGGGTGCGCCGTGCGGCACAGGCCGTCGCCCGGCCGCGGGCCCGTCGTGGCCGCTCGCGCTGTTCCCGGGGTCCGTGCGGAGCACCTGGCAACCCGGCCCGGTACGGCCCCGTACCCTTGTCCCGTGAGTAGCCCCACCCCCGATTCCCTCCTCGGTCCCGCCGACATCCGCGAGCTCGCGGCGGCGCTCGGTGTCCGTCCCACCAAGCAGCGCGGCCAGAACTTCGTGATCGACGCCAACACGGTCCGCCGTATCGTCCGTACCGCCGAGGTCCGCCCCGACGACGTGGTCGTCGAGGTCGGCCCGGGGCTGGGCTCGCTCACCCTCGCGCTGCTGGAGACCGCCGACCGCGTCACCGCCGTGGAGATCGACGACGTCCTCGCCGCCGCCCTCCCCGCCACCATCGCCGCGCGCATGCCGGACCGCGCCGACCGCTTCGCGCTGGTCCACTCCGACGCCATGCACGTCACCGAGCTGCCCGGACCCGCGCCCACGGCCCTGGTGGCGAACCTGCCGTACAACGTCGCCGTCCCCGTGCTGCTGCACATGCTCGACACCTTCCCGAGCATCGAGCGGACGCTGGTGATGGTGCAGTCCGAGGTCGCCGACCGGCTCGCCGCCGCACCCGGCAACAAGGTGTACGGCGTGCCGTCCGTGAAGGCCAACTGGTACGCCGACGTGAAGCGGGCGGGGGCCATCGGGCGCAACGTCTTCTGGCCCGCGCCGAACGTCGACAGCGGTCTCGTCTCGCTCGTCCGGCGGACCGAGCCGATCAAGACCACCGCCTCCAAGGCCGAGGTCTTCGCCGTCGTCGACGCGGCCTTCGCCCAGCGCCGCAAGACCCTGCGGGCCGCGCTCGCCGGCTGGGCCGGGTCCGCGGCGGCGGCCGAGGCGGCCCTCGTCGCGGCCGGGGTCTCGCCGCAGGCGCGCGGCGAGTCGCTGACCGTGGAGGAGTTCGCGCGGATCGCCGAGCACAAGGAGGCGGGCGCGTGAGCGTCACGGTACGGGTCCCGGCCAAGGTCAACGTCCAGCTCGCGGTCGGCGCCGCCCGCCCCGACGGCTTCCACGACCTGGCCAACGTCTTCCTCGCCGTCGGACTGTACGACGAGGTCACGGTGACCCCCGCGGACGAACTCCGGATCACCTGCGAGGGCCCGGACGCCGCCCAGGTCCCGCTGGACCGCACCAACCTCGCCGCGCGCGCCGCGATCGCGCTCGCCGCGCGCCGGGGGATCGAACCGAACGTCCACGTCCACATCGCCAAGGACATCCCGGTCGCCGGTGGCATGGCGGGCGGCAGCGCGGACGGCGCGGGCGCGCTGCTCGCCTGCGACCGGCTGTGGGACACGGGTGCCTCGCGCGCCGAACTGCTCGCGATCTGCGCCGAGCTGGGCAGCGACGTGCCGTTCAGCCTGGTCGGCGGGGCGGCGCTCGGGGTCGGGCGGGGTGAGCGGCTGACCGTCCTGGAGGCCGGCGGCACCTTCCACTGGGTGTTCGCGATGGCCGGGCGGGGCCTGTCGACCCCGGCGGTGTTCCGCGAGTTCGACCGGCTGGCCGAGGGGCGGGAGATCCCGGAGCCGGTGGCGTCGGCGGAGCTGGTGGCGGCGCTGGCGAAGGGCGACGCCGAGGCGCTGGCCGCTTCCGTCTCCAACGATCTCCAGCCGGCCGCGCTGTCCCTCTTCCCCGAGCTGGCCGACACGCTGGCGGCGGGGCGCGGGGCCGGTGCGCTCGCCGCGCTGGTCTCGGGATCCGGGCCCACGACGGCCTTCCTCACGCGGGACGCGGAGTCGGCGGAGAAGGTGGCCGGGGCCCTGCGGGCGTCGGGGACGTGCAGGGCGGTGCGGGTGGCGGCGGGGCCGGTGGCGGGGGCGACGGTGCTCTGAGCAGGTTCAGTACTCGTTGAAGGTGGTCAGGTCGATGAGGATGTCGTAGGGGACGCTCACCTTGACGTGGTCGTGGTAGATGCCTGTCAACGCGTAGGTACCGGTGGCCTCGCCGCGTTCGTACACCTGGACGACAGGGTGGTCATCCTGGCCCGCCATGTCGACCAGCCAGAAATGGGGAATGCCGGCTGCGGCGTACTTGTGCGGCTTGGTGTCGCGGTCGCGAGCCTCGGAGTCCGGTGAGATCACCTCAACGGCGAGCAGGATGTCGGCCGCTTCGAATCGGGTCTGGCGCGGACCGGTGACGGCCTCGGCGCGGACCACGCAGATGTCCGGCTCCGGACCGTTACGCCGGTCCAATACCACCGTCATCTCGCACACGACCTTCAAGTCGGACGGCACGGTGCTGCGCAGCCCGTTCGCCAGCAGGTGGATCGCGGCGAAGTGGAAGTGGCGCTGCGGGCTCACGAAAACCAGGCTCCCGTCGATCAGCTCGGTGTGCGGCGGGAGATCCGGCAGCGTGAACAGGTCGTCCACGGTGTAGCCGTCCAGGGGTGGCACCGGCCACTGACGGCGGTGCTCTGCGGGCTCGGCGGTCATGGTTCCTCCCATGGACGGGATCCTGCGGCCTGCCTTCCCACCGTAGCGACCCTTTCCCGATCACGTCATAACAAAGAGTGACACCCCCCTCGCGCCCCGCCCCCACCCCCGCAGGCCCTACGCTAGAAGGCTGACCCACGCGGCGGAGCCGCACGTCGAAACAGCCCCGCGCACAGGAGTGAAATGGCCGTCAACCTGGTCAATGTCGAGAACGTCAGCAAGGTGTACGGCACCCGTGCCCTGCTGGACGGTGTCTCGCTCGGTGTGCAGGAAGGGGACCGGATCGGAGTCGTCGGACGCAACGGCGACGGCAAGACCACCCTCATCCGGATGCTCGCCAAGCTGGAGGAGGCCGACACCGGACGCGTCACGCACTCCGGCGGACTGCGGACCGGCGTGCTCACCCAGCACGACTCCCTCGACCCCGTGGCCACCGTGCGTCACGAGGTCATCGGTGACATGGCCGACCACGAGTGGGCCGGCAACGCGAAGGTCAGGGACGTACTGACCGGGCTGTTCGGCGGGCTGGACCTGCCGGGCTTCCCGAAGGGGCTGGACACCGTCATCGGCCCGCTGTCCGGTGGCGAGCGGCGCCGGATCGCGCTGGCCAAGCTGCTCATCGAGGAGCAGGACCTGCTCGTCCTGGACGAGCCCACCAATCACCTCGACGTCGAGGGCATCGCCTGGCTCGCCCGGCACCTCCAGAACCGGCGCTCGGCGCTGGTGTGCGTGACGCACGACCGGTGGTTCCTGGACCAGGTGTGCACGCGCATGTGGGACGTGCAGCGCGGTGACGTGTACGAGTACGAGGGCGGCTACTCCGATTACGTCTTCGCCCGTGCCGAGCGCGAGCGGATCGCCGCGACCGAGGAGGCCAAGCGGCAGAACCTGATCCGCAAGGAGCTGGCGTGGCTGCGGCGGGGCGCCCCCGCCCGTACCTCCAAGCCGCGCTTCCGCGTGGAGGCCGCCAACGAGCTGATCGCGGACGTTCCCCCGCCCCGGGACAGCAGCGAGCTGATGAAGTTCGCCTCCTCGCGGCTCGGCAGGACCGTCTTCGACCTGGAGGACGTCACCGTGCAGGCCGGGCCGAAGGTGCTGCTCAAGCACGTCACCTGGCAGCTCGGTCCGGGCGACCGGATCGGCCTCGTCGGGGTCAACGGCGCCGGGAAGACCTCGCTGCTGCGGGCCATGGCCGAGGCCGCGCGGACCGAGGGCGAGGAGCAGCCCGCGGGTGGCCGTATCGCCGTCGGGAAGACCGTCAAGCTCGCCTACCTCTCCCAGGAGGTCGCCGAACTCGACCCGACCTGGCGGGTGCTGGAGGCCGTGCAGCGGGTCCGGGAGCGCGTCGACCTCGGCAAGGGGCGCGAGATGACGGCCGGGCAGCTCTGCGAGACGTTCGGCTTCACCAAGGAGAAGCAGTGGACGCCGGTCGGGGACCTCTCCGGTGGTGAGCGGCGGCGGCTCCAGCTCCTGCGGCTCCTCATGGACGAGCCCAACGTCCTCTTCCTGGACGAGCCCACCAACGACCTCGACATCGAGACGCTCACCCAGTTGGAGGACCTCCTCGACGGCTGGCCCGGCTCGATGATCGTCATCTCCCACGACCGGTTCTTCGTGGAGCGGACGACGGACCGGGTGTTCGCCCTGCTCGGTGACGGCGCGCTGCGGATGCTGCCGCGCGGCATCGACGAGTACCTGGAGCGGCGGCAGCGGATGGAGGAGGCGGTCGCCACGCAGGCCGCCGCGGCGCCCAAGCCGGTCACGCAGGAGAAGAGCGCGGCGGACCAGCGCGCGGCGAAGAAGGAACTCCAGAAGATCGAGCGCCAGTTGGACCGGATCTCCGAGAAGGAGTCCAAGCTGCACGCCCAGATCGCCGACAACGCCACCGACTTCGCGAAGGTCGCCGAACTCGACGCCCAGTTGCGGGACCTGGCCGGGGAGCGCGAGGAACTGGAGCTGCGCTGGCTGGAACTGGCGGAGGACGCCTGACTCTTCACGTCCGCTCACGCGGGGGGGCGCGAGCGCCGCGTGAAGGGGGCGTGAAGGCGCGTAACGGCGGTATCACGGGCCGGTCGTCCCTTGGGAACAGGGGAGGACACGGCCCCGTGTGCTGTCTGCGCCGGGTGATAGAAAGAGCCGTCTGAGAACTGTCTGAGAACGACCTTGAGTCCGTCGCGAACCTCAGGGCGTGGCTAAAAATCAGTGAACGAGGGGGAAGAGCGCTGATGACTCAGCCGCCCGACCAGCCGCCGCAGGGCGGATTCGGACCACCGCAGGACCAGCCGCCGGGGGACCGGCCGCCACAGGACCGGCCTCCGCGGGCCGACGGTTTCGGCCCGGCCCCGCAGACCCCGCCGGCGCAGGGTGGTTTCGGTCCCGCTCCCCAGACGCCGTCGGCGCAGGGTGGTTTCGGCGCGCCCCAGCCGCCCGCCGGTCCTCCGCAGCAGCCCCCGCAGCCGCCGCCGGGCTACGGCTATCCCCCGCAGCCCCAGCAGCCGGGCCCGTACGGCTCCGCTCCCGGCCCCTACGGCTACCCGCAGCAGCCCGGCCCGTACGGCGCCCCGCAGCCCGGCTACGGCCACCCGCAGCAGCCGCCGTACCCGGGCATGCCCGGCGCCGCGCCCGGCGGGCCCCTCGACGGCCGGCCGGCCGGCCGGAAGAAGACCGCGCTGATCATCGGGTCCGCGGTCGCCGCGCTGCTCGTCATCGGCGGCACGGTGTTCGCGGTCACCGGCGGCGACAGCGGCGGCGGGAAGAAGAAGCCGGTCGCCCGGCAGAGCGACGACCCCAAGAACTCCGCCACCGCCTCGCCGACCACGTCCGGCGGCGGTGAGGACCCGGAGAACCTCAACAAGGGCCGCCGGCCCGGCGAGGCGAAGGTGCTCTGGTACAAGCCGGCGCCGGACGCCCCGGCCTCCGGCGCCGACGCGCCCGGCATGTGGATCACCGGCGACACGGCGGTGAAGGCGGCCTACAAGCAGGTCTTCGCCTTCCGCACCGGGGACGGCGGCACCGCCTGGGGGCCGCTCGCCCTCCCGCAGAAGATCTGCGCGGTCACCCCGCAGAAGTCGGCCGACGACAAGATCGTCGTGGCGTACATGAACGGCGGCGGCGACCGCGCCAAGTGCAACCGGCTCCAGCAACTCGACCTGCGCACCGGCGAGAAGGGCTGGAGCGCCGAGGTCGCCGACGGCGGGCTGTTCGACAGCGCGCTCACCGTCGAACTGACGCTCAGTGGCAAGACGTTGATGGTGGGCCGTTCGCAGTCGGGCACGGCGTACGACATCGACAGCGGCGAGAAGCTGTACGACAAGAAGAAGTACGGCGCGGCCTGCTTCCCGGCCGCCTTCGCGGGGGGCACCGGCCGGCTGATCCAGGTGGCCTCCTGCGGCGCCGGCACCGCCAAGGAGCACGAGGAGATCCAGGAACTCGACCCGGCCACCGGCAAGGTGCGCTGGACCCAGCCGGTCAAGCAGGGCTGGGAGGTGACCCGGACCTACTCGGTCGACCCGCTCGTGGTCTACCTGACCAACCGGGACAAGAAGACCTGGAACATCTCCACGTTCACCAAGGACGGCACGTTCCGCTCCGAGGTGAAGGTGAACGAGAAGTTCGCCCCCCGCTGCGGCTGGGCCGTCCTCGAACGCGAGTTGCAGGGCTGCCAGGGCGTCGCCGTCGACGCCGGCATGCTCTACCTGCCCACCGACTCCACCGTCAGCGCCAACGAGATCGTCGCGATCAGCCTCTCCGACGGCAAGGCGAAGTGGCGGGTGAAGTCCCCGGTGGACCAGCCGATGGCGCCGGTGAAGGTCGAGGGCGGCAAGCTCATCGCGTACGTGCAGCCGTCGTACGACGCGGGCGGCCGGGTGGTGTCGGTGCCGGTCGCCGGCTCCCACCGGACGACCACGCTCTTGCAGAACCCGCAGGGCGCCGCCCGGGTCGAGGACACCTTCTACGACGGGGTCGTCGACTGGGCCGGCGGGCGGTTCTTCATCTCCTCGGGCCGGCTGTCCGGCGACGACGACTCGAAGGAGCAGCTCATGATGGCGTTCGGCAACTGAGTCCGGCGCACCGCCCCGGCCGGCCCCCGTGCCGGCCGCGGCCCGTCCTTCCCGAGTCCCGTCCGCCGTACGGCCTTCCGAGCGTCACCGAGGTACCCGCGTCATGACCCAGCCGCCCCCGCCACCCCCGAACCAGCCGCCCGGCCGGCCGCCGGCGCAGCCCCCGAACCAGCCGCCTGCCCAGCCGCCGCAGCAGCCGCAGCCGGGCTACGGCTATCCGCCGGTCCCGCCCCCGCAGCCCGGTTACGGCTACCCGGGCGCGCAGCACAACCCGTACGCGCAGCAGCCCCCGGCCCCCACCGCCCCGCAGTTCCCCGGCTACGGCGCCCAGCCGCCCAACCCCTACGCCCAGCCCACGCAGCCCATGCAGGGCATGCAGCCGGGTTACGGGCGTCCCGGCCAGGGACAGCCGCCGACCGTGCCGATGGCGCCCCGGCCGGGGGCGGGCGGCGGCGGGCGGAACAACGCCGTGCTGCTCATCGTCGTCGCGGCGGTCGTCGCCATCGCGCTGATCGTCGGCGGCGGCATCTGGTACGCCAAGTCCTCCGGGGGCGACGGCAAGCACGACACCGCGTCCTCCGGCGGCGGCACCGGCGGCTCGAACGACAAGGGCTCCGGGGGCACCACCGGCGGTGGCGGCAAGGAGAAGGTGCCCGCCGACCCGTCCTCCCGGCTGCTCTTCGGGGTGCCGCTGCCCAAGGCGGACGACACGGTCAGCACCGCGGGCTCATGGCTGACGGACACGGTGTACGCCAAGAGCGGCATCGCGGAGATCGTCGGCTACGACCCGGTGAAGGGCACCGAGCTGTGGACGATCAAGCTGCCCGGCCCGGTCTGCGCGGCCGGCAAGCACGTCGACGAGGACGGCCGGACGGCGATCGCCTTCCAGCCGAAGATGCCGGAGAAGGGCTCCTCCGCGGGGTGCAGCCAGGTGGCCGCGATCGACCTCACCGCCGGGAAGAAGCTGTGGACGAAGTCGGTCAAGTCCGGTGACCAACCGGTCACCTTCGCCAATGTGACGGTCGCTCAGCACACCGTCGCGGTCGGCGGCTCCAACGGCGGCGCCGCGTTCGACATCGAGTCCGGCAAGACGCTGTGGCAGCCGAAGCCGGACGACACCTGCTACGACGAGGGGTACGGCGGCGGCACCCGGCTGGTCGCGGTGCGCAAGTGCGGACAGTACGACGACCCGCAGCTCGACATCCAGACCATCGACCCCGCCAGCGGCAAGGTGATCTCCGAGTACAGGATGCCCGACGGTGTCGCGTACGCCTCCGTCGTCTCCACCGACCCGCTGGTGGTCGCGGCCGACGTCGGCCAGAGCGCGGGCGACGGCAGCGGCGTCTCGGACTACTTCTCCATCGACGACCGGACCGGCAAGCTGCTCGCCCGCATCCCGGCGCCCGGCGACACCTACGGGGGCCGCTGCGACGGCACCACCCGCGTCGAGGACTGCCGGCAGATCGTGGCGGGCAACGGCAGGCTGTACCTGATGACCGAGCCGCACGACGGCAAGGGCGAGTACACCCGGACCAACGAGATCGTCGCCTTCGACCTGAAGACCGGCAAGCCGACCGGCCAGCGCGCCGAGGCCGGCGACGGTTACACGCTCTCCCCGCTGCGCATGGACGGCGGCAACCTGATCGCCTACAACGCGCCGCCGTACAACAAGGGCGGCCAGGTCGTCAGCATCGACGGCGGCTCGTTCAAGGTGACCAAGCTGCTGGAGAACCCGTCCACGAGGAGCGTGCGGGACTCCGAGGTCAACCTGCTGCCGGAGTACGCGGAACTCCACTTCGGCAAGGGCCGGCTGTACATGTCCGCCGTCTTCGCCAAGGAGCGGGACATGTCGTCGTACAGCAAGGAGTACCTCGTGATGGCGTTCGGCACGGACGGCTGATCCGCCGGCCCACCCGAATGAGTGACTTGCCGAGAAGTGCCCCGGATTTCATCGATCCGGGGCACTTCTCATGAAGAGGGGCAGCGCTACGTCGAACAAGCGTGTAGCTTCCGGGGGCATGAAGGCTGGGGGCGCCGGGGGGACTGGGGGGTTGCTCTATGGGAGTGCGGCTCATGGTCGTGGACGACCATCGGCTGCTCGCGGAGGCGCTGGCGTCCGCGCTCAAGCTGCGCGGGCACCGGGTGCTCGCCGCGGCGGCGCCGGCCGCGGGCGCGGCGGACCTCGTGATCGCGCGGGCGCCCGAGGTGTGCCTGCTGGGCACGGCGGCACCGGCCGAGCCGGGGATCTTCGACCCGGTGGTCAAGATCAAGCGGGAGCGTCCGCAGGTGGCGGTGCTGGTGCTGGGCCCCGTGCCGTCACCGCGCGGGATCGCGGCGGCCTTCGCCGCGGGAGCGTCGGGGTACGTGCGGCAGGACGAGCGGATCGAGGGGGTCGAGCGGGCCATCATGAAGGCCCGGGCCGGGGAGGCGGCGGTGGCCCCGCAACTGCTCCAGGGGGCCTTCGGCGAGCTGCTGAATCCCGCCGCACAGCCCGATGACGAGGCCCAGCGGCTGCTGGAGATGCTGACGCCGCGGGAGGTCGAGGTGCTGGTGCGGGTGGCCGACGGCGAGGACACGCGGCGGATCGCGGCGGGGATGGGCATCGCACCGAGCACGGCGCGTACGCACGTCCAACGGGTGCTGATGAAACTGGGCGTGGGCTCCCGGCTGGAGGCGGCGGCCCTGGCAGCCCGCACAGGCTTACTGGACCGCGCGAGCCCCCTGCGGGGCGCGTCCGCCGAATGAGCACTTTCTGCCGGGGCCGGGGTGGGGTCGCTTGCCCGCGCTGACGGGGTGCCGCCTGCGCCCACCCGTGCCGCCCCAAGCGGCACGACTGCCCGCAGGCTACGCGGGCATGCCAGCCGACGGCGACTGCACTTGCCCAGGGGCGCGGGGAACTGCGCGACCAGCCCCCGCGTGCCCGCGGACGGGGACGGCGCCTACTCGCCCGCCCGCTCTTCCGGCAGACCCTCCGGGGGAAGCGGCGGCGGTGTGGGCCGCAGCTTCAGCCAGGCCAGGAAGAAGATGCCCAGGAGCAGCATGCCGATCCCGGTCCACAGATTGATGTTCACGCCCTCGGCCTTGTCGATCGCGGCCTGCGAGTCGGTGATCCCGGTGATCGTGACGATGACGCCGTAGACCACGAAGAGTCCGCCGATGATGCGGCGCAGGTCGAAGATGCGCGCCGCGGTCGCCGACTTGGTCTCCAGCTCGGAGACCTCCCGCAGGACGTCCTGCTCGGTGTAGTGCAGCGGGCGACGAGCCTGCTCGGGGTGCTCAGGATGCTCGGTCATGGTTCCTCGATCCTCCCGCGTCAGAACGAGAACGGGATGTAGCAGACGGCGGCCAGCACGACCGCGCCCCAGCCCAGCAGGGCCGGCTTGCGGTACCACGCGTCGTCGCCCGCGGCGGGCGCTTCGGACATGCCGGGGGTGGGGGTGCCCCCGGACGGAGTCTGGGGGAGGGTGCCGTAGACCAGGCCCTGCAACTCCTCCACCGGCTTCGGCTTGGTGAACAGGGACACCGCGACCATCACCACCGCGCCGGCGACGAAGCCCGCGATGGCGGAGACGAAGTTGGCGCCCTGGTCGGTCGGGATGGAGATGACGCCCTTCTTGTAGAGGACGAAGTAGTTGACCATCGCGGTCACGGTGCCGGCGAGCAGGCCCCAGAAGCCGGACTTCGCGGACGCCCGCTTCCAGAACATGCCGACGATGAAGACGACGAACATCGGCACGTTGAAGAAGGAGAACAGCGTCTGGAGGTAGCTCATGATGTTCGAGAACGAGGACGCCAGGAACGCCGTGCCGACGGAGGCGCAGACGCCGATCGCGGTGATCAGCCGGCCGAAGCGGACGTAGTAGCCGTCCTCGCGCCCCCGCACCACGTACTTCGCCCAGATGTCGTTGGTGAACACGGTGTTGAAGGACGACACGTTCGCCGCCATGCCCGCCATGAAGGCCGCCAGCAGACCGGTGACGGCGATGCCGAGCACGCCGTTGGGCAGCAACTCCTGCATCAGGAAGGGGATGGCGTCGTTGTACTGGTAGCCGGAGCCGGCACTGCCGAACTTCGGGACGATCGCGGCGGCGACCAGGCCGGGGATCATCACCAGGAAGACGATGAAGATCTTGGGGTAGGCCGCGATGAGCGGCGTGCGCTGCCCCGCCGAGAGGTTCTTCGCGGACAGGGCGCGCTGCACCTCGGCGAAGTTGGTGGTCCAGTAGCCGAAGGAGAGCACGAAGCCGAGGCCGAGGACGATGGTCAGCCAGTTCGCGCCGAGCGGGTTGGCGTGCCCGATGCCGGTGCCGCCCCACGCGGTGGTGAAGTCGGCGCCGTGGGTCGCGGTGAGCTTGTCGGTCAGGCCGCCCCAGCCGCCGACCTTCCTCAGGCCGAGGATGGTGATCGGGATCAGCGCGGCCAGGATCACGAAGAACTGGAGGACCTCGTTGTAGATCGCCGAGGACAGGCCGCCGAGGGTGATGTACGCGAGGACGAACGCGCCGGCGACGACGATGGCGACCCACTGCGGCCAGCCGAGCAGGGCCTCGACGACGATCGCGAGGGCGTAGAGGTTGACGCCCGCGATCAGGATGGCGGCGAACGCGAACAGGATCGAGCTGAGCAGGTGGGCGCCCCGGTCGAAGCGCAGCAGCAGGAACTCGGGGACCGAGCGGACCTTGCTGCCGTAGTAGAAGGGCATCATCACCAGGCCGAGGAAGACCATGGCGGGGATGGCGCCGATCCAGTACCAGTGGACGGTGTAGGCGCCGTACTGGGCGCTGTTCGCGGCCATGCCGAGGATCTCGGTGGCCGCCAGGTTCGCCGAGATGAAGGCGAGGCCGGTGATCCAGGCGGGCAGCGAGCGTCCGGAGAGGAAGAAGTCGAGGCTCGTCTTGACCGAGCGGCGGGCCGCGAAGCCGATGCCCAGGACGACGACGAAGTAGATCGCCAGGATCGAGTAGTCCAGCCAGTTGGTGGGGAGTCGTAGCCCCGCCGCCAGATAGGTGGGGGCGTATGTGGGGGTTTGCATGAGAACTCGCTTCGTTGCGCGAACTGATCCAGAGCGGAACCTACGCCTCCGTGTTCGATATTTGAACACTCCCGCTGGTGTTCTTTGTTTGATTGTGATCGACCGAGGTGTTGTGGAGTTGTGGTCTGTTATGTTTGTTTGTGTTGAGTGATTGGGTGCGGACACACCCGTAGGGCCCGAACAAGGAGTCCGGCGTGAAGAAGACCTCGACCCGGCTGGCCGACGGTCGTGAGCTGATCTACTACGACCTGCGGGACGACACCGTGCGCGACGCGGTCGACCGGCGCCCGCTGGACCGTACGGTCACCACCTCCGAGATCCGCCGCGACCCGCTGCTCGGCGACTCGGTCGCCGTGGCCTCGCACCGCCAGGGCCGCACCTACCACCCGCCGGCCGACGAATGCCCCCTGTGCCCCACCCGCGGCGACCGGCTCAGCGAGATCCCGGACTCCTCGTACGACGTCGCCGTCTTCGAGAACCGGTTCCCCTCCCTCGCCGGCGACTCCGGCCGCTGCGAGGTCGTCTGCTTCACCTCCGACCACGACGCCTCCTTCGCGGACCTGGGCGTCGAGCAGGCGCGGCTGGTGCTCGACGCGTGGACGGACCGCACGTCGGAGCTGTCGCACCTGCCCACCGTCGAGCAGGTGTTCTGTTTCGAGAACCGCGGTGCCGAGATCGGTGTGACCCTCGGCCACCCGCACGGGCAGATCTACGCCTACCCCTTCACCACCCCGCGCACCGCGCTGATGCTCCGCTCGCTCGCGGCCCACAAGGAGGCCACCGGCGGGGAGAACCTGTTCGACGCCGTCCTGGAACGGGAAGTCGCCGGCGAGCGGGTCGTCCTTGAGGGTGAACACTGGGCGGCCTTCGTGCCGTACGCGGCGCACTGGCCGTACGAGGTCCACCTGTACCCCAAGCGCCGCGTGCCCGACCTGCTCGCCCTGGACGAGGCGGCCCGCACAGAGTTCCCCCAGGTCTATCTGGAACTCTTGAGGCGCTTCGACCGGATCTTCGGCGAGGGCGAGCCGCCCACGCCGTACATCGCGGGCTGGCACCAGGCGCCGTTCGGCGCGCTGGAGGAGTTCGACGGTGTCACGCGCGACGATTTCGCGCTCCACCTAGAGCTTTTCACCATCCGCCGTACTTCCGGCAAGCTGAAGTTCCTCGCGGGTTCCGAGTCCGGCATGAGCGTGTTCATCAACGACGTGCCGCCGGAGCGCGCGGCCGAGCGACTGCGAGAGGTAGCGAGTTCATGAAGTACCTGGTGACGGGTGGCGCGGGATACGTAGGCAGTGTGGTGGCCCAGCACCTGCTGGAGGCCGGCCACGAGGTCACCGTCCTCGACAACCTCTCCACCGGCTTCCGCGCGGGCGTCCCGGCGGGCGCGGCCTTCATCGAGGGCGACATCCGCGACGCCGCCAAGTGGCTCGACCCCTCCTTCGACGGCGTGCTGCACTTCGCCGCGTTCTCCCAGGTCGGCGAGTCGGTGGTGAAGCCCGAGAAGTACTGGGACAACAACGTCGGCGGCAGCATGGCCCTGCTCGCCGCGATGCGCGAGGCCGGTGTCCGCAAGCTGGTCTTCTCCTCCACCGCCGCGACCTACGGCGAGCCGGAGCGGACCCCGATCCCGGAGACCGCGCCGACGCGGCCCACCAGCCCCTACGGTGCCTCCAAGCTCGCCGTCGACCACATGATCACCGGCGAGGCGCACGCGCACGGCCTGGCGGCGGTCTCCCTGCGCTACTTCAACGTGGCGGGCGCGTACGGAGCGTACGGCGAGCGGCACGACCCCGAGTCGCACCTGATCCCGCTGGTCCTCCAGGTCGCCCAGGGCCGCCGCGACGCGATCTCGGTCTTCGGCGACGACTACCCGACCGCCGACGGCACCTGCGTCCGCGACTACATCCACGTCGCCGACCTGGCCGAAGCCCACCTGCTGGCCGTCCGGGCCGCCACCCCGGGCGAGCACCTGATCTGCAACCTCGGCAACGGCAACGGCTTCTCCGTCCGCCAGGTCATCGAGACCGTCCGCGAGGTCACCGGCCACCCGATCCCCGAGGTGGTGGCCCCGCGCCGGGGCGGCGACCCGGCGGTCCTGGTCGCCTCCGCGGACACCGCCCGCGAGAAACTGGGCTGGAACCCGACCCGCGCGGACCTCGCGGGCATCGTCGCGGACGCGTGGGAGTTCGCGCAGAGCATCACAAGGGAGCACTAGTGGGTGCACAGCAGGTCGCGGAGCGTTTCGCCGAGCTGTACGGGGCCGAGCCGGAGGGCGTGTGGGCGGCGCCCGGCCGGGTCAACCTCATCGGTGAGCACACCGACTACAACGACGGCTTCGTCATGCCGTTCGCGCTGCCGCACCAGGCGGTCGCCGCGGTCTCCCGCCGTGACGACGGCGTCCTGCGCCTGCACTCGGAGGACGTCGAGGGCGGGGTCGTGGAGCTGCGGCTGGACGCCCTCGCCCCGGGGACCGACCGGAAGTGGACGGCGTACCCGGCGGGCGTCGTCTGGGCGCTGCGCGAGGCGGGTCACGAGGTGACCGGCGCCGACGTCCACCTGTCCTCGACGGTCCCGACGGGCGCGGGCCTGTCCTCGTCGGCCGCGCTGGAGGTCGTGATCGCCCTGGCGCTGAACGACCTGTACGACCTCGGCCTCCAGCGCTGGAAGCTGGCCCGTCTGTGCCAGCGCGCCGAGAACGTCTACGTCGGCGCGCCGACCGGGATCATGGACCAGACGGCGTCGGCCTGCTGCGAGCAGGGCCACGCGCTGTTCCTGGACACCCGTGACCTGTCCCAGCAGCAGATCCCCTTCGACCTCGTGGCCGAGGGCCTGCGGCTGCTGGTGGTCGACACCCAGGTCAAGCACGCCCACAGCGGCGGCGAGTACGGCAAGCGCCGGGCCGGCTGCGAGAAGGGCGCGGCCCTGCTCGGCGTCGACGCCCTGCGGGACATCCCCTACGACGGCCTCGACGAGGCCCTCGCCCGCCTCGGCGACGAGGAGGAGGTCATCCGTCTGGTCCGCCACGTGGTCACGGAGGACGAACGGGTCGAACGCACCGTCGCCCTGCTGCGCGCCGGCGACACTCGCGCCATCGGCCCGGTCCTCACCGAGGGCCACGCCTCCCTGCGCGACGACTTCCGCATCTCCTGCCCGGAGCTGGACCTGGTCGTCGACACGGCCCTCGCCGCCGGCGCCCTGGGCGCCCGCATGACCGGCGGCGGCTTCGGCGGCTCGGCGATCGTCCTGGCGGAGGCGGCCGACGTGGACACCCTGACCAAGGCGGTCGAAGAAGCCTTCGCGGCGGCGGACTTCAAGACCCCGCGAATCTTCGAGGCGGTCCCTTCGCCGGGGGCCCGGCGGCTGAGCTGACACCCGTCGTCCCGACTGGCCCATACCGGCCCCGTACGCGGTCACCGTGTACGGGGCCGGCGTCATCGCCGGCCCCGTGCTCCCGGAAGGCGAAGTGCCCTGCTCCGCCTCGGATTTGGCATAGCCAGTAATGTGCATGCCGGTCACCGCCGTGCCCGGCGGTGCACGAGGAGGGACGGGGGAGGCCACATATGGCGTGGGAGGAGTGGGACCAGCTGAAGGCCCAGGCGGCCGATCGGCATTCCACACGCATGCAGCTCAACCAGTACCCGGCCGACCAGGGCGGGGGCGGTACCCGGGGAGACCTTGTCGTAGGGCACAGGGATCTCGAAGAGGTCGGCAAGGCGGCCCATGAGCTGTTCGACCACTTCACGACCTACAGCGGGCACGCGCGCGTGGCCTCGGAGGCGGCGGCAGGCGGACTCAAAGGCCAGGGTTTCGCCCTGGGAGGCGCGCTGGAGCATGTGACGCAACGCTGGAGCGAGCAGACCAAGACCCTGCTGGACGCCTGCGCCCACATCTCCAACCACCTGCGCTACACCAAGAACCAGCACGACGCCGACGACTCCTACATCGCCGGCTCGGTCAGCAGCATCGCCACACTCGACGAGGGCTTCGACGACCGGAAGGGCCACTGACTCCGATGGACCTCGACGCACTGCGCCACGGCAACTTCGCCAAGCTCGGTGAAGCGGTCACCGACTGGGAGCAGATGACGAAGAAGCTCGCCGACCTGAAGAAGGACGCCGAGGACAACCTGAAGGCGAAGGCCGACAAAGCGACATGGGCGGGTCTCAACGCGACCGTCAGCCGGGAGTTCATCGCCAAGACCGCCGCCGAGTTCGCCGACGCGCACACGCAGGCCGACTCCATCACCAAGATCCTCAGTGACACGCGTGGCGAACTCATCAGCTTCCGCACCCAGCTCAACGACGCGATCAAGCGGGCCAACGACAAGAACCTGACCGTGATCGACAACCATGACGGCACGTTCTCCGTCATGGGCAACACCCGTCCCGACTGGACGTCCGACCCCAGTGGGAACACCGGCGCGACGGACCAGAAGGTGGTCGACGCCTTCCGTAACGAGATCCAGGGCATCCTGAGCAAGGCGACGGAGAGCGACAACAGCGCGGCGAAGGTGCTCAGGCTCCTCGTCGACCAGGCCGAGTACGGCTTCTCCGACGCCTCCTACGGGGACCGGGACGAGGCGGTCAAGGCCGTCGCGGCGGCGGAGAAGCTCGCGAAGATGGCCAAGCATCCGGACGACATGTCCCTCGACGACATCGCCGCCTTCACTCGCGAGATGGCGAAGTACCACGACGACCCCCTGTTCGCGGAACGGTTCGCGACCCGCCTGGGGGCCAAGGGGACGCTCCAGTTCTGGGCCGACATGGCCTACTCCCACGCAGGCGCCAGGGGCTCGGAACTCCAGGCGATGAAGGACCTGCAGTCCAACCTGAGCCTGACCCTGGCCACGGCGACCTTCTCGGACACGGATGCGATGCGGGGGTGGAAGAAGGATCTCCTCGCCGAGGCCACCACCAACTTCCGCGACCCCAAGTCGCCCAGCCCGATCGGCGCACTCGGCTACCAGGTCATCAGCAGCCTCATGCACGACGGCCAGTACGACACCGAGTTCCTCGACGACTACCGCAAGGACCTCTTCAAGGCGGACAAGGGGGCGGGGGACTCGAACACCAACGACCGGTGGGTCAAGGGGTACAACGGCCTGGACCTGGTCTTCGGTGACGGCAACGGCCGGGACCCGCTGGAGGGACTGTTCGACGGCCTCTCCCACAACCCCGAGGCGGCCGAGCACGCCTTCGAGGCCAAGTCGGACCTGGACCACATGCTCGCCACCACCAGGTACACGGACCGGGGCGAGTCCCTCGGGCGCGCCCTGGAAAGCGCGGTCACCGGTGTCGCCAACGGCGACACCTCCTCCGCGGCCCCGCCGCACAGCACGGCCCAGGTCAAGATCATGGCGAACGTCATGCAGGCGGTGGCCGATCCCGACGGTGGCGCCGACCTCGTGTCCAAGGGCCTCGGTGAGAGTTTCGGGGACATGGCCGCCGCGTACATGCCGGAGATCAGCTGCGCCATCAAGGGACCGGGAAGCGAGACCGTCTTCCTCACGAACAGTGACTCCCCAAGGGGTCTGAACCTCACGGATGTCACGCGTTTCCTGTCAGCCACCGCCGCGGATCCCGCCGGGCGTGCCGGGATCGTCTACGGCGAGAGCATCTATACCGGAAGTCTCTTGCAGGAGCACCTGTCGAACCCAGGCCTGTTCGACGGCGATCAGAAACAGGTTCTCAACGACATCGGCAGGAACGCCGGGATCATCGAGGGAATCGTCGGTCATTCCGCAGCGAACTCGGAAGTAGGCAAGGCCATCGATGGCGAGAAGGAGTACAACGATGAGCTCAAGGCCAAGGGGGATTTCGCCAAGACCTGGGTTGCGATCGGTTTGACCGGCCTCAAGGTCCCGGCGGAGTACGGTGGCGACGTCATGGGATCTGTACTCGGAGGCGGAGCCGGAGCCGTTGCCGGTGCCGCCGTCGACCGTCTGCTCGACGGGCAGCAGATGAAGGGTGCCGAGGATCAGGCGCTGTACTACTCCAGTAAGGATCTGTTCGCGATGCGGGACTCGGTCAGCCAGCAGACGATCTGGTCGGTGGACGACGCCCTGGCGCGCAACAACGTGCACTTGCCGAAGGACGAGATCGACGACTCGGTGGGGCAAGCCGTCAATGACGGCTGGAAGGACGCCGACTACTACCTGAACCGCTCGAAGGTGAAGTATGGGTGAGACAGGTCCCGGTCGTATGCGGAAGACCTATTCCGTGAGGAAGCCCTACTCGGTCAGAGCGTTCTTCGTTGCCATAGCGATCCTCGCGCTGGTGTGCGGCGGCCTCTTCCTGTTCTTCGTGAAAGGGCTGTACCTGCTACCGGACAAGGTGTGTGAGGCTTCCGTCCAGCGAGATCTCGTCATTCACACTCTGCCGCAGGCGCGCGCAGCGGACGAATGGGCGGATCACAAAGGCAGCGGGCGGGACTTCATGTTCGACTGCCGTGTTTCCACCAGCGGTCACTCGATTCTTTCGGGAGGAGTGAATCTGCGGGAATCGTCGAAGGCTGACTGGACGGACGGCTATGGCGGTTCCGCGGGCACCGCCGTGGTGCAGACCTCGGCTGGCCGTGTGGCAGGGCTGGCGCAGGTCGACGCCGACCACGGCGTCGCTTCCGTGTACGTGCCCTGTGAGCCGAAGGACGCGTGGGAAGGGGACGACGGTGCCTCCGGGACCCGTGCCCTGGTGGCGGAGGCCAGTGTGACCGGAAAGAGCAGGGTCTCGGGCGCGGCCCTGCGCCAGGCCCTGACCGACTTCGCCTATCAACTCACCCGCCACGCCTACGCGCTGGCGGAGTGCAAGGGGTCGGGGGACTTTCCCGCACAACTGCCGCGCTACGGGGACCGCTGATGAAGGACGACGAGATCCGCTCGCGCTTCGACGGCCGGGGACACGTCGAGATCCGGGGTCCGGTGTCCGTGAAGGCTCGGGCCGAGGAGATCGCGCACGCGCTCGGCTACGTGCTGATCGCCACGGAGGAGTCGCGCGGCGCCGGCCTCGCGTTCGGGTATCGCACCCCGCTCAGCGTGCGGCTGGTCTTCCGGCGCGACGACGACCCCCGGGCCCGGCGCCGGGCCCAGCGGACCGTCGAGCGGCTGCGAGCGGGCGGCCCGGTGCTCGGGGGCGAGGAACCGCCGCCCCCGCCCCCGCCGGGCCCGGCTCCGCCCCTGACTCCCCGGTCCGCGGCACCCCGCCCCCGGCGCTCGATGGAACCTCAGCCGCCTCCGCCCGCGCCGTCGGGCCCGCCCGGCCCCCGGGTTCCGTCCCGACCGCCCTATCCGCCCCCGCCCCCGCCCGCAGCGGTGGAGTGAGCCCCGTCAGCCCAGTCGCTTCGTCAGTGTGTACTCCGTGATCCCCGGCGGGTAGTCGGGGATCACGCACACCACCTCGTAGCCCTGTTTGCGGTAGAACTCCGGGGCCTGGAAGTTCCAGGTCTCCAGGCGGGACGCCGTGCAGCCGCGGTCGGTCGCGGCGATGCGTTCCGCCTCCGCCAGCAGGCGGGTGCCGAGGCCCGCGCCGCGGTGTGCGGCGTCCACCCACAGGTAGGTGACGTGCAGCCAGGTCGTCCAGGTGTGGCCGACCAGGCCGCCCGCCAGGTCGCCCGCGGGGTCCAGTGCCCACAGGTGCAGGGGGGCTTCGCGTTCGCCGGGCGTGCCGCGCAGCGCGGCCAGGACCGGGGACGCCGCCGTGTTGGTGTCCCACAGCCGTGCGCGGAGCAGATCACGTCGCTCTTTGTCGACTTCCGCCTCAATACGAAACATGCGGCACACCATAAACGCGCCGGACGGCCAGTTCTGCAATTCGCCTTCCGCTGCGTGCTCCCGTCCGTACTCTGTGGAGCAGCACCGGTGGGGGCCGGTGCCGCTCAGGGGGCGAGACAGGCGGGTACGGCGCCCGCGGTGGGGGTAGCAGTGTTCGCAACGGCGGCGGCCGTGCGGCGCGCGCCCCCTCTCCGCGGGTGTCGTACCCGCGCCGGTCGTCGTTCTCCGGATCCTTTCCGGGCTTTTCCGGACCGACCAGTTCCGGAGCTTTCCGGACCTTGGGTATCCCCTGCTCCGCGCGGAGCCTGGGGAAGGGGGTTACGTGGTTCGCATCCGAGTCCTGGTCGTGGACGACCACCGCATCTTCGCCGAGTCGCTAGCCGCCGCCCTGGCCGCCGAGCCCGACGTCGACGTCTTCGCCGCCGGCAGCGGCCCGGCCGCGCTGCGCTGCCTGGAGCGCGCGGCCGGTGAGGGCCGGCGCTACGACATCCTGCTGGTCGACGCCGACCTGGGCGGCCGGCTGCCCGGCGCCCGCCCGGCCGTGCCGGTGCAGGAGGGCGACGAGGAGGGCCTGGTCGACGGGATCTCGCTGGTCACCGGGGTCCGGGCCGCCCACCCCGCCGTACGGATCGTCGTCCTCGCCGAGAAGGACGACCCGCGCCGCGCGGCCCTCGCGCTCCAGGCGGGGGCGTCCGGCTGGGTCGCCAAGGACTGCTCGCTGTCCCGGCTGCTGACGGTGATCCGGGGGGTGCTGCGCGACGAGACGCACCTGCCGCCCGCGCTGCTCACCGGCGTGCTGAAGGAGCTGACGGCGGCGCGCAAGCACCGCACCGAGAGCGAGCGGCTGGTGGAGTCCCTCACCCCGCGCGAGCGGGAGGTGCTGCGCTGCATGGTCGCCGGGCTCGGCCGCAAGGCCGTCGCCGAGCGGCTGTTCCTCTCCCCGCACACCGTCCGCACCCATATGCAGAACGTCCTCGGCAAGCTGGGCGTCCACTCCACGCTGGCCGCCGTCGCGCTGGCCCGGCGGGCCGGGGTGGGACCGGTGGACCTAGCCGGGGATGTTGTCGAACGGGGCGGTCAGCTGGCGTAGCAGACCGGCCAGTTCGGCGCGCTGGGCGCGGGACAGCTCGGCGAGGATCGCCCGCTCCTGCTCCAGCAGGCCCGCCAGCGCCTGGTCCGCGCGGTCGCGGCCCTCGTCGGTCAGCCGTACCAGCACACCCCGCCGGTCGCTGGGGTCGGGCAACCGCTCGACCAGGCCCTTCTTCGCCAGCCGGTCGATGCGGTTGGTCATCGTGCCCGAGGTGACCAGTGTCTGCGTGAGCAGCTGGCCGGGGGAGAGCTGGTACGGCGTGCCCGCGCGCCGCAGCGCGGTCAGCACGTCGAACTCCCAGGGCTCCAGCTGGTGCTCGGCGAAGGCGAGCCGGCGGGCGCGGTCGAGGTGCCGGGCGAGTCGGCTCACCCGGCTGAGTACTTCCAGCGGCTCCACGTCGAGGTCCGGACGCTCCCGGCGCCACGCTGCGACCAGCCGATCGACCTCGTCCTCCATGGAGATCAGTGTAGTGGTTGTGTCGATGTGAAGTCTCTTGATATCAAGTCTCTTGACATCGAGAGAAATTGGCGGGGAGAGTGGAGGGCATGACGACGCCGAACTGGGACCCCGCCCAGTACCTCCGCCACGCCGGGCACCGGGCCCGGCCCTTCGCCGACCTCCTCGCCCGCATCCCCGGCCTGCCCGGCGACGCACCCCGCATCGCCGACCTCGGCTGCGGCCCCGGCAACGTCACCGCCCTGCTCGCCGACCGCTGGCCCACCGCCCGCATCACCGGCTACGACAACTCGCCCGAGATGCTCGACAAGGCCCACGTCGACCACGAGGGACCCACGGCCCAGGGCGGCCGGCTCGACTTCGCCCACGCCGACGTGCGGACCTGGACGCCCACGGAGCCGTACGACCTGATCGTCTCCAACGCCACCCTCCAGTGGGTGCCGGGCCACGCCGACCGCTTCGCCGACTGGACCGCCGCCCTGCGCCCCGGCGGCACCTTCGCCTTCCAGGCCCCGGACAACATCGACGCCCCGCTGCACGCCCTCATGCGCGAGCTGGCCGCCACCCCCCGCTGGCGGGACCGCCTCGCCGACGTCCTGCGCCGCACGGACTCCGTGCACGCCCCCGGCGCCTACCTGGACCGCCTGGCGCGCCTCGGCTGCACGGCCGACGTCTGGCAGACGACGTACCTCCACATCCTCCAGGGCGACGACCCGGTCCTGGACTGGGTGAAGGGCACCGGCCTGAGGCCCGCGCTGACCGCCCTCGCCGACGACCCCGGGGCGCGCGAGGCGTTCCTGGCCGAGTACCGGGACCTGCTGCGGGAGGCCTACCCGAGCGCGCCGTACGGCACGGTGCTGCCCTTCCGCCGGCTGTTCGCCGTGGCCGTGAAGGAGGGCTGAGCGTGCTGGTGGCGGTCGATCACGTGCAGCTGGCGGCCCCCTCCGGGGCGGAGGACATGCTGCGCTCGTACTACGCCGACGTCCTCGGCATGACCGAGGTCCCCAAGCCGCCGGCGCTCGCCGCACGCGGCGGCTGCTGGTTCGAGGCGGGCTCCGTCCGGCTCCACCTGGGGATCCAGCGCGACTTCCGGCCCGCGCGGAAGGCCCACCCCGGGCTGCGGGTGCGGGACATCGAGGCGTACGCGGCCCGCCTCACCGCGAAGGGCGCCGAGGTCACCTGGGACGACGACCTCCCCGGCCACCGGCGCTTCTACTCCCAGGACCCCGTCGGCAACCGCCTGGAGTTCCTGGAGCCGGCCCCCCAGGACGCTCAGCTCTTGCGGTGACCGATCAGCCGCGGCTTCTGCTCCAGACCGTCCAGACCGTGCCACGCCAGGTTCACCAGATGGGCCGCCACCTCCGCCTTCTTCGGGCGGCGCACGTCCAGCCACCACTGGCCGGTCAGCGCGACCATGCCGACCAGCGCCTGGGCGTAGAGGGGGGCGAGCTTGGGGTCGAAGCCGCGCGACTTGAACTCGCGGCCCAGGATGTCCTCCACCTGGGTGGCGATGTCCGAGATGAGGGACGCGAAGGAACCCGTGGACTGCGGGATCGGGGAGTCGCGGACCAGGATGCGGAAACCGTCCGTGTACTCCTCGATGTAGTCCAGGAGGGCGAAGGCCGCCTGCTCGCACAGCTCACGCGGGTGGCCGGCCGTCAGCGAACTGGTGACCATGTCCAGCAGGCGCCGCATCTCGCGGTCCACCACCACCGCGTACAGCCCCTCCTTGCCGCCGAAGTGCTCGTACACCACCGGCTTGGACACCCCGGCCTTCGCCGCGATCTCCTCCACCGACGTGCCCTCGAAACCCTTGGCGGCGAAGAGGGTGCGACCGATCTCCAGCAACTGCTGGCGGCGCTCGGCACCGGTCATACGGGTCCGGCGGGTCCGCCGCTGCTTGTCGTTGCCTGAGGTGCTGCTGGAGTCGGTCGCCACGGCGTCAATCATGCCGCCTCGGCCGTCTCCCCCCGGCGCCGGGAGCCGCCTCCCCCGGTGGCACGCCGCGAATCGATACGCGAGCGTGACGGCCAGCGCACGTCGTACGCCCAGCCGAGCAGCTCGAAGACGCGGATGAACCGGGCCGAGGAGTCGATCTGGCCGCGCATCACACCGTGCCGCGCCGACGTCGGGTCGGCGTGGTGCAGGTTGTGCCAGGACTCCCCGCAGGACAGCACCGCCAGCCACCACACGTTGCCCGAACGGTCCCGCGACTTGAACGGCCGCTTGCCGACCGCGTGGCAGATCGAGTTGATCGACCAGGTCACATGGTGCAGCAGCGCCACCCGGACGAGTGAACCCCAGAAGAACCCGGTGAACGCGCCCCACCAGGACATCGTCGCCAGACCGCCGATCAGCGGCGGCAGCCCCAGGGACACGGCCGTCCACAGCACGAACTGCCGGGAGATCGCCCGCATCGCCGGGTCCTTGATCAGATCCGGCGCGTACTTGTCCTGCGGGGTCTGCTCCTCGTCGAACATCCAGCCGATGTGCGCCCACCACAGGCCCTTCATCAGCGCCGGGAGCGTCTCGCCGAACCGCCACGGGGAGTGCGGGTCGCCCTCCGCGTCGGAGAACTTGTGGTGCTTGCGGTGATCGGCCACCCAGCGCACCAGCGGACCCTCGACCGCCAGCGAACCCATGATCGCGAGCGCGATCCGCAGGGGCCGCTTCGCCTTGAACGAACCGTGGGTGAAGTACCGGTGGAAACCGATCGTGATGCCGTGGCAGCCCAGGAAGTAGAAGAAGACCAGCAGGCCCAGATCGAGCCAGCTCACCCCCCAGCCCCAGGCCAGCGGCACGGCCGCCACCAGTGCCAGGAACGGCACCGTGATGAACAGGAGCAGCGTGATCTGCTCGATCGAACGCTTCTGCTCGCCGCCCAGCGTGGCGGAGGGAGGGGGTGTGTCGGTGGCCTTACGGGCTTCTTCGATCACATCGGAACTTGAGGTCATGCGCGTCCCCTGTGGGGTCGATGGTCGAGGCAGATGCCGGGCCGCGGGGACCGTACGGGAGTCGACGGCGCTTCCCTACGGTTCCGTAACCTACGGCATCGTAAGTATGGCAGCGTGTCGCGCGGCGGCAAGAGCCCCAGAGCCTGCGCGTCCACATGGCCACCTATCCTTGGACTCGGTCGGACAGCGCGGTCCGCTGAAGTTTCCTTCCCGGACCCTCCGGCCCGTATGCGGCACCCGCCGTGTGTGGCAGCCGGCCGGGTTCCCTCCCAGACGAGCTTCAACACTGCAAGGAGCCGCACCTGTGAGCAGTGCCGACGACCAGACCACCACGACCAGCAGCGAGCTGCGCGCCGACATCCGCCGGCTGGGTGATCTCCTGGGGGAGACCCTCGTCCGGCAGGAAGGCCCCGAGCTCCTCGAACTGGTCGAGAAGGTCCGCCGCCTCACCCGCGAAGACGGTGACGCCGCCGCCGAGCTGCTGCGCGGCACCGAACTGGACACCGCGGCCAAGCTGGTCCGCGCCTTCTCCACCTACTTCCACCTCGCCAACATCACCGAACAGGTGCACCGAGGCCGCGAACTGCGCGCCCGGCGCGCCGCCGAGGGCGGCCTGCTCGCCCGCACGGCCGACCGGCTCAAGGACGCCGACCCCGAGCACCTGAGGCAGACCGTCCAGAACCTCAACGTCCGCCCGGTCTTCACCGCCCACCCCACCGAGGCCGCGCGCCGGTCCGTCCTCAACAAGCTCCGGCGCATCGCCGCGCTCCTGGACACCCCCGTCCTCGACACCGACCGCCGCCGCCACGACGTCCGCCTCGCCGAGAACATCGACCTCGTCTGGCAGACCGACGAACTGCGCGTCGTACGCCCCGAACCCGCCGACGAGGCCCGCAACGCGATCTACTACCTGGACGAGCTGCACGCCGACGCCGTCGGAGACGTCCTGGAGGACCTGACCGCCGAACTGGAGCGCGTCGGCGTCAAGCTCCCCGACGACACCCGCCCCCTCACCTTCGGCACCTGGATCGGCGGCGACCGCGACGGCAACCCCAACGTCACCCCCCAGGTCACCTGGGACGTCCTCATCCTCCAGCACGAACACGGCATCAACGACGCCCTGGAGATGATCGACGAGCTGCGCGGACTGCTCTCCAACTCCATCCGCTACACCGGCGCCACCGAAGAGCTCCTCGACTCCCTCAAGACCGACCTGGAGCTGCTCCCCGAGATCAGCCCCCGCTACAAGCGCCTCAACGCCGAGGAGCCCTACCGGCTCAAGGCCACCTGCATCCGGCAGAAGCTGGAGAACACCAAGCAGCGCCTCGCCAAGGGAACCCCGCACGAGGAAGGCCGCGACTACCTCGGCACCGGCGAGCTGCTGAAGGACCTGCGCATCATCCAGGCCTCCCTGCGCGAGCACCGCGGCGGCCTGTTCGCCGACGGCCGCCTCGCCCGCACCATCCGCACCCTGGCCGCCTTCGGCCTCCAGCTCGCCACCATGGACGTCCGCGAACACGCCGACGCCCACCACCACGCCCTCGGCCAGCTCTTCGACCGGCTCGGCGAGGAGTCCTGGTGCTACGCCGACATGCCCCGCGACTACCGCGCCAGGCTCCTCGCCAAGGAACTGCGCTCCAGAAGGCCGCTCGCCCCCACCCCGGCCCCCGTCGACGCCGCCGGGCAGAAGACCCTCGGCGTCTTCGAGACCGTCAAGAGGGCCCTGGAGGTCTTCGGCCCCGAGGTCGTCGAGTCCTACATCATCTCGATGTGCCAGGGCGCCGACGACGTCTTCGCCGCCGCCGTCCTCGCCCGCGAGGCCGGACTGCTGGACCTGCACGCCGGCTGGGCCAAGATCGGCATCGTCCCCCTCCTGGAGACCACCGACGAGCTGAAGGCCGCCGACACCATCCTGGAGGACATGCTCTCCGACCCGTCCTACCGGCGCCTGGTCGCGCTGCGCGGCGACGTCCAGGAGGTCATGCTCGGCTACTCCGACTCCTCCAAGTTCGGCGGCATCACCACCAGCCAGTGGGAGATCCACCGCGCCCAGCGCCGGCTGCGCGACGTCGCCCACCGCTACGGCGTACGCCTGCGCCTCTTCCACGGCCGCGGCGGCACCGTCGGCCGCGGCGGCGGCCCCTCCCACGACGCCATCCTCGCCCAGCCCTGGGGCACCCTGGAGGGCGAGATCAAGGTCACCGAGCAGGGCGAGGTCATCTCCGACAAGTACCTCATCCCCTCCCTCGCCCGGGAGAACCTGGAGCTGACCGTCGCGGCCACCCTCCAGGCCTCCGCGCTGCACACCGCCCCCCGCCAGTCCGACGAGGCCCTCGCCCGCTGGGACGCGGCCATGGACGTCGTCTCCGACGCCGCCCACGCCGCCTACCGCCGCCTGGTCGAGGACCCCGACCTGCCGACGTACTTCCTCGCCTCCACGCCCGTCGACCAGCTCGCCGAGCTGCACCTGGGCTCGCGCCCCTCCCGCCGCCCCGGCTCGGGCGTCTCGCTCGACGGTCTGCGCGCCATCCCGTGGGTGTTCGGCTGGACCCAGTCCCGGCAGATCGTGCCCGGCTGGTTCGGCGTCGGCTCCGGCCTCAAGGCACTGCGGGAAACCGGTCTGGACACCGTGCTCGGCGAGATGCACGAACAGTGGCACTTCTTCCGCAACTTCATCTCCAACGTCGAGATGACCCTCGCCAAGACGGACCTGCGGATCGCCCAGCACTACGTCGACACCCTCGTCCCCGACGAGCTCAAGCACGTCTTCGACGCCATCAAGGCCGAACACGAGCTGACCGTCCGCGAGGTCCTGCGCATCACCGGCGAACAGGAACTCCTGGACGCCCAGCCGGTCCTCAAGCAGACCTTCGCCATCCGCGACGCCTACCTGGACCCGATCTCCTACCTCCAGGTCACCCTGCTCAAGCGGCAGCGCGACGCCGCCGCGGCCGGCACCGACCCCGACCCGCTGCTCTCCCGCGCCCTGCTCCTCACCGTCAACGGCGTGGCGGCGGGCCTGCGCAACACCGGCTGACCCGCTGCGCGACAGAGGGTGCCCCCGAGGTCGTACGACCCCGGGGGCACCCTCCTTCGCTCACCTCACCGCGACGCCGCGCACGTCACTGCGACGCCGCGAACGCCGCCGTCAGCAGCACCGTGCCGGACAGCCCCAGCACCCACGCCGTCCGGGCCAGCCGCATCCCGCCCGCCACCACCACCGAGGCCAGCAGCAGCGCCCCGCCCAGCGGCACCCAGGCGTACAGGATGCCCGCCGGGCCGGACCGCACCGCCTCCCCGGTACCGGGCTTCAGCACCACGGCGTACGTCGACCCCGTACGCACCGCCACCGACTTCTCGATCTCCACGCGCGCGCGTGGCCGCGCCCCCGCCGACGTCGGCGCGAACGGCCCCGTACAGGTGTCCCCGGCACACCGCGTCACGTTCACCGTGCCGGACTCACGCCCCTTCGCCAGCATCACGTGCTGGGCGGTCCCCCAGGACCCCCGCACCCCGGCGAACAGAATCAGCGCGGCGAGCGCACCCATCGCCGCGACCCGTCCGAACCGCAACGCGGACACGGACGCCTGACGAGCGGTACTGGCTGAGGCAGGCATGGCCGGGATCATTGGCCATATCCCTACGGCCGGTCAACTCCCCGTAGGACCAAGCCCGGACAAGTCAGGAGTTGTACGCGCTCTGCGCCCGCTCCAGCCCCTCCGTCACCAGACACTCCACCGCGTCCGCCGCACGGTCCACGAACCAGTCCAGCTCCTTGCGCTCCGCAGAGGAGAAGTCCTTCAGCACGAAGTCCGCCACCTGCATCCGGCCCGGCGGCCGGCCGATCCCGCACCGCACCCGGTGGTAGTCCGGACCCATCGCCTTCGTCATCGACTTCAGACCGTTGTGCCCGTTGTCACCGCCGCCCAGCTTCAGCCGCAGCGTCGCGTAGTCGATGTCCAGCTCGTCATGGACCGCGACGATGTTCCCCACCGGAACCTTGTAGAAGTCCCGCAGCGCGTTCACCGGACCACCGGACAGGTTCATGTACGACATCGGCTTCGCCAGCACCACCCGACGGCTCCCCGGCCCCGCCGGACCGATCCGCCCCTCCAGCACCTGCGCCTGCGCCTTGCCCGCCCGCTTGAACTTCCCCCCGATCCGCTCCGCGAGCAGGTCGGCCACCATGAACCCGACGTTGTGCCGGTTCATGGCGTACTCCGGCCCGGGGTTGCCGAGCCCGACGATGAGCCAGGGATCACTGGCGGCGGTGGTCACGTCCATGTCTCCTTGATACGCGCCAGCCGCCGCCCCCGGCGAGGGAGGCGGCGGCTGAACAGATTCCTACGGCGGCGAGGATCAGGCCTCCGCCGCCTCCTCGCCCTCGGCGGCCTCGCCCTCGGCCTCCTCGACCTGGGCCTGGAGGACCTGGATCACCACGGCGTCCTCGTCCACGGCCAGGGACGCGCCGTTCGGCAGCGTGATGTCCTTCGCGTGGATGGAGGCACCGGCCGCCAGACCCTCGACGGAGACGGTCACCTGCTCCGGGATGTGCGTGGCCTCGGCCTCGACCGGCAGCGCGTCCAGGACGTGCTCCAGCAGGTTGCCGCCCGGGGCCAGCTCGCCCTCGACGTGCACCGGGATCTCGACCGTGACCTTCTCGCCACGCTTGACCAGCAGCAGGTCGACGTGCTCCAGGAAGCCCTTCAGCGGGTCGCGCTGCACGGCCTTCGGGATCGCCAGCTCGTTGGACTTGCCGTCGATGTCCAGGGAGATCAGGACGTTCGGCGTACGCAGCGCCAGCAGCAGCTCGTGGCCCGGCAGGGTCAGGTGCAGCGGGTCGGAGCCGTGGCCGTACAGAACGACCGGCACCTTGTTGTCACGGCGGACGCGGCGGGCCGCACCCTTGCCGAACTCGGTGCGGGTCTCGGCGCTGAGCTTCACCTCGGACATATGGATCACTCCTCGTAGGAACTCGGATCGGACGTGGTCACCCGGCCACGAACGGCCTGCTACGAAGAGCGCGTCGATAACGGACCGCCGTACACGAGTACGGCCTCCCTCGCCGAGCAACTGGAGCAGTCTACTCGGCAAGGGAGGCCCTACCCAAAACGATCACATCAGGGGGAGCGAAAGGGGGTGCGACAGGAGGTGCGGGAGGGAGTGCAGAAACCTCACTGCTCGTCGAAGAGGCTGGTCACCGAGCCGTCCTCGAACACCTCACGCACCGCACTCGCGATCGTCGGAGCGATCGACAGCACCTTGATCTTGTCCAGATCCGCCGCCAGCTCACCCGGCGTCGGCAGCGTGTTCGTGAACACGAACTCACTCACCCGCGAGTTCTTCAGCCGGTCGGCCGCCGGACCCGACAGCACACCGTGCGTCGCCGTCACGATGACATCCTCCGCACCGTGCGCGAACAACGCGTCGGCAGCCGCACAGATCGTGCCACCCGTGTCGATCATGTCGTCCACCAGGACACACACACGACCCTTGACCTCACCCACGACCTCGTGGACGGTCACCTGGTTCGCCACGTCCTTGTCACGCCGCTTGTGCACGATCGCCAGCGGCGCACCGAGCCGGTCACACCACCGGTCCGCCACCCGCACCCGGCCCGCGTCCGGCGACACGACCGTCAGCTTGTCCCGGTCCACCTTCGCACCCACGTAGTCCGCCAGCAGCGGCAGCGCGAACAAGTGGTCCACCGGACCGTCGAAGAAACCCTGGATCTGATCGGTGTGCAGATCCACGGTCAGGATGCGGTCCGCACCCGCCGTCTTCATCAGATCCGCGATCAGACGCGCCGAGATCGGTTCACGACCCCGGTGCTTCTTGTCCTGCCGCGCGTAACCGTAGAACGGCACGATCACAGTGATCGACCGCGCCGAAGCACGCTTCAGCGCATCGATCATGATCAGCTGCTCCATGATCCACTTGTTGATCGGAGCCGTGTGGCTCTGGATCAGGAAACAGTCCGCACCACGAGCCGACTCCTGGTAACGGACGTAGATCTCACCATTCGCGAAGTCGAAGGCCTTCGTCGGGACGACCCCGACACCCAGCTGCTGGGCGACCTCCTCGGCAAGCTCGGGGTGGGCGCGGCCGGAGAAGAACATCATCTTCTTCTCGCCGGTCGTCTTGATCCCGGTCACAGCACAGTCTCCTCAGAGGTTGTCTCAGCCAGCCGGCTGCTCGGCGACCTCTCGGCTGGGCGTGAGAGGCCGAATCAGCTGGTAAGGGTGCGGGTGCACACGTGCGGATGTGCACTTATCACGGTACGCCGTGTTTGGCGCACGCGTTTCCGGTCAGTCCTCGTTCTCACCCTGCCGGGACGACGCCTCGGCCGCCTTCGCCGCCGCGCTCCCCGGACGCTTCCGGGCCACCCAACCCTCGATATTCCGCTGCTGACCACGGGCCACGGCCAGCGAACCGGGCGGCACATCCTTCGTGATCACCGATCCGGCGGCGGTGTAGGCACCGTCCCCGACCGTGACAGGAGCCACAAACATGTTGTCCGCACCGGTCCGGCAATGCGACCCCACCGTCGTGTGGTGCTTGTCCTGACCGTCGTAGTTCACGAACACACTCGCCGCGCCGATGTTCGTGTAGTCACCGATCCTCGCGTCCCCGACATACGACAGGTGCGGCACCTTGGTGCCCTCCCCGATCGACGCGTTCTTCGTCTCGACGTACGTCCCGATCTTGCCCTTCGCACCCAGCCGGGTCCCCGGCCGCAGATACGCGTACGGCCCCACGGACGCCCGCGGCCCCACGACCGCCCCGTCGGACACCGTGTTGTCCACCCGGGCCCCCGCGCCCACCTCGGTGTCCTTCAGCCGGCTGTTGGGCCCCACCTCGGCACCCTCACCCAGACGCGTCGACCCCGTCAGCTGCGTCCCCGGATGCACCACCGCGTCCCGCTCGAAGGTGACGGTCACATCCACCCACGTGGTCGCCGGGTCGATGATCGTCACCCCCTCCAGCATCGCCCGCTCCAGCAGCCGGTCGTTCAGGATCCGCCGCGCCTCGGCGAGCTGCACCCGGTTGTTGATCCCGGCGATCTCACGGTGGTCGGCCGCCACGGAAGCCCCCACCCGGTGCCCGGCCTCCCGCAGGATCCCCAGCACGTCCGTGAGGTACTCCTCACCCTGGCTGTTGTCCGTCCGCACCTTCTTCAGCGCGTCCGCCAGCAGCTGCCCGTCGAACGCGAACACACCGCTGTTGATCTCCCGGATCTCCCGCTGCACCTCGGACGCGTCCTTGTGCTCCACGATCGCGGTGACGGCACCCGTCGCCCCGTCCCGCACGATCCGCCCGTAACCGGTCGCGTCCGGGACCTCGGCCGTCAGCACGGTCACGGCGTTGCCGTCGGCCTCGTGCGTCCCGGTGAGCCGCCGGAGCGTGTCGGCGGTCAGCAGCGGGGTGTCCCCGCACACGACCACGACGGTCCCGTCGACGGACCCGCCCAGCTCCTCCAGCCCCATCCGCACGGCGTGCCCGGTGCCGTTCTGCTCCGCCTGCACGGCGGTCCTGGTGGCCGGGTCGATCTCGGCGAGGTGCGCGCCGACCTGCTCACGGGCGTGGCCCACGACGACGACGAGGTCCTGCGGGTCCAGCTCACGGGCGGCGGCCAGCACATGTCCGACCAGGGAACGGCCGCAGATGTCGTGCAGGACCTTCGGTGTGGCCGACTTCATACGGGTGCCCTCACCCGCTGCGAGAACGACGACGGCGGCCGGGCGAATGGCGCTCACGGGGTTGCCCTTCGGCTGTGGATGGGTGGGGGTGACAGCCGCAGGATACCGGGGCGGGTTGAGGGGGACATGAGTGCGGGCCCTGACGGTGGTGTTACCGGTCAGGGCCCGAACCTAGGGTTTGTGTGCTGTGAGCTCCCGGAGAAGGATTCGAACCCTCATTCAACGGACCAAAACCGTTTGTCCTGCCCTTAGACGATCCGGGATGGTTGGTGCGTTATGTCCGATTCAATTGATCGGCTTCGTGCACGGCCTCCACTATGCCGTACCAGGAGCCTTCGATGCGACGGTACAAGTCGGCGCCCTTCAGGACTTTGATCACGAGGCAGCCGCGGTAACCGTCACCGGCGTTCTTGCGCACCGTCTTCGGGTTGTGCTTCTTGAGCGCCGTCTTGTTGAACATGGAGGGGTCGGCGCCGACCAGGTCGGCCCAGTAGCGCTCGGCTCCGCCCACGTCGGCATGCTCATGGATCATCACGGTGAACCGCAGGCGCTCCCGCTCCACTTGGAGCAGGTCGAGCCACGCCAGGAAGACCCTGATCATTCCGGGGTCGCTGTTCACGAAGACGACGTTCTCCCGGCGGTCGTACGGCTTGTCCTTGCCGCCCTCGGCCCAGTACAGGCCCACGCCCACCAGGAACAGCTCGCGCGTCGACAGCTCGCCGATCGACCGCTTGGCCTCTTCCTTCGTCCGTCGCCGCTCCTCGTCCCGGATGCGCAGCTTCTCCTCCCAGCCCTTGCGGGCGATGGCCGCTGCCTCCTGGGGGGTTCGTCGGCGCTCCGGCCTCGGCAGATCCCGCACCCACAGCGACACGGAGCTGCGCGAGCAGCCCAGTTCCGCTTCGATCCGGTCGTACGTCCAGCCCTGGAGCCGTAGTTCCCGCGTCCGCGCTCGCAGGTCGTCCTTCGCCCTCGGGCGCTTCGTCCACTCCGGCGGCGGTTCGCCGTTCACCAGTTGGTTGAGGATGTCGTTGTTGTAGATCTTCAGCTCGTCCCGGATCCGGCGGAGGCTCAGGCCGGCGCGGCGGAGGGTGATCGCCTGCTCTCGCAGGGTCTCGAAGTCGGCGTATTTGCCTGGTGAATGTGCCATACGCATACCGTCTGGACGGAATGTTGGATTCCAGGGTCGAACGGTCGAGGTTCACCAGTTCGAGGGATAGCGGGTGGTTTCGGGGTCGTTCGGTTACCAAGGGTGGCGTGTGGAGGTAGGCGAAAGTCACCGGAAATGCCGCAGCCGACGCCCGTAGGCTGGAGCCATGACCACGACGGGGGAAGACCACGAGAGGGCGCTGACCGGCCCTTGGTGGTGGGTGAGGCGGCGCAGTGCGGTGTTCGACGGGGGCCTCGCGCTGGTGTCCGCTCTGGAGTGCGCGGCGGAGGGGATTCCGTTCGCGCGGGACGCGGGGATCCCGGTGTCCGTGGGGATCGTGTTCGGTCTGATCGCCGGTTCGGTGCTGCTGGTGCGCCGGAAGTGGCCGATCGCGGTGGTGCTGGTGGCGATCGCGATCACGCCGGCCCAGATGGGTTTCCTGATGGGCGTGGTCGGTCTGTACACGCTGGCCGCGTGTGAGCTGCCGCGGCGGATCATCGGGGCGTTGACGGGGATGTCGCTGCTGGGGACGGCGGTGGTGACGTTCGTGCGGGTGCGGCAGGGCACGTCGCGCGGGGACCTGACGCTGGGTGACTGGTTCGTGCCGTTCGCGGCGGTGACGACGGCGTTGGGGCTGACGGCTCCGCCGGTGTTGCTGGGGCTGTACGTGGGGGCGCGGCGGCGGTTGATGGAGAGCTTGCGGGAGCGGGCGGACAGTCTGGAGCGGGAGCTCCAGTTGCTCGCGGAGCGGGCGGAGGAGCGGGCCGAGTGGGCGCGCAACGAGGAGCGGACGCGGATCGCCCGGGAGATGCATGACGTGGTCGCGCACCGGGTGAGTCTGATGGTGGTGCACGCGGCGGCGTTGCAGGCGGTGGCCCGGAAGGATCCGGAGAAGGCGGTGCGGAACGCCGCGCTGGTCGGGGACATGGGGCGGCAGGCGTTGACCGAGTTGCGGGAGATGCTGGGGGTGCTGCGGGCGGGGGAGGGCGCGGGCCGGCGTGCGGCGTCGGCGCCGTTGGCGGTGGTGGGGGAGGCGGCTGCCGCGGCGGCTTCCCGGGTGGCCGAGGCGGAGGGGGCGGTGGAGGGGCCGTGTCTGTCGGAGCTGGACGAGTTGATCGGGCAGTCGGCCGCGGCGGGGATGGTGGTGGATCTGTCGGTCGAGGGGGAGGTGCGGCCGTATGCGGCGGAGGTCGAGCAGACGGCGTACCGGGTGGTGCAGGAGGCGTTGACGAACGTCCACAAGCACGCGGCGGGTGCGAAGACGCGTGTGCGGTTGGCGCACCGGGTGTCGGAGATCGCGATGCAGGTGGAGAACGGGCCGCCGCCGGAGCCGGCGTCGGCGTCGGCGGCGGGGCTGCCGTCGGGTGGGAACGGCCTGGTGGGGATGCGGGAGCGGGTCGTGGCGCTGGGCGGGGTGTTCGTGTCGGGTCCGACGGACGCGGGGGGTTTCCGGGTGTCGGCGGTGATTCCGGCGTAGGGGCGGGCGGCCTCGTCCTGGTGGGGGCATGCGGGGGGAGGGTCGCCGGGCGCCGGTGCCGGCGGGCGGTCGGCCCGGTGCTGCGGCGTATCGGGGTGGGGGCCGACGGTGAGGCGTACCGGGGCGGTCGCGCGGCGGTGGCGTGTACCGGGTGTCAACCGGCGGGGTGACGTGTGCCGGGGTGTGGGCCGGCCGTGGCGTGTGCCGTGGGGTCAGCCGGCTGTGAGGCGGATCGGTTGGATGCCGGTGATGAGGGTGGCCAGGGCGTGGTCGATGTCGGGGCCGAGGTACCAGTCGCCGGTGTGGTCGATGGTGTAGACGCGGCCTTCGGCGTCGATGGCGACGAGGGCGGCGTTGTCGGTCTCCTCGCCGAGGGGGCTGAGTTCGGTGCCGAGGGCGCGGCCGAGGTCGCCGAGGGTGCGGGCGTGGTGGAGGCCGTGGAGGGGGTCGACGTGGAGGCCGGCGGGGGCGATCTGGCGGCCGGGGCCTGCGGGGGTGATGCGCAGGCCGCCGAACTCGGCCCAGGCTTCGACGGCGGCGGGGAACACGGTGTGCCGGTGTCCGGCGGGTGAGGTGTGTTCGCGCAGGGCGTCGGCCCAGATCTCGGCCTGCTTTATGTCCCAGCGTCCGGGTTGCCAGCCGGCGGCGCGCAGGGCGGCGTCGACGGGTACGGGGAAGCGGGTGGTGGAGGTGCGGTCGGGGTGCATCTGCCCTTCGATCGTCGTGCGTGCTGGTGGTTCCGGTGGTGGCCGGTGGTGGCCGGTGCGTGCCGGGGGTCAGTCGCCGGTCGCGGTGGAGTCGACGACGCGGACGCCGAAGTGGGCGCTGAGGGCGGTGCAGGCGCGGCAGGGGGCGGCGAAGCTGCCGTGGAGGGGGTCGCCGTCCTCGCGTATGCGGCGGGCGGTGAGTTTGGCGTGTTTGAGGGCCTTGCGGGCTTCGCCGTTGGTCATGGGTCTGCGGGCGGCGCGTTTGCTGCGGGCGGCGTCGGCGGCGGCGATGTGCCGGGAGATGAGGATGGTCTCGGCGCAGCGGCCGGTGAAGCGGTCGCGCTGGTCGCTGGTGAGGGTGTCGAGGAAGTCCTGGACGAGGGGGTGCAGGGCCGGGGGCTGGTCGCTGCGGGCGGCGGTGCCGGTGAGGGTGGCGCCGCGGACGGAGAGGGCGGCGGCGACGGTGGGCAGGATGCCGTCGCGGCGGTGCCGGAGGGTGGGGACGGGGGGTGTGTCGGTGCTGCTCCAGTCGATGCGAGGGTCGCCGGCCCGCACGTCGGTACCTCCGGTCCGCAGAGCATTCATGGTCGTTCTTCCCTCCCCGGGCATCCCCCCGAAGGACACAGGGTGCCAAATGCCGTGGCTGGTGGGAAAGCTGGGGCGGTGCGACACGCCCGTGTCCGGGCGGGTTGTGACGGTGGGGTGACGGCTGGTCACGATGGTGCGGGGCGGGGGGTGCCGGTGGGGGCCGACGGGTGCCGGGGCGGGGATGCGGTGGGCCGGTGACCGGGGGTGGCGTACCGCATAGGCTGTCGCCATCCGCGATCGACACCGCCGTTCAGGCCAGAGAGAACGCCGCAGGGGGCAACCGCCATGACGACAGGTCGGCTCGGGCTGGGTGCGCCGCCCAGCGGCCAGGCCGGTGGACAAGCCGCGCCGCCGAACGCGGCCTACGCCGGGCAGGTCGTGCACTTCCCGGATCCGGTCCGGGCGGCACGTCACCCGAGAGGGGTACGCGTCGATGAGCGGGGTTACCCGGATTTCTCGCCGTACGCGCGCGTGGCGGTGGAGATCGCCGAGCCGCCGGAGGGTTTCGGGGTCGACGAACTGCGGCTGACGGACTACGTGTCGGCGAACGCGGCGCTGGCGGCGGCGCGGCACGAGCTGTGGGACACGGTGCCGGATGTGGCGACGCCGCACGGCTGGACGTGGCATCACGTGGCGGGTACGCGGCGGTTGGAGCTGGTGCCGGTCGAGGTGAAGGCGCTGCTGCGGCATCACGGTGGGGTGGCGACGGCGGCGGTGGACCACGGCAAGCGCGGTACGCGGCCGTTGCAGGAGTCGCGGCCGGCGCATTTCGGGCTGCCGAAGTCGGGTGTGGCGGTGACGGAGGCGCAGGTGCAGGGCGTCGAGGAGGACCTCGGTTACCGGCTGCCGGGCGCCTATCGCTCGTTCCTGAAGGCGGCGGGCGGGTGCGCGCCGGTCGGCACGGCGCTGGACGCCGAGTTGGGGCTGCTGCTGGACCAGCCGTTCTTCACGGTGCGGGACGAGGCGGCGGTCAATGACCTGGTGTACGTGAACAAGTGCCTGCGCGACCATCTGACGAAGGACTACCTGGGTGTGACCTTCGTGCAGGGCGGGCTGCTCGCGGTGAAGGTGAGGGGCGAGCGGGTCGGTTCGGTGTGGTTCTGCGCGTACGACGATGTGCGGGACGTCGATCCGTCGTGGTCGCCGGGGGAGCGGGTGGAGCGTCTGCTGCTGCCGTGCGGCGACGATTTCGACGCGTTCCTGTCCCGGCTGGCCGGCAGCCCGCCGGAGTTGGAGACGGTGGCCCATCTGATGGTGGACGGCGGTTTCGCCCGTGTCGTCCCGGTGTCTTCCGGCTCGGCGTCTTCCGGCCCGGTGGGGGAGTGAGCTGCGAGCGATGGTGACGTACGCGCAGGCGCAGGAGCGCGCCGAGGAGTGGATCAACGGCGACGTGCCCGCGTACCAGCACCGTGAGGTGCGGGTGCGGGAGTTCGAGCTGGGGTTCGTGGTGTGGGGCGAGGACCGGGCGGAGGGTCCGCGTTCGGACGCGGGCGGCCAGCGGCTGGTCATCGCCCGGGACAGCGGGGAGGCGACGCTGTGGCCCGCGCTGCCGGTGGGTGAGGTGATCCGCCGGTACGAGGAGGAGTACGGCCGCGCCGACGAGCCGCGGGACGCGGTGCCGGCGCCTGCCCCCGCGCGGTTGGACCTGAACCAGACGTCGTTCCTGCTGACTCCTCCGGAGTGGTTGCAGGAGGCGGCGGACAAGCTGGGGCTGGGGGAGCGGCGGACGGAGGGGGCGGGTTCGCCGGGCTCGGCCGCGGAGGCGCCCGCCGACCGGAGTTCGGCTCCGGCCGGTGGCATGACTCCTGCCGGGGGTACGGCCGGTGGCCTGGCCCCTGCCGGGGGTACGGCCGGTGGCCTGGCCCCTGCCGGGGGTACGGCCGGTGGTACGGCGTCGGGTGCGGCCTCCTCCGGCGGCCCCGGAGTGGCCGGGACGCGGGCCGGGGTGCCCGTGGGAGCGGATGTGCCCGCGGGGGCCACGCCGTGGGCCGGTACCGACACGAACGCCGGGCCGGGTGAGGACGACCGTTCCGTGCCGCTGCCCGCGACGGTGTTCGCTCCGCCGTTGGGCGACGCGGACGAGGCGCCGCGTCCGCCCGCGGTCGCGCCGGACGCGCCGACCGCGCTGATGTCGGGCGGCAGCCAGTTGCCGCCGACGGCGGTCGCGCCGGCGCTCGATCTGCCGGGTGCGCAGGGTGGCGCACCGGGGGCGCCTGTCCCGCCGGGTGCGCCGGGCGTCGGACAGGGCAGCATGCCCCCACCGCCGCCGGGCACGCCGGCGTACGGTCATCCGCACGTTCCGCCGGCCCCGGGTACGCCCCCGGCGGGCGTACCGCCCTATCCGCCGGCGCAGGGCACTCCGCCTCCGCCCCCCGCGCCCGCCGGTGCGCCGGGCGCTCCGGCGTACGGCTATCCGCAGGCGCCGCCGCCTCCGGTGGCCCCGGGTGAGCCCGCGCGTCGGCTGGCGCCGAACGCGGGGGAGATCGCGGACGCCGCGACGAGCAAGGCGGCGCCACCGAAGAAGGGGCGCGGTGGGGCAGGCGCGCCGCCTCCGCCGCCGGGTACGCCGGGGAGCGCGGCCACGCCGCCCCCGCCCGCGGGCGGGTACGTGCCGACGCGGCTCGTGTCGTCGCTCGGGCCGGAGGGCCCGGAGGCGCAGGTCGGTCAGGGGAACGCGGACGGGGCGCAGGCGCCGGGTGGTGTGCACCACGCGGCCACGGTCCTGGCCGACCCGAGCCGGCTGGGCGGGCCGGCACCGCAGCATCCGGGCGCATCGGGCGCGCCGGGCATGCCGAACCCGTCCGGTGCCCCTGGGGCCCCCGGCGCCCCAGGGACTCCCGGCGTGCCCCAGCCCCCGGCTGCCTCCGGCCGTCCGGCCGCCCCCGGCGCCCCGCAGCCTCCGAGCGCTCCGGGAACCCCTGGCGCCCCGCAGCCTCCGAGCGCTCCGGGAACCCCCGGAGCTCCCTCCGCTCAGGGTGCCGTGCACCACGCGGCAACCGTCCTGGCCGCTCCGCCGGTGGCCGGGCCTGGCGCACCCCCGCCGCCCGCCCCCGGTATGCCGGGCGCCCCGGGCATGCCCACCCCGCCCGGCGCCCCGGGTGTGCCCCCGGCACCGGGCGCCTCCGCCATGCCTCCCGGCGCTCCGGGCGGTCAGCCGCCCATGCCGCCGGGCCCCGGCATGCCTCCGGGCGCTCCCGGCGTCCAGCCCCCTACGCCTCCCGGCGCCCCCGGTATGCCCCCCAGCGCTCCCGGTGTCCAGCCCCCCATGCCTCCGGGTGGGCCCTTGTCCGGGCAGGGGGCGGCGTACGGGTATCCGCAGCAGGGGCAGCCGACGGTCGGGCCCGGTTACCAGGCCGTGCTGCGGTACCGCGCGCAGGACGGGTCCGAGCAGCAGTTGATCCGGCGTTCGGCGCCGGGGACGCCGCACCCGGAGTGGCAGATCTTCCACGAGCTGCGGGCCATGAACGTGCCGCCGGACCAGGTGCTGGAGCTGCACACGGAGCTGGAGTCGTGCGAGCTGCCGGGGGCGTACTGCGCGCGGATGATCCGGGAGCAGTGGCCGCAGGCGAGGATCGCGAGCATCGCGCCGTACGGCACGGACCACGCGAGCCGGCAGCAGGGCATGCGGCAGTTGCTGGCGCATCAGGGCGAGTTGCACCAGGTGGCGGACGGTCCCGCACGGCCCGCGCCGGTGCGGGCGCCGCTGCAGCCGGTGCAGGTCGCGCCGCCGGTGCCCCCGGAGGGGATCGCGCAGGAGCTGGCCGGGGCGTTCGGGCCGGGGATCTTCCGGTTCGAGCAGCAGGCGGTGTCCCGGCAGGGGGTGCCGCCGATCGTGGCGCACACCCTGGTCGTGGCGGGGCTGCCGCTGGACATGGGCCCGTTCTTCTGGGCGCAGGCGCAGCCGGGCCGCCCGGTGCCGACGCTGGCGGAGCTGGCGGCGGAGCGCGGGGTGCGGCCGGCGGCGGACGCGGGGTCGTACCTCGTCATGGGGACCGACTTCGGCAAGGCGATCTGTGTGCAGTACGGGACGGCGAACATCGTGGCCGTGCCGGTGGAGGCGGGGCCGGGCGGTGCGCCGGTGCCGCCGCAGTTCGTGAACACGGGGCTGCCGGAGTTCACCCGGTGTCTGGCGTTGCTGGGCCGGATGTGGCGCCTCAGGTACGGGCTGAACCAGGAGCAGGCGGGCCGCTGGACCGTCGACTTCCAGGCGCAGCTGGCCGCCCTCGACCCGGCGGCGCTCGGTTCGCCGGAGAGCTGGTGGTCGGTGCTGCTGGAGCAGATGTGGGACGGGCTGTTGTAGCGCGGTCGCCGCCCGGCCGCCGGGTGTGAGCATTCGGGCCCCGCACGCGCGCGTGCGGGGCCCGACGCGTTCTCGGTGAGAGGGCCCGCGCGTTGCACGTGCGGGGCCCGGCGAGTGGGGCGTGAGGGGGCCGTTCGGAGCCGTGGCGTGACATGTCTGCGGAGTGTCGCGTTATGAACCCTTACTCCCGATCCATAAAGATATGCACGAAATCATCCTGTCGTGCAGGTCCGGTGGAGAGGGGTCCCCAGGGTGAGCAGCGCATCGATGCCCCCGCACGGCTTCATGACCGTCCGGGGGCGTGGCTACCGTCCCGACCAGGTCGAGGCGTACCTGGAGGCGCTGTCCGAGGAGCGGGACGCCGCCTGGGAGCGTGCCGCCCGGCTGACCGTGCTCGCCAAGGAGATGGGGGCGGAGGCCGCGCTGTTGCGCGAGATCGTCGCCGAGCTCCCGCCGCAGACGTACGAGACGCTCGGGGAAGGTGCCCGGCAGTTGTACCAGTTCGTGCTCGACGAGGCGGCGGACCTGCTGGAACGCACCCGGCGGGAGGCCGCGGAGGAGGTCGCGCGGGCCGAGGCGGACGCCGGGCGCGTACTCCAGGAGGCGCGGGAGGCGGCGGACGCGGTCCGCGCGGAGGCCGACGAACGCGCCCGTCAGTGGCTCATCGCCGTGCAGGCCGAGGCCGAGGGCATCCGGGTGGGCGCCCGGCGCGCGGTGAAGTCGGGGCGCATGGAGGCGCTCGCGGAGTTGCGCGAGGCGCGCAGGCGCACCGACGGCATGCTCGCCGAGCAGTCCCGGGAGCACGCGGCGCGCTGGGCCCGGGCCGAGTGGGAGGAGGCCGAGCGGATGGCGGAGCTGGACGCCGGGCACGCCGAACGGGCGAGCCGGGCCGAGGCCGCGCTGGCCGAGGGCGAGCGTGCCCTCGCGGAGGCCGAGGAGTACGAGCGCCGTTCCCCGGAGGAGGCGAGCGCGCGTGCCGCGGAGATCATCGCCGAGGCGCGCGCGCAGGAGGAGCGCATCGCCGGGGAGACGGAACGGGTGCTGCGCGAGCACGGCGAGCTGTGGGACGAGATGCAGGCGCACATGGACTCGGTGCGCGAAACCCTCGTCTCGCTGACCGGCAGGGTGGTCCTGGAGTAGCCGTCCGGTCCGGCGCGCGCGAACCCGCGTCGACCCGCGCGGGTTCAGTCCTGGAGCACCGGGAACCGCCGGGGCGCCACCACCAGCAGCACCACGAAGGCCAGGGCCGCCGCGCCCGCCGCGCCGAGGTAGACCGCGTGGACCGCGCCGGCGATGGCCCGCCGGGTCGCCTCGGGGGCCGTGCCGTCGTCCAGCGCGCGGGTGACGGAGTCCAGGTCGCCCGCCCCGTCGAGCCGGGCGGCCAGCACGCCGTTGGCGACGGCGCCGAACAGGGAGGCGCCCAGGGTCTGGCCGGTCTGCCGGCAGAACAGGACCGACGCGGTCGTGGTGCCCCGCTCCGACCAGCCCACGGTCGACTGCACCCCGACGATCAGCGGTAGCTGGAACAGTCCCAGCGCCCCGCCCAGCAGCAGCATCAGCAGCGTCGGCTGCCACCACGACCCGGGGTACGGCAGGAAGGGGAACGCGAACAGGATCAGCGTCGCCAGGCCGATGCCGAGCAGCGCGGTGTCCCGGAAGCCGATCCGCCGGTAGACGTGCTGGCTGAGCGCGGCGGACACCGGCCAGCTCAGCGTCCACACCGACAGCACGAACCCGGCGGCCACCGGCGCGAGCCCGAGCACCGACTGCGCGTACGTCGGCAGGAACACGCTCGGCGCCACCATGAGCAGTCCCAGCGCGCCCAGGGCCAGGTTGACGGCCGCGATCGTCCGGCGCCGCCACACCCAGCCGGGGATGATGGGCGCCGCGGCCCGCCACTCCACCCGCACCACCACGGCGACCAGCGCCAGACCGGTGCCGAACAGGGCCAGCGACGGCGCCGACAGCCACGGCCACGCCACCCCGCCCTGCACCAGCGCGGTCAGCAGCACCCCGCCGCACGCGAACACCGCGAGCGCGCCGGCCCAGTCCACGCGCGCGTGGCGGGCCTCCTCCCGCTCCGGCTCGTGCAGGTGACGCACGATCAGCCACAGGGCGGCGGCGCCGATCGGCAGGTTGACCAGGAAGATCCAGCGCCAGTCGGCGTAGGTGGCGAGCACTCCGCCGAGCCCGGGACCGGCCACCGCGGAGACCGCCCACACCGTGGAGAGCTTGGACTGGATCTTCGGGCGCTCCGCCAGCGGGTACAGATCGGCGGCCAGTGTCTGCACCGTGCCCTGCAATGCCCCGCCGCCCAGACCCTGCACGATCCGGAACGCGATCAGCGCCCCCATGTTCCAGGCGACCGCGCACAGCAGCGAGCCGAGCAGGAACACGGCCGCGCCCACCACGAGCACCGGCTTGCGGCCGAAGGTGTCGGACAGCTTGCCGTACACGGGGAGCGTGACGGTGACGGCGAGCAGGTAGCCGGAGAACAGCCACGAGAAGACGGAGAACCCGCCGAGGTCGCCGACGATCTGCGGTACGGCCGTGGAGACGACGGTGGAGTCGAGCGCGGCCAGTGCCATCGCCAGCATGAGCGCGGCGACCACCGCGCCCCGCCGCCGGGTGTCCTGCCGCCGTCCGGCTCCGCCGCGTACCGCCGGTGTCGTACTCCCCACCGCACACCCCTCCCGTGGCCCCTGCCGGACGCTACCCCGTGCCCCCTGCACGTATCACCGCGACGACAGCTTCCCACGGCGGGCGGGGCTTGACCCTGACGCGGCGGAAGGGTGGAGGGTTTCCGCACCGAAGGGTGGAGGGGACCCCGAGAACGGCTCCACCCGGCGGTGGAGCACCCCTAGGGGTTCCTCCGTACTACGGCTCGGGGAGGGTTCGTCCCGGCGGAGGACGAGAGGGGCCACCGGTGCTCCTTAACCTGGCTTTACGCCGCTGGGGGGCGGCGGACCGCACCGGCGGGGGTGGGGATTTCCCCCGGGCAGGACGGGGCTCCGCACCAGCGCGCGACACCCCCGCCGGCCGCGAGACTCATCGACGTGACCCAGGACGACGCCCGGAGCACGGGGCGTCGACCACGACCTGTCAACCGACATAGGAGACATACCGTGACATCGGCTGTGACCATTCCCAGGCACGGGGGCACTGGAGGGACTACGGCCGTTGCCGCGCGGGCGCGGCAGGTCGTGAAGGCGTACGGGTCCGGGGAGACCCGTGTCGTCGCCCTGGACCACGTCGACGTGGACATCGCCCGCGGCCAGTTCACCGCGATCATGGGCCCCTCCGGGTCCGGCAAGTCCACCCTGATGCACTGCCTCGCCGGCCTGGACACGGTGACGAGCGGTCGGATCCACCTGGACGAGACCGAGATCACCGGCCTGAAGGACAAGAAGCTCACCCAGCTGCGCCGGGACCGGATCGGCTTCATCTTCCAGGCGTTCAACCTGCTGCCGACGCTGAACGCGATCGAGAACATCACGCTGCCCATGGACATCGCCGGCCGCAAGCCCGACCGGGCCTGGCTGGACCGCGTGGTGGAGACCGTCGGGCTCGCCGGGCGCCTCAAGCACCGCCCCACCCAGCTCTCCGGCGGCCAGCAGCAGCGCGTCGCCGTGGCCCGCGCGCTCGCCGCCCGCCCGGAGATCATCTTCGGGGACGAGCCGACCGGGAACCTCGACTCGCGCGCCGGAGCCGAGGTCCTGGGCTTCCTGCGCCGCTCGGTGGACGAACTCGGCCAGACCATCGTCATGGTCACCCACGACCCCGTGGCCGCCTCCTACGCCGACCGCGTGCTCTACCTCGCCGACGGCCGGATCGTCGACGAGATGTACCAGCCGACGGCCGACCAGGTCCTGGACCGCATGAAGGACTTCGACGCCCGGGGGCGCACGTCATGACCGTGCTGAAGACCTCGATGCGCAACTTCCTCGCGCACAAGGGCCGCATGGCGCTGTCGGCGATCGCGGTCCTGCTGTCGGTGGCGTTCGTGTGCGGCACGCTGGTGTTCACCGACACGATGAACACCACCTTCGACAAGCTCTTCCAGGCCACGTCCTCGGACGTCCAGGTCAGCGCCGAGGGCTCCTCCGACACCGGGGAGACCACCTCCCGCACCGGCAAGCCGCCCGTGCTGCCCGCCTCCGTGGTCGGGAAGGTCCGCGAGGCCAAGGGCGTCAGGTCGGCCGAGGGCACGGTGTTCTCCACCTCGGTCACCGTCATCGACGCCGACAAGGACAAGCTGTCGCCCACCAGCGGCGCGCCCACCATCGTCGGAAGCTGGAACGGCAACGACGCCCGCACCATGGAGATCACCTCCGGTACGGCGCCCAAGGGCCCGGACCAGGTGATGGTCGACGCCGACACCGCCGACAAGCACGACCTGAAGCTCGGCGACGAGATCGGCGTGATCACGGCCGTCGGCACGCACCACGCGCGCGTGTCCGGCATCGCCGCCTTCAAGGTCACCAACCCCGGCGCCGCGATCTTCTACCTGGACACCAGGACCGCCCAGCGGACCCTCGTCGGCCGGACCGGCGTCTACACCGACGTCAACGTCATGGCCGCCGAGGGCGTGACCGACGCGCAGCTGAAGAAGAACGTCACCGCCGTCCTCGGCCGCGACTACAAGGTGCAGACCGCCAAGGAGGTCGCCGACGCCAACCAAAAGGATGTCCAGAGCTTCCTGAACGTCATGAAGTACGCGATGCTCGGCTTCGCCGGGATCGCCTTCCTCGTCGGCATCTTCCTGATCATCAACACCTTCTCCATGCTGGTCGCCCAGCGCACCCGCGAGATCGGCCTGCTGCGCGCCATCGGCTCCTCCCGCAAGCAGGTCAACCGGTCCGTGCTGGTCGAGGCGCTGCTGCTCGGCGTCCTCGGCTCGGTGCTCGGCGTCGGCGCGGGCGTCGGCATCGCGATCGGCCTGATGCAGCTCATGGGCCAGATCGGCATGAACCTGTCCACCGACGACCTGACCGTCGCCTGGACCACCCCCGCGATCGGCCTGCTCCTCGGCGTGGTCGTCACCGTCCTCGCCGCCTACCTGCCCGCGCGGCGCGCCGGCAAGGTCTCCCCGATGGCCGCCCTGCGCGACGCGGGCGCCCCGGCCGACGCCAAGGCCGGCGCCGTCCGGGCCGTGACCGGCCTGCTCCTGACCGCCGCCGGCGGCTGGTGCCTGTACGTCGCCGCCACCGCCGACCAGGCCAAGACCGGCTCGGGCTGGCTGGGCCTGGGCGTGGTGGCCACGCTCATCGGCTTCGTCGTCATCGGCCCGCTGCTCGCCGCCGGACTGGTCCGCGTCCTCGGCGCGGTCATCCTGCGCGTCTTCGGGCCCGTCGGCCGCATGGCCGAGCGCAACGCGCTGCGCAACCCGCGCCGCACCGGCGCCACCGGCGCCGCCCTGATGATCGGCCTCGCCCTGGTGGCCTGCCTGTCGGTGGTCGGTTCCTCCATGGTGGCCTCGGCCACCGACCAGCTCGACAAGACTGTGGGCACGGACTTCATCATCCAGGGCGAGCAGGAGTACAACCTGATCAAGCCGCAGATGGTGGAGAAGATCAAGGCCACGCCCGGCCTGGAGCGGGTCACCGAGTACAAGCTCCTGGACGCGTCCCTGACCACGCCGGACGGCCGGGTCACCGAGAAGGAGACCATCAACGCGGCCGACGCGACCTATGTGCAGGACCTGCGCACCAAGACCGTCGCCGGTGACCTCGCCGACGCCTACGAGCCCGACTCGATGTCCGTCTTCGAGGGCTTCGCCAAGGACCACGGCATCAAGCTCGGCTCCACGGTCGCCGTCCACTTCGAGGACGGCCGCACGGCGAAGCTGACCGTCCGCGCGATCACCAGCGACGAGGTCGTCGTCGACAAGGGCGCGATGTACGCCTCCATCGCCACTGTCGCCAAGTACGTCCCGGCCGACCGCATGCCCCTCGACCAGCTGATGTTCGCCACCGCCAAGGACGGGCAGGAAGCCGCCGCCTACAAGGCGCTGAAGTCGGCCCTGCGCGACGACCCGGCGCTGACCGTGCGCGACCAGACCGACTTCAAGAAGGCGCTGAAGGACCAGATCGGCCAGCTGCTGAACATGATCTACGGCCTGCTGGCGCTCGCGATCATCGTCGCGGTCCTCGGCGTGGTGAACACCCTGGCCCTGTCGGTGGTCGAGCGGACCCGGGAGATCGGCCTCATGCGGGCCATCGGCCTCTCCCGCCGCCAACTGCGCCGCATGATCCGCCTGGAGTCCGTGGTGATCGCCGTCTTCGGTGCCCTGCTCGGCCTGGGGCTCGGCATGGGCTGGGGCGCGACCGCCCAGAAGCTCCTCGCCCTGGAGGGCCTGAAGGTCCTGGAGATCCCCTGGCCGACGATCACCGGCGTCTTCATCGGCTCGGCCTTCGTGGGCCTGTTCGCCGCGCTGATCCCGGCGTTCCGCGCGGGCCGCATGAACGTCCTGAACGCCATCGCGACCGACTAGCGGGCCGGCCGCGCGGGCTGGGCCGACGGCCGCCGCACACGGGGGGTGCGGCGGGTGGACCCGGTGCGGGGAGTCCTGAGGGACTTCCCGCACCGGGTTCGCGCTGTCCGGCCGCCCGGGGTTGTCCACAGCCCCCCGCACCGCCGCCCGCGCCGTCGTACGCTGGACAGCCCCGGCCCGTCACACGAGTCGGGCCCTTCGTGTTGCCGACCCCCTGGACGGAAAGCCCCTCCATGAGCCTGCACGGTCTGCTCGACGCCGTAGTCAAGGACCCCGCCCTCGCGGAAGCGATCAGGGCGGCGGCGGACGGCAACCGCCCGCACGTCGACCTGGTCGGCCCCCCGGCCGCCCGCCCCTTCGCCATCGCCGCCCTGGCCCGTGAGGCCGGCCGCCCGGTGCTGGCGGTCACCGCGACCGGCCGGGAGGCCGAGGACCTCGCCGCCGCCCTGCGCTCCCTGCTGCCCGAACAGGGCGTCGTGGAGTACCCCTCCTGGGAGACCCTCCCGCACGAGCGGCTCAGCCCCCGCAGCGACACCGTCGGCCGCCGCCTCGCCGTCCTGCGCCGCCTCGCCCACCCCAGCCCCGACGACCCCGAGACCGGCCCGGTCTCCGTCGTCGTGGCCCCCGTGCGCTCCGTGCTCCAGCCGCAGGTCAAGGGCCTCGGCGACCTGGAACCGGTGGCCCTGAGGACCGGCCGGAGCGCCGACCTGAACGGCGTCGTCGAAGCCCTCGCCGCCGCCGCGTACGCGCGCGTGGAGCTGGTCGAGAAGCGCGGCGAGTTCGCCGTGCGCGGCGGCATCCTGGACGTCTTCCCGCCCACCGAGGAACACCCCCTGCGCATCGAGTTCTGGGGCGACGACGTCGAGGAGATCCGCTACTTCAAGGTCGCCGACCAGCGCTCCCTCGAAGTCGCCGAGCACGGCCTGTGGGCGCCCCCGTGCCGCGAGCTGCTGCTCACCGACGACGTCCGCGCACGCGCGCGTGCCCTCGCCGAGGAACACCCGGAGCTCGGTGAACTCCTGAACAAGATCGCCGAGGGCATCGCGGTCGAGGGCATGGAGTCCCTGGCCCCGGTCCTGGTGGACGACATGGAGCTGCTGCTCGACGTCCTGCCCAAGGGCGCCATGGCCGTCGTCTGCGACCCGGAGCGGGTCCGCACCCGCGCCGCCGACCTCGTCGCCACCAGCCAGGAGTTCCTCCAGGCGTCCTGGGCGGCCACCGCCGGCGGCGGCGAGGCCCCGATCGACGTCGGCGCGGCCTCCCTGTGGTCCATCGCCGACGTCCGCGACCGCGCGCGCGAGCTGAACATGATGTGGTGGTCCGTGTCGCCGTTCGCGGCCGACCTGGAGCTGGAGGCGGACACCCTCAAGCTCGGCATGCACGCCCCCGAGACCTACCGCGGCGACACCGCGCGGGCCCTCGCCGACACCAAGGGCTGGCTCGCCGACGGCTGGCGCGCGGTGTTCGTCACCGAGGGCCACGGCCCGGCCGCGCGCACGGTGGAGGTCCTCGGCGGCGAGGGCATCGCCGCCCGCCTCGACAACGACCTCGGCGAGCTCAGCCCCTCCGTGGTGCACGTCTCCTGCGGCTCGATCGAGTACGGCTTCGTGGACCCGGCACTCAAGCTCGCCGTGCTCACCGAGACCGACCTGTCCGGGCAGCGCACCGCCACCCGCGACGGCGCCCGGATGCCGGCCCGCCGCCGCAAGACCATCGACCCGCTCACCCTGGAGCCGGGCGACTACATCGTCCACGAGCAGCACGGCGTGGGCCGCTACATCGAGATGGTGCAGCGCACCGTCCAGGGCGCCACCCGTGAGTACCTGGTCGTGGAGTACGCGCCCGCCAAGCGCGGCCAGCCCGGCGACCGGCTGTACATCCCGACCGACCAGCTGGAGCAGATCACCAAGTACGTCGGCGGCGAGGCACCCACCCTGCACCGCCTGGGCGGCGCCGACTGGACGAAGACCAAGGCGCGCGCGAAGAAGGCCGTCAAGGAGATCGCCGCCGACCTGATCAAGCTCTACAGCGCCCGCATGGCCGCCCCCGGCCACGCCTTCGGCGCCGACTCCCCCTGGCAGCGGGAGCTGGAGGACGCCTTCCCCTACGCGGAGACCCCCGACCAGCTCACCACCATCGCCGAGGTCAAGGAGGACATGGAGAAGTCGGTCCCCATGGACCGCCTGGTCTGCGGCGACGTCGGCTACGGCAAGACCGAGATCGCGGTCCGGGCCGCCTTCAAGGCCGTACAGGACGGCAAGCAGGTCGCCGTCCTCGTCCCCACGACCCTGCTGGTGCAGCAGCACTTCGGCACGTTCTCCGAGCGGTACGGACAGTTCCCGGTGAACGTGCGGGCGCTGTCCCGCTTCCAGACCGACACCGAGGCCAAGGCCGTCCTGGAAGGACTGAAGGACGGCTCGGTGGACGTCGTCATCGGCACCCACCGCCTGTTCTCCTCGGAGACCAAGTTCAAGGACCTGGGCCTGGTCATCGTCGACGAGGAGCAGCGCTTCGGCGTCGAGCACAAGGAGCAGCTGAAGAAGCTCCGCGCCAACGTCGACGTGCTGACCATGTCCGCCACCCCGATCCCGCGCACCCTGGAGATGGCGGTCACCGGCATCCGCGAGATGTCCACGATCACCACACCCCCGGAGGAGCGCCACCCGGTGCTCACCTTCGTCGGGCCCTACGAGCAGAAGCAGATCGGCGCCGCCATCCGCCGCGAACTGCTGCGCGAGGGCCAGGTCTTCTACATCCACAACCGCGTCGAGTCCATCGACCGCGCGGCGGCCAGGCTCCGCGACATCGTCCCCGAGGCACGCATCGCCACGGCCCACGGCCAGATGTCGGAGTCCGCGCTGGAGCAGGTGGTCGTCGACTTCTGGGAGAAGAAGTTCGACGTCCTGGTCTCGACCACGATCGTCGAGTCCGGCATCGACATCTCCAACGCCAACACCCTCATCGTGGAGCGCGGCGACACCTTCGGCCTGTCCCAGCTGCACCAGCTGCGCGGCCGGGTCGGCCGGGGCCGCGAGCGCGGCTACGCGTACTTCCTGTACCCGCCGGAGAAGCCGCTGACGGAGACCGCGCACGAGCGCCTGGCGACGATCGCCCAGCACACCGAGATGGGCGCGGGCATGTACGTGGCGATGAAGGACCTGGAGATCCGCGGCGCCGGCAACCTGCTCGGCGGCGAGCAGTCCGGGCACATCGCGGGCGTCGGCTTCGACCTGTACGTCCGCATGGTCGGCGAGGCCGTCGCGGACTACCGGCGGCAGCTGGAGACCGGCGGGATCGAGGAGGAGCCGCCGCTGGAGGTCAAGATCGAGCTGCCGGTCGACGCGCACGTTCCGCACGACTACGCGCCCGGCGAGCGCCTGCGCCTCCAGGCGTACCGCTCGATCGCCTCGGCCAGCTCCGAGGAGGACATCAAGGCCGTCCGCGAGGAACTCACCGACCGTTACGGCAAGCTGCCCGAGCCGGTGGAGAACCTGCTGCTGGTCGCCGGGCTGCGGATGCTCGCGCGCGCGTGCGGCGTCGGCGAGATCGTCCTCCAGGGCACCAACATCCGCTTCGCGCCGGTGGAACTGCGCGAGTCGCAGGAGCTGCGGCTCAAGCGGCTCTACGCGGGCACGGTCATCAAGTCCACCGCGCACCAGGTGCTGGTCCCGCGCCCGAAGACCGCGAAGGTGGGCGGCAAGCCGCTGGTCGGCCGCGAACTGCTGGCCTGGGTCGGCGAGTTCCTCACCTCCATCCTGGGGTGACGGCCGGTGTACGGGGGCGGGGGCGCGCGTGCGGATCGGTGAGCTGGCCGAGGCGACCGGTACGACACCGCGCGCCCTGCGCCACTACGAGCAGCAGGGCCTGATCACCTCCGCGCGCACCGCCAACGGCTACCGCGCGTACGACACCGGTACGGCCGTCCGGGTCCGCAACATCCGCCGGCTGCTGGAGGCGGGCCTCACCCTGGACGACGTACGGGCGTTCCTGCCCTGCCTGGACGGCGACGTCACCGCCGGCCCGGCCTCCGCCAGGGCACTGAAGGTCGCCCGGGACCGGCTGGCCGTACTCGACGCGCGCATCTCCGCCCAGACGGCGGTCCGGCAACGACTGGCGGCGGCGTTGCGGGAGGCGGGCGACGCGGTGCCCTGAGCGGACCGGTCCGGGCGAGCACGCGGACCGGTCCGGGTGAGCACACGAACCGGGTCAGGCGACCACCGCGCCGCCGTCCACCGGCAGCACCACGCCCGTCACGAACGACGCCCCGGGGGAGGCGAGCCGGGTGATGGCCCAGGCGACCTCCTCGGGGCGGCCGATCCGGCCGAGCGGGGTGTGGTCGAGCTGCCACCTGCGCAGGGCGGCGCGCTGCTCGGGGGTGAAACCGGCGTGGTCGGCGACCGGGGTCTCGATCGCGCCCGGCGCCACGGCGACCACCCGGACGCCGTGCGGCGCCAGTTCCACCGCCCAGCTGCGGGTCAGCGTCTCCAGCGCCGCCTTGCCCGCCGCGTACAGGGAGTTGCCGGGCCAGGCGCGCTGGCCCACGGAGGTGGTCACGTTCACCACGACACCCCGGCTCCCGGTCAGCGCGGGCAGCGCCGCCTGGGTGAGCAGCACGGGCGCGAGGAGATTGGTCTCCAGCAGCGGCCGTACCGACGCGCGCGTGTAGCCGCGCAGGGAGTCGGCGGTGACGACGGCCGCGTTGTTGACGAGCACGTCGATCCGGCCGTACCGCTCCAGCGTGGCCCGTACGACGGTCTCCGGCCCGTCCTCGGCGGTCAGGTCGGCGGACAGGGGCGTGATCCCGGGGTGCCCCTCGGCGGTCTCGGCCAGGGGCGCGGCCCGGCGGCCCACGGCGACGACCCGGGCGCCCTCGGCGGCGAACGCGCGCGCGGTGGCGCGGCCGATGCCGGTGCCGGCGCCGGTCACGAGGACGGTACGGGGGCCTTGGGGGCGGCTGTTCTCGGTCATGCGAGGATCGTCGGACCCTGCCGCCAGTGACAAGGTCAAGCCCGGCCGGGGGGCGCGCGTGGACGGCAACGGCCCGTCATCTTCTCCGACTCGCGCCCGGTTTGCTTCCTGGCGGCCCCTTCGCGCGCGCATCTGATGGGCCGTGGAGGGAAGTTACGGTGGTGAGCGGAACGATCCGCCCGCGTCCGCGGGGCGGGCCAGGGTGAGTGAGGGAGACGCACTGTGACGCGTCCGAAGGGCGGAGCGGCCATCGCCGTGGCGGTGCTGGTCGCCGTGACCGGCTGCACGGCCGAGCAGACCGGGGGGGCCTCCGGGCCCGCGAAAGGCGGGGGCGGGGGCGCGGCCCTGGCCGCCGCCGACTCGCTGACCGTCAAGGGGCGCGCACCGAAGACCGGTTACTCCCGGGAGCGGTTCGGCGCCGCCTGGGCGGACACCGACTCGAACTCCTGCGACACCCGCGACGACATCCTCAAACGCGACCTGAAGCAGGTGCGCTTCACCGGCGGCAGATGCAAGGTCTCCTACGGCCTGCTGGACCCCGACCCCTACTCCGGCAAGGACATCACCTACCGGCGCGGTCGCAGCCAGGTCGACATCGACCACATCGTCGCCCTCTCCGACGCCTGGCAGAAGGGCGCCAAGTACTGGGACCCCAGCAAGCGCATAGCGCTGGCCAACGACCCCCTGAACCTCCTCGCGGTCGACGCGAGCACCAACCGCGGCAAGGGCGACGGCGACGCGGCCACCTGGCTGCCGCCCGACACGTCCTACCGGTGCGCCTATGTCGCCGCCCAGGTCGCGGTCAAGAAGAAGTACGGGCTGTGGGTCACCGCCGCCGAGCGGACCGCCATGAAGAAGGTCCTCGCCGGCTGCCCGGACCAGAAGCTCCCCGCCGGCGGCAACCCCACCAAGGCGCCCGAGCGGTTCCGGGCCCGGTGACCCGTACGGGCGCCGGCCGCGTCGCCGTCCCGACCGCCCGCCACATCGCTGTCCCGCCCGGGGAGGCACCGCCTACCGTGACCGTCATGGACATCATGGTGAGCAGCCTCGCCGAGCGGCCCGACCGGCTCCCGGCGGTGCTCGGCATGACCGACACCTGGCCCGAGTTCGTCACCCACGACCTCGTGGGCAACGCCCACTACGGCCGCATTCCCACCGAACTGCCGGAGTACACCCTGTTCGCCGAGGACGCGGACGGCCAGGTCGTCGCCCACGCCTACAGCGTGCCGTTCGCCCTCGACCTGGACGGCCGGCGCACCCTGCCGGCCCGGGGCTGGGACCAGGTCCTGGTGTGGGCCTTCGCCGACCTGCGCCACGGCACCCGCCCGGACACCGTCAGCGCCATCGCGGTCACCATCGCCCCGCACGCCCAGGGCCGGGGCCTGTCGTCCGTCATGGTCTCGGCGATGCGCGACAACGCCCGTGCCCGCGGCTTCCGCGAGGTCGTCGCCCCCGTCCGCCCCAACGCCAAGCACCGCGAGCCGCACACCCCGCTCGCCGCGTACGCCCACCGGGCCCGCCCCGACGGGCTGCCCGAGGACCCCTGGCTGCGCGTGCACGCCCGGGCCGGCGCCACCATCGACTCCATCGCCCCGGCCTCCATGACCGTGACCGGCTCGCTGGAGGAGTGGCGCCGCTGGACCGGGCTGCCCTTCGACACGGCGGGCGACGTCGAGGTGCCCGGCGCGCTGGTCCCGGTCCGCTGCGCACCGGAGCACGGCTACGCCGTCTACACCGAGCCCAACGTGTGGATGCGGCACCCGTTGTGACGCCGCGCCAGGCCCTTCCCGGCACCGGCTGTTCCCGCGCGTTCGACTGTCACAGCGCGTCCAGGTCGACGATCTCGCCCGCGGGCTTGTGCGCGGGCACCGGCTTGCCGTAGTCGACGAACGACAGGTGCTCCGGCTCCTTCCCGCCGGACACGCTGTCGACCCGCAGCAGGTACGGCTTGCCCTCGGTCGCCACGTACGCCGTGTAGCGCTCCTTGCCGTCCTTCTCCTGCAGGGTGATCGCGGGCGTGCCGTCGACCCGCGTGGTCCTGCCGCGGGCGGTGCCCGCCGTGCCGCCGTCGCTCAGGTCGCCGAGGACCGAGTCCAGGTCGCAGAAGCTCGCGATGTCCTTGGCGTCCTGGCCCTTCACGGCCATCTTGGTCCACTTCCCGGCCAGCATGTCCACGGCCGCCTGCGTGTCCTCCTTGGACTCGCCCTTGCTCTGGGCGCGCAGGAACGCCTCGTCGTACTTCATGTAGACGGTGCTGCCCGTCTTGATCAGGTCGGCCTTGCCCTCGCCGTCCATGCTCATCGTGCCGGCGCACTCGCCGGCGTGGTTGATCGCCATGTCGATGTCGATGACGCCCTTGCTCTCGTCGTCGGTGACCCGGCCCTTGAGCCGTACGGAGGTGGCATCGGTGGTGGCCTTCAGCGCGCGCTCGGCGATCTGGCCGCCGCTCAGCCCGGCGAACGGGCCCTTCGGCTTGCTGTCCGCCGAGTCCTGCCCCGGCCGGCAGCCGGTGGTGAGTCCCGCCGTGGCCGCGGCGGCGAGACAGAGGGCGGCGAGTGCGGTACGACGCATGACGGTTCCTTGCTGAGAGGAGTGGGCGGTGAGCGGGGAGCCGCGGGGGCTCCGTGGAGTGTGGTGGTGCGGGACCGGCGCGGGTGTCGTGGCCCGCGCCGGGGTGAGCGGACGGGTCAGGCCTTCTTCCAGGTGCCGCAGTCGTTCGTCTTGAAGTAGGCGTCCGACGGGCTGATGGTGACGACGGCCGTACCGGTGACGTTGTTGTTGGCGATGATCGAGTCCAGCCCGTGGCCGGCGTCCTTCGTACGCTCCCAGTAGCAGGAGTCGTCGGCGTTGCCGGTCGACCTGTAGGTGCCCGGCGCGATGTCCGTACCGACCTTGAACATGCCCCCGTCGCCGTCCATCGAGGAGGCGGGCGTGCCCTTCGCCTTCGGGTCCACGGCCTCCCAGTCCGCGCAACCGCTGGACTTGAACAGCTTGTCGGTGGACTTGATGGTCACGTAACTCGTGCCGCTGACATTGTCGTTGGCGAGCAGGGAGTCGAGTTCGCCGGAGGCGTCCTTGGCGCGCTCCCAGTAGCACATGCCGTCGTCGTTGCCGGTCGTGCGGTACGTCCCCGGCTTCACGTCGGTACCGACCTGGTACTCGCCGTCGCCCCCGAAGGCGGCCTTCTTCTCCTCGGACTTCGCGTCGGACTTCACCGCGTCGGACTTCTCGGCACCCCCCGAGTCCTTCGCGCCGCCGGACTTGTGCTCGGCCGACGCCGAGGACCCCTTGTCGCCACCGCCGGAACCGCCGTCCTTGCCGTCGCTGCCGGCGTTGGCGGACACGGCGCCGATGACGACGATCCCCACGACGGCACCGAGCGCGACCTTGGCCTTCATACCCATGGCGAAGCCCTCCCCACATACTGCGGCCTCCCCCTCCGGCGACCGCTTGTTCGCTGGGTCAATAACAGCAGAGCTTGTGAACCGAGTCAACACGGTTCACACGTAGATGGGAGTACACGCCGTGAACTCCCGGATCTTGTGTACGTCGGTATGCTCGGTGCTCACATGGGACGAGGGGAGCGGGGCCGGTGCAGGACAACGCGACAGAGGTGACCGCGGCCGGTATCGCGCGGCTGGCCGGAGTGGGCCGGGCCGCCGTCAGCAACTGGCGCCGTCGGCACGCCGACTTTCCGAAGCCGGTGGGCGGCACCGAGACCAGCCCGTCCTTCGCGCTCGCCGAGGTCGAGGCGTGGCTGCGCAAGCAGGGGAAACTCGCCGAGGTGCCGCTGCGCGAACGCGTCTGGCAACAACTCGCCGGGCACCCGGAAGGACCGCTGCCGGCCCTGGTGCACACCGGCTGTGTCCTGCTGCTGATCCACGAGCGGCCCACCGTCTGGCTCGACGCGAGCGCGGGCTCCGAAGCACGGCTGGCCGCGATCCTGTCCGGGGCGCTGGACCAGGTGCTGATCCCGCGGCTCGGCGGACCGGCCGGACCGGCCGGACCGGCCGGGCGGGCGGGGCGTGGGGCACGGTGGGCTGGTGTGGAGCCGGGGCCTGGGGGCGCTGATGTGAAAGCGGCTGCCGACGCTGGCGGTGTGAGCGCAGGTGATGGCGCTGGGGGTGTGAACGCCGGTGATGCCGCGGGGGGTGTGAACGCCGGTGGCGACGCCGAGGGTATGAACGAGGCTGCGCACGCCGGAGCTGTGAACGCGGAGGCGCTGACCGGGGGTGTGAACCCGGGGGCTCGGGCCGGCCGCGTGAACCCCGCCCTCACGACTCCCGCCGTGAACACCGCACCGACGCCCTCGCCTGTGAACACCCCGCCAACTATTCACACGGCGCAGCCCGTTCACGCGGCCCCAGCCACCTCCACCCCCCGAGCCACCCCCACCCCTCAAGCCACCCCGGCCCTCCGCACCCCCACCGGCCCCCAACTCCTCCTCTCCGCCCCCCTCCTGCGCGGTGCCGCCGAGCTGGCCGCCGAAATGGGGGCGCGGCAGGCGTTCGAGTTCCTGCTGGGCCGGCACCTGGACGCCAACCCCCGCCAGTACACGCTCACCCCGGCCGAACTCGCCGGTCTCATGGCCGACCTCGCCGGCCCGGCCCGCACCGTCCTCGACCCGGCCTGCGGCACCGGCGCGCTGCTGCGCGCCGTGGCCACCCGGCCCGACCAGGAGCTGTACGCCCAGGACAGCGCCCCCGAACTCGCCGCGATCAGCGCGTTGCGGCTCGCCCTGCACAGCCGGGCCACCGTGCGCGCCGCCGCCGGCGACACCCTGCGCGCGGACGCGTACCCCGGGCTGCGCGCCGACGTGGTCCTGTGCCATCCGCCGTTCAACGAGCGGAACTGGGGCCACGACGAACTCGCCTACGACCCCCGCTGGGAGTACGGCTTCCCGGCCCGCACCGAGTCCGAACTGGCCTGGGTGCAGCACGCGCTGGCCCGGCTGACCGACGGCGGCACCGCCGTACTGCTCATGCCGCCGGCCGCCGCCTCCCGCCGTTCCGGGCGCCGGATCCGCGCCGATCTGCTGCGCCGGGGCGCGCTGCGGGCCGTGGTCGCGCTGCCGGTCGGGGCGGCACCGCCGTACAACATCCCGTTGCACCTGTGGGTGCTGCGCCGGCCCGACCGGGCGCCGGCGACCCCCGAGGTGCTGCTCGTGGACACCGGGAGGTTCGCCGGGGAGGGGCGGGGCGGACCGGACTGGGAGGCGGTACGGGAGGCCGTGACGGACGCCTGGGGCGCCTTCACGCGCGCGGGGCACCTCGCGGAGCGGCCGGGACTCGCCCGTTCCGTGCCGGTCATCGACCTCCTGGACGACGACGTCGACCTGGCACCCGCCCGCCATCTGCCGCCGGCCGCCGTGGCCGACGGCGCGGAGCAGCTCACGCGGGTGCGCGAGCGCCTGGGCGCGACCCTGCGCCTGACCGCCGACCTCACCCCGCCCCCGGCCGACCCGTCGCCGGCCGCGCGCTGGCCGCTCACCACGATCGGCGAACTCGCGCGCGGGGGCGCGCTGGTGATGCGCACCGGCGGAAACGGCGGCCACGCGCGCGTGCCGGTGCTCACCGACCATGACGTCCTCGCCGGAACGGCGCCTTCGGGCACGCTTCCGGAGAGCGAGGAGGAGGCCGTACTGACCGAGCCGGGCGATGTCGTCGTACCGGTGCTCGGCGGGGGATCGGTGGCGCGCGTGATCGACGAGGCGACCGGGGGCGCGGTCGTGGGGCGCAACCTCGTGCTGCTGCGCCCGGACCGGACGGCGCTCGACCCGTGGTTCCTCGCCGGGTTCCTGCGGGGTACGGCCAACAACCGGCAGGCCAGCAGCTACGCCTCCACGGCGACCCGGCTGGACGTGCGCCGGCTCCAGTTGCCCCGGCTCCCGCTGGAGGAACAGCGGCGCTACGGCGACCGGTTCCGCGCGCTGGACGAGTTCGAGCGGGCGCTCCGGCACGCGAGCCGGCTCGGGGAACAGCTCGTGCGCGGCATGTACGACGGACTGACGGACGGCACGGTCACACCCGACTGAACCCGCCCGACCGGGCCCGCCCGACCGGACCCGCCCGGCCGAGCAGGCCCGGCCGCACCGCGTGAAGCGACCGAACCACGTGAAGTGATCGGTGCGACAACGGTTCGGTACAACCCGGGACCCGTTGTCCTTGTCGGCCTATACGCTCGGACTCCGACCGGGACACCGCGTCCCGTCGGCGTCCGTCCCACTCGGTCCCACTCGGTCCAGGAGCAGTCATGTACGGCCACGGCACGGCGCCGCCTCCCCGCAGCGCGGGAAAGGTCATCTCCCTGCGCGTGATGTTCGCTGCGGCCGGGGCGCTCACCTGTGGACTGCTGTCGTGCCTGCCGTTGTTCCGGGTGGCCTTCGTGCGGGGCCGCTGGTTCGACTGGCTGACCGCCTGGCTGAGCCTGCCGCTGTCCGTCATCGGGTTCGTGGTGGTCGGTGAACTGCCGGAGGAGGACTGGCGCAGTGACGTCGCCCTGGGCCTGCTCATGCTCCTCGGTGTGGCGTCCGCGGTGTACTACCTGGTCGTGGACATCCGGGTGCACCAGCCACAGCGGTTCGCCGGGTTCGCCCCCGCGCACGCCACCACCCACGCCCCGCCCGGCACCGGACCCTACGGCTTCGGGCACGGGACGCCGCCGTACCCGGCGCCCGTACCGGCCCCGCAGCACCCCGTACCGCCCGCGCACCCCACGCCGGTACCCCAGCCGCACAACCGGATACCCGGGCCGCCGCACACCGGGGCGGTGCCCCCGGCCGCCGTGCCGCGGACCGAGCCGCCCCGGCGCCCCGCGCCCGCCCGCATCGACCAGGTACGCGCCGAACTGGACGAACTCAGCGACTACCTGCGCCGGCACGACGGCCACGGGGGCCACGGCGAGGGCGGACGGTGACCGTGACGACAGGACGCATGGTCGCCGGCCGTTATGAACTGTCCACGCTCATCGGGCAGGGCGGCATGGGCCAGGTCTGGACGGCCTACGACCGCCGGCTCGACCGGCGCGTGGCGGTGAAGCTGCTGCGCCCGGACAAGGTGGCGGGCCAGGAGGCGGACGAGCTGCGCCGCCGGTTCGTGCGCGAGTGCCGGGTGACCGCGCAGGTGGACCATCCCGGTCTGGTGACGGTGCACGACGCGGGCAGCGAGGGCGAGGAGCTGTTCCTCGTCATGCAGTACGTCGACGGCGCCGACCTCTACGACCACCTCGCCGAGCACGACCCGTACCCGTGGCAGTGGACGGTCGCGGTGGCCGCGCAACTGTGCGCCGTGCTGAGCGCGGTGCACGCCGTGCCGATCGTGCACCGCGACCTCAAGCCGCGCAACGTGATGGTGAAGCAGGACGGCACGGTCACCGTCCTCGACCTGGGCGTGGCCTCGGTGATGGACACCGACACCACCCGCCTCACGCACACCGGTTCCCCGATCGGCTCGCCCGCCTACATGGCGCCGGAGCAGGCGATGGGCGGCGCGGTCGGCCCGTACACCGACCTGTACGCCCTCGGTGTGCTGATGCACGAACTGCTCAGCGGCGAGGTGCCGTTCGCCGGTTCCACGGCCCTGGGCGTGCTGCACCGGCACCTGTACGAGCCGCCGCTGCCCGTGCGCCGGATCCGCCCCGAGGTCCCCGAGGCGCTCGAAACCCTGGTGCTGCGACTGCTCGCCAAGGACCCGCAGCACCGGCCGGCGTCCGCGCAGGAGGTGTACGAGGACCTGGCGCTGCTCCTGCCCGCGCGCGGGACGCCCACGGGCGCTCCCCTGGACCCCACGCGTCCCTTCCTGCGCCCGCACGCCCCCTGGCCGGACCGCGCGCGGACCCCCGCGCCCCAGCCCGCACCGGCGCCACCGGTGGCCGAGAAGCCCGATGTCGCCGCCGCCGTGGACGAGGTCAAGCGTCTGCTGGGCGAGGGCCGCATCACGCAGGCCGTCGACATCCTGGGCGCGATCCTGCCGGCCGCCGCCGAACAGCACGGCGAGCTCTCCCCGGTCGTACGCACCCTGCGCAAGCAGTACGCGGCCACGCTCATGGACGACGGCCAGTACCGGCGCGCGCTGCCCGAACTGCGCCGGCTCGCCGACGAACGCGCCGCCGAGGCCGGCCAGGCCGACCCGCAGTCGCTGCGCTACCGCTACGAGGCGGCCCAGTGCCTGGAGCAACTGGGCGAACCGGCGGCGGCGCTCGCCGAGTACCGGGCGCTGCTGCCGTACTACGAGAACCAGTACGTCTCCGGGGACCCGCAGCTCGCCCACGAGGTGCGCCGCCGCATCGGCCACCTGCTGCTCGCCCTCGGCGACCGGCCGGCCGCCCACGACACCCTCGCGCGGCTCGTGCTGGACGTCGAGCGGCTGCACGGACCGGGCCATCCGCTGGCCGTGGAGATCCGCCGCACCCTCCAGTGGCTGGGGCAGGTACGCGGGTAGCCGCGCGGGGATTTTGCCGGGTCCTGGGAGAATCTTGTGCACTCACGGGGTTCCTGTTTCCCGGTGGTAGACCCGGCGCTCGATACGTTTCGCTTCGTTTTCGCCAGGCACGCACACGCGGGAAGCGCCGTGCGACGAGCAGGGGTGGGGTTCATGGCCGGTCATCGGCAGTCGAAGAAGCGCAGGTACCTCATCTGGGCGGTGGCCGGCACGGCCGTCGTCGCCGGGGCCGGGATCGCCGCGCAGACCTCCATGGCCGCCACCACCTGGCCGGCCCAGAAGACCTTCACCGGCCGCGCGTTCGACACCTGCACCGCGCCCTCGCTGTCGGCCATGAAGGCCTGGCACACCGGCTTCTACGGCGCCGCCGCCGTCTACGTGGGCGGCAAGAACCGCGGCTGTGCCCAGCCCAACCTCACCGCCTCCTGGGTGAAGTCGGTCAACTCCCTGGGCTGGAAGCTCATCCCGATCTACGTCGGCGCCCAGCCGCCCTGCCAGAGCGGCTCCAACCCCGAGAAGCTGACCGCCACCACGGCCGCCTCCCTCGGCGCCACCGACGCGGCGGACGCCGTCGCCAAGGCCTCCGCGCTCGGCATGAAGGCCGGCAGCCCCATTTACCTGGACATGGAGCCGTACGACACCGCCGACAAGGCGTGCAACACCGCCGTGCTGACGTATGTGCGCTCCTTCACGAAGACGCTGCGCGCCAAGACCTACCGCGGCGGCTACTACGGCTTCAGCAGCTCCAGCGCCAAGGCCGTCGCCACCGCGTCCGACAAGACGGACCTGCCGGGCAACCTCTGGTACGCGCTGTGGGACAAGCAGAACACGACGACCGCGGACTGGCCGTGGGGCGCGACCCAGTACACGAACCACAGCCGCGGCCACCAGTACATGGTGAACAGCAAGGAGGCGCACGGGGGCGTCACGCTGACCGTCGACCGGGACGCCTGGGACGCGCCGGTGGCCATCGTCGGCTGACCCGGCCGACCCGGCGGCCCCTCGGGGAGCGGCGCGGCGGTGCCCGAAGCGCGCGCGAATCGTTGGTCGAATGGGTTGGCCCCAGCCTGCTCACTGCCTACCATCGATCACCGCAAGACCTTGTGCACCGTCGCACAATCTCCCTTGGAGGTCCCCTTGCACCGCCGCCGTCGCACCGCGCTCGTCCTCACCGCCGCGATCGCCGCCGCGGCACCCCTGCTGACCGCCTGCGGAAGCGACGCGCACCCGGGCGCCGCGGCCGTCGTCGGCGGGCAGCGGATCACCGTCGCCCAGCTGGAGAGCCGGGTCGACGAGGTCCGTCGGGCACAGCGGGCAGCGGTGCCGGACGAGACGCAGTACCAGCAGGTCGTCTCCTCCACCAGCGCCCTCACCCGCGACACCCTGCACAACATGGTGCTCGACCGGGTGCTGCACCGCGCCGCGAAGGACGCGGGCATCACCGTCACCCGCAAGGAGATCCAGCAGATGCGCGGCGAGCTGGAGCGGCAGGCCGGCGGCGGCAAGGGCCTGGAGACGGCCTGGTTGCAGAAGTACGGCATCGCCCCGGCCCGCCTCGACGACAACCTGCGGCTGCAACTGGAGGCGCAGAAGCTGGCCGCGCGGCTCGGTACCGACACGAGCCAGCCCGCCTTCTGGAAGGCCCTGTCCAAGGCCTCGGAGGAACTCCACGTGGACCTCAACCCGCGCTACGGCTCCTGGGACGTGCAGAAGAGCAGCCGCGTGGACGCCGGGACGCCGTGGGTACGGGAGGTCACGACGGCGGGCGGGGAGCCGGTGACGGCGTAGACGCGCCATGGACCGGCGCGGCGGAGCGTCCAGTCCTACGATCACACGGTCCTACCGGGCCTGTGGACAACCCGATCCGCTCCCTCGCCCCGTGGGTTACGTTCGGATCGTGAACGAAACCAGCCCCGAAGCCCGTGGGGAAGCCGCCCCCGGCCGCATCGTCCTGCTCACCACCAGCCACCGCGTCGCCCCCGGTCTGCTGTCCTGGCCCGCCTGGCAGGCCCTGCGCGCCGCCGACGCCGTGCTGTGCGCGGACGGCGCCCATCCGCAGCTGCCGTATCTGCGCGAGGCCGGGATAGCGGTGGCGGAGACGTCCCCCACCGCCCAGGAGCTGGTCGACGCCTGTGCCGGAGGCCGGACGGTGGTGGTCGTGGCCACCGGCGAGGGAGAGCCCGCCCTCACCGACGGCCTCGCCCGGCTGGCCGGCTCCGGCCGGGTCGCCATGCCGGAGCTGGAGCTGCTCCCCGCCTCCTACGACCTGCCCGGTGCCCGCCTGCTGGACCTCGTGCAGGTCATGGACCGCATCCGCGCCGAGTGCCCGTGGTCCTCCCGGCAGACCCACGAGGGCCTGGCGAAGTACGGCATCGAGGAGGCGTACGAACTGGTCGAGGCGATCGAGGCCGGCGACCGCGCGGAGCTGCGCGAAGAGCTGGGCGACGTCCTCCTCCAGGTCGTCTTCCACTCCCGCATCGCCGAGGAGGACCCGGACGCGCCGTTCTCCGTCGACGACGTCGCCGGCGGCATCGTCGCCAAGCTCATCCACCGGCACCCGCACGTCTTCGGCGACGAGGAGGCCGAGACCCCGGAGGACGTCAAGGAGCACTGGCTGCGCACCAAGGCCGAGGAGAAGCGGCGCACCTCGGTCACGGACGGCGTCCCGCTCGGCCAGCCCGGCCTGGCCCTCGCCGCCAAGCTCGCCTCCCGCACCCGCACGGCGGGCCTGGACGTCCCGCTGCCGCAGGGGGACGGCATCGGCTACGAACTGCTGGCGCTGGCGGTCCGCGCCGAGGCGGCGGGCACCGACCCGGAGGCGGCCCTGCGGGCGGCGGCCCGCGCGTACCGGGACGCGATACGGGCCGCCGAGGGCCTGCCCGCCTAGCCCCACCGCACCGCCGCCGCCCGCCCCCGCCCGGCCCGACGCTCCCCGGCGAGCCGGATACGGTCGAGGAGTGACCGACCAGCCCCACCCCGCCCAGCCGTCCTCCCACCGGGACCAGCCGGCCCCCGCCCTCTTCACCTGGGAGTTCGCCACCGACCCCTACCCCGCCTACGCCTGGCTGCGCGAGCACGCCCCCGTGCACCGGACGCGGTTGCCGAGCGGGGTGGAGGCCTGGCTGGTCACCCGGTACGCCGATGCCCGGCAGGCCCTGGCCGACCAGCGGCTCAGCAAGAACCCGGCGCATCACGACGAGCCCGCGCACGCCAAGGGCAAGACCGGCATCCCCGGCGAGCGCAAGGCCGAGCTGATGACGCATCTGCTGAACATCGACCCGCCGGACCACACCCGGCTGCGCCGGCTGGTCAGCAAGGCCTTCACGCCCCGCCGGGTCGCCGAGTTCGCGCCCCGGGTGCAGGAGCTGACCGATCACCTCATCGATCAGTTCGCGCGGCGCGGATCCGCCGACCTCATCCACGAGTTCGCCTTCCCGCTGCCCATCTACGCCATCTGCGACCTGCTCGGCGTCCCGCGCGAGGACCAGGACGACTTCCGGGACTGGGCGGGCATGATGATCCGGCACGGCGGGGGCCCCCGGGGAGGCGTCGCCCGGTCGGTGAAGAAGATGCGCGGCTACCTCGCCGAGCTGATCCACAAGAAGCGCGAGGCGCTGCCCGCCGAGCCCGCGCCCGGCGAGGACCTGATCTCGGGCCTCATCCGCGCCTCCGACCACGGCGAGCACCTCACCGAGAACGAGGCCGCCGCCATGGCCTTCATCCTCCTGTTCGCCGGCTTCGAGACGACCGTCAACCTCATCGGCAACGGCACCTACGCCCTGCTCACGCACCCCGATCAGCGCCGGCGGCTGGAGGAGTCCCTGGCGCGCCGGGAGACGGAGCTGCTGGCGACCGGCGTGGAGGAACTGCTGCGCTTCGACGGCCCGGTGGAGCTGGCCACCTGGCGGTTCGCCACCGAGCCGCTCACCATCGGCGGACAGCGGATCGCGCCGGGCGACCCGGTGCTCGTCGTCCTCGCCGCCGCCGACCGGGACCCGGAGCGGTTCGCCGACCCGGACGTGCTGGACCTCGCCCGCCGCGACAACCAGCACCTCGGTTACGGCCACGGCATCCACTACTGCCTCGGCGCGCCGCTCGCCCGCCTGGAGGGCCAGACCGCGCTCGCCACCCTGCTCACCCGGCTGCCCGATCTGCGGCTCGCCGCGGACCCGGCCGAACTGCGCTGGCGCGGCGGACTCATCATGCGCGGCCTGCGCACCCTCCCGGTGGAGTTCACCCCCGGCGCCTGAGGCGCAGTGCCGGAACACACCGCCCGAACACACCGTCCGACCTGGTCCGGCACGGTCCCACACCACCTCTTCAAGGAAACATGACAGGCATTCAACTCTGTGATCTTCACGTGATCTGTGCGGCATGAACTTGTGACAAGTGATCGTCTGCCGATACGTTCACCCATCAGCGCGGCGACCGGGCTCCATCCGCCGCGCCGGTCCTGCTGTCGCTCGAAAGGCTTCTGCATGCTCTCCGGGAACGGCCGACACCGTCGCCCCCGTCAGGCCCCGGCTCTCCTCGTCGCGGCCGGAGTGACCGGCTCCGCCATCGCCATCCCGCTCCTCGGCGCGGCGAGCGCCAACGCGGCCGACGGCACCACATGGGACAAGGTGGCCGAGTGCGAGAGCGGCGGCTCCTGGAGCGCCGACACCGGCAACGGGTACTACGGCGGCCTCCAGATCTCGCAGGAGGACTGGAACGCCTACGGCGGCGGCCAGTACGCGGCCAGCCCCGACCAGGCCAGCCGCAACCAGCAGATCGCCGTCGCCGAGAAGATCCTCGCCGACAAGGGCACCACCCCCTGGGCCACCTGCGCCCTGCTGTCCGGTCTGACCGAGGACTCGGGTGCGACGCACGTCGACACGGGCGTCGGCGGCTCCGGCGGCTCCGGTGGCTCCAGTGGTTCGGGCAAAACGTCCGGATCAGCAGGCAACTCCGGTACATCCGGTGGATCCGGTTCATCCGGCAACTCCGACTCGTCCGGTCTGCCGGATTCGTCGCCCTCCGCCGACACGGACTCCGACACCAACTCCGGCTCCGGGAACGGCTCCTCCTCGGACAAGGCCACCACTCCGAGCGCCAAGCCGGACAAGGACGCCGGCGCGCCGACCGGTTCCAAGGGGACCGACACCCCCAAGTCCGACAAGTCCACCGCGCCGGACACCGGAAGCCCGCGGGGGGCCGACAGCTCGCCCACGGCCGCCCCGGACACCGGCATCGAGGACAACCCGCAGCAGGCCGCGGGTTCCTGGAGCCTGGTCGACACCGGGTCCCTCGGCGGCGGACGGCACCGGGGCGCGAGCGCGGACGAGAGCGGCACGGACGAAAGCGTGACAAACGGTCAGAGCGCCTCGTCTTCCGGCCGGCACGCCTCCCGTGAGGCGGACACGTACACCGTCCGTCAGGGCGACACCCTCGCCTCCATCGCCGACTCCCTTGACGTCGACGGCGGGTGGCGCGCGCTGTACGCCGGCAACAAGAAGTCCATCGGGGCCGACCCGAACCACATCAGTGCCGGTCAGACCCTGGACGTCGAAGGCGAAGCGGGCGGCGAGTAGGGAGAGTTGGCGTCCCACTTAGTGCCTTGATGTCCGGTTTGGTGAAAGTGTGGGATGAGTCTCAGAAGCCCTGATCGTCTTTGAAATTCCGCCGATCACGTGTCTACGGTCGGGACCGCTCGTCACCACGAGCCCCGGCCGCCGCAACGCCGAATCCTGCCAGCGGTCGCCCGGGAACAGTCGTCGCGTCAAGCGCCGTAGGCAGGAGCGGGGGACCCAAGGTAAGTGCCGGGCCCGGCGGTTGACGCCGGAACCGGCTTGGGGTGAAGCCGCATCCCGCGTGAGCGGAGTGCGGCCGGGCAACTCAACCGGCCCGAACCCGACAGCTCACCTCGCAGGCGTCGGTGAGGGGATCGATCCATGCTGTTCTCCAGCAAGGGCAAGCACCGTCGCCCGTCCAAGGCCGTCCGCGCCATCGCGCTCGCCGGTGTCACCGGTGCCGCCGTCGCCGCCCCGCTGATGGCGGCCGGCAACGCCTCCGCCGCCACCGCCTCCCAGTGGGACGCGGTCGCCCAGTGCGAGTCCGGCGGCAACTGGTCCATCAACACCGGCAACGGCTACTACGGCGGCCTTCAGTTCTCCGCCTCCACCTGGGCCGCGTACGGCGGCACGCAGTACGCCGGCACCGCCGACAAGGCGAGCAAGGCGCAGCAGATAGCCGTCGCCGAGAAGGTCCTCTCCGCTCAGGGCAAGGGCGCCTGGCCGGTCTGCGGCACGGGCCTGTCCGGCACCCCGTACAACGGCTCCGCCCCGAGCACCTCCGCCCCGAGCACCTCCACGAACTCGGGCGGCTCCACCGCCACCCGCTCCACCGGCGAGCAGGCCGCCTCCCGCTCCGCCGAGCGTCCGGCCGCGAGCGCGGGCAAGAGCCAGGGCAAGACCGTCACCACCCCGACCGGCAAGAAGGTCAAGAAGGGCGACGGCGAGTACAAGGTCGTCACCGGTGACACCCTCAGCTCCATCGCCGAGAAGCACCACGTGCGGGGCGGCTGGCAGAAGCTGTTCGAGCTGAACAAGGACATCGTCGAGGACGCCAACCTGATCTACCCGGGTCAGCAGCTGCACCTGAAGTAGGACCCCGCCCCCAGTCCGGGCACGGGCCCGCGCGTCCGCGCGGGCCCCGCTGAAGGCCCTCTGAGGGCCGCCCCCCGTCCCCACGGGCTCCCCGCCTCCCCGCCCCGGTGCGTGTTCCCCCGTACGCACCGGGGCGGGGATTTTTGCGTCCACCGACCCCTGAACCCTTTGTTTCGGTGAGAAACAAAAGGTACCGTCGGCTTGTCCACGGGGCGGTCGGTCGGTGGCCGACGGCCCCGGGACGGTTAGGCTCTAGTCGCAAGGCACAGCCGTAAGGCACACCGCCCCGCACTTCCAGCGTCACATCCAAGAAGGAGATGCTCGTGCCGTCCATCGACGTCGTCGTAGCCCGGGAAATCCTGGACTCCCGAGGCAACCCCACGGTCGAGGTCGAGGTCGGCCTCGACGACGGCAGCACGGGTCGTGCCGCCGTCCCGTCCGGCGCCTCGACCGGCGCCTTCGAGGCCATCGAGCTCCGCGACGGCGACCCGAACCGCTACCAGGGCAAGGGCGTCGAGAAGGCCGTTCTCGCCGTGATCGAGCAGATCGGCCCGGAGCTGGTCGGTTACGACGCCACCGAGCAGCGCCTGATCGACCAGGCCATGTTCGACCTGGACGCCACCGACAACAAGGGCTCCCTCGGCGCCAACGCCATCCTCGGCGTCTCGCTCGCCGTCGCGCACGCCGCCTCCGAGGCCAGCGACCTCCCCCTCTTCCGCTACCTGGGCGGCCCGAACGCGCACCTGCTGCCGGTGCCGATGATGAACATCCTGAACGGCGGCTCGCACGCCGACTCCAACGTGGACATCCAGGAGTTCATGATCGCCCCGATCGGCGCGGAGTCCTTCTCCGAGGCCCTGCGCTGGGGCACCGAGGTCTACCACACCCTGAAGAAGGTCCTGAAGAGCAAGGGCCTGTCCACCGGCCTCGGCGACGAGGGCGGCTTCGCCCCGAACCTCGGCTCCAACCGTGAGGCCCTCGACCTCATCCTGGAGGCCATCAAGGAGGCCGGTTACATCGCCGGCCAGCAGATCGCCCTCGCGCTCGACGTGGCCGCCTCCGAGTTCTACAAGGACGGCAAGTACCTCTTCGAGGGCAAGGAGCGCTCCGCCGCCGAGATGACGGAGTACTACGAGGAGCTCGTGGCGGCCTACCCGCTCGTCTCCATCGAGGACCCGCTGTTCGAGGACGACTGGGCCGGCTGGAAGGTCATCACCGACAAGCTCGGCGACAAGGTCCAGCTGGTCGGCGACGACCTGTTCGTCACCAACCCCGAGCGCCTCGCCCGCGGCATCGAGGAGGGCGCCGCCAACGCCCTGCTGGTCAAGGTCAACCAGATCGGCTCGCTGACCGAGACCCTGGACGCCGTCGAGCTGGCCCAGCGCAACGGCTTCAAGTGCATGATGTCGCACCGCTCCGGCGAGACCGAGGACGTCACCATCGCCGACCTGGCCGTCGCCACCAACTGCGGCCAGATCAAGACCGGTGCCCCGGCCCGCTCCGAGCGTGTCGCCAAGTACAACCAGCTGCTGCGCATCGAGGAGATCCTCGACGACGCGGCGGTGTACGCGGGCCGCAGCGCGTTCCCGCGTTTCCGGGGCGGGATCTCCAAGGGCTGACCCAACCTGGCGTAAGGCTTAGCCAGTCGTACGTACGTCCCCGTACTCGGTCCCGTACCGTGTCCGGGGACGTACGCGCGTGTGAAAGGGGAGGCGGAGAGACAGATGGCCGTGAGGGACCGGGACCGTTTCTCCACCGCGACCAGGCTGCGGCTGCTCGGCGAGCAGACCGCGGCCCGCGTCTACCGCTCCCAGACCAAGCGCCAGGCCCGCCGCTCCCGGCTCACCGGCCGCGCGGCCCTGCTCGCGCTGGTGCTGTGCACGATGATCGTCGCCCTCGCCTATCCGATGCGGCAGTACGTGTCCCAGCGCGAGCAGATCGCCGACCTCCAGCGGCAGCGGGAGCAGGCCCGTGAGCGCGTCGAGCAGCTGCGCGACCTGAAGGCGCGCTGGCAGGACGACGCCTACGCCGAGCAGCAGATCCGCCGCCGGCTGCACTATGTGATGCCCGGCGAGACCGGGTACGTGGTCGTCGACCCGAACGCGGCCAGGCAGTCCCGCGCCGACCTCGGGGCCGCGCACCGGCCCTGGTACACGAACGTCTGGGAAGGCGTCGACAAGGCCGACGCCTCCGAGCAGTGACCGGCCCGTCCGGTCCGGCAACCGACAGAACCCCACCCGGAAAGCAGTCATGGAAACCCCTCCGCCGCCCACTCCGCGCACCGAGCCCACCGACGCGGACGTAGAGGCCTTCAAGCAGCAGCTGGGCCGCCCGCCGCGGGGCCTCAGGGCCATCGCGCACCGCTGCCCGTGCGGTCAGCCGGACGTCGTGGAGACGGCACCGCGCCTGCCCGACGGCACGCCCTTCCCGACGCTGTACTACCTGACGTGCCCGAAGGCGTCCTCCGCCATCGGCACGCTGGAGGCGAACGGCGTGATGAAGGAGATGACCGAGCGGCTTGGCCGCGACCCCGGGCTGGCCGCCGCGTACCGGGCCGCGCACGAGGACTACATCCGGCGCCGGGACGAGATCGAGGTCCTCCAGGGCTTCCCGAGCGCGGGCGGCATGCCGGACCGGGTGAAGTGCCTGCACGTGCTCGTCGCCCACTCGCTGGCCGCCGGCCCGGGCGTGAACCCGCTCGGCGACGAGGCCCTGGCGATGCTGCCGGAGTGGTGGCGCAAGGGCGCGTGCGTGACGCTCGACAGCGGCGACAGCGGTGAGAGGGACGGGCGCGACGACAGCGAGGGGGACGAGAAGTGACCCGCGTGGCCGCCATCGACTGCGGCACCAACTCCATCCGTCTGCTGGTCGCGGACGCCGACCCGGCGACGGGCGAGCTGACCGACCTGGACCGCCGGATGACGATCGTGCGACTCGGCCAGGGGGTCGACCGCACCGGCCGGCTCGCGCCCGAGGCACTGGAGCGCACCTTCGCCGCCTGCCGTGAGTACGCGGACGTCATCAAGGAGCACGGCGCCGAGCGCCTGCGGTTCGTCGCCACCTCCGCCTCGCGCGACGCCGAGAACCGCGAGGACTTCGTGCGCGGTGTGCTGGACATCCTCGGGGTCGAGCCGGAGGTCATCACCGGTGACCAGGAGGCCGAGTTCTCCTTCACGGGTGCCACGAAGGAGCTCACCGGCCGCGGCGACCTCACCCGGCCCTACCTGGTCGTGGACATCGGCGGCGGCTCCACCGAGTTCGTCGTCGGCGGCGACCACGTGCGTGCCGCCCGGTCGGTGGACGTCGGCTGTGTACGGATGACCGAGCGGCACCTGGTGCACGGCGGAGAGGTGAGCGACCCGCCCACCGAGGACGAGATCGCCGCCATGCGGGCCGACATCGAGGCGGCCCTGGACCTCGCCGAGCAGTCGGTCCCGCTGCGCGAGGCGCACACCCTGGTGGGCCTGGCCGGGTCCGTCACCACGGTGTCCGCCATCGCCCAGGAACTGCCCGCGTACGACTCCGCGCGCATCCACCACTCCCGGGTCTCCCGGGACCGCGTGCGCGAGATCACCGAACGGCTGCTGCGCTCCACGCACGCCGAGCGCGCCGCGATCCCCTCCCTGCACCCGGGCCGGGTCGACGTCATCGGCGCCGGCGCCCTCGTGCTGCTCGCGATCATGGAGCGGATCGGCGCCGAGGAGGTCGTGGTGAGTGAGCACGACATCCTGGACGGCATCGCCTGGTCCGTGGCGTGAGTCCGGTCCGTGCCCCGGGGCGTGGCGTGGCTCTCTTTTGTTACTGGACGGTAGCCACCTGCTGAGCAGGTTGGATAACGTTTGAGCGGTGTCCGGGGCCCCCTTGAGGGGCCCTTGGTCATACCCGCGTGGGAACCTTCGTGAAGTTCTTCACAAGGAATTCCCTCCCATCGGGCCCCGGAAGGGGGCCCATTGGCCCTTTCGGGGGCTCAGAGGCTGTTTGAACATGTTCAGATGAAGAGGACAAGAGGCCCTTGGAGGGGGGTGTTCCGAGGGCGTCACGATGCCCTCACGGTCGCCCCGTCGGCCCGGAGAGGCAGCTCACGCGGCCTTGACAACGGGGCGAAGCGCCCTGCGGTTCCCTCGCGCCCCCGTGGTCTGCGTCACGCGAGCCGCGGAGTTTAACACAGGCCCTGTCAGACCTTGTGAAGGGGCGCACGAGCGACCCCCCGGGGGCGGGTGGATACTCGATGGCATGAGCACCACGGAGCGTCCCAGGATCCTCGTAGTAGGCGGTGGGTACGTAGGCCTGTACGCAGCTCGGCGCATCCTCAAGAAGATGCGCTACGGCGAGGCGACCGTCACGGTCGTCGACCCCCGGTCGTACATGACCTACCAGCCCTTCCTCCCCGAAGCCGCCGCCGGCAGCATCTCCCCTCGCCACGTCGTCGTCCCGCTGCGACGCGTGCTGCCGAAGGCGGAGGTCCTCACCGGTCGGGTCACCACCATCGACCAGGACCGCAAGGTCGCCACGATCGCCCCGCTGGTGGGCGAGGCGTACGAGCTGCCCTTCGACTACCTGGTCATCGCCATGGGCGCGGTCTCCCGCACCTTCCCGATCCCCGGCCTCGCCGAGCAGGGCATCGGCATGAAGGGCATCGAGGAGTCCATCGGCCTGCGCAACCACGTCCTGGAGCAGCTGGACAAGGCCGACTCCACGACCGACGAGGAGATCCGCCGCAAGGCGCTCACCTTCGTCTTCATCGGCGGTGGCTTCGCGGGCGCGGAGACCATCGGTGAGGTCGAGGACATGGCCCGGGACGCGGCCAAGTACTACAAGAACGTGTCCCGCGAGGACATGCGCTTCATCCTCGTCGACGCCGCCGACAAGATCCTTCCCGAGGTCGGCCCCAAGCTCGGCCAGTACGGCAAGGAGCACCTGGAGAGCCGGGGCGTGGAGATCTACCTCTCCACCTCCATGGACTCCTGCGTCGACGGCCACGTGGTGCTGAAGAACGGCCTGGAGGTCGACTCCAACACCATCGTGTGGACGGCCGGCGTCAAGCCGAACCCGGCCCTCTCCCGCTTCGGTCTGCCGCTGGGCCCGCGCGGTCACGTCGACTGCGAGCCCACGCTCCAGGTCAAGGGCACGGACTACATCTGGGCCGCCGGCGACAACGCCCAGGTGCCGGACCTCGCCGCCCGCAAGGCCGGCGTGGAGAACGCCTGGTGCCCGCCGAACGCCCAGCACGCGCTGCGCCAGGCGAAGGTCCTCGGCGACAACGTGGTCTCCGGTATGCGGGGCTTCCCGCAGAAGGAGTACGAGCACGCCAACAAGGGTGCGGTCGCCGGTCTCGGCCTGCACAAGGGCGTGGCGATGATCGTCATGGGCAAGATGAAGATCAAGCTCAAGGGCCGCCTCGCCTGGTACATGCACCGTGGCTACCACGGTATGGCGATGCCGACCTGGAACCGCAAGATCCGCGTCTTCGCCGACTGGACGCTCGGCATGTTCCTCAAGCGCGAGGTCGTCTCCCTCGGCGCCATGGAGAACCCGCGCGAGGAGTTCTACGAGGCCGCCAAGCCGGCGCCGGTCGCCGCCGCGAGCAAGACCGAGGAGAAGGCCAAGGCCTCCTGACCTCCGGTCACCGAGAGAACCTCGGGTCACCGACAGACCCTCCGGTCACCGACAGATCCTCCTGTCGGTGACCGACCCGGAAGACCTCCTGCCATCCGTGGTGCGGGAGGTCTTCCGGCGTTCCCGGGCACCCGTCCGCATGGTTTCCACAACCGTTTTGCCCAGTCGTAACTCCTTTGCGGGACTGCGCCGAGGCCCTCGCGGTGTTTACGTGGTATCCGGCATCCGGGATCGTCGTCTTGGAGGTGTGCGCCATGGCCGACGCCGCGTCGCGGCTGAGGAGTGTTGCCGAGCAGATGCTGGGAGCCCCGCTCCCGGTACGCCTGAAGGCCTGGGACGGGTCGCAGGCAGGCCCGCCGGACGCGCCGGCGCTCGTCGTGCGCAACCGCCGCGCCCTGCGCCGCATGCTGTACAAACCTGGCGAACTGGGCCTCGCCCGCGCCTGGGTCTCCGGTGACCTGGAGATCGAGGGCGACCTGTACACCGCGCTCGACGCCATGGCGGGCCTCGTCTGGGAGCGCGGGGAGGACGCCCGCGGCCTCGTACAGGCCCTGCGCGACCCCGATGTCCGGGCCGCCGCCCGCGAGCTGCTGAGACTGGCCGGCCCGCCGGTCCCGCCCGCCCCGCCGCGCGAGGAGGTCCGCAGACCCCGCCGGAACCTGCACACCCGGCGTACCGACAAGCGGGCCATCAGCCACCACTACGACGTCGGGAACGACTTCTACGAGATCGTCCTCGGCCCCTCCATGGTGTACTCCTGCGCCTACTGGGAGGACGCCGGAACGCTGGAGTCCGCCCAGCGCGACAAGCTGGAACTGGTCTGCGCCAAGCTGGGCCTGAAGGAGGGGCAGCGGCTGCTGGACGTCGGCTGCGGCTGGGGTTCCATGGCCATCCACGCGGCCCGCGAGCACGGCGTGAGCGTCGTCGGCGTCACGCTCTCCCAGGAGCAGGCGGCGTACGCCCGCAAGCGCGTCGCCGACGAGGGGCTGACCGACCGGGTGGAGATCAGGGTCCAGGACTACCGGGACGTCGTGGACGGCCCCTTCGACGCGATCTCCTCCATCGGCATGGCCGAACACGTCGGCGCCGAGAAGTACCTGGAGTACGCCCGCCAGCTCCACGCCCTGCTCAAGCCGGGCGGCCGGCTGCTCAACCACCAGATCGCCCGCCGCCCGCAGCGGGACGAGTCGGCGTACGAGGTGGACGAGTTCATCGACGCCTACGTCTTCCCCGACGGCGAACTCGCCCCCGTCGGCACCACCGTCACCCAGCTGGAGCGGGCCGGTTTCGAGGTCCGGGACGTGGAGTCCATCCGCGAGCACTACGCCCGCACCCTGCGCCGGTGGGTCGCCAACCTGGAGGCCGACTGGGACCGGGCCGTCCGCCTCACCAGCCCCGGCCGGGCCCGCGTCTGGCTGCTGTACATGGCCGCCTCCGCGCTCGCCTTCGAACGCAACCGCATCGGCGTCAACCAGGTCCTCGCGATCCGCACCCCCGAGTCCGGCGCCTCCGGACTCCCCCTGCGGGCCCGCACCTGGCACGGCTGACACGGGTACGACCGCACGGCGGACGGCGGTACGACACAAGGGGGCCCCGTCCCGAGGGGCCCCCTTGTGTCGTACGACCGCCTACTCGGCCTTGATGGCCGTCAGCATGTTCAGCCGGGCCGCGCGCCGGGCCGGCCACAGCGCGGCCAGGACTCCGACCACGCCCGCCAGCAGCAGGAACACCGTCATCCGGCCGTACGGCAGCACCAGTTCGTACGTCGGCATCTTCGTGCCCAGCAGCTCGCCGGCCGCCCAGCCGAAGAACACGCCCAGGCCGATGCCCAGCACCCCGCCGAACAGGGAGATCACCAGGGACTCCAGGCGGACCATCCGCTTGACCGCCCTGCGGTCCAGGCCGATCGCGCGGAGCATCCCGATCTCCTGGGCCCGTTCGAAGACGGACATGGCCAGCGTGTTGACGACACCGAGCACCGCGACGATCACCGCCATGCCGAGCAGGCCGTAGACCATGTTCAGCATCAGCGTGAACGTCTGTGCGATCTCATCGGAGATGTCCTGCTTGTCCTGGACCTTGATCGCCGGGTTGGAGCCGAGGGCCTTCTCCAGCCTGTCCTTGGCCGCGCCGTCCGCCCCGTCCGCCGTCTTCACCATGACCTGCATGTCGGCCGGGTCGGACAGGTGCGGGGTGAGGACCTTGTTGTCGAGGAGGATCCCGTTGAGCATGTCGTTGCCCTCATAGACCCCCGCGACCGTCAGCCGCTGCGCCTTGCCGTCCTCGAAGTGCGCGGTGAAGCGGGAACCGGCCTTCCAGCCGAAGTCCTTGGCGCGGTCCTCGTCCACGACGACCCGCGTGCCGCCCACGGTGAAGGAGCCGTCGGTCACCTTAAGGTCCGTCAGCTTGCCGATCGCCGCGCCGTCGACCCCGGTCAGGAACTCGGTCTCGCCGTCGATGCGGGACTCGCCGTTGCGCAGCGGGCTGCTCGCGGTGACGCCGTCGGCGGAGGCGAGCTTCTTCTCCACGCCGGGGGAGAGCGGGCCGCGGTTGGCCATCGAGACGACGTAGTCGGCGCGGATCGCCGCGGAGGCCATCTTGTCGATGGACGTCTGGAGGCTGCCCGCCATCACCGTCATGCCGGTGATCAGCGTCAGGCCGATCATCAGCGCGGAGGCGGTGGCCGCGGTACGGCGCGGGTTGCGCACCGAGTTCTGCCGGGCCAGCTTGCCCGACACCCCGAAGGCGCGCAGCACCGGCGCGGCGGCGGCGATCAGCGGGCGGGACAGCAGCGGGGTCAGGATGAACACGCCGATGATGAGCAGGACCGCGCCGACGCCCATCGCGCCCTGGCCGCTGTCGGCGTCCATCCTCGTGCCGGCGAGGACCACCGCGACGCCGGCCGCCGCGAACAGCGAGCCCAGCGTGTTGCGCAGCACCAGCGACTTGGCGGTGGCCTTGGCGTGCACGCTGCTCATCGCCGCCACCGGCGGGATCTTCGCGGCCCGGCGGCCGGGCAGCCACGCGGCCAGCATGGTGATGAGGACACCGACCGCGAGGGCGGTGACCACCGTGCCGGGGCTGATCACCAGCGGGCCGTCGGGCATGCTCGCGCCGAACGAGCCGAGCAGGGAGCGCAGGCCCGCGCCGATGCCGACACCGGCGGCCAGGCCGGCCACACCGGCGACCGCGCCGACGGCGAACGCCTCGATCAGCACCGAACGGGTGACCTGGCGGCGGGAGGCGCCGACCGCCCGCAGCAGGGCCAGCTCCCGGGTGCGCTGGGCGACCAGCATGGTGAAGGTGTTGGCGATGATGAACGTGCCGACGAACAGGGCGATGCCGGCGAACACCAGCAGGCCCTGCTTCAGGCTGCTCATGGAGGCGGAGATGGCCTTCGCCTGGTCGTCGGCGAGCCGCTTGCCGGTGGTGGTCTCCACCAGCTTCGCGGGCAGGGCCTTGTCCAGCTCGGCCTTGAGCGCCGTCTGGCTGGTGCCGGCCGCGGCCCGCACGTCGATCTCGTCGTACGTGCCCTTCTTGCCGAACAGGGCCTGCGCGGTCGCCGTGTCGAACAGGGTGAGGCTGCCGCCCGCGGCGACGTTGCCGTCGTCGGTGGTGAAGATGCCGCTGACGGTGGGCGTGAGGACCGGGCCGTCCACGGAGAGCCGCACGGTGTCGCCGACCCGGTAACCGGCCCGCTTCGCGGTCGCCGAGTCGATCAGCACCTCGTCCTTGCCGTGCGGGGCATGGCCGCTGACCAGCGGGTAGCGGGGGTCCTCGGTACCCCAGTAGTTGCCGCCGGCGGACTGCCAGTCGCCGCCGACGAGCTTGCCGTTCTTGTCGGCGACGGCGGTGAAGCCGGTGACGACACCGGTGGCGGAGGCGGCCCCGGGAACCCTGGCGGCCTGGTCGAGCAGGGCCCGGGTCAGCTCCGGCGTCCTGCCGACCTGGTCGCCGTGGGAGTCCTGGTACTCGGGCCGTACGGCGACGTCGACCTGGTCGAAGCCCTTGGCGGAGCTCTTCTGGTAGGCGTCGGAGATGGTGTTGGTGAAGACCAGCGTCCCGGAGACGAACGCCACGCCGAGCATGACGGCGAGCACGGTCATCAGGAGCCGGGCCTTGTGCGCGAGGACGTTGCGCAGGGCGGTGCGGAACATCAGCTGGTACGGCCCTTCGCGTCGAACCGCTTCATCAGGTCGAGGACGGAGTCGGCCGTCGGGCCGTACATCTCGTCGACGATCCGCCCGTCGGCCAGGAAGATCACCCGGTCCGCGTAGGCGGCGGCCACCGGGTCGTGGGTGACCATGACGACGGTCTGGCCCAGTTCGCGCACGGAGTTGCGCAGGAAGCCGAGGACCTCGGCGCCGGAGCGCGAGTCCAGGTTTCCGGTCGGCTCGTCACCGAAGATGATCTCGGGCCGGGAGGCGAGGGCACGGGCGACGGCGACGCGCTGCTGCTGGCCGCCGGAGAGCTGGGAGGGCCGGTGGCCGAGCCGCCCCGACAGCCCGACCATCTCGATGACCCGGTCCAGCCACGCCTTGTCCGGCTTCCGCCCGGCGATGTCCATCGGGAGGGTGATGTTCTCCAGGGCGGTCAGCGTCGGCAGCAGGTTGAACGCCTGGAAGATGAAGCCGATCTTGTCCCGGCGCAACTTGGTGAGCTGCTTGTCCTTCAGGGACCCCAGCTCGGTCTCCCCGATCCGGACGGACCCGGAGGAGAAGGTGTCCAGCCCGGCCACACAGTGCATCAGCGTGGACTTGCCGGAGCCCGACGGCCCCATGATCGCGGTGAACTCGGCGGCCTGGAAGTCGACGGAGACCCGGTCCAGGGCGACCACCCGGGTCTCACCCTGCCCGTAGATCTTCGACAGCTCCGTGGCGCGTGCGGCCACGGCGGTGGTCCGGCCGGCGGTGGGTGTGGTGGTCACGGGAGGGCGCTCCTGTCGGTACGACGTCTGTTCCTGGGGACTGATCCATCGTCCCGGCGGGGAGCGCGCGTGTAGTCAGTCGCTGTTCCGGTTCCGGAGGGCGACTGGGGTCGGACGGAGCGGCCCGCTGTCATACCTGGGGAGGACGGGCGACCCTGACTCCGTTCGTGTCGGGGGCCGTGTCGGCAACCGTGTCGAGAACAGGTGGAACACCCTCGTTCGGACGGTGAAATTCCGTCATTTCACGTACGCGCGTACAGCCGCCGCGTCAGGCTATTGGCAAGTGCGGATGGCGCGTTCCACGGGCTGATGCACCCTCAGACCTCAATAAAATAAGACAACATCGGTCCGCCCTTCCGCTGTTCGGGGGATGGGTCCCGATAGGGTCGAACCTCGCAAGCGGAGCCCATGGCCTGCCCGGATGGTGGAATGCAGACACGGCGAGCTTAAACCTCGCTGCCCCTTCGCGGGCGTGCCGGTTCGAGTCCGGCTCCGGGCACCTTCCTCCCTCGGTTTCCTCCTGGAACCGCCCTCTTGGCATTCGACCGCCACACGACCGTTGACAGCGGGGCCCGTGCGGTCGGAAACTCACGCCTGGAACTCAGTGAAAGAAATTTCACCAGGCGAACGCCTCGTAGGGCGGCTGAAGACCAGGGAGACGACCGATGCGTACCACCGTCGGGATCATCGGGGCGGGGCCGGCCGGGCTCCTGCTCGCGCGGCTGTTGCACCGCGCCGGGATCGAGTCGGTCGTCCTGGAGGGCCGGGACCGGACGTACGTCGAGCAGCGGCAGCGGGCCGGGATCCTGGAGCAGGGGACGGCCGACGTGCTGCGCGCCGTCGGGGCCGGAGAGCGGATGGTCCGGGAGGGGCTGCGGCACGACGGGATCGAGCTGCGGTTCGACCGGCGCCGGCACCGCGTCGACTTCCCCGCGCTCACCGGCGGGCGGTCCGTGACCGTCTACGCCCAGACCGAGGTCTGCAAGGACCTCATCGCGCTCCAGCTGAAGGAGGGCGGGCCACTGCTCTTCGAGGCCGAGGCGCTGGCCGTGGAGGGCGCGGAGAGCGACCGGCCGCGGGTCACCTTCCGGCACCAGGGGCGCGAGGACGTGCTGGAGTGCGACTACGTCGTCGGCTGCGACGGGTTCTGGGGGGTGGCCCGCCAGACCTTCCCGGCCGGGGTCTCCCGGGTGTTCGAGCGGTCGTACCCCTACGCCTGGCTCGGCGTCCTCGCCGATGTCGCTCCCTCGCACGACGAACTCGTCTACGCCCGCCACGAGCGCGGCTTCGCCCTGCTGTCCATGCGGTCGCCGGCCGTCTCCCGGCTCTACCTCCAGGTGCCGGCGGGGACGGACGCCGAGGCGTGGAGCGACGAGGCGGTCTGGGACGAGCTGGAGCGGCGGTTCGAGACGGGCGACGGCTGGCGGCTGGAGCGCGGGCCCATCACCCAGAAGTCGGTCACCCCCATGCGCTCCTTCGTGCACGAGCCGATGCGGCACGGCCGGCTCTTCCTCGCCGGCGACGCCGCCCACATCGTGCCGCCGACCGGCGCCAAGGGGCTGAACCTCGCCGTCGGTGACGTCGTCACCCTCGCCCGGGCCCTCGCCCACGAGCGGGAGACCGGCTCGCCGGACCTCCTCGACGCCTACTCCGCGACCTGTCTGCGCCGGATCTGGCAGGCCGAGCGGTTCTCCTACGACATGACGACCCTGCTGCACCGCGCCCCGGACGCCACCGCCTTCGACGCCCGCCTCCAGCTGGCCCGGCTGGAGCGGATCGCCGCCTCCCGTGCGGCCGAGACCGAGCTGGCGGAGGCGTACACAGGGTTTCCGCTCGGTTAGCCGTCCGTCCATGGCCGGGAATCAGAGGCCCGCGTAGCGTGTTGCGCAGCACAGCAGGGGAAAGATCCTCCTCAAGTATCATGGTCGATCCTTTGCCAATCCATTACTCTTGAGCCAAGGCTGCGCTCGGCAGCCATGGAGGAGTGAAATGAGGAGCAGTAACCCGGTCTTCTCGCGACGGGGGTTCAGCCGCGACAACGGCTACGCCGGCTTCAACACCGCACCGCAGGCCGGGTACGCACAGGGCAACCCGCACGCGCAGAACCCGTACGCGCAGAACCCCTACGCACAGCAGGGCGTCGGCGCCCCGCCCCAGGCCCCGGCCACCACCGACCGGATGACCATGGACGACGTCGTCGTCCGCTCGGCCATCACGCTGGGCACGGTCGCCGTCGGCGCCGTCCTCGCCTGGGTCCTGCTGCCCGTCTCGGGCACCAGCTACGGCCTGGCCATCGGCTCCGCGCTGATCGCCTTCGTCCTGGCGATGGTGCAGAGCTTCAAGCGCACCCCGTCGCCCGCGCTGATCCTCGGGTACGCCGCCTTCGAGGGCGTCTTCCTCGGCGTCCTCAGCGAGATGTACAACAGCCGCTGGAGCGGCGCGCCCTTCCAGGCCGTGCTCGGCACCATGGCCGTCTCGGGCGCGACCCTGCTCATCTACAAGGCCGGCTGGATCCGCGTCACCGCCCGCTACGCCCGCATCGGCCTCGCCATCGCGATGGCGTTCCTGGTGGTCATGGCGGTCAACCTGCTGCTGGTCGCCTTCGGTGTCGCGGAGGACGGCGGACTGCGCAGCTTCGGCCCGCTCGGCGCGCTCGTCGGCATCATCGCGATCGTGCTCGGCGCGTTCTTCCTGACCCTCGACTTCAAGCAGATCGAGGACGGCATCGCCTACGGCGCCCCGCGCAACGAGGCCTGGCTCGCCGCGTTCGGCCTCACCCTGACCCTGGTGTGGATCTACGTGGAGATGCTGCGGCTGGTGGCGATCTTCAGCAGCAACGACTAGCGCCGACGCCGGTCATCGGCAGGGCCCCGGGTGAATTCGCCCGGGGCCCTGTGCCGTTCAGAGCAGCTTGCGCGCCGCCCTCCTCAGGTCGTACTCGTGCACGAGCGCCTTGGCGTGGCCGTACGCCAGGTCGTACTCGTGCCGGAGCCAGCTGACCTTCTCCTCGAAGCGGAAGAGTGCCGGGCCTTCTTCGACGGTGCGCAGCCAGTCGGAGACTTCACGACCGGTGCAGTGGGGGATGCGGGCGAGCAGATTGCGGTGGGTCTCCTCGGAGAAGACATGGGACATCGGCGCCTCCGAACGCAAAGGGGATGTAAGCCGGTCCTTCACGTCACCGTGCCTGAGCGTTCGCGTATTGGCAACAGTGCGGGGCGTTACGCTCGGCGGGTGGTTGATACGACGCCCTTGACCCAAGCAGTGGATCACTTCGCCGACCGGTTGCGGGCGGCACCGCAGAGCCGGCTCCAACGCAGCGCCGCGGCGGAGGCATTGGCCCTGGCCCGGGAACTTTCCCGGCGGGCCCAGCTGATGGAGGAGCCGGGGGCCGAGCCCCGGGAGATGCCGGACGCGGGGATGTTCGCCGCGGCGGACCAGATCCTGGTGGCCGCGCACGACCTCGCGGTCGTGGTGCGCAGTGAGGACCAGGTCGCCGAGGCCGTGCGGCTGGTGGAGGAGGCGCGGCAGCGGGCGGGGGTCTGACGTCGACCGTCAGAGGGACGCGATCACCCGGTCGGCCAGGATGTACACCGTCTCCTCGCCGCACGCGAACGTCAGGGTGTACGCGCCGGAGATGCCCGAGCCGCCCAGGAGGTAGGGGGCCTCGCCGGACTCCAGGGCCCTCGCCAGCCGTTCCGCCGTCTCGCGGTGGCCCGGGGTCATGCACAGGGTGGTGCCGTCGGCGAAGACGTAGACGTCGAGCGTGCCGAGCGGGCCGGGGCGGACGTCGGAGAGTTCGACGCGCTCGGCGGCCAGCTCTTCCAGCGTGGTGACGGTGCGCTCGTGGTCGTTCACGGCCGGCGACTGCACCGGGACGAAGTCGGGGTGCGAGGGGTGCCGGCGGCGCGCCGCGGCCAGCTCCGGGGACTCCCCGGCGAACTCGTCGGCGTCGGCGCCCGGCTCGGCCACCGGCTCCAGCGGCTCCAGGCCCACGAAGTCCGCCTGGCGGGGCAGGAACACGTCGGTGTCGGGCAGGCCGTACAGCGAGGGCGCCTCGGAGGCGTCACGGGCCTCCTGCGCCGCCCAGAAGGCGCGTGCCTCGGCCAGCTCGCGCTCCCGCTCCTCGGCGAGCGCCTCGGCCACGGCCGCCCGTATCTCCTCGGCGTCGGCGGTGGTGCGGGCGCTCGGCAGGAGGGCGCGTGTCGTGGCCGCCTGGCCGTCGGCGAGCTGCGCCGCCAGTTCGGTGAGCTGGCGGCGCACCTTCAGCACGGTGCGCAGAACGGCGACACCCACGGCGCCGGTGGCTGCCGTGGTGAGCAGCAGGGCGATCGGCATGGCGCTCACTGACATACTCCCGGTTCAAGTCGACCCCCGACTTCCTACATCAGCTTGAAGGGCGGACTAACCAACTGTCAGTGCGTAACGTCACGAAACGGACAGGACTTTGGGTTCGAGGTTTCGTCGCGCGCCCTGTCGGTCCGCGCTGACCTGCACCGATGTGCCTGGCGAGCGAGATAGGTCACATCCTGGGGGAGATTTGATCACGAAAAGGCCCAGAACCACGGTGTTTCCTGGGTTCTGGGCCCTTCTGTGACGGTACGTGCGTGACCCGCTACGGACGGTGGGTCAGCTGAGGCGCTCGATGACCATCGCCATGCCCTGGCCGCCGCCGACGCACATCGTCTCCAGGCCGAACTGCTTGTCGTGCCACTGGAGCGAGTTGATGAGCGTGCCGGTGATGCGGGCGCCGGTCATGCCGAACGGGTGGCCGACGGCGATGGCGCCGCCGTTGACGTTCAGCTTGTCGATGTCGATGCCGAGGTCCCGGTACGACGGGATCACCTGGGCGGCGAAGGCCTCGTTGATCTCGACCAGGTCGATGTCGCCGATGGTCAGGCCGGCGCGCCGGAGGGCCTGCTTGCTCGCCTCCACCGGGCCGAGGCCCATGATCTCCGGGGAGAGGCCGGAGACACCGGTGGACACGATGCGGGCGAGCGGGGTCAGGCCCAGTTCGCGGGCCTTGGTGTCGGACATGATGACCAGCGCGGCGGCGCCGTCGTTCAGCGGGCAGCAGTTGCCGGCCGTGACGAGTCCGTCCGGGCGGAAGACCGGCTTCAGGCCCTGCACGGCCTCCAGGGTGACGCCGGCGCGCGGGCCGTCGTCCTTGCCGACCACCGTGCCGTCGGGGAGGGTCACCGGGGTGATCTCGCGCTCCCAGAAGCCGTTCTTGATGGCCTCCTCGGCGAGGTTCTGCGAGCGGACGCCGAACTCGTCCATCTCCTGGCGGGTGACGCCCTTCCAGCGGGCCAGGTTCTCGGCGGTCTGCCCCATCGCGATGTAGGGGTCGGGCAGCAGGCCGTCCTCGCGCGGGTCGTGCCAGGTGGTGCCCTCCTGCTGGGCGACGGACGCGGTACGGGCCTCGGCCTCGGCGAACAGCGGGTTGTGCGTGTCCGGCAGGCCGTCGGAGCTGCCCTTGACGTAGCGGGAGACCATCTCGACACCGGCCGAGATGAAGACGTCGCCCTCGCCGGCCTTGATGGCGTGCAGGGCCATGCGGGAGGTCTGGAGGGAGGAGGAGCAGTAGCGGGTGATGGTGCAGCCCGGCAGGTGGTCCATGCCCATCTGCACGGCGACGATCCGGCCGAGGTTGTGGCCCTGCTCGCCGCCGGGGAGGCCGCAGCCGAGCATCAGGTCGTCGATGTCCCGCGGGTCCAGCTCGGGGATCTTGGCGAGCGCCGCCTGGATGATCGTGGCGGTGAGGTCGTCGGGGCGCAGGTCCTTCAGGGAGCCCTTGTTCGCGCGGCCGATGGGGGAGCGGGCGGTCGAGACGATCACGGCTTCGGGCATCACGGCTCCAGTGGCGGATTTTTTCTGGCAGGGCAGGTGGGAAGTTACCCGTACGTATGGGCCAGGTCACCGGTGTCGCGGTGTGACACTGGCCGCAATTGTCTAAGCGCTTGCTTGGCTCCGGCCCGGCCCGACCCCGGCGGAGGCGCGTCACAGGGGCCGGGCCGCCGGCTCCGCCTCGGGTACCCGCCGCCGGCGCCTCCGCTTGAGCAACGCCCACGGCCCCCGCGGTCCCGTCGGCATGGCCGCCGTCACCTCGGTGCCGGCCTCCGACGCGGCCTCGGCCGCCGCGCGGGCCACCGGCAGGAAACCCTCGCGGCGCGACACGTCCGGCCGTTCCTCCTCCGGCCACAGGCCCAGCGCCGCGCACACCGTGGGCAGGACGGCCATGGCCGCGGTCGCGTAGCCCTCGGCCGACGGGTGGTAGTTGTCCGGCCCGAACAGCTCCCGCGGATTCGCCTCGAACTCGGGGCCGAGCAGGTCGCCCAGCGACACCGTGCGCCCGCCCTGCTCCACCACCCCGATCGTCTGGGCCGCCGCCAGCTGCCGGGACGCCCGCCGGGCCAGCCAGCGCAGCGGCTGCTGCACCGGCTCGATGGTGCCGAGGTCGGGGCAGGTGCCGACCACCACCTCGGCGCCGGCCGTGCGCAGTCGTCGTACCGCCGTCGACAGGTGCCGTACCGAGCGGGTCGGGGGCATCCGGTGGGTGACGTCGTTCGCGCCGACCATGATCACGCAGATGTCCGGGACGGGGGAGGGCGCGGACAGCACCAGCGCGACCTGGCGGTCCAGGTCGTCGGACCGCGCGCCCGGCACCGCCACGTTCCGCAGCTCCACCGGGCGTTCCGCCACCGCCGCCAGCCCGGAGGCCAGCAGCGCCCCGGGGGTCTGGCCCACCCGGTGCACGCCCTGCCCCGCCGCCGTCGAATCGCCGAGCATGGTCAGGCGGAGCGGCGGTTCGCCGGGGATGTCGTACGCGTGCCCGTACACGCCGTCGGCCACCGGCACCCGCCCCCCGCTGCCGTTGCCCACATGGCGCCGTGCCAGTCGCACCTCCGCCAGCACCAGACCGACGACGGCCGCGCCGATGAGCCCGACCCCGCCCCCGCCGTACGCCGCCCCGGCCGCGATGCGCCGGGCCACTCGTGCCCTCGACATCCTCGTCATGCGTCGCCGCCACCTCCTCGTAGCCGTATCCACTCCTTGCCCCGTACGGACCGTGCGCCAATCTCGACGGGGAGTGAACAACCGCCCGCGCCACATCGCTGGCCTTAGGCTGGCGGCACCACTACGAACAGTTCTTTTGCAGCGACCGGAGACAACGGTGCGATACCACGACTCGATGATCAGCCTCGTCGGCGACACCCCGCTGGTGCGGCTCAACAACGTGACCAAGGGCATCCAGGCGACCGTCCTGGCCAAGGTGGAGTACTTCAACCCGGGCGGCTCCGTGAAGGACCGCATCGCCCTGCGCATGATCGAGGCCGCGGAGCAGAGCGGGGAGCTGAAGCCGGGCGGCACGATCGTCGAGCCGACCAGTGGCAACACCGGCGTGGGACTCGCCATCGTGGCCCAGCAGAAGGGCTACAAGTGCATCTTCGTGTGCCCGGACAAGGTGAGCACCGACAAGATCAACGTGCTGCGCGCGTACGGCGCCGAGGTGGTCGTGTGCCCGACCGCCGTGGCCCCGGAGCACCCCGACTCGTACTACAACGTCTCCGACCGGCTGGTGCGCGAGACGCCCGGCGCCTGGAAGCCCGATCAGTACTCCAACCCCAACAACCCGCTCTCGCACTATCACTCGACCGGCCCCGAGCTGTGGGAGCAGACCGAGGGGAAGATCACCCACTTCGTGGCGGGCGTCGGCACCGGCGGCACCATCTCCGGCACCGGCCGCTACCTGAAGGAGGCCAGCCAGGGCGCGGTCAAGGTCATCGGCGCCGACCCCGAGGGCTCCGTGTACTCGGGCGGCTCCGGGCGGCCGTACCTGGTCGAGGGCGTCGGTGAGGACTTCTGGCCGACCGCCTACGACCGCACCGTCGCGGACGAGATCGTCGCCGTCTCCGACAAGGACTCCTTCCAGATGACCCGCCGGCTGGCCAAGGAGGAGGGCCTGCTGGTGGGCGGCTCCTGCGGCATGGCCGTCGTGGCCGCGCTGAAGGTCGCCGAGCGGCTCGGCCCGGACGACGTCGTGGTCGTGCTCCTGCCGGACAGCGGCCGGGGCTACCTCAGCAAGATCTTCAACGACGAGTGGATGGCCGACTACGGCTTCCTGGAGGACGAGGGCCCCAGCGCCCGCGTCGGCGACGTCCTGAGCCACAAGGCGGGCGGCTCCATCCCGTCCCTGGTGCACATGCACCCGGAGGAGACCGTCGGCCAGGCCATCGAGGTGCTGCGCGAGTACGGCGTCTCGCAGATGCCCGTCGTCAAGCCGGGCGCCGGTCACCCGGACGTGATGGCCGCCGAGGTCGTCGGCTCGGTCGTGGAACGAGAACTGCTCGACGCCCTCTTCAGCAAGCGGGCCTCGCTGGAGGACCCGCTGGAGAAGCACATGTGCGCCCCGCTGCCCCAGGTCGGCTCCGGCGAGCCGGTCGGCGACCTGATGCAGGTGCTGGGTTCGGCGGACGCCGCGATCGTGCTGGTCGAGGGCAAGCCGACCGGCGTGGTCAGCCGGCAGGACCTGCTGGCCTTCCTGGCCAAGGGCGGCACCAAGTAGCCGGCTCGGGCGAGGGCCTGGGTTCGCGGAAGTGGTACGAGCGCGTCATGTGCGCGCAGCACCCGCTTAACACGGGCCCGGCAGAGTAGTGGGTGTCGGCAGGGGTGGGAGCGGCTCCCCGCCCAGGCCGGCGCCGAACGGCGCCAAGGACCTCCGGAGCGGCTCCCGGACCTCCATGGACGCCACGGACGCGTAGGCCCGGCCCTGACCCGGCCCGCGTCCCTCGCGGGGACCGCCGTCGTCCCGCCCCCCGGAAACGGGGGTGCGGCGGTCCCCGCGCAACCCTTCGTGCCCGAACCGGCGCCGCCGTCGCGGACGTGGCCGCTCGCCGCCGTGGTTCCTCAGTCGCCGGCCGCGGCCGTCGTCGCGTTCCAACTGCCCAGCACGGCCAGCCGCTCCGCCGTCTCCGAACCCGGCTCCGGCGTGTACACCACGATCGTCTGTTCCGGGTCCGTCGGGACCGTCAGGGTCTCGTACGGCAGGGTCAGCAGGCCCGCGACCGGGTGCCGCACCTTCTTCACGCCGAACGCGCACTCGCGGACCTCGTGGTCCGTCCACAGCCGGCGGAACTCCTCGCTCTTCAGCGTCAGTTCGCCGACCAGCGTGCACAGGCCGGGATCGTCGGCGTACCGGGCCGCCAGCAGCCGCAACTGGGCCACCGTCTGCGCGGCCACCGCCGTCCACTCCGGGTACAGCTCCCGGGAGGCCGGGTCGAGGAAGACCAGCCGGGGGACGTTCCGCTCGTCCGGTGCCAGGCGGCTGAAGCCGCCCACCGCGTCGCCGAGCGCGTTCCAGGCGAGCACGTCCATGCGGCGGCCCAGCACGAACGCCGGGTTGCGTTCCATGCCGTCGAGGAGGAGCTGCACGCCGGGCCGGACGCGGGGCGCACCGGCCGGCTTCCGCCGCTGCCGGCGGGGGCGCGCCACCGTGCGCAGGTACGCGTGCTCCGTCTCGTCCAGCCGCAGCACCCGCGCGACCGCGTCCAGCACGGCGTCGCTCACGCTGGTTCCCCGGCCCTGCTCCAGCCGGATGTAGTAGTCGACGCTCACACCCGCGAGCTGGGCCACCTCCTCGCGGCGCAGGCCCGGCACCCGGCGCCGCCCGTGCGCGGGCAGCCCGACCTCCTCCGGCCTGATGCGGGCGCGGCGCGAGCGCAGGAAGTCGCCCACCTCTGCTTCGGTCCAGTCCCCGTCCATGGCCCGATCGTAGGGGAACGGAGCCCGTCGATCGTGGTACTGGCAGACCCAGGAAAACCGCATCCCTGGGTAGGGCGGCCGGACGCGACGAGAGTGGTGCGGGCCGCCGGGGAGCAGCCCCGGCCGGCGATCCACGAGGGAGCACCCATGTCGTACGAGAACCTGTCCGGCCGTACCGCCGTGGTCACCGGGGCCGCCAGCGGCATCGGCGAGGCCGTCGCCCTGCACCTGGCCGCCGAGGGGGCCCGGGTGGCGCTGCTCGCCCGGCGCGCGGACCGGCTGGACGCGCTGGTGGAGAAGATCCGGGCGGCGGGCGGCCAGGCGCTCGCGGTGGCCGCCGACGTCACCGACGACGCGTCCGTGGCGGCTGCCCGGGACCGGGTCCACGAGGTGTTCGGCGCCGTCGACCTCGTCGTCAACAACGCCGGTGTCATGCTGCCGAACCCCGTCGAGGAGGGCCGGCTCGACGAGTGGCAGCGGATGCTGGACACCAACGTCACCGGCGTGCTGCGGATCATCCGCGCCTTCACCGCCGACCTGCTGGCCGCCGCGGCCGGGGGGCGCACCGCCGACCTGGTGAACATCTCCTCCATCGGCGCGCACGTGACCTTCCCGAACTACGCGGTGTACGGGGCGACCAAGGCGGCCGTCACCTACCTGTCGCAGAGCCTGCGCGGCGAACTGGGGCCGCGGGACGTCCGGGTCACCAACATCGAGCCGGGACTCACGGAGACCGAACTGGCGTCCCACGTCGGTAGCGCGGAGCTGTCCGGGCAGCTCGACGAGCTGTTCGGGGCGATCGGGGGACTGGCCGCGGCGGAGGTCGCCGACGTCGTCGCCTACGTCACCAGCCGCCCCCGGCACGTCAACCTGCGCCAGATCATGGTGCTGCCGACCCGGCAGGCCTGACCCCGCCGAGCGCGGTCGCCCGGTCCGACCGTCACTCGCCCCGCGCCGTGCCGTCGTGGCCGCGCCGGCCGGCGAGGAGGTCCGGGTGGAGCCGTACGGCCTGCACCCCGTTGACGCCGACGATGCCGAGCCAGGTGACCACCATCCCGGACAGCCCGGCGACCGCGCCCGCGATGGCGGACAGCGGGATCGCCAGCACCAGGGTGATCAGGGCGAAGCCGTAGCGCTCGCCCCAGGAGTCGGTCGGCTTCGGCCGCCGGGTCTCGCGGGCCGTCGCCATCTGCCGCTCGGCGAGTCGGCGCCGCACCCGGCGGTCCACCGCGTCGTCGATCCGCTGCTCGACCTTCTCCAGGAAGGACTCCACCAGCGCGGAGTCGTAGTCGTCACCCAGTTCCCTGCGGGCGCGCACGGTCGCGTCCAGGTCCTTCCGGAGGTTCGGGTCCGTCCTGAGGCCGGCGTCCCGGGGATCGAGTGTGCTCATGGCGGTCAGCCTAGGGAGCGGCCGACTCGACGGCACTGGGGTTAGCCCCCCGGTCGGGGTTCGGGCCGGCCACCGTGTCGCGGCGCGCGACCAGCCAGTACAGCAGCGCCGGCACGGCCAGACCGACGATCCAGGAGATGTCCGCACCGCCCAGCGGGTCCACCAGCGGGCCGGTGTAGAAGCTCGTGGCGAGGAACGGCAGCTGGGCGAGCAGACCGGCCGCGTACACGGCGAGGGCGTCCCAGCGCCAGGCGCCGTAGCGGCCGTGCGGGTCGGCGAGGGCCGGGAGGTCGTACCGCTCCTTGGAGATCACGTAGTAGTCGACCAGGTTGATCGCCGACCAGGGCGTGAAGAAGGTCAGCAGGAACAGCAGGAAGTCCTTGAACGAGGACAGGAAGCTGTCCTTGCCCAGCAGGGCCACCGCGGTCCCGGCGACCATCACCAGCCCGATGTACGCGGCCCGGCCTGCCCGGGACAGCCGCCGCTGCCCGCGGAAGCCGCTCACGCTCGTCACCATCGACATGAAGCCGCCGTAGGTGTTGAGGACGTTGACGGTGAGCTTGCCGAGCGCGATGACGAAGGAGAAGAAGGACGCGGCCAGGCCCGTGCCGCCGAGGGCGACGACGTACCCGACCTGGCTGTCCAGGAACGTCTCGCCCGCCGTGGCCGCGACCAGCACCCCGAAGGTCATCGACCACTGGGAGCCCAGCGCCGAGCCGGACAGCGTCCACCAGAAGGTGGCCTTCGTGGACGTCGTCCGCGGCAGATAGCGCGAGTAGTCCGCCACGTACGGTCCGAACGCCAGCTGCCAGGACGCCGACAGGGACACCGCCAGCAGGAACACCGGCAGCGAGAAGTGCGCGTCGTGCAGCAGCGCGGAGGTGTCGGCGCGGTCCAGGAGGCGTACGGCGAGGTAGACGAAGGCGAGCGCGCAGACGATGCTCGCTACCCGGCCGAGGGCGTGGATGACCCGGTAGCCGGCGGTCGCCATGACCGCCGTGACGGCCGCGAAGAGGACGATCCCGGTGGTGTCGTCCGTGTGGGTCAGCTCGCCCACCGCCTGCCCGGCGAGCACGCTGCCGGACGCGAAGAAGCCGACGTACATCACGATCACCAGCAGCAGCGGTACGACCGCCCCGCGCACCCCGAACTGCGCCCGCGACTGGATCATCTGCGGCAGGCCGAGTTTCGGGCCCTGGGCGGAGTGCAGGGCCATCACGGCGCCGCCGAGCAGGTTGCCGAGCAGCAGGCCGACGACCGACCACACCACGTCCCCGCCGAAGACGACCGCCAGGGCACCCGTGACGACGGCCGTGATCTGGAGGTTGGCCCCGAGCCAGAGCGTGAACTGACTGAAGGCCGTGCCGTGCCGTTCCTCGTCCGGGACGACGTCGATGGAGCGCAGTTCCACGAGCTGAGCCATGCGTTCTCCCCACACTGGGCTGTATAACGGTATGCAGCGACACACTGTCTGAATAGAAGGCCCGTGTTTGTCAATGCCTCGGCGCTGTACTCTCCCGGGGCGTCGAGGAATCCGGAGGGGGAGTACGTGATGAGCGGGACCGACAGCCCTGCCAACCGATTGCAGGCGCTCTTCGAGGGCCACCGGCTCACGCCGACCCAGCGGCGCATCGCGCACAGCATGGTGCGCCGGGCCGCCGACGTGCCCTTCCTGTCCAGCGTGGAACTGGCCGAACTGGCCGGGGTCAGCCAGCCGTCGGTGACCCGGTTCGCGGTCGCCCTCGGCTTCGACGGCTATCCCGCCCTGCGCAGGCACCTGCGCGAGGTCGTCCCGGCCGAACCGGCCGCCGGGGTCTTCGCCTACAACGAGTACCAGCAGGCCGTCGAGGCCGAGATCGAGAACCTCAGGCACCTCGCCGAGCTGCTCGCCGACCCCCGCCCGGTGCAGCGGGCCGGCCGGATCCTCGCCGCCTCCCGCCCGCTGCCGGTGCTCGGCCTGCGCGCCGCCGCCTCCCAGGCGTACGGCTTCTCCTACTTCGCCGCCAAGGTGCACCCGGACGTCCGGCTGCTCCACGAGGGCGGCACGATGATCCACGACCGCATCGACGCCGCCGTCCGCGCGGGCGCCACCGCCCTGCTCTGCTTCGCGCTGCCCCGGCACCCGCGCGAGGTCGTGGACACCCTCGCCTACGCCAAGGACGCCGGCCTGACCGTGGTCACCGTCGCCGACTCCGCGTTCGCCCCGGTCGCCAAGTACTCCGACCTGCTGCTGCCCGCCGCCGTCGGCACCGGGCTCGCCTTCGACACCGCGTGCGCGCCGATGCTGCTCGGCCGGGTGCTGCTGGAGGCGCTGTGCGACGACCTGCCGGACGCCCAGGCGCGTCTGGAGGAGTTCGACGCGAAGGCGGCGGCCCGCGGCCTGTTCGTGGAATGACCGGGCCCCGCCACTCTCAGATTCGTCTCACGTTCTGCTATTAGCTTCCCTACGAGACACATGCGCAGGGGACACGTGACACGGGAGGCTGACGTGGCGCGCGGAGGACGCGGAGGACGCGGAGGACAGGGACTGGCTCGGGTGGCCGTCGTCGTACGGGCCGGGGCCGCACCGATGTGGTGGCTCGGGGTGGTCGCCGCGGGGATCGGGGTCGTGCCGGAGGGGGTGACCGGGCGCCGGATCGGCGTGCTGGCGGGGGCGGCGCTGTTCCTCGTCGGCGCGGCCGTCGTGGCACTCGTCCGGCGGGGCCGGTACACCGCCCTCTCCCGCGAAGTGGCCCGCGCGGGCAAGTACGACGTGCTCCAGGACCGGGCGGTGACCGTGCGCGCCTGGCGCCGGGGCCACCGCTGGTGGCTGCTGCTGGGCTGGGCGGTCGCGCTCGGTTCCGCCTTCGCCGTGCCCGCGGCCGGCGGCATGCTGCTGGCCGGGCTCGGCACCGGGCTGCGGCTGAAGGCCGCGTGGCTCGGGCGGCTGGAGCGGGCCCGCGAGACGCTGCTGTGGGTGCGCGTCGACTGGCTCGACCGGCGCGGCGGGCGACCGGCGGGCAAGGCCGTCAAGGGCCTGCGTGGTACGGGCGTCACGGCCGGCGACGCGGCCCCGGGCGGGGCCCGCCGCCGTACCGGCGCACTGGTCTGAGCCGCCGTCAGACCTCCAGCTCCGCCTCGATCCGCTTGAGCTGGTGCCGGGCCATCGCCAGGTTGGCCCGGCCGGAGTCGAGGACCAGGTACAGGAACAGCCCGTTGCCGCCGCGGCTGCTGAGCAGGCGGATCAGGTGGTACTGGTCGGAGAGGGTGATCAAGATGTCCTCGATGCCGCCCTTGAGGCCGAGCATCTCCATCGTGCGCATCTTGGCGCGGATGACGTCGGTGTTGCCGGCGGCGGCCACGTTCAGGTCGAAGGTCTTGCTGCCGCCCATCGTGCCCAGCGCCATCCCGCTGGTGTAGTCGACGAGCGCGACACCGGTGGCGCCCTCTATGGAGGTGAGGGCTTCCTTCAGCGCGGTCTCGGTGTTGGCCATGGTGGTCCTCTCAGCTGTCGGTTGCGGTGCGCGCCTCGGCGGCCGTGGTGCGGGGCGCGCGGGAAGTGCGGGTCCGTGCGGGGGTGGTCCTCGGGAGCGGGCGTACGGCCTCGGCCGCGTCCAGCAGCTCCCCGATCCGGGCGCCGGCCCGGCGCCCCTCCAGGTGCAGCCGGCCGACGTTGACCCGGTCCTGCGCGAGCAGGGTCAGGACGGCGGTGCGGCCGGCCGCGTAGGTGGCGATGTAGCCGCGCTCGCCGCGCACCAGCAGCTCCCGGAAGCCGCCGTGCCCGGTGGCGTCGGTGACCCGCACGGCGACCCCGAGCGCGGCGGCGGTGAGCGCGGCCAGGCCCTCCGGGTCGACCCCGGGGGTGTCGTGGGCGACGACGAGGCCGTCGACGCCGGCCGCGAGGGCGCCGGTGAGCTGCGGTACCCGGGTGCGCAGCCGCAGCAGCTCCTCCAGGACGGTCCGCAGGTCCTCTTCGGCCACCATCAGGTCTCTCCTCTCGGCGGGGCGGTGCCGTTCAAAGCGCCTCCAGCGCATCCCTGAGCCTCTTCAGCAGCGCGATGTCGGGGTCGGTGGTGACCTGGCCGAGCGGGGGCGGGGGCGGCGGGGCGGACGGTGCCGTGGGCAGGGGTGCGATCTGCCCGGCCGCCGTCAGCCGGCGCACGTCGACCAGCGTGTGGAACGCCTGCCGGCCCAGGTTCCGGGCGATGTCGGTGGCCGTGCGGACGCCGTCCACGCGGTCCAGGACGGCCCGCTGCCGGGGTGTCACCGGGGTGGCGGAAGCGGCCTGGGTGGCCGGCGTGGTGGGCCCGGCCGGGTTCGCCGGGGCGCGGCCGGCGGCCGGGTCCGCCCGGATCAGCGGGGCGGTGTCGGCGGCCGGGTCGGGCCACAGCCGGTGCAGCAGCAGCCGGCGGCGCAATGTCTCGCGTTCCAGCGCGACCACCGGCACCGAGGGCAGCGGGCCGAGCCGGGGCGTGGAGTCGTACCGGAACCGTCCCGGTGTGCTGCTCGGCGCCAGTGCGAAGTACCCGGCGTCGTACAGTGCGTCCAGATGGCACAGCTCCAGCGCACCGGTGGGCAGCACCCCGGAGCGCAGCAGGAGTTCGGCCGCGAGCAGGGGTCCCGTGGTCCGTGCCGCCGCCTGCTGCCAGGCGGTGGCCGCGAGGGTGCCGTGGGCCGTGAGGAGCACGTCGAGGCCGGGGGCGAGGGGGCTCTCGGCGTGCACCACCCGGCCCTCGGCGAGGTGCAGGACGCCGTGCTCGCGGACCAGGACGCCGGTGGCCCGCTCCTCGGCGAGCCGGGTGAGCATCGGGGACAGGGCGCGCCCGGCCCCCTTGTCCCGGACCGGGAGGGCCGGCGGCGGGGTGCCGACCACGGTCATCCCAGCACCAGCCGGGCGGCCATCTCACCGAGCCGGATCCGGGCGAGCGCGAGGTTGCCCTCCTCGCGGCCGAGCCACAGGTGCAGGAACACGCTGCTGTCGAAGGACGTGTCCACGAAGCGCAGCAGGTGGTAGCTGTCCCCGTTGCTGATGATCACGTCCTCCACGGGGGGCAGGTCGTCGCCGCCCGCCGCGAAGGTGCCGTGCTCGGCGGCCATCCGGGCGAGTTCGGCGGCCTCGGCGGCGGTCGTCTCGTGGTCGCCGCCGGGCGCCTCCCCGACCGCGCCGAGGGCCAGTCCGCTCGTCCAGTCCACCAGGGCGGCGCCCCGGGCACCGGGCAACCGCATCGCTTCCAGCAGGCACTCGTCGATTCCGGGCACCGTGGCTCCCCTCCCGCCTGGGACTCCGGTTGAGTGACGCCGACACTACGCAACGTGTGTGCGGGAGGTGAGGCCTTTGGCATTTTCCGTTGGAACATGCGCCGGGCGTACTAGTGTGGGTCAACTGGCCTGTGGGACGCGGGAGTTGATCACCGTGGCGCAGGGTGCCCGCCGGTGGCGCCCGGGAGGCCGGTCAGTGCGGACGCGTGCGCCCCTCCCGACTCCGCCACCACCTCCGCGACGGTCTGCGGCTCCCGTACGGTGGCGAAGGCGACGCCCCCCTCGCCGTCCGGCGCGTAGCCGTAGACGCCCGGCCGGGCGAGGGAGTTGTACGCGTAGTGGTGGGCGAAGTAGTACGCGCCCGTGTCCAGCGCCGCCGCGTAGTCGCCCTGGTCCAGCAGGGGCAGCGCGCGTCCCTCGGCGAGCAGGTCGCCCGAGAAGCAGGCCGGCCCGGCCACGTCCTGCACCACCTCCGGCCCCGCCTTCGGCCGCCCCCCGGCGTCGTACGCGGCGATCCGCAGCGGCCACGTGCCCGGCACGTACACCGTCCGCGTCGCCACCTGCACGCCCGCGTGCGTCACCGCGATCCGCCGCCCGCCCGCGCTCTTGGCGTACTCCACCCGGGCCACCACCGTCCCGTACTTGGCCAGCAGCGACCGCCCGAACTCGGTCACCAGCCCGTACCGCCCGTCGAACAGCCCCGGCACCTGCTCGGCGAGCAGCCGCGCGTAGGCGGCGTACGACGGTGTCGTCTCCTCCGACACGAGGTTCACCGGCAGCCCGCCGCCGATGTCGACCGTGTCGACCTGCCGCCGCCCGACGACCGCGTTGATCTCCTCCGCGAGCGCGTACACCTCCGCCACCCCCCGCGCCAGCAGCGGCAGCGGGATGCCCTGCGAACCGGTGTGCGCGTGCAGCCGGGTCAGCCACGGCCGCTCCGCGTACGCCCGGACGACCCAGTCGCGCGCCCCCGCGTCCCGCAGCGCCACCCCGAACTTCGAGGTCCGCGTCGCCGTGGAGGTCGCCCCGATGGTGCCGCCGCCGATCTGCGGGTTGACCCGGAGCCCGAGCGGGGACCGGGTGGGCGCGGCGCGCACGAGGGCGTCGAGCCGGTCCAGCTCCTGCGGGTTGTCCGCGTTCACCGCGATGCCCAGGGACAGCGCCTCGCGCAACTCGGCCGGGGTCTTGGCCGGCGAGTCCAGCACCGTCCGGGCGGGCGGCACCCCGGCCGTCCGGGCCAGCGCCAGCTCGCCGGGGCTCGCCACCTCCGCGCCGATGCCCGCCTCGTGCAGCAGCCGCACCACCGGCACCAGCGGTGTCGCCTTCACCGCGAAGGCGTGCAGCACCGGTGTGCCGGGCGGCACGACCGCGTCGAACGCCGCCCGCAGCGCCGCCGCCGACTCCCGGATGCCGACGACGTCCAGCAGGCCCACCACGGCCGCGTCCGGACCCAGCAGCCCCCGCTCGACGGCGGCCCGCACGGCCCGGTCCCGGCGGGCCACCCGCCCCCGCGCCTCGCTCCCGATGTCCCCGACCGTCTCGATCTCCGCCACGGCTTCTCCGTCCTACTCCCGGCTACCGGTGCATCCAGCCAAACACCCGCCGCGCGCGGACGGGGCCGTCCCGGCGTATTGACTAGCTCTATTCAGACCTACAGGATGTGAATAGACGTAGGCACAGGAGGAGGCTGACGATGTCGGGACCCCGCCCCGTACGAGCACCGCGCGGCACGGAACTGAACGCCCTGGGCTGGCAGCAGGAAGCCGCCCTGCGCATGCTCCAGAACAATCTCGACCCCGAGGTCGCCGAGCACCCCGACAAGCTCGTCGTCTACGGCGGCACCGGCAAGGCCGCCCGTGACTGGCGCTCCTTCGACGCCATGGTCCGCACCCTGAAGACCCTCAAGCAGGACGAGACCATGCTGGTCCAGTCCGGCCGCCCGGTCGGCGTGATGCAGACCCACGAGTGGGCCCCGCGCGTCCTCATCGCCAACTCCAACCTGGTCGGCGACTGGGCCAACTGGGAGGAGTTCCGGCGCCTGGAGGCCCTTGGCCTGACCATGTACGGCCAGATGACCGCCGGCTCCTGGATCTACATCGGCACCCAGGGCATCCTCCAGGGCACCTACGAGACCTTCGCCGCCGTCGCCGCGAAGAAGTTCGGCGGCACCCTGGCCGGCACCATCACCCTGACCGCCGGCCTCGGCGGCATGGGCGGCGCCCAGCCGCTCGCCGTGACCATGAACGACGGCGTCGCGATCTGTGTCGACTGCGACCCGCGCGCCATCGAGCGCCGCATCGAGCACCGCTACCTGGACGTCAAGGCCGACTCCCTGGACCACGCGCTCCAACTGGCCGTGGAGGCCCGGGACGCGCGCCGCCCGCTGTCCATCGGCGTCCTCGGCAACGCGGCCGAACTGGTCCCGCAGCTCCTCGCGATGAACGCCCCCATCGACATCGTCACCGACCAGACCTCCGCCCACGACCCGCTGGCGTACCTCCCGGTGGGCGTGGCCTTCGAGGACATGGCCGCCGAGGCGGCGAAGGACCCGGCCGGCTTCACCACCCGCGCCCGTGAGTCCATGGCGAAGCACGTGGAGGCCATGGTCGGCTTCATGGACGCCGGCGCCGAGGTCTTCGACTACGGCAACTCCATCCGGGGCGAGGCCCAGCTCGCCGGCTACGACCGGGCGTTCGCCTTCCCCGGCTTCGTCCCCGCCTACATCCGCCCGCTGTTCTGCGAGGGCAAGGGCCCCTTCCGCTGGGCGGCCCTGTCCGGCGACCCGGCCGACATCGCCAAGACCGACAAGGCGATCCTGGAGCTGTTCCCCGAGAACGAGTCCCTCGCCCGCTGGATCAAGATGGCCGGCGAGCGCGTCCACTTCCAGGGCCTGCCCGCCCGCATCTGCTGGCTCGGCTACGGCGAGCGGGACAAGGCCGGCGAGCGGTTCAACGACATGGTGGCGAGCGGTGAGCTGGCCGCGCCGCTGGCCATCGGCCGTGACCACCTCGACTGCGGGTCCGTCGCCTCGCCGTACCGGGAGACCGAGGCCATGCTCGACGGGTCCGACGCGATCGCCGACTGGCCGCTGCTGAACGCGATGGTCAACGTGGCCTCGGGCGCCTCCTGGGTGTCCATCCACCACGGTGGCGGCGTGGGCATGGGGCGGTCCATCCACGCCGGTCAGGTCACCGTGGCCGACGGCACGAAGCTGGGTGGCGAGAAGATCCGGCGCGTCCTCACCAACGACCCCGGGATGGGTGTCATCCGGCACGTGGACGCGGGCTACGACATCGCCGAGTCGGTCGCGGCCGAGCGGGGGGTCCGCGTGCCCATGCGTGAGGGTGACGAGGCGTGACGGCAGGCGAGGGCGGGCACGGCGACACTCCCGCCCAGCGGGACGACCGCCGCCGGCCCGGGACCTCCTTCCAGGAGATGTGGCGCGAGCTGCTCCCCGTCGGCCGGCACCCCGACTCCGGCGGTTACCGGCGCTACGCCTGGACCGGGGCGGACGCCGAGTGCCGGGCCTGGTTCCGGCAGCAGGCCGAGGACCGCGGGCTCGCCTACGAGGTCGACCGGAACGGGAACCAGTGGGCCTGGCTGGGGGATCCGGCCGCCGGGGACGCCGTCGTCACCGGGTCGCACCTGGACTCCGTGCCGGACGGCGGGGCCTTCGACGGGCCCCTCGGGATCGTGTCGTCCTTCGCCGCGCTGGACGAACTGCGCGGCCGGGACGTCGAGTTCGCCAAGCCGCTCGCCATCGTCAACTTCGGGGACGAGGAGGGCGCCCGGTTCGGACTCGCCTGCGTCGGCTCCCGGCTCACCGCCGGGCAGCTCACCGCCGAGCAGGCCCACCGGCTCACCGACGGGGACGGGATCACCCTGCCCCGGGCCATGGAGGCGGCCGGGTACGACCCCGACGCCATCGGGCCCGACCCCGAGCGGCTGGCCCGGATCGGCGCCTTCGTGGAGCTGCACGTCGAACAGGGCCGCGCGCTGGACCTGTCCGGCGACCGGGTCGGCATCGCCAGTGCCATCTGGCCGCACGGACGGTGGCGGTTCGACTTCCGGGGCGAGGCCAACCACGCCGGCACCACCCGGCTGGTGGACCGCCGCGACCCGATGCTGTCGTACGCCGAGACCGTGCTCGCCGCCCGCCGCGAGGCCGAACTCGCCGGTGCCGTGGCCACCTTCGGGAAGATCGCCGTCGAGCCCAACGGGGTGAACGCGATCCCCTCCCTCGTGCGCGGCTGGCTCGACTCCCGGGCCGCCGACCAGGACACCCTGGACACGGTGGTCGGCGGCGTCGAGAAGGCGGCCCGGGAGTACGCCGACGCCCACGGCATCGACCTCGACGTCGTCCGGGAGTCCTTCACCCCGGTCGTGGAGTTCGACCACGCCCTGCGGGACGAACTCGGCCGCATCCTGGGCAAGGACACCGGCCTCACGGTGCCCGTCCTCGGGACCGGTGCGGGACACGACGCCGGGATCCTCTCCGGGAGCATCCCGACCGCCATGCTGTTCGTGCGCAACCCCACCGGTGTCTCGCACTCCCCGGCCGAGTCCGCCGCCGAGGACGACTGCCTGGCCGGGGTGCGCGCACTCGCCGACGTACTGGAAGGACTGGTCCGCAGGTGACCAAGGGGACCTACTGGCTGGAGCACGCCTGGCTCGGCACCTATGTCGAGCCGGGGGTCACGGTGGAGGTGGCGGACGGCCGGATCGCCGCCGTGCGCACCGGGACGCCCACGCCGCCGCCCGGCGCCGAGGTGCTGCGCGGGCTCACCCTGCCGGGGCTCGCCAACGCCCACAGCCACGCCTTCCACCGGGCGCTGCGCGGCACCGTCCAGGTCGGCTCCGGGACCTTCTGGACCTGGCGCGAGGTGATGTACTCCGTCGCCGACCGTCTGACCCCGGAGACCTATCAGGCGCTGGCCCGCGCGGTGTACGCCGAGATGGCCCTCGCCGGCATCACCTGTGTCGGCGAGTTCCACTACGTGCACCACGCCCCCGGCGGCACCCCCTACGCCGACCCCAACGCCATGGGGGAGGCGCTGATCGCCGCCGCCGCCGAGGCCGGCATCCGGATCACCCTCCTCGACACCTGCTACCTCTCCGCCGGCTTCGGCGAGCCGCCCACCGCCCACCAGCAGCGGTTCTCCGACGGCAGCGCGGAGGCCTGGGCCGAACGCTGTGCAGTTCTCAAGGAGCGGGACCACGCGCGGATCGGAGCGGCGATCCACTCCGTACGGGCCGTGCCCGCCGGGCAGTTGGCGACCGTGGCACGCTGGGCCGAGGAGCGGCGGGCCCCGCTGCACGTGCACCTGTCGGAGCAGACCGCCGAGAACGACGCCTGCCTCGCCGCGCACGGCCGCACGCCCACCCGGCTGCTCGCCGACCACGGCGTCCTCGGGCCGCGCACCACCGGGGTGCACAACACCCACCTCACCGACGAGGACATCACCCTGCTCGGCGACTCGGGCACCGGCACCTGCATGTGCCCCACGACCGAACGGGACCTGGCCGACGGCATCGGCCCGGCCGTCGCCCTCCAGCGGGCCGGCTCCCCGCTCTCCCTCGGCTCCGACAGCCACGCCGTCGTCGACGTGCTCGAAGAGGCGCGCGCCATGGAGCTGAACGAGCGGCTGCGCACCCGCACCCGGGGCCACTGGACGGCCGCCGCCCTGCTGCGGGCCGCCACCGCCGACGGCCACGCCGCCCTCGGCTGGGACGACGCCGGCGCCATCGAGCCCGGCGCGCTCGCCGACCTGACGACGATCGCCCTGGACTCGGTCAGGACGGCCGGGACACTGCCCAGGCTGGGCGCCGAGACGGCCGTATTCGCGGCGAGCGCGGCGGACGTACGGCATACGGTCGTGGGTGGCCGGCACGTCGTACGCGACGGCGTGCACACGCTCGTACCCCATGTGCCGCAGGCGCTGGCCGCCGCCGTCGAAGCCCTGCGCGGCTGAGCAACGCAGACCCCCACGAGGACGACACCATGAGCAGCAGCACCGTCATCACCAACATCGCCACGCTGGTCACCAACGACCCCTCCCTGGGTGACGGCTCCCCCCTCGGTCTGGTCCAGGACGCGGCCGTCGTCATCGACGGCGACCGTGTCGTGTGGACCGGTGAGTCAAGCAAAGCACCCGCCACTGACAACCGGGTCGACGCGGGCGGCCGGGCGGTGCTGCCGGGCTTCGTGGACTCCCACTCCCACCTGGTCTTCGCGGGCGACCGGACGCAGGAGTTCAACGCCCGCATGTCCGGCCGCTCCTACACGGCCGGCGGCATCCGCACCACGGTCGCGGCCACCCGGGCCGCGAGCGACGCGGAACTGGAGGCGAACCTCACCCGCTACCTCGACGAGGCCCTCCGCCAGGGCACGACCACCTTCGAGACCAAGTCGGGCTACGGCCTCACCGTCGACGACGAGTCCCGCGCCCTGCGCCTCGCGGCGCGGCACACCGACGAGGTGACGTACCTCGGCGCGCACATCGTCTCCCCGGACTACGCCGACGACCCGGCCGCCTACGTCGCCCTGGTCACCGGCGAGATGCTGGACGCCTGCGCGCCGCACGCCCGCTGGATCGACGTCTTCTGCGAGAAGGGCGCCTTCGACGGCGACCAGGCCCGCGCGATCCTCACGGCCGGCAAGGCGAAGGGCCTGCACCCGCGCATCCACGCCAACCAGCTCTCCCACGGCCCCGGCGTCCAACTGGCCGTCGAACTGGACGCGGCCAGCGCCGACCACTGCACCCACCTCACGGACGCGGACGTGGACGCCCTGGCCAACAGCGCGACGGTCGCCACCCTGCTCCCCGGCGCCGAGTTCTCCACCCGCGCCGAGTGGCCGGACGCCCGCCGGCTGCTGGACGCGGGCGTGACGGTCGCCCTGTCCACCGACTGCAACCCCGGCTCGTCCTTCACCTCCTCCCTCCCCTTCTGCATCGCCCTGGCCGTACGCGACATGCGGATGACCCCGGACGAGGCGGTCTGGTCGGCCACGGCGGGCGGCGCGGCGGCCCTGCGCCGCACGGACATCGGCCGCCTCACCCCCGGCGCCCTGGCCGACCTGACCCTCCTTGACGCCCCCAGCCACGTACACCTGGCCTACCGCCCGGGCGTACCCCTGGTCAGCGGCGTGTGGCGGCGCGGGGTCCGGGTGGTGTGAGCGAGCCGGACGCTCACCGCGCCCCCGCCCGCCACCGCTGCCCGAGGCCGTCCGACAGGGCGCGCAGGGACACGCCGTCGCCCTCGTCCGGGGTCACCGCCGTCCCGATGGCGACGGCCGGGCGGATCGTGCCGTCGGGGTCGACGGTGAAGCGGAGGTTCTCGCCGTTGCGGCCGTGGACCGAGTCGCACTCCCAGATGCCCACGCCCCGGTCGGCCGAGCCCCGGCTGTCCAGGCAGAAGTCGTCGTCGGCCGCCGAGCGGAGCACGCCCAGGGAGGCGTCGACGCTCCAGCGCTGGGTCGGGGACGGGTCGCAGGGGGCCGTGACGACGTCGTCGCCCTCCGCCAGGTCGCCGTCGCGGATGTCCAGGCAACGGCCCGTGGCGAGGTTGACCACCTGGGCGTAGGCGGCGCCCGGCGGGGCGGGCGGAGGCGTCGGGCGGGGCGTCTCGCGGCGGGGCGGGATGGGGGTCGGGCGGTGCGAAGTCGGGGTGGGGGACGGGGGCTTGGACGTGGGGGACGGCGAGGACGACGGGGAGGGGGACGGAGGCGGGGGGAGCGAGACCGTCGCCGTCACCGTCACCGAGGAGGGTGCGGGGGTCGCCGCCGGGCGGCGGTCGGTGGAGTGCGCGGGGCTGAACAGGAGGACCAGCAGCGGGGTCAACGCCACGCCCAGGGCCGCCGAGCCCAGCAGGACGCGGCTGCGGGGCGGCCGGCCCGGCGGGGCCGCCGTCGTGGGTACGGCGGCGGGTCCGGGGCGCTCGTCCCGGCGCGGGTACGCCGTTCCGCGCCACGGCAGCAGGCCCTCGGCCAGGGTCTGCCGGGGCGCGTCCCGCAGCGCCCGCGACTCCTCGAACGCGGCCGTGCAGTGCGGGCAGCGCGCCATGTGGGTGTCCAGGTCGGCGCTGCGACGCGGGGCGTCCGGCCGTACCGCCTCCTCGATCAGCCGCCGGAAGTCCGCGCAGCGCGGGTCGCCGGAGGCGGCCAGCCGGTGCCGCAGGCAGGCCCGTGCCAGCGCGGCGAGGGCCCGCGGGGTGTCGTGCGGGACGTCCGCGCGGCCGAGGCCGAGGAAGGCGGCGGTGCGCTCCTCGGGTTCCGCGTCGAGGACGCCGTACCAGAGCAGTCCCTGGGCGCGGGACGGCAGTGACTGGAAGGCCGGGAGCAGGGGCGGGGTCGGGCCCCCCGGGCGGCCGGCCGTGGTCAGCACCAGCAGCAGGCCCGGGTCGACGCCCGCGGCGCGTTCGTCGCGCGCCCAGTCCGCCGCCAGCCGCACGGTGAGCAGCAGCAGCCGGTGGCGCAGGGGGAGGGGCGGTTCGACACCCCGGGCCGTCTCGCGGGCCGCCGTGGTGAACGTCTCCGCCGCCAGCCGCCTGGCCGCGGGCTCGCTCGTCGCGCACAGCCGGGCGTAGGCGAGGACCGCCGGGTGGTGGCGGCGGCGCAGCTCCCGCAACGCCGGGTAGGCCGTGGACGCGGGGGAACGCAGCAGTTCGGTCAGCCGTGCGTCCGGCGCGTTGTCGTGGTCCCCCGCCGTGGCGTGGCCCCGCTCAGCCATGCAACACCCTCCGTCCCGAGAAGGCCGCTGACATACCAGCCGGTTTGGGGACCCATAGTGGTGGACGGGGAAGGCCCCGGGCAGAGGTTTCCGCGAGGAACCGCATAACGGTTGGGCCGCTGGGCACCCGGCACGCGGGGGGGTGGGTGACGGGACGGCGGAGCGGCCCGGCATCCCGGCCGGGCCGCTCACCGCAGTGCGGAGAAGCGCGAGTTCCGCGCGGAGCTCACTCCTCCAGCGTCAACCCCTTGCGCAGCCGTACCAGCGTGCGCGACAGCAGCCGGGACACGTGCATCTGGGAGATGCCGAGTTCCTCGCCGATCTCCGACTGGGTCATGTTCGCCACGAACCGCAGGGAGAGGATCTTGCGGTCCCGGGGCGGGAGTTCGGCGATCAGGGGTTTGAGCGACTCGATGTACTCGATGCCTTCGAGCCCGTGGTCCTCGTATCCGATGCGGTCCGCGAGCGCGCCCTCGGACTCGTCCTCCTCCGGCTGGGCGTCCAGCGACGCGGCGGTGTAGGCGTTCGAGGCGGCCATGCCCTCGACGACCTCTTCGTTGGAGATGCCCAGCCGCTCGGCCAGTTCCGCGACCGTGGGGGCGCGGTCCAGTTGCTGCGCCAGCTCGTCGCCGGCCTTGGCCAGGTCGAGCCGCAGTTCCTGGAGCCGGCGCGGGACGCGCACGGACCACGAGGTGTCACGGAAGAACCGCTTGATCTCGCCGATGATGGTCGGCATCGCGAAGGTGGGGAACTCGACGCCGCGGGAGAGTTCGAAGCGGTCGATCGCCTTGATCAGGCCGATGGTGCCGACCTGGATGATGTCCTCCATCGGCTCGCTGCGGGAGCGGAAGCGGGAGGCGGCGAACTTGACGAGCGCGAGGTTGAGCTCGACGAGGGTGTTGCGGACGTACGCACGCTCGTGCGTCCCTTCCTCCAGCGACTCCAGGCGCTCGAAGAGGGTCTTGGACAGGGCCCGCGCGTCGACCGGGCCGATCTCGTCGTAGGGGGGGATCTCCGGGAGTCCCTCGAAGGGGTCGAGGGGGTCGATGGGATGATCCAGTTGTTCCGGTGGGGGTGTCGACGTCGCGATCGGGGTAGGCGATGCGTCGAGCCGGGGTGACATGGGTGTCCTCCATCGTTCTCGGCATATGGCTGCCGAAGCCAGTACGTGCACTGCGGTGTGCGGCGCCTCCGAAGCCGGCTGTAGGGGTGTGTGTCCTTACTAGCCCTACCCGCTGCACCGAGCGAGTCGCAAGTGCGTTCTGTGGCTATATGTCCGTTTCTGTGCGGATGTTCGGGTGTCGGAGTGCGCATGGAAGGCGTAATGTTCGAGGGCATCAGCAGCCACGACCTCGGGAGAGAGACGGCATGGACCACGGGACGGTCGGCAGCGCACAGTCGGGCCGGCTTCTGGTGGAGGTGCGGGAAGAGGGCTCCAGCGCCGTTGTGACACCGGCGGGTGAGCTCGATCACCACACCGCCGATCTTTTGCGTGAGCCCCTCGACGACCTCTTGGCCAAGGGCTTCTCGCGGCTCGTAGTGGACTGCTCACGCCTGGAGTTCTGTGACTCCACGGGGCTGAACGTCCTGCTCGGCGCCCGCCTGAAGGCGGAGGCCGCCGGCGGCGGGGTCCATCTGGCAGGGATGCTGCCCGTGGTCGCCCGCGTGTTCGAGATCACCGGGGCCGAGGCGGTCTTCACCGTCCACGACTCCCTGGAGGCGGCCCTGGCCGACGGTGCCGACTGATCCGCCGCCCCGGTGTCCGGTCCGGTCCCTCGCCGCTCCTCGTGGGCGTTACCTGCATCACGTCCGAAACGGGGGGTGTTCCGTCGGATCGGTCGGGCAGGAGAGGGCAGAAGAAGGCGGGAGGCATTCCGCCGGCCGTCGGCCGTCGGCCACTGGGCACCGGTGGCCGGAGGGCGCCCGGGACGGGGCGTGCGTCCGGCGGACGGGCGGGTATGGATTCCCTGGCCGGGCGGCGTGCGGACGGCGCGCGGACGACGACGTTCGGGTGGCGTGCGGACGGCATCCCGACCGGACGGCGCCCAGGGTGCCGACGGTGCCGGGCCTTCGACAGGACTGACCGGCCCGAGACCGCGGCCGGACTATTGACCGGACTTTTGAATCGTGAACTGGTGAATCGGTGAGGTGAAGCGCTGATGAGCACCACCCGGCCTTACTCGCCGGGCGACCGCGGCCCGGAGCCCAGCGGCGCTTCCGGGGCGTCCGAGGGGGCTGCGCCGACCGTCGGCGCTGCCACGGGGGCAGCCGCGCCGTCCGTGCCGTCCGGGCCGCCGGGCCCGGCCGACGGCACCCCGCAGCCCCGGGGCCGGCAGGTCCGCAGGCTGCGCCTGGAAGGCGAGAGCGGGGTCGTCCCGCTCGCCCGCGACTTCACCCGCCAGGCGCTGTACGCGTGGGGCTGGCTGCCCGCCGCCACCGCCGATCAGCGGGCCGCCGCCGAGGACGTGCTGCTCGTGGTCTCCGAACTGGTCACCAACGCCTGCCTGCACGCCGAGGGCCCCGACGAACTGCTCCTCGCCTGCGACAACAAGGTGATCCGGCTGGAGGTCTCCGACCGGGGCACCGGCCAGCCGGCCCCGCGCACCCCGCACCGCGCCGGCCGGCCCGGCGGGCACGGCATGTTCATCGTGCAGCGGCTGTGCCTGGACTGGGGCGTGGTCCGCGCCCCCGGCACGCCGGGCAAGACGGTCTGGGCGGAACTGGGCGCTCCCGCCTGAGCGCCGGCGGAGGCCGCCCGGGACCACCCGGGTCCCCGCCTCCACTCCGACACCGCTTCGCGCACGCCGGATCACCACAACTCCGGCGTGTGACGTGTCTTCCTTCCTCACGACCCCGGGCGTACCTTGACGGCCAAATCTGATGTGCCGTCAGGAATGGATGGGGTGGGCCGACCGTGTCGTACCCGAAACGAACCGCCGCGCTCGCGTCCGCCGCGGCCCTGGCCGGCTCGGCGGTGCTGCTGGCCGCGCCGGCGGCCCACGCCGACGTCGTCGACGTCAACTACCGCTGTCAGACGCCGATCGGGGTCAAGAGCGCCGTCTCGCCGATCGACATCAAGGGCGTCAGGAGCGGCGGTAGCTACAAGATCACCATGTCCTGGCGGAAGGGCGTCTCCTCCAGCCCGGTCGAACTCGGCAAGGGGGCGATGAGCCCGAGCGCCACGATCAGGCTGGGCGGTGCCGGCAGTGGCACGCTCGCGGTCAGCGGACCCGCCAACGACGCGGCGATCCCGGCCGACACACCGATCAAGATCAGCGACCTGAGCGGCACCTACACGCCGGAGAAGAGCGGCAAGGTCACCTTCACGGCGGGCACGCTCACGATCAAGGCGCTCGGTACGACGACGACCTGCACGCCGACGAACGGTCCGGGGCCGTCCCTGACCCTGGACGTGACGGCGGCCGGCGGCTCGTCATCGTCATCGTCCACATCGGGGTCATCGTCATCGTCCACATCGGGTGGCACCTCCTCCGCCGGGCAGCTTCCGCAGACCGGCCCCGAGGACTCCGCGGTCGCCCTCGGCACGCTCGGCGGCACGGTCCTCCTCGCGGGCGCGGCGGGCACGCTGTGGCTGACCCGACGGGGTCAGACTGCTCGGCGCTGAGCGGTCGGGCAGACGCCGGGCCCCGTCGAGGCCGGCCGGACCGCCTGCCCTGGCCGGGCCGGGCCGGGCCGATCAGTCCGGCGCAACCCTGTCGAGGCCGACCGGCCACGCGCCCCGCCCCGGCCGACCAGCCCTTGCACCGCCCTGACCGTCCGACCGCGCACCGCCGCCAGGCCCTGGCCGGACCGCCACCCGTCGCCCCGGGCCCCGGCCGCCGCACCTCCGGCAACCCCCGCTGAACCGTCCGGCCACCTCTCCCGAACCGTCCGGCCCACCCCCGCTGGAGCCGCCCATGCCGCCCGTCGCCCGTGTGCCAGGCCCGCCCCACTCGCCACGCGCCTTCTCCGAGCCGCGCACCTCACCGGCGCCGTTCGCCCGGGGCACCCGCCGCACTTGCCGCACCCGCAGCGCTCCCAGCACCCGACGCACTCCCAGCACGAGCACCGTCGGCACCCCAAGCACCCCCAGCACCGACCACCCCTCCCGCACCCCCCTCGCGCTCGTCACCCTGCTCCTGCCGCTCGTCCTCCTGACCAGCGCGCCGCAAGCGTTCGCCGGGTCCGGGGGCTGGTCGGTCGCGCCCCTGGGCGCCGGGCGCGCCGCGTTCTACGCCGAGGGCGCCCCCGGGACGGTCCTGAGGGACAGCGTGTCCGTGACCAACCGGAGCCGGACGCCGGTCACGGTCCGGCTGCGCGGCACCGGTGTGCCGACGGTCTTCGCCCGGAGCGGCCTGCGGGTCCCGGCCCGTACCCGTGCCGAGGTGCCCTTCACGCTGACCGTGCCGCCCGGTGCCGCGCCCGGGGACCGCACCGGCGCGATCGTCGTGCGGGACGCGCACGGCCGTGGTGCGACCGTGCGGGTGCGGCTGCGCGTGAGGGGCCCGTCGCTCGCCGCGCTGACCGTCGAGCATCTCGCCGTACACGCCGACCGGATCACGTACGAGCTGGTCAACCGGGGTACGACCGTCCTCGTACCGAAGCTCGCGGTGCGCGCCGACGGACTCTTCGGCCGAGTCCTGGACCGCGCCCCGCGCACCCTGCCGGTCCGGTTGGCCCCGGGCGCCCGGCGCACGCTCAGCGAGCCGTGGCCCGGCCGGCCGGTACTGGACCGGGTGCGCGTACGGCTGACGGTGACGGCGGCGGGCGGCGCGCACGACACGACGGGCACCACGGCGGCGTACGTGCCGTGGGGCGCGGTGACCGGCGGCGCGGCAGCGGTGGCGGCGGGGGGTGCGGCCGTACTGCTCCGGACCCGCCACCGGCGCCGCCGCCCCGCACGGCCCGGACCGCGACCCGGCGCGGTGGAGCCGACGGGAGCGGTGTCGTGAGGCGCGTGCGGCCGGCGCGGACACCGGACCGGCGCCGGGCGGCCGGTGCGGACGGTGCCGGACGGCGTGCGGGACCGGCCCGGACGCCGTCCTCGCGCGGGCGAGCCGGCGGTGGCGCTGTCGTGCGGCGGGTCGCCCTGGCGGTGGCCGGTGCGCTGCTGGTGGCCCTCGGCGGGCCCGCCGGGCAGGTGCGGGCCGCCGAGGGGCCGGTCGTCGAGGTGTCGCCGGTTCAGGCCGGTGCCGGTGGCTCGGTCACCGTCAGGGGTACCGGCTGGCGGCCCCGTACCTTGCTCATGGTGCTGGTGTGCGGGCGGGCCACCCCGGCACGAGGGGTCGTCGGCGGCACCAACTCCTGCGCGAACGGCGACGGCCGGGCCGTGACCACCGGCGCCGACGGTGCCTTCCGCCGGAAACTGCCGGTCGCCGAACCTCCCGTGCCCTGCCCCTGCGTGGTGCACGTGGCCACGGTGACCGGCGCCGAGGCCGAGGCGGACGCCGTCCTGGAGGTCGCCGGCCATCCCGTGGCCCCGCTGCCCGCCGAGCGCTCCGCGGGCCGGCTGGCGGTGCTGTCCGACACCCGGCTGACCGGGGCCGGCGGACTGCTCACCTGGTTCGGCGCGCCACCCGGCCGCACCCTGGTCCTCACCGTCGGCAACACCGGCACCGGCCCGATCGAGAACCCGGTGTTCCAGGTCGGCACCGCGCACGGCGTCTTCGCCCCCGAATGGGACGAGCGGCAGTGGCACGGCACCCTGGCGCCCGGGAAGAAGGCACGGATCAAGCTGCCGGTCGAGCTGTCGGCGGGGGCGCACGGCGACTACACCGTGACGCTGAAGTACGGCGGCCGGGTGCTCGCCGAGCAACCGTGGGGCGTGGGCCGGCCCTGGGGCGTGACGCTCTTCTGGGTCCTGCTCTGCCTGGTCGTCCCGGCCGCCCTGTTCCGCGCCGGGATGGCCGTGGTGGACCGGGTCCGGCCCCGCCGGCACCGCCCGCACCGGTCCGCCTCCCAGAGTCCCCGCCCTCTCCTGGGCCCGCGCCTGCGCCGCCTGCTCCCGCGCTCCCGTTCCGCCGGGCCCCCGGCCGCCACCGCCCCCGTGACCGACCCGGCCGCCCCAACCCTGCCGTGGTTCGTCCCCCACTCCGCTCCGGGCGGCCCGGCCGGCCAGACCTCCGCACCGCACGACGACAGACCGGCGAGTCCCACGACTCCCACCACTCCCACCAGGAAGGGACCCACGTGAGCAAGCGAAGGAGAGGCACAGCGGCCGGGGGCACGGGCGCCCTGCTGGTGCTCGGTGCGGCGGGCGTCCTGCTGGGCGCGGCGGCGACCCCCGCGCAGGCGGCCGAGGTGTCGTACGCCACCCACTGCGTGCCGCCCGCGGGCATCGACCCCGTCGACGGCACCACCAAGGTCGAGATCACCGCGCCGGCCACGGCCAAGGTCGGCGACACGGTGGAGATCGGGTGGAAGTTCGTCCAGGCCGCCTCGAAGAACCCGGACATCATCGACCTGCCCGCGAACTCGGTCCAGCCGTCCGGCGTGCTGAAGGCGGCCGGCGCGCAGAGCGCCGACATCGCGATGGAGGGCCCGCGGGAGAACCCGGCGATCCCCAAGGGCGGGAACATGGTGCTGTCCGCCATGAAGGGCAGCCTGAAGCTGACGGCGGCCGGCGAGGTGACGCTGACGCCGGACGCGTACACCGTCAACGCCATGTCCACCGACACCAAGTGCGCGCCGAAGGAGGCCGTGCAGAAGGCGGCGACGATCCAGGTGACGGCGGGCGGTGGCGGCACGTCCAGTGCGACGCCCACCCGCTCGGCCACGCCGACCGGATCCGCCACCGCCACCGCCACCCCCACGGCGACCGGCGGCACCGGGCAGACCGACTTCACCGGCAAGGAAGTACAGATCCCGTACGCCTGCAAGACCCCGATCGGCGACAAGAGCGCGACCTCGCCGGTGCAGATCGACGCGAAGAAGAGCGGCGGCGGTTACGACCTCACCGTGCGGTTCAAGAAGTCGGTGATGGACAGCCCCGCCGACATCCCGAAGGACTCCGTGAAGCCGTCCATGGAGGTCGTGCTGGGCGGCGCCGACAAGGGCACGGTGCATGTGGAGGGGCCGACGAACACGAATCCGATCAAGTCCGGCGACCCGATCGGGATCCCCGACCTCACGGGCACCTACAAGCCCGGCGCGAGCGGCACCTCGACGCTGTCCCCGGGCGTGCTGACGGTCAAGGCGCTCGGTACGACCACGACCTGCACGCCGGTGAAGACGGCCGTCTCGCTCACCCTGGGCACGACGGAGCAGCCGGGCGGCGCGGCGGGCGGCACGTCGACGTCGGGCGGCACGTCGACCTCGGGCGGTTCCTCGGGTTCCGCCACGACCGACGGCGGCGACGGGGGCCTCGCCGAGACCGGCGCGAGCGACCACGGCGCCCTGAAGGCCCTGGGCCTGGTGGCGGGCACGGCGATCCTGCTGGGGGCGGCGGTGTTCACGGTGCTGCCGAGGCGCGGGACGCGATAGCCCACCCCGTCGGCGCTCAGCGATCCCCCGCACAGCGGGAGGGCCGCCGCACCCACCTGGGTGCGGCGGCCCTCCCGGCCGGGTACGACGGCTAGTTCACGTTGCCCATCAGCTTCTTCACCTTGCCGCGGTACATCCACACCGCGACACCCGCGACCACGGCGAGCACGGCCTCCAGGGCGACGAAGCCCATCCTGTCGAGGTTGACGCCACCGACGGCCGGGTTCGACAGCAGGGCGGTGACGGAGTCGCCCGCGGTCACCGCGAGGAACCAGACACCCATCATCTGCGAGGCGTACTTCTTCGGCGCCATCTTCGTCGTCACCGACAGACCCACCGGCGACAGCGTCAGCTCACCGACGGTCTGCGCGAAGTAGATCGCGACCAGCCACATCGCCGCGGCCTTGTGACCGCCCTCGGCGATCGACAGCGGGGCGAGGAAGACGAAGAAGGACGCGCCGACCAGCACCAGACCGGAGGCGAACTTCACGATCGTGCTCGGCTCCTTGCCGCGCTTGTTCAGCCACAGCCACAGCCAGGCGAAGACCGGCGCGAGGGCCATGATCATGACGGGGTTGACCGACTGGTACCAGGAGACCGGGAACTCCCAGCCGAAGACGGTGTTGTCGGCGCTCTTCTCGGCGAACAGCGAGAGCGTGGAGCCGCCCTGGTCGTAGATCATCCAGAAGACGGCGGCGGCCACGAAGAACCAGATGTACGCGGACACCTTGGAGCGCTCGGCCGGCTCCAGGTCCTTGTCGCGCAGGATCCGGGAGATGACCAGGATCGGCACGATCAGGCCGATGAGCGTGAGCGGGATCAGCGCCCAGTTCAGGGTGAAGTGGCCGGTGCCGCCGACGACGCCGTAGAAGACCGCGGCGATGGCCAGCCAGATCAGGCCCTTGCGCAGGGTGGACGCCTTCTCGGCGGGCGTCAGCGGGGTCGGGACCTCGCTGCTCTTGGCGTTCAGGTGGCGACCGCCGAGCAGGTACTGGGCGAGGCCCAGCGCCATGCCGAGCGCGGCCAGCGCGAAGCCCAGGTGCCAGTTGACGTTCTCACCGACGGTGCCGATGACCAGCGGGGCGACGAAGGCACCGAGGTTGATGCCGATGTAGAAGAGCGTGAAGCCACCGTCCCGGCGCGGGTCCTCCGGGCCGTCGTAGAGGTGGCCGACCATCGTGGAGATGTTGGCCTTCAGCAGACCGGAGCCGATGGCGACGAGGACCAGGCCGACGAAGAAGCTCGCGGCGGCGGGCAGCGCCAGGCACAGGTGACCGAGCATGATGACCAGGCCCGCGACGGCGACCGTCTTGCGGGGGCCGAGGACGCGGTCGGCGAACCAGCCGCCGGGCAGGGCGAGCAGGTACACGAGCGACAGGTACACGGCGTAGATCGCCGTCGCCGTGCCCGCGCTCAGGTGCAGGCCGCCCGGGGCCACCAGGTACAGCGGGAGAAGGGCCCTCATGCCGTAGTAGGAGAAACGCTCCCACATCTCGGTCATGAAGAGAGTGGCCAGTCCGCGGGGGTGGCCGAAGAAGGTCTTCTCGGAACCGGGGGTGCCCGGTCGGACCGAGTCCTTCGTCAGGCTGGACGCCATGGTCGTTCCTTGCTGGTCGGGACGCGCGGTGGAGCGTTGCGCGCCCGGTGGGGGTGTCGGCCGGCACCGGCGGGGTCGGTCGTCCACCCCCACGCCCAGGGGGAGTCCGCCCCGGATCGCGGAGCGGCGGACGGCGACCACCGGGATCCACGCCCCTGACGCGTCGCTGCGTCCGGAGCCCGGCCAGAGGTCATTCCTTTCAAGGCTGGTCTGGACCAGCCCGCACACAAAGAAGACCCTCAGCGTCATATGCCCGCCAAAGGTCCCCGGTGTACTACAGGCGTTCAGATCACCATACGGCAGCACACCGCCGGATATGGAAGGACTTGAGACAGGGATCACAGGTGTCGCGGGAACCACGGGACCGGATCGAAGGTCTCTTCTACGATCGCATCCCCAGGTCAATGGTTCGTACCAGCAGCATACGAAGGTAAGAGGCCGGGGTGGCGATCACGCCCCGGCACCGCACGCGGGCGGTCTACCATCACCTCATGACCCGTGTACTGCTCGCCGAGGACGACGCGTCCATCTCGGAGCCGCTGGCCCGCGCCCTGCGCCGGGAAGGTTACGAGGTCGAGGTGCGCGAGGACGGACCCGCAGCGCTCGACGCCGGAATGCAGGGCGGCGTGGACCTGGTCGTGCTGGACCTGGGCCTGCCCGGCATGGACGGCCTGGAGGTCGCCCGCCGGCTGCGCGCCGACGGTCACACCGTGCCGATCCTCATCCTGACCGCGCGGGCCGACGAGGTGGACACCGTCGTCGGCCTGGACGCGGGCGCCGACGACTACGTCACCAAGCCGTTCCGGCTCGCCGAACTGCTCGCCCGGGTGCGGGCCCTGCTCCGGCGCGGCGCCGCCGAACCGCAGCAGCCGCCGGCCACGCACGGGGTGCGGATCGACGTCGAGTCGCACCGCGCCTGGATGGGCGACGAGGAACTCCAGCTCACCGCCAAGGAGTTCGACCTGCTGCGGGTGCTGGTGCGGGACGCGGGCCGGGTGGTGACCCGGGACCAGCTGATGCGCGAGGTCTGGGACACCACGTGGTGGTCGTCCACCAAGACCCTGGACATGCACATCTCCTGGCTGCGCAAGAAGCTGGGCGACGACGCGGCGAACCCCCGGTACATCGCGACGGTGCGTGGCGTGGGCTTCCGGTTCGAGAAGAGCTGAGTCCGGGCCCCAGCGAGCACCCCAGGTAACGGAGCATGCGCCGACGTCTCATCCAGTCCACCCTCGCCGTCGTCCTCGTGGTGATCGCGGTCTTCGGCGTGTCCCTGGTGATCGTCGAGACGCGGACGATCGGCAACAGCGCCCAGGAGCGGGTCGAGTCGGAGGCGGTGCGGCTGGCCAGCATCGTGGACAGCCGGATCCTCGCCGCGGAGAACGTCAACGCGGACGTGCTGCGCAACCCGGTCAGCAAGGACCAGTACGCGGTCATCCGCATGCCCGGCAAGCCGCCCATCGAGATCGGGACCAAGCCCGAGGGCGACACCATCCAGTACACGCAGCGCGGCGAGGAGGGCGAGACGGTCACCGTGCAGGAGCCCCGCTCCGCGGTGACCCGCGAGGTCGGCCGGACCCTGCTGATCATCGGGCTGGTCGCGCTGCTCGCCGTGGTGGCGGCGGTGCTGCTCGCCGTACGGCAGGCCAACCGGCTCGCCTCCCCGCTGACCGACCTCGCCGAGACCGCGGAACGCCTCGGCTCCGGCGACCCACGCCCCCGGCACAAGCGGTACGGCGTGCCCGAGCTGGACCGGGTCGCCGATGTGCTGGACGCCTCCGCCGAGCGGATCGGGCGCATGCTGACGGCCGAGCGGCGCCTCGCGGCCGACGCCTCCCACCAGCTCCGCACGCCCCTGACCGCGCTGTCCATGCGGCTGGAGGAGATCACCCTCACCGACGACCCGGACACGGTGAAGGAGGAGGCGACCATCGCGCTGACGCAGGTCGAGCGGCTGACGGACGTCGTGCAGCGGCTGCTGACGAACTCAAGGGACCCGCGGACCGGCTCCGCCGTCACCTTCGACCTGGACGAGGTCATCCAGCAGCAGCTCGCCGAGTGGCGGCCCGCCTACCGCAGCGCCGGCCGGGCCATCGTCAGCTCCGGCAAGCGGCACCTCCAGGCGGTGGGCACCCCGGGCGCGGTCGCCCAGGTGCTGGCCGCGCTGATCGAGAACTCGCTCATGCACGGCGGCGGCACCGTCGCCCTGCGCACCCGGGTGACCGGCAACCAGGCCGTGATCGAGGTCACCGACGAGGGGCCGGGTGTGCCGGCCGACCTCGGCGCGCGGATCTTCGAGCGCACGATCAGCGGACGCAACTCCACGGGGATCGGCCTGGCCGTCGCCCGGGACCTCGCGGAGGCCGACGGCGGACGCCTGGAGCTGCTCCAGGCGCAGCCCCCGGTCTTCGGCCTGTTCCTCTCGCGCACGCCCCCGGCACGCACCCCGGACGACGAGCAGCCGACGGTCCGCTAGCCGGTCCGCCCGCCGGCCGGTCCGCGCGCCTACGGCACGTGCTGCTTGGGCGTCCGCTTCGTGGGGTTCGTCGGGTCCGGCTCCAGAATCGATTCCGCGCCCGCCACGGTCTCGCGGGCGGGCAGCGCCCGGAACACCCAGGAGCGGTACGACCAGAACCGGAAGAGGGTCGCGACGCCGATGCCGACGAACTTGAAGACGTTGCTCTGGAGCGGGCTGTCCCAGCCGAAGCCGTAGGTCGCCAGGTACAGCACGCCGTTCTCGATCACCAGGCCGATCGCGCTGAACAGCAGGAACAGCGTGAGTTCCTTGGTGCGCCCGCTCTTGTCGCGGTCCCGGTACGTCCAGTAACGGAAGCCGACGTAGTTGAAGACGATGGCCACGACGGTCGCGATGACGCTGGCCCGCACCACCGGCAGGTCGGAGACGTGCCGGACCAGGTTGAACACGCCGAGATTGACGAGGACGCCGGCACCGCCCACGGCACCGAACTTGACCACCTCTCCTACGAGCCGTTGCAGCCCCGAGGAACGAGGTTCCATGGCTGTGCAGCTCCCGTCGGTAGGTTTCCTCAACCCCGCCATGCTAGCCGGGCGGGGTCGCCGGTGCCCGTGGACCGGGCCACGCCGTGGAAACAGGTCGGAAAGAGGCGGGGAAGCACCGGGTAAGAGTCTGTGCGAGGGACGCGATCCGGCAGCCTGCGCGTGGCCGATACGCTAGGGGTGTGACGTTCCCGGTAGTCGGCATGGTCGGCGGGGGTCAGCTCGCGCGTATGACGCACGAGGCGGGCATCCCGTTCGGCATCAGGTTCAAGCTTCTCAGTGACACTCCTCAGGATTCCGCGGCGCAGGTCGTGAGCGACGTCGTCATCGGCGACTATCGCGACCTGGACACGCTCCGCGAGTTCGCGCGCGGCTGCGACGTGATCACTTTCGACCACGAGCACGTGCCCACCGAGCACCTGCGTGCCCTGGAGGCGGACGGCATCCCCGTGCGCCCGGGGCCGGACGCGCTCGTGCACGCCCAGGACAAGGGGGTGATGCGCGCGAAGCTCGACGCGATCGGCATCCCCTGCCCCCGGCACCGGATCGTGAGCGACCCGGAGGACGTGGTCCGGTTCGCCGAGGAGGGCGACGGCTTCCCGGTCGTCCTCAAGACGGTCCGCGGCGGCTACGACGGCAAGGGCGTGTGGGTCGTGGACAGCGCCGAGGAGGCGGCCGAGCCGTTCCGCGCCGGCGTGCCCGTCCTCGCCGAGGAGAAGGTCGACTACGTCCGCGAGCTGGCCGCCAACGTCGTACGCTCCCCGCACGGCCAGGCCGTCGCCTACCCGGTGGTGGAGTCGCAGCAGGTCAACGGCGTCTGCGACACCGTCATAGCCCCCGCGCCGGACCTGGAGGAGGAACTGGCGCTGCATGCCGAGCAGATGGCGCTGACCATCGCCAAGGAGCTGGGCGTCGTCGGGCACCTCGCCGTCGAGCTGTTCCAGACCCGCGACGGCCGCATCCTCGTCAACGAACTGGCGATGCGCCCGCACAACTCCGGCCACTGGAGCATGGACGGCGCGATCACGTCGCAGTTCGCCAACCACGTCCGCGCGGTCCTGGACCTGCCGCTGGGCGACCCGCGCCCGCGCGCCAAGTGGACCGTGATGGTCAACGTCCTGGGCGGCGACTTCCCGGACATGTACTCCGCGTACTTGCACTGCATGGCCCGTGACCCCAAGCTCAAGATCCACATGTATGGCAAGGACGTGAAGCCCGGCCGCAAGGTCGGACACGTCAACACCTACGGCGACGACCTGGACGACGTGCTGGAGCGCGCCCGTCACGCAGCCGGCTACCTGAGAGGCACCATCACCGAATGAGCCCCGTTGTTGGCATCGTCATGGGGTCGGACTCCGACTGGCCCGTCATGGAAGCCGCCGCCAAGGCCCTGGACGAGTTCGAGATCGCCTACGAGGTCGACGTCGTCTCCGCGCACCGCATGCCCCGCGAGATGATCACGTACGGTGAGCAGGCCGCCGACCGCGGCCTGAAGGTGATCATCGCGGGTGCGGGCGGCGCCGCCCACCTGCCCGGCATGCTCGCCTCCGTGACCCCGCTGCCGGTCATCGGCGTGCCCGTGCCGCTGAAGTACCTGGACGGCATGGACTCCCTGCTCTCCATCGTGCAGATGCCGGCCGGTGTCCCCGTCGCCACGGTCTCCGTCGCCGGTGCCCGCAACGCCGGTCTCCTCGCCGCCCGCATCCTCGCCGCGCACGACGAGGACCTGCTGCACCGGATGCGCGACTTCCAGCAGGACCTCAACGACCAGGCCACCGAGAAGGGCAAGCGGCTGCGCTCCAAGGTCGAGGGCGCGGGCAGCGGCTTCGGCTTCGGGAAGTGACCGCCGTGGCCACCCTGGACGAAGCACACGCGCTGCTGCGCGAGTTCCCCGTGGTCGACGGGCACAACGACCTGCCCTGGGCACTGCGCGAGCAGGTCGGCTACGACCTGGACGCCCTGGACATCGCCGGTGACCGGAGCGAGCGGCTGCACACCGACCTGCCGCGGCTGCGCGCGGGCGGGGTCGGCGCCCAGTACTGGTCGGTGTACGTGCCCTGCGAGCAGCCGGATCCGGTCGCGGCGACGCTGGAGCAGATCGACTGCGTCCGGCAGCTGCTGGCCCGCTACCCGGCGGCGCTGGCGCCCGCGCTGACCGCCGCCGACATGGAGGCGGCGCGCGGGGAAGGCCGTATCGCCTCGCTCATGGGCGCCGAGGGCGGGCACTCCATCGCCAACTCGCTCGGCACCCTGCGCGGCCTGTACGCGCTCGGCGTGCGCTACATGACGCTCACCCACAACGACAACGTGGACTGGGCCGACTCCGCGACCGACGAGCCGGGCGTGGGCGGGCTGTCCGCCTTCGGCCGCGAGGTCGTGGCGGAGATGAACCGCCTCGGCATGCTCGTCGACCTCTCCCACGTGGCGGCGACGACGATGCGCGACGCGCTGGACGCCACGTCCGCGCCGGTGATCTTCTCCCACTCCTCCTCCCGCGCGGTGTGCGACCACCCCCGCAACATCCCCGACGACGTCCTGGAACGCCTGCCCGCCAACGGCGGCGTGGCGATGGTGACGTTCGTGCCCAAGTTCGTGCTCCAGGCCGCCGTCGACTGGACGGCCGTGGCCTTCGAGAACCTGCGCGCCCACGGCTTCCACCCCCTGGACACCAGCCCCGAGGCGATGAAGATCCACCGGGCCTTCGAGGAGCGCAACCCGCGCCCGGTCGCCACGGTGTCCACGGTCGCCGACCACCTGGACCACATGCGCGAGGTCGCCGGGATCGACCACCTGGGCATCGGCGGCGACTACGACGGCACCGCGTTCACCCCGGACGGCCTGAACGACGTCTCCGGGTACCCGAACCTGCTCGCCGAACTGCTGGACCGCGGCTGGTCCAAGGCCGACCTGGCCAAGCTGACCTGGCAGAACGCGGTGCGTGTGCTCGGCGCGGCGGAGGACGTCGCCCGGGACCTCCAGGCGACCCGCGCGCCGTCCCTCGCCACGATCGAGTCGCTGGACGGCACGCGCGGCGAGAACTGACGACCGGGGTACGCCCGCCCGGTGAGGGCCGAGATCACCGGGCCGGACGTTCCCGGAGCGTCACGACCGTTCGATCCGGCACAGGCAGAACGGATGCCCGGCCGGGTCGGCGTACACCTGGAAGTCCTTCGTCTCGCGGTCCTCCAGGTCCAGCGGGCGGGCGCCGAGCGCCAGCACCCGCTCGTGTGCCGCGTCGAGGTCCGCCCAGGTCGGGCCCGCGTCGAAGTCGAGGTGGAGCTGCTGGCCGTTGCGGTCCGCGCGCGGCCACTCCGGCGGGGTGTGTCCCTTCGCCCGCTGGAAGGCCATCCGCGGCCCGTCCGGCACCTGGAGCACGACCCAGTCGTCGTCCTCCGGCCGCGGGGTTCCCCCGGCCACCGCCGCGTAGAAGGCGGCCAGCACGTGCGGATCGGGGCAGTCGAGCACGACGTTGCGGAAACGGGCCACGGATGCCATGGGGTCCTCCTCCGGGACGGGTCAGCAGGCGCAGAGACAGAACGGGTGCCCCGCCGGGTCGGCGTAGACACGGAAGGTCCGCTCGCGGTCCTGCGCGTCCAGCGGCTTGGCGCCCAGTTCCAGCACGCCCTTCTCCGCCGCGTCCAGGTCCTCCACCACCAGGTCCAGGTGGAACTGCTGCGACCGGTCCGCCGCGGGCCACTCCGGCGGCACGAACCCCTCCGCCCGCTGGAAGGCCAGCGCCGTCCCGCCGGGCACCTTCAGGTCCACCCACGCGCTGTCCGCGGGGTGCTCCTCCACCGTGCCGCCCAGCACACCGGCGTAGAAACCGGCCAGCGCGCGGGGGTCGGGACAGTCCAGGACGACGACGCCGAGCTTGGCGAGAGCCATGACTACCTCCTCGTAGCGTTACCTGTGGAGACGGGTAACCGGTAACCGTTACTGCATGCTCCCGTATAGGGGGTAACGTCGCAAGCATGAGCGAGAGATCGGTTGCTCCCGGCGCCCTGGCCCTGATCGAGTCCCTGGTCAACACCCTGGACATCGAGTCGGGCGCGGACGGGCTGGACACGCCGGAGGGCCGCGCCCGCCTCGGGATCACGCGGGACGGGCTGGCCGGCGCCCGGGAGCTCCGCGAGTCGCTGCGGGCCGCGCTGCTCGCGCACGCCGGACATCCGCCGCACCGCCCGGTGACCCCGCTGGGCACCCTGCTGGCACGGGCCCCGCTGTACGTCGCCGTCGACGACCACGACGGCTCGGCCCGCCTCGCCCCCGCCGACGCGGACCCGTTGCTCTCCCGGGTCGCCGCCGCCGTCGCCGAGGCGCTCGTCGCGGGCACCTGGACCCGGCTCAAGGCGTGCGAGGCCGACACCTGCCACTGGGCGTACTACGACCGCAGCCCCGCCGGGCGCGGGCGCTGGTGCTCGATGCGGGTGTGCGGGGCGCGCGCGAAGATGCGCAGGTACCGGGCGAAGGGCGCGTGAGCGGCGGCGGTGTGGTGCAGAATGCGGACAGACGCCGGTTCGGCCGACTGAGCCTCGGCCGAACCGGCGTCGCCATACGGGCCTCGGGGGCCTACGCCTTGGGGCGGCCCATCGCGCGGTACGTCCAGCCGGCCCGGCGCCACAGCTCCGGGTCGAGGGTGTTGCGGCCGTCGAGGATCACCCGGGCCGCCGCCGCCTCGCCGAGCGCCACCGGGTCCAGCTCGCGGAACTCGCGCCACTCGGTCAGGTGCAGGACGACGTCGGCGCTCCGGGCGGCCTCCAGCGCGGAGCCGGCGTAGCCCAGGGTCGGGAAGACCTTGCGGGCGTTCTCCATGCCCTTCGGGTCGTACACGGTCACCTGGCCGCCCTGGAGGTGGATCTGGCCGGCCACGTTCAGCGCGGGCGAGTCGCGGACGTCGTCCGAGTCCGGCTTGAAGGTGGCGCCGAGCACCGCGACCCGCTTGCCGAGGAAGGAGCCGCCGCCGAGCGCCTCCCGGGTCATCTCCACCATCTGGCCGCGCCGGCGCATGTTGATGGAGTCGATCTCGCGCAGGAAGGTCAGCGCCTGGTCGGCGCCCAGCTCGCCCGCGCGGGCCATGAACGCCCGGATGTCCTTGGGCAGGCAGCCGCCGCCGAAGCCGATGCCGGCCCGCAGGAACTTGCGGCCGATCCGGTCGTCGTGGCCGATGGCCTCCGCGAGCTTCGCCACGTCACCGCCGGCGGCCTCGCACACCTCCGCCATCGCGTTGATGAAGGAGATCTTGGTCGCGAGGAAGGAGTTCGCGGCCGTCTTCACCAACTCGGCGGTCGGGAAGTCGGTGACCACGAACGGCGTGCCCTCGCCGACCGGGCCCGCGTACACCTCGCGCAGCAGCTTCTCCGCGCGCTCGCTGCGCACACCGACGACGATCCGGTCCGGGTGCAGGGTGTCCTGGACGGCGAACCCCTCGCGCAGGAACTCCGGGTTCCAGGCCAGCTCGGCGTCGCCGCCCGCCGGGGCGTGCTCGGCCAGGTAGGCGGCCAGCCGGTCGGCGGAGCCTACCGGCACGGTCGACTTGCCGACGACCAGGGCGGGGCCGCGCAGATGCGGGGCGAGGGAGGCGACGGCGGAGTCGACGTAGCTCATGTCGCAGGCGTACTCGCCGTGCTTCTGCGGGGTGTTCACGCACACGAAGTGCACATCGCCGAAGGCGCCGACCTCGGCCCAGTCCGTGGTGAACCGCAGCCGCCCGGTGGACCCCTCGATCCCGGCCACGTGCCGGCGCAGCAGCTCTTCGAGCCCCGGCTCGTACATCGGCGTCTCGCCGCGCTCCAGCATGGCGATCTTCTCGGGTACGACGTCCAGGCCCAGCACCTCGAAGCCCAGTTCGGCCATGGCCGCGGCGTGCGTGGCGCCGAGGTAGCCGGTGCCGATCACGGTGATCTTCAGGCTCATGGGGTGCGCTCCAGCTCCGGTCCGTCGGTCCTGCTCGGTCATGCGGTGCCTGAGCATAGTCGGGCCGCTCGGCGGGCAGTTTCCCCGCTGTCACCAAGCTCACGTAGGCGGGTTCACACGGGGGCTCTAAAATTCAGTTACTTAACGGTAATTAGCGTCAGTATCACTGCGTCTTTGGAGCGTGAGAGACCGTGGCCGGATCGGCTGACTTCGACCTGTACCGCCCGTCCGAGGAGCACGACATGCTCCGGGACGCCGTCCGCTCCCTGGTCGAGGCGAAGATCGCGCCGTACGCCGCGGCGGTGGACGAGGAGGCCCGCTTCCCGCAGGAGGCCCTCGACGCCCTCGTAGCAAACGACCTGCACGCCGTGCACGTCCCCGAGGAGTACGGCGGCGCCGGCGCCGACGCGCTCGCCACGGTCATCGTGATCGAGGAGGTGGCCCGCGCCTGCGTCTCCTCCTCCCTCATCCCCGCCGTGAACAAGCTCGGCTCGCTCCCGGTGATCCTCTCCGGCGGCGAGGAGCTGAAGAAGAAGTACCTGACGCCGCTCGCCAAGGGCGACGCCATGTTCTCGTACTGCCTCTCCGAGCCGGAGGCCGGCTCCGACGCGGCCGGCATGAAGACCAAGGCGGTCCGCGACGGCGACCACTGGGTGCTCAACGGCGTGAAGCGCTGGATCACCAACGCGGGCGTCTCCGAGTACTACACGGTCATGGCCGTGACGGACCCCTCGAAGCGCTCCAAGGGCATCTCCGCCTTCGTCGTGGAGAAGTCGGACGAGGGCGTCTCCTTCGGCGCCCCGGAGAAGAAGCTCGGCATCAAGGGCTCCCCGACCCGCGAGGTCTACTTCGACAACGTCCGCATCCCCGCCGACCGCATGATCGGCGACGAGGGCACCGGCTTCATGACGGCCATGAAGACGCTGGACCACACCCGCATCACCATCGCCGCCCAGGCCCTCGGTGTCGCCCAGGGCGCCTTCGACTACGCCAAGGGCTACGTCCAGGAGCGCAAGCAGTTCGGCAAGCCGATCGCCGACTTCCAGGGAATCCAGTTCATGCTCGCCGACATGTCCATGAAGATCTCGGCGGCCCGCGCCCTCACCTACCAGGCCGCCGCCGCCTCCGAGCGCGGTGACGCCGACCTCACCTACCTGGGTGCCGCCGCCAAGTGCTTCGCCTCGGACGTCGCCATGGAGGTCACCACCGACGCCGTCCAGCTCCTCGGCGGCTACGGCTACACCCGTGACTACCCGGTCGAGCGCATGATGCGCGACGCCAAGATCACCCAGATTTATGAAGGCACGAACCAAGTTCAGCGGATCGTGATGGCAAGGAACCTTCCCTAGCAGGGCTTTGCAGGTCAGATGCCGTTTCGACGGCTCGGAGAGCCGGTCACGACTTGCGGCCTGTCGGAGCCCGTTTCGGCCCGCTCCTGGGCGTCATCCTGGGGAAATCCTGGGCTGGCGATGAGGCTAGAAGGCGATCTGACCTGCGGAAACAAACAACGGCCCCCGGCATCGCCGGGGGCCGTTCGCGTGGGGGCCGTTAGGCCACCTCGGTCTGCTCTCGCTCCGTCGGGTCGTCGGCTCCAGGTGTCAGCATCGAGGCGATGGCCGCCCGGCCGCGCTGTTCCGCTCCCTCAAAGATGTAGTGGTAGTGCTCCCGCAGGACGTCCGTGCTGCTGTGACCCATCCAGTCGGCCACGTCGTTCTCAGGGACGCCCGCGTACAGCGGACGGGACCCGTAGTAGTGCCGGAAGCTGTGAGGCTTGCAGTAGGCCACCCCGGCCTTGTCGAGAGCCACCAGCCAGAGGGTGAGCAGAACGGGAACACTTCACGTCACGCAGAGGTGCGGCCGGCAAGCGCGGAGTGCGAGCAGAACCGCGCACGAGTTGTCCGGCTGGACGCTTACCGCCCGGCCCCGGAGCAGCCCCCGGCTCCGAAGCCCGAACCGAAGCGGCCGGAATCGCTCAGGGACGCGAATCCCTTCCTCGCCCTGCTCTAAGCAATCAAAGCAACTGCCCCGACCCTACGCGGGTCGGGGCAGTACCTTTCCCTTCTCAATGGCCTTGAGGTTTTGGTATGCCTCCCGCAGGTCTGCACTCTCGGGCAGTTTTCGAGCCTCTACCGCCTTGACGACTTCCAGTGCGCGCCAATGATTTGACGGAACTACCCTTCCGGACAGAATCGCTTTCTGGGCAGAATTGCACGCTTCATCCATCCGGTTTTCCTTGAGGAGAACCAGAGCCAGATCGATATTCGCGCTAGCTACACGTCGTGGCCACTGGCTTACGTCATCGCTCGGGCTCAGCCTCTTGATTACTTCTCTTGCGTACGGCTCTGCCGCTGAATCTCCGAGCCATGCGAGCAGGGTCATAGCGGTAATGATGCTCTGGGGTGTCGGGGGCGCCGATAGCAGAGGAAAGCGCCTGTACTCGTTCAATTGCTGAGTAGGTGTCTCTTCCGTTTCCTAGCCGTGCGCTCGCTCTGCCCTCTTGCGCTGTTGCCTGGATGATTGCGGAGCCGTTGGCGGGCGCTATTTCTTGCGCGACTCGTGAGAGGTCGACGGCTTGGACGTAATCCCCATCGGTGAGGACTCGCCAAGCCTCAGTTTCATAGCACCACGCTTCAATTTCACGATGTCCGGCTTCCTTAGCAAGCGTTGCGGCTGTTTCAAGTCGCGCCGTAGCGGCGTCGTCTTGCATAAGGTCGATATGGACCGTAGCGCCTAGCAGGGATAGCCAACCCCCGACCACTAGGAGCCGACGATGCTCTGAAAGCGTCTTCCGGCCGTCAAGAAGTTTTCCAACATAGGCAGAATACTTACGCACCTGCCTCAGTAAGTCTTCCGGCTTGGCCTTGGGGTAAGCCATAGCTAAACCGTCAAATGCGCGCTCCAGACGCTCAAGGGTGGCATTCCCTACGTCGCTAGCCTGTACGCGCCGGGACAATTCCCAAGCGTCCATCTCATCGTCATGGGAACTGCTGTCTTCTGCATCCAGAGATAGGCCGAGGTATTCGTTTAAAGAGTTGCGTCAGCTCGGGTGAGGGGGCCTGTTTCCCGTTGAGTACCCGGCTCAGATAGGCAACGTCGTAATGGAGTTCCTTGGCTGCACCTCGCAGGCTCTTTCCCTGTTCCTTGAGTGCCGTCCGTACCTGAGACCCAAAGTCGATCATGGTGCAGCTCCCGTTGACTGTTGACTGCCATCGTAGTCAACGCTGGTCAACTGCCCCAAGTATGCGCGGAATCGGTTCAGTAGGCAGGCACAAACAGGACCCCGCGACGCGCGATCGTCTGGGGCCTGGCCACCAACCAGCCAAGGGGTAGACGACAGTGCTCAATGTGGAACCCAACGGCCGGCCGGACGCGTGCATCAAGTGCCTGACCGGGGGTGAGGCGTGACGGCCCCCGCGAGGCGCACCAGTACCCGTGTGAACGCTCTGCCCGAGCCTGAACTAGTGAGCCTCGTTGACGGCTCGGAACGGCGCGCAGATGACGGCTGGTGGGAGGAGTACGGCGGCACCCTTGACCCGGTGTCCGGCGTGATCACGTTCCCGCTCAACTCCCTGCCACCGTGCCCGTTTCGGTGTGAACGGTGCGCCCAGCGGAGGGGCGCGTGATGGCCCGCGCCACCTTCCGGTTCCGTGAGCACACGCTGACGCCGGAACGTGACAAGCCGACCTTGCACACCATGGAGTGTCAGGCGTGCGGACAGGCGAGCGTCGACAGCGCAGATCCCACGGACGGCACGCGATGGGCGGCTGACCACTTCAAAGCAAACCCTGGCCACTTCACCTACCAAGAACACATCGAGCGGTCGTACCGATTCGAGCCCGGAGCATGGCAGTGAGTACTGATCAAGAACTGTTGGCACCCGTCCGGCCGATCACGGCAACGGTCGGGGAAGACCTGAAGACCGTCCACGCCCTGGACGACGAGGGCAAGCCGGTTTGCGGTGCTGTCGGAAAGCTGACCGAGTGGCAGCGCACCGTGTCGTGCGCCGAGTGCTTGTCGGCGTGAGGGCGTTACGCGGCTCGCTGGCCGCTGTCGCCTGGCTTGCGTGGGTCGTGACTGTCGCGCTGATTGTCGCGCGAGGAATCGCCGCCTAGAGACGGAGCAGGCAAAGCCTGGGCGTGACCCGCACCCCACGGCATAGGTTGAGTCAGGTACAGCAAGCGCCCGACGCGCTTGCCCTATCGAAAGGGTGCGTATGAAGCGAATCATTGCCGGAGTGTGGAAACTCATTCGCGGCCCTCTGCAATGGCGTGTCCTATGGTTTGCGCACGCCAAATTCATGATCGGCGTTACGGGCGTAGTGCGGAACGAGGCGGGAGAAGTCCTGCTCCTCAAGCACCGAATGTGGCCCGCAGACCGGCCATGGGGACTTCCGACCGGCTACGCGATCAAGAGCGAAGAGTTTCCTAAGACCATCGTTCGAGAGGTCCGGGAGGAAACTGGTCTTGAAGTTGTTCCGGGACGACTGGTTCAAGTAACCAGTGGCTACAAACTCCGCGTGGAAATCGCCTACGAAGCGCTTCACGTGGGTGGAACTCTCAAGCTCGACGGCTTCGAAATTCTGGAGGCGAAATGGTTCAGCCCGGACGCGCTCCCGGAGGGCATGCAAGAGTCTCACATCCAGCTCATCAAGGCGGGCGCGGCGACTTAACGGAACTCGCCCCGAACGAGTCCGTGACCGGCGTTAAGGCAATGGCGGCATTGGCGGCCATGCGCATGGACGCGCCCGCGCTCACGGGTAAGCACCCTGCACACGTGTTCCGGCCGCTGTCGGAAATGCTCAGTCGGTGGGCGGCGGATGGCATCGACACCACCTCTTTCCATGCGGGCGTCGAAAACGCGAAACGCCGGTACGCCGGGTACGGCCTGACGAAGATGCTGCCGCTTGACCGTGTGTTGGTCGGCTGCGAATCCTCGCGAGTCGGTGCCTTGGCCGTCATCACCATGTACGGGCCCATGGAACGCCGAAATCCCGAGTGCCCCGAGCTGGCCCTTCTCGATCTTCTGCGCGCGTACGCGCATGACTGCCTTCACTACGGGTCGCGTCGGCGGTACGTGGAAGTGGCAGGGATGCCCGTCCGCACTCAGTACGGAATCAACTACCGCCGCACCACCGGACAGCCCTACTCGGCTGTCGACCAGCGTGGAAGCCACCACACGCGGAACCTCGGAATCGTCATGGAAGGTGCGTGCGACAGAGAGGCGCGCTCCATCACCCGGCAGACGGCAGAACGCTCCGGCGTGGCCGAGCCCTCAGACCTTCTTGGCGCGCTTGCGTTCCGGGACGTGACCGGGACGCTGACGGAGGAGGACGCCAGGCGCGCGGCGGGGGTGGTGGGGAGCGAAGAGAAGACGCGGTACGCGGCGGCTCTGAGCGGTTACGAGAAGGGCGTCAATCGCCGGTACGCGCACTTCCTTGAGGAGTTCGCCCCTGGGGAAGAGGTCGAGTGCCACACGCACCTTCTCGCGGCCATCATCAGCGGTGACGTGACGGCGCTGGGAGCGTGGCTGGACGAACGGCACGGCCCCGACACCTTCACGGGCCTGTTCCGAACACCGGGGTACTTCAACCCCGGCTTGACCGCCTGAGCGGTCCTTCGGTGGCCCCCGTCGTGTGCTTCCCCCGTGGCGCATGGCGGGGGCATTCCGCTGCCCCGGTGATCCTGGGGAAATCCTGGGGAGACCCCCTCTGAAGGGATCTTTCATGCAGGTCGCAGCCGTACGGCCTGTAAAGCACCCAGATTTACGAGGGCACGAACCAGGTCCAGCGCATCGTCATGGCCCGCAACCTGCCGTGATCCGACATGCGGGACGTCGCTCCCCGGCGTAGGACGGAAGCACACGGGGCCCGCTCCGGGTCCCGCATGCCTCCGAGGAGGAGCCATGACCCAGTCCCAGTCCCGGTCCGGAATGATGCCCGCCCTCACGCAGCAGATGCAGGACTGCATCGACGCCTGCATGGACTGCCACAACATCTGCGAGGAGGCCATGAGCTCCTGCATGCAGCAGGGCGGCCAGGCGCAGATGCAGATCATGCGCGCGCTCATGGACTGCTCCGAGACGACCCGCATGTGCGCCGACATGATGATGCGGCGCTCGCCCATGGCCGGCGAGATGTGCGCCGTCTGCGCGCGGGCCTGTGACATGTGCGCCGAGGCGTGTATGTCCATGCCCGACGACCAGATGATGATGCGCTGCGCCGAGGCGTGTCGCCGCTGCGCGGAGACCTGCCGGGCGATGGCGGGCGCCAGCATGTGAGCCCACCCCGGCACGGCCGAGGGCACCCCGCGGGGTGCCCTCGAAACCGGTGCGTGACGACGTCAGTTGCCGGAGACGGTGACCTTCTCGTCGTTGTTCAGCTCGTCCACCAGGGTCTTCACCTTGGCCTTGTCCCAGACGAGGTTGCCGCCCACGGAGCCGGAGATCGGCATGTTCATCGAGGTGCCGTCACCGCCGCTGACGCCCTTCATCGCCCAGAACATCGAGCCCAGGTCCCACAGCGACATGTCCTTGTCGACGATCAGGGAGTCCAGGCCCGCGCTCATGGTCGGGTAGAACTTGAACGGGTTGAGGATCGTCGAGGGGGTGGCCACCTGGTGGGCCAGGGCGGCCAGGAACTTCTGCTGGTTCTTGGTGCGCTGGAGGTCGGACGCGGCGAACGCGTGCCGGGTACGGACGAAGGCGAGCGCCTGCTGGCCGTTCAGGGTCTGCTTGCCGGCCTTGAAGTCGGCGCCCGACCACTTGTCCTTGAAGCCCTTGTCGATGGTGATGTCCACGCCGCCCACCGCGTCCACGATGCCGGCGAAGCCCTGGAAGCCGATCTCCACGTAGTGGTCGATGCGCAGTCCGGTGTTGGCCTCGATCGTGCGGACCAGCAGCGTCGGCCCGTCCTCGGCGTAGGTGGCGTTCAGCTTCGTGTGCCGCCCCTGCGCCGGGTAGGTCTTCCCGGACGTCGAGCCCTGGTACGACGGGACCACCACGTCGGAGTCGCGCGGCAGCGAGATCAGCGTGTCGCCGTTGCCGCCGACGTGCAGGATCATCATCGAGTCGGTGCGCTTGCCCTCGGCGCCGCCGGTGTGCAGCTTCTTCTCGTCCTCCTTGGACATGCCCTCACGGCTGTCCGAGCCGACGATCAGGTAGTTCGTGCCGTCGCCGCCCTCCGGCCGGTCGATGACCTTCGACAGGTCGACCTCGCGGCGCAGCTTGGAGTCGGCCCAGAAGTAGGTCGCGATCGAGGTGACGACCAGCACGGTCGCCAGCGTGATCGCCGTCCACTTGATCCGGCGCCGCCAGTTCGGCGCGGGGCGCGGCGCCCGGGTGGGCGCCCCCGCCGTACCGCCGGGACCCCGGCCGCCGGAGCCGCCGTAGACCTGGCCGGTGTTGTAGCCGCTGTCGTAGTCGCTGTAGCCGGCGCCTTCCTCGTGCCCCTGGCCGTCGACGTACGACGGCTGTCGCGGCACACCGGCCCCGTGCGGCGGCGCCGCCGGGCCGGGGTCGCCGTACGCCGAGCGCGGTCCGGGCGGTACCGCCGGGCCGCGCCGCACCTGACGCATCACGCGGGCCCCCTCCGGCTGTGCGCCGGCACTGCCGCGTCCGTAGCGCGGGCCGCGGTTGTCGTCGGACCATCCCTCGGGCCAGTCATTCATGCGCCCCAGTGTGCAGGGCCCGGCCATGTGCTCGACAAGGGATGTCGGGAAATCAGGGCCTCGCTGTTGCGAACCCGACACAAAGTCCGCGAAAGAGGCTTCGGCATAAGGTAGGGGGCATGACAGACCAGGTCACGGACACGGATCCGGCGATGGAACCGGACATCCCGGGCAAACCCACGTCCGCCTCGCGCACCACCCTCAGCCACATCATGACCCACAACGACACCAACCTGCTGGGGACCGTGCACGGTGGCGTGATCATGAAGCTCGTCGACGACGCGGCGGGCGCCGTGGCCGGCCGGCACTCCGGCGGTCCCGCCGTCACCGCGTCCATGGACGAGATGGTGTTCCTGGAGCCGGTCCGCGTCGGTGACCTGGTCCACGTCAAGGCGCAGGTGAACTGGACCGGCCGGACCTCGATGGAGATCGGCGTCCGGGTCCTCGCCGAGCGCTGGAACGAGTCGGACCCGGCCACCCAGGTCGGCTCCGCCTACCTGGTCTTCACGGGCGTCGACGCCGACGGCAAGCCGCGCCGGGTGCCGCCCGTGATACCGGAGACCGAGCGCGACCGCCGCCGCTACCAGGAGGCCCAGATCCGCCGCACCCACCGCCTGGCCCGCCGCCGGGCGATCCGGGAACTGCGGGAGAAGCGGGCGGCGGAAGGCTTCGAGGACTGATCCGGGGACCGATCCGAGGGCTGGGGGACGGGCTCAGCACGTCACCTCGTTGCCCCGTACGACGCTCTGCTCCGGCTGCGCCGGGTCGTCGAACCGTACCTTCCGCACGGTCGTGAACTCCGCGCCCGCCGTCACCTTCAGCAGCGGTCCCTGGCCCGGCACGGCCCGCAGCTCGCTGCCCGGCAGCGCCGCGGCCAGGGAACGGGCGGAGCGGTCCCAGCGGGGGTCGTAGAAGACGACCGTGCGCGCCACCCGGGCGGGCGCGGTCACCGGCCGGCGGGTGGTGGCGAAGCCGGTCGCCGCGAGTGCCGCGTCGACCCGCTTGGCCAGCCCCACCGTGCCGCTGCCGTTCGCCACCTGGACCCGGATCGTGTCCGGGGACACCTCCACCGGCACCGGAGTCCGCGCCGGGTCACGGCGCGGCTGCCGATCGGCGAGCGGCTTGTCGTCCCGCAGTGCCCCGAACAACTGCTCCGCCTTGGGCAGGTCCCACTTCAGGGTCGAGCCGATGCCCTTGACCGGGTAGTCCATCCGTCCGATCGGGACGGTGGTGAACTCGGACGAGGACGGCGAGAAGTTCCGCATCGCGCGGCCGAGGTCGAGCAGCTCGTCGGTGCCGAAGCCCGCGTCGGCGCGGACCGAGCCGAGCACCGCCCGGGTCACGTCCCGGAACCGCATCGGGTTCAGCAGCACCCCGGAGGAGGTCGCCTTGTCCAGCAGCGCGGCCAGGAACCGCTGCTGTCGCTTCATCCGGCCCAGGTCGCTGGCACCGTCGACGTGCCGGGCCCGTACGTACTGGAGCGCCTGCCCGCCCCGGAGGGTGTACGTGCCGGGCGCGAGGTCGAGTCCGGTGTACCGGTCCTTCAGCGGCGTCGGCGTGCACACCTTGACCCCGCCGAGGACGTCCACGGTCCTCATGAAGCTGGTGAAGTCGACCTCCAGATAGTGGTCGATCTTCACATGGGTCATGCCCTCGACCGTGCGGATGGTCAGCTGGGGGCCGCCCTCGGCGTAGGCCGCGTTGAGCCTGACCGGGTGGGGGCCGTGCCGCTGCCCGGTGTTCTGGTCGACGTGCGCGGGCGTCTCGGCGTAGGAGTCGCGCGGCAGGCTCACCACGGTGGCCCGCTCCCGGTCCTCCGCGATGTGCACGATCATCATGGTGTCGGTGCAGTGACAGGGTGCCCCGCCCAGCCGGTAGGCCCGCCGGTCCCGCTCGCTGAGCTTGTCGCGGCCGTCGGTGCCGACCAGCAGGACGTTCATGCCGTGCCCGGCCCGGGGCCGGTTCTTCATGTCCTTGAAGGCGTCGATCCGGGCGATGCCCGCGTCCAGGCTGGCGACCACCGCGTGCCCGATCCCGGCGGAGGCGAGCACCACGACCGACAGCGTGGTGACCGCCCGCATGGCCCAGCGTGGCCGCCGCGGCGGCCGGACCGGCCGTACCCGCCGCTCGGGCGGGCGCGGCACCCGGCGGGGTGACCGCGGGCGGCGCTGCGGGCTGGGAGCCCCTCCCACGCTTCTGGCGGTGGGGGAGGGGGACCGGGGCGGGCTGGGCAAGGGGGACACCTCCGGACGAGGCCGTACGTGGGATCCGTGAGCACAGTAGGCCGATACGATCTCCAGCCCGCGTCGCAGGCCCGGCGGCGCGCACCCGTATCCCCCGTTCGCGGTAACGTGAGGCCCCTATGAACGCCAAGCCCGACGTGCGGCTCCCCGCAGTGTCCGTGATCATGCCCGTCCTCGATGAGGAGCGGCATCTGCGCGGGGCCGTCCAAGCGATCCTCGCGCAGGAGTACGCCGGCGAGATGGAGGTCGTGATCGCCCTCGGTCCGTCCACGGACCGCACGGACGAGATCGCCGCCGAGCTGGTCGCCGAAGACCCGCGCGTGCACACCGTCCCGAACCCGACCGGCCGCACGCCCGCGGCGCTGAACGCGGCGATCAAGGCCTCCCGGCACCCCATCGTGGTCCGCGTCGACGGCCACGGCATGCTCTCGCCGAACTACATCGCGACCGCCGTGCGGCTCCTGGAGGAGACCGGCGCGCAGAACGTCGGCGGCATCATGCACGCCGAGGGGGAGACCGACTGGGAGCACGCGGTGGCCGCCGCGATGACCTCGAAGATCGGCGTCGGCAACGCGGCGTTCCACACCGGCGGCCAGGCCGGCCCCGCCGAGACGGTCTACCTCGGCGTCTTCCGCCGCGAGGCGCTGGAGCAGCAGGGCGGCTACAACGAGGAGTTCATCCGCGCCCAGGACTGGGAGCTGAACTTCCGCATCCGTGAGGCGGGCGGGCTCATCTGGTTCTCGCCCGAGCTGAAGGTGTCGTACCGGCCGCGGCCGTCGGTGCGGGCGCTGGCCAAGCAGTACAAGGACTACGGCCGTTGGCGGCACGTCGTCGCCCGCTACCACTCCGGCTCGATCAACCTGCGCTACCTGGCGCCGCCGACGGCGGTGTGCGCGATAGCCGCGGGTCTGGTCGTCGGCGCGGCGCTGACCCCGTGGGGCCTCGTGATCCCCGGCGGCTACCTGGCCGCGATAGCCGCGGGCTCCGTCCCGGCCGGCAAGGGGCTGCGGCCGAAGGCCCGGCTCCAGATCCCGGTGGCCCTCGCCACCATGCACATGTCGTGGGGCTGGGGCTTCCTGACCAGCCCGAAGTCCCTGGCGAAGAGGGTCATCGCCTCCCGGCGGCCCGCGGTCGTGGACGCCGCCGCCTGACGGACACCCGAAGGGGCCCCTCCCGCGCGGGAGGGGCCCCTTCATGCGCGCAGGGGCGTCACTACCACTGGTAGGGCCCGTACACGTCCATGCAGTCCCCCTTGTCCGAGGCGTTGACGGCGTCGGTGCCCTCGGGCAGGTCGCCCGCCTCCGGCTGGGACTGCTTGGGGTAGCTGCTGCCCGAGCGCCAGTCCGCGCCGACGACGACGGTGACCCCCGACACGTCGGTCGACTTCTTGACCGAACTCATCGGGATGCCCAGCGCCTTGGCCACCGCCTGGGCGTCACCCTCCAGGTCCGCGCTCGGATACCGCACGACCGTCTTGTCCTCGGCCAGGCTCCCCGAGGTGTCGGCCTGCGCCCGCGCGTAGCCCTTCTGCACGAGCACCTGGCCGATCGCCGACGCCCGCTGCGGCACCGGGGCCTCGGTGCCGGTCCGGGTGGCGTTCTGCACCAGCACCCCGAGCCGGCTCGCGTCGAGCGAGGGCTTCTTGGCCGGCTCGTCCTTGCCCGTGTCCTTCTTCGGCCCGGAGTCCCCGCCGTTCTTGTCGAGCGGCACGTCGTCCTGGAGCATCTGCCACACCTTGGCGGCCTTGTCTTCGTCCGGTACGACGTGGTTGTCCGGGTCCTGCGGGTCCGGGATGTTGGGCATCGTCAGGCTGGTGATGCGGTCGGTCGGCACCGACTTCATCTCCATGCCCAGGTCGTACAGCTTCTTGACCGTGCCGATCTCCTCGGAGACCTTCAGGGACTTGGTGGCCGCGTCGGCCAGGTCCATCAGCCGGCCGGTGTCGGTGAACACGTTCTGCTGCTTCAGCGTGCGGACCATCGAGTTCAGGTACATGTGCTGCGCGCGGGCCCGCATCAGGTCGCTGCCCCAGGCGTGCCGGGTGCGCAGCCACTGAAGTGCCTGCTCGCCCTTCACCTGGTGCGAACCCCTCCTCAGCTTCAGGCCGGAGCCGCCGCGCTGGCGGGGCGTCGAGTGGTCCCACACGTTCTGGTTGACGCACACCTCGACACCCCCGATCGCGTCCGCCATCCGCACCACGCCCGCGAAGTCGATCGTCATCCAGTGGTCGATGTAGACCCCGGTGAGGTTCTCCCAGGTGAGCAGGGTGCAGCCGGCCCCACCGCGGGCCAGGCTGACGTTGATGATGTCGTTCGTCGCCGGATAGACGTGGTCGGTCTTGGGGTCCGTGCACTCGGGGATGTCCACCCGGGTGTCCCGCGGGATGCTCACCATGGCGGCGCTCTTGCGGTCCGCCGAGAGGTGGATGAGCATCTGCACGTCACCGAGCGGCGGGTCGCCGACGTGGTCCCTGCTGCCGCCGAGCTTCACGTTCTCCTTGGAGTTCCGGCTGTCGGAGCCGATCAGCAGGATGTTCAGCGGGGTCTGGCCGGCCGCGTTCGGGCGGGTCCTGTGCGCCTTGGAGTCGTCGCCGTTGGCCCGCTTGCCCTTCTCGATGTTGCTGTTGAGATGCTGGTAGTAGAGATATCCGGCACCGGCCGTGCCGAGTATCACCACCGCCAGCACAGTGGCCGACCAGCGCAGCACCCGCCGTCTGCGCCGCCGTTCGGTCTTCGGCCCACCCGTCCGCCGTCCGCCGCCACGTCCACTGCCGTGCCGGCCGGAACGCGCCGGCGCGTCCGAGTTCTTCGGCGCGAGCGACTTCGTGTCCTCGACCGCCGGAGCCTCCCCGCGCACCTCGCTCTGCGCCAAACTCCCTGCCCTCCCCACCCTTGCGCCAAGCAACGGGCCCGTCCCGCGTCCGGTTAGACGCTTGACGGGCCCATAGGGTTACCTACGAGGCGCACTTGACCTTGTCTGCCGTGGACTTGTCCACGTCCGGCGCCTTCGTCGGCGCCGTCAGGGAGACCCCCGCTCCCTTGAAGTCCTTGCCCAGGGTCAGCGTCATCGCCGGCAGCCCCTGGGAGTTGGTCACGCTCTCGCCCGGTTTCAGCGCGGCCCCGGACAGGCCCATGATCGCGGCCAGCCGGCGAGCCTGGGCCGCCTGGTCGGGACCGTACTCCAGCGTGGTCTTGGCCAACTCGGCGGGCGCGTTGCCCGCGTTCTCCGACTTGGTCACGCCCTCGTCGTTCTGGAGCCAGTTGAGCACCGCCTGGGCGCTGCCCGCCTGGGCCCCGCCGTTGAGGATGCGCACCCGCACCTCGGAGGCGGGCGCCTTGGTGCCCTTGAGCCGGGCGGCCTGCGCGTCCTTCGCCGCCTTCTCCTTCTTCTTCACGTCGGTGAAGGAGACGTCGTTGCTGATGGCGTCGAAGACCGCCGGAGCCTTCGACTCGTTGAGGACGACCGTGGCGTGGATCTTCTCCGCCGGGTTGTCCACGACCGGCACCGTGGTGAAGGTCAGGTTCTTGGGGTTGAGCTTGCCCAGCTCCAGACCCAGGTCCTTCAGCTTGCCGATGTCCTTGAGCTTGTCGTCGACGGTGAGGGCCTTGGTGCCCGCCTCCGCCAGCTTCACCATCTTCGTCGGGCTGGTGAGCGTGGCGTTGCCCTTCAGCTTGCGCATCAGCGCGCCCAGGAACTGCTGCTGGAGCTCGATCCGGCTCAGGTCGCCGCCGAAGCCGACGGAGTGCCGGGTGCGCACGAACGCCAGCGCCTGCTCACCGTAGATCGTGTGCTTGCCCTCGGACAGCTTCAGATGCGACTTGGGGTCGTCGATGTCCTTGGCCAGACACACCTCGACGCCGCCGACCGCCTCGGTCAGCGTCTTGACGGCGTTGAAGTCGGCGACCATGAAGTCGTCCGGCTTGATCCCGGTCAGCTCGGTCACCGTGCGCATGGTGCAGCTCGGCGTACGGTCGTCCTGGCCGAGGCTCTCGTTGAAGCGGACGCCCTGCGAGCCCGGGATGACCTTGGTGGTGCCGTCCTCCTGCTCGGTCGGGCAGTCCGGGACGTCCACGATCAGGTCGCGCGGGATACTCAGCGCGGTGGCGTTGGACCGGTCCTTGGAGAGGTGCAGCAGGATCGTCGTGTCGGCGTGCCCGACGCTGCCCGAGTCGCCGTAGCCCTCGTTGCCCGCGCCCGTGCGCTTGTCCGTGCCGATCACCAGGATGTTGATCGCCTCGTCCTTGCGGAAGCCGCCGGTGCTGGCGCCGTCGTCCGACACGGAGGTGATGTTGTCGTTCAGGTGCTTGATGTAGAGGTAGCCGGCGGCCGACACGGCGACGAGTACGAAGGCCATGGACCCGCCGGTCCACAGCAGCACCTTCTTCGCCGTCGACTTCTTCTTCACCGGCCGCCGGGAGGCGCGCCTGCCCTGCGGTGCCTCCGGCTCGGCGCCCCGGCGCCGGGCCGAGCGCGGAGCCGGCACCTCGGCGCCGCGCGCCCGGGGCGTCTGTCGGTCCTTGCCGGTCGTCTGCCGGTCCTCACCGGCCGTCTGCCGGGCACGGCCGCCCGCCGCGTCATCGCCGTCCCGGGGGGACGGTCTGCGCGGTCCGGGAACCGGCGACTGCGCTGCGGAAGGGCTCAGTCGCAGTTCGTATTCGCCGGTGTTCGGATTGAGCACCCACTGGTCTGCGGGGTCGATGTTGTCCGCCCGCCCACGGCCTTGCGCGTCCACGGTTGTCCGAATCCTCCGTCGGGGCCACGCGGCGCCTTCCCCCTCCAAGGCGCTCGGGTCTCGGTGAAACAGTGCACGACCCCAGGTCGGACCTCGCGGCCAGGTGCACCGGATCGCTCACACTATCCGCCCAGTTGAGCGTCGAGCGACGCTGGTGACAAATTCGACATGCCTACAACCGGGCAATCCCCCTCATTTTCTGAACGGATTTTCTGAACGGCAGTTCACCACCCCGGTGCGCGGCTCACTCACAGGTCTGTTCGGCGGCGGTCCTCCCGCGGAACGTCGGGGCGGGCGAGGGGTCGTCCGCCGTGCCGGACCCCGTGTCCTGCCCGGGGATTTCCTGTGCGTTCTCCCGGGTCACCACGACCGGGCGATCGGCCCGCAGCCGGGCGAACAGCGTCTCGGCCTCCGGCTCCACGAGTTGATCGCGGTTGGCGTCGTAGACGTACGACTCCCTCGGCACCGTCAGGAACTGGACATGTTCGCTGGGGATGTCACGCAGTCCACGCACCAACTGATACAAACCGCCCAGACTTGCCAGTTCCGGATCGGTGGTCAGCGAGGAGGTCGCCGCGTTCAGCACCGGATACAGCTTCACCGGGTTCAGCAGGATGCTCTGCACCTTGTTGACGAGCGCGCCGAGGAACCGCTGCTGCCGCTCCATGCGTTCGGTGTCGCTGCCGTTCCCCAGCGACTTGCGGGCGCGGACGAACCCGAGTGCCTGCTCCCCGTCGAGCCTGACCTTCCCCGCGGGCAGCTTCAGCTTCGCCGCCTTGTCGTCCACCGGTTCCTTCAGGCACACCTGCACGCCGTCGACGGCGTCCACCATCTCCTTGAACCCGCTGAAGTCCAGGACCATGTGGTGGTCGATCCGGATGCCGGTCAGCTTCTCGACGGTCCGGATCGTGCACGCCGAACCGCCCACCTGGAAGGCGTGGTTGAACATCGCGAACACCGGATCGCTGCGCCTGCCGTCCTTCTGCCCGCAGCTCGGGATGTCCACCATCAGGTCCCGGGGCAGCGAGACGGCGGTGGCGCTGTGCCGGTCGGCGGCGAGGTGCAGCAGGATCGTCGTGTCCGACCGCTCGGTGCCGGCGTCCTTCCCGTACTTGCCGTTGCCGGCCCCGGCCCGCGTGTCGGACCCGATCAGCAGGATGTTCTGCGCGTCCCGCACCAGCGCGGTGGGCCGCTCCCGCTCGAACCGCGCCAGCTCGGCGGCGGCGGCCTCGTCGGCGGTGATGTTGGCGCTGAGCCTCGCGTAGACGGCCCACCCGGCACCCGCGGCCACGACGAGGAGTACGGCAGCCCCCAGCGCGGAGTTCCGCCCCCACCGCCGCCGCCGGCGCCGTATCAGCCCGTCCCCGGTCGCGGAGGCCCCCGCCCCCGGACCGGGACCGACGGGCTTGCCTGCGGTGTCGGTCACGGTAGGGCCATCCCCTCATGGCGTACGAGCGGCGCGTCCTGCACTTACGACGATGGCGGGGCGGGGGAGGGGGAGGCGCCCTTTGCTGCTCCAGTCGGGTGACGGCACCGCCCGGAAGGCGGGGTTCGGGGACGGGACCTAGCGCAGCACCGTGGTCACCCTCTCGCTCTCCACCCGCTTGGCGAGCGCCTCCTCGTCCAGCCGGTCCAGGTTCCGGCACAGCACCACCGACCCGCCGACGGCCAGCGGCGAGAAGAGCCCCGCGCTCAGCCCCTCCCAGGTGTCGTACGGCAGCCCCGACAGCAACCGTGACCCGGGACCCGTGAGCCCGAGCGCCCCCGCTTCGGAAGCGGCCCGCTCGACGACCTCGGCCCCGCTGAACTCCCGCCCGGCGACGATGAGCGCCGGCTCCTCCGGATCCACCGGGGCGAACGGGGCGAACCGGTCGCCCTGACCCGGGACTTCCACGGCGTAGTCGATGAACCCGGGAGGAGTCTGCGGGAAACGCCCGCCCAACGGCCGCAGCGCCAGCGCCACTCGCTCACCGGTGCAGGCGCGCGCCGCGTCGAGCGAGTCCGGCCCGCTCACGACGACGTCGGCCGCCGCCGGGTCCCCGGCGACGTCCGCGACCGCACCCACCGACGAACAGGCCAGCAGCCACACCGCCGTCTGCCAGTGCGCGGGCAGCAGCACCGCGACCCGGTCGCCGGGTCCGGCGGCGAGGTCGCCCTGGAGGAGGTTGGCGGTCTTGGCCACCCAATTGGCGAAGGTGGCCACGGACAGTTCGACGCGCTCGCCCGTGGCGTCGTCGTAGAAGGTCACCAGCGGGCGGCCGGGATCCGCGGCGAGTGCGGAAGTCAGCAGGTCGGCAGGGGTGCGATCGGTGGCGTTCACCCGGGACAGGGTACGCGCGGGCGCGCGTGCGCGGCGGGCGGTGGGGCCACCGGTTCGGCGGAACGTCTCCCGACAGGCCGTCAGTTCATGGATGGACAGATATGTATGGCTATGTCCAAGATCATGCACATGCGTGGATTCCTCACCTCCTGTCCTGGCGTCTCCCCGCTCGCCACCTGTTCGATCGGCCTCACCTTCGCCACGGCCCTCGCGCTCGCTCCCGCCGCGCCCGCGACCGCCGCGACCGCGCCCGCGACCGCCGCGACCGCGCCCGTCTCCGCCGCGACCGCCGCGACCGCGCCCGTCTCCGCCGCGACCGCTGCGACCGCCGTGACCACCGCGACCGGCTGGGGTCAGGCCGCGGTCCCGGGCAGCACCCGGTCGCTGCCGCTCGTCCCGCTCTCCCGGGAGCGGGTCCTCGGCGGAGCCCCGGAACAGGGGCTGTACCGCACCGGCCTCGACCGGTTCGCGCTGGTCGGCGTGGTCTGGGACGACCCGGGCACCGAACTGCGGGGACAGGTGCGGGTGCGCACCCGGTCCGCCGTGACGGGGCAGTGGTCCGGCTGGCAGGACGTCGAGGCGCACCACGCCGACCACGGCGCCGACCCGGACACGGAGGAGGGCTCGTCCCGGCGGGTGCGCGGGGCGACGGCGCCGCTGTGGGTGGGGGACTCCGACGGTGTGGACGTGCGGGTGCGGGCGGCCGGGCCGGGCCGCGGGGACGGCACCGGGCTCCCGTCCGGGGAGCGGGCCGGCGGTCCGGGGGCGTCGCTGCCGCCGGGGCTGCGGCTGGAGTTGGTGGATCCCGGGGGCGGCCAGGGCCGGATGACCGGTGAGGGGCTGCCCGGGAACCCGCGCGGCGACGACCCGCCCCGTACCGCCCTGGACACGGAGGCCGCGCTGGCCGCCTCGGCCGCCAACGCGGACATCACCGGGTTCGGCGCCACCGCGATCCCGGAACGGGACCGGTCGGCCACCGAACAGGAGCTGACCCGCCTCCAGGGACCGGTGCGGGGGAAGCCGTACATCGGGCCGCGCCCGCGGATCGTCACGCGCCGGGGCTGGGGCGCGGACGAGTCACTGCGCGAGCGCGGGTTCGTCCACACGAAGAAGATCAAGGCGGCCTTCGTCCACCACACCGCCACGGGCAACGCGTACACCTGTGCCCAGGCCCCCTCCGTCATCCGCGGTATCTACCGCTACCACGTGAAGAGCATGGGCTGGCGGGACATCGGCTACAACTTCCTCGTCGACAAGTGCGGAACCCTCTACGAGGGCCGGGCCGGGGGCGTCGCCAAGGCGGTGCTCGGCGCGCACACCCTCGGGTTCAACACCAACAGCATGGGCATCGCGGTGATCGGCACGTACGGCGCGACCAAGCCGTCGAGCGCCGCGGTGAAGGCCATCGCCCGGCTCACCGCGTGGAAGCTCGGGCTCTATGGGGTCGATCCGAGGGGAAAGACATATCTCACGTCGGGCGGTGGGAATCTCTACCCCAAGGGGAAGAACGTACGGCTGAACGTGATCTCCGGCCATCGCGACGGGTTCGCCACCGAGTGCCCCGGCAAGCGGCTCTACGCCAAGCTCGGCACGGCCCGCTCCAGCGCGGCGGGCTACCAGGGGCGCTGAGGCCCGAGCGGGGGCGGTCGGGGGAAACCGCACGCCGATCTCGCGGGACACCGCGCGGCCATCGAGGGCGTCGTCGCACGGTCTGCATACACTGACCGGCCGAAACGAGTGTGACGAGTAGTTCGGCCGGTCCCGGCAGGAAGCAGAGACGACAGGTGACAGAAGCGATCCTCCTGGTCGGCGGCAAAGGCACCCGGCTGCGGCCGCTCACGGTGCACACACCCAAGCCGATGGTCCCGGCCGCCGGGGTGCCGTTCCTCACCCACCAGCTGGCGCGGGCGCGAGCGGCGGGCGTCGAGCACATCGTCCTCGCCACCAGCTATCTGGCCGAGGTCTTCGAGCCGTACTTCGGCGACGGCTCCGCGCTGGGCCTGCACATCGAGTACGTGACGGAGGAGGAGCCGCTCGGCACGGGCGGAGCCATCCGCAACGTCGCCGCCCGACTGCACTCCGGCCCCGACGACCCGGTGCTGATCTTCAACGGGGACATCCTGACGGGGCTGGACATCAGGGCCCTCGTGGACACCCACGAGTCGACGGGCGCGGACGTCTCGCTCCATCTGACGCAGGTGACGGACCCGCGCGCCTACGGGCTCGTGCCCACGGACGGGACCGGCCGCGTCCTGGCCTTCCTGGAGAAGCCGCAGACGCCGGAGGAGATCGTCACCGACCAGATCAACGCGGGGGCGTACGTCTTCCGCCGCTCGGTCATCGACACCATCCCGGCGGGCCGCCCGGTGTCCGTGGAACGCGAGACCTTCCCCGGCCTCCTGGCGGCCGGCGCCCATCTGCAAGGCATGGTCGACTCCACCTACTGGCTGGACCTCGGCACCCCGGCCGCCTTCGTCCGCGGCTCGGCCGACCTGGTCCTGGGCCGGGCCCCGTCCCCGGCGGTCCCCGGCCGCTGCGGCGACCAGCTCGTGCTGCCGACGGCCACGGTGGCGCCCGACGCCAAGCTGACGGGCGGCACGGTGGTGGGCGAGGGCGCGTTCGTGGCGCAGGGCGCGCGGATCTTCGGCTCCACGATCCTGCCGGGCGCCGTCATCGAACCCGGCGCCGTCATCACCGACTCCCTCATCGGCACCCGCGCCCGCGTCGGCGAACGCTCCGTCCTCACCGGGACGGTCATCGGCGACGGGGCGATCGTGGGCGCCGACAACGAGCTCCGCGACGGCGCGCGGGTCTGGTGCGATGCCCGGATCCCGGCGGGAGCGGTGCGTTTCTCTTCCGACCAGTAGAGGGCACCCGGAGCCTCGGCCGCCGCCCATGGAGGTACGCCCCCGGACCCCCGTCGCCCAGGGGGCCCACCCGCCGGATGCCGTCGACTGGCCAGGGGCCCCACCCGCCGGATGCCGTCGGCCCGCCAGGGTGCAAGCCGCCGGAGGTCGTCCGCGGCCCGTGGTGGGTCACCCGCGCAGTTCCCCGCGACCCTGGGGAACTGCACCGCCGTCGGCCGCACAGTGCCGTGCGCCGTTCTACGGCCAGCCCCGTACCCGTGTAGCTGCGGGCAGTCGTGCCGCTGCGGGTGGGCTGGGGGTCCCTCCGGGAGAGGCACCCCGCCGGCGCCGGCAAGCGAGGCCGGTTGCCCAGACCGCGCCGGGTCACAGCAACCCGATGTCCACCCGCCGCATCTTCGGCTTACGTCGCGCCGGTACGTGCCCGCTCAGCAGGATCAACCGAGCCGCCCGATGCCGCTGCCCGGCATACGGCTCAAGCAAGCGCAGCATCTCCGCATCGTCGGCCTCCCGGTCCCCCGCCAGCGCCCACCCCACGATCCCGGGCAGATGCAGGTCCCCCACGGTCACCGCGTCCGCCGCCCCATGACTGCGCTGCACCACTTCCGCCGACGTCCACGGCCCCACCCCCGGCACGACCTCCAACCGCGCCCGAGCCTCGTCCGCCGGCATCCCCACCGCCTGCTCCAGCCGCGCAGCGACCCGTACGGCCCGCAGAATCGTGGACGCCCGCTTGTCGTCGACCCCGGCCCGGTGCCACTCCCACGACGGAACCAGCGCCCAGGTCCGCGGCTCCGGCATCACCCACATCGGCCGCTCGCCGACCCCCGCGGGGCCCGGCGCCGGCTCCCCGAACCTCCGGACGAGCCGCCGCCACGCCCGGTACGCCTCGTCGGTGGTGACCTTCTGCTCCAGCACGGACGGGATCAGCGACTCCAGCACCAGCCCGGTCCGGGTCAGCCGCAGCCCCGGCCGCCGGTGCCACGCCAGCGCGACCAGCCGGTGCCGCGGCACGAACGCCTCGGGATCGTCACCGGCACCGAGCAGCTCCGGCAACTGCTCCAGCAGCCACGCGGCACCCGGCCCCCACGCCTCGCCGAGCACCTCATCGCCCTGCGCCCGCACCCGCAGCGTCCCCGGCCCGGCGGGCGTACGGCAGGCCCGCCACACGGAGCCGTCGGCCGTGGCCCGGAACGTCGGGTCGGCGGGACCGCGCCGCAGCGGCCCGAGGGTCAGCCCGAGGTCCAGCGGCCCCTTGGGCACCCACCGCCGTACCCGCGCGGGCGCGACCGCCTGCCGTGGTATCCCGGCGGCGGCCCCCGCGGGCACGGCGACATGCCCGCCGCGCACGGTCGTACGCGTGGGCCGCTGGGGGAAACGTCCTGCCACGAAGGGGTTCCTATGAGTCCGAGGGGTGCGGTGCCGTGCCGGTGCCGTCTACGAGACTAGGCGCTCGACGCGTCACCGGTGCCGCCCCGGAGCGGACCGGGCCGCGTCGAACTCACCGCACCTCCAGGAACGCCCCCGCGTCCCGCTCGGGCCGCGGTCTCGGCTCCTCCGCCGGGTGACCGACCGCCACCGCGCCCATCGGATCCCAGTGCGCCGGCAGCCGAAGCACCTCGCGCACCACGTCCCGGCAGAACATCGTGGACGACACCCACGCCGAGCCCAGCCGCTCCCCGGCCAGCGCGACCAGCAGGTTCTGCACGCCCGCGCCCATCGCGACGACGAACATCTCCCGCTCGGCACCGTCCCGCCGGGCGTCGCCGTAGGTGTGCGAGCCGTCCATGACGAGGCACGGCACGACCAGGTACGGGGCGTTGCGCAGCACGTCACCGCGCCGGATCCGCTTCGCGACGGACTCCTCGCTCTTGCCGTCCCGGCGCAGGTCCTCGATCCAGGCGTCCCGCATCGCGTCGAGCAGCCGTACCCGCGACTCCTCCGACTCCAGCAGCACGAACCGCCACGGCGTGGTGTGGTGCGGGGCGGGCGCGGTGACGGCGGCGGCCACCGCGCGCCGGACCGCGCCGGGGTCCACCGGCTCGTCGGTGAACGCCCGCACGGTGCGGCGCTGGGCCACGGCCTCCCGCACGGCCTCGGAGGTGCCGAGCCGGAACATGTCGTCCCGCGCGCCGCGCACCAGGGCCCGGGCCCCCTCCCCGTGCTCGTCGGCCACGGTGTGGGGCAGCCCGCGCACCACGGCCACCGGCAGGCCCGCCGCCTTGCCCTTGACCAGATCACCGGCGGCGGCCAGCTCGTCCGCCGTGGCGACGACGGTCGCGCTGAGCGGGTTGCCGTACCCGTCCGTGCCCCCGCGCAGGTCGTCCAGCACGCGCACCCCGGCGGCGCCGATCGCGACATCGGTGAGCCCCGCGCGCCAGGGCCGCCCGAACGTGTCACTGACGACGACGCCGACGTCGACGCCGAGGGCGGCGCGCAGGCCGGCCCGGATCGCGCGCGCGGACGCGTCCGGGTCCTCGGGCAGCAGGAGCACGGTCCCGGCGGGAGTGTTGGAGGCGTCGACCCCGGCGGCGGCCATGACCAGGCCCTGCCGGTTCTCCACGATGCGCAGCGGGCCGCGCCGGGCCACGACCCGGACCGTCTCGGCGTCGATCGCGGCCTCCCGGTCGGCCGCCCGCACGACCCGGCCCTCGGCCTTGGAGACGATCTTCGAGGTGACGATCAGCACATCCCCGTCGGCCAGTCCCGGCTCGGTCGCGGCGATCAGCTTGGCGAGGTCGTCGCCCGGCCGCACCTCGGGGATGCCGGGCAGGGCCCAGACGCGGTACCCGGGCCGTCCGGCCCCGGCGGACGCCGTGTCGCTCACGCCCCCCGCACCTCCTCGGCCAGCGCCAGCGCCTCCCGTGCCATCCGCGCCGCCGCGTCCACGTCGGTCATCATCAGCGGTACGGCCCGGCAGCGGATGCCGTCCGCCTCGACCCGCTCGACCGCGCCCGCGTCGACGGTGTCGACCAGCCAGCCGTCCAGCAGCCCGGAGCCGTAGTGCTCGGCGACCGCGGCAGCCGTGGACTCCACGCCGACGGCGGCCAGCACCTTGTCGGCCATGCCGCGCACGGGCGCGTCGCCGACGATCGGGGACAGGCCGACCACGGGCACGCCCGCCTCGGCGATGGCCTCGCGGATGCCGGGCACGGCGAGGATCGTGCCGATGGACACGACCGGGTTGGACGGCGGGAAGAGGATCACGTCCGCCTCGGCGATGGCCTCCAGCACGCCCGGGGCCGGTTTGGCCTGCTCGGCGCCGACCGGGACGACCGCCCCGGCCGGGACGGAGGCCCGCAGCCGCACCCAGTACTCCTGGAAGTGGATCGCCTTGCGCTCCCCGTCCAGCTCGACGGCCACGTGCGTCTCGACGCGGTCGTCGGTCATCGGGATCAGCCGCACGCCCGGCTTCCAGCGGTCGCACAGCGCCTCGGTGACCGCGCTCAGCGGATAGCCGGCGCCCAGCATCTGCGTCCGCACGATGTGCGTGGCGAAGTCCCGGTCGCCGAGCCCGAACCATTCCGGGCCGACGCCGTAGGCCGCCAGCTCCTCCTTGAGGTGGAAGGTCTCGTCCGTCCGCCCCCAGCCCTGCTCCTCGTTGATGCCGCCGCCCAGCGTGTACATCACCGTGTCCAGGTCCGGGCAGACCTTGAGCCCGAAGAGGTGGATGTCGTCGCCGGTGTTGCCGATGACCGTGACGTCCGCGTCCGGCACGGCCCGCTTCAGACCGCGCAGGAAACGGGCACCGCCGATGCCGCCTGCCAGAACCACAATGCGCATGGGAGCAAGTCTCGCAGGCCGGTCCGACAACGCGTCAGGCAGTCACCGGACGCGCCCCGCCGTGCGCCTCGCCGTGCGCCTCGTCGTGCGCCTTGTCGCGCGCCTTGTCGCGCGCCTCGCAGTGGGGAGAGGTGTGCATGGGCATCTCGGTCAGGCCGGGGTAGTACACGTGCAGGCTGACCGCCGGTTCCAGCGCGTCGTTGACGACCTCGTGGACGTAGCCCGGCGCGAACACCCGCTGCGCGCCCGCCGACAGCGCGTGCGTGCCGCGCTCGGTGCGTTCGGTGAGGGTGCCCTCCAGGACGGTGAGGACGCCGGACGAGCGCCCGTGGTCGTGCCGCCCACTGCCCTGCCCGGGGACCCAGGACAGCAGCCACACCTCGTAGCCGGGGCCGGTGCGCAGCCGGTGGTACCAGCGGGTGGTGGCGTCGTAACGGACGAGGTGCGCCCACTGGGCGCGGTCGGCGGCGATCGAGCGGGCGAGGCCCGCGAACTCGGCGACCGTGGCCGGGTGCTCGCGCGGCGGCTGGAGCAGGTGCGGGACTTCGAGGATGTCGCCGGCGATCTGGAGGTCGTTGTCGCTGTTCATCGGGGTTCGGTGGTCCTCGGTGAAGAGTGGGGGGCTGGAGCCGGGGTGTGGTGCTGGGTGACGCGCACGGTCCGCCCGGGTCACGGGCGGGCGGGGTGCCCTGGATGAGGGATCACGAAGCGTGGAGACGCGGCCGGGCCGGGATGGGCTCGGGGACAGCCGGAGCGGCTTGGCTCAACAGCTGGAACAGCAACAACAGCTACAGCGCGCGCGGGCGGCACCGAGGGACCCGGCGGTGCGGGTCGAGGTGGGTGCCAAGTTCGCGAGCATGCCCACTAGGACATCGGTTCACACCCGCACTGTCAACTCGACGCCCGGTATGTGGGACATGTTTCACCTCATCCGGTTCATCTGAAAAGTGAAAGGTTTGCTCACCGGGGGGTCGGGACACATGGGGCACATCCGAGCGCTTGAGCTTCGCGGAACGGGATCGAACGCGGAGGCGTCCTTCTCCGTACAGAGATCTGTACGGGGTCGTGACCGCCCCCCGGGGTCCTGCTGCGTGTCAAGGTTTATGCCGATTTGAACACTTTCCGCACGGCCTTGGTTCCGCAGAGTGAATAACGGACCCAATAGCAGATCTCGGCTTGACTCGCCCGGAGCAGCACACTTGTAATTTCACTCGTGTCGTTCAGCCGAAATCGGTAACGGCTACGCACGGGGACGCGAAAGACAGACGAGGGGCGCACATGACCGAGCTGGTGCAGCAACTGCTGGTCGACGACGCGGACGAGGAACTCGGCTGGCAGGAGCGCGCGCTGTGCGCCCAGACCGACCCCGAGTCCTTCTTCCCCGAGAAGGGCGGCTCCACCAGAGAGGCCAAGAAGGTCTGCCTCGCCTGCGAGGTCCGCTCCGAGTGCCTCGAATACGCCCTCGCGAACGACGAGCGCTTCGGCATCTGGGGCGGCCTGTCCGAGCGGGAACGCCGCCGTCTGAAGAAGGCCGCCGTGTGACCGTACGGCCGGCCACCAACGTCGCGAACGGCCCGTCGCCAGTGGGTTATCCACAGGCGGCGGGCCGTCGTCATGGCCAGCCGATAGTGTGGTCGCTCGTCCGAGACGCCCCGCTGTCCCGACGCAGTCGATCCGCTCGACGCACGGGGAGGCGCAGGCGTCCACCGCAGTCCATCGAACCGGGGCCCGTACCTCGATGTCCGTGCACAGCCATACGGCAGCCCAAAGCGGCACCGCCACAGCAGCGTTCGACCCAGCCCGCCCGCCCGAGTTCCCGCGTCATGTGGTGACCGCGGTCCTCGTCTCCCACGACGGCGCCCGCTGGCTGCCCGACGCGCTCGCCGGGCTGCTCGGCCAGGAGCGCCCCGTCCAGTACGCGGTGGCCGCCGACACCGGCAGCGCGGACGACTCCGCCCGGCTGCTCACCGACGCCCTGGGCGACGCCAATGTGCTGCACCTGGCCCGCCGTACCGGCTTCGGCCAGGCCGTGGAGGAGGCGAGCCGCACCGCGCCCCTCCTCACCCCGGAGGACCTGCCGTACCTCAAGCGCCCCAGCGGCTGGGACCCGGTCACGCGCAGTTGGCGCGACGACGCCTACGACCTGCCCGAACTGCCGCACGGCGAGCCCATCCAGTGGCTGTGGCTGCTGCACGACGACTGCGCCCCCGAACCCGACGCCCTCGCCCAACTGCTGCGGGTCGTCGAGAACGAACTCGAACTCGGCCGCACCGACGTCGCGGTCGTCGGCCCCAAGCTGCGCGGCTGGTACGACCGCCGCCAGTTGCTGGAGGTCGGCGTCTCCATCGCCAACTCCGGCCGCCGCTGGACCGGCCTGGACCGCCGTGAGCAGGACCAGGGTCAGCACGACCACGTCCGCACCGTGCTGTCCGTCTCCACCGCCGGCATGCTCATCCGCCGCGACGTCTTCGAACAGCTCGGCGGCTTCGACCGCCGGCTGCCGCTCATGCGCGACGACGTCGACCTGTGCTGGCGCGCCCACACGGCCGGCCACCGCGTCCTGGTCGCCCCCGACGCCGTCGTCCGGCACGCCGAGGCCGCCTCCCGCGAGCGCCGCACGGTCGACTGCGCGGGCCGCACCACCGCCTCCCCGCACAAGGTCGACAAGGCGGGCGCCGTCTACACCCTGCTCGCCAACACCCGTACGGCCGCGCTGCCCTGGGTCCTGCTGCGGCTGCTCCTCGGCACCGTCCTGCGCACCCTCGCCTACCTCGTCGGCAAGGTCCCCGGCCAGGCCGTCGACGAGATCCGCGGCCTGCTGAGCACCCTGCTGCGGCCCGAGCGGATCATCGCCGCCCGGCGCAGCCGCGGCCCCGCCCAGATCGACAAGGGGGAACTGCGCCAGCTGTTCCCGCCGCCCGGCGCCACCATCCGGGCCACCGTGGAGCAGATCGCGGGCAACTTCTCCAGCGGCACCGACGGCGACACCGCCTCGGCCGGCCGGCACGGCGGCGCCGTGGAGTCCGGGCCCGGCGGCGACGACGCCGAGTTCCTGGAGGTCGAGCAGTTCGCCCGGCTCAAGCGGATCGCCCGCAGACCCGGCCCGGTGCTCTTCCTCGCGCTGCTGCTCATCTCCCTCGCCGCCTGCCGCGCCCTGCTCGCCGGCGGCGCGCTCGCCGGCGGCGCCCTGCTGCCCGTCCCGGCCGGCGCCGGCGACCTGTGGTCCCGCTACCTGGACGCCTGGCACCCGGTCGGCGTCGGCGGCAGCCCGTCCGCGCCCCCGTACCTGGCGATCGTCGCCACCCTCGCCTCGATCCTGTTCGGCTCCACCGGACTCACCGTCACCGTCCTGCTCGTCTGCTCGGTGCCGCTCGCCGGGTTCACCGCCTACTTCGCCTCCCGGCCCCTGGTCACCTCCCGGCTGCTGCGTGCCTGGGCGGCCATCGCCTACGCCTTCCTGCCCGCCACCACCGGCGCCCTGGCCGGCGGTCGCATCGGCACCGCCGTCCTCGCCGTGCTGCTGCCGCTCATCGCCCGCGCGGGCATCGCCGCGAGCGGCCTGGCCGGCCGCGCCGGCACGCGCGGCAGCTGGCGCGCCACCTGGGCGTACGCGCTGCTGCTGACCGTCACCACCGCCTTCACCCCGATCGTCTGGCCCATCGCCTTGCTGCTCGGCCTCGGCGTACTGGTGCTGCGTCGCCGCGACCTCGTCGCCCACGGCCTGCGCTTCCTCGCCCAGCTCGGCACCCCGCTGCTGCTCCTCGCCCCCTGGTCGCTGACCCTCCTGCCGACCGGCTTCTTCCAGGAGGCCGGCCTGGAGTACGGCCCCTCGGCCGCCTCCGCGCTCGATCTGCTCGGCGCCGCGCCCGGCGGCCCCGGCACCGTGCACGGCCTGATGCTCATCGGCATCGTGCTCGCCGCGCTCGCCGCCCTGCTGCGCTCCGAGCGGCAGCTGGGCATCCGCACCGCCTGGGCCGTCGCCCTGACCGGCCTCGTCTTCGCGGTCCTGTCCAACAAGTCCGCCTGGGCCGGACCGGCCACCCTCGTCTACGGCATCGCCCTGCTGGCCGCCGCCGCTCTCGGCGCCGACGGCGCACGCGCGCGCGTTGCCGAGCAGAGCTTCGGCTGGCGCCAGCCGGTCGCCGCCCTGATCGCCTTCGCCTCGGCCGCCGGCCCGCTGCTCGTCGCCGCCGGCTGGATGATCCGCGGCGCCGACGGTCCGCTGGAGCGCCGCGACCCGGCCCAGGTGCCCGCGTTCGTCGCCGAGGACTCCAGCGGCGGCGATCAGGCCCGCACCCTGGTCCTCGACAGCGACTCCACCGCGCGCGTGCGCTACACCCTGGTCCGCGGCTCCGGCGCCCGCATGGGCGACGCCGAACTCACCGCCGCCGACGGCGGCAACGCCCGCCTGGACAAGACCGTCGCCAACCTCGTCGCCGGCTCGGGCGCCGACCAGGCCGACGAACTCGGCGGCTTCGCCGTGCGGTACGTCCTCGTCCACAAGGGCGCCCCGCGCGACATCACCCGCGTCCTCGACGCCACCCCCGGCCTGGCCCGGCTCAGCCAGCAGAACGGCAGCGCCCTGTGGCGCGTCGACCAGGAGGTCGGCCGCGCGGCCATCGTGCCCGCCTCCGGCTCGGGCAAGGCCCAGCCGGTCACCGCGGGACCGGTGGAGATCCACACGACGATCCCCTCCGGCTCCGGCAGCCGCGTCCTGCGCCTCGCCGACAGCGCCGCCGAGGGCTGGACGGCCACCCTCGACGGCAAGCCGCTCACCCGGACCACGGTCGACGGCTGGGCCCAGGGCTTCCAACTCCCCTCCGGCGGCGGCAGGCTGGACGTCACCTACGACGCCCCGATCGCCCACACGGCCTGGCTCCTGGCACAGGGCGCGCTCGCCGTCGTCCTGGTCGTCCTCGCCCTGCCCGGCCGCCGCCGCGACGTCGACGACGACCTGCCCGAGGAGCAGCCCCTGCCCGTCCAGGCCACCGCGGGCGAGGGCCGCCGCGCCCGCCGCCTGCGCGCCCAGGCGGAGGAGACCGCCGCCGAGGAACAGCCCGGCACGCCTCAGCCCGAGCAGGCCCCGGCCGCCGTGCCGCACCAGCAGGCGTACGACATGGGGGTCCCCCCGGCCGAGCGGAACGAGGACTGGGGGAGCGACTCGGCCACCTACGGGCACGCCGAGACCGCCGGGCACGCCGGGTACGCCGAGTACGCCGGGTACGGCGCGGACCCGTACGGGACCGCCACCGGCTACGACCAGCAGCCGTACCAGCAGTCCGACCCCTACCAGACGGCCCCGTACGACCCGTACGGCTACAGCGGCACCTCCGACCAGATGCCGTACGACCCGGCGGCCTACCAGCAGGGCTACGACCCGGCCTACGACGCCGCCCAGCAGAGCTATGACCCCGCCCAGCAGGGCTATGACCCCGCCCAGCAGAGCTATGACCCCGCCCAGCAGGGCTTCGACCCGGCCCAGCACCCCCACGGCACCGGCAGCCAGCGCCCCGACGGGAGCCAGCAGTGAACCGCACCACCCTGTCTCTGATCGCCGGCACGGCCGCGCTGGCCGCCGTCACCGCGTTCGCCGCGATCGACTCGCCGTCCGCGTCCGGCGCCGCCGCGCCCCAGGCGGCGGCCCGGCTGCCCGTGGAGCGCACCAGCCTGCTGTGCCCGGCGCCGAGCACGTCGGACGTCGCCGACACGGCCTACACGTCGTTCACGCCGGTCACCGAGGGCGCCGGGAGCGGCGGCAAGGCCCGACTCCAGGCGGCCGTCGGGCAGTCGGCCGACGGCACGGACGGCGGCAAGGGCGGCAAGGGCGCCGGGAAGAAGTCCGACGAGCCGGTGCTCACCCCGAAGGCACCGGGCACGCCGGCCACCGGAGAGATCTCCGGTGCCGACGCGCCCGCGCTCGTCGGCACTGCGGACGGCAGGTTCGCGTCCGGCTGGACCGTCCAGGAGACCACCGAGGTCGCCGTAGGCAGCGGCCGGGGCCTGCTGGGCGTCAACTGCACCGGTGCGGACACCGAGTTCTGGTTCCCGGGCGCCGGCACGGCCGCCGGCCGCACGGACTACGTCCACCTGACCAACCCCGACGACTCCGCCGCCGTGGTCGACATCGAGCTGTACGGCAAGGACGGCGCGATCAAGTCCCCGCTGGGCGAGAACCTCACCGTCAAGCCGCACGCGAGCGAGCCGATCCTGCTCTCCACGCTCACCGACGAGCGGCAGACCGACCTGACCGTGCACGTCAGCGTGCGCAGCGGCCGGGTCGGCGCCGCCGTGCAGGCCCTGGACGACAAGGAGGGCGGCGACTGGCTGGCCGCCGCCGCCGACCCGGCCGGCAGCCAGGTCCTCCCCGGCATCCCGAAGGACGCCACCGACGTCCGCCTGATCGCCTTCGCCCCCGGCGACGACGACGCCGACCTGAAGATCCGCCTGGCCTCGCCCAGCGGTCTGATCACCCCGGCCGGCAACGAGACCCTGCACGTCAAGGCCGGCATGACCACGGCGGTCGATCTCGGCGACGTCACCCGTGGCGAGGCCGGTTCGCTGTTCCTCACCCCCACCGACCAGAGCGTCCCGGTCGTCGCGGCGCTCCAAGTGGTGCGCGGCAAGGGCGACAAGAAGGAGACGGCGTTCATCCCGGCCACGGCCGCCGTCGGCACGCGCGCGACCGCGGCCGACAACAGCGCGAAGGGTACGACGCTCGCCCTGACGGCCCCCACCGGCACGGCCACCGTCAAGGTGACGGCGTCGGCGGGCAGCGAGGGCGGGACGGCGGTGACCAAGACGTACACGATCAAGTCCGGCACCACCCAGAACGTCGACGTCCCCGTCCCGTCGGGCCTGAAGGGCACGTACGCCCTCACGGTCGAACCCGTCTCCGGCGCCCCCGTCTACGCCTCCCGCACCCTCGCGGCCACCGAGGGGGGCGTCCCCGCCTTCACCGTCCAGACCCTCCCGAACGACCGCGGAACGGTGTCGGTACCGACGACGGAGCAGGACCTGTCGATCCTCCAGAAGTGAGGGGCCGGGGCGGCCGATCGGCGGTGAGGGCCGGGGCGGCCGATCGCCGTCGGGTGAACCCGCCCCGTTCCGCCCCGCCCGGCACCGGCACCGGGCCGACGAAGGCGCCCTAGTCCTCCCCGTACCGGGGGTCCACGGTCTCCGGTGTCAGCCCCAGCAGCTCGGCCACCTGCTCCACGACCACCTCGTGCACCAGCGCGGCCCGCTCGTCGCGCCCCTTGGTGCGGATCTCCACCGGCCGCCGGTACACGACCACCCGTGCCCGCCGCCCGTCCCGCGCGGGGATGACCCCACCGAGCGGAACGGCGTCGTCCGTCCATGCCGCCTGATCCCCGGGCCCCTCCAGCCGGGGCACCTCCAGCACCAGGAAGTCGATGTCGGCCAACTGTGGCCACCGCCGCTCAAGACGTTCCACGGAGTCCTGCACCAGGTCCGCGAACACCTCGGCACGGCTGGCCGCCAGCGGCACCTGCGGCGGCGCGATCGGCCCTCGCATGCCCCGCCCGTGGCGATCACGGCGACGGGGCCCTGGGCCGGCGGTACGGGGCGGTACACGGTTGTCCATCACTGGTGAAGGGTAGTCCCCGCGCCCTCCGCACGTCCGGCTCCGCGCGGCAACCGGCCCATGCCTCCGCATGTCACAGGATGACCATTTCAGCCAAGGTCTGGCTCGATTCCGTAACTCTCCGAGACCGCCGAACTCAAGGCAATTGACGGTGTTTGTACCGGCTCATGACCGGACGCGGTCCCGCCCGGCACCCGCCGGACATGCGTCCATGCAGGTCAACGAAGTCCGCTCAAAGGGGTGTGTGGGGCGTTTCACAGCACGACACGGGGGAGTGACCTGGTGGAGAGTCGTCGCGGCCCGCTCAAGAGTGCGGTACCGTCCAACGTCGTGAGCCCTGTACGTCGCTGTTCGCGCACCGCCTGCGGCCGACCCGCCGTCGCGACGCTGACGTACGTCTACGCCGACTCGACCGCGGTCCTCGGCCCGCTCGCCACCTACGCCGAACCCCACTGCTACGACCTGTGCGCCGAACACTCCGAGCGCCTCACCGCCCCGCGCGGCTGGGAGGTCGTACGACTCCTCGACGCCTCCGCGCCCGCGCGGCCCAGCGGGGACGACCTGGAAGCGCTTGCCAACGCCGTGCGCGAGGCGGCCCGCCCGCAGGAGCGCGCGGCCGAGGCGGGCGGCGGCGGATCGCGCGCCGCCGACCCCATGGAGGTCGCCCGCCGCGGCCACCTGAGGGTCCTGCGCTCCCCGGACAACTGAGCGCGTCGACCGGCCGGCACCACGCCTGAGGCCCCACCGCGCGCCACGGCCGAACGCCACCCCGCGCCACCCCCGCCCCGCGTGACGGTCCGGACCCTCCGGACGTTACGGAAGAGGGCCCACCGGGCGTCCGGCTGGTGTCCGCGCGGGCGCCCTCGCTCCCGCCGGGTAGTTTGTGGGCACCCATAGGACTTCAGGAGGGTTGGCCGTGACTGCTGATCTGTCGCAGATCGTGAAGGCGTACGACGTGCGCGGAGTGGTCCCGGACCAGTGGGACGAGGCACTGGCCGGACTCTTCGGCGCCGCCTTCGCGGAGGTGACGGGAGCGGCGGCCATCGTCGTCGGCCACGACATGCGGCCCTCGTCCCCCGGCCTCTCCCGCGCCTTCGCACGCGGCGCGGCGGACCGCGGTGCGGACGTCACCGAGATCGGCCTGTGCTCCACGGACCAGCTGTACTACGCCTCCGGCGCGCTGGACCTGCCGGGCGCGATGTTCACGGCCTCCCACAACCCGGCCCGGTACAACGGCATCAAGCTGTGCCGCGCGGGCGCCGCCCCCGTCGGCCAGGACACGGGCCTCGCGCAGATCCGCGAACGCGTCGAGCGCTGGCTGGCGGAGGGCGCCCCGGACTCAGTGGACCGGCCGGGAACCCTCTCCGCGCGCGAGACGCTGGAGGACTACGCGGCGTACCTCCGCTCCCTGGTCGACCTCACCGCCATCCGCCCCCTGAAGGTCGTGGTCGACGCCGGCAACGGCATGGGCGGCCACACGGTCCCCCCGGTCTTCGCCGGCCTGCCCCTGACCCTCGTCCCGATGTACTTCGAACTGGATGGCACCTTCCCGAACCACGAGGCCAACCCGCTCGACCCGGCCAACCTGGTGGACCTCCAGAAGCGGGTCCCGGCGGAGGGCGCCGACCTCGGCATCGCCTTCGACGGCGACGCCGACCGCTGCTTCGTCGTGGACGAGAACGGCGACCCGGTCTCCCCGTCCGCGATCACCGCGCTGGTCGCCGCCCGCGAACTGGCCCGCAACGGCGGCAAGGGCACGGTTATCCACAACCTGATCACCTCCCGCACGGTCCCTGAGGTGGTGAAGGAGAACGGCGGCACCCCCGTCCGCACCCGCGTCGGCCACTCCTTCATCAAGGCGGAGATGGCCCGCAGCGGCGCGATCTTCGGTGGCGAGCACTCCGCCCACTACTACTTCAAGGACTTCTGGAACGCCGACACGGGCATGCTGGCCGCCCTGCACGTCCTCGCCGCCCTCGGTGGCCAGGAGGGCCCGCTGTCCGCCCTGGTCGCCCAGTACGACCGCTACACCGGGTCCGGCGAGATCAACTCCACCGTCGCCGACCAGTCCGCCCGCCTCGCCGCGATCCGCACCGCGTACGAGGGCCGCGCCGGCGTCACCCTCGACGACCTCGACGGCCTCACGGTCGCCGCGGCCGACTGGTGGTTCAACGTCCGCCCGTCCAACACGGAGCCGCTCCTCCGCCTGAACGCCGAGGCGAAGGACGAGGCCACCATGACGAAGATCCGCGACGAGGCACTGGCGATCATCAGGGGCTGAGCGGCCTGCCCATGAGCGGTACGCTGACCAGGCATATGCACAGACACCCGTACGCCCTCTGAAGGGACAGCACATGCCGCTCGAAGCCGGCCTCCTGGAGATCCTCGCCTGCCCGGCCTGCCACGCCCCCCTGAAGGAGCAGGACACCGAGCTGATCTGCACGGGTCAGGACTGCGGCCTCGCCTACCCGGTCCGCGACGGCATCCCGGTCCTGCTGGTCGACGAGGCCCGCCGCCCCGAGTGACGGGGCCCGTCACCTCGTAGCACCCCAGGATCCCGGCGATCGGAGGCTGCCGCCCATGCTGGACGAATCGCTGCTCGACACCCCGGAGGGCCTCGCGGAGGCCGACCACCGGGGTCTGCTCCGCGGCGCGGCGGAGGCCGGCGCCCGCGTGCGCACCGCCGCCCGGCACGCCACCGAGGCCGGCGTCGGCGAGCTCAAGCCCGACGGCCGCCCCCGCGCGGTCCTCATCGCGGGCCCCGGCGCCGCCGCCACCCACACCGCCGACCTCCTCGGCACCCTGGCCGGCCCCGGCAGCCCCGTCGTCCGGCTCGCCCCGACCGGCGTCGCCCCGGCCGCGGGCGCCCTGCGCTGGGAACTCCCGGGCTGGGCCGGCTCCGTGGACCTGCTGCTGATCGCCACCCCGGACGGCAGCGAACCGAGCCTGTCCCTCCTCGCGGACCAGGCCTACCGCCGTGGCTGCTCGGTCGTCGCCGTGGCCCCGCCCCGCACCCCGCTCGCCGAAGCGGTCGCCGGCGCGCACGGTCTGTTCGTACCGATGGCGACGGCGCCGTACGACCAGGAGGAACCGCTCGCCGCGTCCTCCCCGGGCGTCTTCTGGGCGCTGCTGACCCCGCTGCTCGCGCTCCTGGACCGGATCGGCCTGATCGTCGCCCCGCCGGACGCCCTGGAGAAGGCCGCCGACCGCCTCGACCACATCGCGGAGCGCTGCGGCCCCGCCATCGCGACGTACAGCAACCCGGCGAAGACCCTCGCCGCCGAACTCGCCGACGCGCTCCCCCTGGTGTGGACGGAAGGGCCCTCGGCCGGTCCGGCGGGCCGCCGCTTCGCCGCCGCGCTCGCCGAACTCGCCGGCCGCCCCGCCCTGGTCGCCGAACTGCCCGAGGCGCTCGCCGCGCACAGCGCCCTGCTGGCCGGCCCGCTCGCCGCCAGCGCCGACCCGGAGGACTTCTTCCGCGACCGCGTCGAAGAGCCGCCCGCGCTGCACGCGCGCGTGGTGCTGCTCCGCGACCGCCCGCTCAGCGGCCTCACCGCCGCCCCCGCCGCCCGTGACGTGGCCCTCAGCCACGACACCGCGATCAGCGAGCTCGAACCGGAGGAGGGCGGCGAACTGGAGACCCTCGCGGAACTGATCGCCGTCACGGATTTCGCCGCCGTTTACCTGGCGCTCGCTTCCGGGGCCTGATCCTGCTCCGGGCCGGACGACCCGAGCCCGCCCCTGCCCCCGGCACAGTCGCCGGTGCGGCCGAGCAGCGTACGTACGGAGACAGAGAAGACACATGGACCGCCTCGACAACACCATCCGCCCCTACGCCTGGGGTTCTCCCACAGCCATACCGCACCTCCTCGGCGTCGAGCCGACCGGGGAACCCCAGGCGGAGATGTGGATGGGCGCGCATCCGGGCGCCCCGTCACGCACCGCGCGCGGGACCCTCGCCGAGGTCATCGATGCCGACCCGGCTCGGGAACTCGGCGCCCGCGCGGTCGCCAGGTTCGGCCCCCACCTGCCGTTCCTGCTCAAGATCCTCGCCGCCGGCGCGCCCCTGTCCCTCCAGGTGCACCCCGACCTGAAGCAGGCCAAGGAGGGGTACGCCGACGAGGAGCGGCGCGGCATCCCGGTCGACGCCCCCTACCGCAACTACAAGGACGCCAACCACAAGCCCGAACTGATCTGCGCCCTCACCGAGTTCGACGGCCTGTGCGGTTTCCGCGACCCGGTCCAGGCCGCCGACCTGCTCGACGGGCTCGGCGTCGACTCCCTCAAGCCGTACGTCGACCTGCTGCACGCACACCCCGCGGAAGCGGCCCTGCGCGAGGTCCTCACCGCGATCCTCAGCGCCGACCCGGAGGAGATGGCCCACGCGGTCGCCGAGACCACCGCCGCCTGCACCCGCCTCGGCGGTGCCTACGCCCCCTACGCCGACATCGCCCGGCACTACCCTGGCGACCCCGGCGTCATCGCGGCCATGCTGCTCAACCACGTCCGGCTCCAGCCCGGCGAGGCCCTGTACCTCGGCGCCGGCATCCCGCACGCCTATCTCAACGGCCTCGGCGTCGAGATCATGGCCAACTCCGACAACGTCCTGCGCTGCGGCCTGACCCCCAAGCACGTCGACGTCCCCGAACTCCTGCGGATCGTCCGCTTCGAGCCCATGGACCCGGGCGTGCTGCGCCCGGAGGCCTCCCCGGAGGGGGAGGAGGTCTACGAGACCCCGATCGACGAGTTCCGGCTCTCCCGGTACGTCCTCCCCGAGGGCGGCGCCGCCCACGACCTCACCCGGGACACCTCGCAGATCCTGCTCTGCACGGCCGGTACCGTCCGGGCCGGCGAGTACGAACTGCGCCCCGGCCAGTCGGTCTTCGTCCCGGCCGGCGAGCAGGCGAAGATCAGCGGCGCGGGCACCGTCTTCCGCGCCACCGTGATCGTGTGACCGAGGCCGCGGACGGCCTGTGGATCATATGACCGGGGTTGTGGATACCTGACGCACCAGTGCCCGGCCGGGCTGCAAGAATGGCCCACCGGCAAAGGCCGGGCAAAGCCGGGCACTCGTCCGGACGGACGCACCAGGACGACAGAGGCGAAGGGACAACGCGACCACATGAGCGCGTCAGGCGGTACCAAGGCGATCGTGGCGGCACTCGGCGCCAATCTCGCCATCGCGGCATCGAAGTTCGTGGCGTTCGCGTTCAGCGGCTCCTCCTCGATGCTCGCCGAGGGCGTCCACTCGCTCGCCGACTCCGGCAACCAGTTCCTGCTGCTCGTCGGCGGCAAGAAGGCGCAGCGCCAGGCGAGCCCGCAGCACCCCTTCGGCTACGGCCGCGAGCGGTTCATCTACGCCTTCCTCGTCTCGATCGTCCTCTTCTCCATCGGCGGCATGTTCGCCATCTACGAGGGCTACGAGAAGGTCCGCCACCCGCACGACCTGGAGCACTGGTACTGGCCGGTCGGCGTCCTCGTCTTCGCGGTCATCGCCGAGGGCTTCTCCTTCCGCACGGCCATCAAGGAGTCCAACGGGCTGCGCGGCACGCTCTCCTGGAAGGAGTTCATCCGCCGCGCCAAGGCACCCGAGCTGCCCGTCGTCCTCCTGGAGGACTTCGGCGCGCTCATCGGCCTGGTCCTCGCCCTCGGCGGCGTCGGCCTCTCCCTGCTCACCGGCGACGGCGTCTGGGACGGCATCGGCACCCTCTGCATCGGAGTCCTGCTCGTCCTGATCGCCCTCGTCCTGGCCGCCGAGACCAAGTCGCTGCTGCTCGGCGAGGCCGCCGGGCTCGACGACATAAAGAAGATCGAGGCCGCGATCGTCGACGGCGACACGGTCACCCGCATCATCCACATGCGCACCCTCCACCTCGGCCCGGAGGAGCTGCTGATCGCCGCGAAGATCGCCGTCCAGCACGACGACACGGCCACCGAGGTCGCCGGCGCCATCAACGCCGCCGAGGCCCGCATCCGCGCCGCCGTCCCCATCGCCCGCGTCATCTACCTGGAACCGGACATCTACAGCGAGGCTGAGGCCGCCAAGGGCCCGGACCCGAAGGCGACCCCGGGCGGCCCGACCCCGCACCCGGCGGGTCACTGAGCAAGCCGGGCGGTACGCCCCTCAGCCCTGAGCCGGCTGCGTGGGCCAAGGCGCCGGCGGCACCGTCGGCGCCTTCCGCCGCCACACCACCACGGCGGCGATCCCCAGCCCGGCACCGGTGAGGACCAGCAGACCGCCCACGAGCAGGGCCGTGCCCAGCAGAGCCGGGCCCGTACGGTCGTCCGTCACCCGCCCCCGCACGGCGTCCACCGGCACGGTCCCGCCGTGATCGGCGGCGAAGAAGCGGGAGTCCATCGAGTCGGACCGGTGGTCACCCATCAGGAACAGCCGGCCCTGCGGCACCTTCACGTCGTACGGCCGGTGCACACCGTCGGCGTCGCCCTCATAGACATACGGCTCCCTGACCGGCTCGCCGTTCACGGTGACCCGCTCCTCGGAGCCCACGGTCGTGCAGCACGCCACACGGTCACCGCCCACGCCGATCATCCGCTGCATGAAAACACCCTCGGCCCGGTAGCGCCCCGGCATCGAGAACACCACGACGTCCCCGCGCCGCACCTCACTCCCGTCCACCCGCTCCCAGATGATCCGGTCACCCCGCTGGTACGTCGGCTCCATGCTCCGGCTCGGCTGCGTGCCCGTGCCGTACGCGCCACGCCCGTAGACGAAGGCACCCCGGGCCAGCACCACACCCAGCAGCCCCACCACCAGCGCCGCGATCCCCAGTCCCCGCCCTCTGCCCGCCATGTCCCGCCCCTGTCCATGCGGCCCGTCCGCGGCGCGGAGCATAGCGGCCCTCTGTGAACGCTCCGTGCGCCGGGCTCGCCGTGACCGCCCGGCGCACCCCGTCCGTCACCAGGCCCCACTGACGAAAACGCCGCGCACCCGGCCCATCGAATGCTCAGGCGGACTGGGGCCGACCGGGCCGACCGTGTAGCTTGGGACGGAGCCAGACGTCGCTGCTGATGGCGGTCGGGCGGTCCCACGCGGACCGACCGAGGGAGAGAGGGCCTCCGACGGACTGCGCTGCGCGTACGCGGGCATGCCTGTGTCCTCTTCTTGGGCACCCCTGTGTCCGCCGCCGCGCAGACCAGCCGTACCCACCTCGACCCAACCCCGAGGAGCAGCTCGTAATGACGACTGTCGAGAACCGACAGGACTTCAAGGTCGCCGACCTCTCGCTGGCCGAGTTCGGCCGCAAGGAGATCACCCTCGCCGAGCACGAGATGCCCGGCCTGATGGCGATCCGCAAGGAGTACGCCGAGGCCCAGCCGCTCGCCGGCGCCCGCGTCACCGGCTCGCTGCACATGACCGTGCAGACCGCCGTGCTCATCGAGACCCTGGTCGCCCTCGGCGCCCAGGTCCGCTGGGCCTCCTGCAACATCTTCTCCACCCAGGACCACGCCGCCGCCGCCATCGCCGTCGGCCCGAACGGCACGCCGGACAACCCGCAGGGCGTCCCGGTCTTCGCCTGGAAGGGCGAGACCCTGGAGGAGTACTGGTGGTGCACCGAGCAGGCGCTGACCTGGCCGGACAGCCCCACCGGCGGTCCGAACATGATCCTGGACGACGGCGGTGACGCCACCCTCCTCGTCCACAAGGGCGTCGAGTACGAGAAGGCCGGCGAGGTCCCCGCCCTCGACACCGCCGAGTCCGACGAGCACCGCGTCATCCTCCAGCTGCTGCACCGCACCCTGGGCGAGAACCCCCAGAAGTGGACCCAGCTCGCCTCGGAGATCCGCGGCGTCACCGAGGAGACCACCACCGGCGTCCACCGCCTGTACGAGATGCAGCGCGACGGCGTCCTCCTCTTCCCGGCGATCAACGTCAACGACGCCGTCACCAAGTCGAAGTTCGACAACAAGTACGGCTGCCGCCACTCCCTGGTCGACGGCATCAACCGCGCCACCGACGTCCTGATCGGCGGCAAGACCGCTGTCGTCTGCGGCTACGGCGACGTGGGCAAGGGCTGCGCCGAGTCCCTGCGCGGCCAGGGCGCCCGCGTGATCGTCACCGAGATCGACCCGATCTGCGCCCTCCAGGCCGCGATGGACGGTTACCAGGTCACGACCCTCGACGAGGTCATCGACAAGGCCGACATCTTCATCACCACGACCGGCAACAAGGACATCATCATGGCCTCGGACATGGCCAAGATGAAGCACCAGGCCATCGTCGGCAACATCGGCCACTTCGACAACGAGATCGACATGGCCGGCCTCGCCAAGATCCCCGGCATCGTCAAGGACGAGGTCAAGCCGCAGGTCCACACCTGGACCTTCCCCGACGGCAAGAAGATCATCGTGCTGTCCGAGGGCCGCCTGCTGAACCTGGGCAACGCCACCGGCCACCCGTCGTTCGTGATGTCCAACTCCTTCGCGGACCAGACCCTGGCCCAGATCGAGCTGTTCACCAAGCCCGACGCGTACCCGATCGGCGTCTACGTGCTGCCCAAGCACCTCGACGAGAGGGTCGCCCGCCTCCACCTGGACGCGCTCGGCGTCAAGCTCACCCAGCTGCGCCCGGAGCAGGCCGCGTACATCGGCGTGGAGGTCGACGGCCCGTACAAGCCGGACCACTACCGCTACTGATCCGGTGAGCGCGTAGTCCGGCCCGCCGGGGGAGTGCGCCGGTGCACCGACGCACCCTCCCCGGCAGCAGGTCCTCCGAGGCAGGCCCCCGCACCCCCGTGCCGGGGGCCTGCCCCTTTGGCTCCCTGAGGACCAGCCCCTCCGGCCACCGGAGCGCCTGTCCTCCGGCGCCCTGACCCATGGCTTCCGGGCCCCGAAGCCTTAGGGAGCCAGGAATCTGCGGGACCCCTCGCCGCACCGCTTCCGGACCCATACCTCCCGGCCGGATCAGCCCGTCAAGACCCAGGACCCCCATGCCCCGCGGCCGTTATTCGCTCCACGATCCGCACGATCACACCCCCCTCGCGGACGAACACTTCCAGTGCGCCCCCGGCCCGTCCGGCTGGCGCTATGTCTCCCGGCTGACCGGCCCCGCCGGCGACCACCGCGGTTCGGTCGACCTCGCCCTGGACGACCTCGGCCGTCCCCTCCGCCTCGAACTCCACGCGGGTGACTGGCAGGTGCGCGGCGCCGCCCTCGACGGCGTCACCTGGGTCCGCACCGACCCCACCGGCACCCAGGCCACCGAAGGCAATGTGCGCGCCCACGCCTTCACCGGCACGTCCCCCGCGTTCCTCGTCGCCACCGCACGGCTCCTGCGCCTCACCCCCTCGTCCGCCGCGACCCGTGTACGCCTCGTGGCCTTCACCGACCCCGTCCTCGCCCCCCGCACCGTGGACCAGTCCTGGGCTCTGGTGAACAGCGAAGCACACGCCACTGACAACGGCCCCCTGACCGTGGACGAATACCAGGTCACAGCCCTGGACACCGGGGAACAGCACACCGTCCACATCGCCGGCGACGTCGTCCTCGCCGCGCCCGGGATCGAACTGGAAGACCTCCAGTCCCCACCGTCGCGATTCGACTGACCCCACTACCTCCGGCGGCCCCGCGTGCGGCGAGCACGGTGGGACCGCACTCCGGGCTACGCCGGCGGCGCGAACCCCGTGGCCGGCCGGTCGGCCCGCGGCTCCTCCCGCGGCGGCGCCGACGAGGGAGCGAGAGGGGCCTGCGGCGGCTGCGGTGCGGCACCGTATGCCATCGGCGGTACCGACGGCTGCGCCACCGGCGGTGCTGCGGGCGCTGCCACCGGCTGGGTCGCGGGCGCTGTCACCGGCGGAGCGAAGCCGCCGGACGGCGCGCCGCCGCCCCTTCCGAACGCCTGCCGGGCCTCACGGGCCTGCCGCTCGTGCACCACGGCCGCCAGGAAAGCGGCGGGAGGCAGATCCCGCGGCACCGGCGTCCCGGTCCGCTCCGCGAGATCGGCCGCCAGCCGCTGCGCCATACCCGCCGACACCTGCGGATCAAGCTGCTGCATCCGCGTCAGGTACTGCCGGACGGCGAGCCACAGCCCCTCCGGGACCGCCGACAGGTCCAGCCCGGCGAACCGCCCCACGAGCCACGGCGGCGGAGGCGGAACGAAACCGGCCCGCCCGGCGGGTATCCGTTCCCGCACGACCAGGGTGCCCGCGAAAACGTCCCCGAGCCGTCGCCCCCGGGCCGAGACCAGCGAGGCGATACAGGCCACCACCCCGAACGTCATCAGGATCTCCACCACCCCGATCGCGCCCCGCACCAGTGCGTGCCGGAAGCGGATCGGCCCACCGTCGTCCCGCACCACCCGAAGCCCGAACGCCAGCTTCCCCAGCGAACGCCCGCGACTGAGCGTCTCGACGGCTATCGGCCCGCCGACCAGCACCAGCAGAAACGTCGCGATCGACAGCGCCAGCTGCGCGGCCTCGTCCAGCGAAGCCGTCGACACGGCCAGCACCATCAGCACGACGACGTACGCGACCACCGCCACGACCAGGTCCAACAAAACGGCCAGCGCCCTGCTCGGCAGCTTCGCGGGCCGCAGTTCGAGCGCCACCGCCTCGCCCGTCACCAGCTCACTCACGCCCGCCGCCCTTCCCTGGTCTGCCCCCTGAACCGCAAGTCTGCCAAGCTGAGGGCGCGTCGCGCCGCAGTACGACAAGCTGACAGCAAGCCCGAGCACCCACGACGAGCCGTGGACGACCAGCCGAGGAGCAGGCAGACCCGATGGACCTGGACGTCTTCGTCTCCGTACATCGAGCCGAATGGGACCGGCTCGATGCGCTGCTCGGCCGCCGAGGTCGGCTCACCGGCGCCGAAGCAGACGAACTCGTCGTCCTCTACCAGCGCACCGCCACCCACCTGTCCCTCATCCAGTCGAGCGCTCCGGACCCGCAACTGACTGGGCGGCTCAGCCGGCTCGTGGCACGCGCGCGCAGCACCGTCGCCGGCACCCGCCGCGCCTCCTGGCGAGACGTCACGCGCTTCCTCGGCCAGGGCTTCCCGGCCGCCGTCTACCGCACCCGCCACTGGTGGGTGCCCACCGCGCTGGTCTCCACCGCCGTCGCCGTGCTCCTGGGCTGGTGGATCGGCACCCACCCCGAGGTGCAGTCGTCCATCGCGGCACCCAGCCAGCTGCGCGAGCTGACCCGGCCCGGCGGCGAGTACGAGACCTACTACTCCAGCCATCCGGCAGCCGCCTTCGCGGCCCAGGTGTGGACGAACAACGCCCAAGCGGCGGCGATGTGCCTGGTCCTGGGCGTCTTCCTCGGGCTGCCCGTCCTCTGGATCCTCTTCCAGAACATGCTCAACCTGGGCGTCGGCTTCGGCCTCATGTCCTCGGCCGGCCGCCTCGACACCTTCCTCGGCCTGGTCCTCCCGCACGGCCTGCTCGAACTGACCGCCGTGTTCGTCGCCGCCGGTACGGGCCTGCGCCTCGGCTGGACCGTCATCGACCCCGGCCCGCGCACCCGGCGCGCGGCGCTCGCGGAGGAGGGACGGGCCGCCGTCGGCATGGCCATCGGACTCGCCCTGGTCCTGTTCGTCTCCGGAGCCATCGAAGGCTTCGTCACCCCCTCCGGCCTGCCGACCTGGGCCCGCATCGGCATCGGCGTCGCGGCCGAGCTGGGGTTCCTGGCGTACGTCTACGTACTGGGCGGACGTGCCGCGCGCGCCGGTGAGACCGGCGATCTCGAAGCGATGGACCGCAGCGCCTCGGTCCCCGCGTCCGCCTGACGGCCGGCGGATGTGCGCTCGACCCCTGTGAGCTGCTAATCTCCTCTTCGCCCCACGAGAGCCGTTGACACGGAGGGACTGGGGAGGTAGATTCAAACAGTTGCCCGGAGCTGGACAAGCTCCCCGGCAGCCGATAGAATCTATGAGCTTCCTCAGAAGTCCTGAGTGATATTCCGAGAAGCACCCCCCGATTACTCAGAAATGAGCGGCTGGTTCAACCGGCCGAAAACTTCTGATAAAGTCGGAAACGCCGGAAAGGGAAACGCGAGAGCGGGAACCTGGAAAGCACCGAGGAAATCGGATCGC
>NZ_BMUI01000002.1 GCF_014650115.1 Streptomyces olivaceoviridis | reverse complement strand
CAGCGCCGATGGTACTGCAGGGGGGACCCTGTGGGAGAGTAGGACGCCGCCGAACTCCCTTTGAAAAGGTCGGATCCTGAACTTCGGTTCGGGGTCCGACCTTTTTCTGTTGTGCGTAACGTGTCGTTCACGTTGCGGGCCCAGCATCCCAGACATGGGAACCGCAGCTATGCTCAGGGCCGCCGGCGTAGGAGTCGGTGACGAGGTCGTCGTACCGGCCTTCGGGAACGTCGAGGTCGCCGAGGCCGTGACCCTTGCGGGCGCGCTCCCGGTGTTCGCGGACATAGATCCCGTGACCTACTGCCTCGACCCGGACGCGGTCGAGGCGGCCGTAACCGCGCGTACGGCCGCGGTGGTTGTCGTCCACCGTTTCGGACGGCGGGCCGACACCGGGCGGTTGCACGCGCTCGGGCAGCGGCACGGGCTGCTGGTGCTGGAGCAGGGCGAGTCCGAGGCGCCGTACGACGAGATAGCGCAGCGCAGGGAGCGCGCGGCTTATCTCGACGCCAAGTTGAAGGGCGTACGGACGCCGGACGGTGGGGACGGGCACACCTATCAGCAGTACGTCGTGCGGGTGCCGGGGAACGGTCGGCCGGACCGGGACGCCTTCGCGCGGGCCGTACGGGCCAAGGGAGTCGAGTGCCGGGTGCCGGTGAAGACGCCCGTGCACCGGCTGCCGGAATTCCGCCGGTGCGTGTCGTTGCCGCAGACCGAGCTGGCCGCCGACGAAACGCTCGCGCTGCCCGTGGACGCCGCGCTCACCAAGCGGGAGATGCACCGCATAGTGTCCGCCTGCAACGCCCTGGGCGGTCTGCTTCAGCCCGCCTTCTGACCGGACAGCGCACGAATTTGGGAACTCGGACCTGCTCGGGGTACAGTTTCTTCGTCGCCGCGAGGGAAACCTCGAAAACGACAGGCCCCTATAGCTCAGTCGGCAGAGCGTCTCCATGGTAAGGAGAAGGTCAACGGTTCGATTCCGTTTGGGGGCTCCAGCAAAAATGCCCCACCCTTCCGGGTGGGGCATTTTCGTGCTTCCTCAGGCCTCCGTGTGGATTCCCGGGACCCGCATCGCCAGAATGGCCATGTCGTCGGACGGGGCGTCGGAGGCGAAACGCTCGACCGCGCGCATGATGCGTGCCGCGACCGCGCCCGCCGTCAGACCCGTGCACGTCGTGAGGACGTCGGCGAGGCCGTCGTCGCCCAGCATGCGCGAGCCCTCCCGGCGTTCGGTGACGCCGTCCGTGACGCACAGCAGCACGTCACCCGGGTCGAGCGTGACCGTCTCCTCGTACAGCTCCAGGTCCTCGATGACGCCCAGCAGCGGCTGGGGTTCGGCCGCGGCCGTCACCGTGCCGTCCTGGCGCAGGCGCAGCGGGAGCGGGTGGCCGGCGCAGACCACCTTCAGCTCGGCGCTGCCGTCCTCCTGAGGGCGCATCTCGCCGTAGAGGAGGGTCAGGAAGCGGCTGCGGTCGCCCTCGTCGAGGATCGCGGAGTTCAGGCGCTCCAGCACGGCCGGGCCGGACAGGCCCTCGCGGGCCAGCAGGCGCAGGGCGTGCCGGGCCAGGCCGGTGACCGCCGCCGCGTTGGGGCCCGTACCGCAGACGTCGCCGATGGCGAAGCCGTACGCGCCGTCGCCGATGGGGAAGAGGTCGTAGAAGTCACCGCCGACCTCGTTGCCCTCGCCGGCCGCGCGGTAGATGACCTCGACCTCGACGCCGTCGATCTGCGGCAGGCCCGGCGGGAGCAGGCTGCGCTGGAGGGACTGGCTGATGGCCGTGCGCTCCGAGTACAGGCGGGCGTTGTCCAGGGCGAGGGCGGCCCGGCGGCTCAAGTCCTCGGCGAGTTCCAGGATTTCCTGGCGGAAGTGCTCGTCGGTGGGCTTGCCGAGGGTCAGCATGCCGATGACGCGGTTGCGCGCGACGAGCGGCAGGACGACCGTCTCGCCGCCGACCGCGGAGGCCGTCGCGAGCGTCGGGCCGATGCCGGAGGCGATCTGGTGCGTGGGGCCGCCGGCCAGGCCCAGGCTGCGCATGGAGGTGCGCAGGGCGGCCTGGTGGGCGACCTCGCCGGGGGCCGTCCACACGCGGGCGCCGGGCGTCGGCACCGGGTCCGGCGGGGGGACCTTCGACAGCAACGACTTGATGCCGTCGATGAGTTCCTCGTCCTCGTGCAGGACGTACGACAGGTACGGCTCGGAGGCCTGGTCGGCGATCGTGTAGACCGCGCACCAGGTGGCCAGCGTCGGGACCGTCATCTGGGCCATCAGGGCCAGCGTCTGGTCCCGGTCCAGGGTGCCGGCCAGCAGGTCGGAGGCCTCGACCAGGAAGCTCAGGGAGCCGCGGCGCAGCCGTTCCAGTTCGCCGAGGCGGGCCGACTCGACGGCCAGGGCGATGCGGTCGGCAGCGAACTGGAGGCGCAGCGCCTCCTCGTTGGTGTAGCGGCCGGGCGCCTCGGCGGCGACGCCGAGGGAGCCGGTGAGGCGGCCCTCGACCTTGAGCGGGACGGTGACGACGGAGCGCATGCCGGTTCCGGCGAGCAGGGGTACGGCCCCGGGGACGGCGGCGAGGTCGTCGTGGACGGCGGGCATGCGGGCGGAGCCGTAGCGGCCGGGGCCGGCCTCGACGGGCACGCGCGCGAAGCGCTGGCGGGCGGAGGGCAGGCCGGTGGAGGCGCGGACCTCCAGTTCCGTCTCGTCGTCGGTGGCGAGCAGCAGGAACGCGGAGTCGCCGTCGAGCATGTCGCGGGCGCGTTCCACCGTGCGCTGGAGGAGGCCGTCGAGGTCGTCCGGGGCGGGGGAGCCGATGAACACCTCGAAGGGGTCGGTGCTCTGCCCGTCGACGGACGGGGCCGGGTCGGTGGCCGGGACGCGGGAGGGGGTTTGCAGGACGGCGCGCTCGTGGTCGCGGACGAGGAGGCAGACGGTGGAGGGTTCGCCTCCGGTGTCGCGGACCCTGAGGTGGGAGGCGTACACCTGGGCCACGCGACCGTCGGCGCCGCGGATGCCGTAGGTGCCCTCCCAGCGGGAGAGCTGGAGGGCCTCGGCGATACCGGTGCCGGTGCCCGGGGTGTGCGGCCAGGCGGCCAGGTCGACGAGGGGCTTGCCGATGACGTCGGAGGACGGGTAGCCGAACAGCTCCTCGGCGTCCTCGTTCCAGGCGCTGATGCCGCCCTTCCGGTCGACCTGGAGGACGGCGACGCGGACGCGGCCGTCGGCCAGCGGGAGGAGGTCGGCGGGCAGGGCCGGGCCGGCGGTGCGGGTGCCGACCGGGCGCTCGGGCAGGTTGAGCTGGAACCAGACGTTCTTGTGGGTGGGGGTGTAGTCCACGCCCCAGCGGGTGGCCAGGGCCGCGCAGAGCTGGAGGCCGCGGCCGCCTTCGCGGTCGGGGCTGCTCATGGCGACGGCGGAGCCCTGGAGGGGGACCTCGCGCTCCGGGTATCGGTCGGAGACCTCGATGCGCACGCCGTCCTCGGTGCGCAGGCACAGCACGTCCGCGTGCGTGCCCGCGTGGACGACGGCGTTGGTCACCAGTTCGCTGGTGAGGACGACCGCGTCGTCGACGATGTCGGCGAACCCCCAGCCCTGGAGGGTGTCGCGGACGAAGGACCGGGCGGTCGCGACCGATCGTCCGACGGGCTCGAAACTGGCAGCCGCGCGCGCGGTGATCACAGAACTCCTCGGCCGGTTGTCGACATGCAGGGCTGCGTGGCCGGCCGGCTCGCTCCGCTGCTGCGGCATCAGCTCGCCGGTCGGCTGTGGCTCCGGGGGATGTCCCCCGGGGATCAGTCCGGTGGTCATGGTGTCCGGCCGCCCCTCCGATGCCCGCTCGTACTCGTGCCACCGCCCAGACCGGTCGGACCGGTGCGGCTGGACAGCCGCATGCAAGGTTACTTACCTTCGCGGTCCCAGCGGATGCCGGTCGCCGGTGTTTACGTCCCCAGGGTGTGCGGACGATGTGCGAAGCTGCCGAACTGTTATGGCCTGGTTCGGCCGGGGTGAAACACTGGGCAGGCTTCTGACGAAGGTCGGGTCGGGCTGCGTGCGTTCCGTGTACGGCGGGCAGCAGCCATTGGTGTGGCCGGACCCCGTCTGGCAGAAATACGCAGCAGTAACCGGTACGCGGAAGTAACCGGTATGCCGATGACCGGCAGGCCGGGCCGAAGCGATCGAGCACAGCAGTAACGGTCTACCCCTCCGGGAGGGACACAGTGGAGTCTGGCGCGGCGACGCGAGGTACGAAGACGCGCGCGAAAGGCGAATCGTCCCTGGGCAGGAGCGGCGGCACCACCACGGTGGACACGGCTGCCCTGAACCGGCTGCTGGCGGCGCTCGTGTCGATGCGCGACGGGAACTTCCGCAAGCGGCTCACGGTCTCCGGGGACGGCGTGATGTCGGAGATCGCGGCCGTCTTCAACGAGGTGGCCGACCGGAACCTGCATCTGACCGGTGAGCTGTCGCGGGTGCGGCGCATGGTGGGGCGTGAGGGAAAGCTCACGGAGCGGCTGGAGACGGGGGCCTGTGAGGGCTCCTGGGCGACGGCCGTCGACAACTCCAACGCGCTGGTGGACGACCTGGTCTGGCCGGTCTCGGAGGTCAGCCGGGTGCTCACCGCGGTCGCCGAGGGCGATCTGTCGCCGCGGATGGAGCTGCGGACGCAGGCGCCGGACGGCGGTACGGGGCACCCGTTGCGGGGCGAGTTCCTGAAGGTCGGCCGTACCGTCAACAACCTGGTCGACCAGTTGTCGACGTTCACGGACGAGGTCACGCGCGTGGCCAGCGAGGTCGGCACCGAGGGCAAGCTCGGCGGTCAGGCCCGGGTGCGCGGTATGTCCGGTTCGTGGAAGGACCTGACCGAGTCCGTCAACACGATGGCGGACCGGCTGACCGCCCAGGTGCGCGACATCGCCCTGGTGACCACGGCGGTGGCGAAGGGTGACCTGTCCCGGAAGGTGACCGTCCATGTCGCCGGCGAGATGCTGGAGCTGAAGAACACCGTCAACACGATGGTGGACCAGCTGTCGGCGTTCTCCTCCGAGGTCACGCGGGTGGCCCGGGAGGTGGGCACGGAGGGCATCCTGGGCGGCCGGGCGCAGGTGCCCGAGGTGGCCGGCGTGTGGAAGGAGCTGACGGACTCCGTCAACACGATGGCGGGCAACCTGACCGCGCAGGTGCGGGGGATCTCCCAGGTGACGACCGCTGTGGCCAACGGCGACCTGTCGCAGAAGGTGACGGTTCCGGCGCGCGGTGAGGTGGCGCAGCTCGCCGAGACGATCAACCAGATGACCGAGACGCTGCGGATCTTCGCGGACGAGGTCACGCGGGTGGCGAACGAGGTCGGCGCGGAGGGGCGGCTCGGCGGCCAGGCGAACGTGCCGGGCGCGGCGGGTACGTGGAAGGACCTGACGGACTCCGTCAACACGGTGTTCCGGAACCTGACCACCCAGGTGCGGGACATCGCCGCGGTGACGACGGCGGTGGCCAGCGGTGATCTGTCGCAGAAGGTCACCGTGGACGTGGCCGGCGAGATGCTGGAGCTGAAGAACACCGTCAACGGCATGGTGGACCAGCTGTCGGCGTTCGGTGCCGAGGTGACGCGGGTCGCCCGGGAGATCGGTGTCGAGGGTGAGCTGGGCGGCCAGGCGCAGGTGCCGGGGGCGGCCGGTACCTGGAAGGACTTGACGGACTCCGTCAACACCGCGTTCCGCAACCTCACCGGGCAGGTGCGCAACATCGCCCAGGTGACCACGGCGGTGGCCAACGGCGACCTGTCGCAGAAGGTCACCGTGGACGTGTCCGGTGAGATGCTCCAGCTGAAGAACACCGTGAACACGATGGTGGACCAGCTGTCGAGCTTCGCCGACCAGGTCACGCGGATGGCCCGGGACGTGGGTACGGAGGGCCGGCTGGGCGGTCAGGCCCGGGTGGACGGCGTCTCCGGTACGTGGAAGGAGCTGACGGACTCCGTCAACTTCATGGCCGGCAACCTGACGTCCCAGGTGCGGCAGATCGCCCAGGTGACGACGGCCGTGGCGCGCGGTGACCTGTCGCAGAAGATCGACGTGGACGCGCGCGGCGAGATCCTTGAGCTGAAGAACACGATCAACACGATGGTCGACCAACTGTCCGCCTTCGCCGACCAGGTGACCCGCGTCGCGCGGGACGTGGGTACGGAGGGCCGCCTGGGCGGGCAGGCGCAGGTGCCCGGTGTGGCCGGTGTGTGGCGGGACCTGACCGACTCCGTGAACGGCATGGCCGGCAACCTCACGGCCCAGGTGCGCAACATCGCGCAGGTCGCCACCGCCGTGGCGCGCGGTGACCTGTCCCAGAAGATCACCGTGGACGCGCGCGGGGAGATCCTGGAGCTGAAGAACACCCTGAACACGATGGTCGACCAGCTGTCGTCGTTCGCCCAGGAGGTCACGCGGGTGGCCCGTGAGGTGGGTACGGAGGGCATGCTCGGCGGTCAGGCCGAGGTGCAGGGTGTCTCCGGCACCTGGAAGGACCTCACGCAGTCCGTGAACTTCATGGCGAACAACCTGACCATCCAGGTGCGCAACATCGCCGAGGTGACGACGGCGGTCGCCAAGGGCGACCTGTCGAAGAAGATCACTGTTGACGCGAAGGGCGAGATCCTTGAGCTCGTCACGACGGTCAACACGATGGTCGACCAGTTGTCCAGCTTCGCCGAGCAGGTGACCCGGGTGGCCCGTGAGGTGGGCACCGAGGGCATCCTGGGCGGTCAGGCGCACGTGCCGGGCGTCACGGGCATCTGGAAGGACCTCAGCAACAACGTCAACCTGATGGCCAACAACCTGACCATGCAGGTGCGGAACATCTCCCAGGTGGCCGCGGCCGTCGCCAACGGTGACCTGACGCAGCAGGTGACGATCGAGGCGCGCGGTGAGGTCGCGCAGCTCGCCGACACGATCAACACCATGGTGAAGACGCTGAGTTCGTTCGCCGACCAGGTCACCAAGGTGGCCCGTGAAGTGGGCACGGACGGCATCCTGGGCGGCCAGGCGCACGTGCCGGGTGTGGCCGGCACCTGGAAGGACCTCACCGAGTCGGTGAACCAGATGGCGTCCAACCTGACCGGCCAGGTGCGCAACATCGCCATGGTCACCACGGCCATCGCCAAGGGTGACCTGACGAAGAAGATCGACATTGACGCGCGCGGCGAGATCCTTGAGCTGAAGACGACGATCAACACGATGGTCGACCAGCTGTCCAGCTTCGCCGAGGAGGTCACCCGGGTGGCCCGCGAGGTGGGTACGGAAGGGCAGCTGGGCGGTCAGGCACGCGTGCGTGACGTCGACGGCACCTGGCGGGACCTGACCGAGTCCGTGAACGAGATGGCCGGGAACCTCACCCGGCAGGTGCGGGCCATCGCGCGCGTGGCGACCGCGGTGACCCGCGGCGACCTGAACCTGAAGATCGACGTGGACGCGTCCGGCGAGATCCAGGAGCTCCAGGACTACATCAACAAGATGATCGCCAACCTGCGCGACACCACGATCGCCAACAAGGAGCAGGACTGGCTCAAGGGCAACCTGGCCCGGATCTCGGCCCTCATGCAGGGCCGCCGGGACCTGGAGGACGTGGCCTCGCTGATCATGAGCGAGCTGACGCCGGTGGTGTCCGCGCAGCACGGCGCGTTCTTCGTGGCGATGCCGCTCATGGAGGGCAAGGGCGTCGGCAACGGCGAGGACGACTACGAGCTGCGGATGCTCGGCTCGTACGGCTACTCGATGGGCTCCATGCCGACGTCGTTCCGGCCCGGTGAGGCGCTGGTCGGCACGGCCGCGCAGGAGAAGCGCACGATCCTGGTGTCGGACGCGCCGAGCGGTTACCTGAAGATCTCCTCGGGGCTCGGCGAGGCGCCGCCCGCGCAGGTCATCGTGTTGCCGGTGCTGTTCGAGGGCAAGGTGCTCGGTGTGATCGAGCTGGCGTCCTTCACGCCGTTCACGCACATCCAGAAGGACTTCCTCAACCAGATCGCCGAGATGATCGCGACCAGCGTCAACACCATCTCGGTCAACACCAAGACCGAACAGCTGCTCAAGCAGTCGCAGGAGCTGACCGAGCAGCTGCGGGAGCGGTCGGCCGAGCTGGAGAACCGGCAGAAGGCGCTCCAGGCCTCCAACGCCGAACTGGAGGAGAAGGCCGAGCTGCTGGCCCGGCAGAACCGGGACATCGAGGTGAAGAACACCGAGATCGAGGAGGCCCGGCAGGTCCTGGAGGAGCGTGCCGAGCAGCTCGCGGTCTCGATGCGCTACAAGAGCGAGTTCCTCGCCAACATGTCGCACGAGCTGCGCACCCCGCTCAACTCGCTGCTGATCCTGGCGAAGCTGCTCGCCGACAACGCCGAGGGCAACCTCTCGCCCAAGCAGGTCGAGTTCGCCGAGACCATCCACGGTGCCGGCTCCGACCTGCTCCAGCTGATCAACGACATCCTGGACCTGTCGAAGGTCGAGGCGGGCAAGATGGACGTCTCCCCGACGCGGATCGCGCTCGTCCAGCTGGTGGACTACGTGGAGGCCACCTTCCGGCCGCTGACCGCGGAGAAGGGCCTGGACCTGTCCGTCCGGGTCTCCCCGGAGCTGCCGGCGACCCTGCACACCGACGAGCAGCGGCTGCTCCAGGTGCTGCGCAACCTGCTGTCCAACGCGGTGAAGTTCACCGACTCCGGGTCGGTGGAGCTGGTGATCCGGCCCGCGGGCGCGAGTGTGCCGCAGTCCATCAGGGAACAGCTGCTGGAGGCCGGTTCGCTGCGTGACCCGGGCGGCGAGCTGATCGCGTTCTCGGTGACCGACACCGGTATCGGCATCGCGGCCAGCAAGATGCGGGTGATCTTCGAGGCGTTCAAGCAGGCGGACGGCACCACCAGCCGCAAGTACGGCGGCACCGGCCTCGGCCTGTCGATCTCGCGGGAGATCGCGCAGCTGCTCGGCGGCGAGATCCACGCGCAGAGCGAACCGGGCCGTGGCTCGACGTTCACGCTCTACCTGCCGCTGCACCCGAGCGAACTGCCGCCGCAGGGCTACCAGCAGTCCGTGCCCGCGCTGGAGGCCGGCGACCTGGTCGCCTCCGAGGCGTATCTGTCCTCGGAGCTGTCCGCGGTGGAGATCGAGACGCCGGCCGAGGTGAAGTCGTACCGGGAGACGCAGAACGGCGCCGCCGCGCTCTTCAGGCGCCGGCGGCGGAGCCGGCCGGAGGACGGGCAGCGGCCCGAGCAGTGGACGGCGGTGCCGGAGCAGGAGCACGCGCCGCAGCAGGGCCGCGCGGTGCGGTTCGGCGGCGAGAAGGTGCTGATCGTCGACGACGACATCCGCAACGTGTTCGCGCTGACCAGTGTCCTGGAGCAGCACGGCCTGTCGGTGCTGTACGCGGAGAACGGCCGCGAGGGCATCGAGGTGCTGGAGCAGCACGACGACGTGGCGGTCGTCCTGATGGACATCATGATGCCGGAGATGGACGGGTACGCGACGACCACGGCGATCCGCAGGATGCCGCAGTTCGCGGGGCTGCCGATCATCGCGCTCACCGCGAAGGCGATGAAGGGCGACCGGGAGAAGGCGATCGAGTCGGGCGCCTCCGACTATGTCACCAAGCCGGTCGATCCTGATCACCTGCTGTCGGTGATGCGCCAGTGGATGACCGCGGAGTGACCGCGGGGTGCCCAGGGTGCGCGGATCGGACGGGTGTGCGGTGAACGCCGGGGGAACCTTCGGCGGCCCCGGGGAGTTGCTGCATGATGAGGACCGGGTACGCGGCGGAATTCCGGATTCCGGGAACCATCCGGGGTCTCGCCGCGTTTCCGCTATGTGCACAGTGACATCGCGGTGACAGGGTGTGGCGACAGGCGGGGTGCGGCTACGATGACCGGCACAAGGACGGGCGGCGAAACGGAGTCGTCCCCTGGGGCGGCGCCCGGTGTACAGCCGGGGCGAGGAGGGCGGGCCATGGTGCAGAAGGCCAAGATCCTCCTGGTCGATGACCGGCCGGAGAATCTGCTGGCGCTGGAGGCCATCCTCTCTGCGCTCGATCAGACGCTGGTGCGGGCATCGAGCGGGGAGGAAGCGCTCAAAGCGCTGCTCACGGACGATTTCGCGGTCATTCTGCTGGATGTCCAGATGCCGGGCATGGACGGGTTCGAGACCGCCGCGCACATCAAGCGGCGCGAGCGCACCCGGGACATCCCGATCATCTTCCTCACGGCGATCAACCACGGCCCGCACCACACCTTCCGGGGCTACGCGGCGGGCGCGGTGGACTACATCAGCAAGCCGTTCGACCCGTGGGTGCTGCGCGCGAAGGTCTCGGTCTTCGTCGAGCTGTACATGAAGAACTGCCAGCTGCGGGAGCAGGCGGCGCTGCTGCGGCTCCAGTTGGAGGGCGGCGCCAAGGGCGGAGCCGCCGGGAAGGAGCCGGCCGGGCTCCTCGCCGAGCTGTCCGCGCGGCTCGCGGCCGTCGAGGAGCAGGCAGAGGCGCTGTCCAAGCAACTGGACGACGACTCCGCGGACGCGGCCGCGGTGGCCACGGCGGCCCATCTGGAGCGCAAACTCACCGGGTTGCGCCGTGCGCTCGATGCCCTGGAGCCGGGCGCGGGCGGCGCCGGTGCCTCGGTGCCCTCGCAGAACTGACGTACAGGCGGAACTGACGCGCACCGGGACCGAGGTCACGGATGAGTGTGCGTCAGTACCGGGCCCCGGCAGGCACGACACGAACGGGTGAAGCTGTGGGCACACGTGTCCGCTGTCGTCTCCCCCGGTAACCTCACACCATGGCCTCACGTCCCTCCGCAGCCAAGAAGCAGCCCGCCAAGAAGGCGGCGGCTCCCGCGAAGGCTCCGGCGAAGAAGGCCGCCCCGAGGAAAGCCCCGGTCAAGAAGGCGCCCGCCAAGAAGGCCCCGGCGAGGAAGGCCGTGCCCGCGAAGCCGGCGCCCGCGCCTGCCGGGGGCCTGTACCGGCTCGTGCGCGCCCTCTGGCTCGGCCTGGCGCACGCCGTCGGCGCCGTCTTCCGCGGCATAGGGCAGGGCGCGAAGAACCTCGACCCGGCCCACCGCAAGGACGGCATCGCGCTGTTGCTGCTCGGCATCGCCCTGATCGTCGCCGCCGGCACCTGGGCGGACCTGCGCGGCCCCGTCGGCGACCTGGTCGAGATCCTGGTCACCGGCGCCTTCGGCCGGCTCGACCTGCTGGTGCCGATACTGCTCGCGGTGATCGCCGTACGGTTCATCCGGCACCCGGAACAGCCGGAGGCCAACGGGCGGATCGTGATCGGCCTGTCCGCGCTCGTCGTCGGCGTGCTCGGCCAGGTCCACATCGCCTGCGGCTCGCCCGCGCGCAGCGACGGCATGCAGGGCATAAGGGACGCCGGCGGCCTCATCGGCTGGGCGGCCGCCACCCCGCTGACGTACACCATGACCGAGGTGCTCGCCGTACCGCTGCTGGTGCTGCTGACCGTCTTCGGGCTGCTCGTGGTGACCGCCACCCCGGTCAACGCCATCCCGCACCGGCTGCGGACGCTCGGCGTGCACCTGGGCCTGTTGCGCGACCCCGAGGAGGACCGGTTCGGGGAGGAGTACTACGACGAGCAGTGGCGCGAGGCGACGCCCGCGCGCCCCCGCCGACGCTCCGCCGCCCCGCAGGCGTACGACCCCGACAGCGCCGAGGAGGACGCCCTCTCGCAGCGCCGCGGGCGCCCCAGGCGCTCCGCGGTGCCCCAGCCGGACCCACAGCGGCAGATGGACGCCGTGGACGTCGCGGCGGCGGCTGCCGCCGCGCTCGACGGCGCCGTCCTGCACGGCATGCCGCCGTCCCCGCTCGTCGCCGACCTCACCCAGGGGGTGAGCGCGGGCGAGCGCGAGGACACCACCCCGGTGCCCGCGCCGGCGACCGCCGACGAGCAGGCCCCCGCTCCTGCCCCCAAGCCGGTGCCGGCGGCCCGCCCCAAGCAGGAGAAGCTGACGGCCGGCTCCGTCCCGGACCTGACCAAGAAGGCCCCGGAGGAACCCCGCGACCTGCCCGCGCGCGCGGAGCAGCTCCAGCTGTCCGGCGACATCACCTACGCGCTTCCCTCGCTGGACCTGCTCCAGCGCGGCGGCCCCGGCAAGGCCCGCAGCGCGGCCAACGACGCCGTCGTCGCCTCGCTCACCCAGGTCTTCACCGAGTTCAAGGTCGACGCGCGCGTCACCGGCTTCACCCGCGGCCCGACGGTCACCCGCTACGAGGTCGAACTCGGCCCCGCCGTGAAGGTCGAGCGGATCACCGCGCTGACCAAGAACATCGCCTACGCGGTGGCCAGCCCGGACGTGCGGATCATCAGCCCGATCCCCGGCAAGTCCGCGGTCGGCATCGAGATCCCGAACACCGACCGGGAGATGGTCAACCTCGGTGACGTGCTGCGACTCGCGGAGTCGGCGGAGGACGACGACCCGATGCTGGTCGCCTTCGGCAAGGACGTCGAGGGCGGGTACGTCATGCACTCGCTGGCGAAGATGCCGCACATGCTGGTCGCCGGCGCCACCGGTTCCGGCAAGTCGTCCTGCATCAACTGCCTGATCACCTCGGTCATGATGCGGGCGACCCCGGAGGACGTCCGGATGATCCTGGTCGACCCCAAGCGCGTGGAGCTGACCGCCTACGAGGGCATCCCGCACCTGATCACGCCGATCATCACCAACCCCAAGCGGGCCGCCGAGGCGCTGCAATGGGTGGTCCGCGAGATGGACCTCCGGTACGACGACCTGGCCGCCTACGGATACCGGCACATCGACGACTTCAACCGCGCGGTGCGCGAGGGCAAGGCCAAGGCGCCCGAGGGCAGCGAGCGCGAGCTACAGCCGTACCCGTACCTGCTGGTGATCGTGGACGAGCTGGCCGACCTCATGATGGTCGCGCCGCGGGACGTGGAGGACTCGATCGTGCGCATCACGCAGCTCGCGCGCGCGGCCGGCATCCACCTGGTGCTCGCCACCCAGCGCCCCTCGGTCGACGTGGTCACCGGTCTGATCAAGGCCAACGTGCCCTCCCGGCTGGCCTTCGCCACTTCCTCGCTCGCCGACTCCCGGGTCATCCTCGACCAGCCCGGCGCCGAGAAGCTGATCGGCAAGGGCGACGGCCTGTTCCTGCCGATGGGCGCGAACAAGCCCACGCGTATGCAGGGCGCGTTCGTGACCGAGGAGGAGGTCGCGGCCGTCGTCCGGCACTGCAAGGAGCAGATGACGCCGGTCTTCCGGGACGACGTCACCGTGGGCACCAAGCAGAAGAAGGAGATCGACGAGGACATCGGCGACGACCTCGACCTGCTGTGCCAGGCGGCCGAGCTGGTCGTCTCCACCCAGTTCGGCTCGACGTCCATGCTCCAGCGCAAGCTGCGCGTCGGCTTCGCCAAGGCCGGACGGCTCATGGACCTCATGGAGTCCCGCAACATCGTGGGGCCGAGCGAGGGCTCCAAGGCGCGTGACGTTCTCGTGAAGCCCGACGAGCTGGACGGCGTCCTCGCCGTGATCCGCGGGGAGTCGTAGGGGTGAGGCGCGAAGGGCCGTTCGGCGGACGCGGGTTACGCCGGGTGGCGGGGTCGCCGTGACCCACCCGTTAGCGACCGGTGGGCAACCGTTCCCCTTTGTCGTACGTCCAGTTGAGCGAAAGGACAGGTAGGCGCCCCATCATGGGGTACCAGCCTGTCAAACCATCGGATAGTCCGGCCATTCCGATGGCGCACAAATGTCCTACCGTCCGGTTGTCCCACCCTTTCGTACCCCCCCTAGACTGAGCTTCCAGCACAGGTGGCTACACGCTCGAAAGGCGCCCCCGTGTCCATCGGCAACTCCCCTGAAGACGAGCGTCCGTTCCGAGACGAGTCCCAGGAAGCCCGACCCTCCGTGGGCCGAGCGCTCCAGCAGGCGCGGATCGCGGCCGGGCTCACCGTGGACGACGTCAGCAGTGCCACTCGTGTCCGTATCGCCATCGTGCGTGCCATCGAGGCGGACGACTTCGCCCCCTGTGGCGGCGATGTGTACGCCCGTGGCCACATCCGCACGCTGGCCAGGGCCGTCCACCTCGATCCCGAGCCGCTGATCGCGCAGTACGACGCCGAGCACGGCGGCCGTCCCGCACCCACCCCCGCCGCACCCCTGTTCGAGGCGGAGCGCATCCGGCCGGAGCGGCGCGGCCCGAACTGGACCGCCGCGATGGTCGCCGCGATCGTCGTCGTGATCGGGTTCGTCGGGTTCACCGCCTTCAAGGGCGGCGGAGCCTCCGGTGACGCCAAGTCGCAGGTCGCCGAGGGTCAGAGCCCCACGCCCGGCAAGTCCGCCTCGCCCACCCCGAAGAAGGACAAGCCCGCCGCACCGACCGGCGAGCCCTCCGACAGCGCCATCGCCGCCGCGCCCCAGGACAAGGTCACCGTCCAGGTCAGCGCGCCCAACGGACGCAGCTGGATCTCGGCCAAGGACCACAACGGCCGGATGCTCTACGACGGGCTGCTGAAGAAGGGCGAGTCCAAGACCTTCCAGGACAGCTCCAAGATCAACCTGATCCTCGGCGACGCCGGGGCGATCGAGCTGTACGTCAACGGCAAGAAGATCGAGGACACCTTCCGGCCCGGCGCGGTGGAGCGCCTCACGTACACGAAGGGCGACCCGGTCGCGGGCTGACGAGGGGCCCGCGGGACGGTCGTGTGACGGAGTCGGCCGCAATCGGCCAACCCCGTCGACGTGGGCTGTCAGTGAGACAAAGTAGTCTTGAGCCCATGCCTGAACGCCGTACCGTCGCACTCGTCACTCTCGGCTGCGCTCGTAACGAGGTGGATTCCGAGGAGCTCGCAGGCCGTTTGGAGGCGGACGGCTGGCAGCTCGTCGAGGACGCCGCGGACGCCGACGTCGCCGTCGTCAACACCTGTGGCTTCGTGGAGGCCGCCAAGAAGGACTCCGTCGACGCGCTGCTGGAGGCCAATGACCTCAAGAGCCACGGCAGAACCCAGGCCGTCGTGGCGGTGGGCTGCATGGCCGAGCGGTACGGCAAGGAACTGGCCGAGGCGCTGCCCGAGGCCGACGGTGTCCTCGGCTTCGACGACTACACGAACATCTCGGACCGCCTCCAGACCATCCTGTCCGGCGGCATCCACGCCGCCCACACCCCCCGCGACCGGCGCAAGCTGCTGCCGATCAGCCCCGCCGAGCGCCAGGAGTCGGCAGCGTCCGTCGCGCTGCCCGGGCACGGCCCGGCCGACCTCCCGGAGGGCGTCGCGCCCGCCTCGGGTCCCCGTGCGCCGCTGCGCCGCCGTCTCGACGGCTCCCCGGTCGCCTCGGTCAAGCTCGCCTCGGGCTGCGACCGGCGCTGCTCCTTCTGCGCCATCCCCTCCTTCCGCGGCTCCTTCATCTCCCGCCGCCCCAGCGACGTCCTGAACGAGACCCGCTGGCTGGCCGAGCAGGGCGTGAAGGAGATCATGCTGGTCTCCGAGAACAACACCTCCTACGGCAAGGACCTCGGCGACATCCGCCTGCTGGAGTCCCTGCTGCCGGAGCTGGCCGAGGTCGACGGCATCGAGCGGGTGCGGGTGAGCTACCTCCAGCCGGCCGAGATGCGTCCGGGACTCATCGACGTCCTGACCTCCACGCCGAAGATCGCCCCGTACTTCGACCTGTCCTTCCAGCACTCCGCGCCCGGCGTGCTGCGCGCCATGCGCCGCTTCGGCGACACCGACCGCTTCCTGGAACTGCTCGACACCATCCGGAGCAAGGCCCCCGAGGCCGGTGTGCGCTCCAACTTCATCGTCGGCTTCCCCGGCGAGTCCGAGTCCGACCTCGCCGAACTGGAGCGCTTCCTGAACGGCGCCCGGCTGGACGCCATCGGTGTCTTCGGGTACTCGGACGAGGAGGGCACGGAAGCGGCGACGTACGACAACAAGCTGGACGAGGACGTCGTCGCCGAGCGCCTGGCCCACATCTCCCGGCTCGCCGAGGAACTCGTCTCGCAGCGCGCCGAGGAACGCGTCGGCGAGACCGTCCAGGTCCTGGTGGAGTCCGTGGACGAGGAGGAGGGTGTCCACGGCCGCGGCGCGCACCAGGCGCCGGAGACCGACGGCCAGGTGCTCCTCACGAGCGGCGCGGGTCTGAGCGTCGGACGTATGGTCGAGGCGAAGGTGGTCGGCACCGAAGGCGTCGACCTGGTGGCCGAGCCGCCGACCGGCTCGCTCGCGTGTAGTGAGGAGGCGGGCAGATGACCGGAGTCCCGGCATCCGCCGCGGGCGGCTCCTCCGGCGCGCAGGGTGCCCGGGGCTCCGCCGCTGCCGACGGCGGAACCCCGTCCGAGGTCTCCGGTTCTGCTTCGGCTCCGGCCACGGCTCCCGAGGGCGGCAAGCCGCCGCGTGGCGGGAAGATCGCGGCGGCGGCCGTCAACCAGGCGAGCGTCTGGAACGTCGCCAATCTGCTGACGATGCTCCGGCTCGTCCTGGTGCCCGGCTTCGTGGCGCTGATGCTGGCCGACGGCGGCTATGACCCGGCCTGGCGCTCCCTGGCCTGGGCGGCCTTCGCCATCGCCATGATCACCGATCTGTTCGACGGACATCTGGCGCGTACCTACAACCTGGTCACCGACTTCGGGAAGATCGCCGACCCCATCGCCGACAAGGCGATCATGGGGGCGGCGCTCATCTGTCTGTCCGGTCTCGGTGATCTGCCGTGGTGGGTGACGGCCGTGATCCTCGGCCGGGAACTCGGCATCACCCTGCTGCGGTTTCTGGTCATTCGCTACGGTGTCATCCCCGCCAGCCGGGGCGGCAAGCTGAAGACGCTCACCCAGGGCGTGGCCGTCGGGATGTACGTCCTGGCCCTGACCGGGTGGCTCGCCAGCCTGCGCTTCTGGGTGATGGCCGCGGCGGTCGTCCTCACCGTCGTCACGGGTCTCGACTACGTAAGACAAGCCATTGTGCTGCGTCGGCGGGGAATCGCCGAGCGGGCGGCAGCGTTGGAGGAGAAGGAAGCGTGAGTTCCCGGGCCACCGAACTGGTGCGACTACTGACCGTGAGGGGAGAGACCCTTGCCGTCGCGGAGTCGTTGACGGGTGGCCTGGTAGCTGCGGAGATCACCGGGGTACCCGGCGCGTCCCGGGTGTTCCGGGGCTCGATCACCGCCTACGCAACCGAACTGAAGCATCAGCTGCTGGGCGTCGACGCCACCCTGCTGGCCCAACGCGGAGCGGTGGATCCGCAGGTCGCGGGCCAGATGGCAGCCGGAGTCCGCAAGGTGCTGGGCGCCGACTGGGGCATCGCGACCACCGGGGTCGCCGGCCCCGACCCGCAGGACGGCAAGCCCGTCGGGACGGTCTTCGTGGCCGTCGACGGGCCCCTCACCGCCCGGTCCGGTTCTGCCGGTGGCGGAAAAGTCGAGGGTCTGCGGTTGAACGGCAGCCGTGCGGAAATCCGTATGGAGAGTGTACGGAGCGTACTCGCAGTGCTCCTGGAGCGGCTGGCGGGCGAACAGACTGGGAATGAGCGGGCACAGGATACGGAACGGAACGGGGGGTTTTGATGTTTGCAGCCCTGAGTGAACACGACATCGCTCCCCGCACGGCCGCGGCGCAAGGCGGTACGGTGGGGCGAGAAGGATGCGGCTACGCGGTCCGAGGAGGGAGCCACCGATGATTCTGCTCCGTCGCCTGCTGGGTGACGTGCTGCGTCGGCAGCGCCAACGCCAGGGCCGTACTCTGCGCGAAGTCTCCTCGTCCGCCCGAGTCTCACTCGGCTATCTCTCCGAGGTGGAGCGGGGGCAGAAGGAGGCTTCCTCCGAGCTGCTCGCCGCCATCTGCGACGCGCTGGACGTACGGATGTCGGAACTCATGCGAGAGGTGAGCGACGAACTGGCGCTCGCCGAACTGGCCCAGTCCGCCCGGGCCACCGAGCCCGTGCCCACACCGGTCCGGCCCATGCTGGGTTCCGTGTCGGTGACCGGCGTGCCACCGGAACGGGTGACCATCAAGGCGCCCGCGGAAGCGGTGGACGTCGTCGCCGCGTGAGGTGCGCGTGCGCGGTCTGACCATCCGGGACGAGTGACGATCCGCCACCGTCCGATACGGCTTGAGCCCCGGCCGGCTCCTCCAGGGAGACCTGAGGAGCCGGCCGGGGCTTTTCCGTGCTCAGCGCCCGGTGTGCGCCCGTTTGCCGGTGGTGTGGGGTGCGGTCATGGTGGGAGGGACGTGACGGCGCCTGAACACCGGAGGAAGCGGATGTACGTCGTGAAGAGCCCGTTGGCCGACGAGGACCTGAAGACCGTGTCCGAGGCGCTCCAGGGCGCCCTCGTCGATCTCGTGGACCTCTCCCTGGTCGCCAAGCAGATCCACTGGAACATCGTCGGTCCCCGCTTCCGCTCCGTCCACCTCCAGCTGGACGAGGTCGTCGACTCCGCCCGCACCCATATGGACACGGTGGCCGAGCGGGCCTCCGCGCTGGGCGTACCGCCCGACGGACGCGCCGGCACGGTGGCCTCCGGCAGCGGCATCAAGACGTCCCCGGCCGGGTGGATCAAGGACGCGGACGCGGTCGGGACGATGGTGGACGCGCTGGGCTCGGTGATCACCCGGATGCGGGCGCGGGTGAAGGCGACGGGGGAGCCCGACCCGGTGTCCCAGGACATGTTCATCGGGATCACCGCGGACCTGGAGAAGCATCACTGGATGTTCCAGGCGGAGAACGCCTGAGCGGTGGGGCCGGGGGCCGGTGCCCAGTGCGGGCAGTCCGCCGAGAACGCCGGGCGGGCTGCTTGCCTCCCGGTGCTGCATCAGTGAGCCCTCGGTGCGCCTCCCGCACGGTCGGGGCGGCGGTCTAGCGTCCGGCTGGAGGTGATGGCGGGCATGGCGGGACGGACAGTGCGCTGGGGACTGGCGCTCGGCCTGGGAGCGGTGTGGTGGTGGGCCGTGCTGCGGCTCGCCGTGGGAGAAGGCGGAGGCGTGCTGGAAGGGGCCGTCGCCGCCGGCGGCTGGGGGCTGAGCCTGCTGCCCGTGCACTGTGTGCCCAAGGGGCGCGCGACCGGCGCCGTGCACCCGGGGCGCTGGGTGGCCGCCTGGCGGGTTGGGGACGTCACCAAGGCATCGCCACGCCCCCGTTCGGGCGAAGTATCTGGCCCGTCATGAACGCCGACGCGTCCGACGCCAGATACAGCACCGCGTGCGCGACGTCGTCCGGTTCGCCGACCCGGCCCAGCGGGGTCATCCGGGTCATCGCGGCCTCCGTGTGCACCTGTGCCTCGCGGTCGTGCCGGTCGGTCATGTGAGTGCGGATCCAGCCCGGCGCGACCGCGTTGACCCGGATGCCGTGCGGGCCGACCTCGGTGGCCAGCGTCTTGGTCAACTGCACCACGGCCGCCTTCGCCGCGCCGTAGCAGAGCAGCCCGGCGCCACCGGTGTCCACCGCGCCGGAGGCCATGGTGACGATGCTGCCGCGGGTCCGGTGGGCGAGCATCAGCCGGGCCGCCTCCTGGCAGGCGTGGAGCACCCCCTTGAAGTTGACGTCCAGCACCTGGTCGAGATCCTCGTCGCGAGTCTCCAGCACCGGACTGCTGTGCATGATCCCGGCGATCGCCGCCAGCACGTCCAGCCGGCCGCAGGACCGGACCGCCTCGCCCAGCCGGGCCCGGTCGGTGACGTCGAGGACGTGGGTACGGGGCTTGCCGCCAGCGTCCTCGATCAGCGCGGCCGTGCCGTCCAGGCCGTCGGCGTCCCGGTCGGCACAGTGCACCGTGGCACCCGCCTCGGCCAGCAGTACGGCGGAGGCTCGCCCGATGCCGCTCGCGGCTCCGGTGACGAAGGCGGTGCGTCCGCTGAGGTCGTACGCGGTGAGGGCCATGAGGGGACGGTACGAGCATGTCTGACGGTCCGTCAATTGGTGGGTCTGCTCGGGACGTGGGGTGCGGGGTACGCGGTGCGGAGTGTGTGGTGCGCGGTGCCGGGTGCGGGGCGTGGGGCAGGTATGACGGCTGGGCGAGGGGGTTTTGGCCTGGGGGCTGGGGCTGGGGCTGGGGCCGGTCAGGCCGGATGGTCAGCGGGTGCGGCGCGGGTACTTGTCGCGCCAGCGTTGGGGCGTGCCGGGGGCGGGGGCGGGGCCCGTCTGGCAGGTGGGACACCAGTAGGTGGGGCGTTCCTGGGAGCCGTCGCCCTGGTCGGCCACCCGCACGGGGGTGTGGCAGCGCAGGCACGGGCGGGGTGCGCGGCCGTAGACGAACAGGTCGTACCGGTGCAGGCCGGTGGTCTGCCGGACCGGGCGGTCGCGGTTGGTCTCCAGCAGTCGCTTGGCCAGCGCGGGCAGTTGCCGGGCGAGGTCCGCGGGGAGCGCCCCGGCCGGCAGCCAGGGGGTGACGCCGAGGAGGAAGCACAGCTCGCTCTTGTAGACGTTGCCGATGCCGGCCAGGTTGCGCTGGTCCAGCAGGGCCTCGCCGAGCTCGCGGGACGGGTCCGACAGGACGTTGGCCAAGGCCCGCTCGGGGTCCCAGTCCGGGCCCAGCAGGTCGGGGCCGAGGTGGCCGACGATCCGCTCCTCCTCGGCCGTGCGCAGCAGCTCCAGGACCTGTAGCCGGTAGCCGACGGCCGTACGGTCGGCGGTGTCGAGGACCGCCCGGATCTGGTACGCCGGTCCGCCCCGCCAGCGCTCGCCCGTGCCGTACACCTTCCACGCGCCCTCCATGCGCAGGTGGGTGTGCAGGGTGAGGCCGCCCTCGAACCGGGTGAGGATGTGCTTTCCGCGCGGGATAGTGTTCAGCACCCCGCGGCCGGCCAGGTCGACCGTGGCGTACTTCGGCACGCGGAAGTCGCTGCGGGTCAGCGCCTTGCCCGCGAGAGCCTCATGCAGCCGCCGGGCGGCCTGCCAGACCGTGTCACCTTCGGGCATGGGTCAAGGGTGCCATGGTGGGGTGAGAGGGGGCGGGGGCGGCGGGACACGGGTTGATGGGACCAGGATCGGCCCCGTGTCGGCACCGGCCCCGCTGCCCGGCCGACCGGACCTCAGGCTCTCAGGCGCAGGCCGCGCGGTGTTGCCACGAACCCCGCCGCCTCCAGGAGGGTGCCTATGGGGGAGGTCAGGGCCTGGGTGCCGTTGATCCGCTCGACCGTGACCGTGCCGAGCGAGCCCGCGCGGGCTGCCGCGGCCAGCGCCTCGGCGGCCGTGCGCAGGCGGGGGTCGTCCGTGGCGGCCGTGTCCGGGGCGGTCGGCCAGGCCAGCAGCGTCTTGCCGCCGCGCTCCATGTACAGCGTGAGCTCGCCCTCCACCAGGACGACCAGCGAGCCCGCCTTACGGCCCGGCTTGTGCCCGGCTCCGGTCGGCGGTTCCGGCCAGGGCAGCGCGGAGCCGTAGGCGTTCGCGGGGTCGGCCGCGGCGAGGACCACGGCGCGCGGGTCGGGCGTGGCGGTGCCCGAGCGACCGTTGCCGTAGCCGCGGTACGGGGCCGCGCCGTAGGAGGTCGGGCCGGAGTGGGTGGAGCCGCCGCCGCGGGGGCCGCCGTAGCCGGGGGAGGCGAACGGGTCGGCGTGGTCGCGGGCTGCCGTGGGGGTGCCGTCGCCGCCGGAGGATTCCTCCGGAGGCCAGGTGAAGTCGCCGTCCAGGCCGGGATGACCGAAGCCGCCGTCGGCTCCGTCGAAGGCGCCGGGGGGTGTGTGGCCGTGCGGGGTGCCGGTGGCGCTGCCGGGACCGTCCGGCTCGTCGAACGGGTTCGGGAGGTCCGGCCCGGCGAAGCCGTTCATGGCAACCGGGGCGCTGAAGCCGTTCGCACCTCCAGGGATGCCGAAGCTGTTCACACCGCCAGGGATGCCGAAGCCCTGGGGGCGGGCCGGGGCCGGCAGGCCCTCCGCCCGTTCGCGGGCGTTCGCCACCGCGCGCAGGCGGTCCACCGCGCCGTCCATGGCGAACTGGGCCGCGCCCAGCCCCTCGACCACGTAGCCGCGCCGGGCCTGACCGCTCTCCTCGAACGCCGACAGCACCCGGTACACCGCTGAGAAGCCGCCCTCGACTCCCTCCGCGGCGACCGCGCCCCGGGTGACCACACCGTGCCGGTCCAGGAGTGTGCGGGCCAGCGCGTGGGCGCGCACGGTGGCGTCCGGCTCGGCGGCGGGCAGCAGTGACCAGCGGCCGGCGACGGTCGGCGGGCCGGTGCGGGAGGCGGTGCGCGCGGCGGCCGTCAGGGAGCCGTAGCGTCCGCGCGGGACGGCACGCTTGGCACGATGGGCGGTCGAGCCGGCCGTACGACCCGAGCCCAGCAGGGAGCGCATCGGCGCCAGGGTGTCGTTGGTGAGCCGGCCCGACCAGGCCAGGTCCCACAGCGCGTCGGCCAGCCGGGGGTCGGTGACGTCGGGATGCGTGGTGGCGCGGACCTGGTCGGCGATCTGCCGGAAGAACAGGCCGTAGCCGCCGGAGAGGGCGTCGAGGACCGACTGGTGGAGCGCGGTCAGCTCCAGCGGGTGCGGTGCCGGGAGCAGCACCGGGGCCGCGTCCGCCAGGTAGAGGGAGACCCAGCCGTCCTTGCCGGGCAGGGCGCCCGCTCCGGCCCACACCACCTCGCCCGCGGCGGTCAGCTCGTCCAGCATCGAGGGCGTGTAGTTCGCCACGCGGGAGGGCAGGACCAGCTTCTCCAGCGCGGAGGCCGGCACGGAGGCACCCTGCAATTGCTCGACGGCCCGCACCAGTCCGTCGATGCCCCGCAGACCATGGCCCTTGCCGATGTGCTGCCACTGCGGCAGGAACTGGGCGAGCGCGGCGGGCGGCACGGGCTCCAGCTCATGCCGCAGGGCCGCGAGGGAACGGCGGCGCAGCCGGCGCAGCACGGCCGCGTCGCACCACTCCTGGCCGATGCCCGCCGGGTGGAACTCGCCCTGAACGATCCGGCCGGCCGCGGCCAGCCGCTGTAGCGCGCCCTCGGTGACCGCCACGCCCAGGCCGAACCGGGCCGCCGCGGTGGCCGAGGTGAACGGGCCGTGGGTACGGGCGTAGCGCGCGAGGAGATCGCCCAGCGGGTCCTTGACCGGCTCGGTGAACGCCTCGGGGACACCGACCGGCAGCGCCGTGCCGAGCGCGTCGCGCAGCCGGCCCGCGTCCTCGACGGCCGCCCAGTGCTCGGCGCCCGCGATCCGCACCTTGATCGCCCGGCGGGCCCCGGCCAGCTCCCGCGCCCACTGCGCGTCCGCACCGCGCGCGACCAGTTCCGCGTCGGTGAGCGGGCCGAGCAGCCGGAGCACGTCGGCGACGCCCTCGACGTCCTTGACCCGGCGGTCCTCGGTGAGCCACTGGAGCTCGCGCTCCAGCTCGGTCAGCACTTCGGCGTCGAGCAGTTCGCGCAGCTCCGCCTGGCCCAGCAGCTCGGCCAGCAGCCGCGAGTCCAGTGACAGCGCGGCGGCGCGCCGCTCGGCCAGTGGAGAGTCGCCCTCGTACAGGAACTGGGCGACGTACCCGAAGAGCAGGGAGCGGGCGAACGGGGACGGCTCCGGGGTGGTGACCTCGACCAGGCGCACCTTGCGGGACTCGATGTCACCCATCAGCTCGACCAGCCCGGGGACGTCGAAGACGTCCTGGAGGCACTCGCGGACCGCCTCCAGGACGATCGGGAACGAGCCGAACTCGCTCGCCACCTGGAGGAGCTGCGCCGCCCGCTGGCGCTGCTGCCACAGCGGGGTGCGCTTGCCGGGATTGCGGCGCGGCAGCAGCAGGGCGCGGGCGGCGCATTCGCGGAACCTGGAGGCGAACAGCGCCGAGCCGCCGACCTGGTCGGTGACGACCTGGTCGACCTCGCCCTTGTCGAAGGCGACGTCGGCCGCGCCGACCGGGGCCTGGTCGCTGTCGTACTCGGTGCCGGCCTTCATGGGCTCCTGGTCGAGCAGGTCCAGGCCCATCAGGTCGGCGTCGGGCAGGCGCAGCACGATGCCGTCGTCGGCGTGCATGACCTGCGCGTCCATGCCGTACCGCTCGGACAGGCGGGCGCCTAGGGCGAGCGCCCAGGGGGCGTGGACCTGGGCGCCGAAGGGCGAGTGGACGACGACGCGCCAGTCGCCCAGCTCGTCACGGAACCGCTCCACGACGATCGTGCGGTCGTCCGGGACGTGGCCGCAGGCCTCGCGCTGCTCGCCCAGGTACGACAGCACGTTGTCCGCCGCCCACGCGTCCAGGCCCGCCGCCAGCAGCCGCAGCCGGGCGTCGTCCTTGGGCAGCGAGCCGACCTCGCGCAGGAACGCGCCCACCGCGCGGCCCAGCTCCAGCGGCCGGCCCAGCTGGTCGCCCTTCCAGAAGGGCAGCCGGCCCGGCACGCCCGGCGCGGGCGAGACGAGGACGCGGTCGCGCGTGATGTCCTCGATCCGCCAGGAACTCGTGCCCAGCGTGAAGACGTCCCCCACCCGGGACTCGTAGACCATCTCCTCGTCCAGCTCGCCGACCCGGCCGCCGCCCTTCTTGGGGTCGGAACCGGCGAGGAAGACGCCGAACAGGCCGCGGTCAGGAATCGTGCCACCGGAGGTGACGGCGAGGCGCTGGGCGCCCGGGCGGCCGGTGATGTCGCCGGTGACGCGGTCCCACACCACGCGCGGGCGCAGCTCCGCGAACGCGTCCGACGGATAGCGGCCCGCCAGCATGTCCAGCGTCGCCGTGAACGCCGACTCGGGCAGCGAGGCGAACGGGGCCGCCCGGCGGACCACGGCGAGCAGGTCGTCGAACTGCCAGGTGTCCAGCGCCGTCATGGCGACCAGCTGCTGCGCGAGCACGTCCAGCGGGTTCGCGGGCACCTTCAGCGACTCGATCGCGCCCGTGCGCATCCGCTCGGTGACCACGGCGGCCTGGACCAGGTCACCCCGGTACTTCGGGAAGACGACACCGGTGGAGACGGCGCCGACCTGGTGTCCCGCGCGGCCCACGCGCTGGAGACCGGAGGCGACCGACGGCGGGGACTCGACCTGCACCACCAGGTCCACGGCGCCCATGTCGATGCCGAGTTCGAGGCTGGAGGTGGCCACCACCGCGGGCAGCCGCCCGGCCTTGAGGTCCTCCTCGACGAGGGCACGCTGCTCCTTGGAGACCGAGCCGTGGTGCGCGCGGGCGATCACCGGCGGCGCGCCCTGGGCCGCGCCGGAGCCGCCCATCAGCTGGGCGGGGGAGTGGTGCTCCTCCAGGGTCTCGCCGGTGGCGCGCTCGTACGCGATCTCGTTGAGCCGGTTGCACAACCGCTCCGCCAGGCGCCGGGAGTTGGCGAAGACGATCGTGGACCGGTGGGCCTGCACCAGGTCGGCGATCCGCTCCTCCACGTGCGGCCAGATCGACGGCCGCTCCCCGCCTTCGGAGGCGTCGGCGGCCGGGGCGCCCGCCAGCTCGCCCATGTCCTCGACCGGGACGACCACGGAGAGGTCGAACTCCTTGCCGGACTCGGGCTGGACGATCTCCACCTTGCGGCGGGGGGACAGATACCGGGCCACCTCGTCCACCGGGCGCACGGTCGCCGACAGGCCGATCCGACGGGCGGGCTTGGGCAGCAGCTCGTCCAGCCGCTCCAGGGAGAGTGCGAGGTGCGCGCCGCGCTTGGTGCCCGCGACCGCGTGCACCTCGTCCAGGATCACCGTCTCCACGCCCGTGAGCGCGTCGCGCGTGGCCGACGTCAGCATCAGGAACAGCGACTCGGGGGTGGTGATCAGGATGTCCGGCGGGCGCGTGGACAGGGCGCGGCGCTCGGCGGCCGGGGTGTCTCCGGAGCGGATGCCGACCCTGACCTCGGGCTCGGGCAGGCCCAGCCGCACGGACTCCTGGCGGATACCGGTCAGCGGGCTGCGCAGATTGCGCTCGACGTCGACCGCCAGGGCCTTCAGCGGGGACACGTACAGCACCCGGCAGCGCTTCTTCGGATCGGCCGGGGGCGGGGTCGAGGCCAGCTGGTCGAGGGCGGCGAGGAACGCGGCCAGCGTCTTGCCGGAGCCGGTCGGGGCGACCACCAGCACGTCCGAGCCCTCCCCGATGGCCTGCCACGCGCCCGCCTGGGCCGCGGTGGGCGCGGAGAAGGCCCCCGTGAACCAGCCGCGGGTCGCGGGGGAGAAGCCGTCGAGGGCTCGGTGTGCGGAGCTGACCATGCGTCCATCCTGCACCCACCCACTGACAATCGCCCTGACCTGGGCAAACGGGGCGAAGGCGGGGCGTGTGACATGGAGTGCCGAGGGGCGTCGGCGGTTGCGCCGGCGGTGAGGGGCTGTGGGCGCCCGGGATCGGGTGGGGCGCCGCGGAGCGATGACCGGTGCTGACCGCGGCTGAGCCGAGCGTGCGGGGCGGGGCGGGGGCAGGGCTCGTGACCGGCTGGACCCGCGAGTCGGGGGGAGCCGGGGCCGACCGTGCGAGCGGGGTCCGACCGTGCAGAGCCGGGCCGGGACGGGTGGAGCCGGCGGGGTGGCGGGCGGAACGCGCGGAGCCGGCGGGGCGGTGGGCGGGGCGGACAATGGGCCCATGGCGGGTTCAGGGGAGCGGGCACGGCACTGGCGGTACGCGGAGCTGCCCGGGGTCGACCTGCTGCGGGCCCGGTACATCCGCAAGACCTTCATCCGGCACACCCACGAGAACTTCGTGATCGCGGCCATCGCCGACGGCGTCGAGGTCTTCCACCACCGGGGCTCCGACGTCTCCGCCGGTGCGGGAGCGCTCGCCCTCGTCAACCCGGACACGCCGCACACCGGCCGGGCCGGAGTGCCCGAGGGCTGGCGGTACGGCGCCCTGTACCCGTCGCCGGACGTGGTCGCCGCGATCGCCGCCGAGACCACCACCCTCCGGGGCACGCCGGGCTTCGTCAGCCCCGTGCTCGACGACCCCGACACCGTCCGCCTGGTGCACCAGGTGCTGCGCGCAGCCGACGAGGGCAACGCGCTGGCCGCCGACACGCTCCTGCGGGTCGCCGTGACCAGGCTGCTGCGGCTGAACGGCGGCCCCCTGCCCCAGCGGCGGCCCCGGACGGCCGGCGCGCGGATCGCGGCACGCGCGCGTGCGGTGCTGGAGGAGCGGATGGCCGCACCGCCGACCCTGGAACAGCTGGCTGCCGACCTCGGGACCGGCCCGTTCGCCCTGCTGCGGGCGTTCCGCGACGCCTACGGCATGCCGCCGCACACCTGGCTGACCGACGCCCGTGTGCGCCACGCGCGGCTGCTGCTGGACGCGGGGACGTCCCCCGCCGAGGCGGCCGTCGCCGTCGGCTTCACCGACCAGCCCCACCTCAACCGGCACTTCGCCCGGATCGTCGGCGTGCCCCCGGGCGCCTACCAGCGCGAGCGCTCCGGCTTCGGTGAGCGCGCGGGGCTGGGGGAGCGCACCGGGCCGGGAGAGCGCAAGAACGTACAAGACGCGGGCTGACGGCCGCCCGTACCGTCCCGGGCGTGGCACAGCACATAGCACTCACGAACCAGACCGCCGACGGCGCGGACAAGCCGGACGCGGCCGTCGTACGGGACGCCCTCGGGGTCGGCGTCGCCGTGGGCCTGTCCGGATTCGCCTTCGGAGTGACCTCGGCCGGCAGCGGACTCGGACTGCTCCAGACCTGCGCGCTCAGTCTCCTGGTGTTCACCGGAGCCTCCCAGTTCGCGCTGGTCGGGGCGCTCGCCGCCGGCGGCAACCCGTTCACGGCCGCCGCGGGCGCCCTCTTCCTGGGCGTGCGCAACGCCTTCTACGGGCTGCGGCTCTCCCAGCTTCTCGCCCTCCCGCGCGCGGTACGGCCGTTCGCCGCGCAGTGGGTGATCGACGAGACCACCGCGGTGACCCTGGCCCAGCCGACCCGGCGGGCCGCGCGGCTCGGCTTCACCGTCACCGGGCTCAGCCTGTACGTGCTGTGGAACCTGACCACGCTGCTCGGCGCCCTGGGCGCGCGGGCGATCGGCGACACGCGCGCGTGGGGCCTGGACGCGGCGGGGCCGGCCGTGTTCCTGGCGCTGCTCGCCCCGATGCTGAAGACGGCCACCGAGCGTGCGGTCGCGGGCCTCGCCGTCCTGCTGGGCCTCGGTCTGCTGCCCGTCCTGCCGGCCGGCGTGCCGGTGCTGGTGGCGGCACTGGCGGCTCCGCTGGCCCTCTTCGTGGAGGGCCGACGCGGGGGCCGTACCCCACAGGAGGACCTGGACGGCTCGGAGGAGAACCGGTGAACACCTGGATCGCGGTCGGCGTGACCGCCCTCGGCTGCTACGCCGTCAAGCTCGCCGGCCTGCTGGTCCCGGCACACGCCGTCGAACGGCCGTACGTGCGGCGGCTCGCCGCCCTGCTGCCGGTCGCCCTGCTCGCCGCGCTCACGGCCCAGCAGACGTTCGCCGCCGGGCACGCGCTGGCGCTGGACGCCCGGGCCGCCGGGCTCGGCGCGGCGGCCGTGGCACTCGTGCTGCGCGCGCCGTTCCTGCTGGTCGTCGCGGCGGCCGTGGTGGTGACGGCGGGTGTACGGGCCGTCGGCGGGTGAGACGGACAGTCGGCCCGGGTCAGCGGGGGCGGGCGGCCGGCGCGTGAGGCGGCCCTCGGGGGCGAGCGGGTCGCCCCCTGTGACGGGCGGGCCCGGACCGTGGCCCGGACCGGTCAGCCCACGAAACGGCCGTAGGCGCGCAGGGTGCACAGGGCCTCGATCGTCACCAGGGAGCGCGCCTCCAGGGCGGGCGCGGGGGCCCACCGGCGCCACCGGACCGGCCAGCCGCCGTCCTCCTGCTGCCCGGCGGCCAAGTGGTCCAGCGAGCGCGTCATCTCGTCGTCCGTGAACCACGCGCGCGCGAGCGAGTCCGGGCTCCGGGCGAAGTCGTGCGGGAAGTGGTGCTCGCCCGGGGCATAGCCGGACGCGACCGGGAACGCGTCGAGCCGGTCCGGGTCCAGCGCCGCGAGCCGCTGCTCCCGCACCAGGCGGCCCAGCCGGTCGGCGGCGGCCTGCGCGCGCGGGCGGTCGGGAGCGGAGTCCAGGAAGGTCACGGCGGCCTGCACCTCGTAGGGGTGGGACTTCTCCAGGGACTCCACCGCCTGCCAGCAGAAGTCGGTGGCCCGGAACAGCCAGGCGTGCCACACCTCGTTGCGGTGCAGCAGCCCGACCACCGGCCCGGTGGCCAGCAGATCGCTGGGCGGATCGTCGACGACCGGGACGAACGGCGCCGTCGGATACCCGCGCTGACCGGGGAGGATCGCCGGCAGGGCGCCGTCCGGGGTGGACACGGAGGTCAGATAGCGGCACACGCGCTCCACCCGCTGGCCGCCGCAGCGCCCGATGGCGTCCAGCACGCGCAGGGCATGCGCCGTGTGCAGGGGCTGGCTGACCGGTCCGCGCAGATCGGGCTCCAGCGCGTGCCCGTAGCCCCCGTCCTCGTTGCGGTAGGCGTCCAGTGCCGCTTCCACCGCCTCCGGGCTGCCGCGCAGGAAGTGGTACGCGAAGAGGTGCTGCTCCAGCACGCGCGCGGTGAGCCACACGAACTGTTCGGCGCGGAAGAGCGGGGAGCGCGCCAGGGGCGTGGAGGGGAGTGGGGAAGCTCCTGTTTCGGCCATGCGTCAGACCGTAGGACGGAAAGCGGTCTCGGCAGGTGCTCCCGGGCAGGGCCCACCCTCAGGGGCGGGATACTGGTGTCATGCGGTTGACGGTCTTCTGGCAGCGGATGGCGGAACACTTCGGTCCGGGGTACGCCGACACCTTCGCGCGCGATCACGTGATGGCGGAACTGGGCGGACGCACGGTGAACCAGGCGCTGGACGCGGGCTGGGAGGCCAGGGACGTGTGGCGCGTGGTCTGCGCGGTGATGGACGTGCCGGGTGAGAGGCGCTGACACGTCGGCCGAAATGCCGGGTTTGCCGGTGGAGAAGTCGACAGTACGGCACTGATCTGTCACGAAGATCGCCGCGAGGCGCCGGTTGTCGGTGGCGTGGGCGAGACTGGGCGCGTGTCACCCAACGAGGACCCCCTGGTATTCACTCCCGAGGACGGCGAGCCGTCCCCCGGGCAGGCAGCTCCGGCCGCTACGATCCCGCCCGGCCCGCCTCCGGCCCCCGGCGCCGTCGCTCCGGCCGCCCGGATGCCGCGCTGGCTGCCGCGTGCCATGGTGCTCGCGCTCGCGCTGATCGCCGCGTTCCAGCTCGGCAGCTGGGCCTTCCACCAGCTGACCGGACTCTTGATCAACATATTGATCGCGTTCTTCCTGGCCCTCGCGATCGAGCCCGCGGTCAGCCGGATGGCGACCCGTGGCATGCGCAGGGGCCTCGCCACCTTCCTGGTCTTCCTAGGGTTGACGATCTTCGCCGCCGGGTTCGTCACCCTGCTCGGGTCCATGCTGGCCGGCCAGATCGTCAAGATGATCGAGGGCTTCCCGGGCTACCTCGACTCGCTCATCCACTGGATCAACCAGACCTTCCACACCGACCTCAGACGGGTGGACGTCCAGGAGGGCCTGCTCCACTCCGACTGGCTGCGCAAGTACGTGCAGAACAGCGCGGCCGGAGTCCTCGACGTCTCCGCCCAGGTGCTCGGCGGGCTCTTCCAGCTGCTGACGGTCGCGCTGTTCTCCTTCTACTTCGCCGCCGACGGCCCCCGGCTGCGCCGCGCCCTGTGCTCCGTCCTGCCGCCCGCACGGCAGGCCGAGGTGTTGCGTGCCTGGGAGATCGCCGTCGACAAGACGGGCGGCTATCTGTACTCGCGCGGCCTCATGGCGCTCATCTCCGGCATCGCGCACTACATCCTGCTGGAGGCCCTCGGCGTGCCGTACGCGCCCGTGCTCGGCGTCTGGGTGGGCCTGGTCTCGCAGTTCATCCCCACCATCGGCACGTACCTCGCGGGCGCGCTGCCGATGCTGATCGCGTTCACCGTCAACCCCTGGTACGCGCTCTGGGTGCTGATCTTCGTCGTGATCTACCAGCAGTTCGAGAACTACATGCTCCAGCCCAAGCTGACCGCCAAGACGGTCGACATCCACCCGGCGGTCGCCTTCGGCTCGGTCGTCGCGGGGACCGCGCTGCTGGGCGCGGTCGGCGCGCTGATCGCCATCCCGGCGGTGGCCACGCTCCAGGCGTTCCTGGGGGCGTACGTGAAGCGGTACGCCGTCACGGACGACCCCCGGGTGCACGGGCGCGGCGGCAGCGGCCCGGGTGGCCCCGGGATGCTCACGCGCGTGCGCCGGCTCTGGGTCGACCGCCGCTCCGGCGGGGTGCAGCGGCCGTAGCTGCCCGCGCGCGACCGCGCTGCCTCAGTACGTCAGGAGCGCCCACCCGGCGGCCATGACGACGGCCGCCGTGTAGCAGCCCGCCGCCACGGCCACGATCCGCCGGCGCGTCCGCTCGTCCCACGGGGTACGGGACAGCAGCCGGGCCAGCAGGGGCAGGACGAGGACCGCGTGCAGGCTCACGCCGTGCAGCGGCTTGAGCGGGGCCGTCGAGCGATAGGCCGCCTCCTGGTGGCCGGTCCGCGTCAGGACGACCCCGCGCGCGATCATCGCCGCACCGGAGGCCAGCGCGATCAGCAGGAGCGCGAAACCGGAACGCACGGCGAGCGGCATGCCGGCGGGGCCCGCCGGCCGGTGCCGGAAGGACGCGACGGCGAAGCCGGTGAGCACGGCCACCAGGACACCGCCGCCCACCGCGAGCGTCATGGACACCGCCGTGTCGAAGGGGGTCTCCCTGTTCAGGTGCGAGGGCACCCGGCGCCACGCCTGGAGGGTGATGCCGCCCACCTCCACCACGCAGTCCGCGGCGAAGACCGGCAGCAGGACCGAGCGCGGCCGGTCACCGGTCCGCAGGTACGACGTGACCCACGTGACCGCGATCAGCGTCGCCCCGAACGAGAGCCCGAACGTGACGGGCTTGCGCCAGGAGACGGGACCGTCCCAGGGGCCGCCGTCGACCGCGAACACCACCAGGTGGACGAGGCCGGACAGGACGAGGAGCAGCCCCGTCGTGTGACAGAGGCGGTCGACGGTGGCACGCGGCATCTTCACGGGCCCAAGGCTTCCGGGCGCGGCCCGCGCGGTCGTCGTCCGGCCGGAGACACCCGTGGTACGTCACCGGGAGCAGGCGGGCCCGTGTCACAGGTGGTCGAAGAACCGGGTCCACCAGGTCGCGTGGGCCTCGTCGACGAGCCAGGTCACGCCGTCGTACGGCCGGTGGAGAAGCCGTGGGGCGACCAGCCGGTAGCCCAGGTCGGACAGGGCGGCCGTGATCCGGTCGCGGTCCGCATCCGACAGCGCTCCGTCGCGCACGGCGTCGTCCAGGTCGTCATGGCTGCCGGGCTCCGGCGTGGTGACCGCCGCCAGATCGCCGTAGTTGCTCAGCCGCACGGCGATGGACACCCCGGCCCCGGTCGCCTCGGCCGGGATGTCCACGGAGAAGGAGAAGCTCGCGTCCTGGATGCCCTCGTCGAGCCGGCAGGAGCGGCCGAAGTCCTGGGTGAGCCGGTCCCGCAGCCCCGTCGCCCGGAGCCGGGCCCCGGCGTGGTCGAAGCCGTCGGGGTACTCCAGGTGGTGCGGTCCGGGCAGGCTGTCCAGGACGTGGAACAGGGCCGGCGTCCGGTCGTCGTCGTTCATCTCCGCCAACCCTACGGAAGCCCCGTCCGGTGCCGGGTGGCGCGCTTGACACGAAAATCGAACATCCATTCTTATGGAGGCTCAGGCGAGGCTTTCGGTTGGGGATTTCGTACCGATTCGCGGGTAGATGTCCCTCGGTTATCCACAGGCTGGGCCTGCGTCGGGGCGCATTGTCAGTGGCAGGCGTTAGCGTCTTTGACGTGAAGCGATCGACTCAAGCAAACCGGGTGGAACCCATGGCAGGAACCGACCGCGAGAAGGCGCTCGACGCCGCGCTCGCGCAGATTGAACGGCAATTCGGCAAGGGCGCGGTCATGCGCATGGGCGAGCGGTCCAAGGAGCCCATCGAGGTCATCCCGACCGGGTCGACCGCCCTGGACGTCGCCCTCGGCGTCGGCGGCCTGCCGCGTGGCCGTGTCGTGGAGATCTACGGACCGGAGTCCTCCGGTAAGACGACCCTGACCCTGCACGCCGTGGCGAACGCACAGAAGGCCGGCGGCCAGGTCGCCTTCGTGGACGCCGAGCACGCCCTCGACCCCGAGTACGCGCGCAAGCTCGGCGTCGACATCGACAACCTCATCCTGTCCCAGCCGGACAACGGCGAGCAGGCCCTGGAGATCGTGGACATGCTGGTCCGCTCCGGTGCCCTGGACCTCATCGTCATCGACTCCGTCGCCGCGCTCGTCCCGCGCGCGGAGATCGAGGGCGAGATGGGCGACAGCCACGTGGGTCTTCAGGCCCGCCTGATGAGCCAGGCCCTGCGAAAGATCACCAGCGCGCTCAACCAGTCCAAGACCACCGCGATCTTCATCAACCAGCTCCGCGAGAAGATCGGCGTGATGTTCGGCTCCCCGGAGACCACGACCGGTGGCCGGGCGCTGAAGTTCTACGCCTCGGTGCGTATCGACATCCGCCGCATCGAGACCCTGAAGGACGGCACGGAGGCGGTCGGCAACCGCACGCGCTGCAAGGTCGTCAAGAACAAGGTCGCGCCGCCCTTCAAGCAGGCCGAGTTCGACATCCTCTACGGCCAGGGCATCAGCCGCGAGGGCGGTCTGATCGACATGGGCGTGGAGCACGGCTTCGTGCGCAAGGCCGGCGCCTGGTACACGTACGAGGGCGACCAGCTCGGCCAGGGCAAGGAGAACGCGCGCAACTTCCTCAAGGACAACCCCGACCTGGCCAACGAGATCGAGAAGAAGATCAAGGAGAAGCTGGGCGTGGGAGTCCGGCCGGAGGAGCCCGCCGCCGAGCCGGGCGCCGACGCGGCGGTCACCACCGCGGCGGCCGACGACCCCGCCAAGTCGGCCCCCGCCCCGGCAGCCGCCAAGGCCACCAAGCCCAAGGCCGCCGCAGCCAAGAGCTGACCCGTGACACGACGAACCGACTGGGCCGAGTACGAGTACGCCACCCCCGGTGCCCCACGGGGGAGGGGCACCGGAGGCCACCCGGACTCCGCCCCGGACGGTGACGGCGGACACCGGAGCGGCGGACACGGGGACGACGGCTTCGGCGCGTACGACGGATACGACGCGTACCGCGGGACCGGCGGCCACAGCGGTGACGGCGCTGCGGAGCTGGGAGACGAGGACGGGGAGCCGTACGGGGGTGATTCGCTCGGCGGTCGTGGGTCCGGGCGGTCCGGGGGAGCGCGCAGCGGTCGCCGGGGGCGTGGCCGGCGGCGCGGGTTCGGCGACGCGTCCGGACCCGGTGAGGACGAAGACGGCCCTCCCTCGGCGAGGGACGAGCGGGGGGAGTCTTCAGGGGACCCGGTCGAGCGGGCCCGGGCGATCTGCCTGCGCCTGCTCACCGGGACCCCGCGCACCCGCAAGCAGCTCGCGGACGCCCTGCGCAAGCGGGAGATCCCCGAGGACGCGGCCGAGGAGGTGCTGTCACGGTTCGAGGAGGTCGGGCTCATCGACGACAGTGCCTTCGCGGACGCCTGGGTGGAGTCCCGGCACCATGGCCGGGGGCTAGCCCGCCGCGCGCTCGCCCGGGAGCTGCGTACCAAGGGGGTCGACTCGGCGTTGATCGACGACGCGGTCGCCCAGCTCGACTCCGAGCAGGAGGAGGCGACCGCCCGCGAACTCGTCGCCCGCAAACTGCGGGCCACCCGTGGCCTCGACCGGGACAAGCGGCTCCGCCGGCTCGCGGGCATGCTCGCCCGCAAGGGCTACCCCGAGGGCATGGCCCTCAGGGTCGTCCGCCAGGCCCTGGAGGAAGAGGGCGAGGACACGGAGTTCCTCGGGGACGGCGACTTCTGACGAGTCCCCGGATGGAGACTTCTGACGGGTCCCGGGATGGAGGCTTCTGACCGCTCCCCGGGGTAAGGGCTTCTCACTGCTCCTCAGAGAGGGAGGGCGCGAGGGCTCCTCGGGACGAGGGGTGCGGCGGCGGCTCGGCACGGAGGGGCGAGAGGGCTGCTCGGCACGGGGGTGCGGCGGTTGCTCGGGACGGGGCGGCCTGACGGGCCGGTCGGGGGCTTGTGACGGGGCACCCCGGGGTGGGGCTAACCCCCGCTGTGGACGGTCGGGGTGGCCCCCGTCGCAAGACGCCGGTCCATCGCAGTGCTCTCCCACCCCCGCACCGGCGAGTCTGTACGCGCGCCCAGCGCACGACACACCCGATGCGTACAACAGAAGAGAGCCCGTCCCCATGATGCTGCGTTACGCCCTGCAATCGGTCCGTGCCCGCAAGGCGGGGTTTCTCGGCGCCTTCCTCGCCCTGATGTGCGCGGCCGCTCTGATCACCGCCTGCGGCACCCTCCTGGACACCGGCCTGCGCGGCACCATCCGTACCGAGCGCTACGCCGCCGCTCCCGTCGTGGTCTCCGCCGACCAGTACGTGCATCGGACCACCGTCAAGCACAAGAAGGGCAAGACCAAGGTCAAGCACAAGGCGAAGCCCATCGCCGAGCGCGCCTGGCTGCCCGAGAACCTGCGCGGCACCCTCGCCCACACCCCCGGCGTGGCCCGGGTCGTCCCCGAACACACTTTCCTCGCCCAGCCGTTGACGCCGGCCGGCACCGGCGGCCGTACCGCCTACGGCCATGCCTGGGACTCCGCCGCGCTGACCCCGTACCGGTTGACAGCGGGCCGCGCCCCCCGGGCCGCCGGTGACGTCGTCGTCGACGGCGACCTCGCCGCGAGGGCCCGGCTGCGGCCCGGCGACCGGCTCACCGTGCAGTCCACCCAGGCCCCGCGCACCTACCGGATCACCGGTATCGCCACCCCGGCCGCCGCCGTACGCCACCAGACGGCCCTGTTCTTCTCCGCAGGCGAGGCCCGCAGACTGGCCGCGCACCCCGGGCAGGTCACCGCGTTCGGTGTACTGCCGGTCAAGGGGGCGGACCCCGAGCGGGTGCGCCGGGCCGTGGCGCGGGCGCTGCACGGCACCACGGCCCAGGTCAGCACCGGGGACGCCCGTGGGCCGGTGGAGTTCCTGGACGCGGCTGCGGCCCGTACCCGGCTGGTCAGCATGGGCGGGGCCATGGGTGGCACCTCGCTGCTGGTGGCGGTGCTCGTGGTCGTCGGCACCTTCGCGCTCACCGTCCAGCAGCGCCACCGCGAACTCGCCCTGCTGCGGGCCATCGCCGCCACGTCCGGGCAGATCCGCAAGCTGCTCGGCCGGGAGGCGCTGATCGTCGGCGCGGCGGCGGGCACGGCCGGTGCCCTGCTCGGGCTGCCGCTCGGCGGCTGGTTGCACACCAGGTTCGTCGCCCTGGGCGCCGTACCCGACACACTCGACCACACCGTCAGTGTCTTCCCGCCGCTCGCCGCTCTCGCCGCCACTCTCCTCGGGGCCTGGGCGGCGGCCCGGATCGCCTCCCGCAGGATCGCCCGGATCCGCCCGGCCGAGGCCCTGGCCGAAGCCAGGACCGAGCGCACCCGCCCCGCCTGGGGCCGCATCGCCGCCGGGCTGCTGCTCCTCGCCGGCGGAGTCGTCCTCGTCGTCGTCCTCACCTCCCTGCGCACCGAGCCCGCCTCGACTCCCGTGACCTTCCTCGCCGTCGTCGTCCTGTCCGCCTCCGTCGCCCTGCTCGGTCCCCTCCTGGTCAAGGCCGCCGCGCTGCTGCTCGCCGGCCCGCTGCGGCTCACCGGTCACGGCGGCAGGCTCGCCACCGCCAACCTGCGCGGCAACGCCGCCCGCATGGCCTCCGTCGTCACCCCCCTCACCCTGCTCGTCGGCATGACCTGCACCGTCCTGTTCGTCCAGGACACCCTCGGCGACGCCGCCCGCGCCCAGGTCCGCGAGGGTGTCCGGGCCGACTGGGTCGTCGCCGCCCAGGGGCCGGGTGTCCCCGGCGAGGCCGCCGAGCGACTGCGCGCACGGCACGACACCGTCACCGAGGTGGTCCGTACGACCGTCCGCGTCGGCCTCGACAAGTACCCCGCACAGGGCGTCACCCCGGCGGGTCTGACCCGCACCTGGGACCCGAAGGTGACCGCCGGCTCCCTCGACCGGCTCGGCCCCGGCACCGTCGCCGTCAGCGAACTGGCCGCCGACCAGCAGCACCTGAAGCCGGGAAGCACCCTGAAACTCACGCTCGGCGACGGCACGCCCGCCACGCTGACCGTCGCCGCCGTCTACGCCCGGGGTCTCGGCTTCGGCGACCTCACCCTCGCCCACGACCTCGTGGCCCCCCACGTGGACAACCCGCTCGCCTCCTCCGTCCTCGTCCGTACGACCCGTACACAGACACAACTCGCGACTACTCTCCGTGAGTTCCCGGGATTGAGAATTCTTTCGCCGGCCGCCGCCGACGCCCTCCAGGCCGATCGGCAGCAGGCGAACGCCGAGGTCAACTACCTGGCCATGGGGCTCGTCCTGGCCTTCACCGCCATCGCCGTCGTGAACACGCTCGCCATGTCGGTCGCCGAGCGTGTCCGGGAGTTCGCGCTGCTCCGCCTCGCCGGTGCGACCCGCCGTCAGGTGCTGCGCATGCTGCGTACCGAGGCGCTGTCCGTCCTGCTCCTCGCCACGTCGGTCGGCAGCGGTATCGCCCTCGCTGTGCTCACCGCGTTCAGCGTCGGCATGACGGGCCGGGCCGCGCCGACGGTCACCCCGCTGCTCTACGTCGGCGTCGTCGCGGTCGCCGGCCTCCTCGCGCTCGTCGCCACTGCCGTACCGGGGCGCGCGGCGCTCCGGGTACGGGCGGTGACCGTGGCCACGGCGAAGGAGTAGCACCGGCCCCTCGTGGGTGCGGGTTCCCGGTCGGCGCCGGCCAGGACGTCCAGCGCCGGCCAGGGTCCGGTGCCCGTCAGGGCGTCCGATGCCGGTCAGGACGGCCAGTGCCGGCCAGGGCGTCCAGCGCTGGTCAGGTTCCGGCAACGATCAGGGCGTCCGGCAACGATCACGGCGGCCGGTGCCGGTCAGGGCGTCGCCGGGCGGACCGGCAGGCCCTCCGCGCGCCACGCCTGGAAGCCGCCCACCAGGTCCGTCGCCCGGTGCAGGCCCAGCTGGTGGAGGGAGGCGGCGGCGAGGCTGGAGGCGTAGCCCTCGTTGCAGATCACCACGATCCGCAGGTCGTGGCCGGTGGCCTCGGGGAGACGGTGGCTGCCCTGGGGGTCGAGTCGCCACTCCAGTTCGTTGCGCTCGACCACGACGGCGCCCGGGATGAGCCCGTCCCGGTCGCGCAGGGCGGCGTACCGGATGTCGACCAGGAGCGCGTCGCCGGACCGCGCCGCCTCATGCGCCTCCCGCGCCTCGACGCGCCGGTAGCCGGATCGCACGCGCTCCAGCAACGCGTCGATGCCCAGCGGCCGTTCCGCCGTCACACCCGTGGTCCCCGGCTGCTCGATCGTGCCGCTCACTGCCAGTCCTCCGGGCGTTCGACCTGCTCCAGGCGCAGCACCTGGTCCGTGCGACTGTAGCGGCGGATCCGGGGCAGCGGCGGGTAGTAGGCGTGGACGGAGATCGCATGTCGCTCTCGGGACTCGTTGAGCACCTCGTGCACATGGTGGCGGCCGAAGGCGCGGCCCTGTCCGGCGGGCAGCCGCCGTACCTGGTCCACCCCCTCGGTGAGCTCCAGGGTCTTCCAGCCGTCGGTGGGCAGCCGGGCGGCGAGGGAGTTCTCGGTGAGCTCGCCCGAAGCGGTGAGGAAGGCACCGACCGAGTCGGCGTGGTCGTGCCAGCCGGTGCCGGTACCGGGCGGCCAGCCGATCAGCCAGGCCTCGCTGCCGCCGGGGCCTTCCAGCCGTACCCAGGTGCGGCCCTCCGGATCGAGCGGTAGGGAGGCGATCAGCTCGGCGTCGGCCGCCGTACGCCGGACGAAGTCCAGGAGGTCCGCCTGGGTGGGCGCCGGGCCGGAGGCGGGGGAGACGGACGCGGGCAGGGAAGGGGAGGGGGAGGGGACAGACACGTACACCGTCCTGAGGAGCGTTCGCGGAACGGGCGCGCGACGGCGCCCGGAAAGGGGGAGAGGGTGCGAATTCAGCAGGACGGGCGACACACGCAGCCCGCATAGCGGACGAGGTCCATATGGACCCTCCGCCACAGGCGCACACAGGTGTCGGTCACGATCCGGAGTACAGCATTGCCGCCGCACTGTGGTCAACCGGGTGTCAGCTGGTGGACGGGGGTGCGAGGAGGTGTGGTCGGCGCGTACGGGAGCCCCCCACGGAGCACGGTCGGGCGCGTACGGGACCCCCCCTACGGAGCACGGTCGGGCGCGTACGGGACCCCCCCTACGGAGCACGGTCGGGCGCGTACGGGACCCCCCCACGGAGCACGGTCGGGCGCGTACGGGACCCCCCCACGGAGCACGGTCGGCGCGCGGTGGGAGCCGTCGCCGGGGTCCGTCGTCGGTGCACGAGCGGGTGCCGTCAGTGTGCGCCCGAGCCGGCCTCCGCCGCCTTCTTCTCCTTCTGCCCGTCCCTCTCCCCCTCCTCCTGCTCCGCCTCCCCCGTCTGCGCCGCGCCCCCCACCGTGGCCTCGGCCGCCGCGTACAGGTCGGCCGGGCGGACCCCGCTCAGCGCGGTGACCAGATGGCCGTCGGGGCGGACGAGCAGCACGCTGTGCGCCGGCGCTCCCGGGTAGCTCTCGGCCACCAGGAGCTCGGCGGGGTTCGGCAGCGCGGCCACGGCCGCCGCGAGCCGGGGCATCACCCCGGCGGACATCCAGTGCTTGCGGTCCCAGACACCCGTACCGGGCGCGATGAGCACGACGAGCAGCGCGCCACGGCCGAGCCGGTCGCGCAGCTGGACGAAGGACCCGTCCTCCGCCGTGACCCGGACGTCGGTGACCGGTGCGCCGGGCGGGGTGTCGACCGGGATCTCCCCTTCCAGCCGCCGGGGTGCGAGCGGCGAGTCGGCGTACGTGCCGGGCGCGCCGAGCGGACCGCGGCCGAGGTGGCCGTCGGTGAGCAGCGCGTCCTGGTTGCGGGCCGCGCCCGGGACGATGTGGCGCAGCCCGCCCCCGCCGCGCAGCACCGGCAGGGCCTGGTCGGCGGCGCGCAGCCGGGCGGCGACCCGCGCGCGCCGCTCGGTCTGGTAGCTGTCCAGCAGGGCCTCGTGCGGACCGTGGTGCCAGGCCGCGGCCAGCTTCCAGGCGAGGTTGTCGGCGTCCCTGAGGCCCTCGTCGAGCCCCTGGGTGCCGAGCGCGCCGAGCAGGTGGGCCGCGTCCCCGGCGAGGAAGACCCGGCCCGCGCGCCACCGGCGGGCGAGGCGGTGGTGCACCGTGTGGACGCCGGTGTCGAGCAGCTCGTACACCGGTGTGGCGTTGTCCGTCCAGCCCGTGAGGGTCTCATGGATCCGGGCCAGCAGGAGCTCGGGTGTGACCAGGTCCTTGCCCGGTGGCAGCAGCCAGTCCAGGCGCCACACGCCGTCCGGGAGGGGGCGGGCGGTCACCTCCCCGGCCGAGGGCCCGGACGACCGCCACGGCGGCATCCGATGGAGCAACGCGTGACCCTCCCACGGAAGTTCCGTGCGCAGCGCGGCGACCGCGTGCCGCTCCACCGCCGTACGGCCCGGGAAGCGGATGTCCTGGAGCTTGCGCACGGTCGAGCGGGCACCGTCGCAGCCGACCAGGTAACTGCCGCGCCACCAGGTTCCCTTGGGTCCACGGGTGCGCGCGGTGATGCCGGAACGCTCCTGCTCGATGGCGTCCAGACGGCTCTCCACCGCCGTCTCCACCAGGGGCTCCATGGCGATGGCCCCGCGCAGGAGGTCCGTGAGCACATGCTGGGCGATGTGCAGCGGCGCGGTTCCGGTCTCGGCGAAGGTGATCTCGCTCATCACCTGCTTGCGTCTGACCGACCGCCAGCCGGCCCAGCGCACGCCGTGTTCCGCGAGCGCGGCCCCGGTCAGCCGCTCCAGCAGGGCGGCCGTGTCCGCGCGCAGGACGACGGTGCGCGCCGGACGGGGTTCCTCCTTGCCGACGCCCTCGTCCAGCACGATGGACGGCACCTGCTGACGCGCCAGCGCCAGGGCGAGCGTGAGCCCGACGGGCCCCGCTCCGACGATGATCACCGGGTCCACGGTGTGGCGCCCCCTGCTCGCGGCGATGCCTTGACGGAGACAAGTGAACAGGAAGGTGAAGCGGGGTGCACGATCACACAACGTATGCAACCCATTGGCAGAGTTTGCGTCAAGCGACCGGGGGCAGTGGCGATCGTGCCACTGCCCCCGGGTGACGCATTCGGGTCTGATCCGGGGTCAGGCCGCGGTCCCGGTACCGGCGTGGCCGGGGATGTTCACGGTCTCGTCGACGCCGAGCACGGCCCCGGTCGACTTCTTGCCGCGCCGCAGCCGGCCCTCCAGCCAGCTCGCGAACGAGGTCAGCGAGAAGTTGATGACCACGAAGATCACGGCCACCACCGTGAAGGAGGCGATGGTGTTGGCGCCGTAGTAGCCGCTCATGGTGTTCGCCGAGGCGAGCAGTTCGGGGAAGGTGAGGACGGCGCCGCCGAGCGCGGTGTCCTTCACGATGACCACGAGCTGGCTGACGATCGCCGGGAGCATGGTGGTGACCGCCTGCGGCAGCAGGATGACCCGCATCACCTGGTTCTTGCGCATACCGATCGCCATGGCCGCCTCGGACTGGCCCTTCGGCAGGGCGAGGATGCCCGCGCGGACGATCTCGGCGAGCACCGACGCGTTGTACAGCACCAGGCCGGTCACGACGGCGTACAGCGGACGGTCGTCGGAACTGACGTCGGTGTACTGGCTGTACAGCTCGTTGCCGAAGATCATCAGGACCAGGACGGGGATCGCCCGGAAGAACTCGACCACGACCGTGGCCGGGACACGCACCCACATGTGGTCCGAGAGCCGGGCTATGCCGAGGACGGCACCCAGCGGCAGCGCGATGACCATCGACAGGGCCGCCGCCTTCAGGGTGTTCTCCAGGCCGGGCCAGATGTACGTCGTGTACGCCTCGGAGCCGTTGAAGAACGGCTTCCACAATGCCCAGTCCAGCTGGTGCTTCTCGTCCAGGGACGCGTACACCCACCAGAGGACGGCCGCGAGCGCGACGACGAAGAACGCCGTGTAGAGGATGTTGCGCCGTTTGGCGCGCGGTCCCTGGGCGTCGTAGAGGACCGAGGTCATCGCTTCACCGCCACCTTCTTGCCCACCCAGCCGAGGATCAGACCGGTCGGCAGGGTCAGGCAGCAGAATCCGAAGGCGATGATCGCGGAGATCAGCAGCAGCTGGGCCTCCTTCTCGACCATGTCCTTCATGAGCAGGGCCGCCTCGGCGACGCCGATGGCGGCGGCCACGGTCGTGTTCTTCGTCAAGGCGATCAGGACGTTGGTCAGCGGGCCGACGGCCGCCCGGAAGGCCTGCGGCAGCACCACCAGGAACAGCACCTGGGAGAAGCTCAGGCCGATGGCCCGCGCGGCCTCAGCCTGGCCCACCGGCACCGTGTTGATGCCGGACCGGATCGCCTCGCACACGAAGGCCGACGTGTAGACGATCAGGCCCAGCACGGCGAGCCGGAAGTTGATCGCGTCGGTGTCCTTCGCGGCGAGGGTGATGTTCAGCGTCTGGTAGAGGCCGAGCGAGGAGAACAGGATGATCACCGTGAGCGGGATGTTCCGCACGATGTTCACGTAGGCGGTGCCGAAACCGCGCATCAGCGGTACGGGACCCACCCGCATGGCTGCCAGCAGAGTGCCCCAGACCAGGGAGCCCACGGCGGACAGCAGCGTCAGCTGCACTGTCGTCCAGAAGGCGCCCAGTACGTCGTAACCGTCAAGAAAGTCGAACACGATCTCCCGCGCTTTCGCGTGTAGGGATGCCCGGACGCGCCGCCCTCAAGGACGGCGCGTCCGCCGGGCGTTGCCTCAGCTCTTGATGTCGCCGATCTTCGGCGCGGGCTCGTTCTTGTAGCCGGCCGGGCCGAAGTTCTTCTTCACGGCCGCGTCCCAGGACCCGTCGGAGACCATGGCCTCCAGCGCCTTGTTGATCTTGCCCTTGAGGTCGCTGCCCTTCTTGACGCCGATGCCGTAGTTCTCGTTGGTCATCTTCAGGCCACCGAGCTTGAACTTGCCCTTGAACTGGGACTGGGAGGCGTAGCCGGCGAGGATCGAGTCGTCCGTGGTCAGGGCGTCGATCACCTTGTTCTGGAGACCGGTCAGGCACGCGGAGTACGTCGGGTACTGCTGGAGCTGCGCCTTGGGAGCGAGCTTCTCCTTGACGTTCTGCGCGGAGGTGGAGCCGGTGACCGAACACAGCTTCTTGTTGTTCAGGTCGGCCGGCGACTTGATGCTGCTGTCGTCCGCGCGGACCAGCACGTCCTGGTGGGCCAGCAGGTACGGCCCGGCGAAGTCGACCAGCTTCTGGCGCTCCGGGGTGATCGAGTAGGAGGCGGCGATGAAGTCGACGTCACCGCGCTTCAGCATGGTCTCGCGGTCGGCGCTCTTCGACTCCTTCCACTCGATCTGGTCGGCGTTGTAGCCGAGCTTCTTGGCGACATAGGTGGCCACGTCGACGTCGAAGCCCGAGTAGCCCTGCGGGGTCTTCTGGCCGATGCCCGGCTGGTCGAACTTGATGCCGATGGTGATCTTGTTGCCACCGCCGGAGGAACCGGCGTCGTCCTTCTTGTCGCCGCCGCAGGCGGTGGCGGTCACGGAGAGGGCGAGGAGGACGGCCGACGCGGCGGTGACCTTGCGGAGCTTCATGCTGAACATCCTTCTGAGTGGTGAGGAACGAGTGCCTGAGGCAGGGGTGGCGCGGACCCGGGCGGGCGTGCGGTCGGACGGCGGGTGCGGCCGGGCGGAGCGGCGGCCGGGCGGTGCGGACGGCCCGGCCGTGCCGTCAGTGGTGCAGGATCTTGGACAGGAAGTCCTTGGCCCGGTCGCTGCGCGGGTTGCTGAAGAACTGGTCGGGCGTGGCCTGTTCGACGATCCGGCCGTCCGCCATGAAGACCACCCGGTTCGCGGCCGATCGCGCGAAGCCCATCTCGTGGGTGACCACGATCATCGTCATGCCCTCGCGCGCGAGCTGCTGCATGACCTCCAGGACCTCGTTGATCATCTCGGGGTCGAGGGCGGAGGTCGGCTCGTCGAAGAGCATGACCTTGGGGCCCATCGCCAGCGCCCGCGCGATCGCGACCCGCTGCTGCTGGCCGCCGGAGAGCTGGGCGGGGTACTTGTCGGCCTGCGTGCCCACGCCGACCCGGTCCAGCAGGGCCCGGGCCTTCTCCCCGGCCTGCTTCTTGTCGGCCTTGCGGACCTTGACCTGACCCAGCATCACGTTTTCGAGCACGGTCTTGTGCGCGAAGAGGTTGAACGACTGGAACACCATGCCCACGTCCGCCCGCAGCCGGGCCAGCTCGCGGCCCTCGTGCGGCAGGGGCTTGCCGTCGATCGTGATCGTGCCCGAGTCGATCGTCTCCAGGCGGTTGATGGTGCGGCACAGGGTCGACTTCCCGGACCCGGAGGGCCCGATGACCACGACGACCTCGCCGCGGGCGATCGTCAGGTCGATGTCCTGGAGCACGTGCAACGCGCCGAAGTGCTTGTTGACGCTCCTCAGGACGACCAGTTCGTCGGACGTGGCCACATCTTCCTTGGCCACCGATACATTGGTCATCGCTCTCAGGCTCCGTCCTCCTCGGGTTTCCGAGGACAGTAGTGAGGGGCTGTGACCTGCGTCATCACATCTGAGGGAGATCTGAGCATCACGATCCGATAGCAATCGGACACATGTCGTAGCACTTGTCGCCGGTGCGCGTATCGGCCGGATAACGGAAGCGACGGGCAACCCGAAGCCTCTTGACGCCGTCCTTGTACATCAGCGTCACTGCACTGGTGCACGCGCGCGTGACCTACACGCCCGACGCGAACCGAGACCGTACGACGGCTGAACCGGAGGGGGCCGGGATGAGACTGCTCCTCGTCGAGGACGACAACCACGTCGCCGCGGCGCTGTCGGCCGTCCTCGCGAAACACGGCTTCCAGGTCACCCACGCGCGCAGCGGCGAGGAAGCCCTCCAGGCGCTCGTCCCCGAGGGCAACGGCTTCGGTGTCGTCCTGCTCGACCTCGGCCTGCCCGACCAGGACGGCTACGAGGTCTGCGGCAAGATCCGCAAACGCACCAGCACCCCGGTGATCATGGTCACCGCGCGCTCCGACGTCCGCTCCCGCATCCACGGGCTCAACCTGGGCGCCGACGACTACGTCGTGAAGCCATACGACACCGGGGAACTGCTCGCCCGGATCCACGCCGTCAGCCGGCGCACCGCCCACGAGGACCCGGCGACCGTCGGCGAGAGCGCCCTGCTCCTCGGCCCGGTCCGGATCGAACTGCCCACCCGCCAGGTCAGCGTGGGCGGTTCGGTCGTCCAGCTGACCCGCAAGGAGTTCGATCTGCTCGCCCTGCTCGCCCAGCGGCCCGGCGTGGTCTTCCGACGCGAACAGATCATCAGCGAGGTGTGGCGCACCAGCTGGGAGGGGACCGGTCGCACCCTGGAGGTGCACGTCGCCTCCCTGCGCGCCAAGCTGCGGATGCCCGCGCTGATCGAGACCGTACGCGGCGTCGGCTACCGGCTCGTCGCCCCGGCCGCCTAGCGGGGACGGGTGCGCACACGCCTCCTCCCGCTGCTCATCGTCCTGCTGGCGGCCGTCCTGCTCGCGCTCGGCATCCCGCTCGCCGGCAGCGTGGCCGCCGCACAGCAGCAGCGGGTCGTCGTCGACCGGATAGACGACACGGCACGCTTCGCGGCACTCGCCCAGTTCGTCACCGACGGGCCCGGCGGACCCCACCGCACCGCCACGGACGAGCGCGGGGAGACCCTGCGCAGCGAACTGGAGAGCTACTACGGCGTCTACGGCATCCGCGCCGGTGTCTTCTACCGCAACGGTTCCGCCATGGCCAATGCGCCCGGCGACTGGTTCGTACCGCGGACCGGGGAGGTGCGCAGGGCGTTCGACGAGGCGCTGCTCAGCCGGCGCAGCCATGACCCGCGGCAGGTGTGGCCCTGGCAGCGCGATTGGCTCGTCGTCGCCTCCCCGGTGATCCGGGACGGGGACGTCGTCGCGGTCGTGGTCACCGACTCGCCCACCGGGCAGCTCCGTTCGCGCATACTGCGCGGCTGGCTGCTCATCGGGGCCGGTGAGATCGCGGCCATGCTGCTCGCCGTCGGCGCCGCGCTCAGGCTGACCGGCTGGGTGCTCAGGCCGGTACGGATCCTGGACGCCACCACCCACGACATCGCCACCGGACGCCTGAAGTCCCGGGTCGCGGTCGCCGGCGGGCCGCCGGAACTCAGACGGCTGGCTCGCTCGTTCAACGAGATGGCGGACAACGTCGAGGACGTGCTGGAGCAGCAGCGCGCCTTCGTCGCCGACGCCTCGCACCAGTTGCGCAACCCGCTCGCGGCGCTGCTGCTGCGCATCGAACTGCTCGCCCTCGAACTGCCGGAGGACAACGAGGAGATCGCCTCGGTCCGCACCGAGGGCAAGCGTCTCGCGCAGGTCCTGGACGACCTGCTCGACCTGGCGCTGGCCGAGCACGCCGAGGCCGACCTCGTGCTGACCGACATCGGCGCGCTGGCCGAGGAACGGGTGGCCGCCTGGGCACCGGCCGCCCGGACCAAGGGCGTCCGGATGACCGGCGACTGCCCGCCCACCACCGGCTGGGCCGACCCGATCGCCCTGTCCAGCGCCCTGGACGCGGTGATCGACAACGCCGTGAAGTTCTCCCCCGAGGGGGGCACGGTCGAGGTCACCGTCGCCACCGACGGCGACACCACCACCGTCGTCGTCACGGACACCGGCCCCGGCCTCACCGACGAGGAACTCGCGCGCGTGGGCGACCGTTTCTGGCGCAGTGGCCGGCACCAGAACGTGAAGGGCTCGGGTCTCGGCCTGTCCATCACCCGCGCGCTGCTCGGCGCGGGCGGCGGCTCGATCGACTACGCCCACCACGAGCCGCGGGGGCTACGGGTGACGGTCCGGGTGCCCCGGCACGCGGAGACCGGCGGGGGCGCGGCGGACGCCGCCTCCTAGGCTCCGCCGAGCCCGGCGTCGGCTCCGGGATCCCCGTTGCCGCGCTTCCCTTGAGCCCTTTACTGCTTCACCGTACGGCCCCTACGGCTTGACCGACCGGTAGTACCGCCGGGCGCCCTCCTGCAAGGGCAGGGGGTCGGTGTAGATGGCGGTGCGCAGATCGACGAGCTGGGCGGAATGCACATGGGCGCCGATGCCGTCCCGGCTCTTGATCACCGTACGGGTCACCCACTCGGTCAGCCGGGGATCCACGTCCGTGCGCGTCATCAGCAGGTTGGACACGGCGATCGTCGGCACCTGCACCCCCTGCTGCACGTCGGGGTAGGCCGACTCGGGGATCTTGGTGGTCCGGTAGTAGCGCGCGCCGTCGCCCTGGCCGTGCAGCCGGGTGACGAGGGTGTCGTCGATCGGCAGGAACCGGAACCCGCCCTGCTGTGCCAGCGCCACCAGTCCCTTCGTGGGCAGGCCGCCGGACCAGAAGAAGGCGTCGATCTTCCCGTCCCGCAGCCGCGCGGGCCCGGTGTCGATGCCGTCCGCGACCGGCGTGATGTCCTTGCGCGGGTCGATACCGGCCGCCCGCAGCACCCGGTCGGCTATCAGCCGCACCCCGGAGTTGGGCAGTCCGGTCGCCACCCGCTTGTGCCGCAGGTCGGCGATGCTCCGGAAGTCCGAGTCGCGCGGGACGATGAGGTGCACATAGTCGTCGTAGAGCCGGGCCACACCGCGCAGCCGCCCGGCGCCGCTGCCGCGCCGCAGCTTGTACGTCGCCACCGCGTCGGCCGCCGCGATGGTGAAGTCGGCCTGCCCGGTCGCCACCCGCTGGACGTTCTCCTGGGATCCGGCGCTGGTGAGCAGCTTCACCTTCAGGCCCGGCATGTCCCTGCGCAGCTCGGTGCGCAGCCGCTCGCCGTACTCCTGGTAGACCCCGCGGGACGTGCCGGTGCTGAACACGATCGTCCCGCTCGGCGGCTTCTCGCCCAAGGGCAGCAGCCACCACAGCAGCAGCGCGAGGGCGACGGCACCGACGACCGCGCCCTGCAACGCCCGGCGCCTGCCGAGCCGGGGGAACACCTTGGACATGCGGCGATCCTGCCAGGCGACGCGCTCCGCTGACCAGGGCCGGGGTCACTCCGGGAACCCGGGAGCGGAGGCCGCGGGGATCCGCACGGGCAAAAGGGGCGTTGTCAGTGGCCGCCGTTAGAGTCGCCGTATGACCACTTCCCCCGTCGACCGGACGAACACGTCACCCGCCCGCCTCGTGCGCGAGTTCCACCACGCCTTCGGTCTCGACGTCCGCAGCACGCCGACGGAGGTGGACCCGGAGCTGGCCGCCCACCGCGGTGAGCTGCTCGCCGAGGAGGCCGCGGAGGTGGCCGAGGTCGCGGTGGAGGGACCGCTGGACCGGCTCGCGCACGAGCTGGCCGACGTGGTGTACGTGGCCTACGGCACGGCCCTGGTGCACGGCATCGACCTCGACGAGGTGATCGCCGAGATCCACCGCGCCAACATGAGCAAGAGAGGCCCGGACGGGACGGTCGCCCGCCGGGCCGACGGCAAGGTGCTCAAGGGGGAGCACTACCGGGCGCCGGACGTCTCGGCCGTACTGCGCCGCCAGGGCTGGATACCGGGCGGCGCGGCCTGACGTCGGTGCCCGACACCGACATCGACACCGACACCGGCAGCCGGAGGCCACGGGTGCCCCTCTCAACGTGACCCGCGCGCCGAGGAGTCGAGGCAGCACGGCGGCGGGGACTCAGCGCCCCGTCAGGCCCGTGCCGCCGAGACGGGTGAGCAGGTCCGCGAGGCGGGCGATGTCCGCCGCGGGCCACGCCGGGCCGGCGAAGACCTCGGCGGCGGTCTCCTCCGCCGTGGTCCGCATCTCGGCCAGTCGGTGCCGGCCCGTCCCGGTCAGCGCCGCGTACGCCACGCGCGCGTCCCGGGCGTCCGTCTCCCTGGTCACCAGCCCGATCCGCTCCAGCGGAGCGAGCCCGCGCGTCACGCCCGAGGCGGTCAGCCCCAGCGCCTCGGCGAGGTCCACCCGGCGCATCCGGCCGCCGGGCGCCTGCTCCAGCCGCAGCAGCAGGGTGAAGTCGGCCAGGCTGACGCCGTGCAGGCCACCGAGCCGGGCGTCGAAGCGTCGTACGAGCGCCGACTGGGCCCGTACCAGGCGCAGAGCCGCGTCCAGGCCCTCACTCACGACCCACTCCCACTCGTACCTCTCTTGCCTTGTCCTTGAGTACTCAAGTTTAGGGGATGTCAGAGACCGGTCGTACGGGCCGCGCGGCGCTGTCGCTTGCCCAGGGGCGCCTGGGAGAGGTCCTCGGCGGTCGTCCGCAGCTGCTTGAAGCCGTAGCCGCGCCCCGTCAGCCAGGACTTCGCCGACTCCTCGGCCCGTTCCGTCGCCTCCAGAATGTCCTCCTCCTTCTCTCCCGTCGCGGAGAAGCGGAAGACGAAGGCGGGCCGGGCGGCGATGTCGTAGGTGAGGGTGCCCTCGGGGGTGAAGGCGGCGCGCAGGACGTCGTGTTCGGCCGCGTCGGCCAGCAGGGCGGCGCGCTGGGCGTCGGTGAGGGCGTCGAAGGCGCCGCGGACGGTGATGCGGAAGGTTCGTGTACTCATTCCGCGACCCTAGGCACAGCCCGGGCGACCCCTCCACCGGGTTTCCCGGTCCGGGTGCCGTCCGCCGGGCCGGGCAGCCGATCCGGGCGTCGGCGGGGCGGACACCGGGCGAGGTCCGGCTCGGCTGTTCACTCGGCGCGCGGGTGCTGATTTCCTGACAGCGTGGGCCATGACGGGGACGGAGGGCGGGGTGGATGTCGGGGAAGCGACCGCGCCCGTGGTCGCGGTCGTCGGGGTCGTCGGCACGCTCCTGTCCGCGCTGCTGACCCAGCGCGCGGCCGACCGCAGCCGCCGGAGGGAGCAGGAGCGCGCCGAGGAGGTGCGCGAGCGGCGCCGGCACGCCCAGGAACTGCGCGCGTGCTACGTCGCCCTCAACACCTGCGCGCGGCAGTACCTGGCCGCGCTCACCGACCAGGTGCACGCCCTGGGGCGTGAGGAGGAGCTCCCGGCCGTCCGGCAGCGGCTCACGGAGGCACGCGACCAGTACCGGGACGTGTACGCGGAGGCCCAGCTGCGGATGCCCGACCGGGTGCTCGGCCTCGCGGGCGGCCTCAGCCACGAACTCGGGGCGGTCTACGGCATGGTCCGGCGCCTGGACGACGGAACCCCACGCGCCGGTGACTCACCGGCCGCGGTGCGGGAGAACATCGACGAACTGTGGGGCCGGCTGCGCGGGATGCGGCGCGAGATGCGCTCACAACTGGGTGGCTTCCGGGCGGATTCCGGGCGGTGAGGAGGCCGGGAGCGGGATCGTGTCGCCGTGCGCGCCGGGGGTCGGCATAGTACGGCGCAGACGGCGGACGCGGAGGGGAGGACGGCGTGCACGAGGAGCGTGCGGGATCGGCGGAGCGGCTGCTCGCCCTGATCGGCGAACACCGGGACACCATCCACGAGGCGCTGGGCGATGAGCAGTACACGGTGCTGCTGGCCCGGCTGACGGCGCTCGCCGAAGCGCCGGCGGACGACGACCGGGCGGTGCGCAGGGCACTCCACGGCGTCAGACTGGTGCTGCTGAAGCTGCCGCTGGGTCATCCGGTGCGCGGGGAACTGGACTCCCCACGCGGTGCCGTGACCCTGCCCGGACCGGGGACCGTGGCCGGGGCGCGGGAGCTGATGGCCTGGTTCGGCCTGCCGTCGCCGGCGCGTGGACCGGCGTACGAACCGGACCCCGGGCACGAGCGGCTGCTGCGGGAACCGGCCCTGTCGGCCCCCGAGGCGCGGGCCCGCTGCGGTGGCGCGCCGCCGCCCGAGCTGATCAGACTGAGCGCTCGCGACGGCGGCGACCGCTACCCGGAGTTCCAGTTCGCACCGGACGGCGGCACCCCGTACGGGGTCGTCCTGGAGGTCAACCGGCTGCTGCTCGCGGACATCGACCCGTGGGGGGCCGCGGCCTGGTGGTTCAGCGGCAACAGCTGGCTGGGCGGCACCCCCGCCGCGCTGCTCGGCCGACTGCCCGACCACCGGCTGACCGGCGCGGCCCGCGAACTGGCGGAGGGGGAGTGATGAGCGGCTTCTTCCCCATGATCGACCTGAAGCTGCGGCCCCGTCGCCGGGTGATCCCGGCGGGCACGGTGCTGTGGCGGGTGCACCAGTCCCGGTACGCGGCGGACGAGTTCAACCCGAGACTCGCGGACATCCACTTCGAGGGAGGCCGCTTCGACGGCACCGTGCTGGACACGTACCACAGCCTGTACCTGGCGGACAGCGCGCTGACGGCACTGGCCGAGAGCGTGCTGCGCTCCCGGCCGTTCGAACCACCCGTCGGTGAGCGCACGATCCCCTACCGCGCGGTCTGGCAGCGGTCGCTCAGCTGTCTGCGCACGCGCTACGACCTGACCCTCGTCTCCCTGATCAGCGGTGCGGACCTGGCCGCCGTGTGCCAGGACGCCACGCTGCTGGAGGACGAGAGCAACTACGCCCGGGCGCGGCGCTGGTCGAGCGAGATCCGGGCGCAGGCATCCGACGCCATGGGCCTGATCTGGGAGTCCCGGCGCAACCGGTCGGAACACGCGCTGGTGCTCTATCACGACCGCTGCGGGGGTCCGGGCGGCGGGCCGCTGGAGGTCCTGCCGGGGCGGGGCGTCCAGGACCTCGGTTCCGAGGAGGGCTGGGAGCGTGCCAACGAACTCCTGGCACCGCTGCGGGCGAGGATCGCCAAGCCCGAGTGGCCGTGTTGAGAGCGAGGTGGACGTCGCGGTGTCCGTCATCGCCCTGCGGTGGGCGACCGGGGATCGCGGGCCGCCGGGAGGAGGTCGTGATCGGCGACGGTGTCCGGCTGGAAGAGTGAGAGGAGCGGCCCCGCCATCGCCGTGGTCACGACGGCCATGGCGACCATCAGGGAGTACAACCGGTCGTTGAGGACACCGAGTTGCAGACCGGCGGTCAGAATGATGAGCTCGGTGAGACCCCTGGTGTTCATCAGCGTGGCGAGCACCGCGGATTGGCGCGCCGTGACGCCGTGGGCCCGGGCGCTCAGGAACGCGCCGAGGAATTTGCCGCTGACCGCGACCAGCAGGATGAGGCTGAAGTCCAGCCATCCGGACCGCCCCAGATGCGACAGGTCGACTTTCAGGCCCACGCTGATGAAGAAGACCGGCAGCAGTAAATGGCTGCTCATGTGGCCGATCCGCTCGGTGATGTCCGCGCGCAGCTGCTCGGTGGATTCCTTCGGCATCACCACGCCGAAGAAGAAGGCGCCGAAGATGAAATGCAGCCCGATCTTCTCCGTGACCGCCCCCGACATGAGGAGCCCGGCGAGGACGACCGTCAGCGCGACGGGACTCAGCCGGGCGGCACCGCCGGCGGCGACCAGTCCGCGCAGCAGCGGACGCACCACCCAGAGCATCACAGCGGCGTACGGGACGAGCAGCAGCAGGTACCACTGGTCGGCGCCGGCCCCGCCGACCAGTGCGACCACGGCGGCGAGCATGCACCAGGCGAGCACGTCACCGATCGCGGCGCAGGCCAGCGCCAGTCCGCCGACCGGGGTGTGCTGCATCTTCCGGTCCGTGAGAATGCGGGCCAGCACCGGAAAGGCGGTCACCGCCATCGCCGTGCCCATGAAGAGCACGAATCCCAGCCGGTGATCCGGGGCGTTGTCGTCGACCAGCAGCAGGGCGAGCAGAGCGCCGAGTCCGAACGGCAGCACGATGGAGGAGACCGACACGGTGACCGCCAGTCGTCCGGTCCCGCGCAGGAGTCCGCGGTCCAGTTCCAGGCCCACGATGAACATGAAGACGGCCATGCCGACATCGGCGAGAGCCGTGAGCATCGGCCGGATGCCGGTGGGAAACAGGAAGTCCGACACCGTATGGCCCAGGAGAGTCGGGCCGAGTGCGATACCCGCGAGCACCTCGCCGATGACCGCGGGCTGGGATAATCGTCGGGCCACCATGCCCAGGAGATGGGCGAGGACGAGAATGAGAGCCAGGTCGGAGAAGAGCGCGAACAATTGGTTCGTGGTCACCGGTCCCTGCCTTCATGACGGGCCGCGTGTGCCGCCCGGAATTCGATGGGATGCCGCCGACGTGCCCAGCCATGCTTCGGTGCGCCGGCCCTCTTTGTCAACGGCTTCCGTGGTCCCGGAAAGGCGACCGGGATTCCCCTTGACGCGGAAGGTGCCGGGAGAGCGGGAAACGGGAGGCGCCGGGCGCGCCGGTCGCCTCCCGTGAGGTCACCGCGAGAGCCCCGGGCCGTCCTGGCGGTGTCCGCCGCCGCCCGGGGCCGGGCCGGTCAGCCGGTGTAGCCGGCGAAGACCCGCGTGTAGTCCCAGGCGGACTGGCTGACGCCGGAGCAGCTGTCGGCGGGCCCGCCGGTGCAGGGACGGTCCCGGTTGGCGGACCAGAAGGTCAGCCGGGCCAGGTGGTGCTGCTGGGCGTAGCCCAGGATGGTGCGGAAGTCGGCCACCGTGACGGTCTCGTTCTGGTCGGTGATGCCGTTCATGGACGAGATGCCCATGTCCCGGTAGGCCTGGTCGTCGCTGTAGTGGTAGGCGTTCTTCAGGGCGTTCTTCAGGCCCTCGGCCGCCTGCACGGTCAGGTTGCCCATGTTCTGGCCCGCGCCGTCGAAGTCGAACGGCATGATGGCCCAGGCGTCGACGGTCAGACCGGAGGCGGCGGCCCGGTTGATGAGGCTGGTGTCGGGGCCGCTCTGCCCGGTGCCGATGGTGATGTACACCTTCAGACCGGGGTTGTTGGCCTTCACGGTCTTCAGCGCGTCGACCGTGCGCTGCTGGACGGTGCCGTTGCTGTAGGCGTCGGCCTCCAGGTCGATGTCGATCGCCTTCAGGCCGTAGGCGTTGACGACCTTCTGGTAGGCGGCGGCGAGCTCGCCGGCGCTGGAGCAGGAACTCTCCAGCTTGTTGCCGCTGTAACCGCCGAAGGACGGGATGACGTCACCGCCGTTCGCCCGCACGGTGTTGACCGTCTGCTGGTCCACTCCGCCGGTCAGCGGACGGCTGCCGTCCCACTGCGGGTTGCAGTAGCCGTTGCTCAGCACGAAGGCGAGCGTGAACCACTTGACGCCCGTGGCCTGGGTGATGGTGGTCGGGTCGGGCGGGCTGCCCCAGCCGTTGTACAGGTACGGCGCCACCGCCATCGGCGCCGAGGGGGTGCTGCCGCCGGCCGCGGGCGCGTTCCACTTCTGGTTGGCGGCGCCGGTGCAGCTCCAGATCTGTGCCCGGGTGCCGTTGGCGGAGTTGTTGTCGGTGACGTCCAGGCACTTGTTCGCCTGCGGGTTGACGATGTCGTGGGCGGCGGTGACCGTCCACTTCTGGTTGGCGCCGCCGGTACAGGTCCACAGCTGCGCCTTGGCGCCGTCGGCGGTGGAGTTGCCGGTGACGTCGAGGCACTTGCCGAGGGCGCGGATGGTGCCGTCGCCGCCGACCGTCCACTGCTGGGCGCTGGTGCCGTTGCAGTCGTAGAGCTGTACGGCGGTGCCGTCGGCGGAGCCGGCCCCGGCGACGTCGAGGCACTTGCCGGCGAGGCCGGTGATGGTGCCGGTGGCGGCCTGCGCGGGGGAGGCGGCGAACAGCCCGGTGGACAGGGTGAGAGCGGCGACCGCCAGCGCGGCGGACGCGGACGCGGGCAGGGACCTGGCTCTGCGCATGGTGGGGACACCCTTTCGTGGGGAGGGGTGGTCGCCCGGCGAAACTAGAGGTCCAGACCACTTCCGTCAAGGTGTGAAGTAAGAAGTGAGGGAAGGGAGTTGCCGTGCCGGCCATCGGAGCGGACGCTGGCCGGAAGTCGTCACCGCCGCGGCGGTGGGTCCTAAGCTCGGTCGCGCTTGACGATCTCGGTGATGCTCGGTGATCTCGGTGAAGGGGCCTGAACTGCAATGGAGGACAAGCGCGTTGTCGTCGTGACCGGCGGAGGCTCGGGTATCGGCCAGGCGACGGCCCGGCTGCTGACCGAGGCGGGTCACCAGGTGGTCGTCTCCGGCCGCCGGACCGAACCCCTGGAGCGCCTCGCGCGGGAGACGGGGGCGCTGGCCCACCCGTCCGACGTCGGGGACCCCGACGCGGCCGAGGGACTGGTCCAGGCGGCCCTGGCCGCGTACGGACGGCTCGACGGGCTGGTGCTGAACGCGGGCATCGGGCGCGGCGGAGCCGTGGGCGACATGTCGCTGCGGGACTGGGACGAGGTGATGCGCACCAACGTGACCGGTCCGCTCCTCCTGCTGCGCGCCGCGATCCCGCACCTGCTGGAGTCCCGGGGAGCGGTGGTCGCCGTCGCTTCCGTGTCCGCGCTGCGCAACGGCACGAGCAACGCGCCGTACGCCACCTCCAAGGCCGCCCTGCTCCAGCTGTGCCGTTCCGTCGCCGTCGACTACGGGCGTCAGGGGGTGCGGGCCAACATCGTGTGTCCCGGCTGGGTGCGCACCGAGATGGCCGACCGGCGCATGGCGCGCTTCGCCGCGGAGGCGGAACTGCCGGGTGGCGGGGTGGAGGCGGGCTACGCGGAGGCCACCAGGCTGCTGCCGCAGGGGCGCCCGGGTGAGCCGCGCGAGGTCGCGGAGGCGATCGGCTGGCTGCTGTCCCCGGCGGCGTCGTACGTCAACGGCGCGGTGCTCACCGTGGACGGCGGCGCGACGGCCCTCGACCCGGGAACACTCGCGTTCGACTACCGGATCGCGGCCCGCGACGGCGAGCACGGCTCCGCCGCTCCCCACTGACCGGGCTTCGGCGCTGCTCGGCTGGTGTGCAGGGCGGTCGACGAGGCTCCTGCTCCGTCACTTCCGCGTGGTCGTCAGGCTTCCGCGCGGCCGGCTGGCTTCCGCGTTGCCGGCTGGCTCCGCCGGTCGGCCAGGCTTCAGCGCCGACGGGCCGGCGAGGTCCGGTCGGGGCAGGGGAGCACGCCGGTCATGGCGGGCCACATCCGGGCGATCCCGAGGAGTGTCCCCGGACTGCCCTGCGTCACCCCGGGCAGGGGCCGCGGGTCGGCCGGTGGCACGCCGGCGAGGACGGCCCGCCGGGCCTGGTCCACGGCACCGGCGAGCGCGGCGGACGCCAGACGATCGTCCCGCACCCCCGCCCGCCTGGCGTACCGGTACGCGTTCTCGTAGGCGTCCGGCCGCACGTACTGCTGGAGTGTCAGAAGGGCGTCGTACGTCTCGATGGTCTGCCGGTGCGCCTGCAAGGCCGGCGGAAGGCGCGGCCACAGCACCTCCTGGAGCCGGGACCGCCGGGGCCTGGCGAGGGCCACATGGGGCACCGCCGTCACCAGGTCGCGCCACAGCGGCCACAGCCGCCAGATCGTCCGCAGCGCGCCGGCCGACCGGACGAGGGCGCTCGCTGTGGGGACCAGCAGGGACGCCGCCCGCAGGAAGCCGTGCACACTCATGATCATGGTCAGGTAGGGGAGCAGGCGCGGGACACGGTCGTAGAGGTGCCAGAGGTAGCCGGACCAGAAGGCGAGCGCGAGCACGCTGCCCGCCGCGAACAGGCGCAGCGACCATACGAGATCGCGCTCGGTCGTCCGCAGGCTGTACCGCCAGCAGACCACGACGGCGGCGGCGTCACCGGCGAGATGGGCGGCGATGAGGATCAGCCAGTAGGCGGACGCGGCGGACGCGGGCCCCTGGGCGGACGCCGTTCCCGTGCCGAGGTGCATGAGACCCAGGACGAGCAACGAGACGAGGGCCGCCGTCATCCCCACCGCCGCGAAGCGGCGCAGCCGCGGAGGACCGCTGGAGTCGACGACGAAGAGCAGGACCAGTCCCGCGCTGAGCACGCCGATCAGATTGCGGGCGAGGGACACCGTGTGGACATCGAGGCCGGCCGACGTGAGCGGGCCGACGATCCCGGGCTGGAAGAGGGTGATCGCGATGGTCGTGGCCAGCACGGTGAGCCAGAGCCCCCGCTGCTGGGAGTGGCGCAGTGCCGGCCGGGCCCGCCAGACGAGGGCGAACCACAGGGCGAAGACGCCGGCGAGTCCGACCCGGGCCGCCAGCTCATTCACCGGCGTCGGCCGTCACCCCGAGGAACGCGCCGAGCCGTCCCAGGGGTCCGGCCGCCCGGTCGGCGGTCCCGGCGCTCTGGATCAGGGTGGCGATCATCTCGGCTTCCTGTTCCTCGGTGTTCGTGTAGCTGGTCCTGGCCCTCAGCCGTGTGACGAGGTGGGGCTGGAGGCCGACCAGGAGGTCACCGGCCTGCTGCTCGCCGTCGACGGTGAGGCTCCGGTGGTGGTCGCACAGCACGTGGCCGATCTCGTGGAGGATGATGTGCTCCCGGTGCAGCGGGGCGGTCCGGGCCTCGTAGAAGACGTAGTCGGCCTTGTCGGTGGCCATCCACAGGCCGCAGGCCCCGGTGGCCGCCGCCTCCTCGGGCAGCTCCCTCAGCACCAGCGGACGGCCTCTGAGTTCTTCCACCCGCTCCCGTACCGCGTCCAGGGACAGCGACCGGGGCACCCCGAGATCGCGCAGGATCGTGGTGCACCGGCGCCGTAGCGCGGCGTACTCGCCCGTTCTCCTCACCTGCCGTGTCACCCCGTTCGGGCGAGAAAGCACTTCACGTCACCAGCGGACAAGCTGTGGGTCACACCTAAGCAGGTCGCGCGCCCTCTTGCACACGCCTGCCGGGCCTTTTTGGTCACCCTTTGGCGAAAACCTTCTGCTGCGCCCGGCCGGCCCATGACCGCGTCGGGGCCAGGACAGGCGCCGGACGGGCCGGGTCAGGCGGCAAGTCGACGTCGCGGCTGACCGGCTCCCAGAGCGGCAACTCGTCACGGACGCTGTCCAGGTGGCCCATGAGCGCGTCCACGGAATCGTCGCCCAGCGGCAGGCGCGGCGGCGTCCTGCCGCTGTCGAGGGCGGCGAGCATGGCTGCGGCGGCCTTGGCGGGATCACCGGGTGCTTGCCGTGCGCACCCTCGACACCGGCGCGGGCGGGGCCGACGGTCGCCTCGTACGCGGGCAGGGAGCCGACCCGGTCCTTGGCGAGCCGGCGTGCGCCTCTTCGACCGGCGCACTGGCGGGGTGACGGTCACCGCGACCGGGCGGGACATCGTGGCGGAGGCCCGCCGTAGGCTGCGCCAGGCCGACCGCGTCCGGGTGCTCGCGGAGCGCCACCGGCGGTCGGGCACCCGGGTGCTGCGGTGGGGTTCGAGGCCGGCCGCGCCGGTGGGCTCACCGCCCGCGCCCGCGGCGAGTTCGCGTGTCGCCGGCCCGGCCTCCGGGTCGAACCGAAACGATTCGACTGTGCCGTCCGGGGAGGCCGTCCGCTTCGCCCCGGCCGGCCTGGCCCGCCACTACACCCGGCCCGACCTCGCCCGGATCCCGCTGCTGGCCGTCGAGCCCCTGCGCGTAGCGATGGCCTGGATGTGGGGAACGGAGACCGATCTCGTCCGAGGGTTCGTCGAGACCGTACGGGGACTCTCGTCCCGTGGTTCGTCGAGACCGTACGGGGACGCGTCGCGGACAGCCCGCCGCAGTGCCCGGGAGGCCGGGCCCGAGGCCGCCGGTCGGCAGGGCAGCGGTCGCCCCCTTCGGGACCGCCTACCCTTGACGCATGACCAGCAGCAGCGACCGGAGCCCCGCAGTGGACGTTCAAGGATCCAAGAGTTACGAAATCCGCACCTACGGGTGCCAGATGAACGTCCACGACTCCGAGCGATTGGCCGGGCTGCTCGAAGACGCCGGGTACGTGCGCGCCCCGGAGGGCTCGGACGGCGACGCCGACGTCGTCGTCTTCAACACCTGCGCGGTCCGCGAGAACGCCGACAACCGGCTCTACGGCAACCTCGGCCGGCTCGCGCCGAAGAAGGCCTCGCGCCCCGGGATGCAGATCGCGGTCGGCGGCTGCCTCGCGCAGAAGGACCGGGACACCATCGTGAAGAAGGCGCCCTGGGTGGACGTCGTCTTCGGCACGCACAACATCGGCAAGCTGCCCGTCCTGCTGGAGCGCGCCCGCGTCCAGGAGGAGGCGCAGGTCGAGATCGCCGAGTCCCTGGAGGCCTTCCCCTCCACGCTGCCGACCCGCCGCGAGAGCGCCTACGCGGCCTGGGTGTCGATCTCCGTCGGCTGCAACAACACGTGCACCTTCTGTATCGTCCCGGCCCTGCGCGGCAAGGAGAAGGACCGCCGCCCCGGCGACATCCTCGCGGAGATCGAGGCCCTGGTCGGCGAGGGCGTCTCCGAGATCACGCTGCTCGGCCAGAACGTCAACGCCTACGGCTCCGACATCGGCGACCGCGAGGCGTTCAGCAAGCTGCTGCGCGCCTGCGGGACCATCGAGGGCCTGGAGCGGGTCCGCTTCACCTCCCCGCACCCGCGCGACTTCACCGACGACGTCATCGCCGCCATGGCCGAGACGCCGAACGTGATGCCGCAGCTGCACATGCCGCTCCAGTCCGGCTCGGACACGGTCCTGAAGGCGATGCGCCGCTCCTACCGTCAGGACCGCTACCTGGGAATCATCGAGAAGGTGCGGGCGGCCATCCCGCACGCCGCGATCACCACCGACATCATCGTGGGCTTCCCCGGCGAGACCGAGGAGGACTTCGAGCAGACGCTGCACGTCGTCCGCGAGGCCCGCTTCGCGCAGGCCTTCACCTTCCAGTACTCCAAGCGTCCCGGCACCCCCGCCGCGACCATGGAGAACCAGATCCCGAAGGAGGTCGTCCAGGAGCGCTACGAGCGGCTGGTCGCCCTCCAGGAGGAGATCTCCTGGGAGGAGAACAAGAAGCAGGTCGGCCGCACGCTGGAGCTGATGGTCGCGGAGGGCGAGGGCCGCAAGGACGGCGCCACCCACCGTCTCTCCGGCCGCGCCCCCGACAACCGCCTCGTCCACTTCACCAAGCCGGACCAGGAGGTGCGCCCCGGCGACGTCGTCACCGTCGAGGTCACCTACGCCGCCCCGCACCACCTCCTCGCCGAGGGCCCCGTCCTCGGCGTGCGGCGCACGCGCGCGGGGGACGCCTGGGAGAAGCGCACCGCCGCGGCGGCCGCCAAGCCGGCGGGGGTCATGCTCGGCCTGCCGAAGATCGGCGTCCCGGCGCCGCTGCCGGCGACCACGGGAAGCGCCTGCGGCTGCGACTGAGGTCCTGGCGCACCGCGGGGCGGCAGGCAGCAGCACGCTCCTGCCACACGTGCGGCCTCTTCGGCGGGTACGTGATCAGCGTCCGGGTGGCCGGGCGCGGCGGGGGACAGGGGGGACCCGTGCCAGTGATCACGCCGTCCCGTTCCATCCGGTCCAGCCTGCCGCGGGCCACGCCGAGGATGCGGGCGGCGAACTCGTGGTGCTCGTCCTGACGGTGACCGGCCCGGCGGACGTGCTGATCGAGGAGTGACACACGCCCCGCTCGCGGGGTTACGCTGCCGATCATGCTTGTCGCCGCCGCAGTCTGCCCCTGCCCACCACTGCTCGTGCCCGAGGTCGCCGCGGGTGCGGCGCCGGAACTGGACGCCGCCCGTGCGGCCTGCACGGACGCGCTCGGCGTGCTCGCCGCCGCCCGCCCCGGCCTGCTGGTGGTCGTCGGCACCGCCGAGGAGGGCGGGCGCGGCGCGTTCCCGCAGGGCACCCCGGGCACCTTCCGCGGGTTCGGGGTCGACCTGGACGTACACCTGGGGCCCGCCGCTCACCCCGCCCCGGAGCGCCCGCTGCCGACCTCCCTGGCCGTCGGCGCCTGGCTGCTGGAGCGGACGGGCTGGTCCGACGCCCCGATCGAGGGACTCGGCGTCGCGGACACGCTGGAGCCGGAGCGGTGCGCCGAGACCGGGCGGGAGCTGGCGGGCCGGGCCGGGCGGGTGGCCCTGCTGGTGATGGGGGACGGCAGCGCCTGCCGCACGGTGAAGGCACCGGGCTACCTGGACGAGCGGGCGGCACCCTTCGACGCGGAGGCCGCCCGGGCACTCGGCGCGGCGGACCTGGCCGCCCTGCGGGCACTGGACCCGGCCCTGGCCCGCGAACTGAAGGCCGCGGGCCGCGCGCCCTGGCAGATCCTGGCCGGCGCGGCCGAGAACGCGAACCTCGGCGGGGCACTGCTGTACGAGGACGCGCCGTACGGCGTGGGGTACATGGTCGCGTCCTGGTCCTGAGCCCGCGCCGAGGTCTGGGCGGCCGTACGACCGCTGCACGCGCGCGTGCGGACGCGGCACGGCGGGCCGGCCCTGCTTCCGCGTGCGGATGTACGGCCGCCCCGCGCCTGCTCGACGCACGTACGACCCTGCCCCTGCGCGTGCTGACGTACCGGCGCCGTCACCGCGCGTGCTGACGTACGACTCCGCTCCCGCGCAGGCTGATCCACGCCGCCGTCGCAGGGGTGGGCGGAGGAACCCCGGCTCTCGGCGGACAGCGCACGCCGCCGGGGCGCCCCGCGGATCACGGGACGCCCCGGGCGCGTAGTCGCCAGGAACGACCGTCGGCCCTCACGAAGCCGGTGGCGGGCCCTCCGGGTGGGTCGGACGGGTCGGGGTCATCGGGTCGTGGGGCGCCGCCTCCGGGCCGCCCTTGTGCGCGAGGCGGTCCATGGCCTCCTTGGCCTTGCCCGTGCCCGCCTGGATCTTGTCGCTGTACTTGCCCTTGGTCCGCTGGTCGACGGCCTTCGCGGCCTTGTCGATCCCGTGCTGGACCTTGTCCCCATGCTGCCGCGCGAGGTCCGACACCTTGTCCTTGGCCGGGCCCAGCTTGGCCTTCATGTTGTCCATCAGACCCATGGTCCACCTTCCCTCGCGGGACAGTTATCTGCGGGCGCCCTCGCCGGCCTCGCTGTCGGCGGCCTCGTCCGCGGACTGCTGGCGGGGGATCCCGGCACCGCCGGACGCGTCGTCCGTACCGGAGTCCGAGCGCACGGCCCCGTCCTCGTGCCCGTCACCGGACGCGTCCTTCGTCTCCGCCGGCCCGGTCCCCCTCGCCTCCGCCGCCTCCGTCTGTTCCGCCTCGGTCTCCTCCGGCTCCGTGCCGCCGCCCACCGCCGTGGCCGACGCCTCCGGAGTCGCCTTCGATCGGCCGAGAAGCCTTGCAAACACGCCCATATCCACTCCATACGGTACTCGTGCGGGCGAATTCCCGCGTCACCCGGTGCGTAAGGTTGCGCCGCCCGGGTCACCGCCTCCGGCAGCCCGGCGGGCGGCACCTCGCACGGGCAACGACCCGGGATGTACACCGTCACGTAACTCGTTCGAGACCTCGCCGGAAGGTTTGCGAGACTGGTGCGGTGAGCAGCGCACCCCCCGCCCCCCGCGTCATCGCCGTCGTCGGACCCACCGCGGCCGGAAAGTCCGATCTCGGCGTCTTCCTGGCCCAGCGGCTCGGCGGCGAGATCGTCAACGCCGACTCCATGCAGCTGTACCGAGGGATGGACATCGGTACCGCCAAGCTGACGCCCGAGGAGCGCGGCGGCGTCCCCCACCATCTGCTGGACATCTGGGACGTGACGGTCACCGCGTCGGTCGCCGAGTACCAGAAGCTGGCCCGCGCGCGGATCGACGCACTGCTCGCAGAGGGCCGCTGGCCCATCCTGGTCGGCGGCTCCGGCCTGTACGTCCGTGGCGCCGTCGACAACCTGGAGTTCCCCGGCACCGACCCGGAGGTCCGGGCCCGCCTGGAGGAGGAGTTGGCGCTGCGCGGCTCGGGCGCGCTGCACGCCCGGCTGGCCGCCGCCGACCCCGAGGCCGCCCGTGCGATCCTGCCGAGCAACGGCCGCCGTATCGTCCGGGCCCTCGAAGTGATCGAGATCACCGGCCAGCCCTTCACGGCCAACCTGCCCGGTCATGACTCCGTCTACGACACCGTCCAGATCGGTGTCGACGTGGCTCGTCCGGAATTGGACGACCGCATCGCGCGGCGCGTCGACCGCATGTGGGAGGCGGGTCTCGTGGCGGAGGTGCGCGCACTGGAGGCGCAGGGCCTGCGCGAGGGGCGCACGGCGTCGCGCGCGCTCGGCTACCAGCAGGTGCTGTCGGCACTCGCCGGGGAGTGCACCGAAGCGGAAGCGCGGGCCGAGACCGTCCGTGCCACCAAGCGCTTCGCGCGCCGCCAGGATTCATGGTTCAGGCGCGATCCCCGCGTGCACTGGTTGAGTGGGGCCGCGGTGGACAGCCGGGAACTTCCGCAGCAGGCCCTGGCGTTGGTCGAACGACCGGTTACAGCCTGATCACGTCATGGCATCGGGATGCGCCGCCGGTCATCGCGGCCATGGGCGCCGTGCCATCATCGAGCTTCGATCGACCAAGTGGAGCCTAGTTGGGAGGGCGCGTGGCGATGGAGGCCGGCCCTCGCGACACCGCACGAAGTGCCGAGCACGTCACCGCAGAGGGTGACGATCCGGGCCGGGGCGGCCCGCGCCCCGGCGGGGACCGCCCACGGGTGAACGGGCATGCCGACAGCCGTCCGTGCGAGAACGGCGTGCTCGACGCCGCTGTCCCCGACGACGGCCTCCGCGAGGACCGTCTCACGGAGACCGCCCTGTCCGACGACCGGCTCCCCGGGAACCTGCTCCCGGAGGACGGCCTCCCCGACGACCACCTGTCCGACCCCGGCCTTTCTGACGACCACCTCTCCGGCGACCGCCTCCCCGAAGACCCTCTGGCCGATGACGGGCCCGACGACACCGTCGGCGGTGTGACCGCCGACGGACCGGCGCCCGAGGAGATGTACCCGAGCGGGCCGGAGGTCGAGGTCGAGCTGCGCCCGCAGCGCCGGCTGCGCATCTGGCAGCTCGCCCCCATCGTGGGCCTGGCCGCCGTCGGCTCCCTGATGTTCGCCTTCCCGCTCGCCTTCGACTTCGGCGACAGCGGCGCGGTCATCGCCATGCTCGGCCTGCTGATCTGTTCCTGCGCGGCGGGCTGGGGCATGATGGCCGCCCGCCGGGTGGGCTACACCTGGCCCGGCCTGCCCCCGCGCGGCTCCGGCCGCCGCCCCGACTGGCGGGTGGTGCTCGGATACGTGCTCCTGGTGGCCGTGGTCGTCGTGCTCGCGGTGTGGCGCGTCGCCCGCCTGCGCTAGACCCGCCGGAACGGGCACTGTCGTACCCACCCCGTACGATCGAGGAATGAGCACAAGGATCGCCTTCCTCAAGGGTCACGGCACCGAGAACGACTTCGTGATCGTTCCGGATCCCGAGAACGCCCTCGACCTGTCCCCGGCCGCCGTCGCCGCCCTGTGCGACCGCCGGGCGGGCATCGGAGGCGACGGCGTGCTGCACGTCGTACGGTCCGCGGCTCACCCGGAGGCGCGGGGGATGGCCGCCGAGGCCGAGTGGTTCATGGACTACCGCAACGGCGACGGCTCGGTCGCCGAGATGTGCGGCAACGGCGTCCGTGTGTTCGCGCGCTACCTCCAGCACGCCGGACATGTGGCCGAAGGGGACCTCACGATCGCCACGCGCGCGGGAGTGAAGACCGTCCACATCGCGAAGGACGGCGACATCACCGTCGGCATGGGCCGCGCCCGCCTCCCCGAGGGAGACGTCACGGTCACCGTCGGTGAGCACAGCTGGCCCGCGCGCAACGTGAACATGGGCAACCCGCACGCGGTGGCCTTCGTGGCCGACCTGGCGCACGCCGGCGACCTGTACGCCGCGCCGCCGGTCAGCCCGGCGGCCACCTACCCGGACGGTGTGAACGTCGAGTTCGTGGTCGACCGCGGCCCCCGCCACGTCGCCATGCGCGTGCACGAGCGCGGCTCCGGCGAGACCCGCTCGTGCGGCACGGGCGCGTGCGCCGTCGCCGTGGCCACCGCCCGGCGGGACGGCACCGACCCGGCCGTCACCGGCACCCCGGCGACATACACCGTCGACGTGCCCGGGGGCCGCCTCGTCATCACCGAGCGACCGGACGGCGAGATCGAGATGACCGGCCCCGCCGTGATCGTCGCCGGGGGCGAGATCGACGCCGAGTGGCTGGCTCACGCGTTCGGCTGACCCGCGACCCTAAACCTCAAATCCGTCGCTCGAATGGGTGATCCGTTTCACGCTCGGCGAGAGGCGGTCTGTCGCACGTGGTGGGCTCGGTAGCATCAAGCACCGGCACGGACGGGGGAACGTCGCCTTCCCTGAGCCGCGTACGCCCTGGGGCCCCGTCCGCCGGTCCACGAGCCGGAGGTGCCCATGAGTGCGGAGGCCACGAATCCTGCGACCGCTGGCCCGGTAGCGCCCACAGCGCCACAAGCGCTCACAGCGTCCGTGGCGCCCGCGGCGGCGCGCAGAAAGTCCAGGCCCCGGATCGATCTGCGCCGACTGGGCCGGGCCGCGCTGCTCGGCCCCACGGCACGCGGCAAACTGCCCGACGCGATCAGCCATGTCGTGGAGGCGCACCGCGCCCACCATCCCGACGCCGACCTCGAACCCCTGCGCCGCGCCTACGTCCTGGCGGAGTCCTCGCACCGCGGCCAGATGCGCAAGAGCGGTGAGCCGTACATCACACACCCGCTCGCCGTGACCCTGATCCTCGCCGAACTCGGGGCCGAGACCATGACGTTGACGGCCTCCCTGCTGCACGACACGGTCGAGGACACCGAGGTGACGCTGGATCAGGTGCGGGAACAGTTCGGGGAGGAGGTTCGTTATCTGGTCGACGGCGTCACGAAACTGGAGAAGGTCGACTACGGAGCCGCCGCCGAGCCCGAGACCTTCCGCAAGATGCTCGTCGCCACCGGCAACGACGTGCGCGTGATGTCGATCAAACTCGCCGACCGCCTGCACAACATGCGCACCCTCGGCGTGATGCGCCCCGAGAAACAGGAGCGGATCGCCAAGGTCACCCGTGACGTCCTCATCCCGCTCGCCGAACGCCTCGGCGTACAGGCACTGAAGACCGAACTGGAGGACCTGGTCTTCGCCATCCTCCACCCCGAGGCGTACGAACACACCAGAGAACTCATCGCGGAGAACGCCGCCCGCCCCGGCGACCCCCTCGCCGAGGTCGCCGACGAGGTGCGCGGGGTGCTGCGCGAGTCCGGCATCCCGGCCGAAGTCCTCATCCGCCCCCGGCACTTCGTCTCCGTCCACCGTGTGGCCCGCAAACGCGGACAGCTGCGCGGCTCCGACTTCGGCCGCCTGCTGGTGCTGGTGAACGAGGACGCGGACTGTTACGGCGTCCTCGGCGAACTGCACACGTGCATGACGCCGGTGGTGTCGGAGTTCAAGGACTTCATCGCCGTACCGAAGTTCAACCTCTACCAGTCCCTGCACACCGCCGTCGCCCGCCCGGACGGCCAGGTGGTCGAAGTCCTCATCCGCACCCACCAGATGCACAAGGTGGCGGAGGCCGGTGTCGTGGCCCTCGGCAACCCGTACGCACCCGTCGCCGACACTCCCGCGTCCGACACCGCCACGGCCGACGCCCCGTCTTCCGGTGCCTCGGCCGACGGTGAGCGCGTCGACCCCACCCGCCCCGGCTGGCTCTCCCGCCTCCTCGACTGGCAGCAGGCCGCCCCCGACCCCGACACCTTCTGGTCCACCCTGCGCGAGGACCTCGCCCAGGACCGCGAGATCACCGTCTTCCGCCCCGACGGCGGCGCGCTCGGCCTGCCCGAGGGCGCCACGTGCGTGGACGCCGCCTACGCGCAGTACGGCGAGGACGCGCACGCCTGCATCGGCGCCCGCGTCAACGGCCGGCTGGCCACCCTCAGCACGGTCCTGCGCGACGGCGACACGGTCCAGTTGCTGATGGGCCAGGACCCGGCCTCCGAACCCTCCCGCGAGTGGCTGGAGCACGCGCACACCCCGGCCGCCCGCATCGCCATCCAGCGCTGGCTGGCGACCCACCCCGTCGGCGGCACCGACCCGGCCGAGCCGGGCGAGTCGGGCGACACCTGCGCCGGAGGCGTCCGGGCCACCGCCGGGCCCCGCACGGCGTCGTCACGGTCGTCGCGGGCGGGAGGGGTCCCTTCGACCGATCCCACAGCCACCACCGCCCGCCCCGCATCTGCCACCGCCCGCTCCGCGGACCCCTCCGCGACCCGTCCAGCAGACCCTTCAGCGGCCCGTCCCGCGAACTCCGCCGCGGCTCGCCCCGCCGGGCCGTCCGGCACCCGCCCCGCAGGTCCCTCCGCCCCCCGTCCCTCAGCCGCTCCGGGGGCTGCGCCGGCGCACCCCGCCGACGGTGCCCACGCCCCGCGCTCCCGGCGCGCCGACGTCCTCGTGGACCGGCCCGGTGCCGCCGTACGGCTCGCCGGGTGCTGCACGCCCGTGCCGCCGGACGAGATCACCGGGTTCGCGGTGCGCGGGGGAGTGGTGACCGTGCACCGCGTGGAGTGCGCGGCGGTGGCGCACATGAAGAGCAGGGGGCGCGCGGAGATCGGCGTGCGCTGGGGGAACACCGCCGAGTGCCGGGTCTCCCTGGTCGCTGAATCGTTCGGCCGCCCCCATCTGCTCGCCGACCTCACCGAGGCGATCGCCGTGCAGGGCGTCGAGATCGTCTCCGCCACCGTCGAACCGCCCAGCCAGCAGCGGGTGCGGCACACCTACACCCTCCAGTTGCCCGACGCGGCCCACCTCCCGGCCCTGATGCGCGCCATGCGGGACGTACCGGGGGTGTATGACGTGCGGAGGGCGCAGCACCAGCCACGGGCGTCCTGACCGGCGTCCACGAGCGTCCCGGCGACGGTGTCCGGCCTACTACCCGTTCGGGTGGGCCGGTCGCGCGTCGTCACCGCGGAGCGCGCAGCCACTGGTAGCGGTGGTCCATGCTGCTCACCCCCCGCTCCCGGCCCCGGACCGTCCTCCCCCGGACCACGCCCAAGGCCTCCCGGCACCGGAAGACGGCCCTGCTCGCCTCCGCCGTCTCCGTCTGCCTGCTGGCCGCCGCGGCGCCGCCCGAACCCCTCGGCGTCGGCGACCGGCTCTTCCCCTACCTGGGCAACCCGGGCTACGACGTCGCCTCGTACGACCTGTCCCTCACCTACCCCGGCACCAACGACAAGCCGCTCCAGGCCGTCACCACCATCGACGCCTGGACCACCGACGACCTGGAGCGCCTCAACCTCGACTTCGCGCACGGCACCGTGCGGTCGGTCGAGGTCGACGGACGTCCCGCGGACTTCACCAGCGCCGGCGACGACCTGGTCGTCACCCCGGAGCACCCCCTGGCCGAGGGCAGCCTGACCCGGATCACCGTGCGCCACACCAGTGACCCCGTCTACGGCAAGGACCAGCAGGGCGGCTGGGTGCGCACCTCCGACGGCCTCGCCATGGCGAACCAGGCCGACGCCGCCCACCTGGTGTTCCCGTGCAACGACCACCCGTCCGACAAGGCGGTGTTCACCTTCCGGATCACCGCCCCGAACGGTTACACCGCCGTCGCCAACGGCCTGCCCGCCGGTGCCGACCGGGTCGGCACCACCACCACCTGGACCTACCGCACCCGGCACCCCATGGCCACCGAACTCGCCCAGGTCTCGATCGGCCGCTCGGCCGTGCCGCGCCGCGAGGGCCCCCACGGCCTGCCCGTGCGTGACGTCGTACCCGCGAGCGACCGCAAGGCCCTCGAACCGTGGCTCGCGAAGACGCCCGACCAGATCGCCTGGATGGAGAGCAAGGTCGGGCGGTACCCGTTCGAGACCTACGGCGTGCTCATGGCCCAGGCCTCCACGGGCTTCGAACTGGAGACGCAGACCCTCTCGCTCTTCGAGAAGGACCTGTTCACCGAGCCCGCCTACCCCCAGTGGTACATCGAGTCGATCATGGTGCACGAGCTGTCCCACCAGTGGTTCGGGGACAGCGTCACCCCCCGTAGCTGGTCCGACGTCTGGCTGAACGAGGGCCATGCCACCTGGTACGAGGCGCTGTACGCCGAGGAGACGGCGCACCGGCCGATGGAGGACCGGATGAAGGCCGCCTACGGCGCCTCCGACCGCTGGCGCGAGGCCGGCGGCCCGCCCGCCCGGCCCAAGCCGCCCGTCCCGGGCCAGAAGATCAGCATCTTCCGGCCCAGCGTCTACGACGGCGCCGCCCTCGCGCTCTACGCGCTGCGGCAGGAGATCGGCCGGCCGGCCTTCGAGCGGCTGGAGCGGATCTGGGTCAGGGAGCACCAGGACGCCACCGCCACCACCGCCGACTTCGTCCGGCTGGCCTCGGCCATCGCCGGCCGCGACCTGAGCGGCTTCTTCAAGGCATGGCTGTACGGCGAGAAGACTCCGCCGATGCCAGGCCACCCGGACTGGAAGCAGGCGGCATCGGCCCAGCCCACCCCGCCCCGGGCCCGGCGGTGACCCGGTGACGCCCGGCCATAACCCGATGACGAGACGTGCCGTACCGTGCGACCATCTAGGGGTGGGCGCGCACGGGACACGGGAATCTCCCGGGGTACTCGTGCGTTGGACATCATGAGCGGCGCGGGCCACCGCACGCCGTGCCGAGGCCGTGACGCCGACGCCGTGACGGCACTCCCACCGACGTATCTCATCGACGTAAGGATCCAATGACCTCCTCTTCTTCCCCTTCCCAGGACACCAAGCGCCTCGCGCACGCCTATCCCGAGGGTCTTCGGGCCGATGCCCTGATGGAAGAGGACGTCGCCTGGAGCTACGAGATCGACGGCGATCGGGACGGCGACCAGTTCGACCGCACCGAGCGCGCGGCCCTGCGCCGCGTGGTGGGCCTGTCCACCGAGCTGGAGGACGTCACCGAGGTCGAGTACCGCCAGCTCCGCCTGGAGCGGGTCGTGCTCGTCGGCGTGTGGACCACCGGCACGGCGCAGGACGCCGACAACTCCCTCGCGGAGCTGGCCGCCCTCGCGGAGACCGCGGGCGCGCTCGTGCTCGACGGCGTGATCCAGCGCCGCGACAAGCCCGACGCGGCCACCTACATCGGCTCCGGCAAGGCCGCCGAGCTGCGCGACATCGTCATCGAGACGGGCGCGGACACCGTCATCTGCGACGGTGAGCTGAGCCCCGGCCAGCTGATCCAGCTGGAGGACATCGTCAAGGTCAAGGTCATCGACCGCACGGCCCTGATCCTGGACATCTTCGCCCAGCACGCCAAGTCCCGTGAGGGCAAGGCGCAGGTCGCGCTCGCGCAGATGCAGTACATGCTGCCGCGGCTGCGCGGCTGGGGTCAGTCGCTGTCCCGGCAGATGGGTGGCGGTCGCGGCGGCCTCGCCACGCGTGGCCCCGGTGAGACCAAGATCGAGACGGACCGGCGCCGGATCCGCGAGAAGATGGCCAAAATGCGCCGGGAGATCGCGGACATGAAGACCGGCCGCGAGATCAAGCGCCAGGAGCGCAGGCGCAACAAGGTGCCGTCCGTCGCCATCGCGGGCTACACCAACGCCGGCAAGTCCTCCCTGCTCAACCGCCTCACGGGCGCCGGCGTCCTGGTCGAGAACGCACTGTTCGCGACCCTGGACCCGACCGTCCGCCGGGCCGAGACCCCGGGCGGGCGGCTCTACACCCTGGTGGACACCGTCGGCTTCGTCCGGCACCTGCCGCACCACCTGGTCGAGGCGTTCCGGTCCACCATGGAGGAGGTCGGCGACTCCGACCTGATCCTGCACGTGGTGGACGGCTCGCACCCGACCCCGGAGGAGCAGCTCGCCGCCGTACGCGAGGTGATCCGGGACGTCGGCGCCACCGACGTGCCCGAGATCGTCGTGGTCAACAAGGCGGACGCGGCCGACCCGCTGGTCCTCCAGCGGCTGCTGCGGGTCGAGAAGCGCTCGATCGCCGTCTCGGCACGCACGGGCCAGGGCATCGAGGAACTGCTCGGCCTGATCGACAACGAGCTGCCCCGCCCCTCGGTCGAGATCGAGGCGCTCGTGCCGTACACCCACGGCAAGCTGGTCGCCCGCGCCCACACCGAGGGCGAGGTGATCTCCGAGGAGCACACCGCGGAGGGCACCCTGCTCAAGGTCCGGGTGCACGAGGAGCTGGCGGCGGACCTCGCGCCGTACGTCCCGGCCCCCGCGGCCTGACCCACCCCGTCACAAGGGCCCGTCACCCCCTCGGGTGACGGGCCCTCGTCATGCCCACCGCCAGGTCACCGCCCGGCGAACTGCTTGCTCACCGACTCGTACAGGCTCTTGGCCACCTCACCCAGCCGGGGACCGGCCAGCCAGCCGGAACGCACCGGTCCGATGGACGTGTTCGACACCAGCGCGGGCTTGCCGTCCGCACCCGTCTCCACCCAGCCGCCACCGGAGGAGCCACCGGTCATCGTGCAGCCGATCCGGTACATCGTCGGGTCGGACTGCTCGATGGAGAGCCGGCCCGGCTTGTCCTGGCACTGGTACAGCAGCTGACCGTCGTACGGCGCCGCCGCCGGGTAGCCGGTCGCCGTGATGCTCTGCACCTGGGACACGGCCGGCGCGTCGAAGTTCACCGGCAGCGCGCCGCCGACGGTCTCCTCCAGCGACTTGCCGCCGCTGCCCTGCTCGGGCGTCACATGGATGACGGCGAAGTCGTACGACGCGCCGTCACCGCCCGTCTCGCCCCCCTTGCTGATCCACTGCTGCGAGGTCTTCGCCGCGTCGGCCCACCACACGCCGTACGGCGCGATCTCGGACCGGCTGGCGTTCTCCAGCTCGGCCGCCGACTTGCCCTGGTCGTTGTACGACGGCACGAAGGCGAGGTTGCGGTACCAACCGCCCTTCTTGCCGGCGTGCACACAGTGCCCCGCCGTCCAGACGAGGTTGGACTTGCCCGGGTGCGCGGGGTCCGTCACCACCGTCGCCGAGCACACCATCGTGCCCTCGGGAGCGTCGAACAGCAGCTTGCCCGAGGTGGCCGCGCTGGTGTGGTACGGCGGGGTCACCGCACGTGCCTGCACCGGCTGCGGCGTCGGGTCCGTCACGCCCTGGTCACCGGAGATGTCGTTGTCGTCGACGCCCTGGTCCGGGTCATCGGCGCGACGCATCCGGTCCGGGTCCCACAGGCCCTTGATGATCGGGTTGATGAAGTCGTTGGCCTCGCGCAGCCAGTCGTCCCGGTTCCAGTTCTTCCAGGCGCCGTTCTTCCACTTGTCGACGTCGATCCCGTGTTCCTTCAGCCTCTGCTTCAGGTCGTCCGGGATCGTGATCTTGCTGTCGCCGGTGCTCACCGCGGACGGCTTGCCGTCGGCGTTGTCGTCGCCGGCGCAGGCGGTGGCGGTCAGCGCCAGCACCGACACGAGAGCGACCGCCGTCAGCGAGGCGGAGGTCCGGCGACCACCCCTCCCTCGCCGAGCGGTGAACGACGGCCGTATGGATCGCATGTTTTTGACTCCCCCTGCTGTGAAAGGAACTCGGCGCTTCGGCCCCGACACCGGCGGCGAACTCGTGGAAGGTTCATGCCGGTCTCACGACCTTCTGGGAACGGCATCACACACTATGCCGTCGCCGTGGGGGAGTTCCGACGGGAGGGCAACGGTTGCGTCACAGGCTGTCTGAACAGGGAACGAGCGTCGGTGAGTTCGAGGTCCGCCTCGTCGCCCACGATGACCCGTGCCGACCGATGACCTGTCACCGGGCGCCCGGCCCCGGCCCGTCCACGGCTGGTCCGTGTCCCACTGGGGCGGCGCGGGCGGAAGCGCTGTCCGGTGGGGGTGCCGGGAGGGGCTCGTCCGCGCGGCGTCCGGCCAAGGATCTCCGGGCGAGCCCGTAACCGCCCGAACGGTCCGCTGTTGTAGCCGGTGGGGCCTGCTGCCAGTGTCCGGTCCCCGAGGATCAACTCGCCTTTGAGCAGCGGGGAGGACAGCGCGCCGTGGCTGTTACGGAGTCGATGGCCGGAGGCACGTCCGGAGAAGCGAGGGCCGTGCACGAGGGGATCCTCAGACGCCAGTCGGCGCGTGAGTCCTCGGCACGCACCTATGCCCGGGCCCTGCCCATCGTGCCCGTCCGGGCGCGAGGACTCACCATCGAGGGCGCCGACGGCCGCCGTTACCTGGACTGCCTCTCCGGAGCCGGCACCCTCGCCCTCGGCCACAACCACCCGGTCGTGCTGGAAGCCATCCGCCGGGTCCTCGACTCCGGCGCCCCCCTCTCCGTCCTCGACCTGGCGACCCCGGTCAAGGACGCCTTCGTCACCGAGCTGTTCCGCACACTCCCACCCGGCCTGGCCGACCGGTCCCGCGTCCAGTTCTGCGGACCGGCCGGCACCGACGCCGTCGAGGCCGCCCTCAAACTGGTCAGGACCGCGACCGGCCGCACCGGCATCCTCGCCTTCACCGGCGCCTACCACGGCATGACCGCCGGCGCCCTGGCCGCCTCCGGCGGCGCCCCCGACGTCCAGGTCGCCCGCCTGCCCTATCCGCAGGACTACCGCTGCCCCTTCGGTGTCGGCGGCCCGCACGGCGCCGAACTCGCCGCCCGCTGGACCGAGTCCCTCCTCGGCGACCCCAAATCCGGCGTCCCGCTGTCGGCCGGGATGATCCTCGAACCGATCCAGGGCGAAGGCGGAGTGATCCCCGCCCCGGACGACTGGCTGCGCCGCATGCGCCGGCTCACGGCGGACCGGTCCATCCCGCTGATCGCCGACGAGATCCAGACCGGAGTCGGCCGCACGGGGGCCTTCTGGGCCGTCGACCACAGCGGCGTCACCCCCGACGTCATGGTCCTGTCCAAGGCCATCGGCGGCAGCCTCCCGCTCGCCGTGATCGTCTACCGCGACGACCTGGACGTCTGGCAGCCCGGAGCCCACGCCGGTACCTTCCGCGGCAACCAGCTCGCCATGGCCGCGGGCACCGCCACCCTCGCCTACGTCCGCGAGAACGCCCTCGCCGAACGCGCCGCCGCCCTCGGCACCCGCGTGCTGACCCGACTCGCCGAACTCACCCACGCGTTCCCCAGCGTGGGAGACGTCCGAGGGCGCGGACTCATGATCGGGGTCGAGCTGGTGAACCCGGACGCCGACCACACCGCTTCTCGCCCGGCGCCCCTTGCCGGTGACGCCGGTGACATCGGTGACGCCGCTGTCGTCGCTGACGTCGGTGCCGGTGGCCTGGGTGACCTCAGCGGCACGGTGGCCCCGCCGGAGCCCACCCGCACCCCGTATCCGGCAGCCCCCGAACTCGCCGCCGCCGTGCAGCGGGAGTGCCTCCAACGCGGACTGATCGTCGAACTCGGCGGCCGGCACGCGTCCGTGGTGAGGCTGCTTCCGCCCCTCACGATCAGCGACGAACAGGCGACGGCCGTACTCGACCGGCTGACCGACGCAGTGGCCGCGGCCGTCCGCCACCAGGAATCCCATGGTCCACACCAGCAACGCCAGCCCCGCTCGGCCCAGCGCGCGGGCTGAACACCACCCGCGCCGGTCCCGGCCCCCGGCGCCGACCTCTGGGCGCGCACCGCTTCCCATACCCGTTCACCCCCCTTTCCGGGTGTCCAGGCCGACGTCCACCGCCGACCGCGACCTCATGTCATCCCGCCCCACCGACCGCCGACCCCGAGGGAACGGCGCCCCAGCGGACGACGGAACGGGCCCGCACCACCTCACTCCAGCCCCCAGAGGAGCGTCATGAACGCCACCCCCGCCCCCGACGACCAGGGAGGCTCCGGCGCCCCGTCCTCCGCAGCACCGCTCACCGAGTCGGTCCCGCGGCAGAGGAAGCGGGAGGAGACGGATCCCGTCCGGTGGACAGCTTCCGTCGCCGATCCGCTGGAGGACCCCGATCCGCTGGAGGACCCCGATCCCCGCGCCGCGGCCCAGGCCGCCGTCGTCGAGAACCTCCTGCGGTGCTGGGCCCGCGAGACCGGCCTCACCGCTCCCACGACCGGCAGCCTCCGCATCCCACTGCCGGCCAGCGGCACCACCCTGATCGCGCCGGTCCGCCACTGGTCCCCGACGGGCTGGCACCGCTTCGGCCCCCCGCGCCTGGCCGACGCGCCCGACACGGCGCCACCCATCGACGCCGTCACTCTCGCGGCCCTCCTCGCGAGGGAACCGGCCACCGAGCCGACCGACACCACCGCCCCCTCACCTCGCACCTTCCCGGGTTCTGATGACGGCACCAACCCCAACGGCACCAACCCCAACGGCACCAACCCCAACGGCACCGGCTCCCCTCCTGACACGGGCGTCGGTGATCGAGCCGACGGCCCCGATCTCGTGGCCAGAGTCGCCGACTCCGTCCGCCGTACCGCCACCTTCATCCGGCACCGGCGGGAACCCCCCGCCGACACCCCCGACCGCTTCCTCAGCGCCGAACAGGCCCTCCTGCTCGGGCACCCGCTGCATCCGACCCCGAAGAGCAGGGAAGGCCTGACCGAGGCGGAAGCCGAGCGGTACTCACCGGAGTCGCGCGGCTCCTTCCCCCTGCACTGGCTGGCCGTCGCCCCCTCTCTCCTCGCGACCGACTCCGCCTGGACCGAGCGCGGCCGTCCCCTGCCCGCCGGGCACCTCGTCCGCCGCCTCGCCGGCACCGGACTGCCGCTGCCCGACGGTTACACCGCCCTGCCACTGCACCCCTGGCAGGCCCGCGAGGTCCGGCACCGCGCGCCCGTCGCCGCGCTGCTCGACTCCGGGCTCCTCCGCGACCTCGGTCCCCTGGGTGCTCCCTGGTACCCCACCTCCTCCGTACGCACCGTGCACCGATCCGGTGCCCCCGCGATGCTCAAGCTCTCGCTGGCCCTGCGCATCACCAACTCCCGCCGGGAGAACCTCCGCAAGGAACTCCACCGCGGAGTCGAGGTGCACCGGCTCCTGCGCACCGGCCTCGCCCGCGAGTGGCACACCGCACACCCCGGCTTCGACATCGTGCGCGACCCGGCCTGGCTCGCCGTCGACGGTCCGGACGGCCTGCCCCTGCCGGGACTCGACGTGGTGATCCGGCACAATCCGTTCACCCCGGCCGACGACGTCGGCTGCGTCGCCGGGCTCGTCGCCCCGCGCCCGTTCCCCGAGCCGCCCGCCGGCAACGCGCCGCTCCACCCCACTCGGCCGATGCGGTCCCGGCTGGCCCAACTCGTCGCCCGCCTCGCCGCACGCACCGGCCGACCCGTCGGCGCCGTCGCCGTCGAGTGGTTCCTGCGCTACCTGGAGCAGGTCGTGCGGCCCGTCCTCTGGCTGGACGGCGAGGTCGGCATCGCCCTCGAAGCACACCAGCAGAACACGCTGGTCCTGCTGGACGGCGAGGGCTGGCCCGTCGGCGGCCGTTACCGAGACAACCAGGGGTACTACTTCCGCGAGTCGCGGCGAGCCGAACTGACCACCCGGATGCCCGGCATCGGCGAGCACAGCGACACCTTCGTCACCGACGAGGTCGCCGACGAGCGCTTCGCCTACTACCTCGCCGTCAACAACGTGCTCGGCCTGATCGGTGCCTTCGGCTCCCAGCACCTCGCCGACGAGCGGCTGCTGCTCGCGGCCTTCCGCCGCTTCCTCACCTGCCTCGCCTCGGGGACCGCCCCGCTGCGCACCTCCCTGCCCGGCCGCCTCCTCGACTCACCCGTCCTGCGCTGCAAGGCCAACCTGCTGACCCGGCTGCACGGTCTCGACGAACTCGTCGGCCCGGTCGACACCCAGTCCGTCTACGTCACCATCGCCAACCCCCTTCATTCATGAGCGACGCACCTCTGCGCACCACCTGAGCGGACCGCCCCCGGCGAACCGCACACCGTCTCCCGTCCGGGGAACATGACCCCCCACGTCTCCTGAGAGGAGCGCACCGTGCCTCCCACCGACGCGAGCGCCGGAACCGGCCCCGTCCCCGCCCAACCGGACAACGCCACCCCCCGCGCGGTCACCGCGGGGCCCCGGAACTCTCCCTTCGGACGTTTCACCGTCGAGGACGACGACCCGGACGGCGAGGACACGCTGGAGCTGTGCCTGCCCGCGGAGTTCGTCGGCCTCCGCGCCGGGGCGACGACCGGCCTCCTCGGCCGACTCGCCACGTGGGGACCGGTCGTGACCCCGGTCGGCTCCTTCCGACTGATGCCCCTACGCCTTGATCAGGACCTCCCGCTCGTCCACCGCTGGATGAACGACCCCGCCGTCGCCGAGTTCTGGGAGCTGGCCGGGCCCCGGAACCGGACGGAGGACCACCTGCGGGCGCAACTCCAGGGCGACGGGCGCAGCGCGCCGTGCCTCGGCGTACTCGACGGCACCCCCATGAGCTACTGGGAGATCTACCGTGCGGACCTGGATCCGCTGGCCCGTCACTACCCGGTGCGCCCGCACGACACCGGGGTCCACCTCCTCGTCGGTGACGCCGCCGACCGGGGGCGAGGGCTGGGATCCGTCCTGCTCCGAGCCGTGGCCGACCTGATCCTCGACCGGCGTCCCACGTGCGCACGTGTCGTGGCGGAACCCGATCTTCGCAACACCCCCTCCATCGCCGCGTTCCTGAGCGCGGGCTTCCGGTTCGCGGCGGAGGTCGATCTGCCCGACAAGCGGGCCGCCCTCGTGATCCGCGACCGAGTCCTGCGCGATGTTCTGTAGCGCCGCGTGACCGTGCGCTCACATATGGATACGAATGGCGGATCCGTGGTGTTCCCGCGTCGAAGAGAAAATTTCGGGGCGACGGCGCCTCTGAGCCAGGGCGACCGTGCCTTCGAGCCAGGGCGACCGCGCCTCCGAGCCGGGGCGGGTGCGCCCCGGTACCGACCACCAGCTCCCGTCCGCCCCGGCCCGACACGGAATCCCCGGGCCCGGCCCCACCCCACCCCCACCCCACCCCTGCCCCCCGTCACCCAGGAGCCCCGCTCGTGAGCCCTCCCCCCGCCCCCGTAACGACCCCCCGTTTGTCAGTGCAGGGTCGTAGGGTGGTCAGGCTATGACGAAGCCCTCCCTCCCCGAACTCCTGCATGCCGCCGTCGCCGCCGTCGGCGGCACGGAGCGCCCCGGCCAGGTGACCATGGCCGAAGCGGTCGCCGAGGCGATCGACGACGGATCCCACCTGCTGGTCCAGGCCGGCACCGGCACCGGAAAGTCGCTGGGCTATCTCGTGCCCGCGCTCGCGCACGGAGAACGCGTGGTCGTCGCGACGGCCACGCTCGCCTTGCAGCGCCAGCTCGTCGAGCGGGACCTTCCGCGCACGGTCGACGCCCTGCACCCGCTGCTGCGCCGCCGCCCGGAGTTCGCGATGCTCAAGGGCAGGTCGAACTACCTGTGCCTGCACCGCTTGCACGAGGGCATGCCGCAGGACGAGGAGGAGGGGCTCTTCGACCAGTTCGAGGCCGCGGCGCCCACCAGCAAGCTGGGCCAGGACCTGCTGCGGCTGCGGGACTGGGCCGACGAGACGGAGAGCGGCGACCGGGACGATCTCACCCCGGGCGTCTCGGACCGTGCCTGGGCTCAGGTCTCCGTGTCGTCGCGGGAGTGCCTGGGCGCGTCGAAGTGCGCGTACGGCGCGGAGTGCTTCGCGGAGATGGCCCGTGAGCGGGCCAAGCTCGCCGAGGTCGTGGTCACGAATCACGCGCTGCTGGCCATCGACGCCATCGAGGGTGCCCCGGTGCTGCCCCAGCACGAGGTGCTGATCGTCGACGAGGCGCATGAACTCGTCTCCCGTGTCACGGGCGTCGCCACCGGCGAGCTCACGCCCGGTCAGGTCAACCGCGCGGTGCGCCGTGCCGCCAAGCTGGTCAACGAGAAGGCCGCCGATCAGCTCCAGACCGCCGCCGAGGGCTTCGAGCGGCTCATGGAACTCGCACTGCCGGGCCGCCTGGAGGAGATCCCGGAAGACCTCGGCTATGCCCTGATGGCGCTGCGGGACGCCGCCCGCACGGTAATCTCCGCGATCGGCGCCACGCGCGACAAGTCCGTCCAGGACGAGGACGCGGTCCGCAAGCAGGCGCTGGCCTCGGTGGAGACGGTGCACGACGTGGCGGAGCGGGTCGTGAACGGCTCGGAGTGGGACGTCGTCTGGTACGAGCGGCACGACCGCTTCGGCGCGTCCCTCCGTGTCGCTCCGATGTCGGTCTCCGGTCTGCTCAGGGAGAAGCTGTTCGCCGACCGGGCCGTGGTCCTCACCTCGGCGACGCTCAAGCTGGGCGGCGACTTCAACGGCGTCGGCGCCTCCCTGGGGCTCGGCCCGGAGGGCACGGAGGGCGAGGACCTGCCGAAGTGGAAGGGCGTCGACGTCGGCTCGCCCTTCGACTACCGCAAGCAGGGCATCCTGTACGTCGCCAAGCATCTGGCACGCCCCGCGCGTGACGGCGAGCGCTCCGACATGCTGGACGAGCTGACCGAGCTGATCCAGGCGGCCGGCGGGCGCACCCTCGGCCTGTTCTCGTCCATGCGGGCCGCTCAGCTCGCCGCGGAGGAGCTGCGTTCCCGGATCCCCGAGTTCCCCATCCTGCTCCAGGGCGAGGAGACGCTCGGCGAACTGATCAAGAACTTCGCGGCCGACCCGAAGACGTGTCTCTTCGGCACGCTGTCGCTGTGGCAGGGCGTCGACGTCCCGGGCCCCAGCTGCCAGCTGGTCGTCATGGACAAGATCCCGTTCCCGCGACCCGACGATCCGCTGATGAGCGCCCGCCAGAAGGCGGTGGAAGAGGCGGGAGGCAACGGTTTCATGGCGGTGGCCGCGACCCACGCGGCCCTGCTCATGGCACAGGGCGCGGGGCGTCTCGTCCGGGCGTCCGGCGACCGGGGCGTGGTCGCCGTACTGGACCAGCGGCTGGCCACCGCGCGCTACGGCGGTTACTTGAAGGCGTCACTGCCGGACTTCTGGTACACCACGGACCGTAACCAGGTCCGCAAGTCGCTCGCGGCGATCGACGCGGTGGCGAAGCAGACCGAGGCGCAGCCGGCGACGGCCAAGTGATCGCGGGGTAGTCCGCCCGACGCCGGCCGGACTACCCGATGCGGTCCGGCCCCATGGCCGCCCGTGAACCCACAAGGCTGCCGGTACACGCAGGGCCGCGGACGGACGGACGCATGGCCCCGAACATACGCAGGCACGGCTCCGGACATACGCAGGGCCCCGGAACCGGCGCAGGGGTTCCGGGGCCCGGTCAGGGAGCGAGCCGACCGGCCCGCCCGCCGCGGCTGTCACACGCGGCGCAGTACGGCGACGACCTTGCCGAGGATGGTCGCGTCGTCGCCGGGGATCGGCTCGTAGGCCGCGTTGTGCGGGAGGAGCCATACGTGGCCGTCCTCGCGCTTGAAGCGCTTGACGGTGGCTTCGCCGTCGAGCATGGCGGCGACGATGTCGCCGTTCTCGGCGACCGGCTGGCGGCGGACGGTGACCCAGTCACCGTCGCAGATCGCCGCCTCGATCATCGAGTCGCCGACGACCTTGAGGACGAACAGTTCGCCGTCGCCGACGAGCTGGCGGGGGAGGGGGAAGACGTCCTCGACGGACTCCTCCGCCAGGATCGGGCCACCGGCGGCGATGCGGCCGACCAGCGGGACGTACGACGCGGCGGGCTTGCCTGCGGTGTCCGTGGGCTGCACGGTGACGGCCTGGTCGGATCCGCGCACCTCGTACGCGCGCGGGCGGTGCGGGTCGCGGCGCAGGAAGCCCTTGCGCTCCAGCGCCATCAGCTGATGGGCGACCGAGGACGTGCTGGAGAGGCCGACGGCCTGGCCGATCTCCCGCATCGACGGCGGGTAACCGCGCCGCTGTACGGAGTCCCTGATGACCTCGATCACCCGGCGCTGCCGGTCGGTGAGGCCGGAGCTGTCCGCCCGGATGCCTGGAGGTCGGCCCGGCAGGGAGCGCTTGTGTCCCTCGGGATTCGTGGCTTCGTTCATCGCGTGTACCGGCTCGACTCGGCCCAAGGAGCGGTCCTGGGCGGTGATGGTGGCACTGTCTGCGGTGGTGGTCACGTCGGCCCCTCTCGATGGTCTCCCTGCTGGACAACGGTAGTTGCTTTCGAAAGGTTGCGCCAAACACACGTTCGAGTGAAAAAGTGCGTTTCGCCTGACGCGATCGTGTGTCTGGGTGTATTGCTAACGCGACACTTGGCGGACAAAAGCGCCCATTGTTGTACTCTTCACCGCCGGGATGCGCAGGCCTCGTGGGCCGTGCCCCAGTCTGCCATCCGGAATCCCGCAGTCCGGGATCCGGGGTCCTTTCTGCGCGGGAGTGCCACGCTTCCTCCTTGTGCCGCCCACGGTATCCCCGCAAGGCGTCGCGGCGGCACTGCCCGGCGCCCGCGTGTCCTCGCCGGTCGCCTGCGGCGCTCGGGGCCGCCCTTCCGGCGCGACACGCGTAGCTGCCTCGCTGTATGAGCCAATCCCCACATCTAGTGGTTGGATGGCTACCGCAGCCCAGAAGTTGTGGTCCCCCGGGTCTGAGACGCCTCGGCCATCGCCTATGCTTAGGGCTGCTTCGCGGGGCCTGTGGGTCCGGCGAGGCTGACGAGTCTGCTGTGAGGAGGGTTGGAGAACATGCACTGCCCCTTCTGCAGGCATCCCGACAGCCGTGTGGTCGACAGCCGTACGACCGACGACGGCACGTCCATCCGCAGGCGCCGCCAGTGCCCTGACTGCTCCCGTCGTTTCACGACCGTGGAGACGTGCTCGCTCATGGTGGTCAAGCGGTCCGGGGTCACCGAGCCCTTCAGCCGCACCAAGATCATCAACGGTGTGCGCAAGGCGTGCCAGGGACGGCCTGTCACCGAGGACGCGCTCGCCCAGCTCGGCCAGCGGGTCGAGGAGGCGGTGCGTGCGACCGGAAGCGCCGAGCTGACCACCCACGACGTGGGTCTGGCCATACTCGGTCCGTTGCAGGAGCTCGACCTCGTCGCCTACCTGCGGTTCGCCTCCGTCTACCGGGCGTTCGACTCGCTCGACGACTTCGAGGCCGCCATCGCGGAGCTGAGGGAGACGACGGGAGGCCCCGCCGCGAACGGGGAAGACGCGGTAACGGGGAGCCAGGAAGACGGTCGCGGGCCCGGCGGGACCACTCAGGTCCCCGTGCCCGCCCGCGCCGCCGACTGACCGGAGGGCCGGAAACCGGGAGGAGAACCGGGTTCCGGCCGGGAGGCGGCGAACGAAGACCTGTTGCGGGTGGCAGCTGAGGGTGCCCGCAGCACATGACAGAAACACGTGCCCATAGGAACAAATGGGTACTTCAGGGCGTTTTTGCCCGTACAGGGAGGCGGCATGACAGAGACGGCGAGCGGTCCGGCACGAGGTTCCCGAGCGAAGGGCGCCAAGGCCACCAAGGGACTGCGTATCGAGCGCATCCACACCACCCCCGGAGTGCACCCGTACGACGAGGTGTCGTGGGAGCGCCGTGACGTCGTCATGACCAACTGGCGCGACGGCTCGGTCAACTTCGAGCAGCGTGGCGTCGAGTTCCCCGACTTCTGGTCGGTGAACGCGGTCAACATCGTCACCAGCAAGTACTTCCGGGGCGCGGTCGGCACCCCGCAGCGCGAGACCAGCCTCAAGCAGCTGATCGACCGCATCGTGAAGACGTACCGGAAGGCCGGTGAGGACTACAAGTACTTCGCCTCGCCCGCCGACGCCGAGATCTTCGAGCACGAGCTGGCGTACGCCCTCCTGCACCAGATCTTCAGCTTCAACAGCCCCGTCTGGTTCAACGTGGGCACCCCGCAGCCCCAGCAGGTCTCCGCCTGCTTCATCCTGTCCGTCGACGACTCCATGGAGTCGATCCTCGACTGGTACAAGGAAGAGGGCATGATCTTCAAGGGCGGCTCCGGCGCCGGCCTGAACCTCTCCCGCATCCGCTCCTCCAAGGAGCTGCTCTCCTCCGGCGGCAACGCCTCCGGCCCGGTCTCCTTCATGCGCGGCGCCGACGCCTCCGCCGGCACCATCAAGTCGGGTGGCGCCACCCGCCGCGCCGCCAAGATGGTCGTGCTCGACGTCGATCACCCCGACATCGAGGACTTCATCGAGACCAAGGTCAAGGAAGAGGAGAAGATCCGCGTCCTGCGCGACGCGGGCTTCGACATGGACCTGGGCGGCGACGACATCACGTCCGTCCAGTACCAGAACGCCAACAACTCGGTCCGCGTGAACGACGAGTTCATGACGGCGGTCGAGAACGGCGGCAAGTTCGGCCTGCGTGCCCGCATGACCGGTGAGGTCATCGAAGAGGTCGAGGCCAAGGCCCTGTTCCGCAAGATCGCCGAGGCCGCCTGGGCCTGCGCCGACCCGGGCATCCAGTACGACGACACCATCAACAACTGGCACACCTGCCCCGAGTCCGGCCGGATCACCGCGTCGAACCCGTGCAGCGAGTACATGCACCTGGACAACACGTCCTGCAACCTGGCCTCGCTGAACCTGATGAAGTTCCTGAAGGACGACGGCAAGGGCAGCCAGTCCTTCGAGGCCGAGCGCTTCCAGAAGGTCGTCGAGCTGGTCATCACCGCGATGGACATCTCGATCTGCTTCGCGGACTTCCCGACCCAGAAGATCGGCGAGAACACGCGCGCGTTCCGCCAGCTCGGCATCGGCTACGCCAACCTCGGCGCCCTGCTGATGGCCACCGGCCACGCCTACGACTCCGACGGCGGCCGCGCCCTGGCCGGCGCCATCACCTCCCTGATGACGGGTACGGCCTACCGCCGCTCCGCCGAGCTGGCCGCGGTCGTCGGCACCTACGACGGCTACGCCCGCAACGCCGACGCCCACAACCGCGTCATGAAGCAGCACGCCGACGCCAACGGCATCGCCGTCCGCATGGACGACCTGGACACCCCGGTGTGGGCCGCCGCCACGGAGGCCTGGCAGGACGTCCTGCGTCTCGGTGAGAAGAACGGTTTCCGTAACTCCCAGGCGTCCGTCCTCGCGCCGACCGGCACCATCGGCCTCGCGATGTCCTGCGACACCACCGGTGTCGAGCCCGACCTGGCGCTGGTGAAGTTCAAGAAGCTGGTCGGCGGCGGCTCGATGCAGATCGTCAACGGCACCGTCCCGCAGGCCCTGCGCCGCCTGGGCTACCAGGAGGAGCAGATCGAGGCGATCGTCGCCCACATCGCCGAGCACGGCAACGTGATCGACGCCCCCGGCCTCAAGCACGAGCACTACGAGGTGTTCGACTGCGCCATGGGCGAGCGCGCCATCTCCCCGATGGGTCATGTCCGCATGATGGCCGCGATCCAGCCGTGGATCTCCGGCGCCATCTCCAAGACGGTCAACATGCCGGAGACGGCGACCGTCGAGGAGGTCGAGGAGATCTACTTCGAGGCATGGAAGCTGGGCGTCAAGGCGCTCGCGATCTACCGCGACAACTGCAAGGTCGGCCAGCCGCTCTCCGCGAAGACCAAGGAGAAGGAGAAGGCCGAGGTCACCGAGAAGGCCGAGGAGACGATCCGGGCCGCGGTCGAGAAGGTGGTCGAGTACCGCCCGGTCCGCAAGCGCCTCCCGAAGGGACGTCCCGGCATCACCACGTCCTTCACCGTCGGCGGCGCCGAGGGCTACATGACGGCCAACTCCTACCCCGACGACGGTCTCGGCGAGGTCTTCCTGAAGATGTCCAAGCAGGGCTCCACCCTCGCGGGCATGATGGACGCGTTCTCCATCGCCGTCTCGGTCGGTCTGCAGTACGGCGTGCCGCTGGAGACGTACGTCTCGAAGTTCACCAACATGCGCTTCGAGCCGGCCGGCATGACGGACGACCCGGACGTCCGGATGGCGCAGTCGATCGTCGACTACATCTTCCGCCGTCTGGCGCTGGACTTCCTGCCGTTCGAGACCCGCTCCGCGCTCGGCATCCACTCCGCCGAGGAGCGTCAGCGGCACCTGGAGACCGGCTCCTACGAGCCGGCCGAGGACGAGGTCGACGTCGAGGGCCTGGCCCAGTCCGCCCCCCGCGCTCAGGAGCTGAAGGCGGTCGCCACGCCGAAGGCCGAGGCCGAGGCGGCCAAGCCCGCGCCGCGGCAGGCGCACACCAGCGCGGAGCTGGTGGAGATGCAGCTGGGCATCCAGGCGGACGCCCCGCTGTGCTTCTCCTGCGGTACGAAGATGCAGCGGGCCGGTTCCTGCTACATCTGCGAGGGCTGCGGCTCGACCAGCGGTTGCAGCTGATGACACGCCGTTCCTGAAGTAAGGGGCGCCGGCCTAGGGCCGGCGCCCCTCACCCGTACGGGTCCCGGGACGCTCAGGACGGGTGGGCCCTGCCCATCACCCGGGTGAAGGTGGCCGGGTCCTCGTCGAAGCCACGCACGCCGGGACGGAACGTCCACTCGTCCGAGTCGTCCCGGACGAACTCGGCGATCGTGGCGGCCGTCGACCCGAGGACCGACGCGAAGCCGTCCTCGGCGAGCACGGTGTACCCCTCACGGATGCGTACGGCGGGATTCAGCACGTGGGCGAACGTCTTGTGCCCGGACCGCTGTTGGATGACGACACCCACCACCACGCGCGCGTAGCGGTCGCTGAGGCGGTCCAGTTCGAGCGTCATCACCTCGTCCCAGCCGAAGCCCTTGCCGTCCGTGCTGTCCCGGTTGAGGAGGATCGTGCCGTCCGGCGAGCGGCTGTCGAAGTGCACCAGATAGGCCGGATCCCCGTACGGGTCGCCCGACAGGAACGTCGCGGCGACGATGTCGAGATCCGTCGACGGCCGACCCGCCGGACTGGGGTCCCACTTGAGCGCGACCTCGACCTTGCGGATTCCCTTGCTGAAGCCGGTCACCAGGCCTTCCCTTCCCCCTGTGGCTCGCTCGACCCCAACTTCCCGTCGGTCGGGGTCCCTTGCCGCCCATCGTCCCACGCGCGCGGGGGCGTGTGCGCGGGCGATCTCCGCCGGAGCGTGACCGACGCCACGCCCCATGGCCTTACGATGGCGCCGTGCTGGTCAAGTGGATTCGCTGCACCGTGGTGGACCGCCGGGGGTTCGAGCGGGGACAGCGAAAATGGGCGGGGCTTCCGGGGGAGCCGGGTTTTCGGGGACAGGGCGGGGGCTGGAGCCGGCAGCGGGCGGGGGTGGCGCACATCTTCACCTTCTGGGAGAGCCGTGCCTTCTACGACTCCTTCATGGCCCGTTCCCACGACCGCCTGGCCGCCGCCCAGTCCGGCACGTTCAAGGACGCCCAGGTCAAGTTGTTCGAGTACCGCTTCGACGTGAAGACGGGATTCGAGCCGCGGTTCACCGACGCCGATCTGATCCGCGTGGCCCTGTGCCGTATCCATGAGGAGCGCGTGGAGCACTTCACGCTCATGCAGGAGAAGGTCTGGAATCCCGCGATGGCGGGTTCGCCCGGCATGATCCGCGGCATGTTCGCGGAGGCTCCGGAGCAGGAGTTCCTGATCCTTTCGATGTGGCGGTCGGCGGCCGAGCACGGAAAGTACCGCACGGAGCGTGTGGAGCGCCTCGCCCTGCGTGCCCAGACCGAGGCGGACATCGCGGCGCTCTCCGGTGACATCGTGGACCTGGAGCCGTCCTGGACGGTCTGACGCAGTGGTCCGACGAACCGTCGCACCGCCCGAAACCGCCCCGGTGCGGCTCGTGCGGAAGCGGCCCCGGACACGGCCGGCATGTGACCTACGCCGTAGAGGACCCCATGAGTGCTCGACTCTCCGTGGTTCGAACTAGGGTTTCGGCATGGCACGACCACGGCGTATCGTCCTTGTCCGGCACGGCGAGTCCACGGGCAACGCCGACGACTCCGTGTACGAGCGCGAGCCCGACCACGCTCTCGCGCTGACCGAGCGCGGCTGGCGGCAGGCCGAGGAGACCGGCAAGCGGCTCCGCGAGGTCTTCGGCCGGGAACGCGTGAGCGTGTACGTCTCCCCCTACCGCCGCACCCACGAGACGCTCCGCGCCTTCCACCTCGACCCCGATCTCATACGGGTCCGGGAGGAGCCCAGACTGCGCGAGCAGGACTGGGGCAACTGGCAGGACCGCGACGACGTGCGCTTGCAGAAGGCCTACCGGGACGCGTACGGCCACTTCTTCTTCCGGTTCCCGCAGGGCGAGTCCGGCGCCGACGTGTACGACCGGGTCGGCGGCTTCCTGGAGAGCTTGTTCCGCAGCTTCGAGGCCCCCGATCACCCGCCGAACGTCCTTCTGGTGACCCACGGGCTGGCGATGCGGCTGTTCTGCATGCGCTGGTTCCACTGGACGGTCGCCGAATTCGAGTCACTGTCCAACCCCGGGAACGCCGAGATCCGGATGCTCGTCCTGGGAGAGGACGGCAAATACGCACTCGACCGGCCCTTCGGGCGCTGGCGGGAACCGGTGCGGTACTGGGCGAACGGATAGAGTGGCAAGGCGATGACCGCTGACTCCTCTTCCCTCGTACGCCTGGAACGTGCCCTGGCGAGCCTGCGGGGACTGGCCGTGGGGGACGCGCTGGGCTCCCAGTTCTTCGTTCCCGCGAACCACCCCCTGCTGAAGCGCCGCGAGCTGCCCGCAGGCCCCTGGCAGTGGACGGACGACACCGAGATGGCCTGCTCCGTGGTCGCCGTTCTCGCCACCCATCACCGCATCGACCAGGACGCGCTCGCCCGCTCCTTCGCCGAGCACCACGACTTCGACCGGGGCTACGGCCCCGCCGTCAACCGGCTGCTGCGCCTCGTCCGGGAAGGCGAGGACTGGCGCCGGCTGGCCGCCGGGCTCTTCAACGGCCAGGGGTCCTGGGGCAACGGCGCGGCGATGCGGATCGCGCCTCTGGGCGCCTGGTACGCGGACGACCCCGAGCAGGCGACCCATCAGGCGGAGATCTCGGCCTACACCACGCACCAGCACCGGGAGGCCGTGGTCGGGGCCATGGCCGTGGCCGCGGCGGCAGCCATGGTGGGCTCGCCCGACGGTCCGCCCGCCCCGGAGGCACTGCTCGACGGCGTCATCGCGCTCGTCCCGAAGAGCGCGGTCGGCCAGGGTCTGCGCCGCGCCCGCGACATGCTCGACTACGGCGACGCCGCCACCGTCGCCGCGGTCCTGGGCTGCGGGCGCCGTACGACGGCCCATGACACCGTTCCCTTCGCCCTCTGGTCCGCCGCGCGTTGCCTCGGCGACTACACATCGGCGTTCTGGACCACCGCCCAGGTCGGTGGGGACGTCGACACGACCTGCGCGATCGTGGGAGGCGTGCTGGCCGCGGCCGAGGCAGGGGCGCCGCCCGCGGAGTGGGTGCGGCACACCGAGGCACTGCCGGACTGGGTGCCCGCGGGGAGCTGACGGCCTCCGTCCGACGCCTTCCGCCTGGCGGCCTTCGCCGGCTTCACGTCGACGATCAGAAACTCTGCGTGCCTATCGGGAACTCTGCGTGACCGCCGCCCGTTCTTCCGGTATCCGCCGTCCATCTCGTTCGTGGTCGGGTGGGCGGGCGGAGCCGTGACCATGACGAAGAGGGACGGAGGGGTGGGAGATGGCGTTCGCCCCGCCGGCGCCTGTGTTGAAGCTGGTTCCGGCTCTGTTCTTCCTGTTCCTCGCCTTGTCCGGGGCACTGGTGGCCGTGGTGCGGCCGACCGGATCTTCGCGTGCGCCGTCGGTCCCCAGGCGACGATCCGGTCGGCCGCGGCATCGCGCGGCCCGGCCCGGATCAGCCGAGGTGCGGCCCCGCCGTGCCCGCGAGGGAGTCGAGGTCGCCCTTGCGGACCCTGAGCACCAGCCAAGCGGTGAGGAAGGCGAGCGCGGCCATCGCCGCGGCCGGTATGAAGGCCGTGGAGATGCCGTGGGCGAGCACGTCGTGGCCCCAGGGCGCGGGCAGACGGTGCGTCTTGGCGAACTGCGCCTTCTGCTCCGGCGAGGCGTCGGCGAGGAACTTCGGCAACTGCTTCTTCGCCTCGTCCGTGCTGGCGGATCCGAAGACGGTCGTCAGGATGGACAGCCCGAGCGAACCGCCGACCTGCTGCATCGCGTTGAGGAGCCCGGAAGCCGCTCCCGCTTCGTGCGGGGCCACACCCGACACGGCGGTGACGGTGGCCGTCACGAAGTTCAGGCCCATGCCGAAGCCGAACACCAGCATGGGGCCCAGCACCCCGCCCACGTAGGTGCTGTCGGGCCGGATGAAGGTCTGCCAGACCAGCCCGATGACCACCAGCGCGGAACCGCCCATCATGAACGGCTTGGGGCCCAGTACCGGCAGGAGGCGCTGGGACAGGCCCGCCCCCACCGCGATCGCGGCGGTCACGGGGAGGAAGGCGAGACCGGCCTTGATGGCGCTGTAGCCGAGCACGTTCTGCACGAACAGCACGATGTAGAAGAACATGCCGAACATCGCCGCGGCCAGGCACAGCATGATCACGTACGTGCCCCAGCGGTTCCGGTCGGCGAACATCCTGAGCGGGGTGATCGGCTCCTTCGCCCGCATCTCGGTGAAGACGAAGGCGAACAGGAGGACCACGGCCGCGCCGAAGGACCCCAGGGTGAGGCTGTCCCGCCAGCCGTCCTCCGCGGCGCGTATGAACCCGTACACCAGCGACGCCATGCCGACCGTGGAGGTCAGCGCGCCGGTGAGGTCGAAGCGTCCCGGATGCCGCTCGGACTCGTTGATGTACAGCGGTGCGAGCGAGGCGATCAGCACACCGATGGGCACGTTGACGAACAGCACCCACCGCCAGTCGAGCCAGTCGGTGAGCATGCCACCCGCGAGCAGGCCGATGGCGCCACCGCCCGCGGAGACGGCGGCGAAGACTCCGAAGGCCCGGTTCCGTTCGGGGCCTTCGGGGAACGTCGTGGTGATCAGCGCCAGCGAGGTGGGCGATGCGATCGCGCCCCCCACGCCTTGCAGAGCCCGCGCGGCCAGCAGTTGCCAGGGTTCCTGGGCCAGACCGCCCAGCAGCGACGCGAAGGTGAACAGCAGGATGCCGGCCATGAACACCCGGCGGCGGCCGAGGATGTCGCCGGCCCGCGCACCGAGCAGCAGCAGACCACCGAAGGTGAGCGTGTAGGCGCTGACCACCCACGTCAGGTCGGTGGTGCTGAACTTGAGGGCCTCTTGAATGTGCGGGAGCGCGATATTCACAATCGTCGCGTCGAGTACCACCATGAGTTGGCAAGCCGCGATGACGGTGAGTGCGATGCCGGGATGCCCCTCCCGGCGGGCCACGCCCGGTTTCTGATCGTCCTTGAGCAGATGAGAGGTCGTCACTGTGGGTCCCCCATACAGGCTTTAGTGAACGCTCGCGTTCACTTGTGCGTCCACGGTAGTGAGTCCCCAACAGTGAACGCAAGCGTTCACTTAATCGTGCGCCACGTTCCGCGTCCCCCTGTTGCTGCGGCGCGGCGCCACTTCCCCCGGAACCCCCGCTTCCCTTGCATGCTGGAGAAACACTGATGGTTACCTCGCGCTGGACGGCCGCCCCTGACCGGACGGCTTCCCCTCGTCGGCGCGGTGCGGTGCTGGAACGCGCGATCCTGGACGCCGCTCTGGAGCAGCTCAGTACGGTCGGCTGGAAGGGCCTGACCATGGAAGGCGTCGCGGCCGGCGCCCAGACCGGCAAGGCCGCGGTCTACCGCCGCTGGCCCTCCAAGGAGGATCTGGTCGCCGACGCCCTGGTGTCCGGACTGCCCCGGGTCGAGAAGGCCCCGGATCTCGGGAGCGTGCGCGAGGACCTGCTCACCCTGTGCCGGCAGGTACGGCGGATCATGTACTCGCGGCCCGGAGTCGCACTGCGTTCAGTGATTCACGAGTGCGATCACGTGCAAGCGGGGCGCTTCGAAGGGGTGATCTTCGGGACCGTGGTGGAGCCGACCGTCAAGCTGCTTCGGGAGGTCATCACTCGGGGCATAGAGCGAGGAGAGGTCCGGCCGGACGCGGCCAACGGGTACGTCTTCGATGCCGTCCCGGCCATGATGATGTACCGATCGAAGATGTGCGCGAGCGAATGGAGCGATCGAGATCTCGAAGAGATGATCGACCAGTTGATGCTCCCGCTGCTGCGGCCCTACGAGACCTGACCCGCCGCGTCGGCACTCCCGGTGCCGGCCGGACGACCGGGGTGTCGCGAGGCGATCCCGGCGGCGTACGCTAAGGGCGCCATGCCGTACGAACCACCTACTCACACCGTCGAGCGCTCCCTGCGCGCCACGACCGGAGCGAAGGTCATTGCCGGTGTCGACGAGGTGGGGCGCGGCGCCTGGGCCGGGCCCGTCACCGTCTGCGCGGCGATCACCGGACTCCGCCGCCCGCCCGAGGGGCTGACCGACTCCAAGCTGCTGACGGTCAAGCGCCGTACGGAACTCGCTCTGATCCTGCAGTCATGGGTGACGGCCTATGCACTGGGGCATGCTTCCCCGGAGGAGATCGACGACCTGGGGATGACGGCCGCGCTGCGGCTCGCCGCGGTCCGCGCTCTGAACGCGCTGCCGGTCCGCCCCGACGCCGTGATCCTCGACGGGAAGCACGACTACCTCGGCGACCCCTGGCAGGTACGCACGGTGATCAAGGGCGATCGATCGTGTGTGGCCGTCGCGGCGGCGTCGGTGATCGCCAAGGTCCAGCGCGACAAAATGATGGCCGAACTGGGTATCGACCATGCAGACTTCGGATTCGCGGACAACGCCGGGTATCCGTCGCCCGTGCACAAGGCCGCACTGGAGGAGTGGGGGCCCACCCCGCACCACCGATTGTCGTGGGCGTATCTTGATGCGTTGCCTCAGTGGCGGCACCTCAAGAAGGTCCGCAGCTGGGCGGACGGAAGCGTTCCGGAAATCGAGGGTCAGCTCGTTCTCGATTTCTGACGGTTCCGCTCGCACTGATGTGCCACCCGGCCATCCGCGCCGCACCAACGTTTGATAAATATCAGCTCATGCCTCTCATTCCCGAGGAGCCTCAGATTCACGAGAGTGCCCAGGGTCCCCGCGCCACTCCGGCCAGCGGCCGTACCGCGCCGACCCCACGCCCCGTACCCGGCCCCCGTCCCGCGGCTCCGTCCCGCCCCGGTCGTCCCGGCCCTCTGCGGCCCACGCCGCCGGTGCAGCGCACGCCGCGTGACGTGGCTCCGGCCACGCCTGGCCCTTCCGGCCCGGCCGCTCCCGCCGCCACCGCGGCGAGCCCGCAGATCCAGCTGATCCCGGCTTCGGCCGAGGGCGCGCTCGACGCCGCCGAGGAGGCCGTGGACCTGCTCCTGGACTCGGGCCGCGCCCCCGGCGACGTGCTCGTGATCACCACTGGTGCCCAGCACCCGTGGGCCGAACACGAGTTGTCCTTCGGTGAGACGTCCTACTGGGCGCAGCACGACGCCGGTGACGACGTCTTCTACGCGGATGCCGCCGTCGCCTCCCGCGCCGTGTCCCGCCCGGTGGTCGTCGTGGCCGTCAACGGAGGACCCGTCTCCGTCGCTGCCACCGCCCTTCCGCTGGCCCACTCCCGGGCCGGTGCCCTGCTGATCGTCTGCGGCGACCCGCAGCAGATCAACTCGGTGCTGGGCGCCGGCGTCTGAGCCGTGTCCGGCACCCCGGGTCACCGGGGTGCCGAGGTGGCCGCTCCGGCGGAGTCCGCACGGTGCGGCTTTTGGCATGCTCGCGTGTGGGCCGCGGCAGCACCGCTGACGGGGCGGCTCTCCGAAGGACCGCTGGAGAGCGGGACGCGGAGGGCCGGCACGCCTGACCGGGTCGCGACAGCGCGGGCGCATGCCGGGCCGGCGGGAGCGCTCTCCCTGTGTGGCCGTGGCCGTGGCCGTGCCGTGGCCCTGGCCGAGGCGACCGCGCCGGGGTTGCTACCGGAGTTGATCTGGCCGGAGCCGATCTCGTACCCCCGGACCAACGCCTGCGCCCACGTGTGTTCTCGGCACCGCTCGCGACAGACGACGGCCCGGCACGGGCATCGCACACCGGGCACCGGCTACCGGCCGGCCACGTGCTTCGGGCAGCCCGGCCGTCCGTTCCGTCTGTGCTGCCCGGCTGGTTCTGGTGCTCGTGCAGCCGAGCCCGGTCGGTCGCGGCGATCGGACACCCCGGCTGTCGCAGCATTCGGTGGCGTTCGTACAGCCAGGTCGGCGGCATGAACCGTCGTACCGCCGGCGCAGCGCTGCTCGGCGAACTTCAGCGAGCCGCAGCCCGGCGCAGCACCTCTGAGACCGGGCCACCGGTGCGCGGTATGAGCGGCGGAGCCTCCGCCGTGGCGAAGGGCTCGGGAGCCGAGTGCGCGTTGGGCCGGCGTCCGCCGCGCCCCTCGCCGAGCACCTGCCAGCCGTCATGCGTCAGCGTGATGTACGCCCCGCAGCGCAGCCCGTGCAGTGTGCAGGCATCGCGCAGTCCCCACATCCAGGCGCCGTCCTCCTCGGTCCAACGCGCGTCACCCTCGCGGCAGTAGAGCAGGACGGCCGTGCGCACAGGAGTGCGGCGGCGGAGGTCGTGCGGAATCACCCGGCGCAACTGGGCCAGCAGCGCGTTGCGGAACATCCAGCCGTCGGCGGCAGCCGGACGGCGTGTGAACGAGGCGCTGGCCCGCAGCCGCTCGTCCGGGTCGAGAACCGCCACGATCGCCGTGAGCGGCTTCGGGTGATGGCGGGCATGCAGCCCGCTGACGACCTCACGGGGGTTGCGCAGCAGAGGGATCCCGGCAGCGGCCCACTCGGCCGGCTCCAGCAGGCGACTGGCGGAAGCGGCGGACGTGGACGTCGACAACGAGGCCGCCGAAGACGAGGCGAATCCGAAGGTCACGTTCCTCCCTTCGGCTACGCGCCCACACTGCGGGCGAGGTCGGATTCGGGGGAGCGCGCACCGCAGCGGAGCCCAACCGGATCACGGACGAGCCGTGCGGGGAGCGGACCTCAATTCTTCCTGTCGAACTTGGCTGCGGCAACGAGCAATTGGCACCGCCGACTGTTATCTGGTGGTGCGTGGCTTATATCCCTACCCAAAGGTTCGGCTGATGACGCCTGAGGTGCCCGGCCGCCGCCCGCCGGGCCACCGTGAGTAGCCGCGCGGTCCTCCCTGAGCAGTGAGGTCCTCCCTGAGCCGTGGAGTCCTGCGGCAACACGTCGCTCAGCCCGGGGGAGGCGAGAGCGGGCGGCGGCACGCCGGTCTCGCGGGACGGCGAGAAGCGGCGGCGGCACTTCGCTCACCCGTGGAAGGCGAGACGTAGTGGCGGCACGTCGGTTGACCCCGGACGGCGAGAAGCGGTCCGGGGCATGTCGGTCACCTCGGTACGGTGAGAAGTGGTCCGCGGCACGTCGCTCACCCCTGCACCGCGAGGACCAGCGGCAGCACTCCGCGCGCCCCGGACTTCCGGAGCAGGCGCGCCGCGACCGCGAGCGTCCAGCCCGTCTCCGTGAAGTCGTCGACCAGCAGCACCGGACCGTTCGACGCGGCGAGTGCCGACGCCAGGTCGGGCGGCACCGTCAACGCGCCGTCGAGGGCCTTCAGTCGCTGCGCGCTGTTGCTGCGTGGCGAGCGGGGAGCGTCCCTGGCGTACTCCACCGAGCCGAGCAGGGGCAGTCTGCCGACTTCGGCGATCCGGGTGCCCAGGGAGTGGATCAGCCGGGGCCGGCTGCGCGAGGCCACGGTGACGACGCCCACGGGCCGGGGCGGGGCGTCGGGCGCACCGGAGGCCCAGCCGCCGGGACCTCGGGCCCAGTCGGCCAGGACGTCCACCACAGCTCGCGCCACGTCGTCGGGGACCGTGGCGTCCGGCGTCTGGGGCGCGAGCAGCGGACGCAGGCGGTTGCCCCAGCCGATGTCGGACAGGCGCCCCAGCGCCCGCCCGGGCGAGGCCTGGTCCCCGGCCGGGATGCGTCCCTTGAGGTCGATGCCGATGGCCGGCAGGCCGGTCGGCCACATGCGGCGGGGCTCCACTTCCACTCCGGCGCGGCCCAGGTCGCTCCGCGCGGCGTCGAGGGCCGCCGGGGACAGACCGGAGGTGAAGCGCGGTCCGGCGCAGTTGTCGCAGCGGCCACACGGTTTGGCGCCCTCGTCGTCCAGTTGGCGCTGGAGGAACTCCATCCGGCACTCGGCGGTGGTCGCGTACTCGCGCATCGCCTGCTGTTCGGCCGCGCGCTGCCGGGCCACCCACGCGTAGCGGTCGGCGTCGTAGGACCACGGCTGTCCGGTCGCGATCCAGCCGCCCTTGACGCGACGCACCGCTCCGTCCACGTCGAGGACCTTCAGCATGGTCTCCAGGCGTGAGCGCCGCAGCTCGACCAGGGGTTCCAGTGCGGGCAGCGACAGAGGGCCGTCCGCCCGGGCCAGGACGTCCAGGGTGCGCCGGACCAGATCCTCGGCGGGGAAGGCCAGCGACGCGAAGTACTGCCAGATCGCCTCGTCCTCCTTGCCCGGCAGCAGCAGTACCTCCGCGTGGTCGACACCACGGCCGGCCCTGCCGACCTGCTGGTAGTAGGCGATGGGGGAGGAGGGCGAGCCGAGATGGACCACGAAACCGAGATCCGGCTTGTCGAAGCCCATGCCGAGCGCGGAGGTGGCGACCAGGGCCTTGACGCGGTTGGCGAGGAGGTCGTCCTCGGCCTGCTGCCGTTCGGCGTTCTCCGTCTTGCCCGTGTACGGGGCGACGGCGTGCCCGCGCTGCCGCAGGAAGGCGGTGACCTCCTCGGCGGCGGCCACGGTGAGCGTGTAGACGATGCCGGAGCCCGGCAGGTCGTCCAGATGGTCGGCGAGCCAGGCCATCCGGTGCGCGGCGTCCGGGAGCCGCAGCACGCCGAGGCTCAGACTCTCCCGGTCCAGCGGCCCGCGCAGGACCAGGGCATCGGACGTGCCCCCCGTGCCGAGCTGCTCGGCGACGTCCGCGGTCACTCGCGCGTTGGCCGTGGCGGTGGTGGCCAGTACGGGGACCCCGGGTGGGAGGTCGGCGAGCATGGTGCGCAGCCGGCGGTAGTCGGGGCGGAAGTCGTGGCCCCAGTCGGAGATGCAGTGGGCCTCGTCCACGACGAGCAGACCGGTGGCCGCGGACAGCTTGGGCAGGACCTGGTCACGGAAGTCCGGGTTGTTCAGCCGCTCCGGCGAGACGAGCAACACGTCGACGTCGCCCGCCGCGATCTCGGCCTGGACGGCCTCCCACTCCTCGGTGTTGGCGGAGTTGATGGTCCGGGCGTGGATACCGGCCCGGCCGGCGGCATCCACCTGGTTCCGCATGAGCGCGAGCAGCGGCGAGACGATCACCGTGGGCCCGCTTCCTCTGGCCCGCAGCAGCGAGGTCGCCACGAAGTACACCGCGGACTTGCCCCATCCCGTGCGCTGTACGACCAGGGCCCGGCGCCGGTCCGCGACCAGTGCCTCGATCGCCCGCCACTGGTCCTCGCGCAGCCGGGCCGCGCCCGTGGCATCCCCGACGAGCCGGGCGAGGACGGCGTCCGCCTGCGCCCGGAGATCCGCGTTGCTCGTGTGCTCCATGCGTCCCATACAACAGGACGGCACCGACAAACGGGCGGGCCCGAGCCGAGGCTGTGGACAACGCGGAAGGCTTTGTCGTGTCCCTGATTCGAGTTATCCACAGGCTCAACCGGAATCTCAAGATCCGCGAGATCGTCGGCGCATGACGAATCACAGCGAAACCACCGGACCGTTCGAAAGCAACGACATCTCGGGGCAGGAACCGGCGGCCACATCCGCGGACCACGCCACGCAGGTCACGCTCCGCACCCCGGCCGAGCTGGCCGACGCCCTGCCCTACCTCCTCGGCTACCGCCCGGAGGACAGCATGGTGCTCGTCGCCCTGCACGACCACGCGGGCCGCCGGGGCAGGTTCGGCGGCCGGGCCCGGCTCGGCATCCCCGCGACCGAGGAGGACTGGGAGGCCGCCGCCCGGCAGCTGGCCCGCGGTCTGGTCACCGGCAGCGAGCGGCGCGGCGCCCGGCCCGAGCGGATGGTGGCCTACGTCTGCCAGGAACCGGGCCCGGGGGAGTCCGGCCGGGACGTCAAACTGCGGCTGGAGAGGCTGGCACAGCTGATGCGCACCGAGTGCGGCAACCTCGACGTGCCGGTCATCGAAGCCCTGTGCATCTCCGACGGCCGTTTCTGGTCGTACTGCTGCCCGGTCAAGGGCTGCTGCCCCGAGGACGGCTCGCCGATGGGCCTTCCCGGCACGTCCGTGCTCGCCGCGGCGGCCACCTACGCCGGCATCCAGGTGCGCGGCACACTGCGGGAGCTGCGCGCCCGGTTGCAGCCCTGGGAGACCAGCGCGGCGCTGGAACAGGAGATCGCCCTGGACACGGCCGGCATGAGCCTGGTGCCCCGCCTCCTGGACGAGACAGCCCGTCAGGAGGTGGCGCAGGAGACTCTAGACCTGGCCGAGCGGATCATTCGCCGCTACGGCACCGCGGCTCCGGTCTCCGGCGCGCATCCGGCGGACGTGCGCGACGACAACCTCCTCGCGGACGACGAGGCGGCCACCCTGATCCTCGGGCTCCAGGACCGTACGACCCGCGACAGGGCAGCCGCCTGGATGGAGGGGGACGAGGCCGGTCCGGCGCTCCGGCTCTGGCGCGCCCTGGCCCGCCGCTGCGTCGGGCCCTACGGCGAGCACGCCGCCGCACCACTGACCCTCGCGGGCTGGGTCGCCTGGTCCATGGGGGACGAACTGGAGGCGCGGGAAGCGCTGGCCATGGCCTTGGCCGCCGATCCCGACTACCTCTTCGCCCGCCTGCTGCACCAGGCCTGCAACGAGGGGCTCGACCCCGAGGCGGTCCGCCGCTGCCTGCGCACGGAGACCGCACGGCACACAACGCCGGGGACCACGGAGCGAACGGACCCGGCACCGCGGACCACCCTCACCGAACCCCCGCAGACCCATGCTCCGGCACCCGCAGCCGGCATCCAGGCGGACGACCAGAGCGCCGAGCCCGCCTCCCGGCCGGGCAGGCAACGACGGCGCCGTGCGCGCACCGCGGACGGCGACGAAGGCCGTCAGACGGCTCGCGCGAAGGGAGGCCGACGGAGGCCGGCCGACACCCGCCCCCGGCCGTCCGCCACCGGGACCTCCAGGCCCGGCACCCGCGGCCCGATCACCACGCGCACGCGTGCGGCGGGTCCAGGCGACGCCTCCACCGGTGGCGCCCGTTCGGACACCGGGCGTCCGCAGCCCGAGGAGAACGGGTGAGCGCCGACCGGTGTGAGCCCGGACAGGTGCCGGCCCGCAGGGGAACGGCCACCCGTCCACCGGGCCTGAGCAAAGGCATCTCCGGGTATCCCGGCAGCTCACTCCTGGCGAGGCATCGAGGCCGATCGGCTCAGGGTGCTCCGACGGCCTCCTGCGGACCGGTCGCGTCGGCACCAGGTGCCCTGACGGCCACCCTCGCCGACCGGTCCCGCCACCATTCGGTCGGCTTCACCGGGAGAGCCGTGACCCGGACGAGTCCCCTGCCGTTCACCTGAGTGGCGGAAAGCCTGGACGGTCCAGCCGCCGCACCCCCCTGCCCTCCGGGGCGATCCACCGGCCGCCCAGCACGTCCGAGGCACACCGAGCGCAGAAGAAGCCAGCCCATGCACCAGCAGCCGACTCCGCCCTCCACCGCCGGCGAACGTCCGTCCCGGAGCAGGCCCGAGCCGTTCCTGACGGACGGCGCAGGCCCCCGCACACCGAGGGCAGCCGACTTTCGACCGACCTCCTGCGCGGACATCCGTCCCCTCGCCCCGGCCGCCCAGGGCAGCCCCCCGTCCGCCGTCACTTCCCGGCCTCGCCGTCCCGCCGCGGCTGCGCCGCCCCGTACACCTCCGGTCAGCCGCCCGGTGCCGGAGTTGCCGCCCACACACGACGCGCTGATGTGCGTGGCCCTGCCCGGCCTCGCCATCTCCGGCGAGTCGGGGCAGTTGGCAGGCCGGGGACTGGACGGGTTCTACCGGGGCGGCAGGCGGCTGCTGTCCCGGTGCCAGGTCCGCGTGGCAGGCCGTGAACCGCTGCCGGTGCAGGCCAGGATGACCGGAGCCGACAGCGCCCGCTTCGTGGGGACGCTGCGCACTTCAGCAGCGGCCGGCCCCGACCCCGATGTCGTCGTCGAACGGACACGTCACGCCGACGGAACCGAAAGGATCACACTTCGCAGCGCGGCCCCGCGTCCGCTGCGCCTGCCCGTCGAGGTCGCCTTCGGCACCGACCTGGCGGAACTCGGCGCCATCGCCGCCGGTGCGGCAGGCCCCGAACTCCCGGCCAGCGTCCACGACTCGGGTCTGCGCTGGGCCAAGGCCGACGTCGCCGCCTGCGTCACCGCCGACCCGCCGCCCGCCGATGCCCTGGCGTCCGCCGGACTGCTGCGCTGGGAGCTGGAACTGCCACCGGGCGGGACGGCTGCCGTGGAGCTGCGGGTCCGGCCCGAGGGCGCCGGCCCCCTGCGGGCCGCGGGACACGCCGCCACCAGCCCTGTGACCCCCGCCCGGGCGGCCGGCGACGACCCCCGGGTGGGCCCGCTGCTGCACTCGGCCGTCGCCGACCTCCAGGCACTGCTCCTGCGCGACCCGGCACACCCCTCCGACACCTACCTCGCGGCGGGCGCCCCCTGGCGCTGCGGAATGGCCCCGGCCGAGGCGCTCGCCGCCGCCCGCATGACGCTGCCCCTGGGCACTCGCCTCGCCGCGGGCACCCTGCGCACCCTGGCCCGTACCCAGCTCCCGGGTCCGGGTCCCCGGGCCGGCCTGATCCCCGGCCCCCGACGCGACGCCGGCCCGCATCTCCCGCCGAGTTGCACCGCGACGGAGGCCACACTGCTCTTCCCCGTCCTGCTCGCCGAGGCCCGCCGCTGGGGGCTGTCCGAACAGGAGACACGGGAACTGCTCCCCTCGGCCGAGCGCTGCCTGACCTGGCTGCGGACCACCGTCCGCGACGGCACCTACCTCTCCGACCCGCACCCCGCAGGACCGGCCCGCTGCGAGACCCAGACTCACGCGCATCGCGCCGCCCTGCTCGGTGCCGACCTTCTGGACGCCTACGACAGACCGGGCGCCACGGAATTGCGTCAGTGGGCCCAGACCCTGCGGTCGGCCTTCCGGGCCGACTTCTGGGTGGAGGACCGCAGTGGTGGGCGCCCGGCCATGGCCCTGACGCCGGACGGCCGGCCCGTGCCCCACCTGGCCGCCACCGCCGTCCACCTCCTCGACACCGGGCTGCTCGGCGCCGGCATGTTCGCCCCGGGCCTGCTCGACAAGGTGCACACCGCACACCTCGCCCGACTGCTTGCCACCCCCGCCATGGACGCGGGCTGGGGACTGCGCGGCCTCGGCACCAAGGAGGCGGGCCACAATCCGTTCGGCCACCGGACCGGGGCCGTGCGCGTCCAGGAGACGGCGCTCGCGGTCGCCGGACTGGCGGCGGCCGGATACGAGAAGGAGGCGGCCGGACTGCTGAACGGGCTGCTGGACGCGGCGGAACACTTCGGCCACCGGCTGCCCGAGATGTTCGCCGGGGAACAGCGTTCCGCCGGCACCGCGCCCCTCCCGCACCCCGCCGCCTGCCGTCCGGCGGCCACCGCCGCGGCCTCCGTGGTCCTGCTGCTCACCGTCCTCGCGGGCATCCGTCCCGACGCCCCCGCCCGCACCGTCACCCTGCGCCCCGTCCGCAGCGCCCCGCTCGGCGAACTCGGACTCAGCGGCCTGCGCGTCGCGGGCGCCCCTTTCGCCGTGCGGATCAGCCGACTGGGACTGGCCATGGTGGAAGAGGCGGCGGACGGCCTGCAACTGGGAGCGTGACACCCGCGGAACAGGCGGTGACCTCGTACGACGGCACTGGATCGACGGACGGAGAGCCGGTTCCGCGCCCTGTTCCGGAGCCAAGCGGAATCGCCATCGGTGCGACCGGCGAAGGGAGTGTTTATCGTCAGGAAGACGACTATGATCGCGGCATGCCCTACGACCCGTCAGCCTTTCCGCCCTTCGCCGTCACCGTGGATCTGGTCGTGCTGACCGTGCGCCGCCATTCCCTGTGCGCGCTGGCGGTCCGCAGGGGCGAGCCCCCGTTCCAGGGGCGCTGGGCGCTGCCCGGCGGCTTCGTACGGGCCGACGAGGATCTGTCCCAGGCGGCGGCGCGCGAGCTGGCCGAGGAGACCGGGCTGTGCGCCCACGATCCCTCGGTCCCGGCTCAGGACAACGGAGCCCACCTGGAACAGCTCGCCACCTACGGTGACCCCAAGCGGGACCCGCGTATGCGCGTGGTCAGCGTCGCGCATCTCGCGCTCGCGCCCGACCTGCCCGCACCGCGCGCCGGCGGTGACGCCAGCAACGCGCGCTGGGCTCCGGTCGAGGAACTGCTCCAGCAGGGTGGATACGGCCGCGACGGCGAACCCGTGGCGCCACTCGCCTTCGACCACGCGCAGATCCTCGCCGACGGAGTGGAACGCGCCCGCTCCAAGATCGAGTACTCGTCGCTGGCCACCGCCTTCTGCCCGCCCGAATTCACCGTCGGAGAGCTGCGCCGGGTGTACGAGGCGGTGTGGGGCGTGGCCCTCGACCCGCGCAACTTCCACCGCAAGGTCACCGGAACACCCGGCTTCCTCGTCCCCACAGGGGGTACGACCACACGCCAGGGCGGCAGGCCGGCCCAGCTCTTCCGGGCCGGCGGCGCCACCCTGCTCAACCCGCCGATGCTGCGCCCCGAGGTGTGAGACGGGGCGGCGGGCCCGCCTGCGCGGCCGTACTGAGCCCCGAGTCCATCGAAGCCCCGAGTCCATCGAACGGCGTACAAGATCGGAGCTAGACCACGCGGCATGTTTGCGCAAGTCGCCTTATACCGGGAAAACCAGACATGTAGCGCTATCTTGCTTCAGGTGATCCAGGCCTTCGGACTGACCAGCAATCCCCGCAAGGCGCATCCGCCCGCTGTCGACGACATCTCCTTCGAAGCGCGCGCCGGGCATGTCACCGCGCTCCTCGGGGCCGCCGGTGCGGGCAAGACGACGGCGCTCAAACTCATGCTTGAGCTCCAACCCGGGCTCGGCATCACCTACTTCAAAGGGCGGCCCCTGCACCGGATCGCACATCCGTCGCGGGAAGTCGGCGTACTCCTCGGCGACGTACCGGGCCACCCGTCCCGCTCGGTCCGGGGTCATCTGCGCATGCTGTGCGCGGCGTCGGGAGTCCCCGCGCGGCGGGCCGACGAGGTCCTCGAAGCGGTGGGTCTCGTCAGCCTCCGCGAGGAACGCCTCGGCACGCTGTCGCGCGGCATGGACCGCAGACTCGGCCTGGCCTGCGCCCTGCTGCCCGACCCGCACACGCTCGTCCTCGACGAACCCGCCGACGGTCTCTCCGCCCGTGAGGCCCAGTGGCTGCACAGCATGCTGCGGGCCCACGCCGTCCAGGGCGGCACGGTGCTCTTCACCACGGCCGACACCAAGGAGGCCGCACGCACCGCCGACCGGGTCGTCACGCTCGACGCCGGCAGAGTCGTCGCGGACCAGGAAGCAAGGGCGTTCGCCCGCCACCGGCTTCGCCCCCGCGTGGCCGTCCGCAGCCCCCACGCCGTACGCCTCGCGGCCCTGCTCGCCAAGGACGCGCGCACCACTCGCCGCTCCGTCGAGGTCGTACGCGAGGGCGGCAACCGCCTGTCGGTGTACGGCACCACGACCGCCGACGTCGGCGAGATCGCGTTCCGCCACGGCATCCTCGTCCACCAACTGGCAGACGAGGTGGGTGACATGGGGCCGGGGGCCGGTACTGAGAGCGACGCGGGGGTGTGTTCCACCGAGCCCCTCCCGGCGGTCCCGGACTCGTCGCCGGCGGCCCGGGAGACCCGGCAGGACCACACCCCGGCGGAATCGGAACCGGCGGCGCCCGACGCTCCGTACGAGGAGCCGGAGCAGGCGTCGGCGGGCCCTTCGTGGGCGCGTCGCCGACGTACCGTGCCGGGCTGCCCGGCGCCGGAGCCCGCCCCGGGCTCCGCGCTCGAACCAGGCTCGGCCGCGCTCGGCGACTCGGCCGGGAACCCGGGTGAAACAGTGGACGAGTTGCCGACGGCGCCCGAACGCGCGAGGCCGGTGTCCGAGGAGACCGCACCGTTTGCCCTCCGCGCGGCGGACTCGCGCGCCACGGAGCCGCCGGTGGAGTCACGCGCCCCGGCGGCCGATGCGGCAACGGGCGAGGCCCGCGCGACAACCTCCGACCGATCCGCGCCCGAGCCGGACACCGCGGCGTCGGGGCACTCGCCGGTCGGCACGACCATCGCCGGGCAGCCTTCGGGACGGCGGGGACACACCCTCGACTCCTCGGCGCCGGAGCATGAGCGGGCCGTGCGTGGACTCTCCCCGGTCGGCGAAGGCCCATTGGCTCCCGGGCTCGCGGCGCGGGAGCGCGGGCGGACCGCCGACGGCGAGCGGACTGCGTCCGGCCGCGGCCTCGACCAAGGCGGCGCGGCGGAACGTCCGCTGGTCGTCTCCGGCGCTACGGCGCACGACGCGCCGTCGGCCGGCGCAGCCGCCGACGATACCCGTGGCCACGGCGGGGTCACCGCGTCCGGCGAGAAGAACACGGCCGGTGCCGACACCGGTGATACGCACGCCAGGGCCACCGGCGGCCGGTCCACCGACCCGGCGGCCACCCCGGACTCCGGCCTCGGCGGAGTCGCCACGGCTTCCGAACCGCAGACCGGACGTACCCGCACGCCCACGGCGACCGTCGCCGGCACCCGTACCCTCCTGCCCGGGGCCAGGAATCCGGCCGCCCGGCAGCAGCGGACCGGCCGGGCAGCCCGGACCGAAGGTGTCCGCTCCTTCCCCGCCGCCTCCGCCCTCCCACCCCCGATCTCCGTCCGCCCCGCCCGCAGCCCCCTCCGCCCCCTGCGCTACGAGATCCGGCGCGCCGGCGGAATCGGCACCGGTTTCCTCACCTGCGGTGCCGTACTGGTGGTGTCCGCGCTCATCGCCGTACTCCTGGCGCGGCTCGGTCACACCCCGCAGGCGCGGCTGTTCGCGGCGTGGCCGCGGGAGCTGCCGCTGCCGCCCGCGGCGCTCGCGGCGGGACTGCTCGGTGCGCTGGCCTTCGGGGACGAGTTCCGCCACCCCGCCCTGGCGGCGGACCGCGGCACCGTGCCCCGCCGGCTGGGGCTGCTCACCGCGAAACTGCTCGTCTCCGGAGCCACCGCGATGCTGCTCGCCTTCCTCACCGTGGGCTGCGACGCCGAAGTGCTCTACATCGTCTACGGACGGGAGCTGACGCACGTTCCCGCGGACTGGCTCTCGCTGACCGCGAGTTGGTTCGGGCTGGTCGTCGGTTGTGCCTGGGCCGGTGTGCTGGCGGCCGGTGTGTTCCGGTCCACGACGGCCGGACTGGCCGCCGTCCTCGCCGTGCCCGTCCTCGTCGTGCCCCTCGTGCACAAGGCGATGCAGGGTCCGGCCGTACGGATGGCGGCCGACTTCCCGGTGCGGATGCGGGAGGTCTTCCTGCTGCGGTGGCCCTTCGGAGGGGAGCGGTACCTGGTCGCGGCCGTGCGGGTCCTGGCCCAACCTGTCGGGGGTGCGCTGGCGTTGTCGCTGCTTGCACTGCTGTGCGCGTACCTGCTCACAGCGCTGCGCACCCGGTTCCGATGACAACCGTCCGTACGTTTTCGTTCTCGCTGTGTGCACAACTCCTCGACGAAGGCCCATTTCTTTTCGATAAGGCGTCAATTGCGACGCCGTGAGCGATCACCCTTTCGTGTGCTTTTCACCAAAGACCTCAAGGGAGTTGAAGGCGGCGCCGACAAAGGATCCGTGAGTACCCTTGCGCACACCATGATGACCGCCGCCCGCTCCACAGACTCCGGTCTGGCCGGCCCGGGCGAACTCGACCGCTACCCCTACGCCGAGGCCCCGGTGACCGACCGCGTCGGCGCACCTGCCTGGGACGGCGGGGACCCCGAGCTGGGCCGTGTCGGCAGGCGGGCCTCGGGCAGCCGCGGACGCGGACTGCACGGCCAACTCGTACAGCAGCTGGGACAGATGATCGTCTCCGGTGACCTGGGCGCCGACCGTCCGCTGGTGCCGGAGGAGATCGGCCAGCGTTTCGAGGTCTCCCGCACCGTCGTCCGCGAGTCCCTCCGCGTCCTGGAGGCCAAGGGCCTGGTCAGTGCCCGCCCGAACGTCGGCACGCGCGTGCGTCCCGTCAGCGACTGGAACCTTCTCGACCCGGACATCATCGAGTGGCGGGCCTTCGGGCCGCAGCGCGACGACCAGCGCCGGGAACTGAGCGAGCTGCGCTGGACGATCGAGCCGCTCGCCGCCCGTCTCGCCGCCGGGCACGGACGCGAGGAGGTGCAGCAGCGCCTCTGCGACATGGTAGAGATCATGAGCCACGCGCTGGCCCAGGGCGACGCGCTCACCTACTCGCGCGCCGACACCGAGTTCCACACGCTGCTGATCCAGATCGCGGGCAACCGCATGCTGGAGCACCTGTCCGGCATCGTCTCGGCGGCGCTCCAGGTCTCCGGCGGCCCGGTCACCGGCTGTGACCGGCCGAACGAGGCGTCCCTCGCGCAGCACGCGCGGATCGTCGACGCGCTCGGTACCGGCGACGGCACGGCGGCGGAGACCGCCATGCGCCAGCTCCTCACCGTCCACCCCGAGGTGGAGCGCGTGGTCCCCGCCCCGCGCGAGCACTGATCTCGCGAGGAACGCGGTGCGGTCGCCGGTGTGCGGCGCTCTCGTGGTACTCGCGGTGGCACCAGGCCCGGGTACCGGCCGCCGCCGGACCCCGCCGGACCGTCTGGAGTCCGGCCGGGTCCGGCGGTGACGGGAACCTCTGGTCGTGGGTGCGGATGGTTCGAAGGCCAAGGACGATCTCGTTTGCACGTGTTTGACCGTCTTTGACTGCTTACGGGGTGTGACTCGGGCCACGCAGATTGGGCGTAACGCTCGTGGAGACAGCGCGATGACCTAAGAGGTGACAGCCGCGGAGGGAATACGGACGCCGAACCAGGCGCTGTGCATCTTCCCGGCCCCCGCCCGCGCCGTCGGCCCATCCCCAGGCCGGTGGTCGGCTCCTGTCCTCACTGGACGGTGCCGGAAGCCGTTTTCCAACGTTCCGAGAGGTTGTTCGTGTCGGCCAGCACATCCCGTACGCTCCCGCCGGAGATCGCCGAGTCCGTCTCTGTCATGGCGCTCATTGAGCGGGGAAAGGCTGAGGGGCAGATCGCCGGCGACGATGTGCGTCGGGCCTTCGAAGCTGACCAGATTCCGGCCACTCAGTGGAAGAACGTACTGCGCAGCCTCAACCAGATCCTTGAGGAAGAGGGTGTGACGCTGATGGTCAGTGCAGCAGAGCCCAAGCGCACCCGCAAGAGCGTCGCAGCGAAGAGCCCCGCCAAGCGCACCGCCACCAAGACGGTCGCGGCGAAGACGGTGACCACCCGTAAGGCCACCACGACCACGGCCGCCCCCGCGGCGCCCGCCGCAGCCGATTCCGCCGAAGAAGCCGCATCCGCCAAGAAGGCCGTCGCCAAGAAGGTGACCGCCAAGAAGACGGTCGCCAAGAAGGCCGTCGCGAAGAAGACGGCCGCCAAGAAGACCACGGCCAAGAAGGACGACGTCGAGCTCCTTGAGGACGAGGTTCTTGAGGACACCAAGGTCGCCGACGAGCCCGAGGGTGCCGAGAGCGCCGGCTTCGTCCTGTCCGACGAGGACGAGGACGACGCGCCCGCGCAGCAGGTCGCCGCGGCCGGTGCCACCGCGGACCCGGTCAAGGACTACCTGAAGCAGATCGGCAAGGTCCCCCTTCTCAACGCCGAGCAGGAGGTCGAGCTGGCCAAGCGCATCGAGGCGGGTCTGTTCGCCGAGGACAAGCTGGCGAACGCCGACAAGCTCGCCCCGAAGCTCAAGCGCGAGCTGGAGATCATCGCCGAGGACGGCCGCCGTGCCAAGAACCACCTCCTGGAGGCCAACCTCCGTCTGGTGGTCTCCCTGGCCAAGCGCTACACCGGCCGCGGCATGCTCTTCCTGGACCTCATCCAGGAGGGCAACCTCGGTCTGATCCGCGCGGTCGAGAAGTTCGACTACACCAAGGGCTACAAGTTCTCCACGTACGCCACCTGGTGGATCCGTCAGGCGATCACCCGCGCCATGGCCGACCAGGCCCGCACCATCCGTATCCCGGTGCACATGGTCGAGGTCATCAACAAGCTCGCGCGCGTGCAGCGCCAGATGCTCCAGGACCTGGGCCGCGAGCCCACCCCGGAGGAGCTGGCCAAGGAGCTCGACATGACCCCGGAGAAGGTCATCGAGGTCCAGAAGTACGGCCGTGAGCCCATCTCGCTGCACACCCCGCTGGGCGAGGACGGCGACAGCGAGTTCGGTGACCTCATCGAGGACTCCGAGGCCGTCGTCCCGGCCGACGCGGTCAGCTTCACGCTCCTGCAGGAGCAGCTGCACTCCGTGCTGGACACCCTGTCCGAGCGCGAGGCGGGCGTCGTCTCCATGCGCTTCGGTCTCACCGACGGTCAGCCGAAGACCCTCGACGAGATCGGCAAGGTGTACGGCGTGACGCGTGAGCGCATCCGCCAGATCGAGTCCAAGACCATGTCGAAGCTGCGCCACCCGTCGCGTTCCCAGGTGCTGCGCGACTACCTCGACTAGGTCGCGGTCGTACGACGGCGAAGGCCCGGTCCCCTCGCGGGAGCCGGGCCTTCGTGCTGCGCGCTTTGGTGTTGTGGATCACTCTGGGTGTCCCAGGAGGACCCAGAGTGAGGAGCATGCATGCGCCGTTCCGTTGTCCGGGCACTGATCCGGCCGCTGGCCCTGGCGGCCACCGTGACCGCGATACCCCTGGTGAGCGCTGCTCCCGCCGTCTCCGACAGCGTAGTGGTCGGAGGGTTCCCGATCGACGTCTCCCAGGCTCCGTGGACGGTGGCGCTGGCCAGCCGTGACCGGTTCGGAGGTATGCGGGCGGGCCAGTTCTGCGGCGCCGTGGCCGTCGGGCGCACCACCGTGGTCACCGCGGCCCACTGTCTGTCCGAGGAGGCCCTCGGGACACCGCCGAACCGTGTGCGTGACCTCAAGGTCATCGCGGGCCGCACCGACCTGCTCTCGGGGCAGGGCGACGAGATCGCCGTACGGGAGGTCCGGCTCAATCCCGCGTACGACGTCACGACCCATTCAGGGGACTTCGCGGTCCTCGGGCTCGCCGGACCGCTGCCGCAGAGCGCGGTCGTCGCCATGGCGGGCGCGGATGATCCGGCGTACGCACCGGGCACGCGGGCCCTGGTGTCCGGGTGGGGGGACACGACGGGCGCAGGGTCCTACGCCCACCGGCTCCATGCCGCACGCGTACGCGTCCTGCCCGACGAGATGTGTGCCCGCGCCTTTCCGGGTGGCCCCGACGGCGCCTACCGGGCCGCCACCATGCTCTGTGCCGGTGAGGCCGGCGGAGGCCCCGACGCCTGCCAGGGGGACAGCGGCGGCCCTCTGGTGGCCGGGGGACGGCTGATCGGCCTCGTGTCGTGGGGGAGCGGCTGTGGACGGCCGGGGCTTCCCGGGGTCTACACGCGCGTCTCCGAGATCGTACGAGCCCTGCGGCCGGCCGCGGGGACCCAGCCTTCCGGGCGCTCGTGAGCGAGCGTCCGCGGGTATGAGCACGGGCGGCCACTCCTGGTGAGGAGCGGCCGCCCGTTCACCGGCCTGTGCCGGGGCTGGCTCGTCGTGGTGCGAGATTCAGCGCTCTTCGTCGGAAGCGGTGTTCGGAGCGGACGTCAGCCGCTCCGTCTCGTCCTGTATCTCAGCGGCGATCTTCTTGAGTTCCGGCTCGAACTTGCGACCGTGGTGGGCGCAGAAGAGCAGTTCTCCGCCGCTGAGCAGGACGACGCGCAGGTATGCCTGGGCGCCGCAGCGGTCGCAGCGATCGGCGGCCGTCAACGGGCTCGCGGGGGTCAGAACAGTAGTCACGTCGCCTCTTCTCTAGCTCGACGAGCTGTCGTACCAGGGTCAACATCCAACCAGCCCGAAAACGTTCCCGCTCGTGGCTTTTCCTCGAAAAAATCTTTCGGGGCGGCTGTCTGCTGCCGGTTGGCGGCGAATGTGCCGTATTGCGTCTCTTGTATGCGTACGGGTTCGCGCTGTCTTGCTGTCTCGGTCCTCCCGGCCGGGTTGCCGGTTGTTCATGAGGACGTGCCCGGAGCCTAAATGGTTCATGCCTCGAAGGGAACGTGATGTGTGCTTCACTCCAACGAGGGATCGAACAGGCATGCGAGCCTGGACTAGTGTGAGGTGCCGACGAGGGTGGCGTTACACCGGCTCTACCAGGGCTCGGTACCCTCTGTGCGGCGACCGAAGCCGCCCCCTTACCCAAAGGGGGGCCATCTGAAATTCAGCGAGGAGCGAACCGCGTGACCGCCGATACGTCCGTGCCGTCCACAGCGCTGCTGGCAGGAGCAGACCGGGACGGCTCCAACTACACCGCGCGGCACCTGCTCGTCCTTGAGGGTCTTGAGGCCGTGCGCAAGCGCCCCGGCATGTACATCGGCTCGACCGACAGCCGCGGTCTGATGCACTGCCTGTGGGAGATCATCGACAACTCGGTGGACGAAGCCCTGGGCGGTTACTGCGACCACATCGAGGTGATCCTCCACGACGACGGCTCCGTGGAGGTGCGCGACAACGGCCGCGGCATCCCCGTGGACGTGGAACCGAAGACCGGCCTGTCCGGCGTCGAGGTCGTCATGACCAAGCTGCACGCCGGCGGCAAGTTCGGCGGCGGCTCGTACGCGGCCTCCGGCGGTCTGCACGGCGTCGGTGCCTCCGTGGTCAACGCCCTCTCGGCCCGTCTCGACGTCGAGGTGGACCGCGGTGGCCACACCCACGCCATCAGCTTCCGGCGCGGCGTGCCCGGAGCCTTCTCCGCCGAGGGTGCCGACGCGAAGTTCGAGGCCAAGAGCGGTCTGCGCAAGGCCAAGAAGATCCCCAAGACGCGCACCGGCACGCGCGTGCGTTACTGGGCCGACCGGCAGATCTTCCTCAAGGACGCCAAGCTGTCCCTGGAGAACCTGCACCAGCGGGCCCGGCAGACCGCGTTCCTGGTGCCCGGCCTGACCATCGTCGTCCGTGACGAGTTCGGCCTGGGCGAGGGCGGCAGCAAGGGCGAGGAGTCGTTCCGCTTCGACGGCGGTATCAGCGAGTTCTGCGAGTACCTGGCGAACGACAGGGCGATCTGCGACGTCCTCCGCTTCTCGGGCAGGGGCACCTTCAAGGAGACCGTCCCGGTTCTGGACGAACACGGTCAGATGACCCCCACCGAGGTCACCCGTGAGCTGGGTGTCGACGTCGCGATGCGGTGGGGCACGGGCTACGACACGACCGTCAGGTCGTTCGTCAACATCATCGCCACCCCCAAGGGCGGCACCCACGTCGCCGGGTTCGAGCAGGCCCTCACCCAGACGCTGAACGATGTGCTGCGCGCCAAGAAGATGCTGCGCGTGGCCGAGGACAACATCGTCAAGGACGACGCACTGGAGGGCCTCACCGCCGTCGTCACCGTCCGGCTGGCCGAGCCGCAGTTCGAGGGCCAGACCAAGGAGGTCCTCGGTACCTCGGCGGCCCGCCGCATCGTGAACAGCGTGATCAGCAAGGAACTGAAGGCGTTCCTCACGGCCACCAAGCGCGATGCCGCCGCCCAGGCCCGGGTGGTCATGGAGAAGGTGGTCGCGGCCGCCCGCACCCGGGTCGCGGCCCGCCAGCACAAGGACGCCCAGCGCCGCAAGACGGCCCTGGAGTCCTCGTCCCTGCCGGCCAAGCTCGCCGACTGCCGCAGCGACGACGTCGACCGCAGCGAGCTGTTCATCGTCGAGGGCGACTCCGCGCTCGGCACGGCGAAGCTGGCGCGGAACTCCGAGTTCCAGGCCCTGCTGCCGATCCGCGGCAAGATCCTCAACGTGCAGCGGTCGTCGGTCACCGACATGCTCAAGAACGCCGAGTGCGGCGCGATCATCCAGGTCATAGGAGCGGGCTCGGGCCGCACCTTCGACATCGACCAGGCCCGCTACGGCAAGATCATCATGATGACCGACGCCGATGTGGACGGCTCCCACATCCGCTGTCTGCTGCTCACGCTGTTCCAGCGCTACATGCGGCCCATGGTCGAGGCCGGCCGGGTCTTCGCCGCGGTGCCGCCGCTGCACCGCATCGAGCTGATCCAGCCGAAGAAGGGGCAGGAGAAGTACGTCTACACGTACTCCGACCGCGAGCTGCGCGACAAGCTCATGGAGTTCCAGAGCAAGGGCGTCCGGTACAAGGACTCCATCCAGCGCTACAAGGGTCTGGGCGAGATGGACGCCGACCAGCTGGCCGAGACCACGATGGACCCGCGCCACCGCACCCTGCGCCGCATCAACCTCTCCGACCTGGAGGCCGCCGAACAGGTCTTCGACCTGCTGATGGGCAACGACGTGGCACCCCGCAAGGAGTTCATCTCCAGCTCGGCGGCGACGCTGGACCGGTCACGCATCGACGCGTAGCCGCTGCGCCGGGCTTTGACGGACGGGGGCGGGGGCTCGGCTGACGGGGGTGGTGTCCCGGGGTGAGGGCTGGTGCCTCGGGGGAGGGCTTCCGTGTGGCGTCCGTTGTCGGGAGGGGCGATGGCGTAGGCGGGGCTCGCTTGGAGGCGGGTCCCGCCGGGCAGGCGGGGAGGGGGCGGCAGTCGGGGGTTTCCGGGTCGCAGCCGAGCGGACGCCCGCCGGGGCATTTCGGGGTGAGCCGGGGCCGGACGGTGTGAGTGGCCGGCGCGGGCGGCGGGGTGTCCGCTGTCGCCAGCTCGCGGCGGCCAGCCCGCCAGTGGCCCCGCCTGCCCTGGCCTGCCGTCCCGCACCACCGTCGCCCCGATCCCACCCCTGACAGCCACCCCCCATCAGCCCCCCATTCGCCCCTGAGGGTCTCTCCACCCCTGGGTGGAGGTCGGCCGGTTCCAGGTTCCACCCGTGATCCACCCGGGATCCGATCCCCTGGCCTGCGGACTTCCGTAGCTTCGAAGGCGTCGGCAGCACTCGCTTCCGATACCGCCCTCTCGCTCACGGAGGTCCAGATGGCCGGGCTCGTCAACGTGCTGGTGACCGTTGCCGTGGTCGCCATAGTGATCGCGCGGCAGTTCCGCGCCCGGGCGATCGACACGGACCGGCGCTGGTGGCTGCTGCCCGTGATCCTGGCCGTCGTCTCACTGCGCGAGCCCGGCATCCTCGACGCCCACCATCGCGCCGAATCCGCCGTACTGCTCGTGGTGGAGCTGTTCATCGGCCTGGTCACCGGCGTCGGCTGGGGCTGGACCACCCGTATCTGGATCGCGCCGGACGGCGTCGTATGGACCAAGAGCAGCAAGGCGAGCGGCGCTGTATGGATCGTGGGCATAGCCCTGCGAGCAGGCGTCTTCGCCCTCGGCTCCGTTCTCGGCGTGCGTCAGGACAGCTCCGCGCTGATGCTCGGCCTCGCCGGCACCCTGTTGGTCCGCGGCGGGATCCTGACCTGGCGGGCCCAGTCCGTCGGCGCCCCGAGCCACCCCACCACTGGCCACCCCACCAAGGGCCGCCCCGCTCCGGCGTACGGTGACGACGAGCGGCCGGCGTGGAAGGAGCGCGTGTGACAGAGAACGCCTGGACACGCTGGCCGTCACGCGAAGCGCTCGGCCGTTCGGGAACCACCTGTCCCCGGCGCATGCTCGTCTGGGTCGTCCGACTGCTCGTGCTGGCGGTGCTCTTGTGGGGCGCCTTCAGCCAGAGGAACGTCGGTCTGTGGGAGGCACTCGCGGCAGCGGTGGGGATCCTCCTCGCCGGCCTCGTCTCCTGGACCTTCTTCCGGACCACCTACGAGCACCGGCTGGTGCCCTCCCTCGCGCTCATGGGCGTGCTCCTGGGCATCGCGGTCGCCGCGGAGGCCACGGGGTTCACAGGGCCGGCCCTGGTGATCTGGTGCGGCTGTGGAGTCGGCGCGCTGGAGCGGCTGCCGCTAGGGGCCGCGGTCCCCGTCGCGTCGGTGGCGCTGGCCTCGTACTCCGCGTTCACCAACGACGTCTGGCTGACCACGGCGGCCACTGTGGCCGGCATGGCCCTCGCCGGGTACGTCCTGCGGCTGGACGCGGAAGCCCGGGCCAGCGCGCAGCGTCTTCTCGCCCAGGAGCGCGCCGCCCGCGCGGCCGAGGCGGAGTCCGCCGCACTGGCCGAGCGCGCCCGCATCGCACGGGAGATCCACGACGTGCTGGCGCACAGCCTCTCGGCGCAGCTCGTGCACCTGGAGGCGGCCCGGCTGCTGATCGAGAACGGCGCGGATCGCGAGCGGATCCTGGAACGGGTGGTGGCCGCCCGGGGCATGGCTCGCGACGGCCTCGCCGAGACCCGGCAGGCGCTGTCCGCGCTGCGGGGCGAGCTGACCCCGCTGGAGGACTTCCTCGCCGAACTCGTCAGCACGGCCGACGGCGCCGAGGTCACCGTCACAGGTGAACGCAGCCCCCTGCCGGCCGAGGCGTCCCAGGCGGTGCGGCGGGTCGCCCAGGAAGCGCTGACGAACGTCCGCAAGCACGCGCAGGGCGCCAAAGTGACCGTGCGGCTCGACTACAGCGAGCACGAAGTGACGCTGCATGTACGGGATTCGGGCGGCGAAGCGAGCGAACTGAACGGATCCGGAGGTGGATACGGTCTGCTGGGCATGCGTGAGCGCGCCGAACTGCTGGGCGGTTCGCTGGACGCGGGACCGGACGAGGAGGGGTTCGTGGTGACGCTGAAGGTGCCCGTATGACGGAGACGGAAGGGGAGAGGAAGCCCGCGCGGGTGGTGGTGGCCGACGATCAGACCGTGGTCCGTGAAGGCATCGTGATGTTGCTCGGGCTGTTGCCCGGCGTGGAGGTCGTCGGGGCCGCGGGAGACGGGGAGGAGGCGGTGCGGCTGGTCGGGGAACTCGCCCCGGACGTCGTGCTGATGGACCTCAGGATGCCCCGCTGCGACGGCGTGGAGGCCACCCGACGGATCCGGGCGCAGTACCCGGGCACGCAGGTCGTGGTGCTCACCACCTACGCGGACGACGATTCGCTGTTCCCCGCGCTCCGGGCCGGCGCCCGGGGTTACCTGACCAAGGACGCGGGCGGAGACGAGATCGTCCGTGCCGTGCACAGTGTGCTCTCGGGGGACGCGGGGCTGTCGCCGAGTGTCCAGCGACGGTTGCTGGAGAGGCTGTCGCAGGCCGAGCCCGTGCCGGTGCCCGCGGCCGGCGAGTCACCCGACGGGCTGACCACGCGCGAGACCGAGGTCCTGGTGCTGATCGGCGAAGGTCTCACCAATCAGGAGATCGCCCGCCGGCTGCATGTGTCGACCGCGACCGTGAAGACCCACATCAACAACCTCTTTGCCAAGACGGGTCTCAAGGACCGGGCGCAGGCCGTGCGGTATGCCTACAGCAAGGGGCTGGTGCGGCCACCCACGGGGTGAATCACCTGATGGGGTGAAGAGCCGGAGGAAGAAGAGTCAGGGAACTTCCTGTTCTGTCCATCCTTGGGCATGCAGTCAAGCAACGGTCGTCATCGTGGAGTCGGGGACGGTCCCGAGAGATCGGCCGGGAATCAGGAAGACGACGGCGCGTCCTCCCGCGACGTGGCACCCGAGGACCCTTGGTACGACACGTCGGCCTCGGGCTGGGGCGAGCTGGACGGTGCGGGCATGCCGGCGCCGGCCGTGCCGCCCGCGCGTGCCGAGCCCGGCGCGGCGGCGGCGCGCGCCCGCGATGTGTACGTCGAGGTGCAGCGGAGCGAGGCGTTCCAGGAGGTGCGCGGAAGGTACCGGCGGTTCGTGGTGCCCGGGGTCACGGCCTTCCTGGTGTGGTACGTGGCGTACGTGGTCGCCGCCACGACCGCGCCGGGACTCATGGCCCGGCCCGTGGTGGGGGCGGTGAACGTGGCGATGCTCGCGGGGCTCGGGCAGTTCCTCACCACGTTCCTGTTCACCTGGGCCTACGCCCGGCACGCGCGGCTGCGCCGGGACCGGGCCGCGCTGGAGCTGCGCTGGGACACCCAGGAGCTGGCCCGCGGAGCGCAGGGAGGGGCCTCGTGACCGGTGATCATCAAACGCCGGCGTTGCTGCTGTTCAGCGGGTTCGTGGCGGTCACCCTCGCGATCACGACGTGGGTGAGCCGCAGGCGGCACGGTTCGGCGGAGGAGTTCTACGCGGGCGGGCGGCTGTTCTCCCCGATGGAGAATGGTTTTGCCATCGCGGGCGACTACATGTCGGCGGCTTCCTTCCTGGGGATCAGCGGGCTCATCGCGCTGTACGGGTACGACGGGCTGCTGTACGGGGTGGGGTTCCTCGTCGCGTGGCTGGTCGTGCTGTTCCTGGTGGCGGAACTGGTGCGCAACTGCGGGCGGTTCACGCTGGCCGACGTGGTGGCCGCCCGGATGAGCGAGCGGCCGGTGCGGATCGCCGCGGGAACGTCCTCGGTCACGGTGTCCGTGCTGTATCTGGTGGCGCAGATGGTCGGCGCGGGCAGTCTGGTGGCGTTGCTGCTGGGGCGGACGAGCGGCGCGGCCCAGGCATGGACGGTCATCGGTGTCGGCGCGCTCATGGTGATCTATGTGTCGTTGGGAGGGATGAGGGCCACCACCTGGATCCAGATCGTGAAGGCGGTCCTGCTGCTGAGCGGCACGGTCGTGCTGACCGTCCTGGTCCTGCTGCGCTTCCACGGCGATGTCGACCGGCTGCTGCTCACGGCGGCGGAGCGCAGCGGCCATGGCCGGGCGTTCCTCGCGCCGGGGCTGAAGTACGGCGGCGACTGGAACGCCCGGTTGGACTTCATCAGCCTGGGGCTGGCGCTGGTGCTGGGCACGGCCGGGCTGCCGCACATCCTGGCCCGCTTCTACACCGTGCCGACCGCGCGGGCCGCCCGCCGCTCCGCGGTGTGGTCCATTGGCCTGATCGGCAGCTTCTACCTGATGACGATCGTCCTCGGCTTCGGGGCGGCGGCGGTGGTGGGGCCGGGGGCCGTACGCGGATCCAACGCGGCAGGGAACACGGCGGTGCCCCTCCTCGCCCTCGACCTCGGCGGCGGAGCGGGCTCGACCGGGGGCACCGTGCTGTTCGCGGTGGTCGCCGCAGTGGCCTTCGCCACGATCCTCGCGGTGGTCGCGGGCATCACGCTCGCCTCGTCGGCCTCGGTGGCCCACGACCTCTACGCGTCACTGCGCCGACGGCGCGGCAAGCACCGCAGCGAGGTGGCCGTGGCCCGGTGCGCGGCCGTCGGCATCGGGGTCGTGGCGATCGGGCTCGGCCTGCTGGCCCGTGATCTCAATGTCGCCTTCCTCGTCGGCCTCGCCTTCGCGGTCGCCGCCTCGGCGAACCTGCCGGTCCTGCTCTACTCCCTGTTCTGGCGCGGCTTCACCACGCGGGGCGCGGTGTGGGCGGTGTACGGGGGGCTGCTCCCGGCGATCGGGCTCGTGCTGCTCTCCCCGGTGGTGTCCGGCAGCCCGGAATCCCTGTTCCCCGGCGTCGACTTCCAGTACTTCCCGCTGGAGAACCCGGGCATCGTCTCCATCCCGCTCGGCTTCCTCGCCGGCTGGCTGGGCACGGTGACCTCGGACGAGGTTCCGGACGAGGCCAAGTACGCCGAGACGGAGGTGCGTTCGCTGACCGGGGCCGGGGCCGTGTAGCCGGGCCGGGACCCCGTTACGGCGCCACCCAGGCGTACCGGTGTTCCGGGCGGCCGGTGTCGCCGTACTTCAGGGAGAGGCGGAGACGGCCCGCCTGTTCGAGGTGGCGGAGATAGCGCTGGGCGGTGGAGCGGCTCAGGCCCGTGCGGGCGGCCACCTCGTGGGCCGAGAGCGGATGGTCGGAGCGGTGCAGGACACCGCAGATGAGGTCGGTCGTGGGCTCGGAGTGGCCGCTCGGCAGGCCGGGCGCGGAAGGGGCGGGGGCGGTGCGCAGGGCGCCGAAGATCCGGTCGACCTGTTCCTGGCCCGTCAGGCCCCGGCCGCCCACCCGGTCGACCGTGCGGCGCAGGGCGGCGTAGGAGTCCAGGCGGGTGCGCAGCGCGGCGAAGGTGAACGGCTTGACCAGGTAGTGCAGGGCGCCCAGGCGCATCGCCTGCTGGACGGTCGTCACATCGCTGGCCGCCGTGATCATGATGACGTCGGTGCCGTGACCTTGCTCGCGCATGCGGTGCACGAGTTCGAGGCCGGTCTGGTCCGGCAGGTAGTGGTCGAGCAGTACCAGGTCGATGGAGCCGCGTTCCACGGCGGCCAGGGCCTGGGCGGCGCTGTGCGCGCGGGCGGCCACCCGGAAGCCGGGAACCTTTCCCACGTACTTGGCGTTGATCTCAGCGACACGGAAGTCGTCGTCGACCACCAGGACGTCAATCATCAGGCCTCTCCTTACAAGGCCGGCGAGCGTTCAGCCCGTGTTTCGGCTCCGCAGTTCTAGCGCGAGCAAAACGAGCACAACAGGTTCTTGCGAGCAAAAGAACGGCTTGTGCTCACAAGGCTCCTGCTGTGGCCGGGGCCACACCTACCGTCCCGGCCCATGAGCGCACACACCAGCCCCGCCATCGAGCTGCGGGGCGCGAGCAAGACCTTCAGAACCCCGTCCGGGGGACTGCACACGGCGGTGCGCGGCCTGGACCTCACCGTGGAGCGCGGCGAGTTCGTGGCCGTCGTAGGACCGACCGGATGCGGCAAGTCCACGACGCTGACCCTGGTCAGCGGCCTGGAGGAGCCCACCGAGGGCGAGGTGTTGGTGGCCGGGGAACCGGTCGACGGGGTCGGCGACAAGGTCGGCTTCGTCTTCCAGCAGGACGCCACCTTCCCTTGGCGGACCGTGCTGTCGAACGTCATGGCGGGCCCGCGTTTCCGGGGCGTGCCCAAGGCGGAGGCCAAGCAGAGGGCCCGCGACTGGCTGGCCCGGGTGGGGCTCGCCGCCTTCGAGGACCGGTATCCGCACCAGCTCTCCGGGGGCCAGCGCAAGCGGGTCGCCCTGGCGGCCACCTTCGTCAACGACCCCGAGATCCTGCTGATGGACGAGCCGTTCTCGGCGCTCGACGTGCAGACCCGCGCGCTGATGTCGGACGAGCTGCTGGAGCTGTGGGAGGGCACCGGCGCCTCCGTCGTCTTCGTCACCCACGACCTGGAGGAGTCCATCGCGCTGGCCGACAAGGTCGTCGTGATGACCGCCGGACCAGCGACCGTGAAGCAGGTCTTCGACATCGACCTGCCCCGCCCGCGCAAGGTCGAGTCGGTGCGCCTGGAGCCGCGGTTCATCGAGATCTACCGCGAGATCTGGGAGTCCCTCGGCGAAGAGGTCCGCATCACCCGTGAGAGGGGTGCCGCCCATGTCGCCTGAGGTCCTCAGCACCCCGGTCGTGGACACCGTCAAGACACCCGATCGCGCGCAGACCCGCGCGCAGGCCGCGCGCCGGCGCAAGCTCTTCGTCAACGCCGTGCGCGTGGTGCTCCTGGTGGCCGTCCTCGGACTGTGGGAGGCACTGTCCCGCGCCAAGGTCATCGACCCGTTCAACTTCTCGATGCCCTCGAAGATCTGGGACCAGATCTGGACCTGGGTGACCCACGGGACAGCGCTCGGCTCCCTGGGCGAGCAGATCTGGTACACGCTGTACGAGGCCCTGCTCGGCTGGGTCATCGGCGTGGTCGCCGGTGTGTTGCTCGGCATCGCGCTCGGGCGGATCAGATTGCTCGCCGAGGTTCTTGGTCCATACATCAAGGTGCTCAACTCGATTCCCAGGATCGTGCTGGCGCCCATCTTCCTGATCTGGTTCGGTCTCGGACCGTCCTCCAAGGTGGCCTCCGCCGTCGTACTCGTCTTCTTCCCGGTGTTCTTCAACGCCTTCCAGGGCGCCCGCGAAGTGGACCGCAACCTGGTGGCGAACGCCCGCATCCTGGGCGCGAGCGACCGCAGAGTGACCCTCCAGGTGGTCATCCCGTCGGCCACCTCCTGGATCTTCACCAGCCTGCACGTCAGCTTCGGCTTCGCGCTCATCGGCGCCATCGTCGGCGAGTACATCGGCGCGACCAAGGGCATCGGCCTGCTCGTCTCGCAGTCGCAGAACACCTTCAACGCCGCCGGCGTGTACGCCGCGATGGTCATCCTCGCCGTCGTCGCCCTCGTCGCCGAGGGGCTGCTGACCTTCGCCGAGCGCCGCATCTTCCGCTGGAAGCCCACCGGTTCCGACGACTGACCGGCCTCCTCGCCACCCCCCGCTCCTTCCCGCACCGCCCTCTCACAAGGACGTGAACCCGCATGCGCAAGACCGCCAGATACGCCTCCCTGGCCGCCACCGGACTGCTCGCCCTCTCCTCGCTCACCGCCTGCGCCAACGACGCGGCGAGCTCCACGGCCGACGCCGGCAGCGGTGGGGGCGGCGGAAAGGGGGAGACCGTCAAGATCATGGTCGGTGGCCTGGACAAGGTCATCTACCTGCCCGCGATGCTCACCCAGCGCCTCGGCTACTTCCAGGCGGAGGGGCTGAACGTCCAGCTCCTCAGTGAGCCCGCCGGGGTCCAGGCCGAGACCGCGCTCGTCTCCGGGCAGGTGCAGGGAGCGGTCGGGTTCTACGACCACACCCTGGACCTCCAGGTGAAGGGCAAGTCGGTGGAGTCGGTCGTGCAGTTCTCGCACGCGCCCGGCGAGGTCGAGGTCGTCTCGAACAAGGCCGCCGGCGACCTCACCTCGCCCAAGGACTTCAAGGGCCGCAAGCTGGGCGTGACCGGGCTCGGTTCCTCGACCGACTTCCTCACCAAGTACCTGGCGGTCAAGAACGGAGTGAAGATCAGCGACTTCACGCCGGTCGCGGTGGGGGCCGGACCCACGTTCATCGCGGCGCTCCAGAAGGGCGCGATCGACGGCGGCATGACCACCGACCCGACCGTCGCGACGATCCTGGACAAGAAGGCCGGCAAGATCCTCATCGACATGCGCACCCCCGAGGGCTCGCAGGAAGCGCTGGGCGGCCCGTACCCCTCGTCAAGTCTGTACATGCAGACGGACTGGGTGAACGGGCACAAGGAGACCGTCCAGAAGATGGTCAATGCATTCGTCAAGACGCTCAAGTGGATGTCCACGCACAGCGCCGACGAGATCGCCGCCAAGATGCCCGCCGACTACTCCCAGGGCAACAAGGCGCTGTACGCGCAGGCCATCAAGAGCACCCTTCCGATGTTCACCGACGACGGCGTGATGCCCCAGGGCGGCCCCGAGACCGTCGAGAAGGTCCTCAAGGCGTTCAACCCCAACATCAAGAACGCGAAGGTCGACTTGAGCAAGACGTACACGACGGAGTTCGTCAAGGCGGTCAAGTGACCGCCGACGCGTCCATGTGAATCGCGCTCAGGCGCGGGTCGCCCACACGTAACGGTGTTCCGGGCGGCCCGCGTCGCCGTACTTCAGGGTCAACCGGGCCCGGCCCGTGCGCTCCAGAAGCTTCAGATACCGCTGGGCGGTCTGCCGGCTCACCCCCGTCCGCTCCGCGATCTCCTGGGCGGACAGGGGGCGTTCGGCGTTCAGCAGCGCCTGGCGCACCAGCTCGGCCGTCGTGGGGGAGTGCCCCTTCGGCAACCCGGGCTCCGACGGGGCGGACAGGGCGCCGAAGATGCGGTCCACCTGTGCCTGCTCGGCCTCCCCGCCGCCGTCCAGGGTGCGCCGCAGCTCGGCGTACGCCTCCAGTTTCGCCCGCAGACCGGCGAAGGCGAACGGCTTCACCAGGTACTGCAACGCGCCCTGCCGCATGGCCGCCTGCACGGTCGACACGTCCCGCGCGGCCGTCACCATGATCACGTCGGTCTGGTGACCGCGCCGGCGCATCTCCTGGACCACCGCGAGACCCGTGTCGTCGGGCAGGTAGTGGTCCATCAGGACGAGGTCCAGCAGGGGCAGCACCTCGACCTGGCGCAACGCCTCGGCCGCGTTGTGCGCCTCGCCGGCGACATGGAAGCCGGGCACCTTCTCCACGTAGGCGGCGTTGACCCGGGCGACGCGGGTGTCGTCGTCCACCACCAGGACCTCGATCATCGCGCCTCCTCCTCGGCGACGGCAGCGGTCTCCACAGACCCCCCGGGCACCGCCGGTTCCAGTTCCGGCTCGGTCAGCGCCTCGGGCAGGACCACGGTGAACTCCGCGCCACCGCCGGCCGCCGCGCCCACGGCCGCGCTCCCGCCCTGCCGTTCGGCGAGCCGGCGCACCAGGGAGAGCCCGATGCCCCGCTTGCCGTGCGCGGGCGGCTTCTTGGTGGACCATCCGTCCGTGAAGATCAGCTCCCGCTGGTCCTCGGGGATCCCGGGGCCCGTGTCACGTACCCGCAGGACCACCGTACGGCCCTCCGCGCGCAACTCGACCTCCACGCGCGCGTGCGGTGTGCCCGCGACCGCGTCGAGGGCGTTGTCCACGAGGTTGCCGACGACCGTGACCAGCCCCCGGGGATCGATCAGCCGGTCCGGGAGCCGGGTGCGCTCCGACACCCACAGGGCGACCCCGCGCTCGGCCGCCACGGTCGCCTTGCCCACCAGCAGCGCGGCCAGCAGCGGGTCCTGGATCTTCTCCGTGACCTGCTCGGCGGTGGCCCGGTGGTCCCCGACCACCTCGCCGACGAACTCCACGGCGTCGTCGTACATCTCCAGCTCCAGCAGCCCCAGCAGGGTGTGCATGCGGTTGGCGTGTTCGTGGTCCTGGGCGCGCAGGGCGTCGATCAGCCCGCGTGTGGAGTCGAGTTCGCGTCCCAGCTGTTCCAGTTCGGTGCGGTCGCGCAGGGTCACCACCGCGCCGCCGTCGTCGGTGGGCATGCGGTTGGCGACCAGGACGCGATGGCCGCGCACGGTGAGCAGGTCGGTGCCGGTCACCCGGCCGGCCAGCACATCCGTCGTACGGCCCGCGCCGAGCGCCTCGTCCGGGGTGCGCCCGACGGCCTCGTCGCCGATGCCCAGCAGCCGCCGTGCCTCGTCGTTGAGCAGGCGGATACGGCCGCCCCGGTCGAGGGCGACCACGCCCTCCCGGATGCCGTGCAGCATCGCCTCGCGCTCCGCCAGCAGCGCCGAGATGTCGGAGAAGGCCAGGTCCCGGGTCTGCCGCTGGACCCGGCGCGAGATCAGCCAGGCGGCCAGCGCGCCCACCGCGAGCGCACCGCCGGCGTACGCGAACAGGCCCGGGATCGCGCTGATCAGCCGCGCCCGCACGCTGTCGTAGGCGATGCCGACCGAGACCGCGCCGACGATGCGGTGATCGGCGTCGTACAGCGGAACCTTGCCGCGCGCCGAGCGGCCCAGAGTGCCCCTGTCGATCTCCATGACCTCCTGGCCGGCCAGGGCGTCGGTGGGGTCGGTGGAGACGCGCCGGCCGATCTCCGAGGCCGTGGGGTGCGACCAGCGCACCCAGTTCCGGTCGAGCACCACGATGTACTCGGCGTGCGTGGCCCGCCGGATCCGCTCGGCCTCCTTCTGCACCGGGCCGTTCCTGGTCGGCGGGGTGGTCAGGACGCCCTCGGCGATCTGCGGGTCCTGGGCCGCGGTCTCGGCGATGGCCAGCGCGCGGCGCATCGCCTCCTGGTCCAGCTGCTTGCTCAGCGGGGCGAGGAAGAGCCCGGTCGCGAGCACCGCGACTCCCGCGGCGATCGCCACCTGCATCAGCAGCACCTGGGAGAACATCCGCCGAGGCAGACCGAGGCGCAGCCGGCGGGCGGGGGGAGTGGGGCTCATACCCATGACGGTACGTGGGGCCGCCGGACGCGCCCCAGCGGGTGTGGTGTGGATCTCTTGATCCATGCGTTGATCAGCTGATCAAGGGTTGAAGGGTTGACGGCGGCCACACCCAGGACGGCGGCTACACCCAGGACGGCGCGCATGTCCAGGACGGCGCGCATGTCCAGGCGGCACCCGCCCCCAGGGCGGCGCCACCCACGCCCCAGGGCGGCACCCGCGCTCGGCTAGCTCGCCAGCGCCGTCGGCCTCAGCTCGCGCACCTCGACCACGTCCATCCGCGCCGGCGCACCGAGCACCGCCGCGCCACAGCTCTCCGGGCGGGGCGGCAGCGACGTGCCCTGCGCCACGGTGACCCGCCACCGGCGGCCGTCGGCGTGCCGGACGGTGACCTCCCAGCCCGAAGCCGTGCCGTCGGTCCGTACGACGCTGAGCACACCCGCCCGGTACTCGCCCGCGGCCGACCGGACGGCCAGCTCCGCCGCCTGGCCGGGGCGTTCCCATGCGGAGCACCCCCGGCACCCCTCCACGACCACACGTCCCTCCCGGACGCCGTGCAGGGCCTGCTTGACGGTGTGCGCCTCGGCGCGGCCGTAGGCGTAGCCGTACGGCAGGACCAGCACCGTGGGCGCGAACCGATGTCCACCCAGATGGGTGACCTCCCAGACGCCGCGCACCCCCGAGGCGACCAGCTCCGTGGCGAGCGGGCGGCCCAGGAGGGCACAGCAGCGGTCGCGCTTGCCGTTGGTGCACACGAGCGCCAGCGGATCACCCCGGTGCGGCCGTCCGCCGAGCACCGCGCCGAAGGAACGGTGGTCGCCCGCTCCGAGGCCGGCGAAGTCGAGGTCGAGCAGCCGCCGCGGATCGCGCGTGGTGGCGCCGTGCAGCCACACGCGCCCGGGAACGGTGTGCGCGGCGTACACCTGCCGGATCGGGGGCGTACCGGGGTCGGCGTGGCGCCCGGGGCGCCGGATGAGGGCGATCCGCACGCCGGTTCCGTCGGCGGCGGCCTCCAGCGCCCGGCCCAGCGCGGGGTCCAGGTGGCTGGACGTGAGCGCCTTGGCGCCCCAGGGGCCGGGCTGTTCCAGCAGCAGCCACGTCGTCGCCGTCGCCGCCGTACCGGACACCGGCTCGTCGAGGTTCCGGGAGACGGTCGCACACCTACTCACAGAGGTGAGCCTAACCTGACTTTGCCCGGGGCGACTTCCGGCCCGCCCGTGTCCTACTCCGGGAGGGGCCGCGGCGGGCGCGGACCGACGTAGTGGCCGCTGGGCCGCATGCGCAGCGGACGCTCGCCGTACTCCTCCAGGGCGTGGGCGATCCAGCCCGCGGTCCGCGCCACGGCGAAGATCGTCTCACCGGCTGTGGCCGGCATGCCGCTGGACGCGGTGAACACCGCCAGGGCCAGGTCCACATTGGCGTGCAGCGAGGTGTGCCGGGCGGTCGTCGCGACGATGTCACGGGCCGCGAGCAGGGCGGACTCCGCGCGCGGGAGTTGCTCCAGGAGGCCGAACAGCACCCGCGCGCGGGGATCCTCGCCGGCGTACAGCCGGTGGCCGAGACCGGGGACACGGCGGCCCGCGCGCAGTTCGTCGGCGATCACCGGGACCGCCGTGCCCTGGTCGAGCACGTCCAGGAGCATCCGGTGGGCCAGGCCGCTGGCGGCGCCGTGCAGCGGGCCCTCCAGCACACCGAGCCCGGCCGAGACGGCCGCGTACGCGTGCGCCCGGGCCGAGGCGGCGACCCGGACCGCCAGCGTGGACGCGGCCAGGTCGTGGTCGGCGAGCAGCGCGAGCGCGGTGTCCAGGACGCGCAGGGACGCCTCGTCGGCCGGGTGGCCGGTCAGCCGTCCCCACAGCCGCTGCGCCAGCGGCCCGCCGTCCTTGTGGCCGGGACGGACCGGCGGGAGCGCGGCGACGAGGGTCGGGATGAGGACGCGCGCCGTGTTCAGCACGGCGTCCTCGGACAGGTCGAAGCGCAGCGGGTCCTCGGCCGCCGCGGCGATCGCGGCGACCCGCAGCCGGTCCACCGGGGAGGCGTGTTCGGACAGGGCGTCCACCGCGCGGCGGGCGACCTCGACGGTGGGCCCGGGCGCGGAGAAGGTCACCCCGGGGCTCAGCCGGCCGGTCCACAGCCACTCCGCGACCTCCTCGTAGGAGTGGCGGGTGGCCAGGTCGACGGCGTCCACGCCCCGGTAGAAGTACCTGTCCTGTTCGATGAGCGTGATCCGGGTGCGGACGGACAGGTCCCCGCCGGAGCCCGGACTCCCGGCCGCCTCGCGCCGGTTGCGGCGGGCGAGCGCCTCCACCTCCTTGGCCTCGAACGTGCTGGACCGGCCGCCGGGTTCGCGTCTGCTGCTGAGCAGGCCGCGGCTCACGTACGCGTAGACCGTCTCGGGCTTCACGCCGAGCAGTTCGGCGGTCTCCTTGGTGCTCAGCCGGCGCCCGGGACGGTGGGGGGCGGTGTCGTGATCGCGCATGGGGTCACCGTAGTCGCCTCTGCACATCTTGATGAGCATGTATTGATCGAATCAACGTTGACAAGAAATCAGTCAAGCATGGACAGTCAGATCAAGTACTGGATGGGATCCAAGGAGGAGTCCATGGCCGTCAACATGCCTGCCGCCCCGCTCATCGACGTCCCGCGCGGTCTCGCCGGCGTCGTCGTCGCCGAGACCGAGGTCGGTGACGTCCGGGGCCGGGAGGGCTTCTACCACTACCGCCAGTACCCGGCCGTCGACGTCGCGCGCACCCGGAGCTTCGAGGACGTCTGGCATCTCCTGGTCCACGGCACCCTGCCGGACGCCCGGGGCGGTGCCGCCTTCGCCGCCGAGACCGCCGCGCTGCGGCGCCTGCCCGAGGACGTCCGCGCGGCCCTGCCCGCCATCGCCGCGGCCGGGCGGGGCTCCGGGCCGCTGGCCGGACTGCGCACGGCCCTGTCCCTGCTCGGCGCGGCACAGGGCTTCCGGCCGGTGTACGACACCGACGCCGACCGGCGCCGCGCCGACACCGTGGCCGCCTGCGCGGCCGTACCCACCCTGCTCACCGCGCTGTACCGGCTGGGCCGCGGTCTCGACCCGGTCGAGCCGCGCGAGGACCTCTCGTACGCGGCCAACTACCTGTACATGGTGACGGGTTCGGAACCGGACCCGCGCCGGACGCGTGCGATCGAGCAATACCTCATCTCAACCATTGATCACGGATTCAATGCGTCAACCTTCACCGCACGTGTCATCGCCTCCACGGGCGCCGACGTGGCGGCCTGCCTGACCGGTGCCGTCGGCGCACTGTCCGGGCCGCTGCACGGAGGCGCGCCCAGCCGGGCCCTGGACACCCTGGACGCGATCGGCACGCCCGACCGGATCGACGCCTGGATCCGCGAGCGGGTGCTCGCCGGTGACCGGATCATGGGCTTCGGGCACGCCGTCTACCGCACGGAGGACCCGCGGTCCCGGATGCTGCGCGAGATCGCCCTCGGCTTCGGCGGCCCGCGGGCGCACTTCGCGGTCGAGGTCGAGCGCCGCGTGGAGGCGATCCTCGCCGAGCTGAAGCCCGGCCGCGAACTCCACACGAACGTCGAGTTCTATGCCGGTGTGGTCATGGAACTGTGCGGCCTGCCCCGGGAGATGTTCACCCCCACCTTCGCGGCGGCACGGGTCGTGGGCTGGAGCGCCAACATCCTGGAACAGGCCGCCGACTCGAAGATCATCCGCCCGGTGGCGCGGTACGTGGGCCCGGAGCCGGGGGCTGAGGTGCCCGCCGCCGAGTGAGCGCGGCGGACCGCCATGGCACCCATGCCACCCGCCGCGCCCCCGTGCCGCCCACGGTGTGCCCGCGCCGCCCGCTGTGGCGCCGTGACGTCCGCCGCGTCCCCGCGCCGACCACCGTTCCCCGCGCCGCCCGCAGTGTCTCTTCACGGCCCGTCCTGTCCTTGCACCGCCCGCCGCGTTTCTGCACCGCCCGCCATGGCGTCCATGCCGCCCGCCGCGTCCCCGCGCCGCGCGCAGCCTCCCCGTGCCGCCCGCTGTAACCCGCCCCCACCGACGGCCGCGCCCCTTCGTGTCCCGTCCCGCTCGTATCCTTGACGCGCAGTCCATGTCCGTCCGCGCATCGGGCCGCGATCCGGTGCGCTCTGGTACGTCAGAGAGGTCGCCCGTTGGGGAACAGCCTGGCACGCGGCGGCAGTCCGCAGCAGATCCCGGTCGTCGTGCTCGCCGGTTTCCTGGGCTCCGGAAAGACCACGCTCCTCAATCACCTGCTGCACCGCAGCGGAGGCAGCCGGATCGGGGCCGTCGTCAACGACTTCGGGGCCATCGAGATCGACGCGATGGCCGTCGCCGGCGCCCTGGGCGACTCGACCGTCTCGCTCGGCAACGGCTGCCTGTGCTGTGCCGTCGACGCGAGCGAACTCGACCTCTACCTGGACCGGCTCGCCGCGCCCGACGCCGGGATCGACGTGATCGTCATCGAGGCCAGCGGGCTGGCCGAGCCCCGGGAACTCGTGCGCATGGTGCTCGCCAGCGAGCACCCGGGCATCGTCTACGGCGGCCTCGTGGAGGTCGTCGACGCCGCCGAGTTCGACGACACGCGGGCGAAGCACCCCGAGATCGACCGGCACCTGGCGCTCGCCGACCTGGTCGTCGTCAACAAGCTCGACCGAGCGGACGACGCCGAGCGGACGCTGGCGGCCGTCCGGGCGCTCGCCGACCGCGCCGCCGTCGTCCCCGCCACCTACGGCCGGATCGACCCCGAGTTCCTCTTCGACTGCCGGCCGAGCGAGGAGCGCCTCGGGCAGCTCTCCTTCGACGACCTCACCGACCGCGACGCCGACGCCCCGGACCCCGACGCCCCCGACGGGCACGACCACGCCGGACATCTGCACACCGGCTACGACAGCCTGTCCTTCACCTCCGGGATGCCCCTGGAGCCCCGTCGGCTCATGCGGTTCCTGGACAGCCGGCCCGAGGGGCTGTACCGGATCAAGGGATACGTCGACTTCGGGCCGTACGACCCGCTCAACCGCTACGCCGTGCACGCCGTCGGCCGGTTCCTGCGCTTCTACCCGGAGCCCTGGGCGCCCCGCGAGGACCGCCTCACCCAACTCGTGCTGATCGGCGCCGGCATCGACGCCGACACTCTCGGCAAGGAACTGGAGGCGTGCGGGGGCGACGACGCCCCACACGCCGACGAACACGGCATGTGGGGCGTCCTGCGCTACGTACAGGGCCCGGACGAAGCGGACGCCGACGTGGAGGATCCGCCCGCCTAGAGCCACCGGGCGAGCCCCAGGGAGCCCGCCCGGAGCCCGTCTACAGCACCGGCCCCGCCACCACCGCCACCGTCTTCCCCAGCGACATGCCCGAGCCGTCCCGGCGCGGGTCCGGCTCCGGCAGGTCCGCCGGGGTGCCGTTCTTCTGCGCCGCGAGCGCGGGCGTCGGGCCGGCCCAGGCCAGCGACAGGCAGTCCTCGCCCTTCAGGAACCGCTGGCAGCGCACGCCGCCCGTCGCCCGGCCCTTGCGCGGGTACTGGTCGAACGGGGTGAGCTTGGCCGTCGTCTGCACCGAGTCGTCCAGCGTGCCGCGCGAGCCCGCGACCGTGAACACCACCGCGTCGACGGCCGGGTCGACCGCCGTGAAGGAGATCACCTTCGCGCCCTCGGTGAGCTTGATGCCCGCCATGCCGCCCGCCGGGCGGCCCTGCGGGCGCACGATGGAGGCCTGGAAGCGCAGCAGCTGCGCGTCGTCCGTGATGAACACCAGGTCCTCCTCGCCGGTGCGCAGCTCCACCGCGCCGACGATCCGGTCGCCCTCCTTGAGCGTGATGACCTCCAACTCGTCCTTGTTGGAGGGGTAGTCGGGCACCACGCGCTTGACGACGCCCTGTTCGGTGCCGAGCGCGAGACCCGGGGACGATTCGTCCAGCGTGGTCAGGCAGACCACCGTCTCGTCGTCCTCCAGGGAGACGAACTCCGCCAGCGGGGCCCCTCCGGAGAGGTTCGGCGCGGTCGCCGGCTCGGGCAGCTGCGGCAGGTCGACCACGTTGATCCGCAGCAGCCGGCCTTCCGAGGTCACCGCGCCGATCACCCCGCGCGCGGTCGCCGGCACCGCCGAGACGATCACGTCGTGCTTGACGCGCTTGGCGCCCGCCGCCTCCGGGAACGGCTCGTCGGTCGCCGTACGGGCCAGCAGCCCCGTCGAGGACAGCAGCACCCGGCACGGGTCGTCGGCCACCTGGAGCGGGACGGTGGCCGCCGGGGCGCCCGCGGACTCCAGCAGGACCGTGCGCCGGTCGGTGCCGAACTTCTTCGCCACGGCGGCCAGTTCGGCCGAGACCAGCTTGCGCAGCTCCGCGTCCGACTCCAGGATCCGGGTCAGCTCCTCGATCTCCGCGGTGAGCTTGTCCTTCTCCGCCTCCAGCTCGATCCGGTCGTACTTGGTGAGCCGGCGCAGCGGCGTGTCGAGGATGTACTGCGTCTGCACCTCGCTCAGCGAGAAGCGCTCGATCAGGCGCTCCTTGGCCTGCGCGGAGTTCTCGCTGGACCGGATGATCCGGATGACCTCGTCGATGTCGACCAGCGCGGTCAACAGGCCCTCGACCAGGTGCAGCCGGTCGCGCTTCTTGCCGCGGCGGAACTCGCTGCGGCGCCGGACCACGTCGAAGCGGTGGTCCAGGTAGACCTCCAGCAGCTCCTTCAGGCCCAGGGTGAGCGGCTGGCCGTCGACCAGGGCGACGTTGTTGATGCCGAAGGACTCCTCCATCGGGGTCAGCTTGTACAGCTGCTCCAGGATCGCCTCCGGCACGAAGCCGTTCTTGATCTCGATGACCAGGCGCAGGCCGTGCTCGCGGTCGGTGAGGTCCTTGACGTCGGCGATGCCCTGGACCTTCTTCGCGTTGACCAGGTCCTTGATCTTCGCGATGACCTTCTCGGGGCCGACCGTGAACGGCAGCTCGGTGACCACCAGGCCCTTGCGGCGGGCGGTGACCGTCTCGACCGAGACCGTCGCGCGCATCTTGAAGGTGCCGCGGCCGGTCGCGTACGCGTCCCGGATGCCGTCCAGGCCGACGATCCGGCCGCCGGTGGGCAGGTCCGGGCCGGGGACGTGCTTCATCAGCGCGTCCAGGTCCGCGTTCGGGTTGCGGATCAGGTGGCGGGCGGCGGCGATGACCTCGCGCAGGTTGTGCGGCGCCATGTTCGTCGCCATGCCGACCGCGATGCCCGAGGAGCCGTTGACCAGCAGGTTCGGGAAGGCGGCGGGCAGCGCCACCGGCTCCTGCTCCTGGCCGTCGTAGTTCGGCGCGAAGTCGACCGTGTCCTCGTCGATCGACTCGGTCATCAGGGTCGTCGCCTCGGCCATCCGGCACTCGGTGTACCGCATGGCGGCCGGCGGGTCGTCGTTGCCCAGCGAGCCGAAGTTGCCGTGGCCGTCGACCAGCGGCACGCGCATGGAGAAGGGCTGCGCCATGCGCACCAGGGCGTCGTAGATCGACGCGTCGCCGTGCGGGTGCAGCTTGCCCATGACCTCGCCGACGACACGGGCGCACTTCACATAGCCGCGCTCGGGGCGCAGGCCCATCTCGTTCATCTGGTACACGATGCGGCGGTGCACCGGCTTCAGGCCGTCACGGGCGTCCGGCAGGGCGCGCGAGTAGATGACCGAGTACGCGTACTCCAGGTAGGAGCCACGCATCTCGTCCACGACGTCGATGTCGAGGATCCTCTCCTCGAACGAATCGTCGGGCGGCGGGGTCTTCGTGCTGCGGCGGGCCATCGCTGCCGGCTCCTTGCTGAAAGGATGGACGGAACTGACGCCGACCATTGTGGACCGAGGCAGTGACAACCCGTGCCGCGACCCGGTTCCCAAGGCCCCGCCGGGAGCCGGGACCGGGTCCCGGGCGGGTCGCGGGATCCGCTGTGGGCGTACGCCCCGCGGGAACTTCGCCGAGGCCCCGCACGCTTTGCATACAGTGGCAGGAACGGCAGGAAAACCGCGGTTTCCATCAACCGCCTCCGCTCGCGAAGGGACGTACATGCCCATGGGTCACACGACCACAGCCGAGGCAGGCTCCGGGGGCCTGACAGCGACCGAGCACCGCCTGGCCAACGGTCTGCGCGTGGTGCTCTCCGAGGACCACCTGACCCCGGTGGCGGCGGTCTGCCTCTGGTACGACGTCGGCTCACGCCACGAAGTCAAGGGGCGTACCGGCCTGGCTCACCTTTTCGAGCACCTGATGTTCCAGGGCTCCGCGCAGGTCAAGGGGAACGGCCACTTCGAGCTGGTGCAGGGCGCCGGCGGTTCGCTGAACGGCACCACCAGCTTCGAGCGGACCAACTACTTCGAGACCATGCCCGCCCACCAGCTGGAGCTGGCGCTCTGGCTGGAGGCCGACCGCATGGGCTCGCTGCTGGCCGCCCTGGACGACGAGTCCATGGAGAACCAGCGGGACGTCGTCAAGAACGAGCGCCGCCAGCGCTACGACAACGTGCCGTACGGCACCGCCTTCGAGAAGCTGACCGCGCTCTCCTACCCCGAGGGCCACCCCTACCACCACACGCCGATCGGCTCGATGGCGGACCTGGACGCGGCCACCCTGGAGGACGCCCGCCAGTTCTTCCGCACCTACTACGCGCCGAACAACGCGGTGCTCTCCGTGGTCGGCGACATCGACCCCCAGCAGACGCTCGCCTGGATCGAGAAGTACTTCGGCTCCATCCAGTCCCACGACGGCAAGCCCGCCCCCCGCGACGGCTCCCTGCCGGAGGTCATCGGCGAGCAGCTGCGCGAGGTCGTCGTGGAGGAGGTCCCGGCGCGCGCCCTGATGGCCGCCTACCGGCTCCCGCACGACGGCACGCGCGCGTGCGACGCGGCCGACCTCGCCCTGACCGTCCTGGGCGGCGGAGAGTCCTCCCGCCTGTACAACCGGCTGGTGCGCCGGGACCGGACGGCCGTCGCGGCCGGCTTCGGCCTGCTGCGGCTGGCCGGTGCTCCCTCCATGGGCTGGCTGGACGTGAAGACCTCCGGTGACGTCGAGGTGCCGGTCATCGAGGCCGCCATCGACGAGGAGCTGGCCCGGTTCGCCGCGGAGGGCCCCACGGCCGAGGAGATGGAGCGCGCCCAGGCCCAGCTGGAGCGCGAGTGGCTGGACCGGCTCGGCACGGTCGCCGGCCGCGCCGACGAACTGTGCCGGTACGCGGTCCTGTTCGGCGACCCGCAGCTCGCCCTGACCGCCGTCAAGCGCGTCCTGGAGGTGACCCCGCAGGAGGTCCAGGAGGTCGCCAAGGCCCGCCTGCGGCCCGACAACCGCGCGGTCCTCGTCTACGAGCCGAAGTCCCCGGAGGCCGTCCCGGACGCCGGGGTCCCCGAGGACCCGGAGCAGGAAGCGACCGTCGAGGCGGGCCGCGACGAGACCGAGAACGAGGAGACGGCCAAGTGACCGAGCTCGCCACCATGGACTTCCACCCCCAGCCGCGGCCCGGCGAGGCCAAGCCGTGGGCGTTCCCGGCGCCCGAACGCGGCACGCTGGACAACGGCCTGACCGTGCTGCGCTGCCACCGCCCGGGCCAGCAGGTCGTCGCCGTCGAGGTGCTGCTGGACGCGCCGCTGGACGCCGAGCCGGCCGGCCTGGACGGCGTCGCCACGATCATGGCGCGGGCCTTCTCCGAGGGCACCGACAAGCACTCCGCCGAGGAGTTCGCCGCCGAGCTGGAGCGCGCGGGCGCCACCCTCGACGCGCATGCCGACCACCCCGGCGTGCGGCTCAGCCTTGAGGTCCCGGCCTCCCGTCTGGCCAAGGGCCTCGGCCTGCTCGCCGACGCCCTGCGCGCGCCCGCCTTCGCCGCGAGCGAGGTCGAGCGGCTGGTCCGCAACCGCCTGGACGAGATCCCGCACGAACTGGCCAACCCCTCCCGCCGGGCCGCCAAGGAACTCTCCAAGGAGCTGTTCCCGGCGACCTCGCGCATGTCGCGTCCGCGCCAGGGCACCGAGGAGACGGTCGAGAAGATCGACGAGGCGGCCGTACGCGCCTTCTACGACCGTCATGTGCGGCCCGGCACGGCCACCGTGGTCGTCGTCGGCGACCTGACCGGCGCCGACCTGGACGCGTTGCTGGGCGACACCCTGGGCGCGTGGACCGGCACCCCGGGCGAGCCCCGGCCGGTGCCGCCGGTGACCGCCGACGACACCGGGCGCGTGGTCATCGTGGACCGGCCCGGCGCGGTCCAGACCCAGCTGCTCATCGGCCGGATCGGTCCCGACCGGCACGACCGGGTGTGGCCCGCCCAGGTGCTCGGCACGTACTGCCTCGGCGGCACCCTCACCTCCCGCCTGGACCGCGTGCTGCGCGAGGAGAAGGGCTACACCTACGGCGTGCGGTCCTTCGGGCAGGTCCTGCGGTCCGCGCCGGACGGCACGGGCGCGGCGATGCTCGCCATCAGCGGCTCCGTGGACACCCCGAACACCGGCCCGGCGCTGGACGACCTGTGGAAGGTGCTGCGCACGGTCGCGGCGGACGGTCTGACCGACGCCGAGCGGGACGTCGCCGTGCAGAACCTGGTCGGTGTGGCGCCGCTGAAGTACGAGACCGCGGCGGCCGTGGCGAGCACGCTGGCGGACCAGGTCGAGCAGCACCTGCCCGACGACTTCCAGGCGACCCTGTACCAGCAGTTGGCGGCCACGGGCACGGTGGAGGCCACCGCGGCCGTCGTGAACGCCTTCCCGGTGGACCGCCTGGTGACCGTCCTCGTCGGGGACGCGTCGCAGATCAAGGCGCCGGTGGAGGCGCTGGGCATCGGTGAAGTGACCGTGGTGGCGGCCGAGTAGACGCGACCGCGGTGGCGGCCGGACGACGGCACGCGCGCGTGGGGCCCTGGCGACCTACGGGTCGTCAGGGCCCCACGCTGTTCCACTCCGTCCGCCAGATGCCCGTTTTGGGGCGGAGGTTGCCTGTCTGCCCTGTGGGATGCGCTACAAAATCCGGGATGTGTTTGAGGATTGACAGCGTGCTTGCGTAGTTTCGTCCGGGCTGTTCGTCAGGCAGTGCGCCGCACCCGCGGCACCGGACAGTCATCGCCGAGTCCCCGTACGGCGCGAGCCAGGGGAGCCGGGGACCCATCGTCCCTGGGGTGAATCGGGCGTCCGCGCGGTTGCGAGGGGGCCCGTAGGAGACCTTCCTGCTCCGAACCCGTCAGCTAACCCGGTAGGCGAGAGGGAAGGAAAGGACCAGCCACTTCATGGCGTTCATGTGCGCCACCGGGAAGCACCGCAAGCCCGGCCGCGTCAAGCGGACCACCGTTCAGGCGGCCGGCGTCGCGGCCCTCACCACCACCGGTGTGATCGGCACCCTCGCCGCCTCCCCGGCGCTCGCCGCCGGGAACTCCACGGAGCAGACCGGCCTCACCCCGGTCGTCGCCGTGTCCGAGGACGTCGCCGACGAGATCGACGCGCAGGCCGCCGCGCAGCAGCAGGCCGCCGAGCAGAAGGCGGCCGAGGAGGCCGCGGCGAGGGTGGCGGCGAAGCGGGCCCAGGAGGTCCGCGCCGCCAAGGCCCGGGCCGCCCGTGAGGCCGAGCGCAAGCGGCTGAACACCTTCGTCGCCCCGATCGCGCACTCGTACGTCTCCACCGCCTACCAGGCCAGCAGCTCCCTGTGGTCCTCCGGTTCGCACACCGGCATCGACTTCCACGCGGCCAGCGGCACGGCCGTCCACGCGGTGGGCTCCGGCACGGTCGTCTCCGCGGGCTGGGGCGGCGCGTACGGCAACCAGGTCGTGATCCGCATGGCCGACGGCATGTACACCCAGTACGGGCACCTGTCGTCCATCGGGGTCACGGTGGGCCAGAAGGTCGTCCCGGGCCAGCAGATCGGCCTGTCCGGCGCGACCGGCAACGTCACCGGCGCGCACCTCCACTTCGAGGCGCGCACGACCCCCGAGTACGGCTCGGACGTCGACCCCGTTGCCTACCTCCGCAAGCACGGCGTTCCCGTCTGACACCGACCGCACGGCTGTCCGAGGCCCCGGCTCACCGAGCCGGGGCTTTCGCCGTTTTTCACGCTGTCCGCCGGATCCGCTGTCCAAAAAATAGCCATGGATTAGGGCCCGCCGTCGGAAATTCCGGCTCATTGGAATAGAGTCTCGGAACACGCGTCCATCGTCGACGTTTCACGGGGATTAAGACGGAGGTCGGTCATGCGTATTCCGGCGCACTCGGTGTGCACGGCCATCCGGGACGACATCGTCACGGGTGTCTACGAGCGCGGCAGCCGTCTCACCGAGGAAGTCCTGGCCCGCCGCTACGGCGTCTCGCGCGTCCCCGTGCGCGAGGCCCTGCGCACCCTGGAGGCCGAGGGCTTCGTGGTGACGCGCCGGCACGCGGGCGCGTGCGTGGCCGAGCCGACCGAGCAGGAGGCCGCCGACCTGCTGGAGATGCGGACGCTGCTGGAGCCGCTGGGCGCCGCGCGGGCCGCCCAGCGGCGCACCGAGGCGCACCTGAAGGTGCTGCGCGGTCTGGTCCGGCTGGGCCAGGAGCGGGCCCGCAGGGGCAGCAACGAGGACCTGCGCTCGTTGGGCGGCTGGTTCCACGAGACGCTCGCCCAGGCCTCCGGCAGCACCTCGCTGACCTCGATGCTCACCCAGTTGCGGCACAAGATCGCCTGGATGTACACGGTGGAGGCGCCGATCGGCCCGGTGGAGTCCTGGACGGAGCACGGTGCCATCGTGGACGCGGTGGCGCGTGGCGACGCGGAACGCGCGCGGGCGCTCACGGCGCTGCACGCCGAGCGTGCGACGGGCGCGCACCGATTGCGGTTCTCCCCCGCCGGGGAACGCGTGAGGACTTCGCAACATGCCGTAAACATGTCGGGCCCGCGGCATTAACAAGCGCACCGTATACAAAGAAGAGACATTTCTCGTCGGGGTATTTTCTGCTGCCCGAATTCATCGGGCCGCAATTCCCCGGAGTTCACCGGGCGCCGACGGGCGGTGAATCGACGGCACATCGGGTCGAGTGCGCCCGCATCCGCATACGGTCGAGTGCGTCCGCGTACGGCGGAGCCGCGCCGCCCCGAAAGGCGAACGCGGCTCCGGCGCTCTGCGCGGTGGTCGCTCAGACGGTCTCGGGCAGCTCTTCCAGGCCCTCGGAGACCAGCTTGGCCAGACGGTCCAGGGCGGCGTCGGCGCCCTCGGCGTCGGAGGCGAGGACGATCTCCTCGCCACCCTGGGCACCGAGGCCCAGGACGGCCAGCATGGAGGCCGCGTTGACGGGGTTGCCCCCGGCCTTGGCGATCGTCACCGGGACGCCTGCGGCCGTGGCGGCTCGGACGAAGATGGAAGCGGGGCGGGCGTGGAGGCCCTCGGCCCAGCCGACGTTGACGCGGCGCTCAGCCATGTGTTGCTGCCCTTCGGTGTTCAGGTTGTCTAGACCAGTTTCCCATATCGTGAAGCCCGTCCGGAGCGGACCTTCGTCCCTTCCGGTGTGGCACCGGACCGCGGCCTCGGTCCGGCTTCTCGTCCTCCACAGACTGCCTCGCGACGTTGTTGGACGCGAGCCGTACTCTGGGGCCCATGCAGACCTCGGCGGGCCGGCAGGACCGGCACCAGTACCCCGCCCACTGGGAGGCGGACGTGGTGCTGCGCGACGGTGGCACCGCGCGCATCAGGCCCATCACCGTTGATGACGCCGACCGCCTGGTCAGTTTCTACGAGCAGGTCTCGGACGAGTCGAAGTACTACCGCTTCTTCGCGCCGTACCCACGGCTCTCCGCCAAGGACGTCCACCGCTTCACGCACCACGACTTTGTGGACCGGGTGGGACTCGCGGCCACCATCGGCGGCGAGTTCATCGCCACCGTACGCTATGACCGCATCGGCACCGACGGCATGCCCGCGTCCGCGCCCGCCGACGAGGCCGAGGTCGCCTTCCTGGTGCAGGACGCCCACCAGGGCCGCGGGGTCGCCTCCGCCCTGCTGGAGCACATCGCGGCCGTCGCGCGCGAGCGGGGCATCCGCCGCTTCGCCGCCGAGGTGCTGCCCGCCAACACCAAGATGATCAAGGTGTTCACGGACGCGGGCTACACCCAGAAGCGCAGCTTCGAGGACGGCGTCGTCCGCCTGGAGTTCGACCTCGAACCCACCGACCGCTCCCTCGCCGTGCAGCGCGCGCGGGAGCAGCGCGCCGAGGCCCGTTCGGTACGCCGGCTCCTCGCGCCCGGCTCCGTCGCGGTCGTCGGCGTCGGCCGCGCCCCCGGCGGGGTGGGCCGCGGCGTCCTCGGCAACCTCCGCGACGCCGGCTACCCCGGCGGCCTGTACGCCGTGAACAAGGCCTTCCCCGACGACCTCAAGGAGGTCGACGGGGTGCCCGCGCACCGCTCGGTGCGGGACATCGACGGGCATGTCGACCTGGCCGTCGTCGCGGTACCGGCCGCGCAGGTGCCCGCCGTGGTCGCCGAGTGCGGGGAACACGGCGTCCAGGGGCTGGTCGTGCTCTCCGCCGGATACGCCGAGAGCGGGCCCGAGGGGCGCGAGCGGCAGCGGGCCCTCGTCCGGGCCGCGCGCGCGTACGGCATGCGGATCATCGGCCCGAACGCCTTCGGGATCATCAACACCGCCCCGGACGTCCGGCTGAACGCCTCGCTCGCCCCGCAGATGCCCCGCCCCGGCCGCATCGGGCTGTTCGCCCAGTCCGGCGCCATCGGCATCGCCCTGCTCTCCCGGCTGCACCGGCGCGGCGGCGGGGTCACCGGCGTCACCGGCGTCTCCACCTTCGTGTCCGCCGGCAACCGCGCCGACGTCTCCGGCAACGACGTCCTCCAGTACTGGTACGACGACCCCGAGACCGACGTCGTCCTCATGTACCTGGAGTCCATCGGCAACCCCCGCAAGTTCACCCGCCTCGCCCGGCGGACGGCGGCGGCGAAGCCCCTCGTGGTGGTGCAGGGGACCGGCACGGCACCGCAGGGGCACGCGGTACGGGCCACCCGGCTGCCGTACGAGACCGTCTCCGCGCTCCTGCGGCAGGCCGGTGTGATCCGGGTCGACACGATCACCGAGCTGGTCGACGCGGGCCTGCTGCTCGCGCGGCAGCCGCTGCCCGCCGGACCGCGCGTGGCCATCCTCGGCAACTCCGAGTCGCTGGGCGTGCTGACGTACGACCGGTGCCTCGCCGAGGGGCTGCGGCCCGCGCGGCCGGTCGACCTGACGACCGGGGCGACGGCGGAGGACTTCCACCGTGCGCTCGCCGCCGCCCTGGCCGACGGCACGAACGACGCCGTCGTCGTCACGGCGATCCCCGCGATCGGGGAGAGCTCGCCGGGGGACCCGGAGCTGGCGGAGGCGCTGCGGTCGGCCGCGGCGGCGGTGCCGGGTAAGCCGGTGCTCGTGGTGCACGTGGAGCTCGGGGGACTGGCGGAAGCGTTGTCGGCGGCGGCGAGCACCGCGCCGGGAGCCGTCGACAGGACGCCCGGCACCGAGGGGGCGGCGGCCCCCGCTCCGCTGACCACCCCGCCCGAGGGCACCCACCTGATCCCCGCCTACCCCGCCGCCGAACGCGCCGTCCGCGCCCTCGCGGAAGCCGTGAAGTACGCGCAGTGGCGGCGGGAGGCGGCCGATCCCGGGAAGGTGCCGGAGTACGACGACATCGACGAGAAGGGGGCGGCCCGGCTGATCGGCGAGCTGCTCGCGCGCGGGCAAGGGCTCACCATCTCAGACGCGGAGACCTGTCGGCTGCTCGCCAAGTACGGCATACCCGTGCGCCGCGCCCTGCCCGCCCTCACCCCGGGCGCCGCCGTCGAGGCCGCCCGCGCGCTCGGCTACCCGGTCGCCCTCAAGGCCACCGCCCCGCACCTCAGGCACCGCGCCGACCTGGGCGGCGTCCGCCTCGACCTCGCGGACGAGGAGCAACTGCTGCGGGCGTACGCCGAATTGACCGAGCTGTTCGGGCAGCCGGAGGAACTGCGGCCGGTGGTGCAGGGGATGGCGCCGCGCGGCGTCGACACGGTCGTACGCGCGGTGATCGACCCGGCGGCCGGGGCCGTGCTGTCCTTCGGTCTGGCCGGGGCCGCCTCGCAGCTGCTCGGGGACATGGCCCACCGGCTGATCCCCGTCACCGACCGGGAGGCGACCTCGCTGGTGCGGTCGATCAGGACGGCACCGCTGCTGTTCGGCTGGCGCGGCTCCACCCCGGTGGACACCCCGGCCCTGGAGGAGCTGCTGCTGCGGGTGTCGCGGCTGGTCGACGACCACCCGGAGGTGGTCGCGGTCACCCTGGAGCCGGTCGTCGTCGCCCCCCACGGAGCCAGCGTGCTCGGCGCCACCGTACGGCTCGCGCCGCCGCCCGCCCGTGACGACCTCGGCCCGCGCACCCTGCCGGCCTACTGAGCGGGACCGGGGGCCCATGGAGATCGCCGGACGGAAGCCGCCCGAGGGCAGCTGGTGGGACTGGGAGATCAACGCCTGCGACGCGGGACGGCTGCGCCTGGCCGCCGGGTACGACCTCACCCGTCACCACGGCCTGGAAGTGATCTTCACCGACCCGCTCTTCGTCTCCTGCCCGCCGGGCTTCCAGGACCCCGTCTTCCGTCCGCCCACGCCCGAGGAGACGGCGCGTCTCGCGCGCGGCCCGGGGGACGGCGCGCCCCTCGTCGTCGCGTTCGAGGCGGACGCCGGGGGACGGGCGGCCGTCTCCTGCCTGATCGCCGCCGAAGGGCTGGAGATCCGGCCGGGGTTCGTGCCGAAGCCCCCGCGCGCGGGGGCACAGACCGCCGCCGGTCCGCGCGACTGGCCCGGACCCCCCTTGCCCACGGATTAGGATGGACGCCATGGCCAAGACCAGTACGACGACCCAGGGGCTGCGCGCGGCGATCGAGCGCAGCGGCTACTACCCGGCCCTCGTGGCCGAGGCGGTGGAGGCGGCCGTGGGCGGCGAGCCCATCCGGTCGTACCTGGTCCACCAGGAGACCACGTTCGACCAGAACGAGGTGCGCCGGCACGTCACCGTGCTGGTCCTGACCGGCAACCGCTTCATCGTCAGCCACACCGACGAGCAGGCCGCCGACAGCACGTCCCCGACGCCGTACGCCACCACCTCCACCGAGTCCGTGAAGCTCGACCGGATCTCCTCGGTCGTGGTCAGCCGGGTGGTCGCGAACCCCGAGCAGTACACGCCGGGCACGCTGCCCCGCGAGGTCGTGCTGACCATCGGCTGGGGCGCGGTCAGCCGCATCGACCTGGAGCCCGCCGCCTGCGGCGACCCCAACTGCGACGCCGACCACGGCTACACGGGCAGCTCCACGGCGGACGACCTCAGCCTGCGCGTCAGCGAGGCCGGGGACGGCCCGGAGACGGTGCGCCAGGCGCTCGCCTTCGCGCAGGCCATCTCGGAGGCGACCGCGGACGTCACGCGCTGATGTCCCAGCTCTCCGCCTGGGACCACCCGGAACCCCTCGCCCTGGACACCGCGCCGCTGCCCGAGTACGGCAGCGGCTCCCTCTCCGACCTGCTGCCCACCCTGGCCGCCGGCATGGGCGTGCCCGGCCTGACCGCCACGATCGGGGAACTGACCCCCGCCGACCGGGTCTGCGTCTTCCTGATCGACGGCCTCGGCTGGGAGCAGCTGAGGGCCCACCCGGACGAGGCGCCGTTCCTGACCTCCCTGCTCGGCAGCTCACGCGGCGGCACCGGCCGCCCGCTCACCGCCGGCTATCCGGCGACCACCGCGACCTCCCTCGCCTCCGTCGGCACCGGCCTGCCGCCCGGCGCCCACGGCCTGCCCGGCTACAGCGTGCGCAACCCGGACACCGGCGCGCTGATGAACCAGCTCCGCTGGCAGCCGTACACCGAACCGCGCCCCTGGCAGCCGTACCCCACCGTCTTCCAGCTCGCCCACCAGGCCGGGGTGCACGCCGCCCAGGTGTCCTCGCCCGCCTTCGAGCACACCCCGCTCACCAAGGTGGCGCTCAGCGGTGGCAGCTTCCACGGACGGCTCACCGGCGAGGAGCGCATGGACCTGGCGGCCGGGCAACTGGCCGCCGCGGACCGCGCGCTGGTGTACACGTACTACGCCGAACTGGACGGCTCCGGACACCGCTACGGCATCGCCTCCGACACCTGGCGCGGCCAGCTGATGTACGTCGACCGGCTCGTCCAGCGCCTCGCGGAGCAACTGCCGCCGCGCAGCGCCCTCTACGTCACCGCCGACCACGGCATGGTCGACATCCCGTTCGACGAGCGGCACCGCATCGACTTCGACGAGGACTGGGAACTGCGCGCCGGGGTCGCCCTGCTGGGCGGCGAGGGCCGGGCCCGGCACGTGTACGCGGTGCAGGGCGCCGAGAACGACGTGCTGACGGTGTGGCGCGAGGTGCTCGGGGAGCAGTTCTGGGTGGCCTCGCGGGACGAGGCGATCGCGGCCGGCTGGTTCGGGCGGCCCGGTGAATGCGACGAGCGCGTGTACCCGCGGATCGGGGACGTGGTCGCCGCCGCGCACGACGACGTCCTGATCATCGCCTCCGAGCGGGAGCCCAAGGAGTCGGCGCTGGTCGGCAACCACGGCTCGATGACCCCTGCCGAGCAGCTCGTCCCGCTGCTCGAAGTACGCTCCTGAACCGCCCCACGTCTTCAGCGACTCGCCGAAAGGTGCTCAACTCCTCATGCCCGAGCTGGTGTTCTTCTCCGGAACGATGGACTGCGGGAAGTCGACGCTGGCTCTCCAGATCGAGCACAACCGCTCCGCGCGCGGCCTGACCGGCATGATCTTCACGCGGGACGACCGCGCCGGCGAGGGCAAGCTGTCCTCCCGGCTGGGCCTGGTCACCGACGCGGTGGAGGTCGAGGACGGCCAGGACGTGTACGCCTTCCTCGTGGACCACCTCTCACGCGGCGGCCGGGCCGACTACGTGATCGCGGACGAGGCGCAGTTCCTCGCGCCCGAGCAGATCGACCAGCTCGCGCGCGTGGTGGACGATCTCGGCCTGGACGTGTTCGCCTTCGGCATCACCACCGACTTCCGCTCCAAGCTGTTCCCCGGCTCCCAGCGGCTGGTGGAGCTGGCCGACCGGATCGAGGTGCTCCAGGTGGAGGCGCTGTGCTGGTGCGGCGCCCGCGCCACGCACAACGCCCGCACGATCGACGGCGAGATGGTGGTCGAGGGCGCCCAGGTAGTCGTCGGCGACGTCAACCAGTCCGCGGGCCAGGTCGGCTACGAGGTGCTGTGCCGGCGTCACCACCGGCGCAGGATGACAGCGGCGACGGCCCGCGCGGCGGCCCTGTCCCCGGACACGCTGCCCGTCCCCACGGCCTGACCCCGTGCAGGAGGCGCCTGCCCCCCTGCACGGCGGCTGCCGCGCCGGTCGCAGGGCCCTCGACGACGCCGACGGGGGACTGGGGCCGACTCCTCGACCCGTTTCCGAGACATGAAGGTCGTAGGAGACGGACACCCGGCGGAAGGCGGGTGTGGCGAGCGAGGCAGGCGGGCGCGGGGCTTTAGCCCCGCTCCCGTCCCCGCCGGTACTCGGCCAGCGCTCCACTCGCCCAGAGCGGGACCAGCCGGGGTACCTCGGCCACCGGCACCCTGCCGCGCAGGGAGCGCAGGCCGAGCTTGGCCAGGGAGTCGGCGGCCTCGTTGAGCGGGTTGCCGACGTGGGCCTTCTCGTGGACGAAGGTCAGATCGGGTGTGTACTCCGCGTACATCCGCAGCTTGACGAGGCTGGGCCGGCGGCCCTGCGAGCGCGGCCGCGTCTCGTAGCCGTCCGGCATCCGGTCGCCGCCGTTCTGCCATGCGTGCAGGAAGGCCAGGGCGGCGAGGTTGTCGACGCGCACCTCGACGGGCCGGCCGGGGTGCGCCGCGAAGATCCGACGCAACCCCCAGTACACGGCTCGGAGCTCGGTGGCGCCACACGGACGTGGGGCGTGGTGAGGTACCGCGGGTAGACGTGGGCGCGCAGTCCGGTCTCACCGGTGGTCGCGAGGTAGCCGATGCCCACCTTGCCGGCGGTGACGGAGGCGTCCGTGGCGAGCACGATCGGCGTCCCGCCGACGGCCTCGACCACGTCGTCGAAGCGCAAATGCCGACGGCCCCGCAGAGTGGGGCGGGGTGCGTGGGCGAGCGGAGAACGACGGCCCATCGACGGACCTCTTGTTCACGTCGGACGGGAAGCGGAAGAAGGACGGGGGAAGGGACGGGGCGGGCGGCCCGGTTTCGGCCGCCCGCCCCGGGTCCGCCGCGTCCCCCCACGAGCGCGGCGGCGTGTGCGGCGGCCGGTCAGCCGACCTTGGTCCACTTCTGGCAGCCGTTCGTCTCGAAGTACTCGCCCTTGTTGACCGTCACGCGGCCCTGGCCCTGGAGGTTGTCGTTGGCGATGATCGCCTCGAACTCCCCGGAGGCGTCCTTGGTGCGGGCCCAGTAGCAGTTGTCGACGAAGCCGCTCGTGTCGGGCCCGGCGGTCCGGTAGGTGCCGGCCCGCATGTCCTCGCCGACGAGGTACTGGCCGTCTCCCTCCACAGAGGTGGCCGGTCCCGCCTTCTCGGCCGGCTTCGGCGTGACCGTGACCTTCTCGGTGACGGTCGCGGCGGGCTCGGAGTTCCCGCCGCCGGAGGAGGCGGTCTTGGTGACGGTGACCGCCGGGGCGGGAGCGGCGGAGCCGTCCGTACCGCCGGAGCCCTCGCCGCCGCCGATGCCGACGCCGACCATGAGCGCGACGAACGCGGTCGCGCCGTGGGTGAGCCATGCCGTGCGGCGCGACGGCTTCGGTCTCATCGGCTGCCCCGTGGCGGGCTGCCCGCTACCGGCCGGTGGAACAGGCGGCACGGCGTTCCCGGGTCCGCCCGGCCCACCGGGTGCACCGCCGGAGCCGGGGAGCTGCGGGTCGCTGGGCGATATCGAGGGCGTGTGGTTCATCGCGGTGATCCTCCGGTCGGCGTCGTGGCACTTGGCCACCACAAAGTGCCCGCCGATCCGCCCTCTGGACGTGGACATCGCTGATAACCCGTATTATCAGGCGGTCTCGGCTCGCTCCTCCGGCGTGGCGGTAGATTGCCGGCGTCTGCCCAGCCGAAGGGGGTGGACCGCGCACCGCGAAGGCGAGGACGCCGGCCTGAGCGGCCCAAGGGGAGAGGGGGACGTACGTCCGATGGCGACACACATGGCCTCGACGACGCCTCCCAGCCTGGCCGAGACGCCGGCCTGGCGGATCACATACGCCGAGATCGCCGCACTCGCCCAGGTCAAGCGCCCGGTACCCACCACATGGGCCCGCCGCCACCCCGACTTCCCCGCCCCCGTCGCCCACGAGGACGGGCGTCCCTTGTTCGACGCCCGCGCCGTCGTCGACTGGCTCGCCTCGACCGGCCGCGGCAACACCGACTCCCGTCGGCTGCGCGCCGAACTCGCCCTGCACACCCTGGCCGCCTGGCGCACCCCGTCCCTGCCGGCGGCCGTCTTGATCGCCGCGCTGACCTCCCTGGTCTGCCTGCACCAGCAGCTCGACGCCCCCGTCGCCGACGGCCGCCCCTGGGGCACCGTCCTGGACAGGGCCGCCGACCTCGACCCCGACGACCGCTTCCTCGTCTCCGAGCTGCGCGCCCTGCCCGACCCGGACCGCACCGGGCCGGCCCTCGCCTCGCTCGCCGACGAACTGATCGACGCCGCCTACAACCCCGCCGAGGCCTTCGACTGGATCCTCCAGGCCCGCCACCGCCTCGGCTCCCGCGACCTGACCGCCGACGAGCCCGCCCCGGTCGTCGTCCGCGCCCTCGCCGCCCTCTCCGGCGTCGACACCCTCGACGAGGGCTCGGTGATCGCCGTCCCGCACGCCCGCACCGGCGCCCTCCTGACCGCCCTCCACGACCACGCCGCCGAGGACTCCGCCCACGTCTACCTAGCCGCCGACCCCGACCCGGCCCGCGTGCGCCTCGTACGACGGCGGATGCTGGTCCGCGGGGTGTACGAGTTCCGGCTCGACGTCGTCGACGGCGAGGACCTGACCGCCGACGAATGGGGCTACCCGAACCTCCTCGTCTGCGCCCTGCCCTACGAGGCCGCCGAGACCCGCGAACCGAAGACCGTCCTGGAACGGGTCGCCGCCCTCACCGACTACCTCGACACCGGCTCCACCGCCGTCGTCCTCGGTCCCGCCGACGTCCTCACCGGCCCGCTCGCCCGGCACGGCGACGCCGACCGGCTGCGCCGCTCCTTCCTGAAGCCCGGCCTGCTCAAGGCCGCGATCAGCCTGCCCGACGGTGCCTACGCCTTCCGCCCCGGCTATCGCACCGCGGTCTGGGTCCTCGCCCGGGTCCCCGAGGAGCGGCGCACCGGTCTCGTCCTCCTGGCCGACTACTCCGCCCAGCCCCTCACCGAACCCGTCCTGGACACCCTCGCCGAGGACATCGCCATCTGGCGCACCTCGGGCTGGACACCCGACCCGCGCCACGACCCGCGCCACGCCGCCGTCGTCCTCGGCACCCACCTCGACGACCGCCCCGGCGCAGCCCTCACCCCGCAGCACCGCACGCTCGCGTCCCGTCACACGCGGACGGTGGTGGAACGCCCCGCGGTCATCGCGGATCTGGAGCGCCGGCTGAGCGAGCTGCACGAGCGTTCGCGGGCCGGCGAGCTCCGGCCGCACGCCCAGGCGGAACTGCGCCCCGAGAACCAGCCGGTGCGCCGTACGTCCGTCGGCCGCCTCCTGCGGACCCGCCGCCTGCGTCGCCGCCCCGGCCACCGCTTCGCCCCCGAACACCTCACCCCCGACGGCCACTACACGGTCCTGACCCCCGAGGAGATCCTCGGCACCGCCCGCATCGGCGGTCGCCGCATCGACCGTGGCATCTTCCTCACGGCCTACGGGCACGCCCAGTTCACCGAGCCGGGCGACCTCGTCGTCACCGCCCATCCGCGCTTCGGCGTCCACGTCGACACGGAGGGCGTCCGCCTGGTCGCCGCCCCGGCCCGCGTCCTGCGCGTCCACCCCGACGCCGACCCGCCCCTACGGCCCCGGGTGCTGGCCGCGCTGCTGCGTGCCGCCGCCGCCGAGCACGCCCGCACCAGCGGCGCCGTGCGAGCCTCCCGCCGTATCGAGGACCTCGTCATCCCCGACCTGAGCCGCGCCGAGGCCGACCTCTACGAGGCCGTACTCGCCGAGATCGAGGACCGGGCGGCGCTGCTGCGCGAGCAGACCGCCGCGCTCGACGACCTGGCCCGCGTGATGGCGGCCGGCATGGCCGACGGCACTCTCACCATCCAGCACCTCCCGCACACCGACGCCCCTTGAAGGAGACGGTCCACCCGATGCCTGCGAGTAAAGGCAAGCCCGCCGACCAGGCGGAGCTGTTCAGCGCGTCCACCGCCAAGGAGATCCAGGACATCCTCTGGAAGGCGGCCGACAAGCTGCGCGGCTCCATCGACGCCGCCCAGTACAAGGAGTTCGTGCTCGGCCTGATCTTCCTGAAGTACGTCTCGGACGCCTTCGACGAGCGGCGGCGCGAGCTGGCCGAGGAACTCGCCGACGACGGCATCACCGAGGACCGGATGGAGGACTTCCTGGAGGACCGCGACGAGTACACCCGCGCCAACGTCTTCTGGGTCCCCGAGACCGCCCGCTGGTCCTGGATCGCCGCCCAGGCCAAGGCGCAGGGCGTCGGAAAGCTCCTGGACGAGGCGATGGACGCCATCATGCGGGAGAACGCCTCCCTCACCGGCGTCCTCCCCAAGATCTTCAACCAGGACCGCGTCGACCAGAAGCGCCTCGGCGAACTCGTCGACCTCATCAGCGACGCCCGCTTCGGCGGCAACGAGGACAGGCCGGCGAAGGACCTGCTCGGTGAGGTCTACGAGTACTTCCTCGGCAACTTCGCGCGGGCGGAGGGCAAGCGGGGCGGCGAGTTCTACACGCCGAGCTCTGTCGTCCGGCTGATCGTCGAGATCCTGGAGCCGTACGAGGGGCGGGTGTACGACCCGGCGTGCGGGTCGGGCGGCATGTTCGTCCAGGCCGCGAAGTTCATCGAGGCGCACCGGGGACGCGGCCACAAGGCCGACATCTCGATCTTCGGTCAGGAGCTCAACGAGCGCACCTGGCGCCTCGCCAAGATGAACCTCGCCATCCACGGCATCGACGGCAACCTCGCCGGCCGGTGGGGCGACACCTTCGCCGACGACAAGCACGCGGACCTCAAGGCCGACTTCGTGATGGCCAACCCGCCCTTCAACATCAAGGACTGGGCGAGGGACGAGACCGACCCGCGCTGGAGGTACGGGGTTCCCCCGAAGAACAACGCCAACTACGCGTGGCTCCAGCACATGATCTCCAAGCTGGGGGAGAGGGGGACGGCCGGCATCGTGTTGGCCAACGGCTCGATGAGCTCCCAGTCCAGTGGTGAGGGCGAGATCAGGCAGGCGCTGGTGGAGGCCGACCTGGTGGCGTGCATGGTGGCGCTGCCCGCGCAGCTCTTCCGCACGACCCAGATCCCGGCGTGCCTGTGGTTCCTGTCCAAGGACAAGTCCCCCCAGGGTGCACGGCGGCTGGACGACCGGCGGGGCGAGATCCTGTTCATCGACGCCCGTGGAATGGGCGAGATGGCCGACCGGACGGAGCGCGTCTTCACGGAGACCGACGTCCGGAAGATCGCCGACGCGTACCACGCTTGGCGGGGCACGGCATCGGCGCGCGAGGCGGGGCTGACGTACGAGGACATGCCGGGCTTCTGCCGCTCGGCCGACCTGGAGCAGGTCCGGGAGCACGGGTACGTGCTGACGCCGGGCCGGTACGTGGGGGCCGTGCGGGCGGAGGAAGAAGCCGCGGAGGTCGTCGCCGAGCGAATCGGCACGTTGACCGAGGAGTTGTCCGCGCTGTTCGACACGTCAGCGGAGCTGGAGAAGACGGTGCGGGTGCAGTTGGGGATGATCGATGTCTGACCTCGTGCTGGGCGAGTCCCTGGAACTCCTCGTCGACAACCGGGGGAAGAACCCTCCCTTCGTACCTTCTGGGATTCCCGTTCTGTCCGCCAAATCAATCAAGAACGGGAGGATCTCGTTCAGGGAAGTTCGGTACATCTCTGAAGACACCTATACGCGGTGGATGCCCAAGCCGCTGCAACGGTTCGACGTGATTCTCACGTCGGAGGCCCCGCTCGGAGAATGCGCGCTTGTCACCGGTGATGAACCGCTGGCCATCGCGCAGCGGCTCTACGCGCTGCGCGGCAAGCCGGGTGTCCTCGACAGTCGGTACCTGTACTACGCGATGCAATGGGAAGCGGTGCAGACAGACCTGCACAACCGCGCCAGCGGTACGACGGTTTCCGGCATTCGACAACCCGAGCTGCTCAAGGTGCGTATCCCCGACCCCGGGTACACGCAGCAGAAGGCCATCGCGGCCGTGCTCGGAGCACTGGACGACAAGATCACCGTCAACGAGCGCATCTCGGTCACCTACGAACGGCTGCTTCAGTGCCGTTACATCGAACTGGGTCTGGCGGAGGAAGCGAACGCCGAAGCGGCTGTGCCGGTCACCGACCTCGTCGCCTTCAACCCGAAGGTCGCGAAGCCGTCCGCGGACGAGCCCGTCTACGTCGACATGGCAGCCCTCCAGGTCGACCGGGCAAGCATCGCCTCATGGACTCGGAGGGCGCCGAAGTCCGGCCCGAGGTTCATGAATGGCGACACCCTGCTTGCTCGCATCACTCCCTGTCTGGAGAACGGTAAGACCGGTTACGTCGACTTCATGGAAGACGGAGAAGTCGGTCTTGGCTCCACCGAGTTCATCGTGATGCGCTCCCTCCCCGGAGTGCCCGGCGAACTCAGTTATTTCCTGGCGCGGGACAGCAGGTTCCGTGAGCACGCCATTCGTAACATGGCCGGCACGTCCGGGCGGCAACGGGTCAGCGCGGCGGATGCGGCGCATTATCAGGTGAACCGGCCTGACGCGGATGCGCTGGCCGCCTTCGGGAAGGAAGCCTCCGCCGCCTTCTCCCACATGAAGTCGTTGCAGGCGGAGAACCGTACCCTCGCCGCCCTCCGCGACACCCTCCTCCCCCCACTCATGTCCGGCCGCCTCCGCGTCAGGGACGCCGAGAGGATCGCCGAGGATGCCACGTGACGACACACCGTGACGGGAACGACCACGACGACAGAACCCACCGCCGCCCCACCGAAGCCGACTGGGAGCTGCTCGCCCTCGACGAGCTGGCGGAGTCGGCCTGGCTGCCGGCCTCCGGTAACGGGTTCGCGCCCGGCTCCGGGCACCGGAAGTCCTGGGACGACCTGATCCTGTACCCGGACCTCCAGGAGGCGATCGAACGCCTGAACCCGGATCATCCCCTGGACGCCGTCCGGGAGGCCATGACGGCCGCCGCGACCCCCGGCTCCCAGGACACCTACGAGGAGAACCGGGCCGCCCACCACCTCCTCACCACCGGCATACGCTCCGTCACCTACACCGACTCCTTCGGCGCCGAGCACAACCCCACCATCCGCCTCGTCGACCTGGCCGACCCGGACGCGAACACCTACCGGGCCCTGAACCAGGTCACCGTCATCGACGGCGAGAAGAACCGCCGCTTCGACGTCGTCCTGTACGTCAACGGCCTGCCCCTCGCCGTCGTGGAGCTGAAGCGAGCCGGCGACGAGGACGCGACACTCCAGACGGCCCACGCCCAAGTGGCGCGGTACGTCCAGGAGTTCCCGACCGCCTTCCGCTACAACACCATCGTCCTGCTCTCCGACGGCATCACCGCGAAGTACGGCACCCCGTTCACCCCGTACGAGCACTTCGCCCCGTGGAACACGGACGAGTTCGGCGCCCGCGTGGACCCGCTCACCGCCGACGGCTTCTCGGAGTCGGGGCAGAACCTGGCGATCCACGGCCTGTTCACCCCGCCCCGCTTCCTCGAACTCATCCGTTCCTTCATCAACTTCGTCCCGTCGAAGCGGATGAAGCGGATCGCGAAGCCGCACCAGTACCACGCGGTGACCCGCGCCGCCGAAGCCGTCCGCACGGCCTCGGCCGGCGACGGCAAGGCCGGCGTCGTCTGGCACACCCAGGGCTCCGGCAAGTCGGAGGAGATGGTCCTCACCACCACCATGGTGATGCGGGACCCGGCCCTGCTGAACCCCACCGTCGTGGTCGTCACCGACCGCACGGACCTCGACGACCAGCTGTACTCGACGTTCCAGGAGAGCGAGATCCTCCCGGAGACGCCCCAGCAGGTCGTCACCCGCGCGGAACTGCGCGAGGAGCTCGCGGCGAAGAGGACGGGAGGGATCCTCTTCACCACGCTCCAGAAGTTCGGCAAGACGAAGGAGGAGCGGGAGTCGGGCACCGACCACCCGCTGCTCTCCGACCGCCGGAACATCGTCGTGATCGTCGACGAGGCGCACCGCAGCCACTACGACGACCTCAACGGCCTCGCCCGCCACCTGCGCGACGCGCTCCCGCACGCCACGCTGCTCGCCTTCACCGGCACGCCGATCTCGGAGGCCGACCGCAACACCCGTGAGGTGTTCGGCGACTACATCGACATCTACGACCTCAAGCGGGCCGCCGACGACGGCGCGACCGTGAAGGTCTACCACGAGAGCCGTGTGATCCAGCTCGTCCTGGACCGCGACATCGATCCGACCACCATCGACGAGGAGGCCGACCGCATCACCGACGGCCTCGACGACACCGAGCGCCGCCGGGTCGAGCAGGCCGTGGCGACCATGAACGCGATGTACGGCGCCCCGGCACGGATACGGGACCTCGCGGCCGACCTCGTGGAGCACTGGGAGGCCCGCCGGGAACGTATGGAACCGTTCGTCGGCGCCTCCGGGCCGGGCGGAGCGCCCGGCAAGGCGATGGTGGTGTGCGCCACGCGCGAGATCTGCGTACGCGTGTACGACGCGCTGCGCGAGCTGCGGCCCGAGTGGCACAGCGACCAGTTCGACCAGGGCGCCATGAAGATCGTCTTCTCGTCGAACTCCCGCAAGGACTCGGACGGACTGCTCGCTCACGCGCTGACCGACAGCCGCCGCAAGGCGGTCATCAACCGGGCCAAGGACCCCGGCGACGAGCTGGAACTGCTCATCGTCAACAACATGCTGCTGACCGGCTTCGACGCCCCGCCGATCCACACCATGTACCTGGACCGGCCGCTCAAGGGCGCCAACCTGATGCAGGCCCTGGCCCGCGTGAACCGCCGCTTCCGCGGCAAGGAGGACGGCCTCCTCGTCGGCTACGCGCCGCTGACGGAGAACCTCCGGGCGGCCATCGCCGAGTACACCGAGGCCGACCAGCGCGACCGCACCCTCGGTCAGGACGTCGAGCGGGCGCTGGACGAACTGCGCAACGAGTACGACGTTCTCACCGGAATCCTGCGCGGCTTCGCCTGGGAGCCGCTGCTCGACAAGCCCGGCCCCAGGGCCTTCGTGGACGCGGCCCTGAAGACCGCCAACCACCTGCGTGATCCCCGCACCAAGGGCAACGATCCCGACCTGCTCGACGATCCGCGCCACACCCTGGGCCGCCGGTTCCGCGACCACGCCTACCGTCTGGAACGTTTCTGGGCGCTGGCCGGTAGCTCGAAGGAGGTCGGGAACCGGTTCGCGGACAAGCCGGCCTGGAAACGGCACATCCAGTTCTTCGCCGAGGTCCGCGCCTACATGGCCAAGCTCGATGCCATGGAACGCGAGGCGCGCGGCCTCCCGGTGGCCCGTGACGTGGAGCTGTACCTCGCCCAGCTGACGTCGTCCGTGGTGGAGACGGGCGGGGTGACGGACCTGTTCGCCGAGGCCGGCCTCGAAACCGCCGACTTGACCCACCTCAACGACGCTCTTGTCGCCCAGCTCCAGAAGAGCGACACCCCGCACCTGGCGGCCGAGGCGCTGCGGCGGCTCGTCGAGCGGAAGATGCGTGAGGTCACCCGGCACAACATCGTCCGGCAGACCACGTTCTCCGAGCGCCTCCAGGACCTGATGGTGCGCTACATGCGCCAGCAGTACACCAGCGCCGAACTCATCGCCAAACTGGTCGAGATGGCCAAGGAGGTCGCCGCCGACGCCCGTCGCGGCGAGAAGTTCGACCCGCCCTTGAACTGGCGCGAACTGGCCTTCTACGACGCCGTCGCCGACCACGGCACGGCCCGCTCCCTCATGGGCGACGAGGTCCTGGCCGGCATCGCCCGCGAGCTCGTCACCGAGGTCCGCCGCCAGCTCAAGCCCGACTGGATCGCCCGCGAGACCGTCCGCGCCCGCCTGCGCAGCACGATCAAGCGGCTCCTGGCCCGCAACAACTACCCGCCGGGCCAGCAGAAGGAGGCCATCGACCTGGTCCTCCGCCAGATGGAGCACTTCGCCAACGAGTGGTCCGAGAACGGCATGCCGGACGACTGAGCGGTGGTGCGAGGGTCCTGCCGTCCGGGAGTGACGGCAGGACCTCATGGTGTACCAGGGGGCGGACGCCTTGCTGGGTCACGGGATCCGCGGAGCCACTGACGGCGAGAGCCCGCCGGCCGCGAGGTCCACGAACCGGCCCCGGCTCAACGGCCGACGGGCCCCTCGGCGCGGATCCCGGACCACCGGGAACGCGGACCCTGGACCACCGAGAACTCGGCGCCCTCCGGGTCCGCCACCGTCGCCAGCCGGCCGTACGGGCTGTCGTGGGCCGGCTTGAGGATCCGGCCGCCCAGGCCGGTGACCTGCCGTAGCGTTTCGGCGAGGTCGGCGACCTCGAAGTACGTCCGCCAGTACGGCCCCCGGTCCTGGGGCAGACCGTGGCCCACGCCGTGCAGCCCGGCCACCGGACGGCCGTCGAGGCACAGGGTCAGATAGTCGAAGTCGGCGGAGACCACCGGCTCCTCCTCGTAGCCGAACACGCTTCTGTAGAACTTGGCGACGCTCTCCGTCTCGTAGGTGACCAGTTCGTTCCAGACGGGCGTGCCGGGCACGCCGGTGATCGACGTGCCGAGATGCGCGGAGCCCTGCCAGATCCCGAACACCGCCCCGGAGGGGTCGGAGGCGATCGCCATCCGCCCGGCCTCGGCCGCGTCCAGCGGGCCGACGGCCAGCGTGCCGCCGCACAACCGCACGGTGTCCGCGGTCCGGTCCACGTCCTCCGAGGCGAAGTACGGCGTCCAGGCGACCGGCAGCCGGTGGTCCGCCGGCAACTGGCCCATGCCGGCGACCTCCCGCCCGTCCAACAGCGCCCGCACATAGGGCCCGAGCTGCTGCGGGCCCGGCAGGAACTCCCAGCCGAACAGCTCACCGTAGAACTCCTCGGTGGCGTCCAGCGCGTGCACCATCAGGCTCACCCAGCAGGGCGTGCCGGGCACGCGCCCCGCGTGCGGACCGGCCGACTCCCGTGCCTCGGTCATCGATCACTCTCTCCCCGGCCCCTCGTGGTGGCCGTGTCGCTTCGCTCCCCCGGAAGGGTGTCCGCGCTGGTGGCGCGTACGCCCGTGCCGGTGCCCGCATCCTCCGCGGTGCCCTGGGGCCGTACCGCGCCGCTCGGCCGTACGTCCGGGAGGATGCCCGATCTACCGTCTTTCGTCGCTTCCTGACGATGGCCGGCGGGTGTCCGTCGGCTGTACAGCACGTGCTCGATCACGTACAGCGGGTGATCGAGCGTGTCCGGCCGAGCAGAGTAGCGGGACCTGGACGCCGCGGCCACCCCTGGCGTATGGATGGACGCCATGACAGCCATCATCACCGCATCCGAACTCGCGCACGAGCTGACCGGCGGCAACCCGCCGGTGCTGCTGGACGTGCGCTGGCAGCTGAGCACGGCGAAGGCGGCGGGCGCGCCCGCCTTCGACGGACGGGCCGAGTACGCGGCCGGTCACATCCCCGGCGCGGTCTTCGTCGACCTGGACCGGGAGCTGGCCGCCGCGCCCGGCGCGCACGGCCGGCATCCGCTGCCCGACCTGACGGAGTTCGGTGCCGCGATGCGCCGCGCGGGCGTGTCGGCGGGCCGGCCGGTCGTCGTGTACGACGGCGGGCAGGGCTGGGCCGCGGCGCGCGCGTGGTGGCTGCTGCGCTGGACGGGTCACCCGGACGTGCGGGTGCTCGACGGCGGGTTGCCGTCCTGGGAGGGCGAGCTGTCCACCGGGACGCCGGTCCCGGCCGAGGGCGACTTCGAGCCGGCGCCGGGCGCGGCGCGGCTGCTGGACGCGGACGGCGCCGCGGCCCTCGCCCGCACGGGTGTGCTGCTGGACGCGCGCGCGGGGGAGCGGTACCGCGGCGAGGTGGAGCCGATCGACCGGGTCGGCGGGCACATCCCGGGCGCGCTGTCGGCGCCGACGACGGAGAACGTGGGCCCGGACGGCCGTTTCCTGCCCGCGGCGGAGCTGAGGGACCGCTTCAAGGCCCTGGGGGTGTCCGAGGACACCGAGGTGGGCGTGTACTGCGGTTCGGGCGTCTCCGCCGCCCACGAGGCCCTCGCGCTGGCGGTGGCGGGCATTCCGGCGGCCCTGTACGTCGGTTCCTGGTCCGAGTGGTCCGCGGACCCGTCCCGGCCGGTGGCGGTGGGGGCGGATCCGCAGTAACCGGGCAGCCGGAAGAGGGGGCACGCGCGCGTGCCCCCTCTTCCGGTCGGTAGGACCGTCCTACTCCTGCTTCTTGCGGCGCGTGCCGAACACGATCTCGTCCCAGCTCGGTACGGCGGCGCGCCGGCCGGGGCGGACGCCGTCGGCCTCGGCCTGGCGGTCGGTCGCGCCGACGAGCCGGTCGCGGTGGCTGCCCACGGAGCGCGGCATGAGGACGTCCGCGTAGGCGGAGCCGGCGGACGCGGCGGGCGCCGGCGGCTCCTCGGCGGCGGGCTCCTCCTCGGTGTCCTCCGAGGGTTCCGACGGGCGTTCCGGGACCACCAGGTCGCCGCGGAAGCTCGGCACGGCCTCCAGCAGGCTGGTCAGCGAGTCGCGTTCGCCCGTGCTCTCCTCGGCCGGCTCCGGCGACGGCGCGGGCAGGCTGGGCCGCTCCCGGTCGCTCCGGTCGAGAGCGCGGTCCATGGTGCGCTCGCGCGGCAGCCGGGCGATCCTCGGGACGAACGGGAAGCTCGGCTCCGGTACGGCGAGGTCGTCGGACTCGCCGATCAGCGAGCGCGCCTCGTTGTCGACGGCCTGCACGAGCCGCCGCGGCGGGTCGTACGTCCAGCTCGCCGAGTGCGGTTCGCCCGCGACCCGGTAGACGAGGAGCACCTCCCAGGTGCCGTCGTCGCGGCGCCAGGAGTCCCACTGCACGGTGTCCTTCTCGGCGCCGCGCAGCAGCAGCCGCTCCTGCACGGCCTCGCCGAGCAGCGGGCCGGAGTTCTCGCCGGGGCGGCGGACCGGGGTCTTGCGGGCCCGCTCGGCCATGAAGGCGCGCTCGGCCAGCACCGGACCCTCGAAGCGCCGTACCCGGTCGACGGGGATGCCGGCGAGCTGCGCGACCTCTTCCGCCGTGGCACCGGCTCGTATCCGCGCCTGGATGTCGCGCGGGCGCAGGTGGCTCTCGACCTCGATCTCGATCTGGCCGAGGCGGGGCCGGTCGCCGCGGACGGCGGCGCGGAGCCGTTCGTCGATCGGAAGCGTGTACTCCGTAGAGTCGGCAGCCTTCAGCACCAGCCGTGTGCCGTCATTCGAGACGGCCACGACACGCAGTTCGGGCATGGGGACCTCCCGGGTGGTGCCTGCCGACGTCACGTGCGTCGCTGCTTCCGCTAGTCGAGTGTGGCCTGCCCGGGTGCAGCCTGCCACAACCTTGCCGAGTTGCCCGGCGTGTCGGGCACGGGCCCAGGACCGCCGTTATGGCACGGTTACCTGTTCGCAACGCTAAGTGACCAACTGCGTCACCCTGTGCAACTAGCCCCCTCCCGGCGATCCTGCAAGGCCGCGGGCACCCTGACGGGAGACCGGACCCAGGGCTCGCAACAGTACTCCATTTGGACCACGTGCGTGGATTGGCGCGCCGCCCAACTTCTGGCGACGGGCGCGACTTGGCCGTCCGCAACCGGTTTTGTGGATCATCAACGTGGCGAACTTCACGCAATCGCCAGAAACGGAACTAATGGTTTCGTCCGTACGTCCCTTTCTCGTGCAGTCGGTCGGCCAATGTCGTGGACTGCGGCAAGTGCTCCATGAGGTGTGGGAAAGGCAGGCAAGTTCCGGGTATGCGTGAGACGCCCGACACGGGTCGCAAGCGGATCGACCTGAACGTCCCCCAGGTCGCGGGCAGCGCCCTCGCGGCGGTGGTGGCGGCCAAACTGGCTTCGTACTTCGGCGTGTACGGCACGATCCTCGGCGCCGGTGTCGTCAGTGTCGTCGCCACCTGCGGCGGCTCGGTCTTCCAGCACTTCTTCAAGCGGACCGGGGAGCAGTTCCGGGAGAAGACCGCGGTGGCGGCCCGGCCGCTGGAGGAGCGGGAAGCGCGGGCACGGGGGCGGCGGGTGTCCCCGGCGCCGGACGGGTTCACCGAGGGCACCGTCTACCGCGCGCGGGCCGGGAGCCGGCGCCGCCCGCTGGTCGCCGCCGCCCTGGTCTTCGGGGTCACGCTGGCCGGCATCACGGCCTACGAGCTGGTCTCCGGCAGCAGCTTCAGCGGCGGTACGGGGACGACGGTCAGCGACGCCGTCACCGGCCGGGGTTCCTCCGGCGCCACGTCCGACGGGACACCCGCCCCTTCCCGTACCACGTCCCCGGAGCGCACGCCGTCCACCGGCGACGGTGCGAGCCACGGCGCGCCCGCGGCGCCCGGCGCCTCACCGAGCGGCCGGCCGACCGGGCAGCCGGACCCCGGGCGGAGCGGGGAACCGAGCGGCGACCCGGCCACCTCGGCCCCCACGCCCAGTGCCCCCAGCGCGTCCGCCACGACGCCTACGCCCCCAGAACCCTCCGCAGATAGTCGTTCTGGAACAGCCGGTCCGGGTCCAGACGGTCCCGCAGCGCCGTGAACTCGCCGAAGCGCGGGTACACCCGGGAGAAGTACTCCGCGTCGCGCGTGTGCACCTTCCCCCAGTGCGGACGCCCCTCGTGCGCGGTGAAGATCCGCTCGGCGGCCGTGAAGTACGCCTGGTACGGCGTGCCCCGGAACATGTGCACGGCGATGTAGGCGCTGTCCCGGCCGGAGGCGGTGGACAGGGTGATGTCGTCGGCCGGGGCGGTGCGCACCTCGACCGGGAAGCTGACGCGCAGCCCGGAGCGGTCGACCAGGGCCTTCAGCTCGCGCAGCGTCTGCACCAGGGCCGCGCGCGGGACGGCGTACTCCATCTCCACGAAGCGCACCCGGCGCGGTGAGGTGTAGACCTTGTGGGGGATGTCCGTGTACGTCCGCGCGGACAGGGCCCGGCTGGAGATCCGCGCGATCGCCGGGACGGTCGCCGGGGCCGCGCGGCCGACCCACTGGGCGACCTGGAAGACGCCATTGGAGAGGAACTCGTCCTCGAACCAGCCCGCGAGCCGGCCCACCGGCTGCTCGGGGCCGGCGCTGCGGTTGTTCCGCTTGGTGTTGGTGTTGCCGGTGTGCGGGAACCAGTAGAACTCGAAGTGTTCGTTCTCGGCCCACAGCTGGTCGAACTCGGCGAGGACCCGCTCGAAGGGCATGGGTTCCTCGCGCGCGGTGAGCAGGAAGAGCGGCTCCACGGCGAAGGTGATCGCGGTGACGACGCCCAGGGCGCCGAGGCCGACGCGGGCCGCCGCGAAGACCTCCGGGTTCTCCTTCTCGGAACAGGTGAGCACCGAGCCGTCGGCCGTGACCAGTTCCAGTGCCTTGATCTGGGCGGCGATGGAACCCGACGCGCGGCCGGTGCCGTGCGTGCCCGTGCTGGTGGCCCCGGAGACGGTCTGCTCCACGATGTCGCCCATGTTGGTGAGCGAGAGGCCCTCGCGCGCGAGAGCGGTGTTGAGTCTCTTGAGCGGGGTGCCCGCCTCCACCGTGACCGTCATGGATGCCCGGTCGATGGTGCGTATACCGGTCAACAGTTGAGGGCGGATCAATACACCGTCGGTGGCGGCGATCGAGGTGAAGGAGTGCCCGGTGCCCACCGCCTTCACCTTCAGGCCGTCCTCCCGGGCCCGGCGCACCGCGCCGGCCAGCTCCTCCACCGAGGCCGGCGCGACCTGCCGGACGGGCCGGGCGGACACAGTGCCGCCCCAGTTACGCCAGGTGCCGTTCTTCCCGTTCGCTGTGCTGCTCAACGGTGCCTCCCCGACCCGCGGCCGGCCTGCGCAGCCGGCGGTACCCGAGGAAACCGACCGCGACCGCGACGGCCCCGGACACGGCCGGAACCCCGTACCCGGCCCGTGCCCCGGCCGCGTCGATCACCCAGCCGGCCACGGAGGAGCCGGCCGCGATGCCGACGGCGAGGCCGGTGCTCACCCAGGTCATGCCCTCGGTGAGCTGCGCGCGCGGTACGTGCTCTTCGATCAGGGACATCGTCGTGATCATCGTCGGCGCGATGGACAGCCCCGCCACGAACAGCGCCACGGCCAGAAGCGGCAAGTTTCCGACCAGTAGGAGGGGGATCATACTCACGGCCATCGCCGCCACGCCCAGCAACCAGCGACGTTCCGGCGCACCGCCGAGGCGCAGCAGCCCGAAGACCACGCCCGCGACGCACGAACCGGCCGCGTACAGCGCCAGGACCAGGCTCGCGGCGCTCTTGTGGCCGCGCTCGTCGGCGAAGGCGACGGTGACCACGTCCACGGCTCCGAAGATCGCGCCGGTCGCCACGAAGGTCGCCACCAGCACCTGGAGCCCCGGCGCGCGCAGGGCGCTGCCGCCGCCCCGCCGCCCGCGCGGATGCGGTTCCGGCTCGGTGGCGCGCTGGGCGGTCAGCCAGCAGACGCCGGCCGCCAGGAAGCAGGCGGCGAGCAGCGGGCCCGCCTCCGGGAACCAGGCCGTGGACAGGCCGATGGAGATGATCGGGCCGAAGATGAAGCACACCTCGTCCACCACCGACTCGAACGAGTAGGCGGTGTGCAGCTTCGGGGTGCCCCGGTACAGCGCGGCCCAGCGGGCCCGGATCATCGCGCCCAGACTCGGCACCGAGCCGATCCCGGCCGCGCAGACGAACAGCACCCAGTCCGGCCAGCGGAAGTGCGCGGCGAGCAGCAGCCCGGCCGCCGCGAGCAGGGCCACCAGGGTCGCGGGGCGCAGCACCCGGCGCTGCCCGTGCCGGTCCACCAGCCGGGAGATCTGCGGACCGATCGCGGCGGCGGACAGCGCGATGGCGGCCGACAGGGCGCCGGCGAGGCCGTAGCGCCCGGTGAGCTGGGAGACCATCGTGACGACGCCGATGCCCATCATCGACAGCGGCATCCGCCCGAGGAATCCGGCGGCGGAGAAGGCCTTGGTGCCGGGCTCGGCGAACAGGGCTCTGTAGGGGCTGGGCACGTGGTCTCCGAAGCGGCTCAGTAAGGCGCGAATGCGGCTGATACAGCTTACGAGTTAGGGGACCCTAAACGCACCCGATATGACACCTGGACAAACCGCCCTGAACCGACCGGAATCCGACTCTTCACCCCGCTGTTTCCCCGCTGTCAGTGCCGGGTGGCAGGATCGACCCATGCCAGACGCGCTCGATCCCACCCCGTACGACGCCCTGCTCCTGCTCTCCTTCGGCGGCCCCGAAGGCCCGGACGACGTGGTCCCGTTCCTGGAGAACGTCACACGCGGGCGCGGCATCCCCAAGGAACGCCTCAAGGAGGTCGGGCAGCACTACTTCCTGTTCGGCGGGGTCAGCCCCATCAACGCCCAGAACCGCGCCCTGCTGGACGCCCTGCGCGAGGACTTCGCCGACCACGGCCTGGACCTGCCGGTCTACTGGGGCAACCGCAACTGGGCGCCGTACCTGACGGACACCCTGCGCGAGATGGTCGCCGACGGCCGTCGCCGCATCCTGGTCCTGGCCACCAGCGCCTACGCCTCCTACTCGGGCTGCCGCCAGTACCGGGAGAACCTCGCCGACGCGCTGGCCGCCCTGGAGGCCGAGGGGCTGGAGCCGCCGAGGATCGACAAGCTGCGGCACTACTTCAACCACCCCGGCTTCGTGGAACCGATGACCGACGGCGTACTGCGCTCCCTCGCCGACCTCCCGGAGGACGTCCGCGCGGGCGCCCACATCGCCTTCACCACCCACTCCATCCCGACCTCCGCCGCCGACACCTCCGGTCCCGTCGAGGCCCACGGCGAGGGCGGCGCCTACGTCGAGCAGCACCTGGACGTGGCCCGGCTGATCGCCGACGCCGTCCGCGAGCGCACCGGCGTCGACCACCCCTGGCGGCTGGTCTACCAGTCCCGCTCCGGTGCCCCGCACATCCCCTGGCTGGAGCCGGACATCTGCGACCACCTGGAGGAGCGGCACGCCGCCGGCGTCCCGGCCGTCGTCATGGCCCCCATCGGCTTCGTCTCCGACCACATGGAGGTCCTCTACGACCTCGACACCGAGGCGACGGCCAAGGCCGGGGAACTGGGCCTGCCGGTCCGCCGCTCGGCCACCGTGGGTGCCGACCCGCGGTTCGCCGCGGCCGTCCGCGAGCTGATCCTGGAGCGGGCCGCCGTGGAGCGCGGCCAGGGGGTCACCCCCTGCGCCCTGGGCGCGCTCGGCCCCAGCCACCACGTCTGCCCGGTCGGCTGCTGCCCGGCCCGCGCCCCGCACCCCGCCGCCGCGGGCGCCGACAGCCCCTACGCGTGAGGAGACCCGTGACCGACGCCCTGCACCGGGACCTGCTCGAACTGGCCCAGGAGGCCGCCCGCCGCGCCGGCGAGCTGCTGCGCGACGGCCGCCCCGCCGACCTCGCCGTGGCGAAGACCAAGTCCAGCCCCATCGACGTCGTCACCGAGATGGACATCGCGGCGGAGAAGCTGATCACCGATCTGATCTCCGGACAACGCCCCGACGACGGCTTCCTCGGCGAGGAGGGAGCCTCCGTCGAGGGCACGAGCGGCATCCGCTGGGTCATCGACCCGCTGGACGGCACCGTCAACTACCTGTACGGCCTGCCGACCTGGGCGGTGTCCATCGCCGCCGAGCGGGACGGCGAGACCGTCGTCGGGGTCGTCGCGGCTCCGATGCGCGGCGAGACGTACCACGCGGTGCGCGGCGGCGGCGCCTGGGCCACGGGCGCGTGGCAGGGCGAGCGGGCGCTCGCCTGCCGCCCCGCGCCCCCGCTGGACCAGGCCCTGGTCTCCACCGGCTTCAACTACGTCACCGAGGTCCGCGCCCGCCAGGCCGAGATCGCCGCCCGGCTGATCCCCGTGCTGCGGGACATCCGGCGCGGCGGTTCGGCGGCGGTGGACCTGTGCGACGTGGCCTGCGGCCGGCTCGACGGGTACTACGAGCGGGGGCTCCACGCGTGGGACTTCGCGGCGGGGGACCTGATCGCCCGGGAGGCCGGTGCGCTGACCGGTGGACGGCCCGGGGAGCGGCCGTCGCGGGATCTGACCGTGGCCGGGTCGCCGGGCGTCTTCGAGCCCCTCCAGCGGCTGCTGGAGGACTTCGGGGCCTGGCACGACTGACCCCGGGGAAGTGGGCACGCGAAAGGACCCCGGCGCTGGATTCGCCGGGGTCCCTCCGTGTGCTGCCGGGCCGATCAGACGCGTGACGTCGCGCCGACCTCCACACCGTGTTCGGCGGCGAGGCGTCGCAGGTCGTCGAGCTCTGCCTGCTCCACCTCGACGAGGAAGTCGTCGCCTTCGTCGCGAGCCCGCGACAGGTCGAACTCGGTCGCCTTTATGCGCTGGAGCAGTCCTGCGGTGAAAGCGTCCATGCTGCGCCCCCTCGTCCTGGGTCGTGGGTCGGTGGCACGGGGGTGTGCCGTAGAAAAGGGGCGATCACGTCTCTCGCAGGTGCCCAGCGCTGCCCGGCCGGGCGGCGACGGTGCCGGACACCCACGCCCGCTCTGCGAAGCGGAGGCCGAAGTACCGCATGGTGCTGCGGCACATGCAGAGCGTGATCGCGGGGTGTAAAGCCGTCCTCCCCCCGCTCCCCTCCAGAGAAACCTCAACCGGAGCAGAAATTCTCGTATTCCCGCCCCCGGACCCCCGTCCCCGCGGTCCGGACACCGCCTTACAGCCGACTTATGGCCGAAAAGGGCAGGATGGGGGTCACATCCACGGACACCCCTGCCCGCACGCGCCCACGGCGCGTCCTCGCGGGTGGACACAGGAAGGACAAGCGACGTGCGCGTACTCGTCGTCGAGGACGAGCAGCTGCTCGCCGATGCGGTGGCCACCGGACTGCGCCGGGAGGCCATGGCCGTCGACGTCGTGTACGACGGTGCGGCCGCCCTGGAGCGCATCGGCGTCAACGACTACGACGTGGTCGTCCTCGACCGCGACCTCCCGCTCGTCCACGGCGACGACGTCTGCCGCAAGATCGTCGAGCTGGGCATGCCCACGCGCGTGCTCATGCTCACCGCTTCCGGCGACGTCAGCGACCGCGTCGAGGGCCTGGAGATCGGCGCCGACGACTATCTGCCCAAGCCGTTCGCGTTCAGCGAGCTGATCGCGCGCGTGCGCGCCCTCGGCCGGCGGACCAGCGTGCCGCTGCCGCCGGTCCTGGAGCGCGCCGGCATCAAGCTCGACCCCAACCGTCGCGAGGTCTTCCGCGACGGCAAGGAGGTCCAGCTCGCGCCCAAGGAGTTCGCGGTGCTGGAGGTGCTGATGCGCAGCGAGGGCGCGGTCGTCTCGGCGGAGCAGCTGCTGGAGAAGGCCTGGGACGAGAACACCGACCCGTTCACCAACGTGGTGCGCGTGACGGTGATGACCCTGCGCCGCAAGCTGGGCGAGCCGCCCGTCATCGTCACCGTCCCCGGCTCCGGCTACCGGATCTGATCCCCGTGGCCACGACACCCGCGCCGCCCCAGGCCCCCCCGAAGCCCACCTGGGACCCCAGGAGGCCGCAGCCCCCCTTCCCGTGGCTGCGCCCGACCATCCGCATACGGCTGACGCTGCTCTACGGCGGCATGTTCCTGATCGCCGGCATCCTGCTGCTGTCGATCATCTACCTGCTGGCCGCACAGGCGATCAGCACCGGCAACCAGCCGCTGTTCAAGATCGTCAGCGGTTCGGCGATCAAGGTCGCCAGCGACAACTGCCCCGCGGTCACCGCGATCAACTCCGGTCCGGTGCCGCTGTCGGACTTCAACGAGGCCATCGCCCACTGCGTGGACCAGCAGCGCCAGGCGGCCCTGGACAACCTGCTCAGCCGCTCCCTGCTGGCGCTGCTGGGCCTCGCCGTGATCGCCTTCGCGTTCGGCTACGCGATGGCCGGCCGTGTGCTCTCCCCGCTCGGCCGGATCACCCGCACCGCCCGCCAGGTCGCCGGCTCGGACCTCTCGCGCCGGATCGAGCTGGACGGCCCGGACGACGAGCTGAAGGAGCTGGCCGACACCTTCGACGACATGCTGGAGCGGCTGGAGCGGGCCTTCACCGCCCAGCAGCGCTTCGTGGGCAACGCCTCGCACGAGCTGCGCACCCCGCTCGCGATCAACCGCACGCTCCTCGAAGTGCACCTGTCGGACCCGAACGCGCCGATGGAACTCCAGCAGCTCGGCAAGACCCTGCTCGCCACCAACGAGCGCAGCGAACAGCTGGTCGAGGGGCTGCTGCTGCTCGCCCGCAGTGACAACCAGATCGTCGAGCGCAAGCCGGTCGACCTGGCCGAGGTCGCCACGCAGGCCGTCGACCAGGTGCACGCCGAGGCCGAGGACAAGGGCGTGAAGATCCGCGGCGAGCGCAAGCCCGCCGTGGTGCAGGGCAACGGCGTGCTGCTGGAGCGGATCGCGCTGAACCTCGTCCAGAACGCCGTGCGGTACAACGTGCCTGAGGACGGCTGGGTCGAGGTGGACACCGAGATCCAGCACGGGCAGGCGGTGCTGACCGTCACGAACACCGGGCCGGTCGTGCCGGCGTACGAGATCGACAACCTCTTCGAGCCCTTCCGGCGGTTGCGTACCGAGCGGACGGGCAGTGACAAGGGAGTGGGCCTCGGTCTGTCCATCGTCCGGTCCGTGGCCCGCGCGCACGGCGGTCACATTCTGGCCCAGCCCCGGGAAGGCGGCGGTCTGGTGATGCGCGTCACCCTGCCGCTGTGATCAGGGACCGACACACGCGGAGGATGTTCGCTTTGCGCGGAATTTTTCGACCGCCGTACGTGGTTCTTCCTGTGTGATCGATCACATGGGCGGATTTCCGGCCATGTACGCACGGTGATCATGACAGAAGGTGGAAAGCCGGGAAAGTCCGGGTTTTCAGGGCTCTTGATCACGGGAAGTACACGGTGAGGCGCCTTTGAGGTGCGGCATTCGAACCGTGTACGGTCCTCACCGCCATCCAAGCCGATCACTCTTGAGGGATCGGGTTGGGTGTCGATTGAGTAACAGACCTTGATGTGAGGCAAAATCTCCGCCTCAGGTCGGGCACAAGTCCGGCCTCTCACGCGTTACGTGCGCTGGAGACACCGCAGACACCCAGAGGGGGAGAGCGATATGGCAACCGATTACGACACTCCACGCAAGACCGACGACGACGTCGACTCGGACAGCCTTGAAGAGCTGAAGGCCCGGCGGAACGACAAGTCCACCTCGTCGGTGGACGTCGACGAGTTCGAGGCCGCAGAGGGCCTCGAACTGCCCGGCGCCGACCTCTCGAACGAGGAACTGGCCGTCCGGGTGCTGCCGAAGCAGCAGGACGAGTTCACCTGCATGAGCTGCTTCCTGGTGCACCACCGCAGCCAGCTGGCCAGGGAGAAGAACGGCCAGCCGATCTGCCGCGACTGCGACTGAGGACGGGTCGGCCGTGTCTGGCTCGACCCCTCCCCGGAAGCGCCGCTTCCCCCTGCGGAAAGCGGACCAAGGGCCGTTCGGCGGCCCGCACGGCGCGCGTGACGGCGAGCGGGGCTCTCCTGTGACGGGAGCCCCGCTCGAACCGGCGGCCGACCGGGAGAACCCTCCCGTGCCGGCGCAGCACCCCGCACCCGTCGCCCGCCGCCGGGCGGCGGTCATCCGTGAGAAGGCCCGGGATCTGGCCCGGGAAGGCGCCCGTAAGGGCGGCAGCCGGGCTCGCGCGGGTCTGGCGTACCTCGCGGACCGGATCATCGAGATCGCCCCGCGCATCCCCGTACGCGACCTCGCGACCCTGCGCGGGCAGTTCCCCGGCCTCGGACCCGAGGAACTGGCCGACAAGCTGGTGGCGGGTGCGGCGGCCGGCACCTCAACGGTCGGAGCCGGGATCGGAGCCGCGGCCATGCTGCCGGTGCCGCCGGCCATGCCGACCGAACTGGCCGCGGAGATCACCGGGGTCGCCGCGATCGAGCTGAAGCTCATCGCCGAACTGCACGAGGTCTACGGGGTACGCCCGCCCGGGAACCTCAGGGCCCGCTCCGCCGCGTATCTGTCCTCCTGGTCGGGGGAGCGCGGGATCGACGTGATGAAGCCGTCGACGTACGACACGGCCATGGGCGGCCACATGAAGCGCCGGCTCCGCCAGCAGATCATGAAGCGGATGGTGCGCGACCTGCCCAACCTGATGCCGTTCATGGTCGGGGCCACGGTCGGGGCGGTCATGAACCGCCGGGACACCAAGAGACTCGCGACCCGCATCCGGGCCGACCTGCGCAAGATCCAGGTGCCCTGGGACGAGCTGCCGGAGCTGCCGCCGCTGGAAGAGCCGGCGGAACCGCTGAGACTGCGGGAACTGCCCGACGGACTCTAGGCGTGCGCCGTGCGCGCCGCCTCGATCGCCGCGGCCAGCTTCTCCGGCTCCCGCGTCGACAGGTACAGGTAGGGCGTCGGGTCCTGCGGGTCCGTGACCTCCACGTGCAGCGCCGTCGGGATGTAGGCGCGCAGCAGCAGGAACGCCCGGGTGTCGGCCTTGTACGTCCGCCAGGCGCGGGCCTCCTCCGCGTCCAGGATCCGCGCCTCGCCCAGCGCCGCCACCGGGATCTTCGCCTCGCCCGCGATCAGGGAGTCGCCCACGAGCCGGATGCGCGGGGAACCGTAGGCGCTGGCCACCACCGCCGCCGCGGCCGTACCGCCGACCAGTCCGCCGAGCAGCGGCAGGGTGCCGAAGGGCAGCAGGATCAGGGCGAACGAGACGCCCACCAGGAAGCTGATCAGCCACCACGAGCGGGGGGCGGTGAGGCGTTCTTCGTACGGGGTGGCGGAGAGCTGCATGAAGCCAAGCTTGGCACGGGAACCGCGTACGCCAGGAGTCGGGGCGCTCGGCGCGGAGCGCTGTCGAACAGGGCGGTGGCGGGTGACGGGCGGGTTGGGCGGTCGGCGCGGAGCGCTGTCGAGCAGGGCGGTGGCGGGTGACGGGTGGGCGGGTAAGGTCTGCGGCTGTGAGTGGTAGTTCCGCAGCTCTTCAGCCCCCCGCCGACGCGGGGAAACCGGTACGGCACCCCGACGCGCCCGCGCCCGGGGAACTCCTCGGCGCCCACTACGAACACTGTTTCGGGTGCGGCCCCGGACAGCCGCACGGACTGCACCTGGAGGCCCGCGCCGGCGAGGGCGTCTCGCTGACGGCCGAGTTCACCGTGCAGCCCGCCCACCAGGGCGCCCCGGGCCTCGCGCACGGCGGAGTGCTCGCCACGGCCCTGGACGAGACCCTCGGCTCGCTGAACTGGCTGCTGCGCACCATCGCCGTCACCGGACGGCTGGAGACCGACTTCGTACGGCCCGTGCCCGTCGGCACCACGCTGTACCTGGAGGCCGAGGTCACCGCCGTCGCCGGGCGGAAGATCTACTCCACCGCCACCGGGCGCATCGGCGGCCCCGACGGGCCGGTGGCCGTCCGCGCCGACGCCCTCTTCATCGAGGTCAAGGTGGACCACTTCATCGACCACGGCCGCCCCGCGGAGATCCAGGCCGCCATGAACGACCCGGACCAGATCCGCCGCAGCCGCGCCTTCGAGGTGAACCCGTGAGCCGAGACCCGCTGAACGTCCTGATCCGGCGCGTCGACGCGGACGTACCGCTTCCGGCGTACGAGCATCCCGGGGACGCCGGAGCCGATCTGCGCACCACCGAGGCGTGCGAGCTGGCGCCCGGAGAACGGGCCGTTCTGCCCACGGGTGTGTCGATCGCCCTGCCGGAGGGGTACGCGGCCTTCGTGCATCCGCGTTCCGGCCTCGCCGCCCGCTGCGGTGTCGCCCTCGTGAATGCCCCGGGGACGGTTGATGCCGGGTACCGTGGGGAGATCAAGGTGATCGTGGTGAATCTCGACCCGCGCGAGAGCGTGCGGTTCGAGCGCTTCGACCGGATTGCCCAACTGGTCGTCCAGCAGGTCGAGAGGGTCCGCTTCCAGGAGGTCGCGGAACTTCCCGGCTCGGCGCGGGCCGAGGGGGGCTTCGGGTCCACCGGTGGCCATGCCGCGGTGGGCGGCGAGAGCGGCACAAGCGGTCAGGCCGCCGAGGGCGGTCCGACGGGTGGGAATCGATACGCTTCGGTCGTATCCGACCGGGAAGGACAGTGACGTGTTCGGACGTCGCAAGAAGAAGGGTGCCGCCGAGGACGCGGCCGGCGAGGCCGAGCAGGTCGTCGACAGCGTCGACACCGAGGCGGACGAGGAGGAGGCCGAGCGCGAGCGCGTCCGGCTTGAGCCCGGGCCCCGGCCCGACGGTCCGTGGGACGGCAGCGAGGTACGCGACCCGGCCGAGGGCCGCGTGGACCTCGGCGGTCTGTTCGTACCGGGCGTCGACGGCATGGAGCTGCGGGTCGAGGTCGCCGGTGACGCCATCGTCGCCGCGACCGTCGTGCTGCGCGACAGCGCCATCCAGCTCCAGGCGTTCGCCGCGCCCAAGCGCGAGGGCATCTGGGGCGAGGTCCGCGAGGAGATCGCGTCCGGCATCACCCAGCAGGGTGGCATCGTCGACGAGGTCGAGGGCCCGCTGGGCTGGGAGCTGCGCGCGCAGGTTCCGGTGCAGCTTCCGGACGGCACCGGCGGCTTCCAGGTCGTCCGGTTCGTCGGCGTGGACGGCCCGCGGTGGTTCCTGCGCGGGGTGATCTCCGGCCAGGGCGCGGTGCAGCCGCAGGCCGCCGGGCTGCTGGAGCAGATCTTCCGGGACACCGTCGTGGTCCGTGGCGAGGGTCCGATGGCCCCGCGCGACCCGATCGTCCTCAAGCTGCCGAACGACGCGCAGATGGTCCCCGAGGGGGTCCAGCAGGAGGAGGGCTCGCGGTTCTCCGGCGGGATGGGGCAGTTGCAGCGGGGCCCCGAGATCACGGAAGTCCGCTGACGGCTTCGGCAGCGATACACGGGCCGTGCCCTCAGGGTGCGGCCCGTTCTCCTGCGCGGGCGCGCCGTCGGGGTGCCCGGCCGGCGCCGGGTGCGGGTCCGTCCTCGTTGCTCGCGCGGTTCTCCGTGCCCCTTACGGGGCGCGGCCCTGACCGGTGATACTGATGCGCGGTCGACCGGGGGAGGCGGTATGAGCGGGCGTGTGGTCACCGAGACCATGGTGCGGGTCGAGGGCGTGCACAAGTCGTACGGGGTGGGGGCCGCCGCCGTGCACGCGTTGCGCGGGGTGTCCTTCGAGGTGCCCCGGGGGGAACTCGTGGCCCTGAAGGGGCGGTCGGGGTCCGGCAAGACCACCCTGCTGAACATCGTCGGCGGGCTGGACACCCCCGACCAGGGCCGGGTGGAGGTCGAGGGGCGGGACCTCGCCCGGCTCGGCGAGAGCGAGCTGCTCCGGCTGCGCCGGGACCGGGTCGGGTTCGTGTTCCAGTCCTTCGGGCTCATCCCGATCCTCAGCGCCGCCGAGAACGTCGGCGTACCGCTGCGGCTGCGTCGTGCCGACCCGCGTGAGCGCGAGGAACGGGTCGAGCTGCTGCTCTCCCTCGTGGGGCTCGCCGGGCACGCGGCCCAGCGGCCCGGCGAGCTGTCCGGCGGCCAGCAGCAGCGGGTCGCCATCGCGCGGGCCCTCGCCAACCGGCCCGCCCTGCTCATCGCGGACGAGCCCACCGGCCAGCTCGACGCCGAGACCGGGCACGCCGTCATGGAGCTGCTGCGGGCCGTCGTCCACAGCTGGGGGCACCTCCCAGGCCCTTTGGGGCACTGGGGGAGGGTCACGGCGCTGGTCGCCACGCACGACGCGACCCTGCTGGACCTGGCCGACCGGGTGCTGGAGCTGCGCGACGGGGAGATCACCGAGGACTGAGCGCGCCGCCCGGCGGGTTCTCATCAGGGTTCCGTCAAAGTTGCCCGCCGCTCCCGCTCCCCGTTCCGTTCGCCGTGATCGCGGGCCGTAGGGTCGACGCTGCGCAGGCGACATGCACGGGAAGACAATGGGGCCATGGCACGCGGCAAGCTTCGGATCTACCTCGGTGCGGCACCGGGCGTGGGCAAGACCTACGCGATGCTCTCCGAGGCGCACCGCCGGGTCGAGCGGGGCACCGACTGCGTGGTCGCGCTGGTGGAGAGCCACGGCCGGCCGCGCACCGAGGTGATGCTGCACGGTCTGGAGCAGGTGCCGCGCAGGCAGCTGGAGTACCGGGGTGCCGTCTTCGGTGAGATGGACGTCGAGGCCGTGCTGCGCCGGGCGCCCGCCGTCGCCCTCGTGGACGAGCTGGCCCACACCAACATCCCCGGCTCCCGCAACACCAAGCGCTGGCAGGACGTGGAGGAGCTGCTGGCCGCCGGCATCGACGTGGTCTCCACCGTCAACATCCAGCACCTGGAGTCACTCGGCGACGTGGTCGAGTCGATCACCGGGGTGCGGCAGCGGGAGACCGTCCCGGACGAGGTCGTACGGCGGGCCGACGACATCGAGCTGGTCGACATGTCCCCGCAGGCGCTGCGCCGCCGCATGGCCCACGGCAACATCTACCAGCCGGACAAGGTCGACGCGGCCCTGTCCAACTACTTCCGCCCCGGCAACCTCACCGCCCTGCGCGAGCTGGCGCTGCTGTGGGTGGCCGACCGGGTCGACGCGTACCTCAACGCCTACCGCAGCGAGCACCGGGTGTCGACGATATGGGGCTCCCGCGAGCGGATCGTGGTGGGCCTGACCGGCGGCCCCGAGGGGCGCACCCTGATCCGCCGGGCCACCCGGCTCGCCGAGAAGGGCGCCGGCGGCGAGGTCATGGCCGTCTACATCGCCCGTAGCGACGGGCTGACCTCGGCCTCCCCGAAGGAGCTGGCCGTCCAGCGCACCTTGGTCGAGGACCTCGGCGGAACGTTCCACCACGTGGTCGGCGACGACGTCCCGGCCGCCCTGCTCGACTTCGCGCGCGGGGTCAACGCCACCCAGATCGTGCTCGGCTCCTCCCGCCGCAAGGCCTGGCAGTACGTCTTCGGGCCCGGCGTCGGCGCCACCGTCGCCCGGGAATCCGGCCCCGACCTGGACGTGCACATCGTCACCCACGAAGAGGTCGCCAAGGGCCGGGGGCTGCCCGTGGCCCGGGGCGGCCGGCTCGGGCGGGCCCGGATCATCTGGGGCTGGGCGGTCGGTCTGGCCGGTCCCGCGATCCTCGCGGTGCTGCTGAACACCGTCGACCTCGGCCTCGCCAACGACATGCTGCTGTTCCTGGCCGTCACCGTCGCGGCGGCCCTGCTCGGCGGCCTGCTGCCCGCGCTGGCCTCCGCGGCCTTCGGCTCCCTGCTGCTGAACTACTTCTACACACCGCCGCTGCACCGGCTGACCGTCGCCGACCCCAAGAACATCGTCGCCATCGCGATCTTCTTCGGGGTGGGGATGGCGGTCGCCTCGGTGGTCGACCTCGCCGCCCGGCGCACCCACCAGGCCGCCCGGCTGCGCGCCGAGTCCGAGATCCTCTCCTTCCTGGCCGGGAACGTGCTGCGGGGCGAGACGAGCCTGGAGGAGCTGCTGGAGCGGGTCCGCGAGACCTTCGCCATGGAGTCGGCCGCCCTGCTGGAGCGCGCGAGCGACGTGGCGCCGTGGACGTGCGCGGGCCGCGCCGGTTTCGGGCCGCCGCTGGACCGCCCCGAGGACGCCGACGTCGACGTGCCCGTCGGCGACCACATGGCGCTCGCGCTCACCGGGCGGGTGCTGCCCGCGGCGGACCGCCGGGTGCTCGCCGCGTTCGCCGCCCAGGCCGCCGTCGTGCTCGACCGCAGGCGCCTGAAGGAGGAGGCCGACCGGGCCCGCACACTCGCCGAGGGCAACCGCATCCGCACCGCCCTGCTGGCCGCCGTCAGCCACGACCTGCGCACCCCGCTGGCTGGCATCAAGGCCGCCGTGTCGTCCCTGCGCTCCGACGACGTCGCCTGGTCCGAGGAGGACCAGGCGGAGCTGCTGGAGGGCATCGAGGAGGGCGCCGACCGGCTCGACCACCTCGTGGGCAACCTCCTGGACATGTCCCGCCTCCAGACGGGCACGGTCACCCCGCTGATCCGCGAGATCGACGTCGACGAGGTCGTGCCGATGGCGCTGGGCGGCGTACCCGAGGACAGCGTGGAGCTCGACGTGCCCGAGACGCTGCCCATGGTCGCCGTCGATCCCGGACTGCTGGAGCGCTCGGTGGCCAACCTGGTGGAGAACGCCGTCAAGTACAGCCCGCAGGGGCGGCGCGTCCTGGTGGCCGCGAGCGCCATCGCCGACCGCGTGGAGGTGCGCGTGGTGGACCGCGGCCCGGGCGTCCCGGACGAGGCCAAGGACCGCATCTTCGAGCCCTTCCAGCGGTACGGTGACGCTCCGCGCGGTGCCGGCGTCGGGCTCGGCCTCGCGGTCGCCCGGGGCTTCGCCGAGGCCATGGGCGGCACCCTCACCGCCGAGGACACGCCGGGCGGCGGGCTCACCATGGTGCTGAGCCTGCGCGCCGCAGGACCGCGTCCCGAGCCCCTCCCCGCCGGGGAGTCCCGTACCGAACCGGAAAGGCAGGCCACATGGTGAGCCCGGCTGGGGGGTCCCCCCAGACCTCCACGAGGGTGCTCGTGGTCGACGACGAGCCGCAGATCGTGCGCGCCCTCGTGATCAACCTCAAGGCACGCAAATACGAGGTCGACGCGGCCCCCGACGGCAGGACCGCGCTCGAACTCGCCGCCTCCCGCCACCCCGACGTGATCGTCCTCGACCTGGGCCTGCCCGACATGGACGGCGTCGAGGTGATCAGGGGGCTGCGCGGCTGGACCCGGGTGCCGATCCTGGTGCTGTCCGCCCGCCACTCCTCCGACGAGAAGGTCGAGGCGCTCGACGCGGGCGCCGACGACTACGTGACCAAGCCGTTCGGCATGGACGAGTTGCTGGCCCGGCTGCGGGCCGCCGTCCGCCGGGCCGAGCCGGCCGGGCCGGGCGAGGACGACGTGACGACCGTGGAGACCGAGGGCTTCACCGTCGACCTCGCCGCCAAGAAGGTCAACCGGGCCGGCAAAGACGTCCGGCTCACCCCGACCGAGTGGCACCTGCTGGAGGTGCTGGTCCGCAACACCGGCCGGCTGGTCAGCCAGAAGCAGCTGCTCCAGGAGGTGTGGGGACCGTCGTACGGGACCGAGAGCAACTACCTGCGGGTGTACATGGCCCAGCTGCGGCGGAAGCTGGAGTCGGACCCGTCGCACCCGAAGCACTTCATCACCGAGCCGGGGATGGGGTACCGGTTCGAGATGTGAACCGCCCGGCGGGGAAGAGCAGCCCCCGGGGAAGAGCCGCCGCTGCGGGAGTGAGCTGCGCTACGGCCCTGTCGGCGCACCCCGGTACGCTTCAGGTATGACTGCTGTTCCTCGTTCCGAAAAGCAGGCCGGCCGGTTCCGGCGCATGCTCGACCGGCTCTCCTCGTCGCAGGAGGACCTGGAGTCCGAGGAGCTGCGCGAGGACGCGGAGACGGCCGGGTGCACGAAGATCGGTGACTGTCACGACCGACAGATCGTCACCGTAACTGGTACCTTGCGCACGGTCACCCTGCGCCCGCGCGCCGGCGTCCCGGCCCTGGAGGCCGAGCTGTTCGACGGCTCCGCCGCGCTGGACGTGGTGTGGCTCGGCAGGCGCTCCATCGTGGGGATAGAACCGGGGCGCAAGCTGATCGCATCGGGCCGGATCTCGATGAGCCGGGGCCGCCGGGTGCTGTTCAACCCGAAATACGAACTGCGACCCCTCGGACGGGAGTAGCCGGTGACGTCCCTCGACAAGCCGACCCAAGACACCGACCAGACTCAGCCCGACGACGCCCGCGCGGTGACCGAGGCGGCGCTGTTCGAGGCCTTCGGCGGGGTCCGCGGCATGGTCGAGACGGTCCTGCCGGGCCTGCTCTTCGTCGCGATCTTCACGGTCAACAAGAACCTGCACATGGCGGCGATCGCCGCGCTGGCCCTGTCGCTGATCCTGGTCGTGGTCCGGCTGGCGATGAAGGACACCGTCAAGCACGCCTTCAGCGGTGTTTTCGGCGTGGCCTTCGGCGTCGTGTTCGCGATGTTCACCGGCAACGCCAAGGACTTCTACCTCCCCGGCATGCTGTACACGCTGGGCCTGGCGCTGGCCTACATCGTCACGACGCTGGCCGGTGTGCCCCTGATCGGTGTCGTCCTCGGCCCGGTCTTCAAGGAGAACCTCTCCTGGCGCACCCGCAATCCCGGCCGCAAGAAGGCGTACGCCAAGGCCAGTTGGGCCTGGGGCCTGATCCTGCTCGCCAAGTGCGCGATCCTCTTCCCGCTGTACTGGTGGGCCGACACCGCGCAGCTCGGCTGGGTCCTGGTCATCCTGAAGATCCCGCCGTTCCTGCTGGCGGTGTGGCTGACCTGGGTCTTCCTCGCCAAGGCGCCCGCGCCCATCGACGTGTTCGCGGAGATGGAGGCGGAGGAGAAGGCGGCCGAGGAGAGGAAGGCCGCTGCCGAGGCGGCCGGCGGCCGACACCGCCGGGAGAGCTAGGCCGGCCCCTCCGGCAACTTACGACGACGAAGGGCGCCCTTGGCGGCAAGGGCGCCCTTCGTCGTCGTGCGGTCAGTCCTCCCGCCGCACCGACAGCAGGTCCTCCAGCTGCTCCTCCCGGGCCTGCGCGGCCACGAAGAGGAGTTCGTCGCCCGGCTCCAGGGAGTCCTCCTTGGAGGGCGTCAGCACCCGGGTGCCGCGGATGATCGTGACCAGGGAGGTGTCCTCCGGCCACTGCACGTCCCCGACCTGGGTGCCGGCCAGCGCCGACTCCTCCGGCAGGGTGAGCTCGACGAGGTTGGCGTCGCCGTGGCTGAAGCGGAGCAGCCGGACCAGGTCGCCGACGCTCACCGCCTCCTCGACCAGGGCGGACATCAGACGCGGGGTGGAGACGGCGACGTCGACGCCCCAGGCCTCGTTGAACAGCCACTCGTTCTTCGGGTTGTTCACCCGGGCCACGACGCGCGGAACGCCGTACTCCGTCTTGGCGAGCAGCGAGACGACCAGGTTCACCTTGTCGTCGCCGGTCGCGGCGATCACGACGTTGCAGCGCTGCAACGCCGCCTCGTCCAGCGAGGTGATCTCGCAGGCGTCGGCGAGCAGCCACTCCGCCTGCGGGACGCGCTCGACCGAGATGGCGGTCGGCGCCTTGTCGATCAGCAGGACCTCGTGGCCGTTCTCCAGCAGCTCGCCCGCGATCGAGCGGCCGACGGCGCCGGCCCCGGCAATGGCGACCCTCATCAGTGACCGCCCTCCTCTTCCGGGCCACCGGCGAACGCCGCCTCGACCTTGTCCACGTCGTCCGTCCGCATCATCACGTGCACGAGGTCGCCCTCCTGCAACACCGTCTGCGAGGTGGGCAGGATCGCCTCGCCCAGGCGGGTCAGGAACGCCACCCGGACGCCCGTCTCCTCCTGGAGCTTGCTGATCTTGTGGCCGACCCACTTCGGGGAGGCGTGCACCTCGGCGAGCTGCACCCCACCGGTGGGATCGCGCCACAGCGGCTCGGCCCCGGAGGGCAGCAGCCGGCGCAGCATCTGGTCGGCGGTCCAGCGCACCGTGGCCACGGTGGGGATGCCCAGGCGCTGGTAGACCTCGGCACGGCGGGGGTCGTAGATGCGGGCGGCCACGTTCTCCACGCCGAACATCTCGCGTGCCACGCGCGCGGAGATGATGTTGGAGTTGTCGCCGCTGGAGACGGCGGCGAAGGCGCCGGCCTCCTCGATGCCCGCCTCGCGCAGGGTGTCCTGGTCGAAGCCGACACCGGTGACCCTGCGACCCCCGAATCCCGGGCCCAGCCGACGGAAGGCGGTGGGGTCCTGGTCGATCACGGCGACCGTGTGTCCCTGTTGCTCCAGGGTCTGGGCAAGAGCGGAACCCACTCTTCCACAGCCCATGATGACGATGTGCACGACCGTCCTTCCGGTGTCCAAAAGCTACTGCTCAGCATCAGGGTCTCAGACCGACGCCCAAAGCTACACACGGGCGCCGCGCGGTGGGCACCCCCGTGCCGCGGGTGGTGGCCGGAGCCGTCGGCGAGTGATGCTGCGCACGCTGCACAGGGTCAGGATTCCGAGGCCGCCGAGGGCGAGCAGCGCCCCGATCAGCTCCGCGGTCGCGGGCATGGAACCTCCGAAGTGCGATGACAGACGGGGTTTGCCATCTAGGCACGACGGGCACACGAAGCACGGATTCCGTAGTTCCGTGCGCCCCCGATTTCACTCGTGAGGCAGATCCAGCACGCCGGGTGGGCGGGTGCCAGTTCGAAGGCTTACGATCCTCTCTCGTGTCCAAACTGACCGACGTGCCCAAACGGATCCTGATCGGGCGCGCACTGCGCAGTGACCGGCTGGGCGAAACGCTCCTGCCGAAGCGCATCGCACTCCCCGTCTTCGCTTCCGACCCGCTGTCCTCCGTCGCCTACGCGCCGGGGGAGGTCCTGCTGGTCCTGTCCATCGCGGGCGTGTCGGCGTACCACTTCAGCCCCTGGATCGCCGTCGCGGTCGTCGTGCTGATGTTCACCGTGGTCGCCTCCTACCGGCAGAACGTGCACGCCTACCCGAGCGGCGGCGGCGACTACGAGGTCGCGACCACCAACCTCGGCCCCAAGGCCGGCCTCACCGTGGCCAGCGCCCTGCTCGTGGACTACGTCCTGACCGTCGCCGTCTCCATCTCCTCCGGCATCGAGAACCTCGGTTCCGCGATCCCCTTCGTGGTCGAGCACAAGGTGTTCTGCGCGGCCGCCGTGATCGTGCTGCTGACGCTGATGAACCTGCGGGGCGTGAAGGAGTCGGGCAAGCTCTTCGCGATCCCGACCTACGTCTTCGTCGGCGGCGTCTTCATCATGATCGCCTGGGGTGCCTTCCGGGGGCTGGTCCTCGGGGACACCATGCGGGCGCCGACGGCCGACTACCACATCAAGGCCGAGCACCAGGGTCTCGCGGGCTTCGCGCTCGTCTTCCTGCTGCTGCGCGCCTTCTCCTCCGGCTGTGCCGCCCTCACCGGCGTCGAGGCCATCTCCAACGGCGTCCCGGCCTTCCGCAAGCCCAAGTCGAAGAACGCGGCCACCACGCTCGCCATGATGGGCCTGCTGGCCGTCACCATGTTCTGCGGCATCATCGCGCTCGCCATGACCACCAAGGTCCGCATGGCCGAGAGGCCGGCCACCGACCTGCTGCACAACGGCGTCCCGCTCGGCTCCGGCTACGTCCAGAACCCGGTGATCTCCCAGGTCGCCGAGGCGGTCTTCGGCAAGGGCAGCTTCCTGTTCGTCCTCCTCGCCGCCGCCACCGCGCTCGTCCTGTTCCTGGCGGCCAACACGGCGTACAACGGCTTCCCGCTGCTCGGTTCGATCCTCGCGCAGGACCGCTACCTGCCGCGCCAGCTGCACACCCGCGGCGACCGGCTCGCCTTCTCCAACGGCATCGTGCTGCTCGCCGGCGCGGCGATGCTGCTGGTCTTCATCTACGGCGCCGACTCCACCCGCCTGATCCAGCTCTACATCGTCGGCGTGTTCGTGTCCTTCACGCTCAGCCAGACCGGCATGGTCCGGCACTGGAACCGCCACCTCCGGGTCGAGAAGGACCCGGCCAAGCGCAGCCACATGATCCGCTCCCGGGCCATCAACGCGTTCGGCGCCTTCTTCACCGGCCTGGTGCTCGTCGTCGTCCTGGTCACCAAGTTCACGCACGGCGCCTGGGTGGCCCTGCTCGGCATGTGCATCTTCTACGCGACGATGACCGCGATCCGGAAGCACTACGACCGGGTCGCCGAGGAGATCGCCGCGCCCGAGGGCCCGGCCGACGACATGGTCCGCCCGTCGCGGGTGCACTCGGTGGTGCTCATCTCGAAGATCCACCGTCCGACGCTGCGCGCCCTGGCCTACGCCAAGCTGATGCGCTCGGACACCCTGGAGGCGCTGACCGTCAACGTCGACCCGGCCGAGACCAAGGCGCTGCGCGAGGAGTGGGAGCGGCGTGGGATCGACGTACCGCTCAAGGTCCTGGACTCGCCGTACCGCGAGATCACGCGGCCGATCATCGAGTACGTCAAGGGCCTGCGCAAGGAGTCCCCGCGCGACGCGGTCTCCGTGATCATCCCCGAGTACGTGGTCGGCCACTGGTACGAGCACCTGCTGCACAACCAGAGCGCGCTGCGCCTCAAGGGCCGCCTGCTGTTCACGCCCGGCGTGATGGTCACCTCCGTCCCCTACCAGCTGGCCTCCTCCGAGGCCGCCCGGGCCCGCGCCCGCAAGCGGCAGGAGTGGAACGCACCGGGCGCCGTCCGGCGCGGTCCGGCGCTGGTACGGCCGAAGGAGCCGTCGGGCAAGGACTGAGCCGCCGGGAACCGGGGCCCTCGGCGAAGTCCGGGTCGGCGTCGTCCGAGCCGGCGACGACGGGGCCCTCGGGCGCGGTCCGAGGCGGGGCGGGAAGGCCGTAGACTGGTGGGCTGTTGTCGGGCCCGCCGGTGCGGGCCGCCCCCTTTCCCCGATTTCCCGGTCTGGAGTCACCCCACCATGCAGGCAGAACCGACCAAGTCTCTGGTGGGCGAGGAGCACGAGGTCGAGATCGGCCCCGTCGCCCACGGCGGCCACTGCATCGCCCGTACCCCCGAGGGACAGGTGCTGTTCGTCCGGCACGCGCTGCCCGGCGAGCGGGTGGTGGCGAGGGTGACCGAGGGGGAGGAAGGCGCCCGCTTCCTGCGCGCGGACGCCGTACGGATCCTGGAGGCGTCCAAGGACCGCATCGAGGCCCCCTGCCCCTTCGCCGGCCCCGGCCGCTGCGGCGGCTGCGACTGGCAGCACGCCAAGCCGGGCGCCCAGCGCCGGCTGAAGGCGGAGGTGATCGCCGAACAGCTCCAGCGGCTCGCCGGCCTCACCCCCGAGGAGGCGGGCTGGGACGGCACCGTGGTCCCGGCCGAGGGCGACAAGCTGCCCGCCGGACAGGTCCCGCAGTGGCGCACCCGCGTCCAGTACGCCGTCGACGCCGAGGGCCACGCCGGTCTGCGCCGGCACCGCTCGCACGAGGTCGAGCGCATCGACCACTGCATGATCGCGGCGGCGGGCGTCAGCGAGCTGGGCATCGAGAAGCGGGACTGGACCGGCATGGAATCGGTCGAGGCCGTCGCGGCGACCGGATCCCAGGACCGCCAGGTGATCCTCACCCCGCGTCCCGGCGCCCGCCTCCCGCTGGTCGAACTGGACCGGCCGGTGTCGGTCCTGCGGGTGGACGAGAAGTCCGGCGGAGTGCACCGCGTCCACGGCCGCCCCTTCGTCCGCGAACGCGCGGACGGCCGTACGCACCGGGTGGGCAACGGCGGCTTCTGGCAGGTCCACCCGAAGGCGGCGGACACGCTCGTCACCGCCGTCATGCAAGGCCTACTGCCCCGCAAGGGCGAGACGGCCCTGGACCTCTACTGCGGTGTCGGCCTCTTCGCCGGCGCGCTCGCCGACCGTCTCGGCGAGAAGGGCGCGGTCCTCGGCATCGAGTCCGGCAAGCGGGCGGTGGAGGACGCGCGGCACAACCTGGCCGACTTCCCGCGGGTCCGAGTCGAGCAGGGCAAGGTCGAGTCGGTCCTGCCGCGCACCGGCATCACCGAGGTGGACCTGATCGTCCTCGACCCGCCCCGCGCCGGCGCCGGCCGCGACACGGTCGCCCACCTGTCCTCCCTCGGGGCCCGCCGCATCGCCTACGTCGCCTGCGATCCCGCTGCGCTGGCCCGGGACCTGGGGTACTTCCGGGAGGGCGGCTACCGGGTGCGGACGCTTCGGGCGTTCGATCTGTTTCCTATGACGCATCATGTGGAGTGCGTGGCGATTTTGGAGCCTGCCGAAAAGAGGATCTGACCAGCGGTTTCTCCGACACTTCCCGAGCCCGGCCAGAGCGCTCGACCTCGACCTGATTTCCCGGTGGAAACAGACCGAGGCGTGATGGCTTGGCCCTATGGCCACTGGCTTGGGCTCTCCCGGTGCGGTGGCTGATTGTTGCCTGGTCTGCGGCCGGGCGCCCCGGAAGCCCTGGCGCTGGAACACTCGTTCCGATACGGCCGTCGGGTGGGGTTTGCGAGGGCGGCGGCTGAATCGCTTCCGCTCCGCCCTGACCGGGCCGATCGGTTCCCCGGCCTTCAGGCCGGTCCTGACGCAACTGCCGATCACACTCGACGAGAACGCTCCGGATCGCGTCGACGACCTGGTTCTGATGTGCTTGAGGCGGTTCATCGACGAGTGCAGTCCGGCCTCCACCGACCTCGCGACTCATGCCGCGGCCGGTGCCCATCACGTCAGTGGGTTACTGGTTCGTGCGTACGCCCAGACCGGTCAAGCCGGGAGCCGTTCGGAGGCCTTCGACCTCTTGGGCGAGTTGTTGCTCCTCGGGTCGTACGGAGTGGCAGAGCGGTCACGGGCGTCGACCGCAGAGAGCAGGGACGCCCGTGTGAGGTGCGGAGTGCCAAGGTCCAATTCCCCATGCCGTCTTGGACGCGATCTCATTTGGTGAGTGCGCGGTAGCAGGTGAGGGTGCAGGTGATGCTGGTGAAGGCCAGGAAGTGCTCGGCTTTGCGCCCAGATCAAGGCCAGTCTCGACGGCTCGCGTGCACTGGTCGTCGCCGGGCTCATCGGCGACGACGCGACCCAGGCCGAACGTATGCGGGAACGCAGGGGTGGCCCAACGGGCTGAGAGTGTGAGGGGTGGGGTCGACCGTGAACCGGTGGATCCGCCCTCATCAGGGCAAGAAGCTGACTTGAGCCACCGGTCCGGGGGAGACCGGCGGGGTACCGCCGCGCAGCCGGCTCGGTCAGCGCGCTTCGGTGGCCCGCTCGGTATGACGTCCGGGCTTCGGGGAGCAATTACCGGCCGCTCCGTGGGCTGGTGATGATACAAGAGACGGGTAATCAGGTCGGTGGCCGTGCGAGTACGGTGGAATGGCCTACCAGGATGGATTTGGGGGAATTCATGAAGTTCGAGCAGGAGTGGGCCGAACTGCGCGCGTCGGCGGCCGAACGAACTGCCCTGCGGATCGACAGTGTTCCGGCCGACGGCGGCGGAGGTGGTGGCGTCGGGGACCTGGTGGTCAATCGGGACGACCTCGGCGCTATCGGCAATGACGCGTACGACCTGCTGGGCCGGCTGGGGAAGGAGGGCGACATCGCCCGTTCTTCCACGTTCGACGCGGCGACGGCACTGACCAACGGAAACTTCGTGAGCGGTTCGGCCGTGCTGAAGGTGCACGATTTCTGGCAGACGCACCTGAAGACACTGTTGGATGCCTGCGCGCAGATTTCGAACCACCTCGATTACAGCAAGGCCCGGCACGCCGAGGACGAGGCGAAGATCGAGGGAGATCTGATGCGGGTTTCCGTGCTTACGGAATACCTGAAATAGGGCTCGGGGGAGCGCACAACGTGCTGAAGTACGAGGACATCATCGACGCCCCGGTGGCGAAGCTGAAGGCCGCCGCCGACGACTGGTCGGAGATGGCGGGGAAGCTGGACAAGCTCGCCACCGACGCCGCCGACGGGATGAAGGCGAAGGCGGACAGGGCGGCCTGGGAGGGCGTCAACGCAGGGGTCACCAGAGCGTTCATCGGTAAGACGGCCAAGGAGTTCGCGGACGCCGCGGCCGAGGCCAGGGGTGTGAAGCTGATCCTGGAAGAGGGTCACGCGGCCATCAAGAAGGCCAAGGACGACCTGGTCAACATCCGGGACCACGAGGGGCCCGCGGCCGGCATCCGCGTGGACGGCAAGGGCAGGGTCACGGCGCGGAACCCGTTGTCGGAGATCCCCGCGGCGCGGCACGACCCCGACTACAGCGAACTTCTGCAGCAGGAGAAGCGGAACATCGAGTCGTGGCAGAAGAGGATCGACCTCATCGTCGACAACTGCAACGACACCGACCTTGCCCTCAAGAACACCCTGGAGGCCAACGTCACCGACCGTAAGGACTTCGGCGCTCCGACGTATACGAAGCTGGACCAGGAGGAGGCCGCCCGCGCCGCCGCTCTGGCGGCCAAGGGCCGGGACATCACCCACGCCGAACTTCAGCAGCTCAACGAGCTGCTGAAGGACAACAGTTCGTCGGTGGAGTTCTCCAAGGACTTCTACGAGAAGCTCGGCCCCGAGAAGTCGCTCGCGTTCTTCGGCCAGCTCTCCACGGACACGTACGAGTACGACAAGGTCGACCCGGAGCGTCTCAAGGACGTCCAGGAGCTCCAGAAGAACCTCGGCCTCAACCTGGCCACCGCCTCCCACGACAAGCAATTCACCGACAAGTGGGGTCCGGAGCTGCGCAAGTTGGGTACGGAGCGCATTCCGCTGGCCAAGAACGACTACGGCGGGCCGTTCGGATACCAGCTGCTCGGCGGGATCATGCGGTACGGGAACTACGACGCGAAGTTCCTCAACCCGATCGCCGAACACGTGGCGCAGCTGCACGCGAAGGACCCGTACATGTTCGCCGACAACAAGGTGGTGAACAGTCCGTTCAAGAACCCGTTCAACCCCTCCGGCGTGAACGGAGCCGGCTACGACCCGGCCACCGCCATGCTGGAAGTGCTCGGCAACAGTCCCGATGCGGCGAAGAAGTTCTTCACCGATCCCCCGACCGCGTACAACGAGGACGGCACGGTCAACCACGGCGCCACGGCCGGCCTCGGCAAGGACAAGGACGGCAAGGCGATCGACAACTACCTCGACTTCTTCAGCAACGAGAAGTGGGAGTCCTTCCCCGACGTCAACTCGCTTGACGAGAAGGAATCCAAGGCTTCGCTCGACCAGATGCCCGACGCCCTCGGCCACGCCCTGGAGGCAGCGACTCTCGGCTACCCGGCCGGGCACCCGGACGCCGGCGTGGTGCGGGACGCGGACAACGCCGCGGTCATGCAGAAGGTCATGGAGAAGTACGGTGCGGACCCGGGTCTGCTCAAGAAGCACCACGAGGCGATGGCCGACAGCCTGGGCGTCATGGGCGCCGGCTACATCGACGACATCAACTGGGCGCTGGACAAGAACGATCCGGACAGCGTGTTCGCGCCGGGCAAGAATCCGGACGGGCACCTCGACTTCGCGGACGCCGCGGACGGGAACGGGCGGAGCGTCGTCCGGGGCTTCCTCAGCACCCTGGGCCAGCACCCGGACGCCTACGCGACGGTCTCGACCGCGGAGCAGGTCTACACCCGCAGCGCGCTGGAAGAGACGGTGGGCCCGGACGGAAGGATTCACGAGGGCGCTGCCAGGGCGACCGTGCGCGTGGGCGCCGAGGTGCAGGGCATGCTCGACCAGTCCCGGGCCGACCAGGTGGAGGCGACGAACCTCAAGACCCACGAGGACTACGAGAAGGCGGTCGCCAAGCGGTCGGGCTGGGTCGAGTTCGGGGCCACTGCGGGCATCGCGGCGGGCGTCGCCTTCCTGCCCGCGACCGCGGCCGTGGGAACGGCCGCGGTGCTCATTCCGCTGGCGACCGATACCGCCAGCGGTGCCGCCGAACAGCTCATCGGCCAGCTGGTCGGCGACGTCTCCGACAACTCGGTGGATGAGCACAAGGAGAAGATGGAGGACCTCACGAGGGAGGAGAAGACCAAGGTCTACTCCGCTGGTGAGGGCATGGCCGAGGCCCCGATGGAGGAGTTCCTGGAGCGTCGCGGTGTGGGAAAGGACAGCGTTTTCAGGCAGGACCTGCACGAATCGATGCTGATCGGCTACGGGGTCGGCAACGACCGGGAGAACCAGCAGGGAAACGACCCGGAGACGGGCTGAGGCCGGTAGACGGCCGAGGACACGTGAGGATGCGGACAGTGATCAGTCGTAGGTCGGTACGCGGGGGGCTTCTCCCGGCGGCCGTGGCCGGCTCGTTGCTTCTCGGGGCCACGGGTTGTGGAGGGGGCGGAGACATGGACGGAACTCCGAAAACTCCGAAGGACTACAAGGTCGTTGCGGGGACACAACTCTGCGGCGGCGATGCCATGTCCGCTGACGCGTCCAAGGCACTGAAGGTGATGACGGGGTCGTCGCGGTTCGAGGCGTCGGCGCAGAAGTACACCGTGGCGAAGGCCGCGGCGAGCCTTGTCGGAACGTTCCCGGGCTCCACCGTGCCCAGGGACGCCTGCCGTGTCTACACGCCCATCGGTACGCCGGGCTTCGAGCTCAGAATCACCTGGGACCTGGCCGACAACGCCCCGACGGGCCCCTCGGCCCCGCAGTTCACCAAGCTGAAGATGGGGGAGCGGGCCGTGGCTGCGCCGGACAAGGCGTACGTCTTCTTCGCGTGCCGGAGCGACAGGCTGTCCGACTCGTCGGAAGTGGCCCACATCATCATCGGCGTGGAGCGCGGGGGCATGCCGAAGCCACCCGAGGGCGACGTGGAGACGTTGAAGGACGCCTACGCGACCGTGGCCCATTCCTTCTCGCTGGCCATGGCCAAGGAACTGCGCTGCGAGAAGAACGGCGGGCTTCCCGCGAAGCCCGTGCTGAATCCCGCGTAGCCGCTGACGAACGCGGAAACAAGCGTGATCAGGCGGCCCTTCTCTGTCCGGAGGAGGCGCCGCCTGCCGCTGTCCCAGTCGGCCGGAACGGTCACGCTTGCAGTGCCGGCCTGGTCGGCCCGCATGGCGTACGACTCCTCCGTGCCCCTGATGGCACGGTCACCCCTCGGAAGCGGTGACGACCGCCAACGCCCTTGGTTCGTTCGAGCGCAGTGGGAGCAAATCCACGCGATCCGCCGTGCCACCGGCGCCTGGGGTGGCGGGAAACCCGTCTGACCTGCGAGTTCTCCCACATCCTTAGCTTGTGATGTGTTTCCGATGACGCACCATGTGGAGTGCGCGGCGATCCTCGAACCGGCGGCCAAGGGCTCCTGACCTGCGGCTTCGATCAGTGCCGGGAATGCGGGCGCGTGGTGATCCCGGTCCTGGCGGGGTCCGTGCCAGGCAGTTCTGACGCACCACGAAGCGGGCGATCCGGCCGAGGTCGGGGGTCGCTGCACGGGAACCCCGTGGGGGCGCCGGCTGGCTCCACCGTCGCCGCCTCGGCGGTGCCGGATTCACCGCGGCGAGCATGGCGATCCCCGGGTCGCCGCCACCACGGCGGCGACCCGGGACCATGACGATGTCCTACCGGAGGGGCGGAAGGGGCCGCACCGTAGGCCGTCGCCGCTTCACCCCTTCGTTTGTGGCAGGTTCCGTCAGGTGCGGGTCCAGCGTTGGTTGGTGCCGTTCGAGCAGGAGTAGAGCTGAATCAGGGTGCCGTTGGCGGTTCCGCTGCCGACGGCGTCGAGGCAGAGGCCGGACTGGACGCCGACGATGGATCCGTCGGAGTTGAGGCGCCATTTCTGGTTGTCGCCGCCCCAGCAGCTGTAGATCTGGACCTTGGTGCCGTTGCCGGTGCCGGCGGCGTCCAGACACTTGTCGCCGTAGACCCTGAGTTCGCCGGCGTCGGTGTACGTCCACTGCTGGTTGGTGCCGCTGTGGCAGTCGTACAACTGAAGCTGGGTGCCGTCGGTGGTGCTGGCGTTGGGCACGTCCAGGCAACGGCCCGAACCGACACCCTTGATCTGTCCGCCACCCGAAGGGGGCGGCGTGGAGGAGCCGCCGTTGAGTGCGTTGAGGACGGCGGTGTAGGCGGCCTTCTTGCTGCCGTCGCCGTTGAACAGCAGTGGCGTGTCCCCCGATCGCCAGGAGTCGGTGTCGCGCACGCCCCAGACGGTGATGCCGAGGCAGCGGGAGACGGCCAGGCAGTCGTTGGTCACGTTGGCGTAGGTCGAGGCCGAGGCGCCCTGGATGTCGAGTTCGGTGATGGCCACGTCGACACCGAGGGCGGCGAAGTTCTGGAGGGTGGTGCGGAAGTTGCTGTTGTAGGGGCTGCCGCTGTTGAAGTGCGACTGGAAGCCGACGCAGTCGATCGGCACACCGCGCTGCTTGAAGTCCCGGACCATGGAGTACACGGCCTGGGTCTTGGCCCAGGTCCAGTCCTCGATGTTGTAGTCGTTGTAGCAGAGCTTGGCCGCCGGGTCGGCGGCGCGCGCGGTCCGGAAGGCGACCTCGATCCAGTCGTTGCCGGTGCGTTGCAGGTTGGAGTCCCGCCGGGCTCCCGAACTGCCGTCGGCGTAGGCCTCGTTCACGACGTCCCACTGGGCGATCTTGCCCTTGTAGTGGCCCATCACGCCGTTGATGTGGTCGATCATCGCCTGGCGCAGTGTGCTGCCGCTGAGGCTCTGCATCCAGCCGGGCTGCTGGGAGTGCCAGGCCAGGGTGTGGCCGCGCACCTGCTTGCCGTTCTGCACCGCCCAGTTGTAGACGCGGTCGGCGGCGGAGAAGTTGAACTGGCCCCGCTGCGGTTCGGTGGCGTCGATCTTCATCTCGTTCTCGGCCGTCACCATGTTGAACTCACGGCTCGCGATCGTCGTGTACGCCGAGTCGCCCAGCTTGCCCGAGGCGATGGCGGTGCCGAAGTAGCGGCCGCTCTGTGCCGCCGCGGCGCCGAGCGTGCTTTCGGCGGCGTGTGCGGTCGGCGGCGCGGCCAGTGCGGTGACCGCACCGAGGACGCCGACGACCAGCGTCAGCAGCAGGCCGCGGATCGTCCGGCGAATACCGGATCTGGGAAGGGCGTACGAGCCCATGAGTGTGCCTCCGGGGTAGAAATCACGGATGGACTGAAGCGCTGGGGATTGCGTCGTCCGCTCCGATGCGGCAGACGGACGGGGCGGGCCGGAGCCCCGGCAGCACGGGATCACCGGACACCGCGGTCATGGGTCGACACAGGCATGGGCTACTCCATCGCGGCTCAGCCGGGGGACCGTCACGCGGCGTCGCGGACCTCTTCGACTGCGCGAAGAGCCAGGATGCGCGGGTGCGAACCTCACCGGAACGAAACGGGGTGGCGCAGGTGCTGTGGTGCGCGGATCTGTCGTGGATCTGTCGTGCGGCTGGTCGTGGATCTGCCGTGCGGCACGGATCGTCCAAGCCGATAGGGCACGGAATCACGAACCGGGGCCGGGTTCCCAGACAGGGATGATTGAGGTGGTGACCGTGGATCGTCAATACTCCCCGCAGAAGAAATTTCCGATTGTCGCCCGAAACTTTCGGGGTGGGGCGAGTCGGATGGCGAACCCCGGTGCCGCCGTCGGTGAGTATCGGAGGTCAGGTCCGGGACCAGGGTGACCGTGCGGATTCTGATCACTCGCGGCAGGGCCGACCGAGTGCTCGACGCCGTCGGCACCTCGCTCGGTCCCGGGTCAAGTGGCGTACCGGCCGACCATTTGACCGGTGTGGCGCGCGCCGTTCGACGCGTCGGGGTGCGAAGACTTTCGGCGTTGACAGCGATTCATGCGAGAGCTATTGACGCCGTCCACCGGCTCTTTATCATTCGGGTTGCTCGACGCTTCGACGGTTTCCGTCGCAGGCACCCGTCCGTGGTGTCCGTCGCCGCCCCGGCTCAGGCGGCCTTCAGTGGCGCCTTGGGCGGCACTGATTCCGGCCGGTGTCTCGATGTGCCCCTGCAATTCCAGTTCCTCTGTCAGGGCAAGTCCCCCACCGCGGGCGGCCCTGCGACCAGTTGCCGTGGCGGCCGGCGTCCTCACCCTCCAGCGCTGAACCGACCTGTGTACCCCGCCGACGGCCGGCCCCCTGATCGGGCCGGCCGTCGGGCAGGGGCGTGAAATGAACGCGTCATAGGATGGCTCGTCCCCAACTCACCGTTGAGCTGAAGGAAACAGATGGGTAGACAGATACGGCGCTCGGCGGCACTCGCCGCCCCTCTCGCGCTCGGTGCGGCACTGCTCGCCCCGGCCACCGCTCAGGCGGAGACCGTCGTCTCCGGGAACTACACCGCGGTGTTCAACTACCCGACGCCCACGACCTACGACTCCTCGATCAACACGTCGGTCGGCAGCCTCATCGATCTCGCGGCGCCCAACTCGACGCTGTACATGGGCATGTACTGGTTCAACAGCTCGGATCTCCAGGGGAAGCTCGCCGCCGCCCAGAGCCGCGGCGTCACGCTGCGCATCATCTCGGAGTCGGCGAACCGGGCCAGCAGCAACCTGGACGGCCTCACGCTGACGGGCAACTCCAGCCTCACCTGGTGCTCCCGCGGCTGCCTGGGCAACGGCTCGGGCGACACGAACGCGATCGACCACGACAAGTACATCGTGTTCGACGCGCTCACCGACGGCCGTACGAACGTCGTCTGGCAGAGCTCGCAGAACCTCGCGGGCGGCCAGGACGGCGAGATCAACAACGCGGTCGTCGTGTCCGACAACGCGACCCTCGCCTCCCGGTACCGCGCGCACTTCAACGACCAGATCAAGCACGCCGGCGACAGCCTGCACACCACGTACGACTACACCACGGGCGACCCGAACTCTCCCGTCGAGGCGTTCTTCTTCCCCCGTAACACCGCCTCGGACGCCACCCACTACGGCAACGCCGACATCCTCGCCTCGTTCATCGACAAGGTCGACTGCTCGATCGACGGCAAGATCAGGATCTCGGCCGCCGAACTCGACCAGCGGACCACCCGCCCGGCCGTCTACGACGCCCTCCAGGCGAAGCGGTCCCAGGGGTGCAGCGTCGACGCGAACGTCCGCGACCTCAGCAACGGCGGTGGCAACGACGGCGTCAACGACCTGACCGCGCTCGACGTCGCGGCCTACGGCAACCGCCCCGGCGGATGCCGCTACAAGTCCTCGGCGACCGCCTCCTGCAACCACGGCACGACCCACTCCAAGTACCTGCTGACGGAGTGGACGAAGTCCGACGGCACCAAGGTCCAGCACGTGTACACGGGCTCCCACAACTGGACCGCGGGATCGCTGAAGACGAACGACGAGACGTTGCTGCGCATCGACGACCCGACGGTCTACCAGGCCTACGTCGCCAACTTCAGCAAGGTGCGTTCGGGCGCGGTCGACATCGACGCGTCGAAGTACGGCTCGACGTCCCAGCACTACTCCCGGGTCAACGTGCAGACCGACGGCGACCAGCACTACAGCGCCATCGCCTCCGGCGGCACCTCGTCCGTCTACACCGCCGTGGTGTACGAGCAGGGCGACCGGCACGACTCCTCGGACACCGAGCTGGGCACCGACGTGTACATCCGCATGTACAAGGACGGCGTCGCGCTGTGGAACGAGAAGCTGCTGAGCAACGGCGGCACCGCCGGGAACACGACCTGGTCGCACCAGAAGCCCGACGTCGGCGTGGACGACCAGGGCAACGCGATCGTCGCGTGGGCCAAGGACGACGACGGCAACAAGTACGCCGACATCGCCGTGGTCAAGGTGGCCCCCGACGGCACGGTGACCGCCCTGCCGCGCCCGCACGCATCCGGTAGCGGGGACCAGCTGCGGCCGACGGTCGCGGTGGCCGGCGACGGCTCCTACACCGTGGCCTGGGAGAGCACGGCCGACGGCGCCACGCTCAACCAGGTCTACGCGAGCAGTTGGTCCGGGACCGGTGCGCTGCGCTACCAGGACGTCCAGGTCAGCACGATCAACTCGGGTGCTGCCGGGTCGAACCGCCGCCCGGACGCGGCGATCGACGACGCGGGGAACACCGCGATCGTCTGGGAGGAGGACGCGGACGGCAACGGCGGCCTCAACATCGGTCTCGCGAAGCTGAACACCGCGGGCGGCTTCGCCGTGGCCCGCAAGGTGGCCAACTCCCTCACCGACGGCCAGCAGACCGTTCCCGCGGTGGCGTCGGCGGGCGACGGCCGGTTCGTCGTGGCGTGGACGGACGAGTACACCACCGGCACCGGCACGCTGGTGCGCCCGCAGCGGATCTACGACCGCGTGTTCTCCGCGACCGGCGGTGCCGCGGCGGCCGAGCAGCGGACCACCGAGGACGGCACCAGCAGCGGCCCGTACGTCGACGGCCAGCGGCCGATCTCCGACCAGGACGTCGCCGACGTCGCGGTCGCCGACGACGGCAGCTTCGTGGTCGCGTGGAAGGAGGCCTTCGACGTGAACATCGGCGGGACCGTGTACGCGGGCAAGGACGACGTGTGGGCCCGCGGCTTCAACGCGGACGGCACGACGACCGGCAGGCTGCCCGCCTACCGGATGAACGTGGTGACCGGCGGCGGCCAGGGCGGCCCGGCCGTGACCCTCGCCCCGACCGGCCGGCTCGCGCTGACGTACTCGGACGACTACGACGGCAACGGCTTCAACGAGATGCGGCTGCGGGACGCCTTCGGCAACTCCTGAGTCCGGCCTGTTTTTGGCGGCCGGGATCCGATGTGCCCCGGCCGCCTTGTTGGTTAGGGTGGCCGGTGGCTCCCGCGCGGGCCGAGTCGGACACGACGGGGGGCTCGTTCGTGGGGAGTTGGCGTGTGACGGACCGGTCGGCGCCCGCGGTGCTGCCACCGTCGCTGCGCGTGCCGCTCGGGCCGGTCGCGGCCCTCGCCGCGCTGGTGGTCGTCGTCCTCGGGGTCCTGTACGCCGGCCACGGCGAGCCCGGCACGGTGGACAGGTGGGTCGTCCGGCCGACCGCGGACAGCGTGCGGCCACCGTGGCGGTACGCCGCCCTGGCCTTGGACTTCCTGGGGGAGCCCGGGGGAGCGGTGATGCTGGTCGGGGCCGCCGTGACCGGCTGCCTGCTGCTTCGGCGTCCTCGGGGAGCGCTGCTCGTCGTCGCCGGCGCCGGTGTGGCCGTGGGGACGGCGACGCTGCTCAAGCACGTGGTGGGACGCACCATCCACGGCGACGGCAACCTGTCCTACCCGAGCGGGCACACTGCCTTCGCCACCGCGCTCGCCTGCGCGGTGGCCCTGCTCGCGGCCGGCCGGCTCCGCCTCGGCAGAGCGGCCGGCACGTCACTCGTGCTCGCCGCGGCGCTGGTGGCCGGCGCCCCCATGGGCTGGGCGCAGGTCGCCCTGGGCGCGCACTACCCGACCGACGTCCTCGGCGGCTGGTGCACCGCGCTGGCGGTGACACCGGTGACCGCGTGGCTGGTCGACCGGACGGCCGACCGACTGGCCGACCGACTGGCCGAGCGGACGGCGGACGCCGGTCGACGAGAGCGTCGCTGACCCCACGTCAGTCCGCGTCAGCACAAGCCGCGTCAGCTCAAGCCGCGTCAGCTCAAGCCGCGTCACGCCAAGCCGCGTCACGCCAAGCGGCGGAACACCGGCTTCACCGGGCGTCCGCCCAGCCAGGGGGTGGGGTCACCGGCGTCCAGTGCCTTCCGGTACACCGCACACGCCTGGGCCACCACGTCGACGGTGTGGTCGATGTCCGCTTCGCTGAGCGCGCTGCTCACCACGAACGACGGGGCCAGCACCCCGCCCATGAGGAGCCGGCGCAGGAACAGGGTGCGGTACTGCTGTGACGGCTGCCCGTTCCCGTCGAGGGTGGCGAAGACCAGGTTGCTGGCCCGGCCCCGGACGACGACGTGGTCGCCGACGCCCAGGGCGGTGGCGGCCTCGCGGACTCCGGCGGCCAGCCGTTCGCCGAGGGCGTGCAGGCGCGCGGTGACGCCCTCCTCGACGTAGGTGGTGAGCACGGCCATCGCGGCGGCCAGGGAGTGGGTCTCCGCGCCGTGCGTGGTGGACAGCAGGAACACCCGGTCGCCGGAGTGGCGCAGCCCGCCCCGCTCCATCAGCTCCCGGCGCCCGGCCAGCGCGGAGACGGCGCACCCGTTGCCCAGCGCCTTGCCGAACGTGGAGAGGTCGGGGACGACGCCGTACAGACCCTGGGCGCCCGCCTCGGACCAGCGCAGACCGGTGATCATCTCGTCGAAGACCAGGACGCAGCCGTGCCGGTCGGCCAGCTCGCGCAGGCCGGCGAGGTACCCGGGCGGCGGCTCGGTGTGGGTGGCGGGTTCGAGGATCAGGCAGGCGACCTCGTCCTGGTACCGGGTGAGCAGCTCCTCCGTGGCGGCGAGGTCGCCGTAGGGGAACGCCACGGTGAGCTCGGTGGTCGACTCCGGGATGCCGGCGGACATCGGTGTGGTGCCGATGAACCAGTCGTCGACGGAGAAGAACGGGTGGTCGGCGCAGAGGGCCACCCGCGGGCGTCCGGTGACGGCGCGGGCGAGGCGCACCGCGGCGGTGGTGACGTCGGAGCCGTTCTTCGCGAACTTCACCATCTCGGCGGTCGGCACCGTCGCCAGGAAGCGTTCCGCGGCCTCGACCTCCACGACGGACGGCCGGACGAAGTTGCCGCCGCGGTCGAGTTGCCGCCGCACCGCCTCGGTCACGCGCGGGTGGGCGTGGCCGAGGCTCACCGACCGCAGCCCGGAGCCGTACTCGACGTAGCGGTTGCCGTCGACGTCCCACACGTGGGCACCGCGGCCGTGGCTGATGACCGGGGCCAGGTTCTCGGGGTACTGGTCGTCGCCCTTGGCGTAGGTGTGCGCGCCCCCGGGAACCAGGGCGTGCAGCCGCTCGTTCGCCGCCCGCGACCTGGGCAGGTGGAACTCTTCGCTCTCCAAGCCGGCTTCACCCTTCCGTGTGCTTCAGGACCTCGGCGAGGCTCGGCGCCTCCCGGTCCCGCCGGGACGTCGATGTGACCGGCAGCGGCCACGGAATGGCGAGCTCCGGGTCGTCGAAGGCGATCGTCACGTCCTCGGCCGGATCGTGCGGGCGGTCGATCCGGTACGAGGTGTCGGCGGTTTCGGTGAGCGCCTGGAAGCCGTGCGCGCACCCCGCCGGGACGTACACGGTCGCCTGCGTCTCGCCGGACAGCTCGAAGAAGGCCCGGCCCAGGTACGTCGGCGAGTGAGGCCGCAGGTCCACGACGACGTCGAAGATCCTCCCGTACGAGCACCGCACCAGCTTGGCCTCGCCGGCGCCGGAGCGCAGGTGCAGGCCGCGGAGCACGCCCCGGACCGAGCGGGACACGCTGTCCTGGACGAAGGCGCACGGGTCGAGGCCCACCGAGCGGACCACGTCGGCGTCGAAGGTGCGGCAGAAGAAGCCGCGCTCGTCGGCGTACGGCGTCGGCTCGAACAGGTACGCGCCGGCGATCTGGGGGACTTCGGTCGCCTTCATGGAGCCTCCTGCCGGGCGTGGGCGTGGGCGTGGGCGTGGGCGTGGCCGGTCGCCGGGAACAGGGCCGTGGCCAAAGCGGTGAACTGGTGGTCGAGTTGCCGGGCGGCGGCGAGGTTCCGCTCGACGAGGGTCCGCCGCAGCCCGGCCGACCGCTTCTCCAGCGCCCGGAACTGGGCGAGCAGCCGGTCGGCGTCGAGCTCGCGCGCCGGGTGGCAGTACGCGCCGAGGCCCATCCGTTCCATGAGCGCCTCGCTCTTCGCCGCGTAGGTCACGGCGAGCGTCGGCGTCCCGGTCTTCAGCGCGCAGATCAGGTTGTGGTACCGGATCGCCACCACGGTGTCGGCAGCCGCCGTCTCCTTCATCAGGTCGGCCAGCGAGGCCGCATCCGCGGCGGTGACCAGCGGCGAGCCGACCGCGTCGAGGATCGCGGCGACCACCGGCGCGTCGCACGCGTCGCCGGTGAGCAGCCGGACCGCCCTGCCCTCCTCGACCAGCGCGCGGACGAACCGGATCGTCCCGTCCAGGTAGCGCCGGTGGATCCGCTCGGCCCGGGAGCGGTCGTCGTCGCCGCCGTGGAAGTCCATGACGCCGACACAGACCGGTCCCGGCGCGCCCGAGGGCGCGTTCGCCCCCGGCGTCGGCAGGGCGAACGCGAGGTCCGGGTAGACCTCGTCGCGCGCGGTGTCCACGCCCATCGCCCGCATCGCGTCGCGGGACTGGGCGTCCCGGTACGACCGGTACGCCGCCAGCCGCGCCGACCAGCGCACCAGGGCCCGGGTCGGCCGGTTGCCGATCGTCGCGGCGCCGACGCTGACCAGCGCGACCCGGGTGCCCAGCAGCCGGCCGCTCGCGCAGAGCAGGAACAGCGCGTACGGGAAGCCCCACGGCCGCAGCGGCAGCGTCGCCTCCAGGACGCCCATGCCCGGCACGATCACCACGTCGTGCCGGCGCACCCAGGCGGCGGTGCGGAAGACGTCGACGAGTTTGCCCAGGCCCTTCGATGCGACCGCGCCCGCACGCGACGCGGTCCGGTACTCCCCGCGGTTCCAGTGCAGCCGGGTCGCGGGGATGCCGAACCGGGCCGTGACGGCCTCGGGCCCGCCGCACAGCGCGTCCACGACCGCCTCCGGGTGCTGGGAGCGGAGGTACCCGAGCACGGCCTCCAGCGACCCGTCGTTGCCGAGGTTGCCGGAGCCGAGCAGGCCGAACAGCCCCACGCGTGGCGCGGTCCTCACGCCGGCCTCCCCTCACGGCCGGCGACCAGGGCGTCGACCGAGACGGTGAGCCCCGCCGGGTCGACCGGGGCGCGGTCCTCGACCCGCTCGCCGGCGCCCGGCCGGGCCCGGCTGGCCATCCACGCGGCCAGGTGGCGGTAGCACGCGCGCCGGTCGGCCGGGGACAACGGCGCCCGCCGGATCGCCGAGACGAAGCCCCAGACGTACTCGGCGAGCAGCCGGGGCGTCGGGTGCAGCGGGCCGGCCCGGCGCGGGTCCAGGTTGACGCACCGGGAGCGCTTGGACGGGTTCGCCCGCTCGGCGCGGGTGGGGTGGTCGCGGCGGAAGTACAGCAGCTCCGGTACCTGGTGGAAGGGCCCGTGCAGGCCGATCTCGGCGACGAACGTGCGGTCCGCGTGGTGGTAGCTGTCCATCGGTCTCACCCGGCGCAGCACGTCGGCCCGGATCACCCCGTAGAAGTCGTCGCCGCCGGGTTCGAACAGCATGCTGCGGAAGCGCTCCGGCGCGTGCGGCGAGGCCGTGGCGAGCGTGTACTCGTAGGGGACCTTCACCTGGCCGTCGCCGTCGATGACCGCCTGGTCGGCGTGGGCGAGGATCACGTGCGGCCGCTCGTCCAGCGCCTCGACGCAGCGCCGCAGCAGGTCCCGGCCGTACAGGTCGTCGTGCGAGGCCCACTTGAACAGCTCGCCGCGGCACTCGGCGAACACATGGTTGTGGTTCGGGGTGGCGCCGATGTTCCGGGGCAGGCGGATGTACCGGATGCGGGAGTCCTTCGCGGCGTACGCGCGGCAGATGTCCCGGGTCCCGTCGGTCGAGGCGTTGTCGGAGACGACCAGCTCGAAGTCCTCGTAGGTCTGGCCGAGCAGGGCGTCGAGCGACTCGGCCAGGTACTCCTCGCCGTTGTACACGGGCAGGCCGATGCTCAGCCTGGGTCGGTCGGTCATGAGGTCCTCACTTCGGGAACGGAGTCGTGGTGCTGCTCGCGCAGGGCGGACCGCAGGTGCAGCCACCACACGGCCGAGCCGCTGACGGTCGCGGTGGCGACGCCCCAGGCCGAGCCGACCGTGCCCGCGACGGCCGCCCCGCCGAGCCCGCCGCCGACATAGCAGGCGGAGGCGAACAGCTGGGAGCGCAGGCTGCGCCGGGCCGCGCCGAGCGCGCGCAGCCCGGCCGCGGCACCGGTGCCGAGGCCGGCGCCCGCGACGCTGAGGGTGATCGGCGCGATGAGCTGCGAGGCGGAGTGCCAGACGCCGCCCAGCACGAGGCCGCCGAGCCGGTCCGGCACCAGCAGCAGCGACCCGCCCCAGAGCAGCGCGCCGGCGGCCTGCCCGCCGCCCAGCAGGAGGCAGAACGTGCCGAGGCGGTGCGGGGCCTGCCGCAGCACCCGTGCCGCCTCCGGGACGGTCACCAGAGACAGTCCCATCAGTACGGCGAGGAAGGGGCCCATCAGGAGCTCGGCGCCCCGCACCGCGCCCACCGCGCCGACACCGGCGATCGCGCCGAGCCCGTACGCCCGCAACTGGCTCGCGCCGCTGAGGCTCACGTTCTCGACCAGGTACCGGTAGCCGAGGTCGCGGTGCTCGCGCAGCCACGCGCGTGCTCCGCTCACCTCGGGCCGGATCCCGGACTGGAGGCAGCCGTACGCCGCGGCCACCGCGGCGGAGGCCCCCCAGGCGAGCACGAACGCGGCCACGCTGCCCACGTGGGCCGCCAGGACCATGGCCGGGACGAGCGCGACGCACCACACGAGGTCGTTGACGAAGGCCTTCCGCCCGGCGCCGGCGGCGAAGAACGAGAACCGCCAGGCGTCCTGCAACAGCAGCCCCGGCAGCAGGACGCCGAGGCAGGCGAACGCGGGCCCCACCCGGCCGCCGAGACCGAGCCCGACCACCAGGCACACCGCGCCGATGGCGGATCCCACGCCGAGCGCGGTACCCGACGACCGGGCCACCGCCCCGCGCCAGGACGCGTCCGGCACGCCGCTGAAGCGCACCACGAGAGGGTCGGTGGCAAGGCCGCGCGAGACGTTGAGCACGACGCCGTAGGTCACCCAGGCGAGGCTGAACACGCCGAACGCGGTCACCCCCAGCGAGCGGGCCACGTAGATGCCCACCGCGAAGTTGCTGATGCTGGAGGCCGCCTGGTCGGCGAGCCCCCAGGACAGCCGGCCGGCGACGGCCCGCCTGGCGGACCTCCGGGCGTGTCCGGCCCGGGTCGCCGGTGGCGCCGTTGTCTGCGGATTCTCCCCCTCGGTGGTCATCGGCGTCATGCCTTGATCAGCCCGGCGCCGTGCAGGGCGTCGGCCGCGGCGGCGACGGTGTCGAACGGCAGCCCGGACCGCTCGGCGACGTCCAGCAGACCGTGCTCGCCGTCGGAGAGGCTGAGCACCCAGAGCATGGCCAGCTGGGCCTGCTTGGTGTCGCTGCGCCCGCCGAGCGCGTCGTACAACCCCCGTCGGCCCAGCTGCGGTTCGCCGTGCGGGCTGAGGTTGACGTACCGCCGGTCGCGGTCGAGGACGGCGAACGCCTCGCGGCACACGGCGAGCGTGTCGGCCATCGCCTCCGGGGAGACGAAGTCCAGGTCGTCCGCCGAGGTGTGGTACTCGGGATAGCCCGCGTACGGGGTCCGGGTGAGCGAGCCCACGCCCAGGTTGAACCCGGGCGAGCAGTACTGCCGCTCGTCGTAGCCGTACGGAGTGAACTCGGTGACGCGGTGCGGGCGTTCGGAAGCGGTCAGGACGTGCCGCATCACCCGGTCGATCTCCGCGTCGCCGCGCCGGCTCTGCTTGTACGTCAGCTGCCCGGGGTCGCCGGCGCAGGCCAGCACCAGGCCGTGCCTGACCCGGTCCACCCGCTCCGCGTTGCGGGCCAGCCATGTGATCGCGCCGATGGTGCCGGGCGCGAAGACGAACCGGTAGGTGTGGTACGGCGTCTGCCGGGCCAGCGCCAGGGCCAGGAACGTCGCCACGGCGATGCCGGCCAGGTTGTCGTTGGCCAGCGACGGGTGGCAGACGTGGCAGGAGACGAGCACCTCGTCGGGTACCTGCCCGGGGACCACGTGCTCGGCGTAGGTGAGGTGGCCGTCCGCGAGGGTGGAGTCGATACGGACCTCGTAGTCGCCGTCCTCCATCGCGTCCAGGGTCTCCTGGGCCAGGCAGAACCCCCAGTCCGGCTTGTAGTAACTGGTGCGGTACGGCACCCAGCCCGGGTGCTCCGGCAGGGTGTGCAGATGTCCGCGCAGTTCGGCCAGCGGCATGGTCGCCGACACCGGCACGCTGTAGCCGAGCACGTGCAGGCTGGACGCGGCGAAGTCGACGACCCGGTTCCCGGCGGTGTCGGCGATGTACGCGTCGCGGATGTTCCACTCCTGCGGCACGGTCCAGTCGAGCACCTGCGTGCCGGTCGGCACCTCGTGCCTCCGGAGCGGGATGTACTCCCCGACGATGTCCAAGGTGGCGCGCACACCGTCGCCGGTGATGCTCCGGCACAGCGGGTACATCCGCTCCACCAGCGCGTACATCTCCTCGCCGGCCCCGGTCACGGGCGCCACCGCAGGGTGTCGTCGACGGCGCCGGACTCGGACGCCGCGCGCAGCACGGCGAGGCGGGTGAAGCGCTGCTCGAAGTCCTCCCGGGTCAGGCCGAACGCCCGGTACGCGTCGGCGAGTTCGAGCGCGCCCCGCTTCACCGTCCACTCGCAGTCGAAGCCGGGCACCGCGGCGCGGAACCGGGAGAAGTCCACCCGGTACGACCGCGGATCGGCACCGGTCTCCCCGGTGATCACCACCTTCGCGCCGGACACCGCCTCGGCGACCTGCGCGGCGATCTCGGCGACGGTGACGTTGTTGACCTCGCTGCCGATGTTGAACGCACGGTCGTGCACCGCTTCCCGGGGCGCGTCCAGCGCGGCCGTGAAGGCCCGTGCGATGTCGGCGGCGTGCACCAGCGGGCGCCAGGGGGTGCCGTCGGAGAGCACGAGGACCTCGCCGGACAGCAGCGCGTGGCCCACCAGGTTGTTGAGCACGATGTCGGCGCGCAGCCGGGGCGAGTAGCCGAAGGCGGTGGCGTTGCGCATGTACACCGGGGTGAAGTCGCCGTCGGCCAGGGAGTGCAGGTCGTCCTCCACCCGCACCTTGGACTCCGCGTACGGCGTCACCGGGCGCAGCGGGGCGTCCTCGGCCACCAGCTCGTCGCCGCCGGCGGCACCGTAGACGGAGCAGGTCGACGCGTACAGGAAGCGCGCCACCCCGGCGTCGCGGGCCAGCCGGGCCAGCCGTACGGACGCATGGTGGTTGATGTCGTAGGTGAGCTCCGGCGCCAGCGATCCCAGCGGGTCGTTGGAGAGCGCGGCCAGGTGGATCACGGCGTCCACCCCGGCCAGGTGGTCGGCCGTGACGTCGCGCAGGTCCACCCGGTGCCCCCGCGGGTCGGCGGGCGCCGGGCCGAGGACGCAGTCGGCGAACAGGCCGGCGTCGAGGCCGACGACCTCGTGTCCGGCGGCCGTGAGGACCGGGGCCATGACGGTGCCCAGGTAGCCCTGGTGTCCGGTGAGCAGTACGCGCAAGGTTCATTCCCCCAGGTCGAGCGTGAGTTTGGTGACGGCGAACGCCTCGGCGTAGCGCTCGTGGCATTCGATGCCGCGGATCCGGGCCAGGCCGAGGAAGGCCTCCCGGTCGTACCAGGGCCGGTGCCGCTGCGAGGGGTAGTGCTCCTGGAGCAGCCGTACCTTCCGTTCGGCGATCTCCGGCGACAGCGGCTGGTAGGCGGACGGCCGGCCGAGATCGCCGTCCCACTTGACGATCTCGTAGCCGAGGACCAGGTGGTCGCGGAACGCGGTCGGTACCAGCCGCGCCAGACCGCGGTGGTCCTGGTGCGCGTCGTCGGTGCGCGGGGCCAGGACCAGATCCGGGTCGGTCCGCTCGCGCAGTTCCTCGACGGCGGACTTGGCCTCGTCCCAGTGCACGGGCATCCGGCCGTCCGGCAGCTTGTGCACGGTCAGCCGCAGGTCGGCGCCGGGGCAGAAGGCGGCGAGCGCGGCCCGCTCCTCCTGCTCCCGCTCGCCGCCGCCACCGGAGAGCACCAGCGCGTCGACACGGACACCCGGCCGCGCGAGGCACAGCGTCAGCAGCGTGCCGCCGGCGCCGATGGCGATGTCGTCGCAGTGCGCGCCCACCGCGACGATCCTCTCCAGGCGCCCCGCCCCGAGCCGGATCACGCGGTCACCCCCGCGCCGTCCCGTTCCCACACGGCCCACGGACGGTCGCCCCGGGCATAGGCGGCGTCGAGCGCGGCCCGCTCCTTCACGGTGTCGGTCGGCTTCCAGAAGCCGCGGTGCTGGTGCGCCACCAGCCGTCCGCGCTTGGCCAGTTCGGCGCAGCCGTCGGCGACCAGGTCCCCGTCCTCGGGGATGTGGTCGAAGACCTCCTGGCGGAGCACGAAGTAGCCGCCGTTCTCCCACAGCGGCAGTTCGCTCACCGCCGTGATGCCCCCCACCAGGCCGCCCTCGCCCAGCTCCACGCAGTGGAACGACGACTGCGGCGGCACCACCATCATCGAGGCACCGGCGTCGCGCCGGGCGAAGTTCTCGACCATCTCGGGCAGCGGGGCGTCGGTGAGCACGTCGGCGTAGTTGGCGAGGAACATCTCGTCGCCGTCCAGGTGGTGCCGCACCCGGCGCAGCCGCTCACCGATCGGCGACTCGATGCCGGTCTGCGCGAACGTGATCGTCCAGTCCGAGATGTCGGTGGACAGCAGCTCGGTCCGCCCGCCCCGCAGCACGAAGTCGTTGGACGTCGTCTCCTCGTAGGTGAGGAAGAAGTTCTTGATGTGATGGGCCCCGTACCCGAGGCACAGGATGAACTCCGTGTGGCCGAAGTGCGCGTAGTAGCGCATGACGTGCCAGATCAGCGGTCTGGGGCCGACCATCGCCATCGGCTTGGGCACGTCGTCCGCGGCACCGCTGCGCATCCGCATCCCGTAACCGCCGCAGAACAGAACGACCTTCATGCTGTGACCTTTCGGGACGCGACCTCGACGACGCTCAGTTCCGGGATGGGAAAGACCAGCCGGCCGCCCCAGTCGTGCACGTAGGACAGCTGCTCGACGAGCTCGGCCCGCAGGTTCCACGGGAGGACGAGCACGTAGTCCGGCTTGTCGGCGGCGATCCGCTCGGGCGGCAGGATCGGGATGCGGGTGCCCGGGGTGAACCTGCCGTGCTTGTAGGGGTTGCGGTCGACCGTGTACGCGAGCAGGTCGGGGCGGATGCCGCAGTGGTTGAGCAGGGTGTTGCCCTTGCCCGGGGCCCCGTAGCCGACGACCGTCTCGCCGCGCTCGGCCGCCTCGATCAGGAACGTGAGGAGGTCCCGGCGCACCTTGGCCACCCGGGCGGAGAACTCGGCGTACCCGGACAGCTCCTGGAGCCCGGCGGCCTTCTCCCGGTCCAGCACGTCGGCCACCCGCCGGGCCGGCTCGCCGGCCACCTCGGCCGGCCGGGCCCACAGCCGGATGGAACCGCCGTGCGTGGGCAGCAACTCGACGTCCACGAGCGCGAGTCCGCCGCTCGCCAGGGCCCGGATCGCGGAGGCGACCGTGTAGTACTGGAAGTGCTCGTGGTAGATCGTGTCGTACTGGTTCTCCTCGATCAGGGTCAGCAGGTGCTGCACCTCGATGGAGACCCAGCCGTCGTCGGCGACCAGGGCGCGCAGCCCCCGGGTGAACCCGACGACGTCGGGGATGTGCGCGTACACGTTGTTGGCCACGACCAGGTTCGCCGGGCCGTGCTCGTCGCGCACGGCCGCGCCGGTGTCCGGGCTCAGGAACTCCGTGAGCGTGGGCACACCCGCGTCGCGTGCCGCGGCGCCGACGTTCTCCGACGGCTCGATGCCGAGGCAGCGGATCCCCCGGTCCACCACGTGCTTCAGCAGGTATCCGTCGTTGCTCGCGACCTCGACCACGAAGGCGTCCGGGCCGAGCCCCGCCCGCCGCACGGCATCGGCGACGAACGTGCGCGCGTGCTCCACCCAGGACGTCGAGTACGAGGAGAAGTACGCGTACTCCGTGAACGTCTCCTCCGGCGTGATCAGCGGCGGGATCTGCGCGAGCCAGCAGTCGGTGCAGACCCGCAGGTGCAGCGGGTACGCGGGCTCCGGCCGGTCCAGTTGGTCCGCGGCGAGAAAGCTCTCGCACGGCGGCGTCGCCCCCAGGTCGACGACGCTCGCCAGTGTCGCCGAGCCGCAGAGTCGGCATCGTGTCATCTAGTGCCCCCCATTGATTCCGTCCCCCCTTGGTTGCGTCCGCCCCGCGAGCGCGGCGCGGTACTCCTCCTCCAGGCGCTGAAGCCCGACGGCCGGGCTGAAGCCCTTCTCGTAACGGCGCCGGGCCGCCTCGCCCATCTCCCGGCCCAGCTCCGGCCGGGCCGCGATCCGGCGTACGCACTGCGCGAGCGAGGCGGACTCGCCCGGCCGGTGCAGCAGCCCGGTCACCCCGTCCTCCACGAGTTCGACGAAGGCGCCGTGACCGGCGGCGACAGCGGGCACCCCCGCCGCCATCGCCTCCGCGACCACCAGGCCGAACGTCTCCATGGCCACCGACGGAGCCACCACGGCGACCGACCGCGCGACGGCCTGCCGGACCTGGGCCGGGTCGAGCAGGCCGGCGTAGCGCACGTCGTCCCGGCCCGCCGCCCACGCGGTCACCTCCCGCTCCAGGGGCCCCGCGCCGGCGAGCACGAGCGGCACGCCCACACCGCCCTCCGCCGCGATGTCGTCCCACGCGGCCATGAGCAGCCGCACCCCCTTGGCCTCCGCGAGCCGGCCGAGGAAGAGCACCTGCTCCCCGTCGCCCACCCGGCGGGCGCCGGGGTCGGGGACGAAGTTGTGCTTCACCGTCAGCAGCCCGGCCGGCATACCCGCGCGCACCAGGACGTCGCGCTGCGCCTCGGAGATGCAGAAGAACCGCTCCACGCCCGACCACCACCGCCGCCGGTTGACCGACAGGCTCACCGCGAGCGGCACCGTCGCGAGACGGGAGCCCCGGTAGCAGCCGTGCCGGACGGCGGGCAGCGGCGCCGCCGGGCCGACGCACTCGGTGCACAGCCGGCCGTCCCGCCGCAGCGTGCCGGGCGGGCAGATCTGGGTGTAGTTGTGCAGCGTGGCGACCACGGGCACACCGGCGTCGGCGCAGGCGGCGAGGACCGCGGGCGACAGGAGCGGGAAGACGTTGTGGACGTGCACCACATCCGGCCGCTCGGCACGGAGCCTGGCGGTGAGCTCCCTGCGGACCGCTGGATTCCACGGCACGAGCAGCGGCACCGCGACCTTGCCGGGCAGGGACCGGCCGGCGATGTCGTCGCTGCGCCGCTCGAACACCTCGACCCGGTGGCCGGCCGAGCGCAGCAGTTCCACCTCCTCGTCGACGACCCGGTTCTCGCCGCTCGGCTGCGCCGAGGAGTAGCGGTTGTGCACCACGAGGACGTGCATGGTCAGCTCACCTCCCGGTCCCGGGCCCAGCGCGGGACACCTGGTCGGGGGAGTGGGGGTGCCGGCAGCGGTGTGGCGGCGGCGGGGGCCGCGAGCAGCGAGGCGGCCAGGGCCAGGTGCAGCAGGTACGGCGAGGCGTCGCCGAGGCCGGCCTCGGTGTACGACGAGATCGCGACGTAGCTGATCAGGAAGATCGCACAGGCCCTCGGCAGCGACGGCGGCCGGAGCAGAGCGACGCCGCCGAGCACGAGGAGGACGGCCGCCACGAGGCAGACGCCGATCAGTCCCTGCTCGTTGTAGACGGCCAGCCAGCTGTTGTCGATCGGCAGCCCGCCGAACGACTTGTCGCCCAGGCCCACGCCGAAGAACCGCTCCCCGGTCGTCCGGGGCGCCGCCAGCAGGGCGTCCCACACCTTGGCCCGGCCGGTGAGGCTGGAGAAGTTCTCCTTGCTCTGCCCGCGCAGGAACCACGCCTGGAGCGCGGAGGCGAACCCCACGGCGGCCACCGTGGCGGACAGCACCGCCCAGGTGAAGAAGCGGCGGGCGGCGGCGCTGGTCAGCAGGAGCGAGCCGACCGCCAGCGCCAGCCCGACGAGCAGGCCGACGGTGGCCGTGCGGGTGTGGGTGAGCGCGAGGAGGACGAGTGACGGGACGATGACCACCGCCGCGCTGGTCCTGTCGACCTGGCGGCCCAGGAGGAGCAGCACGGTCAGCCCGGTGATCACCGCCGTGTACTGCCCGATCTGCGGCGGGGTGAGCGGCCACAGCGCGCCGACGAGGCGCCCGCCGTAGAGGTCGGGCATGGCCGCGCCCGGTGAGATGGCGAGGCCCGCGGCCACCGACACGAGTACCGCGAAGTACATCCGGATGTGGTGGCGGACGAACGTCACACCGCCGTCCCACCAGCGGCTCACCAGCCACAGCGTGCCGACGAAGAGGGTCAGCCGGGTGCAGCGGAACAGCGCGCCGAACCCGGACTCCAGGTGCACGCTGGAGATCACGCTGGGCACCAGCAGCAGGGTGAGCAGGAACACGAAGGCGTTGGGTCTGATGCGCAGCCGCGCATTGAGCGCCAGCGCCAGCGCGAACGCGACGACGAGCGAGCCCATGGTGACCAGCTGGATGAGGGAGCGGGGCAGCTGGACGATGGTCTTCGCCCCGGCGGAGCCGAGCGTGTTGAGGCCGAGCAGCAGCCAGACGATCCCGACGGCCTTCGGTGGGGTGGCGGGGGAACGGTCCATCTCAACCACCGGCCCGTTTCGTCGCGAAGGTGCTGCCCGCGTCCTGCCGGTACGGCGGGCCCTGCCACTGCCACCGGTCGAGCACCTGGCCCGGGTCCTGGACGACGAACTGCCACGGTCCGCGGTAGGCGTTGTCGTGCCAGCGGTTGTGCTGCTCGAAGGTGATCGCCTCGGCCACCCGCTTGCCCTTGTACGGCGACCAGTCCGGATAGGTGCCGTAGTTGGCGAGCACCGCCATGCGGTCGCACTTCTCGGTGCACTTGACGACGGACTTGTCCAGGACGAAGCGGTTGTCGTGGATGTCCACGCGCTGCGTCTTCCACCGGCAGTCGGCGTACAGCGGTGCCTTGTCGATCGCCGGTTCCACGCACCGGTCCTTGTCCTTCACCAGCAGCGTGCAGTCGCCGGACGAGGTGTTGGCCGGGCTGTTGCAGAACCGGTCGGCGTTCTCCCAGAGGGTGATCCCGTTCCAGTTGTTCTCCAGCAGGTTCCGGTAGATGTCGATCTTGTCCGTGCGGGCCGCGACCCGTGGTTCGCCGCCGGCCTCGGACAGGTAGACGGTCGCGAACGGGAAGTCATCGCCGCGCGTCGCGGACCTGCGGCCCTCGACCCAGTTGTTCCGCCGGATCGTGTTGTTCCGGATGACCGCGTTGTAGCTGATCTCGTAGATCAGCGCGGCGCCGTCGTTCTCTTCGATGAGGTTGTCCTCGATGCGGAAGTCGTTGTTGTCGGTGTCCGCCCACAACCCGGCTCCGCGGTTGCCGTGCACCCAGTTGCCCCGGATCTCGGCGCCGTCGACGGCCCAGAACTTGACGCCCCCGGTGCAGCCGCAGCCGGGCTTGCGCCGCTCCCAGTCGCCGGTGTTGTTGCCGGCGATCTCGTTGCCCTCGACCACCAGGTCGCGGATGGTGTTGCCGGTCTTGTACGCGTTCATCCCGTACTGGCCGTTGTCGCGCAAGCAGTTGGCGCGGACCCGCTGGCGGGCACCGGCCATCAGTCCGGCGCCGTCGTTGTCCTGGATCGTGGCGTGCTCGATGACCCACCCGTCGGCCATGTCGTGGTTGACCACGCCCTCGTCGGTCGGTGCGACGAAGCGCTGCACGGTCAGGTAGCGGATGGTGACATCGGGGGCGGTGCCGCTGAACGCGTACGCGTTCTTCTTCCCGCCGTCGAGCACCGCGCCCGGAGCGCCGACGTAGCGGTCCCCCTTCTTGGGCATGACCTGGGCGTAGCGCTCCGGATCGAGCCGATGCGTGCCCGGTCGCAGCCAGAACGTGGTGCCCGGGGGGTTGTTCTTCGTCTTCTCGGCCAGGTCACCGACCACGTCGGGGTCGACCGTCACCGCGCCCGCCGGCGCCTTCGCGGGCCCGGCCGCGGGCCTGGCGCACACCCGGGCCACGGCGGACGCGGCCCCGGACCCGGACGGCGCGGCGGCCGGTTTCCCCGGTGCGTCCGGCGAGCTCGTACAGCCGGTCGCCGCCAGCAGGGCCAGCGCCAGCGGTGCCGCCGGTAACGCCCAACGCCGGCACGTGATCCCCACGGGTCCCCTCCCCCCTAGCCGCGGAACGTCAGTACGGTGGTGAACCCCCGCACGCCGTCGGCGACACCGCTGCCGACCAGCGTGGTGGTGGGTTCCTTGCGCCCGAATCCCGCGGAGTACCAGCCCAGCGGCGGCTCGGTCTCGCCGCGATGCGCGCGCCAGGACAGTTCCCCTGGCAGGACGAGCAGCGCGGAGCGGTCCTCGCCGTCCCGGCTCCAGGTGAGCTCCGCCCGGTTGCCCTCCAGGTCCGCGCTGATCGCCGGGCCGAGGTGGAACGCCAGCCGCACGGCCCGGCGCGGACCGCGCACCTCGTCGACCACCCTCAACTCCCGCGTGGCCGCCGTCAGTTCCACCCGGCGGCGGTGGGCGGAGGGCCGGTAACCGTCGTGCTCGGCACACCAGCGGGCCGTCCCCCCGGAGGAGGCGCCGGAGGTGTCCACGGCCAGGACGTGGCTCTTGGCATGCCGGGTCCACAGGAACGGGCCGCCGGAGACGGACTGGTCACCGCCGTCCAGCTGCACGGTGTTGTGGCCGAGCGTCGACCGGAAGTACCGCCGCCACTCGGGCTGCCCGTGGTAGCAGTACGTCCCCGGGTCGGCGAGCACGTCGACCCCGTCGTGCCGGACCTCCACGGACAGCGCGTCCGCGTGGGCGTGCGCGGCGATGGACAGGAAGCCGTGCGGACCGCCGTCGCAGCGGCACCAGATCTCCGCCGGACCGCGCAGGATCGTCATGCCCGCGTCGGCGAAGTGGGCCGGGCGGCTCGCCGGGCGGGACACGGACGGTTCGGCGGGTTCGAGGAGCGCGGCCAGCAGCGGGGTGCGCACATCGGTGCCGGTCACCACCGGCCACCAGGCGAGCCGGCCGAACACGGCGTCCCCGGTGGCCAGCAGCGAGGCCCAGCGGTCGGTGCCCGCGCCGTCCACGACCAGACCGTGCCCGTCGTCCGCGTCCCCCTGGCGCGGCGGTCGCAGCCGGCCGTCCACGACGGCCGCGAGCGCGTCGGTCATCCGCAGCAGCACCAGCCGGACGGACGCGGGCACCGGCACGCCCGCGGCGTCCGCCTCGGCGACCGCGGCCAGGCCGAGTTCCAGTACCAGGCCGTGGTACTCGGAGGCCAGCTCGCGGTTGAGACCGGAGGGGAAGGTGTTGCCGCGCAGGTGCCGCTGAAGCGACCGCAGCGCGTCGGCCCGCCAGCGCGCCGAGGAGGGGAACCAGCCGAACGCGCAGGCCGCGGCGAACTGCCCGGCGGCCTCGGCGATGACGTGGTTGTTCGCCGAGGACCCCCGGCTGGGGAAGGCCGCCAGCCAGCGCTGGTGGTGCCAGATCTGGTTCAGCGCCACCGGGTCGCCCTCGAACAGCCCGGCCGCGCCCGGCCAGCCGTCGAGCAGCCGGCGGACCCACACCCAGGACAGCAGCCGGATGCCCAGCTCGATGCCGCTGGTCCAGTGCACCCCGCGCAACGGCGGGTTGGCCGCCCACCACGACCGCAGGTGCCCGGCCACGCGCTCGGCGTACCGCTCGTTCCCGGTGATCGCGTAGGCGGCGGCGAGCACGGTGAGGTACTGGTGCCGGGACAGCTCCCAGATCTGCTTGATGTCCCCGACCGCGTCCTCGTCCCGGTAGGGCACGTCGAAGGCGTAGCCCCGCGGAGCGCGGCGCCCGGTCTTCGGGTCGTACCACCAGTCCGGGTCGGCCAGGTCGTCGCGGACCACCCCGAAATACTCGGCGTGCCCGTCCATCAGCCGGTCCGCCTCGGCGACGAGCCGCTTGGCGGCGTCCGGCGGCACCGCGGCGATCGTCCCCGCGGGCAGGACCGCGGTGAACCGGGCGCCGGTCACGCTCGGGCAGTCCGGCAGCGCCGAGCGCCACCGCCGTCTGCGCACCGCGTCGCCCGCCCGGCCCGCGACCTCCCGCGGTCCCATCCGGGACAGCCGCCGCAGGTACCAGCCCGCGCTCATGGTCATCGTGCCCGCTCCAACGCCACCGGCACACCGCCGGCCAGGCCGGTCCGGACGGCGAGGGTGGCCGCCGTGGTGGCCACCAGGGACTCAAGCGGCACCGGCATCGGCCCGCCGGTCCGCACGGCCCTGACGAACGCGGCCAGCTCGGCGTTCTGGCCCTTGTCACGGGCCTTGGGCAGCCGCGAACTGACCCACCGCTTGCGGTCGTACACCGTGGCCCGGACGAAGTCGTCGAGCCGCAGCGCCTTGCCGTCCGCGACCAGGTCCAGCGTCTCCTTGGGGAAGCCGGCCGGGCCGCTGGTGACGTAGCTGATGGCGGCGGTGGACCCGTCCGGGTAGCGCAGCACGACCTGGAGGTCCTCGTTGCCGGGCGAGGCGACCGCGTACACCGAGACCGGGTCGGCGTCGAGCAGCCAGCTCGCCGTGTCGATGAAGTGCCCGCCCTCGCCGGCGAACCGCGAGCCCTCGGTGCCCTGCTGGAGGTACCAGCTGGTGTGGTCGAGACGCCCCGCGTTGACCAGGTAACGCAGGTGCGCCGGACCGGTCCGGGCGCCGAACCGCGTCCTGGCCTCCCGCAGCAGCGGCGCGAACCGGCGGTTGAAGCCCACCTGCAACCGGTCGTTGCCGGACTCCTCCACCGCCGCGAGCACCCCGGCCAGCTCCTCCTCGGTGAGCGCCAACGGCTTCTCGACGAACACGGCCTTGCCGGCCAGCAGCGCCCTGCGGGTCAGTTCGGCGTGCGAGCTGTGCCGGGTGACGACGAACACCGCGTCGATGGACGTGTCGCCGAGCACGGCGTCGAGATCGGTCGTCGCCTCGGCGAAGCCGAACTTCCGCTGCGCGTTGGCCGCGGACAGCGCCGTCGTGGTGACGACGGTCGACAGCTCGACGCCGTCGCGCTGCGCCAGGTGCGGCAGCAGCATCGACGTCGCGTAGTTGCCCGCGCCGACGAACGCCAGCCGCACCGACGTGTTGGCCACCCGGGCCGGACTCCGCCGCACGTTCACCGCGGGCACGGCCACCACCGGGGCCGCCGATTTCGCCGCCTCCCCCTCCTGCCGGGGGTACCGGAACAGGACGGCCACCGCCTTCAGGTCGCCGTCCTTCAGGCGCTGGTACGTCTCGACGGCGTCGTCGAAGTCGGCGACGTGGGAGATCAAGGGCTCGACGTCGACGCTGCCGCGGGCGAGGAGATCGAGGAAGCACGCCAGGTTGCGGCGCTCGGTCCAGCGCACGTAGCCGATCGGGTAGTCCCGCCCCTGAAGCTCGTACTCCGGGTCGTAGCGCCCGGGCCCGTAACTGCGGGAGAACCGGACGTCCAGCTCCTTCTCGTAGTACGCGTTCCACGGCAGGTCCAGGCGGCACTTGCCGATGTCGACGACCCGGCCGCGGTCCCGGCAGAGCCGGGCGGCCAGCTCGACGGGCTGGTTGCTGCCGCCGCCCGCGGCCAGGTACACCTGGTCCACGCCCAGGCCGCCGGTGAGTTCGGCGACGGCGGCTTCCACGGCCGCGGACGCGGGGTCTCCGCAGGCCGCGGCGCCCAGACGCCCGGCCAGCTCGCAGCGCACCGGGTCGGGGTCGACCCCGACGACGCGCACGCCCGAGGCGGCCAGGAGCTGCACCACCAGCTGCCCGATCAGCCCGAGGCCGATGACCAGTGCCACTTCGCCGAGCTGGGGCCCGCCCTGGCGGACGCCCTGCATGGCGATCGACCCGACGGTGCCGAAGGCCGCGTGCCGGGGCGCGAGGCCGTCCGGCACCGGGACGTAGAGGTTCTTCGGCACCCAGTTCAGCTCGGCGTGCAACGCGTGCTCGTTGCCCGCGCAGGCCACGAGGTCGCCGACCTTCACCTCGTCTATCCCGGCGCCGACCTGCTCGACCACCCCGCACAGCGAGTAGCCCAGCGGCGTGTAGGAGTCCAGCTTGCCCATCACCTTGCGGTAGGTGGCGGGCACCCCGTTGGTGGCCACGCTCTGCATGACCTTGGCCACCTGGTCCGGCCGGGAGCGGGCCTTGCCCAGCATCGACATGCCGGCCTCGGACACCTTCATGAGCTCGGTCCCGGTGGAGATCAGCGAGTAGGCGCTGCGGACCAGCACACCGCCCGGCTTGCACTCCGGCACCGGCACGTCGAGCACCGCCAGCTCGCCGCTCTTGTAGTTCTGCACAACCTGTTTCACCCGAACTCCTCTGATTCCCAAGCCGTTTGCCGAGTGCTCTGGCCGGACCCAGAGATCGCGTCGCGATACCAGTACTCAAGCGTCAGCACGTGCCACAGATGCTTGGAGAAGTCCCGCTGCCCGGCGGCGTCCTCGGCGACCATCCGCGTCAGCGCGTCACGGCGCAGGAACCCGGAACGGACGAGCTCCCCGTCGTTGACCACCTCACGCACCAGCGGCGCCAGATCCCGGCTCATCCAGGCCCGCAGCGGGGCGCTGAACAGGCCCTTGGGCCGGTACACGATCTCCCGGGGCAGGACCGAGACGGCCGCTTCCTTGAGGACGGCCTTGCCCTGCCGTCCGACGATCTTGCGGTCGCCGGGCACGGCGAACGCCGCCTTGACCACCTCGACGTCGACGTACGGCACCCGCACCTCGGTCGACGCGGCCATGCTGGAGCGGTCCGTGTACGCGAGGTTCAGACCCGGCAGGAACATCCGGGCGTCGCCCAGGCACATGCGGTTGACGAAGTCGTCGAGCTCGTTGTCCTGGTAGATGTCCGCGTGCTCCGTCAGCACGTCCCCGACCGCCCCGGCCAGATCCGGATCGACCAGGGCGAGCAGCTCGTCCCGGTCGTACATCGTGTAGCTGCGCCGGAACGCGGTCTCCTCCGGCAGATCGGCGAAGGAGAGGAACCGCTTCGCGAAGCGCACCGAGCGGTACCCCCGGCGGCTCGTCGCGACCGGCAGCCGGTCCACGGCCGCGGACAGCCCGCGCCGCAGGGGCCGCGGGACGCGCTGGTAGCGCAGCGCGAGCAGGTTGGCCAGGTGCTTGCGGTACCCGGCGAACAGCTCGTCGGCGCCCATCCCCGAGAGCAGCACCTTGACCCCGGCCTCCCGGGCGGCCGAGCAGATCAGGAACGTGTTGATCGCGGCGGGGTCGCCGATCGGCTCGTCCAGGTGGTACGTCATCCGCGGCAGCAGGTCGAGCACGTCCGGGGCGATCTCGATCTCCCGCAGGTCGACGCCGAACCGCTCGGCCACCCGCCGGGCGTAGCGCAGGTCGTCCGGCATCGCCTCGAACCTGGCGTCCTCGGCGCGGAACCCGATCGTGTAAGCGGGGATCCCGGGCCGGTCGCGGGCCGCCAGCGCGGTCAGGTAGCTGGAGTCCAGCCCGCCGGAGAGGAAGGTCGCCACGGGTACGTCGGAGAGCAGGTGGCGCCGGGCCGACTCCTCGACGACGGCGGCGATGTCCGGCCGCTCGCCGGCCCGGGCCCGCTCCCGGCCCTCGGCGGCGACGTCCTTCAGGTTCCAGAACCGGCCGCGCCGCACCGAGCCGTCGGCCCGGCACCGCAGCCAGCTCCCCGGCGGCAGCTTCTCCGCCTCGCGGAACGCGCACCGCGAGTCCGGCACCCAGTAGTACAGCAGGGAGGCCACCAGCGCCGCATGGTCCACCTCCAGCGGGCCGCCGGTCACGGCGGCGAGCGCCTTGAGCTCGGAGGCGAACACCAGACCCTCGCCGCGCCGGAGCAGGAACAGCGGCTTGATGCCGAGCTGGTCCCGGGCGAGCACCAGGTCACCGGTGCGCTCGTCGAAGATGCCGAACGCGAACATGCCGCGCAGCCGGGGCAGGCAGTCGGTGCCCCAGCGCCGCCAGGCCTCCAGCAGCACCTCGGTGTCGGAGGTGCCGCGGAAGCGCACCCCGGCGGCTGCCAGTTCGGCGCGCAGCTCGGGCGCGTTGTACAGCTCGCCGTTGTACGTCAGGGCGAGGCCGCCCGAGACCATCGGCTGGGCGCCGGTCCCGGACAGGTCGATGACGGCCAGCCGGCGGTGCCCGAGGTGCACCTCGCCGTCACCGGCGGGGTGGCTGTACCGGCCCGCCGCGTCCGGACCGCGGTGGGCGAGGGTGTCGGTGAGCCGGTCGGTCACGATCTTGCCGTCCGGCCAGCGGTACGTACCTGCGATGCCACACATGTGCTACCGGGCCTCCTGGTCGTTGTCCGCGCCCCGTGCGGCCCACATCGGCTGCCGCTCCGTCCGCCGCCGGCCCGGCTGCTGGGCCGGCCGCTCGCTGCGTCCGCGGAGCGCGGTGTGCAGCCCGTCCCACAACGTGCCGTCGGTGCGGTCCCGTGGATCGGGGTCGATCAGCACCACACCGATCACCGCGATGTGCTGGTCCGCGAGCTGCCGCGCCACGGTGTGCAGCCATGCGGCACTGCCGTGGCCGGCACGCACGACGAGCACGGTCTGCGTGCCGAGGTACCGCAGGTCGGTCCACGCCGTGCCCGGCGCCACCGAACCGACGCCGAGCCGGCGCTCCTGGGGCGACACGGCCGCGGCACGCTCGCCGCCGACCACGGTCGGGTCCCCGGGCTTCGGGCGGCGGTCCGAGAGCTGCGGGCCGGGCAGACCGTCGATGACGGTCACCGTCCCCTCCGCCGCCATCGCCCTGGCGAGGTCGAGGGCGATCACGCTCGCGCCGCGCGCGCAGCCGAGTTCCAGCAGCGACACCGGTTCCGTGGAGCCGCGCACGGTGCGGGCGAGGTGCGCGGTGAGCCGTTCGCGTGCCACCCGGGTCCGCCGGCGCCTGCCCGACCGGCGGGGCAGCTCCGCGATGACCGAGGCGCCGAGGTTCGCCGCGATGTCCCGGCGCAGCACGGGGCGGTCCGCGACCACGACACCGACCGCGGCGAGGGCGAGCCCGAGGACGAGGCCGAGGACGAGCCCGATCGCGGCGTCGGTGGCGGCGGCCTTGGCCAGGGAGTGCTTCACCGGGCGCGGGGCGTCCACGATCTGTGTGCCGGCGACGACCTGGGGCGTGCCGACACGCGCCTCCTCGGCGCGCTGGTTGAAGTCGGCGACACGGGTGGTGAGTTCGGCCCGGCGGGCGAAGAGCGACTCGATGCCCGCCGACTCCTGCGGGTCGGTCTCCGTCTGCGGTGACCGGCCCCCGATGTCCTTGTTGACCTGGGCGAGCTCGTCCTTCATCCGGTCACGCTGGTCGAGCAGGGCCTTGGCCTCGGCGTCCGCGGTCGCCCGCATCCTTTGCACGTGGTCCGCGATGAACGCGTCGGCCAGCGCTTCGGCCCGGGACACCGCTTCCGCGTCGCTGCCACCCGTCACAGTGATCTTCAGCAGGTTGTTGGTGACGCCGGTGCCCCGGTAGTCCCGCAGGAAGTCCTCGGGGTCCGCGGAGGAGTGGAGGGACCGCAGGGCCTTCTCGGCGATCCGCGTGGTTCCCAACACCTCGACATCGGTGCGGATCAGCGTTCCGGTGTCGTTGGGCTGGTCCTCCTTGTGCGCGACCAGCACCTCGGTGACCGCGGTCGGCGGCGGTGGCATCAGGACCGCCACGGCCGCGCCGGCCAGCAGCCCGAGGAGCGCCATGGCGTACCACAGGCGGCGGCGCCTGCGGACCGCGACCACCAGCGCCTGTAGGTCGAGGAGCGGGGTGGTGGCCGACGAATCCGGTGTCGTGCTCGTCGTCACGCCGAGCCTCCCGTCGCGTGGCCGGGGACCGCGAGCGCCAACGTGGCCTCGTCCGGAGGACGGCCGTCCGTCCTCGTCGGACGGGTCCGGACCATGCCGGCGACGACGATGCCGACGACCTCGTGCATGCCGTCCGCGCACGCCTCGGCGAGGCCGGCGAGCTCCTCCGCGGTCCAGCTCCCCGCGCTGAGGACGACCAGGGCGCCGGACTCGGTGTCGCGGTCCGGCACGACCGGCCGGTCCACCGACACCTGCACCACCCGGAGCTGCGGGTCGCTCTTGGCCTCGGCGGCGAGCTGTTCGGCGGCCCGGCGGGCGATCTCGTCGCCGTCCGGTACGACGGCCAACAGTCGCCTCGGCGAGGGCAGTTGGGTGCGGAGTCGGGCGCACACCCGCCGGTAGCGGATCCGTCGGCCGGCCTCGTCGCCGGATGCCTGCGGGGCCGGGAGGTCCCACCGGGTGTCGATGCCGAGGAGCCGGCGCATCCGGGCCCGTGGGCCGCGGTCTGCCGGCCGGTGCCCGCCGCGCCGGTCGGCGGGCACGTCGACGGTGCCGAGAAGCGCCGAGCCCAGCGCCGCGGCGATCTCCGGTTCGGTGCGCAGCCGGCGGTTCGCCCGCGCGGCGACGAGATGGCCGATGACCGCGAGCAGGAAGAACAGCAGCGCCCCGGCGACGACGAGCTGCGTCCTGGTCGGCGGCGCCTCGCCGGTGGGGCGGGCCGCCGGCCCCATGACGACCATGCCGGCCACGGGGTCCGCCGGGTCGGCCTGCTCCAGCTTCGTCATGGCCTCTTCCAGCGATGTGCGCAGCTTCTCCAGCTCGGTGCGGGCCTGCACGCTCTCCACGGTCTGTCCCGGGTCGGCCGCACCGGCCAGTTCGCTGATGCGGCGGTTGGTCTCCTCGACCTTCTTCCGCAGCGCCTCGGGACCCGTGGCCGCCTTGGAGTCGGTGCTGCCGCCCGCGATCCGCGCCGCGAACCTGACGAACTGGTCGGCCACCTGGTCGGCGAGCCGCTGCGCGCGTTCCGGGGTGTCGGCCGTGCCCGAGATCTTGATGATGTTCCCGTCGGCTGCCTTGGCGGACACGTGGTCCCGCAGCTCGGCGCCGCTGACGCCCGGCCAGTCGAGCGCGGCGGCGGCGCGGTCGACCACCGTCGAACTGGTCGCGATGTCCACCTGGGTGAGCAGTTCGCGCTCTTCCCACTGTCCGGGCAGCAGGACCGAGGCGGACGTCGTGTACCGCGGCGGGAACAGCACGGAGGCGCCGTAGCCGACGAGTGCCCCCACCATGGCGAGGACGGCGAGGAACCGCCGCCGCCGCCGGAGTATCCGCCCGATCGTGACCAGGCGTATCGTGTCATCGCTCAACGGCGCGGCCTCTTCCTTGCCCGGCCCGGGTCGCCCGCCGACACCGGAGCGTGGTCGCGGCAGGCGGCGTCGTAGGCGGCGAGCAGTGACGCTTGTGAGTGCCGCCAGGAGAGCGGCCCGCTGATCCGCTCCTGGCCGAGCTTGCCCATCCGGGCCCGCTGCTCCGGATCGTCCAGCAGCAGCGCGATGAGCCCCGCGAACTCGGCCTCGTCGTTGGCGCGCGCGTAGACGGCGGCGTCACCGGCGGAGACCCGCGCCTCCTTCAGGTCGAACGAGACGATCGGCCGGCCCATCACCATGTACTCCAGGACCTTGTTCATGGTGGACACGTCGTTGAGCGGATTGAGCGGGTCGGGGGAGAGGCACACGTCCGCGGTGGACAGGTAGCGCACCAGGTCGGCGTCCGGAACGCGCCCGGTGAACTCCACATGCTCCGCGAGACCGAGCCGCCGGGACAGCTCCACCATCGCGTCGAAGGTGTCGCCGGCGCCGACGAACACCGCGTGCCAGTCGGTCCGTCCGAGCTCGTCGCGCAGCTTCGCCAGGGCCCGCAAGGCGTAGTCGACGCCGTCCTGCGGGCCCATGACGCCCAGGTAGCACAGCAGATGAGGCGCGCCGCGCTTCAGTTCCGGCTCGGGCGGTACGGGGTGGAACCGGTCGGTGTCGGGGGCGCTGCGCACCACGAAGACGTCCTCCGGCCGCCGGCCGCCACGGCGCACCGCGACGCCCCGGTAGCTCTCGTTCGTGGCGAGCACGACATCCGCGGCCCGGTACGTCAGCCGTTCCAGCGCGCACACGGCGCGGTAGAGCAGGTCCTTGCCCCGGTCGAACCGGGAGAGGTACAGCTCGGGTACCAGGTCGTGCTGGTCGAACACGAACCGCGCCCCGCGCCGCTTCAGCCACAGGGCCGGCAGGAACAGCAGGTCGGGCGGGTTGCAGGCGTGGACCACGTCCACCGGGCCCACCTTCCGGGCCAGCCGGACCGTGTGCCACAGCGCCGATCCGTACTCCCGCAGGTAGCCGGCCGGACCTCCGGTGGCCGCGCGCAACGGGTAGCGGTGGATCCGCACCCCGTCGATCACCGCCTCCGGCTCCGTGTCCCGCTTGGTCCCCCGGGGACAGATGACGTGCACCTCCCAGCCGGCGTCGCGCAGTGTCGTGCACTCCTGCCACACCCGCCGGTCGAACGGCACGGACAGGTTCTCCACCAGGATCAGCGCGCGCCGGGCCGGCCCGGCGTCGCCGGTCGCGTCACCACGCAAGGCCCACGTACCCCGGTTCGGCCCGGCGCGCCTCGGCGTCGGGGAGGCGGACGAGGTCCACGAGCACCGGGCCGTCGCCCTGGGGCAGCGCCGACAGCACGGCCGGATCCCTGGTCCCGACCAGGCACACCTCGGCGTGCTCCAGCACCTCGCCGACGGAGTTCGCGAGCAGCTGCGCGAGGTGCGGCAGCCGGTCCTCGATGTACTCGCGGTTCGCGCCGATCAGCCGGGAGAGGTTCACGTTGGCGTCGTAGATCCGCAGGTCGTACCCCTTGCCGAAGAGCCTCTCCGCCAGTTCGACGAGCGGGCTCTCGCGGAGGTCGTCGGTGCCGGGCTTGAACGAGAGCCCGAACATGCCTATGCGTCTCTTGCCGGTGCGCTCGACCAGGTCCACCGCGCGTTGCAGATGGTCGGAGTTGGAGGGCAGCACGTGGGCGAGGATGGGCACCGAGACGTCGGCCCGCTGCGCCGCGTGGACCAGGCTGCGCAGGTCCTTGGGCAGGCAGGAGCCCCCGAAGGCGAAGCCGGGCCGCAGGTAGGCGGGGCTGATGTTCAGCTTGCGGTCGGCCAGGAAGACGTCCATCACCTGGTGCGAGTCCACCCCGAGCGCCTGGCACACCGCGCCCAGCTCGTTCGCGAAGCCGATCTTGAGGCCGTGGAACGCGTTGTCCGCGTACTTGATCGCCTCGGCCGTCGGGACCGGGACCCGGAACACCTCCCCGGGCAGGCCGTCGTACAGCGCCAGCACCGCGTCGCCGCTCGCCGGGTCGAGCTCGCCGATGACCGTCTTGGGCGGGTCGAAGAAGTCCCGCACGCTCGTGCCCTCGCGCAGGAACTCCGGGTTGACCGCGACCCCGATGTCCACGCCGGCCGTGCCGCCGACGTACTTCTCCAGGATCGGCACCAGCAGGTTCAGACAGGTGCCCGGGAGCATGGTGCTGCGGAAGACGACGGTGTGCCGCCCGCCGCGCTCGGCCAGCGCCGCGCCGATCTGCTCGGTGACCCGCTCCAGGTACGTGGTGCACAGGCTGCCGTTGGGTTCCGACGGCGTGCCCACGCAGACCAGCGACACCTCGCTGTTCCCGATCGCCTCGCGGACGTCACCGGTGGCGCGCAACGCCCCGATCCGCACGACCTCGGCGGTGAGCTCGCCGATCCGTTCCTCGACCACCGGGGCCTTGCCGTCGTTGACCAGGTCGACCTTCACCTGGTTGACGTCCACCCCGATGACCTCGTGCCCCATGCTGGCCAGGCACGCGGCCGACACGCAGCCCACGTAGCCGAGCCCGAAAACGCTGACTCTCATGACGCGTTCCTCCCCCCAGGCAGGCCCCGTGGCCTGCGGTCCGCACGTCCGGCCGTACGACGGCCCCCGCGCATCAGTAGGCGCCCTGCCCGTAGAGCACCGCACGCAGCGTCTTCCACAAGATCACTGTGTCCAGGGCGAGCGACCAGTCCTCCACGTACCGCAGGTCCAGGCGGACCGCTTCCTCCCACGACAGGTCGCTGCGTCCGCTGATCTGCCACAGGCCGGTGAGACCGGGCTTGACCAGCAGCCGCCGCCGGATGTCCGGGTCGTACGCGGCGCACTCCTCCGGCAGCGGAGGCCGTGGACCGACGAGCGACATCGAGCCGGTGAGCACGTTGAACAGCTGCGGGAGCTCGTCGAGCGAGTACCGGCGCAGCACCGTTCCGACCCGGGTCACGCGCGGGTCCCGGCGGAGCTTGAACAGCGGGCCGGAGCCCTCGTTGCGGTGGGCCAGCTGGGCACGTGCCCCGTCGGCCCCGACGACCATGGTGCGGAACTTGTACATGGTGAACTCGTGGCCGTCCTTGCCGACCCGGCGCTGGCGGTAGAACGCCCCGCCCCGGCTGTCCGCCACCACGAGCAGCCCGACGAACACCATCAGCGGTGCGAACAGCAGCAGCAGGAGCGACGCTCCCATCCGGTCGACGACGCCCTTGACCGCCCGGCGGCCCCCGGTGAAAGTGGGCATGCTGACCCGCAGCAGCGGGATGCCGAGCACCGCGTCGACGTGCAGCCGCGGACCGGCCACCTCCATCAGCACGGGGGCCACGACCATCTCGGCGTCGCTGCCCTCAAGGTTCCAGGCCAGCCGCTGGAGCCGGTCCGGTGACCAGTGCGGGTCCGGTGTGACCGCGACGACACGGTAGCCGTCGTGGCTGACGTGCTTGGCGACGTCCGCCAGTTGGCCGACGACCGGCACTCCGTCCAGTTCGTCACCGTCGAGACCGAGACCGTCCGTCGTGCACACCGCGTCCACGCGCCAGCCGAGGTGCGGGAACTTGCGGGTCCGGTGGATCAGGTCGCGCACGGTGGCCACGCTCCCGGCGGCGAGCACCGGTCGCAGGCACCGCCCCTCCTTGCGCTGTTTGTGCAGCCACAGGCGCAGCAGGTACCGCGCGGTCATGGCGACGAGCGCGATCGCGGGGATCGCGACGAAGATCCAGAGCTTGATGTTGCGTGAGGTGAGGGCGATCCCGCCGAGCGCGAGTACGACGGTCGCCATGAACAGGGAGCGTCCGAGCCGCCGGAACTCCTCGGCTCCCTGGCCGAGCACGGCCGGGGCCCAGGCCCGGCTCACCGCGAGGGCCCCCAGCACCAGCACCTCGGTGCCGAAGGCGAGTATCCCCCACTTCTCGTGCCAGTTGGCCGCGTCCCGGGCCCCGAAGAAGTTGCCGATCGCCGCCACCACGAAGGCGGTGGCCAGGGTGTCGCTGATGATCACGGTACGGCGGTACCGCTGCTCCCAGTCGATCGTGGGCCGGCTGATCGCCCCGTTCGCCAGACGCTCGCGCGCCGACGGGAACGGGCTGACAAGTCCCCCTTGCCGCACAGAACCCCCCCAGGTCCCAGTGGTTCGACGTGTTCGCCCAACACTGTTCCTCCCCCTCGGGAGGCCCCCGCCTCCCGCACTGTTCCTCCCCCCGGGAGGCCCCCGCCCCCCCGTGCACGCCGTCCCGGCGCATGCCGTTCCGGCTGTTTCGGAACCCCCTGGTGCTCCCCGCGCCCAAGGCCCCGTTTCGGGCTCCCGGAATTGATCATGAATTCGTCTGGCACCGGGGACGCGACTGCCGGCTTTCCGTAGCGCCGGACTTGAAGATCGTTATTGGTCGCCTCATGCCCGAACAGCTGAAGCACGGTCAATCTAGACCATCGAAGCCGATCTGAAGAGAGGATGTGTGGAATTTGTGCTCAAGCTTTTGAGGCTTGGTCCATCGATCGGTGACCGCCCATGGGCGCCTTTGCGCCACCGCGCGCCCCAGCGGCTCATCCGGCCCCGGGTGCGGCTTCCACACGACGTGATCGTGTGCGTAGAGGTCCTCTGACCTGCGCTTCCGTCAGTGACTGGGGAAGGAGGGGGCTGCGCCGATCACCGCGACGGCGGCCATGGGTGCCGCCGGCTGGCCGCGCGACGGGCGGCCGGTGTGATCGAAACCCGCGTGCTGCGGTATGGCCGGTCCTTACCGGTTATCGGCAGCCCCACACACAACTTGAACAACTGACGTTCACATCTTCGCGCGCTTGTTCGCGTTGTGCCCTTCCCTCGATTCGCCGGACCGGACAACGCGAGTTCATTCCGCGGAAGGGATTCCCGGCGCCGTACGGCCTTCGAAAGCCGCCAGGATGCGTTCCGCCGCCAGTGTGGCCGTCAGGCGGCCCTCCCTGACCTGCTGTTCGAGGTCGGGCGCCGTCGCGCGGACCGCCGGGTCGGCGTGCAGTCGGCCGAGGAGTTCGTCGCGGACCATCGCCCAGGTCCAGCCGACCTGCTGGTCCCGGCGCTTGGCGGCCAGCCGGCCGGTGGAGTCGAGCAGGGTGCGGTGCTGTTCCAGACGCTCCCAGACCGTGTCGAGGCCGGTCGACTCGCGGGCGCTGCAATGCAGCACCGGCGGGGTCCAGAAGGCGTCCTTGCCGTGCATCAGGCGCAGCGCGCCCGCCAACTCCCGTGCCGCCGCCCGCGCGTCGCGCTCGTGCGGGCCGTCCGCCTTGTTGACGGCGATCACGTCGGCCAGCTCCAGGACGCCCTTCTTGATGCCCTGCAACTGGTCACCGGTGCGGGCCAGCGTCAGCAGCAGGAAGGAGTCGACCATCTCGGCGACCGTCGTCTCGGACTGGCCGACGCCGACGGTCTCGACCAGGATCACGTCGTAGCCCGCCGCCTCCATCACCACCATCGACTCCCGGGTGGCCTTCGCGACCCCGCCCAGCGTGCCCGCGCTGGGGGAGGGGCGGACGAAGGCCGCGGGGTCGACCGCCAGGCGCTCCATCCTGGTCTTGTCGCCCAGGATGGAGCCGCCCGTGCGGGTGGAGGACGGGTCGACGGCGAGGACCGCCACCCGGTGGCCCAGCGAGGTCAGCATCGTGCCGAACGCGTCGATGAACGTCGACTTGCCGACACCCGGCACCCCGCTGACGCCGATCCGCCGCGCCCGGCCGCTGTGCGGCAGCAGTTCGGTGAGCAACTGCTGTGCCAGCGCCCGGTGTTGCGGCCGGGTGGACTCGACGAGCGTGATGGCGCGGGCCACCAGGGCCCGCTTCCCGTCGAGCACACCCTTCACATAGGTGTCCAGATCGATCGCGGCCATCGCGGCCCTACAGCTCGTGGCCGAGGTCGGCCGACAGACGCTTCACCAGGTCGTGGGCGGCGTCCGGGATCACGGTCCCCGGCAGGAACACCTCCGCCGCGCCCATCTCCCGCAGGGCCGGCACGTCCTGCGGCGGGATCACCCCGCCGACCACGATCATGATGTCCTCGCGGCCCTCCTCGGCGAGCTTCTCGCGCAGCGCCGGGACGAGCGTGAGGTGACCGGCCGCCAGCGAGGAGACCCCGACCACGTGCACGTCCGCCTCGACGGCCTGCCGGGCGACCTCGTCCGGCGTCTGGAACAGCGGGCCGACGTCGACGTCGAACCCGAGGTCGGCGAAGGCGGTCGCGATCACCTTCTGGCCGCGGTCGTGGCCGTCCTGGCCCATCTTGGCGACCAGGATGCGCGGCCGGCGCCCCTCGGCCTCCTCGAACGCGTCCACCAGCGCCCGGGTGCGGTCCACGGACGGGGACTGGCCTGCTTCGTTGCGGTACACGCCGGAGATCGTACGGATCTGGCTCGCGTGCCGCCCGTACACCTTCTCCAGGGCGTCGGAGATCTCACCGACCGTCGCCTTGGCGCGGGCCGCGCGCACGGCCAGCTCCAGCAGGTTCTCCGTGCCGTCGGCCGCCCGGGTGAGCGCGTCCAGCGCGTCCCGGCAGGCCTGCTCGTCCCGCTCCGCCCGCAGCCGGCGCAGCTTCTCGATCTGCTGGGCGCGCACCGAGGAGTTGTCGACCTTGAGGACCTCGATCTGCTCGTCGCTGTCGACGCGGTACTTGTTGACGCCGATCACCGGCTGCCGACCGGAGTCGATGCGGGCCTGGGTGCGGGCCGCCGCCTCCTCCACGCGCAGCTTGGGGATGCCCGCGTCGATGGCCTGCGCCATGCCGCCCGCCTGCTCGACCTCCTGGATGTGCGCCCATGCCTTGCGGGCGAGGTCGTACGTCAGCCGCTCCACGTAGGCGCTGCCGCCCCACGGGTCGATGACCCGGGTGGTGCCCGACTCCTGCTGGATGAGCAGCTGGGTGTTGCGGGCGATGCGCGCCGAGAAGTCGGTCGGCAGCGCCAGGGCCTCGTCGAGGGCGTTGGTGTGCAGCGACTGGGTGTGGCCCTGGGTCGCCGCCATCGCCTCCACGGCCGTACGCGTGACGTTGTTGAACACGTCCTGCGCGGTCAGCGACCAGCCCGAGGTCTGCGAATGGGTGCGCAGGGAGAGGGACTTGGTGTTCTTCGGGTCGAACTGCCGCACCAGCTTCGCCCACAGCAGCCGGGCCGCGCGCAGCTTGGCGATCTCCATGAAGAAGTTCATGCCGATCGCCCAGAAGAACGACAGCCGGGGCGCGAACGCGTCGACGTCCAGGCCCGCTTCCCGGCCCGCGCGGATGTACTCGACGCCGTCCGCGAGCGTGTACGCCAGCTCCAGGTCGGCCGTCGCGCCCGCTTCCTGGATGTGGTAGCCGGAGATGGAGATGGAGTTGTAGCGGGGCATCCGCTGCGAGGTGTACGCGAAGATGTCGGAGATGATCCGCATCGACGGCTTCGGCGGATAGATGTAGGTGTTGCGGACCATGAACTCCTTCAGGATGTCGTTCTGAATGGTCCCGGCCAGCTTCTCGGGCGGTACGCCCTGTTCCTCCGCCGCCACGATGTACAGCGCCAGCACCGGCAGCACCGCGCCGTTCATCGTCATCGACACCGTCATCCTGTCCAGCGGGATGCCGTCGAAGAGCCGGCGCATGTCGTAGATCGAGTCGATGGCCACGCCCGCCATCCCGACATCCCCGGTCACGCGCGGGTGGTCGCTGTCGTAGCCCCGGTGCGTGGGCAGGTCGAAGGCGACCGACAGGCCCTTCTGGCCGGCCGCCAGATTGCGCCGGTAGAAGGCGTTGGACTCCTCGGCGGTGGAGAAGCCCGCGTACTGGCGGATCGTCCAGGGCTGGTTGACGTACATCGTCGGGTACGGGCCGCGCAGGTACGGCGCGATGCCCGGGTAGGTGCCCAGGAAGTCCAGGCCCTCCAGGTCACGGCCGGTGTACAGCGGCTTGACCCCGATGCCCTCCGGGGTCTCCCACAGCGGTTCGGCGCTCCCGGTGGCCCGCTCCAGGGCCGCACGCCACTCGCTCTCGGTGGCGCCGGCGGCCGGGGTCCCCAGCTCGATGCCGGAGAAGTCGGGGATTCCCATCAGGACACTCCCATGCGGTCGAGGGTCGCGGACAGGACGTCCACGGCGTCACAGCCCGCGAAGACGTACGAGTCGATGCCGGCGTGGTCGCCCCGGCCCGCCAGGAACACGTGCCGGGCACCGGCCGCGCGCAGCGCCTTCGCGGTCTCCTCGGCCTGTTCGGCGTAGAGCGCGTCGCTGGAGCACAGCACGGCCTCGGTGGCGCCGCTGTCCTCGAAGCGGCCCTCGGTGACCGGCTCGATGCCGCCGGCCTGGAAGAGGTTGGCGGCGAAGGACGAGCGGGCGGTGTACTCGGCGGCGGAGCCGATCGTGGCGAGGAAGACGCGCGGCCGGGCGCCGGTCGCCGCCAAGTGGGCGTCGGAGCGGGCGCGCAGCTCCTCGTACGCCTCGTCGCGGCGCACGCTCGGCAGCCCGCCGGACGGCGGCTCGGGCGCGGGCGCGCGCTCCACCGGCTTCTCGGCCAGCAGCGGGAACTCGCTGACGCCGGTGATGGGTTCGCGCCGCTTGGCGAGCCGCTTGGAGCGCTCGGCCCAGGTCGTCGCCAGGTCGGTGCGCAGCCGACCGGAGCGCAGGACGGCCGCCTGGCCGCCGTCGCGCTCGATCGACCGGAAGAACTGCCAGGCGGCCTCGGCGAGTTCGGCCGTCAGCCGCTCGACGTACCAGGAGCCGCCCGCCGGGTCGACGACCCGGGCCAGGTGGGACTCCTCGATCAGGATGGAGGAGGTGTTGCGGGCGATCCGGCGCGCGAACGCGTCCGGGAGGCCGAGCGCGTGGTCGAACGGCAGCACGGTCACGGAGTCCGCGCCGCCCACCCCCGCGGCGAGCGCCGCGACCGTCGTGCGCAGCATGTTCACCCAGGGGTCGCGGCGGGTCATCATCACCGGCGACGTCACCACGTGCTGCACCTGCGCGCCCGCGGCCGGCGCCCCGCACACCTCGGCGACCCGCGCCCACAGCCGGCGGGCCGCGCGCAGCTTGGCGATGGTCAGGAACTGGTCGGCGGTGGCCGCGTAGCGGAACTCCAGCTGGGCGGCGGCCCGGTCGACGCCGAGCCCGGCCTCGGTCAGCTCCCGCAGGTAGGCCACGCCGGTGGCCAGCGAGGCGCCCAGCTCCTGCGCGGCGGAGCCGCCCGCCTCGTGGTAGGGCAGCGCGTCCACGGTCAGCGCGCGCAGGCCCGGGTACCGCTCGGCGCAGCGGACCGCCAGGGCGGCGAAGGGGGTGAAGTCCAGGGCGGTGCCGGTGCGGGCCTCGTACCCGAGCGGGTCGCCGCCCAGGGTGCCGCGGGCGGCCTTCGGGTCGACGCCCTTGTCGTCGTACAGCCGCAGCAGTGCCTCGGCGGCGGCCTCGGTGTCGCGGCCCGCGTCCAGGGCGACCGGTGCCAGGTCGAGGTAGACGCCGTCGAGGGCGCGGCCCAGCTCGGAGACCGGGATGCCGCCCTCGCCCAGCACCAGCCACAGGGAGGTGCCGCCGTTCTCCAGGTCGGCGAGCACGGCGTCGGCCGTGCCGTCGGCGAGTGCCGTGTGCCGCTGCCGTACGTCCCAGCCGCTCGTGCTGGTGCCCTCCGGGCGGCTGCCCCGCACGAAGGGGGCGAAGCCCGGCAGGCCGGGGTCGGGCGCGCTGTCGCGCGCGGTGTACAGGGGCCGGGTGCGCAGCCCGTCCTCCAGCGTCGTGGACAGGGCGTCCTCGGCTGCCGCGCCGGTCAGTTCCTTGCCCGACTTGCGCAGGACGCCCTCGACCAGGCGTTGCCACTGCTCATGTGTCGCGTCAGGGAACTCGGCGGCCAGTGAGAGCCCGTCGTCAGGCAGGACCGTCATGGCTCGGATGCTAGGGCAGGGCGTCGGAGCCAGGGCGGAGCACGGGCTGTGAGGTTTCTCTTCTTGCGGTGGTGACCTGTGTCTCTCCGGGCCCGGCGGCTCAGCGGGTCTCGGTCTCCAGGTCCGGGACGAGCGAGCACATGGCGGCTCGCTGCTCGGGGCCCATGGAGTCGGCGAGGGCCTGGCGGACGGTTCCGGCGAGCAGGGCGGAGGTCTCGCGCAGCAGGTCGCGGGCCTTGTCGGTGAGGGCGACCTGCACACCCCGCTTGTCGCCGCACACGGATCTGCGGCTGACGAGACCGGCCCGCTGGAGACAGGCGATCTGGTAGGTGAGGCGGGTCTTGGGGCGGCCGAGGAGATCGGCGACCTGGGTCATCCGCAGTCCGGTACGCGGCTGCTCGGCCAGCAGGCACAGGATCAGGAACTCGTCGTGGGAGACGTCGAGGGTCTCCTTCACGACCGACCGCAGCCGCTGCTCCACGGCGCCGGTCGCGGCCAGCAGGACCATCCAGGCGCGCAGCTCGTCCGGGAGCAGCCCGTCGCCGTGCGCGAGGGGACAGGAGGGCTGGTCGGCGGTGTGCGCGTCGGAGGCGGACATGTGTCGAGTCTACCTGTTGTCCAAATTTGTACGAGTCGTGCGAGTGCGGGCAGGTGCTTGTTGTTCAAATTTGGATGAGGGGCTAGCGTGAGGTCATCCAGTCATCCAAATTTGAATCATCTGGAGTACGACCATGACCGTCGCCGTGGAAACAGGCCGCTGGCAGCTCGACCCGACCGCGTCCACCGTGGGCCTGCGGCACAAGACCATGTGGGGCCTGGTCACCGTGAAGGGCACCTTCACCGGCGTCGGCGGCACCGGCGAGGTCCGGCCCGACGGCACGGCCACCGGCACCGTGACCCTGGACGCGGCCTCCCTCGACACGAAGAACGCCAAGCGGGACGTGCACCTGCGCTCGGCCGATTTCTTCGACGCCGAGCGCCACCCGGAGATCACCTTCACCGTGCGCGGCGCGGACCGGCTCGACGGCGACACGGTCCGGGTCGCCGGACAGCTGACCGTCCGGGGCGTCAGCCGGCCCCTGTCCCTCACCGCCCGCCTGACCGGCGTGAGCGCCGGCGCGCTGACCCTGGAGACGGAGTTCGGCGTCGACCGCGAGCAGTTCGACATGGGCTGGAACCAACTCGGCATGATCCGCGGCCTGACCACGATCACGGCCGCGCTCCGCTTCACCCGCGCGGCGGACTGAGGCCCAGCTCCGCCCGGCGCACGTCCCGGGTGGACAGCGTCTGCGGGTCCGCCGTGAAGGCGCGCAGCCGGAGCCCGGCACCCGGCTTCGCCGGCACCTGGAAACCGCCGGTCGGCGCCCAGAGTTCGACGCTCACCGTGCGGTGTGCGGGAATCGTCGCCGGGCCGCGCGCCAGCGACCAGTACCGGCTCATGCCCTGGCCGACGCTGAGCATGTAGTGCGGGGTGAGCGCGGTGCCGCCCGTGTTGGTGACCCGCAGGGTCAGCCGGGACAGGGCCCGTGCCGAGGTGTGCCGGGCCGCCGTGACGTCCATCCGCAGCGGCGGGGTCCCCGTCGCCGCCAGGGCCGCGCTCACCAGCGCGGGCGTGATCAGCGCGACCGCGGCCACGGCCAGTGCCGCCCGGCGGCGCGGGCCGGTGAACGGGCGGGGCCGCGGTTGCCAGGCCTGGGCGAACTCCGGCAGGGGCGCGGTGATGGCCGCCGCCAGCCACAGCGGGGTCATCATCAGGTAGTAGCCGTCCTGGGAGCGGGTCGCCAGATAGAACGCGCACCAGGGCAGCACCGTCGCGGCCGGCCCGAGCCGCCGGACGAACAGCACGAACACCGCCAGCAGGGCGGCGGCGAGCAGCACGCTCGCCCGGCCGTACCAGCCGAGGCGGTCGCTGCCGTGGGTGAAGTACAGCGAGACGTCCACCAGTCCCTGGCCGTGCAGCACCGCGCCCTGGGTCAGCGGCAGGGCGATGCCCCGCAGCCACCGGCCGGGCTCGCTCACGACGAAGTACACGTTGATCAGCAGCCAGGTGAGCACCGCGGTCCCCGCGATCCGCAGCACCACCCGCGCCGCCGCCCGGCCGCCCATTTCCCCGCGCCGCACGGCGTAGATGCCGGCCAGCAGGAACGGCGTGACGAACCACGGCAGTTGCTGGGCGGCGCACGCGGCGCCGAGACACGCGGCCCGCGCGATCCCGGCCGCGCCCAGCCGGCCGCGCGCGCCGAGCCGGGGCCAGCGCACCACCACCGGCAGCAGCAGGGCCAGACCGATGATCGCCGGATAGCCCTGGCGGGCGTACGTCGGCAGGAAGCCGAAGCCGAGGCAGACCATCGTCGCCGCCGAGCGCCAGGGCACCGGGAGCAGCCGCCACAGCACCACCGCGCCCACGACCAGCGCGACCGTCGCCGCCGCCGTCGCCGGGGCGCCGCCGTGACCCAGCCACAGCAGGGGCGCGGTGAGCAGCGGGGCCAGTGGGGGATAGCCGTAGGTGAAGTCGTATCCGCCGTCCATCGTCGGTGTCAGCGCGACGCCCTCGGCGTGGAACAGCCAGGGCCAGGGCTGCTCGTACACCGGGTTCCCGGCGACGAGTTCCCGCGCGGCCTGGGTGGTGAGGACCGCCTCGTCGCCGCCGCCGTGGTTCAGCGCCCAGGCGCACAGGGCGAGGGTGACCGCGGTCGCCAGCACCACCAGGTCCAGGCGGGCCAGCGAGCGCGTCCGGCGGACGGTGAGGGCGAGCGCGCCGGTCACCAGGATCGAGGCGTAGCAGACCGAGATGACTCCCGCGAGGACCAGCCGGTGCGTGGCCGCCTGGGTCCACACCGAGCGCGTGCCGATGAACAGGCTCACGTCGGCGAGCAGCGTCAGTACGCGGTGCCACTGCGCGGGGCCGTCCGGCACCGCCGCGCGGGCCCCCGGATCGGCGGACACCACCGACGGTGTCCGCCGGCCGGGTGTCACCTGCTGTGTCTCTGCCAAGTGCACGGCACGCGACGCTAGCGGGGAGGGGTGAGCGGGGTGCGCAGGCCGATGAAGAGTCGGGTATGAGCCCGGTAAGAAGCGGATGTATCAGTGCATTTGGCGCGGGATGTGACGCGCGAGATACGGCTGGTGCGGTCGCGCACCGTGTCGTTGTTGGGCCGAACGGGTGACTTGGCGTAAGAATTGGCTGGTGCAGGGATTGAGTGCGAGTCAGATCAGGGGGAGCCGGTGAGCCGTTACGACGTCACCGATGAACAGTGGGAAGGGCTCGCCCAGGTCGTGCCGCTGCGGGGCCGGGACGCCTGGCCGTCCGCGGTGAACCACCGCTCGCTGCCCGACGCCGAGACCGAGACCCGGCGCCGGTTCGTGGTCCTGCGTGTCAACGTCTTCGCGGACGCCCGGGAAGTCGCCGAGACGCTGATGGCCGGGGCGCCGGTGCTGCTCGACCTGTCCGGTGCGGAGGGCGACGTCGCCAAGCGCGTCCTCGACTTCAGCACGGGCGTCGTCTTCGGCCTGGGCAGCGGCATGCACCGCGTGGACCGCAACGTCTTCCTCCTCACCCCGCCCGGGACGGAGGTCAGCGGACTCATGGAGGGCGCGGCGATCTCGGGCGGCTGAGCGCCCGCCACAAGGACGGGCAGCGGCGCCCAGGGCAGGATGGCGGGCAGATGGCGCGTGGGCACGGGGACGGCGCCGCGGGTGGCGGCAGCGGCGAAGAGCGAGAAGGCCGGACCGCCGGAGACGGCGCGCGCCCGGCCGCTGACGAGCAGCAGGCTCGGCGCGCTGGAGCAGATCACCCGGCAGCGCTCCGCTCCCGCGTCGGTCAGCCAGGGAACGTCCGCTTCCCACAGCGCCCGTATGTGCGCCAGCACCTCTTCGGGAGCCGCGTGTTCCAGCGCCCTGCGCACCGCCGGGAGGAGCGCCTCGCGGTCCGGCGCGCCGGTGGCCGCGGCCCGCAGCACGGCGCGCGGTTCCTCGGGCAGATCCGGTACGGCCGAGAGTTCGTCCAGCAGGCCGTGCACGGCGGTGACGGCATCCCCGGTCACGCCCAGCCAGGCTCACTTGCGGCGCAGGAAGCCGCTGACCGCCGTGCGGTCGCGGGACTCGCGCCGCTCACGGTCGCGGGCCAGCCGGTCCTTCTCCGCGGCGATCGCCGCACGCCTGCGCGCCGCGGGATCGCCCCTCTCGAACTGCTCGTACACCCCGGCAGAGTAACGGTGAGCACCGACAACGACCACAAGACCGTCATCTTCCGCGACATTCGTGGTCTGCGCGGGATGTCGGCTGCCGTCAGGTCCCCCGATCGTAGGAACGTCCCGGCAGTGAAACGGTTCGGCGTACGGGCGGAGCCCTACGGTCCGCATATGGCCGTGCCCTCCGTGTCCGCTGAGCCGCCGGCGGCCGACGCGTCCGCCGCCACCGTCCCCGCGCACTCCCGCCCGCCCCTCGACCGTCCGCCCCTCGACATCCGCTCCCGGATCACCGAACTGCGGCTGTCGGCCTTCGCCGGGCACCGGCGGGCCGGGTTCCCGCTCGGCGCGGTCACCGTGTTCGCGGGGCCCAGCGGGGCCGGCAAGACCACCGCGCTCACCGCGTACGAGGCGCTGGCACGGCTCGGCGGCGGTGCCCCGCTCGGTGAGGCGTTCCCGGACCCGGTCGCCTGCGTGCCGGAGCGGGCCCGCCCCGACGCCGAGGGGCGGCGGGGATTCCGGATCGGCTGTACGGCCGACGGCGCCGAGGGCCCGGTCCGGCTCGACCTCGCCGTCCAGGCCGAACCGTACCTGCGGATCGTGGGGGAGCGGCTGACCGCGCGCGGAGTCGTCCTGCTGGAGACCGCCCTGCGCGACCCCGGACGCCGGACCGTCCAGGCCGCCTGGCACACCGCCGGCTCCGCCCCGGTCACCCGCGCCCCGCTCCCCGACGACCTCCTGGGCACCGCCCTGCTGCCGCTGCGCGTGGCCGGCAAGACGGACGGTCAGCGCCATGTGCTCGCGGCGGCCGAGCAGATGGTCGTCGCCCTGCGCTCCGTCTTCCCCTGCGATCCGCGCCCCGAGCACATGCGCGCCCCCGTCCCCACCGGCTCGGGCCGGCTGCTGCGCGGCTGCGACAACCTCGCCGACGTGCTGTGGCGCACGCGCGCGGAGTGCGGCCGGCGGCACGGCCTGCTGGTCGAGACGCTGCGCGCGGGCTGCGCCGGGCGGGTGACCGACCTGGTCGCCGAGCCGCTGGCCGACGGCACGGTACGGGCGCTGCTCGACCGCGGCGACGGCTTCCGCAGCGAACTCGCCCGGCTGGGCGACGGCGAACTGCGCTACCTCGCGCTCACCCTGGTGCTGCTGACCGGGCCGGGCGTGCTCGACGTGGACACCCCCGGCGAGGTGCCCGACGCGCTGCGAACCCTCACCGTCCTCGCCGACGGCTTCGACCGCGGCCTGGATCCGTGCCAGCGCCGGGAGTTGCTGCGGACGGCCGCGCGGATGGGCGAGCGGGGGCACATCCGCTGTGTGGCCGCGGTGAGCGACGCCTCGTGGGCCGCCAGGACCCCCGGTGTCACGGTGGTACACCTGAACCCGTGACCGAACACCCCGATCCCGGCCTGGCCCGACTCCAGCGCAGACTCGCCGAGTTCGCCGCCGCGCGGAACTGGCAGCCCTACCACACGCCCAAGAATCTCGTCGCCGCCCTCTCGGTGGAGGCCTCCGAACTGGTCGAGATCTTCCAGTGGCTGACGCCCGAGGAGTCGGCCCGGGTCATGGACGATCCCGGGACCGCCCACCGCGTGACGGACGAGGTCGCCGACGTGCTGGCCTATCTGCTCCAGCTCTGCGAGGTCCTCGGCGTCGATCCGCTCGCCGCGCTGGCCGCGAAGATCGACCGCAACGAACGCCGGTTCCCGCTGCCCGGTGCGGAGGACCGGGACCGGGGCCGGGGCCGGGACCGGGGCCGGGATCAGGACCGGGGCCGGGACCAACAATCGGAGCACTGAGCTCCGTTATTACTCTCCGGAGTCAAACTCTCGGCCGAATCCGAATTGTTGTCCACAGATTTCGGTCTTCCTCTGGCTTTTCGCCCCAAGGTCCCTCACGCTGGGTAGTGAACAAGGGAGTTCGGGCAGCCGCGTGAGGTGACGCGGCGGAGGGACGGGGGCACGGTATGGATGCGGTACGGCTCATTCTCACGAGCAGGCGGGCCCTGGCGGGTGGCGCCGACGCGGCGGAGATGATGGCGGAGGTCTGGCAGGCGCAGGCCCTCGCGCAGGCGATCGGGAGCCGCCTCGCGGTCTCCGGGCCGCCGGAACTGCGCGGCGAGGCACTGGGGCTGACGGAGCTGGCGGGCCGGGGCTGCGGAGTCCTGGACCCGCCCGAACTCGACCTCGGCGACCTGCGCGCCGCCCAGCTCACGAAGCTGGACGACGCCCGCGAGACGCTGCTCTGCCTCGGCGGTCTGCTCGGCGAGGTCGGCATAGCCCTGGTCGGCATGGCCAGCGCCGCGGCCGACGAGACGACGTACTGGCAGTGCATGGAGGCGATCGACGCCGCCGACGAGTCCCGCGACCGCGTCCTGGAGATGCTGCGCAAGCTGGCGGCCCGGGAGGAGGTAATGCCGGGCGGCATCCAGGACAGCCCGTCGGGCGTGTGAGCGGGGTTCCCCTGCGGGGCGGCACGGCAGGGGCGGTGGGTGCGGGTGGACGCGTTCGGTTCGGCCCGCGTTCGGGTGAGGGCCGTGCGCGAGCGGCGGGTGGTGTGGTGCGCGTTGACGGCTGTTCGGTGCGGGGTGCGGCGGGGTGCCGTTGGCTGGGCTCGGCTCAGGGCGGGGGTGCCCGCCTCGGATCGGTCCTGTCCGCTGGTCGGCCGCGGCCGTGCGCGTGGTTCAGTGCTCGTGGCGGTCGGCGCGCTGAGGCGCCACCCCACGCGCTGCCCCGGCCGTCGGCCTCATTCCGTCTCGTCGGCCGCGCCCGGCGCCGGCCCCCCGGCCTGGAGGTCCGCCAGGGCCGACAGGTCCGCGTTCAGTGCCGCCATCAGCTCCTCCATCTGCTCCAGCAACCCCTTCGGCCGGCCGGCGGGGCCTCCCTGCTGGGGAACGGACTCTTCGGACATGACAGCCTCCTCGGCCCCCGGCCCGCCGGGGCCGGCGCGGGCGCCGGACGGTCCGGCTCCGACCGCCCAACGATCATCACCGGGGCCGGTCACCGGCCCGGAGCGACGCCCGCGCGCGGGGTGGAGGAATTTCACCCGACCGGGGACAGCCGTGCCGGACGGTACCGGCGCGATTGACGCGGGCGGCGCCGTGCAGGATAGATGTATGGACCTTCGAATCTTCACCGAGCCCCAGCAGGGTGCCACCTACGACACCCTGCTCGCCGTGGCCAAGGCCACCGAGGACCTGGGCTTCGACGCCTTCTTCCGTTCCGACCACTACCTCCGCATGGGCAGCGTGGACGGCCTTCCCGGCCCGACGGACGCCTGGATCACCCTGGCCGGCCTCGCCCGCGAGACCAAGCGCATCCGTCTCGGCACGCTGATGACCGCCGGCACCTTCCGCCTGCCCGGCGTGCTCGCCATCCAGGTCGCCCAGGTCGACCAGATGTCCGGCGGCCGGGTCGAACTCGGCCTCGGCGCGGGCTGGTTCGAGGAGGAGCACAAGGCGTACGGCATCCCCTTCCCGAAGGAGAAGTTCGCGCGGCTGGAGGAGCAGCTCGCGATCGTCACCGGGCTGTGGGCGACCGAGGCCGGCAAGACCTTCGACTTCCACGGCACGTTCTACGACCTCACCGACTCGCCGGCGCTGCCCAAGCCCGCCCAGAAGAAGGTCCCGGTGCTGATCGGCGGCCATGGCGCGACCCGGACCCCGCGGCTCGCCGCCCGGTACGCCGACGAGTTCAACATCCCGTTCGCCTCGATCGAGGACAGTGAGCGGCAGTTCGGCCGGGTGCGGGCCGCCGCGGTGGAGGCGGGCCGCGACGCGGACGACCTGACGTACTCCAACGCGCTCGTCGTCTGCGTCGGCAAGGACGACCAGGAGGTGGCGCGGCGCGCCGCCGCGATCGGCCGTGAGGCGGACGAGCTGAAGGCCAACGGGCTGGCCGGTTCCCCGGCGGAGGTCGTCGACAAGATCGGCCGGTACGCCGAGATCGGTTCCCAGCGGATCTACCTCCAGGTGCTGGACCTCGGCGATCTGGACCACCTGGAACTGATCTCCAGCCAGGTCCAGTCCCAGCTGTCGTAACCACCCGACGCCCCACCCCCGGTCCCGGGGCCCAGCCCCACGAGCCCCGGGACCCCGCCCCGGGCCCGCCCCGAAGCCCCGGCCGTGCGCTCCCGACGCCCAGCCCACCGGTCCCGCCCCACGGGTTCGGTCCAGCGGTCCACCCGCCCCGGGCCCCGGGTCCCGGCCATCGGTTCGCCCGCCCCGGGTTCCGGCCATCGGTCCACCTGCCCCGGTCCCAGGGTCCCGGCCATCGGTCGGCCGCTGTCTGGGGTGCTCGGCTCGCGGGGCCGGCCCGTCGGCCCACCCGTCCCGGGTTCCGGCCAGCGGCTCACCCGTCCCGGAGCCCGGCCATCGGTCCACCCGTCCGGGGTGCCAGGCCAGCGGGTCCCGCCCATCGGTCCCTCCTCCCGGCACCCGTCCCACGCGTCCCGGGGCCCAGCCCGCGAGCCACCACTCCCGAGGCCCGCCCAAGAACCGCGCCCCGCCTCCTTTCAGAGCCCGCCCCATAGCCCACCCCCCTCCCCAATCCCGCCTAATAGCGCCACCCCTCCCAAGGCCCCACGCCCTCCCAACACCCCGCCCCCAGCCCCCCCGTGACGAGGCTGTGACCGGAACTGTGGCTTCCGTCACGGTCGGGGTGGAGCGGTCCTGCTGGGATCAGCCGATGGACGACGACTCCGCGCTCGGCATCCTCTTCGGCTTCCTGCTCTTCCCGGCCGTTCTCGCGATTCCCGCCTGGGTGATCGCCGTCATCGTCAAGCTCCTGTCCGTGGCGATGCCCGGCAGGCGCCCGGACTGGCGGCTGGACCTGGTGCGCTGGTCGGCGTGGATGGCGGGCTGGGCCGCGGTGGTCCTCTATTTCCTGGGCGCGGGATCGGTCGCGCTCTCCGTGCACGAGTCCTCCTCCGGCGCGGACTCCACACCGGCCCACGAGTGCCGCGACGACTTCCCGCCCGGTGTGCTCGTCGGCCAGCAGGCCTCCTGGGTGCCGCTCCGCTTCGACTGCGTCCTGGCCGACGGCAGCACCCGCCCCAGCAGCCCCGGCTACTTCTGGGTCAACACCGGTGTCGTCGGTCTCGGCCTCGCCGCCGTGACCCTCGGCATCCTCGCCGGAGCGGTCTCCGAGCGCCGGCCGGAGCCGGGTGGGCCGGTCACAGATCCCGGGTCAGAAGACGCTCGCCGTCCGGGGTGAGGAGGAGCAGGTTCCAGGCGACGCCGGTCTCCCCGTCGTCGCCGTCCCACCACTCGGCGAACGCGTCGGCCAGGTCCGCCGCGCCCGCCGCGCGGTCGCCGGCGTCGTAGGCACCGGTCAGTTCGACGTCGTAGTCGCGGTCGCCGAGGTGGACCAGGACGACCCGGGTCGCCCTCGACGCGGAGTCCCGCGCGCCGTGCCGCGCGGCCCAGGAGCGGAAGTCGGCCAGGAGACCGGGATCCGGTTCACGGCGGGTCAGGGGGCGGGCGGGGCGCCGGTGCGGTGCGCCACGGACCCCGTGGCGGCAGCCGCGCACCCAGGCACCGCGGTCCCGGTCCACGACCTCCCGTGGCCGGGCCGTGAGCGAGCGGCGCACACAGCCGCCCCACACCACTTCGCGGATCGCCGCGCCCTTGCCGCCGGAGTCGTGGATCTCCTTACCGGTCCGCCAGCCGGCGTCATAGGCGGCGACCCGGGCCGGTGCGGTCGGGTGCGCGGCGGCCGCCGGCCGCCGCGCGCCGGCGTCGCAGGACACCGTCAGCAGCGCGAGCAGTCCCAGCGCGGCCGGCGCCCACGCCCGCCGTCCGCCCCTCCGGTCGGTCACGAGCACGGTGCGTCCCCCTTCACGGTCCCTGCCCGGCCTGTCCCTGCCCGGCCTGTCCGCCCGGTGAGAGGGTTCTCGTGCCGGAAGGGTTGCCCGCGTGGCCCGGACGGACCTGACCCGGCCGGGGTGCCGGGGGGACCCGTGGATCCCCCCGGGCCGGCTCAGCCGCGCTGGGTGAAGCCGTAGTCCAGGATCTTCGCCGCGTCCTTGAAGCGCTGGTCCGCCGACGTGTCCGCGAGAATCGTGCCCACGACCGTCCTCGCACCACGGGTGGCCGCGAACACCAGGCAGAACTTCGCCTCCGGACCGGAGCCGGTCTTCACGCCGAACGCGCCCCGGTAGGAGGTGAGGAGCTTGTTCGAGTTGTTCCACGGCTTCATGGCGTGCGTTCCGCCGCCGGGCCGGTACGACTGCATGTCGTCGTAGACCTTCGTGCCGACGACCTTCTTGAACGCCTTGTTCTTCAGCGCGACCCCGGCCAGCTTGGCCAGGTCGCGCGGCGAGGAGTAGTTCTTCCCGTTGGACACCCCGTCGAAGGAGTCGAAGTGGGTGTTCTTCAGGCCGAGTTCGCGCGCCTTGGCGTTCATCTTGCCGATGAACGACTTGGTCCGCTGGGCCGTCGTCGAGCCCGTGCCGTAGGTGTCCGCGAGCGCGTAGGCCGCGTCGCAGCCCGACGGCAGCAGCAGGCCGTACAGCAGGTCGCCCGTCTTCATCGAGTCGCCGAGGATCAGATTGGCGCTCGAATAGCGCTGGACGTGCGTCACCGGGTCGATGACGTAGTCGGTGTACTCCCTCTTGATCTTCACCTTCTTCCCGAGGTCCACGTTCCGCTGCGACAGCACCACGAGCGCCGTCATGATCTTCGTCGTGGAGCCGGTCCGCAGCCGTCCGTCCGGCGCCTTGCCGAAGAGCTGCTTGCCGGTCGCCGGGTTCATGGCGTACGCGCCCTGCGCCGACACCTGCGGCGCCGCGGCGGCGGAGCGCTGGGCGGTGGCCGCGGCCGGCGCCGTGGCCGCCTGGGCGGGAGCGGTCGCGAGGACGCCCGCACCGAGGACGGCACCGGCCGCCACGGCGACGGCGGCTCTGCCGTGTACCCGGGTTCCCTGGCCGTTGGTCATGGTTCCCCCTTCTGTCAGTGGTCAGTTGACGAGGGCTCACTCCATCAGACGTGCGGCCGGGGCGGCCGTAACGGAGATCACATGGGTCTCCTGTGAACACCGTGTGCCGGAACTGTGGCTTCCATCACAGCGCGCATGATCCGTGCCTGGTCATATGACGGCGTGCGTAAAATCCTCCCCCTTGCTCTCACCGGCCTGCTCGCCGTGTCGGCGTGCCAGTTCGTCGGCGACGACGACCCCGGCGACGAGGCCCGCCGCCTCAACACCATGAAGGCGTTCCCGCTGAACGCCTACATACCGGACGCGACGACCCGCGACGGCAAGGCCGTCGGCACGGCACAGTGGATCCTCGCCAAGCGGTGCATGGTCCGGCTCGGGTTCACCGGTTTCAAGACGCTCGACATCAGGACCGTCGAGTCGACCTACCCGGTGCGGCAGGGCACCCTCGCGGGCGGCAGCAAGGTCGGGGACGACAGCCCGTACGGCGTGGACGACCCCGACCTGGCGGCCGAGCACGGCTACCACAACGCGGTGCGGGACGAGTCCGACGACCAGCCCATGGAGTGGCCCGCCGACCAGTACGCGGCCCTCACCGGCACGTTCGAGTCCGGGGACAGCCACCAGTCGCACGGCCACCCCATTCCCGCGAAGGGGTGCATGGGCGAGGCGGTCCGGAAGATCTACGGCCCCGAGCCCAAGCCGACGAAGATCGGCGGCGTGCGGCTCAGCGGCTACTACTCGCTCCCCGTGCAGTACTGGTACCAGGCGCACAAGCAGGCGCGGAAGGACCCCGCGTGGAAGAAGGCCGAGCGCGCGTGGTCGGACTGCATGAAGGACGAGGGCTTCCGCTACTCCGACCCGGACCAGGCGTCCACCGACTCCGACTGGTTCCGCGGTGACGAGCCGTCGAAGAAGGAGAAGGAGACCGCCGCCGCGGACGCCCGGTGCAAGCTCGACACCGGCTTCATCCAGGCCGTGCACGCCGTCGAGAGCCGCGCGCAGAAGACCGCCATCAGCAAGAACAAGAAGGCACTGGACGCACGACGCGCCGACGACCGGCGGGCCATGGCGAAGGCGCGGAAGATCGTCGACGACGAGTCCTGAGCGGGCAGGCCCGGCCGCGCGGCCGGGCCGGGGTCCCGCAGGCCACCGTCGCACGGGTCGGGCCGGCCGCAGCCGCGCGGAAAACCTGTGGTCGGCGGGGTTCCGGCCGGGGAGACTCGACAGCATGTTCGTGACGATCTCCACCACCGGCACGGCCGGGAACCCGGCCACCGACCTGGGGTACCTGCTGCACAAGCACCCCGACAAGGCGCAGGCGTTCTCCACGTCGTACGGCACGGCGCACGTCTTCTACCCCGAGGCGGACGCCGAACGCTGCGCGGCCGCCCTGCTGCTGGAGACCGACACGCTCGCGCTGGTCCGCCGGGGCAAGGGCAAGGGCCGCGGCGGCGCCCCCGACGCGGCCCTCGCGCAGTACGTCAACGACCGCCCCTACGCGGCCTCCTCGCTCCTCGCGGTCGCGCTGAGCACCGTCTTCTCCAGCGCCCTGCGCGGGGTGTGCGATGCCCGCCCGGAGCGGGCGGCGGCCCCGCTGCCGCTGCGCGTCGAGGTCCCGGCGCTGCCCGCCCGCGGCGGGGCCGGCCTCGTACACCGGCTCTTCGCACCGCTCGGCTGGACGGTCACCGCCGACCCCGTCCCGCTCGACACCGCGTTCCCGGAATGGGGCGACTCGCGGTACGTCCGGCTCGTGCTGGAGTCGGACCGGCTGACCCTCGCCGAGGCGCTGCGCCACCTGTACGTCCTGCTGCCGGTGCTGGACGACGCCAAGCACTACTGGGTCTCCGCCGACGAGGTCGACAAGCTGCTGCGCGCCGGTGAGGGCTGGCTGGCCGGCCACCCGGAGCAGCAGCTGATCACCAGCCGCTATCTGTCCCGGCGCTGGTCGCTGACCCGGCAGGCGCGCGAGCGGCTGGAGCTGGTGCGGCTGGCCGAGGCCGACGACAGCGAGGTCGAGGACATCGACAACGCGGTCGCGGAGGAGACCGAGGCGGAGGAGAAGCCGACCCCGCTCGCCGAGCAGCGCCGGGCGGCGATCCTCACCGCGCTGCACGCGTCCGATGCCGCGCGCGTCCTCGACCTGGGCTGCGGGCAGGGCCAGTTGGTGCGGGCGCTGCTCAAGGACGCCCGGTTCACCGAGATCGTCGGCGTCGACGTGTCCGTACGGGCCCTGGCCATCGCGGAGCGGCGGCTCCGGCTCGACCGGATGGGGGAGCGGCAGGCGGCCCGCGTCCGGCTCGTCCAGGGCTCCCTCGCCTACGCCGACAACCGGCTCAAGGGGTACGACGCCGCCGTGCTCAGCGAGGTGATCGAACACCTCGACCTGCCCCGGCTGCCCGCCCTGGAGTACGCCGTGTTCGGGCACGCGCGCCCGCGCACGGTCGTCGTGACCACCCCGAACGTGGAGTACAACGTCCGCTGGGAGAGCCTGCCCGCCGGACACGCCCGGCACGGCGACCACCGCTTCGAGTGGACCCGCGAGGAGTTCCGCGCCTGGGCGGCGACCGTGGCCGGACGCCACGGCTACGACGTCGGGTTCGTCCCCGTCGGCCCGGACGACCCCGAGGTCGGCCCACCCACCCAGATGGCCGTGTTCCACCGCGACGACACCGAGAAGGAGGCGAAGGCCGCGTGAGCGGAACCCGCGAGCCGGGACGGGAACTCCCCGTCACCGACCTGTCCCTCGTCGTCCTCGTCGGTGCCTCCGGCTCCGGCAAGTCCACGTTCGCCCGGCGGCACTTCAAGCCCACCGAGGTGATCTCCTCCGACTTCTGCCGCGGTCTGGTCGCCGACGACGAGAACGACCAGAGCGCCAGCCGGGACGCCTTCGACGTCCTGCACTACATCGCCGGCAAGCGGCTGGCCGCCGGCCGCCGCACCGTCGTCGACGCCACCAGCGTGCAGCAGGACGGCCGGCGTCAGCTGATCGACCTGGCCAAGCGGTACGACGTGCTGCCCATCGCCATCGTGCTGGACGTGCCGGAGGAGGTGTGCGCCGAGCGCAACGCGGCCCGCACCGACCGCGCCGACATGCCCCGCCGGGTGATCCAGCGGCACATCCGCGAACTGCGCCGCTCGCTGCGCCACCTGGAGCGCGAGGGCTTCCGCAAGGTGCACGTCCTGCGCGGGGTGCGGGAGGTGGAGAACGCCACCGTCGTCACCGAGAAGCGCTACAACGACCTGACCCACCTCACCGGCCCGTTCGACATCGTCGGCGACATCCACGGCTGCTCCGCCGAACTGGAGGCGCTGCTCGCCGAGCTGGGCTACGTGGACGGGGTGCACCCGCGGGGCCGTACCGCCGTGTTCGTCGGCGACCTGGTCGACCGCGGCCCGGACAGCCCCGGCGTGCTGCGCCGGGTGATGTCCATGGTGAACTCGGGCAACGCCCTCTGCGTCCCCGGCAACCACGAGAACAAGTACGGCCGCCACCTCAAGGGCCGCAGGGTCCAGCCCACCCACGGGCTCGCCGAGACCATCGCGCAGATGGAGGGCGAGAGCGAGGAGTTCCGGGCCGAGGTGCGGGAGTTCATCGACGGACTGGTCAGCCACTACGTCCTGGACGGCGGCCGGCTCGTGGTCTGCCACGCCGGCCTGCCGGAGAAGTACCACGGCCGCACCTCCGGCCGGGTCCGCTCGCACGCCCTGTACGGGGAGACCACCGGCGAGACCGACGAGTTCGGGCTGCCGGTGCGCTACCCGTGGGCGGAGGACTACCGGGGCCGGGCCGCGGTGGTCTACGGCCACACGCCCGTGCCCGAGGCCACCTGGCTCAACAACACCATCTGTCTGGACACCGGTGCCGTCTTCGGCGGCAAGCTGACCGCGCTGCGCTGGCCGGAGCGCGAGCTGGTCGACGTACCGGCCGAGCGGGTCTGGTACGAGCCGGCGAAGCCGCTGCGCACCGAGGCGCCCGGTGGGCACGACGGCCGGCCGCTGGACCTGGCGGACGTGTACGGCCGCCGGGCCGTGGAGACCCGGCACGCGGGCAGGGTGGCCGTCCGCGAGGAGAACGCGGCGGCGGCCCTTGAGGTCATGAGCCGCTTCGCGACCGACCCGCGCCTGCTGCCGTACCTGCCGCCGACCATGGCGCCGACGGCCACCTCGCAGGCGGAGGCCCGTGGCGGAGCCGCTGATGGACACTTCCTGGAGCACCCTGAGGAGGCGTTCGCGCAGTACGCGCGGGACGGCGTCGCGCGGGTGGTGTGCGAGGAGAAGCACATGGGCTCCCGGGCGGTGGCCCTGGTCTGCCGGGACGCGGAGACGGCACGGAAGCGGTTCGGTGTGCAGGGCCCCACGGGTTCGCTCTACACCCGTACCGGGCGGCCGTTCTTCGACGACGCGGAGGTGACCGAGGAGATCCTCGGCCGGCTGCGCTCGGCGGTCGGGGACGCCGGTCTCTGGGACGAACTCGACACGGACTGGCTGCTGCTGGACGCCGAGCTGATGCCGTGGTCGCTGAAGGCCACGGGGCTGCTGCGCGGCCAGTACGCGGCCGTCGGTGCCGCGTCCGGCGCGGTGTTCCCGGGCGCGCTCGCCGCTCTGGAAGCCGCGGCTGCGCGCGGTGCCGACGTGGGCGGCCTGCTCACCCGGCAGCGTGAACGCGCCGCCGACGCCCGGGCGTTCACCGCCGCCTACCGCCGCTACTGCTGGACCACCGAGGGACTGGACGGGGTCCGGCTGGCCCCCTTCCAGCTCCTCGCCGTCCAGGGCCGCAGCCTCGCCGCGCTCCCGCACGACGAACAACTGGCCCTGATCGACCGGCTGGTGGAACACGACGGCACCGGACTGCTCCAGACCACCCGGCGGCTGTACGTCGACACCGGCGACCCGGAGTCGGTCCGCGCGGGCGTCGACTGGTGGCTGGAGATGACCGGCCGGGGCGGCGAGGGCATGGTCGTCAAGCCGGTGGACGCGCTGGTCCGCACCCCCGAGGGGCGGCTGGTGCAGCCCGGCATCAAGTGCCGGGGCCGCGAGTACCTGCGGATCATCTACGGTCCCGAGTACACCCGGCCGGACAACCTGGCCCGGCTGCGGCGGCGGTTCCTGAACCACAAGCGGTCCCTGGCGCTGCGCGAGTACGCCCTCGGCCTGGAGGCCCTGGACCGGCTGGCCGGCGGGGAGCCGCTGTGGCGGGTGCACGAGGCGGTGTTCGGCGTGCTGGCACTGGAGTCGGAGCCGGTGGACCCGCGGCTGTAGGCACCGCCGGGCCCACGCTCCTCGCGGCACCGGCACACGCCTTCTCGACGCGCCGGTCGCACAACGCCCTTGTGTCGCGCACACACCTGTCCATATGGTGGACAGCCGTGCGGCGCAAGGGCGTTGGCGTGCCATGAGGGGAGTGGCGAGCGTGGAGATCAAGAAGACCGTGGTCCGCGAGGACCAGGGGAGCACCACCCGCCGGCCGGCGATCCTGGAGAAGCGGCCGACCCGCTGAGCATGCGCGTCCACCTGGTCACGATGCCGTGGCACCCGCTCGACCTGCCCTCGCTGCAACTGGGCCTGCTCCGGGAGATCGTGCGGCGGGCCCGTCCCGGCGACGAGGTGAGCGAGTTCCACGGCTCGCTGCGCTGGGCGGAGTTCCTGCTGGAGCGCTCCGGCGGCCGGCTCCGGCCGGGCGACTACGTCGCGGTCGGCAGCGACGCCATCTTCCACGGCCTCGGCGACTGGGTCTTCTCCGGCGTCCTGTACGACGATCCCGGCTGGGGCGAGGCCCGGCTGAAGGAGTACGCGGCCGAGCGGGACGTCCCCCTCGACACGGCCCTCGCGATGCGCCCGTACGCGGCCGGCTTCATCGACGCCTGCGCCACCGAGATCCTGGCGGCCGGACCGGACGTGGTCGGGTTCACCAGCACCTTCATGCAGAACGTGCCGTCCCTCGCCCTCGCCCGCGAACTCAAGCGGAGGCGCCCCGAGGTGACGGTCGTCCTCGGCGGCAGCAACTGCGACGGCCCGATGGGTCACGCCCTGCACCGCAACCACCCCTTCGTCGACCACGTGGTCCGCGGCGAGGCCGAGTACGCCCTCCCCGCGCTCTTGCGCCACCTGGACGCCCGGACCGCCCCGGCGGACGTCCCCGGACTGTGCTGGTGGGACGGCACGGTGTCCCGGGCCAACACGGAAACCCGGCGGACCGTGGCCCCGGCCGACATACCCTCGCCCGACTACGACCAGTGGCAGGCCGCCCTGGACGCCTCCCCGGTCCAGGAGCACATCCATCCGAAGCTCGTCGTGGAGGGCGCCCGGGGCTGCTGGTGGGGCGAGAAGCACCACTGCACCTTCTGCGGGCTGAACGGCACGGCCATGGCCTTCCGCGCCAAGCCGGGGAAGCGGCTGTGGACGGAGGTCGACCGGCTGGTGCGCCGCCACCGCCTCCTCGACGTGGTCACCGTCGACAACATCATCGACATGGCCTACTTCCGTGACTTCCTGCCCCGCGTGAGTGAGAGCGGCTGGGACCTGCGGCTGCACTACGAGGTCAAGTCCAACCTCACCCCCGACCAGCTGGCACTCCTCGGCGCCTCCGGCACCGTGCACATCCAGCCCGGTATCGAGAGCCTGGGCAGCCGCGTCCTGGACCTCATGGACAAGGGCGTCACCGGCGCCCGTAACGTCCGGACCCTGCGCGAGTGCGAGAACCACGCCCTGACCTGCTCCTGGAACCTGCTGTACGGCTTCCCCGGCGAGAGCGCGGACGACTACACACCCGTCATCGACCAGCTGCCCGCGCTGGTCCACCTCCAGCCGCCGAGCGGCGCCCACCGCATCCAGCTGGAACGGTTCAGCCCGCACTTCACCGACCCCGGGCTCGGCTTCGGCGAGCGCCGCCCGGCCGCGATGTACCAGCACGTCTACGACCTGCCCGAGGCCGAACTCGCCGACCTGGTCTATCTGTTCGACACCGAGCCGGCCGGCATCGGCGGCCCGGTGGAGCGGCGGCTGAAGGAGGCGGTGGCCGCCTGGCGGGCCGGGCACGCGGACTCCCGGCTGCTGTTCGAGGAGGACGGCGCGGGGCTGCTGGTGCACGACCGCCGGTACGGCCGCCCGCCCGCCACCCACCGCTTCACCGGCTGGCGGGCCGCGGCCCTGCGCCGGCTGGAGGACGGCCGGACCGTTCCCGCGCTGCGCCGCCTGCTGACCACCGACGGCCACGCGGTGCCGGCGCGGGCCCTGGAGGCATGGGTCGACCACGCGTTCTCGCTGGGCCTGCTGTTCCGCGACGGCGCCACGTACGTCTCCCTGCCGACCTGGGGCGAGCCGGTCCGGCTGCCCGAGGGAGCCGGATGAGCGGGCCGACCGGGCTGTCCGGGCTGACCGGCACCGTTCCGCACCGGCGCGCCGGGCGCCGCGTCGAAGCCGCCGGGCCCCTGGATCTGAGCGGCACGGGCCGTGCGACGGCGGAGGCGGTGCGGTTCCTGCGCGAGTGCCAGGGCCTGGGCCTCGGTGTGAGCTGGCGGGCGACGGGCACACCGTCGTACGACCCCCGCCTGCTGCACCACCTCCCGCCGCCCACCGAACTGCCCGGCGGACCGGGCGTGTTGGCGTCCTGGCGGACCGGTCACGCCCACGGCACCCTCTACCACCGCCGCGGCCCGGACTTCGTCACCGTCCTGGACCGCAGGGAGCGGGGCACCGCCGTCCGCCTGACCCTGGACCACCCCGCGCTGCACGCCACGTTCCTCCGGCTGCTGGAGCCCACGCCCGTCGCCGAGCTGGACGCGACCGAGCGGGAGGCGCTGGGACTGCTCACGGCCGAGCGGCTGGTGCTCACCTGCGGTGGCTGGGCCGTGGCCCTGCCCCCGCGCATCCGGCAGTGGCCGGTGCCCTGCACCGCGATCTGAACACCTGTCCGACCCACCCGCCCGCGTGTCGGGATCGGAAGCGCATCGGAAGTGCGAAACCGGCGCCCGCCCGACGGATGTCGGGCAGAGTGACTGTCGTCATACCGACGGAACGAGCGAGGTCCCGGCCGTCTGCCGGGAGTTGCGAGGACCCATGAACCACACCTACGACCCGCCGAGCCTCTTACCCGCCGGCGGTAGGGAGCGGACGTACGCACTGCTCATCGGTGGTGTCCCCCTTCTGCTGATCCTGCTCATGGGCATCGTGCCCCACCTGGGCTCGGAGGACGGCGGCTACTCCGACAGCTACTCGGACGGCTACTCCGGCGGTTACGACCCGTCGTCCCCGGACACACCGGCGCCGGGCGTCGCCACGGCGTACGAGACGCCGACCGAGCTGTCCACCGACAGCGCCGACCCCACGGACACCGCTGCCGGCCCGGCCGGCACCGAGAGCCCCGAGGCGGCCGACAGCCCCTCCGGCACGGTGACGCGTTTCTTCGAGGCCATCAACGAACACGACTTCCAGACCGCCTGGGACCTGGGCGGCAAGAACCTCGACGCGTCCTACAGCTCCTTCGTGTCGGGCTTCGCCACCACCGAGCGGGACTACGTCACCATCCAGTCCGTCCAGGACGAGACGGTCTGGGTGGATCTCCTCGCCCGGCAGACCGACGGCACGCAGAAGTCGTACAGCGGCCGGTACACCGTGGTCGACGGTGTCATCACCGACGCCTCCATGAACCCCACCGGCTGAGCAGAGCGGAGCGAGAAGACAATGGCGAGCGACTTCCTCACCGTGCCCGCTCCGCCGCCGGAACCGGACCGGCCGGCCGGGGCCCGCCCGGCCGCGGACGCGACGAGCAACGCCACCCGGCTGCTGTGCGCGGGCACCTACCTCGACCCGGTCTACCGCGCCGGTGTCATCCGTGAGTTGCTGACCCACCGGTACCGGGTGGTGGCGCCGTCGTACGGGTACGACGCGGTGCCCGTGCTCGCGCACGCCCTGGCGGCGCGCCGGCTCCAGCGCATCCGGCTGGCCGTGTTCGCCGCGGGCGCCGCCCTCACGTTCGTCCTCCTGGTCACCGGCGCGCTCAGCGGGTTCACCGCGCTGCTGGCCGTGCTGTGGCTGCTGTGGGTCACCGCCTTCCTGCGGCGGGTCGTCACCCTCCAGACGCTGACGCGCCGGCTCGCCCCCGGGGCCGGCCGGGGGTTCGACGGTTCGTACCCCGAGCACCCGGAGCTGACCTCCCAACTGGTCGACAAGATCAAGCGGGAGCAGACCTCGGACGGCACGGTGGTCCGCTACGGCGGCTACAAGCCGTTCGTCGGCGCGGGCACGCCGGTGCGCCGCTGGTCCAACGCGGAACTGCTGATCGGCGCGCCGCTCGGGGTGTTCGACGGCCGGTCCGGCGCGGGCCCCTCCGCGGCACCCGGCGCCGCCGGCCAGGAGCCCAAGCGCAAGGAGGTCGTCCCCTTCACCGTCGAGGAGCTGACCGCCTACGTCGCCGACCGCATGACCGCCCGGCTGCGCGCCCAGGCCCGCCCGGCGCAGCGGATCGAGGGCCTCGCCGTCGAGCGCAGCACCTTCACCACGGCCGTCACGACGCTCCGGGGTGTGGCGGAGCCGACCCCCGAGCAGCTCGACGGCGACTGGCGGGACGTCCACGACACCGGACGCAACTACCTGTGCATCCGGGTGGGGTCCTGGGACCAGGAGCTGGTCACCACGGCGTTCGTGGGCTTCGACCTCAAGGGGAACACCCTGCACACCGAGTTCTACTCGTACGTGCTGGCGCCGATCCGGGCGAGCTTCCAGCTGGTGGACCGGCTCCCCGCCGCCCTGGACGAGCGGCTGCTGCTCAAGCTGGCCTGGCACACCCTGCGCGGCACGCCCCACTCCACGGTCCGGTCGGCCGCCGCCAAGGCGGCGGGGGCCCGGCTGCTCCCGCGGCTGCCGTGGACCAAGGAGCGGATCCGGGTGCCGCAGCCGGCCGACACCAGCGAGTTCGGCCTCGGCCGCTACGCGGACGCCCTGCTCAACCGCGGGGCGGTCACCAGCGTCCGGGAGATGGCGACCAGCCCCCACTTCCACGTCTTCTTCCAGGAGACCGACACCATCAAGTACACGCAGATCGTGGAGCGCCAGTTCCTCCACGTCGTCCGTGACTTCCTGTACGAGCACAACGTGGACCTCACGGAGCACGAGGCCCGCCAGACGAACATCCTCAACAACTACGGGCACAACAACAGCTTCGTGCACGGCGACAACAACACCACCAACTCGGGCACACAGAACTTCGGCGGCCCGAGCGGCGGTCAGGGGGCGGGATCCGCATGACGCACACCTCCACGGGCGGCAACAGCAGCGACTACGGGAGCCGGAACGACTTCGGGCGCCACAACAGCTTCGTCACGGGGAACAACAACACCACCAACTCGGGCACGCAGAACTACTACGGCGCCCCTCCCGCCGCCGCCCGCGACACCGGCCCGGACCAGGACGGCCCCGCCCCGGACCGCCGCCGCAACGTCTTCGTCGTCCACGGGCGGGACGAGGAGGTGCGCCTGCGGATGTTCGACCTGTTGCGCCTGCTCGATCTGCGTCCGCTGGAGTGGGAGGCCCTGGTCAACGCCACCGGCAAGACGGCGCCGTTCCTCGGCGAGGTCGTCGCCGGGGCCCCCGAGCTGGCCCAGGCGGCCCTCGTGCTGCTCACCCCGGACGACGTCGCCCAGCTCCACCCGGACCTGCGCGGCCGCAACGAACCGCCGTACGAGACCGAGCCCACCGGTCAGCCCCGGCCCAACGTGCTCATCGAGCTGGGCATGGTGCTGATGGCCTACCCGGAGCGCACCCTGATGGTGGAGGTCGGACAGCTGCGCCCGATCGCCGACATCGCCGGCCGGAACGTCATCCGGTTCGACGGCACGGAGACCGCCCTGCGCAAGATCGCCGAGCGGCTGAAGCTGGCGGGCTGCGCGGTCGACGACACCCGCTCCGACTGGCTCCAGACCTGGCCGTACCGCCATCTGCCGGCGTACGGCCGCACCGGGCGGGCGGCACCGCCGGCCCGCTGAGCCGCGGTACGGGCCCGGTGGTCGTCCACGGTCGGGGGACGGGCCCGTACCGCCCGGCGCCCGGCGTCAGACATGGCGCCGGGCGCCCGCCGCCAGGCCGGCCAGGAAGGCGCCGGTCTCCGGCAGGTCGATCCGCCCCAGCTCACCGGGGCGGACCAGCACGTGCAGTTCGCGGCAGACCGGCCGCTCCCAGGAGTGCACGACGAAGGACAGCAGGATCAGCCGCAGCAGGCTGTCCTCGTCCAGGTCGTGCAGCCGGGCCAGGCCCGCGCCGGTCAACGGCATGGTGAGGCGTTCGAGCTGGCCGTGCCGGTGGACGGCGTCCCACAGCCGGTCCAGGCCGAGCCACAGGTCCTGGACCTTGGAGGAGGCGACGCAGTCGTTGCCCATCCGGCTGTAGGCGACGGCGAAGACCAGGTCGGGCCGGGTGCCGAGGACGGCGACCGTGCCGACCGGGTACCGGGCGCGCTTGCCCCGCGGCTTGTCCCGCGCGCTCTCCCACGCCACCGGGGTCACCCCCGCGAGGGCGGCGGCCAGCTCCGCGTCCAGCCGCCGGGCGTCCCCGGCGTAGCGGCGCGCGAGCAACTGCCCTTGCACGCTTGCGTCGTTGATGACGACACCGTCGTCCACGACGGTGTCGAACGTGTCGGTGAACCCCACCACCAGCTGGCCGGGCTGCTCGAAGAGGTCGCCCTCCTCGACCACCACCGTCATCCCGGGACGGGTGAACTCCTGCCGTACGGCGGCCTGCGGACGCGCCCGGACGAGCCCCCAGGCCAGGCACAGGGCCACCGAGCCGGCCAGCACCAGTCCGGGCCGGGACACGGCGCGGGGGAAGAGCTGGCCGGCGAACTGCACGACGGCCGACACCCCGCCGAAGGCCGCCAGCACGCTGCCCGCGAACACCCGTCGTTCGCGCCACGACCGCAGCAGCCGCGGCCACCCGGGCCGTGGCGAAGGGCGGGGACCGGTCAACCGCATGCTTCCCTCCAGGCCACCTTGGTACGCTGACGGCACTGTCGACGGGACGTCACGCGGCGGAGGGGGCGAGGCGCGTGCAGACCCGTGCACCGTGCATACGGGTGAGCGTTCTGGGCCCCGTCCGGCTGGACGTGAACGGCGCCGCCGTACGCCTCACCCCGCTCACCGCCCGGCTGCTGCTCCGGCTGGTCGCCGCCGACGGCGAGGCCGTCACCGCGCGCCGGCTGTACGAGGACGTCTGGCAGCCGACCGTGGAACTGCCGCACCAGGACCTGCGCAACCGCAACGAGGTGCAGAAACGGATCCTGGAGCTGCGGCGCGCGTTCGACCGGGCCGGCCCCGGACACGGCGCCCGGATCGTGCGCACCGGCCGGCTGCCGACCGCGCGCGGCGCCGAGAGCACCTACCGGCTCGACCTCGCCGACGACGAGCTGGACAGCGCCGCCTTCACCCGCCTGGTGGGCGACGCGCTGCGCGCGGCACCGGCCTCCGCCGTCCGGCTGCTCACCGACGCCCTGCGGCTGTGGCGCGGCCGGCCGCTGACCGAGGTGCGGGACGAGGAGTTCGCGCGCGCCCCGGTCCGTCGGCTGACCCAGCTCAGGGAGACCGCGCTGCGGGAACTGATCGCCGGCCACACCGCGCTGGGCCGTTACGACCTCGCCCTGCCGGTGGCCGAGCAGACCGCCCGGGAACGCCCGGACGACCCGGAGGCCGCCGCCGCCCTCGCCCGTCTGAACGCCCGGCTGCGCGAGCGGCACGGCGACGAACTGCTGCGCCACACCCTGCGCGGGCTGCGGGTCGACGTCGTCGTGGTGCGCGGCGACCTGTTCGACCAGGAGGACGCCAACCTGGTCGTGGGGTTCTCCGACACCTTCGACACCTCCACCGACGACATCGTCATCAGCCGGGAGAGCGTGCAGGGGCAGCTCGTCGACCGTCTCTTCGAGGGCCGGCACCGGTTGCTGGACGACCAGCTGCGCCGCGGGCTCAGGGAGGTCACCCCGCTGGCCACCGAGAGCGTCCGGGCCAAGCCGCGCGGCCGGCGCACCCGCTACCCGATCGGCACGGCCGTGCCGGTCCCCGTGGGCAACCGCCGGGTCTTCGCCCTCGCCTACTCCCGGCTGGGCAACGACCTGCGCGCCCGGTCCGCCCCGGCCGACCTGCGGCTGAGCCTGGAGCGCCTGTGGCCGTCGGTCGCCCTGCACGGCCTGTTCAGACCGGTGGCGATACCGCTCATCGGCGCCGGCCTGTCCCGCATCGTCGAACTCGACCACACCCAGCTGCTGTCGCTGATCGTCGAGACCTTCACCGAGAGCCTGCGCCAGGACCCGGCCGTCTGCCCCGAGCTGCGGATCGTCGTCCGGGACGAGGAGCTGGGGCGGACCGACCTCTCGGCGGCCGAGGCGTTCCTGCGCGACGCGGACGAGCGGGGCCCGGTACTCCCGCCCGCCGGCACGGTCTGAGCTGTTCACGCCCCCAGCAAAGCTCCGCAGCCGCTTCCGCCGACAGTCACCGTCCGCTTCCGGAACGCTTCCGCCGGAGCGCCGGCCGCCGCCGGGCGCGGAAACCGGCGGGCGCGGAAACCGCCGAGCAGAGGGTGAAGCGGGGCCCCGGTGGTCAGGATGGAGGCATGGGATTCCATGTCGACTCCGAGGCCGGGCGGCTGCGCCGCGTCATCCTGCACCGGCCGGATCTGGAGCTCAAGAGGCTCACCCCCAGCAACAAGGACGCCCTGCTCTTCGACGACGTGCTCTGGGTGCGCCGGGCGCGCGCCGAGCACGACGGCTTCGCCGACGTCCTGCGCGACCGTGGGGTCGAGGTGCACCTCTTCGGGGACCTGCTCGCCGAGACCCTGGCGCTCCCCGAGGCCCGCGCGCTCGTCCTGGACCGGGTCTTCGACGAGAAGGAGTACGGCCCCCTCGCCACCGACCACCTGCGCGCCGCCTTCGACCGGATGACCCCGGGCGAGCTGGCCGAGGCCCTGGTCGGCGGCATGACCAAGCGGGAGTTCCTGGCGGAGCACGCGGAACCGGCCTCGGTCCGCTTCCACGTCATGGAACTGGACGACTTCCTGCTCCGCCCGCTGCCCAACCACCTCTTCACCCGCGACACCTCGGCGTGGATCTACGACGGCGTCTCCATCAACGCCATGCGCTGGCCCGCCCGGCAACGGGAGACCGTCCACTTCGAGGCGATCTACCGCCACCACCCGCTGTTCCGAGACGAAACGTTCCACGTGTGGTCCCGGGGGCAGGCCGACTACCCCTCCACCATCGAGGGCGGCGACGTGCTGGTGATCGGCAACGGCGCCGTGCTGATCGGCATGAGCGAGCGCACCACCCCGCAGGCCGTGGAGATGCTGGCGCACAAGCTGTTCGCGGCCGGTTCCGCGCGCACGATCGTCGCGCTCGACATGCCCAAGCGGCGCGCCTTCATGCACCTCGACACGGTGATGACCATGGTCGACGGCGACACCTTCACCCAGTACGCCGGCCTCGGCATGCTCCGGTCGTACACCATCGAACCGGGCGTCGGCGAACGCGAGCTGAAGGTCACCGACCATCCGCCGGAGCACATGCACCGCGCGATCGCCGCCGCGCTCGGCCTCGGGGAGATCCGGGTGCTGACCGCCACACAGGACGTGCACGCGGCCGAACGCGAGCAGTGGGACGACGGCTGCAACGTCCTCGCCGTCGAGCCCGGGGTCGTCGTCGCCTACGAACGCAACTCCACCACCAACACGCATCTGCGCAAGCAGGGCATCGAGGTGATCGAGATCCCGGGCAGCGAGCTGGGCAGGGGCCGGGGCGGCCCCCGGTGCATGAGCTGTCCGGTGGAGCGGGACCCCGTATGAGATCGCACAGCGAGGTGGACCGCATAGAAATGTGAAGGATCGTATAGACTTCCAGAGTCCCCTGTAGTCATACATCTGGAGCGCCCCCCATGGCGACAGTCCCGACCGCCCTCGCCGGCCGCCACTTCCTCAAGGAGCTCGACTTCACCGAGGAGGAGTTCCGCGGCCTGGTCGAGCTGGCCGCCGAGCTGAAGGCCGCCAAGAAGGCCGGGACCGAGACGCCGTACCTGCGGGGCAGGAACATCGCGCTGATCTTCGAGAAGACCTCGACGCGCACCCGCTGCGCGTTCGAGGTCGCCGCCGCCGACCAGGGCGCCCACACGACCTACCTCGACCCCTCGGGCTCGCAGATCGGGCACAAGGAGTCGGTCAAGGACACCGCGCGCGTGCTGGGCCGGATGTTCGACGGCATCGAGTACCGGGGCGACAGCCAGGCCAAGATCGAGGAGATGGCCGCGTACGCCGGCGTGCCCGTCTACAACGGCCTCACCGACGACTGGCACCCCACCCAGATGCTCGCCGACGTGCTCACCATGACCGAGCACAGCGCCAAGCCGCTGCGGAAGATCGCCTTCGCCTACCTCGGCGACGCCCGCTTCAACATGGGCAACTCCTACCTGGTCACCGGCGCCCTGCTCGGCATGGACGTACGGATCGTCGCCCCGAAGTCCTACTGGCCCGCCCCGGAGATCATCGAGCGCGCCCGCGCGCTCGCCGAGACCAGCGGTGCCCGCGTCACCCTCACCGAGGACATCGCCGAGGGCGTCCTGGGCGCGGACTTCGTCGCCACCGACGTCTGGGTCTCCATGGGGGAGCCCAAGGAGGTGTGGGACGAGCGGATCACGGCCCTCGCCCCCTACGCCGTGACCATGGACGTGCTCCACGCCACCGGCAACCCGGACGTGAAGTTCCTGCACTGCCTGCCGGCCTTCCACGACCTCGGCACCACCGTGGGGCAGCGGATCCACGAGACCCACGGCCTGGCGTCGCTGGAGGTGACGGACGAGGTCTTCGAGTCCGCCCACTCGATCGTCTTCGACGAGGCCGAGAACCGCCTGCACACCATCAAGGCCGTGCTGGTCGCAACCCTCGGCCGGGACATCCTTGCCTGACCCGCCTCACCAGGCCTTATCCTGACCGGCGGCCCGAGCCACCCCTTCTCGGAGCCGACGCCGCGCCCCTACGACGGGCGCCCGCACCACCAGAAACGAGCACCACCCGCATGCCCGCTCCCCGCATCAAGTCCCCGCACCTGCTCGTCGCCGAATCCGGAGCCGACCGCGAGGGACACGGCCTGAAGCGCACCATGGGCCTCTTCCAGCTCATCTGCTTCGGGGTCGGCGCCATCGTCGGCACCGGCATCTTCGTCGGTCTCTCCGACTCCGTCGCCCAGGCCGGTCCCGCCGTCGTCATCTCCTTCGTCCTCGCCGCGCTGACCTGCGTCTTCACCGCCTTCTCCTTCGCGGAGCTGGGCGGCGCCATCCCGGTCTCCGGCTCCTCGTACTCCTTCGCCTACGCGGGCCTCGGCGAGTCCACCGCCTTCCTGGTCGGCTGGTGCCTGCTGCTGGAGTACGGCATCTCCATCTCGGCCGTCGCGGTCGGCTGGAGCGAGTACGTCAACGAACTGCTGCACAGTCTCACCGGCCTCCAGCTTCCGGCCGCCCTGTCCGCCGGCCCCGGCGACGGCGGCCTCGTCAACCTCCCCGCCGTGCTCGTCATCGCCATGGCCTCCGTGCTGCTGGTGCGCGGGGTGCGGGAGAGCGCCCGGGCCACCGCGGCCATGGCCGCCGTGAAGCTCGCGATCCTCCTCGCCTTCTGCGCCATCGGCTACAGCGCCTTCAAGGACGGCAACCTCACCCCGTTCTCCCCGGCCGGCCTCGGCGGCATCGGCGCGGGCACCACCGCCGCGTTCTTCTCCTACATCGGCTTCGACGCGATCACCACCGCCGGCGAGGAGGCGAAGAACCCCCGCCGGGACATCCCGGTCGCGATCATGGTGTGCATGGGCCTGGTGACCCTGCTGTACTGCGCGGTCGCGCTCGCGGCGATCGGCGCCATCGGCGGCGACCGGGTCGCCGGGCACCCCGCCGCCCTCTCCTACGTCGTCAACGAGGTCACCGGCTCCACCGTCGGCGGCGGTGTCATCGCCTTCGGCGCGGTCGTCGCCATCGCCTCCGTGGTCCTCGCCGTGATGTACGGCCAGACCCGCATCCTGATGTCGATGTCCCGGGACGGCCTGATCCCGCGGGTCTTCGAGAAGGTCAGCCCGAAGACCTCCACACCGGTCGCCGGCACCCTGATCGTCGCGGTGGTCTTCGCGCTCCCGGCGGCCTTCGCCTCCCTGGACGCCGTGATGAACCTGTGCACCATCGGCACGCTCGCCATCATGGCCGTCGTCAACATCGTGGTGATCGCCCTGCGCCGGCGCGAACCGGGCCTCGCCCGCAGCTTCCGGGTGCCGCTGTACCCGGTGGCCCCGCTGCTCGGCGTCGCCTTCTGCCTGTACCTGATGTACGAGACGGGCTGGCGGACCTGGCTCCAGTTCGCCGTGTTCCTCGCGGTGGGCCTGCTGGTCTACGGCGTCTACGGCCGCCGGCACTCCACGCTGGCGCGGCCGGCCGCCGAGGTCACGCCGGCCGGCGCTGAGCGGGAATCACAGGCAGTCTGAACCACACCGCCTTGCCCGACGGGGTGGGGCGGTGCCCGCAGGACGAGCTGAGGGCGCGGATCAGCAGCAGCCCGCGCCCGCCCTCCTGCCAGACGTCGGGCTCCTCGATCACGGGCTGGGTCAGGTGCCCGGGCGGCGCCGGGTCCGGGTCGTGCACCTCGACCTGGCAACCGGTCGGCGCCAGCTCCACCACCAGCTCTATCGGGCCGCGCCCGGCGGTGTGCTCCACCGCGTTGGCCACCAGCTCGGCCGTGAGCAGTTCCGCCGTGTCGCAGTCGGCCACGTGCTCCACCTCGGTGAGGGCCGTGCGCACCAGGGCACGCGCCACGGGCACCGCCGCTGCGGTGTGCGGCAGCGCGATGCGCCAGGAGGCCGATTCGGCGGGGCGTTCGTGCAAGGCGAGTCCGTTCATGGAGCAGGCTGTCCTGCTTTCGACTGTACGAATGGTACGGGCCCGGCCATCCAAGGCCGTCGCCGGGCTTCGTCCGGGACCCCCTCGGGCCCCGGCACCAGGCGGCCTACCCAGGTGAACGGCCCGCCTCGCCCGCGCGTCCGCACTGTTACGGCGCTGTCGACAACCGGTGACCGATGCGATGGGATCCGGCCATCCGCGGCAGGCGTGTCGGCGGGCAGGCGGCGCCGATGTCGCGCCCTGGTGACGACAGTCACAAACAGGTGATAACTTCATGGGGTAGAGCAACGTACGGCACCGCCGCGCTAGGAGGCCGCACGTCATGAGTCCCTTCACCGGCTCCGCCCCCCGCACCGCCGACTGGGCCCACCTGCGGGTCGGGATCGCCGACGGGGTGGCCACCGTCACCCTCGCCCGCCCCGACAAACTCAACGCGCTCACCTTCGGCGCCTACGCCGACCTGCGCGACCTGCTCGCCGAGCTGTCCCGGGAGCGCTCGGTGCGCGCCCTCGTCCTGGCCGGCGAGGGCCGCGGCTTCTGCTCCGGCGGCGACGTGGACGAGATCATCGGCGCCACGCTGGCCATGGACACGGCCCAGCTGCTCGACTTCAACCGGATGACCGGCCAGGTCGTCCGGGCGATCCGCGAATGCCCGTTCCCGGTGATCGCGGCGGTGCACGGCGTGGCGGCCGGCGCGGGCGCGGTCCTCGCCCTGGCGGCCGACTTCCGGATCGCGGACCCCTCGGCCCGCTTCGCCTTCCTCTTCACCCGGGTCGGCCTGTCCGGCGGCGACATGGGCGCGGCCTACCTGCTGCCCCGGGTCGTCGGCCTCGGCCACGCCACCCGCCTGCTGATGCTGGGCGAGCCGGTGCGGGCCCCCGAGGCCGAGCGCATCGGCCTGATCAGCGAGCTGGCGGAGGAGGGCCGGGCGGACGAGACGGCCGCCGGGCTGGCCCGCCGCCTCGCCGACGGCCCGGCCCTCGCCCACGCCCAGACCAAGGCGCTGCTCACGGCCGAGCTCGACATGCCCCTGGCGGCGGCGGTGGAACTGGACGCCTCGACCCAGGCCCTGCTGATGAACGGCGAGGACTACGCGGAGTTCCACGCGGCCTTCACGGAGAAGCGCCCGCCGAAGTGGCGGGGGAGGTGAGGTCCGGTGCGCGTGGCGATCATCGGCGGAGGCCCCGGTGGCCTCTACGCCGCCGCCCTGCTGAAACGCCTCGACCCCGCCCGCCACGTCACCGTCTGGGAACGCAACGCCCCCGATGAGACCTTCGGCTTCGGCGTGGTCCTCTCCGACGAGACCCTCGGCGGCATCGAACACGCCGACCCCGTCGTCTACGAAGCCCTGCGGCGCGACTTCGTGCGCTGGGACGACATCGACATCGTGCGCCGCGGCATACGGCACCGCTCCGGCGGCCACGGATTCGCCGCGCTCGGCCGGCACCGGCTGCTGGAGATCCTGCACACCCGCTGCCGCTCCCTGGGCGTGGAACTGCGGTTCTCCACCGAGGCGCCGCCCGTCGACCGGCTCTCGGAGGACCACGACCTCGTCATCGCCGCCGACGGTGTCCACAGCACCACCCGCGAGACCTACTCGACCGTGTTCCGCCCCCAGGTGACCGAACACCGCTGCCGCTACATCTGGCTCGCCGCCGACTTCCCCTTCGACGCCTTCCGCTTCGAGATCGCCGAGACCGAACACGGCGTGATGCAACTGCACGGCTACCCCTACGCGGCGGATTCGTCCACCGTCATCATCGAGATGCGCGAGGAGGTCTGGCGGGCGGCGGGATACGACGCACTCACCCCCCAGGAGTCCGTCGAACGCTGCGCCAAGGTCTTCGCCGACGCGCTCGGCGGACGCCCCCTGCGCTCCAACAAGTCCGCCTGGACCACCTTCCGTACCGTGGTCAACGACCGCTGGTCGCACGGCAACGTCGTCCTCCTCGGCGACGCCGCCCACACCGCCCACTTCTCCATCGGCTCCGGCACCAAGCTCGCCGTCGAGGACGCCCTCGCCCTGGCCGCCTGCCTGACGGAACAGCCGGACGTGCCCGGCGCGCTGGCGGCCTACGAGGAGGAGCGCAAGCCGGTCGTCGCCTCCACCCAGCGGGCCGCCCGGGCCAGCCTGGAGTGGTTCGAGAACCTGCGGCTGTACCTGGGCCAGCCGCCCCGCCAGTTCGCCTTCAACCTGCTCACCCGCAGCCGCCGGGTCACCCACGACAACCTCCGGCTGCGCGACGCCCGCTTCACCGCGGCCGTGGAGCGCGAGTTCGGCTGCCCGCCCGGCACGCCCCCGATGTTCACGCCGTTCCGGCTGCGCGGCCTGACCCTGCGCAACCGGGTCGTCGTCTCACCGATGGACATGTACTCCGCCACCGACGGGGTCCCCGGCGACTTCCACCTCGTCCACCTGGGCGCACGGGCCCTCGGCGGGGCCGGCCTCGTGATGACCGAGATGGCGTGCGTCAGCGAGGAGGGCCGGATCACCCCCGGCTGCGCCGGCCTCTACGCCGGGCGGCAGGCCGAGGCGTGGCGGCGCGTCACCGACTTCGTGCACCGCCAGGCCCCGGGCGCCGCGATCGGCGTACAGCTCGGGCACTCCGGCCGCAAGGGCTCCACGAAGCTGATGTGGGAGGGCATCGACGAGCCGCTGCCCAGCGGCAACTGGCCCGTCCTCGCCCCCTCCCCGCTGCCGTACAAGCCGGGCAGCCAGATCCCGCGCCAACTCTCCCGCGCCCAGCTCACCGACATCCGCGAGCAGTTCGCGGCAGCCGCCTGGCGGGCCGCCCGGGCCGGCTTCGACCTGCTCGAACTGCACTGCGCCCACGGCTATCTGCTCTCCGGCTTCCTCTCCCCGCTCACCAACCACCGCACCGACGCCTACGGCGGCTCCCTGGACAAGCGGCTGCGGTTCCCGCTGGAGGTCTTCGACGCCGTCCGCGCGGTGTGGCCGGCCGAGCGGCCGATGACCGTCCGGATCTCGGCGACCGACTGGGCGGACGGCGGCACGACCGCCGAGGACGCCGTCGAGATCGCCCGCGCCTTCGCCGTGCACGGCGCCGACGCCATCGACGTCTCGACCGGGCAGGTGGTGGCCGAGGAGCGGCCGGAGTTCGGGCGGTCGTACCAGACCCCGTTCGCCGACCGGATCCGGCAGGAGGTCCGCGTCCCGGTGATCGCGGTCGGCGCGATCTCCTCGTGGGACGACGTCAACTCGCTGATCCTGGCGGGCCGCGTCGACCTGTGCGCGCTGGCCCGGCCGCACCTGTACGACCCGCACTGGACCCTGCACGCGGCGGCCGAACAGGGCTACGAGGGACCCGGCGCTCTCTGGCCCGCCCCCTACCGCGCGGGCAGCCGGCGCCCGCGCACCGGCCGCACGGACGCCCCACGCCCCCGGCTCTCCCTCAGCCTCGACCGCTAGGCACGCAGCGGGGTCACAGCCCCGCGAACTCCGCGCCCGCGTCGCGCAGCCGTTCGTGCAGGCGGCGGAAGACCTGGGCCGAGCGGACGCCCGGCCAGTTCGCCGGGAGGAGGTGGGTGGGCAGGCCCGGGTCGGTGTAGGGGAGGTGGCGCCAGGAGTCGAGGGCGAGGAGGTAGTCGTGGTACGCCTCCTGGGGCGGGGTGTCCGGCCGCCGTTCCCAGGTCTGGAGCACGGGCGCGTGCGCGTCCAGGAAACGTTCGTGCTCCTTGGCGATCGCGGCCAGGTCCCACCAGCGGCCCACCGCCTCGGCCGTGGCCGCGAAGCCCAGGTGTTCGCCGCGGAAGAAGTCCACGTACGCGTCCAGGCGCAGCCGCCGCAGGGTGTGTTCCGTCTCCTCGTACAGCCGGGCCGGGGCGATCCACACCCCCGGGGCCGCGGTGCCGAAGCCCAGGCCGGCCAGCCGGGAGCGCAGCACGTGCCGCTTCTGCCGCTCCGACTCCGGGACCGAGAACACCGCGAGCACCCAGCCCTCGTCCGCGACGGGCGCGCCGGCGTAGATGCGCCGGTCGCCGTCCTCCAGCAACTGCCGTGCCTCGGCGGAGAGTCCGTATCCCGCGGCGCCGGACTCGGTGCGGGCCGGCGACAGCAGACCCCGCCGTTTGAGCCGGGACACCGAGGACCGTACGGAGGGAGCGTCCACGCCGACCGCGGCCAGGAGCCGGATCAGCTCGGCGACGGGCACCGGGCCGGGCATGTAGCGGCCGTACGCCCCGTAGAGCGTGACGATGAGGGACCTGGGGGCGTGCTGCTCGGACACGTTGATCATTTTAGGTCGTCGTCATCACTGCTGGTCACCCGCGGTGCGCAGCCGGAACCGCTGCAACTTGCCGGTGGCCGTGCGGGGCAGCGCGTCGAGGAAGACGAACTCGCGCGGGCACTTGTAGGGCGCCAGCTGGGAGGTGAGGAACGCGCGCAGCGCCGCCGCGTCGCGCGGGGCCCCGGCGCGCAGCACCGTGTAGGCGATCGCGACCTGGCCGCGGGCCTCGTCGGGTCGGCCGACGACCGCCGTCTCGGTCACGTCCGGATGGCGCAGCAGTGCCTCCTCCACCTCCGGGCCCGCGATGTTGTACCCGGCGGAGATGATCATGTCGTCGGCGCGGGCCACGTAGCGGAAGTAGCCGTCGGCGTCGCGGACGTAGGTGTCGCCGGTGATGTTCCAGCCGCCTCGGACGTAGTCCCGCTGCCGGGGATCGGCGAGGTAACGGCAGCCGACCGGGCCGCGTACGGCCAGCAGGCCGGGCTCGCCGTCGGGTACCGGCCTGCCGTCGGCGTCCTGGACGCGCGCCTGCCATCCCGGCACCGGCAGGCCCGTGGTCCCGGGCCGGATCCGCTCGTCGGCGGCGGAGACGAAGATGTGCAGCAGTTCCGTGGCGCCGATGCCGTTGATGACGCGCAGGCCCGTGCGCTCGTGCCAGGCCCGCCAGGTGGCCGTCGGCAGGTTCTCGCCGGCCGACACACAGCGCCGCAGGGACGAGACGTCGTACGTGTCCAGCTCCTCCAGCATGGTGCGGTAGGCGGTCGGCGCGGTGAAGAGGACGGAGACGCGGTGCTCGGCTATCGCGGGGAGCAGTTGCCGGGGACCCGCCTGTTCCAGGAGCAGGGCGCTGGCGCCGGCCCGCAGCGGGAAGACCACCAGCCCGCCGAGGCCGAAGGTGAAGCCCAGCGGGGGACTGCCGGTGAAGACGTCGTCCCCCCGGGGGCGCACCACGTGCCGTGAGAACGTGTCGGCTATCGCCAGCACATCCCGGTGGAAGTGCATGCACCCTTTCGGGCGACCCGTCGTGCCCGAGGTGAACGCGATCAGGGCGACATCGTCGGAGGCGGTGTCGACCGCCGGGTAGGGGGCGGCGGGGGCCGGCCGGCGCAGCAGGTCGTCGGGGGTGTCACCGCCGTACGTCGTGATCCGCAGCCCGGGTACCGCGGCCTTCGCCAGGTCGTCCACCACGCGGATGTCGCACAGCGCGTGCCCGACCCGGGCGATCTCGCACAGGGTCGCCAGCTCGTACGGGCGCTGCTGGGCCAGCACGGTGACCGCGACCGCGCCCGCCTTCAGCACGGCCAGCCAGCAGGCGGCGAGCCAGGGCGTGGTCGGGCCGCGCAGCAGCACCCGGTTGCCCGGGACCACGCCCAGGGTGCCGGTGAGCACGTGCGCGATGCGGTCGACCCGCGCGCGCAGCTCCCCGTAGGTCCAGGTGGGGCCGTCCGGGGTGTGGAACACCGGGCGGGCCGGGTCGGCGTGGTCCAGGAGTTCGGCGGCGCAGTTGAGCCGGTCGGGGTACCGCAGCTCCGGCAGGTCGAACCGCAGCTCGGGCCATTCGTGCGGCGGGGGCAGATGGTCGCGCGCGAAGGTGTCGACGTGGGCCGAGCGATGCATGGCGGTCCGCCCCCTTGCCGTGACAGAGGTCCGCGACATCCGGGACGGATGTCCGAACGGGCTTCCTGGTGGGCTCGCGCTCCCCCGGAGGGGGGACCCCCAGCGTATCGTGTTGGTGACGGCAGTCAACTGTGCGCGATAACGTCACGAGGTGGGTAGGGAAGGGCGTGGGGACGGCCACGGGCCCGCCCCGGAGGGAGGACCGGCTGTGTCCGTATTCTCACTCGGACCGGAGCAGACCGCCTGGTGCGCCGAGCTGCGCGAGCTGGCCGCCGGACGGCTGCGCCCGGTCGCCGTTCGAGGGGAACCCGGCCGCGTCAACCGGCCGCTCCTCGCCGAACTCGGCCGGCTCGGCCTGCTCGCGCGACTGTTCGACTCCGGTGCGCTGGACCTGTGCCTGATGCGGGAGTCCCTGGCCCGGTCCTGCACCGAGGCCGAGACCGCCCTCGCCCTCCAGGGGCTCGGCGCCCACCCGGTGCACGCCCACGGCACCCCCGCCCAGCGGGAGCGCTGGCTGCCGCGGGTCGCCGACGGCAGCGCGGTCGCCGCCTTCGCGCTCAGCGAGCCCGGCGCCGGCTCGGACGCGGCGGCGCTCACCCTCGCTGCCGAGCCGGACGGCGACGGCTGGCGGCTCACCGGCGCCAAGTGCTGGATCTCCAACGCCCCCGAGGCCGACTTCTACACCGTCTTCGCCCGCACCACGCCCGGCGCCGGCGCCCGTGGGGTGAGCGCCTTCCTCGTCCCCGCCGACCGGCCCGGACTCACCGGCGACCCGCTGGAGATGATCTCGCCGCACCCCATCGGCGCCCTCGACTTCGACGCCGTGCCCGTCACCGCCGCCGATCTGCTCGGCGAGCCCGACCGCGGCTTCGCCGTCGCCATGGGCACCCTCAACCTCTTCCGCCCCAGCGTCGGCGCCTTCGCGGTCGGCATGGCCCAGGCCGCGCTGGACGCCACCGTGGACCACACCAGCCGGCGCGAGGCCTTCCACGGCAGGCTGATGGACCTTCAGGCCGTGTCCCACCAGGTCGCCGAGATGGCCCTGCGCACCGAGGCGGCCCGGCTCATGGTGTACGCGGCGGCGGCGGCGTACGACGCCGGGGCCGCCGACGTGCCCCGGCGCGCCGCGATGGCCAAGCTGCTCGCCACCGAGACCGCGCAGTACGTCGTCGACACCGCCGTCCAACTGCACGGCGCCCGCGCCCTGCGCCGTGGCCACCTCCTCGAACACCTCTACCGCGAGGTGCGCGCGCCCCGCATCTACGAGGGCGCCAGCGAGGTCCAACGCGGCATCATCGCCAAGGAGTTGTACACCACGGCACAGAAGGAGGCACGGTGACGACCGAACGCGTCAACCCGCCCGGGCTGTCCCCGCCCACGGGCTTCTCGCACGCCGTCGTCGCGGCCGGCTCCCGCGTGGTGTTCCTCGCCGGGCAGACCGCGCTGGACGCCGACGGCAAGATCACCGGTGACACGCTGCCCGAGCAGTTCGCGAAGGCCCTCGGCAACCTCCTCACCGCCCTGCGCGCGGCCGGCGGCACCCCCGCCGACCTCGCCCGGGTCACCGTCTACGCCACGGACGTCGCCGCGTACCGCGCCCACGCACGGCAACTCGGCCGGATCTGGCGGGAGTCGGCGGGCCGCGACTACCCGGCGATGGCCGTCGTGGAGGTCGTACGGCTGTGGGACGAGCGGGCGCTGGTGGAGCTGGACGGGTTCGCCGTACTGCCGTAGTCGCCCGGCGCCCTCCGGCGGCGACCCGCGTGACCTGGCCCGTTCGGTTTCATGACGCGCCACCGATGGGGTGACGGTCAGGTCCGCCGGTCCGGCCGCCCGGTACCAGTGGAAGCCCTCGCACCTCTGGAACCGGGAGGTACCCCATGCCCGTACGCCGCCCCCTCCTCGCCGCGGCCCTCGGTGCCGCGGCCCTGCTGGGCGCCGCCGTCGCCCCGGCCTGCGCCGACCCCTCCGAGCTGATCACCGTCGACCCCGTCGGCCGGATCGCGCCCGACGGCACGGTGACGCTGTCCGGCACCTACCGCTGCACCGGCGGCACCGGCCCGGTGTTCGTCAGTTCCTCGGTCGGCCAGGGCGACGCCCGTCTCCGGCACGGCGTCGGCGGCGGCACCGCCCGGTGCGACGGCGCGGAGCACCGCTGGGAGAACTCCGGCAAGGTCACGGCCGGGGCGCTGAAGGCGGGGACGGCACGGGTGGAGGCCACGCTCACGGAACTGCGTCCCTCGGGCATCCTCCTGCTGCCGGCGTTCCACGCGATGACGGACCGGACCGTCACGCTCACCCAGGAGTGACGCCGGGCGCGGCGTCCCGTCAGGCGCGGCCGGTCCCGTCCGGGTCCGGCGGAGCCGTCCTGCGCCGGACCACCGGGGCGCCCGGCCGGCGCAGGGCGGCGACGAACTTGTAGCGGGAACCCCGGTACACCGAGCGCACCCACTCCACCGGAGTGCCCGCCGCGTCCCGCGAGTGCCGGGACAGCAGCAGCATCGGCAGCCCGACGTCGGTGCCGAGCAGTTGTGCCTCGCGCGGGGTCGACAGCGAGGTCTCGATGGTCTCGTCGGCCTCGGCGAGATGGACGCCGTACACCTCGGCGAGCGCCGTGTAGAGCGACGGGTAAGTGGCAAGGGACCGGCGCAGTCCGGGGAAGCGGCGTACGGACAGATGGGTCGTCTCGATCGCCATCGGGTCGCCGCTGGCCAGCCGCAGCCGCTCGATGCGCAGCACCTTCTCGCCGATCCCGATGTCCAGCAGGCCCGCCAGCTTCTCGTCCGCCGGGACCTCCCCGATGTCGAGCGTCTGCGAGGCGGGCGTGAGGCCCTGGGCCCTCATGTCCTCGGTGTGGGACGTGAGGTGCAGTGTGCGGTACAGCTTGGGCTGGGCGACGAAGGTGCCCTTGCCCTGGATCCGGTCGAGCCGGCCCTCGCCCACGAGTTCCTGGAGCGCCTGCCGGACGGTGGTCCGCGAGGTGTCGAACCGGACGGCGAGCAGACGTTCCGCGGGCATGGCCGAACCGGGTTGCAGCGCCTCGGCCATGGAGAGCAGCTGCTGCTTGATCCGGTAGTACTTCGGCACGCGCGCGGTGCGGCCGGACGCTCCCCTGTGCGGCTGGGCGCTGCTGACGTCGGTGGTCATGCCTGCCTTCCCGGCTGTGTCGATGGGCTCCCGTTATAGCGACCAACTGTCCTATGGTCTAGTCCAACTGAACGGTCCGGGCGAAAGGGCCGGAATGCGGACGGACGCGCTCCGGTGACTTTCTCGTAACGGCCCGGACCGGCTTCCCGGACCACCCTTGACACTCCAAAAGGTCTAGGCCAAGCTCCACCGTACTGGTCTACACCATTAGTGGCCAGGTCCCGAGCCCTACGTGCAACAGCGTCGTACGCAGGTCACCGCCGAGGGCGTGGGGGGTTAGTGGCATCCCTGAGGAGGGTGGCGTGAAGCGCAAGCTTGCGGCCGCGATCGTGATCGCGGGCATGATGGTCTCCGTGTCGGCGTGCGGCGGGGACGACGGCGACGACAGCGGCAAGAACGCGGGACCGGACAGCTTCAAGGGCCAGACCCTGACGGTCTGGGCGATGGACGGCTCCACGCCGGACCAGTGGGTCAAGGACGTCACGGCCGCGTTCGAGAAGAAGACCGGCGCCAAGCTGAAGTTCGAGACGCAGAAGTGGGACGGGATCCAGCAGAAGATCACCACCGCGCTCTCCGAGTCCACCCCGCCGGACGTGCTGGAGGTCGGCAACACCCAGACCCCGGCCTACGCGGCCACCGGCGGCCTCGCCGACCTGAGCGACCTGAAGAAGGAGATCGGCGCCGACTGGACGCCGTCGGTCTCGCAGTCCTCCGTCTACGACGGCAAGCAGTACGCCGCGCCCTGGTACTTCACCAGCCGCGTCGTCATCTACAACAAGAAGATCTGGGCCAAGGCCGGCATCAAGGACACCCCGAAGACCCGGGACGAGTTCTTCAAGGACCTGGAGACCATCGGCAAGAAGACCGACGCCGAGCCGATCTACCTGCCCGGCCAGAACTGGTACTTCTTCGACGGCCTCACCATCGGCCAGGGCGCCGACCTGGTGAAGAAGGACGGCGGCAAGTACGTCTCCAACCTCGGTGACCCCAAGGTCGCCAAGGCCATGGAGGTCTACAAGAAGTACCAGTCCTACTCCAAGGCCCCCAAGGACAAGGACGAGGCCACCCCGCAGCAGGCCGAGGTCTTCGCCAAGGGCAAGACCGGCGCCTTCATCGGCATGGGCTGGGAGGCCGGTACGGCCGTCACCGCCAACAAGGCCATCGAGAAGGACCTCGGCTACTTCCCCATCCCCGGCGAGAGCGCGGACAAGCCCGAGAGCGTCTTCCTCGGCGGCTCCAACCTCGCCGTCGCCGAGGGCAGCAAGAAGCAGGCCCTGGCCAAGGAGTTCCTGAAGATCGCCCTGTCCGACCAGTACGAGGGCGAACTGGCCAAGCTCAACGGCGTCATCCCGAACAAGAAGTCCCTGGAGACCAACCTCAAGGGCAACGTCGTCGCCGAGGCCATCGCTCCGGGTGCCGCGGTCGGTGGCACCACCCCGCTGATCCCCGAGTGGGGCGCGGTGGAGAACAACCCGAACCCGATCAAGTCGTACATGACGGCCGTGCTCAACGGCAAGTCCCCGGCGGACGCCGCCAAGCAGGTCGAGGGCGAGATCAACAAGCGCCTGGCCCAGCAGAACTGATGACCGCGCCGGGGGCGCCGCGCTCGCGCCCCCGGCTCACCAGTGTCGTCCGTACGGCCACGGAAGAGATGGCAACTCATGTCAGTGCAGACCGAAGGCACGGACACGGCCGGGGAGCCCGCTGTCCGCAAGGCCCGGGTGCCGGCCCCGCCGCGCGGTGACAGCCGCACCACCGGCGCCCCGTCCCGGCGCGGAGCCGCCGCCCCCTACCTGCTCCTGCTGCCCGCGCTGCTGGCCACCGCGGTGCTGCTCGGCTGGCCCCTGGTCAAGAACGGCGTGCTGTCGTTCCAGAACCTCAACCCGCGCCAGCTCATCCAGCACCTCACGGAGTGGAACGGCGTCGACAACTACCAGGAGGTGCTGAGCGGCGGCGACTTCTGGCGCGTCGTCGAGCGCTCCGTCCTCTTCACCGCCGTCAACGTCGTACTGATCATGGTGTTCGGCACCCTGGTCGGCCTGCTGCTGGCCCGCCTCGGCGCGAAGATGCGGCTGCTGCTGATGGTCGGTCTCGTCCTCGCCTGGGCCATGCCGGTCATCGCGGCCACCACCGTCTACCAGTGGCTGTTCGCCCAGCGCTTCGGCGTCGTCAACTGGGTGCTGGACAAGCTCGGCTGGCACTCCATGGCCGACCATAACTGGCTCCAGACCCAGTTCTCCACCTTCGCCGTGATCACCCTGCTCCTCGTCTGGCAGTCCATACCCTTCGTGGCGATCAACCTCTACGCCGCGACCACCACGATCCCCCGGGAGCTGTACGAGGCGGCCTCCCTGGACGGCGCCGGAGCGTGGAAGAGCTTCACCTCGGTGACCCTGCCCTTCCTGCGGCCCTTCCTGTACGCCACGACCTTCCTCGAAGTGATCTGGATCTTCAAGGCGTTCCCGCAGATCTTCGCGATGAACGAGGGCGGCCCCGACCACCTCACCGAGACCCTGCCGATCTACGCCTACGTCGAAGGCGTCGGTAACCAGCACTTCGGAGTCGGCGCCGCCATCTCCTTCCTGACCATCCTGGTCCTGCTCGTCATCACCTCGTACTACCTGCGCATGGTGCTCAAGCAAGAGGAGGACGAGCTGTGAAGCGCTCGCTCTTCGGCCGCTTCTGGCCCAACGCGACCGCCGTCGTCCTCTTCGTCGGCTTCGTGTTCCCCGTGTACTGGATGTTCGCCACGGCCTTCAAGCCGACCGGCGACATCATCTCCGAGGACCCGGTGTGGTTCCCGACCGACGCCACCCTCGAACACTTCAAGAAGGCCGTCGACGCCGACCACTTCTGGACCCTGGTCGTCAACTCCGTCACCGTCACGGTCCTGTCGGTCGTCTTCTCGCTCGTCATCGCCCTGCTCGCCGCCTTCGCCCTCGCACGGATGCGGTTCAAGGGCCGGCGCGGCCTCATCGTGACGTTCATGCTGGCGCAGATGGCCCCCTGGGAGGTCATGATCATCGCCATCTACCTGATCGTCCGGGACAACGACATGCTCAACAGTCTGGTCCCGCTCACCGTCTTCTACACGATGATGGTGCTGCCGCTGACCCTCCTCACGCTGCGCGGCTATGTCGCCGCCGTGCCCAAGGAGCTGGAGGAGTCGGCGATGGTCGACGGCTGCACCCGCACCCAGGCCTTCGTCAAGGTGATCTTCCCGCTGCTCGCACCCGGTCTGATGGCGACCTCGCTGTTCGGCTTCGTCACCGCCTGGAACGAGTTCCCGCTCGTCCTGATCCTCAACAAGGACATCGAGAAGCAGACCCTGCCGCTGTGGCTGTCCCAGTTCCAGACCGCCTTCGGCGACGACTGGGGCGCCACCATGGCCGCCTCGTCCCTGTTCGCGCTGCCCATCCTGATCCTCTTCATCTTCCTGCAACGCAAGGCTGTCAGCGGTCTGACCGACGGCGCCGTGAAGGGATGACGCCCCCGATGACCACCATCGCCACCACCGCGTCCGGCGGCGGCTCCGCCGCGGGCGACGCCCTGACCCGGGACGCCCTCGCGGTGCTGCAACCGGGGTTCGACGGCACCACCGCGCCCGACTGGGTGCGCCGCCGCATCGGCGAGGGCCTCGCCTCCGTCGCCCTGTTCGGCCGCAACGTCGTCAGCGAGGAGCAGGTCACCGCCCTCACCGGGCAGCTGCGAGCGGAACGCGACGACCTGCTGGTCGCCATCGACGAGGAGAGCGGCGACGTCACCCGCCTCGACGTGCGCACCGGCTCCTCCTTCCCCGGCAACCACGCCCTCGGCGCCGTCGACGACCCCGACCTCACCCGGGCCGTCTCCCGCGAACTCGGCCGGCGCCTGGCCGCCTGCGGCGTCACCTTCGACTGGGCGCCCTCCGCCGACGTCAACGCCAACCCCGACAACCCCGTCATCGGTGTCCGCTCCTTCGGCGCGAGCCCCGACCTGGTGGCCCGGCACACCGCGGCCTGGGTCGAGGGCCTCCAGTCCACCGGCGTCGCCGCCTGCACCAAGCACTTCCCCGGCCACGGCGACACCAACGTCGACTCCCACCACGCCGTACCCCGCATCGACGTCGACGCCGACACCCTGTACGCGCGGGAACTGCCCCCGTTCCGCGCGGCCATCGCCGCCGGCACCCGGGCGATCATGAGCGCCCACATCCTCGTCCCCGCCCTGGACCCCGACCGCCCCGGCACCCTGTCCCGGCGCGTCCTCACCGACCTGCTGCGCGGCGAACTCGGCTACCAGGGCCTCATCGTCACCGACGGCATGGAGATGCGGGCGATCGCCGGCACCTACGGCCTGGAGCACGGCGTGGTCCTCGCCATCGCGGCCGGTGCCGACGCCATCTGCGTGGGCGGCGGACTGTGCGACGAGGGCACCGTGCTGAAGCTCCGGGACGCGCTCGTGGCCGCCGTACGCTCCGGTGAACTGCCCGGGGAACGGCTCGCCGACGCGGCGGCCCGGGTCCGCGACCTGGCCGCCTGGACCGTCGCGGCCCGCGGCGACGCGGAGAGGACCCCGGCCGACCCGCAGATCGGCCTGGTCGCGGCCCGCCGCGCGCTGAGCGTGACCCGCACGGGCGCCGCCGCACCGGTCACCGCACCGGTGTACGTCGCCCAGTTCAACCCCGCGCCGAACATCGCCGTCGGCGACCAGACCCCCTGGGGCGTCGCCGACGAACTGGAGCGGCGGCTGCCCGGCAGCACCTCCGGCTCCTTCACCGGAGACGGCGCCGGTGCCGCCGTCCTCGCCGCGGCCGAGGGCCGACGGATCGTCGCCGTGGTCCGCGACGAACACCGGCACGACTGGATGCGCTCCGCGCTCGACACCCTGCTCGCCGCCCGGCCCGACACCGTCGTGGTCGAGATGGGCCTGCCCCAGGCCCCGCCGCGCGGTGCCCTGCACATCGCCACCTACGGCGCCGCCCGGGTCTGCGGTGTCGCGGCGGCCGAAGCCGTCGTCGCGGGCTGACCCACGGGCTCACCGGCCGCCCGCCGCAGCGGGCGGCCCACTCGATCGTGCTCTTTTCCCGGATCTCCACCGCACTACTTCGTGCTTCAGTTCCAGAGGAATCGCATGCAGACGCCCCACCCCTTCCTGCACCGCGCGGCGACGGGCCGCCCCTACTTCAGCGCGGACGGCGAGACCTACCTCGCCCCGACCCCGCTGCGCGAGCTGAAGAAGACCCAGCCGCTGCGCGTGCTCTCCGAGGAGGACTTCGCCTTCTGGCAGACGTACGGCTACGTCGTCGTGCGCGAGGCCATCACGCCCGGCGAGGCCAAGGAACTCCTCGACTTCGCCTGGCAGTTCCAGGGACTCGATCCCGACCGCCCCGACACCTGGTACGAGGAGCCGGAGTTCCGCTCCGAACTCGACCGCCACCTCTTCATCTACGGCTTCGTCGAGGCCTACCACCACCAGCTCATCTGGGACAGCCGGCAGAACCAGCGCGTCTACGACGCCTTCGTGGACGTCTGGGACAGCCCGGAACTGTGGGTCACCCTGGACCGCCTCAACCTCAACCCGCCCAATGTCCGCACCCGTTCCCGCTCCCTGATCGAAGCCACCGACGAGGGCTTCGACATCGAACTGCACTGGGACGTCGACACCACCCTCGCCGTCCTGCCGCAGCGCGTGCAGGGCATCATCGCCCTCACCGACACCCGCCCCGAACTCGGCGGCTTCCAGTGCGCGCCCGAACTCTTCCGCCGCTTCGAGGAATGGCGCGTCGCCCAGCCGGCCGGCCGCGACCCGGTCCGCCCGAACACCGACCGCGCCGAGTTCCCGGTGGTCCACCCCGACCTCCAGGCCGGCGACCTGCTGATCTTCAACGGACTGCTCGCCCACGGCGTGGCGCCCAACCTCTCCGACCACGCTGTCCGAGCCGTCCAGTACCTGTCGATGATGCCCGCGCTGGAGGAGCACACGGCTCTGCGCGACTCCCGCACGGAGTCCTGGCGCACCCTCGCCACCCCCGACTGGAACGCCACCCTGCTCGGCGACGCCCGCGCGCCCGAAGCCCTCCGCTACGGCCCCGCCGCACTGAACGACCTGGGGCGCAAGCTGCTCGGCCTCGACTCCTGGGCCGCCGCGGAAGGTGCCCGGTGAACCGCGTCTGCCTCACCCTGCCCACCAACCGGGCCTGCTCCGCCACCATCACCGCCCTGCACGCCGAAGCCGCCTACGCCGCCCGGCAGTTCGGCGCCGACGTCCGGCTGCTGATCCTGGACTCCGCCGACGACCGCACCCGGACCGAGCACACCCGCACGGTCGCCGCCCTGCCCGCACACCAGGGCGTGACCGTCCACCACTACGACGAGGAGGCCCAGCGGGACTTCCTGCGCCGGGTCATCCGGAAGGCGGACCTGCCCGAGCCGGACCGCCTGCTCCGCCTCATGCTCCCGCCCGCCGTCTCCTACGGCGCCTGCACCAACCGCGCCTTCCTGCTGGCCGCCGCCCTCGGCTGCCACTCGGTGCACCGCCGCGACTCCGACAGCACCTACCAACTCCACGCCGGCCGACCGGTGTTCCCCGTCCACCACGAGCTGCCCTGGCTCGGCCGCCCCGCCGCCGCGGCCTCGGCCGCCGTCACCCGCGCCGACCTCGACCCGGCACTGGCCCACCGCCCGGTCTCCCTGGCCGGAGCCTCCTTCATCGGCGAACTCTCCGTGGACATCGAGGAGATACGACGCCTGGACGAGGCGGTCTACCACGACGTGGTCGGCCTCTGGGCGCCCGGTGACTGGCCGGAGGACCGCAGACGCGCGCTGGTCGAGGAGTCCTTCACCGGCGCGGGCACCGCCGCCTTCACCGGGGACCACTCCACCCTCACCCTGGTCGACCCCATGCGCGTCGACATGTGCAACGTCGCCTTCGACCGCACGGTGTACGAGCGCGTCCCCCTCCCGCCCGCCACCGACACCATCGGCAGCGACTACTTCCTCCTCCACCTCGTCCACGACGCGCGCCTGCCCGGCATCCTCCACAATCGCCACATCGAGAACTTCCACACCCCCGAACGCCGCACCGACACCGGCTTCCCGGCCTACCAGCGCCGGTTCGTGAAGTTCCTGCTGTCGATGCTGTACTTCCACGACGTGTACGACCGGATGGCGGCCGAGGGCGCGGGTCTGCTGGACGAGCGGCAGCGAGTCCGGCCCGACCGGGTCGTGGAGTTGCTCCGCGGGAGCACGGGTCTGGACCGTGCCGAGAACATCTGGCGCCTGGACCGGGTCGACACCGCCTACCGCAAACTGGGCGGCCGGTACGCGACCTTCGCGGACCGACTCTGGGCGGAGCGGGGAGGGTTGCTCGACCAGGCCGAACGGGATATCGAGGACTTCGCCCACCTGACCGAATGCTGGCCGGTACTGATCAAGGCGGCCCGGACATGAGCGCCCCGAAGGGGCGCGGGGAACGGCGCGCCCAACCCCAATGGGCCGACAGCCGCACGACTGCACTCCGTCGCACCCCGGACCGCCTCCTCTACGACCTCACCGGCATAGAGCGCCAATACGACACCCTGCTCGAAGAACTGCCCGGAACCCGGGTCCGCTTCGCACTCAAGGCCTGCCCGGTCGACGAAGTCCTCCGCACCCTGGTCACCGCGGGCGCCGGCTTCGACGCGGCCGGCCCCGCCGAGATCGAGCAAGCCCTCCGCGCCGGTGCGCACCCGGACCACATCCACTACGGCAACACCATCAAATCGGACCAGGACATCGCCAAGGCCCACCGCCTCGGTGTCCGCACGTTCGCCACCGACAGCGTCGAGGACGTCACCGCCGTCGCCGCGCACGCGCCCCGGGCCCGCGTGTTCTGCCGCCTCGCCACCAGCGGCGACGGCGCCCTGTGGGGCCTGAACCGCAAGTTCGGATGCGCACCGGACGACGCCGTCCGCGTCCTGAGCACGGCCCGCGCCGCCGGCCTCGTCCCGGCGGGCCTGTCCGTGCACGTCGGCTCGCAGCAGATGACCGGCGAGGCCTGGCAGCAGGCCCTGGACACCCTCGCCGGGACCCTGACGGCGCTGGCCGGGCGGGGGATCGTCCCCGACCATGTGAACCTCGGCGGCGGGCTGCCCGCGCTCGGCTATCTCGACCGGCGCGGCAACCCCCTCGACCCGCCGCTGGACAAGATCTTCACCGTGCTCCGCGAGGGCATGGAACACCTGAACGCGCTGGCCGCCGCCCCGCTCGACTTCGTGCTGGAGCCGGGGCGCCACCTGGTGGCCGATCACGGCGTGATCCACGCCCACGTGGTCCGGCTGACCGAACGGACACAGCCGGACGGCGGGCGGACCCGCTGGCTGTACCTGAGCGTGGGCAAGTACAACGGCCTGTACGAGATGGACCAGGTCACCCACCCGCTGGTCTTCCCGGGACGGGAGACGGAGGAGCACGTCCCCGCGATCGTCGCCGGACCCACCTGTGACAGCGACGACGCCTACGGCGGCGGCCGGTACCCGGTACGCGTGCCCCGGTCCGTCCGCTCCGGCGACCCGGTCCGGATCCTCGCCGTCGGCGCCTATGCCAGCAGCTACATGACCCAGGGGTTCAACGGCGTCCGCCCGCTGCCGGCCGAGTGCACCCGCGAGGAAGGACACCACTGAGATGACAGGCCTCATACGGGGCATCACCGAGGCCGACTGGCCCCAGGTCGCCGCCCTGGAGGCCGGGGCGTACACGGACACCTCGCTCACGGAGGGCGAGGCCGGACTGCGGTCCCGGGCCTCGGCGGGCACCAGCTTCGTCCTGGACCTCGACGGCCGGATCGCGGGCTACGTCCTCGCCCTGCCGTATCCGCGGCTCCACTGTCCCGACCTGTCCCGCCCGGAACAGGTCGCCCACCACGCCACCAACCTCCACCTGCACGACCTGGTCGTCAGCGCGCCGCTGCGGCGCCGGGGCCTGGGCACCCGTCTGGTCGGGCACCTCACGGACGCCGCCCGCGCCCGCGGCTTCGCGACCATGTCGCTGGTCGCGCTCGCCGGCAAGGAACCCTTCTGGCAGGCCAACGGCTACCGCCCCCACCACGAGGCGCGCGTGCCGGCCGGCTACGGCAGCGGCGCGGTCTACATGTCGGCTCGGGTCGCCGTCCTGCGGAAGGCGAGCTGATGACCGCACCCACCGCACCCACCGCACCCTCCTTCCGGCGCGCCAAGTGGTCGATCGCGGCGCTGTTCTGCTTCCTCGGCTTCCAGTACGGCACCTGGGTGTCCCGGCTGCCCGCGCTCAAGACACGGCTGGACCTGGGCGCCGGCGAGGTGGGCCTGCTGCTGATGGCCTGCGGGGCCGGCGCGGCGGCCTCCTTCCCGCTGGTCGCCGTCCTGATGCGGCGGCTCGGCTCCCGTCTGCTGTCGCTCGTCTCCGCCGCGGCCCTGATCGCGGTCCTGGCCGCCCTGTCCGCCGTACCGGACTACCCGCTCGCGCTGCTGGCGGTGTGCGCCGACGGTGTCGCGGTCGGCTGCCTCAACGTGGCCATGAACGCGCAGGGCGCCGCGCTGGAGAGCGCCCACGGGCGTACGGCCATGTCCCAGCTGCACGCCACCTTCAGCGGCGGGCTGCTCGCCGCCGCCCTGCTGGCCTCCGGCGTGACCACCCTGACCGCGTCCGTTACGGCGCACTTCGCCGTGGCCGGGGCCCTGTTGCTGCTCCTGCTCGGCGGCGCCCGGCCGGGCCTGCTGACGCACCGGGAGCCGGACCCCTCGGCCCCGGACGGGCCGAAGCGCCGTGGCCGCCGTGGCCTGCTCTCCGGCACGACCCTCCTGATGGGCTGCGCCATGGCCTTCGGCACGATCACCGAGGGCGCGATGAACGACTGGTCGACGCTCTACCTGAAGGACGTCGTGAAGGCGTCGGCGACGGTCGCCCCGCTCGGCATCGCGGTCGTCTCCGTGATGATGCTGCTGGCCCGCGCCTGGGCGGACCGCTGGCGCACCCGCTGGGGCGACGGACCCGTGGTGCGGGCCGGCAGCGCGGTGGCCGCCGTGGGCCTCGCCCTCGCGCTGCTCGCCGGGGGAGTGGTGCCCACGCTGCTCGGCTTCGCCTGCGTCGGCCTCGGCGCGGCGGCCGTCACCCCGTGCGTGTACGTGGCGGCGGCCGGCCATGGCGCGGACGCGCTGGCGCTGGTCGCCGCGATGGGCACCATCGGCCTGCTGGCCGGTCCCGCCCTGATCGGCTTCGTCGCCGGCGCGGCGAACCTGACCGTGGGCATGGCCACGGTGGCGGCCTGCGCCCTGATCGTCACGGCGACCGCCTTCCGGATCCCGTGGCGGGCCCGCACCCCGGAACCGGTCGGCTGAACCCGATCGGCCATGTGCCGGCCGACGCCGCCGCCCCGGGGTGACGAGGGCGGCGCCGTACTTCCGCTGAACCGTCCCTTCTCATCTACGCCCTGCGGCGGCGCCCCGGCGCGCGTGACGCGGAGTTCTCCTCCCAGGCGGTGTACATCTGGGCGGAGTCCAGCAGGTGCTCGCCGTAGAGATCCTGGAGCCAGTTGCTCTGGTAGATGGTGTCGAGGTAGCGCTCGCCGAGGTCGGGGGCTATCGCCACCGCCGTGAGGTCACGGGTGCCGTGCCGGGCCAGCCAGTCCGTCGCGGCGCTCACCACGGTGCCCGTGGAGCCGCCGAACAGGAAGCCCCGTCGGGCCAGGCGGTGGCAGGTGCGGATGGTGTCCGCCTCCTCCACCCGGACCACCTCGTCCACGTACTCCTCGTCGAGCAGCGGGGGGCGCATGCTCATGCCCAGGCCGGGGATCATCCGGCGGCCGGGCGTGCCGCCGAAGGCCACCGAGCCCACGCTGTCCACGGCGACGATCCGCACCGGCCGGTGCCACTTGCGGAAGTAGCGGGCGCAGCCCATCAGCGTCCCGGCGGTGCCCGTCCCGAGGAACAGCACGTCCAGGCGCGGGAAGTGGACGGCGATCTCCGGCGCCGTCGTGCGGAAGTGCGCCCGCCAGTTGCCCGCGTTGGTGTACTGGCTGAGCCACACGTAGCGGTCGTCGGACGCGCACAGGGAGCGGACGTATTCGAGCCGTGTGCCCAGGAAGCCGCCGCCCGCGTCCAGGTCGGTCACGACGTGCACATGGCTGCCGAGCGCTTCCATCAGCAGTTTCGTCGACAGGTTGCACCGGGGGTCCGTCACGCACAGGAACCGGTAGCCCTTGCTGGCGGCGATCATGCTGAGCGCTACGCCCAGGTTTCCGGACGAGGACTCCACGAGGATGGAATCGGGCGTCAGGGATCCTTCCCGCTCGGCGCTCTCCACCATCTCCTTCGCGGCCTTCAACTTGATGGAGCCGGCGAAGTTGAAGCCCTCGCACTTGAGGTAGAGGCGGTGTCCGAAAATCGACTCTAGGTCGACGAAGAGACTTCCTTCGTTGAAGGCGTGGGGAGCGGAGATGACGGGCACGGCAGGCCTCCTGGTCCCAGGGCTGAGGGCAACGGCCTCAGCCGTACCGGCGCAGATCGTGGAAGAAGTCGTCGATGAGGCGGAGTTCTCCCGCCCTGGCCACTTGGTCGTAGACGTACTTGCCGACAGCCAGGTCGAGGACGCCCAGGCCGAAGGGCGAGAAGATCACCGGCTGGTCGTGGGGCGGGGCGGCCCGTCCTTGCAGCACGTCGTACAGGGTCCCGTTGAGGAAGTCGCGGTTCCCGGTGCGCTGCTCGACCAGGTGCGGGGAGGTGTCCGCCTTCAGACAGTGCTCCACGTCGTCCACGAAGTTGGCCGAGGCGAGCAGGACCTCGGGCGCGAGGTCGCGCAGCGACACGTGCAGCACCAGGGGGTTGTGGGCGAACCAGCCGGGGGCCGTGACATGGGGCCGGCCGGCGACGGTGGCGAAGACCACGAGGTCGCTGGAGCGGACGAGGTCCTCGGCGCTGTCGTGGACGGTGACCTGACCGGTGGCGCCCGCCTGGCGCAGGTAGCCGCAGAAGCCCGCGGTGCTGTCGGGGGACACGTCGTGCACGCCGACGGCGTCGAAGGTCCAGCCGGAGCCGGCCAGGAACGTGTGGATGTACCGGGCGATCAGCCCGGTGCCGAAGAACCCGACGCGGCGGGGGCGGCTCCGGGTGCGGCTGAGCCAGTCGGCCGCCAGGGCCGCGGAGGCCGCGGTCCGGGTGGCGCTGATGACGGAACTCTCCAGGCACGCGAACGGGTATCCGGTGTCGTGGTCGTTGAGGATCAGCACCGCGGAGGCCCGGGGCAGCCCGGTCCGCACGTTGTCGGGGAAGCTGGAGATCCACTTCAGGCCGTCCACCCGCGCCGGGCCGCCGATGGAGGCGGGCAGCGCGATGATCCGGGCCGTCGGACGGTCGGGGAAGCGCAGGAAGTACGAGGGCGGGTTGACCGAGTCCCCGGCACCGTGCAGCCGGTAGGTGGCCTCCACCAGGTCCACCAGCTCCTTCTCGCGCCCGCCGAGGGCCTGCTCCACCTGCTTGCCGGAGATCACCGCGAAGGAGGGCACGGATCCCGCGTGGGGCGTGTCCGGTTCGGTGGCGGTCGACAGCATGTCGGTCATCGACGGCTCGCCTCCTCCGTGGGAAGGGAATCGGCCGGGCGCAGCGGCTCGGCCAGGCCGACCAGCACCTGCCGGTCGCCGGTGAACGCCTCCCGGCTGTGCGCCGAGCCGATGTTGTCCACGAGCATCAGGTCACCCGCCTGCCAGGGTTCACGCCGGGTGTGCTCCTCGTAGGTGGCGTTCAGCAGCTGGACGACGTCCTCGCCGATCGGGCTGCCGTCGCCGTACCGGGTGTTGAACGGCAGGCTGTCGGCGCCGTACTCGTCCACCAGGTACTCGCGCACCTCCGGGGCCAGCGTCCATTCGTTGAGGAACGCGATCTGGTTGAACCAGCACCGCCTGCCGGTGACCGGGTGCCGTACGACGGCGCGGCGGCGCTGCTCGGTGCGCAGCGACCCGTCCTGCTGCCAGTGGAAGTCGATGGCGTTGGCCCGGCAGTACTGCTCGATCCCGGCACGGTCGTCGGTGCCGAACGACTCCGCCAGGGACGCCCCGATCTCCTCGTTGTAGCTGCGGGTCAGCAGCCAGCCCTCCCGCTCGAACCGCTCGGTCAGCTCGGCCGGCAGGGCCTCAAGGACTCGCTCGGCGTCGGCGACCGCGGTCGCCCCGCCCTGTTCGGGCGCGGTCAGACACGCGAACAGCAGCAGGCCGGGCACCTCCAGCGGGTAACTCAGCTCGTGGTGCATGCACATCGGCTGGTTGGCCGGCCAGGGCGTGGAGGAGTACAGGCCGTGGCCGTGGTCCTGCCGGGGGGCGAAGGCCTCCCGCTCCGGCATGAGCGTCCCGGCCAGCCGCGCGAAGACGGCACCGACCTGGTCCGCGTCCTTCAGGCCGAGCCCGCGCACGAGCAGCGCCCCGTGCTCGGTGACCTGCGCCCGCAACGCCTCGCGGTGTTCGGCCGCCCAGCTCGCGGCGTCGGCGGGCCGGTCCACGCGCACCAGCGCGGGTCTGTCCGGCCGCAGCTCCACGTCGAGCGGTGCTGCCAGGGATGAGGACGGCATCTCGGTTTCCTTTCGGTCGCCCGTCGCGTGGACGTACGGGTCAGGTGGAGGCCAGGGGGACGGTCGCGCTCACAACGGCGTGCGCGGCCTCGGCCGGGCGGGTGCGGAGGAAGTAGTGGCCCCCGTCGGCCACTACGTGCAGGTCCACGTGCTCCGCCAGGAGCAGCCAGTCGCGGTGGTGGTCGGCGTGGCCGGCCGTGTGCGGGTCGTCGGCGGCGACCACCACCGAGACCGGCGCGGCCAGCTTCACCGGCGGCGGGTCGTGCAGGACCGCCTGGAAGTAGCGGTGGGCGGACACGCAGTCGTGCCGGTAGGCGGCACCGATGTGCTCGGCGTGCCGCGCGTTCAGTTCGGCGAGCTCGGTGTAGCCGCCGTCCCCGGCCAGCCGCGCCGCGATCTGCGCGTCGCTCAGGCTCGTCAGCTCGGCCACGGCGGCAGCGCGGTCCTCGGCCGTGCCGAGCAGTTGCGCTCCGAGGAACACCCGAGTGACCCGCACACCGCGTTCCTGGAGCGTCCTCGCCGTCTCCAGGGCCGCCGCGGCGCCCGAGGAGTGGCCCCACAGCATGACCCGGGTCAGGCCGCGCCCCGTGATCTCGTCGGCGACCCGCGCCGCGACGTCCGCGATCGACGCGAACGGCTCCTGGCGCGCCGCCAGGTCGTGGCCGGGCAGGTCCACCGCGAGGACCGCCGGGCCGCCGCCCGCCAGCGCCGCCGCCATCGGCCGGTAGTTCACCGCGTTGCCGCCCGCGTACGGGAAGCAGACCAGCGCGCACTCCGGGGCGCCGTCCGCCTCCGACAGCGGCTGGAGCAGCTCCGGGCGCTGCCGGGCGGCGCCGTCGAGGAGGGCGGCCAGGTCGGCGAGCACGGGGTGCCGGGTGATGTCCCGCAGGGAGACCGCGCGGTCGAGCGCGATGCTGAGCTTGACGGCCGACAGGGAGGTGCCGCCCGAGTCGAAGAAGTGGTCCGTCCGGCCGATCCGGTGCTCGGACACACCCAGCAGTTCGGCCCAGGCCGCCGCCAGCCGCCGCTCGGTCGGGCTGAGCGCGTCCCGGTCCGCGCTCTCCGCCGCTTCGGGTTCGGCGCCCGTCCGCGCGGCCTCGGCGGTCAGGGCCTTGCGGTCGATCTTGCCGTTGGCGGTCAGCGGCAGGCTCTCCCGCCAGTGGAAGGCCGCCGGGACCATATAGGCGGGCAGCGCCGCCGCGAGCGCCTCGCGCAGCACGTCCGGCTCGTGACGCCGGCCGGAGTGGAAGGCGATCAGCTGCGTGTTCCCGCCGCCCCGCTCGACCACGACCACCGCACCGTCGCGCACCCCGTCCACCCGCAGCAGGGTGTTCTCGATCTCGCCGATCTCGATCCGGAAGCCGCGGATCTTGACCTGGCTGTCCCGGCGGCCGAGGAACTCCAGCTTGCCGCCGGGGTGCCAGCGCCCCCAGTCACCGCCCAGGTACAGCCGCTCCCCGGGCCGGTAGGGGTCCGTCCGGTAGGCCTCCCGGGTCCGCTCGGGATCGTTGACGTACCCCCGGCCCACACAGACCCCGGAGAACGCGATCAGCCCGGGAGCGCCCAGGGGCACCAGCGCGAGCTGCTCGTCCACGACGTACACGCGCACGTTGTTGACCGCGCGCCCCAGCAGCACGCGGTCGGGGACGCCGGCCAGGACCTCGTGGTTGGTGTCGTCCGAGGTCTCCGTCAGCCCGTAGGCGTTGAGCAGCCCGATGCCCGGCTGGAGCGCGAACCAGCGCTGCGCCAGCTCCCGTTTCAGCGCCTCGCCGGTCACCGACACCCACCGCAGGTCCGGCAGCGCCCGCGGGCGCTGTTCCAGGTACGAGACCACGACCTCCAGGTAGGAGGGCACGAGCTGGGTCACGGAGACCCGGCCCCGCACCAGCGTGTCGACGAACCGCTCCACGTCCACGACCACGTCCTGGCCGATCAGCAGGGTCCGCCCGCCGACCAGCAGCGCGGACACCAGCTGCCACAGGGAGATGTCGAAGCACTGCGGGGCGGTCTGCGCCACCACGGACCCCTCGCCGATCCCCAGGTCGTCGATCTTGGCGTACAGGTGGTTGAGCAGGCCCGCGTGCTCGCACATCGCGCCCTTCGGCTCGCCGGTGGAGCCGGAGGTGAAGAAGATGTAGGCGAGCTGGCCGGGGTCGACCCGCACCCCGAGGTCGTCGTCGGCGTGCGGTTCCGCGTACGCCGTCTCCACCGGCAGCTTCTCGGCGCCCGGTACGGTGGCCAGCGCCTCGTCGAGGGTCCCGGTGCTGCCGGACTCGGTGAGGACCAGCCGGCACCCCGCCCGCGACAGCGTCGCCGCGATACGGCCGGCCGGGAAGTGCGGCTCGATCGGCAGGTACGCCCCGCCCGCCTTGAACACCGCCAGCGTCGCCGCCAGCCAGTCGAGGTTCCGCTCGGTGACGACGGCGACCACGTCCTCCCGGCCCACCCCGCGGGCCAGCAGCGCCCGCGCCAGCCGGTTGGCCCGCGCGTTCAGCTCTCCGTACGTCCACTCCCGCTCGCCGTGCACCGCGGCCACCGCCTGCGGGTGCGCCCGCACCCGCTGCTCGAACAGCTCGTGAGCGCGTGCGTCCGGCAGCGCCCGGTGCGGCCCCGCCAGCCCTTCCAGCTGCTCCCGCACCTCCACGGCCGACAGCAGGCTCTGCTGGGTGTGGTCGGCGTCCGGATCGGCCGCCAGCAGCCGCAGCGCCTTCAGGTGGTAGCCGCCGATACGGTCCGCGCTCTCCGCGTCCAGCACGTCCGTGCGGTACCGCACGCGCAGCTTCAGCCGACCGCCCAGGTCGCACCAGCGCACCTGGAGCACACCGTCGTCGTGGTGGTCCTCCTCGGCGTCCATGGGGCCGAACACCACCTCGTACGACGGCTCGGTGACCCCCAGTTCCCGCCGCAGTTCCGGCACCGGGAACTCCCGGTGCGCCAGCACCTCCGCCTCGGCGCGCTCGGCGGCCGACACCAGGGCCCGCCAGGAGCCCGGGGGCACGGTCAGCCGGCACGGCAGCGGCTCGCCGCGCACTCCGGCGGCGTACCCCGTGACCACCTCGCGCTCGCCGGACAGCGCGGCCAGCACCTTGGCGTGCGCCGCCAGCAGCAGCGCGCTCAGCGGCAGTCCCGACCGCCGCACCAGTGCGCGCACGGAGGTCACCACGTCGTCCGGGACCGGCGTCTCCTGCTCCGACGCTCCCGGCACCGGCTCCCTGACCCACCGCGGCACGGCGGTGCTGCCGCCTGCGGTCAGCACACGGCGCCAGAACTCCCGGTCCGCTCGCACCGCTTCCACGCGCGTATCCATCGAATGGCCTTCCTCACCTCGTGACGGACGCGGGGGCGTCGGTCGCTTCCAGGGCCCGGACCGTGCCGCCGGGCCGGGCGCCGGCCCCGGGCATGTCCACGGCCGGGTTGCCGCCCCACTGAGCGTTCGGGGGAACTTCCTCGCCTTTCATGAGGAAGGAGTCGGCTGCCAGCACCGAGCCGTCGCCCATGGTCACGCCGTAGTGCACATGGGCGCCGACGCCCAGCGTGCAGCCGACGCCGAGCGTGGTGCCGTCGGACTTGAACGTGCCGTCCTCCTGGGAGTGGCACTGGATCTTGCTCCCGGCGTTGAGGGTGCACTCGTCGCCGACGGTGGCCAGGGTGCGTTCGGTGATGTAGCAGCCGTCGTCGAACACCCGGCGGCCGATGCGCACTCCCAGCAGTCGCCAGACCAGGGCCTTGAAAGGAGTCCCGTTGAAGATGTTGAGGTAATGGCTCGGCATTTTCCACACGCGCTCGTGCCACCAGAAAACCGGGTGGTAGATGGAACACAATTGGGGGGTGAGCGCGCGGAACCTCAGCAGGCAGCGCTCCACGAGGATGTAATAGCCGGTGGAGAACGCGAGCGTGATGGCCAGATACAGGGCGATCACCACGTGCCCGACCACGCCGTACAGGTCCACGGAGATGAGCCCGAACAGGGTGAGCGCGAAGACGAGGAACCAGCGCATGCACAACATCAGGGCCATCGAGCGCAGGTTGTAGCGGTTCTTCGCGCTGAGCTGGCGGCGCAGTTCGTCGCCTTCCCGCAGATGGTCGAACCGGGCGTCCCGGTCCACCGAGCGGGGAATCTCGAAACACGGCGAACCGAGCAGTCCCACGCCTTCCCGTACCTCGCCGTCGAGAGGAATCATCACCTTGGTGGCGAGCAGGCAGTTCTCACCCGTCCTGCCCCCCACGGGATAGGCGATGTTGTTCCCCAGGAAACTGCGCGGCCCGATCTCCACCCGGGACACCCGGAAGGACGTGCTGGAATAGTCGGCGTTGATGACCGAGAGCCCGTCGGCCACCATCGTTCCGCTGCCGACCCTGACCATGAAAGGCGTCTCGTGCTGCATCTCGGTGCCGAAATTGGAACCGGTCTGCTCCACCCGTGACAGGTCGTAGCCGAGCCCGCGCAGATAATGCACGATGTACGAACTGTCACCGAAGAACCAGGCGAAGAACTTGATGTTCGTCATGCGCGCCGCCGTCCGGTGCAGGGTGTAGTGGAATCCGTAGAGCGGATACACCCGGTCGGGTTTGACGAACAGACCCAGCAGACGGGGAACGGTGTACAGGGCGACGAGGCCCAGGACGAGGAAGCCGGAGAACAGGGCCAGCGAGACGCCGAGCGCGTCCGGGATCAGTTCCGGCCGGGTCAGCACCGCCGTCTGCGGGTCGAGCCGCTTGCCGATCGCCGGGACCTCGGTGAACAGCATGTACACGCCGCCGAGGGTGAGCGGCAGGTACAGGAAGATCGTCTGCGCCAGCGTGACTCCACCGAACCAGAACCGGCGCGCGGTGCCGCACCTGGCCGACGGGACCCGCAGGTAGTCGACCTGGGTGGGCTCCGCCGGGGAGCCGTGCCAGTGCTCGCCGTCCGGCACCGCCTGGCCGCTGTGCAGCGCGGAGGAGTGGCCCAGTTGCGCGCCGTCGCCCAGCGAGGTGTCGATGTCCAGGACGGTCTTCTCGCCGACGTACACGTCCCGGCCCAGCGTGACCCGGCCGGTCTGGAGCCGCCCGGCGTGCGCCCGGTAGCAGAGGAAGAACGCGTCCTTGCGGATCACCGTCCCGGCGCCGACCGTCAGCAGGTCGGTGCAGACCGGGACGGAGCGGGAGAGGATCGTGACGCCCTTGCCGATCCGCGCGCCCAGCGCCCGCAGGTACAGCACGTACAGGGGGGTCCCGACGAAGAACACCATCGGATTCGCGTGCAGCAGCACCTTCACGAACCAGAAGCGCAGATACGCCGGCCCCCAGAGCGGGAACTCATCCGGTTTCCAGCGGCCGACGAGCAGCCATTTCGCGATGACCGGAAATATGCACAGGACGAGGAAACCTATGCTGCCGAAAAGCAGCGCCCGCACATAGATGCCGACGAATCCGGAACCGGCGGCGATCCACTCGTACCCCCGGGCGGTGACGAATCCCCAGACCAGGGAATACACCAGGAAGATCAGCAGCTGAGCCGTCCCGCACAGCAGATGGTGGGCGGGGTTCGTGCGCGTCACCGGAGCGGGGGACCGCGTGGGTTCCGGCGAGGGCGCGGCCGTGTCGGCGGGAGCGGTCTGTACGAGGGCCGCCGTCAGGCTCCGAATCGTGGGGTGCCGGTAGATGTCCCGCATGGACGGCGAGGGAAGATCCGGTATTTTCCGCAGCCGCGCGCAGAACTGGGCCATCACCAGGGAATTCGCACCAAGGTCGTTGAAGAAGTTACTTTCGGCCGGAACGTCGTCGCAGCCGGTGACCTCGGCCAGTGTTTCCGCGAGTTTCCGCTCGGTCCGCACCCTGTCGGACCCGATGTCGCTCAGGGTGACGGCAGGATCGTCGGGCCGGGATATGGGGACCTCGGAGGACTGCTCCACCATTACATCTCCTGAGGACGTATGGATCGCCAATGGCCGGCCGGATGGCTCCTGATCAGGAACCACCGGTTTCAGTTTGGCGAGGTGCACAGCAGGCTGCCACTTCGCACCGTTCCATTCCCTCCGCCCCGAAGCGCGGATGCGTCCGTATTCCTTGGTTTCCGTGCGGCGCGGCCCCCGTCACACCTCACCCGAACGGCGGCGCCCCGGCCGATCCAGCCACCCTCCGGAGCGCCGCCGAGGGCTGTCCCGCGGCGGTGACCCGCGTCACACGCGGCTCCTGTCAGAAAGAGGGACGCGGTCTCGTTCAAGGGGCACGCGAACGAGACAGGAGCAACGCCATGAAGCACCGCATCGTCGTACTCGGCGCCGGATATGCCGGGGCCCTCGCCGCCGGGAACCCGGCCCGCCGGCTTTCCCCCGCCGACACCGGGATCACCGTCGTCAACGCCGGGCCGGACTTCGTCGAGCGGATGCGGCTCCACCAGCTCGCGATCGGCCGGGACCTCACGTCCCGCAGGCTGTCCGACGTGTTCGCCGGCACCGGGGTACGGCTGCGTCTGGCGCGCGTCACCGGCGTCGACCCCGAGCGCGGGACCGTCGCCGTGACGGGCGAGGACGGCGACGGCGAGCTCGCGTAAGTGGGTGTCGGCCACCGGGCCCGCCTCGGGCGAGGAGCGGGTACTGGCCGCGTCCGTGCCCCTGTTCGCCGCAGCGTCCTCCCACTACGCGAGCGCGGGCGGCGCGCACGCCCCACGCCTGGTCATCCTCGACGAGGCGCTCGCCGGCGTCGACGACGACTCCCGCGCCGAGCGCCTCGGGCTGCTGCGCGCCTTCGACCTCGACGTCGTCATGACCAGCGAACGCGAATGGGCCTGCTACCCCCCGGTGCCGGGCATCCCCATCGCCCAGCTCGCGCGCGTCGACGACATCGAGGCCGGGGAACGTCCCGGGGACGCACCATGTGGAATCGCGCGGCGACCGGAAGCCTTCGGTCTCAGACGAAATCCTCGGAGAAGTCCCACAGGCGCCCCCTGCCAACGCCACCCCGGAAAGCCCCAGGGAACTCCCCTTGCTCACGGCCGACCACCCTTCAAGCTCTGGAACGGGCAAGGCCAAGGCCGAGACCTGGCACTCGCCCACATCGGCCATGCGGGCTGGAATCGCCCTCTTTTCAGGTGCTCCGCGATGAAAGGACCCTGACGTGAAGGGATGCGCACGGACGGTGTCGAGGGGGAGCCGCGATGTCCGGACCGCTCTATGTTCCCGTTCTGCCGACGAAGCCGCACGCGGCCGGGGCCTTCCGGCGCCTCTGGCCGGAAGTCAGGGCCGCGATCAGGCCGCTGTGGAACCTCCCTCCGTTGCCCGGGGTGGCCCCGGAGACGCTGGCCACGGTGGTCGGCACGTACGTCGATCCGGTGAGTGCCGTGAGCCGACACGGCGGATGGATCGACGCTCCCTTCGGCGAGGACGCCCAGACCGCCGCCCTCGCCGAAGCGCTGCTCGTCTATTGCGAGTTGGGACGGCTGCGGCCGGTCACCGGGCCGGAGAGGACCGAGGCGCAGCAGGCGGCGGCCGTGGAGACGGCCCGGCACTGCCCGCGCGGACTGGGTGTCCGGGTGCGGGTCACGGGGGAGTGGGACGGTCGCCTCGGGGAGGAGGTCCGGGGGCTGCTGGCCCGGACCGGCCCGGAGGTGCCGGTGGATCTGCTGCTCGACATGGGCGCGGTCCTCGACGACCGGCCCGGCGCGGGCAAGGAGGCGCTGCGAGCGCTCGACGCGCTGGTGCCCTTGGCGGAATGGCGGACCACCACTCTGCTCGGGGGAGGCTTCCCCCGGGCCACCGCGGACATGCTGGTGGAAGGGGCGTACGAGGAGTCGCGGGCGGAGTGGCGCATGTGGCACGAGGTGCGTGCCACGGGCAGGGCCTATGCTCCGCCGCTCGGTTACGGCGACTACGGGGTGCAGCCTCCGAGTGCCCTTGCGCAGGCCCCGGCACCCGGGAGGAAGGGCGGCCCGCCCTGGGGTGTGCTCCGCTACACCACCGGCAGCTCGTACGTCCTCGTCAGGACGATGACCCGGGGGCGCGACCGGATCGCCGTCAACCGCGCTGCGGCCCGCCTGATCACCGAACTGCCCGAGTTCCGGGGAGCGCGGGCCGGACAGGGCGAGGAATGGCTGAGCGACTGTGCGAACGGCCCGCTCTCGGACAGCGCGGGTACGGGCGGGCCCACGGAGTGGCTGCGGGCGGGCAACCTCCAGCACATGACATACGTCGTACGAAGCCTGCCCGGCGGCTGAGCGGGACGCCCGAGCCCGGCCGTCCCGCCCACGGTTCAGCCGAACAGCGGCGCCAGTGCGGTCTCGCCCGCCAGGATCCGCCAAGCGGGCACCCGCACCGTCCGGCTCACCGGGCCGGGCTTGGCCCCGTGGCCCCCGGAGGGCAGCCCGGTGAGCAGGTCGCCCCGCGCGTGGGTGAGCCGAAGGTGCCGCGCGGGATCTTCGCCGGGCCTCGGGCCCGGGTCGATCAGCACCGCCGTGTTCTCGCCGGCGTCGGTGAACAGCAGGTCCACCAGGTGTCCGCCGACCAGCACGGCCCGCTCCAGGTCGGTGATGCCGTGTCCGGCGAGGTAACGCTGCAGGCGGTCCGCGAGGTCTTCGCGGGCCTCGGTCACCGGGCCGGGCGTGCCGGCCTCGGCCCTCGTGCCGTCGTCGCCCGCCCCCAGCGGTGCCGAGCGTGCGGCGAGGACCGCCGGCAGGCCGCTCTGCTCCTGCCAGAAGGCGTGTCCGCCCACGGTGACCAGTTGCGACCTGGCCCGGGTGACCGCCACGTTCCACAGGTTGACCTGGCTCGCGACCCAGTGCGTGGTCCGGGGCGGAGTGTTGGGCGCCGCCACGGGGCTGAGCACCATCACGTCACGCTGTCCGCCCTGGAACGTGTGGACGGTGCCGACCCGGACCCGGTCGTCGTCCCGCCACATCCGGGCCAGTGTCTCCTTCTGCGCCCGGAACGGCGTGACCACCCCCACCGTCGCGTCCGGCGGGAGTCCCGCCAGCAGTCCGTCGACCACGTGCCGCACGGTCTCCGCCTCCGCCGCGTTCCGCCAGGACCGCCCGTCGCCGCCGCGCGCCGATGCCCCGGACGGTACGTCGACCCAGCCGAGCACCGGCGCGGGGTCGGCCGCTCCCACCGGGTCGTGCGCCGGTACCTGCCGCCGCACGTCGGTCAGCACCCGCAATCGGCCGCCGTAGCAGTGGCCGTTGACGACGTCCGCGATCCGCGGGTGGCAGCGGTAGTGCTCGTCGAGGAGCAGCGCGCCGTCGCCGTGCTGTTCGGCGGCGTGGTACGAGGAGTACACGTGGTAGGCGAGGCGCTGGTGCTCCAGCTGCGCGGCGCTCAGCCCGGCTCGCGTCCGTGCCTGCCGCTCCTGCTGGGGTGACACTCCGGGGATGTGCCCGAGCTGCATGGGGTCACCGATGATCAGTGCCCGGCGGGCCCGGAACAGCAGCGGCAGCACCGACGGGATGGAGCACTGGCTGGCCTCGTCGATGACGACGAGGTCGAACAGCTTCGGGGCGAGTTCGAGCTGCCGCACCGAGTGGGTGCTGACGGCCCATCCCTTGATGTGCGTCATCAGGTTCTTCTGGCTGCGCTGGTAGCCGGAGCGGCGGCGCAGGGCCTGCAGCCGCTGGTTCATGAGCCCGGTGGCCCGGTCGAGGGCCTCGGCGGACAAGGCGCGGGACAGTTCCGCCGCCAGGCCGGACAGTCCCTCCGCCGTCGCCAGCCGGGACGCCTTGAGGTCTTCCTCGTCCCAGTCCTTCTGCCCGCGGACGAGTTCGCGCACCTCCCGCTCCACGGTCACGATCCCGGCCAGGGACTCCAGCAACTCGGGCGGCACCGGTCGTCCCGTCGTCCACTGGGGCCACGCCGCTCCGACCTCCTCGGGCTGCTCCGCCCCCGCCGAGACCAGTGCGGCGAGCGCGCGCCCACGCCGCCATGCCCCCAGCTGCCACCAGCGGGCCCCGGCTGTCTTCCGTGCCCGGTCCGCCCACCGGCCCAGCGCTGCCGGGCCGTCCGCGTCCGTCGCCCAGGCTCCTTCGAGGAGGGGCAGGGCCAGCTTCAGTCCGGCCGCCCGCTCCTCCCGGTCGCGGAGCAGTTCCAGCAGCCGCGTCTCCTCACCGACACGGTGTGCCGCCTGTGCCCGCAGCCGGTCCGCCGTACCCCGCGTGTTGCGCAACTCGCCGCCGATGGTGGCCGATCCGCGTCGCGGCGCCGCGACCGGTGCGGCGAGCAGCCGTTGAAGTTTGGCCGCCTCCCGCTCCAGCGCCTCCGCATTGCCCGTCCGCATCAGCAGGCCGGGCGCGATGTCGTCGCAGCGCTCGGCGACGACGTTCACGGCCTCGTTGTTCGTGGAGGCGACCAGCACCGACTGTCCCGCGGCGACGCAGGTGGTGACGACCGCCGTGACGACCTCGCTCTTACCCGTGCCGGGCGGCCCCGTCGCCACCGTCAGCGGCTGGGTCATCGCCGAGGAGATCACCTGTTCCTGGCTCTCGTTGCACGGTCCCGGAGCGACGGGAGTCACCACGTTCGCCGAGGCCGCCGTCGTGGCCGGCGCCTGCCGGGCTCCGCCGACGAGCAGCGCGTCCAGGGCGGTGCCCGGGATCTGCGCGGTCCGGGTGGAGATCTGCAGCAGGTTGTCCACCAGCGCCTGGGTGGCCATGGCCTCCGCACCCGAGGGCACCAGCAGCACGGCCGCGTTGTGCGCGCCGGGCCGCAGTGCCTGCATGACCGTGCGGTCGCTGAGCGCGGACGGGTCCAGCGGTTCGAGTTCCGGCAGGTCCAGCACGTCCAGCAGCTCCCGCACGGCGCGGAGCATCTGGGCGTCGTTGCCTTCCTGCCAGGCCGGCTGCCAGCGGGCGACCAGGTCGGCGGCGTCGCCCGCGTCGAGGAGTTCGGAGACGACGCCGCTGTGCAGGGACGGCACGCCGTTGGGCCGGAGCACGTCCCGGCCGTTCTCGTCCGGCGCCAGTTCCATCTGCTGGATGAGCAGCGGCGCCAGCTCGACCGTCGCGCGCCGTCCCCGGCCGCCGTCCCGCGCGGGAAGTGTGATCGCCGGATACCCGTACCAGTACTCCTGCCGCGTCCCCGTCTCGCTGCCCGAGCCGGACCGCCCGTCCTGGGGCCTGGGCAGTGCTGCGGGCGCGACGATGTGCGGTCCGCGGCCCGACTGGATGGTCTCCTCGCCCTGGGCGAGCAGGAAGTACTTCGTGTTCCTGCCGGAGTCCCGGTCGGGCCGCATTCCGGCCGCCGCCTGCGCGGTGAGGCAGTCCGCGTAGTACCGCAGCAGCCGCTGCGGGTCGACACCGTCCCGCTCGTCCGCCTCGGCCAGCGCCCGGGCCTTCAGCAGCGCGGGGGAGCGCCGGGCGGCTTCGGTGGCGTCGTGGGGCAGCGCGGGAAGGTGTACGGGCCGTGCCACCGACCGGGCGAAGGGGAGGCTGCGGGTGGCCCTGATCGTGGACTTGGTGGGCCGCTGCTCCTCCGGGACGCCGTCGCGGGTCATCTGGGCGGTCAGGTAGTCGAAGAGGTCGTCCGGGGTGATCCAGCCGCCGTCCTTGATCCGGCCGTTGCGCAGCCCCTCGACGATCTCCCCGGTGAACCGGGAGGTGCCCAGACTCGACCCCGGCGGCGCCATCGCGGAGGCCGCCTGGAGGGCGTCGGAGGCGGTGATGAAGTACACGCCGGTCGGCTTCAGCAGGGTGCTCGCCGTGGGCCGGTCCGGTTCCCCCGACGGCCCCTTGGCGGTCCAGCCCTGGACGACGGAACCGCTGGAGCAGCAGTCCAGCAGGACCAGTTTGGAGGCGGCCCGGCAGGACTGGAGCATCCGCTCCAGGAACTCCGCCGGCACGGCCGTGCCCGGCAGGTCGGCGGGATCGGTGTCCCGGGTGAGGAAGTACAGCTGGCCGTCCTGCTCGCAGTACTCCCCGTGCCCGCTGAAGTAGAGCAGCGCGGTCTCACTGGGCTGCCGTGCCTCCAGGAACGTCTCGACGGCGTGCAGCATCTCCGCGCGCGTCGGCTCGGCGGCCACGGCGCACTCGTTGTACATCCCGATCTCGGTGTTCTCCAGCACCGCCCGCATGTAGTGCAGGTCGGCCCGTACGGCCGAGAGGTTCTGGTACGCCTCGCTGTCGTACGTGGAGACACCGACGAGCAACGCGTGGCGGTCGTTGTCGGTCATCGGCGCTCAGCCCGCCGTCGTGCCGTCGCCGCCGTCGTCCGCGAGGAACCGCTCGATCAGCGTGTCGTCCTCGCGGGCCTCCTTGCCGGTGATGTGCAGGACCGCCCCGTCGGGCCGCTTGACCACGATGGTGCGCTGCGGGATCCGCGCCAGCCACACCTGCACGAGGGCGGCGACGAACGACCCGGCGTTCAGCAGCAGCCCGACGGTCTCGGTGGACGGGCCGCCCTTGTCGAAGGATCCCGCCAGGCTTCCGGGCGCGGGCAGGTCCAGCCTGGCGGTGGAATCCGCCTCGGCGAGCGCGGCGAGCAGTTCGCGTGCGTCCTTGCGGGCGCGCAGCGGGTCCTCGTCGACGACGGAGATCTGGTATCCGGTGTGGTTGTCGTGCATGGCGTTCTCGTGCTCCCCGTGGGTTCAGCCGCTCCTTGCCGGGCGAACGACACTAGCGCCCGCCACTGACAGCGACGGGCCAATGCGCCTGGCCTGCAAGGCCGTTGGCGTGAACCTGGTGGCCCATGGCCGAGTCCCGCGCGTCTGACGCGAGGTCGAGTTCCGCCCAGACCGTCGTGCCCGGCGCGCCCTCGCGCGGGGCGACCGTCCACCGCGTCGCCGGCGGGGAGGAGGTGAAGGCCATCGCGAACTCGTGGCGGGGGCGGACGGTTTCGGCCCCGGCGCCGGGGACGTGCACCTGTGGGGTGGAGATCGGGCTGTTCATGTGGCTCACGGTGCCGGTGTCGATGCGGTCCTGGCGTGACCGGATACGGCGCGCACGCGGAGGGTCGCTGTAACACCTGAGCAAAGTCCCGGAGGCGCCGCCACGCCCCCTCTTTCCCTGCGTTCGCGCAGCTCAGAAGGGGTGTGACGGCGTCTTTCCTGAAGGATTTCAGATGTCCCGGAAGATCTCGATCTGCGCCCCGACCGAGTTCAGGCGCTCGGCCAGGTCCTCGTAGCCGCGGTTGATGACGTACACGTTGCGCAGCACCGACGTGCCCTCGGCCGCCATCATCGCCAGCAGTACGACCACCGCGGGGCGCAGGGCCGGCGGGCACATCATCTCGGCGGCGCGCCAGCGGGTCGGGCCCTCGACGAGCACCCGGTGCGGGTCCAGCAGCTGGAGCCGTCCGCCGAGGCGGTTGAGGTCGGTCAGGTAGATCGCCCGGTTGTCGTACACCCAGTCGTGGATGAGGGTCTTACCCTGCGCCGACGCGGCGATGGCCGCGAAGAACGGGACGTTGTCGATGTTCAGGCCGGGGAACGGCATCGGGTGGATCTTGTCGATCGGCGCCTCCAGCTTGGAGGGGCGGACCGTGAGGTCGACCAGGCGGGTGCGGCCGTTGTCCGCGGAGTACTCCGGCGACCGGTCGTGGTCGAGGCCCATCTCCTCCAGGACCGCCAGCTCGATCTCCAGGAACTCGATGGGCACCCGGCGCACCGTCAGCTCCGACTCGGTGACCACGGCGGCGGCCAGCAGGCTCATCGCCTCGACCGGGTCCTCGGAGGGGGAGTAGTCGACGTCCACGTCGATGTTCGGCACACCGTGCACGGTGAGCGTGGTGGTGCCGATGCCCTCCACCTTGACGCCCAGCGCCTCCAGGAAGAAGCACAGGTCCTGGACCATGTAGTTGGAGGAGGCGTTGCGGATGACCGTGACGCCGTCGTGCCGGGCGGCGGCCAGCAGCGCGTTCTCGGTCACGGTGTCGCCGCGCTCGGTCAGCACGATCGGCCGGGCGGGACGGACGGAGCGGTCCACCCGGGCGTGGTACTGGCCCTCGGTGGCCGCGATGTCCAGGCCGAACCGGCGCAGCGCGATCATGTGCGGCTCGATGGTCCGCGTACCCAGGTCGCAGCCGCCGGCGTACGGCAGCTTGAAGCCGTCCATGCGGTGCAGCAGCGGGCCCAGGAACATGATGATCGAGCGGGTGCGGACGGCGGCCTCCGCGTCGATCGCGTCCATCTCCAGCTCGGCGGGCGGGACGAGTTCGAGGTCGACGCCGTCGTTGATCCAGCGGGTGCGCACGCCGATGGAGTTGAGCACCTCCAGCAGGCGGTACACCTCCTCGATCCGGGCCACCCGGCGCAGCACCGTGCGCCCCTTGTTCAGCAGCGAGGCGCACAGCAGCGCCACGCACGCGTTCTTGCTGGTCTTGACGTCGATGGCGCCGGACAGACGGCGACCGCCGACCACGCGCAGATGCATCGGACCCGCGTAGCCCAGCGACACGATCTCGCTGTCCAGGGCTTCACCGATTCGGGCGATCATCTCAAGGCTGATGTTCTGGTTGCCGCGCTCGATGCGGTTGACGGCGCTCTGGCTGGTTCCGAGCGCCTCCGCGAGCTGCGTCTGTGTCCAGCCCCGGTGTTGCCGGGCGTCACGGATGAGCTTGCCGATGCGTACGAGGTAGTCGTCTGACATGAGGTTGAGGCTATCTCAGATATGAGATGACGCCCGTCAGGGGGTCCATTCGGGTGACACCGGTGACGGGCTGTCAGGACCGGTGGGCCGAACGCATGCTGTGTACCCGTAAAGATCGTGACAAATCCATCGATGTCGCCCGGATGTGGGTTCGGCGTGAGCCATGCGCGGCGGGTGTGCGCCTCGGTCGACGGGGACTCGCCGGCCGGGAGCGGCCGCGACCGTGCTGCGGCGGGTGACGTAGCGGCGCCCCGGGGTCGGGTCGGGCATGACCGGGCCGCGCCCATGTACTAGAGTTATCTCGACATCGAGATATCTGCCGAGGCGCACCGTAGCCGCCACTCCGGTAAGGCATGCCTAACTTAGCCTGACCTTACTGGTTCGGCCAAGTCGGCGTGGCGGCACGATTGACGGTGGTACGCGCACATCAATGAAGGAGACTGTCGTGTCGGCGAACAGCTTCGACGCCCGCAGCACGCTGCAGGTGGGCGACGAGTCGTACGAGATCTTCCGGCTGGACAAGGTGGAGGGCTCGGCCCGCCTTCCGTACAGCCTCAAGGTCCTGCTGGAGAACCTGCTCCGCACGGAGGACGGCGCGAACATCACCGCCGACCACATCCGCGCCCTCGGCACCTGGGACTCCCAGGCCCAGCCCTCCCAGGAGATCCAGTTCACGCCGGCCCGCGTGATCATGCAGGACTTCACCGGCGTGCCCTGTGTCGTGGACCTCGCCACGATGCGTGAGGCCGTGAAGGAGCTGGGCGGCGACCCGGCCAAGATCAACCCGCTGGCGCCGGCCGAGCTGGTCATCGACCACTCCGTCATCGCCGACAAGTTCGGCACGAACGACGCCTTCAAGCAGAACGTCGAGCTGGAGTACGGCCGCAACAAGGAGCGCTACCAGTTCCTGCGCTGGGGCCAGACCGCCTTCGACGAGTTCAAGGTCGTCCCGCCGGGCACCGGCATCGTCCACCAGGTGAACATCGAGCACCTGGCCCGTGTCGTGATGGTCCGCGACGGCAAGGCCTACCCGGACACCCTGGTCGGCACCGACTCGCACACCACCATGGTCAACGGCCTCGGCGTCCTCGGCTGGGGCGTCGGCGGCATCGAGGCCGAGGCCGCCATGCTCGGCCAGCCGGTCTCCATGCTGATCCCGCGCGTCGTCGGCTTCAAGCTCACCGGTGAGCTCCAGCCCGGCACCACCGCCACCGACCTCGTGCTCACCATCACCGAGATGCTGCGCAAGCACGGCGTCGTCGGCAAGTTCGTCGAGTTCTACGGCGAGGGCGTCGCCGCCACCTCGCTCGCCAACCGCGCCACCATCGGCAACATGTCGCCGGAGTTCGGCTCCACCGCCGCGATCTTCCCGATCGACGACGAGACCCTGAACTACCTGCGCCTGACCGGCCGCTCCGCCCAGCAGGTCGCCCTGGTGGAGGCCTACGCCAAGGAGCAGGGCCTCTGGCTGGACCCGGCCGCCGAGCCCGACTTCTCCGAGAAGCTGGAGCTGGACCTCTCCACCGTCGTCCCGTCCATCGCCGGCCCGAAGCGCCCGCAGGACCGCATCGTCCTCGCGAACGCCGCCGAGCAGTTCAAGCAGGACGTCCGCAACTACGTGGACAGCGTGGACGAGGCGGGCCAGGAGTCCTTCCCGGCCTCCGACGCCCCGGCCGTCGCCCCGAACGGCGCGCCGAGCAACCCGGTCCCGGTGACCGCCCCCGACGGCACCACCTACGAGCTGGACCACGGTGCGGTGACGGTCGCGGCCATCACCTCCTGCACCAACACCTCCAACCCGTACGTCATGATCGGCGCCGCCCTGGTCGCCAAGAAGGCGGTCGAGAAGGGCCTCACCCGCAAGCCGTGGGTCAAGTCCACCCTCGCCCCGGGTTCGAAGGTCGTCACCGACTACTTCGAGAAGGCCGGCCTCACGCCGTACCTGGACAAGCTGGGCTTCAACCTCGTCGGCTACGGCTGCACCACCTGCATCGGCAACTCCGGCCCGCTGCCGGAGGAGGTCTCCAAGGCCGTCAACGACCACGACCTCGCGGTCACCTCGGTCCTCTCCGGCAACCGGAACTTCGAGGGCCGCATCAACCCCGACGTCAAGATGAACTACCTGGCGTCCCCGCCGCTGGTCGTCGCGTACGCCATCGCGGGCTCCATGAAGGTGGACATCACCCGGGACGCCCTCGGCACCGACCAGGACGGCAACCCGGTCTACCTGAAGGACATCTGGCCGACCGAGGCCGAGGTCAACGACGTCGTCGCCAACGCCATCGGCGAGGACATGTTCGCCAAGTCCTACGCGGACGTCTTCGCCGGCGACGCCCAGTGGCAGTCGCTGCCGGTCCCCACGGGCAACACCTTCGAGTGGGACCCGCAGTCCACCTACGTCCGCAAGCCCCCGTACTTCGAGGGCATGGGCATGGAGCCGGCCCCGGTCGAGGACATCTCCGGCGCCCGCGTCCTCGCCAAGCTGGGCGACTCGGTCACCACCGACCACATCTCCCCGGCCGGTGCCATCAAGGCCGACACCCCGGCCGGCAAGTACCTCACGGAGCACGGCGTCGAGCGCCGCGACTTCAACAGCTACGGCTCCCGCCGCGGCAACCACGAGGTCATGATCCGCGGTACGTTCGCCAACATCCGCCTGCGCAACCAGATCGCGCCGGGCACCGAGGGCGGCTACACCCGCGACTTCACGCAGGACGGCGCCCCGGTCTCCTTCATCTACGACGCCTCGCAGAACTACCAGGCCGCCGGCATCCCGCTGGTCGTCCTGGCCGGCAAGGAGTACGGCTCCGGCTCGTCCCGCGACTGGGCGGCCAAGGGCACCGCGCTGCTCGGCGTCAAGGCCGTCATCGCCGAGTCCTACGAGCGCATCCACCGCTCCAACCTCATCGGCATGGGCGTGCTCCCGCTCCAGTTCCCGGAGGGCGCCTCGGCCCAGTCCCTCGGCCTGACCGGTGAGGAGACCTTCTCGTTCTCCGGCGTCACCGAGCTGAACGAGGGCCGTACGCCGCGCACGGTCAAGGTCACCACCGACACCGGTGTCGAGTTCGACGCGGTCGTCCGCATCGACACCCCCGGTGAGGCCGACTACTACCGCAACGGCGGCATCATGCAGTACGTGCTGCGCAGCCTGATCCGCAAGTAAGCGGTAACGGCCCCGGCCGTTCAGGGCCGTATCCCCGGCACCGGGGGTACGGCCCTTCGCCGTACCCGTGGCCGTCCCCGTGGCCGTACCGGCGCGCCGGCCGGGGCGCCTCCCGCGCCCGTGCGGGCATCGTCGAGGGGCAGGGCTCGGGCTGAACCGTCAGCCCCCGAGATCCCCGAGGTCCCCGAGATCCCCGAGATCCTCCAGGTCCGTGAAGTCCCCGATCAGCCGCGTGAGGTCCGGAGCCGTCAGCTCCGCCCAGATGACCTTGCCCTGGGGCGTGTAGCGGGTGCCCCAGCGCTCGGCCAGCTGGGAGACCAGGAACAGACCCCGGCCGCCCTCGTCGGTCGTCGCCGCGTACCGCAGATGCGGTGAGGTGCTGCTGCCGTCGGCCACCTCGCAGATCAGCGTGCGGTCATGGATGAGCCGCACATGGATCGGGTCGGAGCCGTACCGGATGGCGTTGGTGATCAGCTCGCTCAGCACCAGCTCCGTCCCGAAGTCCAGCTCGGACAGACCCCACTCGGCCAGCTTGGCCGAGACCGCCCCGCGCATCGCCGACACGGCGGCCGGGTCGCGCGGCACGTCCCAGTCGGCGACCCGGTCGGCCGGCAGGGCCCGGGTGCGCGCGACGAGCAGGGCGACGTCGTCACCGGGACGCTCGGGCAGCAGGCGCTCCAGCACCGCCTGGCAGCTCTCCTCCGGCGACCGGCCGGGGTGACCCGCCAGCGCCCGGCGCAGCAGCTCCATGCCCTCGTCCAGGTCGCGCCTGCGGTCCTCGATCAGACCGTCGGTGTACAGGACGAGCTGGCTGCCCTCGGGCAGCTCCAGCTCGGCCGTCTGGAACGGCAGACCGCCCAGGCCCAGCGGGGGCCCGGCCGGCACATCGGGGTAGGTGACACTGCCGTCGGGACGGACCAGCGCGGGCGCGAGATGTCCGGCCCGGGCCATCACACAGCGGCGCGTCACCGGGTCGTAGATCGCGTACAGGCAGGTGGCGCCGACGATCTCGCCGGACTTCTCCGGGCAGGGCTCGTCCTGGTCGAGGCGGCCGACCAGGTCGTCCACGTGCTGGAGCAGCTCGTCGGGCGGCAGGTCGAGCGTCGAGAAGTTGTGCACCGCCGTCCGCAGCCGGCCCATCGTCGCGGCGGCGTGCAGACCGTGCCCCACCACGTCACCGACGGCCAGCGCCACGCGGCTGCCCGACAGCGGGATCACGTCGAACCAGTCCCCGCTCACCCCGGACTGCGCCGGCAGATAGCGGTAGCCGACGTCGAGGGCGCTCTGCTCGGGCAGGGCCCGGGGCAGCAGACTGCGCTGGAGGGTGACCGCGAGGGCGTGCTCGCGGGTGTACCGGCGGGCGTTGTCGATGCTGACCGCGGCCCGGGCCACCAGCTCCTCCGCCAAGGTCAGCTCCTCCGCGTCGAAGGGCTCCCGCTTGGACCGCCAGAAGGTGGCCATGCCCAGGACGACACCGCGCGCCCGGATGGGAGCGGCGATGAGCGAATGGATGCCGTAGTCCAGGATCTGCCGGCTCCGCTCGGGGTCCTGCGCCCTCCAGCCCTCGGCCCTGGTCAGGTCGGTCACCAGCTCGGAGCGTCCGGCGCCGTAGCCGCGCGCCTGCGGGGTGGAGGGCAGGAAGTCGATCAGCCGGCCCAGCTCGTAGAGGGGGTGGTCGTCCTGGATGCCGCTCACGGCGACGCGGCGGATGTCGTGCGCCGTCGGCGCCGGTTCCTCGCCGTGCAGGACGGCGTCGGCCAGGTCGACGGTGACGAAGTCGGCGAACCGGGGGACGGCGACCCGCGCCAGTTCGTCGGCCGTGCGGACCACGTCCAGGGTGCTGCCGATGCACAGCCCCGCGTCGTACAGCAGCTCCAGCCGCTCGCGGGCGGCCTCGGCCCGGCCGGACACCGCCTGGAGCTCGGTGGAGTCGCGGAGCGTCACGACGGTGCCCCGGGGGCCGCCCGCGTACTGCGTGGGCCGCTGGTTGACCGCCAGCAGACGCCCCTTGGCGAAGTGCACCTCGTCGCTGGCCTCGCGCCCGGAGGCGAGCAGCTCCACCGTCGCCGGGTCGAGTTCCGGCAGCTCCCGCACCGTGCGGCCCTCGGCGTCGGAGGGCAGTTCCAGCAGGCGCCGGGCCTCGTCGTTGGCGAGCAGCAGCCGGCCGTCGGCACCGATGATGAGGACGCCCTCGCGCACCGAGTGCAGGACCGCGTCGTGGTGCTCGTACATGCGGGTCATCTCGTCCGGGCCCAGGCCGCGGGTCTGCCGCCGCAGCCTGCGGCCGACCAGGGCCGTGCCGCCGGTCGACACCACGAGCGCGCCGCCCCCGGCGGCGAGGATGATCGGCAGCTGCCGGTGCAGCTCGCCGGTGACGTGCTTGACCTTCAGTCCGGCGGAGACGAGGGCGACCACCTTGCCGTGGGTGTCGTCCACGGGCACGGTGGCCTGGACCTCGTGGCCCAGCGGGCCCTGGACGCTCTCGGTGTAGACCTTCCCGGCCAGCGACGGCCCTATGGTGCCGACGAACCGCCCGCCGATCCGGCTGGGTATGGGGTGGGTGTAGCGGTTGCCGTGGGTGTCCATGACGACGATGAAGTCCACCCCGGCCGATCTGCGTCCCGCCTCGGTCAGCGGCTGGAGGACATGGGACGGGTCGGGGCCCTTCAGGGAGCGCAGCAGGCCCGGGGCGTGGGCGAAGGTCTGCGCGACGGCTATGGACCGACGCCTTGCCTCCGTGTCGGTGTCCCGTTTCGACTGGAGCACGAGGGCGACGACGGCGCAGAGCACGAGCAGCATCACCAGCGCCACCTGGAGCAGGAAGACCTGTCCGGCGACGCTGCGGGGGCTCTTGCCGATCACAGTGCGCCACGAGAAGCGCCTGAATCGGACTGATGCGTCCGACATGCGGCATTTGTAGCACCGCGTTCCGCCGGGTGGCTATGGTCCGTCCACGAGATGGACACGGGTTTCCGGCCCGGCGGCGGCCGTGCCGGGGCCGGGGCGGCGGATGAGGCGGGTCTGGGGTGGTCCGTGAGCCGGGCCGGTCTCGTGGGCTGGCGGCCACGGTGGCACCACGGTCACTGGCCGGACGGGTCGGCGCGGGCGGCATGTGGCGTTCAGCGTCCCGTCGGCCGGGCGGGCTACGGCGGGTTCGTCCTCGGGTGGCTACGGTCGCCCCGTGTGCCGTCGGCCGTGCCGGGGGCGTGGGCGGCGGATGAGGCGGGTCTGGGGTGGTCCGTCAGCCGGGCCGGTCTCGCGGGCTGGCGGTCACGGTGGCACCACGGTCACTGGCCGGACCGGGTCCGCACTCGCAGAACGCGGCGGCGCAGTGTCCCGCCGGCCGAGCGGGGGTCGCCCCGGGTGGACACGGCGGGCCCGCTGTCACCCGTCAGCCGGGTCGCCCACCCGCTTCCGGATCACCACTCCGCCTCCGACTCCCGTCCCGCCTCGGGCACCGCCCCGCCCCACCTCCGAACCGCCCGCCCCACCTCCGAACCGCCCGCCCCGCCTGCACGCCCCCGCGCTCGGGCGGCCCCCGCCCTCGGAGTCGCGGCGGTCCGGTCACCGTCAACCGTTCGGTACCCGCCCCCGCCCAACGCGGTCACCGCGGCCCGGCCGCCCCCGCGTGCGGGCCGCCCCCATCCCCGGGTCACCGGCGGCCCGGTCGCCGTCACCCGGCTCGGTACCCTCCTCCCCATCTCGGGGTCACCGCGGCCCGGTCGCCGTCACCCGGTCCGGTACCCTCGCCCCGCCTCGGGGTCACCGCGGCCCCGGTCGCCGTTGCCTGGTTCGCCCCCCGCCCGCCCAACGGCGTCACGGTGGCCCGGTCACCGTGACGTGGGCGGGGCGTAGGAGGCGGTCGCCGAGGCGGTAGCCGGGGCGGAGGATCTCCGCGCAGACCAGCCGCCGCGCGCCCGGCGTCGTACGGTGCACGATCGCCTCGTGGCACGCCGGGTCGAACGGCTCGCCCTCCTCCCCGAACGCCTGTAGCCCCAGCGAGCCCAGCTGGGTCCGCAGCGTGTCGGCGATGTCCTTCAGGCCGGGGGTCAGCGGCTCGTGCGCGCACGCCCGGTCCACGGCGTCCACCACCGGCAGGAGCGCCGTCAGCACGTTGGTGACGGCGATCTCCCGCACGGCCATGCGGTCCCGCCGCACCCGCTTGCGGTAGTTGTCGTACTCCGCCTTCACCCGCTGGAGATCGGCGGTGCGCTCGCGCAGCAGGCGCTCCACCTCGTCCGAGCTCCGCGTCCGCGCCCCGTCCATCGTCAGCCCGCCTCCGGCTTGTCATCGTCGACGATCTCGGCGTCCACCACCTCGTCGTCCCCGCCGGAGCCCGCCGAACCACCGGCACCGGCCTGGCCGGCCTGGCCTGCCTGCCCGCTCTGCCCGGCCTGCTCGCTCCGCGACCGCTCGTACAGGGCCGTACCGATCTTCTGCGCGGCCTGCGCGGCATGGTCCAGGGCCTGCCGGATCGCCGCCGTGTCCTGCGACTTCAGCTTCTCCTTCAGCTCGGCCAGCGCCGTCTGGGTCTCGGACTTCGCGTCGGCCGGGATCTTGTCGCCGTTCTCCCTGATCAGCTTCTCGGTGGAGTAGACGAGCTGCTCGGCCTGGTTCCGGGTCTCCGCGGCCTCCCGCCGGGTGCGGTCCTCCTCCGCGTGCTGCTCCGCCTCCCGGACCATCCGGTCGATGTCGTCGCGGGGCAGCGCCGAACCACCGGTCACCGTCATCTTCTGCTCCTTGCCGGTGCCGAGGTCCTTCGCCGAGACGTGCATGATGCCGTTGGCGTCGATGTCGAACGCCACCTCGACCTGCGGCACCCCGCGCGGAGCGGGCGCGATGCCGGTCAGCTCGAACATGCCGAGCTTCTTGTTGTACGCGGCGATCTCCCGCTCGCCCTGGTAGACCTGCACGGTCACCGAGGGCTGGTTGTCCTCGGCCGTCGTGAAGATCTCCGCACGCCGGGTCGGGATCGTCGTGTTCCGCTCGATGAGCTTGGTCATGATGCCGCCCTTGGTCTCGATGCCGAGGGACAGCGGGGTGACGTCGAGCAGCAGGACGTCCTTGACCTCGCCCTTGAGCACACCGGCCTGGAGGCTGGCGCCGACGGCCACCACCTCGTCCGGGTTCACGCCCTTGTGCGGCTCCTTGCCGGTCAGCTCCTTCACCAGCTCGGTGACGGCCGGCATCCGCGTCGAACCGCCCACCAGGACCACGTGGTCGATGTCGGACACCTTGATCCCGGCATCCTTGATCGCGTTGTGGAACGGTGCCTTGCAGCGCTCCAGCAGATCCGCGGTGAGCTGCTGGAACTGCGCGCGCGTCAGCTTCTCGTCCAGGTGCAGCGGGCCCTCGGCGGACGCGGTGATGTACGGCAGGTTGATCGAGGTCTCGCTGGACGACGACAGCTCGATCTTCGCCCGCTCCGCCGCCTCCCGCAGCCGCTGCACGGCCATCTTGTCCTTGGCCAGATCGACGCCGTAGTTGTTCCTGAACTGCGTGACCAGGTGGTCCACGACCCGCTGGTCCCAGTCGTCGCCGCCGAGACGCGTGTCGCCGTTGGTGGCCTTCACCTCGATGACGCCCTCGCCCATCTCCAGCAGCGACACGTCGAAGGTGCCGCCGCCCAGGTCGAAGACGAGGACGGTCTGCTCGTTGCCCTTGTCCAGCCCGTACGCCAGTGCCGCCGCCGTCGGCTCGTTGATGATCCGCAGGACGTTCAGGCCCGCGATCTCACCGGCCTCCTTGGTGGCCTGCCGCTGGGCGTCGTCGAAGTACGCGGGCACGGTGATCACCGCGTCGGTGACGTCCTCGCCGAGGTACGCCTCCGCGTCCCGCTTCAGCTTCTGCAACACGCGCGCGGAGATCTCCTGCGCGGTGTACCGCTTGCCGTCGATGTCCCCCTGGTCGGGGAACCGCCACGAGTGGTCCCCCATATGCCGCTTGACCGAGCGCGCGGTGCGCTCCACGTTCGTCACGGCCTGCCGCTTGGCGACCTCGCCGACCAGTACCTCGCCGTTCTTGGCGAACGCGACGACCGACGGCGTGGTCCGTGCGCCCTCCGTGTTGGTGATGACGGTGGGCTCGCCGCCCTCCAGGACGGAGACCACCGAGTTCGTCGTACCGAGATCGATTCCGACCGGACGCGCCATCTGCGTGCTCCCTCTTCCTCGTCGGCCCGAGTGCCCTACGGCCGCTCACCGGGTTCCCAGTGCACCGGTCCCGCGCGCAGCGGCGGCTCGGGAGCCGCACCGCCCGGCACGAAGAGGTACCGGAGGCGGGACAGCGGGCTCGCCGCGGCGGCGCCGGACGGGGCGCGGTGCCGGGACGACCGCTCGCAGGCCCGGTCGTAGACCGCGCGCCGCACCGGGTCCCGGAGCGTCTCGTACGCCGTACGCACCTCGTCGAACCGGGCCGCGGTGACCGCGTCCACCCGGGTGTCCGGCCGCAGTTCCCACGCCCTGCGGCGGAAGGCGGAGGTGATCGCCCCGGCCGTGGCGGACGGCGCCACACCGAGCACCGCGTACAGGTCAGGCTCCACCGTGCGGGTCACCTCCTCACCCACCACGAGCCGCGCGTTCGAACCGAATTGCCTATCAATCGGGATAAAACTTGAGTGGACTTGTGTCAAGGGTGGCCGGACGCCGGGGCCGGCCGCTCCGGCACCCTGTGTCGCCGCAGGTTTCCGAGCAGCTCGCCTGCCTCCTCGGGCGGCACCGAGACCGCGACCCGTGAGAGGTGTGCGGTGGAGGGGGTGGGCCACAGCTCGACGACAACGGCCGGGTACCCACTCCGCAGCGCGACGAAGTCCCGTCCGCGCGGATGCCTCCATTCGCCCAGGGGGCGGGCGGGCCGTCGTCGGCCGTGTTCCGGCACTCCCCGCAGCGCGCGCCACCAGTCGGGCTCGGACCACGCGTCCTTGATCACCGCGCCCGGCAGCCGGACCTCCCGGCGGCGCACCCGGAGCCGCTCGCCCCAGGACAGCCGCACCACCAGGTCGTCGCCGTCGATCAGCAGCCGTGCCACGGAGACCTCCCGAGAGCGGAACTCCCGTACTTCCCTCCCCGTCGGGTTCCCCGCTCCGGGCCGCCGACCGAGGCGGGAGGGGGGGAGAGGGGCCGCCGGCCCCGGTGGCTCGTACGTGGGCCAGCGGGAGGGAGAGAGGGACTGCCGACCCCGGCGGCTCGGACGTGGGCCCGGCGGGAGGGAGAGAGGGACTGCCGGCCCCCGCGGCTCGGACGCGGGCCGGCTCCCGCACCGCGGGCTCATCGCCGCGGGTGTCCGGAGCGGGCCGGCCTCGGCGCCCCGGCCTCGGCGCCTCTCCCTCGAACAGCGCGGCGCTCACGAGGCCGTACCGCGTCGACGTGATCACGGGCGCGCCGACACCGATGAACCCCCTCCGGCTCGGCCGGGCCGCTCTGGGCGGACCCGGTGGATTTCGCACCGGGTCCGCGAGCCGGGCAGGCGAGGGGGGTGGGCTGCCTGTCCGGAGGGAAATGGCCTGTAACCGCGTGGCTTGTGCGGCGAGATGGCGAGCGACATCGTTGTCAATCGTCGTGCACATGACTCTACCGCCTCAACCGACAACGATGTCAAGCCATTTGGCCGGCCCGGCCGGGTGATGAGGGCGTGCGCCTCCCGGCGCGTACGCGGTCTTCCGTGGTACCGGTGGCGCACGTTACTGTCCCTGCGGCTTGTGCGACCTGTGGTGCGCGACCCGTCCGTTAGGAGGAAGGGCCGCGTCATGCGTTTCAGACCCACGTCCCTGCTGCTGGCCGCGCTCCTCGCGACCGCCGGCACCGCAACTCCCGCCCTGGCGGCGCCCGCCGCGCCCCCCGGCCTCGTCAAGGACCCGACCCCGTACGTCGACCCGCTGATCGGCACCAGGAACGGCGGCGACGTCTTCCCGGGCGCCGTCGTGCCGTTCGGCATGCTCTCCTGGAGCCCGGAGAACACCCGCGGCGACGCCACGAGAACCGCCGCGCCGGGCGGCTACCAGTACGACGCCACCCGCATCCGCGGTTTCAGCCTCACCCACATGTCCGGCACCGGCTGCGCCGGCGGCAGCGGGGACATCCCGTTCTTCCCGTACGCCGGCGAGGTCACCTCCTCCCCGGCGAGCGACACCAAGGACGCCGTCTACGCCTCCGACTTCCGCCACGCCGACGAGACCGCCGAGCCCGGCCACTACAAGGTCGGCCTGGCCTCCGGCGTCACCGCCGACCTCACCGCCACCGCGCGCACCGGCTCGGCCCGCTTCACCTACCCGGCCGGCAAGCCCGCCTCCCTGCTGGTGCGCACCGCCAACTCCGAGGTGGGTTCGCAGGACTCGACGGTCACGATCGACCCGGACACCCGGACCATCTCCGGCTCGGTCACCTCCGGGAACTTCTGCGGCTACCTCGACCCCGAGGGCCAGCGCGCCTACTACACCCTCTACTTCACCGCCCGCTTCGACCGCGCCTTCCAGGCCACCGGCACCTGGCACGACGACCGGCTCGACCCCGGCTCCCGCGAGGCGTCCGGCGGCACCGGCGGCTTCTCGCACGGCGGGCGGCCGGTCGCCGGGAAGGGCGCGGGCGGGTACGTACGGTTCGCGCCCGGCGACGGCCCGGTCAACGTCAAGGTCGGCATCTCCTACGTCAGCCGGGAGGCGGCCGAGGCCAACCTGACCGCCGAGAATCCGCCGGGGCGGTCCTTCGACGCCGTCCGGGAGGCGGCCCGCCGGGCCTGGCGGGAGCGGCTGGGAGCCATCCGGGTCGGCGGCGGTACGGACGCCGAGCGCACCACCTTCTACACCGCGCTCTACCACGCGCTGCTGCATCCCAACGTCATCAGCGACGCCGACGGCAGGTACCGGGGCGCCGACGGACGCGTGCACACGGTCGACCGGCGGCGGCACGCCCAGTACGGCACCTTCTCCGGCTGGGACGTCTACCGCGACCAGGTCCAGCTGCTGACGCTGCTCGACCCGCGCACGGGCTCGGACATCGCGCAGTCCCTGTACGAGCTGGCCCGGCAGAACGACGGCGTCTGGGACCGCTGGCTGCACGGCGCGAGCGGCACCCACGTCATGAACGGCGACCCCTCGCCGGCCGCGCTCGCCGGCATCCGCGCCTTCGGCGGCACGGACTTCGACCTCAAGGGCGCCCTGAAGTCCCTCGTGCGGGCGGCCACCGTCCCCACACCGCAGGACCTGTCCCCGGCCGGCAAGCCCGTGCTGTCGGTGGGCCAGCGCCCCTCCCTCGACAAGTACCTCAAGCTGCACTACATGCCGAGCGTGTCCAACGCCTGGGGCGGGGCCGCCGAGACCCTGGAGATGTCCACCGCGGACTTCGCGATCTCCCAACTCGCTCGCGAGGCGGGGGAGAAGGACACGGCGGACACCTTCGCCCACCGCGCCCAGTGGTGGCAGAACAACTTCAACGTCGCCGCCGCGCCGGACGGCGGCTACATCGCGGGCCGCAAGGCCGACGGCAGCTGGGTCACCGGCTTCACCCCGGACACCGGCAACGGCTTCGTCGAGGGCACGGCCGCCCAGTACACCTGGATGGTCCCGCACGACCCGGCGGGCCTCTTCGCCGCGCTGGGCGGCCGGGAGGCGGCGCTCGCCCGGCTGGACGACTTCTTCCACGACGCCGACGGCGGCTGGGCCTTCACCGGCAACGGCGGCACCAAGTCCGAACTGGACAACGAGCCGTCGATCAACGTCCCCTACCTGTACGACTACGCCGGCGCCCCCTACAAGACACAGGAGACCGTCCGCGCGGCGATGCGGCAGCTGTGGTCCACCGAGCCCGGCGGCATCCCCGGCAACGACGACCTCGGCGCGATGTCCGCCTGGTACGTCTTCTCCGCCCTCGGCATGTACCCGCAGGTGCCGTCCCGTGCCGAACTGGTCCTCGCCTCACCGCTGTTCGAGCGGATCGAGATCGACCGCCCGCACGGCAACGACATCTCCGTGCGCGCCACGGGAGCGGCGGCCGACGCGCCGTACGTCCGGTCGCTGAAGGTGAACGGCCGCAGCGGCGACCGGCCGTGGCTGCCCGCGTCCTTCGTCCGCGACGGCGGCCGGCTCGACTACACGCTGTCCGCCACCCCGGACCACGACTGGGGCGCGAGCAGCCCGCCGCCGTCCTTCCGGGAGGGCGAGCAGCCGTACCAGATCGGCGTCGGGCCCACCACGGCCACCCTCGCCCCCGGTGACAGCACGACCGTCGGCGTCCGCGCGCTGTCACTGACCGGCGGCACCGGTCCCGAGGTCCGCTTCCGGGTCCAGACCCCGGCCGGGGTGACGGCCACGCCCGCCGAGGGCACGGTCACCGACGGCGCCCAGGAGATCACACTCACGGCGGCGCGGGACGCCGAGCAGGGCTTCGCCGAGGTCCGGGTCACGGTGACCTCGGGCGACTCCTCCTACGAGCAGCCGGTGGCGCTCACCGTGGCCGCCCCGGGCACCCTGCTCGCCGCCTACAACAGCACCGGCGTCTCCGACGACGACGGCGACCACGACGAGGCCGACTACGACGGCGGCGGCTGGAGCTACTCCCGGCAGGCCCTCGCGGCGGCCGGCCTCACCCCGGGCAAGCAGGCGACGGCCGGCGGTCTCGCCTTCACCTGGCCCGCCTCACCCGCCGGCCGCCCCGACAACGCCTCGGCGTCCGGCCAGACCGTCCTGCTGAACAGCCCGGCGGACGCCCTGTCCTTCATCGGCAGCGCCGTCAACGGCAACCAGCAGACCAAGGCGACCGTCACCTACACCGACGGCACCACCGGCACCGTCGACCTGTCCTTCACCGACTGGACCGTGGGCGGCGGTGGCGGCTCCGTCCAGTACGGCAACGAGGTCGTCGCCAAGACCGCGTACCGCAATGTCGCCGGCGCGGACAAGGACCCGGTGGCGACGTACGTCTTCGCCACCAAGCCGTACCAGGCTCCGGCGGGCAAGCAGATCAAGAGCGTCACGCTCCCGCGCGACACGGACCTGCACGTGTTCACCCTCGCCACGGGCTGACACCGGCGGTGCGGGGCGCACCCACACGGACTCCGCGCTCCGCACCGTGCCGGTGCACCTTCGTCACGCCCTGGCCGGCGGCTCGCCTCACCCCAGCTGGCGGAGCAGTTCCCGCACCGTGGCGAGCAAATCGTCCGGCACGAGTCCGTCCTCCTCGTACACCGCCACGACGCGTCGAAGCTGCCGTCTGGCTGCCGCGTCGGCGTCGAGCTGCGACTGGGCGAAGGCCAGATTCGACCGCGCGATCAGGGAGTCCCGGTGGCTGCGGCCCAGGGCGGCGTCCAACGGATCGACGAGCGCCACGAGTTGTCTGGCCGCGAGAGCCGTGTGTCCCTGGCGCAGCAGGACGGCCGCCAGAGCCTGGCGGGCCTGGAGGGTCTCCGCGTGGTCGGCCCCCAGGTCCCGGCTCTTCGCGGCGACGATCCGGCGGAGTTCGTCCTCCGCCTCGGCGTCCCGGCCCAGCTCGAAGCAGATGTCGGCCAGTTTCCGGCGAGCCGCGAGGAGGCGGGGCCCCTCGCCGTCGGCCGTATCCACCAAGGCTCCCACGACGGCACGGAGCAGGGCTTCCGCGTCCGCGTGCCGGTTCAACCGGTGCAGGGACTCCGCATGGTTGAGCCGGGCGTCGACGGTCTCGCGATGGCCGGCGCCGAAGATCCGCTCCAGCGCGAGGGCCGCTGTCCGCAGCAGCTTCTCCCCTTCGGCCGCCCGGCCGGTCGTGGCGAGCAGACCGCCGAGGGCCCCGCGCGTGACCAGTGCCATGGGGTGAGCCCCCTCACCGATGCGCTCCCACGCGGCGAGCGTCTCGCACAGCTCCGCCTCGGCCTCGTCGAGCCGTCCGAGTTCGACGAGGGCGCGGCTGAGGTTGTTCCTGGTGACCAGGGTGCTGGGGTGGCCGGGGCCCTGGGTCCGGTCTTCCAGCGCCAGGATCTCCGTGAAGGCGGCATGGGCCTGTTCCACCTCGCCGAGTTCGAGGAGCAGGTCAGCGAGTTCATGACGGGTCACGAGCGTCGGCAGTGCCGCCTCGCCCAGGGAGTCCGTCTTGACGCCGACCACCTGCTCGAACAGGGACCGGGCCCCGGCCAGGTCGCCTCGGGCGCGCAGGGTGCGGCCGAGCTCGTGCCGAGCCGCCAGGGTGACCGGGTGGTCGGGTCCCAGCACCTCCGCCGTGCGGGAGACGACGACGGACAGCTCGGCATGGGCGTAGGCGACGTCCCCGCGGTCCAGACGGAGCCTGGCCAGTTCATGGCGTGCCGCCAGGGTGGTCCGGTGATCCGGGCCGAGGGTCTTCAACGCCGATTCCAGGACGTGGGCGAGCTCCGCCTCGGCCTCGTCATAACGTCCTTGATCGTGCCGGAGGTAGGCCAGGTTGTGCCGTGTCGCCACGATGCGCGGCGCGTCCGCGGGAAGGCAGTGCCCGAGGGCGTCCAACGCGTGGCGGAGCTGCTCCTCCGCCAGCGCCCACACACCGGCCGTGTGAGCGTACGCGGCGGTCAGCGCGGCGAGGTCACCGCGGACCATCCACTCCTCCCCGGCCGCGTGGGAGGTGTCGGACGCGGCCCACGTGCAGTGCGGTGCGAGCAGACGCCACAGCGGCCACGTCGACGTGTCGTCGCTCGGCAGCCCGCCGGCCACCTTCGTCAGCAGCACCACGGCCAGGGTCGTGTACTCGGGTGCGCCCGCGACGGCGTCCGGCTGCATGCGCGTGATCTCACGGACGAGCGGGTGGACGACCAGGGTGTCCACCGTCGTACCGTCCGCCTCGATCCGGCGGCGGTTCAGCAGCCCGCAGCCGAGGAGACCGCGCACGGCCTCCTCCAGGCCGGTCGCCGACAGCCCGGCGAACACGCTCGCCCGCGCCAGCACGCTGCCGATGAGCAGCACGACCGGCAGGGGATCGGGCGCGAAGAAGGAGATGAGCCGGAACAGCGGCCGTGCGACGACGGCCCCTTTCGCCTCCAGCAGATCCAGGGACATCTCCCAGGTCCGCGTGAGCGGACCGGACGGGTCGTGCGACAGGGCCGAGACGGTTTCGGGGAACTCCCGGTCGAGCGCCGCCCGGTACGCGGCGAACGAGCGCGGCGTGTGCGACTCCGGAAGCACCGGGTCGTCACCGGTCATGGCGAGGTACCTGCCCACCAGCAGCAGGGCGAGCGGCAGTCCGCCGAGCCGCCGGGACAGGCTCCGGGCCTCCTCCTCCGTCCCGGCCCGCGGGGCGAGTTCCCGGAGCATCGCGGCGCCGTGCGCCTCGCCGATCGGGTCGACGGTGTGCACGGCCGCCTGCCTCCACCAGGCGGCGGGCCGTTGCTCCCGGCTGGTGACCAACACGGTGCTCCCCGGCCGGGGTGCCCTGATCCAGTCGCGCACCGCCGACGGGTCGTCGGCGTTGTCGACGACCAGCAGCCATCGCCCCGTGGCCGGGTCGTCCAGCGCGCGCCACAGTACGTCCCGGGCGGCCTCCCGCCGTGACCACACCTCGCGGGCCTCCGCGCGGGACACACCCGCCTGCACGGCGACCTCGCGCAACCCCTCCTCGAAGGTGCTGCGGGTCGCGGCGTCGACCCACCACACCTGCAACCCGGCGGTGCGGCCCCGGCGGGCGAGCGCCAGCGCCACCGTGCTCTTGCCGCAGCCGCCGACCCCGCACAGCACCACCCGGTCGCCGCCACGCGTCATCTGCTCCGCCAGCTCGGCCAGCAGCGCGTCCCGGCCGCGGATGTGGTGTTCGATCGCGTCCTCGGGCACCGCGACCGACAGGTCTCCCGCGGGCTCACCGCCCATGCCCGGGAGCGAGGGCAGCCCCAGGTGCCGCTGGGCCAGGTGGACCAGGTCCGGCGCGGTGAGGAAGTCGGCGAGGGCGACCGCGTCGAAGACGTCCAGCTCGACGTCGTGGACCTCCCGCGCCTCACGTTGCAGCGCGTGCCGTGTGGCCACCGGCACGGGGGCGACGGTGAAGTACAGGACACGGTCCACGGCGCCGCCCTGTCCGTTGATCGCTGCCAGATCCTTCCTGACCTTGGCCGGGACGTTGGTCCTCTGGATGGTGCAGGCCAGGACGACCCGCTGCGGCGACGCGAGAGCGGCGAACTCCGAGGCCGGGGGGTGCGGCGGGTGGACCAGGGCCGTCCAGAAGCTCTCGCCGTCCCGTCCCTGGTCGCCCCCGCTGCTCACCGGTCCGGTGGCCAGCAGCAGGTTGCTGACCAGACGCCGGCGGGCGACCTCCAGGCAGAGCCGCTCGAACTCGTGGTGCGCGTTGCGCTCGCCCATCGTGTGCAGCGCGAAGCGCACCAGCTCACCGATGTCCACGGGAGCGTGCATCGGTCGACCCCCCTCGTCGTACGCGGTGCGTGACAGGAGTCGATTCTGCCTCGGCGCACTGACAGAGGTGGGCGGGGCCGACCGGATCACCCTGGCGTGCGGGCACGGCCCGGGTACGTCGAACACCGAGCCCGGCGACGACGTCGTACGGCCCCGGGGGACGCCTCGTGTTCGGCGGCCCCCGGGGCCTCATGTCATCGCGGGCGAGCCGCTGTTCAACCCAGCAGTTCCACCTCCGCCAGGGTCGACTCGCCGTCCAGGACCAGGCGGTACTTGGTGTAGGTGCCCGGTGCGGCGATGGTGAAGGCGCGGGTCTGGCGGTCCCACGTGAACGTTTCCCCGGAGCGGTGGTCCAGGGTCCGCCAGGTCGTGCCGTCGGTGGAGCCCTCCAGGGTCCAGCCGGTCGGTGCCTTCGTGCGGTCGGCTCCCGAGGTCAGCGTGTACTGCACCGGCCGTACATCGCCCTTGGCCGGGAGGTCCGCCGAGGTGAGCGTCGCGCTCGTCGCCGAGGTGTCGTCGAAGAGCGGGCCGTCACCCTTCAGCACGTCCGCGCGGGGCGTCGGCACCTTGTCGTCCTGGGTGACGGAGACCGGCGCCGCGTCCTTCCCGGTGCCCCACGCCGACGGCTTGGAGCCCATGAAGAAGTCCAGCACCCCGCCCTTGGACAGCAGCGAGTGCGGGAGCGACGTCGACTTCCAGGGGCGGCCGTTGACCATGACGCCCTGGACGTAGACGTTCTTCGCGCTGTTCCCCGGCGCCCGCACCACCAGGTCCCGGCCGTTCTCCAGGTGCACGGTGACCTTCTTGAACAGCGGGGAGCCGATGGAGTACTCGCCGCTGCCCATCGCCAGCGGGTAGAAGCCGAGCGCGGAGAAGAGGTACCAGGCCGACTGCTCGCCGTTGTCCTCGTCGCCGTGGTAGCCCTGCCCGATCTCGCTGCCGGTGTAGAGCCGGGACAGCGCCTCACGGACGTACGCCTGCGCCTTCCACGGTTCGCCGGCCGCGTCGTACATGTAGATGACGTGGTGCGCGACCTGGTTGGAGTGGCCGTACATGCCCATCCGGACGTCCCGCGCCTCGGTCATCTCGTGGATGACACCGCCGTAGGATCCGACGTGGTCGGGGGAGGCCGTCTCCGGGGTGGCGAAGTACTCGTCCAGCTTGTCCGCCAGGCCCTGCCGGCCGCCGTACAGGTTGGCCAGGCCCCGGCTGTCCTGCGGGGCGGTGAAGGCGTAGCCCCAGCCGTTGGTCTCCGTGTAGTCGTACCCCCACACGCGCGGGTCGTACTTCGCGGAGTCCACGCGCCAGTCGCCCTTGTCGTCGCGCCCCTGGAAGAAGCCCGCCTTGGCGTCGAACAGGTTCACGTAGTCGCGGGCCCGGTTGAGGAAGTACTCCGACTCCTCCCGGTAGCGCTTCTCGCCGGTCTTCTTGTAGAGCGCCTCACCCATCTTCGCGATGCCGTAGTCGTTGACGTAGCCCTCCATCGCCCACGACAGGCCCTCGTGCGTGTCGGTCGAGGTGTAGCCGAGGAAGGGCGAGGTGGACATGCCCTTGCGGCCCACGCCCGACATCGGCGGGACGACGGTCGCGTTCTTCACGGCCGCGTCGTACGCCGCCTTCGCGTCGAACTTCACGCCCTTGACGTAGGCGTCGGCGAACGCCACGTCCGAGGAGGTGCCGGTCATCAGGTCGGCGTAGCCGGGGGAGGACCAACGGGAGGTCCAGCCGCCGTCCTTGTACTGCTGCACGAACCCGTCGACCATCTCGCCCGCCTGGGAGGGGGTGAGGAACGAGTACGCGGGCCAGGTGGTCCGGTAGGTGTCCCAGAAGCCGTTGTTGACGTACACCTTGCCGTCCACGATCTTCGCGCCGGTGTGCGTCGGGGTGTCCGGGCCCGGCATCGCGGAGAACGGCGAGGCGTACCGGTCCTTGCCGTCGACCCGCTCGAAGCCCGAGTTGGGGTACAGGTAGAGCCGGTACATGCCGGAGTACAGCGTGGTGAGCTGGTCCGGGGTCGCGCCCTCCACCTCGACCTTGCCGAGCAGCTTGTCCCAGACCTGCTGGGCACGCCCCTTGACCGTGTCGAAGGAGGTGCCGTCCGGGATCTCCTGGCGCAGGTTGTCCTTGGCCTGGTCGACGCTGATGAGCGAGGTCGCCAGGCGCAGGGTCACGGTGTGGTCGGCGCCCGCGTCGAAGCGCAGGAAGCCCTTCACCCCGCTGGAGGCGCCGTCGGTGACCGGCTTGTCGAACTCGCCGTACACGAACAGCCGGGTCGCGCCCGTCGACAGGCCCGACTTCACGTCCGAGTAGCCGGTGACGGTCCCGTGCTCCTTGTCGAGCGTGAGTCCGGCCTGCTCGGTGACGTTGTCGAACAGCACGCTCGCGTCGTCACCGGGGTAGGTGAAGCGCAGGGCGGCGGCGTGGTCGGTCGGGGCCATCTCGGCCTTGAGGCCGTTCTCGAACCGGACGCCGTAGTAGTACGGCCGCGCGGTCTCGTTCTCGTGCCGGAAGGGCAGTTCCCGCGCCTCGCGGCCGGTGTCCGGGGTGCCGGACGCGGCCGACGGCATCAACTGGAAGGTCTGCCGGTCGCCCATCCAGGGGCTCGGCTCATGGCTCGCGCTGAACGCCTGGATCGTCGGCAGGTTGTCCGCGTTGTTCGCCCGTGCGTACTCGTACAGCCAGCTCAGCGAGGACGCGTTGGTCACCGGGGTCCAGAAGTTGAAGCCGTGCGGCAGGGCCGTCGCCGGGAAGTTGTTGCCGCGCGAGAAGCTGCCGCTGGAGTTGGTGCCGCGGGTGGTCAGCGCGTAGTCCGACAGGTGCGCCTTCGGCTTCTCGGGCGCCACCGGCTTCAGGGCCACGTCGTCCAGCCAGCCGCGGAACTTCGCCGGGCCGTCGGGGGAGTCGTACGCCACCAGGATGCGGTCGACGGTCTTGCCGGCCGCGACCGAGCCGATCCGCGCGGCCACGTTGTTCCACTGGTTGACGTACAGGGCCTTCGACGCGCCCTGCCCGCGCGGGGTGAGCGGGAAGCCGTGCTGGTCCAGCGCGCCCAGGCCGCTCAGGTAGGTGCCGTCGGTGAAGGCCAGGTCGACGGAGACGTTGGTGGCGTCGTAGTCGCGGTCGCCGTCGGCCATCGACGGGAAGACGCGGTACGACAGCTCGGTGTCGCCGCCGACCTTGACGTTCACGTCGAAGACCTTGTTGTACGAGTAGGCCCGGCCGGCCGCCGTGTGCCGGCCGGCGTAGCGCAGGGCACGCTTCCCGGTGAACCCGGCGCGCGCCTTGGCGGTCGGGGAGCCGCTCGGGCCCTTGTCGACCAGGGTCAGCATGTCCTGCGGCACCGGACCGCCGCCGCTGCCGGTGGAGAACTGCACGTCGGCGAGCTGGAGGATGTCCGGCGCGCCCGCGTTCTTCGTCACCTCCAGCCGGAAGTGCTGGTACTCGGCCGGCTCGGCGAGGTCGTACGACTTCGTCTGGAACCGCTCGGCGAAGTTCTCGCCCGAGCGGGTGTCGACCGTCGTCCAGTCCTTGCCGTCGGTGGAGCCCTTCAGGGTCCAGTCCTCGGGGTCGCGCTCGCCGAAGTCATTGGCCGAGGTGAGCGCGTACGTCGTTATCTTCACGGGCTTGTCCAGGTCGAACTCCACCCAGCCGGTGGGCTCGAAGGTCAGCCACTTGGTGCCGGGCTCACCGTCGGCGAGGTTCTCCGCGACCTCGCCGGCGCCGGTGTTCTCGCCGCTGGCCCGGACTTCGGCGACATGGTCGGTGACATTGCCCGGAATGCCCGTGCTGTAGCCGCCGTCCACGCCCGAGGCGCGCTTGGTGCCGTCCCGTCCGGTGTCGACGGTGTTCAGCCAGTCCGGTGCCGGGTCGCCCGCCTCGAACGAGGACGCGAACTCCCGGTCGGCCGCCGGAGCCTTGCCGGGCAGGGCGACCGCCGCGCCCTGCGCGCCGACGGCCATGACAAAGGCGGCCGTGAGGACGACCGCCGGGCCCCATCTGTGCCGCGTTCTGCGCTGCATCTACCGATTTCCCCTCCTGCACCCCCTCCGGACAACGTTGTCAGCTACGGGGCGCAGGAACCAGTAGGTGGTCAAGTGGCCCGTGATGTCAAGGGTGTTGGCTGTGGCATTCAGGGAGTTATGTCGCGACTTTTTCCGGCGGGCCGTTCCGGGGGCCTTCATATTTCCGCGAGGTCTCAACTCGGAAAAGACCCCACGCGAACCCTGCATTCGATCTTGCCCAGTTGGCGGGAAGTGGACTATACCTGTCGGCGTTTCCAGCACGAGCCAGCACTACCCGACAGCGGTGCCGGGGAGGATCCGGTTCACCGCCTGAGTCCTGGAGAAGGCGAGGACTTGAGCATGGGATCCACTGCGCACCACGGCGTCGAAGGTGTGGGCCGTCGTGACCTGATCAAGCGGTCCGCGGCGCTCGGCCTGGTCGCGGCCCCGGGAATGGGCCTGTTGTCCGCCTGTGCCAGCGGGGGCGGTGACGGACAGGACAAGGCGAAGGCGGGCAAGAAGACCTCGAAGAACCCCCTCGGCGTCAACGACACCGCTGGCATGGAGTTCGTCCTCTTCGACGGCGGCTTCGGCAAGGAATACGCCCAGGACGCCGTAAAGGTCTACGGGAAGGACTTCCCCGAGGCCAAGGTGAAGTTCGCCACCACCCAGAAGATCCAGTCCACCTTGCAGCCCCGCTTCAACCAGGGCAACCCGCCGGACCTCATCGACAACTCCGGGGCCGAGCAGATGGACATGGGGGTGCTCGTCGGCAAGAACCAGCTGGCCGACCTCACCCCGCTGCTGGACGCGCCGTCGTACGACGACCCGGACAAGAAGGTCCGCGACACGCTGCGCCCCGGCATCGTGGAGATGGGCCAGTTCGACGGCAAGCCGGTCTGGGTCCTGTACTACGCCTACACGGTCTACGGCGTCTGGTACTCGCAGAAGGCCCTCGACTCGCTGGACGCGCAGTACCCGCAGACCTGGGACGAGATGCTGGCGGTCTGCGCGAAGGCCAAGCAGAAGGGCATGGCGGGCTGGACGTACGCGGGCAAGTACCCGTACTACATCCCCTTCTCGCTCTACCCGATGATCGCCAAGGTGGGCGGTCGCGAGGTCCTCGACGCCATCGACAACCTGGAGCCGAACGCCTGGAAGCACCCCGCGGTCAAGGCCTGCTTCGAGGCCTACTACGAGCTGTACAAGAAGGGTTACGTCCTCAAGGGCACCCCGGGCCTGGACCACATCCAGTCCCAGACCGCCTGGGCCAAGGGCGAGGCGCTGTTCATCCCGAACGGCTCCTGGGTGGAGAACGAGTCGGCCAACGTCATCCCGGCCGACTTCGACCTCGCCGTGTCCGCGCCCACCGGCATCGACTCCTCCGACAAGCTGCCGTTCGGGACCATCTGGGCCTCCGGCGGTGAGCCCTTCATCGTGCCGGCCAAGGCGAAGAACACCGAGGGCGGCATGGAGCAACTGCGCATCCTGCTCTCCGAGGCGTCCTCGAAGAACTTCACCACCAAGGTGAAGTCACTGACCGCGTACAACGGAGGCACCAGCGGCATCAGCCTCACCCCGGGTCTGAAGTCGGGCGTGGCGGCGCTGGACAAGGCAGGGTCCAACGTGGTGAATCCGCGTCTTCAGGACTGGTACGTGCAGTTGCAGAAGGAGAAGATCGGCGTGTCCGGTCTCGGCGAGATGATGGCCGGACGGCTCACCCCGGCCGAGGCCATCAAGAAGATCCAGGGCTTTGCCGACGAGGCGGCGAAGGACACCTCGATCAAGCACTACAAGCACCAGTAATCCAGCACCCTGACAGCACCGGAGTGGCGATGCAACACGGCAAGTACCGGTTCATCGTGGGGTTTCTGGCACTGCCCCTCGGACTGTACGCGCTCTTCGTGGTGTGGCCGTTCATCCAGTCCATCTACTACTCGTTCACGGACTGGACGGGCCTCAGCCCCGAATTCGAAATGGTCGGCTTCGACAACTACAAGAGGATGCTCGACGACGACATCTTCTGGAAGTCGCTGGAGCACAGTCTGCTGTTCGCCCTGGTGCTGCCGGTGGTGACGATCAGTCTCGCGCTGTTCCTCGCCTTCATGATCAATGTGGGCGGACGGCGCAGAAGGGGCGGCCCCGTGATCTCCGGGGTCCGGGGCTCGTCCTTCTACAAGATCGTCTATTTCTTCCCGCAGGTGCTGTCGATCGCGATCGTCGCGCTGCTGTTCGCCTTCGCCTACAACCCGGACAGCGGCGCGATCAACTCGCTCCTGCGCGGCATCGGCCTCGACGGCGTGCAGCCGCTGTGGCTGGGCGACCCGAGCCTCGCCCTGTGGTGCGTGATGGCGGTGCTCGTGTGGTCCACGGTCGGCTTCTTCGTGGTGCTGTTCTCCGCGGGCATGGCCTCGATCCCGGCCGAGCTGTACGAGGCGGCGCTGCTGGACGGCGCCGGCCGCTTCACCACCTTCTTCCGCGTCACCCTGCCGCTGCTGTGGGACACCGTCCAGTCCGGCTGGGTGTACATGGGCATCCTCGCGCTCGGCGCCGAGTCGTTCGCAGTCGTACAGATCATGACGACCGGACCGGGTGGTCCCGACTACTCGACCACGGTGATGGTCCTGTACGTGTACCAGAAGGCGTTCCGGGACGGTCAGGCCGCCTACGCCACCACCATCGGCGTCGCCCTGCTCGTCGTCACGCTCGCGTTCGCCGCGATCGTGATGAGGCTGGGCCGTCGCGAGCGGCTGGAGTACTGAAGCGATGAAGACGACCGAGACCCCCGCGCCGCTGCCGGCCGAGTCCGGCGCCGGCGTCTCCAAGGTGGACGTGCCGCCCACCGGGCGGCCCGCCGTGCGCAGGAGGGAGGGCAACGTCCTCAACGTCTTCTCCCACGGCATCCTGGTCATCTGGGCGATCATGGTGGTCCTGCCGCTGGTGTGGGCGGTGATGACGTCCTTCAAGGACGACAGCTCCATCTTCGGTTCACCCTGGTCCCTGCCCGACAGCCTGCACTTCGACAACTGGGCGCGGGCGTGGACCGACGCCAACATGAGCGACTACTTCCTGAACACCGTGCTGGTGGTCGGCGGCTCGCTGATCGGCACCCTGGTGCTCGGCTCCATGGCGGCGTACGTGCTGGCCCGCTTCGACTTCCCCGGCAACCGCTTCGTCTACTACCTGTTCGTCGGTGGCATGAGCTTCCCGATCATGCTCGCGCTGGTCCCGCTGTTCTACGTCGTCAACAACATGGGGCTGCTGAACACGATCCACGGCCTGATCCTGGTCTACATCGCCTACTCGCTGCCGTTCACGGTCTTCTTCCTCACGGCGTTCTTCCGCACCCTGCCGACCTCGGTGGCGGAGGCGGCCTTCGTCGACGGCGCCTCGCACGCGCGGACGTTCTTCCAGATCATGCTGCCCATGGCGAAGCCGGGTCTGATCAGCGTCGGCATCTTCAACTTCCTGGGCCAGTGGAACCAGTACATGCTGCCCACGGTGCTCAACACCGACCCCGACAAGAAGGTCCTCACCCAGGGACTGGTCCAGCTGGCGGCCAGCCAGGGCTACAAGGGTGACTGGTCGGGACTGTTCGCGGGCCTGGTCATGGCGATGCTGCCGGTGCTCGCGGCGTACATCGTCTTCCAGCGCCAGGTGGTCCAGGGGCTGACCGCGGGGGCGCTCAAATAGGGGCTGCGACCCGGCGGGGCAGTCCCGCGGCCGTCCCGAGACGCACACCGTCCCGTCGCCCGGGAGGGTGTGCGTCGTGGTGTCCATGTACCCGGAAACGGTTCAACCTCTTGACGGGAGTCACCCCGAACGGCTCAGCTTAGAGTTCACTAGTTGGACATACACGGGGCCTCGCCGAAGCGGCCCCGCGCTCAGGAGGTCGTCGTGGAGACTCCAGGGTCGCAGTCGTCACTGCACCGAGCCAACCTGGAGCGGGTGGTCCGGGCCGTACGGCTGGCCGGGTCCCTCACGCAGGCGGAGATCGCGCGGACCACCGGGCTGTCCGCCGCGACCGTCTCCAACATCGTGCGGGAGCTGAAGGACGGCGGAACCGTCGAGGTCACGCCCACCTCGGCCGGCGGGCGGCGGGCCCGCAGCGTCAGCCTGAGCGGGGACGCCGGCATCGTGATCGGGGTCGACTTCGGGCACACCCACCTACGGGTCGCGGTCGGGAACCTCGCCCATCAGGTGCTGGCCGAGGAGGCCGAGCCGCTGGACGTCGACGCCTCCGCCGACCAGGGCTTCGACCGGGCGGAACAGCTGGTCAACCGGCTGATCGCGGCGACGGGCGTGGACCGGGCCAAGGTGGCCGGCGTGGGGCTCGGCGTGCCGGGTCCGATCGACGTCGAGTCGGGCACGCTCGGCTCGACCGCGATCCTGCCGGGGTGGGGCGGCACCAAGCCCGCCGAGGAACTGCGCGAACGGCTCGGCGTGCCGGTGCACGTGGACAACGACGCCAACCTCGGCGCCCTGGGCGAGCTGGTCTGGGGCAGCGGCAAGGGCGTCCGGGACCTGGCGTACATCAAGGTCGCGAGCGGTGTCGGCGCCGGTCTGGTGATCGACGGGAAGATCTATCGCGGCCCGGGCGGCACAGCGGGCGAGATCGGGCACATTACACTCGATGAATCCGGCCCGGTCTGCCGCTGCGGAAACCGCGGCTGCCTGGAGACGTTCGCGTCGGCGCGCTATGTGCTCCCGCTGCTCCAGCCCAGCCACGGCTCCAGCCTGACGATGGAAGGCGTCGTACGGCTGGCCAGGGACGGTGACCCGGGCTGTCGTCGGGTGATCGCCGACATCGGCCGCCACATCGGAAGCGGAGTGGCCAATCTCTGCAATCTGCTGAACCCGAGCCGGGTGGTCCTCGGTGGTGATCTCGCCGAGGCCGGTGAGCTGGTGCTCGGACCGATCAGGGAGTCCGTCGGCCGCTACGCCATTCCCAGCGCGGCGCGCCAACTGTCTGTTCTCCCGGGGGCACTTGGTGGCCGCGCGGAGGTGCTCGGAGCGCTCGCCCTCGCGCTCAGCGAGATGGGCGATTCGACCCTTTTGGAGGGTGCGCTGTCCGTGGCGGCCCCTGTCTTCACTTAGAGAACGGATGGCACCGTTGCCATCTCGTTAAGGATTTACTTCTTGACGTCGCACGTGTGGCCGAGTTGACTTCCAGCCACCTCGGCCGCAACGACGCGGCCTCGTCAGGGAGGTTTGAAGAGTGAACAAGCGCATGCGTCGTGCTGCCTTTGCTTTCTGTGCCACCGCAATGACCGTCTCGCTCGCCGCCTGCGGCAGCGCGAAGGAGTCCGGCGGCAACGGTGACAGCGGGAAGACGACCACCCACAAGGGTGACGACATCACCGTCGGTCTGCTCCTGCCGGAGAACCAGACCGCCCGCTACGAGCAGTTCGACAAGCCCATCATCGAGAAGCAGATCAAGGATCTGACGAACGGCAAGGGCAAGGTCGACTACCTCAACGCCAAGCAGGACGCGACCCTCCAGTCGCAGCAGATCGACACGATGATCACCAAGAAGGTCGACGTGCTGATCCTGGACGCGGTCGACTACAAGGCGGTGGCGCAGGGCGTCAAGAAGGCCAAGGACGCGGGCATCCCGGTCGTCGCCTACGACCGTCTCGCCGAGGGCCCCATCTCCGCCTACACCTCGTTCGACAACGTCGAGGTCGGCAAGACGCAGGGTGAGGCCCTGCTGAAGGCCCTGGGCGGCAAGGCCAAGTCCGGCAAGATCGTCATGATGAACGGCTCCGTGACCGACCCGAATGCCGCGCAGTTCAAGAAGGGCGCGCACGAGGTCCTCGACGGCAAGGTGAACATCGGCAAGGAGTACGACACCAAGGAGTGGAAGCCGGAGAACGCCAACGCCAACATGGAGGGCGCCATCTCCGCCCTCGGCAAGGACAAGATCGTCGGCGTGTACTCCGCCAACGACGGCATGGCGGGCGGCATCATCACCGCTCTCAAGGGCGCGGGCCTCAAGACGCTTCCCCCGGTCACCGGCCAGGACGCCGAGCTCGCGGGCGTGCAGCGCATCGTGGCGAACGAGCAGTACATGAGCGTCTTCAAGTCCTACCCGCAGGAGGCCGAGACCGTCGCCAAGATGGCCGTCTCGATCGTCAAGACCGGCAAGGTCGACGGCTCGCTCGATGCCACCACCGTCGACAGCGGCACCGAGAAGGGCATTCCGTCCGTCATCGTCCCGGTAGTCTCGCTGACGAAGGACAACGTCAAGGACACGGTCATCAAGCAGGGTTACTACACGGTCGAGCAGATCTGCACGGCCAAGTACAAGGCCGCCTGCGACAAGATCGGCCTCAAGTAACACCCCCCGGGGCCGCCTCGGCGGCGGCTCCGCCGGCCTGCACGGCAGGCGCGCGCCCACTGTCCGCGCGCCCCGTGCCGGCACGTCCGGCGCCCCGCCGCCGACAGCCCCGCAGCACAACGGCGGGGCGCCGGACGGAACGCCCCTCACTCTTCATGTTCAACCTCCCGCCGGGGTCAGGCTCGGGCGGCGAAGGAGATGGTTCACGTGTCCGCTACGCCCGTGCTGGCGTTGCGCGGGGTCTCCAAGCGATTCGGTGCCGTTCAGGCGCTCACCGACGTAGAGCTTGAGGTCCACGCCGGAGAGGTGGTTGCCCTCGTCGGCGACAACGGCGCCGGCAAGTCCACCCTTGTCAAGACGATCGCGGGTGTGCACCCCATCGATGACGGTGTCATCGAGTGGGAGGGCAGCCCCGTCACGGTCAACCGGCCGCACGACGCCCAGAACCTGGGCATCGCGACGGTCTACCAGGACCTCGCCCTGTGCGACAACATCGACGTCGTGGGCAACCTGTTCCTCGGCCGTGAGATCAAGCGCCGCGGTGTCCTGGACGAGGTCGAGATGGAGCGCCGCTCGCGCGAGCTGCTCCAGACGCTCTCCATCCGCATCCCCAGCGTGCGCATCCCGATCGCGTCGCTCTCCGGCGGTCAGCGCCAGGTCGTGGCCATCGCCCGCTCCATGCTCGGCGAGCCCAAGCTGGTCATCCTCGACGAGCCGACGGCCGCCCTCGGCGTCGAGCAGACCGCCCAGGTCCTCGACCTCGTCGAGCGGCTGCGCGAGCGCGGCCTCGCGGTCATCCTCATCAGCCACAACATGGCCGACGTGAAGGCCGTCGCCGACAAGGTCGCCGTCCTGCGGCTCGGTCGCAACAACGGCGTGTTCGAGGTCAAGACCACCTCGCAGGAAGAGATCATCTCCGCCATCACCGGCGCCACGGACAACGCCGTGACCCGTCGTGCGGCGCGCACCACCGCGGAGGCTCAGAAGTGAGCATCGACAAGACCCAGGCCGAGCCCGTCGACGCGCCCGCCGTCGCGGCCGACGCCGCCCCCGCCGTCGACCCCCGCCTGCTCGTGCGCGAGCAGGGCTTCGCGGGCTACGTCACCGAGTTCAAGCGCAAGATGCGCGCCGGCGACCTCGGCGCCCTGCCGGTCGTGGTCGGCCTCATCGCCATCTGCGCGATCTTCCAGAGCCTGAACTCCGCCTTCCTCGGCGCGGAGAACCTCAACAACATCTTCGTCGCCATGGTGGCCACCGGCATGATGTCGGTCGGCATCATCTTCGTGCTGCTGCTCGGCGAGATCGACCTCTCCGTCGGCTCCGTCTCCGGTGTCTCCTCGGCGATCACCGCCGTGATGAGCGTCACGCACGGCGTCAACGAGTGGCTCGCCGTCCTCGCCGCCCTCGCGGCCGGCGCGGTCATCGGTGCCCTGCACGGCTTCTTCTTCGCCCGGATCGGCGCGCCCGCGTTCGCGGTGACCCTGGCCGGCCTGCTGTTCTGGAACGGCTTCATGCTCCAGATCCTGGGCTCGAACGGCACGATCAACATCGACGGCGACGGCGTGGTCGGCAAGCTCACCACGTACTACTTCTCGGACGTGGCCGCCGCCTACCTCCTGGCCTTCGTCGCGGTCGCCGGATACTTCCTGTCGGCCTTCCTCGGCAACCGCCGCCGCGCGCTCGCGGGCATCCCGTCCCGCCCGCTCAGCGACATCGTGCTGCGCACCGTGCTGCTCGCGGTCGCCGCGTTCGGCGTCGCGGTCATGTTCAACCAGTACAAGGGTCTGCCGCTCGCGGTGCTGCTCTTCGCGATCGTCCTGGTCGGCAGCGACTTCGTGCTGCGCCGCACCGCGTACGGCCGCAAGGTCTTCGCGCTCGGCGGCAGCGTGGAGGCGTCCCGCCGCGCCGGTATCAACGTCACCCTGGTGCGCGTCTCGGTCTTCGCCATCGCGGGCTTCTTCGCCTCGGTCGGCGGTCTGTTCTGGGCCTCCAAGATCGCTGCCGCCAACCAGAGCGCCGGCTCCGGCGACCTGCTGATGAACGTCATCGCCGCGGCCGTCATCGGCGGCACCAGCCTCTTCGGCGGCCGGGGCCGCACCTGGAACGCGCTGCTCGGTGTCCTCGTGATCACGTCGATCCAGTACGGCCTCGCCCTCCAGGGCATCGCCACCCCGATCCAGTACATGATCACCGGTGGCGTGCTCCTCGCCACGGTCGTCATCGACTCGATCACCCGCAAGACCCAGAAGTCGGCCGGCCGCGCCTGAGCGCACCCGACGCACCACCCTTGCCCGGCACCGTCCCACGGTGCCGGGCAAGGGCGTGTCCGGGCCGGCCACACGGGTACAGCCGTTCGCGTGAGTCATGACCCCCCGCCCGGCCATCGGGCGTGCGGACGGAACATTAGACTCGTCCAAGCCCGGCAACAGCTCGATCAGCTCTACTGCAAGGAGGCACGGGTGCCGCTGCTGACCCGAATCAGGGGACCGCGCGATCTGGACCGGCTCAGCCTGGAGGAGCTGGACCAGCTGGCGGAGGAGATCCGGACCTTCCTCGTCCAGGAGGTCTCCAAGACCGGCGGGCACCTGGGCCCCAACCTCGGTGTGGTGGAGCTGACCATCGCCCTGCACCGGGTCTTCGAGTCCCCGAAGGACAAGGTGCTGTGGGACACCGGCCACCAGTCCTACGTGCACAAGCTGCTCACCGGCCGGCAGGACTTCTCCCGGCTGAAGATGAAGGGCGGCCTGTCGGGCTACCCCTCGCAGGCCGAGTCCGAGCACGACGTCATCGAGAACAGCCACGCCTCCACCGTGCTCGGCTGGGCCGACGGCATCGCCAAGGCCAACCAGCTGCGCCGACGGGACAGCCATGTCGTCGCCGTCATCGGTGACGGGGCCCTGACAGGCGGTATGGCCTGGGAGGCGCTCAACAACATCGCCGAGGCCAGGGACCGGCCGCTGGTCATCGTCGTCAACGACAACGAGCGGTCGTACGCCCCCACCATCGGCGGGCTCGCCAACCACCTGGCCACCCTGCGCACCACCGACGGCTACGAGCGCTTCCTGGCGCGGACGAAGGACATCCTCGACCGCACCCCGGTCGTCGGCAAACCGCTGTACGAGACCCTGCACGGCGCCAAGAAGGGGCTGAAGGACTTCATCGCCCCGCAGGGCATGTTCGAGGACCTCGGCCTGAAGTACGTCGGCCCGATCGACGGCCACGACATCGAGGCGCTGGAGTCGGCGCTGGCCCGGGCCAAGCGCTTCGGCGGGCCGGTGATCGTGCACTGCCTGACCGAGAAGGGCCGCGGCTACCAGCCCGCCCTCCAGGACGAGGCCGACCGGTTCCACGCCGTCGGCAAGATCCACCCCGACACCGGGCTGCCGATCGCCTCCTCCGGCGCCGACTGGACCTCGGTCTTCGGCGAGGAGATGGTCAGGCTCGGCGAGGAGCGCGAGGACGTCGTCGCCATCACGGCGGCCATGCTCCAGCCCGTGGGCCTCGACAAGTTCGCCAAGCGGTTCCCCGAGCGGGTGTACGACGTCGGGATCGCCGAGCAGCACGGCGCCGTCTCCGCCGCCGGCCTCGCCTACGCCGGGCTCCACCCGGTCTTCGCCGTGTACGCCACCTTCCTCAACCGCGCCTTCGACCAGGTCCTCATGGACGTGGCCCTGCACAAGTGCGGTGTCACCTTCGTGCTCGACCGGGCCGGCGTCACCGGCACCGACGGCGCCTCGCACAACGGCATGTGGGACATGTCGATCCTCCAGGTGGTGCCGGGGCTGCGGCTCGCCGCGCCGCGCGACGCCGACCAGGTGCGGGCCCAGTTGCGCGAGGCCGTCGCCGTCGACGACGCGCCGACCGTGGTGCGCTTCTCCAAGGGCGCCGTCGGCCCCGCCGTACCCGCCGTGGGCCGGATCGGCGGCATGGACGTGCTCCGGGAGCCGGGCACCGACCGGCCGGACGTGCTGCTGGTCTCCGTCGGCGCGCTCGCCCCGATGTGCCTGGAGATCGCGGAACTGCTGAACAAGCAGGGCATCTCCACCACCGTGGTCGACCCCCGCTGGGTCAAGCCCGTCGACGAGGCCATGGCCCCGCTTGCCGAACGGCACCGGGTCGTCGTCACCGTCGAGGACAACAGCCGAGTCGGCGGTGTCGGCTCCGCCGTCGCCCAGGCCCTCAGGGACGCGGGCGTGGACGTGCCGCTGCGCGACTTCGGCATCCCGCCGCGCTTCCTCGACCACGCCTCCCGCGCCGAGGTCATGGCCGAGATCGGGCTGACCGCGCCCGACATCGCCCGACAGGTCACCGGGCTCGTCTCCAAGCTGGACGGGCGGTTCGACCGTACGGCGGGTGCCGTGGACTCCGTGGAGCCCGCGCGCGACTAGAAACCGCCTCCACGGGCCGGTTCCGCCGCTTCTCCCGGTGGCGGAAGCGGCCCGTTTGCGTGAACCTGCCTGTGCCGGGGAATACGCTCCCAGGCCCTCTCGATCATGTTGAGCCATATCGAGGTCTCACAAGCGTGGGAGGTAGGTACGTGAGCAACGCGCTGTTCCGGACGAAAAACGTCGAGCAGTCCATCCTGGACACCGAGGAACCCGAACACTCGCTCAAGAAGTCGCTGACCGCCCTCGATCTGACCGTGTTCGGCGTCGGTGTCATCATCGGCACCGGCATCTTCGTCCTCACCGGCACGGCGGCGAAGAACACCGCCGGCCCCGCCGTGTCGCTGTCCTTCGTCGTGGCCGGTGTCGTCTGCGCGCTCGCCGCCCTCTGCTACGCCGAGTTCGCCTCCACCGTCCCCGTGGCGGGCTCCGCCTACACCTTCTCCTACGCCTCGCTCGGCGAACTCCCCGCCTGGATCATCGGCTGGGACCTCGTCCTGGAACTGGCGCTCGGCACGGCCGTGGTCGCGGTCGGATGGTCCGGCTACATAGCCTCGCTGCTCGACAACGCGGGCTGGCACCTGCCCGAGGCCCTCTCCGGCCGGGACGGCGCCACCGGCTTCGGCTTCGACATCCTCGCCGCGGCCCTCGTCCTGGTGCTCACCGCCATCCTCGTCATCGGCATGAAGCTGTCCGCACGGGTCACCTCCGTGGTCGTCGCGGTCAAGGTGGCCGTCGTCCTCGTCGTGATCATCGCGGGTGCCTTCTTCGTGAAGAGCGGGAACTACGACCCCTTCATCCCGAAGGCGCAGTCCGCCGAGGCGGGCGGGAACCTCAAGGCCCCCCTGATCCAGCTGATGATCGGCTGGGCGCCCTCGCACTTCGGCGTCATGGGCATCTTCACCGCGGCCTCCGTGGTCTTCTTCGCGTTCATCGGCTTCGACGTCGTCGCCACCGCCGCCGAGGAGACCCGCAACCCGCAGCGCGACGTCCCGCGCGGCATCCTCGGCTCCCTGATCATCTGCACCGCCCTGTACGTCGCCGTGTCGATCGTCGTCACCGGCATGCAGAAGTACAGCGCGCTGTCCGTGAAGGCGCCCCTCGCCGACGCGTTCAAGGCCACCGGGCACCCCTGGTACGCGGGCCTGATCAGCTTCGGCGCCGCCGTCGGCCTGACCACGGTGTGCATGATCCTGCTGCTCGGCCAGTCCCGGGTCTTCTTCGCCATGAGCCGCGACGGGCTGTTGCCCCGCTTCTTCTCGCACACCCACCCGCGGTTCCGCACCCCGTACCGGTCCACCATCCTGCTCGGCGGCGTCATCGCGATCGTCGCGGGCTTCACCAGCCTCAGCGAACTCGCCGAACTGGTGAACATCGGCACGCTGTTCGCGTTCATCGTCGTCGCCCTCAGCGTCATCATCCTGCGCAAGTCCCGCCCGGACCTGCACCGCGCCTTCCGCACCCCGTGGGTCCCGGTCGTCCCGATCCTGTCCGTGTGCGCCTCGCTGTGGCTGATGCTCAACCTGCCCGCCGAGACCTGGATCCGGTTCGCCGTCTGGATGGTCATCGGCTTCTTCGTCTACTTCCTCTACGGCCGCTCGCACAGCCGCCTCGCCCGGCGCGAGGGGACCACGGCCGGCGAGGCCGCGCGCCCGCCGAAGGCGACCGGGTAACCCGCACACTCGCGCCCCGGTCCCGTATGTCCCGCTTCGGCTGGGACGGCGGGGCCGGATAGCGTGCGGACCATGCTCGCCGCCCCGCTCGCCCCCGCACGGACCACGGTCACCCGGACGGCGTACTGGGCGCGGCTGCTGCCCCTCCTGGCGACCCTGGCCTGCGTCACCCGGATCCCCTCCTTCCGCCGACCGCTGTGGAACCCGGACGAGGGCTTCCTCGCCGTACAGGCGCGGCTGCTCGCCCAGGGCGGGGAGCTGTACGACACGGTCGTCGACCGCAAGCCGCCGCTGCTGCCCTGGCTCTACCAGGCCGCGTTCGCGCTCTGCGGCTCCGGCTCCCTGACCCCGCTGCGGGTGCTCGCCGTCCTCGCCCAGCTGCTCACCGCCGTCCTGCTGGCCTCCCTGGCCCGCCGCCGCTGGGGCGAGCGCGCCGGCCGCACCGCCGGGGTGCTGTACCTGCTGGTCTCCGTCGGGCTCAACCCCGAGGACGCGCAGGCCGCCACCTTCGAGGTCTTCATGCTGCCCTGGACGGTCGCCGCCCTGTGGTGTGCCGACCGGGGGCGCTGGGGCGCCGCCGGGGTCGCCGTCGCCGCCGCGTTCCTCACCAAGCAGACCGGCGGTGCGGTGCTGCTGCCGGTGGCCTGGCTGCTGCACCAGCGGGGCGGCACCCGCGCGGGCCTGCCACGGCTCGCGGCCGGCTGCGCCCTGCCCGTGCTCGGCGCGGCCCTGGCGACGGACCCGGCCGGCTTCCTGTTCTGGACGGTGACCGGCTCCACCGCCTACGCCTCCGTCACCGGCTCCGAACTCCACGTCCTGGTCCGCGCGCTGACCAACACCGCGATCCTGGCGGTGGCGTCGGCGGGGCTGCTCCCGCCGGTCGTACGGGCCCTGCGGGGTGCCCGCGCCAAAGCGGCCGACGTGTGGCTCTGGCTGTGGCTGGCCTCCTCGGCGGTCGCCGTGGCCCTCGGCTGCCACTTCTTCGGCCACTACTACCTGCAACTCACCCCGCCGCTCGCCCTGCTGGCCACCGCCGCGCTGCACGTCCTGCCCCGGGACGGGCACCCGGCCGCCGTACTCACCTCGGCCTGCTGCTGCGCCCTCTTCGTCGGCTGGGGCCTGTTCGCCCCGCGCCCCGACCTCGCGCACGCCGAACGGCTGGCGGCGGCCCTCGCGCACCGCACGGCACCCGCCGACCGGGTCCTCGTCTGGGGGATACACCCGGAGACGTACTGGCTGGCCGGCCGCACCCCCGCCACCCGCTACCTCACCGCGGGCCTGCTCACCAACTACAGCGGCGGCCGGGACGGCCCCCAGGTCGGCGAGAAGTACGCCGTCGCCGGTGCCTGGCCGGTCTTCCGGCGCGAGATGACCGCGCACGCCCCCGCCCTGGTCGTCGACGACTCCCGCGGCAAGCCGTACGCCCCCGCCCGACTGCCCACCCTGCACCGCCTGCTGACGGCGGGTTACACCGAGGTGGCCCGGGTGGACGGCGCGGTCCTGTACGCCCGGGTGCCGGAGGGCTGACGGCGAGGCCGCTGTGCCGACGGGACGGCGGTGGCCCTGCGGGCGCCGGGGGCGGGTGCCGGCGGACGGCTCCCTGGTCCCGTGAACGGGTGGTGCCGCTCAGTCCAGGACCGCGCGGGGGCCCGTCACCTCCGCGCCCAGGGCCGTCACGCGGCGGCGCAGTTCGCGGTCGGCGGTCACCACCAGACGGGACCGGCCGGCGTGCTCGGCGGTCAGCTCCACGATCCGGTCGTCCCCGCTGCCCGGCGCCGACTCCACCCGCACGCCCGGTACGGACGCCACGCCCCGGGCCGCGCCCTCGACCACGAGCACGATCTCCACGGGCCCCGGGTGCCCGGGCAGGCCCTCGTTCGCCAGCCGGTCCCGCAGCCGCTCGGCCGCCCCCTTGCGGTCCCGCCACCAGCCGTCGGGCCGCGACCCGACGACGTTCGCGCCGTCCACCACGACGAGCAGGGGGGAGGGGGCGGGGGAACCGGGGCCGAGGGGGTCGGTCATGCACCCCAGGGTCCCATGACCGTGGCCGGGGGCCGGGCCCCGGGGCCGGTACCGAGCGGCTTAAAGTGAACCGGTGAACGGCGACTGGCTCCTCCGCGGCCGAGACGGCCGGCTCAGTGTCTACCAGCTGTCGGGCGACGCCGTCCTGTGCCGGGCGGAGCGCGGCCCCCGCGGCCCCTGGTCCGCCCCGCGCAAGGTCGGCGGCGAACAGGAACTGCACACCGTCCTGGCGGTCGGCCAGGGCGCCGACGGTTACGCCCACCTGGTCTCCTGGCGGCCCACCGTCCAGGGCGAGTCCGGGCTGGTGCACTCCACGCACTTCCGCCCGCACCTGGCGGCCCTGGACTGGCACCCGGTCGGCCACCCGGACAAGAAGGGCGACCGCACCGGCACGCCCGCCGTCGCGGTGGACGCCCAGGGCCGCGCCCATGTCTTCGTCCGCAACAAGGGCGGCGGGGTCGGCATGCTCGCCCAGAAGGAGAAGGGCGGCTGGGACCCCTGGCGGGACCTCAAGGGCAAGGAGGTCCAGGACGGACTCGCGGCGGTCACCGGGGAGTCCGGCCGGGTCGAGCTGTACGCGGCCGTCCCGCAGGGCCTGCTGTACTGGCGTCAGGAGGAGCCGGGCACCCAGCCCGTGCTCCAGGAGGCGCTGAAGGCACCGGTCCGCCCGGGCACCCTGCGCGCCCTGGCCACCTCCCCGGAGCGTACGACCGTCTTCTACACCGGCACCTCCGGCGACCTGTGCGCCTGGCGTCCGGGCGGCGAGCCGGTCACCCTGCTGCCCGCGGCCGGCCCCGGCCCGGTGTCGGCGGTCCGCTGCGACCTGGACGGCCTCGACTGCACCCTGCTGGTCCAGCGGACCGAGAGCCGCCGCGTCGCCTTCGCCGCGTATCCGACCGAGATGGAGTCGGCGGGCGCCTGGTGGACCGAGTCGGGCCCCGAACTCCCGCTGGACGCGCTGGTGTCCCTCACGACGGACGAGGAGGACCGGGTGGTGGCGGCAACGTTGTCCCCGTCGACCGGACGGCTCCTGCTGACCCGGCGCAAGGACGAGCCGGGGCTGGCGCTGGAGGCGTGGCGGGAGGTCTGAGCGCGCCATGATGGGATGGCCGTCGTGGACACCGAGACACTCATCGACGCCTGGCGGCGTCTCCTCGCCGGATCCGGAAAACCGTGGGTGCTGTTCGAGCACGGCACGTGCGTGGTGCTGGAGGAGCCCGGGGGAGGGCTCGCCGACCGGGCCACCGAGATCCTGCGGGCGTACGGCCCCGTGAGCGTGGGCGGTCCGGCGGGCGACTTCCGTGTGCTCGAACTGAAGAACGGCGAGGGCTGGCTGGTGACGGGCCACCATCCGGACGTCGTCACCTTCGTCGCCCTTGAGGAGTCCGAGGACCCCTCGCACCTGGCCGTGGGCATGCTCGGGCGTTCCCGCCGCGACCGGGACGGCAGGGACCTCCACGTCGTCCACGTCGAGGACGGCCGGCCCCAGACCTGAGCCCCGGCCGACACCCGGAAACGGCGGGTGCCCGCACCCCGGCAGGAGTGCGGGCACCCGGCGGTCACCGGCGGAGCGTCACGCAGGGACGCTCGCCACGCCCGGAGCGAGGAACCGCTTGCCGTTGACGCGCTCGCTGACGCCCTCACGGTCCAGGTACGGCGTGATGCCGCCCAGGTGGAAGGGCCAGCCGGCGCCCGTGATCAGGCACAGGTCGATGTCCTGGGCCTCGGCGACGACGCCCTCGTCGAGCATGAGCCCGATCTCCTGCGCCACCGCGTCCAGCACCCGCGCCCGCACCTGCTCCTCGGTCAGCACGACATCGCCCTGCTTGAGCAGCGCGGCGACCTCCGGGTCCAGCTCCGGCTTGCCGCTGTCGTAGACGTAGAAGCCGCGCTTGCCCGCCTCCACGACCGCCTTGAGGTTCGGGGAGACAGTGAAGCGGTCCGGGAACGCGCCGTGCAGCGTCTCGGAGACGTGCAGACCGATGGCGGGGCCGACCAGCTCCAGCAGCACCAGCGGGGACATCGGCAGACCGAGCGGCTCGACGGCCTTCTCGGCGACCTCGACCGGGGTGCCCTCGTCGATGACGTTCTGGATCTCGCCCATGAAACGGGTCAGGATGCGGTTCACGACGAACGCCGGGGCGTCCTTGACCAGCACCGCGGTCTTCTTCAGCTTCTTGGCGACGGCGAACGCGGTCGCCAGGGACGCGTCGTCGGTCTTCTCGCCGCGGACGATCTCCAGCAGCGGGAGGACGGCCACCGGGTTGAAGAAGTGGAAGCCCACGACCCGCTCGGGGTGCTTGAGCTTCGACGCCATCTCCGTCACCGACAGGGACGAGGTGTTGGTGGCGAGGATCGCGTGCGCCGGGGCGACCGCCTCGACCTCCGCGAACACCTGCTGCTTGACACCGATCTCCTCGAACACGGCCTCGATGACGAAGTCCGCGTCGGAGAAGCCCTCCGCCTTGTCCAGGACACCGGTCACCAGCGCCTTGAGGCGGTTGGCCTTGTCCTGGTTGATCCGGCCCTTGCCGAGCAGCTTGTCGATCTCGGCGTGGACGTAGCCCACACCCTTGTCGACCCGCTCCTGGTCGATGTCGGTCAGCACGACCGGCACCTCCAGGCGGCGCAGGAAGAGGAGCGCGAGCTGCGAGGCCATGAGGCCCGCGCCGACCACGCCCACCTTGGTGACCGGGCGTGCCAGGTTCTTGTCCGGAGCGCCGGCCGGACGCTTGCCGCGCTTCTGCACCAGGTTGAAGGCGTAGATGCCGGCGCGCAGTTCACCGCCCATGATCAGGTCGGCGAGGGCCTGGTCCTCGGCGTCGAAGCCCTGCTGGAGGTCCTCGTTCTTCGCGGCGGCGATGATGTCGAGGGCGCGGTAGGCGGCCGGGGCCGCGCCGTGCACCTTGGAGTCCGCGATGAACCGGCCCTTGGCGACGGCCTGGTCCCAGGTCTCGCCGCGGTCGATCACCGGGCGCTCGACCTTGACGTCGCCCTTGAGCACCTGGGCGGTCCAGATCAGCGACTGCTCCAGGAAGTCGGCGCCCTCGAAGAGCGCGTCCGCGATCCCGAGGTCGAAGACCTGCTGGCCCTTGAGCTGCTTGTTCTGGTTGAGCGAGTTCTCGATGATGACCGAGACGGCCTTCTCGGGGCCGATCAGGTTCGGCAGCAGCGTGCAGCCGCCCCAGCCGGGCACCAGGCCGAGGAAGACCTCGGGCAGCGAGAACGCCGGGATCGCCTTGGAGACGGTGCGGTAGGCGCAGTGCAGCCCGACCTCGACGCCGCCGCCCATGGCGGCACCGTTGTAGTAGGCGAAGGTCGGCACGGCCAGGCCCGAGAGGCGCTTGAAGACCTCGTGGCCGCCCTTGCCGATGGCGAGCGCGTGCTCGTGCTCCTTCAGCAGTTCGACGCCCTTGAGGTCGGCGCCGACCGCGAAGATGAACGGCTTGCCGGTGATGCCGACACCGACGATCTCGCCGTCCGCGGCCTCCTTCTCGACCTGGTCGATGGCGGTGTTCAGGTTCGCCAGCGAGGCCGGGCCGAAGGTGGTCGGCTTGGTGTGGTCCAGGCCGTTGTCCAGCGTGATCAGCGCGAAGCGGCCGGCGCCGGCGGGGAGGTCGAAGTGGCGTACGTGCGCGCTGGTGACGACCTCGTCGGGGAACAGGTCCGAGGCCTGCTTCAGAAGCTCGGCGGTGGTGCTCACTTGTCCCCCTCGAAGTGCGGGTTCTCCCAGATGACCGTCGCGCCCATGCCGAAGCCGACGCACATGGTGGTCAGGCCGTAGCGGACCTGCGGCTGCTCCTCGAACTGGCGGGCCAGCTGCGTCATCAGGCGGACGCCGGAGGAGGCCAGCGGGTGGCCGAAGGCGATGGCGCCGCCGTACTGGTTGACGCGCTCGTCGTCGTCCGCGATGCCGTAGTGGTCGAGGAAGGCCAGCACCTGCACGGCGAAGGCCTCGTTGATCTCGAACAGGCCGATGTCGGAGATGGACAGGCCCGCCTTGGCGAGGGCCTTCTCCGTGGCCGGGATCGGGCCGTAGCCCATGACCTCCGGCTCGACGCCCGCGAAGGCGTACGACACCAGGCGCATCTTGACCGGCAGGCCGTTCTCGCGGGCGAAGTCCTCGCTCGCGATGATCGACGCGGTGGCGCCGTCGTTCAGACCGGCCGCGTTGCCGGCGGTGACCCGGCCGTGCACACGGAACGGCGTCTTGAGGTTCGCCAGGTTCTCCAGGGTGGTCCCCGGGCGCATCGGCTCGTCGGCGGTGACCAGGCCCCAGCCGGTCTCCCCGCCCTCCGGGCTGGTCCGGCGCACCGAGATCGGCACCAGGTCCTGCTGGATCTTGCCGTTGGCGTACGCCTTGGCGGCCTTCTCCTGGGAGCGCACGGCGTACTCGTCGGCGCGCAGCTTGGTGATGTGCGGGAAGCGGTCGTGCAGGTTCTCCGCGGTCATGCCCATGAACAGGGCCGACTCGTCCACCAGCTTCTCGCTCACGAACCGCGGGTTCGGGTCGACGCCCTCGCCCATCGGGTGGCGGCCCATGTGCTCGACGCCACCGGCGATGACGGCGTCGTAGGCGCCGAAGGCGATCGAACCGGCGGTGGTCGTCACGGCGGTCAGCGCGCCGGCGCACATGCGGTCGATGGAGTAACCGGGCACGGACTGCGGCAGACCCGCGAGGATGCCGGCGGTACGGCCCAGGGTCAGGCCCTGGTCACCGATCTGGGTGGTCGCCGCGATGGCGACCTCGTCGATCTTCTTCGGGTCCAGACCGGGGTTGCGGCGCAGCAGCTCCCGGATCGCCTTCACGACAAGGTCGTCGGCGCGGGTCTCGTGGTAGATGCCCTTCGGGCCCGCCTTGCCGAACGGGGTACGGACGCCGTCGACGAAGACGACGTCCCTGACGGTACGAGGCACGATGGCTCTCCTCCTGTGCGGATGGCACTGCTGCGTTGCGCTGAGCGCGCGCTCAGAACCATGCTACTTATGAGTAACGTAGCTGCACAGTCCGGGAGGCGGGAGCGGTGAAGGTCACATCCCCCGGGGCTCACCGAGGCGGCGCCGTGGACCATCACAGGGGAGGGTCCGGGCTCGCGCCCCGTGCCCATGCCGGTACTGACGCCCCGAGCCGGCGATCGCCACGGTGGTGATCGTGAAGGGGGCAGCCGTCTCCAACGACTTCTCCATCCCCTTCCTCGCCATGCCCTCCCAGGATCTTGGCGTGATCTCGACGTACCTGTTCCGCTTCCGCGGCCCCTACGGCGCCCAGGGGGCGGTCCTGCCGACCCTGATCGTCCAGCGGTTCGTCCACAACGGCTTCATGCGTGGAGCGACCCGGTGACGACTCCTCAGCCCCGCACCGACAGCGCGTCGACCAGCACCGGCGTGACCAGCTCGATCTGCCAGGGCCGCGCGCCGTGCCCGGCCAGCGCGGCACCCACGGACTCCTCGTCGACAGACGCCGGCGGCTCCCAGCAGATCCGCCGCACCGTGTCCGGGGAGATCACGTTCTCCTGAGGCATGGTGAGCCGCTCGGCCAGCGCGGTCACCCCCGCCCGGGCGGCGGACAGCCGGGCCGCGGCGGCCGGATCCTTGTCGGCCCAGGCGCGCGGCGGCGGAGGCCCCGTCACCGGCTGCCCCGGCTGTGGCAGCGCACTGTCGGGAAGGGCCTTGGCCCGGTCCACCGCGGCCTGCCACTGCTCAAGCTGCCGTCGCCCCATCCGGTGCCCGAACCCGTTCAGCCCGGCGAGGACGTGCACATTGCCCGGCAGGGCCAGCGCCGCCTCCACGATGGCCGTGTCGCTCAGCACCTTCCCCGGCGACACGTCCCGCCGCTGCGCGATCCGGTCCCGCGTCTGCCAGAGCTCGCGCACGACCGCGAGCTGCCGGCGCCGGCGCACCTTGTGCATCCCGGACGTGCGGCGCCAGGGGTCCTTGCGCGGCTCGGCCGGCGGCGCCGACGCGATGGCGTCGAACTCCTGAAGAGCCCACTCCAGCTTGCCCTGCCGGTCCAGCTCCTTCTCCAGGGCGTCCCGCAGGTCGACGAGCAGTTCGACGTCGAGCGCCGCGTACCGCAGCCAGGGCTCGGGCAGCGGCCGGGTCGACCAGTCGACGGCGGAGTGGCCCTTCTCCAGGACGAAGCCGAGGACGCCCTCCACCATGGCGCCGAGACCGACCCGGGGGAAGCCCGCGAGCCGGCCGGCCAGGGACCATGCCTATCTCGCGCAGGCACGGCAGGTCCTGGGTGGCCGCGTGCAGCACCCACTCCACGCCGGACAGGGCCTCGCCGAGGCCGGACAGGTCGGGGCAGGCGACGGGGTCGATCAGCGCGGTCCCGGCGCCCTCGCGGCGCAGCTGGACCAGGTAGGCGCGCTGCCCGTAGCGGTAGCCGGAGGCGCGCTCGGCGTCCACGGCGACCGGGCCGGTGCCGGCGGCGAAGGCGGCGATCACCCGGTCGAGGGCAGCCGCGTCGGCGATCACGGGCGGAATGCCCTCGCGCGGTTCGAGCAAAGGAGTCGGCGCCCCCATCACAGAAGAACCTGCGTCGTCCGGAGGGGTGCCCCCGGTGGTGCGCAGGGAACTGTCTGCTGCGGTGTCTTGGGCGTCGGTCACCTGTCAAGGGTATCCGTGTGTGGACCGCGTCCGTCGACGGAACGTTCCGTCGACGGACGCGAGAGGGGCGTAAACCAGTCAGCTCGGGGCAAGGGCTGGTTCACATGGGTGAAGGCCGGATCCGCCGAAGGGGGCGTCCGGTGGTTCAGTGGATGATCCCGGTACGCAGGGCCACGGCCACCATGCCGGCCCGATCGCCCGTTCCCAGCTTGCGGGCGATGCGGGCCAGGTGGCTCTTCACGGTCAGGGCGGACAGGCCCATGGAGACGCCGATCGCCTTGTTCGACTGGCCCTCCGCGACCAGCCGCAGCACCTCGACCTCGCGTCCGGACAGCTCTCGGTAGCCGCCCGGGTGGCTCGGGGCACCCGGGGGGCGGCGGTGCATACGGGCGGCGGCGCCGAGGGGAGCGGCGCCGGGCCGGGCGGGGAGCCCGATGTTGGTGCGGGTGCCGGTGACGACGTAGCCCTTGACGCCGCCGGCCAGTGCGTTGCGGACGGCGCCGATGTCGTCGGCGGCGGAGAGGGCGAGTCCGTTGGGCCAGCCCGCGGCGCGGGTCTCGGACAGCAGGGTGAGGCCGGAGCCGTCGGGGAGGTGGACGTCGGCGACGCAGATGTCGCGCGGGTTGCCGATGCGGGGACGAGCCTCCGCGATGGACGAGGCTTCGATGACATCGCGCACGCCGAGCGCCCACAGATGGCGGGTGACGGTGGAGCGGACGCGCGGGTCGGCCACGACCACCATGGCGGTCGGCTTGTTCGGGCGGTAGGCGACCAGGCTTGCGGGTTGCTCGAGGAGAACGGACACCAGGCCTCCTGGGTGGGGGGACGGGGCCGGCTTGTGGGGAGGAAGCCGGGACGAACCGTGCTTTCAAGGTCACAGTCGTCTTCGGCAGCAAACTCGTCCGCCTTTAGAGAATGATCACGATCTAGTGAGTAACAATCTGGGCAATTCGGACACGCGATCGATCATCCGAAGATCAAGTCGGTTCGAGCCGGTGCGATTCGAGTACGGAAAATGGCCGTATCGACAAAGAGACGGTCAATGAAGGGTCCGGCGCCGACCGGTCACCGGGGCTGCGGGCCCCTGCGCTGCGGCAGGGTCACCACCGAGGCGTCCCCCGGCCCGGCCGGCGGCAGGCCCGCGACCTGCGCCAGCAGATCGCACCAGGAGGCCAGGTGGGCGGCCGTGTCCGGCACCCCGCCCAGGCCCTCCCGGGGCGTCCAGGACGCCCGGATCTCGATCTGCGAGGCGGCCGGCCGCTCGGCCAGCCCGCCGAAGTAGTGCGAACTGGCCCGCGTGATCGTGCCGCTCGGCTCGCCGTAGCCCAGCCCGCGCGCCGCCAGCGCCCCGGTCAGCCACGACCAGCACACCTCGGGCAGCAGCGGATCGGCCGCCATCTCCGGCTCCAGCTCCGCGCGCACCAGCGTCACCAGCCGGAACGTGCCCCGCCAGGCGTCGTGCCCGGCCGGGTCGTGCAGCAGCACCAGCCGCCCGTCGGCCAGCTCCTGCTCGCCGTCCACCACCACCGCCTCGACCGCGTACGCGTAGGGGGCGAGCCGCTGCGGGGCGGGCGTCGGCTCCACCTCGACCTGGGGCCGCAGCCGGCTGCCGCGCAGGGCCTCGACCGCGGTGCGGAAAGCCGGCGGACCCGAGGCACCGGGGTGCCCGTCCGTCTCCTCGGTGTCCTTCACGTCGCCCGTTCCGTCAGCGCTGTCCGACATTCGTCCGTGAGCCGCAGCCATGCGGGGAAGAGTAAGGGGAACCGGGGCATCGTGCAGGGCAAGACACCCCCCTGCGGCCTACGCGGCTGAGCCCGCCCGGCGGGACACCGGCCAGGTCCCTGTCCGACGGCATGCGAAACTTGCCTCGTGACCGCCAATGACACCCCGCAGCCGACAGCGACGTACGACAGCGCCTTCCTCAAGGCGTGCAGGCGCGAACCCGTGCCGCACACCCCGGTGTGGTTCATGCGCCAGGCCGGCCGCTCCCTGCCGGAGTACCGCAAGGTGCGCGAGGGCATCCCCATGCTGGAGTCCTGCACGCGTCCCGAGCTGGTCACCGAGATCACCCTCCAGCCGGTACGGCGGCTCGGCGTGGACGCGGCGGTCTTCTACAGCGACATCGTCGTCCCGCTGAAGGCCATCGGCATCGACCTCGACATCAAGCCCGGCGTCGGCCCGGTCGTCGAACAGCCGATCCGCACCCGCGCCGACCTCGCCCGGCTGCGCGACCTCACCCCCGAGGACGTCTCCTACGTCACCGAGGCCATCGGCCTGCTCACCCGCGAGCTGGGCGCCACCCCGCTGATCGGATTCGCGGGCGCGCCTTTCACCCTCGCGAGCTACCTGGTCGAGGGCGGTCCCTCGCGCACGTACGAGAACGCCAAGGCGATGATGTACGGCGACCCCGAGCTGTGGGCCGACCTGCTGGACCGGCTCGCCGACATCACGGCCGCCTTCCTGAAGGTGCAGATCGAGGCCGGCGCGAGCGCCGTCCAGCTCTTCGACTCCTGGGCCGGAGCCCTGGCCCCCGCCGACTACCGGAAGTCGGTCATGCCGGCCTCCGTGAAGGTCTTCGACGCGGTCGCCGGGTACGGCGTCCCGCGCATCCACTTCGGCGTCGGCACCGGTGAGCTGCTGAGGCTCATGGGCGAGGCCGGCGCGGACGTCGTCGGCGTCGACTGGCGCGTCCCGCTGGACGAGGCCGCCCGCCGCGTCGGCCCCGGCAAGGCGCTCCAGGGCAACCTGGACCCGACCGTCCTGTTCACGGACAAGGACACCCTCGCCGCCAAGGCCCGCGAGGTGCTCGATGCCGCCGCCGGCCTGGAGGGGCACGTCTTCAACCTCGGCCACGGCGTCATGCCGAACACCGACCCGGACGCGCTGACCCGGCTCGTGGAGTACGTCCACACCGCCACCGCGCGCTGAGCCGCCGGCCGGCTCACCAGGAGTAGTGGGGCCGCGCGCGCCTGCCGAACAGCAGGCCGGGCGGCTCCGGCGGGGGCGGCGTGCCGGGCTTGAGCGGCCAGGCCAGCAGCATGCCCGCCACGAAGCCGACCACGTGCGCCGCGTACGCCACCGTGCCGGTGCCGGACACCCCGTGCCCCGACGAGTACACCGCCTGGAGCCCGAACCAGAAGCCCAGCACCAGCCAGGCGGGCAGCCTGAGCGGCAGGAAGACCAGGAACGGCACCAGGACCCACACCCTGGCCCTCGGGTAGAGGACCAGATAGGCGCCGAGGACGCCGGCGATCGCGCCGGACGCGCCGATCAGGGGCTCCGAGGAGGTGGCGTTCAGCAGCGCGAAGCCGTAGCCGGCCGCGTAGCCGCAGACGACGTAGAAGAGGAAGAAGCGGATGTGGCCCATCCGGTCCTCGACGTTGTTGCCGAAGATCAGCAGGAAGAGCATGTTGCCCAGCAGGTGCAGCCAGCCGCCGTGCAGGAACATCGCCGTGAACACCGACAGCGGCGGGGACTTGTCGTAGCCGGGCGGCCCGACGACGCAGCCCGGTCCGCCGGGGCCCAAACCGACCTCCCCGGTCGGCACGACCCGGGGCATCTGATGGTGGATCAGTTCCCGGGGGACCGCCGCGTAGTGGTCCATGAAGGCCTGAAGATGGCACAGCTGCGCCAGCTCGCTGCTGCCGGCCACGGAACCGGCTATGCCGGGCGTGGTGATGAACACGAGCACGTTGGCGGCGATGAGGGCGTACGTCACCCAGGGGGTGCGGCGCACGGGGTTCACGTCATGGACGGGGATGACCACACAGAAGTAGTGCCCGCGATCGGGCGTACGAATCGGTGAACGCCGCCGGGCGCGTGTGCGTATCCCTCCTCAACCGACGTGAGGAACAGGCGATGACGAACGCTCCGCAGGTTACGGCGATGCACGCTCTGCCCGACGGTGAGGCGGAGATCTCTCTGGTCGTACGGCTCCCCTGGGAGGACGTCGCGCGGCTCGGTCAGGAGGCGGGCCGGCTCGCCTCGCAGATGCAGCGGCCCGTGACACTGGACGAGGCGGTGAGCTACCGGCTGCGGTCCACCCGGCCGCCGGCGTCCCACGCGAAGCCCTCCGGGGAGCAGCCGGCGGCGGTCTCGGCCCTGCCGCGGATCACCGGCACGGCGTAGGCGCGTCGCGGGGTGCGGCGCCGTTGTGGCCGGTCGCGCGGTTCCCCGCGCCCCTTCGGCCGGTCAGCCTGCCCGTACCTTCGAGACGGCCTTCCTCGCCGCCACCAGGATCGGGTCCCACACCGGTGAGAACGGCGGGGCGTAGCCCAGGTCCAGGGCCGTCATCTGTTCCACCGTCATCTGCGCGGTCAGCGCCACCGCCGCGATGTCGACCCGCTTCGCCGCCCCCTCCCTGCCGACGATCTGCACGCCCAGCAACCGGCCCGTGCGCGACTCGGCGAGCATCTTGACCGTCATGGGGGCGGCACCGGGGTAGTAGCCGGCGCGGCTGGTCGACTCGATGGTGACCGTCTCGAAGCGCAGACCCACCCGGCGGGCGTCCTTCTCCCGCAGTCCGGTGCGGGCGATCTCCAGGTCGCAGACCTTGCTGACCGCCGTACCGACGACACCGGGGAAGGTGGCGTAGCCGCCGCCGGCGTTGGTGCCGATGACCTGGCCGTGCTTGTTGGCGTGGGTGCCGAGCGGGACGTACTGCTCCTGCCCGGAGACCAGGTTCAGCACCTCCACGCAGTCGCCGCCCGCCCAGATGTTCTCGTGCCCGCGCACCCGCATCGCGAGGTCGGTGAGCAGCCCGCCGTGCGCGCCGAGCGGGAGGCCGGCCGCCCGGGCGAGGGCGGTCTCCGGGCGGACGCCGATGCCCAGGACCACCAGGTCGGCCGGGTACTCGGCGTGCTCGGTGGCCACCGCGCGCACCCGGCCGTCCTCCCCGGAGAGGATCTTGGTGACCTCCGCGTTGTTCACCATGGTGATGCCGAGGCCCTGCATGGCCCGGTGCACCATCCGGCCCATGTCCGGGTCGAGCGTCGACATGGGCTCCTTGCCGCGGTTGACGACCGTCACCTCGAAGCCCCGGTTGATCAGCGCCTCGGCCATCTCGACGCCGATGTAGCCGGCCCCGACGACCACCGCCCTGCGGCCACGCGTGCGGGCCAGCGTGTCCAGCAGGGCCTGGCCGTCGTCCAGGGTCTGGACGCCGTGCACGCCGGGGGCGTCCACACCGGGCAGGTCCGGACGGACCGGGCGGGCGCCGGTGGCGATGACGAGCCGGTCGTACGGCGTCCAGGACTCCGCGCCGGAATCGACGTCACGCGCGCGTACCCGCTGTCCCGGCACGTCGATCTCCGTGACCTCGGTGCGCAGCCGCAGATCGATCCCGCGGGCCCGGTGCTCCTCGGGCGTCCGGGCGATGAGCCGGTCCCGCTCGGGGACCTCGCCGCCCACCCAGTACGGGATGCCGCACGCCGAGAAGGAGGTGGAGTGGCCGCGTTCGAAGGCCACGATCTCCAGTTCCTCGGGGCCCCTCAGCCGTCGCGCCTGCGACGCCGCGGACATGCCCGCGGCGTCGCCGCCGATCACGACCAGCCGTTCCCTGCCGCCGCTGCCCCGCTCACCGCTCATGCTCATGGGAACACGCTACGGGGCGCGGTTCCTCCCGTCCCGGCCGCCCTCCCGGGCTCCGTCCGGGCTCAGTCCCCGTCGTCCCGCTCGGCCGCCCCGGCGGAGCCCGGTGCGGGGCGGGCCGACGGCGGCGGGCCGAGCGCGGTCGTCGCGGGCGCGGGCTCCGCGCGGCAGCCGGGGCCGTACGACCCGCGGCCACAGCGGCACCAGCAGCGCGGCGAGCGCCACGAACGGCAGGGCCGCGCCGAGCGCCGGCGCGATCCAGCGCAGCACGCCGACGAACGCGTGCCGGCCGCCCGCCAGCGCGTCCGTGAAGCCCGGCGAGTCGTCCGCCTGCCGCACCGGGGTCTCGGACAGCGACAGGGTGATGGTGGCCAGGCTCGTCCGGTCCCTCAGGGACGCCTGCCGGGCCGGCAGCGCCTCCGGATCGGCCTGGCGGTGCTCGGCTCCCCCTCCAGGGCGACGACGTCGCTCGGCTTGGCCGCCCGGTCCATCAGCGCGCGGATCCCGGCCACGCCGGCCCGCTGTGACCTCGCCCGGCCGTCCACGTCCACGACCTGGTCGGTGACGTGGACCGCCTTGGCCGTGCGGTCGCCCCCCGGCCCGTTCCCCGGAGGCCGGTGAGGACCTCGTCGTACTTCCCGGTGGGCACGCGCGGCACGACCCGGTCCGCTCGTGCCCGTCGGTGTCCCGGCTCGTCGTCTCGTCGCCGACGTGACCGCCCGCGTCCCGCGCGGTCGTCCGGGCCGCCTCCAGGGCCCCCGGCACGTCCTTGACCTCGACGGTGAGGGACGCGGTGCGGATGATCGCGTCCGGGGCGAGCTTCGGCGTCCCGCGCGCGACCCCGGCGCCGGCCGCCTTGCCGCCGTCGGCCGTGCCCCGGAGGCGCCGGCCGCCTCGGCCTCGCTGCCCGAGGCGGCCTTGCTCTCAGAGGTGGCCTTGGAGGAGCCGCCCATGTCGTCGGCGCCGCCGCACCCGGCGAGCGCGAGACGGGCGGCGAGCAGGACCCCGGCCGAGGCCCGGCGGCGGCGTGCGGTGCGTGGTGTGCGCATGGGCGGTCCCCCCGAGGGCTGTGCGCTGTGACGGCCCTTCGACGGCAGACCGTGCGGAAACGTCGGGCGGCGCCGGTGCCGATGCGGTCACGGTCCGGACTCGCCTGGGACACCGCCTCCCGGCGGGAGTGTCGGTGGGGTCTGAGAGAGTGGGGGCATGAGCGCAACGGGTAGCAGCGCGCCGGGCGGGAGCCCGGGGCACGTCGTCGTCATCGGGGCCGGCATCGCCGGGCTGGCCGCAGCGCACCGGCTGCTGGGGCGCGGAGCGCGGGTGACCGTGCTGGAGGCCGGCGACCGCGTCGGCGGCAAGCTGCTGCCCGGCGAGATCGCCGGCGTGCGCGTCGACCTGGGCGCCGAGTCCATGCTCGCCCGCCGCCCCGAAGCGGTGGCCCTCGCGCGCGAGGCCGGCCTCGGCGAGCTGCTCCAGCCGCCCGCCACCGCGACCGCCTCGATCTGGACCCGGGGCGCCCTGCGGCCCATGCCCAAGGGCCATGTGATGGGCGTGCCCGGCTCCGCCGCCGCCCTGGCCGGCATCCTGTCGGACGAGGGCCTGGCCCGCATCGAGCGCGACGCCGACCTGCCCCGCACCGAGGTCGGCGACGACGTGGCCGTGGGGGAGTACGTGGCGGCCCGGATCGGCCGCGAGGTCGTCGACCGGCTCGTCGAACCCCTGCTCGGCGGGGTGTACGCGGGCGACGCCTACCGCATCTCGATGCGCTCCGCCGTCCCCCAGCTCTTCCAGGCCGCCCGCACCCACGCCTCCCTCACGGAGGGCGTCCGCGAGATCCAGGCGAAGGCCGCCGCCCAGCAGCAGACCGGGCCGGTCTTCATGGGCATCGCCGGCGGGGTCGGGCGGCTGCCGCCGGCGGTCGCCGACTCGGTGCGCGCGCGGGGCGGCGAGATCCTGACCGGCACGCCCGCGCGTGAACTGCGCCGGGAGGCGGCCGGCGGCTGGCGGATCACCGCCGGGGAGCGCGTGCTGCGCGCCGACGCCGTGATCGTCGCCGTACCCGCCCCGGCCGCCGCCGCCCTGCTGCGCGCCGAGGCCCCGGGAGCCGCCGCCGAGCTGGCCGCCGTCGAGTACGCCTCGATGGCCCTGATCACCCTCGCCTACCGGCGCGCCGACCTGAACCTGCCCGAGGGCAGCGGCTTCCTGGTGCCGCCCGTCGACGGCCGCACCATCAAGGCCTCGACCTTCGCCTCCCGGAAGTGGGGCTGGATCGCCGAGGAGGACCCGGACGTGGCCGTCCTGCGCACGTCCGTGGGCCGCCACGGCGAGACGGAGGTCCTCGGCCGGGACGACGCCGACCTGGTGGAGGTCTCCCGGCACGACCTGCGGGAGGCCACCGGCCTGGCCGCCGTGCCCCTGCGGACCCGGGTCACCCGCTGGACCGACGGCCTGCCGCAGTACCCGGTCGGGCACCACGCGCGCGTGGCCCGCGTCCGCGAGCAGATCGCCAAGCTCCCGGGGCTCGCGGTGTGCGGCGCCCAGTACGACGGCGTCGGCATCCCGGCCTGCATCGCGAGCGCGTACGCGGCGGTGGACCAGCTCGGCGGCGACCTCACCGGGGTCCGGGAGCTCACGGCCAACCCGGTGCAGAGCCTGCACGGCGGAGCGGGAGAATAGGGACCATGAGTGACGACGCCCCCACCACCGAGTCCGGCAGGATCCCGAACAAGGGCAAGCTGGCCAAGGACCTCAACGAGGTCATCCGCTACACCCTCTGGTCCGTCTTCAAGCTGAAGGACGTGCTCCCGCAGGACCGCGCGGGTTACGCCGACGAGGTCCAGGAGCTGTTCGACCAGCTCGCCGCCAAGGACGTGACGATCCGCGGCACCTACGACGTCTCCGGCCTGCGCGCCGACGCCGACGTCATGATCTGGTGGCACGCCGAGACCAGCGACCAGCTCCAGGAGGCGTACAACCTCTTCCGCCGCACCAGGCTGGGCCGCGCGCTCACGCCCGTGTGGTCGAACATGGCGCTGCACCGCCCCGCCGAGTTCAACCGCTCGCACATCCCGGCGTTCCTCGCCGACGAGACGCCCCGCAACTACGTGAGCGTCTACCCGTTCGTCCGCTCCTACGACTGGTACCTGCTGCCCGACGAGGACCGCCGCCGCATGCTCGCCGACCACGGCAAGATGGCCCGCGGCTACCCGGACGTGCGCGCCAACACGGTCGCCTCGTTCTCCCTCGGCGACTACGAGTGGATCCTGGCCTTCGAGGCCGACGAGCTGTACCGCATCGTCGACCTCATGCGCCACCTGCGCGCCTCCGAGGCCCGCATGCACGTCCGCGAGGAGGTCCCGTTCTTCACGGGCCGCCGCAAGGACATCGGCGAACTGGTGGCGGACCTCGCCTGAAGCGCCCCGAAGGGGCGCGGGGAACGGCGAGATCAGGCACGAACCCGCAGCCGACCGACGGCCTGAGCAGGCACCCCGGTAGTCGCGCCTAACGCCGGTCGGCTTTCCCCTTGAGCGCGTCCCGCCGAACGCTGTCGTCGGCCGGACCGCCGGAGGCGACCGGTTCGGGGCGCGGCGCGCACGACGCGTGCCGCGCCGGGACACGGCCCTCCAGCAGGTACGCCTCCAGGTACCCGTTGACGCACCTGTTGGGCCCGCCCCCGACGCCGTGGGTGCCCGCGTCCCGCTCGGTCACCAGCACCGAGCCGGCCAGCCGCCGGTTCATCTCCAGCGCGCCCTGGTACGGGGCGGCGGCGTCCCGCTCGGCCGCCAGGACCAGCACCGGCGGCAGCTCACCGAGCCCGGTCCGCACGTCCAGCGGCCGTTGCCGGGGCGCCGGCCAGTAGGCGCACGGCAGGTTCATCCACGCGTTGTCCCAGGTCTCGAAGGGCGCGACCCGGGCGAGGCGCGTGTTGTCCCGGTCCCACACCGCCCAGTCCGTCGGCCAGGGCGCGTCGTTGCACTCCACGGCCGTGTACACCGCGCTGCCGTTCTCCGCCTCCGCGGCGCTCTCCGGGCTCGGCGTGGCCAGCCGGACCAGCGGCTTCGGGTCGCCGCGCAGATACGCCGAGAGCGCCGCCGCGCGGCTCGGCCAGAAGTCGTCGTAGTACCCGGCCGCCAGGAAGACGTTCTGCAACTGGCCGGGACCGACCGTCCCGCCCGCCGCCTTCCCGGCCAGCCGTTCGCGCGCGGTGTCGTAGCTGCGCTGCACCCGCGCGGGCGTGGCACCGAGCCGGTACGCGTCGTCGTGCCGGGCGATCCAGTCACGGAAGTCCGCCCAGCGCTCCTCGAACGCCACCGACTGGTCCAGGTTGCTGCGGTACCAGATCTTCTGCGGGTCCGGGTTCACCGCCGAGTCCAGCACCATGCGCCGCACGTGGGAGGGGAACATCGTCGCGTAGAGCGCGCCGAAGTAGGTGCCGTACGACGCGCCCATGAAGGTCAGCCGGTCCTCGCCCAGCGCGGCCCGCAGGACGTCCAGGTCACGGGCGTTGTTGAGCGAGTTGTAGAACCGCAGCCCGCTCCCGGACCGCTGGGCGCAGCCGCGCGCGTACGCCTTCGCCTGCGCGATGCGCTGCCGCTTGTACGCCTCCGACGGGTGCGTCGGTGACGCGGTGGGCGCCTTGAAGAAGCGCTTCGGGTCCTCGCAGGACAGCGGCGCCGACCGGCCCACTCCGCGCGGGGCGTAGCCGACGAGGTCATAGGCGGCGGCGATCCGCTGCCACGCCGGGATCGTCCCGATGAGCGGGAAGTACATGCCGGAGGCGCCGGGGCCGCCCGGGTTGAAGACCAGGGCGCCCTGCCGGGGGACCCTGCGCTTGCTGTTGCGCGGGTCCTTGTGGGTGGCCTGGGCGCGGCTGACGGTCAGCCGGATCCGCTTGCCGTTCGGGTGCGCGTAGTCCAGCGGGACGCTCACCGTGCCGCACCGCACGCCGGCCGGTGCCTCCGGGACGTCGGCGGCAGCGCAGGGACCGAAGTCGATCCCGGCCGCCCGGGCGCGGGCCACGGCCACCGCGGTGCCGCGCAGCTCGGCCGCGCCGGGGGCGCCCACCGTGTCGGGGGTGCCGGTCGTGCCGCCCGCCGGGGCCGCGGCCAGGGTGGTCAGGAGCAAGGAACCGGCGGCCGAGTAGAGGGCGGCAGCTTTCATCGCGTATCCCTTCGGTGCGCGGCGGCGATGGCGGCTGCCATGGCCCGGCGACGACAGAAGGGATATTTCGGTCGACTGTGGGGGAAGGCAAGCACCGTCGGGCCGGTGTCGGCCCCAATGCCCCCTATGCGCCCCCGGAAGCCGCCTCTGGAAGCCGCCCCCCGGAAGCGGCTCCCGGTGGCCGCCCCCGACGCCGCCCTCGCTCCGCCGGATTCCGCCCGGGGGTTCTCACTCCCGCCAGGGCTGGTCGCGGTGGGTGAAGGCCGCGCGCAGCCCCGGTTCGCCTATCGCGCGGATGCCGCGGACGGCGACGGAGGTGAGGAACGACCGCTCGTCACCGGCCGGCTTACCGGCCAGCGCGCTCAGCAGCCGCTGCCCGGCAGGGGAGGCCCAGCGCGAGTACGGATGCACCTCGAACCGGGCGATGGCCAGACAGCTCAGCGCCAGGGTGAGGGGCAGGGCGAACCACAGGCCCACCAGCAGGCGGGGCGTCCCGGTCTGGACGGGCAGCAGTAGCGCGGTCACGCTCAGCGCGGCCACGGCGAGCACGGCGGCGCGTACCTGGCGGACGGCGGCGCCCACGGTCGTCCCCGTGCCCTCGGGCACCGCGAGACCCGCGCGGACCAGCCCGTCGGCCAATCGGCGCACGGCCTCGGCCCCGGCCGCCCGGGCCCGTACCGGCGCGATCCGCGACTGCCCCTCCGGCCCTATGGCTCCTATGACGGACCGCTCCATCTCGTCCCGCCCGCGCGGGTCCACGACCGTGGCCCAGCCGGTGTGCGCGAGCAGCAGCCGGCGCTGGCGGGCCATGGAGACCAGGGTCACATCGGCGACCCGCGCGGGACCGCCGGAGAGGAAGGCCGCCTCGTACAGCGTCAGATCACGCTCCCCGTCCGTCGGCGCGTCACGCACGTCCGTGGCTGCCGCGCGGACGGCCGTCAGGCACAGCCGGGTGCAGGCCGTACCGGCGAAACCCCAGGCCAGGAGCAGGAGAAGGACCCAGAACATGACGTGTTTCTATGTCAGAGGACCGGGCGGACGCCATGCCCATTTCACGATCCGGACGCAGTGTTGCCGGTCTGTGACGTTCCGCTTTCCGGGCTGGTCAGGGGTCCTGTGACGCTTGGTCCTGTGACGCCCGGCCCGCTGACGGATCGGCCGGTGACGGCTCGACCGGTGACGGCTCGACCGGTACGGCCGCGCTCGGGTCGACCTCTGCCGGGGTCGGCACCGGGGAGGCGGAGGCCGTCAGATCCCTGGCCAGCGCGGCGAAGTCGACGTACCCGGTCGCCTCCAGGACCTTGATGTGGTCCAGAACCGTCGCGTTGGCGTCGTCGGCGAGATCGCGGACCAGGGAGTTCTGGGTGCCGGCCCGGATCTGCGCGACCAGGGAGAACACCCGGCCGTGGGCGAGCCGGAGGAGGCCGGCGAACTGTCGGTCGAAGTCCTGGCCCTCGGCCGTGTCCAGGGTGGCGAGCCACTGCTTCTGCTGCTCGTTCGGCTCGTTGGGCAGGGCGATGCCGAGCTGGGTGGCAACCGTCCGGACGTGCGCGTCGAGGGAGGTGTGGCCGTCGACGAGGTGCCGGCCGGCCGTGCGGACGGCGGGCGTGGTCCCCTTCCGCTGCGCCAGCTCTCCGGCGGGCAGCTCCCACAGCCCGGCCAGCCGGACCCTGGTGACGAAGTCCCGGTCCTGCGCGGACAGCGGGCCGTACGGCGTCGTCACCGTCCGCGCGCTGAGCACGCTCGCGCTCGCCGGGCCGTCCTGCCGGTCGGCGTACGACCACAGCGGGACGAGCAGCGCGACGACCGTCGCCGCCAGGGCGGTGACGATGAGCCCGGTGCCGCTGAATATGCCTCGGCCGTTGACCGGGGGTCGCGGTCGCGGTCGCATGATGCCTCCTGCGCCGCACGCCGGGGGGTGCCTGGGGGTGGGTGCGGGGTTGGCATATTACTGGGGGGTCCGAAGGGGCATTCGGCTGCGGGGTGCGAGTCGCGGGGGCCGGTTCGCGGTGCCGCCGGGGTGGTCGCGGTGCCGTCGGCGAGTGCGGGTGCGTTGTGGCTGGTCGCATGGTTCCCCGCGCCCCTGGGGCGCTGTCGTGCCGTCGGCCGTCGGGGCGCCGTACCCGCTTGGCTAGGCGGGCACGCTTCAGACTCCGCGTCGCAGCACCCGCTCCACAAGCCCCCGTCTGCGCGGTGCCGGGCCCGAGCGGTGCAGCCACCAGTCCCGCAGTTCGCGCCGTGCCCCCGCGTCGGCCGGCCTGCCCAGCTTCAGCAGGTGGCCGGCGAAGTCCAGCGCGTCCAGCCGGTACCCCCCGCGCATCGGCCGCTGCCGTGCGTACTCCAGGAACGTCTCCCGGTACCCCGCCCCCAGGATCACCGGCAGCTCGGGCGCCACCTTCGCCACGACCCCCGCCCGCTTCGCCGCGAGCGCCCGCGCTTGCACCCCCATCCGCACCCGGTCGAACCCCTCGGGCACCGGCGTCCCCGCCACCAGGGACGACAGCACGGCGGTCTGCGCGACCCCGACCCGCTCGCGCACGCCCGTCACCGGCCCCGTCACCGGCCGCGCCAGGACACCGACACCCCCGGCCCGGGCGGCACCAGCGAGGGCCGGTGTCCGCGCCGTACCCCCCACCGCGCCCTCCGCCGCGTGCCCGACCGTCACCGCTTCCCGGATCGCGTCCAACTCCCGCTCCAGCTCCGCCGGTTCCGGGAAGTTCTCGTCCCGCTCCAGGAGCACCCCCGGCGGCGCGACCCGGGCGGCGAGGCCGGTCAGGATGTCGAGGACCGGACGCGGCACGGGATGCGCATGACTGTCGTGCCAGACGCCGTCGCGCTCGAAGCCGCCCGCGACATGGACGTAGGCGATCGCCTCAAGGGGCAGCGCGGCCAGCGCCTCGGCGGGGTCCTCGCCCCGGTTGACGTGGTTGGTGTGCAGGTTGGCCACGTCGATCAGCAGCCGTACGCCGGTCCGCTCGACCAGCTCGGACAGGAACTGGCCCTCGGTCAGCTCCTCGCCCGGCCAGGAGAACAGCGCGGCGATGTTCTCCAGGGCCAGCGGCACCGGCAGCGCGTCCTGCGCGATGCGGACGTTCTCGCACAGCACGTCCAGCGCGTCCCGGGTGCGCGGCACGGGCAGCAGATGGCCGGCCTCCAGGCGCGGGGAGGCGGTGAGCACGCCGCCCGCCCGGACGAAGGCGATGTGCTCGGTGACCAGCGGCGAGCCGAGCGCCTCCGCCCGCTCGGCGAGTGCCGTCAGCCGCCCCTCGTCGGGCCGGTCGGCGCCGCCGAGACCCAGGGAGACGCCGTGCGGGACCACCGTCACACCGCGCTCGCGCAGCCGCAGCAGCGACTCGGGCAGGTGCCCGGGGCAGACGTTCTCCGCCACGACCTCCACCCAGTCGATGCCGGGCATGCGCTCCACGGCATCCGCGATCTCCGGCCGCCACCCGATCCCGGTCCCCAGTCGCCGCATGGTGCTTCCCCCTCCTCGGCCCGTGCTGCTGCGTCGAGTGACGGGGATATGGCCCCGGCGACCGCCCTCGAACCCCCTCCTGTCGCGTTCAGAGCAACATTTGAGGTTGCGACCGGCCCGCCTCCGACCGCGCCGGCCTCCCCGGTCAGCGCAGGGCCGGGTGCTCCGCCACCACCGTGCAGGAGCCCGGGGCGATCTCCGTGAAACCGGCGTCGCGGACCACGGGCAGGCCGCTCGTGGTCAGGCGGGGCCAGGCGGCCGGGGCGGCCGTGCGGACAGAGAGGGGGAAGCCGGCGTCGCGCCAGGCGGTGCGGGCGGTGTCCGGCAGGGCCCACCAGGCCAGTTGGGCACCGTGGCCGGCCTGGGCCATCGCCTTGCCGGCCGACATCTCCAGGTCCGGGTTCAGCCAGAGCACGGGCCGGTCGGCCGGGTCGGCGGGCGCCGGCGGTTCGGGGTCGTCCAGCTCGGTGCCCGAGACCTGGAGCTTCGCCAGGTCCTTCGGCCAGCCGTCCAGCGGGATCGGCGGGAAGACCCGGACCTCCGCGGAGGCGCCGTGCACCGTGATCCCGGGCAGCGCCTCGGCGCGCCGCCACTCGGCGCCACGGGCCCGGCGGACCACCTTCCGGATCCGGGCGTCCTCCCAGTCGCGTACCGCCTCGGCCCACTCGCCGTCGCCGTGCGCCCGCTCGTCGCCGAGCAGGGTCAGGACGGCCCGGGCGGCGGTCTCCAGCGCGTCGGTACGGGCCGGCGGGGCGCCCCGCTCGATGCGTACCACCAGCGGCAGGACGAACTGGGGCGCCTCGTCACGCGGATCGCGTGCGGGCTCGACCGGGCTGTCGGCGGCGGGGGCGGCGGGGGCGGGAACGTGGCTCACGGGAACCCAGCCTACGAAGCCCCGGTCGGACCGATCAACGCGCGGGCGGGACGAGAGGCTCACGCGGGCGGGACGAGAGGGCCCGCGCGGCGAATTTTCCTGCGACGCCGGTGAACCGGCTGACTACGCTCACCCCTCTTGATCGAATGAAGGGACCGGAGGGGGAGTGCCATGAGTCAGTACTTCGACATCGGCGACGAGACGCTGTGGAACCCGTCCAACGGGGCCGCCCGGCTCTTTCTGCGGCAGGTGGAGGTCTTCGAGGCCGAGCTGGGGCTGCCGTCCGGCATCGGGCCGATGCGGAACGACGAGTGCCAGATCGATCCGGACGCCTTCGGGGTCTTCGTGCACGCCCTGCTCGCCCGGCACCGGCGGACCGGCCACACCATCATCCTGGCCCTCTCCGAAGGCTTCGTCGGCACCGTCGTCGCCCTCGCCCAGCGCGCCGGGACCGACATCGACTGGGGCCGGCTCGAAGCCTCCCCGGCCGGTCCGCTGTCCGACGTGCAGGTCTCGGCGACCGGGGCGTCCGCGCCGCCGGGGGACGGAGGACCCTGGGCAGCGGCGGTGCGGGCCGGGGCCGCCGAGCTGAGCCGGGGCATGGCCCGCTGAGTCCGGCCGGCGCGGCGAGCGCCGAGCGCCGTACCGGACGGCCCCGCACCGGATCCCCTGCAACAGAATGACCCCCATGCACCGTGACCTGCGCCTGACCGCCGTGGGCCGTCGTTACGGCTTCCGTGGCCCCTGGGTGCTGCGAGGCGTCGACCTCGTCGTCGCCCCCGGCACCCTCACCCGGATCGAAGGGGCGAACGGCACCGGGAAGTCCACCCTGCTCCGGCTGCTCGCCCGGCTCGACGCGCCCAGCGAGGGCCGGATCAGCGGTCGCCCGCGCACGGCGTACGTGCCGGAGCGGTTCCCGTCCGCCCTGCCCTTCACGGCCGCCGGCTACCTCGCCCACCTCGGCACCGTCCACGGCCTCGGCCGGGAGGCCGCCGCACGCGCCGCGGACACCTGGCTGGAGCGGTTCGGGGCGGGCGCGTACGCCGGTACGCCGATGGCCCGGCTGTCCAAGGGCAGCAGCCAGAAGGTCGCCGTCGCGCAGGCCCTGCTCGCCGACCCGGAGCTGCTGGTGCTGGACGAGGCCTGGACCGGGCTCGACGCGGCGGCGCGGACCGAGCTGGAGCGGGCGGTGGCCGAGCGTACGGCGGCCGGGGGTGCCGTGGTCTTCGTGGACCACGACCCGCGCCGGCTCGCCGGGGCCCCGGACGCGGCCTACGCGGTGATCGACGGGGGTCTGGAACGCCGTACCGATCCGCCGGGGGCGCCCACCGGACCGGTCACGGTCGTCACCGTGCGGGGGGCGCCGGGCGGGCGGCTGCCGCCGGACGCGGTGCGGATCGCGGTGTCCGCCGAGGAGACCGCCCCCGGCAGCCACCGGCTCGCCGTCCCCGCGTCCCGCTCCGACATCCTGCTGCGCACCCTGCTCACGGCCCGCCCGCCCTGGCACGTGGTCCGCGTCGAACCGCCGTTCCCCGACCCGCTGTCCCCCGACTCCGGAAGCCGCCCATGACCGCGCTCCTGCGCTACCAGGCCGACCTGCTGCTGCGCTCCCAGCGCTGGCTGCCCCCGGTGATCCTGTACGTCGCGTTCCTGGGCGTCGGCGTGCAGAGCGGTCAGCCGGTGCTGGGCTCGCTCGGCTACACGGCCGCCGGTCTGCTGCCGGTGGCCGCCTGGCTGGTACGGATCTGTGTCACCGCGGAGCCGCCCGCGGCCCGGGCCTGCGTCGCCGCCGCCCGCGGCCCCGCCCGGGCACACCTCGCCTGCCTGCTCACCGCGCTGCTCGTGGCCGTGCTGCTCGGGGTGGCGGCCACCGTGGTGGTGACGCTGATCAGCGACCCGGCGAGCAACGGCCACCGGGTCCACGTGCCCCGGCCGCGGGCCGCCGCCGCGGGACTGCCGGCCACCCTCGCCTGCGCCCTGCTCGGTGCGGCCGTCGGCGCGCTCACCAGCCGGCCGGTGCTGCGGTCCAGGGGGCGTGCGGTACCGGCGACGCTGCTGGGCGCGCTGCTGGCAGTGGTGCCGGCCGGTTCCCCGGCACAGGCGGCGGTCAGCGGTCTGGTCATCGGCTCGCAGACCGGCCGGGCACCGGTGCCGCTGCTGCCGCTGGCGGGCGCCGCCCTGCTCACGGCCGCCGCCTTCGCCGCGACCGGCCGGCCGGTCGCGCGTCGCTCACCCTGAGCAGGCGGTGCGCTGTGCCTCCTGCCACTCGCAGACGGGGCACAGCGTGATGCCCTTGTACGACTCCGGGTACTCCGTCGGCTCCCGGCACAGCACGCACTCCGCGTACGGCGGTCCGTCGGCCTTCGCCGGCTTCACCGTCTCGGCGATCGTGCAGTAGTCCTCGTCGCTCATGCCTTCAGCGTAGGACGTCAGCGGCCGTTGCCCGCCTGGCCGATCAGTTCGGAGACCTTCACGAACCGGTAGCCGCGCTCGCGCAGCTCCGGTACGACCGTGCGGACGACCCGCTCGGTCGTCGGGGCGGCGCTGCGGGTGCAGTGCATGACGACCACCGAGCCCGGCTTGACCCCGTCGAGCACCTGCTTGACCACCGCGTCGGCGTCCGTGGCGAAGGCGTCTCCGCTGATCACGTCCCACTGCACCGCGGTCACCCCGAGCCCGCTCAGCGCGCGCAGCGCCCGCTGGTCGTAGCAGCCGCCGGGGAAGCGGAAGTACGGCATCGCGTGGGGCACGCCGGCCGCGCGGAGGGATTCGTACGCGCGCTGCACGTCCGCCCGCATCCCGTCGGCCTCGACGGTCGGCAGGCCGTAGCAGTCGGCGGTGAACGCGTAGTGGCTCCAGGAGTGGTTGGCCACCTCGAACTGCGGGTCGTGGCCCAGGGCGCGGGCCTCGGCCGGGTACTCGTCGGCCCACCGACCGGTCATGAAGACGGTCGCCGGCACCTTCAGCGTGCGCAGGGCGTCGATCAGGCCCGGGTTGTCGAAGTGCTCGCCGGAGGCCGCGCGGGGTCCCTCGTCGGCGGTCATGTCGGCGTCGAAGGTGAGCGCGACGGTCTTGCCCCGGGTGCGCGGGCCGTGCTCGAAGACCGGGGTCAGCCCGCCGGGGCCGGGTGTGAGCACGGGCGGACGGGTGGCAGAAGGGGACGCGGAGCCGCGGGAGGCGGCCGGGGCGGGCCGCTCACCGCCCGCGGTGCCGCAGGCGGTGAGCGCCGCGCCCAGGAGGCAGACGGCGATGAGATGACGTGGTCGTGGGATCACCGTACGAACGTAGGACTGAATATGAGTTTGTATGGTGATATATTCCGCGGCGCGGCGGTACGGTCACCCGCGCGGCGGCGACTGGTCCCCGCCGGGGTCGGCCGCAGACCGGTCCAGCTCGCGCCGCTCCAGCGGTGTGACCGCCGGGCCCTGGAGCACCGTGCCGTCGACGGCGAACCGCGAGCCGTGGCAGGGGCACTCCCAGGCGCGCTCGGCGCGGTTGAACGAGACCAGGCAGCCGAGGTGGGTGCAGCGGGCCGACACGGCGTGCAGGGCGCCCTCCGCGTCGCGGTGGACCGCCAGCCGTTCCCCGCCGGACCGGACCAGCGCGCCGTCGCCCGGTGCCAGGTCGTCCACCGAGACCGGCGGCTTCAGTCGGTCGCCGACGAAGTGCCGGGCCACCTCGGCCTGGGTCTTCAGCAGCGACGGCGCCTCGCGCACCACCGACTTCAGCCGGCGCGGGTCGTACAGCTCCTGCCAGGCGCGGTCATGGCCGGTGATCAGCGCGCTCAGCAGCAGCCCGGCCATGATGCCGCTGCTCAGGCCCCAGCCGCCGAAGCCGGTGGCGACGTAGGCGTGCCGTGCGCCGGGGTGCAGGGGGCCGACCAGCGGGACGGTGTCGGTGGACTCGTTGTCCTGCGTGGCCCAGGCAAGGTCCAGCTCCACCCCGGGGAAGTTCACCTCGGCCCAGCCGGCGAGCCGCTCGAAGCCCGCCTGCGGGTCGCCGGTGCCGGGCGTGAAGTGCTCACCGGTGACGACCAGCAGCCGCTGCCCGTCCGGGCCGTACGGCGCCGTGCGCACCGAGCGGGTGTTCTCGTCCGGCGTGATGTACATGCCGTGCGGGTCCGTCCCGTCGCCCAGCGGCCCGGCGACGACCAGTTCCCGGCGCGGGGAGAGCCGGGTGAACAGCAGGGCGCGGTCGAACAGCGGATAGTGGGTGGCGACCACGACGTCCCGGGCCGTCACCGTGGCGCCCGCCTCCGTCGTCAGCCGGCACGGCTCGCCCTCCGACAGACCGGTGACCCGCGTCCGCTCGTACACCTCGCCGCCGCGCGCGAGCAGATCGGCGGTGACCGCCCGCAGGTACTTGACCGGGTGGAACTGCGCCTGCCCGGTCACCCGGACCGCACCCGCCACCGGGAAGGGCAGCCCGGTCTCCGTGGTGAACACGGCCGGCAGCCCCGCCTCCCGGGCGGCCTCCGCCTCCGCGCGCACCTCGGCCACCCGTGACCGGTCCCGGACGTAGGTGTAGGCGTCCCGGGTCTCCCACTCGCAGTCGACGCCCAGCTCGGCCGCCAGCGCCGCCGCGTGCTCGATCGCCTCCGACTGCGAACGCGCGTACAGCCGCGCCCCCTCCGCTCCCCGGGTGCGCCGGAGCCGGTCGTAGACCAGGGTGTGCTGCGCGGTCAGCTTGGCGGTGGTGTAGCCGGTGACACCGGCCGCGACCCGCCCCGCCTCCAGCACCGCCACCCGCCGCCCGGCCCGGGCCAGCTCATGGGCGGTGCTCAGCCCGGCGATGCCCGCGCCGACGACGGCCACGTCCACGTCGAGATCCCCGTCCAGGGCGGGATGGGACGGCCCCGGGGCGGTCCGCAGCCAGTACGAATCGGTGACCTTCCGCTGCTCGCGCATGCCCGCCGGGTACCCCTACGGCCCCGGCTCACGTCTGCCTGAACCGGACCCCCGCCCCGGCCGACGTGCGCCCGCGCCGGAATGCGACACCGGTTCACGTCCGCCCGCGCCGGAATCCGGACCCCGGGCTGACGTCCGCCCGTGCCGCCCCGCACGTCCCGCTCACGTCTCCTTCAGCAGGCGCTCCCGGCAGTCCGCCACGTCGAAGTCCGCCTCCGGGTACCGGGGGTCCAGGTCCCGCAGCCGCTCCAGCAGGAGCCGGCTGATGGCCCAGTCGCGGTACCACTTGCGGTCCGCCGGGACCAGGTACCAGGGCGCGTACGGCGCCGCGCAGCGCTCCAGGGCCAGTTCGTACGCCTCCTGGTAGGCGGGCCACAGGGCGCGTTCGTCGATGTCGCCCGGGGCGAACTTCCAGTGCTTGTCGGGACGGTCCAGCCGGCGCAGCAGACGGCGCCGCTGCTCGTCGTAGGAGAGGTGCAGGAAGCACTTGACGAAGGTCACGCCGTCCTCGGCGAGGGAGCGCTCGAAGTCGTTGATCAGGCCGTAGCGGCTGCCGATCTCGGCCGGCCGGGCGAGATGCCGGACGCGGGCGATGAGCACGTCCTCGTAGTGCGAGCGGTCGAAGATGCCGATCTCGCCCGGCTCCGGCAGCGCCCGCCGCACCCGCCACAGGAAGTCGTGCTCCCGCTCCTCCTCGGTGGGTGCCTTGAACGCCGTGATCCGGCACCCCGACGGGTTGAGCTGGCCGATCACATGTTTGACCGTGCCGCCCTTGCCGCTGGTGTCCATGCCCTGGAGGACCAGCAGCACCCGGCGGTGGTCGCCCGCGGTGGCCGCCGCCCACAGCCGTTCCTGGAGCCGGGCCAGTTGCTTGCCCATGCGGTCCGCCGCCGCCCGCGTCGCCTGCTTGCCGTCCGGGGCGCCGGGGGTGGCCCGGGCGTCGTACCTGGACAGGTCGACCCGCTCGCCCGGGGGCAGCCGCAGCAGTTCCTGGAGCTTCCTGGCCGGCTTGTTCCGCACACGCGCTCCTTCCGTCCGGGCCGGGGTGGCTCAGGTGCCCGTCAGCCGGGATGCGGTCCGCCGTCGGTGTGCGCCGCGGGCTCCCGGTCCTGCTCCTCCTTCTCCTCCTTCTCCTCCTTCTCCGGCTTCTCCGGCTTCTCCGTCAGCGAGGGCTGCCCGCCCCGCTCCAGGAAGTGCAGCAGTTCCACCGGGATGGGCAGGACCAGCGTCGAGTTCTTCTCGGCGGCCACCGCCATCACCGTCTGCAACAGCCGCAGCTGGAGCGCGGCCGGGGTCCCCGACATCTGCTGGGCGGCCTCGGCGAGCTTCTTGGAGGCCTGGAGTTCCGCGTCGGCGTTGATGATCCGGGCCCGGCGCTCACGGTCCGCCTCGGCCTGGCGGGCCATCGACCGCTTCATCGTGTCCGGAAGGGACACGTCCTTGATCTCGACCCGGTCGACCTGGATGCCCCAGCCCACCGCCGGACTGTCGATCATCAGCTCCAGGCCCTGGTTGAGCTTCTCGCGGTTGGAGAGCAGGTCGTCCAGATCGCTCTTGCCGATGATCGACCGGAGGGACGTCTGGGCCATCTGCGACACCGCGAACTTGTAGTCCTCGACCTTGATCAGGGCGCTCGACGCGTCGACCACGCGGAAGTAGACCACCGCGTCCACCCGGACCGTGACGTTGTCGCGGGTGATGCCCTCCTGGGCCGGGATCGGCAGGGTCACGATCTGCATGTTGACCTTCTGCAACCGGTCCACGAAGGGGATGATCAGATTCAGGCCCGGCGACCGTACCTCCCCCGCCACCCGGCCGAGCCGGAACAGCACACCGCGCTCGTACTGCTTGACCACCCGCGCCGCCATCGCCAGGTACACCACACCGGCGGAGCCCGCCGCCGCCAGGGTCACCACAAGGTCCTCGACCATGGTGACCTCCTCATCCAGAGGCCGGTTTGTCTGCTGTTGCCACGATAGGCCCGTGGGGCCGGGATGCCGAGAGGTCCCGGCGCCCCGGCCCCACGGGCGGGCCGTCAGGCGGCCGTGACCAGCTTCACCGGCTCCGTGCCCGCCGCGCTGTGCCGCGCGGCCCAGTTCTCCAGGGCCGTACGGCAGGCGTGGTCCAGATGGTGCAGCCCGGACAGGTCGAGCCGGACCGGGCGGTCCTGGGGCAGCGCTTCCAGGCTGTCGAGGATCTTCGGCAGCCGCAGGAAGGTCGCGTTCCCGGACAAGTGCGCCTCGATCGGTCCCGCGCCCTTGTCCACGATCTCCAGCTTGACGTGCGAGGCCTCCCAGGCGGTCTTCACCACCGCCAGCGCGAGGCCGATGAGCACGCCCTCGAACATGCTGACCGCCACGATGGAGACGGCCGTGGTGGCGAGGACCAGCGCCTCCCCGCGATGCTCGCGCCACAGCACGGTCAGGGCCCGGAGCGGGACCAGCTTGGCGCCCGCGTGGATCAGGATGCCCGCGAGGGCCGGGATGGGGATGTAGGCCAGCACGTCGGGCAGCAGCGCCGCGAACAGCAGCAGCCAGACGCCGTGCATGACCCGGGAGGCCTTCGTGCGGGCACCGGCCTGCACATTGGCCGCGCTGCGCACGATCACCGCGGTCATCGGCAGCGCGCCGAGCACCCCGCACACCACGTTGCCGGCGCCCTGGGCGACGAGCTCCTTGTTGTACTGGGTGCGCGGACCGGAGTGCAGCCGGTCCACGGCCGCCGCGCTGAACAGCGACTCGGCGGAGGCGATCAGGGTGAAGGCGACGACCGTGCCCAGCAGCCCCACGCCGGCCAGCTCGCCGAAGGCGCTCAGCGGCGGGGGCTGGACCGAGCCGAGCAGACCCCGCACCTCCACGGTGGCCACCGGCAGGTCCAGCGCGAACGCGGCCAGCGTGGCGAGCCCGACCGCGGCGAGCGGGCCGGGCACCGCCCGCACCCTCGCCGGGGTGTGCTTCCACAGCAGCAGCACCGCGACCGTGCCCGCGGCCACCGCGAGCGAGGCGAGGGCGCCGGTGTCGCCGAGGGCGTCCAGGAACGCGCCGGGCACCCCGGCGATCTTGCCCAGCCCGGAGTCGGGGGCCTTCGCCGCCAGCGCCGGGTACAGCTGCCCGGCGATGATCACCAGGCCGATTCCGGCCAGCATGCCCTCGACGACGGAGACGGAGATGGCGCGGAAGTAACGGCCCAGCCGCAGCAGGCCCATGGCCACCTGGAGCACTCCGGCCATGAGCACGATCACGCCGAGCACCGGCAGCCCGAACTCCTTGACCGCCTCGAAGACGAGCACGGTCATGCCGGCCGCCGGTCCCGACACCTGGAGACTGCTGCCGCGCATCAGCCCGGTGACGATGCCGCCCACGATGCCGGTGACCAGGCCGAGTTCGGCCGGCACCCCGGAGGCGACGGCCACGCCCACGCACAGCGGCAGCGCGACCAGGAAGACCACCAGGGAGGCGGCGAAGTCCTGCTTGAGGTAGGGGAAACGGGATATGAGGGTGCGGTTGTCGGTCATGGGCGCGCTCACAGGGCCTCGAAGGTGTCGGTCTGCGGGCGGTGCGTCCGTACGGCGCCGGTGTGCACCTCGTAGTACCAGGCGTGCAGGGCCAGCTGATCCTCCTTCAGCCTGCGCTCCACGCAGGGGTACGAGCGCAGTCGCAGCAGCTGGGTCAGCACGTGGCTCTGCACGCCCTCGGCGACCTCCGGGTCCTCTGCCGCGCCGGCCGGGCGCGGGGTGGCGGACGCCAGCCAGTCACGCACGGCCGGTACGGCGGTCAGGTCGTCACCGCGCACCAGCGCGCCGACGGCGCCGCAGTGCGAGTGGCCGCAGACCACGATGTCGCGGACGCCGAGCACCTCCACGGCGTACTCGATGGTGGCCGCCTCGCTGGTGGGGTGCTCGGAGGCGTGGGGCGGGACGATGTTGCCCGCGGTGCGCAGCTCGAACAGCTCGCCGGGGCGGGCGCCCGTGATCAGGGCCGGGACGACCCGGGAGTCGGAGCAGGTGATGAACAGCACCTGCGGGGACTGGCCTTCGGCGAGTTTGGCGAACTCCTCAGGGCGCTGTCCGAAGGTACGGGCGTTGTCGATGAGGGGCTGCATGTGTGTGGGTTCCTCCTGGCGCGCCTGCCTGGCGCGTCGGACTTGAACGACGGTTGTGTGTGGGGGAGAGAGCTGCCCGTCCGTCAGCAGCGGAAGACCTGGAGCGCTGCCGGAGTGTGGGTTCTGGAGGCTCTCGGGGTGGGGTGGTGCGGTCCGCCGGAGGGCTCCGACGGGCCCGTTTCGGCCATCCGGCCGGATATGAGGGCGCGCTCCTGCGCGCAGCCGGAGGCCGGGCCGCGCTGCCGGTCGCGGACGTGCGGGATGCCCGCGGGGTCACCTGGGCAGCCGGGGGCGCGGACCTTGTCCGCCGCCCCTTCGCGCACCGGCAGTGCGGAGGGGATGGTTCCGGTCTCGGCCTTGGCCAGCACCTGACTGAATGTGTGCGCGGGTGCGAAGGATCCCGCGGGAGTGAAGAACTGGAAGGCGAGCAGCGTCACGCCGAGGAGGGTGAGCAGCGTCCGAACGGTCGTACCTCGGAACATGAGCCCCCCTCCGCCGCGTTCACGTTTCTTGTCCAGACCAAAGGTTGGTCAATGGATGGTCAAGAAACACGTTAACCCTGCAAAGTCCTTTGCAGGGTTAACTGCGCGTTAAGCGCGCAAGAGAGCGTGAAAAGTGCGGGTGGTGTGGCGTGAACCCGCCCTTGACCCGCAGGGTTTGATCGACTATGGGACGGCCGGGGAGGGGGCGGCTAGGCGCCGACCAGTCCCTTCGCGTCCCGTGCCAGCGCGGTGAGCCGGGATATCGCGCGGAAGTACTTCTTGCGGTAGCCGCCGTTCAGCATCTCCTCGCTGAACAGCCGGTCGAACGGCAGCCCCGAGGCCAGCACCGGGACCTCGCGGTCGTAGAGCCGGTCCGCGAGCACCACCAGGCGCAGCGCCGTCGACTGGTCCGGCACCGGCTTCACCCCGGTCAGGCACACCGCCCGCACCCCGTCGGTGAGTGCGCCGTACCGGCTCGGGTGCACCTTCGCCAGGTGCTCCAGCAGACCCGCGAAGTCGTCCAGCGAGGCGCCCTCGGTGGCGAACGCCGTCTTCATGACGTCCTCGTCCGAGAAGGGTGCCGGGGCCTCGGGCAGGCCGCGGTGCCGGTAGTCCTCGCCGTCGATGCGCAGGGTGCGGAAGCGGGCCGACAGGCCCTGGATCTCGCGCAGGAAGTCGGCGGCGGCGAACCGCCCCTCGCCCAGCTTGCCGGGCAGCGTGTTGGAGGTGGCGGCGAGCGCCACGCCCGCCTCGACCAGCTTGCCGAGCAGCGTCGACACCAGGACCGTGTCGCCGGGGTCGTCCAGCTCGAACTCGTCGATGCACAGCAGCCTGTGCTCGGAGAGCGTCCGTACCGTCTGCTGGAAGCCGAGCGCGCCGACCAGGTTGGTCAGCTCCACGAAGGTGCCGAACGCCTTGCGGGACGGGTCGGCCGGGGTCGCGTGCCACAGGGAGGCGAGCAGGTGGGTCTTGCCGACGCCGTAACCGCCGTCCAGGTACACCCCGCGCGGGCCGGCCGGGGTCTTGGGCGCCTTGGCCCGGCCGAAGCCGAAGAGGCCGCGCCGGCCGGCGCCGGAGGCGTGCGCCCCGCCGAGCCCGGCCGCGAAGCCCTCCAGGACCCGGACGGCCTCGGTCTGGCTGGGCTGGTTCGGGTCCGGGATGTACGTGGCGAAGCGGACCGAGTCGAAGCGCGGCGGCGGCACCATCTCGGCGACCAGCCGCTCCGCGGGCACGTGCGGCTCACGGGCGCACAGGGACAGGGGGCCGGCTTCCGGCAGCGGGCTGGAACCGGGGGCGGCGGTGGAGGACGACACAGTTCTCCATGCTAAGCGCCGTGTCACACTGCACGGCATGCGACGCCTGTTCCCTGTGACCGAAGAAACAGCAGCCCAGGCCCCCGCAGGGGGTGCTCGGACCCTCGGGCGCAGCCCCGAGGGGGAGGTGGGCCCGGCAGGTCAGGACGGTGCGGCCGGGGCGCGTGGTGCCGCCGGAGCCGGCCCGGCAGGTGGCGTGGTCCGCCCGCCCGTCGGGGGGCCCGTCGGGGCCGCCGCGGTCGTGGACCGGGAGTGGAGCCTCGCCGAGCTGGCCGCCGCGTACGCCTACCCGGAGCCCGCGCCGGGCGCCCCGCGGCCGTGGCTGCGGGCCAACATGGTCTCCTCGCTCGACGGCGCCGCCCAGCACGAGGGCCGCTCGCAGCCCATCTCCAGCGCCACCGACATGCGGATCTTCGGCACCCTGCGGGCGCTCGCGGACGTCGTCGTGGTCGGTGCGGAGACGGTACGCCAGGAGGGGTACCGGCCCGCCCGGGTGCGGGACGAGTTCGCCGGGGCCCGCGCCGCCGCCGGACAGACCCCGGTCCCGGCGATCGCGATCGTCACCGCGAGCCTGGAGCTGGACTTCACGCTGCCGCTGTTCACCTCGCCCCTGGTGCCGACGCTGATCCTCACCGGCGCCGCGGCCGCCCCCGACCGGATCGCCGCCGCCGAGCGGGCCGGCGCCCAGGTGGTGATCGCCGGCGAGGGCATGGGCGTCGAGCCCGCCCGCGCGGTCCAGGCCCTGGCCGGCCTCGGCCACACCCGGCTGCTCACCGAGGGCGGGCCCCGGCTGCTCGGCCAGCTGATCGCCGCGGAGGCGCTGGACGAGCTGTGCCTGACCCTCTCGCCGACGCTCACCGCGGGGAACGCGCAGCGGATCGCCGGGGGGCCGTCGGTGGCCGTTCCGCACCGGTTCGGACTCGCGTCCCTGCTGGAGCAGGACGGATTTCTGTTCGGTCGTTACTGTCGGTCCTGACGCCACCGTTGGTGCTGACGTCACTGTCAGTCCTGATATCGGCGGAATTGATCGTTCCGGTTAGCTTCCGGCGGGCAGACTTGGACCGGCAGCACCCGTGCGATCACGGGGAAGGATGGTTTCCGCACGGGCCCTGCCGGGCCCTCCGAGGAGAGAGGCGCCTGGTGTTCACAAGCGTTCTGATGATCGAGAAGGCCCTGACGTCCGCCGACGTGGAGTTCGTCACCACCTTGCACGGGGACGAGCCCGTCTCCTTCCACGTCCTGCTCCAGCCGCGCGGCGAGCAGGCGGACCGGCTGCTGCGGGCCATCGACGACATCGCGCTCGGCGAACTCGACGAGGCGGTGCGGGAAGGGGAGACGCCCGAGGGGCAGGAGGCCCGGAGCGTGGGGCAGCAGGCCCTCGACGTGTCGCTCCAGGCGCTGCGCTCCGCGGGGAGCCGGGCGGAGGGGCGGCTGGTCGAGGACCACCCGTTGGACGCGCTGAGGTCGCTGGTGGCCGAGGTGGGCGCCGACGAGGTGATCGTGCTGACGGACCCGCACTACGTGGAGGAGTTCTTCCACCGGGACTGGGCCTCCCGGGCCCGGCACAAGGTGGGCGTGCCGGTGCTGAAGCTGTTCTCGCACAGCAAGGCGTAGCCGCTGCGCCGGGCCGGCCGGTGAGCGCCGTTCGGGTCGCGGCGCGTCCGCGGGGCGCGGGTGCGCGCGAGGCGCCCGGTGCCCGAGCGCATAGGCTAGCCCTGCTCTAGCCCGTACCGTCTCTGGGGAGAAACGCATGGCACCCGGCCTTCCTGACGCCATGGACCGACCGCACTTCATCGGCATCGGCGGCGCCGGGATGTCGGGGATCGCCAAGATCCTGGCCCAGCGCGGGGCCGAGGTGGCCGGCAGCGACGCCAAGGAGTCGGCGACCGCCGAGGCGCTGCGGGCGCTGGGCGCGACCGTGCACATCGGGCACGCCGCCGAGCACCTCGCCGACGACGCCAGCTGTGTCGTCGTGTCGTCGGCGATCCGGAAGGACAACCCCGAGCTGGCCCGCGCCGCCGAGCTGGGCATCCCGGTGGTGCACCGCTCCGACGCGCTGGCCGCGCTGATGGAGGGGCTGCGGCCGATCGCCGTGGCGGGCACGCACGGCAAGACCACCACCACCTCCATGCTGGCGGTCTCGCTCACCGAGCTGGGCCTGGAGCCGTCGTACGCCATCGGCGGCGACCTGGACGCGCCCGGCTCCAACGCGCTGCACGGCGACGGCGACATCTTCGTCGCCGAGGCCGACGAGTCGGACCGCAGCTTCCACAAGTACGCGCCCGAGGTCGCCATCGTCCTCAACGTCGAGCTGGACCACCACGCCAACTACGCCTCGATCGACGAGATCTACGAGTCCTTCGAGACGTTCGTGGACCGGATCACCGAGGGCGGCACGCTGGTCGTCTCCGCCGACCACGAGGGCGCCCGCGAGCTGACCCGGCGCGTGCGGGGCCGCGACGTGCGGATCGTGACCTACGGCGAGGCGGCCGACGCCGACGTCCGCGTCCTGGCGGTGGTCCCGCAGGGGCTGAAGAGCCAGGTCACCGCGGTGCTGGACGGGCAGGAGCTGACCTTCGAGGTGTCCGTGCCGGGCCGGCACTACGCCCTGAACGCGGTCGCCGCACTCGCCGCCGGCGCCGCCCTCGGCATCCCGGCCGCCGAGCTGGCGCCCGCGCTCGCCGCCTACACCGGCGTCAAGCGGCGCCTCCAGCTCAAGGGCGAGGCGGCCGGCGTCCAGGTGATCGACTCCTACGCCCACCACCCGACCGAGATGACGGCCGACCTGGAGGCCATGCGCGCCGCCGCCGGTGACGCCCGCATCCTCGTCGTCTTCCAGCCGCACCTCTTCTCCCGCACCCAGGAACTGGGCAAGGAGATGGGGCAGGCGCTGGCCCTCGCCGACGCCTCGCTGGTCCTCGACATCTACCCGGCCCGCGAGGACCCGATCCCCGGTGTCACCAGCGAGCTGATCATCGAGGCCGCGCGCGTGGCCGGCGCCGACGTCACGGCCGTGTCCGACAAGGCGGAGATCCCCGCGGTGGTCGCGGGAATGGCGAAGCCCGGTGATCTCGTTCTCACCATGGGCGCGGGCGACGTGACCGACCTGGGCCCGCTGATCCTGGAACGCCTGTCGCAGTAAAGGGGCTGAGAACTGATGTCGTACGACGTCGAGAAGCCGGACGAGCAGTGGCGCGCGGAGCTGACCTCCGCCGAGTACGCCGTACTGCGCCAGGCCGCCACCGAGCCGGCCTTCACCGGTGAGTACACCGACACCAAGACCAAGGGCGTCTACTCCTGTCGGGCCTGTGGCGCCGAGCTGTTCACCTCCGACACCAAGTTCGAGTCGCACTGCGGCTGGCCGTCCTTCTACGACCCGAAGGACACCGACGCCGTGGAACTGGTCGCGGACCGCTCGTACGGCATGGTCCGCACCGAGGTGCGGTGCGCCCGCTGCGGCTCCCACCTCGGGCACGTCTTCGAGGGTGAGGGGTACCCGACCCCCACCGACCAGCGGTACTGCATCAACTCCATCTCCCTGCGGCTGGAGCCCCAGGAGGGCTGAGCCCCCGCGCGGGACCGCCGGGGCGGCCGGGGCTGGTGCCCCGGCCGCCCCGTTTTGAGATCCTGTGAGGGTGTGGGGTGTGGCGCGGTGGATCCGGTCCCGTCGCGGGCCCCTGCCCGTCGAGCGGGCGCGCCGCCGGGGCGGCGGCCCGGGCGAGGCCGAGCGGCCCGCGCGGGCCGGCGCACGGCTGGCCGACCTGCGGGAGACCCTGGCCGGGATCGGTACGACCCTCGACGCGGCCACCACCCGCACCGAGCTGACCCGGGCCGCCGTGCTGCTGGCCGGGGGAGCCGCCGCCGTGATGGGCCGCACCCCGGACACCGCCTCCCGCTACGCCGCGGTCACCGGGGACGCCGGACTGCTGCCCGACGTCCGGTGGGCCGCCGCGGCGGCCCGCGAGGCGCACGTCCCGGCCGCCGGTGCGGCGCCGGACCCCTGGCTGGAGTACCCGGGCACCACCGGGGGCGCCGGTCTGTGTGCCCCGCTGACCAGCGGGGACGAAGTGTACGGCGTCCTGGTGTGGGCGCGGCCCGAAGGAGCGCTGCGGCGTGCCGAGGCCGAAGTGCTCGCCCTGCTCGCCGAGCGGGCCGCCTCCCACCTGCGGCACGCTCGCGTCCACGAGCAGGTCAGCCGTACCGCCGGTGACCTCCAGCGTGCCCTGCTCGCCGAGCCCGGCCGGCCGCACCCCAACCTGGACATCGCGATCCGCTATCTGCCGGTGGGCCGGAGCGCCCTGGTCGGCGGCGACTGGTGCGAGACCGTCCGGCTGCACTTCGGCCGGACCCTGCTGGTCGTCGGTGACGTCATGGGACACGGCCTGGAGTCCGCCGTCGACATGAGCGCCTACCGCTCCTCCCTGCGCTACATCGCCTCCGCCGACCTCCCCCCGCACCGGGTGCTGCGGCAGATGGACGACATCGCCTCCGCGGAGGCCGAGCGCAGGCCCGCGACCTGTCTGCTCGCCCGCGTCGACCCCGGCCGGGGCCAGGTCACGCTCGCCGGCGCCGGCCACCTGCCGCCCGCGCTGATCGACCAGGACGGCGCGACCGGCCTGCTGCCCGTGCCGGTAGGGCCGCCGCTGGGCACCGGGCTCGGCGGGTACGAGTCGGCCACGCACCGGCTGGCGCCCGGCCAGACACTGGTGGCGTTCACCGACGGGCTCGTGGAACGCCGCGGCGAGGACATCGACCGCTCCCTGGCCCGGCTGGCCGCCTTGCGCTTCGCCGCCGGGGACGCCCTCGACGCGGTCCTGGACACCATCCTCAGCCGCCTGGACGTCCGGCACGCCGAAGACGACGTCGCGATCCTGGCGGCACGCCCGCACACGCGCCAGGGAGGTCCGGCGGGGGCGGGTGCCGGGGTGCGGGGGTGAACGCGCGGGCGGCGCGAGGCGGCGTGGCACCTACAAACTGGCCATGCGGCAGCGCCACTTGCCATCCCGGTCGACGAGTGGCGGGCGCGCCGGCCATGGTGCCGCCAAAGTGCCGAAACACTGGCGGTCTAGACTCTCCCCGCATCAGCCCAGGATCGGTCGCCCGAAGGGTACGCGGCGTTTTGATACGGATAGATTCAGTCACGAAGCGGTATCCGGACGGCACGGTCGCGGTCGACCGGCTGTCGTTGGACATACCGGACCGCGCGATCACCGTCCTCGTCGGGCCCTCAGGCTGCGGCAAGACGACGACCCTGCGGATGATCAACCGGATGGTGGAGCCCAGCGAGGGCAGCATCCTCCTCGACGGCCGAGACATCCGGCAGCAGCCGGTCAACACCCTGCGCCGGTCGATGGGTTACGTCATCCAGAACGCCGGGCTCTTCCAGCACCGCACCATCCTCGACAACATCGCCACCGTGCCCCGCCTGCTCGGCTGGACCAAGCAGCGGGCGCGGGCCCGGGCCGCCGAGCTGATGGAACGGGTGGGGCTCGACTCCGCGCTGGCCAAGCGGTACCCGTACCAGCTCTCCGGCGGCCAGCAGCAGCGCGTCGGCGTGGCCCGCGCCCTCGCCGCCGACCCGCCGGTGCTGCTGATGGACGAGCCGTTCTCCGCCGTCGACCCCGTCGTCCGCAAGGGACTCCAGGACGAACTCCTGCGCATCCAGGACGAGCTGGGCAAGACCATCGTCTTCGTCACGCACGACATCGACGAGGCGATCAAGCTGGGCACCAAGGTCGCCGTGCTGCGCACCGGTGGCCGGCTCGCCCAGTTCGCGCCGCCCGCCGAACTGCTCAGCGCGCCCGCCGACCCCTTCGTGGAGGACTTCCTCGGCGCCGACCGCGGCATCCGCCGGCTCTCCTTCTTCCCGTCCACCGGGCTGGAGTTGCAGACCGGGCCCGTCGTCCCGATCGACGCCGACGCCGGCAAGCTCGCCGCGCGGGCGGCCACGGCCCCCTACCTCCTCGTCACCGACCTCGACGGCAGGCCGCTCGGCTGGAGCGAACCGGACCGGCTCACCGCCGGTGCCATCGACCGGGAGCGACTCCTCGACCACGGGCGGCCGTTCGTGCCCGGCACCGACTCGCTGCGCACCGCGCTCGACGGGGCCGTGCTCTCGCCGACCGGCTGGGCCGTCGCGGTGGACGGCGAGGGACGCGCGGTCGGTGTCGTCTCCCAGCAGGTCATCGGCGAGGCGATCCGCGCCGCCCACGGCGAGGTGGCGGAGCACGCCGACGCGAAGGCCGGGCGATGAGCGGCTTCTTCGACCTCCCGAGCGACCTCCAGCACAGCTACGCCGGTCTCATCGGGCTGCATCTGCGCGAGGCCCTGCTGCCGGTGCTGGCCGGACTGCTCGTCTCGCTGCCGATCGCCCAGCTGTGCGTGCGGTTCCGCTGGATCTACCCGCCCGTCCTCGGCATCACCACCGTCCTCTACGCCATCCCGTCGCTCGCCTTCTTCGTCGTCCTCATCGACTACTTCGGGCAGAGCGAGACGACGGTGATGATCCCGCTCGCGCTCTACAGCCTGGTGGTGCTCGTCCCGGCGATCGTGGACGGCGTGCGCTCGGTGCCGCCGGAGACCCTGGCCGCCGCCCAGGCCATGGGGTTCGGGGCCGTACGCCGGTACTTCCAGGTCCAGTTGCCCATCGCCGTGCCCGCGATCATCGCCGGGCTGCGGGTGGCCACCGTCTCCAGCATCTCCCTGGTCAGCGTCGGCATGCTCATCGGCAACCAGGGCGCCCTCGGCAACATGCTCTACGACGCCCAGACCTACCACCGGCCCGCCCTGGCCGTGAACTCGGTCCTGACCATCGCGGTGCTGGGCATCCTCGCCGACGCCGCGCTGGTCCTCGTCCGCCTCCTGCTCACCCCCTGGATGCCGCGGAAGGGTGCCACCCGGTGAACGTCCTGAACTTCGCGCACGCCTTCTTCAGCGACAGCGCCCACTGGCACGGCTACGACGGCATCCCCACCCGGTTCGCCGAGCACATCAAGTACTCCCTGGAAGCCCTGCTGATCGCCACCGCGATCGGGCTGCCCGTCGGCCTGTTCACCGGCCACACCGGGCGCGGCGGCAACGCCCTCGCGTTCATCGCCACCGCCGGCCGCGCGCTGCCCAGCTTCGGCCTGCTCGTGCTGATGTTCATCTGGATCGGCTTCGGTCTGCTGCCGGTGATGATCCCGCTGGTCGTGCTCGCCGTACCGCCGATCCTGGTCACCACCTACGAGGCGGTCCGCTCCGTCGATCCCTCCCCGGTGGACGCGGCCCGGGGCATGGGCATGCCCGAGGCGCGCGTGCTGCTCCAGGTGGAGGTGCCGGTCGCGCTCCCGCTGATCCTCAGCGGACTGCGCACGGCGGCCATCCAGATCGTCTCCACCGCCACCATCGCGGCCTACGTCAGCCTCGGCGGCCTCGGCCGCTACATCATCGACGGCCTCTACCAGAAGAACTACGAGAAGGTCGTCGGCGGTGCCACGCTCGTCGCCGGCCTCGCCCTCGCGACCCTCGCCGTGTTCTGGGCGGCGTCCCGGATCACGGTGTCGCAGGGGGTACGCCGCAGCGCCTGACGGTCACTGCCCGGTGCGGGCCAGCGCGAGTTCGAGTACGACGAGCAGCGCGTCCCGCACCGAGCCCCGCTCCCGGGCGTCGAACACCACGACCGGCACGCCCTCGGAGACGTCCAGCGCCCAGCGGACGTCCTCCAGCGTGTGCTCCACCCGGCCGTCGAAGGCGTTCACCGCGACGGCGAACGGGATGTCCTTGTGCTCGAAGTAGTCCACGGCCGCGTAGCAGTCGTCCAGCCGGCGGGTGTCGACGATGACGAGCCCGCCGACCGCGCCCTCCACGATGTCGTCCCACATGAACCCGAACCGTTCCTGTCCGGGCGTGCCGAACAGGTACAGCTTCAACGTCGGGTCGATGGTGATGCAGCCGAAGTCCATCGCGACGGTCGTCGTGGTCTTGCCCGGAGTGTGCGTCAGGTCGTCCACGCCGGCCGCGACCTCGGTGATCGACGCCTCGGTGGTCAGCGGCTCGATCTCCGAGATCGCGCCGACGGCCGTGGTCTTGCCCACGCCGAAACCGCCCGCGATCACCATCTTCACCGGCAGCGGCGGCCGTACCGCCACACGCGCGGCCGGGCCCCGGGCCAGGAGCGGTTCAGTCGGTGTCACTCGGTACCCCTCGGGAGTCGGGGATGGCCCGCAGGCCATCGATAACCCTGCGCAGGACGGACGCGTCGTGGGTGGCCTCGGCGTCCGGCACGTACACCGCCAACTGGCCCGCCTCGCGCAGGTCTTCGGCCAGGACGCGGACCACGTTGAGATGCAGCCGCAGCCGGGCCGCGAGTTCCGCGAGGGACTGCGGCAGCCGGCAGGCGGCCACGATGTCGTGCTGCTCGAAGGAGAGCCGGCCGAGCGCGTCGAGACCGCCGGCGGTGGACACCACCTGGGTCTCCACGGGCAGCGCCCGGCCGGAGGCGGCGTCCGCGACCCGGCCGGCGGTGACCAGGTACGGCCGTACGGCGGGGACGGGGCCGACCGGGTCCGGGCCCGGGGGCGGAATGCCGTCCGCCATGCCGTCCGCCATGGAAACCTTCTCCTTCTCAGCCGGCCGCCGCCGCGCCCACGCTGTTCTTCAGCTCCAGCACGAGCTGCGGGCTCAGCGCGGCACCGGCGCGGTTGGCGAACAGCGTCATCTCGTAGGCGATGTTGCCGAGTTTCGCCTCCTTGTCGGTGACGACACCGAGCACGGCGCCGCTGCCGATCGCGGAGACGATGACGTGACCGCCCTCCAGATCGATGATGACCTTGTTCAGTCCGCCGAGGCCGTAGTTGCCGGAGGCGCCCGCGGCCAGGCTGGTGATGCCGGACACGATCGCCGCGAGCCGCTCGGAGTCGGCGTGCTCGCGCAGCTGTGACACCGCGATCAGCAGGCCGTCGGAGGACACGGCGATGGCGTCGACGACGCCGGCGGTCTCGGTCGCGAAGCGGTTCAGCAGCCAGGTGAAGTCGGCCGCGGCTGCCCGCAGGTCGGTCGGCGTGTTGCCGCCCGTCGGGCTGTCACCTGTCGACGTGCTCACTGCTCGGCTCCTTCCGGAAGGTGGTTCGGGTCGTGCGGCGGGGTGGCCGGGGGTGTGGGGGCGGTGGCCGCGGGCGTGGGGCGTTCGGGGGAGGGGTGCGGTGGGGGGTCGGTAGCCGGGGTGTCGTCGGCGTGTGGCGGGGCGTCCTCCGGGTGCGATGGGCGCGTGGCTTCCCCGGTGGCGTCCGGGTGGGACGGGCGGGCGGCTCCGGCGGCGCCGTCCGGGCGGGGCCGGTGCGCTGCCGTCGGCACGGCGTCCTCGCGCGTCGCCGTGGCCGTGCCGCTCTCGCGAGGAGCCGTACCGGTGCTCGCCGGGCGGGCGAAGCTGCCCGTGTCACTGTCCCGCCGGGCGCGTTCCACGGCGTCCTCGAACTCCTCCAGCGCGTCGCGGACGGCCTCGGCGTCCAGCGGCCGTACGGTCTTCGGCACCGTCGGCGCGGCGCCCGCGGTGGTGCGCAGCGTGGCTCCGCGCACCCGGCGGCGCAGCGGGCGCGCGGTCTGTTCGGCGTCGCCGCGCGTCTGCTCCCCCGAAGGGGCCTGCGTGCCGGTGCCCTGCGGTGCGCGGCGGGGGATCCGGCGGGGGAGCGGGCCGCCGTGTTCCGCGCGGACGGGCTCGTCCGGTGCGGTGCCGTCGGCCGGTGCCTTCTCGTGGGCGGTGTCCGGCGGCAGCGCGCCCCGCGCGGGTACCGGGCCGGACGCCCCGGCCACCGGCGCGGGCGCCGCCGCCACCGGAGCCTGCGACCCCGCGCCCGGCGCGAGCAGCAGCGAGGCCGGCAGCGTCACCTCGGCCGTCACACCACCGCCCGGTGTGCGGGTCAGTTCGACCCCGATCTCCCAGCGGCGGGCCAGCGCGCCCACCACGAACAGGCCCAGCACCTTGGTCGGCACCAGGTCCAGCCGTTCCCGGCGGATCAGCCGGGCGTTCTCCTCGGCGAGCCGTTCGGCGCTCATGCCGAGGCCGTGGTCGGTGACCACGACGTGCGTGCCCTCGGCCCCGGAGCGGACGGTGACCTCGACGGGGCTGCCCTCGGGCGAGAACGACACCGCGTTCTCCAGCAGTTCGGCCACCATCAGCGTGAGGTCACCGATGATGTCCGGCTCGACCAAGGCGTCCGACGCGGCGTACAGCCGTACCCGCTGGTAGCCCTCGATCTGCCCGAGCGCGGCCCGTACGACGGTCGACAGCGCCGTCGGGCCCGCGTCCAGCACCGTCTCACGGATGCCGGCCAGCAGCATCAGGCTGTCGGCGTTGCGGCGCAGCCGCACGGCGATGTGGTCGATGGAGTACAGCCGTTCCAGCAGCGCGGGGTCGGTCTCCCCCCGCTCCACCGCGTCGATGAGCGCGAGTTGCCGGGTGGTCAGGTTGCTGACCCGGCGGCCCACGTTGCCGAACATCTCCGCGGTGTTGCGCCGGCTGAGCACCTGGCGTTCCAGCAGCGCGGCGGCGGTGGTCTGCACCCGGTTGAACGCCTCCGCCAGGTCACCGATCTCGTCGCGGGCCGTGACCGGCATGTCCCGCAGGCGGGGCGGTCCGTCGTCCTCGGCGTCGTCGTCGGCCACCCGGGCCAGTTCCCGCCCGGCGACCTCGGCGACCTCCCGCGCGGCTCCGGTGAGCGCCTGCACGGGCCGGACCACCGAGCGGCGCACCAGCACCGCGAAGGCGATCCACAGCGCGAAGGCGATCAGCGCGCCGCTCAGCAGCAGGCCGGCCCGCCACCGGGCGCTGTCGGCGGCGCCGTCGGCCCGGTCGGCGATCTGGCCGATCAGCGCGGTGGTGATCTTCAGCCGGGCGGCGGCCTGCTCGGGGTAGGCGGGGTAGTCGGTCAGCGCGTCCTGCACCGCCTGCCGCAGCCGCCCCTTGTCGTTCGTCTCCAGCCGGCCGACACCGACCTGGAGTTCGGCGTACGCCTCGGCGATCTCGCGCTGCGCCCGCGTGTGTTCGATGCCGGAGAACCGCTCGGCCTGCGCCTCGGTGGCGAACCGGGCGAAGCGCGCGGCCTGGTGGGTGTACACCTCGTACGCGCCGACCGCGCTGGTGAACTCGATCTGCGCGTTGGTGTCGCCCGTGGTGGCGGCGAACACGTTGGTCTCGAAGGCGCCGTGGGCGGCGTCGGCGCGCAGCAGGGAGTCCAGCAGGCTGCCGGTGAAGGTCTCGGCGAGGTCGGCGTCGCGGTCGAGGCCGAGGCCGTCGATGAGGCTCTGGGCGGCGCCCGCGTAGGCCGGGTCGATGTTGTCGGCGGGCAGGTACGACTGCTCCACCGAGGTGCGAAGGCTGGTGAGGCCCTCGACCCCGCGCAGGGCCTGCGCCTCGCTCTCCGGCAGCCGGTCACCGAAGGCCTCGCGCACCGTGGCCACCTGGGAGTCGACCGCGCGCTGCGCCGCGCGGTAGGCGGACGTCGTCGGCTTCGCGTCCCCGGACTCGTAGCGCGTCGAGAGCAGGATGGCCTGCTGGTGCTCGGCCTCCACCCGGTCCACCAGGCGCGCCACCTGTGCGCTGTCGCGCACCATCCGGGCCGCCGAGCCGGCGCTGGACGACTGCCGCACCAGGTCGGTGAAGAGGTACGCCAGCAGAACCGCGATGACCGCGAGGGGGATGCCGACGAGCAGATTGAGCTTGCGCCGGAAGGGCCAGCGGTCGGCGAATCCCCGTGCTCCGCCCCGCGTGGGGGCGTGCCGGGCGGGCGCGTCCACCTGGTTCGTGGACACCGGGCCTCCTTCGTGGGTGTCTTGTCCGGGGGAGCGGTCACTCCCGGACCTGAGGGCCGTGTCGCCCCCGGAACGCCTGCGTCACGACACCGAAGCGGGCCCCGCGCACCGCTGTGGTCGATACCAACGCAGGTGAGAGTACAGGCCCCTTGAGGTGTGGATCAGCTCACCTTTCATCAAGAATCCGTTACAAAGAGACTGCACTGTGTGCACGGGTGATCGCGGATCGAGGCCAATCGGTGATCTGATTCCCTTGACTGACCGAGAACTGGCTGGATTGGATCAGTCCGTGACTTCCACAACCCACATCAGCAGGTCCATCCGGAGGAACCGAGGCGCGGCGGCGGTCGCCCTCGCGGCGGCGACGGTTCTGCTGGCGGGCTGTTCCTCCAACGACGGCAAGGCCGACAACCCCCTGTCGGACAACAGCAAGGCCGGCGGCGACACCGTCGTCGTCGGATCCAACAACTTCCCCGAGAGCACCCTGCTCGCCGACATCTACGGCGAGGCACTCAAGGCCAAGGGGATCAAGGTCACGTACAAGCCGAACATCGGCAGCCGTGAGACCACCTACGGGCTGATCAAGAACGGTTCCGTATCGGTCCTGCCCGAGTACAACGGGGCGCTGCTGGCCTACCTCGACCCGAAGGCCGCACCGAAGACCCTCGCGGAGACCACGGACGCCATCAGCGCCAAGCTGGACTCCAAGCTCACGCTGCTCGACCCGGCGCCGGCGCAGGACAAGGACTCGATCACGGTCAACGCGGCGACCGCGAAGAAGTACCAGCTCACCGAGAAGTCCTCCATCGCCGACCTGAAGGACATCGCCAAGGACCTGGTCATCGGCGCCTCGCCGGAGTTCCAGACCCGGCAGCAGGGCCTGGTGGGCCTGAAGACCGTCTACGGCCTGGAGTTCAAGTCCTTCAAGGCGCTGGACGCGGGCGGCCCGCTCACGCTGGCGGCGCTGAAGAAGGACGCCGTGCAGGCGGCGGACATCTTCACCACGGACCCGAACATCTCCAAGGAGAAGTTCGTCGTCCTCCAGGACCCGAAGAACCTGTTCGGCTTCGAGAACATCCAGCCGCTCGCCTACAAGGGCGCGCTGTCCAAGGAGGGCGTCGACGCGCTCAACGCCGTCTCCGCCAAGCTCGACACCGCGACCCTGCTGGACCTGGACACCCAGGTGCAGGCCCAGAACAAGGACCCGCTGGACGTCGCGAAGGCGTGGCTGAAGTCGGCGGGGCTGGGCTGAGGCCGGACCACTCGGAAGGGCCTGGGCGGGGAGGCCGGGTGACCGGGATCGCCGGGACGGCCCGGTGACCGGCACGGACGGAACGGTCAGGTGACCGGAACGCCGGGACTGCTGCAACGGCCCGGAGTGACCGGACGACTGGAACAACCGGAACGACCGGAACGACCGGAACGACTAGAACAACCGGAACGACCAGGAACTGTCAGGAACGACCGTGGACGTGCCCACGCGGGTGCCCCCGCAGCCAGGGGACACCCGCGTCCCGCTCGACGGCGGCGGCCTCACCCTCCCCGCCCTGATCCGGCTCGCGGACGGTACGGCCGTGCCCGCCGTCGACCCCGGCGCTCTGGACCGGGTCCGCCGTGCCCGGGAGACGGCCGACCGGCTCGCCGCCACGGGCCGCTGGTACGGCCGGGGCACCGGCGTCGGCGCGCACCGCTCGGTCGCCGTCGACCCGGCCGAGGAGACCGCCCACGGCCTGCGTCTGCTGCGCAGCCACGCGGGCGGGGCCGGTCCGCCGCTGCCGGCCCGCACGGTTCGCGCGATGCTCGCGATCCGCGCCAACCAGCTCCTCGCCGGCGGCTCCGGCATCCACCCGTCCTTCGTCACCGCCCTCACCGACGCCCTCCGTCTCGGCGTTCACCCGGCGGTCAACGAGTACGGCGGCGTGGGCACCGGCGACCTCACGGCCCTGGCCCAGACCGGCCTGACCCTCCTCGGCGAACGCCCGTGGCTGACACCGGACGACCCGACGACCCCACCTCGCGCGGACGGCACCGTGCCGGTGGGCGAGCGGGCCGGGGCCGGGCCGGGTGCTGGTCCGGCGAGTGGGGGCGTGGGCACCGCGGAGCGGGCGACGGTCGGACCGGGCGGTGTGCTGGAGGAGCCGCCGGGTGGGGGTGTGCTCAGCGGGGAACGGCCGCCTTCCGGCGCCGGGCCCCTCGGTGGTGTCGGCGTCGGTGCGGAGCAAGCGGCCCAGACGGCGGCGGACCTGACCGGGACGGTCGACGGTGTGCACGTCGGCGAGGCCCGCCCCCGGGGAGTCGGCGAGGCCCGCCCCCGGAGAGTCGGCGAGGGAGACCGGGCCGCCGGTGCGCTGCCCGCTCCGGTCACCCTGCGGGCCGGCGACGCCCTCGCGCTGCTCAGCAGCAACGCCCTCGCCCTCGCACAGGCCGCCCTCGCCGGGCACGGGACCGAGCTGCTGCTGCGGGCCACGCACGTGGTCGCGGCACTGTCCCTCGCCGCCGTGTCGGGCTCGCCGGAGGCGTACGCCGCGCCGGTGCACGCCCTGCGGCCCTACCCCGGCCCGGCCCGTGCCGCCGCCGAGGTACGGCGTCTGCTCGGCCTGCCCGACGACCCGGCGACGGACGTGGACAACGAGCTCCCCGCAGCCGGCCGGCGGATCCAGGACCCGTACGGATTCCGCGCGTTCCCGCAGGTGCACGGCGCCGCCCTCGAGGCCTCGGCCGCGCTGCGCCGGATCGTCGAGACCGAGGTCAACTGCCCCTCGGAGAACCCCGTCCTGACCCCGGACGGCCACCTCTACCACCACGGCGGCTTCTTCGCCGCCCCGCTCGCGCTGGCGCTGGACGGCCTGAACCTCGCCCTGCTGAAGACCGCGCAGCTCTCCGCCGCACGCCTGTCCGCGCTGAGCCGCCCCGACCTCACCGGCCTGCCCGCGTTTCTCGCCACCGGCCCGGCCGGCAGCTCCGGCACGATGATCCTGGAGTACACCGCCAACTCGGCGCTCGCGGAGCTGCGCTCCAGCGCCGCCGCGCCGGCCTCGGCCGGGCACGCCGTCCTCTCCCACGGCCTGGAGGAGGCCGCCGGCTTCGCCGGGCAGGCGGCCCGCCAGACGGAACGGGCCCGCGCCGCCTACGCCACCGTCCTCGCCTGCGAACTGGTGTCCGCCGTCCGGGCCCTGCGTCTCCACCCGGCACCGCCGGCCCTCCCCGCCCTCACCCTCGCCGCCGCCGTGCTCCCCACCGGCCTGGAGGACCGCCCGCTGACCGGGGACATCGAGACGGCGACGGCACTGCTGCCCCGCCTCGCGGAGTTGTGAGCGAAGGAGGGTGAGCGCGGGAGCGCCGAGCACCGTTCGATGCGCACGTGGACGAGGGCACGGTCGAGGTCTTCGCGCGTGCCCTCATCCACGCGCTCCACAGGAGGCTCAGAGGTCGAACTCGTGCGGCGGCAGGTCCAGCGCGTAGCACGCCTCACGCACCACGGCCTGCTCGTCCTTGTCGAAGTCGCCGTCCGCGCCACCGATGACGATGCCGATCTGGATGACGGCCCGCGCCTCGGCGGGCTTCTTCTTCGCCTTGGCGATCTCCTGCAACACGCTCACCTTGCCGAAGGCGAAGTCCGTCGTCAGCTTGTTCAAGTTCTCCTCGAAGCGCCGACGGAGGTCGTCCGCCGGGAAGTTCTGCAACACCTCGTTGGTGGCGATGAGCTGAGCCACCCGCTGCCGCTCCGACGGATCCACCGTCCCGTCGGCCGCGGCCACCAGCGCGCACATCGCCATGCTCGCATCGCGGAACGCGCCGCTCTTCAGGTCGTTCTTCTTCGCCACCAACTGCGTCTGCATCTGCGACGCCGAATCCTTGATGCGGTCCCACAGGGCCATGCGTACTCCTCGTATCGTCCGCCGGCTGCTTCCGGCAGTCCGACGTTAACTTCTACAGCAACGTAGAAACTAATGGGGCGGCCGGGAAGTTCCGGAGATCTACACTGAGTCCGCGAGCGCGGCGGACACAGCCGGAACACAGCCGGAACACAGCCGGAACACAGTCGGAACGCAGCGGCGAACCCACGACGAACCCAGCGGAGGAAGGCGACAGTGGCGACAGCGTCCGGCACCGGCCACCAGGACCCCTCCGCCGAGGTGCTCGCCGAGGCCGCCGCCGCCTTCGGACTGCTCGCCACGCCCGCCCGGCTGCACATCGTGTGGGCGCTGACCCAGGGCGAGAGCGACGTGACCGGCCTCGCCGCACGGGTCGGCGGCGCCCTGCCCGCCGTCAGCCAGCACCTGACCAAGCTCAAACTCGCCGGCCTCGTCCGCTCCCGCCGCGAGGGCCGCCGCCAGGTCTACTTCGTCGACACCGCCGAACAGGCCCCCGTGGTCGACGTCGTACGCCTCCTCGTCGGCCGGCTCGCCGAGCGGGAGGCACCCGCCACCGTCCCGGCCCGCCGGCTCCGCGGCCTCTGATTCCGGCGCCGGCACCGTCCTCCGGAAGCTCCGGCCTCTGGACACCGGCCCGCGCGGACCCACCGACGCCGAGGCCGCCGCCCGGCTCACCGCCCCCGGCGAGAACACCCCGCCCCGCCCGCGCGCCCCTTGCCTGGCCGCCCCCCCCGCTGCACGGCCTGTGCGCCCCTTTCACCGCCGCGCTGCTCACCCTCGGTCGGTCTCGGGCGGGCGGGCGACCACGGCGACGTCAACCTCGGCGGGTGCTGCCGTCGGCGACTTCCGTGCGTCGCCTCCTGGGGCACCGCCGCCGTGAATCTCGTGCTGGTCGTCGTCGGCTGTGTGCTGCGCGCGGACGGCGAGCGCCGGGCCGACCGCGCCCTGGCGGCCCCGCACGAGCCGGTCACCGGTACGGCCACCGTGCTGCGCCGCACCGACGACACCGCCGCACCGACGACACCGCCGCACCGCACGCCCACGAGGTGCCGGTGGCCGATCGCGCACCCGGCGACGTCATCCGGCTCGGCCCCGGCGGCCTCGCCCCCGCCGCCGCACGGCTGCCGCGCACTCACGGGCCGACCATGCGCCGGGCCGCCCTCACGAGCGGACCGCACGCCCCCGACGCCCCGGAGGACCAGGCCCTGCTCCACTCAGCCTGGTTCACCGAGACCTGCTCGCCCAGGCCCTGGTCATGTCGGCCCTGGCCTCCGGGGCGGCGAAGGCCCGCCGCGACCGGCGTGGGCGGTAGCCCGGGTCGGCCCGGGCAGGCCCGCCACGACCGGCGTGTGCCGTCGCCCGGCCAGGCCGGGCCAGGGAGACCCCCTTCCCCAGGGCGGGTGAGCGCTCTCCCGCCCCAGGCCGGGTTGTACAGTTGCGCAATACGGCAAACGTTGCCGCATAGTGAGACAAGCGAGACGAAGAAGGGGGCGGTCATGCTCCGCAACGGACTTGAGCCCTGGCATCTGCTGATCGTCGCGGTCGTGTTCCTCCTGCTGTTCGGGGCCCGGAAGCTCCCCGACACCGCTCGGGCGCTGGGCAAGTCCATGCGCATCCTCAAGAGCGAGGCCAAGGCGATGAAGGAGGAGGACGGTACGCAGGGCTCCGCCGGCTGAGCGGCCCCCCCTCCTCCTGCTCCTCTCCTAGCCTTCGTCGCCTTCGTCCTCCTCTCCCTCGAAGAAGTCCCCGATCTCGTCGACGACTTCCGCGGCCACCATGCCGCCCACGACCCCTACGGCGAGGCCCGCCGCGCCGGCGGCCACGGCCGTGCCCAGGCCCGGGCCGGAGCGGTGGGCCTCGGGGGAGTGGAGACCGGGCTGGTGCGCGCCGCCGTGGCCGTACGCCGCATGGCTGTCGTAGGCGTCGCGGTGCTCGGTCACCTGGCGGATCCAGCCGTCCACCTCTCTCTGCCAGTCGAGGGTCGGCGCGTCCTCGTGGCGCACGGTGAAGCGGGTCAGGGCGTCATGCCCCGACGACCACAGTCCGCCGCGCTTGTCCGCCTCCAGGACCACCTCGACGCCCATGGGGGAGGCGAGGAAGGTCAGCTCGATCTCGTTCACCGCGTGCGCGTACTGGGGGGCCGGGGTCAGCTCGATCTCCTGGTAGAACGGCAACTGCTGGCCCGTACCGCCGATGCGGCCGTACTCCAGGTCGGCCGAGCGGAAGCCGAAGCCCAGTGCGCCGAGGGCCTCCAGCACGGCCTCCTGCACGGGCAGGGGGCGGACGGCGAGCGGGTCCAGGTCGCCCTTGTCCCGGGCGCCGGCCACCGCGACCTCGGTGCGCACGCCCAGCACGATGCCGAGCGGCTGTCCGTACAGTTCGGTCACCGGCGTCTCCCAGGGGAGCGGGACACTGAACGCCAGCTCGCGTTCCTCATGTTCACCGAGCCGGAAACCGCCGCCGACGGTGAACCGCTCGAAGGCGACCGTGCCCTCGCTCTCTCCGTCCGCGTGCTCCGCCTCCACGCGGGCGATCAGCTCCAGGCCGATGTGTTCGACCTCCACGGCCGTCGCACCGCCCCGCAGCAGCACCCGCCCCGCCAGGGCCCCGCCGGGCAGCGCCGCGCCGCCGTCGAGCACCGTGTCCACGGAGGGGCCGCCGACCCCGATCGCGCCCAGCAGCCTCTTGAACACCATGCCGTAGCTCCTTCGTTCATCACGTCACCCGGACGGCACTCCACGGCCGCCCGACTGCCCGATGAACTCCCGGCAAGCGCAAAGAAGTTCCCAAGTCACCTGTTCGGGGGACCCCTGGCTTGTGATCCGGCCCGGTCCGGCCTCCTCCGCTCCGCCGAACCAAGCAGGGGCCCGGCCCCTCGCCGCCGGGGCACGGCGGTCTCGGCCGCCCGACGCAGGGCGCACGACCGCGGCCCGGTTACCCCCTACCGAGGGGCGGGCGCACCACGGCCACTGCGCCCCGGCTGGGTTCGCTCCCCGGCCGTCGAGTGCCCGGCGCGGCACCGCCACTACGTCACCGAGGCCCGGCGCGCCGAGGCCACGGCGCCATCGAGACCCGGCGCGCCGAGGCCACGGCGCCATCAAGTCCCGGAGCGCCAGGGCCACTCCACCACCGAGGCCCGGCAGCGCCGACCCGCTCCACCACCGACACCCGGCGCGGTCAGCCCGGCGTCAAGGATGGCCCTGCGCGAAGAACGGTCCCGGCGTCAAGGATGGCCCCGCGCGAAGTCCCGGCGCCAAGGACACCCCGGCACATACCGAGACCGCACCGAGCCGGCACCGAGACCGCACCGAGCCCGCACCGAGCCCGCCTCACCGCCCAGGTCCCGGCTCAGGCCGCGCCCGCCTCCTCCGACGTCAATGCGTGAGCCTCGGCCCGCTTCCGCTCCCGCTTCCGCTCCCGCTTCCGCTCGCGTCGTTCGCGGCGGCTGACGCGTGGTTCCTGGTCCGGGAGCCAGCCGAAGGTGAGGCAGCTGCCGATGGCGCCGAGGAGCAGGCCGATGAAGAAACCGCCCAGGTTGGAGGTGAGCCAGCTGCCCAGGGAGAGCAGGATGCCGGTGATGGAGTAGAAGAGCCGCTGGGAGGGATTGAAGAGGATCAGCAGGCCCAGCAGCACCATGAGGGTCGGCAGCAGATAGCCGGCCAGGCCCTGCATGCCGATGTGCAGCACGACCTTCAGCGAAGCCTTCTCGGTCAGCAGGATCTCGCCGCCGCCGAGGGCGAGCAGCAGCCCGCCCCAGAACGGCCGGCGGGCCCGCCATCCGCGGAAGGCGAGCCTCGGTCCCGGGCGTGGACGGTCCGGCACGGTGATCAGCAACCCGAGTCGCTGAAGCGCAGTTTGAGACCTGGCAGCTTGAACACGCCAGCGGTCGTCGCGTAGTTGGTCTGCCGCAGATGGGCGATCCGCACGGTGTCGGCCTGCTGGCTGAAGACGCCGATCGGACCCTTCACGCCCGCCTTGGTCAGCGTGCTGGCGTCGTTGCCGATCTCGATGTTGTTGAACGCCGCGTCACCCGACAGCTCGGTGGAGTCGGTGGTCAGGTCGGTCGCGCTGACCTTCTCGGACCCGCTGCCCGCGGTGATCAGCAGGTTGGTGCCGCCCAGGTCGACGCTCTGGCACAGCTTGGTGAGCGTGGCGTGCTTGATCGCGGAGGTGATGACGAGCACCTGACCGCCGGTGTCCCCGGCATTGGGGCTGCCCTCCGCCATGTTGTCGAGCCCGCCGAACTGCTCGAATCCGGTGCCGTTGAGTTCCGTGGCGGTGACCGTGAACGGCATGCCGGAGATGGAGAACTGCACACCCAGCGCTCCCTGTGCGGTGAGGACCGCGAGGCCGGCGGCGACCAGGGTGGCGGGCACGGCCATCACGGCGGCGCGGCGGGCCCGGACCCGGCCGCGCCGTGCGCCGGCGGTGGTCCCGGCGGCGTTCTGGGCTTCGGGCGGGGTGGCGCTTCCCGGGGTGTCGGGGGTGTTGCCGGCGGACGGGACGTCCGGGGACGAGGCCATGTCTGCTCCCGTGGGCGCGGATCAATGGGGCGCGGATCAATGGAGCGCGGATCAATGCGGGTTGGGCTTCAGTGGCGCGGTGTCCTGGCGCGGACAGCGGATGCCGCGCACGCCTCCTCGCAACTCCCGGAGGGCGCGAGGGATTTCTCGTTACGCGGCAGTAGCCTTCGAGGAAGTTACCGCCGGTTACTTTCAAGGGTCAAGGGAGATGTGAAAAAAGGGTGTCGGATGTGCACGGACCGCAACTGGGCAGGCCCAACTACCCTTCGACCACTTGACCCTGACGGTTGATCAGGTCTACAACTTCCCCTGTTTCCCCGGATCCGTGGCGCCGGATCCAGCAAGCGGCACCCGTTCGCGTCAGACGTGGCATCCGCCGCGTCCCTCCTGCGGCACCGGCCGCGTTCCCGGCCCTGTCACGGCAACCGCTCCACCTCTCAGTGCGGCTCCGGCACGGTCACTTCCCTCGTTCTCTCCGTGCCAGGCCGCCCCTGTACCCGGCCCGGCCGGAGGTCTTCCCCCGAGGCCTTCGGCCGGTGTCCGGTGTGCCGCCGTCGCGGGTCCGCCGCGTACGGAGAAGGCGTGACGGCCCCGCGCCGGCGGCATCCGTACCGATCGCACACCGATCGCACCCCCCACCGCACCTCGTCTGTCCCCCCCACTTCGGAAGAGAGGCACCCCCATGCGTACGCGTTCCCTCCTCGCTCTTGCCGGCACCGCCACGGCGCTCGCCCTCACGTGGGCCGCCCCGGCCTCCGCGGCCGGCGCGGTCCTCACCACCGGCAGCACCGGCGGCACCGCGGTCGCCGTCGGTGACACCCTCACCGCGCCGCTGGCCTCCGGCACCTCCGCCACCTTCTATTCCAGCGCTACCGGCACCAGCGGGATCAAGTGCACCGGCTCGCAGTTCACCGCCAAGGTCACCGGCAACCCGACCGCACCCGGCACGGCCACCGAGTCCGTCACCGCGCACACCTTCGACAACACCACCTGCACCAGCAACGTCACCGGTGTCCTCGGCGTCAACGGCATCACCATCAACAACCTGCCCTACTCGGCGACGATCACCTCGGCAGGCACCCTCACCGTCTCGCCCCCGAGCGGCTCCGTCATCCAGGCCACCGTCCAGCTGCGCACCCTGCTGGGCACCGTGAGCTGTGTGTACCAGGCGCCCGGGCTGACCGGTAAGGCCGACAACGCCGACAGCAGCATCACCTTCACCAACCAGCAGTTCACCAGGACCTCCGGTTCGTCGCTGTGCTTCGCCAACGGCTACTTCACGGCGAAGTACGCCCCCGTCACCGACGCGGGAGCCCGGGTCTACGTCAACTGACCGACCGGATCGCGCGCTTCAGCGTCGTCGTAGACGCCGTAGCCGCAGAGTGAGGGCGGCGCCCCCGGTGAGCAGCAGCACCGCGGCGGCGCCGCCCGCCAGTAGCGGCGCCGAGGGGCCCGACCCGCCGTGCGTGGTCTGTGCGACCGGCGTTCCGCCGTGCACGGCAGCCTCGGCCCGGTCACCGCCGTCGCTCGTCGACCGGCCGGTCGAACCCGCCACCGGGGAACCCGGCTCCGATGGGGCCGGTGCGGCCGACGCACCAGATGCGGCCTGCGTATCCGGTGAACTCGCCGTCGGTGCGGGCCGAGCGGACCTCGCCGCCCCGGCGGATTTCGCGCGCTCCGGGAAGACCACGTCGGAGCACGCGTAGTACGTGTCCGGCGTGCTGCTGTTCTGCCAGACGGTGTAGAGCACCTGACGGCCCGTCCGGTCCGCGGGGAGCGTCGCGTTCAGGCGGTACGCCCCGTTCCGCAGCGGCGGGTCCGTGACCTCGGCGAAGGGTCGCGCGGGCAGGTCGGACCACGTCAGCGGCCGTGAGGGATCGTAACCCGGCTTGGTCAGGTACAGCTTGAACGTGCCCGTGTGCGCGATGGTCGACGCGTAGGTCAGTGTCAGGTGGCCGCCCGGTGTCAGCCGCGTCGCCGGCCAGTCCCGCCGGGCCAGGTCCAGGCCCCGGTACGCCGGCAGGTTCCCGCTGCACAGTCCGCCGTCCGGGATCACCTGCCGGTCGCGGCCCGCCACCCCCGCCACACGCAGGTTGTCCCAGGCGGTGAACGGACCGCCGTTCGCCGCGATCGCCGCGCGGCAGGCCGGCGTCCGGGCGGCGCCCCCCTCGGGCGAGCAGGCGTAGACCCGGCTGACCGGGTCCGTGGGGGCTCCGTGCGCCTGGGCGGGCCCCGCCGCCCACGGCAGGAGCAGGAGCGGTGCCGTCGCGGCGGCCGTCCTGACGCCCAGGCGGGCGGTCGTTCGAGTCATCCGAGTCATCCGGGCGTCTCCTCGACGGGCGCGGGGAACGGGGCTTGCGCGTCCAGTACGGCCCCGCCGGCCGCCGTGTTCAGCCGGTCCGGCGCACCCGCGCGCGGGGGGCGTGAAAGCACCGACCGGTTCGGCTGTTTTGCGCCTGCTTCCACATCCCATTGAGGAGTCGGCCGTCCGCCTCGTATCGTGGCGATCATGGGGCGGCGCCCGCCGCCCCGGGGCTCCCGGACAGCGGCCGGCGACGAAGGGGAAACCATGAGGTCTCGCCCGTTGAAGAGGTGCGGAGCACCCGGCCGGCGGCGAGCGGGGCGATGACACGTGTCGTACCGCGCGCGTGGTCCGCCGGACTCCCGTTGCCTCTCGGTGAGTTATCGTATGCAACGAGTCAGAAACAAACCGCATGTCCTGTTCTTTTTGAGCGCGAGGAGGGAGTCCAGGATGCCAAGGCAGTTACGTGCCGAACAGACCCGGGCGACGATCATCACGGCCGCCGCCGATCTGATCGACCGGCACGGATACGAGTCCACCAGCCTGAGCGACATCGTCGCACACGCGAAGGTCACCAAGGGCGCCCTGTACTTCCACTTCGCCGCCAAGGAGGATCTCGCCCACGCCATCCTGGAACTCCAGGACAAGGCCGCGCGGCAGCTCGTGGCCGACGTCGAGAGCCGTGGCGGCTCCTCGCTGGAGGCCCTGATGCGCACCACGTTCGGGATCGCCCGGCTCGCCGTGGAGGACCCGGTACCGCGCGCCGGACTCCGCCTGGCCGCCGCGGACATCGCCGTACGGCCGCCGCTGCGGCACCCGTTCACCGAGTGGCTCGACTTCGCCACCCGCAAGTTCACCGGAGCCGTCCGGGAAGCCGACGTGCACGGCGATCTCGACGTCGGCGTCGTCGCCCACTCCCTCGTCTGCTTCTTCATCGGCACCCGGGTCGCCGGCCGCTCGCTCGAACCGGTCGGACGGCTGCCGCGCAGGGTCGCCGAGATGTGGCACCTCATGGTCCGCGGACTCGTCCCGGTGCACCGCCGCCCCCGCTATGTCACCCTCGCCACGCAGCTGGAGCGGGAGATCCGCATCGCCTGACGCCCGCGATACGGTGACGGACATGCCCGACATCCCCTTCGCACCCGTGATCCTCGGCAACGAACCCGGTTCGTTCCCGCACAGCGTGCTGGCCGAACGGCACCCCGCGATCATCCGGCAGGTACGGGACGCCTTCCCGTACGGCCCCGGGCAGCACACGGCGCTGGACGAGCTGCTGAAGAGCTGCACCGAGGGGACCGTCGAACCGCTGCCCGCCGACGCCCCGGACCGGGACCGGTGGCACGACTGGGGCCTCGCCGAGTACGCCGGGCGGTCCTGGTACGACGTGCCCTGGCTGTGGGCCGAGAGCTACTTCTACCGCCGGCTGCTTGACGCCGCCGGCTGGTTCGGGCCGGGCGCCTGGCAGGGCATCGACCCCTTCCGCCCCTTCAAACGCGCCGAACTCGACGCCCCGGAGACCGACGAGGAACTGGCCGCCCTGGACGGCCTGCGGGACCTGCCGGAGAACGAGCGGGCGCGCGCCCTGCTGCACGGCTCGCTCTGGGGCAACCGCGCCGACCTCGGCTTCCGGCTCTCCGCCGCGGGCGCCCAGGCCCGCGAACCCGCCCCCGCGCTGGTCGCCGACGACAGCGAGACCCTGTGGTCGCTGCTGCCGCCCGCCGGAACCGGCACGCTCGTGCTCGTCGCGGACAACGCGGGCCGCGAACTCGTCCCCGACCTCCTGCTGATCGCCCATCTCCTCGCCGAGGGCCGGACCGCCCGAGCGGTGCTGCACGTCAAGCCGTACCCGTACTACGTCTCCGACGCCACCACCGCCGACGTGGTCGACGCGCTGCACCGGCTGCGCGCGGCCCACGGGACGGCCGCCGACTACGGGCGCCTGCTCTGGTCGGCCATGGCCGACGGCCGGCTCACCGTCCGCGCCCACCCCTTCTCCTGCGCCCCGCTGCCGTACGCGGCCATGCCGGAGGACCTGCGCGCCGAGTTCGCCGCGGCCACGCTGACCATCGTCAAGGGCGACCTCAACTACCGCCGCCTGGTGGGCGACCGGCTCTGGCCGCCCACCACGCCCTTCCGGGAGACGACCGCGTACTTCCCCGGTCCGGTCGCCGCCCTGCGCACCCTCAAGTCCGATGTGATCACCGGCCTGTCCGCGACGACCGAGGCCGAACTGGTGGCGGCCGAGGGACAGAGCTGGCGGACCAGGGGCACGCACGCGCTGATCCAGACCGACCCGAAGGGTGTCGGGAAAGAGCCGGTCAGGTGAGGTGCAGCGGCAGCGACTTGATGCCGTTGATGAAGTTCGACACCAGCCGCCCGGGCGGCCCGGCGAGACGCGGCGGTCCGGGCAGGACGCGCAGTACCTCCTCGTGGAGCAGCCGCAGTTGCAGCCGGGCGAAGTGAGCGCCGAGGCACACGTGCGGGCCGTCCCCGAAGGAGACGTGCGGATTGGGGGAGCGGGTGAGATCGAGCCGGTCGGGAGCGGCGAAGACGCGCTCGTCGCGGTTGGCCGAGGCGTGGAACACCACGACCTTGTCGCCCGCCCGGATCGCGCGGCCCGCCAGCTCGGTGTCCCGCACGGCCGTCCGGCGGAAGGTCAGCACGGGCGGATGCCAGCGCAGCAACTCGTCGACGGCGGACGGCACGGCCGCCTTCCCGGCGCGCAGCGGCTCGTACGCCTCCGGGTGCTCCGCCAGCGCCAGCAGCCCGCCCGGGGCCGCGCCGCGCACGGTGTCGTTGCCCGCCACGGTGAGCAGGAAGAAGAACATCTCCAGCTCGGCTTCGGCGAGTTCGGCGTCGTGGGCGAGTGTCGTCATGATGTCGTCCGCGGGATACCGCCTCTTGTACGCGGCCAACTGTCCGGCGTAGGCGAACATGTCCGCCAGCATCGCCGGTGACCGCGGGTTCACCGGTCTGCCCGCCCCGTCCAGCACCGGGGGACCGGCCTCGTCCGGGTCCTGGTAGCCGATGACCCGCTGCGTCCAGCGCAGCAGCAGCCGCCGGTCGCTCTCCGGGACGCCCAGCAGATCCGCCAGATTCAGCAGGGCGTACTCGTCGGTGACGGCGGACACCAGGTCCACCGTGCCGTCCCCCGCCCGTGCCGCCTCCAGGGCGCCCGCGAGCAGCGTGCGCGCCCGCTCCCGGGCGACCGCCGCGAACCGGTCCACGCGCCCCGGCGTGAAGGCGCGGCTCACCAGCCGCCGCAGCCGCCCGTGCCCCGGCGGGTCCTGGTTGAGCATCATCCGCCGGATGAACGGCAGGTCCCCGGGGTCCGGGTCGCGGATCTGGGTCGCGCCGACGTACGACGAGTACGTCCCCGCGTCCTTCAGCACGCGCACGACATCCGCGTGCCGGGTCACCGCCCAGAACCCGGGCCCGGCCGGCCAGCCCAGCACCTCCGGTTCCTCCTGCCAGGCCACCGGATGGTGGTCGCGCAGCACGCGGTAGTCGTCGTGGGGCACCCCGTCGGCGTACCGGCGCGGATCGAAGACGTCCGGGACCGGTGGCGCCTCCCGCACGCTCACGCCGCCCCGCCCGCCCGGGGGTCACCCGCGTCGTCGGCCCGCAGGAAGTCCTCGACGGCACGGACCAGGTCCAGCGGGGCCTCGTCCATCGCGTAGTGACCGGCGCCCGGCAGCACGGTCAGCTCCGCGCGGGGGTACCAGGACAGCCAGGTCTGCCGCATGACCTCCGGGGACAGCGCCGGATCCAGCGCGCCGGCCACGGCCAGCGCCGGTACCTCGCTGCCCACGACGTCGGCGGTGAAGTCCTCGCCCGCCCACGACTCCAGCCAGGCCCGGAACGCCTTCGGGTCGCTGCGCTCCAGCGAGCGGGCGACCATCCGGTCCAGCCAGGCGGCGGGCCGGCGGCCCCCGGTGGTGACGTCGATGATCGCGCGCCGGTTCTCCGCCCGGTGCGCCGCGTCCGCGAACAGCGCGGCCTGCTCGCCGGCCAGCGGCATTCCGGAGGCCGGCACGGGGGAGACGCCGGCGATCCGGCGCAGGCGGTGCGGGGCGACGGCGAGCAGCCGCTGCGCCACCGCGCCCCCCATCGAGTGCCCGACCACCGAGAACCGGTCCCAGCCGAGCCGGTCCGCCAGCTCCACCAGGTCCACGGCCGCCTCGGCCGTCGTGTACGAGCCCGTGGCGTCCCGGGCCTCGCCGTAACCCCGCAGGTCCACCAGCGCATAGCTGAAGGACACGCGGTCCAGGTCCGGCAGGACGGCCGCGTAGGCGGACCGGTCGGCGAACCAGCCGTGCACGGCGAACACCTTGTGGGCGCCGTCGCCGTGCACCTCATGGGGCAGCACGAAGGAGGTCATGCGCCTACCGTGGCCCCCGCGCGCGGACACGGCAAGGCGCCCAACGCCACAACCGCCCACCGGAGTTCCCGGTTTCGTGAGCGGTTCACGCGATGGTGTGATCATGTGCCGCCGGCTGGATGGGCGTCCGGGGCCGCGGGTAGGGCCCGGCCATGACGCAGCCGTTCGAACTCCCGCGCTTCTACATGCCGTATCCCGCGCGGCTCAACCCGCACCTGGACGAGGCCCGGGCCCACTCGACCCGGTGGGCACGCGACATGGGCATGCTGGAGGGCTCCGGGATCTGGGAACAGGCCGACCTGGAGGCGCACGACTACGGCCTCCTGTGCGCCTACACCCATCCCGACTGCGACGGACCCGCTCTCTCCCTGATCACCGACTGGTACGTGTGGGTGTTCTTCTTCGACGACCACTTCCTGGACATGTACAAGCGCACCCCGGACCGGGCCGCCGGGAAGGCCCACCTGGACCGCCTGCCGCTGTTCATGCCGCTCGACCTCGCCACCACCGTGCCGGAGCCGGAGAACCCGGTGGAGGCCGGGCTGAAGGACCTGTGGGCGCGGACGGTGCCGTCGATGTCCGTGGACTGGCGCCGCCGCTTCTCCGTCGCCACCGAGCACCTGCTCAACGAGTCGATGTGGGAACTGTCCAACATCAACGAGGGGCGCGTCGCCAACCCCGTCGAGTACATCGAGATGCGCCGCAAGGTCGGCGGCGCCCCCTGGTCGGCCGGGCTCGTGGAGTACGCGACCGCGGAGGTGCCCGCCGCCGTCGCCGGCACCCGGCCGCTGCGCGTCCTCATGGAGACCTTCTCCGACGCCGTCCACCTGCGCAACGACCTGTTCTCCTACCAGCGCGAGGTCGAGGACGAGGGCGAGAACAGCAACGGCGTGCTGGTCCTGGAGAGGTTCTTCGGCTGCACCACCCAGGAGGCCGCCGACACCGTCAACGACGTCCTCACCTCCCGGCTGCACCAGTTCGAGCACACCGCGTTCACCGAAGTCCCCGCCGTCGCCCTGGAGAAGGGCCTCACGCCCGCCGAGGTCGCCGCGGTCGCCGCCTACACCAAGGGGCTCCAGGACTGGCAGTCCGGCGGTCACGAGTGGCACATGCGTTCCAGCCGCTACATGAACAAGGGCGCGCGCCCCAGCTCGCCCTGGCAGCTCCCCAGCGGCCCCGGGACCTCCGCCGCCGACGTCGGCGCGCTGCTCGCCTCCGCCGCGCAGGACCGGCTGCGTGCCTACTCCCACGTGCCGTACCAGAAGGTCGGCCCGTCCCGCATCCCCGACCTCTACATGCCCTTCGAGCTCCAGCTCAGCCCCCACCTGGACCGGGCCCGCGGCAACCTCGTCGACTGGTGCCACCGGATGGGCGTCCTCCAGGAGGGCGTCTGGGACGAGGACAAGCTCGCCGCCTACGACCTCGCGCTGTGCTCCGCCGGCCTGGACCCGGACGCCACCCCGGAGGCCCTCGACCTCAGCGCGCAGTGGCTCGCCTGGGGCACCTACGGCGACGACTACTACCCCCTGGTGTACGGCCACCGCCGGGACCTCGCCGCCGCCCGGCTGACCACGGCCCGGCTGTCGCGGTGCATGGCGGTGGAGGGCGCGCCGGCGGTCGTTCCCGCCGACGCCATGGAACGCGGGCTGATCGACCTGTGGACGCGCACCACGGCCGACATGACCGCCGACCAGCGGCGCACCCTCAAGACGTCCGTGGACAAGATGACCGAGAGCTGGGTCTGGGAGCTCTCCAACCAGGTGCAGAACCGCGTCCCCGACCCGGTCGACTACCTGGAGATGCGGCGCTCCACCTTCGGCTCGGACCTCACCCTGAGCCTGTGCCGGATGGGCAACGGCCCGGCGATCCCCGCCGAGGTCTACGCCAGCGGTCCGGTGCGCTCCCTGGAGAACGCCGCCATCGACTACGCCTGCCTCCTCAACGACGTCTTCTCCTACCAGAAGGAGATCGAGTACGAGGGCGAGATCCACAACTCGGTCCTGGTCGTGCAGAACTTCTTCGGCGTGGACTATCCGGCCGCGCTCGGCGTCGTCCACGATCTGATGACCCAGCGCATGCAGCAGTTCGAGCATGTGATCGCCCACGAACTGCCGGTGCTGTACGACGACTTCGAGCTGTCCGCCGAGGCCCGCACGCTCATGGACGCGTATGTGCGGGACCTGCGGAACTGGCTGGCCGGCATCCTCAACTGGCACCGGGAGGTCGACCGGTACAAGGCCGCATGGCTCGGCCGCCGCGCCCATGGCTTCCTGCCCGACCGCGCGCCCGCCCTGTCGCTCGGCTGACGGTCGCCGAATCTCCGCGTACGGAATCGGGCATTCAGGGAACTTCGGTGAGTCCTCGGGAGTCTTGTGGAGTAAGGGGAACAACAGAGCCAGAACACACGGGGGTGTTCTACCTTGACCGAGACCATCGAGAGGCTCACCGGACGGACCACGGGCGAGCAGGCACCGGCGGCCCGCGAACTGACGCCGTACATGGCGCCGTTGACCGTGCCGCCGGTCCTGCGGCCCGCCGCGGACGACGTCCTGCGCGAGACCGAGATCGCCCTGCGCCCGACCTGGGTGCGCCTGCACCCGCAACTGCCGCCGACCCTGATGTGGGGCTACGACGGACACGTGCCGGGCCCGACCATCGAGGTGCGCCGGGGACAGCGCGTCCGCATCGCCTGGACCAACCGCATCCCCAAGGACAGCGAGTACCCGGTCACCTCGGTGGAGGTGCCGCTGCGCACGGACGGCCGCCCGCAGGCCACCACCGAGCCCGGCCGCGAGGGCGTCGAGCCGAACAAGGACGTCGCCGCCCTGCCCGCCTGGTCGGTGACCCATCTGCACGGCGCGCAGACCGGCGGCGGCAACGACGGCTGGGCGGACAACGCCGTCGGCCACGGCGACGCCCAGCTGTCGGAGTACCCGAACGACCACCAGGCGGTGCAGTGGTGGTACCACGACCACGCCATGAACATCACCCGGTGGAACGTGATGGCGGGCCTGTACGGCACCTACCTCGTCCGGGACGACGAGGAGGACGCGCTCCACCTGCCGTCCGGCGAGCGGGAGATCCCGCTCATCGTCGCCGACCGCAACCTCGACACCGACGAGGACGGCCGCCTCAACGGCCGGCTGCTGCACAAGACGGTGATCGTCCAGCAGCGCAACCCGGAGACGGGCAACCCGGTCTCCATACCCTTCACCGGCCCGTACACCACGGTCAACGGCCGCATCTGGCCGTACGCCGACGTGGACCCGGCGTGGCACCGGTTCCGGCTGGTCAACGCCTCCAACGCGCGCATCTTCGAACTCGTCCTCATCGACGAGGACGACCAGCCGGTGCCGGGGATCGTCCACCAGATCGGCAGCGACGGCGGACTGCTGCCGCGCCCGGTGCCGGTCGACTTCGACGCGGAGCTGCCGACCCTGACCGCCGCGCCCGCCGAGCGGTTCGACCTGCTGGTGGACTTCCGCGGACTCGCGGGCCGGACCCTGCGCCTGGTGAACAAGGGCCCCGGCCGGCCGGCGGGCGTGCCCGACCCGGCCGGAGACGTGCCCTGTCCGGCTGTGCTGGAGTTCCGGGTCCGGGAGAGCTGTGCGGAGGACACCTTCGAACTGCCCGAGGTGCTCTCCGGGTCCTTCCGCCGACTCACCCACGACACCCCCCACGGCCACCGGCTCGTCCTGCTCACCCCGCCCGCCACCAAGGGGGCCGGCGGCCACCCGGAGATCTGGGAGATGACCGAGGTCGAGGACCCGAGCGGCCTGACGTTCCCGGCCGAGGGCATCGTCCAGGTCACCGGACCCGACGGCACCACGAAGACGTACCGGCGCACCGCACGGACGTTCAACGACGGGCTCGGCTTCACGATCGGCGAGGGCAGCCACGAGCAGTGGAGCTTCCTCAACCTCGCGCCCATCGTGCACCCCATGCACATCCACCTGGCCGACTTCCAGCTGCTCGGCCGGGACGCGTACGACGTCTCCGGCTTCGACCCGGCGGTGGGCGGCACCCGCACCCCGATCCGGTACGACGCCGGCCGGGAGATACCGCTCGCGCCCAACGAGCGGGGCCACAAGGACGTCTTCCGGGTGCCGGGCGACCAGATGCTGCGGGTCATGGGCCGCTTCGACGGCGCGTACGGCCGGTTCATGTACCACTGCCATCTGCTGGAGCACGAGGACATGGGCATGATGCGGCCCTTCGTCGTCATGCCGCCCGAGGCCCTGAGGTTCGACCACGGCGGGGCGCACGGCGGCCACGGCGAGGGCCACACGGGCTGAGAGGGCGGGCCGAAAGGGTGCGCTGAACGCGTCGGCGTGACGGCTATGACTACCCTCCGTCGCCCTCCGGGCATTCTCACCCTTTCGTGTCTCGTCGCGGTCCACCGCCCCGGGTAGAGCACCACCCGGAGGCGAGCGAACCATGGAACAGACTGCGTTGCGTCCCAAGCCGATGCCCGGTCAGGACCGGCGGGAGGACGACACCCCCGACCCCGCCCACCGCCCGCACGCCGTGCCCCGGCGCGGACGGCGGCTGCGGACCCTGCTGTGCGGCCTGTGCGCCGGCACCGCGCTGGTACTAGCCGGCGTCGGCATCGGTACGGTCGGCGCCACGGTGATCGGCATGAGCAGACTCGCCGAGCCGCGACGCCAGGCCCCGCCGCCCGCGCCGGCGCCCTCGGCCAGGGCCACGCCCCCGCCGGCGCCCGTCCCCGCCCCGCCCGGCCCGGTCCTGGGCGTGGATGCCGCCGACGCGGAGAAGGCGGGCGCCCTCGTGGTGGGCGTGCACGTGCCCGGCCCCGGCTACGCGGCGGGCCTGGTCCGCGGGGACGTCGTCCTCCAGTGGGGCCAGGCCCGTGTGGACACCGCCGCCGACCTCGCCCGAGCCGTCGGACGGGCCCGCCCCGGCACGGCGGTGCTCCTCACCGTGCGCCACGCGAGCGGCGGCTACCAGCAGTTGACGGTGACGCCGGCGGTGGTGATCTGACCCGGTCCGGGCCAGCCACCGCCGCCGCCCCGGTCACGCCAGGAAACCCCTTGGTCACCGTCCGTCCCGCACGTCATCATGGACCCATGCCGAGTGCCCCCTGGACGGACCGCGGGACGTCGGTCCGCGGGGCCGGCTCGCGTGGGTCCGTGCGGGCGGGCAGGATGCTGCCCGAGACGCCCTCACCCCGTTTCCTCACCCGCACCGGAGGCCCGGATGACCGGTAGTACGCCCGCGCCCTTCACCGCCGCCGACTACAGGGCCCGTATGGAGCGTGCCGTGCGCTCCGCCGACGACGCCGGCCTCGCGGGGCTGCTCGTGGCGCCGGGACCGGACATGGTGTGGCTCACCGGCTACACGCCCACAGCGGTCACGGAGCGGCTGACCCTGCTGGTCCTCGCGCCCGGCCGGGACCCCGTGCTCGTCGTGCCCACCCTGGAGGCCCCGGACGCCGAGCAGGCGGCCGGCGCCACCGCGCTCACGCTGCGCGACTGGACCGACGGCAAGGACCCCTACGCCGTCACCGCCGGCCTCCTCGACGACCGCGGCCGGTTCGGCATCAGCGACAACACCTGGGCGATGCACCTGCTGGGCCTCCAGCGGGCCCTGCCCGGCACCTCCTACGCCGCCCTCACCGAGGCCCTGCCCATGCTGCGCGCGGTGAAGGACGCGGCCGAACTGGAACTCCTGGCAGCCGCGGGCGCGGCTGCCGACCTCGCGTTCGAGGAGATCCGGAAGGTCCCCTTCGCCGGCCGCCGCGAGTCCGACGTCGGCCAGGACCTCGCCGGCCTGCTGCGCCGCTTCGGCCACTCCCAGGTCGACTTCACGATCGTCGGTTCCGGACCGAACGGCGCCAACCCCCACCACGAGGTCGGCGACCGCGTCATCCGGTCCGGCGACATGGTCGTCCTCGACTTCGGCGGCCTGAAGGACGGCTACGGCTCCGACACCACCCGCACGGTCCACGTCGGCGAGCCGACCGAGGAGGAGCGCCGGGTCCACGACGTGGTGCGCGCCGCCCAGGAGGCCGGTTTCCAGGCCGTGCGCCCGCAAGTGGCCTGCCAGGAGGTCGACCGCGCCGCCCGCGCGGTGATCACGGACGCCGGGTACGGCGAGTACTTCATCCACCGCACCGGCCACGGCATCGGCGTCACCACGCACGAGCCGCCGTACATGATCGAGGGCGAGGAACAGCCGCTCGTGCCCGGCATGTGCTTCTCCGTGGAGCCCGGCATCTACCTGCCCGGCCGCTTCGGGGTGCGCATCGAGGACATCGTCACGGTCACCGGTGACGGCGGCCGGCGCCTCAACGACACCACCCGTGAGATGGTCATAGTGGAGTGAGAGACCCGAGGAGACCCACTCCCGACGACACCCGGAACGGCGACGCACGACCCATGACCCAGGCACCGACACCCACCGCGGACACCGTCCGCAGACTGGTCCGCTCGCTGCTCAAGGAGGGCGGCGACGGCACGGGGGGACCTGATGTGCGGCCCGTGACGGAGGAGCGCGAGCACACCTGGTGGGTCGGCAGCCGCCATGTGCTGCGCCTCGCGCCCGACCGGGAGGCCTCCGTCCGCCGCCGCCGCGAACTGCGCCTGCGCGAGCTGGTCCGCCCGCAGGTGCCCGTCGCCGTCCCGACCAGCGTCGCGCACGGCGACTGGGCGCCCGGCCTCGCCTACACCCTCGACACCCGGGTGCCCGGCGGCACGGCCGACGAGCACGACGTCTCCGCCGTCGGCGAGGCCGACCTCGCCGGGCTGCTCAGCGGGCTGCGCACGGTGCCGGCCCGGCAGGCCGAGGCGCTCGGCGTGCCGCGCACCGCCCCGCGCTCGCTGGAGGCGCTGCGCCGGATGGCCGTGCACGCGGCCGAACGGCTCGCCGCCGCCGACGAGTTCGACGCGGCACGGCTGCACCAGCTGACCCCGTCCGGCGCGGCCCAGCTCGCCGCGCAGCCCGGTTCCGCCGTCCTCACCCACCACGGGCTGACCGGCGCGCACGTGCTGGTCAGCGCCGACGGACGGGTGCGCGGCATCCTGGACTGGACCGCGGCGTCCGTCGGCGACCCCGCCGAGGACATCGCCGGGCTCGCCGTCGCCGTCGGCTCCCCGCCGGCCGTGCGCGCCGCCACCCTCGCCGGCTACGGCGCCCGCCCCTGTCTGCGCGGCCTGTGGCTGGCCCGCTGCGACTCCGTCCTCCGCCTCACCGACCGCCTGGAAGGCCGTACGACCGGTTCCCTGCCCCTGCTGCGGACCCAGCTGCGGCGCGCCTGGGAGCCGATCCTGCTGGAGCGGGTGACCGACTTCCAGGAGGACGAGCCGGAGCCCTGACGGGACCGCCAGGGCCCCTCAGGGCTGTCCCGGCGCCCCTTCTCAGGGCTGCGTCAGCACCACGCACGACTCGCCGGGTACCTGGAGCAGCCCGTCCGGGCCCGGCGTCCCCACCGGGTCCCAGGCCGCGAGGACCTCCACCCGGCCGGTGCCCAGCGGGATCGCCGCCGGCTCCTTGCCCAGGTTCACCGCCACCCGTACGTCACCGCGCCGGAAGGCCAGCCAGCGGGCGTCCTCGTCGTACGCGACCTTCGTGTCGGCGAGGTCCGGGTCGGTGAGGTCGGGCTGGGCGTGGCGCAGCGCGATCAGCTGCCGGTACCAGGCCAGCACGCGCGCGTGGGGCTCGCGTTCCGGCTCCGACCAGTCCAGGCAGGACCGCTCGCGGGTCGCCGGGTCCTGCGGGTCGGGCACGTCCTCCTCGGCCCACCCGTGCGCGGCGAACTCCCGGCGCCTGCCCTGCCGTACCGCCTCGGCCAGCTCGGGGTCGGTGTGGTCGGTGAAGAACTGCCAGGGCGTGCCCGCCGCCCACTCCTCGCCCATGAACAGCATCGGCGTGAACGGCGCGGTCAGGGTCAGCACGGCCGCACAGGCCAGCAGACCGGGGGAGAGGTGCGCGGAGAGCCGGTCGCCCTGGGCGCGGTTGCCGACCTGGTCGTGGGTCTGGCTGTAGCCGAGCAGCCGGTGCCCGGCCACGCGCGCGCGGTCCAGCGGCCGGCCGTGACCGCGGCCCCGGAAGCTGGAGTACGTGCCGTCGTGGAACCAGCCGCCGGTGAGCGTCTTGGCGAGCGCGGCGAAGGGATCACGCGCGAAGTCGGCGTAGTAGCCCTGGGACTCACCGGTCAGCGTGGTGTGCAGGGCGTGATGGAAGTCGTCGTTCCACTGCGCGTGCAGTCCGAGGCCGTTCTCCGCGCGCGGGGTGATGAAGCGCGGGTTGTTCATGTCCGACTCGGCGATCAGGAACAGCGGCCTGCCCACCTCCTCGGCGAGGCCGTCGACCGCCGCCGACAGCTCCTCCAGGAAGTGGCACGCGCGCGTGTCGTACAGCGTGTGCACCGCGTCCAGCCGCAGACCGTCGATCCGGTAGTCCCGCAGCCACGCCAGCGCGCTGCCCACGAGGAAGGCGCGCACCTCGTCCGAGCCGGGCGCGTCCAGGTTCACCGCCGAACCCCACGGCGTGGTGTGCGTGTCCGTGAAGTACGGCCCGAACCTCGGCAGATGGTTCCCGGTGGGCCCCAAGTGGTTGTGCACGACGTCCAGGACGACGCCCAGACCGAGTTCGTGCGCCCGGTCCACGAAGCGCTTCAGTGCCTCGGGACCGCCGTACGGCTCGTGCACCGCCCACAGCGACACACCCTCGTAGCCCCAGCCGTGCCGCCCCGGGAAAGGACACAGCGGCATCAACTCCACGTGTGTCACGCCCAGTTCCACCAGGTGGTCCAGGCGTGCGGCGGCGGCGTCCAGGGTGCCCTCCCGGGTGTACGTGCCCACGTGCAGCTCGTACAGCACCGCGCCCGGCAGCCCGCGCCCCGCCCACGACGCCCGCCACGCGTACCGCTCGTGGTCCACGACCGCGCTCAACCCGTCCGGGCCGTCCGGCTGGCGGCGCGAGCGCGGGTCGGGCAGCACCGGTCCGTCGTCCAGCGCGAACCCGTACCGGGCGCCGTCCCCGGCCTCCGCCTCGCCCGTCCACCACCCGCCGCGCGCGGGATCGCGCGCCAACGCGCGCGTGCCGCCCTCGCAATGGAGCGTCACTCGGTCTGCCTGCGGTGCCCACACCTCGAACTGCACGGACGGTTCCCCTTCGTCTGCTCACCGTGATGTCCCGCGTCTCCATCGTGCCGCCCCGGACGATCAATCCGCTCTCGAATCGGCCCTTTGCCGGGAGGTGTCGCGGAAGTACCCATGGATCGGCACCGATTCCGTGAATTCTGGACACCCGGGGTTCACTGCCCGACAATCACCAGCGTGACGTCGTCCTTCGAGTTCTCCACCTATCCCGCGCGACTGTCCGACGCGGAGCGCGACCAGGCGCTGCGGGTGCTGCGCGACGGCGTCGCCATGGGCCGGCTCTCGCACGACACGTTCGTGCGCCGGATGGAACTGGCGCTCACCGCGCGCCGCTCCGACGAACTCGCCGCCCTCGTCGCCGACCTGCCCCGGGAGAACCGCTTCTCCCGCGCGGTCCTCGGCACGGTGGAGGCCGTCTCCGGGTTCACGGTACGACTGCGGCGGGCCTGGCAGGCCGAGCGGCTGCCCAAGCTACAGCTGCCGCACCCGGCGCACACCCATCCGCTGCGCATCGGCCGCGATCCCGCGAACGGGCTGCGTCTGAACCACGAGACCGTCTCCCGCGTGCACGCCGAACTCCGCCACCAGGGCGGCCTGTGGGTCCTGAGGGACCTGGGCTCGACCAACGGCACCACCGTCAACGGCCGCCGGGTGATCGGGGCGGTCGTCGTCCGCGAGGGCGACCAGGTCGCCTTCGGCAGGATGGCGTTCCGGCTCGCGGCGAGCTGAGCCCTGCCCGGCCGGTCCTGTACGAACGGGCGCGCAGCCACGCGCGCGCGTGCGGTGCCGATCGGGTGAGCCGCACTGCGGAAGACGGGCCGCCGTGCCGATGCAACGGGGCATGACGTACATCACCAGAGCGGCAGCGGCGGCCGGCGCCCTGCTGACCGCGGCCGGCCTCCTCACCGCGGGTCCGGCCCAGGCGGCCTCCCGTGACGGGTTTTCGGGCAACTGGCTCTACCTCACGGTCACCAAGGGCGACGCCCGGTCCAGCGACACCCGCGGCACGCTGCTGCTGTGCGGGCCGCCCCAGGGACACGCGCGCGCGTCCGAGGCCTGCGCGGAACTGACCGCCGCCGGCGGTGCCATCGACCGCATCCCGGCCAAGCAGGTCTTCTGTCCGATGATCTTCGCCCCGGTGACGGTCCACGCGCGCGGGCGGTGGGACGGGCGGTCGGTCGACTTCCAGGACACGTACACCAGCGCGTGTGTGATGCGGGCGCGGACGGGGTCCGTGTTCGCCCTGGACGGCTGACGGGCGGCCTACGAACAGGCGGGGCGGGCCGACGCGCCCGGGTGGCGTGAGACGGCGCCTGGGGTGGCGTGGGCGGCGCCGGGGTGGTGCCTGGGGTCGGGTGCGGGCCAGGGCGGGGCAGGCGTGGGCGGTGCTCGGAGTGCCGTGGGCCGGCCTGGGGTCGGCGCGGGCGGCGCCCGGCTCACGCCCCCTCCGGTCAGTGCGCCCGGTTTCGCGCGCCCGCTCCGCGCGCCGGCTCACGCCGCCTGGTCGCGGGCCTGCTGTGCCGCCACCAGCACCGTCCGGGACTGGTGCTCCACCTGGTGCTCCAACGGCACCCAGCGGGCCCGGAACCGTTCCGCGAAGGCGTCGCACCAGGTGGCGACGAGCTGTTCCAGACGCGGCGCCGCCCGGTCGTCCGCCTCCCGCAGCACCCGCAGCAGCATCGCCGCGGCCCGCAGCGGCAGCCGCCGTCCGAACGCGTCGACACTGCCGACGTACGCCATCGTCGTGCCCGCCGGAGACGTGTGGGTCCAGTCCTCCGCGAGGCCCGGGATCAGCTCCAGGGCCCACTGCGCGGCCCGCAGCAGCGGCCCGTCCACGCCCTCCAGCCGGGGCAGCGCCTCGGCGAGGATCCGCTCGACCTCCCGGGAGTCCCGCAGCAGCCGCGTGGCGAGGCGCCGCATGGCCGCCGCCGGTGCCGGGTGCGGCGCCGGGTCGTCAACCAGGTCGCTCGCCCACATCGGCACCTCCACCACGGCCGTCAGACCGCCGTACCGGTGCGCGTGGTACCAGGTGCTGTGCCGGGCGTCGTCCGGCAGGCTCGGGTAGGCCACGCCCGTCTCCGGGCCGGGCATCACATGCACACCGGGACCGGAGGCGGGCCAGCCCGCCGCGTCCGAGGCCCCCGTCTCCACCGGGATGTGCAGTTCCGCCGCGGACTTGGCGAACGGCTCGGCGAGGCCCGGCACGTCCTTGGTCAACTGCACCCAGCTGCCGCCCAGATCGGTGCCGTGCAAGGTCACCTGGAGGTACGGGCGCAGTTCGTCTATGACCCCGGTCAGCGTCCGTGTCTCGGGCGGCAGCCGGTCCGGCGGCAGCACCGACGGCGACCACTCCGGTTGCTCCGCACCCGTCGGCCGGTAGAAGCCGAGGTGGTAGTCGAGCAGGCTGCGCGGCGCCGGGGTGACATGCAGACTCGCGCCGTCGGGGTCCGCGCACAGAAGGAAGTGCCAGGAGGTGTCCGCCCGCAACTCGCGTTCCGCCAGCACCCTTTCGGCGAGCACCCGCAGGGTGGAGCCGCCCGTCGGCTCGTTGGCGTGCGCGCCCGCCACCACGAGCACCGCACGGCGGGCGTGTCCCACCGACAGCAGGTGCAGGGGTCTTCCCGCGCGCGAGACGCCCACCTCACGCAGCGCGCACAGCCCGGGTTCCCGAGCCGCCAGCGCCTGAGCGGCGGCGACCAGTTCGGGAACGCTGGGATAGCGCAGCTCCGGCAGAGGACTCACCCCCGACTTGTCCGCCCGGCTTCGCACCTCCCAGTCCCCCACGCGAAGGGTGAACTGTCAAGCATCCGGCGGGGGAGGCTCCCGGGGGCGCCCGGACGCGGGGGCCCGCCCCCGTCCGGGCCCCCGCGTGCCGTGGGCTCACTGCTGGTGCAGACCGCGTCCCGCGAGCGTCAGGAACACCTCGCCCACCGCCTCCGACAGGGTGGGGTGCGCGTGCACATGCCGGGCCACGTCCGAGGGCTCGGCGTCCCAGCCCACGATCAGCTGGCTCTCGGCGATCATCTCCGACACGTTCGGGCCGACGAGGTGGACGCCGAGCACCTGCCCGCCGCCGGCCTCCGCCACGACCTTCACCATGCCGCCCTGGCCGTGCACCATCCCCTTGGCGACGGCGGTCAGCGGCATCGTGCCGACGTCGACCTCGTGCCCACGCGCGCGTGCCTCGGCCTCGCTCAGCCCCACCGAGGCGGTCTGCGGCGAGGAGTACGTCACCCGGGGCACGGCCGCGTAGTCCACCGGCGGCGACTCCAGTCCGGCCACGGTCTCGGCCACCAGCAGGCCTTCCGCGAACGAGGCGTGGGCGAGGCCGAGCGAGGGCGGCGGCAGCAGGTCGCCGACGACGTGGACGCCCGGCACGGCCGTCTCCAGCCGGCCCCAGTCCTCCGGTACGACGAACCCCCGCTCGTCCGTCGTCAGCCCGGCCGCGTCCAGGCCCAGGCCCTCGGTGACCGGAGCCCGGCCGACGGCCACCAGCAGCCGCTCCGCCGTCACCGTTCGGGTCTCTCCCCGCGCGGTGCGCACACGCGCGCGTACGCCGTTCTCCAGCAGCTCCGCGTCCAGCAGCCGCGCGCCCGCCTGCACATCGATCCCGCGCTTCTTCAGACCGCGCGTCAGATGCCGGCTGACGTCGGCGTCCTCCAGCGGCACGATCCGGTCGGCGGCCTCCACCAGGGTGACCTCGGCGCCCATGGACCGGTGGAAGGAGGCGTACTCCGCCCCGATCGCGCCCCCGCCCAGCACCAGGACCGACGCGGGGAGCCCCGGCGCGAACAGGGCGTCGTCGCTCGTCACCACGCGCCGCCCGTCCGGATCGAGCCCCGGGAGCGTGCGCGGGCGGGAGCCGGTCGCGAGGACCAGCGCACGGCGCGCGGTGAGGTCCTGCACGCCCGGCGCACTCTCCGTACCCGCGCTCTCCACCCGTACCGTGCGTGCCCCGGTCAACCGTGCGCTGCCCCGCACCACCCGCACGCCGGCGTGCGCGAGATGTGCCTCGACCCCCTTGTGGTTGCGCGCCACGATGTCGTCGCGCGTGGCCACCAGCGCACCCCAGTCGACGGAGTCCACGGTCGCCTTCACGCCCCAGCGCTCGCGGGCCTCGGCGATCCCGTCGACCAGCTCGGCGGCGTGCAGCATCGCCTTGCTGGGGATGCAACCCCGGTGCAGGCACGTTCCGCCGACCTTGTCGCGTTCGACGAGGGTGACGTCCAGCCCCAGGCCGGCCGCGCGCAGGGCGGTGCTGTAGCCGCCGGTGCCGCCGCCGACGACGATCACGTCGGGTGTATTGATGCCTGTGTCGATGGTCATGGCATCCACCCTCCGTCCACCCCTTGTCATGAGTCCAAGGCAATGTTCTTGTGGACTCCATGCACGATCTTCATGGGAGGACGGGGAGGGGGCCGGGGACGTGAGCCTGCGCCAGATGGAGTACTTCGTGACGGTCGTCCAGGAGGCGTCGTTCACGCGCGCGGCGGACGCCCTGCACGTCACCCAGCCCGCGCTCTCGCACCAGATCAAGGCACTGGAGAAGTCGGTCGGCGGCGCCCTGCTGGAGCGCCTGCCCCGGGGCGTGCGCCTCACCCCGATGGGCCGCGCCTTCCTGCCCCACGCCGAACTCGCCGTCCGCAGCGCGGCCCAGGCCCGCCGCGCGGCCCGCGCCACCGTCGGCGCCGAGGGCGGCGAACTGCATGTCGCGGCCCTGCACTCCCTCGCGGTCGGCACTCTGCCCGACGTCTTCGCCCGCTGGCGCGCGGCTCACCCCAGGGTCCTGCTGCGCCTGCACGAGTACGCCACCGCCGAGGCCCTGGAGGAGGCGGTGCAGCGGGGCACCGCCGACCTCGCCGTCGGCCCCGAGCCGTCCGGGCGGCCCGGCACCGTCGTGCCCGTCGGCGAGGAGGAGGTCGTCCTCGTCGTGCCCTTCGACGACCGGCTCGCGGGGCGTACGACGGTCACGCTCCCGGAACTCGCCGACCACGCCTGGATCCGCTGCGCCATGGAACCCGTCGTGCACGGCGAACGCTTCCTGGACCGGGCCTGCGCGAGCGCCGGGTTCCGGCCCCGGACCGCCGTGTGGACCGAGCACACCTCGACGGCCGTCCGCATGGCCGCCGCCGGCGTCGGGGTGTGCGCCGCGCCCGCCCACATCGTGCGGGGTGCCGTCGGCGAGGACTGCGTGGTCCTCACCCCCGACCCGCCCTGGAAGCGCTCCCTGACCGTCTACGCGCGCGTGCCGCCCACGGGCGCCGCCGCGGCCTTCGTGGACCTCCTGCGCGCGGCCTGGCCGTCCCCGGGCCCCCACGGCCCGCACGAGGACTGCGCGCCGCCCGCGGCGTGACGGCGTGCGGGAAGCCGCCCAGCGGACAGCGGTGTACCGGGCGACCGCGGCCCGGGCGCCGCGCGTCCGTCGGCTCGGCAGTCGCGTGTGGTGCGCTCGTCTGCCGCGCGGCACCGTCGGGCCTGTGGCTGTGGCTGTGGCTGTGGCTGTGGTGCGGGTGCCGCGCGTGCGTCGGCCGGGCGGCCGTGTGTCGTGCGACCGCTCGCCGCGCGGCCATCCGGGGCAACCGCCCGCCGGGCGGTCGTACACCCCCCTCGCCCCCGCTGGGCCGGCCCCGGTGCCCTCAGTCCTCCGCCACCCGTTCCAGCAGGGCCACCGGAAGTCGGTCCAGGAGCTCCGCCACGGGCGCCCGGCCGGTGAACTCGCGGCCCGGAGCGAGGACGTCCGCCCAGCGGCCCGGCGGGAGCGGGAGACGGGTGTCCTGCCAGCCGCCCGCCTCCCCGAGCCGCAGGGACAGCCGGGTCACCACCGTGACCACCGATCCGGAGCGGGCGAACGCCAGGCAGTGGTCGGCCGCCGGGCCATCGGCCGTCAGCGGCTCGTACGACGCGTCCGCGCCGAAGGCCTCCGGGCGCCGGGCGCGCAGCCGCAGTGCCGCCGCCGTCAGCGCGTCCTTCTCGCCGGGCGCCTCCGGCGGGAACGCCACCGGCCGCCGGTTGTCCGGGTCCACCAGCGCCCGGTACTCGCCCTCCGTGCCCTGGTACACGTCCGGCACCCCCGGCATCGTCAGATGGACCAGCGCGGTGCCGAGGACATTCGCCCGCACGTGCGGCTCCAACGCCTTCCGGAACGCCGCCACGCGCTCGCCGGGCGGCCCGCACGGCCCGGCGGCGACGAAGGACGCCACCGCCTCCTCGTACGGTGGTTCCTGTTCCGTCCAGCTGGTGTACATGCCCGCCTCGCGCACATGCTTCAGCAGCGCCTGCTGGACCCGTTCCTCCTCGGCCGGCCCCAGCCCGAACACCGTCTGCCAGGCCGCCCAGGCCAGTTGTCCGTCCGGCACGCCCTCCTCGGGCAGGGTCACCTCGGCGAGCAGTTCCGCCCAGCGGTCCGGGCACTCCGTGAGCACGGCCAGCGCGGCGCGCACGTCCGCGCTGCGCTTGGTGTCGTGCGTGGAGACGGCCGTGCCGGTGAGCGGCCGATCGCGCTGCACGCGCGCGCAGTACGCGTGGAACTCCTCCGGCGACACCCCCGGGCTGCCCGGGTCGCCGCCCACCTCGGTCGCCGACAGCAGCGGCACATAGCGGTAGAACGCCGTGTCCTCCACCGACTTGGCGCGCAGCGCCGAGGCGGTCTGCGCGAACCGGGTCCGGAACTCCACCCGGTCGGCGTGGTCCGGCGCCGACGGGTCACCGGGCGGCTCGACCAGCAGCCGGCGCACGACGCCGACGGCCTCGGCCTCCTCGGGCACCACGAAGGCCAGCCGGGCCTCCTCGGCGGCCCCCTCGGTGATCACGGCGGACGCGTCACCGGAGGCGTACGGCCGGTAGACCCGCATCCGGACCAGCAGCTCCTCCACGGCCGTCCGCAGGGCCCAGGGCGCGCGGTCGCGCAGCGAGAGGTCGGGCGAGGCGGCGCACAGCCGGGCCGCCACCCGGGTGAGCCGGTCCGTCTCGGTGGCCAGCTCGTGCGTGAGCACCTTGTACGCGGCCCGCCGGACCGTGGCCTCCCAGTTGCCGCCGCGGTCCGTCTGCGGGGCCGCGAAGGCCCGGTAGCGGCCCAGCAGTTCGTACGCCCCGGTGCGGTCCGTGAACAGGCCGTCGACGTGCCGCAGGGCGTCGTAGCCCGTGGTGCCCGCGACGGGCCAGGAGGCCGGCAGGTGCTCGCCGTCGGCCAGGATCTTCTCCACGACCGTCCAGCGCCCGCCGGTCGCCTCGTGCAGCCGCGCGAGGTAGCCGTCGGGGTCGGCGAGCCCGTCGGGATGGTCGATCCGCAGCCCGTCGAACACGCCCTCCGCCAGCAGCCGCAGGATCGTGCCGTGGGTGGCGTCGAAGACCTCCGGATCCTCCACCCGCACCCCGATCAGCTCCGAGATGCTGAAGAACCGCCGGTAGTTCAGCTCCGTGCGGGCCAGCCGCCACCACACCGGGCGGTACCACTGGGCGTCCAGCAGTCGGGGCAGCGGCAGGTGCTCGGTGCCGGTGCGGAGCGGGAAGGCGTGGTCGTGGTAGCGCAGCACATCACCGTCGACCACGAGGTGCGCCGACTCGGAGCCGACCGGGCCGCCGAGCACCGGCAGCAGCACCCGGCCGCCCTGCGCCTCCCAGTCGATGTCGAACCAGCGCGCGTAGGGCGAGTCGGGTCCCTCGCGCAGCACCTCCCACAGGGCGGGGTTGTGCCGGGGGGCCAGCGCCATGTGGTTCGGCACGATGTCCACCACCAGGCCGAGGCCGTGTTCGTGCGCCGTGCGCGCCAGCGCGCGCAACCCCTCCTCGCCGCCCAGCTCCGCGCGCACACGCGTGTGGTCCACGACGTCGTAACCGTGCGCGGAGCCCGGGACGGCCTCCAGGACGGGGGACAGGTGCAGGTGCGAGACGCCGAGCGACGCCAGGTACGGTACGGCCGCTTCGGCGGCGGCGAACGGGAACGCGGGCTGGAGCTGCAGCCGGTAGGTGGCCGTGGGCACCCCCGGTCCGGGTCGCGCAGAAGTCATGGGAAGCTACGTACCCCGCTCGCCGTCTTTCGTGTCATCGACCTCTGCCCGGATCACGCGCGCGTGTCCGGTTCCTAGCGCTGGGGACGACGGGAAGCAGGGGCGGCGCGGCCGTGGGACGCCCACCGCCGGATGGCCGGTCCGACGGGACCGCTGCCGCCGCCGTGCGCGTCCCACCTGGGCCGGGCTGCCGACGGCGATCGTCCGCTTCGCCAGTGTCGCCGCTCGTCGTCCGGACGAGAGCCGACCGGTGGCGCGCTCGCGCTCGGCCAGGGGGCCGCGCCTTCCCCGCGACGCGCCCACGGGGCCGCCGGCACCCGTCTGGCCCACCCGGGGCCGCCGCGGGCCGGGGGACAGGTCCTCACCCGGGCGTCGTCACCGGCCGCCCACGCGAAACACCCCTCGCACCCGTCCACGCGCGCGTGCGTCCGACGCACCCGGCACGCGCGCGTACGAGACGGCCCTCGCTCGCGCGGGTACGTCGACACGCGCGCGTACGTGACAGCCCCCACGCGCGCGTGCGCGACTAACGAGGCCGCCCCCACGCGCGCGTACGAGACGCCCCGCGCGCCCGCGGAAACGACTCCCGCACGCGCGCGAACCGTACGGCCCGGCTCCCTACGTCGGCCGTTGCAGCACCGTCAGGCTGCGGTCCGGCAAGGTGATGCGGTCGCCGGCCGCCACCTTCCCGCCCGCTCCCGGCGGAACCCCTTCCGGGCGGGCCGTGTCGACGACCACCTGCCACTGGCGGCCGTGGTCGACCGGCACCAGGAAGTCCAGCGGCTCGGGGGAGGCGTTGAACATCAGCAGGAAGGAGTCGTCGGTGATGCGCTCGCCGCGTGGGCCGGGCTCGGAGATGGCGTTGCCGTTCAGGAACACGGTCAGCGCGGACGCCTGCGCCGAGTTCCAGTCCCGTTGCGTCATCTCGCCGCCCTCGGGGGTGAACCAGGCGATGTCGGACAGCTCGTCGTGGGTGCCCTCCACCGGACGGCCGTGGAAGAAGCGGCGCCGGCGCAGGACGGGATGGTCGCGGCGCAGCCACACCATCGCGCGCGTGAACTCCAGCAGATCGCTCTCCAGGGACTCCGGCCAGTCCACCCAGGACAGCTCGTTGTCCTGGCAGTAGGCGTTGTTGTTGCCGCCCTGGGTGCGCGCGAACTCGTCACCGTGGCTGATCATCGGCACGCCCTGGGACAGCATGAGCGTGGCGATGAAGTTCCGCATCTGCCGCGCGCGCAGCCGCAGCACCTCCGGGTCGTCGGTCCCGCCCTCCGCGCCGCAGTTCCACGACCGGTTGTGGCTCTCGCCGTCCCGGTTGTCCTCGCCGTTGGCGGCGTTGTGCTTCTCGTTGTACGAGACGAGGTCGTGCAGGGTGAAACCGTCGTGGCAGGTGACGAAGTTGATGGAGGCCAGCGGGCGGCGGCCGTCGTCCTGGTAGAGGTCGGAGGAGCCGGTCAGCCGGGAGGCGAACTCGGCGAGCGTGCGCGGCTCGCCCCGCCACAGGTCCCGGACCGTGTCCCGGTACTTGCCGTTCCACTCGGTCCACAGCGGCGGGAAGTTGCCCACCTGGTAGCCGCCCTCGCCCACGTCCCACGGCTCGGCGATCAGCTTCACCTGGGAGACCACCGGGTCCTGCTGCACCAGGTCGAAGAACGACGACAGCCGGTCCACCTCGTGGAACTGCCGGGCGAGGGTCGCCGCGAGGTCGAAGCGGAAGCCGTCGACGTGCATGTCGGTGACCCAGTACCGCAGCGAGTCCATGATCAGCTGAAGCACGTGCGGGGACCGCATGAGCAGCGAGTTCCCGGTGCCCGTGGTGTCCATGTAGTAGCGCAGGTCCTCCGCCAGCCGGTAGTACGACGGGTTGTCGATGCCCTTGAAGGACAGCGTCGGACCCAGGTGGTTGCCCTCGGCGGTGTGGTTGTAGACCACGTCCAGGATGACCTCGATCCCGGCCTCGTGCAGTGCCCGGACCGCCGACTTGAACTCCAGCACCTGCTGGCCGCGGTCGCCCCAGGAGGCGTACGCGTTGTGCGGGGCGAAGAAGCCGATGGTGTTGTAGCCCCAGTAGTTGTTCAAGCCCATGTCGACCAGCCGGTGGTCGTTCACGAACTGGTGCACGGGCATCAGTTCGAGCGCGGTCACCCCGAGCTTGGTCAGGTGTTCGATGATCGCCGGGTGGGCGAGGGCCGCGTAGGTGCCGCGCAGTTCCTCCGGCAGCCCGGGGTGACGCATGGTCAGGCCCTTGACGTGGGCCTCGTAGATCACCGTGTGGTGGTACTCGGTGCGCGGCGGGCGGTCGTCACCCCAGTCGAAGTAGGGGTTGATCACCACCGAGGTCATGGTGTGCGGCGCCGAGTCCAGGTCGTTGCGCCTCTCGGGCGCGCCGAAGTGGTAGCCGTACACCTCCTCGCCCCACCGGACCGACCCGCTGATCGCCTTCGCGTACGGGTCGAGCAGCAGCTTCGCGGAGTTGCAGCGCAGCCCGCGTCCGGGGTCGTACGGGCCGTGCACCCGGAACCCGTACCGCTGTCCCGGCATCACGCCCGGCACGTACGCGTGCCGCACGAACGCGTCGCTCTCGCGCAGTTCCACCGCCGTCTCCGAGCCGTCGTCGTGCAGCAGACACAGCTCTACTCGGTCCGCGGCCTCCGTGAAGACCGCGAAGTTGGTTCCGGCGCCGTCATAGGTGGCGCCGAGCGGATACGCCTCTCCAGGCCAGACCTGCATGGATACGACTCTCCCAGGTGTGCCGTCCGCCGGGGGCCGCCTTGGCCCCGAGTCTCGTCCGAAAGTGACGCAACCTCCCGTGGCTCGTCCGCCCTCTTATCCAGTGACCAGTGCGCACGGCGGTTCTGGTACCCGCCGTGCGCCGAACCAGCGGGGCAGATACGTACTCCCGGGGACCAGGGGGAGTAGGGGGAGAATGTGCGTGAGACAGTCCACCGCCATCTGGGCAAAGTACTGACCGGTGCGGCCCTCGCGGCGGCGGGAACCGCCGCGATGGTCGCGGTCACCTTGCCGGGCACGGCGGGAGCGGACGACTCCGGAGGGGCCGGCGGCGGCACGCGGGCCGCGCGGCAGGCCGGACAGGACCCGGACGCCGCACCGCCCGGTGTCGTGGAACAGGCACCGGCCGAGGGGAAGCAGGGCACGGGCCGTGACCCGCTCACCGACGACGAGCTGGGGCGGGTCGAGAAGATCGCCGCGGCGGGACGGCTTTCGGCCACGGCCCGGGACGTCGGCGGCGACCGCGGACCGCAGCGGCTGAGCGTCGACCTCGCCGAGCCGGAGGCCGCCGAGGCGGACGACCCGGACGCGCCACGGCGCGCCGACGTGACCTTCTACGACTACGGGAACGACACACTCGTCACCAGGACCGTCAACCTGAAGACCGGGAAGGTCGAGCAGACCGGCACCCAGCGCGGCGTCCAGCCGCCGCCGAGCCGCGCCGAGAACGCCGAGGCCGCCCGGATCCTGATCGCCGACCCGCTGGGCGCGGGTCTCAAGGCGGACTACAAGGACGCCACGGGCAAGGAACTCACCTCGCCGGACCAACTGGAGCTGAGCGGCGGGATCTACGAGGCCTCGCCGGGCGCCCAGCCCGCGGTGCTCGACAAGTGCGGCGTCCACCGGTGCGTGCGGCTGTTCTCCAAGGTCCGCAACGGGCCGTGGATCGACACCAGGGACCTCGTGATCGACCTGAGCGCCCGCAAGACCGCCGCCCTCGACCGCGGCTGACCGGCCGCCGCCCGACCTTCACACCCGTACCTCCGGTAAGGGAGTCACCTCTTCATGCCCGAGAAGCACCTGTCCGGTGCGGTCCGGCCGCGAGGCCGAGGCCGTGCCGCCCGCAAGGCCGCGGCCGTCGGAGTGTCCCTGGCCGCGCTGGCCGCCGGCGCGACGACGCTCGCCGGTCCGGCCGCGGCCCGGCCGCAGACCGCGCCCGCCGCGGCGGCCCCTGGCTGTAGCACCGCCTACACGATCGAACAGAAGCTCACCACCGGCACGACCTGGCGGATGTGCTGGCGCTACGACAGCAAGGCCGGCCTCGTCCTGGAGAACATCTCCTACCAGCCCAAGGGCGAGGCCAAGCCGATCAAGGTACTCAACAGCGCCAGACTCGGCCAGATCCACGTCCCGTACGACGACGGGAAGCACGAGTACTACGACCTGACGGGCCAGGACTTCGCCCAGGAGCTGATGGAGCTGTCGCCCGGCGAGTGCCCCGGCGGCACCATCAAGACCGTCAAGGTCCCGGACGGCGACCCGGGCCACCCGAACGTCAAGGGCCTGTGCACGACCACCCGTTCCCGCGGCCACGCCTACCGGATGCACGACCTCTTCCAGTCGGGCAAGACCTACCAGCAGCAGGGCAAGGACCTGCTGGTCTACACGGTCAACCAGGTCGGCTGGTACGAGTACATCACCGAGTGGCGCTTCCAGGACGACGGCACGATCAACATGAACGTCGGCGCGACCGGCAGCCTCTCCTTCGACGACTACAACGCCCAGGACGGACGCGGCTGGCCCATCGGCAAGAACGCCCGGGACTACGCCACCAGCCACAGCCACAACGTCTTCTGGCGGCTCGACTTCGGCCTCGACGGCTCGTCGAAGACGAAGGTCGAGCAGTACGACTCCACCGTCAGCGCCCCCGCCGGGCGGGAGGGTCCGACCGCCAGGACCACCCGCACCAAGGTCGGCAAGGAACTCGCCGGCGACTACAAGACCTACCGCTGGTGGCGGGTGGTCAGCGCCACCGGCAAGAACAAGGACGGCCACGCGCGTTCGTACGAGCTGGTCCCCGGGCCGACCACCAAGTACCCGGGCCGCAGCTTCACCAAGCACGACATGTACGTCACCGAGTACGACAAGTGCGAGCTGTTCGCCAGCAACAACCCGACGTGCGCGACCGGCCACCCGAAGTCCGTCGACAAGTGGGTGGGCGGCCAGACCCTCACACACCCCGTGGTCTGGGTGAACGTCGGTTTCCACCACATCGCCCGGGACGAGGACCAGCAGCCCATGCCGGTCCACTGGCAGGGCTTCTCCATCGCCCCGCGGGACGTCACGGCTATGAATCCGCTCACGCCCAAGGAGCTGGCATGGCAGAACGGACACTGGGAATGGCGTAGTTGAGCACGGCGGTCGGGAAACCGACCTGTCCATCCGGCTGCACCGCCGACCGCTCGCGGAGTACCCTTCCTTGATCGTTGAGACGGGAAAGGCCCGGGGGAGCGGAAGGCGGTGCACGGGTGGGCTCGGGAGGGCTGGAGCTGCCTCCTGGTGACGAGGGTCACGAGGGGAACTCCACAGACGTCCCGCCCGGCGCGGTGTCCCTGGCCCGGCCGATGGACGCGGGTTCCATCGGTCCGGAGCTGGACTGGGACGCCGACGCCTGGCGCGAGGTGCGCACCCGCGCCCAGCGGGCCGGCCGGGCCTACATCTGGCTGAACCTCGTCGAACAGCGGCTGCGCGCGGTCGTGGCGGCCGTGCTGCGGCCCATCTACGAACCCGTCCACGGCGACGAGTGGGTGGTGGCGGCGGCCGGCCCGGCCGGGCAGGAGTGGGTGCAGCGCGCGGTCGCCGTCCGCGAAGTCAGCCGTCGCAAGGGCTACCTGCTCGACCCGGCCGACGACAACGTGCTCAGCTTCCTCACCCTGCCCCAGCTGCGCGAGCTGGTGGTGCAGCACTGGCCGTGCTTCGAGCCGTACTTCGACGAGCGCCGGGACCTCGAACTCGCCCTGGACGAGCTGGAGGTCACCCGCAACGTCGTCTCCCGCAACCGGGCCCTGTCCGAGGCGGTCCTCAGCCAGGCCGAGCGGGCCTCCGCCCGGCTGCTGGAGATGCTCGGCGCCGGCGGTGACGTCCCCTCGGCGCGCCGGCTGCCCGTCGACGCGGTCGAGGACCTGGTCGGCGACCGGTACGCCGACGTCGTCGCCGTCCACGCCGACCGGGTGCGGCTGCTGCGCCAGTTCCCGGCCGAGGACATCTTCGGCGGCGCCCGCCGGCTCGACGCCATCGGCATCGGCCTCAACCTGCTGGTGCAGAACTTCTCCGGGCGGCGCCTGGTCCGGCTCGCCGAGAGCGGCTGCCGGGTACGGCTGCTCTTCCTCAACCCCGCCTCCAGCTCGGTCAAGCGCCGCGAACGTGAACTCGGGATGAAGCGGGGCGAACTGAGCCGCTCGGTGGAGATGAACATCCTGCACATGCGCCGGGTGCGGTCCCGGCTGCGCGACCCGGGCGCGTTCGAGATCCAGGTGTACGACGAGACGCCCCGCTTCACCGCCTACCTGGTGGACGGCGACGGCGCCGACGGCATCGCCGTGGTGCAGTCCTATCTGCGCGGGGCGCGGGGGATGGAGTCGCCGGTGCTGGTGCTGCGCAACGGCAGCCGGCTGGTCAAGTCGGATGATGTGGGTGAAGTCGGTCTCTTCCCGACCTATCGCGAGGAATTCGAGCTGGCTTGGGCGGATTCGCGCCCGGTGTCCTGAACGGTCGGGGCCGGGTGCGGGTGCGGGCGCGGGCCGGTTCGGGGCCGGGAAGCGGAACGCTGTCGTCTGATTGTCAGTGCCGCGTGCGATGGTGGAGGCCACTGGGGGAAAGCACCACCAAGAAGGGGGGCCGCCCATGGGCTGGCACCGGGAGCTGCTGATCGGCTTCGACCTGGAGACGACCGGGACCGATCCGCGCGAGGCGCGCATCGTCACGGGCGCCGTGATCGAGGTCAGGGCCGGTGAGCCCATGGGGCGCCGGGAATGGCTGGCCGATCCGGGCGTGGAGATCCCGGCCGACGCGGTCGCCGTGCACGGCATCAGCAACGAACGCGCGACGGCCGAGGGCCGCCCGGCCGACCAAGTGTCCGACGCCATCGCCGACGTCCTCGTGTCGTACTGGAAGACGGGCGTTCCGGTCGTCGCCTACAACGCGGCGTTCGACCTCACGCTGCTCTCGGCGGAACTGCGGCGGTACGAGCTGCCGTCCCTGACCGACCGGCTGGGCGGCACCCACCCCGCCCCGGTCGTCGACCCGTACACCATCGACCGCTGGGTCGACCGCTACCGCCGTGGCAAACGGAACCTGGAGGCGGTCTGCGCCGAGTACGGCATAGTCCTCGACGCGGCCCACAACGCCACCGCCGACGCCCTCGCCGCGGCACGGCTCGCGTCCGCGATAGCCGACCGCCACCCGAAGATAGCGTCGCTGGGCCCGGCGGAACTGCACCGCCGCCAGATCGAGTGGTACGCGCAGTGGGCGGCGGACTTCCAGGCGTTCCTGCGGCGCAAGGGGGAGGCGGACGCGGTGGTCGACGGCACATGGCCGCTGCGGGAGCTGACCGAGGACCAGCCCGCCTAGGGTCCTTGGCCCCAGCCGTTCCGGCCCGCGGGCGCGTCGTGGCGGGTGGCGCGGTCAGCCGTCTTGCCCGGCAGCGTCCGACGGGCATCCTCAGAAGGGATACCACCGCACCGTCGCGTCCCCGTCCCGCAGCGACGCCACCCGGCGCCGGAACTCGGCCAGCGCCTTCGGGTTGGACGGCGCGTGCTGGGCCACCCACGCGCAGCTCGCCGTCTCCCGGGCGCCCCGCAGGACCGCGCAGCCCTCCCACTCCCGCACATCCCACCCGTACGCCTCGGTGAAGGAGTCGTACGCCTCCGCCGGCAGCCCGTACCGGTCGCGGGAGAGGGCCATGACGACCAGGTCGTGCTCGCGCAGATCGGCGGAGAAGGTCTCCAGGTCGACCAGGACCGGCCCGTCCGGTCCGACGTGCACATTGCGGGGCAGCGCGTCCCCGTGGACCGGCCCCGGCGTCAGACGCGGCGTCAGCGCCGCCGCCTCCGCGGCGAAGCCGTCGCGGCGCGCACGGAGAAATGCCGCGTCCTCAGGGTCGATCGCCTCGCCCGCAAGCCGCAGCCAGCGTTCCACACCGCCCAGCAGATCGCGGGGCGGCAATCCGAAGGGAGGAGAGGGCAGTGCGTGCACCCCGCGCAGCAGGACGGCCAGATCCCGCGGCTCGGCCGGCCGTACGGGATCCGGCAACCGGTGCCACACGGTCACCGGATGGCCGTCCACCAGCAGCGGCTTCGGCTCGGCCGCCCGGACCGCCGGCACGTGCGCCTCGGCCAGCCAGCCGGCGACGGCCAGCTCGCGCTCGGCCCGCCCCAGCAGCTCCGCGTCCCGGCCCACCTTCACCACCAGGTCGCCGGCCGCGAACACCGCGTTCTCACCGAGGGCCAGGAGCCGTGCGTCCCGGACCGGGTCCGGCAGCACTCCCGCCGCGGCCAGTACGTCCCGCGCGCGTGCCTCGTCCATCGTCCTGCCTCCGTGCCGTCTTCCCGTGCCGTGTCTGTCCGGTCCTCGGCCAGTCTCGCATTCGCCCAGGTCGGCCACCGGGCGCGGGCCCGGCCGTCGTGCGCGGTCCCTTGACGGGGTACCGGGCCTTCACGAACATGAACACGCCAACCGGGCCAGGCAAAGGGGCTGATTCCGTGACATCAGTGGCCGAAGTGCGGACACCACCGGCCGAAGCGCGGCGGCCGGCCGGCCGCCGCGCCGCCGATCACGGCGCCTGGTTCCTGGTCCTGCCCGCCCTCATCCCGATCCTCCTGCTCAGCGTCGGCCCGCTGCTCTACGGCATCCTGCTGGCCTTCACCGACGCGCAGTCCGGCCGGACGGCCGCCACCCGGTGGATCGGCGCCCTCAACTTCCGCGACCTGCTGCACGACACCCTCTTCTGGGAGTCGTTCCGGATCGGGCTGGTCTGGGCGGCCGGCGTGACCGTGCCGCAGTTCCTGCTGGCGCTCGGCCTGGCCCTGCTCCTGAACCAGGACTTACGCCTGCGCGGCCTGGCCCGCGCCCTCGCGATCGTGCCCTGGGCGATGCCCGAGGTCGTCGTCGGCATCATGTGGCGCCTCGTCTACAACCCGGACGCCGGCGTCCTCAACGAATCCCTGCGCGACCTCGGCCTCGGCACCGGCCGGGACTGGCTGAGCGGCCTGGCCACCGCGCTGCCCGCGGTCATCGTCGTCGGCGTCTGGGCGGGCCTGCCGCAGACCACGGTCGCCCTGCTCGCCGGACTCCAGAACGTCCCGCGCGAACTCCACGAGGCCGCCGCGGTCGACGGCGCGGGCGCCTGGCGCCGCTTCCGCACCGTCACCTGGCCCGCACTCAGACCGGTGGCCCTCGCCATCACCGCGCTCAACCTCATCTGGAACCTCAACGCCTTCGCGCTGGTCTACGTGCTCACGAGCGGCGGACCCGGCGGAAAGACCCGGCTGCCGATGCTCTTCGCCTACGAAGAGGCGTTCCGTTACGGCCAGTTCGGCTACGCGGCGGCGATGGGCTGCGTGCTCGTCGCGGTGGTCGCGGTCCTGCTCGCGGTGTTCCTGGCCGGCCGGCTGCGGGGCGGTGAGGAGGCATGAGGACCCGCCGCGCGGCCCGCGCCGGACAGTACGCCGCCCTCCTCGGCTACCTGCTCTTCCTGGCCTTCCCCTTGCTGTGGCTGCTGTCCACCGCGCTCAAGTCCCCCCGCGAGCTGGGCAGCCTGCACCCCACCTGGATCCCGCGCCACCCCACCCTGGCCAATGTCCGGCAGGCGTTCGCGGAGCAGCCGCTGGCGCACGCCGCGCTGAACTCCCTGGTGGTGGCGCTCTGCACGGCCGTCGTCGCGGTGCTGATCGCGACCCCGATGGCCTACGTCATGGCCCGGCACCGCTCCCGGCTGACCCGGGCCGCGACGGCGTGGGTGGTGGTCAGCCAGGCGTTCCCCTTCGTGCTGGTGATCATCCCGCTGTTCCTGGTGCTGAAGAACCTGCGGCTGATCGACTCCCTGACCGGGCTGGTGCTGGTGTACGTGGTGTGGGCGCTGCCGTTCGCGCTGTGGATGCTCACCGGGCACGTCCGGGCGGTGCCCGCCGAACTGGAGGAGGCGGCGGCCGTGGACGGCGCCGGGCGTCTGAGGACGCTCGTGTCGGTGACGGCGCCGCTGCTCGCACCCGGCATCGCGGCGACGGCCCTGTTCGCGTTCGTCACCGCGTGGAACGAGTTCTTCTTCGCGCTGGTGCTGCTCAAGAGCCCGCAGAGGCAGACCCTGCCGGTGATCCTCACCCACTTCATCGGCGCGGAGGGCGTGGCCGACCTCGGCCCGCTGGCCGCCGCCGCGTTCCTCGCCACCCTTCCCTCCGTGGCCGTCTTCGCGCTCGTCCAGCGGCGGATCACGGGCGGCCTGCTCGCCGGGGCGGTGAAGAGCTGATGGGCGGTGAAGAGCTGATGCGGACCAGGAGCGCCACGGTGCTCGTCGTGCTCCTGCTGCTCCTCGCGGGCTGCTCCTCGGGCGGTCGCACGGACGGCGGCCCGATCACCCTGCGCTTCCAGTCCCTGGCCTGGCAGCAGGAGTCCGTCACCGCCAACAAGGAGCTGGTGAAGGAGTGGAACGCGTCCCACCCGGACATCAAGGTCGAGTACGTCCAGGGCAGTTGGGACAGCGTGCACGATCAGCTGCTCACCTCCTTCGAGGGCGGTGAGGCCCCCGACATCGTCCACGACGCCTCCGACGACCTCGCCGACTTCGCCTACGGCGGCTACCTCGCCGACCTGACCCGCCTGCTGCCCGCCCGGCTCAGGTCCGACATCCCGGAGAGCGGCTGGGAGACGACCACCTTCGGCGACGGCGTCTACGGCGTGCCGTTCCTCCAGGAACCCCGTGTCCTGATCGCGAACGCGGACCGGCTGCGCGCGGCCGAGGTGCGCATACCGACACCGGAACACCCGTGGAGCTGGGCGGAGTTCCGGCAGGCGGCCAAGCGGCTCAGCGGGCCCGGGCGGTACGGCGTGGCCTGGCCGCTGAAGGAGCCCGTCTCCGCCACGCTCAACCTGTCCCTGTCGGCGGGCGGGCGGCTGTTCCACCGGGGCGCGGACGGGAAGGTCACCGTCCGGTTCACGGCCGGGGACGCGGTCGTACCGCGTACCGTGCATGACCAGGTCGCCGTCGACCACAGCGCGCCGGCCTCCACGCTGGGCAGCGGCGGCTCGGACACCCTGCCGGGCTTCTTCGGCGGCCGGTACGCGATGGTCCCGCTGGGCTTCTCCTACCGCCAGCAGATCGCGCAGCAGGCTCCCGAGGGCTTCCGCTGGGAGGTGCTGCCCGCGCCGGCGGGCGCCGACGGACTCACCCAGGGCGTCAGCCCGCAGACGCTGTCCGTCTCCGCCGACTGCCCGCACAAGAAGGAGGCGGTCGCGTTCATCGACTTCCTGCTGTGGCCGGAGAACATGGTCCGCCTCGCCCTCGGCGACTGGATGCTGCCCACCGGCACCGAGGCGCTGAAGGACCCGGCGCTGCACACCACGGAGAACGGCTGGGCCACCGGCACCGCCCTCGCGGCCCGGCTGCGCCCGGCGCCCGCCCAGTCCGTGCGCGGCTACCCGGAGTGGAAGGACAAGGTGGCCACCCCGGCCTACCAGGAGTACTACAGCGGCGCCATCGGCCTCGCCGAACTGCGCCGCCGTCTGGAGGGAGACGGCAATCTGGTGCTGGCCCGCTACCAGCGCTGAGCGTGGCCGTCGGCCCGCACGGGGCCCGGTCCTGCCCGGCAGGTGCCGTCGCGCCGGGCAGGGAATTCGATTGAACGAGACGTCTCGTCTCGCCTAGCCTTCCGGACATGACCGCACCCGCCCACATCGCCATGTTCTCCATCGCCGCCCACGGCCATGTGAACCCCAGCCTGGAGGTGATCCGTGAACTCGTCGCCCGGGGACACCGGGTCACCTACGCCATCCCGCCGGCCTTCGCCGAGAAGGTGGCCGCCACCGGGGCCCGGCCCGTGCCGTACACCTCCACCCTGCCGGGCCCGGACGCCGACCCGGAAGCCTGGGGGACCACCCTGCTGGACAACGTGGAACCGTTCCTGGACGACGCGATCCAGGCGCTCCCGCAGCTCATCGAGGCCTACGCCGACGACACGCCCGACCTCGTCCTGTACGACATCACCTCCTACCCGGCCCGTGTCCTCGCCCACCGCTGGGGCGTCCCGGCGGTCTCGCTCTCCCCGAACCTCGTCGCCTGGGAGGGCTACGAGGAGGAGGTCGCCGAGCCGATGTGGGCGGAGCCGAGGAAGACCGAGCGCGGGCGTGCGTACTACGCCCGGTTCGCGGCATGGCTGGCCGAGAACGGGATCAGCCAGGACCCGGACTCCTTCGCCGGCCACCCCGCGCGCTCCCTCGTGCTCATCCCGAAGGCGCTCCAGCCGCACGCCGACCGGGTGGACGAGCGCGTTTACACCTTCGTCGGCGCCTGCCAGGGCGACCGCGCCGACCAGGGCGACTGGCAGCGGCCCGCCGGTGCGGAGAAGGTCGTCCTGGTGTCGCTCGGCTCGGCCTTCACCAAGCAGCCCGCCTTCTACCGGGAGTGCGTGCGCGCCTTCGGCGACCCGCCCGGATGGCATGTCGTCCTCCAGGTCGGCCGGCATGTGACCCGCGCCGAGCTGGGCGAGGTACCGGCCGGGGTCGAAGTGCGCGACTGGGTGCCGCAGCTGGCGATCCTGCGGCAGGCCGACCTGTTCGTCACGCACGCGGGCGCCGGAGGAAGCCAGGAGGGGCTGGCGACCGGGACGCCGATGATCGCCGTACCGCAGGCCGTCGACCAGTTCGGCAACGCCGACATCCTCCAGGCGCTCGGGGTCGCCCGGCACCTGCCCGCCGAGGAGGCCACCGCCGACCGCCTCCGCGAGGCCGCGCTCGCCCTGGTGGACGACCCGGAGGTCGCGCGCCGGCTCAAGGAGGTGCAGGCGGAGATGGCCCAGGAGGGCGGCACCCGGCAGGCGGCCGACCTCGTCGAGGCCGAACTGCCGGGCCGCCGCCCGAGGTAGGCGGCGTCAGAGGTACGCCGTGGTGTCGAGCCGGGCCTTGTAGACGATCGCTCCCGGCCGGGCCCGGTCGACCCCGCTCACGTCGAAGTGGACGTACTTCGTGCCGAAGGCGTCGCCGCCCGCCACCGCACCCGTCCACATCTGCCCGCCGGTTCCCGGCGGGAACCGGCGGGCACTGCGGCAACGGGCGGAATCAGACGGTCAGCCGCTCGCCCCGCTCGGGCACCGGCGTCGCCACCGGCTCCGGGGCCTCGTCGTGGGTGAGGTCCGGCAGGCGGCGCAGCCACTTCGGCAGGTACCAGTTGCGCTCGCCGAGCAGCGCCATCACCGCCGGCAGCAGCACCCCGCGGATGACCGTGGCGTCGATCAGGACCGCCGCGGCCAGGCCCACGCCCATCTGCTTCATGGACTGCATGGAGAGCGTGCCGAAGATCGCGAACACGGCGACCATGATGACCGCGGCGCTGGTGACGACCCCGGCCGTGGTGACCACGCCGTGCCGGATCGCGTCCTTCGTCGTACGGCCGCGCATCCGGGCCTCGCGGATCCGGGAGACCACGAACACGTGGTAGTCCATCGACAGCCCGAACAGGATCACGAAGAGGAACAGCGGCAGCCAGGTGACGATCGCGCCGACGCCCTCCGCGCCCACCAGCGAGGCGCCCCAGCCGTGCTGGAAGACGGCGACGAGGATGCCGTAGGCGGCGGCCACCGACAGCAGGTTGAGCACGATCGACGTGACCGCGACGGTCAGCGAGCGGAACGACAGCAGCATCAGCAGGAAGGCGAAGACGACCACGAACACGAAGACCGGGACGACGGAGCCCATCAGCTGGTCGTTGAAGTCGTTGTTGCCCGCGACCTGTCCGGTCACCGGTGCCCGCACGCCGTCGACCTTGCCGAGCGTGGCGGGCCGCACCTCGTCGCGCAGCTTCTCCAGGCTCCGTGTCGCCCGGTCCATGTCGGAGCCGCCGACCAGCGGCACGGACACCAGGGCCACGTTCCTGGCGTCGTAGAGCTTGACGTCGACCGGGCCGCGCGAGGCGCCCGAGGTGACCGCCTGCCGCTTGAAGTCGGCCAGTGCCCGCCGGACTTCGGGGGCGTTGATGTCCTTGGCCTTGACGACGACCTCGGCCGGTTCGCTGCCGCCGGGGAAGGCGTCGTTGACGCGGTTGTACGTCTGCACCATCGGCAGCGAGTCGCCGAACTCCTGGTCCAGGGTGAGCTGCTGGGTCTTCATGCCGAGCGCCGGCGCGGCGACCGCCAGCAGCGCGCCGGCCGCGACGACGACCGAGACCAGCGGCTTGGCCAGCACGCCCCGCAGCACCGCCGTCCAGAACCGGCTGTCCCCGTTCCCCGTGCGCCTGCGGCGGCCCAGGAACGGAAGCCGCCCCTTCTCGACCCGCTCGCCGAGCAGCGACAGCAGCGCGGGCAGCACGGTCACCGAGCCGACCATGGCGACCGCCACCACCATCAGCGAGGCCAGACCCATCGCCTCGAACTCGGCCAGCCCGGTGAACAGCATGCCCGCCATCGCCACGCACACCGTGACACCGGAGACGATGATCGCCCGGCCGCTGGTGGCGGCGGCGATCCGCAGGGCGGTGCCGGCGTCCCGGCCGGCCACCCGCTCCTCGCGCTCCCGGCGCAGGTAGAACAGGCAGTAGTCGACACCGACGGCCATACCGACCAGCAGCATCACGGAGTTGGCGGTGTCGCTCATCGGCTGGAGGTGGCTGACCAGGCCCATCAGACCCATCGTCGCCATGATCGCGGTGATCGCGAGGGCCACCGGCAGCAGCGCGGCCACCAGCGCGCCGAACGCGATCAGCAGGATGCCGAGGGCCACCGGCACCGCCGAGTACTCGGCCTGCTGGAAGTCGTCACCGAAGGCGTCCTTGTACTGCTTCTGCATGCTGGCGCCGCCGATCTCCTCGATCCGCAGCGTGTCGTGGTCCTTCTGCACCCCGGCGACGGCCTTGAGCACCGGCTCGATCCGGTCGGCGGCCGTCTCCGCGTCACCGCGCACGTCGAACTGGACCAGCGCGCTGCGGCCGTCCCGGGAGACGGTGTGCGTGTCGTACGGGGAGGTCACGCCCGTCACCTTGCCGGTGCCCTCGACGGCCTCGACCACGTCGGCGACGGCCGCGCGGAACCGCGGGCTGGTGGCCTGGACGGCGCCGTCCTCCGACTGGATGAGGACCGTCTCCCCGGCCGGCTCCTTGATCCCGGCGTCATCAATGATCGTCGCGGCGGTGTGCGTCTCGCCCTTCAACTGATCGCTCTCGTTGACGTCGACCCGGCCCGCCGCCGAGCCGAGGCCCATCGCCAGGACGACGAACACCACCCATATGCCGACGGCCGCCCAGCGGTGCCGGGCGCTCCAGCCGCCGGCGCGGGCGGCCAGCCCCCGCACCCGCACCTCTGTGTTCCCCATGACGGGTCTGCCCCCTCGTGTGCGGTGACGGCCCCCTGCCGCCACCTCTGCTTGCTCCTGTTCGACGGTAGGGGCGGGATAAAGCCATCTCGTCGTACTGCCCGGTGAACCGCGCGGGGTACGGATCACCGCAGGGGAGGACGGGGGTCCCTTACATCTATCGCCGGTTCTCGGGGGCCGCTCTCAGGGGCGGGGTGTCCGATCCGCCGCCAGGGCCCCCTTTGTCATTACGAAAGCTTGTTGAACAAGTCACAGCTGTGCGCGGGAGTTGAACCCGGCCCCGCCGATCGGCCAGAGTTTGGCCAAGCCGGCCGACGCCGGACCTGGCGTGCGCCGAGCGCGGCCGTCGTGCCCGCCCCCACGGGGCGCGACGGCCGCACCGCACCAGCGCCGCCGGTCCGGACGTGTGTGCGAGGCTCTGCCCATGCGCTACATCATCATCGGGGCCGGCGCGGTCGGCGGTACCGTCGGCGGGCGGCTGGCCCAGGCCGGCCGGGAGGTCGTCCTCGTCGCCCGGGGCCCGCACCTGGCCGCCCTCCGCGAGCACGGACTGCGGCTGCGGGTTCCGCAGGGCGAGTCGACGTACCGGCTGCCCGCCGTCGACGGGCCGGAACCGCTCGGCGAACTGCGCGCCGACGACGTCCTCGTCCTCGCCGTGAAGACCCAGGACACCGTGGCCGCCCTGGAGACCTGGGGCGACGTGCCCGTCGCCGGTGGCGGCACGGCGGCCGGACTGCTGCCGCTGGTCTGCCTCCAGAACGGCGTCGAGAGCGGCCGACTGGCGCTGCGCCGCTTCCGGCACGTGTACGGCGTCTGCGTCTGGCTGCCGTCGACCTTCGTGGAACCCGGCGTCGTCTCCGCCGCCGGCGCCCCCCTCACCGGCATCCTGCACCTCGGCCGTCTCCCGCACGGCACCGACGACACCGCCCGCCGGATCGCCGCCGACCTCACGGACGCCCACTTCGAGGCGCCGGTGGTGCCCGATGTGGCCCGCTGGCAGTACGCCAAGCTGCTCGGCAACCTCGGCAACGCCCTCGAAGCGGTCAGCGGGCCGGTGGCGAGCGAGGAGGCGCGGGCCCTGTTCGCGCGCGTGCGGGCCGAGGGGGAGGCGGTGCTGGACGCCGCCGGCATCCCGTACGCCGGCGCGGAGGAGCAGCGCGCGGCCCGTGGCGACAAGGTCACCCTGGTCCCGCTGGACGGCGCTCCCCGCGGCGGCGGCTCCTCCTGGCAGTCCCTGGTCCGGGGCACCGGCACCATCGAGGCGGACTACCTCAACGGCGAGATCGTCCTGCTCGGCCGGCTGCACGGCGTCCCCACCCCGCTGAACGAACTGCTGCGCGATCTCGCCAACCGGTTCGCCCGGGAGCACCGGGCGGCGGGCTCGTTGCCCGTCGCCGACCTGGTCCGACTGGCCGACGAGGCGGTGCGCGCCTGATCGCCGGCTGAATTGGGCCAGGAGAATGGTGAGGGATTGGGTCGGGATCCCGGCCCACCTGCGCACTAGCGTCGGCGCCATGACGCACAGCAGCACCGCCACGGACCCGGACACCGCCACCACCGCCCCGACCCGGGTCGACTTCTTCTTCGACCCCGCCTGTCCCTTCGCCTGGATCACCTCCCGCTGGCTGCTGGAGGTCGAGCGGCTGCGCCCGCTCGACCTCCGGTTCCGGGCGATGAGCCTGTACCTGCACAACAACGGCAACGAACTGCCCGACTGGTACCGCGACTTGGTGGACCGCTCGATCGGACCCGTACGGGTCGCCGTGGCCGCCGCCGAACGGTACGGCGAGAAGGTGCTGCGCGACCTGTACACCGCGTTCGGCACCCGCATCCACGAACAGGGCGTCGAGGACTTCGACACCGTGATCACCGACTCGCTGGCCGGGCTCGGGCTCCCCGCCGACCTGTCGGCCGCCGCCCACGACCCGTCGTACGACGACGCGGTCCGCCGCAGCCACACGGCCGGCGCCGAGCCGGAGACCGGCGGATACGTCGGCACACCCACCCTGCACCTCGACGGCACCGTCTGGTTCGGACCCGTGCTGCGCGCCGTCCCGCGCGGTGCCGAGGCGGCCGAACTCTTCGACTCCTTGCGGGTGCTGGCCCGCCACCCCGACTTCTTCGAACTGAAGCGCACCCGCACCGGTGCGCTCCGGTTCGACTGACCCGGAACAGCTTGGCCGATAACCGTCCCTCCGGCGGGCCGGCCGCACCGGGCGTGTGACACGGCGCCGCCGTCCGGCGCAGAACCAAGAGCCGCCGCGGTCCGACGTCACAGGGGAGCGCCGGACCGCGGCGGCCGATACCACACGACCGTCCCCCGGCACCGCCCCTCACCGAACCAGGCGACAAACCCGCGGCGCTGTCCCTAGGGTGAACCGCGCGGAAGGCCTGAGGGGGACGGACGGATGAGTGTGACGGGCAGACCATTGCCGTCGTTGCCGCGGTACCCCGAGGACGGGGTGACTCGGAGCCTGAGCGCCCCGGTGCGCCTCGACGACGACTTCGCCCGGTACGCCGACCGGATGCGCACCGGAGACCGGCTCAACGCGATCGGGCCCGGCCGCGACATCGACGTCGCCGCCCACGCCCGGCACGCGCGCGTGGCCACCCGCCGCCGCGCCGCCCTCGACCACCGGCTCGCGTGCCTCCGGACGGCCCGTGCCCCTCGCACTCCTCGCCGGACTCCGGGGACTGGTCAACGGACACCGGTCACTCGGACGGGTGGCGATTTTCGGCCCTCTCGGCGCCTGTGCGATCACTTGGACACTGGTCCGCCGCACCCAGGCGCGCAGCCATGTCATGGCACGGGACGCGTTCCTCCGCGCCGAAGCGCAGCGCGGCCTCGGCCTCGGCTTCCACCGGGGGCGCGGTCTGGAGGATCGCCCGCAGGCGCGTGGAGACGATGGGCCGGCCGTCCTCGCCGACGCGTTCCAGGCACAGGTGGGTGCGCATGCCCGCGGGGTCGGCACATGGACGACATCTCCGGGCTCCAGGGACCGCGGGCCAGGAACCGGCTCCACGTCCTCGGCGGCAACGCCCACCTCATACCCGACCAGCTTGACCTGGGAGGTGGCCGCCTCCGCGATACCACCGCTGGACGGCCGCTTCCCACTTCGGCGCCCACGGGACGATCCTCCTGGGCGGGCAGCAAGGGCCCGGACCCCAGGGCGGCCCCGGCCCCGCGGGATCGGGCCCGCCCACGCCGAAGCCGTAACCGTAACCCCACCCATCCGACGGCTCCTCCGGTCCGGGGCGAGCCGCCGGACCGCGAGCGAGGACAGGACATGAGCACCTACAACTTCGGCAACGGCCCCGCCAACTTCGGCGACCCCGGCCGGACCCAGATCGACCACGCCCACCCCGACCTGCCCACCATGATGGACCTCGCCCAGCGGCTCACCGACACGCTGCGCGCCGAGTACCCGGAACTGGTGCCCCAGGGCGAGATCATCCAGGCCCAGTTCCAGGAGTCCGCCGAGGACGGCCTGCCGCCGAACCGCGGCCGGATCCGCTCCGCGCTGGAGACGATCGCCATCGCCGCCTCGGCCGGCACCGGCAGCCTCGCCTTCACCCAGCAGCTCATCACCGCCCTCGGGCTGTGACCGGCCGGAGCCCCGCCGCCACGGGGCCTCGGCCACGGCACGCCACCGGGCCCGCACCACCGCCCGGACCCCGCCGCCGAGGCCGAGCCCCGACCGCAGCGGCACCGTCCGGCCGGGCTCGACCTTCCGCACGGTGTCGTCCGCTCGGGTCCCCGTCCAGGTCTCCCGCGAACGGTTGGCGAGCTCGAACCGCCCCGGCTTCTCCGGCTGTTCGACCAGCTCCGCGACGAGCGCCGCGTCCGAGCAGTCGTGCCGCGTCGGCTCGGGCAGCAGATGGTGGGCCCGCACCCGGGCGACGCGGCGCAGCCTGATGTGGTGCTCGGTGCGCGGCGGGGGAGTGGTCACCGTCAGCCGCGGCGGCAGCACCGGCCGGCCCAGCACCCCCAGCGGTCCCGCGGCGGCGGTTCTCGCCCGGCTCCGTCATGTGCTGCCGCCCGCACGAGGCGGCAGCCGGCCCAGGGGGGCGCAGCCGGGCCGCTGCGAGCAGACCGGCCGCCTCGTCGGGGTGGCGCCCGCCTCGCGCCCGACGGAGCCGCGGTCGCCCTCGGGGCGCTCCGCGAGCAGGCTGATCAGCTGGTGGAGGACGATCCGGCGGGGTGCCCGCGGGTCGGCGCGGTGCAGCGCGGCGAGCGGTGCGACGGCGGGACCCGCGGACCGGGCCAGGCCCTCCAGCACCGGCGCGTCCACCCGGCGCCGGTCACGCGTCCCGGCGGGCACGAACAGCCCGTCCAGCACCCGTAACCCACCGGTGCCGGCCGCCGGCACCTCGCCGAGGCCAGGGGCGCGGACTGCGCGCCCAGCCACCACGGAGCCGCCGACGTCCGCGCACGCCAACGGCACGGCCGCGCGGCGGTTACGCGCCGAGTGCCGCCACGGCCGGCCGGCAGGCGTCGGTGTACCGCTCCAGCACCACCCGCGCCACCTCCGGGGCGGGGCCGAGCACCTCGGCGAGCACGTCCGCCCCGGCCGCGCCGCGCGCGATCCGGTCCGGCAGGAAGCCGGGGGCCAGGACGTACGGCGCGACGGCGACCCGCTCGCAGCCGAGGGCGCGCAGCTCACGTACCGCGTCCTCGGTGCGCGGAAGGGACGCGGAGGCGAACGCGGGCCGCACGGCGCACCAACCGGTGTGCCACCACTCCCGCGCGATGTCGGCGATCACCGCGATCGCCTCCGGATCGGAGGACCCCGCCGAGGCCAGTACGACCCCGGTCGAGGACTTGTCGGCGGGCGACAGGCCCGCCTCGTACAGCCGCCGTTCCAGCGCGGACAGCAGCAGCGGGGACGGGCCGAGCACGTCCGCCTGCCGGATCCGCAGCCGCGCCGGCGCGTCCCGCAGCACGGCGGGGATGTCGGCCTTGGCGTGGAACGCGCGGGTCAGCAGCAGCGGCAGGGCGACGACGTCCCGCACGCCCTCCGCCGCCAGCGACTGGAGCACCCCGTGCACCGACGGGACGTTGAAGTCCAGGAACCCGGTCTCCACGCGCAGGCCCGGTCGCAGCGACCGCACCTGCTCCACCAGGGCGTGCACGGTCGCCGCGTGCCGCGGGTCGCGGCTGCCGTGGGCGATGACGAGGAGGACCGGACGGCGCATGGTCAGCTCTTCACCAGCAGACCGCGGCTGCGCAGCACCCACCGCTCCAGCGGGCTGAAGATGAGCAGGTCGATGGCGATGCCGACGAACAGGATCAGGAAGATGGCCTCGAACACCATGGACATGGAGCTGGCGTTGCGGCCGTTCTCCAGCAGCGCGCCCAGGCCGATGCCGAGGTCGGGGGAGGAGGCGATGATCTCCGCGGCCATCAGCGAGCGCCAGGAGAAGGCCCAGCCCTGCTTCAGGCCGGCGAGGTAGCCCGGCAGCGCGGCCGGCAGGACGATGTGCCAGGCGCCCCTCACCCCGGTCGCGCCCATCGTGCGGCCCGCCCGCAGGAACAGCGGCGGCACCTGGTCGATGCCGGAGACCAGGCCGTTGGCGATCGACGGGACCGCGCCGAGCAGGATCACCGCGTACATCATCGAGTTGTCCAGGCCCAGCCAGATCACCGCCGGCGGCACCCACGCCACCGACGGCAGCGACTGGAGACCGGACAGCACCGGGCCGATGGCCGCGCGCACGAACTTCACCCGCGCCACCAGCAGACCGAGCGGGGTGCCGATGGCCAGCGCGAACAGGAAGCCCAGCAGACCGCGCGAGACGCTGGTCCAGATGTAGCCCAGCAGCGTGCCCTCCAGCCAGGCACGCTTGAACTCGCCGCCGACGGCGGCGGGGGAGGGCAGCTTCGTCGGGTCGTCGACGATTCCGAAGGAGATCAGCGCCTGCCACACGACCAGCACCACCACGGTGGCGACGACCGGCGGCAGGATCTTGCCGGTGAACGTCTGCCGGAACGGCGTACGGCCGGTGGCGACGACCTCCAGGGCGTCCAGACCCGCCTCGACGCTCCCCGCGTCCGTGACGGTCTTGGTCTCAGTGCTGGCCATGACGCCGGATCTCCCCACGCAGTACTTCGGTGATCTCCAAGGACAGTTCGGCGACCGGCGCGTCCTCGATGCGCCGCGGCTGCGGAATGTCCACCCGCCACTCACGGGCCACCCGGCCCGGCCGGGACGACAGCAGCACCACCCGCTGCGCCAGCCGTACCGCCTCGCGCACGTTGTGCGTGACGAACAGGACGGACACGCCCGTCTCCGCCCAGATCCGGGTCAGCTCGTCGTGCAGCAGGTCCCGGGTGATCGCGTCCAGCGCGGCGAACGGCTCGTCCATCAGCAGCAGCTGGCTGTCCTGCGCGAGCGCGCGGGCCATGGCCACACGCTGGCGCATACCGCCGGACAGCTCGTGCACCCGCTTGCCGTACGAGCCCCGCAACCGGACCAGTTCGAGCAGCTGCTCGGCCCGCTCGCGGCGCTCGGTCTTCGCAACGCCCCTGAGTTTGAGGGCGAGTTCGATGTTCTTGCCCGCGGTCAGCCACGGGAACAGGGCGTGCTCCTGGAACATCAGGGCCGGCCGCCCGTCGGTCGCGATGCTGCCGGCGGAGGGCCGGTCCAGCCCCGCCACCAGGTTCAGCAGCGTCGACTTGCCGCAGCCCGAGGCCCCCAGGAGGGTGACGAACTCACCCGGCGCGACATCGAGGCTGATGTCGTCCAGGACGAGCTGCTGTCCGCCCGGTGTCGCGAAGGACTTCGAGACGTGCTCGATGCGTGCCGCGTGCTCGACCGTCTCGGCGGCCTCGGCGAAGGTCGTTGCCATGGTCGTCACCTCCTGGGAACTCATCGGCTACGGGACTTACTCGGCGCCGAGTCCGGCGTCGCTGACGCTCTGCTCGCCCTCGGCCTTGAGGACCTTGTTCAGGAGGGTGAGGTCGTAGATGCCGGCCAGCCTGGGGTTCTCCAGCAGGCCGGCCTTGACGGCGTGCTTCGCCTCGGTGTCGAGGGTCGCGGCGAGCGGGTCGTCGGTGAACTGGATGGACTTCCACGCCGGGTCCAGCACCTTCGCGGGCAGTTCCTTGCCGGAGTCGACGCCCAGCTGCTTGTTCGCCGCCGCCTTCGCCTCGTCCGGGTTGGCGTTGATCCACTTGTTGGTCTCGACCGACGCCTTGAGGACCGCCTCGACGGCCTTCGGGTGCTCCTTGAGGAACTTCTGCGACACGATGACGTTCGTGATCACGAACTTCTTGTCCGGCCACAGCGCCGACTCGTCCAGCAGCACCTTGCCGCCCTCGGCGACCAGCTTGGACGCGGTCGGCTCCGGCACCCAGGCGCCGTCGATGGAGCCGGACTTGTAGGCGTCCGGGGTCACCTTGTTGTCCGTGCGGACGACGGACACGTCACCCTTGCCGCTCTGCGCGTCGACCTTCCAGCCCTGCTCGGCCACCCAGTTGAGGAACGCCACGTCCTGCGTGTTGCCGAGCTGCGGGGTCGCGATCTTCTTGCCCTTGACGTCCTTCAGGGACGTGATCTTCTTCGGGTCGACGACCAGCTTCACGCCGCCGGAGGCCGAACCGCCGATGATCCGCAGGCTCTTGCCGTCGGACTTGGTGTAGCCGTTGATCGCCGGGGAGGGGCCGATCCAGCCGATGTCGATGGCACCCGAGTTCAGTGCCTCGATCTCGGACGGACCGGCGTTGAAGATCTGGTACTTGGCCTCGGTCGCGCCCAGCTCCTTCTGGAAGAAGCCCTTCTGGTTGCCGACCAGGGCGGTGGCGTGGGTGAGATTGCCGAAGTAACCGATCTTGACGGAGCCGAGACCGTCGATCTTCTTGGCACCGGTGGCGATCTTGGCGCCGGCGTTGTCGTCCTTGGAGTCGGACCCGTAGCCGCAGGCGGCGAGGGACAGCAGGGGCAGTGCGGCGATCGCGGCGATCCCGCGGCGAAGCAGAGCGGAGCGGTTGGCAGGCACGGGAGGCTTTCCTCTCGTTGGCCCGGCGGTCACGGTCTCTCAGGTCGTGGCCGGGAGTCGGCAAAGGGTCTTCGTCGCTTCCGGGGTGGGGGTCCCCCCGCTTGCGAGCGAAGCCGAGCATGTGGGGAAGGGTGGGGGGACGGGGCGCGCAGGCAGTGCGCGTACGTCACAGCGCACATCGCGCGACCCCGCCCTGCCCGCTGCCGAGGGCGCCGCTGCCGACACGGCCGCCCTCCTTGGCGAACGTCGCGTAGAAATCGGTGGAGTTCATGCTCAGAAGTCCCAGCCGTCGTCGTCGGCCGCGTCCTTGACCGGCTCGGGGGACGCGAAGGACTCGCCGACCATGCCCGCGGTGAGCGTGGTGCCGTCGGCGGGGTCGATCAGGATGAAGGAGCCCGTGCGGCGCGAGTCGGCGTAGGAGTCGACCGGCAGCGGCTCGGCGGTACGGATCTTCACCCGGCCGATGTCGTTGGCGACGAGCTGTCCCGGGTGCGGGTGCAGGGACAGGTCGTCGAGGGTCAGCCGGGACGGGATGTCCTTCACGACCGCCTTGACCGTGCGGGTGCCGTGCTTGAGCAGCACCCGGTGTCCGACGGTCAGCGGCGCGTCGGCGACGTGGCAGACGGTCGCCTCCACGTCCTGCGTGGTGGCCGGGGCGTCCTTCGTCGGCACGATCAGGTCGCCGCGCGAGACGTCGACGTCGTCCGCGAGCAGCACCGTCACCGACTGCGTCGTCCAGGCCACGTCGACCGGCTCGCCGAGCAGGTCGATGCCGGAGATCGTCGAAGTACGGCCGGACGGCAGGACGGTGACCCGGTCGCCCACCCGGAACGTACCGGCCGCGATCTGTCCCGCGTAGCCCCGGTAGTCCGGGTGCTCGGCGGTCCGCGGCCGGATCACGTACTGCACGGGCAGCCGCGCGTGGCAGTGCGCCAGGTCATGGCTGACCGGCACGGTCTCCAGGTGCTCCAGCACGGTCGGACCGCCGTACCAGTCCATGTTCGCGGACGGCTCCACCACGTTGTCGCCGGCCAGCGCCGAGATCGGGATCGCGGTGACCTCCGGGACGCCCAGCTCGGTCGCGTACGCCGTGAACTCCTCGGCGATCGCGGCGAACACCCTCTCCTCGTACCCGACGAGGTCCATCTTGTTGACGGCGAGGACGACGTGCGGGACGCGGAGGAGTGCGGCGATGGCCGCGTGCCGTCGGGTCTGCTCGACCACGCCGTTGCGGGCGTCGACCAGGATCACCGTCAGCTCGGCCGTGGAGGCGCCGGTGACCATGTTGCGGGTGTACTGCACATGGCCCGGGGTGTCGGCGAGGATGAACCGGCGGCGCGGGGTGGCGAAGTAGCGGTAGGCGACGTCGATGGTGATGCCCTGCTCGCGTTCGGCGCGCAGGCCGTCGGTGAGCAGCGCGAGGTCCGGGGCGTCCTGGCCCCGGCTCGCGGAGGCGCGCTCGACGGCCTCCAACTGGTCGGCGAGGACCGACTTGGAGTCGTGCAGCAGCCGTCCGACGAGCGTGGACTTGCCGTCGTCGACGGAGCCGGCGGTGGCGAACCGCAGCAGGGTGGTGTCCGAGAGCGCCTCGGTCGTGGTCGTGCTCATGCTTAGAAGTACCCCTCGCGCTTGCGGTCTTCCATCGCGGCCTCGGACAGCTTGTCGTCGGCGCGGGTCGCGCCCCGCTCGGTCAGCCGGGACGCGGCGATCTCGGCGATGACCTTCTCGATCGTGTCGGCGCCGGAGTCGACCGCGCCGGTGCAGGACATGTCGCCGACGGTCCGGTAGCGCACCTGCCGCTTCTCGACCGTCTCGCCGTCCTTCGGCCCGCCCCAGTCCCCGGCCGTCAGCCACATCCCGCCGCGCTGGAACACCTCGCGCTCGTGGGCGAAGTAGATCTCCGGCAGCTCGATGCCCTCGCGGGCGATGTACTGCCAGACGTCCAGCTCGGTCCAGTTGGACAGCGGGAAGACCCGGACGTGCTCACCGGGGGCGTGCCGGCCGTTGTACAGGTTCCACAGCTCGGGGCGCTGGCGCCGCGGGTCCCACTGGGAGAACTCGTCGCGCAGCGAGAACACCCGCTCCTTGGCGCGGGCCTTCTCCTCGTCGCGGCGGCCACCGCCGAAGACGGCGTCGAACTTCTCGCTCTGGATCTTCTCCGTCAGGGGAAGGGTCTGGAGCGGGTTGCGGGTGCCGTCGGGGCGTTCCTTGAGCACGCCGCGGTCGATGTAGTCCTGGACGGAGGCCACATGGAGGCGCAGCCCATGTGCGGCCACCACACGGTCCCGGTACTCAAGGACTTCCGGGAAGTTGTGTCCGGTGTCGACATGGAGCAGCGCGAACGGCACCGGCGCGGGGGCGAAGGCCTTCAGCGCGAGGTGCAGCATGACGATGGAGTCCTTGCCGCCGGAGAACAGGATCACCGGGTTCTCGAACTCGCCCGCGACCTCGCGGAAGATGTGCACCGCCTCGGACTCCAGCGCGTCCAGGTGCGACAGCGCGTACGGGCTGTGCGTTCCCTCGTCCACCTTGGCGACCGTGGTCATGCCAGTCCCCTCTCGCTCAGCAGCGCGTGCACCGACGCGGCCGACTCCTGGACCGTCTGGTGCTGCGACTCGATCCGCAGATCCGGCGCCTTCGGCTCCTCGTACGGGTCGTCGACCCCAGTGAGCCCGGTCAGCTCGCCCGCGGCCTGCTTGGCGTACAGCCCCTTCACATCGCGCACGCTGCACACCTCGACCGGGGTCGCCACATGGATCTCCAGGTACGGCGTCCCGTTCTCCTCGTGCCGCCCCCGCACCGCGTCCCGGCTGTCCGTGTACGGCGCGATCACCGGGACCAGCGCCTTGACGCCGTTGCGGGCCAGCAGCTCGGCCACGAAGCCGATCCGCTGCACGTTGGTGTGCCGGTCCTCCCGGGAGAAGCCGAGGCCCGCCGAGATGAACTCGCGGATCTCGTCGCCGTCGAGCACCTCCACCCGGTGGCCCCCGGCGCGCAGCCGGCCCGCCAGCTCGTACGCGATGGTGGTCTTGCCGGCGCTCGGCAGACCCGTGAGCCAGACGGTGGCTCCGGTCGTCACGTGGTTCTCCTGAATCCGCTCGTTCGTCATCCGTGCAACCCGCACTCGGTCTTGGCCCGGCCCGCCCAGCGGCCGGCCCGCGCGTCCTCGCCCTCCAGGACCCTGCGGGTGCACGGGGCGCAGCCGACGGAGGCGTAGCCGTCCATCAGCAACGGGTTGGTGAGCACGCCGTGTTCGGTGATGTACGCGTCCACGTCGTCCTGGGTCCAGCGGGCGATCGGCGAGATCTTGACCTTCCGCCGCTTCTCGTCCCAGCCGACGACCGGGGTGTTCGCCCGGGTCGGGGACTCGTCGCGGCGCAGGCCCGTCGCCCACGCCTGGTAGTTCCCCAGGCCCTCTTCCAGCGGCCGCACCTTGCGCAGCGCGCAGCACAGGTCGGGGTCGCGGTCGTGCAGCTTCGGGCCGTACTCGGCGTCCTGTTCGGCGACCGTCTGCTTCGGCGTGAGGGTGATGACGTTGACGTCCATCACGGCCTCCACGGCGTCCCGGGTCCCGATGGTCTCCGGGAAGTGGTAGCCGGTGTCGAGGAAGACGACGTCCACACCCTTCAGCACGCGCGAGGCGAGATGGGCGACCACGGCGTCCTCCATGGAGGAGGTGACGCAGAACTTCGTGCCGAAGGTGTCCACCGCCCACTGGAGGATCTCCAGCGCGTCGGCGTCCTCCAGGTCACGGCCCGCCTGCCCGGCGAGCGCCTTCAACTCCTCAGTTGTACGCTCTTCCTGAGCTGTCGTCATATCAGCTCGTCCCCTCCGTTGTCGGCTCGCTGGAGCCCCCGGGAGAGCAGCCCGAGGAACTTCAGCCGGAATGCGCGGTTGCAGGCCCCGCACTCCCAGGCGCCGTGACCCTCGTCGTTCGGACGCAGGTCCTCGTCGCCGCAGTAGGGGCAGTAGAAGGGCGCGGCCCGCTCGCTCACGACAGCGCCTCCTCGCTCGCCCGCGCCGCCCAGGTCGCGAACCGCTCGCCGTCCTCGCGCTCGGCCTGGAACCGCTTGAGCACCCGCTCGATGTAGTCGGGCAGCTCCTCCGCGGTGACCTTCAGACCGCGCACCTTGCGGCCGAAGCCCGGCTCCAGCCCGAGGGCGCCGCCCAGGTGCACCTGGTAGCCCTCGACCTGCTCGCCCCGGTCGTCGAGGACGAGCTGGCCCTTGAGACCGATGTCCGCGACCTGGATACGGGCGCAGGCGTTCGGGCAGCCGTTGAGGTTGATGGTGATCGGCTCGTCGAAGTCCGGCAGCCGGCGCTCCAGTTCGTCGATCAGCGTCGAGCCGCGCTGCTTGGTCTCCACGATGGCGAGCTTGCAGAACTCGATGCCGGTGCAGGCCATGGTGCCGCGCCGGAAGGAGGACGGCCGGGCGGTGAGGTCCAGCGCCTCCAGGCCCTCCACCAGCGAGTCGACCCTGTCCTGCTCGACGTCGAGGATGATCATCTTCTGCTCGACGGTGGTGCGGACCCGGCCCGAGCCGTGCGCCTCCGCGAGGTCGGCGACCTTCGTCAGCGTGGCACCGTCGACCCGGCCGACGCGCGGCGCGAAACCGACGTAGAACCGGCCGTCCTTCTGCCGGTGCACACCGATGTGGTCGCGCCACTGCCGCACCGGCTGTTCGGGAGCGGGACCGTCGGTCAGCTCGCGCTTCAGGTACTCGTCCTCCAGCACCCGCCGGAACTTCTCCGCGCCCCAGTCGGCGACGAGGAACTTCAGCCGGGCCCGGTTGCGCAGCCGGCGGTAGCCGTAGTCACGGAAGATCGAGATGACGCCCTCGTAGACGTCCGGCACCTCGTCGATCGGCACCCAGGCGCCGAGGCGCACGCCCAGCTTGGGGTTGGTGGACAGACCGCCGCCGACCCAGACGTCGAAGCCCGGACCGTGCTCGGGGTGGCGGACGCCGACGAACGCGACGTCGTTGATCTCGTGCACGACGTCCAGCAGCGGCGAACCCGAGATGGCCGTCTTGAACTTGCGCGGCAGGTTGGAGTACGCCTTGTTGTTCAGGACGCGGCGCTTCATCTCCTCCAGCGCCGGCGTGGCGTCGATGATCTCGTCCTCGGCGATGCCCGCCACCGGGGAGCCGATCATCACACGCGGGGTGTCGCCGCAGGCCGTGACGGTGGACAGGCCGACGCCCTCCAGCCGGTCCCAGATCTCGGGCACGTCCTCGATCCGGATCCAGTGGTACTGGACGTTCTGCCGGTCGGTGATGTCCGCCGTGCCGCGCGCGAACTCCTGCGAGATCTCACCGATCACCCTGAGCTGCGCCGTGGTCAGCGCCCCGCCGTCGATGCGGACGCGCAGCATGAAGTACTCGTCGTCCAGTTCCTCCGGCTCCAGGATCGCGGTCTTGCCGCCGTCGATCCCGGGCTTGCGCTGGGTGTACAGCCCCCACCAGCGCATCCGGCCGCGCAGGTCGTTCGGGTCGATGGAGTCGAAGCCGCGCTTGGAGTAGATCGTCTCAATGCGTGTCCGCACATTGAGACCGTCGTCGTCCTTCTTGAACTGCTCGTTGCCGTTGAGGGGCGTGAAATGGCCGGCGGCCCACTGGCCCTCACCGCGGTGACGGCTCACCTTGCGGCGGGGCGCGGAGGCGGCGGGGTTCTGTGGGGTGGCGGCCATGGAGGTACGTCCTTCGGGACAGGCGGGAGCGCGGCTGACCTGCGCGTACGTGCGCATGCGGCATGGGTGCGCGTCATCGCGCACACGTGATCGGGTACGAGGGGGGGAACGGCGGTGCTGGGAGGCGTCAGCTCGCCGGACAGATGGCGCTGGACATGCGGCCGAGGTCGACGTGCCGCCGACTCACCAAGGCAATTCCAGTTCCGGACATGACGGAAGCGTGTCACGGCGATCTGAACGCAGTCCAGCTTCATCCATCATGTGGACACCCTTGTCCCGGAATGTGGGACAAGGGTGTCGTCGCTCACATGCGTCGCCGAAGGGCTTGTCCTGGCAGGTCAGGCGGGGTAGGCGCCGGGCCAGGGGCCCGGCGCGGCCACGTCCGGCTCCAGCTCCACCTTCGTGTCGAACAGCTTGAAGCCGCGCCGCTGGTAGTTGTCCATCGCGAACTCGCCGTCCTTGCTGCACGTGTGCAGCCACACCCGCTTCGTCGGCGTCCGCCCGGGCCACCGCTCGGCCAGGTCCCACGCGCGGGCCGTCCCGTACGCCAGCAGGTGGCCGCCGATGCGTCGGCCGCGGAAGGCGGGGACCAGCCCGAAGTAGACGATCTCGACCGCGCCCTCGTCCTGCGGCTCCAACTCGACATAGCCGGCCGGGGTGCCGTGGTCGTAGGCCACCCAGGTCTCCACGCCGGGCCGCTCCAGGAACTCCTGCCACCGCGCGTACGTCCAGCCCAGCCGGTCGGTCCAGCGGATGTCGCCGCCGACCGAGGCGTACAGGAACCGGCTGAACTCGGGGGAGGGCACCTCGGCGCGGACGATCCGGACGTCGCCGTCGGGGGCGGCGGCGGGCAGGAGATCGGCCGGGGAGGTCTGCTCAAGGGACCAGGTGGTGACAGGGGTGCTGCTCATGCGGGCCAGGGAACCATCCCGCGGCCCGGTCTGTCGATCGGGGCCGGGGCCGGGGCCGGGGCCGGGGCCGCCCGCCGGAGCCGGGCGGCGCATCGCCCTCGGGGGCGAGCGGTAACGCGGCCCCCCGGGGCCGGTCGGCAGGGCCGCCCCCGGAGCCGGTCGGCAGGACCGCCGTCAGTCCAGGGAGCGGTCCAGCTCGGCCAGGGGCAGCGCGAACAGCATGCGGTCGGACAGCGACCACACCTCGCCGGTCTCCTGCCAGTAGGAGAGGGAGCCCGCCTCCTGCGCCCAGCAACGGTCCGAGGCGTCGGCGCCGCACCGGGCCGCCCGGGCGCCCCGGGTGTCCTGCCGCCACAGTCCGCCGTGCCCGTCCTGCGACTCGGGCAGCCGTCCCACATACCAGGACGGCCGATCCGCCCCGGGCTTCCGGTACGGCAGCAGGCCTCGGATCCCGTCGGCCCGGGTCCGGTACGCCTCCACCGCGTCCGCCCGCCCCCAGGGGTCCGTGGCGAGCAGTCCGGCACGCGCCGGGTCGTCGCTGAACGCGTACCGCCACAGCCGGGCGCGCCGGTCGCCGCCGGGCGCGGTCCACTCCGCGGCGACCAGGCTGTCGGGCGTCGTGCCGCGGTCGAGGGCGAGCGCGCCGGGACAGGGCGGCCCGGAGGGGCCGCAGCGGCCGGACGTGAAGCGGTACGAAGCGACCGCGGGCAGTACGTAGTCGTGGCCGTCGGCGGACCAGCCGCCGGCCACGCGGCCGATCGCCGGCCCGTCGACCGTGGTGCGCTGGATGTGGTCCAGATCGTAGACGTACAGCGCGTCGGCGCCGCCGGCCGTGGTGGTGACCAGCAGCTTGTTCTGGTACCAGACCATGCCGGAGAGGCCGGAGGCCAGGCCCCGGTAGTCCCGGCCGCCGTCGACCGGCACCACCAGCAGTGCCCAGCGGTAGGTGAGGTGGGCCGGGTCGTCGGCGTCGACGAAGGCGACCCGGGCGAGGCCGCGCTCGGCGGGGCGGCCGGTGGTGGTGCTGTGGGTCCAGCCGGCGAGGACGACCCGGTGGGTGCCCCAGACGCCGTCCTCGTCGGCGTCCCCGGAGGTGGTCACCGAGGCCGGCCGCCAGTCGCCGGTCGCGGTGTCGGCCGGGTCCCAGCAGTAGGCGCGGGTGGCGGCCGGGGCGACGGGCAGCGAGGCGCGGTCGCCGGTGGCGCAGTCCCCGCCCTCGCGCAGGGCTCGGTCGGTGCTCCGGAGCACGGCGTCCACGCCGACCGGGCGGCCCATCGCGGTGGTGAGCCGGTCCAGGGAGCGCGTGGGGACCAGGTGCTCCTGGAGGCGGAGCCGGCTGGTGTCCGCCGGGGAGGTCAGCGGCTTCAGCGCGCCCGGGTTGTCGGTGACGTCGGCCTGGGAGGCGCTGATCAGGGTGGCCGCGGCGGTGAGCGCGAGCGCGGTGCCGGTCAGGACCGCGCGCAGCGCAGCGCCCCGTCTGCGTCGGCGGTGTCTGCCGCGATGCTTCATCTCTCCTCCAGAGGGCGGGCCAACTGCGCCGCGCGATCCGTGGGTTGACGCGAGGAGCAGGTGGGGAGGCCCGTACGGGATGCTACGGCAGGAACGGGCCGCGCAGGGCCAGGACTGCGCAGATCGGTGGAAGACGCGCGTGCGGAGCCGGGGCCGGCCGGACGGTCACCCCCGTCCGGACCGCTTGGTCCGGGCGTCGAGCACAGCATTCCGCTTCCGGGTCACCGCTGGTGCCATCGACTGGGGAAGCAGGTGGGACGGATCTTCTGGAAGGATCACGTCCACTTCCGCATCGTCGCGGAAACGATACGGCCGATGCTGGAGGAGTTCCCCAAGATACCTCCGAATCCTGGACATCTCGGCCCGTACGGTCACGGTCCGGGACGGATCGTCGAACAGGTCCTCGGCCAGCCCCGCCGCCCCGCGCCCGGCACGGTGCTCGGTGAGCAGGAACAGCAACTCGGCATGGCGCGGACTCAGTTCCCGCGACCAGGAACCCGCCGGCGCCGTGACCGTCACCGTACGGCGGCCCGGCCGGGCGAGGTCCAGCACGATCCGGCGGGCACCGGCCCGGGGCTCCTCCTCCGCCCGCAGCAGCCAGCCCCCGGCCAGCGGCTCCATCGCGCAGGAGCCGAGCGAGGGCAGCCACCGACGGCCCGGCGTCAGCGTCCTGGGCAGCGTCACCCGCCGCACGTACGGCATCCCGGTCACGGCCGCCGCCCAGCCGTCGCGGTCCACCACCAGCGCCCGCCCGGCCAGCCGGGCCAGCACCGGCGCCGCCACCACCCGCAGCCGCTCCAGCGAGGCCAGATGAAGCTCCCGCAGCCGGGCCTCGGCCAGCTTGGCGACCGAGTCCACCCAGGCGAGGGTCGCCGGATGCATGGTCTCCAGCGGGCCGCTGACGTCCACCACGCCGAGCAGCCGCCCGTCCCGCGGATCCGTGATCGGCGCGCCCGAACAGGTCCAGGAGACGTGCGACCGCACGAAGTGCTCGCCGGCGAACACCTGCACCGGCCGCCGCACCACCGCCGGGGTGCCCACCCCGTTGGTGCCGACGACGTCTTCCCTCCAGTCCGCGCCGAGTTCGAAGCCCAGCCCGTCGGCCTTCCGCAGTACCGACGGCACACCCTCCCGCCACAGCACGCGGCCGTCGGCGTCCGCGACGACCATGATGTGCTGGGCGACGTCCGCGACCGAAAGCAGTCCCTCCCGCAGCACCGGCAGGACATGCCGCAGCGGCGACTCCTCCCGCCGGCGCCGCACCTCGTCCGAGGGCAACAGCCCGGACCTGAAGTCGTGTTCGGGGTCGACACCACTGCGCAGCATCCGTCCCCACGACTGCTCGATCACCGGGCGGGGCGCGAGCCGCGTACGCTGCCCGGCGAGCGTGGCCTCGCGCACCTCGCTCAGTACCCGGGCCGCCTGCGCCGCGTCCACGGCGGCCAGGCGCGCCACGTTCATCGGCGGGTTCACCACTGCGGTCCTCCCGGAAAGGGGCGTCGAACACACGGGTAAAGCCGTCCGGGCGGCGGCTTCCGGTCCGACTGTGCCTCTCATACTGCCGTTCCGGACATGGCGGAGGCACAGACTCCGCGCATGTGCCTCCAAGAGTTGCAACCCCCTGCAACCCTGGTGAACCGCCGGAGCGTGGCCGAGACTTGACCCAGGTGGTGGGGGGTGGTGCCGTGTCGGCGCAGCACCACCCCCCTCCCGCCGAGGCCCCGGCCGGGTACGGCGGGTTCAGACCGGACGCGCTCGCTCCACCACCGACTCCAGGTCCAGGCCCGACGGCAACGTGCCGAAGGACGCGCCGCGGTCGCCGCCCAGGCGGGAGGCGCAGAAGGCGTCGGCCACCTCCGGCGGGGCGTACCGCACCAGGAGAGAGCCCTGGAGGACCAGCGCCAGCCGCTCCGCCAGGCGCCGGGCGCGCCCTTCGACGCCCTCCAGGTCGGCGAGTTCGGTGAACAGGTCCTTCACCGCCCGGTCCAGCCGGTGGTCCGCGCCGTGCGCCCGGCCGATCTCGGTGAGGCAGGCGTCCAGCGCGCCCGGCTCCCGCTGCAAGGCCCGCAGCACGTCCAGTGCCTGCACGTTCCCCGCGCCCTCCCAGATGGAGTTCAGCGGCGACTCCCGCACCAGCCGGGGCAGACCGGACTCCTCCACGTACCCGTTGCCGCCCAGGCACTCGGCGGCCTCCACGGCCACCGGGGCACAGCGCTTGGTGATCCAGTACTTCGCGGCCGGCACCGCGAGCCGCAGGAAGGCGCGCTCCTGCTCGCCGCCGTCGTCCCAGGCCGCGGCCAGCCGCAGCGCGAGCGCGGTCGCCGCCTCCGACTCCAGCGCGAGATCGGCGAGGACGTTGCGCATCAACGGCTTGTCGACCAGCTTCCCGCCGAACGCCTCCCGGTGCGCGCAGTGGTGCACGGCCTGCGCCACCGCCTGCCGCATCAGGCCCGCCGAGCCGAGCGCGCAGTCCAGCCGGGTCGCGGCGACCATCCCGATGATCGTGCGCACCCCGCGCCCCTCCTCGCCGACCCGGCGCGCCCAGGTGCCGTCGAACTCGACCTCCGCGGAGGCGTTCGAGCGGTTGCCCAGCTTGTCCTTCAGCCGCTGGATCCGGAAGACGTTGCGGGTGCCGTCGGGCAGGACCCGCGGGACCAGGAAGCAGGTGAGCCCGCCCGGCGCCTGCGCGAGCACCAGGAACGCGTCCGACATCGGCGCCGAGCAGAACCACTTGTGCCCGGTCAGCACGTACGTGCCGTCCTCCGCGAGGGGCCGTGCCGCGGTGGTGTTCGCGCGGACGTCGCTGCCGCCCTGCTTCTCGGTCATGCCCATTCCGAACAGGGCCCCGGGCTTCTGCCCGGCGGGCCGCAGCTCCCGGTCGTAGACCGTGGACGTCAGCCGGGGCTCCCACTCGGCGGCCAGCTCCGCGTCGGCGCGCAGGGCGGGCACCGCCGCGTGCGTCATCGACAGCGGGCAGCAGGTGCCCGCCTCGACCTGCGTCCAGACCAGGAACCCGGCCGCCCGCCGCACATGCCCCGACGGGCGCGTCCAGGCGCCGGTCAGCCCGGCCGAGACGCCCTTGCCGAGCAGCCGGTGCCAGGCCGGGTGGAAGTCGACCTCGTCGATCCGGTGGCCGTACCGGTCGTGGCTGCGCAGCCGGGGCGGATGCTCGTTCGCCTGCACCGCCCACTCCTGGAGCTGTGCCGAACCGGCGGCCCGGCCCAGCGCGGACAGCTCGGCGCGCACCTCCTTGAGGACATCGGCCCCGGTGTACCGGTCGACGGCCTCGGCGAGGGCCCGGTCGGCGGTGAAGACGTCGTAGCCGGCCAGCGGGGGCGGCTGGTTCGTCACGGTGTGGGTGGAGGTGCCTGCCATGAATCCGAACCTACCCGGGACGGCGGCGGTGATGGCCCCCGAGTGGCACAGCGCCGGAAATCGATGTGTCCCCTCGGTGATCGCCCCCGGAAGGTGAGGGCGGCCCGGTGCGGCGGCTACCGTTAGGTCGTGCAGCCAGCAAGTGAAACCCCCGAGCGGCCGGCCGGCCGGCTCCACCGCGCCAGAGCCCTCTACCGGAACGTCTCCAAGCGCAGGACCGCCTGGCTGTTGCTCAAGGACACCGTCAACTCCTGCATGGAGTACCGCATCCTGGGCCTGGCGGCGGAGGCGGCGTTCTTCACGCTGCTGTCCGTGCCGCCGCTGCTGCTGAGCCTGATCGGACTGCTCGGCTACGTCGACGACTGGACCGGCGCCGACACGATCCACAGCCTGGAGACCAACCTCCTGGAGGCCTCCCGCACGGTGCTGTCCGACAAGGGCGTCAAGGACATCGCCGAGCCGATCCTGCACGACGTGATGAAGGGCGGCCGGCCCGACGTCATCTCCATCGGCTTCCTGTTCGCCCTGTGGTCGGGCTCGCGCGCGGTGAACGTCTTCATCGACACCATCACCGTCATGTACGGCCTCGACGGTGTCCGGGGCATCGTCAAGACCCGGATCATGGCGTTCCTGCTGTTCATCGTGGCGTTGCTGATCGGTTCGGTGGCACTGCCGCTGATGGTGGCCGGGCCCGACGCGGTGGTGCGGATCCTGCCCTGGTCGGAGACGGTCGTCCAGGTCCTGTACTGGCCGGTCGTGATCGTCCTGTCCATCGTCTTCCTGACTACCCTGTACCACGTCTCGGTGCCGGTCCGCTCCCCGTGGATCGAGGACGTGCCCGGTGCGCTGGTGGCCCTCGCCATGTGGGTCCTCGGCAGCTTCCTGCTGCGCATCTACCTCACCAGCACCATCGAGGGCGCCACCATCTACGGCTCGCTCGCCGCCGCCGTCGCCGTCCTGCTGTGGATCGGTGTGTCCGCGTTCGCCGTGCTCGTCGGCGCGGCCGTCAACGCGGCCATCGACCGGGTCTGGCCGGCCGCGGCCACGGCCGCCGCGCGCGAGGCCAACGAGCGGGTGCGGCACGCGCAGGTCGCCGAGTACGTCGCCCGCGCCGCGGTGGTCCGGGAGACCGACCCCGACGACCCCGACATGCCCTCCGAGTTCCCCGAGCGCTGGTCCCGCTTCCTGCCCCCGGAGGACGTGACGGCCCGCCTGCGCACCCACGCGAAGAACCCGCACCACGCGCACAAGGGGACAGGGCGGGCCGGGGGTTCCGGGGGCGAGGACGGGGACGGGGGTACGGCGCACCCGGTGCAGTGACCGTCCGGCCGAGCCGGTCTGCTCGGGCTCGGTCTGCTTGGTCTGCTTGGTCTGCTCGGTCTGTGGGGGGCGGCCGTCCCTGACTCCCGTCGCGGCCGTCTCCACCCTCGGGTGTGGACCCTGCGGTGGAGAAGGCGGCTGCGCTTGTCCCCGGAATGTCCACCCGGCACTCCACCCCTGCGCCGATCCGCCGGACACCGTCCCGCACCTAGCGTGAAGGTCGTCCATGCGCAGGCCGGAGGCGTCCGGCCGGAGCGGACAGCCGGGCAGCGCCGTGGTTCGTCACGTCGCCCGGCACGGCTTGTGACACCGGGCGAGGAGGCGGCGGACATGGCGGATCCGACGGGATACACGGGACGGAGTGGTACGAGGGGGAGGGCGGGCGGCGCGGGCGGGGGCGCCGGGACCGGCAGGAGCGACGCCGGCGGCACGGCCTGGTCCCCCGGAGCGGGCGGCACGACGGGGGCGGCCGAGGCGACCAGGGTCCGCGGGGCTGCCGGGAGCATCAGGAATGCCGGGATTGCCGGGGCTGTCGGGTGGATCGAGAGCGCCGGGATTGGGGGCGTCGAGGGGACCGCTGGAATCGGTGGGGCCGCCGGGAGCATCGGGAGTGCCGGGATTCCAGAGATCGGCGGGGCCGCCGGGTGGGCCGGGAGCACCACGACGGTCGGGTGTGCCGGGACCGGCGGCATCCCTGGGGCAGACGGGACGGACGGGACGGACGGGTCCGTGTCCATCGAGCCGACCGAGCCTGTGAGGCCGTTCGGGACCGCTCGCGGCCCCCTTCTCTCCCTCGCCGTGGACCTCGTCCTCCCGCTTCTCGTCTACTACGTGACCCGGGCACTCGGCGCCGGTCAGGCGTCGGCCCTGCTGCTGAGCGGTGCGCCACCGGCGCTGCGTCTGCTGGCCGGCGCGGCCCGGCACCGCCGGATCGACGGCGTCGACCTGTTCTTCACGGTCCTGCTGGCCGCCGCCGCGCTGGTGTCCTTGATCGGTGGCGGCCCCCGCCTCCTGCTGTTCAAGAACGCGGCACTGTCCCTCGCGGTCGGCGGATGGGCGCTCGGCACCGCGTTCACCGGCAGACCGCTGGCGTTCCAGGTGGGACAGCGACTGCACCGGGGCGGCGCGGCCCGCGCACGGGACAGGATCTGGCAGGACAGTGCTCCGTTCCGCCGAGCCCTGCGTGTCCTCACTGCGCTGTGGGGGGCCGAGCAGCTCCTCGACGGTGCCCTCGGCTCGGCCGCCGCCGCGACGCTGCCGACCGACACGGTGCCGCTGCTGGACCGTGCCCTCTCGCTGCTCCTGCTGGGCCTGACCGCCGGGGCCACCGCCGTCTACACCCGCCGCTTCCGCATACGCCACGCCCTCCCGCTGTTCGGAACCCCGGCACCGGCGACGGTCCACCGAGGCAGCCCCTCCCCGGCGTCCCCGCGTCCGAGCTGACGGCACCCTCGCCTTCCGCGGACCACCCGGGTGCGCCCCGTCCGGGTGCCCTGGCCACCTCGCCCCGTCACCCGGCGGCGGCTCCGCCCGCGTGTGCTCGCCTTCCCGGTCCGCTGCGGGGTAGAGGTTTCGCCCCGGCAGCCCTTCCCTTCCCGGTCCGCTCCCCAATGGCAGCCCGCACCGTGGCTCTCGCCCTCCCGACCCGGCGCCGGGCCGCGACCCCGCTCGGGCGTGCCCGCTCCCGGCCTGCCCTGCGGGGCTTCCGAGGCGGCCCCGAAGGTATCCGCGGGCGGCGTACGCTGGCCGTCGTGTATGTGGAGCGGGTGTCCCGGTTGGCCGGTGCGGTCGTGTGGAGGAACTCCCCGGTCGGTGTCGCTGCCCGGCCCGTGTTGCCCGATGGGTGCATGGACCTGCTGTGGAGCGAGGGGCGGCTGCTGGTAGCCGGTCCCGACACTCGCCCCTACCTCCCCGAGGGCCCGGCGCGTTCGTGGGCGGGCATCCGCTTCTTCCCCGGCACCGCGCCCGCGCTGCTCGGCGTTCCTGCGCATGAACTGCGCGACCTCCGCGTGGAGTTGGCGGACCTCTGGCCCGCCGCGAGCGTCCGCCGGCTGAGAGACCGGGTCGCGGCGGCCCCCGACCCGGCGAGCGCACTGGAGGACATCGCCCTCGACCGGGCGGCGGAGGCGGGTGCCCCGGACCCGCTGCTGCGCCGGGTGGTGGAGTGCCTGGACGAGGGCCGCACGGTGGCCGCGACGGCCGCCGCACTTGGCCTCGGCGAACGCCGGCTGCACCGCCGCTGCCTGACCGCCTTCGGGTACGGTCCGAAGACCCTGGCCCGCGTCCTGCGCCTCCAGCGGGCGCTGGCCCTGGCCCGCTCCGGGACGCCGTACGCGGAGACGGCGGTCCGCGCGGGCTATGCGGACCAGCCCCATCTGGCGCGCGAGGTGCGGGAACTGGCGGGGATGCCGCTCGGGGAACTACTCGCCGGGCGCGGGTAGCGGGGCGAACAGGTCGACCGCGTTGCCGTCGGGGTCGTGCACGGTGGCGTACCGCTGCCCCCAGAAGGCGTCCCACGGCCCCAGTTCCCCGTGGTGACCGGCGGCCACCAGGTCCTCGTAGCGGGCGTCGACCTCGGCGGGGGAGTCGCAGCGGAAGGCGAGCGCGACCCGCCCTCCGCCGGCGGACGGCCGCCAGCCGGGATGGAAGGAGCGGATGGTCTCCTCGGTGTCCAGGGCGAGCACCAGCCCGCCGGGCAGTTCGGCCTCGACATGCGGCTGGTCCTCGGCTCCGTCGGGGAAGACCAGCCCGAGGCGGCGGTAGAAGGCGAGGGAGGCGGCCAGGTCGGAGGCGACCAGGCCGATCACGGCGAATCGTACGGTCATGCGGCCACCGTAGGCAGCGGGCGGTCAGCCGGTCTTGAAGGAATCGGACACCGGTGGCGGGCACGGGCGCGGACCCGGCTCCGGGCGGCCCGGCCAGCCGGTCGACGCCGAACGGCCGCGGCCCGGAAGGCTCGGGCTGCTCCGGATCGGGCCCGAGGATCTCCAGGTAGCTCGGGCCGCCCAGCCCCACCAGGTGGTTGCGCGTACCCAGCCCGAGGTGGACCCCGCCGGGCGCCGGGGTGACCCCGGTCCGCCGCGCGAACGCGGTGACCGTCGCGCCCAGGTCGGGCGTGGCCAGGACGAGATGGTCCAGCAGCGGCGGAATCGCGTTCATCGCGCAGGAGGTTACGGGAACGGGACCGTCCCCGGGAACGCCCGTGCGGCACCATGGGCGCGTGATCCGTACCGCACGCGTCCTGCCGCTGCTCCTGCTCCTCCCCGCGCTGCTCACGGCGTGCGGCACCGAGAAGGCGGACACCGGTGACACCCGGGGTCCGGCGTCCGCCGATGCCCGGGACCCGGCGTCCCCGCGCGTGCCGCGCGTCGAACTGGACGCCAGGCTGCGTGCGTTGGGCATCGCGCCCGAACTCGTCTACGTCACCGACGTACCCGGCTTCACGCTCGCGCAGCAGTCCGTCGGCGTGAACGGCGACGACGGCTTCTCCGCCGCGTACTGGGCGAAGAACGGCGCCGTGCTCCACCTCTACGCCGAGCGGGGCAGCGCGGCCGACTGCCCGGAGGGCTACACCTGCGTGGCACCGGCGAAGGGCCGGGTGGTGCGGATCAGCGGCGAGAAGGTCGCGGCCGACGTGCTCCGCGGCGCCGCGGACGCCGTCCACCGTCCCGCGCCGGCGGAGCTCGCCGCGCTGTTGCCGCCGGCCCCCACGGCGACGGTACCGGTGCGGCGCGGTGACCTGCCGTCGTACGGCGACGGAGCGCCCGACAACAGCGTGGGCGAAGGCCGTTGAGGAGAACGTCTGCTGACCCGACGGTGCCGGGCCAGGGCACGGCGGACCGCCCTGCCGGGCCGTCGGGCGTGCGCCTGGAGTCCCGTGGCATGCCTCCTCGTCTCCTCCTCTGCACCCGCACCACCGACTACCGCCACGACTCCATCCCGGACGCGGTCGCCGCCGTCCGGGCGCTGGGCGGGTTCGCCGTCGAGCACACCGAGGACCCCGCGGACCTGGAACGGCCGCTGGACGGGTTCGCGGCCGTGGTCTTCCTCTCCACCAGCGGGGACGTGCTGACCCCGGCCGGACGCGAGCGGCTGGAGCGGTACATCCGGTCGGGCGGCGGCTTCGCCGGGGTGCACGCGGCGGCCTGCACCGAGTACGGGTGGCCGTACTACGGCGAACTCCTCGGCGCCCGCTTCACCCGGCACCCCGCCTACCAGCCGGGCCGGGCCCTCGTCGCCGACCCCGCCCACCCCGCGACCCGGCGGCTGCCGTCCGTCTGGGAGTTCACCGACGAGTGGTACGACTTCGACCACGCCCCGAGCGGCGGGGCACGCGTGCTGCTGCGCGCCGACGAGACGTCGTACGACGGCGGCGGGATGGGCGCGGACCATCCGCTGGCCTGGTGTTACGAGCGGGGTCCCGCAGGCGGACGGGTGTTCTACACGGCCCTCGGTCATGCCGCCGACGCCTACCGCGACCCGGTCTTCCTGGCCCACCTGAACGGCGGCCTCACCTGGGCGGCAACGGCCGCCCAGTGACGTTTCTGCGGTGAACCGGTTGCGCCGTTGGAGTGAGTAAAGCTGGCGTAGGGGGAAGGTCACGTGACTATCTAGAGATGCTCTTGTCTTGGCAAAGGGCGTCGAGACGCGGCGGTCCCCTTCCGCCCCGCGTCACCCACCCACAGGAGGAGCCGGACCTTGACCTACGGTAATAAGCTGCGCGAACGCATCGCCGGTCCCGGAACCACGCCGCTGATCGGCGTGTACGACATGTACTCGGCGTCGATCGCGGCCAAGCACTATGACGGGATGTTCGTATCGGGCTTCGGCTTCGCGGCCTCGTACTACGGACTGCCGGACATCGGATTCATCGCCTGGCCGGACATGGTGGCCTTCGTCCAGCGGCTGCGCGGCGCGTTCCCCCACCACCATCTGCTGGTCGACATCGACGACGGGTACGTCGACCCCGAGGTCGCCTGTCACGTCGTCGAGGGACTGGAGCGCATCGGCGCCTCCGGGGTGATCCTGGAGGACCAGAAGCGGCCCCGCCGCTGCGGCCACGCCGACGGCAAGCAGGTACTGCCCCTGGAGGAATACCTGGAGAAGCTGCACAAGGTCCTGGAGACCCGCAAGGACCTGGTCGTGGTCGCCCGCACGGACGCCACCGACGAGCACGACATCCTGCACCGCGCCGAACGGCTCGCGGCCACCGACGCCGACGTGGTGCTGGTCGACGGGGTGCGCAGCGTCGAGTGGATCAAGCGGATCCGTGAGGTCGTCGGGGGCAAGCCGCTGCTGTTCAACCAGATCGCCGGCGGCAAGTCGCCCCGGCTGTCGCTCGGCGAGCTGTCCGACCTCGGCGTGGACGTCGCCATCTACAGCACCCCGTGCCTGTTCGCCGCGCACGAGGCGATGGACTCCGCGCTCGCCGGCCTGAAGGCGGCCGACGGCCGGCTGCCCGAGGTGGACCCGGCGAGCGGCGTCGGCGTGAAGGCCTCCACCAGCCTGCTGGAGCGCAACATCGCCCGCGAGCGGCTCACCCCCGAGGGCGTGGGCGTGTGAGCGGTGCCGTACCGCGGCTCGGCATGGCCACGGCGGTGGCCGCCGTGCTCCTCGGGGCCGGTGCCGTACCCGCCGTCGCGTCCGGGGGCCTGATCACCGTGATCGACAACTCCCACGCCGACTCATGGCTCGAAGTCGATCGCGCGGCCAACCTCCAGACCGGCAGCGGCACCGCCGGCAGCGACCACGACGGCAGCGCCGTGGACGTGGTCGAGGCACTCGTCGGGGCCGACCGGGGCGAGGAGGACTGAGCGGCCACCGGACGACACGACGGCCGGGCACCCCCTGCGGGAGGCGCCCGGCCGTCACGGTTGCACCGGTTCCCGGCGTCCGGTCGCCGGACTCAGTCCTCCTTGAGGTCGGGACGGCCGTTCTCGTCGAGCTCGACGTCCTCCTTCGGGTCGTGCTCGTCGACGGGCGAGGCCACGGTGGCGCGCTGCTGTCCCGGAGCGAGGGTGCGGCAGGCGGCATGGGCCGTGCCATAGGCGGTGACCAGGGCGACCGCGGCCACGGAGAGGGCCGCGGCGATTCGCGTGGGGTGCTTCATGCCCGGCGAACGATCACCGCTGGCGCGGGGTCACCCCCGCCGTACGCCGGACAGCCCACGCCTCAGACCCGTGCACCGGAATAGGTCCGGATGCCATGGTGCTCTTGCTGGGACGAGGCACGCGCGCGTGGCGAAGGGCTGGTGGGCGATGACGGCAGACCAGACGGGCCCCGTGGTCGGAACGCCCCACGGGGCCGTACGCGGCCGGTACGAGCGGGGGATCGCGGTCTTCCGGGGCATCCCGTACGCCGCCCCGCCCTTCGGTCCGCTGCGCTTCCGCCCGCCCCGGCCGCCCGAGCCCTGGGACGGGGTCCGGGACGCCGGAGCGTTCGGGCCGACCGCGCCGAAGCCGCCGTACTCCGAGGCGTTCGCCCAGTACCTGTCCGACCCCGTGATCCCCGGCGACGACTGCCTCAACCTGAACGTGTGGACCCCCGAGCCGGGGCCCGGCGCCCGGCTCCCGGTCCTGGTCTGGCTGCACGGCGGCGCGCTGACCAGGGGTTCCTCGGCGGTGCCGGTGTACGACGGCAGGACTTTCGCGCGCGACGGGGTCGTCTGCGTCTCGGTCAACTACCGACTGGGGGTGGAGGGCTACGGCCTGTTCCCCGACGCGCCCCCGAACCCCGGCCTGCGCGACCAGCTCGCCGCGCTGCGCTGGGTGCACGAGTCGATCGGGGCCTTCGGCGGCGACCCCGGCCGGATCACCCTGTGCGGCCAGTCGGCCGGTGCCATCAGCGCCGGCGTCCTCCTCGCCGCACCCCAGACGCGGGGCCTGATCCGGCGGGCGGTCCTGCAGAGCGGCGCGCCCGAGGCCGTCGACCGCGACAAGGTACGGCGGATGGTGCGCCGGATGGCCACCCGGCTGAAGATCCCCGCCACCGCCGAGGCGTTCGCCGAGGTCGACCGCGCACTGCTGCTGCGCACGCAGGCCGAGGTCGGCCGGCTCAGCAGCCCGGTGCTGGGCGGGCCCGCGTTCGGCATCGTCGTGGACGGCGACCTCGTGCCCCGCGACCCGCTGAAGGCGCTGACCGACGGCGCCGCCGCCCGGGACGTCGACCTGCTCATGGGGTGGACCCGGGACGAGTACCGGCTGTGGCTGGTGCCCGGCGGACTGCTGGAGCACGTCGACCGGCTCGGCGCGGTCGCCCTGGCCGGGGCGATGGCCCGCTGCCACGCCGGGCACGAGGTGGCGCGCGGCTACCGCGCGCTGCACCCGGACGCCGGGACCGCCGAGATCGTCGGCCAGATGGTCACCGACCACCTGCTGCGGGTGCCGCTGCACCGGCTCGCCGACGCCCGCCCCGGCGCCAGTCACCTCTACGAGTTCGCGTGGCCCTCCCGGCTGCCCGGCCTCGGTGCCTGCCACGCCCTGGAGCTGGGGTTCGTCTTCGACAGCGGGGACGTGCCCGAGTCGCGGATGCTGGCCGGTGAGGGCGCTCCGCAGGAGCTGGGCGACGCGATGCACGCCGCCTGGGTGCGGTTCGCGGCCACCGGGGACCCCGGCTGGGCCGCCTGGGACGCGACCCATCCGGTGCGGGTCTTCGGCGAGGGGGAACCGCATACCGTACACGGTCCACGGGATGCGGAGACCGGCCTGTGGCCGACCGCTCGCGCCGTCCCGGAGCCCGCCCCCGCGCCCGGGGGCCGGGCGCCGGGGGCCGAACTGGCGGCGGCGGTACGGCGTCTGCGGCGCTCGGTGGCGGCCCGGCGCCGCTGAGGGTCCTTCAAGAACGTTGCCCGCCACGGCGGTTGCTCCGGCGGGGCGGGCTGTCGGCGGCCGTCGGTCACCGCACATCACGATCTGTCAGATGTGCAGTCTTTATGAAGGGTTCACGCACCTTTTCGGGCGTCAAGTCCGTTCTCTTACCAAGAACTTGGCAGACCTTTACGTGCTTGAAAGAGTCCTGCCCGAGTCGACGCTGCTGAACTGCCTCGGCCTCCTCGACACCCCGAGCTCCGGCGCCATCCGCCACGAGGGCCGGGACATCACGGAATTCGGCCCGCGCTCCGCCCGGCACTACCGGCGCGACGTCCTCGGCTACCTCTTCCAGAACTACGCCCTGATCGAGAACGCGAGCGTCGCGGCCAACCTCGAAGTCGCCATGAAGCCACGGCGGAAGAGGCCCGACGCTCCGACCGTCGCCGACGCGCTGGGACGCGTCGGGCTGGCGGGCCGGGAGAAGGAGCAGGTGCACCGGCTCAGCGGTGGCGAACAGCAGCGCGTCGCCCTGGCCCGCCTCATCGTCAAGCAGCCCGCCCTCGTCCTGGCCGACGAGCCCACCGGCGCGCTCGACCACGACAACACCACCCTGGTCGTCGACATCCTGCGCACGATGAGCGAGGACGGCTGCGCCGTCGTCATCGCCACCCATGACGACGCGGTCCGCGACCGCTGCGACACCGTTCTGACCGTCGGAAGCACGACCCAACCGGAACCCGTGAAAGGAAGGCAGCTCGCATGAAGATCCGTCTCACCTGGGCCGCTCCCCTCGCCCTTCTCGTCCTCGCCGTCATCGCGGTCCTCCCGTCTACGGCACGCACGCCTTCACCATCCTCGGGCGGATAGGAACGAGGATCTTCTGAGCCGCCCGCCCGGTCGCCGCAGGGGCGGCGCGGTACCCGGCCGGGCCGCGCGAGTCGCCGGACGCGGGTCGCGTGCGGACGGGATGCCGTCGTGCCCGGCCGGCGACACGCCCCGGGCACGTCCGGCCCGGCCGCGCGCAGCGCGCCCGCCGCGCCCCCGCCGGTGACGGCCACCACCGCCGCGCCGGCGGTCCCCGGAGTCGCGGATGAAGTCGCCGTGCGGCACCGGAACCGGACCGGGTCCGAGGCCGCGGGCCCGGTGGGAGCCCGGGTAACCGCACATGCGGCCCCGGGCCGTTGGTGTGGTCCGGCCGACCGCGGGAGAGCGGAGCCCCCCGGGGCGGGCCGACCCGGACGGGGAAGCGATCGGATCGGCTCGGCTCGGTTCGGCTACGCGGTGAGTGCTTCGCCGATTACCTTGATCGTCTCCAGGCCGACGTGGCAGTGCCCCGTGGTGTGGTCCGGCCCGCCGTGAACGGAGCTTCCCCCGGGCGGTTCCGGTCCGGACGGGGAAGCGATCGGCTCGGCTCGGCTACGCGGTGAGTGCTCCGGCGATTCCCGTGATCGCCTCCGGGCCGACCCGGCAGCACCCTCCGATCAGCCGCGCTCCCGCCTCCCGCCACGCCTTGACCTGCTCGGCGCCGAACGTGGTGCGTCCGCGCCAGGCCCGGGCCCGCGCGTCCCAGGTCTCGCCGCTGTTGGGGTACACCACGACCGGCTTGCCGGTGACACGCGCCGCGATCTCCACCGCGCCCCGCACATCCTCCGGCGCACAGCAGTTGACGCCGACCGCGATCACCTCGTCCGCGTCGGCGGCGAGGCCGAACGCCTCCTCCAGAGGCTGCCCGGCCCGCGTCCGCAGGCCCTCGACGGTGTACGACAGCCACGCAGGCACCCCCAGCCCCCGCACCGCCCGCAGCAGCGCGGCGGCCTCGTCGGCGTCCGGGACGGTCTCCAGCGCGAGCACGTCCGGCGCGGCGGCGGCCAGCACCTCCATCCGGGGCCGGTGGAACCGCTCCAGCTCGCCCACGCCCATCCCGTACCGGCCCCGGTACTCGGAGCCGTCCGCGAGCATCGCCCCGTACGGACCGACGGAGGCGGCCACCCACAGCGGGCGTGGGACACCCGCTCCATGGGCTTTCCGGGCCGCCTCCCGGGCCAGTTCCACGCTCAGCCCGAGCAGCCGCGCGGCTTCGTCCCGGCCGATGCCGCGCTTGCCGAAGCCCTCGAAGGTGGCCTGGTAGCTGGAGGTGATCGCCACGCTCGCGCCCGCGAGGTAATAGGCGAGGTGGGCCTCGGTGACCGCTTCGGGCCGCTCGGCGAGCAGCCGTGCCGACCACAGCTCGTCGCTCAGGTCGTGCCCGGCCGACTCCAGCTGGTTGGACATGCCGCCGTCGAGCACGACGGTCCCGGCGGCGAGGGCGTCGGCGAGGCTGGGGGAGGTGTGGCTGGTCATGGTCACGACGCTAGTCGAAGGACCGGGGGAAAGGGCTTTCCCTCCGGTCGCGCGTTCTCCGCCGGACCCATTGACCCCCTGGTGGCCCGCCCGTACCTTTTCGGCGTTCGGAATCACAGATGGCGTACGGGATACCGAACGGTCATGGGATGTCGAACGAGCAGTCCTCGACCCGGCAGTCCTCAAAGGCACCGCTTCCCCACGAGAGGCAGTCCGCATGAGCCGCGACCACGATCTGCCCGAAGCCCCCCGCCGCAGACTGATGCTGAAGGGCGCCGCGCTCGCCGCCGGCGCCCTGACCGCCGCCCCCGGCCTCGCCCAGGCCGCCCCCACGCCCCGGGAGCCGCACCCGGAGGCCACGACCCCCTACGGGAACCCCCTTGTCCTCCAGCGCGCCGACCCGCACGTCACCCGCCACACCGACGGTCTCTACTACTTCACGGCCACCGTCCCCGAGTACGACCGCATCGTCCTGCGCCGCGCCCGTACCCTGAACGGCCTGGGCGCGGCCGACGAGTCGGTGATCTGGCGGGCGCACCCGACCGGTCCGATGGGCGCCCACATCTGGGCGCCGGAGCTGCACCGGATCGGCGGCAAGTGGTACATCTACTTCGCCTCGGCCCCGGCCGAGGACGTGTGGGCCATCCGCATCTGGGTGCTGGAGAACGCCCACGCCGATCCCTTCCGGGGCACATGGGTGGAACGGGGCCAGATCAAGACCGCGTGGGAGACCTTCGCCCTGGACGCCACCACCTTCAAGCACCGCGGCACCCGCTACCTGGTGTGGGCCCAGCACGAACCCGGCATGGACAACAACACCGCGCTGTGGATCTCGAAGATGGCCGACCCGTGGACCCTGACCGGGCCCCAGGTACGGCTGTCCACCCCCGAGTACGACTGGGAGTGCGTCGGCTACAAGGTCAACGAGGGGCCGTACGCCCTGGTACGCAACGGCCGTGTCCTCCTCACCTACTCGGCCGGTGCCACCGACTGGCACTACTGCATGGGCCTGCTGACCGCCGACGCGCACAGTGACCTGCTGGACGCGCGGAGCTGGGCCAAGTCGCCCGTCCCGGTCTTCACCAGCGACGACACCACCAAGCAGTACGGCCCCGGGCACAACTGCTTCACCGTCGCCGAGGACGGCCGTACCGACGTCCTCGTCTACCACGCCCGCCAGTACAAGGAGATCACCGGCGACCCCCTGCACGACCCCAACCGGCACACCCGGGCCCAGAAGCTCGGCTGGAAACCGGACGGCACGCCGGACTTCGGCGTACCCGTCGCCGACACCGTGGAGGAGGGCGCGTGAGATGAGCCGCCCGTACGCGATCCCACCCGCCCTGCGTCCGGCGCCCCCGGGCGAGGTATGGGTGGGATGAGCCCCGGGGCGCCCCGACCGGAACCGGGGCGTCCAGGCTCCCGCGAGGAAGGACAGTCGCCGCCGTGATCGAACTGCCCGCCGACGACCGGGTGTCGAGCCCGTACACCGGCTTCACCCGCGCCCACTGGGAGGCCGCCGCCGACGCGTTGCTCGCCGCCGTCGAACCGTACGCCACCCCCGACCGCGCCCTCTACCACCTGCCCGGCGACCGTGTGAGCCACGCCGGCCGCCTCTCCGACGGCCTCGAAGGGTACGCGCGCACACTGCTGCTGGCCGCGTTCCGCCGTGACGAGACCGCGCTCGGCCGGTACGCCGAGGGCCTCGCGGCCGGGCCCGGCGGGGTCTGGCCACGGATCACGGACCGCGGCCAGCCGCTGGTCGAGGCCGCCTCGATCGCGCTCGCCCTGCGGCTCACCCGACCCCTGCTGTGGGACCGCCTGGACGACGCCGTCCGCGAGCGGACCACCGCCTGGCTGGCGGACGCGCTCACCGCCGAACCCTGGCCGTGCAACTGGGAGTTGTTCCCGGTCGCCGTCGGCGGCTTCCTCGCGGAGACCGGCCACCGGGAGGAGGCGGCGCGCAAGGCGGTCGACCGGGGGCTGGAACGGGTCGAGGGCTGGTACGTCGGCGACGGCTGGTACACGGACGGCGACGGCCGGAAGTTCGACTACTACAACGGCTGGGCCCTGCACCTGTACACCGTCCTGCACGCATGGCTGGCGGACGACGGCGAGCTGCTCGCCCGCTACGGCCGCCGGCTGTCCCGCCACCTCGCCGACTACGCCCGCCTGTTCGGCGCCGACGGCGCCCCCCTGCACCAGGGCCGCTCCCTCACCTACCGCTTCGCGACGACGGCCCCGCTCTGGCTTGGGGCCCTGACCGGACACACCCCGCTGCCGCCGGGCGGGACACGGCGGCTGGCCTCCGGCACGCTGCGGTACTTCCTCGACGGCGGCGCGGTCGACGAGCGGGGCCTGCTGCCGCTCGGCTGGCTCGGCCCCGACGAGTCCGTCGCGCAGCCCTACTCGGGCCCCGCCTCGCCGTACTGGGCGAGCAAGGGCTTCCTCGGGCTGCTGCTGCCGCCCGGGCACGAGGTGTGGACGGCACGGGAGGAGCCGGGTCCGGCGGACCGCGCCGACGGGGCACACCCCGTGCCCGCCCCCAACTGGCTGCTCCAGACGACCCGTTCGGACGGTGTGGTCCGGCTGCACAACCACGGCAGCGAGGACGTCCGCTACGACCCCTACTACACCCGGCTCGCCTACTCGACCGCCACCGCGCCCGTGCCGTCGTACGACAACAGCGTGATCGTCGACGGCGATCCCAGCCGTACGCGGATCGAGCCGCTCGGCACCGGCGAGGGGTGGATCGCCTCCCGGCACACCGTGCGCGCCGGGATCACCGTCACCAGCCTGGTGGCCGTTCGGGGAGCGATGGAGGTGCGGGCCCATCTGGTGGCGGGCGCGGCACCCGGCACGCCGGTACGGGTGACGGGCTGGCCGGGCGGGAAGGGCCTGCGCGCCGAGCTCACCCCGGTCACCGGCCTGTCGGCGGAGCTGACCGGGGTGACCGGGGACGGCGCGGCCACGCTCTTCGTGGCGCTCGCCCGGCTCACCGGGGAGCCGGACCCGCTGCCGCCGGCGGAGCTGGCGCGCGTGGAGACGGACGGCGACGAGCACGGCCACGAGGTGCGGGTGAGCTGGTCCGGGGGGCCGGCCGCCGCCTTCCGGTTCACGGCGGCGGACGAGGTGTCCGTCGGCCCGTCCTGGTCGGTGTCGCCCCTGTGAGGCGGCGCGGAGGGGTGCCGTACGTTTCGGCGGGCGCCGAAACAACCGGGGTGCAGCATGGCCGTATGACCGCAGAGCCCGCTCCCGCCCCCTCCTTCGCCGGCCTCCACCACCGTCCGGGCGACCCGCTGCTGCTGCCCAACGCCTGGGACCACGCCTCGGCCGCCGCCCTCGCCGACCGGGGGTTCCCGGCGATCGGCACGACCAGCCTGGCGGTCGCGGCGGCCGTGGGGCTGCCCGACGGGGAGGGCGCGACCCGCGAGCACACCGTGGGTCTCGCCCTGATCCTCGGCTCCGGGCCGTACCTCCTCTCGGTCGACGCCGAGGACGGATTCAGCGACGACCCGGACGAAGTCGCGGAACTGGCACGCGAGTTGTGGGCCGTCGGAGCCGTCGGCGTCAACCTGGAGGACGGCCTGGGCCCGGTCCGGCGGCACGCGGCGAAGATCGCCGCCGTCAAGGCGGCCGTGCCGGGCCTGTTCGTCAACGCCCGTACCGACACCTACTGGTCGGGCGACGGCGACGAGAAGGAGACCCTGCGCCGGCTCGACGCCTACCAGGAAGCGGGCGCCGACGGGGTGTTCGTACCCGGCGTCACCGACCCGGGGCGCATCGCGGCTCTCGTCCGGCACACCACCGTCCCCCTCAACGTCCTCCACTCGCCCACCGGACCCACGCTCGGTCACCTCGCCGGGCTCGGCGTGCGCCGCGTCAGCCTCGGCTCGCTGCTGTACCGGCGGGCGCTGGGCGCGGCCCTGGACGCGGTGACCGACATCGCGGCCGGGCGCGCCCCGGCCGGTACGACCCCGTCCTACGCCGATGTCCGCGCACTGGAACGCAGTGTCTCGGCGAGCGAGTCGGCGAACTCCACGGGGTGGTCCAGCGTGCCGAGGTGCCCGCCCGGGAACTCGGTGAAGGCACAGCCCATGCGTGCGGCGAGGAACTCGGTCGTGCGGTGCAGGAGTTGACCGCGTGACGCGGCGCCGGCGGTGAGGGTGAGCCGGCCCGGGGGCGGGGTCAGGGCGGGCGCGTACGCGGAGAACGGGCGCAGGACACGCGCCAGGAAGACGCCCATCGGGGTCGCCGACCCGCCCTCGGCGGGCGGCCGTCCGGGGCCGTCCAACTGCTCGATCAGCTCGGCCCGGCGCGCCGCCCCGTCCGGCAGGACCGTCACGCACGGCGGTTCGTGCGCGACCACGTGCGCCAGCCGCCCGGGGTACCGCGCCAGCAGGTCCAGCACCGCGATGCCACCGGAACTGGTGCCGAACACCGACGCCGTCCCGCCCTCCGGCAGCACCTCCTCCAGCACCCGCCGCGCGCCCTCGCTCCAGTCCGCGACCCGCTGCTCGGCGACCGGGTGCCCGAGCCGGCCGTGCGCGAGGCCCAGCGGGTCGTACGTCACCACGGTGAAGCGCGTGGCCAGCCGCTCGGTCAGCGGTCCGAGGCCCATCGGATGCCCGGCCCCGCCCGGCACGAGCAGCAGCACGGGACCTCGGCCCGTGACGTCGTAGGAGGGTGTGTCAGCCATCGTTCTCCTGCTCCCGGGGCCAGTGGGCGAGGGTGAGGTGCAGGGCGTCGACGGCCTTGTCCCAGGAGGCCTGTACGTCCCGGTCCGCGCCGAAGCCGCCCGCGCCCTCCAGGAGGCAGTAGCCGTGGAAGGTGCTGCGCAGCAGGCGCACCGCGTCCGTCAGGTCCGGTTCCTCCAGGCCGTACGCGCGCAGCATGCCGTAGGTGATCTGTGCGGTGCGGTGCAGTGCGGGGGAGTCGGCGACGAGGGCCTGGTCCATGCGGATCTGCGTGGCCGCGTACCGGCCCGGGTGCTCAAGCGCGTAGTCCCGGTAGGCGCCGGCGAAGGCCCGCAGCGCCTCCTTGCCCGAGCGGCCGGCCACCGCCGCCGCGATCCGGTCGATCAGTTCTTCGCCCGCGTACAGGGCGAGGCGGGTGCGCAGGTCCTTGAGACCGCGGACGTGCGAGTACAGGCTCGCGTCCTTGACGCCGAAGCGGCGCGCCAGCGCCGAGATGCTGACGTGGTCGAAGCCGGCCTCGTCCGCCAGCTCCGCCGCTGCCGCCACCAGCCGCTCGACGGTCACTCCCACCCGGGCCACCGGCCACCTCCCTTGGGTTCCTAGGTCATAGCCTAGAGTCCCTAGGTAGCGGGGTGTCAACAGTGGGTGCCCCCGGCCCTCACCAGTGCCACGTCCTCCGCGCGCAGCCGCAGCGCGTGCAGGGCGGTGTCCCCGCCGCGCGCGGGGTCGGGGTCCCACAGCCAGACGGTGTCCCCGCTCGCCTGGAAGGACAGCACCGGGTGCCGGACGGGCACCGGGCCGTTGATGACCGGCACCTTGGCGTCGAGCGGCCTGACACAGACCAGTTCGCCGCGCAGCCCGAAGTACGCGGGCGGACGCCGGCCGGCCCGTACCGCGTCCATCGTCCGGTCGGCGGCCTCGCCCACGCCGTTGAGCGCGCCGACCGTCACCGTGAGCACCGCGACCACCAGCATCAGCGGCAGCACCCACGGCACGAGTCCGGTGGCGCCGGTCTGGAGGTGGAAGTGCCGGGCCCAGCCGCCCAGCGCCAGCAGCACCAGGCCGCAGCCCACCGCCGTGGCCAGCGGCCGGAACGCCACCGCGTACTGCCAGTAGAAGGCCACGTGCACCGAGTCCACGGGGATGCCGAAGAAGTCCTCCAGGTACATGGCGTGCAGGAAGGACCCGGCCCACGGCATCACGAACGGCACGGGTGCGGCGAGCACGGGCAGGAACCACTGCATGTTGCGGCTGAACCAGGACTCGCTCAGCGCGTACCACAGGCCGAACACCGTGAACGCGACGAGCGCGACCACGGCGAACGCGGCGAGCTGGCGGCGGACGCCGATGTCGCCGGAGTCCGCCCACATGAAGCCCAGGAAGGCGGGGCCGCCGGTGAGGACGGCCCCGCAGCCCAACGCCACGAGCCACGGCCGGGGTTCGTTGGAGGTCACCCACCGGCCCACCGGCCGGCACAGGGCCGCCGGTATCAGCAGGGCCGGGAACCGCCAGGGTGTCGCGTAGGTGCCGACGACGATCCCGGCGGCGAGGCACGCGAACGCGACCAGACAGCCCAGCGCGATCGTGAGCGACGCGCGCCGTGGACCGGCCCGGCCGTCGCGCGGGGCCGGCCCGATCGACCTGCGCAGGTCGTGCGCCTCGGGGTCGAACGGCGCGCCGCCGAGGGTGCGGCTCGTCAGCTCGGCCTGTGCCTGGTCCCGCTGCTCGTCCGTGTGCGGGCCGCGCAGGTGCAGGGTGCGCCCGACGTCCCAGCCGCCGACGGCGATCCAGTGCTCGGCGAGCCACCGCAGCACCGGACCGGCGTCGTCCGGCACCTTGTGGTGGACGTGGTACGTCGTCACCGGCTCGGCGTCGCCCGGGCGGATCAGGGCGGCCTCGCGCACCCACACGTCGAGCCGGCGCCGGGACGCCAGCCGGGTCAGCCGTTCGACCGCCGTGGACCGGGCGGTGAGGCGGGAGCCCCGGAGCGGGACGTCGACGACCAGGGCGGCGTAACCGTCGTCCGCGCTGATCGCGTCGGTGTCCCGGGCCGGGCGCACCCGCCAGCCCTCCTGGGCGCCGAACACCTCGGCCGCCAGCTCGCGTTCGTCCGGTTCGTCACGTACCTCCACCACCAGGCGGACTCGGCGGTTGTAGGGCTGGGCTGCCACGCGCGTACTGTACTCAGCCGATCGGCGCGTACAGCACCCCCGGCTTCTCGGCCGTGTCGGTCACCTGGTCTCCGCAGCGGGGGTCGGGGAGAAGACGAACGAGAACTCCGCCGGCTCGGCCCGCAGGTGGTACCGGGGCAGCGGGCCCGGACCGCAGGGACTGGGAGCCGATGCCGTGCTGGCCGTGGTCGAGGTGCACCCACACGCCCGCGCCGGAGCCGCTGCCGGGCACCAGGTCGGTGCGGTGGGCCGCCGCGTCCAGCTGCTCGGTGGTCCAGCGGCGGGCGGTGAACCAGTACGCCGGGTCGCCCTCGACGCGCAGGCCGTCCAGCTCCGCCCGGCGGACGTCGATCCGGGCGCCGTTCTCCTGGGGGCGCACGTACGGCGTCTGGAGCTCGTCCACGGTCGACTGCCAGCGGGCGATCCGGGACGCCGTGCGCGTGTCCGGGTACGCCTCGCCGGGCCCGCCGCCGTACCACCGCACCCGGTCGGCCGCGGCCAGCCCGAAGCGGATGCCGAGGCGGGGCAGCGGGACGGTCCAGTCGCCGTCCGGAACGGTGGACACGGTCAGCCGGAGCCGGTCTCCGTCCGACGTCCAGCGGTACACCGCCGACAGTCCCAGCTCCCGGCCGGCCGGCGCCACCCGGGTGCGGACCGTCAGCGCGTCCTCGCCGGCCTCCACCGTGTCCAGGCGGTGCCGCGTCCGGTGCAGGCCGAGCCCCCGCCACAGCGGGCCGTAGCGCAGGTCGCTCTGCCAGGCGGCACCGTCGTCGTTGTCGGTGGTGGCCCGCCACACGTCCAGGCGCAGACCGGTGACCGGCACCGCGCCGATCGTCCGCAGCGCCCCGGTGCGGGCGTCGAAGACGGCCGGGCCGAGGGTGATCACCCGTCACCGGGTGCCGGGCGCGCGGTCGCGGCGACGTACGGCGTCCGGCGCGCCGACACCGGGAGCCGGCCCCAGGCGACGACATGGTCCCGCGGCGCCCACGCGGTGCCGGAGGCGAGCACCGCCCGGACGGTCCAGTACGCCTCGCCCGCCGGGGCAGCGGCCGGTACGGCGGGCAGCTCGACCTCGGCGGACTCGCCGGGCGCCAGCGCGGGCACCGACAGGCTCCCCGAGTCCACGGTCTCGCCCTCGACCTCGTACGACCAGGAGAAGGCCAGCGCCGACAGGTCCGCGAAGTCGTAGGTGTTGGTGACCCGGACCGTGCCGGCCGCGCCGTCGCCGGTGATGGCGACCGGTTCGATCACCTTCTTGTACTCGACCAGGCCGGGGGAGGGCCGCCGGTCCGGGAACAGCAGGCCGTCGCAGACGAAGTTGCCGTCGTGCAGCTCCTCGCCGAAGTCACCGCCGTAGGCGTAGCCCAGCTCGGGGTGGGCGATGCCGTGGTCGATCCACTCCCAGACGAAGCCGCCCTGGAGCCGGTCGTGGGCCTCGAACAACCGCTGGTAGTCGGCGAGTCCGCCGGGCCCGTTGCCCATGGCGTGCGCGTACTCGCAGAGGACGAGGGGGAACCGGCGGCGCTTGAGCGGTCCGCCGTCCAGCCGCCGGCCGATCCGCTCGACCTCGGCGTGGCTCGCGTACATCCGCGAGTAGACGTCCGTGTCACGGCAGGTGTGGTCGCCCTCGTAGTGCACGAGCCGGGAGGCGTCACAGGCGTGGATCCACTCGGCCATCGCGGTCAGGCCCCGGCCGGTGCCGGCCTCGTTGCCGAGCGACCAGATGACGACCGAGGGGTGGTTCTTGTCCCGCTCGACCATGCGGGCCGCCCGGTCGAGCAGGGCCGGGGTCCAGCGGTCGTCGTCGACGGGGTTGTCACGCCAGCCCTGCTCGGTGAAGCCGTGCGTCTCCAGGTCGCACTCGTCGATCACCCACAGGCCGTACTCGTCGCACAGGTCGAGGAAGGCCGGGTGCGGCGGGTAGTGGGAGGTGCGGACGGCGTTGATGTTGTGCCGATTCATCAGCAGCACGTCCTCGCGCATGGTCGCGAGGTCGAGGGCCCGGCCCTTCTCCGGGTGCCACTCGTGCCGGTTGACGCCCTTGAAGAGCACCGGGCGGCCGTTCACCTTGATCAGGCCGTCCGACAGCTCCACCGTGCGGAAGCCGATGCGCACCGGCACCCGCTCGCCCCCGGTGGCCAGCAGGCCGTCGTACAGCCTCGGCGTCTCCGCCGTCCACGGCTCGACCGGGACGGTCACCGGCTCACCGGTGGGGACGTCGACACCGAGGTCCGGGACGGTCACCCGGCCCGCCACGTCGGAGTCGACGCGCAGGGTGCCCGTGCCGGACACGTGGTCGTAGGAGGCGTGCAGGAAGAAGTCCCGGACGCCGCCCGCCGGGCGGTGCAGCAGGGTGACGTCGCGGAAGATGCCCGGCAGCCACCACTGGTCCTGGTCCTCCAGGTACGAGCCCGCCGACCACTGGTGGACGCGTACCGCCAGCACATTGCCCGAGGTCCTCAGCAAGGGGCCGACCGCGAACTCGTGCGGCAGCCGGGAGCCCTTGAACTCGCCCAGCTCGGTGCCGTTCAGCCAGATCCGGGCGCAGGACTCCACGCCGTCGAAGCGCAGCACGGCGTCGCCGCCGGCCGGCCAGTCGGCGGGCAGGTCGAAGACGCGCAGATGGTCGCCGGTCGGGTTCTCGGTCGGCACCCGGGGCGGGTCGACCGGGAACGGGTAGAGGTGGTTGGTGTAGAGGGGGGAGCCGTGGCCCTGGAGCACCCAGTGGCCGGGGACCGGGACCTCCGCCCAGTCAGCGGCGTCGTACCCCGGCGCCGCGAAGGAGTCGTCCTGGGCGTCGGCCGTGTCCGACAGCCGGAACCGCCAGCTTCCGTCGAGTGAGAGGGACGCGGCGTCGGAGGAGGCGTACCAGGCGCGCGGCGGCAGTGCCCCGGACCCCGGGGAGACGTCCTCGACGTAGTCGGTGCGGGTGGGGAAGGACATCGGTCTCCTGGCTCGGCCCTTGCACACGAGGAGCAGGGGCGGGATCGGGATGGCGGTCGGCGTGCGGGTCGGGCGGTGCAGGCGGGTCGCGGGCCGCCGGGTCAGGCGAGTGACCGGCGGCCCCCGGTCGGGGAAGCGGCCGCGCTACTGCCTGGTCCTGACCTCGTTGGCGCCGCCGGTGCAGCGGTAGAGGATCACTTCGGAGCCGTCGGCCGTCGCCTGTCCGCTGACGTCCAGGCCGCCCTCGGAGAACAGCAGCCGGGCGACCCGGGCCCGGACCTGGGGGTCGAAGTTCTTCAGGTCGTCGACCCACCAGGCGCCGGACGCGCCGATGTCGTCGACGGTCTGGGCGGCGTGGGGGGAGACCTCGGCGGCCGGGGTGGCGGCGGTGCCGGCGGCACTCGCGGGCGGGGAGCCGAGCAGGGCTCCGGTGACGGCCGGCGCGGCCGAGGCGGTCAGCAGGACGGGTCCGCGGGTGCGGGGCCGGGAAGTGGGGGGCCGGGAGGTGCGGAGGTGGGACACGTGCATCCCTTCCGTCGTCACGAAGGCGGTGCGGTACGGCTCCTCGCGGGTGCGGTGGTGCGCTTGGTGCTGGTCCGCTGCCCCACGGACTGAAGCGCCCCCTCCAGCGCGAACGTGGCCGCGCCGAGGGACACCGGGTCGGTGGGGATCGGGGAGAGGACGATCTCGGTGGCGGCCAGCGGCCGGCCCAGGGCGTGCCGGGCGACCGCCCGGCGGACCTCCCCGAGCAGCGGTTCGCCCAGCCGGGAGGCCACCCAGCTGCTGAGGACGACCACCTCGGGGTTGAGGAGATTGATCAGGTCGGAGATGCCGGCGCCGAGGTAACGGGCCGTGTCCCGGACGACCTTGAGCGCGACCGGGTCGTCCTGGGCGACCGCGCGGGCCAGCGCGTCGATGGTGGCGGTCTGGTCCCCGGGGTGCAACAGGACCGAGCGCGGGTCGAGTTCGCGCAGGTTCCGCATGATGCCCGGTGCGCCGACGTACGTCTCCACGCAGCCGTGGTTGCCGCAGTGGCACAGCCGGCCGTCCAGTACGAGCGTGGTGTGCCCCCACTCGCCGGCGCTGTTGCTCACCCCGCGGTGCAGACCGCCGCCGAGGGCCAGACCGGCGCCCACCCCGGTGCCGAGGTTGACCACGACGGCGTCCCCGCGGCCCCGCGCCGCCCCGCACCACAGCTCGGCCAGCGCGCAGGCGCGCAGCGGGTTGTCCAGGTACAGCGGGTAGGCGAGGTGTTCGGCGAGCAGACCGAGCAACGGCACGTCGTGCCAGTCCCAGTTGGGCGCGTACTCGGCGACCCCGGTGTCCCGGTCGACCTGGCCCGGCACGCTCACCCCGACGCCCAGCACCCGGGCCGCCTCGATGCCGGCCTGGGCGACCACCGAGCCGACCGCGGCGGCGACCTGCCCGACCACCTGCTCGGGCCGGCTCTCGCCGGGCCGCATGTCCTCGTCGGCGCGGGCCAGCACGTTCAACGCCAGGTCGAACAGCTCCACGTGGACGTACGTCTCGGCGATGTCCACGCCGATCAGCGCGCCGCCCGACGCGTTGACGGCGACCAGCCCGCGGGGGCGGCCCCCGGCCGAGTCCTCGAACCCGACCTCGGTGATCATGCGGAGGTCCAGCAGCTCACCGACGAGCGTGGCCACCGTGGCGAGGCTCAGCCCGGTGGCCGCGGCCAGCTCCTGACGGGAGGTGGGGGACTCGGCGATGATCTGGCGCAGCACCTCGTAGCGGTTCGCGGTGCGGATGTCACGTGAGGTGCGCTTCACGTGGCTGCCCCTCCCCTCCCGTGCGGACCGGTGCGGGCCGGGGCGGCTCCGGCACCGGCGCGGGCGTCAGGCTATGGGCTGGGAGGGACTTTCGACAAGGGGTTTGGAAAGGGGCTGGAGGAAGTCGGGGGAGGCGCCCCGGCGAACGGCCGTCAGCGGTCGAGGAGATCCCGCACGAAGGCGTTGGCGAACGTGCCGGAAGGGTCCAGGGCGCGGACCAGGTCCCGGAAGTCGGCGAACCGCGCGTACCGCCCGCGCAGTACGGCCGGGGGGATCCGGAAGACCTTCCCCCAGTGCGGGCGCGGGTCGAACGGCTCCAGCACCTCCTCCAGCCGGCGCACCACGGGCAGCACCGCCGCCTCGTCCTTCACCCAGGTGAAGTGCAGCGCGACCGAGTCCCGTCCGTGGGCCGGGCTCAGCCACTGCGGGTCGGCGGCGACCGTCCGCACCTCGCAGGTCTGCAACACGCCGGCGACCGTCTCCCGGATGCCGTCGATCGCGTGCAGCGCGTCGAGGGCCGCCGGTCGCGGCAGCAGGTACTCCGACTGGATCTCCTCCCCGCTGCTCGGCGTGAACTCGGCCCGGAAGTGCGGCAACCGCTCGTGCCAGGGCCCCGGCACCCCGAGCTGCTCCGTGCAGTTCGCCGCGGGCATGCCCGGCACCGGGTGCAGCGGCTCCGTCGCGGGCGCCGCCCACGGGAAGTCCACCGCCGGCCGGTCGGTGCGCCGCTTGACCCACACCTGCCGGAAGCCCGGCCGCCGCCAGTCGGTGAAGAGGCTCACGCTGTACCCGGCGGCGGCGACGGTCTCGAAGTCCAGGCCGTCCAGGGGGAGTTCGGTGTAGACCCGCTGCTCCACCCCGTACGCCGGCTCCAGGTCGAGGGTGAGCGCGGTGACGACGCCCAGCGCGCCGAGGGAGGTGACCACACCGCCGAACCGCGCGTCGTCCCGGCCGATCGTCTCGGTCGTGCCGTCCGCGACGACCATCTCCACCTCGCGGACCGCCGACGCCAGCGGGCCGTTGGTCACACCCGAGCCGTGCGTGCCCGTCGCCACCGAACCCGCCACCGAGATGTGCGGCAGGGAGGCCATGTTGGGCAGGGCGAGACCGTGCGCGTGGACCGTGCGGGCCAGTTCGGCGTAGCGGACCCCGCCCGACACCCGGACCGTACGCGCGGCCGTGTCGACGTCGATCGTCTGCGGCAGCCCGGCGGTGGACACCAGGACGCCCTCCGGGCCCGGGTCGGCGATCCGGTTGAAGGAGTGCCCGCTGCCCAGGGTCCGCACCCGCGCGTTCCCCGCCACCAGCGCCGCCAGCTCCTCCGGCGTGCGCGGACGGTGGAACGCGCGCGCCGCGTACGTGACGGTGCGTGCCCAGTTGGTGACCGCGCCCGTGCCGGTGGCCCCGGCCCCCGTCGTCCCCGTGGTCCCTGCGGTCTCAGCCATCCCTGCGTCCTCTCCCGGAGCGTTGCGTCTGCGTTGACCCTCTCATTCGGCGCCGCCTACCGTAGAGACCGGTTGCTGTCCGAGCGTCACCGAGCCGGAAGGTCCCTTCCTTGCCCGAGCGTCCCCAGGCGCTGTTCGCCATGACAGCCCGGAACGTGCCGCTCGTCTTCCCGCCGGAACTGCTGGCCCGGCTGCGCGCGTGCGTGGACATCGATCCCGCTCTGGTGGCGCACGACTTCACCGGGGCCCGGGTGCGGGAGGTCCTCGCCCGCACCGAGATCCTGATCACCGGCTGGGGCTGTCCCCGCCTGGACGCGGCCGTCCTGGACGCCGCGCCGAGGCTGCGCGCCGTGCTGCACGCGGCCGGCTCGGTCAAGGGGTTCACCACGCCCGAGGTGTGGCAGCGGGGCATCGCCGTCTCCACGGCCGCCGCCGCCAACGCCGTGCCCGTCGCCGAGTACACCCTCGCCATGATCCTGCTCGCCGGGAAGGACGTCTTCGCCCTCCGCGACCGGCTGCGCGACCGGCGCGCCCTTCCCCACGGCGACATCCTGCCCGGCATCGGCAACCACGGCCGCCGCGTCGGCGTCGTCGGCGCCTCCCGGATCGGCCGCCGCCTGCTCGGACTGCTCCGCCCGCACGACCTCGCGGTCACGCTCGCCGACCCGTACGTGGACGCGGCGGAGGCCGCCCGGCTCGGCGTACCGCTGCTGCCGCTGGACGAACTGCTGCGCACCTCGGACATCGTGACGCTGCACGCCCCGCAGACCGCCGAGACCCGCCATCTGATCGGCGCCCGCGAGCTCGCCCTGATGCCCGCCGGGTCCGTGCTCGTCAACACCGCGCGCGGCGCCCTGGTCGACCACGAGGCACTGATAGCGGAGCTGCGCGCCGGACGCCTCAGCGCCGTGCTGGACGTGACCGACCCGGAACCGCTGCCCGCCGACTCCCCGCTGTACGACCTGCCGAACGCCTTCCTCACCCCGCATCTGGCCGGCTCGCAGGGCAACGAGGTGGCCCGGCTGGGGCGGGTGGTCGTGGAGGAGGCCGAGCGGCTGTCGGCCGGCGACGGTCTGCTGCACGCGGTCGACCCCGCGGAGCTGGGACGCACGGCCTGAGCGTGCCGACCGGGGGAGCGGCGGCGCGCTGCCGATTTCATCGCCAAAGTGGATAAATGGGGTGTACCGGTAGGATCGCCGGGGCCCCGGCACAGGGGTTCCGGTGGCGGGGGCATACGGTGAGAGGCGTACGCCTGAGCCGGGAGGAGACAGACGGATGGGCAGTCGCACCGCGCTGGTCGAGGATCTGATGGAGCGGTTCCCGCAGGTGCCGCGGGAGGCCGTCTTCAAGGAGGACCTGCTCCGGGGCGGTGTCGCCTTCGACAAATCCGCACTCAGTGACAATGAGGACGGGGACGTCAAACCGAAGTCGTACTTCATCTTCTCCTTCGACCACGGCACCCTGCCCGAGCTGGGCGAGGCCGCGCTGCGCCGGCCCCCGGAGGAGATCATCCTGACGGGCGGCCCGTACGAGCTGAGGCGCACGGTCGTCTCCGTACGGGTGAACCCCGCCTCGCCGTACCGGGTCGCCGCCGACGAGGAAGGGCTGCTCGGGCTGTACCTCGACGGCCGGCGCGTCGCCGACGTCGGGGTGCCGCCGATGCCCGAGTACTACCGGCACACCCTCTCCAACGGGAAGTCCGTGATGGAGGTCGCGCCCACCATCCAGTGGGGCTACCTGATCTACCTGACCGTCTTCCGGGTCTGCCAGTACTTCGGCGCCAAGGAGGAGTGCCAGTACTGCGACATCAATCACAACTGGCGCCAGCACAAGGCCGCCGGCCGGCCCTACACCGGCGTCAAGGACGTCGAGGAGGTCCTGGAGGCGCTGGAGATCATCGACCGGTACGACACCCAGAAGGCGTCGACGGCCTACACCCTCACCGGCGGCGCGATCACGTCGAAGGTGGCCGGCCGGGACGAGGCCGACTTCTACGGCCACTACGCCAAGGCCATCGAGGAGCGCTTCCCGGGCCGCTGGATCGGCAAGGTCGTCGCGCAGGCGCTGCCCAAGGCGGACGTGCAGCGGTTCAAGGACTACGGCGTGCAGATCTACCACCCCAACTTCGAGGTGTGGGACCGCCGGCTGTTCGAGCTGTACTGCCCCGGCAAGGAGCGCTACGTCGGCCGGGACGAGTGGCACCGCCGCATCCTGGACTCCGCCGAGGTGTTCGGCGCGCGCAACGTGATCCCCAACTTCGTGGCGGGCGTGGAGATGGCCGAGCCGTTCGGCTTCACCACCGTGGACGAGGCCATCGCCTCCACCACCGAGGGCCTGCGCTTCTTCATGTCGCACGGCATCACCCCGCGCTTCACCACCTGGTGCCCGGAGCCCACCACCCCGCTCGGCAAGGCCAACCCGCAGGGCGCGCCGCTGGAATACCACATCCGGCTGCTCCAGGCCTACCGGCAGACCATGGACGACTTCGGCCTGTCCTCCCCGCCCGGCTACGGCCCGCCCGGCCCCGGCCGCGCGGTCTTCTCCGTCAGTTCCTTCATGGACAGCCTGCCCGCGGACGACACGTCGGCGCAGGACGCGGAGGGAACGGAGACGGGGGAGGAGCCGGTCCGGGTGTGACCCGGTGAGCAGAACCGCGTCCGCGTCCGTACCCAAGGCCGGAGTCGCGGGCTGATCGCGGCACGCGCGCCCGCCGCCACTGTCGGTAGCCGGATGTGAACAGGTCGCTTGTCAGTTGTGGCGGGAGCGTGAAAGGCTCTGTGCCCTGCCGCGGGGTTCCCCGCAACTCCTTTTCCCCTTTGGTGAGTTGCCCTCGCTCGTGGATGCAGGAGTCCCATGCCCGACCTGCCGACCCCTCAGGACGACACCGAGGCCGCGCTGTTCTCGGAGTGCTGGGACGCGGTGCTCTCCTACGCCGACCTGTGCACCTCCGGGTCCCTGACGGCCCACCAGCTCGCCACCGAGGCGTTCACGCTCGGCATGCGCGAGGTCCGTGCCGCCGCGAGCACCCATGTGCGCGGCGCCGGAAGCCGCACCGCACGGCTGCCGACGATCCCGGCGCTGCTCACCGCCGTACGCGCCACCGCCGCCGCCTGGGAGGCCGACGGGCAGGGGCACAAGCTCGACCCCGAGCTGCGACTGTGGCTCAACTCCGGCAGCGCGGCCCGGTTCTCCGGGCCGCCGCTCGGCCGGCCGGTCGCGCTGCGGGGGCTGCGGGACATGCAGGAGGCGGACGCCGCCCTGCTCTGGCTGGCCGAGGTGGAGGCGCTCCCGCTGCCCACCGTGGCCCGCCGGCTCGGCCTGGACCCGGCCACCGTCGCCGACGAACTCGACCAGGTCCGCGGCCTGTTCCGGGACCGCTGCCACCGCGCCCACCTCGACTCCCCGATGGACGCGCAGTGCCGCAGCTACGCCCGACTGCTGGACGCGGTCACCCGCTCGACCGCCGTCGAGACCCCCGGCGACCTCTCCCGGCACCTCGCCACCTGCGTGCGGTGCGCCGAGGCCGCCGCCTGTCTGCGCCTGCACGGCGGCGGACTGCCCGGCGCGCTGGCCGGCGGCGTGATCGGCTGGGGCGGCCTCGCCTACCTGGAGCGGCGCCGTCGCGCCACCGAGGTCCGCCTCGGCGCGGGCCGCCCGGGCGGCGCCGACGCCGACGACCGGGAGGAGGGCGCGGGCCGCAGCAGGGTGCTGCGCGGCGGACTCCTCGCCGCCGCGGTGCTGCTGTCGGCGCTGGCGCTCGGTGTGTCGATGATGCCGTTCGGCGGCTCCGGCGAGGACACCGCCGCCGCCCAGGACGACCGGCAGCCGGTCGCCGACCGGGGCGTCTCCCGCACCGCGGCCCGCCCCACCGCCACGCGCTCCCCCTCCGCCCCGGCCTCCGCGACCCGCACCGAGCGCCGGCCCGCCCCGCAGAAGCCCGACCCCGAACCCCAGGGCACCTCCTCCGCCACCCACCGCGCGGGCCCGGTGAACGCCTCCGCCACCACCCGGCCGGCCGGCTGCCGGGTCGCCTACGAACTGGACAGCCAGTGGCCCGACGGCTTCCAGGCCACCGTCAGCGTCACCACCGACCAGGCCCTCACCGGCTGGGAGGTGTCCTGGGCCTTCCGCGACGGCCAGCAGGTCGGCCAGATGTGGGACGCCACCGTGCACCAGGACGGCCCCCGCGTCACCGCCACCGCCGCCGACTACAACAAGACGGTCGCCGCGCACGGCACCCTGTCCTTCGGCTTCCTGGGCTCCTTGACCGGCGGCAACCGCACGCCGTACCGCTTCACGCTCAACGGCTCGCCCTGCACGGTCGGTTGACCGCGGGCGCGGAATTTCCGGTCGGGCGGAAAATGCTTTGACGTACCGGCCCGTCCACGGGCTACAGTTGCCTGGCACGCCGAGGTGGTGTGCGGACGCGCGAGCGAGGACGAGGAGGTGTCGACAGATGGCTGTCACTGCGCTGGGCGCTGCCCTCATCCAGGAACTCATCAAGTCCACCTCCGTGGCCGCCGGCTGAACCGACCGCGCACCGTACGCGCCTGCCCGGGGCCACCCTTGTGAAGGGTCTCCCTTGACTTCCACCTCCGCTGAATTCTCCGCACTGGCTCCCTACGGCTGGGACGAGTCCTGGGCCGAGGCGTTCGCCCCGTTCGAGGCCGACGGGCTGCTGCCCGGACGGGTCGTCCGGGTCGACCGCGGACAGTGCGACGTCGTCACCGCGGACGGGAACGTCCGCGCCGACACCGAGTTCGTCGTGCCCCGCGACCCGATGAAGGTCGTGTGCACGGGGGACTGGGTCGCCGTCGACCCCGGCGGCGACCCCCGGTACGTGCGCGCCTACCTGCCGCGCCGCACCGCCTTCGTCCGCTCCACCTCCTCCAAGCGGTCCGAGGGGCAGATCCTCGCCGCCAACGTCGACCACGCCGTCGTCGCCGTCTCCCTCGCCGTCGAACTCGACCTCGGCCGCGTCGAACGCTTCCTCGCCCTCGCCTGGGAGTCCGGCGCCCAGCCCGTCGTCGTCCTCACCAAGGCCGACCTCGTGCCGGACCCGGTCACCCTGGCCCACCTCGTGCAGGACGTGGAGACCAGCGCGCCCGGCGTGCCCGTCCTCACCGTCAGCGCCCTGCACGGCGACGGACTCGACGTGCTCGTCGCGCTCGTCGGCTCCGGTACGAGCGTGCTGCTCGGCCAGTCCGGCGCGGGCAAGTCCACCCTCGCCAACGCGCTCGTCGGCGCCGACGTCATGGACGTGCAGGCGGCCCGCGACGTCGACGGCAAGGGACGGCACACCACGACCACCCGCAACCTGCTCGCCCTGCCCTCCGGCGGGGTGCTCATCGACACCCCCGGCCTGCGGGGCGTCGGCCTCTTCGACGCCGAGACCGGCGTCGGGCAGGTGTTCACCGAGATCGAGGAACTGGCCGAGCGGTGCCGGTTCCAGGACTGCGCCCACGAGTCCGAGCCGGGCTGCGCGGTGCGGTCCGCCGTGGAGAACGGGGAGCTTCCGCAGCGGCGGCTGGAGAGCTACCGGAAGCTGCTGCGGGAGAACCAGTGGATCGTGGCCAAGACGGACGCCAGGGCCCGTGCGGAACTGCGCCGGGAGTACAGGCGGAAGGGAGCCGAAGGGAAGGCCGCGCTGGAGGCCAAGCGGGGGCGGTGGGCGTAGGGACACCCCGGCCGCGCCCGCCGGCTCCACGTCCGATTTCCGCTGGCCCCTCCCTCCCGCCCGTCCCACACTGGACCACGTGAAGGACGAAGACAGCAGGTACGAGGCGGTGCGGAGCCGGGACGGGCGGTTCGACGGGGTGTTCTTCTTCGCCGTCGAGACCACCGGCATCTACTGCCGGCCCAGCTGCCCGGCCGTGACGCCGAAACGGCGCAACGTACGGTTCTTCGCGACGGCCGCCGCCGCGCAGGGCTCCGGATTCCGGGCCTGCCGGCGGTGCCGGCCGGACGCCGTGCCGGGCTCGGCGGAGTGGAACGTCCGCGCGGACGTCGTCGGCCGGGCCATGCGCCTGATCGCCGACGGCGTCGTGGACCGCGAAGGCGTCGCCGGGCTCGCCGCTCGGCTCGGCTACAGCGCCCGGCAGGTCCAGCGGCAGCTCACCGCCGAACTGGGCGCCGGACCCGTGGCGCTCGCCCGGGCCCAGCGGGCGCACACCGCGCGGGTGCTGCTGCGGACCACCGACCTGCCGGTCACCGAGATCGCGTTCGCGTCCGGGTTCGCCAGCGTGCGGCAGTTCAACGACACCATCCGGGAGGTGTACGCCGCGACCCCCACCGAGGTGCGGGCCGCCGCCCTCCGAAGCCGCGCCGCCCGCCGGGCCGCACCCGGCGCCGGCATCCCGCTCCGGCTCGCCCACCGCGGCCCCTACCAGTCCGCCGCCGTCTTCGACCAGCTCGCGCGGGAGGCCGTAGCGGGCGTCGAGGAGGTGACCGGCGCCCCCGGCGCCCGCACCTACCGGCGCACCCTTCGGCTGCCGTACGGCACCGGCCTCGCCGCCGTCGACGAACGCGCCCGCACCCCGCGGGCCGGCACCGGCACCCGCCCGGGCGGCTGGCTCGACGCCCGGCTGCACCTCACCGACCCCCGGGACCTCACCACCGCCGTGCAGCGGCTGCGCCGGCTGTTCGACCTGGACGCCGACCCGTACGCCGTCGACGAACGGCTCGGCGCCGACCCCCGGCTCGCCCCGCTGGTCGCCGCCCGGCCCGGACTGCGCTCGCCCGGCGCCGTGGACCCGCTGGAGCCCGCCGTACGCGCCCTGGCCGGCATCCACGGCGCCGAGGAACTGGTGCGCCGGTACGGCAAGGTGCTCGACGCGCCCCACGGCGGCCTGACCCACCTCTTCCCGGAGCCCGCCGTCCTCGCCGAGGCCGAGCCCGGCGGCCCGCTGGGCGCGCTCGCCGCCGCCCTCGCCGACGGCACCGTACGGCTGGATCCGGGCGCCGACCGGCACGACGCCGAGGAGGCCCTGCTCGCCGTGCCCGGCATGGACCCGGCCACCGTCGCCGTCCTCCGCGTCCGCGCCCTCGGCGATCCCGACGTCGCCCCGCCCGGCGCCGACGTCCCCGACACCTGGCGGCCCTGGCGGTCGTACGCCGTCCGGCACCTGCTGCTGGCGGGGGAGCCGGTCCGGTGACCGCCCTGTCCGCCCGTCCCCTGACCACCGCCGAGCCGAGGAATCCGCTGCGATGACCACCGTCTACTGCACTCACCTGGACGCCCCCGTCGGACGGCTGCTGCTGACCGCCGACGCGGACGGCGCGCTCACCTCCCTGTCCGTGCCCGGACAGAAGGGCGGCCGGACCGTCCAGGACGGCTGGTGGCACGACCCCGGGCCGTTCCGCGCCGCCGCCGACCAGCTCGCCGCCTACTTCGCCGGGGAACTCAAGGAGTTCCGGCTGCCGTTGCGGGCGACCGGCACCGAGTTCCGGCAGCGGGTCTGGGCCGCGCTGGACGAGCTGCCGTACGGCGCCACCGCCACCTACGGCGAGATCGCCGCCCGGATCGGCGCGCCCCGCGCCGCAGTTCGCGCCGTCGGCGGGGCGATCGGCGCCAACCCGCTGCTCATCGTGCGCCCTTGCCACCGGGTGATCGGCGCGAACGGATCGATGACCGGATACGCGGGGGGACTTGAGCGCAAGGTCCGGCTGCTCACCCTGGAGGGCGTGCTCCCCTGACACGCCGCCCGTCGCGTTCCCCGCCCAGCCGTGCCTCCCGCCCTGCCCCGCCTTTCGCCCCGCGCCCCCTCGCGCCTCCCGTCCCGCGTCCGCGTCCGCGCCCGCCGTCCCGTGGCTCCCCGGTGCCCCGTTGCGCCGAGCGGGTGGACCCCCGTCGATGTTCCGGCGGCGCGGTCCGCCCGTGTGGCACGGTCGCCTCCGACGGCCGACGGGGAAGGGCGGGCACACATGGCCAAGGTCGTACGGGTCCTCGCGGTCCTCCTCCCGGCGCTGCTGCCGGGCCTGACGGCACCGGCCGTCGCCGAGCCGACCCCGCCGCCCTGGACCGGAAGCTGGGAGACCGCGCCCTCCGGCACCGCCGCCGCGCTGCCCGGCGCCGCCGTCCGCAACGTCGTCCACCTCAGCGTCGGCGGCACCGCGGTCCGCGTCCGGCTCAGCAACCGGCTCGGCACCGCGCCCCTGCGCCTCGGCGCGGTCACCGTCGCGCTGAGCCGGGCGGCCGGCCCCGAGGCCGTACCCGGCACCCTGCGCACCGCCACCTTCCGCAGTGCCACGGAGCTGACCGTCCCGGCGGGCGCGGACGCGGTCACCGACCCGGTGCCGCTGCGCGTACCGGCCGGAGCCGACCTGCTCGTCACCGTGTACACCCCGGAGAACTCCGGACCCGCCACTTATCACCGCACCGCCCTCCAGACCAGCTACGTGGCCCCGGCCGGCGCCGGCCGGGCCGCCGACGGGGACGGCACCGCGTACACGGCGACCACCAGCCGCTGGTACTACGTCACCGGCGTCGACGTCCGCGGGCCCGCCGCCGGCAGTGTCGTCGCGTTCGGGGACTCGCTCACCGACGGCAACGGCTCCACCCCCGACACCAACCGCCGCTGGCCCGACCGGCTCGCCCAGCGGCTGCGCGAGCGGCGGCTCGGCGTCCTCAACGCGGGCATCGCCGGCAACCGCCTGCTGCTCGACGGCGCCGGACCGAGCGCCCTCGCCCGCCTGGACGCGGACGCGCTGGACCGGGCCGGGGTGCGGGTCCTGGTCGTCTTCGAGGGCATCAACGACATCAAGGGCACCCCGGAGGCGAACGACACCGCCGCCTTCGCGGACGCCTACCGCACCGTGGTGACCCGCGCCCACGCCCGTGGTGTCCGGGTCGTCGGCGTCACCCTCACCCCGTACGGCGGGTACCCCGCCTGGACGGCCGCCGGCGAGGCGGTACGGCAGCGGGTGAACGCCTTCATCCGGGACGGCGGCGCCTTCGACGCGGTCGCCGACGCCGACGCGACCGTCCGGGACCCCGACGACCCCGGCCGCATCCTGCCCGCCTACGACCCCGGCGACCACCTGCACTTCAACGACGCGGGCATGGCCGCGGTGGCCGACACCGTCCACCGCGTGCTGACGCAGGAGCCGCTCGGGTCCGAGCTGACGGGCCGCGCCCACGCCACGGCGCCGGTCACCCGCACGGCACCGCGCCCGCGCCCGGCAGGCAGGTGAGGCCGCACCGGCGCACCGGCGGTCAGCCGCCGGCTCCGCGGGACACCCAGCCGCGCTCGCGGGCGTGCCAGCCCAGTTGGAGCCGGGTCGTCACCCCGGCCAGTTCCATCAGGCGTCGTACCCGGCGCTGCACCGTCCGCAGGCCCAGGTCGAGCGCCTTGGCCACGCTCGCGTCGGTCAGCCCCGCCAGCAGCAGCGACAGCACCTCCAGATCGGTGGCGTCCGGGCCGTCCGGCTCCCCCTCGGTCACCCCGGCGGCGCCGAGCCGCAACGGCAGCGCCTCCCGCCACACCGACTCGAACAGCCCGGCGAGCAGCTCCAGCAGCCCGCTGGCGTGCACCACCAGCGCGGCCGGCTCCGCCGTCCTCGACGTCAGCGGCACCATCGCGAGCGACCGGTCGGCCACCACCAGCTTCGTCGGCACCCGGTCCACCACCCGCACCCGCTCGTCCCGGCCGAGCGCCGCCGTCAGCTCGGTGAGCCCGTGCGGCAGGTCCAGCACCGCCCGCTCCACCACCACCCGGTAGCGCACCCCGCGCCCGGCCGCCTGCTCCTCCGCGTCGTTCTCCGTGCCGGACACGGCCACCGGGTTTCCGGTCACCAGCGCGCACACCTCCTCGGCCGCGCCCAGCTGGAGCTGGAGGAAGCGCTGCGCGACCGCCGAGGCACCGGTCACCACCTCCACCAGATCGTGCACCGCCGGTTCGGCCGCCGCCGCCCGGTACTCCTCGGCGAGCAGCGCCGCCGCCAGCTCCGCCTTCTCCAGCTCGTGCCGCTGCTGGGTGAGCAGCGCGCCCAGCGCCACCCCGGGCGGAGCCGCCACCCAGCGGCCCGGCCACGCCGAGGACTGGGCCGCGAGACCCTGCCGCTCCAGCCGGCGCAGCGCCCGCTCGGTGTCGTGCTCGGCCAGCGTCAGGCGCCGCGCCAGATCGGTGACGTCGGCCGCGCCCACGGACACCAGCGCCCGGTACGCCGCCTCGTGCGTCTCGTCCAGCCCTATCGCTGCCAGCATCGCCCCGCGTCCCTCCCCTGTGCACAAACCGACGGAAGCGGCACGACGTGGCGGAAACCGGCCACGGCGCAAACCCGCCGCCGGACATCATCGCCGTACCGGTGGGGACTCTGCCAAGGTGGGTGCGGACGCCGCCGGGCGGTCCTCCCGTGGGGGGTGGGGCCGCCCGGTGGCCACCGGCCGCCGCTCGTACGGCAGTTCACCCGCTCACTCGACACGCCGTTCGACGGGGGCGATGCGCCGAATTTTCCTGATGCCCCGTTTTCCCACCGCACGTGCGGTGGACAATGAAGGGCATGAGCCAGCAGGGGGGAAGCCCCGCCCGTCACGACGACGACTGGTGGGGGCAGCTGTACGACGACTCCACCGCGGACACGGGTCCCGCGGCAGCGCCCGATTCCCTGGACGACCGCTTCGCCTCGGCGCGGAACGCGGTGGGGGGACGGCCGACGGACACGGCGGAGCCCGGACCGGTGGATCCCGAACCGGCTGACGCGGTACCGGTCCGTCCCGGAGCAGCCGAGCCGGCGCCGCCACCGGCTCCCGCGAAGGCGCCGGTGCCGACCCAGCGGACCGCGCCGCCGCCACCGCCAGAACCCGCCCTCCCCGCCGCGTCCGCCCCGCCCGCCGAGAGCACTCCACCGCCCTCCGTCGACTACGTCGGTTCCGGTCCCCCCACCTACGACCCCGAGCCCACCGCGCTCCCGCTCGCCGAGCCGGACGGGCTCGGCGAACTGGTCGCGGACACCGTGCTGGACGGGGCCCGGTACGGCGCCTGCACACTGCGGGCCGTGTCGCTGCGCGGGGACTCGGCCCGGTACCGGGGCGAGCCGCGCCGGGACGCGCTGCTCACCGCGCGGTTCGGGGCGGGAGAACAGGCGCTGGTCCTGGTCGCGATGGCCACGGGGGCCCGGGCCGCGCCGGATGCGCACCTGGCGGCGGCCGAGGCGTGCCGCTGGATCGGGCGGGCCGTGGGCCGTAGCCACCAGCGGCTCGTGGCGGACATCCGCGCGGCCCGGCGCGGCGACCTGAAGTCGGGTCTGCACCGGCTGACCGACCGCGGTCTCGGCAAGCTCCGCGCGAGCGCCGCCGAACAGGGCCTGGACCCCGAGGAGTACACGGCGAGCCTGCGCTGTCTGTTGCTGCCCGCCGACCCGGACTGCCGTACCCGTGTGTTCTTCGGCGTCGGGGACGGCGGGCTGTTCCGGTTGCGGGGCGACGCCTGGCAGGACATCGAGCCGCAGGCCGCGCCGGAGGGCGGCACCGGCGCACCCGTCGCCGGCCCCGGCGCGCCGCCGGAGCGGACGCCCGAGGGCGACCGGCTGACGATGGACCTCGGCCTCCCGGCCCCGCCGAGCCCGTTCGAGCCCGCGGTACCGGCCCCGGAACCGCCCCGCGAGCCGTTCCGGTTCCGGGCCTCGGTAGCCCGCACGGGTGATGCGCTGGTGATGTGCACGGCGGGCCTGGCCGGCCCGCTGCGCGACGAGCCCGCCCTCTGCGCCTACCTGGCCCGTCGCTGGTCGGGCCGTACCCCGCCGGGTCTCGCCGCCTTCCTCGCCGACGCCCAGGTACGGGTGAAGGGCTACGCCGACGACCGTACGGCGGCGGCCGTGTGGGAGGCGTGACCACCGTCCCTGTGGATTGATGGAACGGGAAGGCCGTATCCCGGGACAGCGAAGGGGCTGACGCGCGCCATGGCCAAACAGAACGTCGCCGAGCAGTTCGTCGACATCCTCGTCCGCGCCGGGGTGCGGCGCCTGTACGGCGTCGTCGGCGACAGCCTCAACCCGGTCGTGGACGCCGTGCGGCGCAACGCCGCCATCGACTGGATCCACGTACGCCACGAGGAGACCGCCGCCTTCGCGGCCGGCGCCGAGGCACAGATCACCGGGAAGCTGGCCGCCTGCGCCGGCTCCTGCGGCCCGGGCAACCTGCACCTGATCAACGGCCTGTACGACGCCCACCGCTCGATGGCCCCGGTGCTGGCCCTCGCCTCGCACATCCCGTCGAGCGAGATCGGCCTCGGCTACTTCCAGGAGACCCACCCGGAGAGGCTGTTCCAGGAGTGCAGCCACTACTGCGAGCTGATCTCCAGCCCGAAGCAGATGCCCCGGCTGCTCCAGACCGCCATCCAGCACGCGGTCGGCCGCAGCGGGGTGAGCGTGGTGGCCCTGCCCGGCGACATCGCCGCCGAACCGGCCCCGGAGAAGGCGGCGCAGAGCGCGCTCGTGACCTCACGGCCCACCGTGCGGCCGGGCGACGCCGAGATCGACGCGCTCGCGGAGATGATCGACGCGGCCGGCAAGGTCACCCTGTTCTGCGGCAGCGGCACGGCCGGCGCCCACGCCGAGGTCATGGAGTTCGCCGGGAAGATCAAGTCGCCGGTCGGGCACGCGCTGCGCGGCAAGGAGTTCATCCAGTACGACAACCCGTACGACGTCGGCATGAGCGGACTGCTCGGCTACGGCGCCGCCTACGAGGCCACCCACGAGTGCGATCTGCTGATCCTGGTCGGCACCGACTTCCCGTACAACGCGTTCCTGCCGGACGACGTGCGGATCGCGCAGATCGACGTGCGGCCCGAGGTGCTCGGCCGCCGCTCGCGGCTCGACCTGGCCGTGTGGGGCGATGCCCGCGAGACGCTGCGGTGCCTGATCCCGCGCGTGAAGGAGAAGACGGACCGGCGCTTCCTCGACCGGATGCTCAAGAGGCACGCCGACGCGCTGGAGGGCGTGGTCAAGGCGTACACCCGGAAGGTCGACAAGCACATCCCGATCCACCCCGAGTACGTGGCCGCCGTACTGGACGAAGTCGCCGACGAAGACGCCGTGTTCACCGTGGACACCGGGATGTGCAACGTCTGGGCCGCCCGGTACGTCTCGCCCAACGGCCGCCGTCGGATCATCGGTTCCTTCTCGCACGGGTCGATGGCGAACGCGCTGCCGATGGCGATCGGCGCCCAGTTCACCGACCGGCGCCGGCAGGTGGTCGCCATGGCCGGGGACGGCGGGTTCTCCATGCTGATGGGGGACTTCCTGACCCTCGTGCAGCACGACCTGCCGGTCAAGGTGGTGCTGTTCGACAACTCCTCCCTCGGCATGGTCGAGCTGGAGATGCTGGTCGCCGGACTGCCCTCGTACGGCACCGGCAACACCAACCCCGACTTCGCCGCCGTCGCCCGGGCCTGCGGCGCGTACGGCGTGCGCGTGGAGAAGCCGAAGCAGCTCGCGGCGGCCCTCAAGGACGCCTTCAGGCACAAGGGGCCGGCCCTGGTGGACGTCGTCACCGACCCCAACGCTCTGTCCATCCCGCCGAAGATCAGCGCCGAGATGGTCACCGGGTTCGCGCTGTCCGCCTCCAAGATCGTGCTGGACGGCGGGGTCGGCCGGATGCTCCAGATGGCCCGCTCCAACCTGCGCAACGTACCGCGGCCCTAAGGGGAGTGATTTCGGCCAGTTTCACGTGGCGTGACGATGCGAGGTCAACCGGTGCCGGACGCGGCCGGACCGGTGTCCCGGGACGTCCGTGGCGTCCGGCGGCGTCCGGTGAGCGCGAGGTCCGGCCGCCGCGGTGTCCGACAGCCGGACCGGGCGGGGCACGGATATGGCTGAACCACCGGTCATCGGGCATGCGCCAGGACTGCCCGGGAGCCCACTGGGCAAGCATCCCCCCGTGAACGTGTTCGACCAGGAGGGGCAGGGACCGGCGGCGTGCGGGCGGGGGTCATGAAGAGGCAGGCGCGAGGGGGCGGTCCCGTGACGGTAGGGGCCTTCTCGGCGACAACGGGGGAACGGACCGACACCATCACCGACCACGCGCGGCAACTGCGGCGCGAGCTGGGCCGGGCGGACCTCAGGGCGGTGCCGGAGGCCCGCCGGGAGCTGCGCGAACTGCTGCGGCACTGGGGCAAACCGGGCCGCTCGGAGATAGCCGAACTGCTCACCAGCGAACTCGTCACCAACGCGCTCGTCCACACCGACGACGACGCCGTGCTCACGGCCGTCGTGGACCCGGGCGGACTGCGCGTGGAAGTGCGGGACTTCGTGGCCCGCAGACCCGAGCCGCACGCGCCGGAGACGAACGACGACACCCACGGCCGGGGCCTGCTGCTGGTGCAGTCCCTCGCCGACGCCTGGGGCGTACGGCCGCACGAGGTGGGCAAGTCGGTGTGGTTCGAACTCGGCGCCGAGGCGGCGTGAGGCACAGCGCGACGGGACGGGGGCGTGACCCGCGTGGTCACGCCCCCGTCCCGTACCGCGGTCGCACCGCGGGGTCCGTCAGCCGAACTGCTGCTCCAGGTCCTTCAGCTTGCGCTCCAGGGAGTCCAGGCGCGGCAGGGCCATGGTGTCGTCCTCGGCGGTGAGGTCGACGGTCACCGGCTCACTCCCACTGGGGACCCGCTGAAGGGAGGGCCGTGCGCGGACGGGCAGTTGTTCCGCGGTCGATATGGCAGGCTCCGCGGTCGCGGGAGCCGGGCCGCGCTCCACGGCCTGCACCTCTACCTGCCGGCCGGCGCCCCGGCCGACGAAGCCGCGGTGGCCCCGGCTGATCGCCTTCAGTTGGGCGCGCTCCACACGCTGCTGGTCGCGCCGCCGCTGCCGGGTCTCCTCCTTCTGCCGCTTGTCCTCGCGGACCTCCTCGACGGCCTCGTCGAGGCTGCGCACGCCCTCCAGGAGCATCAGCGACCAGGCCCTGTACGTCTCGCGGGGCGCCCGCACCCAGCGCACGATCCGGATCTGCGGCAGCGGACGCGGCACCAGGCCCTGCTCGCGCAGCGCGGCCCGGCGGGTCTGCTTCAACGCCCGGTCGAACAGCACGGCCGCCGACAGCGACATGCCGGAGAAGAACTGCGGCGCACCGGCGTGCCCCGCGCCCCGGGGCGCGTGCACCCAGTTGAACCAGGCCGCCGCCGCGGCGAACAGCCAGACGAGTATCCGGGAACCGAGCGCCGCGTCGCCGTGGCTGGCCTCGCGGACCGCGAGGACGGAGCAGAACATCGCCGCGCCGTCCAGGCCGAACGGCACCAGGTACTGCCAGCCGTCGGTCAGCCCGAGGTTCTGCTCACCGAAGCCGACGAGGCCGTGGAAGGACAGGGCAGCCGCCACCGCCGCACAGCAGAACAGGAGTACGTAGGAGGCCGTGCCGTAGATGGCCTCCTTGCGCCTGCGGCGCTCCTCGCTGCGCTCCCACGAGTCGTCCGCGCTCGCGTTCTCCCCGGAGGAGCGCTTGCCGCGCGCGAGCACCGCCACCGCCGCCAGCACGCCCAGGAGCAGTACGGCGCCCGGAAGCAGCCAGTTCAGCGATATGTCGGTCAGTCTCATCAGGGGTCCCTTGCATTGGGATAGGGCGTAACGCCCGCCATAGTGGCCCACTCCCGAGGGCCCTCAGGGGGTTTCGGGGCAAGAGGCCGCCAATAAGGTGCAAGGGAATGCCCAGGGACGGCGTTCTGCTCGAACTGCCGCGTGAGGGGCGGGAGTTGAGTTCGAATAAGACTACCCGTACGGGTGGTTCCTCGGAAAGTTCCCGCGACAGGTGAGGGAGTTGTGAATCACCTGTCCGCGAACCGGGCCGAGGGTGGGTGGTCCTGTGCCGGTGATCTTAGTGGACCCTGCGGCGTGCTCCGTGCCTGAGGGTCCCTCAAGCGGCTGCGGACGCGGTGGGTTTGGCGATCCGCTCGCCGTCGCAGGTGCGCGGGCAGGTGGCGCAGACGTCCTCCGGGCGGACGGTGTAGAACATGCAGCAGCTCACCCGGTCCCGGGTGGGCAGCGGTGAGCCGTCCGGCCCGGTCGGCGTCCGGAACCCGGCGGAACCGGCGTACGGCGGGGTCGCCCCCGGCAGCAGCAGCCCCAGCTCCCGTACGGCCCGCGCCTCCTCCCGCTCGCCGAACAGCCGGGCGACGTACCACAGCCCCTCCGCGACCTCGTCGGTCGCCATGCCCCACAGCGCGCGCCCGCGCCGCCGCATCCGGGGCCCGAAGACGCCGAGCACCGGCTCCAGGTGTCCGGCCACGGCCGCCCGCACCTCGGCCCGCAGCGCCTCCTCGTCCGGTACGACGACCGTGCCGGGCAGTGCGGCGGCGGGGTCGTCCGGCAGGCAGGCGACGGAGATGGGGGGCCGTACGGCCATCCGGCCGGCCGTGCGGTCGTACCAGACGTGTGTCACGGGTAGCCGGGGCACCCGGCGGTGCAGGAACCACGGAACGGTGATCAGCAGGCAGGCCGGCCAGGCGTAGCGGTGCAGGCCGAAGCTCGCGACGACGTCCGGGCGGGCCGGCCGGCCGTAGTCCCGCACCACCTGGTCCGCGTCCCGGGCGAGGAAGGCGTCCAGCTCCGCGCCGCCCGCCGCGAGCCCGGCGGCGGCGGTCCAGTCCCCGCCCGCGGGAGCCGGGTCGTCCGGGCTCAGCTCGGTCACGGCCAGGCCCGGGAAGGCCGTGGCGAGGCGGTCGTACGCGGCGGTGAGCGGCGAGGCCGCAGCGGGCATGGCGGGACCACCGGTCCTTGGACGCGTCCGCGGTCACGGACTGGGCTGAACAGGTAAGCCTTACCTTACCCGGAGTTGTCGGAATTTGAACTGCCGCCCGGTGCGCCTAAGGTGCTTGACGGACAAGCGACAACCCGTCGTTAATGACCCCAAGTGCCGACAAGCCGCCAGGAGGAGCCGTGAAGCAGGGCGTGCAGGGCTCCCCGGGCGCGCCGGCCGCCGCCCGGGTGCCCGCGCAGCAGTGGCAGCGGCCCGCCGACGGTGCCGGCCCGGGCCGGGAACGGGACGCCGCGGTGCCGGGCACGGCGCGGGGCGAGCACACCCACGGCGAGCGGCCGGTCCCGGAGCCGCGGGCCGCGGTGCGGCGCTCCTCGGTGCGCGGGCAGATCCTGGACGCGCTGCGCACGGCGCTGGTCACCGGCGAGCTGAAGCCGGGCGAGGTCTACTCGGCGCCGGTGCTCGGGGACCGCTTCGGCGTCTCGGCCACGCCGGTACGGGAGGCCATGCAGCAGCTCGCGCTGGAGGGCGCCGTCGAGGTCGTGCCCAACCGTGGCTTCCGGGTGGTCGAGCGGGGCGCGCGGGAGCTGGCCGAGCTGGCGGAGGTGCGCGCGCTCATCGAGGTGCCGGTGATGCTGCGGCTCGCGCGGACGGTGCCCGCCGAGCGGTGGGCCGAGCTGAGGCCGGTCGCGGAGGAGACGGTACGGGTGGCCGCCGCCGGCTGCCCGGCGACGTACGCGGAGTCCGACCGGGCCTTCCACCGGGCGCTGCTCGCCCTGTCGGGCAACGAGCAACTGGTCCGCATCGCCGAGGACCTGCACCGGCGCTCCCAGTGGCCCCCGGTGCGGCGGGGACGGGCCGAGCTGGTCGCCGACGCGGCGGAGCATCTCGCCCTGCTGGACGCCCTTGCCTCCGGCGACGTGGAGCGGGTGCGGGGGCTGGTGGGCGGGCATTTCGCGGGCGGGGGCTGAGCCTTCGCGGGGTGCCGCCGTCGGGGTGCGGGCCGGCTGCCGGGCGCGGGTACGTCGTGGCCGGTCGCGCAGTTCCCCGCGCCCCTTGAGGGGGTGCAGCCGACACGCCCCGGAAGAGCGCGGGGAACCGCGCGGGCGAGCCACGCGCCCGCACCCGGTGACGAACCCCCGCCCCCCTACGCCGTCGCCGCCCCCGGCGTGGGCGGTGCCAGCTGTTGCGCCAGCCACGTCGGTACACCCCCCAGCAAACGGAACAGGCGGCGGGCCTCCTCGCGCAGCCGGGACGCCTCCGGTTCCTCCTCCGTGTCGGCCAGGGAGACCAGCGCGGGCGCCGTGCCCACCAGGTACCCCAGCTCCTCGCGGATGCGGAGGGATTCGGCGAAGCCGTGCCGCGCCTCCGTCAACTCGCCGTCCCGCAGCGCGAGTCCCGCCAGGTGGCGCCAGGTGAAGGACAGCAGCAACGGGTCGGCGTTCGCCGTGGCGCCCGCGTGCGCCCGGCGGAACGCGGCGCGGGCCGCCTGCGGGGCGCCGGCCAGGTTCTGGGCCACCAGCCCGCGCCGGAAGTCCAGCAGGGCCCGTCCCGCGGCCCCCGGCGGGATCAGCGCCGCCGCCCGGCCCAGCGCGGCCCGCGCCTCGTCGGCCCGGTCGCGCACGCCGAGCAGCGTGGCGGCGTACGCCAGGTAGCCCCGCTCGCACGCGGCGGCCCCCCGCTCCTCGTCGCTGTGCGCCACCGCCTCCGCCGTCCGCAGCGCGTCCTCCGCCTCCTCCCAGCCCCCCTCGGTGTACAGGCACCGTTCGGCCAGCAGGGCGGCCCGCTGCAACGCCGGGGCGGGGCGGTCGGCGGGCAGCAGGGCCGCCGCGTCGGCCCAGCAGGCCCGGCTGCGCAACCGCCATACCGCGGTCTGGAGCGGATCGTCACCGGTGGTTCCGTTACCAGACATGGCGGTATGCGCCACGTTGCCCTCCCCGAGCACGCCATCGAGCTGTTGAGTGGTGGCGGCATTCCAGCACCAATCGCGGGGCCGGGCCAAGAGGGTGGGTGAAAGATTTCACAAAGTAGTGGGGCGCGGCCGTGACCTGTTCCGGCCCCGGCACGCCCCCGCTGACCTCAGCTCATGCGCAGGGCCAGGAAGAAGTCCAGCTTGTCCTCCAGGCGGGACAGGTCCCGTCCCGTCAACTGCTCGATCCGGCCGACCCGGTAGCGCAGCGTGTTGACGTGCAGGTGCAGGCGGGTGGCGCAGCGCGTCCAGGAGCCGTCGGAGTCGAGGAACGCCTCCAGGGTCGGGATCAGCTCGGCCCGGTGCCGGCGGTCGTAGTCCTTCAGCGGGTCCAGCAGGCGGGCCGTGAAGGCACGCCGGACGTCGTCCGGGACGAACGGGAGCAGCAGGACGTGCGACGCCAGCTCCTGGTGGCCGGCCGCGCAGACCCGGCCGGAGCGGGCGGCGGCGACCCGGCGGGCGTGCCGGGCCTCCTCCAGGGCGCCGCGCAGGCCCTCCGCCGAGTGCACGGCCGCGCTGACCCCGAGGGTGAGCCGTCCGTCGTCGTCCAGGCCCGCCGACAGCGGCTCGCGCACCGCCCGCAGCAGGGCCTCGGCGAGCAGGCCGGTCTCCGAGCCGTCGTGCTCGGAGGCGACCGCGGGCAGCGGGACCAGGGCGACGGCCTCGTCGCCGGTGTGCGCGACGGCGATGCGGTCCGCGGGCTCGGGGCCGGTGGCCAGCGGGTCGACCAGCACCTCCTCCAGCAGCGACTGGGCGACCGGGCCGCCCTCGACCTCGCCGTCCTCCCACTCCACCCGGGCCACCACGACCTGCCAGTGCGGGGCCGCCCCGAGCCCGGGGAGCAGCACCGGGGCCGCCACCCTGAGGCGGGCGGCGATCTCGGCGGGCGCGGCGCCCGTCTGCACCAGCTCCAGCACCTCCTGGGCGAGCCGGCGGCGGACCGTGCGGGCCGCGTCCCGGCGGTCCCGCTCGACGGCGATCAGCTGGGTCACGCCCTGGAGCAGGTCCAGGCGCTCACCGGGCCAGTCGCCGGCGTCCGCCTCGACGGCCAGCAGCCAGTCCGACAGGACCGTCTCGCGGACATCGCGGGCGGCCTGCGGGGAGCGGCCTGAGGAGCGGACCGGGAAGAGGGAGTAGGCGGTGCCGTGCACGTGGACGCGGTGCGGGCCGCGGCGGCCGGTGCGGGTGGCCGCCAGGTGCTCGGCGGCGAGCCGGGCGCAGGTCTCGGCGGGCAGCGCCGGGCCCGCCACCTTGGAGCCGGCGATCATCCGGCCGGTGGGGGAGAGCACCCAGGCGCGCAGGTCGAGATCGGAGCCGAGCAGGTCCAGGACGACGTCCGGGCCGCCGCCGGCCGGGCCCGAGGTCATCATCCGGCGGTGCCGGTCCACGACGGCCGCCAGGTCCCCGGCGCGCTCCCCGGAGACCTGCCGGACCACGTGCTCGGTGATCGTCGCGAACGCCACCGACTCGTGCACGGCGAACAGCGGCAGCCGGTGCTTCGCGCAGGCCAGCACCAGGTCGTCCGGCACATCGCCCAGCTCGGCCTCGCCGGCCGCGAGGGCGGCCACCCCGGCCTGCACCAGGATGCGGACGAAGGGCTCGGAGTCGGCGGCGTCCCGGCGCCAGGCCAGCCCGGTGAGCACCAGCTCACCGCCGGAGAGGTAGCGGCTCGGGTCGCGCAGGTCGGTGGTCATGACCCCGCGCACCGCACGGTCCAGCTCGTCCTCGCCGCCGAGCAGCCGCAGGCCCAGCGCATCGGTGTCCAGCAGTGCGCGCAGCCGCATCTCGTCGCCGCCGTTCTGTGTCTCGAAACCTACGATGAATCTTGGAGGAGTGCCGGGAAGTGGTCCGGTGAGGGGCCGCACCGGCCGGAGTCCGGGGTCGCCGTGCCGTCACCCGTGTTTCCCCGGGAAAACGGAGAGGTGAGCGATGACCTCCGTTCATACGAATCTACAAGATGCTCGTGCTGGCCAGCGAACTCCTTCATGGTTTCGGTGACTGACCCCGTCGGAGCACAGGGCGGTGTACTGAGTCCGCTCCGCGTTAACAGCACATGAACGAGCCGGGCCCGCCGCACACGGATTGGCTCAATCTGTAGGACCTCAAGAGCACTGAGACGAAGAAGAGAGCCGGTCATGGACTTCCTTCGCCCCGCCAGCTGGGAGGAGGCGCTCGCCGCGAAGGCCGAGCACCCCACCGCTGTGCCGATTGCGGGTGGCACCGATGTGATGGTCGAGATCAACTTCGATCACCGCCGGCCCGAGTACCTCCTCGACCTGAACCGCGTCGGCGACCTCTACGAGTGGGAGGTCGGCGAGGACGCCGTACGGCTGGGTGCCTCCGTCCCGTACACCGCGATCATGGAGAACCTCCGTGCCGAGCTGCCGGGCCTCGCGCTCGCCTCGCACACGGTCGCCTCCCCGCAGATCCGCAACCGCGGCGGCGTCGGCGGCAACCTCGGCACGGCCTCGCCCGCCGGCGACGCCCACCCCGCCCTCCTCGCGGCCGGCGCCGAGGTCGAGGTGGCGTCGGCGGCCCGGGGCACCCGCCTCATCCCGATCGACGCGTTCTACACGGGCGTCAAGCGCAACGCGCTCCAGCCCGACGAGCTGATCCGGGCGGTGCGCGTCAAGAAGGCCGACGGCCCGCAGCAGTACTCGAAGGTCGGCACCCGCAACGCCATGGTGATCGCCGTGTGCGCCTTCGGGCTCGCCCTGCACCCGCGGACCCGGACCGTGCGCACCGGCATCGGCTCGGCCGCGCCCACCCCGGTGCGGGCGAAGACCGCCGAGGAGTTCCTGAACGCGGCCCTGGAGGAGGGCGGCTTCTGGGACAACGGGAAGATCATCACCCCGTCGGTCGCCAAGCGGTTCGCGGACCTGTGCTCCGCCGCCTGCAACCCGATCGACGACGTCCGGGGCACCGCGAGCTACCGCCGGCACGCGGTCGGCGTGATGGCCCGCCGGACCCTGACCTGGACCTGGGAGTCGTACCGCGGCGCCCGCCGCGCCACCGAGGGAGCTGCGTGATGCGCGTCAACTTCACCGTCAACGGACGTCCGCAGGAGGCCGACGACGTCTGGGAGGGTGAGTCCCTGCTGTACGTGCTGCGCGAGCGGCTCGGCCTGCCGGGCTCCAAGAACGCCTGCGAGCAGGGCGAGTGCGGTTCCTGCACGGTCCGCCTCGACGGCGTGCCCGTGTGTTCCTGCCTGGTCGCGGCCGGCCAGGTCGAGGGCCGGGACGTCGTGACCGTCGAGGGGCTGGCGGACTACGCCCGGCAGCGCTCCAGCGGGACGGGTGCCCGCGGTGGCACGAGCCTGGACGAGGCCAAGGGATGGCAGGCCAAGGGAGCCGACTCCCAGACCGGCGAGGGCGCCGGACTGAGCCCCGTCCAGCAGGCGTTCATCGACGCCGGCGCCGTCCAGTGCGGCTTCTGCACCCCGGGCCTGCTCGTCGCCGCCGACGAGATGCTGGAACGCAACCCGAACCCGACCGACGCCGACATCCGTGAGGCGCTGTCGGGCAACCTGTGCCGCTGCACGGGCTACGAGAAGATCATGGACGCGGTCCGCCTGGCGGCCGCACGGCAGTCCGAGGGGGTCTGAGCATGCCGGCCAACGGTGCACCCACCAAGATCACCCAGGGCTCGCAGACCAAGGGCGGCATCGGGGAGTCCACGCTCCGCCCGGACGGCACCCTCAAGGTCACCGGAGAGTTCGCGTACTCGTCCGACATGTGGCACGAGGACATGCTGTGGGGCCAGATCCTGCGCTCCACCGTCGCGCACGCCGAGATCGTCTCCATCGACACCTCCGAAGCCCTCGCCATGCCGGGCGTGTACGCCGTCATGACGTACGACGACCTGCCCACCGAGGTGCGGAACTACGGCCTGGAGATCCAGGACACCCCGGTCCTCGCGCACGGCAAGGTGCGCCACCACGGTGAGCCGGTCGCGATCGTCGCCGCCGACCACCCGGAGACGGCCCGCCGGGCCGCGGCCAAGATCAAGGTGGACTACAAGGAGCTGCCCGTCATCACCGACGAGGCCTCCGCGACCGCCCCGGACGCGATCCTCGTCCACGAGAACCGCGACGACCACCACGCCGGGCACGTGCCGCACCCGAACATCGTGCACCGCCAGCCGATCGTCCGCGGCAACGTGGCGGAGGCACGCGGGCGCGCGGACGTGATCGTGACGGGCGAGTACACCTTCGGCATGCAGGACCAGGCCTTCCTCGGCCCCGAGTCCGGCCTCGCCGTGCCCGAGGAGGACGGCGGCGTCCACCTCTACATCGCCACTCAGTGGCTCCACTCCGACCTGCGCCAGATGGCGCCCGTCCTCGGCCTGCCCGAGGAGAAGGTGCGCATGACGCTGGCCGGCGTCGGCGGCGCGTTCGGCGGACGCGAGGACCTGTCGATGCAGATCCACGCCTGCCTGCTGGCGCTGCGCACCGGCAAGCCGGTGAAGATCGTCTACAACCGGTTCGAGTCCTTCTTCGGGCACGTCCACCGCCACCCGGCCAAGCTCCACTACGAGCACGGGGCCACCCGCGACGGCAAGCTGACCCACATGAAGTGCCGGATCGTCCTGGACGGCGGCGCCTACGCCTCCGCCTCCCCGGCGGTCGTCGGCAACGCCGCCTCGCTGAGCGTCGGCCCGTACGTGGTCGACGACGTCGACATCGAGGCCATCGCCCTCTACACCAACAACCCGCCCTGCGGCGCCATGCGCGGCTTCGGCGCGGTCCAGGCGTGCTTCGCCTACGAGGCGCAGATGGACAAGCTGGCGAAGGAACTGGGCCTGGACCCGGTGGAGTTCCGGCAGCTCAACGCCATGGAGCAGGGCACCGTCATGCCGACCGGGCAGCCCGTCGACTCCCCGGCGCCGGTCGCCGAACTCCTGCGCCGCGTCAAGGCGATGCCCATGCCGCCGGAGCGCCAGTGGGAGTCCAGCGAGGGCGCCGACGTACGGCAGCTGCCCGGCGGCCTGTCCAACACCACGCACGGCGAGGGCGTCGTACGGGGAGTCGGCTACGCGGTCGGCATCAAGAACGTCGGCTTCTCCGAGGGCTTCGACGACTACTCCACCGCCAAGGTGCGCATGGAGGTCGTGGGCGGCGAGCCCGTCGCCACCGTGCACACCGCGATGGCGGAGGTCGGCCAGGGCGGAGTCACCGTCCACGCGCAGATCGCCCGCACCGAGCTGGGCGTCGCACAGGTGACGATCCACCCGGCGGACACCCAGGTGGGCTCGGCCGGCTCGACCTCGGCATCCCGGCAGACGTACGTCACCGGCGGAGCCGTCAGATACGCCTGCGAGCTGGTCCGCGAGCGGGTCCTGGAGATCGGCCGGCGCAAGTTCGGCTCCTACCACCCCGCCTGGGCCACGGCGGAGCTGCTGCTGGAGGGCGGCAAGGTCGTCACCGACGGCGGGGAGGTCCTCGCCGACCTGGCCGACGTCCTGGAGGACGAGGCCGTGGAGGTCGAGGAGGAGTGGCGGCACCGGCCGACCGAGCCCTTCGACCTGCGCACCGGTCAGGGCAACGGACACGTCCAGTACTCCTTCGCCGCCCACCGCGCGGTCGTCGAGGTCGACACCGAACTCGGCTTGGTCAAGGTCATCGAACTGGCCTGCGCCCAGGACGTCGGCAAGGCGCTCAACCCGCTCTCCGTCATCGGCCAGATCCAGGGCGGTACGACCCAGGGCCTGGGCGTGGCCGTGATGGAGGAGATCGTCGTGGACCCGAAGACCGCGAAGGTCAAGAACCCCTCCTTCACGGACTACCTGATCCCCACCATCCTCGACACGCCGACCATCCCGGTCGACGTGCTCGAACTCGCCGACGAACACGCCCCGTACGGGCTGCGCGGCATCGGCGAGGCCCCGACCCTGTCGTCCACCCCGGCCGTCCTCGCGGCGATCCGGGACGCGACCGGGCTGGAGCTCAACCGCACGCCGGTGCGGCCCGAGCACCTGACCGGAACGTGACCCTTCGCCGGATCCAGCCGGTGATCTTCCGGGGGGCCTCGTCCCCCCGGCCCCCCTGTTCGTCTCGGGCCGTCCCCCGGGTCGTCCATTCCCAAATCCCGTGCCCGGACAAGGCGCCGCACGGGTGCACCTATGAACCTTGGGAGTTGGCCCATGGCCCAGCAGTCAGTGGAGCCCGGGACCGCCGCCGAGGACGCGGGCGAAGGCAGCCTCGTCCCGGCCGGGCGGTCCTGGCTCGACCGGTACTTCCACATATCCGGAAGAGGATCCACGGTCGCGCGTGAGGTGCGCGGCGGCATCACCACCTTCATGGCGATGTCCTACATCCTCCTGCTCAACCCCCTCATCCTGTCCGGCAAGGACGCGGCCGGGGACACGCTCGGCCAGAAGGCGCTGATCACCGCGACCGCGTTCGCGGCGGCCTTCACCACGCTGCTGATGGGTCTCGTCGGCAAGGCGCCGCTCGCCCTCGCCGCCGGCCTCTCCGTCTCCGGCGTCCTGTCCTCGCAGGTCGCCCCCGCCATGACCTGGCCGCAGGCCATGGGCATGTGCGTGGTGTACGGCGTGGTCATCATGCTGCTGGTCGTCACCGGCCTGCGCGAGATGATCATGAACGCGATCCCGCTCGCGCTCAAACACGGCATCACCATGGGCATCGGCCTGTTCATCGCCCTCATCGGCTTCTACAAGTCCGGCTTCGTGCACCAGGGCAAGGCCACCCCGCTCGCCCTCGGCCCCGCCGGCGAACTCGCCGGCTGGCCGGTGCTGCTCTTCGCCGGAACCCTGCTGCTGATCTTCATGCTCCAGGCCCGGAACGTCCCCGGCGCCATCCTCATCGGCATCGTCTCCGGCACGGTCGTCGCCGCCGTCCTGAGCGGCCTCGGTGTCATCGACGCGGGGCAGTGGGCGGGCGGCGCCCCCGAACTGCACGGCAGTGCCGTCTCCCCGCCCGACTTCTCGCTCTTCGGGCACGTCGCGTTCGGCGGCTGGGGCGAGGTCGGCGCGATGACGATCGGCATGATCGTTTTCACCCTGGTGCTCGCCGGCTTCTTCGACGCGATGGCCACCATCATCGGCGTCGGCACCGAGGCCGGACTGGCCGACGACAAGGGCCGGATGCCGGGCCTGTCCAAGGCACTGTTCATCGACGGCGCCGGCGGTGCGATCGGCGGTGTGGCGGGCGGCTCCGGCCAGACCGTGTTCATCGAGTCGGCGACGGGCGTCGGCGAGGGAGCCCGCACGGGTCTCGCCTCCGTCGTCACCGGCCTGTTCTTCGCGGCCTGCCTGTTCTTCACCCCGGTCACCGCGATCGTGCCGCAGGAGGTCGCGTCCGCCGCGCTGGTCGTCATCGGCGCCATGATGCTGATGAACGCCCGGCACGTGGACTGGGCCGACCGCGCGACCGCGATCCCGGTCTTCCTGACCGTCGTCCTGATGCCGTTCACGTACACCATCACCACCGGTGTCGCCGCGGGCGTCATCTCCTACACCGCCATCAAGGCGGCCCAGGGCAAGGCCCGCGAGACCGGCGCCTTCATGTGGGGCCTGACGGCCGTCTTCCTGGTCTACTTCGCCCTCCATCCCATCGAAGCGTGGCTCGGCGTGCACTAGCCACCCTGATCCCCGCGACCCCGTTCAAGGAGACCGACAGATGCTGGACATCGCCGAGGAGCTGGACCGGTGGGCCGAGCAGGGCCGTGACTTCGCCGTCGCCACCGTGGTGGCCGTCGGCGGCAGCGCCCCGCGCCGGCCCGGCGCCGCGCTCGCGGTGGACACCGACGGCACGGCGATCGGCTCGGTCTCCGGCGGGTGCGTGGAGGGCGCCGTGTACGAGCTGTGCCGACAGGCGCTGGCGGACGGCCACACCGTCCTCGAACGCTTCGGGTACAGCGACGAGGACGCCTTCGCCGTCGGCCTGACCTGTGGCGGCGTGATCGACATCCTCGTCACACCGGTCCGGGCGGACGGTCCCGCCCGGCCGGTGCTCGCGGCAGCGCTGGCCGCCGCCGCCCGAGGGGAGGCGGCGGCGGTCGCGCGGATCGCCGACGGCCCGGCGGAACTGCGCGGCCGGGCCCTGCTGGTCCGGCCCGACGGGTCGTACGACGGCGGCTTCGGCGCCCACCCCGAGCTGGACCGCACGGTCGCCGCCGAGGCCGGAGCCTTCCTGGACGCGGGTCGCACCGGCACCCTGGAGATCGGCGAACAGGGCTCGCGCTGCGGCGCCCCGCTCACGGTCCTGGTCGAGTCCTCCGTCCCCGCACCCCGGATGATCGTCTTCGGCGCGATCGACTTCGCGTCGGCGCTGGTCCGGATCGCGAAGTTCCTCGGCTACCACGTCACCGTGTGCGACGCCCGCCCGGTGTTCGCCACCCGCGCCCGCTTCCCCGAGGCCGACGAGATCGTCGTCGAGTGGCCCCACAGGTACCTGGAGCGCACCGAGGTCGACGGCCGCAGCGTCCTGTGCGTCCTCACCCACGACGCCAAGTTCGACGTACCGCTGCTGAAGCTGGCGCTGCGGCTGCCGGTCGCCTACGTCGGCGCGATGGGCTCCCGCCGCACCCACCTCGACCGTGCCGAGCGGCTGCGCGCGGTCGGCGTCACCGAGCTGGAGCTGGCCCGGCTGCGCTCCCCGATCGGCCTGGACCTCGGCGCCCGCACACCGGAGGAGACGGCGCTGTCCATCGCGGCGGAGATCGTCGCGGGCCGGCGCGGGGGCAGCGGGGTGTCGCTGACCGGCGCGCACACCCCCATCCACCACGACACGGCCACGCGGCCGGCGGGGCGGATCGGGTCGGTGGCCTGAAAAGCGTTTGCCGGCCGCCGTCGGCCCTGTGTCGCATGACGGCATGGTGTCCCCCGACCGTCTGGCGGCCTTCGCCGTCCTCTCCTTGCTGCTCGTCATCGTCCCCGGCCCCAGTGTGCTGTTCGTGATCGGGCGGGCCCTGGCCCACGGCCGCCGGGCCGCGCTGACCACCGTCGTCGGCAACACGCTCGGCGCGTACCTGCTCGTCGTCGCGGTGGCGTTCGGCGTCGGGTCGGTCGTCGAGCGCTCGGTCCTCGTCTTCACCGCGCTGAAGCTCGCGGGCGCCGCGTACCTCGTGCACCTCGGCGTCAAGGCGTGGCGGCGGCGTGGCTCGCTGCGGGCCGCGGTCGCGGAGTCCGGCCCGGCGCGCGGCGGCCTGCGCACCCTGGGGGAGGGCTTCGCGGTCGGCGTGGCCAACCCCAAGACGATGGTCTTCTTCGCCGCCGTACTGCCCCAGTTCGTGGACCGCGAGCAGGGTCACGTGCCCGCGCAGATGCTGCTGCTCGGGCTCGTCTTCAACGCCATCGCGGTGGTCTCCGACGCCGTCTGGGGCCTGGCCGCCTCGGCCGCCCGCGACTGGTTCGCCCGCTCGCCCCGCCGCCTGTCCGCGGTCGGCGGAACGGGCGGCCTGACGATGATCGGCCTGGGCGTGACGGTGGCCCTGACGGGCCAGGGGGACTGAGGGCGCGCGGACGCACCCGTCCCGGCTCACCCCCGCGTCAGCAGACGGTCCGCCGCCCGGCCGAAGAGCAGGAGGGACGCCGACTTCACCGGGCCGTCGAAGGCCCGGGGGAGGAAGCGGACGCCCAGGTCCTCCCGCCACACCACGCGGCTGCGGTCCCCGGGCCCCGGGCGGACCTCGATCTCCGCCCAGCCGAGGACGAGCCGGCCGCGCTTCTCCAGGCGGCACAGGCCGGGGGCGTCGTCGGCCGGCGGGCGCCACACCGTCACCTCCATCACGTCGTCGACGGCGAGCGGGCCGAACCCCGACCGGGCCACGAAGCGCGTGCCCTCGCGGGTCGGCGGGGGCGTGAGCACTCTGACCCGGGTCAGCGGGACCGCGTCGGCGTGGCGCGGCCAGTCCGTGAGCCGGCGCCACGCCTCGTCGGGCGGGAGCGGGACCGTGCGTTCGAAGGAGAAGGTGGGCACGGCACGATCGTAGGCAAGGGACGCCGGTCACCTGCGCGTTCACCCGCCGCGCCGTGCCGCTCGCGTAGCAGGTGTCCTGGGGGAGTCGTATTCTGGAACAGTGGGTGCGCGGGGCGGCGCCACGGGGATCCTGCTTCTACGCTTCCTGCCACGGGCCGGGCAAGCGACCCGTCGTACGGGGGAGTTGATCGTCATGCCGGTGAAGAACTACGGCGTCCTGATCGCCCGCGCCGTCGAGACACGGCGTGAGGGCGCGCGGGAGACACCGCACTACCAGATCCACCTGACGGACGACCACGGCACGCACTACCGCGCCGCGGTCAACGTGCTCTCCCAGGAGCACCCTTCCGAACTGCTCTACCTGGTCGCCGACGACTTCCGGCACCCGCTGACCGCCGCCCTGGAGGGCCTGCCCGGCGGCTGGAACACCCTGCCGGCCGGCCCCGGCGGCCCGACCCTCGACTTCGTGCGCGGCAACCTCTTCGACCCGGCCGGGATGCGCACGCTCCCACCGGACGTCGAGGGACCGGACAACGACCTCGCCGACCTCCTCGACCACTACGTACAGCGCGCGGTGGCGGACCCGCAGGCGCGGGCGTACGTCTTCGGCTCCCGCTTCGGCCCCGAACCCGCCGTCAAGGACAAGGTGTTCGGCTTCCTGCCCGGCAACGGCGTGCACGACGTCCACATGAACCAGGGCAACAGCCGGCGCTTCAAGGGCGACGACGGGGTGTGGCAGGACGGCGGACTCCTGCTGCGCTTCCCCGCGCAGTCCCGCTGGGTCGGCATCTTCCTGGCCTTCCAGAGCCAGTCCTGGCACACCGACGACACCACCGGGCACACCCTGGAGGACGTCGACGGCACCCGGCCCACGACCGGCGCACAGCCCGTGATGATCATCGCGGCGAGGGTCAACCCGAAGGGCCCCGCTCCCGAGACGGAGACCGTGACCCTCCTCAACGCCTCGCCGGAGCCCGCCGATCTCACCGGCTGGCGGATCGTCAGCCGCCTCGGCCACGGCTCGCCGGTCCCGGCCACGGCCCCGCTCGCGCCCGGCGACTGCCTCACCGTGCCGCTCACCGCCGAGGCACCGCTCGGCAACCAGGGCGGCGAGATCACGCTCCTCGACGCGGCCGGCCTGAAGGTGCACGGCGTCTCCTACACCGCCGAACAGGCCTCCCGCGAGGGCTGGTCGGTGGTGTTCTGAGCCGGGGCGGGGGCTACGGGCGGTACACCTTGCCGGGCTCGGCCTTGCCGGGTGCCAGCAGCTGGGGGACCGTCACGAAGACGTAGCCCCGCGCCTTCAGCGCGTCGATGATGCCGGGCACGGCCGGCACGGTCCCGGGGTAGATGTCGTGCAGCAGGATGATCCCGTCCCGGGACGACTGGTCGAGGACCCGCTTGGTGATGAGCGCCGAGTCGTCGGTGGTGTAGTCCTTGGCGGTCACGCTCCACAGCACCTCCGCCAGGCCCAGCTCCTTGCAGATCTCGTGCACGGTGGCGTCGGTGCGGCCCTGCGGCGGGCGCATCAGCGTCGGCTTGCGCCCGGTGAGGCGCTCGATCGCCTCGTTGGGCCGGTTCAGCTCCTCACGTACCTCCTGGTCCGGTATCCGGGTGAGGATCTTGTGGTCCCAGGTGTGGCTCGCGACCTCGTGGCCCTCCGCCGCCATCCGCTTGACCAGTTCCGGGTACTTCTCGATGTGCCGCTTGCCGAGGAGGAAGAAGGTGGCCGGGACCTTCTTCTCCTTCAGGATGTCGAGCAGCCGCGCCGAGTTCTCGCTGGGGCCCGCGTCGAAGGTGAGCGCGATGCACTTGGCCTGGCGGCAGTCGACGGTCCCGAACCGGGCCGGTGCCCCGTGCGCCGCCTCGGCGCGGGCGGTGCTCGGGGCGGTCGTGTCGACCTGGGCGCAGCCGGACAGGGCGAGCGTCAGGCAGGCGGCGGCGGACGCGAGCGCCCAGCCACGCAACCTCCGGCCCGTTCCGCGCGTCTTCCTGGGCGCGTCGGTGGTCGCGTGCGTCGGCGTCGAGATCGTGTCGGTCGTCAGAGGCATGCCGAGGACTATACACCGCGTGTATAGTACACACGTTCGAGCCCGGTCGTACCGCTTCCGCGACGACCCCGTGCACACCAGTAGTACCGGGCGGGTACGCGGAGTAACCTCAGGACCATGACGCGCACGGGGGAGCGAGTCGTCGCATCGCGCTTACGGACACCGTCCTGGATCGCGCGCATCGAGACACCGGACGGCCGGGTCCTGGGCGCGGGCGTGCTGCTCGCCCCCGAGCGGGTCCTCACCGCCGCGCACGTCGTCGGTCCCGGCCACCGCTACACCGTCCGCCTGGTCGGCGTGCCCGGCCTGGCCGCCGTGACCGCCACCGTCCGCCCGGACGAACACGTACCGCAGAGCGAGGACACCTTCGGCGACCGCAGCGGCGACCTCGCCCTGCTGCGCCTGGACGCACCACTGCCCGCCGAGCACACCACGCGGCTCTACCGGCTCGCCGCCCCCCACGGCCCCGTCAGCATGTACGGCTTCCCGCGCGGCGACGACGGCGGGCGCTGGCACGGCGCCACCCTGGTCGCCGCGCGCGGCCGGGACAGCCAGGTGCAACTGCGCCCGCTCACCCCCGAAGAACTCGCCGACCACGGCTTCAGCGGCGGAGGCGTCGTCGACCACGCCACCGACCAGGTCATCGGCATCGTCCTGAGCGTGGACGACGGCCCGCGCTCCGCCTTCAGCTACATGAGCCCCACCGAGACCATCCTCAGCCATCTGCCGCAGGTCGCCGCCTGGACCGACGGCGCCGAGGCCGTCGACCCCCGGCTGCGCACCGGCACCGGAGCGGGCGCCGGCCGGCTCGACGTCCCGTTCGCCGGCGAACTCGCCTCCTGGTTCCGCGGCGAGGGCTGGCCGGTGCTCGTCACCGTCGTCCCCGCGCGCGGCGACCGCGCCTGGACCCTGCAACGCGCCGTCACCCTCGCCGACCGCGAACTGCGCACCCACCGCAACACCAGCGCCGTCAGCCACGACCCGCCCGAGACCGTACCCCCCGCCGGCGCCCACGACCTCGCCCTGGACGTCAAGGGACTGACGGCCGCGGAGGTCATGGACCGGATCGCCGAACGCCTCGGCATCCGCGACGACCCCCGGCCCGAACGGCTCGGCACGCTGCGCCTCCCGCTCGCCGCCGTCCTGGTCTCCGTCGACGAGGCCGCCGAACCCGACGCGCTGCTCGGTCTGCTGGACCGGCTCGCCCGGCAGGGCGCACGCCTGCTGCTGGTCTTCCGAGACCAGGCGGAACGCGCCGAGCAGGCGGCCGAGTTCCTCGTGCACCGGCCGCTGCGCGAACGCTGGGCCCGTCTGCACACCGAACTCGACCGCATCACCGACGCGTTGGGGCCCGCGCTCGACACCCGCCGGGACCGCGTCCTGCCCCCGCCCGGCACCCGGCCGCTCCTCGACCGGGCCGAGGCCGGCGTCCGGCGCAGCCGCATGCTGCGAGCCTGGATCGACCACGCCCCCGAACAGGAACGCGCACCCGCGCGCGCCGGACTGCTGTTCACCTTCGAGGACGCCGTCGGCCGCCGCCGGCGCCGCCTGGAGAAGGCCGTCGACCTGCTCGACACCCGGCTGCGCCGCCGCGAGGAACTCCTCGGCCGCGTCGGCGCCGAGTGGCCGCTGTGCCGGCAGCGGGCCGCCGCGCAGGGCGACCGGGTCGTGGCGGCGTACCGGCTCTACGAACAGGCCGTCTCGCTGCTGCGGCAGACCCCCTGCGACATCGAGCGGGCCGAGGCCGCCGTCGAGCGGTTCGTCGGCTTCTGCTCCGCCACCCCACCCGGTGAGGAGGGCGCCTCGTGACCTCGTGCGTCCGGCCCGGCTGCGCGGGCCGCATCATGGGCACCGGCTACTGCGACACCTGCGGCCACCGGCACGCCGAACCGCCGGCCCGGCCCCCGGCCGGCGCCGCCGAGGAGCCCGAGCCCCCCGGCCCGGCGGCCGTGCACGCCGTCGCCGGCACCGGCGAACTCGACCAGCACGGACTGGTCGTCCTGCCCGAGGTCCCCGTCCCCGACGACGTCCTCGTCGAGGACCCGCGACCGCCCACCGGGGGCCGCCGCTGCGGCGCGAACGGCTGCACCATGACCATCGGCATCGGCTACGGCGGCCAGCCCGCCCGCGACACCGGCCGGTGCCCCCGCTGCGGCACGCCCTACTCCTTCCGGCCGCAGCTCACCCGGGGCGACATCGTCGCCGACCACTACCAGGTTCTCGGCTGCCTCGCCCACGGCGGCCTCGGCTGGGTGTACCTCGCCGAGGACACCCGCGCCGCCGGCCACCGGGTCGTCCTCAAGGGCCAGATCAACGTCCACGACGCCCTCGCCCGCCGCACCGCCGTCGAGGAGCGCCGCTCCCTGACCGACCTGCACCACCCCGACATCGTCCGCATCATCACCTACGCCGAACACCGGGCCCCCGGCCGCCCGCCCACCGGCTACCTGGTCATGGACTACATCGGCGGACGCTCCCTGCAACAGCTCTTCGACGCCGACGACGTCGAGCGGATCTTCCACGGCCGCCCCCGGCTCGACCACGTCCTCACCTACGGCTGCAAGATCCTCGGCGCCCTCCAGTACATGCACGAACGCGGGCTGCTCTACTGCGACATGAAGCCCGCCAACGTCATCCACTTCGGGCGGGCGCTCAAGGTCATCGACCTCGGCGCCGTCCGCGCCATCGGCGACCGCACCTCCGCCTACGTCCACACGGCCGGCTACGCCCCGCCCCAGGAGGAGATCGACCGGCGCGGCTGGCACGTCGACAGCGACCTCTACACCGTCGGCATGACCCTCCAGGCCCTGGCCCGGAACACCGAACCCGCCCGCGGCCTCGCCCCCGACTCCTTCCGCCGCCTCATCGCCCGCGCCACCCACGCCGAACCCCGCGCCCGCTTCCGCTCCGCCGCCGAGATGTCCCGCCAACTGTGGGAAGTCCTCCGTGAGTTCCGCTCGCTCCAGTTCGGCGAGCAGCTGCCGGAGAGCTCCACCCGGTTCCGCGCGACCGGCGCCAGCCTCGACGCCGGACTCGGCGCCATCCCCGCCCTGGACCACTGGACCACCCGCCCCGGCGAGCGGCCCGCCGGCCTGGACGCCTCCCCGCCCCCCGCCGCCGAGGTGGCCGGCGCACTGCCCGAGCCGCTGCCCGACCCCGACGACGGCGCCGCCCTGCTCCTGGACACCTTCCCGCCCGACGCCCCCGACCGGGTCGCCCGGCAGTGGCCGCGCGAATCCCGCCTCGGCACCCCCGAGACCGCGCTGTGGCTGTGCCGCGCCTACCTCAGGAAGGGCGAGCAGCAGGCGGCGGAGAGCTGGCTCGCCGAGGCCGAGACCCAGCTCGGCGAACGCGCCGCCCATGACTGGCGCATCGCCTGGCACCACGGCGTACTGCACCTCAGCAAGGGCGAGGTGGAGCCGGCCGGTGCCCGCTTCGACGCCGTCTACCGGGCCCTGCCCGGCGAGTACGTGCCCAAGCTCGCCCTCGGCTACTGCGCCGAACACACCGGCTCCCGGCCCGCGGGCCGTGGGCGTCCCACGCGGGCCATGCGGTACTACGAAGCCGTCTGGAAACGGGACTCCGCGCACACCGCCGCCGCGTTCGGCCTGGCCCGCGGCCACCTGGCCGGCGGCGACCGGGACGCCGCCGTCCACGTCCTCGACGAGGTGCCCGCCACCTCCCGGCACCACGACGCCGCCCGCATCGCGGCCGTCCGCGTCCGCGCCGGCGTCCTGCACGGCGACCCGCCCACCCCGGCCGGCCTGCGGGACGCCGTCCGGCGGCTGCCCGAACTGCGCCTGGACGGCGGCGCGGCGGCCGGTGAGTCCCGGGCCCGGCTGGTCGCGGAGGTCCGCGAGAACGCCCTGCACGGCCGGCCGGCCCAGGGCTGGGGCCCGGACTTCCCCGCCGGGGAGCTCCTCGGACCCGGGGACGAGGACGGCCTGCGCACCCGGCTGGAGCACTCGTTCCGGCAACTGGCCGCCCAGGCCCGCACCGCCGGCGAACACGGCCGGCTCCTCGACCTGGCCCACGCGGTCCGGCCGATGACCACGTTCTGAACCCCGCACGGCCCTCCGGGAGCCCGACGCCCGCAGGGGACGACCTTCTGGACCACTTGGGAAGAGGCAGCGATGACCGTGGCCGAGGAGACCGAGGTGACGCTCGCGGTCGGCCAGCAGAAGGAACTGCCGGTCGCGCCGGACCCCGCCGGGCGGCACCGCGACCCGGAGATGCACGCCATCCTGGAGATCGGGGTCAGGAGCCGGGGCCGCCCGGGACACCCCGGCGCGCCCGTGCCCGGTACCGGGCCCGCGCTCGCCGAGGTGCTGATCGTCGACACCTCCCGCTCGATGCTCCACCCCGCCGCCAAACTGCACGCGGCCAAGGACGCCACCGTCGCGGCGGTCCGGATGCTGCCCGACGGCACCGCGTTCGCCGTGCTCTCCGGACGGTTCGACGCCACCCTCGTCCACCCCGGAGCCGGCAGCGCGGTGCTCGCCGTCGCCGGTCCCGGCGAACGCGAGGCCGCCGAACGCGCCGTACGCATCCTGGACGCGGACGGCGGCACCGCCATCGGCACCTGGCTCGACCTCGCCCGGTGGCTGCTGAAGGACCACCCCGCCCCCGTGAAACACGTCCTGCTGCTCACCGACGGGCGCAACGAGCACGACCACCGGGCCGCCATGTCCCTGGAGACCGCGCTCGACGCCTGCGAGGGACGGTTCGTCTGCGACGCCTGGGGCATCGGCGAGGACTGGGACGCCGACCTGCTGCTGCGCATCACCCGGCGGCTGCACGGCCGCGCCCGCGCCGTCCGCGCCGAGTCCGAACTGACCGCCGCCTACGAGGAGTTGGTGGCCGGACTGCTCGGCACGGCGGTACCCGAGCTGCGCATCCGGCTCACCCCCACCCCGGGCACGGTGATCCGTCAGGTCAAGCAGGTCGTGCCGAGCGAACAGGAACTGCCGCCCGTCCCGGCCGGCTCCGGCGGGCGCGGCGCGGAGTACGTCACCCGCGCCTGGGGCGACGAGGTACGGCACTTCCAGGTCGTCCTGACCGCCGACCCGACCGGCCGCGAGACCGGCGAGGACCTCCAGCTCGCCGCCGTGGAGATCGACGTACCCGACTTCGGCCGGCCGGTACGGCTGCCCGCGCCGCAGCCCGTCCTGGTGCGCTGGACCGACAACCCGCTGGACGCCTCCCGGCAGCATCCCGGGGTCCGCCGGCACGAGCTGTACCAGCAGGCGAGCGCCGCCGTCGCCGGTGCCTACCGGGCCTGGCTGCGCGGCACGGACGGCCGTGACACCGCGGACCGGGAACTCACCCGCGCGCTCGCGCTGGCCGCCGAACTGGGCGACACCCACCTGCTCGGCGCGCTCCGGCTGATCGAGGCGGCGCCGGGCACCGGCCGGGTCCGGACCGGGCTGAAGGACGTCGACTGGCAGCACCTGATCCTCTCCAGCGCCCTGACGACGCCACCGGAACAGCCGTCGGTGGGCTCGGCGGAGGGCTCGGCGGAGGGCGGTGCCGCCGCACGGAGCGCCGAGGGCGCCGGGACCCCACCGGGTTCCGGCACCCCACCGGGCTCCGGTGCGCCTCGGGGAGCCGTCCCGCCCGGTTCCGCCGGTCCGTCCCTCCCCGTCCGCCCCGACGGACTCGTCGAGTGTCCGGGCTGCGAGTGGCTCGGTCCGGCCGACTCCGTCTACTGCGGCGGCAGGTGCGGCCGGCCGCTGAGAGGGGCGCCCGCATGACCAACGGCAGGGGGACGACACCCGGCACCGGCTCCGCGACCGGCGCGCAGCCGGCGGCCCCGCCCAGCCCACGCCCCGCACGGGCCCGCCCCGCCGACCGCCGCGCCCTCGGCGGGGCGCCGCGCCGCCTCGCCCGCCCGTGGGTCCGGCTCCCCGGTACCGGGCCGCGCCCGGCGGACGGCGGCAGCACGACCGCCCACGACCTGACCGTCCGCCACCGCCTGCTGCTGGCCCTGTCGGCCCTGCTCGCGCTGTCGCTGTTCGTGTCGTACCAGGGCGTGCACGGGGACGCGAACCCGCTGCGCACCTCCAGCGCCCCGGCCGTCCTGTCCCTGGACACCGCGCTGTACGCGCTCGGCCAGGCCGAACGGGACGCCGGCGCACCCGCCCCGACCAGCGACTTCCAGAAGCAGATCTCGGTCGCCGCGCAGAGCCTGTCGGCCGCCGCCGCGGACGACGACGTGGGCGGCCCGGCGGGCCGGCAGGCCCTCCAGACGATCGCCGGGCTGATCACGGTCTACGCGGTCAAGGTCCAGAAGTCCCAGCTCCAGCCGGACGGCAGCCTGTTGCGCGAGGCCTACCGCAGCTATGCCACCAGCATCCTGACGGAGAAGGGCACGGGCATACAGGACCGCCTGAAGGCGCTGCAACGGCAGCAGCGGGCGGCCGTGCACCGGCAGACCTCGTTCGGCCCGCTGCTGTGGCTCGCCTGGAGCATCACCCTGCTGCTGGCCCTCGCCCTCTGCGCCGCGCTGCTGGAGACCCAGCTCTTCCTGCGCCGCCGCTTCCGGCGCCGGTACAACCGCCGGCTCCTGGCCGCCCTGGCATTGTCGGCGGCCGGTGTCGCCACCGCCGTGGTGTTCACCGTATGGACCCAGCGGGGGATGGCGGACACCCGGCAGCTGCTCGACAGCCCGCTGCCCGGGCGGCTGATACCCGTCGCGGGGCGGGACACCGCCTCGTATCTGGCGCACACCGGCTTCCGCGCGTCGGCGGCGGTGTGGATCCTGATAGGAGGCGTCCTGCTGATGGCACTGGCCGAGACGGGCCTGCGGCGGCACATCGACGACTACCGGTTCAGGCCCCGGTGAACGCGCGCCCCGGCGGCTCCGCGACGGCCGCCCCCGGCACCCGGTCCCGCCCCTCCCGCCGCCCGGTCCGCATCGTCACGGTGGTCGCGAGCTGCCTGGCCCTGCTGGCGGCGGCCGTCATGGTGGGCGTACGCGCCCTCGGGCAGGAGCCGACCGTCACCCTGCTGGCCAACTGGACCGGCGAGGACGAGGACAACTTCCGGAAGGCGGTCGTCGAGCCGTTCGAGCGGAAGTACCGCATCCATGTCGACTACCAGGGCAGCAACGCCGAGAGCCAGGTGCTCGGCGCCGACGTCGAGGCCGGGACGCCGCCCGATGTCGTGGTGCTCACCGGCCCCGGCGAACTCGCCGAGTACGCCCGGCAGAAGCACCTGCTGCCGCTGGAAGACCTGGTGGACCAGGCGCACTTCGGCCCGTCCTGGGCCATGCCGCTCGCGGACGGGCACGTGTACTGGTTCCCCCTGAAGGCCGACCTGAAGAGCATCGTCTGGTACCCGGCCGGCGTCGGGGAGCAGGAGCGGCAGCAGGCGGCGCACCGGCCGGCCGCGTGGTGCGTCGGCATGGGCTCGGGTGCCACCAGCGGCTGGCCCGGCACCGACTGGATCGAGGACATCCTGCTGCAACGGTACGGTCCGGGCGTCTACGAGCAGTGGGCACGCGGCGCGCTGCCCTGGAGATCGAAGCAGGTCAGGACGGCCTGGACCACCTGGCGTGACCTGGTCGGCGCGGGAGGCGACCCGGACCTCGTCCGGCGGGCCCTGAAGACGCCGTACGAGGCGGCGTCACGACCGGTCACCGCGAGCCCGCGGGGCTGCACGCTGGAGCACCAGGCGTCGTTCATCCGGGGCCGCCAGCACGCCTGGAAGGACGCCGACGGCCGTTACGACCCCTCCGCCCGGCTGCTCCTCGGCGCCCCCGCCAACCGCGCGTGGGAGGTCTCCGGGGACCTGGTCGCCCTGCTGCACGCCACCCCGGCGGCCAGGAAGCTGATCCGGTACCTCGCCTCCGCCGACGCCCAACGCGCCTGGAGCGCCCAGCAGTCCGGGTTCTCCGTCCACACCGGCGTCCCGCCCGCCGGCGGCACCGACCCGGACTGGCGCCGCTCCCTGGCGCTCACCCTCCGCGACCGGCGGGCCGTGCACTGCTTCGACGCCTCCGACGCGATGCCGCCCGCGGTACGGGACGCGTTCGCCGAGGCGGCGATCGAATTCCTCGCCCACCCCGGCCACTTGGACGACCTCCTGCACTCCCTGGACACCCTCGGCCGCACCCCGGGCCTGACCTGGCTGCCGTCGGTGTGCGACCGCGCGCCGTGAACGGCCGGCGCGCGGCCACGGCTGTGGCGGATGCGGGCGCACGCCGTGAAGCCGTCGGTGTGCGCCCGTACGCCGTCAACGGCGTCAACGGCCGCCGCGCGGCGGGGCGCCGTCAGGGCACGACCGCGCGTCACGCCCCGGCGGCGTACGGGCAGGCCGCCCTCGGCCCGCGGCCGTGCCCCGTGAACCCGCCGGCGTACGGGCCCGGTCAGTCCCGCGTCCAGGGCAGCGTGAGCGCGCGGCCCTGGACGCGGCCCGCCTCGGCGGCCGGGCCGCGGGTGGCCGGGTCGAGGGCGTCGTCGCCGATCGCCTTGGCGGACGCCTCGTCGGGCGCGACGACCACGACCTCGGCACCCCCCGCGCGCAGCTCCGCCACGGACCGCTCCAGCGGCCGTTCGCTGGGGAAGGGCTCGGCGGCGCCCAGCGGCACCAGCACCAGCACCCGGTCGGCACCGGTGGCGAGGTCGGCGTTGGCGACGGACCGCACCCCGCCGTCCACGTACCGGCGCCCGCCGATCGTCACCGGCGGCCACACGCCCGGCACGGCGCAGCTCGCGGCGACCGCGTCGACCAGCGGCACGCCCGAGGCCCGGTCGAAGATCCGCGGCTCACCGCTCTCCGCGTCCACCGCGACGATCTTCAACGCGCGCTCCGGCCACCCGTGGGACGGCAGCCGGGACTCGATCACCGCGCGGCGCTCCGCCTCGGAGACCGTCCGCGCGTCCAGGGCCCGCCGCCCGACCGCGCGCCGCAACTCCGTCATGGACGCGGCCGATTCCATGTCCGCGCCGATCTCCGCCGCGAACTTCTCCAGGTCCATCTCGGCCATGATCTCGGCGGCCTGCCGGGCGGGATCCACCTGCCGGGCGTACAGCTCTTCCAGATCCAGCCCGCTGCCCACCTGCGCCGCCACGGTGGACCCGGCGGAGGTCCCCACGAGCAGACCGGCGCCGGTCACGTCCCGCCCGGCCTCGGCGAGCCCCGTCAGCACTCCGGTGGTCCAGGCGATCCCACCGACACCCCCGCCGCCCAGCACCAACGCCTCGCCCATGTCCGCTCCTCCCGCAGAGTCCTTGATCTCCGGGTACGACACCACAGGCGACGGCGGAGCGACAACCGCCGGGCATCGCGGACAGGCGTTGTCCGCGAGGGGCGTCAGCGTGCGGCCATGACCCGGAGCAGCGGGAAGCACAGCGGTGTCCGGAGCGGTCCGGGAAGCGCGCCGGTCATGGACGTCCGTGCGCTGAACCGCGCCACCCTCGCCCGGCGGCTCCTGCTGAGCCGGTCCGCGCGCGGTTTCGCGCCGGAGCGGCTGTCCGCGCTCATGGCCGGCCGGGACGTGGCCCGTGTCGTCACGCCGCGCTCCGCGATCCACACCCACACCGCCGGCGACTGCCGCGCCCCGCGGCCCTTCGTCCAGCCGGCCCGCGACCGCGAGCTGGGCACCTTCCGCACGGGACTGACCGGTGTCGACCCGGACCGGCTCGCGGCCGTCGCCCGGGAACTGGTGGAGGCCGGGCCGCGGACCACGGCCCGGTTGCGCGGGGTGCTCGGCGCCGAGTGGCCGGACGCCGACCCGCGGGCCCTCGCAGTCGCGGCCCGCCGCACGCTCCCGCTCGTCCAGGTGACCCCGCGCGGTCTGTGGGGCGGGAGCGGCCAGGTCGCCCGCACCACCGCCGAGCGCCGGCCGGGCCGTCCCGCCGAACCCGCCCCCGCGCCGGACGCCGTGGTCCTGCGTCATCTCGCCGTCTTCGGCCCCGCCTCCGTGCGGGACATGCGGACCTGGGCCGGACTCACCCGCCTGGGGCCCGCCTTCGAACGCCTGCCCCCCGGTTGCTGACCTTCCGTGACCCGGACGGCGTCGAACTCTTCGACCTCCCCGACCCCCCGCGTCCCGATCCGGCCACCCCCGCACCGCCCCGCTTCCTGCCCGAGTTCGACAACCTCCCGCTCTCCCACGCCGACCGGACCCGCGTCGTGCCGCCCGCGCACCGCGGCCGGCAGTGGAGAGGGGGCGTTGCGGGCCGCTCGTGGTGGCCCGCAACGCCCCCCGGCCGTCACCCGAGGGGTGCTCGGGAAGTCTTCCGGGTCACGAGCCGACCTGAGCGGTCACCAGGTCCGAGAAGGTGGTCAGCCGGGTGTAGACACCCGGGTAACCGGCCTCCGCGCACCCCTCGCCCCAGGAAGTGATCCCTGCCAGGACGCCCCCGATGAGCAGGGGACCGCCGCTGTCGCCCTGGCAGGTGTCCACGCCGCCGGACGTGTATCCGGCGCAAACCATGTCGGACTGGACGAAGTCCGAACCGTAGGAGGAGCGGCAGCCGGAGTCGGACACGACCGGGACGGTCGCGGTCCGCAGCTGGTTGGAGGAGCCGCCGTTCTCCGAGGTGGTCCCCCAGCCGAGGATGCGGGCGGTGGTGCCGGCCGCGTACACGCTCGTCTGGGAGGAGGAGACGTATTTCGCCGTGGTGTACGGCATCGACGTCGAGAGGGTCAGCACGGCCACGTCGTCGCCGTTGGTGGCGTCCGTGTAGTCCGGGTTGATCCAGATGCCGCTGACCCGGCTCACCGTGCCGTTGGTGCCGTTGAGGTAGGTCCGGCCGCCGACCACGCGGACGCTGCTCGTGGTCTCGCCGACCATGCAGTGCGCGGCCGTCACCACCTTCTTGGGCGCCACCAGGGTGCCGCCGCAGAACTGGTTCTGGGACGCGTCCGTGATCTGCATCATGAACGGGTACGCGGTCGTCGTGGTGGTCGTACCGCCGACGATGGGCTGAGGGGCGGCGCTCGCCGTGGGGGAGGCGAGCAGCGCGGACGCCGCTGCGGCGGCGGTGGCCACCACGGTCGCGGCGGTCTTTCTTGCACGTGTGAGCCCGAACATGAGTCTCCTCAGTGGGGTTGCACCGGTGGGGGGTCGCGCGGGTCTGTGTGGGGGGTTTGCATGGGGGTCGCGGGACCGACCCCCATGTGCCCGGGCGAGCGGCACGCCCATTACGCTAGGACCCGGAACCCTTGGCTCCCAATGAGGGAACCCCCTAGGGGGTTGGGTGAGGGAAAACCCTCGGTCCGGTTCAGTTAACAAGAGCACCGCTCAGGGCGCGCGGTGACCTGCCGCCAATCGGACGATGTCCACCCGCGAACGGATCCCCAGCTTGCGGTAGACCCGCGTCAGGGTCGCCTCCACCGTCTTCACGCTGATGAACAGCCGGGCCGCGATCTCCCGGTTGGTGGCGCCCTCCATGACGAGCGCGGCGACCTGACGCTCCATCGCGGCCAGCGCGTGCAGCACGGCCGGCGCCTGAGGCACGGCCGGCGCCGGTTCCGGTTCGGCGGTGGCCGGGGATTCGTCCACTTGGCGCAGCCAGGGCAGCGCCCGGCAGCGCCGGAACATCCGGGTGGCCTCGTCGAACACCGCCGGTCCGGGCCGTGGGCCGCCCCGCAGCCGGGCCAGCGCGAACGCCGCCCGTGCCTCCTCCAGGCCGTAGCCGAGCTTGCCGAGCCGGTCCTGAGCGGACGTCAGCTGGGCGAGCGCGGCCTCCAGGTCGCCCCGGGCGGCGCGCACCAGCGCCTCGGACCGGTCGAGCACGGCGAGGACGCTCTCCCGGCCGAGCCGCAGCGCGTGTTCCCGGCTGACGTCGATGACGTCCTGCGCCTCGGCCGCTTCACCGGTCCGGACGAGTGCCTCGGCGAGGTCGCCGTGCCAGCGGCCCCGGGCCGGGTCGGTGATGCCGAGGCCCAGCTCCAGGGTGCGCACCCGGCGCAGCGAGCGCACGGTGCCCGCCGGGTCCCCGGCCACCAGCTGGGCGTACCCGAGTGCGCCCAGCGCGCGGGACAGGTACATCTGGTCGCCGTCCTCCTCGGCGTGCTCCACCGCCTCCCGGGCGAGGGCCAGGGCGCGGTCCACATCGCCGCCGGAGGCCTCGGCGAGCGAGGTGAGCATCGCCGAGGCGGTCTCGCCGATCCCGGAGTCCCGGGCGAGCCGCAGGCTGTCGCGGGCCAGTTCCAGGGCGCGTCCGCAGTGCCCGGCGCGCAGCTCGGTCTCGGCGAGGCCGCGCAGGAAGTGCACCTCGCTCTCCACCGAGCCGCGCCGGCGCACCTCGCGCAGCAGCGCGGTGACGGCGGTCCGGGCCTCGGCCAACTGGTCGCCCATGACCAGCCAGCGGAACCGGGCGCTGCCCGCGCCGTTGTGATGCCACGCCACCCGGGGGTCCTGGGGCTCCTTCAGGGCCCGCTTGATGGTGCGGGGCGCCTCCGGATGGCCCATCAGGGTCTCGGTCTGCGCCTGGAAGGCGAGGGAGAGCAGCTCGGTGCGGCGGTCCTCGCCGCGGGCGGCCAGCTCGGCGGCGTGCGCGGCGGCCTCGCGGGCCTCGGTGAAGTCACCCTCCACGATGAGCGCCCGCCAGGCCAGCTGGTAGTGGACCAGCGCGAGCAGCCGGGGGTCGTCGCCGGCGTCGGCGAGGGCCTGCGGGAAGACGGCGTCGACCTCGGCCATGGTGTGGCCGGCGGTGTCGATGACGATCATCCAGGCCCGCACCCGGTCGGCGGGCACGGCCGCCCGGGCGAGCACCTCCCGGGCGATGTCCCGGGCCAGGTCGACCTCGCCGGCGGTGATCGCGTCCTCGGCGGCCGTCAGCCGGCGCTCCTGCGGGCCGGGGGCGCCGTCGGCGGGGGTGTGCCGGGCGGCGAGCAGCCCCAGCTGGGCGGCGACCGAGGGCGCTCCGCGGTCCCGGGCGAGGGCGGCGGCCTCGGCGAGCCGGGCGGCGACCTCCGGGTCGGTGCCGGTGGTGGCCAGGGCCAGGTGCCGGGCCCGTTCGATCGGGTCGGAGGCGGCGGTGGACAGCGCCGCGTGCGCGGCCCGCCGTTCGTGGGCGGGCGCCTCCGCGTACAGCGCGGCGGATATCAGCGGGTGCGCGAACCGTACGGCCGGGGCGTCCGGTTCGGTGGCCAGCAGCCCGAGTTCGGCGGCCTGGGCGCACTCGGCCTCGGCGTTCTCCCGGCCGGCCGCGCGCAGCAGGGCCGGGGTGGGGCGGGCGCCGGCGCTGGCCACCAGCAGGGTGCGGCGGGCCTCCACCGAGAGCATGTCCAGCCGGCTGAGCACCAGGGCGCGCAGCGAGGTCGGCACGGGCAGCGGCTCGCCCGGCCGGGGCGGGGTGGGGCTGTCGGCGAGGGCGCGGCCCAGCTCCAGGGCGAAGAGCGGGTTGCCGCCGCTGGTGCGGTGGATCTCGCGGACCGTGGAGCGGGACAGGCAGCCGTGGCCGCGGTGGTCGAGCAGCTCGGCGACCTGGGTGCGGGAGAGCGGGCCCAGCCGGACCGCGCGGGTGCCCGGCGGACAGGCGCGCAGATGGCGGTCGTACTCCTGGCTCTGCCGGCCCTCCGTGCGGACCGCGCACAGCAGTTGCACCGGGGTGCCCTCCAGGCGCCGGGCGGCGAAGCCGAGGAGTTCGGCGCTGGCCGGGTCCAGCCACTGGAGGTCGTCGGCGACGACCAGGACGGGGCCGTGGGCGGCGAGGGCGCGCAGCGCGGAGAGCACGGCCAGGCGCAGGGCGAGTCCGTCCCGCTGGAGGCTGGACTCGCCGCGGCCGGTGAGCGCCGACTCCAGGGCGGTGCGCTGGGCGGCGGGCAGCCGCGGGGAGACCTCGTCGAGGACCAGGCCGAGGAGGTCGGCCAGGGCGAGGAAGGGGAGGTGGGATTCGGACTCGGTCGCCGAGCAGCGCAAGACCGTGCGCGCGGTGGCGCCGTAATCCTCGGCCAATGACCGCAGGACGGTGGATTTCCCTATTCCGGCGGGGCCGTGGAGCAGCACACTGCCCCCGGAGGCGAGTTGCTCACGGGCGCCGGCGAACAGCTCCTCGCGGCCGATGACCAGGTCGGGGCGGCACCTTGCAGGCTCCTGGAAGTCCCGTCGCACGGTCACCGCTCCCCTCGTGTGTCGTGTCCGGACCAAATTCTAGGCAACGATCCTTGAAATTCAGACGGAAGCCCTGGTGAGGGAAATAACAAACGGTCAAGCAGAGGGAAATTCAAAGTGGCGCCGGATGAATGGTCAGGTTTCCTAACCGACAGGTTTCATGACCGTCAGGTTTCCCGACCGGCTTCGGGCTACGGCAGCAGTCCCGCCCTGCGCGCCGCGGTCACCGCCTCCCCTCGCGTGTGCGCGCCCAGCTTCCGCATCGCCGAACGCAGATATCCCTTGACCGTCTCCGGGCCGATGCCCAGCCGCTCGGCCACCGCCGCGTTGGTGGCCCCCGCCGCCACCCAGGACAGCACGTCCACCTCGCGTGGCGCCAGGGTCACGCCCCCGGCTCGCGGCGGCGTGGTCAGCAGCCCGCACGCGGCGAGCAGTTCGGCCCGCAGTTCCGGGTCGGCGATCCGGGGGGCCAGCGCCCGCAGCGCGGCATGCGCCTCGCGCACCTGTTCCCACACGGCGTTCTCACCGGTGCGGGTCCGCTCGGGCCGGGCCGCCGCCAGCAGCTCCCGCGCCTCGTCCCGCACCACCAGCGTCTGCTCCACGTCCCGCGCCACCGCCACCGCCGCGCCCAGCGCGCGGTCACCGAGCGGCCGGGCCGAGCGCAGCGCGCCGTACAGCACCCCGCGCACCCGGCGCCGCACCACCACCGGCACGGCGAGCACCGCCTGGATGCCCTCGGCGGCCACCGGCACGTCGTACTCGTGGCTGATCTGCCGTGAGCTGGAGTAGTCGGTCACCGCGCACGGCCGGGCCAGCGCCACCGCCTTGCCGCCGAGCCCGCTGCCGGAGGTCACCGCGAGCGAGCGCAGCGCGGCCGTGGTCGTGCCGCTCAGCTCGCTGATCCGGACCTGCGGCCGGCCGGACTCCACCAGGCCGCCGAAGGCCACCGGGAGTCCCGTCGCCCGCCGCAGCCGTGCCAGCGCGCCACCGATCTCCACCGCCCCCACCGCGTCTGCCGTCACCCGTTCGCCCTTTCGGCCGCCCACACCCCCGTTCGGGGGTAGTGAGACCCGCATCACGGATTAGACGATGCCAGAGAGCCGCCCGGCAATGGTCCGGAGCATAGGAGGAGAACCGATGACGACGGCGACGGAGATGTTCCGCAGGGCACGAGACTTCCTGCTGGAACACCGAGAGGACTACGCCACCGCCTACGAGGGCTTCCGCTGGCCCCGGCCCGAGCACTTCAACTGGGCGCTGGACTGGTTCGACGAGATCGCCGAAGGCAACGACCGCACCGCGCTGCACATCGTCGAGGAGGACGGCACCGAGACCCGGCTCTCCTTCGCGGAGCTGTCCGAACGGTCCAACCGGGTGGCCCGGTGGCTGCGCGAGCGCGGGGTCGCCGCCGAGGACCGCGTCCTCGTCATGCTCGGCAACCAGGCCGAGCTGTGGGAGACCGCGCTGGCCGCGATGAAGCTGCGCGCGGTCGTCATCCCGGCCACCCCGCTGCTCGGCCCGGCCGACCTCGCCGACCGGGTGGAGCGGGGGCGGGTGAAGCACGTCGTCGTCCGGGCGGAGGACACCGCCAAGTTCGCCGACGTGCCCGGCGCCTACACCCGGATCTCCGTCGGCGGCCTGCCGCGGGAGGGCTGGGAGCCGTACGAGGACGCCTACGCGGTCCCCGCCGACTTCGTCCCGGACGGCCCGACGCTGGCCGACGACCCGCTGATGCTCTACTTCACCTCCGGGACGACCGCCCGCCCCAAGCTGGTCGAGCACACCCACACCTCCTACCCGGTCGGGCACCTGGCCACCATGTACTGGATCGGCCTCAAGCCCGGTGACGTCCACCTGAACATCTCCTCGCCCGGCTGGGCCAAGCACGCCTGGTCCAACCTCTTCGCGCCGTGGAACGCGGAGGCGACCGTCTTCGTCTTCAACTACACCCGCTTCGACGCGGCCCGGCTGATGGCCGAGATGGACCGGGCCGGCGTGACCACGTTCTGCGCGCCGCCGACCGTGTGGCGGATGCTGATCCAGGCCGACCTCGGGCAGCTGCGCACCCCGCCCCGCGAGATCGTGGCCGCCGGCGAGCCGCTCAACCCCGAGGTCATCGAGCAGGTCCGGCGCGCCTGGGGGGTGGCCGTCCGGGACGGCTTCGGGCAGACCGAGACGGCCGTGCAGGTCTCCAACAGCCCCGGCCAGCAGCTGAAGACCGGCTCCATGGGCCGTCCCAGCCCCGGCTTCCGGGTGGAGCTCCTGGATCCGGTCTCCGGCGCGCCCGGCGCGACCGAGGGCGAGATCGCGCTCGACCTCGCCGCGCGCCCGGTCGGCCTGATGACCGGCTACCACGGTGACCCGGACCGCACGGCGGAGGCCATGGCGGGCGGCTACTACCGCACCGGGGACATCGCCACCAGGGACGCGGAGGGGTACCTCACCTACATCGGGCGCAGCGACGACGTCTTCAAGGCATCCGACTACAAGGTGAGTCCGTTCGAGCTGGAGAGCGCCCTGCTGGAGCACGAGGCGGTGGCCGAGGCGGCCGTCGTCCCCGCCCCGGACGAGCTGCGGCTCGCGGTGCCCAAGGCGTACGTCGTCCTCGCCGAGGGCTGGCAGCCCGGCCCGGACACCGCCAAGGTCATCTTCGAGCACTCCCGCGACGTGCTCGCGCCGTACAAGCGCATCCGCCGGCTGGAGTTCGGCGCGCTGCCCAAGACCGTCTCCGGCAAGATCCGCCGGATCGAACTGCGCGAGGCCACGGCGGCCGGCTCGGAGTGCGAGTACCGCGAGGAGGACTTCCGGTGACCGCGCGGTTGTCGTACACGCACGGGACGAGTCCCACCGTCCTGCTCGGCGACACCATCGGCGCCAACCTGGACCGGGCCGTGGCGACCTGGCCGGACCGCGAGGCCCTGGTCGACGTGCCGTCCGGGCGGCGCTGGACGTACGCCGAGTTCGGCGCGGCCGTCGAGGAGCTGGCCCGGGCCCTGGCGGCCGGTGGGATCACCAAGGGCGACCGGGTGGGCATCTGGGCGGTCAACTGCCCGGAGTGGGTGCTGGTGCAGTACGCCACCGCACGCATCGGCGCCATCATGGTCAACATCAACCCGGCCTACCGCACCCACGAGGCCGAGTACGTCCTCAGGCAGTCGGGTGTCTCGCTGCTGGTGGCCTCCCTCGGCCACCGGACGAGCGACTACCGGGCGATGGCCGAACAGGTGCGGGGCGACTGCCCCGAGCTGCGCGAGATCGTGTACATCGGCGACCCGAGCTGGGACGAACTGCTGCGGCGGGCGACGCCCGAGGTGCCGTACGCGGAGCTGTCCTGCGACGACCCCATCAACATCCAGTACACCTCGGGCACGACCGGCTTCCCGAAGGGCGCCACCCTCTCCCACCACAACATCCTCAACAACGGGTACTTCGTGGGCGAGTCGATCGCCTACAGCGAGCAGGACCGCATCTGCGTCCCGGTGCCCTTCTACCACTGCTTCGGCATGGTCATGGGCAATCTGGCGGCCACCTCGCACGGCGCCTGCGTGGTCATACCGGCGCGGTCCTTCGACCCGGCGGCCACGCTGGAGGCGGTGCAGCGGGAGCGGTGCACGTCGCTGTACGGCGTCCCGACGATGTTCATCGCGGAGCTGAACCTCCCCGACTTCGCCTCCTACGACCTCTCCAGCCTGCGCACCGGCATCATGGCGGGCTCCCCGTGCCCGGTGGAGGTGATGAAGCGGGTGGTGGCCGAGATGCACATGGAGCAGGTCTCCATCTGCTACGGCATGACGGAGACGTCCCCGGTGTCGTTGCAGACACGGATCGAGGACGACCTGGAGCACCGCACCGCCACCGTCGGCCGGGTCCTGCCCCACCTGGAGGTGAAGGTCGTCGACCCGGCCACCGGGGTCACCCAACCGCGGGGCGCGGCGGGAGAGTTGTGCACGCGCGGCTACAGCGTGATGCTCGGCTACTGGAACGAGCCGGAGAAGACGGCCGAGGCCATCGACGCGGGCCGCTGGATGCACACCGGGGACCTGGCGCTGATGCGCGAGGACGGGTACGTCGAGATCGTCGGCCGGCTCAAGGACATGATCATCCGGGGCGGCGAGAACATCTACCCGCGCGAGATCGAGGAGTTCCTGTACGCCCACCCGAAGATCCGGGACGTCCAGGTCGTCGGGGTGCCGCACGAGCGGTACGGCGAGGAGGTCCTCGCCTGTGTCATCCCGAGCGACCCCGCCGACCCGCTCACCCTGGAGGAACTGCGGGACTTCTGCGCGGGGCGGCTCGCGCACTACAAGGTCCCCAGCAGGCTCCAGCTCCTCGACACCTTCCCGATGACGGTGTCCGGGAAGGTCCGCAAGGTGGAGCTGCGGGACACGTACGCGGTGTGATCCCGGGTGTGAAACGGCGGGGAACGAGCAGGCGGTGAATGTTCCACGGCGGTCCCCGGGCGAGCGCACGGTCGGCGGCGCGCTCGGCCCGGGGAGCGTCGGGCGGGAGCTCCCGGCGCCGCCACGCGAAGGGGAGGTCAGGCCGGTTCGTCCCGGGCCCTCGTTCCCCGTCCCGGGGCGCCCGTGGTGTGCAGGGTGTCGGCGGGGGCGTTCACCGGCTGCGGGACGCCCGCGAGGTCGAGCACGAACAGCGGGACGGCGAGGGCGTCCGCGCCGGACCGGGCGGCGTCGGTGTAGCCGGCGAGGGAGAAGTACACGCACGCGGCGGACTCGGTCATCGCCGTCAGCCACAGGCACTCCACGTCCCTCGGCCCGGCCGGCCGCACGGTCGGGTCCACCTGGGCGAGCAGCCCGTGGGCCGCGAGTCCGATGCCGTTCGGCGGCCGTTGGTCCGCCCGGCGGATGTCCCGGTAGCCGAGCCAGCGGAGGTAGAGCGCGGCGGTGGTGACGGCGTCCCGGGCGGTACGGATGGTGCGGGGCCGGAAGGGGGGACGGTGCGTGCCGACGGGTTCCGGCGGGCCGGCGGGTCCCTGTGGGCCCGCCGGGGCCTGGGGGCCGGCCGGTTCCCGCGTCCCCGGTGATCCCCATGCGCCGGCCGGCCCCCGTGCCCCCGCCGTCGGCTCCGCCGCCCGCGCCCCCGTCACGGGGATGCGCAGGACCGTGCCGCACGGGCAGCCCAGTTCCGGGTGGGGCCAGTGGCCCAGGCGCCCGCAGGCGGCGCACGGCAGCGTGACCCACTCGTCGTCCCAGGCGCGGTGCGCCGCCACGGCCGGTTCGGCCGCCGGATCCAGCCGGGGCGCGGTCGGTGCCCCGCACGCACAGGGATACGCCGGCGCGGTGTAGACGTGTGCGCGCCGGCAGGCCGGGCAACGCACCGGAACGCTCTCGGGCATGGCCCACTCCAAGGCGTCGCGTCGGGACGGCGCTCCCATGGTGCTCCTCTCCGGCCGCTCCTGTCCGGCGCTTGCGGGTGTCCGGAGCACTCTTGACGGCCTTCTCCCACCCCCTTACATTGCTTCCAGATAGTAGAAGTCAGTTTCCGCTATGCGGAAGATGTGGGTGCTCACCGCGGGGCGCGACGGGAGTACGCATCCGACAGCCGAAGCAGGAGTACTCGATGGCTCGTATGACCGCTGCCCGCGCGGCAGTTGAGATCCTCAAGCGCGAGGGCGTCACCGACGCCTTCGGTGTGCCGGGCGCTGCGATCAACCCGTTCTACAAGGCCCTCCAGGAGGGCGGCGGCATCAACCACACCCTCGCCCGCCACGTCGAGGGCGCCTCGCACATGGCCGAGGGCTACACCCGGACCGCGCCGGGCAACATCGGTGTCTGCATCGGCACCTCCGGCCCGGCCGGCACCGACATGATCACCGGCCTGTACTCGGCCATCGGCGACTCGATCCCGATCCTGTGCATCACGGGCCAGGCGCCCACCCACGTGATCCACAAGGAGGACTTCCAGGCCGTCGACATCGCCTCGATCGCGGGGCCGGTGACGAAGATGGCGGTGACCGTCCTGGAGGCCGCGCAGGTCCCCGGCGTCTTCCAGCAGGCGTTCCACCTGATGCGCTCCGGCCGCCCCGGCCCGGTCCTGATCGACCTGCCGATCGACGTCCAGCTCACCGAGATCGAGTTCGACCCGGAGACGTACGAGCCGCTGCCCGTCTACAAGCCGGCCGCGACCCGGGCCCAGATCGAGAAGGCCCTCACCTTTCTTCTGGAGTCGGAGCGTCCCGTCATCATCGCCGGCGGCGGCGTCATCGGTGCCGACGCCGCCGACCTGCTGGTGGAGTTCGCCGAACTGACCCGGACCCCGGTCATCCCGACCCTGATGGGCTGGGGCGCGCTGCCCGACGACCACGAGCTGAACGCCGGCATGGTCGGGGTGCAGACCTCGCACCGCTACGGCAACGCCAACTTCCTGGCCTCCGACTTCGTCCTCGGCATCGGCAACCGCTGGGCCAACCGCCACACCGGCTACAAGCTCGACGTGTACCGCGGTGACCGCACGTTCGTCCACGTCGACATCGAGCCCACCCAGATCGGCAAGATCTTCCCGCCGGACTACGGGGTCGTCTCCGACGCCAAGGCCGCGCTGGAGCTGTTCGTCGAGGTGGCGAAGGAGCTGAAGGCCGGGGGCAGGCTCCCCGACCGCTCCGACTGGGTCGCCGCCACCCAGGAGCGCAAGGCCACGCTGTTGCGCCGTACGCACTTCGACAACGTGCCGATGAAGCCGCAGCGCGTGTACGAGGAGATGAACAAGGCCTTCGGCCCGGACACCCGGTACGTCACCACGATCGGCCTCTCCCAGATCGCCGGCGCGCAGATGCTGCACGTCTACCGACCGCGCCACTGGATCAACTGCGGCCAGGCCGGCCCGCTCGGCTGGACCATCCCGGCCGCGATCGGCGTCGCCAAGGCCGACCCGGACTCCCCGGTCGTCGCGCTCTCCGGGGACTACGACTTCCAGTTCCTGATCGAGGAGCTGGCGGTCGCCGCACAGCACAGGATCCCGTACGTCCACGTGCTGGTGAACAACGCCTACCTGGGCCTGATCCGGCAGGCGCAGATCGGCCTGGACATCAACTTCCAGGTGAACCTGGAGTTCGAGAACGTCAACACGCCCGAGATCGGGGTCTACGGCGTCGACCACGTCAAGGTGGCCGAGGGGCTGGGCTGCAAGGCGATCCGGGTCACCGAGCCGGACGAGCTGGGCGCCGCCTTCGAGCAGGCGAAGAAGCTGGCCGCCGAGTACCGGGTGCCGGTCGTCGTCGAGGCGATCCTGGAGCGGATCACCAACATCTCCATGAGCCGCACCATGGACATCAGCGACATCAGCGAGTTCGAGGACCTGGCCACCGAGCCCGGCCACGCGCCGACGTCCATCAAGCCGCTGAAGGTCTGACCGACCGCGCGCACCGCGCACCGCGGGGGCGGCCCGTCATCCGGACGGGCCGCCCCCGCGTCGTACGCGCACCCGCCCGGCCCTCAGTCGAACCCGCCGCCTCCGCCGAACCCGCCCCCGTAGTCGTGGCCCCCGTAGTCGTGTCCGCCGTGGCCGTGCCCGCCGTACCCACCGCCGTCCCCGCCGTCGTACGCGCCCTCGTCCCCCACGACGTACCGGAAGGCGGTGCCCCGGCCGAACGGGAAGCGGCCCTCGTCCGCGAGCGCGCCCCGGCCGGTGAGCCCCGCTTCACGGGCGAAACGCGGGGCGAGGGCGGTCAGGGCCCGCTCGCCGTACAACGCGACGGCGAGCAGCACCTCGTCCTCCGGCAGTCCGTCCGGCCCCTCGGGAAGCGGACGGCGCTCGCGGAGGTCCGCCAGCAGCCGGCGGGCGGCACGGGTGCGGCCGGGCGGCAGCACCCGCAGCAGCCCCTCCGCCGCGAGCTCGGCGCGCATCCGGGCGAGGGCCCGCCGCACCACCGCGCGGGCGGGCAGCTCCCGGGGACCGGCGGGCCGGTAGAGGGCGGTACGCACGGCCTTCTCCAGCGGATGCCGGAGGGGCTCGGCGCTGCCGGTCGCGGTCTTGCGCAGCGTGCCCGGCCGGCCCGCCTCGACCGCCCCGCGCAGATGCATCCCGAGCACGGCGACGGTGAGGGCGGCGCGGTCGCCCCCGCGCAACAGCGCCACCGCGCGAGGGTCCGGCGGATTCGACGTCGTACGGCTCATCAGACACCCCCCCCCGTACGGGGCCCGTCGCCCCCGTGCCGACGGGCCCCGTATGCCGTTGATGTGCCCTGGCACCGGGGTGGTTGAAGCCTCCGCAGCGGTCTTCAGAGGTTGATTTGAGGGTTGCGCACCCGGTCTACGACCGCTGCCGTACGCGCCGCCGTCACCACTCGTGCTCCGACAGCCCCGGCCAGTCGTCCGGGCCGCCGCCCTGCCATTCGATCAGGTCGCTCTGCTCCACCTCGATCCGGTCCAGATCGGCCAGCCGCAGGATCTCCACGACGTCGTCGAGATGCGAGGCGATCCCCAGCGTCACGTCCCCCTCGGTCACCCGCCGGGAACCGTCCAGGGCCGGGGGGTGGACCACGATGTGCGGGTAGTGGGTCGGATTGGCCATGCCTTCAGCCTGCGGCGCGGGAAGCGGATCCGCACGCCGGGTCGGCGATTGTCAGTGGCGGCATCCACACTGCCGTCCATGAGCGTGCGGAGCGACATGGTGCTGGAGCGGCAGCTCGGGCAGGTGCGTGGGGTGGCCGCCGACGAGGCCGTGCGGTCGGCGGTGGACGCGGTCTTCACCTACATGGGCAGCGGCAGCCGCGGCAGACGCAGACAGGGCAAGGAACTCGTCAGGCTGATGGAGGCCGCCCGGGGAACGGCGGCGGAGGCGGGGGAGTGGCACGTCGTCCGGCTCTTGCAGGACTCGCTGGACTACGCGGAGGGCCGCATCCTGCAACAGGACTTCCAGGAGCGGTACCGGATCTTCCAGGACGGGGCACGCAGGGAACAGTCCCGTGACTTCCTGGCGAGCAGCCTGCGGGCGATGCACCAGTGGATGGTCGCCGCGGGCGAGGCCTACCTGAGGGACCATCCCGCTGCGAGCGCCGAGGAGACGCTGGACCATTTCCGGGCCCAGGGGGAGGACGCCGCGTTCCTGCGGGCCCCCGACGAACGCCCGGGGCGCTATGTGATCCCCCGCGGGGCGGCCGAGATCTCGCTGTGGCTGGAGCGGCTGATGAGGAGTGACCGGATCGACGTCGCGGACCCGGCGGAGTCGGCCCGCAGGATCGTCGGCTCTCCGCAGGCCATCTCCCTGCTCGCCGCCGACCGTGCGGGACAGCTCGTCCTGCGGGCCGCCGAGCTGCGGCGTCGCGCCGAGCGGCTGAAGGCGCTGCGGGCTGTCGTGGAGGACCGTGCGGCTACCGAGGCGGATCTCCAACGCGCCCTCGAAGGGAACCACTGGATCTTCGGTGGCCGGTTCGTAGGCGAGGCCGCGCGGCGCCGGCTGGTGCCCGGGGACGAGGTGGACATCCCGCTCATACGGGGTGGCGGGGCGCTGTACATCGTCGAGCTCAAGCGGGCCATGAGCCTCAAGCCCCCGCTGGTCAAACGCCAGCGCAACGCCTGGGTGCCGGCGGCGCAGGTCCACGAGGCCGTGGGTCAGGCCGTCAACTACCTGGTCGGACTGGATGAGCACCGCACCCGCATCCGTGACGAGTTCGGCATCGAGACCCGGCGAGCCGGCGCGCTGGTGCTCGTCGGTCATCCCGGTCTGCACCCCGACGTGCCGGAACGCGAGGTCAACGAGGCCTTGCGGACTTTCAACTCGCACGTCACCCGAGTCGAGGTGCTCACCTACAAAGAGCTGCTGGACAACGCCGAACGCTCCCTCGCCGGGGGACGTGACCCCGGTGCCGGGAGCGCTTGGTAGCCGTCCGACGGCGCGAGGCTGGGCGCGACAGGTCGTTCGCGCCGCCGGACGGGGTGGGTGGGCCCCTCGCGAGGGGCCGGGTGGGACCGCGGTGGATGCGACGGAACCGGGTGCCCTTCCCTCTGGTCGAGAAGGGGACGCGGGTCCTTCACCACCGCACTGGCTCGCAGGCCACCGCGGTCCTCGCCCTGCCCGCGCGCTCCGCCCGGCGGCCACCCCTCATCCGGGCCGTCCGGCGTGCCGCGCGGGCCGCGTGCGGACATCGTGACCCTTGGTCGGATGCCGTACGCCGCTTGCGGGTTCCTGGTGGTCAGTCCTCGCGCAGGGCGCGGACCGCCTCCTCCACGCGCTTGCCGTACTCGGGGTCGGCGGCGTGGAAGTGGGCCAGGTTCTTCTCGATCACATCGTCGCGGGAGACCTGCGAGAGGCCGCCGGCGATGTTCGCGACCAGGCGGGACTTCTCCTCCGGCGACATCAGGCGGTACAGCTCGCCCGCCTGGAAGAAGTCGTCGTCCTTGGTGTGGAGGGGCGCCTCGTGGGTGCCCGTGTGGCCCGAGACCGCCAGGGGGGCCGAGAGGGGGCGGCCGGTCTCGACCGGGCCGTCGTAGGAGTTCGGCTCGTAGTTCTTGGCGTGGCGGCCCTGCGCGTTGAGCGCCATGAAGCCGTCCCGGCCGTAGTTCCGCGCGCCGCCGGGGACCGCCTTCGGGGCGTTCACGGGGAGCAGGGTGTGGTTGACGCCGAGGCGGTAGCGGTGGGCGTCGGCGTAGGCGAACAGGCGGCCCTGGAGCATCTTGTCCGGGGACGGGCCGATGCCGGGGACGAAGTTGTTCGGGGCGAACGCGGCCTGCTCGACCTCGGCGAACACGTTGTCCGGGTTGCGGTCGAGGACCAGGCGGCCCACCCGCTGGAGCGGGTAGTCCTTGTGCGGCCACACCTTGGTCAGGTCGAACGGGTTGAAGCGGTAGTCCGCCGCCTCGGCCGCGGGCATGACCTGCACGTACAGCGTCCAGGACGGGTGCACGCCCCGCTCGATCGCCTGGAGCAGGTCGGTCTGGTGGGAGGCGGGGTCCTTGCCGGCCAGCTCGTGCGCCTGCTCGGCGGACAGGCAGCGGATGCCCTGGTTCGTCTTGAAGTGGTACTTGACGAAGAAGGCCTCGCCGTCGGCGTTCGTCCACTGGTAGGTGTGCGAGCCGTAGCCGTTCATGTGCCGGTACGACGCCGGGATGCCGCGGTCGCCCATCAGCCAGGTCACCTGGTGCGTGGCCTCGGGGGAGTGCGCCCAGAAGTCCCAGACGTTGTCCGGCTCCTGCCTGCCCGTGAACGGGTCCCGCTTCTGCGAGTGGATGAAGTCGGGGAACTTGATCGGGTCCTTGATGAAGAACACGGGGGTGTTGTTGCCGACGAGGTCGTAGTTGCCCTCCTCGGTGTAGAACTTCACCGCGAAACCGCGCGGGTCACGGACGGCGTCCGCGCCGCCGAGCGAGTCGGCCACGGTCGAGAAGCGCACGAACACCTCGGTGCGCTTGCCGATCTCGCCGAGGAAGGCGGCGTGCGTGTAGCCGGTGACGTCGTCCGTCACCTCGAAGTGGCCGTACGCGCCGGAGCCACGGGCGTGCACCACCCGCTCCGGGATCCGCTCGCGGTTGAAGCGCGCGAGCTTCTCCAGGAGGTGCTGGTCCTGGATCAGGAGCGGGCCGCCGACGCCGGCGGAGGCGGAGTTCTGGTTGTCGGCGACCGGGGCGCCGGACTCGGTGGTGAGCACGCGCTGCGACATCGTGGACCTTCCGTGCGGGTGTCAGCGGAAACCTGTTTCCGCTTCGTGGAGCCTAGGAGCGGGGCGATCTGAGCGTCAACAGTTTGTTGAACTTCAATCGGTGCCGGGGTGAAGCCGGGGCGAAGGTGATTCCGGGTCGCGGCGCCGCCTGGGCGCGACAGGACAGGTGTCGGCGGCGCCACGGCCCGGAAGTCTGCGAGGGGCCGTCAGACCTGGGCGCCGGACAGGCGCTCCACGGCCCGCAGCAGGGCCGAGTGGTCCAGGCCGCCGTCACCCTGGGCGCGCAGCGACGCGACCAGCTGGGCGACCACGGCGCCGACCGGCAGCGCCGCGCCGACGGTGCGGGCGGCGTCGGTGACGATGCCCATGTCCTTGTGGTGCAGGTCGATGCGGAAGCCCGGCTGGAAGTCGCGGTTCAGGAAGTTGTCCTTCTTGCGCGCCAGCACGGTCGAGCCGGCGAGGCCGCCGCCCAGCACGTCCAGCGCGGCCTTCAGGTCCACGCCCGACTTCTCCAGGAAGACCACGGCCTCCGCGCACGCCTGGATGTTGACGGCGACGATCAGCTGGTTGGCGGCCTTCACGGTCTGGCCGGAGCCGTGCGGACCGCACAGCACGATGGTCTTGCCGAGCGCCTCGAAGACCGGCCGGGCCCGGTCGAAGTCGGCCTGCTCGCCGCCGACCATGATCGACAGTACGGCCTCGACGGCGCCGGCCTCACCGCCGGAGACGGGCGCGTCCAGGACGCGGATGCCCTTCTCCTCCGCGTTCTTCGCGAGGTCGACGGAGGTCTGCGGGGTGATCGAGGACATGTCGATCAGCAGGGCGCCCGGCCTGGCGTTCTCCAGGATGCCGTCCGGGCCGTAGGCGATGGCCTCGACCTGCGGGGAGGCGGGCACCATGGTGATCACCGCGTCGGCGTCCCGCACGGCCTCGGCGATGGAGGCGGCGGCCGTACCGCCGGCGGCGGCCAGCCGGTCCAGCTTCTCCCGCTCCAGGGTGTAGCCGGTGACGTCGTAACCCGCCTTGATCAGGTTCTCGGACATGGGGGAGCCCATGATGCCGAGGCCGATCCAGGCGATCTTGGGAAGACTCATCGGGGGTGCCTTTCTCAGTGCGGGGTGGTCAGCGGGCCGCGCGGGGCAGCCAGTCGAAGGCCTCGGCGCTCGGGCGGTCGCCCGGCTTGTACTCCAGGCCGACCCAGCCGTCGTAACCGGCCTTCCTCAGCCGGCCGAGGAGGTCCTCCAACGGCAGCGAGCCCGTGCCCGGGGCGCCGCGGCCCGGGTTGTCGGCGATCTGCACGTGGCCGGTCTTCGTGGCGTACCGGTCGATGACCTCGGGCAGGTCCTCGCCGTTCATGGACAGGTGGTACAGGTCCATCAGGAACTTCGCGTTCCCGAGGCCCGTCGCCTCGTTGACCTGGTCCACGACCGCGATGGCGGCGGGGGCGCTCACCAGCGGGTACAGCGGCGACTCGGGCTGGTTGAGGGCCTCGATCAGCAGGATCGCGCCGATCCGGTCGGCCGCCCGGGCCGCGAGGGCCAGGTTCTCCAGGGCGAGCGCGTCCTGCTCGGCCGGGGCCACGCCCTCGACGCGGTTGCCGTACAGCGCGTTGAGCGCCGTGCAGCCGAGGGAGGCCGCGAAACCGGCGGCGACGTCGATGTTGGCGCGGAACCTCTCCGACTCCTCGCCGGGGATCGACAGGGCGCCGCGGTCCGGGCCCGGCAGCCGTCCGGCGTAGAAGTTCAGGCCCGTGAGCCGGACTCCCGCGTCCTCGATCGCCTTCTTCAGGGCGTCCGGTTCGGACCGGGCGGGGGTGGGGGAGTCGATCCAGGGCCACCACAGCTCGACCGCGGAGAAGCCCGCCGCGGCGGCGGCCGCGGGACGCTCCAGGAGCGGGAGTTCCGTGAAGAGGATCGACAGGTTGACGTTGAAGCGCTGGTCTGCGGCGGTGCTCCACTCGAAACCTGGCATTCGGGCCGTGCTCCCTTCCGTGGGTCGAGATTCCGTATTGCGGAAGTTTGTTTCTGCGTAATGGAAGATTGCCGGTGGGTGTCGGAGCTTGTCAAGGGGGGCCGGTCGCCGGCCGCCCGAAAATCCGCGCCGGGCGTTAGGTTGAGCGCGTGCGATTGAGAGTGGAGTTCACGACCGAACCCTTCGACCTGGACGAGGCGCCCGCGCACGCCCTGGTGGCGCGGGAGGTCATCGAGACGGCCGGGCTGGACGCCGTCGACGTCGGCCCGTTCGGCAACACGGCCGAGGGTGCCGCCGATCGCGTGCTCACCGCGGTGGACGCGCTGCTGCGCAAGTCCCTGGAGGCCGGCGCCACCCGGGTCTCGCTCCAGGTCAACGTGATCGACGATGTGCACGGTGACGGGACCGCGGAGGGCGGCAGGTGACCGGGGACGAGCCGTTCATCGCGGCCGTGAAGCCACTGGTCGACGCCATGGGCGGGGAGATGCTCCCGCCCGACGAGGCCGGCCCCGAGGACGTCGTGCTCGCCTGGGAGGGCGTCGACGTCGTCGCCGTACGCCTGCCCCAGCTCGCCGACTCCCTGGACCACATCCTCGCCGCCATGGAGCGCAGGCAGGGCCGGCCGCTGGCCGACCTGGACCGCAAGGCCAAGCAGGAACTCGTGCGCAGCCTGGAGGCGCGCGGCGCGTTCGCCGTGCGGCACGGCGTGGAGACCGTGGCGAGCGCGCTCGGCGTCAGCCGGTTCACGGTCTACAACTACCTCAACCGGGAAAAGGGTTCCTGACCGGGCCGGAAGCGGGGGTCGTGGTGCCGTCCGGGCCCGGCCCGGCTTGTTACGCGGAATTTTCAACAAAGTGTTGACGTGATGTTTCCGAGGGCGTTAGCTATCGGCAGCCCGATCAGCACGACGGCCCAACGTGGCCACGGAGGCTCCCGTGACGTCGACTTCCACGCCCCCGGGCCTGGCCCGGTTCAACGATCTGGAGGAGCGCGCGGCCCTCGCCGCCCTCCACGAGGCGTGCGCCTCCACCGAGTGGGCCCGGCGACTGCTCGCCACCCGCCCCTACGCCACGCCGGAGGACCTGTACGCCGCCAGCGACGCCGCCATGGCCGAGCTGACCACCGCGGACCTTGAGGAGGCGATGGCCGGGCACCCGCCGATCGGGCGGCCCAAGCCCGGCGACCCGGCCTCCGCCCGCGAGCAGCGCGGCATGGCCGGCGCCTCCGACGAGCTCAAGGCGGAGATGCTCGAACTGAACCTGGCCTACCAGGAGAAGTTCGGCCATGTCTTCCTCGTCTGCGCCACCGGCCGGACCGGCGAGCAGATGCGGGACGCGGTCAAGGAGCGGATCGGGAACGCGCCGGAGCAGGAGCGGGAGATCGTCCGCACCGAGCTGGGCAAGATCAACCGCATCCGACTGGCCCGACTCGTCGAAGAGGACGCCTGACACCATGAGCACCAGCACCACCGCCTCCGTGTCCACGCACATCCTGGACACCTCGATCGGCCGCCCCGCCGAGGGCGTCGCCGTCCGCCTCTTCGCGCGCAGCGGACGGAAGGCGGACTGGCAGGCGCTCGGCGGCTCCGCGACCGACGCCGACGGCCGGTGCAAGGACCTGCCGGCCCTGCCGGAGGGGACCACCCACGTGCGGCTCGACTTCGAGGTGGAGCCGTACTTCGCGAAGAAGCAAGCCGATGCGCAGCAGGACGCCCCCGCGAATCGGGACAGCGGTGCGTCGTCCGTGTTCTTCCCGGAGGTGGCGATCACGTTCGCCGTCGTACCGGGCGAGCACTACCACGTACCGCTGCTGCTCAACCCGTTCGGCTACTCCGTTTACCGAGGGAGCTAGCAGACACATGCCCACGATCCTGGGACAGAACCAGTACGGCAAGGCCGAGAACCGAGTCGTCAAGATCACGCGGGACGGCGCCACCCACCACATCAAGGACCTCAACGTCTCCGTCGCACTGAGCGGCGACATGGACGAGGTCCACTACTCCGGCTCCAACGCCAACGTCCTGCCGACCGACACCACCAAGAACACGGTGTTCGCGTTCGCCAAGGAGCACGGCATCGAGTCCGCCGAGCAGTTCGGCATCCACCTCGCCCGGCACTTCGTCACCAGCCAGGAGCCGATCCACCGCGCCCGGATCCGGATCGAGGAGTACGCCTGGGAGCGGATCGAGACCTCCGACGCCAACTCCAGGTTCATCGGCGCCGACGAGGTCAAGCACTCCTTCGTCCGCAGGGGCCAGGAGACCCGCCTCACCCAGGTCACCTACGACGGCGAGCGGTGGGAGGTCATCTCCGGCCTGAAGGACCTGGTCGTGATGAACTCGACCAACTCCGAGTTCTGGGGCTACGTCAAGGACGAGTACACCACCCTCCAGGAGGCGTACGACCGCATCCTGGCCACGGAGGTCTCCGGCCGCTGGCGGTTCAACTGGACCGACGACGAGCAGAAGATGCCCCACTGGGAGAAGTCCTACGAGCAGACGAAGAAGCACATGCTCCAGGCCTTCGCCGAGACGTACTCCCTCTCCCTCCAGCAGACGCTGTACCAGATGGGCGCGCGCATCATCAACAACCGCGGCGAGATCGACGAGGTCCGCTTCTCGCTGCCGAACAAGCACCACTTCCTGGTGGACCTGGAGCCGTTCGGACTGAAGAACGACAACGAGGTCTACTTCGCCGCCGACCGCCCCTACGGCCTCATCGAGGCCACCATCCTGCGGGACGGCTGTGAGGCCCGTATCCCGGTCGACATGACCAACCTCTGACGCGGGACGCGCGCCCCCGGCCCCGCCACCGGGCCGGGGGCCCGCCACACCGGAGGGAACGAAATGGCACAGCCTGCGAAGGGGCCCGCCACAGCCCCCAGTTCCACCCCGCCGGAGCACACCGAGGACGCCGTCACGTCCGTGCACCCGGTGGACGAGAAGCTCCACCTCTCGCGGCTCGTCCCCGCCGCGCTCCAGCACATCGCCGCGATGTACGCGGGCGTTGTCACTCCTCCGCTCATCATCGGCCAGGCCTGCGGACTCGACATCGCGGCCCGCACCCGGCTGATCGCCGCGAGCCTGCTCATCGCGGGCGTCGCGACCGTCCTGCAAACCCTCGGCGTCAAGGGCCTCGTCGGCAACCGGCTGCCCTTCGTCAACGCCGCCTCCTCCGCCGGCATCGCCCCGATCCTCGCGATCGCCGAGACCAACGGCAAAGGCCACCAACTCCCCGCCATCTACGGGGCGGTGATGGTCGCCGGCGCCTTCTGCCTGGCCCTCGGCCCGTTCTTCGGCCGGCTGCTCCGCTTCTTCCCGCCCCTGGTCACCGGCGTCGTCATCACCCTGATCGGCGTCACGCTGATGCCCGTACCGGTCGGCTGGGCACAGGGCGGCGACAAGACCGCCGCCGACTTCGGCGCCATGCGGCACCTCGCGCTCGCCGGGTTCACCCTCGCCGTCATCCTGCTCATCCAGCGCTTCGGCAAGGGCTTCGTCCGGCAAGTCGCGCTGCTGTTCGGGCTGTTCATCGGCACCCTCGCCGCGATCCCCTTCGGCATGGCCGACTTCAGCGGCCTGAAGTCCGCGCCCGTCGCCGCGCTGCCCACGCCGTTCGCCTTCGGCGCCCCCGAGTTCCAGCCCGCGGCCGTCCTCTCCCTGTGCATCGTGATGCTGGTCCTGATGACCGAGTCCAGCGCCGGCATGCTCGCCCTCGGCGAGATCTGCGACCGCCGCGCCGACGCGCGGACCATCACCCGCGGTCTGCGCACCGACGGCATCGCCACCCTGCTCGGCCCCGTCTTCGGCGGCTTCCCCACCTCCGCGTTCGCCCAGAACGTCGGCGTCGTCTCCCTCACCCGGGTGCGCAGCCGGTACGTCGTCGCCGTCGCCGGTGCCGCCCTGCTGGTCCTCGGCGCCTTCCCCGTCCTCGGCGCGGTCGTCTCCCTGGTCCCCATGCCCGTCCTCGGCGGCGCGGGCATCGTCCTGTTCGGCTCGATCGCCGTCAGCGGCATCCGTACGCTGTCCGAGGCGGGCCTGGACGACAGCTCCAACATCATCCTGGTGGCCGTGGCCCTCGGCGCCGGCATCATCCCGCTGGCCGCGCCGACCTTCTACGCCGGCTTCCCGGCCTGGGCGCAGACCGTGCTCGGCTCCGGCATCAGCGCCGGCGCGCTCGTCGCGGTCCTGCTCAACCTGTTCTTCCACCACCTCGGCACCCGGAGCGGGCAACCCGCCCCGGCACTCAAATCCTCCTAGGGTCCTGCCGTGCCCTTCCCGTGGACCACCCCCGTTCACGGGCCGCCACCGAAAGACAAGGAAGCACGATGGCACCATCGGCAGCCGAGCGCATCGTCATCGAGAACTGCGCCATCGCGACCGTGGACGCGGGCGACACGGAGTACGCCTCCGGGCACCTCGTCCTGGCCGGCAACCGCATCGAGTCGGTCGGCGCGGGCAAGGCCCCGGAGGGTCTGGAGAACGTGGTGCGCCGGATCGACGCGACCGGCCACCTGGCCACGCCCGGTCTGGTCAACACCCACCACCACTTCTACCAGTGGATCACCCGGGGCCTGGCCACCGACCACAACCTGTTCGACTGGCTGGTCGCGCTCTACCCCACGTGGGCGCGCATCGACGAGCAGATGACGTACGCCGCCGCGCAGGGGTCCCTCGCGATGATGGCGCGGGGCGGTGTCACCACCGCCATGGACCACCACTACGTCTACCCGCGCGGCTCCGGCGACCTGTCCGGCTCGATCATCCGGGCCGCCGCCGAGACGGGTGTCCGCTTCACGCTGGCCCGCGGCTCCATGGACCGTAGCGAGAAGGACGGCGGGCTGCCGCCGGACTTCGCCGTCGAGACGCTTCAGGGCGCCCTCGCCGCCACCGAGGAGACCGTCCGCACGCACCACGACGCCTCCTTCGACGCGATGACCCAGGTGGCGGTCGCGCCGTGCTCGCCGTTCTCCGTCTCCACCGAACTCATGCGCGAGGGCGCCGAACTGGCCCGCCGGCTCGGCGTACGGCTGCACACCCACGGCTCGGAGACGGTGGAGGAGGAGAAGTTCTGCCACGAGCTGTTCGGCATGGGCCCGACCGACTACTTCGAGTCCACCGGCTGGCTCGGTGAGGACGTGTGGATGGCGCACTGCGTGCACATGACCGACTCCGACATCGCCGCGTTCGCCCGCACGAAGACCGGCGTCGCCCACTGCCCGTCCTCCAACGCCCGTCTCGCGGCCGGCATCGCCCGCGTCCCCGACATGCTCAAGGCGGGCGTCCCGGTCGGCCTCGGCGTCGACGGCACGGCCTCCAACGAGTCCGGCGAACTCCACACCGAGCTGCGCAACGCCCTTCTGATCAACCGCCTCGGCGCCCATCGCGAGGCCGCGCTGAACGCCCGCCAGGCGCTGCGGCTCGGCACCCACGGCGGCGCCCGGGTCCTCGGGCGGGCGGAGCAGATCGGCTCGCTGGAGCCCGGCAAGCTCGCCGACCTGGTGCTGTGGAAGATGGACACCCTCGCCCACGCCTCGATCGCCGACCCGGTGACCGCGCTGGTCTTCGGCGCCGCGGCACCGGTCACCGCGTCCTTCGTCAACGGCCGGCAGATCGTTCAGAACGGCCGCCTGCTCACCGTGGACGAGGACGCCATCGCCGTCGCCACCCGCGCGGAGGCGCAGCGCCTGGCCCGCGTCACCGCACGGGCCTGACCCGGCTCGGGCCCGTACAGACTCCGGCCGGGAGGGACGGCTCCCGGCCGGGACCCGTGGATCCCAGCGGGATCCACGGCAGCCGTCCCCGGGACGGGTGCACACACGCGCCCCGGGGACGGTCACCCCCACACCGCTCGCCCCGCTCACCGCGCCACCCCCCGCAAGGTCCCTCCCCCAGTTCTCGGCTTCGCTCGAACAGGGAGGTGCCCCCATGCCCACCCGCACCACCTCCATGACACCCACGTCGACGACGACGTGCTACCCGCCCGGAGGACCCGCCGTGGCCGACCATCCCGTAGACGAGAAACTCCCCGCCCTGAAAATGGCGACCAGCGGCCTTCAGCACGTGGCCGCCATGTACGCCGGGGTCGTCGCCCCGCCGCTCATCGTCGGCGCGGCCATCGGCCTGAGCGCGACCGACCTGACCTTCCTCACCGGTGCCTGCCTGTTCACCGCGGGCCTCGCCACCTTCCTCCAGACGCTCGGCTTCTGGAAGATCGGCGCCCGGCTGCCCTTCGTCAACGGCGTCACCTTCGCCGGTGTCGCCCCCATGACCGCGATCGTCGCCTCCACCAAGGACAAGTCCGACGCCCTGCCGGTCATCTTCGGCGCGGTCATCGTCGCCGGCCTCCTCGGCTTCCTCGCCGCGCCCGTCTTCTGCAAGGCGGTCCGCTTCTTCCCGCCCGTCGTCACGGGCTCCGTCATCACCCTGATCGGGGTGTCCCTGCTGCCGGTCGCCTTCGGCTGGGCCCAGGGCCCCGACCCCCGGGCGGACGACTACGGCTCCACGACCTACCTCACCCTCGCCGGCATCACCCTGCTCATCGTCCTGCTGCTGCGTCGTTTCACCCGCGGTTTCGTCAAGCAGATCGCCGTCCTGCTCGGCCTGATCGTGGGCACGCTCGTCGCGATACCGTTCGGCGTCACGGACTTCAGCCCCGTCGCCCACGCGGACGTGGTCGGCTTCCCCACCCCGTTCCACTTCGGCGCCCCGCAGTTCCAGCTCGCCGCGATCCTCTCGCTGTGCGTGGTGATGGTGGTCTCGATGACCGAGTCGACCGCCGACATGCTGGCGCTCGGCGAGATCGTGGAGCGTCCCGCGGACGAGAAGACCATCGCGGCCGGCCTGCGTGCCGACACCCTCGGCTCCGCGATCAGCCCGCTGTTCAACGGCTTCATGTGCAGCGCCTTCGCCCAGAACATCGGCCTGGTCGCGATGACGAGGATCCGCAGCCGGTACGTCGTCGCGACCGGCGGCGGCTTCCTGGTGCTGATGGGCCTGTGCCCGATGGCCGCCTCGCTCATCGCGGTCGTACCCCGGCCGGTCCTCGGCGGCGCCGGCGTCGTCCTGTTCGGCTCGGTCGCCGCGAGCGGCATCCAGACCCTGGTCCGGGCCGGCCTGGACCGGGACAACAACGTCCTGATCGTGGCCGTGTCCCTCGCGGTCGGCATCATCCCGATCACCGCGCCGGAGTTCTACCACGCGTTCCCCGAGACCGCGAAGATCGTCCTCGACTCGGGCATCTCCACGGGCTGCGTCACCGCCGTGGTGCTCAACCTCCTCTTCAACCACCTGGGCAAGGGCCGCGAGGCCCACGACGTCACCCACCCCATGGAGGCGGGCCAGGAGATCGCCGCCGCGCACTGAGGCCGGCGGTCAGGGCTCAACCGTTCGGGGGGCACGGCGGCGACGCGGTGCCCCCCGGCCACGCGCTCTCGGTCAAGCGGACCAGGTACCAGTCCGGGAACGTCCAGTCGTACCCTCGGCGGTCGGACCGTCGGCCTCGATGTCGACGGAGATGTACGGACTGGGCTCGACACGTCCTCGCCCGGCGTCAGGCGCGGCGTTCGCGCAGGGTCAGTGCCGCCAGGAGCAGGGCCGTCGCCGCGATGGCCGTGGCCACGGTGAAGGCCAGGCGGTAGCCCTCGGCGGTCGCGGGCAGCGGGGACGTGCCGTCGGCGAGCAGGCCCTCGGTGCGGCTCGCCGCGAGCGTGGACAGGACCGCCAGGCCCAGCGAACCGCCCATCACCTGGGTGGTGTTGAACAGTCCGGACGCGAGTCCCGCGTCCTCCGCCCGGGCGCCCGACATCGCCAGCCCGGTGAGCGCCGGCATGGCCGCCGCGAACCCGGCGGACAGCAGCAGCATCGCCGGCAGCACATCGGTGCCGTAGGAGCCGTCGGCGGGCGCCCGGCCCAGCAGGGCCATGCCCGCAGTGATCAGCACCAGGCCGGTCAGCAGCACCCGGTACCCGCCGAACCGGGCCACGGTCCGCGCGGACAGCCCCAGCATCAGCACACCGATCGCGATCGGGGCCGGCAGGAACGCGGTGCCGGTGGCGAGCGCGCCGTACCCCAGCACCCGTTGCAGATACAGCGCGCCGATGAACTGGAAGCCGTACATCGTGGCGATCATCAGTACCTGGACCGCGTTGGCGCCGGTCAGCGGCCGGGAGCGGAACAGCCGCAGCCGCAGCAGCGGGCGCGCGGCCCGGGCCTGGCGCAGGGCGAACGCCCCGAACAGGGCGAGGGCGAGGGCGGCCAGCAGCAGGGTGACGGTGCGGGAGCGGTCGCCCGCGCCGACGATCACGTACACCGTGAGCATCAGTGCGCCGGTGACCAGTGCGGCCCCGGGGTAGTCGGCGCCCCGGCCGAGCCCGGCGCCGGGCTCCGGGGCGAGCACCCGCACCGCGGCCAGCCACGCGGCCACCCCGATCGGCAGGTTGATCAGGAAGATCCAGTGCCAGCTCAGGGCCTCGGTCAGGGCACCGCCGAGGAAGGTGCCGAGCGCGCCGCCCGCCGCGCCGACCGCGCTGAACGCCGCGATGGCCCGGGCCTGTTCGCGCGGCTCGGGGAACAGTGCCACCAGCATCCCGAGGACCACCGCCGAGGCCATCGCCCCGCCCGCGCCCTGCGCCGCCCGCGCCGCGATCAGCATGCCCTGCCCGGTCGCCGTCCCGCACAGCACCGACGCCAGCGTGAACACCGCGAGCCCCGCTGTGAACATCCGCTTGCGGCCCACCAGGTCACCGAGCCGTCCCGCCAGCAGGAGCAGTCCGCCGAAGGCGATCAGATAGGCGTTGACGACCCAGGCCAGCCCGGGTCCGCTGAAGCCGAGGTCGCTCTGGACGGCGGGCATCGCCACCGTGACGATGTTGCCGTCCAGTACCGTCATCAGCGTGCCCGCGCACAGCACGGCGAGGGAGGTCCAGCGGGAGTACCGTGCTCCCGCGGCCACCGCCACCGGTGACGGACTGTTCTCGATCATGGCCGACATCGTGTGCCGCCTCCCCGTTCTTCCCGCGTTCTCCGGTTCTTCCCGCGCACCTTGGTGCACGGTTTGTAACGGGAGCCATCGTGGGTGACCATGAGGACCGGCGTAAGGAGGCAGTCCGATGTCCCAGGGGAACACCGGTGTTACCGTCCAGGCAGTGAACGCGCACGCGTGCCCCGTCCGCGAAGTCCTTGACAGGGTGGCCGGCAAGTGGAGCGTGCAGATCCTCGTCGCCGCCGCGCACGGACCCATCCGGTTCACGGAGTTGGAGCGCGGCATCGAGGGCATCAGCCGCCGCATGCTGACCCTCACCCTGCGCAACCTGGAACGGGACGGCCTGGTGACGCGCACCGTCCATCCGACGGTGCCGCCGAAGGTGGAGTACGAACTCACGCCCGTCGCCCACGAGTTGCACGACACCCTGCAACGGCTGACCGACTGGGCCGAGCGCAACCGGGTGTACGTCGCCGAGGCGCGGGCGGCCTACGACGCCGAGCACCGGCCGGAGTCGCTCGACGCGTAGGTCCCCGGCGGGCCTACAGGCCGAACAGACCGGGGTCCGTCGCCAGCTCCTTGAACACCTCCCGGGGGTCGGCCAGCAGCTTGCGCGCGGCCAGGTCCATCAGGCCGCCCACCGCGACGACCTCGGCCGCCAGGGTGCCGTCGGCCTTCACGATCTCCTGCCGGATCCGGAAGGTCTTTCCCTCCCCCCACTCGAACGCGCAGGTCACGTCGACCTCGTCGCCGGCGAGCAGCTCACGGCGGTAGCGGATGGTCGTCTCCAGCGCCACCGGGCCCACGCCCCGGCCCACCAGCCGGGCCTGGCTGATCCCGGCCGCCTGGAGCAGCGACCAGCGGGCGTGCTCCGCGTAGTTGAGGTACACCGCCTGGTTGAGGTGACCCTGCACATCGGTCTCGTAGCCGCGGACGGTCACACGGACGGAAAACGGTTCGGCCACTGCTTGCCCTTCTCCAGTTCGACTCTCCGGTCGACCGATCCTGACACGCCGGTCACACCCGGCGCGGCGAGGCCAGCAGAAAGCGCGCTCTCGTCCGGGGCTCGGTGTACTCGCCCGCCTGCCAGCCGGCCCGCTCCAGCGTGACCGCGCAGGCGGCCAGCGTCCGCGCGTCCGGCGCGTACACCGCCACCGCCTCCGGCTGCGGGGTCGCCCGGACCCGGTAGCCGTCCGCGTCCCCGCCCGCGGGCAGGTGCCCGGCCGTCTCCAGCGCGAGCGCCGCGGCCCGCACCAGATGCGTCCGCTCCCACCCGCACGGCCGGTCCGCCGCGCCGTCGGGATTCGTCATCCGGCGCAGCTCCAGCAGCCCCTGCCAGGCACTGTGCACCTCGCGCTGCCGCGCCGGACCGGACGCGGGCGGTTCCTCCTCGCCGCCGACGCGGGCCGTGAACACGCCGGTGTCCCGCGCCGGCTCCGCCGGTGGCTCGGGCACCGCGTCCCGTATCCGGTGGCCCGCCGGGGTGAGGAAGTGGTCGTGCGGCGGCCGGGGATGCCGGAAGGCGAGCCCCCGCTTCACCAGCGCCGTGAGCTGGGCGTCGGTACCGCGAAGCCGGCCGGTGACCGGATCGGCGTCCTCGATCAACCGCCGCTGCGCGGGGGTGGGCGGCCGGCTCACGGAGGGCTCCTTCCTGCCGAACGGGTGACCCACTCGCAGAGTACGGTCCGGGTCCGACAACGCCGGTTCCACCCGCGGCGGGCCCTCACTCCCTCGGGGGCCGGATGTTCCACCCCGCGATGACCGGTCGGCCGTGCTCCGTGCCGAGTCGGCACAGTGCCCCCGTCGCGAGCTGGAAGAGGGCGCCGTGCTGGGGCGGCAGGCCCAGGCGGCGGGCGGTGAGGACGCGGAGGAAGTGGCCGTGGGCGATCAGTACGACGACCCCCTCGGTGTTGCCGAGCGCCGCGTCGACCTTGGCCAGCATCCGGTCGGCGCGCTGCCCGACCTGCTCCGGGGTCTCGCCCGGGTGGTCCGGCGGCCCGGGGGCGACGCCGTCCGTGAACAGGAACCAGCCGGGCCGGCTCCGCTGGATGTCCACGGTGGTCACACCCTCGTAGCCGCCGTAGTCCCACTCGTGGAGGTCGGCGTCGACCCGGGCGTCCGGGACGCCGATGAGCTCGGCGGTCTCCAGGGCGCGCTGCAAGGGGCTGACGAACGCCGCCCCGATCCGGTGCGAGCGGATCAGCGGGACCAGCCGGCGCGCCTCCTCCCGCCCGTGCTCGGTGAGGGGTACGTCGGTCCGGCCCGTGTGCCGCCCGGACCGCGACCACTCGGTCTCACCGTGCCGCACGAGAAAGAGGTCACCCATGACGGCACGGTGGCACAGGGCGCCCGCCGCCCGCAGGACGGACTGCGCCAGACGGCCGGTCCGCGGGGCGACGGCCATCGCGCGGCGGCTCGCGGTCCGGACGCCCGCTGTCTCAGGACCCGGCCCGCTGTCTCAGGACCCGGCCGGTGCGCGGCGCGGCACCGCCATGGCGAGGGTCTCCCCGCAGGCGTCGATCGCGGCGGCCTTCCCGTGCGCGTCCGTGACGGGGACGACCGCGCCACGGGTGTCGTGCGGGGCCCGGACCGATGCCTCGCCCTGCCGCACGCACCAGCTGTCATCCGTGCCCTTCGTGCCACGGCGCGTGTAGCGGAGGTCCACGGTCACGGAGGCCCTGACGGGCAGGGCGAGGGGGGCCGGACGTCCCTGCCCGCTGCCCTCGACGCTCTCCGCCTTGCCGTTGTGGATCTCCAGGCCCGGGTAGCCCGCGAACACGCACGCGCCGGGGCCCTTGTTGACGGCGGTGAGCCGTGCGTCGGGCCGGCCGGCACCCGTGCGCGTGCCGTCCCCGTCGAGCAGGGAGAGCGTCCAGGCCAGTGAGCCGGTCCGGCAGGGCGGTGCGGTGGCGTCCGGTGCGGCCGTCGTGCCGGTGCCGCAGGCCGTCAGCGCCAGGCCGGCCGTCAGCAGGGCGAGGCCGTCGGCGAGGCGAGTGGTCACGCGCATGATTCCCCCTGGACGGTACGTGGTGGCGCGGTCAGGTGCCGGGATGGACCAGCGTGTGCTCGGTGCCGACCGCCTGCGTGCCGGTGTCGGCGTACAGCGTCGTCTCCCCGTCGGACCAGCGCACGACGAGGTCGTTCCCCGGGTCGCCGTGGCGGAAGCCGCCGACCGTCAGCGCCTGCGCGTGCCGCCACAGGCTGTTCGGGCCGCGCACCCGTGTCCTGGTGCCGAGACCCGCCGCCGAGGTGCCGGTGTACGTGTCGAGCGCGCCGTCCGCCCAGCGCACCAGCAGGTCCCCGCCGGCCGCACCGTCGAAATCGCCGCCGGCCAGCAGGGCGGCCTTGGCCCAGGTGCCGTTCGCCGCGACGAGCCGCGTGCCGGTGCCGAGGCCACCGGCCCCGATCTGCGGGTACAGCGTGAGCGCGCCGTCGGCCCAGCGGACCAGCAGCCCCGTGCCCCCGTCCGCCCGGAACGCTCCGGAGGCGAACTGGACGGCCTTCTTCCATGCCGGGCCGGGCGGCGCCATCCGGATCTCCCGGCCCAGGCCGGAGGGGCCGGGCTGCGGGTAGAGGGTGACCTCGCCGTCGGACCAGCGCACCAGCAGGCCGGACCGGGTGCCGCCGGTGAAGGTGCCGCCGGTCAGGGTACGGGCGTGGGCCCAGGTGGAGTTGGCCCGCCGCAGCCGCTTCTCGGCGAGGAAACCGCCCTTGCCGTCGCCCGGGTGCAGGGTGACCCCGCCGTCCGGCCAGACCACGAGCAGATCGCCGTGCCGGTCGCCGGTGTAGTCGCCGGACGCCATGAGCGTGGCCTTGCGCCAGCGTGCGGCGCCGCCCGGCAGCGCGCCCTTGACTCCGCGGTACGGCGGCAGGTCGGCGGGCGGGGCCTGGTCGGCGACGGCGTCGGCGAGGAGGTTCGCGGCATCCGCGCCGAACGCGGTGGCGTAGCTGATGTAGTCGGCGTCGGCGTCGTTCCCGCCGCCGTTGTAGCCGCCGAGGTCGCCGATGACGTGCCCGGTGCGGGCGTCGTCCTGGTAGTCGGTGATCCACGGGCTGCCGGAGACACCGCCGTAGTAGCCGCCGCAGGTCATCGACAGCTGCCGGTAGCCGCGCAGCTGCGTGGTCGGGACCGTGCACTTGACGGCGCGTCCGGCGCTGTTGTGCCGGTGCGAGGGGTAGCCGACGACGGTGACGTTCCGGTGGGTGTAGCCGGCCGGCCGGGTGAAGGTCAGGCCGCCGCCCACGGCGTCCTGGAGGGATGCGCCCCGCTGGTTGGCCGAGACCCGGGCGAACGCGGTGTCCAGGTCGGACGCGGCCTTCTTGGTGGTGGCCGAACCGCGGTCGGGCACGTACCGGGGGTCGATGAAGATCCGCTGGACGGGGAAGATGCCGTACGGCTGCCGGTCGGCGGCCGCGCCCTTCACGAACTTCGGGACGAAGATGTAGTCGCCCTTCATGTTCAGCGCGCAGTGGGCCGCGGTGAGGACGATGTTCCGCGCCTCGGTGTCGATCACGCTGCCGGTGCAGTGCCAGGTGGTGCCGCGCGGTCCGTCGGCGCCGAAGAACGTGCCCACCAGGCGGGTTCCCGTGAACAGGGTGCCCTTCGGCCGGGCCGCCGCCGCGGTCGCCGCCCCCGGCTCCGCCGGCACGTGCCGCGCCGCGTCCAGCGGCCGGGCGTCGGCCATGCGCCGCGCGGTCCAGAACCGCGCGGCCTGCCGTGCCTCCTGCCCGGCGGTGGGCGCGGCCGGCCGGGGCCCGCCCGAGGCCCGGGCGCCCGGCGCCGTGAGCCCGAGTACCACCGCGCACAGCACGGCGACGGCCGTACGGCGCCTCGCGTGCGTACGGCGTTGTCCGTACGAGAACACTGCGACTCCCCCTGGTCTGGCGTGTCCGAACGGTCCGCTCGGACCGGACCAGGGGGGTGCGGCGCTGGTCGGGCGCGCACCGGCGGCCGAGGGGCGGCCCGCCCCGCGGCGGTCCCCCGGTCGTCAACGGGGGTGATCTTCGCATGAATGCGCGAAACGGGCCAGGCGCCTACTGCCGGTACCCGCTGAGGAACCTGCCGATCCGGCCGATCGCCGCCTCCAGGTCGTCCGCGTGCGGCAGGGTCAGGATGCGGAAGTGGTCGGGGGAGGGCCAGTTGAAGCCGGTGCCCTGGACCACCTGGATCTTCTCGCGCAGCAGCAGGTCCAGGACGAACCTCTCGTCGTCGTGGATCGGGTGCACCTTGGGGTCGATGCGCGGGAACGCGTACAGCGCGCCCTTGGGTTTGACGCAGGACACGCCCGGGATCTCGTTGAGCTTCTCCCAGGCCACGTTCCGCTGCTCGTACAACCGCCCGCCGGGCACGGTGAGTTCGCCGATGGACTGGCGTCCGCCGAGCGCGGCCTGGATGGCGTACTGGGCGGGCGCGTTGGCGCACAGCCGCATGGAGGCCAGCATGGTCAGGCCCTCCAGGTAGTCCTTGGCGTGCTGTTTCGGCCCGGTGACCACCAGCCAGCCGGAGCGGAAGCCCGCCACCCGGTAGGTCTTGGACAGGCCGCAGAAGGTGAGGACGACGAGGTCGGGGGCGAGCGCCGCGGCCGAGTGGTGGACGGCGTCGTCGTAGAGGATCTGGTCGTAGATCTCGTCGGCGAACACCATCAGGCCGTGCCGGCGGGCCAGGTCGAGGATGCCCTCGACGACCTCCTTCGGGTAGACCGCGCCGGTCGGGTTGTTCGGGTTGATGATGACCACGGCCTTGGTGCGGTCGGTGATCTTCGACGCCATGTCGGCCAGGTCCGGGTTCCAGTCGGCCTGTTCGTCGCACAGGTAGTGCACGGCCTTGCCGCCGGCCAGCGTGGTGACGGCGGTCCACAGGGGGAAGTCCGGCGCCGGGACGAGGACTTCGTCGCCGTCCTCGATCAGCGCCTGTACGGCCATGGAGACCAGCTCCGAGACGCCGTTGCCCAGGTAGACGTCGTCCACGTCCACGTCGAGGCCCAGGGTCTGGTAGCGCTGGGCGACCGCGCGGCGGGCGGAGAGGACGCCGCGGGAGTCCGTGTAGCCGTGGGCCCGCGGCAGCATCCGGATCATGTCCTGGAGGATCTCCTCCGGCGCCTCGAAGCCGAAGGCCGCGGGATTGCCGGTGTTCAGGCGCAGCACGCTGTGCCCCGCCTCCTCCAGTGCGTTGGCGTGCTCGATCACCGGGCCGCGGATCTCGTAGCACACCTCGCTGAGCTTGTTGGACTGCCGGAACTCCATGCGCCCCTCCGGAAACTCGTGTTGCTTGGTTTTACCAAGCAGGAGCTTGGAAAGTCCAACAACGCGTCTAGACTGCGTCGCATGTCGCCTCGTCGAAGCTACGACCAGTACTGCTCCGCAGCCCGCGCCCTCGACCTCGTCGGTGACCGCTGGACCCTGCTGATCGTCCGCGAACTGCTCGCCGGCCCGCGCCGCTACACGGACCTGCACGCGGACCTGCCCGGCGTCAGTACGGACGTGCTCGCCTCGCGGCTGAAGGACATGGAACGGGACGGGCTCACCACCAGACGGCGGCTGCCCCCGCCGGGCGCGGCGTACGTGTACGAACTCACCGCCCGGGGACGCCGGTTGCTGCCCGTGCTCCAGGCGCTGGGCGCGTGGGGCGAGGAAGAACTGGGGGAGCGCAGGCCCACCGACGCCGTCCGCGCGCACTGGTTCGCACTGCCGCTGCTGCGGGCGCTGGACGGCCAGGGCGTCGTGGAAGTCCGCCTGGAGGAGGGGGACTTCCACCTCCACGTCGGCGCGCAGGAGGGGCCGGTGTACGGCGACGGGCCCGCCCCCGGCGAGGCGGACGCGCGGCTGGAGGTGGACGCGGTGACCTGCGAGGCCATCGCCCGGGGGCACACTCGGCTGCCGGACGTGGTACGGGACGGCCGGGTCACGGTGACCGGGGACGGCACGCTCGCCAAGGCGCTGCGCGAGGCGTGACCGCCCGGAGAAACGTGAAGGCCCGCCGGACGGCGGGCCTTCACGCTCCAGCGGATCAGACGTTCGGCGGCACCCGGGACGGCCGCCCGGACCCCCGGGTCAGCACGTACCCCCCGATCCCGGCGAGCGCGGCCAGCACCGCGCCGATCCCGGTCCACACCCACCGGTCGGACCACCATCCGGAGGACCAGCCGTCGTCGGAGCCGAAGCTGGACAGCACGGCACCCTTCGCACCGTCCTTGTCCTCCTCGGACGTGACGGCGATCCCGGGGACGAGCGGCTTGCCCAGCGAGCCGTCCACGGCCGCCGCGCCGCCGATGCCCTTGGAGTCGACGCGCACCTCGGCGCCCACCGGCTTGCCGAGGTCGGCGGCGCCGAGGTCCACCACCGTCAGCCGGACGTAGTACGTGCCCGGCAGCGGGTCATTGGCCCACGGCTCCGCCCAGCCCCGCACCGTGCGGAGCACACAGGCCAGTTCGACCGAGCCGGCACCCTGCGCGGCGGTCCGGGTCTGGGCGCCGTACTGGCAGGACTGGCGGCGCCGCAGACCGTCGTACACGTCGAGCTGCCAGGTCTCGAAGCCGTGCGCGTCGGGGAGTTTCACCGTCGCCCTGACGGTGGGGCGCTGCCCGGTGTCCGCGGGGAACGACCAGTACAGGTAGTCGCCGGTGGAGCCGGAGGCGGTGGCCTGCTGCCCCTGGTCGATCTCGGTCGCCGTACGGAAGGAGGTGCCCGCCCGGGTGGGCGCGTCGCCGTCGGCGGAGGCGCTCGGGGAGGGCGAGGAGTCGGCGGCGGCCGGTCCGGCGGCCAGCCCCAGCGCCAGCAGGGCGGCGCCCATCACACGCGTGATCCGCATCAGTTCGTCCTCCAGACGGCGACCCGCCAGCGCGACAGCCAGCCCCACAGCAGACCGGCGAGGAAGCCGATCAGCACCAGCGTGCCGAGCAGCCACCAGCCACGGCCGAGACCGAACGCGGCCACGTCGTGGTGACCGGACGGCCCGTCCACGACGTCGACGGTCAGCTCCAGCGGCAGACCGGGGGTCGTCTTCACGCCGGACGCGGCCGAGAAGGAGCTGGTGACCTGGAGGCACACCGTCTCCGCGGGCGCCGCGTCGTCGTCGCTCTCCGGCCTGGGGTAGCGCAGACCGGTGGAGACGACGTCCGTACGGCCGGTGCCGGCGGCCTCGCCGCGGACGATCTCCCGGCCGTGCGCGGTCACCGCCCGCAGCAGCACACCGTAGTTCGGCTGGACGGCCCGGTCGTCCGCCACGCTCACCGAGGCGCGCAGCTCCTGACCGGGCTCGACGTCCACCTTGTACCAGCGCTGCTGCCCGAACCCGGCGCGGTCGGTGTACAGGCCGGACTTGAGCGTCGGCGCCTTCTCGCAGCGGTCCGCGCCCTCGGTGGCCACCGGCGTGACCACGGGCTCGGCCGCCCGGTCCACCAACTCGCCTACCCGGTCGCTCAGTTCCTCCTTGTGCCGCACGTCGGTGTAGGTGCCGCCGGTGGCGTCGGCGATGCAGCTGAGCTGGTCGCGGGTCTTGGCGTCCGGGACCAGGCCGAGGGTGTCGATGGTCAGCCCGATGCCCTTGGCGGCTATCTCCCGCGCCACCTCGCACGGGTCGAGCGGCTGGCAGGTGTCCTCGCCGTCGCTGATCAGGACGATACGGCGGGTGCCGTCACCGCCGTTCAGGTCGTCCGCCGCCTTCAGCAGCGCGGGGCCGATCGGCGTCCAGCCGGTCGGCGCCAGCGTGGCCACGGCCGTCTTGGCGTCGGTCCGGTTCAGCGGGCCGACCGGGTAGAGCTGCTCGGTGTCCTTGCAGCCCTCCTTGCGGTCGTCGCCGCGGTAGTTGGCGCCGAGCGTACGGATGCCGAGCTGGACCTCCTCGGGGGTCGCGTCCAGCACCTCGTTGAACGCCTGCTTCGCCGCGGCCATCCGGGTGCCGCCGTCGATGTCACGGGTGCGCATGGAACCGCTGACGTCCAGCACCAGTTCGACCTTCGGAGCGGCCTGGTCCGTCTCGTCGGCGACCGCACCGGCGGGAAAGGCGATCCCGGCCGTCAGGGCGGCGAGCAGAGCACAGACGCCCGCCGCCAGCCGTTGTCTTCTGATCATCGCCGGATCTTATTGATCAGACAGGCCGTCCTCCAAAACGACCGCCACCCCCCTGCCCCGGGGTGCCCGGGCCGCCCCTTCAGCTCCCGTCGTCCGGCGCCGGGGTCCCGAACACGCCTGCCAGGCGGGCCCGGTAGAGCGCGGCGATCGTGAAGCCGTCGGTGATCCGCCCGTCGGCCACCATCTCCTCCGCCTCGGCCGGCGTCACCGTGACGGCACGGTGGATCGCCTCGCCCCGCTCGACCGCGCCGATGCCGTCCACGGACGCCGCGTAGAGCAGGACCTCGTGGGCGAGCAGCCCGGTGTCGGGGTGCAGTTCGCCCAGCGGGATCACCTCCGTCGGCGTGGTCGCGATCTCCTCCCGCAGTTCCCGGGTGACGTTCTCGGTGGGTGTCGCGCCCGGCTCCCCGAAGCCGCGCACCACCTCCCAGTGCCGGCTCCGGGTCGCGTGCCGGTGGTGCTCGATCAGCACGACTCTCCTCTCGGGACCGAGCAGCGGCAGGACCACCACGCCGGGGGAGGAACCCGGGGGCGGCAGGATCCGGTCGTACAGGCCGAGGCGGCCGTCGGGGAAGCGCACCGGGTCGCGCAGGTACCACAGGTAGCGGCCGGCCGACACCACACCCGCCGGAACCGGCCGCAGCACGGCCCGCAGCCGTGCGCACAGGGCCCCGAACAGGCCGCCGCGACCGCTCTGTCCGGCCATGGTCACCTGGCGGCGGGCGTCGCGGATCAGCGCCGGGTCCGTGAGGATCCGGACCCCTTCGGGATCGTCGCGGAACCACTCCGGGACGTCCCGGCGCAGTGCCTCGTAACGGTTCATCGGGGGCCTCGGCAGGCTGGGCAAAGGGGTACTCCGGCTCGTCGGTCCGTCAGTAGTCGGGCAGGTCCTCGTTGTCCTGGGTGGTCGTCGAGGCGGTGCCCGCCGGAACCGGGCCCGCCGTGTCCCGGTAGCCGGGCAGCCGCCGCACCAGGTCGTGGAACTGCGCCCATTCTCGTTCACTCGCCAGTCGTACGGAGGCGATCTCGCGGGCGAACCTCTGTTCCTGCCGTCCGGCGATGTGGTTGCGCAGCACCAACTGCACCGAGCCGGTCAGCGAACCGCTCACCGTGAGCGGCAGGACAGTACCGGCCACCTCCCAGATGTCGTTGCCGCTGACGGCGGTGAACACGGCCGCGCCCACCGTGACGACGACCTCCACCACCGGGCGCCAGGGGGCCGGCCGGGCCTGCCGGCGCTCCCGCGCGAGCCGGAGGATCTCCTTGTTGAGCCGGACGTAGGAGTCGAAGACCTGCCCGACGCCGTCGTGGAAGGTCTCCGGCGCGGAGGTCAGCGCGCCGAACGCCTTGATGTAGGAGTTCCAGGCGGGGGTCTGCCGCAGCCGCCAGATGTCGTGCAGCGTCAGGTCGTTCACCGCCTGGGGCGTCAGGTGGTCCTGCACGACGGCGAAGGTCTGCTGCCGCAGGAACGTCAGCAGCCGCTCCGGGTCCTGGACGACACCGACGGTGGAGGACGTGGCCTCGCGGGCCTCCTGGAGCACCACGCGGCGCAGGCTGCCGACCGGTGTGAGGGGGTAACGCCCCAGTGCGTCGGCCAGGTTGACGTTGTAGATGAGGTCCAGGAGCTGTTTGATCTCCGCCGCGAAGGGCTTGGCGCGGTCGTACCTGCCCTCCGCCACGTTCGTGCCCGGGACGGTCACGAACTCCTCGTACAGGGTGTTGCGCACGACCTGCTGCCTGCGCACGCTGAGGCCGTTGCTGAACGCGACGACCTCGCCGAGCCGTTCGCCGAACCGGTCCGTGTCCTCGCGGGCCACGCCGACCTGCGCGGCGAGGATGTCGATGTCCTTGGCCGTGAGTCCCTGGACCTTCTCCGTGAACGGCTGGTAGAGCCGTATCCGGGTGCGGTTCAGGTTCTCCTGGTCGCCGGCGGAGTCGTCCCAGGACATGCGCACACAGCGCACCCGCTCGTCCGCCGACATGCCCGCCAGCGTCTCCTGCCAGGCGGTGAAGCCCTCCTGGCGCAGGTGGAGGTGGGCGGGCGGATCCTCGGCCGGGTGGCGTTCGCGCAGCAGGAAGGGGACGATCGCGCCCGAGGCGAGCAGCTTGCGGTGCGCCGCGCGGGCCTCCCCCTCCTCGACGAGGTCGCGGCTGATCGCGTCGTTGTTGTAGAAGTAGGCCCGGTTGATCACGACCTGGCTGGCGTTGATGAGGCTGCGGAAGTACTCGGCCCGCACCTCCCGCACGCGTTGGCGGTCGACCTGGTCCAGGGACTCCCCGCGTTCGATCATCTTCCGGGTGAGCTGCGCGGGGACCCATTGGTTGTCGAGCGACTGGGCGATCACGGCCCCCGGATCCAGCTGTTCGGGCTGGATCGGCGACATCAGGCTGTCACTGCGGTCGTCGTCGGTCATCTGCTGCTCTCGAAACTGTCGTGTCCTGACTGGCTCATCAGGGGTACACCGCCGGACGGCGCGTCGGAGAACAATGGCATTTTCAGTCACCGAACATGACGCGAAATCAGCCCTGGACCGGGAACGGCACCGTGCGGGGATGAGGCAGGGACGTCCAGATGTCTCCCGCCCGGTCGGGCGAAAGACGCATCAGCGTCAACGCCTTCGCCGGAAGCGGGTCCTCGCGCAGGGACGCCAGGTCCGGGCCGGACGGCAGGCCGGGCAGGGCGCCCCGCAGCGCGGCGCCCAGTGCGGGGGCCGAGCCGGCCGTGCCCGCCAGGGCCCCCGCGACCAGGGAGCCGAACAGTTTGCGGCGCAGGGTGGTGGCGTCGTCGGTGATCAGGCGGCCGGTGAGCGCGGGCGGGGTGATGCCGTGGCGGGTCAGGCGGGCCGGGCTGATCCGGATGTCGGCCAGGTCGCGGTAGACCAGGCGCAGCGGGGTGCCGTCGGCCGACAGGACGACCAGCAGGTTCTGGCCGTGGGCCTCCAGGGCCACGCCGAGATCCAGCAGCCGCAGGCCCACCGTGAGCGCCAGCCGGGCGAACGCGGCCAGCCAGGCGGGTGAGCCGGGCAGGGACGTGGTGGCGAGGGCGGCCACCGGGAGGACGTGTTCACCGGGACCGGCGTACACCTCCGGCGACTCCCGCAGCAGCGCGGCCAGGTCGGGGGAGTGGGCCGTGACCGCGCCCAGCGTGCGGGTGATGTGCAGCAGGCCGTCCGTGCGCGCCGCCAGGTCCTCGGCGAACGCGGACAGCGGCGCCGCGGCCCGCACCGAGTACACCGAGATGTCCCGCACCGACGACGTCAGCCGGGCGCTCAGCGCGGTCTTCACGTGCGGGCCGCCGGGCACCGCCAGCGTGCGCAGGGACATCAGCGGACGGGCGGTGCGCCAGGGGGCGTACGACCGCCCCAGCACGTGCGCGGCCTGCCAGGGGTGGACCGGCACCAGGATCCGGTCGCCGTCGCGGAGCTCGGCCGGCCAGTCACCGGACACCAGGCACCCGTCCGCCGGCACCGGAACCGTCCCCAGCTCCACCACCGGCCCGTGCTCGGGTGCGTACGCGAGCTGGTCCGCCACCGAGAAGCCGGGCCGGGAACGGCAGTTGGGGTGGTACGGGTGCCCGTCCACCACCCGCTGCTCCCACTCCCAGTCCCTGCCGCCGCCCCGCACCGGCCACTGCTTCGGGTGATCGGCGCCGGCCCGGGACAGCGCCAGCGAGGCCACGCTGTGCGCCAGCTCCGCGGCGAAGGCGGACGCGTGCGGCACCCCGAGCGCGGTCATCAGCCGCGCCGGATCGTCGTACCGCTCCCGGTCCAGCCGTACGGCGGTGACGTACGCGCTCGTGGCGTACGGATCCGCGTGCGGCCCGTGCAGGGTCCGCCCGTCGGTCAGGCGCAGGGCGAGGCCGTCCGCCCCGGACACCCGGCCGGACAGCCACGGCAGCGGCTCATGGGCCAGCGCCCGCCACAGCCGGGTCAGCACGGCGGCGCGGGCACCGGGCAACTCCGCCGCGTACCGGGGCAGCAGCGCGGGCCGGACGGCGGCCAGCTCCTCGGCGATCTCGGCGTCGGCGGTCGGGGGACGGTGCACGGTCGGCTCCTCGGGTACACGGGCCACGGCACGATTGTCCGGGACGGCAGCCATACTGATCGTCACCGGCTCCCGCAGGGCGCACCCGGCGTGCCCCGGGGAAGACCGCGGGCCCCCTGGACGAAGAACGAATGGATCGCGTGGACCTCACACCCCCCCATGGTGCCGTCGGCCGCCGTGCCGACGCGTACGCGACCGCGCCCCTGCTCAACTGCCTGCTGCGGGAGGTCGCCGAACCGCTCCCGGACGCCGGGGACCGCCGCGTCCACCGGCTGCCGGACGGCCGGCTGCTGCGGGTGCGCCCCGGTCGGCGCCCCGCCGACCCCGAGCTGTACACGGCCGGGGACTGGCGCCGCATCGGCCACTCGGAGCTGGTCAAACTGGTCGCCGAGGAGCTGCGCCGGCACACCGGACTGCCCGGCGGCGACCTGCCCGCCGAGATGATCGACAGCCGGGACGCGATCGCCGCCCTGCTCACCGCCCGCGCCCGGGCCACGGCGCCCGAGGACCCGTATCTGCGCTCCGAGCAGTCCCTGCTCACCGGCCACCCCCACCACCCGGCCCCCAAGGCGCGCGGCGGCGGCCCGGTCGCGTCCTGGCTGCCGTACGCCCCCGAGGCGCACGCCCGGTTCCCGCTGACGCTGCTCGGCGTCCGCGAGGACCAGGTGGCCGAGGAGGGCGACACCCGGGCCCTGGACGCCCTCGGCACCGCCCCGCCCGGCTACCGGCTGCTGCCCGCCCACCCCTGGCAGCTCGACCTCGTCGCCCGCGATCTCGCGCCCGCCTTCGCCGACGGGCGGCTGCTGCGGCTGGGCACGACCCCGTTCGACACCTGGCCCACGGCCGCCGTCCGCACGGTGTACGAGCCGCGCCGCGATCTGTTCCTGAAGTTCAGCCTGGACGTCCGCATCACCAACGACATCCGCCGACTGTGGCGCCACGACCTGCGGAAACTGCGCCGCACCGACACCGCGGTCCGGCACGCCTTCGCGGCGATGGGCCCGCCCGCGGCCTGGCTCGGCGACCGCGGCTACCGCACCGCCGCGTTCGCCTTCGAGGAACTGGCCGTCCTGGTCCGCGACGGGCTGCGCGGGCATCTGCTGCCGGACGCCACCCCCCTGCTCGCGGCGGGTCTCGCCGAGGGCTTCGACGGCAGCCCGCTCGCCGCCGCCACCGACCCGGCCGCCTGGTGGGAGGCGTACCTGCGGCAGGTCGTGCCGCCCGCCCTGAGCGCGTTCGGCGACCACGGGGTGGTCCTGGAGGCCCACCTCCAGAACACGCTGGTCGCCGTGGACGCGGCCGGTACGCCCGTGCAGGCCCTGTTCCGGGACGCGGAGGGCGCCAAGCTGCTGCCGGACGTGACCCGGGCCGCCGGCTGGGAGCGGCTGGTGTACTGCCTGGTCGTCAACCACCTCATCGAGATCGCCGGCGCCCTCGCCGACCACCATCCCGGCCTCGACCCCTGGCCCGCCGCCCGCCGGGAACTCGCCCGTCACGACCTCCCCGAGATCCCCGCCCTGCTCACCGCCCCCACCCTGCCGGGCAAGACCAACCTGCTCCTGCGCTGGACCGGCGCGGACGGCGCGGACGCCCGCTACCTGCCGCTGCCGAACCCGCTGGCCGGCGCCTGACCTGCCGTACTCTGGCCGGTGTGCTGCGCGATGTGACTGCTGTTCGATACGTGACCCCGCTCCACTCCGGCGGCTCCGTGCCCGGGGTCGTGGAGGCCGACGACGACGGCACCTACGTCGTGAAGTTCACGGGCTCGGCGCAGGGGCACAAGGCGCTGGTCGCCGAGATCATCGTCGGGGAACTCGCCCGCGCGCTCGGTCTGCGCTTCCCCGAGCTGGTCCTCGTGCACTTCGACCCGGCCATCGCCGCCGCCGAGCCGCACCAGGAGGTGCGCGAGCTGCACAGCGCCAGCGCGGGCGTCAACCTCGGCATGGACTACCTGCCGGGCGCCCGGGACTTCACCCCGGAGATCGCCCGGACCTTCCCGGTGGACCCGCTGGAGGCCGGCCGGATCGTCTGGCTGGACGCGCTGACCGTGAACGTCGACCGCACGGTCCACAGCTCCAACCTGATGGTCTGGCCCACGCTCGGCACCGCGCCCGCGCGCCTGTGGCTGATCGACCACGGCGCCGCCCTCGTCTTCCACCACCGCTGGGACACCACGGCCCCGGGCCGGCGGTACGACTTCCGGCACCACGCCCTCGGCCACTACGGCCCCGACGTGCGCGCCGCCGACGCCGAACTGGCGCCCCGGGTGACGGAGGAACTGCTGCGCGGGATCGTCGCCGAGGTGCCGGACGCCTGGCTCGCCGAGGACGCCGGGTTCGCCACGCCCGACGACGTCCGGGACGCCTACGTCGGCTACCTCCTGGACCGGGTCCGGCTCTCCCCCCAGTGGCTGCCCACCGACTTCCCGAGCCGCGAGGAACTGGCGGCCGAGGAGGCCGCCCGCACCGCGAAGACACAGGCGGGCCGCCCGGACTGGCTGAAGCGGGTCCCCGACCTGCACGGCAAGCCGGCGGCGGAACAGGACTGGTCGGTACACCTGGGCTGACCCGCCGGGCGGCCCGGGGGACGCCCCCGGGCCGCCCGGACGGGCAGGGCTTCAGCCGCGCAGCTGCCGGTACGCCGGCAGGGTGAGGAAGTCGGCGTAGTCCTCGTCGAGGGCCACCCGCAGCAGCAGGTCGTGCGCCTCCTGCCAGTGCCCGGCGGCGAAGGCATCCTCGCCGATCTCCTCGCGGACGGCGGCGAGTTCCTCGGCGGCGACCTTGCGGGCCAGCTCCGGTGTGGCCTTCTCGCCGTTCTCGAACTCGACCCCGGCGTTGATCCACTGCCAGATCTGCGAGCGGGAGATCTCGGCGGTGGCCGCGTCCTCCATGAGGTTGAAGATGGCGACCGCGCCGAGTCCGCGCAGCCAGGCCTCGATGTACCGGATGCCGACCTGGACGGCGTTGACGAGACCGGCGTACGTCGGCCTGGCGTCGAGGGAGTCGATCGCGATGAGGTCGGCGGCCTCGACGCGGACGTCCTCGCGGAGGCGGTCCTTCTGGTTCGGCTTGTCGCCGAGGACCTTGTCGAAGGACTCCATGGCGATCGGGACCAGGTCGGGGTGGGCGACCCAGGAGCCGTCGAAACCGTCGTTCGCCTCGCGGTCCTTGTCGGCGCGGACCTTCTCGAAGGCGACCTTGTTGACCTCGGCGTCCTTGCGGGACGGGATGAAGGCCGCCATGCCGCCGATGGCGTGCGCGCCGCGCTTGTGGCAGGTGCGGACGAGGAGTTCGGTGTACGCCCGCATGAACGGGGCGGTCATGGTGACCGCGTTGCGGTCCGGGAGCACGAACTCCGGCCCGCCGTCACGGAAGTTCTTCACGATGGAGAACAGGTAGTCCCAGCGGCCGGCGTTCAGCCCGGAGGCGTGGTCGCGCAGTTCGTAGAGGATCTCCTCCATCTCGTACGCGGCCGTGATGGTCTCGATCAGGACGGTGGCGCGGATGGTGCCCCGCGGGACGCCGAGGTGGTCCTGGGCGAAGACGAACACGTCGTTCCACAGGCGGGCTTCGAGGTGCGACTCGGTCTTCGGCAGGTAGAAGTACGGGCCCTTGCCGAGGTCGAGCAGCCGCCGCGCGTTGTGGAAGAAGTACAGGCCGAAGTCGACGAGGGCGCCGGGGACCGCCCGGCCGGCGGCGTCGGTCAGGTGCCGTTCCTCCAGGTGCCAGCCGCGCGGGCGCATGACGACGGTCGCCAGCTCCTCGTTCGGCCGCAGGGCGTACGACTTGCCGGTGCGCTCGTCGGTGAAGTCGATGTTCCGGGTGTAGGCGTCGATCAGGTTGAGCTGGCCGAGGACCACGTTCTCCCAGGTGGGGGCGGAGGCGTCCTCGAAGTCGGCGAGCCAGACCTTCGCGCCCGAGTTGAGCGCGTTGATGGTCATCTTGCGGTCGGTGGGGCCGGTGATCTCGACGCGCCGGTCGTTCAGCGCGGCCGGGGCCGGGGCGACCTTCCAGGAGTCGTCCGCGCGGATCGCGGCCGTCTCCGGCAGGAAGTCGAGCGTGGAGGTGCGGGCGATCTCGGCGCGGCGCTCGGCCCGGCGGGCCAGGAGTTCGTCACGGCGCGGGGTGAACCGCCGGTGCAGCTCCGCCACGAAGGCGAGCGCCGCGTCCGTGAGGACCTCCTCCTGCCGGGGCAGGGGCTCGGCGTCGACGATGGCCAGCGGGGACGGCGCTGGTGCGGACATGAGCTGTCACTTCCTTCAGCGGTGGCACCTGGTGCCAAGGGGCACGAACAGGACGGTGAGCGCCGACTGTGCGGACAGGCGCTTCTGATCAGTGGATAGTAGTTTCCTCATCGTGGAAGTTCAATGGTTTGTTGATGTCGAGAATCTCCGGGTCGAGGCAAGGTGGCGCCCGGTGCCACCCCGGTCACTGGAGGCGGCTCAGGTCGGCCTCCGTGTCGATGTCGTACGGCTCCGCGACGTCCGCGCACTCCACGAGCCGGATCTCCCCCTCGTGCGCCGTCAGGTAGGCCCGCGCCCCGCGGTCGCCGGTGGCCGTCTCCGCTATGCCCGCCCAGTGCGCCGCACCGAACAGCACTGGATGCCCGCGTACCCCCGCGTAGGCGGCCGAGACCAGGGAGGTCTCGTTCTCGCAGGCGCCGAGCACCCGGGCCGTCGCGGCCGGACCGATGCCGGGCTGGTCGACCAGGCTCACCAGGGCCGCGCGGACGCCCGTGCCGGCGAGTGAGGCGAGCCCCGCGCGCAGCGAGGAGCCCATGCCCGCCGCCCAGTCCGGGTTGTCCACCAGCACACAGCCGTCCAGTCGGGCGCGGTCGCGCACCTCGTCCGCCGCGGCGCCCAGCACCACGTGGATCCGCTCGCATCCGGCCGCCCGCAGCACCCCGACCGCGTGCTCGACCAGCGGCCGGCCCCGGTGCGGCAGCAGTGCCTTGGGGCGTCCGCCGAGCCGCCTGCCGCCGCCGGCGGCGAGCAGCAGTCCCGCGACGCCCCCCTGAAGATCCTGGTTGTCCGTCATGGGTCCTGCATACCCGACGGCCGTGGATTCGGCCGGTCTTCCGGTGCCGCTTCCATTGGGCTGAATTTCGGTCCGCGCTGTGGCGCTCCCGCACGGGGTGGCGTTTACTGGCCCGCGCACGAGGCCGTGGCAGGGGGGGAGGGCTGTGTTGCGGAGCTTGGGGCAGAGGCCGGTGACCGGCAGCGACGAGGACCCGAGGGTGGCGGAACTGCGGACCGCGGTGTCCCGGTTGCGCCGCGAACTCGCCGCGGTACCGGCGGACTTCCCCGACCGGGCGATAGCCGAGGACGAACTCGCGGCGCTGGCCGCGATGGCCGCCGGCGGCCTGCCGGAGACCCCGCGCCTGCGCGGCTCCCTGTTGCTGATCGCCGGCGCCATCGGCTCGATGAGCGCGCTGGCCCGGGGGCTGTCCGAGGTGTGTGACGCGGTGGACCTGTTCGGCGAACCGCCCCGCGACCGGGCCCCGCGGCGCCGGGACGATCCGGACGGCGGGGCCTGACCGTCCGCTACGGCCGCTCGGCGCCCCGGCAGCCCGATGCCGACGGCATGTCCCGGCAGACCTGGTCCTGGTGGGACTGCGCGGCGGCCCCGCCGAAGACGACGAGGCACACCAGGGCGGCCATGACGGCCTGGGTGGCCACCGTGACGACGGCACCGGCCCACGCGGCGATCAGGCCCGCCGCCAGTGCGAGGACGCCGACCGCGCCGGCGGCGGCCAGGTAGTTCCACAACGGGTCGGGCGTGACGGTCTCGGCCGTGTCGAAGGTCCACCCGGACAACACCCAGAGCCCGAAGACCACCACCAGGGCGACCAGCTCCAGGAGCACCAGCCCGCACCCGGCTCCGACGTCGGCACCCCGGTCGGCACGGCGGCGGGGTCCGGGACCGGCGGTGGCGTCGAAGGCCGGCGGGGAGACGGGGAGGTCCATACCGCCACCCTGCCCGCGGGGGCGGGAGGGGCGCATGAGTACGGGTACTCAGCCGGGCGTGAGCCGGGGTCCGCGCATGAGTACGGGTGCTCGGTCCCGGGCGTGAGCCGGGGTGCGGGAGCGGCCCCCGGTGGCCCGGTGCCGGTCGCCGGCGACAGGCCGCCATGCCGGGCGACCCGGGCGGGCACGTGGCCGCCGCCCTCGACGCGGACGCCCCGGGCGCCGGTCCCCCGCGTCGTCCCGGTCGGCCCCCGGCCGTCGGGCTCACCGTGGCGGCGCGGCGCTCGACGGTACCGGCCGGGCCGGCGCCGTACCCCCGTCAGGCCTGGTTCTGGCTGACCAGTGCCGCCGACAGTTCGTCGGCGATCTGCTGGAGCACCGGCACGATCTTGTCCGTGGCCGCTTCCGTGACCCGTCCCGCCGGCCCGGAGATGGAGATGGCCGCCGCCGTGGGGGAGTCCGGCACGGACACCGCGAGGCACCGCACCCCGACCTCCTGCTCGTTGTCGTCCACGGCGTAGCCCATCCGCCGCACCTCCGCCAGCGCCGCCAGGAACCCCTCCGGCGTGGTGATGGTCTTCTCGGTGGCGGCCGGCATGCCCGTCCGGGCCAGCAGCGCCCGCACCTCGTCGTCCGGCACCCCGGCCAGCAGCGCCTTGCCCACACCGGTCGAGTGCGGCAGCACCCGCCGGCCGACCTCGGTGAACATCCGCATCGAGTGCTTCGAGGGCACCTGGGCCACGTAGACGATCTCGTCCCCGTCGAGCAGCGCCATGTTCGCCGTCTCGCCGGTCTCCTCCACCAGCCGGGCCAGGTACGGCCGCGCCCAGGTGCCGAGGAGCCGGGAGGCGGACTCACCGAGGCGGATCAGCCGGGGTCCGAGGGCGTAGCGCCGGTTGGCCTGCTGGCGGACGTAGCCGCAGGCGACCAGCGTGCGCATCAGCCGGTGGATGGTCGGCAGCGGCAGCCCGCTCGCCGCGGACAGCTCGCTCAGCCCCACCTCGCCGCCCGCGTCCGCCATCCGCTCAAGCAGGTCGAAGGCGCGCTCCAGGGACTGCACCCCGCCGGCGGCGGAGGGCTTGGCGGAGTCGGTGGTGCTGGCGCTGGACGTCGGCACGGCGCGTTCCTTTCGGGACTGGCGGGAGAGCAGAAGCCTACCCGGCAGTCGGTTGACTCCCTGCTTGTACGTAGCTACGTTCTGCTTGCTGGAATTCTAATTCCGCCTTGTGGAAACGTCCAGACCCGGCGCCGCTTCGATGCTGCCCAGAAGTGTGCCTCTTGACGGCGGGGAACCAGGCGTGAAGACTCCTTCAACAGAACGTTGAAGTCCGTTACATGCGAGTAAATCCCGTTTCCTGGGCGTAAAACGGCGGTAGAGAGAGGGGTTCGGGTGTCCGACGCTGAACTGGTGCTGCGCTCCACGCGCGTGGTCACTCCGGAAGGGACACGGGCCGCCATCGTCACCGTGTCCGCCGGGACGATCACGGCCGTCCTGCCGTACGACGCCGAGGTCCCGGCCGCCGCCCGGCTGGAGGACGTCGGCGACCACGTCCTGCTGCCCGGCCTGGTCGACACCCACGTGCACGTCAACGACCCGGGCCGCACCGAGTGGGAGGGCTTCTGGACCGCCACCCGCGCGGCGGCGGCCGGCGGCATCACCACCCTGGTCGACATGCCGCTCAACTCCCTGCCGCCGACCACCACGGTCGAGCACCTGCGGATCAAACAGGACGTCGCCCGGGACAAGGCACACATCGACGTCGGCTTCTGGGGCGGCGCCCTGCCCGACAACGTCAAGGACCTGCGCCCGCTGCACGACGCCGGCGTCTTCGGCTTCAAGGCCTTCCTGTCCCCGTCCGGCGTGGACGAGTTCCCGCACCTCGACCAGGAGCGGCTCGCGCAGTCCCTGGCCGAGATCGCCGGGTTCGACGGGCTGCTCATCGTGCACGCCGAGGACCCGCACCACCTGGCCGCCGCCCCGCAGCAGGGCGGCCCCAAGTACGCCGACTTCCTCGCCTCCCGGCCGCGCGACGCCGAGGACACCGCCATCGCGAACCTCATCGCCCAGGCCCGGCGCCTGAACGCGCGCGTGCACGTACTGCACCTGTCCTCCGGCGACGCCCTGCCGCTGATCCGCGCCGCCCGCGCCGAGGGCGTCCGCATCACCGTGGAGACCTGCCCGCACTACCTCACCCTGACCGCCGAGGAGGTCCCGGACGGCGCCAGCGAGTTCAAGTGCTGCCCGCCCATCCGCGAGGCCGCCAACCAGGACCTGCTCTGGGAGGCACTCGCCGACGGCACCATCGACTGCGTGGTCACCGACCACTCGCCGTCCACCGCCGACCTGAAGACGGACGACTTCGCCACCGCGTGGGGCGGCATCTCCGGCCTCCAGCTGAGCCTGTCCGCCGTCTGGACCGAGGCCCGCGAGCGCGGTCACGGCCTGGAGGACGTCGTGCGCTGGATGTCCACGCGGACCGCCGGCCTCGTCGGCCTCGGCGCCTCCAAGGGCGCCATCGCCCCGGGCCACGACGCGGACTTCGCCGTCCTCGCCCCCGACGAATCCTTCACCGTCGACCCGGCCGGCCTCCAGCACCGCAACCGGGTCACCGCCTACGCCGGCAGGACCCTGTACGGCGTCGTCAAGTCCACCTGGCTGCGCGGCGAACGCATCGTCGCCGACGGCGAGTTCACCGCGCCGAAGGGCACGCTGCTCGCCCGCCCCCAGTGACCCACCACCGCACCCGGCCGACTCCCAGAGAGGACCCACTGATCACCGTGACGGCGATTGAGAGCTTCACCGGCGACGCGAACCCCTACGGAGGCGGCGACCCGTACGCGGACTACCGCACCGCCGACTTCCCCTTCACTCGGTACGCCAACCTCGCCGACCGGCGGCTCGGCGCCGGCGTCATCGCCGCCAACGACGAGTTCTTCGCCCAGCGGGAGAACCTGCTGGTGCCCGAGCGGGCCGAGTTCGACCCCGAGTACTTCGGGCACAAGGGCAAGATCATGGACGGCTGGGAGACCCGCCGCCGGCGCGGTGCCTCCGCCGAGCACCCGTGGCCCACCGCCGAGGACCACGACTGGGCGCTGGTCCGACTCGGCGCGCCCGGGGTGATCCGCGGGATCGTCGTCGACACCGCCCACTTCCGCGGCAACTACCCGCAGGCTGTCTCGGTCGAGGCCGCGTCCGTACCCGGCTCGCCGTCCCCCGGGGAACTGCTGGGCGACGACGTGAAGTGGACGACGATCGTCCCGCGCACCGCCGTCGGCGGCCACGCGGCGAACGGCTTCGCCGTCTCGGCCGAGCAGCGCTTCACGCACCTGCGGGTCAACCAGCACCCCGACGGGGGCGTCGCCCGCCTGCGCGTGTACGGCGAGGTCGTCCCGGACCCCGGGTGGCTGGCGGTCCTCGGCACCTTCGACGTGGTCGCCCTGGAGAACGGCGGCCGGGTCGAGGACGCCTCCGACCTCTTCTACTCCCCGGCCACCAACACCATCCAGCCGGGCCGCTCCCGCAAGATGGACGACGGCTGGGAGACCCGCCGCCGCCGCGACCAGGGCAACGACTGGATCCGCTACCGGCTCGTCGCCCAGTCCCAGATCCGCGCCATCGAGATCGACACGGCCTACCTGAAGGGCAACAGCGCCGGCTGGGCCTCGGTGTCCGTGCAGGACGGTGAGGACGGCGCATGGCGGGAGATCCTGCCCCGCACCCGCCTCCAGCCCGACACCGACCACCGCTTCGTCCTGCCCGAGCCGGCGGTCGGCACCCACGCGCGGATCGACATATTCCCCGACGGCGGCATCTCCCGCCTGCGCCTGTTCGGCTCCCTGACCGAGCAGGGCGCGAGCGGCCTCGCCGCCCGCCACCAGGAACTGGGCGGCTGACCCGGCGCCGACGCACGCGCGCGTGGGGCGCCCCGGCCGGACAGCACCGGGGCGCCCCGCGCGTCACCCGCGCGGACCCCTGTTCCGGGCCGCCGGAACTCTTCCCCGCTCCTTCCGCGTTCTGTCCACGTGACCCTTAAGCAAGAGATCGTCGGCAACGCCATGCAGATGGCGGTCGTCAACCTGCACCCCGGCCAGACCGTGTACTGCGAGGCCGGGAAGTTCCTGTTCAAGACCACGAACGTGACCATGGAGACGCGGCTGTCCGGCCCGTCCGGCAGCGGCGGGCAGCAGCAGGGCGGCTCGGGCGGCGGGATGGGCGGGCTGCTCCGCCAGGCCATGGGCACCGCCATGCAGGTCGGCCAGCGCATGCTCGCCGGTGAGTCGCTGGCCTTCCAGTACTTCACGGCCCAGGGCGGTGAGGGCACGGTCGGCTTCGCGGGCGTGCTCCCCGGCGAGATGCGCGCCCTGGAGCTGGACGGCACGCGCGCGTGGTTCGCGGAGAAGGACGCCTTCGTGGCCGCCGAGTCCACCGTCGACTTCGGCATCGCCTTCGCCGGAGGCCGCACCGGCATGAGCGGCGGCGAGGGCTTCGTCCTGGAGAAGTTCACCGGACACGGCACGGTGATCATCGCGGGCGCGGGCAACTTCATCGACCTGAACCCGGCGGACTTCGGCGGGCGCATCGAGGTCGACACCGGCTGTGTGGTCGCCTTCGAGGAGGGCATCGAGTACGGCGTCCAGCGCGTCGGCGGCCTCAACCGCCAGGGCCTGATGAACGCCGTGTTCGGCGGCGAGGGCCTGTCCCTGGCCACGCTGGAGGGCAACGGCCGGGTGATCCTCCAGTCCCTCACCATCGAGAGCCTCGCCAACGCCCTGAAGAAGGCCCAGGGCGGCGACAAGCAGGGCCCGACCGGCGGACTGTTCTCCACGCACGCCGGCTGAGCCGGATTTCTCCCGGGGCCGGCCGGACCGATGAGTCACGGGCGGACGCGGGGTCTGACCTGTCGACCGCAGACCCCGCACCCGGAAGAAGGCACCCGCCATGGGCCGGCTCGTCTCCACGATCTTCGTCACCCTCGACGGCGTCCACCAGGCACCCGGCGGCCCCCAGGAGGACACCTCCGGTGGCTTCGGCCAGGGCGGCTGGAGCTTCCCGCTCGCCGACGACGACTCCGGCAGGTACATCACCGAGATCTTCGCCCGCGCGAGCGGCTTCCTGCTCGGCCGCCGTACGTACGACATCTTCGCCGCCTACTGGCCGAAGGTGACCGACCCCGCCCACCCGATCGCCGGCAAGCTCAACGCCCTCCCGAAGTACGTCGTCTCCGCCACCCTCCAGGCACCCGGGTGGGCCGGCACCACCGTCGTCTCCGGCGACCTCGCCACAGAGGTCACCGCGCTGAAGGAGCGCACGGACGGCGAACTCCAGATCCACGGCAGCGGCGCCCTGGTCCGCTCGCTGCTGGACCTCCGGCTCGTCGACACCCTGCACCTGCTGACGTTCCCGGTCGTCCTCGGCGCCGGCCGCCGCCTGTTCACGCCGGGCACGCTCCCCACCCGCTTCACCCACCGCTCCGGCCACGTCACCGGCTCGGGCATCTCCCTCCAGACGTACGACCTGGCGGGCAGCCCGGAGTACGGCACGTACGACGTCCCCGAGAGGGCCTGACGAGCCACCGGCGCCGGGACGGAGCGGAACCGTGCCTGCCCCGGCATGCGTTCCGCGCCGTCCGGGACCCGGGGGAAGGGCACGTCGACCCCGGCGCGCGGAGGACCACGCGCCGGGGTCGACGGCGAGAACATCATGCGGACGCGGGCACCCGGAAAGACCTGGCCGGAAGATCGTCGCCGCCGGTACCGTGAGCGCGTCCCGTGCGAGCCGCCGTCGTCTGCGCACCCCTTGTCCGGAGACCGGGAGAGCCGCACCGATGTCCTCGCTCGCCGTGCCCGCCGCGCTCGCGCCCCGCCGGGCCTGGCACACCGACCTGCCCGTGCTGCTCGTCGCGGTCTGCTGGGGCGCCAGCTACCTCGCGGCCAAGGAGATCACCACCGCCCGGACGGTGCTCGCCGTCCTGGTGCTGCGGTTCGCCCTCGCGCTGCCCGCCCTGGCCGTCGCCGGCCGCCGGGCCCTGCGCGCGCTCACCGGCGCCCAGTGGCGCGGCGCGGCCCTGCTCGGGCTGGTCCTCGCCGGGGTCTTCCTGCTGGAGACGTACGGGGTGGTGCACACCTCGGCGACCAACGCCGGTCTGATCATCAGCCTCACCATGATCTTCACCCCGCTCACCGAGGCCGCCGTCACCCGCACCCGGCCCACGCCGTCCTTCCTCGGCGCGGCGGCCCTGTCGGTGCTGGGCGTCGTCCTGCTCACCCAGGGCGCCGGCTTCACCCGGCCCTCCCTCGGCGATCTGCTGATGCTGCTCGCCGCGTGCGCCCGCACCGTGCACGTCCTGGCCATGTCCCGGATCAGGGCCGTACAGGGCGCCGGCGCGCTGCCGCTGACGACGGTCCAGCTCGGCTCCGCCGTCGTCGTCTTCGCCCTGCTGTCGGCCGCCTCCGGCGGACCGGCGCCGTGGACGGCGGCGACGGGTTTCGGCGCGCGGGAGTGGGCGGGGCTGCTGTTCCTGTCGGCCCTGTGCACGGTGTTCGCCTTCTTCGTGCAGATGTGGGCCGTCCGCCGCACCTCTCCCTCGCGGGTCAGCCTGCTGCTCGGCACCGAGCCGCTGTGGGCCGCCGGCGCCGGCATCGCGCTGGGCGGCGACCGGCTCCGCGCACTCGGCCTGGCGGGCGGTGCGCTGGTGCTCCTGGGGACGGCGTGGGGACGCCGGGCGACAGCCTGACCGAAAGGCTGCTCGATTCCCTGGTCTGTGACCTGCCGCACATCGCCCGGAGGTGGATCGAAACGTTTGAGTTTCGCTGCGGGATTGCCTACCTTTGCAGTACGAAACTGTTTCGGACCGATGGCGACGGGGACACGGTCGTCCTGCCGGCGCTGACGCACAACTGAGCAATCCGAGCCCCATCAGGGAGTCCCATCGTGGAAGCCATCCCGGTCGCCACCGTCCAGGCCGGGCCGTCCGGCCAGACCCCCGCCCCGCCGAAGCACCGCTGGTGGGCCCTGGCCGTGATCGGCCTCGCCCAGCTCATGGTCGTGCTCGACGCCACGATCGTGAACATCGCCCTGCCGTCCGCCCAGCATGACCTGGGCTTCGACAACAACGGGCGGCAGTGGATCGTCACCGCCTACTCCCTGGCCTTCGGCAGTCTGCTGCTGCTCGGCGGCCGGCTCGCCGACCTCTTCGGCCGCAAGACGACCTTCATCATCGGCATCGCCGGCTTCGCCGCCGCCTCAGCGGTCGGCGGCGCGGCGAACGGCTTCACCATGCTGGTCGTCGCGCGCGCCGTGCAGGGGCTCTTCGGCGCCCTGCTCGCGCCGGCGGCGCTCTCCCTGCTGACCACGACGTTCACCGAGCCCAAGGAACGCGCCAAGGCGTTCGGCATATTCGGGGCCATCGCCGGCTCCGGCGCCGCCGTCGGCCTGGTCCTCGGCGGTCTGCTCACCGAATACCTCAACTGGCGCTGGACGCTGTACGTCAACGACGTCATCGCGATTCCCGCGCTGATCGGCGCGGTCGTCCTCATCGGCCGTTCCGTCCCGGCCGAGCGGCCCAAGCTGGACATCCTCGGCGCCGTCCTGGTCTCCGGCGGCCTGTTCGGTGTCGTCTACGGCTTCGCCAACGCCGAGACGCACGACTGGGACAACTGGATGACCTGGGGCTTCCTCGCCGCGGGCGGTCTGCTGCTGGTGGCGTTCTTCCTCTGGCAGGCCCGTGCGAAGCACCCCGTCCTGCCCCTGCGCGTCCTGGCCGACCGCGACCGCGCCGCCGCCCTGTCGACCGTGCTCATCTCCTCCGCCGGGATGTTCGGCGTCTTCCTCTTCCTCACCTACTACCTCCAGTCGACGCTGGGCTACTCGCCGGTGAAGAACGGCGTGGCCTTCCTGCCGATGGTCGGCGCGCTGATGGTGATGGCGCAGCTGTCCACCAACTGGCTGGTGCCGAGGATCGGGCCCAAGATCGTCGTACCCGTCGGCATGCTGCTGGCCGTGGGCGGCATGGTCTGGCTGACCCGCCTCGACCTGCACAGCAGCTACGCGCCGCATGTGCTGCCGCCGCTGCTGCTGCTGGGCGCGGGCCTCGGGATGTCGATGCCCGCGGCCATGAGCTACGCCACCCTGGGGGTGCGGGCGAGCGACCAGGGCGTGGCCTCGGCGGCCGTCAACACCACCCAGCAGGTGGGCGGCTCGATCAGCACCGCGCTGCTGAACACGCTGGCCACCGGCGCGGCCACCGACTACGCCAAGCACCACCTGAGCGACCCCCTGGTCAAGGCGAACGCGGCGCTGCACAGCTACACCGTCGCCTACTGGTGGTCGGCCGGCTTCTTCGCCTTCGCCGTGCTCGTCACCGTGCTGCTGTTCCGCGCGAGGAAGAGGGCGAGCCTGCCCGCGGAGGATGCCGAGGGCCAGTCCCGGGCCGAGGCCGGCCCCGCCACCGGGGCCGTCCCCGGCGCCGGGGCGACGGCCGCGCCCGAGACCGCGGCCGAGGCCGCCGGGCGGACCGCCACCCCGACGGCCGTGGGCGCGGGCGGTGCGGCGGCCATCGGTGGACGGGTGCGGGACGGTGCGGGCGTACCCGTGCCCGGTACCGCGATCACCGTGCTGGACTCGACGGGTCACCAGCTCGCCCGCACCACCTCCCGGGAGGACGGCTGGTACGCGGTGGACATCCCCGAACGCGGCAGCCTGGTCCTCATCGGCTCGGCGTCCGGGTACCAGCCGCAGGTCGCCACGCTGACCCTGGACGGCACACCCGTCTCCCACGACCTCGTGCTCCTGCCCAGCCCGGGCGGCGTGGCCGGCACGGTGCGCGGCGGGGACGGGGAGATGCTTCCCGGTGCCCTGGTGGTGGTCACCGATCGGCACGGTGACGTGACGGCTTCCGCGACCACCGGTACGGGCGGCGGCTACCGGATCGGCGACCTGCTGCCCGGGGACTACACGCTCAGCGTCAGCGCGCCCGGCCACCGCCCGGCGGCCGTGCCGGCCACCGTCTCCGCCGAGACCACCCGCTGCGACATCCGGCTGTCCACCGCGGCGACCCTGTCGGGGACGGTGCGCACGCAGGACGGACGGGTGCTGGAGGACGCCCGGGTGACCCTGATCGACGCCGCCGGGAACGTCGTCGGGACGCGTACCACGAGCGTCGACGGCGGCTACTCCTTCACCGACCTCGCCAGTGAGCAGTACACCGTGATCGCCGCGGGCTACGCGCCGGTGGCCACGCAGGTCACCGTGGACGGCGGCCAGGCCGGCGTCGACATCCTGCTCAGCCACAAGGAGGCGTAGCGCCGACGGGCGCCTCGCCCCGCGTCCTTTCTCCGTGGGGGGAGTGCGCGGGGCGAGGGGCCCGGCCGGACCTCAGCAGCCGAAATCGACCAGGTCGAACGTGGCGTAGTGGTCGGAGGTGTAGTAGTCCTCCTGGGACGCCTCGCCGGTGACGATGCGTCGGGCGCCGCGCGTGGGCGAGCCAGGGGTGATCACCGTGTACTCGTGGTAGTAGCCGGACGGACGGCCGGGCAGGACGCGTTCCCGGTTCTGGAAGACGGCGCCGTCCTGCGCGTACGGGAACGGCCCGCCCCGCTCGATCAGGCCGAGCGTGTCGTGCGCCTGCGAGGGCAGGTCGCTGGAGCAGATGCTGCCGACCGCGGCGGTCGCCGGGGTGGCCGTGACGGTGCCGCCGACGAGGAGGGCGGACAGGACGGCGGCTGCGGCGCCGACGCGTGTGATCCGTGGGGGGAATCTCATGGCCTCATGATGACGCGCGTAGAAGGTGGCATGTCAATGACAATCCTGGAAAATGTCCCGTGAAGTCCGGGGAGGTTTCGGGGGGTCGGCCTGGCGCGCCCGGCGTCCCGGCCGGCCTGCCGGCTCGCCGCCGTGTCGGGCACGATCCGGACGCCGTGTGCGTTGTCCCGGTACCGGCCGCTGTCCGGGACCTCGGGGCAGTCCACAGGGGGAGACATGGCACGAGTGATCGACCTGACGGAGTTCGGCGACGCACTCCGCCGGGACCCCCACCCGGTCTACGCGCGGCTGCGCGAGCGGGGTCCCGTCCACCGGGTCAGGCTCGCCACGCCGGGCGGAGCCTGGGAGACCTGGCTGGTCGTGGGGTACGAGGAGGCGCGGGCCGCCCTCGCCGACCAACGGCTGGCCAAGGACGTCGCCAAGACGGGCTTCGTGCCCCTGGACGAGCAGCTCATCGGCAAGTACCTGCTGGTCGCCGACCCACCGCAGCACACCCGCCTGCGGGGCCTCGTCGCGCGTGCCTTCACCATGCGCCGGGTCGAGCGGCTGCGCCCGCGCATCCGGCAGATCACCGACGAACTGCTCGACGACATGCTGCCGCGCGGCCACGCCGACCTCGTCGACTCCCTCGCCTACCCGCTGCCGATCACCGTCATCTGCGAGCTGCTCGGGGTGCCCGAGATGGACCGCGCGGAGTTCCGGAAGATCTCCACGGAGGTGGTCGCGCCGACCGGCACGGACTCCGAACGCGCGGCGACCGTCCGCCTCGCCGAGTACCTCACCGAGCTGATCGAGGACAAGCGGTGCGCGGGCCCCACGGGCGATCTGCTCAGCGACCTGATCCGCACCACCGCCGAGGACGGTGACCGGCTCTCGATGGACGAGCTGCGGGGCATGGCCTACCTGCTGCTCATCGCCGGTCACGAGACCACGGTCAACCTCATCGGCAACGCCGTCCTGGCGCTGCTCACCCATCCCGACCAGCTCGCGGCCCTGCGCGCCGACCCGGCCCTCCTCGACGCGGCGGTGGAGGAGACCCTGCGCTGGGAGGGGCCGGTGGAGACCGCGACGTACCGGTACGCCGCCGAGCCGCTGGAGATCGCGGGCACCAGGATCGGGCGGGGCGACGACGTGCTGATCGGCCTCACCGCCGCCCAGCGCGACGGCGCCCGGTTCGCCGACCCCGACCGCTTCGACATCCGCCGCGACACCCGAGGCCACCTCGCGTTCGGCCACGGCATCCACTACTGCCTGGGCGCGCCCCTGGCCCGTCTGGAGGCCGGCATCGCCCTCGGCGCACTCCTGGACCGCGCTCCCGGCCTCACCCTGGACGGCGAGCCGGGGGAGTGGCTGCCGGGCATGCTCATGCGAGGCGTGAGAAGCCTGCCGGTCCGCTGGTGACGGCGTACGCCACGCAGGCCCGCGGGGCTGTGCCGCGCGCCGGGCCCAACGGCGTGCGACCTCCACGTCACCAGGGCCGCACGGCGCCTCCTCCCGGCCGCGACGGCGTACGTCCCTCAGGCGTACGAGCCTGCGCCCCGCCACCCGCCCCCAACCCGGCGCCGTATCCCCCCTCGGCCCTACAGCGCCCCCCTTCCGTCCGGCACCTCGACCAGGGCCACCGGGCGCCGTTCGCGGCGGGAGCGTTCGCAGGCCTCGGCGATACGCAGGGCCTGGAGCGCCTCGCGGCCGTCGCACGGGTTGGGCCGTTCGCCGCGCACCACCTCCACGAAGGCGTTGAGTTCGGCCTCGTAGGCGGGGCCGAACCGCTCCAGGAAGCCCGTCCACGGCTTATCCGCGGGCGGCGGACCGGTCGGCTCGGTGGACGCGAGGGGCGTACGGTCGTCCAGGCCCACCACCACCGTGTCCCGCTCCCCGGCCAGTTCCATGCGGACGTCGTAGCCGGCGCCGTTCAGCCGGGTCGCCGTCGCCGTGGCCAGGGTGCCGTCGTCCAGCGTCAGCAGCGCCGCGCCCGTGTCGACGTCCCCGGCCTCCCGGAACATCGCGGGGCCGCGGTCCGAGCCGGTGGCGTACACGTCGGTCACCTCGCGGCCCGTCACCCAGCGCAGCACGTCGAAGTCGTGGATCAGCGTGTCCCGGAACAGCCCGCCGGACAGCGGCAGCCACTCCACCGGTGGCGGGGACTGGTCGCAGGTCAGGGCCCGTACGGTGTGCAGCCGGCCGAGCCGGCCCGCGCGGACGGCCTCCCGGGCGCCGGCGTAGCCCGCGTCGAACCGCCGCTGGAAGCCCATCTGGAGAACCGTCCCGGCCGTCTCCACCTCGGCGAGCGCGTGCAGCGTGCCCGGCAGGTCCAGCGCGATGGGCTTCTCGCAGAAGACCGGCAGGCCCGAGCGGGCCGCCCGGCCGATGAGCTCGGCGTGGGCCGCCGTCGCCGTGGTGATCACCACCGCGTCCACGCCCCACCGGAAGATCTCGTCCACGCCCGGCGCCGCCGTCTCGCCCAGCCGGTGCGCCAGCGCCTGCGCCCGCGCCGGGTCCGTGTCCGTCAGGATCAGGGATCCGACCTCGCGGTGGCGCTTGAGCGTCCTCGCGTGAAGGGTGCCGATGCGGCCCGTACCGATGACCCCGATGCGCATGGGAACAAAGTGAGGGCCGACCCCGTACGCTGTCAATGCGTATGTCCGGACAATCGGACTACACGACTTCCCGTCAACCGGGCACGGGGCTACGCTCGGGCCCGTGCCGAAACCAGATGTGGACCCGACCGTGTCGCTCGACCTCCGCGTGGACCGTAGCTCCCCGGTGCCGCTGTACTTCCAGCTCTCCCAGCAGCTTGAGGCCGCCATCGAGCACGGCAGCCTCACCCCGGGCAGCCTGCTGGGCAACGAGATCGAGCTGGCCGCGCGGCTCGGCCTGTCCCGGCCGACCGTCCGCCAGGCCATCCAGTCCCTCGTCGACAAGGGACTCCTCGTGCGGCGGAGGGGCGTGGGCACCCAGGTCGTGCACAGCCAGGTCAAACGCCCGCTGGAACTGAGCAGCCTCTACGACGACCTGGAGGCGGCCGGCCAGCGTCCCGCGACGAAGGTGCTGGTCAACACGGTCGTCCCGGCCTCCGCCGCGGTCGCCGCCGCACTCGGCGTCGCGGAGGGCGGTGACGTCCACCGCATCGAGCGGCTGCGCCTCGCGCACGGCGAGCCGATGGCGTACCTGATCAACCACCTGCCGCCCGGCCTGCTCGACCTGGACACGGACCAACTGGAGGCCACCGGCCTGTACCGGCTGATGCGCTCCGCCGGGATCACCCTGCACAGCGCCCGCCAGTCCATCGGTGCCCGCGGCGCGACGGCCGCCGAGGCCGAGCGGCTCGGCGAGGCCGAGGGGGCCCCGCTGCTCACCATGCAGCGCACCACCTTCGACGACACCGGCCGCGCGGTGGAGTTCGGCGACCACACCTACCGCCCGAGCCGCTACTCCTTCGAGTTCCAGCTGCTCGTACGCCCCTGAGCGCGCGACCCCTTCGTCGCAATGTCCGGACAATGCGACCCGTGGGGGCTCCCCGGTCACGTCCCGGGTGTTCCGCGTGTTCGATACTGGAGTGTTTGGGGCCGCTGATGCGATCGACGGCCCCTTGCGTCTGTACGAACACGGCAAGAAGGGCACGGCCTCGTGGCACGGTTTCGGACCTGGGTAGGCATAGCGCTGGCGGGGGCACTCTCCGTGTTCCTGGCGGCATGCAGCAGCACCGGAGGCAAGCGGGCGGAGGACGCCCGCAAGGCCGCCGCCGCCCAGGGCAGGGCGGCGGTGAACACCCCGCGCTGGACCTTCGCGATGATCACCCACTCGGGGGACGGCGACACCTTCTGGGACATCGTGCAGAGCGGCGCCAAGCAGGCCGCCGTCAAGGACAACATCAACTTCCTGTACTCGCACGACGACGAGGCCCAGCAGCAGGCCCAGCTGGTGGACGCGGCCGTGGACAAGAAGGTCGACGGCATCATCGTCACCCTCGCCAAGCCGGACGCCATGAAGGCCGCCGTGGCCCGCGCCGAGAAGGCCGGCATCCCGGTGATCACCGTGAACTCCGGCTCGGAGGAGTCCAAGGCCTTCGGCGCCCTCACCCACATCGGCCAGGACGAGACCATCGCCGGCGAGGCCGTCGGCGACGAGCTGAACAAGCGCGGGAAGAAGAAGGCCCTGTGCGTGCTGCACGAACAGGGCAACGTCGGCCACGAGCAGCGCTGTGACGGCGTCGCCAAGACCTTCCACGGCACGCTGCGCAAGCTCTACGTCAACGGCACCAACATGCCCGACGTGCAGTCCGCCATCGAGGCCAAGCTCCAGGCCGACAAGTCCATCGACTCCGTCGTCACCCTCGGCGCGCCCTACGCCGACACCGCCGTGAAGGCGCGGACGGACGCGGGCAGCAAGGCCGAGATCGACACCTTCGACCTGAACGCCAAGGTGGCGGCCTCCCTGAAGGACGGCACCCTCGGCTTCGCCGTGGACCAGCAGCCGTACCTCCAGGGCTACCAGGCCGTCGACCTGCTGTGGCTGTACAAGTACAACGGCGACGTCCTCGGCGGCGGCAAGCCGGTGCTGACCGGCCCGCAGATCATCACCAAGGACCAGGCGTCCGCCCTCGCGCAGTACACCGAGCGGGGCACCCGATGAGCGCGGTCACGGACGGGAAACCGCTCGACGAAAGGGTGGTGCGGGCCTCCGCGCTGCGGAAGCTGCTGGCCCGCCCGGAACTGGGCTCGGTCGTCGGCGCCCTCGCCGTCTTCGTCTTCTTCGCGTTCGCCGCCGACGGCTTCCTGCGCGCCACCAGCCTCAGCACGGTCCTGTACGCCTCCTCGACCATCGGGATCATGGCCGTCCCCGTGGCCCTGCTGATGATCGGCGGCGAGTTCGACCTCTCGGCGGGCGTCCTGGTGACGTCGTCCGCGCTGGTCTCCTCGATGTTCAGCTACCAGATGACGGCGAACACCTGGGTCGGCGTGGGAGTGTCCCTGCTGGTCACGCTGGCCATCGGCGCCTTCAACGGCTTCATGCTCACCCGCACCAAGCTGCCCAGCTTCATCATCACGCTGGGCACCTTCCTGATGCTGACCGGCATGAACCTCGGCTTCACCAAGCTGATCGACGACACGGTCTCCACCAAGAGCATCGCCGACATGGAGGGCTTCCCCAGCGCCCGCGCCGTCTTCGCCTCGACGATCGACGTCGGCGGGGTCGACATCAAGGTCACCATCCTGTGGTGGCTGGGCCTGGTCGCCCTCGCCTCCTGGATCCTGCTGCGCACCCGCACCGGCAACTGGATCTTCGCCGTCGGCGGCAACGAGGACGCGGCCCGCGCGGTCGGCGTCCCGGTCGCCCGGACCAAGATCGGCCTCTACATGGGCGTCGCCTTCGGCGCCTGGATCTCCGGCCAGCACCTGCTGTTCTCCTTCGACGCCGTCCAGTCCGGCGAAGGCGTCGGCAACGAGCTGATCTACATCATCGCGGCCGTCATCGGCGGCTGCCTGATCACCGGCGGCCACGGCAGCGCGGTCGGCTCGGCCGTCGGCGCGCTCCTGTTCGGCATGACCAGCAAGGGCATCGTCTTCGCCGAGTGGAACCCCGACTGGTTCAAGTTCTTCCTCGGAGCGATGCTGCTCCTCGCGACCCTGCTCAACGCCTGGGTCCGCAAGCGCGCGGAGGCCACCAAGTGACACTCGTCGAGCTGACCGACGTCAGCAAGCGCTACGGCACCGTCCGCGCCCTCGAAGGGGTCTCGCTGGAGGTCCACGCGGGTGAGATCACCTGTGTCCTCGGCGACAACGGCGCGGGCAAGTCCACTCTGATCAAGATCGTCGCGGGCCTGCACCGGCACGACGGCGGCACCCTGCGCGTCGAGGGCGAGGAGACAACCCTCTCCTCCCCGCGCGAGGCCCTGGACCGGGGCATCGCCACGGTCTACCAGGACCTGGCCGTCGTCCCCCTCATGCCGGTCTGGCGCAACTTCTTCCTCGGCTCCGAGCCCCGCAAGGGAGCCGGGCCCTTCAAGCGCCTGGACACCGACTTCATGCGCCGCACCACCCGCGAGGCACTGCTCCGCATGGGCATCGACCTCCGGGACGTCGACCAGCCCATCGGCACGCTGTCGGGCGGCGAGCGCCAGTGCGTCGCCATCGCCAGGGCGGTCCACTTCGGCGCGAAGGTCCTGGTCCTGGACGAGCCGACGGCGGCACTGGGAGTCAAGCAGTCCGGTGTGGTCCTCAAATATGTGGCGGCGGCACGGGACGAGGGCCTGGGCGTTGTCTTGATCACCCACAACCCGCACCACGCGTACCTGGTGGGGGACAGGTTCGTGCTCCTGAGGAGGGGCACGATGGTGGGCCATTACACACGGGACGACATCACGCTGGACGAGTTGACCCAGCAGATGGCCGGGGGATCCGACCTGGACGCGCTACGCCATGAACTGCAACGAGGCTGAGGGGCGCGGGACCGTGCCGGTGTGCGGCTCCGCCGCGTGGGCGCGGGAAACCACGACGCGCCCGCACCCGGTACCGGACGCGCACCCGTCCCTGCGGCCCCGCGCGGCACCCGGCGTGCGCGTGCGGCACAATCGAGCCCGATGAGCACCTACCGCGACCTCACCGCCCCCATCGGCTCCCGCCGAGCCCCGGTCCTGCGCACCGTAGGCACACGGGAGCGCCGGTCACATCTGACCGCACCCCGTGTCCCCACCGTCGGCATCGACATCGGCGGCACCAAGGTCATGGCGGGCGTCGTGGACGCCGACGGCAACATCCTGGAGAAGCTCCGCACGGAGACCCCGGACAAGTCCAAGAGCCCCAAGGTCGTCGAGGACACCATCGTCGAGCTGGTGCTGGACCTGTCCGACCGGCACGACGTGCACGCGGTCGGCATCGGCGCCGCCGGCTGGGTCGACGCCGACCGCAACCGCGTCCTGTTCGCCCCCCACCTGTCCTGGCGCAACGAACCGCTGCGCGACCGCCTCGCCAGCCGGCTCTCCGTACCGGTCCTGGTGGACAACGACGCCAACACGGCCGCCTGGGCGGAGTGGCGCTTCGGCGCCGGCCGCGGCGAGGACCACCTGGTCATGATCACGCTCGGCACCGGCATCGGCGGCGCGATCCTGGAGGACGGCCAGGTCAAGCGCGGCAAGTTCGGCGTCGCCGGCGAGTTCGGCCACATGCAGGTCGTCCCCGGGGGACACCGCTGCCCGTGCGGCAACCGCGGCTGCTGGGAGCAGTACAGCTCCGGCAACGCGCTGGTCCGGGAGGCGCGCGAGCTGGCCGCCGCCGACTCGCCGGTCGCCTACGGCATCATCGAGCACGTCAAGGGCAACATCGGCGACATCACCGGCCCGTTGATCACCGAGCTGGCCCGCGAGGGCGACGCGATGTGCGTGGAGCTGCTCCAGGACATCGGCCAGTGGCTCGGCGTCGGCATCGCCAACCTCGCCGCCGCCCTCGACCCCTCCTGCTTCGTGATCGGCGGTGGCGTCTCGGCCGCCGACGACCTGCTCATCGGCCCGGCCCGGGACGCCTTCAAGCGGCACCTCACCGGCCGCGGCTACCGCCCCGAGGCCCGCATCACCCGCGCCCAGCTCGGCCCCGAGGCGGGCATGGTGGGCGCCGCCGACCTGGCCCGACTGGTCGCCCGCCGGTTCCGCCGGGCCAAGCGGCGCCGGGTGGAGCGGTACGAGCGCTACGAGCGGTACACCCAGGCCCGCCGCGACCGGGACACCGCATGACGCCGTCGCTGCCCCACCAGGGCGGCCCGCCGGACGAGCCACAGCGGCCCGCCGAGGACCCGCGTCACAAGGCCAGGCGCCGGGCGCTCACCCTGCTGATCATCGTCCTCCTCATCGGCGTCCCGGCCGGCTACCTGGTGATCTCCGCGAACCAGAGCCGCGACAGCGGCAAGGACAAGGAGGCGAAGTACTCGGCGACCGGTCTCACCCCGGGGTGGCCGTCGAAGGTGCAGCGCCGTCTCTACCAGGTGGCCGTCCCGCACCCCGCCGACGACATCGCCTACTACGAGACGAACAACTGGAAGACCAGCCGCCTCTACGTGCAGTTCCGCACCAACCCCGCCGGTCTGGACAGTTTCCTCCAGGCCATGGACGTACGCCGGGACCAGCTGAAGAAGGACGACATCGCCGTCGGCGAACGCGACCGGAAGGTCAGCGGCTGGACCTTCGACGGCACCGGCCCCTGGTGGGGCCTGACCCACGAGCAGAAGAACCCGGCGCCGACCCAGGACGTGGTCGTCAACCTGTCCGACCCGGCGTATCCGATGGTGTTCGTGGTCTCCCGCACGGTTCCATAGGGCCGTGACCGGCCTTCGGAGCCGATTGTCAGACCCCGCCCTTAGAGTCGAAGACGTCTGATCCGACACACGGGCGGGAGGTGGCAGGACGTATGAGCGGCACGGCCGCGGTGGCCGAGCGTACGGGGGGTCCCCGGGAGACGGGGACCGGGCACCCGGTCCCGGTGCGCCTCGCGTCGGTCTACCTGCCCGCGCCCCTGCCGCGCCAGGGCCGCCTCGCCTTCTGGGACCCCGCCGGCGACCCGCTGCCCACCGCGAGCGGGGGCGCCCCCGAGGAGCTGACGGTCGTACGACGGCACGGCGCCGGTGTGCGCCGCCGGCAGGTGCCCGCGCTGACCCTGCCCCTCGCCGAGGCCCTGCCGCTGCTGGTCGGCGCCCGGCGCGACCCGGCCGCCCACCCGGCCACCGCATGCTGGGGCGCCGCCGCCCTGCACGCGCTGCGGCTCGTCGCCCGCGGCCGGCTGCTGCCGGGCCTGACCCCGGCCGGCCACGACGCCTGGCGGGCCGGCCCGCTGGAACCCGACGACATCGCCCACCTGCGCGCCATCGCCGCGGCCCTGCCCCCCGAAGGCCATGCCGTGCCCCTCCCCGGTCCGGGCGCGCTCCGGCTGCCCGAGCCCGAGGCCCTGATCCGGTCCTTCCTTGACGCGGTGGCCGACACCCTGCCACGCACGCCGGCGGCCCCCTGCACCGCAGGCCGGCCCTTCGCCGCCCGTGAACCCCAGGCCCTGCCCGCGGCGCACGCATGGGCGGCCGAGGTCGCCGCCGGAATGGACGCGGGCGTCCGGATCTCGCTCCGCCTGGACCTGTCCGCGTACGACGTCTTCGACGCCGGCGCCGACGAGGGCGCCCGCGCCGCCGGAGCGGCCGTCGTCCAGGTGCACAGCCTCGCCGACCCCACCCTGGTGGCCGACGCGGCGGCCCTGTGGGCGGGGGAGGCGGACGGGGCGTTCGGGCCACGCGCGCGTGTCGACGCGGCCCTCGCCGTGCGGCGCGCCGCACGGGTGTGGCCGCCCCTGGACCGCCTCGCCGAGCAGGACGTCCCCGACGTCCTGGCCCTGTCCGAGGAGGAGCTCGGCGACCTGCTCGGTGTGGCCGCCTCCCGGCTCGCCGCCGCCGGGGTCGCCGTGCACTGGCCCCGGGACCTCGCCCGCGACCTGACCGCCACCGCCGTGGTCCGCCCGGCGCCCGGCTCGGCGACCGACGGCACCGGCTTCTTCGAGAGCGAGGACCTGCTCCGGTTCCGCTGGCAGCTGGCCCTCGGCGGCGACCCGCTCGGCGAGGCCGAGATGGACGCCCTCGCCGAGGCCCACCGCCCGGTCGTACGGCTCCGGGACCGCTGGGTGCTGGTCGACCCGGCGCTCGTCCGCAAGGCCCGCACACGCGAACTGGGCCTGCTGGACCCGGTCGACGCGCTCGCCGTCGCCCTCACCGGCACCGCCGAGGTCGACGGGGAGACCGTCGAGGCCGTCCCCGCCGGCGCCCTGGCCACCCTCCGCGACCGCCTCACCGTCGGCCTGCGCCCCGCCGACCCGCCCCCCGGCCTGCGCGCCACCCTCCGCGACTACCAGCTGCGCGGCCTGGCCTGGCTCGACCTGATGACCTCCCTCGGCCTCGGCGGCTGCCTCGCCGACGACATGGGCCTCGGCAAGACCGTCACCCTCATCGCCCTGCATCTGAAGCGGGCCCGCACCGAGCCGACCCTCGTCGTCTGCCCGGCCAGCCTCCTCGGCAACTGGCAGCGGGAGATCACCCGGTTCGCGCCCGGCGTCCCCGTCCGCCGCTTCCACGGCCCCGAGCGCACCCTGGACGGCGTGGACGGCGGCTTCGTCCTCACCACGTACGGCACCATGCGCTCCACCGCGGCCCGCCTCGCCGAACAGCCCTGGGGCATGGTCGTCGCCGACGAGGCCCAGCACGTGAAGAACCCCTACTCGGCCACCGCCAAGGCGCTGCGCACGATCCCGTCCCCCGCGCGCGTGGCGCTGACCGGCACCCCCGTGGAGAACAACCTCTCCGAACTGTGGGCCCTGCTCGACTGGACCACCCCCGGACTCCTCGGCCCGCTGAAGTCCTTCCGCGCGCGGCACGCGCGGGCGGTGGAGAACGGGGAGGACGAGGAAGCGGTGCGGCGCCTGGCCCGGCTGGTCCGCCCCTTCCTCCTGCGCCGCAAGAAGTCCGACCCCGGCATCGTGCCCGAGCTGCCGCCCAAGACGGAGACGGACCACCCGGTGCCGCTCACCCGCGAACAGGCCGCGCTGTACGAGGCGGTGGTGCGCGAGTCGATGCTGGCCATCGAGACGGCGCGGGGCATGGCCCGCCGGGGCCTGGTGCTGAAGCTGCTCGGCGCCCTGAAGCAGATCTGCGACCACCCGGCGCTCTACCTGAAGGAGGACCCGCGCCCCGACCGCCTGGCCGCCCGCTCCGGCAAACTCGCCCTCCTGGACGAGCTGCTGGACACCCTGCTCGCCGAGGACGGCTCGGCGCTCGTCTTCACCCAGTACGTCGGCATGGCCCGCCTCCTCACCGCCCACCTGTCCGCCCGCGCGATCCCCGTCGACCTGCTGCACGGCGGCACGCCGGTGCCGGAGCGCGAACGCATGGTCGACCGCTTCCAGGACGGCGGCACACCGGTGTTGGTGCTGTCCCTGAAGGCGGCCGGCACCGGCCTGAACCTCACCCGCGCCGGCCATGTCATCCACTTCGACCGCTGGTGGAACCCGGCCGTGGAGGAGCAGGCCACCGACCGCGCGTACCGCATCGGGCAGACCCAGCCGGTGCAGGTCCACCGCCTGGTCACCGAAGGCACGGTGGAGGACCGCATCGCCGAGATGCTCGCGTCCAAGCGCGCCCTGGCCGACGCGATCCTCGGCTCCGGCGAGGCGGCCCTCACGGAGCTGACGGACCGCGAACTTACCGACCTCGTCTCCCTGCGGAGGACCCCATGACACCCCCGGACCGCCCCGGAGACGCCGCCCGCCGGGCGCTCCGCGCGGCCCGCGAGCGAGCGGAGACCGAGCGGGCGCGGACGGCGGGACCGACTCGGGACACCCCGGAGGAAACGGCTGCCGAGCCGACCGCGGGGGAGGCGACGGCTCACGGGACGGAGCCGGAGCCGGTGGATGAGGGGCGAGCGGGGCTCCCTGGTGGCGGGACGACCGCCGGCGACCGGATGCCGTCCGATGGCGAGAGCGAGCCGGCGGGCGTGCCGCACGCGGGGCTTGTCGCTGGTGGCCGGGGCGAGCTGGGTGACGCGGTGGTGTCCGGTGGTGGGGGTGAGCCGGGTGACGAGGAGCCGGCCGGGCTTGCCGGTACTGGCGGGGACAGGCCCGGCGATGTGGCGCGCGCGGCCCTGAGGGCCGCCGTTGCCACGCGCCGGGGCCGGGGCGCATCACCGACGGCCGCCGGCCCGGCACCGGTGGTTGATGCCGACGGCCCGGTGGCGGAGGGAGGCCGCGCGGAGGCCGCACCTCCTGGAGCGGGGTCCGGGCGGGGAGCGGACGCGGCTGACGCCGCTGCTTCTGGTGCCGCTGACGTGGGTGCGGAGGGTGCGGGGCCGGCCGGTGCCCCGGGCGGGCGTCCCGGTGACGTCGCCCGGGAGGCGCTGCGCGCGGCCCGGCGCGAGGCGTCGCGCGCGCAGGCGGCGGACCCCCTGCGAGAGCGGCGGACACCGGCGCGCTCGGCTACCGCCACGCCGCGCACCTCATCCGCACCCGGGCAGCAGACCTCGGCCGCCAGGACCAAGGCCGCGCAGGACATGCGGCACTACCTGGCGACGGCCTTCCGCATGCCCACGTGGGCGGAATCCCCCGAGGAGCCGGAGGAGCACGCCCCGCCCACGCCGACCGAACCGACCCCGCCGGCACCGGCGTCGGCACCGCCGCCCCCGGCGTCCGATCCGGCGGAGACGGCCCCTGCCGTGCGGGGCCCTGCCCTGCCGACGGAGCCCTCGGCTTCCGTACCGTCCGCGCCTTCGGTGTCCGGCCCTTCCGCCGAGGTGCCCCGCACCACTCCCGCGGCCCCGGGGGCGCAGGCGCCCACGCCCGAGCCTTCGGCGCACACGTCCGCCCGCCCCGACCCGGCCGGACCGTTCGCCCGCTGGACCCCGGCCGCCCGGCCCGCCCCGGCCGGCCGTGCCCCGGCACAGGCCGGCCCGTCCGAGCCCTCCGCGCACCCCAGCCCCGACCCCGGCACCTCTCCCGCCCCCGCCGCCCCGCACGTACCGACGACCATGGCCACCCCCCATCGTGACACCGAACTCCGCCGTACCTTCCCGGCGTTCGCCCCGCGTGAGACCGCCGGTGGGACCGGGTCGTTCGCCGGGACGTGGTGGGGCAACGCCTGGGTCGGGGCGTTGGAGCAGGGCGCGTTGGACGCGAAGCGGCTGGCGCGGGGGCGGGGGTACGCGGACCAGGGGCACGTGGACGCGATCACCGTCACCCCCGGACTCGTGCTGGCGTACGTGCGCGGAAGCCGGCCCCGGCCGTACCGCGTACAGGTGCGGGTGCGCACGCTGGAGGACGAGGACTGGGAGAGGTTCCTGGACGCCGCGGCCGACCGGCCGGGGCACATCGCGGCGCTGCTCGACAAGGAGTTGCCCCAGTCGCTCGCCGACTGCGGGGTGCCCCTGCTGCCCGGCCCCGGTGACCTCGCCCCCCGGTGCAGCTGCCCCGACTCCGGCCACCCCTGCAAGCACGCGGCGGCCCTCTGCTACCAGACGGCCCGTCTGCTCGACGCCGATCCCTTCGTGCTGCTCCTGCTGCGCGGCCGGGGCGAGAGGGAACTGCTCGACGCGCTGTCCCGGCGCAGTGCCGCCCGAGCCGCCCGGGATCGGCAGCCGCGGACGCTGCCGGGCGTCCGTGCCGCCGACGCCCTCGCTCCGCGCGAACTCCCGCCGCCGCCCCGGCCGTTGCCGGTGCCCCCGCACCCCGAGCAGCCCCCGGCGTACCCGTCGGTGCCCGGCGGCCCCGACCCCTTCGCGCTGGACCAGTTGGCGACCGACGCCGCCGCCCGCGCCCACGCCCTGCTCACCACCGGACGCGATCCGGTCGGCGAACTGACCCTGTGGCAGGACGCGGTACGGCTCGCCGCGGCCCGCCCCGGTTCCGGACTGACCGCGGCCACCCGCACGCTGTACGCCACGCTCGCCGACGCCGCCCGGCGCACCCCGGCCGATCTCGCGCGTGCCGTCGCGGCCTGGCGGCAGGGCGGTTCGGCGGGGCTGGCCGCGCTGGAGGAGCCGTGGGACCCGCCGGCCGGCCGCTTCGACCGGGCCCGCCCGCTGCTGCTCGCCGCCGACCTGCCGGCGTTCCGGCCCTGGCGCAACCGCCTCACCCACCCACGCGGCCACGTCCAGCTTCGCCTGGGCCGCGACGGCCTGTGGTACGCCTACGAGTCGGACCCCGGCCAGGACGACTGGTGGCCCCGCGGCACCCCGGATCTCGACCCGGTCGGCGCCCTGACCGGCCTGGGCATACCCGACGACGCGGTCTGAGCAACGCCCGCCGGACCCAGGGGCGTTGCCGCGCGGCCGAACCCCGCCGAGAGGGCACCACCACTGCGGCACACCACCCGACTCAGGGGCCGGCGGTCCCCGCGCCCCGCCGTCGGCCGTACGTCAGGTGCAGCACATGCCGGCCCAGGGCCACCGCGTTGATCAGGAGGACCGCGCTCAGGGCCGTGGCCCACCCCGCGTGGCGGTACAGGGTGACGCCCGCCCACGACCCCAGGCTTCCGCCGAGGAAGACGCAGGTCATGTAGGTCGTGTTGAGCCGGCTCCTGGCGTCGGGGCGCACGCTGAAGATGCGGGTCTGGTTGGCCACCTGTCCGGACTGGAGGGCGACGTCCAGCACGAGCATCCCGGCGATCAACGCCGTCATGCCGGCCGCGCCGCCCGTCGACGCGGGCAGCAGGACGACGGGGGCCGCCAGCGCGCCGAGCAGACACCACAGGCTCATGCGGTCGGTCCCGTACCGGTCGATGAGCCGGCCCGCGAACGGGGTCGACAGGACGCTGCCGGCCCCCACCAGGGCGACGAGTCCGACGGCCCCGGTACCGAGGTGGTAGGCGGGCCCGGTCATGAGCAGGGGCACCAGCGTCCAGGCGGCGCTGAATCCGGCGAACACCAGCGCCTGGTAGAGGCAGGAGCGGCGCAGTTCGGGGACCGTGCGCAGCAGTTCGGCGGGTGCCTTCAGCAGGTCGAGGTAGGCGGGCGCGCTCGCCGGCCGGTGGGCCGGGACGAGACTGGGCACGACGGCGGCGAGGATGAGGACGAGGGCGCCGGCCAGGAGGTAGGGCGCGCGCCAGCCCAGCCAGCCGCCCAGTCCGCCGCCGAACGCCCGGGCGAGCAGGATGCCCAGGGTGAGGCCGCTGAGCAGGATGCCGGTCGCCGCGCCCCGCCGGTGTTCGGCGACGAGACCGGCGGCCAGCGGGATGATGATCTGCGGTACCACGGTGGTCGTTCCGACCAGGACGCTGGCGACGGTCAGGACGAGCGGTGTCGTCGCGGTACCGGCGATCAGGAGGCCCGCCCCGGTGAGGGAGAGCAGGACGGCGAGCAGCCGGCGCCAGGGGAGGCGGTCGCCGAGCGGGACGAGGAGGAAGATGCCCGCCGCGTAGCCGAACTGACCGGCCGTCACGACGAACGCGGCCGAGCCGGAGGATATGGAGAAGTCGTCGGCGATGAGCGGGGTGAGGGCCTGCGGGAAGTAGATGTTGGCGACGCTGACGCCGCAGGTGAGGGACAACAGGGCCAGGAGCCGGCCGGGTAACCGGGTCGCGGTGGCGGAGGGTGCGGAGGTGACGGACACGAAAGCCCCCAGAGGAGACGCGGAAGCCCAACAGGATGCGAGAACCGGTTTAAGTGGTTCCTCAGGGTTCCTCAAGGTACCAGTCGAACCGGTTCCCTCAGTAGGCTTGCCGGCATGAACAGGCCCGGCTCGATCGTCTTCCGGCAGGGCGCGGGGCGCCTCAGCCTCGACTTCCTGCGCACCCTGCGGTACCGCGGCGACGCCGGTGAGGTGGAGGAACTGCGCACACCTCAGGAGCTGTTGGCGTGGGCCGAACAGTGCTGCGCCTGCGCCCCGGCGGCGGGATCGCGGCCGGTGCGCCAGGAGGACGTGAACCGTGCGCGGGAGGCGCGCGAGGTGCTGTACGGCCTGCTGGCGGGCAGGCTGGGCGACACGGGCCCGGTCCAGGTACCCGCGGACGTCCGCGCACGCCTCAACGCATGGGCGTCCGCGCCCCCGCCGGTGCCCCACCTCGACGCGGCCGGCCGGCTGAGGTGGCAGGCCGGGGATGTCGCCGGCGCGGTGCTGTCCCTGGTGGCACGGGACGCGCTGGACCTCGTCACCTCCCCGGCGATGGAGCGCGTACGCCGTTGCGGTGGTTCGCGTTGCGGGGCCCTGTTCCTCGACAACTCCCGCCCCGGGAGCCGCCGCTGGTGCTCGATGGGCGCGTGCGGCAACCACGAGAAGAAGCGGGCGATGCGGGAGCGGACGGCCCCGGCCTCCAACTGACCCGCGGACGGCCCCGGCCTCCCGCCGACTCCGCGAACGGCACTGGCCTGCCGCCGACTCCGCGAACGGCACTGGCCTGCCGCCGACTTTGCGGACGGCCCCGGCCTCCGGCCGACTCCGCGAACGACCCCGGCGTGCCGCCGACTCCGCGAACGGCACCGGCCTGCCGCCGACTTTGCGGACGGCCCCGGCCTCCGGCCGACTCCGCGAACGACCCCGGCGTGCCGCCGACTCCGCGAACGGCGCCGTCGTGCCGCCGACTTTGCGGACGGCACTGGCCTGCCGCCGACTTTGCGGACGGCCCCGGTGTGCCGCCGACTCCACGAACGGCGCCGTCGTGCCGCCGACTTTGCGGACCGCCCCGGCCTCCCGCCGACTCCGCGAACGGCACCGGCGTACGCCTGGACTCCTCAGCGGTTCACGCGGACGTCTGCTCCAGCAGGAACGGGCTGACGTGCCGGGGGTCTCTGGTGCAGGGCACCACCGCGTGCAGCACTTCCACGGTGCGCTCGATGATGTCCTCCCGGTCGTGCAGGACCCAGGACATGTGCTGGGCGCCGAAGAACGCCGAGACCAGCACCCGGGCCAGCGTCGCGGGCGGTGTCTCGTGCTCCAGTTCCCCGGCGGCCAGCGCGCTGCGGAACCAGGAGGTGATCAGCGCGGTGTAGTCCTGGAACGGGATGGGCAGGTCGACGTCGATCAGCCCCCGCTCTATCTGGAGCCGTGCCCCGGCCTTCATCATCGGCTCGTCCCGCAGCGCCGCCGCCGTGCGCAGCAGCAGTTCCGCCACCGAGGCGACCGGCGGAAGCTCCAGTTCGGCGACGGTGTCGGAGATGGCGGGCAGCCGCTTGTAGAACTCGGTGGTCACCGCGAGGGCCAGTGCCTCCTTGTTGGTGAAGTGGAAGTACACGGCGCCCTTCGTCATACCGGACAGTTCGGCGACATCGAGCATCGTCACGGCCGGATAGCCCCGTTGGGCGAACGCCCGGGCCGCGGCCAGCAGGATGTTCCCCCGGGAACGGATGGCACGCTCCTGCTTGAGCTCCTTGCGCTGCGCCGTCGGGCCGTGGCCGGCGGTCGTGTCGTGGGGGTCGTTCATCTGGCGTCTCCAATGCCTAGGGGTCGCTCTTCCGCTGCGCGCCGGTGAGACGTTCCATGCCAGGGAATAAACCTTCCCAAAGGTAGGTTTGACGTGGGGGGTTGGCCGTTCGGCCGTCTCAGACGCAACCGGGGGAGTATGCATGAGCGAGGTGCAGCAGGGTAACTCAGGCGCGCGGACCAGCCCTGGCGAACATGCGGGGCGACTCACCTTCCAACGGACCGTTCCCCGGCACCTGGTGCACCGGGCGTCCGTGGCGGAGGTGTTCCTCACGGACGCGCTGGCGCTCGGTGACGACCGCTTCCTGGTCGGCGCGCAGTGGCCGCGTGATCACGCCCTCTACCATCCTGACGTACTCGGGCGCAGCGATCCCCTGCTCGCCGCCGAGACCATCCGCCAGGCACTCGTCTACCTCGCGCACTGGCACTACGCGATACCGCTGGACCGGCGGTTCGTCGGCCGGCGCATGGAACTGGACATCACGGAACCGCAGGCGCTGCGGGTCACCGGGCAGCCGCTGCCCGTCGTGCTGGAAGCACGCTGGGAGTGGGTGGACAGCCGGCCGCCGCACCGCCACGGTATGCGGCTGGAGGCCGAACTGGTCGTGGGCGACCGGAGGACCGGCCGGGGGAGCCTCCAGGTCGTCGCCCTGGACGAGCGTCGTTACTCCGTGCTGAGAAGGCGAACAGGCGGCAGCGGCACGGTGATCCCCGCGCAGCGGCGCCGGGTGCTCACCCTGCCCGCCGCGCAGGTGGGGCGGCTGCGCGGCAAGGACAGCGTGCTGGCCGCGACCGGACGGGCCGGCGAATGGGAGCTCCATGCCGACCTCGATCACGCCGTCCTCTTCGACCATCCCACGGATCATGTCCCGCTGATGGTCCTGTTGGAAGGGGTACGGCAGCTCGGCCACCTGGTGACCAGCGGCTCCGGTGCGAGCGGGGGCCGGCCCGCGGTCGCCTCCCAGCTCACCTCCCTGACGGTCGACTGCCTCGCCTTCGCCGAGCTGGACCCGCCCGTCCGGCTCAGGGTCACCGACGACCGCACCACTCCCCGCGGCGGCCGGTACCTGGCCATCGACGCCGCCCAGGACGACCGCGGCGTCGCCGCGATCACGGGGCGCTGGCACCACGCCGGGACGCCCGTACCGTCCGACAGTCATCGATAGCCCCTTCCGGCCGTCCCCGTCAGGAATCAGCGTCATGCCTACCGATGAGCAGACCTCCGACAACACACCGATACCGCGAGCGACGCCTGCCCCAGGACGTCCCGGCGACGCGACGGCCGGCCAGGGGATGCCGCAACCCCCTTCGCTTGCCGCCGCGTCGGACGTCGTACGGACAACCGCGCTGAGCCAGGGAGGACTTGAGCGCGCCGCTCGCGTGGCCGCCCGCCTCGCCCCGGAGGCGCACGCCCGGCGCCGCCTCCACGAGGAGACACTGCGCGCTCTGGACGAGGCCGGGTTCGCCCGGCACTTCGTCCCCGGCCGGTGGGGCGGCGGCAGCGGCACGTTCCGCGAACTGCTGCACGCGACCGCCGCGTTGGCCGAGAGCTGCGCGTCCGCCGCCTGGTGCGGCATGCTCTGGGCGGTGCACGGCCGGTTCGCCGCCCGCCTCCCGCTGCCGGCGCAGCGGGAGTTGTGGGGTGAGGGGCCGGACACCCGGATCGCCGCGGGCCTGTGGCCGTCGTCCGGACTGGCCCGGAAGGCGCACCCGGGATGGCTGGTCGAGGGCCGCTGGCCGGTGGTCAGCGGCGTCCACCACGCCGCGTGGCTCCTCCTGGTCGCGCCGGAGGACGAGGGAGGCCCGTCCCGCGTCTTCGCCGTGCCGCGCGAGGCCGTCGCCGTGAGCGACACCTGGGACGCGGCCGGGTTGCGTGCCACCGGCAGCCACCACGTCACGCTCACCGAGACGTTCGTGCCCGAGCACCGGAGCCTGCCGCTGTCCGCCCTGCTGGAGGCGCGCGAGGACCGGGACGGGGCGCGGTGCCACACGGCCCCGGCCCAGCTGGCCGGTCAGCTCCTGATGTGCGCCCCGGCCCTGGGCGCCGCCAGAGCGGCGCTGCGCGTGTGGACGCGCCAGGTCAGGCCCGGCCTGGAGGCACGGTGGCACGCGCCCCGCCGCATCGGCCTGGCCCGGGCCGGCGCGGACATCGACGCGGTCGAACTGCTGCTGGACGCCGCCGCCCGCCGCGCCGACTCCGCACCCGTCACTCCGGGGACGGTGGCCCGTAACCAACGGGACGCGGCCGTCTCCGCGCAGCGCCTGGCCGACGCGGTGTCCTCCCTCACGCAGGACGTCACCTCCCCGCCGGACGCCCTCGACGACGAGTTCCGGCGCAGGCGGGACGACGTACGGACGGTCGCCACGCACGGCGCGCTGAGTCTGGACGCGGCAGCCGCCGCCTATGCCGCGGGCCTGCCGGCCGGTGAGCGTCCATGACGGGCACCCCCTCCGCCGCGTCCCCGGGCGTGGCCGCGAGCCGCCCGGCGAGCATCGTCTTCAGCGACGTCGACGAGACGTTGATCGTGTGCAAGAGCCTGTTCGACTTCATGGACCACTACTTCCTCGGCGGGCCCCGGGCGCACCGCGCGCAGGACACGCGCCGCGCCGTCGGACGGCTGCTCGCCGCCGGCGGCGGTCGCGTGGAGGCCAACCGGCTCTACTACCGGGTGTGGAGCGGCGAGGTGGTGGCCGACGTCGAGGCGGCGGCGAAGCGCTGGGCGGCCGACCGGCAGCGCGACCACCGGCTCTTCCTGGAGGGCACCCGCGCCGCCCTGCTGCGGCACCGCGCGCGGGGCGCCCTGCTGGTGCTGGTGTCCGGCTCGTTCCCCGCGTTGCTGGAACCGATCGCGTCAGAGGTCGGAGCCGGCCACCTGCTGTGCAGCCGCCCCGAGATCCGCCACGGCCGCTACACCGGGGAACTGGTCGGTGATCCGGTCATCGGCGCGGGCAAGCTGCGGGCCGTGGAGGAGGTCTTCCGCCGCTATCCGCACGTCTCGCCCGCGGTCTGTCACGCCTACGGCGACCACATCAGCGACCTGCCGATGCTCGCGGCCGTGGGCCACCCGGTGGTGGTGGGGGACGACCCGGAGCTGAGCCGGGCCCTGCCGGGCGCGCACCGCCTGCCCGCCCGGCAGGACCCCGGTCACCGCTGACCGCACAGGGCGGGCAGGGAAGGCGGAGCGGCCTCGCCGCCGCGCACGACCTGCTGCCACAGGGCGCACACCGCGTCACCGAACCGGTCCATGCCGCACGCGGGCGTGGTGTAGTAGACGCCGTACATGAGGACCAGCAGCAACTGCCCGAGCCATTCGGGATCCTGCACCCCCGCCGACTGCCCTTGCCGCCGGGCCTCGGCCGCCAGCCCCAGCACGCAGCCGCTGAAGTCCATGGCGAAACGGGGGAGCCGGCCGTGTGCGCGGGCGTCCTCGCTGGCCAGGTGGAACCCGGCGCGGAAGCGGAGATCCGCCTGGAGCCGCCCGGCGAGCGCGTCCGTGACGAGGCGCAGCCGCTCCGCCGGTGACAGGTCGGTCCGTCCGGCCTGCGCCAGCAGTTCGCGCCAGGTGCCTTCGAACGGCGCGGTCAGCGCGTTCGCCAGCAGGCGCTTCGACGTGAAGTGCGCGTACAGAGCCCCCTTGGTCAGGTTGGCTTCCTCGGCCACGCGCTGGAGGTTGGCCCCCACATAGCCGTGGCGGACGAACTCCGCGGCTGCCGCGTCCAGCAGCAGCTCATGGGTCCTTCGTGCTCTGTCCTGCTTGACCACAGCGCCCCTTCGGCATCGGAACGAAGAACAAACCATCATTACGGAATTTTTTCTCAGCGAAGCAGGGCGGACAAGCGGAAGGGCACGAGCTGTCCGAAACCGGCACCGGGGCCCGTCCCGGCCGCACGCCCCCGCTCGGACCTCGCGAAGTCGTACCGCCACCTCGGCAGGTTCCCCGCCCCCCGGGTCCGCGCGCTCGCGCGTCAGGTATACAGCGGCAGGGCCGGTACGCACCCGAGGTACCGGCACAGCGACAAGGAGACCCGATGCCCGCCGAACCGAAGGGGCTGTCCGTCTTCTACCCCGCGCCGCCCCGGGACCTGGACGGCATGGCGGCCTTCGCGTCCTTCGTCCGGCGCCTGGGTGCCGGACGGCTGTGGCTGGGGCAGTCCTTCCACCTCGAATCCCAGCTGGCGCTGGCCGCGCTCGCCGCCCGGCAGCCGGGTCTCCCGCTCGGCACCGCGGTCTCCCTCGCGCCGCTGCGCCATCCGTACCAGGCCGCCGTCGAGGCCCGCACGATGAGCGTGCTGTCGAAGGCGCCCTACGTCGCCGGGTACGGGCCGGGCTCGCTCGACCTCCAGGAGCGCCTGCTGCCGGAGCCGTACGGCAGCCCCCTGACGGCCATGGCCGATTACGCGACGGTCATGCGGCGGTTACTGGACGGAGACGCCGTCGAGCACCGGGGCGCGGCGCACACCACCCGCTACGTCCTGCCCGAACTGCCGGGTCCGGGCGTCGAGGTGGGGCTCGGGGTGCTCCGCCCCGGGATGGCGAGAACCGCGGGCGCCTGCGCCGACGTGGCCATCACCTGGCTCGCGCCACTGCCCTACCTCACCGGCCGGATCATGCCCGCGCTGCGTGCCGGGGCCCGTGCGGCTCACCGGCCCGTGCCGCGGGTGGCGAGCGTCGTGCACCTCGCGGTACGACGGCCGGGGCGCGACCTGGACCGGGTGGCCTTCGCCGCCGTGGGGGCCCACCTCGGGTCCGCCCACTACACCGACATGCTCCGCCGGGCGGGGCTGGACGTCGACCCGGGCCGCCCCCGGGAGGCGGCCGGCCGGCTCGTCGGCGACGGCGTCCACCTGACCGGTGATCCCAAGGACATCGCGGCGCGACTGCGCGCGTACCGGGCCGAGGGTGTCGACGAGGTGATCCTCAACGTCACCGGAGTGTTTCTCACCGAGGGCGCACGTGCGGCCCTGGAGGACCTGCACGCCGTCACAACCGCTTTCCAGTCCTGATCCGGCGACAACTTCCCAGCTCACCAAGGGAATTCGCAAAGTCGTTCCTACATCCGAGAAAACTACCTGTGGGAAGGTATTTTTGGCTGCGGCCGGTCGGCCGGCGGCCGGCACCCGCTGCGGTGGGTGGGTAACAAGGGGGAACACCGGATGTTAGAGATGTACGAGGGGCACCCGACCATCCCGGAGAGCGCCGCCGTCGCAGCCTTCGTCAACGAGATCTTCGCCTCGCTCCCGCGCGTCGACCAGCGCAGGTGGGCGCAGGCATACCTGCACGGTCTGCTGACCGTGCCGGGCAGGAAGACCCTGCGCGGCCTCGCCCAGGCGGTCACTCCCCGTACGGCGTCCGCGCACGGTCTCCAGCAGTTCATCAACGGCAGTCCCTGGGACTGGGCCCCGGTGCGCCAGGCCCTGGCGCGGGCCATCACCGGACACGGCCGGCCACGGGCCTGGAGCATCGCCACCATCACCATCCGCAAGCGCGGCCACCACTCGGTCGGCGTCCACCGGCGCTTCGACCCCCGGGCCGGACGCGTCCTCAACTGCCAGCTCGCCATAGGGCTGTTCGCGGTCACGCCGCACGGCAGCCTGCCCGTGGACTGGCGGCTGCTCCTGGACGGCACCTGGAGCACCGACACCGTACGGCGCGGACGGGCCCGTGTGCCCGACACGGAGACCGCGCGGACCCTGGCCGAACACGTACGGGAACTGGTGACCGGGGCCCCGGCCGTGCCTGACGGGAGCCAGGCGCCCTGGGTGCTGGACCTGACCGAGACCCCGGACGCCGCCCTGGTCGTCGACGCGCTGACGGAACACGGGCAGGACTTCCTGTGCGAGGTCGGCCCGGCCCAGCGGATGCACCTGGCCGCCCTGGGCCGCCGTCCCGTGTCGGCCGCCACCGCCATGACCCACCGCCCGGGACAGCCGGCCCTCGCGTCGGCGGTCCCCCCGGACGACCGCCGTACGGGGCGCTTCCTGCTGCACACCGGACCCGCCTGCCTCGCCGGAGGACCGCACCGCGTCCCGCTCTCCCACCGGCTCGTCATGCAGCCCGCCTCGCCCTTCCACCGGGACGGGCGGTACTGGCTCACGAACATGGCGACCCGGATCCACGAGGTGCCGGCACTGGCGGAGACCGTCACGGCCACGGACTGCGCCATCGCCGACCTCATCGACGACTTCGGCGTCCAGGACTTCGAAGGGCGTTCCTATCCGGGCTGGCACCACCACATGACGATGGCCGCGGCGGCCTACGTCTTCAGCCGCCTCCACCACACCGCGCCCCGGGCCTGCCGGCACGGTCACCACCCGACCCCGAGGGGGGCGCTGCTCGAACTCACGTCCTAGACGACGTCACGCCGATGCCGTATCCGAGCCGAAAGGCAGGGGGAAGGAACGACAATGGCCCACCGGAAGTCGTCGAACGCCGGCGGACCTCCATCCGACCGCACGTCACCGAACGAGACGCCGACGGCGGAGGAGCACGCCGTCCTCACGGCGGTCTCCCCGGCCGTTCACACGGTCGACATCAGCGACCTGCTCCCCGCGGACTCGCCCCGCAGCGTCCAGGAGGACGACGAACACGTCCGTACCCTCGCCGAGAGCGACGCGCCACTGCCACCCGTGATCGTGCACGCCGGCACCCTGCGCCTCATCGACGGGACGCACCGCGTGCACGCCGCCAGGCTGCGCGGACAGACGACGATCCCGGCCCGCTTCTACGAAGGTCCGGACGACGGCGCCTTCGTCCTGGCCGTGGCCTCGAACGTACGGCACGGGCTGCCGCTGTCCAGGGCCGAGCGGCTGACCGCCGCCGAACGCGTCCTCGACTCGCACCCGCACTGGTCCGACCGCGCCGTCGCCCAGGTCACGGGCCTGTCGGCGACCACGATCGGCAAGCTCCGGCAGGGGTGTGCAACCGGCCGGGAACAGCAGTTGCACACCCGGATCGGCCGGGACGGGCGGGCCCGTCCGGTCGACGGGGCGGACGGCCGGGAGCGCGCGGCGGCCTTCCTCCGACGGCACCCCGACGCGTCCCTGCGGCAGGTGGCGCAGGCCGCGGGAATCTCCCCCGGCACCGCGCGCGACGTACGCCGGCGATTACAGCGCAGCGAGGACCCGCTGCCGCCCCGGTTGCGCCGGCGGACGGGGGGAGCCGCGCAGGCCGACCCGCTCCGACCGCCGGAGCGGACCGGGCGCCGGCCGAGCGGCCCGACACTCGCGGCCCTCATGCGGGACCCCTCCCTGCGGCACACCCAGACCGGGCGCCTGCTGCTGAAACTGCTCGACAACCGGCTCCTGTCGCAGGCCGAGAGCGAGCGGCTGATAGCCGGCCTCCCGCCCCACAGTCTGTCGGGACTGTCCGCCGCCGCACGCGAATGCGCGCAGGTGTGGCTCGACTTCAGCAGACGCCTGGAAGAAAGAGGATGAGCTCTCCATGCCGAACACACCCTCCACGCCACACGCACGCGGTGCGCGCCGGCACGTGCGGGCCCCGGAACTGTCCCGCGTCCCCCAGGTGAACGAACTGCTGGACACACTCGGGCTCGGCCGGCTGCGCGAGGCGGACGTGACGTCGTACCCCGGCCGGAACGCCAACTGGGCCGGCACCACCACGCGCGGCGTCAAACTGTTCGTCAAACGGCTCGACGGCGCGGGGCGGGCACCCGGCCGTCGGCTGGAGCGGGCCATCGCCTTCGAACAGGCCCGGCGCGCCGGTGACCGCTCCCGCCACCTCGGACCGACGTGCCTGGGCTGGGACCCGGCCGCCTGCCTCATGGCGTTCGAACTGCTGGAGGACGCGCGCTCGGGCAGTGACGTCGCCGAGACCGACGACGGCTTCTCCACGGCCTGGTGCGAGCGGGCCGGCCAACTCGTCGCCGACGTCCACGACCTGGCACCGCACCCGTCGCTGCCCGCCGCACCCGCGTCCTTCTTCCCGCGCGAGTCGTTGCGCGCCCTCACCGCGGAGACCTACCTCGACTCGACGCGGGCGGAACTGGACGCCTGGGCGCTGCTGCAACGCGACACCCTGCTGCACGAGGCCCTCGACCGGCTGCGGGACGCCTCGGCCACGGCCGTCGCCCGGCCCCTCCACGCCGACCTGCGCCTGGACCAGTTCCTGATCTCGGCGGGCGAGATGTACCTGTCGGACTGGGAGGAGTTCTGCCTCGGCGACCCGGCCCGCGACCTCGGCAGTCTCGCGGGGGAGTGGCTGTTCCGCTCGCTGACCCGGGTGATCCGCGGTGAGAGCGCGCCCGCACCGACCCACGAGGAGATGACCGCACGGCTGACCGAGGCGATCACCGCGGCCCGGGTGCGGATCGCCGCCTTCTGGCAGAGCTACCTGACCGCCCGGCACCGGGCGGCGGACGCGGGGCGGGCGTGCTCCCACGGTGCGCCGGACCGGGGCCTCGCGGTACGCGCCGCCGCCTACGCGGGCTGGCACATGTACGACCGCCTGCTGGCCGGCGCCACGCAGTCCGCCCGGCTGGGCGCGGTCGATCGCGCCGCCGCCGGAATCGGCCGACGGATCCTCCTCACCCCCGAACGCTTCACGACGACCCTGGGCCTGGAGGTGGCCGCATGACCGGTAACGGGCGTTCGCAGGAGGCTCAGCATGCGTTCCTCCTCAAAACCGCGGCTGAGTCCGGAGGCGGTCGTATGACCAGGGGCACGCGTTTGCCCGAGGGCTTGCGGGCGGCCCTGCACGCCGTCCGTGTCGATGCCGCCGCGGCCGAGGCCGAGTTGGCCGACCGGCGGGTGGCCGCCGAGGACGCGCGGCAGTTGACCGGTCTGCTCGCCGACGCCCTCTACGCGAGCCTGCACGCCGGTCTGCCCGAGTCGTCGGCCCCTTCCCGGCGGCTGCGCGACCCGGAACTGGAAGAGGCGCTGGCCCGTCAGGTGCCGCACGCCACCTTCCCCTCGGACGCCGAGCCGATCGGCAGTCACGCACCGGTTTCCGGCACCGGTGGCGACGTCGTGGTGCGGACAGGGGGTGTGGCGGTGGCGGTACCCGGCGCCTGGCTGGACGGGCCGGTGCGGAACGGGCGACCGGTCAGACTCGCCTGGCCGGCCGCCCACCCGGCGGTCTCCCCGGGATTCTTCTTCGTCACCGGCTCGCAGGGACCACCGCCCAGGGAGCAACCCCTGCTCCGCGTCTACCTGCACGTCCGCGACGAGGGCGCCGCCCCCGCGCTGTTCGGGCGGGTGCTGAGGGCGCTGGAGGCCGGCGGGCGGCCCTACAGGGCCAAGGCGGCCTCCGTTCCTCATCAGTACCCGCGGTACGACGCCGTCGTCGTGTATCTCGCGGCCCGGGACCGGGCGCTGGCCGACCTGGTGGCCCGCGAGGTGGAGGGCCATCCCGCACTGGGCGAGGAGACGTCGCTCTTCGCCCGCCGGCACGCGCCCGGCCTGGCATCGGCGGCGGAGCCCGGGGACCCACGGCCGGGCATGCGGGGGATGAGCTTCGGCCAGCACCGCAGTCACGTCATGGCCCAGGCCCTGGTCGAGCACGCCACCACGGGCCGCGGCGAGCCCCTCGACCTGTTGCTCGTCCGCCGGCTGGCCGAGGCGTCCATCGATCCCTCCGACCCGTCCCGCAATCTCGCCGCATGATGTAGCGCGTATGTCACACGGCGGTCACCCGGAAAGGCACCGGAGTGTGCAAGATGCATCTTGGTGGTCAGATCCGTGCTTGCTATAAAAGAAATGTCTCCGGCCGGAGCCTCTGAAAACAAACAGGAGGTAGCAGCATGATGAACGAGACCGCCGAACTGGCCACTGGTTTCGACGCCTACACCGACCTTGAGGAACTCGCCGCCGTCGTCGAGGCGTCGACCGAGGCCAAGACGCCGGGATTCTCCATCACCCCGACCTTCAGCCTCACCGGCCAGCACTGACGAACCGCGCCGCACGGCGCGGACGCCGAGCCCGGGAGAACTCACCGAGTTCTCCCGGGCTCTTTTGTCGTCCGAGGCGTGCAACTTCCGGCCGACGGGGCTTGCCCGAAGTCCCGGTCCTTCCCAGAATGGAACACGCAGCCGCGAGGTGGGAGCACTGTTCGCGGAGCGAGCGAAGAAGCCTCGGATTCCCCTTTCGGAAGGTGGATCCGCTGTCCGGCGCCAAGACTGCTGCCGTGAGGCCGAAGCTCTCCTGTTTCAGCGTCAACGTCGACGCGTTCTCTCCCAGTTCATGTCCTGCGGTTTTCTCTCGTAGCCCATTCCGGGACAGTACGGAGCTAAATCATGAATGAATTCAGCGTCGAGCACGCGCTGCCTTCCGTCTTGCCGGACGAGGAGACGCAAGCGTGGCTGGACCGGGTCCAGCGGATCGCACCGGTCATCGAGGCGGCGCGCGAGCAGGCCGACCGCGAGCGCGTGACCCCGCGGCCCGTGTTCGAGGCCCTGCGGGACGCGGGGATCCCGCGGATGTGGGTCTCGCGGCGGTTCGGCGGCTCCCAGGTCAGCATCCGGACCGGCTCCGCCGTCATCCAGGCGCTCGCCCGTCTGGACGCCTCCGTGGCCTGGCAGATGGGCGTGCAGGGCGCCATCGGCCGGCTCGCCGACTACCTGCCCGAGGCCACCTCCACCGAGCTGTTCCGCGACCACGACGGCCTCGTCGTGGGCGGCGTCAACCCCTCCGGCCGCGCCGAGGCCGTCCCCGGCGGATACCGGCTCAGCGGCGAGTGGGCGTTCGCCAGCGGGTCGGCCCACGCCGACTGGCTGGTGTGCGCGGCCTTCGTCACCGAGGGGGGAGAGGTGCGCCGCACCGACAGCGGCCCCGAACTGCGCATGCTGTTCGTGCCGCGCAAGTCGGTCGAGTTCCAGGACACCTGGTACACCGTCGGGCTGCGCGGAACCGGCAGCAACCACTACACCGTCCAGGACGTCTTCGTCCCGCGTGAATACACCGTCGACGGCGCGGAGATGGCCCGCCCGCCGGCCGCCCGGGAATCGCGCGCCTACGCCGTCAGCTACGACGACTTCGGGCCGTTCACGTCCGCCTCCACCGCGCTCGGAATCGCCCAGGACGCGGTCGGCGCGTTCAAGGAACTCGCCGTCAAGAAGACCGCGACCGGTGCCGGCAGCACGCTGGCCACCAGCCACGTGGTCCAGGAGAAACTGGCGCGTGCCGAAATACTCGTGCACACCACGCGCCTGCTGCTCGCCGACACCGCCGACCGCGTCAGCGCATTCGGTGAGACCGGTGGAAAGCCGCTGACGGCGCTCGTACGCCTGACCGCCGCGACGGTGGCGGAGAACACCTCGGCCGCGGTCGACATCGCCTACAACCTGGCGGGCGCCACCTCCGTCTACGCCACCAGCCGGCTGGAGCGCTGTTTCCGTGACGTGCATTCCGCGGTCAAGCACATCACGCTGTCGTCCACGCACTACGAAATGGCCGGCCAGTACCTCCTCGGCGGAGAACTGCTGAAGCGCCGGTGACCCCGAGAAGTATCCAAGAATCCGATGCCGGCACATCCCGGAGGAAACCAGTGGAATCGATGAAGGCAGTTCAGCTCCTGGCCCCGCGCAAGACCGTTCTGGCCGAACTCCCGGTCCCCGCGGCCCCGGTCGACGGCCTGTTGATGAAGACGCGGTGCGTGTCGATCTGCTCCACCGACATCTCCTTCTACGAAGGACACCTCTTCCCGTCCGAATATCCCGTCATCCTGGGTCACGAGTACCTGGGCGAAGTGGTCGACATCGGCCCCGAGTTCGACGGCGGCTCCGTCGACGTCAAGGTCGGGGACCGCATCGTCTACTGGGGCCAGACGGACTTCGGCGGCTTCGCCGAGTACCGCACCGTGCGCCCCATCTTCTCCGGTCAGGTGAAGGAGGACGTCTTCGCCGCCGACCGCAACTTCAACGACGACCGGCGAGCGGCGGCGGTGAAGATACCGGAGGAGATGGGCGACCTGGAGGCGTCGTTCATCGAGCCGGTCACCGGCGCGATGCGCTCGGTGCTGTCCAACCCGCCGCGGGTCGGCGACAAGGTGCTCATCCTGGGCACCGGCCCCATCGGCATCATCGCGGGCAGCGTGATCAAGAAGCTCCTCGCGGCCAACACGGTCGTCTCCGTCGACACGAATCCGGCCCGCAACGCCTTCGCCGAGAGCCAGTTCTCCGACCGGGCCTACCTGCCGGAGGAGCTGATCGACTCCGTCCCGGAGGGGACCTTCGACTACGTCTTCGACGCCCTGCCCACCGTCAAGGGCGTGGACGAGGAGAAGGACCCGCGCCGGGTCGCGATGCGCAAGATGAAGGCCGGGGGCCGCTACGTCCTCTACGGGGCGTCCCAGGAGATGCAGAAGTTCGACACCTGGCTCATGCTCGCCAAGGGCATCAACATCCGCTCGGCGCCCTTCGACGTCACCCACTTCCCGATGCACAAGAGCGCCAACGTCATCGCGGCGGCCATGCAGATGCTGCTGAGGGGCATCGTCGACGGCAAGGCGCTGCTGTCCACCGTCCACCCCTTCGACGACTACGACGGTCTGGTGGCCATCTTCGAGAACTACCGGTTCACCACCGACCTGAAGACCATCGTCGACTTCCGCAAGTGACCCGCCGCCGGGTGTGCCGCCGGCGACCACCGACCGGCACACCCGGCGCGGCGCCCCCGCCCCAGCCCGCTGCACAAGGAGCTTCCGGATGGACGACGAAGACACGCAGGCACCGCGAGCGCAGGCCGGCCTCGTGGTCGTGGCCAACCGCCTGCCCGTGAGCCTGGAACGCGACGCCGCCGGCCGCCCGCACTGGCGGCACAGCCCCGGAGGCCTCGTCAACGCCCTGGAGCCGTTCCTGCGCGGAAGGCGGGGCGTGTGGGTGGGGTGGCCCGGGACCACGGCCCACGACCTGCCCGCCCTCCCGGACGACGGCCTGCGCCTGCACCCCGTGCGGCTCTCCGCCGACGACGTCCGCGGTTTCTACGAGGGCTTCTCCAACGGCACCCTCTGGCCGCTGTACCACGACGTGATCGTGCCGCCCGAGTACCACCGCGGCTGGTGGGAGGCATACGTGCGGGTCAACCGCACGTTCGCCGAGGCCGCGAGCAGGGCCAGCGGTCCCGGAGCCACCGTGTGGGTCCAGGACTACCAGCTCCAGCTCGTGCCGGCCATGCTGCGCGAGCTGCGCCCCGACGTGCGCATCGGCTTCTTCCTGCACATCCCGTTCCCGCCCGTGGAACTGTTCATGCAGCTGCCCTGGCGGACCGAGATCGTGCGCGGCCTGCTCGGCGCCGACCTCATCGGCTTCCACCGGCCCGGCGGCGCGCGGAACTTCCGCTGGCTCGCGCACCGGCTCACCGGCCTGCCCACCGCACCGCACCCCGCGTCCGGTCCAGGCCAGGAGATGGTCCGTCTCGGCGACCGTGACGTCCGCATCGGGGCCTTCCCCATCTCCATCGACGCGGCCGAACTCGACCGGCTCGCCCGGCGGCCCGACGTCCAGCGGCGCGCCCGGCAGATCCGCGAGGAACTCGGCGACCCCGAGAAGATCATCCTCGGGGTGGACCGGCTGGACTACACGAAGGGCATCGACGTCCGCCTCCGGGCGGTCCACGAGATGCTCTCCGAGGGGCGCATCCGTCCCGACCGGGTCGCCTTCGTCCAGATCGCCATCCCCAGCCGCGAACGCGTCGAGCACTACGTCCGGTTGCGCGAGGACATCGAGCGCGCCGTCGGACGGGTCAACGGCGAGTTCAGCCGCGTCGGCCGGCCGGTCGTCCACTATCTGCACACCTCCGTCAGCCGGGAGGAACTCGCCGCCTTCTACAGCGCGGCCGACGTCATGCTGGTGACCCCGCTGCGCGACGGCATGAACCTCGTCTGCAAGGAATACGTCGCCTGCCGGTACCGCGAGGACGGGGCCCTGGTGCTCAGCGAGTTCGCGGGCGCGGCGGCCGAGCTGACCGGAGCGTTCCTGGTCAACCCGCACCACCTGGACGAGGTCGAGAACGCCCTCGCCGAGGCACTGGCCCAGTCCCCGCACCAGGCGCGCCTGCGCATGGGCGGACTGCGCCGCCAAGTCCTCACCCACGACGTGGAGTTCTGGGCCCGGTCGTTCCTCGCCGCCCTGTCCGACGGCCGCCCCGGCGTTCCCGGCTCCCCCGTGGCGGACGGTTCCGCGCCGCTCGCCTCCGACACCGAATGGGCCCTGACATGACACCCGTACCGCCCGTCCCCCCGCGGAAGGCCGTCATCCCCGCGGCAGGCATGGGAACGCGGTTCCTGCCCGCCACGAAGGCCACGCCCAAGGAGATGCTGCCCGTCGTCGACAAGCCGGCCATCCAGTACGTCGTCGAGGAGGCCGTGGCCGCCGGACTGACCGACGTCCTCATGGTCACCGGACGCAACAAGAGAGCGCTGGAGGACCACTTCGACCGCAACCAGGAGCTGGAACGCCTCCTGCGGGCCAAGGGCGACCACGGCCGGCTGGAGAAGGTGCGGGCCACCAACGACCTCGCCGCCCTGCACTACGTGCGACAGGGAGAACCCAAGGGACTCGGCCACGCCGTCCTGTGCGCCGCCCCGCACGTGGGGGACGAACCCTTCGCCGTACTGCTCGGGGACGACCTCATCGACCCGCGCGACCCCCTGCTCGCCCGGATGGCCGAGGTCCAGGGCGAGTACGGCGGCAGCGTCATCGCCCTGATGGAGGTCGACCCCGCGCAGATCCACCTCTACGGCTGTGCCGCGGTCGACCTCACCAAGGACTCCGACGTCGTCCAGGTGACCTCCCTCGTGGAGAAGCCGCAGCCCGGCACGGCGCCCAGTGACCTCGCCGTCATCGGCCGGTACGTGCTGTCCCCGGCCGTCTTCGACGTCCTGCGCGACACCCCGCCCGGCAGGGGAGGGGAGATCCAGCTCACCGACGCGCTGCAACGGCTGCTGTCCGACGGGGACGAGCAGATCCACGCCGTCGTCTTCAAGGGCCGCCGCTACGACACCGGTGACCGCGGCGACTACCTGCGCGCCATCGTGCGGCTCGCGTGCGAACGCGAGGACCTCGGCGAGGAGTTCCGCACCTGGCTCCACCGGTATGTCACCGAGTCGATGCCGAAGAGCCCCTGACACCGGCCACCCCCCTCACCCGGCCGGCCACCCCGGCCCCGCGAAACGGATGTTCTCCATGACCGTCGACCGTTCCCTCTTCACCCGTGCCATGGCCCGCGTTCCGGCTCCCGTGACGATCGCCACGACCGTCGACGCGTCCGGCGACCGGTGGGGCTTCACCGGCAGTTCCTTCAGCTCCCTGTCCCTCACGCCGCCGCTGGTCCTGATCTGCCTGGACAAGAAGGCCAGCACCCACCACGCCTTCGTGACCGCCGAGCGGTTCCTGGTCAACGTCCTGGCCGCCGACCAGAGCGACGTCGCCCTGCGCTTCGCCCGCTCCGGCGTGGACCGGTTCGCCGACGGCGACATGGAGACCTGCGAGTTCGGCCTCCCCGGCCTGCGCGACGCGGCGGCGCGCGTCGCCTGCGCCCTGCACGACATCGTCGACGGGGGAGACCACAGCATCCTCATCGGCCGCGTGGAGGCGACCCACACCGGTGACGGCGTCCCGCTGGTCTACAGCGACCGCTCCTTCGGCCGGCCCGTTCCCGAGGCCACCGCCGTCGGCGCCCGCTGACACCGCCGGACGCGCCACCAAGGGACAGCGACCCGTTGAGACCACTCCATGTGGCCCTGCTCGGCACCTCACACGTGCACTTCCGCGACTACCACGACCTCCTGGCCCGCGACCCCCGCATCTCGGCGGTCGTGCTCCCCGCGGCACCGGACACCGGCGACAGGCCGGCGTTCGGTGCCGCGTCCGTGCGGGAGGCGCTGCGGTGCGCGGACGCGGCCGTCATCACCTCCACCACCGCGCAGCACGCCCAGCTGCTGCCCCACACCGTCAGGGCCGGCGTACCGACCCTGGTCGAGAAACCCCTGGCGGCGACGGCCGGACAGACCGCCCGTCTGCTGCTGCTGCCGCCGGCGGCCGGCGCACCCACGACCACCGCCATGTTCCTGCGCTGCGCGCCCGGCCTGCGACGGGTGCGGGAACTGCTGCGGCAGGACGTCCTCGGGCCGCTCACCGCCGTACGGCTGGGCTTCGCGCACACCGGGCTCACGGACGGCGTGTTCACGGGGGAGGCGGCCTGGATGCTGGATCCCGCCCACGGGGCGGCCGGAGCGCTGAGCGACCTCGGCATCCATCTGATCGACCTGCTGCTGTGGCTGGCCCCGCGCCGGCCGCTCGACGTCCTCGACGCGGAGCTGCGCCACCGCCCGGGGCTTCCCCTGGAACCGGCCGGCACCGCGGTGCTGCGCTGGGGAGGCGTCCCGGTCACCCTGCACGCGAGCTGGATCGGTCCGCGCACCGGCTTCACCGCGCGCTTCGCGGGGCGGCACGGCACGATCCAGGTCGCCGGCGGCAGCGTCACGCTGCGGACGGGACGGACCGGGACGACGTGGCGGCACGAACCGCCCCAGGCGCGGGCGGTGCTCACGGCGTTCCTGCGGCAGCTCGGCGGCCGGCCGGCCTGGCAGCCCCCGGACCACGGCGACATCCGGCGTACGGCCTCGCTGCTGGAGGAGATCGCCGGCGTGGCCCGGCGCCGGCGCTGATCCCCGGCCGGGCCGGGGCGGACCGGTCAGTCCTGGCGCTGGAGGCCGGCCTCGCTGCGCGCGCCGTCCAGGATCGCGTCCAGGAGGCCGGGGTAGCGGTGGTCGAGGTCGGCGCGGCGCAGCGACAGCAGGTTCTCCCGGCCCGAGGGGCGCTGCCAGATGACGCCGGCGTCGCGCAGAACGCGCCAGTGGTGCGTCATCGACGACTTCGAGACCCCGTCCAGGATGCTGCCGCAGTTGTGCTCCTCGCCGTCGCTGAGGACGCGGACAACGGTCAGGCGCATGGGGTTGCCGAGGGCGCTGAGGACGTTTTCGATGCGGATCTGATCACGGTCGGGGTGGTGGGCGATCATTGTCCCACTGTACCGCGACAGTATGACCATCCCCTGGGCGTGCGCCGCTCGTTGACCGGTGCGCCGGCTCATGGCCGAATCTCGTTCCCCCGGTTGCTGACGGTTCGATTGTACGTAAGCATGTGAACAGTCGTACTGGTTGGGCTGCCCTGCCCACGACCCGAAGGGGCTGACCTCTCATGTCCACTTCACCCACGCTCCAGTCGGGCCACGCGGGCCCGGACGGGCGACGGCTGGGCTGGAGTCTGGCGCTGCTGGCCTTGGCGCAGCTGATCTTCTCGCTCGACCTGAACATCGTCTTCGTCGCGCTGCCCGACATCGGCGACGACCTGGGCTTCCCCGGCCAGACGCAGCAACTGGTCGTCAGCGCCTACGTCGTCTTCGCCGGCGGCTTCCTGCTGCTCGGCGGTCGGGCGGCGGACCTGCTCGGGCGACGCCGGATCTTCGTCCTCGCACTCACCGTCTACGCCGTGTCGTCCCTGGCCGGCGGGCTGGCCGGCAGTCCGGCCGTCATCATCGCCGCCCGTGCCGTCCAGGGCATCGGTGGCGCGCTCCTGCTGCCGTCCACGCTGTCCCTGATCAACACCCTCTTCGAGGAAGGGCCCAAGCGGAACCGGGCACTCGCCGTGTGGGGCGGGGCCGGCGCGAGCGGTCTGACCGTCGGCGCGCTGCTGGGCGGCATCCTCACCGAGAGCTTCGGCTGGCCCGCCGTCTTCTTCGTCAACGTGCCGCTGGCCGGTCTCGTCGCCCTCGCCGCACTGGCCGTCATCCCGCGCGACGAGGCGCGCACCGCGGGCCGCCGGTTCGACCTGCCCGGCGCCCTCACGGTCACCGCCGGTGCCACGCTGCTCGTGTTCGCCCTGGTGGAGGGCCCGGAGAACGGCTGGACCGCGCCCGAGGTCATCGGTTCCTTCGTCGCCGCCGTCGTCTTCCTGATCGCCTTCGCCGTCATCGAGTCGCGCAGCCGGGACCCGCTCATGCCGTTCCGGCTGTTCCGCAACCGCAGCCTCAGCGTGGGCATCACGGTCACCTTCCTCTACATGGCCACCTTCGGCACCCTGCCGTACTTCCTGACCGTGCTGCTCCAGTCCGTCCACGGCTTCAGCGCGCTCCAGACCGGCCTGGCCTTCCTCGTGCCCTCCGTCGCCATCGCCACCGGCACCCAGCTGGGCGAGCGCCTGACCACCCGGCTGGGCACCCGGCCCACGCTGCTGGCCGGCTTCCTCGTCGGCGCCGTGGGCACGGCACTCCTGGCCTGGGGCTTCGACGCGGACGCCACCTACCTGATGGCCGTACCCGGACTGATCGTCTCCGGTGTGGGCCAGGGCATCGTCTGGACCGCCATGTGGATCGCCGCCTCCACCGGAGTCGCCGCCAACGAGCAGGGCATCGCCAACGGCATGGCCTCCACCACCCTCAACATCGGCAACGCCATCGGCCTGGCCGTCCTCACCGCCATCGCCGACGCCGGCACCGGGGGCAAGACCGGCCAGGCCCTGAAGGCCGCCACCGCCGACGGCGAGTTCCTCGTCGTCCTGCTCACCGCGGTCGGCATGGTGGTCGGCCTGCTCATCACGCTCGGCCTGCCCAGCAAGAAGGCGCAGGCCGCCTCCGCGGCCGTCGAGGATCCCGTCCTCACGGTTCGGTGAGCGCGACCGGCCACCACGCGTCCGACCATCCCCCGCGGGGCGCGCACGGCGGCCGACGCGCTCGGGTGCCCCGGCGGCCACGGCCGCCGGGGCACCTTTCCGCGCGGAAGGCCGCGGACCGTCACCGGCCTACGGCGTTCACGCCGCGCGGCGCCGGGACGGGAAGCCATGGCCGCGCGCGGCGAGCACCACGGCGAGCACGGGCAGCAGGAGCACCAGCACCGTCCAGGGGAAGGAGCCGCTGCCGGCCGCGTCCAGCAGGACGCCGCCCAGCACGCCGCCGCCGGCCATGGCCACGTTCCACAGCGTGACCAGCATCGCCTGCGCCGCGTCGGCCCGGTCGCCGCCCGCGTCGCCGACGGCGGTCTGCAACAGGGTGGGCAGCCCGCCCCAGCCCAGCCCCCACAGCGCGGCGGCGACGTACACCGGCGCGCCGCCGTCGCCGAGCACCCCCAGCCAGGCCGCGGCCACCGCCACCAGCAGCGTGCCGGCGATGGTCAACGAGCGCAGCCGGTACTGGATCTGCGCCCCCACCACCCAGACGCCCAGTAGGGACGCGACACCGAAGGCGAGCAGCACCAGGTCGGTGTCGTCACCCATCCCCAGACCGTCCAGGAACGTGGCGATGTAGGCGTACAGCACCGTGTGGGCCAGCACGAAGACGAGCGTCACGAAGAGCACCGGGCGCACGCCCGGCACCCCCAGCGCCCGCAGCATCCGCGGGCGTTCGCCGCGCGGCAGGCCCGGATGGTCGGGCACCACGGCGGTGATCCACACCAGCAGCACCACCGCGAGTGCCGTCATCGCCCAGAACGCCACGCGCCAGCCGAGGGCCTGGCCGAGGAAGGTCCCGGCGGGCACACCGAGGGAGAGCGCCACCGGGATCCCCGTCATGGCCACGGCGATCGCCCGGCCCTGGAGGGGGACCTCCACCATGCGGCGCGCGTAGCCGGCGAGCAGGGACCACGCCAGGCCCGCGGCGACACCGGCGAGGAAGCGGGCCACCATCGTCAGGCCGTAGACGGACGACACGGCCGTGACCGTGTTGGCCACGGCGAAGCCCGCCACGGCGGTGAGCAGCAGCCGCTTGCGCCGCCAGGCGGCGGTGGCCGCCGTCAGCGGGATCGCGGTGAGCGCCGTGCCGACGGCGTAGACCGTGACCGTCTGCCCGGTCGCGGACTCGCTCACCCGCAGGTCGTGGCTCATCCCGGGGAGCAGGCCCGCGGGCAGCGTCTCGGTGAGGCTGGTGAGGAACACCGCGGTGGCGAGGGCGAGCAGCGCCGGCAGCGGCAGTTTCCCGCCGCGCCGCCGCGCGGGCGGCGCGGCACCGGAATCCCTGCCGGAGGGGGCGGCCGTGTCGGGGGAGGCGGTCATGGTGATGCACTCCGTATCTCGTGGATCCGTGTCTGGTGCAACGGTGCGGGCGGGCGCTTGCGGAATGCTTCGGAAATCCTTCGGGAACGTCGCGGCGCCGGACGGGACGGCCGAGCCGCTCACCGGACGGGTACGGTGGTGCGCATGCGGTTTGGGGTGCTCGGACCACTCGCGGTGTGGGACGACGAGGGGGAACCGCTCAAGGTCCCCGAGACCAAGGTGCGGGCGCTGCTGGCGGATCTGCTCGCGCACGACGGCGGCCCCGTCTCCGCCGACCGGCTCGTCCACGACCTCTGGGGCGACCGCCTCCCCGGCAATCCGGCCGGCGCGCTCCAGGCCAAGGTCTCCCAACTGCGCCGGGTGGTCGGCCGCGAGCGGCTGGTCCGGCAGCCGCCGGGGTACCGGCTGCGGCTCGGCCCGGCCGACGACGTGGACACCGAGCGGTTCGGCCGGCTCGTCGCCGAGGCGCGCTCGGTCGCGGACCCACGGGTGCGGGCGACCCTGCTCACCGAGGCCCTCGGGCTGTGGCGGGGGCCCGCGTACGCCGACTTCGCCGACGAGGAGTTCGCCCGCGCGGCCCGGGAGTGCCTCGGGGAGCAGCGGCTGGCCGTGCTGGAGGAGCGGGCCGAGGCCCGGCTGGCGGCGGGGGACCACCTGCTCCTCGCCGGCGAACTGGCCGCGCTCGTGACCGAGCATCCGCTGCGGGAGCGCCTGCGCGCGGTGCAGATGCGGGCGCTGTACCGCGCGGGCCACCAGGGCGAAGCGCTCGCCTCGTACGAGGATCTCCGCACCCGCCTCGCCGACGAACTCGGCGCCTGCCCCGGCCCCGCCCTGAGCGCCCTGCACCGGGCCATGCTCCGCCAGGACCCGTCGCTGACCACCGACCCCGCGGCTCCGGCCGGGGCCACCGCGCCGAGCCACCAGCTCACCGTGCCGGGCCCGCAAGGCACCGCGGCGAGCCCCCACGGCACCACGCCGCACCCGGCCCCGGCCGACCGGGTGCCGCCGTACCCGGCGCCCTCGTCGCACCCCGGGGCCGCCGTGCCGTACTCCGAGGCCGCCGCGCCACCGCACCCGACGCCGTGGCCGCGGACGGCCCCGCGGACGCCTCCACCGCCGTCGCCCCCCGAGACCACCCCCGCCACCGCCGCCACCCCGACCAACCTCCCCCACCCCCTCACCCCCCTCGTAGGCCGCGACCAAGCCCTCGCCGACCTCTCCCCTCTGCTCGCGCGGCAGCGGCTGGTCACCCTCACCGGTCCCGGTGGCGTCGGGAAGACGCGTCTCGCGGTGGCCGTCGCGCAGGGGTTCGCGTCCGGAGGCGTACCCGACGGGGTCTGGTTCGTGGAGTTCGCGGGTCTGCGCAGCGCCACCCCCGACGACCTCGCCGGGATCGTCGCCGCCACCCTCGGCATCCGCGACGACGCCCCCTCCGCCCCGCCCGCCACCGGCACCGTGGCCGCCTCCCCCGTGCACCGGCTGGCCGCCGCCCTGCGCGACCGCCGTACCCTGCTCGTGCTGGACAACTGCGAGCACGTCGTCGCGTCCGCCGCCGAACTGGTCGGGCTGCTCCTGCGCGGCGCCCCCCGGCTGCGCGTCCTCACCACCGGCCAGGAACCGCTCGCCCTGGCCGGTGAAACGGTGTTCCTGGTCGAGCCGCTGCCCACCCCGGACGCCGTGCGCCTGTTCACCGAGCGGGCCGCCGCCCGCGCGCCCGGCTTCCGGCTCGGCACCGGCGAGGACAAGGGCACCGGCGAGGACCAGGGAGCCGACCCCGCCCTCGTGGCCGAGATCTGCCGTCGGCTGGACGGCATCCCGCTCGCCCTGGAACTCGCCGCGTCCCGCGTACGCGCCCTCGGCGTAAGGGAGTTGGCCGCGCGGCTCGACGACCGGTTCCGGGTGCTGACCTCCGGGCAGCGGGGCGCGCCCGCCCGTCAGCAGACCCTGCGCGCGATGATCGACTGGAGCTGGGACCTGCTCGGCGTGCCGGAACGCCTCGTGCTGAGCCGTCTCGCCGTGCACAGCGACGGCTGCGCCCTCGACGCGGCGGAGGCGGTGTGCGCGGGGGAGGGCGTGCCCGGCGGCGCGGTGCTCGACCTCGTCACCCGGCTCGTGGAGAAGTCCCTCGTCGTCGTCACGACCGGCCCGGCCGGCCCCCGCTACCGCCTCCTGGAGTCGGTCGCCGCCTACGCCGTCGAGCGACTGCGCGACACGGCCGACGAGTCCGCCGTACGCGAGCGGCATCTGCGGCACTACCTGGCGCTCGCCGAACGCGCGGAGCGGCGGCTGCGCGGACCACGGCAGCGGGACTGGCTCGCCCGCCTGGACACCGAGGCGGGCAATCTGCGCGCCGCCCTGGAGGAGGCGGTGCGCCGGGCCGCCGCCGGACGGAGCGAGGAGGCCGTACGGCTGGTCACCGCCCTGTCCTGGTGGTGGCTGCTGCGCGGCCGGCTCACCGAGGGCCGCCGCGGCCTGGCCGCCGTCCTCGCCGCCACCGCAGGTGATCCCGATCCCGAACTCGTGCTGCTGCACAGCGCGTTCGTGCTGCTCACCGGCGAGCGCACGGTGACCCCCGCCACCGACGCCGTACCCGACCCCGTGCGCCGCGCCCGGGCGCTGTGGCTGAACGCCTACGGCGGGTTCAGCGTGGGCGACCTGGACGGCAGCCGCGCCCTGAACGCCCGTGCCCTGGCCCAGTTCGAGGCGGTGGACGAGCGGTGGGGCACCGCCGCCGCGCTCGGCCTGCGGGCGGCGCTCGCCCTGGTCCGCGGTGACCTGGACGCGGTGGCCCGCGACGGACGGCGCAGCCGTGCCCTCTTCCGTGAACTGGGCGACGGCTGGGGGGAGTTGCAGACCGTCTCACCGCTCGCCGTGCTCGCCGAGATCAAGGGGGAGTACACGCAGGCGGCCCGGCGTCAGCGCGAAGGTCTCCGGATCGCCCGGGAGTTGTGTCTTCAGGCCGAGGTGTCGGCGCGGCTGTCCGGGCTCGGCCGCCTGGCGCTGCTCGCCCACGACTTCGACCGCGCCCGCGAACTGCACGAGCAGGCCCGCCGGATCGCCGTCGAACAGGGCTACAAGTACGGCGAGATCCACGCCGACATGGGCCTGGCCCTCGGCGCGCGGCGCTCCGGCGACATCGACGCGGCCGAGGCGCACCTGCGGCGCATCCGCGCCGCCCACGCCGACGTCTCCTCCCCGGCCGGTGACCACCTCCGGCACGCCGAACTCGGCTTCCTCGCCGAACTCCGCGGCGATGCCGCCCGGTCCGCCGCCCATCACCTGCGCGGCCTCAGGATCGCCCGCTCCCTGGACGAGCCCCGTGCCCTCGCGCTCTGCCTGGAAGGGCTCGCCGGGACGGCCGCCCTGTGCGGACACCGGTCCGGCGCCGCCTGCGCGGCCCTGCTCCTCGGCGCCGCCCACGCCGCGCGCCGCAGCGTGGGCGCGCCCCTGCCGCCCGCCGAGCGCGGCGACGTCGACCGCGTCACCGCCGCGGCGCGGGCGGTCCTGGGTCCGCAAGCCTTCACCGAGGCGTTCGAGCGCGGTGAGCGGCTGACCCCCGCCGAGGCGGAGCGGCACGCGCGCACCGCCCTGTCCGGGCCGGCGGACCGTGCCGCCCGCGCCCGGTGCGCCGCCACCGCTCCCCGCGCGTCCGGCCCCGCTCACCCCTGACGAGGTGGTACGCCCAGGCCCGTCGGGTACCCGGTGGGCCGAGGGAGCCCAGGGAGCGATGCGCATGGCGAGGAACGCGGGGCAGGAAGCGGAAGGCCGGGTCCGGGCCGAGCGTCTGCGCCGTACGGCGGCGGACGTCTTCGGCTGGGAGCACCTCCTGCCGGAGCAGCTCACGGCCATGGAGTGGGTGCTGGGCGGCCACGACACCCTGGTCGTCATGCCGACGGGCTCCGGCAAGTCGGCCGTCTACCAGGTGCCGGCGCTGCTGCTGCCCGGCCCGGTCGTCGTGATGTCACCGCTGCTCGCGCTCCAGCGGGACCAGATCGCGGGTCTTCCCGAGGGCGACGACGCCCCGGGGGCCGTCGCGGTCAACTCGGACCTGGGCGCGGCGGAGACCGAGGCGGCCTGGGAGGACGTACGGTCGGGCCGGGCCCGTCTCGTCTATCTGGCCCCGGAGCAGCTCGCCCGGGACGACGTGGTGGAGGCGCTGGCCGGGGTGGGCCCGGCCCTGTTCGTGGTGGACGAGGCCCAGTGCGTCTCCTCGTGGGGCCACGACTTCCGCCCCGACTACCTGCGTCTGGAGCAGGCCGCGCACCGTGTGGGCAGACCGCCCGTGCTGGCCCTGACCGCGACCGCGGCCCCGCCCGTGCGCCGGGAGATCACCGAGCGTCTGGGCATGCGCCGGCCCCGGCTGATGGTCACCGGGTTCGACCGGCCGAACATCCGGCTGGAGGTCCGCCGCTTCCTCGACGAGGACGAGCGCCGGCAGGCCGTGATCGAGCGGGCCGCCGCCGAACCCAAGCCCGGCATCGTCTACGCGGCGACCCGGAAGGACAGCGAGCGGTACGCGGGCGAACTCGCCTCTCTGGGGCTGGCCGCCGAGGCCTACCACGCCGGACTGCGCGCCGGCGAACGCGCCCGCGTCCACCGTGCCTTCCTGGCCGGTGAGACCGACGTCGTCGTGGCGACCTCGGCGTTCGGCATGGGCATCGACAAGGAGGACGTACGGTACGTCCTGCACACCTCGTTGCCCGGCTCCCTGGACGCCTACTACCAGGAGATCGGCCGCTGCGGCAGGGACGGGCACCCCGCGCTCGCGGTGCTGCACTACCGGGAGCGGGACACCGGGATGCAGACGTATTTCGCGGGCAGGACCCCCGGCCGCACGGTCCTGTCGCGGGTGGCCGAAGCCGTCCATCGGCATCGCGGGGACCCCGCCGGCCTGGAGGAACTGCGCGAGGAGACGGGACTGTCCCGGAACCGGGTCACCGCCGCGGTCAACCTCCTTCAGGAGGCCGGAGCCGTGGCCACGGCGGAGGGCGGCGCGGTGCGCCCGGCCGAGGGCGTGTCACCGGGCCGGGCGGTGGAGCGGGCGCAACGGGCGGGCGAGGCCCACCGCCGTACGGACCGGTCTCGCGTGGACATGGCGCGGGCCTACGCCGAGACGACCGGCTGCCGACGGCACTTCCTCCTCGGCTATTTCGGCGAGGCGTACGAGGCCCCGTGCGGGAACTGCGACACCTGCGAGGAAGGGGCCGCCGGCCAGGCCGACCGCGGCGCGAGCCGCGACCAGCGGTCCGCGCACCCCTGTGCCGCCGCGTTCCCGACCGGGACCGAGGTACGGCACGAGAAGTGGGGCGAGGGCACGGTGCTCAGCGAGGAACCGGACCGCATCACCGTGCTGTTCGACCGGGCCGGCTACCACACGCTCTCCCTGGAGGCCGTGGCGGACCACGACGACCTGCTCACCGTCCTGCGCCGCCCCGGCGAGGAGCGGCAGGACACCTGACGGGTCCGCGCTCTTTGCGAGGACTCGCGGGATCACCGGTTCCGGCCCGGTGGTCCCGCGAGCCGTACGCCTGATCGCGGAGCGCGCGTCAGCCGCGACCGGGCGCGTACGACGTCGGCATGCCGCGCCGTGCCTCGGACGACTCCGCAGTCCGGGCGGCGGCGCTGGCGGCCAGGGCCAGCAGCAGGGCCAGCGCGCCGACGATGACGTTGTTCACGATCGTCTTCGTCGTACTGACGTTGCCGGCCACCACCCACGGCGCGATGATCGCCCACACGCCGAGAGCGCAGGACGCCCACGCCATGCTGTGGGTGCGTTCGTAGGCCCGGCCGAATCCGCCGCTCATCAGGACCGCGTAGGCGATACCGGTGAGCAGGTTGGTGACCGCCAGGGTGGACAGGTTGTTGAAGCCCGTGATCCAGGGCGACGCCGCGAGGTACAGACCGGTGAGCAGCGCCATGGTCTCGACGGCCTGGCCCTGGGGCGTGCTCGTGGCGCGCTCGGCCATCTCGTGCCGAAGGCGCATGTCGACGATGTCGGGGTGCGTCTCCATGGACGGCCTGGGGGAAGTGGTCATGGTCTTCACCTTCGGAGGGTGTAGTACGTCCGGACTTCCGCGAGTACCCCGATCGGGGCGCGCAATCTGGGGCGAAAGGGGCGGCGCGTTCCCCTCCGGGCCCGCTGGCGCACGCGGGGGATCAGCGAAAGGACGCGGACGGCCTGTCCGGGCGGGTGGCGCTCCTCAGGCTTCCGCCGGCCGTCGTCGATCGGCGGCAGGGTGGGTGCGGGCCAGGAGGAGGGTGATGTCGTCGTCCACCGGTCCGTCGGGGACCAGGGTGTCGATGACCGATGCGCACAGCTCGTCCAGACCGGAAACAGGACCGGCGAGAGCGGCGCGCAGCCGCTGCAGTCCGCGGTCGACGTCGTGGTCCGTCTCGATCAGACCGTCGCTGTACAGCCCCACCACGCTGCTGTCCGGCAGCTCCACCTCGATCGATTCGTAGGAGCCCAGCCCCACCCCGATGGGCGCGCCCGGAGGTACTTCGGCGAAGTCGACCGACCCGTCGGGGGAGATGATCGCGGGCGGGGGATGGCCGGCACTGGACATGCTGCACCGCCGGGATCCCGGGTCGTACACACCGTAGAAGCAGGTGGCCTGGAAAGCCGCTGGTATGGAGGGGCCGTCGTCGAAGCGGTACCGGGCGGCGTCGAGGGCGAGTTCGTCCATGAGGCGGAGCACCTCGTCCGGCGGCAGTGCCAACTTGCTGAGCGCACGGGTCGTGGCGCGCAGGCGTCCCATGGCCACGGCAGCGTGGATGCCGTGACCGACCACGTCCCCGACGACCAAGGCCACACGGGCGTCGGACCGTTGTATGACGTCGAACCAGTCGCCGCTGACACCGCCATGGGTGTCCGCGGGCAGGTAGCGGGTGGCCACCTCGACGGTGTCGCCCCCTGACAAGCGGTGCGGCATCAGGTCGCGTTGGACGGCGAGGGCCGCTGTGCGTCCGCGTGTGTAGCGCAAGGCGTTGTCGATGACCAGTGCGGCCCGCGCCGCGAGTTCCTCCGCGAGAGCGAGGTCCGCCGCGCTGAACGGGACCGGGTTCTCGCTGCGCACGAAGACGGCGATGCCGAGCATCGCACCGAGGGCCTGCAAGGGGACGATCATGAGGGAGTGCATCCCGGTCCGGCGGATGACCCGGACCCGGTCCGGGTCTGCGTCGAGCCATGTGCCGGAGGAGGTGTCGAGCACGGGTTCGAAGTAGGACCTGCGCTGGTCGAGCACGGTGGTGAAAGGGGACTCCGGCGGAACGTAGACCGGCGTTCCGCGTGCCCAGAGGGACTCGCGGAGATCGTCGTGGATGGAAGCGGCGCCGGCGCGGTAGAAGCCGGGGATGCTCGAACCGGTGGACTTCAGGCGTCTGAGGGGCTCCTTGTCCAGCGGCACGGCCTGGAGCAGGTCGATGGTGACGTAGTCGGCGAGGTTCGGTACCGCTGTCTCCGCCAGGCTCTGACTGGTCGCCAACGGGTCCAGATCGGTGCCGATGCGGCTCTTCGCCTCATTGAGCAGCCGCAGTCGCCCGCCTTCCTGCCCGGTGCCGGCCCGTACGACCACGGAACAGACGCCCAGGGGCCGACCGTCCGGCCCGTCGAGACGGACCAGCGCGACACGGTAGCAACGGCCGGGAGCCCGAGCGTCGGCCGGCCACAGTTCGTGCCCGAGCAGCGGCTCGCCGCTGCGGAAGACGCGCGCCATGGCTCGTTCCAGGAACTCCGGGTGACGAGCGCGGACCACGTCCGTGACATGACCGCCCAGCTCCGGCTCGGAGCCGTAGAGGTCCTGGTGGTGCACGCTGTCGTTGGACCAGACGCACCGCAGTTCCCGGTCCCAGAGGGCCAGACTGATCGGCGAGTGGTGCAGGAGCCCGTCCACCGCGGCCGGATCCAGGCCCGGTCGGTCGTATGCGCTCGGCCCCCACACGAGCCACCCCGCGCCGCCGTCGGCGTCCAGAGGAGTGATCCGCAGGTACGCGGTCGCCTCACGGCCGTCGCGGCGGCGGATCCGCACCCGCCCCGACCAGGGGCTACCGGCGAAGACACGGGCTGTTTCCGGGGCGCTCGTGACCAGCAGCCTCCTGGCGGGGCTGTGGAGCACTTGGCCGGCCGAATGGCCCCAGAGGCGCTCGGCGGCCCCGGTCCACAGGGAGACCGTCATGTCGGCACCGAGCACCGCCAGGACGTCACCCGGTTCCACAGCCCGCTCCTCAGCCGGGGACCTCCCAGCGCGATCCGTGGACATACCGCAACTATGCCGCGCGTGCGCCGGTCCCTGCCATGGCAGCAGGGAGCAGCGGCTTCGTGTGCCATGGGGCCGCGGCGGACTGTCCGGCGCGCTGAGGCAGGAGCCGCCGAGCAGCGTGGCACCGACGACGTGCGCGCGGAACGGCGCGACGCCGAGCTGACCGGCCCGCCTGTCCGGATACGGGTGACTCACGGCCGGACCGAGGCGGCGCCGGGCACGCGGTGGCCGGCACGGTGGAAGGCGGACGCACCGTCCATGCGCGGCGCACCGATGTCGGAAGGTACAGGGGTCATGAACGAGATCAGCGCGGGGGCGGGATTCCCGCGACGGCGGCGGTCGCAGAAGCCACCCGCCTCATGACGGCGTCCTCCGGCACGGAGCAGCGCCGCGAGCGGGAGGACCCGCTCGCAGTCGAATGGGAGAGGCGCCAGCCCGCGGTCTTCGGTGTGGCCTACCGGCTGCTGGGGAGCGTGGCCGATGCCGATGCCGATGCCGATGCCGATGCCGAGGACGTGGCCCAGGACTGTCGGACCGTGGCTGCCCGAGCCGCTGCTGACAGGGGCGGACGCGTCACAGCCGGTGCTCGTCGACGAGTCCGTCAGTGCGGCGATGCTGCTGATCATGGAAGAGCCCGCCGGAGCGGGTGGCCTTCGTCCTGCACGATGTCTTCGGTCGCGCGGTCTTCCGCGCCGCCTACGGGGCGGGGGACCTGGCCGGTCTCGTCGGACTCCTGCATCCGGACGTCGTCTACGTCACCGACGGCGGCGGCAACGTCTCCGCGGCGCGCAAGCCCATCCACGGCGGCGAGCGCGTCGCCGGGGTCATGGTGCGTACGGGGCGCCGGTGCCGCCCGGACCGCATCGACTCCGCCGAGGTCGGCGGCGAGCCCGCCCTCGTGTTCCACCGGGAAGGCCGGGTCTACGAACGCAAGACGGGCGACGGGGAACGCGCGGGCAGGTGAGATCGATCATGCGGAACGGCATACATCCACCTGCCGCGTCGTCCCGATGACGAGCCACCGTGAGCCCCGTGTGTGAACGGGCCGCGCGCTCCCGTCGTCGCCCCTCCCAGTAAGGACCTGTATGCAAGCCATCACAGTTCGAGACCGTGACGCCGGTGTCGCCGGGATGTCCCTCACGGACATGCCCTACCCCCACGCGGCCGAGAACGACGTCATCGTGCGGGTGTACGCCGCCGGCTTCACCCCCGGAGAGCTGGACTGGCCCGCCACGTGGACCGATCGCGCGGGCCGCGACCGGACGCCGAGCGTGCCCGGGCACGAGCTCTCGGGTGTCGTCGTGGAGCTGGGGTACGGCACCACCGGCCTGAGCGTCGGACAGCGGGTGTTCGGGCTGGCCGACTGGGCCCGCGACGGCACCCTCGCCGAGTACACCGCGGTGGAAGCCCGCAACCTCGCCCCGCTGCCGGCGGACATCGACCACACCCTGGCCGCCGCGCTGCCCATCTCCGGGCTCACCGCCTGGCAGGGCCTGTTCGACCACGGCCGTCTCACCACGGGCCAGAACGTCCTGATCCACGGTGCCGCGGGCGCCGTCGGCTCGATCGCGGTACAGCTCGCCCGCGAGGCCGGCGCTCGCGTCATCGGCACCGGCCGGTCCTCCGCCCGGGAAGAGGCGCTCGCACTGGGCGTCGACACCTTCATCGACCTGGAGACCGGGAAGCTGGAAGAGGCCGGCGAGGCCGACCTCGTGTTCGACGTGATCGGCGGCGACATCCTCGACCGCTCGGCCGCCCTGGTCCGCCCCGGTGGCACGCTCGTCACCATCGCCATGCCGCCCACGGTCCGGCCCAAGGACGGACGGGCCGTCTTCTTCGTCGTCGAACCCGACCGCGCCCGGCTCACCGATCTCGCCGCGCGGCTGAGGGACGGCCGGCTCAAGCCGGTCGTCGGTGCCGTGCGGCCGCTCGCCGAAGCACCCTCCGCGTTCGCCCCCGGCAAGCGCACCCCGGGCAGAACGATCATCCGCGTCACGGACGGCGGAACAGGAGACCGCTCATGATCGGAACACGGATCGCCGGCGGTCTGCCGGCCGTCGCCACGCCGGCCGCGGCCACGGCCCGCTCGACCTCCGACCGGCCCGCCCACGCCGAGAGGCCGACCCCGGGCGCGGCATCGCCCGCGGCCATGACGTCGACGCGTCCCACCGAAACCCTCAAGCCGCTGCTCCAGCAGGCACTTCCGCATGTGAAGGGCAAGACGTTCACCTCGCTGATCGTCGACTTCCCGCCGAACGCACGCGCGATGCCGCACCGGCACGGCCAGGCGTTCGTCTACGCCTACGTCCTCGAAGGCACCGTGCGCGGCCGGCTCGAAGGCAAGCCCGCGCGCACCTACCACCAGGGCGGGAACTGGACCGAGGAGCCGGGCGCCCTCCACGTCCTCACCGAGAACACCAGCCCGACCCGACGGGCCAGGCTCCTGGTCGTCTTCGTGTCCGACACCGGAGACAAGCTCAAGGTCGACGACCCGAAGCCATAGCCGCCCCGAGGACGGGGCGCACACCCGCACGAACGAGCCGGGGCGGCCCGTACGAGCTGCCCCGGCCACCAAAGCCGTTGTCGCGGGCGTGGCGGAGCACGACGGCCACGTCCGCGGTGGTCTCGGCGATGACCACGACACGGGGCACCAGACGGTACGGGCCGGCGTCCGAGGCGTACCTCACCAGGTCCGAGATCGTGTGCAGGACCTTCTCCGGGCCCAGTTCCGCGACGAGGGCGTCCCGCAGGCCGTCCGGCGTAGCGGAGGCCCGGTCGACGGAAGGACCGTCCGCCGGGTGCGGGCGCAGCGCACCCGGCTTCGGATCGAGCAGCGGCATGTGTACTCCTTTCCTGCCGCGCCGTGCGTTCCCGTGCTGCTCGACATCGGCCGGCCGTGGCGCGCGGTGGCCGGCGCGCTCGGACCGTGCGGCGCCGCGGGTGGGGTCGGTCACCGCGCGCGGACCCGGACGGCGACGTGCGGGCCTGACGCGGTGGCTTTCCGGGGGGTGGGGTGTTACTTGGTGGTGGCGTCGATGGCTTCTTCGATGAGGGTGATGACGTGGTCGGGGTGGGCGAGCATGACGAGGTGGGAGGAGTCGACCTCGGTGGTGGTCATGCCGGCGCGCTGGTAGCCGAAGCGTTCGACGTCGGGGTTGATGGTGTGGTCGGCGGAGGAGACCAGGCCCCAGGAGGGCTTGGTCTTCCAGGCGGCGGCGGGGGCCGGGTCGGCGAAGGCCTGGGCGGCGAGGGGGCGTTGGGAGACGGCGAGGACCTTGGCGGTCTCCGGGTCGACGTCGGCGGCGAAGATGGCGGGGAACTTGTCGACGTCGACGGAGACGTCGGTGCCGGGGGTGTCGGAGCCTTCGACGGGGAAGGGGGTGTAGACGAGGGCGGCGGCGAGGTCGGAGTCGGGGAAGCGGCCCTGGAGTTCGCCGAGGCTTTCGCCGGTCTCCAGGGCGTAGCCGGCGAGGTAGACCAGGGCCTGGACGTTGTCCTCGACGCCGGCGACGGTGATGACGGCGCCGCCGTAGGAGTGGCCGACGAGGATGACGGGGCCGTCGATCTGGCGGATGACGGAGGAGATGTAGGCGGCGTCGCCGATGAGGCTGCGGTTGGGTACGGCGGGGGCGACGACGTTCAGGCCGCGCTGGAGCAGGCCGGGGATGACGCGGGCGTAGCTGGAGGCGTCGGCGAACGCGCCGTGGACCAGGACGACGGTCGGCTTGGGGGAACGGGACATGACCGGACTCGATTCTCTCGCTCAGAGGTGATGTTCACGCTGGGACCGGGGCGAGGCGGGAGTGTGCTCCGCGCGCTCCGGTGGTTGCCATGGGGGTGCCGCGGTCCGCGTGCTCAGCCGACCCAGCCGTCCAGGAAGGCCAGCAGTTCCGCGTTGACCACCTCTGGCTTCTCCTCCTGGCAGAGGTGACCGCACTGGGGGATCGGGACCCCGCGGACGTCACGGGCCATGCCCTTCCAGACGTCCAGCACGTCGTAGGCCTGGCCGACGGCGCTGAAGTCCTCGCCCCAGATGGTCAGAACCGGGCAGTCGATGGGCTGGTCCTCGTCCTCGCGGTCCTGGGCGACGTCCTCGGGGGCCGCGCGGTAGTCCATGCACGACCCGCGGACCGCACCGGGCTGCTGGTAGGCGCGGACGTAGACGGCGATCTCCTCCGGCGTCAGCATCTCCGGGTCGTAGGACCAGCCGCGGTAGAAGTGCGTCAGCCAGGTCTCCTCCTTGCCGGCGATCAGCGCTTCGGGCAGGTCCGGCACCTGGAGGAAGGTGAAGAACCAGTACCCCTGCCGTGCCAGGGCCACGTCGTAGGTGTCGGCGATCACCCGGGTCGGGATGTTGTCCATCGCGACGAACCGGTCGATGCGCTCCCGGTGGTCCTTGGCGAAGCGCGTGCCCACCCGCGCGCCCCGGTCGTGGCCGACCAGCGCGATCCTCTCGTGGCCGAGGTGGTCCATCAGGGCGAGGACGTCCCGCGCCATCGTGCGCTTGTCATAGCCGGACGCCGGCTTCTCGGTGTCCCCGTACCCGCGCAGGTCGGGCGCGATGACGGTGTACTTCTCGGCGAGGACCGGGATCTGCTTCCGCCAGCCGTACCACGTCTCCGGGAAGCCGTGCAGCAGGTAGACGGGCGGACCCTGGCCGGCGCTGACCCAGTGCTGGTTGATGCCGTTGAGCACCTTGGTGTGGTGGGTGATCTCCGTGGTGGCTGTCATGTCGACTCGCTAAGGTCGGAGGAACGATCACCGCCCACCCTGTGCCGGTTCTCGCACGCGCCTTGTCCGACAGCGCACGCCGTTGTGCGCTTCCGTGCCCTGGTCAGTCGCCGGGACGGGCGCCGCGGCGCTGCCGTTCGGTGGCACCGCCCCAGACGCCGTACGCCTGCTGGGAATTCTCGGCGAAGGACCGGCAGTCGGATTGCACCGGGCAGCTGCGGCAGACGGCGACGGCGCGCGCTTCCCTGCGTTTGCGGGCACTTCCGCGCTCGCCTGCCGGGGAGAAGAACATCGAACTCTTCATGCCTCGGCAAGCGGCTTCGGCCTGCCACTCCCAGACCCGCAACAGTGGCTTGGTGGTGGATTTCACGTTTCTCACCATCTCTCGACGACGCAGGCGTACTTGAGCTGCCCGGAAAGGACCGGCTCCCCCTACTGACGCGCAGCCTAGATACGGGATTCCTGCTTCTCTTGCTCGTCGACGCCCGAGTTCTTGCCTGTGGAGGACCGGCCGCCCGCACACAGGAGGGGCCGCTCGACGCGGCATGGCGTCGAACGGCCCCTCGGTGGGGATCAGCCCTCGAAGACCTCGCGCAGTCGGGCTTCCTGGTCCCGGTCGAGGTTCGAGCGGATGAGTTCGGCGTGCTCCGTGGGGAACGCCTCCTTCACCCGGTCGAGCACCTCGTCCTGGGTCAGCAGGAACAGCGCGGACGTGCCGCGGGTCACCTGTGCCTTCACCGACTCGATGAAGTCGTCGTCGATGCCCACGTCGGCCAGTTTGCCGCCCAGGGCGCCGGCGGCGGCCCCCACGGCGGCGCCGAGCAGCGGCATGAGGAAGATGAGGCCGAAGAGCAGCCCCCAGAAGGAGCCGGACAGGGCACCCGCCCCGACCAGATCGGTCAGTTGCTTGGTCTTGGGCTTCTTCGCCTTCTCGGGCCAACTGACGGTGGCGGCGTCCACCACGGTGATCAGTTCCTGCTTCTGCAAGCCGAGCAGCGTCTGCTCCACCTGCTCCGCACTTTCCGGCGTGTCGAATTTCCAGACCGTCAGCGTGGCCATCGATGAACCTTTCCGTTCGCGACTGTGCGTACCAGTAAAGATCCGCCCGCGGCGTTCCCACAGAGCCGGCCGCCCCGGCGTGCGGTGTCAGCACACATCGATGCACGCAGAGGCAGGAACGTCACCGCTCGCCGCGAACCACCGGTCGGCGGCGGTGGTCGTGTCCGGCAGCAGGCGGTACAGGTCGGCTCGCACGCGTGCGGCTCCGGCCTCTCCTTCCACGGCCTCCAGCCGGTTGTGCGCGTACAGGCGCAGGAGATCGTGCAGCCGGAAGCGGTCGCCGACGACGTCGAGGAGGCCGGCCTCGACGAGTTCGCCGAGGACGTCTTCGGCGGAGGAGAGATCCCGGCCGAGCAGATGCGCGGCGCAGGCCGCGCCGGCATCCGGGCCGGGCACGACGGACAGGCGTCTGAACAGCCGGGCGGCATCCGGAGTGACCGCCGGTAGGAGAGGTCGAAGGCCGCGGAGACCCTGCGGTCCCCGGCCGCCAGGACGTCGAGCCGGCGCTTGTCCACGGCGAGCCGGCCGGCCAGGCGGCGCACGCTCCAGCCGGTACGCGTCGCGAGCCGGCTACCGGCGATCCGCAGAGCCAGGGGCAGGTAGCCGCACCGCATCCAGGCCTCGCAGGATGACGCCCCGCAGCGGATCGGTACGCGGAAGGATGCGTGAGCGGCCTCCTCGCCACGGGGCCGGGCATCGGCCGACATCGCCCGGCACCACCCCCGTATGCGCGCGGGATGAGGCAGCGGTCGGACAGCTCCGCCGCCGCGACGACCGCCTCGTCGGGGATGCGGACCTGGTGGTGGGCCTCGCAACGGCCGCGCAGTCCGCGCAGGATCTCCACCGTGTCGTCGACGGTGTGCGACTTGTCCGGGAACAGCACGAGGTCGTCGTGCTCGCGGACCTCGTCGAGCACCTTCTTCAACCGCTCCTCTAACTCACCGCGGACTTGGTGCCGGCCACCGTCCCGGCCGGGTCCGGTGAGACCAGCCGCGTGCCCGCTCGGGTCCGGTCCGCTGAACCTCCTCGTCCCGCCCGATCACCGGGTCGAGGCGCCCGGCACGGGCCGGGTCTGCGCGGCGGGGCCGCCGAAGCGGGCCGCCAGGCTGTCGGAACCCGCGAACGGGCTGGGTCCGGAACCGAAACCAGGTGTGGTCACGGGCAGGGCCTTCCAGGACGCGATGTACCTCATGCGGTGGCGGTGAAGGGAACGTGCGGTGGCGGTGGCGGGCCCGGTCAGCCCAACTGGTCGGCCCAGTCGGCCGGCACCCGTCCCGCGGGTCCGGGAACGGGCTGGTCGGCCGGGTGGCTGTGCGGCGGCGCGAGCCGCGGTCCCGTCTCGTACAAGGTTGACGTGTCGTAGTCCCAGAACCACTCCTCGCCGGGTTCGAAGCTCTGGATGACCGGGTGGCCGCTCGTCCGGGCGTGGGCGGTGGCGTGCTTGGAGGGGGAGTCGTCGCAGCAGCCGATGTGGCCGCAGCTCGCGCAGCGCCGCAGGTGGAACCACCAGGCGCCGGTGGCTTCGCACTCCACGCAGCCGGTGCCGCTGGGCGGGACGTCGGGGGAGATGCTGTCGGATGTCGTCACTGTCTCTCCACGGGGGTGTGGGGCGGGTGCCTAGGGGGACCGGGCGGGGCGGCCGGGCGGACGGCGCAAGGCGGCCAACCGTTCGGCTGACCGCCTTGTCACGCAGGCGGTACCCGCTCCGCGCGTGCCGTCCCGCCCGCGGTCAGCCGGTGTGCAGAGCGGCGTGCAGGGTGCGGGCCGCCAGGGTGATGGCGAGCTCCGCGCCGTGGGTCTCACGCAGGGCGTTGAGCATCACGAAGTCGTGGATGACGCCTTCGACGCGGACGGCGCTGACGGCGACGCCGGCCTGGCGCAGCTTGGACGCGTACGCCTCGCCCTCGTCGCGCAGCACGTCCGCCTCGGCGGTGATGACCAGGGCCTGGGGCAGGCCGGCGAGCTGCTCGGTGGTGGCGCGCAGCGGCGAGGCGGTGATCTGGGCGCGCTCGGACTCGTCGGTCGTGTACTGGTCCCAGAACCACTGCATGCCGTCGCGGCGCAGGAAGTAGCCCTCGGCGAACTGGTGGTAGGAGCCGGTCTCGAAGCTCGCGTCCGTGACCGGGTAGAACAGCACCTGCTGCACCAGGGAGACGTCACCGCGCTCCTTGGCCATCAGCGTCAGCGCCGCGGCCATGTTGCCGCCCACCGAGTCACCGGCCACGGCGAGGCGGGACGCGTCCAGGCCCTTGGAGGCGCCGTCCTTCACGACCCACTGGGCGACCGCGTAGTTCTGCTCGATGGCGACCGGGTAGCGGACCTCGGGGGAGAGGTCGTACTCGGGGAAGACCACGGCCGCGTCGGCGCCGACGGCGAGTTCGCGGACCAGGCGGTCGTGGGTGTGGGCGTTGCCGAAGACCCAGCCGGCGCCGTGGATGTAGAGGATGACCGGCAGCGTGCCCTCGGCCCCGGCCGGCTTGACGATCCGGGCCCGCACCGAGCCGGTGGGACCGCCCTCGACGGTGATCCACTCGTCGTCCACCGCGGGCTTGGCGATGTCGCCGGACTGCACCTCGTCGACCGTCTTGCGGCCCTCGACCGGGCCCAGGTCGGCCAGGTACGGCGGGTTGGCGGTCGCCTCGGCGAACGCGGCCGCGGCGGGCTCCAGCACCGGCTGCACCGGCTCGTACACGTAAGACATTGCACACTCCTGAGACGTCGTGGATGTGCCGGTGGTCCCGGCGCGGCCATGCCCACCGGATGCGGGTTCCACTGGACTGCGGCCACGTTATGGCCGCTGCCACGTCCGCTCTTGCGTGCGGGCGCACGCACTCTGACCACCCTGTGCACAACGAGGCGGGCAGGCGGGCCGGGCGAAGGCCGGCACCAGGGGCGCCCCGCACCGGCCGTGGATCCGCACGTACGGCCGGACGGCACCCGGCAGCCGTGCGCTCTCGGTGCCCTGGCCGTGCACGGATCGGCAAGTCCCCGGCGGTCGTGCGCCTAGCGTTCGCCGCGGAGACGCACCTGAACCCGTGGCAGTGCGTCCCGCCGACCGCAAGCCGGCGCGGAGGGAGCTCAGATGCCCGCGGCTCGCCGCGCACCACCCCTGGAGGCGGACGTCGACACGGTCGTCCCGCGCATCGCCGGTCCGCCGGTGAGCGCGCTCAGTGGTGGGTCCCGCCCCGCACCGCCGCGACAGGGCGCCGCCCCCTCCGCCGCGGGCTCCCTGCTCGCGCTTCCGGCCACCGCGTACAGGACACCCCGAGGTCATGTCTGAACCAGTACACACAGCGGCAGGGAACGGCGAGAGCCTCTTCACGGTCGTGGTCGCCACCCTCGCCAATCTCTGCATCGCCCTGGCCAAGGTGGTCGCCGGCCTGATCAGCGGCTCCAGCGCGATGCTGTCGGAGGCCGCGCACTCGGTCGCCGACACCGTCACCGAGGTGCTGCTGCTGACCTCCCTCAAGCGCAGCGCCCGCCCCGCCGACGACGAGCACCCCCTCGGCCACGGCCCCGAGCGCTGGATCTGGGCCCTGCTCGCCGCCGTCGCCACCTTCGTCGGCGGCGCCGTCTTCTCCCTCTACGACGGCATCCACACCCTGATCGACGGCGAGGACCCCGGCGACCCCCTGGTCTCCTACGTCGTCCTCGTCGTCGCCTTCCTCCTGGAGGGTTACTCGCTGCGCACCGGCCTCAAGCAGGCCCGCGGTGAGGCGGCCCGCGTCAAAGTGCCCTTCGGGCGCTTCCTGCGCCGCACCCCCGACACCGCCGTCAAGGCCGTCGTCCTGGAGGACTCCACCGCCCTGCTGGGCCTGCTGCTCGCCGCCGTCGGACTGCTCGGCGGACAGTTGACCGGCTCCGGCGTCTGGGACGGCATCGCCTCCCTGTGCATCGGCGCGCTGCTGCTGTACGTCGCCTGCGTGCTCGGCCGCTCCAACGCCGAGTTCCTCATCGGCCGCGCGCTCCCGCGTGACGTGCGGGAGCGGATACGCGTCGAGCTGCTTCACGTGGAACACATCGAAGCCGTACTGGAGTTGACGACCCTCGTGCAGGGCCCGCGCGAGGCCCTGGTCGCCGCCAAGGTCGACTTCCGGGGCACGGCCACGGCGGCCGACATCGTAGGGGCCTGTGAACGTGCGGAAGCGCGACTGCGGGAGTCGTTCCCGGTGATCAGACGGCTGTACCTGGATCCGACGCCCGGTCTCGGGCAAGCCGTGGGGAGAGGATGAGCCTCCAGCCGTGAGGCGCACCGGCCCGTGGCTTGTGTTCCCTCTCCCGCCGGCGCGGCGACGGCGTCGGGCTTGCCCCGTGGGGGTCCGTTCGGCCAGGGTGAGGGCCGGTGCGGTGGTCGGCCTGGGTTCACCGGAACGGATCGCGGGGGTGTCATGGGTGTCGAAGCGGCTCGGCCCGGCGGCCGGACGGACGGCCCGCGGGTACGCGACGTGGTCCGCGACGTGGTGGCCGAGGTGGCCCCGGAGGAACTGCCGCTGGTGGCGGGGGTGGCCGGGTTCGACGACGCCACGGTCGTACGGCGGCTGGGCGGCCGGAGCCGGCGCGGAGACACGCTGGGCTTCGGCCTCGGCGAGGTCGCCGCGCTGGTGACTCCGGTGGTGTGGCTGGCGCTGCACCAGGCTGCGCAGCAACTCGTGGGTACCGCGGTGGACAGCGGGGTCGGCAGGGCGAGATCCGCGCTGCGCAAGCTCTTCCGCCGGCCGGACGAAGCCGTGACGGTTCCGCCGCTGAGCCGTGAACAGCTGGCCCTGGTACGGGAGTCGGTGCTGACGACGGCCGCGCAGCGTGGTCTGGAGGAGGAACGCGCGTCGATGATCGCCGACGCGGTGGTGACCCGGCTGGTGCTGGCCGAACCGGAGGATGCCGGGCCGGAACCGGCCGGACCGGACGGCCGTACCGATCCGGCCGGCCCGGCCGACGTCGAAGCCTGATGGCCGGCTTACCCCCCGATGCCGCTCCGAAGGCGGGGGAGCGGACCGCCTCGGCGCCGCTCGACGAGCGGGTTCTCGCGGCCGGCACGACACTGCGTTTCGCCCTGCTCGTGCTGCTGTTGTCGGCGGCCGGCGCGAGCATGGTCCCCAGGACCGTCCGGCACGTCCTCGCATCGTCCGCGATGGCCGACAAGGAGGCGGCTTGCCGGCTGGCGGCAGGCATCGACCCCGGCGTGTCCTTCAGCGCGAGCTACGTCCAGTACACCCGCAACGCGTCCGCGCTGGAGGAATGCACGGCGCGGTACAGCCAGGACTTCACCGGGGTGTCGCTCGGCGTGGGCGCGGTGGCGCTCGCCGCGGCCGTCGCGGTGTACTGGCTGCTGCCCGTGTGGCGGACGCGCCGCTCCAAGGTCGTGCCCCTGGACGCGATGGACGTGCACGGCGCGCTGCGGCCACTGCTCGACGAACTGACGGCCGTCGCCGGACTCACCCGCCCACCCCGCTTCGTCGTCGACCCGGCGGCACAGACGGCCGGCGCCGTCGCGTTCGGCCGCCGGCGCAGGCCCACGGTCTGCCTGGACGTCGGTCTGGTCGTCACGAGCGACCCCCATCGCGACCGGTTCCGCGCCGTGGTGCTGCACGAACTCGCGCACCTGCGCAACGGGGACATCGGTGTCACCTACGCCACCATCGCCCTGTGGCGGGTGTTCCTCGTACTGATCCTGCTTCCCTGGGCGGCGACGGGCCTGGACGTCCTCCTCTTCGCCGGCACCCCGGACGGCCGGAGCCTGTTCGCCCCGTTCAACACGCACAGCCTGGTCCTCGGCGGCCTGATCGTGGTGGCGGTCCACCTCACGCGCGCCGGGATCCTGCGCAACCGTGAGATCTACGCCGACCTCATGGCGGCGCGCTGGGGCGCGAGCCGGGAACCCTGGGAGGTCCCCGCCGCGCGGCGCTCCGGCGTGTGGCCGAGGCTGTTCGCCAGGTTCGCCGAACTCTGGCACACGCACCCGTCCTGGGCGCTGCGCCGGACATCGCTGACCGACCCGAAGGCGCTGTTCGCGCTGGAGGCGCTGCCCCTGTTCCTCACCGGCCTCTCGGCCGACATCCTCGTGTGGCACCTCGGGAGCCTGCCGTACGGTGCCCTTCCGGCCAAAGCGGTGCTCGTCGCGGGACTGGTCGTGGGCATCGGCGGCGTCGCGCTGTGGCGTGCCGTGCTGTACGCCCTCCTCACGGGGCGGCCGACCCCGTCGGGCCGGCTCGTCGGTCTGTGGCTCGGCTCCGGCACCGTGGTGGGCGAGTTGACCGGCCCGAGAGCCGCCGGGAACCGCTGGCTGCCGGCGCATCCCGAGGCACTGCTGATCCTCGTCGCCGCGCTGGTCCTGGTGATGACGTGGACCGCGCAGAACGCCGAGTGGTGCATCAGGGCCTGGCGGGGGAGGTCGTTGGGCCCGGCCATGCTCGTGAGCCTGGCGGTGCCCTCGCTCGCGCTCGCCTCACTGCTGTACTGGTGGTACGCCCAGGGCGAGGTCCTGACCGACGGCTGGCCGTACACGACGGCCGGACTCCTGGGCTCGTACGGCCTGCCCGGACTGCCGCCCGCGCACATCGGCCCGCTGCTGGAGACCGTCGCGGTGGTGGGCGTCCTGCCCGGCACCGACGCCTCCGCCGAGAGCCTGTGGTGGGCTGGTGTGCCGCTCTGGGCACTCCCGCTGCTCGTACTGGCGACCCGCCCGCCGCTGCGCCGCCCGACATGGCTGGCCAAAGCCTGGCCGGAGACGGTCGCGCCGCTCCCCCCACCCCCTTCGGGGCTGGGGCGGCACCTGGTCGCCGGGCTGGCGGGCGGGCTCGTCTGCTGGGCCGGGCTGGCCATGGCGCTGGCCCACATGCACACGCCGGACCCGTCGGCCGTGCGCATGACGGGGCCGTTCCAACTGGTGCACCTGATGTGGCCCGTTCTCGTGATCTGCGGTGCGATGGCCCTGACCGCCGCCGCCGTCGCCGCGGCGACGGACTCGGCATGGCTGCTGGCCGGGCTGGTCGCGGCGGGTGTCACCGCTCTGCTGGGCGCGGGGGCCGCCTATCTCCTGATGCGGACGGACGGCTGCCTCGGTCCGCTCAACACCATGACCGGCACGTGCAGATGGTGGCCGAACGTGGTGGCGTGGCCCCTGGTGAGGACGGAACTGGCCTACGCGCTGGCCCTGGGCACGCCGGTGGCCGGCCTGGCCACCTTCGCGGGCCGCGGTGCCCGGGTCCTGTGGCGGCGGGCCGGCCGAAGCGGGCAGCACCCGACAGCGCGGCCCACCGCGGAACGGCCGCTTCGCCAGGTGTGGCAGCGCGGCGCCCGCCTGGCGGCCGTCGCGGTCGTCGTCGCCGGGTTCGGCGCGACGGCCCTCACCGTCCAGGCGTCCGGCTCGACCGCCCGCGCTTCCCGGCCGTCGGAGCTGATGCTGGATCAGTCGACCCAGGCTCCCTCGGCGTCGATGGCGCGGGTCCAGGGCCAGGCGTGGGCAGCGGTCGGGGGCCTGGACCGCATCAACGCGCTCTCCGCGGCGGAGCGTGCCTACACCACCGCGTTCGTGGCAGGGGCGAACTCCGTCTCGGACGCGGAGTTCGTCGAGGCGATGGGCAAGCTGCGCACGGCGTGCGAGGGGCTGGCCCGGGCGGCGAAGCGGGCCGGCGCGTACTTCACCGTGCCCGATGCGACGGGGCAAGAGCTGTGGTCACGCCTGCTGACCCGCTACCAGACGTTGGCCACCGCATGCCGGGATCTCGCCGCACGACCGGGTTCCGCGACCGCCCAGGCTGCCGGCACCGCCCACCAGGACGCGGTCGACTCGGCGGACGCGATGCTCTATTGGCTCGCCGAGACGGGCGCGATCCGGCCCGGAACCGAAACTCCGTGAACGACCCGTGTGCGGCCCGTGAGGGGTTACCGACCGCGGTGGCAGGTGCGTGGCAATTACGCAGAATTGCGGTCGCTCCCGGCGATCGCCGCTACAGTCGCCCCATGGCGATTGTCGAGGGGGATGCCGCCCGAAGGCGTAGGCGGCAATTACCGGGCCTGCCCGGACGGATCGCGCTCATCGTCCTGAGTGGAGCGCTCGCGCTGACGGCATGCGGCAGCGACAAGAACGGCGACAAGAGCGGTAGCGCCAAGAACGAGGAATCGGTCGAACACCACACCGTCGTACTGGAGGCCACCTCCGATTACGGCCGGCCGATAGCCATCAACTACTTCGGTACGACCACCGGACCACAGGGCATCACCACCATCGGGAAGAAGGGCGAGGGGGACCTGTCGGCGGAATCGCCGTGGAAGGTCACGCTCACCGTGGAGGGCAAGGACCCGTGGGTTCACTTGTCGGCCAACGGGACCGGCTGCCTGGGCCGGGCGACCGGTGGCGACTCCTGCGAGACCGGGGCCATCCCCGACCGCAAGGACATCGCGGGAACCGGCACCACCACCTGCCGCATCACCATCGACGGCAAGGTCGTGGCGGAGAGGTCCTACACCTATCCCACGATCGTTCCCGTCACCTGTCTCACCCCGCGCAGCGGGAAAGCGGGTGAGGGAAGATGACTGACGACCTCGCGCGACCCGTCCCGCCGGAGGAGCCGCCCCTTCCCGCCACAGGCGAGGACGACGGCGGGCGCGACGAGAACGCCGGCGACGGCTTACCCCCGCGCCGCCGCTCACGGCGGCGTGCCGTGCTCATCGCACTGGGCGTCCTCGCCGTCCTCGTCGCGGTGCTCCTGTGGATCATCAAAGCCACCGACACCGGGCCGGACGGCTCTTCTTCCTCCCCGCGCTCCGCGTTGGCCCGCTCCGCGGCACTGCTGCGCGACGCCCCGGCTCTGCACTACACCGGCACCATAAAGGTCAAGGAGCACGGCAACGCCCGGCTGGACCTGGTCGTCAGCAATCCCGGTGACGCGCTGGGCACGTTGACGATGCCCGGCAGTCCCCCACTCGCGTACGTGGCCATCGACGGCAAGTCGTTCCTGCGGGGAGACACCAAAGCGTGGCAGTCGCTCGGCATGGCGGAAAAGTCCGCGGTGCTCGCGGAACACCCCTCACTGGTGGTACCGGGGGTGTTCTTCTCCCAAGATCTCGCCACGACCCTGGCGCCTCCGGAACTGGCGAAAACCCTGCTGCTCAAAAAGGTCCCCGACGAGAAGATCACCGTCGGCGACCCCGTCACCGTCGGCGATCACTCCTGTACCCCATTCCATGCCGACGGCATGACCATATGCCTGGGCAAGAAAATGGTGGGCGGCGCCCGGTTCGTCGACCGCATCGATTTCCCCGGCGGATCGGCCGTGATCAATATCCAGGCGATGTCACGGAAGGAGGTGAACCAGTTCTCCGCCGACTTCCCGTCGAAGTTCACCATGGCGCGCGAAGCGGTCAATCCGCGCATCAGCGTGACCCTCCAGACCCTGCGCGACTACGAGGGCAAATGCGCTCCGACCCTGTGCATCTTCAAGGCCCGGGTGACCGTCACCTTCCTCGGTTCCACCGCGGACGCCGAGGCCTCCGAAGCCGTCCAGGTGAACTACGCGTGGACCATAGACCGGGACGGGGCACCCGTGCGGGTCGGCAAGGACTGCTCGGGCGCCGTCCTGATCAAGCCGGGCAAGTCGACCGACCTGTCGTGCACCGCCACCGGCCCCTCGGTCCCGGTCGGCGGGCCGAGCAGTGGTCAGTACCACAGCCAGATCCACACGTCCGACGTCGCACTGACCGAAGCGGAGTACAAACGCCTGGTACGCCTGGCGGCAGACCACAGCAAGAAGGTCGCGGCCCTCCCCGACCTGCCGCCGCCCGCCTGACCGTGGACACGAGGGGCCCTGACCGACGGGGACGGCGCAACGTGAGCATGATCCAGGCGCCGGACCTGTCGGTGGGCTACCGAACAGGTGGGTCACAACGCCGCGCGCGCCGTCGCACTCGGTTGTCCTCTTGGGAATACCCGGAGCAAGGACACAGCGACGGCATGCGCGGCAGGTTCAGGGCAAGCAGTGGTTGGCCGCCCCGTTCCCGGGCTCCTCCGCAGCGGTTGCCGTCGGCGGGCGGGCAGCCGGTGCGGCGGTGACTGGGTCGATCGGAGCCTGGGCAGGCGGTTCCCGGGAGCGGTGCGGAAATCCGGCCCGAGCAGCCGATCCGCCGTACGACGGCACACCTCGGTGCGACATACTCTCCCGATGGGTTCACGTACTTCCCCGATCAGCCGGCCGATCACGATACGGAGGGCCGTCGCGCGGGATGCCAAACGGCTCACGCGGCTCGTGCGTGGCTCAGGCGCCTACCAGGGCAAGTACGCAGCCGCGGTCGCGGGCTACCGGGTCGGTCCTGATTACATCGAGGCCCACCGCGCCTTCGTGGCCGTCGGCGACGACGAGCAGGGAGGCCGGGTCCTCGGGTTCTACTCGCTCGTCCTCGCTCCACCGGAGCTCGACCTGCTGTTCGTCGCCGACGAAGCGCAAGGACGGGGTATCGGACGGCTGCTCGTCGCGCACATGCGGTCTGAGGCCCGTGCCGCCGGGCTCGACCGTGTCAAGGTCGTGGCGCATCTTCCCGCCGAGGGTTTCTACCACCGCGCCGGTGCGGTGCGGACCGGGACCGCGCTCGCGAACCCGCCCGCCGTACCGTGGGACCGTCCCGAATTCGAGTTCCGCATCCCTTCGGAATGACACGCCGTGCCGGTTCGCACGGCACCGGCGGTCTCTCCTCGGCCATGCTTTCCAGCGCGGTGACGGATGGTTTGTGTCGGTGTGCTGTGAGACCTCCGGAACTGGTGAAGGAGCACACACCTTTGCTCACACTCCCGTGTCAGGCGGGCTCTTGGGAGCGTCCTGGGCCGAGTGTGGTGCGGCATGATGCGAGGAGGCCCTCGCGACCTGTTTGAGCGCGGATGCCGTGGTGGGGTCGCCGACCTTGGCCGGTTGCTCGTGCGGGTGGTCTGCGGGGCGGTCCTGGTGGAAATGGGAGGGTTCCAGCCTGTCGCCGGCACCGTAGGACTCCGGGTCGGTGGTTTCCCTGGGCGTGGTGCCGGTGTCGGCCGCGGCGGACCGCATGCCGTCCTTTGCCAGGTCACTCGGCGGGTGCTCGCTCTGCCGGGGGTGTGGCTGGGTCAGCCAGGCGACGGCCGCCCCGGTGAGGGCCACGGGCCATTCCACCACTCCGGCGAAGCCGAGCACCCCGGCTCCGGCGTAGACCGCCACCCGGCGGCCGCGTGGGGAGATGACTCCGATCCAATCCAGTGCACTGTCGGTGACCTTGCTCACCTGCTCTGTTCCGGGCAAGCGGCGCAGTCCGGAGCCGATGGCCCGCAACGGCTGAGGAAGACCGGATGAACTCTCCTCGATCTGGTTCATGTCGAGCTCCCTCCGTCGGTCTGTCAAGGGGTGCCAGACCCGAGTTTCCCGATGTCACACCGCCTATGCCGTGTGGCACCGGCGGGGTCTGACTCTCTTCGCCCCGCACCCGGTCCCGCGACGCCTACTCGGCACCGTCATGATCGCCCTCGGCATCATCTTGCTTATCGTCGGGTTCGTCCGACATATTCATATTTTATGGACGATCGGGATCATTCCGCTCGGTCGTTCCGTTCCTCCTCGGCTCCGTGGGTGCCAGGCATGGGTGGAAGGTGAGGGGGTAGCCGGGGCGTCGTCGGCCGTTTCACGGCGGGCCGTGGAACGAGTTCGAACCGGGAGGGAACCCAATGGCGCTCATGAGCAGGTTGGACACGCAGATCACCGAGCTGCCCGAAGTCGCCGACCCCTCCCGGGTGGCGCCCAAGGACGCCCGGGAACTCTCCCGCTTGTTCTTCGAGCAGCTGGCAGTGCTGGAGGAGGGCACACCCGCATACAGCTACGCCCGTAACACGCTGATCGAGATGAACATGTCCCTGGTCCGCTACGCGGCCGGCCGCTTCCGCAGCCGTGGACCGGAGGAGATGGAGGACATCGTCCAGGTCGGGATGATCGGCCTGATCAAGGCGATCGACCGGTTCGAGTTGTCGCGCGAGGTGGAGTTCACCTCCTTCGCCGTCCCCTACGTCGTCGGGGAGATCAAGCGGTTCTTCCGGGACACCACCTGGGCCGTGCACGTACCCCGGCGGCTACAGGAGGCCCGCGTCCAGCTCGCCCGCGCCACCGAGGAACTGCGCAGCCGGCTGGGTCGCGCGCCGACGGTCAAGGAACTGTCGGAGCTGATGAGCCTGTCCGAGGACGAGGTCCGCGAGGCCCGCCTGGCTTCCAACGGCTACAACTCCTCCTCCCTGGACGCCACGATCGGCGGCAGCGAGGACGGGGAGAGCGTCCTCCAGGACTTCATCGGCGTCGAGGACACCGCGCTGGAGTTGGTGGAGGACTTCCACTCCCTGGCCCCGATGATCGCCGACCTGGATGAGCGGGACCGGCGGATCATCCACATGCGGTTCGTGGAGGAACTCACCCAGGCCCAGATCGGCGAACGCCTCGGCGTCTCCCAGATGCACGTCTCCCGACTCCTGTCCCGCTGCCTCGCCCGCCTGCGCGAGGGCCTGCTCACTACCGGTTGACAGCAGGCTGTCCACGCTCCGCTGATGCCCGCCACGGCCGTGGCGGGCATCAGTCGCATCAGGCGCCACGGCCCCGAGGTGGACCGCCATGCGAGTGGCGCTCTTCCTGGAGCGCATGCGGTAGAAGCTCAGGTGTCCTCCGTAGAGAAAAACTGTCATGGCGGCAGTAGACATTCCGACGTCGCAGGATTAACGTTAGCTACGTACCCAGAAGTCGAAGTGGGCACAGCAGGCATGAACTGCTGTGCAGGTAGACCAGAAGGACACGGCCCCAGCGGGGCTGTGAGCAGCACCCGCGGTATCCGCGCAATCGAGAGGTAAGGAGCAGAACGCCATCAGGATCGCCCGGGCGAGGAGCAGTCCGCCCGGGTACCGCAAGGCCCCGGATTGGAAGGTGGTCCCCGGTCACGCATTCGCGATCCCCGCAGCCCCGCCCTCCCAGGCGGCCCCTGCGGAACAAGAAGGCCGGCGCAGTGCGCCGGTAGATGGTGTTGAAAGCTCGGGGCCCGGGTGCCGGTACTGGCACCCGGGCCCCCCGACGCGTCCCCGAAAGAAGAGGTCTATGCCGCCTGCCGGTTCCCGTCCCGTCGCCCCTCTCGACGATGACGACTTCCCCGCCTACACCATGGGCCGGGCCGCCGAGATGCTCGGCACCACACCCGCCTTCCTCCGAGCGCTCGGCGAACACCGTCTGATCACCCCGCTGCGCTCCGAGGGCGGACATCGCCGCTACTCCCGTTACCAGCTGCGCATCGCCGCCCGCGCCCGCGAACTCGTCGACCAGGGCACCGCCATAGAGGCCGCCTGCCGCATCGTCATCCTCGAAGACCAGCTCGCGGAGGCCCAGCGCATCAACGAGCAACTGCGTGCCGAAGGCGGCTAGCCTCAGCCGACGAGATCAGCCTGATCCGACCACCTGAACCCGAGGCAACCGATGTCCCGCCGGCGGACGAGGCGGCCGAGAAACCCCACCGCCGTTCCGCGGCCCAGGCGGGCCCAACGCGTCCACCAGATCCCGACGGAGAAGAGGACCGCGAGCGGGCGCGATCGATGCACCGGGTGAAGACGGGCGAACCCGGGGAAGAAGGAGCGGCAACGGACAGGAGGTTGCCATGGGTGGCGGGGATCTGGAACTGGGGCAGCTTCTGGCCGCCGCGGAGGCGGCACCGCCGGGGGAGTCCGTCGAGGTGGTCGCGAACGACTTGCGCAAGCGTTTCGGGGCGGAGCGCGTGTCCTTCCTGTTCGTCGACCTCGTGGGCCATCGGCTGCTGCGCCTGGTCACACACACCGATGACGACGGGAGCGCTGCCGAGCGGATCGACCTGGAGGGCAGCGTCTACGACGCCGTCCTGCGCAGCCAGCGCCAGCACGTGGAACCGGACGGCCTGGGCGGGCGGCGTGTGATCTCGCCGGTGACCAACCGCGGCGACTGCATCGGTCTGCTGGAGGCGACGCTGCAGAACGCCGACGACACCGTGCTCACCCGGATCGAGGACGCGGCGCACGCACTGGCCTACATCATCGTCACCGACCGCCGCTTCACCGACCTGTATCACGCGGGTCGGCGCACCACCCGGACCAGCCTGGCCGCCGAGATCCAGCACCAACTGCTTCCCTCGGCCTCCTGCTGCGAGGCTCCCCAGTTCACCCTCGCCGCGGGGCTGGTGCCGGCCGACGACATCGGCGGGGACACATACGACTACACGCTCGATCGCGACACACTGCACCTGTCCATCACCGACGCCATGGGTCACGACACCCACTCCGCGCTGCTCGCCACGCTCCTGGTCGGCGCTCTGCGCGGCGCCCGCCGCAGCGGTTGTGACGCGCTCCAGCAGGCCGAACGCGCCCATGACGCCCTGCTGGCCCACAGCCGTGGCCTGGCCACCGGTCAACTGCTGTGCATCAGCCTCGCGACGGGGACCTGCGAACTGGTCAACGCCGGGCACCCCCGGCCGCTGCGCCTGCGCAAAGGCGCCACCGAGGTCGAAGAGGTCCAGCTCGCGGCCAACCTCCCCTTCGGCGTGGCGGCCCCCGCCCCCTACCGTGTCCAGCAACTCCGGCTCCTCCCCGGCGACCGTCTGGTCCTGCTCACCGACGGCATGCAGGAACGCGGCGCCGGAGCCGTCGACCTGGCATCCCTCATGTGGGACACCCGCGCCTCACACCCCAGAGAGACCGTGCGCAGCCTGACCACCGCGGTGCTGGACGCCTGTCGGGGGAGCCTCAGGGACGACGCCACCGTCCTCGTCCTGGACTGGCATGGTCCGCAGCGCCAAGACGGGTAGAGCCCAGCCCGCCGATCAAGCACTACGGTTCGCTCCCCCCGGCCGCGTAGCCAGTAATCAGGTACCGGTGAGCTCACACCCGGAGCGGATTCCCCGGGGGCCCTGGCAGGCGGCGGCAACGGGTACTCCCGCCGCGGCGGCCGTCGCCCGGGCTCTCCGTACCGGAGCCTTCCGTCAGGGCCGCCGGGAGGCTGATCACGGGCCTTCCCGGGAGGTGGAGGAGGGCCCTGCCCCGCAATCCGCACCCGCCGCGCTGTACCCGGTCGAGCGCGAGCCGCCCGCGGGAGCGCGCGCACCGACAGACGCGTCACACGTGCGCGTTCTACGCGTTCGGGTCCCAGTCCGCGAGCTGCTCCATCGGCTCGGTGTCGCCGGTGGTCTCCAGGCCGTCGAGCGGGACGCGCTCGTAGAAGTAGAGGACCAGTTCGCTCGCCGCGCCTCGCATCGCCATGTCGCCCGGCTCCGCGTCGGCGGCGAGGTCGTCACAGCGGACGCCGTCGGCGTCGAGGGTCAGGCGCCAGGAGCGGCCCTCGGCCGTGTGCAGGTCGATGGTCGCCGGCTTGAACGGCCAGGGGACGGTCGTCGCCGAGACGGTCGTCAGGAACTCGTCGACGCCCTCGACCGCGACATCCGTCGGCAGCGGCTGTGCGGCCCCCTGGGTGAGCTGGACGTCGTAGGTGTGGACGGCGATCTCCTGGATCTGGTGCCGGGCCACGGCTCCGCTGGTCTGCGGGGCCTGCGAGCGGCCCCACCAGGTCCAGCAGCCGCGGTCCGGGCCGGCCTCGCGCATCGCGTCGAGCATGAGCTCGGTCGACTCGGCGAGCCAGGCGTCCAGGGCTTCGCGGTCGCGGGGCGCGGTCGGGGCGCCCTTCGGGTCCGTCCTCGCCGGGGGCTCGGCGCCCGGGCCCGCCGCGACGATGGCGGCCTGGCGGCGGCGGCCGTCGCCGAGGTGCTGCGCCAGTTCGCGCAGCGTCCAGTCCGGGCAGGTCGGGACCTGGACGTCAAGGTCGGGGGCGGACGCGATCGCGGCGCGGAACGCGGCCGAGCGGTCTTCGATCAGCCGCAGGACCTCGGGGAACTCCACAGTGTTTTGCACCTCGGCTGTGTATCACGGCGCTCCGGCCGCCGGGTAGCGGATTTGTCGGACGAACGCGTCGACGGCCGGGCGGAGCGTCGGCGCCGAAGCCGTCCTGAAACTCGGCGCGCTGCTCGCCAACGGCGTCTTCGACTGCTACCGGACCCACCACCTACTCGCTGCTTGCCCTACGAAGTCACTCCCAGCAATCCGCACCCTGGCCGATGTCAGCGAAGAGCAGCGCTCTCACTCACCCAGCACGCCCCGGCACTGTCGAACTCCCGGCGGACGGCCTTCGCGGGAGCTGCCGGTCACCCGTGGCAGACACGGATGGTTCACCGGGCAGGCGTGGGTAACCCGACAGACGGCTCCCACCGGCTGCGCAGCGCACCGGTCGGCGGCGGCCCGGAGCCACCCGCGCTGGAGGAACCTCGTGAACGGCGAATCGACCATCCCATCCTGCGAGACGCGCTTCCCCGCGGTCACGGCGAGCATCACGGCCGCCCGGCACTGGGCCCGCGAGTGCGTGGACGGTTTCGGCGGCCCGCTGCGCCGGCACCGGATGATCCAGACCGCCGAACTGCTCGTCTCGGAACTGATCACCAATGCCATCCGTCACGGCTCCGGCCCGCCCCTGATCCAGCTCACCTGGGACGGGCGGTGGCTGCGCATAGCCGTCAGCGATGCCGGCGACCGCCGGCCCCGCGAACGCGCCACCGCGAACACCGAGCCCGGCGGTTTCGGCATGCAGCTCCTCGACCGACTCGCCCGACGCTGGGGCGTCACCCCGGGTCACCCCGGCAAGACGGTCTGGGCCGAACTCGGCCTCGACTCCTGAGCGCGGTGGCGGGGCTGACCACCGACGGCGTCGTCCACGGCGCCGGCTCGGGCACCGGCACGCTGCGGATCCGGGCCGAGAGCGACCGGATCGTCTGCGAGGTCCACGACGGCGGACAGCCGAACGATCCCTTGGCCGGTCGCCGCCCGCCCCGTCCCGCGCAGCCCGGCGGCGGGGGACTCCTCCTCGTCCACCGACTCGCGGACCTCGCCGGTGTCCACACCGGCCCCGACGGCACTACCCTTCGCTGCTACCTCCCCGGCTGACTGCCGACCCCCGTTGCCGACCTCGATGCCGGCGGCCCCGCGGCCGGAACGGGACAGTGCCGCCGGGCTGTGGCTCAGGCGTCGATGATGACGGGGATGATGAGGGGCTTGCGGCGGTGGGCGCGGAACGCCCAGTTCGCCACGGCGCGGGCGAGGAGCTGTTCGAGTTGGCGCGCGTCCCCGACGCCTTCCTCCGCCGCGGTGGCCAGAGTCTTCTCGATGACGGGGATGACCGGCTCGAAGGTGGTGTCGTCGTGCACGAAGCCGCGGGCCAGGAAGTCGGGGGCCTCGGCGAGGGCCCCGGTGTCCGCGTCGACGATCGCCACCACCGTGAGCACGCCTTCGGAGGCGAGGGTGAGGCGGTCCTTGAGGGACGCTTCGGTGGCGCCGCCGACTTCCATGCCGTCCACGTAGACGTTGCCGGCGGGGACCTTGCCGGTGATGGACGCGCGCCCGTCGACGAGGTCGACGACGACGCCGTCCTCGGCGATGACGACCCGTTCGGGGTCGACACCGGTACGGATGGCGAGGTCGGCGTTGGCCCGCAGGTGGCGCCATTCGCCGTGCACGGGCATGACGTTGCGGGGTTTGACGATGTTGTAGCAGTAGACGAGTTCGCCGGCGCTGGCGTGCCCGGAGACGTGCACCTTGGCGTTGCCCTTGTGGACCACGTGGGCGCCCCACCGGGTGAGTCCGTTGATCACCCGGTAGATGGCGTTCTCGTTGCCGGGGATGAGGGAGCTGGCGAGCAGGACGGTGTCGCCCTTGCCGATCCGGATCATGTGGTCGCGGTTGGCCATCCGTGACAGCGCGGCCATCGGTTCGCCCTGGGAGCCGGTGCACACCAGAGTGACCTTGTGGTCCGGGAGCTTCTCCAGCTCCTTCGTGCTCACGACCAGACCGGAGGGCACCTTCAGATAGCCCAGGTCACGGGCGATGCCCATGTTGCGGACCATCGACCGGCCGACGAAGGCGACCTTGCGGCCGTGCTGGTGGGCGGCGTCCAGGACCTGCTGGATGCGGTGCACGTGGCTGGCGAAGCTGGAGACGATGACCCGGCGCGGCGCGGTGCGCATCACCTGCTCGATCGCCGGGTTCAGCTCACGCTCGGAGGTGGTGAAGCCGGGTACTTCGGCGTTGGTGGAGTCGGTGAGGAACAGGTCCACGCCCTCCTCGCCGAGGCGGGCGAAGGCCCGCAGATCGGTGATGCGCTCGTCGAGGGGGAACTGGTCCATCTTGAAGTCGCCGGTGTGCAGCACCAGCCCGGCCCGGGTGCGGATCGCGACCGCGAGGCTGTCGGGGATGGAGTGGTTGACCGCGACGAACTCGCAGTCGAAGGGCCCGAAACCACGCCGGTCGCCCTCCCGCACCCGCACCGTGCGCGGCCGGATGCCGTGTTCCTTGAGCTTGGCCTCAAGGAACGCCAGCGTCAGCTTGGAGCCGACGACGGGAATGTCGGACCGCTCGCGCAGCAGGTACGGCACGCCGCCGATGTGGTCCTCGTGGCCGTGGGTGAGTACCACGGCCACGATGTCGTCCAGCCGGTCCCGGATCGAGGTGAAGTCCGGCAGGATCACGTCCACGCCGGGCTGGGTCTCCTCGGGGAACAGCACGCCGCAGTCGACGATCAGCAGCTTGCCCGCGTGCTCGAAGACGGTCATGTTGCGGCCGATCTCACCCAGGCCGCCCAGGGCGATGACCCGCAGCCCTCCTTCAGGAAGGGGTGGGGCGGCTTTCAGTTCGGGGTGTGGATGACTCATACCCTGACGGTACCCGGAGAGCGGGGCAGGGTGATCCATTGCCTGCGGGATCCGAGCGCTCGGTACGACCCGCCGCCGACGACGTACTGGCGTTCGTCGACCGCCGGCCGGCGCTGCGTGCTGGCCCAGGACGTGGAACGACGTGAGCCTGCATCACCCTGCGCGGAGTCGGTCCCAGCGAGTACTCCTGGGGCCGTCGGACCTCGCGTCGCCTCAACCAGGGCGGCGCCCGGCAGGCCAACGCCGCCCTCCGTTACAGGGGCGTCCGTGAGACGTGAGAGGGTCTGGGGCGTGAGTGAGACACCGTCGAACACCCTGCAATACCGCTTTGACGGGCCAGAGGAGGCGCCCGTCCTGATCCTGGGACCCTCTCTGGGTACCACATGGCACAGGTTGTAGAGACCGTCCAGGGGCGTCTACGCCAGTCCAGTGCGGGCATGAAATTGCAGATCACGGCCTCCTGGCCTGGTAGGGGCCACCCAGTTGGTGATGGCTGTGTGATAGGCGGGTGATACGGCGAGGCCCGCCGAGGATCATCCTGGTGGGGCCTTTGCGTGGAGCCGTGAGACGACGAAGCCGCACCGGAGAGCTCCGGTGCGGCTTCGTCGTGAGATCGGCTGCGCTGTCGGGGACTATGCGGTCGGCGCCTCATGCGGCTCTACCTTCTTCCTGGGTCTGCCCCAGCCGTTCGTAGGGTTGTGGCACC
>NZ_BMUI01000001.1 GCF_014650115.1 Streptomyces olivaceoviridis | reverse complement strand
GGGCTTGTCCTCAGACGCTCGCGTTCACTGTGTTGGTTCTGAAACCACGACCATGTCGTCCCTTGTGTGGGGCGTTCCGGTTGATTGTTTCATAGTGTTTCGGTGGTCATAGCGTGAGGGAAACGCCCGGTTACATTTCGAACCCGGAAGCTAAGCCTCACAGCGCCGATGGTACTGCAGGGGGGACCCTGTGGGAGAGTAGGACGCCGCCGAACAATTTTTGGGAAAACCCCCGCACCTTCGGTGCGGGGGTTTTCTGCGTTTGAGGGCAATTCGGCGTCCCCGAGGGGACAGCGAGGGGCCGAAGCCTTTCAGAGTCGACCCGCCGCTTTGAGAGCCAGATACGCATCCGCAAGCGCCGGTGCCAGATCCTCAGGGGTCGCGTCCACCACCGTCACCCCATGACGGCGAAGTTGCTCGGCAGTGCGCCGGCGCTCGCTCTGTGCCTGAGCCGCTGCCGCCGCTTCGTACACCGCCTCGGTGTCACCCCGGGCCTGCGCCATACGGGCAATGTGCGGATCCGCCACCGAGGCGACCAGAACAGTATGGCGTTGAGTGAGTTGCGGGAGCACGGGAAGCAGTCCCTGCTCCACCGGTGCCGCGTCCAGCGTCGTGAGCAGCACGATCAGGGAGCGGCGAGGCGCGGTACGCAGCGCGGTGGCGGTGAGGCCGCGAGCGTTGGTCTCGACGAGTTCCGGTTCCAGTGTCGCCATCGCATGGACCAGCGAAGGCAGCACATCACCCGCCGCGCGGCCCTGGACCAGGGCGCGGACCCGCCGGTCGTAGGCCAGCAACGCCACGCGGTCGCCTGCGCGCGAGGCGAGAGCAGCGAGCAGCAGGGCCGCGTCCATGGAGGCGTCCAGGCGTGGTGCGTCGCCCACCCGGCCGGCCGAGGTACGGCCGGTGTCCAGGACGAGCAGGATGTGCCGGTCGCGTTCGGGGCGCCAGGTGCGGACGGCGACGGCCGACTGCCGGGCCGTGGCACGCCAGTCGATCGAGCGGGTGTCGTCACCGGGAACGTACTCGCGCAGGCTGTCGAACTCCGTTCCCTCCCCGCGGGTCAGCACGCTGGTGCGGCCGTCGAGTTCACGCAATCGGGCGAGTTTCGACGGGAGGTGCTTGCGGCTGGTGAACGGGGGCAGAACCCGTACTGTCCAGGGGACCTTGTGGGCGCCTTGGCGGGAGAAGAGTCCGAGGGGGCCGTAGGAGCGGATCGTCACGCGGTCGGCTTGGCGGTCGCCACGGCGGGTGGGGCGCAGTCGGGTCGTCACGCGTCGGCGCTCGCCCGGTGGGACGGTCAGCAGGTGCCGGGAGGCGTCGATCTCGGTGCCCGGCTGCCAGCTGCTCGGTGGCCACGCGTCCCGCAGCCGTGCCCGCAGCGGGCGGCGGGACGGGTTCGTGATCGTGAGTGTGACGTTGGCGGGGTCGCCGAGGCGGATGGAGCTGTCGCCGGAGCGGGCGAGCTGGAGACGGCGTACCGGCGCGGCCAGTGCGTAGTCGCAGGCGCAGGCCAGGGCCAGGGGGCCGTTGACCGCGAGGATGCCCGTCCAGCTCGGTTCCAGGATGCCGACGGGGATCGAGCCGAGGGCCGCGAGGAGGGCGGCGCGTCCGGTGAGTGCCATCAGCGGGGGACCGGGACGTGGGCGAGGATCGCGTGGATGACCGAGTCCGCGGTCACGCCTTCCATCTCGGCCTCGGGGCGCAGCTGGACCCGGTGGCGCAGCGTGGGCAGGGCGAGGGCCTTCACGTCGTCGGGGATGACGTAGTCGCGGCCGGTCAGCCAGGCCCAGGCGCGCGAGGTGGCGAGCAGGGCGGTGGCGCCGCGTGGGGAGACGCCCAGGGTGAGGGAGGGGGACTCGCGGGTGGCGCGGCAGATGTCCACGACGTAGGCGGTGATCTCGGGGGAGACGGCCGTCGTGGCGACCGCGGCACGGGCCGCCTCCAGGTCGGCGGGACCGGCGACCGGGCGTACGCCGGCGGCGCGCAGGTCGCGGGGGTTGAAGCCCGAGGCGTGCCGGGTGAGGACGTCGATCTCGTCCTGCCGGGAGGGCAGAGGGATCGTCAGTTTGAGGAGGAAGCGGTCCAGTTGGGCTTCGGGGAGGGGATAGGTGCCCTCGTACTCGACCGGGTTCTGCGTCGCGGCGACGAGGAAGGGCTCGGGGAGCGGGCGGGGGGTGCCGTCGACCGTGACCTGGCGTTCCTCCATGGCCTCCAGCAGGGAGGACTGGGTCTTGGGCGGGGTGCGGTTGATCTCGTCCGCGAGGAGGAGGTTGGTGAAGACCGGGCCGGGCTGGAAGGAGAACTGGGCGGTGCGGGTGTCGTAGACGAGGGAGCCGGTCACGTCGCTCGGCATCAGGTCGGGGGTGAACTGGACGCGCTTGGTGTCGAGTTCGAGTGCGGATGCGAGGGCGCGGACGAGCAACGTTTTGGCGACCCCGGGGACTCCTTCTAGTAGGACGTGTCCGCGGCAGAGGAGGGCGACGACGAGTCCGGTCACGGCGGGGTCCTGGCCGACCACGGCTTTGGCGATCTCGGCGCGCAGGGCTTCCAGGGAGGCCCGGGCGGTGCCCGGGTCCCCGCTCTGCCCGGCGTTGTCAGTGGTCGGGTCCATCATGAACGGCGTACCTCTCTTTCGAGGGCGTCGAGTTGGTCGGTGAGGGTGATGAGGGCCGCGTCGTCGCCGGGTGGCGGTCCGAAGAGGAGGGAGTGCAGGGCCTGTCCGTCGCCGGCCAGGTGGGCGGACACGGCGGGAAGCAGGGCCTCGGGCGTGTGCGCCTGGGTGACGGGGACGCCGACGAGGGGGGCGAGGCGGGTGCGGGTGCCGGAGCGAAGAGCGGCGGCGGCGCGGTCGCGGGCGTTGGCGTTGCGGTAGAGGCGGGCGCGGCCTTCGGCGGTCTCGGAGGCACGGATCGCGACGGGGAGTTTCTCCGGCACGAGGGGGCCGAACCGGCGCGCCCGCCAGAAGGCGGCGAGGGCTGCCGCGATGAACAGTTGCAGGGTGGCCCAGAGCCATCCCGGGGGGAGCAGGTCGAGGAAGCTCTTCCGTTCGCCGTTCTCGGTGGCGGAGGCGTCGGACAGCGAGGGGAGGTACCAGACCAGATGGGGGCGGGAGCCGAGGAGTTGAAGGGCGAGCGAGGCGTTGCCCTGCTCGTCGAGGCGGTCGTTGTAGAGGATGTCGGGCGCGCCGAGGACGACGGTGTCACCGCCTCCGGAGGTCGCGGGGACGCGCAGCAGGGTGGCGAGGCGTTCGCTGGGGTAGCAGGAGTCGGCGTCGAGGCGGGTGGTGGTGTAACGGGTGCCGCCGGTGTCGGCGGGGCCCGCGCGCCGGGCTTCGGGCAGCGTGCAGTCCGGGTCGAGGGTGGAGCTGTCGCTGGTGGCGGGGTCCGCGGCGACCCCGGGGGCGAGCCGTTCGACGGACCAGCTGCCGGCCGCGACGAGGACGGTCCGCCCGCCGGAGGACGCGGTCGCCGCGTGCAGCTGGGTCTGTTGGCGGTGGGTCAGCAGGTCGGGTACGGCGACGAGCAGGGTGGTGTCCGGGCCGGTGGCGGCGCGGGCCGCCCCGAGGGTGGTGACCACGCGGGTGGAGACGCCTCGTTCGGCCAGGAGTTGGGCGACGGCGCGGCTGCCGTAGGGATCGGGCGAGCGCGGGTCCAGGTCGCCGTGGCGGGTGGTGGAGCGTACGGCGGCCATGGCGACGGCCGCGGCCAGGAGCAGCACGACGGCGAGTGCGATGCCTCGTGTCCGGGTCCACAGCCGGCGGCCGGAGGACGCGGTGGAGGTGGTCGCCGGGGCGGTCTCGGTGGTCACTCGGCGGCCCCCTGGCGGGTGCTCTGGGCCTTGGTGGTGGCGCTGGCGGGGCTGTTTGCGAGGGCCGGTCTGGTGTGTTCCAGGTCGCGGTCGAGTTCGGCGAGGCGGTGGTACGACGGCTCGCCGGCCGTGCGTCCGCCGTATGTGACGTCGTCGAACTCACGGGCGGCGGCGCGCAGTCGGTCGGTCTGCGCGGGCAGGACGCGCCCGGCCTCGGCGGCTGCTTCGTCGGCGGTGCGGCCGGGGCGCACGTCGAGCAGGGCCCGTTCCTCCAGGGAGCGGACGAGGGCCCGCATGCGTTCCTGGACGGCCTGGTTCCAGTGGCCCTGGGCCGCGTGGGCCTCGCTGGCGGCGCGGTGTTCCGCGGCGCTGCGGGGGCGCTCGTCGAAGAGGACTGCGGCCGAGGCGGGCCGGCGGTGGGGGGTGCCCAGGCGCCACCACAGGGCGGCGAGGACGGCGACGACGAACAGGATGACGACGACCAGGCCGACCGCGCCACCAGGGGTCGCCGAGGCAGCCGAGCCGAGGGCCCGGTCGAGCCAGTCCCAGAACGCGTTCAGGGCACGCTGGAGCAGGCTGGGGTCGTTCTCGTGGTACATCCCCTTGGACAGCTCGCGCCGGGCCGCCTCGCGTGCGGGATCGCGCCCGATGGTCACCGGTGGCTCGTCTCCCGAGCCACCGGCCAGCACGACCCGGTCCGTCGCACGCAGCAGCCGGCCCGCGACCGCGGTGGCGGTGCCCGATGGGGGCGCCGCCGTGAGAACTCCCCCCGTGAGGCTCACCGCATCAGCTCCCGGGGACGGGGCCGGGGCCGCCGGTGCCGTGACCCCGGACGCCGGCGGCGCGGGCCAGTTCGAGGTCGAGGGCCTCGCGGCGGATGCGCTGGTCGATGTAGAGGAGCACGGTGACGCCAGCGCTGATCGGGAGGGTGAGCGTGGTGCCGAGCAGGGAGCCGATGCCCCGGATGATCAGGAACGCCCAGCCGACGTGTCCGCCGCTGGTGCCGAGGAAGTCGTCCATGCCGTCACCGCTGACGGCGGCGCCGATGAGGGCGAAGGGGATGGTGACGATGGCCGAGACGATGTTGGCGATGAGCCAGGCGAGCAGCTGGATGCCGAAGACGCGCCACCAGGAGCCGCGCACCAGCTTGGCGGAGCGGCTCATGGCCTTGGTGACGCTCTGGCGTTCCAGCATCAGGGCGGGAGCGGCCAGGTAGTAGCGGATGGCCAGCCACACCGCGACGACGACTCCTCCGAGGATGCCCAGGGCGAACAGGGCGGCTCCGCCGGCGTCGCTGCCGCCGCTCAGCAGGACCAGGAAGCCGGGCAGTGCGCCGGCGACGATCACCCCGATGGTGATCAGGCCGAGCAGGATGAGCAGTCCGGCCAGCTTCGGGATCTGCGGACGGGCCTCGCGCCAGGCCTCGCCGGTGCTGACCGGCCTGCCGAGCACGGCCCGACTGGTGATGGTCGTGAGCAGGGCGGTGGCCACGATGACGGCGGCTGCGGAGATCACCGTGACGATGCCGGTGCCGATCATGGAATCGCGCAGGGAGCGGTAGACGTCGTCGAGGGTGGCGGTGCGGCTGTCGAGCGATGTGCGGGCGAGGGCGTCGTTGATGAAGAAGCCCTGGACGAGGACCAGGCAGGTGTCCGTGACGACGGCGACGGCCAGCGCGATGCCGAGGACCGTGCGCCAGTAGGTGCGCATGGTGGAGACGGCGCCGTCGAGGATCTCGCCGACACCGAGCGGGCGGAGCGGGATGACGCCGGGCTTGGCCGCCGGCGGGGGGCCTCCCCAGCCGCCGCCCCAGGCGGGGTAGCCGCCCGGGGTGCCGTAACCGCCGTAGCCGGGAGGGGGGCCGCCGTACCCGCCGGGGGCACCGTAGCCGCCGGGGCCGGGGCCGGGGCCGGGGCCGCCGGGCTGCCCGCCGCCCCAGCCCGGGCCGGGAGGTGGGGGCGGGGGTGCCTGGTTCGGGCTCGGGGCACCGGTGGGTGCGGACCACTGGCCGGCCGGCGGCTGTGCCGTGGACCACTTCGAGCCTGGGCCCTGCGGGTCCGCGCTCGGCTGCGGCGCCGGTTCGCTCGGGCCGGGACGGTCCGCGGGCTCGGCGGGGCCGGACGCACCGGGTTCCCGCCCCTCGGACGACGGGGCGGATCCGGGCGAGGCCCAGCCCGGAGTGTCAGTCATCGAAGCTCCTTCTCGGTGCCCGTCCGCGGTCGCGGCGGCAGGTTGGCAGCCATCGTGCCATGGGCTGGTCACCGGGGGATCGGCCATGGTGGCGGCTGGATACCTTCAATTGTCCGCTGGATCCGGGGCAGACTGACGGCATGGTTGATCAGCAGGCGCGAACCGGCGGGGACAAGCGGCCGACCGAGATACCGGCGATTCGATGGGAGGAACCACCAGAAGGTCCCGTACTGGTCCTTCTCGATCAGACGAGGCTTCCGGCCGAAGAGGTCGAGTTGGTGTGCACGGACGCGGCGGCGCTGGTGGAGGCGATCCGTTCGCTCGCCGTGCGCGGGGCGCCGCTGCTCGGGATCGCGGGGGCGTACGGCGTCGCGCTCGCCGCCGCGCGGGGCTTCGACGTGGCCGAGGCCGCGCGGGCGCTCGAAGAGGCCAGGCCCACCGCGGTGAACCTGTCCGTCGGGGTGCGCCGGGCGCGGGCGGCGCACGAGGCGGCGCTGGCACGGACCGGCGACCCGACCGCGGCCGCCGTGGCGGCGCTGACCGCGGCGCGGGCGCTGCACCAGGAGGACGCCGAGGCCAGCGCCCGGATGGCGGCCCATGGTCTGGCGCTGCTGGACGAGTTGCTGTCCGGCGGCGGGCACCGGATTCTGACCCACTGCAACACCGGGTCGCTGGTGTCGGGCGGGGAGGGCACGGCCTTCGCGGTGGCCCTCGCCGCGCACCGGGCGGGCCGGCTGCGGCGGCTGTGGGTGGACGAGACGCGTCCGCTGCTGCAAGGCGCTCGCCTGACGGCGTACGAAGCGGCCCGCAGCGGTATGGCGTACACCCTGCTCACGGACAACGCGGCGGGTTCCCTGTTCGCGGCGGGTGAGGTGGACGCGGTGCTGATCGGAGCGGACCGGATCGCGGCCGACGGTTCGGTGGCGAACAAGGTGGGGAGCTATCCGCTCGCCGTGCTCGCCCGGTACCACCATGTGCCGTTCATCGTGGTGGCGCCGCTGACGACGGTCGACCCGGGCACTCCCGACGGGGCGTCCATCGAGGTCGAGCAGCGTCCCGGCTTCGAGGTGACCGAGATGGCGGCGCCCCAGGCGGCGGGAGCAGGGGGTGGGATTCCGATGGCACCGCTGGGGACGCAGGCGTACAACCCGGCGTTCGACGTGACCCCGCCCGAACTGGTGACGGCGATCGTCACCGAGGAGGGAGTGATCTCGCCCGTGACGGCCGAGGCGCTCGCGGAACTGTGCGCCCGGCCTCCGGCTGGGGCTCCGCAGGCGTCGGGTTGACATCGGTGACCGGCACCGTCGTCGACGGACAGGGGCAGACAGTGACGGCCCCGTACGACTATCGTCACCGGCCAGTGACCTCCCTCACCAGGGCGCCTGTCGCTGTTATGAGAATGGGATGATGTCGTTTATGAAGGGACGAGTCCTTGTCGTCGACGACGACACCGCACTGGCCGAGATGCTCGGCATCGTGCTGCGTGGTGAAGGTTTTGAGCCGTCTTTCGTAGCCGACGGCGACAAGGCGCTGGCCGCTTTCCGTGAGGCGAAGCCCGATCTGGTGCTGCTCGACCTGATGCTGCCCGGACGGGACGGCATCGAGGTGTGCCGGCTGATCCGGGCGGAGTCCGGTGTGCCGATCGTGATGCTCACGGCCAAGAGCGACACCGTCGATGTCGTCGTGGGCCTGGAGTCGGGCGCCGACGACTACATCGTCAAGCCGTTCAAGCCGAAGGAGCTGGTGGCCCGGATCCGGGCGCGGCTGCGCAGGTCGGAGGAGCCGGCGCCGGAGCAGCTCACCATCGGTGACCTGGTCATCGATGTCGCCGGGCACTCGGTGAAGCGGGACGGGCAGTCGATAGCTCTGACCCCGCTGGAGTTCGACCTGCTGGTCGCGCTCGCGCGCAAGCCCTGGCAGGTGTTCACCCGTGAGGTGCTGCTGGAGCAGGTGTGGGGCTACCGGCACGCGGCCGACACGCGGCTCGTCAACGTGCACGTCCAGCGGCTGCGCTCCAAGGTCGAGAAGGACCCGGAGCGGCCGGAGATCGTGGTGACCGTCCGTGGTGTCGGTTACAAGGCCGGACCGAGCTGACATGTCCGGGGACAGCGCCGCTTCGGCTCCCGGCGGTTCTGGGGCCCGTCCGGGGCGGCCTGTCGGCCGGACGGCGGCGGGTGCGCGCTGGCGGGCCATGTTCGACGGCGGGCTGCTTGAGGGCGGGGTCCAGGGCAGCCCGGTCCTTCGTCTGTTCCTGCGCTGGGTGCGCCGTCCGCTGCTGCCGGTGATGCGGCTGTGGCGGCGCAACATCCAGCTCAGGGTCGTCGCCACCACCCTGCTGATGTCGCTCGGTGTCGTTCTGCTGCTGGGCTTCGTCGTGATCGGGCAGGTGCGCAACGGCCTGCTCGACGCGAAGGTCAAGGCGTCGCAGAGCCAGGCCACGGGCGGGTTCGCGGTGGCCAAGCAGAAGGCCGACGAGGCGGCCGGCGGGACCGGTGCGGGAGCCGGGGCCGGTGCCGCCGACGGCACGGCGACCGGGGACGGGCGGCAGTCGCAGAACGTCATCCAGTGGATGAGCGACCTCGTGGAGTCGCTGTCCAGCGGCGGCGCGGGCGCCTTCGACGTGGTGACGCTGCCCGTGGGCGACGACAGCGGCGGCGGACGCAGCCCGCGCGGCTCCGGGAACGTCAACCCGACGTCCAGCGTGCCCGCCGCCCTGCGCGAGCGGGTCAACAGCGGCACATCGGCCGTCCAGAGCAACGCGCGGATCGTCTACTACGGCGGCAGGGACTCGCAGCCGGGGCTTGTCATCGGCAAGCAGGTCAACGACCCCAACGGTCGTCCGTACGAGCTGTACTACCTCTTCCCGCTCACGCAGGAGGAGAAGTCCCTGAGCCTGGTCAAGGGCACGCTCGCCACCGCGGGGCTGTTCGTCGTCGTCCTGCTCGGCGCCATCGCCTGGCTGGTGGTGCGGCAGGTCGTCACGCCGGTGCGGATGGCGGCCGGGATCGCGGAGCGGTTGTCGGCCGGGCGGTTGCAGGAGCGGATGAAGGTCACCGGCGAGGACGACATCGCGCGCCTGGGCGAGGCCTTCAACAAGATGGCGCAGAACTTGCAGGGCAAGATCCAGCAGATGGAGGACCTGTCGCGGATGCAGCGGCGGTTCGTCTCCGACGTCTCGCACGAGCTGCGCACCCCGCTGACCACCGTCCGGATGGCCGCGGACGTCATCCACGAGGCGCGCGAGGACTTCGATCCGGTCACCGCGCGGTCGGCCGAGCTGCTCGCCGACCAGCTGGACCGGTTCGAGTCGCTGCTCGCCGACCTGCTGGAGATCAGCCGTTTCGACGCCGGGGCGGCGGCGCTGGAGGCCGAGCCGATAGACCTCAGGGAGGTCGTCCGGCGGGTCGTGAGCGGTGCCGAGCCGCTCGCCGAGCGCAAGGGCACGCGCATACGGGTGCTCGGTGACCAGCAGCCCGTCGTCGCCGAGGCGGACGCCCGGCGAGTGGAGCGGATTCTGCGCAACCTCGTCGTCAACGCCGTCGAGCACGGCGAGGGCAAGGACGTCGTCGTCAAGCTGGCCGCCGCGGGCGGAGCCGTGGCCGTCGCGGTGCGGGACTACGGCGTAGGACTCAAGCCCGGTGAGGCGACCCGGGTCTTCAGCCGCTTCTGGCGGGCCGACCCGGCACGCGCGCGTACCACCGGCGGTACCGGCCTCGGGCTGTCGATCGCCCTGGAGGACGCGCGGTTGCACGGCGGCTGGTTGCAGGCGTGGGGCGAGCCGGGCGGTGGCTCCCAGTTCCGGCTGACGCTGCCCAGGACGGCGGACGAGCCGCTGCGGGGCTCGCCGATACCGCTGGAGCCCAAGGACTCCCGCCGCAACCGCGGCCTCGACGACGCCGGCCTGCCCAGGGCGGGCGAGGAGAAGCGGGCGACCGTTCCGGTGCAGCAGAACGGCGTCCAGGCGCCCACGCTGCCGCCGCGGGCGGAGATCGCGCCGCGGCTGGCCACTGCCACCCCGGCCGTCGACCCGACCGCGCTGCCCGGCAACGGCAACGGCGCGCGCGTCGTGCCCCGGCCCACCGCCGGCGCCCGGCGTCCGGTCGACGGGCCCGCCGCACGTCCGGAGCCCGGCGCGAACGCGGGCCGGCCGGACGCGGCCACGCCGGAGGACTCGACCGAGCCAGGGGAGGCATTTCGTGGCCGCTGACCGCGAGGGGGGCGCACGGCGGCGGTCGTGGCGCGCGGTGGCGTACGCCGCCTTGGGTGTCGTACTGCTGGCCGGTTGTGCCTCGATGCCCGACAGCGGGGACCTGCGGGACGTGGAGTCCACGCCGCGGCAGGACACCGGAGTCCGGGTGTTCGCCATGCCGCCGGCCGACGGCGCCGGTCCCGGCGAGATCATGCAGGGCTTCCTGGAGGCGCTGACCAGCGACGACCCGGGATACGACACGGCTCGCAAGTACCTGACGGCCGACGCGGCCCGCACCTGGCGGCCCGAGCAGTCGACCACCGTCCTCGCGAACGGTCCGACCATCGAGACCGACTGCCGTCCGGGCGGCCGGGAGGAGACCAACAGCGTCACCTGCGTGCTGGCCGGCAGCCAGGTCGCCACGGTCGACGAGCAGCAGGCGTACCAGCCCGCCGACGGCACCTACCGCAAGAAGCTGCACCTCACGAAGGACCCGAAGAACGGGCAGTGGCGCATCGACGGGCTGCCCGACGGGGTCGTCATGGGCAAGTCGGACTTCCAGCGCAACTACAGGTCCGTCGACAAGTACTACTTCGCCTCCGACGCGTCCGTCGGGGCGAGCGGCCAGCCGGTGGCGGTCGCCGACCCGGTGTTCGTGCGCAGCAAGGTCGACCCGATGACCCAACTGGTCCGCTCGCTGCTGAACGGACCCACGACGTGGCTCAGACCGGTGGTCAGGTCGAGCTTCCCGACCGGTACGGCGTTGCAGAAGGGCGTCTCCGGGCTGGCACCGGACGACCAGAACAGGCTGACGGTGCCGCTGAACCTCAAGCCGTCACGGGTGGCGCCGGGCAGGTGCACCGAGATGGCGACGCAGATGCTGTTCACCCTGCGGAACCTGGCGCCGACGCTGGACTCCGTCGAGCTGCGGGGGACCGGCGACGACCGGCTGTGCGAACTGACCGGGGAGCGCGCCGAGTCCGTCGCCTGGCACGGGTCGTCCAAGCGTCCCGATTACCTGTACTTCCTCGACGGCAAGCACCGGATGGTACGGATGCAGACCGGGAGCACCGGGACGGCGTCCGTGCCGGTGCCGGGTCCGCTGGGCGAGAGCGGCAGGGGCTTGCAGTCGGTGGCGGTGTCGCGGGACGAGCACACCGCGGCCGGGATCGGCGACGAGGGCAGGACGCTGTACGTGACGTCGCTGGCGTCGGACGGATCGCTCGGCGATCCGCTGCTGACCAGCGCCGGCACGACCCCCGACCACCGGCTCGCCACCCCGAGCTGGGACGCCCGCGGCGACCTGTGGGTGGCCGACCGCGACCCGCACCGGCCGCGGCTGTTCGTCCTGGAACAGGGCGCCGACAAGCCGGAGCCGGTCGCCGTCCCGGACCTGTCCGGCCAGATCGAGGACGCGCGGGTGGCCGCCGACGGGGCGCGGATCGCGCTGGTCGTGGAGAAGGACGGCAAGCAGTCCCTCTTCATCGGGCGGATCCAGCGCGACGACGGAACCGGGCAGGGCATCTCGGTGGACGGACTGCGGTCGGCGGCGCCGGACCTGGAGCAGGTCAGCGCCATCTCCTGGGCCGGGGACAGCAGGCTGCTGGTCGTCGGCCAGGAGCAGGGGGGCGTGCAGCAGATGCGGTACGTCCAGGTCGACGGCTCCACCCTCGACGGCCCGGCACCGGGCGCGCTCACCAGCGTCAAGGCGATCGCCGCGTCCGAGGACGAGCGGGTGCCGCTGGTGGCCTACTCGGAGGACGGGATCGTACGACTGCCGTCCGGAGCGCAGTGGCAGAAGGTCGACAAGGACGGGTCGGCGCCGGTCTATCCGGGCTGAGCGCGGGACGGCTGAGGCGGTGTACCCGCGCTGAGCGCGAGACGGGTACGCATGGGACGGCTCAGAGCAGAACGCTCCTCCCCGTAGTCGCGCGCCGAGTTATCCACAGGGCGTTGTCCACAGGGGTGGCCGACCCGCGGTCGCGTGGGCACAGTGGTGGTCATGCGGGGGTGGTGGCAGGACCTCACCGACCTGGTGCTGCCGGCCGACTGCGCGGGCTGCGGGGCACCTCGTACGGCGCTCTGCCCGCGGTGCCGGGCCACGCTGCACGGGAGCGCGCCGCGGCGGGTGCGGCCGGTTCCGGAGCCGGCCGGGCTGCCGGTGGTGCACGCGGTGGCTCCCTACGCGGCCGAGGTGCGCGCGCTGCTGCTCGCGCACAAGGAACGCGGTGCGCTGACGCTCACGGGAGCGCTGGGTACGGCGCTGGCGGGAGCCGTGCGGGCGAGCCTGGGCGCGGGCGGCGGTGCCGCGGTCCGCGCTGACGGTGGTGCCCGCGCCGGCGCGGACCGCGGTGGCCACGTCGGCGCCGGGTCGGCCGGGTGGCCTTGGCGCGGGCCCGTGCTGCTGGTTCCCGTGCCCTCCGCCCGGTGGGCCGTGCGGGCGCGTGGGCACGATCCGGTGCGGCGGATGGCGCTCGCGGCGGCGGGCGAGCTGCGGCGCACCGGGACGGCGGCCCGGGTGGCGGCCGTGCTGCGCCAGCGGCGGGCCGTGGCCGACCAGGCGGGGCTGGACGCGCGGCGGCGTCTGGCGAACCTCGCCGGGGCGCTGGAGGTCGGTCCGGGAGGCGGCCGGCTGCTCGGCGGGGGCCCCGTCGTGCTCGTCGATGACCTGATGACGACGGGCGCCAGCCTCGCGGAGGCGGCGCGGGCCCTGCGGGAGCCGGCCCTGTCCCGTCCCGAGGGCAGGACGGCCGTGTATGAGGCCGCAACTCGGGAAGGTAGGGAGGAACGATGGATCGGTGCGCCGGGGAGAAGGGAGTCGGTGCATAGTGCACCGGAAAATGCGGTGCCGAACGCCCTGCGGCAGATCCTCCATGCCGCCGTGATCGCAGCTCCTCACGATTCTTTCGAAATGAACAGGAACTGATCGTCAACGTGCATCGTTCCAGCTAGTGACAGGGGTAATTCACCTGAATGGAGGTACGTCGCAGTAGAGGGTGACGACATCCGTCCGGGCGAGATATGTTCGGGTGTGAGGAAAGGCGCAGGCCACACCTCTCATATCCGATTGCCGTGCCGCGGGTTTTCTGCAATCACCCGCATCGGTGGGGTGGAGATCTCGCCCATGGGGGAGGAGGAGGTGGAAGTCACCGAGTCCGAGGTCCGGTGATCACCGGACCTGGTGCGAAAGGGAGATGCTCCGCCGACGCAGCGGAGCGATCCGGGAACGGAGTTCTGCGTGGACATCGTCGTCAAGGGCCGCAAGACCGAGGTGCCCGAGCGGTTCCGCAAGCACGTGGCCGAGAAGCTGAAGCTGGAGAAGATCCAGAGGCTCGATGCCAAGGTGATCAGCCTCGACGTCGAGGTGTCCAAGGAGCCGAACCCCCGACAGGCCGACCGCTGTGACCGAGTGGAGATCACGCTCCGCTCCCGCGGTCCGGTGATCCGGGCGGAGGCAGCGGCCAGCGATCCGTACGCGGCGCTCGACCTGGCGGCGGAGAAGCTGGACGCCCGGCTGCGCAAGCAGCACGACAAGCGGTTCTCGCGCCGTGGCGCACGTCGGATCTCGGCGGCAGAGGTCCCCGACCACGTCCCCGGCGCGGCGACACTGAACGGCAGCGGCCTCCCCGTCCACGAGGAGGAGACGGACGGAGTGCCGACCAAGAAGATCGGTTCGCTGGAGGTCAAGGGTGAGGGACCCCTGGTCGTCCGCGAGAAGACCCACGTCGCCTCCCCGATGACGCTCGACCAGGCCCTGTACGAGATGGAACTGGTCGGCCACGACTTCTACTTGTTCGTCGACTCCGAGACGAAGGAACCCAGTGTCGTCTACCGGCGACACGCCTACGACTACGGCGTGATCCACCTCAGCACCGACCCGATGGTCGCCGAGGCGCAGGCGCAGCCCCCCGCGGCGGGTGGCACGCTGGGCGGCTGATCCCCCCGGCTGAAGCTGTGCGGGTGCCCCTGGAGCGCGTGTGCGCCCCCAGGGGCACCGGTGTGCGACCACTTCACGCCCCGCACGTCACCTCGGTGCCGCCCGGGCATGAAATCATGGCCGCACCGGCCCAACCGGTGGGCCGCTGCCTTGGGTTGGCGATGGCACAGGACCACAGGCCACAGCCTTCAGGGGGAGGAACGATGGCGGACACCTTCGGACCGATGCGGGACGGGGGCGCCGACGACGATGTCATCGGCAGGGGCCCGGACGCGGGCTCGTCGCGCGAGCCGATCAGAGTCCTGGTCGTGGACGACCACGCCCTCTTCCGGCGCGGCCTGGAGATCGTGCTCGCGGCCGAGGAGGACATCCAGGTCGTCGGTGAGGCGGGCGACGGGGCCGAGGCCGTCGACAAGGCCGCCGACCTGCTGCCCGACATCGTGCTGATGGATGTCCGCATGCCCAAGCGCGGCGGGATCGAGGCCTGCACCTCCATCAAGGAGGTCGCCCCCAGCGCGAAGATCATCATGCTGACGATCAGCGACGAGGAGGCCGACCTCTACGACGCGATCAAGGCGGGTGCGACCGGATACCTCCTCAAGGAGATCTCGACCGACGAGGTGGCCACCGCCATTCGCGCGGTGGCCGACGGACAGTCGCAGATCAGCCCGTCGATGGCGTCGAAACTCCTCACCGAGTTCAAGTCGATGATCCAGCGCACCGACGAGCGCCGGCTGGTGCCCGCGCCCCGGCTGACCGACCGGGAGCTGGAGGTCCTCAAGCTCGTCGCCACGGGCATGAACAACCGGGACATCGCCAAGGAGCTGTTCATCTCCGAGAACACCGTGAAGAACCACGTCCGCAACATCCTGGAGAAGCTGCAACTGCACTCCCGGATGGAGGCCGTGGTCTACGCGATGCGGGAGAAGATCCTGGAGATCCGCTAGCGCCTATCCGAGCAGCCCGGCGAGTTCCCTGTGCAGGGGCTCGCGCAGCTCGGATGCGTCCACGCGCTCGACGCGGACGTCGGTGCAGCTCACCCACGCCGCCGCCTCGACCAGCGCCTGGGCCACCGCCGGGACCGCCTTCGGTCCGTCCAGGGTGACCTGCTTGGCCACCAGCGTGCGGCCCTCCCGGGCCGGGTCGACACGCCCGACCAGCCGGCCGCCCGCGAGCACCGGCATCGCGAAGTAGCCGTGGACCCGCTTGGGCCTGGGGACGTACGCCTCCAGCCGGTGGGTGAAGCCGAAGAGCCGCTCCGTGCGCGCCCGCTCCCAGATCAGCGAGTCGAACGGCGACAGCAGCGTGGTGCGGTGCCGGCCGCGCGGCGGCGTCGCAAGGGCCGCCGGGTCCGCCCAGGCCGGCTTGCCCCAGCCCTCGACCTCGACCGGCACCAGACCCGAGTCCGCGATCACCGCGTCGACCTGCTCCGCCTTGAGACGGTGATAGTCGGCGATGTCCGCGCGCGTGCCGACCCCGAGCGACTCGCCCGCCAGCCGGACCAGACGGCGCAGGCACTCGGAGTCGTCCAGCTCGTCGTGGAGCAGCGTGGCCGGGACCGCGCGCTCGGCCAGGTCGTACACCCGCTTCCAGCCGCGCCGCTCCACGCACACCACCTCGCCGTACATCAGCGCGCGCTCCACGGCGACCTTCGTGCCCGACCAGTCCCACCAGTCGTTCGTCTTCTTCGCGCCGCCCAGTTCGGTGGCGGTCAGCGGGCCCTCCGCGCGGAGCTGCTTGATGACCTGGTCGTAGGCGCCGTCGGGGAGTTCGTGGTGCCAGTGAGGCCGGTCCCGGTAGGCGCGGCGGCGGAAGGCGAAGTGCGGCCACTCCTCGATGGGGAGGACGCAGGCCGCGTGCGACCAGTACTCGAAGGCGTGGGCGTCCGTCCAGTACGCGGCCTCCACGGCCTTGCGGCCGACCGCGCCCAGCCGGGCGTAGGGCACGAGTTCGTGGGAGCGGGCGAGCACCGAGATCGTGTCGAGCTGGACCGCGCCGAGGTGGCGCAGCACCCCGCGGACGCCCGCGCGCCGGTCGGGCGCGCCGAGCAGGCCCTGGGCCCGCAGGGCGATCCGGCGGGCGTCGTCCGCGGTGAGAGTGGTGGTCGGGCGCGGAAGGGTCGTCATGCGTCGGACGATAGAGGGTGCCACTGACAGCCCGCGACGAGCTGTCCGTTCCCCGGGAACGGCGAACGGGCTCAGGAACGCGCGGGCAGGTACGGGGCCGTGGAGGGCAGGCCCAGGTCCGAGGGGAGCAGGGAGCCGACCCAGCAGTCGCGGCGCACGCCCTTGTTGTTGAGGCCGGAACGCAGGGTGCCCTCGAAGGTGAAGCCCGCGCGTTCGGCGACCGCGCGGGAGGCGTGGTTGCCGACCTCGGCCCGCCATTCGACACGGTCGACGCCGACCTCGGTGAAGATCCACCGGCAGGCGGTGAGCGTGGCCTCCGCGACGTATCCGTTGCCGCGGTGTTCCTTGGCCGCCCAGAAGCCGACCTCGGCCGTGCCCAGTGAGCGCATCGTCAGGGCGAGCATGGCGACCAGCTCGCCGGCCGTGAGGAAGACGCCGAAGGTGAACGTCGAGCCCTGCGACCAGCCGTCCGGGACGATCTGCTCCGTGAAGCCGATCGCGTGCTCCGGGAGATAGGGCGAGGGGACCAGCGTCCAGCGCTGGATGTCGGGGTCCTGCGCCGCCGCGTACACCGCGTCGGTGTCGGCGGGGCCGACCGGGCGCAGCAGCAGACGGTCCGTGGTGAGCGTGACGGGTTCCATCGCCCGATTCTGCTCGGGACGCCCCATCCCGGCCATGGATTTTCGCGATGTGTGAGCGGGTGATCACGTTTCGCGTAATTCCCCGTGTCGGTGCGGCACCATCCGGTCACCCCGTCCGTTGTCCTGGGTGAGGCAGCCGTCGGGTCGCCAGGCCTCCCGGCGCAGCCGGGTCCTCGCATACGATGGCCGTTGCTCAGTACGTCAGAAGGAAAACCGACCGTCCCAGGCCCGACCGGCAAGGAGACCAGCCCCCGTGTCCGTCCTCTCGAAGATCATGCGTGCAGGCGAAGGCAAGATCCTGCGCAAGCTGCACCGCATCGCGGACCAGGTCAACTCCATCGAAGAGGACTTCGTCGACCTCTCCGACGCCGAGCTGCGTGCCCTCACCGCGGAGTACCAGCAGCGCTACGCCGACGGTGAGAGCCTGGACGACCTGCTCCCCGAGGCGTTCGCCACGGTCCGCGAGGCCGCCAAGCGCGTCCTCGGCCAGCGTCACTACGACGTGCAGCTGATGGGCGGTGCCGCCCTCCACCTCGGCTATGTGGCCGAGATGAAGACCGGTGAGGGCAAGACCCTCGTCGGCACGCTGCCCGCGTACCTGAACGCCCTGTCCGGGGACGGCGTCCACCTCATCACGGTCAACGACTACCTGGCCGAGCGCGACTCCGAGATGATGGGCCGCGTCCACAAGTTCCTGGGCCTGAGCGTCGGCTGCATCCTCGCCAACATGACGCCGGCCCAGCGCCGCGAGCAGTACGCGTGCGACATCACCTACGGCACGAACAACGAGTTCGGCTTCGACTACCTGCGCGACAACATGGCGTGGTCGAAGGACGAGCTGGTGCAGCGCGGCCACAACTTCGCCATCGTCGACGAGGTCGACTCCATCCTCATCGACGAGGCCCGTACGCCGCTGATCATCTCCGGCCCGGCCGACCAGGCCACCAAGTGGTACGGCGACTTCGCCAAGCTGGTCACGCGCCTCAAGCGCGGTGAGGCCGGCAACCCGCTCAAGGGCATGGAGGAGACCGGCGACTACGACGTCGACGAGAAGAAGCGCACGGTCGCCATCCACGAGTCCGGTGTCGGCAAGGTCGAGGACTGGCTGGGCATCGACAATCTGTACGAGTCGGTGAACACCCCGCTCGTGGGCTACCTGAACAACGCCATCAAGGCCAAGGAGCTCTTCAAGAAGGACAAGGACTACGTCGTCATCGACGGCGAAGTCATGATCGTCGACGAGCACACCGGCCGTATCCTCGCCGGCCGCCGCTACAACGAGGGCATGCACCAGGCGATCGAGGCGAAGGAAGGGGTGGACATCAAGGACGAGAACCAGACGCTCGCCACGATCACCCTCCAGAACTTCTTCCGCCTCTACAAGAAGCTCTCCGGCATGACCGGTACGGCGATGACCGAGGCAGCCGAGTTCCACCAGATCTACAAGCTCGGCGTGGTCCCGATCCCGACCAACAAGCCGATGGTCCGCAAGGACCAGTCCGACCTGATCTACCGCACCGAGGTGGCCAAGTTCGAGGCGGTCGTCGACGACATCGCCGAGAAGCACGAGAAGGGCCAGCCGATCCTCGTCGGCACGACCTCCGTCGAGAAGTCGGAGTACCTCTCGCAGCAGCTCAGCAAGCGCGGCATCCAGCACGAGGTGCTGAACGCCAAGCACCACGAGCGCGAGGCGCAGATCGTCGCCCAGGCCGGCCGCAAGGGCGCCGTGACGGTGGCCACCAACATGGCCGGCCGTGGTACGGACATCAAGCTCGGCGGCAACCCCGAGGACCTCGCCGAGGCGGAGCTGCGCCAGCGCGGCCTCGACCCCGAGGAGCACATCGAGGAGTGGGCCGCCGCCCTGCCGTCCGCCCTGGAGAAGGCCCAGCAGGCCGTCAAGGCGGAGAAGGATGAGGTCGAGGACCTGGGCGGCCTCTACGTCCTCGGCACCGAGCGGCACGAGTCGCGGCGCATCGACAACCAGCTGCGCGGCCGTTCCGGCCGTCAGGGCGACCCGGGCGAGTCCCGCTTCTACCTGTCGCTGGGCGACGACCTGATGCGCCTGTTCAAGGCCCAGATGGTCGAGCGCGTGATGTCGATGGCCAACGTGCCGGACGACGTGCCGATCGAGAACAAGATGGTCACCCGCGCCATCGCGTCCGCGCAGGCCCAGGTCGAGACGCAGAACTTCGAGACCCGTAAGAACGTCCTGAAGTACGACGAGGTCCTCAACCGGCAGCGCGAGGTCATCTACGGCGAGCGCCGGCGCGTCCTGGAGGGCGAGGACCTGCACGAGCAGGTCCGGCACTTCATGGACGACACCATCGAGGCGTACGTGCGCGCCGAGACCTCCGAGGGCTTCCCCGAGGACTGGGACCTGGACCGGCTGTGGGGTGCCTTCCGGCAGCTGTACCCGGTGAAGGTCACCATCGAGGAGCTGGAGGAGGCGGCCGGCGACCGGGCCGGTCTCACCGCCGAGTTCATCGAGGAGTCCATCAAGGAGGACATCTACCAGCAGTACGAGGCCCGGGAGGCGCAGCTCGGCTCCGAGATCATGCGTGAGCTGGAGCGCCGGGTCGTGCTGTCGGTCCTGGACCGCAAGTGGCGCGAGCACCTCTACGAGATGGACTACCTCCAGGAGGGCATCGGCCTGCGCGCGATGGCGCAGAAGGACCCGCTGGTCGAGTACCAGCGCGAGGGCTTCGACATGTTCACCGCGATGATGGACGGCATCAAGGAGGAGTCCGTCGGCTACCTGTTCAACCTGGAGGTCCAGGTCGAGCAGCAGGTCGAGGAGGTCCCGGTCGAGGAGGCCCAGCCGGTGGGCGAGGGCGTCCAGGACACCGTTCCGGCGCAGGCGGGCGCGCGTCCCGAGATCCGTGCGAAGGGGCTGGACGTTCCCCAGCGGCGGGATCTGCACTTCTCCGCGCCGACGGTGGACGGTGAGGGCGGCATCGTCGAGCGTGACCTGGAGGAGGACGAGCCGGTGCGGTCCGAGTCGGACGGGCTCACGCGGGCCGAGCGGCGCCGGCAGGCCAAGGGCGGGCGGCGCCGCAAGAAGTAACGGTCGCCCGCGGCGCTTCAGCGGTCGAGCAGGGCCGGGTTCCCTTCCGGGAGCCCGGCCCTGCTGCGTTGCCTGCTGGTCGGTGCCCTGTGCCGCCGCAGCCGCGCGGGTACCGGCCGCCCCCGAGGGGCGGAGCGCGCCGCCCCGGCCCTACGTCGTGCCCGTCTCCACCGCCGTGCAGCGCCAGCGGAGGTCCTTGCCCAGTTCCAGGCGGAAGGCCATGGCGCGCAGCTGGTCACCGGCGGCGATGCGGGCGAAGACCTCCAGGGCGCCCCGGCTGGGGACGTAGTAGCCGATGTCCTGGACGACCGGGCGGGAGCCGAGGGTGCGCAGGGGGCTGCGTTCGGCCAGGCGGGCCAGGTCGTCGTAGGCGCGCCCCGCGGTGTGCCGCAGCATCCAGTGGACGGGCCGCTGACCGCTCAGGACGGCCAGCAGGCGCTCGGCGAAGAGGTCGGTGGGCCGGGGCTGCCGTACGGCCGTTCCGGGCAGCGTACGGGCCGCCGCCGGCCGTGTGGCCGCCGGGCGGCCGGCCGTGCGGGGCGGGGCGCCGCCGGGGCGGCGGGAGTCGCGGCGGGTCGGCGGGCGGTGCCGCGGGCGGGGCTGGGCGGTACGGCTCATGACCTTGTTCATGGGGCGTCCCCGTTCGGCGGGCCCGGGGGATACCGGGCGGTAACTGGGTGGTGGGGATCTTGTACGGGGCGCCGGAGAGGGTGGCAAGGAGCGGCGGCGGGCGGGAGGGGGCCGGCGATGTTCACCTATCCGAGGGACCGGGGGAGCCCCGCGCCCCAGGGCCAAGCGGCCGGCGGGGGTGAATCGACGGCCTGGAGTGGACGCCTCCGCGGGTGCGGGCAGGGGCCCGAAGGGGGACGGCCGCACGTATCCTGAAGGCCCTCCGGGAGACGCGCCAGCCGCCCTCCCCGGGGCCCCAGCGGATCCTTTGACCAGGAACAGGAAAGAGCGGCCAGCATGCGCGTCTACGTCCCCGTGACCCTCCCCGCTCTCGCCGAGGCGTACAAGACGGGTGAGCTGGGGACCGGCCCCTTCGTCGCGTACGCCGTCACGCCCGCGCTGCGCGAGTGGTACCTCTCCGAGGACATCGAGGAGCTGGAGTACGCCGCGCTCAGCCGGGCCGCGCTGGCCTCGCTGCGGCTGCTCGCGGCGGACCCGGACGCGGTACGGCGCCGGGTCGTGGTCGCCGTGGACGTGCCCGACGGCGCCGCGAGCGTCGACCCGGACCGCGCGCTCGAACCCGCCGCGCTCGGCGAGATCACCGTGCGGGTCGCGGTGCCGCTCGCGAAGGCGGCCTCCGTGCACGTCGACGCCGAGGACGCGGAGCCGGACGTGGCCGCCGCGGCGGACGCGTTGGAGGCGGCGGACGGCGGGGACGACGACGCGCAGTTCGTCGTGGACGGGGCGGACGACCACGAGCTGCTGTGGTACGCCACACAGGAGATCCCCAACCTGGTGGGACTGGGCTGACCTGCGCTGATCGCGGTGGTGCCCTGATTGTCAGTGGGGGCGGGTACGGTCTTGGACATGGGGACGCAGGGAAGCGCGCACATCGTCTGGGACTGGAACGGGACGCTGTTCCACGACAATGACGCGATCATCGGGGCGACGAACGCGGCCTTCGCGGAGCTGGGGCTGGCGCCGATCACACCGGAGCAGTACCGGGCGCTGTACTGCGTGCCGGTGCCGAAGTTCTACGAGCGGCTGCTCGGCCGGCTGCCGACCGACGCCGAGTGGGAGCTGATGGACGGGGTCTTCCACCGCTACTACACCGAGCACCGGGTGCGGTGCCGGCTGACCGAGGGCGCGGAGGACCTGCTCTCGGGGTGGCGGTCGGCGGGGCACAGCCAGTCGCTGCTGAGCATGTACGGGCACGAGGACCTGGTGCCGCTGGTGCGGGGCTTCGGGATCGAGGCGCACTTCATACGGGTCGACGGGCGTACGGGGCCGTCCGGCGGCAGCAAGGCCGAGCACATGGTGCGGCATCTTCAGGCGCTGGCGGGGAGGGTGGCGCCCGAGCGGACCGTGGTCATCGGGGACGCCGCGGACGACGCGGTCGCCGCGCGGCACGTGGGGGCGCGGGCCGTGCTGTACAGCGGGGGGTCGCACAGCCGGGTGAGCCTGGAGGGCGTGGGGGTGCCGGTGGTGGACACGTTGGCCGAGGCGGTGGCCGAGGCACGGAGGATGGCGGCGTAGCCCTGCGGGGCGCGGAGGCGGGTCTGCGAGGGCGCCGGGCGCTGTGGCCGACCGGGGGAGGGCGTGCCATGCCGGCCGCTGCGGCTCCCCGGGGCGCGGGGAACCGCGCGACCGGCCGCAGCGACCTGACGCCGCAGGCGCACCGCGAGCGCGGACCTGACGCCGCAGGCGCACCGCAAGTACGGGCTGACGCCGCCGGCGTATCCCGACCGCGGACCTGACGCCACCGGCGTACTACGAGCGCTGACCTGACACCGCCGGCGTACCCCGACCGCGGACCTGACGCCACCGGCGTACCGCCAGCCTGACGGCGCCAGGTGGACGTCTCTCAGCTCACCGGTGCCTTGGAGCGGAGCACCGTCAGGAACTCCCGCATCCACGCCGGGTGGTCCGGCCAGGCGCGGGAGGAGACCAGGGTGCCGTCGACGACCGCCTCGGCGTCCTGGAAGCCCGCGCCGGCTGCCTGCATGTCCGGCTCCAGCGCCGGGTAGGCCGTGACCCGGCGGCCCCGCAGCGAGTCGATCGCGGCGGTGAGCAGGGGGCCGTGGCAGATCTGGGCGACCGGCTTGTCGGCGTCGAAGAAGGCCTTGAGGATCTTGCGCAGTTCGGGGTCGTTGCGCAGATACTCCGGGGCCCGGCCGCCGGGGATGACGAGGGCCGCGTAGTCGCCCGGGTCGACCTCGGAGAAGGCCAGGTCGGCGGGCCAGGTGTAGCCGGGCTTCTCGGTGTAGGTGTCGAAACCGGGTTCGAAGTCGTGCACGACGAAGCGGAGGGTCTTGCGGGTCGGGGCGGCGATGTGGACGTCGTAGCCTTCTTCGCGCAGCCGCTGGTAGGGGTAGAGCACCTCCAGGGACTCCGCCGCGTCGCCGGTGACGATGAGGATCTTGGTGGGCATGTCGGCTCCTCCGGGGAGACTCCGCACAGTGTCCTGGGCACCGTGCCTCCGCCGGGCGCCCCTTGCCAAGAGGGCCCGGTGATTTTCAGGGTGCGACCACGGACACGGGGGCGCGACCGGGTGACCCGGACGGGAACCAGCCGTCGGTTACGCCACCCGCCCCCGCCCCGCCGCTGTGCAGAACGTCAAACTTCGCCCCTCGGTTTTGTACACATACGGCTCATGACGGGCCCGGGGTAAGTGGCGATAGCCTTGTGGCGTGATCAGCGCGATATCTCGCGGGGGCGATCCTGCTCCTGCCCTGCGCCCGGGTTGCACGGAACACCTCCGTGACCGGGCCGCGGTCGCTGGTCTTCGCGGGCGGGACGGGGGCGCGGACGCCTCCAGGACGCCGAGGGCGGCCCGGGACACGGCGGTGCCGAGAGCAGCGTCACACTCCACGGACGTGCCGAGAATGGCCGAATTCCCCCCGCTCATCTCACCTCGCGGCATAGCGTCGGATCGGACCGGACACCCCGGGCCGTGGCGTCGAGCCGGAGGGAAAGAGACCGTACTTCCTTCTACGTCACGCAACGGCGCGCGACAGGAGCCAGAGGACAATGCAGACCAAGCTGGACGAAGCCAAGGCCGAGCTGCTCGAACGGGCCGCCCGGGTAGCTGAGAACAGCCCGGTCGGGGGGCACCTACCGACCGGGACGACGAGCGAGGGCACCCCCGGCACCCCGGCCCCGGACAGCGAATCCGTGCTCGCGTTCCTCCAGCGCTACTACCTGCACACCGCCCCGGAAGACTTCGCCGACCGCGACCCGGTCGACGTCTTCGGCGCCGCGGTCTCGCACTACCGTCTCGCCGAGACCCGCCCCCAGGGCACCGCGAACGTCCGGGTGCACACCCCGACGGTGGAGGAGAACGGGTGGACGTGCAGCCACACCGTCGTGGAGGTCGTCACCGACGACATGCCCTTCCTCGTGGACTCGGTCACCAATGAGCTGACCCGGCAGGGGCGCGGCATCCACGTCGTGATCCACCCGCAGTTCGTCGTGCGGCGGGACCTGACCGGCAAGCTGATCGAGGTGCTGCCGGCCCGGTCCGCCGGGCTCACCGGCGACCTCCCGCACGACACGCACGTCGAGTCCTGGATCCACGTCGAGATCGACCGCGAGACCGACCGCGCCGACCTGAAGCAGATCACCGCCGACCTGCTGCGCGTGCTGTCCGACGTCCGCGAGGCCGTCGAGGACTGGGAGAAGATGCGGGAGTCGGCGATCCGGATCGCCGACAACCTGGAGGGCGAGCCCGTCCCCGGCGACCTGCCCGGGCCGGAGGTCGAGGAGGCCCGCGAGCTGCTGCACTGGCTGGCCGACGACCACTTCACCTTCCTCGGCTACCGCGAGTACCAGCTGCGCGACGACGACACGCTCGCCGCCGTGCCCGGCACCGGTCTCGGCATACTGCGTTCGGACCCGCACCACGCCGAGGACGACCAGCACCCGGTCAGCCCCTCCTTCGAGCGGCTCCCGGCGGACGCCCGGGCCAAGGCGCGCGAGCACAAGCTGCTCGTGCTGACCAAGGCCAACAGCCGGGCCACCGTGCACCGGCCGTCGTACCTGGACTACATCGGCGTCAAGAAGTTCGACGCGGACGGCAACGTCGTCGGTGAGCGGCGCTTCCTCGGCCTGTTCTCCTCCGCCGCCTACACGGAGTCCGTGCGCCGCGTTCCGGTCATCCGCCGCAAGGTGGACGAGGTGCTGGAGCGCGCCGGGTTCTCGCCCAACAGCCATGACGGCCGCGACCTGCTCCAGATCCTGGAGACCTACCCGCGCGACGAGCTGTTCCAGACGCCCGTCGCGGAACTCCAGTCGATCGCCACGAGCGTGCTCTACCTCCAGGAGCGCCGCCGGCTGCGGCTGTACCTGCGCCAGGACGAGTACGGCCGCTACTACTCGGCCCTCGTCTACCTCCCGCGCGACCGCTACACCACCGGTGTGCGCCTTCGGATCATCGACATCCTGAAGGAGGAGCTGGGCGGCATCAGCGTCGACTTCACCGCCTGGAACACCGAGTCGATCCTGTCCCGGCTGCACTTCGTCGTCCGGGTCCCGCCGGGCACCGAGCTGCCCGAGCTGTCGGACGCCGACAAGGAGCGCATCGAGGCCCGCCTGGTCGAGGCGGCCCGCTCCTGGGCCGACGCGTTCGCCGAGGCACTGACCGCCGAGTGCGGCGAGGAGCGCGCGGCCGAGGTGCTGCGCCGCTACAACAACGCCTTCCCCGAGGGCTACAAGGCCGACCACAGCCCGCGGGCCGCGGTCGCCGACCTGGTCCACCTGGAGCAGCTCAGCGAGGACAGGACCTTCTCGCTGAGCCTGTACGAGCCGGTGGGTGCCGCGCCCGAGGAGCGACGCTTCAAGATCTACCAGAAGGGCGGCTCGGTCTCCCTCTCCAAGGTGCTGCCCGTGCTGAGCCGGCTCGGTGTCGAGGTCACCGACGAGCGGCCGTACGAGCTGCGCTGCGCGGACCGCACGACCGCATGGATCTACGACTTCGGTCTGCGCATGCCCAGGGCGGCGGGCGGCGGGGAGTACCTCGGCGACGACGCCCGCGAGCGCTTCCAGGAGGCCTTCGCCGCGACCTGGACCGGCCAGGCCGAGAACGACGGCTTCAACGCGCTCGTGCTGAGCGCCGGGCTGACCTGGCGGCAGGCGATGGTGCTGCGCGCCTACGCCAAGTACCTGCGGCAGGCCGGCTCGACCTTCTCGCAGGACTACATGGAGGACACCCTCCGCAACAACGTCCACACCACCCGGCTCCTCGTCTCCCTGTTCGAGGCGCGGATGTCCCCGGAGCGGCAGCAGGCCGGTGTGGAGATCACCGACGCGCTGCTGGAGGAGCTGGACGCGGCCCTGGAGCAGGTGGCCAGCCTGGACGAGGACCGCATCCTGCGGTCCTTCCTGACCGTCATCAAGGCGACCCTGCGCACGAACTTCTTCCAGGACGCGTCCGGCGGCCGGCCGCACGACTACGTCTCCATGAAGTTCGACCCGCAGGCCATCCCGGACCTGCCCGCACCGCGCCCGGCGTACGAGATCTGGGTGTACTCGCCGCGCGTGGAGGGCGTGCACCTGCGCTTCGGCAAGGTCGCCCGAGGGGGTCTGCGCTGGTCCGACCGGCGTGAGGACTTCCGTACCGAGATCCTCGGCCTGGTCAAGGCGCAGATGGTGAAGAACACCGTCATCGTGCCGGTCGGCGCCAAGGGCGGCTTCGTCGCCAAGCAGCTGCCCGACCCGAGCGTGGACCGCGACGCCTGGCTCGCCGAGGGCATCGCCAGCTACAAGACGTTCATCTCCGCGCTGCTCGACATCACCGACAACATGGTGGCCGGCGAGGTCGTGCCGCCGCGGGACGTGGTCCGGCACGACGGCGACGACACCTACCTGGTGGTCGCCGCGGACAAGGGCACCGCGACCTTCTCGGACATCGCCAACGAGGTCGCGAACACCTACAGCTTCTGGCTCGGCGACGCCTTCGCCTCCGGCGGCTCCGCCGGTTACGACCACAAGGGCATGGGCATCACCGCGCGCGGCGCCTGGGAGTCCGTGAAGCGGCACTTCCGCGAGCTGGGCGTGGACACGCAGAGCGAGGACTTCACGGTCGTCGGCATCGGCGACATGTCCGGTGACGTGTTCGGCAACGGCATGCTGCTGTCCGAGCACATCCGTCTGGTCGCCGCCTTCGACCACCGGCACATCTTCATCGACCCCACCCCGGACGCGGCCGTCTCCTACGCCGAGCGCCGCCGCCTGTTCGAGCTGCCCCGCTCCAGCTGGGCCGACTACAACACCGAGCTGCTGTCGGCGGGCGGCGGGATCTTCCCGCGCACGGCCAAGTCGATCCCGCTCAACAGCCACATCCGCGAGGCGCTGGGCATCGAGGGCAAGGTCACCAAGATGACCCCGGCCGACCTGATGAAGACGATCCTCACGGCGCCGGTGGACCTGCTGTGGAACGGCGGCATCGGCACGTACGTGAAGGCGTCGCCGGAGTCGAACGGGGACGTCGGCGACAAGGCCAACGACGCCATCCGCGTCGACGGCCAGGACCTGCGGGTCAAGGTCGTCGGCGAGGGCGGCAACCTGGGCCTGACCCAGCTCGGCCGGATCGAGTTCGCCCTGCACGGCGGCAAGATCAACACCGACGCGATCGACAACAGCGCCGGTGTGGACACCTCCGACCACGAGGTGAACATCAAGATCCTGCTGAACGGCCTGGTCGCGGACGGCGACATGACCGTCAAGCAGCGCAACAAGCTGCTCGCCCAGATGACCGACGAGGTCGGCGCGCTGGTCCTGCGCAACAACTACGCGCAGAACACCGCCCTGGCCAACGCCCTGTTCCAGGCGAAGGACATGCTCCACGCCCAGCAGCGGTTCATCCGCCACCTGGTGCGCGAGGGCCACCTGGACCGGGCGCTGGAGTTCCTGCCCACCGACCGGCAGATCCGCGAGCGCCTCGCCCAGGGCCAGGGGCTGACCAGCCCGGAGACCGCCGTCGTGCTCGCGTACACGAAGATCACGGTCGCCGAGGAACTGCTGCACACCTCGCTGCCGGACGACCCGTACCTGCGCGGACTGCTGCACGCGTACTTCCCGACGGCGCTGCGCGAGCGGTTCGCCGACGCGATCGACAACCACCCGCTGCGCCGCGAGATCACCACGACCGTGCTGGTCAACGACACGGTCAACACGGGCGGTACGACGTATCTGCACCGGCTGCGCGAGGAGACCGGCGCCTCCCTGGAGGAGATCGTCCGCGCCCAGACCGCGGCCCGCGCGATCTTCCGCTCGGCGCCCGTGTGGGACGCCGTCGAGGGCCTGGACAACCAGGTCGACGCGGCCGTCCAGACCCGCATCCGCCTGCACTCGCGCCGCCTGGTCGAGCGTGGCACCCGCTGGCTGCTCAACAACCGGCCGCAGCCGCTCCAGCTCGCCGAGACGGTGGAGTTCTTCGCCGAGCGGGTCGAGCGGGTCTGGCAGGAGCTGCCGAAGCTGCTGCGCGGCGCGGACGTGGAGTGGTACCAGCACGTGTACGACGAGCTGTCCGCGGCCGGCGTCCCGGACGAACTCGCCACCCGCGTGGCCGGCTTCTCCTCCGCCTTCCCGACGCTCGACATCGTGTCGGTGGCCGACCGCATGGGCAAGGAGCCGCTGGACGTCGCCGAGGTCTACTACGACCTCGCCGACCGGCTGGACATCACCCAGCTCATGGACCGCATCATCGAGCTGCCGCGCGCCGACCGCTGGCAGTCCATGGCCCGCGCCTCCATCCGTGAGGACCTGTACGCGGCGCACGCGGCCCTCACCGCGGACGTCCTCGCGGTGGGCAACGGCACCTCGACGCCGGAGCAGCGGTTCAAGGCGTGGGAGCAGAAGAACAGCGCGCTCCTGGGCCGTGCCCGCACCACGCTGGACGAGATCCGCAGCTCGGACTCGTTCGACCTCGCCAACCTGTCGGTGGCGATGCGCACGATGCGGACGCTGCTGCGGACGCACTCGTAGCCGTAGGGCAAGGAAGGGCGCCCCGGGGACCGTCTCCCCGGGGCGCCCTTCTTCTTGCCCGTTTCTCGTCCGGAACGTGCGGTGAATTTACCTTTTCCTGCTCTTCGCGAGGGTTCGGATAGGGTCGGCGTGTGCACACCGCGCCGTCTGACACCGAACAGGTGGGCCGTACGGCACCACCGGGCGGCTCCGCTTCACGCGTGGGCCGTGAGCTGCCGCAGGTCGCCGCCGCGCTCGTCGTGGTGCTGATGTTGTGTGTCGTCGTCCGCCTGCCGTGGGCGGGTGACCTCGGCATGCACGCGGCTACGGTCCAGCGCTTCCGGCACAGCCTGCTGCACCCCGGCAACCCGTTGGTCGACGCTGACACGCCGAGCCCGTACCACTCGCCCTGGATGCTGCTGCTCGGCACCGTCGCCAGGCTGACGGGCCTGTCGGTCTTCGTGGTGCTGCGCCTGGCCGCGCTCACCGGGCTGGGGCTGCTGGTGACGGGCGTCCGACGCTACGTCCGTACGCTGAGCGGCCACCGCGCCGCCCCCGCGCTGGCCTTCCTGAGCCTGGTCTTCCTCTGGGGGCCGCTGCTGTTCAACTGGAGCGGCTTCCTCGGGCTGAACTCCCTCGCGCTGACGGTGTCGTACCCCAGCGTGTTCGCGCTCGGGCTCACCTTCCACTTCTGGACCTGGCTGACGCGGACGGTGCGCGGGGAGGCGACGTGGGGGGCGTGCCTGGGGCTGGGTGCGCTGTGGGCGGTGATCCTGCTGTGCCACCAGTTCACCGGCGTGGTGGCCTCGTTGGGCGGACTGGCGATGGTGCTCGCGGCGCGGCCGGCGCGCGGGGCGCTGCTCCGGCTGGGCGCCGGGTTGCTCCTGGGCCTGCTGGTGCTGTGGCTCTGGCCGTACTACGACTTCTTCGCGCTGTTCTCCGCGGGCGCGGACCTGGAGGCCGTCCACCGGCCGCTGTACCAGCACCTGGCCGGGCGGTTCGGGCTGGTGCTGCTCGGGGTGGCGGCGCTGGGCCTCCGCCTGCGCAGGGACCACCGCGACCCCCTCGCCCTCTTCTTCCTGTTCGGCGCGCTGGTGTTCGCGGCGGGGGGTCTGACCGGCCACTACTCCTGGGGCCGCGCCCTGCCCGCCGCGCTGATCCCGGCGCAGCTCGCGGCGGCGCTGGAGGCGGTGTCGGCGGGGCGGGTCCTGGTGCGGCGGGGGTGGGCGTGCGTGCTGCTCGCCGCGCTGGCGGTGGGGGCGTGGACGCAGGCCGGGACACTCGGGTACGCGGTGCCGCGGGGCGCGCTGCCCGGGGTCGTCGCGGCGAAGTACCGGACGCCGTGGGCGGGTTACCAGTGGATCATGCGGGCGGGGGTGCGGTACGGAGACGTGGTGATGGCGCGTAGGTTCCCGGCCCGGCAGATCCCCGCGTACGGTCCGTACACCGTGGCGCCCGGGTACCCGGATTTCTTCCTTCCGGACGCCGGGCGGAGGGAGGCGGCGGTGGAGCGGTACTTCTCGCCGGCGGCGGGCGTCGCGGAACGGCGGGGGATCCTGCGGGAGTACGGGGTGAAGTGGGTCGTGGGGGGCAGCGAGGCACCGTGGCTCCGCAGGACGGCCGTCGGTCCGGGCGGGCAGATCCTGTACCGAGTGGCCCCCTGAGCTGCTCACGAGAACCCCGACGGCGCTGTTCTCCCCGTTACTTCAGCACACTGGCCACCAGCCGCGCGGCGTTCCGGACGCGGGGCCGGGCCAGACGGCGGACGGCGGGCCGGGTGATCCGGGCCGTCACCCCCACCGGACGCCAGCGGAGCTGGAGGCGGCCGGGGTTGCGGCCTTCCGGTTCGACGGTGAGTTCGTGCGGGGCCGCCCCGGAGTGGTAGTCGATGCGGGCGGTGCGGGTGGGGAAGTCCAACGGGGCCAGGAGCAGACCGGAGTTGGACAGGCCCTGCTGTTCCAGGCGGACGAGGGGGTGTCGTACGCCCTGGAAACCGTGGAGCGGGACCGGCGCGGACACGAGGTCGAGGCGGACCGTGCCCTCGAAGACGCCGGGGCGGACCGGGTCCAGACGGAAGGGGACCGTCATGCGGCGTCGGCCGGGGCTCAGGAGCAGGGACGCGCGCTGGGGCCCGACCGGCAGGCGCAGGCCGGGGTCGTAGGTGCGGATCGCCAGGGTCAGGGTCGCGCCCGCCCCGGGCGTCAGCTCCGTGATCTCGTGACGGAACAGGGCGGTCGGGAACGGCCGGGTGTCCAACTCCAGCTCGGAAAGGTCCAGTTCGCGGCGGGCGCGGTCCGTCGAGGGCACGGTGTCACCCCAGTACGGGACCCCCGTACCGTCGGCCGTCACCCGCCGCGGTGCCACCGCGTGCCCCAGTCCGCGCGCCGCCAGCCGGGCCTCGGCCGTGCGGCCGTCCCGCAGCAGCTCCAGCACCACCCGCTCGGCGCGCGGCAGCCGGCCGTACGCCTCGGGGGAGAGCGTGTCCAGGTAGGGGTTCATGATCTGAGCGAAGGACGTCAGCCACTCCTCGTCCCGGTACGGCAGGTCACCGGCGTACATCCGGAAGTCGTGCTTGAGGAACTTGTAGTCCTTGTCCTCCCGCAGCCCCGCGTGCCCGCTGCTCACCAGGAACTCGTCGATCAGCCGCTGGACGTGCACGCGGTCGCCGACGTTGGAGATCTTGTGCCGCTGGTTGGAGATGGACGCGGAGGACGCGTCCGCGAACGGCTCGATGTACCAGACGTACACCGGGTCCGGGATGATCGTGAACGCCTCCGCCAGGCAGTACGCCTGCGCCGAGAACAGCTGGTCCTCGTAGTGGATGCCCTCGGGGAAGCGCAGCTGGTGCCGGTCGAGGAAGGCGCGCGCGTACATCTTGCTCGTCGACAGGTGCTCGAAGAGGAGACGCGGGTCCGCCTCGATGCCCTCCAGCGTGCGGCGCTCGGCGACCAGGTGCGGCATCCAGGTCGAGCGGCGGCCGTTGTCCACCCGGACCCGGCGGACCGCTCCCATGGTGAAGTCGACGTCCCGCTCGCGGTGCGCGGCGAGCAGCGACTCGACGGCGCGCGGCGGGAGTTCGTCGTCGCTGTCGAGGAACATCAGGTACGGCGCGCGGGCGATCTCGATGGCCCGGTTGCGCGGCGCGCTGCACCCGCCGCTGTTCTCGGGCAGCCGGATGTAGCGGATGCGGTGGTCCTGGGCTGCCAGCTCCCGGGCCACCGTCGGGGTCCCGTCCGTCGAGTGGTCGTCGCTGATGACGATCTCGATGTTCGCGTGGGTCTGCGCGCGCAGCGAGGCGACCGCGCGGGGCAGCCGGGCCGCGTCGTTGTAGACGATGACCGTGACCGTGACGTCGGGGCGGGTCATGCCGTGGCCTCCTCGGGCGTCGGGGCGGGGGTGCGGTCCTCGATGGGGAGCACGGGCGGCAGCGCGTCCTCCGGTTCGCCCAGGAACACCCGGCGTACGACCCGTTCGGCGGCGCGCCCGTCGTCGTACTCGCAGAACCGGCGCCGGAACGCGGCCCGCGCCTTGGCCGCGCTCTCGTCGCGCCAGGCGCCGGAGAGGAAGGTCTCGGCCAGCTCCTCCTGGGTGCGGGCGACCTGGCCGGGGTGCTCGGCCATCAGGTCGAAGTAGACGCCGCGGGTGGTCCGGTACGTCTCCCAGTCGTCGGCGTAGATCACGATCGGCCGGTTCAGGTTGGCGTAGTCGAACATGATCGACGAGTAGTCCGTGACCAGCGCGTCGGCGGCCAGGCACAGCTCCTCGACGGGGTCGTAGGAGGAGACGTCGATGATCCGGCCGGAGCGGCGCAGGCCGGTCAGCGGGGAGGCGGCGCCGCCGTAGAAGTAGTGTGCGCGGACGAGGAGGACGGTGTCGTCGCCGAGGCGGTCGGCGAGGGCGGCGAGGTCGAGGCGGGGGGTGTAGCCGGCCTCGTAGTCGCGGTGGGTGGGGGCGTACAGGACGGCGGTGCTGCCCGGGGCGATGCCGAGGCGGTCGCGGGCCGCGCGGACGTCGGCGGCGGTGGCCGTGTAGAAGACGTCGTTGCGCGGGTAGCCGTGGTCCAGGGACGTGTAGCGGGACGGGTAGGCGCGTTCCCACATACGGGTGGAGTGGCTGTTGGCGCTGACGCTGTAGTCCCACTTGTCGACCCGGGTCAGCAGGGCGGCGAAGTCCAGGCCCTTGGCGGCGGCCGGGTGGTCCATCTGGTCCAGGCCCATGCGCTTGAGCGGGGTGCCGTGGTGGGTCTGGAGGTGGACGGCGTCCGGGCGTTTGACCACCGCGTTCGGGAAGTTGACGTTGTTCGTCAGGTACTTGGCGGTGGCGAGGGTCTCCCAGTAGCGGCGGGTGCCGGGGACGACGTGGTCGGTGCCGGGCGGCAGCAGGGCCTCGCTCTGCTTGGTCACCACCCACACCGGGCGGATGTGCGGGGCGAGTTCGGCGAGCTTGGCGGCGATGGCGGCCGGGTTGCAGGCCACGCCGCGGTCCCAGTAGGCCGCGAACACGGCGAGGTTCGGGTCCACCGGGCGGCTCAGGGCGCGCTGGTACTGGTGGTCGCGGATCCTGGTGCTCAGCTGCCGCTTGCGGGTGCGTACGGCCTTGCGGGCGGCGCGGCGGGTGCGGTTGGCGGCCTGGAACGCGCGGTACTTGGTGTACGCGCCCTCCTCCAGCAGCGCGTGCCGGACGCCCTCCAGGCCCGCCGGGCGCCGGTGGTCCTCGGGGCGCCAGCGGACCGCGGCCACGGAGGCGCGGCGGAAGAACTCGCGGGCCACCGGGTCGGGCAGTTCCTCGCGGGCGAAGGTGCGGATGAGGTCGCGCACCATCAGGTCGTACAGCACCGCGCGGGGGGCGCGGCGGTCCCTGGTGAGCGGCAGCAGGGACTCGTAGCGGTCGATGAGCCGGAGCCGGTCCTCGGGGGAGCGCGGGGGCAGGCTCTCGGGGCGCAGCACGCGGTGTTCGTACGCCGTCTGGTTGAGGCAGGCGACCCGGCCGGCGTACAGCAGGGCCGCGTGGGCGGCGCGCGGCTCGTCGTCGGTGTTCAGCCGTTCCTCGTGGGCGCGCCAGAACGCGGTGCGCAGGGCGCGGTTGCCCAGCAGCGGGGTGAGCCGCAGCAGGTCGGCGGCCTCGTCCAGGGGCCGGCCCGCCCGGCCGACGGCGGCGAGGTGGCGGCCGTCGCGGGAGGGTCTGGCGGCGGTCTGCCAGGTGGTGGTGACGTGGTCGAAGAGGAGGACGTCGACGGGCTCGGCGCGGGCGGTGGCGTCCAGTTCCGCGGTCCGCTCGGCGATCAGGCGGGGCGCGCCGGCCGGCAGGCCGTCCTTGGCGTGGACGAAGTGCAGCCAGCGGCCGGACGCCCGGGCGGCGCCGGCCGCCCGGGCCGCCGGGTCACCGGTGCCGTCCGGCAGCGCGACGACGATCGTCTCCAGTGCGTGGTGCTCGGCCGTCTCCAGGGCCCAGTCGCCGACGGCGGCGACGATCACCTCGACGTCGGTGAGGGGGTGGGCCTCCAAGGAGTCCAGCAGGTCGGTCAGATGCCCCTGTGCGTTCGGCCCGTGGACGATCACGCTCAACTGGGGCATCGCGATGGACTCCTTCGACTCGTCGTCTCCCGGCGCCCCCTTCATAACATACTGTCATTAAGAGGATGAAAGGGATAACTACGGTTGGCGTAAGAGCTGCGCTCAGGAAGGAAGACCGACTTTCGGGGCGTCCGGTTGCGGTGTGTCCGCGTTTGTGGCGGCCGACTTCGCTTTTGCGGCATCCGCTTTCGGCGCGGGCTTCTTCGGGGCCGGTTTCTTGTCGCCGGTGAACGCCTCGTACTCCTTCATGACGTCCTCGGTCGGCCCGTCCATGCGCAGTTCGCCGCGTTCCAGCCACAGGACCCGCTCGCAGGTGTCACGGATCGACTTGTTGTTGTGGCTGACCAGGAAGACCGTGCCCGCGTGCTGCCGCAGCTCGCGGATCCGCGCCTCGGAGCGCTTCTGGAAGGAGCGGTCGCCGGTGGCCAGCGCCTCGTCGATCAGCAGGACGTCGTGGTCCTTGGCTGCTGCGATGGAGAAGCGCAGGCGCGCCGCCATGCCGGAGGAGTACGTGCGCATCGGCAGGGTGATGAAGTCGCCCTTCTCGTTGATGCCCGAGAAGTCCACGATGCCCTGGTAGCGCTCCTTGATCTGCTCCCGGGACATGCCCATGGCGAGCCCGCCGAGGAAGACGTTCCGCTCACCCGTGAGGTCGTTCATCAGGGCCGCGTTGACACCCAGCAGGGAGGGCTGGCCGTCGGTGTAGATACGCCCGTTCTCCACCGGGAGCAGGCCCGCGACCGCCTTCAGCAGGGTCGACTTGCCGGAGCCGTTCGTCCCGATGAGCCCGATCGCCTCCCCCTTGTGGGCGACGAACGACACCTTCTTCACCGCGTGCACCTTGCGCACGCCGGCCGCCTTCTCGGTCTGCTTGCGACGGAGGATGCGGTTGAGGGCGGCGGTGGCGGAGCCCCGCCCGGCGCCGGTGCCGTTCACCCGGTAGACGATGTCGACGCGGTCGGCGACGACGGTGGGGACCTTCTCTTCGCTGCGCTCAGCCACGGCCGTACGTCTCCTCAGCCTTCCAGAAGTAGATGAAGCCGCCGATGCCCGCGGCCAGGGCCCAGCCGATCGCCGCCGCCCACACGTGCGGGGGCAGCTGGCTCGCGTGGAAGCTGTCGATCAGCGCGAACCGCATGAGGTCGATGTAGACGGCGGCCGGGTTGATCTCCAGCAGGACGGTGACGATGTGCGGCAGGTCGTCCTTGTCGGCCAGCTTGTCGATGCTCCACATCACGCCGGACACGTACATCCAGGTGCGCAGCACGAACGGCATCAGCTGGGCGATGTCCGGGGTCTTCGCGCCCATGCGCGCCATGACCATCGACACGCCGGCGTTGAACGTGAACTGGAGCGCCAGGGCCGGCAGGGCCAGCACCCAGGAGACGGAGACCGGTACGCCGAAGCAGAGCAGGATGACGACCAGCGCGGCCATCGAGAACAGCAGCTGCTGGAGCTGCTGGAGCGCGAAGGAGATCGGCAGGGCGGCGCGCGGGAAGTGCAGGGCGCGGACCAGGCCGAGGTTGCCGGAGATGGCCCGGGTGCCCGCCATGATCGAGCTCTGCGTGAAGGTCCAGATGAACACGCCCGTGACCAGGAACGGCACGTAGTCGGGCACGTTGTGCTTGGTGCCGAGCAGCACGCCGAAGATGAAGTAGTAGACCGCCGCGTTCAGCAGCGGGGTCATGACCTGCCAGACCTGGCCGAGCTTCGCCTGGCTGTACTGCGCGGTGAGCTTGGCGGTGGCGAAGGCGCCGATGAAGTGGCGGCGGGCCCACAGCTGGCGGACGTACTCCGGCAGGGTGGGGCGGGCGCCGCTGACCGACAGGCCGTGCCGGGCGGCCAGCGCCGCGAGATCGTCGTCTGCCGGGGCCCGGGTGGGGGGCGGTGTGTGGAGGACCTGGCTCACATCCGCTGCTTTCGCTCGGGGGGAGGGGGGTGCTGCGCCCGGCCTTCGCCGGACCGCCGCGTCCGTGCCCGTCGTCCGGCGTTTCCTTACGCTTCTCTTCACGTTCTCTTACGTCGGGACGGGACCGTATCGTCGCAACGCGAGCGTAGGCGCAACAGACGTCGGAACGCAACCGTTTCGTCGTAACGCCCTATGCTGTGGGTATGACGACGAACGCCGCCGAGTCCGCCGACGAGCCACCGGCGCGTCCGCGCCGCCGGGCGCCCGCCGGGGCGGCCGTGCTCCGGGAGGACGTGACCGAGGCGATCCGCGCCGCCGTCTTCGAGGAACTGGCGGCGGTCGGTTACGCGCGCATGTCCATCGAGGGGATCGCCCGGCGGGCCGGGGTCGGCAAGACGGCGGTCTACCGGCGGTGGCGTTCGAAGCTCCACCTGGTCCTGGACGTCGTCTCGGCGATGGCGGTGACCGGGTTCCCGGTGCCCGACACCGGCTCCCTGGAGGGTGACCTGCGGCTCCTCTACGAGCTCACGTCCCGCGCCCTGCGCCATCCGGTCGCGTCCCAGATCATCCCCGACCTCCAGGCCGAGGCGGCCCGCAATCCCGAGATCGCGGAGGCCTTCCAGAAGGCGCTGCGGGACGGGCAGGAAGGGGTCGCGAGCAGGATCGTGGCGGCGGCCGAGGGGCGGGGCGAGGTCCGCGCGGGCATCGATCCCGACCTGGCCCTGGACCTGATCTCCGGGCCGCTGTACTGGCGCTCGGTGGTCATCCGCTCCCCGAAACCGCCGAAGGGGTACCTGGAGAAGCTGGCGCGGGCGACGGCGGGCGCGCTGAAGGCGCTGTGAGGCGCTGAGGCGCCCCGAAGGGGTGCGGGGCGTACGGCCCCGGGCCCCGGCGGCGGGCCTTCTGCGACCGAGCCGCCTCCGGACGCCGCCGTACCCGGCCCTCCGGCGCCGACGCGATCACGTCGCCCGTGCGACGTGCGCCCCGGTGCGTCCGGCGCCGCCGGTGGTCAACCGGATCGTCCCGGCCACCCCCTCTCCGGTCGGCCCGTGTCTCAGTGGCGCAGGCGGCGGAGCCGGCCGCGGACCACGGTCAGCACGCCGTGGAGTCCGGTGGCCACCCGCAGGGCCAGCGCGCCGGAGTGCGTGGCGTACGGCTGTGCCAGGAGCACGCCGTGCAGGGCGCTCGGCACGGCGCGCCGGCGCAGCAGGCCCGCGCCCGCGAGGGCGTGCGCCGTGGTCTCGCGCCGGGTGCCGTCCGGGAAGCGGAGGGTCAGGCGCAGGTCCCAGGTGCCCGAGCCGAGCCCCGCCAGGTCGACGGGCACCTCGGCGGACCAGCTGTCCGGGCCGGAGGGCGTGAGTGCCACCGTCGTGCGTCCGCGCCCGCGCTCGTCCTCGCGCGCGTGCCACGCCACGTCCACCTCGGGCGGGCCCGCCTCGGCCACCTTCCCGTACAGCTCGTGCAGCCTCAGGCGCAGCACCGAGGCCCGCGCGCGGGGGCGCAGTTCCGCGTCCACCGCGAGCGGCAGCGCGGCGACGGGCCGGGTCAGCAGGGGGCCCAGGAATACCTCGGGGAGGTCGGCGGACCAGACCGGGTCGCCCTCGGGGGTGCGGGCGTACGGCGGGAGCAGACGGGCCGGGCGGGCGGCGAGTTCGCGCAGGCGGGGCAGGTCACGCGGCTCGGGGGAGGCCAGGACGACCCGCGCGAGCAGCCGGCCGGGGGCGTCGGGGTCCAGCTCCCGGTCGGCCGCGTCGTAGCGCGCGAGGTACGCCCGGGTGTGCTCCCACCAGGCACGCCGGTAGGGCGCGTCGCGCAACCCCAGCTCGCGCGCGTACATGCGCACGTCGTGGTCGAGGAACTTGGCGCGTGCCGCCCGCGCCAGCTCCTTCTGCCCGGTGCCCAGCAGGATGTCGTACGCCAGCGCGCACGCCTGGACGCGCGCCGTCCAGTTCTCGATGCCGCCCCGGTCCAGCGAGAGCGACAGCCGCCCGGCCGACCGGCGTACCTGCCACACGTACACGCGGTCCGGCACCAGCGCCATGCGCGGGGACGCGGCCAGCACGCGCGCGGTGAAGACGAAGTCCTCGTAGAGGAAGCGGCCCTCGGGAAAGCGGATGCCGTGGTCGCGCAGGAAGTCGGTGCGGTACAGCTTGTTGACGCACAGCGTGTCGTGGACCAGCCGGGGGTGCTGCGAGGGGCGCGCGAGGACGCAGTGGGCCGTGTACAGGGGCGCCTGCCAGGGCTGTTCGCGCCCCGACGGCAGCTCCCGGCGCACACACAGCCCGCTCGCGACCTGGGCGCGCGCATCCGTGGCCGCCGCCAGCAGCGCGTCCACCGCGCCGGGCGGCAGCACGTCGTCGCTGTCCAGGAACATCACGTACGGCGCGGTCGCCGCGTCGATCCCGGTGTTGCGCGGACTGCCGCAGCCGCCGCTGTTCACGCTCCGGCGCACCACCCGCAGCCGCGGCTCTCCGGCGGCCAGCCCGGTGAGCAGTGCGTCGCTGCCGTCCGTGGAGCAGTCGTCCACGGCGATCACCTCGGCGACCGCGGGCCCCTGCGCCAGCGCCGAGCGGACGGCCTCGCCCACATGGGCGCGGTCGTTGTAGCCGATGACGACCACGGCGACCTGGGCCACCGGTGCCGGATGCGGGTCTCGCGGTTCTGGATGCATGGAGTCCACGGGCCGGGAGCATAGGAAGCTTCGGCAATACGCCGTTAAGAGGAGCTTGGTACTCGCTTAAGAGATGGTCAGTACTCGCTCCGGAAGACGGTCGGAACCGGGCCTGGGTTGCGTCCGCGGCACCGACTTCTCGGCCGGTGGCCGCGTGGACCGCCACAGCCGTACGAAGGACAACACGGCGGCGGCCGTCAGCAGCCCGTTCCGGGACAGCATCAGCAGGCACCCGGTCCAACTGCCGTCGATCACCTCGCGGTAGTGCATCGGGAACGCGACCGTGCTCAGCGCGGAGGCCAGGAGGATCAGCACCGCCACCGGCCGCTGGCCGGTGTGCCGCGAGGTCAGGCACACGGCGGCCAGCCCGATCAGCCAGATCATGTACTGGGGGCTGATGACCCGGCTGGTGACCGTGAACAGCAGCACCGCGCTCAGCGCCGCGTCGTACGGCGTCGCCGCGCTCCAGTGCCGCGCCCGCACCCGCCACAGCACCAGCAGCCCGAAGGCGACAGCCGTCAGCGCCAGCGAGGCGGTGGCGACGGCGTGCACATGGGGGCCGGTCATCTCCATCGCGCCGTACTGGTAGCGGACCCGGCCCGGCCAGCCGAAGTGCCGGGCCAGATTGAGCGCCGTACCGCCGAGCGACTCGATCTGCACGCCCCGGCCGCCCTGCTCCCGCAGGAAGGACAGCGGATGCGTGAAGAGGGCCGCGAGCACGGCCAGGCACGCGACCCCGGCCCACGCCCCCCACGCCCACGCCGTGCGCGTCGGCCGGCCCCGGGGCGTGCCCAGCAGCACCAGCGCCGGCCACACCTTCACCAGCGCGCCCAGTGCCGCGAGCACACCGCCCGCGCGCGGGGAGCGCGCCGAGGCCAGCAGGGACAGCACGGCCAGGGCGGTGACCTGGACGTCGTACCGGGCGAGCGGCATGTGCAGCAGCAGCGGCAGACCGCCGGTCCACAGGGCCGCCCCGAGCAGGCTCCGCCCGGGCCGGGTGCCCGCGCGGAGCAGCGCGAGCGCGGTCAGCGCGTCCACGGCCAGCGTGAGCGCCACGAACGCCTCGAAGTACGTCAGGCCCGGCAGCAGGCCCGGCGCCAGCAGCACCGCGCCCGCGCCCGGCGGGTACTGCCACAGCGTGTCGTGCACCGGGAAGGAACCGTGCGCGAGGACGCCGTACCAGTGGAAGTACAGCCGCCACACCTCACGGGTCACCGAACCGCCGCCCAGCGGCGGGGCGCCGCCGTGGACGAGCAGCCACAGCATCAGGGCGCGGGTGGTGAGCCACAGGACGGCGAGGGTGAGGACCGGGCCGGGGGTGACACGGAGACGGTTCATCACATGGGAGCCTAAGCGGTACGCATGGTGTATTCATGCTGATACGCCGTCAAGGGCCGCAAATATTGGCTAATCGCAAGAGATCGGGCCATGGTGAACGTCGGGCATCCTGCGAAACCGCAGTCGCGTCGGGCGGCTGGAACGACCACGGACGTACCGACAGGTGCAACGAGCCACCCCCCGCACGGGGCACTGGGGCACACCCGTCTCCACCGGTCCGCCGTCGTGGGCGTGCCCGCGCTGGTGATGTTCGCGCTCGGCCTCTGGGGCCTGGACCGGGGCGGCATGTGGCGCGACGAGGCCGTCAGCTTCCAGGTCGGACGCCGTACGGTGCCGCGGATCTGGCTCCTGCTGCACGACGTGGACGCGGTGCACGGCCTGTACTACCTGCTGCTGCGGCCCGTCCTCGCCGTCCATCCCGGGGAGGTCGCCCTCCGGCTGCCGTCGTTGTGCGCGGCGACCGTCACGGCGGGTCTGGTCGCCGCCCTCGGCGCCCGGCTGGCCCGGCCGCGGGTCGGTCTGTGGGCCGGGCTGCTCTACGCCGTCGCGCCGATGGCCGGCCACTTCGCGCAGGAAGGCCGCTCCTACGCCCTGGTCGCGGCCGGCGCCACCGCGGCGACCCTGCTGTTCGTCCGGGCCGTGCGGGACGGGTCGTGGTGGCCGTACGGCGCGGTCCTCGGGCTCACCTGCTGGCTCCACGAGTTCGCGGTGCTGCTGCTCCTCGCCCACGCGGTGTCGCTGGCGCTGGCCCGGGCCGGGGCGCGGGTGTGGCGGGGGTGGGGGAGCGCGGCGGCGGCGGTCGTGGCCGCGCTGGTGCCGATGGTGGTGGTCTCGCGGGGGCAGTCGGCGCAGCTGGCCTGGTTGCGCACGCCTACGGCGGATACAGCGGAAAGGTTGCTGCGGAGGTTCCTGGGGCCGACGGACGAGGTGTTCTGGGTGTGTCTCGCGCTGGCCGTGGTGGGGCTGGTCGGGTTGGTGGGGCGGCGGGGTGAACCGACGTGTGCGGGAGTGGCGTTGCCGCTGGTGGTGGTGCCGCCGGTGGTGCTGATGCTGGCGTCCCAGTTCTCACCGCTGTATGTCGACCGCTACGTGCTCTACGCGCTGTCGGGGGCGCCGTTGCTCGTGGCGTCGGGGGCCGAGCGGGTGGCGGGGGCGGTCGGACGGCGTCCGCTCCTTCAGTCCCCCTCCGTCCCCCTCGCCGGCGTCCTCGCCATCGCCCTCTCCCTCCTCCACCAGTTCCCCCTCCTCCAGGAGGACCGCGATCCCCGGAGCCGGCCGGATGATCTCGGTGCCGTCTCCCGCGCGGTCGCGCGCAAGGTGGAGCCCGGCGATCCCGTGCTCTTCCTGCCGGCGTCGACGCGGAACGTGGCGCTCACGTACCCGGGGGCGTTCCGGGGGACGCGGGACGTGGCGCTGGTGGCGGGGGCCGCCGGGTCCGGGACGTTGTACGGGCGGGAGGCCGGTCCGGCGGAGGTGCGGCGCAGACTGGCGCGGGTGGACCGGGTGTGGGTCGTCGCGGACCGGAAGCTGCTCGCCGGCCGCGGGGCCCCGGGCAGTCCGGTCGAGCGGGCGAAGGCCGACGTGCTGGGGCGGGAGTTCCTCGGCCAGGACGAGGCCGTGCGGGGCGGGGTGACCGTACGGCTGTACGTCCGCCCGGTCAGCCCGCTGCTCGCGCCTCAGCCTCCGCCGCCGCGTCCAGGGCCGTCGTGAGCCGCTCCAGGCGGGCGTGCAGGTCGACGACCTCCGTCAGGTCCAGGCCGGTCGACGACATGATCCGCCGGGGCACCTCCAGGGCCCGCTCGCGCAGTGCCGCGCCCTCCTCGGTGAGGTGGACCCGGACCGAGCGCTCGTCCTGCGCGCTGCGCTCGCGCCGCACCAGACCGGCCCCCTCCAGCCGCTTGACGAGCGGGGACAGCGTGCCGGAGTCGAGCCGCAGCCGTTCGCCGAGCTTCTTGACCGGCAGGTCGCCCTGTTCCCACAGGACCAGCATCACCAGGTACTGGGGGTAGGTCAGCCCGAGGTCCTTGAGGATCAGGCGGTAGACGCTGTTGAAGGCGCGTGACGCCGCGTGCAGCGAGAAGCAGATCTGGCGGTCCAGTCGCAGCCACTCCGTGTCGGTCATGAGTCCATGGTAGCTCTTGCGGTCGATTTAGTTGTGTGCAACTCAGTTGTGTGCTCTACTTGTGTGCGCAACGAACCGAACACCCCAGAGGGATGGTCTTCATGGACGCGCTGTACACCGCTGTCGCCACCGCCACCCACGGCCGCGAGGGCCGCGCCGTCTCCTCCGACGGCAAGATCGACCTCGCCCTGGCCATGCCGGTGGAGCTGGGCGGCAACGGCCAGGGCACCAACCCGGAGCAGCTCTTCGCCGCCGGGTACGCCGCCTGCTTCGGCAGCGCCCTCGGACTCGTCGGGCGCCAGGCGAAGGTCGACGTCAGCGACGCGGCCGTGACCGCCGAGGTCGGCATAGGCAAGGAGGGCGAGAGCTTCGGGCTGAAGGTGACCCTGCGCGTCGAGCTGCCCGACACCGTGGACGAGGAGACCGGCCGCAAGCTGGTCGAGGGCGCCCACCAGGTCTGCCCGTACTCCAAGGCCACCCGCGGCAACATCGAGGTCGACCTCGTCATCGAGTAGGCACCACGCACGTCCGAGGGGGCCGGCCCGGTCGGGGCCGGCCCCCTCGGTGTCCCCGCTAGGCCGACGTCAGCGCGTCCGGGGAGGCCGCCTGGCCCGGGATCCGGGGCGCCGGAGCGGGCATCGGCTCGCCCAGCAGCAGGGTCCGTACCACCCGTTCGGCGGCCCGCCCGTCCTCGTACGCGCAGAACCGGGCCCGGAAGTCCGCGCGCAGCCGCGCCGACTCCTCGTCCCGCCACCCGCCCGAGGCGAACAGCCGGGCCAGCTCCCGGTGGGAGTGCGCGACACGGCCGGGCGGCTCGGCGGTGATGTCGAGGTACGTGCCCCGGCTCGCCGTGAACGCGGCCCAGTCGTCGGCGTGCACCACGATCGGCCGGTCCAGGTTGGCGTAGTCGAACATCACGGACGAGTAGTCGGTGACCAGCGCGTCCGCCGCCAGCAGCACGTCGGACAGCCGTGGTTCGTCGGTCGCGTCGACCACGACCCCGCGCCGGGCCAGCTCCGCGAGGCCCATGCCGCGCGCGGGACCGTTCGCCAGCGACGGGTGCAGCCGGACCACCAGGGTGTGCCCCTCGCCGAGGTCGGCCGCGAACCGGGCCAGGTCGAACCGCTCCACGTACCCGCCGCGGCGGTAGTCCCGCCGGGTCGGCGCGTACAGCACGACCGTGTGGTCCGCCGGGATGCCGTGCCGCTCCCGGAAGTCGCTGTGACCCCCGTTCACCAGCACGTCGTTGCGCGGGCTGCCGGTGCGCACCGAGGTGAAGTGGCAGGGGTAGGCCCGCTCCCACACCAGCTCGGAGTGGCGGTTGGCGACCAGGCTGTAGTCCCAGCGGTCGGCCCGGCGCAGCATCTGCGGCACGTCGAAGCCCAGCCGGGCGCCCGGCTTGTCCAGCAGGTCGGCGCCCAGGTACTTCAGCGGGGTGCCCTGATGGGTGTGGATGTGCACGCTGCCGGCGCGCTTGGCGAGGCCGCCGGGCCAGTTGACGTCGTTGACGAAGAACTTCGCGCGCGCGGTCACCTCCAGGTAGCGCCGGGAGCCGACGATCACGTGCTCGACGTCGGGCGGCAGCCGCGCGGCCGTCTCCGCGTCCCGCACCACCCACACGCCGCGCAGCCCCGGGGCGATCTCCCGGGCGGCGGCGTGGACGGCCGCCGGGTCGCCGAGCAGGCCCTGGTGCGAGGACGCCGAGTAGACCACGAGGTTCTCGTCGAGCGGCCGGCGGGCGTGCAGGGCCGTCCAGCCGGTGCGGGCCCGCGCGGCGGCGGCCCGGCGCGCCCGGTCCGCCCGCCGGGCCGCCTCCCGCCCGGCCCGCGCCGCCTGCCGCTTGACCCGGTACCCGGCCCAGGAACCGGTCAGCACGGAGACCTCGCCGGCCGGCCGTGCGCCCTCCGGACGGTGCCGGCGGAACATCTCCGCCGTCCGCCGGAAGAACTCGGCCTTGTCGGCGGGCGGCAGCCGGTCCGGCTTGGCCAGGATGTCCAGGCAGTGCTCGCCCATCTTGCGGTGCAGGTACGGCCGCCAGGCCGCCAGCTCCGGCCGCTCGGCCACGAAGGCGAAGACCCGCTCGTACTGGTCGTGGATGTCGAAGTGCTTGCGGCTGGTGGTGGACAGGATGTTGCCCTGCCGGCGCTGCCGGTAGTTCAGGCAGATCCGGTCCAGGGCGGCGATCCGGCGGGCGCTGAGCATGACCGGGAAGGTCCAGGGGGTGTCCTCGTAGTAGCCCGGCGGGAACGCGAAGCCGTTCTCCGTGACGAACTCGCGCCGGTAGACCTTGTTCCAGACCACCATCAGCAGGTCGAGGATCTGTGGGTACTCCGAGACGGCGAACGTGCCGGGGGCCTCCGCCAGGACGTGTGCGAGGACGTTGCGCCGGGTGCCGCCCCACCAGTAGGTGCGCGCGTAGTCGAAGACGAGCACGTCCGGGTCCTCGGCCTCGGTGAGCCGGTCGGCCACGGCCCGCAGCGCGCCCGGGGTGAGGGTGTCGTCGCTGTCCAGGAAGAAGAGGTAGTCGCCGGTGGCCTGCGGCATGCCCGCGTTGCGGGCCAGGCCGAGGCCCACGTTCTCCGGCAGGTGCAGCACCCGCACGCGCGGGTCGCGCTCGGCGTACTCGTCCAGGATCGCGCCGCAGCCGTCCGGGGAGCAGTCGTCCACGGCGATCAGTTCGAAGTCGCCGAAGGACTGGCCGAGCACCGAGTCCAGGCACTCGCGCAGGAATCCCTGCACCTTGAAACAGGGCACGATCACACTGAAGCGGGGCACGGCGGGTCAGCTCCTCACGAGGGTCGCGGCGGCGGGGGCGGGGATGCGTTCCGCGAGCGGGATCACGGCCGGGACCGCCTCCGGCGGTTCGCCGAGCAGCACCCGCCTCACGACCCGCTCGGCGGCCCGCCCGTCGTCGAACTGGCAGAACCGCTGCCGGAACGCCGCCCGCAGCGCCTTGGCCTCCGGGCCCGCGTACGAGCCGTCGTGGAAGACGGCGGCCAGTTCCGCGGGGGTCCGGGCGACCAGTCCGGGCGGCTCGGCCGGCAGGTCGAAGTAGACGCCCCGGGTCTCCCGGTAGACGTCCCAGTCGTCGGCGTAGACGACGATCGGCCGGTCCAGGTTGGCGTAGTCGAACATGATGGACGAGTAGTCGGTGACCAGCGCGTCCGCGGCCAGGCACACGTCCTCGGAGGAGCGGTGGGCGGTGACGTCGATGATCCGGTCGGAGCCCCGGACACCGCCCCGGTCGTAGAAGTAGTGGGCGCGCAGCAGCACGACGACGTCCTCGCCGGCCGCCGCGCAGAACGCCTCCAGGTCGAGGCCGGGCTCGAAGCCGGTGTGGTGGTCGCGGTGGGTCGGCGCGTACAGCACGGCCGTCCGGCCCTCCGGGACGCCCAGCTCCCGCCGGATCCGGGCCACGTCCCGCGCGGTCGCCGTGCAGTAGACGTCGTTGCGCGGATAGCCGTACTCCAGGTGCTCGTAGGAGCCGGGGAAGGCGCGCTCCCACATCTGGGTGGAGTGGCGGTTGGACGACAGGTTGAAGTCCCAGCGGTCGACCCGGCCCAGCAGCTTGGTGAAGCTGCCGGACCGCGCGGCCACCACCGGGAACGTCGACTGGTCCACGCCCATCGTCTTCAGCGGGGTGCCGTGCTGGGTCTGCACGTGCACACTGCCCGGCCGTTTGACGACGCCCTCGGCGAAGTTGGCGTTGTTGACCAGGTACGTGGCGCGGGCCAGCACCTCCCAGTAGCGGCGGGAGCCGATCACCGCGTACTCCACGTCCTGCGGCACGGCGTGCTCCTGGCCGGCCTCGACCAGGAACACCGAGTGGATGTGCGGGGCGAGTTCCCGGGCCTTGGCGTGGATCGCGGCCGGGTTGCAGGTGTAGCCGCGGCCCCAGTAGGCGCAGTACACCGCGAGGTTCGGGTCCAGCGGGCGGCGCAGGTCGCGGGCGTAGCGCAGCCGGGTGCGCACGCTGTGCGGGCGGGGCAGCCGGTCGGTGGCGCCGTCGGCGGCCCGGTTGGCGCCGCGCAGGGCGCGGAACGCGGTGTACGCGCCCGCCGCCAGCAGCCGGTGCTGCACGCCCAGGCTGCCGCCCGGCACCCGGTGGCCGGCCGGCCGGTGCCGCCGGTAGAGGCGGGCCGCGCGGCGGAAGAACGCCCGGCGCCCGGAGAGCAGCCGTTCCGGGCGGGACGCCGTCTTCAGCACCACGGCGAACAGCTGGTCGAACAGCGGCCCGGTCCGCTCGGCCGGCAGGGCGCGCTCGGCCGCCCGGGTCAGCACCCGCTCCACCTGGTCCAGCAGGGTGTGCTGGTGCGGTCCGGGCAGATTGAGCCGGCTGCCCTGGCGGCGCAGCCGGTGCCGTACGACCGTCCGGCGCAGCACCGCGATCCGCTCGGCGGCGACCGTCACCAGCCCGCCCCAGCCGAGGTCGGTGAAGTGGCCCTCCGGGAAGGTGAGTTCCCGCTCGGCGAGGAAGGCGCGGCGGTAGACGGCGCTCCACGCGGGCAACGGGACGCCGGTCAGCGCGGGCCGGTCGGCGGGGGCGAAGGCGCCCTTCGGGGCCCCGGCGAGCAGCGGCGCGGCCGGGTTCGTCGGCTCGCCCTCCCACCAGGGGGCGCGCTCGTGCTCGGTGTACAGCACGTCCACGCCGGCCGTCTCGGACAGCCGGGCGTCCAGCGCCGCGAGCGCGCCCGGCAGCAGCAGGTCGTCGCCGTCCAGGAACAGCAGGTACGTGCCGGTCGCCGCCCGGATCCCGGCGTTGCGCGCCCCGCTCAGCCCGGCGGACGGCGGCGAGTGCACGGGGGTCACCCGGGAGTCCCGCTCGGCGTACCCGGCGGCGACCTCGGCGGCCGGGGCGTCGGGGGCGTCGCAGACCGGGATCAGTTGCAGGTCGCCGAAGGACTGGCCGAGGACCGAGTCCAGCGCCTGGGACAGCCGGCCGGTGACCCCGTGGGACGGGACGATGATGCTGAAGCGGGGCATTCTGTTCTTTCTGTCGTCTTGCGGACGCGGCCGGGCCGTCCCGCCGGACGCCAGGTGGACGGCCGGCTCGGGGTGGGCCGCGTCGAGCCGAGGGGCATGGGAACTCCCGGTATGACCAACGCCGTTCAGCGGCTCTCGGTGACGGGGACGGGGCCGGAAGGTTGCGGCACGGTGGCCAGCGGGGAGCGCGCGCAGGACGACGGGGCCGGGGTGCGGTCCGCCAGGGGCACCGCCGGCGGCGGCTCCGTCTCGCCGAGGACCACCCGCCGCACCACCCGCTCGGCGGCGTGCCCGTCGTCCCACGGGCAGAACCGCTCCCGGAACGCCGCCCGCAACTGAGCCGAGCGCGAGCCGCGCCAGTGCCCGGAGGCGAAGATGTCGATCAGCTCGTCCTCGCTGCGCGCCACCGCGCCCGGCGGGAACCGGCGCAGGTCGAAGTAGGCGCCACGGCACGCCTCGTACGCCGCCCAGTCCTCGGTGTGCACCACGATCGGCCGGTCCAGGCCCGCGTAGTCGAACAGGACCGGCGCGTAGTCGGTGAGCAGCGCGTCCGAGGCGAGGCACAGCTCCGCCAGGTCCGGATGGCCGCAGACGTCGATGATCCGGGCGCCCCGGACCGGGGCGTGGGTGCGGGCCAGGACCACGAAGCGCGGGCCGAGGCGGCGCAGGATCCGCTCCAGGTCGAGCAGCGGGCGCTGGGTGCGCCGGTGGTCGCGGTGCGCGGGCGCGTACAGGACGGCGACCGCGCCCTCCGGGACGCCCAGCTTCTGCCGGATCCGGGCCACGTCCGCCGCGGTCGCCCGCTGGAGGACGTCGTTGCGGGGCAGCCCGTACTCCAGCGTGGTGTAGCCGCCCGGCAGGACCCGCTCCCAGGTCAGGGTGGCGTGCCGGTTGCCCGACAGGACGTAGTCCCACTGGTCGACGTCCCGCAGCAGCTCCGAGAAGTCCAGGTCACGGGCCGCCGCCGGGCGCTCCAGCAGGTCCAGGCCCGCGTGTCCGAGCGGGGTGCCCTCCAGGGCCCGCACGACGACCTGCCCGGGCCGCTTGCGCAGCCGCCGCTCGAAGCGGGCGTCGCTGACCAGGTAGCGGGAGCGGGCCAGCGCCGTCCAGTAGGCGGCCGTGCCGGGCGTCAGCCGGCGCGGGCCCGGCGGCACCGTGCCCCCGGGCGTGGCGACCCACGCCGTGCGCAGCCGCGGGGTGTGCGCCCGGAACGCCTCCTCCAGCGCGGCCGGGTCGCCGTACCCCTCCCGGGCGGCGAACACCGCCCGGTCGGACCGCAGCGGCAGCCGCAGCTGGATGCCGTAGTGCAGCCGGAGCGCGCCGGCGCGCAGGGCGCGGGCGAGCTTCAGCGCCGACCTCAGCACGCGCCGGCGGACGGCCGCGGCCAGCCGGAGCGCACGGAACGTGCGGTGCAGCCCGAAGCGGATCAGGCCGTGCCGCAGCCGCGGGCGCGCTCCCGGCACGCGGTGGCGGCGGTAGTGGGCGCGGGCCCGGCGCAGGAACTCGCCGTGGCTGCCGCGCGGCAGCCGGCCCCGCCTGGTGAACACCACGGCGTAGTGGTCGAGCATCCGGCGGAACAACTCCGGGCGCCAGCGGGCCAGTTCGGGCCGCTCCTCGACGTACGCGAACACCCGGTCGTACTGCTCGAACAGGTCGAAGTGGCTGCGGCTGGTGGTGCCGAGGATGCTGCCCCGCCGGCGCTGCCGGTAGTGCACGCACACCCGGTCCAGGGTGGCGAGCGACTCGGCCGTCAGCAGCACCGGGAAGGTCCAGGGGGTGTCCTCGTAGTAGCCCGGCGGGAACGTGAAGCCGTGCCGGGCGACGAACTCCCGCCGGTACGCCTTGTTCCAGGCCACCATCAGCACCCGCAGCAGGCCCGGCCGGTCCTCCAGCCGGAACGGCGCCGGGCCCTGCTCGGTGAGCTGGGCGGCGAGCTGGTTGCGGACCTGGCGGCCGTCCCAGTAGGTGCGCGCGTAGTCGAAGACCAGGACGTCCGGGTCGCCGGTCTCCTTCAGCCGGTCGGCAACGGCCCGCAGCGCGCCCGGGGTGAGCGTGTCGTCGCCGTCCAGGAAGACCAGGTAGTCGCCGGTCGCCTCGGCGAGCCCCGCGTTCCGGGCCCGGCCCAGCCCCTGGTTCGCGTCCAGGTGGACGGGCTTCACGCGCGCGTCCCGGGCCGCGTACTCGTCGATGACCGCGCCGCAGGCGTCGGGTGAGCAGTCGTCCACGGCGATCAGTTCCAGATCGGGATACGACTGCGAGAGCACCGAGTCCAGGCACTCGGGGAGATACGCCTGGACCTTGTACGCGGGGACAATGACACTGAACCTGGGCAAGGGACATCCATGGGTCGGCTCGGCGCGGGCGTTGTGCCCGGGAACGGCCGATGGAGTGACTTGGTTACGGCCCCTGCGGCATTCGGGCTACACCGGGGCGCACGCCAAGGGGCGGACCGCCGACGGCCCGCCCCTCGACTGCGCCCTTCCTGCGGCTACTTGACCGCGCCCGCCATCACCCCGGACACGAACTGCCGCTGGAACGCGAAGAACACGGCCAGCGGGATCACCATGGAGATGAACGCGCCGGGCGCCAGTACGTCGATGTTGTTGCCGAACTGCCGTACCTGCGTCTGCAACGCCACCGTGATCGGCTGCGTGCCCGACTTGGTGAACACCAGCGCCACCAGCATGTCGTTCCACACCCACAGGAACTGGAAGATGCCGAGGCTCGCGATGGCCGGCCCGCCGAGCGGCATCACCACCCGGGCGAACAGCCGGAGTTCACCGGCGCCGTCCAGCCGGGCCGCCTCCAGCAGCTCGCGCGGGATCTCCGCGAAGAAGTTCCGCAGCAGGAACACCGCGAACGGCAGACCGAAGCCGGTGTGGAACAGGATCACCCCGAGGATCGACCCGAACAGACCGATCTTGCCGAACAGTTCGGCGATCGGGATCAGCGCCACCTGCACGGGCACCACCAGCAGGCTCACCACGCCCAGGAACCACCAGTCCCGGCCCGGGAACTCCATCCACGCGAACGCGTACCCGGCCAGCGCCCCGACCACCACGACCAGGACGGTCGCTGGAACCGTGATCAGCACCGTGTTCACCAGGGAGTGGGTGATGTCGGAGTTCTCCAGCAGCTTCTGGTAGCTGTCCACGGTGAGCTGGGACGGCTTGGTGAACACCGTCCACCAGCCGCTCGCGCTCATGTCCTGCGGGGCGCGCAGCGAGGAGATGAGCAGGCCGATGGTCGGCACCAGCCAGAACAGGCCCACCACGATGAGGACCACACGGACCAGTCCGCCGCTCAGCCGCTCCGTGATCCGGGACGCCAGCGACTGCCCGGCCTTCACCGTCCCGGCCGGGTCGGCCTTCCCGATGCTTCCGGCGGTCGCCGTCATCGCCGCACCTCCCGCCTGAGCCGACGAACGTTGAACAGCATCACCGGAATCACCAGCAGCAGCAGGAACACCGAGATCGCGCTCGCGACGCCCGGCCGGCCCTCCGCGAACCCCTTGCGGTACAGCTCCAGCGCCAGCACGTTCGCGTCGTCCTGGGAGGAGCCCGGCGCGATGATGAACACCAGGTCGAACACCTTCAGCACGTTGATCATCAGCGTGACGACGACGACCGCCAGCACCGGTGCCAGCAAGGGCACGGTGACCTTGCGGAACACCTGCCACTCGGTGGCGCCGTCCACCCGTGCCGCCTCCAGCAGCTCCCGGGGGACGCCCGCGAGCCCGGCCGCGATCAGCACCATCGCGAAGCCCGCCCACATCCACACGTACGACCCGATGATCGCCGGGGTGACCAGTGCCGGGCCGAGCCAGTCGACCCCGTTGTACGGCTCCCTGAAGTTGCTCGCCGGCAGCCGGAGCAGCGCCCCGTCGGCCGCCGCGGGCAGGGTGAAGGTGCCGTCGCCGGACGCCTTCGCCGAGGCGACCACCTTGCCGTCCTTCACCGCCTCGATCCGCATCCCGGCATAGCCCACCTCGGACGGATCGGGCGCGCCGAGCTTCCCGACGCCCTTGCCCCGGGTGAAGTCCTGCCAGGTGGTGCCGGTGACCTTCCCCGGCTCCGGTCGTGCGGCGGCGGCCTTCTTCGCGTCGTCCGGCAACTGGTCCGGGGCGACGCCGACGAGCGGCAGGGCGACCGGCTGCCCGGCGTGCACCGCGGCCTTGGTGACGAAGCCCCCGCCCTGGGCCACGAGCGGCGACCGGCGGCCCGGGTGCGCCTTCGGGAACGCCGACGACTGCGCGAACGTGTCGTGCACGCCCACCCACACGGCGTTCGCGACGCCCTTGTCCGGGTCCTGGTCGTACACCAGCCGGAAGATGATCCCGGCGGCCAGCATCGAGATCGCCATCGGCATGAAGACGACCAGCTTGAACGCCGTTCCCCAGCGCACCCGTTCGGTGAGCACCGCGAAGACCAGGCCGAGGGCGGTGGAGACCGTCGGCGCGAACACCACCCACAGGACGTTGTTCTTCAGCGCGGTGCGGATGCCGTCGTCGGTGAAGAGGGTCTTGTAGTTGTCGAAGCCGACGAAGCCGTCGCCGGAGGCGTTGGAGAAACTGCGGACGAGCGAGTACCCGATCGGGTAGACCACGAGCGCGCCCAGCAGCACCAGCGCGGGCAGCAGGAACAGCACCGCCACGGTCCTGCGGGTGCCGGTCACGCTCTTGCGACTGCGGGGCGCGGCGGGACCCGGTGGGGCCCCGGCCGCCGCTGCCGACGCCATGACCGGATCAGCCCCCGTTCCCGTACGCCGCCGCCGCGTCCTTCTCCAGCTTCGCCTGGGCGCCCGCCACGTCCCCCGGGTTCTTCAGGAAGTCCTGGAGGTCCTTCCACTCGCCCTTGCCGGGCGTCCCGCCGAAGGCCTGCGGGGCCTGGTCGGACATGTCGAAGCGGAAGTCGTCACCGGACGCGATCAGCGCCTTGGCGATCTTCTGCTGCACCGCGTTCGGGTACGCCGAGATCGGCACGTTCTTGTTCGGCGAGAGGTACCCGCCGAGCTTCGCCTGGATCGTGGCCGCGTCCGGGGAGGCGAGGAAGGTGACGAGGGCCTGTGCCGCCTTGGAGTCCTTCAGGATCACGGCCGCGTCACCGCCGGAGACCACCGGCGCGCCCGCGCCGACCGCGGGGAACGGGAACACCTTCGCGTCCGTGCCCACCTTCGCCTTGGTCTCACCGATGTTCACCTGCACGAAGTCGCCCTCGTAGACCATCGCGGACTTCGGCTGGTCGCCTCCGGTGAAGGTCTGGGTGACCGACTGCGGGAACTCCGTCTGGAGCGCGCCCTTCTGGCCGCCCGCGAGATAGTCCTTCTTGCCCCAGATCTCGGCGAGCGTGGTCAGTGCCCGCTTCACCGACGGATCGGTCCACTTGATCTTGTGCTGGGCGAGCTGGTCGTACTTCTCCGGCCCCGCCTGCGAGAGGTACACGTTCTCGAACCAGTCGGTCAGCGGCCAGCCGTCCGCGCCGGCCACCGAGAACGGGGTGACCCCCGAGTCGTACACGGCCCGCGTGGCCTTCAGCAGGTCCTTCCAGGTCTTCGGCTCCTGGGCGCCCGCGTTCTCGAAGACCCTGGCGTTGTACCAGATCAGCGACTTGTTGGCGGCCTTGTAGTAGACGCCGTACTGCTTGCCGCCGACCTTGCCGATGTCCTGCCAGCCCTGCGAGTAGTTCTTCGCCAGCTCCTGCCGGGCCTCGGCCCCGAGCGGCTTGGCCCAGCCCTTGTCGACGGCCTGCTTGATCGCGCCGGGCTGCGGCAGCAGCGCCACGTCCGGCGGCTGGCCGCCCGCGATCTTCGATCCGAGGAAGTTGATGATCGGGTCCTGCGCGGGCACGAACGTGACCTGCGCGCCGGTCCGCTTCTCGAACTCGGCGAGGACCTTCTTGAAGTTGGCCTGCTCCCCGCCGGTCCAGACGGCGGCCACCTCCAGATGGGCGCCGTTCAGCTTCGGCAACGGGACGGTGGAGCCGGCGGTGGCCCCGCTGCTCTTGTCCCCGTTGTCCTTCTTGTCGTCGTCGCTTCCGGAGCAGGCGGAGAGCGCGAGCGCTCCCGTGAGCAGTGCGGCGAGTGTGGTGACGGCCCTGTGTGTCCGGAACGTGCTGCTCTTGCTGCGCATCACTTCCCCGTTCGTCGTTCTTTCGTTGAACGCTGCTGAACGTCAGAACTCTGTCCCGTGCGGTCCGGTGTACGCCGGGCCGCGACGGGTGGGCAAGAGCGCCTGCGGTGTCCATCGGCTCATCGTGACCGGCTCGTGACCAGGGGCGCATGCCCGCGGACTTCCGACGGCGCGGGGGCCGGGCGGGTACGCCGGGGAGGGGCCGGGTTCACCTGGAGGGGTGACGCGGTTCCGTCAGAGAAGGGAGGGCACCTCCGCCGCCGCGACCTCACGGGCCGCCCGCTCCACCGCGCTCGCCAGCAACGCCAGGTCGGTCGGGCCGTTGCCCAGCTCCCGCACGGGCCGACGGGCCGGCGGGTCGCCCATGCGCTCCCAGTCCAGCGGGACGACGGTGGGCCGCTGGGTCGCGGTCCGCGGGATGCGGCCCGTCACCCGGCCGCCCTGGAAGCCGGTGGGCCGCCCGTCCGCGTGCAGCAGCGTGCCCCGTCCCGGCGCCGGCTGGTCCGGTCCCGGCTGCGGGGCGTCCAGCGTGACCCGCAGCGCGGCCCGGCGCGCCGGCTCGGACTCCGCCGTACGGCCGCCGGTCCCGGCCGCCGCCACCAGGTGGACGCCGAGCCGCTCGCCCTCCCGGGCCACCGCCTCCAGCGCCCGTATCACCGAACCGGCGGCGGGCCGGCCCGGCGAGCCGAGGGCCGGGGAGACCAGTGCGTCCAGGTCGTCCACGACCACCACCAGCCGGGGCAACGGCGACACGGCCGCGGCCCGCTGCCGGGCGGCGGCACCCGGCCGCAGCCGGAGCGTGGAACTGGGGGGCGTCTCGATGTCACCGGAGGAGGGCGCGGCACCGGGGTGGGGCGTGCGCTGGGAGACCAGTCGGCCGGAGACCTCCTGCCCGGCGTGCCACTGGGCGAAGTCGGTCCGGCCCAGCAGCTCCGCCCGGCGCTTCAGCTCGGCGGCCAGCGACTGCGCGAACTCCCGCATCCGGACCGGGTCGTTGGCGATGAGGTGCGTGGTCACATGCGGTATGTCCGTGCACACGCGCAGGCCCTCACCGCGGCCGGCGCCCGTGCCGACCCCGTCCCGGCCGTCGAGCAGGACCATGGCCAGCCGGTCCGGCCGCTCGGCCGCGGCCAGCGAGGCGACCACGGCCCGCAGCAGCTCGGTACGGCCGCTGCCGGCCGGCCCCTCGATCAGCAGGTGCGGCCCGTCGGCCACGAGATCGACGGTGACCGGCCCGCGCGGCCCCGCGCCCAGCACCGCGCGGGCCCGGCCGCCCAGCGACCGCGTGTCGTCGGCCGCGTCGGCCCAGCGGGCCATCAGCGACGCCGGGGTGGCCCGGGCCAGCCCCAACTCGTCCAGCAGCCGGGCCGACTGGGGCAGCGGTGTGGCCACGCGCGCGTGGTGCTCGCCTGCGGGGCCGTCCGGGCGCAGCGGTGCGAGCGCCCGCGCGAACCGCTCGGCCCAGGCGGCGGAGACGGCGTCGACGGTGGCGGGCGAACCGGGACCCACGGGACCGCTCGGCGCGACCCGCGTCAGCCGCAGCGTGGCGGCGACGTCTCCGCTGAGCAGCGCCACGGCACCGCAGTGCCGGAACGTCGGCGTCACCGCGCAGGCGGCCTCGTACGTCTCCGTCACCGGGGAGGCGGGCGACGCGGTCGGGGTCTCGGCGAGACACACCACATGGACCCCGGCCCGCGGTCCGGCCACGGCCAGCCGCGCGAGCGCGTCCCGCAGTCCGGCACCGCCCGGATCCCCGTCCACGACGACGACGGTGAACGGTCCGCCGAAGCCGCCACCGGCACCGGGGCCTTCCTTGGCCCAGGAGGGGCGGCGGGCGGGCGGCTCGGTGTGCGAGGGGGCGGCGGCCGGGGTGGGCGTGCCGTGGCGTACCGCGTGTCCAGGGCCACCGTAGGACCCATAGGTCCCGTGGGTCCGGTCGTAGGTCCCGCGGGAGGCGTCGGTGCCGGCCGCTCCCGGGGCGGTCGGGGTGCCGGGGACCGCGGTCGGCCCCTGGACGCCCGTCGCCCCCGCCGTGGGAGCCGCGTCGTGCGCGAGCGTGGGGTGGGCCGTCGTACGGCCCGTCGCCGCGTGGTCCTCCACCCGGCGCAGCAGTTCCTCCGCGCGGGCCGCCGCCTGTTCACGGTCGTAGGCCAGCAGCAGCCGGCAGTCCTGGCCGTGGCCCGGCCGGACGTGCGGGAGCCAGCCCAGCCAGGCCCACTCGGCGGTACGGTCCGCCACCGGCCGCGAGTGGTCCGCGCTGATCAGCACGATCTCCAGCAGGTCGGGGGAGTGCAGCGCGGCGAGCTGGGCCAGCACCGCGCGGGCCAGCCCGGACAGCCGGGGGCGCGGACCGGCCAGGCCCAGCGCGCCCGCCTCTCGCAGCGCGGCCGTCACCGGCACCGCCGGCAGCAGGCCCGTGCCGTCCGGCGTGCTCCGGTCGGCCGTGCCGAGCCGCACGGTCAGCGCCTCGGGGTGTCCCGGCCCGCGCTCCCACAGCCGGGGCCCGGGGCCCAGCGCGGTGAGCAGCACGGCGGCCGGGTCCGGCCAGGTCTCCGGCTGCCGCGGGGCATCGGCCGCCGGGGCGCCGCCGGCGGGGGCGGCCGTGCCGCCGTACTCCTGCGGTCCGGCCGGCTGCTCCCCGCGCCCGCCGGCCAGCCGACGCGCCCAGGCCCCGAGCCCGCGCCGCCGGACACCGTGCGGGACGTCGGTGCCCCGCAGCGGGGTCCCCTTGCGCCCGTGCGCCCGTGCGTCCTCGTCACCGGTGCCGGCGACACCGAACCGGCCCGCGTGCGTGTCCGCACCGGACGCCGCACCGGACGTCGTGCCGCGCGCACCGGCGGAGCCACCGTCCGGGCTCTCCACGCTCGGCGCGCCGCCCTGCCCCGGCACGACGGGCGACTGCCCACGCCGGTGCTCCTGGGCGCCCGCGTCCCAGCCGGCGGAGCCGTCGTCATAGGCGTGCCGGGCACCGCCGGAGGCCCCCCACGCACCGGAACGCCCACTGCCGGACGGCGCCACGCCGTGCGGATGCCCCGCGGCCCCGGCGGCGGAAGGCGTCCGTGGGGGTGGCACAGCGGAGCCGGCCCCCGGCGGACCCGCCTCCGACGACCCCCGCTCCTCGCCCACGGCGACCCGCACGCACCCCTCGCCGTCGGCCACCGTCCGCACCCGCATCCCGGGTCCCCCGGACGGAGTCACCCGCAGGGCGGACTCGCCGATCCGCAGCAGGCCCCCGGCAGGGACCCGTACCGGCCGCTCCGTCACCCGTACGCCGTCGAGGGACGTGCCGTTCGTGGAGCCGAGGTCGGCGACCGAGACCCGGCCGTCCGCGCCGACGGTGACCACGCAGTGCAGCCGGGAGACGTCGGGGTCGTCCAGCGGGACGTCGGCGTCGGCGGAGCGGCCGACCGTGATACGGCCGCCGTGCAGCAGATGGACCCCGCCCGCGTCGGGGCCGGCGACCACGTGCAGCTGGGTCGGCGCGTCGTCCAGTTCGGGATGCGGCTCGGGTGCCGCCGGGGCGCCCAGGGACAGCACGGCGCCGTCGACCAGCGGAGGTTCGCCGAGCGTGCTGCGGCGCGGGTCGAGCCGCTCGGTGCCCGCGTACAGCACCACGGACGCGCCGCCGGTCTCCCGCCCCGTGCCGCCCTCTCCGGTGACCGCCCCGGCCAGCGCCGACGCGACCGCGGCCAGCTCCGTGCCCGCGGGAGCCGTGACCAGCACGTCGCGGCTCGCGGCGCGGCCCCGCTGCGGGGACGGGCCGAGCGGGTCTACGACGGTCAGCCGGATCTGCATCGGCGTCAGCGGTCCCTTCTGCGCGGATCTGCGCGGGCGCGGACTTCCCCCCACCCCCGCACGAGCACGTCGGCCAGCAGTCACTGAAGGCATCCCAGGGAGCTGCTGCACGCATCCTCGCACCTGCCACCGACAACGCGCCCGTGACCCGGACAGAAGTGATCTTGATTGGTCGGCTCTGCCCCCAAAAATGCCTGACCAATACGTCATCGGCGATCAGTTGAGATCGGTCACGTCCCTCCGCGGCAACCAGCGGACCAGGACACGCGTCTTCCCGTCGAGCCCTCGAACGCGGTCGGGAACGCGTGCGTGGTGCCGTGGAGCACGGCCTACAGTGGGTCGGAGCACCGGAACGCAGGCAAGCGAAGCAACAGCAACCAGCAGGGAGCGCGAGACGTGCGGCCAGTCGGCAGCAAATACCTGCTTGAGGAACCGCTCGGACGCGGCGCCACAGGCACCGTCTGGCGTGCCCGCCAGCGCGAGACCGCGGGCGCCGAGGCGGCCGTGCCCGGACAGCCGGGAGAGACGGTCGCGATCAAGGTTCTGAAGGAGGAGCTGGCGGGCGACCCGGACATCGTGATGCGCTTCCTGCGCGAGCGTTCCGTGCTGCTCCGGCTCACCCACCCGAACATCGTCCGGGTCCGTGACCTGGTCGTCGAGGGCGATCTGCTGGCGCTGGTCATGGACCTCGTCGACGGCCCGGACCTGCACCGCTACCTGCGCGAGAACGGACCCCTCACCCCGGTCGCCGCCGCCCTGCTGACCGCCCAGATCGCCGACGCCCTCGCCGCGAGCCACGCCGACGGCGTCGTCCACCGCGACCTGAAGCCCGCCAACGTGCTGCTCATGCAGCACGGCGGCCAGATGCACCCGATGCTGACCGACTTCGGCATCGCCCGCCTCGCCGACTCCCCGGGCCTGACCCGCACCCACGAGTTCGTCGGCACGCCCGCGTACGTGGCGCCGGAGTCCGCTGAGGGCCGCCCGCAGACCTCCGCCGTCGACGTCTACGGCGCCGGCATCCTGCTGTACGAGCTGGTCACCGGCCGTCCGCCGTTCTCCGGCGGTTCCGCGCTGGAGGTCCTGCACCAGCACCTGAGCGCCGAGCCGCGCCGTCCCTCCACCGTCCCCGAGCCGCTGTGGACGGTCATAGAGCGCTGCCTGCGCAAGAACCCGGACGAGCGGCCGAGCGCCGAGAACCTCGCGCGCGGGCTGCGGGTCGTCGCCGAGGGCGTCGGGGTGCACGCGAACGCCGCGCAGATCGCCGCCGCCGAGGGCGTCGGCGCGCTGCTCGCCCCGGACCCGGCCCCGGCCGCCGTCCCGGGCGTGCCTGGTGCCGCCGACCCCACCCAGGTGCTGCCGACGAACGCGCCGCAGGGGGCGTACGACCCGAATGCCGCGACCAGCGTGCTGCCGCACACCGGCGGCCCGGCCGGTGCCGCCGACCCCACCGCCGTACTGCCGAACACGGGCGCGGCGGACCCGACGGCGGTCCTGCCGCCCGTCCCGCAGGGCCAGCAGGGGCCGTACGGCCAGCAACAGGGCCAGCAGGGGCAGCAGGGGCAGGGCGAGCAGCAGCATCCCTGGCAGACCCAGCTGCGGGCCGCCCGCGACCGCAACGAGCAGACGCAGATCCAGTACCTGGACCCGGACGAGGACCCGTTGCGCCGCCGTCCCCAGCGGCAGGTGGCCCGGCCCCAGCAGCAGCCGCGCCCGGCCCCGCAGGGCCGCCCGCAGCAGCCGCAGCCGCGCGGCCGGCAGCAGGGCGCCGGGTACGGCTATCCGCAGCAGCAGCCCCAGCAGTACGCCCCGCCGCAGCAGCCCCAGCAGCCGCAGCGGTACGCGCCTCCCGCCCCGCCCGCGCCGCAGCGGCCCGCGCGGGAGCCCCGGGAGCCGCGGCAGCGCAGCGCCAACCGGATGAAGATCCCCGGGCTGGGCTGTCTGAAGGGCTGCCTGTTCACGATCGTCATCCTGATCGTGGCGAGCTGGCTGATCTGGGAGCTGACCCCGTTGCAGGACTGGATCGGCACCGGCAAGGGCTACTGGGACCAGATGACCGACTGGATCGGCACGGTGGGCGGCTGGATCAAGGATCTGGGCGGCTCCGGCAGCGGAAACTGATCGCCGGTTCGGAGATTTGTCGACATCTGCCGGGTGATTTCCGCCTCCGCGGTGAAGGTTGGCTCGTCGGACGCGTAGTTTTGGCGACAACACGCGTCTGTAGGAGCAGTCTTGGCACGGAAGATCGGCAGCCGGTACACCGCGAACCAGATCCTGGGGCGGGGGAGCGCCGGCACGGTGTGGCTGGGCGAGGGACCGGACGGACCCGTCGCCATCAAGCTGCTGCGCGAGGACCTCGCCTCCGACCAGGAGCTCGTCGGACGCTTCGTGCAGGAGCGCACCGCGCTGCTCGGCCTGGAGCACCCGCACATCGTCACCGTGCGCGACCTGGTGGTCGACGGCAACGACCTGGCCCTGGTCATGGACCTCGTGCGCGGCACCGACCTGCGCACCCGGCTGGAGCGGGAGCGGCGGCTCGCGCCCGAGGCGGCCGTGGCGATCGTCGCCGACGTCGCCGACGCGCTGGCGGCGGCCCACGCGGCCGGGGTCGTGCACCGGGACGTCAAGCCAGAGAACGTCCTGCTCGACATGCGGGGCCCGATCGGGCCGGGCGGCTCCCACCCCGCCCTGCTCACCGACTTCGGCGTCGCCAAGCTGATCGACTCGCCCCGGCGGACCCGCGCCACGAAGATCATCGGTACGCCGGACTACCTGGCCCCGGAGATCGTGGAGGGCCTGCCGCCCCGGGCCGCCGTGGACATCTACGCGCTCGCCACGGTCCTGTACGAGCTGCTGGCCGGCTTCACGCCCTTCGGCGGCGGCCACCCGGGCGCGGTCCTGCGACGGCACGTCACCGAGACCGTCGTCCCGCTGCCCGGCATCCCCGAGGAGCTGTGGCAGCTGCTGGTGCAGTGCCTGGCCAAGGCCCCGGCCTCCCGGCTGCGCGCCTCGGAGCTCGCGGCGCGGCTGCGCGAGCAGTTGCCCACGCTGGCCGGGATGCCGCCGCTGGACGTGGACGAGCCCGACCTCTCCGAGGAGGCCGCCGAGGAGTCCGTGCCGCCGGCTCCGCAGAGTGAGCCGGTACGGCGGCGAGGGGCGGTGTCCCTGGTCCCCGGGGCCAAGCCCGACTCCAACCGGGACACGCACACCTCGATGCGGGTGCCGGGGCCGGACGAGCTGGCGGGGGGCGCGCACGGGACCGCTCGGGCCCCCCGGGCCACGGGTGCGCCCCGGCCGGGCTCGGCCCGCCACAAGGCCGCGGTGCGGCGGCGCCGGGTGACCCTCGGGGTGGCCGGGGTGGTGGTGGCCGCCGCCGTGGCCGTCGGCGCCTGGTTCGCCTCCTCCGGCGGGGACGACGACCAGCCGGCCCCGGGCACCCACAGCACGTCGGCCCCCTGACAGGGGCCCGGCCCGCCTGCCTCCGACCCCGTCGGCCGGGAGGCGGGCCGGGGTCGCTTGCCACAGCCGTTACGCTGGAAGGCGTGGCAGTCGTCGATGTATCCGAAGAGCTGAAGTCCCTCTCCTCGACCATGGAGTCGATCGAGGCCGTCCTGGACCTCGACAAGCTGAGGGCAGATATCGCCGTGCTTGAGGAGCAGGCGGCGGCCCCGTCCCTGTGGGACAACCCGGACGAGGCGCAGAAAATCACCAGCAAGCTCTCCCACCTCCAGGCCGAGGTCAGGAAGGCGGAGGCGCTGCGCGGCCGGATCGACGACCTCGCGGTCCTCTTCGAGATGGCCGAGGAGGAGAACGACCCGGACACCCGCGCCGAGGCCGAGTCCGAGCTGACCGCGGTGAAGAAGGCGCTGGACGAGATGGAGGTCCGCACCCTCCTGTCCGGCGAGTACGACGCCCGTGAGGCGCTCGTCAACATCCGCGCCGAGGCCGGTGGCGTCGACGCCGCCGACTTCGCCGAGAAGCTCCAGCGCATGTACCTGCGCTGGGCCGAGCAGCACGGCTACAAGACCGAGCTGATCGAGACGTCGTACGCCGAAGAGGCCGGCATCAAGTCGACCACCTTCGCCGTGCACTCGCCGTACGCCTACGGCACCCTCTCCGTCGAGCAGGGCACGCACCGCCTCGTGCGCATCTCGCCCTTCGACAACCAGGGGCGCCGGCAGACCTCCTTCGCCGGTGTCGAGGTGCTGCCCGTGGTCGAGCAGTCCGACCACGTCGAGATCGACGAGTCCGAGCTGCGCATCGACGTCTACCGGTCCTCCGGTCCCGGCGGCCAGGGCGTCAACACGACCGACTCCGCGGTCCGCATCACGCACCTGCCCACCGGCATCGTGGTCTCCTGCCAGAACGAGCGGTCACAGATCCAGAACAAGGCCACCGCGATGAACGTCCTCCAGGCCAAGCTGCTGGAGCGGCGCCGGCAGGAGGAGCAGGCCAAGATGGACGCCCTCAAGGGCGACGGCGGCAACTCCTGGGGCAACCAGATGCGTTCGTACGTGCTGCACCCGTACCAGATGGTCAAGGACCTGCGCACCGAGTTCGAGGTGGGCAACCCGGAGGGCGTGTTCAACGGCGAGATCGACGGGTTCCTGGAGGCCGGGATTCGCTGGCGCAAGCAGCACGAGAAGTAACTTTGTCGACATGACAACTGCCGCCCGGGAGGCGGCAGTTGTTCGTTTGTCTGGGTTTTGCATCACACTCACAGGCTTCGGCTCTCCGCAAACGCCCTCCCACCGGACATTGCGCCCGCAACGGCCTTGACGTTGCTGTGAAAAGTCGGAAGGGTGGGGCGCGGCATGCGTACTCTTGGGGCGCATGTGAACCGGGGGATCGAGTTGACGCCACTTCGTCACCAGCTGCCTCCGTCGATCACGGCACGCCCCACGCGAAGCCTCATTGACGTACAGCTACTGGGGGTAGCAACCATATGACGAAGAAGACGCGGATCCGGGTCGCGCGGATAGCCGCCGGCGCCGTGATCGCGGCCGGTGCGTCGCTGACGGCGGCCGGCGCGGCTTCCGCCCTGGACCTCGATGTCCAGGCGGGCCCGATCAGCCTCGGCGTGAGCGGTGTGGGCGCCGACGGCGGCAACACGGACGGTGGCGGCGGCTGCCCGGTCGGTATCTGCACCGACGGCGGCACCACCACCGGCTCGGCCGGCACCGACGGCTCGGGCGGCGCGGCTGCCAGCGGTGGCGACGCCTCCACGGGTGGCGACGCGGCCACGGGCGGTGACGCCTCCACGGGCGGTGACGCCTCCATCGGCGGTGACGCCTCCATCGGTGGCGATGCCTCCATCGGCGGTGACGCCTCCATCGGCGGTGACGCCTCCATCGGCGGTGGCGACAGCACCTCCGGCGGCAACGGCAACGGCGGTGACGCCTCCACCGGCGGCGACAACGGCAACTCCGGCGGCAATGGCAACTCGGGTGGCAACGGCAACTCGGGCGGCAACAGTGCCGACGGTGGCAACGGCAACTCGGGTGGCAACGGCAACGGTGGCGGCAACGGCACCGACGGCGGCAACGGCAACTCGGGTGGCAACGGCAACAGCGGTGGCAACGGCACCGACGGTGGCGACAGCGGCACCAGCGGTTCCACCGACGGTGGCGACAGCGGCACCAGCGGTTCCACGGGCGGCGGTTCCACCACCGGCGGCAACCACACCGGCCCCGACGGCGGCAACAACAACGTCCCGCAGGACGAGGGCTCCTCGGCGCTGACCGACACCGGCTCCGACACCTCGGCCCAGGGCGGCGACAAGCAGCTCGCCGAGACCGGTGCCGGCCAGACCGCGTTCCTGCTCGTCGGCGCCGCGACGATGATCGCCGGCGGCATCGGCTTCCGCGTCCTGCCGCGCCTGGTGAGCGGTCGCGGCGCCGCCGCCTGACCGTAGCCACAAGGTCACGCACGGCACACGCGCAAGGGCCCGGAGCCTCGGCTCCGGGCCCTTGCGGCGCTTCGGGTCAGGCGGTCTGGTGCGCCAGCAGTGCCACCGCGGCGATCAGTACCGCCAGCAGCGCGATCAGCGCCATCGGGTTCACACCGCCGAGGCCTCCGAAGAAGCCCTCCTGCTGCAGTCGCTCGCGGTTGGCACGGCACACCGGGCACCGGCCCTCGCTCACGGGCGCCGCGCAGTTCGCGCACACCAACCGGTCGTACGTCATGCGCTCGCCCTCCTTGCACCGGCCATCACATGCACAACGCTCACGGGGACGAGAACGTTCCCCCGCGTTCCCGTCGTCCTTCGTCTCCCTTCCACTGTGCCAGGTTCCCGCGGCGCGTGCGCGGGGCCTCCGGGAAGGGGGGCGCGGGAAGCGGCCGGTACAAAAACGTACAAGTATTGCCCAACCTCGTCCCGCGACTGCACTTGCACACCCGGTTCGCGTATGGTCACGCTCATCTACCCCCGGCGACCCGTGGTGCATCCGTGATCCGATTCGACAATGTCTCCAAGGTCTACCCCAAGCAGACCCGGCCCGCACTCAGGGATGTCTCCCTGGAGGTGGAGAAGGGCGAGTTCGTCTTCCTCGTGGGGTCCTCCGGCTCCGGAAAGTCGACCTTCCTGCGGCTCATCCTCCGCGAGGAGCGGTGCAGCCACGGTCAGGTGCACGTGCTGGGCAAGGACCTCGCGCGCCTGTCCAACTGGAAGGTGCCGCAGATGCGCCGCCAGCTGGGCACGGTCTTCCAGGACTTCCGGCTGCTGCCGAACAAGACGGTCGCCGAGAACGTGGCCTTCGCCCAGGAGGTCATCGGCAAGTCCCGTGGCGAGATCCGCAAGTCCGTGCCGCAGGTGCTCGATCTCGTCGGGCTCGGCGGCAAGGAGGACCGCAGGCCCGGTGAGCTGTCCGGTGGTGAGCAGCAGCGCGTCGCCATCGCGCGCGCGTTCGTCAACCGGCCGAAGCTGCTCATCGCCGACGAGCCCACCGGCAACCTCGACCCGCAGACCTCCGTCGGCATCATGAAGCTGCTCGACCGCATCAACCGGACGGGCACCACCGTCATCATGGCGACGCACGACCAGAACATCGTGGACCAGATGCGCAAGCGCGTCATCGAGCTGGAGAAGGGCCGCCTCGTCCGCGACCAGGCCCGCGGCGTCTACGGCTACCAGCACTGACCGCACCAGCATCCAGTTCCGGAAAGGCCTGAAGAACCCGCCATGCGCGCCCAGTTCGTCCTGTCGGAGATCGGTGTCGGTCTCCGCCGCAATCTGACGATGACCTTCGCCGTCATCGTCTCCGTCGCCCTGTCCCTGGCCCTGTTCGGCGGCTCGCTGCTGATGAGCGACCAGGTGAGCACCATGAAGGGCTACTGGTACGACAAGGTCAACGTCTCGATCTTCCTGTGCAACAAGCACGACGCGGAGAACGACGTCCACTGCGCCAAGGGCGCGGTCACCGAGGACCAGAAGAAGCAGATCCTCGTGGACCTGGACAAGATGCCGGTCGTCGAGAAGGTGACCTACGAGTCGCAGGACGAGGCGTACAAGCACTACAAGGAGCAGTTCGGCAACTCCCCGCTGGCCGGCTCGCTGACGCCGGACCAGATGCAGGAGTCGTACCGGATCAAGCTCAAGGACCCGCAGAAGTACCAGGTGATCGCGTCCGCGTTCAACGGGCGGGACGGCGTGCAGTCGGTGCAGGACCAGAAGGGCATCCTGGACAACCTCTTCCAGCTGCTGAACCTGATGAACCGGGGCGCGCTCGGCGTGATGGCGATGATGCTGATCGTCGCGCTCCTGCTGATCGTCAACACCGTGCGCGTCTCGGCGTTCAGCCGACGGCGGGAAACCGGGATCATGCGCCTGGTCGGTGCCTCGGGCTTCTACATCCAGGCGCCGTTCATCGCCGAGGCCGCGGTCGCCGGACTCATCGGCGGCGGCCTCGCCTGCGTGGCGCTCGTCGTCGGCCGGTACTTCACCATCGACCACGGCATGGAGCTGTCCCACAAGCTCACGCTCATCAACTTCGTGGGCTGGGACGCGGTGTTGACCAAGCTGCCGCTGATCCTCGCCACCAGTGTCCTGATGCCGTCGCTCGCCGCGTTCTTCGCGCTGCGCAAGTATCTGAAGGTGTGACGCACGCCAACGGGGTCGTACGGGCATCCGGCCGTACGGCCCCTTCGCGTTGCCCTAGACTCGCCGCCATGTCAGGCCATGACCCGTTCTGTCAGCCCCGCCGCGTCCGCCGTGGGGCCACCCTGACATTGGTCTTCGCCGGTGTGCTGATCGCCGGTGCCGCCACCGGTTCCTTCCCGGAATCCGACCCTCCCGCGCGGAAGGCCGCCGCCGGCCCGGCGGCCCGGCACGAGGCCGTCGAGAGGGCCGCCGCGGAGGCGCTGGCCGACGGCAAGTCCCCGATGGAGGCGGCGGAAAGGGCCGTCAGCCGCAGCGGGGACCGCTGGGCCGCGGTCTACTCCGAGGGCGAGTACGAGGAGTTCCAGGACGCGCTCGACGGCCGGTACACCGGTGTCGGCCTGTGGGCGCGGCAGGAGGCGGACGGCGGGATCGAGGTCACCCGGGTGCGGTCCGGCTCGCCCGCCGCCGACGCCGGGATCCGGGCGGGCGACCGGTTGCGCAGCGTCGACGGGAAGAAGGTCGAGGGGTGGCCGGTGACCGAGGTGGTCGCCCGGCTCCGCGGCGACGCGCTGCGCGGCGACAGCGATGACGGCCCGGCCGGTACGACGGTCACCCTCGGTCTGGAGCGCGGCACGCGCGCGTGGACCGAGACCCTGCACCGGGCCCGGCTGTCCACCGACTCCGTGACCGTGCGCCGGCTGTCCGACGGCGTCACCGTGCTCAAGATCGCCGCGTTCACCAAGGGTTCGGCCGACGCGGTCCGCGAGGCGCTGCGCGCCGCCCCCGCCGACGGCCGGACCGTGCTGGACCTGCGGGGCAACTCCGGCGGCCTGGTCACCGAGGCCGTGGACACCGCCTCCGCCTTCCTGGACGGCGGCCTGGTCGCCACCTACGACGTCGACGGCGCCCAGCGCGCCCTGCACGCCGCCTCCGGGGGCGACACCACCCGTCCCCTGGTCGTCCTCGTCGACGGCGGCACCATGAGCGCGGCCGAGCTGCTCACCGGCGCCCTCCAGGACCGGGGCCGCGCGGTGGTGATCGGCTCCCGCACCTTCGGCAAGGGCTCGATCCAGATGCCGACCGAGCTGCCCGACGGCTCGGTGGCCGAGCTGACCGTCGGCCACTACCGCACCCCCTCCGGCCGCACCGTGGACGGCCGGGGCATCACCCCCGACCTGGAGGCGGGGCCGGGGCAGGCCCTGTCCCGGGCGCGGACCGTCCTCACCGGGCTGGGCGACCCCTCGTAGCCAGCCGTAATCGGCTGTACGCACACCCCCTGTGTGGTGCGAAAATGGTGGGCACTATGAACAAGGGAATGTACGTACCGAAGGAGTCCCAGCCCAAGCAGGGCGGCGGGGCCGCCAAAGGCAGGGACGGCGAGAAGGGCGGCAAGCGCAAGATCGTCGCCCAGAACAAGAAGGCCCGGCACGACTACGCGATCATCGACACCTACGAGGCCGGGCTCGTGCTCAGCGGCACGGAGGTCAAGTCGCTGCGCGAGGGACGGACCTCGCTGACCGACGGCTTCGTCCAGATCGACCGGGGCGAGGCGTGGCTGCACAACGCCCACATCCCCGAGTATCACCAGGGCAGCTGGACCAACCACTCCGCGCGCCGCAAGCGCAAGCTGCTCCTGCACCGCGAGGAGATCGACAAGCTGGAGTCGAAGTCCCAGGAGACGGGACACACGATCGTGCCCCTCGCCATCTACTTCAAGGACGGCCGGGCGAAGGCCGAGATCGCGCTCGCGCGGGGCAAGAAGGAGTACGACAAGCGGCAGACGCTGCGGGAGCATCAGGACCGGCGGGAGGCGGACCGGGCCATCGCGGCGGCGAAGCGCAGGCAGCGCGGCGTCTAGCCGGCCGACCGGCCGACGGGCCGACGGGCCGACGGGCCGACGGGCCGACGGGAATAGGCTGGCATCGTCGGGCGTTGGTCACGTACGATGGCAGCGCACTCCACAGAGGGTGCGCGAACCCTCCTCCGGGAGGGATTGAACTGTTGTTAATTAAACACAGCAACATGGGGATGATCGGTTTCGACAGCGGCTGTCGAAGCAGGGGAAGCGTGTCGAGGAAGCGGCAATGATCTCGTAAACCATATGTCGCAAAAAATAATCGCCAACACCAAGCGCGATTCCTTCGCCCTCGCTGCCTAAGTAGCGACTTGCGAAGTGTCAGCCCGGGGCTGTTCCCGACCCGGATCCTGGCATCAGCTAGGGAACTAAACCTCTAGACCCGGTCACGGGGTGTAGAGGGAAATCAAACAGTGACTGAGCCCGTCGGAGACTTGTCCGCGTGATCTCCGGGGCCGAGAAAATCGCAGCGGACTGCACACGGAGAAGCCCTGATTCCGCACCGTTGGACGCGGGTTCGATTCCCGCCATCTCCACGAGGCCCCTTCGGGGGTCGACCCCATGTGGGCAAAGGCCCCGTCGCTTCCGAGCGGCGGGGCCTCTGTCATGGGGTGGCCCTGTCGGCGCGGGTGAGCGTGGCCACGCCGAGGGCGAGGGCGGCGGCGGCCACCGGTACGGCGTACGCGGTGGTGGGGGAGAGGTGTTCCGCCGCCCAGCCGCCCGTCGCCGAACCGCACGCGATACCGGCGAGCAACCCCGTCACCATCAGGCTCATCCCCTCGTTGAGCCGGTCGCCCGGGGTGCGCCGCTGCACCAGCGTCATCGCCGTCACCATGGTCGGCGCCGTCGCCATCCCTGCCACCAGCAGCGCACCCGCCAGCGCCGGCAGGGACCGGGTGGTGGCCGCGAGCCAGGGCAGCGTCATGAGCCCGGCCATGGCCGCCAGACACCAGGAGAAGCGCACCCCCGCCGGCTTCCGCGCCCCGTACACCAGCCCCGCCGCGCACGAGCCCGCCGCCTGGAGCGCGAGCACGGCACCGGCCGCCGCGCGGTGCCCCTGCGCGTCGGCGTAGGCGATCGTGACGACCTCCATGGAACCGAACACGGCGCCGGTCGCGGTGAAGCAGGCCAGCAGGGGCGGGACACCCGGGCTGCGCAGCGGCGAGGGCCCCTGCGAGCGGGGCGTCGGCGGCGGCTCGGTCGCCCGCTGGGCGAGGAACAGCAGCATGCCGGCGAGCAGCAGCAGCGCCCCGGTGAGCGTGCCCGCCTCCGGGAAGAACGTGCCGGTCAGGAAGGACGCGAGCACCGGCCCGAGCATGAAGCACAGCTCGTCCGCGGCCTGCTCGAACGCGTTCGCGGTGTGCAGCGCCCCGGGCTCGTCCCGCAGCAGATGGGCCCAGCGGGCGCGGGACAGGCCGCCGGTGTTGGGGGTGGCCGCGGTGCCGGCGTAGGCGGCGAACAGGGTCCAGTCCGGGGCGTCGTAGCGGACGCACAGCAGCAGCGCGAGGCTGCCCAGCACGGACACGACCGTGGCCGGCAGCGCGACCCGGGCCTGCCCGTGCCGGTCGACCAGCCGGGCGAGCCAGGGGCCGGCCAGCGCGGTCGCCGCGAGCCCCGTCGCGGTGACGGCACCGGCGAGGGCGTACGAGCCACGGGAACCGGCGATCATCACGACCGCGCTCACGCTGAACATGCCCATCGGCAGGCGGGCGAGGAGGTTGCCGGCGGTGAAGGCACGGGTGCCGGGGAGACGGAACAAGCGGCGGTATCCGCCGGCCTGACCTCCCTCGCCGTCTATTCGGCTGTCCTGAGCGTCTTGGGTGGTCTCTTGGGGCATGGCCCAACAGTCGCCCGGAGTGGATCAGCAGGTCCAACACCTTCCGCGACCCGATCCACGCGCTCTCGTTGTAAATTCGCCGCCATGTCCGCCCCCGCCGCCCCCATAGACCCCCGCCTGCTGCGTGCCTTCGTCGCCGTCGCCGAGGAACTGCACTTCACCCGGGCGGCGGCCCGGCTGTACGTCGCCCAGCAGGCGCTCAGCCGGGACGTACGGCGGCTGGAACGGGAGCTGGGCGCCGAGCTGTTCGTACGGACCACCCGGCAGGTCACGCTGACCCGGGACGGCGAACGCCTGCTGCCGCACGCGCGCCGGGTCCTCGCCGCCCAGGACGACCTGCTCGCCGCGTTCTCCGCCGGCCAGGCCCGCCCGCTGCTGGTCGACCTCAACTCACCGGGCCTGGCCACCGGCCGCCGCGTACTGCACCGGGCCCGCGAACTCGCCCCCGACTGCGAGCTGATGGCCCGCTACGAGAGCGGCCTCACCGGAGCCGCCGCGGAGTTGCTCGCCGGCCGTCTGGACGTCTCCTTCGGCCGGTTCGCCGGCCTCGACCCGGCGCTCCGTTCCGGTCTGGAGCAGCGGCCGGTGCGGTACGAGCCGATGGCCGTCGTGCTGCCCGAGGACCATCCGCTGGCCGCGTCGGCGCGGGTGCCGCTGTCGGCTTTGGCCGGCGAGACGGTGTACGCCGGTGCCGGCAACCCGCGCACCCGGGAGTGGACCGACCTGGCCCGGCGCCTCTTCCAGGACCGCGCCGTCCGGCTCGCCCCGCCGTCCCCCCTGGCCGTCGGTGACGAGGAGTTCGGCCGCATCATGGCGAAGACCCGCAATCCGGTGCTGGCCGTCGTGGACTTCCCGCCCATGCCCGGGACGGTACGACGGCCCCTCGTCGACCCCGTCCCGCTGTCGCCCGTCTCCCTGGTCTGGCGGAAGGGCCTGGTACATCCCGGGTTGACCGCGCTGCGGAAGGCGGTGGCCGAGATCGCACGGGTGGAGGGGTGGCTGCGGCGGCCCGTCGATGGATGGATTCCCGCCATGGATGAAGAGGTGATGAACGGCGTGTGACGGGTGGCGACGGGCGGGCGCCCGTGCCGGCCCGGCGCGCAGCACCCCTTCGCGTGCGTTACATTCTTGGCCCGGGCACAGGGTGGTAGTGGGGGCGCTCGGGCCGGGTGGGGGCCTGGTCCGGTCGACGGGTGCCCGGATCGTGAGCGCGCCCGGAACTGTCCCGTGGGGGGATGAACGCGCGTGAAAAAGTGTCCTGAAGACGCCCAACCTGAGGGGCGAGAGGTGGCGTCCACGGGGCGCGGTGAGCCGGTGGGCGGGGGCGACGAGCGGATGAATTCGGACGCGGGGGCTGTCGCCGACTCCGGCGCCGGTGCCGATGCCGGTGGTGACGTTTCGAGGGCTGTCGCGAACTCTGGTGCCGACGTTGCCGTCGAGTCCGGCGAGGCTTCGGAGGCTGTTGAGACGGTGGCCGAGTCGGCTGGGTCCGCCGGGCTCGGTGAGCCGGGCGACTCCGCCGAACCCGGGCAGCCCGCCGGGACCGAGGCGCGCGCCGAATCCGAGGCGTCCGCCGAAGCGGAGCGGCCCGCTGAAGCGGCCGAGCCCGCGGAACCCGTCGAGCCCGGCACGTCGGCGGAGTCCGCCGAAGCCGGCAAGACCGCCGACCCGGCCGGACCGGGTGCGTCCGCCGAGTCTGCCGAGCCCGTCGCCGCTGGACCCGGCATGCCCGCCGAGCCGGCCGACCAGGTCGACCCCGCCGCAGTGAAGGAGCCCTCCGAGACCTCCGACGGCGCCGCAGACGCCCCGGCACCTTCCCCCGCCCCCGCCCCCGCCCCCGCTTCCGCCCCGCAGGACGAGACCATCGAGCTGGGTGACGTACAACTCGGCGCTGTGGGCGCGGAGTCGGCCGTACGCGACACCCGTGGCTCGGACGGGCCGGTCTTCGTGGACGAGTCGGGCCGTCGCAGCCGCCGGTTCCGTCGGCTCGGCGTGGCCGTGGCCGTCGCGTGTGCCGGTTACGCCGCCGTCATCGTCGCCACCCTGCTGTCCGGCAACTCCGCCGCCCCCTGGCTGCCGGTGCCGGGCCAGCACGAGGACAAGCCGGCCGGCAAGGTGCACACCTCGCCGCTGCCCAGCGTCTCCACGACCCCGACCCCGCCGGGAGCCGGCACGGTGACCGCACCCGTCGTCGGCGCAGAGGCGGGCGGCACGGCCGTACCGGGCAGCGGAGCGCCCGCCGGCGCCGACGCCTCCGCGTCCACCGGGCCGGACGGCGGCACCGCCTCCGCGCCCGCCGCCGACGCCGGCACCACCGGTTCGCCGACCCCGTCGGCCCCGGCCACCGACGTGTCCCCGGCACCGTCCGCCACCGGCACCGCCACCGCCACGGCTCCGGCACCCACGCCGACCCCGTCGGGCCGTACCCACACCCCGCCCGGTCACACCCGGCGCCCGCACCCCAAGCTCTCCCTCTGACGACCAGGCGGAACACCCCCAGATGGCCTCACACCCCCGCCGCCGTACCCGGCTGCCGCTGCGCTACCTGCTCCCCCTCCTGGTCCTGGTGGCGACCCTGGCGATGCTCATGCTGCGCGGCTACGTGCACAACGAGATCCTCGCCGACCACCGCATCCGGCCCTCCGCGGCGCACGACAGGGTTCCGCAGCGCATCCTGGACGGCGGCCCGGTCATCGACACGCGCGACGGTCGCAGCGACAGCCTGCGCATACCCGACCACCGCATCGTCCTCACCTTCGACGACGGCCCCGACCCGACCTGGACCCCGAAGGTGCTCGACGTGCTGAAGAAGCACCACGCGCACGCGGTCTTCTTCGTCACCGGCACCATGACCTCCCGCCACCCCGAGCTGGTCCGGCGCATGGTCGCCGAGGGCCACGAGGTCGGCCTGCACACCTTCGGCCACCCCGACCTGTCGTACCACTCCACGAAGCGCATCGACTGGGAGCTGTCGCAGAACCAGCTGGCGCTCGCCGGGGCGGCCGGTATCCGCAGCTCGCTGTTCCGGCCGCCGTACTCCTCCTCCGCCGACGCCATCGACAACCGGTCCTGGCCGGTGACGCGGTACATCGGCAGCCGGGGCTACCTCACGGTCGTGGACGACACCGACAGCGAGGACTGGCGCAAGCCGGGCGTCGGGCGGATCATCCGCAACGCCACGCCCCACGGCGGCCGGGGCGCGGTCGTCCTCATGCACGACTCGGGCGGCGACCGGCACCAGACCGTCCAGGCGCTCGACCGTCTCCTGCCCCGGCTCCAGCAGCAGGGCTACACCTTCCAGACCCTCACCGGAGCGCTGCGGGCCCCGAGCGCCGACACTCCGGTCACCGGCCTCGACCTGTGGAAGGGGAGGGCCTGGATCTTCCTGGTGAAGGCGTCCGACGACATCACCACGGTCCTCGTCGCCGGTCTCGCCGTCGTCGGCTGCCTCGTCTTCGCCCGCTTCGGCCTGATGCTGCTGCTGTCCGGCGCGCACGCCCGCCGCACCCGGCGCCCCGGTTTCCGCTGGGGCGGGGAGCCGGTCACCGAGCCGGTGTCGGTGCTGGTGCCGGCGTACAACGAGGCCAAGTGCATCGAGAACACGGTCCGTTCGCTCATGCGCAGCGAGCACCCCATCGAAGTGCTGGTCATCGACGACGGCTCGGCGGACGGCACGGCCGACATCGTCGAGGCGCTGGACCTGCCGGACGTACGGGTGATCCGCCAGGCCAACGCGGGCAAGCCGGCCGCGCTCAACCGGGGTCTGGCGAACGCCCGTCACGAGCTGGTCGTGATGATGGACGGCGACACCGTCTTCGAACCGGCCACCGTCCGCGAACTCGTCCAGCCCTTCGCCGACCCGCGCGTCGGCGCCGTCGCCGGCAACGCCAAGGTCGGCAACAAGAACCGGCTCATCGGCGCGTGGCAGCACATCGAGTACGTGATGGGCTTCAACCTCGACCGCCGCATGTACGACATCCTGCGCTGCATGCCGACGATCCCGGGTGCGGTCGGGGCGTTCCGCCGCTCGGCCCTGCGCCGGGTCGGCGGCATGAGCGACGACACGCTCGCCGAGGACACCGACGTCACGATGGCCCTGCACCGCGACGGCTGGCGCGTGGTGTACGCCGAGAAGGCCCGCGCCTGGACGGAGGCGCCCGAGTCGGTCCAGCAGCTGTGGTCCCAGCGCTACCGCTGGTCGTACGGCACCATGCAGGCCATCTGGAAGCACCGCCGCGCGCTGTTCGACCGGGGCCCGTCGGGCCGCTTCGGCCGTGTGGGCCTGCCCCTCGTCTCGCTCTTCATGGTCGTGGCCCCGCTCCTCGCCCCCCTGATCGACCTCTTCCTGGTCTACGGCCTGGTCTTCGGCCCGACGGGCAAGACGATCCTGGCCTGGTGCGCGGTCCTGGCCGTGCAGGCGCTCTGCGCGGCGTACGCCTTCCACCTGGACCGCGAACCCCTCACCCCGCTCCTCACCCTCCCCCTCCAACAGCTGCTCTACCGCCAACTGATGTACGTCGTCCTGCTCCAGTCCTGGATCACCGCCCTCACCGGCGGCCGACTGCGCTGGCAGAAGCTCCGCCGCACGGGCGGGGTGGCGGCACCGCCGGCCGAGCGCCCCCCGGTCCCGGAGGCGACCCCGGCCGGCTGACCGGAAGCCCCTACTCCTGGTGGGCCACGGCGTCCTTCTGCAACTGCACCGCCGCCAGCAGGCTCAGACCGGGCTCGGCCTGGCGCAGCGCCTTCACGGCGGCGACGGAGGCGAGGTCCCCGGTGAACCCGACGTCGGCCAGCCTGGCGCGGACCCAGTCGGCCCGCAGCCGTCCCTCACTGGCGCCGGCGGTGGCCCCGACGAGCGCGACCGCCCGCTCCAGCCCCGCCCGCTCCTCCTCCGGGGCTCCGTCCAACGCCTCCCGCAGCGCCGCCGCGACCAGGTCGGAGTCCCGGATGACCAACACCAGATCCTGCTTCTTGCCGAACCCCGCGAATCCCTTCATACGCACCAGGGTGACCGCCGTGAGCCGCCCTCTTCAAACAACTTGAGGAGTTCCAGAGGCTTGCGCCGCTCCCGGCGCCGCGGGGCAGGGGAGGTGGCGGAGACCGAGGTTCGGGGAACAGGTCACGACGGCCAGCGACAGGAACGAGGGGTGCTCCAGGTAGGCCCCGACCGACACGTCCCCACCGGAGCGCAGCCGCTCGACGGCGGAATCGACCAGGGCGGCCAGCCGGCCGCTGTCACGCTCCCAGCCGTTGGCGAACCGGGGTGCGAACTCGGCGAGCCGTTCCCCCAGCCAGACCGCCGCGTCCGTGGCCTCGTCCCAGCTGCCACGGATCAGCGAACGCGGCTTGACGAGCCAGTACGCCGTTTCCAGCGGCGGCAGATCCACGAGGGGGAACTCGCTCGCGACGTCACGGTAGCGCCGGAACAGCCGCTCTGCCGCCGGGTCCTCGGGGCCCGGCGGCGGAGGGGGTTCCGGATGCGGGGGCCGCCGTAGGGCCTCGGTGTCGAAGCGCTCCTTCGGACCGGTCCAGAGATAGCCGTGGTGGTGCATCAGCCGTTCCCGTTGCCAGAAGCGCCGGCCGGGCCGGACGCAGAGCGGCCCGGCCGACGGAGGGGATCAGACGCCGAGGCCGAAGCGCGCCGGGTCGATGCCGGCCGCCTCCAGCTCCGCCGAGGTGAACCGCAACGGCTCCAGCTCCGGCCGCTTGCTGTCACCGAGGGCCCAGGCGCCCTCTCCGATACGGGCGAGCACCACGCACCCTTCGGTGCAGGGCCCGCCGCACGCCTGGACGAAGTCCACGGCGTTGATGTCGAGGGCGTACAGATCGATTCCGTTCTGCATCAGCGTGCCTCCTGATCGTGATGGCGGCCGATGAGCCGCTCTTCGCGGTCCATATTCGACAGATCAGGTGCGCCGGCCTAGCTGGTTTCCTGTTCTCGCAAGAACTCGTCCCGGATGCTTTCCAGCATGCCGTGCATGGCATCGCCGGAAAGTGCGACCGCTGTGAATCCCTCGAACTTATCGATGTAGAGAGCAACGTCTCGCGGATCGGTCACTGCCAGCTCCGCATGGACGGTTTCAACCGTCACCATGCGATCGTCCTTGATGGAGAAGGAGTGATTGGCGAAGTCGGTCTGTCGCGCGGACAACGGCACAACTCGGAGGTCGACCCCTGGGAGCCGGGAGACCGAGATCAGCCTGTCGAGTTGCCCGGCCATCATCAGAGGCGAGAGGATTCGCCACCGCAGCACGGACTCCGTGACGATGAAACGCAGTTGCCTTCCCGGCTCGTACAGGATGCTCTGTCGTGCCAGGCGTGCCCCCACTGCACGCGCCAGTTGGTCCGGGGTGAGCTGCTTGCGTCCGAGTACTGCCCGCACGTATTCCGGCGTCTGCAACAGGCCGGGGACCAGCGTCGGCTGAAAGAGCCGGAGCAGCGTCGTGCGGGACTCGATCGCCTGGATCTGCTGCTGTTTCCGGTGATACCCGAGCCGCCGGTAAAGGCGCCATGCCGTCGCCTCGGTCGCTGCTGCCCGAGCAACCGACATGTACTCGGCCTTTACGTCTTCGGACACCCCTATGGCGGTGAGGATGTGCTCCACGTCCACGACGCTCGGCATGACACTGCCGTTCTCGATCTTCGACAGCTTCGAAGCGGACATGGCCGCGCTGCGGGCGATGGCTCTGGCCTCCTTGCTGGATGCCTGCCGTAGCGCCCGCAGCGCGGATCCGAGCTCAGCTCTGTTCACTCTGCGTGCTGTGCCCACCAGTCCGTGAACGGTACGGCATGCGCGAGCGCGGTGTTCCGGTAGTACCGGAAGTCAGCCAGCCGGTCTTCGTCGCTCAGGAATTCACTTCCCAGGTACTTCCCGGTACCGTCGTACGCCATCACGCCGACCGCCCTGTCGTCGAACATCCAGAAGTCGGGCGCGTCAGGGATCGGGTTGTCTCGCTCCGTGATGTCGAGGATGAAGAACTCCTCGCCGACGGTCATGTTCCGTCGGTATCCCCAGGACAGCTCGAATCGAAGGTAGTCCGTCAGGGAACGGCTAGATGAGGTTGTCACGGACAGCCTTCCTGATCAGTGCGTCTGTGGGACGACTATCACGACTGATCGTCTCCACCGAGTGGGGCGCTCGGCAAGGGTCCCTGGTTTCCGCTTCTGGAAACCGTCAGCGCGAAGCGGCCGAGGATTCGGCTTGCGTCGCGTACGGCAGGAACTCCACCCAGGTGGAGGGAGCGAGGGTGAGGTGGCGGTCGGTGGGGGTTTTGGAGTCGCGGATGTGGATGGCGGTGGGGGTGGTGGCTATCTCCACGCAGTTCGATCCGTCGGAGCTGTAGGTGGACTTCCGCCAGTGGAGGGTCGGCATGGTTTCTCCTTACAGGTTCTGGATGCGGTGATGGATGAAGTCACGCGTCTCGGCGGGATTGAGCGCGCAGGACTCCATCCGGTTCAGCACAGCCCGGTACTTGTTCAGCGGAGCCTCGGCGTCGATGAATTCACAGGCGCCGTGATGCGAGTCCAGCTGAACGGTGTCGAGCTGTGGGACGGGGCCCTCGACATAGTCGAAGGGCTGGCCGGTGGTCGGGAAGTCGTCCGCTCCGAAGGTGATGACGCGCACGGTGACGTGCGGGAGTTCGCTCATGTCGAGCAGGTGCTTGAGCTGCCCCCGGGCTACGGCCGGGCCACCGAAGTTCATGCGGAGCGCCGATTCGTGGATGATCGCCGTGTATGGCGGGGGATCCGTCCTGTGCAGCACGCCCTGCCGCTTCATGCGGTGTGTGAGACGGTGTTCGATCTCGTACTGCCGCATCGGCGGGGCTGCCGACTGCAAGATGGCGCGGGCGTGATCGGTGGTCTGCAGAAGTGCCGGGATATGGATCACAAGTGCCACCCGCAACCCGGAGGCGTGGTGTTCCAGTTCGGCCAGGTCGACCAGTGCGGCCGGCAGGTGGTCGCGGTACTCCTCCCACCAGCCACGGGCGCGTCGTCCCGTCATCGCGGCGAGGGCGTCGATGAGGGCTTCGTCCGAGCAGTCGTAGACGTGCGCCATGGAGCGCAGCCGGTCCGCGCTGATGGGCGTGCGGCCGGTTTCGATCATGCTGACACGCGATTGGTTGACGCCGAGCAGTTCGGCGGCACCGGTGGCGGTGAGTCCCGCCCGCTCCCGCAGTTTTCGCAGCTCTGCACCCAGCCTTCGCTGCCGCAGCGTAGGGCTGTTGGTGGGCGGCACGACGTCTCCTTCCCGGCCGCGAAGCGGCGTTGCGCTCCCTCACACGAGTGAAGCATGGACGCATCTAGCCAGTTTCGTTAGATGCATCTAACCATCTGCCCTACGGTTACGACGTACTCCTCAACTCACCGCGCCCATAAGCCGGAAGCGCACCTCCCCAGGCAGAGCCACCGCCCGGCGTGACCAGTTGAGCGAGCCCGTTCCCTTCTCTCACCGGAGGTCTTCATGGGCACCGTATCCCTGCCCGACACCTGGGTGTACGCCCTTCGGCTGCCGCATGATCCCCGCGCGGCACGCGTCGCACGCATGACCGTACGGGCCGTGCTGAACGGGCACGGCAGACACGAAGTCCTCGACGCCGTCGAACTGCTGACGTCCGAGCTGGTCGGCAACGCCTACCGGCACACCGCCGGCCCCGCCTCCCTCCGGGTCACCGCCGTCGCGGACGGCCGGCTGCGGGTCGGCGTCTGGGACAGCCACCCGCGCGTCCCGGCGCCTTTCGGGGATCCCCCCCTGGGACCGTGTTCCGGCGGCTCCGGTGGACGCCGAGGCAGGGCGCGGACTGCACCTCGTGCAGGAGTACGCCGACTCCTGGGGCGGCCTGTCCCTGGCGGACAGCCCGCTGGACCGGGGCGCGGGGAAACTGCTGTGGTTCGAGGTGGGCGGTCAGGGAGCGGCCGGCGTCGGCTGAGCGGCGCGACCCCTCACGCGTCCGCGTACTTCGCGTCCGCCGCCGGGTCCAGGGCCAGGCGGTAGCCCCGCTTCACCACCGTCTGGATCAGCTTCGGTGTGCCGAGGGCCGTGCGGAGGCGGGCCATCGCCGTCTCGACGGCGTGTTCGTCGCGGCCCGCGCCCGGCAGCGCGCGCAGGAGGTCGGCGCGGGGGACGACCCAGCCGGGGCGGCGGGCCAGGGCGCGCAGGAGGGACATGCCGGCCGGGGGGACCGGCTTGAGGTCGCCGTCGACCAGGACCGCGTGGCCGCGGATCTCCATCCGGTGCCCGGCGACGGGCAGGGAACGGGCGCGGGCCGGGAGTTCCTGGCACAGGAGCTGGACCAGCGGGCCGAGGCGGAAGCGTTCCGGCTGGACCGTGTCCACCCCGCGGGCCTGGAGGGGGATCGCGGTGACCGGTCCCACACAGGCCGGCAGGACGTCGTGGGCCAGGGCGGCCAGCAGGTCGTCCAGCAGGCCGCGGTCCTCGGCGCGGGACAGGAGGGAGGCCGCGGCGGGGGCGCTGGTGAAGGTGAGGGCGTCCACGCCACGGGTGACGGCCGCGTCCAGGAGGCGGTCGAGCGGGCTGAGGTCCTCGGGGGGCATCCAGCGGTAGACCGGGACGGGCACCACTTCCGCCCCGGCGGCCCGCAGCGACTCCACGAAGCCGGGCAGGGGCTCGCCGTGGAGCTGTACGGCGACGCGGTCGCCCTCGACGCCCTCCTCCAGGAGGCGGTCGAGCACCTCGGCCAGGGATTCCGAGGTGGGCGACCATTCCTCGGTGAGTCCCGCCGCGCGGATCGCGCCCTTCACCTTGGGGCCGCGGGCCAGCAGGCGGACCCCGCGCAGCCGGCCCAGCAACTGTTCGCCCAGGCCCCAGCCGTCGGCGGCCTCGACCCAGCCGCGGAAGCCGATCGCCGTGGTGGCGACCACGACGTCCGGCACCTGGTCGATGAGCTCCTTCGTGGCGGCGAGCAGTTCGCCGTCGTCCGCGAGCGGCACGATCCGCAGGGCGGGGGCGTGCACAACGGTGGCGCCGCGCCGCTGGAGCAGGGCGCCCAGCTCCTCGGCCCGGCGCGCGGCGGTGACGCCCACGGTGAACCCGGCGAGGGGGCCGTGCTCGGGGTGCTGCTCTTCGTCGTACATGGGCTCTCCTAGCTGACCGGCACGCCGATCGAGCCTGTCAACGACGCGTGACAGGCTCGGTTCGGCTCGATGTCACCGGTGTTACGTCACACCTCGGCATAGTTGAGCTGGGCCTTCGCCTCCGACGCGGCGGCCGTGGCCGGGACCCGCGCCGCCGTACGACGAAGGTATACGGCCCAGGTGACCGCGAAGCAGACACCGTAGTAGGCGAGGAAGGCGACGAACGCGCCCGTGCCGGAGCCGTAGGAGAGGAAGGACTGGCGGAAGGCCAGGTTGATGCCGACGCCGCCGAGGGCGCCGACCGCGCCGATGAGGCCCATGGACGCGCCGGACAGCCGTCGGCCGTGGGCGACCGCCGCCTCGCCCTCCAGGCCCTTGGCCAGCGCCTTGGCCTGGAAGATGCCGGGGATCATCTTGAACGTCGAGCCGTTGCCGAGCCCGCTGAGCACGAACAGGACGACGAAGACGGACACGAACAGCGGCAGCGACTTCTGCATGCCGGCGACGATGAGCACGGCGGTCGCGGCGGCCATGCCGACGTAGTTCCACAGGGTGATGCGGGCGCCGCCGTAGCGGTCGGCGAGCCAGCCGCCGAGGGGGCGGATGAGGGAACCGAGCAGCGGGCCGATGAAGGTGAGGTACGCGGCCTGGAGGGGCGTCCGGCCGAACCCGTTCGTCAGCACCTGGCCGAAGGCGAAGCTGTAGCCGATGAAGGAGCCGAAGGTGCCGATGTAGAGCACGGACATGATCCAGGTGTGGGCGTCCCGGGCGGCGTCCTTGGCCGCGCCGGTGTCGTTCTTCACCGAGGACAGGTTGTCCATGAACAGCGCGGCGAGTACGGCGGCCACGACGATCAGCGGGATGTAGATGCCGAGCAGCACGCGCGGGCCGCCGCTCGCGCCGATGACGGCGAGGGCGACCAGCTGGATGACGGGGACGCCGATGTTGCCGCCGCCCGCGTTGAGGCCGAGCGCCCAGCCCTTCTTCCTGAGCGGGAAGAAGGCGTTGATGTTGGTCATGGAGGAGGCGAAGTTGCCGCCGCCGATGCCGGCCAGCAGGCCCACCAGGAGGAAGGTGGAGTACGACGTCCCCGGCTCCATCACCACGAACGCGGCGACGGTCGGGATCAGCAGCAGGCTCGCCGAGATGATCGTCCAGTTACGCCCGCCGAAGACGGCCACGGCGAAGGTGTACGGCACCCGGACCACCGCGCCGACCAGCGTGACCACCGACGTCAGCAGGAACTTGTCGGCGGGCGTGAGGCCGTACTCCGGGCCCATGAACAGGACCAGGACCGACCACAGGGTCCAGACGGAGAAGCCGATGTGCTCGGAGAGGACGGAGAACCAGAGGTTCCGGCGGGCGATCCGCTCCCCGGTCGACTGCCAGAACGCCTCGTCCTCCGGATCCCAGCGCTCGATCCAGCGGCCACTGCGACGGGTTGGGGCTGGGCCTGTCATCACGCCTCCACGGTGCTCCGGCTGCTCGGTCTGCCGACCACTGACTCAGCCCGAAGGTAGGGAGGACGCGTTTCCGGCCTGTGGCTGTGGGTGACCGCGAGGGAACGTTGCTCTCACTCGGCCGGGGAGGGGCCGGTGAGGCGGGACGTCTGCCCCCGGGTTCCCCCGGGACAGGCGGGACGCCGGCCCCGGGGGAACCCGGGATCCCACCGCGAGCGTGGCGCGAGGGGTTCCGGTGTCTCCTCCGCGCGGGCACTGTGGGGGGAGACCCCGCACGGTTCCTGCCCAGGCGGTGACTGGCCCATGGCACTCGGTAGCGCCCCCTCCGCGTACGCGCCGCGGTTCGACGCCGGACGGGTGTGCCTGGATCTCCTCGCCACCACGCACCCGGGCGAACGGCTGGACGGCGTCGGCGCGTTGTGCGCGTGGATCGGGGGCGCCGGGCTCGTGCCCGAGGGGACGGCGCTCGGTCACGCCGACGCCTCCTGGCTGGCCGGGTTCCGGGAACTGCGCTGCTGCGTCGGGGTGTTGGTGCGCGGACCGTGCCCCGGGGACGCGTCGTCGTACGGGCGGGCGCTCGGGCGGGTCAACGAGCTCGCCCTCTCGGCGACCCCCGCGCCCGTCGCCGTACCCGCGGAAGGCGGCGGACTGGTGCGGGAGTTGGCCGGGCCGCCCGGCTCCGCCGCGCTGCTCTCCCTCGTCGCCCGGGACGCCGTCGAGTTGCTCACCGACCCCGTAGCGCGGGCCGCCGTACGGGAGTGCGAGGGGGACGACTGCCCCCTCGTGTACCTGGACACCTCCCGCGGCCGGCGCCGGCGCTGGTGCTCCAGCGAGGTGTGCGGCAACCGGGAACGGGTCGCCCGGCACCGGCGGCGGGCGGCGCTGGCGCGGGCCTGAGGCCGGAGTGATTTCCGCAACAGCGGGTTTGGATGGCCCGTACACGGGGATTTCCCGGCGACCGCGTCCACGTGTCGGAGATGTGGAGATCGCGCGGTGGGAATGTGTGCGCATGTCCCGCTCGTCACACCACCCCCGAGAAATCCGCCCCCCGGGTTTGAACACCGGGCCGCCCCCGTCCGTACGGGTGGGCGAGCGACCGACTGGGGGAACCCCCGGACACCGGAGGTGGGCGTGCGCAAGGATGCGGCCGTGGCCAATGAACGTGGAGCGAGGGCCCGACATCGCATGTCCTCACAGCCCTCGGAGCCGGATGAGGAGCTGATGCGTGCGCTGTACCGGGAGCACGCCGGACCCCTGCTCGCGTATGTCCTGCGGCTGGTCGCCGGTGACCGGCAGCGCGCCGAGGACGTCGTACAGGAAACGCTCATCCGTGCCTGGAAGAACGCCGGTCAGCTCAATCGGGCGACCGGTTCGGTACGCCCCTGGCTGGTGACGGTCGCGCGCCGCATCGTCATCGACGGCCACCGCAGCCGGCAGGCCCGGCCGCAGGAGGTCGATCCGTCGCCGCTGGAGGTCATCCCCGCGGAGGACGAGATCGACAAGGCGCTGTGGCTGATGACGCTGTCGGACGCGCTCGACGACCTGACCCCGGCCCACCGGGAGGTGCTCGTCGAGACGTACTTCAAGGGGCGTACCGTCAATGAGGCGGCCGAGACACTGGGCATACCGAGCGGAACGGTCCGTTCCCGGGTGTTCTACGCCCTGCGGTCGATGAAGCTGGCACTGGAGGAGCGGGGGGTGACGGCGTGATGAGCAGCGGGTACGGGGGAATGCAGGGATTCGGACCGGGTGGTCCGGGTATGTCTGGGCCCATGAGCCCCAGTCAGGGATCTTCGGTGCCGAGTGAGCACGAGACCGTCGGCGCCTACGCCCTCGGCATCCTCGACGACGCCGAGGCGACCGCCTTCGAGGCCCATCTCGCCGGCTGCGAGTGGTGCGCCCGGCAACTGGACGAGCTGGCCGGGATGGAGCCGATGCTGGCCGCGCTCGCGGACCTGCCGGGCTCCGGCAGCACGCCCGCGATCGGCGAGTCGCTGTCCGCCAAACCCAGCCCGCGGCTGGTGGAGAAGCTGGTGGACGAGGTCGCCGAGAAGCGCGCCCAGAAGCGCCGGCGCAGCTTCTACATGATCGCGGCGGCGGCCGCGCTGATCATCGCCGGGCCGCTGGCCGCGGTGGCGGTGAACGGCGGCTCGGACGGGGGCGGGCAGGTCACCGCGACGCCGGCCCAGGCGACGTTCCGGACCATGTCCGACAAGAAGTCCGCCACGGACGCGTCGACCCACGTCAGCGCGACCGTCGCCCTGGCGCGCAAGGACTGGGGCACCCAGGCGGTCCTGGAGCTGAAGAACGTCAAGGGTCCGCTGAAGTGCTCCCTGGTGCTCGTCGCCAAGAACGGGCAGCGCGTGACCATGTCGTCGTGGTCCGTGCCCGACTGGGGGTACGGCATCCCGGACGCCAAGACCGAGCAGTCGAAGCAACCGCTCTACATCGGCGGGGCCGCGGCCTTCCAGCCCAATGAGATCGACCACTTCGAGGTGGTGACGTTCGAGGGCAAGAAGCTGGTCCAGGTGGACGCGTAGCCGACGTAGCTTCGACGGGCCCCCTTCGCGTACGGTTGACGGCTGCCCAGCACGTCAGAAGGGGGCCCGGTGGCCGCTCAGGTTCAGCAGTCCGCGGTCGGCTCGGTACACGACGCACAGGATTCCGTCCGCGACCGAGAGATCAGCGTCGAGCAGGAACACCTGGACCGGGTGTACCAGCGCCTGGAGGAGAAGATCCACGAGGCCGAGTTCCTGATGCACGACGCGGCCAAGCGCGGCCAGGTGGGCACCCCGGGCGCGCTCGCCGAACGGGACGCGCAGGTCTTCCGGGCCGGTATCCACCTCAACCGGCTCAACAACGAGTTCGAGGACTTCCTCTTCGGGCGGATCGACCTGCTGCTCGGCAAGGACGGCAAGAAGGGGCCCGACGGGGCCTACACGGCGGTCGAGCCGGCCGAGGGGGCCGTGCGGCCGGACAACACCGCCGACATCGCCGAGACGCTGCACATCGGCCGCATCGGCGTCCTGGACGAGGACTACTCCCCGCTGGTCATCGACTGGCGGGCCCCCGCCGCCGCCCCCTTCTACCGGGCCACGCCCGTGGAGCCGGGACGGGTGGTGCGGCGCCGGGTCATCCGCTCCAAGGGACGCCGGGTCCTCGGCGTGGAGGACGACCTGATGCGGCCCGAGCTGACGGCCTTCCTCGACGGCGGCGAGCTGCCCGTCATCGGCGACGGCGCCCTGATGGCCGCCCTCGGCCAGGCCCGCGGCCACACCATGCGGGACATCGTCTCGTCCATCCAGGCCGAGCAGGACCTGGTCATCCGGGCCCCCGCGGCCTCCATCACCTACGTGGAGGGCGGGCCGGGCACCGGCAAGACCGCCGTCGCCCTGCACCGCGCGGCCTACCTGCTCTACCAGGACCGCAGACGCTACGCGGGCGGCATCCTCATCGTCTCCCCGACCCCGCTGCTCGTCGCCTACACCGAGGGCGTGCTGCCCTCGCTCGGCGAGGAGGGCCAGGTCGCGATCCGCGCGATCGGTTCGCTGGTCGACGGCGCGCGGGCCACGCTGTACGACTCCCCGGCCGTGGCCCGCGCCAAGGGCTCGTACCGGATGCTGAAGGTGCTCCGGAAGGCCGCCCGGGGCGCCCTGGAGCTGGGGCCGGCCGCTCCGGCGGACGCCACGGAGCAGGACACGGTCGCCGGTCCGCCCGGCCGCCTGCGCGTCGTCGCCTTCGGGCGCCGCCTGGAACTGGAGGCCGACGAGCTGGATCGCGTCCGCCGGACCGCCCTCGGCGGCACCGCGCCCGTCAACCTGCTCCGCCCGCGCGCCCGCAAGCTGCTCCTGGACGCCCTGTGGGACCGCTCCGGCGCCGCCGCCCGGCACACCGACCCCGAGCTGGCCGCCGAGCTGCGCTCCTCCTTCGACGAGGACATCGCCGGCGAGGACTCCTTCATCGCCTTCCTCGACGCCTGGTGGCCCGAGCTGACCCCGAAGGCCGTGCTCGCCGCCATGGCCGACGAGAAGCGGCTCGGCCGCTGGGCCCGGCGGATCCTCAACCCCGGCGAGGTCCGCAAGGTCGCCCGCTCGCTCAGGCGGGACGGGTACTCCGTGCACGACATCGCCCTGCTCGACGAGCTCCAGGCGATCCTCGGCGCCCCGGCCCGGCCGCGCAGGAAGCGGGAGCTGGACCCGCTGGACCAGCTCACCGGCCTGGAGGAACTGATGCCGGTGCGGGAGGAGTCCCAGCGGGAGCGGGCCGAGCGGCTGGCGCAGGAGCGCACCGAGTACGCGCACGTCATCGTGGACGAGGCGCAGGACCTCACGCCGATGCAGTGGCGGATGGTCGGCCGCCGCGGCCGGCACGCCACCTGGACGGTGGTCGGCGACCCGGCGCAGTCCTCCTGGTCCGACCCGGACGAGGCGGCCGAGGCCCGCGACGAGGCCCTCGGCACCCGGCCCCGGCGCCGCTTCCAGCTCACCGTGAACTACCGCAACCCGGCCGAGATCGCCGAGCTGGCCGCCAAGGTGCTGGCGCTCGCCATGCCCGGCTCCGAGGCGCCGTCGGCGGTGCGCTCCACCGGCGTGGAGCCGCGCTTCACCGTCGTAGAAGACGTGCTGGAGAAGACCGTGGGCGCGGAGGCCGAGCGGCTGCTCGGGCTGGTGGACGGCACGGTCGGCGTGGTCGTCGCGATGAACCGGCGCGAGGAGGCCCGGCGCTGGCTGGCCGGGCTCGGCGACCGGGTGGTGGCCCTCGGCAGCCTGGAGGCCAAGGGCCTGGAGTACGACGCGACGGTCGTCGTCTCGCCCGCGGAGATCGCCGACGAGTCGCCGGCCGGTCTGCGCGTGCTGTACGTGGCGCTGACCCGGGCCACCCAGCAGCTCACGGTGGTGTCGGGGGACCGGGACGAGCCGGACGCGGCGGGGGTCCCGGACCTCCTCAGGGACTGAACCTCCCGCACGGGAATGGCCTTACGGGATCCGTTTGTTAGCCTTGGTGTGGCACCGGCCCGATCCAAGCCCCCGGGCCCAACCTTCGTCCCTCAGAGGGACCACTTGCCGCGAGGCGAGCATGGCGGGCCGGTGTCATGAACGCAGGAGACCCACGTCACCACAGTGACGTGGGTCTCTTTCTTTGCCCGGCGTGCCTCTTTCCCCGACCGATCACTTCTCGTATGGTGGAAGTGGTTTTCCGAAATCAGCATCTGCCGGGAAACCCCGCGTGAACACAACGTCCGTAACCCAGGGCGACTACCACGTACTGAGCGGTAGGTGCGACGATCGGACGGCACAACCCGCGACACGGTGAAAGCAGAGGAAGTCGGCCATGGCAACGGCGCCCAGCGTCTCCTACTCGATGACGATCCGGCTGGAGGTGCCCGCGAGCGGAACCGCCGTCTCGCAGCTCACCAACGCCGTGGAGTCCTCCGGAGGCTCGGTGACCGGCCTCGACGTCACCGCGTCCGGCCACGAGAAGCTCCGTATCGACGTGACCATCGCGGCCACCTCCACGGCCCACGCCGAGGAGATCGTCGAGAAGCTGCGCGGCATCGAGGGCGTCACCCTGGGCAAGGTCTCGGACCGTACGTTCCTCATGCACCTCGGCGGCAAGATCGAGATGGCGTCGAAGCACCCCATCCGCAACCGTGACGACCTCTCCATGGTCTACACGCCCGGTGTGGCCCGGGTCTGCATGGCCATCGCCGAGAACCCCGAGGACGCCCGCCGCCTCACCATCAAGCGCAACTCCGTTGCGGTCGTGACGGACGGCTCCGCCGTGCTCGGCCTCGGCAACATCGGCCCCAAGGCCGCGCTGCCCGTCATGGAGGGCAAGGCCGCCCTCTTCAAGCGCTTCGCCGGCATCGACGCCTGGCCGATCTGCCTGGACACCCAGGACACCGACGCGATCGTGGAGATCGTCAAGGCGATCGCCCCCGGCTTCGCCGGCATCAACCTGGAGGACATCTCCGCGCCGCGCTGCTTCGAGATCGAGGCCCGGCTGCGCGAGGCCCTCGACATCCCCGTCTTCCACGACGACCAGCACGGCACCGCCATCGTCGTGCTCGCCGCCCTGACCAACGCCCTGCGGGTCACGAACAAGGCGATCCAGAACATCCGGGTCGTCATGTCCGGCGCCGGCGCGGCCGGCACGGCCATCCTCAAGCTGCTGATCGCCGCCGGCGTGAAGAACGCCGTCGTCGCCGACATCCACGGGGTCGTGCACGCCGACCGCGAGGACCTCGTGAACGCCCCGGCCGACTCGCCGCTGCGCTGGATCGCCGACAACACCAACCCCGAGGGCCTCACCGGCACCCTGAAGGAGGCCGTGCGCGGCGCCGACGTCTTCATCGGCGTCTCCGCCCCGAACGTCCTGGACGGCGCCGACGTGGCCGCCATGGCCGAGGGTGCCATCGTGTTCGCGCTCGCGAACCCGGACCCCGAGGTCGACCCGGCGATCGCCCGGCAGACCGCGGCCGTCGTGGCCACCGGCCGCTCCGACTTCCCGAACCAGATCAACAACGTGCTGGTCTTCCCGGGCGTCTTCCGCGGCCTGCTGGACGCCCAGTCCCGCACGGTCAACACCGAGATGATGCTCGCCGCCGCGAAGGCCCTCGCCGACGTGGTGACCGAGGACGAGCTGAACCCGAACTACATCGTCCCCAGCGTCTTCAACGACAAGGTCGCGGGCGCCGTGGCCGGGGCGGTCCGCGAGGCCGCCAAGGCGGCCGGGGCGACCGTCTGATCAGGGCGTGCCGTAATGTGCAGGGGGCTGTGAGCATCACCACGGCGGCCCCCGCACCGGCGCGTCGTGGAACCCCGCGATGCCGGGCGCGCTCTAGGGTGACGGCCGAGCAGGCGCTTTTCGTGTGACTCCCCAGGGTGTTCTCACGACTCCTACGGGTGCCGGATTGGCTTTCCCGCCGCAGGTAGGGGCAGGATGCTCCCCCAGGGACCTTCGTCCCCGGGGGCACCCCCAAGGGCGCGAGCGCATCGGCATCGCAGTGCCTCGGGCGGCTCCGCCGCGTGGCACACCCCAACGGCAAGAAAAATACGGGAGTAACAACATGAACCGCAGTGAGCTGGTGGCCGCGCTGGCCGACCGCGCCGAGGTGACCCGCAAGGACGCCGACGCCGTGCTGGCCGCGTTCGCCGAGACCGTCGGCGAGATCGTCGCCAAGGGCGACGAGAAGGTCACCATCCCCGGCTTCCTGACCTTCGAGCGCACCCACCGTGCCGCTCGCACCGCGCGCAACCCGCAGACCGGCGAGCCCATCAACATCCCGGCCGGCTTCAGCGTGAAGGTCACCGCGGGCTCCAAGCTCAAGGAAGCCGCCAAGGGCAAGTAAGAAGCTCCGCTTCGAGGCGCCGTCCCACTGGAGCGCGAGCGCCGTGGCATGGAGCGCCGCGGGTGACTGCGGGCCGGTCGTGGCCGGCCGCGCAGTTCCCCGCGCCCCTTCGGGCACGAACGGCCGAAGACGTCGAAAGGGCGGCCCCCGCAGAGGGGGCCGCCCTTTCGACGTCGGTGATCCTAGCCGAGGGCCTTGCCCGGCAGTTCGACCTTCGCGCCCAGTTCCACGAGCTTTTCCATGAAGTTCTCGTAGCCGCGGTTGATCAGGTCGATGCCGTGGACGCGGGACGTGCCCTCGGCGGCCAGGGCCGCGATGAGGTACGAGAAGCCGCCGCGCAGGTCGGGGATGATCAGGTCGGCGCCCTGGAGCTTGGTGGGGCCCGAGACGACCGCGGAGTGCAGGAAGTTGCGCGCGCCGAAGCGGCAGGCGGAGCCGCCCAGGCACTCGCGGTAGAGCTGGATGTGGGCGCCCATCTGGTTCAGCGCCGAGGTGAAGCCGAGGCGGGACTCGTAGACCGTCTCGTGGATGATGGACAGGCCCGTGGCCTGGGTCAGGGCCACCACCAGCGGCTGCTGCCAGTCGGTCTGGAAACCGGGGTGCACGTCCGTCTCCAGCGCGATGGACTTCAGCTGGCCGCCCGGGTGCCAGAACCGGATGCCCTCGTCGTCGATCTCGAAGGCACCGCCCACCTTCCGGTAGGTGTTCAGGAACGTCATCATCGAGCGCTGCTGGGCGCCGCGGACGTAGATGTTGCCGTTGGTCGCGAGCGCCGCGGAGGCCCAGGACGCGGCCTCCAGGCGGTCCGGAAGGGCGCGGTGGGTGTACCCGCCGAGCTTCTCCACACCCGTGATGCGGATCGTGCGGTCGGTGTCCATCGCGATGATCGCGCCCATCTTCTGCAACACGCAGATGAGGTCCTCGATCTCCGGCTCGACGGCCGCGTTGGACAACTCCGTGACGCCTTCGGCCAGTACGGCCGTCAGCAGCACCTGCTCCGTCGCGCCCACGGACGGGTACGGCAGCCGGATCTTCGTGCCGCGCAGCCGCTGCGGGGCCTCCAGGTACTGCCCGTCGGCCCGCTTCTCGATGGTCGCGCCGAACTGCCGCAGCACGTCGAAGTGGAAGTCGATGGGCCGGCCGCCGATGTCGCAGCCGCCGAGGCCCGGGATGAAGGCGTGGCCGAGGCGGTGCAGCAGCGGACCGCAGAAGAGGATCGGGATACGGCTGGAACCCGCGTGGGCATCGATGTCAGCCACGTTGGCGCTCTCGACCCGCGTCGGGTCCATCACCAGTTCGCCGGGCTCCTCGCCCGGACGGACCGTCACCCCGTGCAGCTGGAGCAGGCCGCGGACGACCCGCACGTCACGGATGTCCGGAACATTGCGCAGTCGGCTCGGTTCGCTGCCCAGCAGGGCGGCGACCATGGCCTTCGGTACGAGGTTCTTCGCACCGCGGACACGGATCTCGCCCTCCAGCGGGGTTCCGCCGTGGACAAGCAGGACATCGTCGTTGACGGTCATGAATCTCGCGTTCCGATGAGTTGGTCAGGGGGGCGGCCGATCACTGTGCGCACGGGCCGGGAAGACAGGGTAATCGCCGATCACCCCCCGCCCGTAAGTCCACGTACCGCCCAGCCGCGTCATAGCTGTGTCACAACACGAACCGTTCCCTGCCGGGCACATGGGGTCACCGGCGCGGGGACGTGCGCCGGGGTCGCTCCCGTACGCTCTGAGCTGCCTTCACTCCCGTGCCCCCGATTGGCTCCCCACTCCGGGGGAAGATGCGGGATCATGTCTGGCATGACCGAGGTGTCCTCGCTCACAGGGCGGCTGCTCGTGGCCACCCCCGCCCTGGCGGACCCGAACTTCGACCGTGCGGTGGTGCTCCTTCTCGACCACGACGAGGAGGGCTCCCTCGGTGTCGTCCTCAACCGGCCCACCCCGGTCGTCGTCGGCGACATCCTGGAGGACTGGGCCGACCTCGCCGGTGAGCCCGGCGTCGTCTTCCAGGGCGGCCCCGTCTCGCTGGACTCGGCGCTCGGCGTCGCCGTGATCCCCGGCGGCGCGGACGGGGACGGCGCGCCGCTCGGCTGGCGGCGGGTGCACGGCGCGATCGGACTGGTCGACCTGGAGGCCCCTCCGGAACTGATCGCCTCCGCCGTCGGCTCCCTGAGGATCTTCGCCGGGTACGCCGGCTGGGGCCCGGGCCAGCTGGAGGACGAGCTGGTGGAGGGTGCCTGGTACGTCGTCGAGTCCGAGCCGGGCGACGTGTCCTCCCCGGCCCCGGAGAGACTCTGGCGCGAGGTGCTGCGCCGCCAGCGCAACGAGCTCGCGATGGTGGCCACGTACCCGGACGACCCGTCGCTCAACTGATGCCTGCGAGCTTCAGTACCCTTGCTGATATGAGCACTCTTGAGCCCGAGCGCGGGACTGGTACGGGGACCCTCGTAGAGCCGACGCCACAGGTGTCCCACGGCGACGGCGACCACGAGCGCTTCGCCCACTACGTCCAGAAGGACAAGATCATGGCGAGCGCCCTCGACGGCACCCCCGTCGTGGCGCTGTGCGGCAAGGTCTGGGTGCCGGGCCGCGACCCGAAGAAGTACCCCGTCTGCCCCATGTGCAAGGAGATCTACGAGTCCATGGGCAGCGGCGGCGACGAGGGCAAGGGCGGCGACAAGTAGGTCGCGCCCCTGTCCGCCCGCGGACGGTGAGGTCCCCGGGACGCGCGTGCGGCGCGTCCCGGGGATCTTCGTGTTTTCCGGCCGGCAACTGGTCCAGACCTCTTGTGGGGTCCTCGCGCAGTCCCTAGCCTTCGAGACGACGGGGCACGCGTGGTGCAGGGCGGCAGGAGCGTTGCGTCTGGCGCAACGCGGGAGGGGCGATGTCATGGAACTGATTCCGGCGCCGCGCGCGATCGAGGGCCCGGAGGGGCCGGCCGTACCCTTCGGCCCCGGCACCACGCTGTGGGCCGCCCCGGGCACCGAGCGCACCGAACGCTGGCTGCGCGCCACCCTCGGCGCGGCGCTCGGCCTGCCGCTGCGCCCCGGACCGCGGGACGCCCGCGACGGCGTGCGGCTGCTGCTGGACGACACGCTGGAACCGGAGGCGTACCGGCTCGACGCCGCCGCCGACCGGGGCGTGGAGATCCGCGGCGGCGGCCCCGCCGGCGTGTTCTGGGGCGCGCAGACCCTGCGCCAGCTCCTCGGCCCCGACGCCTTCCGGCGCGCCCCCGTACGCCCGGACACCGTCCTCGGCGTCCCGCACCAGGTCATCGAGGACGCCCCCCGGTTCCGCTGGCGCGGGCTGCTCCTCGACGTCGCCCGGCACTTCATGCCCAAGGACGGCGTGCTGCGCTACCTGGACCTGATGGCCGCGCACAAACTCAACGTCCTGCACCTGCACCTGACGGACGACCAGGGCTGGCGCATCGAGATCAAGCGCTATCCGCGGCTGACCGAGATCGGCTCCTGGCGCACGCGGTCGAAATTCGGCCACCGGGCCTCACCGCTGTGGGAGGAGAAACCCCACGGCGGCTTCTACACCCAGGACGACATCCGCGAGATCGTCGCCTACGCCGCCGAGCGGCACATCGCCGTCGTCCCCGAGATCGACGTACCGGGCCACTCGCAGGCCGCCATCGCCGCGTACCCCGAACTCGGCAACACCGACGTCATCGACACCACCGCCCTCTCCGTCTGGGACAACTGGGGCATCTCGTCCAACGTCCTGGCCCCCACCGACGCCGGCCTGCGGTTCTACGAGGGGGTGTTCGAGGAGGTCCTGGAACTGTTCCCCGCGGACGCCGCCGCGTTCTCGGAGTTCGTCCACATCGGCGGCGACGAGTGCCGCAAGGAGCAGTGGACCGAGTCCGTCACCGCCAAGACGCGGATCGCGGACCTCGGCCTCGCCGACGAGGACGAGTTGCAGTCCTGGTTCATCGGGCACTTCGACGCCTGGCTCGCCGCGCGCGGGCGCCGCCTCATCGGCTGGGACGAGATCCTGGAGGGCGGCCTGGCGCCCGGCGCCGCCGTCTCCTCCTGGCGCGGCTACGGGGGCGGCGTCGCCGCCGCGCGGGCCGGCCACGACGTGGTCATGTGCCCCGAGCAGTACGTGTACCTGGACCACCGTCAGGCCCCGGGCGAGGACGAGCCCGTGCCGATCGGCTTCGTACGCACCCTGGAGGACGTCTACCGGTTCGAGCCCGTGCCGGACGGGCTCACCGACGAGGAGGCCCGGCATGTGCTGGGCACCCAGGCCAACGTGTGGACCGAGGTGCTGGAGGACGCCGCGCGCGTGGACTACCAGACCTTCCCCCGGCTCGCCGCCTTCGCCGAGGTCGCCTGGAGCCCGCTGCCGGCCCCCGCGGACCGGGACTACGCCGGCTTCGAACGCCGGATGGCCGCCCACTACCGGCGACTTGACGCCCTCGGCGTCGCCTACCGGCCGCCGGCCGGGCCCCGCCCGTGGCAGAAGCGCCCCGGTGTGCTCGGCCGCCCGATCGAGGGGCCGCCCCCGAACAGGTGACGGCGGGGCCCGCCCCGAACGGGCAACGGAAAACCCCCGGCGGCATCACCGAAGAGTGGCAATCCGCGCACACCGGCGATGCCGTGCGAAAACGGCCACCTCCCTGGCGGGGTGGGCGAATGCCTCCTGACGGACCCCTGCGTCCGGGCGTCGCGAAGATGTGCCAGAGTTGCGTCGTCCGCCCTGTCAGCACGTACCGTACGGCAACACAGGCGGGACCAGGTGGGGCAGCGGGAAGGGGCAGCCGGTTTGACCACGCACGCACCGCAGACGGCGCAGGCCGTCACCTTGCCCACGACGCTGGACGAGGCCGTGGCGGCCCTCGCCGCCATGCCCACCGCCGTCCCCGTCGCGGGCGGCACCGACCTGATGGCCGCCGTCAACTCCGGCCAGCTCAGGCCCGCCGCGCTGGTGGGCCTCGGCCGGATCAGCGAGATCCGCGGCTGGCAGTACCAGGACGGCCACGCGCTGCTCGGCGCCGGCCTCACGCACGCGCGCATGGGCCGTCCCGACTTCGCGGCCCTGATCCCGGCGCTCGCCGCCGCCGCGCGCGCCGCGGGCCCGCCGCACATCCGCAACGCGGGCACCCTGGGCGGCAACATCGCCTCCGCAGCCCCCACCGGGGACGCGCTGCCGGTGCTGGCCGCCCTGGAAGCGACCCTGATCATCGCGGGCCCGGGCGGAGCCCGCCGGGAGATCCCGGTGTCGCACCTGCTGGCCGGCGTGGAGATGCTGCGCGGCGGCGAACTCATCGGCTACGTGCGCGTACCGCTGCTGCACGCCCCGCAGGTCTTCCTGAAGGCGACCGGACGCACCGGCCCCGGCCGCGCGCTCGCCTCCGTGGCGCTCGTCCTCGACCCGGCCCGGCGCGGTGTGCGCTGCGCCGTCGGAGCCATAGCGCCGATGCCGCTCCGGCCGCTGGAGGCCGAGCAGTGGGTCGCCCAGCTGATCGACTGGGACAACGACCGCGCCCTCGTCCCGGAGGCCCTGCACGCCTTCGGTGAGTACGTCGCCGCGGCCTGCATCCCCGACCCGGCCCCCGAGCCCGACGGTTCGGTGGCCCCGCTTCCGCCCGCCGTACTGCACCTGCGGCGCACTGTCGCCGCACTGGCCCGACGAGCACTGGGGAGGGCGCTGTCGTGACCGACGACCAGCACGGAGAGGGCACGCCCCAGGGCGGCGGACGCTGGGACCCGCTGCCCCAGGGCGACTACGACGACGGCGCCACCGCCTTCGTCAAACTCCCCGAGGGCGGCATCGACGCCCTGTTGTCCGGCGACAGCCCGCTGGCCGCGCCCGGACACGGCTATGTGCCGCCGCGGATCACGGCCACGCACACGGACGGCACGCACACCGACGGCACCACGGGCACGTGGCCCGCGCCCGACGGCGGCGGCCACTGGCCCGACCCGAACGCCACGCCGGCCCCGCCGCCCGCCGCGGACGACCGGTTCACCTACCAGCCCGCCGCCACCCAGCACTGGACCTTCGAGGAGCCCGCGGCGCCGGCCGCCCCGGGACACGACGTCACCGGGCAGTGGTCCATCCCCGTCGCCGGGGGCGACCTGCCGGACGAGTCGGGCGAGTTCACCACGTCCTCGCTGGTCGGGCAGTGGGGCGCCGCACCGCCCGCCACACTGCCCGGCGGCGCGCCGGCCCCCTGGGCGACGGACGGCACGGGCCACGCGTACCCCTCCGGGGGCGAGCCGGCGGGTGGCGCTCCGGCGGGCGCGCCGGACGCGTACGGCGTGGACGACGGGTACGGGCCGGAGGAGGCGTACGGCGCCGACGGGACGTACGGCTCGCAGGACGGGTACGGCGCCGCGGAGGACGGGTACGGCGCCGCGGAGGCGTACGTTCCGGAGGACGGGTACGGGCACGGTCACGCCGGTCACGCGGAGGACGGTCACGCCGGTCACGCGGAGGACGGTCACCGGGACGCCGGCCACGTGCACGCCGGCCCCGACGAGGGCGGCCACGACGGCGCCGATCGTCCGGACGCCGGTCACGCCGGGGCACCCGACGCCGACACGCCCGGCGGTACGACGGCTCCCACCGCGCCCGCCGAACCGGCGCCGCCGGCGCGGGAGTCGGGGGAACCCGGTACGGCGCCGGAAGGTGACGCCCACGGCCCCGCCGAAGCCCCTGAGCGCCCCGCTGAGGCCCCGGCGGACCACGAGCGACCGGCAGACCCGGCGACCGCGTCCCAGCCCGCCACGGCGCCGGACACGGGCGACGCGGAGGCGCCGGCGGCCCCGGCCGACTCCACGGCCCCCGGCACGCCCGGCACGCCCGACTCCCCGCCGGGGAGCGAGGCAGCCGGGCCCGAGGGTGCCGTCGACGCGTCCGCGCCGGACACCCCCTCCGAGGGCACCGGAGCCGAGGGCGCAGCCGAGGAGGACGCCGAGGGGACCCCCGAGGGGGCCGCCGTACCCCTCCCGCCGAACGACGACCACCCGCTCGCCTCCTACGTCCTGCGCGTCAACGGCACCGACCGCCCGGTCACCGACGCCTGGATCGGCGAGTCCCTGCTGTACGTGCTGCGCGAGCGGCTCGGCCTCGCCGGCGCCAAGGACGGCTGCTCGCAGGGCGAGTGCGGCGCCTGCAACGTGCAGGTCGACGGCCGTCTGGTGGCCTCCTGCCTGGTCCCGGCGGTCACCGCGGCCGGCAGCGAGGTGCGCACCGTCGAGGGCCTCGCCGAGGACGGCCGGCCCTCCGACGTACAGCGCGCGCTCGCCCGCTGCGGAGCCGTGCAGTGCGGTTTCTGTGTGCCCGGCATGGCGATGACCGTGCACGACCTGCTGGAGGGCAACCCCGCGCCGACCGAGCTGGAGACCCGGCAGGCCCTGTGCGGCAACCTGTGCCGGTGCTCGGGCTACCGGGGCGTCCTGGAGGCCGTCAAGGAGGTCGTCGCCGAGCGCGAGGCGTCCCACGCCGGCCCCGGGACGGACACGGACGAGGCACGCATCCCGCACCAGGCGGGCCCCGGCTCCGGCGGCGTCCACCCGTCGGCGTTCGAGGCGCCCGGCGCGTTCGACACCCCGCGGCGACAGGAGACGTACGACGCCCCGGACACGTACGACGCGCCGGACACGTACGAGTCGCCGGACACGTACGACACGCCCGACGCGTACGGCGGACCGGACCGGTACGACGCGCCGGACCCGTACGGCACGCCGCCGGGACCGCACGACCAGCACTACGGCCAGGACGGAGGCCAGGCGTGAGCAACGAAGCCGGCACCGCGACCACCGCCGCGGAACCCGCCCCCGCGGCCGAGGAGTCGCCGCACGGCCTCGGCGTCTCCCTGCCGCACGCCGACGCCCGCTCCAAGACCGAGGGCACCTTCCCGTACGCGGCCGACCTGTGGGCCGAGGGCCTGCTGTGGGCGGCCGTCCTGCGCTCCCCGCACGCGCACGCGCGCATCGTCTCCATCGACACCACCCACGCGCGCGAGATGCCCGGCGTCCGCGCGGTCGTCACCCACGAGGACGTGCCCGGCACCCCCCGCCACGGCCGGGGCACGCCCGACCGGCCGGTGTTCGCCTCCGAGGTCGTACGCCACCACGGCGAGCCCATCGCGGCCGTGGCCGCCGACCACCCGGACACCGCGCGGATGGCCGCCGCCGCCGTCATCGTCGAGTACGAGGTGCTCGACCCGGTCACCGACCCGGAACATGCCTTCGAGGCCGAGCCGTTGCACCCCGACGGCAACCTGATCCGGCACATCCCGCTGCACCACGGCGACCCGGGCGCCGTGGGCGAGATCGTCGTCGAGGGCCAGTACCGCATCGGCCGCGCGGACCCGGCGCCCATCGGCGCCGAGGCCGGTCTCGCCGTACCGCGCCCGGACGGCGGGGTGGAGCTGTACCTGGCCTCCACCGACCCGCACACCGACCGCAACACGGCCGCCGCCTGTTACGGCCTGTCCCCCGACCGAGTGAAGATCGTCGTCACCGGGGTGCCCGGTGCCACGGCCGACCGCGAGGACCAGGGCTTCCAGCTCCCGCTCGGCCTGCTCGCCCTGAAGACCGGCTGCCCGGTGAAACTGACGGCGACCCGCGAGGAGTCCTTCCTCGGCCACGCCCACCGGCACCCGACGCTGCTGCGCTACCGCCACCACGCCGACACCGAGGGCAGGCTCGTGAAGGTCGAGGCGCAGATCCTGCTGGACGCGGGCGCGTACGCCGACACGTCCTCCGACGCCCTCGCCGCCGCCGTCTCCTTCGCGTGCGGCCCGTACGTCGTCCCCAACGCCTTCATCGAGGGCTGGGCCGTCCGCACCAACAACCCGCCCTCCGGTCATGTCCGTGGCGAGGGCGCCATGCAGGTCTGCGCCGCCTACGAGGCGCAGATGGACAAGCTGGCGAAGAAGCTGGGCCTGGACCCGGCCGAACTGCGCCTGCGCAACGTCCTCGCCACCGGTGACGTCCTCCCCATCGGCCAGACCGTGACCTGCCCGGCGCCCGTCGCCGAACTCCTCCAGGCGGTCCGGGACTTCCCGCTCCCGGCACTGCCCAAGGACAGCCCGGAGGAGGAGTGGCTGCTGCCCGGCGGCCCCGAGGGCGCGGGCGAGCCGGGCGCGGTGCGCCGGGGCGTCGGCTACGGCCTGGGCATGGTGCACATGCTCGGCGCGGAGGGCGCCGACGAGGTGTCGACCGCGACGGTCAAGGTCCACGACGGCATCGCGACCGTGCTGTGCGCGGCCGTGGAGACCGGCCAGGGCTTCACCACCCTGGCCCGGCAGATCGTCCAGGAGACCCTCGGCGTCGAGGAGGTCCACGTCGCCCCCGTCGACACCGACCAGCCGTCGGCCGGCGCGGGCTGCCGGGGCCGGCACACCTGGGTGTCGGGCGGCGCGGTGGAGCGGGCGGCCAAGATGGTCCGCACGCAACTCCTCCAACCCCTGGCGCACAAGTTCGGCATGTCCACCGAGCTGCTCCAGATCACGGACGGCAAGATCACCTCGTACGACGGCGTGCTGTCGACCACCGTCGCGGAGGCGATGGAGGGCAAGGAGCTGTGGGCCACCGCCCAGTGCCGCCCGCACCCGACCGAGCCCCTGGACGCCTCCGGCCAGGGCGACGCCTTCGTGGGCCTCGCCTTCTGCGCGATCCGCGCGGTGGTGGACGTCGACGTCGAGCTGGGTTCGGTCCGGGTCGTGGAGCTGGCGGTCGCCCAGGACGTGGGCCGGGTGCTCAACCCGGCGCAGCTCGCCGCGCGCATCGAGGCGGGCGTCACCCAGGGCGTGGGCATCGCCCTCACCGAGAACCTGCGCACCCCTCGCGGCCTCGTCCGCCATCCCGACCTGACCGGCTACGCCCTGCCGACCGCCCTGGACGCCCCCGACATCCGGATCGTGAAACTGGTGGAGGAACGGGACGTGGTGGCCCCCTTCGGCGCCAAGTCCGTCAGCGCGGTCCCGGTGGTGACGGCCCCGGCGGCCATCGCCTCCGCCGTCCGCGCCGCCACCGGCCGCCCGGTCAACCGCCTCCCGATCCGCCCGCAGGCCGCGGTGGTGACGGACCGGTGAGCACGCCGCCGCCCGAGGAGCCGCGCTACGAACCCGCGCCCGGCGTGGGCAAGTTGTTCCTGTGGATCCTGCTGTTCGCCGCGGCGGCGCTGGCCGTGGTCCTGGGCGGGATCTACTTCACCTGAGGGACCTGGCCCGATGGACGGTGTGGTCCTGGTCACCGGGGTGATGGCGGCGGGCAAGTCGACGGTGGCCCAGCGCCTGGCGGAGGCGCTGCCGCGCGCCGCGCACGTCCGGGGCGACGCGTTCCGCCGGATGATCGTGTCGGGACGGGCGGAGTACGGTCCCGGGGATGACGGGGAGCACGTGGCCCGGTCGGGTGGCGAGCAGGCGTCCGGGTCGGGCGGGGAGGCCGTGGCCCAACTGCGGCTGCGGTACCGGCTGTCGGCGGCGACGGCGGACGGGTATGCGGCGGCGGGCTTCACGGCGGTGGTGCAGGACGTCGTCCTGGGCGAGCACCTGCGGGCGTACGCCGGCCTGGTCCGCACCCGCCCCCTGCACGTGGTGGTCCTCGCGCCCGGCGCGGCGGAGGTCGCGGCCCGCGAGGCGGGCCGGGCGAAGACCGGATACGGCGGCGGGTGGACCGTGGCCGCCCTGGACGAGGAACTTCGGCTGCGTACCCCGCGCATCGGCCTCTGGCTGGACACGTCCGGCTGGACGCCGGAGGAGACGGTGGAGGCGATTCTCACGGACGCGCAACGGGCCCGGGTCGCCTGACGTCCTTCCTCGCGAGGGTCGTTGTCAGTGGGGCGGCGTAGTGTGCCGAGCAGTGGGGGCACCTGCCCGGAGCCGGCGTACGACGGGGTACGCGGGCCTGCCACGCACCGGGAGATCGCGGGGGAGCGATGAGTACGACGGACGCCGAAGTTCCGGCGATCACGCTGACCGAGGCGGAACTGGACCGCTACGTCACGCACGCGCCGACGCGCGGCCTGCTCGCGGGCGCCGGACTGCCCGCGGAGACCGCCCTGCTGACCTTCTCCCCGCTGCGCACGTACGGCCTGCGCACGCTCGCCGACGCCGCCGACAGCCCCTTCCACCTGGCGGAGGAACTGCGGGGCCGCCTGGTCATCGGCGAACTGCTCACCCCGGCCGGCATGGAGCGCCAGTCGATCCTGCTCGACGGCGCCACGGGCGAGCTGACGACGGCCTACCTCTTCGACGCGTCCGACCCGTGCCCCTTCGCGCCCTCCCTGAACACGCTGCTGCGCTTCGCCGCGGTCACCGAGGAACTGGCGGGCCTGCGCGGCCGGTTCGCCGCCCTCGCGGGCCAGTACGGCCCCAGGACCGTGACCGAGGCCTCCCGTCGCCTCCTCACCCTCTTCGAGGAGGGCACGGGCGGCGAGGTCCCGCCGTACTGGAAGGCGGCGGCCCTGATCCGCCCGCTCTCCCTCATCGCCGGCCCCGGCACGGCATCGGGCCTCACCCTGGACGTCCCCGCGCGCGTCCTGGACCAGCAGTTCGGGCACGGCAGGGTGGCCCGCTTCGAGGAGGTCGACTTCCCGAGGACGCTCACCCACGAGCCGACCCGCCGCTTCCTGCGCGAGACGGGCCTGCCGGAGGAGGCGGTCTTCTTCCACGCCGACACGGACGTCCCGCTCCCCACGCTCCGCGAGTACGTCACCCAGGAACGCCCCGACTACCCCCTCGCCGAACTCCCGGCCCACTGCGACCACCTGATCCGCCTCGGCCACCTCCTGGAGGACAACAGCCTGGTGATCGACGGCAGAACGGGCGCGGTCCTCACCTTCAACGAGCCGGAGGCGACGCTCTACCCCCTCAACACCGACGTCTCCACCCTGGCCTTCACCCTGTGGCTCATCCACCACGAGCGCACGATCGACGCCCACCTGTCCCACGAACTGTCCACCCACGCCTACGACCACCTGGTCGCCCTGATGATCCACACCCTCCACTCGATCGACCCGACGGGCACCGCACCGGACACGACCTGGCACTACTGGACAAACCTCTTCCAGGACGAGGCGGGCGGGGTGTTCTGACCTCAGACCGCGATGATTTCCCCGATTCCGGTCACTGAGCGTGGCTGCAATCCCTACCGTGGTCCGTGTTGGTGCAGACACGCACGGTGACGGAGGGGTGCGCATGGCGGTCGACGCGGCTGCGGAGACGCTCAAGGGCGAGATGAGTGAGCGGGGCTGGCAGGTCGACCCGGACGACGAGTGGGGCATCGCCGTCATCGCCACTGTCGGACGGCAGTTGAAGCTGCGCCGGGAAGCGGTGGGCATGAGGAGCCGGTGACTTCGCCAAGGCCGTCGGCTACGGGGAGGACATGGTCTACAAGATGTGCGACCTGAAAGCCGCACAACCGAGTAAGCGTTGGGATGGAGATATCGACGCTTTCGACCTGTGACCAACTGGTCGATTCCCCAGCCAGCGTGCGGAGGAAGTAATTCCTCGGTGCGGAGCCTGGCCAACAGACCGAAGGCCGAGACGACCACTGGATCGGTACGGGTCGGGGAAAGTCCGGACGGGTGAACACAAGTGAACCCTTGATGAGGACTCGTAAAGATCAGCCGCCTCAGTGGGATCAGTCGAGGCGGTCTAGGAGCTATCGGGTGAGAACCCCTACGCGACTCCGGACGGCATCTGGATTATCTGGAGTAGGTCACCGCGGCTCCCGGGTCAGAGAGGGCGCCCACCCCGGACGTATCTCGTGTGTGTGGAACAGGGAAAACCCGTAGAGGTCCCTCTGGGTAGGCCGGAGGCAACGAAGGCTGAACTCCTCTGCGGGAAAAGGATGGTTCGAGAAGCGAATGCCGCCACGCCGAAAGGCAAGGGGAAAGGTCGGGTACAGGGACTCCACCCTCCGGCTATAACTCGGCGGATACCGGGCTGATGCCCGGGTCCGAAAGGACGCCCAAGCGGACCGGGTGGGTCTTTGAAGTACCGACGACGAATCGAGTTCACGACAGTGCAAGTTAGACAGGGAGGGCGCGTGGAACATGAGAATGGATCGGCTCCCTTCTGGAACGGAGCTGTCGACGACGCGGACGCCTGGCACCAGATCGACTGGGGCCGGGTCGACCGTGAAGTAACGAGATTGCGACAGAGGATCTTCAAGGCCGCCCAAGCTGGTGACATGAAGAAGGTCCGAAACCTCCAGAAGCTCATGATGAGGTCGGCTGCGAACACGCTGCTCAGCGTGCGGCGGGTCACGCAGGTGAGTCGGGGGCGGAAGACCGCTGGAGTAGATGGGGAAACGGCGCTGAACCCGAAGTTGCGGGGTCGGCTCGCCCGTCATCTCCTGCGGGATGGGGCCACCCGGCCCCGCCCGGTCAAGCGAGTACAGATTCCAAAGGCGAATGGGAAAACGCGCCCGCTCGGTATCCCGGTCATCCGGGACCGGGTCCACCAGGCCAGGGTGAAGAACGCCCTGGAACCTGAGTGGGAGGCGCGTTTCGAGGCGCGAAGCTACGGCTTCCGCCCCGGCCGGGGATGTCATGACGCCCTGGCGGCCATCTTCCAGGTGGTGGGCAAGCCTGCCAGCCTCCGGAGATGGGTGCTGGACGCCGACCTGTCGGCGGCGTTCGACCGGATCGACCATGCGCACCTGATGCGGTCCATCGGCAGCTTCCCCGCCAGGGACGCGATCAAGGGATGGCTGAAGGCCGGAGTGATGGACAGGGGGGTCTTCGCACCGACGGTGGAAGGCACCCCGCAAGGAGGGGTCATCAGTCCGCTCCTGCTCAACATCGCTCTGCACGGAATGGAAGAGGCAGCCGGGGTCTCCTGGAAGAAGCAGCGGGGTTCCCGCGTCATCAAGGAAGACTCTCCGGCACTTGTGCGGTACGCGGACGACTTCGTGGTCATCTGTCACACGGAGCAAGCCGCACACGAGGCATACCGGCGGCTGAAGGAATGGTTCACGCCCAGAGGGCTGGCCTTCAATGAGGAGAAGACGAAAGTCCGACACCTCACGGACGGCTTTGACTTCCTCGGGTGCACGATTCGGACCTATGCCAACGGCTACACCCTTGTGACACCGAGCAAGGACGCGGTAATGAAGGCCAGGGAACGTATCCGGGAAATCGCCCGGACGCATCGGGGCAGTCCAGCGGATCGCCTGATCCGCGCGATGAACTCGTTCGTCCGGGGATGGACCATGTACTACCGACCCTGGAGCTCCAAGAGGGCTTTCAACGACATCGATCGGATCATGTTCGGACAGTTGTGGAACTGGGCGAGCAGACAGCATCGACGGAAGGGAAAGCAGTGGATCGCGGCCCGGTACTGGGACAAGCGGATTCCCGGGAGTGAGAACCGCTGGATCTTCGGAGAAGGCTCAGTGCATATCAAGCCCGCCGCCATGACCAGAATCGTCCGGCATGTGCTGGTCCTTGGAGCCCATTCCAAGGACGACCCGGCGCTGGCCGACTACTGGGCCGAACGTGCGGCCAAGCGGACAAAACTGAGACTGGAGAACAAGTTCGTCCAGACTCTTGCCGTCCGCCAGAAGGGCCGATGCGCACGATGCGGCCTCGATCTCGTCGAAGGAGCTGAGTTCGAACCGGACAACGTGCACGACTGGGTGTCCTGGTTCGACGCCGTCCGCCGGACGCTGAACGTGCACCACATCGTGCACCGAAAGCACGGCGGCGGGAACGACCTGAAGAACCTCGAACTCCTCCACTCGCAATGCCACCAGCAACATCACGCGCTCGAAGGCGCGGATGCGGGCAGGCCCATGTGACCTGCTTGAGCCGTGGTGCGGTGAAAACCGCATGCCCGGTTCTGAGGGGGCCGGGGTCCCAGCAATGGGCCCCGGCTACCCGACCGAGAGCGGAAAGCGGATTCCCCGGCCCGAGTACCTGGACAGGGCCGATGACGTCCTGGGAGCCGGCGGCCTGCTCTCGGCGATGAAGGAGGACGTGCAGAAGGTCCGCTACCCGAAGAAGGTGCGCGCCCTGGCGGAGATGGAGGCCAAGGCGGTGGAGATCGGCCTGTACGAGTGCAACATCATCGCCGGACTTCTACAGACGGCCGAGCATGCACGAGCCGTGATCGGGGCCGCGCAGCCACCGTACTCGCCGGATGACGTGGAACGCATGGTGGCCGCCCGCTTGGCCCGGAGGTCGGTCTTCGAGCGTGTACCGGCCCCATCGATCCACTTCGTGCTGGAGGAAGCGCCGCTGCGCCGGCAAGTCGGAGGCACAATGGTGTGGCGTCGGCAGCTCGAACATCTGCTGGAGGTGGGGCAGTTGAACAGCGTCTCGCTCCAGGTCATGCCGACGAACACCGACGCCCACCCCGGGCTGGACGGCAGGATCGAGCTGCTGAAGTTCTCGGACGGCAAGGCGGTGGGCCGTTCCGACGGCCTGTTCAACGGCCGGCCCGTCTCCGACCCGAAGCAGCTCCGCATCCTGGAGTTGCAGTACGGCACCATCCGGGCGCAGGCCCTCCCACCCCGGGAGTCGCTTGCCTTCATCCAGAAACTGCTGGGAGAGACATGATGCGCGAGGCCTCCGCCGGGCACCCCTCCGAACTGGCATGGTTCAAGAGCAGCTACAGCGGCGGCACCAACGGCGAGTCGTGCGTCGAGGTGGCCGTCACTCCCCGCGAGGTGCACGTCCGTGACTCGAAGTCCCTCGGTGGCCCGCAACTCGCCGTCGCGTCGGACGCCTGGACGGACTTCGTCTCGTACGCGTCCCGCAGCTGAGGCGACAGAGGAAAGGGCGGCATCCCGCACGGGGTGCCGCCCTTCCGTTCCGCCTGGTTCGGGCATCAGAGGCCGTGGCGGGAATCGAACCCGCGTAACTCGCTTTGCAGGCGAGTCCCTGAACCACTCGGGCACACGGCCGTGTCCGTGTTCAAGAACGTACGGGGGCCGGGGCCGGGGGCTCAAGGGGATGGGGTGGGGTGCAACGGGACTGCCATGTGCCGTTCATGAAGCGGGGCGGGGCGTACGACCAAGGGCCTAGTGAGGGTCGGACTCCTGACAGGGGCCAAAGGTGGCTGTGGGCCTTACTCTGTCGCACATGAGTGCCCTTGGATCCCGTGAGCCCGCCGTCCTCGATCCGCCCGCCGAGCAGGACGGCGGTGTGCTGAGCAGGGCGTACCGGGCGCTCAGCGTCGGAATCGTCTCCGTCGTGGTCCTCATCGCGTTCGAGGCGACGGCCGTGGGGACCGCCATGCCGGTCGCCGCGCGAGAGCTGGACGGACTGGCGCTGTACGCGTTCGCCTTCTCGGGGTACTTCACCACCAGCCTCTTCGGGATGGTGCTCGCCGGGCAGTGGTCCGATCGGCGCGGCCCGCTCGGGGCGCTGACGACCGGCATCGCGGCCTTCGCGGTGGGCCTCGTCGTCGCCGGGACCGCGCAGGTCATGTGGATGTTCATCCTGGGGCGGGCCGTGCAGGGGCTCGGGGGCGGGCTGGTCATCGTGGCGTTGTACGTCGTCGTGGGCCGCGCCTATCCGGAGCGGTTGCGGCCCGCGATCATGGCCTCCTTCGCCGCCGGCTGGGTGGTCCCCTCGATCGTCGGTCCCCTCGCCTCCGGCGCCGTCACCGAGCACCTCGGCTGGCGCTGGGTCTTCCTCGGCATCCCGGTCCTCGTCGTGTTCCCGCTCGCCCTCGCCCTGCCCCAGATACGGCGGCGGGCGGCCGGCCCGGTGGACGCGGAGGCCGGCCCCGGCTCCTTCGACCGGCGGCGCATCCGGCTCGCGTTCGGGATCTCCCTGGGCGCCGGGCTCCTCCAGTACGCCGCCCAGGACCTACGGCCCCTCGCCCTGCTCCCGGGACTGGCCGGGGCGGCCCTGCTGGTGCCCGCCGTGCTCGGGCTGCTGCCCCACGGCACCTACCGGGCCGCCCGCGGCCTGCCCTGCGTGGTGCTGCTGCGCGGGCTGTCCGCGGGGTCCTTCGTCGCCGCCGAGTCCTTCGTGCCGCTGATGCTGGTCACGCAGCGCGGGCTGTCCCCGACGCTCGCCGGGTTCTCGCTGGCGGCCGGCGGCGGGACGTGGGCGCTGGGCTCGTTCGTGCAGTCCCGGCCGCGCCTGGCGCCGCACCGGGAGCGGCTGATGACCGTGGGGATGGTGCTGGTCGCCGTCGCGATCGTCACCGCGCCGAGCGTGCTCCTGCACTCCGTGCCCGTGTGGACCGTGGCCGTCGCCTGGGGCGTCGGCTGCTTCGGGATGGGCCTGGTGATCTCCTCCACCAGCGTGCTGCTGCTCCAGCTGTCCGCCCCGGAGGAGGCCGGCGCCAACTCCGCCGCGCTCCAGATCTCCGACGCCCTCTCCAACGTCGTGCTCCTGGCGGCCACCGGCGCGGCCTTCGCGGCCCTGGGCGGCGGCAGCACCGCGGCCACGACGGGGGCCGGTGGCGGGCATCCCGCCGCCTTCGCCGCCGTCTTCCTGCCGATGGCGGCGGTGGCGGTGGCGGGTGCCTGGGTGACCACGCGGCTGCGGGAGGGGTCGGCGCCGACGCGGTGAGGGGGCGGTGAGCGCGGTCGGGCCGTGGGTGCGGTGGGGTGGTCGGGGCTGTTGTGACGTCGCTCCCACCCGCGGGCGACCCGGGGTCGTCCGCGCGTTGAGCGCAGGGCGGCGCCGGTAGGGTGGCCCGGTTGTCATACGTAGCCGCCCTACCCCGCTCGGAGACCGTGACTACCACCGCCGCCTCGTCCGCTTCCTCCCACCACCTCTCGCCCGCCTTCCCGGGCAGGGCCCCCTGGGGTACCGCCAGCAAGCTGCGCGCCTGGCAGCAGGGGGCGATGGAGAAGTACGTCCAGGAGCAGCCGCGTGACTTCCTCGCCGTCGCCACGCCCGGCGCCGGCAAGACGACCTTCGCGCTGACGCTCGCCTCCTGGCTCCTGCACCACCACGTCGTACAGCAGGTGACCGTGGTCGCGCCCACCGAGCACCTGAAGAAGCAGTGGGCCGAGGCCGCGGGCCGGATAGGGATCAAGCTCGACCCGGAGTACAGCGCGGGCCCGCTCGGCAGGGAGTACGACGGCGTGGCCGTGACGTACGCCGGTGTCGGGGTGCGTCCGATGCTGCACCGCAACCGGGTCGAGCAGCGCAAGACGCTGGTGATCCTGGACGAGATCCACCACGCCGGCGACTCCAAGTCCTGGGGCGAGGCGTGTCTGGAGGCCTTCGAGCCGGCGACGCGGCGTCTCGCGCTGACCGGTACGCCGTTCCGGTCCGACACCAACCCCATCCCCTTCGTGACCTACGAGGAGGGGGCGGACGGGATCCGGCGGTCCGCGGCCGACTACACGTACGGCTACGGGTCGGCGTTGTCGGACGGGGTCGTCCGGCCGGTGATCTTCCTCTCCTACAGCGGCAACATGCGCTGGCGGACCAAGGCCGGCGACGAGGTCGCCGCGCGGCTCGGCGAGCCGATGACCAAGGACGCGATCAGCCAGGCCTGGCGTACGGCCCTCGACCCGCGCGGCGACTGGATGCCGAGCGTGCTGCGCGCCGCCGACCAGCGGCTGACCGAGGTCCGCAAGGCCATCCCGGACGCGGGCGCGCTCGTCATCGCCACCGACCAGGACTCCGCGCGCGCGTACGCCAAGCTCATCCGGGAGATCACCGGGACGAAGGCGACGCTCGTGCTGTCCGACGACGCCGGGGCGTCGAAGCGGATCGACGAGTTCAGCGCGAGCGACGACCGGTGGATGGTCGCCGTGCGGATGGTGTCCGAGGGGGTCGACGTGCCCCGGCTCGCGGTGGGCGTGTACGCGACGACCATCTCGACGCCCCTGTTCTTCGCACAGGCCGTCGGGCGTTTCGTACGGTCCCGGCGGCGCGGCGAGACCGCGTCCGTGTTCCTGCCGACCGTGCCCGACCTGCTGACCTTCGCCAACGAGATGGAGAAGGAGCGGGACCACGCCCTCGACAAGCCGAAGAAGGAGGGCGAGGAGGACCCGTACGCCGAATCCGAGAAGGAGATGGAGGAGGCGAACAAGGAGCAGGACGAGGACACCGGCGAGCAGGACATGCTGCCGTTCGAGGCGCTGGAGTCCGACGCCGTCTTCGACCGGGTGCTCTACGACGGCGCCGAGTTCGGCATGCAGGCGCACCCCGGGAGTGAAGAGGAGCAGGACTACCTGGGGATTCCGGGGCTGCTGGAGCCCGAGCAGGTGCAGTTGCTGTTGCAGAAGCGGCAGGCCCGGCAGATCGCGCACAGCCGGAAGAAGCCGGACACCGAGGCCGACCTGCTGGAGCTGCCGGCCGAGCGGCGGCCGGTGGTCACGCACAAGGAGATGATGGAGCTGCGGAAGCAGCTGAACACGCTGGTCGGCGCGTATGTGCACCAGAGCGGCAAGCCGCACGGCGTGATCCACACCGAGCTGCGGCGGGTGTGCGGGGGGCCGCCGAGCGCGGAGGCCACGGCGGGGCAGTTGCGGCAGCGGATCGAGAAGGTCCGGGAGTGGGCCACGCGCATGCGGTGACGCCGCGCTGGGCTCGGGGAGGTTGGTTTCCCACCCGCCCACCCGACTCGGTCCGCCGATAGGGCTCCGCCCAGGGGCTCCGCCCCGGACCCCGGGTGGGTGGCTGGGGTCGGTGAGAGCGAGCCGCCCGAGGGGTCTGCCCCGGGCCCGGGTCGGTGAGAGGGCGCCGTGTGGCGGCATCGGCGCGGATCTTCGTGTGTGCGTATCCGGACGAATGCAGGCAGGCCGGATCTGGGCTTGCCCGGATTCTGGACGAAGACTTCCGCTCAGCGAACCTGCTTCGCTACTGTCCCGCTACGCACACGCCCCGTGGCAGCGCCGCCGCGGAGCGCAGCCGTGAAGCGACTCGGCCCGGGAGCCGCCGGGCCGTCCTGCCGATCGGCGGCCTCTGAAGCGCGTCGCCGACGGGACTCGGTGACGCATCCGCCGAACAGGGGCCGCCGCCTCACCGCCGAAGGAGTGGGCGTCGTGACCGCGGAGACCTCTCAGACGCTCGACCGGGGACTGCGCGTCCTCAAGTTGCTGGCCGACACCGACCACGGGCTGACCGTCACCGAGTTGTCCACCAAACTGGGCGTGAACCGGACCGTGGTGTACCGGTTGCTCGCGACGCTGGAGCAGCACGCGCTCGTACGGCGTGATCTGGGCGGTCGAGCCCGGGTCGGACTCGGCGTGCTGCGGCTCGGCCGGCAGGTGCATCCGCTGGTACGGGAGGCCGCGCTGCCCGCCTTGCGGTCGCTCGCGGAGGACATCGGGGCGACGGCGCACCTCACGCTCGTGGACGGGTCCGAGGCGCTGGCCGTCGCGGTGGTCGAGCCCACCTGGACGGACTACCACGTGGCCTACCGGGCCGGGTTCCGGCACCCGCTGGAGCGGGGTGCGGCCGGCAAGGCGATCCTCTCCGCGCGGCAGTCGCCGTCCTCCGATCCCGGCTACACGCTCACGCACGGGGAGCTGGAGGCGGGGGCGAGCGGGGCCGCGGCGCCCCTGGTCGGGGTGACGGGGGTCGAGGGCAGTGTGGGCGTGGTGATGCTCGCGGACGCCGTTCCGGAACGGGTGGGTGCGCGCGTGGTGGAGGCGGCGAGGGAGGTCGCGGAAGCGTTGCGCTGAGCCCCTCGCGGCCGACCGCACCGCGGCGCCCCGGAAAGGGGCGCGGGGAACCGCGCGGCCAGCCGCCCGCTCGCCGCACTCGACGGTGGTCCCCTGCCCTCCTCGGCCACCGGCGGCACCGGTACACGCCATGACGGACCCGTACGCGGCAGAAGGCGCACCTGGTCGTCACGTTAGATTGAGCTCGTGCTCTCACGTCTCTCACGCCCCCAGGCCCTCGCCGTCTGCGCGCTGCCCGTCGTGGCCCTGCTCGCCACGGCGGCGTTCGCGCCGCTGCCGTTCTCGGTGGCGCAGCCCGGCATGACGGCGAACGTGCTCGGGCGGAACCAGGGCACCCCGGTGATCACGGTCTCGGGCGCGGAGACCCGCAGGACCAGCGGGCAGCTGCGGATGACCACGATCGAGGCGACCGGTCCGGACGCCGAGGTGAGGCTCGGTGACGTGGTCGACAGCTGGTTCCGCACCGACCGCGCGGTGCTGCCGCGCGACTCGGTCTACCCGAGCGGCGACACCGTCAAGGAGATCGAGCAGCACAACGAGGCACAGATGCGCCAGTCCCAGGACGCGGCGACCCAGGCCGCGCTGAAGTACCTCGGGCTCGGCGCCGGCGAGGTGAAGGTGACGCTGAAGCTCGCCGACGTGGGCGGGCCCAGCGCGGGGCTGCTGTTCTCCCTGGGGATCGTCGACAAGCTGGACGGCGACGGCGGCGGCGGCGACCTCACGGGGGGCCGCGTCATCGCCGGTACGGGCACGATCGACGCGGCCGGCAAGGTCGGCGCGGTCGGCGGGGTGGCCCTGAAGACCCAGGCCGCGCGCCGGGACGGGGCCACCGTCTTCCTGGTGCCGAAGGCGGAGTGCGCCGACGCCGAGGCGGAGCTGCCGAAGGGGCTGCGACTGGTCCCGGTGACCACGCTCAAGGGCGCGGTCGACGCCCTGGTGGCGCTGGAGAAGGGCAAGGGCTCGGTCCCGAGCTGTTGATTCCCGGGCGCCGGATTCGCCTACAGCCGTTCGGCGTCCGCCGCCGCCTGTTCCACGAGCGGGATGATCCGCAGCGGAACGGGGTTCTCCATGACGATCGCCGTGGAGGCCCGGACGATGCCGTCGAAGCCGACGACCCGGTCGATCACCCGCTGGAGATCGGCGTTCGAGCGGGCCACCAGCCGGCACAGCATGTCCCCGCTGCCGGTGGTGGTCAGCAGTTCCAGCACCTCCGGCACGGTCGTCAGGTGCGCCCGTACGTCGGCACCCTGGCCCTGCCGGATCTGGAGGGTGGCGAACGCGGTGACCGGGTAGCCGAGGGCCGCCGGATCCACCTGCGGGCCGAAGCCGCGCACGACCCCGTTCGACTGGAGCCGGTCCAGCCGCGCCTGCACGGTCCCGCGCGCCACGCCCAGCCGCCGGGACATCTCCAGCACCCCGATGCGCGGCTCCCGGGCCAGCAGCACGATGATGCGCCCGTCCAGATGATCGATCGCCACGGGACCCCCTGAGATGGTCATCCTGTACAGAAACACCGCCAGGGCGGTGATACCACTGGTCAGATTGCCCAGCGATTGCGCGAACTATTGCGCACCTTGCAGAGCAGAGCCACCCTTCCGCTATGACGCAGACCACAGACCTCACTCCCGACACGACCGCCCGGCAGGACGACCCCTTCCCGGTCAAGGGAATGGACGCGGTCGTCTTCGCCGTGGGCAACGCCAAGCAGGCGGCGCACTACTACTCCACCGCCTTCGGCATGCGGCTGGTCGCCTACTCCGGACCGGAGAACGGCAGTCGCGAGACCGCCAGTTACGTGCTGGAGAGCGGCTCCGCCCGCTTCGTCTTCACCTCCGTGATCAAGCCGAGCAGCGCCTGGGGCCACTTCCTCGCCCAGCACGTGGCGGCGCACGGCGACGGCGTCATCGACCTGGCCATCGAGGTCCCGGACGCGCGCGCCGCGTACGCGTACGCCGTCGAGCAGGGCGCGAAGAGCGTCGCCGAGCCGTACGAGCTGAAGGACGAGCACGGCACGGTCGTCCTCGCCGCCGTCGCCACCTACGGCGAGACCCGGCACACCCTGGTCGAGCGCACCGGCTACGACGGCCCCTACCTGCCCGGCTACACCGCCGCCCGGCCGATCGTCGAGCCGCCCGCCCAGCGCGTCTTCCAGGCCGTCGACCACTGCGTCGGCAACGTCGAACTCGGCCGGATGAACGAGTGGGTGGCCTTCTACAACAAGGTCATGGGCTTCACGAACATGAAGGAGTTCGTGGGCGACGACATCGCCACCGAGTACAGCGCGCTGATGTCGAAGGTGGTCGCCGACGGCACCCTCAAGGTCAAGTTCCCGATCAACGAGCCCGCCATCGCCAAGAAGAAGTCCCAGATCGACGAGTACCTGGAGTTCTACGGCGGCGCGGGCGTCCAGCACATCGCGCTCAACACCAACGACATCGTGCAGACGGTCCGCACCATGCGGGCGGCCGGCGTCGAGTTCCTCGACACCCCCGACTCCTACTACGACACCCTCGGCGAGTGGGTCGGCGACACCCGCGTGCCGGTCGAGACCCTGCGCGAGCTGAAGATCCTGGCCGACCGCGACGAGGACGGCTACCTGTTGCAGATCTTCACCAAGCCGGTCCAGGACCGCCCGACCGTGTTCTTCGAGCTCATCGAGCGGCACGGCTCCATGGGCTTCGGCAAGGGCAACTTCAAGGCGCTGTTCGAGGCGATCGAACGCGAGCAGGAGAAGCGGGGCAACCTGTAACGGCGGGCCCTACTCGCTGGGCGGCGGCTCGTCGGGTACGTCGCCCAGCTCCCGCAGCGCCTCCCGCGCCATCGGCGCCTTCAGCGGCGAGAAGTACGGGTTGATGCGCAGCGCCTCCTCCAGGTGCCGCCGCGCGGGGGCGTACCGCTCCAGTTCCGCCTCGATCACGCCCCGGTGGTACGCGTACAGCGCGCTGCGCACCCCACCCCCCTTCGTCTCGTCCGTCGCGGTGGTCGCGAAGGTCAGCGCCTCCTGGTCCTCACCGGCCCGGTGCAGCGCCCAGCCCAGCGCGTCGGCCACCTCGGTCCCCGGCTGCCGCCGCCACTCCTCCCGCAACCGCTCCACGCCGTCCCAGGGGTCCCCGTGGTCGGCCTCGTACCGCCCGATCAGCACCTCCTCGTCCACCCCGCCGGACACCGCCCGCCGTACCGCCTCCTTCATCCGCGTGTACTGCTCCTCGGCGACCCCGGGCTGCCCCAGCGACTCGTACAGCTCACCCAGTTCCAGCAGGTCCGCGGGGTTCGGCTGCTTCGCGACGACGGCCCGGTACGCGGCCAGCGCCTGCGGCGTGTGCCCCAGCGCGGCCAGCGTCCGCGCCCGCCCGGTCGCCGCCGCCCGCTGGTCGGGATCGAGCCGCAGCGCCGCCTCGAAGTGCCGCAGCGCGTCCGCGAGGTCCCCGCGCTCCCAGGCGAGCTGTCCCAGTCCGGCCAGCCACGCCGCCTGCTCCGCCGGGGTGCGGGCCGCCGCCGCCGCGTCGGTCAGCTGGGCCACCGCGTCCTCGCGCCAGCCCCGGTCCCGGTACACCGCCGAGGCCCGCGCCATCACGGCCGGCCGGGCCGCCGCATCGGTGCGCAGCGCCAGCAGCTTGTCCAGAGTGGAGCGGGCCTTCTCGTAGTCGCCGAGCCCGGTGTACGCGTCGATCAGCGGCGGATACGCCTGCCACCGCTTCGGCGCCGCCTTCAGCGCCTGCTCGCCATAGGTCTTCGCCGCCGGGAAGTCCCGGCGCGCCAGCGCCAGCGAGGCCAGGCCGTCCAGCGCCTCGGTGTTCCGGCCGCCCCGCACCTTCAGCGACTCCCGCAGCGCCCGCTCGGCCTTCGGGTAGTCCGCCGCGTCACCCGCCCGGCGTCCCCGCTCCACGTACGCCGACCCCAGCACCGCCCAGGCCCGGGCGTCCTGCGGCTGCGCCCGCACCAACCGCTCCTGCCGCCCGATGAGCGCCGTCAGTCCGGGCAGCGCGGCCGGCACCCCGTAGGTCACCGTCGTCAGCGCCGGCACCTGCGCCCGTGGCCGCGCCTGCGGACCGGCGGCGGGCGGTGCGGCCGGCCCGTGCCGCCGCTCGTGCGGCAGCAGCATCAGCACGGTGCCCGCCACGACACCGCCCGCCAGCGAGGCGACCAGCACCCGCCGCAGCACCCGCCGGCGCGGCGCCGGCGGCTCCGGGACCAGTGACGTCCCCACGCACTGTCGGTTGTCCATGGCGCTCACTGTGCGTCAATACGACGAGCACATCCGTGTGGCCCCGGAGCGGCGCGGGCGGGGTTCACACCGATGGCCGTGAGTGACACGCTGTGATCATGAGCCGTATCGAAGCACCGCGCGACGAGCACACCGGTAACCTCACCGACCGGCTCCTGGCCGGCCTGCCGCCCGAGGCCGTCCTGACCGACCCCGACGTCACGGCCTCCTACGCCCACGACATGGCGAGCTTCTGCCCGGCGGGCAGCCCCGCCGTCGTCGTCCTCCCGCGCACCGTCGAGCAGGTCCAGCACGTCATGCGCACGGCCACCGAGCTGCGCGTGCCCGTCGTCCCGCAGGGCGCCCGCACCGGCCTGTCCGGCGGCGCCAACGCCACCGAGGGCTGTGTCGTGCTGTCCCTCACCAAGATGGACCGCATCCTGGAGATCAGCCCCGTCGACCGGATCGCCGTGGTCGAACCGGGCGTGGTCAACGCGACCCTGTCCCGCGTGGTCGAGGAGCACGGCCTGTACTACCCGCCGGACCCGTCCAGCTGGGAGATGTGCACCATCGGCGGCAACATCGGCACGGCCTCCGGCGGCCTGTGCTGCGTCAAGTACGGCGTGACCGCCGAATACGTCCTCGGCCTGGACGTCGTCCTCGCCGACGGCCGCCTGATGTCCACCGGCCGCCGCACCGCGAAGGGCGTCGCGGGCTACGACCTGACCCGGCTCTTCGTCGGCTCCGAGGGCTCCCTCGGCATCGTCGTCCGGGCGGTCCTCGCGCTGAGGCCGAAGCCGCCCCGGCAGTTGGTGCTGGCCGCCGAGTTCGCCTCCGCGGCGGCGGCCTGCGACGCCATCTGCCGGATCATGGAGGGCGGTCATGTGCCGTCCCTCCTCGAACTCATGGACCGTACGACGGTCAAGGCGGTCAACGACCTCGCCCACATGGGGCTGCCCGAGACCACCGAGGCGTTGCTGCTGGCCGCGTTCGACACCCCGGACCCGGCCGCCGACCTGGCCGCGGTCGGCGCCCTGTGCGAGGCCGCCGGCGCGACCCAGGTCGTCCCGGCCGAGGACGCGGCCGAGTCCGAGATGCTGTTGCAGGCCCGGCGGCTCTCGCTGACCGCGCTGGAGGCGGTGAAGGGCACGACGATGATCGACGACGTGTGCGTGCCCCGCTCCCGGCTCGGCGCCATGCTGGAGGGCGTGGAGCGGATCGCCGCCGCGTACGGCCTCACGGTCGGGGTCTGCGCGCACGCCGGCGACGGCAACACGCACCCCACGGTCTGCTTCGACGCCCGCGACCCCGAGGAGTCCCGCCGGGCCCGCGAGTCCTTCGACGAGATCATGGCCCTCGGCCTGGAGCTGGGCGGCACCATCACCGGCGAACACGGCGTGGGCGTCCTGAAGAAGGAGTGGCTGGCCCGGGAGATCGGCCCGGTCGGGGTGGAGATGCAGCGGGCTGTGAAGCAGGTCTTCGACCCGCTGGGCATCCTCAACCCGGGCAAGCTCTTCTGACGCCGGGCTCACCGGGCTCACCGGGCTCACCGGGCGAGCAGGTGGTCGAGCGCGTCGTCGATGCCCAGCCGGCCGCCCTCCGTGCCCGGCGGCACCGCCCGCAGCGTCCGCTCCAGCCAAGCCGACACCTGCGGGACCGGCGCCTGAAGCAGCGCGTCGCCGTCCGGCGAACTCAGCGCCATCAGCACGACGCCGCGCCCGTCCGCCTTCGCCGGCCACACCCGCACGTCCCCGTGCCCGCACGGCCGGAACACCCCCTCCACCAGCAGGTCGCGGGCGAACGTCCAGTCGACGGGGTGCGCCGAGTCGATGTGGAAGGTGATGTGGACGGCGTAGGGGTCGTCGGAGCGGTAGGCGAGCCGGGCCGGCACCGGGACGCTCTGCTCGGGTGACAGGACGAGCCTCAGCTCCAGTTCGCGCTCCACCACGGTGTGCCGCATGACCTGCGTCTCCTCTCGCGTCGGGGCCACCGGACGGGCCCGCACCGGGGGAGAGGGGGCAGGGGCCGGACCATTACGCGGGTTCGGGGAACTTCTTTTCGGGGGCCCGGGGAGTCCCGTGCGGCGTTGCCCGGAAAGGGGTGGGTCCGGCGGGACTGGCGGTGGGGGATGCCCGGGTCTGATAGATGTGGAGGCCCCCATCCCACCCCCGAGCAGATACGGGACGACGGACATGAGCGCCCCAACCCCGGCCCCAGGCGACGACCGGCCCCGCGAGGGCTACTACCCGGACCCGTCCATCCCCGGCTACGTCCGGTACTGGAACGGCGCCTCCTGGGTGCCCGGCACGAGCCGCCCGGCGCCGAAGAACGGCGAACCGCTCACCCCGCCCCCCGGCGCCCGCCCGGCGTCCCCTTCCGTGGAGGAGACGGGTCCTCACTTCTTCGACGAGGACCCGCCGGACGAGGAGCAGCCGGGCGGCGCGGGCCGGCGGGACCCGCGGGGCGGGCAGCCCGCGCACGGTGCGCAGTGGGGCCGGCCGGGTGGACCGGCCCGGCCCGGTCAGCCCGGTCAGCCCGCTCAGCCCGGGTCACCCGGTCAGCCCGGTGAACCCTGGGGTGCCGACCCCCGGGTGCCGGCCGACGCCTCCACCGCCCCCGACGGCCGGGCCGCCACCCGGACCGACGGCGCCGCGACGATCCCGCCGACGCAGGACGACCCCCACGACCCCGGCACCTTCATCTTCCGCCGCCCGATCCCCGGCCCGGCGGCGGCCGACCGCACCGACGACGGCACGATGACCTTCCGCCCGGTCCCGTCCGCCCCGCCGGCCCCGTCCGGCACCGACAGCGGCCCGGCCGGCTCCGGCGCGCAGGGCCCGGTCGGCGCGCCCGCGAACCCGGGCTTCGGCGCCGGAAAGGCCGCCGCGGCCCGCGCCGCCGCCGCACAGACACCCCCGGCGGCCCAGGGACCGCAGTCACCGTCGATCCCGCAGCCCTCTCCCACGCCCCAGCCTTCCCCGGCCGCTCCCGCCCCCGCCCCCGTGGCCCCGTCGGTGCCGCACCAGGCGGGTCCCGGCCAGGCCGGTGCCCCCGTCACCCCGCTGACCAGCGGACCCGGCGGCGGGCAGGCCTCCTGGGCGCAGCAGGTGCACCAGCTCGCCGGGGGCGGGGACGAGCAGCCCGTGGCGCCGTGGAAGCCGCCGGTGGAGGACCTCTTCCAGGCCGCGGCGCGCCGGCAGGCCGCCGCCCGCCCCGCCGGACTCGGCAAGCGGCTCGCCGCGCGGCTGATCGACCTGCTGGCCATCGGCGCCGTGACGGCCGCCGCGGCGGTCCCGCTCGGCACCCGGGCCGTGGACCACGTCCAGCAGAAGATCGACGCGGCCCGGCTCTCCGGCCACGAGGTCACGGTCTGGCTGCTCGACGGCACGACCGGTACCAGCCTCGGCGTCGTCCTCGCCGTCCTGCTCCTGGCCGGTGTCCTGTACGAGGTGCTCCCCACGGCCAGGTGGGGCCGCACCCTCGGCAAGAAGCTGTGCGGTCTCGAGGTCCGGGACATCGAGGCGCACGAGCCCCCGGCGTTCGGCGCGGCACTGCGCCGCTGGCTGGTCCTCAGCGTGCCGGGCCTGCTGGTCGTGGGCATCGTGGGCGTGCTGTGGTGCCTGTTCGACCGGCCCTGGCACCAGTGCTGGCACGACAAGGCGGCCCACACCTTCGTGGCCGGCTGAGCGCGCGTACTCCGTCCGGCCGTCTGCCGGATGCGGAGCCGGGATCTTCGGGTTCCACTCGGGCCATGAGCAGCGAACCGCCCCCCGGCTCCGGAGAGCAGCCCCCCGAGGACGACCCCTTCAGGAAGCGGCCCCCGTCGGACCAGGGCTCGGGCTCGCCGTACGACGCCCCGTACGGCGGAGCCCAGCCCCCTCCCCCCGGCGGCGGCGCGGGGGGTCCTTACGGCGGTGGTCCGGGCGGCCCTTACGGCGGCGGTCCGGGCGGCGGCCCCTACGGTCCCGGCGGCTACCCCGCCGACCCGCTGGCCGGGATGCCCCCGCTCGCCGACAGCGGCAAGCGGACGCTCGCGCGCATCATCGACATGATCCTGGTCGGCATCGTCGTGCTGCTGCTCACCTGGGCGATCGGGGTGAGCGCGTACACGTTCGACAGTGAGCGCGCGGAGGTCGGCAGGTCCCTCGCCCAGTCCGTCATCGCGGCCGTGCTCTACATCGCGTACGACACCGTCCTGATGACCAGGTCGGGGCAGACCCTCGGCAAGAAGTGGCTCGGCCTGCGGGTGGCCAACCTGGAGAACGGCGCCACGCCCTCCGTGCAGACCATGCTGATCCGCTCCCTGGTGCTGTGGGTGCCGTTCGCCTTCTGCTGCGCCTGCATCTGGACGGCGATCTCGGGCGGTTGGAGCTTCTTCGACAAGCCGTACAAACAGGGCCTGCACGACAAGGCGGCCAAGACGGTGGTGGTCAGCACCGGTTGAGCCGGCCGCCGGGAGTGCTCGCACGGCAGTGGCGGTTCCGGGACGTCCGGAACCGCCACTGCCGCAAGCTCCGCGGCGCTGTGTCCCCGTCCGCTCACAGGGCCGTGGGGACGCGTTCCTCCTCCGCGACGGGCTCGGCCGGGGCCCGCTCCGCGCGCGCCCCGGGGACGGGGACCGTCAGGGCGACCAGCAGGCCCAGCGCGAGTGCCGCGAGGGCGATGACGGCGACCCCGAGGCCCGAACTCGTCTGGGACAGCAGCAGCATGGCGAGCGTCGAGAAGATCACGGTGCAGGAACCGTAGGCGAGCTGTGCGGCGGTCGGACGAGGCATGGCAATCGTGTCCTCGGCAGTCTTCGGAAGTCGGGGGTGCCACTCTGTTGGCCTGCATGCCCGAGCGGGACGCCCGGTAAGCGTGACCTAACCCACGGTACCGGTGCACAGGGGGCGCATGGAGTCACCGTCCCGGCCAAACGGGCGTTCCCCTGCGCCGGTCGGCGGGCCGGCACGTGTTCGTAAAGCGGACGTCACCTCCGCATAGTGCACTTGTCCTGCTCAAGTCAAGGTCTGTTTTTTCAGCTAAACCTCTAGTCAAATGTCGTCACTTGACTACACGCGTTGATCGTGCGCGCACGGATTCCTCCAAGACCCGGAACCATCTGTCCGTGTGCGCGGCGCGGGGGAGGAACTCAAGTGACCAGCAGATCCTGGACGTTCAGAGCGGCCGCCATCGGCGTGACGCTCGCGGCGGCCTCCGCCACGTTCGCCACCTTCGCCGTCGCGGAGGCGGGCACCCAGGCCCAGAACGCCGCGGCCAACCGGCACGACCCGGCTCCGGTGAAGCAGCGCGCGCACGACCTGGACGGCCCCCTGAGCAAGACCCAGGAGGCCCAGCGCGAAGAGGCCCTGAACCAGCTCATATCGGGCAAGGCCACCGCGAAGGAGCGCAACGGCTCCAAGGTCGTCGAGCTCAAGAGCCGCAAGGGCCAGAGCAAGTACGTCGAACTGAGCCGCGAGAAGACCGACAAGATCTTCACGATCCTGGTGGAGTTCGGCGACCAGACCGACCCCAAGGTCGGCGGCACCCCGGGCCCGCTGCACAACAAGATCGCCGCGCCGGACCGCAAGAAGGACAACTCGACGGCCTGGCAGAAGGACTACGACCAGAAGCACTTCCAGGACCTCTACTTCGGCACCGGCAAGAAGACCGAGTCGCTGAAGAAGTACTACGAGAAGCAGTCCTCGGGCCGCTACTCGGTCTCCGGTGAGGTCACCGACTGGGTCAAGGTCCCCTACAACGAGGCCCGTTACGGCAACAACGCCTGCGGTGCCACCAACTGCCCGAGCGTGTGGAACGTCGTCAGCGACGGCCTGAACGCCTGGGTCGCCCAGCAGAAGAAGGCCGGCCGTACCGACGCCGACATCAAGTCGGACCTCGCCAAGTACGACCAGTGGGACCGCTACGACTACGACGGCGACGGCGACTTCAACGAGCCGGACGGCTACGTCGACCACTTCCAGATCGTGCACGCCGGTGAGGACGAGTCCGCCGGCGGCGGCGCCCAGGGCGAGGACGCGATCTGGGCCCACCGCTGGTACGCCTTCGGCACCGACGCCGGCGCCACCGGCCCCGAGAACAACAAGCTCGGCGGCACGCAGGTCGGCGACACCGGCATCTGGGTCGGCGACTACACCATCCAGCCGGAGAACGGCGGCCTCGGCGTCTACGCCCACGAGTACGGCCACGACCTCGGCCTGCCGGACGAGTACGACACCGCCGGCGGCGACAACTCCACCGGTTTCTGGACGCTGATGTCCTCCGGTTCCTGGCTCGGCACCGGCAAGGAGTCCATCGGCGACCTGCCGGGCGACATGAACGCCTGGGACAAGCTCCAGCTGGGCTGGCTGAACTACGACACCGCCAAGGCCGGCAAGCAGTCCACGCACAAGCTGGGCGTCGCCGAGTACAACACCTGGGACAAGCAGGCCCTCGTGGTGACCCTGCCGGACAAGGCGGTCACCACCACCATCACCGAGCCGGCGCAGGGCGCCACCCAGTGGTGGAGCGGCAGCGGCAACAACCTGAAGAACACGCTGACCCGTTCCGTGGACCTGACCGGCAAGTCCTCGGCGAGCCTCACCCTGGACGGCTGGTGGGCCACCGAGGCCGGCTACGACTACGTCTACACCGAGGTCTCCACCGACGGCGGCGCCAACTGGACCGCCCTGGACGGCACGGCCGACGGCCAGGCCCTGCCGCGCGACGCCAGCGGCAAGCCGGCGCTGAGCGGCTTCTCGCAGACGCACAAGAAGCTGGCGTTCTCCCTCGACGCCTACGCGGGCAAGAAGGTCGACCTGCGCTTCCGCTACGCCACCGACGGCGGTGTCGCGGAGAACGGCTTCACGGCCGACGAGATCGCGGTGACCGCCGACGGCACCCCGCTGTTCTCGGACAACGCCGAGACCGCGGACGCCGGTTGGACCGCGGACGGCTTCTCCCGCATCGGTGCGTCCTTCACCAAGGACTACAAGCAGTACTACATCGCCGAGAACCGGCAGTACGTGTCGTACGACAAGACGCTGAAGACGGGCCCGTACAACTTCGGCTTCGCGTCGCGCCCGGACTGGGTGGAGCACTACCCGTACCAGAACGGCCTGCTGATCTGGAAGTGGGACACCTCCCAGGCGGACAACAACACGAACGCCGCCAACGGCCACCCGGGCTCCGGTCTGATCCTGCCGATCGACTCGCACCCGAAGGCACTGAAGTGGGCCGACGGCACGCTGCTGCGCAACCGCATCCAGGCCTACGACTCGCCGTTCAGCATCTACGGCACGGACGGCATCACGCTGCACAAGGCCGACGTCGCGCTGAAGATCAAGGGCTCGAAGGGTGTCCGGGTCTTCAACGACCACACCAGCACCTACTACGACCCGGCGAACCCGACGGGCGGGGTGAAGGTCACTGACACCAACACCAAGATCACGATCGTCAAGGAGGCCAAGGACGGCTCCACGATCCAGCTCAAGATCGGTCCCGCGGTGAAGTAGTCCGCGTCATCGCAGGTCAGAGGCGTATCGGCGGCAACCCCTTGGCGGGTTGCCGCCGGTCGTGTTTAGGTGCGTCCTGTGGACCGCTTATTGACACCGACCGGAACGGGGATGTGACCGCATGGCCGCTGGAGGCTTCTGCAAGCTGCCGAACGGCACGGTGGTGGTGGCGCTGAACCTGCCGTACGGCCCCGCCGGGGTGCGGGTGCTCGTGCACGCCCGGAACCGTGCGCGGGCCCTGACCAGGCTGCGCAACCTGGGCCTGCGGGCGATCTACCTCCGGGGGAACGCCGAGCCGCCGACGCCGGACGAGATCACGGCGGTCCTGCACCACCCCGACGGCCTGATATGGCGCACGGCCCCGGCCGACAACGGTGTCATGGTGAACGAGCTGTGGCACCCGATCCGGGCGCTGCTGCGCGGACCGGCGCTGGTGCGGCAGGGGTGACGCCTGTGTGTGGGGGCGCGGGTACGGCGACCGCGGGCCCGCCGTGGCCGCCCGTGCGGGTCCCCGCGCCCCTTCGGGCGTTCCCCTAGCCGCTCACCACGGGCTTGCCGGTGAGTTCCACGCCCGCTTCCCGCAGCTCCTCCAGGGCCCGCTCGGTGGTCTCGCCCGCCACCCCGGCCGTCAGGTCCAGGAGGACCTGCGTGCGGAAGCCCTCTCGCGCGGCGTCCAGGGCCGTGGCCCGTACGCAGTGGTCCGTGGCGATGCCCACCACGTCCACCTCCGTGATCTCCCGGGCGCGGAGCCAGTCGGCCAGGGCGACGCCGTTCTCGTCCGTGCCCTCGAAGCCGCTGTACGCGGCCGCGTAGGCACCCTTGTCGAAGACGGCGTCCACCGAGCCGGAGGCGACGGCCGGGGCGAAGTTCGGGTGGAAGCCCACGCCCTCCGTGCCCGCGACGCAGTGCGCGGGCCAGGAGCGGACGTAGTCGGGGTTGTCCGCGAAGTGGCCGCCGGGCGCGATGTGGTGGTCGCGGGTGGCCACCACGTGCCGGTATCCGGTGCCCGCCGCCTGGCCGATCAGCTCGGTGATGGCGGCGGCCACGTCGGCACCGCCGGCCACCGCGAGGCTGCCCCCCTCGCAGAAGTCGTTCTGCACGTCTACGACGATCAAGGCGCGGCGCATGGTGGGTGTCCTTCGACTGAGAGTGAAGTAACTGAGCCTAGAGAATCCCGGGCTCCTGCGGGAGGGGGCGTCGAGGGGCGGACGGGGTCCCGCGCTAGCTGCCCGAGCGCCCGTGGACGTACTCCGTCGGAATGACGGGTTCCCCCCTTGACAGCTGGATCGCGGAGAGCGGCAGGTTTTCGCGGGCCGCGATGTGGCGGTCCCGGGCCACGTCCAGCGGCTCCCGGGCGACCACCTCGCCGCCCTTGACCAGCTCCACCAGGAGCTGCCGGTCGGCCAGCTCGGCCGGCACCGGCCCGGTGCCGATGACCTCGGCCTCCGCGACCCCCTCAGCGTCCCGCCGCCGCGCCGCCCACTTGCGGCCCCCGATGGACGTCTTGCCGCCGCTGGACTTCTTCGCGACCGGCAGCAGCGGCGCCTTCGGGTCCGCGGACTCGGCGCGGGCGACCAGCTTGTAGACCATGGAGGAGGTCGGGTGCCCGGAGCCCGTCACCAGCTGGGTGCCGACGCCGTACGCGTCCACCGGCGCGGCGGCCAGCGAGGCGATGGCGTACTCGTCCAGGTCGGAGGTCACGATGATCTTCGTGGCGGTCGCGCCCAGCTCGTCCAGCTGCTGCCGCACCCGGTGCGCCACCAGCAGCAGGTCGCCGGAGTCGATGCGGACCGCGCCCAGCTCGGGGCCGGCCACCTCCACCGCCGTACGGACGGCCTCGGCGACGTCGTAGGTGTCCACCAGGAGGGTCGTGCCCCGGCCGAGGGTGTCGACCTGGGCCTGGAAGGCGTCGCGCTCGCGGTCGTGCAGCAGGGTGAAGGCGTGGGCGGAGGTGCCGACGGTCGGGATGCCGTAGCGGAAGCCGGCGGCCAGGTCGGAGGTGGTCGCGAAGCCGCCGACGTAGGCGGCGCGGGCGGCGGCCACCGCGGCCAGCTCGTGGGTGCGGCGCGCGCCCATCTCGATCAGCGGGCGGTCACCGGCGGCGGAGGACATCCGGGAGGCGGCGGCGGCGATGGCGGAGTCGTGGTTGAGGATGGACAGGATGACGGTCTCCAGCAGGACGCACTCGGCGAAGCTGCCCTCGACGCGCATGATCGGCGAGCCGGGGAAGTACACCTCGCCCTCGGGGTAGCCCCAGATGTCGCCGCTGAAGCGGTAGTCGGCGAGCCACCGCAGGGTCTCTTCGTCGACGATGTCCCGCTCGCGCAGGAAGCCGAGGACGCCGGAGTCGAAGCGGAAGTTCTCCACCGCGTCCAGGACGCGGCCGGTGCCGGCCACCACGCCGTAGCGGCGCCCGTTCGGCAGCCGCCGGGTGAAGACCTCGAAGACGCTCCGCCGTTCGGCCGTACCGGCCTTCAGCGCGGCGCGCAGCATCGTCAGCTCGTACTGGTCCGTGAAGAGCGCTGTCGAGGGAACGTCCACCGGTAGCCCAAGGTCCGCTGTGTTCATGGCGAGGAATCGTACTCCCTTTTCGTCGGTGTGACGATTTATGGAGGCCGTGGCAGCATGGGCTTGTGACGTCACCCGCGCCCGTAGAGATCGAACGCACCGAGTCGGCGGAGGAGGTCTTCGCCGTACCCGAGCCCGACGTCCCCTGGGTCACGATCGTGCACAACGACCCGGTCAACCTCATGAGCTATGTGACGTACGTCTTCCAGACGTACTTCGGCTACACCAAGGACAAGGCCACCAAGCTCATGCTCGACGTCCACCACAAGGGCCGGGCGGTCGTCTCCAGCGGGACCCGCGAGGAGATGGAGCGCGACGTGCAGGCGATGCACGGCTACGGTCTGTGGGCCACCCTCCAGCAGGACCGGAAGTAAACGCACCCAGATGCCCGGACACTTCGAACCGCTCCCCGGCGGCGGCGCGGCCGTCGCCCTCGACGACGTCGAGATCTCCATCATCCGGTCGCTGGCCGTACAGCTCCTGGAGCTCATCGGTCCCGGACCCGGCGCCGACACCCCGGACGACCCGCTCGCCGAGCTGTTCGCGGAGGGGCCGAGCGAGCCGCCCGCCGACCCGGTGCTGCGACGGCTCTTCCCGGACGCCTACAGCGACCCGGAGGAGGCCCCCGCCTCGTCGGCCGAGGCCGAGGAGCGGCGGGCGCACTCCGCCGAGTTCCGCCGCTTCACCGAGAACGACCTGCGCGCCGACAAGCGGGAGAGCGCCCTCGGGGTGATCCGCAGCCTGGACGCGCTCGCCCCGGTCGACGAGGGCGGGGCGGTGCTCAAGCTGTCCCCGGAGCAGTCCCGGCAGTGGCTCGGCGCCCTCAACGATCTGCGGCTGGCGATCGGTTCCCGGCTGGAGATCACCGACGAGGACGACACCGACCTGCTCTACCGGCTCCCGGACGAGGACCCGCGCAAGCCGATGGTCATGGCGTATCTGTGGCTCGGCGGGCTCCAGGAGACCCTGGTGACGACCTTGATGCCGTAGTTCGTACGGTTTCGCCCCCCTCGGAAGCGTTCGCTCAGGGGACGCTCAAATCCGGATAACGATCCCGTCACCTTAGTGGCCGGTTTTGCCGCATTCAGGCGCTCTTTGTCCGCTTTTACCTGTGTGATGCGCCACACAGGCCCCCTGTGATCAATATTGCGGCCGTGATAAATCTTCACGACCGCCCGGCCGACACCACCCATGTCCGGCCGGGTGCGCCACCGAGCCGACGACCGTCGGCCAGGCAGACAACTCCATCATCCGGGGGGATCGAGACCCGATCCGAGGCCGACGAAAGGCCCGGGTCGGCATGGAGAAAGGCGCACCACACATGACCTCTGAGAAGGTCACCACCGCCCCTGAGGAGGGGTACGAGCGCGGGCTCGGCAGCCGTCAGGTCCAGATGATCGCGATCGGCGGCGCGGTCGGCGTCGGGCTCTTCCTGGGAGCCGGGGCGAACATCGCCAAGGCCGGTCCCAGCCTCATCCTGATGTACGCCCTCGCCGGCGTGATCATCTTCTTCATCATGCGGGCCCTGGGCGAACTGCTGCTCTACCGCCCGGTCTCCGGCTCCTTCGCCGAGTACTCCCGGGAGTTCCTCGGCCCGTTCTTCGGCTACTTCACCGGCTGGACGTACTGGCTGATGTGGGTCGTGACCGGCATGGCCGAGCTGACGGCCGCCGCGATCTACGTCCACTACTGGTTCCCCGGCATCCCGCAGTGGGTGACGGCCCTGGTCTTCCTGGTGGTCCTGTTCGTGGCCAACCTGATCTCGGTGAAGCTGTTCGGCGAGATCGAGTTCTGGTTCTCCATGGTCAAGGTCACGGCCCTGATCGGCATGATCGTGATCGGCCTGGGTGTGCTCACCTTCGGCTTCAGCGCCGCGGGCGACACCGCGCACGTGGCGAACCTGTGGCAGTTCGACGGCTTCTTCCCCAAGGGCATCGGCTCGTCGCTGATGACCTTGCAGGGCGTGATGTTCGCCTACCTCGCCGTCGAGCTGGTCGGCGTCACCGCCGGCGAGTCCGAGAACCCGGAGAAGACCCTCCCGAAGGCCATCAACACGCTGCCCTGGCGCATCGCGCTGTTCTACGTCGGTGCCCTCACCGTCATCCTGTGCGTGGTGAAGTGGACCGAGTTCGCGCCGGGCGTCAGCCCCTTCGTGAAGGCGTTCGCGGTCATCGGCATCCCGGCCGGCGCCGGCATCGTCAACTTCGTGGTGCTCACCGCCGCCCTGTCGTCCTGCAACTCCGGCATGTACTCCACCGGCCGCATGCTGCGCACCCTCGCCGACAACGGCGAGGCCCCGCGGGTCTTCTCGAAGCTGTCGGCCACCAAGACCCCCGCGCTCGGCATCACCGTCTCGGTGCTGTTCATGGGCATCGGCGTCGTCCTGAACTACGTCGTCCCGGAGAAGGCCTTCGGCTACGTCACCTCCGTCGCCACCGCGGCCGGCATCTGGACCTGGCTGATGATCCTGGTCAGCCACGTCCTCTACCGCCGCGCGGTCGACGCGGGCCGGCTGCCCACCAGCTCCTTCCCGGCGCCCGGCGGCGCGGTGTGCTCGTACATCGCCATCGCCTTCCTGCTCTTCGTCACCGGTCTGATCGCCTACGACGCCGACTCCCGCGTCTGCCTGTACGTGATGGCGGTCTGGGCGGTCGCCCTGGGCATCGGCTGGCTGGTCCTTAAGTCCCGGACGCCGTCCATCGCGGACCGCCGCGACCCGGAGTTCGAGAAGGTGGGCTGACCCCCGGAAGACACCGGAAGACACCGGAAGACCATCCGGAAAGGACGTCCGGCCGTCGGGAGCTCTCGTGGCGCCCCCGGCGACCGCCGCTCAGGGCGTCCGGCATGTGGGCCGTCCCGTACCACCCCTCGGTACGGGACGGCCCCTCTGCTTATCCTGACCCCCATGCTGACCATCACCCAGGCGCTCCACGACCAGATCGTCGCCCACGCGCGCGAGGACCACCCCGACGAGGCGTGCGGCGTGGTCGCCGGGCCGGTGGGCTCCGGCCGCCCCGAGCGCTTCGTCCCGATGCTCAACGCGGCCCGCTCGCCCACCTTCTACGAGTTCGACTCGCAGGACCTGCTCAAGCTCTACCGCGAGCTGGACGACCGCGACGAGGAGCCGGTGATCATCTACCACTCCCACACCGCGACCGAGGCGTACCCCTCCCGGACCGACATCAGCTACGCCAACGAGCCCGGCGCGCACTACGTCCTGGTGTCCACCGCCGACACCGACGGCGCCGGAGAGTTCCAGTTCCGCTCCTTCCGGATCCTGGAAGGGGAGGTCACCGAGGAGGAGGTCAAGGTCGTCGAGGCGTACTGATCTCAGTCATCGGTCGGATTCCGTCCGGGATGTGGAATCACACTCGGGGACCCGGACCGGGAATCGATACGATGAACCCATGGTTCTGAACGACGTGAGCGAGAAGGCGCCGGGCACGCTGCTCGTGGCGCGGCTGCACGTCGATCTGTGCAGGCTGAACAGCGCCATCTGTTGACGTCCCCCGCCGCCGTACGGCCGTGAGCCGCGGCGTGCCCCGCTGCGTGCCCACACCTTCCGACACTTCCTGACAGGAGCCCGCAACCATGGCCATCGAGGTCCGCATCCCCACCATCCTCCGCCAGTACACCGACGGTCAGAAGGCGGTGGAGGGCAGCGGGAGCACCCTCGCCGAGCTGTTCGCCGACCTGGAGTCGCGGCACGCGGGCATCCAGGCCCGCATCGTGGACGGCGACCAGCTGCGCCGCTTCGTCAACGTGTACCTCAACGACGAGGACGTCCGCTTCCTGGACGGCATCAACACCAAGCTGTCCGACGGCGACAACGTCACGATCCTGCCGGCCGTCGCCGGCGGCATGCGCTGATCGGTCGCTGAGCAGCGATGCGCTACGACTCCCCGCTGGCCGCGGTGGGCAACACCCCCCTGGTGCGCCTGCCGCGGCTGTCGCCGGCCCCGGACGTGCGGATCTGGGCCAAGCTGGAGGACCGCAACCCCACCGGCTCGGTCAAGGACCGGCCCGCCCTGCACATGATCGAGCAGGCGGAGAAGGACGGCCGACTGACCCCGGGCTGCACGATCCTCGAACCCACCTCCGGCAACACCGGCATCTCCCTCGCCATGGCGGCCAAGCTCAAGGGCTACCGGATGGTGTGCGTGATGCCGGAGAACACCTCGCGGGAGCGCCGGGACCTGCTCGGCATGTGGGGCGCCGAGATCATCTCCTCGCCGGCCGCCGGCGGCTCCAACACCGCCGTGCGCGTGGCCAAGGAACTGGCCGCCGAGCACCCCGACTGGGTGATGCTCTACCAGTACGGCAACCCGGACAACGCGGGCGCCCACTACGCCACGACCGGCCCCGAGATCCTCGCCGACCTGCCCTCGATCACCCACTTCGTGGCGGGCCTCGGCACCACCGGCACCCTCATGGGCGTCGGCCGCTACCTGCGCGAGCACAAGCCGGGCGTCCAGATCGTCGCCGCCGAACCGCGCTACGACGACCTGGTCTACGGCCTGCGCAACCTCGACGAGGGCTTCGTCCCCGAGCTGTACGACGCGTCCGTCCTGACCACCCGGTTCTCGGTCGGCTCGGCCGACGCGGTCACCCGCACCCGTGAACTCCTCCAGCAGGAGGGCATCTTCGCGGGCGTCTCCACCGGCGCCGCCCTGCACGCGGCGATCGGCGTCGGCCGGAAGGCCGTCAAGGCGGGCGAGAGCGCCGACATCGTCTTCATCGTGGCCGACGGCGGCTGGAAGTACCTCTCCACCGGCGTCTACACCGCGCCCACCACGGAAGAGGCCATCGCGACCCTCCAGGGCCAGCTCTGGGCCTGACGCCCGTCGCCGAAGCGGTGGATCCGCGCGCGCCGGTGGTACGTCACATCCGTACCAGGACTCCGGCAGAAAGGCGGACCCCATGCGCCGTACGACGCTCCTCGCCCCCGCGGCGGCAGCGCTGCTCCTCGCGGGCTGCGGCTCCCAGCAGGACACCGGGAGCAGCGACAAGGTGTCGGCGCCGGCCCGCACGGGCACGCCGTCGCCCACCCGGTCCGCCGGTGACTGCACCGGGCACGTGGAGCTGACGGCCGCCGATCACGGCCGTACCGTCTGCGTGACCGAGGGCGGCGAGGTCCGGCTCACCCTGGACGGCACCAGGGCCCGCCCCTGGCAGCCGGTCGCCGTGAGCGGTACGGGACTGAAGGCCGTCAACGCGGGCTTCGTACTCCAGCCGGGTGACGCCACGGCCGCGTACCGGGCGGTGGCGGCCGGCACGGTGAGGCTCACGTCGTCCCGCCCGCTGTGCGCCGAGCCGACCGCACCGGGCCAGGTCTCCTGCAAGGCCATCGAGGACTGGACGGTCACGGTGCGCGTGAGCTGAGGCGCCCTCTAGCCCGCCAGGTGCCGTACCTGGTCCCACAGGACCGGGTCGACCACGCCCACCCGGCGGCGGAAGCCGTCCACCGGGACCTCGCGCAGCTCGTCGGTCTCCAGGAAGCTGGGCCGCCCCTGGGTGTCGCCGACCGCGCCGGGCGGCAGCGGGATCACCCCGCAGCGCTCGTCGTGGTACTTGCTCGTGATCTTCGCGACGGTGGCCCGGTTGCCGCGCACGGCCAGCACCAGACAGGGCCGGTCCTTCGCCTCGGCCCGGTCCTCGTAGGGGACCTCCGCCCACCAGATGTCCCCGGGGCAGGGCCGTACGGCGGGTGCCGTCCGCGGGCCCGGCCGGCCCGGGGGCCGCACGCGTCGTCCGCCGGGCCGGTGACCGCGGCCCCAGCCGTCGACGAGCGTGGCGACCAGTGCGAGCAGTACCACCGCCGCGAGCGCCAGCCACCAGGACGTGTCCATACGACGACGTTACCGGCGCGCGCCGGACCTCGCGCGCCCTCTTCCGACCCTGGTGCGCCCCGCGTCCAGCCGAACCGGTGACAGCACAGGTGAGTTCGCCCACAACGGCCCCTGGCGGTGGAGCGACCCGTGCTTTCGCGCCTTACTCTCGACGAACCGCACGACCCCCGACAGCCCCCGCCCCGCAAGGGGTTTACGTCCCGCCCACCGGTTACCCGCCTACGGAGGTTTCTGCTTCATGAAGCTCACCGTCGTCGGCTGCTCGGGGTCGTTCCCGTCCGCTGAATCGGCCTGTTCGAGCTACCTCGTCGAGGCCGACGGCTTCCGGCTGCTCCTCGACATGGGCAACGGCGCCCTCGGAGAGTTGCAGCGCCACTGCGGTCTCTACGACCTCGACGCGATCTTCCTCAGCCATCTGCACGCCGATCACTGCATCGACATGTGCGCGTACTTCGTGGCGCGCTACTACCGCTATGACGGCGGCCGGTGCGATCCCCTCCCGGTCTACGGCCCCGAAGGCACCGAGCACCGCCTGACCACGGCCTACGCGGACACCCCTTCCGCCTCCTCGATGAGCGAGGTCTTCGACTTCCACACGGTCAAGCCGTCCACGTTCGAGATCGGCCCGTTCACCGTGCACACCGAGCGGGTCCGCCACCCCGTGGAGGCGTACGGCATCCGGATCGAGCACGGCGGGAAGTCCCTGACGTACTCCGGCGACACCGGCGTCACCGCGGCGCTGGACGAGCTGGCCCGGGACACCGATCTGTTCCTGTGCGAGGCCGCGTTCACGCACGGCAAGGAGAGCATTCCCGACCTGCACCTCAACGGCCGCGAGGCGGGGGAGACGGCGGCCCGCGCGGGCGCGCGGCGGCTCGTCCTCACCCACATCCCGCCGTGGACCGACCCCGAGGTGAACCTGCGGGACGCCCGTGAGGTGTTCACCGGGTCGGTACACCTGGCGGCGCCGCGGCAGACGTACGAGATCTGACAGCACCGTCCGCGCACGACGAGGCCCCCGGAGCGTCGGCTCCGGGGGCCTTTGTCATGCCGTGGCGGCCGGCCTCACGCCTTCGCGAGGTCCTCGACCTCGTCCTCGGGTTCGCGGCCCGGGGTCTTGAGGTCGAACTTGAGGATGGCGAACCGGAAGGTCACGTAGTAGATCGCGCCGAAGACGAGGCCGACCGGGATGATCAGCCATGGCTTGGTCGCCAGGTGCCAGTTGAGGGCGTAGTCGATCAGGCCGGCGGAGAAGTTGAACCCGGCGTGCGCGCCCAGGCCCCACGTGACGGCCATCGACACGGCGGTGAGCACGGCGTGCAGGACGTACAGCAGCGGCGCGACGAACATGAAGGAGAACTCGATCGGCTCGGTGACGCCGGTGACGAACGAGGTCAGCGCGAGCGAGACCATCATGCCGAGCACGGCCTTGCGGCGCTCGGGACGGGCGCAGTGGGCGATGGCGAGCGCGGCGGCCGGCAGGCCGAACATCATGATCGGGAAGAAACCGGTCTGGAAGAGACCGGCGGACGGGTCACCGGCGAGGAACCGGGTGATGTCGCCGTGCACGATCTCACCCGAGGCGTTCTTGAAGTCGCCGAGCTGGAACCACGCCACGGTGTTGACGAACTGGTGCATGCCGACCGGGATGAGTGCGCGGTTCACGGCGCCGAACAGGGCCGCGCCGCCCGCTCCGAGACCGGTCATCCACTCGCCGAAGTGCGCTATGCCGTTGCCGATCGGCTCCCAGACCAGTCCGAAGAAGACGCCCAGCACGATGCCGACGAAGGCCGTGATGATCGGCACGAGCCGGCGGCCGTTGAAGAAGCCGAGCCAGTCGACGAGCTTGGTGCGGTGGAACCGCTGCCACAGCACGGCCGCGAGCAGACCCATGATGATGCCGCCGAGGACGCCGGGGTCGTTGTACGTCGCCTCGACGATCTTGCCCTTTTCGATGTGCTGCTCGGTCAGCGGGAAGGCCTGGAGGACCTTGCTGTAGACGAGGAAGCCGACCACCGCGGCGAGGGCCGTCGAACCGTCGGACTTCTTGGCGAAGCCGATGGCCACACCGATGCAGAACAGCAGCGGAAGAGAGCCGGTGAGCGCGCCGCCCGCGTTGTTGAACACGGCGGCGACCTTGTCCCAGCCCAGGCCGTCCTTGCCGAAGATGTCATCCTGGCCGAGGCGCACCATGATGCCTGCCGCGGGCAGGACAGCGATCGGGAGCTGTAGGCTGCGACCGACCTTCTGCAAGCCCTGGAACAGGCCTGCTCCCCGCTTCTTCCCCGGCTTGGCCGCCGGGGCCGCCGTCTCGGTGGCGGTGCTCATACTTCCTCCATCGGGCAAGGCGCCGCCCGGGAACCATGGAAGGGGACGGCAGCGTCTCTGGTCTACACCACCTGTGGTGTAGACCTGTTGTAGCACGATGAAGGCGGCGTAAGGAACCCGCGAATCCGCTGTCGTCGGACTACACGCCGTGTGTCCTCACACCCTGGTGACGTCCTCCACCTCGTCCGCCGGCTCCCGCCCCGGCGTCCGCAGGTCGAACCGCGTGATCGCGACGCGGAACACCAGGTAGTACACGGCCGCGAAGCACAGGCCGATCGGGATGATCGCCCACGGTTTCGTCGCCAGGTTCCAGTTGATCACGTAGTCGATCAGGCCCGCCGAGAAGCTGAACCCGTCGTGCACGCCCAGCGCCCAGGTCACCGCCATCGACGCACCGGTCAGCAGCGCGTGGACGGCGTACAGGCCGGGCGCGATGAAGAGGAACGCGTACTCCAGCGGCTCGGTGATGCCGGTCACGAACGAGGTCAGCGCGACCGACAGCATCAGGCCACCGACCTCCTTGCGGCGTTCCGGCCGCGCGCAGTGCGTGATGGCCAGCGCGGCGGCCGGCAGCGCGAACATCATGATCGGGAAGAAGCCCGAGGTGAACTGTCCGGCGGCGGGGTCGCCCTGGAGGAACATGTTGATGTCGCCGTGCACCACGGTGCCGTCGGGCTTGGTGTAGCTGCCGAACTGGAACCAGATGGGCACGTTCAGGAACTGGTGCAGGCCCACCACCAGCAGCGCCCGGTTCGCGACCCCGAAGACGCCCGCGCCCCAGGAGCCGGCGTCCCGCAGCCACTCGCCGAAGCTCTCCAAGGCGCCGCCGACCGGCGGCCAGACGAACAGGCACACCACGGCGAACAGGATCGCGACGAAGGCCATGATGATCGGCACCAGTCGGCGCCCGTTGAAGAAGCCCAGCCAGTCGACCAGCCTCGTGCGGTGGTAGCGGGCCCAGAAGAAGGCGGCCAGCAGGCCCATGACGATGCCGCCGAAGACACCCGGGTTCTGGTAGGTGTACGCGGACACCGTGCCGTTCGCCGCCTGGCAGCCCGTGGCGACCACCTTCGCGCCCGCCGGGCAGGTCTCCGGGAACTGCCGCAGGACGCCGTAGTAGACGAGGAAACCCGCCACCGCGGCGAGCGCCGTCGAACCGTCGGCCTTCTTCGCCATGCCGATCGCGACGCCCACGCAGAACAGCAGCGGCAGCCCCAGTTGGCCGTCCAGCAGCGCACCGCCCGCCCCGCTCATCACCTTGGACACGTCGGTCCAGCCCAGGCCGTCCGCGCCGAACACGTCCGGCTGCCCCAGCCGGTTCAGGATGCCCGCCGCCGGCAGCACGGCGATGGGCAACTGGAGGCTGCGGCCCATCTTCTGCATGCCCTGGAACAGACGGTTCCAGCGGGCCCCGGCGGGACGCGCCGTACTCTCTGCACTCATGGGTTTGGCGACCTTCCCCACGGTGGTGTAGACCAGTCGACGGACGGTTCCGCTGTCGTGATCGCCATCATTCGGCACGGACGGCAAGACCGCTCGCGAAGATGGGCCAACTGTGGGTTACTGCGACAAAGCGGTTCGGAGCAGGGAGAGGGAACATGGCCAGCAAGGCTGAGAAGATCGTCGCCGGACTCGGTGGCATCGACAACATCGAGGAGATCGAGGGCTGCATCACCCGGCTGCGCACCGAGGTGTCCGACCCCGCTCTGGTCGACGACGCCGCCCTGAAGGCCGCCGGCGCCCACGGCGTCGTCAAGATGGGCACGGCCATCCAGGTCGTCATCGGCACCGACGCCGACCCGATCGCCGCGGAGATCGAAGACATGATGTGAGCCGCACCGGTTCACCCCGAAGGGGCTCTTCCCGATACCGGAGGAGCCCCTTCCCCGTGTGCGGCTAGGCTCGTCGCCATGTCTCGCATCGACGGCCGTACCCCCGAACAGCTCCGCCCCGTCACCATCGAACGCGGATGGAGCAAGCACGCCGAGGGCTCCGTCCTCGTCTCCTTCGGCGACACCAAGGTCTTCTGCACCGCCTCCGTCACCGAGGGCGTCCCGCGCTGGCGCAAGGGCAGCGGCGAAGGCTGGGTCACCGCGGAGTACGCCATGCTGCCCCGCGCCACCAACACCCGCGGCGACCGCGAGTCCGTCAAGGGCAAGATCGGCGGTCGCACCCACGAGATCTCCCGGCTCATCGGCCGCTCCCTGCGCGCCGTCATCGACTACAAGGCGCTCGGCGAGAACACCATCGTCCTCGACTGCGACGTCCTCCAGGCCGACGGCGGCACGCGTACGGCGGCCATCACCGGCGCGTACGTCGCGCTCGCCGACGCCGTCGCCTGGGCCCAGGGCAAGAAGCTGATCAAGGCCGGCCGGCAGCCGCTCACCGGCACCGTGAGCGCCGTCTCCGTGGGCATCGTCGGCGGGGTCCCGCTGCTCGACCTCTGCTACGAGGAGGACGTGCGCGCCGACACCGACATGAACGTCGTCTGCACCGGCGACGGCCGCTTCGTCGAGGTCCAGGGCACCGCCGAGGCCGCGCCGTTCGCCCGCGAGGAACTCGACGCCCTGCTCGACCTCGCCGTCACCGGCTGCCGGGAACTGGCCGTGATCCAGCAGGCGGCACTCGCGGCCACGCGCGCGTAAAGAAGTCACCAAGGCCGCGGGGCAACCCGGCGGACCCAGGCGGCGTCCCAGTGGGTACGGGCGCACGGCTCACCAGCGTGCGCCCGGCCAGCCGTACCAGGGGAGGGACACCACCATGGCCGCCAGTCGACGCCGACTCACCGTTGTCGCCGCCGTAGCGACCGCCGCGCTCGCCGCCGGCCTCACGACCGGCTGCGACGCCGTGGACAAGGCGCTGGACTGCGTGCAGACCGCCGACGCCATCGCCGACAACGTCACCGATCTCCAGCAGGCCGTGGAGAACGCGGCGAACGACCCCTCCCAGGCCGACGAGTCCCTCGACTCCATCGAGAAGAGTCTGCGGAAGATCGGCGACAAGACGGACAACACCGATGTGAACAAGGCCGTGGACGACCTGGAGAAGGCGGTCGGCAACGTGCGCACCGCCATCAGGAACGGGGACGAGACGCCGGACGTCAGCCCGGTGACGGACGCGGCGGGGGAGCTGACCAAGGTCTGCACGTCGTAGGGGTCGCCGGCAGGGGCGCGCTCAGCGCGGCTTCCTCAGACGTTTCCGTTGCCCACGCGGGAGTTCGCGCCCCACGCCCACGCCACCCCGGAACGCGACACCACCGATGACCACGCGGGGGGCGCCCGGCCACCGTCCGCCACCGGGGCCTTGGCGAAGGAGACGGCAAGGACCGGTGCGACGGCGCCGGGTCGCGGGTCGGCGGCGCCGGCTCGCCGTACGTCCGCGCCTTGTAGGCCGCCTCCAGCCGCTCGTCGAACTCCCCCATGCCGAGGCGGCCCTCCGCCAGGGCGTCCCGCAGGATCTCGGCGACCCGGTCACGGTCGGCGTCGGACGCACGGAGGTCCGGGACCGCGTCGCCGCTCAGGCCGGCAGCCTACGAGACCGCCTTCTCGGCGTACATCCTGGCGATGACGGCCTCGATGTCCGGCTCCCGCACCGACAGGTCCACCAGCGGGTACCGGGCGGCCAGATGCGCCACGACCGGCGCCGCCGACTGCCCCGCCGGGAACGCCAGCCACTGCCTGGGACCCTCCACCCGCACCACCCGGGCCGACGGCACCTGAACCGGCGGCAGCTCCCGCTCCAGGTCCACCACCAGCGTCCGCTCGCTCTCGCCGGCCTCGTGCAGCCCCGCGAGCGGGCCGTCGTACACCAGCCGCCCGTGGTCGATCACCATCACCCGGGAGCACAACTGCTCGATGTCCTGGAGGTCGTGCGTGGTGAGCAGCACCGTCGTGCCGCGCTCGGCGTTCACCTCCCGCAGGAACTCCCGCACCCTGGCCTTCGACACGACGTCCAGGCCGATCGTCGGCTCGTCCAGGTACAGCACGTCCGGGTCGTGCAGCAGCGCCGCCGCGATGTCGCCGCGCATCCGCTGGCCCAAGGAGAGCTGCCGCACCGGTACGTCCAACAGGGCGCCCAGGTCCAGCAGTTCCACCAGCCGGTCCAGGTTCTCGCGGTAACGGGCGTCCGGGATGCGGTACATGCGGTGCGCCAGCCGGTAGGAGTCGATCAGCGGCAGGTCCCACCAGAGCGTGGTCCGCTGACCGAACACCACCCCGATCCGGTGCGCGAGCCGCGACCGCTCCCGCGCCGGATCGATGCCCGCCACCCGCAGCCGCCCGGCACTCGGCGTCAGGATCCCGGTCAGCATCTTGATCGTCGTCGACTTCCCGGCGCCGTTCGGCCCGATGTACCCGACCATCTCGCCGCGCCCCACGGTGAACGACAGCGCGTCCACCGCCCGCACCTCGCGCCGCTCCCGCCGCAGGAACCCGGTCTTCCGGCGCACCTCGAAGACCTTCTCGACCCCCTCCAACGCGATGAAGCCGTCCCCCGCGACGACGTCGCTCCCCACGGTGCCGTCGTCCCCTGTGATCAAGTCGCTCACGCTAGCTCCCAGTACTGCGGTACGAACGAAGTCCCGCCCGCCAGGCCAGCCCCGCGAGCGCGCCACAGGCCACTGCCACCAGCGGAGGCGTGAACGCGGTCCACTCCGGCAGGCCCAGCGGATACGGCCGCCCCAGCACATAGGTGGCGGGCAGCCAGTTGACGAAGGCCAGCGGCAGCACGAAGGTCACCCCGCGCACCAGCTCCTTCGCGAACACGGTCGGCGGGTACTGGAGCAGCGTCGTGCCGCCGTAGGTGAAGGCGTTCTGCACCTCCGAGGCGTCCTGCGCCACGAACTGGAACGCCGCGCCCGCCACGAACACCGCGCAGAAGATGCCGCAGCCGCTCACCACCATCACCGGCATCAGCAGCAGCCTGTCCGCCGTCCAGTCGATGTCCACCCGGGTCAGCGACCAGCCCAGCACCAGCGCCCCCTGCGTCACCCGGCCCAGCCGCCTGAGCGCGAACCGGTCGGCCGCCACCTGCGCGAGCACCGGCGCCGGCCGCACCAGCAGGGTGTCCAGCGTGCCGTCCCGGACCCGCCGGCCCAGCCGGTCCATCGACCCGATCACCAGGTCCGCCAGACCGAAGGAGGTCGCCGACAGGCCGTACAGGAACGCCACTTCGGGCAGCGGGTAGCCGCCCAGGGCGTCGACCCGGGAGAACATCAGCATGATCGCGACGAAGTCGAGGAAGGTCGCCGCGAAGTTCCCGAACGTGGTCATGGCGAAGGACGCGCGGTAGGCCATCGTGGAGCGCACCCACATCCCCGCGATCAGCCGGTACGCCCGCACGCCCTCGGCCAGCCGGCGGGCCGGGCCGGGGACCTGGCGCGGGGCCTGGCGGGGCGCATGGCTCTCAGCCACCCTGAACCACCACCCGGCGCGTCGCCGCCGACTGCACCAGCCGCCCGGCCCCCAGCAGCGCCACCGCCCACGCGGCCTGGAAGAGATAGGTGGGCAGCGGGTCCGCGTGCCCCAGCAGGATGTCCGCCGGCGCTTGCAGCAGGGACGACCACGGCAGGACCCGTACGACGTCACCCAGCGCGCCCGGGAACACGTTCAGCGGCAGCAGCATGCCCGAGCAGAAGAAGCCCAGCAGCCACGCCATCTGCGCCACACCGGCGCCGTCCAGCAGCCAGAACGCGCTCAGTGCCACCAGATAGCGGATGCCGAAGCCGACCAGCATGGCGAGGACGACGGCGGCGAGGAACGCCACCCAGGTGCCGGCGTCCGCCGGCAGGTACACCGGGAAGCACAGCGCGCCGAACACGAACGGGACCAGGCCCCGGCCCAGCAGCTGGAAGAACGCCCGGCCGAGGTCCGCCGCCAGCCACCACAGCTGGAGATCGGCGGGCCGGTACAGGTCGATCGCCACGTCTCCCGTACGGATGCGTTCCATCAACTCGTCCTCGACACCGCCACCCCCGATCGCGAGCGTCGACAAGAACGCCTGCCCCAGCCAGACGTACGTCACGGCCTGTGCCTGGTCGTACCCGCCGAGATGCGGCTTCTCGTCCCACAAGGCGCGGTACGTGTAGACGAGGATGAGCCCGAAGACGGTGTTCGTGAACACCCCTGCCGCAGTGGCGGCCCGGTAGGTCGCGTACCGTCTGAATCCCCCTGTCGCCACGGCCGCGTACAACCGTCCCGCGCCCACGTCAGTCGACCTCCTCGGACTGCTCGACACCGAAGCGCAGGAGCCTAGTCCGGAGGCCCGGCGGCCGGCCACGCGATTTCCGGTCGGAAGCGTGCCGGAATCCGGGAACGGAACGCCAGGTGCGAGAGTCTTCAAACAGGGGGAGCGCAGAAGCGTACGAGGCGTACGGGAACGTACGACGCGAAACAGGAGTCCGTGCACGACATGAGCGACGAGCCGCAGCCGCAGCAGCGGAACGAAGGCGTGGCACCGAAAAAGCCGCTGCCGGCTGAAGGGCCCGGAAACCCGGGACGCCGCGACCCGAGCAGCACACCACCGGATCCCACGGGGGGCACGAGAAGCGACACCAACGCAGGCTCCGGGGGGCCCGGGGGCCGAGAGGGTGGCGAGAGTGCCGGGGGCCGCGACGATGGTCAGCGTGCCGAGGGTGCCCGGAGGGGCGGCGATGGCGTGCGTGCCGACGGTGCCGATCGGGCTGACGGTACCGAGGGCGCCGGGGGGTTCCCGCGCGCCGGCCGGCCCGGGAGCGCGGGCAGGCCGCAGCGCGGCGAGCGGGGGGCCGACGGCACCCGTGGCGCCGGCGCGGGAGGCCCGGCGGCTGCTGAGCGTGGCGCGGGTCGGACGGCCGGGACCGACGGCCCGGCGGACTCCCCGTCCCGGGCCGGCTCCGGCACGCCGGGATCGGCGTCCCGGAACCGTTCCGGCATGACGGGCGACGCGTCCTCGCAGGACGGCTCCCGCTCCGCGGACTCGGCCGGACAGGACCGGGACCGGACGGCTTCCATCGCCCGCGCCCGCCAGGCGGCCCGCGCCCGCACGGAACAGACGGGTGCTGCGGGGGCCGGCGGAACCGCGTCCTCCGGCGGCGCTCAGGAGCCCGGCCGCGGCCCGGCGTCCGGGAACTCCCCGGCGACCGGTCGCGGTCCGGAGTCCGGGCGTGCGCAGGGGACCGGCGGTGGCCCGGCAGCTGATCGTGGTCCGGAGTCCGGCGACGGTTCGGGGTCCGGTCGCGGGCCGGCCGCTGGTCGTGGTGCGCGGTCCGGGTCCGGCCCGGTGTCCGGTGGGACGCCGGCAGGTGGTGCCGGCGTGGCACCCGGCCGTGGTCCGGAGTCCGGTCGCGGTTCGGTGCCCGGCCGGCGCGCGGAGTCCGGTGGGGCACCGGTGTCCGGTGGGGCCGCGGCTGACGGTGTGGGTTCGGCTGCCGGCGGTGCCGGCGGTGCCGGTGGTGCCTCCGCCGCCGGAGGTGGCTCGCGTGCCGGTGCGTCCGGCAGCGGTGAGGGAGCCGGCGGCGGGAAGCCGGGCGCTCCGCTCGGTTCCGGACAGGAGCCGCCGGCCGAGAGCACCCAGGTGCTCCGCCGTATCACCCCGCCCCGGGAGCCGAAGTCCGGTGCCCGGCAGGAGGCCGACGCCGCCCCGGCGCCCGAGACCACGCAGGTGCTCCGCCGGGTCAACGCGCCCCGCTCCGGTGAGCCGGACAGCACCCCCCGTCCCACCGTCCCCCGCCCCGCCGGGGAGGACCGCCCTGCCCAGACCTCCGGCGCCGGACCGGCCGGTGCTGCCGCTCCCTCCTCCCCGGCCGCCGCCCGGGCCGCCCGCGCCGCCCGCGCGGCCGGCACCGCCGCGGCGGGAGCCGGTGCCGGTGCGGGAGCCGGTGCTCAGGCCGCCAAGGCCGCCGCCGGGTCAGCGACCGGTGCGGCAGCCGCCTCAGCAGCCTCGGCCGCCTCAGCGGTCGGCGCCGGCACCACCTCCCACAACGCCTCCGAAGCCTCCACCACCGCCCTCCCCGCCACCGACGGCCAGACCGCCGGAGGCAACGGCAAGGGCAAGGGCAAGAAGAACAAGCGGCCCAAGCGGACCGGCTGGCGGCGGATCATCCCGACCTGGCGGATGGTGCTCGGTACCTTCTTCGTCGGCGTGCTGCTGCTCGTCGGCCTGTTCTTCGTCGGGTACTCCCTGGTGAAGATCCCCCCGGCCAACGCGTTCGCGACCAAGCAGAGCAACGTCTACCTGTACGCCGACGGCTCACAGCTCGCCCGCGACGGCGAGGTCAACCGCGAGAACGTCACCCTCGCCCAGGTCTCCAAGGACGCCCAGCACGCCGTACTGGCCGCCGAGGACCGGGACTTCTACACCGAGTCCGCCGTCGACCCCAAGGCGATGCTCCGCGCCGGCTGGAACACCGCCACCGGCAAGGGCAAGCAGTCCGGCTCGACGATCACCCAGCAGTACGTGAAGAACTACTACCTGGCCCAGGAACAGACGGTCACCCGCAAGGCCAAGGAATTCTTCATCGCGATCAAGCTCGACCAGAACAAGTCCAAGGACGAGATCCTGGAGGGCTACCTCAACACCAGCTACTTCGGCCGCAACGCCTACGGCATCCAGGCCGCCTCCCAGGCCTACTACGGCCGCGACGCCTCCGACCTCGACCCGGCCCGCGCCGCCTACCTCGCCGCGCTCGTCAACGCGCCCAGCGAGTACGACGTCGTCGCCCACCCGGAGAACCGCAAGGCGGCCGTCGCCCGCTGGAACTACGTCCTGGACGGCATGGTCACCAAGGGCTGGCTCAGCGAGTCCAAGCGCGCCGGCATGAAGTTCCCGATGCCGAAGGAGCAGACGATCTCCACCGGCATGTCCGGCCAGCGCGGCTACCTCGTGGAGGCGGTCAAGCAGTACCTCACCTCGAACAACATCATCGACTCCGACCACCTCACGGCCGGCGGCTACCGCATCACCACCACCATCCAGAAGGACCGGCAGGACGCCTTCGTCAAGGCGGTCGACGACCAGCTCATGTCCAAGCTGGACAAGAAGAACCGCAAGGCGGACACCTTCGTCCGGGCCGGCGGAGCCTCCGTCGACCCCAAGACCGGCAAGGTCGTCGCGATGTACGGCGGCATCGACTACGTGAAGCAGTACACCAACGGCGCCACCCGCGGTGACTTCCAGGTCGGCTCGACGTTCAAGCCGTTCGTGTTCACCTCCGCCGTGCAGAACGGGTCCACCACCCAGGACGGCCGCGCCATCACCCCGAACACGGTCTACGACGGCACCAACCAGCGCCCGGTCCAGGGCTGGAACGGCGGCGCCTACGCCCCCGAGAACGAGGACCAGAAGTCGTACGGCCCCATCACCGTCCGCAAGGCCACCGACCTGTCGGTGAACGCGGTGTACGCGCAGATGGCCGTCGACGTCACCCCCGCCAAGGTCAAGCAGACCGCGGTCGACCTGGGCGTCCCCTCCGACACCCCGGACCTCCAGCCGTACCCGTCCATCGCCCTCGGCACCGCCACCGCCAGCGTCCTGGACATGGCGGAGGCCTACGCCACGCTCGCCAACCACGGCAAGCACGGCACGTACACCCTGGTCGAGAAGATCACCAAGGACGGCACCGACGAGGTCAAGCTGCCCGAGCAGCCGGTCAAGCAGGCCGTCAGCCGGGAGGCCGCCGACACCACGACCTCGGTCCTCCAGAGCGTGGTCGAGAACGGCACCGCGACCGCCGCCCAGGCCGCGGGCCGTCCGGCGGCCGGCAAGACCGGTACCGCCGAGAGCGACACCGCCGCCTGGTTCGCCGGCTACACCCCCGACCTGGCCACGGTGGTCTCCGTCATGGGCCAGGACCCGGTGACCGCCAAGCACCAGCCGCTGTACGGGGCGCTCGGCCAGGCGCGTATGAACGGTGGCGGCCCGCCCACCCAGATCTGGGCGCAGTACACGCGCGACGCGTTGCAGGGCAAGCCGGCGAGCGACTTCGACCTGGAGCTCCAGCAGGGCGCCGACCAGGTCCAGGAGCCGCCCGCCACCAGCACCGCCCAGCCCGGCACCGACGGCGGCCGGAACGACGGCGGCACCACCGCCACCCCGACCACCGGCGGCGCGACCGCCACCCCGACGGGCGGCGCCACCACGGGCGGCGGCACCCCGACCGACGGCGGCACCGGCACCACGGGCGGCACCCCGACCGACGGCGGCACGGCCACGGACGGGGGCGCCACCACCGGCGGCGACACGACCGGCGGAGGGGCGACCACCGGCGGCGGGACCACGGACGGCGGCGGCACGACCGACGGGGGCGCCACCACCGGCGGCGGGACCACCGGCGGCGGCACACCCGGCGGCGGAACCACCGGCACGGACACGGGCGCCGGAGGGTTTCCCGGCACCTGACACCACGCCTGACACCACCGCTGACGGCGCGCCCCCGACGCCTCAGTGACCGCTGGTCGCCTTCAGCCCCACCACGGCGACCAGCAGCAGGCACACGAAGAAGATCCGGGCGGCGGTGACCGGCTCACCCAGCACCACCATGCCGAGCACCGCCGCACCGGCCGCGCCGATGCCCACCCACACGCCGTAGGCCGTACCGATGGGCAGGGACTTCGCGGCGTACGACAGCAGGACCATGCTCGCGACGATGCCGGCGCCGGTGAACAGACTCGGGAGGGGCCGGGTGAACCCCTCGCTGTACTTCATCCCGATCGACCAGCCCACTTCCAGCAGACCGGCGACGACGAGCAGGACCCAGGCCATGACAGGCACCTCCGAGACACGGTGACTCTTCTTCGGGGTGCGTCGTCTTTGCCTTCGCCCGGTACGACGCGTCTCGTCGGGCTCCTTCCGAACATAGCAAAAGCACGGCAAAGAGGGCCGGTGACGATGGTCACCGGCCCTCTCGCTCTTCGTTCCTACAGGTTCCTACAGGTACAGCCCCGTGGAGTCCTCCGACCCCTCGAACCGGTCCGCGGCGACGGCGTGCAGGTCACGCTCGCGCATGAGGACGTACGCCACGCCCCGCACCTCGACCTCCGCCCGGTCCTCCGGGTCGAACAGGACCCGGTCGCCGGGCTCCACCGTCCGTACGTTCTGACCGACGGCGACGACCTCGGCCCAGGCCAGCCGCCGCCCGACCGCCGCGGTGGCGGGAATCAGGATGCCGCCCCCCGACCGCCGCTCGCCCTCACCGGTCTCCTGCCGCACGAGAACCCGGTCGTGCAGCATCCGGATGGGCAGCTTGTCGTGGTGGGGGGTGCTGTGCTCGTTTCTGTTGGCGCTCACGGCTCGAACCTACCTGTCCCGGTCAGTCCCTGCGCCGCCGGGCCCCGAGGGCGAGCAGCCCCACGACCCCCACGACGACGAGCGCGACGGGCACCACCCGCTCCAGGCGCGGTGCCCCCTGATCGTTCACGAGCTGTGCCCGTACCTCGCTCACGACACGGTTGACCTGCACGTACGCCCGCCCGACCGTATGGTCGACATGGGCGATGGCCTTGGCCTTCGCATCGCCGACGATGGTCTTCGGATGCACCCGCACCCCGATCTCGTCGAGCGTCTCGGCCAGCACTTCACGGCGGCGCTTGATGTCCGCCTCGATCTGCGCCGGGGTTCTGGTGTCCGACGTGTCCGCCACCGTACGGCCTCCGAAATCTGCTGATGCTGTTCCGAACAGTTTGTCAGCTCCGGGCCGCGCCGCACCGCAAGGCCCCCCGGTTAGGCTGGCCCGATGAGCGAGCGACTCCAGCCGGGGGACGTGGCCCCCGCCTTCACCCTCCCCGACGCCGACGGCACCGAGGTGTCCCTCTCGGACCACAAGGGCCGCAAGGTCATCGTCTACTTCTACCCGGCCGCCCTGACCCCGGGCTGCACCAAGCAGGCCTGCGACTTCACGGACAACCTGGAGCTGCTGGCCGGCGCCGGCTACGACGTCATCGGCATCTCCCCCGACAGCCCGGAGAAGCTGGCGAAGTTCCGCGACAAGGAGTCCCTGAGGATCACCCTCCTCGCCGACCCGGACAAGAAGGTCACCGAGGTCTACGGCGCCTACGGCGAGAAGAAGAACTACGGCAAGACGTACCTGGGCGTCATCCGCTCCACGATCGTCGTGGACGAGGAGGGCAAGGTCGAACGGGCCCTCTACAACGTCCGCGCCACCGGCCACGTGGCAAAGATCATCAAGGACCTGGGCATCTGACCCGCCCACCGCACGAACGGCCCGCCCCGGAAGCCCCCGGTGCGGGCCGTCTTCCGTGCTCCCGGACGTGACTGTCCGACAGCCGGTTCGTTACTCCGTACGGGCACCGAACGGACGCCCGGGACGGAGGGGGCTCGGTGGGGGCCGGCACCTACACGAAGGAACGCCTGGAGGCGGCGACTCGCGGGGCGAGGACGTTGTCGGAGGCGCTGGAGAGGCTGGGGGTGGATCCGCGGAGTGCGAGGCGGCGGTATCTGCTCGGGCGGATGAAGAAGCTCGGAGTGGACGTCTCGCACTTCGAGCGGGAGGGAGTGAAGTGGACAAGGGAAGTGCTTGAGGGGGCCGTGGCCGCCTCCACGAACATGTGCGAGGTGCTGCGCCACCTCGGCCTGGAGATCGTCGGCGGCCATCACACGCACATCAGCCGCAGGATCAAGGCGTACGGGATCGACACCTCGCACTTCCAGCTGCCGACGCAGCGCGGGAAACCCTGGCGCGCCAGGACGCCGGAGGCCCTGCTCGTCCAGCAACCGGCCGGCCAGGCTCGGCGCATCCCCAGCGACCGGCTCAGGTGGGCGATGACCGCCTTGGGCCTGCCGGAGCGCTGCGCTCGCTGCGGTACCGGGCCTCAGTGGCGGGGCCGTCCGCTCCGGCTGGAGGTCGATCACATCGACGGCGACTGGCGGAACAACCGGATCGAGAACCTGCGCTTCCTCTGCCCCAACTGTCACTCGGTCACGGACCATTACCGAGGACGCGGCAAGGGCCGTTCCCGGGGCGGCGCCGTATGAGCAGCGGGGTGCGGTACACGCGTGAGCGGTTGGCGGAGGCCGCCGAGCGGTGTGCGAGCCTCGACGAGGTCATCGCCTTCTTCGGCACTCGTCCCTACGGCAAACTGCGCCGGTACCTCGCGCGGCGGTTTGCGTGCTTCGGCATCGACATCTCCCGCTTCTCCGACTCCGGCGGACTGGGCGGCTCCGCTACCGGTGAACTGCGTACGGCCGTGGCCGAGTCGATCTCCATCGCGGAGACGCTACGGCGTCTCGGGCGGCCGGATACCGGCACGCAGCGCGCGCTCCTGCGTCAGCGGGTCGCCGAAGAGGGCATCTCGACCGCGCACTTCCTGGGGCAGGCGCACAAACGTGGCAAGACTCGCGCGGATCGCGTCAGGCGTCCCGAGGACATCCTGGTCAGGCACGACGGTCGACGCCGGACGCGAACCCAGCTGCTGCGCCGTGCGCTCCGCGAGGTGGGCGTACCGGAGGAGTGCGCCGGGTGCGGCGTCGGCCCGGAGTGGGGCGGGCAGCCGATGACGCTGGAGGTCGACCACATCAACGGTGACTGGAGCGACGACCGGCGTGAGAATCTCCGGCTGCTCTGTCCCAACTGCCACGCGACGACGAGCACCTGGTGCCGAGGTGGTCGGCAACGGCATACTTCCGCCCAGTAAGGTGGGGCACAGCAGGCGCTCGTACTCCAACGGCAGAGAGACAGGCCTTAGAAGCCTGGTGTTGTCGGTTCAAATCCGACCGGGCGCACGCCGGCGGAGAGGCCCGGCACCTTCGTTCCAAAGGTGCCGGGCCTCTTCGCGAACTCAGCCCAACAGCTCCCGCACCGCCGGCACCAGTGCCCGGAACGCCTTGCCGCGGTGGCTGATCGCGTTCTTCTCCTCGGGGGTCAGCTCGGCGCACGTCCGTGTCTCGCCGTCCGGCTGGAGGATCGGGTCGTAGCCGAAGCCGTTCGTGCCGGCGGGGGCGTGCCGCAGGGTGCCGCGCAGCTGTCCCTCCACCACCCGCTCGGTGCCGTCCGGCAGCGCGAGGGCCGCCGCGCAGGCGAAGTGGGCGCCGCGGTGCTCGTCGGCGATGTCCGAGAGCTGGGCCAGCAGCAGGTCCAGGTTGGCCTTGTCGTCGCCGTGGCGGCCGGCCCAGCGGGCGGAGAAGATGCCGGGGGCGCCGTTCAGGACGTCGACGCACAGGCCGGAGTCGTCGGCGACGGCGGGCAGGCCGGTGGCCTGGGCGAGGGCGTGCGCCTTGAGCAGGGCGTTCTCGGCGAAGGTGACGCCGGTCTCCTTGACGTCGGGGACGTCCGGGAAGGCGTCCGCGCCGAGGAGTTCGTGGGGGAGTCCGGCTTCGGCGAGGATCGCCCTCAGCTCGGTGATCTTTCCGGCGTTGCGGGTGGCGAGGATCAAGCGGGTCATGCCCGCCAGTATTCCTCGCCGCCCGGTCACAGCTCCGCCCGGTCACAGCTCCGTCTGGCCCGCGCCCTTCAGGGTGCGCAGGTCGAAGACCTCGGCCATGGTGCGGTAGCCCAGGTCGCTCGGGTGGAGGTGGTCGCCGGAGTCGTACTCGGGGCGCAGCCGGCGCGGGTCGTAGGGGTCCCGGAGGGCCTTGTCGAAGTCGACGACGGCGTCGTAGACCGCGCCGGCCCGGATCCGTGCGTTGACCTGCTGCCGTACGGCTTCCCGGGCGGGGGTGTATCCGTGGTGGCCCTGGAACGGCATCAGGGTGGCGCCGACGACCTCCAGGCCGCGGGCGTGGGCCTGGCGGACGAGGGTGCGCAGGCCGGTGACGATGCGGTCGGGGTCGGCGAGCCGGGGGTTGCGCAGGATGTCGTTGATGCCGAGGTCGATGACGACGACCTTGGCGCCCGGGCGGTCGAGCGCGTCGCGGCCGAAGCGGCCGAGGCCGCTCTGGTTCTCGGCGGGCCGGCCGAGGCCGTCGGCGAGGACCTGGTTGCCGCTGATGCCTTCGTTGACGACGCCGTAGCGGGGCAGTTGCCGCCCGCTTTCCAGGGCGCTGCGGAGCCGGCCGGAGAGGATGTCGGGCCAGCGGTGGTTGGCGCCGGTGGTGGAGGTGACGCCGTCGGTGAGGGAGTCGCCGAAGGCGACGACGGTGCCGGTGGCCTCGTTGCTGAGCACGTCGAGGGCGGTCACATACCGCCAGTACGGGGTCTGTCCGGTGTAGGGGGTGCCGGTGGTGTCCTCGGTGCGGTCGCCGGTGGCGAGGTAGGAGATCTGCCGGGCGCGCGGGTGGTAGGTGACCGGCCCGGAGGGGGTGGGGGAGTAGGTGGTGATCAGGACGTCGGCGCCGTGCGGGAGGGTGAGGTGTACGGCGTCGCTGACGGTCTGGCCGCCGGCGGGGATGACGACGCCGGGGGCGCCGTCGAAGGTGAGGCGCCGCATCGTTTCCGCGTCGGCGGCGGCGCTGCCGTCGCCGAGGGCGAGGGCGAGGGAGGCGTGGCTGATGGTGAGGGCGGACTGGCCGTACAGGTTGGAGAGCGTGACGCGGGCACTCGTACCGCTGACGCTGGTGTGGACGACGTTGCGGACGGAGCGGCCCGCGAGGCCGGCCGTCTCGGTGCCGGGTTCGCCGCCGACGGGGGCGGTGGCCCAGGCGCCGACCCAGGTGCCGGTGGAGGCGGGGGCGGCGTGGGAGTCGTGGCGCGGGCGGTTGTCGCCGAGGGCGCCGCGCGGGGTGCCGTCGTCGGCGGCGACGGTGACGTATATGGCGGCGGACAGGGCCGCGACCAGCGCGATGAGCGCGCTCAGGACGGCATAACCATGACGCTTGGTCACGCTTGTGTTGTTCTCCTCGACAGATGGGAGCCCGAGGCTCCGATCTTGCTCGCCCATGATGGGTCATGGGCCGGGGAGATGTGACAGGACCCTGCCATTACTCCCCTCCAGACAGACGCCGGGAACTCCTGTTTCGTTCCGGGAGTCGGTCAGGAAGGGACAATTGTGTGCGGGATCACCGAACGGGTGGAGCTGATGGAACCTACCGAGACGGGAACACCGGGGCGGGTCGTGTCGTACAAGACGATGACGGCGTTCACCCCGGCCGATGAGGAGCGCCGGCGCGGGGTGCGGCGGATGAAGGCCACGGCGACGGGCATGCTGCTGTTCGTCGCGGTGGTCTACGTGCTGGCGAAGACGGCCGGTAACGCGGGTGCCGGGGCGTGGACGGACTATGTGGCGGCGGCGGCCGAGGCGGGGATGGTCGGCGCGCTCGCCGACTGGTTCGCGGTCACGGCCCTCTTCCGGCATCCGCTGGGGCTGCCCATCCCGCACACCGCGATCATCCCCACGAAGAAGGATCAGCTGGGGGTCTCGCTGGGAGAGTTCGTCGGTGAGAACTTCCTCTCCGAGGACGTCGTACGGCAGCGGCTGCACGCGGTCGGGATCGGCAGCCGGCTCGGGGCCTGGCTGGCCGAGCCGGAGCACGCGGACCGGGTGACGGCGGAGCTGGCGACGGCCCTGCGGGGTGCGCTGACGGTGCTGCGGGACTCCGATGTGCAGGCGGTCGTCGGCGAGGCGATCACCCGGCGGGCCAACGCGCAGGAGATCGCGCCGGGTATCGGCAAGACGCTGGAGAGGATCGTCGCCGACGGCGGGCACCGCCGGGTGGTGGACCTGGTGGTGGCCCGGGCGCACGACTGGCTGGTGCTGCACCGGGACGATGTGATGGTGGCCGTGGAGGGTGGTGCGCCGGGCTGGACCCCGCGGTTCGTGGACCGGAAGGTGGGTGAGCGGGTCTACAAGGAGCTGTTGCGGTTCGTGACGGAGATGCGGGACATGCCGTCGCACCCGGCGCGTGGCGCGCTGGACCGTTTCCTCACCGACTTCGCCTCCGATCTCCAGTCCGACACGGACACCCGGGCGCGGGTGGAGCGGCTCAAGGGCGAGGTGCTGGGCCGGGGCGAGGTGCAGGATCTGATCGCGTCCGTGTGGACGGCCGTACGGTCGATGATCGTGGCGGCGGCGGAGGACGAGCGCAGCGAGCTGCGGACGCGGGTGCGGGCCGCGCTGCTGTCGCTGGGCGCGCGGATGGCGACCGAGCCGAAGGTGCAGGACAAGGTCGACAGCTGGGTGGAGGGCGCCGCGGTGCACGTCGTGACGACGTACCGCGCGGAGATCACCTCGTTGATCACGGACACGGTGGCGGGCTGGGATCCCGAGCACACCACCCGCAAGATCGAGGCGCACATCGGCCGGGACCTCCAGTTCATCCGTATCAACGGCACGGTGGTGGGCTCCCTGGCCGGACTGCTGATCTACACCCTCTCGCGCTGGCTGGGGGCCTGACCGGACTGTTCCGCGCAGGCCAGGGCACCCGGTAGTCCCGTCCTTCGACGTGGAGGGAGCGCCCATGAGCACAGCCGAGGCCGGCACCGGCCGGACCCTCACCACCGACATCCCCGCGCGACTCGACCGCCTGCCCTGGTCCCGCTGGCACTGGACGATCGTCATCGGCCTGGGAACCGTGTGGATCCTGGACGGCCTGGAGGTCACGGTCGTCGGCAACATCGCCAGTCGGCTGTCGGAGCCCGGCAGCGGCCTGCACATCAGTTCCGGGCAGGTCACCGGTGTCGCCGCCGCGCTGTACGTGGCGGGCGCCTGCCTGGGCGCCCTGTTCTGGGGTCGGCTGACCGACCGGTTCGGCCGCAAGCACCTCTTCATGATCACCTTGGCGGTGTACCTCGCGGCGACGGCGCTCACCGCCGTCTCCTGGGAGGCCTGGTGGTTCTTCCTGTTCCGCTTCCTGACCGGCTTCGGCATCGGCGGTGAGTACGCGGCGATCAACTCCGCGATCGACGAGCTGATCCCGGCGGACTACCGCGGCCGGGTCGACCTGATCATCAACGGCAGCTTCTGGCTGGGCGCGGTCGGCGGCTCCCTGCTGTCGATCGTCGCGCTCGACACCGGGCTGCTGGCGAAGGACGTCGGCTGGCGCCTGACCTTCGCGCTCGGCACCGTCCTCGCCCTGGTCATCCTGCTGGTACGGCGGCACGTCCCGGAGAGTCCGCGGTGGCTGCTGATCCACGGCCGGGACCGGGAGGCGGAGGAGATCGTCTCCGGCATCGAACGGCGGGTGGAGGAGGAGCGGGGCGAGCCGCTCCCCGCGGCCGAGGGCGAGCTGGAGATCCACCAGCGCAAGAGCGTGTCCTTCCTGGAGATCGCCCGCACGGTGTTCGGCCGCTACCGCAGGCGGGCGGTGCTCGGCTTCTCCCTCTTCATCGGCCAGGCGTTCCTGTACAACGCGATCACCTTCGGCTTCGGCGCGATCCTGACCACGTTCTTCGACGTGCCCTCCGGTCACACGGGCTACTACTTCGCGGTGATCGCGGTCGGCAACTTCTGCGGCCCGCTGCTGCTGGGCAAGCTCTTCGACACGGTCGGCCGTCGCGTGATGATCTCTTCGACGTACCTGCTGTCGGGCCTGCTGCTCTTCGGTACGGCCTGGCTGTTCGACCGGGGCTCGCTGAGCGCGGGCACGCTGACCGCCTGCTGGTGCGCGGTGCTGTTCTTCGCCTCGGCGGGCGCCTCCAGCGCCTACCTCACGGTGTCGGAGATCTTCCCGATGGAGACGCGGGCGATGTCCATCGCGTTCTTCTACGCCCTCGGCACCGCGGCCGGCGGTATCAGCGGCCCGCTGCTGTTCGCCGATCTGACGGGCACGGGCCGGGTGGGTGACACGGTCCTCGCCTTCTGTATCGGCGCGGCGCTGATGTGCGCGGCCGGGCTGGTCGCCGCGTTCCTGGCGGTACGGGCCGAACGCCGCTCCCTGGAGGACGTCGCCCGCCCGCTGACGGCGGTGGCCGGCCGGGCCAAGGCCGCGGCCCAGGGCACCCGGCCGTCCCGGGGCACGCCGGGTTCGCAGGGCCGTGGTCCCACGGCACCGCCGGCGGCGAGCAGGCCGTGACCGTCAGGCGCCGGTCGTGGAGCCCGGCCGGACGATCATCAGGACGGTCACCGCGGCCCACAGCAGGTTGAACAGCCCGGTGACCATGCCGAGCCGCGCGGCCCGCTCAGCCCCCGCGCTCCCGTCGAGGAGCGCGGACTGGGCGGGCAGCACGAGCGCCGCGAGGACGAGGGCGGCGAGGGTGGTGAGGAGGATCGACACGATCAGCCATGCGCTGCCGAGCACCCCCATCTCGCTGGCGGTGGCGAACCCGAAGACGGGGACGACGACGCCGACGACGGCGTAGACGCGGCAGATGCGGTGCAGCAGGCGCAGGGTGCCGGTGGGGTCGGGGTCGTCGCCGCCGTGGCCGCTGTCGTCGCCGGGTCCGGTGGCCAGGGCGCGGCGGGCGGCGGGCGGGAACATGCTGGCGGCGACGGCGACGGGTCCGATGGCGAGGATCGCGGCGATGACGTGGACGGAGAGCAGGAACTTGGTCACGGGGGGACGGTAGAGGGCGCCGGGATCCCGCAGAAGTGGCGGGATTGCCAGTGATCGACGAATTCCGGCCAGCGGGTGGTCCCGCGCCCTTCTCCGCTGCTCATCCCTGGGTGGCGCCGGTCAGGCCGGCGGCGGGGAACCCGTGGTGGGCCGGTTGGCGGCAACTCGTCATATGGCTGGTTGGCGGGACCCTTCGTACGGCTGGTTGGCGGGAACCCGTCGTACAGCTACCTTCTTGCCATGCATACGGTGGCCGTACTGGCGCTGGACGGCGTCATCCCGTTCGATCTCTCCGCACCCATCGACACCTTCGGCTGGGCGCGGCTGCCCGACGGCCGGGAGCCGTACCGGGTGCGGGTCTGCTCGGTGGGGGAGGAGGTGAGCGCGGGCGCCTTCACGGTCCGGGCGCCGTACGGCCTGGAGGCGCTGGCGGAGGCCGACACGATCATCCTGCCCGGGGTGGCGCAGCCCCCGTACACGCTGCCGCCCGGGGTCGCCGAGGCCCTGCGCGCCGCGGCGGCGAACGGCACCCGGATCGCGTCGATCTGCGTGGGCGCGTTCCTCTTGGCGGCGACGGGCCTGCTGGACGGTCTGCGCGCGACGACGCACTGGGTCGCGGCCCCGGACCTGGCCCGGCGCCACCCGGCGGTGACGGTCGACCCGAACGTCCTGTACGTCGACAACGGCCAGTTCCTGACGTCCGCGGGCGCCGCGGCGGCCCTGGACATGTGCCTGCACATGATCCGCAAGGACTTCGGCTCGGCGGTCGCCGCGCACGCGGCCCGGATGTCCGTGATGCCGCTGGAACGGGAGGGCGGACAGGCCCAGTTCATCGTCCACGACCTGCCTCCGGCCCCGGCCGGCACCACCCTGGAGCCCCTGCTGGCCTGGCTGGAGGACCACTGCGACCGGGATCTGACGCTGGCCGGGATCGCGGCGGAGGCCGGCATCAGCGCCCGTACCCTCAACCGCCGGTTCCGGGAGCAGACCGGTACGACACCCCTCCAGTGGCTGCACCGGGCGCGGGTGCGCAGGGCCCAGTACCTGCTGGAGACCACTGCGTACCCGGTCGAACGCATCGCCGTCCAGACGGGCTTCGGCTCACCGACGGCGTTCCGGGAACGGTTCCGGAGGGTGGTGGGGACGAGCCCGCAGGCGTACCGGAGGGCGTTCCGGGCGGGGGAGGGGGTGTCGTAGCAGCAGCAGCAGCAGCCGCCGTAGCCGTAGCCGTTGTGCTGCTACTGCTACTCGCTACTGCGGCTTACTCGCTACTGCCGCTGTCAGGCCCTGCGGTCGGCGACGGCCCAGGAGGCGAGGGCGACGGCACCGGCGACACCGAGGACGGACGGCCAGGCGCCGACCTTCTTGGCCAGGGGGTGCGAGCCGGCGAACGCGGCGACGTAGGCGGCGCTCAGCGCGCCCGCGGCCTTCCCGCCGGCCCGGGCGCGCCACTGCTGGGCCGCCGCGGCGCCGGCGACGGCCAGCACGGCCCCGCCGAGCTCTCGCTTCTTGGTCCAGCGGGCGACGCCGTAACCGCCGACGAGCCCGGTGGCGGCGACGACCGCGCTGGGAACTCGGGCCATGGTGGCCTCCTCGTGTCCGTTTCACTGCCGTTGGGTCTGGCCCGAGGCTAACGCCGTCCCGAGGCCGACGCGCAGGTGGGTGGGCGTATGGAGCCCGGATCGAACCCTCAACCCGAGTCGGACCCGAGCCGTACCTGAGTCGAAGCTTGTCAAGTTTTCGGCGGAGAGTTATATAAGAAGTCGTAGGGCATCGCATCCCAGTCCTTGAGGGAAGGAGTGACCCGTGATGCTCATGCGTACGGACCCGTTCCGGGATTTCGACCGGCTCACGCAGCAGCTCTTCGGCGCGAACCCCCGTCCGTCCGCGATGCCGATGGACGCCTACCGTTCCGGAGAAGAGTTCCTGGTCCACTTCGATCTCCCCGGCATCGACCCGGAGACGATCGAACTCGACGTCGAGCGCAACGTCCTCAACGTCCGCGCGGAGCGCCGCAGCCCCGCTCCCGAGGACGCGGAGATGCTGGTCGCCGAACGGCCCACGGGTACGTTCACCCGCCAGCTGTTCCTGGGCGAGACGCTCGACACGGACCGCATCGACGCCTCGTACGAGGCCGGCGTCCTGACCTTGCGCATCCCGGTGGCCGAACAGGCCAAGCCGCGCCGCATCCAGATCACCGGCGGGGGCGGCGACCGCAAGGAGATCAGCGGCTGAGCCCGCGCCGCACAGGCCGTGTGACGCGCATGGCACGGACGCAGCCCACGACACCCGACCGCGTGCCCCGCGTGCCGCTCGCGGCATGACCTGGGTGACCGGCATGCCGCGCAGGACAGGCGGGGCACGCACACGCACGTCACGCGCAGGGGGGCCGGGTGGCCCTGGCAGTTCAGGGGCCCAGGCAGTTCAGGGGGCCCAGGCAGTCCAGACAGCTCAAGCAGCCCATGTGTCCGTGGGGCCCATGCATCCCATGCGTCCCGTGCATCCCATGCATCCCGTGCATCCCATGCATCCCATGCATTCCGTGGGTTCCATGCCGCACATGGCCGAACTCCCGCCCATGTCCGCTGCATTACGGGGTACCGGGCATCCGGTGCCCCGAAGCGTCCCGGAGGAGGAGCCAGCACGATGACCGTGACGACCCCGCAGCCCAGAACCACCATCCCCACCCCGTCCCTGCGCCCGCGCGCCAAGGAGGAGGCGGAGAACGCCGACTGGCTTGCGCTGACCGAGGCGGTGCGTGACGCGGGTCAGTACCCGACGAGGGTGGAGGCGGAACGAGTCACCCGCATCGTCCTGTCGGCCCTCGGCGGCCACGTCACCGGCGACGAGCGCGTGGCCCTGGCCCAGGCCCTCCCCCGGGAGGCGGGCCGAGTCATCGCCTCCCAGATCCCGGCGACCCACCCGTTGACGGCCCGCGAGTTCGTGGAGTCGGTGGCCACCCGCATAGAGGGCTCGACCCCCGCGACGGCCCGCTGGGACGTCAGCTCGGTCCTGAGCGTCCTGTCCGACCACATCGGCGAACCCCTGACGACCCGAGTCCTCGCCCAACTCCCTCCGGGGTACGCGTTGCTGTTCGGGCGGGCGGATCTGGCGGCGATGGCATAACAACGACGAGCCCCCGGGCGCCGCCCACCACACGCGGCGCCCGCTCGCCCCTCTCACCCTGTCGGCCGCGCTACAGTAACCACCGACGTCAAGCTCGCTGCGGCCGTTGATCACATGGTTTCTCCTTCCAGGACTGGATACGGCGGCTCAGTCTTCGAACGATTCGGAGAACAGGTCACCACCGCGAGCGACAGATACGAGGGCCGGCCAAGGTAGAGGTCCCGCTCCCACGCGGAGGCAATCCGGGGCGCGTATCCGGCCGCGCACACCGCGATCCACCCGGCAGCGTCTTTGGCCTCGTCCCGCGTGCCACGCACCAGGGAACGCGGTTTCACCAGTCAGTAAGTGGTCTCCAGGGGAAAGACCCACGGTGCGAAAGATCGCCGCCTTGCCGGTGGCGTTCGATCAACTCAGGCTCACATCTGGCGGGTGGTGGCTTGAGATGATAGGCCGCCGTAGCGCCTCCTGGGCGAAACGTTCTTATGGGGCGGCCCACAAATAGCTGTGGTCGTGCGCAAGTCATTCCTGTCGGGCATCGAAGGATGAGCGGGGCTGTGAGGGGCAGACGGACAGCCGAACCAAGCAGGGTGGATGCCGGCCACGGTGAACTCCTCCGTCGTGAACCACAGCGGCTCCCCCTCCAGCACTTGCTGTCACCCTGCGCCCAGGCGTAGTCGCCGAACCGCGCGAGCGTCACACACCTCTTGCTCAACTGATCACGGCCACGACTGACCACCGCCGCCCTGACAGGCAGGAGTTCATGGGAGAGATCTCAGCGCGCGGGGTCCTTACCGTGCCCCTCGCAGCGACGGCACTGACACGGCGGCCACTCCGCGGTGATCAGTGGCGGAAGATTATCTGTGAGAACTCCAGGTCTGCCCGAGTTTTGAGAGGCGCACGGTCATGAGCGGGCCCTCGGCGACTCCTCGCACAGCACTGCCTCGGCCTGTACCTGGTGGAGCGTCGGGTGAGCGCGGGCGAACCACTCGCCCATCGCTCTGTCCAAGGCTGAGAACAGCTCACGCAGTATCCGCCCGTGTGTACGGTTTGGTTCTGGGAGGTACCGAGCCGCACCCCGGCGCTCGCTCGGAGCCGTGCGAGCGCCGGGCACACATCGGTGTACAGGTCCTCTTCCTCAAAAGTCTCAAGCTGCTCCGCGACGGGCTCTCTTCTCCCGCTCCTCGCAGAGGTCGAACCTCGGCCGGAACTCCTGGAAGTTGTCCCTGTAGTCCCGCCCCCGAGCTATCACAGTGTCGAACATCGCATGGAACGTGTGCCGCGGGCAGCCCCAGCCAGTCCGCCCAGGTTCCGAGCCTCGTCTACCAAGCACTCCCCGCCGTCGAAGACGACTGCGCGAACCATGGGAGAAGGGTAGCCGGACCCATCCGCCACTTATGGTGTATATGGAGTTAATGAGACATGTAGCGCAGAGCGTCCATGCCTCAGCGTAAAAAGGTGCCCGCCGGTACCGATCCGCGATCTAGTCTGTAAAACTGGTCCGGTTGATAAGCTGAAGTATCATCAGGTTCCGAACCGGGAAGTGGGGAGCGGCGTGGCAAACGACGACGGGCTTGACTGGGACGACGTAGATGGTGAAGAAGAGGACGCTGCCGCGTCAGTCACCTCTGAAGAGGTCACACGGGCCGTTGTCACAGACACAGACTGGACAGCTGAGACTATTCTGAGTCAGCTGCGACGTGGCAATATTCAGCTAAATCCTCGATTTCAACGGCGAGACGCCTGGAATAAGCCTAGAAAGAGTCGCTTCATTGAATCTCTGATTCTCGGTCTACCTATTCCTCAAATTGTCCTCGCTGAAGACAAGAATCGGCGAGGCAAGTTCATCGTTTTGGATGGAAAGCAACGACTTCTGGCACTAAGGCAGTTTGCAGCCGGTTCGTCCTTTGCGGCGTCGACCGAAGAAGAGAACTTCAAAGGTTTCTCGCTCACCGGACTGGAGGTTCGCGAAGACCTCAGGCTCGTCACTCTTAAGAAGATGGAGAGTGACGATAGTTATGTAGACGACCTTAATTCACTTCTCAACGAGACCATTCGAACCGTCGTCGTTCGCCGTTGGCCCAATGAGGACTTCCTTAATCTCGTGTTCCTCCGCTTGAACACTGGCAGTGTCAAGCTGTCACCGCAAGAGCTGCGGCAAGCTCTCCACCCTGGCCCATTTACGGACTTCTTGGACGACTGCGCATCGGACAGTGAGCGGCTTCGGGCTGCCCTCCGAATCGACAAACCCGATTTTCGCATGAGGGATGTCGAGGTGCTTCTGCGGTACTTTGGGTTCCAGTTCACCTTGGATGAGTACACAGGAAATCTCAAAAAGTTCCTCGATGACACCGTCAACGTCCTCAATGCTCAATGGTCGAAAGAAGAGGAACGGATCAAGCAAGTAGGAGAGAACTGTAACCGTTCTATCGAGGCAACTTTTAAGGTGTTCGGCGATAACTCCTTCTACCGCTGGGCCGGCGGAAAATATGAAGGACGTTTCAATCGAGCTGTGTTCGATGTCATGACCTACTACTTCTCCGACGCCAATGTGCGATCCGCTGCTGTCTCTCGCGCAGAAATCGTGGAATGGGCTTTCCGTAATCTCTGTGACACTAATCAGCGATTTGTTGAGTCGATTCAAACGACGACCAAGACGCCCCTCGCGACGCATCGACGCCTTTCCCTCTGGGGCGAAGCGCTTGGTGAGGCTATCGGGGCCAAGCTGCGTGTGCCGGAACTGCGCGATAATCGACTTATTCCATAGAGGCGAGATGGCGTCTTCACGATTCGAGGAGTTGGCGAAGCGTATAGAGGAGCTTCGTCAGTGCTTTCTGCCGAAGGAGTTCGATCCCACGGGCTCATACGAAGAGTCGGTGTATGAGCATACACGAGCGTTCAGGGTTCTTGCGCACGCCGAATTCGAATCTTTTATAGAGGATCGTGTGATCGAAGTCGTCGACCAGGCTGTGTCGATTTGGAAGGCTGCTGGGTCAGTATCTACGAGCCTGTTGGCGGTTGTGGCATACCGGGAGTCCGCGCCTGCCATACCTGAATCTCTAAGCGAGGCCGCAGCAAAGCCCGCCAAATTCCCATCACTGGAAGCGCGAGTAGACGCAGCCCGGACTGATCTCCATCGCTATGCGAGAAACCAAAACCATGGGATAAAAGAAAAGAATCTCCTGCGTTTGCTCCTTCCGCTTGGCATTCAGGAAGTTGAGATCGATTCCGCCTGGCTGAGTGCAACGGAGACTTGGGCTACGGCCAGGGGGGATGCTGCGCATAAGGGAGCCAAAATGCAGGTGCAACCCGATCCGCAGAATGAAGTAAAGGTCGTGAATCTTGTCCTCGAAGGGTTTCGCGATCTGGACGAACAGATGGCCAAGAAGTAGAAATTAGCCTTCGGCGGATTTCGTTTCCTATCGCCGAGGTGGTATGTAGGAGGGACTCTCATGGCTTTAATCAACGAGTTTCAGTCGGTCTCTGCTGACGTGTAGAGACTGCATGGTCCGGTAGTCTGCGGATTTCGGTCGTTTGTTGTCGAGGGTCGACGTGTACTTCAACTTGACACTTACGGATCTACCGAACGGCAAATTCTCAATAAGGTCAGCCAGAGCATCCAGCTTGACGCTGAAGGGGTCCGTAAACTGGTTCAGATCATCGAGGAAGTTTTTCCTGAACTGTGATGGGGTGATCTGAGCAGGGCTGGAATTTGGGCAGGGTGGGGCGAACAAAGACCCCCACCCTCTCGGCAGTGCTAGCGGATCAGTTCCTTGCGCGCCTTAGGCGTCATTCCCATGGCAGTTTGCGTAGCCTTCAGCGGACCCACACCAGCACGACGCCCCCCGCCCCGGCGGCCACCCCACCGCCCGCCCCCGTGCCGCCAGCGTCGTCGCGTACTGGGGGAGCAGTGTGGGGTCCGTCGGGGACGTGCCCTCCGACGCCGCGAACGCCTCGTACGACGGGACCGTGCCCGTCACGATGCCCAGGTTGGGCGTGCCCGAGGCGGACAGCTCGCGCAGGGAGGACTCTATGGTCGACAAGTGGTCGGTGTGGGACGGGTACTCCGAGGAGAGGGTGGGGTACGCCGAGAGGAGCTCGGAGAGTTCCGGGGCCGGCCAGTGGAGGACCGCCACCGGGAACGGGCGGGAGAGGGCCTCGCGGTAGGCGCCCAGCTCGGCGCGGAGGCGGGAGATCTCCGCCGCCAGTTCCGCCGGGTTGTCCGAGCCCAGGGACCACACGCGTTTGGGGTCGTGGAGTTCGTCCAGGGAGACCGGGGACGTGTGCAGGGTGTCCGCGAGGGTGTCCCGGTCGTCGTGCGGCAGGCCCAGCATGCGGCGGACGCGGTGGCGGCCGTAGAGGAGGGGGTGGGTGGCGGGAGGGGGCTCCTCCGGCGAGTGCGGCAGCAGGAGGTCCGCGGCCTCGCCGAACGTCTCCGCCGCCGCCTCCAGCTCGTCGTGGGACTCCAGGGCCTCCGCGACGATCACCCACGGGGCCGGGTCCCGGGGCGCCGTCGTGCGGATGCCCTCGATGATCGCCCTCGCCTCGGCCTCATGGCCGTACTCCCACAGGTTCGACGCCTTCAGGGCGCGGACCAGGGCGGGGTTGTCCAGCCCGTCGGCGGACGACAGCAGGCGGTCGTAGAGCGCGGTCGCCGCGGGGCGGTCGCCGGACAGCTCCAGGTGGGCCGCCGCCCGCAGGAGAAGGGTCTCGGCGTCCTCGGGGTACAGGCCGGCGGTCCGCTCCAGGCGTGCCGCTTCGGCGGAGTGGTCGACGTACTCGGCAGGCGTGTCGGGGCGCATGGGGGACACCGTACTGCCGGGACGTGACAAACGTGAGGCGCGGTGGGCCGCGGGGGAGGGGGCCGTCCCGCCGGTACGCGTATCCGGACGGCTGCCGGGACGCCCTTCCCTGCCATGACCGTCACATGGTGACGCCGTCGATCTGGAGCGTCTGCACCGACTTCCCCGCGAACGGGACGGACACCGACGTGCCGTTCAGGCGGGTGTCCGAGCGGGCCGTGTACCGGTCGCCGCCCGTCGTGACCGTGTTCCAGCGGGGGACCAGGCCGCCGGGGCCGCCGGTCACGGCGGTGAAGCGGGAGAGGTCGAAGGTCAGGGTCCGGGCCGAGGACGAGGTGTTCGCGGCGACGATCACCAGGCGTTTCGCCGGCCGGTCCAGGGCCGCCGCCGCATGGCTCACCCCGGTGTCCGGGATCGTCATGCCGGGGCGGATGTGGCGGGTGAACTGGGCCAGGACGTAGTACTTCGTCTGCACCGCGCCCGGCTGGAGGGCGCCCGGGTCGTAGGCGATCGTCGCCCAGCCCGGGCTCGGGTCCATCACCTGCCAGTACACCCAGGCGGTGGGGTGCAGCCGGCGGAAGTCGTACAGGAGGTTGCTCGCCGTCGTCAGGCCGGTGGCGTCGCCGTCCCCGGTCTCCGAGTTCCACAGGGCCTTGCCGGCCGTGGTGACCACGTCCGTGTGGAGCAGGTCGCGGCGGCCTCCGGAGCCCTGGTAGCCGTGGACGTCGACCCGGTCGACACAGCCCTTCGCGGTGGCCGGCAGGGAGTTCCAGGTGGTGCGCGCCAGGTCGTAGCTCGTCTCGTCCGACGCGGAGATCCGCGTGCCCGTCAGGCCGCGCTTGTCCAACTCGCTGCGCAGGTACGGCAGTACGGACGCCTGCGCGCCGGCGTCGATGTGGCAGCCCTCCTGCGTGCCGGTCGCCGTCCACCAGGACGAGGAGGGCTCGTTGAAGGGCTCCACCGTCGCGAAGTCCACGCCCCAGTGCTGCCGCGCGTACAGGGCGACCGACGCGAGGTGGGAGGCGTGCCGGCGGTGGTTCCAGGACTGGAGGTTGTTGCCGCCGTCGGCCGCGCCGGACGGGTTGTGGTGGGAACACATCCACCACATCGGGGAGTTGGCGAAGAGTTCCGAGACCGCGCCGCGCTGGGTCGCCTTCACGAGCATGGCCCGCCGGGTGGCGTCCGCCGTCCACTTCCAGGCCGCGGACGCCGGGTCCTCGTTCGTCCAGTCCTGCCAGTAGCCCTCGATCTGCTTGAAGGAGGGGATGTTCGGGGAGACGGCCATCGAGGCGCCGTCCACGCTGTTCCGGCTGCACGCGCCCAGGTTGTAGCGGGCGATGTTCAGGCCCAGGCCGGGCAGGGACGTGCCGTTGTACGTCGTGTTCCTGGTCGTGAAGAAGATGTCGGCGAAGTCGTCCCGCGCACCGAAGGCGTTCGCCCACCAGGCCAGGGAGGTGCCCCAGCCCTCCCAGGTGCCGTAGGTCGTGGACGGGTCGACGGCGATCGCCGCGTCCGCCGGGCCGTACCCGTGGCCGGCACGCCGCCGAGGAGACCGCCGCCCGTGGCCGGCACGCCGCCGAGGAGACCGCCGCCCGCGGCGGCCAGCAGTGTTCTGCGTCGGATCATGGGCCGTTCGCCGCCTCTCCGTGCGGCTCCGGCACCGCGTTCCCGGAAGCGGTGCCGCCTCCTCGTCCCCCCGGCGTGCCACAGGAAGCATCGGGGCGCCGGACGGTGTTGTCGAGGGTTGCGACGAGCCTTTCTCAAACCAGTGGAAGAAGCCGGGCTCCGGGCTGCCGCCCTTCTCTCTCTGGCCAGTTGGAGGCGCTGCGCCTATCGTGCGGGCGGCTCCGGTGGAGGTGGGCGCGGATGCGGGCTGCGGCGGGTGTGCGGGTCGTACGGCACGTCGATCGGCGCAGGCGCGCCCGGTACGGGCGGGTGCTGTGGGGCGGGGGCGAGGTGCTCGTGACCGCCGGGCTGGTCCTCCTGCTGCTGGTCGCGCACCAGATGTGGTGGACCAACCGGGAGGCCCGGCGCGGCGCCGAGCGGAAGGTGGCGGCGCTGGAGCGGGAGTGGCGCGGCGGTACGGCGGCCGGCGACGACGGTACGACGAGCGCGGACGGCGGTACGGCGGCCGGTGACGGCGGTCCTCCCGGCGGTTCCGGTGCGCCTTCCGCCGTGGGATCCGCGGAGTCCGGGGCCGCGGGCGCCTCCCGCGGGCCCCGGCGCCCGTACACCCCCGCGGCGCTGCCCCGGCGCTCCCAGGCGTACGCCGTGCTCACCATCCCCCGGCTGGGTCTGCGCGTCCCCGTCGCCGAGGGCGTGAGCAAGGCGGACGTGCTGAACAAGGGGTACGTCGGCCACTACCGCGGGACGGCACAGCCGGGCCGGGCCGGTAACTTCGCGCTCGCCGGGCACCGGAACACGCACGGTGAGCCGTTCCGGTACCTGCCCCGGCTGCGGCGCGGGGACGCCATCGAGGTGGAGACGCGGACGGCGACGTACACCTACGACGTCGACCGGATCCTGCCGCGCACCTCGCCCACGGACTCCGCGGTCGTCCGGCCCGTCCCGCGCTCGCTCGTCCGGCCGGGGTACGGGTACGACGAACCCGGCTACTACATCACCCTGACCACCTGCACCCCGGAGTTCACCTCCCGCTACCGGCTGGTGGTCTGGGGGAAGCTGGTGTCGATGCGGCCCAGGTGAGCGGGGACCGCCGAAGCGCACCGGTTCGCCGGGCCCACTCCGAACCGGCCCACTCCGAACCGGCCCACTCCGAACCGGCCCACTCCGACCCGACCCACACCTGCTCACGCCTGCTCGCGTCCTTCGCGTCCACTCACGTCCGGTCACGCCTGGCTCGCAGGTCCTCACGCCGGCTCACGCCCACTCACGCCCGCTCACGCCTCCTCACGCCCGTTCCCGCAGCGCCAGCACGCTCCTCACGCCCGTTCCCGCAGCGCCAGCACGCTCACCGCGCCCGCCACCGCCAGCCCCGCCGACACCAGCAGGGCGACGTTCGTGCCCCGGGCCAGGCTGCCGCCCGACGTGGCGATGGCGATGGTCAGGGCCACACCGGCGCAGGAGCCGATGTAGCGGAAGGTCTGCTGGGCGCCGGAGCCCATCGCGGCCCGCTGCGGCGGCACCGAATCGACGGCGAGCAGCGGCAGCGCGCCGTTGAGCAGGCCGCTGCCGACGCCACCGACGATCAGGCCGGGCAGCAGCCGGGTCCAGGAGCCGGCGCCGACGGCGCCGAGCATCGTGACCATGGCGATCGTGTGCAGGGCGAAGCCCAGGGCCAGCTGGGTGCGGGCGGTGACGCGGCCGGCCAGGTGCTTGACCTGGAGGGCGACGACGAAGCTCAGGCCGGACCAGAGCAGGAACAGTCCGGCCGTGGCCAACGGGGAGAGCCCGAGCGACTGCTGGAGCAGCGCCGGCAGGAAGCTGAACAGGCCGATCACGGCCAGGCCGGTGAACAGGCCGCCCGCCGAGGAGGCCAGGAAAGGGGCGTGGCGCAGCAGCCCGAGGTCGATCATCGGGGTGCCGGTCCGGTGCTCCACCACGACGAACACGGCGACCAGGACGACGGCCGCGGCGAACAGCAGCCCGACCGGCGCGCGCAGCCAGCCGTCCCGGCCCAGTGTCAGGGCGGCGACCAGGGCCACCAGCGCCAGGCCGAAGGTGAGCGCGCCGAGGGCGTCCGGCCGGCCGCCGCGCGGGGCGCGTGACTCGGCCAGCGTCCGGGTGCCGAGCGCGGCCACGACGAGGGCGGCGGCGCCCAGGACGCCGTAGGCCACCCGCCAGGTCGGCAGCGCGCCCGCGAGCAGCGGGCCCGCGGCGATGCCGCCGCTGACGAAGGCGCCCCACACCCCGGTGGCGTGCAGCCGGCCGCGCGGGCTGGGGAAGGCGTGCACGATCAGGCCGAGGGCGCTGGCCAGCAGGGCCGCGCTGGCCGCGCCCTGGGCGACGCGGGCCAGGGTGAACTGCCAGGTCGACGTGGTGAAGGCGCCGAGTGCGGTGGTGAGGCCGAGGGCCAGGGTGCCGGCGAGGAAGATCCGGCGGCGGCCGTAGTCGTCGGCGAGGCTGCCGGCCACCAGCAGGAGGGCGGCGAGACCGAGGGGGGCGCCGTTGAGCAGCCATGCCTGGGCGGACAGCGGGGTGTGCAGGGCGGCTGCGGTGTCCGGCAGCGTGACCATCGGGGCCGTGTACGTCATGAGGGCGACGGCGGTGGCCGCGCTGGTCAGCGCGAGGGTGGCGCGGGGGCGTGCGGGGGCGTCCCGGGGACTGGCCCGGCGCAGGGAGGCGGGGGAGGTGGCGGAGTCTAGCCGGGGCATGGCCTGTCCTGTCGTGAGGTCATGGGGTCCGATCATTAGGTTCGGTCGGTGAACCGACCCCTCTCGACCACCGTAGCATCGTAAGTTCGTTCATTGAACCTATGTCTGGCCGGTGGTTACAGTGGAGGGCATGGCACTGGGCAAGGACTATGTGACGCAGGAGTGCTCGATCGCCCGCGCGCTGGAGGTCGTCGGCGAGCGATGGACGCTGCTCGTCGTCCGCGACGCGATCTACGGCGTCCGGCGCTACAACGACTTCCTGGCCCACCTCGGCATCCCGCGCGCCGTCCTCTCGGCCCGGCTCCGCACGCTCACCGAGGAGGGGATCCTCGAAAAGCGCCGGTACCAGGAGAGCCCGCCCCGGGACGAGTACGTCGTCACCGAGCGCGGCGCCGCCCTGTGGCCCGTGCTGCGCGCCCTCGGCCGCTGGGGGCGCGAGCACGTCGACGCCCACCGGCTGCGGCTCTTCCTGCACGCGGACTGCGGCGGGGAGGTCGAGCCGTACGGAAAGTGCGCGGCGTGCGGAACTCTCGTGCCGGTCGCGGACGTTGTCATGGTGCCGGGGCCGGAACTCGACTCCGCGCCGGCGGACCCCGTCAGCAGGGCGCTGCTGCGGCCCAAGCGGCTGCTGGAGCCCCTGGAGACCGAGCCGCCGCAACCGGCACACTGACCAGTGGTGCGCGCGAGACGAGTGGCGCGGAGGGGGGAGTGCTGATGTCCGGTCGTGTCGCCGCCGCGCGTCCCCTCGCCCTCCTGCTGCTCCTCGCGCACCTGCTGCTGCTCCAGGCCGCGCTGCTCGGCACCGGCGGCCTCACCACCGCCGTCGCCCTCGCCGCGACCGCCACCACGGCCGCCACGCTCGCCGCCTGCGCCCTGCTGGCCGCGCGCAGCGTGCCCGCCGTACCGCCCACGCGCGTCCGCACGGCGATACGCGACCGGGCCCGCCGCACGGCCTTCCTGCCCCAGCGTGATCCCGACGCGCCCGGCCGGCGGCGGCCCAGAGCCCCCGGACACGCCGGTCCGGCGACCGCCGCGTAGGGCACGTCCGCACACACGTCAGCGCGTGACCCCGCGCGGGTCGTCCTGCCGATCTCCCCACAGGACCGGCTGTTCCCGGTCCCTGATGACCCGTCGCTCCGGTTCCTCATGGCCGGCTGCTTCCGGTCGCTCCCGGCACGACGAGACCCCCGGAGGGCTCACCCATGTCCGTTTTCGCCCGCCTGGTCGAGCACCTGGCCGACCTGCTGGCCCCGCTCTTCCACGCCTCCGCGGCAGCCGCCGCGATCGTCCTGTTCACCGCGCTCGTACGGCTCCTCGTCCACCCGCTGTCCCGGGCCGCCGCCCGCGGCCGGCGCGCCCGCGCCGCGCTCCAGCCGAGAATCGCCGCACTGCGCGAGAAGCACGCCAAGGACCCGCGGCGACTCCAGCGGGCGGTCCTCGACCTGCACGCCGAGGAGAAGGTCTCACCGCTCTCCGGCTGCCTGCCCAGCGTGCTCCAACTGCCCGCGTTCTTCCTCCTCTACCACCTCTTCTCCAGCACCACGATCGGCGGCGAGACCAACGGCCTGCTCGGCCACCGGCTGCTCACGGCCCCGCTCGGCGGTCACTGGACCGACGCGCTGGCGGACGGCGGGGTGTTCGGCCCGGCCGGACTGGTCTACCTCGCTCTCTTCGCCGTCGTCGCGGCCGTCGCCACCGTCAACTACCGGCGCGCCCGGCGGACACTGGCCGAGCAGCCGGCACCGGCCGGCGGCGGGGGCGAGGTGTCCGGGCTCGGCGCGGTCAACCGGGCCGTACCGTTCCTGTCCTTCTTCACGCTCGTCACCGTGGCGGTCGTCCCGCTCGCCGCCGCGCTGTACGTCGTCACCAGTACGGCCTGGAGCGCGGCGGAACAGTCCCTGCTGTCCCGCTGACCGGTCGACGCCGACCCTGTGTCCCTGGTCACAGTCCAGTACGTGAACAGGGTCTTGTGGACTGGACGGCGTGATTGGAGGATCGGCCAGTCCTCCGATGGCTGCACACATCGGCCGGGCGCCGCCGATCGAGGGAGATGGTGACCATGAAGCTGCTGCGAGTCGGTACGGCAGGGGCGGAGCGCCCCGCACTGCTCGACACCGACGGGACCCTGCGGGACCTGTCGGGCCTCGTGGACGACATCGACGGCGCGCTCCTCGCCGACGACACCGCGCTCGGCCGGATCCGGGCCGCGGCCGAGGCCGGTGAACTGCCCGCGCTGGACGCCACCGGTCTGCGGATCGGGCCCCCGCTCGGCCGCATCGGCAAGATCGTGTGCATCGGGCTCAACTACCACGACCACGCCCGCGAGACGGGCGCCGAGCCGCCCGCCGAGCCGGTGGTCTTCATGAAGGCGCCGGACACGGTCGTCGGGCCGAACGACACGGTGCTGGTGCCGCGGGGCTCGACGAAGACCGACTGGGAGGTCGAACTCGCGGTCGTCATCGGCCGTACGGCCCGCTACCTGGACTCGGCCGAGGAGGCGCTCGCGCACGTCGCCGGGTACGCGCTCGCGCACGACGTCTCCGAGCGGGAGTTCCAGATCGAGCGGGGCGGGACCTGGGACAAGGGCAAGAACTGCGAGACGTTCAACCCGCTCGGGCCGTGGCTGGTGACGGCCGACGAGGTCCCGGACCCGCAGCGGCTGTCGCTCAAGCTTTGGGTGAACGGGGAGTTGAAGCAGGACGGTACGACGGCCGAGCAGATCTTCCCCGTGGGAGAGGTCGTGCGGTACCTGAGCCGGTTCATGACGCTGTACCCCGGTGACGTCATCAACACGGGGACGCCGGCGGGGGTGGCCCTGGGGCAGCCCGAGCCCAAGCCGTACCTCCGGGGCGGGGACGTGGTGGAACTGGAGATCGCGGGGCTCGGGCGGCAGCGGCAGGAACTGAAGGACGCGTAGACGCTCCGCTGGGGAGCTGGAGAGCGCCGGGGACGTGAATCCGCCCTCGGCGCCGGGTGGTTCGGGCCGGTCGCGCCCGCGTGGCGGGGCCGTGGTGTGCCGTAGGGCCGTGGGGCCGTGAGCCGGCGACACGGCCCCACGCTTCCGACACCGGCGGGCTCACGCCGCGGCGCTCGGTCGGTTCACGCCAGCAGCGAAGCGAGGGTGCGCCATTCCTTCCTCGGGAGGGAGTCGCCCGCGTCCGCCCGGACCACCTGGAGGGCCACATGGTCCGCGCCCGCCTCGTGGAAGGCGGTGACGCGCTCGCGGATACGGGTCTCGTCGCCCCAGGCGAAGACCGCGTCCACGAGACGGTCGCTGCCGCCGTCCGCGATGTCGGCCTCGGTGAAGCCCATGCGCAGGAAGTTGCCGGTGTAGTTGGGGAACCGCAGGTAGCGGGCCAGGTAGGCGCGGGCCGTCTCACGGGCGCGGGCCGGGTCGGTCTCCAGGACCACCTTCAACTCCGGTGCCAGCAGCGGTCCGTCGCCCAGGATCTCCCGGGCCTGCGCGGTGTGCTCGGGCGTGACCAGGTAGGGGACCGCGCCGGCCGCGCGGTCCCGGGACAGCCCCAGCATCTTCGGGCCCAGCGCGGCGAGCACACGGCGGTCGGCGGGCACGCCCGCGGCGTCCAGCTCGTCGAGGTAGCCGACCATGGCCGCGTACGGGCGGCGGTAGTCCTTCACCAGCGGGCCGTGGCTCACGCCGAGGCCCAGCACGAACCGGCCGGGATGTGCCGCCTCCACCTCGGCGAAGCCGGCCGCCGTCGTCGCGGCGTCCCGCTGCCAGACGCTCTGGATGCTGGTGCCGACGACGACGCGTCGCGTGGCGCCGATGAGCGGGGCCGCGTGGTCGACGGTGCTGCTGCCGCCCAGCCAGACGGCGCCGTAGCCGAGTTCCTCCAGCTCGGCGGCGGCCTCGTCCAGTTCGCCGCGCCGGGACGCGTCCTCCGAGCGCAGCTCGACGCTCCAGACGCCGTGGCGGCCGACGGTCTCCTGCAGTGAAGCGGTCATCGGATGTGAGCCCTCCGGTGGTGGTCCGCGCCGTGATCCCACGGCCTCTCTGACTGCCAACCGGAGGGCGTCCCGGCGGGATTCCCGCCGTTCGCTCAGTCGGCCGAACGGCCCAGGAACTCCTCCAGCGCCTCCACCACCAACCGGTGGTCCTGGAGCTGGGGCAGTCCGGAGACGGTCACCGCGCCGATCACGCCGACGCCCTCGACCGTGATCGGGAAGGAGCCGCCGTGGGCCGCGTACACGTCCGGGTCGAGACGGGAGGAGTCCTCGAACGTCGTGCCCTTGGCGCGGAAGCGGGCGCCGACCAGGTAGGAGGCGGCGCCGTAGCGCTCCACCACCCGGCGCTTGCGGGCGATCCAGGCGTCGTTGTCCGGGGTGGAGCCCGGCAGCGCGGCGTGGAAGAGCTGCTGGCCGGCACGGTGGATGTCGATGGCGACCGGGGCCTGGCGCTCCCGGGCCAGCCCGACCAGGAGGGAGCCGAGCGCCCAGGCGTCGTCGTGGGTGAACCGCCGGAAGACCAGCCGGCGTTCCTGGGCCTCCAGCTCCTCCAGGCTCGGCGTGAGTTCGGGCGTGGTCCTCGGGGTGATCTGCGGGTGCTGCATCAGAGGGTCACCGTCACCTTGTCGCGGGCGGACCTGTGGGCTGCTTCCAGTACGTCGAGCGCGGCGGCCGCCTCCAGGGCGGTCACCGGGTTGGGGCCGTCGCCGCGCAGGGCGGCGGCGACGGCGGCGTAGTAGGCGGGGTAGTCGCCGGGGAGGGTCGGTACGGGGGTGCCGCCGCCGGTCAGCGGGGACTCGCCGGAACCGACACGGCCCCACAGGGACTCGTCCTCGGCGCCCCAGTCGGGGGTGCTGCCGGGGCGGCTGCCCTCGCGCAGGGCCGCTTCCTGGGGGTCCAGGCCGTACTTGACGTAGCCCGCTCGGGAGCCCAGCACCCGGAAGCGGGGGCCGAGCTGGGCGGTCGTCGCCGAGACGTAGAGGTGGGAGCGGACGCCGCTCGCGTGGGTGAGGGCGATGAAGGTGTCGTCGTCGGCCTGGGCGCCGGGACGGCGGACGTCCGACTCGGCGTAGACCTCGGTGACCGGGCCGAACAGGACCAGGGCCTGGTCGACGACGTGGCTGCCGAGGTCGTAGAGCAGACCTCCGATCTCTGCCGGGTCGCCGGACTCGCGCCAGCCGCCCTTGAGCTGGGGGCGCCAGCGTTCGAAGCGGGACTCGAAGCGCCAGGCGTCGCCGAGTCCGCCGTCGGCGAGGAGTCGCCGGACGGTCAGGAAGTCATTGTCCCAGCGGCGGTTCTGGAAGACGGAGAGCAGCAGGCCGCGCTCCTCGGCGAGGGCGGCCAGCTCGCGGGCCTCGGCCGCGGTGCCGGCGACCGGCTTGTCCACGACCACCGGCAGGCCCGCCTTGAGGGCGGCGGTGGCCAGCGGGACATGGGTCTTGTTCGGGGAGGCGACGACGATCAGGTCCAGCTCGTCCGCGCGGCCGAACAGCTCCTCGGCGGTGGCGGCGATCCGCACGTCCGGGAACTCGGCGCGGGCCTGCTGCTGCCGCTCCGGCTGGGAGGTGACCACGGTGTCCAGGGCGAGGCCCTCGGTGGCGGCGATCAGCGGGGCGTGGAAGACCGAGCCGGCGAGGCCGTAGCCGATCAGACCGACGCGGAGGGGGGTAGCAGTCATGCCTCCACTTTGGCAACAGTGTTGCGGAAGTGCAAGCGGTGAGGACAATGGGGGGTGTGAAGCGGGTGAGGACGGCGACGACGGCGGGGCCGGTGAGCGGCGGGGTGGCGGGCGCGAACCTGGGGGCGCTGCGCAGTCACAACACCGCGTTGGTGCTGGGGCTGCTGCGGGACGCCGGGGCCGAGGGAATCAGCCGGCTGGAGCTGGCCGAGCGCACCGGGCTGACCCCGCAGGCCGTCAGCAAGATCACCGCGCGGCTGCGGGCGCAGGGGCTCGCGGCGGAGGCGGGGCGCCGGGCGTCGACCGGGGGCAAGCCGAGGACCGTGCTGCGGCTGGTACCGGAGGCGGGCCACGCGGTCGGCGTCCACCTCGACCGCGACGAACTGCGGGTGGCGCTGGTCGATCTGGACGGGTCCGTGGTGGCGGAGCGGCGCGGGGAACTGGACCTGGGCGCGGGGGCCGAGGCTGTGCTGGGGGCGGTGTGCGGGGCGGTACGGGGGGTTGTCGGGGGGTTGGGTGCCGGTGCCTGTGCTGGTACGGGGGCCGGTGCGGATGTCGGTGGCGGGGGTACGGGTGCCAGTGGCGGGGGGCTTGCCGGGGTGGGCTCCTTGCTGGGCGTGGGCGTCGCGCTGCCGGGCCCCTTGGACCATGCGCGGGGGGTCCTGCACCGGGTCACCGGGTTTCCCGAGTGGGACGGATTTCCGCTGCGGGACGCGCTCGCGGAGCGGCTCGGGGTGCCGGTGGTGGTGGACAAGGACACCAACGCCGCCGCGCTCGGGCTGGCGGTCGGGGGGGAGGAGGGCGCGGCGGGCCGGTCCTTCGCCTATCTGCACCTCGGCACCGGGCTCGGGGCCGGACTGGTGATCGACGGGAGCGTGCACCGCGGGGCGCGGACCGGGGCCGGGGAGTTCGGGCACCAGGTGATCCAGCTGGACGGGCCGCTGTGCGGGTGCGGGAACCGGGGCTGCGTGGAGGTGCTGTGCCTCGGAGCCGTGGCGCGGGGCGAGGTGGCCGAGGCGGCGCGGGTGCTGGGGGTGGCGGCCGGGAACCTGGTCGGGCTGCTGGACATCGACGTGGTGCTGCTGGGGGGCCGGACGGTCGCCGGGGCCCCCGGGACGTACGTGAGCGGCGTCGGCGAGGTGCTCGGGGCCCGGGCCAGGCGGGAGGGCACGGGCGGGGACGCGGTCCCGGTACGGCTCGCTCCGCGCGGAGAGCGGATCGTCGCCGAGGGCGCCGCCCAGCTGTTGCTGGCGCCGCTGTTCGGGCGGGGGGACGACTGACGGGGTCCGTCACCGCCGGGTGCGGGTGCCGGCGTCGGTGCGGGTGCGGGTGTCGGTGTCGGTGCTTCCTCCGCCGCCGTGACCCGCGCACCCGGCTGCTGTCGGACCCACCACCGGCTGGGCGCCGCCCGCCAATCCGCAGGCGTCGGCAGGGCTCTCGACGGCGCCGCACCGGGAGGGCCGTCCGGGGCGGTACCGCTGCGCCGGGCGGGCGGACTTCGCCTCCGGCGCCGGAGTGGCGCGGTCGGTACCCCGCCGCACCCGGCATGGTCATGTGTTCATGCGACTGTGCACGTCCCTGTCCCTCTGCCTCACCGCAGCCGCCGCCGTCGTCGTGCCCGCCGCCGTCCCCGCGTCGGCGCACGCCGTGTCCGCCGGTACGACCCCCTCGTGCGTCGCCGCCGACGCGCACGCCTTCCCGCTGGCCACCCGGATCCGGGGCGGGCCCACCTCCTACGAGGCCGGCGGCGGATACGGCACCTGGTACATCGACCTCACCAACACCACCCGCGGGACCTGCGCCGGCATCCACCCGGTCGTGGTCCTCGTCGACGACAAGCGCGCCCTGCGGCCGGGGCAGCCCCAGCTGGACTTCTACGACGGCCCCCGGGCCCGGCCGGTGACCTTCGAGAGCACCGACGAGCAGGAGCTGGTCGGTGTGCTGGACGGCGCCGGGTTCGGTGGGTTCACCGTGCCGCCCGGCCGGACCGTCAGCGTCCGGGTCCGGCTCGCGCTCACCTCCGACACCCGATCCGGCCAGGTCACCGCCAACGCGGCCGTCGTGCAGCGGCGGGGCCAGGACGGCGACTGGGTCGGGCAGTCCAACGCCTACCGCTTCGGGATCGGCGAGGAGGCGGAGGACATCCCGGACGGCTCCCTGGAGGACGCCGAGGAGGCCGCGCAGAAGGACTCCCCGGAGTCGGAGGGGGTGCGGGCGACCGCCGGCGTGCGGGAGACGCCGGGCGCGCAGGCGGCCGAGGGCCTGCCGACCGCGCCGTCCGGCAGCGCGCGCGAGGACACCGGGGCCCTGTCGGCAGCCCCGTCCGGCGGCGGCACACCGCCCGCCGCCTCCGCCGGCCCCTCCGCGTCCAGCACCTCCGGTACCGACGCCCCGGGCGCCTCGTTGCCCCTCGCGCAGGACGAGGCGGCCGGGGAGCGGGCGCGCGAGCTGGCCCGCACCGGTCCGGGACTCGTCCACGGTCTGCTCACGGCGGTCGCCGCGCTGGTCGCCGTGGGCGCGACCGCGCACGTGGTGGTCCGGGGCCGCCGCTGACGCGAGTGGCGCCCCTCATGGGAGTGGCGCCCCTCGTAGGAGCGGGGGGCCCACTCGCGTTGGTCGTCGTGGGCGCGACCGCGCACCTCGTCGCCCGGGGCCGCCATTGACGCGAGCGGTGCCCCTCGTGGAGGGCGGGGCCGTCCCCCCGCGCTGGTCGCCGTGGGCCGACCGCGCATCTCGTGGCCCGCGGTCGCCGCTGACGTGCCCCGCCCCCTCGCCGAGGGCGGGGTCGTCCCGCCGACGCGGGAGCTGTCCCGCCGAGAGGAACCGTGCGTCGTACGTCGAGGCCCGGGAGGCCGTCGTCGGCGGCTGACCAGTGGGTACCAGGTGATCGACGGGGTCAGGACCGGCCGGTCCTGACTAGGCTGTGGGCGTCGGTACGCCGTGGTTCCGGCGCCCCGTTCCTCGACCGTACGTACGCCAGGAGACGCACAGCATGGCAGACCGCAAGCCCATAGAGTCATGGCTCACCGACATGGACGGCGTCCTGATCCACGAGGGCGTCCCGATCCCGGGAGCCGACGCCTTCCTGAAGAAGCTGCGCGAGTCCGGCCGGCCCTTCCTGGTGCTCACCAACAACTCCATCTACACCGCCCGTGACCTGCACGCCCGGCTGCGCCGGATGGGGCTGGACGTGCCGGTGGAGAACATCTGGACGTCGGCCCTCGCCACCGCCCAGTTCCTGAACGACCAGCGGCCCGGCGGCAGCGCCTACGTCATCGGCGAGGCCGGCCTCACCACCGCGCTGCACGACATCGGCTACATCCTCACCGACCACGACCCCGACTTCGTGATCCTCGGCGAGACCCGCACCTACTCCTTCGAGGCCCTGACCAAGGCCGTCCGGCTGATCAACGACGGCGCCCGGTTCATCGCCACCAACCCCGACAACGTCGGCCCGTCCACCCAGGGCGACCTGCCCGCCACCGGCTCGGTCGCCGCCCTGATCACCGCCGCGACCGGCAAGAAGCCGTACTTCGTCGGCAAGCCCAACCCGTTGATGATGCGGGCCGGGCTGAACGCGATCGGCGCCCACTCCGAGACCTCGGCGATGATCGGCGACCGGATGGACACCGACGTGCTCGCCGGCCTGGAGGCCGGGATGCGTACGTTCCTGGTGCTCAGCGGCGTGACCCAGCCCGCCGACGTGGACCGCTACCCGTTCCGCCCGTCCAAGGTCGTCGACTCCATCGCGGACCTGGTCGACCTGGTCTGAGCCGGCCGAAACACGGCCTCACCCGTTCGGAGCAATCCGGCGCCTCCCGAGGATGCGGGGGCGCTCGGGGCGGGGGAGCCTCCTGATAACTGGAGGTTCACGATGGGCTCACTACGCCTCACGTTCTGTACAGCTATCCCCGCGGTCGCCCTCGCCGCCGTGGCCGCGGTCGCCCCGTCGGCCCGCGCGGCGGACGGCGGCGCGGTCACCGTGGCCCCCGCGCGCCCGGCGCCGGGCGACGACGTCACCCTGCGGGTCAGCGGCTGCTCGGGCGAACAGGGCAGCGCCGCCTCGTCCGCCTTCGTCGCCGACGCCCGGCTGACCGGCGCCCAGGGCAGCCTGAGCGGCGAGACCCGCGTCCGGTCCGTCCTGGAGCCGGGCGCCTACACCGTGAAGGTCACCTGCGCCGGCACCGTGCTCACCGGCAGCGTCACGGTCGCGCGACCGGGCAGTGCGGCCGGCCGGCCGGAGGAGCCCATCCGGCTGCCCGCCCAGTCCCCCTCGCCGATCGCCCCGGTCCCCGCGGGCGGCGGCGGAACCACCCACTTCGCCACGGTGGCCACCAGCGGCTCCGGTCCCGACGCCGTCCAGGCGGCGACCGGGCTGGCGCTCGCCGGGATCGCCGCGGTCGCCGTCGGGCTGCGCGCCCGCCGGAGCCGCGGCCCCCGCTGAGCGCCGCCATGTCCGACGACCACGGGCGCACCACCGGCACCGGGCGGCTCGTCACCGGCCTGGTCTGGGCGCTGCTGCTCTTCGGGCTGTGGCTGTGGGGGCGTGGCGTGACCGGCGTCCCGCGGGACGCGGACGGACCCGCCACGGGTGATGTCTTCGCCCTCGACCGTGCCTCCGACCCCGCCCGGCTGCCGCGCGCGGCGAAACCCCTGGCCGACGCGGTGCCCCAGCGCGTCGACATCCCCCGGCTGGGCGTCCAGGCCCCGGTGGTGGCCCGCGGCCTGGACGCGCGGGGCGCGATCGACCCGCCGCCCTACGACCAGCCGGGCGTGGTCGGCTGGTACGGCGCCGGCCCCAGGCCCGGTGCCGCCGGAGCGGCCCTGCTGGTCGGGCACGTCGACACCGAGACCCGGCCCGCCGTCTTCTACCGGCTCAGCGCCGTCCGGCCCGGCGAGCGGGTCCGGGTGTTCCGCGCGGACGGCAAGGTCGCCGAGTTCACCGTCGACGACGTCCGCGTGCTGCCCCGGGACGGCTTCGACGCCCGGCTGGCCTACGGCCCCCGCGAGCCGGGCCGCGCCGAACTCCGTCTGATCACCTGCGGCGGCTCCTTCGACCGCGTCAGCCGCAGCTACACGGCGAACGTCGTGGTCTCGGCGTATCTCACCGGGACGACAGGCTGAGCGGTCAGCGCCGGGTGCGGGCTCGCCGGGGCGGCCGGTTGAGCGTTCGTGCGGCGGTCTCCGTCGGGGTGCGGGCTCGCCGGGAGGACAGGTTGAGGGTTCGGATGGCGGTCGTGGCTGGGCGCGGGCTGACCGGGGCGGCCGGCTGAGCGGTCAGCGCCGGGTGCGGGCTCGCCGGGAGGGCCGGCTGAGCGGTCAGCGCTGGGCGAGGGCTCGCCGGGAGGACCGGTTGAGCGTCCACGCGGCGGTCACTGTCGGGGTGCGGGCTCGCCGGGGCGGCCGGCTGAGCATTCGCGGACGGCGTCACCGCCGAGGCGCGGGCTCGCCGGGGCGGCCGGCCGAGCGTCCGAACGGCGTCACCGTCGGGGCGCGGCCACTGGGGACAGCCGGCTGCGGATGTTGCCGAAGTGGTCCCTTATGGCCCGCTCCGCCCGCAGGGAGTCGCCGGAGCGCACCGCGTCCAGGATCTCCCGGTGCTGGCGGCAGGTGACCCGGGGGTCCTGCGGCACGTCCACCAGGTCCCGCTGCACCCGGTGGAAGGCGTCCCAGAACGCCTCCAGCACCTCGCCGAGCAGTACGTTGTCGAGTCCCCGGTAGAGGGTGGCGTGAAAGGCGCGGTCGGTCTCGCCGAGCCCGGTCCCCTCGGCGGCCTCCCGTTCCATGCGCTCCACGAGCGCGTCCAGCTCCACGAGGTCCGCCTCCGGCAGCCGCCCGGCCAGCCGGGAGACCAGCCCGGTCTCGACGGCCTCGCGCAGCTCCAGGAGCTGGAGCAGGGAGTCCTCGCCGCGGTAGTGGCCGGCGACGGTGCGGAAGGCCAGCCCCTCGATCATCGGCGCGAACGACATGGAGCCGACGTACGTCCCGAAGCCGTGCCGGATCTCCACGATGCCCATCGCCTGGAGCGCCTTCAGGGCCTCCCGCACGGAGTTCCGGCTCGCCCCGAGGAGCCGCATCAGCTCGGGCTCGGTGGGCAGCGGGGCGCCCGAGGGCAGCCGCTGGTCCACGATCAGCTTCTTGATCCGCTCCTGAAGGTCCCGGGCTGCCATGGCCAGAGGGTATCCGGCCATTCGGACGGAGGGGATACGGCGGGAGCACACGGCGAAGCCATGCGGTGAGGGCATGCGAAAGGCCCCCCGCTTCCGCGAGGGGCCTTCCGGTCGGTGCGCCGCCAGGGACTCGAACCCCGGACCCGCTGATTAAGAGTCAGCTGCTCTAACCAACTGAGCTAGCGGCGCCTGCTGACGGAGAAAACTCTACCCGACCTCCAGGGGTGCCTCCGACCACCGGGAGGTGGCGCGGCAGCCGCGCGGGGAGCCGCGTACATCGTTCGGACCGTCAAAATGCGCGTTCCGTACCCAGTTGGGAAACTGATCAACGTGCACACTCGCGGACAAACCACGCCCGAATGTGAGGCAGATCGCATGACCGCTCCGCTGTTCGAGGACATCCCCCCCGCGAGCGACTGTGACTGTCCCGGCTGCGTCCACGGACGCCGGCCGGCCCCCCGTACCCTGCTCACCCGCGGCCATACGGCGGCCCGCGGGATCGTCGTCGTGGCCGCCGCGTCCGCCGCGCTCGGCACGGTCGCGCCCGCCGCCGCCCTCACCCCCGGCCACTCCCCGCACCGCCAGGCCCTGCCCGGCGACGGCGCGACCGACACCCCGCAGGGCGCCAGGGCCCCCCTGCACGGCCGGGCGGGCAAGCCCGCGGAGCCGGACGGCGTCCCGACGCCCGCCACCACCCGGACCCAGATCATCAACCGGGCCAAGGTCTGGGTGGCCGCCAAGGTGCCGTACAGCATGTACGACTTCTGGTCCGACGGCTACCGGCAGGACTGCTCGGGCTATGTCTCCATGGCCTGGGGGCTGCCGGACAACGAGTGGACCGGCAGTCTCGGCGAGTTCGGCGTCAAGATCAAGAAGGAGGAGCTGCAACCCGGCGACATCCTGCTCTACCACAACCCCGACAACCCCGAGAAGGGCTCCCACGTCGTGATCTTCGGCGGCTGGACGGACCACACGCACACCTCCTACACGGTCTACGAGCAGACGCCCCCGCGCACCCGCAGCCAGACCACCCCCTACCCGTACTGGAGCAACGCCGACAAGTACGTCCCCTACCGCTACAAGGGGGTGACCAAGGCCGGGGCCGCCGCCGGGCCGGCGGCCGGAGCGAAGGCGGTGGCGGCCTACCCGGGCGCGGCCTACTTCGGCCCCGGCGCCGACAACAAGTACGTCACCCTGCTCGGCGAGATGCTGATCGCCCGGGGCGGAGCCTCCTACTACACCAAGGCGCCGGGGCCGGTCTGGGACGCGGCGGACCGGCGGGCCACCCAGGCGTTCCAGCGGGCCCAGGGCTGGACCGGCGCGGACGCCGAAGGGATCCCCGGCCGGCGCACCTGGGAGCTGCTGAGCACGGGCCGGGGCAAGGACATCGCGTCCCCGGCCGCCGGACCCGCCTCGCACGGGGTCCCCGGCTACCCGGGCCGCACCTACTTCCGGCCCGGCCAGAGCAACGACCACGTCACCCGGCTCGGCGCCCAGCTGGTGAAGAAGGGGTTCGGCCGGTTCTACGCCCTCGGCCCGGGGCCGCACTGGGGCGAGGCGGACCGGCGCGCCGTCGAGGCGTTCCAGCGCGCCCAGGGCTGGCGGGGCGGCGCGGCGGACGGCTACCCGGGCCCGGAGACGTGGCGCCGCCTGTTCGCCTGACCGGCCCGGCACCCCCACCCCCACCCCCCTGTTCATGACGCGTCTGGCGCGGAGGCTGGAGCACGCATGAGTACGACCGCATCCCACACGCCGCCCGAGTCCGAGGGGCAGTCGGAGGGCGCGACCGCCGGTCCCGGCACCCGGCCGGCCCGCCTGATCCACAACGAGGCCACCACCGAGATCCCCGTCCACCTGCTCTTCCGGGACGATCCCGACCCGGTGAAGGTGCCGCTCCGGCCGGCCGTGGTGGCCCGCCGGCAGGGCACCGGTGAGCAGCCCCGCCTCAGGCGCCCGGCACCGGTGCGCGGACGGCCGCTGCCGGAGGTCGACCCGGAGCTGGCGGAACGCCCGGCGCGGGTGCTGCCCGGGGCGGCCGGGGTGGTCGCCGGGGTCTGCGGGGTCACCGGCTGCCTGGCCACCACCTGGTGGGCGGGGCTGCTCCCGCCGCTCGCCGCGAGGGGGCTGGGCCTGCCGCCGGACCCGGGCGGCGGTCTCGGCCCCGCGCAGTGGGCCGCGTACGCCGGGGCCGGGCTGCTCGGGGCGTTCGGCTTCGGCGGGCTGGCCCGGGGACGGACCGGACGGGCCTGGGTGCTGGGGCTGTTCGGGCGGTACCGGGGGACGGTCCGGCGCACCGGGCTGCTGTGGGTGAACCCGCTGGTGCCGCGCCGCCGGGTGGACGTGCGGCTGCGGCACTGGCGCAGCGAGGCGATGCCGGCCGCGGACCCCGACGGGCTGGCGCTGCGGGTGGTGGTGCTGGTGGTGTGGCGGGTGCGGGACACCGCGCGGGCCCTGCTCGCCATCGACGACCACGAGACGTATCTGCGGGAGTGCGTGGAGGCCGCGCTGGCCCGGGTGCCGGTGGAGCCGGCGGGCGGGACGCGGGGCGGGGCGACGGCGGCCGGGGCCGCGCTGACCCGGCTGGTGGCGGCGGAGGCCGCGCCGGTCGGCGTGGAGGTGTTCTCGGTGCGGCCGGTCCGGGTGGAGTACGCCCCCGAGGTGGCCGGGGCGGTGCACCGGCGCCGGATCGCCGCGCTGGACGCCCGGCAGCGGGCCGGCATGCTCAGCTCGGTGGTGGACTCGGTGGAGGACACGGTGACCCGGCTGACCATGCGCGGTCTGGTCGAACTGGACGACTACGAACGCAAGGTGCTGGTCCGTGACCTGACGGTGGCGTTCTGCTCGGGGCGCGGAGAGCCGGTGTAGGGCGGGCGCGGTGAGCCGGTGCGGAGCGGGCGCGCGACCGGTCTGCGATTGGTATGGACATGTTCAACGCGCGGCAATAATCTGAGGCTTGGTCTAGACCTAATCTGCACGGCTCACCGAACTCCCCACGTTCTCCAGGAGCGGCAGCATGCGCACCAAGACCAAGTTGTCCGCGGTCGTGCTGGGCGCGGTGACCGCCGGAGCGTTCGCGCTCTCCACCGGCGGCGCCAGCGGGCACGGCTACACCGACCTCCCCATCAGCAGGCAGAAGCTCTGCCAGAACGGCACCGTGGCGAACTGCGGCCAGATCCAGTGGGAGCCGCAGAGCGTCGAGGGCCCCAAGGGCTTCCCGGCCGGCGGCCCCGCCGACGGTCAGCTCTGCAACGCGGGCCTGGGCCAGTTCGCCCAGCTCAGCGCACCCAGGACGCCGTCCGGCGCGGCCTGGCCCACCACCAAGGTGACGGGCGGCCAGTCGTACACGTTCCGCTGGCAGTTCACCGCCATGCACGCCACGACGGACTTCAAGTACTACGTCACCAAGCCGGGCTGGAACCAGGACCACAACCTCTCCCGCTCGGACCTCAACCTCACCCCGTTCCTGACGGTGCCCTACAACGGCCAGCGCCCGCCGGCCACCCTCAGCCACAGCGGCACCCTGCCGACCGGCCTGAGCGGACACCACGTCATCCTCGCGGTGTGGACGATCGCCGACACGGGCAACGCGTTCTACGCCTGCTCCGACGTCACCTTCTGACCCCCACGGGGCAAGGTCCGCGTGCGCCGGCACCGGCGCACGCGGGTCCGGGGCCGTGCGGGCGGGTGGCGGGCGCCATGGACGCGGCAGCGGCTCGCGGGCTGCGCGGTCCCCGTCGCGCACGAGTGGATCACATTGTCCCGATTCTGATACTGAGCTTCCCTTGAGGCGGTCCGCGCCTCGCGCCGGGTACGTTCCTCGCACGCCGGCCGAGCGGGGCGGCGTACCTGACCGCGGGGGATCTCATGGAGCTCTTGTTCTACGCCGTGCCCAGCCTCATGATCGCGGGGTTCGCCTTCGCCGCGTACCTGCTCGTCCGCCGTGCCCGACGGCTGAGCAGGGCGTGGACGCACGGGCTGACCGCCGAGGCGCGCTGCCTGCGGATGTTCACCACGACCAGCGGGGGCGGCGGGGACACCTCCGTGCGCACGACCGTGCACCACGTCTACGAGTTCACCACCCGCGAGGGCCGCACCGTCCGCTTCGAGGAGGAGGACGGTCCCGCGACCGTCCTGGAGGGCGACTTCGTGACCGTGCGCTATCTCCCGGAGCTTCCCCAGCGGGCCACCGCGCTGCCGCCGACGCCCGGCAGGCTCGCCGTCGGCACCGGCTTCGGGCTGGCCCTCCTCGGCGTCGCCGGCTCCTTCTGCGTCGGCCTCATCGTCCTCGCCCACGTCGCCTTCGCCGAGTCGGACGGCCTGCTGCCGTAGCCCTCCACATCTGACGCCATGTCAGTTACCGTGCCGCGCCATGGAGTCCACGACGGTCGCCGCGCTGGTCGCGGCGCGCTGGGGTGATCACCGGCCGGGGCTGTGGTGCGAGGAGCGGATGCTGACCCACCACGAGGTGGCCGCCGGTGCCGCCGCCCGGGCCGCGCTGCTGACCGACCTGCTCCCGCCCGGTGCCGTACCGCACCTCGGGGTGCTGCTCGACAACACCGAGGAGTTCCCGCTCTGGCTCGGCGCCGCGGCCCTCGCGGCGGCGGCCGTCGCCGGGATCAACCCCACCCGGCGCGGCCCCGAGCTGGCCCGGGACATCCGGCACACCGAGTGCGCGCTGCTGGTCACCGAGCGGGCCCACCTGCCGCTGCTGGCCGGGCTCGACCTGCCCGGAGTACGGCTGCTCGTCACGGACACCCCGGAGTACGCCGCCCTCCTCGCGCCCTACGCCGGTGCCGCACCCGACCCCTCCCGGGCGTCCCCGGCCGACCGGCTCCTGCTGTACTTCACCTCCGGCTCCACCGGCGCCCCCAAGGCCGCGCTCTGCTCCCAGGGGCGGCTGGCGGCGGCCGGGCAGGCCCTGGTCCGCCAGTTCGACGTCCGCGCGGACGACGTGCACTACCTCTGCATGCCGATGTTCCACGGCAACGCGGTGATCGCGGACTGGGCGCCCGCGCTGGCCGCCGGCGCCGGGGTGGCGCTGCGCCGCCGCTTCTCCGCCTCCGGCTTCCTGCCCGACGTACGCCGCTACCGCGTGACCTACTTCACCTACGTCGGCCGGGCCGTCCAGTACCTCCTCGCCACCGAGCCGCGCCCCGACGACCGCGACCACACCCTGCGGCTCGGCTTCGGCACGGAGGCGGGCGCGGTGGACGCGGCGGCCTTCGAGCGGCGCTTCGGGGTGCCGCTGGTGGAGGGGTACGGCTCCTCGGAGGGCGGGGCGGCGATCCGGTGGGCGCCCGGGACCCCGGCGGGTGCGGTCGGTCCGGCCGGGCCCGGCCTGGTGGTGCTGGACCCGGTCACCGGGCGGGAGTGCCCGCCCGCCGCCTTCGACGGTGCCGGACGGCTGCTGAACGGGGAGGAGGCGATCGGCGAGCTGGTCAACCGCGGCCCGAACCCCTTCGAGGGCTACTGGCGCAACCCTGCCGCCGAGGCCGAGCGGCGCCGGGGAGGGGCGTACTGGACGGGCGACCTCTTCTACCGGGACGCGGCCGGCCATCTGTACTTCGCCGGCCGCACCGACGACCGGATCCGCGTCGACGGGGAGAACCTGGCCGCCGCGATGATCGAGAACATCGTGGCCCGGTACCCGGGCGCGGACGCCGTCGCCGTGTACGGCATCCCGGACCCGGTCACCGGGGACCAGGTGATGGCGACCATCGCCGGGACCTTCGACCCCGCGGGGTTCGCCGCGTTCCTGCGGGCCCAGCCGGACCTCGGCACGAAGATGGCTCCCCGGTTCGTGCGGGTGGTGCAGCGGATGCCGGTGACGGCCACGAACAAGATCGAGCGGGCCCGGCTGCGCAGGGAGGGCTTCACGTGCCCCGACCCGGTGTGGTGGCGCCCACCGGGCGAGGACTCGTACCGCCGACTGACCAGGGAGGACGCCGAAGGGCCCCTCGCTTCCGCGAAGGGCCCCTCATCTGTGCGCCGCCAGGGACTCGAACCCCGGACCCGCTGATTAAGAGTCAGCTGCTCTAACCAACTGAGCTAGCGGCGCATGACTCCCGCCCGCCGTGGGTTTTGTTTCCGCGGCTGGCGACACAGAAAATACTACCTGGTCCCGGGCGGTGGTCGTGACCACCCATGTGTTCCTCAGATCGTCAGCGACAGGACCACCGGAGCCGCGTTCCGGTTCAGCGTCTCCGCCGCCCGCTTCAGCCGGTGCGCGTGCTCCAGCGGGAGCGAGACGGCCAGACAGCCGACCGTGGAGCCCGCGGTGAGCGGTACGGCCGCGCAGACCGTGCCGACCGCGTACTCCTGGAGATCGAGCACCGGCACCGTCGGCGGCTGCGACTCCAGCCGGGACAGCAGCAGCTTGTCGCTCGTGATGGTGCGCGAGGTGAGGCGGGCCATCTTGTGCCGGGAGAGGTGATCGCGGCGGGCGTTGTGGTCCAGCTGGGTCAGCAGACTCTTGCCCGCGGCGGTGGCATGGGCCGAGTAGCGGAAGTCCACCCACTCGTTGACCGCCGGGGCGGCCGGTCCGGCGGCGTACTGGGTGACCCGGACCTCGCCGTCCAGGTACCGGCTGAGGTAGACGGCCGCGCCGACCGAGTCGCGCAGCCGGTCCAGGGTGAGCTGGAGCTTCTCGCGCAGGGCCCGCTCCCGGTCGTGCGCCGAGGTGATCCGGCGCAGGGTGTCACCGGTGACGTACGCCCCGTCGGCGATCTGCTCGACGTAGCCCTCGCGGCGCAGCATGCGCAGCAGGGCGGTGAGCCGCTCGGTGCCGAGGCCGGTGCGGCGGGCCAGCTCGGTGTCGGTGGCGCCGGCGGGGTGCCGGGCCACGGTCTCCAGCACGCGCAGCGCGTCCTGGGCGGAGTGGTACGGGGCGGTCGGCTCGATCCTCATGTCGTTCCCCCTCGGCCACGACCCGGGTCGGCGGATCGTGTCCACGATAGCCGTCAAAGCGGCACGGGGGAGAGGGGGTTGCCAGATTGCGCCCCGCTTGTCCGTGCCGCCAACCGGGACGACAACCCGCTGGCATATGCCATGGTCATTCCCCGGCGAGCGGACCTCGGCTCTTCCCCGCGCCCCCGCGCGCCCAGGGCCGCGTTTCACAACACCGCGCTGACGAATTCCCGGGTGCGCTCCCGCTCCGGGTCGCCGAAGATCTTCTCCGGCGGCCCCGCCTCGATGACCCGGCCCGCGTCGAACATCAGGACCTGGTCGGAGATGTCCCGGGCGAAACCCATCTCGTGCGTCACGCACAGCATCGTGATGTCCGTGCTGCGCGCGATGTCCCGGAGCAGGTCGAGCACACCCGCGACCAGCTCCGGGTCGAGCGCGGAGGTCACCTCGTCCAGCAGCAGCACCCGGGGCCGCATCGCCAGCGCCCGGGCGATCGCCACCCGCTGCTGCTGACCGCCCGACAGCCGGGTCGGCTTCGCGTCGCACTTGTCGGCCAGGCCCACCAGGTCCAGCAGCTCCCGGGCCCGCGCCTCGGCCTCGTCCTTGGACAGGCCGAGCACCCGGACCGGCGCCTCGGTCAGGTTCCGCAGCACCGACATGTTCGGGAACAGGTTGAACTGCTGGAACACCATCCCGATCTTCTTGCGGACCTCCCGGACCTGCCTCTCCGGCGCCGGGAACAGCCGCTGCCCGTCCACGGTGATCGTGCCCTCGTCCGGCTTGGCGAGGGTCATCAGCAGTCTGAGGATCGTGGTCTTGCCGGAGCCGGACGGGCCGATCAGGGTGACGTGCCGGCCCGCGTCCACGGACAGGTCCAGGCCGTCGAGGACGGTGTTGTCCCCGAACCGCTTGGTCACGCCCTCCAGGCGGATCAGCTCGGTCGGCAGGGTGCCGGTCACGGCCGGCTGCTTGCGGGTCTCAACGGACAAGGCGTCGCTCCAGGGTGCGCAGACAAAGGGAGGCCAGGTAGGAGACGACGATGAAGGCGATCCCGATCACCGTCAGGGGCTCGGTGAACTGGAAGTGCTGCTGGGAGACGAGCCGTGCCCGGCCCAGCATCTCCAGCACGCCGATGGTCATCAGCATCGGCGTGTCCTTCAGCATCGCGATGACGTAGTTGCCGAGCGGCGGCACCACCCGGCGGACGGCCTGCGGCAGGATCACCGCCGCCCAGGTGCGCCGCACCGGCAGGCTGAGCGCCGTCGCGGCCTCCCACTGGCCCGCCGGCACCGCCTCGATGCCGGCCCGGTAGACCTGCATCGTGTACGTCGAGTAGTGCAGCCCGAGCCCGAGGACCCCGGTGGTCAGCGGGGACAGGGTCACGCCCGTCTCGGGCAGCACGTAGAACAGGAAGAACAGCTGCACCAGCAGCGGGGTGTCCCGCACGAACTCCGTGAAGACCCCCACCGGCCAGCGCACCCACCGGGTCGGCGTCCGCAGCAGCAGCGTCCACACCAGGCCCAGCGCGAACGAGATCAGCGACCCCAGGGCCAGCGCCTCCAGGGTGACGACCAGGCCCTTCCAGAAGTACGGCAGGAAGTCGGCGACCGCTCCCCAGTCCCAGGTCATCGGGCCACCTCCGCCTTCAGCCGGCGCTCAAGACCCCGCATCCCGCGGGTGAGCAGGAACGCGATCACGAAGTAGATCAGCAGCAGGTACGCGTAGATCTGGCCGCTCTGCTGGAGGGCGAGGCGGACCAGGTTGCCGCTGAAGGCCAGGTCGCCCATGCCCGTGATGGACACCAGCGCGGTGCCCTTGAGCAGTTCGACCAGCAGGTTGGAGAAGGACGGGATCATCTCCGGCACCGCCTGCGGCAGCAGGATCAGCCGCAGCCGCTGCCAGGGCGAGAAGCCGAGCGCGATCCCGCCCTCCCGCTGGGCCGGGTCCACCGCCACCAGGGCGCCGCGCACGATCTCCGCGCCGTACGCGCCGTAGGTCAGGCCCAGCGCGAGCGTGCCGGCCCACATCGGCACCAGCTGCCAGCCGAACGCGACCGGCAGCACGAAGAACACCCAGAAGATCATCACCAGCGCCGACGTGCCGCGGAACACCTCGGTGTAGAGCGCCGCGACGAAGCGGACGAGCCGCGACCGGTGGGTGCGGGCGGCACCGGCGACGAACGCCACCGCGGCGGCGAGCAGCCCGCTGTACACCAGCAACTGCACCGTGGTGCCGGTGCCCCGGAGGACGAGTTCCCAGAGTCCCGCAGTCATCAGCCGCACAACTCCTTCGCGGTCAGGGTCGTCATCTCGGCCTTGGTGAAGCCGAAGGGCCGCACGATCCGGTACAGCTCACCGCTGCGGCGCAGCTTGTGCAGCTCGGCGTTGAAGGCGTCGCGCAGCCGGGTCTCCGTCGGCCGGAACGCGAACGCGCCGCCGTCCACCTTCGGTTTTCCGTCGACGAGCGCGACGAACGGCTCGGTCGACTCGGCCTTGGCGGAGCCCCGGGCGACGAGCCGGGCGGTGACGGCCGTGGCCGCGAACAGGTCGACCCGCCCCGACTCCACCGCGTTCAGCCCGGCGACCTGGTCCGGGACGATGACGAGGTCGTTCTCCTTGTAGCCCGCCTCCACCGCGTGCTGGATCTGCGCGTACCCGGTGCCGGTGGCCGCCCTGGCGTGCCTCCGCAGCGCGTCGGCGTAGGTGCGCAGGCCCAGCGGGTTGCCCTTGCGGACGATGAAGGCGTCCGGCATCCGGTAGTCGGGGTCCGCGAAGATCACCTGTTCGCAGCGGTCCGGGGTGACGTACATGCCCGCGGCCACCACGTCGAACTGCTGCGACTTCAGTCCGGGGATCAGCGAGCCGAACTCCGTCGGCACCGGCTGCACCCGGTCCACGCCGAGCCGCTCGAAGACGGCCTTCGCCAGCTCCGGCGCCTCCCCGGTCAGCTCGCCGTTCTTGTCGATGTACCCGAACGGGATCTCCCCGGCGATCCCGAGCCGTACGACACCCTGCGCGCGCAGCCGCTCCAGCAGATCGCCGCCGTTCTTCCCGGACGCCGACGCCACGCGGGTGCAGCCCGCCGCGCCCAGCGCGGCGAGACCCGCGAGCACCGAGCGCCGGGTGTGTCTGTGTTCCGGCCGGATGGTGTGTACGTCGTTGCCAAGTGGTGGAGCCATGGCGGCGCGGCTACCCAACCGAAATCGGGCTATGCACCCTGGTTTTGCCGGCCGACGGCAGGCATTTCGACCGACCGCGCGCCCCTGACCTGCGAGGTCTCCACGTCACGTACGTGCGCGACGAGACCTGCGCCCTCTTCCCGCCCTCCGCCTCCACGGAACCCACACCGGAGAACCCGACGGTCACCCCGATCCCCGGCGGCCTCGGTCACTTCTCCTCGCCGACGGCCCCCACCGGACGGCCCTTCCCCGAGAGGGGCAGGCCGGCTTCGTACAACGCGTGCGCGGCCCGCAGCACCAGGTCGTCCCGGTGCCGGGCGGCGACGAGTTGCATGCCCACCGGCAGCCCCTCCCCGTCCACCCCCACCGGCACGGTCGCCGCCGGCTGCTGGGTCAGGTTGAACGGGTAGGTGAACGGGGTCCAGCCCGTCCAGCGCCGGAACACCGAACCCCTCGGCACTTCCCGCCCCGCCTCGAACGCCGTCAGCGGCAGCGTCGGCGTCACCAGCAGGTCGTACCGCTCGTGGAAGCGGCCCATCCGCCGGCCGAGGGCCATCCGGACGTCCACCGCGGCCAGGTACTCCAGCGCGCTCGTCCGGGCGCCCCGCGCGCAGATCTCCCGCAGACCCGGGTCCAGCGACTGCCGGCGGCGCGGGGAGAAGTTCTGGGTCAGCCGGGCCGCGCCGCTGAACCACAGGGTGTGGAAGGCGTCCACCGGGTCGCTGAAGTCCGGGTCGGCCTCCTCCACGTACGCCCCCAGGTCCGCGAGCGCGGCCACCGCCCGCCGTACCGCCGCGGCGACCGTCGGCCGGACCGGCACCTGCCCGCCCAGCGACGGCGAGTACGCCACCCGCAGCCCCCGCACACCGCCTCCCAGCGCCTGGGTGAACGAGCCCGGCGCGGGCGGCAGCGCCGACCAGTCGCGCGGGTCGGGCGTGCCGATCACATCGAGCAGCAGGGCCGCGTCGGCCGCGTCCCGGGTCATCGGCCCGGTGTGCGACAGCGTGCCGAACGCGCTCGCCGGATACAGCGGCACCCTGCCGTACGTCGGCTTCAGCCCGAAGATCCCGCAGAACGCGGCAGGGATACGGATGCTTCCGCCGCCGTCCGTGCCCAGCGACAGCGGGCCCGCGCCGAGCGCGACGGCCGCCGCGCTGCCGCCGCTGGAACCGCCCGCGGTGCGCGCGGGGTCGTACGGATTGCGGGTGATCCCGGTCAGCGGGGAGTCGGTGACACCCTTCCAGCCGTACTCGGGCGTGGTCGTCTTGCCGAGGAACACCGCGCCGTGCTCGCGCAGCCGGGCCACCGGCGGCGCGTCCTCCTCCCAACTCCCCCGCTCTTCAACTGTTCTGGAGCCGCGCAGCGTGGGGTGGCCGCGCAGCAGCAGGATGTCCTTCACCGTCACCGGCACCCCGTCGACCAGCCCGGCCGGCTCCCCGCGCCGCCAGCGCGCCTCCGACTCCCGGGCGCGGGCGAGCGCGTCCTCCTCGGTGATCCGCACGAACGCGTTCACCTCCGGCCCGCTGAGCCGCGCCCGCTCCAGCGCCTCCTCGGTCACCTCCACCGGGCTGAACTCGCCCTTGCGGTACCCGTCGAGGAGCCGGACGGCGGTCAGGTCGGTGAGCTGCATGCACCCTCCAGGGGTCGGTGACAGGCATTCAGTGACCGGGCACGTAACCACGCTTCTTGTCGACCACGTTCGGCAGGGGTCTGCCCGCCGCCCACCGCTCGTACAACTCCACGAACTGCGCGCCCAGTTCGTCCCGCCAGCCGACCGTGTCGCCGCTCATGTGCGGGGACACGATCAGCCCCGGCAGCTCCCACAGCGGGCTGTCCCCGGGCAGCGGTTCGGCGGCGAACACGTCCAGGGCCGCGCCCGCGATCCAGCGCCGGGCCAGCGCCCGGGCGAGGGCCTCCTCGTCGACCAGGGCGCCCCGGCCGACGTTCACGAAGAACGCCGAGGGCTGCATCACGCCGAACCGGCGCGCGTCGAACATGCGGTACGTCCGCTCGGTCAGCGGAGCCGCCGCGATCACCCAGTCCGCGCGGGAGATCAGCCGGTCCAGGTCGTCCGGGCCGTGCACGCCGGTCCGCGCCACCCGCCCGACCAGCGCCGTCGTCACCCCCAGGGCCTTCAGCGTCCGGACGATCGCCCGGCCGATCGGACCCGAGCCGACCACGCACGCGCGCGTGCCCGCCACCCGCCGGGTCTCCCGGTGCCGCCAGACCCGCTCCCGCTGGTGCTCCAGGGTGCGCGGCAGGTCCTTGGCGGCGGCCAGCACCAGGGCCGCCACGTACTCGGCGATCGGCTGGTCGAAGATCCCGCGCGCGTTCGTCACGACCGTGTCCGACGCGGCCAGCTCCGGGCACATCAGATGGTCCACGCCCGCGCTCGCGGTGTGCACCCAGCGCGGCCGGGGCCCCTCGCCGGGCCACGCCTGCCGTACCGCGTGCGAGGTGAAGTCCCACACCAGCAGCACATCCGCGCCGGGCAGCCGCTCGGCCAGGTGCGCGGCGTCCGTGTGCACGATCCGGGCGCGGCCGGTGAGGCGGCCGAGCCGGGGCGGCGGATCGGCGTCGAGGACCACAACGGTGGGGACGGTCGGCGTCATGCGGGGCGGCTCCCGGCGTCTGACATGCGCGGATCGTGCGGTGACTGTGCCCGGACCGACCACGCTCGCACCCGGGCCCCCCTTCGTCAACACGGGCGCGGACACGGTCCGTTGCCCCCCGGTCTCCCGGTGTGAGCCCGGCGCGGATGCCGGTGATCCCGGCCGGCCCGGTCACGAGGTGGGCTGCGGTGCGCCGATTGGGTACCCGGGATGTGGGGCCTTGCCGGGCGCCGCCCGCGCGTGGCCCGTACTGCCCGAAGAGACGAGACGCAGGAAGGCTGGACATGACCGCACTCGGATTCCTCTACCCGGGCCACTCCGCCGAGGACGACTATCCACGCATCGAGCAGCTCCTGGGCAGCGACATCCGGGTGGACCTGGTCCACACCGACATCGGCGAGGACGCGCACCGGGTGGACGCGCTGCGCGAGATGGGCTCCGCCGACCGGCTCGCCCAGGGCATGGAGGGGCTGCGGCTGGCCGGCGCCGAGACGGTGGTGTGGGCGTGCACCAGCGGCAGCTTCGTGCACGGCTGGGAGGGCGCCCAGGAGCAGGTGCGCAACCTGGCCCGGGTGGCCGGGATGCCGGCCTCGTCGACGTCGTTCGCCTTCGTGCACGCGGCCCGGGAGATCGGCGTACGACGGGTCGCCGTCGGCGCGACCTACCCCGAGGACGTCACCGCGCTGTTCGTGGAGTTCCTGCGGGCCGGCGGCCTGGAGGTGACCGGCGCGCGGTCCTCGGGGATCGTCACGGCGGCGGAGGTCGGCACCTGGGGGGAGGAGGACGTGCTGACGCTGGCACGCGCGGCGGACGCCGCCGACGCGGAGGCCGTCCTGCTGCCGGACACGGCCCTGCACACGGCCGCGCACCTCTCCCTGCTGGAGAAGGCCCTGTCCAAGCCGGTGCTCACCGCCAACCAGGTCACGGTCTGGGAGGGCCTGAGGCTCGCGGACCGCCGGGTGAACGCGCCGACCCTGGGGACCTTGTTCACCCGGCAGCCGTTGGTGCAGGTGTAGCCCCCGGCTCCTCTCTCGGACCCGGCCCGCCCGGACGGCCGCGGAGGCCTCTTGCGCCGGCGCGGGACAATGGACGGTGGCCCACCTGAAGGCGGCGCCCACCGAACCGTACGAGGAGGAGACAAGACATGGCGGAGCCCACGCCGCGTCGTAACGAACCGCGGCTACGCCCCGCGCCCCTGCTCTTCGAGCCCGCGGAGGCGGTCGCCGACCCCGAGCACTTCTTCGCCCTGGAGTCGATCGACGACCCGCGGGCGCTGCTGGCCCGGGCGACGGAGCTGACCCAGGCGTTCCGCGCGGCGGCCGACCGGGCCGTGGAGTTCCAGGCCATCGCCGCCGCCCAGCTCGCCGACCCGCGCCGGTTCGACCGGCTGACCCCGGCGGACATCGCCGAGCGGGCGGAGTGGACGGAGGACTACGCGAAGAAGATGGTCGAGTTCGGGCGGGACCTGATGCGCGGAGAGGGCGAGGGGCGGACCACCGCCGACCCCCTGTAGCACCCGCCCGGCATATGCCAGGCGGGCACACTACTCCTCCCCGACCGCCGCTGTCCCGGCTTTCGGCAACCCAGGAGAACGGCCCGCTCACGCGCTGTACACCTGGGTGGCATGACCAGCGCCCCGAACGTCACCCGTGTCAGCGCCGACGGCGTCGCCTGGCTCGCCTCGGCGGGACCGTACCCCCGAAGCACCCTGGCCTTGTGGGAGGAGCGTCCGGACGCCCCGGTCGTCCTGCCCTGCGGCACCGTCTTCGACGTGGTGAGCGCCCCTGCGGTCTTCGGCCGCCGCATGCTGGACCGGCTCTGGGACGAGGGCGCGGGGTCGGGGCCGGTCGCGGTGTTCCGGGGGCGGACGCTGCTGTTCGCCGCCCCGGGGACGGCCCAGCGGCTGCCCTCGCTGCTGGACTGGGAGGAGTGGGGGTCCCAGCGGGCCCGAGCGGTACCGCCGCTGCTGTGCCACAGCACCGGCGACGCGGTCACCGTACCGCCCCTGACCTGCGACGACGCCAGTGGCGCCGCCCGCTGGCTGGTCGCCCCGGACACCCGGCACCCCTGGCTGCCGGGCCCCGAGGTGCTGCTCTGGGCGGCGGTGCGGGCGGCCCGGCCGGCCGTGCGGATATCGATTTTTCCTCCCGCCGACCAGGATGCTAAGGTCTACGACGTCAGCAGGCGCCGCTAGCTCAGTTGGTTAGAGCAGCTGACTCTTAATCAGCGGGTCCGGGGTTCGAGTCCCTGGCGGCGCACGCGAAGGAAACGGCGGGTCCGGTTCGAAAGAATCCGGCCCGCCGTTCTCGTATACGAACCGGCGGTCGCGCGGCGCCCCCGTTCGGCGGCACGGTCAGTCACCGACCCCCGGCGTGATCTTCACCGTCCACGCCCCCGATGCCGTCCGCCCCTCCGCCTCCACCTTCACGCCCTGCCCGGGGACCGTGAAGCTCTCCCCGAGGGAGAGCGGCGCGTCGGCGAGGGGGGCGTAGACCGAGTTCTCCCAGCAGGCATCGGTGTGCGGGTGGGCGTCCACGACCTGGATCGGGCCGTCGCCGGACTCGGCGGCGGCGCGCACCCGGTAGATCAGGATGCCCTGCCGGCAGGCCGCCCGGTCGTTGCCGGCCGCGTCGCGCGCCTCGAAGGCGAGGGCGGTCTCCGGGCCGGTGCGCACCACGGCCAGCTTGACGCCGTGGCCGAGGCCGAAGCCGGGGGTCTCGCCCGCCCCCGGCGCCGGCCCGCCGGGCCCGGCCTCGAGGGGCTCCAGGGTGAGGCGGGTCGACGCGGCGCCGCGCACGCACACCACCTGGCGCGGATCCAGCCAGCCGAGCCGCCACTTGTGCCAGGCGAACAGGTCCGGGGCGAGCCCGAACTGGCTGCCCATCAGGTCCCAGTCGCCCACGTAGGTGTCCCAGTCGCCCTTGCCGTCGACCGGGCGGTGGTAGAGGTCGGGCAGGTCGAAGACATGGCCGGTCTCGTGGGCGAGGACCAGCCGGTCCGGCGGATGGTGCTCGAACACGGTGACGACCCGCCGGATAACGGTGCCGTCGACGCGCAGGGGGGTCTCCAGGTTGACGACCTTCGTGGCGTCCGAGTCGACGCCGGGCGCGTCCGGGTCGGCGACGAGGTACACGATCGGGTAGCGCGCGAAGTCGACCTCCTTGTCGGCCACGGCGAACGCGTCGCGCAGATAGGCGGCCCGGTCCTCCACGTCCCAGTCCCGCCGCATGGCGTACGAGGTCGACGGGCGCGGCATGCGCAGCCAGCGTTGCAGCGGGTGCGGGCGCAGGGTGAACCTGCCGTAGGACGCCTGTTCGTAGAAGCGGCTGGTGGCCGGGAAGTGGTCGGCGGCCAGTTCGGCGGGGGTGGTGCGCGGGGCGGAGTCCGGGAACGAGAGGAAGATCATCACGGCGTCCAGCGTCCCGACCGGGCGGATGTAGGCGGGGTTCCAGCTGTCGACGCCCTCCGAGTGGTGGGCCTCGGTGCGGTGCAGGGCACAGGGCGCCGGCGAGAAGGGCTCGGCGACCGACGGGCCGCCGAGGATCGAGGTCGCGGCGAGCGCCGACATCGTGGTGGCCACGGCGGCGGTGCTGCGCAGCTTGGGCACGGACATGACCTCCGGATGCGGTTCGGGACCCGCACCCAGATTGCTCGCAATCGCTGTGTTATGCCCTGTTTACCTGCACCAGAAGGGTGAGTGCGCCCCCATTGCGCCCCGGCGCGCCCCGGCGCTCGACATCCCCGAAACACTCACGGAACGTCACAACTGGTCGGGGGCCTGAAGAACCCGTCCAGGTGCGGGCAGAAACGATCTGTCAGAACCTGTGCTCTGTCCGGGACACTGGACAGCGGCTGGAAGGGCCCGGAGCCAGCCTCTATGATCGGCACACTTTCCGGCACGGACAGGCACGGACACAGATCGAGTGCACTGCGGGAGCGAGCGGTGAGCGGAACGTCCGAAGGGCCGACGCCCGCGGCAGACCTCGACCGGTCAGCCGTCACAGACAGTCACTACACCACCTACCACCGTGTCTTCGCGACCGCCCCGTTCGCCATGGCGGTCGTGGCTCCCGACGGCCTCGTCGTCAGCGCCAACACCGCCCTCGGTGAGCTGCTCGGCGCCGCCCCCGGCACCCTCGTCGGGCGGGTCGCCGCCGACCTGGTGGACCTGGCCGCGGACGCCCGTAGCCGGCACGCCTACCACGAGGTGCTGCGCGGCCGGCAGGCCCGCCTGCGCTGCACCCGCCGGCTGAAGCACCCCGAGGGGCACTCGCTGTGGGTGCAGGTCACCGTCGCCCCGCTGGCCGGCGAACCCGGCGTCCTGCTGTCGGTCGCCGACATCAGCTCCCGGCGCGAACTCCAGGCCCGGCTGCGGCACTTGCAGATGCACGACCCGGTGACCCGGCTGCCCAACCGCACACTGTTCTTCGAGCGCCTGACGGCCGCCCTGGAGGCGGAGTCGTACGAGGAGAGCGGCACCGGCCGGATCGGCCTGTGCTACCTCGACCTCGACGGCTTCAAGGCGGTCAACGACACCCTCGGCCACCGCATCGGCGACCGGCTCCTCGCGGCCGTCGCCGAACGCCTGACCCGGGTCGCCGACGAGACGGGGTACGCCCGCGCCGCCACCCCCCTCGTGGCCCGGCTCGGCGGCGACGAGTTCGCGCTGCTGGTGGAGGACTCCACCGGCACCGAACAGCTCGCCGACCTGGCCGAGTCCGCCCTGAAGGCACTGGAGGAACCCTTCGACCTGGCCGGTCAGCGGCTGTCGTTGACCGCGTCCATCGGCGTCGTCGAGCGGCACGCGGCCGGTACGACGGCCACCGGACTGATGCAGGCGGCCGATACGACCCTGTACTGGGCGAAGGCCGACGGCAAGGGCCGCTGGACCCTGTTCGACCCCGAGCGCAACGCCCACCGCATGACCCGCCAGGCGCTGTCCTCCACCCTGCGGCCCGCCATCGAGCGCGAGGAATTCGCCCTCGAATACCAGCCGTTGGTGGCCATGGAGGACGGCCGGCTCAACGGCGTCGAGGCCCTGATCCGCTGGCACCACCCGCAGTTCGGCACCTTGACGCCGAATCGGTTCATCGGACTGGCCGAGGAGGACGGCTCGATCGTGCAGCTCGGCCGCTGGGCGCTGCACACCGCCTGCCGGCAGGCCCGCCGCTGGCAGCTGGACCACCCCGGCGAACCGCCCATCTTCGTCAGCGTGAACGTCGCCGTACGCCAGGTGTGGGACTCGGACCTGGTGGCCGACGTGGCGGAGGTCCTCGCCGAGACCGGACTCGCGCCGCAGCTGCTCCAGCTGGAGCTGACCGAGTCGGCGGTGATGGGCTCGGCCGGACGCCCGCTCCAGGCCCTTCAGGCCCTCAGCGACATGGGCGTGCGCATCGCCATCGACGACTTCGGCACCGGCTACTCGAACCTCGCCTACCTCAGCCGGCTGCCGGTCTCCACACTGAAGCTGGACGGCTCCTTCGTACGGGGCTTCCAGTACGACGGCGACAAGAAGGCGATCGCCCCGAACCCGGCCGACGAGGTCATCGTGGAGGCGATGATCCAGCTCGCCCACCGGCTCGGTCTGACGGTCACCGCGGAGTGCGTGGAGACCTCCGCCCAGGCCACCCGGCTGCGCCGGATCGGCTGCGACACCGGACAGGGCTGGCTGTACTCCCGCCCGGTGCCGCCGGATCGTATCTCCGAGCTGCTGGGGGCGCAGGTCTACGCGGTCGGCAATCCGTAGGCGTCCGCGATCAGCTCGTAGGAGCGCAGGCGGAGTTCACCGCGGTGCGCGTGCGAGGTGATCATCAGCTCGTCGGCGCCGGTGCGCTTGCGCAGGTCGTCCAGTCCGGCGCGGACCTCGTCGGCCGTGCCGTGCACGATGTTGGCCGTCCAGGAGGCGACGAACTCCTCCTCCATCGGGCTGAACCGGTGCCGCTCGGCCTCCTCCGGGTCGGGGAACAGTCCGGGGCGGCCGGTGCGCAGCCGGACCATGTTCAGCGCCATCGCCCGGCTCTGCCTGCGGGCCTCCCGCTCGTCGTCCGTGGCGAGGGCGGAGACCCCGATGAGGGCGTACGGCTCGGAGAGGACGGCGGAGGGCCGGAAGGACTCCCGGTACAGGTCGAGCGCCGGGATGGTGTTCTGCGCGGAGAAGTGGTGCGCGAAGGCGAACGGCAGGCCGAGCAGGCCGGCCAGGCGGGCGCTGAAGCCGGAGGAGCCGAGCAGCCAGACGGGCGGCCGGTGCGGCGACTGGACCCCGCCGGGGGTGCTGCCCTGGACCGGTCCCGGGATCGCGTGGATGCGGCGGTACGGGTGGCCGTCCGGGAAATCGTCGTCCAGGAACCGGGTCAGCTCCGCGAGCTGCTGCGGGAAGTCGTCGGCGCCCTCGTTGAGGGTGTCGGTACGGCGCAGGGCCGCGGCCGTGGCCCCGTCGGTGCCCGGCGCCCGGCCGAGGCCCAGGTCGACCCGGCCCGGGGCCAGCGCCTCCAGCGTGCCGAACTGCTCGGCGATCACCAGCGGGGCGTGGTTGGGCAGCATGACGCCGCCCGAGCCGAGCCGGATGCGGTCGGTGTGGGCGGCCAGGTGGGCGAGGATCACGGCGGGGGAGGAGGAGGCCACACCGGGCATGGAGTGGTGTTCGGCGACCCAGTACCGGTGGAAGCCGCGGGACTCCGTGAACCGGGCGAGCGCGACGCTGGTGCGCAGGGCGTCGGTGGCGGTACTGCCCGCGCCGACGGTCACCAGGTCCAGTACGGAGAGGGGGGCGGGGGCGGTGCCGAGCGTGGTGCCCCGGATCTCGTCTGCCTCGTCTGCCGACACGGTGTGCGCCTCCTGATGCGAGCGTGAGCTGTCCTTCAGCGCCTAACAGGAGAGAGTCCCCGGTTATTCCCTCCGGGCGGGATCCGCCGGGGAGGTCTTGGGGAGGTGCCGGGGTGTCGGTCAGGGGTGCCAGGGCACGCGGTGTTCTCTGAGGTGGGACAGGACGGAGTGGTTCGCCTCCCAGCCGTCCGGGGCTGTGACCATCGGCCGCCTCCGGCGGCGTGCCGGACTCCGTCCGGCGGAGGGGTGTGGGGGCCCTGGTCCGCCGGGGAGGCGTCGGAGTGTCGGTCAGGGGTGCCAGGGCACGCGGTGTTCTCTGAGGTGGGACAGGACGGCGTGGTTCGCCTCCCAGCCGTCCGGGAACTTCACCAGCGTTCCCAGCTGGACCGGTTCCGTGGAGGGGTAGTCGTCCAGCAGGTCGGTCACCCCGGCGCGGCAGATCATGACGCACGCGTGGCGGTGACGGGACGCCAGGACGCACAGGCGGCCCGTCTCCAGGTGGAAGGCGGTGGCGTCGGGGCGGCCGGAGAGCGGGTGCAGGACGACCGTGACGTCGTACTCGCGGCCCTGGAGACGGTTCGCCGTGTCGACGGTCACGTCCGGGACGCCGAGGTCGGCCAGGGCCGCGCGGATCGCCGCCGCCTGGTCGCGGTGGGCCGTGCCCACCGCGACGCGGTCGGCCGTCAGGGGGGTGGGGTCCGGCGCGCGTTCGGACGTGGCCGCGCCGCCCCGGTCCAGCAGCCGGCGGACCACCGCCGCCACCGCCCGGACCGCCTCCGGGTCCGTGCGCGGGGTGTGCCGGGCGGGCAGCTCCAGCAGGCCCCAGCCGGACTCCGCGGCCTCGTCGATCACCCGGTCCGGGCCGGAGCCGTCGGAGGGGACGGCGAAGGTCAGCCGGCGGTCCCCGTGGGAGGTGCCGCTGCGGAACGGGGTGTACGGGTAGAAGGCGTCCGAGACCAGGGGAGCCGCCGAGGCCGGCAGGCGCCAGGAGACCGGAAGCCGGTGCTGGGGGAGCTCCGGGTTGTGGGCCAGGAGGGTGGTGACCGCCGAGGCCGAGGGATCGTACGACAGGCCCGCCCACTGCTCGCTGCCGACGATGGAGAAGGGGTCCAGCTGGCCCGGGTCGCCCACGAACAGCGCCCGTTCGAACAGGCCGGCCACGGCGAGCAGGGAATCGGAGCGCATCTGGTACGCCTCGTCCACGATCGCGTGCCGCCAGGGCTCGTCCACCTTCACGTGCGCCCACTTGGCGGCCGTGGACAGGACCACCGGCAGCCCGCCCAGGTCGGCCGCCTTCGCCGACGTGCGGACCTGCGGCAAGGCGTCCAGCGCCGCGTCGTACGCGTCCGTGTCGCTGCTGTGCAGACGGCCGACGGGCAGGTCCGGGTTCTTCTCGGCCAGACGCAGGACCAGGTCGTCCACCTGGGCGTTCGTCTGGGCCACGATCATCAGCGGGCGCCCGGCAGCGGCGAGTTCGAGCGCCGCGCGGACCACCAGCGTCGACTTGCCGGCACCCGGCGGGGAGTCCACCACCACGCCCCGCTCGGTGCCGTGCAGCGTGTCGTGGAGGATCGCGTCGGTGGCGCGGCCGGCCGCGGCTCCGGGATCGAAGTCGACGGTCGTCACAGCACGTCCTCCGCGGTCACGGTGTCGGGGGCCTCCGGTGCCGGCTCGCCCGGCGGGCCGCCGTGCGTCCACGGGGTCTCCTCCGGGTCGGGCAGCTTCGCGCCGCCGCGCTGCTCGTGCTCGAACAGGGTGAAGCAGACCCGGTCGCCCTTCTCCGGCACCGAGCCGGGCTCCGGCTCCTTCCCGCGGCCCATCTTGTCCAGGACGCGCAGGACCAGCACACCGTCGGCCTCCTGACCGACGAACTCCGCCGACTGCGGCTTGCCGCCCAGCGAGCGGTACACCTTCCCCCGCTCCGCCAGATGGGGCCGGTCGTCGGTGCGGACCGTCACCAGCGGGCGCGGACTCGGCCGCTTGCCCTCGCTGTACGCCATCACGACGTCGGTCACCTCGCCCGCGAACGCCTCCCCGGCCAGCCGCCGCCCCGCCATCACCAGCGGGTCGTCCAGCGCCTCCTGCGCCTCCAGCCGGGCCTGCTCACGCTCGCGCGTGGCCAGCTTGTTCGCCGCCGTCACCGCGTCGTCCCGGCGCGGCTGCGGGGGCTCACCGGCCAGCACCCGGTCCCGGTGCCCGGTGAACGACCAGCGGTCCCGGGTCCAGCGCCCCTCCACGTGCGCGCCCTCCGGCAGCGCCCGCAGCAGGTCCAGGCCCCGCCACACCGCGTCCCAGGTGGGCCGGGTACCGCTCTCGACCAGGTCGCGGACCTCCCGCTCGGCCCGGGTGAGCGCGGCCAGCCGGTCGTCGGCCTCCAGCGGGTCCTCGGCGGCGGCCAGGGCCGTCCGCGCGCGGTCGTAGCGCTCGATCGCCGGGGCCAGCAGCTTGTTGTCGAACGCGGGGTCGGTGGCGGGGCCGGCCGGCGGGCACAGCAGCTGGCCCTCGGCGTCCCTGGCGAGTTCGGCCCGGCGGGCCGCCTCGGCGCCGGTCAGGCCCTGCGGGGGGTCGATCCAGGCCAGCAGCGCGCCCAGGTGTTCGTCCTCCAGGCCGGACTGGCCGGTCGCCCAGTGCCGGGACAGCACATCGGTCAGGGCGAGCAGCAGCGAGGAGCCCGGGACCCGGGCCCGCTCGCCGTAGTGGGTCAGCCAGCGGCCGAGCAACGGCACCCGGGGCGGCGCCGGATAGGGCGCGTCCGGGTCCTGCTCGACGGTGCGCCGGAACCGCATCGAGCGGCCCAGCAGCCGTACGAAGTCCAGGCCCGTGCGGCTCGGCACGATCAGCTGGGGCGCGTCCGCGCACAGCTCCGCCGCCACCTTGACCCGCTTGCCGGTCTCCGGATCGGTCTCGGTGCGCTCGGCCGCCTCCACGGAGTCGGCGTACGCGTCGATGTAGGGCAGGACGACGTCGGCCAGGTCGGCCAGGAACGTGAAGCGCAGATCGCGGTCGCGGGGCTGCGGTACGACCAGCAGCCGGGGCGCGTCCCGGTCGGTGCCGACCAGCGCGCCGAGCGGGGCGCCGGTCTCACCGGCCGTGGTGAGCGGCACGAACACCAGGGGGTGGTCGGACAGATGCCGGTGCCGGACGGTCGCGGTCGGCTGCGCCCGGCCCGTGCCGACGGCTTCCAGCCGGGCGAGGGCGGTGATCAGGGACACGGGACCGCCTCCCGAAGCTCCCGGGCCTCGCGCAGGGCCTCCGCGCGCAGGGCCGCCGCCCGGCGCAGCGCGGCCACCGCCGGGTCGTCCGGGTCGCCGCTGACGCCGTGGGCCGCCGCCAGGACCTCCTCGACCGTGGCCAGCCCGCCCAGCTCGGCCCGCAGCGGCCGGCCGAGCCGGGTGACCGCGCCGGCCGCGCGGGCCCGCTCCCGGCAGTGGAAGGCCAGCTCGCAGGCGGACAGGCACTCGGGCGCGTACGTCGCCGGCACCGCCTCCACGGCCGCCGTCAGCTCCTCGGCGGGGCGGTCGGGCGCGAAGCACGTGCCCTCGGGCAGCGCGTCGGCGATCTCCTCGACGCGGGTGAGCCGGGCCAGCTGGCGGGCGGTGACCGCGCGCTGCTTGCGGACGTCCACGGCGGAGCCCGCGGGCAGGTTCGAGAAGTCCTTCGGGCACACCAGCAGCACCTGGTGGCGCACCCGCGGCACCGGAGCGCTCAGTGGGGCGTGCTCCCGCGGCTCCGCGCCGAGACGCTTCGCGACCTCCTCCAGGGCGAGCACGTACACCGCCGCCTGGCGGGCCGCCGCGCCCACCTTCGCCGGGTCCGCGGCGCCGTCCACCATCGGGAAGGACTTGATCTCCACCACGGACCAGCTGCCGTCCGGGTGCACCACGACCGCGTCCGGCTCCAGGAAGGCGAGCGAACCGGCCACGTCCAGGGCGAGCATCGGATGGTCCAGGAGCGTCCAGCCGCCGGCCCGCGTGGCCTCGCGCAGCGCCAGCGCCGTACGGGCCGTACGCCCCTCCGGGCCGTGCGCGGTCAGGTCGGGTACGGCCGCCGTGGCGGGCGGTTCGGCGCCGGGGTCGAGCCGGGCGTGCGCCAGCCGCAGCAGTTCGGCGCCGCCGTCCGCCTTGACCCGTGCCTCGAACGCGTTGCCCCGGGTCAGCGCGAACTGCGACTGCCCGAAACCGGACGGCGCGCCCAGCGCGCCGGCCAGCCGGGCCTTGTCCACCCCGGCGCCGTCCAGGATCGCCCGCCGGGAGCAGCCCGGATTCGCCGCGAGCGCGGCGAGGGCGCGGGCGTCCAGGGCCTTGGCCGGTACGTCGGGACCGCGCAGCTCAGCGAGCCGGTGCCGGAGCCCCTTCGCCCGCGTCGCTGGGGGAGGCGTCCGGTCCGGCCGCGGGGTCGAGCCGCGACTCGCGCTGCCGTGGAATTCGCTCACCCGCCGAAGTCTGGCATCCGGCACTGACAATCGGGGAACCCGTGCCCTGCGTGACGGGTGCGGTACGGCGGGACAGCCGGGTCCGCACGAGGTCCGCGGCCCGCAGCACCAGCGGTGCCAGCAGCAGGCCGACGCCCATCACGGCCACGCCCGCGACCGCGTCCAGGAAGTAGTGGTTGGCGGTGCCCATGACCACGAGCGCGGTCACCAGCGGGTAGACGACACCGAGGACCTTCGTCAGGCGCGTGCCGCCGTACCGCCACAGCATCACACCGCACCACAGCGCCCAGCCCACGTGCAGGCTCGGCATCGCCGCGTACTGGTTGGTCATGCCGCCCATGCCGCGCGGGGCGCTGGCCTCGCCGCCCCACCAGCCGTACGCGCTGTACTGCGCCATCGTGTCCACGAAGCCGTGGCCGGCGGAGAGCAGGCGGGGCGGGCAGGTCGGCAGCAGGGTGAAGCCGATCAGGCCGATGAACGTGGACGTCATCAGCCAGGTGCGGGCCGCCCGGTAGTGCCGGGCACGCGCGCGGAACAGCCAGACCAGGATCACGGGCGTGACCAGGTAATGCAGCGAGGCGTACCAGAAGTCGGCCGGTATGCCGAGCCAGGGCTCGCGCGTGAACAGCCGGTTCAGCGGGTGCTCCGCGTTCAGGCGCAGGGCCTTCTCGACGCGCAGGATCGCCAGGCCGTGGTCGACGGCGCCGGTGACGTCACCGCGCGCGAGGAGCCGGCCGGCCGAGTAACAGCCGTAGACCAGCAGGATCAGCGGCAGCTCGGTCCACCAGCGCAGCCGGGGTCGCGGGGCCACCTCGGTGCCCGGTGTCTCGGTCTGCGGCATCCGATCGCCCTCCCCCTTCTGCTGTGCGGCTGCGCCCCGGCGGGCGACCGTGCCACTTTACGGTGTCCCTACTCGGCCCATGACGGGTGCTCGGATCACGCCGGTGCGCGTCAGCCCTCGAAGACGCGGAGATCGCCCGGCGGGTTGCCCGGGGGCGGGGTGCGCGATGATGGAGGGACCGCACCCCCTCGTCGTGCGTCCCCTGTCGTGCATCCGCTTGTTTCTTCGGAGAGACCCCATGGCACCGCGCATTCTGCTGGCCCGGCACGGACAGACGGCATGGTCGCTGTCCGGCAAGCACACCGGCAGGACCGATGTGCCGCTGCTGGAGGAGGGCCGGCGCGGGGCCAAGCTGCTCGGCGAGCGGCTGCACCGCGCCCCGCTGGACGGACTGGCGGACGCGGAGGTGCGGACCAGCCCGCTGGTACGCGCGCGGGAGACGTGCGAACTGGCCGGCTTCGGGGACCGTGCCACGGTGTGGGACACGCTGATGGAGTGGGACTACGGCGTGTACGAGGGCATGACCCCGGCCGAGATCCAGGCCGTGCGGCCCGGTTGGCTGATCTGGCGGGACGGGGTCCCGCGGGGCGAGACGATCGCCGACGTCACCGCGCGCGCGGACGAGGTGGTCTCCTGGGCCCGTTCGGCCGACCGGGACGTCCTGGTCTTCGCCCACGGGCACGTCCTGCGGTCGATCGGGGCGCGCTGGCTGGGGCTGCCGCTGGACTTCGCGGCGCGGATACGGCTGAACCCCACGTCGCTGTCGGTACTGGGCTGGGCCTACGGGGAACCGGCGATCGAGAGCTGGAACGACACGGGGCACTTGGCGGGCTGAGCGGGCGGCCCGCGCTCCGGAGCGGCGCGGGGCCGTAGCGGTGTGCGCTCCGCCGCGTGGGCGCGGTCGGCTACGACGCACCCGCGGACCGGCGACCACCGGGCGTCCCGCCCCGCACCGGAGAACCCAGCGAACCGCTACACCCGCCGGGGAACGGACGCGTGGCGGTCCAGGAACTCCGACACCCCCGACGCCCGCCGGTGCGGCAGCAGCACCCGCGCCGTCCCGGCCAGCATCGTCTGGATGCGGGAGGACTGGACCTGGTCCAGCAGGGCCAGCACCCGCAGCCCCGCCTCCGCCGCCTCGTCGGGGCGCCCCTCGCGGGCGAGGTCGTCGGCCAGCTCCGCGGTGTACAGCGCGATGTTCCGCGTGAAGTGAGGGTCCTGGAGGCGCGCCGCCCGCCGCGCGTGCCGGGACGCCCGCCGCCAGTCGCCCAGCGTGGACCAGCACTGCGCCTCCAGCCCCTCCAGCTCGGCCTCCCCGTAGAAGCTCATCCACTCGGGGTCGGCGTCCGAGCGGCCCCGCTCGAACAGGGCGTGCGCCCGGGCCAGCGCCTGCGCGCAGCCGGTGCGGTCGGCGAGCCCCGCCCAGCCGCCCGCCTCGCGCAGCGCCAGCAGGGACATCAGCCGGTCGGAGCCGAGCGGCTGGGCGGCGCGCTGCGCGGCCTGCGCGGCCCGCACCGCCTCCCGGGGGCGCCCGGCATCCCGGGCCAGGAACGCGGTGTTGCAGAAGGCGTGTGCCTCCAGTGCCGGATCGCCGGTCATACGAGCGGTGGCCAGTGCCTCCGCGTAGTGCGAGCGGGCGTCGTCGAAGCGGCCGGAGTCATGGGCCAGCCAGCCGACGGAGATGGCGAGTTCACCGGCGCCCGCGTGCAGCCGGTCGGCGGTGGTCTGCCGGGTCGCGCCGGCGTCGAGCAGCTCGTACGCGGCGCGCAGCGGAGCCGCCGCGCGCCGGTAGAGGCCGTCCGCGCCGTGCCGGTCGTCGAGCAGCCGGATGCGGCGGACGGCCTCTTCCAGCGCCGCCGCCTCGGAGGTGCCGGCGCGCCGCAGCGGCCGTTCCGCCGCCGTGGCGCCGGTGGTGGGCCCCAGCGGGGCCAGCGTGGCGGCGGCCATCGTGGCGCCTCCGCCGGTCATGAATGCGCGACGCAGCACGTCGCTCTCCTCGTGGTTCAGGGGGTCTTTCGCAAACGGTTCGTGCGGTTCGTACAGCTGGTGCGGTTCAAGCGGGCCCCGTCTGCGCGGGCCCCGCGCGTCGCGGGACCCACCGGTCTCACGGGACTCATACGGCTCCGCGGCCCCACGGGACTCACCGGGCGCCCCCTCCACGGGGGCTGTCTCCGCCGCCGTACGCGCCGCGCGTCCACGGACGGAGGAGCGGGGCGCGAAGCCGAGGTCGGTGAGCGTGCGGCCGGGAAACAGGTGCAGGAACACCCGCTCGTACGCGTAGTTGGGGCAGCGGATCTCGCCCGCCTCGACCCGGCCGATGTAGCGCGCGTCACAGCTCACCCGCTCCCCGATCTCGCGCGCGGCCCGCCTCACCAGCGCCGCGAACTCCGCCGGTGAGCGCCGGCCGCGCAGCTGCCGGAAGGCGAGGTTCGGCCGTGGTGGCCGTTCGGGCTGTGACGAGGTCACGGTTGACGACGCCATGGCCGGGTCCTCTCGTGCGAACCGTCGAACCGCGCCGGACCCGGGGGGTTCCTGGACGAGTTGCCCGTGTGACGCCCTGGTTCCGGCGGGCATGAACGTACCCGCTGTGACGGGCTCGCCACGCGGTGTTTGGCTGCAAACCGGATATGTCCTGCACGATCTGCCATGAAGTGCCATCCTTTGCGGCGCACTTGTGCCGTTGCCGTTGACGCGCTCGCGCGTTGGATTCCACGGACCGCAACAGGGCTGTGTGTGGAGGCCGGCATGGAGACCAGCCAGAGCAACGATCCTTGCACGTCACCGTCGTCGTCCGCGTGCGCGGGAGGTGACGCGAGATGCGACCTCGTGACGGTACCAACCCGGCAGGGGCTGGAGGCGGTCGACATCCTGCGGCGGGGCGCGGCGGACGCGGTCGGGCCCGTGCTGCACGACGACGGCTGCGGCACCCTCGGCTTCCTGGTGCCGGCCGGTACGGCCGCCGGCTGGGACGTGCCGGGCAGCACCTGCACCGAGACCGACGGACGCGGGCTGCGGCTGAACCCCGAGCCGCCGGTGGAAGGCTCCGACTGGCTGCTGCCGCCCGGCGAGGCGGACCTCGCCACCGACCCGGTGGTCCTGCGCCGGGCCCTGGGCGAGGCGGCCCGCCTGCTAGAGGCGGCCGACAGCTGCCGGTGACGCGCCTGCCCCCGGCGGCTGCGAAAATGGGGGGATGGGCAGGTCGAGGAACACACGGCGCGGGTCGGCCGCCGCAGCCGCGGTCGAGGAGCCGGTCGACGGCGGGCTCGCGCAGCTCGTGCCCGACCCGGACCGCGCCCGGGCCTGGACGCTGCTGATCGACGGCGCGCCCCAGTCGCACGTCGACCTGGACGACCCGGCGTACCTGTCCTTCGAGTACCAGCGCCGCCTCGGCCATGTCATCGACCTCGCCGCCCCGCCCGGCAAGCCCGTGCACGCCGTGCACCTCGGCGGCGGCGCGCTCACCCTCGCCCGGTACGTCGCCGCGACCCGGCCCCGCTCCACCCAACAGGTCGTGGAGCGGGACGAGAGCCTGGTGCGACTCGTCCGCCGGGAGCTGCCGCTGGACCCGGGGGCGCGCATCCGGGTGCGGGCCACCGACGCCCGCGCGGGGCTCGCCAAGGTGCCGGACGGCTGGGCCGACCTGGTCGTCGCCGATGTCTTCAGCGGCGCCCGCACCCCCGCCCACCTCACCTCCACCGAGTTCCTGGACGAGGTCCGGCGCGCCCTGAAGCCCTCCGGTGTCTACACGGCCAACCTCGCCGACGGCCCGCCGCTCGCGCACCTGCGCGGCCAGATCGCCACCGCCGCCGCCCGGTTCGGCGAACTCGCGCTGATCGCCGACGCGGCCGTGCTGCGCGGCAAGCGCTTCGGCAACGCGATCCTGGTCGCCTCCGACCTCCCGCTGCCGCTCGCCGAACTCACCCGCCGCGCCGCCTCCGACCCGCACCCCGGCCGGGTCGAACACGGCAGACGGCTCACCGACTTCACGGGTGGCGCGGTGCCCGTGACGGACGATGCCGCGGTGGCCTCCCCGGCCCCGCCGCCCTCGGTGTTCCGATAGGCCCTCCGCCCTCGGTGTTCCGCTGGGCCCTCCGCCCGCTCAACTCCGCCGGGTGGGTCAGTACGTCCCCACGTCGACCCGCGGCGGCCCGTCGTGCCAGGTGCAGAACACCGACACCCGGTCCGCGCCCCGGCTGAACTCCACCCGGATCCAGCTCTCCGTCTTCCACACCTGTATCGACCAGCCCGTCCCCGGGGTCGCCGACACGAGCGCGGCGTCGGCCGGCCGCAGGTCGAACACCGCCCGGCCGCCGTCGGTGTCGTAGGACTTGATCCGGCCGGACGCGGTGGGGGTGGCGGTGACGGTGGGGGACGGGGGCGGTGTGCGGGCCGGCGTGTGCGCGGGCGTCGGCGTCGCCGCCCGCCGGACCGGCCGCTCGCGCGACGGGGCCGGCGACGCGGACGGCGCCCGGGACACCGGCTTCACGTCCTGGGCGTCCGCGTCGGCGGCCGTGACCGGAAGCGCGCGCGGCGGGTCATACACCGTCCCCGTCATCACCGTGTGGACACCCCACCACGACAGCGTGACCGCCGCCCCGGTCGCGAGCAGCCACGCCAGTACGTGTACGAGTCCTCTGCGCATCGCGGGCCATACTGCCCCAGGGGCACCGCCGTTCGCACATGCCCCGAGTTGTCCACAGGCGTCCGCCCGGTGCTGTCCGCATGGCGTACGGTGCGGCGCATGGCACGTGTGCTCGTGGTCGAGGACGACCAGTTCGTACGCTCGGCGCTCATCCGGCATCTGACCGACGCCGCACACACCGTGCGCAGCGTCGGTACGGCACTGGAGGCGCTGCGCGAGGTCGCCCATTTCGGCTTCGACCTGGTCATCCTGGACCTCGGACTGCCCGACCTGGACGGCTCCGAGGCCCTGAAGATGCTGCGCGGCATCACCGACGTACCCGTCATCATCGCCACCGCCCGGGACGACGAGACGGAGATCGTCCGGCTGCTGAACGCCGGGGCGGACGACTACCTGACCAAGCCGTTCTCCGTCGAGCACCTCTCCGCCCGGATCGCCGCCGTGCTGCGCCGCGCCCGTGCCGGCGGCGGCGAGGTCCCGTCCTCCTCCGTGCTCCGCGTCGGCGGCCTGACCGTCGACCCGCTGCGCCGCCAGGCCGAGTTGGACGGGGCCCGGCTCGATCTCACCCGCCGCGAGTTCGACCTGCTGGCCTTCCTGGCCGCACGGCCGGGCGTCGTCGTCCCGCGCAAGGAACTCCTCGCCGAGGTCTGGCAGCAGTCCTACGGCGACGACCAGACCATCGACGTCCATCTGTCCTGGCTGCGCCGCAAACTGGGGGAGACGGCCGCCCGCCCGCGCTATCTGCACACGCTGCGGGGCGTCGGGGTGAAGCTGGAACCGCCCTCGGACGGGCAGGCCCCGCGATGAGATGGGCTCTGGTCAAGGTCTGCCTCGCGGTCACCACGATGGTCGTGGTCGCCTTCGCCGTGCCGCTCGGCCTGGTCGTCAAGGAGATGGCCCGCGACCGCGCGTTCTCAGGCGCCGAGCGGAAGGCCGCGGCGGTCGCGCCCGCGCTGTCCATCACCACCGACCGGGACCAGCTGGAGCGGGTGGTGGCCTCGGCCGGCGCCGACTCCGGGATGGCCGTCCACCTGCCCGCCGAGAGCGGCCGGGCCGCGCTCGACCTCGGCCGGCAGCGCGCCGCGGGACCCGACATCGAGGCCGTACGACGACTCGGCCGCGCCTCCACCACCACCGTCACCGGCGGCTCCACCCTCCTCCAGCCGGTCGCGCTCGGCTCCGGCGCGATAGCCGTGGTCGAGGTGTACGTCCCCGAGTCCGAGGTGACCAACGGCGTGGGCACGGCCTGGGCGGTGCTCGCGGCCGTCGGCCTCGCGCTGACCGTCGGCTCGGTCGCGGTCGCCGACCGGCTCGGCGTGCGCATGGTGCGGCCCGCGCGGCGGCTCGTCGAGGGCGCGCGCGAGCTGGGCGAGGGCAAGCTGGGCGCCCGGGTGCCGGAGGACGGCCCGACCGAACTCCGGCTGGCCGCCGTCGCGTTCAACTCCATGGCCGACCAGGTCGTCCAGCTCCTCGCCAACGAACGGGAGCTGGCCGCCGACCTCTCGCACCGGCTGCGCACCCCGCTCACCGTGCTCCGGCTGAACGCGGCCTCCCTCGGTGGCGGACCCGCCGCCGAGCAGACCCGGGCCGCCGTCGCCCAGTTGGAGCGCGAGGTCGACACCATCATCCGCACGGCCCGCGAGGCCAGGCCGCAGACGGCTGCCGCCGGACCCGGCGCGGGTTGCGACGCGGCCGAAGTGGTTCGCGAACGCATGGAGTTCTGGTCCGCGCTGGCGGAGGACGAGGGCCGCAAGTGGCGGGTGGCCGGCGTCGACCGGCCGGTGCGCGTACCCGTGGCCCGCGCCGACCTGGCCGCCGCGCTCGATGCCCTGCTAGGCAACGTCTTCCGGCACACCGCAGAGGGCACCGCCTTCGCGGTCGACGTGCACAACGGCGAGGACGCGGTGATCGTGCTCGTCTCCGACGCGGGCCCCGGCATAGCCGACCCCGAGGCGGCGATGGCCCGCGGCCGGGGCTCCGGACACACCGGCTCCACCGGCCTTGGCCTGGACATCGTCCGCCGGCTCGCCGAGTCCACCGGCGGTGACGTCCGCATCGGCTCCTCGGTGCTGGGCGGCACCGAGGTGCGGATCTGGTTCCAGCCGGCCGCGCGCAAGCCGGTGGGGCGCGGACGGCGGGGTGCCGTACGCAGGCGCCGATCGGGCAGATCGGTCTCCACCTTTAACCGTCCCCGATCGCTTCCTTAAGCGAACCCTAAGGTCTGCGACGGGCGCCCCGAACAGGCGGTTCGTCCCTTTCCTGATCGCTAGCGTGCTGCCGCACCTCACCCCGTGAACAGCGAAGGCAGGCACGCGCATGAGCACGCACCGGCGCAGGATCAGTGGCAGGAACAAGGCGACAGGCGGCCTGGTGGCCGCGGCCGTGATCGGCGGCGGCGCGGTCCTGCTCACCGGCACGGCCAACGCGGCCGGTGTGAACGCGGCGTACACCAGGACCAGCGACTGGTCCACGGGCTACACCGCCCAGTACGTCGTCACCAACAACACCGGCCAGGCCGAGAAGACCTGGACGCTGGAGTTCGACCTCCCGGCGGGCGCCAGGCTCGGCTCCCTGTGGAACGGCGAGTCGAGCGTCAGCGGTCAGCACGTCACCGTGAAGCCGGCCACGTGGGACACCGACGGCCTGGCCCCCGGCACGTCGGTGACCGTCGGCTTCGTGGTCAACGGCAGCGGCGACCCGACGGGTTGCCGTATCGACGACGCGCGGTGTTCCGCGGACGGCGGCGCGACCCCCGAGCCGAGCGGCCGGCCGACGCAGACCACCCAGTCACCGACCCCGGCCCCCACCTCCACGTCCACCTCGACCCCCACTCAGAGCGCGCCCGCCACCCAGAGCGCGACCCCCACCCCCACCGGCAGCACCGGATCCGGCACCACCGCCTCCGCCGGCTTCGCCCCCTACGTCGACACCAGCCTCTACCCGGCCTTCGACCTCCTCGGCGCCGCCGACGCGACCGGCGTGAAGAACTACAACCTCGCCTTCCTCACCGACGGCGGCGGCTGCACCCCCAAGTGGGGCGGGGTCACGGACCTCACCAGTGACGCCGTGGCCGCGCAGATCGGCGCGCTGCGCGCCAAGGGCGGTGACGTCCGGGTCTCCTTCGGCGGGGCCTCCGGCTCCGAGCTGGCCACCACCTGCTCCTCCGCGGACGCGCTGGCGGCGGCGTACGGCAAGGCGGTCGACGCGTTTGAGCTGACCAAGGTCGACTTCGACGTCGAGGGCGGCGCGCTGCCCGACACCGCCGCCAACACCCGCCGCGCCCAGGCCATCGCCAGGCTCCAGGCGCAGCACCCGGGCCTGGACGTCTCCTTCACCCTGCCGGTGATGCCCGAGGGCCTCACCCAGGACGGCGTGAACCTCCTCGCCAACGCCAAGTCCAACGGCGTGAGGATCAACACCGTCAACATCATGGCGATGGACTACGGCGCCTCGTACAGCGGCGACATGGGCACCTACGCCGAGCAGGCCGCGACCGCCACGCAGGCCCAGGTCAAGAGCGTGCTGGGGCTGTCCGACTCCGCCGCATGGAAGGCCGTGGCCGTCACCCCGATGATCGGCGTCAACGACGTCTCCTCCGAGGTCTTCAAGGTCGACGACGCCACCCAGCTGGTGGACTTCGCCCGGTCCAAGGGGCTCGGCCGGCTGTCGATGTGGTCGGCGACCCGTGACAAGCAGTGCGCCGGTGGCACCAAGCCCACCGCCGACGCCACGTGCAGCTCCGTCACCCAGGAACCGTTCGCCTTCTCCAAGGCGTTCGGGGCGTACAAGTAGTCGCGCCGCCCACCGACGACCGGACAAGGGGCCCGGCGGATCACACCGCCGGGCCCCCGCCCGCTCTCAGGCCCCCGGAGCCACCGGCGGAAGCACCCGCGTCCGCGCCGCCTCCCCGTACCACCGCGCGCTCGACTTCGGCGTCCGCTCCAGCGTGGCGTAGTCCACGTACACCGCGCCGAACCGCTTGCCGTACCCGTACGCCCACTCGAAGTTGTCCATCAGGGACCACAGGTAGTAGCCGCGTACGTCGGCGCCGTCGGCGATGGCGCGGCGCACCTCCGCCAGATGGGCGTGCAGGTAGGCGATGCGCTCGGGGTCGTGCACCCGGCCGTCGGGGTCGGGTTTGTCGTCGTAGGCCGCGCCGTTCTCGGTGATGTGCAGGGGGAGGCCGGGCGCCTCGCGCGTGTAGCGCATGAGCAGGTCGTACAGGCCCGTCGGATCGATCGTCCAGCCCATCTCCGTGCGGTCGCCGGGGGTCTGGTGGAACAGGACGTCGTCGGCGGCCGGCCAGGGCGAGCGGTCGCTGGAGCCGTGGCCGTCCGCCCGCGGGCCCCTGGCCTCGCCGGACGCGGCCGAGACCAGCGTCGGGGTGTAGTAGTTCAGGCCCAGCGCGTCCAGCGGGGCGTTGATCGCGCGGACGTCGCCGTCCAGGACGTACGACCAGTCGGTGACCGAGCGCGTGGCCTCGAAGAGCGACGACGGGTACGCCCCGTGCAGGATCGGCCCGTGGAACACACCGTTGGCCAGGTCGTCGATCCGGCGGGCCGCGGCCAGGTCGGCCGGGTCCTGGGAAAGGGGCCGTACGACGGAGGAGTTGAGGCTGATCGCGATCCGGTTGCCGGTCGGCATCGCCGCGCGGAGGGCGGAAACGGCCAGTCCGTGCCCCAGGTTGAGGTGGTGGGCCGCGCGCAGCGAGGCCGCCGGGTCGGTCCGGCCGGGGGCGTGCACCCCGGAGGCGTAGCCCAGGAAGGCGCTGCACCACGGCTCGTTGAGGGTGATCCACTGCTCCACCCGGTCGCCCAGCGCCTCGCCGACGAGCCGCGCGTACTCGGCGAACCTGAACGCGGTGTCCCGCTCCGGCCAGCCGCCCGCGTCCTCCAGCTCCTGCGGCAGGTCCCAGTGGTAGAGGGTGAGCGCCGGTGCGATGCCCCGGGCGAGCAGCTCGTCGACCAGACGGCGGTAGAAGTCCAGGCCCCGCTGGACCGCCGGCCCCCGGCCCGTCGGCTGCACCCGGGACCAGGAGACGGAGAAGCGGTACGCGGTCAGGCCCAGCTCCGCCATGAGCGCCACGTCGTCGCGGTAGCGGTGGTAGTGGTCGACGGCGATGTCCCCGGTCTCGCCGCCGGCCGTCCTGCCCGGCGTATGGCTGAAGGTGTCCCAGATCGAAGGGGTGCGGCCGTCCTCCCGCACCGCCCCCTCGATCTGGTACGCCGAGGTCGCGGCGCCGAAGAGAAAGGCGGGAGGAAAGGCGACGGTCGTCGGTTCGGGCATGAGGGCTCTCCCAAGGGTCGAGTGCACGCATTATGCATGGGAGCGCTCCCACGATGAAAGAGGCCGACCGCGATCGATATGCCCGGGGGGTAACGTCTCGGGCCGGTGCCCGACTTCGCGGACCGACCCGTGTCCGCTCGGCCGCCGCCCGACCTCTCAGGCCGACCCGCGACTTCTCGGACCGAGGCCCGGCTTCTCGGGCTGTCCCGTGCCCTCTCGGCCGCCGCCCGACCCCTCACGCCAACCACCAACTCCCAACTACCGACCCCCGACCCTTCACGCCAACCCCCAACCCCCGACCCCCAACTTCCGACCCCCAACTTCCGACCCCCGACCCCCAACCCCTCACGCCGACCCGCGCACCACCAGTTCCGTCGGCAGGACCACTTCGCGGCGGCCGGTGCCGTGGTGGGCGATCTCCTCCAGCAGGAGGCTCGCCATCGTGCGGCCCATCTCCTCCAGCGGCTGGCGCACGCTGGTCAACGGGGGATCGAGGTGCCGGGCCACGATGGAGTCGTCGAAGCCGATCAGCGCCACGTCGTGCGGCACCCGCCGCCCCGCCGCCCGCAGTTCCAGCACCGCGCCGGACGCCATCACGTCGGAGGCGGCGAAGACGGCGTCCAGGTCCGGGTGCCGGCGCAGCAGTTCCCGCATGGCCACGCGTCCGCCCTCCTCGGTGAAGTCGCCCGCCGCGATGAGGTCTTCCGCGACGGCGACCCCGGCCTCGCGCAGCGCCTCGCGATAGCCGTCGAGCCGCGCCCGCGCCACATCCATGTCCAGCGGACCGGTGATGGTGCCGATGGACCGGCGACCGCCCGCCAGCAGATGCCGGACGGCGAGCCGGGCGCCGCCCCGGTTGTCCGCGCGGACATGGCCCAGCCGCTCGCGGTCGCTGCGCCGCCCGGCCAGCACGGTCGGCACGGCCAGCTCCTCCAGCCGGTCGGGCAGGGTGTCGTCCCCGTGGACCGCCATCATCAGGACGCCGTCCACTCGGTGGGCGGCCAGGTAGGCGGCGAGCCGGCCGTGCTCCTTCTCGTCGCCCGTGAGGACCAGCAGCAACTGCATCCCGGCACCGGCGAGTCCGGTGGACACGCCCCGGATGATCCCGGAGAAGTACGGCTCCGAGAAGAGCCGGGTCTCGGCGTCGGGCACGACCAGCGCGACCGCGTCCGTGCGCCGGGTGGCGAGGGAGCGGGCGGCTCGGTTGGGGACGTAGCCGAGTTCCGCGATGGCCTGTTCCACGGCCGCCCGGGAGCGTGCGCTGACCTTGGGGGAGCCGTTGATCACCCGCGAGACCGTGCCGCGGCCCACGCCGGCGCGTGCGGCCACGGCGTTCAGGGTCGGGCGCCGGACGTCCGCGGTCCTGTGCGGCTGCGGCTGTTCGGCAGGGCTCATCGTTCACCTTTCGGCGGTCCGGTTGAGGGGCGCTTCATTCTGACCCAGGGAATCCGGCAAGGGGTCGGCGCGTGGGCGCAGTTGGCCGTGAACGGGGATGGACCCGCCGGTGACCTGCTATGACGCTGTGGGGAACGGCCGGATGACGGGGCGGTTGCGCCGGGTCGTGCGACACGTTCACGTGACACGCGGAACACGCTTAGGCAACAAGCCCGTATTCAAGTCTTGACACCCGGGCCCGGCACCGACGAGTCTTCCGGCATGCCGCGTGGGAGCGGTCCCACGGGGTGACCGGGGTCTCTTCCGCTTGGATCGAATCACCCATGACCTTCCCCTCTACCTTGCATGGCACACCGTTGACCAGCACGTTCCCACCGCATGCCGTGTGCTGTTGGCTAGCCGCTGCTCGAACCGAGAGGGCAGGTCCGGACCGTCAGGCCTGACGGTCCGATTCCTGAGGTCCCGTTCCCCACTGGAACAAGGAGTAGTGGAATGCGCATCACCCGTACCGGCGGTGGTCACGGCCGCAGAACCGCGACGCTGGCCACGACGGTCCTGACGGCCTCCGCGCTGCTGCTGACCGGTTGCAGCAGCGACGACGACTCGGACACGGACGCCAACGGGAACATCACCCTCACGGTGGCCGACTTCGGGCAGTTCGGCTACAAGGAGGCCGGACTGTTCGCCAAGTACCACGAGCTGCACCCGAAGATCACGGTCAAGGAAGAGACCACCGCCAACGAGCAGGACTACTACCCGAAGCTCCTTCAGCAGCTGAACACGGGCAGCGGCCTCGCGGACGTCACGGGCATCGAGGTCGGGCGCATCAAGGAGGTCGTGGACACCCAGTCGGCCAAGTTCACCGACCTCAGCAAGACGATCAACGTGAACGACTGGGTGTCCTGGAAGGAGAAGCAGGCCACCGCCAAGGACGGCACGGTGATCGGCGCCGGTACCGACATCGGCCCCATGTCCCTGTGCTACCGCAAGGACCTCTTCCAGAAGGCCGGCCTGCCCAGCGACCGTGAGGCCGTCGCCAAGGCCGTCGCCGGCGGCTGGGAGGACTACCTCAAGCTCGGCGAGCAGTACAAGAAGAAGGCGCCCTCCGGCACTTACTTCATGGACTCCGCGTCCGCCATGTACAACGCGGTCGTCAGCTCCTCCTCCAAGCAGTACTACGACGCCGACGGCAAGCCGGTCTACAAGGACAGCCCGTCCGTGCAGCAGGGCTGGAACCTGGCCGCCGAGGCCGCCGACAAGAAGCTGACCCAGGGCCTGCCGCAGTTCACCGACGCCTGGACCGCGGCGCTCCGCAAGGGCACCACGGCCACCGTGGCCTGCCCCGCCTGGATGGCCGCCCAGATCTCCGTCAACTCCGGCGACTCCTTCAAGGGCAAGTGGGACATCTCCCGCGCCCCCGGCTCGACCGCGGCCAACTGGGGCGGCAGCTTCCTCGCCGTCCCGAAGAGCGGCAAGCACGTCAAGGAGGCCACGGAGCTCGTCAAGTGGCTGACCGCCCCGGAGCAGCAGGCCGCGGTGTTCAAGGCGATCGGTGTCTTCCCGTCCAACAAGGGCGCCTACGAGCTGGCCGACGTGAAGAACGCCAAGCTGCCGTACTTCAGTGACGCCCCCATCGGCCAGATCTACGCCGAGGAGGCCAAGTCCATCCCCGAGGCGGTGCTCGGCGCGAAGGACGGCGTGATCAAGGACACGATCTCCAACCAGATCAACAACATGGAGAAGCGGGGCACCAAGCCCGCCGACGCGTGGAAGGCCGCGACCGACTCGATCGACAAGGCGCTCGGCTAGCCGTACCCGGTGCGGGGGCCCACCGGGCGCCCGCACCCGCACACGCTCGACGACGTGAGCGGTGCCCGAGGGCGGGCGCCGCCCACGGCACCACCCGGCGGGGCCCGGCAGCCGACGGCCGGGCTCCGCCCCACACGCACGTCAGGCCGCGGCGTGGGCCGTTCGCCACCGTACCGATCCGCGCGGGGAGGGGCGGACCGACCCCGGTCCCCGAACGCGCTTCCCGCCCCACCCGGCCGAAACCTCCAGGGAAGGACTCCCTCCGTGGCAACGACAACCCCCGCCCGGGGCGCCTACACCCCGCCGCCCGGCGGCACCGGTGCCGCGTCGAACGGACGCGGCACCTGGCGCAGCCGGCTGTGGCGCTTCGACGACAAGGCCTCGCCGTACGCCTACATAGCCCCCTTCTTCCTGATCTTCGGCGCCTTCGGGCTCTACCCACTCCTGTACACGGGCTGGATCGCCCTGCACCGGGTGGAGATGACGAGCCTGGACCAGTCCCAGTGGGTCGGCTGGGACAACTTCGCCAAGATCCTCCAGGACTCCGAGTTCTGGACGGCCGTCACCAACACCTTCGTCATCGGTGTCATCTCCACCGTCCCGCAGCTGCTCGTGGCGCTGGGCCTGGCCCATCTGCTCAACTACAAGCTGCGCGCCAGCACCTTCTGGCGGACGATCATCCTCACCCCGTACGCCACCTCGGTGGCCACGGCCGCCCTGGTCTTCGCGCTGGTCTTCCGCGCCGACGGCGGCATCCTCAACTGGGTGCTGCACTTCTTCGGCGCCGGCAACACCGACTGGGCCGAGGGCGAGTGGACCTCCAAGATCGCCATCTCGGTCATCATCATCTGGCGGTGGACCGGCTACAACGCCCTGATCTACCTGGCGGCCATGCAGGCGGTCCCGACCGACCTGTACGAGGCCGCCTCGATCGACGGAGCGAGCCGGTGGCAGCAGTTCCGCAAGGTGACCATCCCCTCGCTGCGGCCCACGATCCTGTTCACCATCGTGATCTCCACCATCGGCTCGATGCAGCTGTTCGGTGAGCCGCTGCTGCTCCAGGGCGGCACCCTCGGCTCGATCGGCGGCAGCGAGCACCAGTACGAGACGCTCAGCATCTACCTCTTCAACTACGGCTGGAAGCTGGGCCATCTGGGTCCGGCGGCGGCCGTGGCCTGGGCCATGCTCGTCCTGCTGCTGCTCATCGCCCTGATCAACTGGATCGTCGGCCGGTTCGTGCGCAAGAGCGCGGCCTGACGGGAGCGACATCGATGACCACGACCAGTCCCACCACGACCGCGCCGGACCTCGGCCCGGCACCGCTTCCCACCGCGCCCGGCAAGGGCCGCGCCCGCTTCAAGATAGGAGCCGGCCAGCAGCTCAGGGGCGGTCCGTTCACCTACGTCGCCCTCGTCGTCGTCGGCCTCGGATCGATCTTCCCGCTGTACTGGACCCTGGTGGCCGCCTCGCACGACCAGCAGCGGGTCCTCGACACCCCGCCGCCGCTCGTGCCGGGCGGCAAACTGTGGCACAACCTCCAGGCGGCCTGGGAGCAGGCCCACCTGGGCAAGGCAATCGTCAACAGCGTCATCGTGGCCGGCTGCATCACCGTCGCCACCCTGTTCTTCTGCACCCTCGCCGGCTACGCCTTCGCCAAGATGCGCTTCCGGGGCCGTGGCGTGCTGATGACCGCGGTGATCGCCACGCTGACGATCCCGCCCCAGCTCAGCGTCGTCCCGCTGTTCATGATGATGTCGGACATCGGGTGGGGCGGAAAGCTGGAGTCGGTGATCTTCCCGACCCTGGTCGGCGCCTTCGGCGTCTTCTTCATGCGCCAGTACCTGATCGAGGCCCTGCCGTACGAGCTGATCGAGGCGGCCAAGGTCGACGGGGCGAGCAACATCCGCATCGTGTGGAGCGTGGTGCTGCCCGTGGCCCGGCCCGCGATGATGGTGCTGGGCATGCTCACCTTCGTCCAGGCGTGGAACGACTTCTTCTGGCCCTTCCTCGCGCTGAACCAGGAGAACCCCACCATCCAGGTGGCGCTCGGCCAGCTCAGCGCCTCCTACACCCCCGACCAGAGCATCGTCATGGCCGGTGCGCTGATCAGCACCCTGCCGCTGCTGCTGGTCTTCGTGATCTTCGGCAAGCAGATCGTCGGAGGGATCATGGCGGGCGCCGTCAAGGGCTGAGCCCTTCCGGTGCCGCGGGGCCGGACGCCACGATGCCGGCCCCGCCCCCGTGACCGGTGTGCGCCGCGTCCCGTCGGCCCGCCCTCGTGTCCGGTCCGGTACCGCCCGCACAGGCCGCCCCGCAGCGGGCCGTACCGGACCGGGCGCCACCCCGTCGCGCCTCCGCCCTCCCTTCCCCCTTCACTCCCGCACCGCCGGACCGCCGTCCGTCGTCCGTTTCTCACCCCCCTTTGGGAGCGTTCTCACCATGACCGCCGTACGACCCGAGACCACGGCCCAGCCGGCCTCGGACACCTCCTTCCCGACCGGCTTCGTCTGGGGTGCCGCCACCGCCGCCTACCAGGTGGAGGGTGCCGCCGCCGAGGACGGCCGCACCCCCTCCATCTGGGACACCTTCAGCCACACCCCCGGCAAGGTGCGCAACGGCGACACCGGTGACATCGCCGCCGACCACTACCACCGGTACCGCGACGACGTCGCCCTGATGAAGGAACTCGGCCTCAAGGCCTACCGCTTCTCCGTCTCCTGGTCCCGGGTGCAGCCCACCGGCCGCGGGCCCGCCGTCGAGCGCGGCCTGGACTTCTACCGCCGCCTCACCGACGAGCTGCTGGAGGCGGGCATCACGCCCGTCGCCACCCTCTACCACTGGGACCTGCCGCAGGAGCTGGAGGACGTCGGCGGCTGGCCGCACCGCGACACCGCCCACCGCTTCGCCGACTACGCCGACATCATGGCCCGCGCCCTCGGCGACCGGGTCGGCGTGTGGACCACCCTCAACGAACCGTGGTGCTCGGCGTTCCTGGGCTACGGTTCCGGCGTGCACGCGCCCGGGCGGACCGAACCGGCCGCCACCCTGCGCGCCGCGCACCACCTGAACCTGGCCCACGGCCGGGCCGTCGGCGCGCTGCGCGCCGCCCTGCCGTCGTCCGCCCAGACCTCGATCACCCTCAACCTGCACCAGGTGCGCCCGCTCACCGGCAGCCCCGAGGACGCCGAGGCCGCCCGCCGCATCGACGCGGTCGGCAACCGGATCTTCACCGGGCCCCTCCTGGACGGCGCTTACCCCGAGGACCTGCTGGCCGACACCGCGCACCTGGTCGACTGGGCGGAGCTGGTGCACGACGGGGACCTGGCGGAGATCTCCCGGCCCATCGACGTGCTCGGCGTCAACTACTACTCGCCGACCGTGGTCTCCCTGCCCGCCGACGGAGCCGCCAGCACCCGCAACGACGGCCACGGCGCCAGCGACCACTCCCCGTGGACCGGCTCCGAGCACGTCGCCTTCCACCTCGCCAACGATGATCTGACGGCGATGAACTGGGCCATCGACGCGAGCGGACTGCACACGCTGCTGACCGGGCTGGCGGCCTCGCACCCGCGGCTTCCGCTGATGGTCACCGAGAACGGCGCCGCCTTCGACGACTACGTCTCCCCGGAGGGACGGGTCAACGACCCGCAGCGGATCGCCTATCTCCACTCCCACCTGGACGCCGTCCGCCGCGCCATCGCCGACGGCGCCGACGTGCGCGGCTACTTCCTGTGGTCGCTGCTGGACAACTTCGAGTGGTCCTACGGCTATTCGAAGCGCTTCGGCACCGTCTACGTCGACTACGCCACCCAGCGCCGCATCCCCAAGGCCAGCGCCCACTGGTACGCCGAGGTGATCCGGAACAACGCCCTGCCCTCCTGACCGACGCCCGCGGCGGGCCGGCCGGGACACCGGCCGTGCCCGCCGCCGCGGACGGAAGCGGAAGTGCCCCGGTCACGGCTGTTACATTCCTGGCCTGAACGGCGGTGAACGGAAGGCGGCGACCATGGCAGGCAACGGTGGGAGAGGCCGGGGCGGCCGGCGGCCGACCCTGGAAGAGGTCGCCGCCCGGGCCGGGGTCGGGCGGGGCACCGTCTCCCGGGTGATCAACGGCTCGCCCCGGGTCAGCGACGCCACCCGCGCCGCGGTGGAGGCGGCCGTCGCCGAACTCGGCTACGTGCCCAACACCGCCGCCCGCGCCCTCGCGGCCAACCGCACCGACGCCATCGCGCTGGTCGTCCCCGAACCGGAGACCCGGTTCTTCGCCGAGCCGTACTTCTCCGACATGCTGCGCGGGGTCGGCGCCGAACTCTCCGACACGGAGATGCAGTTGCTGCTGATCTTCGCCGGCAGTGACCGCGAGCGGCAGCGGCTGGCCCAGTACCTGGCGGCCCATCGCGTCGACGGCGTCCTCCTGGTCTCCGTCCACGCCGACGACCCGCTCCCGGACCTGCTCGCCCAGCTGGAGATCCCGGCCGTGATCAGCGGCCCCCGCTCGGCGGCCGAGTCGCTCCCGTCGGTGGACTCCGACAACTACGGCGGCGCCCGCTCGGCGGTGGAGCACCTGCTGGGCCGGGGCCGCCGCCGGATCGCGCACATCGCCGGCCGCCTGGACGTCTACGGTGCCCAGCGCCGCGTCGACGGCTACCGCGACGCCCTGCGCGACGCGGGCCACCCGGTGGACGAACTCCTCATCGTGCCGGGTGACTTCACCGACGAGGGCGGGCGCCGGGCGATGACGACCCTGCTGTCCCGCCACCCCGACCTGGACGCCGTCTTCGCCGGCTCGGACGTGATGGCGGCCGGCGCCCGGCAGGTGCTGCGCGAGGCGGGCCGGCGCATCCCCGACGACGTCGCGCTGGTCGGGTACGACGACTCCGCCATCGCCCGGCACATGGACCCGCCGCTCACCAGCGTCCGCCAGCCCATCGAGGAGATGGGCCGCGCGATGATCGATCTCCTCCTCACGGAGATCGCCGACCGCCGACCAGCGGCGTCCCGGGGCGTCGACCGTCATCAGGCGGTCCTGCCGACGGAACTGGTGGTCCGGGCGTCGTCGTGACGTCCCGCACCGGCCGGATCCGGCCCCGGCCGGTGCGGGACAACGGCGCGCGGGGGCCCGGACAACGAAACAGCCGGTGACCCGTCTTGCGACGGAGTCACCGGCTGATTACTCAGGGTGAGTGACGGGACTCGAACCCGCGGCATCCTGGACCACAACCAGGTGCTCTACCAGCTGAGCTACACCCACCATGACCGGCTGTCCGAGGAGTGTTTTCCCCGACCGGCCGAGAAGAAGTCTACAGGGTCCGAAGGGGTGCTCGCGCACACGTTTTCGCGCGGCCCCCCGTGGCGGCTACCGAGCGGGCAGGACGTGCTTGGCGGCGATCGCCTTCGCGGTGTCGGAGTCCGGTCCGGGCTGCGGCACGAAGATGGCCTCGCGGTAGTAGCGCAGCTCGGCGATCGACTCGCGGATGTCGGCGAGGGCCCGGTGGTTGCCGTTCTTCTCCGGACTGTTGAAGTACGCCCGCGGGTACCAGCGGCGGGCCAGCTCCTTGATCGAGGAGACGTCGACGATACGGTAGTGGAGGTAGTCCTCCAGGGTCGGCATGTCCCGCAGGAGGAAGCCGCGGTCGGTGCCGACCGAGTTGCCGCACAGCGGGGCCTTGCCGGGCTCCTTCACGTGCTCCCGGACGTAGGCGAGGACCTGCTCCTCGGCGTCCTCAAGGGTCGTGCCGTTCTCCAGCTCGGCGAGCAGCCCGGACGCGGTGTGCATCTGACGCACCACCTCCGGCATCGTCTCCAGCGCCCGGTCCGGCGGGCGGATGACGATGTCCACCCCCTCGCCGAGTACGTTCAGCTCGGAGTCGGTGACGAGGGCGGCCACCTCGATGAGAGCGTCGTCGGACAGCGAGAGGCCGGTCATCTCGCAGTCGATCCACACCATGCGATCGTTCATGCGACCACCCTAAGGCGGGCCTGAGCTTTTGCGTGCCCCCCGTGTTCCGCGCGGGAAGGGGGCGGGATGCTCCCGCCCCCTTCCCGTCGCACTCAGTTACCGCTGCGCGGACCCGGCAGCAGGCCCACCGCGCCCGCCGTGGCGCGGCGGCTCTGGAGGGGCACCCCGCTGTCCCGGTGCTCGTGGAGCAGGGGGGCCGGGTTCACCGGGCCGGGACCGGGCAGACCCGAGGGCGCGCCCTGCTGGCCGGACGGCGGCACGGCCGCCTCCGCCTCACCCGGCTTGTCGCCCTGCGGCCGGCGGGCCCGGTAGGCGGCCCGGTAGGCGGCGGGGGACGAGCCGAGCTGGCGGCGGAAGTGGCCGCGCAGGGCCACCGGCGAGCGGAACCCGCACCGGCCCGCCACCTCGTCCACGGAGTAGTCCGACGTCTCCAGCAGACGCTGGGCCTGGAGCACGCGCTGTGTGATCAGCCACTGGAGCGGCGCGCTGCCCGTCAGCGAGCGGAACCGACGGTCGAACGTACGGCGGCTCATGTAGGCGCGTGCCGCCAGCGTCTCCACGTCGAACTGCTCGTGGAGGTGTTCCAGCGCCCAGGCGACGACCTCGGCGAGCGGGTCGGCGCCGATCTCCTCCGGTAAAGACCGGTCGAGATAGCGCTCCTGGCCGCCCGACCGGCGCGGCGGGACCACCAGGCGCCGGGCGAGCGCTCCGGCCGCCTCGTTGCCGTGGTCCGTCCGCACGATGTGGAGACAGAGATCGATTCCGGCCGCCGTACCCGCGCTCGTCAGCACGTCGCCGTCGTCGACGAACAGCTCGCGTGGATCGACGTGCACCGACGGATAGCGCTTGGCCAGCGTCGGCGCGTACATCCAGTGCGTGGTCGCCGGGCGGCCGTCCAGCAGTCCGGCCGCCGCGAGCACGAACGCGCCCGTGCACAGCCCGACGATGCGGGCGCCCTCCTCGTGGGCCCGGCGCAGCGCGTCCAGTGCTTCCTCCGGCGGCGGCGAGGTGATCGAACGCCAGGCCGGTACGACGACCGTCCCGGCGCGTGAGATCGCCTCCAGCCCATGCGGCGCGGTGAGTTCCAGGCCCCCTGTGGTCCGCAGCGGGCCTTCCTCGCCGGCACACACCAGAAGGCGGTAGCGCGGCACGCCGGCGTCCTGGCGGTCGATCCCGAACACCGACAGCGGAATGGAACTCTCGAAGATGGGGCCGCCGCTGAACAGCAGCACCGCGACGATCTCCTTGCGGCGTCGCCCGGACAGTTTCCGGGCTGCGGCGTCCGGCGAGGCAGTGGAGTCGTGGCTCATACTGCTAAGCCCCCCTCGGTGGTCGCGGCTCCTCGGTTGTGTCGCTCCTGCACGTTTCCCCTCGGTCCTGCACGAGTCCCCCGCCGTAAGACAGTCAAGATCGAATCTACTGGCTCCCGCGATCGCGCGGTGACCAGTTCCACACGCGGCACATTGTCGACATGACAACTTGGCGTGAAGCATTCGATCACGAAGCGTTGCACTCGCGAGGCGTGCAGGGAAGTGCGCCTTGTCGCAGTGGCCAAACCGCGTAGGGTGCACAGCGGCCCGTAGACCCTTTCCGTGCAGGTGGAACGGGGGTTGGGGGGTGGTTCGGACCCCTCCTGGTCGATATCCAGAAGTTGGCTGAAAAGCAGCGCTCGCAGGCGCGGAAACAGGTCAGTCGACCGGTGTCTGCTCCCGGGTGTGACGTCCGCCTCTTTGCGCGGCGCAACGCTCGGCGCACCGCTCGGAACGGCGCAGCAGCACCCGGCAGGCCGCCGTGACGGCGGCGAGGCCCAGCGCGGTGCCCGTGGCGCCGGCCAGCGAGGTGCCGTACCAGAGGAGGACCACGGGCACGAGCACGCAGCTGAAGACGGCCCAGCGGATCACATCGCTCGCACTGTCCGGTGCGGGGCGCGGGTCGCGGCGGGGTCGGGCTCCGGGCATCTCGTACTCCCTGTGGCGGTGGCTCACCCCGGTTCAACGTCCGTTCGACCGGTCGGTCACCGAACGCGCATCTGTGAATCCCGTGCAAACCGCCTGTACGGGGCAGCGACCATTGCGCTGCGGGCGCGGCTCGTGCATGCTCCGGTGAACCCCTACGGACGTCGGGGACCGCTCACGGAGCGTGCGCGGGATCTGGGCTCAGGAGGCGTGCGGCCGTACCCTTGGGGGTATGGGCTTGGGAAGATGTTTCCCGGACACAGCTCCGCAGCACGCTTCCGCAGCACACTGTCGTCCCTCCCATGAAGGATCACAACGCCGAGACAGCCATGGCCGGTCACGAATTCTCCGAACCCGCGGACCGCAAGCGGCCGGTCGCCGACCCCACGGCGGCCGATCCCCTGGCGGCGGCGGAGTCACGCCCGTCCTGCGACCCCGCCTTCCGGCACGGAGTCGTCGTCGGCTTCGACGGCTCCACCTCCAGTGAGCGCGCCCTCGCCTACGCGATCGGCATGGCCCACCGTTCCCGTTCCGGTCTGATCATCGTGCACGTCGCCAACCGGCTGCCCACCACGGTGTGGGCCGGCTGCGAGCCGCCCGTCTTCGTGGACGTCCCGGACCACCGCACGGAGGTCCTGGGCCTGGAGCTGGCCTGCGCGGACTACCTGGCCGAGGTCCCGTGGATCCTGGTCGAGCGGGGCGGGGACATCTGTCACGAACTCGAAGAGGTCGGCCGCGAGTACGAGGCCGACGCGATCGTGGTCGGCTCCACGCACGGCATCGTCGGCCGGATCTTCGGCTCGGTCGCGGGGCGGCTCGCCAAGCGGGCGCAGCGGCCCGTGATCGTCATCCCCTGACGTCTCACGCTTCGTCAACTTCCTTCGTGCGGCGCGAAACTACTCGTGCGTAGAGGTGGTTCGTGCCCTTGTGAAGGGCATATACCGCTCTGCTGCGGGCCGGGGGGTGACGGCCGCCGGCTGAGATCGAGCAGCACGGAAAGGACCCCCACGTGCAAGGTGGCACACGTGGGGGTCCGTTCTGTCCGCTACTCGACCGTCACCGACTTGGCGAGGTTCCGCGGCTTGTCTATGTCCCGGCCCAGGGCCTTCGCCGTGTGGTACGCCAGGAGCTGGAGGGGGATGCCCATCAGGATCGGGTCCAGCTCGTCCTCGTTCTTCGGGACGAGGATCGTCTGGTCCGCCTTCTCCTGGTGCTGGTGGGCGACCGCCAGGATCTTGCCCTCGCGGGCCTTGATCTCCTCCAGGGCCGCGCGGTTCTTCTCCAGCAGGTCGTCGTCGGGGACGATCGCGACCGTGGGCAGGGCCGGCTCGATGAGGGCCAGCGGGCCGTGCTTCAGCTCGGAGGCGGGGTAGGCCTCGGCGTGGATGTAGGAGACCTCCTTGAGCTTCAGGGAGGCCTCGCGGGCCACCGGGTAGCCCCGGACGCGGCCGATGAAGAGCATCGAGCGGGCGTCGGCGTAGCTCTCCGCCAGCTTCTTGATCTCCTCCTCCTGGTCCAGGATCTCGGTGATCTGCTGGGGCAGCTTGCGCAGGCCCTCGATGATCCGCTTGCCGTCGCGGACCGAGAGGTCGCGGGTGCGGCCGAGGTGCAGGGCGAGCAGCGCGAAGGCGACCGTGGTGTTGGTGAAGCACTTCGTGGAGACCACGCAGACCTCGGGGCCCGCGTGGACGTAGATGCCGCCGTCGGCCTCGCGGGCGATCGCCGAGCCGACGACGTTGACCACGCCGAGGACCCGGGCGCCCTTGCGCTTCAGCTCCTGCACGGCGGCCAGGACGTCGTACGTCTCACCGGACTGGGAGACCGCGATGTACAGGGTGTCGGGGTCGACGACCGCGTTGCGGTAGCGGAACTCGGAGGCGGGCTCGGCGTCGGCGGGGATGCGGGCCAGCTCCTCGATCATCTGGGCGCCGATCATGCCCGCGTGGTACGAGGTGCCGCAGCCGAGGATCTTCACGCGGCGGATCTGCCGGGCCTCGCGGGCGTCCAGGTTGAGGCCGCCCAGGTGCACGGTGGAGAAGCGGTCGTCGATGCGGCCGCGCAGCACGCGGTCCACGGCGTCGGCCTGCTCGTGGATCTCCTTGTGCATGTAGGTGTCGTGGCCGCCCATGTCGTAGGAGGCCGCCTCCCACTCCACGGTGGTCGGCTCGGCCGAGGTGCGGGTGCCCTCGGTGGTGTACGTGCGGAAGTCGTCGGCCTTGAGGGTGGCCATCTCGCCGTCGTCCAGCGTCACTATCTGCCGGGTGTGGGCGACCAGGGCGGCGATGTCCGACGCGACGAACATCTCCTTCTCGCCGATGCCGAGGACGACCGGGGAGCCGTTGCGGGCCACCACGACGCGGTCGGAGAAGTCGGCGTGCATGACCGCGATGCCGTACGTGCCCTCGACCACCCGCAGGGCCTCGCGGACCTTGTCCTCCAGCTTCTCGGCCTGCGAGCGGGCGATCAGGTGGGTGAGGACCTCGGTGTCGGTCTCGGAGAGGAACTCGACGCCGTCGGCCTCCAGCTTGCGGCGCAGGTCGGCGGCGTTGTCGATGATGCCGTTGTGGACGACGGCGACCTTGTTGTCGGCCGACATGTGCGGGTGGGCGTTGACGTCGGACGGAGCGCCGTGGGTGGCCCAGCGGGTGTGGGCGATGCCGGTGGTGCCCTTGAAGCGCGCCGGGACCTTGGCCTCCAGGTCGCGCACCCGGCCCTTGGCCTTGACCATCTTCAGGCCGGGCGTCTTCGGGGAGGTGACGACGACGCCCGCGGAGTCGTAGCCGCGGTACTCCAGGCGCTGGAGGCCCTCCAGGAGGAGAGGAGCGACGTCACGCTTCCCGATGTATCCGACGATTCCGCACATGTATAGAGGTATCCCTTGGCTGTCGCTGGGCCGGGCTGCCGCCGGCCGGGTTCCGGCTGGTTTCAGCCGTAGACCATGCGGCGCAGCTGCCTGAGCGTCAGCTCCGGCGGCGCCACCGCCCGGTACTTCAGGTCCGCCCCGATCCGTTCGAAGATCTCCGCGTTCACCAGGCCCTGGGCCTGGAGTTCGCGGTGGCGGCGGCGGACGAACTCCTGGATCGTCTCGTCGAAGTAGGCGAGCACGTCCTGGACCACACGCAGCGCCTCGCCCCGGCTGAGGGGCGTGGACCGCGTCAGGTGATCAAGAAGTTCGTCGTGCACCCGGTAGATCCTGGAGTACCGGAGCCCGTTTCGCAAGAATCGTGCCCGATTCCGGGCAAGCGGCTGTTGAAACTCTTATGGGGCTCTGTTCGCGAGCTGTCCATCCCGCGTCCTGCGACTCGTTGCCCGAACAGACGAGTTTCAGACGTCATGGACATTCCTCGTATGGGAGTACCCGAGAAGCTGGCCGCGCGCATGAGCATGGCCGAGCAGCATGAGTACCTGCGCGCCAGATTCTCGCGGCGCACCATGATCAGGGGCGGCGCGGTCACGCTGGGCGCCGTGGCGGGTGGCGCGTTCGTGCCGGGCGCCACCGCCCAGGCGGCCGTGCCGACCAGGCAAACCGCCCCCGCCGCCCAGCACGTCGACGGCGCCCTCGTCGCCCCCTTCGGCCGCCACCTGGCCTGGGGCAACGACCCGCGCACCGAGATCACCGTCTCCTGGCAGGTCCCGGTCGCCGTCAAGAAGCCGTTCATCCGCGTCGGCGCCCACCCCTGGGACCTCTCGCGCAAGATCGACGCCGAGGTCCGCACCCTCTACACCCCGGCCGGTGTCGGCGCGAGCGGCGACCACACCCAGTACTACCTGCACGCCAAGCTGACCCACCTGCGCCCCGGCAAGACCTACTACTACGGCGTCGGCCACGAGGGCTTCGACCCGGCCGAGCCGCACCTGCTGGGCACGGTCGGCACGTTCACCACCGCCCCCGCCCACAAGGCGCCGTTCACCTTCACCGCCTTCGGCGACGAGGGCGTCGGCTACCACGGCCTGGCCAACAACAGCCTGCTCCTCGGTCAGAACCCGGCCTTCCACCTGCACGCCGGCGACATCGCCTACGCCGACCCGGCCGGCGCCGGCAAGACCGCCGACACCGGCTTCGACTCGCGCACCTGGGACTCCTTCCTCGCCCAGACCGAGTCGGTCGCCAAGCAGATCCCGTGGATGCCCGCGTACGGCAACCACGACATGGAGGCCTGGTACTCGCCCAACGGCTACGGCGGCGAGGAGGCCCGCTGGACCCTCCCGGACAACGGCCCCGACAAGAAGAACCTGCCGGGCGTCTACTCCTTCGTCTACGGCAACACGGCGGTCATCTCGCTCGACGCCAACGACGTCTCCTTCGAGATCCCGGCGAACCTGGGCATATCCGGAGGAACCCAGACCACGTGGCTGGAAGGCCGGCTGAAGAAGTTCCGCGCCGCCAAGGACGTCGACTTCATCGTCGTCTTCTTCCACCACTGCGCCTACTGCACCTCCACCGCGCACGCCTCGGAGGGGGGAGTGCGCCAGGAGTGGGTGCCGCTGTTCGAGAAGTACACGGTGGACCTGGTCATCAACGGCCACAACCACCAGTACGAGCGCACCGACGTCATCAAGGCGGGCAAGGTCACCAAGAAGCTGCCGATCGGCGGCACGGCCTACCCCGAGACCGACGGCGTGGTCTACGTCACCGCGGGCGCCGCCGGCCGCAGCCTGTACGCGTTCTCCGCGCCGGACTCCTACGAGGGGCACGAGCACGAGACCGACTCCGTGGCCTCGTTCGTCAACACCAAGGACGGCAAGGTCAACGAGACCGTCACCTGGTCCCGGGTGCGTTACCTCAACTACTCCTTCCTGCGCGTGGACGTCGCCCCCGCGCCGAAGGGCCGGCAGACCACGCTGACGGTGTCGGGCATCGCCGAGACCGGCGACCGCATCGACCACTTCACGGTGTCCCGCACGGCCAAGTAGGCCCCGGGCGAGCGGGCGGTCCCCACCGGCGCTTCTATCGCCGGCGCCTTCCTCACAGGCGCTTGAGGACCGCCCGCTTGGCCAGGGCGAACTCCTCGTCCGTCAGCACCCCGTCGCGGTGCAGCTCACCCAGCTCGCGCAGCCGGCGCAGCAGCACGTCGTGGTCGTCCCCGGCGGGCTCGCCGGCCGGCGGGGGCGCGACCTGCCGCACGTCCGGCTCCGCCGCCGAGGGATGCGGCAGGCGCGCCTGCACCGCCGCCGCGACCAGGGCCATCAGCGGATCCCTCTTGAAGCCCCACAGCTCGACCGCGTTCGGGTCGTACTTGGGCGGTGCGGCGACCGGGGCGCCGCGCACCAGGAACCGCAGGTGCCCGTTCTCCAGGCCGACCGCCGGCTGCCACTCGACGCCGGTGATGTCCGCGAGGGGGATCGTGCGCGGCCCGGCGGCGGCCTTGGCCTCCTCGGTCTTCCAGTTCCACTCCAGCCGCACGCGCTCCCCGTCGAAGCCCGCCGTGCCGTCCCCGGCCGAGGCGGACACCGGCACGGACGGGCCCGGCAGCAGGTACCCGTCGACCGGCTCCGGCGACACCCCGTCCAGCAGCAGGGCGTCGCGCACCTCGTCGGCGACGTACTCGGCGACGCCGTAGCGGTCGGGCTCCACCGTCAGCCGGTACGGGTCGTGCGGCTCGGCGAGCCGGCCACCGGTGGCGTGCAGCAGCGGGTCGGCGCCGGCGCGCAGCCGCAGCCTGAGCCGCCCCGACTTCCGGCCCTGTTCGAAGGAGACACCGGCCAACGCGCCGAGCGGTACGATGAGTTCGCCCAGCTCGCGGCGGAGCAGGCCCACGTTCTTGTCCCGGCCCGGGGTGAGGCGCAGGGCGTCCCCGTCGAAGGCCCAAGTACCGTCCTTCTGGATGATTTCCGCCATGCGGGGATTGTTCCACCCGATCTGCGGGACAGTGGTCTCGACCAAGTCTGACGGTCACCCCCTTCCGAAGGGAGCGCTTGTGAGACGGAACCACAGCACGACTCCCCGCCTGACCCACGTCCTCGGTTCCCTGCTGCTGCTCGCGGCGGCCGGCGTCGCCACCCTCGGCGCGGACCACACGGCGCAGGCCGCCGCCCCGACCCCCCTGGACCGGGTGGTCCCGGCCCCCGCCTCGGTCACGCCCGGCGGAACGCCGTACCGCATCACCCGGGACACCCGGGTCCGCGTCGACGGATCGGCCGAGGTCCGCCGCGTCGGCGGCTACCTGGCCGCACTGCTGCGCCCGGCCACCGGCTATCCGCTGCCGGTCACCGACCACGGCACCGGCGGCATCCGACTCAGCCTGACGCGGGGCGACTTCGGCGCCGAGGGCTACCGGCTGCACAGCGGCGCGAGCGGTGTCACCCTCACCGCGCGCACCCCCGCCGGCCTCTTCCACGGCGTCCAGACCCTGCGCCAGCTCCTCCCGGCGGCCGTCGAGAAGAAGACCGTCCAGCCCGGTCCCTGGCCGGTCGCCGGCGGCACCGTGCGGGACCGTCCCCGCTACGCCTACCGGGGCGCCATGCTCGACGTCTCCCGGCACTTCTTCACGGTTGCCCAAGTGAAGCGGTACATCGACCAGTTGGCGCTCTACAAGGTCAACGAGCTGCATCTGCACCTCAGCGACGACCAGGGCTGGCGCATCGCGGTCGACTCCTGGCCGCGCCTGGCCTCCTACGGCGGCTCCACCCAGGTCGGCGGCGGCCCGGGCGGCCACTACACCAAGGCCGACTACCGGGAGATCGTGCGGTACGCGGCCTCCCGCTACCTGGAGGTCGTGCCCGAGATCGACATGCCCGGCCACACCAACGCGGCCCTCGCCTCCTACGCGCGGCTCAACTGCGACGGCGTGGCACCCCCGCTGTACACCGGGACCGAGGTCGGCTTCAGCTCGCTGTGCGTGTCCGAGAAGGCCACCTACGACTTCGTGGACGACGTCGTCCGGGAGCTGGCCGCCCTCACCCCCGGCCGCTATCTGCACATCGGCGGCGACGAGGCGCACTCCACCAGCCACGCGGACTACGTGACGTTCATGGACCGGGTGCAGCCGGTCGTCGCCCGCTACGGCAAGACCGTCATCGGCTGGCACCAGCTCACCGGCGCGCACCCGGCGAAGGGCGCCCTCGCCCAGTACTGGGGCCTGGACGACACCAGCGCGGCCGAGAAGACACAGGTCGCCCAGGCCGCCCGGAACGGCACGGGCCTGATCCTGTCCCCGGCCGACCGGACCTACCTCGACATGAAGTACACGCGCGACACCGGTCCCGGTCAGGACTGGGCGGGCCTGGTCGAGGTGAAGCGGTCCTACGACTGGGATCCGGGCGCCTATCTCGCCGGGGCGCCGGCCTCCGCGGTCCGGGGCGTCGAGGCACCCCTGTGGACGGAGAACGTGACGGACACCGCCGAGATCGAGTACATGGCGTTCCCCCGGCTCGCCGGCGCGGCCGAGCTGGGCTGGTCACCGGCGGCCACCCACGACTGGAACGCCTACCGGGTCCGGCTGGCGGCCCAGGGCCCCCGCTGGGACGCCCTCGGCATCCACTACTACCGCTCACCACAGGTGCCCTGGCCGGCCCGCTGACCGACATCCGACGGGCACCCCGCAGGACCGTACCGCGGGGTGCCCGTCAGCTCCGTGCGCCGTCAGAACCCGGCGATCGGGTTCTTCAGGGTGCCGACGAGCTGGAGCGCGCCGGACGGGTCGGCGAGGTCCACCATCTGCCTGTTGTCGCGCAGCTGGAGACGGTTCAGGCAGGACAGCGCGAACTCGGGGGCGAACACGTCGTACTGGCGGAACCTGCCGGCCAGCTGGGGGTTCGCCTCCTGGTACTCGCGGGTGACCTCGGCGACCGTGCGCCAGAAGCCGTCCTCCTCCAGGACGCCCTCGGCGGCGAGGCGGGCGGCGAGGAAGCGGAAGAAGCAGTCGAAGACGTCCGTGAAGATGGACAGCAGCTTCGTGTCCTCGGGGACCTCGACACGGATCCGCCGCACCTGCGGCGGCAGGGCCGCGTCCGGGTCCATGACGGCGATCTCCTCGGCGATGTCCTTGTAGACCGCCCGCTGCACGGCCCCGTCCCGCAGCACCAGGATCGTGTTCTCGCCGTGCGGCATGAACACCAGGTCGTAGGCGTAGAAGCTGTGCAGCAGCGGGGTGTAGTAGGCCCGCAGGTACCGCCGCAGCCACTCGGTGGGGGCCAGGCCCGAGCGTTCGATCAGCGCGCCCGCGAAGGAGGCGCCCTCGTCGTCCACGTGCAGCAGCGAGGCCATGGTGGCGAGGGTCTCGCCGTCCCGCAGCGACGGCACCGGGCTCTCCCGCCACAGCGCGGCCAGCATCTTGCGGTACGGCGAGTAGCGGTCGGTGGCCCGCTCGTACTCCAGGTGCCGGTAGCCGACGGCGGCCCGCTCCCGGATGATCGTGAGGCCGGTCGCCTTGAGCACAGGGTCGCCGTCGATCAGCCGGGCCAGCCAGTCGTTGATGGCCGGGGTCGCCTCCATGTAGGCGGCGGACAGGCCCCGCATGAACCCCATGTTGAGGACCGACAGGGCGGTCTTCACATAGTGCTTGCGCGGGTCGCTGGTGTTGAAGAAGGTGCGGATCGACTGCTGGGCCAGGTACTCGTCGTCGCCCTCGCCCAGGCAGACCAGGTGCCGGCGGGCCACCTCGGCGGCGAACGTGACGCTGAGCTTGTTCCACCACTGCCAGGGGTGGACCGGGATGAACAGGTAGTCGGCGGGGTCCAGGCCCCGGTCGGTGAGGACGGCACGGAACCGCTCCACCGTCTTCTCGCCGAGCTCGTCCCGCAGGAAGGACTCGTACTCGATCCCGGTCCCGGCCGTGAACGCGGCCCGCGAGCGGTGCGCGGCCAGCCACACCAGCCGTACCGGACTCGCCGTCTCCGGCGCGTACGACAGGTAGTCGTGGACACCGAAGCCGAGCCGCCCGTTGTTCGCGACGAAGCACGGGTGGCCCTCGGTCATCCCGGTCTCTATCGCCTGGAAGCCGCTGTCGACCAGCTCGGCCGAGGTCACGCGGGGCTTGGTGAGCTTGTAGCAGGTGCCCGAGAGGGTCGAGGAGATCTCCTCCAGGTAGACCGGCAGGATCTCGTCGCTCAGTCCCAGCGACTCCTTCAGCTCGATGAAGAAGTCCAGCGCCGACAACGGGAGTTCGGCGCTCTCGCGGTGCCGGGTGAGGGAGCCGGCGTCGATCTCCCAGTGGTCCAGGGCCCTGCGCACGGCGCTGAACCGGTAGGTGGTGAGCCCGTCGTCGCTGCGGACGACGTACCGGCCGCCGTCCTCCTCGGGCGTGATCAGCCGCTCGTGCGCGAACTCGGCGAGCGCCTTGCGCAGCAGCAGCCGGTTGGCGGTCGCCCAGCGCTCGGGGGACAGATGGGCCACGGCGTCGGCGAGGGTCATGCGGTCACCGCCTTCTCGAACTGCTCGCGGGTGCAGAAGCTCAGCAGCGCCCGCTTCTCCGGCTTGTCGATCTCCCGCTCGGGCACGAACCCGACGGCCGCGTTCAGGGCGTGCACGGCCGTGTTGCGGACGTCCGGCTCGACGACGACCCGCCGCACCGCCGGGTCCTCGAAGAGACGGGCCATGACGGCGGTGATGACGGCCCTGGTGAACCCGTGCTCGGGGGTGTCGGTGGCCGGGGTCAGGAAGTGCATCCCGACATCGCCCGGCCGCGCCTCGTACAGCCCGGCCAGCTCCCGGTGCGCGGGGTCGTACCTCTCCGTCAGGAAGGCGGGCGTGCCGTCGCGCAGCCCGAGCAGGGCGTCGTGGTGCTCGTCCGCCGCGATCTCCATGTAGGCGCGCTCGACGTCCTCCAGCCGCGCGTCCTGCATCATCCAGAAGGCCGCCTTGGGGTGGGTGACCCAGGAGTGCAGCAGCTCGGCGTCCGTCAGCGGGTCGACGGGACGGAACGTGAAGGTCATGGTCGTGCCGGTCATACCGCGAACTCCTGGAAGGCGATGGTCTTCTCCACCGGGTAGTACTCCGTGCCGAGCAGTTCCCGGATGATGTACGCGTTCCGGTACGCGCCCATGCCCAGGTCGGGGCTGGTGATGCTGTGGGTGTGCACGCCGGCGTTCTGGAGGAAGATCCCGCGGCCGGTGACGTCGACGGAGTAGTTGCGGGCGACGTCGAAGCGTCCGCGGCCGTCGAAGCGGAGCCGGTCGCGGACCGGGGCGAGGAAGGCCGGCGGGGTGTAGTGGTAGCCGGTGGCCAGGACCAGGCCCTCGGTGCGGATCTCGAAGTCCTTGCCCTGCTCGTCCTGGTGGAAGCCGAGCGTGTACGTGCCGTCCTGGTACGTCGCCGCGCGCAGCGAGGAGTTGGTGAGCAGCCGGGTGGGGACCGGGCGGTCGCCGCTCTCGACGTTCTTCTGGTACAGCAGGTCGAAGATCGCGTCGATGAGGTCCGAGTTGATGCCCTTGAACAGGCCCTTCTGCTGCTTCTCCAGCCGGTAGCGGGTCTCCTCGGGCAGCGCCCGGAAGTAGTCGACGTAGTCCGGGGAGGTCATCTCCAGGGTCAGCTTGGTGTACTCCAGCGGGAAGAACCGCGGGGAGCGGGTGACCCAGTTGAGCCGGTAGCCGTGGACGTCGATCCCGGCGAGCAGTTCGTGGTAGATCTCGGCCGCGCTCTGGCCGCTGCCGACGATCGTGATGGACCGCTTCTCCAGCAGCTCCGCCTTGCGGTGCATGTACTGGGAGGTGTGCAGGAAGTCGCCGCCCAGCCCCTGACATGCCTCCGGGACGAAGGGGACCGTGCCGGTGCCGAGGACCAGGTGCCGGGCCCGGTAGGTGTCCCCGGCGCCGGTGCGCACGGTGTACCGCTCGTCCTCGTACGTCACCTCGGTGACCGTGGTGCCGAAGCGGACGCCGCTCAGCTTGTTCGCGGCCCAGCGGCAGTAGTCGTCGTACTCGACCCGCAGCGGGTAGAAGTTCTCGCGGATGTAGAACGAGTACAGTCTGCCCTTCTCCTTCAGGTAGTTCAGGAAGGAGTACGGCGAGGTCGGGTCGGCCAGGGTGACCAGGTCCGACATGAACGGGGTCTGGAGGTGGGCGCCGTCCAGGAACATGCCGGCGTGCCACTCGAAGTCGGGCTTGGACTCCAGGAAGACGCCGTCCAGTCCGGCGATCGGCTCGGTGAGGCAGGCGAGTCCGAGGTTGAAGGGGCCGAGCCCGATCCCCACGAAGTCGTAGGTCTTGCCGTGGGCTTCAGGACGCGCGGTCAAGGGACTCTCCCAGGTACTGCTCGGCGTGGCCGGCGATCAGATCGAGGACGGCGGCGATGTCCGCCGTCTGTGTCTCGGGGTTGAGCAGGGTGCACTTCAGGTAGTGGCGGCCCCCCACCTCGGTGCCCGCGACGACGGCGTCACCGGAGGCGAACAGGGCCTTGCGGGCGTACAGGTTGGCGCGGTCGATCTCGGCCGGGTCGGTGACGGCCGCCGGGACGTAGCGGAAGACGAGGGTGGAGAGGGTGGGCTCGACGACGACGTCGTAGCGGGGGTCGGCCGCGAGCAGTTTCCAGCCCTCCCGGGCCAGGTCGCACACCTCGTCGAAGAGCTGCCCGATGCCGTCGGCGCCCATCGTGCGCAGCGTCATCCACAGCTTGAGGGCGTCGAAGCGGCGGGTGGTCTGGAGGGACTTGTCGACCTGGTTGGGGATGCGTTCCAGCACCATGCGGCGCGGGTTGAGGTACTCCGCGTGGTAGGTGGCGTGCCGCAGGGTGGCCGCGTCCCGGACCAGCACGGCGGACGAACTGACCGGCTGGAAGAAGGACTTGTGGTAGTCGACGGTGACCGAGTCGGCGCGCTCGATGCCGTCGACGCGGTCCCGGTACTTCAGGGAGGCGAGCAGGCCGCAGCCGTAGGCCGCGTCGACGTGCATCCAGACGCCGTACTGGGCGCACAGCCCGGCGATCTCCGGGAGCGGGTCGATGGAGCCGAAGTCGGTGGTGCCGGCGGTGGCGACGACGGCCATGGGGATCAGGCCGTCCTGCCGGCAGCGCTCCAGCTCATGGGCGAGGGCGACCGTCTGCATGCGCTTGTCGTGGTCGACGGGGACGGTGACGACGGCGTCCGGCCCGAGCCCGAGCAGTTTCGCGGACTTCCTGACGCTGAAGTGACTGACCTCGGAGGCGAAGACGCGCAGTTTCGCCAGGCCGTCGCCCTTGGCCTCCTCGCGGGCCAGCAGCAGCGCCTGGAGGTTGGACTGGGTGCCGCCGGAGGTGAAGACGCCGTCGGCGGCCGGGCCGAGGCCGATGCGGGCGGCCGTCCAGTCGATGAGCTTGCGCTCGATGAGGGTGCCGCCGGCCGACTGGTCCCAGGTGTCCAGTGAGGAGTTGACCGCGGAGAGCACGGCCTCGGCCAGCACCGCCGGGATGACGACCGGGCAGTTGAGGTGGGCGAGGTAGCGGGGGTGGTGGAAGTAGACCGCGTCCCGGAGGTAGACGTCCTCCAGTTCGTCCAGCACGGCGACGGTGTCGCCCAGCGGGCGGTCGAGGTCGATCGCGTCGATGGTGGGAGAGAGGGCGTCCACGGTGACGCCGGTGAACGGACGGTCGGTGGTGGCGAGTTTGGCCGCCACCCGCTCGACTCCTTCGGTCACGGAGCTGCGGTAGTGCTCCGCGGTGAGGCCATTGAGCAGGTGCGAGCGCATGTGGGGGTCCTCCGAGGGGACGGTCCGTGCGAGATCAACTTAGGTTAGCCTAACCTAAGTTTCCGTGTCGGGGCATGCCGTGACCCGTGGCCGATGTCACGACGGGTCAGGTTTGTTCGGCGGTCCGGAGCTGCTCCTCCGTCATCCCCTGCCGCCAGTAGCCGACGAAGGTGACGCGCCGCCGGTCCACCCCGCGCTCACCGACGAAGTGCCGCCGCAGCGCCTTCACCCGACCGGACTCGCCGGCGATCCACACATAGGCCCGCTCGGCGTCCGGCAGGGCAGTGGCTCGTACGGCGTCGACGGCCAGGGGGGACCCGCCGTGCCGCACGAGCCATGTGATCTCCGCGTCCGCCTCCGTGCGCACGTCCTGGACGTCACCGGCGTGCGGCACCTCCAGCCAGGCCCGGGCCCGGGTGCCGGCGGGGAGGGCTTCGAGGATCGCGGCCGCGGCGGGTACGGCGGTCTCGTCGCCGCACAGCACGACGGGACCGGTGTCCTCGGGCGGACGGAACCGGATCGCCCGGTTGTCGGCGACGGCCGGGCCGAGCAGCAGCACCCGGTCACCGGCGGCGGCACGGGCGGCCCAGCGGGAGGCGGGGCCGGCGGGCGTGGCCGCACCCGGCTCCACGCCGTGCAGGGCGAAGTCGATGTCGATCTCGTCGGGGTCGCGGCGCAGTGCCCGGAGCGTGTACGAGCGCATCACCGCCCGTACGTCGTCCGGGAGTTCCCGCCACCCCTGCCACCAGCCCTCGCCCAGTTCCAGCGGGACGACGGGTTCGGTCTGCCCGGGGTGCGGGAGGAAGAGCGACAGGGACTGGTCGCGCCCGTCCGAGTGGAAGGCGTGCAGATCGGCTCCGCCGAAGGTGACCCGGACCAGGGACGGGCCGAGCCGCCTCGTCCGTGCGACCTGAAGGGAGAAGAAACGGAACGGGGCGGCTACGGCCGTCGTCATGTGTGGCTCCTGAGAGGGGGTTCAGGGCTTTGCCAGAGGCACCTACGGGTCAGCTGACCTTCTTGGCCTTCTCCAGGGCCTCGGCCAGATTCGTCAGCAGCGGCACGCACTTGTCGTACGACAGGATCGGCTCGGGGGAGCGGGCGATGACCTGGCCCGCCTTCACCGCGGGCAGCTTCTTCCAGGTGGCCTTGGTGATGTCGGCGGGCTGGATGGCCGAGGTGCGGTCGTCCATCATGATGATGTCGGCCTGGTACTTGTCGACGTTCTCCCAGCTCAGCGACTCGTACCAGCCGCCGCCCTGCTTCTTGGCGCTCTCCGGCGGCTCCACGAAGTTCACGCCGAGGGCCTTGAAGTACTCCAGGTCGATGGAGAGGTTGGTGCCGGAGACGTAGAACAACTGGTCGCTGGCGCTGCCGGCCATCACCTTGATGCCGGGCTTGGCCTTGGCGGCGGCGCGCAGCCGGGCGGCGGCGTCCTCGAACCGCTTCTTGGCGTCGGTGACCTTGGCGGCCTTCATGTCCGCGCCGAGCGACTCGGCGAGGTCCCACATGCGCTGGAGCGGCTCGGTGAGCTGGCGGTCGTAGACGGAGATGCCGACGCTGGGGGCCAGTTGGGCGATCTTCTTCTTCGACTCCTCGGGGACGTACCAGAGGGTGCCGGCGCCGTCGAACATCGTGGAGACGAGCACGTCCGGGGCGAGGGAGGCGTACTTCTCGACGCTGAACTGGCCCCAGGTGTTGCCGAGGACCGTCACCTTGCTGACGTCCATGTCACCGGCCTGGACATCGGGCTTGCCGGCGGTGGTCTTCGTCGGGCCGAAGACGCCCTTCACCTGGATGCCGTAGTCGTACAGCGCGGCGCCGACACCGGTGAACGCGACGATGTTCGCGGGGACCTTGTCCAGCTTCACGGTCGTGCCGCGGTCGTCCTTGAAGGACCAGGGCCCGGACGTGCCGCCCTTCGCCTCCGTGCCGGAGCCGCTGTCTTTGCCCTTGTCGTCCCCGCAGGCGGCGAGCGCGGCGCCGAGTCCGAGAGCGCCGCCGGCGGCGAGCAGGCCACGGCGAGTGAGGTGGGTGACACGGGCATGGGGCATGGGTATGACTGCTTTCGAACGGGGCGAAGCGCCCGCCGGACAAGTTCGAAGGTAGGTTAGCCTAACCTCAGCTGATGTCCAGGGGGCGGTACCTGCCCGTTCGACCGGTGTGCGCCTGGCCGACAACCGCCGACGGACGCGGAGTTGGCGGTACGGCGGACAGGCCGGGGTCCGCGCGGCTACAGTCGGCACCGCACGGTCGGCACAGCCGGCTGCGACGGGAATGGGTCCGACGTCCCTTTCGGGCGTGGTGGCCGGCGTGAGCCGACCCCGCGTCAATCGCGACAACCGCATACCCGGCCTGTACGTCGGCAGGGCCTCAGTTGGTCATCCGTATTCCGGGTGGTCGGCCTGAGACACCTGCCCTCGCGTACGCGGTCATCCCTCGGCTCGGCCACCCTCCGGCGCAGGAGGAACCCGAGCGTGGATCTGCAGATCATCCTGGCGATTCTCGGCACGGCGGGCGTCGTGTCCGCGGCTCTGTCCGCCCTGAAGGGGCTTCTGGACCAGGTGCCCGAAGTGATCCGGTCCTGGCGGCGTGTCGTGGACGAGGCCCGGCGTTCGCGCGCGGACGACGGCGGGGACAGCGCGCGATGACACGGGACCGGCAGCCGGTGCCGCCGGTCCCGTGCGGGTGGGCCGGGCTCCGGGTCAGCTCACCAGGCCCAGTTCGCGGGCGATCAGCATCCGCTGGACCTCGCTCGTGCCCTCGCCGATCTCCAGGATCTTGGAGTCGCGCCACATGCGGGCCACCGGGTACTCGTTCATGAAGCCGTAGCCGCCGTGGATCTGGGTGGCCTCGCGGGCGTTGTCGACGGCGACCGTGGAGGAGTAGAGCTTGGCCAGGGCCGCCTCCTTCTTGAAGGGCTCGCCGGCCACCAGACGGCTGGCGGCGTCGCGCCAGGCGAGGCGGGCCGTGTGGGCCTTCATCTCCATGTCGGCGATCTTGAACTGGATCGCCTGGTTGGCGCCGATGGGCTTGCCGAAGGCATGGCGTTCCTTGGCGTACTTGACCGACTCGTCCACACAGCCCTGGGCCAGGCCCGTCGCCAGGGCCGCGATGGCGATGCGGCCCTCGTCCAGGATGCGCAGGAACTGGGCGTAGCCCCGGCCCTGTTCGCCCAGGAGGTTGGCGGCGGGGACCCGGACGTCGGTGAACGACAGCTCACGGGTGTCCGACGCGTTCCAGCCGACCTTCGAGTAGGGCGCCGCCACCGTGAAGCCCGGCGTGCCCGACGGGACGATGATCGCCGAGATCTCCGGCCGGCCGTCCGGCTTGCGGCCGGTGACGGCGGTGACGGTCACCAGTGCCGTGATGTCCGTGCCCGAGTTGGTGATGAAGCACTTCGAGCCGTTGATCACCCACTCGTCCGTGTCCGGGTCGAGGCGTGCCGTCGTACGGGTCGCCCCCGCGTCGCTGCCGCCGTCGGGTTCCGTGAGGCCGAACGCGCCCAGGATCTCGCCCGCGCACAGCCGGGGCAGCCATGTGCGCTTCTGCTCCTCCGTGCCGAACAGGTGCAGCGGCATCGCGCCCAGTGAGACCCCCGCCTCCAGGGTGATGGCCACCGACGAGTCGACACGGGCCAGCTCCTCCAGCGCGATGCCGAGCGCCAGGTAGTCACCGCCCATACCGCCGTACTCCTCCGGGAACGGCAGCCCGAACAGGCCCATGCGGCCCATCTCCCGGACGATCTCGTACGGGAACTCGTGCCGCTCGTAGAAGTCGCCGATCTTCGGCGCCACGACATCGTGCGCGAACTCCTCCACCGTACGGCGGAGGTCCTCCAGCTCGGGGCTGAGACGGTGGTCCATGCTGATCACTGGTCCTTGTGGGAGAGAGCGCGGACGGTACGGGACGGGCTGGGGCGGCCCAGCTGTTCGGCCATCCACACGCTCGTGGCGGTCAGACGGCCGAGGTCGACACCGGTCTCGATGCCGAGCCCGTGCAGCATCCAGACGAGGTCTTCGGTGGCGAGGTTGCCGGTGGCGGACTTGGCGTACGGACAGCCGCCGAGGCCGCCGGCGGAGGCGTCGACCGTGGTGACACCGTGCTGGAGCGCCGCCAGCGTGTTGGCGAGCGCCTGGCCGTAGGTGTCGTGGAAGTGCACGCCGATCACCTCCGTCGGCACGCCCCGCTCGTTCAGCAGGCCGAGCAGCTCGCGCACCTGACCGGCCGTGGCCACGCCGATCGTGTCGCCGAGGCTCAGCTCGTCACAGCCCATGTCCCGCAGGGCCGTGCACACCCGGGCCACCTGGTCCGGCGGCACCGGGCCCTCCCACGGGTCGCCGAAGCACATGGACACATAGCCGCGCACGTGCGCGCCCTGGTCCTTGGCCTGCCGGACCACCCGCTCGAACACCGCCAGCGACTCGTCCAGCGTGCGGTTGAGGTTGGCCTTCGCGAAGGACTCGGTGGCGCTGGCGAACACGGCGACGCGCTCGGCGCCGAGGGCCAGTGCCCGGTCCAGGCCGCGCCGGTTGGGGACCAGCACCGGCAAGGCTGCCCCGGGCAGGTCGCTCACCAGCGGGAACAGCTCCTCGGCGTCCGCGAGCTGGGGCACCCACTTGGGGTGCACGAAGCTCGTCGCCTCGATCGTCGTCAGGCCCGCGCCGGCCAGCCGCCGGATGAACTCCGCCTTCACCGCCGTCGGCACGGCCGTCTTCTCGTTCTGCAACCCGTCCCGCGCGCCGACCTCGTGGATCCGCACCCGCGCGGGCAGCCCCGGGGCCGGTACGACCATGGGCAGACCGTCGACGCTCATTCCGCCGCCTCCTTGGGGGCGATGACGGCCAGCACCTGGTCCATGGCGACCGTCGTGCCGGGCGTCACGTCCAGCTCGGCGACCGTGCCGGCGTGCGGGGCGGAGATGACGTGCTCCATCTTCATCGCCTCCACCACCAGCAGGCTCTGCCCGGCGGTCACTTCGTCACCGACGGCCACCTTGACCACCGTCACCGTGCCGGGCATGGGCGCGGTGAGCGAGTCGGCACCCGCGTGGGCCGCGCGGTTCAGCGACGCGGCCACCGGGTCGTGGTCGCGCACCTGCCAGGCGTCGCCGTCGCGGCCGATCCAGTCACCGGCCCGGTGGAACGTGTGCCGGACGCCGTCGAGGGTGACGGTCACGCGGTCGCCGCTGACGGTGTGGGTGCCGCGGGGCGAGTACGTCACCGGGTCCTGCGCCCGCAGGTGGAAGGCGGGCGGCTTCGGGGTGCCGCCGAGGCGCCAGCCGCTCGGCACGGAGAAGGGGTCGGTCCAGCCCTCCGTACGCGGCTGGAGCCGCTCCAGGCGTACGGCCGCCGCGGCCTCGTAGACCTCCTCGGGCACGTCCGTGGAGACCAGGTCGTCCACGACGCGTTCGACCAGGCCCGTGTCCAGCTCGCCCGCGGCGACCGCCGGATGGGCGAGCAGCCGGCGCAGGAACCCGGCGTTGGTCTGCACGCCCAGCGTGACCGTCTCCGCGAGCGCCGAGCGGAGCTTCCTGAGCGCCGTCTCGCGGTCGGCGCCGTACGCGATCACCTTGGACAGCATCGGGTCGTACAGGCTGCCCACCTCGGTGCCCTCGGTGAGCCCGGAGTCGGTGCGCACGCCGTCGCCCTGCGGTTCGCCCAGCAGCAGGACCGTGCCACCGGACGGCAGGAACCCGCGCGCGGGGTCCTCCGCGCAGATCCGGGCCTCCACCGCGTGGCCGGTCAGCCGCAGGTCCTCCTGCGCGAACCCCAGCGGCTCCCCGGCGGCCACCCGCAGCTGCCACTCCACCAGGTCCAGCCCGGTGACGAGTTCGGTGACCGGGTGCTCCACCTGGAGGCGGGTGTTCATCTCCATGAAGTAGTACCGCGAAGGGTCGCCGCCCGGGACGATGAACTCCACCGTGCCCGCGCCCCGGTACCCGCACGAGCGGGCCGCCTGGACGGCCGCCTCGCCCATCGCGGCCCGGGTCTCCTCGTCGAGGAGCACGCTCGGCGCCTCTTCGATGATCTTCTGGTGGCGCCGCTGGAGGGAGCACTCGCGCTCGCCCAGGTGGACCACGTTGCCGTGGCCGTCGGCCAGCACCTGGATCTCGATGTGCCGGGGCCGGTCGACCCACCGCTCCACCAGCAGGGTGTCGTCGCCGAAGGAGGCGCGGGCCTCGCGGCGGGCGGCGGCGATCTCCTCCTCCAGCACGGTCATGTCCCGCACCAGCCGCATGCCCTTGCCGCCGCCCCCGGCGGACGGCTTGAGCAGCACGGGGGCGCCCAGGGCGCGGGCCGCCTCGGCGAGCTCGGGGTCCCGGCCGCCCGGCACCACCGGCACCCCGGCCGCCTGCACCGTCTCCTTGGCGCGGATCTTGTCGCCCATGAGCGCGATGGCGTCCGCCGACGGGCCGATGAACACCAGCCCCGCCTCCTCGCAGGCGCGCGCGAAGCCCGCGTTCTCCGCGAGGAAGCCGTAGCCGGGGTGGACGGCCTGGGCGCCGGTGCGGGCGGCGGCCCGAAGCAGCCGCTCCACCGACAGATAGCTCTCGGCGGCCGGCGCCGGACCGATCCGTACCGCCGTGTCGGCCTCCCGGACGTGCCGCGCGTCGGCGTCGGCGTCGGAGAAGACCGCCACCGAGCGCACGCCCAGCGAGCGGAGCGTACGGATGACGCGTACGGCGATCTCGCCCCGGTTGGCCACCAGCACTGTGTCGAACACGGTTCCCCTCCTCACATCCGGAAGACGCCGAACTGGGGGTCTCCCAGGGGCGCGTTGGCGCAGGCCGTCAGGGCGAGGCCCAGCACCTGACGGGTTTCCAGCGGGTCGATCACGCCGTCGTCCCAGAGCCGGGCGGTGGCGTAGTAGGCGTTGCCCTGGCGTTCGTACTGCGCGCGGACGGGCGCCTTGAACGCCTCCTCGTCCTCGGCGGGCCAGGACTCCCCGCGCGCCTCCAGCTGGTCCCGCTTGACGGTCGCCAGCACGGACGCGGCCTGCTCGCCGCCCATGACGGAGATCTTGGCGTTGGGCCACATCCACAGGAAGCGGGGCGAGTAGGCCCGGCCGCACATCGAGTAGTTGCCCGCGCCGTAGGAACCGCCGACGACGACCGTCAGCTTCGGCACGCGCGTGCAGGCGACCGCGGTCACCATCTTGGCGCCGTGCTTGGCGATGCCGCCGGCCTCGTAGTCCTTGCCGACCATGAAGCCGGAGATGTTCTGGAGGAACACCAGCGGGATGCCGCGCTGGTCGCACAGCTCGATGAAGTGCGCGCCCTTCTGGGCGGACTCGGAGAACAGGATGCCGTTGTTGGCGACGATCCCGACCGGGTGGCCGTGGACGCGCGCGAAGCCGGTGACCAGGGTCTGCCCGAACTCGCTCTTGAACTCGGCGAACCGGGAGCCGTCGACCACGCGCGCGATGATCTCGCGGACGTCGTAGGGGGTGCGGGAGTCGACGGGGACCGCGCCGTAGAGCCCGTAGGGGTCCACCTTCGGCTCGGTGACGGGCGTGACCTCCCAGGGCGGGGACTGCCGGACCGGGAGCGTGGCGACGATGTTCCGGACGGTCCTGAGCGCGTGCGCGTCGTCCTCGGCGAGGTGGTCGGTGACCCCGGAGACCCGGGAGTGGACCTCGCCGCCGCCCAGCTCCTCCGCCGTCACGACCTCGCCGGTGGCCGCCTTCACCAGGGGCGGGCCGCCCAGGAAGATCGTGCCCTGGCCGCGCACGATCACGGCCTCGTCGCTCATGGCCGGGACGTACGCCCCGCCGGCCGTGCAGGAGCCGAGCACGGCCGCGATCTGCGGGATGCCCGCGCCGGACATCCGGGCCTGGTTGTAGAAGATCCGCCCGAAGTGGTCCCGGTCCGGGAAGACCTCGTCCTGCATCGGCAGGAAGGCCCCGCCGGAGTCGACCAGGTAGACGCACGGCAGCCGGTTGTCGAGGGCCACCTCCTGGGCGCGCAGGTGCTTCTTCACCGTCATCGGGTAGTACGTGCCGCCCTTGACCGTGGCGTCGTTCGCGACGATCACGCACTCGCGTCCGCTGACCCGGCCGATCCCGGCGATCACCCCGGCGGCCGGGGCCTGTCCCTCGTACATCCCGTCGGCCGCGAGCGGGGCCAGCTCCAGGAAGGGCGAGCCCGGGTCGAGCAGCGTGTCCACCCTGTCCCTGGGCAGCAGCTTGCCGCGCGCGGTGTGCCGGGCCCGCGCCTTCTCGCCGCCGCCGAGGGCCGCCGCGGCCAGCTTGGCGCGCAGCTCCTCCACGAGGGCGAGATGCGCCTGTTCATTGGCCCGCCAGGCCTCCGACGCGGGATCTGCCGCGCTCTGAAGCTCCGGTGCCTCCTGCATCCTGCGGTTCCCCTCACCGGTGATCGAACCTGTTAATGAGCGTTAACCATCGCCACCAGGTTAACGACCGCTAACCTCGCTGTCTAGAATTGTCGGCATGGTCACCAGAACCGACGCCCCCACCCGCCGTGAGCAGATCCTCAAGGAGGCCGCCCGGCTGTTCGCCGAGCGCGGGTTCCACGGCGTCGGCGTCGACGAGATAGGCGCCGCGGTCGGCATCAGCGGCCCCGGCCTCTACCGGCACTTCCCGGGCAAGGACGCGATGCTCGCCGAACTGCTGGTGGGCATCAGCGGGCAGTTGCTGACCGGGGCCAAGCGCCGGCTGGCGGAGGCCGACGGGGTCCCCGCGACCCGCATCCTCGACTCCCTGATCGAGGGCCACATCGACTTCGCCCTGGACGACCGCCCGCTGATCACCCTGCACGACCGCGAGCTGGACCGCCTGCGGGACAGCGACCGCAAGCTGGTGCGGCAGCTCCAGCGGCAGTACGTGGAGCTGTGGGTGGAGGTGGTCCGCGCGGTGTACCCGGGCCTGACCGAACCGGCCGCCCGCTCGGCCGTCCACTCGGTCTTCGGGCTGCTCAACTCCACCCCCCACCTCGGCCGCGCCGGCACGCTGCCCGGCCGGGGCACGACGGCGGCCCTGCTGCACCGCATGGCGCGGGGCGCCTTCGAGGCGGCGGGCGAGGAGTAGCCCGGCCGCGCTGTTCACACAGGTCGGCGACAGGAGCGTGACGAGCGTTACGGCGGGACCCCCCTGGACGGGATTCCGTACTCGCCGGTACGGTGAGTGAGCAAGCGCTTAGACATGCCGATGTCAGGTACGTGGAGGTGACGGCGTGCGCCGTACGGTGTTCAACGAGGATCACGAGGCGTTCCGGGAGACCCTCCGCGCCTTCATCGAGGCCGAGGTCGTGCCGGTGTACGACGAGTGGTTCGCCGCCGGCCAGGCGCCGCGCGACTTCTACTACAAGCTCGGCGAGCTGGGCATCTTCGGCATCAGCGTGCCCGAGGAGTTCGGCGGCGCGGGCCTGGACACCCACAAGTTCGAGGCCGTCCTCTACGAGGAGACCGCCCGCGCCGGCGTGCAGTTCGGCGGCTCCGGCGTGCACGTGCTGCTCGCCCTGCCCTACATCAAGATGCTCGCCACCGACGAGCAGAAGAAGCGCTACCTGCCGAAGTTCGTCACCGGCGAGGAGATGTGGGCCATCGCGATGACCGAGCCGGGCACCGGCTCCGACCTCGCGGGCATGAAGACCACCGCCAAGCTCTCCGAGGACGGCACGCACTACGTCCTCAACGGCGCCAAGACCTTCATCACCGGCGGTGTGCACGCCGACAAGGTGATCGTCTGCGCCCGCACCGCCGCGCCGACCGCCGAGGACCGCCGCCACGGCATCTCCCTGTTCGCCGTGGACACCAAGTCCGAGGGCTACTCCATCGGCCGCAAGCTGGACAAGCTGGGCCTGCGCACCTCCGACACCGCCGAGCTGGCCTTCGTCGACGTCAAGGTCCCGGTCGAGGACCTGCTCGGCGAGGAGAACAAGGGCTTCTCCTACCTCGGCCACAACCTGGCCTCCGAGCGCTGGGGCATCGCCTTCGGCGCCTACGCCCAGGCCAAGGCCGCCGTGCGGTTCGCCAAGAGTTACGTGCAGGAGCGCACCGTCTTCGGCAAGCCGGTCGCCCACTTCCAGAACACCAAGTTCGAGCTGGCCGCCTGCCAGGCCGAGGTGGACGCCGCCGAGGCGGTCGCCGACCGCGCCCTGGAGGCCCTGGACGCCGGTGAGCTGACCCCCGCCGAGGCCGCCTCCGCGAAGCTCTTCTGCACCGAGGTCGCCCACCGCGTGATCGACCGCTGCCTCCAGCTCCACGGCGGCTACGGCTACATGAACGAGTACCCGATCGCCCGCCTGTACGCGGACAACCGCGTCAACCGCATCTACGGCGGTACCAGCGAGATCATGAAGACGATCATCGCCAAGGACATGGGCCTGTAAGGCCCCGGACACCGGCGCGCGATCACCGGCCGGTACAACCGCACACCATGAGCCAGGCACTCCAGGATCTCCTCGATCTGCTCGACCTGGAGCAGATCGAGGAGAACATCTTCCGCGGCCGGTCCCGCTCCGCCGTCGTCCCCCGCGTCTTCGGCGGGCAGGTCGCGGCACAGGCGCTGGTCGCCGCCGGGCGGACGGTCCCCGCGGACCGGCCCGCCCACTCCCTGCACGCGTACTTCCTGCGCCCCGGCGACCCGGACGCGCCGATCGTGTACACCGTGGACCGCATCCGTGACGGCCGGTCCTTCACCACCCGCCGGGTGGTCGCCGTGCAGCACGGCAAGCCGATCTTCCACCTGTCGGCGTCCTTCCAGGTGTACGAGGACGGGCTGGAGCACCAGGCGCCCATGCCCACCGCGCCCGATCCGGCGACGCTGCCGACCTCCCAGGAGCGCCTGGGCGGCTACGGCCACCTCGCCCCCGACGTCGTGGAGCGGTTCCTGGAGGCGCGCGAGGCGATCGACCTCAGGTACGTGGACGAGCCGCCGTACGGGCGGTACGGCGAGCCGCGGGAGCCGCACTCCCAGGTGTGGTTCCGCACCAACGGCAAGCTCGGCGGCGCCGTCGACGAACCCCTGCTGCACGTCGTCCTCGCCACCTACGTCTCCGACATGACCCTGCTCGACTCCGTGCTGCTCGCGCACGGGCGCGGCGGCTGGGCCGTCGGGGACGTCGTCGGCGCCTCCCTGGACCACGCGATGTGGTTCCACCGCCCCTTCCGGGCCGACGAATGGCTGCTGTACGACCAGGAGTCACCGTCCGCGCACGGCGGCCGGGGCCTCGGCCAGGCCCGCATCTACACCCAGGACGGGCGGCTCGCCATCTCGGTCATCCAGGAGGGTGTCGTCCGGGTGCCGAGACGGCCGTGACCCGGGTGCCCTCCGAGATGACGCGTGACCTATGTGGGACTAGGCTCTCTGAGTGAAGGCCGCAGTGAACGGCATGCCCGGCAGACCCGTTACGAGGTGCCCGGCGCCGTTTCGTTCCCCAGTTCCTCCTGGCTGCGGCGACACCTGAAGACCGCGCCGCGTTCTTCCCCTTTCGCAGCGGCGACGGCCATCCACCTCGCGCCTCCCCCAGGGAGCCGGGAGAGACGATGGAAATGGAAGGTATTCCCATGCGATCACAGCGAGCGAGGCGTCTCGTCGCGATCTCCGCCAGCGGTGTGCTGCTGGCCGGAGGAGCCGCGATCGGCACGGCCGCAACCGCCTCAGCCGCGGACCACACCGACCAGAGTTCCTACAGCAGGGACTATGGCGGCGACCATGGTGGCGGTGGCGACCATGGTGGCGGTGGCGACCACGGTGGTGGCGGTGACCACGGTGGCGGTGGCGACCACGGTGGCGGTGGCGACCACGGTGGTGGCGGTGACCACGGTGGCGGTGGCGACCATGGTGGTGGCGGCGACCACGGTGGTGGCGGTGACCACGGCGGCGGTGGCGGCGGTCACTGAGCCGACCGGGAACTGACGACGTGCGGCCCCGTCCTGCGGGGCCGCACCTCGGTGTTGACGGGACATCAGACGTCCCGCGTGGCGCCCTGTCAGACGAGGCCCGCCGCGGCGAGCAGGTAGGCCGTCATCGGGTCGTAGTGGCGCGGGCTCACCACATGGTCGTCCAGCGGGACGACGACCTGCACGGTGCCCTCGGACTCGGCGAGGAACAGCGCCGGGTCGTTGCAGTCGGCGTACCCCACGGAGTCGACCCCGTGCTGTCCCGCGTACCCGGCCCAGCCGTGGTCGGCGACCACCAGGTCCGGCAGCGGGCGCCCTTCCCGCTCAAGTCCCGTCAGAATGGCCCGCATCGGCTCACCGGAGTGGGTGTGCCACAGCGTCGCCCCGTGTTCCAGCACGGCCACGTCCGCGAACTGCATCACGTACCCCTCGTCCGTCTGGAGCCCGTCCGGGATGACGACGATCTCGCAGCCGGCGGCGCGCAGCGCGGCGGCCGTGGCCCGGTGGACGTCCAGCAGACCGCCCGGGTGCCCGGTCGCGAACAGCACCCGCTGCCGGTCCTCGGCCGCCTTGCGCAGCCGCGCCGCCATGCGGTCGAGGGCGTCCACCGTCAACTCGGGGTCGATGGTGTCCTGCCCGTACCGGTACTCCGGGTCGTCGTTGACGCCCACCCGCTCGGCCATGACCGCGAGCACGTCCTGCTCGTCCGTCCAGCGGTCGCCCAGTTCCAGGCCGAGCCAGTAGTTGCGGACACCGTTGGCGAGCTGGCGGTAGTGGGAGAGGTTGTTCTCGCGGGGCGTGGCGACGTCCCCCGCGATACGCGTGCGCACCAGGTGGTCGACGAGCTGGGCGCGGCTGGGTGTCCCGGGTATCGGCATGCCTCCCATTGTGGGGCAGTGCCCGGCGCGCGTCCTCGGCATGCCGCCCGCTGGGACGGGGGTCACGCACGGTCGCCGTCAGTCACGGCGCAGCGCGAACCACAGCTCCATGCGCACGTCCGGATCGTCCAGGTCGGCGGCCAACAGGGCGGCGCAGCGGGCGATCCGCTGCCGCACGGTGTTGCGGTGCACGTCCAGCGCCACCGCCGTACGGTCCCAACTGCCGTGCAGGGACAGCCAGGTGCGCAGGGTGTCGGCGAGCGCGGCCTGCCCCGCGAGGGGGGCGAGCAGCGTACGGGCGTGGGTCTCGGCGTCCGCCCGCGGCACCAGGTCCGCCAGCGCCGGCCGGGCCGCGTGCCGGACCAGCGGGGTGCGGGTGGCACGGGCCCGGGCGAGGGCGCGGGCGGCCTGGGTGTCGGCGGCCGGCCACTCACGGGGCCCGGCCGCGGCACTCACCCCGAGCGTCCAGCCGGGCTGCGGCCCCGGTTCGCGGTCCGCCGGCACCAGCACCCGTACGACGTCGCGGGCGAGGTCGACCAGGGGTGAGCCCAGGGCGGCGCCCAGCGCGGAGGCGGCGACCGCGTCCGGGGCCTGGGCCTCCGGCCGCGCGTGCACCACGAGCCACTGCCCGGTGCCGAGCAGCGGCGCCACCTCCTCGGGCGGGGCGCCCAGCAGCAGCCGGACGAGCGCGGAGGACCGGGCCGCCCCGGCCCCGCTCTGGTGCTCACCGGTCAGCAGGGCCAGCAGGACGGCGGCGACGGAGGCGATGGTGTGATCACCCGGGTCGCGGCGGGGGGCGGCCACCCCGAGCACGAACCCTTCCCCGGCCCCGAGGGCGTAGACGGCGAGGTGGGTGGCGCCGTGGGTGTCGGTGGCGGAGGTGGGGTGCGGGCGGGGGGCCGGTGCGCTCGGTGCGCTCGGTGTCTTCGGTGCGTTCGGTGCCTTCGATGCGGAAGGGGTCGGGTGCGGTCGGCCGCGGGGAGCGGTCGGTGGGGGAGCGGTCGGGTGTCTGACCACCCCCGCCAGCTCCGCCAACGCCCTCCGCGCGCCCTGCGGTGTCTCCCGGCCCGCCCCCGCGATCTCCGTGCCGTCGGGCCCGTAGAGCACCGCCCGGCCGCCCAGGCGCTGGGCCAGCTGGCGCAGCACCGAGGGGACCGGATCCGGCCGGGAGGCGGCAGCCGCCAGACTCTGCTGGGCCTCGGTGACCCGGCGCAGCTCGGCCAGCCGGGCCTGTGCCATCAGCTGCCAGACCGCGCGGGCCACCGCGGAGAACGTGGTGTGCGGCGGGACCTCCAGCAGCGGCAGGCCGTACCGGTCGCAGGCGGCGACCAGGGCGCGCGGGACCGTGTCGTGCACGGGGGCCACCCCGAAGCCGAGGGCCGCGCCGCCCGCCGCCACGATCCGCGCGACGTAGTCGTCGAAGTAGGTGCCCGAGCCGGCCGCCTCGGGGATGTGCACCCCGGCCGTGAGCAGCAGCTCGCCGCCCAGCAGATAGGGGTAGGGGTCGGCCATCTCCGAGGTGTGCGCCCAGTGGATCACGATCCCCGGGTCCGCCGGCCCGGCGATCTGCCGCAGGGCGAGGTCGTCCCGGGCCAGCAGTGCCTGGAGCGTGACCGGTGGGGTCGGCGGGACCGCCGGGGCGATCGTCTCGGGCATGGTGTGCGTTCCCTCCATCCCGCCCCGTTCATATGGATGAAACGTACACTTCGCAGTCGCTTTCCGGCCACCTAGCCTCAAGGGGCACGGCAGCCGCGGGTACGGGCGGATGTCCCCGCGAGCCGCTGCCGACACATCCCCGAAGCACCCGCACGACACGCCACCGGACAGTGCGCGAAGGAGGGCCCCACATGGCCGTCGACTACACAGTGATCGTCGTCTATCTCGCCGGCATGCTCGCCATGGGCTGGTGGGGCATGCGCCGCGCCAAGTCCAAGAGCGAGTTCCTGGTGGCCGGCCGCCGCCTCGGGCCCGCCATGTACTCCGGCACCATGGCGGCGATCGTCCTCGGCGGCGCCTCCACCATCGGCGGTGTGGGCCTCGGCTACCAGTACGGCCTCTCCGGCGCCTGGATGGTCTTCACCATCGGCCTCGGCCTGCTCGCCCTCTCCGTCTTCTTCTCGGCCCGGATCGCCCGCCTGAAGGTGTACACGGTCTCCGAGATGCTCGACCTGCGCTACGGCGGCCGGGCCGGCGTGATCTCCGGCGTCGTCATGTGGGCGTACACCCTCATGCTCGCGGTGACCTCCACCATCGCCTACGCCACGATCTTCGACGTGCTCTTCGACATGAACCGCACGGTCGCGATCATCCTCGGCGGCTCGATCGTCGTCGCGTACTCGACCCTCGGCGGCATGTGGTCCATCACCCTGACCGACATGGTCCAGTTCGTCGTCAAGACCATCGGTGTGCTGCTCCTGCTCCTGCCGATCGCGGTCGTCAAGGCGGGCGGCTTCTCCGAGATGAAGGCCAAGCTGCCGACCGGGTACTTCGACCCGCTGGGCATCGGCGGCGAGACGATCTTCACCTACGTCCTGATCTACACGTTCGGCATGCTGATCGGCCAGGACATCTGGCAGCGGGTGTTCACCGCCCGCAGCGACAGGACCGCCAAGTGGGGCGGCACGGTGGCCGGGACCTACTGCCTGGCCTACGCCCTGGCCGGCGCGGTGATCGGCACGGCCGCCAAGGTGCTCTACCCCAAGCTGGGCAGCCCCGACGACGCCTTCGCCACCATCGTCAAGGACGAACTCCCCGTCGGCGTGCGCGGACTGGTCCTGGCCGCCGCCCTCGCCGCCGTGATGTCGACGTCCTCCGGCGCCCTGATCGCCTGCGCCACGGTCGCCAACAACGACATCTGGTCCCGTCTGCGCGGGGTCGTGCGACGGGACGGCGACGACCACGACGAGGTCACGGGCAACCGCGTGTTCATCCTGGTCATGGGCCTCGTCGTGATCGGCACGGCGATCGCCCTGAACAACGTGGTCGAGGCGCTCACCGTTGCGTACAACCTCCTCGTCGGCGGCCTGCTGGTGCCCATCCTGGGCGGTCTGCTGTGGAAGCGCGGCACGGTCCAGGGCGCGCTGGCCTCCGTGATCGTCGGCGGCCTCGCCGTCGTCGGCCTGATGGCCGGCTACGGCATCCTCGCCAACGAGCCCGTCTACTACGGCCTGCTGGCCTCCCTCGCGGCCTACGTCGCCGTCTCCCTGGCCACGCGGCCCACCGACGAGACGGTCCTCGCCACCTGGCGCGAGCGCCTCGCCGGACGCTCCCCCGAACTTCCGTCCGAACCGGTCCCGGCTCACCAGTAGAGTCACAGGGAAAGCAGTACAAGCGCGATGAAGCGCTGGAAAGAAGGCATTTCACCATGAGCAGCAACGAGACGCCCCGCGGCCCCGTCGACTCCTCCCGCGTCCCGCGGTACGCCGGACCCGCGACCTTCGCCCGGCTGCCCCGCCTGGACGAGGTCGGGACCGCCGACGTCGCCGTCGTGGGCGTGCCGTTCGACTCCGGCGTCTCGTACCGGCCGGGCGCCCGCTTCGGCGGCAACGCCATCCGTGAGGCGTCCCGGCTGCTGCGCCCCTACAACCCGGCGCAGGACGCCTCCCCGTTCGCCCTCGCCCAGGTCGCGGACGGCGGCGACATCGCCGTGAACCCGTTCAACATCAACGAGGCCGTCGAGACCATCGAGGCCGCCGCCGACGACCTGCTCGGCACCGGCGCCCGGCTGATGACCCTCGGCGGCGACCACACCATCGCGCTGCCGCTGCTGCGCTCGGTGGCGAAGAAGCACGGCCCGGTCGCCCTGCTGCACTTCGACGCCCACCTGGACACCTGGGACACCTACTTCGGCGCCGAGTACACGCACGGCACCCCGTTCCGCCGCGCGGTCGAGGAGGGCATCCTCGACACCTCCGCCCTGTCCCACGTCGGCACCCGCGGCCCGCTGTACGGCAAGCAGGACCTGACGGACGACGAGAAGATGGGCTTCGGCATCGTCACCTCCGCCGACGTCTACCGCCGGGGCGCCGACGAGGTGGCCGACCAGCTGCGCCAGCGCATCGGCGACCGCCCGCTGTACATCTCCATCGACATCGACTGCCTCGACCCGGCCCACGCGCCCGGCACCGGCACGCCGGAGGCGGGCGGCATGACCTCCCGCGAGCTGCTGGAGATCCTGCGCGGGCTGGCCGGCTGCAACCTGGTGTCGGCGGACGTCGTCGAGGTGGCCCCGGCGTACGACAACGCCGAGATCACCTCGGTCGCCGCCTCCCACACGGCGTACGAACTGACCACCATCATGAGCCGCCAGATCGCGGCGGCCCGGAAGGACGCGGAAGCGAAGTGACCCACGACCACGACCTGGTACTCCGCCCGACGCCGGCGCAGATCACCGCGGCCCTGAACCCTCCCCCGGGGCGCAACGGCGGAGACCTGGTCGTGGAGACGCTGGCCGGGCTGGGCGCGACGACCGTCTTCGGCCTCCCCGGCCAGCACGCCCTCGGCATGTTCGACGCGCTCCGCCGCTCCTCCCTGCGCTACGTGGGCCTGCGGGTGGAGAACAACGCGGGCTTCGCGGCGGACGCGTACGGCAGGATCACGGGCGAGGCGGCGCCGCTGCTGCTCTCGACGGGTCCGGGCGCGCTGACGTCGCTGGCCGCGCTCCAGGAGGCGGCGGCGGCCAGCGCGCCGGTGCTGGCGATCAGCAGCCAGATCCCGACGGCGGGCCTGGGCGGCGGCCGGCACGGCTACCTCCACGAACTCCCGGACCAGGCGGCCTCGTTCCGGGGCGTGGTGAAGTCGGTCCACACGGTCCGCACCCCCTCACAGATCCCCTCCGCCCTCGCCGCGGCCTGGAAGTCGGCCCTGACGGCCCCGCACGGCCCGGTGTGGGTGGAGATCCCGCAGGACGTCCTGCTGGCCGAGACCTCGCTGCCCGTGGTGACGGCGATGGACGCCACCCCGGACGGCCTGGTCCCGCGCCCGGAACTGACGGCGGTGGCGGCCGACCTGCTCTCCCGCGCCGCCCGTCCGGCGATCATCGCGGGCGGCGGGGTCGTCCGCGCGGACGCGTCGGGCAAGCTGCTCCGGCTGGCCGAGAAGCTCCGGGCGCCGGTCGTGACGACCTTCGGCGGCAAGGGCGCCTTCCCGTGGCACCACCCCCTGTCGTTGCAGTCCTGGCTGGAGGACCGGCACACGACGGACTTCCTGGAGGACGCCGACGTCCTGCTGGTGGTCGGCTCGGGCCTCGGCGAACTGTCCTCCAACTACCACACGTTCGCGCCCCGGGGCCGGGTGATCCAGATCGAGGCGGACCTCGGCAAGCTGGAGTCCAACCACCCGGCCCTCGGCATCCACGCGGACGCCCGCCTCGCTCTCCAGGCGCTACTGGAGACGGTGGAGGAGCGCACGGACGAGTCCGCGCCCGAGCGGGTGCGGGACCTGCTGGCCCGGGTGTCCGGACGCATAGCCGCCCAGGACCTCACCCTGGAACAGGACGTGCTGGCCTCGGTCCGCCGCGCCCTGCCCGCCGGCTCCCCGTCCTTCTGGGACATGACGATCCTGGCCTACTGGGCCTGGTCCGCGTTCGACCCGCAGGGTGCGAACACCATGCACTCGGCCCAGGGCGCGGGCGGCCTCGGCTACGGCTTCCCGGCGGCCCTGGGCGCGGCGGCGGCGGACCCGACCCGCCCGGTCCTGGCGGTGTCCGGCGACGGCGGAGCGCTCTACTCCATCGCCGAACTGGCGACGGCGAAGCAGTACGGCCTGAACGTCACCTGGCTGATCGTCGACGACGGCGGCTACGGCATCCTCCGCGAGTACATGACGGACGCCTTCGGCCAGGCGACGGCGACGGAACTCACCCGCCCCGACTACGTCGCCCTCGCCGAGTCCTTCGGCGTACCGGGCGTCCGCACGACGCCGGAGACCCTGGAGGCCGACCTGGCGAAAGCCCTGGCGACCCCGGGCCCGTCGGTGGTCGTACTGCCGGCCCTGCTCCGGATGTTCGCGCCGACGCACCTGGACTGATCAGGAGGGCGGCAGCAGCAGCTCGGCCCAGGTCGACTTGCCGATCCCGTGTCGACGGAGGCAGCAGCCCCAACGCACCGCGAGGGCATTCACGATGGCGAGCCCGCGGCCCTGTTCGTCGTCGGCCTCCGCCGTTCTCGGCACAGGTCTGCCGGAGTTGGCGTCGGCGACCTCCACGCGCAGCCGGCCGTCGTACTGCGCGAGACGCACGCCGATATCCCGGCCGGGCGGTCTCCGGGCGTGCCGGATGGCATTGCTCATCAGCTCCGAGAGCAACAACTGGGCGGTGTCGGCGACTTCGTCGTCGACTTTCCATTCGGCGAGTTGCGTCCGCAGAAGGGCGCGGGCGCGCCCGGCGCTGCGGGGGCCGTGGGGTAAGTGCCACTGGACTTCGGTCATGCAGGTGCCTCCGAGGCGATCAGGTGGTTCACGCTGGGCTGCTGCATCTCTAGAGATGTGGACGGTAAAGCGCTCGGCTGCCACTCTGCGCAATGCATCTCTAGAGAGGTGGCACTCGGTGGTCGAATTCAGTCACCGTCTGACCGCGGCTGCGAGGCCCCTGACGCCTAGGATGTCTAGAGATGATCGGAGGAGAGGTCTGGATGAGCAGCCGGGAGACGGGGCGGCAGCCCAAGTACCAGCGGATCGCCGCGGAACTACGTGCGGCGGTCGAGGCCGGTCGGTATGGTCCGGGGGACCGGCTGCCCGGCGAGAACGACCTGATGGCCGAACACGGTGTCGCCCGGATGACGGCGCGGCAGGCGCTGGGCGTGCTCCAGGCGGAGGGGGTCGCGGAGGCCCGCAAAGGTGCCGGGGTGTTCGTCCGGGATTTCAGGCCCATCCGGCGCCGGGGCATCGAGGGGCTCGCGCGCACCCAATGGTCCGAGGGGCGCTCGATCTGGTCGGCCGACATCGGAGACCGGGAACTGGTGGTCGACTCGGTCGAGGTGACGGAAGAGCCGGCGCCCGCTGCCGTGGCGGCGGTCATGGGGCTCGGCGAGGACGCGTCCGTGTGTGTCCGGCGGCGCCGCTTCGTGCTCGACGGCAAGCCGGTTCTGCTGTCCACATCCCGCCTGCCGGCCGGCATCGTCGCGGGCACACGGATCACCCAGCCGGAGACCGGGCCCGGTGGTACGTACGCGAGGCTGGCGGAACTGGGGCACGGGCCCGCACGGTTCCGGGAGGAGGTCCGGTCCCGGATGCCCAGCAGGGAGGAAGCCGAGCGGCTGGCGCTACCCGCCGGTGTGCCGGTTGTACTGATCGCGCGTACCGCCTACGACGCCGAAGGGGTCGTGGTGGAGGTCAACGAGATGGTGCTGGACTCGTCGGTCTACGTCCTGGAGTACGACTTCGAGGTCTGAACTGCCGTGTGCAGGGACAAGTCGGCTGTCTCTCAAGCGACTTGATGGTCGGAAGGTGCCGACTCGGCCAGGGGTAGCCAGTATGCTCTGTGCCGCTGGTGCTTCGATCGCCGTCCAGTGCTCCGGTCCGCCAGGGCCGGATCCCGCAGCGCGGGACGCTACGGCGAGAGGAGCGCTGGCATGGCAAGGAGAAGGCGTGGCACCGAAGAACGCGAGCCGGAACCGCTTCCCCGGTGGGTGCGGGGCGCGGTCGCGATCCTGACGCCACTGGCTCCCCTTGTCGCGGTGTGTGTGCAGGCGTTCGCCAAGTAGGGCGACGACGTGGAGGGGTTCGGGCCGAACGGGACGACTTCGCCGATGGCGAGGCGAGTCCGACCGGCCCCAGATCGGCCGGACCCACCCGGCGCACGCGCTGCGGTCTGGCTCCGGTTGCCGCCGGGGCCAGACCTCGCCGCGCGACGTGCGCCGACGATCCGTACCGGTATCCCAGCGGCACGCATCAGTACGGTGCACGTCACCAGCCACTGTAGGCCAACCGTGCTGTACGGTTCCCGGGATCAGGCGAACGTCCGGGTGGCACCGCCTCCCGTCAGCAGCCGCCCGGCCCCACCCCGTCCATCCGGCCGCCGAAGTCGCCGAGGTAGCGGGAGCGCCAGTCGCCGTTGAAGACGTCCCGCTTCTCCACCGGGCCCCAGTTGACGAAGCAGGCGCGGGTCGAGGCGACGAAGGAGCCCACGTGGTCGTGGAGGCTCGGCGGCAGGTCGCGGTAGCCGCTGCGGGCCGTCCACTCCCAGTACGAGCCGCCGAAGCCCTCGCCGCTCCAGAGGCAGACGGAGCCGTCGGGGCAGGAGGGCTGGGCGGCGCGGGCCGTCGCGGTCCCGGCGGGCACGAGCGAGGCGGTCAGGGCGAGGGCGGCGGCCAGCGTCCAGGCGCGGAGCTGTTGCGACATGTGGCTCTCCAGGAAGGGGAGTCGGGACGCCCGGCAGCGCGCCGGGCACCGCCATGGTGGGGGGCGGCCGGCGGGACACGCCCGGCGGCGAGACGGCCGTCGCCGGTGTGAGGGAAGAAGTGGGACTAGTAGGACCGCGGGGGGCCTCATCCTCGCATTGGCATGCTCCTGTAAATTGTGAGCAACTCCCCCTCTCCGAACACGCGTACAACTGTCGATCGCCCTGGCGAGTCCAGTCAGGCAGCGCACGGGTGCGCTCAACGGCGTTCAGGGGGACGCCAGTACGACGTTCAAGGGGGAATTTCCATGACTTACCGGATACCCGGCCGGGCCGGCGTGCTCGCGGCTGCCGTCAGTGCCGCGCTGCTCGTGCCGGCGGTCACCGCCGCCGCCCCGGCCGCCGCGGCCACGCCCACCGTGACCTGTACGTCCGCCAAGGCGGGCCTGGCCGCCAAGCTGAAGAAGGACATCACGGCGGCCCTCGCCAACCGCAGGGGCACGGTCGCCATCGGCCTGTACGACCGCAGCACCAAGACCACCTGCACCCTGCGGGCCACCAGCGCGTACGACTCGGCCAGCACGGTCAAGGTCACCGTGCTCGCCACGCTGCTGTGGGACGCGAAGAAGCACAACCGGTACCTGACGAGCACCGAGCAGTCGCTCGCCAAGGCCATGATCACTCAGTCCGACAACAACGCGACCAGCAAGCTCTGGAAGCAGCTCGGCATGACGAAGATCAAGGGCTTCCTGGCCGCCGCCGGCATGACCAAGACCGTGCCGGGCGCGAACGGCTACTGGGGTCTGACCCAGGAGAACGTCAACGACGAGCAGAAGCTCCTCAAGCTCGTCACCGCCAAGAACAGCGTGCTGAGCGACAACTCCCGCGCCTACATCCTGAAGCTGATGGGCCAGGTCGTCTCCTCGCAGCGCTGGGGCACCCCGGCCGGCGCGCCGTCCTCCGTCTCCGTGCACGTGAAGAACGGCTGGTTGCAGCGGTCCACGCACGGCTGGCGGGTGCACAGCCTGGGCACCTTCAACGGCGCCGGCCGCGACTACATGATCACCGTGCTGACGCAGGACAACAGCACCATGAACTACGGCGTCACCACGATCCAGAACGTCGCCAAGGCGATCCACAAGGACCTGGTGCCGACCACCAGCGGCGTCACCCGCTACACCCCGACCAGCCGGCCGCGCGAGGCGTTCGTCGCCGTACCGCCGCGGAGCTGACCCTTCACGAGGCGGTCTCGCGCACGTCACCGACGAGTCCTACGGTGAGGGTCATGCGCCTGAGAACCGTACTCGCCACCCTCACCGCCGGCCTGGCGGCGGCCACCTGTCTGGCCGCCGCCGGGCCGGCCGCCGCCGGTACCACCGCGCGCCACGCCTGCTCGGCCGCCGTGTCGATCGACCGCTTCTCCGACGCGCTCGACAAGACGACGTACGACGGCACCTTCGTCGGCAACTTCTCCGCCCTCGCGGTCGACCGGGACGGCTCGCTGGCGGCCCTGGCCGACCGCTCGTCGCTGTTCCGTCTGGACGCCCGTACGCTCCAGCCGCGGGCGGCCGTGCACCTCGCCGACGAGAAGGGCGCCGACCTGGACTCCGAGGGCCTCGTCATCGACCGGGACGGCACCCGGCTGATCTCCTCCGAGACCGAGCCGTCCATCCGCCGCTACTCCCGCGACGGCGCGATCCTCGACCGCCTCCCGGTCCCGCCCGCCCTCCAGGTCGCCCCGGCCGGCCGGGCCACCGCCAACCAGACCTTCGAGGGGCTGACCCTGCTGCCCGGCGGCCACACCCTGCTGGCCTCCATGGAGTACGCGCTCTCGGGCGACTCCGCCGGCATCGTCCGCTTCCAGACCTGGACCCGCCACCACGGCCGCTTCACGCCCGGCGCCCAGTACGCCTACCGCACCGACGCCGGCCTCGGCGTCCCCGAGGTCCAGGCGACCCCCGACGGCCGCCTCCTCGTCCTGGAGCGCGGCTTCACCGCCGGTGTGGGCAACACGGTCCGCCTCTACCTGGCCGACCTCCGCCACGCCACGGACACGAGCGGCACCGAGAACCTCACCGGCCAGCCGGGCGTCCGCCTGGCCGAGAAGACGCTCCTGGCCGACATCGCCGGCTGCCCCTCCCTCGGCGCCACGGCGAAACAGCCCCAGCCCAACCCCCTCCTGGACAACATCGAGGGCATGACGATCACGGGCCGCGACCACACCGGCCGCCTGAAGGTCCTCCTGGTGAGCGACGACAACCAGAACGCGGCCCAGACGACCCGGTTCTACTACCTCCGGGTACGTGTCTGACCGCTGCCCCGGTTTGTTGCGGAGGGATGAAATCCGCACCGGCCGGCGTTGACGCCTTCTGGTAGAGCACGGCCAAAACAGGAGGCACCGGCGTGGCAGCGCAACGGGGATGGGCACGGCGTCTGGCGGCGTACGCCTGGCGGTATCCGAAGGACGTCGTCCTCGCCCTCGGCGCCTCGCTCGCCGGCATGGCCGTCCTGGCCGTCGTCCCGCTGCTCACCAAGGTGATCATCGACGACGTGATCGACGCCCACACCCGCGCCATGGCCCCCTGGGCCGGCGCCCTCGTGGGCGCCGCCGCCCTGGTCTACGCCCTCACCTACATCCGCCGCTTCTACGGCGGCCGGCTCGCCCTCGACGTCCAGTACGACCTGCGGACCGAGATGTACGGCACGATCACCCGGCTGGACGGCCGCCGCCAGGACGAGCTGTCCACCGGGCAGGTCGTCGGCCGTGCCACCAGCGACCTCCAGCTGATCCAGGGCCTGCTCTTCATGCTCCCGATGACCATCGGGAACCTCCTGCTCTTCCTGCTCTCCCTGGTGATCATGGCGTGGCTGTCGCTGCCGCTGACCCTGGTCGCCCTGGCCGTCGCGCCCGCCCTCGGCTGGATCGCCAAGCGCAGCCGCAGCAGACTGCACCCGGCCACCTGGTACGCGCAGGCCCAGGCCGCCGCCGTGGCCGGTGTGGTGGACGGCGCGGTGAGCGGCGTCCGCGTGGTGAAGGGCTTCGGGCAGGAGGACCAGGAGACGAACAAGCTGCGCGAGGTCGGCCGCCGGCTGTTCGCGGGGCGCCTGCGCACGATCCGCCTGAACAGCAGGTACACCCCGGCCCTCCAGGCCGTGCCCGCGCTCGGCCAGGTCGCCATGCTGGCCCTCGGCGGCTGGCTCGCCGTACGCGGGCACATCACGCTCGGCACCTTCGTGGCCTTCTCCACCTACCTGGCCCAGCTGGTCGGCCCGGTCCGCATGCTCGCGATGTTCCTCACCGTCGCCCAGCAGGCCCGCGCCGGCACCGAGCGCGTCTTGGAGCTCATCGACACCGAGCCGACCCTCAAGGACGGCACCAAGACCCTCCCCGCCGACGCGCCCGCGACCGTCGAGTTCGACGACGTGTCCTTCGGCTACGACCACGAGCGTCCCGTGCTGGAGGGGCTGAGCTTCGAGATCCGGCCCGGCGAGACCCTCGCCGTCGTCGGTTCCTCCGGCTCCGGCAAGTCCACCGTCTCCCTGCTCCTGCCGCGCTTCTACGACGTCACCCACGGCGCCGTCCTGATCGGCGGCCACGACGTGCGCGAGCTGACCCTGGACTCGCTGCGGGCCGCCATCGGACTGGTCCCGGAAGATTCGTTCCTCTTCTCCGACACCGTCCGCGACAACATCGCCTACGGCCGCCCGGACGCCGGCCAGGAGGAGATCGAGGCCGCCGCCCGCGCCGCCCAGGCGGACCGCTTCATCAGGGAGCTGCCCGACGGCTACGACACCAAGGTCGGCGAGCAGGGCCTCACCCTCTCCGGCGGCCAGCGCCAGCGCATCGCCCTCGCCCGCGCCCTGCTCACCGACCCGCGCCTGCTGGTCCTGGACGACGCCACCTCGGCCGTGGACGCCCGCGTCGAGCACGAGATCCACGAGGCGCTGAAGCATGTGATGGAGGGCCGCACGACCCTGCTCATCGCCCACCGCCGCTCCACCCTCAACCTCGCCGACCGAATCGCCGTGCTCGACGGCGGCCGGCTCGCCGACGTCGGCACCCACGAGGAGCTCCAGGAGCGCTCGGCCCTCTACCGCCGCCTGCTCACCGACCCGGACGAGCTGGGCGGGGTGTCCCCGGGCCGCGCCCTGCCGGCCGAGCCCCGGGAGGACACCTCCGTCCGCGACGAACTGGAAGCCGAGTTCGACGCGGAGCGGGGCGTCACCCCCCGGCTGTGGACCGGTGACCGGGAGCCCAAGAACGCCGACGACACAGCCCTGACCGGCACCCCGGCCACCCCGGAACTGCTCACCCAGGTCGAGGCGCTGCCCCCGGCCACCGACACCCCGGACATCGACGAGGCCCGCGCCGTCCTGCCCGAGGGCTCCTACGGCCTGCGCCGCCTCCTGCGCGGCTTCCGCCTGCCCCTCCTCGTCAGCCTGCTGCTGGTCGCCGTCGACGCGGGCGCCGGCCTGCTGCTGCCGGTGCTGATCCGGCACGGCATCGACTCGGGCGTCACGAAGATGGCGATCGGCGCGGTCTGGTCGGCGGCGCTGCTCGGCCTGCTGACCGTGCTCGTCCAGTGGGCCGCGCAGATCGGCGAGACCCGGATGACCGGCCGTACCGGCGAACGCGTGCTGTACACGCTGCGGCTGAAGATCTTCGCCCAGCTCCAGCGGCTCGGCCTGGACTACTACGAGCGCGAGCTGACCGGCCGGATCATGACCCGGATGACGACGGACGTCGACGCGCTCTCCACCTTCCTGCAAACCGGCCTGGTCACGGCGTTCGTCTCGGTCGTCACCTTCTTCGGGATCATGGTCGTGTTGCTGGTGCTCGACCTCCGGCTCGCGCTCGTCGTCTTCGCCACCCTGCCCCCGCTGATCGTGGCCACCTTCTTCTTCCGCCGGGCGAGCGTGAAGGCGTACGAACTCGCCCGCGAGCGGGTGTCGACGGTGAACGCCGACCTCCAGGAGACCATGGCCGGGCTGCGCATCGTGCAGGCCTTCCGGCGGGAGCGGGACGGCGGGCGGCGGTTCGCCGAGCGCAGCGACGCCTATCGCAGCGCCCGCATCCGCGGCCAGCGGCTGATATCCGTCTACTTCCCGTTCGTGCAGTTGCTGTCCTCGGTGGCCGCGGCGGCCGTGCTGGTCGCGGGCGCGGGCCGGGTGGAGGCGGCCACGCTGACCACGGGCGCCCTGGTGGCGTACCTGCTCTACATCGACCTGTTCTTCGCGCCCGTCCAGCAGCTCTCCCAGGTCTTCGACGGCTACCAGCAGGCCACGGTCTCGCTGGGCCGCATCCAGGAGCTGCTACGCGAGCCGACGTCCACACGGACCGCCGACGAACCCCTCGACGTGCTGTCCCTGCGCGGTGACATCGCCTTCGAGGACGTGCGCTTCGCGTACGGCGACGAGGAGGAGGCGCTGTCCGGTATCGACCTGACGATCCCGGCCGGGCAGACGGTCGCGTTCGTCGGCGAGACGGGCGCGGGCAAGTCGACGCTGGTGAAGCTGGTGGCCCGGTTCTACGACCCGACCGCCGGGCGGGTCACGGTCGACGGCACGGACCTGCGCGCCCTGGACCTCACGTCGTACCGCCACCGGCTCGGGGTCGTCCCGCAGGAGGCCTACCTCTTCCCGGGCACCGTCCGCGACGCCATCGCCTACGGCCGTCCCGACGCCACCGACGCCGAGGTGGAGGCGGCGGCCCGCGCGGTCGGCGCGCACGAGATGATCGCCACGCTGGAGGGCGGCTACCTGCACGAGGTCGCCGAGCGTGGCCGCAACCTCTCGGCGGGCCAGCGCCAGCTGATCGCCCTCGCCCGCGCGGAACTGGTCGACCCGGACATCCTGCTCCTGGACGAGGCCACGGCGGCCCTGGACCTGGCCACCGAGGCGCAGGTCAACCAGGCCACCGACCGCCTGGCGGGCCGTCGTACGACCCTGGTGGTCGCCCACCGGCTGACCACCGCCGCCCGCGCGGACCGGGTGGTGGTGATGGACCACGGCCGGGTCGCGGAGGACGGCACCCACGACGAGCTGCTGGCCCGCGACGGCCGGTACGCCGAGCTGTGGCGGACCTTCGTCGGCCAGTCCGAGCCCGAGGAGCCGGTCGGCGCCTCCCGCTGAGCCCTCCCGCCGGGTCGTCTCCCTGACGGTCGTGCAACCATCCGACACACCTGTGCGTCCGTACATCAGTACGGACACGGGGTGTGTGACCGGGACGGGGAGGACGACAGTGGACAGTGGTGCGATACGCCGGCCGCGCAGGCGGCTGGTGCTCGCCGCGGCCGTGCTGGCCGCGGCCGGGGTGCTCGGGCTGACGGCGACGGGGACGGCGCAGGCCGATTCGGCGAGCGGCTGCGCCGGGCGCGAGGTGCGCACGCTCCCGTTCGCGTCCGGCGTCACCCACGTCTACAAGCGCGACGGCTACGTCTGCGCCGTCACCGTCGCCAGACAGCCCGGGCCCGCCCGGACCATGTCGGTCAGCGTGCAGGCCCGCGGCAACCGGCCGGTCGTGGACAAGGGCCGCTACAAGCACCACGCCGGCCCGGTGACCGTGCACGCCGGCCACCGCTGCGTGTGGATCAAGGGCTCGGTGGGCAAGTACTCGGTCAGCTCGGGCTGGATCCTGTGCTGACCGCGGCCCCCGCGCCCGGCCGGTGAACCGGAGCGCTCAATTCCCTCTGGTGGGACGGCAGGTGCTGGGATAGCTTCCGGCGCACATCTGTCTCACAGGGGAGAGTGCGCATGCGCAAGGCGCTCAGATGGCTGCTGGCGCTCACGGTGTTCCTGGGAACCCTGAGCACGGCGGCCGGCGCGGCCACCGCCGCCGAGCCCGAGCCCACCGACATCAAGGACCGGCTCCTGTCGATACCCGGCATGAGCCTCCTCCAGGAGAAGCCGTACCCCGGCTACCGCTACTTCGTCCTGGACTACACGCAGCCGGTCGACCACCGCCACCCCGACCGGGGCACCTTCCAGCAGCGCATCACCGTGCTGCACAAGGACACCAGCCGCCCCACGGTCTTCTACACCAGCGGCTACAACGTCTCCACGACGCCCTCGCGCCGCGAGCCCACCCAGATCGTGGACGGCAACCAGGTCTCCCTGGAATACCGCTTCTTCACCCCGTCCCGCCCGGCCCCGGCCGACTGGAGCACGCTCGACATCTGGCAGGCGGCGAGCGACCAGCACCGCGTGTACGAGGCCCTCAAGCCCCTCTACTCCGCCAACTGGCTGGCCACCGGCGGCTCCAAGGGCGGCATGACGGCGACGTACTACGAGCGCTTCTACCCCCGTGACATGGACGGCGTGGTGGCCTACGTCGCCCCCAACGACGTCGTGAACAAGGAGGACTCGGCGTACGACCGCTTCTTCGAGCGGGTCGGCACCAAGGAGTGCCGGGACCGGCTGAACGCCGTCCAGCGGGAGGCGCTGGTGCGGCGCGGGCCGCTGGAGCAGAAGTACGCCGCGTACGCCGCCGAGAACGGCTACACCTTCACCACCATCGGCAGCCTCGACAAGGCCTACGAGGCGGTCGTCCTCGACTACGTCTGGGGCTTCTGGCAGTACAGCCTCCTGAAGGACTGCGACACCGTTCCGGCGGACGCGGCGACCGCGACCGACGAGGAGATCTGGAACTCCGTCGACACGATCTCCGGCTTCTCCGCCTACACCGACCAGGGCCTGGAGACGTACACCCCGTACTACTACCAGGCGGGCACGCAGCTGGGCGCCCCGACGATCCACTTCCCCCACATCGAGCGGAAGTTGATCCGCTACGGCTACCAGCCCCCGCGCAACTTCGTCCCCCGCTCCATCCCGATGCGCTTCCAGCCGGACGCCATGCGGGACGTGGACACGTGGGTCCGCCACCACGCCCACCACATGCTCTTCGTCTACGGCCAGAACGACCCCTGGGGCTCGGAGCGCTTCCGCCTCGGCGCGGGCGCCCGCGACGCGTACGTCTTCACGGCACCCGGGGCGAACCACGGCGCGAACGTGGCCGGCCTGGTCCCCGAGGAGAAGTCCCTGGCCACGGCCCGCATCCTGAAGTGGGCAGGTGCTTCCCCGTCCACCGTGGCCGAGGCGAAGCCACTGGCCCGGTACGACGCGAAGCTGGACGTGCGGGACACGGAGCGGGAGCCGGCGCTGCGGCCGTGAGCATGGACGGCCGGTCGGCGGACGGTGCCCGCCGACCGGCCCTGCGGGCGGGCGGGTGCCCCCTAGTAGGTCAGCCCATGGCCGATCGGGTACAGCACCCGCGTGGGGTCGTCCGCCCGCTGCACCGGCACCGGCAGCTTCCCGCGCGGTCTCACCCGGCCCGCGATCACCCGTGCGGCGGCGCGCAGTTCGACGTCCGTCCAGCAGTACGTGGCCAGGCAGGCGCGGACGGAGGGGAGCTGCGCGATGTCGTACGGGTTGCGGACGGCCAGCGCGACCACCGGCCTGCCCGTGGCCAGCAGGCGGTCCACCAGGGTGCGCTGGGTGCTGGACGCCGTCACGTTGTACGTGGCCACGATCACCGCGTCCGCGTCCCGCGCGGCGGTGACCGCCTGGTCGACGGCCGCGGCGGACGGGGCGGTGCCGGTGGACAGGGCCGTGGCGGTGAAGCCCAGTTCGGTGAGGGCGGCGGCCAGGACGCCGGTGGGCGGCCCGGTGGTGCCGGACGGGGAGGCCGGGTCGGCGCCGACGACCAGGAGCCTGCGCCGCGTACGGCGGTCGAGGGGCAGGGTGGCGTCCTCGTTGACCAGCAGGGTGGTGGTGCGTTCGGCGATGCGGTCGGCCGTCGCCAGGTGGGCCTTGGTGCCCACCGTGCGGTCGACGTCCGCCCGGTCGGCCGAGGGGCGGTCGAAGAGTCCGCGCCGGGCCTTCAGGCGCAGGATGCGCAGGATCGATTCGTCCAGGCGGGCCTCGGTCAGCTCGCCCTCCCGCACGGCCCTCAGCACCGCGTTCCAGGCCACGTCCAGCGACGGCGGGTTGAGCAACTGGTCCACGCCGGCCTTGAGCGCGAGCACCGGCACCCGGTCGTCGCCGTACTTGGTGCGCACGCCCTGCATGCCGAGCGAGTCGGTGATCACGACACCGTCGTAGCCGAGTTCCTCGCGCAGGATGCCGGTCAGGATCGGGCGGGAGAGGGTCGCCGGGTCGCCGGAGTCGTCCAGCGCCGGGAACTGGATGTGCGCGGTCATGATCGAGTCGATGCCCGCGCGGATCGCGGCCCGGAAGGGTACGGCGTCCAGCTCCTCCCACTGTTCGCGGCTGTGGGTGATGACCGGGAAGCCGTAGTGGCTGTCGACGGCGGTGTCCCCGTGGCCCGGGAAGTGCTTCGCGGTCGCGGCGACCCCCGCGGCCTGATAACCCTTCACCTCGGCGGCGACCAGCCCGGCCACGGCCTCCGGGTCGGCGCCGAAGGAGCGGACGCCGATGACCGGGTTGGCCGGGTTGACGTTCACGTCGGCGTCGGGGGAGTAGTCCTGGTTGACGCCCATCGCGCGCAGCTCGGCGCCCGAGATCCGGCCCAGGGCGCGGGCGTCGGAGCGGGAGCCGCCCGCGCCGATCGCCATGGCGCCGGGGAAGAGGGTGGCGGGCTTGCCGATCCGGCACACCGCGCCGTGCTCCTGGTCGGTGGCGATGAGCACCGGCAGGCCGCGCGGCTGGTCCAGGGAGGCCCGCTGGATGCCGTTGGAGAGGTCGGCGATCTGGTGCGGGTCGCGGGTGTTGTGCGCCCAGGCGAAGTAGATGATGCCGCCGACCCGGTACTTGGCGATCAGCTCGGCGGCGGTGCGGACGCCGATCTCCTGGAGGTTGGCGTCGATGTCCGCCTGGTCCGGGGCGGTGGCGGAGTGGCCGTAGACCCGCATCACGAAGAGCTGGCCGACCTTCTCCTCCAGCGACATGCGGGAGATCAGGGCGCGCAGCCGGCGGTCGTCGGGGGTGGCGGCGTGGGCGGTCGTCGGTACGGTCAGCGCGGCGGTGAGGCCCGCGGTCGCGGCGAGGACGGCGCGTCTGGACGGCCGTGCGGCGCGTCTGCCCGCGGAGTTCTCAGTGCCGTTCGTGCCGGTGCCGCTACCCGTGCTGGTGTGGTGCACGTGCGCTCCTTCCAGAGGAGAACCGCTGAAGGAAACTTCCGAGGAGTCACCAATATCCGGGAAGTTTCTTTCCGTCAAGGGAGTGCACAGTAACCACGAAGGGGCGGCCGGCCGGGCATTCGCGGGGCGCGTCCGGACGTTCCGCGGCTTCGAAGGGGCTCGCTGGACCGGCGGACGCGGGCCGTGGAGGATCACCGGCATGACCACACGCGCGTACCTGATCCTGCACGGCTGGCAGAACCACCGTCCGCCCGAGCACTGGCAGCACTGGCTCGCCGGCCGGCTCACCGCACTCGGCCACCGGGTCGGCTACCCGCAGCTACCCGACGCCGACGACCCCGACCTGGACGTCTGGCTCGGTGAACTCGCCCGCCACCTGGAGGGGTTGAACGGGCCGGAGGAGCGGGTCGTGGTGGCCCACAGCCTGTCCGCCGTGCTGTGGCTGCACGCCGCCGCCCGGGGCATGAAGCAGCAGCGGTACGCGGACCGGGTGCTGCTCGTCTCCCCGCCGTCCGGTCCCGTCCTCGCCCGGTACCCGGAGGTGGCCGCCTTCGCCCCGCCCGCGCTCGACTTCACCCTGTCCGGGCCGACGCGGCTGGTCGCGGGCGACGACGACCCGTACTGCCCCGGGGGCGCGGACACGGTCTTCGCCGAGCCGCTCGGCATCCCCGCCGACATCCTGCCCGGCGCCGCCCACCTCGACCTGGACGCCGGGTACGGCCCCTGGCCGGCGGTCCTGGACTGGTGCGTCAGCGGCACCGCACCGCTCACGGTGCGTCCGGCACCGCGCTAGCCCCGTCCCGCAGTTCGGGTGTCGTCGTCGCGACCGCCGCCACCGCCAGCACGCACAACAGGCCGCCGCTGATCAGGGCGGTCGTGCCCGAGGTCCAGCCGGCGAGCAGACCGCCGCGCGCGTTGCCGAGGCTGGGACCCGCCTGGCCGACGATCTGCTCGGCCGCCGTGACCCGGCCGAGCAGCGCGTCCGGGGTGCGGGTCTGCACGATCGTGGAGCGGGAGACCACGGCCGTGGCGTCCGCCGCACCGGCCAGCGCGAGCAGGGCCAGGCCCAGCCAGGGGTTGCCGGCCAGGCCGAACAGCACCAGGGCCGCGCCCCAGGTGGCGGACGCGCACAGCATCACCGGGCCCGGCCGGGCGAGCCGGGTCAGCGGGCCGGACAGCGCGGTCGCGGTGACCCCGCCCACGGCCAGCGCCGACAGGAACAGGCCGAGGGTGCGCGGATCGTCCCCGAACCGCTCGGCGTTCACCAGCGGGAACAGGCTCACCGGGAACGACAGCACGGTCGCGGCGAGGTCGGTGACCAGCGCGCCCCGCACCACCCGGTGCCCGGCCAGGAACCGCAGCCCGTCCAGCACCCCGTGCAGCCCGGCCCGCGACGGCTCGCCCTGCGGCGGCAGCGCGGGCAGCCCGCGGGCGCCGTAGAAGGCGAGGCCGAAGCTGAGGGCGTCCAGCAGATAGCAGACGCCGATGCCGAACCAGCCGAGCAGCAGCCCGGCCAGGGCGGGGCCGAGCAGCATCATCGACTGACCGGTCACCTGCTGGAGCGCCAGCCCGGCGGCCACCTGCTCCTTGGGCAGCAGCCGGGGTACGAACACCCCGGCGGCCGGGGCGCCCAGCGCGCCGAAACCCGACTGCACGGCGACGAGCAGCAGGACGACCGCCGGCGGCACATGCCCGGTGAAGCCCTGCACGGCGAGCAGCAGCGAGCAGACCGCCTGGCCGACGGTCGCCGCGAGGAACACGCGGCGCCGGTCGGCCCGGTCCACCCACGCCCCGGCGAACAGCCCGAACACCACCAGCGGCAGCGCCTGGGCCAGCCCGACGGCACCGGTCCACGCGGTGCTGCGGGTCTGGTCCCAGACCTGGTACATGACCGTCACCATGGTCATGAACCCGCCGAGCACGGACACGGTCCGGCCGATCAGCAGCCGCCGGAAGACGGGCGAGGTGCGCAGGGGGCGTACGTCGATGAGCGAGCGGGCGAGGCTCATGAGCGGAAGCGGGCGCACGGCCCCGGTGGCTGGATCACCGGGGGAGGGTAACCGGACGCCGACGCCCCGGCCAGCGAATTCCGCGCGGGCGGCGGCCCTCCCCGGGTGGGCCGGCGGGGGCTAGGCCGCTTCGCCCAGCACCCTCAGCAGATGCTCGCGGCCGGCGTCGAGCAGACCCGGAAGCGGTGCGGCCCCCTCGTACCAGCGCTTCTCGTACTCCCAGCACAGCCAGCCGTCCCAGTGGTGCCGGGACAGCACGTCCACGCACTCGCCGAGCGGCAGCACTCCGGCGCCGAGCGGCAGCGGGGCGGTGTCCTCGGCGGAGGCGATGTCCTTGACCTGGACGTAGCCCAGGTGCGGGGCGAGGGCCGCGAAGGTGTCCGACGGCTGCTCGCCGCCCAGCCAGGTGTGCATCACGTCCCACAGCGCGCCCACCTGCCGGTGTCCGACCGGGCCGAGGATCCGGATCGCGTCGGCGCCGGTGCGGTGCGAGTCGTGGGTCTCCAGCAGGATCCGGACGCCCAGGGCGGCGGCGTCCTCGGCGGCGGTGCCGAGCCGCCGGGCGGCGATCGCGTCCGACTCCTCGCGGGGCCGGTCCGGGTCGGCGCCCGGGAAGACCCGGACGAAGGGCGCGCCGAGGTCGTGGGCCAGCCGCAGGAGGTCCCGGATCTCCGCCAGTACGGGCGCGTCGTCGCCCGGAGCGGCGACGCGCGCGTAACCGGCGAGGCCCAGCACCTCGACCCCGGCGTCCCGGAACAGGGCCGCGGTCTCGGCGCGCCCGGCAGGTGCCAGGCCGGGGTGCACCGGCTCCTCGGGATGGGCGCGCAACTCGACACCGTGGTAGCCGTGCGCGGTCGCGAGCGCGAGGACCTCCGGGACGGGCAGGCCGGGGACACCGAGAGTGGAGAACGCCAGCTTCATGGGCAGGGACCCTACTCGCCCCACCGGCCACACGCTTGATCCCCCAGCGCGAGCCGCCGCTCTCGGCCGACTGGTACCCGGATTGCCGTGCGCCATTCACTCGGGGCGGGCGGTGCGCGCGCCTGGTCTCGGCGGGCTGGGGCGCGGCCGGGGAGCCGCCGGTCCTGGCAGGTGGGGGCGCGGGCGGGGGAGCCGGCGGTCCTGGCCGGTGGGCGCGGGGCGGGGAGGGGAGGGGTTGGTCCTGGCCGAGGGGGTGGTGGCGGGGAGCCGCGTGTCCTGGCCGAGGGTGTGGTGGCAGTCAGCCGCGGGTCCTGGTCGGCTGGGGTCCGGGTCGTCGTGCGTCGCCGGCTCGGGGCGGGCGGTGTGTGCGCCTGGTCCCGGCCGACCGGGGCGTGCCCGAGGGAGCCGCCGGTCCTGACCGACTGGATCGTGGCAGTCAGCCGCCGGTCCTGGTCGACAGGTCGGCTGGGGTCCGGGATCCCCCGCGTCACTCGCCGGGTGCGGCCAGCGCGCCCGCGGACCGTGACTCACGGAGGCGGTGGGACCCTTCGGCGCTGTCCGGGGACCGTGCGTCACTCGCCCGGTCCGCGCAGCGTCAGCCGCCAGTCCTGGCCGACCAGGTCCTTGCCGAAGGAGCGGTGGGGCTGCTCGGCGACCAGGACGAACCCGTGCCGCTGGTAGAGGCGGCGGGCGCTGTCGAGCACGTCGTTGGTCCACAGCACCAGTTCCCGGTAGCCGGCCCCACGGGCGAAGTCGATCACGGCCCGCACCAGCCGGTCCCCGACGCCGTGCCCGCGCGCCTCGGGCTCCACGAGCAGCAGCCGCAGCCGCGCGGTGCCGGGCGCGCCGTCCCGTACGCACATCACACAGCCCACGGGCCGCCCGGCCAACTCGGCGATCCACACCCGCTCCAGATGCGGATCGTGATCCTCCGCGTAGTCGGCGACGATCCGGGCGACAAGCCCCTCGTACTCGGCGTTCCACCCGTACTCGACCGCGTACAGCGCGCCGTTGCGCTGCACGATCCATCCGAGCTCCCCGGCCCGCGGCTCCCGTACCACCACGTCCGCGGCCTGCTTCCGACCGCCCAGGATGTCCCGGATGGTCCGCATGGCCTCGGTCAGCCGGGCCCGGTCCGCCGGAGCGACGCCGTCGAGCAGCGCCGCGACGGACTCCCGGGCCCGCTCGTCCAGCAGCGCGGCGGTCTCCCGCCCGTGCCCGGTCAGCGTGATCCGGCGCCGCCGCGGATCGTCCTGCGACGGCTCCCGCCGGACCAGCCCGTCCTCCTCGAAACGGTTCAGGATCCGGCTCAGGTACCCGGCGTCGAGCCCCAGCCCACCGCGCACGTCGGCCGCGTCCAGGTACGGCGCGTGCGCGAGTTCGTAGAGCACGCGGGCCTCGGTCAGGGTGTACGGGGCGTACAGGTGGCGCTCGTAGTCGAGGGCGCCGATCACACCGGTGTAGAAGCGGTTGAAAGCACGGACGTCCTGGACGGTCATGATCGCCCCCGGATGCTTGACCCAGTCAGAGATCCTGCCTCCTGCGAGCCTAGGCCGCCCGCGCGCCCCCGTCCACGCCTACGACCGCCCGGCCGGCCGGTACACGTTCACCTGCGCCCCGGTCTTCGCGGTGGCCGACGACACCAGCTCCCAGCTGCGCAGCCCCCCGTCGGCAGGGAAGACCGACTTCCCGCCGCCGAGCAGTACGGGCATGACGACGAGCCGCAACTCGTCCACGAGCCCCGCCGCGATCAGCGCCCGCACCAGCGTGGGGCTGCCCATCATCGCCAGGTCCCCGCCCTCGGCGGCCCGCAGCTCCCGTACCGTCTCCAGGGCCCGCGCCCCCGGAATCCGCACGGTGTTCTCCCAGCTCAGCTCGGACTCGCCGAGCGTGTCGGACACGACGTACTTCTTCATGGAGTTCAGCCGGTCGGCGAACGGGTCCCCCGCCCGCTCCGGCCACGCGGCGGCCATCGTCAGATACGTCCGCCGCCCGTACAGCAGCGCCTCGGCCTTCTCCAGCCCCGCGGCGAACGCCCCGCCCACGACCTCCGGGTCGAAGAACGGGTGCGACCACCCACCGTGCGCGAACCCCCCGTCGGTGTCCTCCTCGGGCCCGCCCGGGGCCTGCACGACTCCGTCAAGGCTGATGAACTCGGTGACGACGACACGCATGGATCCGCTCCTCGGCAAGTGTCCGTTGCTTACGACGATGAAGACGCCCGGCACCTCGAGAACTCATCGGTGCCGACCAGGAAGACGGCGGCCCGGCCAACCTCGGGGGCGCGGGGCTGTATGGATGTGCGGCTCCGCCGCGCGGGCGCGCTCAACCACCGCGCACCCGCACCCGGCACACAATCACAGCCCCACCCCGACGCGGCCCCGGCACCCCGCGCCCTTACTCCCGCGGCACCCCTGAGGACCCCCGCACCATCAACTCCCCCCGCACCGCGGCGATCCCCCCGGGCGGCGGCTCCTCCCGCCCCATCGCGATGCGCCCGGCCCGCGCACCCGCCTCCGCCAGCGGCAACCGGACCGTCGTGAGGGACGGCACCGCGTCGATGCTGAACGGCAGGTCGTCGAAGCCGGCCACCGAGACGTCCTCGGGAATCCGCAGCCCGGACTCCCGCAGCGCGGCGCAGGCGCCGAGGGCGACGGAGTCGTTCGCGGCCACGATCGCCGTCAACGAGGGATCGCGGCGCAGCAGTTCCAGCGTGGCCTCGTGACCGGACCGGCGGTCGTAGCGGCCGTGGACCGTCCAGCGCGGGTCCTCCTCGATGCCCGCCGCCGCGAGCGCCGCGCGGTGGCCCTCCAGGCGGTGCCGGGTGGTCGTGCGCTCCTCGGGGCCGGCGATGTAGCCGAGCCGGCGGTGGCCGAGGCCGATGAGGTGGTCGGTCAGCGCGCGGGCGCCGCCCCGGTTGTCGAAGGTCAGCGCGACGGCCTCGGTGTCCGGCGCCGGCGGGCGCCCGCACAGCACCACCCGGGTCCCGGCGTCCGCCAGCTTCCGCAGCTTCGCCGCGACCGCGGCCGCGTGCGGCGCGTCCTCCACGGCCCCGCCGGTCAGCACCACGGCCGCGGCCCGCTGCCGCTGGAGCAGGGTCAGATACGTCAGCTCGCGCTCGGGGGAGCCGCCGGTGTTGCAGACGACCGCGAGGCGTTCGCCGCCCGCGCGCCCGCCCGGGCCCCCGATCTCCGCCTGGATCGCGCTCGCCATGATCCCGAAGAACGGGTCGGCGATGTCGTTGACGAGGATGCCGACCAGGTCGGAGGTGGCCGCGGCGAGCGCGCTGGCGGGGCCGTTGAGGACGTAGTCCAGCTCGTCCACCGCGCGCAGCACCCGCTCGCGGGTGGACGCGGCGACCGGGTAGTTGCCGTTCAGTACGCGCGACACCGTCGCGGGGGAGACCTGGGCGCGGGCCGCCACGTCCGCCAGGGTCACCGTCATCTCGTCGTCCTCCGGTCACGCGTCATGGGGTACGCCCTCGTAGACAGCCAGGCATCCGTCCTGGTTCCGAGCAGACCATAAGGCCACGGACCCCGGTTGTTCGCCCCCTCGAACAACCCGAAGCGGACACGGTCTTGTACAGACCACTTCCAGAGGCTAGCTTCTCCCCATCTAGAAAGCGCTTGCTGTCCGATGGTTGAATCGCCTGCTCCACCGGCCCGCGAAGGGGACTCACGTGACACGCAAGACGGTGCGTATCGCCATGAACGGCGTGACCGGGCGCATGGGCTACCGCCAGCACCTCGTCCGGTCGATCCTCGCCCTGCGGGAGCAGGGCGGCCTCGACCTCGGCGACGGCACCGTGCTCTGGCCCGAACCGGTCCTGCTCGGCCGGCGTGAGCACGCCCTGCGGGAGATCGCCGAGCGGCACGGCCTGGACCAGGTCTCCACCGACGTGGACGCCGTCCTCGCCGACCCGTCCGTCGACATCTACTTCGACTCCCAGGTCACCTCCGCCCGCGAGGAGGCACTCACGAAGGCGATCGCGGCCGGCAAGCACGTCTACACCGAGAAGCCCACCGCCACCGGCCTCGACGGCGCCCTCGCCCTCGCCCGCCTCGCCCACGACAAGGGCGTCAAGCACGGCGTCGTCCAGGACAAGATCTTCCTGCCGGGCCTGCTGAAGCTGAAGCGCCTCGTCGACGGCGGCTTCTTCGGCCGGATCCTCTCCGTGCGCGGCGAGTTCGGCTACTGGGTCTTCGAGGGCGACTGGCAGCCCGCCCAGCGCCCCTCCTGGAACTACCGCGCCGAGGACGGCGGTGGCATCGTCGTCGACATGTTCCCGCACTGGGAATACGTCCTGCACGAGCTGTTCGGCCGGGTCACCTCCGTCCAGGCCCTCGCCGCCACCCACATCCCCCAGCGCCGGGACGAGAACGGCAAGCCCTACGACGCCACCGCCGACGACGCCGCCTACGGCGTCTTCGAACTCGAAGGCGGCGCCGTCGCCCAGATCAACTCCTCCTGGGCGGTCCGCGTCCACCGCGACGAACTGGTCGAGTTCCAGGTCGACGGCACCGAGGGCTCGGCCGTCGCCGGCCTGCGCGGATGCCGTGTCCAGCACCGCAGCGCCACCCCCAAGCCGGTGTGGAACCCGGACGTCCCCGCCACCGAGGTCTTCCGCGACCAGTGGCAGGAGGTCCCCGACAACGCCGAGTTCGACAACGGCTTCAAGGCCCAGTGGGAGCTGTTCCTCACACACGTCTACGCCGACGCCCCCTACCACTGGGACCTGCTGGCCGGCGCCCGGGGTGTCCAACTCGCCGAACTGGGCCTGAAGTCCTCCGCCGAGGGCCGCCGCATCGTCGTACCGGAGATCTCCCTGTGACCATCCGACTCCCCGCGGCGGACGGCACCCTGCGCACGTACGAGCCGCGCACCGCACCCCTCTCCCTCGCCCCCGGCACCCCCTTCAGCTCCCGCACGGTCTTCTCGGCGGCCCATGTCGTCGCCGACCCGTTCGCCGACGTCTCGCCCGACGCGCCCGCCGCGATCGACTGGGACGCCACCCTCGCCTTCCGCCGCCACCTGTGGTCGCACGGGCTCGGTGTCGCCGAGGCGATGGACACCGCCCAGCGCGGGATGGGCCTGGACTGGGCGGGCGCCGCCGAACTGATCCGGCGCAGCGCCGCGGAGGCGCGCGCGGTCGGCGGCCGTATCGCCTGCGGTGTCGGCACGGACCAGCTCGCCGGGGGCACCCTCGCCCGGATCCGGGCCGCGTACGAGGAGCAGTTCGCGGTCGTGGAGGAGGCGGGCGCCCAGGCCGTCCTCATGGCGTCCCGGGCGCTGGCCGCGACGGCGCAGGGCCCCGAGGACTACCTGGAGGTCTACGGCCACCTCCTGCGCCAGGCCGCCGAACCGGTGGTCCTGCACTGGCTCGGCCCGATGTTCGACCCGGCCCTGGAGGGCTACTGGGGCTCGTCCGACCTGGACGCGGCCACCGGCACCTTCCTGGAGGTGATCGCCGCACACCCCGACAAGGTCGACGGCGTCAAGATCTCGCTGCTGGACGCGCGGCGCGAGGTCGGCCTCAGACGACGGCTGCCGCGGGGCGTGCGCTGCTACACCGGCGACGACTTCCACTACCCGGAGCTGATCGCGGGCGACGACCAGGGCTTCAGCCACGCCCTGCTCGGTATCTTCGACCCGCTGGGCCCGCTCGCGGCCGGGGCGGTACGGGTCCTGGACACGGGTGACGTCCAGGGCTTCCGCGAACTCCTCGACCCCACGGCGGAGTTGTCCCGCCACCTGTTCCAGCCGCCCACCCGCTTCTACAAGACGGGGGTGGTGTTCCTCGCCTGGCTCGCCGGCCACCAGAGCCACTTCGCCATGGTCGGCGGCCTCCAGTCGGCCCGCTCTTTGCCGCACCTCGCCCGCGCCTACGAACTCGCCGACGGCCTCGGCCTGTTCCCGGCCCCGAAGCTCGCGGAGGAACGGATGAAGTCCCTTCTGTCGCTGTACGGGGTGGACCAGTGAGCACGGCGGAACTCGCGCGCTTCTCCGTCAACCAGATGACGGTCAGGCAGCTGTCCCTCCCGGACCTGGTCGACGCCTGTGTCGCGCTGGGCGTCCCCGGGGTCGGCCTGTGGCGGGAGCCGGTGCGGCGGTACGGCGTTCAGGCCGCGGCCAAGCTGGTGGGGGACGCGGGCCTGACGGTGACGACGCTGTGCCGGGGCGGCTTCCTCACCGCGACCGACCCCGTCGAGCGGGCCGAGGCGCTGGGCGACAACCACGCGGCGATCGACGAGGCCGCCACCCTCGGCACCGACACCCTGGTCCTGGTCTCCGGCGGACTCCCCGCCGGCAGCAGGGACCTGCGCGGCGCCCGGGAGCGCATCGCCGACGCGCTGGCCGTCCTCGCCCCCTACGCGGCCGAGCGCGGCGTACGTCTCGCCATCGAGCCGCTGCACCCGATGTACGCGTCCGACCGCTGTGTGGTCTCCACCCTCGCCCAGGCCCTGGACCTCGCCGAACGCTTCCCCGCGCACCAGGTCGGGGTGGCCGTGGACACGTACCACGTCTGGTGGGACGACCAGGCGCCCGCGCAGATCGCCCGCGCGGGCGCGGCGGGCCGCATCCACACCTTCCAGCTCGCCGACTGGACCACCCCCCTGCCCGAGGGCGTCCTCAACGGGCGCGGTCAGCTCGGCGACGGAGCGGTCGACATGCGGGAGTGGAGGAGATGGGTGGAGGCCGCCGGGTACACCGGCCCCATCGAGGTCGAGCTGTTCAACGAGCGGCTGTGGGCACGGGACGGGCGCGAGGTGCTGGCGGAGACGGCGCGGCGGTTCGTGGAGCACGTGATCCGCTAGCGGACCCCGCGGAGGAATTCCCAGAACCGGGTGCAACCATTCCGCCGCCTGCCGTGTCGTAACCGTCGTCGGAACCACGGGGGACCCCGGGGGGAGGGTCGGGTTCCGGCAGGGGAGGGGAACGCCGAGGGGGCGTCCCCGGCCTACTGGGCCGGGGACGCCCCCTCGAAACGTTCCGGCCGTCCCCGCCCTGGGCTCCGGCCTTCCTCGCCCTAGAAGAACACCCCGCAGCGCAGCAGGACGTTCGCGTACGGCCGGGCCTCGCCGGTGCGGACGATCAGCCGGGCCCCGGCCGACAGCTCCTTCAGCCGCTCGTGCGAGACGAGGGACAGCTCGGGGAAGCGGGCCTGAAGCAGCCCGGCCGCCGCCGGATTGGCCGTCCGCACCTCCTGGGCCGCCGTGGCGCCCTCCACCACCAGCTCGGCCAGCAGGCCGTCCAGCACCTCGGCGAAGGACGGCACACCGGCGCGGAAGGCCAGGTCCACCACCCGGGGGCCGTCGGGTATCGGCATGCCCGCGTCGCAGACCAGCACCCCGTGCCCGTGGCCCAGTTCGGCCAGGGCGCCGGAGAGATGACGATTGAGGATCCCCGCCTTCTTCACAGGGCCTCGACCTCCTCCGCCGTCGGGTACGACTCCTGCGCGCCCCGCCTGGTCACGGCCGCCGCGCCGACGCGGGCCGCGTAGGCCGCCGCGTCCGCCAGGTCCGCACCGGAACCGAGCTTCCAGGCCAGGGCGGCCGTGAACGCGTCCCCGGCACCCGTGGTGTCCACCGCGTCCACCGTCACCGACGGCACCCGGGTCGCCCCCGAGCCGTCGGCCACCAGCGCCCCCTCCGCGCCCAGCGTCACCACCACCGAGCGGGGACCCCTGGCCAGCAGCAGCCGGGCCCAGTCCTCGGGATCGTCGCTCGCGCAGGCGTCCCCGAGGACCACCCGTGCCTCGTGCTCGTTGAGGATCAGCGGGTCACACGCCGCCAGCACCTCCGCGGGCAGCTCGCGCGGCGGCGACGGGTTCAGCACGAAGCGACTGCCCGGCGCCAGGTTCCGTACGACCTCCACGACCGTCTCCAGCGGGATCTCCAGCTGCGCCGACACCACCCGGGAGGCGCGCAGGACGCCCGCCGCAGCCCGGACGTCCGCCGGCAGCAGGCGGGAGTTGGCGCCCGGCGACACCACGATGCTGTTGTCGCCGGACGGGTCGACGGTGATCAGCGCGACCCCCGTCGGGGCCCCGCCCACCAGCACGCCCACCGTGTCGACCCCGGCCTCGCGCAGGGAGTCGAGCAGCAGCCGGCCGTGGCCGTCGTCGCCGACCCGCGCCAGCAGGGCCGTGGCGGCACCGAGCCGGGCCGCGGCGACCGCCTGGTTGGCGCCCTTGCCGCCCGGGTGCACGGCCAGATCGCCGCCGAGCACCGTCTCGCCGGCGGCCGGCCGCCGCTCGACACCGATCACCAGGTCGGCATTGGCCGATCCCACGACCAGAAGGTCGTAGTCGTACATCAGTTGACTCCCCTGAGAGATGACGCCAGGCGGGCCGGCCCCGGAAGTGCCCGGGGCCGCCCGCCCGAATCGCCTGTTGTCAGCCGGTGAAGCCGGCCACGTTGTCCTTGGTGACCACCTTCACCGGCACCTTCACCGTCGGGTCCACCTTGTCGCCCTTGACCGCCTTGAGGGCGTTGTCCACGGCGATCTTCCCCAGCTGCGAGGGCTGCTGGGCGACGGACGCGTACAGCGTGCCGTTCTTGACCGCGGTCAGGCCGTCCGGGGTGCCGTCGAAGCCGACCACCTGCACGGACTTGCCGGCCTTGGAGCCGAGCGCCTTGATCGCGCCCAGAGCCATCTCGTCGTTGGCGGCGATGACGCCCTGCACGTCCGGGTGGGCCTGGAGCAGGTTCGACATCACGTCGAGGCCCTTGGTGCGGTCGAAGTCGGCGGGCTGCTGCGCCAGCACCTGGATGCCCGGGTAGGCCTTGAGGCCCTGGGCGAACCCGGCCGCCCGCTCCCGGGCCGCCGACGTGCCCGCCTGGCCCTGGAGGATGACGATCTTGCCCTTGCCGCCCAGCTTCTCGGCGATGGTCTTCGCGGCCAGCTCACCACCGGCGACGTTGTCGGAGGCCACCAGCGTGTCCACGGACGCGTGGTTGACACCGCGGTCCACGGCGATGACCGGGATCTTCGCCTTGTCGGCGGCCTTCACGGAGTTGCTCGCCGCGTCCGAGTCCACCGGGTTGACGATGATCGCGCCCAGGCCCGAACTGGTGAAGTTCTGGAGCTGGTTGGCCTGCTGCGAGGCGTCGTTCTGGGCGTCGGTGACGGTCAGGTCCACACCCAGCTTCTTCGCCTCGGCCTGGGCACCCGACCGGATCTGCACGAAGAAGGGGTTGTTGAGCGTGGACAGGGACAGCCCCATCTTCGGGGTCGTGGACGACGAGGAACCGCCGTGCAGGAAGGAGGTCGCGCCGACGATGGCGACGGTGACCACGGCGGCGAGCGCGTACGTGGCTGCCTGCTTGCCCTTCGGCCCGCCCGTGCCGGCGGCCACCGGGGTCGCCCCGGCCTTGCGGCGGACGGTGTCCAGCAGCACCGCCAGCGCGATCACGACACCGATCACGACCTGCTGCCAGAACGCGGAGACCGAGAGCAGGTTGAGACCGTTGCGGAGCACCGCCAGGATCAGCGCGCCGATCAGCGTGCCGGACGCCTTGCCGGTGCCGCCCGCCAGCGAGGCGCCGCCGATGACGACCGCCGCGATGGCGTCCAGCTCGTAACCGTCGGCGGCCTGCGGCTGCGCCGAGGACAGCCGGGAGGCGAGCACGATGCCCGCCGCGGCGGCGAACAGCCCGGACAGGGCGTAGATCGCGAGCTTCTGCCGCTGCACCCGGAGACCGGACAGCCGCGCGGCCTCCTCGTTGCCGCCGATCGCGTACATGGACCGGCCGATGTACGTCCGCCCCAGCACGAACGCGGCGATGAGTCCCATCACCACCATGACCAGCACCGGCACCGGCAGCCAGCCGCCGAGGGTGTCCCCGAGGTGGGAGACCGAGTCCGGGAAGGCGATGGGGGAGCCCTGCGAGATCACCAGGGCGAGACCGCGGCCCACCGACAGCATGGCCAGCGTCGCGATGAACGGCGGCAGCTTGCCGTAGGCGATGAGGAAACCGTTCACCAGACCGGCGACGATGCCGGTGGCGACCGCCATCAGCACCGCGAGCACCACGGGCACCCCGTGGGAGGTGGCGCTCCAGGCCAGCACGGTCGCCGACAACGCGGCCACCGAGCCGACCGACAGGTCGATGCCCGCCGAGACGATCACGAAGGTCACGCCGAAGGCGAGGATCGCCGTCACGGCCGCCTGGACGCCGATGTTGAGCAGGTTGTCCGTCGTCAGGAAGTCGCCGGACAGCGCCGACAGGGCGATGACCAGGACGATCAGCGCGGTGAGCGCGCCGTTGTCGAGGAGCAGTCGGCGCAGGCCGCCCGGGGCGCCACTCGCGCCCGCCGGCCTCTTGAGCGTGTCAGTGGCCACGGGTGGCCTCCTTGTCGGTGAGGGGGGTGGAGCCGGTGGCGGAGTCCGAGCCGGCGGTCGGGGTGGAGACGGCGAGCGCCATGACGGCGTCCTGGGTGGCCTCGTCGGCCGGGAGTTCACCGGCGATCCGGCCCTGGGCCATCACCAGCACCCGGTCGCTCATGCCGAGCACCTCCGGCAGATCGCTGGAGATCATCAGCACGGCGGCACCGGCGGCCGTCAGCTCGTTGATCAGCTGGTAGATCTCGACCTTGGCGCCGACGTCGATACCGCGCGTCGGCTCGTCCAGGATCAGCACCTTGGTGTCGGCCAGCAGCCACTTGCCGATGACGACCTTCTGCTGGTTGCCGCCGGACAGGGTCCGCACATGCTGCCCGAGGCCCGCCATGCGCACGCCCAGCTGCCCGGCGATCCGCTCGGCGGCGGAGTACTGCGCCTTGCGGTCCACCAGCCCGGCCCGGGTGGCCGACCGTAGGGTCACCAGCCCCAGGTTCTCCGCGACGGAGGCGTCCAGCACCAGTCCCTGGCCCTTGCGGTCCTCCGGCACCAGCCCGATCCCGGCCGCCATCGCCGCGTTCACGTCGTGCCGCTTGAGCTCGGCACCGGAGACCCGCACGACCCCGTGGTCGTACGGGTCGGCGCCGAACACCGCCCGGACGACCTCCGTACGGCCGGCCCCCACGAGCCCCGCGATACCGACGACCTCGCCGGCGTGCACCTCGAAGCTCACGTCGTGGAACACGCCGTCACGGCCCAGCCCCTCGACGGACAGCAGCGCGGCGCCCTGCTCCGGACGCTGACGCGGGTACTGCTGCTCGATGGAGCGCCCCACCATCAGCCGTACGAGCTCGTCCTCGGGCGTCGAGGCGGGCACCTGCCCGACACTGCGCCCGTCCCGGATGACGGTCACCCGGTCCCCCAGGGCGGCGATCTCCTCCAGGTGGTGGGTGATGAAGACGATTCCCACGCCGTCCTCGCGCAGCGACCGCACGATGGCGAAGAGCTTCTCCACCTCCTCCGAGGTGAGCACGGCGGTCGGCTCGTCCATGATGAGCACGCGCGCGTCCAGGCTGAGCGCCTTGGCGATCTCGACCATCTGGAGCCGCGCGATGCCGAGTTCCCGCACGCGGGCCCGGGGCGAGACATCGACCCCGACACGCTCCAGCAGCGTCGCGGCCTCCGCCTCCATCCGCTTCCGGTCGATCATCCCGAACCGGCGCGGCTGCCGGCCCAGGAAGATGTTCTCGGCGACGGTCAGATCGGGAACGAGGTTGAACTCCTGGTAGATGGTGGCGATCCCGAGGCGCTCGGAGTCCTGCGCACCATGGATGCGCACCTCCTCACCGCCTACGAGGATCCGGCCGGCATCGGGGGTGTAGGCACCGGAGAGCATCTTGATGAGGGTGCTCTTGCCGGCGCCGTTCTCACCGAGCAGTACATGGACCTCACCCCGGCGCAGGTCGAAGTCGACGCCGTCGAGCGCGACCACGCCGGGGAAGGTCTTGCGTATGCCCTCGATGCGCAGCAACTCGTCCGGGTTGCTCACGACGTGCTCCTTTGCACTGGGGAGGGGGACTGCGTGGGGGGTGCGGGGGTCTGGGAGGGCACGTGCGTCTCTCCGCAGGAGCGGCGTACGACGAGCCGTGCGGGCAGGGTGACGGAGCGCGGGGTGCGCCCCTCGATCCGGTCGACCAGGGCCCGTACGGCGGCCCGACCCAGCTCACCGGTCGGCTGGGCGATGGCGGTGACCGGCGGATCGGTGTGCACGAACCACGGGATGTCGTCGAACGCGGCCAGCGCGATGTCGTCGGGCACGCGCAGCCCGCGCGCCCGTACGGCGTCCAGGGCGCCGAGCGCCATCAGGTTGTCGGCGGCGAAGACGACCTCGGGCGGCTCCGGCAGATCGAGGAACCCTTCGGTGACCCGCCGCCCGCTCTCCGCCTGGAAGTCGCCCTGCCCGATGTAGACGTCCGGGAGCGAGAGCCCGTACTCGGCGAGCGCGGCCCGGAACGCCTCCACACGCTCACTGCCGGTGGTGGTGGCGGCGGGCCCGGCGATGATGGCGAGCCTGCGGTGCCCGAGCCGGCACAGATGGGCGACGAGGTCCCGTACGGCGGCCTGCCCGTCCGCGCGGACCACCGGAACGTCCACGCCCGGGATCCACCGGTCGACGAACACCATCGGCGTCCCCGCCCGGGCGGCGTCCAGCATCAAGGGCGAACCGCCGTCGGTGGGGGAGACGAGCAGCCCGTCGATCCGCCGGTCGAGCAGGGTCCGTACGTGATGGTCCTGGAGCTCGGGCCGCTCGTCGGCGTTCCCGATGATCACGCTGTAGCCGAGCGCGCGGGCCTCTTCCTCGACGGAACGGGCCAGCTCGGTGAAGTAAGGATTCAGCACGTCGCTGATGACCAGCCCGAGGGTACGGGTCTGATCCGTCCGGAGGGAGCGGGCGACGGCGTTGGGCCGGTAGCCCAGGGCGTCCACGGCCTCCATCACCCGTGCCCGCGCGTCGGCACTGACGGACGGATGCCCGTTCAGCGCGCGCGACACGGTGGCCACGGACACACCCGCCGCAGCGGCCACATCCTTGATGCTCGCCATCGCCGGCCCCACCTCCTCGTGGATCGTGGAATCGATTACATCCCTGCCGTAGGGAGGATTGGAATCGATTACACGGGTCGGAGGCAAGGGGTGCCGGGCGGCCGAGACCCAATCGTGACCGGGGGTGTGCGAGGGGGCCGTCCGCCCCGGCGCCGGACGGACCGCCGGCGACGGGGCGGACGATCAGACCGGAAGGGTTCTCAGAATACAAACCACTCGACCCATAAACGGGCCACTGAAAAGCGAATGACACAAATGAAAAAACGCACTTCCAATGTTTTCCCTGCGTCATGTTCACTCATTTGCCGCGCATCTGGAGGAGAGGGGGCGGCGTTAGCTCGAATATGACGACAGCAAGGTTCCATGGCTTGCCTCACCGCGACGCGAGGAAAGACAGTCTGTCTGCGAGTCGTGTGGCGACGGTGGGAAGGTATATTTACACACCCGGTGTTGCACGCTCGCTGGAGGCGCGTGGCACCTTGCGCGGGGACGGCGTGCGCGTCGAACCCCAGGCCACCGAGTCGCTGCTCCGCGAGTTCCTCACGCTGTTGGAAGCGGTTCAGGAGGAACTTAATCAACGATGGACCGACCAGGCAAACTCTGACTGTCGCGCGGATCGCGTGTGACGGGGGCGGATCTTCATGAATCACGACTATGCGGGTTCCCCCTTCGCCCGGCGTGAACGGTACGCGGACACACCCCCCTACACGGTGGGTACCGTCTGGCACGGCAGCCCCGTCGACGCCCTGGACTCAGCGGCCCTCCTGGTGCCCCCCGACTCGGGCTGGGACCCGGCCGAGGAACTCGCCTACCTCCTCCAGGAGGCCGTTCCGGCCGAGCAGCCGACCGTGGTCCCGCCCCCTCGCGGCGAACCGGCACCCGACTACGCCGACCCGATGGAGAACCTGGCCCGGATCACCGCACAGCTGCCGCCCATCCGGCGCCCTTCCGCCGGGGCCGGACACCGCAAGAGCCGGGTTCGAAAAATCCACGTCAAATGGATGCAGACCGGCAGCTTCGTGATCGCCGCATTCGTTTCTGTCATCGTGGCGATGGTCAGCGTATTCGGCGGAATGGCGGCTTACGGGCCACTGCGGAACATCACGTCGAGCACGAGCGGCGAGATGATCGCCTGGTGGCCCATTCTCGTGTACGGCCCCTGGATGGTGGCTTCCCTCTCCATCCTGCGCAGTGCCTTGCACCAGCGCCGGGCCCTGCACTCGTGGTTCATCGTCCTGCTGTTCTCATCCGTCGCGATGATGCTGTGCGTGGCCCAGGCCGACCGAACGATCACAGGTATCGCCGGCGCCGCCCTCCCCGCATGCGCGTCCCTGGCATGCTTCCAGCAACTGGTCCGTCAAATCACCCTGACGCTCCCCCCGCGCCAGGACAAACCCCGCCACCGCCGCTAGTGCTCCGACCGCACGGTTTCGCCGGGTCGGTGGTCGTGGGCCGCACCAGTTCGGTGCGCCACCGGCGCGCGATGACGCTGCTGGCCTCGGTCGGCGGGAACCGGGTGCCGGTATCGCCCAACTGGTGCGGGCCGACGAGGACACCGTCCGCGAAGTGATCCAGCGGTTCAACGAGATCGGCCTGGCCTGCCTGGCCCCTCGGCGGGCGGGAGGCCGTCCGGACCGCTGAGGCAGTTCACGGTCTGCGCTGGTGCAACACCAACGCCCGCCACCGCGACGTCCCGGCCGCCGAGCGCACGGAACGCGCCCGCATCCGCGGCGAGAAGGGCATCCGCTGGGGCGGACGCCCCCTCACTCCCGCGGCCTGAACTTGGATGGTCCCTCGCGTCACCTTCGCCAGAACAGGTGGTGCGTCACACCACTCGGGCTGGGCACGACGTCCAGGTGGAACCGGTCGAGCAGGTCATCGGGGGACTCCCACAGCCGCAGTCCGGACCCGAGCTTCACCGGCGAGACCGCCACATGCATGGTGTCGACGAGGCCGGCATCAAGGAACTGCCGGATGGTGGTGACCCCGCCGCCGAGCCGGACGTCCTTGCCCTGCGCCGCCTCCCGCGCCCGTTCGAGGACCGTGGCCGGGTCGCCGTCGACGAAATGGAACGTGGTGTCGCGGAGCGTGAACGACGGACGCGTGTGGTGGGTCATGACGAACACCGGGGTGCGGAACGGGGGCTCCACCCCCCACCAGCCGCGCCAGTCATGGTCCTGCCAGGGCCCACGCTGGGGCCCGAACTTGTTGCGGCCCATGATCTCGGCGCCGATGTCGCGTGCGAAGTCCCGCGTGAAGTAGTCGTCGAGGCCCCGGCTCCCCCCGGGATCCGTGCGCATGGGCCAGCTCGCCGTGGCTCCGGCCCAGGCGAACAGCCTCTCGGGATGGTCGTGCCCGAACGGCCGCTCAAGACTCTGGTACTCACCGGCACCGATTCCGTCAATCGACACGTTGAAGTTCATGACTCTCAGCAGTTGATCCACGTGTGTCCTCGTCAGTCCCGTCGCGTCATCGTGCAGCGAGGCGCCGCACATCATGACGTCGAACGGGACGTGGCCGGATCGACAGCGGCCCGCAAGTGGCCGTAAACCGCCGAGGCCCGACCGCGCACCCCTGCCGACGATGCGGACGCAGCCGACCCGAGGGCCCGGTGCCGGGCTGGGCCACCGCTTCCGCGGCCCAAGGGCTACTTGCTCACTCCTCGGTGAACAACTCCGTGGCGTCCGCCGCGTGAACGGCTCGCTGGGCCCAGGTCTCCAACTGGTCGAGGTCTGTGCAGGCGTTCACCCGTTCGCGGACGGCTTCCGGCACGAGGACGCCACGCCATTCCAGGATGTGCAGCACCATCTCGGCCTTGGCCTCCGCCCGGCCTTGTTCCAGCCCCTGCTCCAAGCCCTCCTCCAGGCCCTGCTCCCGTCCTTCTTCCCGTACCTGCTCGGCCAGCGGGTGTCGCCAGAAGTACTGGATCGCCGTCATCAAATCCCTCCACATCTGCTTCGCCTGGGGATCGGCCAGGCATGAGTCGACGAACTGCACGAAGACCGCGGCACTGTCGGGGTCGATGGTCCGCAGGGCGGATGCCAGGGATTCCAGTATGGCCGCCGCCCCCGGCCCACGCCCGTGTGTCATCGCCGACAGCACCGCAAGGGGGACGTCCCGCTCGGCCTGCCGCTCGTCCGCGATCACCGGCACGTTGTCCGGACCCAGCACCAGCGGACGCACCGTCAACGAGTCCCACCCCGAGAACCCGAACCGGATCGGACGCGAGGCCCACTTCGCCGTAGCACTGCTCTGCGTGATCACGATCAGCACCGGCTCGCACCGGTACTTCTCGTACAGGTACGACAGGTAGTACGGCCAGCTGCCCCGCTTACGCTCGTCCACCTTCCCCTGTGACTCCACCACCAGCAGATACGTGCCCTGATCCGTCTCCGCCCGCAGCAACGTGTCCACCCGGCGTTCGACCGGCTCGATCTCCGTCAGGTCCACGTTCAGCGCCGCGATCTCCCGCGGCTCCGGGAACGGCACATCCAGCACCCGCTGTAACGCCCGCGTCAGCAACGCCGGATCCTTCTGGAAGATCCGGTGCAACGCCTCATGCGACGAGCCGACCATCAGCTCTCCTTTCATACGACGTGATCAACGAGCCGGCCCGCCATAAGTTCGCACCACGCGCACTTCCCCCGGTCCCCGAACCACGCCGACGGCTGCCACCCCAGCACTGCGCACAGGCCGTCACCAGCCCCAGCCCCGCCTTCGCCACCTGCCTCGAAGCCCTGAAGAAGGACCAGCACCCCCACCTCCACCCTCAGGCCCCAAAACCCTTCGCACCTCCTCGCCCCGCCCGGTACGGTCTCGGCGTGTTCCCGCCGCGCCGCCGGGCCGAGCCCATCCGGTTCACGTGGCCGCACCGGTCGTCCCACGCTGAGAGCAGGTTCCTTCCATGGCATGTCGTATCAGTGAGCTCGTGCTCGGTTGCCGCGAACCCGAGGTGCTGGCGCGGTTCTGGTGCGAGGTCCTGGACTTCGTGGTGCTGGGACGCGAGGAGGACGGCAGCATCGAGATCGGGCCGCGGGAAGGGTTCGGCGGCGCGCAGCCGACGCTCTTCCTCAGCCGCAGGGCCGAGCCGGAGCCGGGGAAGCCGCGGCTGCACATCGACGTCAACGCCACCGACCGTGATCAGGACGCCGAACTCGAACGCCTCGTGGAGCTCGGGGCGCGTCCGGCCGACATCGGTCAGACCGGCGAGGAGTCCTGGCACGTTCTCGCCGACCCCGAGGGCAATGAGTTCTGCCTGCTCAAGGCCCGCCTCAACCCCCTCTGAGCGCGGCCAGGGAGAGCCGTGGTCCGGCACACCGGCCGACTTCACCCAGAACGCCTCCGTGTGGTCGGCCCGGCGGCCCGCCTGGTAGAAGTGCACGCGGATCACGGGTCCGCCGTAGTGCGCCGGTCCGGAGCCCCGAATCCCGGCGCTCGTGGGCGAGTTGACCGTTCAGAGCCAGAACACGGCGGCGAGGGCGATCAACGTGCCCAGGGCACCGACGCCGCCGAGGATGCCGAAGGCCATGGCGATCTTCACGCTCGTGGGCCGGACCTCCCGCCAGCCCAGCTCCCGGGCCGCGCCACGGATCAGGCGGTGGCCCTCGGCGGAGGAGAAGGAGTACTCCGGTGTGCCGCCCGGGCTCCACGTCCTGGTGACGTACACGCTCCGGCCGACGGACACGGTCCTGCCCAGCCGGACCCCGCCCGGGCCCGCCTCGTACTCGACGGTGCGGACGACGTCGGTCAGCGTGAAGCGCTTCTCCCGCGGGCGGAGCGCGACCCGGTAGGTGTGGACCTGAGCGACGCGGTGCCGGGTCAGGAGCTCCCGCCACTGCGGGGTACGGACGTCGACGGTCAGGTCGAAGCCGTCCGCCGTCCCCTGCAAGCGGTACGGCGTCCCCGCGGCAGCCGCCTCGACGCGGTCCCGCAACTCCTGGGCGGCGGCCCCGTTCCCCTCGGCGTCGGTCATGGGCAGGGACGGTACCAGTGGGCCGCTGTCAGACCTCACCGGTACCGTCGGATCATGGCTCAACAGGCGGGGACCCAGACCGGCGAACGGCGTCTTGCCGTGGTCGAAGGCGTGCTGGAGCGGATCACGTACGCCAACGAGGAGAACGGGTACACGGTGGCCCGGGTCGACACCGGCAGAGGCGCCGCGGATCTCCTCACGGTGGTCGGCGCGCTCCTCGGCGCCCAGGTCGGTGAATCCCTCCGGATGGAGGGCCGCTGGGGATCGCACCCGCAGTACGGCAGACAGTTCCACGTGGAGAACTACACGACCGTGCTGCCGGCCACCGTCCAGGGCATCCGGCGCTATCTGGGGTCCGGGCTGGTCAAGGGCATCGGGCCGGTCTTCGCCGACCGCATCACCCAGCACTTCGGCGTCGACACCCTGAGGATCATCGAGGAGGAGCCCAAGCGCCTCGTCGAGGTCCCCGGCCTCGGCCCCAAACGCACCAAGAAGATCGCCGACGCCTGGGACGAGCAGAAGGCCATCAAGGAGGTCATGCTCTTCCTCCAGACCGTCGAGGTGTCCACCTCCATCGCCGTGCGGATCTACAAGAAGTACGGCGACGCGTCGATCTCCGTCGTGAAGGAACGCCCCTACCAGCTCGCCGCCGACGTCTGGGGCATCGGCTTCCTCACCGCCGACAAGATCGCCCAGTCGGTCGGGATCCCGCACGACAGTCCCGAGCGCGTGAAGGCCGGCTTGCAGTACGCGCTGTCGCAGTCCGCCGACCAGGGGCACTGCTTCCTGCCGGAGGAGCGGCTGATCGCCGATGCCGTGAAGCTGCTCCAGGTGGACACCGGGCTGGTCATCGAGTGCCTGGGCGAGCTGGGCCGGGTACCGGAGGACGGAGGCGATCCGGGGGTCGTCCGGGAGAAGGTGCCCGGACCCGAGGGCGGCGGCGACGAGCCCGTCAGCGCCGTGTACCTCGTCCCCTTCCACCGCGCCGAACTCTCCCTCTCCGCCCAACTGCTGCGGCTCCTGCGCACGGACCAGGACCGGATGCCGGGGTTCCGGGACGTGGACTGGGGCAAGGCGCTCGGGTGGCTGGGATCCCGTACCGGCGCCGACCTCGCGCCCGAGCAGGAGGCGGCGGTGAAGCTCGCGCTGACCGAGAAGGTCGCGGTCCTCACCGGCGGGCCCGGCTGCGGCAAGTCGTTCACCGTGCGCTCGATCGTGGAGCTGGCCCGGGCCCGGCGTGCCAAGGTGCTGCTCGCCGCCCCGACCGGACGGGCCGCCAAGCGGCTGGCCGAGCTGACCGGAGCCGAGGCATCCACCGTGCACCGGCTGCTGGAGCTGAAGCCCGGCGGGGACGCCGCCTACGACCGGGACCGGCCGCTCGATGCCGACCTGGTGGTCGTGGACGAGGCGTCCATGCTGGACCTGCTGCTCGCCAACAAGCTCGTGAAGGCCGTACCGCCGGGGGCCCATCTGCTCTTCGTGGGGGACGTGGACCAGTTGCCCAGCGTGGGCGCGGGGGAGGTCCTCCGCGATCTGCTCGCCGACGGCAGTCCCGTCCCGGCCGTCCGGCTCACCCGGGTCTTCCGGCAGGCCCAGCAGTCCGGTGTCGTCACCAACGCGCACCGCATCAACGCGGGGCAGCATCCGCTCACCGACGGGCTGAAGGACTTCTTCCTCTTCGTGGAGGACGACACGGAGGCCGCCGGCCGGCTCACCGTGGATGTGGCCGCGCGGCGGATTCCGGCCAAGTTCGGGCTGGACCCGCGCCGGGACGTGCAGGTGCTCGCGCCGATGCACCGGGGGCCGGCCGGTGCGGGCACGCTCAACGGGCTGCTCCAGCAGGCCATCACGCCCGGGCGACCCGATCTGCCGGAGAAGCGGTTCGGTGGCCGGGTCTTCCGCGTCGGCGACAAGGTCACCCAGATTCGCAACAATTACGAGAAAGGGAAGAACGGTGTCTTCAACGGCACCGTGGGTGTCGTCACCTCGCTCGATCCGGTGGAACAGCGCCTGACCGTGCTGACGGACGAGGACGAGGAGGTTCCGTACGAATTCGACGAACTGGACGAACTGGCCCACGCGTACGCGGTGACCATCCACCGCTCACAGGGCAGTGAATATCCCGCCGTGGTGATTCCCGTCACCACGGGAGCATGGATGATGCTCCAGCGGAACCTGCTCTACACGGCGGTCACCCGGGCCCGTCAGCTGGTCGTTCTCGTCGGTTCGCGCAGGGCGATCGGGCAGGCGGTGCGCACGGTGTCGGCCGGGCGGCGGTGCACGGCCCTGGACTACAGACTGGGGGCCTGAGCTCCCGGCAAAGGGCCCCGAAGTCACGGGCGGTGGCCCCGAAGTCACGGTGGCGGCACGGAATCCGAGCCTGCGGCGAAAATGATCGATCAAACGAGTCGTGAAGGTCACAGAGCACTTCCGGTTGCCCCTTCGAGGGGGCAGGATGAGCAGGTTGACGGCACTGAGTGCCGCCAATAGGCCCAATGGTCGACCCCGAGTGCACTCTCCTGAGCCAAATGGGGGATGGTAGAGACAGTCAGGGCACCTCGAAGATGAGGCACTACGTCGGTGAGGGAAGACGTGAGCGACAACTCTGTAGTACTGCGGTACGGCGACGGCGAGTACACCTACCCGGTGGTCGACAGCACCGTCGGTGACAAGGGCTTCGACATCGGGAAGCTCCGCGCCCAGACCGGTCTGGTGACTCTGGACAGCGGCTACGGCAACACCGCCGCCTACAAATCCGCGATCACCTACCTCGACGGCGAGGCGGGCATCCTCCGCTACCGCGGCTACCCCATCGAGCAGCTGGCCGAGCGCTCCACCTTCCTTGAGGTGGCGTACCTGCTGATCAACGGCGAGCTGCCCACCGTCGACCAGCTGACGGCGTTCCAGAACGACATCACGCGGCACACGCTGCTGCACGAGGACGTCAAGAACTTCTACAAGGGCTTCCCGCGCGACGCCCACCCGATGGCCATGCTGTCCTCGGTCGTGTCGGCGCTGTCCACCTTCTACCAGGACAGCCACAACCCGTTCGACGAGAAGCAGCGCGACCTCTCCACGATCCGGCTGCTCGCCAAGCTCCCGACGATCGCGGCGTACGCCTACAAGAAGTCGATCGGCCACCCGTTCGTCTACCCGCGCAACGACCTCGGTTACGTCGAGAACTTCCTGCGCATGACCTTCTCCGTGCCGGCGCAGGAGTTCGAGCTCGACCCGGTCGTCGTCGCCGCGCTGGACAAGCTGCTGATCCTGCACGCCGACCACGAGCAGAACTGTTCGACCTCCACGGTCCGCCTGGTCGGTTCCTCGCAGGCCAACATGTTCGCGTCGATCTCGGCCGGCATCAGCGCCCTGTGGGGCCCGCTGCACGGCGGTGCCAACCAGTCCGTGCTGGAGATGCTGGAGGGCATCCGCGACTCGGGCTCCGACGTCGACACCTTCATCCGCAAGGTGAAGAACAAGGAGGACGGTGTCCGCCTGATGGGCTTCGGCCACCGGGTCTACAAGAACTTCGACCCCCGCGCCAAGATCATCAAGGCCGCCGCGCACGACGTGCTCTCCGCGCTGGGCAAGGAGGACGAGCTCCTCGACATCGCCCTCAAGCTGGAGGAGCACGCGCTGTCCGACGACTACTTCGTCGAGCGCAAGCTGTACCCGAACGTGGACTTCTACACCGGTCTGATCTACCGCGCCATGGGCTTCCCGACCGAGATGTTCACGGTCCTGTTCGCCCTCGGCCGCCTGCCGGGCTGGATCGCCCAGTGGACCGAGATGATCAAGGAGCCGGGCTCCCGCATCGGCCGCCCGCGCCAGATCTACACGGGCGTGGTCGAGCGCGACTTCGTGCCGGTCGAGGAGCGCTGAGTTCTTCTCGGCGGGTGCCTGGCGTGCGGTGAGCCTCCAGGCACCCGACGGTCGCGCCGTAGCCGCATGGGCCGGAGGGCTGTAGCGGCACACGGGAGCGTCAAAGCGGTACAGGCGGAAAAAGCGGAAGGCGCCCTGAGACGCCGGTCCCCCCACGGGCCGACGACCAGGGCGCCTTCCCATGTCCCGGTGCGGATTCCCCCCACGGGATCCGGCCGGGCGCTCGGAGAGGACAGCGCCTGAATCGCTGTCTGTGAGCAGAACGAGCAAAACTCGGCCTGCTCCAGTGATGCGGTGCGATCTGCCGGGACAACGCACGCCGGAAGGGCCGCTCAAAGCTTCCCGGTGTGCGTGCCCCGGCAACGCATCTCTGAGGAAGTCCCCCAAGACATCCCCAGATGCCAGTCAGCGCCCCCCAAGACGCTGGGCTGACATCGCCAACTTAGACCCTCGAACCCCTTCGATGGTTACGTTCGCATCACTGTGATCTGTGTCTCTTGCATATGACCTTTAAGTGCGCAAGAGCCCCGATACGGCGATCGGGGCTCAAGCGTAAGGATGATGCGAGAGCCTTGTGTAGAGCTTATGTGAGGCTCGCGCCGGACTCCAGGGGGACCGGGACATCCGCCCCGGCAATCGCCCCCGCCCTACCGGAAGGTCCGCAGCCGCAGGCTGTTGGTCACCACGAACACCGAGGAGAAGGCCATCGCCGCCCCCGCGATCATCGGGTTGAGCAGCCCCGCGGCGGCCAGCGGCAGCGCGGCGACGTTGTAGCCGAAGGCCCACACCAGGTTTCCCTTGATGGTGGCCAGCGTCCGCCGGGACAGCCGGATCGCGTCCGCGGCCACCCGCAGGTCCCCGCGCACCAGCGTCAGGTCGCCGGCCTCGATCGCCGCGTCCGTGCCGGTGCCCATGGCCAGGCCCAGGTCCGCCGTGGCGAGCGCGGCGGCGTCGTTCACGCCGTCGCCGACCATGGCCACGGCCCGCCCCTCGCGCTGGAGCCGGCGTACGACGTCCACCTTGTCCTCGGGCAGCACCTCGGCGAAGACGTGCGCGGAGTCGATGCCGACCGTGCGCGCGACCGCCTCGGCGACGGTCCGGTTGTCCCCGGTGAGCAGCACCGGCGTCAGCCCCAGCGCCCGCAGCTCGCGGATCGCCTCGGCGCTGGTCGGCTTGACCGCGTCGGCGACGGCGAGGACCCCGCGGGCCCGCCCGTCCCAGCCCGCCACGACGGCCGTACGACCCTCCTGCTCGGCCTCGCGGGCCGCGCGGGCCAACTCCTGCGGGAGGTCGTCGTAGAGGCGCCCCACGGCCACCTCGCGGCCGTCCACGCGCCCGCGCACGCCCCGACCGGGTACGTTCTCGAAGTGTTCGACCCGCGGGAGCGCTCCGGCGCGTTCCTCGGCGCCGGCGGCGACGGCACGGGCCACGGGGTGCTCGGAGGCGTGCTCCAGGGCGCCAGCGAGCCGCAGCAGCTTCTTCTCGTCCTCGCCCTCGGCGACGTACACGGCCTGGAGGCTCATCCGGCCGGTGGTGACCGTGCCGGTCTTGTCCAGGACGACCGTGTCCACGCGGCGGGTGGACTCCAGCACCTCGGGGCCCTTGATCAGGATGCCGAGCTGGGCGCCGCGCCCGGTGCCGACCATCAGCGCGGTCGGGGTGGCCAGGCCCAGCGCGCAGGGGCAGGCGATGATCAGGACGGCCACGGCGGCGGTGAACGCGGCCACCGTGTCGCCGGTGACGCCCAGCCAGACGCCGAACGTGCCGAGCGCGATGAGGATGACCACGGGGACGAAGACGGCGGAGATCCGGTCGGCGAGCCGCTGCACCTCGGCCTTGCCGTTCTGCGCGTCCTCGACCAGCTTCGCCATCCGGGCGAGCTGGGTGTCCGCGCCGACCCGGGTGGCCTCCACGACCAGCCGGCCGCCCGCGTTGACCGTGGCGCCGGTGACCCGGTCGCCGGGGCCGACGTCCACCGGCACCGACTCGCCGGTCAGCATGGAGGCGTCCACCGCGGAGACGCCCTCCACGACCGTGCCGTCGGTGGCGATCTTCTCGCCGGGCCGGACGACGAACCGGTCGCCGACGGCCAGGGACGACACCGGTATCCGTACCTCGCGGCCCTCCCGCAGCACCGCCACGTCCTTGGCGCCCAGCTCCATCAGGGCCTTCAGGGCGGCGCCCGCGCGGCGCTTGGAGCGGGCCTCCAGATAGCGGCCGAGCAGGATCAGCGCGACGACTCCGGCGGCCACCTCCAGGTAGATCGTGGAGGCGCCGTCCATGCGGGAGACGGTGAGGCGGAACTCGTCGTGCATGCCGGGCATGCCGGCGTCGCCGAAGAACAGGGCCCACAGCGACCAGCCGAACGCGGCCAGCGTGCCGACCGAGACGAGGGTGTCCATGGTGGCGGCGCCGTGCCGGAGGTTGGTCCAGGCGGCCCGGTGGAAGGGGGCGCCGCCCCAGACGACGACCGGCGCGGCGAGGGTGAGCGAGAGCCACTGCCAGTTGTCGAACTGGAGCGCCGGGATCATCGAGAGCAGGACCACGGGGGCGGCGAGCAGCACGGAGACGAACAGGCGGTGGCGCAGGGCGCCCAGTTCGGCGTCCGGTGCGGGGGTTGCCGGTTCCGTTCCGGGCGCGGGCCGGGGCGGCGGTGGCTCCTCGGCGGTGTAGCCGGTCTTCTCCACGGTGGCGATCAGGTCGGCGACCCGGACGCCGTCGGCGAAGGTGACCTTGGCCTTCTCGGTGGCGAAGTTGACGGTGGCGCTGACGCCGTCCATCCGGTTGAGCTTCTTCTCCACCCGGGCGGCGCAGGAGGCGCAGGTCATCCCGCCGATGAGCAGCTCGGTCTCGGAGGTGGTGCCCGTGGCCGCGGCTGTCTTCGCGGTTTGTGCGGTGGTGCTGGTCATGTCCGGACTCCAGACATCGGACCGGGCCGTACGGATCCAGTATCAGCTGGTCGGTACGGCCCGGGTCGGGGAAACGGAGGGTTTTCCTCAGGCCTGGCCGGCCAGCTCGAAACCGGCCTCGTCCACGGCGGCGCGCACGGCCTCCTCGTCCAGCGGGGCCTCGGAGACGACGGTCACCTCGCCGGTCGACGCGACGGCCTTCACCGAGCTGACACCCGGGATCTGGGAGATCTCGCCGGAGACGGAGCCCTCGCAGTGGCCACAGCTCATGCCGGTCACCTGGTAGACGGTGGTGACGGGGCCCGTGGTGTCGGTCTGAGCGGTCATGTCGTTACTCCTCGTCGAGGCATGTGGGGCCAGTGGGGTCCACGGAGGCCGTGGAGGCCGCGGAGGAACCCCATCTCCTCTCAGACTATACCCCTAGGGGGTATGACTTCAGCGGGGTCCCGCGCCCGGATTTCCGGTGTCGCGTGTCATGTGCGGCCGAGCCGGTCACCCACCAGGGGTTCCAGGTAGCGGATCAGGACGTCCTTGGTCTCCCGGATGTACGCGGCGCGCTCGGCGCCCTGGTGGGCCAGGACCAGCTCCAGGCCGGCCTTGTAGATGCCGAGGCAGACACGGGCCGTGCGGGTGACGTCGGCCGGGTCGGCGCCGGGCACGAGCGAGCCGAGCAGGGCCTCGATCCGGCCGATCACCGTCGTGTGCAGCTGGTCGTGCGCCTCGGCCATCCGGCCCGGGACGTCGGGTCCGTGCATCAGCGCGAAGAAGGCCGGATGGTCGGTGTTGAAGGCCATGAACCGGTCGACGGCCGAGCCGATCGCCTCCTCCAGCGGCGTGGCGGGGTCGACGGGAGCCAGTGCCTCGCCGTACGCCTCCCGCATCTCGTGCATCAGCCGGTCGCCCAGCTCGATCGCGATCGCTTCCTTGTTCGGGAAGAACTGGTAGAGCGTGCCGGGCGAGACGCCCGCCGCACGGGCGATGGCGTTGGTGCTGGCGGCGGTGTAGCCGGTGGTGCAGAAGACCTGGGCGGCGGCTTCGAGCAGCTGGGTGACACGGCGTTCACCGCGGGCCTGGCGGCGGCGCGGCGCCTGCTCCTTCTCCGGGGCGCCGGCCTTCGAGGCGCGGGCCTCCGGGGTGCCGGCCTTCGAGGTGCGGGCCTCCGAGGTGCCGTCCCTCTGTGCGGCCTCCGAGGTGCCGTCCTTCTGCGTGGTGTCGGGCACGCGTTATCCCCAGCTCTCCGAATGCGATTGACAAACGCGAGCGGTCGCTCGCATTCTGATGAAACGCGAGCGATCTCTCGTGTCTGCCAGTCTAGGCAATGGCTGGACCATGCCGCCGTGCTCGCACACGTCAGCGCTGGTCACGGTGAAGGGGACACCGCACGATGACCGATGTCAACAAGGCGCCGCGGTCCGGGGCCCAACCGTCCCGGGCCGGTGGCTGGACCCGATTCGTCACCGCCCGGCCACGCCTGTCGCTCCTGGTCGCCCTGGTGCTCACCGCGCTCGCCGTGCTGGCCGGCAGCGGGGTCGCGGACCGCCTCGGCAGCGGCGGCTGGGAGGACCCGGCCGCCGAGTCGACGTACGCGACCAAGGCGCTGGAGCGCGAGTTCCCCGCCTCCGAGCCGAACCTGCTGCTCCTGGTCGACGCGGGCCGCGCCTCGGTGGACGACCCGGCGGTGGCCGCCGAGGCCCGCACCCTGGCCGCGCGGCTCGCGGGGGAGCCGGGCGTCACCGGCGTCGGCTCCTACTGGCAGGCCGCGCCCGCGCAGGCCCCGGCCCTGCGCGCCGAGGACGGTCACGAGGCGCTGATCGCCGCCCGCGTCACCGGCGACGAGAGCGCGATGGGCCGCACCCTGGACCGCATCGCCCCGCACTACCGGGGCACGCACGGCCCGGTCGAGGTGAGGATCGGCGGCATCGTCGCGGTGCGGCACGAGATGCAGACGGTCATCAAGGAGGACCTCACCCGCGCCGAACTGATCGCCCTGCCGATCACGCTGGTGCTGCTGGTCATGGTCTTCGGCAGCGCGGTGGCGGCCCTGCTCCCGCTGGGCATCGGCATCGTCGCCATCCTCGGGACGAACGCGGTGCTGCGCGGCCTGACCACCTTCACCGACGTCTCCGTCTTCGCGCTGAACCTCACCACGGCGCTCGGGCTCGGCCTCGCCATCGACTACGCCCTGTTCATCGTCCGCCGCTACCGCGAGGAACTGTCTGCCGGCGCCGACCCGTCGACCGCCGTGGGCACGACCCTGCGCACGGCCGGCCGCACCGTGCTCTTCTCCGCCCTGACCGTCGCGGTCTCCCTGGCCGCCATGATGGTCTTCCCGCAGTACTTCCTGCGGTCCTTCGCCTACGCCGGCATCGCCGTGGTCCTCCTCGCGGCGGCGGCGGCCCTGATCCTGCTCCCGGCCGCGCTGGTCCTGCTCGGCCACCGGGTCAACTCCCTGGACCTGCGCCGCCTCTTCCGCCGGGGCCGCGCGTCGAAGCCGGCCGGGGGAGGCGCCGCCTGGGCGCGTACGGCGGGCCTGGTGATGCGCCGCGCCCCCCTCTTCGTCCTCGGCACCACCGCCCTGCTCGTGCTGCTCGGACTGCCCTTCCTGGGGGTCGAGTTCGGTACGGCCGACGACCGGCAGCTGCCCTCGACCGCCGAGTCCCACGTGGTGCAGCAGCACCTGCGCGAGGGCTTCCCCGGCAGCCCCGGCGGCGGCCTGGAAGTCCTCGCCGAGGGCCGGGCCACCGACGCCCAGTACGCCGCCTACAAGCAGCGGATGGCCGCCCTGCCCGAGGTGGTCCGCGTCGACGGCCCCCTGGTCAAGGGCGACACCGCCTACTTCACGGTCCAGCCCGGGGGAGAGGCCGTGGGCGACCCGGCCCAGCGGCTGGTCGGCGACCTGCGCGCGCTGGACGCCCCCTTCTCCACCAAGGTGACCGGCACCGCCGCCGTCCTGGTGGACACCAAGCACGCGACAGCGGAGCGCCTGCCCTGGGCGGCCGTGTTCATCGCCGTCGTCACGCTCCTGCTGGTCTTCCTCCTCACCGGCAGCGTGCTGATACCCCTCCAGGCCGTGGTGCTCAACGCGCTCAGCCTGACGGCGATGTTCGGCGCGGTCGTCTGGGTCTTCCAGGACGGCCACCTCTCAGGCCCGCTCGGCTTCACCAGCCCCGGCTCCATCGAGACCACCCTGCCCGTGCTGATGTTCTGCGTGGCCTTCGGCCTCTCCATGGACTACGGCGTCTTCCTGCTCTCGCGCGTCAAGGAGGAGTACGACCGCACGGGCGACCACGAGGGAGCGGTCCGCCTCGGCCTCCAGCGCACGGGCGGCCTGATCACGGCGGCGGCGGTCATCCTGGCCGTGGTCATGGTGGCGATCGGCACCTCCCGGGTGACCGACACCAAGATGCTCGGCCTCGGCATCGCGCTCGCGGTCCTGATGGACGCGATGGTGGTCCGCGGCCTCCTGGTCCCGGCCGTCATGCGGCTCACGGGCAGGGCGACCTGGTGGGCGCCGGCGTGGCTGCGGCGCTTCCACGACCGGTTCGGCATGAGCGAGGGCGAGCGGGAAGCGCCCGGCAGCGGCGCGGGGAGCGGCCTCGCCGGCCACGACGAACCGGAACTGGTGACCCATTCCGGCGGCCCCCGGAGCGTCTAGCCTTCGCGCAGGTTCCCGAAAGGAGCATGCATGCGAGCCGTGATGTTCGAGGAGTACGGAAAGCCGGCCGAGGTGCGGGACGTACCCGACCCGGAGCCCGCGGACCACGGTGTGGTCGTCCGTGTCGAGGTCACCGGCCTCTGCCGCAGCGACTGGCACGGCTGGATGGGGCACGACCCGGACATCACGCTGCCGCACGTGCCGGGGCATGAACTCGCCGGTGTGGTCGAGGCGGTGGGCGCGCGGGTGACCGGCTGGCGGCCCGGCGACCGGGTCACCGTGCCGTTCGTCTGCGCCTGCGGCGGCTGCCCGTCCTGTGCGGCGGGCGACCAGCAGGTGTGCGAGCGGCAGACCCAGCCCGGGTTCCACCACTGGGGCTCCTTCGCCGAGTACGTCGCGCTCGACCACGCCGACGTCAATCTCGTCGCGCTGCCGGACGACATGACGTACGCCACCGCCGCCGCGCTCGGCTGCCGCTTCGCCACCGCGTTCCGGGCCGTGGTGCAGCAGGGCCGGGTGGCGGCCGGGGAGTGGGTCGCGGTGCACGGCTGCGGCGGGGTCGGCCTGTCGGCGGTGATGATCGCGGCGGCCTCGGGGGCCCGGGTGGTCGCGGTCGACGTGTCACCCCGAGCGCTGGAGCTGGCGCGGACGTTCGGAGCCGCCGAGTGCCTGGACGCGACCGGGGTGTCCGACCCGGCCGCCGTCGTCCGGGAGCTGACCGGCGGCGGTGCGCACCTCTCCCTCGACGCCCTCGGCTCGCCGGCCACCTGCGCGGCCTCCGTGAACGGTCTGCGCCGCCGCGGCCGGCACGTCCAGGTCGGCCTGCTGCCCTCGCCCGACGGCACCACCCCGGTCCCGCTGGCCCGCGCGACGGCCCTGGAGCTGGAACTCCTCGGCAGCCACGGCATGGCCGCCCACACCTACCCCGGCATGCTGCACCTGGTCCGCGCCGGCGTTCTGCGTCCGGATCTCCTGGTGACCCGGACGATCACGCTCGACGCGGCTCCGGCGGCCCTCGCGGCGATGGACACGGCGCCGGGCGCGGGCGTCACGGTCATCGAGCCCTGGAGCTGAGAGCCCACCGCCCGTTCACCGCTCCCGCCCGGCTTCCCCGCCGCCCGGCACCGTGCCCGCGAGAGCGCGTCAGTCCTCTCTGCGGCCGCGGTTGCCGGGACGGGAGGCGACCCAGGCGCGGACGGTGTCGGCGTACCAGTAGGGCTTGCCGCCCTCGACGTGGTCGGGCGGGGGCAGCAGCCCGTGCTTGCGGTAGGACCGTACGGTGTCCGGCTGCACCCGGATGTGCGCCGCGATCTCCTTGTAGGACCAGAGCCTTCGGTCGGCCATGCGTTGCACCTCCCCGCGCGCACCGCGGCGGCGACCGGGAAGGGCCACCGGGGGGACCGGGCGCTGCGCTGATCACAAACCTGCGCCTGGTGAACGACGCTGAGTGACCAGCGGAGCCTCCCTGTCGACCGGATGTGACCGAGAACCCGCGTACACGTGACATGTGTGACAGGAGGGAGGTCTTTGTGACACAGCAGCCACATAGGGCGCTTCGTAACGGAGTCCGGGGCGGGGACTAGTCCGAATGTCTGGACAAAACATTGACATGGCTCGGCATGCGGGACTAGAAAGCCGGGGAGAGCCATGACGAAGGGAAGCCGATGGCCTACGACCTGATCACCATGGGGCGGATCGGAGTGGACCTCTACCCGCTCCAGACCGGTGTCCCGCTCGCCCGGGTGTCGTCCTTCGGCAAGTTCCTCGGCGGGTCGGCGACGAACGTGGCGGTGGCCGCGGCCCGCCTCGGCCGGCACACCGCCGTGATCACCCGTACCGGCGACGACCCGTTCGGCACCTACCTCCACGAGGCGCTGCGCGGCTTCGGCGTCGACGACCGCTGGGTCACCCCCGTCCCCGGCCTGCCGACCCCCGTCACCTTCTGCGAGGTCTTCCCGCCGGACGACTTCCCGCTCTACTTCTACCGGCAGCCCAAGGCCCCCGACCTGGAGATCGACGCCCACGAGCTGGACCTGGACGCCCTTCGCGAGGCCCGGATCTTCTGGGTCACGGGCACCGGCCTGAGCGAGGAGCCGAGCCGTACGGCGACCCTCGCTGCCCTCGCCCACCGGGCCAAGGCGGGCATCACCGTCTTCGATCTCGACTGGCGCCCCATGTTCTGGTCGGACCCCGGCACCGCCCGCCCCCTCTACGCCGAGGCCCTGCGCCACGCCACCGTCGCCGTCGGCAACCTGGACGAGGTGGAGGTCGCGACCGGAGTGCGCGAGCCGCATGCCGCCGCCCGCGCCCTGCTGGACGCCGGGGTCGAGCTGGCCGTCGTCAAGCAAGGACCCAAGGGGGTCCTCGCCGTCAACCAGAAGGGTGAGTCGGCCGAGGTCCCGCCCCTGCCCGTCACCGTCCTGAACGGACTCGGCGCCGGGGACGCCTTCGGCGGCTCCCTCTGCCACGGCCTGCTGGCCGGCTGGGACCTGGAGACGATCATGCGGCACGCCAACGCGGCCGGTGCCATCGTCGCCTCCCGCCTGGAGTGCTCCTCCGCGATGCCGACCCCGGACGAGGTGGCCGCCGCGCTCGACGCCGGAGCGGTGCTGTGAGGGCCGGCCGCGTCACCGGCACGCACCCCGACGACGGCTCGGGCACCGGCTCCACCGCGCCCGCTCCCCGCGAGGGCTCCGCGCCCGCACGCTCCGACGCCCTCGCGTCCGCTCCCCGTGAAGGCACCGCGGATGCTCCCGGCCAGGGCTCCGCGACCCCTCCCCGTGAGGGCTCCGCGACCCCTCCCCGTGAGGGCTCCGCGCCCTCCCGTCCCCACGTCTCCGCGGCCTCCCCCCGCCAAGGCGCCGCAGGCACCCGTGTCGACGTGGGCGAACTCGTCCGGATCCGTACCCGGCACCCCGAGGCGATCGGGGAGGCCGCTGCCCGTCGGGCTCGCAGGCCGCTGCTGAACGACAGCGGGCGGCTGATGATCGTCGCCGCGGACCACCCGGCCCGTGGCGCGCTCGGCGTCGGCGACCGCAAGCTCGCCATGGCCAACCGGGCCGACCTGCTCGAACGCCTCTGCCTCGCGCTGTCCCGGCCCGGCGTCGACGGCGTCCTCGCCACCGCCGACATCCTGGACGACCTGCTCCTCCTCGGCGCCCTGGACCACAAGGTCGTCATGGGTTCCATGAACCGCGGCGGCCTGCAAGGGGCCAGCTTCGAGCTGGACGACCGGTTCACCGGCCACCGCCCGCAGGACATCGAGCGCCTCGGCTTCGACGCGGGCAAGCTGCTGCTGCGCGTCGACTACAGCGACCCCGGCTCCCTGACCACCCTGGAGTCCACCGCCCGCGTCATCGACGCCATGGCCGAGCGCCGGCTGCCGGTGTTCGTGGAGCCGTTCATCAGCCGCCGTACCCCCGGGGGGAAGGTGACGAACGACCTGTCCGCCGAAGCGGTCACCCGGTCCATCGCCATCGCCTCCGGCCTCGGCGGCTCCTCCGCCTACACCTGGTTGAAGGTGCCGGTCACCGAGAACCCCGACGACATGGCCCGGGTGATGGAGACCTCCACCCTGCCCGCCGTGCTGCTCGGCGGGGACATCGGCGACTCGCCCGAGGACCAGGTCGCCGCGTACGAGAAGTGGCGCGGCGCGCTCCAACTCCCCACCGTGCGCGGCCTGGTGGTCGGCCGCTCGTTGCTGTACCCGGCGGACGGCGATGTGGCCGCCGCCGTGGACACCGCCGTAGGACTGCTGTGAGGGCCGCATGACCAGCACCGACCTGCATCTGCCCCGGGGCGCCACCGCGAATTCCCGGTACGCCGTCGACATCGATCCGAAGGTGGCCGGCTGGACGCACAGCAGCCTGCGTGTCGTCGAGCTGGCGCCCGGTGGCAGTCATACGTTCACCACTGGGGACAGTGAGTGGATCGTGCTTCCGCTGGAAGGCGGATGTACCGTGCATATGGAGCACGACGAGTTCCAACTCCTGGGCCGGGAAAGCGTGTTCGCGGATGTCTCCGACTTCGCGTACGTGCCCCGGGACGCCCAGGTCCTGATCGCCTCCGGCGCGGGAGGCCGCTTCGCCCTGGCAGGAGCGAAGTGCGAGCGACGACTCCCCGCCCGCTACGGCCCCGCGCCGGAGGTCCCCGTCGAGGAGCGCGGCAGCGGCTCCTGCGCCCGCCGGGTGCGCAACTTCGCCTCCGCCGACTCCTTCGCGTGCGACAAGCTGATCGCCGTGGAGGTGATCACGCCGGGCGGCCACTGGTCCTCGTACCCGCCGCACAAGCACGACGAGCACCGGCCGGGCGAGGAGTCCGAGCTGGAGGAGATCTACTACTTCGAGATCGACGGCCCGAACGGGCTCGGCTACCAGCGGGTGTTCCCCTCGCGGGAGGGCGGCGCCGACGTTCTCGCCGAGGTCCGCTCCGGCGACGCCGTCCTCGTCCCCGACGGCTGGCACGGCCCGTCCATCGCCCAGCCCGGACATGACATGTACTACCTGAACGTCATGGCGGGACCGGGCGAGACCCGGGAATGGCGGATCTGTTTCCACCCCGACCACGTAGAAAGCACAGGGGGCTACCGATGACGATCCGGCTGACCGTCGCCCAGGCGCTCGTCCGCTTCCTCGCCGCCCAGTACACCGAGCGGGACGGCCGAAGGCAGCGGCTGATCGGCGCCACCTGGGGCATCTTCGGACACGGCAACGTCGCCGGCCTCGGCCAGGCCCTGGTCGAGTACGCGGACGTGATGCCGTATCACCAGGGCCGCAACGAACAGTCCATGGTGCACGCGGCGGTCGGCTACGCCCGTCAGTCGAACCGCCTGTCCACGCACGCGGTCACGACGTCGATCGGCCCCGGCGCCACGAACCTCGTCACCGGCGCCGCCCTCGCGACCATCAACCACCTCCCGGTGCTGCTCCTGCCCGGCGACGTCTTCGCCGCCCGCCCCGCCGACCCGGTCCTCCAGCAGCTGGAGCTGCCGTACGCGGGCGATGTGTCGGTCAACGACACCCTGCGCCCGGTGTCGAAGTACTTCGACCGGGTCACCCGCCCGGAGGCCCTGATCCCGAGCGCCCTCCAGGCCATGCGGGTCCTCACCGACCCCGTGGAGACCGGCGCGGTCACGCTCGCCCTGCCGCAGGACGTGCAGGCGGAGGCCTTCGACTGGCCGGAGGAGTTCTTCTCGACGCGCGTGTGGACCGTACGGCGGCCGGGCGCGGACCCGACCGAGCTGGCGGAGGCGGTCCGGGCGATCCGCTCCGCCGCACGGCCCCTCGTCATCGCCGGCGGCGGGGTCCACCACAGCCGCGCGGAGGAGGCCCTCGCCGAGTTCGCGGCGGCGACCCGCATCCCGGTCGCCTCCACCCAGGCCGGCAAGGGCTCACTGCGGTACGACCATCCGCAGGACGTCGGCGGTGTCGGCCACACCGGCACCGCGACCGCCGACGAGCTGGCCCGCACCGCGGACCTCGTCATCGGCGTCGGCACCCGGTACACCGACTTCACCACCGCCTCCGGCACCCTCTTCGAGAACCCGGCCGTCCGCTTCCTGAACCTCAACATCGCGCCCTTCGACGGCCACAAGCTGGCCGGGCTGCCGCTGATCGCCGACGCCCGCAGCGGTCTGGGCGAGCTGACCGAGGCACTGGTCATGCACGGCCACGGCGTCGCCGACTCCTACGTCAGCGAGTACACCGAGGACAAGGAACGCTGGGAGCAGCGCGTCGACGCCTGCTTCGAGGTCGAGGAGCTCGACGCACGGCCGACCCAGCCGCAGGTCATCGGCGCCCTGGACGCGCTGGTGGACGAGTCGGACGTCATCATCAACGCGGCCGGCTCGCTCCCGGGCGACCTGCACAAGCTGTGGCGGGCGCGGTCGTGCGACCAGTACCACCTGGAGTACGGCTACTCCTGCATGGGCTACGAGATCCCGGCCGCCCTCGGGGTGAAGCTCGCCGCGCCCGAGCGGAACGTGTGGGCGCTGGTCGGCGACGGCACCTATCTGATGATGCCGACGGAGATCGTGACCGCCGTGCAGGAGGGCATCGCGATCAAGGTCCTGCTGGTGCAGAACCACGGGTACGCCTCGATCGGCGGGCTCTCGGACTCGGTGGGCGGCGAGCGGTTCGGCACGGCCTACCGCTACACCGCCGAGGACGGCACCTTCACCGGCGCCCCGCTCCCCGTCGACCTCGCCGCCAACGCGGCCAGCCTCGGCATGCGGGTGCTGCGCGCGAAGACCGTACGGGACCTGCGCGCGGCGCTCGCGGAGGCGCGCGCGGCCGACGCACCCACATGTGTCTACGTGGAGACGGAAACGTCCGACACTGTGTCGGGGGCGCCTCCGGCGCAGGCCTGGTGGGATGTTCCTGTGGCCGAGACCGCGACCCGCCCCGCCGCGGTCAAGGCACGTGAGCTGTACGAACGGCACGTCTCGACCCGACGCCGCCATCTGTGAGAAGGAGTCTCCGGACATGACGAAGATCGTCAACCACTGGATCGGCGGGAAGACCGTCGAAGGCGCGTCGGGTGCGTACGGGCCGGTCACCGACCCGGCGACCGGCGCGGTCACCACGAAGGTCGCGTTCGCGTCGGTCGAGGAGGTGGACGCGGCCGTCGCGGCGGCCAAGGACGCCTACCTGACCTGGGGCCAGTCCTCCCTGGCCCAGCGCACGTCCGTCCTCTTCAAGTTCCGGGCGCTGCTCGACGCGCACCGGGACGAGATCGCCGAGCTGATCACCGCCGAGCACGGCAAGGTGCACTCGGACGCGCTGGGCGAGGTGGCGCGTGGCCTGGAGATCGTCGACCTGGCCTGTGGCATCAACGTCCAGCTGAAGGGCGAGCTGTCCACGCAGGTCGCGAGCCGGGTGGACGTGGCCTCGATCCGCCAGCCGCTCGGTGTCGTCGCCGGCATCACGCCGTTCAACTTCCCGGCGATGGTCCCGATGTGGATGTTCCCGATCGCCATCGCGTGCGGCAACACCTTCGTGCTGAAGCCGAGCGAGAAGGACCCGTCGGCGTCGATCCGCCTCGCCGAGCTGCTGGCCGAGGCCGGTCTGCCCGACGGTGTCTTCAACGTCGTGCACGGCGACAAGGTGGCCGTGGACCGTCTGCTGGAGCACCCGGACGTCAAGGCCGTCTCCTTCGTCGGCTCGACCCCGATCGCCCGCTACATCCACACCACCGCCTCCGCCAACGGCAAGCGTGTGCAGGCGCTGGGCGGCGCCAAGAACCACATGCTGGTCCTGCCCGACGCCGACCTGGACGCGGCGGCCGACGCGGCCGTGAGCGCGGCCTACGGCTCCGCGGGCGAGCGCTGCATGGCCATCTCGGCGGTCGTGGCGGTGGGCGCCGTCGGCGACACGCTGGTGGAGAAGATCCGCGAGCGTGCCGAGAAGATCAAGATCGGTCCGGGCAACGACCCGACGTCCGAGATGGGCCCGCTGATCACGAAGGCGCACCGCGACAAGGTGGCCTCGTACGTGGAGGGCGCCGCCGCCGAGGGCGCCGAGGTGGTGCTGGACGGCACCGGGTACACCGTCGAGGGCTTCGAGGACGGCCACTGGATCGGCATCTCGCTGCTGGACAAGGTGCCGACCAGCGCGAAGGCGTACCAGGACGAGATCTTCGGCCCGGTGCTGTGCGTACTGCGCGCCGAGACCTACGAGGAGGGCGTGGCGCTCATCAACGCCTCGCCGTTCGGCAACGGCACCGCGATCTTCACCCGGGACGGCGGCGCCGCCCGCCGCTTCCAGCTGGAGATCGAGGCCGGCATGGTCGGCGTCAACGTGCCGATCCCGGTGCCGGTGGGCTACCACTCCTTCGGCGGCTGGAAGGACTCGCTCTTCGGCGACCACCACGTCTACGGCAACGACGGCACGCACTTCTACACCCGCGGCAAGGTCGTCACCACCCGCTGGCCCGACCCGGCCGACGCCCCGGCGGGCGTGGACCTGGGCTTCCCCCGCAACCACTGAGCCGGACGGCACGGTGCCCCGCCCTCCGCGCGAGCGCGAGAGGGCGGGGCACCGGCGCGTTCAGCCCTGCCGGCTCCGCTGCTTCTTGATCATGTCGGTGAGGTCGGCGACGCGCCCGGCGGGCGGGGCCTGCACGGTGGCCGTCCTGCCGAACTTGTCGAAGTCCATGCTGATGGTCATGACGCCGATCTTCTCCTTGAGCCGGACCGGCAGGTCGTCGGAGCCGACCCACACGTCCATGAGGATCGACTCCGCGCCGGTCACCTTGCTCATGGGGCTGCCCTCGCCGTAGACGTCCTTGAGCTTGCCCATGTGGGCGCTGTCGATGACGCCGCGGTAGTGCGTGGTGTGCTTCCCGTTCACGGTCTGCGTGCCGAGGTTCTGGACGTCCTTGGCGTACTTCAGGCCCTTCATGGAGGCGGAGGGGCTGCCGTTGTCCCCGCTGAGGGCCTCGGCGCCCTTCTTCCCGAAGAGGACCGAGCCGTCGATCTTGATCCAGTCCTTGCCCTGGTACGGGCCGGAGGCGAAGCGGTCGACGTCGTAGTAGTAGACGCCGTCGACGAACAGGACGTGCGTCGTGGGGGAGTGGTTCATGGCCTGCATGTTCGCGGCCTTGGTGTCCATCTCCACGTCGAAGGCGTATCCGCCGCCCCAGGAGTACGTGCCCTTCATGGAGATCGGGCCGCTGGTGCCGGTGTCGGTCGTCATCCGCACCTCGGCCGAGCCCAGCCGCTCCGTCCGGTCCGTCGCCCTCGTCAGTGCCGCCATCGCCTGATCGGCCTTGTCGACCGCCTTGACGGCCGTCCTGGCGCTCTCCGTGCCGCAGCCGGAGACCGCCACCAGTGCTGCCGCCGTGCAGGCCACCCAGGCGGCGGTGTGCCTCTTCCTCATGTCCCCACCCCAAGCTGTGTGTCTGTTGTGCGGGGCGCACTCTATCGGCCACCACTGACATGGACGCGACTGAATAACCCGTCCGGATACCGGACGGCTGACATTTTTTTGAAACCTTGCCTACGGTTCCCGTTCAGGCCGGACGAAACGGGTGGCGAAGGGGTTACGAGCAGATGACCTTCAAAAGCAAGGTCACATCAGTCATGGGCTTGATGGATGCACCTATGGGGCGTCACAGCCTGGGAAAGTGATGCGGCACACAGCCGTCCGGAGGTGCGGATTCCGAAGGCAAACGGCCATTGACGTGGTGGTTTTCGTCGGGGTTCTCTATGCAGCGCCGGGAGCGGACGAGACGAACGTACGACGATCCGCCGGAGGCGATAGCGCTCCCGACCCCCACCCCAGCCGCTCACGTCGAACGGAACCGCCGCATGACCGACACGCTCCAGAAGTCCGTGGTAGACACCGCGACGGCTCCCGCACCGGGGCTGAAGCGTTCCATCGGTGTCGTCGGCGGCACGCTGCTGACGCTGTCCTGCGTCACGCCCGCCTCCACGCTCTTCGTCGTCGTCCCCGACCTGTTCGGTTCCCTCGGCACCGCCACCGCCCTGACGATCGCCATCGGCTCGCTCCTCTGTATCGCCGTGGCGTTCTGCTACTCCGAGCTGGGCACCCTGATCCCCAGCGCGGGCGGCGAGTACGCCATGGTCTCCACGATGGCCGGACGGCTCGCGGGCTGGCTGGTCTTCGTGCTCTCCCTGCTGGTCGTGATGATCGTGCCCCCGGTGATCGCGATGGGCACCGCGGACTACCTCGCCCCCCTCGTCCACCTGGACCCGTCCATGACGGGCGCCGGAGTGATGCTGCTGGCCACCCTCGCCGGTCTGCTGGACCTGCGTGCCAACGCCTGGATCACCGGCATCTTCCTGGTCCTGGAGGTCATCGCCGCCGGGGTCGTCGCCCTGCTGGGCTTCTCGCACAGCCACCGCGGGGTGGGCAGCCTGGTCTCGATGCAGGTGGCCGGCGCGAACGGCCACACCGACACCGTGACGGCCATGCTGGTGGTCTCCGGCCTCGCCATCGCCCTCTTCGTCACCCAGGGCTTCTCCACCGCCGTCTACCTCTCCGAGGAACTGGAGAACCCGCGCCGCAACGTCGCCCGGACGGTCCTCGCCACCCTCGCCATCTCCACCGTGGTCATCCTGGTGCCGGTCGCCGCCATCACCATGGGCGCCTCCGACCTCAAGGAACTGACCGGCGGCGACATCAGCTCCATGGTCACCGCCTGGTCCAACTCCGCGGTCGGCACCTTCGTCAGCCTCTGCGTGGCCCTCGCGATCATCAACGCGGGCATCGTCATGGTCATCCAAAACTCCCGCGTCCTGTTCGCCTCGGCCCGCGACAAGGCCTGGCCCGGCCCGGTCAACACCGTCTTCTCCAAGCTCGGCCGCTTCGGCTCCCCCTGGGTCGCCACCCTCGCGGTCGGCGTCCCCGGCGCGGTGCTCTGCTTCGTCAACCTCGACACCCTGTACGGCGTCACCGGCGTCTCGGTGACCGGCATGTACCTGCTCGTCGCGGTCGCCGCCCTGCTCGCCCGCCGTGGCTCCCACAAGCACACCCCCGCCTGGCGGATGCCGCTGTGGCCCGCGGTGCCGGTCCTGCTCATCGCCGTCCTGGCCTACATCCTGACCCAGCAGGAGACGAGCTACCTGCTGTGGACCGGCGGCATCACCGCCGCGGCGACCCTCTACTGGGCCCTGTACCTGCGCCCGCGCCGCGACACCCACTGGCTGGTGTCGATCCCGGAGGACGCGCAGGCCTGACCACGGGCCCGGACGTCGGAGCGGGGCCGTACCACTGTGCGGCTCCGCCGTCCGTACCACGACCGCGGTAGGGCACAGCACCCCCGTACACCCGGAGGAGGGGCACCCGCTCACCCCCAGGTCGGCAGCGGTTGTCAGTACCGCCCCGTACCGTTGACGCATGGATCTTCGACCGCCCGCCCTGCGCAGCCTGCTACGGCGGCCCCGCCGGCTCCTGGCCGCCGGGGCCGCCGTCGTGGTGCTCGCCGGCGCCGGGACGTGGACGGCGGCCGTCGCCTCCGACGACCCGCGGGCCGTGCGCCGCAGCGACCAGGTCATGGCGGTCGACGGGGTGCGCCTGGACACCTCGTACTTCACCCCGGCCGACGCCGGCCGGCACCCCGCCGTCCTGCTCGCGCACGGCTTCGGCGGCAGCAAGGACGACATGCGCCGGCAGGCCGAGGACCTCGCCCGGGACGGGTACGCGGTCCTGACCTGGTCCGCGCGCGGTTTCGGCGGCTCGACCGGGAAGATCGGCCTGAACGACCCGAAGGGCGAGGTCGCCGACGCCTCCCGGCTCATCGACTGGCTGGCCAGGCAGCCCCAGGTGCGGCTCGACAAGCCCGGCGACCCGCGCGTGGGCGTGGCCGGCGGCTCCTACGGCGGCGCGATCTCCCTGCTCGCCGCCGGGTACGACCACCGGGTCGACGCCATCGCCCCGGCCATCACCTACTGGAACCTCGCGGACGCCCTCTTCCCGGACGACGTGTTCAAGAAGCTGTGGGCCGGCGTCTTCGTGAACACCGGCGGGGGCTGCGCGAAGTTCGAGCCCGCGCTGTGCCGGATGTACGACCGGGTCGCCGAGTCCGGCACCCCGGACCCGGCCGCCCGCAAGCTGCTGGAGGAACGCTCACCGTCGGCGGTCGGCGACCGCATCAAGGTGCCCACGCTGCTGGTGCAGGGGCAGACGGACTCGCTGTTCCCGCTGGGCCAGGCCGACGCCGCCGAGAAGGCGATCCGCGCGAACGGCGCCCCCGTCGACGTCGACTGGATCGCCGGCGGGCACGACGGCGGCGACATGGAGACCAGCCGGGTCGAGACACGCGTGCGCGCGTGGTTCGACCGCTACCTGAAGGGCGACCGGGGCACCGACACCGGCCCGGCCTTCCGGATCACCCGCACCGGCGGCGTCGACTCCACCGACGGCACCGCCCGGCTGCGCGGCGCGAGCGCCGCCGCCTATCCCGGCCTGCGCGACCATCCGCGCACCATCGCCCTCACCGGCGGCACGCAGCGCGTCGCCAACCCGGCCGGGGCCAGCCCGCCCGGCGTCTCCGCGCTGCCCGGCCTCGGCGGCTCCGGCGGCCTCGCCCAGCTCTCCGCGCTCGGCGTCGGCGTCTCCCTGGACTTCCCCGGCCAGTACGCCCGGTTCGACTCGGCGCCGCTCACCCGCGACCTGCGCATCACCGGCACCCCGACCGCCACCGTGCACATCACCTCCACCCGCGACGACGCCGTCCTGTTCGGCAAGGTCTACGACGTCGGCCCCGACGGCACCCGGCAGGTGCTGCCCGCCCAGCTCGTCGCCCCCTTCCGGGTGACCGGCGCCAAGACGGGCAAGGACGTCACCGTCACGCTCCCGGCGATCGACCACGAGGTGCAGAAGGGCCACCGGCTCCGCCTGGTCCTCGCCTCCACCGACCTCGGCTACGCCTCCCCGGCCGCCCCGGCCACCTACACCGTCTCCCTGAAGGGAGGCCTGAGCGTGCCGACGGCCCCCTCCGTCACCACCGCCGCCGCGCCCCTGCCGGCCTGGGTCTGGTGGCTGCCCGTGGCCGGCGCGGTCGCCGCCCTCGCCCTGCTGCTCACCACCCGCCGCCGGACGGCCGCCCCTGCGCCCGACCCCGCGCTGGCCGAGGTCCCGCTGGTGATCACGGACCTGAGCAAGCGGTACGCCGGGTCCACCGACCGGTACGCCGTCCGGGACCTCTCCTTCCGGGTGGAGAAGGGCCAGGTCCTCGGCCTGCTCGGACCGAACGGCGCGGGCAAGACCACCACCCTGCGCATGCTGATGGGCCTCATCCGGCCGGACGCCGGCGAGATCCGCGTCTTCGGCCACGCCATCCGGCCCGGCGCGTCGGTGCTCTCCCGGGTCGGCGCGTTCGTGGAGGGCGCCGGCTTCCTGCCCCACCTGTCCGGCCGGGAGAACCTGGAGCTGTACTGGCGGGCCACCGGCCGTCCGCCCGCGGACGCCCACCTGGACGAGGCCCTGGAGATCGCCGGGCTCGGCGACGCGCTCGCCCGCGCGGTCCGCACGTACTCGCAGGGCATGCGGCAGCGCCTCGCCATCGCCCAGGCCATGCTGGGCCTGCCCGACCTGCTCATCCTCGACGAGCCCACCAACGGCCTGGACCCGCCCCAGATCCGCGAGATGCGCGAGGTGATGATCCGCTACGCGGCCGGCGGCCGTACGGTGATCGTCTCCAGCCATCTCCTCGCCGAGGTGGAGCAGTCCTGCACCCACCTGGTGGTGATGGACCGCGGCCGACTGGTGCAGGCGGGCCCGGTCCGGGAGATCGTCGGCTCCGGCGACACCCTGCTGGTCGGCACCGCCGTACCGGTGCAGGAGCCCGTGGTGGAGAAGGTGGGCGCGCTGGACGGCGTCGCCTCCGCCGTGCGCACCGACGACGGGCTGCTGATCCGGCTGGACCCCGGCGGCACCGCCGAGCGGCTGGTCGTGGAGCTGGTGCGGCTGGAGGTGCCGGTCGCCTCCGTCGGCCCGCACCGCCGCCTGGAAGACGCCTTCCTCACCCTGATCGGAGGTTCCGCATGAGCACGCTCACCGAGGTCGCCTCCGGCTACCAGGCGGGGCGCACCCTGCCGCTGCGGGTCGAGCTGGTCCGCCAGCTCAAGCGGCGCCGCACGCTGGTCATGGGCGCCGTCCTGGCCGTACTGCCGTTCGTGCTGCTGATCGCCTTCGCGATCGGCGGCGACCCGGGCGGCCGGAACAACCAGGTCACCCTGATGGACACGGCCACCGCCTCCGGCGCCAACTTCGCCGCCGTGAACCTGTTCGTCTCGGCGGGCTTCCTGCTGGTGATCCCGGTCGCCCTGTTCTGCGGGGACACGGTCGCCTCGGAGGCGAGCTGGTCGTCGCTGCGCTATCTGCTCGCCGCGCCGGTGCCCCGGGCCCGGTTGCTGTGGTCCAAGCTCGTGGTGGCGCTCGGGATGAGCCTCGCCGCGATGGTGCTGCTGCCGCTCGTGGCGCTCGCCGCCGGCACGGCCGCCTACGGCTGGGGCCCGCTTCAGATACCGACCGGCGGCGTGCTCGACACGGGGACGGCGGCCCAGCGGCTCCTGGTGGCCGTGGCGTACATCTTCGTGTCCCAGCTGGTCACCGCCGGGCTGGCGTTCTGGCTGTCCACCAGGACGGACGCCCCGCTCGGCGCGGTCGGCGGCGCGGTCGGACTGACCATCGTGGGCAACGTCCTGGACGCCGTCACCGCCCTCGGCCACTGGCGTGACTTCCTGCCCGCGCACTGGCAGTTCGCGTGGGCCGACGCCGTCCAGCCCCGCCCCGAGTGGTCCGGCATGATCCAGGGCACCGCGCTCTCCATAACGTACGCCCTGGTGCTGTTCGCCCTGGCCTTCCGGGGTTTCGCCCGCAAGGACGTCGTCTCCTAGGTCACCGGCGCGTCACCCGCCGGTCACGACGGGCCGCCGCCGTGGCCGGTTCGAGATCCATCCGCAACTCCCCGGGACGCACGTTCCGGGTCCCCGCCCCGTCACAGTCGGCAGCGGACGCACACGTCCGGCGCCAACGGGCAGACGGGGAGGACCAGATGGAGCGGTACGGGGACCACCGGGCACGGCGGGCGCTGCTCGCGCTCACGGCCGCGGGCGGGCTGCTGCTGACGGCGTGCAGCGCGGGCGGCGCCGCGCAGAAGGCCGACGAGAAGGCCCGCGACGGCGGGTCCGGCGTGGTCCGGCAGGACGCCGGCGGCCGGCTGTCCACCTTCGCGCTGGACGTCGACACCGCCTCCTACACCTACGCCCGCCGCACCCTCGCCGACGGCCGCAGGCCCGATCCCGGGACCGTCCGCCCGGAGGAGTTCGTCAACAGCTTCCGCCAGGACTACCGGCGGCCCGACGGCAACGGCTTCACGGTCACCGTCGACGGCGCCCGCACCGGCGAGCCGGACTGGTCCCTGGTCCGGGTCGGCCTCGCCACCCGGCCCGCCGCGCCGGACGCGCACCGCCCGCCCGCCGCGCTCACCTTCGTCATCGACACATCCGGCTCCATGGGCGAACCCGGACGCCTGGACCTCGCCCAGCACGCCCTGACCACCCTGACGGATCGGCTGCGCGACGACGACTCCGTCGCCCTCGTCACCTTCAGCGGGGACGCCGAGACCGTGCTGCCGATGACCCGGCTCGGCGGCCACCGCGGCACCGTACGCGACGCCATCGACACCCTGGAGCCGCAGAACTCCACCAACCTCGGCGCGGGGGTCGAGGAGGGCTACGCCACCGCCGTGGAGGGCGCCCGCAAGGGGGCCACCAACCGGGTCGTCCTCGTCTCCGACGCCCTCGCCAACACGGGCGAGACCAGCGCGGACGCGATCCTCCGCCGGATCGACGACGCCCGCCGCGAACACGGCATCACCCTCTTCGGCGTCGGTGTCGGCAGCACCTACGGCGACTCCCTCATGGAGCGCCTCGCCGACCGGGGCGACGGCCACACCGTGTACGTCTCCGATCCCGGGGAGGCCGACAAGGTCTTCGCCGGGCAGCTCCCGCGGAACATCGAGCTGACCGCCCGGGACGCCAAGGCCCAGGTCGCCTTCGACCCGCACACCGTCACCGACTTCCGCCTCATCGGCTACGACGACCGCGAGGTCGCCGACCGGGACTTCCGCAACGACCGGGTCGACGGCGGCGAGGTCGGCCCCGGGCACACCGTCACCGCCCTGTACGCCGTCCACATCCGGCACGGCGCCCGTGGTCACCTCGCCACCGCCACCGTCCGCTGGCTCGACCCGGGGACCCGCGACCCGCACGAGGCGTCGGGCGCCCTGGAGACCGGGGCCCTGGCCGGCTCGGTCTGGCGGGCGAGCCCCCGCTTCCAGGTCACCGCGGTCGCCGCGTACTTCGCCGACGCCCTGCGCACCGGCTCCGCGGACCGCCCGGCCCTCCCCGGCGCCCCCGGCCTGACCGGCCTCGCCCGCAGGGCCGCCGGGCTGGCCCGCACCACCGAGGACGCCGACGTACGCGGCCTCGCCGACGCCATCCGCCAGGCGAGCGGCACGGACCCCGTGGAGTGACGTGGAGCGACCCCCGCGGGCCCCATTGACCTTTCCTTACTTGTGAGTAAGTTGACCCATCGGTAGGAACCTTGGGCAGGCCACGCACCGCCACCGGGAGCCGTCATGGGCGTACGCAGGGATCTGAAACGGGCACGGCAGCGCACCGACCTCGTGGACCGCGCCGCGGTGGAGATCGTCCGCGACCCCCTGGGCGTGGTCCGCGAGGTGCGCGCCGCGCCCCTGGCACCCCCGCTCACCACCGGTTCCCTGGCCGACCTGCCGTTCACGCACGCGGCCGAGACCCCCGACGCGGTGCTGCTGCGCCGCCGCGACCGCGACGGTGCCTGGCACCCGGTGACGGCGTCCGCCTTCGCCGCCGAGGTCGCCGCCGTCGCCAAGGGGCTCGTCGCCGCCGGGCTCGAACCCGGCGGCCGGGTCGCGGTGATGTCCCGCACCCGCTACGAGTGGACCGTCCTGGACTTCGCGATCTGGGCGGCCGGCGGCCAGTCCGTGCCGGTCTACCCGACCTCCTCCGCCGAGCAGGTCGAGTGGATCGTCCGCGACTCCGGTGCCAGGTTCGCCGTCACCGAGACCGCCGCGAACGCCGCCACCGTCACCACCGGCACGGCCGGCCACGCGCACCTCCCGCGCCTGTGGCGACTCGACGCCGACGCCCTCGCCGACCTCACCGTCCTCGGCCGGGACCTCCCCGACGACGAACTCGCCAAGCGGCGCGGGGCACTCGGCCCCGACACCATCGCCACCCTCTGCTACACCTCCGGCACCACCGGACGCCCCAAGGGCTGCGTCCTCACCCACGCCAACCTGCACGCCGAGGCCGCGGGCACCGTCGGGCTGCTGCACCCGGTCTTCCGGGCGGTCACCGGTCAGGCCGCCTCCACCCTGCTCTTCCTGCCGCTCGCCCACATCCTCGGCCGCACCCTCCAGCTCGCCTGTCTGCTGGCCCGCATCGAGACCGGCCACTTCCCGAGCGTGAAGCCCGACGAACTGCGGCCCGCGCTCAAGGAGTTCCGGCCCACCTTCCTGGTCGGGGTGCCGTACCTCTTCGAGAAGATCCACGACACCGGGCGGGCCACCGCGGAGAAACTCGGCCGGGCCGCCTCCTTCGACCGTGCCGAACGCGTCGCCGTCCGCTTCGGCGAGGCCCACCTGCGGAAGTTCCTCGGCACCGGCAAGGGCCCGAGGCCGGGCCTGTACGCCGCCTGGGCGCTGTACGACCTGCTGGTCTACCGCCGCATCCGCAAGGAACTGGGCGGCCGGACGCGGTACGCCATCAGCGGCGGCTCCCCGCTGGACCGCGACCTCAACCTGTTCTTCCTCGCGGCCGGCATCGTCGTCTACGAGGGCTACGGCCTGACCGAGACCAGCGCCGCCGCCACGATCGTGCCCCCGCTCAGCCCCCGCCCCGGCACGGTCGGCCGGCCGGTGCCGGGCGTCCGCGTCCGCCTCGCCGACGACGGGGAGGTGCTGATCAAGGGCGGGGTGGTCTTCGCGTCGTACTGGAACAACCCGGCCGCCACGGACGCCGCACTGCACGACGGCTGGTTCGCGACCGGTGACCTCGGCGTGCTGGACGACGACGGCTACCTCAGCATCACCGGCCGCAAGAAGGACATCCTCATCACCTCCGGCGGCAAGAACGTCTCCCCGGCCGTCCTGGAGGACCGGCTGCGCAGCCGCTCACCGGTCGGCCAGTGCCTGGTCGTCGGCGACAACCGGCCCTTCGTCGCCGCGCTGATCACCCTCGACCCGGAGGCGGTCGCCCACTGGCTGTCCGTACGGAAGCTGCCACCGGACACCCCGCTGTCCACGCTGGTGCGCGACGAGCGGCTGCGCGCCGAGGTGCAGAAGGCGGTCGACCACGCCAACGAGGCGGTCTCCCGCGCCGAGTCGATCCGGGCGTTCGCGCTGGTCGAGGGCGAGTTCACCGAGGAGAACGGGCTGCTGACCCCGTCGCTGAAGGTGAAGCGGCACGCGGTGACGGCCGCGTACGCGGAGCAGATCGAGGCGCTGTACCGGCGCTGACACGCCCGCCGGGTGCCACGGACACGCCGAAGCGGGCCGCCGAGGGCTCGGCGACCCGCTCCAGGGACCGGGATCAGTGACCGGCTTCGGAGTTCTCGGACAGGATCGACACGTCCTCCAGCAGGTGCGCCAGCGCGCCGTCGCGCTTGACGTTCGAGGAGTTCTCGGTGCACTGCTGCTGCATGTGGTCCGAGAGGATCGGGATGTCCTGAACGTTGACACCGATGAGGGCGCCGACGCCGACCGGAATGTCGTTCAGGGCGATGCACGGCTTGTTGAAAGAGCCCTGGATCAGGGCGATCTGCGGGCTCATGTTCCCGTACGTGGCCGAGTTGCCGTAGCTCTGCCAAGCACCGTTGCCATTGGCGGCGGTCGGGCCGCTGTCGTTCCCGAGCGCCAGCGCCTGCGGTGCCGCGGCGGCGGAGGCGCCCATGGCGGAAGCGGCGACGGCCGCAGTGGCAACAATCTTCTTGATCACTGGCCAGTCCTTTCTGAGGAAACCCCGTCCACCGGAGCGCACTGGTCAACTTCGCTGACCCATCCTGGTTTCTCCCGTTCACTCCGTCGGCCGATGCGGTGGGCTGGTGGTGTGCTTTTCGGATTGATGGCTTCTCGTCACCCCCCGGGCAATTACGCTCCAACCGAGTGAATCAGCGGAACCATTCCTGGTGCACCGGGTTGATGAGGCCGTAGGGCATGCGTCGCTACGAGGAAAGGAACGCGAAGTGCTCAAGAAGGCAATGGTCGCCGCCGCGACCGCCGCTTCTGTCGTGGGAATGGCGGTGGCGGCCGCGCCGCAGGCGCTTGCCATCGGCAACGACGACGGACCGACCGTCGCGAATGGCAACGGCGCCGCGTCGTCGTGGGGCAACTCGGCGACCAAGGGCGACATGAGCCCGCAGCTCTCGCTGGTGCAGGGTTCGCTCAACAAGCCGTGTGTCGGTGTCCAGGACGTCGACGTCGCCGTCGACGCGCTCATCGGCGTCACCGCCCAGGACATCCCGATCCTGTCGGACCACCTGCAGCAGCAGTGCAACGACAACTCCACCAACGCCAAGCGCGACGGTGCGGTCTCGCACGTCCTGGAGGACCTGTCGGTCCTCTCGGCCAACGGCGAAGGCTGAGCCGAACTGGCAGGGCCCGGGTCGTCCGCTGCGTTGTCCGCGGACTTCCCGGGCCTTTTTCCACGTATTTCGGCGAGGAAGGGCGAGGGAAAACGCGTGAGAGAGCGGTGCGATCGAGTGATTGTCGCGCGGTCCGCGTTCCGCGGTGTCCTGTTGTGTCAATCTCTCGTTCCGTGCCGCGACCGTTCACGTCGTGCTCACACGGTTCTGGCCGTCAATGGGGCATGGCCCCAGAGAAGGGAACATTCATGAAGAAGACCGTTGCTGCCGTTGCGGGCGTCCTCCTGGCCCTGGGTATGGCCGGACCCGCCTTCGCCGACTCCGGGGCCCAGGGCACCGCCGCGAACTCCCCCGGCTTCCTGTCCGGCAACGTGATCCAGGTTCCGATCCACGTGCCGGTCAACCTGTGCGGCAACACGGTGGACGTCATCGGGCTGCTGAACCCGGCGCTCGGCAACGCCTGCGCCAACGACTGAGATCCGCCCGAGGTACCAGCCCCCACCGGCTGCGCACTGGCCGGCCCCGGACCGCCGATCCGTCGATTCCGCGCTCCGGGGCCGGCCTTCCCACTTCTTCGAGCAGGAAAGACCACGAGATTGCGACAGACACTCAGCAAGGGCATGGCCGTGGCCGCCGCCGCGACCGGCGTGCTGTCCTTGTACGGCGGCTCCGCACTCGCCGACTCCGACGCGCACGGTGCCGCGCAGGGTTCCCCCGGGGTGCTGTCCGGGAACACCATCCAGGTCCCCGTGAACATCCCGGTCAACATCTGCGGCAACTCCGTCGACGCCGCCGCCGCGCTGAACCCGGCGTTCGCCAACTCCTGCGCCACGCAGGTCCGGCGGAGCGAAAGCGCCGACGAGGAGCACACCGGCTCCGGGAACGGCGGTTCGCAGAACTCGGGTCACGGTGCTTCGGGGAACACGGGGTACGGCGACTCGGGCGACTCCGGGTACGGCAGCTCGGGCGGCCACCACTCCGCGCCTCCCTCCGGCGGCAGCCACTCCGCGCCTTCGTATGGTGACGGCCACTCCGCCCCTCCGTACGGCGGTGGCAAGACGACTCCGCCTGCGTATGGCGGCGAGGAGACGACCCCGCCTCCGTACGGCGGCGGCAAGACGACCCCGCCCCCCTACGGCGGGGAGGAGACCGCCCGGCCCCCGTACGGCGGGGAGGAGACCACCCGGCCGCCGTACGGCGGCGATGAGAGCACGCCCCCCGGTGGTGGTCACGCCACGCCGCCTGGCGGGGAGTACCCCGAGGAGCCGCCCGTGCTCGCGCACACCGGTGGTGACGGCCCGGCCATGATCGCGACCTCGGCCGCGAGCGCCGCCCTGATCGCGGCCGGTGCCGTCCTGTACCGGCGAGGGCGGTCCGCCTCCCGTCGCTAGCGCGCACCGGGTGCCGGACCGAGGGCCCGGCACCCGACCGCGCCCGGCCCCCACGCCACTCGCCGTACCGGCGCCATCCCGGCCCGCCCCCCACGCACGCCCAGCCGGCCGGGCCGTATTGATATGACCCCGCGTCAGGTGCCGGATGGCGCGGGGCGGGACTTCGAAGGGCAGTGGGGAAAGGAGCGGGCATGGCTCCGCGACAGCGCAGGGCCCGGTCCGGGCGGCCGGTCGCCGTCCTCGCGGCGGTGATCGTCGCGTCGGTCACCCTGGCGGCCGGCCCCGGGCTCAGCGCGGGCCCCGGGACGGCGCGCGCCGCCGTCCCGCTCACCCCGCTCCCGATGACTCCGACGACCCCGGCGGCCACCTCCACCCCGCCCGTTCCACCGGCTCCCGCACCGGTGACACCGCCCGTCCCGCTTCCCGCCACCCCGTCGCAGAGTCCGGTGCCTCCCGCGTCCGGTCGGGCCGTCGCGGACTTCGGGGTGTTCCTCGACTCCGGGCCGCGCGGTGTCGCGCGCATGGCCGAGGTGAGTCAGTGGCTCGGCGGGACCGAGTTGAAGGTCGCCCACACCTATCTGCCCGGCGACCGCTGGCGGGACATCGAGGGAGCGCCCGGCTTCCTGGACGTATGGGCGCGGTGGCGGCACGAGAAGGCGGACCGGACACTCGTCCTCAACGTGCCGATGCAGGAGCGCAACGAGGAGGGCCTCTCGGACGTCCAGGTGCGGTGGCTGCTGCGGCAGGCCGCGGACGGCGCGTTCGACCACCACTTCAGGGCCCTCGCCCAGCGGCTGGTGGAACTGAGGGTGCCGGACACGGTGATCGTGCTCGGCTGGGAGATGAACGGCACCACCTACACCCACCGCTGCGGACCGGACCCCGAGGCATGGAAGACGTACTGGAACAGGATCGTCGCCGTCATGCGCTCGGTGCCGGGACAGAAGTTCCGGTTCGACTTCGCGCCGAGCCGCGGCCGGGACGCCGTACCGTGGACGGAGTGCTATCCCGGGGACGCCACGGTCGACATCATCGGCATGGACTCCTACGACCAGCCGAGCGGGCTGTCCTTCGACGACCAGGTCACCGAGCCGTACGGCCTCCAGCAGCACGTGGATTTCGCGAAGGCCCACGGCAAGGCCATCTCCTATCCGGAGTGGGGGCTCTTCCGCAACGGTGACAACGCCGAGTACATGCGGCGCATGCTCGACTGGATCGACGCGCACAAGCCGCTGTACAACACGCTGACCGACTACTGCCCGCACGGCGTGTGGCAGTGCTCGGCCAATCCCCGCTCGTCACGGATCTACCGGGCCGCCCTGTACGGCCGCACCGAGCAGCCCGCCCCGCTGCCCACACCGCCCCCGGCCCCCACGCCGGTGCCCACCACCGAGCCCCCGGCCGACTGCTCGCCGCTGGGCCTGGGCGACTGGGCCGGGTACTGGCTCGGCACAGACCTCTGCCTTCCCTTCGACTGGTGGTCGCGGACCCGCTAGCCCCGCTCCCGTTCCCGCCACCGCTGCAACGCCTCCCGGCCCCGCTGCCGGACGGTCGCGTCGCACAGCGCGGCGGTCAGCAGCGGTGCGGTGCGCCGCCGGGCCATGAGCAGCCGCCGGTTGACGACCCGCTCGGGCCGCCAGTGGTGCTTGTACGGCTCGTCGCCGCGCAGCAGGCTCAGCGTGCCGCGCAGGCCGCCACCCGTGTGCTCGGTGCAGGCGTCCAGCAGTATCACCGCCACGTCCGCCTTCCGCTGCCGCAGGCCCGGATGCGCGCCGTAGAGGTAGCCGCCGGCCAGGCTGCCCGAGAGCAGGGTCAGGTCGACGGCCACCACCTCGTCGCCGAGCCGGAACTCGGTGACCACCGCGTCCCCCGAGCGCACCATCGGACCCACCGCGCGCACCAGGTGCTCGCGGAACCTGGGCCGCAGATGCTCGCTCGTCACCTTGCGCCCCTGCCACTGCATCCGGTGCAGCTCCAGCAGCCGGTCGAGCGCCGCGTCGACCTCTTCCGGGCCCACCGTCCGCCGCTGCACGCCCAGCGCGGTCAGCCGGCGCAGCTTGGCCCGCACCCGCTGCGCCGACTTCTTCGACGGCAGCCGGGCGATCAGCTCCTCCATGGACACGGCGGGCAGTTCCAGGCACGGCGAGTCGCGGAGCGTGCGGCGCGGCCCGCGCCAGCGGTCGTAGACCCCTTCCACCGCACCGCCCGGGCGCACCTCGCGGAAGTCGACCAGCGCCGTGCGCGCCGCGTCCGTGAGCGCCTCGGTGAGCGCGCCGGCCGCCCGCCCGTCGTCGCCGTCGTCCAGCAGCACGTCCGTGTAGTCGGAGATCGTCCCGCCGAGCGGCACCAGCGCGGGCAGCGGCCGGCGGACCAGCATCAGCGGCGCGACGGCCACCAGCTCCCGGCCCGCGCGCACCACGAGCAGCCGGAGCCGCCCGCGCCGGCCGTACGACCGCCACCACGAGTACAGCCAGGCATGGCTCTGGAACGGGGTCGCGGTGGCGCACCGCGCGTGCAGGCGTCCCCAGGCGGGGCCCAGCGCCGCGAAGGCGTCCTCGTCGGTGACGAGTTCGGTGACGAGTTCCGGGTGGCTGGTGGGACGGGCGAGGCCCGCCGGGTAGGTGGCGGTCACAGCTGGCCGTGCGCGTCGGCGGCCAGGGCCGGACCGGGCACCGAGGCCGCGCGGAGCGTCTCCTCCTGCCGCCGTCTCGGGCGGACCAGCAGTGCCAGGGCGCCGAGCAGCCCGCCCGCGCTCGCCCCGACGAGTCCGGTCACCCCGGCGGACGCCGAGGTGGGCGCGCCGGGCGTCACCGCGCGGGAGAACTGCACGAGTTCGACGTGCGTGTCGGCCTCGGCGGCGTCGGCGTGCCGGGTGAGCGCGCGGGCCACCGCGTTGGCCATGTCGGCGGCCCGCGCCGCACGGTCGGAGGTGGCGGACACGGCGACCATGGGGGCGTCCGGCGAGGTCGCGGCGCGCACACTGTCGCGCAGGGTGGCCGCCGGCACCCCGGCCCAGACCTGGGCGTCGCCGAGGACCGCGACCTGGGTGGCGACCCGGCCGTAGGCCTGCGCGAAGCCGAGCGCGGTGGCGGTGTCGGACCGCTCGGTGGGGACGGCGATGACATAGCTGGTCGCCGTGTACTCCGGGGCCCTGAGCACGCCGTACCCGCCGCCCAGCAGGCCACCCGCGAGGACACCGGCCGCCACCAGCGACCAGGGCGGCAGGGCACGGAGACGGGAGGGACGCAGGGGGCGGCGGTGGACGCGGTTGTCGGTCATGACGGGATGACTCCCTCGGGGGATCGGGACGGGGGGACCGTGCGGGCGAGCGCCGCCGTGTAGACGTCCATCAGCCGGGCGGCGCTGCGGGTGACGCAGTAGTGGCGGGCCGCCTCGGGGGCGGTGCGCGGGCCGGGCCCGGCGGCGCGGACCTCGGCGAGCGCGCGGGCGTAGGCGCCGGCGTCGCACGGGACCCGCACCGCGTGCGGGGCGGCCCCGGGCGGCAGGTCCTCCAGCGCGGGGCAGGAGGTGTAGCGCACCGGCAGGCCGGCCGCCAGCGCCTCCACGACCGCGAGGCCGAACGCCTCCTCGGGGGAGGGCGCGGCGAGCACGTCCATCGCCGCCGCCAGCGCGGGCAGAGCGGGCCCGGACGAGCCGTCGGGCAGGTACGGCCGCTCCCCGGCGAACAGCACCCGCCCGGCGACCCCCGCCTCCCGTGCGGCCCGCCGCAGCGCGGGCTCCTCCGGGCCGCCGCCGACCAGCAGCAGCCGGCAGCCGGCGGGCAGCCGGGCGAGGGCGCGGATCAGCAGGTCGAAGCGTTTGCCGGGGATGAGCCGGCCGACGCCGCCGATGACGAACGCGTCGGCGGGCAGCCCGAGCCGGTCGCGGGTGCGCCGGCGGGCGTCCGGGTCGAAGGCGAACCGCGCCAGGTCGATGCCGTTGGGCACGACCGCGATGCGCGGCTCGGGCACCCCCCAGCGGGCGAGCCGGGCGGCGACCGTGGGGGAGACGGCGACGGTGGACCGGCCCAGCCGCTCGCCCAGCAGGTACAGCGTGCGGACCCCCGCGGTGAGCGGACGGCCCTCCATCTGCGAGTCGCCGAGGGAGTGTTCGGTGGCGACGACCGCGCGGACCCCGGCCAGCCGGGCGGCGATCCGGCCGTACAGGCAGGCCCGGTAGAGATGGGTGTGCACGAGGTCGTACCGGCCGTGCCGGATGTGCCGGGCCAGCCGGGGCAGCGCGGCCAGGTCACGGTTCCCGGCCATGCCCAGGTGGGTCACCCGGACCCCGTCGGCCGTCAGCCCGTCGGCCACCGGCCCGGGGTTGGTCAGGGTCACCACCTCGCTCGCGACCGGCAGGTGCCGCAGCAGCAGCCGCAGTTGCTGCTCGGCGCCGCCCACGCCGAGCCCCGTGATGATGTGCAGGGCCTTCACCGCAGCCCCTCGACGGGCCGCCGGCGCAGCCGGTGCAGCCGGTACTTCAGGAACAGGCGTAGGGCGGTGTCGTTCTGCCCGATGTACACGCGCGGCAGGACGTGCGGCCCGGTGAGCTCACCGGGGTCGATGGCGCAGGCGTAGGCGTAACCGGCTTCCCGTACGGCCTCCACGGCACGCCCGTCGACCGTGCCGTACGGGTAGCAGAAGCCGGTGACCGGGGTGCCGGTCAGTTCCTCCAGTACCGCCCGGCTCTCGGCGGTCTCGGCCTTCAGCAGGGCGTCGTCGGCCTGGGTGAGGTCGACGTGGGTGAGGCCGTGCGAGCCGATCTCCATGCCCGCGGCGGCGGCCCGCCGGATGCCGTCGGCGGTCAGCAGCGGCTTGCGCGGGCCGAGGGGGTCCCAGGCGTTGTCGCCGCCGAGCCGGCCGGGCAGCACGAACAGGGTCGCCGTGCATCCCCAACGGGTCAGCAGCGGCAGGGCGTCGCCGAGGAAGTCGGCGTACCCGTCGTCGAAGGTGAGCGCCACCAGGTCCCGTCCCTCGCCCCGGGCCCGGGCGGCGAGCAGTTCGGTGACCGACACGCCGCGCAGCCCCCGCCGGCGCAGCCAGCGCAGCTGCCGCTCCAGCCGGTCCGGGCTGACCGTGAGGTGGTACGGGTCGTCGGAGCAGTCGCCGACCGAGTGGTACATGGCGATCCACGGGACCGGGCCGGGGGTGAGGTGCCGGGCGGGGGCCGGGGACTCAACGAAGGACGGCATGGGCGAGCTTTCGGGTGAGGGTGCGTACGGAACGGAGTGCGGGGGCGAAGCCCTGGGCGCCCAGCGCCCAGCCGAGCAGGACGAACACGACGGTCACCGTGGCGCCGCCGGCGGCCAGCCCGGCGAGCGGGCCCGCCGGTATGCTCCCCACGAATCCGCCGGCCACGGTGGCCACCACCGCCGCCCGCAGCGGCCGGCTCAGCTCGCGCAGCACCGGCCCGGTCCGGATGGGCACGCTGCCGCGCCGCATCCCGGCTAGGAGCAGCACGGCGGTGAGGGTGATGCCCGTGGCGTTCGCGGCGGCGATCCCGGTGACCCCCCAGGGCCCCAGCGTCCAGGCACCGGTCCAGGAGGTCGCGACGATGCCCGCGGCCATGGCGGCCACCGGGTACCAGGCGGCGCGGCCCGCCGAGAAGTAGGAGCGGACCAGGACGCCGGTCAGCGTCTGGCCGAGCAGACCGAGCGCGTAGACCCGCATCACACCGGCGGTCGCCGCGGTGTCCTGGGCCGTGAACGCGCCGCGCTGGAACAGCAGTCCGATCAGTTGCGGGGCACAGGCCACGACGGCGGCCGTGCCGAGCAGCACCAGACAGCCGGCCAGCGCCAGATCCCGCTCCACCCGGTCCCGGGCCCGCTCCGTGTCGCCGTCGGCCAGCGCCCGCGCCACCACCGGGAAGGTGACCGTGCACAGCATCATCGACAGCGTCATCGGGATCTGCGCGACCTTCTGCGCGTAGTTCAGGTGCGAGATGGCCCCGGCGGGCAGCTCCGAGGCGAGGAACCGTTCGATCAGCACCTGCGACTGCCGGCACAGCGCGAACAGCAGCACGGTGGCCAGCAGCGGCACCGCCAGCGGCTGCGCGACGGCGGGGGCCCCGGCGTCCGTCCCGCCGGTCCGGCGGCGACCCAACTGCCGTACCAGGGACGGGAACTGGACCAGCACCATCAGGCAGCCGCCCGCCGCCACCCCGAACGCGGCCGACCGCACGCCCCACCGGTCACCGAGGGCGTACATCGCCGTGATGATGCCGACGTTGTACGCGAGGTAGATCGCGGCCGGTGCCAGGAAGCGGCGGTGGGCCCTGAGGGCGGCGCTGGAGTACCCGGCGAGGCCGAAGCTCAGCACGCAGGTCGCGGTGAGCCGGGTGCAGTCCACGGCGAGAGCGGGGTCGGGCAGACCCGGTGCGAGCACGGCGACGAACTGTGGCGCGGCCACCGCGAGCAGCGCCCCGACCGCCGTGAATCCCAGGGCCAGCCGGGGCAGGGTGCCGGCCACCAGCGACCGCACCGGATCCCCCGGGGCGCCCTGCGCGCGGCGGGCCAGGGCCATGCTGAACGCCGGGATCAGCGCGAAGGCCAGCCCGTCCTCGATCAGCAGCGTGGCCGCGAACTCCGGCACCGTCCAGGCGACCAGGAAGGCGTCCGTGTCCCGCCCGGCCCCGAACAGCCGGGCCAGCGACTGGTCCCGCACCAGCCCGAGCAGCGCCGCCGCCATGGAGAGCGAGGCGGTGACGAGAGTGGCCTGAGCGAGGAAACGCCGCGTGGGCGGCGCGTGTTCGACAGGATCGGCAGGAAGGGACACCGGGGGGTGGAACGGCCCCGCCACCGTGGCCGCCTCGGCCGGCCGGGCGATGGGCAGGCTCACTCCCTGGCCACCGACTGCCGGCCCCACGCCGAACGCCGACCGGGACGGCCCGGGGTGCGGGTTCGTGCCGGGCGTTGGCTGGGGCGGACTGGGGTGTGGGTTCGTGCAGGGCGTTGGCTGGGGCGGACCGGGTTCCGGATCCCCGCCGAGCGTTGGCCGGGGTGGGCCGGGTTCTGGTTCCGTGCTGCGCTTCGGCCGGGCCGGTCCGAGTTCCGGTTGCGCGTCGGGTGCCGGCCGGGCGGGCGCGTGCGCCTGCGGTCCGAGGCCGAGCACCGGTCGCCGGGGCGCGCTGGGTCCAGGGTCGGCGTGGAGCGCCGGTCGCCGGGACGCGTGGGCCTCTGGTTCCGTGCCGAGCGTCGGCCGGGGCGCGGTGGCCTCCGAATCCGTGCCGAGCGTCGCGCGGAAGGACGCGCCGGGTTCCGGGGCCGGCATTCCCTCGGTTCTGGGCGGTGTCATCTCGGCGGCCTCCGGGAGCGCGGCGGACCTGGAGGGCGTGGAGGGCGTACGGGGCGCCGACGCCGTCATCGCAGTACCGCCTCCCCGGGCCGGCTGCCCCGTCCGGCCGGTACGGCGGTGCACTCCGCGGAGTCCACCTGGTCACCGCCGATCAGCGCCCACCAGGCGATCAGGCCGAAGCACACCGCCGTCAGCACGGTCGACGGGCCGCCGATGTCGGCGTACGCGAAGTCCACGAGCTGCCACACCAGCAGCCCGCAGGCGACCAGCGCGCAGTCCAGGCCCCGGCCGCCGGCCGCGCGGGTCCGCCACAGGCCGCGCAGCGCGCACACCAGCAGCGCGAGCCAGCCGCCCGCGAGGCACAGCAGACCGATCAGGCCCTGTTCACTGAGGACCAGCAGGTACATGTTGTGCGGCGACAGCAGCGGCTGCCGGCGGAACGCGGCTCCCGCGCCCTCGGTGTCGCTGCCCGAGGACAGCGCGAGCGAGGCGTGCCCGTCGCGGTACTCGGGGAAGCCCTTCAGGCCGACGCCGGTCAGCGGGCGGTCGCGCCACATGTCGGTGGCAGCGGCCCACATCGTGTACCGGTCGGTGACCGACTGGTCGGGCGCGTCGGCGACCCGCGTGATGCTGTCGATCCGCTCCTGGAGCATCGCCGTACCCACCCCCGGCCCGCCCACCAGCACCACGCACGCGGCCACCGCCGCCGCGCCCACCTTCAGCGCCCGGCGCGGCCCGGACAGCACCAGTTGCACGGTGAGCGTGACCACGGTCGCGATCCAGGCGCCCCGGCTGAAGGACAGGGCGAGCGGCACCGACAGGGCCAGCGCGCAGCACACGGCGAGCGTCCGCTCCCGCGCCGAGGTCCGGCCGAGCGCCAGACCCACCGCGCACACCAGCCCGAACGACACCACCGTGGCCATGCCCATCACGTCCGACACCCCGAAGGTGCCGACCGCGCGGATGTCCTGGCCCTGGTAGGAGGCGCCGGTGCCGGTGACGTACTGGTGCGTGCCGACCGCCCCCTGCCAGCCTCCGAGCGCCACGAACGACCAGGCCAGCAGCCGGAGGTCGGCCCGGTCACGGACGAGGAGCACGACGGCGGCCGGGACCAGGACGAAGACCTGGAGGTAACGGCCGAGGCCGGTGAGCCCGGCGCCCGGCGAGACCGCGTGCAGCGCGGCCAGCGCCAGACCGGGCACCGGCAGACCGAGGAGGACCGCCGCGGTCCGGGTGAGCGGGCGGCGGCGCGCGCGCAGCAGCCGTACCCCGCAGAAGACGACGGCCAGCGCGGACACCGCGTCGGCGGGACCCGCGCCGCCCTCCTCACCGGGGGCGACGGGCAGTGCGAGCAGCGCGACGACGGCCACCACCGGCAGCACCGGCAGCACCGGCAGCACCGGCAGCAGCGGGGACAGCCGAGCGGGGTGCCGGAGCGGCAGGGGGAGCGCCATCGGTCAGCTCCCCGTGGACCGCACCAGCGCGGCGGCGGTGCGCAGCAGGATGCAGACGTCCTGCCACAGCGACCAGTTGTCGATGTAGGCGTTGTCGAAACGGGCCCGGTCCTCGATCGAGGTGTCACCGCGCAATCCGTTGATCTGGGCGAGCCCGGTGATGCCGGTCCGCATGCGGTGGCGGGCCGCGTACCCCGGGTAGGTCTGGCTGAACCGGGCGACGAAGTACGGCCGTTCGGGGCGCGGGCCGACCAGGCTCATGTCGCCGAGGAAGACGTTCCACAGCTGGAGCAGCTCGTCCAGCGACGCCTGCCGCAGGAACCGGCAGAACGGGTTCATCCTCCGCTCGCCGGCCACGCTCCACCGGGTGGCCGCCTCGTGCTCGTCGACCGGGCGGTGGGTGCGGAACTTCAGCAGCGTGAAGGGACGGCCGTTCTCGCCGATGCGCTCCTGCCGGAACACCACCCCGGGTCCGTCGGTGAGCCGCAGCACCACCGCGCACACCAGCAGCAGCGGGCTGACCAGCACCAGCAGCGCCCCGGACACCGCGATGTCCAGCAGCCGCTTGGCCACGCTCGTCCGCCGCCGCGCGCCCAGGTCCAGGCGGCGCACGGCGAACCCGGCGAGCTGGTCGCGCATCTCGTACGCCGGACTGTCCGCGTCCACCTCCCACAGCGTGCAGCCGGACTCGGTGAGCGCCCGCAGCAGCGGCCCCTTCTCCGTGCGCACGGCCGGGTGGACGGTGAGGACGACCCGGACCCCGTTCTGGATGAGCGCCCGCTCCACCTCCTCACCGGTGGTGAGCACCGGCAGCCCGCCGGTGCCGTCCGGGTGTTCCGCGACCACGCCCACCGGCCGCACCCCGCAGCCCGGCCGGCGGAGCAGAGCGGCGGCCACCCGCTGCGCGGTCGTCGCGGGCCCGATCACCAGGGCGGGACGCGGGTGGCGGCGCAGTCCGACCCGGCGCCGCCAGTACACCGCGCCCCGGCCCGCACCGGCCGCCGCCGTGTGCAGCGCGCAGCCCAGCAGCAGGGTCCGGACGGTGAGGGCGCGCTCGGGGTCGTACGCGGCGAGCAGCGCGGCGAGGCCCAGCCAGGCCACCGCGATCCGCCCGCACACCACGGGGAGTTCGTCGAGCACACCGGGCACCGGTCGCGCGGAGTGCGGACGCAGCAGCAGCGCGCCGGACACCAGCGCGGCGACGAGCACCGGCCGGCGGGCGGCCTCGTCCAGCGCGACCGCGCCCACCAGCGCGGCGAACAGGTCGGTGGCGAGCAGCGGCAGCGAGGAGGCGGGCCGCACGGGTGGGCGCCGCACCGGGAACCGGAAGCCGTCGGCGGTGCGGGCCGGCAACACCGAGACGGGCGAGAATCCGTGGTCCCATGGCTGCGAGCCGGGGGAGGGAACGGTGCTTTCCGCAGTCACGAGTGGATGGACTCCCTGCACTCGGAGGACACGGGCCGGGCTGCTTCACCGGCCCCGGACGGGCCGGTGGGGCCGGGGGCGGTGGGGCCGGGGCCGGTGTCGGCGGTGCCGGGGGCTGGGGTGACGGTGCCGGGGGCTGTGGCGGAGGCTGTGTCGGCGGTGCCGGGAGGTGGGGCGGCGGGGTCGCGGCCTGCGTCGGCGGTGTCGGAGCCGGTGTTGGTGGTGCCGGGGCTCGGGGCCGCTGTGTCGGAGCCTGCATCGGCGCTGCCGAGGCCGCTGCCGGGGGTGACGTTGGTGCCGGGGGCTGGGGCGGCGGGGGCGCGGCCTGCGTCGGCGGTGTCGGAGCCGGTGTCGGTGGTGCCGGGGTCCGTGTCGGCGGTTTCGGAGTCCGTGTCGGTGGTGCCGAGGAGTTCGTCGTAGAGGGACGCGATCCGTTCGGCGGTGTGCCGTACGTCGTGCGCGGAGAGGATGTGCCGGCGGCCCTGGTCGCCGAGCCCCGCGCGCAGCGGTGGGTCGGACAGCAGCGCGGTGATCGCGCCGGCCAGCGCCGCGGGGTCCTCCGGCGGTGCCAGGCAGTGCGCGGCGAGTGCCGGCGGCAGGCTCTCGCGGGCGCCGTCGACGTCGGTGACGACGACGGGGGTGCCGCAGCCCAGCGCCTCCAGCGGGGCGAGCGCCATGCCTTCCCAGCGCGAGGGGAGCACCACCAGGTCGGCGGCCCGGTACCAGGGCACGGGGTCGGCCACGGCACCGGTGAACTGCACCGAAGGGGGCGCCTGTTGGCGTAAGCCCTCCCGGTCCGGGCCGTCGCCGACCAGCACCAGTCTCGCCCGGGGCAGCACACCGAGGACGTCCTGCCAGGCGCGCAGCAGGACGTCCTGGCCCTTCTGCCGGCAGAGGCGGCCCACACAGACGACGAGGGGGCGGTCTTCGGCGTCGACGGGGCGACCTTGGCCGTCCACCACGGAAGTCGAGGGAGTGCCGCCGGCCGGAGCCGGTGCGAAACGGGTCGTGTCGATGCCGTTCGGGATGACCACGTACGCCGCGCGTACCCCGGCGCGCAGACCTGTCGCACGCTCCGCCTCGCTGACGCACACCACCCGGTCCGCCCAGCGCGCCCCCCACCGCTCCCAGCGCAGGGCGAGTCCCGCGGTGAGGCCGCCGACCGCCTCGAAGGACCAGGCGTGCGGCTGGAACACGGTCGGGACACGCCCGCGGACGGCGAGCCGCGCGGCCAGGCCGGCCTTCGCACTGTGCGCGTGCACCAGTTCGGGCCGTACCTCGTCGATCAGGTGTACGAGTCGCCGTACCTCGCCCCGCAGAGCGGGACCCGGGGACCGGCTCGCCCGCCAGTCCCGGACGTCGGCGCCCAGTTCCCGCAGGCCGGCGGCGAGTGCGCCGCCCGGGCAGGCCACCGTGACCCGCAGGCCCGCCGCGAGCTGGGCGCGGGCCAGGTCGAGCACGACCCGGGCGACACCGCCGTCGACGGGTTGCGTGAGGTGCAGGACCCGGGGTCGAAGGCCGGGTGCTGGATGGTGCATTCGCGGGTTACCTCGCTCACGGGGGCGCTCTGGGGACTGCGGTCGTGAACGCGCCTGTTACCTCCGGGCGTTCGCAGCGGCGAAGAGCACGCCGGCCCGTGCCGCGTCCGCGTGGGAAACGAGTCGGAAGCCCGGCTGGTCACCGTCCCGTCGCGGAGCCCGGCCCGGATCGCACACGTCGCCGTCGTGGCCGAGCGTGTCGGCGTAGGCCGGAACCCGCCGGGCGGGTACGTCACCCGGTGCGATGATCGTGGAGTCGGGTACGTCGTCCGCAGGAGCGGCGGGGTCGTGCCGTGCGACGGGCGTACGCCGGAGGCCGGGGGAGAGCGTGAGCGTCCCGCGGCAGGGGAGGGCGGCGGAGGCGTCCGCCGTCGTACGCAGCGGCGGACCCGGGAACTTGCGCATGACGGCGGAGCCCTTTCACACGTGCTGGAGAGGTCCGCAACTCTAGCGGCTAACCGGACTAATCATCAGAAACCGCTCAAGTGTGTCGGAGTTGTGAAGGCGTGTCGTTCGCACGTCACTCCATTGGCGGCACAACCCCGGGGAGCGCCACGCGTTGACACAACGCCGGGCATCCCGCCCGGATGTTTGTGTCGATCCCAAGGAGCACCTCTCCATGTCGCGTATCGCGAAGGGCCTGGTCCTGACCTCCGCCGCCGTCGCGGCCGTCGCCGGCGGTGCCGGCGTGGCCTCCGCCGACGCCGGTGCGGGCGCACTCGCCGCCGGCTCGCCCGGTGTGCTGTCGGGCAACGCCGTTCAGGTCCCGATCCACGTGCCGGTCAACGTGTGCGGTAACACGGTGGACGTCATCGCGCTGCTGAACCCGGCGTTCGGCAACACCTGCGTCAGCGACTGACGTCGGGGCGCAACCCTTCGGCCGGCCGCCCGTCCCGCTCGTCCGTCGCGGGGTGGACGGCCGGTTTTGTGCTCCCTCAGAAGGGTCACCGCACGTAGGTGAGCGGTTGCGGTGAGCGATCGGTGAATCGACGGTGGGGTCAGGTCTCACTGTTCACCGAAAGGAACGCCCATGCGTGATCTGCCTGCCCGGCGTCTCGCGTCCACCGTCCTCTGCGCGTCCGTCCTGGTCGGGATCACCGGCCCGATCGCGGTCGCCGCCGACGCGGCCCGGGAGCACGACCGTGCCGCCTCCCGGGCGCCCGTCTCGGCAGCGGAGAAGGACAAACTGCTCGCCCAGGTCAGAGCCCTGGGCAACGCGGACTCCGCAGTCGGTCCGGTCGTCGATCTGCTCAACCGATCGCTGGAGCGGGGCAAGCTCCCCGCCGACGAGGCCAGGCGACTGGGCGAGGCGGCGAAGACGGCCGTCGCCAAGGCCGCCACCGACCCGAAGCCGGCCACCCCGATGACAGCGGCGGTCCACCCGGCACCCGTCCAGCCCACGGCGGCGACATCTACGACGCCTGCGAAGCCCGCGGCTCAGACGACGCCCACGACAGCGGCGAAGCCGGCCACCGAACCGACGACCACGCCTACGACGGCTGGGAAGCCTACGGCGGCTACACCTACTGTGGCGGCGAAGCCTACGGCGGCTACACCTACGACGGCTGCGAAGCCTACGGCGGCCACGCCTACGAACGCCGGGAAGCCCGCGGCACCTACGGCTCCCGCGGCGTCCACGGCACCGGCGAAGCCGGCGGCGGCTACGCCCACGGCGTCCGCGTCTCCGGCGAGTTCCGCGAAGCCCACGGCGTCCGCGTCTCCGGCGAGTTCCGCGAAGCCCGCGGCTCCCTCGGCGCCCGCCAAGCCGGCAGCGGCCACCACGTCCGCGGCCCCCGCGAAGCCCACGGCGTCCGCGTCCCCGACGACCTCGGCCAAGCCCGCGGCAGCCACCGTACCCGCGACTTCCTCCACGTCATCGGTGAAGCCCACGGCAGCCACCTCCCCCGCGGCCTCCACCGCTCCCACCACGCCCGCCTCGCCGGTCGCTCACGCAGCCCCCGCCGTGCCGGTGGCCCTGGCCGCGCGGGCGGCCACGCGGCACGGCGGCATCGCCAAGCTGCCCTCGTCCCGCGACCTGACCAGTGACGCTCTCTCCTCCCTCCAGACCGCGATCGACAACCTGGTGAAGGCGGTCACCGGGCAGCTCGACCAGGTCCTGTCGTCCGCCGCCGACGTGGTGTCCGGCCTGGTCGACCTGCTGGGGACGACCCTCCTCGGCAAGGACGCGCCCGCCCCCGGCGTGGAATCCCTGCCCTCCCTGCCCAGCCTCCCCGCGGAGTCGAGCCAGCCGACGACCAGCTGACGTGGGGAATTACCTGGACCGTGGGACCGTACGGCAATTTCATATGTCTTCTGGGTGCGGGGTTTCCGCCCCGGCCGGACATCGTTAGGCAGGGCGTCAGAATTCCCGGGGTGACGTGAGTTGCCGAAGAAAGGAACACGATGAAGTCCCTGAAGGCCGCCGTCGTTGTCGCCGGTTCCGTGGCCCTTGCCGGCGTCGCCGCACCCGCGTTCGCCTACGACGCCCGGCACCTGCCGCCGATGAGCCTCAACGGCGCGCTCGCCGAGCTGGCCGAGAAGCCGCCCGCCGTGCGGGATCTGATGCCGTTGCAGCACCAGTCGGACGCGCTGGACACGGAGAACAAGGACTCCGTGCTCAGCAGCGTGAAGGGCGCCACCACCACCCTCAACCAGCGGGGGCTGCTCGGCGGCCTGCCCCTGCAACGCTGACGCCCGCGCCCGCCAGGGCCGGTACCGCACCCGTGCGGGCCGGCCCTGACGCGTGCCGTGGACCCCGTCCCCCGATCGTGTGGAGCGGCCCCGGGCGCTGCTCCGGAAGGGTGAGAAGCCGCCGGGTGACGCCACGGCCCGTCGATATGGTCGCGCGGTGACCTCAGTATCCAGCGAAATCCGCCCCTTCCGCGCCGCCGACCTCGGCACGCTCGCCCTGCTCGCCTGGATGGCCAGGAACGAGGAGGGCGACGGCAGGACGCCGTGTCTCCTCGCCTGTTCGCTGGGCGACGGCCCGGACGGCCCGGAGGCCGCGTCCGCCGCCGTGGCGCGGCTCCTCGACGAGATGGGCCTGCCCGTGGGCGGCGACCCGGTCGACGGCACCACCCGGCCGAGCCTGAAGGCCAGCATGCTGGTCGTCGCGGGCCAGATCGTCCTGCAAATGCCGCACGTCACCACTCAGGTCACCCCGCCGGCGGAGTGGCTGAAGGCGGTCGGGAAACTCGGTTACACCTACTTCATGTTCACGACGCGCGTCTGCCCCACGACCGGCCCGCGCCGGCCGGTCGAGGGCGTGGAGCTGGCCGCGTTCGCGGGAGCCCCGGAAACGACGAACGCCGCCGCGCACGCCTATCTGCCGGCCCGTAGCCTGCGCGTCTGATGCCCGGGGGGCCGGCGCCGGCCGCGGTCCCGCCCCGCTGTGCGTCCTCACCGGCGCGGCCGGGCCGCCGGCCCCGTGGATCATCACCCTGGACGAGTTTGCGGCCTATGGCGTCGTCGTCTGCGCCGGCATGAGCCTGCTGGCCGGTGCCCGCTTCCCCGGCTGGTACTGGCTGCTGTTCGAGGCCGGATGCCTGTTCGGCGTCGGGTTCGTGTCCTGGTTGCGGTGCGAGTCGCCGTGCTGACCCGCTGGTGGGAATTCTGGACGAGCTGACCGAGAGCCGACCGATGGGCTGACCGACGAGCTGACTATTACGGCACTCGGGCGAATTGCGAAATGAAGGCGTTTTCCACTCGTTACGCGGTACGGACGTCGAACACACCGCATCCTGAAAGGGACCGTACCTGACATGAAGCCGACCACCCGAGGAACCCTTGCCGCCGTCGTCACGGGCGTCGCGGCCACCGTGGGGGCCGTCGCCCCGGCCGCGGCGGCCGGTACGGTCCCCGTCCGCGTGCCCCTGGGCGGTGTCTCGACGGCGCTCGGCATGGAGGTGCCGAGGCTCGGCGCCGAGCTGCCGCTGCCGAAGCCGGGCGCCCCCGACGGACCCCGGTACGCCACGGGCCGGCTCCTCCCCGACCGGACCCTGCCCCAGCTGCCGGTGACCAGTGGGCTGCCCGGCCTGGACGCCAGGGCTCCGCTGCCGCACCTCCTGGGCGACGGCTTCGACCACCTCGACGCCGACGCGCCCGCCGGCGACCTGCGGGCCCTCGCCCCCGGCCTGTCCCTCGACGCCCCCTTGACCGCGCCCGACGGGAACAACTTCGGCCTCCCCGGCGCCAAGCTGCCCCAGGCCGGCGTCCTCGCCCCGGTCCTCCAGACCGTCGCCGGCGGCAACCTGGGCACGGGCCCGGGACTGTAGCCGGGCACGGCCGTACCCGCCGTACGGCTCTGCTTCAGTGACCCCGCGCACCCTCGGCCGGTTAGCCGGTACGGAATCTGATCCCGGACGAGGAGTGAGCATGGTCGTCGGTGTCGGCGCAGTGGCGGTCGGTGCGGAGCAGCAGGCCGGAACGGGAGCGGCGAGACCGTCCCGCAGGGAGGTGGCGCGGAGGCTGCTGGCCTCCACGGCGGCGCTGGGACTGGCCCCGGTCGTCGCCGCCTCCCGGCCCGCGCCGTCGGCCGGTGGGACCGGCGGCAGCTCCTTCGACGAGACCTATCGGGGCCGCCGTATCCAGGGCGTCCTGGTACCGGCCGCGGGGCCCGAGGCGGACGGGGGCGAGTGGCGGATCACCGTCGACGGACGCCCGCTGCACCTGATGCGCCGGGCCGACGGCACCTGGCTCAGCATGGTCGACCACTACACGTCGTACCGGACACCGCTGGAGGCGACCCGGGCGGCCGTGGACGAGATCGGGCCGGGCCGGGAGCTGCGCGACCTCGCGCCGGGCCGGCTCGCCGACGGTCAGCCGGGAGGGCACGCGCACACGGGGGGACAGCATGGCGTACGTGCGTAAGAACGTCAGCACGCTCACCGCGGGCGAGCGACGACGGTTCGTGAACGCGCTGCTCACGCTCAAACGGCGCGGCCAGTACGACGAGTTCGTGCGCCTGCACATCGACTTCTACACCACCGACGGCGAGAACGGCCTGCGCACGGCCCACATGGCGCCGTCCTTCCTGCCCTGGCACCGCAGGTTCCTGCTGGACCTGGAACGGGCGCTGCGCCGGATCGACTCGTCGGTGACGGTGCCGTACTGGGACTGGACCCGGGATCGTACGACGACCTCCGTGCCGTGGACGAAGGACCTGCTCGGCGGGAACGGGCGGCGCTCCGACCGGCAGGTGACGACCGGTCCGTTCGCCTATGCGGCGGGCCACTGGACCCTCAGGGAGGGCGTCACCGACGGCAAGTTCCTCACCCGGGACCTCGGCCGCTCGGCCGCCCCGCTCCAGCTTCCCACCCGGAGCGAGCTGAAGTGGGCGCTGGACGACCCCGTCTACGACGCCCGGCCCTGGGACTCCACCGTCCGCAAGGGCTTCCGCAACAAGCTGGAGGGCTGGGGGGCCGGCAGCGGCAGCGGCTCCTGGAAGAACCACAACCGGGTGCACCGCTGGGTCGGCGGCGCCATGCTCGGCGGCGCGTCCGTCAACGACCCGGTGTTCTGGCTGCACCACGCCTTCCTCGACTTGCAGTGGTACCGCTGGCAGCGGGCCCACCGCAGCCACCGCTACCTCCCGGCCGAGCCGCCCGGCGTCGCCGACGACCAGCACCGGCGGATCGTCGCCCGGCACGAGAAGCTGCCGCCGTGGGACGAGACGCCGGACCAGCTGGAGGACGTGAGCCGGATCTACCGGTACGCCTGAGCGGGCACGTGTCCGCACGCGGGAAGGGCCCCGGCGCTCGGAGTGCCGGGGCCCTTCCCTGTGGTGGTGCCTGTTGTGTTGCGTGTGGCGCCTGTCGTGCTGGCGTGCCGGTCGGCTCAGTTGCCGTAGCCGTTGCCGTAGCCGTCGTGACCCGGGCCGGGGTTGCCGGGCTTGACCTTGTCGCTGTGGTTGACGCAGGCGTTGCCGAAGACCGGGTTCAGCACACCGACGACGTCGACGGTGTTCCCGCACACGTTGACCGGGATGTGCACCGGAACCTGGACCACATTGCCGGACACCACGCCGGGCGAACCGACGGCGCCGCCCTGAGCGCCCGCGTCGGCCAGGGCCAGTCCGGCCCCGCTGACCACCACGGCACCGGTGCCGAGAGCGACAGCGGCCGCCTTCGCGATGCGAGACATCACGTTCTCCTTTTGTAGCTCGGAAAGCGCAGCGACAGGCCCGCCGCCGCACTTCCCGTTCAACGGCGCCGCACGGGGCTGGTCACGGTGATCAGCGGCGGATCACCCTTTCAACGGCAGGGTGCTGTCGCTTCGACGGCACGGTGCTGCCGCGCGGGGCCGGGGTTTATTCACGGGCGTCGGCCGGGTTCCGCCCCTACCCTCCGGGTATGGACACGGACAACGTTCCCGACAGCGGTACCGGCGACGACGGTCCGGACGCCGGTGAGCGGTCGCGGCAGCTGATCGGTCTGCTCGCCGAGGAGAACAGGTTGCGGGCCTTCGCGGCGGTGGCGCTGGGCGCGCGGAGCACCCGGCAGGTCGCCGAGACGGCGGGCCTCACGCCCAAGGACACGGCCCTCGCCCTGCTCAGACTGCGCGAGCAGGGAGCCGTGACGGACGGGCCGGAGGACGGCCTGGCCGTCGCCCACGACCTCCTGCGCGAACTGGCCCGCCCGCGGCGAACGGAGGGTTCCGCGCGCCCGGCCGCGGGCGACGTGGTGAGCACCTTCGTCCGGGACGGCCGTCTGCTCCGGCTGCCGGCCCAGTGGACCCGTAAGCAGCAGGTGCTGCGGCACATCGCGGAGCGGACCTTCGAGCCGGGGGTCGCCTACCCGGAGCGGATCGTGAACGAGCGCCTGCGGGCCTGGTGCGAGGGCACCGACGAGATCGACCATGTGGCGCTCCGGCGGTACCTCGTGGACCTGTGCGAACTGCGCCGCAGCGAGGGCGTCTACGAACGCGTGCGACCCCAGCCCGCCTGACCGCTGTGGCCCTCAGGGCAGGCGTCGTACCGGTGAGCCCGCCAGATAGGCCTGGATGTCCTGCACGGCCTGGCCGTAGTACGTCGTGTAGTTGGTGTGGGAGACGTAGCCGAGGTGGGGCGTGGCGAGGAGGCGCGGCGCGGTACGCATCGGATGACCGGCCGGCAGCGGCTCGATGTCGAAGACGTCGACTCCGGCGCCGGCGATACGGCCTTCGTGCAGCGCGGCCAGCAGCGCGTCCTGGTCGACGATCGCGGCGCGGGAGGTGTTGACGAGGTAGGCGGTCGGTTTCATCAGGGCGAGTTCGGCGGCGCCGACGAGACCGCGGGTACGGTCGCCGAGGGCGAGGTGGACGGACACGAAGTCGCTGTCGCGGAGCAACTCCTGCTTCGACGCGGCGAGTTCGACGCCCACCTCCTCGGTGCGCTCCCTGGTGAGGTTCTGGCTCCACGCGCTGACGCGCATGCCGAAGGCGAGGCCGACCCGGGCGACACGGCTGCCGATCTTCCCCAGCCCGAGCAGGCCCAGCCGGCGGCCGTGCAGATCGGCGCCGACGGTGGACTGCCAGGGCCCGTTGCCGCGCAGCGCGTTGTGCTCCTGGACGATCCCACGGGCGAGACCGAGCAGCAGTGCCCAGGTCAGCTCGACCGGCGGGGTGCTGGAACTCGCCGTACCGCACACGGTGACCCCGTGCGCCTCGGCGGCGGCGTAGTCGACGACGCTGTTGCGCATCCCGGAGGCGATGAGCAGTTTCAGCCGGGGGAGGCGGGCGATCAGCGAGCCGGGGAAGGGGACGCGTTCGCGCAACGTCACGACGATGTCGTACTCGGCGAGCGCCGCGGCGACGGCGTCCTCTCCGTCGAGGTGCTCGCGCAGCGCGACGACCTCCACCTGCTCCTCGATCACCGACCAGTCGGCCAACCGGTCCGCCACACCCTGGAAGTCATCCAGCACCACACAGCGAAGTCGCACGCGATCTCCCTCCTGCGCGGCGACTGTAGCGCGCGCCCGAACACCCCTCCCAGCCGATCCCGCTGCACCCGATGCCCACTCTCACCTCCCCCGCCTGCCCAGCCACGCCACACACCCCCACCGCATGAGACCGCCCACACCGAGGGCCACGAGAACGGCTCCCCAGTCGATGACATGGGGAAGGCCGGGAAAGAACGCGAAGAACGCCAGGGCTCCCACGAGCCCCACCACAAACGCGCCCCCACCGATCCACCGCCGGCGCACATCCTCCGCTTGCCCCCGCCCGGGGCCCCGCTCCTGCTCACTCATGACCGACTCACTTGGTGATGTGGTGACATTGGCTGACGCGTCACACGCCGTTGACGTAGAGGCGAGCACATGCCCTGCCATAACGAGGAAGCGTCTGGGGAGCGTTGTTCCGCATGGGGTCGATCTTGCACTCACTGTGCGTCTTGCCCCGCGAGGTGCGGTAGGTGCGGTTGTTGGTGTCGGCGTAGGTGAAGTCGATGCGCCAGTTGCAGAAGCCGCTGCTGAGGGCCGCGACGAAGGCGCAGTCGACGCCGGCGTTCTGGTACGTGATCTTCCTGCCGCTGCCGCGGATGATGTGCGTGAACATGCAATCGGTCGGCACCTTCACGGTCATACCGCCCACGCTGTACTCGAAGGTACGCACGGGCGTCGAGCCCATGGCGCCGGCGTGCGCGCTCGTCGGCGCGGCGAGGGCGAGGGATGCTGCGGCGGCCAGCGTCGTGACAACACGCCTGAGGTACTGCACGGCCAAGGCCGGTCCCCTTCTGATGATCGCCCGATGAACATCCGGGGCAACCGGGGCCGGCCGTGACCCGGGGTGGCGGTCGGCTTCAGCAAAGTGAGGGAACTTGGCAGCGCCGGGGTGACCGGCAAAAACGTTCCAGGTGGTCCAGGTCGGTCCGGTCCGGGGTTCACTCAGGAACACGCGTCCGTGACTTCTGCCTGACGGACCTCGCTGCTTCCCGCCTCGGTGAAGGCCACCGTGTCGGCGGGGCGGGAGGTGCCGAGTTCACCCCAGGCGTTGGCGACCAGATGGAGGGCGAGACCGGCGCCCCGTTGGGACCCGAAGCTGCGGCCGAGCGCTTGGAAGACGCGACCGGACGTCGCTGGCGTGGGCCGCCGACACCTCGCCAGGGCCGCACTGGATTCGCCGAGCGCCGTCGCCGCCCGATGTCTTGCCGTCAGCGCTGCCATCACTGCCGCCGACCGCAGCCCCCCTGCGTACCGCTCAGATCCGCCCGCCGGTCAGCCGGGTAAGGGGGCCGTGCGTGCGGCGCCCCGCGCGGTGACCCGCCAGGTATGACGTGGCGCTCAACGCCGACAAGCCCGCACCTACACCGGCGGCGACGAGCTTTCGGTGGGCGATCACCGTCCATGCCGTCCTGGCGAAGGCCACGGCCTGTCCCGAGGCGGCGACGACGGCCTGACGGCCGGCTTCGACACGCTCGGCCGCGCTGTGCGCGACCGCGGTGCTCGTCCCGGCCACACGCTCGGCACCGTTCACGGCCGCTGACGTCGCGTCACCGCCCTTCTCGGCCGCCTTGTCCGCCGCCTGCGACGCGGGAGCAGTCGCCTTCGCCGTGGCCCGCCGGGCCTTGGCAGACGCACTCCGCTTGGATACGGAACTCTGATTCGTGCCGCTGTTCGACTGACGCATGGACTTCGCCTTGCCGCTCGCGTCAGTGGCAAACTCACGGCTGACACCAACGCGCTTTTGCCGAGGCAACGCGTGAGCATCCGGCCAGGGGCTGGGGGGAGCCGTAGCCATGTGCGCGGAGAGCGTGACCCTGCCCGAGCCCGACACCACCGACCAGTGGTGCGAGCTGCCGATACACACGGCGACGCCGGAGGCCGGGAAGCAGTGGGCCGGCACGGGCGGATCCATACCTGAGGAAGTGGCTCAACGGCGGCACCCCGCCCGCCCGGGTGGCCGAATGGGCCGGGGCCGGCTGATCTTCCCCGGGCCGAGAACTTCGACACGTACTAGGCACGGCCCCCCGCGAAAACCCGGTGACAGCCGGACAGCCCCGGAGTCTGCCCTTGATCATCGAGAGGGCGTCCGGGGCTTCGTCGCACCCGGCGACAACCGCTCTGACCAGCGAAAAGCCCTCCCGAGCGGGAGGACGGAGACAAGCGCCCCCGGCAGGACTCGAACCTGCGGCCAAGCGCTTAGAAGGCGCTCGGTGGATCTTCAGTCAGATCCTTGCTGACCTGCTTCTTTTTGCGTGCCGCGCGCGTCATCGACTGGTCTTCGACACGCATTCGACATGGCTCGGCCTACTCGTACATGGTCGCCGCTTGCAGAGCTCGGGCGAAGAACGTCCAGTCACCACCGGGCGGCAACTCCCGGCCGGTGTTGCCGTACCACCCGTCCGCATCGTCGATCCAGGCGGCCAAGGCCTCCAAGAAGCTCGGAAGGTCCGCGTTCTCCCATGAGCTTCCTTCTTCGGCGTGGCTGTGACGCAGGGAACGGACGAAGGCTGCCAGGTCTTCTCTGCTGCCGACCTGATTGGGAGAGATGGTCATGCCTGCGGACCCTACTGGGAACGCCAACCTGAAGGCGTCCTGTGGGGGCGGAGCTAGCGGTTGATCGGAATCTCGTAGACGATCTCGCAGTGAGCGGCAGGCACCACGATGTCCGCCGTCTCCACGGGCCGGCCCTCGTCGCTGTAGTACGTCCGCCGAATGTGGGTAACGAGTGCGGCCTTCTGGATGCCCAGGAGGGACGCCTCCTCGGCGGTCGCCTGCCGCGGCTCAGGCTGCTCCACGGCGTGGCTGACGGTGACACCGATCGCGGCCATGCGGTTCACGACCCCAGCCCCGGCGTGCGGCCCTCCCTCCGGGAGGACGACGAGAGTGCCGGCGGTGAGGTCGTACGGCTCCCAACTCGTCGACAGCTGCACGGGCCTGCCGTCGGCCAGGAACTCGTATGTCGTCCGGACGCACAGGTCGCCCTCGGCGATGCCGAGCCGCGCCGCGATGTCCGCCGGAGCTGGCACCTTGGCCTCAGTCCGGCTCTCCCAGTCCCCTTGCCTGCCCACGGCCTTCATGTCCGCCCGGAACGGCGACCCGTCGGGCCGCTCACGCGCGGACGAACGGACCACCCGTACCCGCTGCCGGGGCTCGGCGACGTATGTGCCCGAACCGGCGCGGCCCTCCAGCACGCCCTGGGAGATCAGCAGCTCCTGAGCCCGGCGGACCACGTTCTCGCCGACCCCGTACTCCTGGCCGATCTGGGCACGGGACGGCAGACGGTCCCCGGGCTCCCATACGTGCTCCGCGATCCGGCGCCGGAGTTCGTCGGCGATGCGGAGATAGGGCGGCTGCTCAGGCATATGGAAAATCTAGTCCACTAGCTCTAACCTAGTTAACTAGCTTCACTGAAAGTGATCGCCGGTTGACGGAGGCTGCCCTGTGCCCGCTTCGGGATCCCGCGCGGCGGCCATCGCCGCCCGGCTGTCCGCCGTCGGGCTTCCCGCGCGCGTGGAGGAGTACGACCGCTACACGTCGGTCGAAGCGGAGATACCGGAAATGCCCTCCGCCGACTTATGGCGGGAGGCCCTGGAAGTGGTGGCCGAGGCCGATCGGTTCGGCCTCCGCGCCACCAGCCAGAACGGCCGCACCCTCTGGGCGGTCGTACATAAAGCGGTCCCCACGACGGGCGATGTCGGGGGACCGAGCCATCAGCGATAGGAGCTGAGCAGCGTGCTCAACCGTATCCGCCGTGCCGTCTCGCTCACCAGAGCGCGGTACGCCCCCAAGGGCAGGCACCGCCGCCCCTTAACGACCTCCCGGCCGACGGTCGCCCCTGCCCGCCCGGCGTCCGCCGATGCGTCGAGGCGGCCACTGGGCCGGGTCTCCGACATCGTCAACCACCGACTCCCGCTCGCAGGGGAGGACAACGCACTCGTCCGCCCCTACGTGCTGGCCTGGGAGCAACGAGTACGGCCACGGGCGGTGGTCGTCGCTTCCCATTTGCCGGCTGAAGCCTGGTCGACCCTGGCGGGGGTCCACTGATGTCTCCACGCCAACAACTCCGCGTCACCGACGCCTCGGCCGTCCCCTACCGGTCGACCGCCTGCCGTATCGGCACACACCCGCGCTGCACGGAGTCCTCTCCCGTCTCCGCGCCGGTCGACCTGCCGGTTGCCTACGAGACGTGCGCGTGCCCCTGCCACTCGATGCCGAGCCACTCAAAGCCCAGGGGGGTGCAGCGGTGAGCGGCTGGGTACCGGGCGGCGCGCTGGTTTCCACGGTCGAGGTCACGGCGACCACCGTGCAGCGTGGCGACGTCATTCAACTGGGCGGCAGAGCGTGCCGGGTCATGGACCTCATCCAACTTCCTCAAGGCGCCAAACGACTCCTCTTCGAGTCGGGCGAGCTGCTGACCATACACACGCGAACCCGGCTCGCTGCCATTCGTGTGCAGAGAAGGCGGTGACCCGGTCCGTGCCTTCACGCCATCACGACATCGCCGACGATCTCCGGCGCCAGATTACAACCGGCGCGGTCAAACCGGGTGAACGCCTGCCGTCTGAAGCAGACCTCGCCGACCGATACGAGGTCAGTACGGCAACTCTGCGAAGTGCCCTCGCGGTCCTCCAGGGCGAGGGCCTTGTCGAGAAGAGGCACGGGAAAGGCAACTTCGTCCGCCGCTGCCTCCGCAAGGTCGTGTACGTCGGGGGGTGGGGAACGCTGGACCCATGGACCGCCGCTGAAGCGGCCATGCGCGTGACTGTTCGCACCGCCATCGTGCAGGCAGACGGCCATCTGACGTCCTTGCTGAGGGTGCCGACGGGCACCCCTCTCGCTGAGTTCTTCTGCATCAGCCATGAGGGAGACTCACCGCACGGTCTGGCCCGCATTTACATCCCGCGCGACCTGGCATCGGCCGACGTGCTGGGCGACGACTCCTCGTTGCGGGACACGGCCACGCGATTCGCTGTCCTCGGCTCGGCACCGGCAACTGTCCGGGAGACGGTATGCGCTCGTCCACCGACACCGGACGAGGCATCCGCCCTCCGGATCGGCCCAACGGCGGCAGCCCTCGCGATCACACGGGTCGCGACCGACTCCACCGGTCGAGTCGTCGAGGCCGCGCTTCTCGTGTTCCCCGGGGATCGCGTCGACGCGGTCTTCACCACCCACGACGTGACCGATGAGAAGGGAACCCGACGATGACCGCACCGAACGAACTGCGACTCCTCCCGTGGTCGGGGCCGGAGGGCAAGCCCTGCTACTTGGACACCGACGACAAGGCCGGCTACATGTCCCGTCTGGCGGACAACATCGAAGCGGTGCAGTTGGGGACGGCAGCCGAGTTGCTGGAGCATGCCTCCGACACCCTCGACGACCAGGACGCCGGCCCGGAGGCCTTGCAACGGCTGGCGAGGGAGCTGACCAGGGCGTTGCGGGACGTCCTCCGCGTTGCGGTCAGCCGCGGTCACCTCCTGGCGGTGAGTGATCCTCATCGACCCTGACAGGGGGCGCTGCGCTTTCTCAGAGGCTGAAGCAGCTCTGCCGCGGCGGCTGCGTGCGACCTGAGATGCCGGTCTCCTGACTACCGGTCCCCGCCGAACAACAAGCCCGACGAAGCCCACGGTTCTGAACACCCCATGCCCCGTGGGCTTCTGTCATTGCTGGGCGGCCTCAGACGGCCCAGGGACGGCCCAGCTGACGCCAGCACCCCGTCCGGGCCTCAGTTGACGGCAGTCCGCCACGACGGCGAGAGCGCTAACCGACCACGCACGCGTGTGCCATGCTTCAACATCAGTGGTTCAGTACCCGCTACGTGGTGCGGGAGGTTCTGTGTTTTGTCGCTCCCGCACCAAATGAGCACACCCTACTCGCCTGCTGGGTCAGTACCGGGATTGCAGCCACACCAAGAGCAGGCTGACGGCGCCGCTACCGGCCCCATAGGCGGCGCCGCGGGCTAGGTGCTGGTGTAACCGCCAGGACCGTATTCGCTGCCAGATGGGGACGGGCTCCGGCTCCTCCTCGTAGCGCTCCTCGTTGCTATGGTGCATGGCAGATCTCCTCTTCTCGTGCGGGATCAGCGCGGGGGAGTACCGCCTTGAGGTCCTGGCCGGGATGTGCGGCGGACTCCCCTTGGCGCTGTCGGCTCCAATGCCTTCGACTCGGAGCGTGCCTGATGGGCTGTTAGCCACACAAGCCGCTTCTGACCTGCGACGACGCCCAACCTCGAAGTGGGCCAACAAGGTTCACGGGTCTCATCCGGGATGAGAGCTGCGTCACAGCACTCGGGCTTCGGTGTCCCATGCCGCTGCGGGCGATGACGTCGGCGGTCACCGGTAGTTCCTGCTAGGCGAGGAGCGGGTACAGGTTGGCGCCAAGGCCCGGGGCGGTGGTGAGGCGGCGGTCGGAGGCGGCCCGTGGTACCGGGTGACGGCGGTGGTGAACCTGGAGTGGTCGGCGACACCCGCTGCAGGAGAGAGGGTGGGGTGTGGGTTGGTGAGCTGCCACTTTGTCGGCGTAGCCAGCGGGCATGGATGCACCCGCTGGCAACCCTTGTGGACCGTCGGTGGCCCTTGTATCTGGCACGGCTGTGGCACGGCGACCTCTTCGTCCCGAAGCAACTTGGGTGGAGGAGCTGCCTTGGGGTGGTGGGCCTCTCACATGCGCTGATGGTCCGCAGACGTTCGCGCTTGTTCGCCGCTGTTCGTCGGAGTTGTCACGCAGTTAGACACTCACCCGGTGCCGCTCCTCGTGAGGGGAAACACCGGTGCGTGTGCCCCGAGGACTGCCGTACGCTCAGTCTGCCTGCGTCGGCCGACGCGCTATAGACCCGCAACACCTGTCCGTTGTGGAGGGGGCCAGCCGTTCACGCCGGGCCAGCTGAGCTGACATCTGCTGAGGGGCCCGGTGGGCCTAGAACGATTGAGGAGGCCCATGGCCACCTGGCGAGACCTTGCGATGCCAAGCAAGCGAGAGGTCTGGCGTGAATTGCGGGGACTACGTACTGGAGTGGCTGGACCCGCTCGGGCAACGGCAGAGCGGCGTGCCGTGTTCGTCGCAGCATTGGAGCAGGCCCAACAGTTCACCGAGGCAGCGGAAGCTGCTGGTCCGGCGACGCGCCCTGTCCAGATTTTTTACGCACTGTCGCAGTTCGGGAGGGCGATTGCCGCAGCGTCAGGCTTGCTGGGCCAGGACGGGTGGCGGCTCAAGGGGCACGGGATCGGGACCCGCAACCTAGACGCAAGTTCGGGGTTGGCTTCGGTGGAAGTCCTACCGACCGCCAAGGGATCTTTTCCGGCAGTAGCGCGGGCCATAGGAGCTGAGCCGCTGGAGCCGCAGAATCCGTTGACGCTTGGCGAGCTTTGGCCTCTCGTACCTGAAGCGCAAACCGTACCCCTCCATGGCGCATCAGGATTGCCAGCCATGCACTTCGCCCCTGGCGGTCTTATTCACCGCGGTGACGAAATATGGTGTCGGCTTTCCCTGTATCCGGTTCCTCGGGAGGTGCGGGTGAGATCAGAAGCAGATCCGAAGGCCGTAGATGCCTTCCTTGCTAGTTATCCCTCGCTCAAGGGGTGGTCTCACACTCCAGACGCGCCTAACAGCGTTCTGTGGCATAACCGAGGCAACGGTCCAGCGGAGGAGCTGGAGGTGTTCCTGCCGTCAGCTTTGACGATTCCAGTAGATGCGGACGCCGGGCGTCTTGAGGCTCTCAAGCGGTCGACACTGTACCGCGGTCCAAGTGACGCCTATGCCTTCCCGGCGCTCGGCAGCATGGCTGGTCCTGTTCACCCGCTCTTGGCATGGTGGGCGGTACTCTTTGGCTTGTCGATCCTGGCGCGCTATGAGCCAGCTTCTTGGGCAGAGATCATCGATATCGACAGCTCCTCCGCAGCGAACGCCGTGGAACACCTGCTTGACCAAGCGATCGTGGTGGTGCCTCATATGGCGTTGATGGCGATCAAGGACGTTGCTGGTCGGTAGCAGGGCGGCCCAACTCTGTCGGCACTCTGCTGACGGCCGGCATCGTTGCAGCGCTCTGTCTGAGTCTCAGCCGACGCCAGTTCGCCACGACGGCGAGTGAAGTGACCGATCAAGCACGCGTGTGCGTCGCTGTACACCCACCTGCCTCAGCCACGCTGCCGATGCCGTCGAACAGAGCAGGACATGACGACCGACCCCCCGTCATGATGAAGCTGCAGCCCTCAGCTTGGGAAGCTAGGGTCCCACACTCTCAAGAGGCTTGGTGGCCTGCTGCGGAGCGGCCCTATGACCTGTGAACGTGCTTATTGAGTGACCGTTGTTTCCCGTGGTTCCCCGCACTATCTGGCACGGCTCTGGCACGCTGCTCACCGCGGCCCTGGCAGCTTGGGGACATCCTTGTCCTTCAGCGACTCGATGAACTCGATCGCGAACCGGTGCGATTCGGGTGCCCCGTCGGTGGGCTGGCCGGCGTACCAGCGGAAGGTGTCCGGGTTCCGCTCGGCCTCGAACAACCAGTGGGCCAAGCGGTGGGCCCACTTCGGGCACCCTATGGGAGGCGTCAAGGGGCACAATGCACCCGCCCGTCGCATTGGATTGATCACGGAGTCTCCAAGAAGTCAGATTGGATCATCCGATCGCGATCCTGGAGGCACAGACGATCGTTTCCGCCCCCTGAGTTCTATGGACTCGGTGCCTGCCAAGCCGAGGGAAGGGTGACTGAATCAGACGCAGAGGTGCTTACGGCAGCCATAAGTCCACGGGGGGCCAATCCCGTTGCTTCGCGGAAGGCCACCGCGCCGCCGGAGAACTCAACATCATGAAAGATCACCATATCGCTGGAAAATGCCGCTCCGCGAAACGACACCTCGCCGCGAGGGAACACCGATTCATTGAAACCAACCAAGCCGCCGCTGAACCTCGTATCGCGGAAAGACACTAGCCCGCCAAGGAATCCCGCCCTGAGGAACAGCACCTCGCCATTGGAGAACGTCGCCTCGCGAAACGACACCTCGCCGCCTGGGAACGTCGCCTCGCGAAACGACACCTCACCTCCAGAGAACGCCGCGTGTTCGAAGCACACAGTGCTGCCGGAGAACGTCGCATGCATAAAGGACACGTCGCCGCCAGAGAACGTCGCGGCCTGGAAGGTCACCCCATGGTCAGCGAAGGTGGCCCCATTGAAGGCCACCGCACCACCTGAGAAGGCGACCCTGCGGAACGACATCACGCTGCCGGAGAATACTGCAGCGCTGAACGACACCTCGCTACCGCAGAACGTCGCACCGTCGAAACGCACCATGCCGCTGGAGAACGTCGCACCGTGAAAGGACACCACGCCGTTGGAGAACGTCGCATCACCGAAGGAGACGGTGCCATCGGAGAATGTCGCACCGTCGAAGGAGACGGTGCCATCGGAGAATGTCGCACCGTCGAAGGACACATCGCAGTCGATGGTGACGCCGGTCAGGTCGAGATCACAGCCCTGCCAGGAGCGGTGGGTCCCCTGGGGGCGCCGGTAGTGGTCGCCGATGAGACGCAGAATCGTGTGCCGGACCTTGCGGAAGGCCAAGTATCGATGGTGCTCTTCTTGATGGGTGGGATCGTCGCCAGGATCCGAGGTAAAGGGGAGCTGCAAGTAGGCACACAGAACGTCGATGCAGGTCTGGCGCAGGCTGTCGTCGGGGGCGTCGTCGGCAAGGCCAGCGAGGGCGTGGACCCCGCCGAGGCGGACGGCCGGGGAGTCGGATCCGAGTTTGTCGACAGCCTGGGAAAAGCGTTCGGTGTGAAGGCGGGTGGCTTCGCGGTGGGCGCCGACCTCGTCGACACGCTGGCGGCGGTAGGCCACGACCAGGGCGACGAGTGCACCAGCCCCGGCGACCACCCCGAAGGAGAGCTTCACCAAGTCGAAGAGCGTGCTCGCGTCGAGCTTCGCGGTACTGTCGATCTCCTTGAAGTCGAGCAGCTCCACCAGCCCGTAGAAGATACTGCCTGCGACCAGGACCGCGGCGACGAAGGCGAGTGTCAGCGCTCGGCCGACCTTCCACAGCCGCAACTCCCGGTCGTCGGGTGTGGGGTGCGGCCGTCGGTTGACTGTCATGGAGAAGGAGACAAGCCACTGCTTTCTGTGGTTGCAGCAGGGCCCGGTGGACCGGCCTGGGTGAGCGCCGTAGGGGCGTCCTCACGACCGGGGCCGGGCCATCACCGATCGACTCGGAGCCCTGATCCGCGGCGGTGGGGGAGAAGGGCCAGTCTGGGAGGTCCCCCCCGAGCTGGCCTTTCTCGATGTACCCCCGGCAGGATTCGAACCTGCGACACCCGCTTTAGGAGTTCGATCTACCCTTGGCCTGGTCGGAGTTCGCCTCGTGCACCACTGCCGTGCGCGGGTGCCGTGTGCCGCCGCCGTCAGGGGTCGTTGATGTCAGCGTTGGACGTCAGCGGAAGAGCTTCGGCATCGGGCAGGCCTCCAGCGGCTCCTCCGGACGGTCGGCCCAGCGCCACCAGACATGCCGACCGGTACACCTCCACAGCGCCCGGCAGCTCCGCCGGCCATCGTTCTCCCGATCGACGAGGACGAAGCCGCCGAACTTCATGGGCTGGCTGCACTCGGGACAGTCCGGGGCCTCGGTCATGCAGTGCACCCTAACGGAGCTACCGCTTCGTCTCGAAGCAACTCGGGTGAGGGCTCTGCCTTGAGCTGGTGTGCCCCTCACCTGCACTGATGGTGCGTAGGTGTTCGCGCTCGTCCGCCGGTGTTCGTCGGCGTTGTCACGCAGTTAGACACTCACTGGCTGGGGCGCTTGGTGGTCTTCCCTTGCACAAAGGCGATCTTGGTGCATCCTCGTACCCACCTGAACGTGAACCTTGGGAAGGCCCTCACCAGAGGGGCGGTATGCGGAGCCGTTCGCGCGAGGCGTGATGCCGAGCTTCCAGCGGTCTCGGTCCACACCACAACGTACGTCGTCATGATGCCAGCGAGTGCGCCGGCTATAGCACTCAGAGGTGCAGCCCCAGTCCATATGACCCCTCAAGGAGACCGGGAGGCGAATGTTTGTTCGCATAAAGTGCGTCACTGTTGAACCAGTTCCCATAGTCGACTTACCGTGCTACAAATCCCTTTACTGTCGCTGGGGGGATGTGGTGAGTCATGACGGAAAAGGTTCAAACGCTGCGTTTCAACTGCTTCCTGTTGAGGGAAGGCCTTGAATCGCCCGAGCAAGCGTTGAGGTCGCAGTACCGCCCCGGCGGCACCTCCGGCATGATGAAGCTCGCCGAGTCGACGTCAGCCCCGGATGGCTGTGTCGCTTATTTGCGAGACATGTCTCCGAACACTCCGGCTTGGGCAAAACTCCTCTCGCCCGTCTTTCCCGAATTGGAGACGGTGGAAAACTTCTCGAATCGGCTAGTCATTTTCCTCCCTGTGAGAGATCGCACATTTGCACTCTGCTTCGGGTACGGAAGTTCCACCCTTGAGTGGTCTTGGATTGAGGCGAATTTTGGCCTTAAGTTCGCTGCTCGCCGATTTGACAGTAAGGCCATGAGTGGAATTGGGAGTCGTAGAATTGACTCCTCCGCGCGATCTCAGTGGGTTCAGATCCCCGCGAACTCATCAATTAGCGATTTTGAGGTTGAGCTAGATGGCGAGTTCACTCGAAAGCTTGTAGGTAGACTCGACTCAGGGGTAGAGTTTCCCGACCTTGGTGCAGTTGTCGCAACAGATTCTGTTTCTTTCAAGCTAGACACGGACCTGAATAAGGTTCGTGAGACCCTGAAAAAGATGCTCGACACTGCTGAAACGGGTTCGGCATCGAAAGACCTTGCCTTCATAGATTCGCTCGAACCTCTGCGAATCAAGAGCGACATAGTCAAGGATCTAGAGAAGCTGCTCGTCGATGAACTCTTCGAGTCGCGTGCTCGTAAACCTCAAGGAGCCCCGCTTAACGAGCTGGACGTCAGCGAATTGGCAGTACACATCCTCTCCGTCGCTCCCCCGGACGACGTGTCGGTGGAGAATATTCACGACTTCATTTTGTATAAGAATGACCAGTCTCAGGTGTTCGACACGATGAACCTGGATGGGCTAAGGGAAGCACTGTTTGGATTTCCCGGAAAGTTCGGCGTCTCCAGCCTCACCGACATTAAGGTGCAGGCTCGCGACACGAACGGCCAAGCTGTGAGCATGGCCAAGCCCTTGAAGCACTGGCTCATTTTTGAGGCGGGAGATGCAGACAAACGCTATCTGCTAACACTGGGGAAGTGGTATGCGCTCGCAGAAAAATACGCTGAGAAGCTAGACCAAGATCTAGCTCAGATAGAGGACGTTACATCCATCCTTAAGCTGCGCACGTGGGACGATTGGGGCTACCGGAAGAACTGGGAAAAGCACTACAACGTTAAGGCGACCGAGGGCAGGTCCGATCTAATATGCCTCGATAGGCATCCGATCTTTGCCGAGGAGGGCGATCAAGTCGAGGCTTGCGACCTCTTGCACTCAGACGGCTATCTGATTCATGTGAAGCAGTATACGGGCAGCCAAACTCTGAGCCATCTCTTCTCCCAGGGATTCGTTTCTGCTCAAACAATCATCTCAGACGCCGCGTACAGAAATGACTTTATAGAGGCCGTGCGGTCGATCAATTCTGGTTTCGTTGACGCGGCAGCCCTCACACCCCCTAGATTCGTCACCTATGCCATAGCGTTCGACGGGAAGCAGCAGCTCCCTAAAGATCTGCCAACCTTCAGCAAGGTCAACCTTCGCAGCTTCAGTAAGCGAGTCAAGCTATTGGGCTCCGTGGCGACGCTCGCCCGGATACAGATGACGTTCAAGCCGAAGGCAAAGGAAAAAGAGGACTGACCGATGGCTTTTATCCCGCGGGGAGCAGAACACCCGTAACTCACGGGGCGTGGTACCTCGGCAGAACAGGTTTTTCAGGTCAGAAGCGTATTCGGCTCGCACCACTGCCAGTTCTCCGGGCTAGGGATGGTGGTACCCGTGTCGCAGATCGACGAGGGTGACCCGCAGTTGCCGGTCAGCGCGACTGTCAGTGGTGGTCGTCAGCGGTCTCATTGAGCGGCCTACCACCGGCCCGGCCCAGTGAAGACCACTCCCTAGATGCCAGCCACCAATGAACAGCCACAACCGATCGCAGCGGTCGCGGCCTGTAGTCCCCACGACTGTGCAGGACTCGGCCTGAAGGCCGGCAAGACGAAAAACCCAAGTCTTGTTTGTGATCCTGTGGCAGCATGTGAGCATGCAAAAGCCATTGCAGCGTGCCGTCAGATTGGCCGTGGAGGCTGCCTCTACGGCTTTTCCCGCTCCGGACTCAAAGCCGTGGGATTACGGATGGTGTAGTGAAACGTATCGACGCTCACCTGAGGCGTCAATCAGCTCTCCGAAGGGCCCGATTTCCCTGACTGGGACGGGACTTGAGAAATATGAAGAGCTGATGGATCTCCTGCAAAAGCAACAACAAATACGCGAGCGATGGGATCTGGAGGAGCTATGGGGATTAATTGCAACTCTGGTCGCGCTCCTGTCTGAGGTGGAAAATCCGGAAGGCGTGGCTGAGAGAAATCTCGGTACGGTGTTCTCTTGCGAGCCGTCGATCGCTGTTTTCTCGGTGGCTAACATCGACTGGGAGGGGCCACCTCTACGCCTAGCGAAAAATTGCCTTATAGGCGTACTGGACGAGTCATTCGCCAGCAGCCTTGAGGAAATTGGCGGCAGGGCCAGTGCTGCCGTCTCGTCGGTGAAGGAGTACGCGGAACAACAATCTCATCGGCGCCCCTTGATCGGATTCGCTGCGATGGTTCCGGGACAGCGAACCGAGGCCTTCAATCAGGCTCAGCGAAGTCTAGAGCTAATCATAGATCTCGCGCTTCTTCTCGACCAGAAGAAGCAGGAGCACGCCCTTTACTCTGTTCGCGGGGATTCGAACAGACCCGGCGTGCGGGGACTGACTCTTGACCGAACGGTTATTCATCAAGCCATGAAGGCGTCAGGCGACGGTTCGGATCTTTCCTGTGAACCACTTATTTCCGACGCGCTTGGCGTTTTTAAGCCGAGCTTCTGGTATAGCGCGGAACGCGTCCCGCTGGAACGCCTACTGTGTGACGATAAACTAGCTCATGCAGTAAATAAATGCCTGGAGGGTAAGACTAATATAACGAGGCGAATACAAGTTGCTGCGCGATGGTTTTCAGAGAGTTTCTGGTCGATAGCGAACGACGACTCAGCTCTGGCGGCTGGCGTTGCGCTAGATTCTCTGGTGGGTGCCCGATCCGGACTTCCTGGGCGAGCAATGAAAGAACGGTTTGCCTTCCTGGAGGCGGTGCCCCGAGATCGACCACTTAGGGCGCGAGAGTATGATGCAATATATTCTGCGCGGAGCGCTATCGCTCATGGCGGTGAAAGCCCGAGGGTTCGAGAAGGCGATTTTGTTCGTGAAATGCAGAATGCCGTCACTTGGGCGGCGTGGAGGCTATTGGCGGCCGAGCGTGAATTCGACTTGCGGGACAATAAAGATTTGGAAGCGTTGTTCGATGATCTGAGGTGGGGAACGAGGAGTTGGGGGAGCTAGGAACGATAGGTCGGCGGAGCGGCTTTGGGCTGGAGCTGCTTTGGCGCGAGTGATCATGGCCCCGTAAGCTTGCGGCGCGTCGGGCAGTCTGTGGACCTGCCCGGTAAAGCACGACGTTGGGGCCATGATCTGCGAGGCTCGCGCCAAAGTGGCTGCCTAAAGCCGTGGAGCCGACCACCCCAGCCACGAGGTACCCCTTCTCTGACGTCAGGTGGCTGGTTGCTGTGCGCGCGGCACGGGCGCCGGCCGGGCTGGAGCGGGGCGGAGACAGGAGCGCAGGCCCGGCCGGGGGCCGGGCCGCGCGCGGGGAGCGGAGCGAGCCGCCTTGATGAAGGAGAGAAGGTTTTATCCCGCTGGGATGAGGCGCTTGCCGTCGTGGCTGCGTACGTGAGGGCCGTTGCCGTCCAGGGCGTCCAGGAGTCTGACCGCGAAGACCTCGGACATGCGCTCGCTGACCTCGTCGGGCGTGAGCCAGGAAACCGCGGTTGACTCGCTCGACGTGCGCTCGGTACCGCCGGACGGCTTGCAGCGGAAGACGAGGGCCACGATGCCGCGGGTGAGGTTCTTGTAGACGCCGGTCAGCTCGTCCACCTCGACGTGGATGCCTGTCTCCTCCAGGACCTCGCGGGCTACGCCGGCCTCGGGGGTCTCGTTGAGTTCGAGGATGCCGCCGGGGAGCTCCCAGGTGCCGTTGTCGGCTCGGCGGATCGCCAGGAGGCGGCCGTCCTCGCGCACCACCACTCCGGCCACAGATACGGAGTGCAGGGGAGACGCCGTCGCTTCCTGTGCTTGACTCATGTAGAGGAGCATAGGAGGCAGAGAAGGACTATGGGAACTGCGGCTGGAGGGGTCGGGTCCGGACCTCGGTACGTGCAGATCGCGGACGAGATCGTGCAACAGATCCGGGCGGGGGTCCTCAAGCCTGGCGACATGGTGCCGAGTGAGTCTGAGCTGGTCGAGCGCTACGGCGTGTCCGGCGGGACGATCCGTAAGGCAATGGTCGAGGTGCGGGCGAGTGGGCTGGTCGAGACCCGGCACGGCAAGGGCTCGATCGTGAAGAACCGGCCTCCGGTGCGGCACCGCTCCTCCGATCGCTTCCGGCGTTCGCTCCGGCAGGGCGGACAGGCGGCCTACCTTGCGGAGTCCGCGCAGTCCGGTGCCACCGCCAAGGTCAGCGTCCTCTACATCGGGCCCATGGAGGCGCCCGAGGATGTGGCCCAGCGGCTGGGCGTTCCGGCCGGTACGCAGGTGCTGGCTCGTCGGCGTCTCTACTTCCGTAACGGCACCCCGGTCGAGACCGCGACGTCGTACCTGCCCTGGGACGTCGTGAAGGACATCCCGGAGCTGTTCGCCGAGAACCCCGGCGGAGGTGGCATCTACGCCCGACTTGAAGACCACGGACACGAGTTCGCGGAGTTCGTCGAGACGCTGCAAGCGCGGCCGGCCTCCAAGGCGGAAGCTTCGGAGCTGGCGCTGACTCCTGGTGCGCCCGTGGTTCATCTGATCCGTGAGGCTCGTACGACCGCGGGTCTCGTGGCCGAGGTGTGCGACACCCTCATGGCCGCTGACCAGTTCGTTTTCGAGTATCGGATCCCTGCCGTCGACTGACGCGCACTCAACTCTCGGCAGCCCGTCACGAGTTCTTCTTCGTGGCGGGTTGACTCATGTACAGGAGTCAGGCACGCTTCTTCGCGTCACTCATGTACATGAGTGACGGAGTCCAGCATCTATAGAGGAGTGCTCTCTGTGCGTCAGATTCCCGTTGACACCTCAGGCGCGGTCGTGATGGTTGCCAAGTCCCCGCAGGTCAAGATCCGTGACCGTCGTACCGGTGAGGTCGCCACCGACGCCGAGACCGGGGCCAAGCTGATGACGGTCGATGTGATGTTCGCGGCGAACGAGGAGGTGGAGATCCTCTCCATCACCGTCCCGGAGCCCGGCATCACCGGCGAGCTGGCCATGGGCACGCCGGTCGCGCTCACCGGCCTTATCGCCCGGCCCTGGGAGAACGACTTCAACGGCCAGAAGCGGCACGGCATCGCGTTCCGCGCGGTCGCGGTCACTTCGCTCGCCGATGCCGCGGCAAGGCCCAAGGCGGCCTGATCATGACCGCCTTAACGGTCGCTCTGATGCTGGTCGCCGCCGCCGTAGGTGTTCTGCGGTGGCGGCGCCCCGCCTGGTACTGGTTGACCTTCGGGGTCACGCTGGCCGTGGTGCGGGTTCTGGTCCGGTACGGCTCCGTCATGGACGCGTGCGGGCTGACCGTTCCGCCCGCGCGGTGGCGGCTCGCCCTCGCCCGTGCCACCAACCGGCCGATACCGGGGCCACGCGCCCCGCGCATTTTGCGGCTGCGGCCGACGCGTACCGGCCTGGTCCTGCGGCTCAAGCTCCGGCCTGGGCAGGACGCCTTCGACGTCGCCGCCGCCTCGGACCGGCTCCGGCATTCCTTCTCGATGTACGGCGTGACCTCGCGGGAGCTGCGCTCCGGCGTCGTAGAGGTGCGGATGACCGGCTACGACGTGCTCAAGCGGGTGCAGATGCCGGCCAAGACCGACACCCGGCCGATGCGGGTACCGGTCGCCCTGCGGCAGGACGGCTCGGTGCACTACCGCGACTACCGGGCGATACCCCACGCCCTCACCCTCGGGGCCACGGAGTCCGGCAAGTCCGTCTACCAGCGCAACCTGGTCGCCGGGCTCGCCCCGATGGACGTCGCCCTCGTCGGCATCGACTGCAAGCAGGGGGTTGAACTGTTCCCACTGGCCCGCCGGTTCTCCGCGCTGGCCGATGACCCCGACACCGCCGCCGACGTGCTGGACGCGCTCGTGGTCCGGATGGAGCGCATCTATCAGGTCATCAGGGCTCAGCAGCGCCTCGCCGCCGACGTGCCGGACGCGGAGATCGCCGCCGACATCTGGGACCTGCCGTCCGATCTGCGCCCGACCCCGGTCGTGGTCCTGGTCGACGAGGTTGCCGAACTCGCTCTGTACGCCAACAAGGAGGAGGAGAAGCGCCGGGACCGCATCATCACCGCCCTGGTCCGCCTCGCCCAGCTCGGCCGAGCGGCCGGTATCTACCTCGAAATCTGTGGGCAGCGCTTCGGCTCCGAACTCGGCAAGGGCATCACCATGCTCCGCGCCCAGCTCACCGGCCGTACCGCGCACCGTGTCAACGACGAGACCTCCGCCAACATGGCCTTCGGCGACATCGCCCCGGACGCCGTCCTCGCCGCCATTCAGATCCCGGCGGAGATGCGGGGGCTCGCCATCGCGGGCGATTCGTCCGGAGGCTGGCACCGCATCCGCGCTCCGCACACCTCGCTCCGTCAAGCCGTGAACATCTGCAACCGGCATGCCGACCGGACGCCGGATCTGCCCGAGCTGGCTCCGTTCCGGCCCGCTCTCTCCGGCTCGGCCGACGCTCCCTTGCTGGCGGCCAAGCCTTCCCCGGCTACCGCCTGACTTCTCGGATTCCCACCGGTCGGCGCGACCGCTCTCGCGCCAAGTCCCTACCCCACCATGCCCAAGAAAGGAGATCTCGCTGTGTGCCCGAACTGCGAGGACTTCGCCCGGACCGTGCTCCTGCTCGGCCAACTCGCCCTCTACGCCGACACGACCGGCGCCGACCTCGATTTTGTGGAAGCAGTCAGTCCCTCCCTCGCCGTCTCCCTGCCGGAGCCGCCGCCCGGCGTGTTCCCGGACGGCTACGACCCCGACGGCGGCCCCGCCTACCCGGGTGACTCCTGATGGGTGCTCGTCACGGCCTCCGCGTCGACGCGGTCCTGGTGCAGGCCGTCATCGCCGGCGCCCTGTCCTTCGCGCATCTGCACGACCTGGCCTCCGCCGCCGGACAGAACGGGTGGAAGGCATGGGCCTACCCGGTCAGCGTCGATCTCCTCCTGGTGGCTGCCTGGCGGCGCCTGCGCAGTGAGGGCCCGTCCCGGCTGGCCTGGTGCTGGTTCCTGGTCGCACTCTGCGCCTCGCTCGGTGCCAATGTCGCCACCGCCGGGTTCCTCGACCTGACCGACCCGCCCGCCTTGCTCCGCCTCGGCATCGCCGGATGGCCTGCTCTTGCCTTCCTCGGCGGCACGCTCCTCGCTCACTCGTCGGCTGCGGAGTCGGAGCCGCTTCCGCCGGCACCCGTCGCGGAGGCCGAGGGCGCGGAGCCGCCGGCTCAGCAGCCGGTACCGGACGCCGAAGCCGCTTCGGCCACAGACGCCGTACTCGAGCCTGACGCGGCCCCGTCCCCTTCGGACCAAGCTCCCGCCCCGGCCTCCGCTCCGCAGGTCCCCGCCGTCCTCGTCGACCACGCCCGCAAAGTCGCCGACGAGTACCGCGCCCGTACCGGGGCCCCGATCGACCCCGACACCCTGCGCTCCCGCCTCGGCGTTCCGCCCCACCTCGCCGACGCCATCGCCGCCCACCTCGCCTGATCGGCGAGAGAGGAAGACCAGTGATCCGTGACCCGGGCGACCTGACCGCCTCCGACTACCTCGACGGCGCCCGTGAGATGGCCGCCGCTAACCGGCCCTTCCTCGCCCACCTGCTCGCCGAGGAAGCCGCCCGCTTCACCGCCGACCCGGCCACCGCCGCCGGCATCCGTGCCGGCTTCCCCGCCCCGACCACGACCACGACCCGAGAGGAAACCGACTGACATGCCCGCCCGCGACCACTTCCACTCCGTGATGCGCATCGGCCCGGTGCAGATCGGCACGCACCGCGACCGCAACGGCCACACCAAGCACGCCGCCGTGTGCAGCTCCGACGGCTGCGGCTGGTCCGCCGACTACTCCAGCCAGTCCGCGGCCCAGCTCGCCGCCCGCACCCACCGCTGCCGCGTCCGCTAGGAGACATCCGCCATGCAGGTCCCGCTTTGGCTCGCGCTGCTCGTCGTCGGCTACCTCGGCGTCAAGCTCATCCGCCCGCCCGCCTGGCTCATCGCCGTCCTCCTGCTCGGCGGCTTCCTCCTCGCCGACAGCGTCCTCGCCCCGGCCATCAACGCCCTCGTCAAGTAACCAGCCCGCGAGAGGAGACCACCGATGTTCCGCCCGAAGATCCCGACCATGCCCACGCCGACCGGACTCGGCACACCGCCCGTCGTCTTCGAGCCGACCGCCATCATCTCGAACGCGGGGACCCCGCCGGTCGCCCCGACGCCTCCCACGCCGGTCCGGCCCACGGTCCAGCTCACCCCCGGCACCGCCCTCGCCCTCGTCGGCGGCGGCACGGCCGTCGTCCTGGTGCTCGGAGCCGTCCTGGTCTCCCTGCTCCTGGCGGTCGCCATCACCGGAGCCTCGGTCGCCGTCTGCGCGGTCGTCCTGCGCTCCCTGCTCGCATCCGACGCCAAGCGTCGCTGACCGGCCCCCGGGCGGCCTCGATACCGCCAAGCATCCGCCGCCCGGGCGCCGTCCCTGTCCGATCTCGCAACCGGAAGGAACCCCAAGCATGGCCCACCGCGCCTCACCCGCGACAAGTGCGCCCATGCCCGACACATTGCTTGACCCGATCACTCTCGGAGACGTGCTCCGGGTGGCCTCGGCCTCGGACTACACCCGCTGGGAGGACCAGATCCGCCGCACCGGCGGCTGCTCCGACCCGATCCACCTCACCGGCTGGGTTCTCCACAAGGACAAGACCACCGGCGAGACCCTGCACCACTACTCCACCGAGAAGGAGCCGGGCGGACGTCTTCGCCTCGCCTGCGGCAACCGCCGCGCCTCCCGCTGCCCGTCCTGCGCCTGGACCTACGCGGGCGACACGTACCACCTGATCCGCGCCGGCCTGGCCGGAGACGACCGCCGCGACATCCCCGCCACCGTCCGCGATCACCCGCGCGTCTTCGCCACCCTCACGGCCCCCTCGTTCGGCACGGTCCACAACCGCCCCGATCACGGCACCTGCCGCTGCGGCACCCCGCACGCGTCCGACGCTCCGGAGCTGGGCACCGCCCTCGACCCGGACAGCTACGACTACGCGGGGGCCGTGCTGTTCAACAACCACGCCGGTCAGCTCTGGCAGCGCTTCACCACGCGACTCCGCCGCGAACTCGCCGCGCGCGCCGGCCTGCCCCGCCGGGAACTCGCCGAACACCTCCGCGTCTCGTACGGCAAGGTCGCCGAGTTCCAGAAGCGCGGCGCCCTGCACTTCCACGCCGTCGTACGCCTCGACGGCCCGGAGGGTCCTGGGACACCCCCGCCCGCCTGGGCCACGGTCGACCTTCTGACAGACGCTGTCCGTGCCGCCGCAGCGCACTCGTACACGTCGGTGTCGGTCCCGGCTGCCGGTGACGAGCCCGCCCGTACCTTCCGCTGGGGCCGACAGCTCGACGTCCGCCCGGTCAAGGCGTTCGGTGACGGCTCCGACATCACCGAACAGGCCGTCGCCTCGTACGTGGCCAAGTACGCCACCAAAGCCGCGGAGAACACCGGCACCCTCGACCGCCGCATCGGCGAACTCGCCGAACTCGACCGCCACCAGGTCCCCGATCACACTCGGCGCCTCATCACCGCGTGCCGTGATCTGGACAGCCTCTACCCGGACCGGCGCCTCTGGGCCTGGGCCCACATGCTCGGCTTCCGCGGCCACTTCTCGTCCAAGTCGCGCACCTACTCCACCACCCTCGGCGCCCTCCGCCAGGAACGCGCCGACTACCGCGCCGCCCAAGAGGCATCCGTCCTCGGTCTCGACGACCGCGAGCCGGACACCGTCCTCGTCCTGGCGGACTGGCAGTACGCCGGCCACGGCCACACCCCGGGCGAAGCCGCCCTCGCCGCGACCATCGCTCGCGACCTCCAGACCAACCGTGAAACCGCCCGCGACGCCCTCCTGAACGAAGGGAGCACGGAATGACCACGGCCGTCCGGTCACGACGCACCATGCTCACCCTCGCGGAGGTCTGCGAGGAACTGGCCATCTCCCGCTCGACCTTCTACGACTGGCGGGCCAAGCGCCGTGCGCCGCGCTGCATCAAGCTCCCGAACGGTGACCTCCGGATCCGGCGGAGCGACCTCGACCACTGGCTCGACGACCGTCAGGACGCCGCCTGATGGAGACGACATACGACGTCAAGGTCTACAAGATCCTCACCTACAAGGGTGCTCGGAAGACCACGTACACCGTGCGGTGGGTCGTCGCAGGAAAGGCTTGGCGTGAGCCCTTCGGTACTGTCGCGCTCGCTGAAGGCTTCCGCTCCGAGCTGATCCGGGCGACGGGCAAGGGAGAAGCCTTCGTCGTTGCCACCGGCCTTCCCGTCTCCCACCGCTCCAAGTCGGCGGCTATGAGCTGGTACAAGTTCGCCGTCGAGTACGTGGACGCCCGTTGGTCGCAACTCGGCGGCAACAGCCGCAAGAACCTCGCCAAGACCCTGACCGCGACCACCATCGCGCTGTTGCGGGCCCAGCCCACCGCGTTCGCCCCCGTGGCCGTACGCACCGCTCTGCGTGAGTGGGCCTTCAACACGAACCGACGCCCGCAGGCGCCCCGAGACGTCGTGGACATCCTCCGCTGGGTCGAACGAAACTCCCTGCCCGTATCGGCCTGGGAGGACCCGGAGAAGGTCGACGAGGTCTTGCGCGCTATCGACACCCGCCTCGACGGCAAGCAGGCAGCGGCCTGGTCCCGGAAGCGCAACCGCCGGATCCTCAACGTCGCCATGAAGTATGCGATCCGGCGGCGCATCCTCCGGACCAACCCCCTGCCCAAGGGCAAGGAGTCGACGGCCGTCACCAAGACCACGAACGCCGTCGACAAGCGGTCCCTGCTGAATCCCGAGCAGGCGGCGGCAATCCTCGACTGGATACGGCGCCGGCCCCGGGGCGGCAAGAGGCTCCACGCCTTCTTCGCCACCCTGTACTACTGCGGGCCCCGGCCCGAGGAAGCCGTGGCCATGCGCGTCGAGGACGTCACGCTGCCCGAGCCCGATGCCGACGACCAGTGGTGCGAGCTGCTGATCCACACCGCGACCCCTGAGGTGGGGAAGCAGTGGACCGACACGGGGGAGGTCCACGAGCAACGCGACCTCAAAGGCCGCGCGGAGGGCGAGACACGCACCGTGCCAGGGCATCCGGCCCTGACTCGCATCCTGCGGCAGCACATCGAGGACGAACAGCTCCAGCCGGGTGATCTGCTCTTTCAGGGCGAGTCCGGCGGCATCCTCGCCGGGTCCGTCATCCGTCGGGCGTGGCGCAACGCACGCAAGGCCGTACTGCCTCCGCACGTCTACGAGTCGCCCACCGGGCGCCGCGTGTACGACAACCGCAATACGCGGCTGACGAAGTGGCTCAACGACGGGATCCCGCCAGCCCAGGTGGCTGAGTGGGCCGGGAACAGCGTGGCTGTGCTCCTCGCCACGTACGCCCGATGCGTCGACGGGCAGCTGCCGGACCTCAAGCGGCGGCTCGAAGCCGCGGGCGACCTGCCGGAACTGCCCGGCACCGACTGATCCCCGGGCCGAAAACTTCGACACGTATTCGACACAGCCACCCGCGAAAACCCGGTGACAGCCGGACGGCCCCGGAGTCTGCCCTTGATCATCTAGAGGGCGTCCGGGGCTTCGTCGTACCCGTCGACAGCCGCTCTGACCTGCGAAAAGCTCTCCCAATCGGGAGGGCGGAGAATGGCGCCCCCGGCAGGACTCGAACCTGCGGCCAAGCGCTTAGAAGGCGCCTGCTCTATCCACTGAGCTACGGGGGCCGGTGGGGTGGCCTCGTGCTTGGTGCCCTGGTGGGGGCTGACCCGTGACGTTGCCGGGGTCAAGGATAGGGCTCCCGGTTCCTTGACCCTGTCGCTTCGCCTCCGTGGCTCGATGTGGAGGTTCGGTGAAGCGGTCCTGATAATCGCAGGCGGGTACGAATCGTGCATCGTTTTTGGCGCCCGACGCCCCGGGTGTTGTGCACTCGTTATGCCTGGACTGTGCGCGTGTCCCGGTCATCCCTTCCGTCCGTTCCGTTCCGTCGGCGCGCAGACATGCCCATATGCTTCAGAATTCCCCTAAAGTTGGGCATTCTTCGCATGTGGTGACCTTGGACGTACGGCCTCAGCTGCTCGACACACTCTCCGCACTGCGCGACCGTGTCGCCGCCGCACGCTTTCCGCTGCCCCTCGCGGGGGCGCCACGCGCGCGTGCCAACCGCGACGAACTCCTCGCGCAACTCGACGACTATCTGGTACCCCGCCTACGGGAGCCCGAGGCGCCGCTGCTGGCCGTCATCGGCGGCTCCACCGGCGCGGGCAAGTCCACGCTCGTGAACTCCCTGGTCGGCCGACGGGTGAGCGAGGCCGGTGTGCTGCGGCCGACCACCCGGACACCGGTCCTTGTCTGCCATCCGGAGGATCATCACTGGTTCAGCGGCATGCGCGTGCTCCCCCAGCTCACGCGCGTGTGGGTGCCCCACCAGGACCCGGCCGACGAGCTCCTGCTCACCGACGAGGGCCCCGCGCGCGTGCTGCGCGTCGAGACCGCCGACACCCTTCCGCGCGGGCTCGCCCTCCTCGACGCCCCCGACGTCGACTCGCTGATCGCCGAGAACCGCGTCCTCGCCGCCGAGCTGATCTGCGCCGCCGACATCTGGATCATGGTCACGACCGCCGCCCGCTACGCCGACGCCGTCCCCTGGCACCTGCTGCGCACCGCCAAGGAGTACGACGCGACCCTCGTCACCGTCCTGGACCGGGTACCCCACCAGGTCGTCTCCGAGGTCTCCCGGCAGTACGCGGCCCTGCTCACCAAGGCCGGGCTCGGCGACGTACCCCGCTTCACCGTGCCCGAGCTGCCCGAGTCCGCCTGGGGCGCCGGACTGCTGCCCGCCACCGCCGTCGCGCCCCTGAAGAGCTGGCTCGTCCACCACGCCCAGGACCCCGCCGCCCGCCACCACGTCATGGCCCGTACGGCCTACGGCCTCCTCGACTCGCTCAAGTCCCGCCTGCCCGAGCTGGCCGGCGCCGCCGCCTCCCAGTACGCGGCGGCCCACCGGCTCACCTCCGCCGTCGAGACCGCCTACGACAAGGAGCACGCGCGCGTGCGGGCCCGTCTCCAGTCCGGCGCCGTACTCGCCGGGGACGCCCTCAAACGCTGGCGCGCCTTCCCCCTGGACTGCACCGCCGGGGAACTCCTGGACGCCCTCGTGGACAGCCTGGCCGCCCTGCTGCTGTGCGCCGTGACCGCCGCCGACGAGCGCGTCGACGATGCCTGGCGGCGCGAACCCGCCGCCGACGCCCCGGGGCTCACCGCCCGGGACGCCTCTATGGAGAGCTCCGAGCACCGCATCGGGCTCGCGGCCCGCCGCTGGCGGCGCGAGCTGGAGGAGTACGCCGAGGAGGAGGTACGCGTGCTGGAGCGCACCGGCGCACCCGACCCGGAGGTCGTCGCCGCCCTCGTCGCCACGGCCGTGCTCGGCGGGCGCCGGGCGCGTACCGCGGGCGAGGGGCTCGCCGAGCGGCTCGGCGCCCACGGTGTGCTGCGGCTGCGCGACCGGGCCGGACGACTGCTCATCGAGCACGTGGACCGCGTCATGCACCGCGAACGCGAGCGGCGCATCGCCCCGCTCGACGCCCTGGACGTCCATCCCGAGCCCCAGGCCGAACTCATCGCCGCGCTGTCCGTACTGCAGAAGGAGAGGTGACCGGTGACCGCCGTCACTGACCACGACCACACGGATCACACCGAGCACATGAGGGGCACGGGCCACCTCGGCAGCGACAGCGACGACACGGGGTCCAGGGATCACGGTGGTCACCCCGGCTCGGGCCCCATGGACGGTGTCGAGCGCGCGGGTGGCCTGCCGGAAGCGCGCCCGAGCCTCGTCAAGGGCAAGCGCGGGGACGACGGCCCCGGCGCCGATCGCCCCGCGGACGCGCCGCGGCCTGCCCCCATCGGCCGCTCGGGGGAGGGAGACGGGGACGGGGGCGAGGGGAAGGGGGAGGAGAGCGCCGGGGGCAGCGACGACGGCTCGGACGGGGGCGGTGGCACGGGCCCGGACTCCGGCGGCGGGCGCCCCGCGCGCGTGAAGGACGAGAACGCCGGCCGCGACGCCGCCGAACGGGACGGCGTCACTGAGCGGGGCCGCGACTCCGAGCGGGACGGTGACGGCGAGCGGGACAGGGACGGCGACCGCGAACGTACCGGCGCACGCGACCGCGCCCCCGATCGTGAGCGCCCCGCGCGCGGGCACAGCGCCGAGGGCGGCGGCGTATCCGGCGTCTCCGTACCCCGGCCACAGCCCCACTCGCCGAAGGCCCGCCCCGCAGCCGAGACCACGCCCCCCAAGACCACCACCACGGCCGACTCCGGCACCGGCACGGCCGCCGGCACCGGTACCGGTACCGACGCCAAGCCCGACTCCTCCGGCGCCTGGGACGACGGTCTCATCGCGCGGCGCGTCACCGACGCCAGCGCCGCCGCCCTCGCCACCGAGCGCGCCTGTGCCGCGGAACCCGCGCACCGCGGGCCAGGCAGCCACACCCCGGCCCCGCTGGCGTACGACGGCCCGCTGCGCTCCCGACTGGACGCCCTGCGCGAACTCGTCGGGCTCTCCCGCACCCGACTGGACAACCGCACCCTCGCCGAGGCCGGCCGCGTCCTGGACGAGGCCGCCGCGCGCCGCAAACTCTCCGGGCGGCACACCGTCGTCGCCCTCGCCGGAGCGACCGGCAGCGGCAAGTCCCAGCTCTTCAACGCGCTCGCCGGAGTACCCATCTCGGAGACCGGCGTACGACGTCCGACCACGGCCGCACCCATCGCGTGCAGCTGGAGCGACGGCGCGGCCGGCCTCATCGACAGGCTCGGCATCCCGGGCCGGCTGCGCCGCCGCCCGCTGCACGGCCCCGACACCGAGGGGCAACTGCGCGGGCTGGTCCTGGTCGACCTGCCCGACCACGACTCGGCCGCCGTACAGCACCGCGAACAGGTGGACCGGATCCTGAAACTGGTCGACGCGGTCATCTGGGTGGTGGACCCGGAGAAGTACGCCGACGCCGTCCTGCACGAGCGGTACCTGCGGCCGATGGCCGGCCACGCCGAGATCATGTTCATCGTCCTCAACCAGGTGGACCGGCTGCCCGGGGACGCCGCCGACCAGGTCCTGGACGACCTGCGACGGCTGCTGGACGAGGACGGCATCGCACTCGGCGAGCACGGCGAACCGGGAGCCACCGTGCTCGCGCTTTCCGCGCTCACCGGCGAGGGCGTCGGCGACCTGCGCGAGGCGCTCGGCCAGTTCGTGGCGGAGCGCGGCGCCGCGGCCCGCCGGGTGGCGGCCGACGTCGACACCGCCGCGGCCGAGCTGCGACCCGTCTACGCCACCGGACGACGGGTCGGCCTCAGCGAGGAGGCGCGCGAGGAGTTCGCCGCACGGCTCGCGGACGCGGTCGGCGCCACCGCGGCGGGCGAGGCCGCCGAGCGCGCCTGGCTGCGCAACGCCAACCGCGCCTGCGGCACGCCCTGGCTGCGGCTGTGGCGCTGGTACCAGGGCCGTGGCGATTCCACGACGGGCCGCCACGCGGTGCGCGCCCAGGCCGACGAGGAGGCCACGGCCCGGCCGAGCGTCGAACAGGCGGTGCGTACGGTGTCCGACCGGGCCTCGGCCGGACTGCCCGCTCCCTGGGCCCAGGCGGTGCGCGAAGCGGCCGTACGCGGCTCCCACGGGCTGTCCGAGGCGCTGGACGACCTGGCGGCCCGGGCCGGACTGCCGCCGGGCCGCCCGCCCCGGCCGGGCTGGTGGCCGGTGGCCGTACTGGTCCAGGCGGCGATGACCCTGCTCCAGATCGCGGGCGGCGCGTGGCTCGTGGGACAGATCGCCGGGGTGATGGTGCCCAACCTGGGTGTTCCGGTGCTGCTGATGGTGTGCGGGATCATCGGCGGGCCGCTGGTGGAGTGGGCCTGCCGGATGGCGGCGCGGGGGCCCGCACGACGTTACGGCCAGGAAGCGGAACGCCGGCTACGAGAGGCGGCGGCGAGCTGCGGCCGGGCCCGGGTGCTCGATCCGGTGGCGGCGGAACTGCTGCGGTACCGGGAGGTGCGCGAGCAGTACGGGAGGGTCGTGCGGACCGGGAGCGGGGTGAGGTGAGGCGGGGTGGGGTGAGGCGGGGTGGGGTGAGAAAGCCTGGTCAGCGCGGGGAGAGGTGGCCGGTGGGGGGTGGGTGACGGGGGCGGCGGGCGGTCGTCATTTGTGCCGGTCGCGAGCCGTGCCGATCGTCACTCATGCCGGTCGTGAGCCGCGCCATTCGTCACCCGCGCCGTTCGTCACCCGCGCCGTTCGTCCCCCGTGCGGGTGGCGGGGTTTTCCACAGGGGGGCGGTCGTCCACAGCGCTCAGCGGGCTCGGTCCGGCGGAGGCAGTCTGAGGTCACGGCGATCGCACGGCGGGTCCGGCCAGGAGAACGGCGGGCGGTGCGGGCGGTTGTCGCGAGGTGCCGGCGCGTACGGCAGAGGTACGCGCCGGTGCGGCAGACGCAGCCGTACGGGACGGGCCCGTACGCGTGCCCGCCCGGCCGGAAAGCGCCGGGCGAGGGAGGGGAGCGATCGAAGTGAACGAGACCAACGTCTGTGTGGTGGGGAATGTGGCGACCCGGCCGGCCTACCGCGAGCTGGCGACGGGACCGTCGGCCCGGTTCCGGCTCGCGGTGACCGCCCGCTACTGGGACCGGGAGAAGAACGTCTGGACGGACGGGCACACCAACTTCTTCACGGTGTGGGCCAACCGGCAGCTCGCGGTCAACGTGGCCGCGTGCGTGGAGGTGGGCCAGCCGGTCGTCGTCCAGGGCCGGCTCAAGGTGCGCACGGAGGTGCAGGGACAGCAGCAGTGGGCGTCCGCCGACATCGACGCCGTGGCGATCGGCCACGACCTGTCGCGCGGTATGGCCTTCTTCCAGCGCGCGGTCAAACCGGAGGCGCCACCGACGGCGGCCCGCCCGGAGCCGAACTGGGAGACACCACGGCCGACGGAACCGCAGCACGCACAGCCGGAACAGCGCGGCCAGCAGCAGCACATGCAGGAAGAGGGCGGGGAGGAAGGGGGACCCGCGCCACAGGAGCAGGAAGCGGTGGCGGTGACATGACGTCAGGGTCGCACCGCTGAAAGCGTCTTGTCGCTGATCCGCCCCCCCCGTGCTGTGCGTACCGCCTGAACGCACTGTACGAACCAGTGGATTTGTCGATACCACCAGCTCGTGGACGGTCCCGGCGATAACGATTACGGATCGGATCGGCCATCGGATGATCCGACCGGCGGGTGAGGCTCCGGCTGGTCCATAGGATGCCGGGCGTGCCCCTTGGGGCTGCCGATTCTGCTGGTGGGACCGTCCCCCACGTCCAACGGGTCCTGCTCGAAGGGGAATTCTGTGCTTGCTGCGCTCTCTGGGTTCTGCCGGTCCACGGGAACGGCCCGCATGGCCGCCGCCACCACGGTGACCGGCCTCATGGCGGCCGGCGTGCTGTCCGGCGCCGGTACGGCCGTGGCCGAGGACACACCGCAGACCCAGGGCGGCGCGACGGCCACGATCAACGGTCTGAAGACCTACGGCGAGGCCGTGATCCACGAGGACGGCGGCGACCAGCGGGTGTCCGCGGGCCTGTTCGAGATGTCCGTCGACGGCGGCGGCACCCTGCAGACGTACTGCGTCGATCTCCACAACCCCACCCAGCGGGACGCCAGATACCAGGAAACGCCCTGGAGCGGCACCTCGCTGGGCACCAACAAGGACGCGGGCCGGATCCGCTGGATCCTTCAGAACTCCTACCCCCAGGTCAACGACCTCGCCGCACTCGCGCGGCACGCGGGAGCGAGCGGGCTGACCGAGCAGGACGCGGCGGCCGGCACCCAGGTGGCCATCTGGCGCTACTCCGACGGCGCGAAGGTCGACGCTGTGGACCCACAGGCCGAGAAGCTCGCCGACTACCTGGAGAAGAGCGCCCGGAACGTCGCCGAGCCGCAGGCCTCGCTCACCCTGGACCCGCCCGCGGTCTCCGGCCGGCCGGGCGACCTGCTCGGGCCGGTGACCGTACACACCAACGCGGGCGCGGTCACGGTGAACCTGCCGGCGGACGCGGCCACCAGCGGAGTGCGGATCATCGACAAGACCGGCAAGGTGATCACCTCGGCCAGGAACGGCAGCCAGCTGTTCTTCGACGTCCCCGAGGACGCGGCGGACGGAACGGCCCAGCTGAACGTGCAGGCGTCGACGACCGTGCCGGTGGGCCGGGCCTTCGCCTCCGAGAACCGCAGCCAGACCCAGATCCTGGCCGGCTCCAGCGAGTCCACGGTCTCCGCGACCGCGACGGCCGGCTGGGTGGAGAAGGGCGCCATACCGGCGGTCTCGGCCCACAAGAACTGCGCCAAGGGCGGCGTGGACATCACCACGGCCAACAAGGGCGACGAGCCGTTCACCTTCCGCCTGATGGGCACCGAGCATACGATCCCCGCGGGCGCGTCCCGCACGGTGACCGTGCCGCTCCAGGAGGACCAGGCCTACGACTTCACGATCACCGGCCCCCATGGCTTCAGCCACCGCTTCACCGGCGTCCTGGACTGCAAGACCCAGGGCACGATCACGACGGAGACGGCCCAGCTCCACACCGAGCCCAGCCCGGTCACGGTGGGCGGCAACACCGCCGACACCACCAACCTGGCCGCGACCGGCGGTTCGATGATCACTCCCGTGATCGCGGGCGTGGCCATCGGGCTGGTGGTGATCGGCGGCGTGGTCCTGATCGTGCTGCGCAAGAGGGAGTCGGCCCACGGCGGGTGACCCCCTCGGCGGGGCTCGTCAGCAGCCGATCGGGGACGAGCCGACGGCCACGTCGTCGAACCACAGGGTGTCGTCACCGGTGCCGTAGCTCTCCCAGCCGAGCCGCAGAGCCGTCGGCCGGGGCGGCGTGGTCCGGGAGAGCCACTGCTGGTCGACGTCCTGGGTCGGCACTCCGTCGGCGTGCAGTCCGGGCACCTGCTCGTTGCCGAGCCAGGTGTCCAGCTTGGGCGCGGAGGTGTCGACCGCGAACCGCAGGCACTGCCAACTGCCCGTCGGGAGCGGCCTGCTCAGCGCCACCCCGGCCGGACTCTGCGCGGGCAGCGTGGCGTCGTCGCTCTCCCGGTTCCACTGGAGGGCGCCGTTCTGGCCACCGACCCGCAGCGCCCGGCCGCCCTGGGCGGAGTCCGGCAGGGACACGAAGGTGACGTGGGAGGAAGGGAGCGGGGTGGTGTGCCGGATCCAGAGACGGACGTACAGCACCGGGCCGACCGACGACAGGTCGGCGGTGGCGGCGACGAAGGCGTGGTTGCAGTAGCCGGCCCGCCCGTCCACTCGCACTGACCTGGTCCCGCTGTGCGCGACGGCCGTGTCGACGGTGGCCGTGCCCGTGCCCTGGCAGTCGGGCGCGGTGAAGTGCCAGTCGCCGGACGGCGAGGTGCCGGCCTGGTCCTCGAAGCCGGTGCAGAGGACCGCGCCACCGCAGTCGGCGGGCGGGTCTGTGGGAGGAGGGGTGCCTGGCGTGGTGGGTGGTGTGGTCGGCGGGACGGAGCCGTCACCGGCGCAGGGCGCGCCGTTGAGGCTGAAGTCGGTGGGCGCGGGGTCGGCGGACTGCCAGGTCCCCTGTATTCCGAAGTCGGTGCCGGCGCCGCTGGCCAGGGCGGCGTTCCAGTCCGTGCTGACGGCGGTCACGGAGTGGCCGGTCTGGGTGACGGTGGCGTTCCAGGCCGAGGTGATGTGCTGGTCGCCGCCGTAGGTCCAGGCCAGACGCCAGCCGTTCAGCGCGGGGCCGAGGTTGGTGACACGGATCTGGGCGGTGTAGCCGCCGGTCCACTGGTTGACGGTGTAGTCGACGCGGCACCCGGGCGTTGTGCCGGCGCCGCTGGCGGGTGCCGCGCCCAGGAGCGACACCGCCGAGGCGAGAGCGGCCGTGGCTGCGAGAGCGGTCGCGGCGGCGGTCCAGGGTCGCCGCAGCCATCGCGTGCATCGCGCGAGCAGGGCGGGCATGTGCGGCTCCTAGCGGGAGGGGAGGGGTGGGGTGGGGCGGGGAGGGGGAGGGGGAGGGGGAGGCCCCCACGGTTCCGGGAGCGCTCCCAACCGAGCTGGACGCGACCCGGCCCCAGCTCGCCCGGGTCGCGTCCATCGGGTGGGGACGGGGGTGACGACAGTGAGATGTGGGGCGGGATGGGGGGGTGCGGGGGCCGGCAGTGGGTCAGCGGAAGTTCACGTCACTGCACAGGAAGTACGTCTGGTCCATGTGCGAGGCCTGCCAGATGGTGTAGACGACGTGGCGACCGCTGTAGCCGGAGGTGCTGACGGGGATCGCGTAGTTCTGGCTCGGCGCGTACTTGCCGGTCCGGGCGACCAGTTGCAGGTCGTTCCAGGTCAGCGGCTGCCTGGTGGGGTCGAAGCCCTGCCGGGTGACGTAGACGAGGAAGTAGTCCGCGCCGTGGCTGGCCTGGTCGTACAGCTTGACGGTGAAGTTGGCGCCGATGTCCGTGGTCTTCCAGGGGCCGACGGCGTCGAGGGAGTTGTAGCGTCCGCCCTCGGTCTGGCCGCCGCTGCACAGCTGTCCGTTGGGGATGACGGCCTGGAAGTTGCCGGCGGAACCGTTGCGGTAGAGGCCGTTCCAGTTCCACATGGCGTTGGGGTTGGCCTGCCATGCCTGCCAGCACATGGGGTCCTGTTCCGCCATCGCCGGGTTCTGGAAGTCGTTGCCCCAGCGCTGCCAGCAGCCGTAGTTGCGCGAGGCCGGGTCGATCACCGAGCCGTGGGCGGAGGCCGTGCCGCCCCAGGTGATCAGGCTGACGAGTACCGCGACGAGGGTGCTCAGGACGAGCGCCAGACGGCCGACCGTACGACGTGCGAGATACCGATATGAGAGGTCACGACGCACGAGATCACCACGCACGAGGTCACGATCTGCGGGCTCAGCACGATGTGCATGTTCATGACAATGCATGACGGGGCTCTTCCTGTGTGGGGGATGGGTTCACGGTGCACGCACGAGTTCACTGTGGGGTTGTGGCGGAAGGCGGCATGGGAGCGCTCCCGCGCCCTCTAGGCTGCGCGGTGCGCTCCGTGGCGGCAACGGTTCGTTTCCGCCAAACCTGGGAGTCGCCGAGTCGCCGAGTCGCCGAGTCGGCGGGCGCCAAGACCGGAGCGGAATCCGCCCCGTCAGCACAGCGCCCCGGATCCTGAGCCGGGGCGCGTCGGCTCGCGCGGTCTACTTCGGGCAGGCCGTGGTGGTCGCCGACGACGGGCGCGTCGGCAGGGGGGTCAAGGGCGTGCAGACCGGGGTGGCGACGCCGATGAGTTCGACCAGGCCCACACCGCCGGTCGGCGGCACGATCTTCGACCAGTTGTTGGCCACCCAGGCGTTGCCGGAGGAGTCGATCTGGACCGCGGTGAGGTGCTGGATCGCCTTGTTCCGGAAGCCTTGCGCGGGGGACAGGACGGTGCCGGGGGACGCGCCGGACGGGCAGGCTGCGCGGTTCACCCCGCACAGGAGTGTCACGGAGGAGTTACCGAAGCCGGCGACCCACACGCGGTCCTGGCCGTCGATGGCGACCGACCAGGGGAAGACCTTCTTGGGCAGTCGGTGCACGCCCGCGATGGTTCCGTTCGGCCGGATCTCGGTGACGGAGCTGGTGAAGAAGTTGGCCACCCAGGCGTTGCCCTTGCTGTCCAGGGCGAACCCGAGGGGTCCTTGGAGCGACTTGTCGGTGGTCGAGGCGACCGGCTTGAAGTCGGGGCCGATGACCGTGACGCTCCCCCCGATGTTGCTGGGCCGGCCCGCTTCCCTGATCTGCTGGAAGGAGAAGTGGCTGTTGGTGACCCAGGCCCGGCCCTGGCCGTCGATCTGCACGGCGAACGGGTGGTTGAAGCTCTTGTCGGTGATGGTGATGGCCTTGCTCGGATCGCCATGGGGGTACACCACGACGCTGCCCACCCCGGGCTTGCCCTTGAGGCCGTGGGAGTTGGCGATCCAGATGTTGCCTCGCTGGTCGACGGCGACGCCCTGTGGTTTGACGAGATCGCCGTTCTTCCACCCGGCAGAGGGTGAGAGGGGCTTGCCGGAGGACGAGTACTTCGACATGGCGTTGCCGCCGTAGCTGGGCACCCACACGGATCCGTCGTGATCGATCGCCAGGCCCCAGGCTCCGCCCTTCATGCCGCCTCCGATGATGGGGCTGCCGAGGGCCGGTCGGCCGGTGGGATCCTGCACGGTGACGTAGGCGCTGGGGTCCCGTGTACCCGGCTTCCAGTTGTTGCTCGCCCACACGTTGCCCTTCGCGTCGAACGCGATGCGGCCCGGTGCGTAGACCTGGGGAGCGGGGTGGCGGACGGCCAGGATCCAGGACGCGGGTGCCGCCGTGAGGGCCGGAGTGAACACGGTCGCGGTACGGGCCAGGGCCTCCAGGCGGCCCGGGGACTGCGTCGGGTTGCGTACCAGGCTGAGGACCGCCTGCACGGTGTCGGTCGGCGGGCTGCCGCCGGCCGGTGTCGCCAGTCGGATCAGCTTGCCGCATCCGGCGCTGTCCGTCGCACAGAGCGAGACGAGGTTGGCCAGCGTGTTCTGCGTGGCGAGCGTCTCACTGTTGGCGCTGTCACCGGTGAGGGCTCTTCCTGGCTTGCCGGTCGTCGGGTCGGCGAGGGTGAACGAGGTCGCGGCAGCGTTCTGAAGCCCCGGAGCGGGTCCCGCGATGCCGCGTCGGTCGTTGAACTGGGCGAGGGCGTACGTCGCGGCGACGGTGGTCAGTTCGTTGACCGTCACCTTGGTCTCGGTCCGCTCGGGTACCGCGCCGCCCGCGCCGAACCCGACGACCGAGCGCAGTCGGAGTCGGTGCGCCTGCTGGGACGCGGCCTCGACGTAGAGGACGCCGTCGGCAGGCTTGGTGTACGTGATCCGGAAGGAACCGTGCGCGTCGGTGGTGGCCTGGCCCAGCTTCGTGGCTCCGGAGCGTGACCCCGCCATGAGCGTGACCTGGGAACCCCGGAGCGGCTTGCCCGCCCCGGTGACGGTCCCCTGCAAGGAGGTCGGTGCGGCGCTGAGCGCTGATGTCGGTAGGGCGAAGGCGGCACAGGCCGCCGCGACAGTGGCCGACGCCAGCCGCAGGGCCCCGGCCCGTACCGTGCTGCGGCTGCCTTTACGGGTCGACAGCGGGCGAGCGTGCATGCCAGGAATACTCATGAATCGTTCCTTTGTGCCGTGCGGCGAAAGCACGCGGAGCGGATCGATCAGAAAGCAGAATTCCTGTCGGCGGCTTGCTCGGCCCCGAAGCCTTTGGACCCGGTTTCCGGCACTCTCAGTGCGAACCAGCCGACCCGGACCCCCAGCAGCCAGACCACGCCCAGATAAAGTCCTGGGCCGACTTCGCGCATCTCGTCCCGAACGCCCCGAGCTACCAGTGAAATCCTGGAATAGTCGATGACGATGCACTCCTGGTCGTCCAGCAGGCTCGGCCCGGTGTACACCTGAGCCACAATGGCGAGCACGTCGAACGAGGTCATCCGATTGCTCAGATAGCCCTCGTGGTCGAAGACCTTGCCCCGCCACACGGCCAGGCGTACCAGCCGGGCGAGCGGCTCGGCCACCCACTTGCCTCCCCACCGGACGATGCCCGTGCCCTCCAGCGGGCCGTGCGGAATGTCACCGGGCGGACTGGCGCGGAAGAGTTCCACCAAGCCCCCGTCGCCCATGGTGAGCAGATCCGTCTCGGTGAGTGCCACGATGCATCCTCCCGGCAGTCGTTACGAAACGTCACCCGTGCCCCGACGCGGCCTCGACTCGGAAATGCGCCCGCTCGCCCAGAGACCTTCGAGATCTTCGAGACCTTAGAGACCTGTGGAATGGATTTCGGAGGCGAGAAAACAACGGGCGGCCAGCGACAATGTGCCACCACCTGATGCCTTCGCCGCCGCGCAGGTCACCGCTTCTACGCCGGCGCTGGATTGCTTTCTACGCCGGCGCTGGATCGCTCGATATGGCATCGGGATACGGCATCGGGATACGGCATCGGGATATGGGATCGAGCCGACCATCACCATTGTCGGCGCCCTCGGGGAGAACCGCCACCGCTGCCGACGCGGCCGGCCCGGCTGAGGGCCATGCGCCGTATCGCCGACGGCCGCCGTCGAGCGGCCGGCGGGACCGTGGTGATCAGCTCGGGCCGTCCCTGGGCCGTACGAGGGCGCCGAGGTCGGCCGGCAGTGACCGGCTGTGCCGGACAGGCAGCAGCCGCCACCGAGAAAGCGCAGGTCAGGACACCCGCATCGGACGGGTTTCCATCCAGGGCTGGCGGTCAGGCAAGATGGGGTGTATCTGCCCACTGCCAGATTTCAAGCTGCCGGACGGTTTCTCTTGGCTGAGTTCATTTACACCATGCGCAAGGCGCGCAAGGCGCACGGCGACAAGGTGATCCTCGACGACGTCACCCTGAACTTCCTCCCCGGGGCGAAGATCGGCGTCGTCGGCCCGAACGGTGCCGGTAAGTCGACCGTGCTGAAGATCATGGCGGGGCTGGAGCAGCCGTCCAACGGTGACGCCTTCCTCTCGCCCGGCTACAGCGTCGGCATCCTGCTCCAGGAGCCCCCGTTGAACGAGGAGAAGACCGTCCTGGAGAACGTCCAGGAGGGTGTCGCCGAGATCAAGGGCAAGCTCGACCGGTTCAACGAGATCGCCGAGCTGATGGCGACCGACTACTCCGACGCGCTGCTCGACGAGATGGGCAAGCTCCAGGAGGAGCTGGACCACGCGAACGCGTGGGACCTCGACGCCCAGCTTGAGCAGGCCATGGACGCGCTGGGCTGCCCGCCCGGCGACTGGCCGGTGACCAACCTCTCCGGTGGTGAGAAGCGCCGCGTCGCGCTCTGCAAGCTGCTGCTGGAGCAGCCCGACCTGCTGCTCCTGGACGAGCCCACCAACCACCTCGACGCCGAGTCGGTGAACTGGCTGGAGCAGCACCTGGCCAAGTACCCGGGCACCGTCGTGGCCGTCACCCACGACCGGTACTTCCTGGACAACGTCGCCGGGTGGATCTGCGAGGTCGACCGGGGCCGTCTGCACGGCTACGAGGGCAACTACTCCAAGTACCTGGAGACCAAGGCCGCCCGCCTCAAGGTCGAGGGTCAGAAGGACGCCAAGCGCCAGAAGCGGCTCAAGGAAGAGCTGGAGTGGGTGCGGTCGAACGCCAAGGGGCGGCAGGCCAAGTCCAAGGCCCGTCTCGCACGGTACGAGGAGATGGCCGCCGAGGCCGACAAGATGCGGAAGCTGGACTTCGAGGAGATCCAGATCCCGCCGGGCCCGCGCCTGGGCAACGTCGTCGTCGAGGTCAACGACCTGCACAAGGGCTTCGGCGAGAAGATCCTCGTGGACGGGCTGTCCTTCACGCTGCCGCGCAACGGCATCGTGGGTGTCATCGGCCCGAACGGCGCCGGCAAGACCACTCTCTTCAAGATGATCCAGGGCCTGGAGACGCCGGACTCCGGTGACATCAAGGTCGGCGAGACCGTCAAGATCTCCTACGTCGACCAGAGCCGCGAGAACATCGACCCGAAGAAGACGCTGTGGGAGGTCGTGTCCGACGGGCTCGACTACATCAACGTCGGCCAGGTCGAGATGCCGAGCCGGGCGTATGTGTCGGCCTTCGGGTTCAAGGGCCCGGACCAGCAGAAGCCGGCCGGTGTCCTCTCCGGTGGTGAGCGCAACCGGCTCAACCTGGCGCTGACCCTGAAGCAGGGCGGCAACCTGCTGCTCCTCGACGAGCCCACCAACGACCTCGACGTCGAGACGCTCTCCAGCCTGGAGAACGCCCTGCTGGACTTCCCCGGCTGCGCCGTCGTCGTCTCCCACGACCGGTGGTTCCTCGACCGCGTCGCGACGCACATCCTCGCCTACGAGGGTGAGTCGAAGTGGTTCTGGTTCGAGGGCAACTTCGAGTCGTACGAGAAGAACAAGATCGAGCGGCTCGGCCCGGACGCCGCGCGTCCGCACCGCGCCACCTACAAGAAGCTGACCCGGGGCTGATCGGTCTTGCGCCACATCTACCGCTGCCCGTTGCGCTGGGCGGACATGGACGCGTACGGCCACGTCAACAACGTGGTGTTCCTGCGCTACCTGGAGGAAGCCCGGATCGACTTCCTGTTCCGCCCGGACAAGGACTTCAAGCAGGGGTCCGTGGTGGCGCGCCACGAGATCGACTACAAGCGGCAGCTCGTCCACCGGCACGAGCCGGTGGACATCGAGCTGTGGGTCACCGAGATCAAGGCCGCGTCCTTCACCCTCACCTACGAGGTGAAGGACGGCGATCTCGTGTACGTACGGGCGTCGACGGTCATCGTCCCGTTCGACTTCGACGCCCAGCGCCCGCGGCGGATCACCGCGGAAGAGCGTGAGTTCCTCCAGGAGTACACGGACACCGCCGAGGGCCCCGCGGACGCCGAGCCCGATCCCGAAGGGGAGGCCGTCGCGGCATGACGGTGCTGCACCTCGCCGACGAGACGGAGGCGGCGGACCTCGCCGCCTTCCTCTCCCGGCTGCTCCACTTCGACCGTGGAGCCGCGGTGCGGTTGCAGGCCGCCGGCACCGCACTCGCCGTCTTCGGCCGGCCGCCGTCCTTCGAGGTGCTGGCCGTCCGCGCGGTGCGGCTGGCGAAGCCGTACGAGGACGGGCTCGACGCCACCCTCGACGTGACCGTCTCCGCCGGTGAGTTCCTGGAGTCCGTGGACGAGCGCGCGGCCACCGCCGCCGTCCCCGGCGCGGTCACCGGTCCCCCGTGGGCCGGGGTGCTGCCGCCGCGCGCCGGCTGGCAGCCCGAGCCGGGGCTGCCGGCGCCCGACGCGCTGCGTGCCACGGTCGCCGCCTCGGTGGCCGAATTCCGCTCGCGCACCGAGGAACTGGGGCCGCGGAACCGTACCCGCGCGGAGCTGGACCGGATCGGGCAGGACATCTGGTCCCGGCAGATCGCGGGCACCCGGCTGCCGGTACGGGCCGTGCACGCGGCCCGGTCACTGGGCTTCCTGCGGCCCGGCAGCGAGCCGGGCGACATCGGGCTGTTCTCCTCGGGGGCGTGGCTGCGGCTGCGTACGCCGTACGGCTCGGTGGCCGTACGGCAGACGGGGCTGCTCGGGGCCTTCGGGGTCAGCGTGCGCTGAGCGGAGCGGGTCGGCGTGCGCTGAGCGGAGCGGGTCGACGTGCGCTGAACGGCGCGGGTCGGTGTGCGCTTGGCCAGGCGGGTCGGCGTGCGCTGCGCGGAGCGGGTCGGTGTGCGCTTGGCCAGGCGGGTCGGTGTGCGCTGAACCGGGTGGTTCGGCTCACTGTGTGTTGTCGGGCCATACCCCGATGTGGTCGGACTCCAGTTCCAGGGCCACCCGGTCGCGCATGTCCAGGGCGCGGAGGTAGTCGGCGGGCAGCTGGAGGCGGCCCGCGCGGTCGAGCATGGCGTACTCGCGGGCCACGACCGTCTCATGGCCGGTCGCCGCGTCGATCTCGCTGCGGCGCAGCACCTCGGTGGACGTACGGCCGTCCCGGATCGCCACCGTACGGCGGACCTCGCTCGCCACCGCCTGGTCGTGCGTGACGATGACGATCGTGGTGCCCAGGGTCTCGTTGGCCGTGCGGAACGCGTCGAAGATCTGCGCGGCCGTCTGGGAGTCGAGTTCGCCGGTGGGTTCGTCGGCGAGCAGGACGGCCGGGTCGTTGGCGAGGGCCACGGCGATCGCCACGCGCTGCTGCTGGCCGCCGGACATCTGCTGCGGGCGGCGGTCGCGGCAGTCGGCCACCTGGAGCAGCTCCAGGAGTTCCAGGGCGTGTTCGGCGCGGGCGCGGCGGCCCTTGCGGGTGCGGGAGAGCTGGAGGGGCAGCGCGACGTTCTGGGCCGCGGTGAGGTAGGGGAGGAGGTTGCGGGCGGTCTGCTGCCAGACGAAGCCGACGACCTCGCGGCGGTAGGCGAGGCGGTCGGCGGCGGTCATGGTGAGCAGGTCGCGGCCGGCGACGCGGGCCGCGCCGGCGGTGGGGGTGTCGAGGCCGGCGAGGATGTTCATCAGGGTGGACTTGCCGCTCCCGGACGCGCCGACCAGCGCCATCAGTTCGCCCTCGCGGACGAGGAGGTCCAGGCCCTGGAGCGCCTGGACCTCTATGCCGGCGGTGGTGAAGACGCGGACGAGGCGGTCGCAGGTGATCAGGGCGTCATGGCCGTAGGCGGGGTTCGCTCCGGCCTCGGTGACGCGGTGGGCCAGCTCGGTCAGGCTCGGGTCGGTTGTCATGGGGTCTCCTGCGGGTGCGCCGTGCCCGTGGCGGGCGGGGGGTGGGGTCGCCTGCCCGTGCCGGCCGGGTGTCCTGTGGGGCGTCATCGGCCGTCTCCCGCCCGTAGTTCTGTGACCGAGCCCCGTCGTCCTGTCCACCAGGCTTGCAGCGCCGCCACTCCCACCGCCACCGTCACCACCGCGAGGGCCGGGAGCAGGAGCGACCAGGTGTCCGGGTGGAGGCGGGTCTCGGTCAAGGGGGTCCGGGCCGTCGGGAAGGCGACGGTCGTCAGGTCGATGCCGGGTGCGAGGAGACGGATCGCCGTCCAGCCGGTCAGTGTGCCGCCCAGGGCTGCCAGGAGGGCCTGGGGCAGGGATTCGAGGATCAGCAGGCGGCGGGACTCGGCGCGGGTGAGGCCCATCGTGCGCAGGCGGGCCAGCAGCGCGGACCGTTCGGGGGCGGCCCGGAGCAGCGACAGCAGCAGGGCCAGCACGGCGAAGCCGGCCCCCGTGGCGACGGCCGCCGTGTAGACGTGCTCGGCGCCGGACTGGAGGGGCGAGTCGGCGTACCGGGCGCGTTCCTCGGCCCGGAGCCGTACGGCGGCGGAGCCTCCCACGGCCTTCCGGAGGGCGTCCGCGTCCACGTGGTCGCCGGTGAGCAGCAGGGTCGTGGGACGGCTCGCCCGGGCGGGCAGGCCCGCCCGGTCCACGACGAGGAAGTCGGGACCGGAGACGGCCGGCGTGCGGTCGCGGACCAGGACGATCCGCACGGTGACCGCGCTGCCGTCCTCCAGCCGCACCAGGAACGGCCGCCGGGTGCCGTACGAGGAGGCGACGGAGGGGGAGGCGACGGCGGGGAGCGGACCGGAGCGGTCGTCGCCCGCGAGGCGGCCGGTGCCGGGGCGGGCCCTGGCTGTCAGGGAGGCGGTGCCGGGGTGGGCCTCGGCTGTCAGGTGGGCCTTGGCGGTCAGGCGGGCGGTGCGGGAGTGGTCCCCGCCTGCGGGGTGGCCGCTACTGGAGTGGCCCCCAGCCGGCAGGGGGACCGTGCCGGACTGGTCCCCCGCCGTCAGCGGGCCTGTGCCGGAGCGGCCCCCAGCCGGCAGGCGGACCGCGTCGGAGTGACCCCCCGCCGTCAGCCGGCCCGTGCCGGTCTGACTCCCCGCCGTCAGCCGGCCCGTGCCGGTCCGACCCCCCGCCGTCAGCCGGGCGGGCGGGAGCGTGCCCAGGCCGGTGTACGTCGTCAGGGCGCCGTAGCCCTGTGGGTCGACGCCCAGCAGGGGTACCGCGTTCTCGCCGTCCTCCGGTTTCGCCTCGTACGCGATGCTGACGGGTGTCACCGCGCGGACCCCGGGGACCGAGCGGGCCCGGGCGGGGGCGTCGGCCGGCAGGGGGGCGCCCGCGTCGGCGCGGGCGTCCGCGCCGACCGTGAGCAGGGCCGCCCGGTCGCGGGCCTCGGCCACACCCGCCAGCACCGAGCCGCCGAACGCCGCCGTGGTCAGCGCGGTCAGCAGGGCGAGGAGCGGGAGCACCGCGGAGCCCTGGGTGCGGCCAGCGCGGGCCAGGGAGAGGTGGCCCACCGCGCCGCGCAGCCGCCCGGCGGGACCGGACAGGCGCCGCAGCAGCAGCGGGTACACGCGGAGCAGCACCAACGCGGCGATGACTCCGACCAGGACGGGGGCCACGGCCGTCAGCTGGTCGCCCGTCGTGCCGCGCCGGCGCAGGGTGGCCACCGCACCGGCGGCCAGCACCAGCAGGGTCAGCTCGGCGACCGTACGGCGCCGGGACGGCCGTACCGAGGCGATGTCTTCGCGCGGAGCCGTCAGCCGGACCGCGCGGTGGGCGAGGACGGCGCGCAGGGGGAGGGCGGCGCAGGCGGCCAGGGTGACGGCCAGGGCGGAGAGGACGGCCGGGACGACCCGGCCGGCGGGGACCACGAGCAGGGACCCCGCCAGGCCGGCGGCGCCCGCCGGTACGGCGATCACGGCGGTCTCGGCGAGCAGCCGCCCGGCGAGGCCGGACAGGGAGGCGCCGCGGGCGCGCAGCAGGGCGAGTTCGACGCGGCGCCGGTCGGCGGCCAGGCCACCGGTCATGAGCAGGACGACGGCGACGACCGTCGCGGCGCCCGCGGCGGCCACGGAGACCAGCGGGGCGATGCCGGAGCGCAGCCGGGAGAAGGAGGCGAGGGCGTCGTCCAGGTCTGTGTTGACGTCGGTGCCGTCGTCGGTGACGGCGCGGGCGCGTTGCAGGCCCGGACCGGACTCCAGGGCGGCGACGGCCGACCGCAGGCGGTCCAGGTCGTGGGCGCGCAGACCGCGCAGGGCGGGGGCGAGGTGCCAGTAGCGGGCCGGGTTGGTGCTGGTGCCCAGCAGGGCGGGGGCCGCCTCGGGGGCGAGCAGCAGCGCGCCGAGCCAGTACTTGTCCGGGTCCGGGCCGGGGGTGGGCAGGGTCACCAGGGTCGGGGTGCGCAGCAGCGGGACGGTGGACCAGTAGGCGCTGTCGGGGTCGCGCGGGACGAGGATGCCGGTGACCCGGACGGCGAGCGGGTCGCGGCCGGGCGCCGGCATGTGGACGACCGAACCCACCTTGATGTGCAGGGCCTTGGCGGTGGCGGCGGTGACGGCGGCCTCCACCTCGGGGGTCGAGGCGTCGACCGGGTGCGGGGCGCGCGGCAGCCGGCCGGTGCGCACGCGCGCGTGGTCGGCGAGGCCGTGCTGCGCGGCCAGCGAGATGTGGGCGGGCAGTCCGGTCGGCCGGGGCAGCCACGGGTCGGGCACCGCCGGGCTGACGGTGCCGGCGACGCCGTACGCGGACTGGGCGCGCTGCACGCTCAACGGGCTGCCGACCGTGCCGAGCACCTTCTCGTACTGCCGCTCCAGTGCGTCGGGGCGCAGTGCCGCGGCGCGCCGCTCGGGCGGCAGGCCGAGGTCGGGCTGGGGCGCCGACACCCGTACGGTGGTGTGCTCCGGACGGGCCTGGCGGAGCGTCCGTTGCAGCCCCGCGTCCTCGTACCGGTCCACCGCCCGCGGAAAGGCGCCCGCCAGACACGCGGCCAGCCCGACCAGCAACGCGAGCGCGACGGCGGCACCGGGCGCGGCCCGCAGCCGGGTCCGCACCCACGGAGCGACCACGCGCGGCAACGGCCGGCCCATGTCACTCACCTCCCTGAGCGTGCGCCGCCCGCACGCGCCCCGTCCGACCCACGGCGGCCCCCACCGCGAGCGCCCCCAGCATCCGGGCGCGTACGGGCGGAGTGCCCGCGCGGGGCGCCTCGGCCGAGACGGCGCGTGGCGTCGGCCGGTGCGTGGGGGGCCGGTGCGCGGCGGTCACCGTCGTGGGCGTGTCCGGCATCCGGGCGCGTACGGGCGGAGTGCCCGCGCGGGGCGCCTCGGCTGAGACGGCGTGTGGCGTCGGCTGGTGCGTGGGGGGCCGGTGCGCGGCGGTCACCGTCGTGGGCGTGTCCGGCATCCGGGCGCGTACGGGCGGAGTGCCCGCGCGGGGCGCCTCGGCTGAGACGGCGTATGGCGTCGGCCGGTGCGTGGCGGGTACCGGTCCGAGTGCGTCCCGTGGACGGGTCCGCCGGTATGGAGTCACCAGGCACGCGGTGGCCGCCTGCGCAGCGACGGGACCCGGAGCGATCCCCACGTCACTCACCCCCCTGCCCGCGCAGCGCCCGTGCCGGGTCCGCCCGGCGTACGGCGGTTGTCGCCGCGATCGTCAGTGGTGCCACGGCGACGGCGGCGAGCAGCAGCGCCACCTGTCCGGGCGGGAGTCGGACCAGCAGGTCCGGTACCGGGCGGGTCGCCTCGCCGGTCAGGACGATCAGGGGCAGGACGGTGCGGGCCAGTACGGTGCCCAGGCCCAGGCCCACCGCCAGCGCCAGGCCCACCAGGACGGCCTGTTCGGCGGCGACCGTCCGGGCCAGCTGGCGGCGCGGTGTGCCGAGTGCGCGCAGGACGGCGAACTCGGCGCCGCGCGCCCGCTGCGCGCCGGCGGCGCCGACCGCGAAGCCGACGGCGGCGAGCGCCGCCGCGACCACGGCCGCCGCCGTGAACGCGGCCTCCGGTCCGGCGCCGAACGGATCGTCGCGCAGTTCGGCGGCGATCTCGTCGCGCACCACGACCTGCCCGGGATCGACGTCCGGCAGCGCCCGGACGGCGGCGGCCACGCGGGCGGAGGCGCCGGGCGCGGTGGCGAGCCACCACTCGGTGGGGGTGGCGTTCTCGCCGTACCGGGCCTGGAGCAGCTGGTTCAGGGCGCGCAGGTCGAGCAGGACGGCACCGCCGTCGTGGGTGCCGGTGGCGGCCGGGTCGGCGGTGGCCGGCAGCGCGCGTACCGCCCGTACGATCCGCACCGGCACCCGCCGGTCGCCGAGGGTGAGGTCGACCCGCTGCCCGGTGCGGGCGCCCGCCGCGCCCAGGTAGCGGTCGGTCGCGACGGCCGGCACCTCGGCGGGCACGGGCTGGGCGGCCTGGAGCCGGAGGGTGACGGAGGCGACGGTCCAGATGCCGGCGTCCGGGAGGTAGCCGGTGCTGTAGGCGAAGGCCAGGGGGTGGGTGCCGGTGACCTCGGGACGGGTGGGGCTGGTCGCGGCGCTCGGTACGGCGGCGCCGCCGGCCTCCGCGGTGGTGGTCCACCGGGCGGGCAGGGTGAGCGGGTGGTCCGTGCCCGACGCGGTCAGCCCGTCGATCGTGAGGCGGTGGTGCTCGGCCCGTTCGGCGGGCTGGGTCAGGTCCAGGCGGAGACCGGTGAGGGTCGCCGGTCCGGTGGCGGTGCCGAGGGCGAGGGTCAGGGTGTGCGGGCGCCCGTCGGCGGGGAGCTGCCCGGCCGGCAGCTGGTACGGCACCCCGTACCGGTCGGTCAGGGTGACCGTCACCGCGGTCGTGGTGCCCGGCCCGGTCGAGCTGCGCAGCCGGGCCGTCAGCTTCAGCCGGGCGGTGCCCGCCGGGACCCCGGCCCCGGCGGGGGCGCTCTTGGGGGTGAGCCGGCCCAGCAGCGGCCGTACCGGTTCGTCCGCCAGGTCGGGGCGCATGAGGACCGCGTCCGCCGCGTGGGCGGTGTCGAGGGCCAGCACGGTCGCCGTGCGGTCGCCGGACAGCGGCTGGGCGGCGCGCACGGCCGGGGCGGCCTCGCGCACCCGTGGCAGGCCGCCGTACAGGTCCGTACGGCCGAACCCGTCCTCCCCGGAGGCCAGGACCCGCACCGGCACCCCGGCCCGGAAGTCGGCCTGGTCGTCCTGCGAGCGGTCCCAGGAGGCGGCCTGCCCGATCGCGAGCATGCCGAGGGCGACGGCGAGGACGAGCAGCAGCACCGGGCCCGTGCCGCGCGCGGTGCGCCGGCTGAACTGCCAGCCCGCGAGCGCCGCCGGCAGCCCCCGCCCGCCGGCCGCCCAGCGTTCGGCGAACCGCGCCACGGGCGGCAGCAGCCGCAGCGTGAGCACGGTCCCGGCGAGCAGGGCCAGCGCGGGCGCGGCCACCAGCAGCGGATCGACGCCGAGCGCGCCCGACCGGTCGGCGGCCACGGCGCCGGAGTCCTGCCGGCCCAGCTGCCAGTAGGCCACCGCGGCGATGGCGAGCAGCCCGAGGTCGGCGCCGGCCCGCAGCGGGGCCGGCACGGCCCGCGCGCCGCCCGGCCGGGCCGCCGTCCGGCGCAGCCTCGGGGCCCAGGAGCGCCGGGGCCCGGACGGGCGTGCCTCGGCCCCCGTGCCCGTGACCGCCGGTACGGTCACCGCCAGCGCGCAGCCGACGGCGACCCCGGCCGCGACCAGCCAGACGGCGGGCCGGCCGGCGGCCGGCAGGTCCAGGCGCAGGCCGAGCCGGGCCAGCGGGCCGTGTCCGGCCAGCAGTGCGGTGAGCGGGCCGGCGAGCAGTGGCGCGCACAGGGCCGCGGGCAGCGCGAGCAGCAGCGCCTCGGCCCCGGCGAGCGCGGCGATCCGGGTGCGGGAGGCGCCCCGGGCCCGCAGCAGCCGGGTCTCGTCGGCGCGTTCGGTGCTGAGCAGCCGGGCGACGAGCAGCAGCGCGTAGCCGGCGAGCAGCACCAGCTGGAGCGCGACGATCAGCAGGGTGGAGCGGGCCACGAGCAGGGATCGGTCCACCCGGTCCAGCACGTCCGGCAGCGCGGTCTGCGACACCGTCGTACCGCTCAGCGCGGCCGGCTCGCGCAGGGCCGCGCTGCCGGCCCGGGCCGCCGCCCGCAGCTCCCCGATCCGGCCGGTCGTCACCGAGGCGAAGTCCGCCGACGCCAGCCAGCCCGTCGCTCCGGCGCTGACCCGGCCGCCGGTGAGGACGGCGGGGTCGGTGAGCAGCGGCCCGTACGTCGTGAAGCCGGACTTCTTCACCCCGCGCCCGAGCAGGTCGTCCAGCCGCCAGTACGGTGCCGTCACCGAGGCGGGGCGGTACACGCCGACGACCCGGACCCGGACCGCGGGCCCCTCCAGCCGGTCCGCCAGGATGAGCCGGGCGCCGGGCTCCAGCCGCAGCGCGCGGGCCGCCGTCTCCGGGAGCGCCACCTCGGCCTCGCCGTCGGTACGGCGGGGGAGGCGGCCGGCGGCCACCCGCACCTGCGTACGGTCCAGTGCCGCGAAGTACGTCAGGTCCGGGTCGCCCGACCTGCTCGCGGGCGGCTGGAGGGAGCGGGGCAGGGCGTACGGCCCCGAGCGGCGCAGGGTCCGTACGGTCACCGGTGACCCGGCGAAGGCCCGGCGCGCGCCCCGGCGTACGGCGGTGTCGGCGGCGGTCCGCTCGGCCGGGGGCACGTCCGCCTTCACGATCAGCGCGGTGTCGGCGGCGTTGCGCGGGTCGCCGAGCACATGGCGCAGTGCCGCGTCGCCGATCGCCCCCGAGTACGCGGTGAGCGTCGCGAGCACGGCGGTGGTCAGCACCACCGTCAGCAGCGCGGCGCCCAGCAGCAGGCGGTGCGCACGCGCGCGTGAGAAGACGAACCCCGTCACCCGGCCCCCGTGTGTCCGGTGCTTCCAGACCTGCGGGCGATGCTGGCAGAGGGCCGGGCGACGGGTAAGCGGTTGTTCGCCGGTCTATACCGGATTGTGATCGGAATGCGGCGACGGGTGACCGGAATCCGACCTTCAGTGACGACCCGTCAGTCCCGGGTGCTCAGTCGGGGGTGTTGACCATCGACGCGGCGGCGTACGTCAGGTAGTTCCACAGCGTCCGCTCGTGCTCCTCCGACAGCCCCAGCTCGTCCACGGCCACCCGCATGTGCCGCAGCCACGCGTCGTGCGCCGCCCGGTCCACGGTGAACGGGGCGTGCCGCATGCGCAGCCGGGGGTGGCCGCGGTTCTCGCTGTACGTCGTCGGACCGCCCCAGTACTGCATCAGGAACAGCACCAGCCGCTCCTCGGCCGGTCCCAGGTCCTCCTCCGGGTACATCGGCCGCAGCAGCGGGTCCTCCGCGACCCCCTCGTAGAAACGGTGGACGAGCCGGCGGAAGGTCTCCTCCCCGCCGACCTGCTCGTAGAAGGTCTGCTCCTGAAGCGTGCCGCGCCGAATCTCATTCACCCGTCCATCGTCTCAGACCGGGTGACCGAGGACTCAAGGCTTAGGACCAGCCCCGTCCGCAGGCCGCCCGCCCCTACTGTGGACCCATGGGCGTCTACGACACCGGGATCGAGGCTCTCGCCGACGCGGCGCGGGCCGAGCTGGTGCGGGAGATCGACGCCGACGGGGCCTGGGCGGACGACCCGGTGTGGCGGGAGGCGTTCGCGGCGGTGCCCCGGCACCTGTTCGTGCCGTACTACTACGTCACCGGGGCGCGCGGCTACGAGCGCCGCTGGGGCGAGAGTCCCGACCGCGAGGCCCGGGAGCGCTGGGTGCGCGGCGCCTACGCGGACGTGCCGCTGGCCACCCGGCTGCGCGACGGCGAGCTGCTCTCCTCCAGCAGCCAGCCCTCCCTGATGGCCCGGATGCTGGTCGCCCTGCGCGTCGAGGACGGCGACCGGGTGCTGGAGGTGGGCGCCGGCACCGGCTACAACGCGGCCCTGCTCGCCCACCGGCTCGGCGCCGACGACCTCGTCACCACCATCGACCTGGAACCGGAGATCACCGAGTCGGCCCGGCAGCACCTCGCGGCGGCCGGCCACCACCCCGTCGTCGTCACCGGTGACGGCGCGCGTGGGGTGCCCGAACGCGCCCCCTTCGACCGGATCATCGCCACCTGCGAGCTGTCCACGGTGCCGCGCGCCTGGCTCGCCCAGTGCCGCGCCGGCGCGCGCGTCCTCACCCCGCTCGCCACCGGCCTGCTCACGCTCACCGTGCGGGACGCGGAGCACGCCGAGGGCCCGTTCCTGCCCGGGGCCGCCTTCTTCGTGCCGCTGCGCGGCGGGCGCCGGGCGCAGCCCGAGGGCGTCTCACCGGCCGGGCTGCCACGCCGGGCCCTTGAGCAGGAGCCGTTCCGCTTCCTGCTCACCCTGACCCGCGGCACCCTCGACCCGCAGGAGGCGTACGCCCTGTGGGAGCGCGAGGGCGAACCGGAACGCGGCCGGTACGGCGTCACGGTCTCCGGCGAGCACGCCTGGGCGTGGCTGGACGACCCGCAGGGGCCGTACGCCTGGCCCCTGCCCTGAGCGCGGTCAGCCCCGGCGGACGGTGATCGTCGTCCAGGCGCCCACGTGCACCCGGTCGCCGTCCTGGAGCGGGACCGGCACGAACGGCTGGATCGGTTCCTCCGACATGTTGACCGTGGTGCCGTTCGTCGAGTTCTGGTCGACGACCGCCCAGCTTCCGTCCGGCTGCTGCACCAGCATCGCGTGCTGGTGCGAGACACCCGGGTCCTCCGGCGGCACCGACAGGTCGATGTCGGGGGTGTCGCCGGTGGAGTGCCGGCGGCGGCCGATGGTGACCTGGTCGCCGGTCAGCACGCGCTGCTGCTCGGGCGAGTACGCGGGCAGGTTCAGGCCCGCGGCCTCGGGGCCGGAGCGCTGCATCATCGCCATGAAGTACTCGCGGTCCGGGCCGATGGTCGCGGTCCAGGTGGTCGACCGGGGGGCCTGCGGCGCGTGCGGAGCCTGCGGTGCCTGGGGGAAGCCGCCCGGTCCGCCCGGTCCCGGCGGGGTCTGGGTGCCGCCGGGCTGCGGGTAGCCGTAGCCGCCGCCCTGACCGCCGGGGCCGGTGGACGACGGCGGGGAGATCACCCAGTCGTCGTCGGCGGCCGGGGGCCGGCGGGTCCCGCCCGGGAAGGCGGGCGGGGCCGGTTGCCCGGAGGGCTGGAACGCCTGCGGGGCACCGCCGGGACCGCCGGGCGGTGGCGCCGGACGCGAGGGGTCACCGCCGAAGCCGGAGGGGCCGGGCGCGGCCGGGCCACCGGGACGGGAGGGCTCACGCCCGAAGGGGGAGGGGCCCTGGGACCCCGGGCCCTGGCCTTGACCCTGCCCCGGGTTGCCTCCGAAGCCGGACGGGCCACCGGAACCCGGGCCGCCCGGACCGCCGGGGCCCTGGCCGCCACCGAAGCCGGACGGGCCGCCCGGACCGCCGGGACCCTGCCCCGGACCGCCGCCGAACCCGGACGGACCGGACGGGCCACCGGCGCCCGGTCCCTGCCCGGGACCGCCACCGAAGCCGGACGGGCCACCGGAACCCGGGCCACCCTGGCCACCGGGACCCTGGCCCGGCACCGCGCCCCGGCCACCGAAACCACCGGGGCCGCCGGGACCGGACGGGTTGCCGGCACCCGGGCCCTGCCCCGGACCACCCTGACCACCCTGACCGCCTTGACCCGGACCCTGGCCGAAGCCCTGCGGCGCTCCGGGCGGGCGCTGGTTGCCCGCGCCGAAGGGGGCCGGACCCGAGGGGCCGGGGGAGGTCGGCGGGCCGGACGGGGCCCGGTCGCCGCCGAACGGCGTCGGGCCCGACGGCTCGCTGTGGAAGGACGGGAGCGGCTCGGCGGGCCGGTTCACCCGCGAGGGCCGCGAACCCTGGTACTCGTACCCGTCACCCCCGCCGTACGTCGAGCTCGGCGGCTGGAACCGCGGCTGCGGCGAGCGCGGGGCGGCCGGGGTGTAGGAGGTCGCCGTGTTGGTCAGGAAGTTCCACCGGCATTCCTCGCAGAACGGCGCGCCGCCCTCGCGGGGCGTACGGCACTGCGGGCACAGCTCCGGCTCCGGGTCGGAGCCGCCGGCCGGGTGCGGCCGGGCGCCGGCCGGGCCGCCCTGCGGGGGCGGGAAGCCGTAACCGCCCGGGGGCGGCGGAGGGGGCGGAGGTACGGCACCGGCCATGCGGTGACCGCAGACCTCGCACCAGTCGTCGGAACCCGACTGGTGTCCGTTCGGGCAGGTCGGCATGTCGGTGCTTCCCCTTCTCCTACGCTTCCGAGGGTCACTTCTTCACACGAACAGTCTTGGTGGACCGGGTCTCCAGAGTCATCTCGTCCGCCTCCGCGACCCTCGTCTTCAACCGCACAGTACCTGTCACGGCGTCGACCACGTCCACCACCTTCGCAAGCAGTTTCGCAGTATCCGCGTTCCCCGAGGCGTTCGCGAGCTGAACCGCGCGCCCCAGTTTGGCGGTTGCTCCATCGAAATCCCCCGCTTTGCGAAGGTCCAGGCCCTTCTGGATGACTTGCGCCAGTTCGGCCTGCCCGGTGTAGTGGGCGACTTGGGGGCTGATCGCGGTGGAGGCGGTCATGTCGTCGGTCCAGACGGCCCGAACCAGCCCCTGCGCGCCGAGGTTTTGCGCACTTCCGTCCGGTTCCGGGATGACGAGGGAGACCCGCGCGGCGAGCATCTCCTGGCCGAGCCCGGCCGGCGGGACCGTCACGCACAGGTGGTAGTCACGGGACTCGTCGCCCCAGGAGCCGGTCGGGTAGTCCCCGGCGCGCGGCCCGGCCTCGGTGCGGCGGCCGGTCAAGTCCTCCACGGTGGGGGCGACTTGCTTGACGAACCGGATGGTCGTGCCGACGGGTGTCCACACCCGCAGGGAGACGTCGGCGACCTCCTTGCCCATCGCCGTCTCCATCATCCGCGTGAAGTCGGCGGCCAGACCGGCCGGGTCGGCGACGATGTCGGCGGTGCCGAGCAGCGCCGAGGCGATCCCTGTGACTTCTTTCACTTCCCAGTCGGTGCCCACGCCCCGCGCGTCACAGGTGAACCGGCCGGCGCAGGCGTCCAGCGTGGCCCGCAGATCCTCCGCCGACTCGTGTTCGTTGCGGCCGTCGGTGAGCAGGATGCCGTGCCGGAGGGTGACGTCCGCCGCGGACAGCAGCCGGTCGGCGAGCCGCAGCCAGGTGCCGATGGCCGTACCGCCGCCCGCGCTCAGCCGGCGCAGCGCCTGCTTGGCCTGCTCGCGGGTGGTGGCGTCGGCGACCGCGAGCCGCCCGCCGCCCGGATAGACCTCCTTGGCCACGTGCGTGCCGCCGATCACCGCGAAGCGGGTGCCGTCGCGCAGGGTGTCGATCGCGGCGGCCGTGGCGTTCCGGGCGCCCTGCATCTTGGTCGGCGGGTAGTCCATGGAACCCGAGCAGTCCACCATGAGCGCCACGGCGGCGGACGGCCCCCCGCCCGGCGGGTACACCGGTGCGGTGAGCGCGCTGCCGATGGTGCCGCCGCCGGTCGCGGTCACCGTGACGATGGCGTTGACCTCGCTGCCGCCCTCGGGCAGGTACTCGTTCTGGTAGACGTCCACCGAGAACCGCGGCACGTTCGACTTCGCGAAATTGGCCATCCTTGCTCACATCCCCCTAGGACACCTCGCCGACGCGAGGCGACGACTGTGAGCGGACCGGTCCCCACCGGTCCGCCGCGGCTTCCCCGTGCCGTTCCCCCGTCGGATACGGCCCTCAGGCCGATCCTGCCCCCTGCGGCGGCAGCGGGAACGGCAGGACCGCCACTGTTACGTTGTCGTGGCCCCCGCCGTCCAGGGCGTGGCCGACCAGCACCCGTGCGCTGTGCAGCGGGCGGGCCGCCGCGTCGAGCGGGAGGACCTCGGACATCTCCTCCGCCGTCTCGGCGTAGTTCCACAGCCCGTCGGTGCACACCACCACGGCGCCGGGCCGGTCCGGCTTGAACGACGCGGTGTGCGGCTCCAGTTCGTAGGCGTCCGCGCCGAGCCAGCCGGTGATCGCGTGGGCGCGCGCGTCGGCGTACGCCTCGGCCTCGCTCATCAGGCCGGCGGCGACCATCTGGGCGGCCCAGGAGTCGTCCTCGGTCAGCCGGGCGGGCGGTGCGGTGCGGTCGGTGGGCACCCAGTAGACGCGGCTGTCGCCGACCCAGCCGACGACCAGCAGTCCGGGGGTGACGACCGCGCCGACGATCGTGCAGGCCGGCGCGTTCTGGTGCGGGGCGTGCTCGCGGGCGGTGGCGGGTTCTTCGGCGAGCGCGTTCACGGCCTGAGCGGCGGCGACGATCGCCTCGTGCATCGCCGTCTGCGGGTGGGTGCCGCGCGGCAGCGCGGCCAGCAGGGTGTCGCCGGCCGCCCGGGAGGCGGCCAGGGAGGCGTCGTCGGGGCGGGTCGCGGACGACACACCGTCGCAGACGATCGCCAGCGCGGCCGGCGTGCCGTCGGGCAGCGTGGTGTGGCCGACGGCGAAGGCGTCCTCGTTGCGGTGGTGGCGCAGGCCGCGGTCGCTGACGGCGGCGACCGGTCCCGACTCCCGCTCCACGTGGTCGCGTTCGCGCGGCTGGGCGTGCCCGCAGTTCTCGCAGTAGCCGTCGCTGTCCACCCGGCCCGCCCGGCAGGCCACGCAGAGCTGCGCCGGGTCGGCCGGTGCGGAGGCCGGCCGGGGGGCCGGTGCCTGCAACGGGTACTCGTCGGGCTCGTCCGGCCGGTCGAACCGCACCCCGGAACCGGAGGAATGCCCCCCGCCGCCCTCGTGCCCGCCCGGCTCGGCGCCGCCCGGCCCCGCCGGGGGTGTGGCCCCCGGAGCGGCGCCGGATCCCTCGCCGGACAGGGGTGTGCCGCCCGAGTCGGTGCCCGGCAGGTCTGTCGGAAGGTGCGGCTCGGGGGAGGCCGCGGGGCCGGGTGGTCCGGGGGTGGGCCACGGCGTGCCGTCCCCGGGGCCGGCGGGGCCCGTCATGGTCAGCGTCGGATGGTCCTGCGGCGGCGCGGACACCACCGAAAGGTCGTATCCGCACGCTCCGCAGAACAGGTCACCCGACTCCACGGGCTCCGCGCAGCTCGGGCACTTCGCCAGTGCGGCCTGCTGGGGCATCTGCGACATCGACTACACCCACGTCCGGGGACGGTAACGGTTGGCCCGTTCCACCAGCTCGATCCTCTCATCACCGCCGGGCGCCAGCCGTGCCAGCGTGCGGTAGGCGCGCTCCAGGCCGAAGCGGAGGCCCCGCTCGTCCAGACCGCTGCCCAGCAGCACCCGGCCTCCGGCGGCGGGCCCGGCGCCCTGGCCCCCGGAGAGTATCCAGTCCAGCGCGCAGCCGAGCACTTCCGCCGACAACAGCTCGCGCCGCGCCGGGTCCAGGCCGTACGCCTGGAGTGCCTCGACCTGACCGGCGGCGGCCGTCAGGTCGTCCAGGAACGGTACGTCACCCGCGCTCGCGGTGCGCTGTCTCAGCCGGGCCCGGACGGCGGCGACCCGGGCGGCCGTGTAGTGGATGGAGGACTCCGGCACCGACTCCAGCGTCGTCACGGCGCCCCGCCGGTCCCCGGCCGCGAGCCGCACCCGGGCCAGCCCGAACGCGGCGCTCACGAAGCTCGGGTCGGTCGTCCACACCAGGCGGTAGTACTCGGCCGCGTTGTCCAGCTGGCCCAGCACCTCGGCGCACAGGCCGAGCGCCAGCTTGGGCGCGGCCTCGCCGGGGAAGGCGTCGTAGATCGCGTCGAAGGCGAGCGCGGCGTGCTCGAAGTCCCCGGTGACCAGCGCGGCCACGCCCCGGTACCACACCACCCGCCAGTCGTCGCCCTGTTCCTCGTCCAGCCTGGCCAGGCTCATCAGCGCACCCTGGTGGTCGCCGCTCTCCAGCCGGGCGCGGATCTGCCGGAGCCGGGTCTCCACGGTCTGCGCGGGCGCCGCCGCCAGCGCGCTCATCAGCTCGGCCGGCGCCGAGGCCGTCAGGCCCGCGAGGAAACCGGCGCCGGGGTCGTTCGGGTCGACCAGCGGGACCGGCAGGGCGAGCGCGGCGGCCGGCGCGTCGACGGGCCCGACCAGGGCCGGCGGGAGCGGGGCGGGAGGGGCGGGAGCCTTCCGCACCGGCCGGGCGCCCAGCCGGGACACGTCCCCGTGCAGCCGGGGGAACAACTCCGTGTCCGTGACCTTGGTCTCGGGCCCGAACAGCGTCGACAGCGCGGGCCGCGCCCGCCCGGTCTGGAGCGAGACGACCTCGCGCAGCACCCCCGTCAGCTGCTCGGCCATCTCCTGCGCGGAGGCGAACCGGCGGCCCGGGTCGGGGTCGGTGGCGCGCACCAGGAGCCGGTAGAAGGACTCGTAGCGGCGGAAGACCTCGATGGTGTCGGGGTCGGGCAGGGAGTCGGCGTAGACGTTGGTGTAGCCCTGGAAGTCGAAGGTCAGCACGGCGAGCGTGCGGGCCACCGTGTAGAGGTCGCTGGCCACGGACGGGCCGGACTCGGCGACCTCCGGTGCCTGGTAGCCCACCGTGCCGTAGATCGCCGACTCGTCGTCGTCCATCCGGCGGACCGCGCCCATGTCGATCAGCTTGAGCTGGTCCTCGGTCTGGATGGCGTTGTCGACCTTGAAGTCGCAGTACAGCAGGTTCCGGCTGTGCAGATGGCCGAGCGCCTCCAGCGCCTCGATGCCGTACGCGCACGCCTGCTCCACCGGCAGCGGGTCGCGGCGGCCGTCGGGCGTCCGGCGGGCGTTGGCGATCTCCTTCAGGGACTTGCCGCCGACGTACTCCATGACGATGTAGCCGTCGAGGGAGCCGGTGCGCTGGTCCAGGTGCTCCACGAAGTTGTAGATGCGCACGATGTTGGCGTGCTCGATCTCCGCGAGGAACCGCCGCTCGGAGATCGCCGCGGCCATCGCGTCCTGGTCACCGGTGTCCAGCAGGCCCTTGAGCACCACCCACCGGTCGGAGACGGCCCGGTCCACGGCCAGGTAGACCCAGCCCAGCCCGCCGTGCGCCAGGCAGCCCGCGACCTCGTACTGGCCGCGCACGATGTCCCCGGCCCGCAGCTTGGGCACGAAGGAGTACGGGTGACCGCACTTGGTGCAGAAACCTTCCGTGCGGCCCGGCCGGTCGCCCCGCGCCCGGCCGACCGGCGCCCCGCAGTCCGACCGCGAGCAGAACCGCTTCCGCTCCGGCACCTCCGGGTTCTCCAGCACCATCGCGCGCGGGTCGGGCCGCGGCACCTGCGGCACCGCGACCAGCCCGGCGCCCAGCCGCCCCCGCGAGGAGGCCCCGGAGGACGAGCCCGAACTGCGCACCGACACCGAGCGGCCCGTGGGCTTCCCGGACAGCGACCGGGACAGCCGGCCGGACACCGAGCGGCGCGACCTCGACGACTGCGAGGCCGTGCGCGCGCTGCGCGAGCTGCGGGAACTGCCGCTGTCGGACGCCCCCCGGGCGACCCCGGTGGGCGGCGAGCCCACCATGCCGGTCGCCGAGACGACCGGTGCGAGACCGCACGTGTCGCAGTACAGCTCGCCGCCGCCGACGTCCTCGTACGTCCCCTCGCAGCCCGGCCGCTGGCAGCTCTGCCCCGGCTGACTCATGACTCGCCCCCCTTACGGTCCTCCGGCGCGCTCGCGCTGCCGAGCAGTTCCGCCGCCGCCTGCTGGTAGCGCAGCACGGCCTGCTCCGCCACCCGCAGGTCGCAGGGCGCGCTCCACAGCATGCGGCGGGCCGCGTCGTACCGCTCGACCAGCAGCGGGTCCTCCGCGAGCCCGTGCCGGGCGACCTTCGCCTTGTACGCGTCGAGCCGGCCGCGCAGCTCGGCGCGGACCGCGAGCGGCGCGGTGACCGCGGTCAACGACTCGCGGGCGCGCAGCAGTTCGTCCTCCGCCTTCTCCTCCAGCGACTCCAGCAGCGGGGAGAGCCGGTGCCACTGGGCCTGCCTGCGGTACTCGGCCGCGGTCGCCAGCTGCTCCTGGAGCGCGGTCGGCGGCCCGCTCACCACCGGCACCTCGGTCGCGGCGATCTTCGCCAGCACCTCACCGCGCGCGGTACGCGCCTCGGCCAGGGTGCGGTCCGCGCGCGAGAGCACGTCCCGCAGCCGGATCAGCCGCGCCTCCGCGTCCTGCCGGACCGTCAACACGGCGTCGATCTCCCGGCGCACGTCCTCCAAGGCGCGGGCCTCACGGTCGTACACCGTCGTGTCCGGGCGTCCGCCGCCGGGCGCCGAACTGCCCTCGGCCGGCACCCAGAAGGCCAGCGGGTCGGAGACGACGTCCTCGCGCAGCCTGGTCAGCGTGCGGGTGATCCGCTCCAGGTCGTCACCGGCCGGGTGCTCGCCGGGGCGCACCCCCACCGAGTGCGCGAGCTGCCGGGTGCGCTGGAGTTCCGCGGCGAGTAAATCGATCCGCGCGGGCAGCGCCGACCAGACCGCGTCGGCGGCGACGATCATGTCCAGGCTCGTCGCGTACAGCTCGTTCATCCGCTCCACCAGCGCGGACAGCGAGAACGACTCGCTCAGCCTGCCGTTCCCGCCGCCGGGGACGGTCACGGACTCGCCGCGCAGCACCTCGGTCAGCTCCGCCAGGTCCTCCCGGCTGGACCAGCGGCGCCGGGCGCGGATCTCACGGGCGCCGCGCAGCGCGGCCGTGTAGGCGTCGAAGTACGCCCACAGCCGGGTGATCCGCGCCTCCGCGGCCTGCCAGCGCTCCTTGGTGACGCCGGTCAGCCGCGCGCCCTCGAGGAGTCTGCGGCCCGCGTGGTCCTGGAGGGCCAGCAGCGAGGTCTCGATCGCCTCGTGCTCCTGGCCGAGCCGCGCCAGCGCACGGTCCACCTCGTCCCGGTCCATCACCGGCCCGGCGGGGTCCGTGACGCCCATCGATCACCTCTCGCTTGCTGTCTGTTCCGGTCGGGTACGGCTCAACTGCTGCGCCGGTACTGCGGCGCGGGCGGCTTCGACGCGGCCGAGTCCCTGCCCAGTGTCGCCGACAGCCAGTCGTCGTACGACGTCTGCCAGCCGTGTGCGCGGTAGTCCACCAGAACGCGGTTGACCCGGCGTACCAGATCGCCGGCGTCCTTCTTCATCGCCACGCCGTAGTACTCGGTCGTGAACGGCGCGCCCTTCAGTTCGACGGTCGGGTCCTGCGCGGCCTGGCTCGCGGCGAGCGCGCCGTCGGTCACCACCGCGTCCACTTCGCCGAGTTGCAGCCGGACCAGGCAGTCCAGCTGGTTCGGCACGGTGGTGGACAGGTCGGTGGTGGCGGGCAGCCGGCCGCCCTTCTTGTCGGCTTCCAGCTTGGCGAGGGCGGTCGAACCGGCCGCGGTGCACACCTTCTTGTGCGCCAGCGAGGCGTCGTAGCCCGTGATCGGGGAGGACTTGGGGGCGAGGACCTGCTGGCCGGTCTTGAAGTAGGGCGCGGAGAAGGCGACGTGCTCCAGCCGGCCGCAGGTGATCGTCATGGTGCGGACGACCATGTCCACGCGTCCGTCCTCGATCGCCGGGATGCGCTGGTTGGTCGGTATGGCCTTGAACTGCACCGCGTCCGGGTCGCCGAGGATGTCCTCGGCGATCCGGTGGACGAGGTCGATGTCGAAGCCCTCCAGCCGGGCGCCCTCGGTGTTGGGGTTGCGGTAGCCCCAGCGGTAGCTGTTCTGGTCGACGCCGACGATCAGCTTCCGCTTGGCGCCCGTGCGTGCCTTGATCGCGTCGATCGTCGGACCGTCCGCGCCGGACGGCGCCGGCGTCCGCTCGTGCGCCTCGGCGTCCACGCACCCGTCGGCGCGGGCCTGGGCGCCGGTGACGGCCTTCTGCCCGGCCTGCCGCGCGTCGTCCGGCGCCTGCGGGGTGCACGGCAGCAGCAGGACGAACGCCGGCGCCAGCGCGCACAGCACCGCCATCGCGACGACCCCGCCCCAGCCTCGCAGGGCGGACCGCGCACGGCTCACGTCCATCGCCTTGCCCCCTGTCACCGGTACTCCGAAAGTCTGCGGCCGATGCCGGCGACGGCGCCGGCCGCGCCCAGCACCGCGAGGACGGCGGCGCCCTCCGGCAGCCCGGTCATGGCGTCCCGCCCGTCCCCGGCCGCCCGCTGGAACTCGGCCCGCTCATGGGCGATGGCCCGAGCCAGGCTGCGGTCGACGCCGTCGAAGCACTCGGCGGTCGCGCCCTTGGCGCCGATCACCTTGTCCAGCGCCTGCTGGTAGTTGCCGTTCTCGTCCTCGGCGCGGGCCGTGGCGTGGCGCTGCTTCCACACCGCCATGTCGTCCTCGGCCGCCTCGACCGGGGCGGTGCCCCCCTGGTCGTCGGCGAGCCGCGCCGCCTCGGTCAGCCCCTTGCCGAGCACGGCGATGTCCCGGTCGAAGCCGCGGTAGTAGGCGTCGTACGTCGTGCCGTCGACCGTGACGGTCTCGGCGCCGCGCGCCACCAGGCTCAGGTTCTCGTTGCCGCGCGCCTTGAGGGAGGCGATCCGGGCGTCGTGGAGCACGTTGAGCGAGCGGATGCCGTGCTCGTACGAGCCGTCGAGCCCCGACCGGGCGACCATGTGGCCCACGACCAGCCACAGCAGGGCAACGGCCGTCGCGGCGCTGGCGGCGACCAGGCCGTGGTTGAGGACGCGGTGGGTGCGCCGGTACGTGCGGTGCTGGGCCCAGCCGAGCACGGCCAGCGCGAGCAGCCCGAGCCCGATGGCGACCCACGGGTACGGCGTCGCGTCCGCGTAGTCCGCGTCGAGCCGCCGGTTCTCCGTGGTGTAGAGGTCCTCCGCCGCCGGGAGCATCTCCTTCTGCATCTTCTCGTTGGCGTACCGCAGATAGGCGCCGCCGACCGGATAGCCCTGCCGGTTGTACGTCCGGGCCCGCTCGATGAGGCCCTTGTACTCGGGCAGCAGCCGGTTCAGCCCGGCGATGGTCTCCTCGGAAGCGGAGCCCGGCTCGGCGTTGGCGGCGGCGGTGACGAGCCCGGCGGCGGCGGAGCGGATGTCCTTCTCGTACCGGTCCCTGGACTGGGCGTTCTCCTGCCCGCCCGCCAGGAACCCGCTGGAGGCCGCGGTGTTGGCGTCGGCCAGCGACCGGTAGATGCCGGCCGCGCCGTAACTGAGCGGCTGGCTGCGGTGCAGCACGTCGTCGGCGGCGGCCGAGCGGGTGCTGGTCTGCCAGGCGGTGACCGCCCCGAACGCGACGACCAGCAGCGCCAGGACGGCACCGATGATCCGCAACCGCCCCGGCTCGGTCGTCGCGGCGGCCCGCAACCGCTCGGCGCCCTCGGCGAAGGCGGTCCGGCGCGCGGGCGGCACCCCGGGGGCGACGGCCGGGGGGAACCCGGGCGGCCCTGGCTGGGCGGGGATGCCGGGGACACCGGCCGCACCGGCGGACCCGGCCGGCGGTGGCGCCGCGCTGCTCTTCGGCGGGTGTGTCACTCGACCTCCCCCATGGTCATCCGTACGCCGCCCAGTATCACCGCCCGCACTGACATCGCGCACCGGCCTTCACTGGATCTTGATCGGATCGCATCGTGCTCGGGGGCGCGTACCGGCTCACGCACCACCTCCCGTGCTGGAACACGCCGGTGACGGGGGATCGGTTCCCCGGGCGACGGGCCGGCCGGGGACGGCCTCACGGCTCGCGGTGCTCGTGGGCGGCCTGTTCCAGGGCCGCCGCCTCCGCCTCCGCCAGCCGGGTCTCCGCCGCCACGTCGATCGAGCGGGTCAGCCACCAGTACAGGAGCGCGCTGACGGGCAGGCCGACGAAGAGGGAGATGTCGGCGCCGCCCAACGCCCGCGCGGCGGGGCCGAGGAACAGGGTGCCGACGGAGAAGAACGGGACCATGGCGGCGAAGCCGACGAGGTAGGCGACGATGCCGTGCCGGCCCCAGCGGCCGTAGATGCCGTGCGGGTTGAAGATCTCGGCGATGGCGTAGTGCCCGCGGCGCACCACGTAGTAGTCCATGAGGTTCACCGCGGTCCACGGGATGAACAGGTAGAGCACCAGGAGCAGGAAGTTCTCGAAGTTCGCCAGGAAGTTCGACGTCGCGGCCAGCGCGCCGGCCAGGGAGAGCGTCGCGGTGAGGCCGAGGGTGACCAGCCGTACGGCGAGCGTCGGCCGGACCCGCCTGAACGAGTCGATGGCGCTGATGAGCGTGAGGGACCCGCCGTACATGTTCAGCGCGGTCACCGAGACCAGGCCGAGGGCCGAGAACAGCAGCACGACGGCGCCGAACCCGGTGAACACCTTGTCCCCCGCGGCGTCGATCGCCGGGATCGTCTGGAAGGTCCCCGGGCCCGCCCAGGCCGCCAGCAGCGCCCCGAGCACCATCAGCCAGATGCCGCCCAGCGCGGAGCCGAAGTAGGTCCAGTAGAAGGTCTTGCGGACGGTCACGTCCGGAGGCAGGTAACGGGAGTAGTCGGAGACGTAGATGGCCCAGCTGATCTGGTAGCCCGCGACCACGCCGAACTGCGCGAGGAACGGCGTCCACCGGAAGCCGCCGAGGTCGAAGGAGCCCGCCGGGTAGTGCAGGGTGACCAGGACGCCCACGGTGAAGATCCCGAAGATCACCAGGAAGGTGTACGTCAGGATCCGCTCGGCCTTGTGGATGATGTCGTAGCCCACCAGCGCGATGACGAGCGCGACGGCGGTCACCACGACGACCCACAGCTTGACGCCGCCGTGCAGCGTGGCGTGCAGGGAGCCGGCGGCGAGGATGCTGTTGAAGACGTTGAACCCGGCGTACTGCACATAGGCGAACAGCCACACCAGCAGCGCGCCGACGTAGCCGAACTGGGGCCGGGACTGGATCATCTGCGGCAGCCCGAGCTGGGGGCCCTGGGCGGAGTGGAAGGCCATGAAGAAGGTGCCGATGACGGTGCCGGAGACGATGGCCAGCAGTGACCAGACGAGGTTGCCGCCCTGGGTGATGCTGACCAGCCCGACCGCCAGGGTGGCGATCTGCGCGTTGGACATGAACCACAGCGGGCCCAGGTGCCAGAGCTTGCCGTGCCGCTCGTCCAGCGGGACGTAGTCGATGGACCGGACTTCGAGACCGGACACTCGTGGCTCGGCTGATGTGCTCATGACGCCTCCCGAGGTCGGGTCCGCACCTCTGGTCACATTGTTGCCCCGCTCCGCCCCCGGGACGACTCAGGATCAGCCCCCCTCCCAGTGGCCCCGCGCCCGCTCCTGCGCCCCCGCGTCCGCCCCCAGCCGGTCCAGGCCCAGCAGGACCGCTCCCAGCACCGGGCTCGCCGTCACCACGCGGACGTCGGCCTTGGGGGCGCGGGCCGCCAGGAGGGTGCGGACGGTGTCGTTCAGCTGCGGGTGGCCGGCGGTGAGGACGCTGCCGCCGAGGAGGACCGGGGTCTCCTCGTCCAGCAGGTCCAGGCGGGTCAGCGCGACCGTGGCCATCACCGTGACCTCCTCCGCGAGCCGGGTGACGATCGCGCGGGCCACCGGGTCGCCGTCCGCCGCCGTGGCGAACAGGACCGGGGTCAGCTCGTGCCGGCGGTCGTGGTCCAGGTGCTCCAGGTGCAGCGCCTCTATGAGGGCGTACATGGTCGGCAGGCCGAAGTGCGCGGGCAGGGTGCGGGCCAGGGAGGTCGGTCCGCCGCGCCCGTCCTCCGCGCGGGCCGCGTGCCACAGGGCCTCCTCCGCCAGGCCCCAGCCGCCGCCCCAGTCGCCGGAGATACGGCCGATGGCCGGGAAGCGGGCGGTACGGCCGTCGGGCAGCATGCCCACGCAGTTGATGCCCGCGCCGCACACCACCGCCACCCCGCGCGGCTCGGCGACGCCCGCGCGCAGGATCGCGAAGGTGTCGTTGCGGACCTCCACCGACGCGCCCCACGCGCGCGTGTGCAGCGCGGTCGCCAACTGCTCCTCCTCCACCGGGAGGTCGGCGTTGGCCAGACAGGCCGCGACATGGCCGACGGAGGTGACCCCGGCGTCCGCGAACGCCCGGGCGACCGGTTCCGCCAGCGCGTCCAGCGCCGCGGCCACGCCCACCACGGGCGGCCGGAAACCGCCGCCGCGAGCCGTGGCCAGCACCTCCCCGGCGGCGTTGACCACGGCCACGTCGGTCTTGCTGTTGCCCGCGTCGATGGCGAGGACCGTCAGGGGGTCAGGTGCGGTCAGGCCCACGCGAGGTGCTCCCGGTTGTGTGCGATCAGCTGGTCGGTGAGGGCGTCGGCGTACGCGTACTGGCCGATCAGGGGGTGTGCCAGCAGCGCGCGGAAGACGCGGTCCCGGCCGCCGCGCAGGGCGGCCTCCAGGGCCAGGTCCTCATAGGCCGTCACGTTCGCGATCAGGCCCGAGAAGAGCGGGTCAAGGCCGGGGACCGGGAGCGGGACCGGGCCGGCCGGGCCGACCGCCGCCTGCACCTCGATCACCGCGTCGTCCGGGAGGAAGGGCAGCGTTCCCCTGTTGAGCGCGTTCACCACCTGGTAGGGGCTGCCCCCGCCGCCCAGCAGGGCCGCCGCCAGGTCCACGGCCGCCTCCGAGTAGAAGGCCCCGCCGCGCTTGGCCAGCAGGGCCGGCTTCTCGTCCAGGGCCGGGTCGCCGTACATCGCCAGGAGTTCGCGCTCCATCGCCGCCACCTCGGCCGCCCGCGAGGGCTTCGTGCGCAGTTCCCGGACGACCTCGTCGTGCGCGTAGTAGTAGCGCAGGTAGTAGGAGGGGACGACGCCGAGGCGGTCCAGCAGGGGGCGGGGGAGGCGGACGTCGTCCGCGAGGGCCTCGCCGTGCTCGGCCAGGAGCTTCGGCAGGACGTTCTCGCCCTCCGGTCCGCCCAGACGCACACCGGTTTCCCAGGTGAGGTGGTTCAGGCCCACATGGGCCAGGTGCACATCCGCCGGGGCCGCGCCGAGCAGGGCCGCGAACTTCCGCTGGAAGCCGATCGCCACGTTGCACAGGCCGACCGCCCGGTGCCCGGCCTGGAGCAGGGCGCGGGTGACGATGCCGACCGGGTTGGTGAAGTCGATGATCCACGCGCGCGGGTTGCTCCGGCGGACCCGTTCGGCGATGTCCAGGACCACCGGGACCGTGCGCAGGGCCTTCGCCAGGCCGCCCGCGCCGGTCGTCTCCTGGCCGATGCAGCCGCACTCCAGCGGCCAGGTCTCGTCCCGCTGCCGGGCCGCCTGGCCGCCGACGCGGAGTTGGAGCAGGACGGCGTCGGCGCCGTCGATTCCCGCGTCCAGGTCGGACGTCGTGACGATCCGGCCGCCGTGGCCCTGCTTGGCGAAGATCCGCCGGGCCAGCCCGCCGACCAGCTCAAGCCGGTCCTCGGCCGGGTCGACCAGGACCAGTTCCTCGACGGGCAGGGTGTCCCTGAGGCGCGCGAAGCCGTCGACGAGTTCCGGTGTGTAGGTCGAGCCGCCGCCGACCACGGTGAGTTTCATAGCCAGTTCAACCCTTTACTCCGGTGAGGGTGACGCCCTCGACGAACGCCTTCTGGGCGAAGAAGAACACGAGGATCACGGGGGCCATGACCAGCACGGTGGCGGCCATGGTGAGGTTCCAGTCGGTGTGGTGGGCGCCCTTGAAGGACTCCAGGCCGTAGGACAGCGTCCAGGCGCCGGGGTTCTCGGACGCGTAGATCTGCGGCCCGAAGTAGTCGTTCCAGGCGTAGAAGAACTGGAAGAGGGCGACGGCGGCGATGCCCGGCTTCGCCATGGGCAGCACGACCCGCAGCAGGGTGCGCAGGTCGCCGCAGCCGTCCACCTTCGCCGCGTCCAGGTACTCGTTCGGGATCGTCATCAGGAACTGGCGCAGCAGGAAGATGGAGAACGCGTCCCCGAACGCCATCGGGACGATCAGCGGCCACAGCGTGCCCGACAGGTCCAGCTGTTTCGCCCAGAAGAGGTACATCGGGATGACGACCACCTGCGGCGGCAGCATCATCATCGAGATCACCAGCATGAGCGACAGGTTGCGGCCCCGGAAGCGGAACTTGGCGAGCGCGTACGCCACCGGGATCGAGGACACCACGGTCAGCACGGTGCCGAGACCGGCGTACAGCAGCGTGTTCTTCCACCAGGTGAGGAAGCCGGGCGTGTCGAAGACCTTGCGGTAGTTGCCCCACTCCCAGGTGTGCGGGACCAGGTCCCGGCTGAGGGCCTGGCTGTCGCTCATCAGCGAGGTCAGGAACACGAACACGAACGGCAGCGTGAAGAACAGCGCGGCGGCGACGCCGAGCGAGTGGACCGCGATCCACTCCAGCACCGCCCGGCGCCGGGCGGTGCGCTCGGCGCCGGTGACGAGCGGCGCCGGCTTCACCGGCTGCTCCAGTACTTGCGTCATGGTCAGTCACCTGCCTGGATCAGGCCGCCACGGCGCCGCATCAACAGCGTGGTGAACGCCATCGACAGGGCGAACAGCACCAGCGCCACCACACACGCCGAGCCGTAGTCGAAGCGCTGGAAGCCGAGGTTGTAGACGAGCTGGGGGAGGGTGAGCGTGGACTTGTCGGGGTAGCCGGGCTCGAACTGGGTGCCGGCGCCCTGGATCACGCCGGAGGCGACCTTCCCGGCCACCAGTGGCTGGGTGTAGTACTGCATCGTCTGGATCACGCCGGTGACGACGGCGAACATCACGATCGGGGAGATGTTCGGCAGGGTCACGTACCGGAATCGCTGCCAGGCCGAGGTGCCGTCCAGCTCCGCCGCCTCGTACTGCTCCGTCGGTACGTCGAGCAGCGCGGCCATGAAGATCACCATCAGGTCGCCGACGCCCCACAGGGCCAGCAGGGTCAGCGCCGGCTTGGACCAGGCGGGGTCGTTGAACCAGCCCGGCGCCGGCAGTCCGGCCTTCTCCAGGAGCGAGTTCACCGGGCCGGTACCGGGGTTGAGCAGGAACGCGAAGGCCATGGTGGCCGCGACCGGCGGGGCGAGGTACGGCAGGTAGAACAGGGTGCGGAAGACGCCCGTACCGGTCTTGATCTTGGTGATGAGCAGTCCGACGCCCAGCCCGAAGACCACCCGCAGGCTCACCATGATCACGACCAGCCAGAGCGTGTTGCGCAGGGCGGGCCAGAACAGCGGGTAGTGCTCGAAGACGTACGCCCAGTTCTTCCCGCCGCTCCACGTCGGCGGCCGGAAGCCGTCGTAGTGCATGAAGGAGAAGTAGAGCGTGGAGATCAGCGGGTAGGCGAAGAAGACCGCGAAGCCGATGAGCCACGGGGACATGAAGGCGAGCGTGCGCAGGGCCGAGCGCCGGCGTTTCGACGCGAGGGTCACGGCGCTCATCACTGGGCCTGCGCGATGTCCGTGTCGATCTGCGCGGCCGTCTTCTTCAGCCCGGCCTTGAGATCGGTGGCCTTGCCGCTCTCGTAGTCGTAGCCGAACTGCTGGATCGTCACCAGGTACACACCGCCGTTGACCGAGGCGGGGGTCGTGGTGGAGTCCGGGTTGGCGGCGATGTCCAGGAAGGTCTTGAACCGCGGGTCGTACTTCAGCTTCGGCGACTTCAGCGCGGCCAGCGTGGAGGGCACGTTGTGGATGTCGTTGGCGAAGCCGACCACCGCGTCCGTGTCCGTGGTCATGTACTTCACCAGTTCCCAGGCCGCGTTCTGCTTGTGGCTGGTGGCGGCGATCCCCGCGATGGTGCCGGTGATGTAGCCCTTGCCGTACTGGTCGGCCCGGTCGTCCGGGACCGGCAGCGGAGCGGTCCCGATCTCGAAGTCCGGCTTCGCCTCCTCGGCCATGCCGAGCCGCCACTCGCCGTCGAGCTGCATGGCGACCTGGCCGGTGTGGAAGGGGTGCTTGGGGCCCCATTCGTCGCCCAGCGTGGCGCGGAACCTCTCCAGCCTCTGGAATCCGCCGAGTTCGTCCACGAGCTTCTTCTGGAGCGTGAAGCCCTGGGCGAAGGCCGGGTCCTTGGCGAGGTTCGACTTGCCGTTCTTGTCGAAGTACGTCGGCGAGAACTGGCCGAGGTAGTGCTCGGTGGTGGACTCCCAGCCGTGGTAGTTCGGCATGAATCCGAGCTGTTTGTACCCGCTGCCCTGGGGGATCGTCAGCTTCTTGGCGTCGGCCTCGAATTCGGACCAGGTCTTCGGTGGGTGCGCGATGCCCGCCTTCTCGAACGCCGTCTTGTTGTAGTAGAGCCCGTACGCGTCACCGAGCAGCGGCACCGTGCAGCGGTTGCCGTCGAACCGGGTGTACTCGTTCATCGGCTTCGGGAAGGTCTTCTGCGGGTCGATCCCGGACTTCTCGAAGAACGGGTTCAGATCCACCAGCGCGCCCGAGGAGCAGAACTTGCCCACGTTGTTGGTGGTGAAGGACGAGATCACGTCCGGGGCCTTCTCGCCGCCGGCCCGCAGCGCCTGGTTGATCTTGTCGTCGGTCATGTTGCCGACGACGTTCACGTGGATGTTGGGGTGCGCGTGCTCGAAGCCGGCGACCAGCGACTTGACGGCCTTCACCTCGTTCGGCGCGCTCCAGGCGTGCCAGAAGTTGATCGTCGTGTCCTTCGAGGGATCGTCCGTGGCACCGGAGTCGGACTGGCCGGTACACGCGGCGGTGAGGAGCACGGCGGAGACAGTCAGGGCAAACGCCGCTTTTCGGGCGACTTCGGGTATGACTGTGGGCATGGCGAGGTCTCCCAGGGGGACGGGTCGGGAAAGAGGGGGCGCTCAGCGCGAGGTGTCGAAGACCTCGTCGCGGGTGGCGGCGAGCGCGGACTCCAGCGCGCCGCGCAGCACGGGATGTTCGTGGACGTCGCCGACGACCAGCCGGGGCCGGGCCGCGGCCAGCTCCTCCAGCTCGGCCTGGACGAGGGCGCGCAGCACCTCGCCGCCGGCCGTCAGGGCGGAGCCGCTGAGGACGACGAGTTCGGGATCGAGGACGGAGACGAGCGAGGCGAGACCGGTGGCCAGCCGGGTGGCGTAGGTCCGCAGCAGCTCCCGGTGCGGGCCGCCCGCGTGGTCGGCGGCGCGGGCGACGAGCAGGGTGGCGGCTTCGGTGTACGGCCCCGGGGGCACGTCCTCGACACCGAGTTCCCGGGCCAGCTTCGGCAGGGCCTGGGAGCCGGCCAGCTCCTGGTAGCCGCCGCTGTTGGCCTTGGTGACCTGCCGGACCAGCGGGGTGCCCGGTACCGGCAGGAAGCCGACCTCGCCGGCGCCGCCGGTCCAGCCGCGGTGCAGCCGGCCGCCGAGGACCAGGGCGGCGCCGAGGCCCTCCTGGTTCCACAGCAGCACGAAGTCCGCGTGGCCGCGGGCCGCGCCGAGCCGCTGCTCGGCGATGGCGACGAGGTTGACGTCGTTCTCGTACTCGACCGGCATCGGCAGGGCCGCCGCGAGGTCGTCGAGCAGTGCGGGGGAGTGCCAGCCCGGCAGGTGGGAGGCGTAGCGCAGCCGCCCGGTGTTGGGGTCGAAGGCGCCGGGCGTGCCGATGACCAGGCGGTGCACGTCGGACCGGGCGAGCCCGGCGGCCTTGACGGCGCCGTCGAGGGCGTCGGTGACCTGCCGGACGACGGGGTGCGCCGGGCGCCGGCCGGGGGTGGGCAGCTCGTACTCGCCGACCGTGCGGCCGGTGATGTCGGCGACGGCGGCCCGGATGCGGTGCGGGGTGACGTCCAGCCCGGCGGCGTACGCGGCCGTGGGGTTGACCGCGTAGAGCTGCGCGTTGGGGCCCGGCCGTCCCTCGCTGGTGCCGGTGACCCGGACCAGTCCGGCCGCCTCCAGGCGGGCCAGCAGCTGGGAGGCGGTGGGCTTGGACAGGCCGGTGAGCTTGCCGATCCGGGTGCGCGACAGCGGCCCGTGCTCCAGCAGCAGGTCCAGGGCGGCGCGGTCGTTCATGGCGCGCAGGACGCGCGGGGTGCCCGGCGTACCGGCGGTTCCTGCCATGGGGTGCGACACCTGCCTTTCCAGCCGCCCAGCTTTTCAGTGACCTGGGCATGACGTCCAGTCTTGATCAACGGCCGCCCGGGAGATCACTGTTAGGAAACTTTCCTATTGGGGTGGGAGGAACGTAAGCCGAGGACGAAGGGGGCGTCAATAGACAACGCCCCCGAGGCAACAGAGTCGTTACCTCGGGGGCGTCGCGGTACGGGGAGTGCCCGGAGTCACTTCACGGTCACGTGGTCGCCGGCGGACGTCTTCGCGCCCGTGGTGGCCGTGCCGGCGAAGACGAAGCGGTAGGTGCCGCTCCTGCCCGCCTTCACCGTGGTGGACAGGGAGCCGCCGGTGCCGGACGTGATCGTCCTGACGTTCGCGTACGCGCCGCCGTCCGCCTTGAACTGGAGGACGACCTTCTGGCCCTTGTACCCGGTGTACGTGCCGGTCGCCCAGGTGGCGCGGGTCAGCTTGCCCTTGACGGTCAGCGTCCGGCCCTTGACGACGGGCTCCGGGGCGGCGTTCACGGTCAGCCGGGCGGCGCGCTTGATCTGCACCGACGCGAGGTTGCCCCACATGGTGAGGTCGTACTCGCTGTGCATGTAGTCGTCCGAGGCGCTGCCGTCGCTGTGGGCGTAGACACCGGCCGCCTTCCAGGTGCCGGCGTCGGTGGCCTCGTACAGCTCCCGGTCCGCGACGGCGACGATCGTCTCGGTGCAGCTCTCGGTGACGGTCGTGTCCGTCGTGGCGGCGGTCGTGCAGACGGGCGCCTTCCGCGGGCCCAGCTCGTTGTCGGGCGACTTCAGCGTGCCGCGGTACAGCAGAACGGCCTGCGCCGTCTTCTCCTGGTCGAAGACCAGGTCCTTCGGCCGGGTCAGGGTGTACGACACCGGCACGTTCACCGCTTTGGTGGTGCCGACCACGATCGGCTTGCCCTTGTTCACGGTCACGCCGGCGAACGTCAGGTCCGGCGTACCGGCCGCCGACGCGGCGGGCGCGGCCAGGCCGGTCAGGGCCAGGGCGCCGGACAGGGCGGTGCCGATGGCGAGCTTGCGCATGTTTCCCCACATTCGACACGGGCCCCCGGGCGGCGTCGCGCTCCAGAGCAAGGGCCCGTTGTGGGGGCGACCCTAGACGATCACCGGATGCGGAGGGAACGTGGGGTTCCTGTGAAGACGATCTGCGTTCGGGCGTGGGTCAAGGGTGCGTCACGAGTGCGTCATGGATGTGGTTTTCGCTGGTCACGGCGCCTGGATTCGGGAGACGGACGGACGCGGGGGGATGGGGCGCGGTGGGGATGGTCGACCGGAGGCTGCTCTGGAGGCTGTGGCCGGCCACGATGTCCGGCTTCGCGCCCTTGCCGACGACGGTGGGCCTGAGCGACGTCGTGGACGGGGATCTGTCCCGGTCGCTCGCCGAAGACCTCGCCGTCACCCGGCTCGTCTGGGCCGTCTTCAGCCTGCTCGCCGCCCTCTACGTGTACGCGGCCCTGCTCCGCCGGGCGCGCGGCACCGGCATCCCGGTCACCGTGGACGTCCTCCGGGCCACGCAGGAGCGGGCGTTCCCGGCGGGGGCGGCGGAGCGGCCGCGGGCGGGGATCGCCGGGTCCGAGCGGGCGTACGACGTGACGGGCGAGACAGGGGCGTGGGACTTCCAGTGGCGCCCGTTCCGCGGCCGGCACGCCGTCACCGGCTCCCTGACGGTGGACCGGTCGTCGGGTGCGGCCCGGGTCCTGCTGCGCGCGGACCAGGGGCTGATGGGCATGCCGGGTCAGCGCAGGGCGAGCGCGTTCGTGGCGGTGTGCCAGGTGACGAGGCTGGGGGAGAGCGAGTGAGGAGCGGCCGGACGGCGGTGGCGGTCATGCTGCTGCTGGGAGCGGTGGCGTGTACGGCGCGGCAGCCGCGTTGGCTCACCGGCACCCGGGGCGCGTCCCTGTCCTGCGGCACCGCCCCCGGCGGGGCGGCGTGGCTCCGCGAGGCCCACCAGCCGGCCTGCGGCCCGCTCAGCCCTCGATGAAGGGGGCGGTGTCCAGGGTGGGGTAGGGCGCCGGGAGGGGGAGCGGCTCGCCGAGGTCGACCTTGATGTCGGTGGCGTAGTACGCCTCGGTGGGGTCGTCGCCGGGGAGGACGGGGTCCGTGTAGCAGTGGGCCGTTGTGGAGTGGCGGTCGATGAGGACGTAGACGGGCACGCCGGCGGCGGCATAGGTACGGAACTTGGGGCCGGTGTCGGTTTCGTGGTTCGTGGAGGTGACTTCGCCGACCAGGGCGAGCATGTCGATGGGGTACCAGCCCTTGTTGGCCTTGCGGTACGACTCGTCGAGCTCGGTCGCTCGGCGATGGCGGACGTAGAAGTCCGGAATGATCAGGCTCATGGTCCTGCCGTCCTCGTGGGCGGCGCGGTAGCCGTTGCCGAAGCCCACAAGGCCGAATCCGGCTAGCCGGAACTGGTAGAACAGTTCCCCGGCGCCGTGATTGTGATTGTCGTTCGGTTGCGGCGGCACGATGACCGTCCCCTCGACATACTCCGGTCGAATAGGCATCGGCGATGCCTCTTCGAACGCGATCAACAGGTCGATGGGGTCCACCTGCGTCATGACCGGCTCCATGATCGGTTCGGCGCTCATCGCTTCTCCTCGTCACACTGATGCCAGGCTAAGCCCACGCCGGGCGCCCCGGCAGAACGATGGGGCACCCCGCGCGCTCCCCGCGCCGGAATGCCCCGTCCGTTCACTCGAACGTGTGTGCCGAGCCGTTCCGTTACTTCCCCGAGGGCGCCGAGCGCTGCGGGACTATCGGGGTGGCCGCCGCCGACTGCGGGGAGTCCGCGTTGGAGTACACCGACGGGGCCGCGACCGCGGCCGTCGGGTCGGGGGCGTCCTGCTGGTCCTCGACGGCCGTCGCACCGCCCACGATGCGGATGCTCGCCGCGTCGAACGCCCGCTTGATCCGCCAGCGCAGCTCCCGCTCCACCGTGACCGACTTGCCCGGCATCGTCCTGGCCGAGACCCGGACCACCATGGAGTCGATCAGCACGGAGTCCAGTCCGAGCACCTCGATCGGGCTCCACAGCAGCTCGTTCCAGGGCTCTTCCTTGCCCATCTTCTCGGCGACCTCGACCAGCGTGGCCTTCACCCGGTCCAGGTCCTCGCTCGCCCGCACGGTCACGTCGACCCCGGCCGTCGCCCAGCCCTGGGACAGGTTGCCGATCCGCTTGACCTCGCCGTTGCGGACGTACCAGATCTCCCCGTTGTCGCCGCGCAGCTTGGTCACGCGCAGCCCGACCTCGATCACCTCGCCGGTCGCCACACCCGCGTCGATCACGTCCCCGACGCCGTACTGGTCCTCCAGGATCATGAACACGCCGGACAGGAAGTCCGTGACCAGGTTGCGCGCGCCGAAACCGATCGCCACGCCCGCGACACCGGCCGACGCCAGCAGCGGCGCCAGGTTGATCTTGAAGGTGCCCAGCACCATCAGCGCGGCCGTGCCGAGGATCAGGAAGCTCGCCACCGACCGCAGCACCGAACCGATCGCCGCCGCCCGCTGCCGCCGCCGCTCGGCGTTCACCAGCAGCCCGCCCAGCGCACTGCCGTCCACCGCCTGCACGGTGCGGTTCATCCGCTCGATCAGCTTGGTGATCGCCCGCCGCACCACCGCCCGCAGTGCCACCGCCACGACCAGGATCAGCAGGATCTGAAGACCCATCGCGAGCCACGTCGACCAGTTCTGCTCGACCCAGCTCGCCGCGTTCGTCGCGCTCTCCTGGGCGTCCTGGAGCGTCGGCACGGCCGGGGCCGACGAGCCCGACGGCGACGGCGAAGGAGACGGCGATGCGCCGGCGGCCAGGACGGCGGCGGGCAGGGACGACACGGCAGGTACCTCCCAGGTGCTGCGCGGTCCGTACCGGCGGGCGGTCAAGGTCACGAAAAGGTCACCGGACGGACAGGACCACCACACTAACGGGGCATTGTGTATGCCTCGCGCCGATCCGCACAGGAGGCGTGCAGGAGAGACGCGGCTCACGCGGGCTTGAACAGGCCATGATCCGGGGGATGAATGAGGGTGTGGTCGAAAACACTCCCAGCCCGTTACCGGGACATGGTGGCGCGTTCACCAGGCATGAGGAGAGACTGACCTCAGATCGTCCCGGCGCGAGCCACGCGCCGCCGACGCCCAAGGAGGCACCCGTGCCGCATGTCCTGGTCCTCAACGCGTCGTACGAGCCGCTCGGCGTCGTACCGCTCCGCCGCGCGCTCGTCCTCGTCCTGGAGAACAAGGCAGTCTCCCTGGAGGAATCCGGCGCCTATATGCACAGCGCGACCGTCACCCTCCCCGCGCCCAGCGTGGTCCGGCTCAAGCGATTCGTCCGGGTCCCCTACCGGGGGCCTGTTCCTCTGACCCGCCGTGCGCTGTTCGCGCGCGACGGGGGCCGGTGCATGTACTGCGGTGGCGTCGCAACCAGCGTCGACCACGTCATCCCGCGCAGTCGCGGGGGCAAGCACGTCTGGGACAACGTGGTGGCGTCCTGCCGCCGCTGCAACCACGTCAAGGCCGACCGTCACCTCGTGGAACTGGGCTGGCGGCTGCGGCACAAACCGGCTCCGCCGACGGGGCTGGCCTGGCGGATCATCGGCACGGGGCATCGTGACCCGCGCTGGTTGCCGTACTTGCAGCCGTACGGCGCGGACGCCGCCCTGGCCCGGATCGACGGCATCTCCGCCTAGTCGGTCCGGGCCGGTGCGTCCGCGCCTGTCAGAAGGGGCGGCGGTGGTTCGTCGGCGGCTGCGGGCGCGTGGGGCGCCTTCGCGCGGTTCCCCGCGCCCCTTCGGGTCGGCTCCGCAGCCCGGAGTTCAGACCCGCGGCCCGTCCGGGCGGGCGCCGCGCGCCGCGTACAGGGCCGCGCCCACCGCGAACGCGGCCAGGGCCACCGCCCAGGCGCCCGGCTGCATCGGCCAGGCCCACACCGTGCCCGCGCGGCCACGCGCGGCGGACGAGCCCAGGTAGACGGCGGACACGTAGGCGAACGCGGGGAGCCAGCTCAGACGGGCGCCCAGGAGGACGGCCGCCGTCGCGGTGACGCCCGTGCAGCCCAGGGTGTTGCGGATGACGGCGGGCGGCCCGAAGGTGTCCGCGTGGCCGAGCACGGCCGGGACGACCAGCAGGGCCGCCAGTGCGGTCAGGGCCGTCAGCTGGGCCAGCCGACGCGGCCACCAGGGGCGCACGGCCGTGCGGTCCAGCTCGTCCGAGGCGCTGTACAGGCTCGCGCCGATCACCGCCGACGCCAGCAGCGGCGTCAGCGCGACGATCGGCACCCGGCGGTCGGGATCGAGGTAGGCGTCCAGCCGGCCGGCCGCCCAGAGGGCGAAGGCGGCGGTGCCGACGAGCGCGGCCAGCGTGGCGGGGAGCGCCCGGGAGCGGGCGTACAGCAGGGGTCCGGTCACAGGGCCGGCACCTCCTTCGAGTCGAGTCCGGTCACAGGGCCGGCACCCCCTTGGCGTCACAGTCGGCGCGGGCCGCGAAATAGGCCGACAGCCACTCCCGGCGCGTCCGCTCGTCCATGCCGGCCAGCCTCGCCCGGGCCGCGCGCCGCTCGCGCAGATCGGCGCGCCGGGTCGCGTCACCCCGGGCGTCGTTCTCGTCGAACGCCTTCTGCGCCGCGGCCGGCGCGAGGTAGTACTCCACCGCGTCGTCCGCCCTGAGCGCCCCCCGGGCCGTCCGGGTCCGCCCGGGACAGTCGTAGCCCTCCAGCGCGGCGACGGCCTCCCACGCGAACTGCTCCGGATCGGTCAGCCGCCCCCGTACGGCCGACCAGCCCAGCGGGGTGATGCCCGGCAGCCGGGCCTCGCCGGCGCGCGGGGCGCCGCCGTGGTCCGCCCACCGCACCGGCAGGTTCCGCACGCCGTGCAGCTTCTCCGTGACCCCCGACAGCGCGTCGCTGACCTGCGGGAGCATCCCGGCGTACCGGGCGTTGACGCACACCGCCGGCGTGGTGGAGGTGTCGCACACCTGACGACGGGCGATCGGATCGGCGTGCCACAGGCCGTTTCCGGTCTGCGTGAGCAGCGTGCCCGCGGCCAGCGCGGCGGCCAGCGGCAGCACGGCCGTCACCCGGCGCCGGGCCGCGTACGCCAGCGCGGCGGCGACCGCCAGCCCGCCCGTCCACACCGCCATGGCCCACGGCTGCCACCACACGGGCAGCCCGCCGGCGAAGGGCGGGACGGACGGACTCAGGGCCCGGCCGGGGGCCGAGAGGTCGGTCGTCACCATCCCGAGGCCCACGTAGCCGGCCATCGCGAGCAGCGGCGCCGCGAGCCGGGTCGGCACCGCCCGGCCCACCACGTGCCCGGTCAGCGCGCCCGCCGCCATGGCGACCGTGTCCCCGGGCAGCAGGGCCGGGTGGGGACGGTCGCCCTGGGCGTAGGGCCAGGTGGCGAGGTGGGCCAGGGCCACGGCCAGCAGGTAGCCCGCGGCCACCCAGACCGTCACGGGCAGCGCCGCGGCCAGCAGACGGGCCAGCGGCGGCCGTACGGTCGTCCCCCACAGCTCCTCGGTACGGCGCCGACGCTCCCGGCCGCCCTGCCAGCAGCCCGCCGCCGCGGCCAGCGGAAGGGTGATCAGCATCGCCGAGTGCACCAGGCCGGCGGTCTCCGACCACCCGCCCTGCCACTGGTCCGCCTTCGCCCACAGCGTCACGCCGAGCGTCAGCAGTACGGCGGCCCCGGCCCAAGGGGCGAAACCCCGCACCCACTCGGCGCGCAGCGGGTGCGGCGCCCGCGGAGCCGCCTTCGGCCCGGTGACGTGTTCGGTGACGAGGGTCATCGCACCGCCTCCCGCGCACCCGGCGCGCGGTGCGCCCGCAGCGCCGCCGTGTACCCGCGCTCGATCGGATGGTCGCCCGGCCCGTCCGACGCCTCGCCGAGCCGGGTGAGCGCCTCGGGCGTGCCCCGGTACGCGACCCGGCCCGCGTCCAGCAGGGTGACCTCGGTGCAGGCGGCGGCCACGTCCTCCACCAGGTGGGTGGAGACCACCACCGTCGCCGAGGCGCCCAGCGCGCGCAGCAGTTCGCGGAACTCCACCCGCTGCTCCGGGTCCAGACCGGCGGTCGGCTCGTCCAGCAGCAGCACGGCGGGGTCGTTGACGATGGCCTGCGCGATGCCGACCCGGCGGACCATGCCGCCGGACAGCGTCCGGACCTTGGCGTCGATACGGTCCGCGAGGCCGACCCGGGCCACCGCCCGCTCCACGGCCGCCGGCACGTCCGCCGCCGGCATCTCCTTCAGCCAGGCCACGTACGCCACGAACTCCCGCACGGTGAAGCCCGGGTAGTAGCCGAACTCCTGCGGCAGATAGCCGAGCCGGCGCCGCACCCCGGCCAGCCCGCGGTGCCCGGCGGTGTCCGCACCGAGCAGCTCCACCCGGCCGGCGTCCGGCCGCGCCACCGTGGCCAGCACCCGGATCAGCGAGGTCTTCCCGGCCCCGTTCGGCCCCAGCAGCCCGTGCACACCCGTGCCGAGCTCCAGATCGAGCGAATCGAGGGCGAGCGTCTTGCGGTGCCGGACCCGCAGGCCGGTCACACGGATGGAACTCATCGTCTCTCCAGGGGAGGGCACGGGGACCCGTCGGCGGGTCCCGGGGTGCGGTCGGGGGCGCGCGTGGGCGCGGCTTCGGCCACGGGCGTCAGGGGTGGGTCGGGGTGTGGTGGGTGGTGGCGTGGAGCCACGGTCGTCAGGGGACCGGGGTGGCGGCCTTTGGTCAGCTGGTCAGCTGGTCAGCGCGGCTGCGGTGCGGGGCTCGCCGAGGGGAAGCGGTGAGGGTGCCGTCACGGGCGCAGCGGGCGGTCGTACGCCGGACGCCGCGCCGTCAGCAGGGTCGCGCTCAGGACGGCCGCCGCCGCCCACGCGCTCTGCGCGGCGACGCCGTCCAGGCAGCGGGAGAGCTGCTCGGCCAGCCGCAGGGTCGCCGCGCCGCCCGGCGCGACGGCCACCGGTGCCAGGACGGCGCACAGCCAGCCGCCGCCCGTCACCCCGGCCGCCGCCCGGCACCCGACGAAGGAGGCCAGGGCCAGCGAGGCCAGCGCCAGCGCCAGCCCGGGCAGCAGCCAGGCCGCCGCGGCCGGGGCGCCGGAGGCGGGCAGCAGCAGCCCGGTGAGGGTCAGCAGCGGCAGGCTCACCGCGAGCACGGCGACCGTCCGGGTGAGCGCGAGCCGCAGCCCGCCGCCCGGTGTGGCCGCGGTGACCTCGTGCAAGGGGTCCGCGTGCGGGCCGTAGGACAGGGTGACCCCGGCGACGGGCACCACGGGAGCGATGGCCAGCAGCAGCGCGCGTGCCCCCGGGAACCCGGCTCCGTAGGACAGGGCCAGCGCGGCCACGGCCACGCCCAGCACGGCCGGCAGCCAGGCCCCGCGCACGGCGGGCCCAGCGGCCCACAGCAGCCGGGCGAACCGCGACACCACGGGCCGCCCACCGAGCACCGCTTCCGTCGGTCCGGCCGCCCCCGCCGCGGGCGTCATCGCCGCCCGGCCGAGCACCGCCTCCCCCGATACGGCCGCCCCCGGCGCCGATTCCAGCACGGCAGCCCGTACCGCCGCCAGTACCGTCCCCGCCGCCGTGCCGCCCACCGCGGCCGACACCCGGGACGCGCACCTCGCGCAGTCCTCCACGTGTTTCTCCAGGGACCAGGCGTCCGGGTCCGGCAGGGTGCCCTCGGCGTAGCGGGTCGCCTGGTCGTCGGGGACGTGCCACTGGTGGCTGTCGCGGTGGGTCATGCCGTGCCTCCCAACGGGGACGGGTTCAACTGGGCCAGCGCTTCGCGCAGTTCCGCGCGGGCGCGGCGGGCCCGGGACTTGACCGTGCCCTCCGGGATGCCGAGGAGCCGGGCCGCCTCACGGGTGCTCAGCCCGTCGACGACCGTCGCCCGCAGCACCTCCCGCAGCTCGGGGGAGATCCGGTCGAGCGCGGTGCCCACATCGCCGTACTCCAGACCCGCCAGCACCCGGTCCTCGGCGGACGGCGCGGCGGCGGACCCGTACCGCCCGGAGGACTCCGGCTCCGGCAGCGGTTCCGCGACCCGCGCGGCCCGCTCCTGCGCCCGCCGCGCGTCGACCAGCCGGCGCGCGGCGATCGTCCACAGCCAGCCGCCCGCCTCCTGCCCGCGGTGCCCGGCCGCCGACCGCCACACCGTGACGAACGTGTCCTGGAGCACCTCCCGCACCAGCTCGGGGTCGGCGCACCGGCGCGTCAGCCGCGCGTGCAGCCACCCGGCGTGCCGGTCGTACAGGGCGGCCATCGCCGAGGCGTCCCCCTGCGCGACGGCCCGCAACAGGGCCGCGTCCCCGCCGCTCCCGTCGTCCTTCTCCCGCTGGCCCCCCATGGGGCGGAACAGTCTCACACCCCTTCTATCGATCACCGGACCGGCGCCGGATCACCCGGATCACCCCCGGCACCGGGTTTTGCCGCGCGTGGCGGCGGGCTCACGGGGTAGGGCTGCCGTGACCCGTCCGAAGCCGCAGCACCCGCGCACCGACAAGGAGGCCCCCGTGGCCGCACCGGCCCGACTCACGATCCCGGCCCAGCTCAAACCCGTGGCGGAGCCGTCCGCCGAGACCGGTACGACGCCGCTGTGCGTCTTCAGCGCGGAGAGCGCCTGCGCGCAGGCACCGCTGACCAGCGAGCCGCCGCTGCCCGACGCCGAGCCCCTGACCAGCGAGCCCCCGCTCGCCGAGGCCGCCCCGCTGACCAGCGAGTCCGACCCGGTCCCGGACTCCTTCGCGCCGGGGCTGTAGATGGCCGCGGCGCCCGACGAGCACCCCACCGAGGACCTCGCCCGGCTCGCCGGACTGCACGGGGTCGCCACGTCCTACCGCCCCGCCCCGGACCGCACCGTCCAGGTCCCCGCCTCCGCCGTCACCGCCGCCCTCGCCGCCCTCGGCGTCGACGCGGCCGGCCCGGACGCCGTGCGCGCCGCCCTCGCCGCCCGGGAACGCGAGCTGCGCGAGCGCCTGCTGCCGCCGACGGTGGTCCAGTGGGCCGGCGCGGAACCGCCCGCCGCCCTCACCGCGCTGCCCGCCGGCACCCGGCTGCGCGTCGAGACCGAGGACGGGGCGGAACGGGACGACGTCGGGGATCTTCCGCTCGGCGTCCACCGGCTGACCGCCACCGCGCCCGACGGGCGGACCGGTGAGGCGTGCCTCGTCGTCGCCCCGGACCGGCTGCCCGCCCCGCCCGGCCGCTCCTACGGCCTGCTCGTCCAGCTCTACTCCCTGCTCTCCCGCCGCTCCTGGGGCATGGGCGACCTCGCCGACCTCGCCGAGCTGGCCGGCTGGGCCGGACGCACCGCCGGTGCCGGGTTCGTCCAGGTGAACCCGCTGCACGCGGCCGTACCGGGCGCCCCCACCGACCCTTCCCCGTACCGCCCCTCCTCCCGCCGCTTCCCCGACCCCGTCCACCTGCGGATCGAGGACGTCCCCGAGTACGCGTACGTCGAGGACCGCGAGCGGCTGGGCGGGCTGCTGGAGCGGGCCGGGCGGCTGCGCGCCGCCGTCCTGGACAAGGGCGCCCTCATCGACCGGGACGCGGTGTGGGAGCTGAAGCGGGAGGCGCTGGAGCTGGTTGCGCGGGTCCCCCTCGGGCCCGGCCGCCAGGCCGCCTACGACGCCTTCCGCGCCGCCCACGGCCGGGCCCTGGACGACCACGCCACCTGGTGCGCCCTCGCCGAGGTCCACGGCTCCGACTGGCACCGCTGGCCGGACGGGCTGGACGACCCCCGCTCGGCCGCCACCGCCCGGGCGCGGGGGGAGCTCGCCGAGCGGGTGGAGTTCCACACCCGTCTCGCCTGGCTCACCGACGGCCAGCTCCGCGCCGCCCAGCGCGCCGCCCGCGAGGCCGGCATGCCGGTCGGGATCGTGCACGACCTGGCCGTCGGGGTGCACCCGGCGGGCGCCGACGCCTGGGCCCAGCAGGACGTGTTCGCCGCCGGGATGTCCGTCGGCGCCCCGCCGGACGCCTTCAACGCGCGCGGCCAGGACTGGGGTCTGCCGCCCTGGCGCCCCGACCGGCTCGCCGCGACCGGCCACGCCCCCTACCGCGATCTCCTGCGCGCCCTGTTCCGCTACGCCGGCGCCCTGCGCATCGACCACGTCATGGGCCTGTTCCGGCTCTGGTGGGTCCCCCAGGGCAGCCCGCCCACCGACGGCACCTACGTCCGCTACGACGCCGACGCCATGCTCGCGATCCTGGCCCTGGAGGCGACCCGCGCGGGCGCCGTCGTGATCGGCGAGGACCTCGGCACCGTCGAGCCCGGCGTGCGCGAGACGCTCCAGCGGCGCGGGGTGCTCGGCACCTCCGTGCTCTGGTTCGAACGGGACTGGGAGGGCGACGGCCGCCCGCTGCCGCCCGAGCACTGGCGCGCCGACTGCCTGGCCACCGCCACCACCCACGACCTGCCGCCCACCGCCGCCCGGCTCACCGGCGACCACGTCGAACTGCGCGACCGCCTCGGCCTGCTGACCCGTTCGGCCGCCGAGGAACGCGCGGAGGCCGCCGCCGACGCCGCGGAGTGGCTCGCCCTGCTCGGCAGCCTCGGTCTGCTGGACAGCCCGGCGGCCGGACCACCCGGATCCGACGAGGAGGAGGAGATCCGCGCCGTCCACCGCTTCCTGCTGCGCACCCCCGCCCGGCTGGTCGGGGTCTGGCTCCCGGACGGCATCGGCGACCGCCGCCCGCAGAACCTGCCGGGCACCTGGGACGAGTACCCGAACTGGCGGCTGCCGGTCGCCGACGCCGACGGCCGCCCGGTGCCGCTGGAGGAACTCGTCGCCTCACCCCGGCTGAAGGCCCTGCTGGAGGTGCTGCGCTGAGTGCCCCGGCCCCCGTACGGGCACCCCGGCCGCGCGGCCCCGACGGCGGTTCGCTAACTTGATTCCGTGGACAAGAAGAACGCCCTGCGCGCCGGCGCCCTGGCCGCCGGTACGACGCTGATGATGCTGCTCATGTCGTCCCCCGCGCTCGCGCTGACCCGCGACGACGGCGACGACCCCGGCAAGGGCCTGAGCGTCATCCAGACGCTGGGCCTCTACGTCTTCGCCCCGGTGGTGCTGTTCCTGGTCATCGCCGGTCTGGTCATGGCCCTCGACAAGTCCCGGTCCAAGAAGGACACCACGTCGTCCAACATCGACGTCCAGTCCGACGCCCGGGCCAAGGCCTGAGCGACCGTCGGTCCGTTCGCCGGGGGCGCCGCTCCCCCTGCCGGTACGCGCGCACGCCGTACCCGGCGGGGACCGGCGCCCCCGGCGTTTTCGTGAGCGTCCCCCCGCGGCCCTGGTCGGCCGTCGCGTCCAGCAGCTTCCGCAGCGGGCCGGTCGGGGGTCCGGCGCGGTCGGACGGCGCCGCACCGTCGGGCCCGGCCACGCCCCTGTACGAGGCGCTGCGCGGCGGAGGGTTGGTGCTGATCACCCCGGAGCCGTACGAGGCGGCCCGGCCGCGCGGACCGGCCGGCCGCGGCCGGCGGGCGAGCGGCCGTCGTACCGCCGTGCCGGTGCGCCCCGACGGCTACGCGGCCTGGGCCGCCGACCAGGCCGGTCCGGCACGGACCGAGGCGGCACTCGCCCGGGGACCTGGGTGACGGCTACTCGGCCGTCGCGTCCAGCAGCTTCCGCAGCAGGCCGGCCAGGTGGCCGGCCTCTTCGGCGTCCAGGGCGGACAGGGCGGCGCTCTCCTGGGCCAGTCCGGCGCCCACCGCCTCGTCGATCAGCCGCAGCCCCTCCTCGGTGAGGGTGACCCGCAGGCCGCGCCGGTCGTGCGGGTCGGGGGAGCGACGCAGCAGTCCCGCGCCCTCCAGTTTGTCGAGCCGGCCGGTCATCCCGCCGGTGGTGAGCATGAGCGTGGCCGACAGCTCGCGGGGCGAGAGGGTGTACGGCTCGCCGGACCGGCGCAGGGTGGCCAGGACGTCGAACTCGCCGCGGGAGATGCCGTAGGGCTTGTACGCCCTCTCCATCCGGTCGCCCATCGTGCGCGAGAGCCGGAAGATCCGGCCGAAGACCTCCATGGCCCGGGTGTCCAGGTCGGGCCGCACGCGCGCCCACTGCTCGATGATCGCGTCGACGGTGTCCGCGGACTGTGGCTGCATGCGGAGAGTATCGACGGCATTCCGCTCGCCCGCAAGAAAGCCACTTGACGCTAAGTAGCTTGAGGCTAAGCTACTTAGCGGTGAGCCGCTACAGGCACCCACGCCCTTCGGAAGGGGCCCTGCCATGCCGTCCCGTCCCCTCACCCCGGTCGTCGCCGTGACCGCCCTCGCCCCCATCTCCTGGGGCACCACCTACGCGGTCACCACCGAGTTCCTGCCGCCGGACCGCCCCCTGTTCACGGCCCTGGCGCGGGCCCTGCCCGCCGGGCTGCTGCTGCTCGCGCTCACCCGGGTGCTGCCGCGCGGTGCCTGGTGGGCCAAGGCGGCCGTGCTCGGGGCGCTGAACATCGGTGTGTTCTTCCCGCTGCTGTTCGTCGCGGCGTACCGGCTGCCCGGCGGAATGGCCGCGGTCGTCGGCTCGGCCGGACCGTTGTTCGTCGTCGGGCTCTCCGCCCTGCTCCTCGGTCGGCGACCGGCCCCGCGCATGCTGCTCACCGGGCTGGTGGCCGCGTTCGGCGTCAGCCTCGTCGTGCTGAAGGGGGCCGGCGCGCTCGACCCCGTCGGCGTCCTCGCGGCCCTCGCGTCCACCGCCGCCATGGCCGCCGGCACCGTGCTGACCAAGCGCTGGGGCCGCCCGGACGGGGTCGGTCCGCTCGCCCTCACCGGCTGGCAGCTCACCGCGGGCGGCCTGCTCATCGCTCCGGTCGCGCTTCTGGCCGAGGGCGCCCCGCCCGCCCTCGACGCCCGTGCCGCCGGCGGCTACCTCTACCTCGCCCTGGCCAACACGGCCGTCGCCTACTGGCTCTGGTTCCGCGGCATCGGCCGGCTCCCCGCCACCCAGGCCGCCTTCCTCGGCCCCCTCTCCCCGCTGACCGCGGCGGTCGTCGGCTGGGCGGCCCTCGGCCAGACGCTCACGCCGGTACAGCTCGCGGGCATGGCGCTGGCGTTCGGGGCGACGGTGGCGGGGCAGTTCGGAGGCGGGCGAGGACAGTCCACCGGACGGAGGCGGCGGCCGGGCGGTCACGGTCCGTCGCTGTCCGAGATGCTGACTCACCGAGGCCCGGTTAGCGTGAAGTAAAAGGGCCGCGATCAGGGGTGTGCCCGCCGCAGGCGGCGAGTGCCCTGGATCACCGGGGCCGGCAGCCGTTGTGGCCAGGGCTGCTGCTCGTCCCCCGCGGCAACGCCTATGACCGCGCCGTGCCACGTTCGCACCGCGGCCGCGGCCATCGCCCCCGGACCGGAAACCCCGCGAGGGCGTGGAAGGAAGGTAGCCCATGACAGCACGTAGCGTGAGGCGTCTCTTCGCGGTATCCGCCGCCGGCGTCCTCCTGGCGGGTGGTGCCGCGATCGGTACGGCGGGTACGGCCTCGGCGGCCACCCCGCACCAGGTCACGACCAACCGCGGCTGCTTCGACCGCGGCTTCGGCTTCGGGAACAACTGCTTCGGCAACGGCTTCCGCAACGGCTTCCGCAACGGCTTCCGCAACGGCTTCCGCAACGACTTCTTCGGCTCGGGCTTCGTCCCCGGCTTCGGCGGCGGGGGTGTCGTGGTGGTCGTCGTCAACTGACGGCCGATCACGCTCCCGAACCGCTGAACCCCACCCCGATGCCGGACGGGCCCCAGCCCGCCCGGCATCGGCATGCCGCCACCGCCGAACAGGTCACTCCGGCGAGAACTCGTACTGCAACTCGTAGAGGTGACCTGCCTTGACCATGACGGTGGCTTCGATGGGCCGGTCGTCGTCGCTGTAGACCACGCGCAGGGTACGGAGTACCGGAAGATCGCTGGGCAGCCGCAACGCCTGGTACTGCTCCTGCGTGGGGACGCGCGCGGAGACCCGGTCCACGCTCAGGCGGGGCGGAAGACCGAGTCCGGCGAGCAGGGCCGGGGTACCGCCCCTGATCTTCCGCTTCTCCGTGAGGGCCGTCCCCCTGGCCATGGCCGCGGGATAGTACGACGTGACCAGTTCGACAGGCTCTCCGTCGATGGACAGCACCTGGTGCCGTAGGAAGACCGTCTCGTCGTCGGCGATGCCCAGGGCCGCCGAGACGTCGGCAGGAGGCCTGACCTCGCTCACGTCCAGCAGGGTGCTGCGGGCCTCCGAGCCGAGTTTCCCGGCCTCGGTCAGCCAGCGGTAGGGCTGTCCCGCCTCGGCCGGCTGCATGTACGACGCGGGGCGCATGGTGCGCTGGCGACGCTCGCGGACGGTGATGGACGCTCCGGCCCGTCCGATCACCAGCCGCTCGTCCTTGAGGAGCTGGAGCGCCTTCTGAATGGTGGCATTGGAGGCGTCGAACCTCTCCTTGAGCCGAGCGGTGGACGGCAGGGCGGTGCCCGGTGCCAGATCGCCGCTCAGGATGTCGTCCCGGAGGTCGGCGGCGATCCGCTCGTGCAGGGACCGCCGGTCCTCGGTGCCGCTGTCGGTGGTGGCCACGGTCATCCGATCCGCATCTCGTAACGCAACCGCTGTCTGTGCGCCGGCATGACCATCATGTCGACTTGTATGGGCCGGTCGCTGCCGTCCAGCGTGACCCTGCTGAGCTTGAGGACCGGCTCGTCCGGTTCCAGGCGCAAGGCGTCGCGCTCCTGCGCACTCGGCAGCCGAGCGGTCACGTCCTCACGCACCCGCCTGCCGACGTGGCCGAGTTCCGCGAGCAGGGTCACCGCTCCGCCAGGGATCTTGCCTCTCTCGGCGAGACGGGTTCCACGGGCGATCTCGGCTGGGTAGTACGTGTCCGTCAACTCGCAGGGCTCGTCGTCGAGCTGAATGATGCGGCGGCGCACCACGACCGTCTCTCCCGCGGGCAGCCCGAGGAGGGCGGCGACCTCTTCCGGCGCGGGCACTTCACCGGCCCGCACGATGCGCTGGGTGCCCTTGCCGCCGCGCGCCGCAGCCTCGGCTCTCCAGGCGTCGGACTGCCCCTGCATCGGTGGTGTCAGATACGGCATCGAGGTGCTGACCCACGCGCTGTCGCTCACGCTGTCCTCCTCCGTCTGGAGCTTGCCGACGTCAGCCGGCGTGCGGAACGGAAGCCGGAGGTCGAAGTGCGGGTGCTCCGGCTCGCCCTGTGCTGGTGGCCCTGCGCTGAAAAGACCACCAACACGCAGGGGCGCCCGGTGTGGCACCGGGCGCCCCCGTCGTCGTACCGGCGGTTACTCGGCGGAGCCCGCCGCGTCCGCCGCCTGGGCCTTCAACGCCCGCTCGATGCCCGCGCGGGACTCCGAGACGAGGCGGCGCAGGGCCGCGGTCGGCTCGGCCGAGGCCAGCCAGGCGTCCGTCTTGGCCAGGGTCTCCTCGGAGACCTGGACGGACGGGTAGAGGCCGATCGCGATCTGCTGGGCGATCTCGTGCGAACGGGAGTCCCAGATGCCCTTGACGACCTCGAAGTACTTGTCCGTGTACGGCGCGAGCAGCTCCCGCTGGTCGGTCTGCACGAAGCCGCCGATCACGGCCTCCTGCACCGCGTTCGGCAGCTTGTCGGAGTCGATGACCGAGGACCAGGCCTCCGCCTTCGCCTCCTGCGTCGGGCGGGCCGCGCGGGCGGTGGCCGCGTGCCGCTCGCCGGCCGCAGTCTTGTCCCGCTCGTACTCGCCCGCGATCTCCGCCTCGTCGTACCGGCCGACGGCCGCGAGCCGCTCAACGAACGCCCAGCGCAGCTCGGTGTCCACGGCCAGGCCCTCGACGGTCTGCGTGCCGTCGAGCAGGGCCTCCAGCAGGTCCAGCTGCTCCGGGGTCCGCGCGGTCGCCGCGAAGGCGCGCGCCCAGGCCAGCTGGTGGTCGCCGCCCGGCTCGGCCGCGCGCAGGTGGGCCAGCGTGGCGTCGGTCCAGCGGGTCAGCAGGGCCTCGCGGGCGGCCGGGGCGGCGTACAGGTCGATGGCCAGCTTGACCTGGCGGTGCAGGGACTGCACCACGCCGATGTCGGACTCCTTGCCGATGCCCGACAGCACCAGGGAGAGGTAGTCGCGGGTGGCCAGCTCGGCGTCCCGCGTCATGTCCCAGGCCGACGCCCAGCACAGGGCGCGCGGCAGGGACGCCTCGAAGTCGCCGAGGTGCTCGGTGACGGCCTTCAGGGACTCCTCGTCCAGGCGGACCTTCGCGTACGACAGGTCGTCGTCGTTGAGCAGGATCACCGTCGGGCGGCGCTTGCCCGTCAGCTGCGGTACGGCCGTTCGCTCCCCGTCGACGTCCAGCTCGATCCGCTCGGTGCGCACCAGCTTGCCGGCGTCGGAGAGGTCGTAGAGGCCGATCGCGATGCGGTGCGGGCGCAGGGTGGGCTCGCCCTTGGCGCCGGCCGGGAGCGCCGGGGCCTCCTGGCGGACGGCGAAGGACGTGATCACGCCCTCGGCGTCGGTCTCCACGTCCGGGCGCAGGATGTTGATCCCGGCCGTCTCCAGCCACTTCTTCGACCAGGTCTTCAGGTCACGTCCGGAGGTCTCCTCCAGGGCGCCCAGCAGGTCGGACAGGCGCGTGTTGCCGAACGCGTGCGCCTTGAAGTACGCCTGCACGCCCTTGAAGAACTCGTCCTCGCCGACGTAGGCGACGAGCTGCTTCAGGACGGAGGCGCCCTTGGCGTACGTGATGCCGTCGAAGTTGACGAGGACGTCGTCCAGGTCGCGGATGTCCGCCATGATCGGGTGCGTGGACGGCAACTGGTCCTGCCGGTACGCCCAGGTCTTCATCGAGTTCGCGAACGTGGTCCACGAGTGCGGCCAGCGCGAGCCGGGGGCCGCGGCCTGGCAGGCGATGGAGGTGTAGGTGGCGAACGACTCGTTCAGCCACAGGTCGTTCCACCACTCCATGGTGACCAGGTCGCCGAACCACATGTGGGCCAGCTCGTGCAGGATGGTCTCCGCGCGGACCTCGTACGCCGCGTCGGTCACCTTGGACCGGAAGACGTACTGGTCGCGGATGGTCACCGCGCCCGCGTTCTCCATGGCGCCCGCGTTGAACTCGGGCACGAAGAGCTGGTCGTACTTCTTGAACGGGTACGCGTAGTCGAACTTCTCCTGGAACCAGTCGAAGCCCTGCCGCGTGACCTCGAAGATCGCGTCGGAGTCGAGGAACTCGGCGAGCGAGGGCCGGCAGTAGATGCCGAGCGGCACGGACTGCCCGTCCTTCTCGTACACGCTGTGCACGGAGTGGTACGGGCCCACGATCAGCGCGGTGATGTACGTCGAGATCCGCGGGGTCGGCTCGAAGACCCAGACGTTGTCCTTCGGCTCCGGGGTCGGCGAGTTGGAAATGACCGTCCAGCCCTCGGGCGCCTTCACGGTGAACTGGAAGGTGGCCTTCAGGTCCGGCTGCTCGAAGGAGGCGAAGACGCGGCGGGCGTCCGGGACCTCGAACTGGGTGTACAGGTACGCCTGGTCGTCGACCGGGTCGACGAACCTGTGCAGGCCCTCGCCGGTGTTGGTGTAGGCGCAGTCCGCGACGACCCGCAGGACGTTGGGCCCCTCCAGCAGGCCGGGCAGGGCGATCCGCGAGTCCTTGAAGACCTCGGCGGCGTCCAGGTGGTCACCGTTGAGGACCACCTCGTGGACGGCCGGGGCCACCAGGTCGATGAAGGACTCGGTGCCGCCGCGGGCCACGTCGAAGCGCACCGTGGTCACGGACCGGTAGGTACCGCCCTCCTGCGCGCCGGAGAGGTCGAGATCGATCTCGTACGAGTCAACGGTGAGCAGCTCGGCCCGCTGCTGCGCCTCTTCGCGAGTCAGGTTTGTGCCAGGCACGCGGTCATCTCCTCGTTATGTGTCGGTTGCGTCATCCTTCCATGGGATCGAGGGGGAACGCGATGTCCGTATCCCGCCGGTCGGCGCGGCGTCGCGGCGGGACGCTGGGCGCATGACCACGTACCCCGCACGGCCCGTCCCGGCCGAGGTCCTCAAGGAGCTGCGCACCGCCGACGACGCCGGCCGCCCCATGGCGGCCGTGCCGGACGCGGAGGGCGGCGCCCCGCTGCGCTGCTGCCTGCGCCACAGCACGCCGGGCGAGCTGATCGCCCTGGTCTCGTACGCGCCGCTGCGCCGCTGGGCGGCCGGGACGGGCGCCGACCCGGGCGCCTACGACGAGCAGGGCCCCGTCTTCATCCACGCCGGGGAGTGCCCCGGCCCGGCCGGCGACGCCCTGCCCTTCACCGGCTCCCACCGCGTCCTGCGCCGCTACTCGGCCGACGGCCGCATCCTCGGCGGCCGTCTGGTGGAGCACGCGGACGCCTTCGGCCCCGCCCTGACGGAGGCCTTCACCGACCCGCGGGTGGCCGTGGTGCACGTGCGGGCGGTGGAGTACGGGTGCTTCCTGTACGAGGTGCGCCGGGGGTAGGCCGCACGGGCCCGGCGCCCGCGCTGGTGCCGGGCCACGGGCGGCACCGGGACACGGGAAAGGGGCGGCCGGGAGGGGCCGCCCCTTGCCGGGAGGTGGGGGTTACTTCGCCGAGAGTTCCGCCGCCACCAGTTCCGCGATCTGGACCGCGTTCAGCGCGGCGCCCTTGCGGAGGTTGTCGTTGGAGACGAACAGGGCGAGGCCGTTGTCCACCGTCTCGTCGCGGCGGACGCGGCCGACGTACGACGGGTCCTGGCCGGCCGCCTGGAGCGGGGTCGGGATGTCGGAGAGGGCCACGCCCGGCGCCTTCGCGAGCAGCTCGGTGGCGCGCTCCGGGGAGAGCGGGCGGGCGAAGCGGGCGTTGACCTGGAGGGAGTGGCCGGAGAACACCGGCACGCGCACACAGGTGCCGGAGACCTTCAGGCCGGGGATCTCCAGGATCTTGCGGGACTCGTTGCGCAGCTTCTGCTCCTCGTCGGTCTCGTTGAGACCGTCGTCGACGAGGTTGCCGGCGAAGGGCAGCACGTTGAAGGCGATGGTGCGCCGGTAGACCTGCGGCTCGGGGAAGTCGACCGCCGCGCCGTCGTGGGTGAGCTTGTCGGCATCGGCGGCCACCTTCTGCACCTGGCCGTGCAGCTCGGCCACGCCCGCGAGGCCCGAGCCGGACACCGCCTGGTAGGTGGCGACGACCAGCGCCTCCAGGCCGGCCTCCTCGTGCAGCGGCTTGAGCACCGGCATCGCGGCCATCGTGGTGCAGTTCGGGTTGGCGATGATGCCCTTGGGGCGGTCGGCGATGGCGTGCGGGTTCACCTCGGAGACCACCAGCGGGACCTCGGGGTCCTTGCGCCAGGCCGAGGAGTTGTCGATCACGACGGCGCCCTGGGAGGCGACCTTTTCGGCCAGCGCCCTGGAGGTCGCGCCGCCCGCGGAGAAGAGGACGATGTCCAGGCCGGTGTAGTCGGCGGTCGCCGCGTCCTCCACCGTCACGCCGTCCAGCACCGTCCCGGCGGAACGGGCCGAGGCGAACAGGCGCAGCTTCGTGACCGGGAAGTTCCGCTCGGTGAGGATCCTGCGCATGACCGTGCCCACCTGACCGGTGGCTCCGACGATTCCGACCCTCACGGCGACTCCCTCTGTGTGTCTCTTGCCTGACCGGGGCGTTTCCATCATGCGGCCGACCCCGGTCCACCTGTCCAATTCTTTGTCCCGCGTGCCCGAGGAGTGGGACACGGGCACGCGGGAGACGGTTCCGGAGCTTCACCGAACACCCGGCTGAGCTGGAGGAATTCCCTCCGCCGGGGGGCCGCGCCGGAAGCTGTGCCGTCCCGCCCCTGCCCGTCCGGGTCCCGGCCATACGAGGGTGTGACGTACGCCTCTGAAGACGTCCGGCGCCGGCCGAACGTTTCGGCCCGCCGCCACGTCGTAGGGGCAAACGCGTGAGGGGGTGGCTTGTGCTGCGCGGAAAGGCGCGCCGCGACCGAGGGGCGGCGTACGCCGCCGGTACGGACGGTACCGGCGGCGATCCGCTGGACGCGGCCCAGGAACGCCGGGTGCGGGCGGTGCTCGCGCTCGGCGGCGTGCCGCAGTCGGACCTGCCGGACGGGGTGCAGCAGGTCCGGCTGCGGCTGCTGGAGCGGGCCGCGAGCGGGCGCGAGGCGCCGCGGGACGTGTCGGCGTGGGCGGCGGTGGTCGCCTCCAACCTGGCCATGGACTGGCACCGGGCCAAGCGGCGCCAGGAACGGCTGGGGGAGCGGTTGGCCGCGCTGCGCGCGCCCGCGCACGCCTCCGGCGAGGAGACCAGCCTGCTGTCCCTCGCCGTCGCCCGGGGCCTGGACGAGCTGCCGGCCGCCCAGCGGCAGGTGGTCGTGCTGCGCTTCTTCGCCGACCTGCCGGTGCGGGCCATCGCCGAGGAGCTGGGCATCCCCGAGGGCACGGTCAAGAGCAGGCTGCACACGGCGGTCCGCGCACTGCGCGACCGGCTGCACGAGGACGAGGTGGCGTGACATGACCGCCGGACACGAGGACGCGCGGGGCGCCGGACGCGCCGGACGCGACGGACAGCACGGGGAATGCGGGGGGAACGGGGAGAACGGGGAGCGCGGGGAGCAGCGGGGGAACGGCGAGAACGGGGAGCACGGACAGCGCAGGCGGCACGGGGAGCACGGGGAGCAGCGGGGGAGCGGCGGGTACCGCGAGCACGGAGATCACCGCGAGCACGAGGAGAACGACGGCATGGACGCCCTCATGGCCGCGATCACCGGAGACCCCCCGCCGGAGGAGGCCCGGCGGGACCCCGCCTTCCTCGCCGAGCACCGGGCGGCCGAGGCCGACGTGGCCGTGCTGCGGGACCACCTGGCGCGGCTGGCCGAGGCGCTGACGGGGGAGGCGAGCACCGAGGAAGCCGCCGAGGCGTCCCCGGACGCCGTCTCCGCCCTGCCCCCCGCCCCACGCCCCCGCGGCCGTACCCGTCCCTCCGCTGCCACCCGCCCGGCCCGGCCGCCCCGCCCCGGGCGGGCCGGCGGGCCCCGCCGGACCCTGCGGATCGCGCTCGGCTCGCTCGCCGGTGCCGCGGCGTTCTCCCTGGTCCTGGGCTTCGGCTGGCTGGTGGTCCAGGGCGGTGGCGCCGGCGGGGCGGACGACAAGAGCGGGGCCTCGTCGGCGGCCAAGGGCAATGTCGACGCGACGGGCGAGGAGGCCGGGGCCGGCGGGCGGCCGGCACACCCGGAGCGGGAGCTGGCCTGCTCCCGGCTCGTCGTGGAGGGCACCGTGGCGCGGGTGGAACCGGACGAGGACGCGCCCGGCAGCCGGGTCACGCTGACCGTGGTCCGCTCCTACCGGCCCGCGCACGGCCCGGCCGAGGTCCGCTTCCTGCTCGGCGCGGACGCGCGGCCGGCGCCCCGCTCGGGGCAGCACGTGCTGGTGCGGGTCGGCCGGGGCGAGCGGTACGCGAGCCTGTGGGCCGTCGGTGACCGCCGCGTGGCGGCCGAGCGCGCCTGGATCACCGAGGCCCTGCCCGGTTCCCGGACCCTGGCCTGCTCCTCCGCCGACGGCTCCTGAGCCGCGAGGCGGGCCCGGCCGCACCGAACGTTTCCCGCTGCCCCCGCGTCTCAGGACCGACCCGGCGCGCAGGGGCGCCGGGCGGTGAAGAGCGAACCGCGAAGACGGACCGCGAAGACCGACGGTTGAGGGGACATCATGACGACGCCACGGTGGAAGACCGAGCCCGCGGAGCAGGGCGCCCCGCGCCGGCGCCGGCATCTCCTCGTCGCCCTGGGCGCGGTGCTGGTGCTGGGCGGGGCCGGGGGAACGGTGTACACCCTCTCCGAGCAGGGGCACGCGGACGTCGACGGCGGCGAGACGGCCAGCCTGAGCGCCGAGGGACTGGTGGCCTGCGCCTCGGCCGTCGCCGAGGGCCGGGTGGCCCAGGCCGGGCCGGCCGGGGCGGGCCCCGGCTTCCGGGTCGTCCTGCGCGTGGACCGCGCGTACAAGCCGGCCGGCGGGGAAACGCGCCGGCTGGAGTTCCTCACGCCGGAGCCGGACGCCGAGCGGTTCTACCGGGTGGGCGCCCGGATGCTGGTGCTCGTGCCCTCCCACAAGGGCGAGGCGCCGTCGGCCTACCGGGACGGGGACGCCCCGCCGGAGGGGACGGGTGACGCCCTGGAGTGGGCGCGAGCCTGGGTGAAAAAGGCGATTCCGGAGTCCGGGCGGATGAAATGCACGGAAAACGAGGGTGTCGGCTGAGCCGTCCCGCAAATTCGGATGGGCCTATTCCGTTTGGCCGGATACTTACTTGCCGTTGACTGGATTATTACTGTCGCGGCCTGATCCGTCTCGGTCATGATCCCTGGGCCGGTAAAAATTCAACCAGTTCGGGGGTACGGTGAAATCTGTCCGAAGAAAAACCGCCGCCGCGTGCGTATCGGCCGTGGTCCTGTCGATTTCTTTTACGGCCGCCACGCCCGCTTCCGCGCATTTCCTGGGGAACGACTCCGTCGACGACCGGGAAATCCGCTGGGAGGACTCGACCCAGTACGACGACGCGCGGAAGCACGCCATCAACGCCTGGGACAACAGCACGCTCAACCGGATCAACATCGCGCCGGACGCCTGGAACACCATCGCCGACCTGGAGTGGCGCGACTCCAACCGCTCCGACGTCACCTGGGACGGGCTGTGGAAGGCCCGCACCGGAGCGGACGCCATCTACCTGAACACGCGCTACCTCAAGAACTACGGGACGACGAAGCGGCGGGGCGTCGCCACCCACGAGCTGGGCCACGCCCTCGGCCTGGCCCACAGCTACCGTGGCCAGATCATGGTCAACAACACGCCCGACCGGGGCTCGCTGACCACGCCGCAGTCGCACGACAAGGCCGACTACCACGCGCTCTGGGGGTAAGCAGGATGGTATCCATCGGATCCGCGTCCCGGCTGGGCAAGGGCGCCGTTTTCACGGTGGCCGGTCTTGCGGTGGCCGCCGTGGCCGCCTGGGGCGGTGTCCAGGCGGTCGCCGACGACCGTCCCGAATTCAGTGTGCAGTACATGCACGCCAGCACCATCGGGGATTTCAGCGAGGACGAAAAACTCGTGGGTTTCGCCGATTTCGTCTTCCACGGCACGGTGGTGTCCAAGAAGGGCACCACGGAAATCGACGGCATCCCCGAGACCCAGTGGGCCGTGAAGGTGAACGAGGTCTACGAAGGCACTCTCCAGGCCGGTTCCACCACGGTGGTGAACCAGACCGGCGGCTACGACGCGGACAGCAACAGCCTCATGCTGATGGAGGGCGACCTGCCCCTGGAGCCCGGCGAGAGCTACGTCTTCTCCACCCACAGCATGAGCGACCGGTCCTGGTTCACCATGGTGCCGGTCTACGGTGCGCAGCCCGTCGGCAGCACCACGCTGCCGTTCCCGGCGGCGGAGGACATGGACGGCGACGGACAGTCGACGGTCGCCGACCATTGGAAGCAGATGGTGCGCGACCAGGTCCAGCCCGACATCGGCGCGGGCGAGGGACCGGAGCCGACGGACGAGCCCACCGAGCAGCCGTCCGACGTCCCGACCGGCTCCCCGGAGCCCACGGACCCGGCCGAGTGACGGCGGGGAGCGAGTGACGCGAGGAGGGGCGGGAGTCCGTCGGGACGCCCGCCCCTCCTCGGGCGTGTCACCCCGTTACGGAGTGACCTTCTCGATCTTCACGCTGCCGCTGCCCGCGACCGTGCCGCGCGCGTTCACGAGCTGGACCCGCCCGAAGAACTCGCGGCCGACCGGAGCCTGGGCGGCGGCCGTGACCTGGCCGGTCACCGTGGCCGAGGCGCCCGTGCCGAGCTTCACCGGGGCCGAGCCGTCGACCGTGACGGAGCCGAGCGCGGTGGAGAAGAACACGTCCCGGTAGTCGTAGTCCGTCGAGCCGGACGGGACGGAGTAGCCCACGACCTCGATGGTGTAGGTGCCGGCGGCCGGGGACGGCACGGACACCGCCTCCTCCGAGTCGCCGTCGGCGGACTTGCCGACCTCCTTGCCGGAGGCGTCGTACACCATCAGGTCCAGGTCGGCCGCCGTGTCCGAGACGCCTCCGATGGCGACGTCGAGCGAGGTCGCACCGGCCGGGACCTCCACCGTGGTGGTCTGGGTCTCGCCCTCCTTGACGGCCGGGCGGGCCGTCTTGGCGGAACCGAGCGGGCCGCCGACCAGCTTGCCGTCCAGCGCCGCGTACGTGTTGGTCACCTTCCAGGAGGCGGTGGCCGGGGTGCCCGCCTTGGCCTCGGGGACGGTCACGGTCTCCGGGTCGAAGGCCGCGCCGAGGACGGTGACGTCCAGCCGGTACGGGTTGTCGAGCAGCGGGGAGGTCCGCCGGGACTCGACCTCGACCTCCCAGACGCCGGGCTGCGGGTCGGCGTAGGAGCGCACGTCGGGCTTGCAGCCGTTGCCGTCCAGGTAGTTGTTGTAGCAGTACGGGGTCGAGGTGTTGTCGGACGGGACGCCGTACGGGTGGATGGCGATGAACCGGGTCTGGCTCTTGTCCTTCAGCCCGCCGATCGCGACCTCCAGCGACGTCGCGCCCTCGGGCACGGTCAGGAAGTAGGAGCGCGTGCTGTTGCGCTGCACCGAACCGGACGCGGAGTACGTGTACTTCACCGGGGCCGCGACCACGACGGTGGACAGGATCTGCTGGTCGACGCCCTCGGTCCGCGGGTCGTCGACCTCCAGGATGGCGCTCTTGACGCCCTCGGACTTCGGGGCCGCCTGGACCTTGACGGTGACCGGCTGGTTCAGCGGCAGCCTGACGTCGTCGTCGCCGACGATCCGGAAGGTGCCGCCGGCGTTGTTCGCGAGGCGCAGCTCGTGCCGGACCGCCTTGTCCGGGCCGGACGTACGGGTGATCGTCACGTCGTACGTCTTCTTCTCGCCCGCCTTCAGGCCGCCCTCGCGGTCGTACAGGCCGGTGCCGTAGCCCGGGGTCTTGAGGGCGTAGTCGATCGCGGTGTCGACCGGGGCCTTGACGGTGTACTCGTGCGCGGTGGCGCCGTCCTTGATCGACTCCCACGCGTCCACGATGTCGATGAGACCCGCGCCCTCCTCGTACGCCTGCGCACCCTTGATGTGGTCGGCGGTCGAGGTCAGCGCCGTGCGCAGCTTGGCGGGCGTGAGGTCGATGCCCTTCTGCTTCGCGGCGCTCAGCAGCAGCGCGGAGGCGCCGGTGGCCTGCGGGGAGGCCATCGAGGTGCCCTGGAGCATCGAGTAGCCGGCCGGGAGCGAGTAGCCCGCCTCGGCGACCGGGGAGCCCGGCAGCCAGGTCTGGGTGGTGTTGATCGCGGCGCCGGGCGCGCTGAGGGTCGGTGTGAAGCCGCCGTCCTCACGCGGGCCGCGCGAGGAGAAGGGCATCATCGCGTACTTCTTCTCCACCGCCGAGCCGTAGTTCGCGGCCCAGGTCTCCTTGGAGATGGTCGCGCCGACGGAGATCACCTTGTCGGCGAGGCCGGGGTCGCCGATGGTGTTGGCACCGGGGCCGGAGTTGCCGGCGGAGATCACCAGCTGGACGCCGTAGGTGTCGATGAGCCGCGTGTACAGCTCGGCGCGCGCGTTGTTGCCGTCGTTCAGCGCGGGCAGGCCGCCGATCGACATGTTGACGATGTCGACGCCGCGCCGGGTGACGAGGTCGATCATGCCCTCGGTGAGGGCGACGTTGGTGCAGCCGCCGGTCCAGGTGCAGGCCCGCGAGGAGACCAGCTTGGCGCCGGGGGCCGCGCCGTTCATCCTGCCGCCGAACAGGCCGTTGGCGGCGGTGATGCCGGCGACGTGGGTGCCGTGCTCGGACTCGATGACGCCGATGTTGACGTAGTCGGCCTTGGCGCCGGAGGAGTTGTAGACGACGTCCTTGCGGGTCTCGACCACGAAGGGGACGCGCTCCACGACGTCCGACGCCGGGTCGTCGGTGCCGAAGTACCCGACCTGGTAGCCGTCCTTGTACGGCTTCATCGCCGCGTCGTCGGTGAAGTCCAGGTTGTCGTTGGTGTCGACGCGGACCGTGCCGGCGGCCGGGTCGTAGAGCACGCCCCAGGCGTCGGTGGTGTCACCGTCCCGGTTGAGGTCGCCCTTCTCGTCGCCGCCCGCGGTGGCGGACTCGTACATGTAGTTGAACTTGTACGAGCCCTCGGGCGCCGTGAACTTCTCGGTGCCCTGCGAGGCGGTGCTGATGGAGAAGGACGGGCCGGAGACGCCGGTGGTCATCCGCCGCCAGGTGCCGTCGCCGTCGACGACCGGGTCGGTCGCGGTCACCCAGTCGACGATCTTCCGCTCGCCGGTGGTGGTCTTCCGCAGGGCCGGGTGGCCGAGGTCGACGCCGGAGTCCAGGATGCCGATGGTGATGCCGCGGCCGTCCGCCTTCGGGTGGTCCTCGACGAAGTCGACGGCACCGGTCTCGAAGGACGGGTTGTACGGGTTCTCGGCGGGGGTGTTCCTGCCCGGCGCCGGGTACGTGGCGGCAGCGGAGGAGGACGTGGCGCCGCTGGGCGCCGGGTCGTCCAGCGGGATCTCCTGCCGCAGGTCGATGGCCTGGACGGAGGAGAGCTTCACGGCGGCGGCGATCGCCGAGTCCGCCCGGCTGGTGGGGACGGTGGCGCGGACGTAACCGAGCTCGTCGTCGGTACGGCCCACCAGACCGCCGTCGACCGCGTCCAGCTCCGCGGCGACCTGCTCGGTCTTCCCGGGCGAGGTCGCGATCATCATCGTCACGCTCTTGTCGCCGTCGGCCTTGGCCTCGGCGAGCAGGGCGGCGTCGTCGGAGCCGAGCTTGTCGTGGGCGGACTTGACGGCGGGATCGGCGGCCGGGGCGGGGGCCGGGTCCGCGGCGAGGGCCAGGGGCACCGGCCCCGCCGCGGAGAGGGCGGCCACGACGCCCACGGCCACGGCTATGCGGGCCAGGCGTCTCGGACCGGGTATCGGATCACGCTCGGGCGTGTGGATCATCGGCATCCCTCAGGTCAAGGAACGAGCGGACGGGAGCGCTCAGCCTGACCGAAGGGGTGCGATTTTGGGGACCGTTGACCGAATCGAAATCAAGGTATGGGGAAAACCCGCGATGGGAAATGAGCGAATCAAGCCGTTATGGCCCGGAATCAGCTCAACCCTCCTTCGAACGGGCGGAATGCCGTGGGATATTCGCCCGCCGGCCCGGGGCACCGCGCGCTAACGTCCGTCCATGCGACGGAAATTGAGGGTGGCGGCCTACGCCGTGTGCGTCCGCGACGGACAGCTTCTGCTCGCCCGCTCGCCGGCAGCGGACGGCACGCCCGAGTGGGTGCTGCCCGGCGGCGGCATGGAGCACGGCGAGGACCCGTACGACACCGTCCGCCGTGAGGTCGGCGAGGAGACCGGCTACCGCATCGAGGTGACCGGCCTCCTCGGCATCGACTCCTCCCGCCATGTCTTCCCCAGCGGGCGCCCGCGCCGCCGCACCGACCACCACGGGGTGCGCATCCTCTACACGGGTGAGGTCGTCGGCGGCGAACTCCGTTACGAGGTGGGCGGTTCCACCGACCTCGCCGCCTGGCAGGACCTCGACGCCGTACCCGGGCTGACCCGGGTGCGGCTGGTCGACACCGCGCTGCGGCTGTGGCGCGAACAGCCGCCGCACGGACACCTGGAGGGCCTTCCCCTGCCCCGGCAGTTGAACGAGGAGTGACCGGTGCCGGTCGACCGGTGATCCGCTCCATGACCGCGCCCGGTGACCCGTGATCCACGTACGGTGATTGGCGCCGCGCGTTGCCGCCGCGTTCACGCGCAGGTCATCCCCGGTGCCAACGATCCACAGTGAGCGGGGCGTTCGCGTCCGTGACGGCCCGCGACCACTGCCGACGCGTTCGCACTCGGGGAGACCGCGCATGTCGCGCATACGCTCTGTCGCCACCTCCGTCCCGGGGGTCAACCGCCGTACCGTCCTCGCCGCCGCCGGAGCGGTCTCGCTCTCCGCGGGTGTCGGCTACGCCCTGCGCCCGGCCGACGGCGAGGCCGTCACCGCCGCCGAGGAGCCCGTCGCCCACAGCGGGCGGGCCGCCGCCGCCCCGCTCGCCCCCTACACCAAGGGCACGACACTCGCCTCCGTCGCCGCCCCCCGCAACAGCTCCGGCTACCGCCGCCTCGGCGACGGTCCCGGCTGGAAGCGGGTCGTGCGCGGCGAGCTGGCCACGCCCAAGGCCGGCCGCGCGAGCCGCCGCAAGACCCTCGCCGCGTTCGTGCAATTCACTGACATGCACCTGACGGATGTGCAGCACCCCCTGCGCGCCGAGTTCGTGCGCGCCGCCGACCCGCACGCCTGGCGCCCGCAGGAGGCGCTGACCGTGCAGGGTGCCATCGCCTTCGTCGAACGGGTCAACGCGCTGCGCGGCGGGCCCGTCACCGGCGCTCCGCTCCACTTCGTCATGACCACCGGCGACAACACCGACAACAACGCGCGGTGCGAGCTGGAGTGGTACATGAAGGTGATGAGCGGTGGCCGCTTCACCCCGAACTCCGGCGACCCGGCGCACTACGAAGGCGTGCAGAACAGCGGTCTGAAGCTGTACTGGCAGCCCGACGCCGTCCTGCGCGACCACGACAAGGCGCTCGGCTTCCCGCACCTGGAGGGCTTCCTGGCCGCCGCGATCCGCGAGGTGCGCAGCCCCGGCCTCAAGCTGCCCTGGTACTCCACCGTCGGCAACCACGACATGCTCCAGCTCGGCGTCTACGGCTCCCACGGCGACCCCTACCTGGCCGAGGCCGCCATCGGCGGCAGGAAGCTGATGACCGTGGCCGCCGCAGAGGCGGAGAAGTTCCGGGACACCAACAAGAACGCCCGGGACCCGCGGGGCGCCGGCTACCGGGACTTCCTCAAGGCGCACGCGCGTGCCATGCGTGCCGTCACCCCCGACGAGAAGCGGGCACCGTACACGCCCGCCGACTACCTCAAGGCCCACCTCGACCCCGCCCACCAGGGCGTCGGCCCGGTCGGGCACGGCTACTCCTCCGCGAACCTCGACGCCGGGACCCAGTACTACTCCTTCCGGGTCTCCGACGACGTCATCGGGATCAGCCTCGACACCAACGACGCCGGCGGCCACTTCGAGGGCTCCCTCGGCACCGCCCAGCTGAAGTGGCTGGACAAGACCCTGACGGACCACAAGGACTCCTACGCCGTCGTCTTCAGCCACCACACCAGCAAGACCATGACCAACACCCGCCCCGACCCGGCCCGCCCCGGCGAGCGCCGGCACACCGGCGAGGAACTGGTGGCCCTCCTCTCCCGGCACCGCAATGTGCTCGCCTGGGTGAACGGCCACGTCCACAAGAACATCATCACCCCGCACGCGGCCTCCGGCGGGCGCTCCTTCTGGGAGGTCTCCACCGCCTCGCACATCGACTACCCCCAGCTCGCCCGCATCGTCGAGCTGGTCGACAACAAGGACGGCACGCTCTCCGTCTTCACCACCCTCATCGAGTCCGCGGCCCCGCACCGCACCGACTTCGCGGACCTCTCGCAGACCGGCCTCGCCGCCCTCTACCGCGAGCTGTCCTTCAACGCGCCCGGCGCCGGCAAGACCTTCGCGGGCAAGGCGGCCGACAGGAACACCGAGCTGGTGCTGAAGAAGGGCTGATATTCACTCAACCGGAGTACACCCGGGCAACCTTCGCACAACGCTCCCGGGTCCCTTCCCCCGACCGCACCGGCACACCACAGGTTGGGGAAGACATGCGCGCACGCACAGCTCTGGTGGGCGGCACCGCCCTGCTCCTTGCCGCAGCCCTCGCGGGGCCGGCCGTCGCGGCCGGTCCCGCACCCCACGAGCGCACCCGCGAGGCCGTCGAGGCGGCGGTCGAGGCCGGTGCCCCCGGCGCGACCGTCACCGCGCGCGACGGCCACGGCGTCTGGTCCGCCACCGCCGGCGTGGGCGACACCCGCACGGGCGAGCCGCGCTCGCCCGCCGACCGCTTCCGCGTCGCCAGCATCACCAAGACCTTCGTCGCCACCGTCCTGCTCCAGCTGGAGGCGGAGGGCCGGGTCTCGCTCGACGACCCGGTGGAGCGGTGGCTGCCGGGCGTGGTCCGCGGCCACGGCCACGACGGCCGCCGGATCACCGTCCGGCAACTGCTGAACCACACCAGCGGCATCCACGACTACCTCGCCGACCCCGGCTTCCGCAGCGCCTACTTCACCCAGGACGGTTTCTTCCGGCACCGCTTCGACACCCTCACCCCGCGGGACCTGGTGGACCTCGCCATGCGGCACGCGCCGGACTTCGCGCCGGGCACCTCCTGGCGGTACTCCAACACCAACTACGTCGTCGCCGGGATGGTGATCGAGAAGGTCACGGGCCGGCCGTACGCCACCGAGATCAACCGCCGGATCATCGCCCCGCTGCGCCTGAGGGCGACCTCCGTGCCCGGCACCCGGGTCACCCTGCCGCGGCCGAGCAGCAGGGCGTACTCGACGTTCGCGGTCCCCGGCGGCCCGGCGTACGACGTCACGGAGCTCAACCCGTCCATCGCCTCCTCCGCCGGAGAGATGATCTCGGACTCCGCCGACCTGTCCCGCTTCTACGGCGCCCTGCTCGGTGGCGAGCTGCTCCCGGCCCGGCAGCTGAAGGAGATGAAGACCACGGTGGCCACCGAGGCCGACGCCCCTCGGATCCGGTACGGGCTCGGCCTCATGAACACCCGGCTGACCTGCGGCGTGCGCGTCTGGGGACACGACGGCGGCATCCACGGCTCGGTGTCCGAGGCGGCATCGACGGCGGACGGCCGGCACTCCGTGGCGGTCAACCTCAACGGGGACTGGGCCGGGGACACGAGGGACGTGCTGGAGAAGGAATTCTGTTAGCCAACGTTTCGTCCGCGTAGTCCCGCGTTCATTCGCGCGCAATGTCCGTACCGCCTCATATCGGCTAACCCGCTGTTCACGGGGATGGCTCGATTTTTGTGCGAGGCGGGTGGTCGTGTGCGCGCGAGGCACGGACTGCGTGTGCTGTCGGTCTACGAGGGTTTCTTCTCCGGAGGGGCCCGGATCGTGCACTCCGACGTCGTTCTGGGACTGGCCGAGGGCGGCCAGTCCCACCAGGTACTCAGCATCCACGGCGAGGTCCACCGCGAGGCCACCCGGCAGCGCATGGAGGACGACGCCTGCTACCGGGCGCTGACCGCCGGCGGGGTCGGCGTCACCTCGCTCGGCCGCACCGCGGGGCTGGTGGACGGCACGGTCGCGGCGAACGTTTTCAGCGGGCCCGAGCTGGCCGAAACCGCGCGGTCCATGGCCGCGGCGGACGTGATCCTGTCGCTGAAGGAGCAGCCGCTGGCACTGATCGACCAGGCCGGGCTGCCCCGCCGCCCGGTGGTGGTCTGCCTGCACCGCTCCGACCCGGAGAACCAGGGCCCGGCGCTGGCCGAGCTGAAGGCCGCCATCGCCGACGGCACCGTGGTGGCCTGCGTGTGCTGCGCCGAGTCCACGCGGGACGCCTACGCGGCGGCCGGCGTCCCGCGCGAGCTGCTGCACGTCATCCCCAACGGGGTGGACCTGCTCCGCTTCCGTCCGGACCCGGCGGCCCGCGCGGCGTTGCGCGCCTCGCTGGGCATCCCGGCCCCCGCACCGGTGACCGTCTTCGCGGCCCGCTACGCCGCGATGAAGAACGTCCCGCTCTTCCTGCGCGCCGCCCGCGCCTGGCTCGCCCGCGAGCCCGAGGGGCACGTGCTGATGTGCGGCGCGGGCATGAACGGCGCCAACCCGGCGCTGTGGGCCGACATCGAGATCGCGTTCGGCGCCGACCGGCACCTCGCGGAGCGGGTGCGCCTGCTCGGCGTACGCCATGACATGGAGACCGTGTACGCCGCCGCCGACGTCGTCGCCCTCACCTCCGCCTCCGGGGAGGCGGCGCCGCTGTGCCTGATCGAGGGCATGATGTGCGGCGCGGTCCCGGTGACGACGGACGTGGGCGACAGCGCGCGGATCGTCCGGGGCCACGGGTTCGTGACCCCGCAGGACCCCGAGGCCATCGCCCTGGCCTGGTCGGCGGCGGTCGCCGACCGCGCCGTACTGGCCCCGGCGCTGGCGGCGAGCCGCGAACGCTTCAGCCGTACGCGCATGATCGCGGCGTACGCCGCCCTGCTCGACGGCGTGCACACCGAGGCCTCGCGCCTGCCCGAGCCGCTGTAGCGGTCACGACACCCGGGTGAGCACCGGGAGGTAGCCGAGGGACTGCCCCGGTGCCGTCGGGTGGTACGACTCGGTGATCGCCAGCACGTCGACACCGCGCAGCCAGGGCCGGGACGAGCAGATCTCGTGCCCGGCGAAGGCGGCGGTGACGTCGGCGAAGGTGAACCCGTGGGCGGTGGCGCGCCGGGCGATCACGGCGTTGAGGTGGTCCACGGCGTCGTTCAGCGTGGCGCGTTCGCTGTCCGGGAGGCCCAGCGCGCAGGCGCCCTGGAGGTGGTACAGGTGCGGGTAGCCGAGGACCACGACGCGGGCGGCGGGGGCCCGGTCCCGGATGGCCGAGTAGAGCCGGTCGAGGCTGCCCGAGAGGGACCCGTCCATCGTGGTGCGGGCCCGGGAGACGGCGGACAGGCACCCCTTGGCGCCGCCCAGCGCGCAGTTCGCGATGACGGAGACGAAGCCCGAGTCGCTGCCGCCGACGGTGAGCGTGACCAGCCCGGTGCGCGGGCTGAGGTGGCCGAGCTGGTCGGCCAGGACGTCGTCGGCGCCGGCGCCGTTGCACGCGGCGAAGGTGAAGGACGCCGGCGCGTGGGCCTCGGCCCACAGCACGGGGAAGGCCCGGTTGCTGCGCTTGCACTCCTTGCCGGAGTCCAGGTAGTCACCGGCTCCGGCACCGGAGGAGTAGGAGTCGCCGAGGGCCACGTAGCCGCCGGCCGTGGTGCGGGGCGCCACTTGCGCCGTCGCCGGATCGGCGAACGCGCACGCGGCCGCGAGGAGGAGGGAGCACGCGCCTGCCGCTATTCGGGGGTGTCTCATGACTCTCCTCTACCGTGGCCCGCCCCCGCCCCGCCCGCCCTGCGCGTCCGTTCCGGTGACCGCTCACCCGGTCGGCGCAGGAAAACTGGAGGAGCGGGCGGACCGTCGCTAGCGGGGCAGCACCACGACGTACGCCGCCGGGTCGCGGTCCCCGGACGCCATCAGCGCGGTCCGCACCACGGCGGCCTGCTGCTCCGTGGAGTCCCGCAGCTTCCTGGGCGTGATGTACACGACCGTGATGCCGAGTCGTTCCAGGAGCTCGCGCTTGCGGGCGTACTCGGACCACAGCGCGTCGTCGTCCTGCCCCTGCCCCTGCCCCTGGCCCTGGCCCTGGCCCTGGCCCTGGCCTTGTCCCTGGTCCTGCCGGTGGCCTCGCCGGGGCGCGCGCGTGTCCAGTTCGACGGCGACCGCCTGGTCCGGCCAGTAGGCGTCCAGGCCGCCCAGGTGCGGGCCGCCGGGCAGGCGCAGGTCGACGTTCCAGACCGGGTCGGGCAGGCCGTACTCGCGGACCATCCGGTACAGGCGGTCCTCGGCGATCGAGCGGCCCTCCGCGAGCAGCGCGTCCACGGCGTCCACCACGTGCGGGCGGGTCAGCAGCTTGGCGAGGGTCAGCTCCCGGACGACCGCCGCCGGTTCGCAGTGGCCGCCGCGCACCGCCTCGGTCAGCAGCCGCCGTACCGCCTCCGCGTCCCTCAGCTCCGCCACCGCGTCCGCCAGCGCCCGGGGCACCGGCGCCACCGGCAGCCCGGTCACCGTCTGCGGGACGGGCAGGTCGCAGGTGCGCAGGACGCGGACGTAGCGGGTGGAGCGCAGCCGGCGCCGGCGCGGGACCAGGACGTCCACGTGGTCCAGGGCGGTCGGCGGCGGGGTGGACGAGAAGCCGTGCAGGGCCAGCGCCGCCAGTCCGGTGAGCACCGCCTCCTGGTACAGCGGCCGGTGCGGGCTCCCGGCCGTCGGCTGGACCGGGACGCCCGGCTCCGTCGCGCGGGCCGCGTACAGCAGGGCCCCGTGCAGCCGCTCCTCGCCGGTGGGCGGGCCGGAGTGCAGCAGGATCACGTGCGGGAGCAGTTCCCGCCAGGGGCCGTCGGGCCGGCACCGCTCGGTCAGCTCGGCCGGCGTCACGCCGTGGGCGCGCAGCTGGGCGGCCGTCAGGACGCGGCGGTGGACGTCGGCGAGGTGGCGGAGGGGGCGGGGGGAGAGCGGGATGTTGTGGGTCATGGCCTCGGGATTCCCGCGCCCGGTCCGGACCGTAACCGCTGTTACACGCCCGTCGAGAAATGCGGACAAGGCGGGACTAAAGGTCAGGTGTTCGGATGCCGAGTAGGAAAGCAAAACCCCTGGTCCGATCGGGTGCGGACCAGGGGTTACGGCTATGTTTGCCCGAATTTCGTAACGGTCACCGGCCGGGCAAGCTCAGGCCAAAGCTCATCGGCCGGCCGCCGCGTCGCACTCCTGCGCGCGCAGCGCCCGCGCCAGGTCGTCCCGCGCCTCCAGCACCAGCCGGCGCAGCGCCGGCGCCGCGTCCCGGTGCGCCTCCAGCCACGCGTCCGTCGCGTCCAGCGTCTCCGGCCGGTCCTGGTACGCCGGGAACAGACCCCGCACCACGTCCATGCCGATCTGGATCGACCGCTCGCGCCACACCCGCTCGATCGCCGCGAAGTACAGCTGCGCGTACGGCGCGGTCAGCTCCCGCTGCGACGGCTGCTGGAAGCCCGAGATCGTCGCCTCCACCAGTGCGTTCGACAGCGCGTCGGACTCCACCACCTGCGCCCACGCCTGCGCCTTGACCGGCGCCGACGGCCGCGCGGCCAGGCAGCGCACCTGGTGCCGCTTGCCGGACGCCGTGTCGTCCCGGACCAGCTCCGCCGCCAGCACCGACTCGTCCGCCGCCCCGTGCGCGGCCAGCGGCTCCAGGAACGCCCAGCGCAGCTCCTGGTCCACCTCAAGCCCGTCGATCTCGACCGTGCCGTCCAGCAGGTCCGTCAGCAGCTTCAGGTCCGGCTCGGCGGTCACCACGGACGCGAAGAAGCGCGCCCACGCGAGCTGGTGCTCGCTGCCCGGCTCCGCCTCCCGCAGCTCCCGCAGCGCCCCCTCGGCCAGCAGCTCCCCGCCGGTCTCCCGCCAGTCCGGCGCCGCGTAGTGCGCCAGCGCCGAGTTCGCCCAGGCGTGCAGCATCTGGAGCACCCCGATGTCCGACTCGCGGCCCGCGAAGCGCAGCACCAGATCGACGAAGTCCCGCGCCGGCAGCAGCGCGTCCCGGGTCATGTTCCACAGCGCCGACCAGCACAGCGCGCGGGCCAGCGGATCGGTGAGCGCGCCCAGGTGCGTCCGCAGCGTGACCAGCGAGGTCTCGTCGAACCGGACCTTGCAGTAGGTCAGGTCGTCGTCGTTGACCAGCACCAGCTCCGGTGCCTCGGCGCCCGCCAGCTCCGCCACGACCGTGCGCGGCTCGTGCACGTCCGTCTCCACGCGCGCGTACCGCTCCACCGCGCCCTCGGGCGTACGCCGGTACAGGCCCACCGCGATCCGGTGCGGGCGCAGCTCCGGGTGCGACTCCGGGGCCTCCTGGAGGATCGCCAGCTCGGCGATCCGGCCGCCCTCGGTGTCCAGCAGCACCTGCGGGGTCAGCGAGTTCACCCCGGCCGTCTGGAGCCACGACGCCGCCCACGCCGTCATGTCCCGGCCGCTGGTCTCCGCCAGCACCGACAGCAGGTCGCCGAGGCGCGTGTTGCCGTACGCGTTGCGCTTGAAGTACCGCCGGGAGCCCTCCAGGAACGCGTCCTGGCCGACGTAGGCCACCAGCTGCTTCAGCACCGAGGCGCCCTTGGCGTAGGTGATGCCGTCGAAGTTCAGCTTGGCGTCCTCCAGGTCACGGATGTCCGCCGTGATCGGATGCGTGGACGGCAGCTGGTCCGCGCGGTACGCCCAGGCTTTGCGGCGGTTGGCGAAGGTGATCCACGCGTCCTGGAAGCGGGTCGCGCCCACGTTCGCGAAGGTGCCCATGAAGTCCGCGAAGGACTCCTTGAGCCACAGGTCGTCCCACCACTCCATGGTGACCAGGTCGCCGAACCACATGTGCGCCATCTCGTGCAGGATGACGTTGGCCCGCGCCTCGTACGACGCCTGCGTCACCTTCCCGCGGAAGATGTACTCCTCGCGGAAGGTCACCAGGCCCGGGTTCTCCATCGCGCCCAGGTTGTACTCCGGCACGAACGCCTGGTCGTACTTCCCGAACGGGTACGGGTAGTCGAAGTGGTCGTGGAAGAAGTCCAGGCCCTGCTTGGTCACCAGGAACACGTCGTCCGCGTCGAAGTGCGGCGCGAGACCCTTGCGGCACATCGCGCCGAGCGGGATCTCCAGCTTCGTGCCGTCCTCGAAGGTCCGGGTGTAGGTGTCCGTCACATAGTGGTACGGGCCCGCCACCACGCACGTGATGTACGTCGAGATCGGCTTCGTCTCCGCGAACCGCCAGACCCCGTCGGCGAGTTCGCCGACGCCGTTGCTCCACACCGTCCAGCCCTCCGGCGCCCGCACCTCGAAGCGGTACGGCGCCTTCAGGTCCGGCTGCTCGAAGTTGGCGAACACGCGGCGGGCGTCGGCCGGCTCGTACTGCGTGTACAGGTAGACCTCGCCGTCCTCCGGGTCGACGAAGCGGTGCAGGCCCTCGCCGGTGCGGGAGTAGGCGCACTGGGCGTACACCACCAGCTCGTTCTCCGCGGCCAGGTCCTCCAGCAGGATCCGGGAGCCGTCGAACACCTCGCCCGGGTCCAGGTCCCGCCCGTTGAGCGACACGGACGTCACGCTCGGCGCGACCAGATCGGCGAAGCTGGAGGCGCCCGGCTCGTTGCAGCGGAAGCGGATGGTGGTCACCGAGCGGAACGTGCGCGGCTCGCCGCCCGCGTCGCCGACGGCGGACCGCAGGTCCAGGGACACCTCGTAGCCGTCGACGGACAGCAGTGCGGCCCGCTCCCGGGCCTCGTCGCGGGACAGATTCTCACCGGGCACGGACGGCACTCCCTCGTGATCGCGTGGATGGCGGCTGAACAGCACCGATCCTGCCATGTGCTCCTGACAGGGGTGACGGGGAATGGCGCGGCCGGCGGCGGCGTTTCCCTCAGAAAGGGTTCCCCACGAGGAGAGACATGTCGGAGAAGACCCCCGTCGACTTCTGGTTCGACCCGCTGTGCCCCTGGGCCTGGATGACCTCCCGCTGGGTGCTGGAGGTGGAGAAGGTCCGGGACATCGAGGTCCGCTGGCATGTGATGAGTCTCGCCGTGCTCAACGAGAACAGGCTCGACGAGCTGCCCGATGAGTACCGCGAGATGCTCGCGACCAAGGCGTGGGGGCCGGTCCGCGTCGTCATCGCGGCCCAGCAGGAGCACGGCGCCGAGGTGCTCGGCGACCTCTACACCGCGCTCGGCACCCGCATCCACAACCAGGGCGAGGGCCCGGAGAAGCCGGCCGTGGCCGCCGCCCTGAAGGACGTGGGGCTGCCCGAGTCCCTCATGGACCACTGGGACTCCACCCCGTACGAGCCCGAGCTGCGCGCCTCCCACAAGGAGGGCATCGAGAAGGTCGGCCAGGACGTCGGCACCCCGGTCATCGCGGTGCCCGGCCCCGACGGCGAGCAGATCGCCTTCTTCGGCCCGGTCGTCACCCCCGCCCCGAAGGGCGAGGAGGCGGCCCGCCTGTGGGACGGCACGATCGCCGTGGCCTCGGTACCGGGCTTCTACGAGATCAAGCGGACCCGCACCCAGGGCCCGGACTTCAGCAACCTGTAACCCTCGGCGCCGCTAACCCCCGGCGCCGCGCAAGGGAAGACCCCCGTGAGTCACGTCCTCACGGGGGTCTTCTCTCATCCGCCCGCCGTCGTGAAGGGTGAGAAGACGATCACGAGGCAGGACGTTCTCAGGGGGCCAGGAGCAGCACGTTCGCGCGGGCCTTCGCCGCCTCGTACCGCTTCGCCACGTCCTGCCAGTTGACGACCCGCCACATGGCCTCGACGAAGTCGACCTTCTGGTTGCGGTACTGGAGGTAGAAGGCGTGCTCCCAGGCGTCGAAGACCAGGATCGGGGTGGAGCCCTGGCCGACGTTGCCCTGGTGGTCGTAGACCTGCTCCACGACCAGCCGCCCGCTCAGCGGCTCGTGGGCGAGGACGCCCCAGCCGGAGCCCTGGGTGGTCGCGGCGGCCTTGGACAGCTGCGTCTTGAAGGCGGCGAAGGAGCCGAAGGACTCCTTGATCGCCTCGGCCAGCCCGCCCACGCCGTCGGCGGCCAGCGGCTCGCCGCCGCCGTCCTTCGGGCCCGTCATGTTCTGCCAGTAGATCGAGTGCAGGATGTGCCCGGACAGGTGGAACGCCAGGTTCTTCTCCAGGCCGTTGATCGAGCCCCACGACTCCTTGTCCCGCGCCTCGGCGAGCTGCTCCAGCGTGTCGTTCGCGCCCTTCACATAGGCCGCGTGGTGCTTGTCGTGGTGCAGCTCGATGATCTCGGGGCTGATCACGGGCGCGAGCGCCGCGTAGTCGTAGGGCAGGTCGGGCAGCGTGTAGACGGGCATGGGTGATCCCCTCCGGAACCTTATTGCAAGTATCTTGCAACTACACGCTAGCAACAACAACCTCGGGGCAACAGAAAGGCCCCCACGTGTCGCACGTGGGGGCCTCGTCCGGGGTACGGCGGTCAGCGCCCGGCCCGCGCCCGCTGCCAGACGTACCCCACCGCCGCCAGGGCCAGCGTCATCCCGCCCGTCGAGTAGAGCTGGACGCGGGTGTCCGGCTCGCGGGCCATCAGGACGAAGATCGCGGCCATGCCGGCCAGGGCGACCCAGGTCAGCCAGGGGAAGCCCCACATGCGCACGACCAGCTTCTCGGGGGTCTCGCGCTCGATGCGGCGGCGGAGCAGCAGCTGGGAGACCGCGATGAAGATCCAGACGACCAGGATGACCGCGCCGATCATGTTCAGCAGCCAGGGGAAGACGTCGTCCGGGCGCCAGTAGCTGAGCAGCACGCACACGAAGCCGAAGAAGCAGGAGGTGAGGACCGCGGCGCGCGGGACCCCGCCGGACAGCCTGGCCAGCGCCCTCGGGCCCTGGCCGCGCTCTACCAGGGAGTAGGCGATGCGCGAGGAGCCGTAGATGTTGGCGTTCATCGCGGACAGCAGGGCGACCAGGACGACCACGTTCATCAGCTGGCCCGCGCCGGGGATGCCCAGGTGGTCGAGGGTGGCGACGTACGGGCCCTTCGCCACGACCTCCGCGGAGCTCCAGGGGACGAGGGTGACGACGACCGCCATCGAGCCGATGTAGAACAGGGCGATCCGCCACATCGCCGTGCGGACGGCGGATGCGACACCGCGCACCGGGTCCTCCGACTCGGCCGCCGCGATGGTGACCGTCTCCAGACCGCCGTACGCGAAGACCGAGGCGAGCAGGCCGACCAGCAGGCCCTCGCTGCCGTGCGGCAGGAAGTCGGTCAGGTTCGACGTGCCGGGGGAGTCGGTGCCGGGCAGCACGCCCGCGATGGCCAGCCCGCCCAGGATCAGGAACAGGCTGATCGCGCCCACCTTCAGCGCGGCGAACCAGAACTCGAACTCGCCGAAGTTCTTCACGGCGGCCAGGTTCGCCCCGCAGAAGACGACCATGAACAGCGCGACCCACATCCACTGCGGGGTGCCCGGCAGCCAGCCCTGGACGATCTTCGCGGCGCCGATGCCCTCCAGGCCCACCGCCGTGCAGAGCAGGACCCAGAAGGACCAGCCCGCGGCGAAGCCCGCCCAGGGGCCGATCGCCCGCTCGGCGTGCGCCGAGAAGGAGCCCGAGGAGGGGTAGGCGGCCGACATCTCGCCGAGCATCCGCATCACCAGCATCACCAGCACGCCGGAGAGGGTGTAGGCGATCACGATGGACGGGCCGGCGGCGGCGATGCCCGCGCCGGAGCCGACGAAGAGGCCCGCGCCGATCACCCCGCCCAGGGCGATCATCGACAGATGGCGCTGCTTGAGGCCATGGGAGAGGGAGGCGTCCGCCCGCTGCTGCGGCGGCGTCTGAGTGGTCGTGCTGCTGGGCATGGGGGGCGGCTCTCCCAGTGCGATGAGCGGGCAAAAACCCCGCCAGTCTGGGCGGCCCGCCCACGCGCACGACAGGCCCGCCCATCATCCGGACGCCCGGGGTACGCAGGGTGAACCCACGGTTACACGACCATGGGCGGGAGTGCGACGCGTCGCCCTCGATCGAGTGGGGCTCTCCTTGCCCTCGGTACGCCTGGAGCAGGTTCAGGAGCTTGCGGCACCCGCCCACCCACGGGCAGCGGCTCGGGCCTGGACCGGCGGGCAGGTGCGGACGTCGAGCGGTTCCCGCGCCGGCCCGGCACCCCGGCGAGCAGACCCGCGGGGTCTTCGGCGGCTCCCGCCCTGACCCAGGCCGGGCCGGTCCGTTCGTGCCGCGGGGCGCGGCCGACTCCCGGATCGGGCCCCGCTCGGCGCGCCGGGCACAGTGCTCGGTCACCGACGCCGGGGGCGGGAAGGAATCCGACCAGGTGAGCAGGGTTCGTTTGGTGAGACCGCACAGTTCCGTCCGCATCCGCTTCACGTGAGCGAAACGTCCCTGCCTCAGTGATCAGGGTCACCCCTCCGCCGGTGTAACCGGCACTCTTTGTCCGGAGCCCACGAAGCTCTCGTTCCGCCCTTTGTCGGGCACTGACGGTGATCGGCCGCGGGCGGCTCGGATAGCGTCACCCTGTCCCAGCATGTCCCCGTCACCCGCGGAGTCCCCATGAGCACCGCCACCGCCACCGCCCGCCCCGGCGCCGTCCTCGCCGACCTGCTGCCCGCGTCCCGCGTCCGTGACGTCGCCCTCGTCGTCGGCGGCGCGGTGCTCACCGGTCTCGCGGCCCAGCTCTCCGTGCCGGTGCCCGGTTCCCCGGTGCCGGTGACCGGCCAGACCTTCGCCGCGCTGCTCGTCGGCACCACGCTCGGCGCCCGCCGCGGCTTCCTCTCCCTCGCGCTGTACGCGGTCGCCGGTGTGGCGGGCGTGCCGTGGTTCGCGCAGGGCGCCTCCGGCGCGGGCATGGTCTCCTTCGGCTACGTCCTCGGCATGCTGCTCGCCTCCGCCCTCGTCGGCGCCCTGGCCCGGCGCGGCGCCGACCGCTCCCCGCTGCGCATGGCCGGCACGATGATCCTCGGCGAGGCCGTCGTCTACGCGGTCGGCGTCCCCTACCTGGCCCTGGCCGCCCACCTGTCCGCCTCCCAGGCCGTCGCGGCCGGCCTCACCCCGTTCCTGATCGGTGACGCCCTCAAGGCCGCCCTGGCGATGGGCGTGCTGCCCACCGCCTGGAAGCTGGTCAACAAGCGCTGACGCCGTAGTTCCCGCGGAAGAGGTTCGCCGGGGCGAAGGTCTCCTTCACCCCGGCGAACCTCTTCCGCGTTCCGGCGTCGTACAGCCCCGCACCCCGGCCGCCCGCGCCGAAGGCGAAGTCGAGCGACGGGCCGAGCGTGTCGTCGGCCGGCGGCGCGAACGCCGGGTCCGGCACGGTCCGCGCCCGCTCCCGGTCCCCGGCAGCCAGCACCCGCACCAGGAACCGCCAGGATGCCGAGCCCGCCGCCCGGGGTCTACGACACGGCTCCCACGCCCGGCGCGGAGCCTCCCCCACCGCTCAACGCGTGGGAGGTGCCCCCCTTCGCGGCGCCGGCCCGTACGGCTCGGCCGCCTGGACCGCCTGCCCCCAGCGCACCCCGGCCCGAACCCGGACCGTGCGCGTCCCGGGTTCGATGGTGATCCCGTCCAGCCGCTTCGTCGTCACCAGTGGCCCGCCCTCGTAGCCGCCGGGCAGCCCGTGCGTCATGGAACGCGGCATGGCCGCATGACCTGACAGTTCCCGTCAGGTCATGCGGCCAGGTCGTGCGGCCGTGCCGGGCCGGATCAGCCGATGGACACCTTGTCGGCCGGGGCCTCGGTCGCGGGGGCCGGGCGGCCGGCCCGGATCCGCTCCTTCACCACGGCGATCACCAGCACGATCGCCGCGACCAGCAGCGACAGCAGCACCGTCTCGCGGCCGTCGTGCTCCGTGTCGGTCAGCATGTAGCCGAGGACGAACACGATCAGCGCGGCCGTCGCCCAGGTCAGGTACGGGTACAGCCACATCCGCACGACGAGCTTCTCCGGCGCCTCGCGCTGGATGATCTTCCGCATCCGCAGCTGCGAGAAGCAGATGACCAGCCACACGAACAGGGCCACCGCGCCGGAGGAGTTGACGAGGAAGAGGAAGATCTTGTCCGGGGACAGGTAGTTGAAGAAGACGGCGACGAAGCCGAACACCACCGACGCGAGGATCGCCGCCATCGGCACACCCCGCCCGTTGACCCGCGCGAACGCCTTCGGCGCGTCGCCCCGCTGGCCGAGCGAGAAGGCCATGCGCGAGGCCGTGTACAGGCCGGAGTTCAGACAGGACAGCACCGAGGTCAGCACGATGAAGTTCATGATCTGACCGGCGTGCGCGATGCCCAGCGAGTTCAGCGCGGCGACGTAGGAGCCGTCCTTCGCGATGGACGCGTCGTCCCACGGCAGCAGCGAGACCACGATCAGGATCGAGCCCAGGTAGAAGACGCCGATCCGCCAGATGATGCTGTTGGTGGACTTGGTGACCGCGCGCTGCGGGTCCTCGGACTCGCCGGCCGCCAGGGTGGCGATCTCGCTGCCCATGAAGGAGAAGACGACCAGCAGCACGCCGGTGAGGATCGAGCCCGGACCGTGCGGCAGGAATCCGCCGTGCGAGGTCAGGTTGCCGAAGCTCGCCTGGTCGGCGTGCACGCCCGGCAGGACGCCGAAGATGGCCAGCAGGCCGACGACGATGAACGCGCCGATGGCCACGACCTTGATCCCGGCGAACCAGAACTCGAACTCGCCGTAGGAGCCGACGGAGACCAGGTTGGTCGCGGTCAGCACGGTCATCACGATGAGCGCCCAGCCCCACTGCGGGACGGCCGGGATCCACCCTTCGAGGATCTTGGCGCCGGCGGTCGCCTCGACGGCGAGCACGACGACCCAGAAGAACCAGTAGAGCCAGCCGATGGAGAACCCGGCCCAGCGGCCCAGCGCGCGGTCGGCGTGCGCCGAGAACGAGCCGGAGGTCGGGTTGGCGGCGGACATCTCGCCGAGCATGCGCATCACGAGGACGACGAGTGTGCCGACGAGGGCGTAGGACAGGAGGATGCCCGGTCCCGCTGTGGCGATACCGGAACTGGAACCGACGAAAAGGCCGGCTCCGATGACGCCGCCGATCGCGATCATCGAAAGATGGCGGTTTTTCAGTCCTGCTTGGAGGCCCGAACCAGAGGTCATGGACGGATTTCCTTTGCGCCAGGTAGAGCTGCCCGCACGAGCGGTGTACGAGTCGGTCCAGTGAATCCGAGGTGAACGAATTCGGGAACCTCTGAATCCGTATCGTTATTTGAGGTTCTCTTGAGGATCTATGGCCTGCCTCACATTTACCGCCCCGGGTGCCCGCCGACACCCTGGGGCTGCTGCCCCGATACGGGCGTGTCACACTCGTTGCATGCGCGTGTATCTCGGCTCCGACCATGCGGGCTACGAACTCAAGAACCACCTCGTCGAGTGGCTGAAGGCCGCCGGCCACGAGCCCGTCGACTGCGGGCCGCACATCTATGACGCCCAGGACGACTACCCGCCCTTCTGCCTCCGTGCCGCGGCGCGGACGGCCGCGGACCCGGACGCCCTCGGCATCGTGATCGGCGGCTCCGGCAACGGCGAGCAGATCGCCGCGAACAAGGTGAAGGGCGTGCGCGCGGCGCTGGCCTGGAGCGAGGAGACGGCGACGCTCGGCCGGCAGCACAACAACGCCAACGTGGTGGCCGTGGGTGCGCGCATGCACAGCACGGAGGAGGCGACCAAGTTCATCGAGGTCTTCCTCAACACCCCGTTCTCCGGTGACGAGCGCCACATCCGCCGCATCGACATGCTGTCGGCGTACGAGGCCACGGGCGACCTCCCGCCGATCCCGGCCCACCACCCGCAGCAGGACTGAGCCCCCCAGGGGGCGGGAAGGAACAGGGACCCGTGCCAGAGGGGCACACGATCCACCGGCTGGCCCAGGACTACGCCGAGCGCTTCTCGGGACGGACCGTCCGCGTCACCAGCCCCCACGGCAAGCACCTCTTCCTGGGCTTCCGGGACAGCGACTGGGTCCACATCCACCTCGGCCTCTTCGGCAAGGTCGGCTTCGGGGACGCCCCGGCGCCCCCGCCGGCCGACACCGTCCGGCTCCGGCTCGCCGACGACACGTCGTACGTCGATCTGCGCGGCCCCACCACCTGCGCCCTGATCACGGACGCCGAGAAGCGGGCGGTCCACGGCCGGCTCGGCCCCGACCCGCTGCGCGCGGACGCCGACCCGGGCACGGCCTACCGCAGGATCTCCCGCAGCCGTACGACGATCGCCGCCCTGCTCATGGACCAGAAGGTCGTGGCCGGCGTCGGCAACGTCTACCGCGCCGAGGTGCTGTTCCGGCACGGCATCGACCCCTACCGCGCGGGCCGGGACATCACCCCGGCCGAGTGGGACGCGGTCTGGGCCGACCTGGCCGCGCTGATGCGGGAGGGCGTCCGGAACAACCGGATCGACACCGTCCGCCCGGAGCACACCCCCGAGGCCATGGGCCGACCGCCCCGCGTCGACGACCACGGCGGCGAGGTGTACGTCTACCGCCGGGCGAACCTGCCCTGCCACATCTGCGGCGGCGGCATCAGCACCGCCGACCTCGCCGCCCGCAACCTCTTCTGGTGCCCGGCCTGCCAGAAACGCTGACCGGCCCGCGGGAAACGCCGGCCTAGAAGCCGTGGGGCAGCCACGGGGCCACCGGTGAGCCGAACGCCACCGACGCCTCCGTCAGCGCCCCCGGCCGCAGCTCCCGCACCCGTCCGGCCGCCGCCAGCGACAGCAGGGTCACCCCGCCCAGATACGCCGCGCCCAACTCCCGCACCGACAGGGCGAGATCGGCCGCGTCGGCCGTCCGCTCGCAGGACGCGCCCTTCGGGTCGCCGGTCAGCCGCCAACGCCCCGCGTTCCAGGGACTGAAGGCGTCCTCGACCTCGAACACGACGTCGACCGGGGTCAGATACGTACGGGCCGACAGGGCCGCCCCCACGTCCACCAGCCGGACGTACCCGGCGTCCCGTGTCTGCGGCAGGCAGCGGCGGATGTCGGAGACCAGGTACTGCCAGGCGTCGTCGACCGGCCGCGCCCGCACCTTCAGCGTCGTCATCAGGTCGATGCCGAACAGGAAGCGCCACAGCGCCGCCTCGCTCGCCGGATCGAGCGCGGCCAGGTCCTCCAGCGTCACCGTGCCGTCGTGACCGCTCCGCCCCCAGCCCAGCTTCGTACGGAAGCGCGCGTACCCGGTGATCTCACCGTCCCGTTCGGCGACCACGCATTGCAGGGCCGACGCGCCCTCCCGCTCGCTCTCCGGGTCGAGCAGCGCGGCCCGCTCCCAGCCGGGGCGCCGCGCCAGCATGCCCGGGCGCCGGGGCACCAGGGCCGCGTACACCGCCTCGCACCCCGCCAGCACATCGGCGGGCGCCGCGTAGCGCACGCGCGGTTCATCGGTGCCCTCGGGCACCGCCAGGGTCACCCGGCCGGTGTCGATCTCGGCGATGAGCTGGAGGGTCGCCGCGCCGTACCCGAAGCGGCCGTAGATCGCGGGCTCGGAGGCGAACAGCGCGGCCAGCGGCTCCCCCTTGGCGCGCGCGTCGTCCAGCAGCCGCCGCATCATCGACGTCAGCACCCCGCGCCGCCGGTGCGTCGCGGACACACTGACCATCGTCACGCCCGCGGTGGGCACCACCGCCCCGCCCGGCACGGTCATCCGGAAGCTGAAGGCCCCGGACGTGCCGACGAGCGCGTCCCCGTCCCAGGCGGCCAGGGAACGGTCGAACTCGGTGAGCGACTTGTCCAGTTCCCGTTCCTCGGCGGAGGCCGGTCCGCCGCCGAACGCGCGGACCAGGTGCTCCCACCACCGGTCGAACTCCTCCGGGCGCAGCGTCCTCAACTCGGTCCCGCTCTCAGTCCCCATGCGCCATGCCTATCAGGGCGAAGCGGGGCGAGCCAGTGATTTTCCCCCCGGTCCGGCCCGCCGGAAACCTGCCGACGGGCGGCGAAGTGGAATCCCACAGGGGGACAAGTGGGACCTCCCGTGCCAAGCAGCCGGTCCGCTGGATAGGGTCGCGAACTGATGGCAGCAGGACGACAGCGGCGCGCGAAGGCCGAGACGTTCACGGCCCGGTGGAAGATGCAGTGGCACCGGGCCCGCGTCGGCCTGCGCAGAAGCGCCGTGGACTACTTCCGCGGCGACGGCTCCGACTGGATCGCCTTCGCCGGACTGCTCCTGATGGTCCCGGTCCTCGCGACCATGACCCTCCTCGACTCCGTGTGGTGTTCCCCGGCCACCCTGGTGCTGCCGATCGTCGCCGGCGGCCTGCTGCTGCGCCCGGCGAGCCTGCTCGGTCTGTACGCGGCGGCGGCCACCGCGCTGATCGTGGAGTCGATACGGCTCGGCCCCTACACCGAGGGCCCCTCCCGGGTCACCCCCGGCGTGGTCCTGGTGGTGGCCGCGTGCGGGTTCTTCGGGCTGCTGACCGCGCAGTTCCGCAGCCGGGTCGGCGTGCCCTGGCGGCGCGGCGGCACCATGCTGTTCGACCTGCGCGAGCGGATCCGGGTGCAGAGCAAGCTGCCGAAACTGCCGCAGGGCTGGCACCACGAGATGGCGCTGCGCCCGGCGGGCGGCCAGTCCTTCTCCGGTGACTTCGTCGTCGCCGCCCGCACGAACGGCGGCCGGACGCTGGAGGCCGTGCTCACCGACGTGTCCGGCAAGGGCATGGACGCGGGCTCGCGCGCCCTGCTGCTGTCCGGCGCGTTCGGCGGCCTGCTGGGCTCCCTCCCGCCGCACGCCTTCCTCCCGGCCGCCAACGGCTACCTCCTGCGCCAGGACTGGGACGAGGGCTTCGCCACCTCCATCCACCTGGTCCTGGACCTGGACTCCGGGGACTACGAGCTGTACTCCGCCGGGCACCCGCCGGGGCTCCAGCTCAGCGCGGGCAGCGGGCGCTGGGAGGAGAAGGCCGCCGAGGGGCCGCTGCTCGGGGTGTACGACGGCGCCCAGTTCGACCCCGTGAAGGGCTCGCTGCGCCCCGGTGACGTCCTGATGCTGTTCACCGACGGACTGGTGGAGACCTCCGACCGGGACATCGTGGAGGGCATCGACCGGCTCACCGGCGAGGCCGACCGCTATGTGGCCGGCGGCTTCCACGGCGCCGCCTGGCACCTCATCGAGGCGGTCGCCAAGGATGTCAACGACGACCGCGCCCTGCTCCTCATCTGCCGCCAGCCGACGGCGAACGGCCGCTGACCCGCCCGCCGGGCCGCGGCCGTCCTCCGTGGTGGCCGCCGGGTGCGGGGCGGGGGGACACTGGAGCCATGACCCAGCTCACGCTCGCGGAGGTCGAGGCCGTCGCGCGGGCCGCCCACGAGGGGCAGACCGACAAGGCGGGGCTGCCGTACGCCGAACACCTCGCGGCCGTCGCCCAGGGAGTGCGGGCCCGTGGCGGTGACCCGGAGCAGATCGCGGCGGCCTGGCTGCACGACGCCGTCGAGGACGACGCGCTCAGCCGTCAGTGGCTGGCCGACGCCGCCCTGACCCCGCGCACCAAGGCCATCGTGGACGCCCTCACCAAGCGCCCCGGGGAGGAACTGGAGGCGTACGCGCGCCGCATCCTCGCCACCCCGGGCGCACTGCTGGTGAAGGAGGCCGACCTGGCGCACAACGCCGACCCGCGGCGGCTCGCGGCGCTCGACGAGCCGACCCGGACCCGGCTGACCGAGAAGTACGCCAGGACGCGCGCACTTCTCGGTCTCGAAGCCTGAGGGTTCGGGCGGGGAGCGACGCCGGCTAGACGCCGACCGTCTCCCGCTGCTTCTGCCGTTCGCGGGCCAGTTCGGCCGCGTCCTCCCGGAACGCCCACTCCATCTTCGGCTCCATCGCGAAGCGGAAGAGGCGCTGCACCGGCTTGGTGCACAGCACCGTGACGGCGGCGGCCGCGAGGACGGTGACGGCGACCGTACCCAGGGCGCCGTACTGCTCGGCGAGGTCGAACCCGCCCGCGTAGAGCGTGCCCTTGACCACGAAGCCGTGGAGCAGATAGCCGTACAGCGTCCCCGCGCCGAGGGCGGTGAACCACGTCCGGCGGCCCGGCACCCAGGCGAGGAAGCAGGCGGTCAGCAGCAGCGCGCAGCCGAACATGGCCAGCGTCATCAGCGGTCCGGTCCACCAGGGGGCACCGATGTCCTGCGCCGAACTCTGCCGGTAGAACCACCCGCCGTCCACGCGCGGCACGGTCCACCAGCCGACGGCCAGGGCCGCGGCGAACACCGGTACGGACAGCACCCGCACCGCGGGCCGGCGTATCAGCGCGAAGTACTCGGGCTTCAGCAGCAGGCCGAGGACGAAGCAGGGCAGGAACTGCAGGACGCGGCCGAGGTCCAGGTTGTCGTCGAGGCCCGGGGTGACCGATCCGACCATGGCGATGCCCAGGGCGAGGGGCAGCGGGTGGCGGACCAGCTTCCACAGGGGGGTGGTCAGGCGCCAGATGAACAGCGCGCACAGGAACCAGGTGAGGTAGTACGGGGAGACGAGACTGATCGGGTCGTCGGCCTGGCCCGCGTAGCGCCGGAACAGCGAATAGGCGATCTGGAACAGCAGGTACGGGACGGCTATGCCGGTGACCAGCCGCTTCAGCCGGTCCGGGCGCATGTCGAAACTGCGGGAGAAGTAGCCGGAGATGACGATGAACGCCGGCATGTGGAAGGTGTAGACGACGTTGTACAGGCCTTCGAGGGCCCGGTTGTCGGTCTTGATGGCCGACCAGGAGTGTCCGAGGGCCACCAGCACGATCGCGAGGTACTTGGCGTTGTCGAAGAACGCGTCGCGCTGCCTGCCCGGTCTGCCGGTCCGTGACTGCTCCTGCGCCTGCGTCGGGGTGGGCCGGTCGGGCACCCCACGCGCCGGCGGCTGTGCCGGGGGGAGCGGCCTGCGGCTGTGGCCGGGGGACGTTGCGGCGTCGAACATCTCAGGCACCCTAGCGTCGGCTGTGGGATTCCGTAAAACCCGGACTGTCATTCCTGGTTATCCCGCGCGGGTACCCCGTAATTCGCCGAACTTGCCATCCTGGTCGACGTGATGATGGGCACACAGGTGTCGCCCGTTCGCCCCGGATGTACCGATTAATACAGACTAATTCGGGCATACGGCGCCTCTGTGTCCCGTACGTGGATTCCCTGTCCCGTGCATTGCGTGGTTATTGAAACGAAGCCCCGTGAATTCGTGTGGATTTCGTGACCGCGTCGCCGGTCGTATTCCTGTGCGAGGTGTCCCGCGCATGTGTGCCCGTCCGGCGTTGCGTCAGGACCCGCATACCGGGGGCGGGTTGGTGGCACGATGGTTCTGGCGGGGGTGCGCGGGCCGTACCTCCGGGCCGGGAGAGCGGACCGACCGAGGGTGTGATCAGTTGTGGCCATTTCACTGTCTGTGGTGCTGCTGTTGGCGATCATCCTGGTGGTGTTGATCCGAGGGGGGAACATCAAGGCCGGCCCGGCCATCGTCGCCATCCTCTTCGGTTTCTTCCTCGCCTCGACCGGCATGGCGCCATCGATCAACCGGTTCCTGAACTCGATAGCGGACTCCATCGACTCGATCAGGTTCTGACCCGGCGGGGACCCAGGGCCCCGAACGGGCCGGAGCGCCGGGAAGCGGCGCCGGAGGCCGTCGGCCACCGGGCCGAGGGTCGCCTCGGCGGTGGCGGCACGGGCGCGGTCCACCTCGCCCTACGCCTCACGGCCAGTGCACGGCCTTCGACGCTCCGCATGCGCGGCGGCCCGGACGGCCCGACCCCGCACCCCGAGCCGACGCCGCTGGTGGCCGCGCACCGTCACCCGGGAACGGCAGAAGGCCCAGGAAGAGGAGATCGTCCTCTCACCTGGGCCTTCGGCATCCAGAGCGGGCGACGGGAATCGAACCCGCGTAGCTAGTTTGGAAGACTAGGGCTCTACCATTGAGCTACGCCCGCAACACTGCGCCGCAGGTCGATGACCGCGGCACTGAAGGCATCGTAGCGGGTCGCCCGCCACGGAGGCCAACGAGTCGGGTCACGCCGCACCGCGCGTCCCGCCCCGGAGAACACGGCCGACGGATCGGGCCGGGGCATGTACCCTACGTGTCGCACCAGACGGGGTGTGGCGCAGCTTGGTAGCGCGTCCGCTTTGGGAGCGGAAGGCCGTGGGTTCAAATCCCGCCACCCCGACCACCGGCTCGTGACGTCCGGCTCAGTGACGTCATGATGATCGCCTTTTGGGGCGCTGACCGGCTGCGGTTACTATGCAAGCTGCGCGCCCGTGTGTCCCCGGCCCCCTCGGCCTACGTACTCCTCCGGGCGGCGAAATCCGCCGGACCCATCGGGCTCCGGCAGAACCCGAGAAGTCAGCCACAAGGAGACCGAACCGTGAAGAGCGCCGTGGAGACCCTGAACCCGACCCGGGTTCGGCTCACTGTCGAGGTGCCCTTCGAGGAGCTCAAGGACAGCCTCGACGCGGCGTACAAGAAGATCAACCAGCAGGTCACGGTGAAGGGCTTCCGCAAGGGCAAGATCCCCGCCCGCGTGATCGACCAGCGGTTCGGCCGCGGTGCGGTGCTGGAGGAGGCCGTCAACGACGCGCTGCCCAAGTTCTACACCGACGCGGTCAACGAGGCCGAGCTGAGCCCGCTGGGCCAGCCCGAGGTCGACATCACCGAGCTGAAGGACGGCGAGACGCTGAACTTCACCGCCGAGGTCGACGTCCGCCCGGCCCTGGAGATCCCGGACTACTCCGGCATCGAGGTCGAGGTCGACGCCGTCGAGGTGACGGACGAGGACATCGAGAAGTCCGTGGAGCAGCTCCGTGAGCGCTTCGCGTCGACCTCTCCCGTCGAGCGCGCCGCCGAGGACGGCGACGTCGTCACCATCGACCTGGAGGCCAAGGTCGACGGCGAGGTGCTGGAGGACGGCATCGCCAACGGCGTCTCCTACACCATCGGCTCCGGCGAGCTGCTGGACGGTATCGACGACGCCGTCAAGGGCCTGTCCGCCGGTGAGGAGGCCACCTTCACCTCCGAGCTGAAGGGCGGCTCCGCCGCGGGCAAGGAGGCCGAGGTCACCGTCAAGGTCACCCAGGTCGCCGCCCGCGAACTGCCCGAGCTGGACGACGAGTTCGCGCAGCTCGCCTCCGAGTTCGACACCCTGGAGGAGCTGAAGGCCGACAGCCGCAAGCGCCTCGCCAACATGAAGCAGTTCGACCAGGCCACGCAGGCCCAGGAGCACGTCCTGGAGAAGCTGCTGGAGCTGGTGGAGGTCCCGGTCCCCGAGAAGCTCCTTGAGGACGAGATCAACACCCGCAAGCACAACCTGGAGCACCACCAGCTCGCCCAGATGGGCCTGACCCTCGACAAGTACCTGGAGATCCAGGGCAAGACCGCCGAGGAGTTCGAGACCGAGACCCGCGAGGCCGCGGTCAAGGGCATCAAGACCCAGTTCGTCCTCGACGAGCTGGTCAAGAAGGAGAACCTCAACGTCAACCAGGAGGAGCTCACCGAGCACCTCATGCGGCGTGCGGCCTCCTCCGGCATGTCCCCCGACCAGTTCGCCCAGGCCGTCGTCGAGGGCGGCCAGGTGCCGCTGCTGGTCGGCGAGGTCGCCCGCGGCAAGGCCCTGGCCGTCGTGGTCGAGTCCGCCACGGTGAAGGACACCAACGGCGAGGTCGTCGACCTGGACGACGAGGAGGAGACCGAGGAGGCGCCGGCCGAGGCCGAGGCCACCGAGGCGTCCGACTCCGCCGAGGAGAAGACCGAGGGCTGATCGGCCCTGCGGCGCCTGTGAGGCACGCACGACGGGCCCTGGGGGCTTCCCCCCGGGGCCCGTCTGCTTCCCCGGGACCCGGCGCCGTACCGGGCCGGGACCGGCCTGCCGGCGCGCATTCCCGGGCGTTCCCCGGCGCCCCCGCGGAGCGACCTGCGCTGACAGCGAACAGCTCACTTACCGGGATTCCCCGGAGGGAACGTCGCGTTAGGGTCCATGAAAGGCAGAACAATGAGACGGCCCGGCGCCGTCGTAAGACGAGCAGGTGGATACGTGACGAATCTGATGCCCTCCGCCGCCGGCGAGCCTTCCATCGGTGGTGGCCTCGGCGACCAGGTCTACAACCGGCTGCTCAACGAGCGGATCATCTTCCTCGGCCAGCAGGTTGACGACGACATCGCCAACAAGATCACCGCGCAGCTGCTGCTCCTTGCCGCCGACCCGGACAAGGACATCTACCTCTACATCAACAGCCCGGGCGGCTCGGTCACGGCCGGCATGGCGATCTACGACACCATGCAGTACATCCCGAACGACGTGGTGACGATCGCCATGGGCATGGCCGCCTCGATGGGTCAGTTCCTGCTGACCGGCGGCGCGGCCGGCAAGCGCTTCGCCCTGCCGCACGCGGACATCATGATGCACCAGGGCTCCGCGGGCCTCGGCGGTACGGTCTCGGACATCAAGATCCAGGCCGAGTACCTCATGCGCACCAAGAAGCGCATGTCGGAGCTGACCGCCCTCCACTCGGGCCAGACGGTCGAGGCGATCATCCGCGACGGCGACCGCGACCGCTGGTTCACCCCGGAGGAGGCCAAGGAGTACGGTCTCATTGACGAGATCATCACGCACGCCTCGGGTGTTCCGGGAGGCGGCGGTACCGGTGCCTGACCGGTCCGGCCACGCCACGCACCGCCGAGACACCAGCCCCCCGAACGCCACCAGGACGGTGAACCCCATGAGCAACTTCCCCGGCGCCGCCAGCGGCATGTACGAAGGGCCCCGCCCCGACAGCCGCTACGTCATCCCGCGCTTCGTCGAGCGCACCTCCCAGGGCATCCGCGAGTACGACCCGTACGCGAAGCTCTTCGAGGAGCGCGTGATCTTCCTGGGCGTCCAGATCGACGACGCCTCCGCCAACGACGTCATGGCGCAGCTGCTGTGCCTGGAGTCGATGGACCCGGACCGGGACATCTCGATCTACATCAACAGCCCCGGTGGTGACATGACCGCCCTCACGGCGATCTACGACACCATGCAGTTCGTGAAGCCCGACATCCAGACGGTCTGCATGGGCCAGGCGGCCTCCGCCGCGGCCATCCTGCTGGCCGCGGGCACCCCCGGCAAGCGCATGGCGCTGCCGAACTCCCGGGTGCTGATCCACCAGCCGGCCGGCTCCACCGGCCGTGGTCAGCTCTCCGACCTGGAGATCATCGCCAACGAGTTCACCCGGATGCGTGAGCAGCTGGAGAACATGCTGGCCAAGCACTCGAACCGGCCGATCGAGAAGGTCCGCGAGGACATCGAGCGGGACAAGATCCTCACGGCCGAGGAGGCGCTGGAGTACGGCCTCGTCGACCAGATCATCTCCACCCGCAAGCTGAACAACAGCTCGGTCCGCTGACAGCGCAACCGCGCACGTCCGGCCCCTCTTGGCAGGGTGCACGTCAAAGTGAACCCTGCCAAGGGGGGCCCGAACACCGGGCCCGGCAAGGTACCGTCGGACATAAGGCAGCACCAGGAGCCGCTGGACTCATAGCGTCCAGGCGTCTCCCAGGCGAAGGGGAAGCACACCGTGGCACGCATCGGTGACGGCGGCGATCTGCTCAAGTGCTCGTTCTGCGGCAAGAGCCAGAAGCAGGTCAAGAAGCTCATCGCAGGGCCCGGTGTGTACATCTGCGACGAGTGCATCGATCTCTGCAACGAGATCATCGAGGAAGAGCTCGCGGAGACCAGCGAGGTGCGCTGGGAGGAGCTGCCCAAGCCCCGCGAGATCTACGAGTTCCTCGAAGGCTATGTGGTCGGCCAGGAGGCGGCGAAGAAGGCCCTCTCCGTCGCGGTGTACAACCACTACAAGCGGGTCCAGGCGGGCGAGAACGGCGGCGCGAGCGGCCGGGACGACGCCATCGAGCTGGCGAAGTCCAACATCCTGCTGCTGGGCCCCACGGGCTCCGGCAAGACGCTCCTCGCGCAGACGCTGGCGCGCATGCTGAACGTCCCGTTCGCGATCGCCGACGCCACGGCGCTGACCGAGGCGGGCTACGTGGGCGAGGACGTCGAGAACATCCTCCTCAAGCTCATCCAGGCGGCCGACTACGACGTCAAGAAGGCCGAGACCGGGATCATCTACATCGACGAGATCGACAAGGTCGCGCGGAAGAGCGAGAACCCGTCGATCACCCGTGATGTGTCGGGCGAGGGCGTCCAGCAGGCCCTGTTGAAGATCCTGGAGGGCACCACGGCCTCGGTTCCGCCGCAGGGCGGCCGCAAGCACCCCCACCAGGAGTTCATCCAGATCGACACGACGAACGTGCTGTTCATCGTGGGCGGCGCCTTCGCGGGCCTGGAGAAGATCATCGAGGCGCGGGCCGGCGCGAAGGGCATCGGCTTCGGCGCCACGATCCTCTCCAAGCGCGAGCTGGAGTCCAAGGACGTCTTCGAGGACGTCATGCCGGAGGACCTGGTCAAGTTCGGCATGATCCCCGAGTTCATCGGCCGCCTGCCGGTGATCACCTCGGTCCACAACCTGGACCGCGAAGCGCTCCTGAAGATCCTGGTCGAGCCCCGCAACGCGCTCGTCAAGCAGTACCAGCGCCTGTTCGAACTCGACGGCGTGGAGCTGGACTTCGAGCGCGAGGCGCTGGAGGCCATCGCGGACCAGGCCATCCTGCGCCAGACCGGCGCCCGCGGCCTGCGCGCCATCATGGAGGAGGTCCTCCAGGGCGTGATGTACGAGGTCCCGTCCCGCAAGGACGTCGCCCGGGTCGTCATCACCGCCGACGTGGTCCTCTCCAACGTCAACCCGACCCTGATCCCGAGGGACGCCCGCGGGCGGGGCTCGGGGGAGCAGAAGACGGCGTAGCCGCACCCGTCACGCACACGAAGGGCCCCGGTCGACCGACCGGGGCCCCTTCGTGTGCGTGACGGGTGCGTCAGGACTTGACGCGCACCTCCGCGCGGAACTTGGCGGTCAGCTCGGCGTCCTTCGCCGGGTCGCTGCCGCGGCCCGCGGCGAGGTTGGCGTAGTCCATGGGCATGAGCATGCCGATGGTGCTGTGATCGCCCCAGACACAGATCGTGAGCGTCACGTCCTTCGGCCCGCCGCTGCCCGCGCCGGTGGGGGCCGTGGCCTGCTGGCACTTGAGGACCGCGCCGTCGAGCCCGGCCGGCTCGTACGCCGTCGGCTCGCCCTTCAGCACGACGTCCTTGCCGCCACTGCTCTTCTGGGACTCGGACTTGAAGTAGGCGAACATCGCGTCGACGGTCTTCTCGGGGTCGTCGATGGTGCCGTAGACACCCCCGAAGTTGAGCTGCTTCTTGCTCAGCGGGTTGTCCGGGTCCCCGGCGTCGTACGCGGCGCTGACGTCCTTGGGGTCGTGCACGCCCCACTTCTCGGCGTCCTTCAGGTCGCTTGGCGTCATGCTGCCGCTGTCGCCCTTGGACTTCTTGTACTCGGACAGCACCGTCGCCGGCGTCGTCAGCTTGTGCGGTCCGTCGTCCGCGACGCCGCCGCTGCCGCTCCCGCTCAGCAGGAAGTAGGCGCCCACCGCCACGGCGGCCACCACGGCCACCGCGCCGATGATCAGGCCCGTCTTCTTCTTGCCCCCGCCGGGCTGCGGCGCCTGCGGCATGCCGTACGGCTGCTGCTGCCCGTAGGGGTTCGGCTGCTGGCCGTACGGGCCGGGCTGCTGCGGTGCGCCCTGCTGCGGGTAGCCGTAGCCCGGCTGCTGCGCCGGCGGGGCCTGCTGGGGGTAGCCGTAGCCGGGCTGGGGAGCCTGCGGCGGCTGGCCGTAGGGGCCCGGCTGGCCGTACGGTCCAGGCTGCCCCGGCTGGCCGTACGGACCCGGCTGCTGGGGCGGCTGGCCGTACGGGCCCGGCTGGTTGTTGCTCATTCCTGGGTTCCCCTCCAGAGCTTATGTGTTCCTGACATCCTGACCCAGGCACGGGAACGGCACGGCACCGGGGGCCGCACCGTTACAGAACAAAGGCGTTTCGGGACCACCCCGTGACACCTCTAAACTGACCCCCGTGACCGAGAACGCATCGCAGCAGCCACCCGCGCCCGACACCGAACTGCCGACCCAGTACGCGCCGGCCGATGTAGAGGGGCCGCTGTACGAGCGCTGGGTGGAGCGGGGCTACTTCGAGGCGGACGCGAAGAGCGACAAGCCGCCGTACACCGTCGTCATCCCGCCGCCGAACGTCACGGGCAGCCTGCACCTCGGGCACGCCTTCGAGCACACGCTCATCGACGCCCTCACCCGCCGCAAGCGGATGCAGGGCTACGAGACGCTGTGGCAGCCCGGCATGGACCACGCCGGTATCGCCACGCAGAACGTGGTCGAGCGCGAGCTGGGCAAGGAGGGCAAGTCCCGGCACGACCTGGGCCGCGAGGCCTTTGTCGAGCGGGTCTGGCAGTGGAAGGCCGAGTCCGGCGGGCAGATCTCCGGGCAGATGCGGCGCCTCGGTGACGGCGTCGCCTGGTCGCGCGAGCGCTTCACCATGGACGAGGGCCTGTCCCAGGCCGTCCAGACCATCTTCAAGAAGCTCTACGACGACGAGCTGATCTACCGCGCCGAGCGCATCATCAACTGGTGCCCGCGCTGTCTGACCGCGATCTCGGACATCGAGGTCGAGTACCAGGACGACGACGGCGAGCTGGTCTCGATGCGCTACGGCGACGGGGACGACTCGATCGTCGTCGCCACCACCCGCGCCGAGACGATGCTCGGTGACACGGCCGTCGCCGTCCACCCGGACGACGAGCGGTACAAGCACCTCGTCGGCAAGCTCATCCGGCTGCCGCTGACCGACCGCTCCATCCCGGTCGTCGCGGACACGCACGTCGACCCCGAGTTCGGCACCGGCGCCGTCAAGGTCACCCCGGCGCACGACCCGAACGACTTCGAGATCGGCCAGCGCCACGACCTGCCGGCCATCACCGTGATGGACGAGCACGCCGTCATCACCGTCCACGGCCCCTTCCAGGGCATGGACCGCCTGGAGGCCCGCTCGGCGATCGTCGCCGCGCTGCGCGCCGAGGGCCGGATCGTCGCCGAGAAGCGGCCGTACGTCCACTCCGTCGGCCACTGCTCGCGCTGCAAGACCACCATCGAGCCGCGCCTGTCCATGCAGTGGTGGGTCAAGGTCGGCCCGCTGGCCAAGGCCGCCGGCGACGCCGTCCGCGAGGGCAAGGTCAAGATCCATCCGCAGGAGATGGAGAAGCGGTACTTCGACTGGGTCGACAACCTCCACGACTGGTGCATCTCGCGCCAGCTGTGGTGGGGCCACCGGATCCCGGTCTGGTACGGCCCCGACGGGGAAGTCGTCTGCGTCGGCCCGGACGAGGAGCCGCCGACCGGCGAGGGCTGGCACCAGGACACCGACGTCCTCGACACCTGGTTCTCCTCCGGCCTGTGGCCCTTCTCCACGCTCGGCTGGCCCGAACAGACCGAGTCGCTCGCGAAGTTCTACCCGAACTCCGTCCTGGTCACCGGCTACGACATCCTCTTCTTCTGGGTCGCCCGGATGATGATGTTCGGCCTGTACGCGATGGACGGCACCCCGCCGTTCCACACCATCGCCCTGCACGGCATGGTCCGCGACCAGTTCGGCAAGAAGATGTCGAAGTCCTTCGGCAACGCGGTCAACCCGCTGGACTGGATGGACGAGTACGGCTCCGACGCCCTGCGCTTCACCCTGGCCCGCGGCGCCAACCCGGGTGTCGACGTGCCGATCGGCGAGGCCTGGGTCCAGGGCTCCCGCAACTTCGCCAACAAGATCTGGAACGCGACCCGCTTCGCGCTGATGAACGGCGCGACGGTCGAGGGCCCGCTGCCGGACCCGTCGGCGATGTCGGCGACGGACCGCTGGATCCTCTCCCGCCTCAACTCGGTGATCGGCGAAGTCGACGCGTACTACGAGGACTTCCAGTTCGCCAAGCTCTCCGACGCCCTCTTCCACTTCGCGTGGGACGAGGTCTTCGACTGGTACGTCGAGCTGTCCAAGACGGTCTTCCAGGCGGGCGGCGAGCCGGCCGAGGTCTCCCAGCGGGTCCTCGGTGAGGTCCTGGACGTCACCCTGAAGCTCCTCCACCCGGTCGTCCCGTTCGTCACGGAGACCCTGTGGACCACGCTGACGGGCGGCGAGTCGATCGTCATCGCCGACTGGCCGACCGACAGCGGCTTCCGTGACGCGGCGGCCGAGCAGGAGATCTCCACCCTCCAGTCGGTCATCACCGAGGTCCGCCGCTTCCGCGCCGACCAGGGTCTCCAGCCCGGCCAGCGGGTCCCGGCCCGTCTGACGCTGGACGGCACGCCGCTCGCCCCGCACGAGGCCTCGATCCGCCAGCTGCTCCGCCTCCAGCCGGAGGGCGACGCCTTCACGGCCACGGCGACCCTGCCGGTGGCGGGCACGGAGGTGGCCCTCGACCTCTCCGGCACGATCGACGTCGCCGCGGAGCGCAAGCGCCTGGCCAAGGACCTGGCCGCCGCGGAGAAGGAGAAGGCCCAGGCCACGGCCAAGCTCGGCAACGAGGCGTTCCTGGCGAAGGCCCCGGAGAACGTGGTGGACAAGATCCGCACGCGCCTGGCCAAGGCGGACGAGGACATCGCCCGCATCACCGCCCAGCTGGAGAAGCTGCCGCAGGCGTGAGCCACTCACCCTGGGGAGGGCCCCGGTGCCGATGAGGCACCGGGGCCTTCGCCGACCTGGGGGCGCGCGGAACCGCGCGACCAGCCCACCACGCACCCGCGGCCGGCCTGCGGGACATGCCGCCCCGCAGCGCGTCTGAACGCCTCGCAGCGGGTTGGCGAGGCATGCGCCCCCGCCCCGCGTCCGAGCGCCTCGCAGCGGGCCGGCGAGACAAGCCGCCCCGCCCCCGAGCGCCCCGCAGCGGGCACCGGCGAGGCAAGCCCCCCGCACCGTGCCCGAGCGCCCCGCGGCCGGCCGGCGAGGCAAGCCCCACCCGCACCGCGCGGAGCGCCCCCGCCGGCCCGCGAGACAAGCCACCCCATACCGGCGCCCCGCCGCGGGCATCCGCTCCGTAGACTGGGCCCGTGAGCGAAGCGCCCGGCACCAGCGACACCCCCGACCCCCTCGACCCCTTCGACGAGATCATCGAGGCCGAGACCACCCGCGACCCCGACCTCGCGGTCATCGAGGCCGGCAGCCGCACCCTGCGCACCCAGGGCGGCCCTCCGCAGGCGGACGTGCCCGCCCGCCCCGAGGACCCCGAGGTCGACAAGGCCCTGCGTGAGGTCGAGGCGGAGCTGGCCACCCGCTGGGGCGAGACGAAGCTGGAGCCCTCGGTCAGCCGCATCGCCGCGCTGATGGACGTGCTGGGCGAGCCCCAGCGGTCGTACCCCTCGATCCACATCACGGGTACGAACGGCAAGACCTCCACCGCCCGCATGATCGAGGCCCTGCTCGGCGCCTTCGAGCTGCGCACCGGCCGCTACACCAGCCCGCACGTGCAGTCGATCACCGAGCGGATCAGCCTGGACGGCGCCCCGATCACCGCCGAGCGGTTCATCGAGACGTACCAGGACATCAAGCCGTACGTCGAGATGGTCGACGGGCAGCAGGAGTACCGGCTGTCCTTCTTCGAGGTGCTCACCGGCATGGCGTACGCGGCCTTCGCGGACGCCCCCGTGGACGTCGCCGTCGTCGAGGTCGGCATGGGCGGCTCCTGGGACGCCACCAACGTGATCGACGGCGACGTCGCCGTCGTCACCCCCATCGACCTCGACCACACCGACCGGCTCGGCGAGACGCACGCGGAGATCGCCGGCGAGAAGAGCGGCATCATCAAGCAGGACGCGACCGTCATCCTGGCCCAGCAGCCGGTGGACGCGGCGCAGGTGCTGCTGAAGAAGGCCGTGGAGGTCGACGCCACCGTGGCCCGTGAGGGGCTGGAGTTCGGCGTCGTCGACCGGCAGGTCGCCGTGGGCGGGCAGCTCCTCACCCTGCGCGGCCTCGGCGGCGAGTACCACGAGGTGTACCTGCCGCTGCACGGCGCCCACCAGGCGCACAACGCGGCCGTCGCACTCGCCGCCGTGGAGGCGTTCTTCGGCGTGGGCGCGCAGCGTGCCGAGCCGCTGGACATCGACACCGTGCGCAAGGCGTTCGCGGCCGTGTCGTCCCCGGGCCGGCTGGAGGTCGTACGGCGCTCTCCCACCGTCGTGCTGGACGCCGCGCACAACCCCGCGGGTGCCGAGGCCACCGCCGAGGCCGTGCGGGAGGCGTTCGACTTCACCCGGCTCATCGGGGTCGTCGGCGCGAGCGGCGACAAGAACGTGCGCGGGCTGCTGGAGGCCTTCGAGCCGATCTTCGCGGAGGTCGTCGTCACGCAGAACTCCAGCCATCGCGCCATGGACGCGGACGAGCTTGCCGCGATCGCCGTCGAGGTGTTCGGCGACGAGCGCGTACAGGTCGAGCCGCGGCTGCCGGACGCCCTGGAGGCCGCGATCACGCTGGCCGAGGAGGAGGGCGAGTTCGCGGGCGGCGGTGTGCTGGTGACCGGTTCCGTCATCACGGTCGGCGAGGCCCGGCTGCTGCTGGGGAAGGGCTGAGAGTCGAAGATGCGTACGCTCTGTGCATCGACCCTGATCGGCGAGTTCTTCGTCATCGGCTTCGCCGGGCTCGTCGCCATGAAGGACCCGGACCTGTCCACGTCGACGGTGTGGCTGGTCAGCGGCATCGCCATGCTGCTGTGCGTGCTGCTGTGCGGCATGGTGACCCGGCCCGGCGGGGTGGCCCTCGGCTGGGCCCTGCAAATCGCGCTGATCGCCTCCGGTGTCGTCGTCCCGACCATGTACTTCCTGGGCGCGGTGTTCGCGGCGCTGTGGTGGGCGTCGGTGCACTTCGGGAGAAAGGTGGACGAGGCGAAGGCCCGCTTCGCGGCCCAGGCCCAGTCCTCCTCCACGCCTGACGCTGCGTAACGACGGCCCCGACACGCCCTGTAACCTCGTCCCACCGCACCCGCAAGTCGTGTAAGGAGCCTTCCGTGAGCCAGCGCACCCTCGTCCTCCTCAAGCCCGACGCCGTCCGTCGTGGCCTGACCGGCGAGATCATCAGCCGCATCGAACGCAAGGCCGGCTGGCAGATCACCGCGCTGGAACTGCGCACACTGGACCAGGACACGCTGGAGCAGCACTACGGCGAGCACAAGGGCAAGCCGTTCTACGAGCCGCTGGTGGAGTTCATGTCCTCCGGTCCGGTCGTCGCGCTGATCGTGGAGGGCGAGCGGGTCATCGAGGGCGTGCGCCAGCTCGCCGGCCCGACCGACCCGATCGCCGCCGCGCCCGGCTCGATCCGCGGTGACTACGGCGTGATCGTCCGCGAGAACCTGATCCACGCCTCGGACTCCGAGGAGTCCGCCGAGCGCGAGGTGAAGATCTTCTTCCCCGGCCGCGCGTAACGCCCGTCCGCCGCGGAGAGGGTCCGGGACCGCGCCCGGACCTTTCCGGCACAGTCCTGGCATTTGAGGGAACGAGCGCCCCCGAACGCCCGTCTCCACAAGCGGGGCGGCACGCCATCTGGTGACAATGGCGGAGACCCTCGCGCAGTGTTCGTGCAGGCGCGTTTACGATGGAAGCCTTCACGTCACAGCACCCGCCTCGCCGGCCTGACATGCCCTCACACGCTCAGGACGGCCAGATGAATCCGGATGGGGAACTCAATGTCGTTCATCGGCCGTGACATGGCTGTCGACCTCGGGACCGCCAACACGCTGGTGTACGTCAGGGGTCGCGGGATCGTACTGAACGAGCCGTCCGTCGTGGCGATCAACACCAACACGGGTGGGATCCTCGCGGTCGGTGCCGAAGCGAAGAAGATGATCGGCCGGACGCCGGGCAACATCGTGGCGGTCCGTCCGCTGAAGGACGGCGTGATCGCCGACTTCGAAATCACCGAGCGGATGCTCCGCTACTTCATCCTGAAGATCCACAAGCGGCGGTATCTGGCCCGGCCGCGGGTCGTCGTCTGTGTGCCCTCGGGCATCACGGGCGTCGAGCGCCGGGCGGTCATCGAGGCGTCCTCCCAGGCCGGCGCCCGTCAGGTGCACATCATCGAGGAGCCCATGGCCGCCGCCATCGGCTCCGGTCTGCCGGTCCACGAGGCCACGGGCAACATGGTGGTGGACATCGGCGGCGGCACCACGGAGGTCGCGGTCATCTCGCTCGGCGGGATCGTCACCGCCCAGTCCATCCGCGTCGCCGGCGACGAACTGGACAACGCGATCATCCAGTACATCAAGAAGGAGTACAGCCTCCTCCTGGGTGAGCGCACGGCGGAACAGATCAAGATCACCATCGGTTCGGCGTACGACCTCGACACCGACGAGCACACCGAAGTCCGCGGCCGTGACCTGGTGTCCGGGCTGCCGAAGACCGTCGTCATCTCGGCGGCCGAGGTCCGCAAGGCGATCGAGGAGCCGGTCAACGCGATCGTGGACGCGGTGAAGACCACCCTCGACAAGTGCCCGCCGGAGCTGTCCGGCGACATCATGGACCGAGGAATCGTTCTGACCGGCGGAGGAGCCCTGCTGCGCGGGCTCGACGAGCGGCTGCGGCGGGAGACCGGCATGCCGATCCACATCGCCGAGGACCCCCTGGACAGCGTCGCGCTCGGCTCCGGCAAGTGCGTCGAGGAGTTCGAGGCGCTCCAGCAGGTCCTGGACGCCCAGCCGCGCAGATGACGCGACTCTTCGATTCCGCCGTACGAGACGTTCTCCTCTCGTGCGGCGGATCGTTGACATAGAGGCATAAGCTCCCACGAATGGGCCTCTTGGGCCGCGTCAGAGTACGCGCGTTCTCCAGGGGTCCGACGAATTCCTACTTGAGGAAGGGCACGGCCGCCGCACGTGAGGGACACGAAAGAGAGCCGGCTGCTCCTGGTCCTGTTGGTCGCCATCGCGTTCGCGCTGATCACGGTGGACATCCGCGGAGGCCGGAACTCCCCGGTCGACGGTGCCCGGCACGCCGCCGCGGCGCTGTTCGGCCCGGTCGAGAACGGGCTGTCCTCCGCGGTGGACCCGGTCGCGGGCGCCGTCTCCGCGGTCCGCGACTCCGGCAGCCGCCACGACCGGCTCGCCGTGCTGGAGAAGGAGAACGCGGCCCTCAAGGCCAAGCTCGGCAGCGACGACCGCAACCGCAGCCGCCTGAAGCAGCTCGACAAGCTGCTCAAGGTGGCCGGCGAGGGGCAGTACGGCATCAAGGGCGCCCAGGTCATCGCCATAGGCTCGGCCCAGGGCTTCTCCTGGACCATCACCATCGACGCCGGCGCCGACGACGGCATCAAGCGGGACATGACCGTCCTGAACGGGGACGGCCTGGTCGGCCGGGTCACCACCGTCGGCCCCAGCACCTCCACCGTGCTGCTCGCCAACGACCCGGACTTCACCGTCGGCACCCGCATGGAGGCGGGCGACGAACTCGGCTTCGCCTCGGGGCAGGGCGACCGCCCGCTGCGCGTGGAACTGCTCAACGGCAAGGCGGAGGTGAAGAAGGGCGACCGGCTCGTCACGTTCGGCTCGCAGGCCGACAAGCCGTTCGTGCCCGGTGTCCCGGTCGGCGTGGTCTCCCGCGTCGACCCCTCCGGCGGCGGCCTGACCCGCACGCTGTACGTCACCCCGTACGTCGGCTTCACCAAGCTCGACATCGTCGGCGTGGTCGTTGCGCCACCGAAGCAGGACCCGCGGGACACCGTGCTCCCGGCCAAGCCGAAGCCGGTCCCGACGCCGACGGTGACCGTGACGGTCACCCCGTCGGCCGACGCCCCCGCCACCGACGAGCAGCAGTAGGAGCTGTATCCCCATGCGTGTCAACCGGATCCTGCTCTCCACCCCGCTGGTCGTCGTGGCCCTGGTGATCCAGGTGAGCGCCCTCGCCCGGCTGCACCTGCCGGGCGCCGTCCCCGACCTGCTGCTGCTCACCGTCCTCGGCCTGGCGATGGTCTACGGCCACGTCGGCGGCGCCCTCGTCGGTTTCGGCGCCGGTCTCCTCGCCGACCTGGCCCCGCCGGCCGACCACGCGGCCGGCCGGTACGCGCTCGTGCTGTGCGTCATCGGCTACTTGGCCGGGCTCGTCAAGCCGGAGAACGGCCGGCTGAGGTCGGCGACCGGCCCGATGGCCGTCGTGGTCGCCGCCGCCATCGGCTCCACCCTGCTCTACGCCGGGGTGGGCGCCCTGGTCGGCGACACCGCCGCCCGCCATGTCGGCCTGCCGGGGCTGCTGTTCTCCGCCGCCCTGTACGACCTGCTGCTCGCGCCGTTCATCGTGCCCGGCGTGATGTGGCTGGCCCGCCGCGCCGACAACGACCCGCTCACCGAGACCGGGCCCGCGGCCAAGGCCGGGGACATCTCCTCGGGCTGGCTCTCCTCCGGCACGGGCCTGCGCATCGGCAGCCAGCGCAGCGGTCTCGGCGCCCTGAAGGCCAAGGCGCGCACGCGCTCCGCCCGGGTCGGCCGCATCAAGGGGGTCAAGCGGCTGTGAGGGGCGGGGAGTTCCACACCGGCGGGCCGACCTCCGGTGAGTTCACTCGAACGGGTAAGCGTTCCTGGAACGCCGGTTCACGAGCCGGTCGTTCATCATTCGTACGCGTTCTCGCACAGGCGTACTGAGAGGGGGAGACAGCCGCAGTGACCAACATCCCCGAGACCGGTCGGACCCCACGGGTCCAGATCCGGCTCGTCGTCATCCAGATCCTCGTTCTCTCCCTCCTCGGCACGCTCGGCGGCCGGTTGTGGTACCTCCAGATCCGGGAGGGCGCCGAGTACCAGAAGGAGGCGTCCGGCAACCACGTCCAGCAGGTCGTCGACCCGGCCGTGCGCGGCGACATCCTGGACGCCCGGGGCGTCCCCCTCGCGGACAACGAGACCCGCCTGGTGGTCTCCGCCTCCCGCACCGACCTGCTGAAGCAGAAGGACGACGGCAAGGCCGTCCTCACCAAGCTGGCCGGCGTCCTCGGCATGAGCCCCGCAGAGGTCATGCGGAAGGTCCGGCTGTGCGACGCCGAGACCCCCCAGCCCTGCTGGAACGGCTCGCCCTACCAGCCGATCCCGATCACCGACGAGGCCACCGCCAAGCAGGCCCTGCAGATCCGCGAGCGCTCCGAGGACTTCCCCGGCATCACCGCCGAGCCCGAGGCCGTCCGCCGCTACCCGGGCCCCGGCAAGTCCAACACCGCGCAGGTGCTCGGCTATCTCTCGCCCGTCACCGACGCCGAGATCCAGCAGGCCAAGGACTCCGACTCGCCCTACCTGCGCTCCGACATGGTGGGCCGCTCCGGCCTGGAGCGGACGTACGACAAGGTGCTGCGCGGCAAGGCCGGCGTCACCCGCTACGAGGTCGACAACCTCGGCCGGGTCATCGGCAAGGCCAAGTCGGACGCGGCCGAGTCCGGTTCGAACCTGGTGACCAGCATCGACTCCCGCGTCCAGCGGGTCGCCGAGTACGAGCTGGACAGGGCGATGAAGGCCGCCCGCCAGCAGTTCGACAAGATCACCGGCACCAACTACAAGGCGGACTCCGGTGCCGTCGTGGTGATGGAGGCCAAGACCGGCCGCATCGTCGCCATGGCCTCGGCGCCGACGTACGACCCGAACGTCTGGGTCGGCGGCATCTCCGCCAAGGACTACAAGGCCCTCACCGGCAAGGACTCGGACTACCCCCTGCTCAACCGGGCCATACAGGGTCAGGCCGCCCCCGGCTCGACGTTCAAGGTGGTCTCCACGGCCGCCGCGGTCGAGGCCGGCTACGACTTCGACGGCCGCTACCCCTGCACCAGCTCCTACTCGGTCGGCGGCCAGGTCTTCAAGAACTTCGAGGGCGAGAACTTCGGCCCGATCCCCCTGGGCCGCGCCCTGGAGGTCTCCTGCGACACCGTCTTCTACTACCTGGCCGACAAGGAGTGGAAGAAGGACGGCGGCATCAACCCCAAGAGGGGCCAGCCGAAGGACTACTTCTACAAGGCCGCCCACCAGTTCGGCCTCGGCAAGGAGACCGGCGTCGACCTGCCCAACGAGGTCACCGGCCGCGTCCCCGACCGCCAGTGGAAGCAGGCGTACTGGAAGGCCAACAAGGACGCCTGGTGCAAGACGGGCAAGAAGGACGGCTCCTACGTAGAGAAGATCGCCTACGAGAACTGCCTCGAAGGCAACAAGATGCGCGAGGGCGACTCGATCAACTACTCCATCGGCCAGGGTGACACCCTCGTCACCCCGATCCAGGAGGCCGTGATCTACGGCGCCGTCGCCAACGGCGGCACGATGTACCAGCCGACCATCGGCAAGGCGATCATCAGCGCCGACGGCAAGACGGTGCGGGAGATCAAGCCGACGAAGCGCGGCAGGCTGCCCGTCAGCCAGGCCACCCTCAAGGGCATGGACGACGCCTTCGCGGGCGTCATCACCCGCGGTACGGCGGCCTGGAAGTTCGGCGGCTGGCCGCAGGACAAGATCCCGCTGCACGCCAAGACCGGTACGGCCGAGGTCTACGGCAAGCAGACCACGTCCTGGCTGGCCACCTACTCCAAGGACTACACGGTGATCATGACGATCGCCCAGGCCGGTACGGGTTCCGGCGCCTCCGGTGAGGCCGTGCGCAACATCTACAGCGCGCTCTACGGCGTCCAGGGCGACGGCTCCATCGACAGCAAGAAGGCGCTGCTGCCCGAGCCGCAGAAGGGCCTGCCCAAGGTCCGCACGGACGGCACCATCGCCGCCCCGAAGGTCACCGGCGACCCGGCGAAGGACGCCGAGGCCGCCCAGAAGAACAACCCGACCAACGGCGACGGCCAGCAGCCCGCGGGCACCACGGCCTCGCCCGGCACGGGCAACCGTGACACCCGCAGACGGCCTCGCAGGAGGGGAAGCCGGAGGATGCCCTCATGACCGGCGCGAACAGCTTCTCCGTCTCCGGGTACGGCCCCGAGCGGGCCGGCTGGACCAGGATCTTCGCCCGCGACTCGCTCACCCGCCGGCTGGACTGGCCGATACTGCTCGCGGCCACCGCCCTGTCCCTGCTGGGCTCCCTGCTGGTGTACTCGGCGACCCGCAACCGCACCGAGCTGAACCAGGGCGACCCGTACTTCTTCCTGCTCCGGCACCTGATGAACCTCGGCATCGGGATCGCCCTGATGATCGGCACCGTCTGGCTCGGCCACCGCGCCCTGCGCAACGCCGTGCCGATCCTCTACGGCCTGTCGGTGCTCCTCGCCCTGGTGGTCCTCACCCCGCTCGGCGCCACGATCAACGGCCAGCGCAACTGGCTGGTGATCGGCGGCTTCTCGCTCCAGCCCGCCGAGTTCCTCAAGGTGTCGATCATCCTGGGCATGGCCATGCTGCTGGCCGCGCGGGTGGACGCGGGCGACAAGCCGTACCCCGACCACCGGACCGTCTTCCAGTCCCTGTGCCTGGCCACCGTCCCGATCCTGATCCTGCTGCTCATGCCCGACCTCGGTTCGGTGCTGGCCATGGTGGCGATCATCCTCGGTGTGCTGCTCGCCTCCGGCGCCTCCAACCGCTGGGTCTTCGGTCTGCTCACCGCCGGTGTCATCGGCTGCATCGCGATCTGGCAGCTGCACATCCTGGACGAGTACCAGATCAACCGGTTCGCGGCCTTCGCCAACCCGGACCTGGACCCGGCCGGTGTCGGCTACAACACCAACCAGGCCCGCATCGCCATCGGCTCCGGCGGACTCACCGGGGCCGGGCTGTTCCACGGCTCGCAGACCACCGGCCAGTTCGTGCCCGAGCAGCAGACCGACTTCGTCTTCACGGTCGCGGGGGAGGAACTGGGCTTCCTCGGCGCCGGCTTCATCATCTTCCTGCTCGGTGTCCTCCTGTGGCGCGCCTGCCGGATAGCGCGTGACTCGACCGAGCTGTACGGGACGATCGTCGCCGCCGGGATCGTCGCCTGGTTCGCCTTCCAGTCCTTCGAGAACATCGGCATGACCCTCGGCATCATGCCGGTCACCGGTCTGCCCCTGCCGTTCGTGTCGTACGGCGGCTCGTCCATGTTCGCGGTCTGGGTCGCGGTGGGACTTTTGCAGTCGATCAAGGTGCAACGGCCCATGTCGGCGTAGGCCCGGCGCCCCCTGCCGTACCGGCGCCCCGGACACTAGATTCGGTGCATGGCGGATGCGAAACGCGAGATCGAGCGCAAGTACGAGTCCGACGACAGCGGGCTGCCGGACCTGACCGGTGTCGGCGCGGTGGCGGCCGTCCTGGACAAGGGCCTGATGGAACTCGACGCCACGTACTACGACACCGTCGACGAACGTCTGGCCGCCGCCGCCCTCACCCTGCGCCACCGCACCGGTGGTGCGGACGCCGGCTGGCACCTGAAGTTCCCGGTCGCCCCCGGAGTCCGCGACGAGATCCAGGCCCCGCTCTCCGACACCGTCCCCGAGGAGATCGCGGCCCTCGTGCGCTCCCGCGTCCGGGACGCGGCGCTCGTCCCGCTGGTCCGGCTGCGCTCCGCCCGCGACGTCCGGCACCTGGTCGACGCCGAGGGCGTGCTGCTGGCCGAGGCCAGCGTCGACGCCGTGACCGCCGAGCGGTTGAGCGGCGGGGGCGGAGTCGCCCAGTGGACCGAGATCGAGGTGGAACTGGCCGACGGCGGCGACCCGGCCCTCCTCGACCAGTTGGAGAAGCGGCTGGGCAAGGCGGGCGTACGGCCGTCCCGGTCGCCGTCGAAGCTGGCGCGTGCCCTGGCGGAGACGGCCGCCGGCCGGCGCCGGAAGAAGGCCGGGCCCCCGCCGCCGGTGACCGCCGGTGACCACGTCCTCGCCTACCTCCGCGCCCAGCGGGACGCGCTGGTCGAGCTGGACCCCGCCGTCCGCCGCGACCTGCCCGACGCCGTGCACCGCATGCGGGTCGCCACCCGCCGCGCCCGCAGCGCCCTGCGCACCTTCGGCGCCCTCCTGGACCGCACCGTCACCGACCCCGTCGGCGCCGAGCTGAAGTGGCTCGCCGGCGAGCTGGGCGTCGACCGCGACCAGGAGGTGCTGGCCGACCGCCTGACCACCGCCCTCGACGCGCTCCCGGCCACCCTGGTCACCGGGCCCGTCCCCGAGCGGCTCACCGCGTGGTCCCGTGCCCGGCACGGCGGCGCCCACGCCCACCTCACCGGCGTGCTGGACTCCCGGCGCTATCTGGCCCTGCTGGACGCCCTGGACGCCCTCCTCGCGGACCCGCCGCTGCGCGAGGCGGCCGGCAAGAAGCCGGGGAAGGCCCTCGCCAAGGCCGTGCACAAGGACGAGAAGAAGCTGGCGGACGTCCTGGAGCACGCGCTGGCGCTGCCGCCGGGGCAGGACCGCGACCTCGCCCTGCACGAGGCCCGCAAGAAGGCCAAGCGCACCCGCTACGCCGCCGAGGCCGCCACCGAGGCGCTGGGCGCCCCCGCCCGCACCCTGACCAAGGCCATGAAATCCCTGACCACCCTCCTGGGCGACCACCAGGACAGCGTCATGGCCCGCCGCACCCTCCGCGAGCTCGCGGCGGTGGCGCACGCGGCGGGGGAGAGCGCGTTCACCTACGGGGTGCTGTACGGCAGGGAGGAGGCACGGGCGGCGGCGACGGAGGCGGAGCTGCCCCGGCTCTGGCAGGAGAGCAGCTCCGGGGCGGCTCGCTGAGCGTTCGGGGGAGGCCGCCGGGCGGGTTAGGCTTGATGGTCCCCCCTGTCAGCTCATGAAGGTTCGCGAGATGCCTGTCGAGTCGGTTTTCCCGCAGCTCGAAGCTCTGCTCCCGCACGTGCAGAAGCCGATCCAGTACGTCGGCGGAGAGCTCAACTCCACGGTCAAGCCGTGGGACGAGTGCGACGTCCGCTGGGCGCTCATGTACCCGGACGCGTACGAGGTCGGCCTGCCCAACCAGGGCGTCATGATCCTCTACGAGGTGCTCAACGAACAGGAGGGGGTCCTCGCCGAGCGCACCTACAGCGTGTGGCCGGACCTGGAGGAGCTGATGCGGGAGCACGGCGTCCCGCAGTTCACGGTGGACAGCCACCGCCCGGTGAAGGCCTTCGACGTGTTCGGCCTCAGCTTCTCCACGGAGCTGGGCTACACGAACATGCTCGCCGCGCTGGACCTGGCCGGCATCCCGCTGGAGTCCAGGGACCGCACGATCGACGACCCGATCGTCCTGGCCGGCGGCCACGCCGCCTTCAACCCGGAGCCGATCGCCGACTTCATCGACGCGGCGGTCATCGGCGACGGCGAGCAGGCCGTGCTGGACATGACCCGGATCATCCGCGAGTGGAAGGCCGAGGGCCGCCCCGGTGGCCGCGAGGAGGTCCTCTTCCGTCTCGCGAGGACCGGCGGGGTCTACGTACCGGCGTTCTACGACGTCGAGTACCTCCCCGACGGCCGTATCGCCCGTGTGGTCCCCAACAAGTCGGGGGTCCCGTGGCGTGTGTCCAAGCACACGGTCATGGACCTGGACGAGTGGCCGTACCCCAAGCAGCCGCTGGTCCCCCTGGCCGAGACGGTCCACGAGCGCATGTCGGTCGAGATCTTCCGCGGCTGCACGCGCGGCTGCCGCTTCTGCCAGGCGGGCATGATCACCCGTCCGGTGCGCGAGCGCTCCATCACGGGCATCGGCGAGATGGTGGACAAGGGCCTGAAGGCGACCGGCTTCGAGGAGGTCGGCCTGCTGTCGTTGTCGTCGGCCGACCACTCGGAGATCGGCGACGTCGCCAAGGGCCTCGCCGACCGCTACGAGGACGACAAGATCGGCCTGTCCCTGCCCTCCACCCGCGTCGACGCCTTCAACATCGACCTGGCGAACGAGCTGACCCGCAACGGCCGCCGCTCGGGTCTGACCTTCGCCCCGGAGGGCGGCTCGGAGCGCATCCGCAAGGTCATCAACAAGATGGTCTCGGAGGAGGACCTGATCCGCACGGTCGCCACCGCCTACGGCAACGGCTGGCGCCAGGTGAAGCTGTACTTCATGTGCGGCCTGCCGACGGAGACCGACGACGACGTCCTCCAGATCGCCGACATGGCGACCCGCGTCATCCAGAAGGGCCGCGAGGTCTCGGGCTCGAACGACATCCGCTGCACGGTCTCGATCGGCGGTTTCGTCCCCAAGCCGCACACCCCCTTCCAGTGGGCCCCGCAGCTCTCCGCCGAGGAGACGGACGAGCGTCTCGCGAAGCTCCGCGACAAGATCCGCGGAGACAAGAAGTACGGCCGCTCCATCGGCTTCCGCTACCACGACGGCAAGCCCGGCATCGTGGAGGGCCTGCTCTCCCGCGGCGACCGCCGCATCGGCGCCGTCATCCGCGCGGTGTACGACGACGGCGGGCGCTTCGACGGCTGGCGCGAGCACTTCTCCTACGACCGCTGGATGCGGTGCGCCGACAAGGCCCTCGCCACCTACGGCGTGGACGTCGACTGGTACACCACCCGTGAGCGCGGCTACGAGGAGGTCCTGCCCTGGGACCACCTCGACTCCGGCCTGGACAAGGACTGGCTCTGGGAGGACTGGCAGGACGCCCTCGACGAGACGGAGGTCGAGGACTGCCGCTGGACCCCGTGCTTCGACTGCGGCGTCTGCCCGCAGATGGACACCCACATCCAGATCGGCCCGACCGGCAAGAAGCTGCTCCCCCTGACGGTGAAGAACGCGGGTCCGACGCCGGCCGCGAGCGGTCACACGCACTGACCTGAGCGCGGCGCCGCCTGCGCGGCCCCGAGAGCCCCCTCTTCCGACGGAGAGGGGGCTCGTCGGCGTTCAGGGAGCCCGCCGAGCCGGAGTCCCGCACAGCGCCCGTGACTGACCGGATCCGAACGGGCGGTCCGTGCGTCTACCCCTGTATGGACCTCCAGAAGCCGTCGCCCGACTCCCACCAGCCCGAAGGGTGCCTCGTCGTCGCCGTCCGCCTCCCGGTGCGGATCGTCGCCCTGGTGCTGGTCGTGCCGGTGCGGATGGTGTGGGACGCGCTCGTCGTCACCGGGCGGTTCCTGCGGGACACCGTGCTCCGGCCGCTCGGGCGGGCCCTGCTGTGGGCCGGCCGGGCCGTGTTCGTGTGGCCGTTCGTGGGCCTGTGGCGGTACGTCCTGGTGCCCGTCGGCAGGGCGCTCGCCTGGCTCGGCACCGTCCTGCTGGTGGTGCCGGCCGTGTGGTGCCACCGGTACCTCCTCACGCCCGTCGGCCACGCCCTCGCCTGGCTGGCGCGCGGGGCCGGAGCCGGGCTCGCGTGGGTGTACGCGCGCGTGCTCACCCCGGTCGGGCACGCACTGACCTGGCTGCTGAAGGGAATCGGCGCGGTACTGGCCGTCCTCGGCGCCGGGGTGTACACGGCCGTCGCCTGGCTGCTGCGGTACCTGCTCGTCGTACCCGCGCGGTGGCTGTACTCCTGGGTGCTCGCCCCCGTCGGCCGGGCCGTCGCCTGGTGCGCGCGGGGAGTGGCGTGGCTGCTGGGACTGGTCGTCACCGGTGCCGGCCTGGCCCTGTACTGGACCGGCCGCGTCCTGTTCGTGCTGCCCGCGCTCGCGCTGTGGCGCTGGGTGCTCGCCCCCGTCGGCCGGTTCCTCGCGGTCGTCGCGCGCGAGGTGGGGGAGGCACTCGGGCACACCTGGCGGGTCGCCGGGCGGATCTCCCTGGCCGTCGGGCGCGCGCTGGGGACCCTCTTCCGGTGGATCTTCGTGGAGCCGGTGCGCTGGGTGTACCGGACCGTCCTCACCCCGGTCGGCCACGTCGTGCGGGACGCCGTCCTGCGGCCCCTCGCGCAGGGCCTGCGCGCGGTGGGCCGGGTCTCGCGGGAGGCGCTGGCCACGGCCCGGGACACCGTGCGGCAGGCCCGCGCGGACGTCAGCCGGATGCTGTTCGGAGAGCCCCGGCAGCGGCAGGCGGTGGACCGGCGGGAACCCACCGCCCGCGACACACGTACTCTTGGTAGGAGTACGACCGCTCTCACGAAGGACTAGGACACTGGGCAAGCGACAGCCCGAAGGCCCGCCGCCCGCACCCGCGGTGCAGCGCATTCGCCTGCGCTACACCAAGCGCGGCCGCCTGAGGTTCACCAGCCACCGAGACTTCCAGCGCGCCTTCGAGCGTGCGCTGCGCCGCGCCGGGGTGCCCATGGCGTACTCGGCCGGGTTCACGCCGCACCCGAAGGTGTCGTACGCCAATGCCGCACCCACCGGCACGGGCAGCGAGGCGGAGTACCTGGAGATCGCGCTCACCGAAGCGCGCGATCCCGAGACCCTGCGCGTCCTCCTCGACGAGTCGCTGCCCGCCGGGCTCGACGTCGTCGAGGCGGTCGAGGCGCGGACCTCGGGTCTCGCCGACCGGCTGACGGCCTCCGTGTGGGAGCTGCGGCTGGACGGCGTCGACCCGGCCGACGCCGAGCGCGCGGTCGAGGCCTTCACCAAGGCCGGCACCGTCGAGGTGCAACGGTTGACCAAGAACGGCGTCCGCACCTTCGACGCCCGCCCGGCCGTGGTGAGCCTGGAGACGCACGGTGCGCCGGCTGATAGGCCGACCGACCAGCCCTGTGCGATACTGCGGCTGGTTGTTCGGCACGTGACGCCTGCCGTACGACCCGACGACGTCCTGTCCGGTCTCCGCGCCGTGGCCGACCTGGCGCCGCCGGTCCCCGCAGCGGTGACCAGGCTGGCGCAGGGGCTGTTCGATGAAGAGACCGGCACGGTGACCGACCCGCTCGCGCCCGACCGCGAGGCTGCCGGGGCCCTGACGGCCCAGCCGGCCGCCGCCGCGACGGCGCCGGAAGGTCCCGCGTAGGGACGGACGTCGTAGCGCCGCCCTCGTACTCGGGAGCCACCTGGGTCGGGCAGCGCACCGACCAGAAGACTTTCGCCAGGCCGTACCGACAAGGCGTACGGAACCGGCGAGACAGGACACAGAGTGCTCCCGTGCGGCGCCCGCGCCCCGGACGGCGGCCATCGCGCATCGCGCGGGCCGCGGACGTCAACGGCGGACGGTCCATTGAGGCCGGTGCCGGACCAGGTGCGGCGCCCGGGAGCCTGACGGGAGAAACGCCCGCATGCTCGAACCGACCGAACCCAACGAGGGTTCCGAACTGAACACTCCCAGCGACACCCTGCCGCCGCGCAGGCGTCGCCGTGCCGCCTCTCGCCCGGCGGGCCCGCCCGCCGCGGCGGCGGAGGCGCCCGCGGAGGTCACCGTGCCGGCCATACCGGCCGCGGAGGCCGACGAGGTCACCGAGGTGACCGAGGACGTCGGCGAGATCGCCGAGGCCGAGGGGACCGAAGAGGCCGCTGCCGCCGAGGCCGCGCCCGCCGAGGAGGCCGCTCCCGCGCGTCCGCGTCGGCGTGTGGCCCGCAGGGCGTCCGCGCCCGCCGGTTCGCCGTCGTCCGCCGAGGCCGCCGAGACCGTCGTACCGGCCGAGCCGGAGAAGACCGCCGCCGTCCCCGAGGCCGGCGCGGTCGTCGTCGGTGAGGAGGCCGCCCCGCGCCGCACCCGGCGCCGGGCCACGCGCAGCGTGTCGACGCCGGTCGCCGATGCCGCCGAGTCCGCCGTGGCCGCCGAGGCCGAGGTGACGGAGGTCGCTGCCGCCGAGGCCGCGCCCGCCGAGGAGGCCGCTCCCGCGCGTCCGCGTCGGCGTGTGGCCCGCAGGGCGTCCGCGCCCGCCGGTTCGCCGTCGACCGCCGAGGCCGCCGAGACCGTCGTCCCGGCCGCCGCCACGTCCGCCACGGCGGCTGCCGCCGAGGCCGAGACCCCGCAGGAGCCCGCCGCCGAGGAAGCCGCTCCCGCGCGTCCGCGTCGCCGGGCCACCCGTCGGGCGTCCGCGCCCGCCGGTGCTCCGAAGGGCGCCGAGGAGACCGTGGCCGCCGCCCCGGTGGCGCAGCCGGAGGCCGTGTCGCAGGTGGAGGCCGCTCCGGCCACCGAGGCCGCCGAGGAGGCGCCGGAGGCCGTCGCCCCCGTCGAGGAAGCCGCTCCGCGCCGTACGCGTCGTCGTGCCACCCGCCGGGTGTCCACGCCTGACACTGAGGAAGCCGTGGAGGCCGCTCCGGCCGCCGAGGCTGTCGAGACCGCCGAGGCCGCCGAAGCCGCCGAGGAGGCGCCGGAGGCCGCTGCCCCCGTCGAGGAAGCCGCTCCGCGCCGTACGCGTCGTCGTGCCACCCGCCGGGTGTCCACGCCCGACACCGCCCCCGCCACCGAGGAAGCCGCTCAGGCCGAGGCCGCGGTGACCGCCCACACCCCGGAGGTCCCCGCGACCACGCACACCACCGAGCCGGCCGCGGCCACCCAGCCCGTCCAGGCACCGCAGGCTCCCGCACCGGCCGCCGAGGCCGAGGCCGGGGCGCCGCGCCGGGCCCGGCGCAGGGTCGTCCGCGCCGCGTCCGGGTTCGCCGAGCCCGGACGGGCCGCCGCTCCGCGGGCCGCCGAGCCGGAGGAGGCCGAGGCCCCGCGCCGGCCCGCCCGCCCCGCCGTCGCCGTCTTCCAGGCGCCGGTGTTCACCGAGCCCCAGTTCCAGACGCCGCAGCGGGCCGCGGCCGAGGCGGCTGCCGAGGCCGCCGAGGTCGACGAGGCCGTCGAGGCGGAGGAGGCCGAGGAGTACGCGGAGGAGCGCGCCGAGACCGGTGGCCGCCGGCGCCGGCGCCGCCGCGGTGCCGCCGAGGAGAGCAAGCCGGCCGAGACCGCCGTCGAGGACGAGGAGCCGGAGGAGGCCGAGGAGGCCGAGGAGACCCCGGAGGCCGCCGAGGACCTCGCTGAGGGCGAGGAGGGCGAGGAGGGCGACGAGACCGAGGGCGCCGAGGGCTTCGAGGAGTCCGGCTCGCGCCGTCGCCGCCGCCGTGGCGGACGCCGCCGCCGGCGCGGTGACGCGGCCGAGGGCGAGTCCGGCGAGGGCGTGGACGGCGACGCCGAGGAACTGGCCGCCGAGCAGGCCGCGCAGGACGCCGAGGACACTGCCGAGCAGGAGGAAGAGGACGCCGAGGAGGCGCGGGACGAGGAGTCCGGCGGCTCCAGCTCCAGCAGCCGCCGTCGCCGTCGCCGGCGCCGCCGGGCCGGTGACACCTCCATGGACGCCGAGCCGTCCGAGGACGACCCGGAGCGCACGGTCGTCAAGGTCCGCGAGCCGCGCAAGCCCAGCGAGCCGTCCGACGAGGTGCAGTCCATCAAGGGCTCGACCCGTCTGGAGGCCAAGAAGCAGCGCCGCCGGGAAGGCCGTGAGCAGGGGCGCCGACGCGTTCCGATCATCACCGAGGCCGAGTTCCTGGCCCGCCGCGAGGCCGTCGAGCGCGTGATGGTCGTCCGCCAGCACGGCGACCGTACGCAGATCGGCGTCCTGGAGGACGGCGTGCTCGTCGAGCACTACGTCAACAAGGAGCAGTCGACCTCGTACGTCGGCAACGTCTACCTGGGCAAGGTCCAGAACGTGCTGCCGTCGATGGAGGCCGCCTTCATCGACATCGGCAAGGGCCGCAACGCGGTCCTGTACGCCGGTGAGGTCAACTTCGAGGCGCTCGGCATGTCGGGCGGGCCGCGCCGGATCGAGTCCGCGCTCAAGTCCGGCCAGTCCGTCCTCGTGCAGGTCACGAAGGACCCGATCGGGCACAAGGGCGCGCGGCTCACCAGCCAGGTCTCCCTGCCCGGGCGCTACCTCGTGTACGTCCCCGAGGGCTCGATGACCGGCATCAGCCGCAAGCTGCCCGACACCGAGCGGGCCCGGCTGAAGACCATCCTCAAGAAGATCGTCCCCGAGGACGCGGGCGTCATCGTGCGCACCGCCGCCGAGGGCGCGAGCGAGGACGAGCTGCGCCGGGACGTCGAGCGGCTCCAGGCGCAGTGGGAGGAGATCCAGAAGAAGGCCAAGAACGGCGGCAACGCTCCGACGCTGCTGTACGGCGAGCCGGACATGACCGTCCGGGTCGTGCGCGACATCTTCAACGAGGACTTCTCCAAGGTCATCGTCAGCGGTGACGAGGCCTGGCAGACGATCCACGGGTACGTCTCGTACGTCGCCCCGGACCTGGCCGGCCGGCTGTCGAAGTGGACCTCCGAGGTCGACGTCTTCGCCACCTACCGGATCGACGAGCAGCTCGCCAAGGCGCTGGACCGCAAGGTCTGGCTGCCCAGCGGCGGTTCGCTGGTGATCGACCGGACCGAGGCGATGGTCGTCATCGACGTCAACACCGGCAAGTTCACCGGCCAGGGCGGCAACCTGGAGGAGACGGTCACCAGGAACAACCTGGAGGCGGCCGAGGAGATCGTGCGCCAGCTGCGGCTGCGCGACCTCGGCGGCATCATCGTGATCGACTTCATCGACATGGTCCTGGAGTCCAACCGGGACCTGGTGCTGCGCCGCCTGCTGGAGTGCCTGGGCCGCGACCGTACGAAGCACCAGGTCGCGGAAGTGACCTCGCTGGGCCTCGTCCAGATGACCCGGAAGCGGGTGGGCCAGGGCCTGCTGGAGTCGTTCTCCGAGACCTGTGTCCACTGCAACGGGCGCGGTGTCATCGTCCACCTGGACCAGGCGACCGCGAACGGTGGCGGCGGCAAGCGCAAGAAGCGCGGCCGGGGCGCCGAGGCGCCGGAGCCCGTGCACGAGCATGTGCACGAGACCGCCGCCGTGGCCGTGGAGACCGGCGAGGCCGTCGAGCCCGAGGTGGAGACCGCCGTGGAGGTGGCCGCCGAGGTCGCCGAGCCGGTGGCCCTGCCGGCGCCCGAGTTCGCGCCGGACGAGGAGCTGTACAGCAGCGTCGCCGAGGCGGAGGCGGCGGCCACCCGTGGCCGTACGCGGCGCCGGGCGAGCCGCCGGGTGTCGGCTCCGGCGGGTGCGCCGAAGGCGGAGAAGGCGCCCAGGGCCGAGCGGGCGTCCAAGGCCGGGAAGGCCGCCGCGGAGGCTGCGGAGGCCGCGGTTCCGACCGCCCAGGAGGTCACCGCCGAGCAGGCGGCGGCACGCCCGGTGCGGCCGGAGCCGGCCGCCGAGGCGCTGGCCGAGCCGATGGCCGTCGAGGACCAGGTGGTCCCGGCGCCGCAGGCCGAGGCCCCGGCCGCCGAGGAGGCCGCGCCCAAGGGCCGTACGCGCCGTCGGGCGACCCGGAAGGTGTCGGCCCCGGCCGGCTCGCCCGAGGGTGCCGAGGCGGCCGTCGTGACGGTGCCGGAGACGGCGCCCGCGGCCAAGGCACCGGCGGAGCAGCCCGCTCCGGTCGACGCGACCCCGGTCGAGGAGCCGGCGGAGGCCGTGAGCGCCCCCGCCCCGGCCCGCCCGCGCCGCCGTGCTGTGCGCAAGGCCACCGCGCCGACCGCGCCCGAGGAGGCGGCCGTCGTGGTCGTCCCGTCGGCCGCGGCGGAGGAGGCCCCGGCGGCGGAAGCCCCGGTCGCCGAGGCTCCGGTGACCGAGGAGACGGCTGCCGCGGAGCCGGCGGCCGAGGAGGCCGCGCCGGCCAAGAAGACCGCTCGTAAGACGGCGGCCAAGAAGGCCACGGCGAAGAAGACGGCCGCCAAGAAGACCGCGGCCAAGAAGACGGCCGCGAAGAAGACGACGGCCAAGAAGGCGGCGAAGACCGCCAAGACGGCCGCCGCGAAGTCGACGGCGAAGAAGACCACCACGGTCTCCACCGCCGCGGACGAGGACTGAGTCTCGTCCCACCGGGTGTGGTCCTGCCCCTTCGGGCAGGACCACACCCCTTGTCGGGGCCTTGGAGCGAGTTCTCCTCGGGGCGCCGGAGCCGAGTCAAGACGTACAGTGCCTCGGCACAGCTGAAACAAAGGAGAGAAACCGCGATGATAGGCCTCGTTCTGGCGGCCGGCGCCGGGCGCCGTCTGCGCCCCTACACCGACACCCTGCCCAAGGCTCTGGTGCCGGTGGGACCCGAGGGCGCGGAGGAGTCGCTGACGGTCCTGGACCTGACGCTGGGCAACTTCGCCGAGGTGGGGCTGACCGAGGTCGCGATCATCGTCGGCTACCGCAAGGAGGCCGTGTACGAGCGCAAGGCGGCCCTGGAGCGGAAGTACGGCCTGAAGCTCACCCTCATCGACAACGACAAGGCCGAGGAGTGGAACAACGCCTACTCCCTGTGGTGCGGCCGTGATGCCCTGAAGGACGGCGTGATCCTCGCCAACGGCGACACCGTGCACCCGGTCTCCGTCGAGAAGACCCTGCTCGCCGCGCGCGGTGACGGCAAGAGGATCATCCTCGCCCTGGACACGGTGAAGAGCCTGGCCGACGAGGAGATGAAGGTCGTCGTGGACCCCGAGAAGGGCGTCCGGAGGATCACCAAGCTGATGGACCCGGCCGAGGCGACCGGCGAGTACATCGGCGTCACCCTCATCGAGGGCGACGCGGCCGAGGAGCTGGCCGACGCGCTGCGGGCGACGTTCGAGCGGGACCCGCAGCTGTACTACGAGGACGGGTACCAGGAGCTGGTCGACCGCGGCTTCAAGGTCGACGTGGCGCCGATCGGCGACGTCAGCTGGGTCGAGATCGACAACCACGACGACCTCGCCCGCGGACGGGTGATCGCGTGCCAGTACTGACCCGGCTGATTCCCTCGCCGGTCGTGGTGGACATCCGCGCGGGTGCCCTCGACGACCTGGCGAGTGTTCTCGCCGATCAGCGGATCTCGCACTCCGGGCGGCTCGCCGTCGCCGTCAGCGGCGGCTCCGGGGCGCGGCTGCGCGAGCGTCTCGCGCCCTCGCTGCCCGGGGCGGTCTGGTACGAGGTGGGCGGCGGCACCCTGGACGACGCGGTCCGGCTGGCCGACGAGATGAAGTCGGGTCACTACGACGCGGTGGTCGGTCTCGGCGGCGGCAAGGTCATCGACTGCGCGAAGTACTCCGCGGCGCGCGTCGGCCTGCCCATGGTCGCCGTCGCCACCAACCTCTCCCACGACGGGATCTGCTCGCCCGTCTCCATCCTGGACAACGACGCCGGCCGTGGCTCCTACGGGGTACCGACCCCCATCGCCCTCCTCATCGATCTGGACGTGATCCGTGAGGCGCCGATGCGGTTCGTGCGCTCCGGCATCGGCGACGCCCTGTCCAACATCTCCGCGGTCGCGGACTGGGAGCTGGCCAACCGCGTCAACGGGGAGAAGATCGACGGCCTGGCCGCCGCCATGGCCCGCCAGGCGGGCGAGGCCGTGCTGCGGCACCCGGGCGGATGCGGCGAGGACGAGTTCCTGACCGTGCTGTCCGAGGGGCTGGTGCTGTCGGGCATCGCCATGTCGATCGCCGGGCACACCCGCCCGTCCTCCGGCGCCTGCCACGAGATCAGCCACGCGCTCGACCTGCTCTACCCCAAGCGGGCGGCGAGCCACGGCGAGCAGGTGGGACTGGGCGCCGCCTTCGCCATGCACCTGCGCGGCGACACCGAGCACGCCCTGCTGATGGCCGAGGTGCTGCGCCGGCACGGGCTGCCGGTGGTGGCGGAGGAGATCGGGTTCGGCGACGACGAGTTCGTCCGCGCCGTGGAGTACGCGCCGCGGACCCGGCCCGGCCGTTACACGATCCTGGAGCACCTGGAGCTGTCCCCGGAGGGCATCAGGCAGGCGTACGCCGGCTACGTGGCCGCGGTCGCCGGCTGAGCCCGGGCCCGGTTTGACCCCTGCGGTCCGGGCCCGTAACCTTGACCGTCGGCGTGTCCACTGAACACGCCACATCCCCGTAAACCTCTTCCTCCCGGGCACACGGTTGGCCGGGAGAGGTTGCCCGTGGGTTTCCCGGGCGGCTGGCCTGCGGGGGTGCCGTTTCTTCGAGCGAAAGTGAGATCCGCGTGTACGCCATCGTGCGCAGCGGTGGTCGCCAGCACAAGGTTGCTGTCGGCGACATCGTTGAGGTTGACAAGATTTCCACTGCCAAGGTTGGCGACACGGTCGAGCTCTCGACCCTGCTCGTTGTCGACGGCGACTCCGTGACCAGCGACCCGTGGGTGCTGGCCGGCATCAAGGTCCAGGCCGAGGTCGTGGACCACCACAAGGGCCAGAAGATCGACATTCTGCGCTACAAGAACAAGACCGGCTACCGCCGTCGTCAGGGCCACCGCCAGCAGTACACGGCGATCAAGGTCACTGAGATCCCCGCGGCTGCGAAGTAAGGGACTGAGGAGAAATGGCACACAAGAAGGGCGCATCGTCCACCCGGAACGGTCGCGACTCCAATGCCCAGCGGCTCGGCGTGAAGCGCTTCGGCGGTCAGGTCGTCAACGCGGGTGAGATCCTGGTCCGCCAGCGTGGCACCCACTTCCACCCGGGCGCCGGTGTCGGCCGCGGCGGCGACGACACGCTGTTCGCCCTCCAGGCCGGTTCGGTGCAGTTCGGCACCCACCGTGGCCGCAAGGTCGTGAACATCGTTCCGGTCGCCTGAGACGGCTGATCGGAAGCTTTTCGCGAGGCGGACCTCACTTCCCGGTCGGGAAGGCGGGTCCGCCTTTCGCGTGTTACCCCAAAGACACACCCGGACGTTCCTTCTGGAGGCACTGAACCATGACCACCTTCGTGGACCGCGTCGAACTGCACGTCGCCGCGGGTAACGGGGGCCACGGCTGTGCCTCCGTCCACCGTGAGAAGTTCAAGCCGCTCGGCGGCCCCGACGGCGGCAACGGCGGCCGGGGCGGTGACGTCATCCTGACGGTCGACCAGTCGGTCACGACGCTGCTCGACTACCACCACTCCCCGCACCGCAAGGCCACCAACGGCAAGCCCGGCGAGGGCGGCAACCGCTCCGGCAAGGACGGCCAGGACCTGGTCCTGCCGGTGCCTGACGGCACGGTCGTCCTGGACAAGGCGGGCAACGTGCTCGCCGACCTGGTCGGCCACGGCACCTCGTACATCGCCGCCCAGGGCGGCCGGGGCGGCCTCGGCAACGCGGCGCTGGCCTCCGCCCGCCGCAAGGCGCCCGGCTTCGCGCTGCTCGGCGAGCCCGGCGACCTCCAGGACATCGTCCTGGAGCTGAAGACCGTCGCGGACGTGGCCCTCGTCGGCTATCCGAGCGCCGGCAAGTCCTCGCTGATCTCCGTGCTGAGCGCGGCCAAGCCGAAGATCGCCGACTATCCGTTCACCACGCTGGTCCCGAACCTGGGCGTGGTGACCGCCGGTTCCACCGTCTACACCATCGCGGACGTGCCCGGTCTCATCCCCGGCGCCAGCCAGGGCCGCGGCCTGGGCCTGGAGTTCCTGCGGCACGTGGAGCGGTGCAGCGTGCTGGTGCACGTGCTGGACACCGCGACCCTGGAGTCCGACCGCGACCCCGCCTCCGACCTCGACGTCATCGAGGAGGAACTGCGGCAGTACGGCGGCCTGGGCGACCGGCCCCGCATCGTCGTCCTGAACAAGGTGGACGTGCCGGACGGCAAGGACCTCGCCGAGATGGTCCGCCCCGACCTGGAGGCACGCGGCTACCGCGTCTTCGAGGTGTCGGCGGTGGCGCACATCGGGCTGCGCGAGCTGACCTTCGCCCTCGGTGAGCTGGTCGCGGGCGCGCGCGCCGCCAAGCCGAAGGAGGAGGCGACCCGGATCGTCATCCGGCCCAAGGCCGTGGACGACGCGGGCTTCACCGTCACCCGCGAGGAGGTCGGCGGCGAGCCGCTGTTCCGGGTGCGTGGCGAGAAGCCCGAACGCTGGGTCCGCCAGACCGACTTCAACAACGACGAGGCCGTCGGCTACCTCGCCGACCGGCTCAACCGCCTCGGTGTGGAAGAGCAGTTGATGAAGGCGGGCGCCCGCGCGGGTGACGGCGTCGCCATCGGTCCGGAGGAGAACGCGGTCGTCTTCGACTGGGAGCCGACGGCCATGGCCGGCGCGGAGATGCTCGGCCGCCGCGGCGAGGACCACCGCTTCGACGCCCCCCGGCCCGCGGCACAGCGCCGCAGGGACCGGCAGGCCGAACGGGACGACTCCGAGCAGGAGTTCAACGACTTCGAGCCCTTCTAGGCGGGCCGTCCCGGGCGCGCGGGAGGGGTGCTTCGGCTGTTACAGCACCTTTACACAACTTCGCGCCGATCGTCGTACGGGTGACATCGAGCCGACGTGTGGTGGGCGCTACGGTGACATGACCGTTGCGGAGGGGGAGCGTTTGACCGGCGCTCCCCACCGCTTGAAGAACGTCGTGTCCCGTGGGGGGAAGACATATGGGCTCCGCGCCCGCCGAGCGTCCTGTCGTGTCCGTGATCATTCCTGTCTACAACGCTGTCGGCCACCTGCCGGAGTGCTTGCAGTCCATCGCCGGTCAGTCGATCGGGTTCGAGCGGATCGAGATCGTCGCGGTGGACGACGGCTCCACCGACGGCAGCGGTGATCTGCTCGACACCTGGGCCGAACGCCACCCCGGCCGGGTCCGGGTGGTGCACCAGGAGAACTCCGGCGCACCGGGCGGCCCCCGCAACCGGGCCATCGGGATGGCCCGGGGCGAGTTCCTGTTCTTCGCCGACCCCGACGACTACCTGGGCACCGAGGCGCTGGAACGCCTGGTCGCCGCCGCCGAGCGCAACGACTCCGACGTGGTGCTGGGGAAGATCAAGGGTGTGGGGCGCAAGGCCCCGGTCACCCCGTTCCGGGAGAACGTCGACGGGGGTGACATCTTCACCTCCAAGGGCGTCTGGTCCCTCACCGCGCACAAGCTGTTCCGCCGCTCGCTGGTCGAGGAGCACGGACTGCGGTTCGCGGAGGGCCTGCGGCTGGCCGAGGAACAGGTCTTCGTCGTGCCCGCCTACCTGCACGCGCGGTCGATCTCCGTCGTGTCCGACTACGACTGCTACTACCTGGTCCGCCGGGACGACTTCCCGCACCTGACGCAGGAGGTCCCGGACCCCGCCCCCTTCTACGCGAACGTGCGTGAGGTGCTGGCCATCGTGGCGGCACACGTCCCGCCCGGCGCCCGGCGCGACAAGCTGCTGTACCGCTGGCTCACCCTGGAGATCCTCGGCCGCTTCGACGGGCGCTTCGCCGACCTGCCCGAGGAAGTCCGCGCCCTGCACGTGAAGCTGGCGGGGGACCTGGTGCGCGCGTACATGCCGCAGACGCTCGTGGACCAGCTTCCGCCGCTCTCCCGGCTGCGCTGCCTGCTGATCTCCCAGGGGCTCGTCGAGGAACTCACCGCCCTCACCACGCTGGTCCCCAGGCCGAAGCCGAAGCCGGAGCCGAAGCCGAAGCCGCAGCAGCGGCCCGCGACCGCCGCCGGGCCGGCGCCCGCACGGAGCGGGGGAAGCAGCCGGTACGCCCCCGCCCGTGTGCTCAGGGCGCTCAAGCGGCGTCTGCGCCGGGGGCGTTGACCGGCCGCCGTCCTCCCGGACGGCACAGGGCGGGGCCCGGAGGTCGAACCTCCGGGCCCCGCCCCTTCTCCCGTGCCCGCTCAGAGCTCCTTGGCCTGCTCCAGCATCCGGTCCACGACCCGCGCCGAGGCGTGGCCGTCGTCCAGGTCGCAGAACAGGTGGTGGAAGCGGTCGAAGCGGTCCTGGTACTCGGCGGACACCTCGTCGATGTCCAGGAGCGCGTCGATCAGCTCCTTCGAGGTGAAGACCAGCGGACCGGGCGAGTCCTGCTCGAAGTCGAAGTAGAAGCCGCGCAGGGTGTCCCGGTAGTGCTCCAGGTCGTAGGTGAAGAAGAGCATCGGCCGCTTCAGGTGGGCGTAGTCGAACATGACCGACGAGTAGTCCGTGATCATGATGTCGGCCGCCAGGTACAGCTCGGCGATGTCCGGGTACTCCGACACGTCCCACACGAAGCCGTTGCCGGCACCCGGCACCGCGTCCACCACGTTGGAGTGGCGGCGGATGAGCAGGACGTGGTCGTCACCCAGCCGTCGCTGCGCGTCCTCGATGTCGATCCGCAGGTCGAACAGGTACTGGCCCTGGCTGTGCGCCTGGTCGTCCCGCCAGGTCGGCGCGTACAGCACGACCTTCTTGCCCTTCGGCAGGCCGAGTTGCTTCTTCACCCGCTCCGCGATGGCGTCCTTCTCCGGCGAGTACAGGTAGTCGTTGCGCGGGTAGCCCGCCTCCAGGATCTCCCCGTCGTAGGAGAAGGCGCGCTTCAGGATCGGCGTGCTGAACCGGTTGGAGGACACCACCAGGCTCCACTGCTTCGCCTCCAGCGCCAGCTTCTCCTGGTAGCGGCGGTCGAAGTGCAGCGTGTCGATGTCGTGGCCGATCTTCTTCAGCATCGTGCCGTGCCAGGTCTGGACGATGACCTGGCCGGGGCGCCGCTCGATCCAGTCCGGCAGGTGGCCGTTGGTGACGATGTAGCGGCTGGAGGCCAGCGCCTCGTACCACTCGCGGCCCCACATGCGGACGCGCTCCACGCCCTCCGGCAGGAGGACCTGGCCGTCGCGCACGGCCCACAGGTGCTTCAGCTGCGAGCCACGGGCGACCAGCTCCTCGTACATCGCCTTCGGGCTGTCGGAGAACTGCTTGCCGTTGTAGCTGAGGTAGAAGACCTGGTCCTTCAGGGGCTGCTGCCGCAGGGGCGCGTACACCTCCTCGCGGAGCTGCCGCTGGCGGTACGGACCGCGCTCCAGGTCGTCCAGCTCCGAACGGCAGTTCAGCTGGGGGAAGTCGGCCCAGCGGTTCTCCAGCCAGTAGCGGCGGCCACCCAGTTCGGCACGGAGCGGGAACTGCGCCGCCGCGAGCCGGTCGGTGACGAACGGTACGTCGGGACCCTCACCGTCGGCCGGGCGCAGGAAGAGGTTCCAGCGGCCCGCGCGCAGCGGCACATCGCCGTTGCCGCCGAGCGTGGACGGGTCGAAGGCGACCTCGAAACGGCCGTCCTCCAGCCAGCGCGGCTCCACGAAGCGCTCCTCGAACCGCGCCCGGGGCTTGAGCAGCAGCCGGGAGCCGGTGAGCCGGGCGTCGGTGCGCGCGGAGATGGTGATCCGGCCGTCCTCCAGACCGACCCGGTCGATCACGGCCCGCCGGGTGCGGCCGGCCAGCTTGAGGTACCCGTTGTGACCGCCGATCACGGCCAGTTCGCCCTGGTCGGCGTGTTCACCCAGCGAGGCGGGCAGGTCGTACCGCCCGTCGGCCAGACCCTCCTTCAGGACCGTGCTGAACTGGCGCTGGGTGCCCTTGGGGTCCGTGGCCACCAGCACGGTGGACCAGATGCGCTTCTCGGGCCGGGTCAGGGCGTCGACACCCTCGTGGAAGACCAGCGCCACGTCGGCCACCGGGATCTCCACCGAGAACCGGTGCGCGCCGCCTTCCTCGGTCACGTCGACCGGGTACTCGTGGACCTCGGCGCCCTTCTGGTTCTTCACCCGCAGCGCCACCCGCTCGCCGGCGTGCAGGGGGACCCGGATGTCGCCGGTCACCCGCAGCCGGTCGCCCTCCATGGTCCAGCCGGTGACCAGCGCGCGGACCTTCTCGATGCGCAGCTTGAGCGCACCGCGCTCGACCGACGGCAGCATCCGGAAGTCGGTGTCCAGCCAGCGGTACGGCGGGAAGTTGCAGGCGGCACCACCGCTGGACTGCACGGCGGCCCGGCGCACCAGGCCGGAGGCGTACAGGCCGAGGCCCGCGTGCCACAGGCCCTCCTGCCACTCACCGCCCTTGCGCAGCTTCGCCGGGTCGATGGTGACCTCCCAGCCGGCCCAGTCGTAGTTGTACCGGTCCTGGCCGGAGTCGGTGGTGCGCTCGGGGGACTCCGCGTTCCGGGTGGGCAGCACGATGCGGCGGCGGGACTTGTCCTTGCGCAGTTGCAGGACCTTGACGGAGGAGCGCTTCGAGGGCAGGTCGATCTTGTCGATCCAGGCGTGCCCGCCCAGCACCAGCTTGCCCTCGGACCAGCGGACGTCCTGGAGCGGCGCGCGCATGCGCAGGTCCCGGTCGATGCGCAGCGCCTTGCGCGGGACGTCCAGGTCGGCGTCGGCCAGGGCCGGGAAGGAGGCGTACTTGCGGACCAGGCCGGTGACCTCGATGGCCTCCTTGCGCCGCTGCGAGGCCAGCAGGGTGATCAGCTCGTCGAGCTGGTGCTTGCGGACCAGCAGCCACTGCACCCGCAGGTGCGTCGGCAGGGCCATGACGACCTTGGAGTCGATGTGGTCCAGGAAGCGGTTGGCCGAGCGCAGGAACTCGGCGCGGTACTCCTCGTCGCCGTCGGGCACCACGTTGAGGAACAGCCGCAGGTCGTCCACGAGGACGCGGGTGTCGTACTCCTGCTTGAGGCGGGCGAAGGTCTCGCCGGACTGGCTGCCCAGGAAGTCGCTGATCTCCAGGACGGAGGTGACCCGGTCGCGCACACCGGCCGGGTCGGTACGGCGCTGCGTGATGGAGGGGGCGGACTCGCCCTCGCGCAGCCGCCAGTAGTAGCAGGGCTCGGAGATGACGTCGACGGCCTCGGCGAGGTAGTGCGCCCGCATGGTGACGGGCGTGTCCTCGTACAGGCGGCCCTCGGGGAAGGCGAAGCCGTGCTTCTCCCAGAACGTCCGGCGGAACACCTTGTTGCAGGCGATGCGGTCGGCGACGAGCTTGGCGTACTCGGAGATGTGGGTGCGCTGGCGTGCTTCACCCGCGAGCATCCGCATCAGCGGGACCTGCCAGGTCTTCTCGCCCTTGAGGTGGAAGACGTTGCCGGTGGCGAAGTCGGAGCCGGTCTCGTCGAGGCTGCCCATCATCAGGCGGTAGGCGTCCGGCGGGACGAGGTCGTCGCTGTCGACGAACGTCAGGAACTCCGACTCGGGGGACAGGTGGGCGATACCGGTGTTGCGGGCGGCCCCCAGCCCTCCGTTCTCCTTGCGTATCAGCCGGAACCGCGGGTCACGCTCCGCGTAGGACTCGGCTATCGCCGCCGAGCTGTCGGGTGAGCCGTCGTCCACCATGAGGACCTCGAAGTCCTCGAACGTCTGCGCCGCCAGCGAGTCGAGACAGGCCGGCAGATAGTGCTCGACGTCGTACATGGGGACGATGACACTGAGCCGAGGGGCCATGCTTGTCGATCTCCTTCTCGGGGGTCAGGCCCGCTCGACGGCTGCGAGCGCCTGGGCGGGGGCCGGTGCGTGGGAACGCTCTGCGAACGGCACGAAGGGCAGCGGCTCCGTCTCGCCGAGGAAGACGCGGCGCACCACGCGCTCGGCGGCACGTCCGTCGTCGAACTCGCAGAACCGGCGGCGGAAGGCGTCGCGGCGCGCGGTCGCGTCCGGCCCGCGGTACTCGTCCGAGCCGAGCAGGTGGATCAGCTCGGCCTGCGAGGTGGCCACCGCGCCCGGCGCCTCCTGAAGCAGGTTGAAGTAGGTGCCGCGCACGGCGGAGTAGATGTCCCAGTCGGGTGCGTAGATGATGACCGGCCGGTCCAGGACGGCGTAGTCGAACATCGCGGAGGAGTAGTCCGTGATCAGCGCGTCGGCCGCGAGGTACAGCTCCTCCACCCGGGGGTGCCCCGACACGTCGACGATCCGCCCGCTGCGGCGCAGCTCGGCCACGTGGGCCGAGCCGCCGTAGAAGTAGTGGCCGCGCACCAGCAGGGTCACGTCCGGCCCCAGCTCGTCGGCGAGGCGGGCGAGGTCGAGGCTCGGCACGAAGCCGGGCTGGTACTCGCGGTGCGTGGGCATGTACAGGAACGCCCGGGTGCCGTCGGCGAGCCCGAGGGCCGCGCGGGCCCGGCGGACGTCGTCCGAGGTGCCGTTGACGAGGACGTCGTTGCGGGGGTAGCCGGTCTCCAGCGAGACGTAGGAGCACGGGTAGACCCGCTCCCAGACGGCCGTGGAGAAGCGGTTGGAGCTGACGCTGAAGTCCCAGCGGTCGCAGCGCTCCAGGAGCTTGTCGAAGTCCATGTCCGTCGAGGCGGGGTACTTGCGCTGGTCCAGGCCCATGGTCTTCAGCGGGGTGCCGTGGTGGGTCTGGAGATGGATCTGGCCCTCGCGCTTGACCACGCTGTCGGCGAAGTTCACGTTGTTGACCAGGTACTTGGCGCGTGCGAGCGCGGCCCAGTACTCCTTGGAGCCGACCCGGACGTACCGCACGCCCTCGGGCACCCGGTCCACCGCGTCCGGCCGGACCGCCCAGACCCGGCGCACGTGCGGGGCGAGCCGGGCCAGTTCGGCGTCGATGGCGGCCGGGTTGCAGGAGACGCTGCGGCTCCAGTAGGCGGAGAAGAGCGCCAGGTTCTCGTCCAGGGGCAGCCGGAGCTGCGACTGGTAGTAGACGCCCATCGCGCTGCGCTTGGACCGGTTGACGGCCGTACGGGTGCGGGTCCTGACCGCCTTGCGGAGCTTCACGGCGGCGGTGGCACCGGCCATCGCCGCGTACGCGTCCTTCTCCAGCAGCGCGTACTTGTGGCCACGGCCGCCGCCCGGCCGCTGGAAGCCCTCGGGGAGCCGGGCGCGGTAGTCGGCGGAGGCGCGGTGGAAGAACTCGGCGCGCGCGTCGGCCGGCAGCCGGTCGGGCCGGTCCAGGATGGTGAGGAAGTGGTCGACCATCTTGCGGAACAGCGGTCCGCGCCACTGCGCGAACTCGGGATGGGCGTCCAGGTAGTCGAAGACGCGGCGGTACTGGTCGAAGACGTCGAAGTGCTTGCGGCTGACCGTCTTCAGGATGTTGCCGCCCTCGCGGCGCTGGCGGTACATCACGCAGACCCGGTTCAGCACCGCGATGCGCTCGGCGCTGATCATGGAGCAGAACGTCCAGGGGGCGTCCTCGTAGTAGCCGGGCGGGAAGGTCAGCTCGTGACGGAGGACGAAGTCCCGGCGGTAGGCCTTGTTCCAGACGATCTGGAGCAGGTCCAGCAGCTTCGGCCGCTCGGAGAGCGGGAAGGCCTCCGGCCCGTCGGGCTGGAGCAGCTCGGCACGCTGGTTGGGGCGGACCCGGCCGTCCCAGTAGCTGCGGGCGTAGTCGTAGACGAGGATCTCGGGGTCCCCGGCGGCTTCCAGCCGCTCGGCTATCGCCCGCAGCGCGCCGCCGGTCAAAGTGTCGTCGCTGTCCAGGAAGAGTACGTAATCGCCCTGAACCTTCTCCATGCCCGCATTGCGCGCACGCCCCAGTCCCACGTTCTCCGTGAGGTGAATCACGTGAATGCGCGCGTCCCGCTCCGCGTATTCATCGAGAATGGCGCCCGAACCGTCCGGTGAGCAGTCGTCGACCGCGATGACCTCGAAGTCCGTGTAGTCCTGCCCGAGCACCGAGTCCAGGCACTCGGCGAGGTAGCCCTGCACCTTGTAGACAGGGATGACGAGAGAGAGTCTGGGCATCCTTACAACCTGTTCCGAGACTGATCACGAGAGCGTGGGGCCGAGGCCAGAGCACGCTCCGCCCGCCGGCGGCGCAGCGCGCCGTCGCATCAGAGTAAAGGATTCACTTGATGTTTCCGTGAGCAAGGTAGCGGGGCGGTCGCGGCGCGGAACAGCCGCGGAGGCCGGACCTTTACTTGCTCGGAACATTGTCCCACCCGGATCGGCGGGGAACTTCACCCTGCCTCACCACGCCGGGTTTTTGCCGCAGTTGTCCGAAATTACCCGACTCGATTTTCCGTAGGCCATGAACGAGTCTGCTCTCCTACCGACACAGACCGAGGAGGCACGGGAATGAGCTGGCTGGTCACGGGCGGCGCCGGGTACATCGGTGCGCATGTGGTGCGCGCCATGACGGAGAACGGCGAGCACGTGGTCGTCTACGACGACCTGTCGACCGGCAGTGCCGACCGGGTGCCCGGCGATGTCCCGCTGGTCGTGGGCAGCGTGCTGGACCAGGCCCTCCTGGAGCGGACGATGCGTGACCACGCCGTGACGGGTGTGGTGCACATCGCCGCCAAGAAGCAGGTGGGGGAGTCGGTGGAGCGGCCCCTCCACTACTACCGCGAGAACGTCACCGGTCTCCAGACCCTGCTGGAGGCGATGGCGGCCACCGGTGTCGGCCGGATCGTCTTCTCCTCGTCCGCCGCCGTCTACGGCATGCCGGACGTCGACCTCGTGACCGAGGACACCCCCTGCCTCCCCATGAGCCCCTACGGCGAGACCAAGCTGGTCGGCGAGTGGCTGATCGCCGCCGCGGCCAGGGCCCACGGGATCCGGGCCGTGTCCCTGCGGTACTTCAACGTGGCCGGCGCCGCCGCCCCCGAGCTGTCCGACGCGGGTGTCTTCAACCTCATCCCCATGGTGTTCGAGCGGCTGGAGGCCGGCGAGGCACCGCGGATCTTCGGCGACGACTACGACACGCCGGACGGCACCTGCGTGCGTGACTACATTCACGTCCAGGACATCGCCTCCGCCCACCAGGCCGCCGCGGCACGTCTGCGGGACGCCCCGGAGGGGACCTCGCTCGTCCTCAACATCGGCCGGGGCGAGGGCAGCTCGGTCCGGGAGATGGTGGACCGCATCCTGAAGGTGACCGGCAACGAGCGGCTGACGCCCGAGGTGACCGACCGCCGCCCCGGAGACCCGGCGAGGGTGGTCGCCTCGGCGGAGCGCATCCACGCGGAACTGGGCTGGACGGCCCGTCTCGGCCTGGACGACATGATCGAGTCCGCGTGGCTGGGATGGCGTCACCGGCACGCCTGAGCGGCCGGCCGCGGAGCCGGGCGCAGGCCGCGGCCCGGCTCTCGCTGATTCCCCCCGGCTCTCGCCGACTTCCCCCCGACTCGCCCAGGGCGCGGACCGGCCGCGCCCTGAGGTCCCGTCAGGCCTTCAGCTCCGCCTTGTCGCCCATCACCACGACGGGGTGCAGCCGGGGGTCGAGGGTGCGCAGCAGGTACCGCATCGCCGACTCGGACTGGCTCACGCACGCCGAAGTGCCGCTGCCGTGGTCCATGTGCAGCCAGATGCTGCCGCCCTTCGACTGGCCCTGCGGCCTCGTCGGGTCATTGGGCGCGGTGCCCTTCACGCGGTTGTAGTCGATGGCTATGACGTAGTCGAAGTCGTGCCAGTACGCCTTCTTCCAGTAGTGGGGCGCCTGGAAGGCCGAGGACCGGGTGTACGGCAGCTTGGCCCCCGGGGCGGCGAGGACGCCGCCCGCGTCGCTGAGCGTGAACACCCCCACGGGGCTGCGCAGATCACCCTCGTGATGGTCCGCCGTCCAGCCCTTCCGCCCGTTGTGCGCCGACCAGGAGCGTTCCTGCTTCCAGACGGCGCCGTGCTTGGTGAACAGGGCGACGGTGGAGTCGGGGGAGTCCTTCCCCGCGCCGTACACCGCGACCACCTGCCGGGAGTCGGCCGGTACCTGCCGCCACAGCCGGTCCCCGACGCCGGGTACGCGCTTGAGGACCGTCTTGTGCGGCTGCGTGTCGTCGGACCGGTCCCGTGAGGCCGCACTCCCGTGGTCCGAACTGCCGCACGCCGCGAGCGACATCACCAGCAGCCCACCGAGGACCCCGCCCAACCCTGCCCGTGCCGAACCTCTTCTCCGCATGGGGTCCATGGTCGCAGACCGCCGCGAACGCGGCCGTACCGCCCCGTCCGGCGCCGGCCGAAACCAGTGCGCGGGCCCACCAGTTGGGGGCGGGGCCCCGGGGGCCCGGACGAAGGCGGTGCCGTCCGGCTGGAGATGGGCGGCATCGGCGAGAGCGGTCCCCTGCGCCTCGACGGCACCCGCGAGGGCCTCGACGGCATCGGCGGGCCGGCCGGACCTGACGTCTCCGAGGAGAGGACGAGGGCGCCCCCGGCCCGGCGGCCGTCCAGGGGGACCTGTCGCCGGGATGACGCCGGCGGGCCGGGCCCGGGACTGTCCGGCGGCTGAGCGGCGCGGGCGCGCCGCGCCCGGCTTCCCGTAGATTGAGGACGCCGGGAAGCACGGTGCCGGAACGCGCACGTGAAGGAGACGGACCGCAGGTGGCAAGGGCAAGGCAGGCCGTGGGCGAGGCCCGCAGGATCGTCGTCAAGGTGGGCTCCTCCTCGCTGACCACCGCCGCGGGCGGCCTGGACGCCGACCGCGTCGACGCGCTGGTCGACGTGCTCGCCAAGATCCGCAGCGGTGGCGAGAAGGAGATCGTGCTGGTCTCCTCCGGCGCCATCGCCGCCGGCCTCGCCCCGCTCGGTCTGCGCCGCCGCCCCAAGGACCTCGCGCGCCAGCAGGCCGCCGCCAGCGTCGGCCAGGGCCTGCTCGTCGCCCGCTACACCGCCTCCTTCGCCCGCTACGGCGTCCGCGTCGGCCAAGTCCTGCTCACCAGCGACGACATGAGCCGCCGCGCCCACCACCGCAACGCCTCCCGCACCCTCGACCAGCTGATCGCGATGGGTGCCTTCCCGATCGTCAACGAGAACGACACCGTCGCCACCGACGAGATCCGCTTCGGCGACAACGACCGCCTCGCCGCCCTCGTCGCCCACCTCGTCCACGCCGACCTGCTGGTCCTCCTCTCCGATGTCGACGGCGTCTACGACGGCGACCCCAGCAGGCCCGGCACCTCCCGGATCGCCGAGGTGAAGGGCCCGCAGGACCTCGCCGGCGTCGAGATCGGCAGCGCGGGCAAGGCCGGCGTCGGCACCGGCGGGATGGTCACCAAGGTGGAGGCCGCCCGGATCGCCGCCGCCGCCGGCATCCCGGTGGTGCTGACCAGCGCCGTCCACGCGGCCGAGGCCCTGGCCGGCGGCGACACCGGCACCTACTTCCACGCCACCGGCAAGCGCTCCGCCGAGCGGCTCCTCTGGCTCCAGCACGCCTCCACCCCGCAGGGCGCCCTGATCCTGGACGACGGCGCGGTGGACGCGGTCGTCAAGCGGCGCACGTCGCTGCTGCCCGCCGGGATCGCCGCCGTCGAGGGCGAGTTCAGCGCGGGTGACCCCGTCGAGCTGCGGGACACCACGGGCCACGCGGTGGCCCGGGGACTCGTCAACTTCGACGCCAAGGAGATCCCCCGGCTGATCGGGCGTTCGACCCGCGAGCTGGCACGCGAGCTGGGCCCCGCGTACGAACGCGAGGTCGTACACAGGGACGACCTGGTCCTCCTGCACACCTGAAGCTCGCGGAACCGCTCGTGGGACGGGGCGTACGGAACGACCCCGGTGGGGGACGTTCCGTAAAACCACCACGCGGAGCCCCGCGGCCTGCTCAACTTTGTCTGGGGGACATGTTGAAGGGACGGGTTCCGTCAAGGGGCCGAGCGAGCCATACGAGCATGCGAGCCGTGCGAGCCATATGAGCCGTGCGAGCCGTGCGTGCCATGCGTGAAGGAGGCCGTCGTGAGACGAGTGCGCCCGGGGGCGGCGTCCCGCGGTGCTCTGACGAGCGTCGCGGCCGGGGACACCTATGAGGAGCCCAAGGACCTGCCCAGGCTGTGGCACGTCACCCTCAGCGTCTCCGGCCAGAAGGTCCCCCTGCCCGAACTGCGACGGGCCCTGGAACAGCTCGCCCACGACCACCCCTTCTTGCTGACCAGCAGATACGCGACCGACCACGCCGAGATCCGGTACTGGGAAGAGGCCCGCGACCTGCACGACGCCGCCGCCGTGGCGCTGCGCCTGTGGGGCGAGCACCGGCAGAGCGCGGGCCTGCCGCCCTGGGAGATCGTCGGCCTGGAGGTCATCGACCGGGAGACCTACCACCACCGCATCGCCGAGGGCTACGGCCCCGCCCCGGCCACACCGGTGGGGGTGCACCCGTTCTGAGCGAGGACGGGGCGGGCCGGGGGCGGCGAGCCGGGGTCGGGTGAGCGGGTGCCGAGCGGGTGCGCCGGGCCGGAGCGAGCGGGCCGGCCGTTCCCCGGCCCAGGAAGGTTCACCCCTTTTGCGGTGTCTCGGGGTGTGGGACGACCGCTGAACCGCCGCGCCCCGCGCACTACCCTGCCCTCATGACCACGCTCTCGCCGTACGACTCGATGTCCCCGGTCACCCAGGCCGCCTACCGGGCCAAGGCCGCCGCCGCCGACCTCGCGCCGCTCCCGCGCGCCGTGAAGGACGACGCGCTGCTCGCCATCGCCGACGCCCTGGAGGTCCGGACCGCCGAGATCGTCGAGGCCAACGCCAAGGACGTGGCCAAGGCCCGGGAGAACGGCACCAGCGAGGCCATCGTCGACCGGCTCACCCTCACCCCGGAGCGGGTCCGCGCCATCGCCTCCGACGTCCGTGACGTCGCGAAGCTGCCCGACCCGGTCGGCGAGGTCGTCCGGGGCTCCACCCTCCCCAACGGCATCGACCTGCGCCAGGTCCGCGTCCCGCTCGGCGTCGTCGGCATCGTCTACGAGGCCCGCCCGAACGTCACCGTGGACGCCGCCGCCCTCTGCCTCAAGTCCGGCAACGCCGTCCTGCTGCGTGGCTCGGCCTCCGCCTACGAGTCCAACTCCGCCCTCGTCCGGGTGCTCCGCGACGCCGTCGGCGGCGCCGGACTGCCCGCCGACGCCGTCCAGCTCGTGCCCGGGGAGAGCCGCGACTCCGTCCGCGAGCTGATGCGCGCCCGCGGTCTGGTCGACGTCCTCATCCCGCGCGGCGGCGCCTCCCTGATCCGGACCGTGGTCAACGAGTCCACGGTCCCCGTGATCGAGACCGGCACCGGCAACTGCCACGTCTACGTCGACGCCCGGGCCGACATCGACATGGCCGTCGAGATCCTGATCAACTCCAAGGCCCAGCGGGTCAGCGTCTGCAACGCCGCCGAGACCCTCCTGGTCCACCAGGACATCGCCGCCGAGTTCCTGCCGCGCGCCCTGGACGCCCTCGCCGAGGCCGGCGTCACCGTCCACGCCGACGAGCGGGTCATGGCCTACGCCAAGGACTCCAAGGCCACCGTGGTCGAGGCGACCACCGAGGACTGGGAGACGGAGTACCTGTCGTACGACATCGCCGCCGCGGTGGTGGATTCGCTGGACAAGGCCGTCGAGCACATCCGGCTGTGGACCTCCGGCCACACCGAGGCCATCGTCACCACCTCCCAGCAGGCCGCCCGCCGCTTCACCCAGCTGGTCGACTCCACCACCGTCGCCGTGAACGCATCCACCCGCTTCACCGACGGCGGCCAGTTCGGCTTCGGTGCCGAGATCGGCATCTCCACCCAGAAGCTGCACGCCCGCGGCCCGATGGGCCTGCCGGAGCTGACCAGCACCAAGTACATCGTCACCGGCGACGGACACGTCCGCCGCTGAGGTTCACCCGTCCGGCCGCGGGCCCGCTGTCCCGGGCCCCGTCCTGCGGCCCGGCCCCCCAAGGCGTCTCACCAGGCAGACGAATGTCCGTACCGTCTGCCCAAATTGACCCCCCAGGTCTACTCTGGACACGTGCCGGAGGACGTGGGGGGCACGCCGTTCCCTGACGGCTGGGATCCCGACGACGACCACGACCACGGGGTGTCGGACGAAGAGTTCGCCTCCGTGGTCTTCGACGAGGCCTTCGTACAGGCGGCCACCTTCCACGAGCCGACCGCCGTGGAGCGCCTGCTGGCCGCGGCCCAGGCCAGAGCCGAGGCATCCGAGGCCGAAGCCCGCCGCGCCCGCGCCCGGGGCGAGCGCTACGACGAGGGCTACGGCCCCGAGGGCGGCGTATTCGGCCGAGACCACGACGATGACGAGCTGGACGACACCTACGTCCTCGGCGATCACCAGGGTCCCTTCGGTGCCTACGGCAAGCAGGTCCGCTGGCACCGGCCCGTGGCCTGGGTCCTCGCCGTCGTGATGGGCATCGGCATGGTCGCCCTGGCCTTCGCCGCCGTCTACCGGGGAGGCTCCTCGGGCACCCGCGACCGCGTTCCCGCCCCCGCCTCCACCGGCCTCGAACAGGGCGGCGCGTCCGTCCCCGGTCCCGCCGCCGACCGCTCCCGGCCGGCCGTCTCGGCCATCCCGCCCTCCCCCTGAGCACCCCGCCCGCGCTTGGTGAGAACCTGTCAGAAGTTGTCGCGGAGCGAGGCGTTTACCCGGGGCTCACGAGACCTACTCTGAAAGTATGGGCGGGCCTGGAGACCCACCGGAGGGGACACCCGAGGGCGGCCCCGGCGGTGCGGAGGACGAATACCGATCCGTCGTCTTCGACGAATCGTTCGTCCGCGCTGCCCGCCTCCAGGAGTTCTCCGCCGAGGAGCGGCTGGCCGACCACGCCCCCGCCGTCCGCCGCCGCCCGCCCCTGCACCGGGGCCTCACCCGGCAGGTCCTCGTCCTCGTCCTGCTGATCGCCGTCGCCTTCGCCACCGCGATCTACATGGGCGTCCGCCACCCCTACGGCTCCCCGCAGACCCGGCGGCCCGTGGAATCCCTCCGGATGACCGTCATCCCGCTCGCCCCCCAGGGCAAGGTGCCCGGCACCACGGACCCCGAGAGGCTCTACGCGCGCAGCCCCGCCGCCCCGTACGAGGCCGGCGCCGAGGGCATACCCCTGCCGGCCTCACGCGGCACCGCCCACTTCTCCGACAGCCAGGTGGTGACCGCCCTCACCACCGCCAAGGACTACATCGTCCGCTCCTCGCTCTACCCCGAGGTGCTCAGCGGCCGTGAGGTCAGCCCCGCCCGAGCGTTGATCGACTCCGATCAGCTCGGCCAGTTCGACCAGAGCTTCGACCACCCGGCGGCGGACGGCCGGCACGCGGCCACGGGCTGGGTGGTCCGCATCGACCCCGCCCGCGCCCAGCTGGCCGACGGCAGGATCCGCGTGTTCGGCAGCCTGCACGCCGCCGAAGCCGACTCGGCGAACCTGGAGGTCAGCGCCGACCACACCTTCGTCTACGCCCTGCGCCCCACCGGCGCCGCCGCCGGCGCCCCCGCCTCCCTCTTCACCGTCCGCCGCGAGGTGACCTTCCGCTTCGACCGCGACGACCTGCGCACCCACCAGGTCCAGCTGGTCACGTCCTACGTCCAGGCGGGCCCCCTCGCCTGCGCCGAGGACGCCTCGGCCTACCTCCGTCCCCTCCTGGCCGGCCAGACGGCCCGGTCGGGCGGCCCCGCGGGCACCAACCCCTACGAGACGGACAGCGCCACGGCCCTGTGCGGGACGCTGGCCACGGCGGCCCAGCCGAAGGTGTGAGGGGCGCGGAGGGACGCGGCGCGGAGGGGGGACGGTGCGCGGGGGGACGGCGCCGGAGGCGGTGGCTCCCCCTGCCGGGCCCGGCGCCTACTCCTCGCCGCCACCCGGGGCGTCCCCCTTGGCCGGCGGCGGGCTGCGGAAGCCGTCGAAGCCCCGCCGGACCCGGCCGCCCAGATCGCCCGCGCCGCCCGCGAGGTCCGTGACCAGCTTCATCAGCGGGTCCTTGGAGGTCTTCACATCGCTCGCGTAGCTGGCCGCCGACTCGCGGAAGGAGTCGCTGACGGAGGCGTCCCCGTCCTCGCCGCGCCGTGGGTAGTGCCCGTCCATGATCCGCTGGTAGTCCCGGGACTCGGCCCACTTCTTCAGCTCGGCGGCCCGCACGGTGGTGAACGGGTGCGAGCGGGGCAGCACGTTCAGGATCTTCAGCACCGAGTCGCGCAGATCGCCCCCGGAGTCGTACTCCTCGGCCTGCTCCAGGAACGCGTCCACGTTCATCTCGTGCAGGTGGTTGCCGCCCGCGATCTTCATCAGCCCCCGCATCGAGGCCCGGACGTCCTGGCCCACCAGCAGACCCGCCCGGTCGGCGGACAGCTCCGACTTGCGGAACCACTCCCGCAGCGCCGTGACGATCGCCATGATCGCCAGGTTGCCCAGCGGGATCCAGGCGACCTTCAGCGCGAGGCTCGTCAGGAACAGCAGGATGGTGCGGTACACCGAGTGCCCGGACAGCGCGTGCCCCACCTCGTGCCCGACGACCGCCCGCATCTCCTCCTCGTCGAGCAGCTCCACCAGGCCCGTGCTGACCACGATGATCGGCTCGTCCAGGCCGATGCACATCGCGTTCGGCTGCGGGTCCTGCGTGACGTACATCGGCGGGACCTTGTTCAGGTCCAGGATGTAGCAGGCGTCCAGCAGCATGTCGTGCAGGTGCGAGAACTGCCGCTCGGAGACCCGCACCGAGTCGGACAGGAACAGCAGCCTGAGGCTCCGCTCCGGCAGCAGCCCGCTGAGCGCCTTGAAGACGGTGTCGAACCCGCTCAGCTTGCGCAGCGCGACCAGGGCCGAGCGGTCGGCCGGGTGCTCGTACGCGCGCGTGGAGATCTCCGGGAAGCGCCTGCGCTGCCTGCTCGGCACCCGCTCGTGCCCCGTGTGCTGGTGGCCGTCGTCGGACATGTCTTCCCCCATGTGCGTGTGAGTGCCCACTGTGCCCCCGAGGCGGGGCCCAGCCTAGGCGGAGATACCTTGGACGGGCAGTACACCCCTGAAGGAGTCCACGTCATGGAGCACCACCCCGCAGCCGCCTGGCTGACCGAGGCCGCCGCGAGCGCCGTCCAGCAGCACGGGTCAGGAAACCTGCTCCGCGTCGTGCTGATCGTGATGGTCCTCGGCTGTGTACTGACCGCCTGGTTCCTGCTGCGCGGCTACAAGCGGAAGGACGACTGACGAGCGGCGAAAGTTCCCCGCCGCCGGGCATCGACCGCTCCCGCCGCGCGTGGGCCGCCGTCGTCCTCCGGTCCCAACGGCGGAGTCGGCGTGATCGCCGCACGCCCGCCCGCTTACGATGAGCCGACATCTTTATTCCGCCCACACGCGATAGGTCCTGCCGAAGATGAGCTTCCACAGCGCAGCAGCCCAGTTGGTCACCCTTGCCGCCGAGGGCGAGCAGCACGGCGGAAACCACAACAGCCTGAACCCGGCCCTCACCGGCGGCGGCGCCCTGTTCATCCTGCTCCTCCTGCTGTGGATCACCACGCGCTTCAACCGCGACCGCTGAGCGGGGAACCCGTCCCCGGCCGGACGTCCGAGGCCGGGCCGGTAGGGTCTGCACGCATGGGACAGCAGGACATGCCTACCGGTCCGGCGCACGAGAGCGCCGACGACACGGTGAAGCACCCGCAGCGCGGACCGGGCAACGGCCCCGCCCACACGGGCAAACGGCGCCTCGGCGTCATGGGCGGAACGTTCGACCCGATCCACCACGGGCACCTCGTGGCGGCCAGCGAGGTCGCCGCGCAGTTCCACCTGGACGAGGTGGTGTTCGTCCCCACCGGCCAGCCGTGGCAGAAGTCCCACCGCAACGTCTCCCCGGCCGAGGACCGCTACCTGATGACGGTCATCGCGACCGCCGAGAACCCCCAGTTCTCCGTCAGCCGCATCGACATCGACCGCGGCGGCCCCACCTACACCGTGGACACCCTGCGCGACCTGCGCGCCCTCAACCCTGACACCGACCTCTTCTTCATCACCGGCGCCGACGCCCTCGCCCAACTGCTGACCTGGCGCGACTCGGAGGAACTGTTCTCCCTCGCGCACTTCATCGGCGTCACCCGCCCCGGCCACAACCTCACCGACCCGGGCCTGCCGGAAGGCGGAGTCTCGCTCGTCGAGGTGCCCGCGCTCGCCATCTCGTCCACAGACTGCCGTGCGAGAGTCGCCAAGGGGGACCCCATCTGGTACATGGTGCCGGACGGAGTCGTGCGCTATATCGACAAGCGCGAGCTGTACCGCGGCGAGTGAGCCGAGAGGGGCACCGGTGAACGACCGATACGACACGGGTGACGCAGGCTACGGCGGCGGCCCGTACGAAGTCGTCGGCTACGACGAGTACGGCCGGCCCGTGTACGGGCAGGTCCCGGCACAGCAGGCTCCGCAGTCCCAGCAGGCGCCCTACGACCCGTACGCCCAGCAGCAGGGCTACGGCTACGACCCCTACACCACCGGCCCGCAGCAGCAGGCGCCCTCCTACGGCCAGGTCCAACAGCCGCACGCCTACGACCCCTACGGCACCCAGGCCCCGTACGACCCGTACGCCACCGGCACCCAGGAGGCCACGGGCTACGACCCCTACGGGCAGGCGGCGAACAGCGGACAGCAGCCCCGGACCACCGAGCAGACCGCCTACATCCCGCACCAGGCCGGCCCCGCGGAGAACACCCGCGTCCCGGACGACACCCGGATCCCGCAGGACACCCTCACGCCGGGGGACACCGAGCCCCCCACGGCGGAAGAGCACTCCCACACCGAGCAGTTCGCCTTCGTCGAGGAGCCCGACGGCGACTCCGAGGACGTCATCGACTGGCTGAAGTTCACCGAGAACCGCACCGAGCGCCGCGAGGAGGCCCGCCGCCGCGCCCGCGGCCGGATCATCGCCCTCCTCGTCGTCCTGGCCCTCGTCGTGGTCGGCGGTGTCGGCTACCTCTGGTTCGCCGGGAAACTGCCCGGCCTGTCCTCGTCCGACGGCAGGACCGGCACCGCCACGCCGGTCACCGCCCAGAAACGCGACGTGATCGTCGTCCACCTGCACAACACGGGCAAGGGCGGCACCTCCACGGCGCTGCTGGTCGACAACACCACCACCAAGCAGGGCACCACGGTCCTGCTGCCCAACTCCCTCGCGCTGACCGACGACGACGGCTCCACCACGACCCTCGCCAAGTCCGTGGACGACGACGGCGCCTCCGGCACCCGCGGCCAGCTCGACACGGTCCTCGGCACCAGCATCCAGGGCACCTGGCGCCTCGACACCCCCTACCTGCAGAACCTCGTCGAACTCGTCGGCAACATCGAGATCGACACCAACACCGACGTGCCCGACCCGGACACCAAGAAGAAGGGCACCGCCCCGCTCGTCCACAAGGGCCAGGGCCAGACCCTCAGCGGCAAGATGGCCGTCGCCTACGCCACCTACCGCGCCGCCGGCGAGTCCCAGAACGCCCAGCTTGAGCGGTTCGGCCAGGTCATGCAGGGCGTGCTGCGCAAGATGTCCTCCGACCCCTCGTCCGCCACCACCACCGTGCAGACCCTCGCGCAGATCCTGGACCCGCCGCTCACCGACAAGGACCTCGGCGGCTTCCTCGCCGACCTCGCCGACCTCGCCAAGAGCGGCGACTACAGGACCGCCCTGCTGCCCGTGCAGTCCGACGGCACCCTCACCGCGCAGACCAGCGACAGCGTGGTGAAGGACATCCTCGGCGGCACCGCCAAGAGCCCCGACGCCGGCTCCTCGGTCCGGGTCTCCGTCCAGAACGCCACCGGCGTGAAGGACGACACGGAGAAGGCCCGCGTGGTACTCCTCAACGGCGGCTTCACCTTCCTGGAGGGCGGCACCGCCTCCGGCACCCAGGCCGCCTCGAAGGTGCTCTACGCGGACGCCGCCGACAAGGCGGACGCCACCGAGGTCGCCAAGACCCTCGGGCTGCCAGCCGGCTCCGTGACCAAGGGCAGCGTCTCCTCCGGCGCCGACGTCTCGGTGATCCTCGGCAGCGACTACCAGCCGTCCTCCTCCTGACCCCGAGCCGCCCGCGCACCGGCGCGCGGCCGGGGGCACCCCACGTGATGCCGTAATCACGTGGGGTGCGCCGGGCGGTCCGTGAGACCCTTGATGACAAAAGACCGCCGACGGAAAGCCATGTAGTGACCGCCACCGACCGTTCCCTTGAGCTCATCAACACCGCCGCCCAGGCTGCGGCCGACAAGCTCGCCCACGACGTCATCGCCTACGACGTGAGCGACGTGCTGTCGATCACGGACGCCTTCCTGCTGGCATCCGCGCCGAACGACCGCCAGGTCAAGGCCATCGTCGACGAGATCGAGGAGCGCCTCCTGAAGGACCTCGGGGCCAAGCCGGTCCGCCGCGAGGGCGACCGGGAGTCCCGCTGGATCCTGCTCGACTACGTCGACATCGTCGTCCACGTCCAGCACAGCGAGGAGCGGGTCTTCTACGCCCTGGAGCGGCTGTGGAAGGACTGCCCCGAGCTGGAGCTGCCCGCCGACGCCAAGGCCACCCGCGGCAAGGCGGAGGAGCACGCCAGGGCGCAGGCCGCCGAGGCCGACCAGGAACCGGGCGGGGCGTGGTGATGAGCGCCACCGGAGAGGTGACCGACCGCAGGGGCCGGGGCCGCCGCATCATCCTGTGGCGGCACGGCCAGACCTCCTGGAACGTGGAGCGCCGCTTCCAGGGCACCACGGACGTCGAGCTGACCGAGACGGGCGTCGGCCAGGCCCGCCGCGCCGCCCGGCTGCTCGCCTCCCTGCGGCCCGACGCGATCGTCTCCTCGGACCTGCGCCGGGCCGCGTACACGGCCGCCGAGCTGGCCGCCCTCACCGGCCTCGACGTCACCCGCGACGAGGGGCTGCGCGAGACCTACGCGGGCGTCTGGCAGGGGCTGACGCACGAGGAGATCATCACCCGCCACGGCGAGGAGTACGCCGCCTGGAAGCGCGGCGAGGCGGTCCGCCGCGGCGGCGGCGAACTGGAGACCGAGGTCGCCGACCGCGCCGCCCCCGTCGTGCTGCGGCACGCCGAGAAGCTGCCCGAGGACGGCACGCTCGTCGTCGTCAGCCACGGCGGCACCATCCGCACCACCATCGGCCGGCTCCTCGGCCTGGAGGCCCGGCACTGGGAGAGCCTCGGCGGGCTCTCCAACTGCTGCTGGTCCGTGCTCGGCGAGGGCGCCCGCGGCTGGCGCCTGCTGGAGCACAACGCGGGCACCCTCCCGGAGCCCGTCCTCGGCGACGACGTCTGACCGCCCCCCGGCCCCGGATTTCACTTTCTGGCAGGTCACAGGCTAGAGTTCTTCTTGTTCGCCCCGCCGAGCGGGAAGAACGCAAGGGGCTATAGCTCAGTTGGTAGAGCGCCTGCATGGCATGCAGGAGGTCAGGAGTTCAATTCTCCTTAGCTCCACTGATCGACACTCCGTCGAGTTGTCAAAGATCGGTGATGAGGATCCCGTCCCCGCAGGGGGCGGGATTTTCTGTGTCCGGCCGCGCGTCCACAGGGCGTTCGCCGACCGCGGACGGTCGGCTGATCGGCGTCGCGGATTTCGGCACACTGTTCCTGAACCGGCTTGAGTCGTTCGGGGCGCCGCGCCCGTATCCCTCTGCGGGGGCGTTCCCGGCGCGCTCCCGGGCGCCGGCCGGGCCGGCCGCGGCGGGAGCCGTGTCCGGACTGGTACTGAGGCGTCGCTGACCGTATCGGTCCGGTCGTGGCAGAATCAAACGGCCGGAAGGGGGCGCGGCCCGACGGGAGGGAGTAGCGATGCCTTCGAGCATCCTTGAGGAGGTCGGCCACCTCCTCGGTGCGGCGTTGATACGGGATACGACCACCCGGCTGAGCTGCCCTTCCTGCGGTTCCGCGCATGTGGCGCAGGTCCTCGGCGACAACGGCGGAATCTCCTACGTGTGCACGGCCTGCGGCCACATCTGGAGCTGATCGATGGGTGCACACAGGCGGAAGTGCGACTGGTGCGGGAGCGGTACCCCGATCGTGCGTGACATGGAGCCGATCAATCCCGATTACCAGTACTGGTGCGAGGAATGCGCGCGGGCGCTGATCATAAAAGGCGACCCGATCGAGACATACCGGGAACTGGAGGGCGAGCCGATCTACGGCCGCCTCCTGGAGGAGCACTGCACGCTCAAGAGGTTCTACCAGTTCGTCACGGCTTGACGCGGACCCCGCCCGGCCCGGCCTTCGGCAACGATGTCCGGGCCAGCGCGAGGAAGACCGCGCCGACGCCTCCGTAGAGGGCCGACAGCGCCGACTCCGTGGCCGACTGGTGCAGTTCCGGCCGCCCGGTCCCGTGCGGCACCCACCACGGGGCGTATGAGCAGAACACCAGCAGGGTGCCCAGGGCCGCCGCCCGGCGCCCGCGTGTCCACAGCAGCAGCACCAGCGGCACGCACCACACCCAGTGGTGGGTCCAGGAGACCGGGCTGATCAGCAGGGCGGTGACCGCGCAGACGCACACCGCCCAGGCCCGCTGCCCCCGCAACTCCGCCCGGACGGCCACAGCGAGGCCCAGGACGGCCATCACGGCCACGCAGGCCGTCCAGGGCGCTCCCGGCTCGGGTGTGTGCAGAAGGCGGGCCAGGACGCCGCGCAGGGCTTGATTGGCGGTGTCCTCGGCACGCCCGACCCGGCTCGCGCGGAACAGCGTCTGCGTCCAGAACCGCCAGGAGTCGTACGGCAGGACGGCCGCCGCCAGCAGCGTCGCCCCGGCGAACGCGACGGCCGCCCCGCGCGCGTGCCGCAGCCACGGCTCCCCGTGACCGCCCCTCAGGCGGGCCACCAGGCCCGTGGCCAGCAGGAACACCGGGAACAGCGCGGGCGTCAGCTTGACGGCCGCGGCCAGCCCGAGGCCCACCCCCGTCCAGCGGTCGGACCCGCCCGCGGGGCGGCGGGTCAGGTCCCACAGCACCAGGACGGCCAGCAGCAGGTTGATCTGGCCGTAGCGCACGGTCGTCCACACCGGCTCGCACCACACGGCCGGCGCCGCCACCCACCACACGGTCTCCACGCGCGCGTGGCCGACGAGTTTCAGCGACAGCCGGACGAACACCACCAGCAGCACGAGGTTCCCGGCCGTCGCCAGCGCCCGCAGGAGCGCGGTGTCCAGCAGGGGCAGCGGGGTGAACAGCAGGGCCGCGAACGGCGGGTAGGTGGTGGGCAGGCGCGCGGCCGTCGCGCGCAGCGCGTACAGATCGCCGCCGGCGCGCACGGTGGCGCCCTCGGCGCGGTAGACCATCAGATCGATCATGGACACGTGCGCGGCCCGCTGAGCTGCCCAGAAGGCCGCGAAGGACACCAGGCACACGCCCAGCGCGACCGGGACCCTGCGGTGGGCTGAAGGCGACGCGATCATGGCCATGAAAACCGACATTAGCGGGCGTATCGGTGCGGGGCCGAAACCGATTTTGTGCTGCGCCCTCCGCCCTGTAATGTTTACGTCGTCGCCGGGGGAACCGGGCGAAACAACAGAACAAGGGGCTATAGCTCAGTTGGTAGAGCGCCTGCATGGCATGCAGGAGGTCAGGAGTTCAATTCTCCTTAGCTCCACAGAAGTCGAAGGCGGACCATCCCGACGGGTGGTCCGCCTTCGGCGTGTTGCGGCAGGGTGTGGCCGAGCGAGGGGGGCGGGCCGCCTGGTGCGGGCGACCCGCCCCCCTCGCGTGTGCTCAGCGGCCGAGCGCGCGCCGGCCGCGACCCTGGGAGAGGACCGGCAGGTTGCGCGACGGCGCCTGCCCGCGCGTGTCCTCCTCGATGCGCAGGGCCAGCGCCGGGCAGCGGCGCACCGCGCGCAGCGCCTTGGCCTCCGCGTAGCGCGGCACCTGCGCCTGGGCCACCGTCGGGAAGCCGTCGGCGCCGAGCTCGAACACCTCCGGGAGGATGTCCGCGCACAGCCCGTGACCCCGGCAGAGCGTCCAGTCGACGTAGATCTTCTGGCGGCTGGCGCCGTTCTCCGCGGGCTCTGCGCCGCCCGGCACGCCCGTGGGGGCCCTGCCCCCCTCGAAGAGCGGCAGGACGCCCTCCACGGGCCGCCCGCAGCCGTTCCCGAGGACGTGCGCGGCCAGGTCGTCGGTGAACGCCTTGATGGTCGACTCCAGGAACATCGCCGAGCCGTCCGGGTGCGAACACGCCCCGCGCCGCTTCACGTTCTTCGCGACCTGCTTCAGCGCCTCCAGGGCGGCCGGTCCGCCGCCGTTCAGGATGTCCTCCATCCCGCGCGCGGCGGCGGGCAGCCCCAGGTAGCAGGGCCCGCACTGGCCCGCGCTCTCCTCGGCCAGCCACTGCGCGACCCGCAGCGACTCGCCCAGCGGGCACGTCTCCTGGCTGATCGGCAGGATCGCGCCCGCGCCCAGCGAACCGCCCACGGCGTCCAGCGAGTTGCGGGAGACGATCGCCTCGTCGACGGTCGCCGCGTCGATCCACTTGCCGTGGTAGCCGCCGGTCAGCACGCCCTGCGGCACCGGCGGGGCGCCGGCCAGTTGCAGCACGTAGCGCAGCGGCACGCCCGTGGGGACCTCGATCACCATGGGACGGGCGACCGCGCCGGACACCGTCAGCATCACGGTGCCCGGTTCGTCGTACAGACCGGTGTTGCCGTAGCGCTCCGGGCCGATGCGGGCGGCGATGGCCAGCTGCGCGAACGTCTCCGCGTTCGACAGCAGCGTGGGCGCGCCGCCCACGCCGCTCTGCGAGGCGCTGATCTTGCGGCCGGGCGGGATCGCCGGGCCGCCGTCGACGGAGCGGATCAGCGCGGCGGCGGCGCCGGTGACCATGCGCACCGGATTGCGCTGCACCCACGCGCGCAGCGCCGATCTACGGCTGTTGCTCAGCCCGCGTTCGGCGAGCGCGGCCTCCATGGAGCGCTGCGTGGACTCCCGGGTGACGCCGATGACGAGCGTGCGGGCGCCGAGCGCCTCGGCGCACAGCAGCGCGCCGTCGAGGATGAGGTGCGGGGCGCGGTTGATCAGCACCGTGTCCTTGCGGCAGGCCGGTTCGTCCTCGCTGCCGTTGACCACGACGACCGGCCGCACCCCGCGCTTGATCGCCGACTCGGCGACCGAGCGCAGCTTCCTGTGGAAGGGGAAGCCGGCGCCGCCGCGGCCCTTGAGGTTGATGCTTTCGGCGAGCTGGGCGAGCTGCTCGCCGCCCAGCGGGTCGAGCGGCCCGTGCACCTTCAGGTGCATGGGCAGATCGAGCCGCTCCACAAGGTCGAAACCCGACGTGAGCTGGGGAAGCCCGACCACGCGGACTTCGGGGACGTCGGGCAGGGCCTCGTTCACTTAAAGCCTCCGGAAGGCATGTTCCAAGGTTCGCCCGAGCCCGGTGTCTCGTAGGAGGAGCCGGGCAGCGTTTCGGTGGCGGGACCGCTGTTGAACGTGTCAGTCGGGTTGTACGTGCCGTAGAGGCCGTTTGTCTCACCGGTGTCGTACACGTCACTTCCGCCGTATCCGGGTGCGCCCGGATTGCCGTGGACCGGGATGGTGTATCCGGTGTCCTGGAGCGGGTCGTACGCGGACGGCGGAGCCTCGCCGACCGGTGGCGGGGACGGGATCGGCCAGCTGCCCGAGGTGCTGGAGGGGCCGTCCACGCGCGGGACGGCCTCCGTGGGCCGCAGATCCATCGGCACGTCCATGCGGGCGGTCCGGTCGGCCATGTAGGGCTGCGGGGGGCGGCCCGGCGTGGAGACCGCGCGGTAGGCCGCCGCGAAGCCGGCGTCGGGCTCGGCGGCGCGGGCGGCCGGGGTCTGGTAGAGCGGGGATGCCACCGTCTCGGCGGTCGCCGTGCGCGGATCGCGCCGGCTGTCGAAGCCGGGCAGCACCGACTCGGCCACCCGCGAGCGGCTCGCGTCCAGCTCGTCGAGTCCGGGCCGCTCCGAGCTGCCGAACAGGGCCACCAGCCGGTCGGCGACCTTCCGCTTGACCGGGCGCGGCGCGGCGCGCAGCGCGAGGGCGCCCATGACACCGAGCAGGGACAGGCTGTAGAGGATCACGAAGACCGGCTTGGCCGAGCGACCCGCGTAGAGGCCGTGGACCAGCGCCGCGCACCAGGCCGGGTAGGCCAGCATGTGCATGGCCCGCCAGCGGGCGGCGACCGGGGCCGGGGTGGCGAAATTGCTGCGCAGGGCGCCGGTGATGCCCACGAAGATCATCAGCAGGCCCGCGAGCGAGCCCAGTCCGATCAGGCCGGCGATTCCGGTGACGCCGAGCGAGAACGGAATGATCGCGGCGATCAGCTTCGTGTGGCCGAGCGCGATCTTCGTGGTGATGTGCAGCAACAGGAACGCGATCGAGGCGACCGCGGTCGTCCGGTGCACCGCCTGGCCGATGATCCGCTGCCGCGTGTTGAGGAAGATCCGGTCCTGGGCGAACAGGCCCCAGATCACCGAGCAGCTCAGCGAGACGAGGGACAGCACGCCCGCGCCGAAGTCCAGGAACTCGCGGAACTGGCTGCCTCCGACCAGCACGACCACGGGTATGAGCAGCAGGACGACAGCGGACGCCACCCCATAGGCCGAGCGGCCCGGTTTGGGGAGCGAGCTGGTACTACGACGAGGGTTCATGGGGGCAACTCCGAGCAGTTTCGGGAAAGCGGTCCCGCTGCCGCACTCTAAGTGGCGCCATACCGATCAGTACGGGGTTTGAGTTATTGCGCTGTTATCAAAGGACCATGCGACTGGGGAAGGTGTCCCGTAGGGGACGTGACGCGAAGTAATCATTGAGCTTCGTTCGGGTTCCGGCGGGCTTCGTGACATGTCCACCATGGATACGGAAGCGCCTCGCAGCTTGCTCAAGGGCTGCGGTACCCTAACGCCATGCGTGCCGTACGCCTTCTGCTTAGCGGGCCGCGCTGATCAGTACCGACCCCGGTCACCCGTGAGGTCGGCATCGGCGCGGCGTCCCCTCCTGTGCGAGGGGCTTTTTCGTTTCTTTGGATGTCACAGCCGCAGGCAGAGACGATCGATGGAGCTTTGAGGATCATGAGCGAGACGAACCCCGCTGCCACCGCCGCGTCGGCGGAGGCCGCGCCGCACCGCTACACGGCCGCCATGGCTGCCGAGATCGAGGCACGCTGGCAGGACTTCTGGGACGCCGACGGCACCTACGCGGCGGCGAACCCCACGGGTGACCTGGCGGGCGACCCGGAGCTGGTCGCCAAGCCCAAGAAGTTCATCATGGACATGTTCCCCTACCCCTCCGGTGCGGGCCTGCACGTCGGCCACCCGCTGGGCTACATCGCCACCGACGTCTACGCCCGGTTCCAGCGCATGACCGGTCACAACGTCCTGCACACCCTGGGCTTCGACGCCTTCGGCCTGCCCGCCGAGCAGCACGCCGTCGCGACGGGCGAGCACCCGCGGATCACCACCGAGGCCGCCATCAACAACATGAAGTCCCAGCTGCGCCGGCTGGGCCTGGGCCACGACAAGCGCCGGTCGTTCGCCACGATCGACCCGGACTACTACAAGTGGACCCAGTGGATCTTCCTGCGGATCTTCAACTCCTGGTACGACGAGAAGGCGCGCAAGGCCCGCCCGATCTCCGAGCTGATCGCCCAGTTCGAGTCCGGTGAGCGGGCGGTTCCGGGCTCCACGCGCGCGTGGAACGAGCTGACCGCCACCGAGCGCGCCGACATCCTGGGCGAGTACCGCCTGGCCTACGCCTCCGACGCGCCGGTGAACTGGTGCCCGGGCCTGGGCACCGTGCTGGCCAACGAGGAGGTCACCGCCGACGGCCGCTCCGAGCGCGGCAACTTCCCGGTCTTCAAGGCCAAGCTGCGCCAGTGGAACATGCGCATCACCGCCTACGCCGACCGGCTGCTGGAGGACCTGGAGGAGCTGGACTGGCCCGAGGCCATCAAGCTGCAACAGCGCAACTGGATCGGCCGCAGCGAGGGCGCCCGCGTCGACTTCCCGATCGACGGCGAGCGCATCACGGTCTTCACCACCCGACCGGACACCCTGTTCGGCGCGACCTACATGGTGCTGGCCCCCGAGCACCCGCTGGTCGAGAAGTTCACCCCCGAGGCGTGGCCCGAGGGCACGCACGAGGTGTGGACCGGCGGCCACGCCACCCCGGCCGAGGCCGTCGCCGCCTACCGCGCGCAGGCCGCCTCGAAGTCCGACGTCGAGCGGCAGGCCGAGGCCAAGGACAAGACCGGCGTCTTCACCGGCGCGTTCGCGACCAACCCGGTCAACGGCGAGCAGGTCCCGGTCTTCATCGCCGACTACGTCCTGATGGGCTACGGCACCGGCGCGATCATGGCCGTCCCCGCGCACGACAGCCGCGACTTCGCCTTCGCGCGCGCCTTCGAGCTGCCGATCCGCTGCGTGGTCGAGCCGACCGACGGCCGCGGCACCGACCCGGCCACCTGGGACGACGCCTTCGTCTCCTACGACGCGAAGATCGTCAACTCCGACAGCGACGACGTACGGCTGAACGGCCTGGGCGTGGTCGAGGCCAAGGCGCGCATCACCGAATGGCTGGAGGGCGAGGGCATCGGCGAGGGCACCGTCAACTTCCGGCTGCGCGACTGGCTGTTCAGCCGCCAGCGCTACTGGGGCGAGCCCTTCCCGATCGTCTACGACGAGGACGGCATCGCCCACGCGCTGCCCGAGTCGATGCTGCCGCTGGAGCTGCCCGAGATCGAGGACTACAGCCCGCGCACCTTCGACCCGGACGACGCCGACACCAAGCCCGAGACGCCGCTGTCGCGCAACGAGGAATGGGTCAACGTCACGCTGGACCTGGGCGACGGCCCCAAGAAGTACCGCCGCGAGACCAACACCATGCCCAACTGGGCCGGTTCCTGCTGGTACGAATTCCGCTACCTGGACCCGCACAACGACCAGAAGCTGGTCGACCCGGAGATCGAGCGGTACTGGATGGGTCCGCGCGAGGGCCGGCCGCACGGCGGCGTCGACCTGTACGTCGGCGGTGCCGAGCACGCCGTGCTGCACCTGCTGTACGCGCGCTTCTGGTCCAAGGTGCTGTACGACCTGGGGCACGTCTCCTCCGCGGAGCCGTTCCACAAGCTGTTCAACCAGGGCATGATCCAGGCCTACGTCTACCGCGACAGCCGTGGCATCGCGGTGCCGGCCGCCGAGGTGGAGGAGCGCGACGGCGCCTACTACTACCAGGGCCAGAAGGTCAGCCGGCTGCTGGGCAAGATGGGCAAGTCCCTGAAGAACGCGGTGACTCCGGACGAGATCGCCGCCGAGTACGGCGCCGACACGCTGCGCCTGTACGAGATGGCCATGGGCCCGCTGGACGTCTCCCGCCCGTGGGACACGCGCGCGGTGGTCGGCCAGTTCCGGCTGTTGCAGCGGCTGTGGCGCAACATCGTCGACGAGAACACCGGCGAGGTCACCGTCACCGACGCCGAGGCCGACGAGGAGACCCTGCGCGCCCTGCACAAGGCGATCGACGGTGTGCGCCAGGACCTGGAGGGCCTGCGCTTCAACACCGCCATCGCCAAGGTCACCGAGCTGAACAACCACCTGACCAAGGCCGGCGCCGCCGTGCCGCGGTCCGTGGCCGAGCCGCTGGTGCTGATGGTCGCCCCGCTGGCCCCGCACATCGCCGAGGAGCTGTGGCGCAAGCTGGGCCACACCGACTCGGTCGTCCACCAGGACTTCCCGGTCGCCGACCCGGCCTACGTCGTGGACGAGACCGTGACCTGTGTGGTGCAGATCAAGGGCAAGGTCAAGGCCCGGCTGGAGGTGCCGCCCACCATCTCCGAGGAGGAGCTGGAGAAGGTGGCGCTGGCCGACGAGAAGGTCGTCGCGGCGCTGGACGGCGCGGGCATCCGCAAGGTGATCGTGCGGGCGCCGAAGCTGGTCAACATCGTCCCCGCGTAACAACCGGAGGATTCTCACCGGCTCGGGGTAGTCCCCTACGGGCAGGTTCGGGGTTCTCGCGGAACTCCGGGCCTGCCCGTTGCGTTTACCGTGGAGAGCACAGCGGCTTGTGCCGTGCCGGCCGGAGGAGGAGCGTCATGGAAGTCGTGCTGACCGTGTTCGCCCTGCTCTTCCTGCTGTTCGTCGCCCTGGGCGCGTACGCCACGGTCAAGGCGGTCGGCGCCGCCAAGCGCGGCGTGGACCGGACCATCGCGCAGGCCCGCCGCACCGTCGAGGACCACACCCTGCGCGCGAAGTCCTTCGCGCAGATCGGACCCGCCGGCGAGATCGCCCAGCTGCGGCTCGCGCTGCGCACGTCCATGCGCGCCACCCAGGACGCGCTGCACGCGGGCGTGGCGGAGGACGAGTCGCTGAAGGAGTCCCTCGGCCTCTTCGAACGGCTCAGCGCACACGGACACGAGCTGGACGCCGACCTCAAGCGTCTGGAGTCCGAGCCGGACCGGGCCACGCTCACCGCGCGCCTGCCCGAACTGCGCAGCCGCACCGAGCGGATCACCAAGTCCGCGGACTCCCTGCGCTGGGCCGTCCGCGACCGGGCCCGCCGCTTCGCCGACGACGACCTGGGCACCCTCAGCGCACAGATCGACATCGAAGCGGACGCCCTGCGCCACTGGACGCGGGCCGAGCCCGGCCAGGCGCCCCCGCCGTGGCCCGACGCACCCGCCACCGCCGACGGCCCGGCCACCGAACAGACCTGGCCGAAGGCGGCCGGGGCCCCCGCCGCCGAGGAGCCCGCCCCCGAGGCGATCGCCCCGCCGTCATGGCGCCCCACCGCACCATGGCAGAAGAAGCCCCGCCCCGAGAGCACCACCTGAGCGAGCCGCACCCGGACCGCTGGACAGGGGTCGGGCTGCCGAGGGAGCACTACGCCAGGTAACCTCCAGCTCATGTCCCGCCATGTCGCGATCGTCACCGATTCCACGGCCTACCTGCCGCCCCGGACGATGGAGCGTCACGGCATCACCGCGGTCCCGCTGACCGTGGTCCTCGGCGACCAGGCCCTGGAAGAGGGCACCGAGATCTCGACCCGCTCCCTGGCCCAGGCACTTCAGAAGCGACGCCCCGTCACCACCTCCCGCCCCAGCCCCCAGGTGTTCGCGGAGACCTACCGCAAGGTCGCCGAGTCCGGCGCGTGCGGCATCGTCTCCCTGCACCTGTCCGCCGAACTGTCCGGCACCTACGACGCGGCGGTCCTCGCGGCGCGCGAGGCACCGGTGCCCGTGCGGGTGGTGGACACCGGAATGGTCGCGATGGCGCTCGGCTTCTGCGCGCTCGCCGCGGCCCGGACCGCGGAAGCGGGCGGCACGGTGGACGAAGCCGTCACGGCCGCCGAGAAGCGCGCCGACGGCACCTCCGCCTTCTTCTACGTCGACACCCTCGACTATCTGCGCCGCGGCGGCCGTATCGGTGCCGCGCAGGCATTGCTGGGCTCCGCGCTCGCGGTCAAACCCCTGCTCCAGCTGGACGCCGGCCGCATCGACCTGCTCGAAAAGGTCCGTACGGCGTCCAGGGCGATCGCGCGCTTGGAGGAACTGGCCGCCGAGCGGGCGGGCAGCGCCGAGGTCGACATCGCCGTCCACCATCTCGCCGCCCCCGACCGCGCCGCCGCCCTCGCCGACCGGTTGCGCGCGCGCCTCCCGGGCCTGGCCGACCTGCATGTCAGCGAGGTCGGAGCGGTGATCGGAGCGCACACCGGGCCCGGACTGCTGGGCGCGGTCGTCTCGCCCCGCTGACAACGGTGGTCCCGGGTACGGCCTGTTCCCGGTGAGGCCGAGGGCCGTCCGGCTTCACCCGTGTGAGTGGCGGAGTTGTCCACAACCGGGCGGTCGTCCACGGGAATTCACCAAGATCGTCGCGGTCGGGCGGAATGCCCCATCCTCGTCGCATGGCACTTCGATCTCGCTCACGCACAGCTACCGCGACCAGCGGCCCCGGCCGTGCCCCCGCCTCCGACGGCCGCGTCCGGCAGCGCCGCTCCACCGGCCGCCGCCATGCCCGCCGTCGCCCGTCCGCACCGGCGGAGGAACTGCGCCGCCGAGCGGAACTCCTCTTCGGGCAACGGGCCGCGCAGTGGCGGGAGTCGGGGAACGCGCCGCCGGTCCGGGACAGCTCCGGGGACACACCGACGGCAACGGTGACGGGCCTGGCACCCGCCCTGAGTCCGCGTCCGGGCTCCAGGCGGACGGTGACCGCGACCACGTCGGTGTCGGGCGGCATGCGGACGCGGGCGGCGACTGTCGCCGCGCGTGAACCGGGCGGTGGGGTGCGGTTGCCGGAGCCGGAGCCGGAGCCGGAATCGGAGCCGGAATCAGAGCCGGTGTCGGAATCGGAGCCGGTGTCGGAGGAGTCCGGGGCCGCGCCGGGTCGGCGGGAGCGTGCCGGGCTGGCGCTGCGCGAGCGGATGCCGGTGTGGCTCCAGACCCGGTACGGAGTGGAGCGGCGGGGAGCCGTGGCGCTCGCCGTGGTGCTCGTGGCCGCCGCTGTGTTCGCCGTGCAGCACTTCTGGGCAGGCCGGCCCCAGCAGGTGAGCGCCCCTCAGGTGGTGCGTGCCCAGGCGCCCTTCACCAAGAAGGGTGGGGGAGCGACCGCCGGACCGGCCGCGGGCACGTCGGCGACACCGGGCCCGGAGATCGTCGTGGACGTCAGCGGCAAGGTCCGGAAGCCCGGGATCCGGCGGTTGCCGGCCGGCGCCCGGGTGGCCGACGCGCTGCGGGCGGCGGGCGGGGTCCGGCCGGGCGTGAGCACGGAAGGACTGAACCGCGCCCGTTTCCTGGTCGACGGCGAACAGGTCGTCGTCGGCACCCCCGCCGGTGCCGCCGCTCCGCCCGCCCCGGCAGGAGGGTCGCTCACCGGCTCCACCGGCACGGGCCCGCCGGCGCCGGTCTCCCTGAACACGGCCACGGTGGACCAGCTCGACACCCTGCCCGGGGTCGGCCCGGTACTGGCCCGGCACATCGTCGACTACCGCACCCAGCACGGCGGTTTCCGCTCGGTGGACGAACTGCGCGAGGTCAACGGCATCGGCGACCGCCGATTCACCGATCTGCGCGATCTGGTACGGCCATGAGCCGCGTGCTCGACGGGACCGGCCCGCGCTCCGAGCCCGAGCGGGATGGCGCCGCGCGTACCGACCGGAGCGGTCCCATGGACCTGCGCCTGGTACCGCCCGCACTCGCGGCCTGGGCCACGGCGGCCCTGACCGTGGACGCGCCGGGGGCCTGGGCCGCGGTGACCGCCGCCGTCGGCATGGTCGGCGGGGCGCTCCTGCTGTCGGTGCGGCGGCCGGGAGGGGCGGGCGGGGCCGGACGGGCTGAGACGGATCCGCCGGCCGATGACGCGGTCGCTGCTCGGCGGACGGTGTCGACGGGGACGGCGGTGACGGGGACGACGGTGACGGGGCAGGGCCGTTGGGCGGAAAGGGCTAGGGCTCGCTGGGCGGACCGGGTCCGATGGGCGGAGCGGGTCCGGTGGGTGCGTGCTCGGTTCGGATGGGCGCGTGCCGCCGTCGCCGCGGTGTTGCTCTGTGTCGCCGCGGCAGCCGCCTCCGCCGGGCTGCACGGGGCCGACGTGCGTCGTGGGCCGGTGCCGGAGCTGGCCCGGCGGTACGCGACCGTGACCGCCGAGGTCGAGGTGAGCGGCGATCCCTGGCTGAGCAGGCCACACGTGCGCGGTGATCACGCCGCACCCGCGGCGGTGCTGGCACGGGCCGAGGTGCGCGGCGTCGAGGAGGCCGACGGAAGACGTGCGCGGACGCGGACGCCCGTGCTGTTGATCGTCGACCCGGATGTCCCGGCACCGGAGGAGAGTGCCGCGGGAGGCCGGAGTTCCGGGCCGCCACCGGACCGCGCCGGACGGAGTGTGCCGGCCGGGCGGGCCGCCTGGCTCGGGCTGCTGCCGTCCACGCGGCTGCGGGTGGCCGGGCGGCTGGCGCCTGCACTGATGGACGGTGACCGGATCGCGGCCGTGCTGCGGGTGCGCGGCCGTCCGGAGCCGCGGACCGTGGCCGGGCCGAGCAGGGCGCAGCGTTGGGCGGGTCGGCTCCGAGCCGGCCTGCGGGACGCCACAGAAGACCTGCCGGGAGACGCGCGGGCGCTGCTGCCGGGACTGGTCGTCGGGGACACCTCGCGGATCACGCCCGAGCTGGACCACGCCTTCGAGGAGACGGACCTGGCGCACACGCTCGCCGTCTCCGGCAGCAACCTCACCGTCCTGCTCGCGTTGCTCATCGGCCCGCCCGGCCTGGCCCAGCGGGCCGAGCGTCGCGGCCTGGCGCCACGCCTGGGGCTCTCCCTGCGGGCGACGGCCCTGCTCGCGGGGGCGCTGACACTGGGCTTCGTGGTCGTGTGCCGGCCCGACCCCAGCGTGCTGCGAGCCGCCGCCTGCGGCGCGGTCGCGCTGCTCGCCCTGGCCACCGGCCGCCGTAGATCACTGGTGCCGGCATTGGCCACGGCCGTCCTGCTGCTGGTGCTGTACGACCCGTGGCTGGCCCGCAGTTACGGCTTCCTGCTGTCCGTGCTGGCCACCGGTGCGCTGCTGGTGCTGGCGCCGGGCTGGAGCGAGGCGTTGCGGCGGCGCGGCGTGCCCCCGCGGCTCGCCGAGGCACTGGCGGCCGCCGCCGCAGCGCAGGCCGTGTGCGCGCCCGTCGTGGCGGTGCTGTCGGCCCGGGTGAGCCTGGTGGCGGTGCCGTGCAACCTGCTGGCCGAGGTGGCGGTGGCACCGGCGACCGTCCTGGGGTTCGCGGCCCTCGCGGCGGCGCCGGTGGCGATGCCGGTGGCCAAGCTGTCGGCCTGGTGCGCGAGTTGGCCGGCGCGGTGGATCGCCGGCGTCGCCCGGACCGGGGCGGCGCTGCCGGGCGCGGGAGTGGACTGGCCCGGGAGCTGGCGGGGCGCACTGGCGCTGGCGGTGGTCACCGTGGCCGTCGTCCTGGCCGGCCGGAGACTGCTGCGGCACCCGGCGTGGTGCGGGCTGCTCGCGGTGCTGCTCGTGCTGCTGGTCACGCGGCCGGCGCCGCTGACCCGGGTGATCACGGGCTGGCCGCCACCGGGCTGGCGGTTCGCGATGTGCGATGTCGGGCAGGGCGACGCGACCGTGCTGGCGGCGGGCGAGGGTGCCGGCGTGGTGGTGGACGCCGGACCCGATCCGGCGCTGGTCGACGACTGCCTGCGACGGCTGGGCGTCACTCGTGTTCCCCTCCTCGTCCTCACCCACTTCCACGCCGACCATGTGGCGGGCCTGCCCGGCGTCCTGCGGGGCCGCGCGGTGGCCGCGATCGAGACCACGGCGTTCGCGGAACCCGCGGATCAGGCGGAGTTCGTCCGAAGAGAGGCGGCCGAGCGGCACATCCCGGTCACGACCGCCGTCGCGGGAGAGGAACGGCGCACCGGACCGCTCACCTGGCGGGTGCTGTGGCCACCGCCACCGCAACCGCCGCCATCGCCGTCACGGAGTCCGCGCGTGCCCCCGGTAGGGCAGGGCGCGGGTGCCGGGTGGGAGCCGGAGGGTCCGAACGACGCCAGCGTCGCACTGCTCGTGCGCACGGGCGGGCTGCGGCTGCTGTTGCTCGGGGATCTCGAACCCCCGGCACAGCAGGCGCTGGTGCGGTCCCCGGCGGCGGCGGACCTGGCCGGAGTGGACGTCCTGAAGGTGGCCCATCACGGCTCGGCCTATCAGGAGCCGGAGCTGTTGCGCCTCGCGGCACCCCGGGTGGCGCTGGTATCCGCCGGTGCCGGCAACCCCTATGGTCACCCGGCCCCGGCGACCACGGCCGCGCTGCGGGCCGGCGGCGCGGTGGTCCTGCGCACCGACCGGGACGGGGCGCTCGCCGTCACCGGGACCGGAGGGAGGGGCGGACGGATGGGGGTGGCGAGAGAGGACTGACGAGGAAGAGAGACGCCGGGAGAGAACGGAGACGACCGGGGACGGCCGGCGAGCACGAGAAGGGGCTGGCCCCGGGAGAAGAGACAGAAGGGGGAGAAGGGGGAGGTGGCCGGCCCGGTGAGGGCGGGGAAGGCTGGAGCAGACTGGGCCCATGACCTCGGTACAGATCGACGCCTATCTCCGCCGGCTCGGCCTCGCGCGCCCACCGCGGCCCACCAGCGAGGCGCTGCGCGAGTTGCACCTGCGCCATCTGCGGACCGTTCCCTTCGAGAACCTGTCGGTCCACCTCGGACAGGAGATCACCCTGGAGGAGAAGCGGCTGCTGGACAAGGTGACGGAGGCCCGGCGGGGCGGCTTCTGCTACGAACTGAACGGCGCGTTCGGGACGTTGCTCACCTCCCTCGGTTACGAGGTCGAACTGCTCGCGGGACGCGTGTACGGCGACGAGGGGCGGCTCGGGATCCCGTACGACCACCTGGCGCTGCGGGTGCGGACGGCGGACGGGGACACCTGGCTCGCCGACGTCGGGTTCGGGGCGCACAGCCACGGTCCGCTCGCCTACGCGGAACGCGGGGAGCAGGACGACCCCGGTGGCGGGTTCCGGGTGGTGGAGGCGGGGCCGGACCCGGCCGGGGTGCGTGGTGGGGCCGCGCCGGGCACCGGAGACCTGGACGTCGTGCGGGACGGCAAGCCGCAGTACCGGCTGGAGACCCGCCCCAGGGCGCTCGGGGACTTCGTGGCCGGCGCCTGGTGGCACAGCACGTCGCCGCGGTCGCACTTCACCCGGTCGCTGGTCTGTTCCCGGCTCACGGAGGACGGAGGGAGGATCACGCTCAGCGGGCGCAGGCTGAGGACGACCACCGTGGACGGCACGCAGGAGACGCGGGAGCTGGAGACGGACGAGGAGGTGCTGACGGTCTACCGGGAGCGCTTCGGCATCGAGTTGAGCTGTGTGCCGACGGCGCGCGACTTCGGCCTGAAGGGCTGATTCCGCTCAGTTCCGGCGCATATGCTGCATTCCCGTGATGTGGGCCGTGTTGCCTCGAAAGCCGCATCAGTGATCGAATGGATCTTCGGCAACAGATGATGTCGAGGCGTACAGGGGTGTCGTAGATGTTCGGCCGCTGGCTGGGTAACCGGACGAACCGGATGCAACGGACGAGTCCCCTGGCGGCGGTCCGGACACCGCCGGACGCCGGAGTGCTCAGCTGCCGGGTGGTCGACCCGGTCAACGAGCCGGTCGGAGGGGCCGAGTTGGCGGTCAGCGATCCCATGGGCCGCAGGGTGGTGACCGGTGGTACGGACCCCTACGGTTCGTTCCTGGCCACGGTGCCGGCGGGGGAGTACCGGCTGGCGGTGTCGGCGGAGGGCTACGCGCCGTACCGGGCCATCGCGCTGGTCGGCGAGAACTCCCTCGCCTCGCTGGGCGATGTGACCTTGCAGGTGGCCCATCCGCCGGAGCCGCCGGCGCCGGGTGACTGGGAGATCGAGCCCGTGCACTCCTCGATCGGCTTCACCGCCCGGCATATCGGGCTGGCCCGGATCCACGGGCGGTTCAACTCGTTCGCCGGGGTGGTGCGGATCGCCGAGCGGGTGGAGCGGTCGGCGATGCACGTCGTGATCGACGCGGCGTCCATCGACACGGGGGTCCGGATGCGCGACGACCATCTGCGATCGGGGGACTTCCTGGACGTGCGGCGGTTCCCCACGCTGGAGTTCTACGGTGACCGGTTCGTGCACAAGGGCGGCAGCCGGTGGGCGGTCACGGGGGCGCTGTCGCTGCACGGTGTGACCCGCACGGTCACGCTCGACACCGCGTACCTCGGGCTCGGCAACGGCATGGAGGGCGAGGTGCGGGCCGCCTGCCGGGCCACCACCGAGCTGCACCGGGACGACTTCACGGTCAGCTGGCAGTCCATGCTGGCCAGGGGCATCGCGGTGGTCGGACCGAGCATCCGGGTCGACCTCGACGTGCAGATCGTCCCGAAGGGCTGAGGTGCGGAGCTGGCCGTGTGGCTGACATGCGGACCGGGCCGAGGAGCCGAGGTGCGGCGGGCCGAGGAGCCGAGGTGCGGGGCGGTCCGAAGGGCTGACCTATGGAGCGGGCCGAAGGACTGGCGTTCGGAACGTGCCGAAGGGCTGACATGCGGAGCGGCCCGAAGGGCTGGCGTTCGGAACGTGCCGAGGGGCCGAGGCGTGGAACGTGCTGCCGAAGCCTCGTCGTACGTCTCGCTCCCCGGGACTGACCTGCTCCTTCGCCTCACCCCCGGTGCCGGAGAATGGCCCCGTGAGTGATGTGAGACATGTGCTGGTGCTGCCCGATCGCGACGCCGCCGAGGAGGCGGCCGAGGCGCTCGGGGAGCGGTTCGGGATCGACGAGGAGCCCCGGCTGGTCCGGGACGCCCTGGCCGGCGAGGACGACGCCGAGGACGCCCAGTGGCTGGTGGTGCTGCGGGACGAGAGCGAGCGGCTCGACCCCGCCGAGCTGGACGCGTTCGCGGGGGAGTGGGACGGCTGGCGCGAGGAGCCGTGACCCCGAGCCCGGCGCGGCGCTCGCGTCGGGGCCGGTCCCCGAGCCGCACTCAGGGTCGGCTCCGGGACCGGTCAGGGTGCCGGGAGCGCTTCGGTGTCAGTGCCGCGTGGGATGCTGTAAGCGATGGCCAGGAAGACTGCGAATGACGACCCTCTCGCCCCGGTGACCCTCGCCGTGGGCCAGGAGGACCTCCTGCTCGACCGTGCCGTGCAGGAGGTGGTGGCCGCCGCCAAGGCCGCCGACGCCGACACGGACGTACGTGACCTGACCCCGGACCAGCTGCAGCCCGGCACACTCGCCGAGCTGACCAGCCCGTCGCTCTTCGCCGAGCGCAAGGTCGTGGTCGTACGCAACGCGCAGGACCTGTCCGCCGACACGGTCAAGGACGTGAAGGCGTACCTCGGTTCGCCCGCCGAGGAGATCACACTGGTGCTGCTGCACGCCGGCGGCGCCAAGGGCAAAGGGCTGCTGGACGCCGCGCGCAAGGCGGGGGCGCGGGAGGTGGCCTGCCCGAAGATGACCAAGCCTGCGGACCGGCTGACCTTCGTGCGGGGGGAGTTCCGTTCGTCCGGACGGTCGGCCACGCCCGAGGCGTGCCAGACGCTCTGCGACGCCATCGGGAGCGATCTGCGGGAGCTGGCCTCGGCGGTCTCGCAGTTGGTCGCCGACGTGGAAGGGACGATCGACGAGGCGGTCGTCAGGCGGTACTACACCGGGCGTGCCGAGGCGTCCAGCTTCACGGTCGCCGACCGGGCCGTGGAGGGCCGGACGGCGGAGGCGCTGGAGGCGCTCAGATGGTCGCTGGCGACGGGCGTGGCGCCGGTGGTGATCACCAGTGCGCTGGCGCAGGGCGTGCGGGCGATCGGGAAGCTGTCCTCGGCCCGGGGCGGCCGGCCGGCCGATCTGGCGCGCGAGCTGGGCATGCCGCCGTGGAAGATCGACCGGGTACGGCAGCAGATGCGGGGCTGGACGCCGGACGGGGTCGCGGTGGCGCTCAGGGCGGTCGCCGAGGCGGACGCCGGCGTGAAGGGAGGCGGGGACGATCCCGAGTACGCGTTGGAGAAGGCGGTCGTGACGATCGCCCGCGCAGCCCGCTCCCGCGGACGCGGATAGACACCGCCGGGACCGAGCCCGGGAAGAGAAGAGGGGCGCGGGGAGGGGCAGCCAGCCCTTGGGCTGCCCCCTGAACGCCCCGGGCGCCGAACGCCCTGAACACCCGAACGACCCGAACGCCCAGGGTCGACTCGCCCCCCGCGACAAGAAGCCAACTCCCAGGCAAGCGAGAACCCCGGCCCCAGCCCTGGGGAAGGGCGAGGGGACCGGGGTCCTCGGTACAAGCTGGTGAGCCCGTTCCCGCGTGGCGAACGCAGGCCGCGAACAGGCTCGGGGTGCCGGACGGGAGCGGATGAGAGAGGGCCCGCTCTGGGTCCCTCCGGCGGTCAGATCAGAAAGGGGTTCAGCCCTTGATGGACGCGACCTTGGAAGCAAGCGCCGACTTCTTGTTGGCGGCCTGGTTCTTGTGGATGACGCCCTTCGAGACGGCCTTGTCGAGCGCACGCGCGGCAGCGCGCTGCAGCTCGGTGGCCTTCTCGGTGTCACCCGCGGCAGCGGCCTCACGGGCCTTGCGGATCGCGGTCTTCAGGGAGGACTTGACGGCCTTGTTGCGCAGCCGAGCCTTCTCGTTGGTCTTGATCCGCTTGATCTGGGACTTGATGTTCGCCACGAAGGAGCCTTTTCAGGTTCAGGCGCGGGGCCGCGGGGGTCCCGTGCCGGTGATCCAAAATTACCTGTCGTGCCTCGCGCTGAGAGGGCATGAGGCACAGCCATCTACAGTACCAGTGGCCCTCCGGACGGCCCAAAACGGCCCCCGGTCCCTCCGCGTGGGACCATGGAGACTACGTAACGATCCGACCCGAGGCATAAGGCGCCTCAAGAGACAGGACCCTGCGTGCCCGCGACCCCTAACCATGTGCCCGAGCCGAGCCGTACCGCCCCGGCTCTGATCCGCAATTTCTGCATCATCGCGCACATCGACCACGGCAAGTCCACTCTCGCCGACCGGATGCTCCAGCTGACCGGTGTGGTCGAGCAGCGGCAGATGCGTGCTCAGTACCTCGACCGGATGGACATCGAGCGCGAGCGCGGCATCACGATCAAGTCCCAGGCGGTGCGTCTGCCCTGGGCCCCGACCGAGGGCCCCGACCAGGGAACGACCCACATCCTCAACATGATCGACACCCCGGGGCACGTCGACTTCACCTACGAGGTCTCGCGGTCGCTCGCCGCCTGCGAGGGGACCATCCTCCTCGTCGACGCCGCCCAGGGCATCGAGGCGCAGACCCTCGCCAACCTGTACCTGGCGATGGAGAACGACCTCACGATCATCCCGGTGCTGAACAAGATCGACCTGCCGGCCGCCCAGCCGGAGAAGTTCGCCGAGGAGCTGGCGAACCTGGTCGGCTGTGACCCGGAGGACGTGCTCAAGGTCTCCGCGAAGACCGGGCTCGGCGTGGACGCGCTGCTGAACAAGGTCGTCAAGGAGATCCCGGCGCCGGTCGGGGTCGCCGACGCGCCCGCCCGCGCGATGATCTTCGACTCGGTCTACGACTCCTACCGGGGTGTCGTGACGTACGTCCGTGTCATCGACGGCCAGCTCAACAAGCGCGAGCGCATCAGGATGATGTCGACCGGCGCCACGCACGAGCTGCTGGAGATCGGCGTCAACTCGCCGGAGATGCTGCCGGCGGACGGCCTGGGCGTGGGTGAGGTGGGTTACCTCATCACCGGCGTGAAGGACGTCCGGCAGTCCAAGGTCGGTGACACCGTCACCAGCCAGCACAAGGGTGCGACGGAGGCGCTCGGCGGTTACAAGGACCCGAAGCCGATGGTCTTCTCGGGTCTGTATCCGCTGGACGGCTCCGACTACCCGGAGCTGCGCGAGGCGCTGGACAAGCTCCAGCTCAACGACGCGGCGCTGGTCTACGAGCCGGAGACCTCCGCCGCCCTCGGCTTCGGTTTCCGCGTCGGCTTCCTCGGCCTGCTGCACCTGGACGTGATCCGGGAGCGGCTGGAGCGGGAGTTCGGCCTCGACCTGATCGCCACCGCCCCCAACGTGGTCTACCGCGTGATCATGGAGGACGGCACCGAGGCCACCGTCACCAACCCGAGCGAGTTCCCCGAGGGGAAGATCGCCGAGGTGTACGAGCCGGTCGTGCGGGCGACGATCCTGGCGCCCACCGAGTTCATCGGTGCGATCATGGAGCTGTGCCAGACCAGGCGCGGCACGCTGCTTGGCATGGACTACCTCTCCGAGGACCGGGTCGAGATCCGCTACACGCTCCCGCTCGCGGAGATCGTCTTCGACTTCTTCGACCAGCTGAAGTCCAAGACGCGCGGGTACGCCTCGCTGGACTACGAGCCCACGGGCGAGCAGTCGAGCAGCCTCGTCAAGGTCGACATCCTGCTGCACGGCGACAAGGTGGACGCGTTCTCGGCGATCACCCACAAGGACCAGGCGTACGCGTACGGCGTGCGGCTCGTCGCCAAGCTCAAGGAACTGATCCCGCGGCAGAACTTCGAGGTGCCGGTGCAGGCCGCCATCGGCTCCCGGGTGATCGCCCGCGAGACCATCCGCGCCATCCGCAAGGACGTCCTCGCCAAGTGCTACGGCGGTGACATCTCCCGTAAGCGGAAGCTGCTGGAGAAGCAGAAGGAAGGCAAGAAGCGGATGAAGATGGTGGGTTCCGTGGAAGTTCCGCAGGAGGCCTTCATCGCCGTGCTGTCCAGCGATGACAGTGCGGGGTCGGCCAAGGGCAAGAAGTAGCCAGAGGTAACAACTGGTGACGCCCGTAAACCGGGCATGTGGGGCCCGTCGTGCGAAAGTGCGGCGGGCCCCTACGCGTGCGTACCGTCGCTCTGAGTGGAAAGTGACAGGCCGAGGCCCCTTACGCGGCGGGCGGTCGCCCCTTACCCTGATCCCTGCTCGATAGTTACTCGTGAGTTAAACAAGCCCGGAACCCCCATCGTGAGTTAACCCAGCCGCACCGAGTCACGTGAGTCAACCCAGCCGCACCGAGTCAGCCGCACCGTCGCGGGCCCCGGAGGATGTCGTGAGCGACACACAGACCCTGATCGAGAACCGTCCGCCGTCCGTGGCGGCCCTCTTCCTGGAGCGCGTGGCGGCGACACCCGACGCCGAGGCCTACCGCTACCCCGTCCCGCCGTCCGCCGGGCAGGGCCCCGACGACTGGCAGTCGCTCAGCTGGGCGCAGGCGGCCGACCGGGTGTACGCGATCGCGGCCGGGCTCATCGACCTGGGCGTCGAGCCCGAGCAGCGGGTGGCGCTCGCCTCCTCCACCCGCGTCGAGTGGATCCTCGCCGACCTCGGCATCATGTGCGCCGGCGGTGCCACCACCACCGTCTATCCGCAGACCAACGGCGACGAGTCCGCGTTCATCCTCTCCGACTCCCAGAGCCGGGTGCTGATCGCCGAGGACGCGGCCCAGCTCGCCAAGGCCGTCGAGAAGCGCGCCGAGCTGCCGGACCTGACGAAGGTCGTCGTCATCGACGCGGCCGGCGTGGAGACGGACGACTGGGTGATCACCCTCGCCGATCTGGAGCAGCGCGGCGCCGCCTATCTGGAGCAGCACCCCCAGTTGATCAAGGAGCGGGTCGGCGCGATCACCAAGGACCAGCTCGCCACCCTCATCTACACCTCCGGCACCACCGGCCGCCCCAAGGGCGTGCGGCTGCCGCACGACAACTGGGCCTACATGGCGAAGGCCATCGCCGCGACCGGCCTGGTGACCATGGACGACGTGCAGTACCTGTGGCTGCCGCTCGCGCACGTCTTCGGCAAGGTGCTCACCTCCGGACAGATCGAGGTCGGCCACGTCACCGCCGTGGACGGCCGGGTCGACAAGATCATCGAGAACCTGCCGGTGGTGCGGCCGACGTACATGGCGGCCGTGCCGCGCATCTTCGAGAAGGTCTACAACGGCGTCGCGGCCAAGGCCCGCGAGGGCGGCGCGGCCAAGTACAAGATCTTCCAGTGGGCGGCCGAGGTCGCCCGCGAGTACGCCAAGGCCAGCCAGGACAACTTCCGGCGCACCGGCACCGCCTCCGTGCCGTTCGGGCTCGCCGCCAAGCACAAGGTCGCCGACGGCCTCGTCTACGGCAAGCTCCGCGAGGCCTTCGGCGGCCGGCTGCGGGCCTGTGTCTCCGGCGCCTCCGCGCTCTCCCCGGAGATCGGCTACTTCTTCGCCGGCGCCGGCATCCACATCCTGGAGGGCTACGGCCTCACCGAGACCTCCGCGGCCTCCTTCGTCAACCCCGGCGAGGCCTACCGCACGGGCACGGTCGGCAAGCCGCTGCCCGGCACCGAGGTCCGCATCGCCGACGACGGCGAGATCCTGCTGCGCGGCCCCGGCGTCATGGAGGGCTACCACAAGTTGCCCGAGAAGACCGCCGAGGTGCTGGAGTCCGACGGCTGGTTCCACACCGGGGACATCGGCGAGCTGTCGCCCGACGGCTACCTGCGCATCACCGACCGCAAGAAGGACCTCATCAAGACGTCCGGCGGCAAGTACGTCGCCCCGGCGGAGGTGGAGGGGCAGTTCAAGGCGGTGTGCCCGTACGTCTCCAACATCCTCGTGCACGGCGCCGACCGGAACTACTGCACCGCCCTCATCGCCCTGGACGAGATCGCGATCCAGGAGTGGGCGAAGGAGAACGGGCTGGAGGGGAAGTCGTACGCCGAGGTCGTCGCCGCGCCGCAGACGGTGGAGATGGTCGACGGGTACGTGCGGGAGCTCAACGCCGGCCTCCAGCGCTGGCAGACCATCAAGAAGTTCCGCCTGCTGCCGCGGGACCTCGATGTGGAGCACGGGGAGATCACGCCGAGCCTGAAGCTGAAGCGACCGGTGGTGGAGCGGGAGTACAAGCACCTCATCGACGACATGTACGCGGGGGCCAAGGAGGCGTAGCGCGGTCCCGGAGGGGTGGCTCGGGACTGCCCGCGGCCGCGAGTGCGGCGTGGTGGTTCGCGCCCACGGGCGGAGCCGCACAGACACGCGGTCCCGCGCACCTTTTCATGCTCGCCCGCGCCCGAAACGTACCGTCTTCTGGCCACTTCCGTGACTCAGTGCTTATGGGCGCCCCCCGTCTGTCACCCTGACCGCATGGATATGGCGGCCATACCCACGCAACGGGAGAGCGGCGTCCAGCCCGGTGAGACGCGGGGGCGGGCCACGCTGCCCGGGAGCCCCCTCGCTCCGGGCTCGGCCCGCGCGCTCGTGCGGGCCGCGCTGGACGGGATGCCCGGGGTCTGCGCTCGGCTCGCCGACGACGCCATGGCCGTCGTCAGCGAGCTGGTCACCAACGCCGTCGTGCACGCCGGCACCGAGGTGCAGGTCGAGTGGCAGCTGGAGGACACCGGCGCGCTCGTCGTCGAGGTGCGCGACCAGCACCCGTCCCGCGCCCCGCGGGACGCCACGAGCGGCGAGGGGCCGTACGACACCCCCGAGTACGGGCACGGCCTGCGCCTCGTCGCCACGCTCGCCGAGTCCTGGGGCGTGACCTACCGCACCGGCGCCAAGACCGTCTGGGCGCGCCTGCCACCGGGCGGCAGCGAGGCCCTGGACGGACCCGGCCCCGACCCCGCCCTGGAGGTCGCCGAGGACCTCGCCCCGCAGCCGCACCGCGCCGACGGCGACCGGGACTGGCTCGGCCGGGGCGCCCTGTCCTTCCTCGCCGAGGCCTCCGACCTGCTCGCCGGACAACTGGACGAGAACCTGGTCGCCGCGCTCACCGGCCAGCTGATCGTGCCCCGGCTCGCCGACTGGTGCGCGGTCTGGCTGGAGGACGAGGCGACCGTCCGCGGCGGTGCCGGCGGCGGACCCGCCCGGGTCTGGCACGCCAGCGAGGCCCGCATCGAGGAGCTGCGGTGCGCCCTGGAGAAGGAGCCGCCGTGCCCGCCGGGCGGGCTGCGCTCCGGCCCCGACCCCTACCCCTGGCCCGGCCACGCGCTCGGCCCGCAGGGCGCCGACGGGACGGCGCTGTCGTACCGGCTCATCGCGGGCGGCCGGCCGCTCGGCACGCTGGTCATCGGCCGGTGCGGGCCGACGGGCTTCCCGGACGAGATCACCGGGCTGGTGGAGGACCTCAGCCGCAGGGTGGCCCTGGCCATCGGCGCGGCCCGCCAGTACGCCCGCCAGGCCACCATCAGCGCCGTCCTCCAGCGCGGCCTGCTGCCCGGCGCCGTCGCCGAGATCCCCGGCGTGCGCAGCGCGCTGGTCTACGAGCCCTGTGACAAGGGCGGCCCCAGCGGCGACTTCTACGACCTGTTCCCGGCGGGCGACGGCCGCTGGTGCTTCGCGGTCGGCGACGTCCAGGGCAAGGGCCCGGAGGCCGCCGTGGTGATCGGCCTCGCCCGCCCCTGGCTGCGCCTGCTGGCCCGTGAGGGCTACCGGGTCGCGGACGTCCTGGACCGCCTCAACCAGCTCCTCCTGGACGACGCCACCGAGGCCGCCGACGCCGCCGCCCGCGCCCTGGTCGCCGTCGGCGGACGGCCGCTGGCCACCGGTGAGGGCCCGCAGACCCGCTTCCTCTCCCTCCTCTACGGCGAGCTGACCCCGTACGACGGCGGGGTCCGCTGCACCCTCGCCTCCGCCGGCCATCCGCTGCCGCTCGTCCTCAGCCCCGACGGCACCGTGCGCACCGCCGCCCGCCCGCAGACCCTGCTCGGTGTGGTCGAGGACGAGACCTACACCAGCGAGACCCTGGACCTGCGCCCCGGCGACAGCCTGCTGTGCGTCACCGACGGCGTGACCGAGCGGCGCTCCGGCACCCGCCAGTTCGACGACGGCGACGGCCTCGCCCGCGCCCTGTCCGGCTGCGCCGGGCTCGGTGCCGAGCTCATCGCTGAAAGGATCCGCCGCCTGGTCCACGACTTCGGCGGCGGCCTGCCCGAGGACGACCTGGCCCTGCTGGTGCTCCAGGCGGAGTAACGTCCGCGGTGCTGGACAATGGAAGGCATGCCTTCCGCACTCCCCGACGGCGAGCCCGTCCCCGCCGACGGCGCGCTGCCCGCGCACGCGCTCGCCGGGGCCGCCGCCCGCCCGCTCGGTTTCTACCTGCACGTCCCGTACTGCGCGACCCGCTGCGGCTACTGCGACTTCAACACCTACACCGCGACCGAGCTGCGCGGCACGGGCGGGGTGCTGGCCTCCCGCGACAACTACGCGGACACGCTGACCGACGAGATCCGGCTGGCCCGGAAGGTGCTGGGCGACGACCCGCGCGAGGTCCGTACGGTCTTCGTCGGCGGCGGTACGCCGACGCTGCTGGCCGCCGACGATCTCGTACGGATGCTGGGGGCCATCCGGGACGAGTTCGGGCTGGCACCGGACGCGGAGATCACGACGGAGGCGAACCCGGAGTCCGTCGACCCCGCGTACCTCGCCACCCTCCGCGAGGGCGGCTTCAACCGGATCTCCTTCGGCATGCAGAGCGCGAAGCGGCACGTGCTGCGCGTGCTCGACCGGACGCACACCCCGGGCCGTCCGGAGGCGTGCGTGGCGGAGGCCAGGGCGGCGGGCTTCGAGCACGTGAACCTCGACCTGATCTACGGCACGCCGGGGGAGAGCGACGACGACTGGCGGGCGTCCCTGGAGGCCGCCCTGGGCGCCGGACCCGACCACATCAGCGCCTACGCGCTCATCGTGGAGGAGGGCACCCAGCTCGCCCGCCGCATCCGCCGGGGCGAGATCCCGATGACCGACGACGACGTCCACGCCGACCGGTACCTGATCGCCGAGGAGATGCTCGGCCAGGCGGGCTTCGACTGGTACGAGGTCTCCAACTGGGCCACCTCCGAGGCGGGCCGCTGCCTGCACAACGAGCTGTACTGGCGGGGCGCCGACTGGTGGGGCGCGGGACCCGGGGCCCACTCGCACGTGGGCGGGGTGCGCTGGTGGAACGTCAAGCACCCGGGCGCGTACGCGGCGGCGCTGGCGTCGGGCAGGTCGCCGGGCGCGGGCCGGGAGCTGCTGTCCGACGAGGACCGGCGCGTGGAGCGCGTCCTCCTGGAACTGCGGCTGCGGGAAGGGGTCCCGCTGTCCCTGCTGAAGGAGGAGGGGCTCGCGGCGTCCCGGCGCGCCCTGGCGGACGGGCTTCTCCAGGAGGGGCCGTACCAGGAGGGGCGGGCCGCGCTGACCCTGCGGGGGCGGCTGCTGGCGGACGCGGTGGTGCGGGACCTGGTGGACTGATCACCCCGGCGGGTGAATCCCCCCGGAACGCCGGTTCGGTCCCTAACCTGGTTCCTGGGCTGCCGTCGACAGGACGCGGCGGATGTGGAGGCCACGGAGATGACCGCTGTGGACGAGCGTGGAATGGCCAAGTACCTCGACGAGTTCGAGCCTCCCGAGGGTGTCAAGGCTGAGCTTCTCCGAGGAGTCATCGTGATGAGGGCCGGCTCTGATCTGGTGCACAACCTGATCGTGCTGCACACGCAGCGGCAGATGCCCCTTGAGCGGTGGTACCCCCTTCAGACACAGGACGTCGACATCGCCGGTGAATCCAGCGAGCCGGTGCCGGACCTCGTGGTTCTCTCGCCCGAAGTGCTGCCCGGCTCCGGGCGGCTGTTGCCCAGCCGACTGATCACCATGGTGCTGGAGGTCGTCTCCAAGTACAGCGTCCACCAGGATTACGTGGTCAAGCGCTCGATCTACGCCGCGGGGAAGATCCCCGCGTACCTCATCGTCGACCCGATCATGGCCCACTGCGTTCTGCTGACGAAGCCGGCGGGCCAGGGGGAGGACGCCGACTATCTCAGCCAGGAGATCGTCAAGTTCGGGGATCCGGTCCCGTTGGACGCTCTCGGGCTCGAACTCGACACCGGCGAGTTCGGAACGTTGCCCGACATCAGGCCCCACCGCTACCCGTGACGAAGTCGATCAGCTCCTCCACGCGCCCCAGCAGCTCCGGCTCCAGGTCCTTGTAGGACCCCACCCGCTTCAGGATCGCCTGCCACACCGCGCCGGTGTTCTCCGACGGCCAGCCGAGCGCCCGGCACACGCCCGTCTTCCAGTCCTGGCCCTTCGGCACCGCCGGCCACGCCTCGATGCCCAGCGACGCCGGCTTCACCGCCTGCCAGACGTCGATGAACGGGTGGCCGACGACCAGCGCGTACTCGCTCGTCACCGACTCCGCGATCCGCCACTCCTTCGTCCCCGGCACCAGATGGTCCACCAGGACGCCCAGCCGCGCGTCCGGGCCCGGGGCGAAGGACTCCACGATCGACGGGAGGTCGTCCACGCCCTCCAGGTACTCCACGACCACGCCCTCGATCCGCAGGTCGTCGCCCCACACCTTCTCGACCAGCTCGGCGTCGTGCCGGCCCTCCACGTAGATGCGTCCGGCGCGGGCCACGCGCGCGCGTGCCTGGGGGACGGCGACCGAGCCGGACGCCGTGCGGGTGGGACGTACCGGGGCCGAGGGGGCGGGGCGGACGAGCGTCACCACGCGGCCCTCCAGCAGGAAGCCGCGCGGCTCCAGCGGGAACACCCGGTGCTTGCCGAAGCGGTCCTCCAGGGTCACCGTGCCCGCCTCGCAGCGGATCACCGCGCCGCAGAACCCGGTGCCGGGCTCCTCCACCACCAGACCGGGCTCGGCCGGGACCTCGGGGACGGACTTCTGCTTCTTCCAGGGTGGGGTCAGGTCGGCAGAGTACTGGCGCATTCGGATGACGATAGGAGAAGCCGTGCGCCGAGGCGTACGACACGCCGGAATCCGCCGGGAAGAGCCGCTCAGATCACGCCGAACCGCGTTGCCAGGGCGTCCCGTTGGCGGCGGACGAACCCCGCGTCCACCACCGCGCCGTGACCGGGCACGTACAGAGCGTCCTCGCCGCCGAGCGCCAGCAGCCGGTCCAGCGCGTCCGGCCAGCGGGACGGGACCGCGTCGGGGCCCGCCTGGGGCTCGCCGGACTCCTCCACCAGGTCGCCGCAGAACACCACCTCGGGATCGCCCGGCACCAGCACGGCCAGGTCGTGCGCCGTGTGGCCGGGGCCCACGTTGGCCAGCAGCGCCTGGCGGCCGTCGCCGAGGTCCAGCGTCCACTCGCCGGAGACCGCGTGGCGGGGCGGGGTCAGCGCGTCCACCGCCTCGTCGGCGTCGGCCACCGGCAGCCCGTTGCGGACCGCGTCCAGCCGCAGGTCCGCGCGCTCGTACGCGAACACCGCGTCCAGGCCCACCGCCCCGTACACCTCCGCCCCGGCGAACACGGCGGCGCCGAAGACGTGGTCGAAGTGGGGATGGGTGAGCGCGAGATGGGTCACACGGCCGCCCGCGAGCTCCTCGGCCTGGCCGCGCAGCCGGACCCCCTCCGTGAGGCTCGAACCGGCGTCCACGAGCAGTGCCGTACCCTCCCCGAGGACCAGCCCCGCCGTGCAGTCCCAGCCCGGCAGCCGGCACCGGCCCACCCCCGCGGCCAGCCGCTCCCACCCCAGCTCTTCCCAAGTCACGGTCATACCCGCGACGCTAGCGGTACGAGCCGGTACGGCGGCCCGACCTTGCCCAGGGTGTACCCGGCAGCCGTACACTGGGCCGGGGAACGCTGGCACTCGCACGGGAAGAGTGCCAAAGGGGCGAACCCGAACGGACGAGGGGACGACGTGCTGGAGGTGCGCGCGAATGCTGAGTGAACGCAGGCTTCAGGTACTGCGCGCCATCGTCCAGGACTACGTGGGCACCGAGGAGCCGGTCGGTTCCAAGGCGCTCACCGAGCGGCACAACCTCGGCGTCTCCCCGGCGACCGTCCGCAACGACATGGCGGCCCTGGAGGACGAGGGGTACATCGCCCAGCCGCACACCAGCGCGGGGCGGATCCCCACCGACAAGGGCTACCGGCTGTTCGTGGACAAGCTCGCGGGCGTGAAGCCGATGACCGCGCCGGAGCGGCGGGCGATCCAGAACTTCCTGGAGGGCGCCGTCGACCTCGACGACGTCGTGGCGCGGACCGTGCGGCTGCTCGCGCAGCTCACCCGGCAGGTCGCCGTCGTGCAGTACCCGTCCCTGACCCGGTCCACGGTCCGGCACGTGGAGCTGCTGTCGCTGGCTCCCGCGCGCGTGATGCTCGTGCTGATCACGGACACCGGCCGGGTCGAGCAGCGGATGGTCGACTGCCCGGCGCCGTTCGGCGAGGCCTCGCTGGCGGATCTGCGGGCGCGGCTCAACAGCCGGGTCGCCGGCCGCCGGTTCGCGGACGTGCCGAAGCTGGTCGAGGACCTCCCGGACGCCTTCGATCCGGAGGACCGCGGTACGGTCTCCACGGTGCTCTCCACTCTTCTGGAGACACTCGTGGAGGAGAACGAGGAGCGGCTGATGATCGGCGGCACCGCCAATCTGACCCGCTTCGGACATGACTTCCCCCTCACGATCCGGCCCGTCCTGGAGGCTCTGGAGGAGCAGGTCGTGCTCCTCAAGCTCCTCGGCGAGGCGAAGGATCCGGGCGTGACCGTGCGCATCGGCCACGAGAACGCCCATGAGGGACTCAACTCCACCTCCGTCGTGTCGGTCGGCTACGGTTCGGGCGGCGAGGCGGTTGCCAAGCTCGGCGTGGTCGGACCGACCCGCATGGACTACCCGGGAACGATGGGAGCGGTACGCGCAGTGGCACGGTACGTCGGACAGATCCTGGCGGAGTCGTAAGTGGCCACGGACTACTACGCCGTTCTCGGCGTGCGCCGCGACGCGTCGCAGGATGAGATCAAGAAGGCGTTCCGCCGGCTCGCTCGCGAGCTGCACCCGGACGTCAACCCGGACCCGAAGACCCAGGAGCGGTTCAAGGAGATCAACGCCGCTTACGAGGTGCTGTCGGACCCGCAGAAGAAGCAGGTCTACGACCTCGGCGGCGACCCGCTCTCCCAGTCGGGCGGCGCGGGCGCGGGCGGCTTCGGGGCCGGCGGCTTCGGCAACTTCTCCGACATCATGGACGCGTTCTTCGGTACGGCGTCGCAGCGCGGGCCGCGCTCGCGCACCCGGCGCGGCCAGGACGCGATGATCCGGATCGAGGTCGAGCTGGACGAGGCGGCCTTCGGGACGACCAAGGACATCCAGGTCGACACGGCCGTCGTCTGCAACACCTGCAACGGCGAGGGCGCGGCGCCCGGCACGTCCGCCCAGACGTGTGACATGTGCCGCGGCCGGGGTGAGGTCTCCCAGGTCACCCGGTCCTTCCTGGGCCAGGTCATGACCTCGCGGCCGTGCCCGCAGTGCCAGGGCTTCGGCACGGTCGTCCCCACCCCGTGCCCGGAGTGCGCCGGCGACGGCCGGGTGCGCTCGCGCCGGACGCTGACCGTGAAGATCCCGGCCGGTGTCGACAACGGCACGCGGATCCAGCTCGCCGGTGAGGGCGAGGTCGGCCCCGGCGGCGGCCCGGCCGGCGACCTGTACGTCGAGATCCACGAGCTGCCGCACCCGACGTTCCAGCGGCGCGGCGACGACCTGCACTGCACGGTCACGATCCCGATGACGGCGGCGGCCCTCGGCACGAAGGTGCCGCTGGAGACGCTGGACGGCCTGGAGGAGGTCGACATCCGGCCCGGCACCCAGTCCGGCCAGTCGATCCCGCTGCACGGCCGGGGTGTCACGCACCTGCGCGGCGGCGGCCGGGGTGACCTGATCGTGCACGTCGAGGTGACCACGCCGACCAAGCTGGACCCGGAGCAGGAGCGGCTGCTGCGCGAGCTGGCCAAACTGCGCGGCGAGGAACGGCCGCAGGGCCAGTTCCAGCCGGGGCAGCAGGGGCTGTTCTCACGGTTGAAGGACGCGTTCAACGGGCGCTGATCTGTGACGTACGGGGTGCTTCGGTACCCCGTACGTCGTTGGCATGTGCCGGGGGATGCCCGGATTCGGACTTGTCCGGAGGACGTGACAACATGCGGTCATGTCCTCCGCGCTGACCGATCTCTTCCCCCACCCGATCGTGCAGGCTCCCATGGCGGGCGGTGTCTCCGTCCCACAGCTCGCCGCCGCCGTCTGCGAGGCCGGCGGCCTCGGGTTCCTCGCCGCCGGGTACAAGACCGCCGACGGCATGTACCAGGAGATCAAGCAGCTGCGCGGGCTCACGAGCCGCCCCTTCGGCGTGAACCTCTTCGTGCCGCAGCCCGAGCACGCGGAGTCCGGGGCCGTCGACCTCTACGCGCACCAGCTGGCCGGCGAGGCCGCCTGGTACGAGACCGAGCTGGGCGACCCGGACAGCGGCCGGGACGACGGCTACGACGCCAAGCTCGCCGTCCTGCTCGACGACCCGGTGCCGGTGGTCTCCTTCCACTTCGGCGTGCCGCGCCGCGAGGTGTTCGACAAGCTCCACCGCGTCGGCACCTTCACCCTGGTCACCGCCACCACCGCGGAGGAGGCCCGCGCGGTCGAGCGGGCCGGGGCCGACGCGGTGATCGCGCAGGGCGTGGAGGCCGGCGGACACCAGGGCACCCACCGTGACCTCCCGGAGAACGACGTCGCCGGCGTCGGCCTGCTGTCGCTGGTCGCGCAGGTCCGGGAGGCCGTGCGTATCCCGGTCGTCGCCGCCGGCGGCATCATGCGCGGCGGCCAGATCGCCGCGGCCCTCGCGGCGGGCGCCGGCGCGGCCCAGCTGGGCACCGCGTTCGTCGCCGCCCACGAGTCCGGCGCGCACCCCCTGCACAAGCGGGCGCTGACCGACCCGCTGTTCCCGCGCACCGAGCTGACCCGCGCCTTCACCGGCCGCCCGGCCCGCGCGCTGGTCAACCGCTTCCTGCGCGAGCACGGCCGGTACGCCCCCGCCGCCTACCCCGAGGTCAACCACCTCACCGCGCCGTTGCGCAAGGCCGCCGCCAAGGCCGAGGACGCGCAGGGCATGGCGATGTGGGCCGGGCAAGGACACCGGATGGCCCGGGACCTGCCCGCGGGCCGGCTGGTGGAGGTGCTGGCGGCCGAACTCGCCGAGGCCCGGACAGCGTTGTCGGCCGGGGGTGGTCCCCGATGACCGCGCCGGTGTTCGTCGTCGACTCGCTGGAGGGCGTGGGCCCCGGCTCGGTCGTCGACGTCCAGGGCCCGGAAGGACGGCACGCGGTCTCCGTACGGCGGTTGCAGCCGGGCGAGAACGTGGTGCTCACCGACGGCAGGGGCCGGGGCGCGGCCGGGGTCGTCGTCAGCGTGTCGGGGAAGGACCACCTGGTGGTCGAGCCGTTCGAGTTCCCGGTGGAGCCCGAGCCCAGCCCCCGTATCACCGTCGTCCAGGCCCTGCCCAAGGGCGACCGCGGCGAGCTCGCCGTGGAGACGATGACGGAGACCGGCGTCGACGCGATCGTGCCCTGGCAGGCCGCGCGCTGCATCACCCAGTGGAAGGGCGAGCGGGGGGCGAAGGCGCTCGCCAAGTGGCGTGCCACCGCGCGGGAGGCCGGCAAGCAGTCCCGTCGGCTGCGCTTCCCGGAGGTCGCGGACCTGGCGGCCACCAAGCAGGTCGCCGCGCTGCTCGGCGCGGCGGACTTCGCCGCCGTGCTCCACTCCGACTTCGACCACGTCAGCGAGCCCCTGGCCACCGCCGAACTCCCCGCCGAGGGCGAGATCGTCCTGGTCGTGGGTCCCGAAGGCGGTGTGTCACGGGACGAGTTGGCGCTCTTCGAGGAGGCGGGCGCGAAGGCCTGTGTCCTCGGCCCCACCGTCCTGCGCACCTCCACCGCCGGCACCGCCGCCGCGGCGCTGCTGCTGGGCCGCACCGGCCGCTGGTCCTGACCCCCTGGGGACACCGTGGAACTCGCCCAAGTCCGGCTCCTGGTCACCGACTTCGCCGCCTGCTACCGCTTCTACGCCGACGTCCTCGGCCTCAGGCCGCAGTCCGGCGCGGCGGAGGGGCCGTACGAGAAGTTCAGCCCGCACGCCGGTTCCGCCGGGATCGCGCTCCAGGACCGCGCGATGATGGCCGGGCTCCTGGCCGAGCTGGGCGACACCGCCACCGGCCACCGGTCCCTGGTCGTCCTGCGCGTCGACGACCTCGACGCCTACTGCGCGGAGATCACCGCCCGGGGCGCGGCCCTGCTGCACGGGCCGGCCCCCATGACCGACCGGATGCGCGTGGCCCACCTCAAGGACCCGGAGGGCAACCTGGTCGAGCTCCAGGAGTGGCTGCTGCTGCGCGGCTGACGTCCGCTCCGCCGGAGCGCCGCGCCACCGTCCGCCGTCCTTCGTCTGCCGCGCGGTGGTGGCCGGGCGCGGGTCCCCGCGCCCCTTCGGGCGCTTCCCCCCGAACGGGTGAGTGGCCGTATCCGGGCTTCCCCGCGGTGGGGGCCGGTGGCACGCTGCCCTGTATGGGGGATTCGAGGCGGATACGGCGTCGGGCGCGAGTGGTGGCCGTGGCGGGACTCGTCGTGGTGGGCGGCGGGGCCGTCGTGGCCTGTCAGCCCGGTGGAGGGCTCGGGTCGGCGACCGTCGCCTACACCACCGATCAGACCGCGACCGCGGCGCTGGAGCACCGGCACGTGAACGTCAGCTGGCTCACGTGCACCGGCGGTTACCGCGATGACGGCGGCGCGCGCGGTGGCTCGCCCGCGCCGAGCGAGACCACCGTCGTCTCCGTCGACTGCCAGGGTGAGACGGACGACAGGCGGAAGATCGTCGTCACCGGGCTGGTGACCAGGGCCGTCGACGGTGCCTGTGTGCGCGGGGACCTGACCGCCAAGGTCGACGGCAGACAGGTGTTCCGCGTCAACGGGCTCGGCAACTGCTCCGCCCCGCCCGTCCCGACGTACCGGCCGCCCACCGGGGGACGGCCGACCGTGACCGTCACCCGTACCGTCTGGCCCGTGCCGGGCAAGTGATCCGAAACCGGGAGCGGGCGCACCCGTCGCTGCGTAGAGTGACGGCGTGACTCAGGGTGCTTCGACGGGAACCACGGCAGACTCCGCCTATCTCCGATTCCCCCATCCGCACGGCGACTTGGTGACCTTCGTCGCCGAGGACGACGTCTGGCTCGCGCCGATCGACGGCGGCCGGGCCTGGCGGGTCAGTGCCGACAACATGCCGGTGAGCCGGCCCCGGATATCGCCGGACGGCCGGCACCTCGCCTGGACCTCCACCCGGGACGGCGCCCCCGAGGTGCACGTCGCCCCGGTCGACGGGGGTCCCGCCGAGCGGCTGACGTACTGGGGCAACAGCCGTACCGAGGTGCGCGGCTGGACCCCGGACGGGCGGGTGCTCGCGCTGGGCGCGCAGGGCCGGCACAGCTTCCGGCACACCTGGGCGCACGCCGTCCCGCTGGACGGCGGACCCGCCGAGACCCTGCCGTACGGCCCCGTCGGCGATGTGGCCCTCGGCCCGGCCACCGTGCTGCTGTCCGCGCCGATGGGCCGTGAGGCCGCGCACTGGAAGCGCTACCGGGGCGGCACGGCGGGCAAGTTGTGGATCGACCGGGACGGCAGCGGCGAGTTCGTCCGGCTGCACGAGGACCTCGACGGGAACATCGAGTGCCCGGTCTGGGCCGGAGACCGCATCGCCTTCCTCTCCGACCACGAGGGCACCGGCGCGCTCTACTCCTCCCTCGCCGACGGCTCCGACCTGCGCCGGCACACACCGCTCGACAGCTTTTACGCCCGCCACGCGGCCGGTGACGGCACCCGCGTCGTCTACAGCTCGGCCGGCGAACTCTGGCTGCTGGACGACCTGGAGGGCGCCGAGCCGCGCCGACTGGACGTACGGCTCGGCGGACCCCGCGTCGATCTGCGGCCGTACCCCGTCAACGCCTCCCGCTGGTTCGGCGAGGCGGCCCCCGACCACACCGCGCGCGGCAGCGCCGTCTGCGTGCGCGGCGGCATCCACTGGGTCACCCACCGCTCCGGCCCCGCCCGCGCCCTGGCCGCCACCCCCGGCGTGCGCGCCCGGGCGCCGCGCGTCTTCCGCGCCGACGGCGAGGAGTGGGTGGTGTGGGTGACGGACGCCGAGGGCGACGACGCCCTGGAGTTCGCGCCCGCGACCGGCACCGTGCCCGGCGCCCCGCCGCGCCGGCTCGCCGCCGGACAGCTCGGCCGGGTCCTGGAGCTGGCCATGGCACCCGACGGCAGCCGGGCCGCCGTGGCCGCGCACGACGGCAGACTGCTGATGGTCGAGCGGGAGACCGGCGAGGTCCGCGAGGTCGACCGCAGCGACGACGGCGAGGTCTCCGGCCTCGCCTTCTCCCCCGACTCCGCCTGGCTCGCCTGGTCCCACCCCGGCCCCCGGCCGCTGTCCCAGCTGCGCGTCGCGCACACCACCGACCTGTCGGTGACCGAGGCGACCCCGCTGCGCTTCCAGGACTACGCGCCCGCCTTCACCCTGGACGGCAAACACCTCGCGTTCCTCTCCAACCGCGCCTTCGACCCGGTCTACGACGAGCACGTCTTCGACCTCGCGTTCGTGGTCGGCGCCCGCCCGCACCTGATCACGCTGGCCGCCACCACCCCCTCGCCGTTCGGCCCGCAGCGCCACGGCCGCCCCTTCGAGACCTCCGACAAGGACGAGACCCCCGACGGCGAGGGCACACCGACCACCCGCGTCGACCTGGAGGGCCTGGCCGACCGCATCGTCCCCTTCCCGGTCGAGGCCGGCCGCTACTCCACGCTCCGGGCCGCCAAGGACGGCGTCCTCTGGCTGCGCCACCCCGTGCAGGGTGTCCTCGGCGCCTCCCGCGCCCACCCCGAGGACCCCGACCCGCACACCGAGCTGGAGCGCTACGACCTCGCCCAGCGCCGCCTGGAGCACCTCGCCTCCGACGCCGACCACTTCGAGGTCAGCGGCGACGGCAAACGCGTCCTGCTGTGGGCCGACGGCCGGCTCCGGGTCGTACCGAGCGACCGCCGAACCGGCACCGACGACGACGGCGACACCAGCGTCACCGTCGACCTCGCCCGGGTCCGGCAGACCGTCGACCCGGCCGCCGAGTGGCGGCAGATGTACGACGAGACCGGCCGCCTGATGCGCGACCACTTCTGGCGCCCCGACCTCGGCGGCACCGACTGGAACGGCGTCCTCGCCCGCTACCGCCCGCTCCTGGCCCGCCTCGCCACCCACAGCGACCTGGTCGACCTGCTCTGGGAGGTGCACGGCGAACTGGGCACCTCGCACGCCTACGTCATCCCGCGCGGCGGTTCCGGCCGCCGCGCCCGGCACGGCCTGCTGGGCGCGGACATCTCCCGCCACGAGGACGGCAGCTGGCGCATCGACCGCATCCTGCCGTCGGAGACCTCCGACCCGGAGGCCCGCTCTCCGCTCGCCGCGCCCGGCGCCGCGGTCCGTCCCGGTGACGCGATCATCGCGGTCGCCGGCCACCAGGTCGACCCGGTGGCGGGCCCGGGCCCGCTGCTCGTCGGCACGGCCGGTCACCCGGTGGAGCTGACCGTCTCCCCGGCCGGCGGCGGGGAACCCCGGCACACGGTCGTCGTCCCCATCGCCGACGAGGAACCCCTGCGCTACCACGCCTGGGTCGCCGATCGCCGCGCCCATGTCCACGCGGCCTCCGAGGGCCGGCTCGGCTACCTCCACGTCCCGGACATGCAGGCCCCCGGCTGGGCCCAGATCCACCGCGACCTGCGCGTCGAGGTGGCCCGCGAAGGCCTCGTGGTCGACGTCCGCGAGAACCGGGGCGGCCACACCTCCCAGCTCGTGGTCGAGAAGCTGGCCCGCCGGATCATCGGCTGGGACCTCCCGCGCGGCATGCGCCCCACCAGCTATCCGCTGGACGCCCCGCGCGGCCCGGTCGTCGCCGTCGCCAACGAGTTCTCCGGCTCCGACGGCGACATCGTCAACGCGGCGATCAGGGCCCTGGGCATTGGTCCGGTCGTCGGCACCCGCACCTGGGGCGGCGTCATCGGCATCGACAGCCGCTACCACCTGCTCGACGGCACCCTGGTCACCCAGCCGAAGTACGCGATGTGGCTGGAGGGCGTGGGCTGGGACGTGGAGAACCACGGGGTGGACCCGGACGTGGAGGTCGTCCAGAGGCCCCAGGACTGGGCGGCGGGCCGCGATGCCCAACTGGACGAGGCGATCAGGCTCGCGCTGGAGGCGCTGGAGAGCAGTCCCGCGAAAACACCGCCGGGCATGCCCACCTGACCGACTACGATGCCCACCGTATTGATCACAGGAGGCACACCCATGGCCGGAGAGCCGCAGAACGACTGCCTGTTCTGCAAGATCGTCGCGGGCGAGATCCCGGCGACGATCGTCCGCGAGACCGAGACGACCGTAGCCTTCCGGGACATAAACCCGCAGGCTCCGACCCACATCCTGGTGATCCCCAAGGCCCACTACGAGAACGCGGCCGAGCTCGCCGCGGGCGCCCCGCGGATCGCGGCCGACGTGCTCGCCGAGACCAAGGCCGTCGCCGACGAGGAGAAGCTCGACAGCTACCGCCTCGTCTTCAACACGGGCAGCGGCGCGGGCCAGACCGTCTGGCACGCCCACGCCCACGTCCTCGGCGGCCGTGGCCTCCAGTGGCCGCCCGGATAGGCAGCCGTGTCCGTCCGTGAACTGGTGGTCCTCGGCACCGCCAGCCAGGTCCCGACCCGGCACCGCAACCACAACGGCTACCTGCTGCGGTGGGACGACGAGGGCCTCCTGTTCGACCCCGGCGAGGGCACGCAGCGGCAGATGCTGCGCGCCGGGGTCGCCGCCCACGACCTGAACCGGATCTGCGTCACGCACTTCCACGGTGACCACTCCCTCGGCCTCGCCGGGGTCATCCAGCGGATCAACCTCGACCAGGTGCCGCACGAGGTCACCGCGCACTACCCGCGCTCGGGGCAGCGCTTCTTCGACCGGCTGCGCTACGCGACCGCCTACCGTGAGACCGTCGGCCTCACCGAGGCCCCGGTCGCCGCAGACGGCATCCTCGCGGTGACCCGGTCGTACACCCTGGAGGCCCGCAGGCTCTCGCACCCGGTCGAGTCCTACGGCTACCGCCTGATCGAGCCCGACGGCCGCCGCATGCTGCCCGACCGACTCGCCGCGCACGGCGTCAGGGGCCCCGACGTGGGCCGTCTCCAGCGCGAGGGCCGGCTCGGGGACGTGACGCTGGAGGACGTCAGCGAGGTGCGGCGCGGGCAGCGGTTCGCGTTCGTCATGGACACCCGGCTCTGCGACGGCGTGCACGCGCTCGCGGAGGGCTGCGACCTGCTCGTCATCGAGTCCACCTTCCTCGACGAGGACGTGGAACTCGCCGTCGAGCACGGGCACCTGACGGCCGGGCAGGCCGCCGCCGTGGCCCGGGACGCCGGGGCGCGGCACCTCGTGCTCACCCACTTCAGCCAGCGCTACACCGACCCGGGGGAGTTCGAGCGGCAGGCGCGGGCGGCCGGGTTCGCGGGGGAGCTGACCGTGGCCTACGACCTGCTGCGGGTGCCGGTTCCGAAACGGCGGTAAAACACCCGTACGATGCTTTGATGCCCCTCCCGAAAGCAGAACTGCACCTCCACATCGAAGGCACGCTGGAGCCGGAGCTGGCCTTCGAGCTGGCCGCCCGCAACGGCGTGACCCTCCCGTACAAGGACACCGACGCCCTCCGCGAGGCCTACCGGTTCGAGGACCTCCAGTCCTTCCTGGACCTCTACTACGAGCTGATGGCCGTCCTGCGCACCGAGCAGGACTTCGCCGACCTGGCGAACGCCTACCTCGCGCGGGCCGCCGCGCAGGGCGTGCGGCACGCGGAGATCTTCTTCGACCCGCAGGCCCACCTGGCCCGGGGCGTGGCCATGGGCACGGTCGTGGAGGGGCTGTGGCGGGCGCTCGGCAGCAGCGAGGCCGACCACGGCGTCTCCACCCGGCTGATCATGTGCTTCCTGCGGGACGAGTCCGCCGAGTCGGCGTTGGCCACCCTTCAGGCCGCGGAGCCGTACCTGGACCGGATCACCGGGGTCGGCCTGGACTCCGCGGAGGTCGGGCACCCTCCGGTGAAGTTCCGGGAGGTGTACGAGGCCGCCGCCGCGCTCGGGCTGCGCCGGGTCGCGCACGCCGGCGAGGAGGGGCCGCCGGAGTACATCACCGAGGCGCTGGACGTGCTCGGCGTGGAGCGCGTCGACCACGGCCTGCGCTGCATGGAGGACCCCGCGCTGGTCGAGCGGCTGGTGCGGGAGCGGATTCCGCTCACGCTGTGCCCGCTGTCCAACGTCCGGCTCCGGACCGTCGACACCCTCGCCGACCATCCCCTGCCCGCCATGCTCGACGCGGGCCTGCTGTGCACGGTCAACTCGGACGACCCCGCGTACTTCGGCGGGTACGCGGGCGACAACGTCGCGGCCGTGCACGAGGCACTGGGGCTGTCGCGGGACCGGCTGCGCGAACTGGCCCGCAACTCGTTCCTCGCCTCGTTCCTGGAGGACGACGAGGAGCGCAGGGCCCGCTATCTCGCCGAGGTCGACGCGTACGAGTTCGGGGACGCCGTCTCGTAGGCACCCTGAACGGGTACGGCGGGCGTCTCCACCGGGACTTCGACGACCGGGATGTCGAGGACCGGGATGTCGAGGACCGGGATGTCGAGGACCGGGACTTCGGTGACCGGGACCTCGACGACCGGGATGTCGGCGACCGGCAGGGGGCGCCTGCCCGTCCGCAGCGCCACCGCCGTCATCGGTACGGCGATCAGCAGCAGCCCGGCGCCGAGCACCCGCCCCATCGCCGGGAAGCCCGCCCCGGCCGCCAGCACACTGCCCGCGAGCGGCCCCGCCGCCGTGCCCAGCGAGGACGCCGAGCCGACCAGGACCGTCCAGCGGCCCCGCGGGTCCAGGGACGCGGCCAGGGCGATGACGTAGGACAGCACGACCGGGTAGAGCAGGTTCCAGGCGATCTCGCCCGCCGCGAACGCGGGCAGGTCCGTGGCCGCCGCGCTGAGCGCGACGCACCCCGCGATGAGGGCGCTGCCGGCGCCGATGGGCAGGGCCCGGCCCAGCCGCGGGCCGAGCGCGCCCGCGCCCAACACGCCGAGGAGCCCGGCGCCGAGCGCGACCGCGAAGACCGCGCCGACGGTGACCTCGGTGAGGTGGGCCTGGTCGAGGCCGATCCGGCCGCTGACGCCCCACAGGGCGTTCTGGGCGAGGGACCAGCAGGGCATCGCGGCGGCCAGCAGCAGGCCGGCGCGCGGGTGGGGGAGGCGGTCGTACCCGACGGCCGTGCGGGCCGGGGCGGTACGGCCGGACAGGCGGCCGGTGAGCGGCCAGACGGCGAGCGCGGTCAGCGCGAGGGCGGCGAACGGGAGACCGTGGCCGGGGCTCAGGTGAGGGATCGTCAGGTACAGGGCGCCCGCGAGGGCGGAGACGCCGAGCAGGCCGAGGGTGGTGACCCGGTGCGGGTCACGCTGTCCGGCGATGCCGCTCGCGGCCACCGCCGTGACCGTGCCGGAGCCGAGGCCGCCGACGACCGCGCCCGCGACGACGGCCGGTACGGCGCCGGTGAGGGCGGCGCCGCCGTAGCCGAGGGCGGCGAGCGCGAGGCCGGCGCGGGCGAGGACGCGGGGGCCGGTCCGGTCGACCCGGGAGGCCAGCAGGAAGCCGGCGGTCGCCGAACTCAGCAGCAGGGCACTGCCGATGGCCCCCGCCTGGGTCGCGGTGAGCGGGAGTCCGCTGTCGAGTCTGCCGACGGTGGTGGGCAGCAGGTAGGGGGCGAGGTACCCGGCCGTGAACAGGGCGACGAGGGGCCAGGGCTGGGTGCGGGGGGCGGACACGGGCGTTCCCGGGGCAGGCGAGAAGTGCGGCTCGGAAGGAGGGGGAGGGGCTGCGCCCGTCGACGGACAGGAACGCGCGAGCAAGTTCTATCAAGCACGCGGTTCCGGAAGAAGCCCGGCGGGTGTGATCCGGACCACGGTTGTGTTTGAGGGTGGTGCGCGAGGGTAGGAGAGTCTAGCCTCTGTTCTCATATGTGGATGTCATTCACAAGGGGAGATGGTCGACTCCTCACCCACCGGCCTCGCCGGCCTGAAGACTCCCTCGCCGCCGGATCCGACCCCGTAGGAGCCCGCCCGTGACCCGTGACCTGACCATCGCCGAGGTGCGGCTGACGCCGATCCTGGTCGCCGACCCGCCGCTGCTCAACACCCAGGGCGTGCACCAGCCGTACACCCCCCGGCTGATCGTGGAGATCGTCACCGCCGACGGGACCACCGGGCTCGGCGAGACCTACGGCGACACCAAGTACCTGGAGCTGGCCCGGCCGCTGGCCGACCGGCTCCCCGGACGGTCGGTCATGGACGTGAACGGCCTGTTCGGGATCGACCTCGCCGTGGACGCCTCCCGGGTCGAGGGCCAGGCGGACGCGGGCGGGCTGCGCGGGGTGCAGACCGCCGACAAACTGCGGCTGTCCGTGCTGTCCGCCTTCGAGGTCGCCTGCCTCGACGCCCAGGGCAAGGCGCTCGGCCTGCCCGTGCACGCGCTGCTCGGCGGCAAGGTGCGGGACGCGGTCGAGTACAGCGCCTACCTCTTCTACAAGTGGGACCGGCACCCGGCGGGGGTCCCCGCCGAGCCGGACGAGTGGGGCGCCGCGCTAGACCCGGCCGGTGTGGTGGAACAGGCGCGCCGGCTCCGGGAGCGGTACGGCTTCGGCTCGTTCAAGCTCAAGGGCGGGGTGTTCCCGCCCGACGAGGAGATCGCCGCCGTCCGCGCCCTCGCCGCGGCCTTCCCCGGACACCCGCTGCGACTCGACCCCAACGGCGCCTGGTCGGTGGAGACTTCGCTGAAGGTCGCGAAGGAACTCGGCGACGTGCTGGAGTACCTGGAGGACCCGACGCTGGGCACGCCCGGCATGGCCCGGGTGGCGAGCGGTACGGACGTGCCGCTCGCCACCAACATGTGCGTCACCACCTTCGGCGAGATCGAGGAGGCGTTCACGAAGGGTGCCGTGCAGGTCGTCCTCTCCGACCACCACTACTGGGGCGGACTGCGCAACACCCAGCACCTCGCCGCGATCTGCGCCGCCTTCGGGGTCGGGGTGTCCATGCACTCCAACACCCATCTCGGCATCAGCCTCGCCGCGATGACCCAGGTGGCGGCCACGGTCCCCAACCTCCACCACGCCTGCGACTCCCACTACCCCTGGCAGTCCGAGGACGTCCTCACCGAACGGATCGCCTTCGTCGGCGGCCGGGTCGCGGTGTCCGACGCGCCGGGCCTCGGCGTCGAACTGGACCGGGACGAACTGGCCCGGCTGCACCGGCGGTGGGCCGAGGACGACGGTTCGCTGCGCGACCGCGACGACGCGGCGGCGATGCGCACGGCCGAACCGGACTGGCGGACACCGGCGATGCCCCGCTGGTGACCCGGTGCCGCACGGCATCCCGGTGCGTGACCTGGTGCACACTGGCCAGAACCGCACCACGCCAGGGAGCGCACCGTGACGCCGTCGCACATCTTCACCGGAGAGGAACCGGAACACCTCACCCAGGCAGCGCGCTGCCAGATCCAGGTCGATCCGCTGGCCGCGCTGCGCGCCCCCGGTGACCCGCCCTGGGACGTCCACCTCACCGGCACGGTCTTCCTCGACATCGTCTTCACCGGCCTGGACTCGGCGCCGGTGCGCGGCACCGAGTCCTGGGCCCGGGGCATGGGCTCCAGCCCCGGCGGGGTCGCCAACATGGCCGCCGCCCTGGCCCGGCTCGGCCTGCGGACCTCCCTCGCGGCGGCCTTCGGCGACGACCACTACGGCGAGTACTGCTGGGACGCGCTGGAGCACGGCGAGGGCATCGACCTGTCCGCCTCGCGGACCGTGCCCGGCTGGCACTCGCCGGTGACCGTCTCCATGGCCTACGAGGGCGAGCGGACCATGGTCTCGCACGGGCACGAGCCGCCGGAACAGGCCGTGCTCCTCCAGGAGGGCGCCACCGCCCCGCCGCCCCGGGCGCGGGCCGCCGTAGCCTCCCTCACGCCCGGCCGCAGCGCGCCCTGGATCGCGCAGGCCGCCCGCGCGGGCACCCGCATCTTCGCCGACGTCGGCTGGGACGAGACGGGCGCGTGGGACCTGTCCGGGCTGGCCGACCTGGAGCACTGCGAGGCCTTCCTGCCCAACGCGGAGGAGGCCAAGCGGTACACCGGCACCGACTGTCCGCGGCTCGCCGCGCACGCCCTGACCGCGTACGTGCCGGTCGCCGTGGTCACGCTGGGCTCCGACGGCGCCTACGCGGTGGACCGGCGGACCGGGGAGACGGCGGAGGTACCGGCGATCGAGGTGGAGGCGCTGGATCCGACCGGGGCGGGGGACGTGTTCGTCGCCGGTTTCGTGACCGGGTCCCTGGCGGGGTGGCCGCTGGCCGACCGGCTGGCCTTCGCCGGGCTCACGGCCGCGCTGTCGGTGCAGGAGTTCGGCGGGTCGCTGTCGGCGCCGGGGTGGTCGGAGATCGGGGCGTGGTGGCGGCGCGTGCAGTCCCTGCCGGGGCAGTCGCACGCGGCGCTTCGGCGGTACGAGTTCCTTGAGGGCCTGGTGCCGGAGGAACTGGACCGGCCGTGGCCGTTGCGGCGGGCCGTGCCGACCATCGGGTTCCGCCGGTCCGGCTGACGCGCCAGGGGGCTCCGCCTTCCGGACCCCCGTCGGGAAACGGTCGTATGAAAAGCCCTACGGTGTTGTCAGCCCCCCGTCGTACCCTGGACAGTGCGAGGCCGCCCTCAGCTACGCGGCCGTGACGAGGAGGAACCGCAGGCCTTAAGAGCCGGCCCATGACACAGACACCCACAGCTCACACCCCCGCGCAGGAGCAGGCGAGAGCGCAGTTCACCGTCCCCGCCCAGCACCCCATGGTGACCGTGCTGGGTTCCGGCGACTCCCTCCTGCGCGTGATCGAGAAGGCCTTCCCGGCGGCCGACATCCACGTCCGGGGCAATGAGATCAGCGCGGTCGGCGACCCGGTCGACGTCGCCCTCATCTCGCGCGTGTTCGAAGAGATGATGCTGGTGCTCCGCACCGGGCAGCCGATGACGGAGGACGCAGTGGAACGCTCGATCGCCATGCTGAAGGCGAGCGAGGCAGGGACGAGCGACGGCCTGGAGACCCCGGCCGAGGTACTGACGCAGAACATCCTGTCCTCGCGCGGCCGTACGATCCGGCCGAAGACCCTCAACCAGAAGCGGTACGTCGACGCGATCGACAAGCACACGATCGTCTTCGGCATCGGCCCCGCCGGTACCGGCAAGACCTACCTGGCCATGGCCAAGGCCGTGCAGGCCCTCCAGTCCAAGCAGGTCAACCGGATCATCCTGACCCGTCCGGCGGTGGAGGCGGGCGAGCGGCTCGGCTTCCTGCCCGGCACGCTCTACGAGAAGATCGACCCGTACCTGCGCCCGCTGTACGACGCGCTGCACGACATGATCGACCCGGACTCGATCCCGCGGCTGATGGCGGCCGGGACGATCGAGGTCGCGCCGCTCGCCTACATGCGCGGTCGCACGCTCAACGACGCCTTCATCATCCTGGACGAGGCCCAGAACACGAGCCCCGAGCAGATGAAGATGTTCCTCACCCGCCTCGGCTTCGACTCGAAGATCGTGATCACGGGTGACGTGACGCAGGTCGACCTGCCGAACGGGCAGAAGTCGGGCCTCAGGCAGGTGCAGGAGATCCTGGAGGGCGTCGAGGACGTCCACTTCTCCCGGCTGTCCTCCCACGATGTCGTACGGCACAAGCTGGTGGGCCGTATCGTCGACGCGTACGAGAAGTACGACAGCAAGTACGGCACCGAGAACGGCGCTCCCAAGGGCGTCCGTGGCAAGTCCGGCGCCAAGGGCACCAAGGGGAAGTAGACCAGCACGACCATGTCGATCGACGTCAACAACGAGTCCGGCACCGAGGTAGACGAGCAGGCGATCCTCGACATCGCCCGCTACGCGCTCGCGCGGATGCGCATCCACCCGCTCTCCGAGCTCTCGGTGATCGTCGTGGACGCCGACGCCATGGAGCAGCTGCACATCCAGTGGATGGACCTGCCGGGCCCCACCGATGTCATGTCGTTCCCGATGGACGAGCTGCGCCCGCCGTCCAAGGACGACGACGAGCCGCCGCAGGGGCTGCTCGGTGACATCGTGCTGTGCCCGGAGGTCGCCGCCAAGCAGGGGGCGGAAGCCCCGACGCGGCACTCCATGGACGAGGAGCTCCAGCTGCTCACCGTCCATGGCGTGCTGCACCTGCTCGGGTACGACCACGAGGAGCCCGACGAGAAGGCGGAGATGTTCGGGCTCCAGGCCGCCATCGTGGACGGATGGCGGGCCGAGCGCGGTCTGACCGGGCCGTCCCCGGCACCGACCGTCTCGTAAGCGGGCCGTATGTCTCCGCAGATCGTGATCGGCGCGATCGCGCTGGTCGTCGTCGCCTGGCTCGCCGCCTGCGCGGAGGCGGGCCTCGCCCGCGTCTCCAGCTTCCGCGCCGAGGAGGCCGTGAAGTCCGGCCGGCGGGGCAGCGCCCGGCTCGCCCAGATCGCCGCCGACCCCACCCGCTATCTGAACGTGGCCCTGCTGGTCCGCGTGGCCTGCGAGATGGCCGCCGCGGCCCTGGTGACGTACGCCTGCCTCCAGGAGTTCGCCGCCACCTGGCAGGCGCTGCTGGTCGCCATCGGGGTCATGGTCCTCGTGTCCTACGTCGCCGTCGGGGTGTCCCCGCGCACGATCGGCCGCCAGCACCCGGTCAACACCGCGACCGCGGCGGCCTACGTGCTGCTGCCGCTGGCCCGGATCATGGGCCCCGTCCCCTCCCTGCTGATCCTCATCGGCAACGCGCTCACGCCCGGCAAGGGCTTCCGGCGCGGGCCCTTCGCCTCCGAGGCGGAGCTGCGCGCGCTGGTCGACCTCGCCGAGAAGGAGTCGCTGATCGAGGACGACGAGCGCCGGATGGTGCACTCGGTCTTCGAGCTGGGCGACACGCTGGTGCGCGAGGTCATGGTGCCGCGGACCGACCTGGTCACCATCGAGCGCTTCAAGACCATCCGGCAGGCCCTCACCCTCGCGCTGCGCTCCGGTTTCTCCCGCATCCCGGTCACCGGCGAGAGCGAGGACGACATCGTCGGGATCGTGTACCTGAAGGACCTGGTCCGCAAGACGCACATCAGCCGGGACGCGGAGGGCGACCTGGTGTCCACGGCGATGCGCCCGGCCGTGTTCGTGCCCGACACCAAGAACGCCGGCGACCTGCTGCGCGAGATGCAGAAGGAGCGCAACCACGTCGCCGTCGTCATCGACGAGTACGGCGGCACCGCCGGGATCGTCACCATCGAGGACATCCTGGAGGAGATCGTCGGCGAGATCACCGACGAGTACGACCGGGAACTCCCGCCCGTGGAGGACCTCGGCGACGACCGCTTCCGGGTCACCGCCCGCCTGGACATCACCGACCTCGGTGAGCTGTACGGCCTGGAGGAGTACGACGACGAGGACGTGGAGACCGTCGGCGGGCTGCTCGCCAAGGCGCTCGGCCGGGTGCCCATCGCCGGGGCCTCCGCCGGGGTCGAACTGCCCGACGGGCGCAGCCTGCGGCTGACGGCGGAGGCCGCGGCCGGCCGCCGGAACAAGATCGTGACGGTGCTGGTGGAGCCCGTGCCCGTGCCCGTCGTCGAGGAGGAGACGGCCGAGTGACGCCCGGGGAGCTGCGCGCCTTCTGCCTGTCCTTCAACGCGGCGGTGGAGGACTTCCCGTTCGGCCCGGAGACCTCGGTCTTCAAGGTGCTGGGCAGGATGTTCGCCCTGACCCACCTGGACGGGCGGCCCCTCACGGTCAACCTCAAGTGCGACCCGGAGGACGCGATCCGGCTGCGCGGCGAGCACGAGGGGCTGATCGTCCCCGGCTGGCACATGAACAAGCGGCACTGGAACACCGTGACGGTCGACGGAGGGCTCCCGGACCGGCTGGTCCGGGAGCTGATCGAGGACTCGTACGACCTGGTGGTGGCCGGTCTGCCCCGGGCCGAGCGGCTGCGGCTCGACCGCCCGTGAGCGCACCCGTGCCGGGCGGGCCTTCCGGGCTTCGTATGCTCGGGGCATGACCGAGAGCAACGCGCTTGATCCCGAGGACCGCAAGATCGTCACCCTGGCCCGTTCCGCGCGGGCCCGCAACGGTGTGCCCGAGGGGGCGGCCGTGCGGGACGACACCGGGCGGACGTATGTCGCCGGGTCGGTGGGGCTGCCCTCGCTGAAGCTGAGCGCCTTGCGGACGGCGGTCGCCATGGCCGTGGCGTCGGGGGCCGCGTCCCTGGAGGCGGCGGCCGTGGTGAGCGAGGCGGAGGCCGTACCGGCGGAGGACCTGGCCGCTGTCGCCGACCTGGGCGGTGCCGGGACGCCGGTGCTGCTGGCCTCCCCTGACGGCACCGTGCGGGTCACCGTCTCCGCCGGCTGACCCCCGCCGCGCGGAAGCCGCCGACCGAACAGCAGGTCGGCTGGAATTCAACCTTGTTGCGGGCGTCCCGGCGCGGGTCAATGGGCCCGTAGCATCCGACGGACCGTCAGATCCGCACCCCCGTGCAGCGTGCCCGCACCCGCCTGCCGAGGCCTCTCGTCCGTCGGCCGTCCCCACGGCACTCCCCACACGAAAGGGAAGCGGATCCCCATGAGAGGCAAGCGCACGGCAACAGGTGCAGCACTGGCGGCCGGGGCCCTCGCGGTCGCCGGACTCGCCTTCGCGCCCACCGCGACCGCCGTCACTCCCCAGTCGGCGACCATCACCGCGAGCTGCGGCATCTTCGGCGGTGGCGCGGCCACGCTCACCGCCACCCAGAGCGGCGGCTCGGCCACCCTCACCCTCACCTCCACCGCGATCAAGACGCCGGTCGCGGTGGCCCAGGACTCGATCGCCTCCACGCTCACCATGGTCAAGGCGAGCGGCGGCACCACCGTCTTCAGCGGGACGAAGAACCCGGCCATGGCGAGCGGCGCTTCGGTCACCGTCGGCCCGCTCAGCGGCACCGTGGCCTCCGGTGACAGCCTGGAGGCGTACGGCGGCTCGCTCAAGATGGTCATCTTCGGCATCACCGTGACCTGTACCGCCTCGGCCAAGCAGTCGCCCGGCCCGTTCGTCTTCGACTGACGCGGCCGGTCCACGGACGGCTGGACCGAGCGATGTGTGCCGGATGCCGCAGAAACTGATGATCCGTCAGATTTCTGCGGCATCTCCATTGACTTCTCACCCCGGCTCCACATCAATGCCCCCTGTCGGCGCAGATGAGCCGCTGCGCCCGCAACCCTCAGGAGGGGGCCCATGGGTCCGACACCCCGAAGAGCCCGACGGTGGCGCTGGGCGTCACTGCTCGGGGCGACCGCCCTCGCGGTCACCGCGGGCAGCGCGCTGGCCTGTCCGGCCGGCGCCGCCGGCACGAACGTGGACTTCGCCACGCACTGCATCCCGCCGGACATCGCCGGCATCCCGCCGATCGACGGCACCACCACCGCGAACGTGTCGGTGGACAAGACCGGTGTCAAGGTCGGCGACACGGTCACGGTGACCTACACCGTGGTCACGGCCGCCGCCAGCAACCCCACAGACCTGGCCCTGCCGGCCGACATCATGACCCCGACCGGCAAGGTGACGCTCGGCGGCGCCCAGAGCGGTGACGTCACCGTCGCCGGGCCGAAGAAGAACCCGCCGGTGCCGGGGAAGGCCGCCTTCCCGTCCTTCTCCATGACCGGCACGTTCACCGTCACCAAGGCCGGCCAGATCACCCTCTCGCCCGGCGGCTACAACATCCACACCAGCTACATCCTGGAGCTGGACACCCCCTGCACGGTCATCACCCCGCCCGCCCCGGTGTCGCAGACCGTCACCGCGACCGACGGCACGCCCGCCAACACCCGGGCGATCTCGCTGGGTTCCGCCTCCGGCGACCCCGGGGCCGGTGTCACCGTCAGCGGGACGAACTTCACGCCGGGCGCCACCGTCACCCTGGCCGGGCGGGCCGGTGACACGCAGACCGCGGACACCGCGACCGTGACCGCGAACGCCCAGGGCTCCTTCAGCGGCTCCCTCGTCGTCAACGACAAGGCGACGACCGGGATCGTGGCCTACGAGGGCGGCTCCTGGAACGCGGACAAGGGCGCCGGACCCGCCGCCTACGTCGTCAACGACACCACGCCCGTCCCGGCCGGCAGCCAGAAGCTGACCACCACCGTCCGGGCGGGCACCCTGTCCATGTCCCAGGCCGGGGACTCCGTCGCCCTGTCGGCGGTCGACTTCGGCCAGGGCGGGGCCTCGACCGGCAGCCTGAACACGGTGACCGTCAAGGACTTCCGCGGCGGGCCCGCGGGCTGGTCCCTGACCGGCAAGGTCACCGACTTCACCGGGCCCGGCGCCAGGATCGACGCCGGACATCTGAGCTGGACCCCTGCCTGCACGGCCAAGGCGGGCAGCCCCAGCACCTGCGTGGCCGGTTCGGCGGGCACCGTGGGCAGCGCGGGAGCGACCCTCGCGTCGACCCCCAACGGCACGCTCACCGGCGGTGAGTTCACCGTCGACGCCGGGCTGTCCCTGGACGTACCGGCGTTCACGCCTCCCGGCGCGTACTCCGGCGTGCTCACGCTGACGCTCACCTGAGCGTGCGGGCGTCCGCACCCGCCCGTTCCCCTCTCACACCCGTCCGTGGGGGTCCGCACCCATGCGCAAGCTGTACGTCCTCCTCCTGGGCCTGACGCTGGCATGGCAGTCCGCGCCCGCCCGTGCCGCCGACAACGGGAGCTGGTCCGTCTACCCGGTCGCCTCGAAGATCGCCGCGCGGCCCTACTTCACCCTCTCCGCCGAGCCCGGCCAGACCCTCACCGACAAGGTCGCCGTCCGCAACCGGACCGGCCGGCCGCTCACCTTCCGGCTGTACGCGGCCGACGCCTACAACACCGCCCGGGACGGCGGGTTCGCGGTGCGGACGCTGAAGGAGAGGATGCGCGGGGTGGGCGCCTGGGCCAGGCCCGCGAGGTCCCGGATCACCGTGCCGGCGCACCGGACCGTCACCGTGCCCTTCACCCTGCGTGTCCCGGACGGTGCCGAGCCCGGAGACCATCCGGGTGCCATCGTCGCCCTCGACGAACACGTCGACCGCGGCGGCGGAAGGCTCGCGCTCGGGGTGCGGCGGGCCGTCGGCGCCCGGGTCTACCTGCGGGTCGGCGGGCCCGCGCTGGCCGCGCTCTCGGTCGAGCACATGCGGATCAGCCACCATCAGCCGCTGGTCCCGGGCCTCGGCGAGAGCACGGCGACCATCTCCTACACCCTGCGCAACACCGGGAACGTCACCCTCAGCCCCAGGGTGGAGCTGAAGGCGCGGGGGCTGTTCGGCCGTACGCTGCTCGACCGGCGGTCGGCCCGGGTGCCCGCCGAGCTGCTGCCGGGACAGCGGGTGCGGCTCACCGAGACCTGGCGCGGGGCACCCCAGTTCGACCGGGGGGACGTCACGCTCACCGCGAGCGCCCAGGACACCCGGGAGTCGGCGAGCGCCGCCTTCCTCGCGCTGCCCTGGCTCCTGGCGGGGCTGGTGTTCACCGCCGGTGTGCTGACCGGGGCGCTGCTGGTCAGAGCGCGTCGGGCCCGCGCTCGCCGGTCCGCACCCGGACGACCGTCTCCACGGGAACGGCCCACACCTTCCCGTCCCCGATCTTCCCCGTCCGCGCGGCCCTGACGATCGCGTCGATCACGTCGTCGGCGGCGGCGTCCTCCACCACGACCTCGATGCGCACCTTCGGCACCAGGTCGACGCGGTACTCGGCCCCCCGGTACACCTCGGTGTGGCCGCGCTGCCGGCCGTAGCCGCTCGCCTCGGTCACGGTCAGCCCGTGCACCCCCAGCTCCTGCAAGGCGGTCTTGACCTCGTCCAGCCGGTACGGCTTGACGATCGCGGTGATGAGCTTCATGCCTGGTACGTGACCTTCTGGGCGGAGGGGGAGAGGACGGAAGCGCTGACCGGGGCGCCATGGCCCAGGACGCCGTGATCGTATGCGGTCTCGGCGTGCACCGTAAGGTCGAGGCCGGTGTGCTCCTGCTCCTCGCTCGCCCGGAGGCCCAGCGCCTTGTCGAGCAGCTTGCCCAGGCCGTACGTCACCGAGAAGGCGTACACCGCGACGACGACCACGGCGAGGAGCTGCTTGCCGAGCGGGGCGAGCCCGCCGCCGTAGAAGAGGCCCTCCGCCCCGCCGGTCATCGCCTTCTCGGCGAACAGGCCGATCAGCAGGGTGCCGATGACGCCGCCGACCAGGTGGACGCCGACGACGTCCAGGGAGTCGTCGTAGTCCAGCTTGAACTTCCAGCTCACCGCGTAGGAGCAGACCACACCGGCGGCGAGGCCCACGACCAGGGCGCCGAGCAGGGACACCGTGCCGCAGGACGGGGTGATGGCGACCAGGCCGGCCACCGCGCCGGAGGCGGCGCCCAGGGTGGTCGGGTGGCCGTCGCGCCGCTGCTCGACGAAGAGCCAGCCGAGCAGGCCGGTGCAGCCGGCGGCGAGCGTGTTGAGGAACGCGGCGGCGGCCAGGCCGTTCGCGCCGAGCGCGGAGCCGGCGTTGAAGCCGAACCAGCCGAACCAGAGCAGACCGGCGCCGAGGACGACCATGGGCAGGTTGTGCGGGCGCATGGCGTCCTTCTTGAAGCCCAGACGGGGGCCGAGGACGAGGCACAGCGCCAGTCCGGAGGCGCCGGAGGTGATCTCTACGGGCAGACCGCCGGCGAAGTCCAGGGCGCCCAGCCTGTCGAGGATCCAGCCACCCGGGCCCCACACCCAGTGGGTCACCGGGACGTATACGAGGAGCGTCCACAGCGGTACGAAGACCAGCCACGCCGAGAACCTCGTGCGGTCGGCGACCGCGCCGCTGATCAGGGCGGCCGTGACGATGGCGAAGGTGAGCTGGAAGGTGGCGAACAGGACGGCCGGGACCGTGCCGTGCACGCTGTCCGGGCCGAGCCCGCGCATCCCGGCCTGGTGCAGACCGCCGATCAGCCCGCCGCCGATGTCGTCCCCGAAGGCGAGGGAGTAGCCGGCCGCCAGCCACACCACCGTGACCAGGGCGATCGACACGAAGCTCATCATCAGCATGTTGAGGACGCTCTTCGTGCGGACCATGCCGCCGTAGAACAGGGCCAGGCCCGGGGTCATGAGCAGGACGAGGGCGGTCGCGGCGAGCAGCCAGGCGGTGTCCCCGGTGCTCACATGGGCTGCGGCGAAGGTCACGGGCGTCTCCAACGGGTGGGGGCTGCGTCAGAGGGTCACCGGTGTGCGTTTCCGGTCGCGTACGGGTGTGTTTCCGTGACGTTTCGTTGCGTGCGGGTTTCCGGGAGCTCACCGTCCGGGGTGCGCGGCGGCCGTGGTGCGGCGCCGCTCTGTGGATCAGGGAGAATGGGCGGCATGAGCGTTCGTACCCAGACTTCCGAGCAGCCGGCCGAGACCGTCCACCGCGCCGGCTTCGCCTGCTTCGTGGGCCGCCCCAACGCGGGCAAGTCCACCCTCACGAACGCTCTGGTCGGGCAGAAGGTGGCGATCACCTCCAACCGGCCCCAGACCACCCGGCACACGGTCCGGGGTATCGTGCACCGGCCCGACGCCCAGCTCATCCTGGTCGACACCCCCGGCCTGCACAAGCCGCGCACGCTGCTCGGCGAACGCCTCAACGACGTGGTCCGCACCACCTGGGCCGAGGTGGACGTGATCGGCTTCTGCCTGCCGGCCGACCAGAAGATCGGTCCGGGCGACCGGTTCATCGCGAAGGAACTGGCGGGGATCAAGAAGACCCCGAAGGTCGCCATCGTGACGAAGACCGACCTCGTCGACTCCAAGGCCCTCGCCGAGCAGCTCATCGCCATCGACCAGCTCGGCAAGGAACTGGGCATCGAGTGGGCGGAGATCGTGCCGGTGTCCGCGGTCGGGTCCAAGCAGGTGGACCTCCTGGCCGACCTCCTGGTCCCGCTGCTGCCGGAGGGGCCCGCCCTGTATCCCGAGGGCGACCTGACGGACGAGCCCGAGCAGGTGATGGTGGCCGAGCTCATCCGGGAGGCCGCGCTGGAGGGCGTCCGGGACGAGCTGCCGCACTCCATCGCGGTCGTCGTCGAGGAGATGCTGCCGCGCGAGGACCGGCCCGCCGACCGTCCGCTGCTGGACATCCACGCCAACGTCTACATCGAGCGCCCCAGCCAGAAGGGCATCATCATCGGGCCCAAGGGCAAGCGCCTGAAGGAGGTCGGCATCAAGTCCCGCAAGCACATCGAGGCGCTGCTGGGAACGCCGGTCTTCCTTGACCTGCACGTGAAGGTGGCCAAGGACTGGCAGCGGGATCCGAAGCAGCTGCGCAGGCTGGGCTTCTAACCGACGGCCTCCGTCGGGGTCATGTCCTGCGTGCCCACCACCCGCAGCAGCTCCAGCCTCTCGCGGGACTCGGTGCCGGGCCGGGCCGTGTGGATGATGAGGTGATGGTGGCTCTGGTGGCTCAGCAGGACCTCGCAGTCCAGTTCCAGCAGGCCCACCACCGGGTGCAGGAAGCGCTTCGTCCCCGGGCGGCGCAGGGACACCTCGTGCTCCTCCCAGAGCCGGGCGAACTCCTCGCTCTTCGCACGGAGTTCGGCCACCAGGGCGGCCGGTTCCGGGTCGTCGGGGCGGGCCGCGGCCACCGCCCGGAGGGCGGCCACGTGGTCCCGGGCGTGTGCCGGAAGGTCCTCCGGCGGGAAGAGCGCGCGAGCCGTGGGGTCCAGGAAGAAGCGGCGGGTGAGATTCCGCTCGGGCGGCGGGCCGGCGAGCACGTCCCCGACCAGCGCCTTGGCCAGCGCGTTCTGCGCCAGCACCGTGCCGAGGTCCGTGACCACCTGCGCCGGTGAGTCGTACAGCCGGTCCAGGACCAGCAGCAGCCCCGGCCGGACATGGGCCGAGGCCACGTCCCGGCGCGGCGGCTCCTCGCCCACCAGGTGGAACAGGTGGTCGCGTGCGTCGTCGGCCAGCCGCAGCGCCCGCGCCAGCGCCGTGAGCATCTGCCGGGACGGGCGGGGACCCCGGGACTGCTCCAGGCGTGTGTAGTAGTCCACCGACATCCCGGCCAGCGCCGCCACCTCCTCCCGGCGCAGCCCGGGTGTGCGGCGGCGGGCTCCGGGCGCCAGGCCCACGTCGGACGGTTCCAGTCGGGCGCGGCCACGGCGCAGGAAGTCGGCGAGTTCGGCTCGGTTCACCCCTCCAGGCTGCGGCAGACCGGCCGGCTTATCCAGGGACTGTCGATCCCCCGATCAGGAGGTCTCTTTCGTCGGCGCCGCCCGCCGCCGAGGCTGGGCGCACCGAACGAGACACGATCGAGAAGGAGTACCGCCATGCTGACCCTGGTCACCGGCGCCACCGGACAGGTGGGCCGCGGGTTCGTCCCCCGCCTGCTCGCCCAGGCCCGGCCCGGCGAACGGGTGCGGGTGATCGTCCGCGACGAGACCCGCGCCGCCGCCCTCGCCGAGCGCGGCGCCGAGGTCGTCGTCGGCGACCTGCGCGACACCGACGTCCTCGGCAAGGCGCTCACCGGAGCGGACGCCGTCGTGAACATCGCGGCCTCCTTCCGGGGCGTGCCGGACGAGGAGATACGGGCCGTCAACCGCGATGCCGCGGTGGAGCTGGGCCGGGCGGCCGTCGCCTGTGGGGTACGGCGGTTCGTCCAGGCCAGCACCATCCTGGTGTACGGCACCGGCCGCGGCCGGCCGCACGTCGAGGACGACCCCACCGTGCCCGGCGGCCCGATGTGGATGACGTACCCGGAGTCCAAGCTGGAGGCCGAGCGGGGGCTGCTGGCGCTGGACGGGCTGGACGTCCGGATCGGCCGCCTCGGCTTCGTCTACGGCGAGGGCGACCCGCACCTGCCGGGCATCACCCGCTGGACCGCGACCCAGCCGGCCACCAAGCGGCAGCACCTGGTGCACGTCGCCGACACCGCCCAGGGCCTGCTGCGCCTGCTGCACGCCCCCGGCGCCGACGGCCGCGTCTACAACATCGCCGACGACGCCCCGGTCACCGTGCTGGAGATCCACCAGCTCCTGGGCGCGGAACCGCCGGCGGACGGACCCGACCCCGACCCCTGGTACGGCATCGCCTCCACCGACCGCATCCGCCGCGAGCTGGGCTACCGGCCCTACTTCCCGACCCTGTGGGCCGCGCGGGACGCCGGAGCCCTATGAGGACGGGCTCTGGGCCCGCAGCAGTTCCCGGAACCAGTGGTAGGAGGCCTTGGGCGTGCGCTCCAGCGTCTCGAAGTCCACGTGCACCAGGCCGAACCGGCGGGCGTAGCCCTCGGCCCACTCGAAGTTGTCCATGAGGGACCACACGAAATAGCCGCGCACGTCGACGCCGGCCTCGATCGCCCGGTGCAGGGCCCGGACGTGGGCGTCCAGGTAGGCGATGCGGTCCTGGTCGTCGACGCCCTCGTAGGAGCAGCCGTTCTCGGTGATGACGACGGGCGGGAGCCGGTCGCCGTAGCGCTCACGGAACCCGGTGAGCAGTTCCGTCAGCCCTTCCGGTACGACCGGCCAGCCGAAGTCGGTCACCGGCCGGCCCTCGATCTCCCGCACGGAGAAGGGGAGTCCGGCCGGCACCGTCAGCCCGCCGAACTCGGTGTCGCTGCCCTGCGGGGCGCCCACCCGCGTCGGGGCGTAGTAGTTGACGCCGTACCAGTCGACCGGCTCGGCGATCACCTTGAGGTCGGCCTCGACGTCCCCCGGCATCAGCTCGCCCATGCCCTCGGGGTACGCGCCCAGGAGGACCGGCTCGGCGAACAGCCGGTTGAGCAGCAGGTCGTAGAAGCCGGCCGCCTCCAGGTCCGCCGGTTCCCGGGAGGCGGGCCAGGTCGGGCCGTGGGAGTTGGCGATGCCGATGTCCGTGGCGCCGGCCGCGCGCAGGGCCCGTACCGCGAGGCCGTGGGCGAGGAGCTGGTGGTGGGCGACCGGGAGGGCGTCGAAGAGCAGCCGCCGGCCCGGGGCGTGGGCGCCGATCGCGTGCCCCAGGAGGGTGTGTTCGGCGGGCTCGTTGAGGGTGATCCACGTCCGCACCCGGTCGCCGAGCCGGTCCGCCACCACCGACACGTGGTCGGCGAACCGGGCCGCCGTGTCCCGGTCCAGCCAGTCCAGGTCCGCCGGCAGGTCCCAGTGGAAGAGGGTCGGGACCGGCCGCACGCCGGCCGCGCACAGCTCGTCCACCAGGCGGTCGTAGAAGTCCGCGCCGCCGGGGGAGTTCACCCGGGGCCAGGAGACCGAGAAGCGGTAGGCGCCGACGCCGAGACCGGCGAGGAGGGCCACGTCCTGGCGGTAGCGGTGGTAGTGGTCGCAGGCCACCGCCGCCGTCGAGCCGTCCTTCACCCGCCCTGGCCCGGCCGTGAACACGTCCCAGACGGACGGCTCCCGCTCCTCGGCCGCGCCCTCGATCTGGTGGGCGGAGGTCGACACCCCCCACAGGAAGCCGGGCGGGAACCGGGGCATCGCCTTGCCTGCGTCAGTCGCCATGGCCGGATCATCCGTACCGGCGGTGACGGAAGTCAACGCCCGTGCGCCGAGCGGCCGTTACGCGCCCTCCTTCAGCACCCGGGAGACCAGCTCCCGCTGTGCCTCGGTCAGCCGGGGGTCCGCCGCGTACACCGTGTGGCCGTCCACCGTGATCTCGTAGCTGAAGCCGTCCGGGACCCCCGCCGGAGGCGTGCCCCGGCCGGACGCGAGGGCGCGTTCGGCCAGGGACTGCCACTCGTGGGCGTCGGGCCGGCCCGAGGTGTCCACCTCGGCCCGACGCTCGATGCCCGCGAAACCGCCCGTGCGCCGCACTCGAATACGCATGGGTCTCTGTGTAGTACGGAACTACAGCGTCCGCACCCCGACCTGTTCCCACGCCTTCTGCACGGCCTGGAGTTCGTCCCCGGCGCCGTACCGCTCCCGGGCCGCCTTCACCGTCAGCGTGGCGAAGTCGGCGAAGAGGGCGTCGTCCTTCAGCTCGCCGCCGGTCAGCACGTCGTACCAGATCTGCCCGGCCTTCTCCCAGGCGTAGCCGCCGAGGGCGGTGGCGGCCAGGTAGAAGGCGTGGTTGGGGATGCCGGAGTTGATGTGCACGCCGCCGTTGTCGCGGCCGGTGCGGACGTAGTCCTCCATCTTCGCCGGCTGCGGGTCCTTGCCGAGGACGTCGTCGTCGTACGCGGTGCCCGGGGCCTTCATCGAGCGCAGGGCGGTGCCGGTGACGCGCGGCGCGAGGAGCCCCGCGCCGATCAGCCAGTCGGCCTCGGCGGCGGTCTGGCCGAGGGTGTACTGCTTGATCAGCGAGCCGAAGACGTCCGAGACCGACTCGTTCAGGGCGCCCGACTGGCCGTAGTACTCCAGGTTCGCGGTGTGCTGGGTGACGCCGTGGGTCAGTTCGTGCCCGATGACGTCGACCGGGATGGTGAAGTCGAGGAAGATCTCGTTGTCGCCGTCGCCGAACACCATCTGCTCGCCGTTCCAGAAGGCGTTGTCGTAGTTCTCGCCGAAGTGCACGGTGGCGTCGAGCGGCATCCCGCCGTCGTCGATGGAGTGCCGGCCGTAGACCTTGAGGTACAGCTCGAAGGTGGCGCCGAGGCCCGCGTAGGCGCGGTTGACCGTGGCGTCGGAGCCGGGCTCGGAGCCCTCCTCGCGGACCTTGGTGCCGGGCAGGTCCTGGGTGTGCCCGGCGTCGTAGACGGTGCGGTGCGGCTTGTCGGCGGCGGCGCCCGCGGGCGGGGCGGCGATGGCGGCACCGATCACCGTGGTCAGGCGGCGCTTGGTGCGCTGGTAGGCGTCGTGCTCCAGGGACCGGCGGGCCGGGCCGGAGAGCGCGGGGTCCTCGTTGCGGGCGAGCCTGTCGAGGACGTGCGGCGGCACGATCGTGCAGAAGACGGGCTGGAAGCCCCCGGTGGTCGTCATGTCCGCACCATTGCACTGTGTGACGTCACTGTCACTACCTGCCACCATGATTGGTGAAATACCGGGACACCGCACGCGACAGATCGTGACCGTGTGGTAGAGCGATGTGGTGCAGCGCACTTTTTGTCCCCTTTTGCCGTGCGGTCCCGCATACTGGGACAGGCCCGCGCACCCGGAACGGCTCGGCTAGGCTGCGGAGCATCATGCGTTTCTGGCTGCTTCTTCTTAGCTGCCGCGGCGAGGGCCTGTAGTCGAGGCCGACTCCCTCCCCGCGGAGCTTGGCGTTGCGTCGTCGGCCGTCCACTCGGATCTCCGGACATCCTGAGGAGCCCACGCCATCATGGCCAACCGCCAGCAGCCCAGCCCCATGCCGATCCACAAGTACGGCCGCTACGAGCAGGTCGACATCCCGGACCGCACCTGGCCGAACAAGCGGATCACCGCCGCCCCCCGCTGGCTCTCCACCGACCTGCGCGACGGCAACCAGTCCCTGATCGACCCCATGTCGCCCGAGCGCAAGCGGCGCATGTTCGACCAGCTGGTCGCGATGGGCTACAAGGAGATCGAGGTCGGCTTCCCCGCCTCCGGCCAGACCGACTTCGACTTCGTGCGCTCGATCATCGAGGAAGAGGGCGCGATCCCCGAGGACGTGACGATCTCCGTCCTCACCCAGGCCCGCGAGGACCTGATCGAGCGGACCGTGGAGTCCCTGAAGGGCGCGCGCCGGGCCACCGTCCACCTGTACAACGCCACCGCCCCGGTCTTCCGCCGGGTCGTCTTCCGCGGCTCCAAGGACGACATCAAGCAGATCGCCGTCGACGGCACCCGCCTGGTGATGGAGTACGCCGAGAAGCTGCTGGGCCCGGAGACCGAGTTCGGCTACCAGTACTCCCCGGAGATCTTCACCGACACCGAACTGGACTTCGCGCTGGAGGTCTGCGAGGCGGTGATGGACGTCTACCAGCCGGGTCCGGGCCGCGAGATCATCCTCAACCTGCCCGCCACCGTGGAGCGTTCGACGCCGTCCACGCACGCGGACCGCTTCGAGTGGATGCACCGCAACCTCTCCCGCCGCGAGTACGTCTGCCTGTCCGTCCACCCGCACAACGACCGCGGTACCGCCGTGGCCGCCGCCGAGCTGGCCCTGATGGCCGGCGCCGACCGCGTCGAGGGCTGCCTGTTCGGCCAGGGCGAGCGCACCGGCAACGTCGACCTGGTCACCCTGGGCATGAACCTGTTCTCCCAGGGCGTCGACCCGCAGATCGACTTCTCCGACATCGACGAGATCCGTCGTACGTGGGAGTACTGCAACCAGATGGAGGTCCACCCGCGCCACCCGTACGTGGGCGACCTGGTCTACACGTCCTTCTCCGGCTCCCACCAGGACGCCATCAAGAAGGGCTTCGACGCCATGGAGGCCGACGCGGCGGCTCGCGGGGTCACCGTGGACGACCTCGAATGGGCGGTGCCGTACCTGCCGATCGACCCGAAGGACGTCGGCCGCTCCTACGAGGCCGTCATCCGCGTCAACTCGCAGTCCGGCAAGGGCGGTGTCTCCTACGTCCTGAAGAACGACCACAAGCTCGACCTGCCGCGCCGGATGCAGATCGAGTTCTCGAAGATCATCCAGGCGAAGACCGACGCCGAGGGCGGCGAGATCACGCCGAAGGACATCTGGGCGGTCTTCCAGGACGAGTACCTGCCGAACCCCGAGAACCCGTGGGGCCGCATCCAGGTCAGGACCGGCCAGTCGACCACCGACACCGACGGTGTGGACACCCTCACCGTCGAGGCCACCGTCGACGGCGAGGACCGGGTCCTGACCGGCTCCGGCAACGGTCCGATCTCGGCCTTCTTCGACGCCCTCCAGTCCATCGGCATCGACGTACGCCTGCTGGACTACCAGGAGCACACGATGAGCGAGGGCGCCTCCGCGCAGGCCGCCTCCTACATCGAGTGCGCGATCGGCGACAAGGTCCTGTGGGGCATCGGCATCGACGCGAACACGACGCGTGCGTCGCTGAAGGCGGTCGTCTCCGCGGTGAACCGCGCGACACGCTAGCGCTCCGCCGGGCAGCGGACCGGGGGCATCGGCCGTCGGGCGGGCGCGGCGCCGTCGTGGCCGGTCGCGCCGTTCCCCGCGCCCCTTCCGGACGCTGTCCCGCCCGGCGTTCCCAGGTCCCCGCCCGCCATGCACCGGTGGGCGGGGATCGTTCGTTTCCGGCCAACGTGCCCCCCAGGTCACAGAAAGGTCTCTTACGGGGTACTGACTCCACCTCGGTGATGTGGCTAACATCACGCCAGCGCGGCGATGTTGCCGTGCGGTTACGGAGGTGCGACGTGCTGCCAGTACGGGGACGAGACGACCGTGCCGCCAGGGCTGCGCGCATCCTGGGCACCCGCACCGCATGGACACCCGTGGGGGACGGCGAGTTCTTCTGCCCGGGCTGCGGCGGCGACCGCAACTACCAGCGGCTCACCGGACGACGCCGGCTCACCCTGCTCGGCGTGCCCGTGCTGCCGCGCGGGACGGCCGGACCGGTCGTGGAGTGCGCGGCCTGCGGGCACCACTTCGGCACCGAGGTGCTGGACCACCCCACCACCCGCCGGTTCTCCGTGATGCTCCGTGACGCCGTGCACACCGTCGCCCTCGCCGTGCTCGCCGCGGGCGGCACCTCTTCCCGCACGGCCCTGGAGACGGCCGCCGCGACGGTCCGCGCGGCCGGCTTCGCCGAGTGCACCGAGGACCAGCTGGCCGCCCTGGTCGACGCCCTCGCCGCCGACACCGGCCGGTACTTCGAGCAGCCGTGCGGGGCCGGGCTGACCATAGAGCTGCACGAGTCCCTGGACCCGCTCGCCCCGCACCTGGCCCCGGCCGGACGCGAGTCCCTGCTGCTCCAGGCCGCCCGCATCGCCCTCGCCGACGGCCCCTACACGCCCGCCGAACGCGACGCCCTCGCCACCGTCGGAGCGGCCCTCACCATCTGCTCCGACGACGTGACCCGGCTGCTGGCCGCGGCCCGGACCCCGTCCTGACCACCCGTCCCGACCGCCTGTCCCGGCCACGCGTCCCGACGACCACCCGTCCCGGCCACGCGTCCCGACGACCACCCGTCCCGGCCACGCGTCCCGACCGCCCGTCCTGATCACCCGGACGGAGTAAGGCCGTCCCGGTGATCGTGGGGAGCATCAGGGCGTGACCCCGCGCAGCCGCTCCCTCCTCACCAGCCTGGCGCTCCTCGCCTCGCTCACCGCCGGGCTGCCCGCCCACGCGGCGCCCGCCGACTGCGCCTCCTCGGTGCCGTACGTGTCCGGGCGGGACGGGTACGCCGTCTACCGCATCCCGGCCGTGGTGGAGACCCGGCACGGTACCGTCCTGGCCTTCGCCGAGGGCCGGCGCGACGGCGCGGGAGACACCGGTGACATCGACGTCGTCCTGCGCCGCTCCGCCGACGGCGGCTGCACCTGGGGCCCGCTGACCGTGGTGGCCGCCGGGCGGGGCCACACCCGGGGCAACCCGGCGCCCGTGGTCGACCCGCGCACCGGCGCGGTCGTCCTGGTCACCTGCGCCAACGCGGGGACCGTGACGGAGGCGCGGATCATGCGCGGCGAGGTCGCCCCGGAACAGGGCCGCCGGGTCTTCGTGCAGCACAGCCGGGACGACGGCCGCAGCTTCACCGCCCCCCGGGACATCACGGCCCGGGTGACCCGGCCCGGCTGGCGCTGGTACGCCACCGGCCCCGGTCACGCCGTCGCCCTCACCCGCGGCCCCCACGCCGGCCGCCTGCTGATCCCCGCCGACCACTCCGCGGCCCCGCCCGCCGGCTCCCGGGACACCGGCCAGGAGGCCAGGTACTACGGCGGACACGCCCTCTACAGCGACGACTCCGGCCGCACCTGGCACCTGGGGTTCGTGGACGCGGGCCACGACGGCGTGACCAACGCCAACGAGACCAGCGCCGCCCAACTGCCCGACGGGCGCGTCTACTTCAGCTCCCGCGACCAGAACGGCACCGCCCCCGGGAACCGGCTCGACACCTACTCCGGCGACGGCGGCCGGACCCTGGACCGCCCCTACGCCGTCCAGCCCGCCCTGAACGCCGTCCCGGTGGTCCAGGGCAGCGTCCTCCAGCCGAGCGACCCGGGCGCGCCCCTGCTGTTCTCCGCGCCCTCCGTGCCGACCGCACGGCGCGCCCCGGCCCTCTGGGCGAGCACGGACGCCGGCCGCACCTTCCGCAGGCTGCTCACCCTCTCCGACCACCCGGCCGCCTACTCCGACCTGGTCCAGCTCACCCCCGGCACGATCGGCGTCCTCTACGAGACCGGCGTCCGGGGCCCGTACGAGTCCCTGGAGTTCCGCAGAATCCGCCTGGGTGCTCCGGGGCCCGGTGGCGGGGTCCGCGACAGGACCTAGCCGTCGAGGCCGAGCAGGCCCGCCGCCGCCAGCAGCTTGCCGATCTGTTCGACCTCCGCGCCGGACAGCGGTACCTGCGGCTCCGCGGTCGCCGGACAGGCGATGATCCCGCGCAGGTGCAGCGCCGCCTTGAACGCGCCCAGCGCCGCCGAGCTGCCGCCCATCCGCGCGGGGTCCCCGACGCCGGTGATCCCGAACAGCGCGCACAGCCGCTCCTGTTCGGTGCGCGCCCCCTCCGCGTCGCCCGCCCGGCACTGGCGGTAGAGGCTCACATAGCCGTGCGGGTCGACGTTGGCCAGGCCCGGCACGGCCCCGTCGGCGCCCAGCGCCAGCGCGGCGTCGGCGATCAGCTCCGAGCCGGTCAGCACGCTGAACCCGGGGTGGGTGCGGGCGCCGGCGACCACCTCCCGGAAGGCCGCCAGATCCCCGCTGGAGTCCTTGACCCCGGCCAGGACGCCGTCCCCGGCGAGCCCCAGCAGCAGGTCGGCGGGGAGCTTGGTGTGCACGGCGACGGGGATGTCGTAGGCGATCACCGGGACCGGACTGGCGGCGGCGATCCGGCGGTAGTGGTGGACGATCTCGGACGGGTGGGTGCGGGCGTAGAAGGGCGCGGTGACGACGACGGCCCCCGCGCCCGCCGAGGTGACCGCCGCGACGTGCTCCAGGACGCGCGGGGTGGTCATGTCGATGGCCCCGGCGAGCACGGGCAGCTGACCGCCCACGTGCGCGGTCACGGCCGCCACCACCCGCGCGCGCTGCGCGTCCGTCAGGAAGGCCGCCTCCGAGGTCGAGCCCAGCAGGAACAGTCCGTGCACCCCGGCCTCCACCAGGAAGTCCACCAGGCGCAGCAGTGAGGGCACGTCCACCTCGCGCTCCGGCGTCAGGGGCGTGCAGACGGGCGGGACGACACCGGTGAGCGGGGTCGGAAGGGTCATTCACGGCTCCTGGCGTGCTGGGTCACGGGTCGGCTGGTCCTCCTGAACAGGATGGTGGCACCGGTAGCGGTGTCCGGGCCGTGACGCGGCCGAGAAGTCCGGCATCGACGCGGCGCAGACCTCGTCGGCCCTCCAGCAGCGGGTGCGGAACGGGCAGCCGCTCGGCGGGCGGGTCGCCGAGGGGAGCGGCCCGGTCAGCGGGATCGGGTCGACGGGGTCCAGCAGGCCCGGCGTGGCCGAGAACAGGGCGCGGGTGTACGGGTGCCGGGCCGCGTCGGTGACCCGGCCCGCCGGGGTCTCCTCCACGATCCGGCCGAGGTACATGGTGATCACCCGGTCGCTCATGCGCCGTACCGTCTGGATGTCGTGCGAGACGAACACCAGGGCGAGACCGAGGCGCTCCTTCAGGTCGAGCAGCAGGTTGAGGATCTGCGCGCGGACCGAGACGTCCAGGGCACTGGTCGGCTCGTCGGCGACGACCAGGTCCGGGTCCAGGGCGAGCGCGCGGGCGATGGCGACGCGCTGCCGCTGCCCGCCGGAGAGCTGCCCGGGCAGGGCGTCGGCGAGCGCCCGTGGCAGGCCGACGAGGGCCATCAGCTCCCGCACCCTCTCCTCCCGTTCGGCCCGCGTGCCGCGCCGGTGGACGTCCAGCGGGTCGCGCAGGATCCGGCGGACCGCCAGCCGGCGGTTCAGCGCGGTCGACGGGTCCTGGAAGATCATTCCGGTGCCCGCGCCGACCGTGCTCCTGCGCTCGGCGGCCGGCATCGCCCACAGGTCCCGGCCCCGGAACGCCACCGCCCCGGACACCGGCCGCTCGATGCCCACCAGCACCTTCGCCAGCGTCGACTTCCCGCACCCCGACTCGCCGACCACCCCCACCGTCTCACCGGGCGCGACCGAGAGACCGGCGCCGGTCAGGGCGTACACCCGGTCGCGCCGGAACAGGCCGCCGCTGCGCGCCCGGTGGACGACGTGCGCGTCCCGCACCTCCACGACAGCGGTCACTGAAGGGCCTCCTCGCTCTGTGCCGACGCCAGTTCCACCGCCGGGTGGTGGCAGGCGGCCGTGTGGGCGGGGGTGCCCGTAAGGACCGGGGCGGTGGTGCGGCACACCTCGGTGGCGAGCGGGCACCGGTCGGCGAACCGGCAGCCCGCCGGGAAGTCGGCCGGGGCGGGTACGACCCCCTTGATCTGGGTCATCCGCTCCTCGGCCGACTCCAGCGAGAGCACGCTGCCGAGCAGCCCGCGCGTGTAGTGGTGGGCCGGTGCCGCCACCACGTCGGAGGTCACCCCGGTCTCCACGATCTGCCCGCCGTACATCACCGCCACCCGGTCGGTGATGTCGGCGACCAGCGCCAGATCGTGCGAGACCAGGATCAGCGCGAAGCCCAGCTCGGCCCGCAGCCGGAGCAGCAGCTCCATGACCTGGGCCTGCACGGTGACGTCCAGGGCGGTGGTCGGCTCGTCGGCGACGATCAGCCTCGGGTCGCGGGAGAGGGCCATGGCGATGAGCACGCGCTGGCGCTGCCCGCCGGACAGCTCGTGCGGATAGCTGCGCAGGGTGCGGTCGGGGTCCAGGCCGACCAGTTCCATGAGCTCGTGCGGACCGCGCCCGCCCCCGCGCCGGACGAGCTGCTTCAGCTGGGCCCGGACGGTCATGGCCGGGTTCAGGGAAGACAGGGCGTCCTGGTACACCATGGCCATCTCGTGGCCGAGGAGCCGCCGCCGTACCCGCGTCGGCTCGGCCGGCAGGTCCCGCTGCCCGAACCGGACCCGGCCACCGACCCGGGCGCCCTTGGGCTGGAGCCCCATGACGGTCAGCGCGGTCAGCGTCTTCCCGCAGCCCGACTCGCCCACCAGCCCCAGCACTTCACCGGGGTACACCGCGAAGCCGACCCCGGCGACGATGTCCACGCCCCGGTGCCGGTCCGGGAAGCCGATGGCGAGGTGCTCCACGGCGAGCACCGGCTGCCCGCTCCGGTCCGGCAGCGGCCGGGCCCGGGAGCGCAGCCGCCGGGCGGCCTCCGTGAGACCGGGCAGCGGCAGCACCTCGCCGGTGCCGGGCTCCGGGTTCTCCAGCCGGTCCGCCGGGAGCGCCCCCTGCGCGGGAGCCTCCACCGCGCGGGGGGCGGGCGCCGCCCACGCGTCCGAGACGCCCTCGGAGAGGATGTTCAGCGCCAGCACGGTGAGCAGGACCAGCAGCCCGGGGAAGACGGTGGCCCACCAGCCGCCGGTCAGCACCATGTTCTTGCCGTCGGCGATGACACTGCCCCAGGACGGGTCCGGGGGCCGCACGCCCGCGCCGATGAAGGACAGCGACGCCTCGAACACGATGGCCTCGGCGACCTGGACCGTGCAGAACACCAGCACCGGCGCGGCGCAGTTGACGGCCACGTGCCGCAGCACGATGTGCGGGGTGCGGGCGCCGATGACCCGCTCCGCGGTGACGTAGTCCTCGCCGTACTGGTCCAGCACATTGGCCCGTACGACCCGCGCCACGGGCGGGGTGAACAGGAACGCGATGGCACAGATCAGCACGCCGATCCCGCCGCCGAACACGGCCACCAGCACGGCCGCGAGCGCGATGCCCGGGAACGCCATCACCACGTCCAGGCAGCGCATCAGCGTCTCGTCCACCGCCTTGCGGGAGGTGGCGGCCAGCGCCCCGACGAGGGCACCGACGGCGAGCGCGAGCGCGGTCGCGCCCAGCCCGATGGCGAGGGACCAGCGGGCGCCGTACATCAGCCGGCTGAGGACGTCCCGGCCGAGGCTGTCCTGCCCCAGCCAGTGCGCGGCCGACGGCGCCCCGTCCCCGCCGACCGGGTCCTGCTGGTCGAGCGGGTCGTGCGGGGCGAGGACGGGGGCGAGGACGGCGACGACGATGACGACGGCCAGGAAGCAGACGGCGGTCCTGGACAGCGGCGGCAGCCGGCGCCAGCCGCGCAGCCGGACACCGCCGGGCCGGGAGAGCCGCTTGCCGAGGTTCGCGCGCGTGACCATCAGGCCGCCCTCAAGCGTGGGTTGACCAGCAGATACAGGATGTCGATGACGAGGTTGACGACGACGAACCCGGTGGCGGTGGTCAGCACGACCCCCTGCACGACGGCCGGATCGCCGTTCTGCACGGCGTCGATCATCAGCTTCCCCATGCCGGGCAGCGAGAAGACGGTCTCGATGACGACGGCACCGCCGAGGAGGTAGCCGACCCGCAGCCCGAGCACGGTGAGGGGATTGACGAGCGCGTTGCGCAGCACGTTCCGGCCGACGACGATCCGGGGCGGCAGCCCGCTCCCGATCGCCGTCCGGACGTAGTCCTTGTCCAGCTCCTCCACCACGGAGGTCCGCACGATCCGGGTGAGCTGGGCGGCGACCGGCAGGGACAGCGCGAACGCGGGCAGGGCCATGGTCCTCAGCCAGCCGGTGAGGGAGTCGGCGGGGTTGACGTAGCCGCCGGTCGGGAACCAGCCCCGGTCCACGGCCAGGTACTGGATCATCAGCAGCGCCAGCCAGAAGCCGGGCGCGGCCACCCCGACCAGCGAGACCACCCGGATGACCTGGTCCGGCAGCCGGTCCCGGTACACCGCCGCCGTCACCCCGCCCGCCAGTGCCAGCACGACCGCGAGCGCGAGACCGAGGAAGGTCAGCTGGAGGGTGAGCGGCAGCGCGGTGGTGACCTGGTCGACCACGGGCGCGCGGGTGAGGGCGCTGGTGCCGAGGTCGCCGTGGAGCAGGTCGCCGACGAAGTGGACGTACCGCAGTGGCAGCGGGTCCAGCAGCCCGTTGCGCTCCCGGAAGTCGTGGAGCTGCCCGGGGGTCGGGTTGGCGCCCTGGAAGAACGCGGACGCCGGGTCGACGTCCGAGAACCGCATCACCAGGAACACGAAGAGCACGATGCCGAGGAGCAGGGGCACGAGCAGGGCGACCCGGCGCAGGAGGATCCGTACGACGGCCGTCATGCCGTCAGCTCCACTTGGCCTGGAGCACGTTGATGCCCGGGTACGGCTGGGCCCGTACCCCGCTGAGCTCGCGCGGGTCCCAGGCGGTCATCAGCTCGTTGTGGACGACCGGGTAGAGCACGGCCTGCTCGGCGACGACGTCGATGTAGTCCTGGATCATCGCCTTCTTCTTCGCGGGGTCCGGCTCGCGGGTCGCCCGGTCCATGTCCTTGAACAGCCGCTGGGCGACGGGGTGGCCGGCCCACCGCGTGTACCGCATCCACAGGTTCTCGGGCCCGTAGTTGTAGTGCATGATCAGGTCGGCGTCGCGCCCGAACTGGTTCGGGTTGGAGGCCGCCGCGACCACCTGGTAGTCCTGCTTCTGGTCCATCTTGGTGAAGACGGCCGTGGTCTCCTGCGGCGCCAGGGTGGTCCGCACGCCGATCGCGTCCCAGGAGGACTTGATGGTCGGCAGGCAGTCCACGATCCAGCTGACGTTGACGGCGAGGATCTCGACCGTGAGGTCGGTGACCCCGGCGGCCCTCAGCAGGGCCTTGGCCTTGTCGGGGTCGTGGTCGTAGACGGTCCCGGCCCGGCGGTAGCCGGGACTGCCCTCGTTGAGGAACGAGGACGCGGGCCTGCCGTGGCCCTTCAGCGCGACCCGCACCATCTTCTCGGTGTCGATGGCGTAGTGCAGCGCCTGGCGGACGCGGACGTCGTCGAAGGGCTCGTGCCGGGTGTTGAACATCAGGAAGAGGTTGTTCATCCCGGCACCGCCGGCGACCTTCAGCCCGCCCTGCTCCAGCCGGGGGATGTTGGCGTAGGGAATGTTGTCGGCGATCTGCGCGCCGGCGCCGGTCCCGGAGATCTTGGCGACGCGTGGTGCCGCGTCCACGATGGTCAGCCAGTTCATCTTCCGGAACGCGGGCCTGCGGGGACCGTTGTAGGCGGCGAACGCCTCGAAGGTGGTGTTCGACTTCGGGTGGTGCGCGGTCTGCCGGTACGGCCCCGAGCCCACGGCCAGCCCCTTGATGGCGTCGTCCCAGGCGCCGGGCCGGGAGAAGACGTGCCGGGGCATGATCTTGGCGAGGGTGAGCCGGGAAAGACCGTCCGGGAAGGGGAACTTGAGGACGAGTTCGACGGTCCGGGCGTCGACCTTCCGCACGGAGTCCAGCCAGGGGGCGAAGAACCCCTTGGCGAGCGTCTGGGTGTCCGGATCGAGTATCCGGTCGAAGACGAACACGACGTCGTCGGCGGTGACGGGCTTGCCGTCGTGGAAGGTGGCGCCGGAGCGGAGCGGGAACCGCCAGGTGGTGGCCGACGGGTCGGCGGGGATCGCGGTGGCCAGCGCCGGATACGGCTCCCGGGTGATCGGGTCCGTGTCCAGCAGCCCCTCGTAGACGTGGTTGTTGGCGGCCATCGCGAACGCCGACGCGGTCTGCGTCGGGTCCCAGCTGCCGTCGTTGCCGTACCCGATCACGGCGGTCAGCGTCCGGTCCTTGCCGCTGCCGCCGCCTCCGGTGTCGTTCGTCGACTCCGGACCCGCGGAACAGGCGGCCAGGGCGGGGGACAGGGCGGCGGTCGCGCCGAGCGCGCCCGAGTACTTCAGGAACTGCCGGCGCGGCGGTGCCGGTACGCCGGGGTTCACGTCGTCGTCGCGCACGGGTCCTCCAGCGGGTGAGGGGAGGGGTGGGAGGTGAGGTACGACGTCCTACGTCCTATGTCCGGTCGGTAGCGCGACCATAGGAGGGCCCCCGGGGGCGGTCAAGACGGCGCACACGAATGGCGGATGCGTCGGAGGTCGCACCCATGGGGGGTCCGCGGCGCCCCGGGGACACGACGCGGCAGACCGACAGCGCCCGTCCACGGGGCTGTCGGTCTGCGGTGGGTGGGGGAGCGGCTCGGTGGTCAGTCCGTCTGGGCCTCCCGGGCGCGGCGGGCCTCGGTGTGGGGGAAGACGTGGCGGTTGTCGATGCTCCACTGGATGGACTCGTCACCGCGTGCGGTGGAGCCCGAGAAGCGCGGGGCCACCTGCTCGGCCAGCAGCGCGTAGCTCTGCTTCGTCTTCTCGAAGGACGCCCAGTTCATGGCGTAGACGAGGAACGTGCCGAAGCCGCCGGTCTGCTCCTGGAGCCGCTCGATCGCGGCGACGGCGTCCTCGGGGGAGCCGACGATCGCCAGGCCCTGCTCGACCCCCGCCTCCAGCTCCTGCGAGGACTTGACGCCCTCCATGCCGGCGGCGACGTCGAAGCCGGCGGCCTTGCCCCAGGAGCCCCACAGCCACTCGGAGAAGCCCTGCCGCACGTCCTGGTAGGCCTGCTCGCGCGTCTCGGCGATGTACAGCGGCACGACGACGCGCCACGTGGCCCGGTCCATCGTGTTGCCGTGCTCCTCGGCGGACTCCTCGGCGTAGCGCCACTGCTGGGCCAGGTCCACGGCCGGCAGTCCGGGCGGCGGGGCACCCCAGGACACCAGGCTCAGGCCGAACTGCCCGGCCGCCTTCGGGCTGTTGGGAGTGCCGATGCTGGAGATGGCCATCTCGATGCCCGGCTTGCTGTAGCGGGGCAGCTGCATCTTGGCGTCCTGGAGCACGAACCAGTCGGTCTTGGCGCTCACCCGCTCCTCGCCGTTGACCAGTTCCCGGACGACGGGGATCGCCTCGCTCGCCATGCGCTTGAGGTCGTCCTGCGCCACCCCGAACTGGTGCGAGTCGTTCGGGGTGGCGCCGGGGCCGACGCCGAGGATGTAACGGCCCCGGGTGAGGTGGTCGAGCATCAGGGCCCGGGTCGCGACGTTGTACGGGTGGTGGAAGGGCAGCGGCACGACGCCGTTGGCCAGCTTGATCTGCCGGGTCCGCTCGGCGGCGGCGATGATCGTCTCGGGGGCGCCGATCGTCGGCCAGGCCAGGGAGTGGTGCTCGCCGAACCAGCACTCGTCGTAGTTCAGCTCGTCGAGGTGCTCGACGAGCTGGAGGTCACGCCGAATGGTCAGGTGGGGGTCCTGACCCGGGGCGTGGAGGGGGGAAAGGAACACTCCGATTCCGCTGCGCACGGTGCTCTCCTTGCCGTGAACGGGGGCAGCCAAGGGGGGAGGGGGGAGCGAGGGCGTCGCCCGGAGGTGGACGGAGGTGGACGACGCCGGCGGTGGGCCTGCCGGCACTCGGGTCCGCTACGCGGTCTGCGGCAGGCCGGCGATCTTGAGGACCTGCTCGATCCGCTCCTCAAGACTTCCCGTGACGATGTGCAGCGGGACGTCGAGCGTCTTGACGATCTCCAGCATCAGTTCGTCGGACAGGGTGCGGAAGCGCTCGCTGATCGGGTCGACGCCCTCCGGCAGCGGGAACTCCACCGGGCAGTGGATGACGACGTCGTAGTTCGCCGTGGCGTGCTCCTTGCCCAGCAGGGCGAGCTGGTCCACGACCTCCCCGTAGGGGCTGGTCGAGGCGTGCACGTCGGCGAGGGTGACCGACGGCTCGGGGTAACGGCCCACGGCGAGCCGCACCTTGCTGTAGACCCACTCGTGCAGCACCGAGCCGTCCGAGAGGAAGCCGTCCTGGAGCCGGGCCTCGTCCACGGCGCGCTTCGGACGGGCTGAGCGGGACAGAAGAATCATGGCAACAGCCGCCGGAATGACCCAGACTCCAAATTCAACAGCGTCGGCGAGCCCATCACCACAAACACGATTGCTGTCACCAACAAGCAGCCGGGCCGGCTGTGGCGCGGAGCGGAGCCGTGAAAAAAACGGGGAAGCCGCGGTGGCGTGGAGCCACCGCGGCTTCCCGGATGCGGGTGCGCTGTGCCGGGGTTCAGCCGGCGGCCGTCCCGGCCCGCCGGGCGCGGGGGAGCGGTGCCGGGGCCGGGACGATGCTGGTGATCAGCGTGGTGAAGGCGGTCTGCCCGTCCTGGACGCCGCTGATCCTTCGGCACTGCCGGCCGGGCTCGTCCGTCCCGGTGTCGTCCGTGACGATGGCGCACGGCAGGTCGAGTTCGACGTAGCGGTGGAAGACGGTGTCGAGTTCCACCGGGACGACCGGTCGTGGGGCCGCGTCGGCGTGGGCGGCCTGGATCACGGCCTCCAGCAGGACCATGCCGGGTATGTGGTCGTGGGGGTGGTCGAAGAGGATGCGGTGACCGGTGTCGCTCCGCAGGGCCCACCGGCGCGGGGTGCCGCCCGGACCGGCGGCGGTGTCCGGGCCGGCAGACGCGTCCGGGGCGAGCGTCACGTCGCGGGTGTCGGTACGGCCCACCAGCGCGGGTTCGACGGCGGGCCCCGGCGGCAGGGCGCGGGCGAAGGCCGCCTGGGCGTCGGCGCGAGCGCCGCGCAGTCGGTCGTAGAGGGCCGGCGGGTAGGCGGTGTAGCCGATGTGGGCGGTGCCGAGCGGCAGTCCGTTCCGGGTGGCCTGCACCCGGGCGGTGAGCCGGCACACGCCCGACCTGCGCCGCACGACGTCGTCGTGGGTGATCGTCAGCTGGACGACGGACGGGTCCGGGCCGGTGGCCAGGGCCTCGGGCGAGGCCGTGCAGGTCAGCCTCTCCCAGCCCATGCGGTGGTCCCGGGGCACGCCGAGTCCGAGATGGCTCGCCACGGCCAGGGCCTGGCGGACGCTCTCGATGAAGAACAGCAGACCGTGCCGCTGCGGGGTGGTGGTGTAGAAGGGGTGGTGCGCGGGCCATTCGACGGTCACCGCGTGGGTGCGGTCGGTCACCGGGTGCCAGTCGGTGACCAGTGCTTCGGTGAGGTCGACCTTGCCTGCGTACTGCTTGACGTCGGAGGCAGAGGAGTGTGATGAGACGATTCTCTGCCTGGTGGGCGTAGCCATCAAAGTCCCCCGAACAAGGTGTCGGCGCGAGGATGCGCAAAGGTGGGTGACAGCGTGGTGCCGGCCGGAGCCACGTCGTAAGATAGAGATAGTTCTTTTTTTTGTCGAGGGTGACTTCGGAGGGCTGGTCGATGGCTGAACTCACGGGCAAACGGGAGGTCAAGCAGGAGCGTGCGGTGCGCACCCGCGCGCTCGTCGCGCGCGCCGCCGCCGAAGTGTTCGCGGAGTGCGGGTTCGCCGGCGCGAGCGTCACCAAGATCACCCAGCGGGCCGGCCTGACGCTCGGGGCGATGTACTTCCACTTCGAGAACAAGGAGGCCCTGGCCCGGGAGATCGTGCGCAGCCAGCCGGACCGCGTGACGCCGCCGCATGAGTCCCGCGGCCTCCAGCACGCCATCGATATCACCTTGACATGGGCTCACCAACTGCTTGACGATCCCTTCCTGCTGGCCGGCGCTCGCCTCGTCATGGAGCAGGACCTGTTCATCGGTCCGGAGGAGAACTCGCACCAGCAGTGGACCGAGGTGATGGCGCAGGACCTGGCCCTCGCCCAGAAGGAGCGTGAAGTTCGCGCCAACGTCGACGTGAACGCGGTGGCGCGCCTGGTCGTCAACGCGTGCACCGGCGCACAGATGCATGCCCACCTGGAGAGCGGTCGCCGCGACCTCCCCCAGCGAGTGACGGAGATGTGGAACGTGCTGCTGCCCACCATCGCCACCCCGAGCGCGCTGAACCGCATGCGACTCGACGAGGCGCGCGGGAAGTCCGCGTGACGACGCCCGGTGCGCCCGCCCCGTCGCGCACCGGCGGACCCGCCACCGGTACCGCCGGCCCGGGGATCGTCGTCACCGGTGCCACCGGAGCCGTCGGACGTCATGTGGCGCGGCTCCTCGCGGAGCGCGCGGGAACACGGCACAGCCTGTTCGTACGCGACCCGGGCAAGGCCGCGGCGCTCGGACTGCCCGGCCCGGCCGTCCGGGGCGACTACACGGACCCGGAGTCGCTGCGCCGCGCGCTCGACGGCGCCGACGCCGTCTTCGTGGTCACGGCGAACCCGCTGCGCCCGGAGGACGACGAGCGCGTCCTGGCCGCCGCCCGCGCCGGCGGGGTGCGGCACGCCGTGAAGCTCTCCTGGTGCGGTGTCGCCGACCCGGGCGCCGACGACCTGGTCGCCCGCTGGAACCGGCGGAGCGAGGAACTGCTGCGCGACAGCGGGCTGTCCTGGACCGTACTGCGCATCCGCACTCCGATGTCGAACGCGCTCGCCTGGGCGCCGTCCATCCGTGACCGGGGTGTCGTACGGGCCTTCGGCGGGGCGGCACGCACGGCCTGTGTCGACCCGAGGGACGTCGCCATGGCGGCGGTGGCCGCGCTGACGGACCCTCAGCACGTCGGGCGGGCCTACGCGTTGGCCGGTCCGGAGCCGCTCTCGCCGCGCGAGCAGACCGGTGTCCTCGCCGAAGTCCTCGGCAGGCGCCTGGTGTTCGAGGAGGTCGCGGAGGAGGACGCCCGCGCCGGCTGGAGCCGCCGCTACGGCGAGCGGATCGCCGAGGCGCTGGTGTCCGGCGCACGGCGGCGGGCCGGGGGAGCGGCCGCCGCGTGCGACGACGGCACGCTGGCGCGGCTGCTCGGAGGGCGACCGCGGACCTTCGGGGAATGGGCCACCGATCACGTCCGGGAGTTCATCTGACTCGGGCATGACGGGGAGGGTCCGGTTCGGCGGGGACCGAACCGGTTGTCCGGAAACAACGGGGAGGGGAACAACGTGTTCACGGGCAAGACGGTCATGATCACGGGGGCGTCCAGCGGCATCGGCGCCGCGACGGCCCGCCATCTCGCGGCCCAGGGGGGCGGTCGTCCTCATGGCGCGGCGCGAGGAGAAGCTGGAGAAGCCGGCGGCGGAGATCGGTGCGGAGGGGGGCCGGGCGCTGCCGTGCCCGGGGGACGTCACATCGGCGGAGGACGTGCGCCGCGTCGTCGACACCGCCGTCTCCTCGTTCGGTTCCCTGGACGCGGCGTTCAACAACGCCGGCTGGGGGACGGCGGGCGTGCGGCTGCACGAGCTGACCGACGACGTCTACGACCAGATCATGGACGTCAACGTGCGCGGCGGGTGGAACTGCATGCGCTACCAGATCCCGGCGATGCTGGCCCACCAGGGCGGCACCATCCTCAACACCTCCAGCACGGCGGGGCAGTTCGCCACCGGGGCCGCGGCCCCGTACGTCGCCGCCAAGCACGCGCTGATCGGTCTGACGAGGGCGGCGGCGGCCGAGTACGGCGACCAGGGCATCCGGATCAACGCCCTGGTCGTCGGCACCACGCGGACGGAACTGATGGAGGCGGTGATCGAGCGGCACCCCGAGGTGGAGACCCAGGGGGTCTCCCGGGCCATCCAGCGGCGCATGGCCGACCCCCTGGAGATCGCCCGAGCCGCCGCCTGGCTCCTGAGCGACCAGTCGTCCTTCGTCACCGGCGCGGCCGTCCCGGTGGACGGAGGGTGCAGCGCGGTCTGACGGGCCCGGCCCCGCCCCGTCCCACGGGTGGCTTGCGACGGGCCCCACCGAGCGGTGGTCGACGGGCGGACCGTCGTGCGCGGGGCGCCGTCCGACGGCGATGGCGGTGGGCGGGTGGCCGGGGTGCGGGTACCGGACGATGGCCGCGGCGGGCAGGGTCCGTGGCGGTGCCGTGCGCGGCGGGCCGGCCGGCGACGACCGGACGACCCCGTCGCCACCGCCCACCAGGCGCCGTCCCGGACACCCGGCCCGCCGCCGGCCCGCGCGGGTCCCCGGACACGGCGGCGCGCTGACCGGGTTGGTGGGTGGGCGTGGCGTTGTCGGTCGACGGCGGCGCGTTGACCGGATCGGTGGGTGGCCGTGCGTCGTCGGTCGACACCGGCGGCGCCGACCGGGTTGGTGGGTGGGCGTGGCGTTGTCGGTCGACACCGGCGCGCTGACCGGATCGGTGAGCGGCCGTGCGTCGTCGGTCGACACCGGCGGCGCCGACCGGATCGGTGGGTGGGCGCGCTGACCGTCGGTCGACACTTCCGCGCCGACCGAATCGGCGGGTGGCCGTGGCGGCATCCCGTCCGGGGCGCATACCGGGTCGTTCAGGCCGCCCCGTCCTCCGCCTGCGCCGGGTCCACCGCGGTGCCGATCAGGCCGGTCAGCAGGACGGCCCAGACCGCGTTCAGCTGGGACAGGTGGGAGGCGCAGCCCTCGGTGGGCTGGGGGGAGTCCAGCACGCCCAGGACCAGGTACCGCAGGAGCAGCGCCACGATCTCGGGGTCGACGCCGGTGCGCAGTTCCTTCTCCCGGCTCGCCTGGTCCAGCAGGCCGCGTACGTCGGGCAGCCAGGAGTCGGTCCAGTCCGCGGGCCCGGGCACCCGTTCCCGGGTCAGCCGGCCGGCGGCCCGCACGGTCGGCTCCTCGCACAGCAGGGCCGCCACGGCGTGCGCGATGCGGACGACCCGTTGCAGGAGCGGGTAGTCGGGCTCCTCCGCGGGCTCCGCACCGGTGCGGGCCACCGCCTCGCGGGTGATCTCGGACCCCTGGGCGTGCACGGCTTCCGCCAGGGCCGGCTTGGTGGGGAAGTGGAAGGTCAGGGCGCCCATGGTGACGCCCGCGGACCTGCTGACGCGCTGGAGCGACGTACCGCTGTACCCCTGGAGGGAGAACTCCCTGGCGGCGGCCTCCAGCAGACGCCCTCGCGTCCGCTCGGCCCGCTCCTGACTGACCATGCTCCCTGGCCTCCGCACGTTCGGTGGGCTGTTCCCGCGGCTGCGGAGACCCGCACACCCGTCGAACAATGATAGCGCTCGTTATCTTTATGCGTAGTACGTCCACCCGCAACCCCGAGGTCGGCAAGGTGGCGTGAACTGACCGGGCCCGACTCTCCTGGGCGATGGTCAAGGATGCGCGCAAAAATAAAAATATTACTCTCTTCATGTCTCTAAAAAAATAATGGTACCTATTATGTTGTGAGTGCACCGAGACGGGGGGCGCGAACGTTGCACACGGAGGAGGGGCACCATGATGACTGGTACTGGATCTCCGGCATCCGGCGTCGCGTTGTCTGTGATCCGCCGCAAGCGCCGGGAGGCGGTACCCGCCCCGCGGCGGGGCGCCGTCCAGGCGCCGGCGGCGGCCAAGCCGGCCGACCTGAGGTTCGCCGAACTCGGCAGCTTCCTGGCGGCCGGCGTGCGGAGGTCACTCCGGAGCAGGTGGGACTGCCGGGCGGCGGATCCCGCCGGCTGAGCGGTCTGCGCCGCGAGGAGGTGGCCATGCTGGCGGGTATCGGGGCGTCCTGGTACGCGTGGATCGAGCAGGGGAGGGCCAAGAACGTCTCCCCGGAGATCCTCGCGGCCATCGCCGGTGTCCTGCGGCTGGACGAGGCGCAGTGTCTGTATGTGATGCGGCTGGCCGGCTACACCGCGCCGCGCCGCCCCCGGGCCGGCGTGGAGGACGACGATCTGCTCGGACGTCACCCACCGAAGGATCACCATGCCGCTCCCCACGGGGCTCAACTCCTCACCCGCCGCGCTGCGTTCGCTGCGCCTGGGCGACCACACCGTCACGGTCGTCCCCGACGGCGCGGTGCAACTGCACCCGCGGCGCTGGCTGCCCGACTCGACGGACCACGACTGGACGGGCGACCACGCCGGTCTCCTGGACGACCAGGGCTACCTCGGGACGTCCGTGGCGAGCCTGCTCGTGGAGCACGACGGCCGGGCCCTGCTCCTCGACGCCGGGTTCGGGCCGCACGACATCCCGGCCGAGGACACCATCGACACCATCGGCGCCCTCCACGGCGGACGGCTCCCCGACGCCCTCGCCCGGGCCGGCCGCGACCCCGCCGACATCGAGGCCGTCGCCTTCACACACCTGCACGACGACCACATCGGATGGGCGTTCCGGCCCGGCCCGGACCGTCCCTCCCCGTTCACGCGGGCCACACTGCTGGCCTCCGCGGACGAATGGGCCGACTGGCCGGCACCCCCGAAGGCCGCCGGTCTCCCGGTGACCCCGGGACAGGAGATCTTCCCCGGCGTCACCGCATGGCCCGCCCCCGGACACACGGGCGGCCACACGGCGTACGTCGTCTCGGCCGGCGGGCGGCGGGTGATCGCGTTCGGGGACGTCTTCCACAGCCCCGCCCAACTCGCCCGCCCCGACTGGCGGGTGTCGATGGACGCCCTGCCCGAGCAGGCGGTGCGCACGCGACGGGAGATGCTGGCCGAGCTGACGCGCCCGGACACCCTGGCCTTCGCCAACCACTTCGCGCGGGGACAGCTCGGACGCGTCGTGCACGGCGGGGGCGGGACGCGCTGGGAGCCGCTGTCCGAAGAAACCGCATAACGCGTTCCGGCCCGAAAGGCGGGCCCGGCACCGGGGAATTCCCGTGCCGGGCCCGCTTTTTTCGTGTTCTGCCGGTGGTGAGGTGCCGCGGGACGAACGTGTTGGTGCGGGCGGCAGCATCTTCGGTGATGGCGTCGGGGAAGCCGGTGACATTGAAGTCTGGGGGGCCGGGAGGCCGCCGGTGAAATGATTCCTGACATGAGCCAGAACATCGCCCAGGGCGGTGCTCATGGAACCGGCGGACCCCTGGCCGGCGCGCCCGGCAGCGGGCCGGAACGCCCCACGGCGTCTTCTTCCGCCCGCCGGCCGCATTCCCTCCGGCCGGGGACGACCGGCCCGTCAAAGGAAATGTGAGCGGAGCCCCGGAAATCGGGTGGAGGAGATTTCGGCGCGCGGCCGGCCCATTCGCCCCCAGACCTCAGGAGCGTACCGACCCATGAACCGCACGCGAGTCGCCTTCTTCGACGTGGACGGCACCCTGACCACGTCCGGCAGCATGTTCCGTCTCCTCGCCTTCTACCTCGCCGCCATGGGCCACCCGCCGCGCGTGTACGAGGAGCGGCGCCGCGAGCTGAAGGCCATGGCCGCGATCGGCTGTCCGAGGGAGGCCACCAACCGGGCCTACTTCAGCGGTTTTCAGGGGGTGGACGCCGCCGTCCTCGCCGGCGTGGCGGACGCGTGGTTCGCGGCCGAGCTGTCCACCGGCGGCTACTACCACGAGCCGGCCCTGGCCGCGCTGCGCCGCCATCAGGAGCGGGGCGACCACGTCGTCCCGGTGTCCGGGTCGTTCCCGGCGCCGCTCCGGCCGATCGCCGCCGACCTGGGCGTCGAGGAAGTCTGGTGCACCGAGCCGGAGATCGTCCACGGGCGGCACACCGGTGACCTCAAGGGCCCGCCGATGATCGGCGCCGCCAAGGCCGAGGCCGTCCGGACCGTCCTCGCCCGGCGCGGCGCCACCCCGGACGACTGCGTCGCGTACGGCGACCACGTCTCCGACCTGCCGATGTTCAAGGCCGTCGGCTCCGCCGTGGTCGTCGGCGGCGATGAGCGGCTGCGCACCTCGGCGCGCGCCCACGGGTGGCCCCTGCTGCCCGGCGCCCTCCCCCCGCCCGCGCTGCCGCTGCCGCGGACCGGCCCCGGTGCCGCCGCCCGTACCCGCCCGGCCTTCCATTCGCCTCACTCGTCCTTCGCCCCCACCTCACCCACCCGCTACGAGATGCCGGAGACCGCATGACTGCCTGGTTCTTCGAACGGATGCACAGCTTCGGTGACGCCGACGCGATCGTCTTCGACGGCCGGAGCCACAGCTACGCCCAGTTGCTGGAACTGACCGGCCAGTGGAAGACCTTCCTCGACGCGCGGCAGGTGCGGCCCGGACAGGTGGTCGCCCTGGAGGGCGCCGGCAGCGTCGAGGCCTGCGCCGGGCTGCTCGCCCTGATCGACCGCGGCGCCGTCGTCGTACCCCTGACCCGGCTGCCCCCGGCCAAGCGGTCCGAGTTCCTGGACATCGCCGAGGTGGAAGCCGTCATCACCGTCGACGCCCTCGGCGGCCGGCACCGGTTCGAGGCCACCGGCCACACGGCCGGCCACGACCTGTACGGCCGGCTGCGCGCGGCGCGGACGCCCGGCCTGGTGCTGTTCAGCTCCGGCACCACCGGCCGCAGCAAGGCGACGGTCCTGGACTTCGCCAAGGTGCTGGGCAAGTACGGCGAGGCCCGCAAGCCCCAGCGGACCCTCGGCTTCCTGAACCTGGACCACATCGGCGGCATCAACACGCTGCTGCACACGCTCAGCCAGGGCGGAGCGCTCGTCACCATCGACGACCGCACCCCCGACACGGTGTGCGCCGCGATCGCCGCCCACCGGATCCAGGTGCTGCCCACCACGCCCACGTTCCTCAACATGCTGCTCATCTCGCGCGCCTACACGCGCCACGACCTCAGCACCCTGCGGCTGATCACCTACGGCACCGAGCCCATGCCGCTCGGCGTGCTCCAGCGGCTCGACGCCACGCTGCCCGGTGTCCGTCTGAAGCAGACCTACGGCCTGTCCGAGCTGGGCATCCTGTCCACCCGGTCCCGCGACAACGACAGCCTCTGGGTCAAGCTCGGCGGAGAAGGCTTCGACTACCGGATCCGCGACGGCATCCTGTGGATCCGCTCTGGCATGGCCATGCTCGGCTACCTCAACGCGCCCGCGCCTTGGCCCCCCGACAACCGGTAACAAGTGCGTACGCACAGTAGTGGTGCCACCAATACGCGCGACGGTGCCGCCCCCGGCATGGGCGAGAATGGAGCCATGAGTCTGTTCCGCGACGACGGCATCGTGCTGCGCACCCAGAAGCTGGGTGAGGCGGACCGGATCATCACGCTGCTCACGCGCGGCCACGGCCGGGTGCGGGCCGTCGCCCGGGGCGTGCGGCGTACGAAGTCCAAGTTCGGCGCCCGGCTCGAACCCTTCTCCCACGTCGACGTGCAGTTCTTCGCGCGGGGGAGCGAGCTGGTCGGGCGCGGGCTGCCGCTGTGCACCCAGAGCGAGACCATCGCCCCCTACGGCGGCGGGATCGTCACCGACTACGCGCGCTACACCGCCGGGACCGCCATGCTGGAGACGGCCGAACGGTTCACGGACCACGAGGGCGAGCCGGCCGTCCAGCAGTACCTGCTGCTGGTCGGCGCCCTGCGGACGCTCGCCCGCGGCGAGCACGCGCCGCACCTCGTCCTCGACGCCTTCCTGCTGCGCTCCCTCGCCGTCAACGGCTACGCGCCCAGCTTCGGCGACTGCGCGAAGTGCGGGATGCCCGGTCCGAACCGGTTCTTCTCCGTGGCCTCCGGCGGCTCCGTCTGCGTGGACTGCCGGGTGCCCGGCAGTGTCGTACCGTCCCCGCAGACCCTGGTACTGCTGGGGGCGCTGCTTACGGGAGACTGGGAGACGGCGGACGCGTGCGAGGCGCGGTACGTCCGCGAGGGCAGCGGGCTGGTGTCCGCCTACCTGCACTGGCACCTGGAGCGCGGGCTGCGCTCCCTGCGGTACGTAGAGAAGTAAGCACGGCACGGTCGAGGAGACGAGAAGGACATGGTCGTACGCGGGATCCTGGGGCGCCAGCGGCGCGAGTACAAGGCGCCGGAGCCGCACCCGTCCGGTGCCCGCGCGCCCAAGCTCCCGGGTGAGCTGGTCCCGGAACACGTGGCGATCGTCATGGACGGCAACGGGCGGTGGGCCAAGGAGCGGGGGCTGCCGCGCACCGAGGGGCACAAGGTCGGCGCCGAGCGGGTGCTGGACGTGCTCCAGGGCTCCATCGAGATCGGCGTCCGCAACATCTCCCTGTACGCCTTCTCCACCGAGAACTGGAAGCGGTCGCCCGAGGAGGTCCGCTTCCTGATGAACTTCAACCGCGACTTCATCCGCAAGACCCGCGACCAGCTCGACGAGCTGGGCGTCCGGGTGCGCTGGGTGGGCCGGATGCCCAAGCTGTGGAAGTCGGTGGCCAAGGAGCTCCAGGTCGCCCAGGAGCAGACCAAGGGCAACGACCTGCTCACCCTGTACTTCTGCATGAACTACGGCGGCCGTGCGGAGATCGCCGACGCGGCGCAGCGGCTCGCCGAGGACGTGAAGGCGGGCCGGCTCGACCCGTCGAAGGTCAACGAGAAGACCCTCCAGAAGTACCTGTACTACCCGGACATGCCGGACGTCGACCTGTTCCTGCGGCCCAGCGGCGAGCAGCGCACGTCCAACTACCTGCTCTGGCAGAGCGCGTACGCCGAGATGGTCTTCCAGGACGTGCTGTGGCCCGACTTCGACCGCCGTGACCTGTGGCGGGCCTGTGTCGAGTTCGCCTCCCGCGACCGCCGCTTCGGCGGCGCCGTCCCGAACGAGGAACTGCTCGCCATGGAAGCCGCCATGAAGGGCGATTCCACCTCGTAGCCACCGGGGGTTCACGCGGGCCGCCGAGGATACGGGACTCATGAGACGTCTGACCCCTGTCCTCGCCCTCGGTGCCCTGCTGCTCACCGCCCTGCCCGCGCACGCGGTGGAAGGCCCCGCGCACCGCGAGGGTTACGGCACCAAGGCGCCCTACGCGCCGCAGCAGGACCCGCACGGTTACCAGCGGCCCCCGGCCGGGTTCGAGCCGGTCTTCACCGAGAACGTCTCCCGGCACGGCTCCCGCGCGGCCACGGACAGCGAGGACGGGGACCTGGTCCTCGCGCTGTGGGACCAGGCCGAGGCGGAGGGGCAACTCACCGGCAAGGGCGAGGAGTTCGGCCCGACGGTCCGCGCTCTGGAGGCCGCCATGGCCAAGGTCGGCTACGGCAACCTCAGCGGGCGCGGCAAGCGGGAGCTGGCGGACACGGCCGTACGCATGCAGCGGCGGCTGCCGACCCTGTTCAAGGAGATCGCGGACGACGGGGAGCGGATCGACGTCGTCAGCTCGGGGCAGGGGCGGGCCGTGGACAGCGGCACCGCGTTCACGGACGCCCTCGCCGAGGCCGACCCGGCGCTGGAGCCGCTCATCGGGCCGGCCCGCACCGACAAGGACCTGCTGTACTTCCACAAGGCGGCGGGCGGTGCCGCCTACCGCGACTACATCGCGGGCGACCAGCGCCTCAAGGACACCCTGAGCCGGATCACCGGCCAGTTCCGGACGCGGCAGGCCGCCCGCGGCGTGCTGCGGAAGATCTTCAAGGACGCCTTCGTGGAGCGGATCACCGACCAGGTGGGTGCCGCGGAGGCCGTCTACAACCTGTACGCCATCGCCCCCGCGATGAGCGAGGAGAGTCCGGGCGGCGCGGGCTGGGGCATGGAGCGGTTCGTCTCCCGTAAGGACGCGGCCTGGTTCGGGTATATCGGGGACGCCGAGGACTTCTACGAGAAGGGTCCCGGCTTCGCCGACAGCGACATCACCTACAAGATGGCGGACGTCCTGCTGGACGACCTGTTCCGGCAGGTCGAGGCCAAGCGCGCCGGCACCAGCCGGCTCGGCGCCGAGCTGCGCTTCACCCACGCCGAGGAGATCGTCCCGCTGGCCGCGCTGATGGGTCTGCCGGGCAGCACGGAGCCGGCGACGCCGGGGGAGCCGTACACCTACGCGGACAACCCGTGGCGGGGCGCCGCCGTCTCCCCGCTGGGCGCCAACATCCAGTGGGACGTCTTCCGCAAGGGCGACCGCTGGCTGGTGCGGATGCTCTACAACGAGAAGGAGACGGCGTTCAGGGCGGGTTGCCGTCCGGTCGCGAAGGGCAGCGCCTTCTACGACCTGGACGAGCTGGAGCGCTGCTTCGGGCGGAGGTGAGTCGGAGCGGGCGCCCCGGCGGTCAGCCCTGCGCGCAGCCGGCGCAGTCGGCACACGTGCCGAAGATCTCCACCGTATGGGCCACGTTGACGTAGCCGTGCTCGGCGGCGATCGCCTCGGCCCACTTCTCCACCGCCGGGCCCTCCACCTCCACCGCCTTGCCGCAGGCGCGGCAGACCAGGTGGTGGTGGTGTTCGCCGCTGGAGCAGCGGCGGTAGACGGACTCGCCGTCGGACGTGCGCAGGACGTCCACCTCGCCGGCCTCGGCGAGGGACTGGAGGGTGCGGTAGACCGTGGTCAGGCCGACGGAGTCGCCCTTGTGCTTGAGCATGTCGTGCAGTTCCTGCGCGCTGCGGAACTCGTCGACCTCGTTCAGGGCCGCCGCCACGGCTGCACGCTGGCGGGTCGCGCGGCCCTTCACGGGCGGTCCAGCGGTCGTCACCGTTGCCTCCTCACGTCTGCTGCTGCCCGGGCCATTCTGCCAGCCCGGGCCGTCGGTGGTCAGACGCCGACCTCGTCGCCGGCGCCCCGCGCGGCCGGAATCGCACAGTCCGCGGGGTCCCCGGCGGGCTGGGCCGCGGCGGCCGCGCGGGCGCGTCGCCGGGCCAGCGGGCCGGCCAGCGCGGTCAGCACGAGGAACGCGGCGATGGTCAGCAGGACGATCGTGGCGCCGGGCGGGACGTCCTGGTAGTACGACGTGACCGTGCCGCTGACGGCCACCGCCACCCCGATCGCCACCGCGATCACGAAGGTGACGGTGAAGCTGCGGCTGAGCTGCTGTGCCGCCGCCACGGGGACGACCATCAGCGCGGACACCAGCAGCAGGCCGACGACCCGCATGGCGACCGTCACGGTGACGGCCGCGGTGATCGCCGTCAGCAGGTTCAGCGCGCGCACCGGCAGACCCGTGACCCGCGCGAACTCCTCGTCCTGGCTGACCGCGAACAACTGGCGGCGCAGGCCCAGCGTGACCAGCAGGACGAACGCGGCGAGCACGCAGATCGCGGTCACGTCGGACTCGGACACCGTCGACAGGGAGCCGAACAGGTACGACGTCAGGTTGGCGGTGGAGCCGCCCGGCGCGAGGTTGATCAGCATCACACCGCCGGCCATGCCGCCGTAGAACAGCATGGCCAGGGCGATGTCGCCGCGGGTCCTGCCGTACCAGCGGATCAGTTCCATCAGGACCGCGCCGAGGACGGAGACGGCCGTCGCCATCCACACGGGGGACGTGGACAGCAGGAAGCCGAGGCCGACGCCCGTCATGGCCACGTGTCCGATGCCGTCGCCCATCAGCGCCTGGCGGCGCTGGACCAGGTAGATGCCGATCGCGGGCGCGGTGATGCCGACCAGCACGGCGGCCAGCAGCGCCCGCTGCATGAAGGCGTAGTTCAGGAAGTCCATCAGCTCAGCAGTCCCGTGCGGATCGGTTCGGCGCCCGCCGGTGCGTGCGGGTGTACGTGGTCGTGGCCGGGCAGCGCGTGCTGGCCGACCGCGCGCGGCGGCGGGCCGTCGTGCTGCACACAGCCGTCGCGCAGGACGACCGCCCGGTCGATCAGGGGCTCCAGCGGGCCCAGCTCGTGCAGCACGAGCAGGACCGTCGTACCGGCCTCGACCTGCTGCTTCAGGGTGCGCGCCAGGATCTCCTGGCTGGCCAGGTCGACGCCCGCCATCGGCTCGTCCATGATCAGCAGTTCCGGCTCGGCGACCAGCGCGCGGGCGATCAGCACCCGCTGGTGCTGGCCGCCGGAGAGGGCGCCCGCGGAGTCCTTGGCGCGGTCCGCCATGCCGACCAGCTCCAGGGCCCGGCGCACGGCCTCCCGGTCGCTCTTGCGGAAGACGCCGAAGCGGGTGCGGGACAGCCGGCCCGAGGAGACGATCTCGGTGACCGTCGACGGGACCCCGCCCGCGGCCGTCGTCCGCTGCGGTACGTAACCCACGCGCGCCCAGTCCCCGAAGGACCGGCGCGGGGTGCCGAACAGCTCGATCGTGCCGCTGCTCACCGGCACCTGGCCGATGATCGTGCGGATCGCCGTGGACTTGCCGGAACCGTTCGCGCCGAGCAGTGCGACGACCTCGCCGCGGCCGACGGTGAGGTCGATGCCGCGCAGCACGGGGCGCGCGCCGAGTTCGGCGGCCACGCCGCGCAGGGCTATGACAGGCTCGCTGGTCATCTCGTCTCCTGTCACTTGGCGCCCAGTGCCTGCTGGAGCGCCTTGAGGTTGGCCCGCTGGACCGCGAAGTAGTCCTTGCCGCGGGACTTGCCGGTGATGCCCTCGATCGGGTCGAGGACGTCGGTCTTCAGGCCCGTGTCGTGGGCGAGGGTCCGGGCGGTCTTGTCGCTGACGAGCGTCTCGTAGAAGACCGTGGAGACGCCGTCGGCCTTGGCCATCCTCTCCAGGTCCCGGACGCGGGCGGCGCTCGGCTCGGACTCGGGGTCGAGGCCGCTCACGGCCTCCTCGGTGAGGCCGTAGCGCTCGGCGAGGTAGCCGAAGGCGGCGTGCGTGGTGATGAAGACCTTGGTCCGTGTGTCCGCGAGGCCCTCCTTGAACCGGGTGTTCAGCTCGTCCAGCTGCTTCACCAGGGCCGCGGTGTTCTTCTTGTAGTCGGCGGCGTGCTCCGGGTCGGCCTTCTCGAAGGCCCTGCCGACGCCCTCGGCGACCTGGGTGTAGCGCACCGGGTCGAGCCAGATGTGCGGGTCCTTGCCGGTGGATTCCCCGCCCTCGTGGCCGTCGTGCCCGGCCGCGTGGCCGCCGACCTCGTCGCCGTGGTCCTCCAGCGTGGTCAGGGAGGCCGCGTCGATCTTCGTCTTGACCGGGGACTGGGCCACCGCGTCGTCGACGGACGGCTGGAGGTTCTTCAGGTACAGGACCGCGTCGGACTCCTCCAGCGAGGCGATCTGCCGGGGGCTGATCTCCAGGTCGTGCGGTTCCTGGCCGGGCGAGGTGAGGGTGGTGACGTGGACGTGGTCCCCGCCGATCCGGTCGGCGAGGAAGGCCATCGGGTAGAACGACGCGACGACGTCGAACTTGCTCGTGTTGGCCGCGACCGCCTTGTCGCCGGAGCAGGCGGACAGCGTGCCGATCCCGAGGGCGGTGGCCGCGGCGACCGCGGCGGCGGGTATGAGGCGCTGCGCGCGGGACCGGGTGCGTCGTCGTGCGTTCATGACAGTCATTTTCAACAAAGATGGAAACCGTTGTCAACAACGCTCGTCAGGCGGTCCGGGCAGGGGCCGATTTGGTCGTGGGGGAGCATGCGCCGGTAACCTGAATCATTCGCTGGAAGCATCTCGCTTCAACGCCCGTCGTCGTAATGAAGAGAGCACCGTGGCCGCCGACAAGATCGACACCATCGTCAGCCTGAGCAAGCGCCGTGGCTTCGTTTTCCCTTGTAGTGAGATCTACGGCGGACAGCGTGCCGCCTGGGACTACGGACCGCTCGGTGTCGAGCTGAAGGAGAACATCAAGCGCCAGTGGTGGCGCTACATGGTGACGTCGCGCGAGGACGTCGTCGGTATCGACTCGTCCGTCATCCTGGCCCCCGAGGTCTGGGTGGCCTCCGGCCACGTCGCCACCTTCACGGACCCGCTGACCGAGTGCACCGCGTGCCACAAGCGGTTCCGCGCCGACCACCTGGAAGAGGCGTACGAGGAGAAGAAGGGTCACGCCCCGGCGAACGGCCTCGCGGACATCAACTGCCCGAACTGCGGCAACAAGGGCCAGTTCACCGAGCCCAAGCAGTTCTCGGGTCTGCTCTCCACCCACCTCGGCCCGACCCAGGACTCCGGCTCCGTCGCCTACCTGCGCCCCGAGACCGCCCAGGGCATCTTCACCAACTTCGCCCAGGTCCAGACCACCGCGCGCCGCAAGCCGCCGTTCGGCATCGCCCAGATGGGCAAGTCGTTCCGCAACGAGATCACGCCGGGCAACTTCATCTTCCGCACCCGCGAGTTCGAGCAGATGGAGATGGAGTTCTTCGTCAAGCCGGGCGAGGACGAGCAGTGGCAGGAGTACTGGATGGAGCAGCGCTGGAACTGGTACACCGGCCTGGGTCTCCGTGAGGAGAACATGCGCTGGTACGAGCACCCGAAGGAGAAGCTCTCCCACTACTCCAAGCGCACCGCCGACATCGAGTACCGCTTCCAGTTCGGCGGCTCGGAGTGGGGCGAGCTGGAGGGTGTCGCCAACCGCACCGACTACGACCTCTCCGCGCACTCCAAGGCCTCCGGCCAGGACCTCTCCTACTTCGACCAGGAGGCCGGCGAGCGCTGGACGCCGTTCGTCATCGAGCCGGCGGCGGGTGTCGGCCGCACCATGCTGGCCTTCCTGCTCGACGCCTACGTCGAGGACGAGGCGCCGAACGCCAAGGGCAAGATGGAGAAGCGCACGGTGCTGCGCCTGGACCACCGCCTGGCCCCGGTGAAGGTCGCCGTGCTGCCCCTGTCGCGCAACCCCGAGCTGTCCCCGAAGGCCAAGGGCCTCGCCCAGGCGCTGCGGCAGAACTGGAACATCGAGTTCGACGACGCCGGTGCCATCGGCCGCCGCTACCGCCGCCAGGACGAGATCGGCACGCCGTACTGCGTGACCGTCGACTTCGACACGCTGGAGGACAACGCGGTCACCGTCCGCGAGCGTGACTCCATGAAGCAGGAGCGCGTGTCGCTCGACCAGATCGAGGGCTACCTGGCCCAGCGTCTCGTCGGCGCCTAGTCACCACCGCCGGATGCCGGGCGAGCCGCCAGCGCGGACTCGTCCGGCATCCGTGTGTCCGCCCTCGCTCAGCGGCCCTGGAGCGCCTTGACGTTGTCGCCGAAGGTCCAGTTCTTCGCGCCGTCCCAGTTGACCGACCACGTCATCAGGCCCTTGAGCGACGTTCCGTAGTGCTTCCATGCCTGGGAGACCAGGGACGGGGACATGTAGCCGCCGCCCGCGCCGGACTGGGCGGGCAGGCCGGGCACCTGCTTGTCGTACGGCACCCTGATCGTCGTGCCCTGCACCACCAGGCCCTTGTCCAGGCAGTCGGTCTGGGCGGTGAAGCCCTGCACGGTGCCGGCCGCGTAGGAGTCGCCGGAGCAGCCGTACATGCTGCCGTTGTAGTACTGCATGTTCAGCCACCACAGGCGGCCGTTGTCCGCGTACTTCTTGATGACCGGCAGGTACGCGCCCCAGATGGAGCCGTAGGTGACGCTGCCGCCGGTGACGTACGCCGTCTCCGGGGCCATCGTCAGGCCGAAGCCGGACGGCATCTGCGCGAGGATCCCGTCGATGATGCGGATCAGGTTGGCCTGGGACGTGGAGAGCCGGCCGATGTTCCCGCTGCCGACCAGGCCCGTCTCGATGTCGATGTCGATGCCGTCGAAGTTGTACTTCTTCAGGATGGGCACGATCGTCGCCACGAAGCGGTCGGCCACGGTGGAGGAGCTGAGGTCGATCCCGGCCGCCGCGCCGCCGATGGACAGCAGGATCGTCTGGCCGGACGCCTTGGCCGCGCACATCTCGGCGGGCGTGGCCACCTTCACGCCGGCGTCCATGCCGTCCTCCCACAGGGCCGTGCCGTCGGAGCGGATCACCGGGAAGGCCGCGTTGATCACGTTGTAGCCGTGGGCGGGGATGCGGGAGTCGGTGATCGGGGTCCAGCCGAAGGGCGGGTGGACGCCGTTCGCGGCGCCGTCCCAGTTCTCCCAGTACCCCTGGAGCACCTTGCCCGCCGGTCTCGGCTTGAGCGCGCAGGTGTCGGCGGCGGAGGCGGCGGGCGCGGTGGCGATCGCGAGCGGGGCGAGGACGGCCGCGGTGAGCGCGGCGGTGAGGGCGCGCAGGGTACGGCGGAGCATGGGGCCTCCCGGTGGGGGTCGGTGAGCGTGGGCCATGTCGCAAACATGACAGTGCTCGTGGTCCAGACCTCTAGTCAATAGGTCTGGACCAAACCCCGGCCCGTGGGTCCGGACCGCACGGCCCGACGCACGCGCGCCGCCCGGCCGGCCGCGCGCGGCCCCCGCTCAGCCCACCGTCCGCGGCAGCCGCAGACTCAGCAGCCCCGTCAGCACGATCCCGCCCAACTGCACCAGCAACGTGCTGACCAGCGCGTCCCGCATGCCCAGATGCGGGACCAGGGTCAGGAACAGCGTGCCCAGCGTGGCCACCCCGAGCGCCAGCGCCGACTGCTGCGTGGTGACCATCACCCCGCTGCCGACCCCGGCCCGCGCGGGCGGCACCTCGGACATCACCAGCCGCATGATGTTGGGCAGTTGGAGCGCCTGCCCCGCACCGGCCACCGCCGCGCCCGGCAGCAGGGAGACGACGTCCAGCCGGGGCCAGTCCCGCCACGCGGCCAGCACGATCAGCAGCACGCCCACCCCCTGGAGCACGGACCCGGCCGTGACCACCCGGGTGCCGAAGCGGGCGATCAGCCGGGGCCCGGCGAGCGAGACGAGCAGGAACGCCACGGCCATCGGCGCCAGCGCCAGCCCGGCCGGCACCGGTCCGAGCCCGGCACCCTGCTGCAACGCCAGCGCGATCATGAACATGAACCCGCTGAAGCCGATGGAGAACGGCACCATCAGCTCCAGACCGCGCCGCATGGACGGCACCCGGAACAGGCTCGGCGGCACCAGCGGGGTCCGCCCCGACCGGTCCGCCCGCCGCTCCACCACCCAGAACGCGCCCGCCGCGAAGGGGAACGCGATCAGCGACAGCCAGGTCCACAGCGGCCAGCCGGCCGCCCGGCCCTCGGTGAGCGGCGCGAGCAGCGTCAGCAGGGACACCGCCAGCAGCACGGTGCCCGGCCCGTCCACGGGTTCGGGGTGCTGCGACCGGGTCTCCGGCACGAACCGGGCGGCGAGCACGAGCCCCAGCACGACCACCGGCACATTGACGAGGAAGATGGCCCGCCACCCGGTCCCGGCGATGTCGGCGGCGACCAGCACCCCGCCGAGAATCTGCCCGGCGACCATGGACAGCCCGGCCGTGGCGCCGTAGAGGCTCATGGCCTTGGCCCGGCGCGCGCCGCTCGTGGCGGACTGGATGGTGGCGAGCACCTGCGGCAGCATCGCGGCGGCCGAGGCGCCCTGCGCGACCCGGGCCGCGACCAGGCTCCAGGCGCCGGGCGCGAGTCCGCAGGCCAGCGAGGTGAGCCCGAAGGCGGCCATCCCGGCGAGGAAGAGCCGGCGCCGGCCGAACAGGTCCCCGAGCCGCCCGCCGAGCACGAGCAGCACGGCGTACGCGACCCCGTACCCGGCGACGACCAGCTCCAGCACGGCCTCGCCCGCGGCGAGATCGGTGCCGATGGTCGGCAGGGCGACGTTGACGATGAAGAAGTCGACCAGCGGCAGCGCCGCGGCCAGCAGGACGGTGAAGAGCCCGGGCCCGGTGAGCGCGGGCGGCGCCGCCGTCGGCCGGACGGCGGGGGCGGTGACGGTTTCACTCATGCTCCCGAGCCTGGAACACCGCCCAGGCTGGTACCAGAGTCTCGTCATCCTGGTAGCGGAACTACCCGGAACCACCCGGAGGCGGCGCCGGATTCCGGGTCACGCTGGTGGTCGGCGGCCCTTGTCCTGGTAGTGGAAGCACCTGGAAACAGGCTGGCCGGCCCGGCACCCTGGACCTATGACGACCTCGGTCCAGGAAACCCGGGCGCGGCCCGCCCGGGGAGCGGAGATCCGTCGGCACGAGCTGGCCGCGTTCCTGCGCAGCAGACGGGAGCGCATCACGCCGGAACAGGTGGGCCTGCCGCGCGGGGCCCGCCGCCGCACCCCCGGGCTGCGCCGCGAGGAGGTCGCCCACCTCTCCGCGGTCGGCGTCACCTGGTACACCTGGCTCGAACAGGCCCGGGACATCCAGGTCTCCGTCCAGGTCCTCGACGCCCTCGCACGCGCCCTGCGCCTGGACGCCAGCGAACGCGCCCACCTCTTCCAGCTGGCCGGCGCGACGGACCCCACCCCGGCGGCGAACTGCCCGAGCGTCACCCCCGCCCTGCGCGAGATGCTGACCGGGCTGGAGCCGATCCCGGCCTGCATCCAGAACAGCCGGTACGACATCCTCGCCTACAACCGCACCTACGGCCTCCTCCTGGGCGACCTGGACGCGGTCCCGCCCGAGGACCGCAACTGCATGCTCCTCGTCCACACCAACGAGCAGTGGCAGGCGGCGGTCGTCCACCTGGAGAAGACCCAGCGCCTGATGGCCGCCCGGCTGCGCGCCGCCCTGGCCGGCCACCTCGGCGAGCCCGCCTGGAAGATGCTCCTGAAGCGGCTGGAGGAGTCACCCGCCTTCCGGGAGAACTGGGAGCGCTACGAGGTGGTCGACGCCCGCTCCAAGACCAAGGAGTTCCTCAACCCCTACGTGGGCCGCCTCAGCCTGGAGCACACCGACCTGTGGCTCGCCCCCGACGTGGGCGCCCGGATGGTGACGTACACGCCGAGGAACGAGGAGACCCGGGAGCGGCTGGAGAAGCTGTACGAGATCGCCTGCGCGCGCTGACCCGCCGCGGGGCCGGAGCGGTGCCCCGCCGGGCCGCGGTGCTACGCCTGCTTCGCGGTTTCCACGACCTGGCGCACCTCCGGTGACCGCAGGCTCTCGGCCGTGCGTTCGGCGGTGCGGCGGGCCCAGTGGCCGCTGGTCAGCAGGCCCAGGGTCAGGACGGCCAGGCCGCAGGCGGTGAGGATCCACCAGCCGGGGCGGGCCGCCGAGACGAACACCTGCCGGTACGGGGACGAGCCGATGCCGGAGGCCAGGACGGCGCCGATGACCGCGACGCCGAGCGTCTGGCCCAGCTGCCGGCTGGTGGAGGCGACGGCGGCGGCGACACCGGCCTGGGTGCGCGGCATGCCGGAGACGGCCGTGTTGGTGATCGGCGCGTTCACGAAGCCGAAGCCGATGCCGAAGAGGACGTAGCCGAGGAGGAGGGTGGTGTCGGAGGTCTCCGCCTCGAACGCGGCGAACAGGACACCGCTCGCGGTCATCGCCGCGCCCGCCACCAGAAGCGGCAGCCGTGGGCCGCGGCTGCCCACCAGACGGCCGGACAGCGGGGCGCACAGGAACGTCGGCAGGGCCATCGGGAGCATCCACAGGCCCGCGTGCAGGGCGTCCAGGCCGCGCACGTTCTGGAGGTACAGGGTGGACAGGAACAGGAAGCCGCCGAGGGCCGCGAACGCGCTGATCGCGATCACCGTGGCGCCGCTGAACGGGGCCGAGCGGAAGAAGCGCAGGTCGATGAGGGGTTCGTCGCGGCGGGGCTCGTACCACAGGAGGGCCAGCAGCGCGGCCACGGCGACCACGGCGAACGGCGTCACGGGGCCGGGGCCCGACGCCGGTGCCTCGATGATCGCGTACGTCAGCGAGCCGAACAGGGCGATCACCAGCAGCTGCCCGACCGGGTCGGGACGGCGGGCCTTGGGCGCGCGCGACTCCGGGACGAAGCGGAGGGTGAGCAGCAGGGCCGCGAGGCCGACCGGGAGGTTGACCCAGAAGATGGAGCGCCAGCTCACCGACTGCACCAGCAGCCCGCCGACCAGCGGACCCGCCGCCATGGAGATGCCGACCACCGCGCCCCACACCCCGATCGCGCGGGCGCGTTCCCGGGCGTCGGTGAAGGTGTTGGTGATGATCGACATGGCGACCGGGTTGAGCATCGAGCCGCCCACCGCCTGGACCATGCGGAAGACGATCAGCAGTTCCAGGTTCGGCGCGACGGAGCACAGCGCGGAGCCGGCGGTGAACACCACCAGGCCCGCCATGAAGACGCGTTTGCGGCCGATCCGGTCGGCCGTGGAGCCCGCCAGCATCAGCAGCGAGGCCAGGACCAGTGTGTAGGCGTCGATCGTCCATTGCAGGCCGGAGGTGGTGGCGTGCAGGTCGCGCTGCATCGAGGGCAGGGCCACGTTCAGCGCGGTGTTGTCGAGGCTCACGATCAGCAGGCTCATGCAGCAGATCAGGAGCACGAGCAGGCGTCGGCGAGGGCTCAGCTCTGGCATGCGTCCCATCGTACGCCGAACTCAATAGTGCGTCTAACTAATGAGTCATGCATGGTCTCCGGTGTCGGCCGGCGGCGCCCGCGGACGAGCCGCGTGGCGGGTGAGGGACAATGGGTCCTTGCCCAGTGTTCCCGTGTCCGTCCTGTGCCGTAGATCCGTCCCGGAGTCCTGACGATGACCCACTCGCTCTCCATCGGCCCGCACGCCGTGACACCGCCCGTCGTGCTCGCACCCATGGCGGGAATCACGAACGCGCCGTTCCGCACCCTGTGCAGGGAGTTCAGCGGCGGCAAGGGGCTGTTCGTCAGCGAGATGATCACCACCCGGGCGCTGGTCGAGCGCAACGAGAAGACCATGCAGCTGATCAGGTTCGACGCGAGCGAGCAGCCGCGCTCGATCCAGCTCTACGGCGTCGACCCCGCGACCGTCGGCAAGGCCGTCCGCATGATCGCGGAGGAGGGCCTGGCCGACCACATCGACCTGAACTTCGGCTGCCCCGTACCGAAGGTCACGCGCAAGGGCGGCGGCTCGGCCCTGCCCTACAAGCGGAACCTGCTGCGGGCCATCCTGCGCGAGGCGGTCAGCGGGGCCGGTGACCTGCCGGTGACCATGAAGATGCGCAAGGGCATCGACGACGACCACATCACCTACCTCGACGCCGGCCGTATCGCCGTCGAGGAGGGCGTGACGGCCATCGCCCTGCACGGCCGCACCGCCGCCCAGCACTACGGCGGCACCGCCGACTGGGACGCCATCGCGCGGCTGAAGGAGCACGTGCCGGAGATCCCCGTGCTCGGCAACGGCGACATCTGGTCCGCCGAGGACGCGCTGCGGATGGTGCGCGAGACCGGGTGCGACGGGGTGGTCGTGGGGCGCGGGTGCCTGGGGCGGCCCTGGCTGTTCGCGGATCTGGTCGCCGGGTTCGAGGGGCGGGACGACTTCCTGCGGCCCACGCTGCGGGAGGTCGCCGACGTCATGGTGCGGCACGCGACCCTGCTCGGGGAGTGGCTCGGTGACGAGTCCAAGGGCGTCGTCGACTTCCGTAAGCACGTCGCCTGGTACCTGAAGGGGTTCGCGGTCGGGTCCGAGATGCGCAAGCGGCTCGCGATCACGTCGTCCCTCCAGGAACTGCGGGCGGGGCTGGACGAGCTGGACCTGGATCAGGCGTGGCCGGTCGGCGCGGAGGGGCCGCGGGGGCGTACGTCCGGCAACAACCGGGTGGTGCTGCCGGACGGGTGGCTGAAGGATCCGTACGACTGCTCCGGGATCACCGAGGAGGCGGAGCTCGACACGTCGGGCGGCTGACCGTCCCTGGGGCTCCGTCCCTGGACCCGGCCCCTGGACCCCGGCCCTCCGTCGGCCGGCAGGGGCCGTCAGTTCTTCTTCGGGTGGGGAGTCGAGCCGTAGGCCGTCAGGAAGCGGTCGCGGAAGGAGCTCATCTTCCACACCGGGGCGTCGTGGGCGGGGCGGAGCCCGTCCGTCCAGTGCCAGTCGGCGATCCTGTCCAGCATCCTGGGGTCCTTGGCGACGATCGACACCGGCACGTCCCGGCTGGCGTGGTTGCCGCTGACCCGGGCGATCGGCTGGTGGTCGCCGAGGAAGACCAGCACCGTGTCCTCGGTGCCGTACCGCTCCAGCCACTCGGTCAGCGCGGTCACCGAGTACTGGACCGACTTGCCGTACTCCTCGCGGGACCTGGTGGTGTCGGCGATGACGTCGGCCGGCTTGTTCCCCGCCGCCTGGATGCCCTCGAAGACCGAGCCGTCACCGAGCTGGTCCCAGCCCACCCTCTTCGGGATGGGCGCCCAGGGCTGGTGGCTGGACGTCAGGATGAGCAGGGACATCCGTGCCTTGCCGCCGGCCGGCCGCTTGCTGTGCACCCGTTCCTGGTACTGCTGGAGCGCGTACTGGTCGGGCATGGTCGACCAGCTGAACTTCGGCCCCCGGTAGCCGAGCTGGAAGGCGTTGTAGACCTTGTCCAGGCCGTACCACTTCTGCTCCGGCCAGCCCTTCTGCACGCCCGGCATGACCCCCACCGTGTCGAACGCGCCGGTCTTCCTGAACGCCTCCGTCAGGCTGAGGTGGTCGCCGGCCATCACCGTGCGGTAGCGCTGCTGATTGCTGATCCACAGGCCCGACATGGTGGTGGAGTGGCCGAGCCAGCTGCTCCCGCCGTACGTCGCCGAGGTCAGCCAGCCGCTCTTGGCGTGGAAGCCGGCTTTGGCCAGGGCCTTGGTGCGGACGTCGAGCGTCCGGTCCACGCCGGGCGCCATGACCGGGTCCTCGATCGCACTGCGGCCGTAGCTCTCGACGAAGGTGAAGATCACGTCCTTGCCGCGCAGGTCGGGGACCAGTTCACTGCCCGGCGTGTTCCCGAACGCGTCGACCCGGGCCACCTTCCGGAACTCCGCCTCGTCCTTCAGCGTGTCCGAGACCCGGCGGGCCTGGACCTTCAGCGCGGTCGCGGTGCGGTCCGAGGCGATCGGCACGCCCGCCACCTGGAGCCCGAGCGAGGAACAGGTGATCCAGACGACCCCGGCGACCAGGGTGCCGCGGGTCGCGGTGCCGGGGTGCCGGGCGAGGAGGCCGCTCAGCCGGACCACGGCCAGGGCCAGCAGCACGAAGAGCAGCAGGACGACCACGATCAGCCCGGCCACGGCGGCGAGGGTGGCCGTCCGCCCGAGGGAGTCCTCCAGGTACGACTCCGCGTCCCCGAACAGCCCCCAGTCCAGGACGACGTTGAAGTCGCGGCCGAGGTACTGGTCGAACCCCATGTCCAGCGCGTTGAGCACGGTCACGGCCCCGAGCAGCACCCCGGACACCGCCGCCAGCACCACCCGGGGCCGCCGCGGCAGCGCGAGCAGCACGGCCGCCCCGACGACGGCCTCGGCCGGTATGCGGAGGAACTCCGCGGGCCCCAGCCGGACGACCGTGTTCGGCATCACCAGCGCGGCGACGACCAGCGCGGCGGCGAGCACGGTGACGGTCACGGACAGGGCCCGTGCCACCTCGGGATGGCCCTCCCGCCAGTGCCTGCGCCACGCCGGCCATGCGGCCCAGGGGCGGCGGAACGTGCGTGCGGCGGGTTCGGTGACCTCTTCGGTCACGTCCTCGGCAGAGGCAGACGGGAGCGCGCTCATGCCCTTCCGTACGGCCCACGGGGAAGCACCGTTCACGAGGGCCGGGCAAACACCTGGTCAACACAGCCGACGACACGTCAGCTCCCCCGCAGGGGCGCGTGCGGGTCCGCGCGAACACCCGCCCGCGGACCCGCACGCGCCCCACAGCCGGACCCCCACCCCCTCAGGCGCCCCCGACAGCCGTCAGCAGGGCGAGCGGCGCGGCGGCGGACCGCGCCCCCCGCCCGCACGCGTGCGGATACGGCACCGGCGCACCGTGCGGAGCCCGCCCGTACCCCGCCAGCACCTCCGGCAACCGGTGCCCGCCCACCGTCGCCGCGTCGATCAGCGCATGGGCGACCGTACGGGCCTCGTCGTGCAGCCCGTACCGCGCCAGGCCCAGGGCGATCAGCGCGTTGTCATGGGGCCAGACGGACCCCCGGTGATACGACAGCGGGTGGTACGCGGCCTGGCCGGAGGCCACCGTGCGGACGCCCCAGCCCGAGAAGAAGTCCGGCTCCAGCAGCCGCCGGCCCACCACCTCGCCGTACTCCTTGTCCAGCAGCCCCGACCACAGCAGATGCCCGGCGTCGGACGCCAGCGCGTCGATCTGCCGGCCCTGCCCGTCCAGCGCCAGCGCCGGGAAGCACTGCTCCCGCATCCAGAAGTCCCGCTGGAAACGGTCGCGGAGGTCGGCCGCCGCCTGTTCCAGCAGCGCGGCGTATGTCTCGTCGCCCCACACCGTCCGGGCCAGCCCGGCCGTGCGGCGCAGAGCGTCGTACGCGTAGCCCTGGGCGCCCGCCGCCATCACCGCGCCGGTGGGCCGGGTGCCGTCGGCGCAGCAGATCGCGCCGGGGGAGTCCTTCCAGTTCTGGTTGGCGAGGCCGCCCTCGTCGGCGCGGTAGACGAGATAGCCGCGCGAGGTCAGGCCGCCGTGGTCGAGCATCCAGCCGACGGCGGCCCGCGCGTGCGGCTCCAGGCGCCGGGCGGGCTCCGTGTCCCCCGTCCGCTCGACGTACGCGCCGAGCAGGATCAGGAACAGCGGGGTGGCGTCGACCGAGCCGTAGTAGCGGCCGAACGGCACCTGGCCGAAGTGCGCCAGCTCGCCGTGCCGTACCTCGTGCACGATCTTGCCGGGCTGGGCGACCGGGGACCGGCCGGAGCCGGTGGCCTGGGTCGCGGCCAGGGCGAGGAGCGTGGCGGCGGCCGGCCGGGGGTGGTACGGCAGGACGAACAGCGAGGTGAGGAGCGCGTCGCGGCCGAGCAGCGTGAGGAACCAGGGGGCGCCGGCCGCCGGTACGCGCAGGTCCTCGCCGTCCGGCCCGGTGGCCGGGACCTGGAGCGCCGCCAGGTCGGCGAGGCCCCGGGCGCAGGCGGCGGCCAGCTCCGGCCAGCCGGTCGGGAAGGCCACGCCCTCCATGAAGCGGGCTTCCTCCGCGAGGAGGTGTTCCTGTACGGCGGCGGGGTCGCGGGGTACGCGCAGGGCGCGCTTCTCGCCGTGCGGGCGGGCGATCACCCGCAGCAGCAGCTCGGTCGTGCCGTGGGGTGCGATTTCCAGGGTCCACACCAGGCGGCGGGCGCCGGTGCCGGTCTCCTCCACGGCGTCGGGGGCCGGGTCGGCCGTGATCGTCGTACAGGACCGCCACTCGGCGCGCCGGTAGGTGAACTCGATGCCGTCGGGGAGGACCTCGCGGGAGCGCAGGGCGCCGGGCTTGGCGTAGGTGCGGTGGTCGGAGCGGAGTTCGAACTGGTCGGTGAAGTCGGCGTCGACGGTGAGCGCGAGCCGTACGGTGGTGGGCACCGGGCGGTTGCTGGTGACCTTCACCGACTCCACGAACGAGCTGTCGCCGACGGCCTGTTCACGGAAGAGGGTGTACGCCGGGGGCTCCTGCCGGCCGCCGCGCGGGACCAGCACGCAGCGGGTCTCGTCCCCGTCCGTGACCGGGGTGAGCACCTCGGGCACCGCACCGTCGAGGGTGAGCTGCCAGCGGCTGAGGTGCCGGGCGTCCCGGACGAACAACCCGTCCGGGGAGCTGCCGCCCCGCACCCCGCTGATGTCGCCGCGGTCGCCCACGGCGGCGAAGGTGGCGCCGTGCACGAGCAGATGATGCCGGTCCGTCATCCCCGGTGACCTCCTCTGTCACTCCTGTCGAACGTTCCGGTGTCCGTGGGGGGTACGACTCTTTGTGTGCTCTTGTCCAGATGTTGACGCTCGTGCCGCACGGCCGGCCGGTGGCACAGGTCGAGCGCGAGGGCCGCCGTCCAGCCGAAGCCGGTGGCTCCGCAGGGCGCGCCGGTGTACGGGTCGACGTACTCCGCGAAATCGGTGGCGTCGGCGAGGTCCAGCACCGCCCGGCGCAGGGCCTCGGCCGCCGCCGTCTCGCCATGCGTGCGCAGGCCGCGCTCCAGCAGCCAGCTCGTGTTGAACCACGCCGGTCCGCGCCAGTAGCGGTGCGGGTCGAAGGCCTCGCCGAGGAGGTCGTAACTGGGCGCGAGCCGGGTGCGGTCACCGACCGAGAAGTGCGGTCCGCGCAGGGTGCGGACGAGGGCGGCGGCGATGTCGCGGGGGAGACCGGGCAGGATCAACGGCACCAGGCCGGAGACGGCGCGCTCGGGAAGGAGACGGGAACCGGGGACACGCGGCTCGCCCTCGGCCCCGGAACCGGAGGTACCGTGCCCGGAGAGGGTGCCCCCGGCCCGCAGGTCCCGGCACAGGAACATCCCCGTCTCCGCGTCCCACAGCCGCTCCACCAGCGTCGCCGTCAGCCGCCGCGCGCGGGCCCGGCGGGCGGAGCCGGTCGCGCCCAGTTCCTCGGCGATCAGGGCGAGCGCGTGCTCGGAGGCGATGAGGAGGGCGTTGAACGCCGGGTCCTCCACGGCGAACTCCCCGCCCCCGTCGGCGTACCCGGCGTCCCGGTAGTCCGCGGCCAGCCGCACGTACCGCCCGTAGTCCAGATCCGTCGGCCGGTCCTCGGCCGCGCCGTGGTCGAGGTCGGCGCGGCGGAAGGAGCGGGCCGGGGCCGGGGTGATCCGGGCCAGCGGGGCGTCCCAGCAGGGGCTGTTGTCCATGCCCTGCTCCCAGGGGTGGACCACGGACACCAGCCCGGCGCCGCCCAGGTCCCGGCGGTGCAGCAGGTACCGGTGCCAGGCGGCCAGCCGTGGGTGGACGCGGGCCAGGAAGCCGCGGGCCCGGGACAGTTCGGGGTCGGCGCGGTGCACCAGCCAGGCCGCCAGCGCGTGCACCGGTGGCTGCACGATGCCGGAGGTCTGTAGCGTGCGCGGGGCGCCCGCCGGGCGCCCGGCGGTGGCGGAGCGCCAGAAGTCGGGGCCCGGGAAGTACGCGTCGAGCGGTACGGAGGGGTTGAACACGATGTGCGGGACGCGACCGTCGTCCCACTGGGCCGCGAGCAGCGTCTCCAGTTCCGTCTGGGCCCGCCGCGGCGAGACGTGCCGCAGCCCGATGGCGATGAACGCGGAGTCCCAGGACCACTGGTGCGGATACAGGTCGAGGGAGGGCACCGTCGAGGCGCCGGTCCAGTTCGCCTCCAGCACCCGGGCGGCCCTCGCGCGCAGGGACGTCGTCGTGGCCGGGGTGGTGGCCGTGGCCGGTGGGTCGTATGCCGTCTCGTACGGGGTGGAACGGGCAGTGAGCTGGGCGGTGCGATCCACTCGGGGCTCCCCGAAGACGTCCGGCCGACGCGGTTCTGCCCCGGCCACCGTAGGGTTACGTCTATTTAACACGCAAAACTCAATATGTAATGCAGACTGGAGAAGCACAAGGGGGTGCGCATGACCGGACGTCCGGGAAGGACCGGCAAGAGCGGGAGCCAGGCGGGCGCCGGCGATCTGCTCGAACTGGTGCGCAGCGGGCGGGCCGTGACACGCGGCGCGCTCCAGCAGGCGACCGGACTGTCCCGGGCCACCGTCGGCCAGCGCCTGGACCGGCTGTTCCGGGCGGGCTGGCTGCGCGAGGGCGCCGGCGGCCCGGTCGGCTCGCCGCTCGGCGGACGCCCGTCCGTCACCCTGGAGTTCGACGGCTCCCACGCGGTGGTCCTCGCCGCCGACCTGGACACCCGGCACGCCCGCGCGGCCGTCCTCACCCTGACCGGCGAGATCCTCGCCGAGCAGGCCGGCACGCTGGTGGTCGAGGACGGCCCCGACGCCGTGCTGGGCGAGCTGGGCCACTGGTTCGCCGAGCTGCTGGCCAAAGCGGGGCGCAGCGCCGGGGAGGTGTGCGGGATCGGGCTGGCGGTGCCGGGCCCGGTGGACAGCGAGACCGGCCGGGTGGTCCAGCCGCCGATCATGCCGGGCTGGGACGGCTACGACATACGGGGCCGTCTCTCCCGCGCCCTCACCGACCGCACCGGGGCCCCCGCGGTCCCGGTCCTGGTCGACAACGACGCCAACCTCATGGCGTACGGCGAACAGCGCACCGGACACCCCGGCTGCACGGCCTTCGTACTGGTCAAGGTCTCCACCGGCATCGGGGCCGGGGTGGTCGTGGACGGCTCGATCTACCGGGGCGTCGACGGCGGCGCCGGCGACATCGGGCACATCAGGGTCGGCGCCGACGCGCTGTGCCGGTGCGGCTCGTACGGCTGTCTCGCGGCGGTCGCGAGCGGGGGCGCCGTGGCCCGCCGGCTGGCCGCGTCCGGGGTGCCGGCCGCCTCCGGTTCGGACGTGCGGGACCTGCTGGCCGCCGGGCACCCGGAGGCCGCCGCGCTGGCCCGGGAGGCCGGGCGGCAGGTCGGGGACGTGCTGGCCACGGTCGTCACCCTGCTCAACCCGGGCGTGCTGATGATCGCGGGTGATCTGGCCGGAACGCCCTTCCTGACCGGCGTGCGCGAGCTGCTCTACCAGCGGGCGCTGCCCCGCTCCACGGCCCACCTGGACGTCGTCACCTCGCGGCTCGGCGATCGGGCCGGGCTGATCGGCGCCGGCGCGCTGGTGGTGGAGCACCTGTACGCGCCGGACCGGGTGGAGCAGCGGCTGTCGGAGATGGGTGTGTGACAGCGGTGTTTCCGTCGCCGGCGGGCGTCCGCCGAGCGGTCCGCATGGTGAAACGGAGCGGTCTGTGGCAGCGTGATTCTCGCCACCCTTGATAAGGGTAGCGCTCAGATGAGCGGATCATGCACGGCTGCACTTCCTCAAGGGGTGGCACTCGGTGCCACCCCTTGATCGTTCATCGATCGAAATCAATCGTGCCGGGGCTCGCTCATTTGAGCGGAAAACCGCACCTGTGAGTGCTGCCGTCTTCAAGAAGTGAAAACATACGGCCGGCTTCGCTTGCCAAGCCTTGACTTTCGATCCGCTGGCGGACGAGTGGTTACAGGCGCATGACGCGCAAGTGGACGTACCCAGGCACCTTCGATCTGGGTATGTTCCTGGCCATCAGGGCAGCCACCGTGGCCTCAAGGAGTCGAGACCCGTGTCGGAAAACAAAGAACCCCAGGCAGCGAAGTTCGTTTACGACTTCACCGAGGGCAACAAGGACCTCAAGGACCTGCTCGGCGGCAAGGGTGCCAATCTCGCCGAGATGACCAACCTGGGTCTCCCGGTCCCTCCCGGCTTCACGATCACCACGGAGGCCTGCAAGGTCTACCTGGAGAGCGGCGAGGAGCCCGCGGACTTGCGTGACGAGGTGAGTGCGCACCTCGAAGCCCTCGAAGCGAAGATGGGCAAGAAGCTCGGCCAGGCCGACGACCCGCTGCTGGTCTCCGTCCGCTCCGGCGCCAAGTTCTCCATGCCCGGCATGATGGACACGGTCCTGAACATCGGTCTGTCGGACAAGTCGGTGCAGGGCCTGGCGGCCCAGGCCGGCGACGAGCGGTTCGCCTGGGACTCCTACCGCCGCCTCGTCCAGATGTTCGGCAAGACCGTCCTCGGCGTCGACGGCGACCTCTTCGAGGAAGCCCTGGACAAGGCGAAGGCGGCCAAGAAGGTCACGGTCGACACCGACCTGGAGGCCGCGGACCTGAAGAAGCTGGTCACCACCTTCAAGAAGATCGTCAAGAAGGAGGCCGGCCGGGACTTCCCGCAGGACCCGCGCGAGCAGATGGACCTCGCCATCAAGGCGGTCTTCGACTCCTGGAACGGCGACCGCGCCAAGCTGTACCGCCGTCAGGAGCGCATCCCGCACGACCTGGGCACGGCCGTCAACGTCTGCTCGATGGTCTTCGGCAACCTGGGCCCCGACTCCGGCACCGGCGTCGCCTTCACCCGCGACCCCGCCTCCGGCCACCAGGGCGTCTACGGCGACTACCTCCAGAACGCCCAGGGCGAGGACGTGGTCGCGGGCATCCGCAACACCGTGCCGCTCGCCGAGCTGGAGCGGATCGACAAGAAGTCGTACGACCAGCTCATGCGGATCATGGAGACCCTGGAGAACCACTACAGGGATCTCTGCGACATCGAGTTCACCATCGAGCGCGGCCAGCTCTGGATGCTCCAGACGCGCGTCGGCAAGCGCACGGCGGGCGCGGCCTTCCGCATCGCCACCCAGCTGGTGGACCAGGGCCTCATCGACGAGACGGAGGCGCTCCAGCGCGTCACCGGCGCCCAGCTCGCCCAGCTGATGTTCCCGCGCTTCGACGAGCAGGCGAAGGTCGAGCAGGTCGCGCGGGGCATCGCGGCCTCGCCGGGCGCGGCGGTCGGCAAGGCGGTCTTCGACTCGTACACGGCGGTGAAGTGGTCCCGCTCGGGCGAGAAGGTGATCCTGGTCCGCCGGGAGACCAACCCCGACGACCTGGACGGCATGATCGCGGCCGAGGGCATCCTCACCTCCCGCGGCGGCAAGACCTCCCACGCGGCCGTGGTCGCCCGCGGCATGGGCAAGACCTGTGTCTGCGGCGCGGAGGAGCTGGAGGTCGACACCAAGCGCCGCCGTATGACGGTCCCCGGCGGACACGTCGTGGAGGAGGGCGACCTGATCTCCATCGACGGCTCGTCCGGCAAGGTCTACCTGGGCGAGGTCCCGGTCGTCCCCTCTCCCGTCGTGGAGTACTTCGAGGGCCGTATGCACCCGGGCGCCGACGACGCCGACGAGCTGGTCGAGGCGGTCCACCGCATGATGGCCTTCGCCGACCGCAAGCGCCGGCTGCGGGTGCGCGCCAACGCGGACAACGCCGAGGACGCGCTGCGGGCGCGCCGCTTCGGCGCCCAGGGCATCGGCCTGTGCCGCACGGAGCACATGTTCCTCGGCGACCGCCGTGAGCTGGTCGAACGCCTCATCCTGGCCGACACGCAGGAGGAGCGCGAGGAGTCCCTGAAGGCCCTGCTGCCCTTGCAGAAGAAGGACTTCGTCGAACTCTTCGAGGCGATGGACGGCCTCCCGGTGACGATCCGTCTGCTGGACCCGCCGCTGCACGAGTTCCTCCCGGACATCACGGAACTCTCCGTCCGCGTGGCCCTGGCGGAGTCCCGCCAGGAGCCGCACGAGAACGAGCTGCGCCTGCTCCAGGCCGTACACCGCCTGCACGAGCAGAACCCGATGCTGGGCCTGCGCGGCGTACGCCTGGGCCTGGTCATCCCCGGCCTGTTCACCATGCAGGTCCGCGCCATCGCGGAAGCGGCGGCCGAGCGCAAGACGGCCAAGGGCGACCCGCGTGCGGAGATCATGATCCCGCTGGTCGGTACGGTCCAGGAGCTGGAGATCGTCCGCGAGGAGGCGGACCGGGTCATCGCCGAGGTCGAGGCGGCGACCGGTACGAAGCTGAAGCTGGCGATCGGCACGATGATCGAGCTGCCGCGAGCGGCCCTCACGGCCGGTCAGATCGCCGAGGCGGCGGAGTTCTTCTCCTTCGGCACGAACGACCTGACCCAGACGGTGTGGGGCTTCAGCCGGGACGACGTGGAGGCCTCGTTCTTCACGGCGTACCTGGAGAAGGGCATCTTCGGCGTCAGCCCGTTCGAGACGATCGACAAGGACGGCGTCGGCTCCCTGGTGAAGGCGGCGGCCGAGGCGGGCCGCCGGACGCGCCCCGACCTCAAGCTCGGCGTCTGCGGCGAGCACGGCGGTGACCCGGAGTCGGTCCACTTCTTCCACGAGGCCGGCCTGGACTACGTCTCCTGCTCCCCGTTCCGCATCCCGGTCGCCCGCCTGGAAGCGGGCCGCGCGGCCACCCAGTCGGCGGGCAGCGACCACCGCTGACCCACCCGGTCCCCGGAGCCGCCGTCGGTCCCCGACCCTCACCGATCGGCGGCGGCCCCGGCGCACGAAAGAGGAGGGGCGGCACCCCAGTGCGGGGGGTGTCGCCCCTCTGCGCGGTGGTGTGCGAGCCGGCCTGCCGCCCGCCTTTCCTATGATCAGTCGATCATTCAAGGGCGGAGTCCGAGAGAGCCGGGAGAACGACGATGAACGACAAGGCGACGCGGGTACTGCCGCGTCCTCGGCCGCGTCCCGTATCGGACTGGGAGGACGCGGAGGAGAACGCCTTGGAGTGGGCCCGGTGGCTCGGTTTCACCGGAGCGCGGCGGACGCCGGGCGGCGCGGACAGGGGACTCGACATCGATGGGCCCGGCGTGTACGGGCAGGTCAAGTTCCACGGCCGGGCCATCGCACCGAATCTGATACAGCAATTGTTCGGTGCGCGGGGCCGCCGGGAGGGAGAGATGCTCTTCTTCTCGAACTCCGGGTACACGAAGGCGGCCCTGGACTGCGCGGACGATCTCGGTGTCGGTTGCTTCCAGTACTCGCCGTCCGACGGTGAGGTCACTTCCTGCAATGCCGCCGCGCGGGAATTGATGCGGAGGGCGCACCGGCCCGTGGAAGCGGGGGAGGAAGGTCCCTCGCGCACTGTGAAGACGTTCACCGAGCCGGTTTTCCTGGACGCCGATTACGCGGAGTTCAGCCAGAACGGCTCGCTGATCGCCTACAAGGACACCCTCACCTCCGTGCGGGTCGAGGAGTGGCCCAGCCGTAAGGAGATCGCGACCTTCGCCGAGGACAGCGAGGTTCTCGGTCTGGAATTCGTCACCCCCGCACTGCTGGCGATCCACTTCCCGTTCCTCAACGAGACGGTGATCTGGGACGTGCGAGCCGATACCGTCCTGAGGACCATCGGGGAACGTCCGGAACACGGGCGACCCGCCATGGCCTACGTGCGCCGGGTGGAGTGCGGTGGTCAAGTGGTCACCGCGTTCGGGCACGACGGGCCGGACTGCTGGTCCGCGCTCACGGGCGAACGACAGGCTCCGTTCCGGTTTCCCGGCGTGAACGGCATGACCGACGGGCTGGCCTCGTGGGGCATCTCCCCCCAGGGTGTGCCGGTGGCGTGTTTCGGCAGGCGCTCGGGGAGGAAACGCAGCTGGAACCTTCACATCGGCGACCGGTTCCAGCGGATCGCCACGGAAAGCCACGGAACGGTGTTGTCCCGCTTCGCCTTCACCTCCGACGGCAGCCTGATGGCCGCGGTGGGCCACAGCCCGGACATCGAGATCTGGGACATGGACCAGGCCGAGAGGGCCGCTGTCCTGCGCACGGGCCGCCCTCTCCTGGGCGAGGACGAGGACGCGCTGGAGGCGGTGGCGTTCAGCGCGGACGACTCCCTCCTGGCCGTCGGGGGCCGCGACCGGACCGTTCGCCTGTGGGACATGCGTCTGCGTGCGGAGATCGCCCTGCTCGAAGGCTGCGAGGACGACGTCTCGAAGATCAGCTTCAGCCCGGACGGACGTCACCTGGTGGCGTCGGACGAAAGCGGGACCGCCCGGCTGTGGGACCTCTCGGACCTGCCGGCGTCCGGGCTCGGCCGGACCCGGTGACACACGGCCGCAACTCGTCTTTCGTAATCGGCGGGCATGGTTGATCGTTGGGCCGTGCATCGGTGACGGACGTCAGGGGGCACGATGACGATCAGGCGTAGGGATCTGCTGGCCGCAGGCGTGGGTGCCGGGGTGCTCACGGCCTGCGGGTCCAACACCGGCCGGGGCGGCGGTGGTTCGGGGCCGGAGCTGGCGCAGTGGTACCACCAGTACGGGGAGCCCGGCACCGAGCGGGCCGTGCGGCGGTACGCCGCCGGCTTCAAGAAGGCGCGCGTCTCGGTGCAGTGGCGGCCGGGGAACTACGACCAGCAGACCGCCGCCGCGCTGCTCACCGACTCCGGGCCCGATGTCTTCGAGGTCAACGGGCCCACCCTCGACCAGATCCGGGGCGGGCAGGTGCTCGACCTCACCGAGCTGGTGGCCAAGGTGAAGGACGACTTCAATCCGGCCGTGCTCACGCCGAAGACCCACGACGGCAGGGTGTACGCCATTCCGCAGGTCATCGACATGCAGATGCTCTACTACCGCAAGAGCCTGCTGGAGGACGCCGGTGTCGAGCCGCCCACCACCCTCGACGCCCTGGTGGACGCCGCGCACCGGCTCACCGGCGACAAGGTGAAGGGGCTCTTCCTCGGGAACGACGGGGGAGCGGGCGTGCTCGGGGGGACCCCCCTCTACGCGGCCGGATTCCGGTTCGTCGGCGACGACGGCGAGGTCGGCTTCGACGATCCCGCCGCCGCCCGCACCCTCGGCAAGCTGCACCGGCTGTACGCCGACAAGTCCCTGCTCCTCGGCGCGCCCAGCGACTGGGCGGACCCGTCCGCCTTCGTGCAGGGGCTGACCGCGATGCAGTGGACCGGGCTGTGGGCGCTGCCGCGGGTCCGCGAGGAACTCGGTGACGATTTCGGGGTGCTGCCCTTCCCGCGGGACGGCAGCCAGGGGCGGCCTTCCGTGCCCGTCGGGGCGTACGGCGCCGCCGTCAGCGCCCGCAGCCGGCACAAGGAGACGGCCGCACGGTACGTGCAGTGGCTCTGGGTCGAACGCACCGACTACCAGGAGGACTTCGCGCTCTCCTACGGATTCCACATCCCCGCCCGGATCTCCCTCGCCGAGAAGGCCACCGCCCTCAAGGACGGTCCGGCCGCCGACGCCGTCCGCTTCACCACCGACCACGGCTACGCCCAGCCGCTGCTGTGGACCCCGGCGAGCCAGACCGCCTACCAGGACGCGCTCAGCCGGATCATCAAGGACGGGGCCGGTCCGGAGCGGGAACTGCGGGCCGTCGTGCGGAAGGTGTCGGCCGAACTCGACCGTGTGAAGAAGACGTCGTGAGGCGGCGCGGGGCGCTGTGGTTCTGGGTGTTCGTCGGGCCGTTCGCGCTCGGGCTCGCGCTGTTCACGTACGTCCCGCTGCTGTGGAGCGTGACGCTCAGCTTCTTCGACGCGCACAACACGGTGACGCCCACGCGCTTCGTCGGGCTGGACAACTACACGGCCATGCTGCGGGACCGGGCGTTCGTGGACAGCCTGAGGACGTTCCTCGTCTTCACGGCCTTCATCGTGCCCGTCACCTACGTCTTCTCCCTCTCCCTCGCCCTGATGGTCAATCGCCTCCGGACCGCTCGGGCCTTCTTCCGGTCCGTGTTCTTCCTGCCGGCCGCGTGCAGTTACGTCGTGGCCGCGCTCATCTGGAAGATGTCGCTCTTCAGCGGGGTCCGGTTCGGGCTGGCCAACAGCGTGCTGGGGTGGTTCGGCGGCGACCCCGTCGCCTGGCTGTCCACCACCGATCCGCCCTGGTACTGGCTGGTCATCGTCACCGTACGGCTGTGGCTCCAGGCCGGGTTCTACATGATCCTGTTCCTCGCCGGGCTCCAGCGGATCGACCCGGCGCTGTACGAGGCGGCGGCCGTGGACGGGGCCCGGCCCGGCTGGACGGTGCTGCGGCACATCACCCTGCCCCAGCTGCGGGCCACCTCGGTCGCGGTGGTGCTGCTGCTCGTCATCAACGCCTTCCAGGCCTTCGACGAGTTCTACAACCTGCTGTCCGACGCCCGGGGGTATCCGCCGTACGCCAGGCCGCCGCTGGTCTACCTCTACTACACCGCCCTCGGGCAGGGGCAGAACCTCGGGCTCGGCAGCGCGGGCGCGGTGATCCTCGCGCTGGTCATCGCCGTCGTCACGCTGGGGCAGGCCCGCTGGCTGCGGCTGGGGAGGACGGACGCCGATGGATGACGCCCTGGTGCGGGCCGGGCGGGCGCTGCGGCTGGTGCTGCTGATCGCGCTCGCCCTGCTCTTCCTGGTCCCCTTCTACCTGCTCGTGCGCAACGGGCTGGCCGGCGAGGAGGACATCACCTCCCCCGAGTGGACCTTCTTCCCCCGCCAGGTGCGGTGGGGGAACGTCGGCGAGCTGTTCGCCGACCCGTCCGTGCCCTTCGCCCGGTCCCTGCTCAACTCCGCGCTGATCGCCGTCGCCACGACCCTCGGCACCCTGCTCCTCGCCTCCCTCGCGGGCTACGGCCTCGCCCGCATCCCCTACCGCCACGCGAACAAGGTCTTCTACGCCGTCCTGGGCACCCTGCTGGTCCCGGCGGCCGTCACCTTCGTGCCCAGCTTCGTGCTGGTGTCGTCCCTCGGCTGGATCTCCACCCTGCGCGGGCTGATCGTGCCGACGCTGTTCCCGGCCTTCGCCTGCTTCGTCTTCCGGCAGTACTTCCTCGGTTTCCCCCGTGAGCTGGAGGACGCGGCGCAGGTGGACGGGCTCGGGTACTGGCGGACGTACTGGCTCGTCGTCGTGCCGGGCGCCCGTCCGGTGTTCGCGGCCGTCGGGACCATCGTGTTCCTCGGCGCGTGGAACTCCTTCCTGTGGCCGCTGGTGATCGGGCAGGACCAGAGCGCCTGGACGGTGCAGGTGGCCCTGTCCTCGTTCACCACCGCCCAGGTCGTGCGGCTGCACGAGCTGTTCGTCGCGGCGGCGGTGTCGATCCTGCCGCTGCTCCTGGTGTTCCTGTGCTTCCAGCGCTGGATCGTGGCCGGGGTGGAGCGGTCCGGGATCGACTGACGGGAGCCGGGGTTCAGGCCGTGGCGCCGCCGTCGACCACCAGGTCGGCGCCGACCACCGAGGCCGCGTCGTCCGAGGCCAGGTACAGCACGGCGGCGGCCACCTCGGCGACGGTGGAGACCCGGCCGAGCGGCACCTCGGTGCGCATGCGCGCGTCCCGGCCGGCCTCGGTCTCCCCGTCCCGGAACGACATGTCCGTGGCGGTGGGGCCCGGACTGACGGCGTTGATGCGCACGCCGTCGGCGATGTGGTCCAGGGCGGCGGCGCGGGTGAGGACGGAGACGGCCGCCTTGCTGACCGCGTAGCCGGCGGTGCCGGGCAGCCGGCTGTGCACGCCGATCCGGGAGGCGATGTTCACGATGGCACCGCCGCTCGGCTGGGTCCGCATCCGCGCGATCTCGGCCTGGAGGGCGAGGAGGACACCGGTGACGTTGATGTCGAGCATCCGGCGCCACTCCTCCTCGGCCAGGTCGCCCACGGACCGCCCCCGGCCCTGGAGCACCCCGGCGTTGTTCACGGCCACGTCCAGCGAGCCGAACCGGTCCACGGCGGCGTCCACCAGGGCCCGCAGGTCGTCGGCGCGGGAGACGTCGGCGGTGACGGCGAGCCCCTTGCCGCCCTCGGCCTCGATCAGCGCCACGGTCTCGTCCAGCGGGTCCCGGCGCCGGCCGGCGACGACGACCCGGGCGCCCTCCCGGGCCAGGGCGAGGGCCACCCCGCGGCCGATGCCGGAGCCGGCGCCGGTGACGAGGGCGGTCCGGCCGGTGAAGCGGTGCGTCATGAGGTTCCCTTTTCTTGACCGAACGGTTCAGTTTGAGGTCGTGCAGAACGGCGGGACCCGCGCGGGCGCGCTGTCAGTCCAGCAGGGCCAGGGCCTGCTCCGCCGCGTCCCGGACCCTGGCCGGGTCCGCCGAGGCCTTGCCGACCACCCGCAGGCCCTGGAGCAGGACCAGCAGCATGCGCGCGAGGGTCAGCGGGTCGCGGTCCCCGGCCAGTTCGCCCTGCGCCCGGGCGCGCACGAGGGCGGAGTGCAGCAGGGTCTCAACGGTGTCCCAGCTGCGCTCCACCCGGCGGGCGGCCTCGCGGTCGTGCGGAGCCAGTTCGACCGCCGTGTTGGTGACCAGGCAGCCCTGCTCCCGGGTCGCCTCGGCGGCGGCCTCGGCGGCGAACCGCCGGACCAGCGCGCGCACGGCCGGCAGTACCGGGCCGGGCCGGGACAGCTCGCGCGTCAGCGCCGGGTCCTGCGTCCGCGCGTACCGGTCCAGGGCCCGCAGGTACAGCTCGTGCTTGCTGCCGAAGGTGGCGTACAGGCTGGCCCTGCCGATGCCCAGGTGCCCGACCAGGTCGGCCATCGACGTCGCCTCGTAGCCGCGCCGCCAGAACAGCTCCAGGGCCGACTGGAGCGCTGCGTCGGGGTCGAATTCCTTGGTCCTGGCCATGCGGGCAGCGTAGGTTCGTCTGAACCGTTCGGTCAAGAATCGGCGTCGGTCACCGGACGCCCGCGCGCGTTCCGGCCCCCGGTGGCAGCATGGAAGGCCATGCGTGCCGCGTACATCCAGGAACTGGGTCCCCCGGACGTCATCCGGTACGGCGAGCTGCCCGCGCCCCGCCCCGGCCCGACCGACGTCCTGGTGGACGTGCTCTCCACCGCCGTGGACCCGGTGGACGCCTTCGTCCGGTCGGGGGTCTTCCGTACGGCCGTGGACTTCCCGTTCGTCATCGGCCGTGACCTGGTGGGGACGGTCGCGCGGGCGGGACCCGGCGTGACCGGCTTCCGGGCCGGCGACCGCGTGTGGTGCAACAGCCTCGGGCACGAGGGGCGGCAGGGCGCGGCGGCCGAGCAGGCGGTGGTGGCGGCCGACCGGCTCTACCCCCTGCCCGACGGCGTCGACCCGGACCTCGCCGTGGCCGCGCTGCACCCGGCCGCCACCGCGTACCTCGCCCTGTTCGTCCACGGCCGGCTCCGCCTCGGCGAGACCGTGCTGGTCGCGGGCGCCGCGGGCAACGTCGGCAGCGCCCTGGTGACGTTCGCCGCGCGGGCGGGGGCCCGGGTCCTCGCCACGGCCGCGGCACGGGACGCCGGGTACTGCGCCGAGTCGGGCGCGGCCGAGGTGTTCGACTACCGCGACCCGGAGCTGACCGGGAGGATCCGCCGGGCGGCGCCGGCCGGTGTCGACGTGTACCTGGACACGGCGGGCGTGAACGACCTGGAGACCTCGGTCGGGCTGCTCGCCCGCCGGGGCCGGGTGGTGCTGCTCGCCGGTGCCGGGACCCGGCCCGTGCTGCCCGCCGGACCGCTGTACATGAACGGCGGCTCCGTCGTGGGCTTCGTCATCTCGCACGCGACGACCGTCGAACTCGCCACCGCCGCGACCGCCGTCAACGACCTGCTGGCGCAGGGTCTGCTGCGCCCCCGGAACGTCGAGGTGCTCCCGCTGGACGCCGCCGCAGAGGCGCACGCGCGGATGGAGAACGGGGAGCTGCGGGGCCGTCGGGTCGTGCTGCGCACGGACCCGACCCGGCCTGGCCCGCGGCCCGGTCCGTAGGCCCCGCCGGCCCACGCCACCGCTACAGCGCCCGCACCTCGTACGCGGCCACCCGCACCGACGCGTCGTCCAGGCACTCCCCGGTGACCAGGTCGAAGCGCTGCTTCAGCAGCGGGGACGCCACGAACGGGCGGCCCTGGTGGGTGCCGGTCAGGCCGCGGGAGAGGACGGCCGCGCCGGTGAAGGGGTCGCGGTTGTCGACGGCGTACAGCCGGTCCGCGCGGTCGCGGAAGAGGGCCACCTGGCGGCCGTCCGGCAGCAGGGCCGCCACTCCGCGGCCCGGGACCAGCAGGCTCAGGTCGCAGACCGTGAACCAGCCGTCCGCCAGCTGGAGCTGGACCTTCAGGTCGGTCGTCTCAACTGCCAGGGTCATCGCTGGGCGCTTCCTTCCAGGACGTCGTCGGCGGGCCGCAGGCCGATGTTCAGCAGCGGCAGGTCGGGCTTGATCTGGTCGCGCTCGGGGACGAAGGAGACGACCGGGTCCGGGGTGTCCGGGGCGTTCACGAAGGACACGAACCGGGCCAGCTTCTCGGGGTCGTTGACCGTCTCCGCCCACTCGTCGCGGTAGTGCGCGACGTGCGCCCGCATCAGTTTCTCCAGCTCGTCGCAGATGCCGAGCGAGTCGTGCACCACCACGTCCCGTACGTGCTCCAGGCCCCCCGGGATGCGCTCCAGCCAGGTGCTGGTGCGCTCCAGACGGTCGGCCGTACGGATGTAGAACATGAGGAACCGGTCGATCAGCCGGATCAGTTCGGCGTCGGACAGGTCCTGGGCCAGCAGGTCGGCGTGGCGCGGGGTGGCGCCGCCGTTGCCGCCGACGTACAGGTTCCAGCCGTTGGACGTGGCGATCACCCCGAAGTCCTTGGACTGGGCCTCCGCGCACTCGCGGGCGCACCCGGACACCGCCGACTTCAGCTTGTGCGGGGACCTGAGGCCCCGGTAGCGCAGCTCCAGGTCGATCGCCATCCGGACCGAGTCCTGCACGCCGTAGCGGCACCAGGTGGAGCCCACGCAGGACTTCACCGTGCGCAGCGACTTGCCGTAGGCGTGGCCGGACTCGAAGCCGGCGTCCACCAGCCGGGCCCAGATCAGCGGAAGCTGCTCGACACGGGCGCCGAACATGTCGATCCGCTGACCGCCGGTGATCTTCGTGTAGAGGCCGAAGTCCCGGGCGATCTCGCCGATCACGATCAGCTTCTCGGGCGCGATCTCCCCGCCGGGGATGCGCGGCACCACCGAGTACGAGCCGTTCCTCTGGAGGTTGGCGAGGAAGTGGTCGTTGGTGTCCTGGAGCGCGGCCTGCTCGCCCTCCAGGACGTAGCCGCTCGCGCCGATCGTCGGGGCGAGGGAGGCGATGATCGAGCCGACGGCCGGCTTGCACACCTCGCAGCCGTCCCCGCCCCGGGCACCCTCGCGGCCGTGGCGGTCCAGCAGTTCCCGGTACGACGTGACGCGCAGGGCCAGGACGGTCTCGTACAGCTCCTCGCGGGTCTGGGAGAAGCAGCCGCACAGGCCCTTGTCGACCTCGACGCCGGACGCCTCCAGCTCGGCGTCGACCAGCTGGCCCAGCACCTTCACGCAACTGCCGCAGCCGGTACCGGCCCTGGTGCACTTCTTGACCTCGGGCACGGTGGTGCACCGGTGCTCGGTGACCGCGCCGCGGATCGTGCCCTTGCTGACGTTGTGGCAGGAGCAGATGATCGCCTCGTCCGGCAGCGCGGACGGGCCGAGCTGAGCCCCCGAGCCCGCTGTGGCGGGCAGGACGAGCGACTCGGGCGAGACGGGCGGCACCGAGCCGGTGAGCGCGCGCAGGGTGCCGTACGCTTCCGCGTCGCCGACCAGGATGCCGCCGAGCAGCGTGCCGTCCGCGCCGATGACCAGCTTCTTGTACAGGCCCGCGCGGGAGTCGGAGTAGACGACGTCCAGGCAGTTCTCGGTGGTGCCGTGCGCGTCGCCGAAGGAGGCCACGTCCACACCGAGCAGCTTGAGCTTGGTGGACAGGTCGGCGCCGGTGAAGGCCGCTTCGTCGGCCGCGATGGTCGCGGCGGCCGTCTCCGCCTGCTCGTAGCCGGGTGCGACCAGGCCGTAGACCCGGCCGTCGGCGGCCAGCGCGCACTCGCCGATCGCGAACACGTGCGGGTCGCGGACGGTCCGGCACTGCTCGTCCACCGCGATGCCGCCGCGCTCGCCGACCGTGAGGCCCGCGTCGCGGGCCAGCTGGTCGCGGGGGCGGACGCCGGCGCTGAACACCACCATGTCGGTGGCGAGTTCGGAGCCGTCGGACAGCTTCATGCCGGTGACGGCACCGGAGTCGTCCGTCACGATCTCCTGGGTGCCCACACCGGTGTGGACGGTCAGGCCCATGTCCCGGATGGTCCGCAGCAGGGCCGCGCCACCGCCGTCGTCCACCTGCACCGGCATCAGGCGCGGCGCGAACTCCACGATGTGCGCGTCGAGTCCGAGCCCCTTGAGCGCGCCGGCGGCCTCCAGGCCCAGCAGACCGCCGCCGACCACGGCACCCGTCGTCGCCCGGGTCCTCGCGTACTCCTCGATCGCCAGCAGGTCCTCGATGGTCCGGTACACGAAACAGCCCGTGGCGTCCTTGTTCGGCACCGGCGGCACGAACGGGTAGGAGCCGGTGGCCAGGACCAGGACGTCGTAGTCCACGACCAGACCCGAGCGGGCGGTCACGGTGCGTGCCTCGCGGTCGATCGTCTCCGCCGGGTCGCCGAGACGCAGCTCGATGCCGTGGTCCCTGATGAACTCCCTGTCGGTCAGGGAGAGGTCCTCGGGCGTCCTGCCGGAGAAGTACGAGGTGAGCTGGACGCGGTCGTACGCCGGGCGCGGTTCCTCGCACAGCACGACCACGCGGTGCGTGGCGGTCAGGCCGCGCTCGGCGAGCGCTTCCAGGAAGCGCTGGCCGACCATGCCGTGGCCGACGAGCACGATCGTGGGGGTGGCCCCCGGGGTGGCGGTCATTCAGGAGCCTCCATCGTTGGTGAGCAGGTGGAGCAGGGGGCCGTCGTCGGGGAGCGGCTCCGCTGTCTCCCAGGCGCGGGCGAGCGCGCCGACGGTGCCGAGTTCGCCGACGAGGACCCCGCCGACCAGGCGGTCGTCGCGGACGACGACCTTGCGGTAGGTGCCGCGGGTGGCGTCGGCGATCCGCACGACGTCGTCGCCCGCGCGCGGCTCGGTCTCGCCGAACGCGGCGAGGTCGAAGGGGGAGCCGGGACCGGTGAGGGTCAGCCGGGTCAGCGAGCGGGTGCCGGTGTAGCGGGCACGGGCGTCGCCCGCCAGCAGCTCGGCGAGCGCGTCGGCCTGTTCCAGGGCCGGGGCGGCCAGGCCGTAGACCGTGCCGTCGTGCTGGGCGCAGTCGCCGATGGCGTGGACGTGCGGGTCGGAGGTGCGCAGCTCGTCGTCCACGAGGACGCCCTTGTGGACGGCGAGGCCCGCCTGCTCGGCGAGACCCGTGCGGGGCCGTACCCCGCAGGCGAGGACCACGAGGTCGGCGTCGAGCGCGTACCCGTCGGCCATCTCCACCGAGCGGACCGCGCCGGCGACGCAGCGCACGTCCCGCACCCGGCACTCGGTGTGCACCTCGACGCCCAGCTCGCTCAGGTGCCGCAGCACCAGCCGGGAGGCGTCCGGGTCGAGCTGGCGCTCCATGAGCCGCTCGGCCTGCTGCGCGAGCACCACCTGGGCGCCGCGCACGGCGAGCGCGCGGGCCGCGGAGACGCCGAGCAGCCCGCCGCCGATGACGACCGCCCGCACCCCGGGCCGCACGGCCTTGCCGAGGCCCAGGCAGTCGTCCATGGTGCGGAACGCGTGGACGCCCTCGGGGAGCTGGTGACCGGGGGTGAACAGGCCGCGCAGCGGCGGCAGCACCGGGTTGGAGCCGGTGGCCAGCACCAGGGCGTCGTATCCGATCGACGTACCGTCGGCGCAGGCGAGGGTCCGGGCGGCCCGGTCGATGCCGGTGACCCGGGTGCGCAGCAGGCCGGCGGGCGGCGGGAGGGCGATCACCTCCGGGGCGTACCGGCCGGCCAGGACCTCGGCCAGCAGCACCCGGTTGTACGGCGCGTGCTCCTCCTCGCCGACGAGCAGCGCGGGCGTGCCCAGCTCGCCGAGCCGCCGGGCGAGCCGTACGCCCGCGAGGCCGGCGCCGATCACCACCACACGCGTATTCGAGGTCATGTCCCGAGCGTGCGGCCCCGACGTTACCCGACGGCATCACGTCTGTTTCCCGGGAGGAACGCTGCCCTCAGCGGACGGGGGCGGGGGGTGTGAGGGGGCTGGACAGGGGCGGGGGAGAGGTGTGAGGCGGCCCTCCGCGCCGTGCCCGGTGCCGGGCGGAGCCCCCGGAGGCCGCCTTCAGCGGCTGCCCGTCAGGTGGGCGAACACCACCACGTTGCCCTGGTAGCCGGTGGACCTGGAGTAGCCCCCGCCGCAGGTGATGACGCGGAGTTCGGGGCGGGGCGCCGCGCCGTACACCTTGTCGTCGGGGAAGTCGTGGGCCGAGTACACCTCCACCGCGTCCACGGTGAACACGGCCACGGTGCCGTCCCGGCGGTCCACCTCGACCCGGGCGCCCCGCTTGAGCGCGCCGAGGTCGTAGAAGACGGCGGGGCCCTCGGTGTTGTCGACATGGCCGGCGACGATCGCGGTGCCCGTCTCGCCGGGGGTGGTGCCGGCCTCGTACCAGCCGGCCAGGTTCTTCTCCTTGGCGGGCGGCGCGTCCAGGCTGCCGGAGCGGGTGAGGGCCAGGCCCATGAGGGGCGCGTCCACCCGGATCGCGGGGATGCGGATGCGCAGCGGCGGGGACGGCGCGAGTCCGGGCGCCGCGACCCGCGCGCCGCCCGGGTCGGGGCGGCCCTCGGCGGCGGACGGCTGCGGTGGGGCGTGCGGGCCGGTGCCGCCGCCCAGCAGCCACACGCCCGAGCCGAGGGCCACCACGGTGACGGCGGCTATGGCGGTGTCGCCGAGCTGGACGGCCCTGGCGCTGTGAGCGGTCCCGCGCTTCCCGGCGCCCTTGCGCATGCCAATCCCCTCTCCCGGGGGCGGACCCCGAAGACCCCTTCCCCCTCCGGGCCGCGAGGGGCGTCGGACCCGGAGGGGGCGGGATGTGCGGTACCGGCGGACGGACAGCGGAGGGTGTCCGTCAGATCCCGTCGCCTCTCGCCCGGCGATGCAGGAGCCAGGTACCGCCCGCGGCGGCGACGGCCAGTGCCGCCACACCCGCCGCGGTCTGTACGGGGTCGGGGCCGAGTCCGCCGCCGACCCCCGTCTTCACGCTTCCCCGCGGCAGCACCTGCTGGTGCACCGCGCTCAACGCCACCACCAGGTCGCCCGCCACCTGCCGGTCGCCCTCGGCGCACCGGGCGACGATCTCGTACGTCCCCGGCTGCGCGCCCGGCGGCACCCGGAACTGTCCGATCGCCTCGCCCTCGTGCGCGGTGGGCGCCAGCATGAACGTTCCGGCACCGAGCGCGCCCGCGTCCCCGGTCGCGGCCCCCGTGTCCCCGCACGCGGCCGTGTTCACCGTGACCTGGCCACCGGGTGCCACGGTCGCCGGGTACAGGTCCAGACGGCCGGTTCCGGCCGCGTGGGCGGGTGCCGCGGCGGCCACGGCGAGCGCGGTACCGGCCAGCAGACGGGCAGTGCGTCGCATGGTGCTCCCCAGGGCTTGTCCGACTCGTCCAGGGGTGCGCCCCTGCCCTACCGAGGTAAGTCGCAGTCGCGGGGATCCGCTTCCCGAGGCGGCGCCGGGAATGCGGTGAACGGGTGGCGCGCATGGCCCCCCACACGGCCTAGCCGGAGAGTGTTCCGGCAGGTCAGGGCCGTGTGAGGGGCCGGGTGCGAAGAGCACACGATTGGCCCCCACCCGCCGGCCGCACCCCGTCGCCGACAGTCGGGGCGGTCGGCGACAGGGGCGGCCGGCCGGGGAGGCCGCGCCGGTTCAGTTGACGTTGACCGCGCTCCAGGCGGCGGCCACCGCGTTGTACTCGGTGCTGCCCGCGCCGTAGAGGTCCTTGGCCGCGTTGAGGGTGGCCGTGCGGGCGCCCGCGTAGTTCGTCGAGGAGGTCATGTAGACCGTCAGCGCCCGGTACCAGATCTTGCCGACCTTGTCCCGGCCGATGCCGGTGACCGTCGAGCCGTTGTACGTCGGCGAGTCGTAGGCGACGCCGTTGACGGTCTTGGCGCCGCTGCCCTCGGCGAGCAGGTAGGCGAAGTGGTTGGCGACGCCCGAGGAGTAGTGGACGTCCAGGTTCCCGACCGACGAACTCCAGTAGTCGGCCGAACTCCCGTCCTTGGACGGCTTGTCCATGAAGCGCAGGGCCGCCTTGCCGAAGCCGGGCTTCACGATCTTCTCGCCGATGAGGTAGTCACCGGTGTCGGAGGAGTTGTTCGCGTACCACTCGACCATCGTGCCGAGGATGTCGGAGGTGGCCTCGTTCAGCCCGCCCGACTCGCCCGAGTAGGTCAGCGCGGCGGTCTTGGACGTCACGCCGTGGGTCATCTCGTGCCCGGCGACGTCGAGGGCGACCAGCGGCCCGAAGGTGGTGCCGTCACCGTCGCCGTACGTCATGCAGAAGCAACTGTCGTCCCAGAAGGCGTTGTTGTAGTTGCTGCCGTAGTGGACGCGGTTGTACGAGCCCTTGCCGTCGCCCGCGATGCCGTTGCGGCCGTGGACGTTCTTGTAGTAGTCCCAGGTCTCGTTGGTGCCGTACTGGGCGTCGACGGCGGCCGAGGCGCGGTCCGCGGTGGTGCCCGAGCCCCAGTGGTTGTCGGCGTCCGTGAACAGGGTCGCGGGGGCCCGGCTGAAGCAGATGCCGAAGATGCACAGGTCGGTCTTGCCCTCGGCGTCACCGGTGTAGGTGTTGCCCCGCGTCGGGTCCTTGAGCTGGTACGACGTCCCCGACTGGGTCGTCTCCAGCGCGACCGTGCCGCTGTAGAGGGCCGTGCCGTCGCCGGTGGCCGTCTCGATGCTGTCCCAGGCGTCGATCTGCGCGCCGGTGCGCGCGTCGGTCAGCACGGTCCGGGCGACGGGGTTGCCGAGCGAGTCCAGGCCGACCGCGTCGGTGCGCCAGGCCAGCTTCGGGCTGCCGTGCAGGGCGTCGACCACCAGCACCGGCTTGGCCTTGGCCTGCTTCAGCGTCGTGCCGCGGTTGGCCGCGCGCAGGGCGCTCACCGCGAGACCGGCGGCCTTGGGGCCGGAGACCCGCGGGGTGACGGAGGGCACGGAGACCGCCTGCCGGGTGGCCCGGTCGGCGCCGCGGTAGGCCCCGTCGGGCGCGAGGTGGACGACGAAGTCGCCGCCGAGGACCGGGATCTGACGGTAGGTGCGGTCGTAGCGGACGTGCTGGGTGCCGTCCTTGTCCACGACCACGTCCCGGACGCTGGTGTCCTGCGGAGCGGTGAGGCCCAGGGTCGCCGCGTGGGCCAGGAGGGCCGACGCCGCGTTCTCGATCGCGGTGGCCCGGGTGGGTCTGGCGTCGGCGTGGGCGGCGGGGGAGAGGCCGACGGCCAGCAGGGTCGCGGTGGTCAGGGCGACACCGGCGGTGGCTGTGCGACGGGTTCCTCGGATGTGCTGCCGTATCCGGCTCATCTGTCTCCTCGGGGAGGCGCCAGGCTGGGAGTGGGGGTGGCGCTGACGTGTCACCGAGATTTAAGAGGGCATGACATGTCATGTCCATAGCGCGTTCATGGATCTTCGGGGAGATGTGTGGGGAGCCGGCGAGGGTCCAGAATCGTTTCCGTGATCGCCGAGGACCCCCGCCCGCTGCCCTTCTTCGTCTACGGCACGCTCCGCCCCGGCGAGGCCAACCACGACCTCTTCCTGCGTGGCCGTACCCTCGCCGAGGAACCGGCCCGCCTCACCGGCGCCGTGCTGTACGACGGCCCCGGCTACCCCTACGCCGTGGAGGAGCCCGGCGGCACCGTGCGCGGGGAACTGGTAACCGCCCGGCCCGAGGCGTACGAGGAACTGCTGGCCGCCCTGGACCGGCTGGAGGAGTACGTGCCGGGCGACCCGCGCAACCTCTACGAACGCCTCGCCCGGGACGCCGTACGCACCGCCGGCGGCACCGTCCGGGCCTGGGTCTACCTGGCCGCCCCGCGCGTCGCCGCCCGGCTGCGCGCCACCGGCACCCGCATCGCGGACGGCGACTGGCTCTCCCGCCGCTGAGTCAGGGCAGCAGGGTGACCCCCTCGGGCACCTCGATGCCGAACTCCTCCTCCACCACGCGCCGCGCCTCCGCCTCCCCGGCCAGCGTGCGCCCGGTCACCGTGCCGTCGGCGAGCGTCTCGGTGAACCGGGCGCCGTCCAGGGAGAGATGGCGATCGGCGGTGGTGCGCTGGAGGTAGGGACGGCGGGTGAACGGGGACCGGGGGTGGGTGCCGACGAACCAGTTGAACACCTCCAGGTCGGGCGCGGCGAACGGCTCCTGGGTGAACGCGTACTGCCCGGTCCACGCCCCTTCGCCCGGACCGCCCCGAGGGTCGCGGACCTGCAACTCCCACAGCTCCAGCGGCCCGTCGTGCGGCAGCCGCACCAGCCGGTGCCGGCGGCCGGCGCCCTCGAACTCGGTGCCGGTCACCAGCGGCACCGGCAGCAGCAGCGCGCCCGGCGCGCCGAAGCCGACGTCCGCCAGGTACGGCAGCGGCTCGCCCGCCACCTCGACCCGGAGCATCGCGTGCGTCCGCGGCCGGCTCTCCGGCGTCCGCGCACCCACCACGACCCGTGCGGCCAGCTGGGCCACCCGGAAACCGAGCGCCTCCAGCGCCAGCCGGAGCAGGATGTCGTGCTCGTAGCAGTAGCCGCCGCGCCGGCCGTGGATCATCTTGGCCATCAGGTCGGCGGGCGCGAGGGAGGGAGCCGTGCCCCGCACCGGGTCCAGGTTCTCGAAGGGCAGCGACAGCGCGTGCGCCAGGTGCACCCCGCGCAGGGTGGCCAGGTCGGCCCGCCGCTCGCCCTTCCAGCCGATGCGGTCGAGATAGGCGTCGAGGTCGTACGGCTCGCTCTGTTCGGTCAGGTCGGTGTCGGACATACCCCGAACCTATGCGAGCCCCGCCGCCCGTGCCCCGTCCGGCGGACCGGACCTCACTGGTCCGCCGGACCCAGGACCTCCACCCGCACCGCGCAGGACTTGAACTCCGGCATCCGGGAGGTCGGGTCCAGGGCCGGGTTGGTGAGCGTGTTGGCGCGGCCCTCGCCCGGCCAGTGGAAGGGCATGAAGACGGTGTCCGGCCGGATGGCAGCGGTGATCCGCGCGGGCGCCACGGCCCGGCCGCGCCGGGACACCACCGCCAGCGGATCACCGTCGGCCGCCCCCAGCCGGGCCGCGAGCCGCGGGTGCAGCTCCACGAACGGGCCGGGCGCCGCCGCGTTCAGCTCCGCCACGCGCCGGGTCTGCGCCCCCGACTGGTACTGCGACACCACCCGCCCGGTGGTCAGCAGCAGCGGGTACTCGGCATCCGGTTCCTCGGCCGTGGCCCGGTGCACCACGGGCACGAACCGGGCCCGGCCGTCCGGGGTGGCGAAACGGCCGAGGAAGAGGCGCGGGGTGCCGGGATGCACGCCGGCGGGGCCGGAGCCTGCCACGGGGGTGCCGGGCAGCGGGCGGGCGTCGGCAGGGGTGCCGGCCGCAGTGACCCCGGCTGCCGCGGTGAGGTGGGCCGGCCGGGTGCCGGCCAGGGTGCCGGCGTCCGCCGTGAGGTGGGCGGGCGGCACGTCGGCGGTGGTGCCGGGGTGCGCCGCCGGGCCGTCGGGCAGCGTGTCCGGGACCGCGTCCGCGCCGTCGGCCACACCGGTACCCCCCGTCTCGCCCGAACCCGCCGGGCACGGCCAGAAGACGCCGTTCTCCTCGGCCAGGCGGCGGTAGGTGATGCCGGAGTAGTCCGCCGGGCCGCCGGCGCTCGCGCGGCGGAGTTCCTCGAAGACCTCCTCCGGGTCGGCCGGGAAGCCCTTCTCCACCCCGAGACGGTCGGCCAGCTCATGCAGGACGTACAGGTCGCTGCGGACACCGGGCGGGGGAGCGACGGCCCGGCGGCGCAGCAGCACACGGCCCTCCAGGCTGGTCGTCGTGCCCGTCTCCTCCGCCCACTGGGTCACCGGCAGCACGACGTCCGCCAGCTCCGCCGTGTCCGAGAGGACGACGTCGGCCACCGCGAGGAAGTCCAGCGAGCGCAGGCGCCGCTCGATGTGGGCCGCGCGCGGGGCGGACACCACCGGGTTGGAGCCCATCAGCAGCAGCGCCCGGACGTCCGTGCCGAGGGCGTCGAGGAGTTCGTACGCGCTGCGCCCGGGGCCCGGCAGGCTGTCCGGGTCCACGCCCCACACCCCGGCCACGTGCCGCCGCGCCGCCGGGTCGTCCAGCTTGCGGTAGCCGGGCAACTGGTCTGCCTTCTGCCCGTGTTCGCGTCCGCCCTGCCCGTTGCCCTGCCCGGTCAGACAGCCGTACCCGGAGAAGGGGCGGCCCGCACGGCCGGTCGCCAGGCACAGGTTGATCCAGGCGCCCACCGTGTCCGTGCCCTTGGACTGCTGCTCCGGTCCGCGCGCGGTGAGCACCATCGCCGCCTCCGGCTCGCAGAACATCCGCACCGCCGCGCGCAGTTGCGGCACCGGCACCCCGGTGATCCGCTCCACGTACTCCGGCCAGTGCGCCATCGCCGCGGCCCGGGTCTCCTCCCACCCGGTGGTCCGCTCCCGGATGTACTCCTCGTCCGTGCGTCCCTCGGCCACCACCAGGTGCAGCAGGCCCAGCGCGAGGGCGAGATCGGTGCCGGGCCGGGGGGCGAGGTGCAGGTCCGCCTGCTCGGCGGTCCGGGTCCGGCGCGGGTCGACGACGATCAGCGTGCCGCCGTTCTCCCGCAGTTCCGTGAAGAACCGCAGCGACGGCGGCATGGTCTCGGCGGGGTTGGACCCGACGAGGATCACACACCCGGTCCTCGGGATGTCCTCCAGCGGGAACGGCAGCCCCCGGTCGAGACCGAACGCCTTCGTACCGGCCGCCGCCGCCGACGACATGCAGAACCGGCCGTTGTAGTCGATCTGCGAGGTGCCCAGCACCACCCGCGCGAACTTGCCGAGCGCGTACGCCTTCTCGTTGGTCAGCCCGCCCCCGCCGAACACGCCCAGCGCGTCGGCGCCGTACCGCTCCCGCGTCGCCCCGAGCCGCTCGGCGATCCGGTCCAGCGCCTCGGTCCAGCTCGCCTCCACCAGCCGGCCGCCGTCGCGCACCAGCGGCGCGGTCAGCCGCACCGCGGGCGACAGCACCTCGGCCGCCGTACGGCCCTTGCCGCACAGCGCGCCCCGGTTCACCGGGAAGTCCGCGCGCTCGGTGACCTCGACGCCCCCCTGGGGCAGGGGCGTGATGTTCATCCCGCACTGCAAGGCGCAGTACGGGCAGTGGGTGGGCGTCGAGGTGTTCTCCATGCCGCCCAGCGTGCGTCGTACGTGTTACGGCCCCGGGTCGTCCCCGGTTACACGCCCGGCACGGCGACCTCCCCGCCGGACCGGCGACGGCGTGAGGTCCCGGGGGCGTCCCTGCTGCCGGCTCAGGGAGCGGGTGACACCCGCCGCGATCGTGGTGGCCGGCACCCAGCCGGTGGCGATCAGCAGGTACGACAGCCACTGGTACCCGCCACGCGGCGCGAAGGCGTCCTCCTGGCCGAAGTCGACGATCGGCTCAGTCCCTCGTCCCCGCCAGTGCCCTGGCGACCCCCGGTTCCTTCCGCCCCAGGAACTTCGGATCCGGCTGGAAGACCGCGTCCAGCGCCGCCTTGCCCGCCGCGAACACCTCCCGCGTCCCGCCGTAGTACCAGGTCACGTCGTGCTTGTCGGCCACCCCGACCCCGTACGAGTCCACCCCCGCCGCCTCGCACAGGGCCACCGCCCGCCGGATGTGGAAGCCCTGGCTGATCAGTACCGCCCGGTCCACCCCGAAGATCTTCTTCGCCCGGACACAGGAGTCCCAGGTGTCGAACCCGGCGTAGTCGCTGACGATCCGCGCGTCCGGCACCCCGTGCCGGGTGAGGTAGGCGCGCATGGCGTCGGGCTCGTCGTAGTCCTCCCGGCTGTTGTCCCCGGTGACCAGTACCACCTCGATCCGCCCCGCCCGGTACAGCGTGGCCGCCGCGTCCAGCCGGTGCGCGAGGTACGGCGACGGCTCCCCCTGCTTCCACAGCCCCGCCCCGAACACCACCGCGACCTCGGTGCGCGGTACGTCCGCCGTCGTGCGCAGCCGGTCCGCCGTGGACACGTACAGCCAGGCCGACGGCAGCAGCGCCAGCACGCACCCGGCCATCACGGCCTGCACCAGCCGCCGCTGCCCGGTCCGCGTGCGCGGCCATCGCGGTCGACGCATCCTCATACGGCCCCCCCAGTGATCGCTCCCGATCAGGGAGGACGCCGCCGGCGCCGTCCCGGTTCGCCTCACCCCGTGCATCCGTACGCGGTGAACCCGCGGAAAACACCCGTGACGGCCGTGCAACGGGCACGCAACGTCTCCCGGTCAGGATCGTTTCCATGACGGCGTCCACCCCCCTTCGCACCCGCGGCCGGCTCGGCTCCCCGCTCGGCCGCCGCCCGGCCCCGCCGGCCCTCGTGCTGGTCGCCCACGGCAGCCGGAACCCCCGGGCGCTCACCACCGTACGGGCCCTCATGGACCGGGTCCGCGCGCTGCGCCCCGGCCTCCCCGTCCACCTGGGCCACATCGAGCTGAACGAGCCCCTGCTCCCGGACACCCTCGCCGCCCTCGGTGACACCCCGGCCGTCCTGGTCCCGCTCCTCCTCGGCCGGGGCTACCACGTCAAGCAGGACATCCCCGAGATGGCGGCGGCCTCACCGGTCCGCGCACACGTGGCCGCCCCGCTCGGCCCCCACCCCCTCCTCGCCGAGGCCCTGCACGCCCGCCTCCTGGAGGCCGGCTGGCCGGCGGCCATGGACGACACCGCCCGCCGCGAGACCGCGGTCGTCCTCGCCGCGGCCGGTTCCCGCGACCCCGACTCGGCCACGGACACCCGCCACACGGCCCGCCTCCTCTCCGCCCGCCTGGGCGTCCCGGTGATTCCCGCCTACGCCTCGGCGGCGACCCCGACGGTTCCGACGGCGGTGCGCGCACTGGCGGCACGCGGCCGGCACCGGGTGGCGACGGCGTCGTACTTCACGGCCCCGGGCCGCTTCGCGACCCAGTGCGCGCAAGCGGCGCCGTGGATCGCTGCGGCACCCCTGGGCGCCCACGAGGCGATGGCGCGTCTGGTCCTGCACCGCTACGACCAGAGCCTGGCGGAACGGTCCAAGGCGGCTGCCTGAAGGGCCACAACGCACCCGCCCCCGCCGGCGAAACCGAACACGGCGGGCGATTGGGCTTACTGTCGACCCATGGAAGGCACCGCACTCTCCACGGCATACGACCCGACGTCAGTCGAGCGCTGGGCCCCGGAACCCGACAAACGCCCCGGCCGCACAGCCTTCCAGCGCGACCGCGCCCGCATCCTGCACTCCGCCGCCCTGCGGCGTCTCGCCGGCAAGACGCAGGTGGTGACCCCGGGCACCAGGAGCCAGGCCTGGGACGCCAGCCCCCGGACACGGCTCACCCACTCCCTCGAATGCGCCCAGGTCGGCCGGGAACTGGGCGCCGCCCTCGGCTGCGACCCCGACCTGGTCGAGGCCGCCTGCCTCGCCCACGACCTCGGTCATCCCCCCTTCGGCCACAACGGCGAGACCGCGCTGAACGAGTTCGCCGACGACTGCGGCGGCTTCGAGGGCAACGCCCAGTCCCTCAGGCTCCTCACCCGCATCGAGCCCAAACGGTTCACCCCGGACGGCTCCGTCGGCCTGAACCTGACCCGCGCCACCCTGGACGCCGCCACCAAGTACCCGTGGCAGCGCGGCACCCACCCCACCGACCCGGCGTCACGGAAGTTCGGCGTGTACGAGGACGACCGCCCGGTGTTCGACTGGGTCAGACGGCACGCCCCCGGCACCCGCACCTGCTTCGAGGCACAGGTCATGGACTGGTCGGACGACGTCGCCTACTCGGTGCACGACGTCGAGGACGGCCTGCACGCCGGCCACATCGACCCCGACTGCCTGCGCGCCGGGCCGGAACGGCAGGCGGTGTTCGAGGTCGCCGTCGGCCGGTACGTCCCCGTGGACACCGACCCCGCCGAACTCGCCGCCGCCCTGGACCGCCTCCAGGACGAGGAGTGGTGGCCGCACGGCTACGACGGCACGGCGGTCGCCCAGGCCCGGCTGAAGGACGCCACCAGTCAGCTCATCGGCCGGTTCTGCCTGGCCGCCGAGGCCGCCACCCGCGCCGCGTGGGGCACCGGGCCGCTCACCCGCTACGACGCCGAACTCGTCGTACCCCGGGGGACCCGCATGGAGTGCGCGGTGCTCAAGGCGGTCGCGGACCGGTATGTGATGCAGCGCGCGGAGCAGGAGCGGCTCCGCGCCGACCAGCGGGTCATCGTCGCCGAGCTGGCCGAGGCGCTGACCGCCCGCGCGCCCGAGGGCCTGGACCCCCAGTTCCGGGCGCTGTTCGACGCGGCGGGCGACGACAAGGCGCGCAAGCGGGTGATCGTGGACCAGATCGCCTCCCTGACCGACGCCTCGGCGCTCTCGCTGCACGCGAGACTTACGGGGCATATGTGAGAGGAACATGACCCCCCGTGGCCTGATCGGGTCACACCCTCTTCCCGCATCACGCCGCGTGCGGGACGCTCGCATGTGGCGGCACCCTTACGAGGAGGCATCAAGTGGTCGACGCGGATCAGACATTCGTCATCGTGGGAGGCGGTCTCGCCGGTGCGAAGGCGGCCGAGACGCTCCGGACGGAGGGCTTCACCGGCCGCGTGATACTGATCTGCGACGAACGCGACCACCCCTACGAGCGCCCGCCGCTGTCCAAGGGGTTTCTGCTCGGCAAGGAGGAGCGGGACAGCGTCTTCGTGCACGAGCCCGCCTGGTACGCGCGCAACGACGTCGAGCTGCACCTCGGCCAGACCGTGGACCGGATCGACCGTGCGGCGAAGACGGTCCGCTTCGGTGACGACGGCACGATCGTCCGCTACGACAAGCTGCTGCTGGTCACCGGTGCCGAGCCGCGCCGCCTGGACATCCCCGGCACCGACCTGGCGGGCGTCCACCACCTGCGCCGCCTCGCGCACGCCGAGCGCCTCAAGGGCGTCCTGCACCACCTCGGCCGGGACAACGGGCACCTGGTGATCGCGGGCGCCGGCTGGATCGGCCTGGAGGTCGCGGCGGCGGCCCGGGGCTACGGCGCGGAGGTCACGGTGATCGAACCGGAACCGACCCCGCTGCACGGTGTGCTCGGCCCCGAGCTGGGCAACGTCTTCGCCGAGCTGCACCGCGAGCACGGCGTCCGCTTCCACTTCGGTGTCCGGCTCACCGAGATCGTCGGCCAGGACGGCGTGGTCCTCGCGGCCCGCACGGACGACGGGGAGGAGCACCCGGCGCACGACGTCCTCGCGGCGATCGGTGCGGCGCCCCGGGTCGCCCTCGCGGAGGCGGCCGGCCTGGAGATCGCCGACCGGGCGCACGGCGGCGGCATCGTCGTCGACGAACGGCTGCGCACGTCCGACCCCGACATCTACGCGGCCGGCGATGTGGCGTCCTTCCCGCTCGCCCTGTTCGACACCCGGCTGCGCGTCGAGCACTGGGCGAACGCGCTGAACGGCGGCCCGGCGGCGGCGCGCGCGATGCTCGGCGAGGAAGCGGTCTACGACCGTGTGCCGTACTTCTTCACCGACCAGTACGACCTGGGCATGGAGTACAGCGGATGGGCGCCGCCGGGGTCGTACGACGAGGTGGTGATCCGGGGCGACGCCGGCAAGCGCGAGTTCATCGCGTTCTGGGTGAAGGAGCGACGCGTGCTGGCCGGGATGAACGTGAACGTGTGGGATGTCACAGAGCCGATCCAGAAGCTCATCCGTTCCCGGGCCCAGGTGAACGTCGAGGCGCTCTCCGACCCGCACGTACCCCTCGACAGCCTCGCCCCGTGACCTCCGCGAGCACCGGGACTGTCACCGCGCCCCCGTAGAATTCACGCGTGGCAGGACGGATCAACGACGAGGACGTGAAGGCGGTACGGGACGCGGTCCCGATCGACGCCGTGGTCTCCGAGTACCTCCAGCTGCGCAACGCGGGCGGCGGCAACCTCAAGGGCCTGTGCCCGTTCCACGACGAGAAGTCGCCGTCCTTCCAGGTCAGCCCGAGCAAGGGTCTCTTCCACTGCTTCGGCTGCCAGGAGGGCGGCGACACCATCACCTTCGTGATGAAGGTGGACCACCTCTCCTTCTCGGAGGCGGTGGAGCGCCTCGCCGCGCAGGCCGGCATCACGCTGCGGTACGAGGAGGGCGGGTACAACCCGGCCCACCAGCGCGGTGAGCGCATCCGCCTGGTCGAGGCGCACAAGATCGCCGCCCAGTGGTACGCCGAGCAGCTCGCCACCAGCCCCGAGGCCGAGACCGGCCGGGTGTTCCTCGCGGAGCGCGGCTTCGACCAGGCCGCCGCCGTCCACTTCGGCGTCGGCTACAGCCCCCAGGGCTGGGACCACCTGACCCGCTACCTGCGCGGCAAGGGCTTCACCGACAAGGAACTGATCCTCTCCGGGCTGTCCCAGGAGGGCCGCCGCGGCCCCATCGACCGGTTCCGGGGCCGGCTGATGTGGCCGATCCGGGACATCGGCGGCGACGTCGTCGGCTTCGGTGCCCGCAAGCTGTACGAGGCGGACAACGGCCCGAAGTACCTCAACACCCCCGACACGCCGATCTACCGCAAGAGCCAGGTGCTGTACGGCATCGACCTGGCGAAGAAGGAGATCGCGAAGAGCAGCCGCGCGGTGGTGGTCGAGGGCTACACCGACGTCATGGCCTGCCACCTCGCCGGCGTGCCGACGGCCATCGCGACCTGCGGTACGGCCTTCGGCGGCGACCACATCAAGATCCTGCGCCGGCTGCTGATGGACAACGGCTCGGCCCGGGTGATCTTCACCTTCGACGGTGACGCGGCCGGGCAGAAGGCCGCCCTGCGCGCCTTCGAGGACGACCAGAAGTTCGCCGCCGAGACGTACATCGCCATCGCACCGGACGGCATGGACCCGTGCGACCTGCGCCTCGCCAAGGGCGACGAGGCGGTGGCGGACCTCGTCGAACCGCGCACGCCCCTCTTCGAGTTCGCGCTCCGCCAGATCGTGAGCCGCTACGACCTGGACACCCCGGCGGGCCGCGCGGCGGCGCTGGACGAGGCCGCGCCGATCGTCGCCCGGATCAAGAACAGCGGTGCCCAGCACGAGGTCGCCGTCGAGCTGGCCGGCATGCTCGGCATCCTCGACACCCAGTTCGTGGTCCGCCGGGTGGCGCAGCTGGCCCGCTGGGCCCGCGACGGCAAGGGCCCCCAGCAGCAGGACCGGCGCCGCCCGGCCGACGACCAGTGGGCGCAGGCGCCCCGCCCCGCGAACTCCGGGCCCGCCCTGACCCTGCGCAACCCGGTCTTCGCCGCCGAACGCGAACTGCTCAAACTCGCCCTCCAGCGCCCCGAACTGGTCTCCCCGGCCTTCGACGCCTACGGCGTGGACGAGTTCACCGCCCCGCCGTACGCCGCCGTGCGCCAGGCCGTCGCGGAGGCGGGCGGCGCCGAGTACGGCGTGCCCGACCCGCAGGAGTACCTGGTCCGCGTCCGTGAGGCGGCGCCCGACGACACCGTGCGCGCGATGGTCACGGAGCTGGCCGTCGAGCCGATCCTGCGCCGCACGGTGGACGAGACGTACGCCGGCACGGTCCTCGTCCAGATCCGCCGCCGCGCCGTGGAACGCCGCATCCGCGACATCCAGTCCCAGATGACCCGCCTGTCCACCGCCGGCGACCCGGCCCAGCTGGCCGCCGTACAGAACGAGCTGTGGATCCTCCAGCAGTACGACCAGGCGCTGCGCGAGCGGGGCGCGGAGGCGCTGTAGCGGGGGCTAGCCCTGGTCGCGGGGCTGTCCGGGCGGGGTGACGCCGAGGTGGTCGGTGATGGCCTGGAGTTGCTCCATCATCGCCACCTGACCGGAGACCAGGGCGCCGAGCAGCTTGCCGTGCTCCTGGAGGGTCTTGGTGTGTGCTTCCAGCGCTTTGCCGTGCTCCAGCTGTGTATCCCGTAGGGCCCGGATCACCTGCATGTCCGCGCGCCGCTGTACCCGATCTCGCTCATGCCTTCCATCCTCCCCCAAGCCGGCCGGGCCCAAGGCCCCGCAGTTGCCAATCGCATAGTCCAACGAGACGAGTAACCGACCGGTGACGGACCGGACGCAAAAAGTCACGGCACGACCCTCGTGGCGGGGTTGTGTCGTACTCCACACTGGGGGCGGTGCCCGAGCCTCGGAGCGCACGCTGCCGCACACCTTCAGCAGCGATCATCCTGGAGGTCGCCCCCGTGCAGACCCAGACCCTCACCCAGACCGACAGCAGCACCAGCGCCACCGGCATCACCGCGGACGAGCCGGACGCGGAGGCGGACGTCCTCGCTGCCGTGCCCCCGCAGAGCCGTGCCGCCCTGCGTCCCGAGGCGGAACCGCCCGCCGACGCGCTCGCGGACGAACCCGAGGAACCCGTCGAGGTCCCGGCCGTCGCCCGGGTCGAATCCGGCGGTCCCTCCGCCGACCTGTTCCGCCAGTACCTGCGCGAGATCGGCCGCATCCCGCTGCTCACCGCCGCCGAGGAGGTCGAACTGGCCCGCCGGGTGGAGGCCGGCCTGTTCGCGGAGGAGAAGCTCGGCACCACCCCCGACCTGGACAGCGAACTCGCGCTGGACCTGGACCGGCTCGTCGTCATGGGCCGCATGGCCAAGCGCCGGCTCATCGAGGCGAACCTGCGGCTCGTCGTCTCCGTGGCCAAGAGGTACGTCGGCCGCGGCCTGACCATGCTCGACCTCGTCCAGGAGGGCAACCTCGGGCTCATCCGGGCCGTGGAGAAGTTCGACTACGCGCGCGGCTACAAGTTCTCCACCTACGCCACCTGGTGGATCCGGCAGGCCATGTCCCGGGCGCTGGCCGACCAGGCCCGCACCATCCGGGTCCCGGTCCATGTCGTGGAGCTGATCAACCGGGTCGTGCGGGTCCAGCGGCGGATGCTCCAGGAGTGCGGCTACGAGCCGACGGCGGAGGAGGTCGGCGCCCATCTGGACCTGCCGCCCGAGCGGGTCGGCGAGGTGCTGCGGCTCGCCCAGGAGCCGGTGTCGCTGCACGCCCCGGTCGGCGAGGAGGACGACGTCGCCCTCGGCGACCTCATCGAGGACGGCGACGCGACGAGCCCTGTCGAGTCCGCCGCCTTCCTGCTGCTGCGCGAGCACCTGGAAGCGGTGCTGTCCACGCTGGGGGAGCGCGAGCGGAAGGTCGTCCAGCTCCGGTACGGCCTGGTCGACGGCCGCCCGCGCACCCTGGAGGAGATAGGCCGCATCTTCGGCGTGACCCGCGAACGGATACGGCAGATCGAGTCCAAGACGCTGAACAAGCTCCGGGACCACGCGTTCGCGGACCAGCTGAGGGGCTACCTGGACTGAGGGGCCGCCGCCGCGCGACGGCCCCCCGTGCCTAGTCCACCTCGGCCACCGCCTGCGCGAACTGGGCCTTGTACAGCCGGGCGTAGGCCCCGTCCGCCGCCAACAGCTCCTCGTGCGCGCCCTGTTCGACGATGGACCCGTTCTCCATCACGAGGATCGTGTCCGCGTCCCGGATGGTCGACAGCCGGTGCGCGATCACGAACGACGTCCGTCCGGCCGCCAGCTTGGCCATCGCCTTCTGGATCAGCACCTCCGTGCGCGTGTCCACGGAACTCGTCGCCTCGTCCAGCACCAGGATCACCGGGTCGGACAGGAACGCCCGCGCGATGGTGATCAGCTGCTTCTCACCGGCGCTGACGCCCGTGCCCTCGTCGTCGATGACGGTGTCGTAGCCGTCGGGCAGGGTGCGGATGAAGCGGTCCGCGTGGGCCGCCCGGGCCGCCTCCTCGACCTCCCCGCGCGTGACCTCGCGCGAGGCGCCGTACGCGATGTTCTCCGCGATGGTGCCGCCGAACAGCCAGGTGTCCTGGAGCACCATGCCGATCCCGGACCGCAGTTCGTCCCGGGTCATCGTCCGGATGTCGACCCCGTCCAGGGTGATCCGGCCGCCGGAGACGTCGTAGAACCGCATCAGCAGGTTGACCAGCGTGGTCTTGCCCGCGCCGGTCGGGCCGACGATCGCCACCGTGTGCCCCGGCTCCACCGTGAGCGACAGGTCCTCGATCAGCGGCTTCTCGGGGTCGTACCGGAACGACACGTGCTCCAGGCGCACCCGCCCGCGCAGCTCCCCGGGCCGCTCGCCCGGCACCGGATCCGCCTCCTGCTCCTCCGCGTCCAGGAGTTCGAAGATCCGCTCGGCCGAGGCGACACCGGACTGCACCAGGTTCGCCATCGACGCGACCTGCGTCAGCGGCATCGAGAACTGCCGCGAGTACTGGATGAAGGCCTGCACGTCACCGATGGAGAGCGCGCCGGACGCGACCCGCAGACCGCCGACGACCGCCACCAGCACATAGTTCAGGTTCGACACGAACATCATCAGCGGCTGCATCACACCGCTGTGGAACTGCGCCTTGAACGCGGCCTGGTACAGCGCCTCGTTCTGCTCGGCGAACTGCCGGGCCGACTGCTCCTGCCGCCCGAACACCTTCACCAGGGTGTGCCCGGTGTACATCTCCTCGATGTGCGCGTTCAGTTGGCCGGTGGTGCGCCACTGCTGCACGAAGTGCGGCTGCGACCGCTTGCCGACCCGGGTGGCTACCACGAACGACAGCGGTACGGTGACCAGCGCCACCAGCGCCAGCAGCCAGGACACCCAGAACATCACCACGAGCACGCCGACGATGGTCAGCACCGAGTTGATCAGCTGCCCCATCGACTGCTGGAGCGTCTGCCCGACGTTGTCGATGTCGTTGGTCGCCCGGGACAGCACCTCACCGCGCTGGCGCTTGTCGAAGTACGACAGCGGCAGCCGCGACAGCTTGGCCTGCACGTCCTCCCGCAGCCGGTACATCGTGCGGTTCACGGCCCGGTTGACCAGCCGCGTCGCGACCGCCATCAGCAGGCCGGCGACCAGGAACACACCGAGCGCGAGCAGCAGGACGTGCCCGACGGCGTCGAAGTCGATGCCCTTGCCGGGCGTGAAGTCGGTGCCCCCCAGCACGTCCGCGATCCCGCCCCGGCCACGCTCGCGCAGGGAGTCGAGGACCTGCTCCTTGGTGGCGCCGGCCGGGAACTGCCGGCCGACGATGCCCGCGAACACCAGGTCGGTGGCCCGGCCGAGGATCTTCGGGCCGATGACGCTCAGGCTCACGCTGACGACCACGCACAGCAGCAGGCCGTAGATCGTGAGGCGTTCCGGTTTGAACTGGGCGACGAGCCGTTTGCCCGACCCCTTGAAGTCCATCGAGCGCTGGTCGGGGCCGCCCCCGGCCATCATGCGTCCCATGGGCCCGGCCATCAGGCGGCCTCCGCTTCCGTCAGCTGGGAGAGCACGATCTCCCGGTAGGTCTCGTTGGATGCCATCAGCTCGGCGTGCCGGCCGGAACCGACCACCCGGCCCTCGTCCAGCACGATGATCCGGTCCGCGTCCCGGATGGTCGCCACCCGCTGGGCGACGATCACGACGGTCGCCTCGGCGGTCTCCCGGCCGAGCGCGGCGCGCAGGGCCGCGTCCGTGGCGTAGTCGAGCGCGGAGAAGGAGTCGTCGAAGAGATAGATCTCGGGGCGCTGCACCAGCGTGCGGGCGATGGCGAGCCGCTGCCGCTGGCCACCGGAGACGTTGGTGCCGCCCTGCGCGATCGGCGCGTCCAGGCCGCCCTCCAGCTTCCGCACGAAGTCCTTGGCCTGCGCCACCTCCAGCGCGTGCCACAGCTCCTCGTCGGTGGCGTCCGGATTGCCGTACCGCAGGTTGGTCGCGACGGTGCCCGCGAACAGGTACGGCTTCTGCGGCACGAGTCCGACCGTCCGGGCGAGCAGGTGCGGCTCGACCTCGCGCACGTCCACGCCGTCCACCAGGACCGCGCCCTCGGTGGCGTCGAACAGCCGGGGGACGAGACCCAGCAGGGTCGACTTGCCGCTGCCGGTGGAGCCGATCACGGCGGTCGTCTGCCCCGGCCGGGCCACCAGGTCGATGGACCTCAGCACCGGCTCCTCGGCACCCGGGTAGCGGAAGCCCGCGCCCCGGATCTCCAGGTGCCCGTGCGCCCGCAGCTCGGTGACGGGGGCCGCCGGCGGTACGACGCTCGAATCGGTCCCCAGGACGTCCTGGATGCGCTCGGCGCACACCTCCGCGCGCGGCACCATCATGAACATGAAGGTGGCCATCATCACGGACATGACGATCTGCATCAGATAGGCGAGGAACGCGGTGAGGTCACCGATGGCCATCCCGCCGCTGTCGATCCGGTGGGCGCCGAACCAGACGACCGCGATGGACGACAGGTTCACCACCGTCATGACGATCGGGAACATCAGGGCCAGCAGCCGGCCGGTGGCCAGCTGCATGTCGGTCAGCTCGCCGTTGGCCGTCCCGAACCGGCCCTGCTCGTACTCGTCGCGGACGAAGGCGCGGATCACCCGGTTGCCGCTGATCTGCTCGCGCAGCACCCGGTTCACCGTGTCCAGCCGGACCTGCATCGAGCGGAACAGCGGGCGTAGCCGGCGCACGATGAGCGTCACCGAGATGCCGAGCACCGGTACCACCGCGACCAGTACCCCGGACAGCGGAACGTCCAGACCGAGGGCCAGCACGATGCCGCCCACGCACATGATGGGCGCCGACACCATCAGGGTGAACGTCAGCAGGGCCAGCATCTGGACCTGCTGCACGTCGTTCGTCGTACGGGTGATGAGCGAGGGCGCCCCGAAGTGACCCAGCTCACGCGCGGAGAAGGACTGGACCCGGTCGAAGACGGCGCCGCGCACATCCCTGCCGAGCGCGGAAGCGGTCCGGGCGCCGTAGTACACGGCACCGATGTTGCACACCACCTGCACCAGCGAGATGCCGATCATCAGGGCACCGAAGGACAGGATGTAACCGGTGTCACCCTTCACGACACCGTTGTCGATGATGTCCGCGTTCAGAGTGGGCAGGTAGAGGGTGGCGCAGGTCTGAAGGAACTGCAGCACCACCAGCAGGGCGATGGGTTTCTTGTAGGGCCTGAGATAGGTCCGCAGAAGTCGTATGAGCACGCTACGTCTCTCGGAGTCGGCGACAGGGGCTGGTCGGTTGCCCTTGGCCCCTATCGTCGGACACTCCACCGGCGTTACCTCAACTGGTTAATCCCCCGCCGGTCTTCAGGGACGGAACGCCCCAGGGTGGGTCTGCTCCCGCACCGCCGTGAACTGCTGCCGCACCGCCTGCCCCACGGCCAGCTCCTCGCCGGGCTCCAGCACCTGCGCCGCCGCGCCCTGCCAGGCCGGCGGGGTGCGCGGGTCGAGTGTGCCCTGCGACACACCGAGCGCCCAGGCCGCCTGCCGGGCCGCGCCGATCGCCGTGTAGTCCGCGGGCTGCGGTACGACGACCTGCACGCCGAACAGCGAGGGCGCCGCGGCCTGTACGGCGGGCAGCTCGGCGGCCGGGCCGAGCAGGAAGATCCGGCGCACGTCCACGCCGCGCCCGCGCAGCACGTCCAGCGCGTCGGCCAGGCCGCACAGCATGCCCTCGAACGCGGCCCGCGCCAGGTGCTCGGGCTTCATCGACTCGCGCCGCAGCCCCGCGAGGGTCCCCGCGGTGTGCGGCAGGTTCGGCGTCCGCTCGCCCTCCAGATACGGCAGCAGCACCAGCCCGTGCGAGCCCGGCGTGGACTTCATCGCCAGCTCGGACAGGCTCTCCAGGTCGGGCAGGCCGAGCAGCTCGGCGGCGCCGCGCAGGGCGCGCACGGCGTTCAGGGTGGTGACGACCGGCAGGTGCATGCCGGTGGCGTCGGCGAGGGAGGTGATCATCCCGGCCTGGTCGGTGAGCGCCTCCGGGTGCACGGCCATCACGGAGCCGGAGGCCCCGAGGGACACGACCGCGTCCCCCAGCCCGATCCCGAGCCCGAACGCGGCGGCCATGGTCTCCCCGGTGCCGGCGGAGATCAGCAGGCCCTCCGGGGTCGTACCGGCCGCGTCGGAGGGGCCGATCACCTCCGGCAGCACCGCCTGGTGACCGAGGGCCAGTTCGACCAGGTCGGGCCGGTAGGCGCCGGTGGCCGCCGACCAGTACCCGGTGCCGGAGGCCCCGCCGCGGTCGGTGGTCCGCCGCACGGGCCGCCCGAGGAGCTGCCACACCAGCCAGTCGTGGGCCTGGAGCAGGACGGCCGTGCGCAGCGCGTTCTCGGGTTCGTTCTTCGCGAGCCAGCGCAGCTTGGTCACCGGCTGGGCCGCCTGCGGGACGGCTCCGACCGCCTGCGCCCAGGCCTCCCGGCCGCCGAGCGCGTCCACGAGGTCGGCGGCCGCGACCTGGGCGCGCTTGTCGCCGCCGACCATCGCGGGGCGGACGGTGTTGCCCTGGGCGTCCAGCGGGATCACCGCGTTCTGCTGGGCCGACACGCCGATGGCCTGCACGCCTTCCAGCAGGCCGCCGCCGGCTGCCTCACCGAGCGAGAGCAGCCAGGCCTGCGGGTCGACGTCGCTGGGCCGGCCCTCGACCGGGTGCGGGGCATACCCCTGCCGTAGTACGGCACCGGTGTCGGTGTCGCAGACCACGATGCGTGTGAAGTCCGGTGAGCTGTCCAAGCCGGCGACTATCCCCATGCGGAGAATTTTGCCGCATTCCCGGGAGTGCCCCTTACGTGTTGCTCGTGCCCCAGTCGTCCTCGGTCCTGCCGTCGCCGTTGCGGTCGCGCAGGGAGCGCACCCGGTGGGCCACCGACTCCGGGACCCGGTCGCCGACCTTGTCGCTGACCGTGTGGAAGGCCTTGCCCGCGTAGACGCGGCCCTGCTGGGCGGCCGTCTCGGCGGTGTTGCGCACCGCGGGGTTCTGCGCGATCCGGCGGGCCGACTTCTTCAGCTGCTCGTAGCGCTCTCGACCGGCCCTCGTGCCGAGTACGTAACCGAGGGCCAGTCCGGCGAGGAACGTGAGCCGGTAGCGCATGGCTGCCACCCTTCCCGTGTGTAGGTTTCTGGTGTCGCGCTGGCGCCGGGGGATACCGATTGGCGGAGCACCCCCCTGCTTGCGCTAATGTATGTGTCGCAGCGAGCGCCCGCCCCCTGGCGAATACCCAGGTAGGTACGTTCGATGCAACGAGGCGATCCTCCGTAGCTCAATTGGCAGAGCAGCCGGCTGTTAACCGGCAGGTTACTGGTTCGAGTCCAGTCGGGGGAGCTTCGGTCCTCCGTAGCTCAATTGGCAGAGCAGCCGGCTGTTAACCGGCAGGTTACTGGTTCGAGTCCAGTCGGGGGAGCGCTGAACGAGGACCCCTCCGGGGTCCTTTTTCATGTCCCCGGGAACCGTCGCGGCCTGCGGCGCTGTCCTCAAGGCCATGAGCAGCGCAGAAGCCGACCATCCGAAGCAGGAGATCGTATGAGCGGCTATGCTGCGGCAGACGGCGCGCACACTTGTACGCGACACGCCGCTATGGGGCGGTAGCTCAGCCGGTTAGAGCAGCGGACTCATAATCCGTCGGCCGTGGGTTCGAGTCCCACCCGCCCCACCAGTCACGTGGTTTGACCTGCGGAAACGTATCTTCGATGACCCTGAGTAACGCCTCGGGTCCAACGGAGGAGAATCCGCTGCTCACGAGTACTGGTCGAGGTGTCGCGGCAGGTGCGGACACCCCTGCCAGGCTTCTGACCTGAAGTAATGCAGAACGAGCTCGTCTGCTGGAGGTTACCCAGCGGAGTCGAAAAGCAAGATCCAGTGGACGCGAGGAAACGGAGGCTGGGCGTCGGCCGCGCGCGGCCTGGCCGCTGTTCAGCTCCAACCCTGTCTGCCAGATGTCTTTCCAAACTGCTGCTCGACTCGCCCGCCGTGGGCGTTGGGGGCTTCGGCGCCCGCCCATCGGTGGACGCCGGTCCAAGGTGCTGCCTTGGTTGTGGGGCGCTCTCGGTTGCCGCTTGACGGAGGCGAGCCGCCACGTCAGTTGAGCAGGCCGCAGCGGTCGGCGAGCGGACACGAGGCGGGACGGTGGCGTTTCGGATCGCTGGAGCCCGGATTCCTTACTCGGGTGACGAGTTTTCACCCTTCTTACCTCTGTCCCTGATGTATGAATCTTGCATGACGAGCGCAGGGGGACTGACCGAGCAGGAGACGTGCCGGGCCTTCGTGCTGCCGGCGCTGTCCGCGGCAGGCTGGAGCAAAGATCAGATCCGCGAGCAGTATTCGATCAACGATGGCAAGCTCGTGGTGTCGCCGCGGCGGCATCGGCGTGAGCGGGCGCTGATAGCGGACTACGTTCTGGAGTACCGTGACGACGTGCCCCTCGCGGTGGTCGAGGCCAAGCGGACGAGTGTCGATGTCGCGGCCGGCATCGAGCAGGCCAAGCGGTATGCCCGCAGACTGGGTCTGCCCGTGGCTTACGCCACGAACGGCATCGAGATCTGGGAGATCGAGATCGGTGGCAACCGGCACCGGGTGTCGTCGTTCCCGCCTCCGGAGGAACTTTGGCAGCGGTACTGCGGCGAGAAGGAGATCGCAACCGATCTGGAGCGCGAGCTCATCCTCGCCCCGTTCGACCATCGCCTGCGCAACAACGATCTCACCCCCAAACGCCCCAGGTACTACCAGCGTCGAGCGGTCAACGAGGCCCTCTTGGCGATAGCCCGCGGGCAGAAGCGGATCCTGCTGACGCTGGCCACGGGCACCGGCAAGACCATGGTTGCGTTCCAGCTGGTCTCAAAGCTGCGCGAGAGCGGGTGGAACGGAGGCGAGAAGCCCCGTGTGCTCTACCTGGCTGATCGCAACATCCTGGTTGACCAGCCGAAAGACGACTACTTCGAGCCAGTCTTCGGAGACGTCGTCCACAAGATCAGCGGAGGGGTGCAGCGCGCGCGGCAGATATTCTTCGCGCTGTACCAGTCGCTGGACAGCAGCCGAGGGGACGAAGCTGCGCTCTTCAGCCAGTACCGTCCGGACTACTTTCACCTGATCATCGTGGACGAATGCCACCGCGGCAGCTCGGCCGAAGAAAGCAAATGGCGAGGCATCCTTGACCACTTCTCGGAGGCCGTACAACTCGGACTGACCGCGACGCCGATCGCGGACTCGGGGCGGCATACCTACGGGTACTTCGGTGAGCCGGTCTACGAGTACTCCCTGAAGGACGGAATCGAGGACGGCTTCCTGGCCCCGTACCGTCTGCGGCGAGTCCACCTGAATGTCGACATGACGGGCTTCAAGCCCGAACCTGGGCAGCTCGATACTTCCGGCAACCCTATCCCGGACCGGGTCTATACCCAGCGCCACTACGAGAAGGCCTTGGCCATTGAGGAACGCACCGAGGAAGTAGCCCGGTACCTCACGAACTACCTGGCCGATACGGACCGGATGGCGAAGACGATCGTCTTCTGTGAGAACAACGATCACGCACACCGCATGGTCACCGCACTCAACCAGGCGAACCTCGACCTCGTCGCGCGCTACCCGGACTATGTCTGCCGGATCACCGATGATGACGGCAAGCCGGGAAGGGAGCTCCTGGACCGGTTCCGGCGGGATGACACCGACGAGCCCGTGATCGCCGTGACCAGCCAGATGCTGACGACCGGCGTCGACATCCCCTCGGCCCGCAACATCGTGATCGTGCGCCGGATCAACTCCATGCCGCAGTTCAAGCAGATCATCGGGCGAGGCACCCGGCTGTGCCTGGACATCGACAAGGGGTCCTTCGACATCATCGACTTCGTTGATGCGACTCTTCTGTTCAACGATCCCGAGTTCGACGGCCCGCCGCTGAGAGTCATCAATGACCGGACAGACCAGCAGGGAGTGCTGATCGAGCGCGAAGAGCTGGAGAGCCCGGACGGCCCCTCCGAAGAGGTCGCAGAACCCGAAGCGGACTTCCAGTCGGGGGAGGGAGGCACACTCCCCGCAGATGACGACGGGACGGTGATCACGGACGAGGATCGCGTCGATGAGATCCAGAGTCGCGGCACCCGGCGCATCTACGTCAACGGCGTGGAGGTCTTCGTCTGGAATGACATGCACTACCAGCTGCACCCTGACGGCCAGTCCATGCGCATGGTCCACTACCGGGAATACGTGCATGACCGAGTGCTGGAGCTGAAGCTGTCGCCGACGGATCTGAGGACGCAGTGGGCCACCGCCAAGAGTCGCAACATCCTGCGCGAGCGCCTGAACAGCGAAGAGATCGGCATCACGGAGGAGGACCTGCTGCGCAAGCTCGACCACCCCGAGGCCGACCCCATTGATCTGCTGATCAACGCGGCCTGGGAGCTGCCCCTGATCAGCCGGTCCGAGCGGGCCCACCGGGTACGCCGTGAGCACGATCAGTTCCTCAAGAGCTTCGCACCTGAGGCGCGTGAGGTGCTGGACGTGCTGTTGGACCGCTTCACCGAGAAGGGTGCCACCGAGCTGGAGGCCAGCGCGCTGCGCGTACCACCCTTCCGGCAGCTGGGTACGGTCCGGCAGCTGGCCGCGCGGTTCGGCGGGGCGCCGCAGATGCACGAGGCGATCGACGACCTGGCTAAGCGGATCTTCGACGTTGCGTAACTACATCCTGCTTTTAGTTTCGCGTATCGAGCTGCGTGAAGCTAAAGGAAACTAGGAAGAGTATTTCTGCTACGCTCTCACGGTGCTCGGTGATGACACGACTCGCGACCGTCTATGGCGCACCGCCGCCAGCCAACGCGGCTACTTCACGGCTGCCCAGGCGCTCAAGGCCGGCTACTCCTACCAGGCCCAGCACTTCCACGTCGGTCGGCGCAACTGGATCCGCATCGACCGCGGCATCTACCGCTTCCGCGAGTATCTCGACCTGCCGAGCACCGACACTGACCACCTGGTCCGCTGGTCCCTCTGGAGCCGGGACCAGGCCGTGGTGTCACACACGACGGCCCTTGCTGTACACGACCTGGGCATCGCCAACCCGGCGGAGATCCACCTGACCGTACCTCCGAGCTTTCGTGCTAAGGACTCGGCTGTCGTCCTCCACCGCGCCACTCTCGGCGCTGCGGACATCGAACAGCACGAGGGTTTCAAGGTCACCACACCCCTGCGGGCCATCACGGAGAGCGCGGCTGACGCGGTCGATCAAGACGTAGTCGACTCCGCAGTGAACGACGCCCTCTCGCGGGGCCTGACCACCCGACGCCGTCTCTTGTACGCCGCCCAGGAACTCGGAGCGCGAGCCGAACTCGGTGTAGAGCGCGCGCTGAGGGAAGTGACGGGGTGAAGGAGAAGCGGTACCAGGACGCTGTCGCACTCCGTAGGGCACTGGAAGCCAGGCTGAAGCGCCAGTCGGAGACTGAAGCAACAGATCTGGGACGTCTGCGCCGCCGAGTGGTCTTCGACCGTATCGCTGCACGGCTCTCGGCAGACTCGGAGGCCGAGTGGATCCTCAAGGGCGGGGCCGCGCTTGAGTTCCGGCTCCGGAATCGGGCCCGAGCGACCAAGGACATGGACCTCGCCATCCGGGAAACGGGACTGACTGGCGGCCCGCTTCGCGAGGCACTGCTCGATGCGCTCGCAGAAGACCCAGACGGGGACTGGTTCACCTTCCGGGTTCCCGCGCCGGTGGAGCTGGCCGCTGATACCGGGGGGCGCCCGGCGTGGAGGTTCTCCATCGAAGCCGGCCTTGGCGGTAAGTCCTTCGCCGGTGTCCGGATCGACGTCGCCGCCCGCGGCGAGGAGGTGGCGGCCACGGAGCCCCTGCCGCTCCTCGGTGCACTGGACTTCGCCGGAATCCCCGCCCGGACGATCGAGGCGGTGGACCGGCGGCAGCACTTCGCTGAAAAGCTCCATGCCCTCACACGTGAATACGGTGACCGTCCCAATACGAGGGTCAAGGACCTGGCTGACCTCGTGCTGCTGATCGAGACGGGCATGGCCGCCGACGTGGAGCTGTACGGCGTGGTGCGGCATGTTTTCACGATCCGGGACACGCATGCCGTCCCACATTTGATTCCCGACCCACCACCGCTGTGGCGGGACACGTACCCACCCCTCGCCTACGGACTGACTGAGACCACAGCGACCTTGGACGGCGCGCTGACCGCAGTGCGCGAATTCTGGGCGCGAGTTGTGAACGCCTCCACCGGAACGGAAGACTGATGCCGCCGCAGGACACCACCAACCAATTGGCCATTGACGTACCCGCCCAGCCCAAGAAGCGAACCCGCGCGGAACTTCAGTCGGCCATCAAGTCGGCGCGCGACATCATGCGCAAGGACGCCGGCCTCAACGGTGACCTGGACCGCCTGCCTCAGCTGACGTGGATTCTGTTCCTCCGAGCCTTTGATGTGTGCGTGGAGGAGGAGCGGGAGGCGGAGATCCTTGGCTACGAGCGCGTGATCCAGCCGCCATACGACTGGAAGAGCTGGGGAGCAAGAACCGAATTTACGGGGAAGGAGTTCCTCGACTTCGTCAACATGAAACTTCTCCCGTATCTGCGTGACCTAAAAAGCGATGAGGAGGGAGATCCCAGGAATGTGATCTCCACCATCTTCCAGGACGTCAACAACCGGATGCTCTCGGGCACCTTGCTGCGCGACCTCGTCAACGTAGTCAACGACATCAACTTTGACTCCGCTGATGACATCCACACGATGGCCTTCGTCTACGAATCAATCCTGAAGGAGATGCGGGACGCCGCAGGTGACTCGGGCGAGTTCTACACCCCGCGACCGGTGATCCGGTTCATGGTGGAACAGAGCTTCCTCAAGCTGGGCGAGTCCATCCTCGACCCGGCCTGCGGTACGGGCGGTTTCCTCGTGGAGGCTTACGAGGAGCTGAAGGAGCTCCCGCGCTCCCAGGCGGAACTGGCCGAACTACACCACAATATCCGCGGCATGGAGAAGAAACCGCTCCCGTATCTGCTCGGCATGATGAACCTTCTCCTCCACGGGATCGACGCGCCGAACGTGATCCGCACGAACGCGCTGCGCAAGATGCGGGAGGAGAGCAGCCCAAGGCACCGCGTGAACATGGTGCTCACCAACCCTCCGTTCGGCGGTGAGGAGGAGAAGTCGGTAGCGGCTGCCTTCGACTCGGCTGGTGTCGGAACGCACGAGACAGCCTGGCTCTTCCTCTACTCCGTCATCGAGCGACTCAAGCCCGGCGGCCGCTGCGCGATTGTCCTGCCGAACGGCGTGCTCTTCGGCGGCGGCGTGGGCGCAAAGATCAAGCAGAAGCTGATGCGGGAGTGCAACCTGCATACGATTGTGCGCCTCCCTCAGGGCGTCTTCGCCCCATACACGCAGATCCCCGCGAATTTGCTCTTCTTCGAGAAGGGTGGCTCGACGAAGGAGACTTGGTTCTACGAGATCCCCCTGCCGGTGGGGCGACGCGGCTACTCGAAGACTAAGCCGATGGAATATGAAGAATTTGCTGATTGCGTAAGATGGTGGGGAGGAGAAACCCGGGTAGGGCGTACCTCAAATGAGTACGCTTGGAAGGTCGATGCAAACGAAATCGAGGCGTCGGGGTTCAATCTCGACCTAATCAATCCACACGCTGACGAAGAGCTAGAGCACCGCTCGCCCGTGGCTCTTGTGGATGACCTCATCAAAGGTGAGGAAGAGGTCTTGAGATTCTTGAAGGCCCTTCGTGAAAAGTTGGCTTTCCCGCCATCTGAGCCAACCGCTAGACGCCAGGTCGAAAATGTTCGCATCGGAGATGTCCTGCGACTCAAGCGTACGCCGATTGATATCGAGGAGGATGGATCGTATCGCGTTATCGGCATGCGTTCGTTCGGGAAGGGGATCATCCGTTACCCGAGCGCGCTAGGTTCGAAAGTTAGTAAACTAAATTACTTCAACTTCCCGGCGAATGCGCTCATTTTGAGTAACATCAAGGCGTGGGAAGGGGCCATCGGTGTGACTTCGGCGACCGATTCTGAAAATTACATCGCATCCAATAGATTCCTGACATACCTCCCAGTGGATGGTCGGGTCAACATTAGCTATCTGCGCCACTACTTGCTGTCTCGTGAAGGGCTAGCGAAAGTTGCAGCTGCTTCGCCCGGAGGTGCGGATCGAAATCGCACGCTAGGACGCAAGCGTTTCGAAGAAATTGAGATCCCGCTACCCTCCCGTGCTGCGCAGGATCGAGCGGCGGAAGTGCTCGATTCCATTGCCAGTGGATTGAGCGGCGAATATGCGCAGCGTGCGCTCGACCTGCTGCGGCCGTCGGTCCTCAATGCCGCTCTTGTCTCTAGCCTGTGACCCGGCGCCAGGCGCTGTGCGTCACGACCACGTGATCAAGGAACCGTAGTCCGACCGTCTGCGCCGCATCCCGCAGGCGGTCGGTCACCTGTCGGTCGGCCATGCTCGGTTCGGGGTTGCCCGAGGGGTGGTTGTGGGCCACGCCGAAGGACGAAGCGCCAGCCGACAGGACCAGGGCGAGAGTGTCGCGCACCGGGATCAGGCTGCGGTCCGTGGCGCCGTCTGTCAGGCGGGCGATCCGGAGGACCTTGCCGGACGTGTCGCAGGCCACGACGATTACGCGTTCGTGGCGCAGTCCGCGTAGCAGTGGTGCGGTGATCGCGGCGAGGTCGGCAGTGGTCGTGACACGGTCAGGGCTGTGCAGGTCCGAGTTCTGCAGGCGGCGGGCCAGTTGAAAGGCCGCCGCGACCCGTACCGCTTTCGCTTGGCCCATCCCGGGGAGCTGCACGAGGGCTTGAGGGTCTGCCTGAGCCAGGCCGCGGAGCCCGCCGTGCGCCGCGAGGAGCTCGCCGGCCAGCTGGACCGCGTCCTGCCCCGGAATGCCTGAGCCCAGAAGAAGAGCGAGTAGTTCTCGGTCAGCGAGCGCCTCCGCGCCGTGGAGCCACAGCCGTTCCCGCGGGCGGTCGGCCGCCGGCATGTCTTTGACCCGCATGCGCATGCCTCGCTCAGTCTGCGGAATCCCGGTCGATCGGCTCGTCCGTATCGCTGACCCCAATTCCGCCGTCGTCGGGGACGGCCACATGCTCCTGCGCTCCGGCAGCGGACGAGCCGATGAGTTCCATCAGGCGCTTGTGGAGGGTTTCGGAGCGCGCACGGAGGAAGCCCTCGTAGTCATCCCGCAGGGCGGCTTCGAAGGCATCCTTCTCGATGAGGCAGGTCGCCAGGCGCTTACGAATCGTGTCCTTGCCCTGGGTCTCGCACAGATCCTTCAAGTAGACCGATGGCGGCTGGTCGCTGATGGCGATGTTCGATACAGAGCTCAGCATGATCAAGTTGGCACAGACATTGGCCTGGCTCACGTTGAGTCCCTGCTTCTTCAGGAACGACTTCGGGAAGAAGTGGTGGAACTCCTTGTCGTTTTGCCAGGACAGCGCCTTGTCCGTGTCGATCCGGCGGCCGTTGCGGAGGTCCAGCGGGTGGGCCTCGGCGAGCAACAGGCCCAGCAGCTTCGACGGGGCGTTCGTGGACCTAAACTGATTGCGGCGCCACAGGACGCTGCGCGGCACGCCCGCACTGACCTCGATCTCAGCGGTCCGACCCGAGGCGAAGCTGTGGACCGCTTCGCGGTCGTCCGCCATCTGCCGCGCGTTCCAACCCTTGAAGTACTCGCCGCTGGCGGTGAGCCAGAACCATCGTTCGATGGCGTCGTACTGGGCTGCCGTGGCCTTTGGCACCTGGCGGAAGATCTCGACCAGGACCGCGAACTGGTTGTAGTAGGGCAGGGCAGTAGCACGGGGCGTACGGACATGCGTGGTCAGGAAGTCGACCGCGAGCTTGGATGCTTCGACGGCGGCCTTGACCGCCTCCTCCAGCTCATCCTTGCTCAGATGCCGCAGCTGGTTCATGTCCTCACGAGAAAACCCGAACCCGGCAGCGGCGGAGATTGTGCGCAGCATGGTCTTCGTGTCGACTTTGCCGTACTGCTTCCGGCTCAGGACTTCGAGCAGCTCGTCGATCTCGTCCTTGAGATCGAACTCCGGGCTCCAGGTCGCCGCCCGCATCAGGTCGACGACGGTGAGCGGGGTCGCGGTGCTGTTGATCCGCTCGAAGACCTTCGCAACCTCGGTCGACGGCATGCCCCGGAGGGTGACTACGGCGATCTGATAGTTCGAGAACCGGTTGTACAGCTCCGCGGCCCGCTCCTGCAGGTCCGCGGAGCCGAGCTTTGAAGCGCGGTTGGCGAAGAGGAAGCCGTTGGAGAGCAGCCGGACCGGGATGATGTGCGCGGGTGGGTCCTCCAGGGTGTCCGTATGTCTGAACGCCTGCTCTTCGAGGTCGTAGACGATGTTCCAGTTACTCTCGGCGTCACCATCCGGGGCCCAGTGCAGCGCCCCGCAGATCGTCGCCAGTCGCTGCTGTCCATCGAGGATGTAGTTCACCGGATAGCCGTGACGGTGTTCGCCGACGGCCAGCCCGGCGACCGTGCGCTCACTCGCAAGCTGCTCGGTGCTCTGCCACAGCAGGATGCTACCGATGGGGTAGTTACGCGCTACGGAGTCGAGCAGATCGAGGATCTGCTGCCGAGTCCAAACGAAGTTCCGCTGGAACTTGGGCAGTACTACATCGCCCTCCAGCACCCGGTCGACCACGGTTACCAGTCGTGGCACGCTCGAGTCCGGATCCTGTGTCTGGCGCTTCTGAATAGGAATCGTCGCCAACGCATTCCCCCATCTGAGCAGTTGACGACAGTCTATGAGGCGCCACTGACAACGGCGGTCGTAGCCCGGCACGACGGAAAGGCACTCTGCTACGCGCGAGTTCGAGACCTCGACTTCGCCCGCTGCGAGGCCTGCGTCGATCCAGGCAGATACCTTCAGGTGCCCTGCCGGGAGGGCTCACGGGGGATCCGCCAGTGGACACGCAGTGAACGGAAGGACCCGGAAGGATCAGGAAGGCCGGCACAGAGCCAGAACGGCAAAGTGCCTCTGACCTGCGGTTATAGGAAAGACGAGGTAAGAGCCGGGACGGATCGGAAGATCAGAAAAGGACTCATAATCCGTCGGCCGTGGGTTCGAGTCCCACCCGCCCCACCGAGGCGCTTCGGCGCAGGAACGTTCTCAGCTGCCGCGCAGCATTAACCCCCTCCGGGCGGAGGGGGTTACGGCACCTGGTGAAGATCCTTGGCCCGGTGGCGGCGGTCCCGTCAGTGGGCCTCTGGGTCAGGTCTCGCAGAAGCCGAGTCCCTTGAGGGCTTCGTTGATCTGCTTGCCCTGTGCCTCGGTCGTGGTGACGTCCTCGTAGGTGAAGCGCTGGGATGCGGCCCAGTCGGCCTTGCCGCTGCCGTTGTTGACGGCGGAGCACTGGTTGCGTGCGGCGTCGATGGCCTTGTCCTCGTACTTCACGATCCCCGGGTTCGCCGCGGCGAGGGCGCGGAGCAACCCGGCGCGCTTGGCGCCGGTCGGCTCGGGCGGGATGCCGGCGGCCTTCTCGGCGGCGCTGACGTCGGTGCTGGGCTCGCTGCTCGCTTCCGCGGTCTTGGTCGCCCTGGGCTTCGCGTCCTCGCCGCCGTCGCTGCCGCTACAGCCGACGAGCGAGACGGCGAGCGCCGCCATGACGGCGGTGATGTTGGTGCGGGTGCGCATGTTCCCCCCTGGTCCGGTGTGGCCGAGTGGCCCTCATGCGTCAGTGTCGCCCTCATGCAACTGGAGTGCGGCCAGTTGCGAGAGTTACCAGGGTGATTAGGGTGGAAATGACAGAAAGTAACCTATATATCTAAGGGGGCAGATCATGCGTGCCAGCCACTGCAAGCGATCCGCCGTCCTGGGTACGACCCTCATCGCCGCCACCCTCGCCCTGGGCCCTGTCGGCCTCCAGCAGGCGTCTGCGGTGACGCCGACCGGAACGCACACGAGCGCGACCACCACGGTCCAGCGCGACAACAGCTACAGGCAGGGCTTCAAGGCCGGGTACCGTGCCGGGTGGGCCGACGCCAAGGACGACTGCCGGATGAACAAGAACAACAACAACAACTTCAACCAGAACAACAGCTCCTACGCGAGCGGCTACGACGACGGCTATTCCGCCGGGTACTCGCGAGCCGAGGACAGGTACTGCTGAACCCTGGCGGACCTGTCTCCGCCACGAAGTCGACGTACGGTGACGGCGCGTTCGGCAGTGGTGACCCGAACCGGGTGCCGAACGGCCGTCACCTGCGTCTCTACGCCACCGGCCCCGGGAACCAGGACACCATCTCCGCGTACACGTCCGGGACTTCCCCGGTGCCGGTGAGCCAGTCGGTCTCGCCCTGGCTCCACTCGTAGGCGCGGTGGCGGGCGCCGAGTTCCTCGACGAGTTCGGCGGCCAGCCGGGAGGCCTCGTAGAGGTCCTGGTCGGTGGTCTGGGAGCTGGCGGCGACGATCAGCCCGCGCACCTCGGCCGAGTGGCCGTAGCGGAAGGCGCCGGTGCCGAGCAGGTGCGGGTCGGTGTGCACCGGTGTGCCGTTGTCGCCGCCGAGGCGCCGGTGGGCCGCCGCCTTGGCCGCGGCCTTGGGGAGGAAGCGGCGCGCCTCGTCCCCGACCGTGATCGCGCCCAGGACCGCGTCGGCGGGCGTGGTGCCCGCCTCCGCCGTCGGGTCGAGGATGACGAAGCCCATCGCGGGGCGCGGGTAGGGGCCGCGCGGCGCCTTGCCCTCGGGGGCGGTGTGGTTGCGCAGGACGCTCTCGGCCCGGCGGCGGCCGAGGTCCGCCAGCAGGGTGGTCAGTTCCCCGTCGGTGAGCATGTACGTGTAGGGGTTGCGACGCACCGCCGCCTCGACGCGGAGTGTGCCGGCCGTGCTCGTCACGCCTGTCTCCTCCTTGCTGCGCTGACCGCTGTCCGCACCCGGTGGCGCGGCCCGGCACACCGTAGCGGCTTGATCATCCGCGGGCCATAGGTCTGGACCATTTTTCTGATCACTGTTGACCTCACGGTGTGCCGCCCCGTAGATTCCCGTCCCGTCTTGATCAATGGTCCAGACCAGCTCTTCCATGGCTCGCTGGGCTTTCCATTCGACGATCCCCCTTCTCGGGGTGCGCTGTGCTCTCAGGCTGCTGGGAGAAGGGGCGAAGGGGATGTTTGTCTTGACGACGCAGGTGCTTACGGACCTTGCGCAGAAATTCACGGCCGACGGATTCGCCACCGTCGGAGAACTCGTTTCCCCCGGTGAGCTCGCTGTTTACCGGGACATCTACGACCGTTTCCTGAGCGGTGACATCGAAGCGGGCGACAAACGGTCCGATCTCGGTTCCCACGTTCCCCGCAAGGACGGCATACGCGAGAACATCACACAGATCATGTGGCCCTCGGCCCTCCATCCGCCGCTGCGTGAACTCCCCCTCCACCACAGGGCGCTCGCCGTCGCCCGGGAACTCATCGGCGCCGACGCGGAACTCGACTTCGACATGATGATCCACAAGGATCCGCACACCGCCGTCCCCACACCCTGGCACCAGGACGCGGCCTACTGGATCGACATGCCCGACCACCGGGCGGTCTCGATCTGGGTGGCGCTGGACGACGCCGACGTCGACAACGGCTGCATGTGGTACGTGCGCGGCTCGCACGAACAGCCGCTGCGCCCGCACCGGCCCACCGGCGACGGCAAGAACATCGAGTGCGACTGCTCCGAGGACGAGCCGGGAGCCACCGCGGTGCCACTGCGGGCGGGGGAAGCAGTGGCCCACTCCGGCTTCACGCTGCACTACTCGCGGGGCAACACCACGGACGGCACACGGCGCGCGTACATCCTCAACTACCGCCCCGCCGCGATGATCCGGCACGAACGGGCGCAGGGCGCGGACCACGGACTCAACGAGAACGTACGGCAGGTCCGCAACTCCGGCGCCGTCGAGGACTGACCGCCCGGCACCACCCCCGCCACCGCCGGGCCGGCCACCGCCGGCCCGGCCCCAACAGCCAGATGGGAAAGCCGTGAACGCTGTCATTCTGACTGGTGCCGTCATGACCCACCCGCGACGCCGCGCGGCGGCCGAGGCCATCGCGGCGAAGGACCCGCGGGGCCGCGTCCGTGTCGTCACCGACCCGGACCCCTCCGGCCCGCCCACCGCGCTGCGCACCGCGAACCCGTCCTGGAGCTGTGTCGGTGCGGACGCCACCCACCACGTGGTCTTCCAGGACGACGTCCTCATCGCCGAGGATTTCTTCCCCTGTGCCGAAAGGGTCGCCGCCGCCGTTCCCGGTGAGGCCGTCGCCTTTTACGAGGGCTGGGAAGGCAGGAACAGCGGTGTCGTACGCCTCGGAGCCCTCACGGGGGCGCAGTGGGCCTATGCCATCGACGAACACGTGCCGTCGCTGGCCCTGATGCTGCCCGCCGACGCCGCCCGCGGATATGAGCGATTCGCGGCGGAACACGGCAATGGCTGGCCGTACGACGTGGTGATCCAGCGGTATCTCAAGGCGCTGGACATTCCGGTGCGGCTCGCCGTGCCCAGTACGGTCGACCACGACGACGTACCGAGCATCGCCGGAAACAGCACCCACGGATGGCGCCGCGCCACATTCTTCACCGACCGGGCCGTGTTTTCCCCCGACAACAGCGTGTGCGCCGCATTCTCCCTGGTGCCCTTCTACCAGTACGGCGAGTCGAAATGCGCGGTACGGCAGGAGGACCGCTGGGAATTCCTGGACACCGACCGGTATCTGCGGCGCATCGGCCTGCTCGGCACGTGCGAGGACGGCCTCGCCGCGGCGGACCTGCCCGACCTGCCCGACACCGTGTGCCGGCAGGTGTGGCTCACCGCCTTCGCCACGGGCGTCGCCGTCGCCCGCCTGACGGACCGTGACCCCGAGCCCGCCGTGGCGGCGGCGGTGATGGAGTCCCTCGGCCCCGGCGGCCTGTGCGAGGAGTACACCGGCGCCGAACTCCTGCCGATGATCCCGCTCGTCCGCGACCTCGCCCTGGCCGCCCTCGACGACGGCCGGGCCGCCCACCGCGCCACCGCCGGCACCCCCCGCCCCGCCCCCGCGCCCGGCGTCGTCGTCACCGGCGGCGACCCCGCCTTCGGTGCCCAGCTCGCGCGGCTGCTGACCGACGCGGGCCGCACCGCCGTACACGCCGAGCGGCTCGACCCGGCGGCGCACGCGGTGCCCGGGGCGCCGGACGCCGTGATCCACCTCGGCACCCCGCACGACACCGGATACCCGCTGGCGGACCTGCTCGCCGACGCCGAGAAGCTCGGCGCGCGGCGGCTGGTGCACGCGAGTTCGGCGGCCGTCTACCGGGGCGGCGCCGCCGAGGACCGCGGCGAGGACTCCCTGCGCGAACGGCCCGGGGACACCGAGGCCCGGCTGTGGTGGGACGCGGAGGAGCAGTGCCGGGCCTGGGGCCGGCAGACCGGTACGCCCGTGCAGATCGTGCGGTTCGCCGAGCCCGTGGGCCCGCACGCCCCGCTGGACGGGGTCCTCGCCGACTGGATGCTGCGGGCCTGGACCCGGCGCCCCATGACCCTGGTCGAGGGCCGCCGGCACCAGATCGTGGACTACCGCGACATGGCCGACGCGCTCGCCGCGCTGCTCGCCCGCCCGGACGGCCCCGAGGTCTGCAACGTCGCGTCCGCCGGCTACGACGAGACCGCGTTCGCCGAACTGGTCACGGAGACGGCCCGCCGCACCCCCTGGGAGCGGGCCGACGCCCCCGGACCGTACACCCCGCTCATGTCCACCGCCCTGATCACGGCAGAAACCGGCTGGCGGCCCACGGCACCGGTGCACAATGGCGCCCGGGCGCAGGCGCAGTGGCTGGCCTGCGACACCCATGACGACCTCGTCGGGCGGTGGCGGACCCCGGGCCCCGGCGACGACACCGGCGTACGGCGGGCCTGACGATGACGGAGAAGGCGGAGAAGCGGGCGGCGCCCGAGACGGGCGGCGGCACGGAGGGCGGGATCTTCTCACCGCCGTACCTCGCCGCCACCCTGACGTTCGCCGTGGTGATGTTCCTGACCGGGTTCGCCGCGCTCGCCGTCGTGCCCACCCTGCCGACCGCGGCCCGGGAACTGGACGGCGTGTCCCTGTTCCCGGTCGTGGCGGGCTGCTTCGTCGCCGCCAGCCTGTTCGGCGGGGTGCTCGGCGGGCACTGGGCCGACCGGGCGGGCGCCCGGCGGCCCCTGGCGCTCGGCATGGTCCTGTCGGTGCTCACCCTGCTGGTGTCCGCCTCCAGCGTGTCCGTCTGGCAGCTCGCCGCCGGACGGTTCGTGGACGGCCTGGCCGCCGGCATGGTCGCCGTGTCGGTGACCACCGCCATCGGCCAGGCCTACCCCGAGCACCTGCGGCCCCGGATGCTCGCCATGATGAGCGCCAGCTGGGTCATCCCGTCGCTGCTCGGGCCGCCGCTCGCCGGTGTCGTCGTCCAGTGGTGGACCTGGCGCGCGGTCTTCTACGGCCTGGCCGCCCTGACGGCGCTGCCCGCCGTCGCCCTCGTCGTCGTCCTGCGCAGACCCGCGGACGGCGGCCCGGCCGGCACGCCACCCGCGGCGGAACGGGCCGCCCGCCCCCCGCTGCTGGTCGCGGCCATGCTCAGCCTCGGCGCGGCGCTCGGCCAGTACGGCGTCTCCGACTGGGACCCGCGCCACCTCGCCTTCGTCGCCGCCGGCCTCGTCCTCCTCGTCGCCTTCGCCCCGAGGCTCCTGCCGCGGGGGACCTGGCGCAGCGCCCGGGGCCTGCCGACCGCGGTACTGCTGCGCGGCCTGACCTCCGGCACCTACTTCACCATCGAGGCGCTGGTGCCGCTGATGCTGATCACCGAACGGCGGGTCGCCGCCGTCGTGGTCGGCGTGGCGTTCACCGCCTCCGCGGTGCTGTGGGCGGGCGCCTCCTGGGTGCAGGGCAAGGCGCTCCAGCACGTGGCCCGGCACCGCCTCGTCACCGTGGGCGCCCTCGTCATGACGGCCTCCGCCGCCCTCGCGGCGGCCGGCTGCTCCGGCGGCCTGCCCGCGGTCACGGCCGCCGCCGCGATGCCGCTGTCCGCCATCGGCATGGGGCTGCTCGACCCCTGCGTCACCGTGCTCTCCCTGAAGCACAGCGAGCCGCACCGGCAGGGCCACACCACCAGCGCCATGCAGACCAACATGAACCTCGGCCAGGTCGTCGTCCTGGCCCTGGCCTCCGGAGTCCTCAACGCCTGCCTGGCCGCCGGCGCCGGCCCGCTCGACGGCTACCGCGTGGCGTTCGCGCTGCTGCTCCTGCCGACCCTGCTGGTCGCCCTGCTCGCCGTCCGCGCCCGCGGCGACTGACCCCTCCCTCCCCCTCCCTCTCTTTCCGCACCCTCCCATCCGAAAGGGACCGTTGTGCGCAGTGACCTTGTCGTCATAGGGCTCGGATACGTGGGCCTGCCCCTCGCGGTGGAAGCCACCCGCTCCGGGATGACCGTCGTCGGCCTCGACAAGAACGCCGAGATCGTCGCCCGGCTCAACACCGGTGTCTCGCACGTCGACGACATCGACGACGCCGCCGTCGCCGGCGTCCGCGCCCAGGGCTTCACCGCGACCACCGACGAGAGCGCCGTCGCCGGGGCGGACACCGTCGTGATCTGCGTCCCCACCCCGCTGTCCGAACACGGCGGCCCCGACCTGACCATGGTCGAGAGCGCCTGCGCGGCGATCAGCCGCCACCTGCGGCCCGGCACCCTGGTCGTCCTGGAGTCGACCACCTACCCCGGCACCACCGACGAGGTCGTCCGGCCGCTCCTCGAACGCTCCGGACTCACCGCCGGCCGCGACTTCCACCTCGCCTTCTCACCGGAACGCGTCGACCCCGGCAACCAGGTCTACGGCATCCGCAACACCCCCAAGGTGGTCGGCGGCCACACCCCCGCCTGCGCCACCGCCGCCGCGGCCTTCTACGGCAAGATCGTCGACACCGTCGTACAGGCCACCGGCACCCGCGAGGCCGAGATGGCCAAGCTCATCGAGAACACCTACCGGCACGTCAACATCGCGCTGGTCAACGAGATGGCCATCTTCTGCAACGAACTCGGCATCGACCTGTGGGACGCCATCTCCTGCGCCGCCACCAAGCCCTTCGGCTACCAGGCGTTCCGGCCCGGCCCCGGCGTCGGCGGCCACTGCATCCCGATCGACCCCAACTACCTCGCCCACAAGGTCCGTACGCTCGGCTACCCCTTCCGCATGGTCGAACTCGCCCAGGAGATCAACACACGCATGCCGCGCTACGTCGTGGAACGCGCCCAGCACCTCCTGGACCGGGCCGGCCAGACCCTCGGCGGCGCCCGCGTACTGCTGCTCGGCGTCACCTACAAGGCGGACATCGCCGACCAGCGGGAGACCTCCGCCCGCGACGTCGTCAAACGGCTCCGGGCCCGCGGCGCCGACGTCTCCTACCACGACCCGTACGTGCCCGAGTGGTCCGTCGACGGTACGGCCGTCCCGCCCGCCGCCGACCTGTCCGCCGCCCTGGAGACCGCCGACCTCGCCATCCTCCTCCAGCGGCACCGGGTGTTCGACCTGGACGAGATCCAGCGGCGCGCCCCGCTGCTCCTCGACACGCGCGGCGCGGCCCGCCCGCAGCCGCACGTCGAACGCCTCTGACACCGGCCCCGCTCTTCCCCGTTCCCTCGCCCCGGGGCATGACGCCCCGCACACCCCAGGAGTGCTTCCATGTGCGGTATCGCAGGGTGGGTCGACTACGCCCGCCCCGTCGACCACGACATCGCGCGCGCCATGACGGACACGATGGCCCGGCGCGGCCCCGACGCGGAAGGGCTCTGGACCGACGGCCACGTCGCTCTCGGCCACCGGCGGCTGTCCGTCATCGACCTCGAAGGCGGCTGCCAGCCCATGGCCGCCGACGAGGGCCCCGGCGCCCGCGCCACGCTCACCTACAGCGGCGAGACGTACAACTTCCAGGAACTGCGCACCCAGCTGACCGGCCTCGGCCACCGCTTCACCACCCGCAGCGACACCGAGGTCGTCCTGCGCGCCTACCTGGAGTGGGGCCCCGGGTTCGTCGACCGGCTCGAAGGCATCTACGCCTTCGCGATCTGGGACCGCGACCGCGACGAACTGCTGCTCGTCCGCGACCGCATGGGCGTCAAACCCCTCTACTACGCGCCGACCCCCACGGGCGTCCTCTTCGGCTCCGAACCCAAGGCCGTCCTCGCCCACCCGGCGTTCCGGCCCGTGCTCGACGCCGACGGCCTGCGGGACGTCCTCTCCGTCGCCAAGGTGCCCGGACACGCGATCTTCCGCGGCATGCGCGAGGTCCCGGCCGGCTGCCTGGTCCGCGTGAACCGCACCGGCCTCACCGAGGAACGCTACTGGCAGCTCCGGGTCGCCGAGCACACCGACTCCCTGGACGACACCATCCGCACCGTGCGCGAACTCCTCGCGTCCACCGTGGAACAGCAGATGGTCTCCGACGTACCGCTGTGCACCCTGCTCTCCGGCGGCCTCGACTCCAGCTCGCTCACCGCGCTCGCCGCGCACGCCACCCGCGCCAAGGGCCTCGGCCGCATCCGCTCCTGCTCGGTCAGCGACCCCGACCTCGACGGCACCGCCGGCCCCGACGCCAACGAGGACCACGTCTACGCCCGGCTGCTCGCCGAACACGTCGGCTCCGACCACAGCGAACTCCCGCTCAAGGCGCCCGACCTGCTCGACCCGGCACTGCGCGCCTCCGTGCTGCGCGCCTACGACCTGCCCATCGCCAAGGGCGACGAACACGCCTCCCTGCACCTGCTGTTCAGCATCGTCCGGCAGCACTCCACCGTCGCCCTGTCCGGCGAGTGCGGCGACGAGGTGTTCGGCGGCTACCGCTGGCAGCGCGACCCCGACGCGGTCTTCTCCACCACGTTCCCCTGGGTCCACGAAGGACGCCACAACTACCAGGGCAACGACGTCGTCTTCACCCCGGACCTGCTCGCCAAGCTCGACCTCGACACCTACGAACGCGACTGCCACAGCGCGGCCGTCGCCGAGATCGACGCCCGCCGGCACCTGGACGACCCCGCCGAGGCCCGCTACCGCGAGGTCACCTACCTCGCCCTCACCCGCCACGCCCAGGTCCTCTTCGACCGCAAGGACCGCATGAGCATGGCCTGCGGACTGGAGGTCCGCGTGCCCTTCGCCGACCACCGGCTGGTCGAGTACACCTTCAACGTCCCCTGGGCGATGAAGAGCTTCGACGGCCGGGAGAAGAGCCTGCTGCGCGCGGCCATGAAGGACCTGCTGCCCACGGCCGTCGCCCAGCGCGTCAAGACGCCCTACCCCTCCATCCGGGCCGAGGCCTACAACCGGACCCTGCGCGAGCGCCTCGCCGACCTCGTCCGCACCGGCACCGGGCCGCTCGACCCCTTCTTCTCGCCCGACCTCAAGACGCGGGTACGGCGGGACGGAGCCGCGGCACTGGAGGCGGGCATGAGCCGGGCCGCCCTGGAGACCACCCTCCAACTGGACGCGTGGATGCGGGCGTACGACGTGGACGTCGTGCTCTGAGCCGCACCGGCCGCCGGATCCGGGCCGGGCATGGACGGGCCGGGTCCGGCGGCCATACTGGACCGCATGGAACGCATCGGGGGATATCTCGTCGAGCGCCGGCTCGGCGAGGGCGGCATGGGCACGGTCTATCTCGCACGGACGCGCGGCGGACGGGCCGTCGCCCTGAAGGTCGCCAAGGCCGAACTGGCCGCGGACCCGGTGTTCCGCGAGCGGTTCCGCAGCGAGGTCGAGGCGGCCCGCGCGGTCGGCGGCTTCCACACGGCACCGGTGGTGGACGCCGACGTCGACGGCGACCCGCTGTGGCTGGCCACCGCCTACATCCCCGGACCCACCCTCGCGGCCCGGCTCGCCGCCGAGGGCGCCATGGACGAGCCCGGGCTGCGGTCCCTGGGCGCCGCGCTCGCCGAGGCGCTGGAGTCCATCCACGCCTGCGGCCTGGTGCACCGGGACCTCAAGCCCGGCAACATCATCATGGCCGTCGACGGGCCACGCGTCCTCGACTTCGGCATAGCCCGCGCCGCCGAGTCCACCCGGCTCACCGCCACCGGCACCGCCTTCGGCACCCCCGGCTTCCTCGCGCCCGAACAGGCCCTCGGCCACGATGTGACCGGCGCCGCCGACGTGTTCGCCCTCGGCGCCGTGCTGGTCGCGGCGGCCGGCGGCAGCGCCTGGGGCGAGGGCACGCCGATGGGGCTGATGTACCGCTCCGTGCACGAGCCGCCCGACCTGTCCGCCGTACCCGCCGGCCTGGCGGACCTGGTCTCGGCGTGCCTGGCCAAGGAGCCCGCGGACCGGCCGACGCCCGCCGCGCTGCTGGACCGGCTGACGGACCCGGCACCGGACCCGGCGCGGCCGACGGCACCGCCGTACCCGCCCGCGCTCACCGCGCCCCCGGGGCCGGCCACCCCGCCACCGTCGTTCACTCCGCCCCCGCCGCCCACGACACCCCCGCAGGCCGCGGCGCCCCAGTACCAGCACCCCGTCCAGACCGCCACGCCACCGCACCTGCCCGCGCAGCCCGCCGCCCCGCCGGCCCCTTACGGGTTCGGGCCGCCCATGCCCTACGGCACCCCGGAGGTCGTGCTCGCCGACGCGCGGTCCGGCGCGGTCGTCAACGCCACCGGAGTGCTCTTCGAAGTGGCGGGAGTCACCGCGGACTTCACCTGGGCCGAGATCGCGCACGTCGGACGCCACTGGCGCGGCAACCGCCTCACCCTCACCGTCCGGCTGTGGGACGGCGGGGTGTACTCCTGCGAGCTGAACGCCCGCCGCAGGGCCCGGCTGACCGCCTGGCTGGCCCAGCTCGACCCGGTCCTCGCCCGGTACCTGACCCGCTAGCAGGTCCGGCCGGCCACCGTCAACCACCGCGCCGAACAGAAGACTTGAGCGGTCCAGGCTTGAACCGGCCGGCTCCTGGGCACGCACCTCCTACCGGCGTGCAGCCGGGTGGTGTCGGCAGCAGGAGGGCGTCATGGACCGTCGGATCCGGGTACGTGTCAGCCGGCGGCCCGCCGCGCCGCGGGGGCAGGAGATCGACCGCAGGACCCCCTCGGGGCGCATCCTGCCGTACTGACGGCCGCACCGGCCCGGTGGACCGCGGCGGCCAGAGCCGTCCTGAGCGGCTCCGGCGGGGCCGGGCCGTTCGGCGCCGCGCTCGCCGTGACCGCCGACGCCACCTGCCGCAGCTTGGTGTTGGACCGCTGGGACGCCTCCCGCAGGATCTCCCACGCCTCGTCCGGGGTGCACGCGTGCGCCGCCATCAGGATGCCCCGGGCCTGGTCGATCACCGGGCGGGAGTCCATGGCATGACGCAGCTGCTCGACCTCCAGGCGCAGCACGTGCAGTTGCTCGGACTGCTCGGCGTGCTCACGGGCGACCGCCGAGGCGGTACGGGCGGGAAGCCCCGCAGGCAGGGCGGCGCTCAGCGGGTCCACGGGGTCCAGGCCCACCAGTTCCAGCACCCGGCGCGGCTGCCCCCGCCAGCCGGTGGCCCGTACCGGCACCCGGTGCCGGCGGCCGTACGCGCTCAGCGTGTCCAGGGCCGCCAGCCCCGCCGTGTCCAGGAAGGTCACCCCGGACGCGTCCAGGTCGACCCCGGCCACGCCCGCCGGCAGGGCCGCCAGCGCCCTGGTGAGGGGCTGCGTACAGCCCCTCACCAGCTCACCGCGCGCGGTCAGCACCACCCGGTCGCCCTCCGCGGTGCCGTCGACGGCCAGGGTGTCCAGCCGCCCGGTGTGCGGTGCGCGTGCAGCTGACATCATGTTTCCCGTCTCGCTCCGCCGTCGGTCGTTCCCGGCTCGCCTGCCCCGGGCGCATGGACCTACACACCACCGGGGGAGCCGAGGCGCATACTGGGCACTCATGTACCCGTGCGGCTGGGAGACGGCGTGAACGCAGCTGAACCGGCGCGGCCCCGGTCGGCAGTGGTGCCGAGGCCGGCGGTGCCGGCGCCCTCGGCACCACGGCTCGATGTGTCCCCGTTGGCCGGGCGGACCGGATTCCGGGCGGCGGGCGAGGTGAGCCTGGGCACACGCGGCATCTGGGAGCGCGCGCTGGAGCGGGCCGTTCGCGAGGGCGAGGACGTGTATCACTTGGAGCTTTCCGCGCTGACCTTCGTCGACGTCGCGGGCGCCGGCGCACTGGCGGACGCCGCCCGCGGCCTCGGCGGGCGCCGGCGTCTGGTGCTGGACCGGCCCCCGGACGCCCTGCCACGGATACTGGACCTGCTGTGGCCCGGTCTGCCGGGGATCGAGGTGCGGACGTCATGACCGCGACCACCGAATCCGGACAGACCGCGGGCCCGTTCGTGCACCCCGCGCTCTTCTACGCCGACGCGCGGGAGTACGTCGCCGGCACCGTGCCGTTCGTCCGGGCGGCGCTGGCGGCCGGCGAGCCGGTCGCGGTCGCCGTCCCCGGCGAGAACCTGCGGCTGATCGAGGACGAGCTGGGCGCCGACGGCGCAGCCGTACGGTTCCTGGACATGCGGGAGGCCGGACGCAACCCCGGCCGGATCATCCCCGGTGTGCTCCGCGCCTTCGCCGACGCCCAGCCGCCCGGCCGCCGGGTCCACATCATCGGTGAGCCGGTCTGGGCGGGCCGCAGCCCGGCCGAGTACCCGGCCTGCGCCCAGCACGAGGCGCTCATCAACGCGGCGTTCCAGGGCCGCGAGGTCACCATCCTGTGCCCGTACGACACCGCCCGCCTGGACGAGCGGGCGCTCGCCGACGCGTACGCCACCCACCCGGTCGTCATCCCGGCCGGCTCCGGCGCCGAACGGACCAGCGCGGCCTACGACCCCGACGGCGTGGTCTCCCGCTACAACGAGCCGCTGCCGCCCGCCCCCGACGCCGGCCCCGGCCTGCTGCGCCTCTCCTTCGACGAGGACTCCCTGTCCGCCGTCCGGCACCTGGCCACCGACCACGGCGCCCGGCTGGGCCTGACCGGCCTGGCCCTGGAGAACCTGGCGCTGATCACCGCCGAGCTGACCACGAACAGCGTCGTCCACGGCGGGGGCACCGGCGCCCTCACGGTGTGGCCCGAGGACGGGTACGTGCTGTGCGAGGTCCGCGACAAGGGCCGCCTCGCCGACCCGCTGGCCGGCCGCCGCCCCGCCGCCCGCGACCAGCGGGGCGGACGCGGACTGCTGCTGGTCAACCTGGTGTCGGACCTGGTCCGCACGCACACGGGCCCGGAGGGGACGACGATCCGCTCCTACCTGCGCCGCTGACGGCACCCCCCCCGAGCGGGCTCAGGTGGCGAGCGGGTCCAGGACCAGCGGTTCGATCCGGCCCTCCAGCATGGCGCCCAGGCCCTGCGCCGCGCACACGTCGGGCCGCTCGGCGATGCGCACCGGCATCCCGGTGGCCTGCCGGAGCATCTGGTCGAACCCGGGCAGCAGCGCCGAGCCGCCGACCATCATGATCCCGCGGTCGGCGAGGTCGGCCACCAGGTCCGGCGGGCACTCGCGCAGCACCTTGCCGATGGCGTCCAGGACGGCCGTCAGCGGGGTCTGGATCGCGTCGCGCACGGCGGCGGTGTCCACCCGCACACTGCGCGCCAGCCCCGTCGCCACGTCCCGGCCGTGGATCTCGGTCGACGCCGGACCGTGCGGGGTCAGCCCGTTGCCGGACAGGGCCAGTTGCAGCGGCCGTACCGCCTGGCTGGGCAGCATCAGCGCGTGCGCGTGCCGCAGGTGCTGCACGATCGCGTGGTCCACGGCCTCGCCGCCCACCGGGATCCGCTCGGCGGTGACGATGGAGCCCAGCGAGAGCACCGCGACCTGGGTCGCCGCCGCCCCGCACACCATGACCATGGTGGCCTCGGGCCGCTCCACCGGCAGCCCGCACCCCACGGCGGCGGCGATCAGCGTGTCCACCAGCTCCACCCGCCTGGCCCCCAGCCCGACCAGCGTCTCCGTCGTGGCGCGCTGGGCCAGCGGATCGGCGTCGTGCGGGGCACAGGCCGCCGCCCGCAGCCGGGGCTTGCGGCGCAGCGCCCGGCGCATCTTGTCGCCGAGCAGATGCCGCAGCATCCGCTGGGCCATCTCGATGTCCACCACCGTGCCTCCGGCGATGGGCCGTACGACCCTGATGTAGTGCGGGGTGCGTCCCGTCATCTTCTCCGCGAACTCGCCCACCGCGATCAGCGCGCCGGTACGGGTGTTCACCGCGGCGACCGAAGGCTGGTCCACGACCAGACCGGAGCCCTTCACGTACACGCGGGTGCGGGCCGCGCCCAGGTCGACGGCGAAGTGACAGCGGCGCAGCCGCTCCAGGCTGACGGTCACGGCGGATCCTCCCGAGTGCGCGGGCCTTGGGTCCCCCGCCTGTCCGGCGGGCTCACTCGAATCCTGCGCGGGCCCGGGAGCGGGCGCCCTTCCTGGGCCGCCGGGCGGGGTGCCGCCGAACGGGCGTAATTTCCGGCCGCCCCGGAGTGTCGGCGGGTCAACGGGCGTGCAGCGCCTCCACCAGCGGTTCGAGGGAGGAGACCGTGACCTCGCTGCCGCCCTCGCGCAGCACGCGCCGGCCGGCGGCGGTGGGCGCGTAGCCGACGAAGCGGAGGCCGAGCTGCTGGGCCGCGGTGAGTTCGGCGACCGAGGAGCTGATCAGCACGCAGGAACGGGCCGGTGTGCCGACGGTGGTCAGGGCGCGCAGCAGACAGTCGGGGTGGGGCGTCAGCAGGCTGAGGTCGGCGCGGCGGCCGTGGATGCCCGCGAGGGGCAGCCGGTAGGGCTCCAGGCAGCGGTGGACGGCCTGGGTGGACACGTCGGTCACCACGCTGACCCGGCGGCCGGACCGGTGCAGGGCGCGGACGAGCGCGAGGGAGCGGTGCGTCGTGGGCGCGTCCGGTACGGCCCGCAGTTCCAGCTCGTCGAGCCGCGCCCGCAGCAGCGGGCCGAGCCCGTCGTGGGCGAAGGCGCGCAGCAGGTCCAGCGGGTGCGTGAACGCCTCCCGGCCCAGGGCGCCCGCGACGGGCAGCGGCCGGCCCGTGAGCGCGTCCTGCGGATCGCGGTGGTCGGCGACGACGGACAGCAGGTCGAGAACGGCCTCCCGGGCCGTCTGCGCCGGGAACAGCCGGGCGAGGGGCCCGTCGAAGCCGACCAGCACCGTCTCGGCGCCCGTGAGGAGCGCCGTCAGCCGCCGGCGGGACGGGACCGGTGGCTCGGCCGCGGGCGCGGGCGCCCACTCGGGGACCAGTTGCACGGCGTACGACACCGTCAGTCCCGGGACCGGCCAGTCGTCCACCCCGGCGTTCACCGCCCGCTGGGCCGCGCCCGCCCGGCGCGGCGGATACCGGCGGGTGACGGGGGCCGCCGCGCCGCGCAGGTGCTCCAGCAGCAGCCCGGAGACACCGGCGGCCTCGGCGCGGACGAACGCCACCGGATCGTCGACCCGCCAGGACAGCTTCACGGCGGCGGTGAACGCGCCCTTGCCGGAACTCGGCAGGGACACGATCCTCCGGGTCTCGTGCGGGGTGAGGTCGACCGTGTAGTACGTCTCCGGACGGGGCGGACGCGTGCCGTAGGGGTGGATCGGGTCGAGCAGCGTCAGCGGGCCGTCGGGCCGCGTGTGGACGACGGCCGTGCGCCCCGGTGTGGGGACGCCCAGCTCGCGCAGGTCGTGCGTGATGAACGGGCCCCGCACCAGATCCCGCTCCCCGGGTTCGGCGGACCCCGGCCCGAGCGGGCAGTACCAGGCGGCCGGCGGGCTGTCCGGGGCGCTGTCGCGGAACAGCGGCCGGAACCGCTGCGAGCGCCGGGCGGCGGAGCTGGCGGCGAAGTCGTCGTACAGGGCGGGCGGTACGACGACCAGCACGTCCGCGGCTTCCTCCGGCGGCCGGACGGGTGGCCGGCCGAACGTCACCCGCAGCCGCGGCGGGTCGCTCAGCCGGGCGAGCGCCTGGGGGAGTTCGCGCAGCACGGCGACGAGGACGGGCAGGAGATAGGCGCCGGGCGCGGTGCGCACCAGGTAGCCGTCCGGGCGGACCTCCGCCTCGTACTGCCGGGGGCCGAGGGAGCCACGCGCGAGGATCTCGTGCACGGTGGCTTCGAGCGTGATGCGGGCTTCCGGGCGGCCGGTGAGTCCGTCGGCCGTGAAGCGGATCTCGGCCCGGTCGGCAGCCGCCCCGGTGGAACCGCCCCGCCGCCCCCGCCCCAGCCGCGCCAGCAGCTCGGCGCCGCGCCGCTGGGCCTCCGGGCTGTCGGAGAGGAGCGCCGCGACGGCCGGGGCCAGCTCCGTCCCGAGCGCGTCGGAGTCGTCGGGGTACAGGGCGCGCGCGATGCCCCCGAGCGCCCGGAGGGCCTTCTCCCGGCTCTCGTGGACCACCGGCGCGGAGTCCAGACAGGTCAGGACCGGCCCGTCCGGGCCGAGCACGACGGCGTGCGTGTCCAGCACACCGCGCGGCCCGTCCTGCGCGTGCAGCGCGAGGACCGCCTCGGCCAGCGGCGGGAGCAGCGCGCGGACCTCCTCGGCGGGCAGGCCGCCCGGAGCTTCCTGGAGGCGCCGGCGCAGGGTGAGGCCGGGGACGAACTCCCGGACCAGGTACGGGGATCCGTCGGCGACGCCGTGGTCGCGGACCGGCGCGATCCCGGGGTGGCGCAGCTCGCCGAGGCGCCGGCCGAGGTCCCGGAAGGCGGCGGGGGACCGTCCCGGCGGATACCGGTGCAGCACGACGAGCGCGTCACCGTCCCGGGTGTCCCGGGCGAGCCAGCCCGCGCGGCCCGTGCCCCCGGCCTGCCGCAGCAGTCGGTACCGCCCCGCGAACGGCTCCCCGGCGCCGTCCGCCGTCAGCCGCCGGACGCTGTCCTCGCTGACCGTGGCGAACGGATCGCCCTCCGTGGCCGTCCCCCTGCCCCGCGCGGCCGGGACCGACGCCCGGAACTCGCCCGGCGCCCGGCCCGCCCTGCGGTCGATGAACTCGCCCATGCGGTCGAGGAGTCCGGTGGTGCGGTGGCGGTCGGTGCGGGGCAGGCCGAGCAGCAGCAGCTCGCGCACGCCGTCCCGGAAGGCGTAGGAGCCGGGCGGACCGTACGGGGCGGTGGTGAGCATCCCGCTGACGATCACCTCGGCCAGGTGCTGGGGGCGCGGATCGGGTTCGACGGCGGCCTGGACCAGGCGCATCACCGGCAGATCGGGGCGGCCCACCGCGAGATGGCCGGCCAGCCGGACCGCCTCCGGGGAGGCGGTCGCCCGGAACCGCAGGACCAGCTCCTCGGCGGACAGCAGCCCGACGTCCGTACGGTCCTCGGCGTCCGCCGGCAGCGGGCGCCCCAGCCGGGCGACCGCGCCCGGGAACCCCCCGCCGCCCGGGGTGGCGAGCAGCCCGGCCCAGTGCCCGAGCCACCGCGGCTCCGGCTCCAGCACGGGGAGCGGGACCGCACCGCCGGTCACGGCGGACTCGGGCGGCTCGTACGGGGTGAACGCGAGCGTCGCCGTGGGGGCGGCGGGGTGCGGGGCCGACAGGGTGCCCGGGGTGGTGGGCAGGGCGGTGTCCCGCCACAGGTGTTCCGGGAGCGGTTGGACGACGGCCAGGGGCGTCCGGCGCGCCCAGCGGTGCAGGGTGGCGAACCAGCGGGTGCCGGCGGGGCCCTCCCGCCACTGCGGGCCCATGCAGTCGCTGATCAGGAGGGTGACGGTACGGCCGTCGGCGGGGGTGTGCGGGGCGGGGCCGCGCACGGTGCCGTCGGCGGCGGCGCGGTGGAGGGCGACCGTGCGGAAGGCGCCCGACTGGGCCAGGACCGTGTGCAGTTCGCGGACCAGGGGCCGCCAGACCGGCATGGTGGGGCCGGCGTCGTGCACCAGGTTCAGGCGCAGCCAGCGCTCCCGTGCGGGACGCAGCACCGGCAGCCACCACGCGGGGTCGGCACCGAGGCGGGCGATGCGGTCGGCGGTCGCCGGCTCGTCCAGCTCCAGGCCCACGGGTGCCTCGATACGCCGTCCCAGGGGGCGCAGCGCGCGTTGCAGCGCGAGCGGGTGGCGCAGCATCGGGGGCGCCGGGGCCAGCAGCGGGGTGTGGGACCGGTCCGCGGCCGGGGCGGGACGGCGGGCGGGCAGGTGCAGGGGGACGCGGGAGGGCGGCTCGGCGGCGGGCTCCGGCCCCCCTGCCGGCTCCCTCGGCGGCGGGGGCGGGGCCGGGGCGTCCCGCTCCGGGCCCCCGGGCCCGGCGGGAGCGGGGGCGGCGGGAACGGCGGGGGCAGGGGCGTCGTCGTGCGCGTCGGGAGTCATCTGCCGGGCCAGCCAGAGCACCTCGGCCAGTTCCAGCGGGGTCGGGCGCACCCCGTGGGCCGCCTCGGCCAGGATGTCGGCCAGGCGGACCAGCGGATCCGGGGAGCGGGGGCGCGGGGCGGCCCCGGAGGACTCAGCGGACATCAGAAGACATCGGACCGCGCGGTCTGTCCCAGGTACGGCATCAGCTGTTCGGCCAGCCGGTCGAGGGAGTCGGCGTCCAGGTCGGCGGAGCGGGCCAGGTAGATCGCGTTGAGGAGCTGGTCCGTGGCCAGGTCGCCGGTGCCCGCCCGGGACAGGAACCGGTCGATCAGGGTGCGCGCGTGGGCGTCGGGTTCGCCCAGGTGGGCGCGGACGATCCCGGCGAGCTGGCGGTCGTCGGGCTGGCGCAGGTGCAGGGTGACGCAGCGGCGCAGGAAGGCGGGCGGGAACTCGCGCTCGCCGTTGCTGGTGAGGACGACGAAGGGGAAGGCCCGGCAGCGGACCCGCCCGCGGGCCACCGGGACCCGCTCGTCGGTGCCGTCGGCCAGCACCTCGGCGACGCCGTCCGGCGCGAGCCGCGCGGCCCGCACCAGCTCGGGGACCTCGTACTGTCCCTCCTCCAGCACGTTCAGCAGGTCGTTGGGCAGGTCCAGGTCACTCTTGTCGATCTCGTCGATGAGCAGCGCGCGGGGCCGGGCGTACGGCAGGAGGGCGGTGCCGAGGGGGCCCAGGCGCAGATGGTGCTCGATGCCCGACCGGTCGTCCGCGCCCTCGGCCCCGCCCTGCCGGGCGGCCTCCTGCCGGGCCGCGTACAGCCGCGAGAGCGGGTCGTACTGGTAGAGGCCGTCGTGGAGCGTGCTGCGGCTGGTGATGTTCCAGCGCAGCACCGGGCCGAGCCGCAGCTCACGGGCGACCGCGTACACGAGCGAGGACTTGCCGGTGCCGGGCGGGCCGGTGACCAGCAGCGGGCGGCGCAGATACAGGGCCGCGTTGACGAGCTGGACCGTCTCCGCCGTGGCCTGGTACGTCTCGGCGCGGTGCGTGCGGTCGGGGGAGACGGCGGAGGCGTCGGCGGACGCGTCCGGCGCCGGGAGCACCGGCCCGCCGTCGAAGTCCCGCCAGGGCGGCGGCGGGGGCAGCTCGGCGATGCCGTCGTGCGGCTCGTTCGTACCGGTGTAGACGGGCCACAGGGGCATGGGCTCTTCTTCTCCGTGGGGGGCGGTTCGGTCGTGCGGTGGGTCAGGCGACGGGCGAGTGCAGGCTCGCGGTGGTCTCGGGGAAGCAGCGCGGGTCGTCCCACAGCAGCTGGAGGTCTCTCGCCCAGTGCCGGTCCGGCTCGTCGGCGGCGTCCGCGGTCAGCCGCAACGACAGGACGTGGCGCGGGAGTTCGGCGGGCGGCACGCCGGCGACCGAGGCGGCGAGCTGGTCGAGGAACGCGGCGCCGGGACAGGGCGGTTCCCCGGGGGCGGTGTCCGTGCGGGACGCCTCCTCGTGCCCGGCGCAGGGGGAGCCGGTGCGCGGCCACAGCAGGACCGGGACGGGCACGGTGAGACCGACCTCGAAGTGCTGCCGTGCCGCCGCGGGCGGGGCCGCGTAGCCCGCCACCCCGGCGTCGCCGTCCCAGAGCCGTTTGCGCAGGCTCGGCGGCCGTTCCCGGGTGCCGCACTCGACCCGGTGCACCTCGATGCCGCCGCCGGAGTCCAGCTTCTGCCACCTCTTGCGCAACTGGTGGCGCAGCCGGCCGCTGTGGTGGCGCGCCCGGTCGGTCACCACGAGGGGGTAGGCGCAGCCGAGCGGCGTGCTGTCGTCCGCGCCGCACTCCCACTGCGCCACCGCCTCGTTGAGCCACTCGCGCGGCAGGACGAACGTCACCAGCTCGTCCGCGTCAGGGGCGAGGTGGGCGACGGCTTCGTCGATGCGGCTCTGGACGTAGGCCCGCACCCCGGTGCGCGGCAGCCGGCGGGCGCCCACCGGCCGGCGCCGGCCGTCGCGGTAGGCGGACACCTCCACGGTCACCTGGTCGGGACCGGCACCGCTGTGATCGATCTCCACGACCACCGGGGACCAGGCGGGAGCCGCCGGCGTGCCGGCCGGGGCCGGGGCGTCCGGGGCAGCCGGGGTCTGTGACACCGCCTCGGGGTCCAGCAGTTCCAGCAGCCGGTCGGCGAACCGGCTCACCGCCTGCGGATCGGGGACCTCCCACTGCACATAGGCGGCGGCGTCCCACAGGGAGGGGAAGCCGCCCGGGGGCAGGGGCGGCCCGAAGACGCCCACCGCGTCCACGTACAGCCGGTTCGGGTCGCCCACCGGGTCGGCGGCGGCCACGGCCCGGCGCAGCAGGGCGTACAGCCGCCGGCGGGCGTCGTCCCGGTGGCCCGGAGTGGGCACCAGTTCGCCCAGCTCCGGCCAGTACCGGGCCAGCACGTCCAGCGGCAGCATCCGGCCCTTGCGCACGTCCGGCGACGACCCCACGGCCGCGGTGACCATGCCCGCCACCCTGCCGTCCGGGAGCGTCGCCGCCGCCCCGCTGAACCCGTCCACGAGCGGTTGCCCGTGCCCCTGCCACGCCACCAGCTCCAGCCACTCCCCGGCGATCAACTGGCCGGAGACGGGCTGGCACTCGGCGAGCGTGCCCTCGTCGTAGCCCTCGGGGAAGCCGTACGCGACCAGCCGGGGGTACGGCTCGGTGTACGCGGCGTCCGGCGGGGCGAAACCGGCCGGGGCGAGCGGGACGTCACGGTCCAGTTCGAGTACGGCGAGATCGCCGGGGTCGGTGACCCCGCCCGCCCAGCCGCCGTGGGCGACGACCGAGGCGGACAGCGCGCCCAGCTCGCGTGCGTGCGGGAAGGTGACGGTCACCGCCGCCCGGTCACTCCACCTGACGACATGGGCGCAGGTCAGCAGCCGGCGGCCGGTGACCAGGAATCCCGCCCCGACCGCGTCGCCGCAGGCGATCCGGGCCTGCCAGGCAGCGCCGCGCATCACCGGTCGGCGGACTCCGGGCCCGGCACGCTCCGGTCGGGCGCGGCCTGGCCGGGCACCGCCGGCGGTGGCGCGTGCTGCGCGGACGCGGCCCACGCGGGCGGGTTCTCCCCCGGGGCGGCCTGGTCCGGCGCCTGCCCGGGGGACCAGCTGAGCTTGACGACCAGGTGGCCCTCCGCCGACCCCTTCGCGATGACGGCACCGGCCTCCGCGGTCAGCCGCACGCCGAACTCGATCTCCACCGCGTCCGGGCGCAGGCTGCCGTCCCGGAAGACCCGCAGCGCGGACGCCGCGGCCGCCCGTACGCCGTCGAGCGCTCCCTCGAAGGTGCGCGCGGCCTGCGCCGGTCCCTCGCCGCGCGAGACGAGGCGGGCTCCCGACCGGGTGCCGGCGGCACCCTCCACCACGACGAGCGCGCCGTCCTCGGTCCTGAACTCCACCAACTCGTCCACGCTGACGCTCGCTCCCCCGTCGTACCGACCAGTGACCACCCCATGTTACGGACGGTGCCGCGGGAGTCACACACGCGGCACCGAGGGGCGGGACACGTTCCGGGGTTGGCGAGAACCCGCCAGGGCGCCTTTCCGTCAGCACCGGTCAACTCTCGTACGACGAGCGGCACATCACACTCGTCCCCAGCACGCGACGCACTCCGCACGGCACGACTCGACGACACGACTCGCCACACACGAGAAGAGGCGTGGATGAGCACAGGACCAGTCAGACGCGGGGCCGCCCTGCTCGCCGCGGGGCTGGTGAGCGCCCTGCTCCCGGCCGGCCCGGCGGTCGCGGCACCGCGTCCCCAGGGCCCCGGCGCGAGCGGCACCACCACCGTCACCCTCGTCACCGGCGACAAGGTGACCGTCACCGACCTCGGGCACGGCAGACAGACGGTCACCGTACGACGGCCCGCGGGCGCCACCGGTGCCGTACGGACACAGCGCGGCGACGGCCACCTCACCGTCGTACCGGACGAGGCGCTGCCGTATCTGCGGGCCGGCACCCTGGACCGGCGGCTGTTCGACGTCAGCGGGCTGATCCGGCAGGGACTCACCGACGCCGAGGCCGACGCCCTGCCGCTGATCGTCACCTACGACAGGAGCGCGCGGACCGCGACCCCGGCCGGTGCCGAGCGGACCCGTGCGCTGCCCAGTCTGCGCGGGGCCGCCGTGGAGGCCGGCAAGGGGCGGGCCTTCTGGCGGTCGTTCACCCGGACGCCCGGCATCGACAAGGTGTGGCTCGACGGGCGCGTGCGGGCCGAACTCGCCGAGAGCAACGCCCAGATCGGCACAGCGGCGGGCTGGGACGCGGGGCTGACCGGCAAGGGCGTCACCGTCGCCGTCCTGGACACCGGAGCCGACCTCGGCCACCCCGACCTCGTGGACCGGGTGAGCGCCACCAAGAGCTTCGTCGACGGACAGGAGGTCGCCGACCGCAACGGCCACGGCACCCACGTCACCTCCACCGTCGGCGGCAGCGGCGCCGCCTCCGACGGCAAGGAGAAGGGAGTGGCGCCGGGCGCGAACCTCGCCGTCGGCAAGGTGCTCGGCGACCAGGGCTCGGGCAGCGAGTCCCAGATCATCGCCGGGATGGAATGGGCGGCACGGGACGTGCACGCCCGGATCGTCTCCATGAGCCTCGGCTCCACCGAGGCGAGCGACGGCACCGACCCCATGGCACAGGCGGTGGACACCCTCTCGAAGGAGACCGGCGCACTGTTCGTCGTCGCCGCCGGCAACACCGGAGCCCCCTCCTCCATCGGCTCACCGGGCGCCGCCGACGCCGCCCTCACCGTCGGCGCCGTCGACTCCGCCGACCAGGCCGCCTGGTTCAGCTCCGCCGGACCCCGGTACGGCGACAACGCCCTCAAACCCGACCTCGCCGCCCCCGGCGTGGACATCCTCGCCGCCCGCTCCGGGCTCACCGGCGGCACCGGCCCCTACACCTCCATGAGCGGTACCTCCATGGCGACCCCGCAGGTCGCGGGCGTCGCGGCGCTGCTCGCCGAGCGGCATCCGGACTGGACCGGCGCGCGGCTGAAGGACGCGCTGATGTCCAGCTCGAAACAGCTCGACGCCTCCGCCTACGCACTGGGCGCGGGCCGGGTGAGCGTGCCGGACGCGGTGCACGCGACGGTCACCGCCACCGGCAGCGCCGACCTCGGCTTCCACGCCTGGCCGTACGAGGCGGACGAGCCGGTCACCCGGACCGTCACCTACACCAACTCCACCGGCACCCCGGTCGACCTGCGGCTGTCGGTGCGGGGAGCCCCGGCCGGCGTCGCCCGCCTCGCCGACGACCGTCTCACCGTGCCCGCCCACGGCACCGCCTCCACCACCGTCACCGGCGACGCCTCCAAGGCACCGGTCGGCGACACCAGCGGGCAGATCGTGGCCACCGACCCGGCCGGCGACACGGTCGCGCACACCGTGTTCGGGCTGGTCAAGGAGGAGGAGCGGTACACGCTCACCGTCCACGTCAAGGACCGCTCGGGCGCGCCCGCCGCCGCCGACCTCACCGTGCAGCGGCTCGCCGAGGGTGTGGACGCCGAGCCCGTCCACGTCGGCGACTCGGGCACGCTCCGGCTGCGCCTGGAACCCGGCACCTACGCCCTCGCCACCTTCCTCGACGTGCCCGGCAGCCACGGCGCCGACTCCCTCGGCCTCGGCTTCCTCACCGCCCCCGAGATCGCCCTCGACCGGGACCGCGACATCACCCTGGACGGCCGCACGCTGCGCGAGGTCCGCGCGGCCGTGGACCGGCGCACCGAGACCCACCAGCTCGTGATGGAGTACGACCGGAAGGCGAACGGAGCCGACCTGTTCGGCGCGGTCCAGGTGCCCCTCACCTACGACAGCGTCTTCGCCGCCCCCACCCCCGAGGTCACGCGGGGCACCTTCGAGTACCGCACCGTATGGCGGCTGGCCAAGCCACGGCTTGAGGTCGAGGGCGTCGCCGAGGCCACCGTCCAGCCGGGCGGCACCCTCACCGCGGGCCGCACGCGACTGCCCCTGGTGGACGTCGGCGACGGGCCCGTCACCGGGGTGTTCGGCAAGGCCGTGCTCGCCCGCCTCGCCCCCGGCGCCGACCCGGCCGCGCTCGCGCGGGCCGCGCAGGACGCGGGTGCCAAGGCCCTGTTCGTCACGGACGACGCGCCCGGCCGGCTGATGGCCTGGTGGGGCACCGACGACAACGCCGACCGGCCCCTGCCGATCGCCACCGTGAACCAGGCGGACGCGGCACGCCTCAGGGCGCTGGGCCGGGCGGACATGACCGGCACCACCGACTCGCCGTACGTGTACGACCTCTCCGAGGGCCACCGCGGAGCCATCCCGGACCGGGACCTCACGTACGCGCCCGGCGCCCGGCAACTGGCCGCCGTGCGCGTCACGTTCCACGCCGCACGGCCGCAGGGCGGCGGCGAGTTCCGGTACTCGATCACCGACACCTTCCCGATCGGCCTCGGCTTCCAGGAGCGCGTCGCCCTGCCCGCCCGGCGCACCGACTACGTCTCCACCGGACCCGGCCAGCTGTGGCACGAGTCCGTCACCGCCGGCGACGGCGCGCTGGAGGAGCGCGGCGGGCTCGTCCGCTACGACGGCGGGACCCGGCCGGCGCTGCACTGGTTCCGGCCGGTGTGGCACCCGTGGCTGGGCACCGGGCTCGGCTGGGGCCAGCAACGGGCCGGGAACCAGATCCAGGTGAACGTGCCCGGCTGGGGCGACTCCGGCCCCGACCACACCGGCTTCGGCGACGTGTGGAGCGAGGACGGCGGGATGCGCCAGACCACCTCCGTCCGGCTCGACGGCACCCTGGTCGACCAGAACACCGGCTCCGCCGCCTACGTCTGGGACGCGCCCGCCGACGAGCACACCTACCAGGTCGTCACCGACACCGCCCTCGACGCCGGCCGGTGGCCGCTCGCCACCCGGGGCCACACCGAGTGGACCTTCCGCTCGGCGGCCACCCCCGGGGACCACTGGACGTACCTGCCGCTGATCAACCTCGCCTACGACCTCGACACCGACCTCGCCGGTGCGGTGCGCGGCGGGCAGCGGGTACCGGTCGCCATCGGCGCCGCGTACGTGGCGCACGCCGCGGGCACCGGCAGGCTCGGCGGCGGCCGGCTGGAGGTGTCGTACGACGACGGCACGACCTGGCGGACGGTTCCCCTGAGCACCGGCCGGGACACCTCCTGGCGCGGCACGCTGACCGTGCCGCGCGGCGCGTCCTCCGTGTCGCTGCGGGCCTCGGCCCGGGACGACAAGGGGGGAGCGGTGACGCAGGAGATCATTCGGGCGGTGGCGGTCCGGTGACGCTCCGGGGCGCGGACGCCGCGACGACGCCCTGGACCACGCCCAGTTCCACCAGGTCCTGGGGGCGGATGCGGAGCTGGTTCGCGGTCGGCCGGACCTCCTCCGGCGGGCGTTTCAGGATGGCGGCCGCCAGTTCCGGCGCGATCACCGAGAAGTAACTGTCCGGGGTGGCCCAGGTGTTGCCGGGCGCGGCCAGTGCGAGGGCGCCGCCGGAGCCGCCCTCGCCGATGACGAGGGCGGTGACGGGCACGCGGGCGGCGGCGACCGCGCCGAACACCTCGGCGACGGCCGCGCCGACGCCCTGCCGCTCGGCCTCCGCGTCGTTCGCGGCGCCCGGGGTGTCCACCAGCGTCAGCACGGGGACGCCGAGCCGGTCCGCCAGCCGGATCAGCCGGGCGGCGGTGCGGTACCCGGCGGGGCGGGTCGCCGTGCCGGTCTGCGCCGCGTAGGCCACGGTACGGCCGTCCCGCTCGCCGAACCCGCACAGCATCCCGCCGGGATCGGTGCCGCCGCACCGGTCACCGCTGATCGGCAGCCGGTCGTCGAAGTAGGCGTCCAGGTAGGCGTGCGCCCGAGGCCGCCCGACCGCCCGCGCCCGCTCGACAGCCTCCCACCCGCTCCCGCTCACCCCGTCCCGGCCCAGCGCACCCGGCACGGGGGCGGCGGCCGGCGTGACACCCGGCGTGCCCCCCGCCCCGTGCCCGGCCAGCAGTCGCAGCCACCGGCCCAGCACCCCCTTCAGTTCCGCCGGCGTCACGATCGCGTCCGCCGAGCCCGCCGCGAGCTGGGACTCCGCCGTGTACGCGGCCGGGTCGGCGTCCGGCGGGCGGACCCGGGAGCCGGCGAAGCCGACCTGGGCGCCGGGGAGCGCCAGGACGATGTCCGCGCCCGCGCCGAGGGTGGCCCAGCCGCCGCCGGTCGTCGGGTCCCGCAGGACCGCGATCTGCGGCAGCCCCGCCTCGCGGGTGAGCGCGGACTGCCGGGCCACCCGCTGGAGTTGGGTGAGCGCGAGCATGCCCTCCTGCATCCGGCTGCCCCCGGTCGCGATCAACGGCACGACGGGCAGCCGGTGTTCGCGGGCACGGGTGTACGCCGCCTCCAGCAGATCCCCGGTGCGCTCGCCCAGCGAGCCGCCCAGGAAGCCGAACTCGAAGGCGATCAGCACGGCCCGGGTGCCCTCGACGCGCGCGGTGCCGCAGACGACCGACTCCTGCTCGCCGGTGTGTGCGGCGGCACGGGCGCGGGAGGCGTCGTAGCCCTGCCAGCCGAGGGGCCCGTCCGGCGGCGACTTTCTGGGGGGCGCGGCGAATTCGCGGAAACTGTCCGCGTCCGCGACCAGCGCCACCGTCTCCCGTGCCGTAAGCCGCTCAGGCATCGGCCAGGGCCCGCTTCATGATCTTCCCCATGTCGTTGCGCGGGAGCGCCTGGAGGTAGCGGACGACCCGGGGGCGCTTGTGCGGGGCCAGCCGCCGGGCCACGTGGTCCGCCAACTCCTCGACTCCCGGCGGACTCGCCGCGTCCGCCGGGACGATCCAGGCCACGATCCGCTCGCCCAGGTCGGCGTCCGGCTCCCCGGTGACCGCCGCCTCCCGCACCCCCGGGTGCTCCAGCAGCGCGTTCTCGATCTCACCGGCCCCGATCTTGTACCCTCCGCTCTTGATCAGATCGGTGGCCTTGCGGCCGACGATGCGGACGTAGCCGTCGCTCTCGCGCACGGCCATGTCCCCGGTGCGGAACCAGCCGTCGGCGGTGAACGCGGCGGCGGTGGCGTCGGGCCGGTTCAGGTACTCGGTGAACAGGTTCGGCCCGCGCACCTGGATCTCCCCGACGCTCTCCCCGTCGTACGCGGTGATCTCCGTGCCGTCCTCCTCCACCAGTCGCAGCTCCACGCCCGGCAGCGGCACCCCGACCGTCCCGGCCCGGGCCTCACCGTCGGCCCGCACGCTCGTGTTCATGAGGGTCTCGGTCATGCCGTACCGCTCGATCACCCGGCGTCCGGTCGCCGCCGCGATCCGCTCGTGGTCGTGGACCGGCAGCGCGGCCGAGCCCGAGACCAGCAGCCGGGCCCCGGCGAGCGCCTCGGCCAGCTCCGGGTCGCCGGGCAGCGCCTCGGCGATCCGGTGGTACATCGTCGGCACCCCGAACATCATGGTCGCGCCGGCCCGCAACTCCCGGGCCACGCCCTCGGGGGAGAACCGCCCCAGGTGCCGCACCGAGCCGCCGCGCCGCAGCGGGCCCAGGACACCCAGCACCAGCCCGTGCACGTGGAACAGCGGCAGCCCGTGCACCAGCACGTCGTCGCCGGTCCACCGCCAGGCGTCGGCGAGCGCGTCCAGGGTGGTGGCCAGGGCCCGGCGGGGGAGGACCGCGCCCTTGGGCGGGCCGGTGGTGCCGGAGGTGTAGACGACCAGCGCCGGGTCGCCGTCCGAGGCCCGCTCGGGCGGGACGGCACCGGTGGCGGACGCGTCGACGTCGATCCGCACCAAGTCGCCGAACACGGACGGCAGTTCCGTGCCGGGCGCGGCGAGCACGAGCGACGGCGCGCTGTCGGACAGGATGTGCGCCAGCTCCTTCTCGCCCGACTTCGGGTTGAGCGGCACCGCCGCCACCCCGGCGAGCAGCGCGCCGGTCACCGCGACGGCGGTCTCCAGCTCCGCGGTGGCCCACACGGCGACCCGGCCGGAGCCCTCGATCCGTGCGGCGAGGGCACCGGCGGCGCCCGCCAGGCCGCCGTACGTCAGGGTCCGTGGTCCGAACCGCAGGGCGACCCTCTCCCGGACTTCGTCCGGGGGAACCCCCATCTCCCTGCGCTCACCTGGACCGTCCGTCAGAGCGGGAAAGAGCGAGGACACGCGGCGCACTCCTTACTGTCGGGCGGTGCCGACTGCACTGTCGGCGGTGCCGACTGCCGGGGACGACAGCACCCTTCCTACACCAGGACCCGTGCCGCACCGCCGGTTCCAGCCGACGCGGGCGGGCGGGCGGCCTCCACCACATCGGCGACGACACAGCTGACGTTGTCCGGACCGCCCGCCGCGTTGGCGGCGCCGATCAGGGACCGTACGACGGCCTCCGGGTCGGACCCGGCGGTCAGCAGCTCCTTGATCAGCGCGTCGGGAACGACCCGGGTCAGCCCGTCCGAGCACACCAGGTACCGGTCCCCGTCCCGGGCCTCCCGCACCCGCAGGTCCGGCACCGACGGCGCACCGGAGGTCCCCAGCGCCTTCAGCAGCAAGGCCCGCTGCGGATGGCTCTCGGCCTCCTCCTGCGACAGCCGTCCCTCGTCGATCAGCGACTGGACCACGCTGTGGTCGTGGGTGATGCGGAACAGCCCGCCGTCCCGCAGCAGATACGCCCGTGAGTCCCCGATGTGCACCAGGGCCAGCTTCGACCCCGTCCACAGCAGCGCGGTGAGCGTCGTCCCGCTCTCCTCGCCGTCCTCCCCCGCGGCCCTCGCGAGGTCCCGCACGGCCTCGTTCGCCCCGCGCACCGCCTCCTCCAGCAGGTTCAGCACACTGCCCGCGGCCGGTTCCCCGTCCAGGAACCTCAGCGCCGCCACGGCGGCACGGCTCGCGGGCGCCCCCGCCGGGCCGCAGCCGTCGGCGACCGCCAGCAGCCTGCGGCCCGCGTACACCGTGTCCTGGTTGGCCGGGCGGACGTGCCCGCGGTCCGAACGCGCCGCGTAACGCAGTTCCAGCATGGTGGTGTGTCTCCCTCTCGACTCGCCGGTCAGCTCCTCGACGAGGAACGCGGCCAGGTCCCGCCGTACGGCCGTCTCCGCATCCACCCGCGCCCAGTACGCCCGGATCTCCCGGGCCGCGTCCGCCGCGTCCAGGGCGCACACCGCCCGGATCTCCGCCAGGGGCATGCCCAGGCGGCGCAGCCAGGCCACGAGCCGGGCCCGCTCCAGCTGGGCGAGGGCGTAGTAGCGGTACCCGGTGTCCGGGTCGACCCGGGCGGGCGGCAGCAGGTCCAGCTCGTCGTACAGGCGCAGGGCCTTCGGCGACAGCCGACTCGCCTTCGCGAACGCCCCGATGGTCAGCAGTTCCATGCGCACCTCGCGCGTCTCGTCGTCCGCCACCGATGCTGGGGCCTGACCGAAGGGGAAGGTCAACGGGGCTGTCCCGGTTCCCGTGGCGCTTGTTAGCCTCGCAGCCGCACCGACCGCCGAACCCGCGTACGACAGGGAGTCCGCCGTGTCCCGCATAGCCCTCGCCACCTACGACCCCGGAGCCGGACCGAGCAGGGACGCGGACCTGCCGGCGCTGGTGCGGGCGCTCACGGACGCCGGTGCCGGGGCGGAGGCCCGGTACTGGGACGACCCGGCGGTGGACTGGGGCGGGTACGACCTCGTCGTCATCCGCTCGACCTGGGACTACAGCTGGCGGGCCACGGAGTTCGCCGCCTGGGTGGACCGGGTCGGCGCGCTGACCCGGCTCGCCAACCCGGCCCCGGTGGTGCGCTGGAACGCCGACAAGCGGTACCTCGGGGAGCTGGCGGCGGCCGGCGTGCCCACCGTCCCCACCCGCTACCTGGCCCCCGGCGAGCCGGCCGACCTGCCGGCCGGGCACGAGTTCGTGATCAAGCCGACCTCGGGCGCGGGCGCCCGGTTCGCCGCCCGCTACACACCCGCCGAGCACGACACGGCGGTACGGCACCTGGCGCGCATGCACACGGAGGGCTTCACCGCGATGGTGCAGCCGTACATGCCGGGCATCGACGTGCGCGGTGAGCGGGCGTTGCAGTTCTTCGGCGGGCGGCTGCTGCACGCCAGCCGCAAGGGGGCCGTGCTCTCACCCGGCACCCCGTACGACGCCGACAAGGTGGCCCACCCCGATCTGGAGCGCTGGCAGCCCACGGACGCCGAACTCGCCGTCGCCGAGAAGGCGCTGGCGGCCGTGCCCGGTGTGCCCGGACTGCTGTACGCGCGCGTGGACCTGGTGGACGGCGAGGACGGCGGGCCCCGCCTGATGGAACTGGAGCTGGTCGAGCCGAACTTGTTCCTGTGGCTGCACCCGGACTCGCTGCCGCGTGTGACGGAGGCGATCCTCGCGGCGGCCGAGGACGCGGCCCCGGCCGACCCGGCGGTCACCCGTACTCCCTGAAGAACGTGACCTCGGCTCAGGGGAGGACGGCCGTCCGCTGGAGCAGCCCCCAGGTGAACTCGGCGACCACCTGCCGCCGTACGCCGTCGTGGTCGGGCGCGGTGAGGGCGAGCCCCCACCGGGTGGGGGCGGTGCCCTCCAGCGGACGGGCGGGGGCGAAGGCGCGGGCGGCCTCGTCCACCGTGCAGGACCACGGGGTCAGATCCTCCAGCGTGCGCAGCCGTGGCGCCGGCGCACCCGGCGCCCGCACCAGCCATTCGTTCCAGACCCCGCCGTCGGGCCCGACGAGCACCTCGAAGCGCAGGGCGGGCCAGAGCGGCAGGGCCCACCGCCGGGCCTCGCAGTCGACGTCGCCCAGCCGGCGCGGCACCACGGACTCCGGTTCGCCGAGGACGGAGCGGTACCGGGCGGCAGCGCCCCGGGACCGGGGTGAGCGGACCATCGCCTGCCACCGCTTGTTGGCCTCCCGCATGTCCGCGACCGAGGCGCCCAGCCGCCGCCGGGCGTCCTCCACGAGGTCCGGGTTGTGGTCGGCCATGCGGCGCAGCAGGACCAGCTGGAAGTCGAGATCCATGGTGTCCATGGTGCCCGTGAGCACGGGGTCGTTCCCGGCCATTGCCCGCGCCACCCACCATGACTAGCCTGTGTTCGTCATGCCGATCGTCTGTTGAAATCTCGAACGCAGACGCCACACCAAGGGAGGGGGCCGGACGTGGGACGCCTCGTGCCTGCCGTGACCCGGGCTCTCGACATTCTTGAGCTGTTCCTCGACGGGGACGGGACGCTCTCCGCCCCCGACATCGTGCGCAGGCTCCAGCTGCCCCGCACCACCGTGCACGAGCTGGTCACCACGCTCGCCGCCCGGTCGTACATCGTGCAGGTGCCCGGCCAGCCCGGACGGTACCGGCTCGGCGTACGCCCGTACCAGCTCGGCAGCCGCTACGCCGAGCAGCTCGACCTCGCCGCCGAGGGCCAGCAGGTGGCCCGCTCCGTCGCCGAGACCTGCGACGAGACGGTGCACGTCGCCATCCTGGAGGGCACCGACGTCATCTACATCGCCAAGGTCGACTCCACGCACGCGGTCCGCATGGTCTCGGCCGCCGGCCGCCGCCTGCCCGCCCACTGCACCTCCGTCGGCAAGATGCTGCTGGCCTCGCTGCCCGAGCCGGAGCTGACCGCGCGGATCCCCGACGGGACCGCACTGGCCGCGATGACCCCGAACAGCATCACCGACCCGGCCGCCCTGCGCGAGGTCCTCGCGGACATCCGGCAGCGCGGGATCGCCGTGGAGAACCGCGAGTCCAACCCGGACGTCTCCTGCGTGGCCGCGCCGGTCCGCGACCGCGCCGGACAGGTCGTGGCCGCGCTGTCGATCTCCGTCCCGATGATCCGCTGGAGCGACGAGCGCCGGGCCGAGCTGGAGCAACTGGCCGCGAAGGGCGCGGCGGAACTGTCGGAGCGGCTGGGCCACCGGAGCGCGGCATGACGGCGTACGAGGTCGCGGTGCGGGCCGAGGCCACACTCGGCGAGGGACCCACCTGGGACCCGGCGACGGGCCGGCTGGTCTGGCTGGACATCCTGGGCGCGCGGCTGCACACCTACGACCCCTCCTCCGGCCGGCGCACGATCCGTACGGCACCGCAGCACGTCGGCGCGGCCAAGCCCCGGGCGGGCGGCGGCCTGGTGCTCAACCTGCGGGACGGCGTGGGCCTGCTGGACCCCGACGACACGTTCCGCTGGCTGCACCGCGAGCCGGTCGCCGGGCGCCGCGCGAACGACGCGGCGGTGGCGCCCGACGGGTCGTTGTGGGCGGGCACGATGCGGTACGACGAGGCGCCCGGCGGGGGCACGCTGTCCCGGCTGACGGGGGACGGCGCCGTGCGCACGGTCCTGCCGGACGTCACGGTCAGCAACGGCACGGGCTGGAGCCCCGACGGCCGCCTGATGTACTACATCGACAGCCCCACCCGGCGCGTCGACGTCTTCGACCACGACGAGGACGGTATCCGTGATCGCCGCACGCTGGTGGAGATCGAGGAGGGCGCGGGCTTCCCGGACGGGCTGACCGTCGACGCGGAGGGCTGTGTGTGGGTGGCGCTGTGGGACGGGGGAGCGGTCCGCCGCTACACGCCAGCCGGCGAGCTGGACCGGGTGATCACCTTGCCGACCCCCCGCACCACCGCCTGCGCGTTCGGCGGCCCCGCCCTGACCGACCTCTACATCACCACGGCCCGCACCGGCCTGCCGCCTTCCGATCCCCTGTCGGGCTCCCTGCTCGTGGTGCCCGGCGCCGGCAAGGGCCTGCCCCAACCGGCGTTCGAGGGCTGAGCCCACCGACGCGGCTCGGGGTGGGCCGCGCAACCCGGCGCTGACGGGGTGCCGCCGCGCCCACCCGTGCCGCCCCAGCGGCACGACTGCCCGCGGCTACGCCGACAGCAGCGGCCACGGCACCCCACAGCCGACGGAACCTCAGTTCCCAGGGACGCGGGGAACTGCGCGACCGGCCACGACGGTCCCGCGGCCGGCGGCCCGCTCGACCACCGTCACCCGGGCGCCGCCGGCCGCCAGGGCAGGCCGGCGAGGGAGCCGCCGAGGACGACGGCGCTGGGTCTGTGCTCAGTCATGAGCGGCAACGCTCTCTGCTGGGACGGCCGCACGCGCGCGCACCGCCGCGATGTCGTCGGGACGGCGGAGGGCTCGGGAGACGGCCCCGATCTCCTGGAGCAGGTTCGTGGTGTCCGGCCCGGCGGCCGGCTCGGGCGACTCCGGCGTACGGGCCTTGGTCTCGACGGCGTCGAGGATGCTCACCGCCGCCGCCAGCGCGCGGGCCCGCTCCGGTGGGTGGCCGAGGCCGAGCGCGGCGCCGTACGCGCGCCGGCCGAGCCCGGTGTCGATGTGCCGGGCCAACGGCAGCAGCACGTCCCGGATGAACGTCTCGCGCCGGGTGAGCCGCAGTTCGGGCGTGGCGCGCAGCACGAACGGCACCCCTTCGCCGCTCGCGGTGCGCATCAGCTGGTACAGGGGCCGTAGTTCGCGGTGGGCGAGCCGGACCCGCCAGCGGTCGTGCAGGTACTGGCCGGCGTGCGGCAGGATGAAGCCGACGGCGATCAGGATGGCGGAGAGCGCGGCCACGGGCGGGGCCAGATTGGTGCTCAGCCAGTCCAGGTCCTGGCCGGCCCAGCGGGCGAGGACGGCGATCAGCTTCACCGCGTCGAAGATCAGGTTCAGCACGTAGCCGGCGCCCAGCAGCTTCAGACCCCAGCGCAGCCAGGCGTCCAGCCCCTCGGTGCGCACCCAGTTCCAGATGAGCCGGGAGGTGATCAGGCAGGCCACGGCGTGCGCGACGAGGTAGAGCAGGATCTCCTCGCGCATGAACGGGGTGGTGGCGTAGTGGGTGTCCAGGTCCCGCAGCCGCTCCTCGGGGGCGTCGGCGAGCAGGAACAGCACCCACAGGGCGACGATCACCCCCGAGTACACCGAGATCACCCTGCGCATGGCGCGGCGGGTGGCGGCCGAGCGGTCGGACAGGCCGTTGCGCCAGGTGATGATGAGCAGCAGACAGGAGCCGCAGAACGCGGTGATCAGCGAATAGCACCAGGGCGCCGAGATGTTGGGCACGCCGGTCAGCCGGTTGACCCGGGCGATGGTGGACGGGGTGCAGAACACGAACACCGCGCAGGCGAGCAGCAGCAGTCCGCCGACCGCGCGCAGCAGCGGGTCCCGCCACAGCCGGATGATGGTGGGCAGCTTGATCACCAGGGCGGCGGTGAGCACAGCGGTGGGGATCGAGAAGGAGATGTAGAACTCGCTGAGTAATCCCGAGGGGTTCAGCGCCAGCCGGATCACCGGGCCGTGCCTCCACGCCCCCGGTATCCGAGGGAGCGCTGCACCGGGCCCGGCGGGGCGGTGCGGGTCCCGTCGAGGTGGCCCCGGAACAGGGTGGCCAGGCGGTGCCCGAAGTCGTCGGCCTCGGCCTCGTCGGTCTCCCGGGAGCCGTCACGGGCGGCCACGGTGAGGGCCGCCTCCCGCCAGCCGGGTGTGTCGGCGAGGGCCCGGGCGGCGGCGGCCCCGGCCAGGTGGTGGTGCCGGTGCCCGGCGTGCAGGTGCCACAGTTCGTGCCCGAGGATGACCAGTTGCTGCACGGCCTCGGCCCGCTCCTCCACGATGACCAGGTCGAAGTCGGCGAACTCGACCCACAGGCCGGTGACCTCGATCTCGTCCGGGAAGCGTTCGAAGCGCAGCTCCACCGGCCGTCCGCCCCGCAGCGCGCTCATCTCCTCGCACAGCGCGCGGCACAACGCCCGTATGCCGTCGGGTGGTTCGGGCCGGGCGCGGACGGCGGCGGCGAGGTCGCCGGCCAGGGCGCGCATCGCCGAGCCGGGACCGGAGCGCCGTGTGCGGGCCGGGCCGGAGCGGGAGCGTCGCAGTCGTGAGGCCAGGCGTGCCGCCTGCTCCCGCGCGCCCCCGAAACTCATCTGTCTCCCTTCCCACCGACCATTGCGGCTGGTCCGAGCGTACGCGCCTGGATGTGTCCGCGTCATGCGATCCGGCGACCGTTGTTCAACGAGGAACAACCTATGAGCTTGTGTGCGACCCATTGACGCGCCGGCCTGGCCGGCCAGTAGCAGCAGAGCGCACACCGGTCGAGGGCACCGCCCTGAGGGACGGCACCCTCACCGCCGTACGGGAACCGCTGTCCTGGAACGTGATCAGACGGGCGTGACCGGCACGCCCCCCGCCGCCTTGCCGAGCAGCGTCAGCCGCACCGACCCGGGGCCCGACAGCGTGGTGAACTCCGAGAGGACCGCCAGCGCGAGGGTGTTGGCGCCCCGGGAGCGCAGGATGCCGTTCGGCAGGACGAAGGTGTGCTGCGGGCCGACGTTGTTGACGTACTGGCCCAGGTTCCAGCCGTTGAGGAAGATCTGCGCGCGGTAGGCGCGGTACGGGTCGTCGTCCAGGGTCAGACCGACCGAGGCGTCGACGTCGGCCGGCACCGCCAGCCGGAACGTCGTCCGGTACCAGGTCACGCCCTGGTACCGCGCCGCGCGCGGGAAGGTCACCTTCTCCCAGTCCCGGTCCCGGAAGCCGGGCAGGTGCCAGCCCTCCCGCTCGCCGTACAGACCGCCGTTGTTCATCGGCCCGCGCACGGGGTCGGCGGGGCCCGCGCCCTGGATGCGCCACCGCACCTTCGGCGAGGCACCCTTGAAGGTGACCGCCGTCAGGCCCCGCGCCGCCTTGTGGGTGTCGAGCGCCTTGCCGTCCTGGTCGTGCTGCATGCGCCGGACGAGGACCGACAGCACGTGCCGGCCGGGGGAGCGCAGCCGCTCACGCACCGGGAAGACCGCCGTCTCCGCCCAGCTGCCCTTGCGGATGGTCACGTCCTTGTCCGGCACCGGCATCCGGTGCGTGCCCAGCGGCTCGCCGTCCAGCCAGGCCATCAGCAGGCCCTGCGTGCCGGTGCTGTAGGCGAGCGAGACCTCCTCGACCCCGGTGGTGCCGGTGAGGCTGCCCCGGTACCAGACGTCCCCGTAGTGGAAGCCGTAGTCGTCCGCGAAGAGGACCGGCTGCCCGTCCGGGACGGCCGTGGTGCTGTACGACGACGTCTTGTCGGCGGCCTTCCACGACGAGTCGTCGAAGCTCGGGCCCGCCTCCGGGTTCTCCGTCCGCATCCGCCAGCCGCCCAGCTCGGGCAGCCGCACCTCGGGCACGTCCGGCAGCATCCCGGTGGTCAGCAGGCTGCCGGAGAGCGTGGCCCGGGTGGGCAGCTTCCGCCCGTTCCAGACCAGGGTGTCGATCCCGCGCGGGCCCCACACCTCCATGCCTGTCCGCTCGGTGATGTCACCGGTCAGATGGACCTCCGAGCCGCGCAGCTCCGCGTGCCGCAGCAGCGCCGGGCCGTAGACGAGGAGCGTCCCGGACGGGGTGTCGTACGGGAAGAGGCGTACGGCGGTGGCGTCGTCGGCGAAGAGCAGCAGCAGCGGGGTGTCCGTCTCGCCCTTGCGCACCAGCACCCGGGTCAGCCCGTCCTGGCCGAGGGGGGCGTTCACATGGAGTTCGTTCCGGTCGTACGCCCAGCCGGCCTCCGGGTCCAGCCGCTGCACGGAGGGCTCCTGCGGGCACTTCAGCACCAGCTCGGCCATCTCGTCGGTCCGCCCGGCGAACACGGCGATGTCCTGCCGGCCCGCCGTCAGGACCGTCATGGGCGCGACGGTGGCGTACTTCAGGGTCCGCCTGCCCAGCGGCAGCCCGGTGGTGAGCAGCTTGGCGTCCTTGCCGGGCACGGTGATCGGCAGCCTGCCGACGTCGGTGGGCAGTTCGGTGGTGACCGGATCGGCGCCGTCGTTGCGGGCGACGTACACATGGGTGCCGGTGTCCGGGTTGGTCAGGTGGTAGACCCTCAGCCCGGCGGCCGTCACGTCCGCCGCCCGGTCCAGCTTGGCGAAGTCGGGCACGCGCTGGAGCAGATGGCCGAGCTGGTGCATCGGCGCGATCTTGTCCGTGACGTTCCGGCCCTCGTCGATGGCGGCGCCGTAGTCGTACGACGTGTAGACGACCGGCGCGGGCAGCCAGCCCCACGACGTCCCCCCGAACGTCATGTACACGTTGTGCAGGGTGAGTCCGTTGGCGAGGTTGGTCAGGTAGAAGCGCCGCTCGTACGCGGCGTCCCGGGTGCGCCGCGACTCGGCGTACCCCTTGCCGTCGAACCACGCCCCGCCCCACGGATCGAACCAGCCGCCCCCGAACTCGGGCACGAACCCCGGGGTGGTGGGGGAGGCGGTGGCCCCGCCCTTCGCCCCGCCGGGCCCGTAGTGCCCCCAGTCCGGCGGGGTCTGGGACGGCGACGGATACCCGTCGAACCCGTACAGCCAGCCGCCCCTCTCCCCACCGGTGTCGAACGACCCCGGGACCCAGTACCCGTTCCGCCCCTTGTCGTTGTGGAACAACGGGACGTCGATCCCGTCGCCCCGCACCTTCCGGTACAGGTGGGCCATGTAGTTCCGCCCGGTGGCCTCGTCCACATGGGCGTCGTACTCGTTCTCGATCTGGTACAGCAGGACCGTGCCGGTGCCCTGCGTGAACAGATGCCGGCGGACGATCCGGTTCACCTGGGTCAGCCACTCGTCCACGTGCGCCAGGTAGACCGGATCGTCGGTCCGGGCCGCGCCCCTGGTCGCCGTCAGCCACCCGGGGAAACCCCCGCCGTCCACCTCGGCGTTGATGTAAGGACCGGGCCGCAGAAGGACGTACAGCCCGGTCTCGGCGGCCGTCCGCAGGAACAGATCCAGGTCCCGGACGCCGCTGAAGTCGTACTGACCCGGCGCGGGGGAGTGGTAGTTCCACGCCACGTAGATGCTCACGGCGTTGTACCCGTGCGCCCGCATCTTCTGGAGCACGTCCCGCCACAGGGACGGGCTGGGCAGCCGGAACGGGTGCATCTCGCCGGACCACACCACCAGCCGCCGCCCGTCCACGAGCAGCGAGTACCGGTCGTACCCGATGGTGTGCCGCTCGCCGTCGACGCGCGGCGGCAGTGGTGCCGGACCGGTCGGCGCACTGCTGCCCGCGTACGCGGAGGGCGCCCCGGGGCCGCCGCTGCCGCCCAGGGCGAGGCCGAGCGCGGCGGAGCCGGCCAGGGCACTGAAGGTACGTCTGCTGAGCGCCAAGGTGGATCCTCCCGGCGGTCTTACGGGGGCGCGGTCCGGCCATTCTCCCCGCGGACACGCCCCACAATGGACCCATGAGGATCTCGGCACGGGCGGATTACGCGGTACGGGCGGTACTGGAGCTGGCCGTACGGCAGGGTAACGGCCCGGTGAAAGCAGAAGAAATCGCCGCCGTGCAGGAGATCCCGCACAAGTTCCTGGAAGGGATTCTCGGCGACCTGCGACGGGCCGGGATCGTCGACAGCCGGCGCGGCGGGGGCGGCGGCTACCGCCTGGCCCGGGAGGCGGCCTCGATCACCGTGGCCGACGTCATCCGGGCGGTCGACGGCCCGATCGTGTCCGTACGCGGCGAACGCCCGACCGGCCTCTCCTACAGCGGCACCGCCCAGCCGCTGCTGCCCCTGTGGATCGCCCTGCGCGCCAATGTCCGCCGCATCCTGGAGGGCGTCACCCTCGCCGACCTCGCGGCCGACGCCCTCCCCGAGCCGGTCCGCGCCCTGGCGGCGGAACCGGCTGCCTGGGAGAACCCGTAAGGCGTAACGCCGGTCCCCCGGTCGGCGCACCGGCGGGTTTCCCTCGCGGGCGTGCCTCGTTAGGGCGGGCATGATCAAGAAACTCGCCTGTGTCACCGCCCTGACGGCCGCCCTCCTGGCATCCGCCGCCACCGCCGAAGCCGCCACGCGCCCCGCGCCGCCCACCGGTGTCCCCGGTGCCGCCCTCCTCGACGGCATCCTCGGCTCCCTGGAGATCGGCCACCCGGTCACGTCCCTCAGGACGGTCCTCCCCACGGTCGTCCGGGGCAAGTGAGCGGGCGTCGGCCGAGTCGGTCGCTGCCGGGCCGCCCGGAAAGACGGTGGCCCCGCCGGTAACGGGCCCCGAGGCCAACTGACCGCGCCCCCGGCGCCAGGGGTGCGCGAACGCGCCTCGCCGGCACGCCGGGTCGGGGCCGCGGTGGCGGGGGTGGCTCCTGGCGTGGTGTCCCGGGCGCCCCATCAGCCCCTCGGGTCCCTCCACCTACCGTTCGCCGCCAAGCCCACCCCGACACTGACCGAGAAGCGAGCGGCCCAACGGTCACGTCCCGGCGAGGGTGGCGTGCCGTCGGCTTTCCCCCGCCCCGGGGGAGTAGCCGGCCGGTGGCGTGCTGAGTGCGGGGATCAGGGAGGGGTCGGCACCGAGGTCCGAGACCCCCTCGCGGACCGCTTCCGTGAACCGCGTCAGCTCAGCCGCCAGTCAGAGATGTTCAGGTTCGCGCACGTGACAGTCACCGGCATCGGCCGAACCTGTCAATCACCGGGACCGGCGTCAGACGGCCGCTTGGCCCGTCCCCGCCGCGTTCGGCCAGCTCCGCGCGTTGGGCCAGCCCGTCGCGGGGGCCGGGGTCAGGCCGGCGGCGGGCGCCGGGGCCGTCATCCCGCGGACCTGGGCGGCGGTGAGCCCGCCCCGGGCCGGAACGCCGGGCGGGGTGGGAGCGACGGTCGCGGCGGGCGCGAGCGGTACGGGCGCGGGGGCCACCGGTGGCGGTACGGGAGCCGGCGGCACAGGTACCGGTGCCGGCATCACGGCCGCCGCCGGAGAAACCGGAGCCGCCGGAGCCGGTGCAGGTGGCGGTGGGGTTGCCGCCGGCATCGGCATTCCGCCGCCGGGCGGTGTCACGGCGGCGGGGAGCGGCATGCCGGTGCCGGCGGCCGGAGCGGGGCCGGCCGGTGTGAGCCGCAGGCCGGCCCCGTTGGTCTCGCTGACCAGCCGGTCGACCGCCGCCGTACCCGAGCTGTAGCCGGTCCCGGTGCCCGGCTCGGGTACGGCGGCTTCCCTCCTGGACCCGTAGAGCACCTGCTCCAGGCCGGACACCAGGCGACGCACGTCGACCTGGGGGCGCACCACGAGCCGCAGGAAGCGGCTGGAGGATCCGATCTTGTTGCCGCACTCGCGGACCAGGATCCGGTGCTCGGTGAGCATCCGGTCCCGCACCACCGTGCCCTCGGCGCCGACGGGCAGGCGCACGAAGAGGAAGTTGCCCTGGGAGGGGTAGACGGTGAGGCCGGGGAGCGCGGAGAGGTGGCTGGCCATCTCCAGGCGGTCGCGGCGGACCTGCGTCAGGCTCCGCGCGTACTCGGCGCCGTGCTCCTTCAGCATGAACACCACGTGCTCGGCGAAGGAGTTGAGGTTCCACTTGGGCAGCATGGAGCGGACCTTGCCCGCGAGCGCCGGGTTGGCGACGAGGTAGCCGAAGCGGATGCCGTGCAGACCGAAGTTCTTGCCGAGGCTGCGCAGCACGACCACGTTGGGGCGGAGCATGGCCTCCTGGACGACGCTGGGCTCGGCCTCCGCGTCGGCGAACTCCAGGAAGGACTCGTCCACGATCACCAGATCGAGGTCCGCCATGGCGTCCATGAACCGCACGATCTGCTGCCGGCGCAGGAAACCGCCGTCGGGGTTGTTGGGGTTGCAGATCACGGCCGCCCGGGTGCCGCGGGCACGGATGAACTCGGCGTACCGGCCGAGGTCCAGGGCGAAGTCGTTCGCCTCCTGGAGCGGGAACATGTCGACCCGTTTGCCGGTCTCCATCGGCTGGTCGGTCCAGCGGCCGAAGGTGGGTACGGGGACGGCCAGGGACTCGCGGACCAGCAGGTGGTCGATCCAGGTGATCAGCTCCGTGGAGCCGTTGCCCATCGCCACGCACTGCGGCGGGAGCCGGAGCAGGTCGCACAGCTCCGCCGTGATGGTGTCGGCGCTGCTGGGGTAGTACGTGACGATCTCGCGCAGCCGGCCCGCCATCTCCTCGAACATGGCGGGCGTCGGGAAGTAGGGATTGCACGGAACGCAGAAGTCCACCGGGCCGGTCCCGTCGCCGCCCTCCCGCGTCAGCGCCGCCATGGAGGGGCTGTGCGCGGCGGTGCCGCGGAACAACGAGGTGACGTTGCCGGCCAAGGGAACCTCCGTCGAAGGGCGGCCCGTGCGGGGGAGCACGGGCCGCCCTTCGATACGCGGGAGACGGCAGTGGCGTTCAACTCACCGGCGGTGTGAGCCGGTTCACGCCCCGAAGGTGTGGAGGGTCGACGTCCGGTAGGTCTGCCCCGGCCGCAGCACCGTCGACGGGAACTCGGCGTGGTTCGGCGAGTCCGGGAAGTGCTGCGTCTCCAGGCACAGGGCGTCGCCCTGCCGGTAGGTGCGCCCGCCGGTGCCGGTGAGCGTCCCGTCGAGGAAGTTGCCGGAGTAGAACTGGAGGCCCGGCTGGTCGGTGGCGATCTTCAGGGTGCGGCCGGAGCGCGGGTCGCGCAGGGTGGCGATGTGCTCGGGCCTCGCCGTGATCCCCTTGTCCAGCACCCAGTTGTGGTCGTACCCCTTGGCCTGCACCTGCTGCTCGTGGCCCGCCCGGATGTCCCGGCCGACGGGCTTGGCGTGCCGGAAGTCGAACGGGGTGCCCGCGACCTCGGCCAGCTCGCCGGTGGGGATCAGGCCGGAGTCGGTCGGGGTGTACCGGGAGGCGGCGATCGTGAGTTCGTGGTCCTCGATCGTGCCGCTGCCCTCACCGGCCAGGTTCCAGTAGACGTGGCTGGTGAGGTTGACGACGGTGGCCTTGTCGGTGGTGGCCGCGTAGTCGATGCGCCAGTCGCCGTGCCGGGTGAGGGTGTACGTCACCGTCGTCCGCAGCGTGCCCGGGTAGCCCATCTCGCCGTCGACGCTCGTGTAGTGCAGGTGCAGCCCGACGTCCGAGCCCTCGGTGAACGGCTCCACGTCCCACACGTGCTTGTCGAAGCCCTTGGCCCCGCCGTGCAGGCTGTTGACGCCGTCGTTCACGGAGAGCTGGTAGGACGTGCCGTCCAGCGTGAACTGTCCCTTGCCGATGCGGTTGCCGTACCGGCCGATCAGGGCGCCGAAGTACGGGCTCTTCGCCACGTAGTCGGCGATGTCGTCGAAGCCGGCCACGACGTTGGCGTACCGGCCGTGCCGGTCGGGCAGCTCCAGGGTCTGGACGATGCCGCCGTAGGACAGGACCTTCAGCCGGGTGCCGCCGTTCTCCAGCGACCAGCGGTACACCTTCGTGCCGTCGGCGAGGGTGCCGAAGAGTTCCCTCACCGGCTTGCGGCCTCCCGAACCGGTGCCGGCCTGGGCGCTGCCCGTGCCGAGGGTGGTGGCGAGGCCCGCCGCTGCTGTTCCCGCGATGACCGTGCGTCTGTTCAGTTCCATGGGTGCGGCTCCGTTTTCTGGGCGCTTACGAACCGGACTTGCGCTTGTTCCACACGTCGAACCCGACCGCCACCAGCAGGGCGAGGCCCTTGATGACCTGCTGCCAGTCGGTGCCGACGCTGAGGAGGTTCATGCCGTTGTTCAGCACGCCGAGGACGAGACCGCCGATGATGGCGCCGAGGACGGTGCCGACACCGCCGCTCATGGACGCGCCACCGATGAACGAGGAGGCGATGGCCTCCAGTTCGAAGTTGACGCCCGCCTTCGGCGAGGCCGCGTTCAGTCGGGCGGCGACCACCAGACCCGCCAGGGCCGCGAGCACGCCCATGTTCAGGAAGACGTAGAAGGTGACCTTCTTGTCCTTCACGCCGGACAGCTTGGCCGCCGGCAGATTGCCGCCGATCGCGTAGATGTGCCGGCCGAAGACCGCGTTGCGCATGACGTAGCCGTAGCCGACGACCAGCGCGCCGAGGATGATCAGCACGATCGGGGCGCCCTTGTAGCTGGCGAGCAGCAGGGTGAGGACGAGGATCGCGGCGACCAGGGCGGTCAGCTTGAGCAGGAACAGCCGGGTCGGCAGCACGTCCAGGGAGAACTCCTGCTGGCGGCGGCGGTCCCGGAACTCCTGCCACACCACGGCCGCGATCAGGACGAGCCCGAGCAGCAGGGTGAGGTTGTGGTAGTTGGTGTTCGGGCCGACCTCGGGCAGGAAGCCGTTGCCGAGCTTCTGCAGACCGTCCGGGAACGGGCCGAGGGTCTGGCCCTTGAGCAGGATCTCGGTGAGGCCGCGGAAGAGGAGCATCCCGGCGAGGGTGACGATGAAGGACGGTATGCCGAGATAGGCGATGAGATAGCCCTGGATCGAGCCGGCGACCGCGCCGACCACCAGGCACAGCACCAGCGCGATGGGCCAGGAGATCCCGTGCTGCACGGTCAGTACGGCCGCGAAGGCGCCGACGAACGCGGTGAGCGAGCCGACCGAGAGGTCGATGTGCCCGGCGATGATCACCAGCATCATGCCGATCGCGAGGATCAGGATGTAGCTGTTCTGGAGCACCAGGTTGGAGACGTTGCGCGGCAGCAGCAGGTCCCCGTCGGTCCAGATCGCGAAGAGGACCACGATCAGGCCGAGCGCGATCAGCATGCCGTACTGGCGCATGTTGCGGCGCAGACCGGCCAGCATCAGGCCGAGCAGTCCCCCGTCGGCAGCCGCTCCGCTCCTGCCCGGCGGCGCGGGGGCCGGGCTCTTGGCGGTCACATCCGTGCTCATCGCGTTACCTCTTTGTCCTTCGTCATATGGCGCATCAGCACTTCCTGCGTGGCCTCGGCCCGCGGCACCTCACCGGTCAGCCGCCCGGCGGCCATCGTGTAGATGCGGTCGCACATGCCGAGCAGTTCGGGCAGCTCGGAGGAGATGAAGACGACCGCCTTGCCCTGGGCGGCGAGCTGGTCGATGACCGTGTAGATCTCGTACTTGGCGCCCACGTCGATGCCGCGGGTCGGTTCGTCGAGGATCAGCACGTCGGGACCCGCGAAGATCCACTTGCTGAGAACGACCTTCTGCTGGTTGCCGCCGGAGAGCTTGCCCACCGGCTCGAAGACCGTGGGCGCCTTGATGTTCATGGACTTCCGGAAGCCCTCGGCGACCTGCCGTTCCTCGTGCTCGTCCACCACACCCCGCTTGGCGACCTTGTTCAGCGCGGTCAGCGAGACGTTCCGGTTGATGGTGTCGATGAGGTTCAGGCCGTAGTGCTTGCGGTCCTCGGTGACGTACGCGATGCCGTGCCCGATCGCCTCCGCCACGCTCTTCGTACGGATCTCCGTGCCGTCCTTCAGGACCGTGCCGGCCGCGTACCGGCCGTAGGCCCGTCCGAAGACGCTCATCGCGAGTTCCGTGCGGCCCGCGCCCATCAGGCCCGCGATGCCGACGATCTCGCCGCGGCGCACGTTCAGGGACACGTCGTCCACGACCTTGCGCTGCTGGTCGATCGGGTGGAACACGGTCCAGCCGCGGATCTCCAGCGCCGGCGCCGCGCCCTCCTCCGGCTGGTGCGGGGTGCGCTCGGGGAAGCGGTGGTCGAGGTCGCGGCCGACCATGCCGGCGATGATCCGCTCCTCGGTCGTCTCCGGCGCCTTCACATCGAGGGTCTCGATGGACCGCCCGTCCCGGATGATCGTCACCGAGTCGGCGACCTTGCGGATCTCGTTGAGCTTGTGGGAGATGATGATCGAGGTGATGCCCTGGTTCTTCAGCTCCAGGATCAGATCGAGGAGCTTGTCGCTGTCCTCGTCGTTCAGGGCCGCCGTCGGCTCGTCCAGGATCAGCAGCTTCACCTGCTTGGACAGCGCCTTGGCGATCTCGACGAGCTGCTGCTTGCCCACGCCGATGTCGGCGACCCGGGTCTCCGGGTGCTCGTCCAGACCGACCCGGCGCAGCAGCGCGGTGGCGTGGCGCAGGGTCTCGCGCCAGTTGATGAGCCCGCGCGTGGCGTGCTCGTTGCCGAGGAAGAGGTTCTCCGCGATGGACAGATGCGGCACCAGCGCCAGTTCCTGGTGGATGATGACGATGCCGTGCTGCTCGCTCGCCCGGATGTCCTTGAACTGGCAGGTCTCTCCCGCGAAGAGGATGTCCCCCTCGTAACTGCCGTACGGGTGGACGCCGGAGAGCACCTTCATCAAGGTGGACTTGCCGGCGCCGTTCTCCCCGCAGATGGCGTGGACCTCGCCCTGCCGGACGGTCAGGGTGACGTCCGACAGCGCCTTGACACCGGGAAAGGTCTTGACGATCGAGCGCATTTCCAGGACGGGTCCCGCCATGGTCGTGCCTTCCAATCCGTAGGAAATGGGCGGGTTACTTGAGGTCGGCCTCGGTGTAGTAACCGCCGTCGACCAGCACCTGCTTGTAGTTGCTCTTGTCGACGCTCACCGGCTGGAGCAGGTAGGCGGGCACGACCTTCGTCCCGTTGTCGTACGTCTTGGTGTCGTTGACCTCGGGCTTCTTGCCCTTCAGGGAGTCGTCCATCATCGTGGCGGCGACCTCGGCGAGCTTGCGGAGGTCCTTGTAGACGGTCTGCGTCTGCTGACCGGAGATGATCGACTTCACCGAGGCCAGCTCGGCGTCCTGGCCGGTGATGACCGGCAGCGGCTTGTTGCCCGAGCCGTAGCCGTCCGACTTCAGGGCGGACAGGATGCCGATGGAGATGCCGTCGTACGGCGAGAGGACCGCGTCGACCCGGCCGCTCTTGTAGGCGGAGGTGAGGACGTCCTCCATGCGCTTCTGCGCGGTGGTGCCGTCCCAGCGCAGGGTGACGACCTGGGTCAGCTTGGTCTGCCCGGACTTGACCACCAGCTGCTTCTTGTCGATGTACGGCTGGAGGACGCTCATGGCGCCGCCGAAGAAGTACTTGGTGTTGTTGTCGTCGTTGGAGCCCGCGAACAGCTCGATGTTGAACGGGCCCGTCTTGCCCTTGGTGAGCCCGAGCTTGTCGACGATGTACTGGCCCTGGAGCTTGCCGACCTTCTCGTTGTCGAACGAGGCGTAGTAGTCGACGTTCTTGGTGCCGAGGATCAGCCGGTCGTAGGAGATGACCGGGATGTGCGCGTCCGCGGCCTCCTGGAGGACGTGGTCCAGGGACTTGTTGTCGATCGCCGCGACGATCAGGCCCTTGACGCCCTGCGTGATCAGGTTCTCGATCTGCGAGACCTGGGTCTCCGGGTCGTCCTCGCCGTAGACCAGCTTGGTCTTGTAGCCCTTGGCCTCCAGATCCTTGACGACGTTCTTGCCGTCGGAGATCCAGCGCTCGGAGGACTTGGTCGGCATGGCGATGCCGATGGTGGCGCCCTTTACGTCGCCCGACTTCTCCTTGCTGCCGCCCTCGCCGCTCTGACCGCAGGCGGTGAGGGTGAGGGCGAGCGAGGCGGCTCCGGCTATCGCGGCGAGTGCGGCTCTGCGGTTGCGCATGTGGGATCAGTCCTTGTCGTTCTCGTCGTTGAGAGGAGCGGAGGTGACAGGTGCGGGTGCTTGGACGGGGAAGCGGTGGAGCGTCCCCGGCAGTCGGGAGCCGAGCGGTGCCATGTCGCCGTCCGCGCCGTGCCGGGCGAGCAGGTCCAGGGCGAGCCGGCCGCGCCGCACCCGCTCCCGGGCGGTGTCCAGGGTCACGTCCCGCAGGTGGGTGCCCCACGGGTAGATGCCGGGGGCCTTGGACAGACCGAACTTCAGGTAGAGCGGTGCGCCGCGCCGGATCAGCTCGGCGACCTCGTACATCCGGACGTAGCCGCCGAGGTCGTCGGGGGCCTCGATGTACATGTCCATGGGGGCGCCGGAGACCCGGCGGATCTCGGTGAGGTGGTCCAGCGTCAGATCGCTGGGCACGTTGACGGAGTCGGCGCCGAGCCGCTCGTAGACGGCGTACGAGGCCGGGTTGACCGGGCCGATGAGTGCCGAGACCTTCAGCGTGGTGTCGGCGGGGATGATCCCGGCCTGGCGGGCCCGGTGCAGGGTCCACAGCACGCCCTCGTCGGCGACCAGCAGGCACTTGACGCCCAGTTCGGTGGCCCGGACGGCGTCCTCGACGCAGCCGGCGACGGCGTCGTGGCCCCGGGCGCGAAGTCCGGCGCCCCGCGAGTCGGACCGCACCGAGCCGCCGATGTCCCAGGTGCCGCGCGGGCCGGTGAACAGGCAGAGCTCGATGTCGCGTTCCTGGGTGGCGTCGACCATCTCGGTGATCTCGGCGTCGGTGAGCATCCACACGCCGCTGCCCTGGCTGATCCGGTGGATCGGCACATCGAGGCGCGAGGCCTCCTTCAGGACGACCGCCAGCGCTTCGGGACCCTCGCACGAGGGGATCTCGGTGCGCCAGCGACCGCCGCCCGGGAAGGTGTGGGTGGAGGCGTCGGCGGGGTCGAGGGCGGGCGCGCCGAGGCCGAGTGCGGCGAGCACCTGCTCGCCGGGCCTGCGGGCTGCCGGAGCGGAAGCGTCGGTCACAAGCTGTCCTTAGGGTCCTGAGTGTTCGGTATTTCGGACAAGGTTCGCGGCTCTGGGTGTGGAAAACCGCTGGGTGTACGCCGGTCAGGGCGCCGTCAGGTCACGCCCTGGCCGGCGTACGGTCAGGGGCGGAGCAGCACCTTGCCCACCTTGGGATCGCCGGCCCCCACGAGCTCGATGGCCTGCGGGAACTCGGTCAGCGGCAACTCGTGGGTGACCAGCGGCAGCGGGTCGAGCAGCCCGGCCCCGAAGACCCGCACGGTGTGCGCCCAGGCCTCCGGCGGCGCCCCGAAGACGGTGTGCACCTCAAGCTGCCGTACGACGAGATCGGTCGGGTCGAGCCCGTCCGCGCCCGGCGCCGGGATCCCGGTGAGGACCAGCCGCCCGCCGCGCCGCAGCAGCGCGGCGGCGGTGCGCGCGGCGGACGCCGACCCGGCGGTCTCGATCACCACGTCGAAGTCGTCGGGCAACTTCTGGTCCTTCAGCCGGAAGTCGCTCGCCCCGAACCGGCGGGACAGCGCCTCCCGGTCGTTCCGCGTGCCCACCACGAGCAGCTCCGCCGGCGAGACCGCCCTCAGGAACTGCGCGGCGAACATGCCCAGCGTGCCCGTGCCGACCACCGCGACCCGCTCGCCCGGCTGGGCGTGCGCCTTCAGCGCGGCGGCCGCGATACAGGCGGCCGGCTCCAGCAGGGCGGCGGCGGTGAGGTCGGCGTCGTCCGGCAGGACGTGCAGCAGCCGGGCGGGCAGGGTCAGCGTGGCGGCCATGGCGCCCGGCTGGGTGAAGCCGGTCTCCTCGTACCCGGCCGAGCACAGCGTGGTCTCGCCCGCGTGGCAGCGCTCGCACACCTGGCAGTTGCGGAAGCCCTCGCCGACGACCTTGCGGCCGACGAGCGATCCGGGCACCCCGGCACCCACCGCCGTGACCGTCCCCGACCACTCGTGTCCGGGCGTGAGCGGATACCGCACGTACCCTTCCGGCCGGTTGCCCTGGTACACCTCGCGGTCGCTGCCGCAGATGCCGGCCGCGTGCACCGCGACCAGCGCCTCGCCGGGACCGGGCTGCCGGGGCGTGTGGGCCTCGACCCGGTGCACCCCCGGCGCCTCGATCAGGACCTGGGAGCTCACTTCGTGCCCTTCGGCTTGCGCTGCTCCCAGCCCTCGGCCCACAGGTCGAACCGGGCCTGCTGCTGCGGGAACTCCGCCGCAGCGTCGACGTCCAGCTCGACGCCGAGCCCCGGCGCGTCGGAGAGGTGGAAGCAGCCGTCCTCCGGGTTCACCTGCGGCGCCCCCTTGACCACCTTCTTGATCTCCGCGTCCGCGAAGTCATTGAAGTGCTCAAGGATCTTGAAGTTCGGGGAGGTGAAGCCGACCTGGAGGGAGGCGGCGGTGAGCACCGAACCACCCACGTTGTGCGGGGCGACGAGCATGTAGTGCGTCTCGGCGGTGGCGGCCAGCTTCCGGGTCTCCCAGATGCCGCCGATGTGGCCGACGTCGGGCTGGATGATGTCCACCGCCTGGCTGTCGAACAGCTCGCGGAACTCGATCCGGTCGTGGATGCGCTCACCGGTGGCCACGGGGATGTCCACCTTGGCGGCGACCTTCTCCAGCGCCTTGAGGTTCTCCGGCGGCACCGGCTCCTCCAGCCACGCGGGCTTGAAGGGCGCCATCTCCTTGGCCAGCCGGACGGCGGTGGCGGGGGAGAAGCGGCCGTGCATCTCCAGCATCAGCTCCGCCTCCGGGCCGATCGCGTCCCGCACGGCCTCGATGAGCGAGACCGCGTACAGGGTCTCCTGGTGGTCCAGCTCGAAGTGCCCGGTGCCGAAGGGGTCGATCTTGAGCGCCTTGTAGCCGCGCTCCATGACCCCCTGGGCCGCCTTGTGGTACGCCTCCGGGGTCCGCTCGGTGGTGTACCACCCGTTGGCGTACGCCTTGACCTTGTCGGTCACCTTCCCGCCGAGCAGCTGCCACACCGGCACGCCCAGCGCCTTGCCCTTGATGTCCCAGCAGGCCATCTCGACCACCGCGATGCCGGACATGACGATCTCCCCGGCCCGGCCGTAGTCGCCGTACTTCATCCGGCGCACGAGGTCCTCGACAGCGAACGGGTCCGAGCCGAGAATGTGGTTGGCCTCGGCCTCCCGCAGGTAGCCGATCAGCGCGTCGGTGTGCCCGAGCATCCGGGTCTCGCCGACTCCCGTGATGCCCTCGTCGGTGTGCACCTGGACGTAGGTCAGGTTGCGCCACGGCGTGCCGACCACGTGCGTGCTGATTCCGGTGATGCGCACGGCAGTTGCCCCTCAGCTGTTCGAGATTTCGTCACACGTTCGAAATGTTGGCGTGACAGTAAGGACGGTCCGGCGGGGGTGTCAATGGGTCGAACAGGTAACGGTTTCGGCACGGCTTTCGACAACTCTTTCGACCCCGCACCAAACCTTCACAACCACGCCTGGAACCGGAACCGCGCGGACTCTAGTCTTCCCGCGTCATGAACTACTGCCTCCCGTGCCGACGGCACCTCAACGGCGCCCTGGCCTGCCCGGGGTGCGGCACACCTGCCGACCGGCTCGCGGCCCCCACGGCGGCGCCGGCCGCGCACGGTCACGAGCACGGGCACGGGCACGCGCAGACACCGGCGCCGTACGAGCAGCCGTACGAGGCGCCGTACGGGCAGCCGCACGAAGGGGCACACGAAGAGGCGCACGGCGGTCCGGACGCTCCCGGAGGGCCGGAGCGGGCGGAGGAACCGGAACCGGCGGAGGCGGAGGCCGACGACGCCGACGACGAGACAGCCCCGGCCGGCCGGCGGGACCGGGGCGGGGCCGAGGGCAGCCGCCGCGACCGCAAGGCCGCCGCGCACCGCCGCAGACGCCGCCGTGCCGTCGTGGTCGCCGTCGGCTTCGTCCTCGCGGCGGGCGGGCTCAGTCTCGCGGAACTGGGCACGGACGCGCCCTTCTCGCCCTTCTCCGGCGACACCCCGGCCCCGGCCGGGGACACCTCGGCGGACGGCGGCGCCGCCTCCGTCGCGCCGGACCGCACCGCCGGCCCGATGGGCACCGGCTCCGGCGCCACCCCGCGCGCGGGCGAGTCCGCCTCCCCGGACGCCTCGGGCTCCGCCTCCGCCTCCTCGTCGGAGTCCCCGAAGGACAAGGATTCCGCTTCCCCTTCCGCCGCGGGCACCGGCACGGCGCAGCAGTCGGCCACGGCGAGTTCCGGTGCGACCCCGACGACCCCGGCCGCCCCGCCCCCCAGTCAGCCCGCCACCCCGACCGCGGCCCCGACGACCTCCGCGCCCACGCCCGAGCCGTCGCCCACGAAGACCTGCGACCGCTTCCTGTGGTGGTGCAGCTGAGGGCGTCCGCGGGCACCTGAGTGTCCGCGCGCGTCCGGCTCCATCCGTGTGTACGTGAAGCACGCTCCGGCGCACCCCCGCCACCCCGCGCCCTCGGCCATCCGGGCTATCCGTGACACCCCGCGGCCCTCACGGGGGTTGAGTCGCACAGACACGTCTCGCCGTACCGGTCTCGGGACGCCCGATGCCGGGGCAGGGCGTTGTGCCGAGGGGGAGCAGCGAGCAGCGGTTCGGTCGAGGAGAGCGGATGACGCAGGAGAGCACCGTCCAGGGCACGGTCGCCGAGGGCTTCGAGTCGGTGCGCGAGGAGTTCGCCGCCTTCGTCGCCGGTGAACGGGAGGACTACGAGGGCCAGTTGTGCGCATACGTTCACGGACGGCGGGTCGTGGATCTATGGGCGGGCGCGGGGGTGACGGGTGACTCGCTGTACGCCGTCTACTCCGCCACGAAGGGCGCGGCCCATCTGGTGGCGGCGCTGCTCGTCCAGGACGGCACGCTGGAGCTGGACCGCAAAGTCACCTACTACTGGCCGGAGTTCGCCGGCGAGGGCAAGGGCGCGCTGACGCTGCGGGACCTGCTGGCGCACCGCGCGGGGCTGGTCGGCGCCGACACCGGGTTCAGCCCCGCCGAGCTGGCCGACGACCGGATGATCGCCGAACGCCTCGCCGACCAGCGGCCGTTCTGGCGGCCGGGCACGGCGTTCGGCTACCACGCGCTGGTCATCGGCGCGCTGACCGGTGAGGTCGTCCGCCGGGCGACGGGCCGCACGCTCCAGGAGGTGTACGAGGAGCGGGTCCGCGCCCCCCATGGCCTCGACCTCCACCTGGGTCTGCCCGAGGCGCACGAGCCGCGCTTCCGCACGGTCCGGCCGATGCTGCCGACGCCCGCGCAGCAGGCGCAGCTCGACGCCGTGCCGGCCGGCCCGCACACCCTCGGGTCGATCGCCTTCAACCGGCACGGCGCGGAGCCCACCGACCTGGAGAGCCTGCCGAACGAGCGGCTGATCCGCGCCCAGGGACCCGCCTCGGTGGGCGGGATCGGCTCGGCGCGCGGTCTCGCGGGCATGTACGCGGCGATGATCAGCGAGGTGGACGGCAGGAGCCCGCTGCTGAAGGGCGACACACTGGCGGAGTTCGCCCAGGTCCACTCCACGGGGTACGACCTGGTGGCCCGCGTCCACAAGTCCTTCGGCCTCGGCTTCCAGGCGACGGCCGACATCTGGCACCCGTTCCTGGGCGCGGGCACGCTGGGCCACAGCGGCGCCAACGGCGTCCAGGGCTTCGCGGACCCGCACGCGGGCATCGCCTACGGCTACACGAGGCGCGGGTTCGCGTTCCCGGGCGGAGCGGCCCCGGAGAACGACAGGCTCGTGGCGGAGATCCACAAGGCGGCGCTGGCCGGCTGAGGAGCGCACGGCACGCGGCAGACGCCCCCGGCCGAGAAGCAGCCGCACCCCACGTCCAAGGATGCGGCTGCCGATGTGTGGAACGACGGAGGTCAGACCAGCGTCACGCTGATGTTCCCGCGCGTCGCCTTCGAGTAGGGGCACACCTGGTGGGCCTTGTCGACCAGAGCCTTCGCGGTGGCCTCGTCGACGTTCGGGATGCTCGCCGAGATCTCCACGATGATCCCGAACCCCTCGTCGTTCCTCCCGATGCCGACCCTGGCCGTGACGGTGGACCCGGACACGTCGGCGCCCTCCTGCCGGGCGACGACCCCCAGCGCCCCCTGGAAGCACGCGCTGTAACCGGCGGCGAACAGCTGCTCCGGGTTGGTCCCGGACCCGCTGCCGCCCATCTCCTTCGGCGGGTTGACGACGACGTCGAGTCGGCCGTCGTCCGTGGCGACCCGTCCGTCGCGGCCGTTCTCGGCGGTGGCGACGGCGGTGTACAGGACGTCGGACTGCGTGATGGGCATGCGGTTGTCTTCCTCCTCGGTCCGCCGCGACTCGCGCCCACGATCGACGACGGATTTCGGAAAGAAGCTACCGCATGCCGGAAACCGGGGGAAGGTCAGAGCTTGACGACCATCTTGCCGATGTTGTCGCCGCGCAGGACCCCGAGGAACGCCTCCAGGTTGTTCTCGATGCCCTCGACCACGGTCTCCCGGTACTTCAGCGCGCCCGAGGCGACCCACGGGCCGACCTCCTGGACGAACTGCGGCTGGAGGTCGTAGTGGTCGCCGACGAGGAAGCCCTCGATCCGGCCGCGGGTCTGGATCAGACGGGCCAGGTTCTTCGGGCCGGGCGCGGGCTCGGTGTTGTTGTAGACCGAGATCATGCCGCAGACGGCGATCCGGCCGCCCTGGTTCAGTGAGCCGATCGCGGCCTCCAGGTGGTCCCCGCCGACGTTGTCGAAGTAGACGTCGATGCCGTCGGGCGCGGCCTGGCGCAGCTGCTCGGCGACCGGGCCGTTCTTGTAGTTGAAGGCGGCGTCGAAGCCGTACTCGTCCACGAGCAGCTTGACCTTCTCGTCGGACCCGGCCGAGCCGATGACCCGCGAGGCGCCCTTGAGCTTGGCGATCTGGCCCACCTGGCTGCCCACGGCCCCGGCGGCGCCCGACACGAACACGGTGTCGCCCTCCTTGAAGGAGGCGGTGCGCAGCAGGCCGGCGTAGGCGGTCAGCCCGGTCATGCCGAGGACGCCCAGGTACGTCGACAGGGGCGCGGCCTCCGGGTCGACCTTCACGGCGTTCTTCGCGTCCACGGCCGCGTACTCGCGCCAGCCGAAGAAGTGCAGGACGTGGTCGCCGACGGAGATGCCCTCGGCGTGGGACTCGACCACCTCGCCGACCGCGCCGCCCTGCATGACCTTGCCCAGCTCGAAGGGGGCGACGTAGGACTTGGCCGCGCTCATCCTTCCGCGCATATAGGGATCGACGGAGAGGTACTTGTTCCGCACCAGCACCTGACCCTCGCCCGGGGTCGGGGCCGGTGCCTCGACGAGGGCGAAGTCCTCGGGCTTCGGCCAGCCGACGGGTCGGCTGAGCAGGTGCCACTCGCGGTTGATCATGACGGAGCCTTTCGTGTCACACATTTACTTCAGTACCTGAAACAACCATGCCCCTGAATATTTCAGGATGTCAAGTAACCGGGTATCCTGGAGGGCATGTCCACCCCATCGAAGACCCACCGCCCCGACCCCCTGACCATGGAAGTGGTCGAGCTGATCGGTGACGTCGTGGCCCGCTTCTACGCGGACTACGAGGAGGCGGCGGGCGAGCACACGCTGACCGGCCCGCAGGCCAGGCTGCTCAGCCTGCTCTCGCTGGAACCGCTGCCCATGCGCAAGCTGGCCCAGAAGCTCAAGTGCGAGCCGTCGAACGTCACCGGGATCGTGGACCGGCTGGAGTCCCGCGGGCTGGTGGAGCGCCGCCCCGACCCGGCCGACCGCCGGGTGAAGGTCGCCGCCGCCACCGAGGAGGGCCGCAGGGTGGCCCGGGACCTGCGCGAGGGCCTGCACTTCGCCCGCGAGCCGCTCGCCGCGCTCACCGACGACCAGCGCCGCGACCTGCGCGACCTGCTCCGGCGCATGCTGGACGCCTGAGACCCCGCCCGGTACCGGCCGGCCCCGCCGTCACCGGCCACCCGCGCGGTCGCACCGAGCCAGTAAAGTCCTCGCCATGCGCGATCTTGGGGTGGGTTTCGGGTATCTGCTGAAGGGCCAGCGATGGGTGGCCCGGCACGGGCGGCGCTACGGCTTCGGGCTGCTGCCCGGACTGATCACGCTGGTGCTGTACGCCGCCGCGCTGGTCGCGCTCGCCGTGTGGGGCGCGGACGCGGTCGGCTGGGCGACCCCGTTCGCGGACGACTGGTCCAGCCCCTGGCAGGGCCTGTTCCGCGGCTTCCTGACGGCCGTCCTCTTCGCCCTCGGCCTGCTGCTGGCCGTGCTGACGTTCACCGCCGTCACCCTGCTGGTCGGCCAGCCCTTCTACGAGAACCTGTCGGAGAAGGTCGACGCCGACGTCTCGCCCGACGGCACCGCCCCGCGGTCGGACCTGCCGCTCTGGCGCGAGCTGTGGATCTCCGCCCGGGACAGCCTGCGCGTCCTGGTGCGGGCCGGCCTGTGGGGCGTCCTGCTCTTCGCCCTCGGCTTCCTGCCGTTCGTCGGGCAGACCGTCGTCCCCGTGATCGGCTTCTTCGTCACCGGCTTCTTCCTCACCGAGGAACTGGCCGCCGTGGCGATGCAGCGCCGGGGCGTCGACCTGCGCGCCCGGCTCACCCTGCTCCGCTCCCGCAAGACCCTGGTCTGGGGCTTCGGCACCCCCCTGGGCCTGGCCTTCCTGGTCCCGTTCGTCGCGGTGTTCCTGATGCCGGGCGCCGTCGCGGGCGCCACGCTCCTCGCCCGCGACCTGCTGGGCGAGGAGACCGGCGAGGACGGCGCGGACGCGCCCCGGACGCAGGACGTCACCCCCTGACCGAGACGCTCGCCTCAAGGTCCCGTCCTGGCCGGTCCCGGCGTCAGCCCGGCCTTCGCTCCGTCGCACCGACGGACACGGCGACGATCGACCGGACCTGCGCGATGATGTCCAGCCGGTTGCGCACGAACTCGGGGTCGGTCACCTCGGTGGTGTTCCCGGCCCCGAACTGGAGCACGGGCGTGTGCACATGCCCGCCCGGCAGCGTGTCGTGCAGCCCGAGCCGGTCCCGCAGCAGGGTGGCCCGGTAGGCGATCTCGTTGGAGAGGTAGTCGCCGCCGGCCCCGGCACGGGCGGCCGAGCCGGGGGTCGGCCCGTCCGGCCGTACGACAGGCGCGGTGCCGCCGGCCGGTATCTCGGTCACCTCCGTGTGGTCGTACACGGGGAAGCGGCCCGTCCGCGCGGCCACGACGGCGGTGTACGGCAGGGTGGTGCCCGTCCACTGCGGCTGTGACGCCGGGTCCGTGACCGGGATGGTCCCGGTCCGGCCGACGTTGTCGTTGTCCGCGAAGCCGCCCCGCCAGGCGCCGTTGGTGCGCTCGATGTCGAACCGGCCGACCCGGCCCTGGCTCACGGTCGTGAACAGGTCCACCTTCGGCAGGTACGGCCGCAGCGTCCGCTCCACCGTGCCCTCGGCGAAGTCCTGCCAGCGCACCGGGAACACGGCCGTCTCCACGCGCGCCGGTCCCCGCGCCGTCTCGATGACCGTGCCGTCCAGCGCGAGCGCCGTCGCCCCCGAGGGGTTGGAGATGCGGATGTCCCGGTCGAGCGTGAAGGGGTCGAACCCGGTGAGCAGGACGCGCCGCAGGTGTCCCTTCCCCGGGTAGCGGATGTCGGTCTGCCCGCGCGAGGTCCGCTCCAACCGGTCGAGCAGTGCGTCCCGTTGCCGGTCGGTGAGCCCGAAGCCGGGCTCCCAGGTGCGCACTTCCCGGGTCATTCCCAGCCGGGCCCAGTACAGCGGCCGGTCGTCGTCCCGGCTCAGATCACCGCCGGCCGGTCCCCGCCCCTGCGCCCGCTCCACGGCCCGCCGCCACAGCGCGGACCCCTCGCGCACGACGATACGGCGGGCCTGCGCGTAGGAGTGCGCGTGGTGCAGGGCCCGGCCGAACTCCGGTGCCGTGTCGGCGAATCCGGAACGCCGGAGGATCTCCTGCGGCACGGCCTGGTCGAGCCGCTGTTCCTCGACGGTGGGGGAGGGCGGGGCGGCGGCGGATGCCGTGGCGGTGGGCGCGGACAGGCCGGTCAGCAGGGCCAGCCCGATCAGGCCGATGCGTATACGGGTCAAGGGAGTTCGGATCCTTCCGTCGCTGTGGGGCGCGTGGTGCGGTGGGACGGCCGCAGTATCGCGTGACGGAAGTGACCCGCGCCATGGTGCGGGCGGTACCGGCGGCGCCCCCCGCGGGACGCGAGGTCCGGACGGGACGGCGGGGACGCGGCCAAGTGTGAAGGGTTCGTACGAGATCTCCGCCGGACGCTCGATCGAGGGCCGCCGCGTCATCACGACGATTAACGTCTGATCCGGGACAAGTCCCCCGCGGGGACGCGTCTCTCCCGCGCAGCCCCGGTCCGGGAACCTGACCCCCGGACCGGGGCTACACGGCCCCTCGCGACGGGCTACCGGCCCCGGACGCCGAAGCCGTACACCGTCTCGGAGCGGAAGACCTCGCCGGGCCGCAGCACCGTGCTCGGGAAGTCCGGCCGGTTGGGGGAGTCCGGGAAGTGCTGCGTCTCCAGGGCGATCCCGGCGCCGGGGCCCAGCGGCCCGGACAGGTGGTCTGCGGTGTAGAGCTGGAGGCCCGGCTCGGTCGTGGCCACCGTCAGGGTCCGCCCGGACGCCGGGTCGTGCAGCTCGGCCACCTCCTCCGCCACCCCGGTCACGCCCTTGTCCAGGACGAAGTTGTGGTCGTAGCCGGAGCCGGTCTTGCGGGCCGTACGGAAGTCGAAGCGGGAACCGGTAACGTCCTCCGGCGCGCCGGCCGGGATCAGGTCCGCGTCCACCGGCGTGTACCGGGTCGCGGCCAGCCGCAGCTCATGCCCGCCCGCGTCACCGGAACCGCTCAGGTCCCAGTACGTGTGACTGGTCAGGTTGACCACCGTCGGCGCGTCCGTGACCGCCTCGTAGGCGATCCGCAGCGCGCCCGACGCGTCGAGCGCGTACGTCACCGCCACCTCCAGCCGGCCCGGGAAGCCCTCCTCGCCGTGCGGGCTGACCCGGCTCAGACGGACGCCGTGCGGGACCGGCGCCACCTCCCACACGCGCTTGTCGAACCCGCGTTCACCGCCGTGCAGCGAGTTCGGGCCGTCATTGCGGGCCAGCGCGTACGTCCGGCCGTCCAGCGGGAACCGGCCGCCCGCGATCCGGTTCGCGTACCGGCCGATCACGGCACCCAGATACGGCTCCGGATGTGCCAGATAGCCGTCGAGGTCCGGGAAGCCCAGCGCCACGTCCACCGTCCGCCCGGCGCCGTCCGGGACCTCCACGGACTGCACGATCCCGCCGTACGACAGCACCCGCACCCGCACCCCGCCGCGCTCCAGCGTCCACCGGTGCACCGCCTGGCCGTCGGGGAGTGTGCCGAAAAGTTCGTTCATGTGGAAAACCCTAGGTCACGGATTTCCCGCCGTGATCCTCCGGTACGCGATCTCCGCCAGCCGCGCCTGACCGTCCTTGCTGGGGTGGAACCAGTCCCAGTGGCTGAGCTGGTCCGTGCCGAAGCGGTAGTCGTACACCGCGTTGCCGTCGAAGCGGCAGCGGCGGTCCTTGGCGCAGACCTCCCTCAGCACCTGGTTGTACTCCACCACCCGCTGCTGCACGGAGTCCCGGCGCAGCATCGCCGCGCTGGTCAGATCGTCCGCGTCCCCCAGCATCGAGGGGCAGATGCCCAGCTTCCACACCTGCTTGCCCAACTGGTTCGTCCGGCCCTCCGACCACAGCCGCTTCAGGTTCGGCACGCTCGCCACGTACACCTGCGTCTTCGGCAGCGCCGAGCGCAGCGTGCGCAGCGCCTCCACGAAGTCCGCGCGGAAGTCGGCCAGTGGGGTCATCGCCGACGCCGAGGCCCGGCAGGCGTCGTTCGCCCCCACCATCACCGTCACCAACTGCGGGCGCCGGGAGACCGCCTGCTCCATCTGCTCGGGCAGGTCCGCCATCCGGGCGCCCGTCACCGCGTAGTTCCAGCTCCGCTCCGCCGCCCCCGTCACGCCCAGCAGCCGCACCGCCAGACTGTCCACCTTGGCGTCGCTGCCCGTCGCCCACGAGACCTCCGGGCAGTCCGACAGCACCGTGCACGCGTCGAAGCCGCGCGTGATGGAGTCGCCCACCGCGGCGATCGAGTCCGGGCTGCGGTCCCACACCGGGAGCCGGGCCGCGCCCGCCTCGGTGCCCGCCGGCGCCGGCGCGCTCCCCGCCCCGTCGGCACATCCGGCGGCGCCCAGCAGCACGGCCGCCACGACGGCGAGAACGGCCCGTACACGGTGGCTTCGCTTCCGCATCCCTGCTGTTCCCCTCGTTCGACGGTAGGCACCGGCTCCCCTGACAACGTGCGAGGGTTCCCGGCCAGGCGCCCCGGGAACGGCGCACCCCCGCACAAGCGTCCCCCTGGGTGAATGGCGGCGGTTTCCTGGCACCGGGACCGACCGTACGTCACACTCCTTGCCCCGCCGCAAGGTAGCCTCGCCATCAACGCGGCCGTCGCGCCACTGCCGCCCAGCCAGTCCGCAAGATGTCCCGCTCTGCCCGGAGGTTCCGGTGACGACACGTGGAGTTCTGTACGTGCACTCCGCGCCGCGCGCGCTGTGCCCGCACGTCGAGTGGGCCGTCGCCGGGGTGCTCGGCACGCGCGTCAACCTCGACTGGATCCGGCAGCCCGCGGCCCCCGGCACCTGGCGCTCGGAGTTCTCCTGGCAGGGCCAGGCCGGCACCGCCTCCCAACTCGCCTCGGCGCTGCGCGGCTGGCACCTGCTGCGCTTCGAGGTCACCGCCGAGCCCTGCGCGACCGCCGAGGGCGAGCGCTACAGCTGCACCCCCGACCTCGGCATCTTCCACGCCGTCACCGGCATCCACGGCGACATCCTGATCCCCGAGGACCGCCTGCGCGCCGCGCTGACGCGGTCCAAGCAAGGGGAGACCGACCTGGAGGCGGAGATCGCCAAGCTCCTGGGCAAGCCCTGGGACGACGAACTGGAGCCGTTCCGCTACGCCGGCGAGGGCGCCCCGGTCCGCTGGCTGCACCAAGTGGTGTGACGTCGCGCACGTACCGGACACAGCCGAAGGGCCCTCACCAGCTGGTGAGGGCCCTTCGGCGTGTTTCTCAGATCGTCCGGAACGCCAGGACCACGTTGTGCCCGCCGAAGCCGAACGAGTCGTTCAGCGCGGCGATACGGCCCTCGGGCAGGGCCCGCGCCTCACCGACGACCACGTCCGCGTTGACCTCGGGGTCGAGGTTGTCCACGTTGATGGTCGGCGGAGCCGTACGGTTCACCAGCGCCAGGATCGACGCGACGGTCTCCACACCACCGGCACCGCCCAGCAGGTGACCGGTCATCGACTTGGTCGCGGAGATCGCCATGTGGTCGACGTCGTCGCCGAACACCTTCCGCAGCGCCTTGATCTCGGCCACGTCACCCTGCGGCGTCGAGGTGGCGTGCGCGTTCACGTGCACGATCTCGGCCGGCTTCAGATCCGTGTTGTCCAGCAGGTTCTGCAACGCGTGCGCGATCCCGTTGCCGGACGGCTCGGGCTGCGTGATGTGGTGCGCGTCGGCGGAGATGCCCTGTCCGACCGCCTCGGCGTAGATCCGGGCGCCGCGGGCCTTCGCGTGCTCCTCGGACTCCAGGACGATCACACCGGCGCCCTCACCGAGCACGAAGCCGTCCCGGCCGGCGTCGTAGGGACGCGAGGCGCCCCGCGGATCGTCGTTGTTCTTGGACATCGCCATCATGTTGCCGAACGCGGCGATGGGCAGCGGGTGGATGGCGGCCTCGGTACCACCGGCCACGACCACGTCCGCACGCCCGGTGCGGATCATCTCGATCGCGTACCCGATGGCCTCCGCGCCCGAGGCGCAGGCCGAGACCGGGGTGTGCACACCGGCGCGGGCACCCAGCTCGATCCCGACGTTGGCCGCCGGGGAGTTGGGCATCAGCATCGGCACGGTGTGCGGGGAGACGCGGCGTACGCCCTTCTCCTTGAGGATGTCGTACTGGTCCAGCAGGGTCGTCACGCCGCCGATGCCGGAGGCGATGACCGCGCCGAGACGGTCCGGGTTGATGGACGAGTCCTCACCGGCCCTGGCGGTGAAGCCGGCGTCCTTCCAGGCCTCCTGAGCGGCGATCAGCGCGAACTGCGCGGACCGGTCCAGTTTGCGGGCCTGCGGGCGGGGGATGATCTCGCCCGGCTCGACGGCGATCTGCGCGGCGATCCGGACCGGCAGCTGCGCCGCCCACTCCTGCTCCAGCAGGCTGACGCCGGACGTGCCGGCGACGAGGGCCTCCCAGGTCGAGGCTGCGTCGCCACCCAGCGGTGTGGTTGCGCCGATACCGGTGACGACCACGGTGCGATTGGTCGGGCTCACGGGAATTCTTTCTCCAACGGATACGGGAGGACTACCCCCGCGTCTGCGGGGATTACGGCGCCACCGCCGGGTGGCGGGGCTTGCAGCCTGCGGCCTAAGGGGTGGTTCAGGCCTGGTGCTTGAGGATGTACTCGGTCGCGTCGCCGACCGTCTTGAGGTTCTTGACGTCCTCGTCCGGGATCTTCACGTCGAAGCGCTCCTCGGCGGCGACGACGACCTCGACCATGGACAGCGAGTCGACGTCCAGGTCGTCGGTGAAGGACTTGTCCAGCTGGACGTCCTCGGTGGGGATCCCGGCGATCTCGTTCACGATCTCGGCGAGACCCGCGACGATCTCTTCCTGAGTGGCGGCCATGTCAGGCGCTCCTTCTTCGATAATCCAGACGGTTTGTGGCAGTGGTTCCCCTGCCGGATCGCATGATCCGGCACGGAGTGCCTAGGGGAGGGTAACGACCGTGGCGGCGTAGACGAGACCCGCCCCGAATCCGATGACGAGCGCGGTGTCGCCGCTCTTCGCCTCCCCGGTCGCCAGGAGCCGCTCCATCGCGAGCGGGATCGAGGCGGCCGAGGTGTTGCCGGTGGTGCGGATGTCACGGGCGACCGTGACGTGCTCCGGCAGCTTCAGTGTCTTCACCATCGAGTCGATGATCCGCACATTGGCCTGGTGCGGGATGAAGACGTCCAGGTCGTCCGCGGTGATTCCGGCCGCGTCCAGCGCTTGCTGGGCGACCTTCGCCATCTCGAACACGGCCCAGCGGAACACCGCCTGGCCCTCCTGCGTGATCGCAGGGAACTTGATGTTGCCCTGGCTGTCCAGGGGCAGCTGGGAGACGTCACCGACGGCGAACCGGTCCCAGGAGACGGTCTGCTTGATGGTCTCGGACTTGTCGCCCTCGGAGCCCCACACGGTCGGGCCGATCGCCGGCTCGTTCGAGGGGCCGACCACGACCGCGCCGGCGCCGTCACCGAACAGGAACGCGGTCGCCCGGTCCTCCAGGTCGGTCAGGTCGCTCAGCCGCTCCACGCCGATCACGAGCACGTAGTCGGCGGAACCTTCCACCACCATGCCCTTGGCGAGGGTCAGGCCGTAGCCGAAGCCCGCGCAGCCGGCCGAGATGTCGAAGGCGGCGGCCTTGTCCGTGCCGAGCTTGTCGGCGATCTCGGTGGCGACGGCCGGGGTCTGGCTGAAGTGCGAGACGGTCGAGACGACCACCGCGCCGATCCGCTCGGCGTCGATGCCGGCGTCCGCGATGGCCTTCCCGGAGGCCTCGATCGCCATCGCGGCGACGGTCTCCTCCGGGCCCGCCCAGTGCCGGGTCTCGATGCCGGAGCGCGAGCGGATCCACTCGTCGGACGAGTCGATCTTCTCCAGGATCACCTCGTTGGGCACGACCCGGGTCGGCCGGTAGCCGCCGACGCCGAGGATGCGCGCATACGGGGCACCCTTGCTGGGCTTGATCTTCGCCATGTACGGCTCCTTAGGCACCGGCGTGCTCTGCGAGCAGAGCGCGGGCCGCGTCGAGGTCGTCGGGGGTCTTCAGGGCCAGCGTCGCGACACCGGGCAGGGCCCGCTTGGCCAGGCCGGTCAGGGTGCCGCCCGGGCACACCTCGACGAGCGCGGTGACGCCCAGCTCCTTGAACGTCTCCATGCACAGGTCCCAGCGCACGGGGTTGGCGACCTGGCCGACCAGCCGCTCCAGCACCTCGGCACCGGACGCGACGGTCTCGCCGTCCCTGTTGGAGACGTAGGGAATCTTGGGGTCGGCCGGCGACAGCGCCGCCGCGGCCGTGGCCAGCGTCTCGACCGCGGGCGCCATGTGACGGGTGTGGAAGGCGCCGGCCACCTTCAGCGGGATGACCTTGCGCACGCCCTCGGGCTTGTCCTCGGCCAGCGCGGCGAGCTGCTCCAGCGTGCCGGCGGCGACGATCTGGCCCGCGCCGTTGATGTTCGCCGGGGTCAGGCCCAGCTTCTCCAGGTGCGCCAGGGAGGTCTCCAGGTCGCCGCCGAGCAGCGCCGCCATGCCGGTCTCGGTGACCGCGGCGGCGTCGGCCATCGCCAGACCCCGCTTGCGGACGAGGCCGAGGGCGGCCGTGTCGTCCAGGACACCGGCGAAGGCGGCGGCGGTGATCTCACCGACGCTGTGCCCGGCGACCGCGCCGGGGTTGATGTCACCGAGTGCCGCGGCGGACAGGAGGCCGGCGGCCACGAGCAGCGGCTGGGCCACGGCGGTGTCCCGGATGGCGTCGGCGTCGGCCTGGGTGCCGTAGTGCAGGAGGTCCAGTCCGATGGCGTCCGACCAGGCGGCGACGCGGTCGGCGGCACCGGGCAGTTCGAGCCAGGGGGTCAGGAAGCCGGGCGTCTGAGCGCCCTGGCCGGGAGCGACGAGTACGAGCACTCTCACACTCTCTCTTGGGGACGGGCACGGCCGCCCGTGAGGACAGGGACGAAGAACACGAAGGGCTTTTGTGGGCCTCCGACAAAACCCTATGCCTGGGATTCGGCGTCGACCAGACGCCCCAGGATGAGCGCGATCCGTAGTGTGAACGCGGATCGTACATCCGAAGGCGACCATCCGGTGACGTCAGTCACACGTCGGAGCCGGTAGCGCACGGTGTTCGGGTGAACGAAGAGCATTCTCGCCGCGCCTTCCAGGCTGCTCGCCTGCTCCAGGTACACACTCAGTGTTTCCAGGAGCGCCGAGCCCGCCTCCTCCAGCGGTCTGTAGATCTCCTCCACCAGTTGTTCGCGGGCGCTCGGATCACCCGCGATGGCCCGCTCCGGCAGCAGATCGTCCGCCAGCACCGGGCGCGGCGCGTCCTGCCAGGCGGAACACGCCTTCAGCCCCGCGGCGGCGGCCTGCGCGGACCGGGTCGCGGCCAGCAGATCGGGTACGACGGGCCCCGCGACGACCGGCCCGGCGGCGAACGGCCCGATCAGCGACCTGGCCACGGCGAGCGGATTGGCGCTGCCCCCCGCGACGACGACCAGCCGGTCGCCGAGCACCCCGGTGAGCACCTGGAGCTTGGCGTGCCGGGCGGCCCGCCGGATGGCCTCCACCGTCAGTTCGCTGTCCCCGTCCGGCGCGGTCCCGAGCACGACGCACACGTGCTCCGGCGAGTTCCAGCCCAGCGCGGCGGCCCGGCTGACGGCCCCCTCGTCCGCCTCACCGCTCAGCACCGCGTTCACCACCAGCGACTCCAGCCGTGCGTCCCAGGCACCCCGTGCCTCGGCGGCCTGGGCGTACACCTGGGCGGTGGCGAAGGCGATCTCCCGGGCGTACACGAGCAGCGCCTCGCGCAGCACGCTCTCGTCGCCCGGCGCCGCCACCTCGTCGATGGCGGACTCCATGACCTCGATGGTGGTCCGCACCATCTCCACGGTCTGCCGCAGCGTGATGGCCCGGGTCAGCTCCCGCGGCGCGGTCCCGAAGACGTCCGTGGAGATCGCCTGGGGCGCGTCCGGGTGCCGGAACCACTCGGTGAACGCCGCGATGCCCGCCTGGGCGACGAGGCCGATCCAGGAACGGTTCTCCGGGGGCATGGCCCGGTACCACGGCAGGGTCTCGTCCATGCGCGCGATGGCCTGCGCGGCCAGGCTCCCGGAGGACTTCTCCAGTCGCTTCAGGGTCGCGGCGTGCTGATGGACGTCGTGGGCTGCGGGATCGCCGTTGTGGGATTCGGGTTCGGGCACGGGGACAAGACTGCCTTATCGGGCCGGGCCCGTGCGCCGCCGGGGCTGTGCTTGACGGCTCGGTCGCCTCCGGGGGCGCCTCCCTCGCGGCCGACGCGTAAGGACGGTGGGCGATGGTGGGCCCTTGCCCCGAGTCGGGTCCTGTGCGCCCGGCCCGGCTACCGTGGTGCCGTGATGGACGTACGGCGCGCCGGTGAGCGCTATCGCGGAGGGGACCCCGAGGGCGGGATCGACACCTGGCACGCCTTCTCCTTCGGCCCGCACTACGACCCGGACAACCTCCGCTTCGGCGGGGTGATCGCCTGCAACGAGGAGCGGCTCGCGCCCGGCGCCGGGTTCGACGAACACCCGCACAGCCACACCGAGATCGTCACGTGGGTGGTCGAGGGGGAGTTGACCCACCGTGACTCCACGGGGCACGAGACGCGGGTCCGGCCCGGGGACGTCCAGCACCTCGGCGCGGCGGCGGGCGTACGGCACGTCGAGCGCAACGACGGGGACGTCCCCCTGACCTTCGTACAGATGTGGCTGACGCCACGCGAGCCCGGCGGCGACCCCTCCTACGACCTCGTCACCGGCATCGCCGACTCCACGCCGTACGCGGTGCCGGCGGCGGGCGCGATGCTCCACGTGCGCCGACTGGACCCCGGTGAGCGGACCGCCGTCCCGGACGCGGCGTACGTGTACGCGCACGTGGTGCGGGGCGAGGTCCGGCTCGCGGGGGAGGAGCTGGGCCCCGGCGATGCGGCGAGGATCACAGGGGCGGAGGGCCTGGAGGCGGTGGCGGCCACACCGGCGGAGCTGCTGCTGTGGGAGATGACGGCTTAGCCGCGCAGCTCGGTGAGCACCGCGTCCGTGAAGGCCGGCCACGCCTCGACCGCCCACGGGCCGAACGCCCGGTCCGTCAGGGCGACCCCGGCGAGCCCGACGGCCGGGTCGACCCACAGGAACGTCCCGGACTGCCCGAAATGCCCGAAGGTGCGAGGTGAGGAGGAACTCCCCGTCCAGTGCGGGGACTTCCCGTCGCGGATCTCGAAGCCCAGCCCCCAGTCGTTCGGGTTCTGGTGGCCGTATCCCGGCAGGACCCCCTTCGTCCCCGGGTACTGCACGGTCATCGCCGCCGCCACCGTCCGCGGGTCCAGCAGCCTCGGCGCCTGCACCTCCGCCGCGAACCGCAGCAGGTCCCCGACCGTCGACACCCCGTCCCTCGCCGGCGACCCCTGAAGCGACGTCGACGCCATCCCCAGCGGCTCCAGCACCGCCTGCCGCAGATACTCCGCGAACGGGATGTCCGTCGCCTTGGCGATGTGGTCCCCGAGCTGCTCGAACCCGGCGTTGGAGTACAGCCTCCGCTCCCCGGGCGGGGCCGTCACCCGGTGCTCGTCGTAGGCGAGCCCGGAGGTGTGGGCGAGGAGGTGACGGACCGTCGACCCGGGCGGTCCGGCCGGCTCGTCCAGCTCGATCGCCCCCTCCTCGTACGCGACGAGCGCCGCGTAGGCCGCCAGCGGCTTGGTGACGGAGGCCAGCGGGAAGCGGTGTCCGACGGGACCGTGCGTCCCGAGGACGGTCCCGTCGGCTCGTACGACACCCGCCGCGGCGGTGGGGACGGGCCAGTTCTCGATCAGCGCCAGGCTCTGCAACGACATGCCTCCGAGCCTATGCGGCTCACAGCAGCAGCCGCATCGACGGGTCGGGGTCCCGGGTGAAGCCCAGGGAGGTGTACAGCGGCTCGGCCTCCGGCGAGGCGTTCAGCAGCACGTGCCCGGCACCCCGCGCCCGGAACCAGCCCAGCAGCTCCTCCATGCACGAACGCGCGTACCCGCGCCTGCGGGCGTCCGGGTCGGTCGCCACACTGAAGACGTGCCCGACCCGCCCCCGCGGGTTCCCGGCCTTGCCGATGCGGTACTCCACCGTTCCCGCCACCAGCGCGGCCAGCGCCCCCGGCCGTCCGGGATGCTCCACGACGAACGCGGCGAAGTCCCCGTCCTGCTCGGCGAGCCGTTCCCGCAGCGCCGGCAGCGACTGCGCGTGCCACTCGGTCGACCCGGAACCTCCCGCGCTCCACAGGGAGTCGATCATCACCTGGCGCAGTCGCAACACTTCGGCGGCGTCCTCGGGCCGGGCCCGGCGTACAAGACTCATGGGCCGCACGCTAATCAGCCGCCCCGGGTGCCGTCCTGCGGATTTCTCGGCGAACCCGCTTGCTTGGAGTCCACTCCAAGGCCATAGCGTGGGGGCATGACGGTGATGCAGACCACGCCAGCGGCCACCGAGCACGCCACCCCCGCCGACATCTGCTCCGCCCCGCCCCGGCGGCACCCCCGCCCCGACGGCCAGGACCGCTACACGATCAGCGAGGTCGTCGCGTTCACCGGCCTCACCGCGCACACGCTGCGCTGGTACGAGCGGATCGGGCTGATGCCGCACGTGGACCGCTCGCACACCGGCCAGCGCCGCTACAGCAACCGCGACCTGGACTGGCTGGACTTCGTGACCAAGCTCCGCCTGACCGGCATGCCGGTGGCGGACATGGTGCGCTACGCGGAACTCGTCAGGGAGGGCGACCACACGTTCGCGGAACGCCGTCAACTGCTGGAGTCGACCCGCAGGGACGTCCTGTCCCGGATCGCGGAACTCCACGACACCCTGGGCGTCCTGGACAAGAAGATCAGCTTCTACGGTCGCGAGCGGTAGCTACAGCTCGGCCAGCAACTCGGCCTTCTTGGAGGAGAACTCCTCGTCGGTGACCAGCCCCGCCTGGTGCAGTTCCCCGAGGTGCCGGATCCGTTCGGCGATGTCGGCGGGGTCACGCCGGGCCGGGGCCGGTACGGCGGGTACCGGCCCCCGCGTCCGCACCGCCGCCAGCACCGCCGCGGCGAACGGCAGTGACTCGTGCACCGGCCCGTACCCCAGGCCGAACACCACCGACGCCGGATCCTGGTCCGGCTGCGCGGACCGCGCGGAGCCCGGATCGCGGGGCACCAGCCGCAGGTGCCCCTCGAAGACCTCCGGCGACCGCCACTCCACCCCGCTCAGCCCGGTCACCGGAAAGCTCTGGTCGCCGGCCTTCCACTTCGCCGACGACGCCCCGGTCCAGGACCAGCGGAACTGCACGGACGTCCCGTCGAAGGACGCCTTCCCGTCGTACGCCTTGAACTGCAACGGCGCCTCGGGCGCCGCCACCAGATGCCGCTCGGCGGGCCCCGACTCGGTCAGCAGGCCCTTCAGTTCGTCGGCGTAGTACTCGGCGAGGGTCTCCCGCTCGGCCGGCAGCACCAGCCGGTAGGGGTCGGAGCCCTCCTTCAACTGGCCGTCGGCCGCCTCCATCAGCGGATCGGCGCCCGGACGTGGCGTCAGGCGCAGGACGACCGTGCCGCGCTTGCCCGGGGTGAGGGTCACGCCCTCGACCGCGGACAGCGGGATCCGGCGCTCGCCGAGTGCCTGGAACAGCTTCGGTGTTCGAATCCCCCGTTCGTAACGGATGAGCACGGAGTCGGACTCGAACTCCCAGACGGCATGAAAACCCGCCAGTACGTCACCCATGCGGCTCATCGTATGCGGCACGTGCTCCTCCGTCGCCACCCGCGCAGACCGCACTTCCTGCTGTTTCTACGCGCGTCCGGCCGTCACCGTGCCGGACAGACCGGACCGGCACGCATCGTTCTCCCGTGCGCACGTCACCGCGTCGTACGCGCCCACGCCGATGTCGGCGAGGTTGCGCAGACTGTCCGTGCCGGGCTGGAAGTAACCGCTGTGCCCCTGGGCGTCCCGGGCCGACAGCACCCGCGCCCCGAACGCCGAGGAGACCGGGTCGGCGCCGTGGCCGAGACCGCCCAGCTCCAGGTACGGAACATCCTGCACCCAGTCACTGGCGTCCCGCATGGCCCACACCCGGGCCGTCGTGCCCAGGTGGGAGGCATTGCCGACGCGCATGCCGGGGCTCGCGGCCACCGCTATGTCGGCGACCCGGCGGGGCATGCCGTGTGCGGCGACCCCGCAGACCACCGAGCCGTAGCTGTGACAGAACATCGACACCGGGGCCCGGCCGGGCAGCGCGCGCAGCAGCGCGTTCAGCCGTACGGCCCCCTCCTCGGCGCGCAGTCCGGTGGCCGCGTCCACCCCCAGCCCGTCGGGGGAGGTGTAGTCGGCCCAGGCGATCACGGCCGTACGGGTCTTCGGGCTCGCCTCGCGCTCGGCCGCGTACAGGGCCTCGGCCATGCCGACCGGAGCGCTGTACTTGCGGTTCGTCCGCTGGAAGGTGAGCAGGTCGGTGTCGACGCCGGGGACGACGACCGAGATCCGCTGCGCCCTGGAGAGGTCGCCGAAGACCTCGGCGACCCGGCCCGAACCCTCGGGGTCGAAGGCCAGGATGTGCCGGCCGGGGTTCAGCAGGGACGCGTAGCGGTCCATCCGGCGGGCCGCGTCCTGCTGGCCCGCCGTGCTGAGCCGGCTGTCGTGCAGACGCTTGCGCTCGACCCGGCGCGCCTGCGCCAGCGCGATGCGGTTGGCCCGGTAGCGCAGGGAGACGGGCGCGCCGTTCATGTTGCCGACCGCCAGCGGATAGCGGTGGGCGAGGCGGTCGCGGTCGTGCGGGGTGAGCGAGGCGAAGAAGCGGGCCAGCCGGGACGGCGCTGCTTCGGGGTCCGGCAGGCCGAGGCCGTGGAGGCGGCCGTGCTCCCACTTGGTGAGCGAGGCCTGAAGGGCTGTCGACTCCCGGTGACTGCGCAGGGCGGTCCAGCCGGTGGTCGCGAGCATCACGAACACGACGGCCAGCGCCAGCAGTGCGCGCCAGACGTTCCATTGCGGGGAGGTGTCGAAGGAAGTCACTGGGAGGACACACTAGGAGAACGGGAGGGTCTCGCGGTAACCGAGTGACAGGGATCACGTTTCGGCGGTAACCGAACACCGTGTCCGGCGATCCGCCGGACACCGTCCCGGCGCTCTGCCAACGGTCTCAGGCGCCGCGCCAGTTACCCGTGAGCGCCGAACCCACCTGATCGAGGTGCGCCGCGCTGAGCGTCCGGAGCGCTTCCGGGCCGAAGTCCTCGCGCACGCAGCACTGCCGTTCGGTGACCCGGATCACCGCGGCGAAGACGGCCACCGCCAGCCGGGGGCGCGGATCGGTGTCCACGTCGACGCCCTCCCGCTCGGCCAGCAGGCGGGCGATCGTCTCCTCGGTCGCCGCCGACCGGCGCAGATGGGCGGCGAGCAGCGCGGGCGTCGACTCGATCGTCCGGTACATGCGCAGGTACAGCTCGACCGGGACGATCGACTCGACGGTCTCGCGGATCGCGTCCCAGCCCTCCAGGAACGCCTGCCGCAGGGCCTTCATCGGCGCCTCGTGCGGCGGACGCGCGCGGACGGCCGCCACGAACGCCGCCTCCGTGATGTTCTGCACCGCGAAGGCCACCTCCTCCTTGCCCGCGAAGTAGCGGAAGAAGGTGCGCTGCGAGACGTCGACGGCCTCGGCTATCTCGTCGACGGTCGTGTGCTCGTACCCCTGCGTGGTGAACAGTTCGAGAGCGGCCCGCAGCAGCGATTCCCGTGTACGCCGCTTCTTGCGCTCGCGCAGCGTCTCCATGGCCTCTCTCCTGTGCGTGTCCGGCCGGCCCAGCCTATGCGCCGCTGTCGTGTCAGTAACCGACGAGTGAATTGGTTTGTCAACTGTCAGCGACTGTCACTAGCCTGAGAAGTATGACTAGTCAGACCACCGTCGACGCGCCGGGGCCGGGGGGCAAGGCGCCGGCGGCCCCGTCGGGGCCCCCGTCGGCCACGGGCCTGCGCGGCCACCCGTGGCTCACCCTCCTCACCGTCGCCGTAGGGGTCATGATGGTGGCCCTCGACGGCACCATCGTGGCCATCGCCAACCCGGCCATCCGCGACGACCTCAACGCGTCCTTCGCCGACGTGCAGTGGGTGTCCAACGCCTACTTCCTCGCCCTCGCGGTCACGCTGATCACCGCGGGCAAGCTCGGTGACCGCTTCGGCCACCGGCAGACCTTCCTCATCGGCGTGACCGGCTTCGCCGTCGCGTCCGGTGCCATCGGGCTGTCCGGCTCCATCGCCGCCGTCGTCACCTTCCGGGTCTTCCAGGGCCTGTTCGGCGCGCTGCTGATGCCGGCCGCGCTCGGCGTGCTGCGGGCCACCTTCCCGGCCGAGAAGCTGAACATGGCCATCGGTGTGTGGGGCATGGTGATCGGCGCGTCCACGGCGGGCGGCCCGATCCTCGGCGGTGTCCTCGTCGAGCACGTCAACTGGCAGTCGGTCTTCTTCATCAACGTGCCGGTCGGTGCCCTCGCGCTGCTCCTCGGCACCGTGATCCTGCTGGACCACCGGGCCGAGAACGCCCCGCGCTCCTTCGACCTCCTCGGCATCGCCCTGCTGTCCGGCGCGATGTTCTGCCTGGTCTGGGCGCTCATCAAGGCGCCGACCTGGGGCTGGGGCGACGGCAAGACGTGGGTGTTCATGGTCGTGTCCGTGGCCCTGTTCGTCCTCTTCGCCTTCTGGGAGACGAAGGTCACCGAACCACTGATCCCGCTGGGCCTGTTCCGCTCGGTGGCCCTGTCGGCGGGTGTCGTCCTGATGGTCCTGATGGCCATCGCCTTCCTGGGCGGCCTGTTCTTCGTGACGTTCTACCTCCAGAACGTCCACGGACTGAGCCCCGTCAACGCCGGCCTGCACCTGCTGCCGCTCACCGGCATGATGATCGTCGGCTCGCCGCTCGCCGGTACCGCGATCACCAAGCTCGGCCCGCGCGTCCCGCTGGCCTTCGGCATGGCCGTGACCGCGGTCGCGCTGTACGGCATGTCGACGCTGGAGCCCGACACCGGCAGCGGTCTGATGTCCCTGTGGTTCGCGCTGCTCGGCCTGGGCCTCGCACCGGTCATGGTCGGCGCCACCGAGGTCATCGTCGGCAACGCCCCTCTGGAGCTGTCCGGCGTGGCCGGCGGCCTCCAGCAGGCGGCCATGCAGATCGGCAGCAGCCTCGGTACGGCGGTGCTGGGCGCGGTGATGGCCTCCAAGGTCGACCGCGATCTGCCGGGCAACTGGGCGGACGCGGGGCTGCCGAAGCTGACCCCGGATCAGCTCGACAAGGCCTCCGAGGCGGTCCAGGTCGGCGTGGCCCCGGTGACGAAGGACATGCCGGGGCCGATCGTCGCGAAGATCACCGCCGTCGCCCACGACACCTTCATCTCCGGCATGAGCCTCGCCTCCCTGGTCGCGGCCGGCGTGGCGCTGGTCGCGGTCCTCGTCGCGCTGTTCACCAAGCGGGGCGCGAACGCGGAGGCGGGCGCGGGCATGGGCCACATCTGAGCCCGGGTTCTCGAGTCCCCTCCCGGCGGAGTTCCCCTATCAGGGTGACTCCGTTGAAGATCGCTCGCCCCGGCGCGCGCCGCAGGTCACAGTGGGTCAAGTCCTCCGCAGGGCATGGGAGGACGCCGGACCGCGGCGCGCGCTGCTGGAGGGGGCAGCGCGCGCAGGTCTGCCGACGCGGAACCGGGGTACCCGCACACCGAAGCCGAACTGTCCATTCGCCTCAAGGAGTTGATGATGGCGGGCTTCGGGCGAGGAACGAGCGGGTACCCCCGGTCACGCGGCCGAACGTGGCAGCGGACCGGGCCGGACCGTGCGACGCTCGGGATCATCGGCACGATCTGTGCCGTGGCCGGATTTTTCGCATTGGGCATCGTCCTGGGCCCGGTGGCGATGTTCTGCGGCTGGCAGTCGATGGGCCGCGCATGGTCCAACGACGGCAACGTCCCCGCACTGGTCGCCCTGATCCTGGGCGCGATCGACACGTTGCTCGCCATCATCGCCCTGGCGGGCGCGGCGACGTGGGGCCACGGGCTCCTCTAGCCGACGGCGTCCCGCCGCAGGGGCGTGGGCGCGTTGGCGGTCGCGGGCACGTCGTGGCCGCTCGCGCGGTTCTCCACACCCCCGTCGGGGCGCTGCTGTTCGGCCAACCGGGCCACCTCCGCCCGCAGCAGCCGTACCTCTTCGGCCAGGGCGGCGATGGCCTCGGTCTGCCGCCGCTCCTCCACGTCGTCCTTCTCGAACCGCGAGATGAACCACGCGGCGATGTTCGCGGTGACGACACCGAGCAGCGCGATCCCCGACAGCATCAGGCCGACGGCGATCATCCGTCCGAGCCCGGTCGTCGGCGCGTGGTCCCCGTACCCCACGGTCGTCATCGTCGTGAACGACCACCACACGGCGTCACCCAGTGTCCGGATGTTCCCGTCCGGCGCCTCCCGCTCCACGGACAGCACCGCGAGCGACCCGAACATCAGCAGACCGACCACGGCCCCCACGACATAGGTGGTCAGCCGGATCTGCGGGGCCATCCGCGCCCGCCGGCCGACCAGCAGCAGCGTGGACACCAGCCGTAGCAGCCGTAGCGGTTGCAGGACCGGCAGGACCACCGCGCACAGGTCGGGCCAGTGCCGTCGGACGAAGTCCCGCCGGTGCGGGGCGAGGGCCAGCCGGACCAGGTAGTCGAGGGCGAACGCCGCCCACACCACCCACTCGACACCCGTGCACACGGCCGTCAGGGAGTGACCGGCGGGGGCGTCCACGATCGGGACCGCGTAGGCCACCGCGAACGCCACCGCGAGCGCCAACAACGGCCGCTGCGTACGCCCCTCCCACCGAGCCTGCGCCGACACTTGATCCATGCCGACAATCGTAAAGAAACCGTAAGGGCGGCGCCCCGTCAGGGGCGCGGGGAACTGCGCGATCAACCTCACCCGGTCCGCGGATCCCCACGACCCTCACCACCCTGGTCGGCCGAAGCCGAGGGCACCGGCTACGCGTCGCCGCCCGCCGCTCCCGGGTCCGCCGCCGAGACGTCCAGCAGCTGGTAGCGGTCGATGGCCTGCTTGAGTACGGAGCGGTCGACCTTGCCCTCGCGGGCCAGCTCGGTCAGCACCGCCACCACGATCGACTGGGCGTCGATGTGGAAGAACCGGCGCGCCGCGCCCCGGGTGTCGGCGAAGCCGAAGCCGTCGGCGCCCAGGGACTGGTACGTACCGGGCACCCAGCGCGCGATCTGGTCCGGAACCGATCGCATCCAGTCGGACACGGCCACGAACGGCCCCTCGGCGCCACCGAGCTTCCGCGTCACGTACGGCACCCGCTGCTCCTCCTCCGGATGCAGCAGGTTGTACTCCTCGCACTCCACGGCCTCGCGGCGCAGCTCGTTCCAGGAGGTCGCGGACCACACGTCGGCCCTGACGTTCCACTCCTCGCCGAGGAGCCGCTGCGCCTCCAGGGCCCACGGGACCGCCACGCCCGACGCCATGATCTGCGCCGGGACGGAGCCGGTCGTGCCCTGCTTGAGCCGGTAGACGCCCTTGACGATGCCCTCGGCGTCCACGCCCGCCGGCTCGGCCGGGTGCTGGATGGGCTCGTTGTAGACGGTGAGGTAGTAGAAGACGTCCTCGCCGTGCGGGTGCTCGGCCGAGCTGCCGTACATCCGGCGCAGGCCGTCCTGCACGATGTGCGCGATCTCGTACGCGTACGCCGGGTCGTACGCCACGCACGCCGGGTTGGTGGAGGCCAGGAGCTGGGAGTGGCCGTCCGCGTGCTGGAGGCCCTCACCGGTCAGGGTCGTACGACCGGCGGTCGCACCCAGGACGAATCCACGCGCCAGCTGGTCGGCCATCTGCCAGAACTGGTCACCCGTGCGCTGGAAACCGAACATCGAGTAGAAGACGTACACCGGGATCAGCGGCTCGCCGTGCGTGGCGTACGCCGAGCCCGCCGCGATCAGCGACGCCGTGCAGCCCGCCTCGGAGATGCCGTCGTGCAGCATCTGGCCGGTCGGCGACTCCTTGTAGGCCAGGAGCAGCTCGCGGTCGACCGACTCGTACTGCTGGCCGAGCGGGTTGTAGATCTTCGCGCTCGGGAAGAAGGAGTCCATGCCGAACGTGCGGTACTCGTCCGGTGCGATCAGCACGAAGCGCTTGCCGATCTCCTTGTCCCGCATGAGGTCCTTGAGGAGGCGCACAAAGGCCATGGTCGTCGCGATGGACTGTTGGCCCGTGCCCTTCTTCACGGTCGCGTACGCCTTGGCGTCCGGCAGGGCGAGCGGCTCGGAGCGGACGACGCGGGTCGGGACGTAACCGCCGAGGCCCTTGCGGCGGTCGTGCATGTACTGGATCTCCTCCGAGTTCCGGCCCGGGTGGTAGTACGGCGGCAGGCCGGACTCCAGCTCCTTGTCGGAGATCGGCAGGTGCAGACGGTCCCGGAAGCGCTTGAGGTCGTCGACCGTCAGCTTCTTCATCTGGTGCGTGGCGTTGCGGCCCTCGAAGTTCGGGCCCAGCGTCCAGCCCTTGATCGTCTTGGCCAGGATGACCGTCGGCTGGCCCTTGTGCTCCTTGGCCGCCGTGAACGCCGCGTAGATCTTGCGGTGGTCGTGGCCGCCGCGGCCGAGGTGCAGGATCTGCTCGTCGGTCATGTTCTCGACCATCGCGCGCAGGCGCAGGTCGTCACCGAAGAAGTGCTCGCGGATGTACGCGCCGGACTCGGTGGCGTACGTCTGGAACTGGCCGTCCGGCGTGATGTTCATCTTGTTGACCAGCACGCCGTCCCGGTCCTGCGCGAGCAGCGGGTCCCAGGTGCGGTCCCAGATCAGCTTGATCACGTTCCAGCCGGCGCCCCGGAAGACCGACTCCAGCTCCTGGATGATCTTGCCGTTGCCGCGGACGGGGCCGTCCAGCCGCTGGAGGTTGCAGTTGACCACGAAGGTCAGGTTGTCCAGGCCCTCGCGGGCGGCCAGGGAGAGCTGGCCGAGCGACTCCGGCTCGTCCATCTCGCCGTCGCCGAGGAACGCCCACACGTGCGACCGGGAGGTGTCGGCGATGCCGCGCGCCTGCATGTAGCGGTTCATCCGCGCCTGGTAGATCGCGCCGAGCGGGCCGAGGCCCATGGAGACCGTCGGGAACTCCCAGAAGTCCGGCATCGAGCGCGGGTGCGGGTAGCTGGACAGGCCGTCGGGGTACTTCGACTTCTCCTGCCGGAAGCCGTCCAGCTGCGCCTCGGTGAGCCGGTCGAGCAGGTACGCGCGCGCGTAGATGCCGGGGGAGGCGTGGCCCTGGAAGAAGACCTGGTCGCCGCCGTCGCCCTCGTCCTTGCCGCGGAAGAAGTGGTTGAAGCCGACGTCGTACAGCGACGCGGAGGACGCGAAGGTGGCGATGTGGCCGCCGACGCCGATGCCCGGGCGCTGGGCGCGCGAGACCATCACGGCCGCGTTCCAGCGGGTCGCGTTCAGGATCCTGCGCTCGATCTCCTCGTTGCCCGGGAAGAACGGCTCGCTCTTGGTGGGGATCGTGTTGACGTAGTCCGTGCTGCGCATCTCGGGTACGGCCACGCGCCTCTCGCGGGCGCGCTCGATCAGACGGAGCATGAGGTAGCGGGCCCGCTCCCGGCCGCGCTCGTCGACGGCGGCGTCCAGGGAGTCGAGCCACTCCCGGGTCTCTTCGGGATCGAAGTCAGGAACCTGACTCGGAAGGCCGCCAATGATGATCGGATTGCGATCGGATCCGGAAGCCACGCTGTTCCTTACCTGTCAGAGGGCCAGTTGTTGCACTTGCCTACACCGTTCCCCATCGTGTACCTCGGGAAGGCGTACGTCATCCGCACCGTCATCTGTACCGGTCAAAACGCAACGATACGCCCGGGGTGTGACGTGTTTGGCAAAGTTGTTCGAGTGACGTAACGCTGGATGATTCCGAACGTGACAAACCGGGCGCATCGGCGTGATGTGGGGGGCGCGGAATCGAGATACGGTGCTGGGAGTTGCGGCGACACGGCCGGGATCGTCACCGTTTCGGCGGTCCCGACGGCCGGGTACTTGCGCGATCCGCCCCGCCCGTGTGGACTACGGCCAATGCTTCGCGCACGCGCGTGGCTGAGATACTTACCAAGACATGATCAGGAGGCAACCCGTGAGCGCGACCGCGGACCACGCGGAGGAGCGGACGAACCCTGCCGCCAGGCTGGGGTTCCAGCCCGGGCAGGTGGTCCAGGAGATCGGCTACGACGACGACGTCGATCAGGAGCTCCGCGAGGTCATCGAGGAAACCATCGCAGGCGACCTCATGGACGAGGACTACGACGACGTGGCCGACGCCGTTGTGCTGTGGTTCCGTGACGACGACGGCGACCTGACGGATGCGCTGGTGGATGCCACCACGTACATCGAAGAGGGCGGCGCGATCCTGCTCCTCACGCCGAAGACCGGCCGTCCGGGGTACGTGGAGCCGAGCGACATCCAGGACGCCGCCACGACGGCCGGCCTGACCGCTTCGAAGAGCGTCAGCGTCGGCAAGGACTGGAGCGGCAGCCGGCTGGCGACGCCGAAGGCGGCCAAGTCCAAGAGGTGACCGTCCTCGGACGCCGGACGGGCTGGATATCGCCCCAGCCCGTCCGGGAGTCCCCGGTGACCGCTGCGTAGGGTGGAACCGAGCCTCAGCGCTCTCATCCGAACAGCCCACCGAAGGGAAGCACGACGATGGCGATCCAGGTCGGCGACAAGGCACCCGACTTCGAGCTGAAGGACAACCACGGCCGGACCGTGAAGCTCTCGGACTTCCGCGGCGCGAAGAACGTGGTCCTGCTCTTCTACCCCTTCGCCTTCACCGGCGTGTGCACCGGCGAGCTGTGCGAGCTGCGCGACAACCTGCCGAAGTTCGAGGACCGCGACACCCAGCTGCTCGCCGTCTCCAACGACTCCATCCACACCCTGCGCGTCTTCGCCGAGCAGGAGGGCCTGGAGTACCCCCTGCTGAGCGACTTCTGGCCGCACGGCAACGCCTCGCGCGCGTACGGCGTCTTCGACGAGGACAAGGGCTGTGCCGTCCGGGGCACCTTCGTGATCGACAAGGAGGGTGTCGTGCGGTGGACCGTGGTCAACGGCCTGCCGGACGCCCGCGACCTGAACGACTACGTGAAGGCGCTCGACACCCTGTGAGCGGGCCGCGGGCGACACCTGTGATTCTTCGGGTCCAGGGTCTGCGGGGCGCGGGAACCCGTCACTAGGATCGGCACGTTGATCCCATATCCGAAGCACGACGGGGCTCCCCGCCCCCGAACACCACATGGAGGACCCGTGGGAGTCAGCCTCAGCAAGGGCGGCAACGTATCGCTGACGAAGGAGGCCCCGGGCCTGACCGCCGTCATCGTCGGCCTGGGGTGGGACGTGCGCACGACGACCGGCACGGACTTCGACCTCGACGCCAGCGCGCTGCTGCTGAACAACTTCGGCAAGGTCATCAGCGACCAGCACTTCGTCTTCTTCAACAACCTCAAGAGCCCCGACGGCTCGGTCGAGCACACCGGTGACAACCTCACCGGTGAGGGCGAGGGCGACGACGAACAGATCAAGGTCAATCTGGCCGGTGTCCCGGCCGACGTCGAAAAGATCGTGTTCCCGGTGTCGATCTACGACGCCGAGAACCGCCAGCAGTCCTTCGGCCAGGTCCGCAACGCCTTCATCCGCGTCGTGAACCAGGCCGGCGGGCAGGAGATCGCCCGGTACGACCTCAGCGAGGACGCCTCCACCGAGACCGCCATGGTCTTCGGCGAGCTGTACCGGCACGGCGCGGAGTGGAAGTTCCGCGCCATCGGCCAGGGCTACGCGTCGGGCCTGCGGGGCATCGCGCAGGACTTCGGCGTCAACGTCTGACACGAACGGCGTGTGAGGCCGTACAGCCCGTGAGACCGGCGCCGTCCCGTTTAGGGGCGGCGCCGGACGTGCAGGACAACCAGGGAAGCACCACCAGGGGAGGACCAGCGTCATGGGTGTCACACTCGCCAAGGGGGGCAACGTCTCCCTCTCCAAGGCCGCACCGAACCTCACCAACGTCATGATCGGACTGGGCTGGGACGCCCGGTCCACCACCGGCGCCCCCTTCGACCTGGACGCCAGCGCGCTGCTGTGCGGGGCCGGCAACCGGGTACTGGGCGACGAGTGGTTCGTCTTCTACAACCAGCTCACCAGCCCCGACGGCTCCGTGGAGCACACCGGTGACAACCTCACCGGTGAGGGCGAGGGCGACGACGAGTCGCTCCTGGTGGACCTCGCGAAGGTGCCGCCGCAGTGCGAGAAGATCGTCTTCCCCGTCTCCATCCACATGGCGGACGAGCGCGGGCAGACCTTCGGCCAGGTCTCCAACGCCTTCATCCGCGTCGTCAACCAGGCCGACGGCCAGGAACTGGCCCGCTACGACCTCAGTGAGGACGCCTCCACCGAGACCGCCATGATCTTCGGCGAGCTGTACCGCTACCAGGGCGAGTGGAAGTTCCGAGCGGTGGGTCAGGGGTACGCGTCGGGTCTGCGGGGCATCGCTCTAGACTTCGGAGTCAACGTTTCGTAAAACTCGGTACGACTCAGGGGAGACCCTCCCCCGGACTCCGTCTGGGAGGTGCCCCCCACACATGATGGGGTAGCCAGTGCTTCTGAAAACCTTCGGCTGGTCGTTCGCGGTCACCGCGCTCGGTCTGGTCGCGGCGGCGTTCTACGGGGGGTGGACCGCCTTCGGTATCGTGGCGATCCTGGCCGTCCTGGAGATCTCGCTGTCCTTCGACAACGCGGTGGTCAACGCCGGGATCCTGAAGAAGATGAACGCCTTCTGGCAGAAGATCTTCCTCACGGTCGGTGTCCTCATCGCGGTCTTCGGCATGCGGCTGGTCTTCCCCGTCGTCATCGTCGCGATCAGCGCCAAGATGGGCCCGATCGAGGCCGTGGACCTGGCGCTCAACAACAAGGACCGCTACCAGCAGCTCGTCACCGACGCCCACCCGGCGATCGCCGCGTTCGGTGGCATGTTCCTGCTGATGATCTTCCTCGACTTCATCTTCGAGGACCGGGACATCCAGTGGCTGCGCTGGATCGAGCGGCCCCTGGCCAAGCTCGGCAAGGTCGACATGCTGTCGGTCTGCATCGCCCTGATCGTCCTGCTGATCACGTCGTTCACCTTCGCCACCCACGCCCACCAGCACGGCGGCGCGCACGTGGACAAGGCCCAGACGGTCCTGATCGCCGGTATCGCCGGCCTGATCACCTACATGGTCGTCGGCGGCCTCTCCGGCTACTTCGAGGACAAGCTGGAGGAAGAGGAGGAGCGCGAGCACGAGGAGGAGGAAGAGGCCGCCCGCACCGGCAAGCGGAAGCCAGCGATCGTCCTGGCCGGCCAGGCCGCGTTCTTCATGTTCCTCTACCTGGAGGTCCTGGACGCCTCCTTCTCCTTCGACGGAGTGATCGGCGCCTTCGCCATCACCAACGACATCGTCCTGATGGCCCTCGGCCTCGGCATCGGCGCCATGTACGTCCGGTCGCTGACGGTCTACCTGGTCCGCCAGGGCACCCTCGACGACTACGTCTACCTGGAGCACGGCGCCCACTACGCCATCGGCGCCCTCGCCGTGATCCTGATGGTCACCATCCAGCACGAGATCAACGAGGTCGTCACCGGTCTCGTCGGCGTCGTCCTGATCGCGGCGTCCTTCCTCTCCTCCGTCCGTCGCAACCGCGCCCTGGCCGCGGCGGGCGAGGGCAGCGACGAGAAGGCCGAGGTCTCCTCCGGGGTGTGACACCCCGGACGGTGAGGAACGCTCTGAGCGGGGCGGCCGGCACGGCCGGCCGCCCCGCCGGCGTCACAACAGGTAGCTGGGGGCGGGAATGGGTTTCTTCGACGGACTGCTGGGCGGGCGCGCCGCCGACTTCGACTCGGGCAACGCGTCGAGCAACGCCATAGAACTGACCAGGCGGCACCAGACGGTGTCCCTCACCAAGCAGGAAGCGGCCACCGGCCACCTGCGCGTCAACCTCTCCTGGCGGATGCGGACCTCCGACCTGGACGGAGTCCAGCGCACCAGCCTGTTCCGGCACCCCTTCAGGGCCCTGAAGCCGCCGGAGGTCCTCGGGCACGGCCAGAGCATGGTCAACGTCGACCTGGACCTCGGCTGCCTGTACGAACTGACCGACGGTACGAAGGGGGTCGTACAGCCCCTCGGCGGCTACCTCGGCGACGTCAACGCACCGCCGTACATCAAACTCAGCGGCGACGACCGGTTCGGCTCGGCGTCCGGTGAGACGATGTACGTCAACCTCGACCACCGGGACGCCCTGAAGAGACTGCTGGTCTTCGTCTACATCTACGACCAGACCCCCGCCTTCGACCGTACGCACGCCATCGTCACCCTCTACCCCAGCAACGGCCCCCGCATCGAGATAGGCCTGGACGAACGCCACCCCCAGGCCCGCTCCTGCGCCGTGGTCATGATCGAGAACGTCAAGGGCGAACTGGTCGTCCGCCGCGAGGTGAAGTTCGTCTACGGCTTCCAGGGCGAACTGGACCGCCTCTACGGCTGGGGCCTCCAGTGGGGCAGGGGCTTCAAGACGAAGGTGGACAGGTGACCACCGGTCGCTTCCCGGGCTGACTACCGCCCGAGGAACTGCGGCCCCTGCGGCGGCAGCCGGAAGTACGGGTCCCCCGGCACAGCCGCCGGCGCCGACATCGGCTGCGGATAGCCGTACGCGGGCGGCTGTGCCGGAACCGCGGCCGTCGGCTGCTCCGGAGGCAACGGCTGGGACGGGGCCGGCTCCTCCTCCATCTCGGACTCGTCCACCGAGATCCCGAAGTCCGTGGCGAGCCCCTTCAGCCCGTTCGAGTAGCCCTCACCCAGCGCCCGGAACTTCCAGCCCTCCCCGCGCCGGTACAGCTCACCGCAGATCAGCGCCGTCTCCGCGCCGGTCTCCGGCTTGATCTCGAACCGGGCCAGCGGCTCCCCGTCGGCGACCGCCGCGTCGTACAGCAGGACGCACAGCGCCGGCACCTGGTCGAAGGCGACCCCGTCCGCGGAGGCGACCAGCAGGATCCGGCCGACCCCCGGCTCCACCCCGGAGAGGTCGGTCTGGATCGTGTCCGTCAGCCCCTCGGCGATCCGCTTCTTGCCGAGCCGCCACACCTTCCCGGAGGGGTGCCGGGGCTGGTTGTAGAAGACGAAGTCCTCGTCGGAGCGCACACGGCCGTCCGGACCCAGCAGCAGCGCCGAGGCGTCCACGTCCGGGACACCTTGCCCGGGCGTCCAGCGCAGCACGGTGCGCACCGTGGTGGCCTCCAGCGGGACGTTCGACCCTTTCAGCATCGCGTGCGTCATGCGGTCATCCTGCCCTCTCGGTCCTGGTCACGACAATGCGGGGGGCGGTGCCGCCGACATGGGCGAGTTACCGGGAATTCATGCCCACAGGGAACCCCGGACATGGATCCCCACGTACTATTACCGGCCACCTTTTACCCAACCCAGAGGCTCGGCTCGCGCCCTTAGGGAGTCCTATGCGTCATTTCGGGCACATCGCCCCCGAGGTGCGGCGGCGCCTCTTCCACCGGGAGCCGTGCGCGTTCACCGCCGACTCCCCGGCCCGGCTGCTCTCCGCGGCCCTGGGCGCCACGCTGTACAGCCCGGCCACCCGGCCCCGGCTCGCCGACGACATCGTCAAACAGGCCGGCAACGGCGTGGTCTCGATGGTGCTGTGCCTGGAGGACTCGATCGACGACGCGGACGTCGAGCCGGGGGAGGAGAACCTCGTCCGGCAGTTCGCCGACCTCGCCGCCCGGCCCGACGCGGAGCCGCCCCTGCTGTTCATCCGGGTGCGCACCCCCGAGCAGATACCGGACCTGGTCCGCCGTCTCGGCCCCGCCGTGCGCCTGCTGTCCGGGTTCGTGCTGCCCAAGTTCACCGAGGAACGCGGCATCCCCTTCCTGGAGGCCCTGACCGCGGCCGAGAACAGCAGCGGCCGGCGGCTCTTCGCCATGCCCGTCCTGGAGTCCCCCGAACTGCTCTACCGCGAGTCCCGGGTGGAGACCCTGGAGGGCATCTCCCGCGCGGTCGGCAAGTACCGGGACCGGGTGCTGGCCCTCCGCCTCGGCGTGACCGACTTCTGCTCCTCCTACGGCCTGCGCCGCGCCCCCGACATGACCGCCTACGACGTCCAGATCGTCGCTTCCGTGATCGCCGACGTCGTGAACATGCTCGGCCGCGCCGACGGCACCGGCTTCACCGTCACCGGTCCGGTCTGGGAGTACTTCCGTCTCTCCGAACGCATGTTCAAGCCGCAGCTGAGGCAGAGCCCCTTCCTGGAGGTGCAGGCCGTTGCCCTGCGCGAGAAGCTGATCGAACACGCCATGGACGGACTGCTCCGGGAGATCTCCCTCGACCAGGCCAACGGCCTGCTCGGCAAGACCTGCATCCACCCGTCCCACGTCCTGCCCGTGCACGCACTCTCCGTGGTCAGCCACGAGGAGTTCAGCGACGCCCAGGACATCCTGCGGCCGGAACGCGGCGGCGGGGGTGTACTCCGGTCGGCCTACACGAACAAGATGAACGAAGTGAAACCGCACCGCGCCTGGGCCGAGCGGACCCTGTTGCGCGCCGAGGTGTTCGGCGTCGCCAACGAGGACGTCGGCTTCGTGGAACTGCTCGCCGCCGGCATACCCGGCTGAACCTCTCTCCACCTCCACCTCCGCCTCTCCAAGGAACGAATGAACAACGCAGTGAACGACGGGGTCTGGTCCGGCAGCTGGGTCGCCGAACGACTCGGGGTCGGACTCGTGGGCGACGACGGCCTGCCGGCCCTGCTCGGGCTCGCGCTGCGGCGCAACCCCAAGCGGGCGCACCTGCTGGTCTCCAACGTCCTCGGCAAGCACGTCCCGCAGTCGCCGGCCGTGGTGTACGGGTACGGCTTCCGCCTGGGCCGGCGGGTCGCCGCGCTGCTCGGCGCGGAAGGGGCCGGGGCTGTCGTCCTCGGCTACGCGGAGACGGCGACGGGGCTGGGGCACGCGGTCGCCGACGGCCTCGGCGCGGTGCCGTATCTGCACTCCACGCGGCGGGCGGTTCCCGGGGTCGCCCCTGCGGGCGGCTTCGAGGAGTCGCACTCGCATGCCACGTCGCACCTCCTGCTGCCGGAAGACCCCGCCCTGCTGGCCGGGGACGGGCCGCTGGTGCTGGTGGACGACGAGTTCTCCACCGGTAACACCGTGCTGAACACCGTGCGTGATCTGCACGCACGGTATCCGCGGCGGCGGTACGTGGTGGTCGCTCTGGTCGACATGCGGTCGGCCGAGGACACGGCTCGTCTCCAGCGGTTCGCGGGGGAGATCGGAGCCCGGGTCGAGGTGATCGCCGCCGCGTCCGGGACCGTACAACTGCCGGACGGTGTGCTGGAGAAGGGGCGGGAACTGGTGGCTCACCACGAGTCCGCCGGGTGCGGGTCGAGCGCGGTCGCCCGCGCCCCTGGAGGGGCGCACCGGCCGGGCCACGTCACCGAGGTCGACCTGCACTGGCCCCCCGGTCTCCCCGACGGCGGCCGGCACGGCTTCACCCCCGCCCACCGCGCCCGGCTCGAAGCGGCGCTTCCCGCCATGGCCGGGCGAATACGCGCGGCCCTGCCCGCGGGGGCCCGGCGTGTCCTGGTGCTCGGGTCCGAGGAGCTGATGTACGTTCCGCTGCGGCTCGCCCAGGAGGTGGAGCGGGGTACGGACGCCGAGGTGCGGTTCTCCACCACGACCCGGTCGCCCGTGCTCGCGGTCGACGACCCCGGCTACGCGATCCGCAGCCGCCTGGTCTTCCCGGCCCACGACGACCCGGCCGACGGGCCCGGCGAGCGGTACGCCTACAACGTGGCCGGCGCCGGCTTCGACGCCGTCGTCGCCGTGGTCGACTCCGTCGCCGACACCCCCGCCCTGCGCGCGCCCGACGGCCTGCCGGCCGCCCTCGCCGCGCACGTCCCGCACGTCCTGCTCGCGGTCGTACCCTCGTACGTTCCGCACGCTCCCGAAAGGCCGGCCATGCTGCCCGAGCCCCTCCGTGGCCCCGCGTTCTCCTCGTACGCGCCGGAGGAGGTCGGCTGGCTGCTCCAGGACCTCTCCGACGTGACCCTGGAGGCGCCGACGGAGGAGCGGGAGGAGGCCATCCAGAGCGGCGGCGCGCACTACGCCGAGTCGCTGCCGGTGGAGTACCAGCCCAGCGCGCGGTACCAGGAACTGTTCCACGCGGCCCTGGACGCCTCCGCCGCCCGCCTCGCGCAGGCCGTCGGTGTCGTGACCGAGACCGTCCTCACCGAGCGGTCGCCCCGCCCGGTGCTGGTCTCCCTGGCCCGCGCCGGCACCCCGGTCGGCATCCTGATGCGCCGCTGGGCCCGGTTCCGGCACGGTCTCGACCTGCCGCACTACGCCGTGTCGATCGTGCGCGGCCGGGGCATCGACGCCAACGCGCTGCGCTGGCTGGCCGCCCACCACGACCCCCGGGACGTCGTGTTCGTCGACGGCTGGACCGGCAAGGGTGCGATCACCCGCGAACTCGCCCAGGCGGTCGAGGAGTTCGAGCGGAAGGAGGGCGTCAGCGGATTCGACCCGGAGATCGCGGTCCTCGCCGATCCCGGCTCCTGCGTACGCACCTACGGCACCCGCGAGGACTTCCTCATCCCCTCCGCGTGCCTCAACTCGACCGTCTCCGGGCTGATCTCCCGCACGGTGCTGCGCGCCGACCTGGTCGGCCCGCACGACTTCCACGGCGCCAAGTTCTACCGCGAACTCGCGGGCGCGGACGTCTCCGTGGCCTTCCTCGACGCCGTCGCCGCCCGCTTCCCCGAGGTGGCCGAGGGCGTGGACGGCGCGGTGAAGGAACTGCCGACCACGGACCGCACCCCGACCTGGGCGGGCTGGCGGGCGGTCGAGCGGATCAGCGAGGAGTACGGCATCCACGACGTCAACCTCGTCAAGCCCGGCGTCGGCGAGACCACCCGGGTGCTGCTGCGGCGGGTGCCGTGGAAGATCCTCGCGCGGGCGGGGGCGGGCGCGGACCTGGCCCATGTGCGGCTGCTCGCCGACCAGCGCGGGGCGCCGGTGGAGGAGGTGGACGACCTGCCGTACACCTGCGTCGGGCTGATCCACCCCCAGTACACGCGGGGCGCGACGGGCGCCGACGGCAAGGCGGTGAACGTCTGATGCCGGTGCTGGTGGCGAGCGACCTGGACCGTACGCTGATCTACTCCTCGGCGGCCCTCGCGCTGACCATGCCGGACCCGCGGGCGCCCCGGCTGCTGTGCGTGGAGGTGCACGAGGCCAAGCCGCTGTCCTACATGACCGAGACCGCGGCACAGCTGCTCACCGACCTCGGCGACACGGCCGTCTTCGTGCCGACGACCACCCGGACGCGCAAGCAGTACCAGCGGATCAACCTGCCGGGCCCGCCGCCGGCGTACGCGATCTGCGCCAACGGCGGCCATCTGCTGGTCGACGGGGTCACCGACGACGACTGGCACGCGGGCGTCCAGGCACGGCTCGCCGACGAGTGCGCGCCGCTGGCGGAGGTCAGCGAGTACCTGCTGCGGTCCGCCGACCCGGTGTGGGTGCGCAAGCACCGGATCGCCGAGGACCTGTTCGCCTACCTCGTGGTGGAGCGCGAACTGCTGCCCGGGGACTGGGTGAAGGAGCTCGCGGTGTGGGCGGAGAACCGGGGCTGGACGGTGTCCCTGCAAGGACGCAAGATCTACGCCGTACCGAAGCCGCTCACCAAGAGCGCGGCCGTCCGTGAGGTGGCCCGCCGCACCGGCGCGCAGCTGACGCTGGCCGCCGGGGACTCCCTGCTCGACGCCGACCTGCTGCTGGCCGCCGACCGGGGCTGGCGCCCCGGCCACGGCGAACTCGCCGACACCGACTGGACGGCCCCGCAGATCAGCGCCCTCCCGGAACGCGGCGTCCTGGCGGGAGAGCGGATCCTACGGGAGTTCCTGAGGGCGACTCGGCAGCCGGCCTGAGGGGTGCGGGGCCGCGCCGGTGTGCGGCCCCGCCGCGTTGGGCGCGACACGCCACGACGGCGCGGCACCCGCAGGGCGGCACCGCGCGGCACCCGCGTGGGCGGCTACCCGCAGCACCCGCCACCACAGCACCCGCCCCCACCGGCCCTCGGCGAAGGCGCGGGCGCGGACGTGTTGTTCGACACGCCCACCGCCACCGTCGACAGGAGCTTCACCGTGTCGTCGTGCCCCGCCGGGCACGACGCGGGGGCGGCGGACTGGGCCATGGGCCGGTTGAGTTCGAACGTGTCGCCGCAGGTCCGGCAGCGGTACTCGTAACGAGGCATGGCTCCAGGTTAGCCGTCAAGGCCCCGGCCGGGGATGTCTCAATGTTTCATGAGCGTTGCTTTCTATCCGGCATATGTGCAGGGCATTCGAAAACGTTACTGATAATTTGTGAACGCCGTTGCGAGGATGCTCAGCTCACCCGCGCGAGCAAGACCGAGTGCGGAGGGAGACGCAGGCGTGACCGATGCGTCGCAGGGGGAGGACGGCCCCATGGGGGGTGGCCGTGGCGAGGAGCCGTTGGACGCCGATGAGACGCTGCATCTGAGAGTGGACGCCCTCAGGGCGGACCAGACCATGCAGTTGCGCGTGCCCCCGCCACCGGAGCCGCCCGCTCCGGGCGGCGGCCGGGCCGAACGCCGGCGTGACGCGCGCTCCGCCGGACGGGAGCGCGTCGCGCCCGCGAGGGCGGCCCTGGGCGCCGTCGTCCGGCTGCTCGGCCCGCTGGCCCCGCACGCGCGCCGAATAGCCCCGTACGCGCGCCGCCTGAAGCCGGTGTACCCGCGCCCCGGGCGTACCGGCTGGCGCCGCTGGATGCCCTCCTGGCGCCAGTGGCTCGGCGCCGCCCTGACCTCGTTCGGTCTGCTCGGCGCGTTCCTCGTCACCGCGTACGCGCTGACGGACATACCGGAGAACCTCAACTCGTACGCCACCCAGCAGGACAACGTCTACTTCTGGTCCGACGGCACGCCCATGGCCCGTACGGGCTGGGTGCAGCGGCAGGCGATGCCGCTGAAGGACATCCCCCCGGACGTCCGCTGGGCGGTGCTCGCGGCGGAGAACGAGAGTTTCTACTCGGACCCGGGTATATCCGCCAGGGGTATCACCCGGGCGGTGTTCCGCACACTGGGACAAGGGGACACCGAGGGCGGATCGACCATTACCCAGCAATACGTCAAGAATGTCTATCTGACGCAGAACCAGACCATCAGCCGCAAATTCACCGAAGCGATGATCGCCCTCAAACTGGACAACAGGATGAGCAAGGACCAGATCCTGGAGGGCTATCTCAACACCAGCTGGTTCGGCCGCGGCAGCTACGGCATCCAGCGCGCCGCCCAGGCGTACTACGGCAAGGACGTCGGCAAGCTCAACGCCTCCGAGGCGGCCATGCTCGCCGGCCTGCTCAAGGGCGCCGGCCTGTTCGACCCCACGCTCAGCAAGGCCAACCACGCGCGGGCCGTGGAGCGCTGGACCTGGATCCTCGACCGCATGGTCAAGATCGGCAAGCTGTCGCCGCAGGAACGGGCCAAGTACACCGCGTTCCCCGAGCCGCTGAAGAGCAACCCGCTGTACAACACCGGCGCGCAGAGCGACTACCTGGTGGAGCTGGCCTCGCAGTACGCCAAGAAGGCCGGGCACCTGACGGACAAGCAGTTCGACCTGGGCGGCTACCAGATCTACACGACCTTCGACCGCAAGCGGGAGAAGGCCCTCACCGACGCCGTCACCAAGGCCCGCGAGCAGGCCAGGCAGGACAACCCGGCGGTGGCGAAGAACGGGCACTACGGCGCCGCCTCGGTGGCCGCGGACGGCCGGATCCTCGCCGTCTACGGCGGCCCCGACCACCGTACCCAGGGCTACAACGAGTCCAACGCGACCACCGTCCCGGCCGGCACCGCGTTCACGCCGTTCGTCTACGCCGCCGGGCTCGAACACGGCGTGCACAAGACGCGCACCGGCCCCGCCACCCCCGTCACCCCCGACAGCGTCTACGACGGCGACGACGGGGTGCCCGTCACCACCCCCGAGGGGCCGTACTGGGACCGCAGCGGCAAGAAGGTCGCCGCGCACAACGACGGCGGCCGGTCGTACGGGGACGTCAGTCTGCGCGAGGCCATGGCCCGGTCCGTGAACACGCCGTTCATGCAGCTCGGCATGGACACCGGCCTGGACAAGGTGCGCCGGACCGCCGTGGCGTCCGGGCTGCTGTCCTCCAGCATCGGCCCCCGGGTCCCGGCCCTGTCGATGGGGAACTCCACGCCCAGCGCGATCCGGATGGCCGGCGGCTACGCCACCTTCGCCGCCGGCGGCAACCACACCGAGCCGTACTCGGTGCGCCGGATCACCCGCAACGGCTCCCCGGTCGCCCTGGCCACCCCGCGCCCGGAGCGCGCGGTCGGCGCCAAGGTGGCCGAGGAGGTCACGCAGGCGCTCACCGACTCCTTCCGCACCGCCCATCCGGAGGCGGCGGCCGGCCGGGCCGGGGTGTCCGGGAAGGCCGGCACCACCGAGAAGGACACCGCCGCCTGGTACGTCGGCACGGCCGACTCCGTGTCCACCGCGATCGTCGTCTACCGGATCGACCTGGCCAAGTCCCTGGAGCCACTGCCGCTCAAGGGTCTGGCCGGCTCGTCCGCCCACAGCGTCCCGTATGCCCTCTGGTCGGCAGCGACGGGTCTCGGCTGAGCCGGGGCCCGTACCCCCTCCCCTTCCGCAGAATGAGCCGCGCATGCCCCGCAAGATGTCGTCGTCAGGCCGCCGCCGAGCCCCCCGCAGCCGCAGCGCGCCCCGCGCCACCCGGCCGCAGGTTCTGACGCTGGCCGCCCTCCTCGTCGTCGCCTCGCTGGTCGCCGGGTTCCTGGCGCTGTCCGGCACGGACGGCAACAGCACACCGGCCGCCGCGGCCGGCAAGAGACAGAAGAGCACGCCGAAGGCCAGTCCGACCCCGGAGTGGGACGGCAGGACCAAGGTCCTCGGGGACGGCTCCACCTCCTACACCGGGCCGCAGAAGGGGCAGTTGAAGCCGGTGCCGCTCAAGCCCGGTGAGAAGCCGCCGCAGTTCGTGGTCTTCTCCTGGGACGGCGCGCTGGAGGGCAGCGACCACCTGTTCTCGCACTACCGGGAGCTGGCCAAGGAGTACAACGCCCACATGACCTTCTTCCTCACCGGCATCTACCTGCTGCCCAAGAGCAAGAAGTCCCAGTACCACGGCCCCATGCACTCCCCGGGCGACGCCGCCATCGACTACGCCACCGACGACCACATCCGCACCACGGTGGAGCAGCTGGGCAAGGCGTACGAGGACGGCAACGAGATCGGCACCCACTTCAACGGCCACTTCTGCGGCGCCAAGGGCGGCGGCGACTGGAGCGTCGAGGAGTGGAAGAGCGAGATCGACCAGTTCTACTCCTTCGTGGAGCACTGGAAGACCAACACCGGCTTCAAGGACCTCGCGCCGCTGCCCTTCGACTTCAAGAAGGAGGTCACCGGCGGCCGGGCGCCCTGCCTGGAGGGGCAGCCGAACCTGCTCAAGGCCATGAAGGGCTACGGCTGGCGCTACGACGCCAGTTCACCGGGCGACTTCCAGATATGGCCGTCGAAGAAGAAGGGCATATGGGACTTCCCGCTCCAGATGCTGCCGTACGAGAGCGGCAAGTACCAGGGCCTGTCCATGGACTTCAACTTCCTCTACAACCAGTCCGACGGTGAGACCCAGGGCGACCCGGCCAACTTCCCCCAGTGGCAGCAGCAGACCGTCGACTCGTACATGGCCGGCTTCAACCGGGTGTACTACGGCAGCCGGGCCCCGCTGTTCATCGGCAACCACTTCGAGGACTGGAACGGCGGCATCTACATGAAGTCCATCGACCAGGTGGTCAAGAACGTCTGCACCAAGGAGGGCGTCAAGTGCGTGTCCTTCAAGGAGCTGGCCGACTGGCTCGACGCGCAGAAGCCGCAGACCCTGGCCGCCCTGCGCAGCCTCGACCCGGCGCAGTCGCCCGACTGGTCGGCGGTCGTCAAGTGACGGGCGCGCACCGGGGATTCCACTTGTGCAACCCCCTTCACAACCGACGCACACGGCGTGCGAAGATGCCCCTCGCCCGGTAGGTGTACCGGCGTAGAGGGGAACATCATTGAAATCTAGAAGACTGAGCCGTGGGCGGCGCCGCACGGCCATAGTCACCGCCGCGGCCGCCTCGGTGGTCGCCGGCGTGGCCCTGGTGCCCAACTGGAGCGCCGGTGCGGCGGTGACCGACGACCCGACGGTGGACGCGGCGACCAAAGCGACCTTCCAGCGGCTGGCCGACGCGGTCTTCACCGACCGCACGCAGGCCCTCGTGGAGGGCGCCGGGAAGGCGGAGACCCGGCACACGTCCGGCTTCTCCGGTTCCGTGCGCCTGTCCGGCGGGCAGACCCGCCAGGAGAAGTCCGCGCTGGACGAGCTGCGTGACCGCCGTGGCCGGCTGGCCCGGCTGGGCGAGACGTACCGCGCGGGCAGCACCAAGGTCACGCTCGACGCGACCCGGGTGAAGGGCCGGCACGCCAAGGTCGCCGTCACCGAGACCACGTCGCTGACCTATGGCGAGGCCACCGCCAAGGGACCGAAGTCGACCGGCTTCCAGGCCCACCACGAGCTGACCTTCCAGGCCGACCGGCACGGCACCTGGCGGCTCACCGGCATCCGGGACACCGACGACGGCTACCTCGCGGTGAACCAGGTCGCCAAGCCCGCCGTCACCTCGGTGAAGACCGCCACCGCGGACGACGGCCCGCCCTCCGCGGCCCGTGCCGCCACCACCTGGCCCGCACCGGTCAACAAGAAGAACTTCTCCGCGACCGGCTACGACTACAAGGCCATGGTCGCGTACGCGCAGAAGTACTGGAACAAGTACAACCCCGCCTACCCGGACTTCAACGGGCAGGGGGCCGGCGGTGACTGCACCAACTTCGTCAGCCAGGTCCTGAAGGCCGGCGGCTGGAAGCACGTGCCCGGCTACACGTACGACTGGAAGAAGTGGTTCGGCACCGCCGACATCCAGTCGGACTCGTTCGTCGGCGTCAACGAGTTCTCCTGGTTCGCCCTGTCCTCGAAGCGCGCCACCAGCCTCGCCAACGTCTACCAGATGGACCTCGGCGACGTGCTCCAGATGGACTTCAACCGGGACGGGTCCAAGGACCACTCGATGATCGTCACGTACCGGGACAGCCGGGGCGTGCCGTACGTGAGCTACCACTCGACCAACACGTACAACCGGTCGGTGGCCAGCCTCGTCGCCTCGTACCCGAACGCGGCGTTCTACGCCTACAGGACCTGACCCGGTCCAGGCTGGCGCGGGCCCCGTTGCTCCTGCCCCTCCCGCTGTTCGTCCCGCGGACGCCGCTCCCGCCGCGTCAGCTGCTCGGGCGGCGTCCGCTGTTCCTGCGGGGAGGCGTCGGGGTGGCGGGCCCGCCAGTAGGGGTTGTCGTGCGGCAGGTTGTGACCGACCCGGCCGTACATGCCGAAGGTCATCAGCAGCAGGCCCACGACGAAGCTGAAGAACACGTTCTGGATCTTGAACGCCAGGAAGTTGCTGCTGGTGTCCAGCAGGCCGAGGAACAGGAAGCCGTTCAGCAGGAACAGCACGCCGAGGACCATGTTCAGGGTCGACGCGAGGTTCCCGCCGATCACCATGCCGACCAGCAGCAGCGCGCCGATGCAGATCGACAGCACACTCAGCGCGCCGTTGGAGTTCAGCCCGGCGACCGTGTTGCCGCCCGTGCTGAAGAAGCCGATCTGGTCGATCAGGCCGAGAATGCCGAAGGCGACCAGGAATCCGCCGATGAGGCCGGCACCGACCCGGTAGACCTGGTTGAGCCGGTGGTCGACGGGCAGATGGTCGTCCAGCCGGGGCCGTCGTTCCTCGGCCTTCCTCGTGTGCACCGCGTGTGTGGCCATGTCCGCCTCCTCGGGCGCTAGCGGAGGCCATCCGTCCTCTTAATATCCGCTGCCGCACAGCACCCGGCAACACGCACGTCAGTGCCCGGCGCCGCGCTCCTCGCGGATCTGCGCCACCACCCGCGCCACCGTCTGCCGCACCCCTTCCGTCTCGGTGAGGAAGTGCCAGTAGTCCGGGTGCCGCCCCTCCAGGGCGCCGATCGCCCGCTCCAGCCGGGCCACCGCGTCGTCCAGCGGCCGGGCGTGCCGCGGATCGGGGGTCGTACGGCCCGTCATGGCCAGCCGCTGGGCGTCCCGGATCGCGAACCGGGTCCGCTCGATCTCCGCCTGCGGATCCTTCTGCACCGCGTTCAGCCTGCCCAGCCGGTCACCGGCGGCCGACACCGCCTCGTCGGTGGCGTTCAGCAGGGCGCGCACGGTCGACAGCAGCGAGGTCGCGTCCGCCCAGTGCTGGGCGTCCCGCGCCGCCTGCGCCTCCCGGAGCTTCAGCTCGGCCTGCCGTACGTTCTCCGCGGCCTGCTCCGGCACGTGCTGGAGGTCCTGCCAGCAGGCGGCGGTGAAGCGGCGGCGCAGCTCGCTCAGCACCGGCTCCACCTGTCCGGCCCGCGTGGTCAGCGCCTGGGCCCTGGTGCGCAGGCTGACCAGCCGGTGGTCGATCTCGGCCGCTCGCTCCGGCAGCCGCTCCGCCTCCGCCAGGACCGCCCCGGCCTCCCGCTGCACCCGCTCGGCCCGCTCCAGCGTCGCCCGCACCCCGTGCCGCCCGGCGCCCTGGTTCAGCTTGGTCAGCTCCGGCGACAGGGCCGCGAGCCGCGCGGCCAGCTCGTCGGCCCGCAGGTTCCGCTCCCGTACGGCGTCCAGGGCGTTGCTCGCCGCCAGCAGCGACTGCCGGGCCCGCTCCACGGCGGGCGCCAGCCGGGCCAGCTGCGTCTCCGCCTTGCCCAGCAGCGGCTCCAGCGAGCTTCCGAACCGGTCCAGCTCCTGCCGGACCCGGTCCAGCTCGTCCTTGGCCGCGGTCAGCTCGGCCCGCGCCCGCGCCGCCGTGCCCGCCTCCAGGTCGTGCCGGTCCAGGTCGTGGGCGTCCACGGCCTGGATGTAGCGCCGGCTGACCTCGTCGATCCGGTGTCCGAGCGCCTCGAAGGCGGACACGGCCCGCCGGGCGGCGGGGGAGTCGTCCACCGCCGAGACGGTCTCCACCGAGATCCGCAGATCCCGCTGCGCGGTGTCGAGTTCGTAGAACGCCGTCGCCGCCGCGTCCTTCGCGGCCTGCGCGTCGGCCCGGTGGCTCTCCGCCCGCCCGCCGAACCAGCGCCGGGTGCCGCCGCCGGCGAAGGCGGCGGGCAGCGCGAGCGCGGCCAGCACCGGCAGGCCGAGCAGCACGAGGGCGTCCCGCACCGGGGAGGGGCCGCGCCGGGCGCGTGCGGTGGACGGCGGCGGGTACGGCTGGCTGGCTGGCGTGCCCGGTGTCGCCGTCACATCCCTCTCCCGTGCTGTGGTCCGCCCTGGGTGGTGTCATTCTCCCACCCGTTGAAGACGAACACACGGGCCGGTCAGTTCGCCGTGCGCACCGTGACCTTCCCGTCCTGGGTGTGTGCCGACACCCGGTGCGGGCTGCTGTCGTCGCGGGGCACGGACACCGTCACCGACCCGTCGTCGGCCCCCGCCGACACCCGGTACGCGCCCTTGGGCAGGCCCACCGTCACCGATCCGTCGTCGCTGCGGACGTCGACCAAGTCCGGCGGGCCGGTCAGCTCGACGTCCACGGAGCCGTCGCTGGTGGCGGCCTTCACCCGGCGCGAGGAGACCACCGCGCGCACCGGTCCGTCGTCGGCCCGCAGGTCCAGCGGGCCGCTGGTGTCGGTGACGCGCACGGCGCCGTCGCCGACGTGGATGCTGACGGGGTCCCGGAACCCGGAGGCCCGCACGGCGCCGTCCTCGTTCACGACCGTGACGCCGACCCCGCGCGGCACCTCGATCCGGTGCCGGGCCGAGCAGTCGGCGATGACCCCGGAGCAGTGCACCCGCAGCACGATCCGGTCGCCGTCCATGGACCACCGCACCTCGGGTTCGCCGCCGGCGACCACGGACCCCTCGAACCAGCGGGTCACCCCGACCGTGCCGGCCTTCTGCCCCCGTGCGGCGACGATCTCCAGCGCCGAGTCGTCGGAGTCGACGGTGAGGGTACGGCCGTGCAGCGCGAAGGACCGGTGATCCGGATGTGTGTCGTCGCCGGCGGAGGCGCCACAGGCGGTGAGCCCCGCGAGGAGCGCACCGGCGAGCACGGCCGGCCGGGCCGCGCGGAACGAGAGCGAACGGACCATGTGATGTCTCCCCCTGAACCGGCTCCACGGCGTGAACCGGTCTGATCCGGCGCGCGGGACCCGGCGCCGGAGTGCTTCGGTCGACGCCGACGCCAGGGCCCGCGGGCCCGCGCCGACGATCCGGCGGCCTCCCGGAACGGGGTGGGGTAAACCCCCCTGTCTGGTTTGCAGGGCAGCCACTCGGGCAAGGTAGGCTGTCGACCTGTCCCGGGTGCGTAGCTCAGGGGTAGAGCGCCTGCCTTACAAGCAGGATGTCGGCGGTTCGAAACCGTCCGCGCCCACCGGTCCGGCCCCTCGGAGCAGTCTCCGAGGGGCCGTTTCCTTGCGCTATTCCCCTTCCGCCGCCGTCTCGTGGGCGTGCTTCAGCCGGGAGCGGGCCTCCATGCGGTCCGCCGCCGCGACCTCGGCCCAGAAGCGGTGCGTACTGACGAAGACCGCGAGTTCGTGCTCGCGCCGCCGCAGCTTCTCCACCTCGGCCTGCTCGTCCTCCGTCCAGCCGGGGGACGCGGGCCGCTCCACCTTGCGCCAGCCGGTGTCGTCGCTGAAGCCGTCCATCGGCTCGACCGACCAGGGCAGCCGCTTGAGCAGGGCCGAGAGCTCGGCCCGGACCTGATGCAGCTCCTCCTGGCCGGCGAGGAGGTCACTGGGGAATTCATAGGTCGTAGCCACGCGGCAATGCTACGCCTGTTCGATTTACGGGGGCGAGGCCGTCCGTGGGGTCAGGGGGAGGTTCAGCCGAACGGGTGGCGCGGGGCGTACGGCGTCCGGCGAGCGCGTGATCGCCGACCGCCCCTGCCCCCGGGTCCCCCGGCGGGGCCGGGGCGGTCGGCGCCGGATCAGGAGGCGGAGTCCCGCAGCTCCCGGACCAGCCGTGCCGTCACCGGCACCGGTACCCCGTGCCGCTCGGCCGCGCGCAGCAGCGCCCCGCCGATCGCGTCCAGTTCGAGCGGGCGGCCCGCCTCGGCGTCGCGCTGCATGGACGACTTGGCGGTGGGCGGGAAGGCGTCGTACCGGGCCAGGGCCTGGGCCGGGTCGGCCGGGGCGCCGCAGGCACGGCTGACCGCGGTGGTCTCCGCGACCAGCGCCTGAAGTGCGTCCCGGTGACGGGTGCGGGCCACGCCGAGCGGGACGCCGTACCGGGTGGTGAGCAGGGCGAACGGGGCGAGGAACGCCATCTTGGCCCACAGGGCCGCCGTCTCGTCCCCGGCCACGCGGGCGGTCGTACCGCAGGCGGTGAGGTGGGCGGCCAGCGCGTCGAGCCGGGCGCGGGGTACGGCGTCCCCGGCGAGGTCGATCTCCGTGAACGGGCTGCCGTGCTCGATCACGCCCGGGGCGGTCCGGGTGGACTCCACACGGATCACGGCCGGGGCGACCCGGTCGGGACGGTAGCGGGCGCGCAGGGTCCCGGGGTGTTCGACACCGTTCAGCAGCGGGACGACCAGGGCGTCGCCGAGGACGGCGGGCGGGACCCGGGTCAGGGCGGCGCCGAACGCGGTGTGCTTCACGGTGACCAGGCAGGCGTCCACCGGCTCGCGCAGTTCGGTGTCCGCGTCGACGGCGGCCGTGAAGTCGCCGAACTGCGGGCTGCGGACCGTGATGCCGGTACCGCGCAGGGTGTCGGCCGTGGCCTCGCCGGCCAGGCAGATCACGCGGTGCCCGGAGCGGGACAGCAGGGCGGCGAGCAGGCCGCCGGTGCCGCCGGGGCCGAGGACGGCCACGGTGAGGGGGTGCGTCATGAAGTTGTCCTCTCGACGGTCGGCCCCGGGTGTCGGTGGCCGCCTTCGCGCAGATCATCGCAGGGCACGGAGGGGTGCGCGAGACTGGGCGCATGTGCCGGAGCATCAAGACGCTGCGTCCGCCCGTGCTGCCCGGTGAGGCCACGGACGAGGACATCCACGCGGCCGCGTTGCAGTACGTGCGGAAGATCTCGGGCTTCCGGGCCCCCGCCGCCCACAACCGCGAGGCCTTCGACAAGGCGGTGCAAGCGGTGGCGCGGGCCACGGCGGAGCTGCTCGGGGAACTGGAGGTGCGGGGGCAGTCGGCGCGGCGAGGGGGGTAGCGCCCCGAAGGGCGCCGGGGCCGTGGCCGGCCGGGGGCGCCGGGCACCCGTCTGCCGGCGTACTCGGCATGTGACGACTCTCATGCGGGCGCGGTCCCCCCGCTGCGCGGCGCACGGCCGAGGCGGTGCCCGCGAAGGGCTGCCGACCGCACGCCGTGGACGGTTATGAGACAGGTGGGCTGGACGTGGCGCGGGCGGCCGTACTGCTTGACGGCCCATCAAAGGTGCGCATGTGTAGGGATGTTGGCTTCCGGGAAGCTCGCGGAAGACGTGCCTCTGTGCCCGTGGTGGGCGTCCGGCCTGGGGCGGACCCGGTCACGCCGTCGGACGCCGACGCGGTGGCGCGGACCGTGCCGCGGGGCGCGGTGCCCGGCGCCGGGCCGCGGGTGGGGGTGCTGCCGTGGCCGAATGTTGAACTTGCAAGCATTCGTTAGGCACCCCTAACCTAGGTCATCTGTTCGGTACCGCCGCCCCCACGACCGGCCTTCTCCGTCCCCGGCCGGCCCGACCGTCACCGAAGAGGAGACCTCCCCATGTCCGCACGCCTCAATTCCGCTCAGCCCTATGTGATCGGGCTCTTCCGCATCGTCTTCGGCCTGCTCTTCGCGGTGCACGGCGCCGCCTCCCTGTTCGGCGTCCTCGGCGGCGCCGCGGGCACCGACGGCGGCACCCTCGCGACCGGCACCTGGCCCGGCTGGTACGCGGCCGTGATCCAGCTGGTCGCCGGCGCCCTGGTGGCGCTCGGCCTCGGCACCCGCGGTGCCGCGCTGATCGCCTCCGGCTCGATGGCGTACGCCTACTTCGACGTCCACCAGCAGGCCGCCCTGTGGCCCATACAGAACGGCGGCGAGCTGTCGGCCCTGTTCTGCTGGGCGTTCTTCCTGCTCGTCTTCACCGGCTCCGGCGCCTTCGGCCTGGACCGGCTCCTGGTCCGCCGCGCGGCGGAGGACGGCGAGCGCGCGCCGGAGCAGTCCCCGGTGGCCGCCTGACGGCCCGGGCGGCGGGCCGTGCGACGGCCCGCCGCCCGTGAACCGTCCGTGATCGTCCCGCGAGCCCCCCGCGAACCTCCTGTCACACCCCCGGCGTACGCTGTATGGCTGTCAACGGGGGAGTGTCGGGAGTCGTGGTGTTCGAGAGCGTGGGGTCGCTGGCGGCCGGGCCGTGGATCTATGCCGTGGTGGCCCTGTCGGTCCTGCTCGACGTGTTCCTGCCCGTCCTGCCCAGCGGTGTGCTCGTCATCACGGCCGGCACGGCGGCGGCGGCCGGTTCGGGCGCGGCGGGCCAGGTCCCGCACGAGGTGCCGGACATCCTGGCCCTGATCCTGTCCGCCGCGACCGCCTCCGTCCTCGGCGACCTGGTGGCCTACCGGCTGGCCTGGCGCGGCGGGGAGCGGCTGGACCGGGCGATAGCCCGCTCCCGGCGGCTGACCACCGCGCAGGAACGCCTCGGTGACGCCCTGGCCCGCGGCGGCGGCGCGCTGGTCGTCCTCGCCCGCTTCGCCCCCGCCGGCCGCTCGGTCGTCTCCTTCTGTGCCGGTGCCGCCCACCGCCGCGTCCGCGACTTCCTGCCCTGGTCCGCCCTGGCCGGCCTGTCCTGGGCCGCCTACAGCGTGGCCCTCGGCTACTACGGCGCCCAGTGGCTGGGCGCCACCTGGCTGGCCACGGGCGTCTCGGTGGCGGCCCTGTTCGGCGCCGGCGCGGCAGCGGCCTTCCTGATGCGCCGCCGCCCGGTTTCCTGAGCGCCCCGGCTCAGCAGCCGGCCAGGTAGTTCGTCAGCGCGCTCTTCTCGGCGGAGTCGACCGAGAGGTTGTAGTAGTACTTCACCTGCACCCACGCCCGCACGTACGTGCACAGGTACGCCGACCGGGACGGCACCCAGGTGGCCGGGTCCTGGTCGCCCTTGGCCTGGTTGACGTTGTCGGTGACGGCGATCAGCTGGGGCCGGGTGAGGTCGTTCGCGAACGCCTGCCGCTGCGCGGTCGTCCACTTGCTCGCGCCGGAGTCCCACGCCTCGGCCAGCGGCACGAGGTGGTCGATGTCGAGGTCGGCGGCGGCGGTCCAGGTGGCGCCGTCGTAGGGGGAGTACCAGCTGCCGCTGGTCGCGGCGCAGGAGGAGTCGGTCACGACGTTCGAGCCGTCCCGCTTGAGGACCGTCTCGCGGGTGTTGCAGGTGCCGCTGATGGTGATCCAGTGCGGGAAGAGGTCGCGGCTGTAGCCGGTGCGGTTCTCGGTGGCCACGGTGAGCTGGGAGAGGTAGCCGCGGGCGGTGGCGCCGCTGACCGGCGTGGGCAGGGCCGCGGAGGCGTTCGGGGAGTTGAACAGGGCGACGGAGGCTATCAGGCCGGTGAGGGCCGCGAGTATGCTCGTCCGTCGACGCGCGTAGAACTTCGGCATGCGTGAACTCCCTTGTGGGGTGGCGGTGTTGGAGCGCGAGCGAGGGAATGCTCGCGGGGCGGGGTTGCCGGGGGGTGAGCGCTCGGTAAGAAGTTAGTGACGTGCGCATGTCACGACAAGGTTGACGGCGGAACTTTCACATCCCTTACGATGGGAAGCGCAGAAGGGGAGTAGCTCTTCGCCGGACCGTCGACATACTGCTCAGCGAGCCTGAGCCGGCGCCCGGAGGCGGACCGTGTTTCACCGGGGTCCGCCAGCGAGACCTTCGGCAAGCAGTGCACGCCCGTGCCCCCCGGCGCGGGCGCCGAGTGTGCTGCCGTGCCGAGGTGTCATCGCATGACGTACCGCACTCTCGGCGGGGCAGCCCGACCGATTGAGGAACCTTGATCAGCATCACCGTGACGGCGCTCGTCTTCGGCGTCATCTTCCTCGCCGAACTGCCGGACAAGACCGCGCTCGCCGGCCTCGTCCTCGGCACCCGCTACCGCGCCTCGTACGTCTTCGCGGGCGTCGCCGCCGCCTTCCTGCTGCACGTCGTGCTCGCCGTCGCGGCCGGCAGCGTGCTGACCCTGCTGCCGCAGCAGATCGTGCACGCCGTCACCGGCGTCCTCTTCCTCGGCGGGGCCGCGATGCTCCTGCTGAAGAAGGGCGAGGAGGACGAAGAGGTCAAGAAGCCCGCCGACCAGTCGTTCTGGAAGGTCGCGGGGACCGGCTTCACGCTCATCCTGGTCGCCGAGTTCGGCGATCTCACCCAGATCATGACCGCCAACCTGGCCGCCCGCTACGACGACCCGATCTCCGTCGGCCTCGGCGCGGTGCTGGGCCTGTGGGCCGTCGCCGGACTCGGCATCGTCGGGGGCAAGGCCCTGATGAAGCGGGTGCCGCTGCGGCTGATCACGCAGATCGCGGCGCTGCTGATGCTGGCGCTCGGCGTGTGGAGCCTGTGGGAGGCCGTGCGCGGCTGACCGGGACGGCCCGGCCGTGCGGCCGGTCCGGGCCGAATGCCGGGTGACTGCTCGCCGGGGGTGGTGGCGGGAACACGGGCTGGTTTTGTACCGTGGGGAAACAAAGTGGCTCCCGCCCGTTTTCCCTGACCGGCGGGCGGGGCCGCCTTGTCCCACCCGGCGTCCGCCCGACCCGGGTCCTCCCGTTCCTGGAGCTGCCGATGCCGGCCACCGCCACGCCCGCCGTCCTCACCGCCCGCGCCCTCCTGCTCGACATGGACGGCACCCTCGTCAACTCGGACGCCGTGGTCGAGCGCATCTGGCGGCGCTGGGCCGAGCGGCACGGGCTGGACGGCGACGAGGTGATGAAGGTCGTGCACGGCCGGCAGGGCCACGCCTCCATGGCCGTCCTCCTCCCCGGCCGGCCGGTCGAGCAGAACCTCGCCGACAACGCCCGCATGCTGGCGGAGGAGACCGCCGACACCGACGGCGTGATCGAGATCCCCGGCGCGCGTGCCTTCCTCTCCTCGCTGGAAGGGCTTCCGCACGCCCTGGTGACCTCCGCCGACGTCGCCCTGTCCACCGCCCGCATGAACGCCGCCGGGCTGCCCCTGCCGGCCGTCCGCGTCACCGCCGAGTCGGTCGGCGCGAGCAAGCCGGACCCCGAGGGCTTCCTGAAGGGCGCCGCCGAACTGGGCGTCGACCCGGCCGACTGCATCGTCTTCGAGGACTCCGGCGCGGGGATCACGGCGGGGCGCGCCGCCGGGATGCGCGTGGTGGGGGTCGGACCGCGCGCGGTGTTCCACGAGCCGGACGTGGCGGTGCGCGATCTCACGCGGGTGCGGGTCGAGGCGGTGGCCGGCGGGGGGATCCGGCTGCACATCGGCTGACGGCCCGGTCCCCCGTCGTGGCCGTGCGCGGGCGCGCACGAGGCGCTACGGCTCCGGCGTCTCCGACTCCAGGCTCCTGCGCGTCGCCGGGCCGTACGTTCCCAGGCCGTCGCCCCTGATGCCCCGGGCCAGCTGGTAGTTGCGCACCGCGTCCTCGACCGGGCGGGTGAAGATGCCGTCGATCCGGTCGGCGTAGAGGTTCAGCCGGCGCAGGCGCTGCTGGAGCTCGGTGACCTCCGGGCCCGTGTCACCGCGTCGCAGCACCGGTGGCGCGGCGGGTGTGGTGCCCGGGGTGCCCGACGGCGTCGTGGACGGGGTCGGTGAGGCGGCGGCGCGGGAGGCGCTCGCGGAGGCCGTCGGGGTCGCGGTCGGGGACGGCGAGGCGGAGCCCTGCGACGGGCTCGGGCCGGCCGTCGCCGAGGGGGAGGGCAGCGGTGGACGGGATGCCACCGGGGGAGCCGGGGCCGTCGCCGACGACGGCGCCCGTGTCGTCGTCTCCGGGATGCTCTCCCTGACCTCCTGGGCCGCCCGGCCCCGGACCGGCGCCTGGTACGAGAACAGCGCGGAACCGGCCACCGCGACGACGGCCACCCCCGCGCCCCCGGCGGCCAGCAGCACCGTACGACGGGAGCGGCGCCGGGGCCGGTCGGCCTCGGTTCTGTCCGTGGGCGCGTCCGGCTCCGCCGCCGGGCCGAGCGGTGACACGGGCAGCTGCGGAGGAGGCGGCGGAGCGGTCCCGGCGGGTGGCGCGGGCCGGGGCTCCTCGGAGGCCGGCCGCATCTCCACGTACGGCCGAATCCGCAGCGGGTCGAAGTCCTCCGCCGCAGCCGCCTCGGCCGTGCGGGTCTCGCGCAGGGCCTCCGACGCGCGAGCCGTGCAGTCGCACGACGGCGTGTTGTCCGGCCCCCTCGGCGTCCCGCACTCCGGGCACGTGGTGCCCTGCTCTCCCGTCACGCGTGTGTCCCCTCCCCTCGGGAACTCCAGAGATTATGCGGATTTCCTCCAGATCCGCAGCACTCGGCAGGCCATAAGTGGTGACACCGATCACCATGGAGGAGATGCACCCGACCCCCGGGAGGTCCCATGGCCCTGGAGACGCACGGCACGACGAAGGGCGTGAGCGGCGGCGAACACGTCCCGGGCAGCGTGCTGGTGCCGATCGGCGCGCTGCTGCTCGGGCTGCTGCTCGCGGCGCTCGACCAGACCATCGTGTCGACCGCGCTGCCGACGATCGTGAGCGACCTCGGCGGCCTGGAGCACCTCTCCTGGGTCGTCACCGCCTATCTGCTGGCCTCGACCGCCGCGACCCCGCTGTGGGGCAAGCTCGGTGACCAGTACGGCCGCAAGCGACTGTTCCAGACGGCCATCGTGATCTTCCTGATCGGATCGGCGCTGTGCGGCATGGCGCGGGACATGCCCCAGCTCATCGCCTTCCGGGCGCTCCAGGGCCTGGGCGGCGGCGGGCTGATGGTGCTGTCCATGGCGATCGTCGGCGACCTCGTGCCGCCGCGCGAACGCGGGCGCTACCAGGGCCTGTTCGGCGCCGTCTTCGGCACGACCAGCGTGCTCGGGCCGCTGCTCGGCGGGCTGTTCACCGAACACCTCAGCTGGCGCTGGGTGTTCTACGTCAACCTGCCCATCGGCGTGATCGCGCTCGCCGTGATCGCCACCGCCCTGCGCATCCCGCGCCGCACCGCCCACCACGTCATCGACTACCTGGGGACCTTCCTGATCGCCGCCGTCGCCACCTGCCTGGTGCTGGTCGCCTCCCTCGGCGGCACCACCTGGCCCTGGGGATCGGCGCAGATCATCGGGCTCGCCGTCCTGGGCGTCGTCCTCGCCGTGGCGTTCGTCGCCGTCGAGCGCCGGGCCGCCGAACCGGTCCTGCCGCCGGGGCTGTTCCGTATCCGCACCTTCACCCTCGCCGCCGTCATCAGCTTCATCGTCGGCTTCGCCATGTTCGGCGCGCTGACCTATCTGCCGACCTTCCTCCAGGTCGTCCACGGCGTCTCCCCGACCCTGTCCGGCGTCCACATGCTGCCGATGGTGTTCGGCCTGCTGCTGTCGTCCACCCTCTCCGGGCAGATCGTCAGCCGCACCGGCCGCTGGAAGGTGTTCCCGATCGCCGGCACCGCCGTCACCACCCTCGGCCTGCTGCTCCTGCACCGGCTCGACGAGCACAGCTCGACCGCCGTGATGAGCGTCTGCTTCTTCGTCTTCGGCACCGGCCTCGGCCTCGTCATGCAGGTCCTGGTGCTCATCGTGCAGAACGCCGTCTCCTACGAGGACCTCGGCGTCGCCACCTCCGGCGCCACCTTCTTCCGCTCCATCGGCGCCTCCTTCGGCGTGGCCGTCTTCGGCACCGTCTTCGCGAGCCGCCTCGGCGACAAGCTCACCGACGCCTTCCGGGGCGTACACCTGCCACCCGGCGCCACCCCCGGCGCGCTGAAGGCCGACCCCCGGGGCATCGCCGCCCTGCCGCCCCCGCTGCGCCCGGCCGCCCTGCACGCGTACGCGTCCGCCATCACCGACGTCTTCCTCTACGCCGCGCCCGTCGCCCTCCTCGGCTTCCTGCTCGCCTGGCTGCTGAAGGAGGACCGGCTGCGCGGCTCGGTCACCGCGCCCGACGCCTCCGAGACCATCCCGCCCAACCCGGTCCAGCGCTCCTCCTACGACGAGGTGTGCCGCGCCCTGTCCGTGCTCGGCACCCGCGAGGGCCGCCGCGAGATCTACCGGGAGATCACCGAACGGGCCGGGTACGACCTGCTGCCCGCCGCCAGCTGGATGCTGCTGCGCATCCGCCGCTACGGCTCCGTCGAACCGGCGGTGCTCGCCGAGCGCAGCCCGGTCCCGCTCCAGGCCGTCATGGCCGCCGCCCGCCAGGTCGAGGAACGGCGGCTCGCCGAGCGCCGGGGCCTTGACCTGGTCCTGACCGACGCGGGCCGCGAGGTCGCCGAACGGCTCGCCACGGCCCGCGAGGAGTCCCTGGCCGAACTGCTCGGCGACTGGTGGCAGCCCGGCCGCTCGACCGACCTCACCCAACTGGTCCGCGACCTCACCGGGGAACTCTGCGGCGCCGAACGCGAACGCCCGCACAACGGCACGGTGACGAAGATCAGTTGACGGCCCGCGCCGGCGGCAGCTCCTTGCGGAACCAGTGTTCGGCGTACCGGTCGCTGTTGTGCGGGGCGGTCTCCGTGTAGCCGAGGCGGGCGTACAGGGCGCGGGCCTCGACCAGGTCGCCGCGGGTGTCGAGGACGATCCGCCGGGCGCCGAGAGCACGGGCGGCCTCCTCGGCGGCGGCCACGAGGAGCGGGGCCCCGCCCCGGCCGCGCAGCTCCGGCAGCACGAACACCCGGGTCAGCTCGGCCGTGCCGGGGTCCAGCGACCGTACGCCCGCCGAACCGGCCGGCGTGCCGTCGTACCGCCCGACGAGCAACTGCCCGCGCGGGGGCGCGAGGTCGGCACCGCTGTGGGCCGCGAGCTCCCGCTCCAGCTCCTCCGGGTCGGTGCGACGCCCCTCGTGCAGCAGGTACCAGCGGTCGCTGACCTCCGTGTAGTACGCCCGCCACAGCGCGACGGCGGCCGGGGAGGCGTACGGTTCCGGAGCGATCGTCCACGTCATGCCGGCCATTGTCGGGAGCCGCCCCGCCCCCTGCGCAACCGGATATGGCGGGGCCGAACCGGGGCGGGGAGCCGTTTGTGGGCGAACTTCCGGGTCACCCGAAGGGAGAACCGGCCAGCGGGGCCGGTCCGACCGGAAGGCAACCATGTCCACAGGCCTGATCATTCTGTTGATCGTGATCGCGGCGGTCGTGGTCCTCGGCGCCGTCGCCCTGACCGTGCGGGGCCGCACCCGGCGCGGCGGTCCGAACCTCAAGCGGCGCTTCGGGCCCGAGTACGAGCGGACCGTGGCCCTGCACGACGGGGACACCACGGCCGCCGAACGGGAGCTGACCGAGCGCCTCGAACGCCACGGAGACCTTCGGGAACGGCCGCTGGACGGCGCCGAGCGGCAGCGGTACGCGGACCGCTGGACGGCCGTGCAGGAACACTTCGTCGACTCGCCCCGCCAGGCGGTGGCCGAGGCCGACCTCCTCATCGGAGAACTCGCCGCCGCGCGCGGCTACCCCGACGGCGGACGCTACGAGGAGCAGCTCGCCGCCCTCTCCGTGCACCACGCCGACCACGTCGACGGCTACCGCCAGGTGCACCGGGTGGCTCACGCCGCCGCCGGTGCCGGATCGGACGGGACCGGCGCGGGGACCGAGGAGATGCGGTCGGCGCTGCTCGGCGCCCGCGCCCTCTTCGAGGACCTGACCAGCGCCGAGCCCGGCCGGCACCGCGCCCCCGCCGGCACGGACCGCTCGACGCCGCCCGCCGCGACCCGCTCCCACGCCCGCTCCCACACGCCGTGGGCTCTGCACCGGAGCCGACCGAAGGAGAGCTGAACGCCATGACGGACAGGACGAGCGGCTCCGGCGGCGACCGGCACCGCCCGCAACGCCTCTCGCGTGGGGACGAGTGGACGCCGGAGCAGGAGTCGGAACAACAGAGGGACGAATGGGCACCGGGCGACGCGGCCCCCGGCCGCCGGACCCCGAGGAGGCCCCTGCCGGAGGAACGCCTGCCCGGTGAACCGGGCGCACGCCGGCCGGCAGGCGGCGGTGTTCCGGGCGCGGGGCCCGGCGGAGGCGGCCGGCTGTCGGGCGAGGGCGCGAGCGGATGGCCGGGCGCGGACGCGGTTGGCCGGACTCCGGGCGGGAGGGAGAGCGGACGGCTCCCGGGCTCGGCCGGTCCCGGCCGGGAGGGGCTGACCGGGGACGACCGCACCCCGAAGGACACGCCTCAGCCGCCCCCGGGCCCGGCGGGCGTGCCCGGGTCGGGGAGGACCGAGGACATCGAGCCCACCCCCGGCCCGGCAGGCGGCCCCGCATCCGACGTGTCCGGGGACGCCGGGTCACACGGCTCCGAGGGGCTGCGGCCCGGCACGGAGGAACTGGGTCCGGAGACACCCGGTACACAGGGGCGGGCGTCGCAGACGTACCGCGGAGGCGACAGGGACGCCGGTGGCCCGGGGTGGGCCGGGGAGGAGGAAGGCGTGATGCCGGACAACGGGCTCGGGGCTCCGTCCGTCGGTGAGGTCAGCGGGCGCGAGGCCCGGATGACCGAGGCGCGGGCCGCGGACACCTGGCCGACGGGGCCGGGCAGCACGGCCGCACCCGGCCACGGCACCGGCACCGTCGGGACGGCCGCCACCGCACCCTCCGGAACCGGCACCCCGCTGCTGCCGCACGAGGAGACGGAGCAGTGGGAGCGGCGACTGCGCGAGGTGGTCACCGGGTTCGTGGACGAGCCCCGGCAGGCCGTCGAACAGGCCGACCGGGCGCTGGAGGAGATCGCCGCGCGGTTCACCGAGGCCGTCACGCGCCGCCGCCGCACCCTGCGGATGTCCTGGGAGGGCACCGAGGGCCGCGGCCCCGGCGCCGAGACCGACACCGAGCAACTGCGACTCGCCCTGCGCGACTACCGGGAGCTGGCCGGGCGGCTGCTACACGGCTGAGCCCGCCACGCCCCCGTCACCCCTGGCGGCAGCCCTGCGCTGCCGCCATTCGCGTACGACCTCCTCGACGTCGTACGGCTTCTTCCCCAGCGGCGGACCGGGCGGCGGCTTGAACATCATGTCCTTGATCCGGACGTTGACGTCCTCGATGATCTTCCGGGCGATCCGCTCCGAGGGCGCCGCGTACGCCGCCTCCAGCGCGTCCTCCGCCTCCTTGCGCAGCGCCAGCGCGGGCGGCAGCACCGCCAGCCCCTCACGGACCAGCTTCCGCTTGACCCACCACAGTTCGTCGTACGTGGAGTCGACCTCCGTGGGCAGCGGCGCCCCCGCTCCCGGCAACCGGTCGAACTCCCCACGCCCCTGCGCGTCGCGGATCTGCTTGTCCACCCAGGACTCGAACGGAACCCCCGGTGGCTTTCGCTCGGTCATGAACCCATTGTGCCGGACGCGACCCCGCCGGGCGTTTTATCATGCGGCGGCGGTACGGCACCCCGCCCGCCGCGACCAAGCCACCGCACAAGGACGTCTCAGGGGGAACCTCGTGCTCGAACTCACCATGGCCACCGTCTCCGGGGCGGACGCGGGCGCCACCGCCGGCATGACGATGGCCGAGGCGCCCAGCGAGCCCGGCGCCGTGCTGCGGATCGGCCGGGACGGGGCGGCGTGCCGGCTGGTCACCCCCGAGGACTGGCTGTTCGTCTCCCGCGTCCACCTGGAGTTCCTGTGCGGCCCGGACGGCGCCTGGCAGCTGACCTGGCTGCGCGGCTCCCAGCCCGACCCGGCCTCCGAGGTCCGGCTCACCGTCGGGGAGTACGCGCAGCCCCTCGGCTACGGCGCGACCGTCCCGCTGCCGCACGGCGGGTCCGGCGAGATCGTCATCCAGGACCGCACCGAGCCGCGCAGCGTCAACGTCGGCTTCTACCACGAGCTCTGAACCGGCGCGGTCCTCGGCCCGAGCGGCCTCAGCCGAGCACCCGGGCCAGCGCGAACCCGTCGTACCCCTTGCTGCCGACCGTCTGGATCGCCGTACCGGTCAACCGGGGATGCGTGGCGATCAGTTCGAGCGCGGCACGGGTGCCGACCACGTCCGGCTCGGTACTGCGCGCGTCGGCCACCCGGCCGCCGCGCACCACGTTGTCCAGGACGATCATGCTGCCCGCGCGGGTGAGCCGCAGCGCCCACTCCACGTAGTGCGGGTTGTTGGCCTTGTCCGCGTCGATGAAGACCAGGTCGAAGGGGGCCGGGTTCTCGTCGGCGAGCTTGGGCAGGGACTCCAGGGCCGGGCCCACCCGCACCTCCGCGATCCGGTCCAGGCCCGCCCGAGCGATGTTCCGGACGGCCACCTCGGCGTGCTTGGCGCTGTACTCCAGCGAGATCAGCCTGCCGTCCTCGGGCAGCGCGCGGGCCAGCCAGATCGTGCTGTACCCGGCGAGCGTGCCGATCTCCAGGATGTGCCGCGCCCCCTGGAGCTCGGCGAGCAGCCGGAGGAACTTGCCCTGCGCCGCCGTGACGGCGATGGCGGGCAGCCCGGCGGCATCACTGTCGCGCAGGGCCGCGCGCAGCACCTCGTCGTCCGGTGAGAGCGTGTTGATGAAGTAGTCGTCGACGTCGTCCCAGACCTGCGACCCGCTCATAGCCCCAGCTGCCTTTCCCGAGTGTCCTCCCTCGATGATCGCAGCCGAGGGCGCGGATGGGTACGACTGCCCGCGGGGCATGGCGGCCGGGGCGCCCCTCAGCGGCCTTCCACGGACGGCGCGGAACCCGGCAGCGGGCGCCCCGCCGACTCCGACATCCGCCACACGGCGACACCGCCCACGACGGCCGCGGCCATCATGTAGTACGCGGGCATCATCATGTTCCCGGTCGCCCCGATCAGCGCGGTCACGACCAGCGGAGTCGTACCGCCGAACAGCGACACGGACACGTTGAACCCGATCGACAGGGACCCGTAGCGCACGCGCGTCGGGAACAGCGCGGGCAGCGCGGCCGGCATGGCCGCCGTGAAGCACACCAGGAGCAGACCCAGCGCGCCCATGCCCAGCCCCACGGCCAGCAGGCTGCCGTCGCGGATCAGCAGCAGGGCCGGGACGGACAGGAACAGGAAGCCCGCGCAGCCCGCCGCGATCACCGGCCGGCGACCGACCCGGTCGGTCAGCGCGCCCACGAACGGCTGGACGATCATCATCAGGGCCATCACACCGAGCACGACCAGCAGCCCGTGCGTCTCGTCGTACTTCAGCTCACTGGTGAGATAGCTCGGCATGTACGACAGCAGCATGTAGTCGGTGACGTTGAAGACCAGGACCAGGCCCATGCACAGCAGCAGGGACTTCCACTGGCCGGTGACCATCTCGCGCAGCGGCACCTTCGGCCGGGCCGCCTCCGCCTTCTCGACCTCCGCCGCGAACGCCGGGGTCTCCTCCAGCCGCATCCGCAGGTACAGGCCGATGATGCCCATCGGGCCCGCGATCAGGAACGGGATGCGCCAGCCCCACGAGGTGAGGTCGTCCGAGGACAGCAGCGCGGTCATGAGCGTGACCAGACCCGCGCCGCCGATGTAGCCGGCGAGCGTGCCGAACTCCAGCCAGCTCCCGAGGAAGCCGCGCTTCTTGTCCGGCGCGTACTCGGCGATGAACGTCGTCGCACCCGCGTACTCACCGCCGGTGGAGAAGCCCTGCACCAGACGGGCGGCGAGCAGCAGGATCGGCGCGCCGACGCCGATCGTCGCGTACGACGGGATCAGGCCGATCGCGAACGTACCCGCCGCCATCATGATCATCGTGACCGCGAGGACCTTCTGCCGGCCCACGCGGTCGCCCAGCGGGCCGAAGACCATGCCGCCGAGCGGACGGACCAGGAAGGCCGCCGCGAAGGCGCCGAACGTGGACAGCAGCTGGGCGGTCGGGTTGCCGGACGGGAAGAAGACCTTGCCCAGGGTGACGGCGATGTAGCTGTAGACGCCGAAGTCGAACCACTCCATCGCGTTGCCGAGTGCCGCCGCCTTCACGGCGCGCTTGACGAGCGCGGGGTCGGTGACGGTCACGTCCCGGGCGGTACGGGCCGGTGCGGCCCGCCGCGACTTGCGGGGCGGGGTGAGGGCTGAGGCGGTGGTAGCGGTCGCCAAAACGGGGCTCGCCTACCTTTCGACGGGGACAGGGACGGGCCCGGACGGCGACGGTGACGTACGACGGGCCGAAAATCGACCATAGGCGGACTTCCGCCCCTTACGTCCTGCATGCGCATCGCTGCGCAGTGCAGCCAAAGGGCGTGTACGCAGGTACGTCTGCCCCCTCACGCGGAGCCATGCCGGCAGCGCGGTGTGATCCTTGTCGCGCCCCGGGCATGGAACCGGCCGCACCCCGGACCACGGACTTTCGGACAAAAGAGACCAAAGTTAGGTGAATCTGGGGTTGCCCGCGTCCCTTCCCAGGGGGTCTGCGAGGCTCGGAAGGAGCGCAGAGCGGAAGAGCGGCGGTCACAGCGCGGCTGCGCGCGACCCGGTTCGCGCTGCGATCCTCGCCGTACGGCAGATGGCCGTCGTCCTGGCCACCCCCAGCGGCGAACGGCTCGCCGACCTGGAGACCTGGATCGGCCCCGAAGGCGTCCCGCACGTGAACGGCTCGATCTACGACTCGACGCGGTTCACCGGCACATCCTTCGGCGGCCTGGTCCTCGAACCGCTCACACGCTCGGCCGAGGCCGCGCTCGTCTGGGGCCGGACCTTCGGCACCCTCCTGCTCGTCGTCGCACTCGGCCTGGTCGCCGCCCGCGCTGCCCCGGCCGGTCGGCCGGCGCACCTCGCGGCCGGCCGCGCCGGTCGCCATCTGCCTGCTCATGCTGTCGCTGCCGGTCCGCACGGCCGAGGTCCGGCACGAGGAAGAGGAATTTGTGCGCTAAACAGAAAAAAGGCCGTCGCGCGGGGAGTTGAGGCAGGCTAATGCCCGCCGCTGGCGCCTGCAAGCCTAGATGCACCGGCAGGGTAGCGGAGTTAGCGTGCTGTTATCCGGACGGAAACGTCTCCGGTCGCTGAATCACGGCCCCAGCGAAGGAGAGCTTCATGCGAGGGAAATCAGTACTGAGCGCCGCCGCCATGGCTGTGCTGGTCGGAGGAATGACGGTCGGCGCGATGGAGTCGGCCTCCGCTGCCCCGAACCAAAGCTGTCGCGTTTCAGGTGGGAGCCTGACGGGCAACGGCTTCGCCGCCAACGGAACTTTCACCGTCTCGCCCGGCGGGGAAAGCGTGAATTCGTCTTCCGGTGGCAGTATCGGACCGACGTCCGTCTCGGGAACAGGGCCTTTCTCCGTAGGTTCCGTGACATGCGCGGGAGGCACGGGAGGGTCCTCGTCCGCCACGGGGAATTCGGGGCAGGCGTCCGAGGCTGTGGCGGCCGGATCGGCCGCCGCGCAAGCGGCGATAAACCGGGGCGCCACCCCGCAGCAGGCCAAGGCACAGGGTGTAGCGGCCGCACAGGCCAAGGCGCAAAGCCTCGGTCTGCCGGCGTCGGTGGTGAATCAAGTCGTCAACCAGACGACCAACAACGTGAGTAACATCACCAATAACACCAACACGAACACGAACATCAACGGGTCGTTCAATTCGGGCACTCCGAACGCTCCGAACACTCCGAACGCTCCGAACGCTCCGGGTACGGGGAACGCGCCGGGTACGGGGAACGCGCCGGGCACGCAGAATGCTCCGAACACGCCTGGCACGCAGAACGCGCCGGGCGCGCAGAATGCGCCGGGCGCGCAGAATGCGCCGGGCACGCAGAATGCGCCGGGCACGCAGAATGCTCCGAACGCTCCGGGCACGCAGAACGCGCCGGGTACGCAGAACGCTCCGGGTACGGGGAACGCTCCGGGCGCGCAGACCACGCCGAACAACGAGGGCACCCAGACCACGCCGAACAACGAGGGCACCCAGACCACGCCGAACAACGAGGGCACCCAGACCACGCCCGAAGGGAGCGTGCAGACGCCCGCCGTGTGAACAGCCTGAGTGCGTCTCGGCACCTGGAGCCCCCGCCTGGCGGCGGGGGCTCCTCCGTTCAGCGAAGTCAACTTGCGGCGTGATTGCAGCAGGTGGCGGAGCCACAGCGGAGCCCAGGGCGGCTCGTGCGTCGAGGTCGCCGAACTGGCGGAAGCCACCGTTGCCGTCCGCGACAGCAAGAACCCGGCGGGACCGATCCTCATCCTCGACCCCGCCGCCTTCTCCGCCTTCGTGAGCAGGGCGGCTACAGGCGCTGAATGATCGTCCCGGTCGCCAGCCCGCCGCCCGCGCACATGGTGATGAGCGCGAACTCCTTGTCCGTGCGTTCCAGTTCGTGCAGGGCCGTCGTGATCAGGCGGGCGCCCGTCGCGCCGACCGGGTGGCCCAGGGCTATCGCGCCGCCGTTGACGTTGACCTTCTCCAGGTTCTGTTCGAAGACCTGGGTCCAGCTCAGTACGACGGAGGCGAAGGCCTCGTTGATCTCGACGAGGTCGATGTCCTTCAGGGACATGCCCGCCTTGCCCAGCACCGCGCGCGTCGCGTCGATCGGGCCGTCCAGGTGGAAGTGCGGGTCGGCGCCCACGAGGGCCTGGGCGACGATCCTCGCCCTCGGCTTCAGCTTCAGGGCGCGAGCCATCCGTTTGGACGCCCACATGATCGCCGCCGCGCCGTCGGAGATCTGGGAGGAGTTGCCGGCCGTGTGCACGGCCTTCGGCATCACCGGCTTCAGGCCCGACAGCGCCTCCGGGGAGGTGTCGCGCAGGCCCTCGTCCTTGTCGACCAGGCGCCACATGCCCTGTCCGGCGTACTGCTCCTCCTCCGTCGTGGGCACCTGCACGGCGAAGGTCTCCCGCTTGAAGCGTTCCTCCGCCCAGGCCAGGGCCGCCCGCTCCTGGGAGAGGAGGCCGAGCGCGTCGACGTTCTCGCGGGTCAGGCCCCGGTGGCGGGCGATGCGCTCGGCCGCCTCGAACTGGTTGGGGAGGTCGACGTTCCACTCGTCGGGGAACGGCTTGCCGGGGCCGTGCTTGGAGCCGGAGCCGAGCGGGACCCGGGACATCGCCTCGACGCCGCAGCTGATCCCGACGTCGATCACGCCCGCCGCGACCATGTTGGCCACCATGTGCGAGGCCTGCTGCGAGGACCCGCACTGGCAGTCGACCGTCGTGGCCGCCGTCTCGTACGGCAGTCCCATGGTCAGCCAGGCCGTGCGCGCGGGGTTCATGGACTGCTCGCCGGCGTGGGTCACCGTGCCGCCGACGATCTGCTCGATGGCGTCGGCGGGGATGCCGGTGCGGCCGAGGAGTTCACGGTAGGTCTCGCCCAGGAGGTAGGCGGGGTGCAGGTTGGCGAGCGCGCCGCCGCGCTTGCCGATCGGGGTGCGGACGGCTTCGACGATCACGGGTTCGGCGGCCATGGGTGCGGGTCCTCTCCGAGAGGGCTCTCCTCCAGAACTAGTACGCGTTCTAGTTCTGTTCAGCAGTCTGCTGACGTGACGACCGTCACCGCAAGGGTCTTGCAGGTGTCGAGGGTGGGATCCGTACGACTTCCGCGCCGATTGAGGGCGCCGTACCCCTTGCGACTTGTAGAACCCGTTACTACCTTCGCGGCACTCGCTGATGGACCGTCAGATGGCTGGAGTCGCCGATGCCCTGTCCAGCGCTGCCCGACGGGTTCGACCTCACCGACCCCGATCTGCTGCACCACCGTGTGCCCCTGCCGGAGTTCGCCGAGCTGCGCCGCACCGAGCCGGTCCGCTGGATCCCGCAGCAGCGCGGCATCGCGGGCTTCGCCGACACCGGCTACTGGGCCGTGACCCGGCACGCCGACGTCAAGTACGTCTCCACACACCCGGAACTCTTCTCCTCCTCCCTCAACACCGCGATCATCCGCTTCAACGAGCACATCCGGCGCGAGGCGATCGACGCGCAGCGGCTGATCCTGCTCAACATGGATCCACCGGAACATACGCGGGTGCGCCAGATAGTGCAGCGCGGGTTCACGCCACGCTCCATCCGCGCGCTGGAGGACCGGCTGCGGGCCCGCGCCGAGGCGATCGTCGCCGCCGCCCGCGCCCGCTCCGGGCCCTTCGACTTCGTCACCGAGGTCGCCTGCGAACTGCCGCTCCAGGCCATCGCCGAGCTGATCGGGATCCCGCAGGACGACCGGTCCAGGATCTTCGACTGGTCCAACAAGATGATCGCCTACGACGACCCCGAGTACGCGATCACCGAGGAGGTCGGCACGCAGTCGGCCGCCGAGATCATCGCCTACGCCATGAACATGGCCGCCGAGCGCAAGCGGTGCCCGGCCCACGACATCGTGACCACCCTGGTGGCGGCGGAGGACGAAGGCAACCTGAACTCCGACGAGTTCGGCTTCTTCGTGCTGATGCTGGCGGTGGCCGGCAACGAGACCACCCGCAACGCCATCACCCACGGCATGCACGCCTTCCTCACCCACCCCGGGCAGTGGGACCTCTTCCGGCGCGAGCGCCCGTCCACCACGGCCGAGGAGATCGTCCGCTGGGCCACCCCGGTCAACTCCTTCCAGCGGACGGCGACCCAGGACACGGAACTGGGCGGCGTACTGATCAGGAAGGGCGACCGGGTCGGTCTGTTCTACGCCTCGGCCAACCACGACCCCGAGGTCTTCACCGACCCCGACACCTTCGACATCACCCGTGACCCCAACCCCCACCTGGGCTTCGGCGGAGGCGGTCCCCACTACTGCCTCGGCAAGTCCCTCGCCGTCCTGGAGATCGACCTCATCTTCAACGCCGTCGCCGACGCCATGCCCGGCCTGCGCCTGGCCGACAGCCCCCGCCGACTGCGCTCGGCCTGGATCAACGGCGTCAAGGAACTCCGGGTCAGCGCCGGGTGACGGGACCGGCCGCCGGATCGCCGTCCGCGGCCGTCATTCCCGGCCCGAGGCCGCCATCGCCAGGGCACCCGACGCCAGTGCCGCCAGCAGCAGGGGGACGCCCAGGCCGTGGTGGAGCACCAGCCAGGCGCCCAGGCAGGCACCGCCGGCCATCGCGAACACCGAGGCCGCGCGGCGCAGGGTGCGGTGCTGCGTGGCGTCACCGAGGCGGGACTCGGAGGCCAGGCCGGTCAGGGTCATCGTCACGACGGTGGTGGTGATCAGGTCGGGCACGCGGAACGTGCGGACCGTCGCGGTGCGCAGGCCCATCGCGAAGGCCGTGAGGGCGATCAGGGCGTCCCGGGTTCCGGTGGTGCCCGGCCGGGCGAAGGCCACGGCCGCCGCCACCCCGACCAGCACCGCCTCCACCGCCAGGGCCAGCCGGGCCGAGCGGCGGCGGGAGCCGCGGCCGTATCGGCCCGCCACCCGGCCGCCGGTCACCGCGCCCAGCAGGAAGCAGACCAGGGACATGACCGCGTGGCGCACGGAGAAGCCCGGGACCCCGGCCGCGGCGAAGCCTAGGATGACCACGCTGCCGGTCACGTTGGCCGTGAAGACCCGGCCCAGGCCCAGGAAGCTGACGGCGTCGATCAGGCCGCTGACCACGGTCAGCGCCAGCAGTACGGCCACCAGCCGCAGTCCGCGCGTCTCCGGGTCCCGTACCGGCGGCGTCGGCGTCGTCATCGTTCCTCCGAGGGGACGGGAGGTGGAAAGAAGTCCACCCGGCGCGCGAAAGAAGTCCACCCGAGTACGGGGGGCTCTCGGATGTCCGGGCGCAGCGTGCGTCCGTAGCGTTCGGGACATGACTCAGGACACGCGCAACACGGTGGAAAAGCAGCCCGGTCGGCCCATCCGCAAGGGCCCCGCGGTCACCCTGGGTGCCCTGGCGCTCGTCGGGGTCGCCGGGGTGGTGCCGGGGGTCCCCGGCGCCGACGGACAGCGCTCCGGTGGGCGCGGGGAGGTCGTGTCCGTCGTACCGGTCGCCGCGCACAGCCGTACGGAGGTCGCCCGGGCCCTGCGCGCGCAGCACATCGGTGCCGCCCCGGTGCGCCACGGCGTCCTCGCCTACCGGGTGACGTACCGCACGGTGGACCCGCAGGGCCGGCCGACCACCGCCACCGGTCTGCTCACCGTCCCGTCCGGCGGCGGGCACCGCCTCGGGCTCGTCTCCGACACGCACGGCACCATGGCCAACCGGTCCTACGCGCCCTCCGTGGCCGAGGCCGCGCGCACGCAGTCGTACCTCTTCGCCGCCACGGGGCGTGCGGTGGCCGCGCCCGACTACCTGGGCCTGGGGGAGGGGCCCGGCCGGCACCCCTACATGGACACCCGGTCCGCGGTGACCGCCTCGGTGGACATGCTGCACGCGAGCCGGACGGCGGCCGGGCTGCTGGGGCGCTCACTGACCGGGGACCTGTACGTCACCGGCTTCTCCCAGGGCGGGCAGGTGGCGATGGCGCTGGCCCGGGCGGTGCAGGGCGGGGACGCGGCCGGGTTCCGGCTGAAGGCCGTCGCGCCGGTGGCGGGGCCGTACGACCTCCAGGGCACCGAGGAGCCGGCGCTGACCGACGGCCGGGTCAACGACGTGAGCGGGGTGTTCTACCTCTCCTACTTCCTCGTGGCCCAGAACCGCCTGCACCCCATCTACAAGGACCCCGCCGAGGTCTTCCGGCAGCCGTACGCCGGGCGGGTCGAGCGGCTCTTCGACGGGCGGCACAAGGACGAGGACATCGTGCGCCGGCTCGCCCCGACGGTACGGCAGTTGCTCACCGACCGCTTCTACCGGCAGCTCCGCGAGCCCACCGGCGGGCTGCTCGCGGCCCTGCGCGCCAACGGCCACGCCTGCGACTGGAAGCCCGAGGTGCCGGTACGGCTGTACGCGGGCAACCGCGACACCGACGTGCCCATCGGCAACGCCCGGACATGCGCGCGCACCCTCGCCCAGCGGGGGGCGAGGGTGCGGGTGCTGGAGGTGGGACCGGTCGACCACTTCGGGTCGGACCGGGCCGCGCTGGCCGGCATCGCGCGCTGGTTCAGCGGGGGCACGGCTCGGTGAGGGGCGGCCGGACGGCCGGTGGCCCGGTGCCGGGTGGCTCAGTACCAGCCGTTGGCCTGCCAGAAGTTCCAGGCCTTGGCCGGGCTGCCGTAGCGGGAGTTCATGTAGTCCAGGCCCCACTTGATCTGGGTGGCCGGGTTGGTCTTCCAGTCGGCGCCGGCGGAGGACATCTTGGAGGCCGGCAGGGCCTGGACGAGGCCGTAGGCGCCGGACGAGCTGTTGGTGGCGGCGGGGTTCCAGCCGCTCTCGTGCTCGACGATCTTGCTGAACGCGTTGAACTGCGCGGCGTCCGGAATCATCTGGTGCGCGATCGCCTGGGCGGAGGAGGCCGACGTGGTGGCGGCCTGGGCGGGCGCCGCGGTCAGAGCCATGCCGGCGGTGGCGGCGGCCAGGGCGGCGGTGGTGAGGGCCTTCTTCGGGGAAGCGATGCGACGGATGAAGGAGACGGACACGGAGAACCTCTTGCGTCGGGGACGGGGGATCACCCGCATGGGAAGGACCACGTGGTGTGGCCTCATGCGGCGGCGCCGCGGCCCGGGTGGGCTCGTGGCGCCTGGTGACGTCGTCCAGAGAAGCAGGCCCGGAACCCGTCCGCAATGACCCCTTTTACTAGTTGTGGCCGGATCGGCGGCACACGTCACCTCTGTGATCTGGGTCGCAAAGTGCAGGTCGGAAGGGGTGCACGAGTGGGCGTATCGGGCAAATGGGGCTACGGCCCCGGGTCGTAGGTGACGTGCGTCATGTGGGGTGCTTCACCGGACCGCTCACGTCCCGGAAACGAACCCTCACCCAGCGGGACCGTCGAATGTGACCGCGGTCTCGAAAGCGGCCCGTCGCGTGGCCCGGCGCAGCGCCCGCAGCACCGCCGGACCGAGGACGACGGTCAGCGCCACCGTGCACAGCGCCCGGCCCAGGTCCCAGCCGAGCGAGGTGGCCAGGCAGTAGGCGACGAAGTGGGCCAGGTTCTCGGCGACCGGGGCACCGCCGTGGAAGGAGATGTTCGAGGCCGCCGCGTCCAGGAAGGGCCAGCCGGCCAGGTTCATGCACGTGCCGTAGGCGAAGGCGGCGAGGAAACCGTAGCCGGCGAGCAGCAGCAGCTCACCGCGACCGCGCAGCCGGACCGGTCCGGGCAGCAGGCCCGCGCCCATGGTGAACCAGCCCATCGCCAGCATCTGGAACGGCAGCCACGGCCCGACCCCGCCCGTGAGCAGCGCGGACGCGAACATCGTCACCGAGCCCAGCGCGAAGCCGAAGCCCGGACCGAGCACCCGCCCGCTGAGCACCATCAGGAAGAACATGGGCTCCAGCCCGGCCGTACCCGCGCCGATCGGCCGCAGCGCCGCGCCCGTCGCGGCCAGCACGCCCAGCATGGCCACGGCCTTCGGGCCGAGGTCCGACTCCGAGATCGTCGCCGCGACCACCGCCACCAGCAGCACCAGCAGACCGGAGAAGAGCCAGGGGGCGTCCTGGGCGTGCGCGTTGAGCTGGGAGGCGGGCGGGGCGAGGAACGGCCAGCCGAAGGCGACCACACCGACCGCGCTGGTCAGCGCCAGTGCGGCGAGCGAGCGGGGGCCGAGGCGGACGGCGCGCGTCCGGGCGCCGGTGCGTATGTCGTGGCTCACCTCAGCGCCTCCCGCACCTGGGCCACCGTCAGCCACCGCTGCGGGGCCAGGATCTTGGTCACCTGCGGTGCGAAGGACGGGGAGGACACCACGATCTCGGCCGTCGGCCCGTCGGCGATCACCTCTCCCTCGGCGAGCAGCACCACCCGGTGGGCCAGTTCGGCGGCCAGCTCCACGTCATGCGTGGCCAGCACGATCGCGTGCCCCTCGGCCGCCAGCCCGCGCAGTACGGCGACCAGGCGGGCCTTGGCCGCGTAGTCCAGGCCGCGCGTCGGCTCGTCGAGGAGGAGCAGGGGCGGGCGGGCGGTCAGGACCACGGCCAGCGCGAGCGCCAGGCGCTGACCCTCCGACAGGTCCCGGGGGTGTGTGTCGTCCGCCACGCCTGGCAGCAGCTCGGACACCAGGGCGCGGCAGGTGCCGGGCGCGGCAGCCGCGTCCCGGTCGGCCGCCGCGCACTCGGCGGCGACGGTGTCCGCGTACAGCAGGTCGCGCGGTTCCTGGGGGACGAGACCGACCCGGCGCACGAGGTCCTGGGGCGGGGTGCGGAGCGGTACGGCGCCGTCGACGTCGACGGTGCCGGAAGCGGGCGCCACCAGGCCGACGAGGGAGCCGAGGAGGGTGGACTTGCCGGCGCCGTTGCGGCCCATGAGCGCGACGGTCTCGCCGGGGGCGACGGTCAGGTCGACGCGCCGGAGGGCTTGGACGTGGTCCCGGCGGACCGAGAGGGCGCGGATCTCCGCGAGGTGCCCGCGCGGGGGTTCCTGGGCGGGGGCGGGGCGCCGGCGGAAGAAGGAGCGGCGGACGGGGGTGCGGGGTGCCCGGTGCGGGGGCCGGCCGGGGGTGGGGGCGGCTTGCCCACGCGGGCGGGGTACCACCGCGCCCACCCGTACCGCCCCGGCGACACGACTGCCTGCGGGTACGGCGGCTACGGCGGCTGGGCCGCCTGGGGTTACGGCGGCGGGGTCGCCGGTGGCCGGGGTGGTGGCGGTGCCCGTGGCCGGGGTGGTGCCCTGATCGGCCGGGGCCGCGGCGGCCGGGTCGCCCGTGGTCACGGTGGCGGGGTCGCCGGTGGCGGGGGTGTGCGCAGGTGGCTTGGTGGCGGACAGGCGGGTGCGGAGGGCGGGGGCCTGGCGGCGGGCGTCGCGGACCGTCAGGGGGAGGGGGGACCAGCCGGCCAGGCGGCCCAGGGCCACCACCGGGGGGTAGACCGGGGACACGGCCATCACCTCGGCCGGGGGGCCGGTGACCGGGGCGGCGCCGGGGGCCGGGAGCAGCACGACCCGGTCGGCGTACTGGATGACCCGTTCCAGGCGGTGCTCGGCCATCAGGACCGTCGTCCCCAGATCGTGCACCAGCCGTTGCAGCACGGCCAGCACCTCCTCGGCGGCGGCCGGGTCCAGCGCGGAGGTCGGCTCGTCCAGGACCAGCACCTGGGGGTGCGGGGTGAGGACCGAGCCGATCGCGACCCGCTGCCGTTGTCCGCCGGACAGCGTGGCGATCGGCCGGCCGCGCAGTCCGGCGAGGCCCAGCAGGTCGAGGGTCTCCTCCACCCGGCGCCGCATCACCGCCGGGGCGAGCCCCAGGGACTCCATGCCGTAGGCGAGTTCGTCCTCCACGGTGTCCGTCACGAAGTGCGCGAGCGGGTCCTGGCCCACCGTGCCGACCACGTCGGCCAGTTGACGCGGCTGGTGGGTGCGGGTGTCCCGGCCGGCCACCGTCACGCGACCGCGCAGGGTGCCGCCGGTGAAGTGCGGGACCAGCCCGCTCACCGCGCCCAGCACGGTCGACTTGCCGACCCCGGACGGACCGGCGAGCAGCACCAGTTCACCCTCGGGGACCTCGAAGTCGACGCCGGCGACGGTGGGCCGGGCCGCCCCCTCGTACGTCACGCTGACATCCTCGAAGCGGATCACGACGGCTCCCTCGGGACGACGAAGGCGGGCAGCAGGGCGAGCAGGACGGCCACGGCGGGCCAGAGCGGAAGCGTGGGCGCGACGAGGGGCACGACCCCGGGGTGCAGCGCCCGTGGATCGCGGACGGAGGCGAGTGTGAGCAGCGCGGCCACCGCGGCGCCCGAGCCGGTGACCAGCCAGGCGCGCGGACCCCAGGGGTCCGGGCGGTACCGGGTGCGCGGGGAACGCCGGCCGCCCAGCCGCAGCCCGGTGAGCGCGGCGCCGACTCCGGCGAGCAGCACGGGAAGTCCGTACGACCCCCCTGCCGCCGTCAGCAGCCCGTACGTTCCCGCGCACACGCCGAGCAGGCCGCCGAGGGTGAGCGCGGCCGTCGTACGGCGGACCCGGGCGGGGACCTCGGCGGTACGGCCGTAGCCGCGGGCCTCCATCGCGGCGGCGAGCGCGACCGAGCGCTCCAACGCGCCCTCCAGGACCGGCAGTCCGACCTGGAGCAGGCCCCGTACGCCCCGGTCCGGACGGCCGCGCAGGCGGCGGGCGGCGCGCAGCCGCTGCACGTCGGCGATGAGATGGGGCGCGAAGGTGAGGGCGACGACCACGGCCACGCCCGTCTCGTACAGCGCGCCGGGCAGGGACTTGAGGAGGCGGGTGGGGCTGGCGAGGGCGTTCGCGGCGCCGACGCAGATGAGGAGGGTGGCGAGCTTCAGTCCGTCGTACGCGGCGAAGACGACCGCCTCGGCAGTGACCCGGCCGCCCAGCCGGATGCCCTGCGCCCAGTGCGGGAGCGGGACTTCGGGGAGCGTCAGGAGGGTGTGGGTGCCGGGGATGGGGGAGCCGAGCGCCACCGCGAACAGCACCCGGACGAGGAGGACGGCGAGGGCGAGTCTGGCGAAGGCGGTGTAGGAGCGGGCCCAGGGGGCGGGGGAGCGGTGGGTCGCCACGACGTAGGCGGAGGCGGATATGAGGAGGGCGAGGAGCAGGGGGTTGGTGGTACGCGTGGCGGCGACACCGAGGGACACCGCCCAGAGCCACCAGGCCCCGGGGTGCAGGGCGGCACGGTGCGAGCGCCCCGGGGAGAGGCGGGGCGCCGACCGCTCCGCGGTCACCGCCGCGTGGGCGCGGTCGGCCGCCGCACGCCCGGAACCGCACGACTGCTTCGGCTCACCCGGACTCATCGCGCCGCCGACGTGCCTGCCACACCGCCGCCCCCGCCAGGAGGACGACCACGCCCGTGCCGATCGGCAGCCCCAGCGAGGGCCCGCCGTCGGTCCCGCCGTCGGTCCCGCTCCCGCTCCGCTTCCCCGCGGCGGAGACCTGCTCCCCGCACCCTTCCTGCGGATACCCGGCGACGGCGCACAGCAGGGCGTTGGCGTCGTACCGGAGCGGCTTCGCCACGGCGGCCAGCGCGTCCGCGGTGGTCGCGTCGGACGGCACCCGCGCGCACGCCGTACGCCGCGCCGGCGGGGTCTCGCCGGACGGCGCGTCCGACCGCGTGCCGAAGTCGAGGACCAGGGCCACCCGCTTCGTGCCCGGCCCGGCCGGCGTACCGGCGCAGATCGTGTCGAAGTCCGCCGTACCGCGCGGCCGGCTGGCGTCCGCCGAGTCCGCGCTCACCGCGAACCGGAAGCCCTGGACCGCGCCGTCGTCGGGGCGGACGAAGGCCGGGCCCTGGGTGGCGTACGTCCAGTGGCCGCCGGTGCGCTCCCAGAAGGACCAGTAGCGGTAGCCGGTGGCACCGGCCGGCCCGGCGGAGCCGAGGAGCAGCAGCGCGGCGACGAGCGCCGGCAGGGTACGGCGGACGACGGTCACGGCTGCTGCTTCTTCCGGCCGCTGAGCAGGAAGCCGATGCCGATGCCGGCGACGAGGCCGACGCCGACGATCCACCAGACGCCCGTGCCGGAGTCGTCGTCGGACTTCTCCTCGTGCTCGGCGGCGGAGTCCATGTGCGGGGCGGGGCCGAGCGCGTTGAGGGAGCGGACCAGGCTGGTGCCGCCGAAGTCGCCCGGCTGCTGCCCGAGCGCGTGGGCGGCGAGGATCAGCTGGGCGTACGCGGCCGGGCCGTTCTGCGTCGCCCACGGGCCGGCGTTCTTCTCCAGCCAGGCGTAGGCCTTCTTGGCCGGCTCGGTCCGGCCGTCCGCGGCGAGCGCGACGACGGCGTCGGCGGTGTTGCCGAAGTCGGGCTGGTCCTCGGCGCCGGGCAGGGCGGACGTGAGGTGGCCGGTCTTGGCGACGGCCGCCGCCAGGTAGGCGCCGGCGTTGTCGGCGACCTGGATGCGGGTGCGCGCCTCGGCGCAGGTGTCCCGGGCCGGGGCCTTGCCGGCCCGCGCCACGAAGCCCTTGCCGAGGGCGCCCAGCAGGCCGGCCGCCGTGGCGTCCGCGTTGGGGAGCAGCTGGCCCTTCTTGTCCGCCTGGTAGGCGAGGGCGCCGCCGCCGTCCTGGTCGCAGGGGATGGACCAGGCGGGCAGGGCGTCGTAGGGGGACTTGCCGGACTTCCGGACGTCCGCCGGGTCGGTGCCGGCCGCGGTGAGCGCGCCGATGACGACGGAGGTGGAGTTGGTGTCGCTGGGGCCGCCGGGGTAGTAGCCCCAGCCCCCGTCCTCGTTCTGCGTGGACTTCAGCCAGTCCACGGCCTTGCCGACGGCGATGCCGTGCCCGTCGGCCGCGGTGAGGGCCTGGACGGCGGCGGCCGTGCTGTTGGTGTCGGCCTTGACCTTGGCGTCGCACGGCTCGGCGGGGGCGGCGCGGAAGGCGGCGAAGGAGCCGTTCGCGCACTGCTGGCCGGTGAGCCAGTCCACGGCCGCGGCGGCCGGCCGGTAACCGAGGGTCCGCTGGGCGAGGAGCGTCAGCGACTGCCGCCACACGCCGTCGTACGTCGGGTCTCCCTTGCCGTACAGCCCGGACGGGACCGTCGCCTTCGGCGACGGGGACGGTTCGGCGGCCGTGGCGGGCGCGGCGGCGGCCAGCACGCCTACGGCGGCGAGAGCCGCGGCGCTGCGGCGGACGTTCATGGTCGGCGACTGCCTCTCCTGCGGGGAGCCGGGCGGCGCACGGGTGACACCCCGGGCGGCTCGGCTCCGTAGACCTCGACGGTGCCGTGCGCGGCGGGCCGCCGACGCACGCGAGCCGGTCAACGTCCCGTCCGGGGCGGTCCGGCTCACCGCCTCGCTGGCGGCACACGGATGGGGGCGCCCCCGGCGCGAGCGCGGCCGGGAGCCGGGGGAGGGTCAGCGCCGGAATTGCACCGGCTTCCCCCCGTACGGGTGTGATGACGACCCGCGCCACTTTACCGGCCGCCCCGCGCGGGCCGAGGGGTGGCCGTGCGCACCCGGACGGGGTGACCGGGGTCACGGCCACCAGGGCCCCGGGGAGACGGGGTCACCGGGTGGCGGGATCGCGGCACGGGTCGGCCGGGCGGCCGGTCGCGGCGGGGTGGGCGCACTGGACGTGGCGGCCCGCTGCCGGCGGGGACCGGTCCGGTGCGGGAGCCGCCGCCGGTGGCCCGTTCCGTCGACGGCGGGGGCGAGTTGCCGGGCGGATGGGGGGCGGCGGTCAGGGTGCGGGGGGCGCGGGCGGCCGGGCGTGGGGTGACGGCGCCCGGTGCCGCGGCAGCGGTGACCGTGACGGGGCTGTTCGCGGGCGGCGGGCTCTGGTGACCCGGGCCGGCCCGTGAGCCGCGCCAGGGCGGTCAGGGGGTCCGTGGTCCGGGTCGGGACGCCGCGACCGGAATGCGCGTTCCGGCACCGCATCGGGCTGTCGGACCGGGTGGGACGTGGCGCTCCGCGTCGGCGGGAAGCCCTCGCGGACGTCCCCGGCCCGAAGGCGGGCACGGAGGCGCCTCGGGTGCCGCTTCCCCCGTGCGCGGCACCCGAGGCGGGTCGGAATCTTGCTCTCCGTGCCGTGATCCTCACCCACGGCGCCCCTAACTGTCAACGATAGCTGCCTAATTAGGCAGGGAGCGTTGTCACGTCTGGTCGCCGAACGGGCGAACGGGTAGCCTCGCCGTCAGCCCAGCCACCGAACGGACGACACGCCCAGGGGGGACCTCGGTGAGTGACGCCTACGCCTCGCTGGCCGATGTCCTCAACCGGCTCGGCGAGTTGACCGGCCGGCCCGGACGCTTGCCGGAGGTCCTGGACGTGGCCGGCCTCTCCCACCGCACGGGCATCCCCGTCGGCGTCGTCGTCGACCTGCTCTCCGGCGGCCGGGCCCCCGAGAGCTGCCTGGCCGAACGCGTGCGCCAGCGGCTGGACTTCATCCGGGAGACCCGGCGCCGGCCGGACGGCAAGCGGTACTCGCTGGACGAGCTGGCCAGGATCGCCGGAACCAGCCGGCAGTGGCTCAGCGAGTGGCGCAAGAGCGGGATGCCGAGCCTGGAACACACCGACCGGCTGCGCCGGTTCTTCGGCCTGCCCGCGGGCTTCTTCACGGCGGACGAGCCGGAGGCGCTGCACGAGGCGCTGCAACCGGTGTTGCAGAGCCTGGAGGCGGAGGCGGACCCGCTGCTGCGGCTGCGCGAGAGCGGGCTGGTGCGACTGGCCGCCCGGGCCCCGCAGATGAACGCCCGGCAGCTCGCCACCCTCGCCGACCTGGCCGAGATGATCATCGCCTCCGAGCGGGCGGAGGACGCCGGGCGTGCGTGAACCGAGCGCCAAGGCCCCGAAGCCGGCGCCGTACCCGCGGCCGGCGCCCCCGCCGAAGCACTCCAGGTCCCCGAGGCGCTTCCTCGACCGGCTGGTACGCGACACCGTCCGCACCCTCACCCCGCCGACCGGCCCGGAGGCGTTCCTGCACGCGCTGTGCGCCACGCTCAGCCCGCAGCTCGACCGCCCGGTCCGGCTGAAGTTCGTCGCCTTCCCGCCGGGCCTGGACGTCTCCGGGATCACCCTCGCCCGGGACGAGGACTACATCGTCGTCGTCGAGGACCGGGCCCCGGACCCGCACAAGTTCGTCATCGCCGGGCACGAGATCGGGCACATCCACTACGGCACGCTGGACGTGCACTACCCCTCCGGCCTGCCCGCCGCCGCCCGTCGGCTGCTCTCCCGCGCCGAGGACGACGTCCCCTGGGACCGGGTGGTCGCCATGGCCACCCGCTCGCCCGCCGCGGCGGCGGCCGAGGCCGAGTGGGAGGCCGAGGAGTGCGGGCTGCGCCTCGCCGCGAAGTTCTCCAAGGTCGTGGGGCCGGGCGCGGCCGGCCGGATGACCCAGGACACCCTCACCGACCGGCTGTCGTCCTCACTGGGCAACATCGGCGGACCCTGATGCGCTGGGACATCAGCGGTTCCTTCGCCGCCTACGCGGTCCCGGCCGCCCTGCTCGCCGTCGCCTTCGTGATCAAGCTGCCGTTGCTGCGGCGGGCCTGGCAGGACCCGATCCTGCGGGCCACCGCCCTGCTGCTCGGCATCGGCGCGGTCTGCTTCGCCTCGCTGCCACCGGCCAACCTGCACCGCATCAACGTGCTGGCCGGCATCCCCAACTTCGCCGGACTCTGGGTCTATTCGCTGCTGACCGCGTACTGCGGTGCCTGCCTGTGGCTCATCATCACCTGGCGGGAGCCGCCGTCCGCCGTGCGTCGCCGGCGCACCCGCCTGGTCCGGGTGGCGTACACCGCCATCACCGTCGGCCTGTGGACGACGTTCCTGCTCGGCGACCACCGGGCGGAGCGCACGCGCGACCTCGACACGTACTACGCCGGCACACCCTGGATGCGCGAGTTCGTGCTGCTCTACCTCCTCGCCCACCTGGTGTCCGCGCTGGTCGCGGCGGGCATGCTGTGGGCCTGGTACCGGGAGGTCGAGGACACCTGGCTGCGCCGGGCGGTGATCCTCCTCCAGGTGGCCTACGCCCTCGGGCTCCTCTTCGACGTCGCCAAGCTCGCGGCGATCGGCGCCCGGTGGAGCGGCCGGGACTGGGACTGGCTGTCGACGTACGCCGCCCCGCCGTTCGCCATCGCCGAGGCGGTCCTGGTGGCCGTCGGCTTCATCGCCGGGCAGGCCGGGCCGTGGGCGGCGGAGCGCCGGCGGCTGGTGCGCACCCACCGGCGGCTGAAGCCGCTGTGGCAGATCATGCTGGCCGTCACCGCCCCGGCGGCGCCCGCGACCGGCCGGGTCAGCGGTGCCGCCCTCCGTCTGGAGCTGCGCCGGGCCGCCATCAACGACGGGCTGCTCAAGCTCGCCCCGCTCCTGTGCGAGACACGGCGCGAGCGGACGCGGACGGCGGCGACGGCGGCGGGCTACCCCGAGTCCGTGGCGCGGGGCATCGCGGCGGCGGTGGACATCCTGGTCGCGGCCGACACGCTGCACGCGCCCGACGGCCGTGCCCGTCCGCTGCCGGCGGGGCGGGCCGGGCCCGCCTTCGTCCCCGACAGCGAACTGGAGTCGGTCGCGCACGCGTTGCGGAACCACGCGGCGGCCATCGAACGGTTCCGCCGGCAGGCGGTCGCCACGGAAGGTCTCACCTCCCATGCCTGACACACCCACCCGCCGCCGTACCGCGCTCGTCATCGGCGGCAGCACGGCCGGCATGCTCGCCGCGTCCGTGCTCGCCAGCCGCTTCCACGAGGTGACGGTCGTGGAGGCCGACCGGCTGCCCGCGGGCCCCGAGCCGCGCAAGGGCCTGCCCCAGGCACGGCACGCCCATCTGCTGTGGTCCGGCGGGGTGGAGGCGCTGGAGGAACTGCTGCCGGGCGTCACCGGGGAGCTGACCGCCCGGGGCGCCGGGCTCATCGGGGTGATGCGGGACCTGGTCAGCAAGGCGCCCTCCGGGCAGTGGTTCCGGCGGTTCACCGACTCCCGGCACCACATGGTCGTGTGCAGCCGGGACCTGCTGGACGCGGTGATCCGCGCCGACGTCCTCGCCCGGCGCCGGATCACCCTGCGCGACGGGACCCGGGTGGCGGGCCTGACCGGCGACCGCCACCGGGTGACCGGGGTCCGCCTGCCCGGGGGTGACCCGCTGTACGCCGACCTGGTGATCGACGCCGGCGGGCGCGGCTCCCAGGCGGACACCTGGCTGCGGGCCCTGGGCCACGCGCCGGTCGAGGAGCGCGTGGTCGACGCGGGCGTCGCCTACGCCAGCCGTGTCTACGCGGCCCCCGACGCCACGGCGGTGCTGCGCTACCCGGTGGTGAACGTGCAGGCCGACCCGCGCGGGGCACCCGGCCGGGGCGGGGTCGTCGTACCGGTCGAGGGCGACCGCTGGCTGGTCACGCTCTCCGGCACCCGGGGCGGTGAACCCTCCGCCGACCCGGACGCGTTCGAGCACTTCGCGCTCACCGGCCTGAAGGACCCGGTCATCGGCCGGCTCCTGGCGCAGGCGAAGCCGCTGACCGACCCGGTGACCACCCGCAGCACGGCCAACCGCCGGCGCTTCTACGAGAAGGCCGGGACCTGGCCGGAGGGCTTCGCCGTCCTCGGGGACGCCGTCGCCGGCTACAACCCGGTCTACGGCCACGGCCTGTCCGTCGCCGCGCAGAGCGCGCTCGCCCTCGGCCGGACCCTCGACCGGTACGGCCCCACCGCGCCCGGCACCGCCCGCCGGATCCAGCGCGCGGTGGCCCGGCCGGTCGGCAACGCGTGGCACCTCGCGGTCGGCCAGGACGCCTACTACCCCGGGGCCGCGCCCCAGCCGCCGACCGCCGTCGAACGCCTCCTCACCGCCTACGTCGACAGGGCCGTGGCCGCCGGCTCCCAGAACCCGCGCGCCCTGCGCGGCCTGCTGGACGTCATGAGCCTGCGCACCCCGGCGGCCCGCCTGTTCGCCCCGGACATGCTCTGGACCCTCTCCTTCGGCCCCCGCAAGGGCCCCCTGCCGGGCCCGCCGCTGACACGGACGGAACGGGAGGCGGCGGGGCTGGACTGACCTGACGGCCTCGACGGACCGGCGCCGCCCGGGGGGTCGGCCCGCCGAACGGGAGGTGCTTCACACCGCTACGTACGCCACCGGCTCGCTCCCCGGCACCGGTTCCGCGCGGCCCAGTTTCACCAGGCGGCGCAGGTGGGACTCCGCCTCCGAGACGGCGATGGTGCGGGAGCCGTGGGGGATGTCGGCCCAGGGGCGGTTCCATGCCATGCGCTCGGCGAGCTGCCAGGGGGTGAGGGGCTCGGCGAGGAGGGTGAGGAGGCCCGCCAGACGGCTCTCGTGGTGGTCGAGCAGCGCCCGGACGCGACCCGGGGCGTCGGTGAAGGGGTGCTGGTGGGCCGGGAGGACCTCGGCGGGGGTGAGCCGGCCGATCCGCTCCAGGGAGTCGAGGTAGTCACCGAGGGGATCGGTGACCGTCGCGTCGTCGGGGTCCTCGTACAGGCCGATGTGCGGGGTGATCTCCGGCAGCAGGTGGTCGCCGCTGAACAGGCGCCCCCGGCCGGGCAGTCGGGCCGGGTGCTCCTCCTCCAGGTGCAGGCAGACATGGCCCGGCGTGTGCCCCGGGGTCCAGAGGGCGCGCAGCCGCCGGCCCGGCAGGTCCAGGAGTTCGCCGGGGACGATCTCCCGGTCCGGCAGGGCGGGGGAGAGGCCGGGCAGGGTGCGGGCGCGGGGTGTCCGCAGCGGCGCCACATGCTCCTCGGGTGCCCCGGCGGCCGTGAGCTTGGCCGCCATGTACGAGAACCACCGCTGCGGCCGGGTCCGGCGCGTCCGGCGCACGATCGCCGCGTCGGCCGCGTGCAGCGCCACCCAGGCGCCGGACGCCTCGCGGACCCGTGCCGACAGACCGTGGTGGTCCGGGTGGTGGTGGGTGATGACGACGCCGTGGACCTCCCCGGCCGCCGTACCGCAGGCCGCGAGCCCCGCCACCAGCGTGTCCCAGGAGCCGGGGTCGTCCCAGCCGGTGTCGATCAGCACCGGGCCCCGGCCGGTGTCCACCACGTACACCAGCGTGTGGCCGAGGGGGTTGTCCGGGATGGGCACCCGGACGGACCGTACGCCCCCGCCGTGATCGAACGTCGTCGCCATCCGCTCTCCGCCCCTCCACCCGTCCGCCCCGCCACCCCCAGGGCCATTGCCCACTATAACTAGAACTGATATCAGTTCTGAAACAGTGTCAGAAACGATGGATGCGGTGCGGTGCGGCGGGAGGCAGTCGGCCATGACCGAGCTCGTGGAACACGGACAGCTGTTCATCGGCGGGGAGTTGACCGACCCGCTGGGCCGGGACGTCATCGAGGTGATCTCACCGCACACCGAGGAGGTCATCGGCCGGGTGCCGCACGCCTCCCGGGCGGACGTCGACCGGGCCGTGGCCGTCGCGCGCCGCGCCTTCGACGAGGGCCCCTGGCCGCGCGCCGGCCTGGAGGAGCGGATCGAGGTCGTCACGCGCATCAAGGACGGCATCGCCGCCCGGCACGAGGAGATCGCCCGGGTGATCTCGTCCGAGAACGGCTCGCCGTACTCCTGGAGCGTCCTCGCCCAGGCGCTCGGCGCGATGATGGTGTGGGACGCGGCGATCCGGGTCGCCCGGGACTTCACCCACGAGGAGCGCCGGGACGGCGTCCTGGGCCCGCTCCTGGTCCGCCGCGAACCGGTCGGCGTGGTCGCCGCCGTCGTCCCGTGGAACGTCCCGCAGTTCGTCGCCGCCGCCAAGCTGGCGCCCGCGCTGCTGGCCGGCTGCACGGTCGTCCTCAAGCCGTCCCCGGAGTCCCCGCTGGACGCGTACCTGCTGGGCGAGATCGCCCGCGAGGCGGGCCTGCCCGAGGGCGTGCTGTCCATCCTCCCCGCCGACCGCGAGGTCAGCGAGTACCTGGTCGGGCACCCCGGCGTCGACAAGGTCTCCTTCACCGGCTCGGTCCCGGCCGGCAAGCGCGTGATGGAGGTCGCCGCGCGCCGGCTGACCCGGGTCACGCTGGAGCTGGGCGGCAAGTCGGCGGCGCTGGTGCTGCCGGACGCGGACCTGGAGGCGGCCGTCTCCGGGATCGTCCCGGCGGCCTGGATGAACAACGGGCAGGCCTGCGTCGCCCAGACCCGCATCCTCGTCCCGCGCGCCCGCTACGCCGACTTCGCCGACGCCTTCGCGCAGGCGGCCCGCGCCCTCGTCGTCGGGGACCCGCTCGACCCGGCCACCCAGGTCGGCCCGCTGGTCGCCCGGCGCCAGCAGCAGCGCAACCTGGACTACATCCGCATCGGCCAGGAGGAGGGCGCCAAGATCCTCACCGGCGGCGGCCGTCCGGACGGACTGGAGCGCGGCTGGTACGTCGAACCCACCCTCTTCGGCGACGTCGACAACGCGATGCGCGTCGCCCGCGAGGAGATCTTCGGCCCGGTCATCTGCCTGCTGCCGTACGGCGACGAGTCCGAGGCGGTGAAGATCGCCAACGACTCGGACTACGGCCTCTCCGGCAGCGTGTGGACGGCGGACGTCGAGCACGGCGTCGACATCGCCCGGCAGGTCCGCACCGGCACCTACTCCGTCAACACCTTCAGCCTGGACATGCTCGGCCCGTTCGGCGGCTACAAGAACTCCGGCCTGGGGCGGGAGTTCGGCCCGGAGGGGTACGGCGCGTACCTGGAGCACAAGATGATCCACCTTCCGGCGGGGGCCTAGCCCATGGGCGACCGCTGGCACGTCGAGGTCGACCGGTCGCTGTGCATCGGCTCGGCCCAGTGCCGTCACCACGCCCCGGACGACTTCCGCCTCGACTCGGCCCGCCAGTCCCACCCGGCGGAACCGGACACGGACGCGGCCGAGCAGATCCTGGCGGCGGCCGAGAACTGCCCGGTGGAGGCGATCGTGATCACCTTGCTGGGCAGCGGGGAGGCGGTGTTCCCGCCCGAGGAGTAGGGCACGGCGGCAGTACCCGTGTCACGACGGACACGGGAGGCAGGACCAGGAACTCGTCCTTGTCGTCGGAGAGGGAGATACCGGACGCGTGGAGGTGCCGCTGCTCGTCCAGCGCGGCGGCGGCACCCGGCGACGGGGCGGGGACGGCGGCGACCGGGTCGGCCTCCACCCCCGTTGGACGGCGCCCAGGGCGGACCGCACGGGACGCCCTGGGGCGCCTCCTCCACGTCCTGGCGCCCGCAGCGCTCCAGGACCTCCCACCGCACGGGCTTCCGCTCTTTCTGCGTCATCTCCGCCCCGTTCCTCGTGCGCCGGGCGGCCGGCTCTTCCCCGCACGGAACACCGGCGATCTCAGCCGGCCGGCCCTCCGGGCGATGGGCCCCGGGGACCGCCGGGGCACGTCGGGTGGGGGGAGACGAGGGGTACGCTCCTGCGGTTCCGGTGTACCGCGTCGCGGCGAGCAGGGTGGGGAAGAGTGGACAAGTCCGAGGCCGGGCAGTTGATCGTCCAGGCGTACGAGGCCTGGGACGCCGAGGACTGGCCGACCGCCGCCGGGCTGTTCGAGCGGGTCCTCGCGCACTACCCGGACACGTCGAAGAGCCCGGTGTGGTGGTACGACGCCGCGCTCGCCCACAAGTTCCTGCGCAACTGGGGGGAAGGCGTACGAGCTGGGGCGCGAGGCCGCCGCCCGGGCTCCGCGGGGTGAGGGCGATCCGGCGTACTGGAACCTCGGCATCGCGGCGACCATCCAGCGCGACTGGGCGACGGCCAGGGACGCCTGGGAGGGCTTCGGTATCCAACTGCCGCCGGGGGAGGGCGAGATCAACGGGCGGTTCGGGCCCGCGTGCGTCCGGCTGGACACGGACGGGGAGCGGGAGGTCGTCTGGATCGACCGGCTCTGTCCGACGCGCGGCCGGGTGATGAACGTGCCGGTGACCGGCGGACGCCGCTTCGGTGAGATCGTCGTCCACGACGGGGAGCCGAAGGGGCACCGGGGCATCGAGGGGCGCGAATACCCCGTCTTCGAGGAACTCCTGCTCTTCCAGGCCTCCGAGCTGACGACGCTGACCGCGACGGTGAACGCGGGCGAGGTGGCCGACCTCGACGCCCTGATCGAGCTCTTCGACCGGCACGGCTACGGTGCCGAGCCGGCGAGCGGCTTCGAGATCCTGTGCGCCTGTTGCAGCGAGGGCACGCACGAGCGGGAGCGGAAGACCCACGAGGGCTGACCTTGGTCGGCTGACCCTGGGGTGGCATTTTTGGGGGGAATTGGTCGGAAATGAGGGGGTTCCGTCGTGGGATATCCGTTCTATCCTGGTATCAGCCTACGGGACGAGTGAGGGAGTCCGACCGGAGTAGCCGACTCAGGCGGGATGCGCAGGCATACGCCCGGGCCGACAGCGACGGTAGGGCTGAGAGGCTGAAAGGCAGCAGTCAGGCCGGACGGCGACCCCTAGGACCTGATCCGGACCATACCGGCGAAGGGAACCCGTCTCGTAGGTCCTTCATGTGCCCCGGGCTCTTCCCGTGCCCGGGTTCTTTGTGTGCCCCGCGGTCTTCCCGTGGCCGCGTCATCCGCGCCCCGCCGGCTCCGTCAGGTCGATCAGCCGGCACACCGTCTCGATGTCGATCTTCACCTGGGCGATGGAGGCACGGCCCGACAGCCAGGTGATGAGGGCCGAGTGCCAGGTGTGCTCGATGACCCGGACCGCGGAGAGCTGCTCGGGGGTGGGGTCCGCCAGGCCCATCGCGTCCAGGATGATCGCCGTCGTCTGACGGGAGACCTGGTCGACCTCGGGCGAGACACTGCGGTCGGCGAAGGTGAGGGCGCGGACCATCGCGTCGGCCAGGTGCGGCTCGCGCTGGAGGGCGCGGAAGGCCCGCATCAGGGTCTGCGCGACCCGCTCGGCGGCCGTGTCGCCCGGCGGGGGCTTCCTGCGCAGGGTTCCGTGCATGTGCTCCAGCTGGTCCTGCATGGTGGCGACCAGGAGATGCACCTTGGACGGGAAGTAGCGGTACAGCGTGCCGAGAGCCACCTGCGACGACTCCGCGACCTCACGCATCTGGACGGCGTCGAACCCGCCCCGGCTGGCCAGTTGCGCGCTCGCGTGCAGGATCCTGCGGCGGCGGGCCTCCTGCCGCTCGGTGAGGGGCGAGGCCGGACGCGAGGTGCTGGCTTCCGCAGGCATGGGTCCCCGTTCCGTGACAGTCGGTGAGGCCGTCTGTTGGGCTCGTGATCGGACAGGATGACAGGGGGCGCGCCGTGGCGCGAATCACCTGATCCACTGCTCACAGCGCCCCTACCTGCCGGTAGATTCAGAGCCTCCTGAACGATCAAGTCTGAAACTTGTTCTAGATTAGCGTCCCGTCGTAGTCTCGCGGGACAGTGCAGGCAGAAGGGGGCACGGAGTGACCGCTGAGGCCCGGGAAGCGGGTGCCGACCAGGAACCCGCTGCCGACGGCGGACGACCGCTCGACATCGCGCTCCTCACCTATAAAGGGAACCCGTTCTGCGGGGGCCAGGGCGTCTACGTACGACACCTCTCGCGGGAGCTGGCCCGCCTCGGCCACCGCGTGGAGGTCATCGGCTCCCAGCCGTACCCCGTCCTCGACGAGGGCTACCCCGGTCTCACCCTCACCGAGCTGCCCAGCCTCGACCTCTACCGCCAGCCCGACCCCTTCCGCACCCCGAAGCGGGAGGAGTACCGGGACTGGATCGACGCCCTGGAGGTCGGGACCATGTGGACCGGCGGCTTCCCCGAGCCGCTGACCTTCTCGCTGCGCGCGCGCCGGCATCTGCGCGCCCGGCGCGGTGAGTTCGACGTCGTCCACGACAACCAGACCCTCGCCTACGGCCTGTTGGGCGACATCGGCGCGCCCCTGGTCACCACGGTCCACCACCCCATCACCGTGGACCGGCAGTTGGAACTGGACGCCGCCGACACCTGGCAGCGCCGCTACTCGGTGCGCCGCTGGTACGCCTTCACCCGCATGCAGAAGCGCGTCGCCCGCCGGCTGCCCTCGATCCTCACCGTCTCCGGCAGCTCGCGCCAGGAGATCGTGGACCACCTCGGCGTCCGGGACGAGCGGGTCCACGTCGTCCACATCGGCGCCGACACCGACCTGTTCGCGCCGGACCCGGCCGTCGCCGAGGTGCCGGGCCGGATCGTCACCACCTCCAGCGCCGATGTGCCGCTGAAGGGGCTGGTGTTCCTCGTGGAGGCACTCGCCAAGGTCCGCACCGAGCACCCCGCCGCCCACCTCGTCGTCGTCGGCAAGCGCCCGCAGGAGGGCCCCGTCGCGCAGGCGATCGAGCGGTACGGCCTCGAAGGCGCCGTCGACTTCGTCAAGGGCATCTCCGACGCCGAGCTGGTCGACCTGATCCGTTCCGCCCAGGTGGCCTGTGTACCGTCCCTGTACGAGGGCTTCTCGCTGCCCGCCGCCGAGGCCATGGCCACCGGCACCCCGCTGGTCGCCACCACCGGCGGCGCGATCCCCGAGGTCGCGGGGCCGGACGGCGAGACCTGCGTGGCCGTACCGCCCGGTGACGCGGGAGCACTGGCCGCCGGGCTGAACCGGCTGCTCGGGGACCCGGAGCTGCGGGTGCGCCTCGGCGGGGCGGGCCGTCGGCGGGTGCTGGACCGCTTCACCTGGGCCCGCGCCGCCGAGGGCACCGTGGCCCACTACCGGGAGGCCATCGCCCGCTCCGCGGGCCACTCCCCGAGCCGCTCCGCGGCCCAGACCCCCGGCCGCTCCGCGGCCCCGGCAAGTGTTGCAGGCGTCTCCTCCGAAAGCAGGGCCACGTGCTGACCGTCGACTTCTCCCGGTTCCCGCTCGCCCCCGGCGACCGTGTCCTGGACCTCGGCTGCGGAGCCGGCCGGCACGCCTTCGAGTGCTACCGGCGCGGCGCCCAGGTCGTGGCCCTGGACCAGAACGGCGAGGAGATCCGCGAGGTCGCCAAGTGGTTCGCGGCGATGAAGGAGGCCGGGGAGGCACCGGAGGGCGCCACCGCCACGGCGATGGAGGGCGACGCCCTCGCCCTGCCCTTCCCCGACGAGTCCTTCGACGTCGTCATCATCTCCGAGGTGATGGAGCACATCCCCGACGACAAGGGCGTGCTCGCGGAGATGGTCCGCGTGCTCAGGCCGGGCGGGCGCATCGCGATCACCGTGCCGCGCCACGGCCCCGAGAAGGTCTGCTGGGCGCTGTCCGACGCCTACCACGAGGTCGAGGGCGGCCACATCCGCATCTACAAGGCCGACGAGCTGGTCGCGAAGGTCCGCGGGGCCGGGCTGAAGCCGTACGGCAGCCACCACGCGCACGCGCTGCACTCGCCGTACTGGTGGCTGAAGTGCGCGTTCGGCGTCGACAACGACAAGGCGCTGCCGGTGCGGGCGTACCACAAGCTGCTGGTCTGGGACATCATGAAGAAGCCGCTCGCGACCCGGCTCGCCGAGCAGGCGCTCAACCCGCTGATCGGCAAGAGCTTCGTGGTCTACGCGACCAAGCCGCACCTGCCCCGGCTCGCCGAGACCGACGGGGTGGCCGCCGAGTGACCACCCCCCGGACAGAACACCTCGTCCTGCCCGGGGTCCTCACCGCCGAGCAGGCCGCCGCGACCGTCGCCGGCATCCTGGCCGTGCAGCGGGAGGACGGCGCGATCCCGTGGTTCCGCGGGCATCACCTCGACCCGTGGGACCACACCGAGGCCGCGATGGCCCTGGACGCGGCCGGTGAGCACGAGGCCGCCGAGCGGGCGTACTGCTGGCTCGCCCGGCACCAGAACGAGGACGGCTCCTGGTACGCCGCCTACGCCGACGGCGCCCACGACGAGGTCACCGACCGTGCCCGCGAGTCCAACTTCGTCGCCTACATAGCCGTCGGCGTCTGGCACCACTACCTGTCCACGGGCGACGACACGTTCCTGGACCGCATGTGGCCGACCGTCTACGCCGCCGTCGAATGGGTGCTGCGGCTCCAGCAGCCCGGCGGTCAGATCGGCTGGCGCCGGGAGGACGACGGCACCGCGACGACGGACGCGCTGCTGACGGGCAGCTCCTCCGTCCACCACGCCCTGCGGTGCGCGCTCGCCATCGCCGAGGAACGCGAGGAGCCGCAGCCGGACTGGGAGTTGGCCGCCGGGTCCCTCCGCCACGCGATCCGCCGCCACCCGGAGCGCTTCCTGGACAAGGACCGCTACTCGATGGACTGGTACTACCCGGTCCTCGGCGGCGCGCTCACCGGAGCGGAGGCCAAGGCCCGCATCGAGGCGGACTGGGACCGGTTCGTCGTCCCCGGCCTCGGGGTGCGCTGCGTGGTCCCGAACCCCTGGGTGACCGGCGGCGAGTCCAGCGAACTCGCCCTGGCCCTGTGGGTGATGGGCGAGTCCGACCGGGCCCTGGAGATCCTCCAGTCCATCCAGCACCTGCGGGACGCGGACAGCGGCCTGTACTGGACGGGCTACGTCTTCGACGACGACGCCGTCTGGCCTCGCGAGCTGACCACCTGGACGGCCGGCTCGCTGCTGCTGGCCGTGGCCGCGCTGGGCGGCCACGACGCCACGTGCGCGGTGTTCGGCGGGGACCACCTGCCGGCCGGACTGGACCCGGACTGCTGCGGCTGACCCCGCGAGGGGCCGGCCCGGCCGTCCGCCCGGGTCAGTGCCGGTGCATCCGGTTGGCTATGGCGTGGCCCACGAACAGGTAGACCACCGCGGCGAGCCCGTATCCGGCGACCACCCGGGCCCAGGCCTCGTCGAAGGTGAAGAGGTCGTGGGACCAGCCGGCCAGCCAGGAGGCCGCGTCATGGACGAACTGGACCAGGCTGTTGGCCCGGTTCGCGTCCAACAGGTACATCAGGATCCACAGGCCGAGGATCAGCGCCATGATGTCGGCGACGACCGCGATGACCGTCCCGGCCTGGTTCGCGCCGTTGCGATATCGAGGGGACATACTCTCCGGATTGCCGGGCGGTGTGCCGTGAAACCCCCCAGGAAGCCCGGAGCGGACCCGGACCCGGCCCGGACACCACCCGGACGGCGTCCCCCAGGTGGCGCACCCCGACGCCCCGGACGAGGCTGCCGGAGGAAGCAGACCGCTCGGGGAGGACACGTCCGGAGGACTCCGTGCCCGTACCGATACGGCGCCTCGTCGTGGCGCTCACCTTGTGCTGCGCCCTGGTGGCGGGTGCCACCGCCTGTGGAGGCAGCGAGAAGAACAGCACGAAGGACACCTCGGCGGCACAGGCCGTTCCCGCCGTCGACAGTCCCAGCCCGACCACGTCCGCGGAGAAGCGCAGGTTCGCCAAGACCCGCTTCGTGCTGGACGCGGGCCTCGCCGCCGGCGCGACCTACCACTGGATCGTCAAGCCCTGGAAGGAAGGCAAGTTCAAGAAGGGCGCCAAGGGCCGCAAGACCGCCCTGGTCAAGGCCGGTCTCGCCGGTGCCTTCACCTACAACCGGCTCAAGGCGGCCCAGAAGGACGCCAAGGCCGACCCGACCCTCTCCAAGGCGCTCGCGCCCCTCAGCAACGGCATCGAGGCCCTGAAGAACCTGCCGTCCAAGCTCCGCAAGGGCGACGAGAACGCGGTGAACTCGTTCAGCGACGTCATCGGCGGTGTCAAGGACGCGGGCAAGAGCGCCGGTGCCCCGGTCAAGGACCAGGTACCCTCCGCCTCCCAGCTCACCAAGGGCTAGGAGTTCAGCTCGGCCAGCACCCGCAGGCTGTGCGGGTCCGGTGACAGGGCCAGCAGGTCCGTCACCGGGCCCCGGCGCCACAACTCCAGCCGCTCGGCGACGCGTTCGCGCGGACCGACCAGGGAGATCTCGTCGGCGAAGGCGTCCGGCACGGCCAGCACGGCCTCCTCCCGGCGCCCGGCGAGGAACAGCTCCTGGATCCGCCGGGCCTCGGCCTCGTACCCCATGCGGGCCATCAGGTCGGCGTGGAAGTTGCGGGCCGCGTGCCCCATCCCGCCGATGTAGAAGCCGAGCATGGCCTTGACGGGCAGCAGCGCCTCGGCCACGTCGTCGCACACCTGCACCCGGGCCAGCGGAGCCACCATGAACCCCTCCGGCAACGCGCGCACCACGTCCCCGTACACCTCGGGGCGGCTCGGCGCCCAGTACAGCGGCAGCCAGCCGTCGGCGATCCGGACCGTCTGGGCGACGTTCCGCGGGCCCTCGGCGCCCAGCAGGACGGGGAGGTCGCGGCGCAGGGGATGGGTGATCGGCTTGAGCGGCTTGCCGAGGCCGGTGCCGTCCGGGCCCCGGTAGGGCAGCGGGTGGAAGCGCCCGTCCACCGCCACCGGCGCCTCCCGGCGCAGCACCTGCCGTACGACGTCCACGTACTCCCGGGTCGCGGTCAGCGGCGACTTCGGGAACGGGCGGCCGTACCAGCCCTCCACCACCTGCGGGCCGGAGAGCCCGAGCCCGAGCAGGACGCGTCCGCCGGAGAGGTGGTCCAGGGTGAGCGCGTGCATCGCGGTGGCGGCCGGTGAGCGCGCGGCCATCTGGGCGACCGCCGTCCCCAGCCTGATCGTCGAGGTCCGGGCGGCGATCCAGGTCAGCGGGGTGAAGGCGTCCGAGCCCCAGGACTCGGCCGTCCACACCGAGTCGTAGCCGAGCCGCTCCGCCTCCCGGGCGAGCGGCACATGACCGGCGTCCGGACCGCGTCCCCAGTAGCCGAGTGCGAGACCGAGCCGCATGCGCCCACCTCCTGACGGAGCGTCAGTTACCGGCCGGGAGGCGACTGTACGACAACGGCCCCCCGCCCGGAAGGGGCGAGGGGCCGGTGCGGTGCGGTGGTGCGGATCAGCCGCGCTGGATGCCCGAGGTGTCCTGGAGCACACCGCGGCGGCCGTCCTGGGTCTGCGCGACCAGCGCGGCACCGCGCTGCTCGACGGCCAGGTACCAGGTGCCCGGCGCCAGTTCGGCGATCTGGTTCGGCGAACCGTCCTCCGAGAACAGCGGACGGGGCACCGGCACGGCGAACCAGAACGGCGAGAAGTCCGCGGCGGCCGGCTGCGGCGCCGGGACGGCACCCTGCGCGGCCGGCGGCTGCTGCCCGAACGGCTGCCCCGGCTGCGGCTGCGCGCCGTAGGGCTGCTGCGGCTGGGCGCCCGGGTAGCCGTAACCACCGGGCGGCTGGGCACCGTAGGGCTGCGGGGCGACCGGCTTGGGGGCCGGGACCAGGGCGGCCTGGAGGGCGGGCACCAGCGGGGTGGCGATGGCGGCGGCGGACAGGACGAGAGCGGCGATGAACCCGAGGACGAGACCGGCGCCGGCGTCCACGTTGTCGAGGTCGATCAGCGTCCACAGCAGCGTCCAGGCCGCCAGGATCGCGAAGGCGGTGCCGACCGCGGCCAGGTCGAGCCCGGCCACCTTGCGCGGCTGCGGCAGGCAGCGGTTGACGACGATGAGAACGGCACCGATCACCGCGCCCATGTAGGTGCCCAGGCCCATGCCCAGGTTGTCCCACGCGCTCCGGCTGACTTCAGCGCCGAAGCCGGAGTAGGTGTAGAAGTTGAGGAACGACGCGATGAACAGCACCACCGCTGCTCCGATCACCACGCCGTCGCCTCTAGTGAGGGAGCGGATATTCACTTCAGGTCCTTCGTAGGTCGTCTCGTCGTCGGTAGACACTATCGTCCGCAAGATCCGGCTGTCCGGCCGGTTCCGCCCGCCGGTCAGGAAGCGCGTAGGAAACTCACGATTCCCTCAGAGATCCCTTGCGCCGCCCGCTGTCGCCAGGCGCCGCTGGTCAGCAGTGCCGCGTCCTTGCTATCGCGCATGTTGCCGCACTCGATGAACACCTTCGGAACCGTTGACAGATTGAGACCACCCAGGTCCGTCCGCGTGACGAGACCGGTACCGTCGCCGAGGTAGTTGGAGGGCGGCTCCCCCGTCTCGCGGAGGAAGTCGCCCGCGATGCGCACCCCGAGATCGTGGGACGGGCCGACGATGGCACGGGTGTCGGCGGCACCCGCGTGCACGGAACCCGGCAGGATGACGTGGAAGCCGCGGTCGCCGGGGGAGGAGCCGTCGGCATGGATGGAGATCGCCGCGTCCGCGCGCGCGGTGTTGCCGATCCGGGCCCGCTCGTCCACGCACGGACCCCACGCCGGACTGTCGCCGTCGCGCGTGAGCTTCACCGTGGCGCCCTGCCGCTCCAGCAGGTCCCGCAGCCGGTGCGCCACGTCGATGGTGAACCGTGCCTCGGTGTAACCGTCGTTGGTGGACGTGCCGGTGGTGTCGCACTCCTTGCGGTTCGTCCCGATGTCCACCGGGCGGTTGATCTCGGCCGTGTGCCGGAAGTTGCCCGGGTTGTGCCCCGGGTCGATGACGACGATCTTCCCCCCCAGCGGGCCGGAGCCGCCCGGCCGGGCGAAGGGCGAGCCGGACGCCTTGCCGTCGTCACCGCCGCCGCTGTCGCCTCTGCCGTTCCCGCCGCTCGGGGAAGCGGCCGGGGCGGAGGACACCGCGGAGCCGCGCGGCGCCGGGGAGGCCGTACGGTCCGCACCGCCACCGCCGCCGACCGCCTCGTACACCACCCAGCCGAGCAGCGCCCCGGGCACCAGGGCGGCGAGCGCCACGGTCAGCGGGCGCCGCCGGGGCCGGCGGGGCTGCGGGGGATCGAAGTCCGGGCCAACGTACGACACGTCTGCGACTCTAACCGGGGCCTCAGATCCCCGCTCCCGTTCGCCGCAGGACACGCAGCGAGCCGGTCGCCGAGACCTCCGCGAACGCCCCGGAACCAAGGGCCCGCCGGTACACCCGGTACGGCGCCTGGCCGGTGAACTCGTCCTCCGGGTGGGGGAAGACGTCGTGGATGACCAGCAGCCCGCCCTCGGCCACGTGCGGCGCCCAGCCGTCGTAGTCGGCCGTGGCGTGCTCGTCCGTGTGGCCGCCGTCGACGAACACCAGCCCGAGCGGGGAGTTCCAGATCGCCGCGATCTGCGGGGAGCGGCCGACGAGGGCGACCACGTGCTCCTCCAGCCCCGCCCTGAACAGCGTGCGCCGGAAGGCGGGCAGCGTGTCCATCAGGCCGACCTCGGGATCGACCGTCTCCGGGTCGTGGTAGTCCCAGCCGGGCTGCTGCTCCTCGCTGCCCCGGTGATGATCGACGGTGAGCGCCGTGACCCCGGCCGCGCGCGCGGCGTCGGCCAGCAGGACGGTGGAGCGCCCGCAGTACGTGCCGACCTCCAGCAGCGGCAGCCCGAGCCGGCCGGCGGTGACGGCGGCGTCGTAGAGGGCGAGCCCCTCGTCAAGGGGCATGAACCCCTTCGCCGCCTCGAACGCGGCCAGGATCTCGGGCTGGGGAGCGGCGGGCATGGAGCGCCTTTCGGTCGTACGTCGGTCCGGGCGCCCATGCTGCCGCACCCCCCGTCACTCATGGACAGGGGGTGCGGTGCAAGGGGCGCGGGGACCCGGCGCGATCGGCCGGGACGGTGCTGCGACCGCCGGACGGCGGACCGGGGCGTCCCGTCAGGCGTTCACGGTCTCCCCGGGCAGCGAAAGGTCCAGGGCGACGGCCCGCTCCTCACCGGAGTGCGTCGCCGAGGAGGCCAGCGGCCCGTGGCCGGAGGCCCGAGCGGCCAGCACGTACGCCCCCTGGGCCGGCACGGCGAGCGCGTAGCTGCCGTCCTCGGCGGAGACGGTGGCGCCGGCCTGCCGCCCCCGGCGGTCGATCAGGGTGACCTTGGCCCGGGCGACGGGCGTGCCGCCGGCGTCCAGGATCCGCCCCCGGAACCCGCGCAGCACCTCCTCGGCTCGCTCCAGGTTGGCCTCCTCCTCGCTGCTCGCCCGCAGCTGGGTGTGCTGCGCCGGGCGAGCCGCCCTCGGCAGGAAGACCGCCAGGACCAGCCCCACCGCGACGGCGGCGGTGGCGATCAGGAAGGACACCCGGAACCCGTGCATGGTCGGGACGGCGACGCCGTTCACGTTGTTCGCGGTGTTGGCCAGCACCATGCCGATGACGGCGCTCGACACCGATGTGCCGATGGACCGCATCAGGGTGTTCAGGCCGTTGGCCGCGCCGGTCTCCGAGGCCGGGACCGCGCCGACGATGAGCGCGGGGAGCGAGGAGTAGGCGAGGCCGATGCCCGCGCCGAGGATGACGGACGTGATGATCGTCTGCCAGGCCGCGTCCATCAGGCCGAGGCCGCCGCCGTAGCCGATCGCGATGACGACCAGACCGGTGATCAGGGTGACCTTGGGGCCGTAGCGGGCGGACAGGCGGGCGTACACCGGGGCGGTGAACATCATCGTCAGGCCCAGCGGGGCCACGCACAGGCCCGCGACGACCATGGACTGGCCGAGGCCGTAGCCGGTCGCGGTGGGCAGCTGGAGCAGCTGGGGCAGGACGAGCGAGACGACGTAGAAGCTGACGCCGACCATGATCGAGGCCAGGTTGGTGAGCAGCACCTCGCGGCGGGCGGTGGTGCGCAGGTCGACCAGGGGCGCCTTGACGCGCAGCTCGTACAGACCCCACAGCAGCAGGACGGCGACGGCCGCGGCGAACAGGCCGAGCGTCGTGCCCGAGGACCAGCCCCAGTCGCTGCCCTTGGTGATGGGCAGCAGGAGCAGCACCAGACCGGCGGACAGGCCGAGCGCGCCGAGCAGGTCGAAGGAGCCCGCGGCGCGCATCGGGGACTCGGGGACGACGAGGAAGGTGAGGAGGATGGCGAGCGCGCCGAGGCCGGCGGCGCCGTAGAACAGGGCGTGCCAGTCGGTGTGCTGGGCGACCAGGGCCGCGGCGGGCAGCGCGAGGCCGCCGCCGACGCCGATCGAGGAGCTCATCAGGGCCATGGCCGAGCCCAGCTTCTCGCGCGGCAGCATGTCGCGCATCAGACCGATGCCGAGCGGGATCGCGCCCATGGCGAAGCCCTGGAGGGTACGGCCGACGATCATGGTGAGCAGCTGGTCGGTGAAGGCGCTGACCAGGGCGCCGACCACCATCACGGCGAGGCTGAGGACCAGCATGCGGCGCTTGCCGTAGAGGTCGCCGAGCCGGCCCATGATCGGGGTGGCGACGGCGCCCGACAGGAGGGTCGAGGTGAGCACCCACGTGGCGTTGCTGGGGGCGGTGTCCAGGAGCTGCGGCAGGTCCTTGATGACCGGCACGAGCAGCGTCTGCATCACCGCGACCACGATGCCCGCGAAGGCGAGCACGGGGACCACGGCGCCGCCCGCTTTCCGGGTGGGCTGGTCGGTCGTCGTCTCTGGCATGGGGTGGGGCCTTCCGCGTGTCATAAGTGCTGGGTAAACCTCGTATGCACAGGCAACTATTCCGTTGCTTCGGGCCCCTAACGAATCCTTGACCGATCCATGGGTTACTGACGCGGTGTCATGGCGGCGGGGCAGACACCGCAGAAGGCTCAGGGAGTTCCTGGCGCCGAAGGACGACTCCGAACGCGGACGTGACGAAGTGACCGGGGTGCGTGGTGCGGGAGGCCCCGCTCGGAGCGGACGGTCGACTCGGACAGGCGCAGGCGCAGGCTGCCGGCGGTGTGGGCGACGGTCGGCCTGGAGGGGGGCGGCACACGCGAGGCCGGAAGTGACGGAGTGACCGGGGTGCGGGGGGCCCGCTCAGAGCCAGCCCTGTTGCCGGGCCTCCCGTACCGCCTCGGCGCGGTTGCGGGTGCGGGTCTTGCCGATCGCGGAGGAGAGGTAGTTGCGGACGGTCGACTCGGACAGGCGCAGCCTGCCGGCGATGTCGGCGACGGTCGCCCCGTCCACCGACGCCGTGAGCACCTCCCGCTCACGGGGCGTCAGCGGATTGGGCCCGGCGCTGAGCGCGGCGGTCGCCAGCGCCGGATCGACCACGGCCTCCCCGGTGAGCACACGCCGGATCGCCGCGGCCAGTTCCTCCACGGGCCCGTCCTTGACGAGGAACCCGGCCGCACCGGCCTCCATGGCCCGGCGCAGATAGCCCGGCCGGCCGAAGGTGGTGAGGATCAGCACCCGGCAGTCGGGAGCCTGGTCCCGCAGCTCGGCCGCCGCGTCCAGCCCGCTCATGCCCGGCAGCTCGATGTCCAGCAGGGCCACGTCCGGCCGGTGCGTGAGCACGGCGTCCACGATGCCGTCGCCCGAGCCCAGCTGGGCCACGACCTCGATGTCCTCCTCCATGCCGAGCAGCAGGGCGAGAGCGCCACGCATCATGCCCTGGTCCTCGGCCAGCAGCACCCGGATGCGTGTGCCGGGCCGGTGGTCCCGGGGCATCTCGTCGTCCATCGCCACAGGTTACGCCGGACGGCCCGGACAGGAACCGAGCGTTTCCCCGGCGGGGGCGGACAGGGGGCACGGGTACCGGGGGGAGGGACGGGCGGCCGTGGGGCAGGGGGGTGGAGGTACGGCAGCCGGGGCGGGGACGGCAGGGGTACGGCGGTGGAGACGGGTGGCGGTACGGCGGTCGGAAGCGGCAGCCGGAGACGGTACGGCGCTCGGGGGTCGTGGACAGGAAGCGGTACAGCGATAGGGGGTCGGCGACGGTACGCGGTCGGGGCCCGGAGCCGGTACGGCGGTGAGGGTCGGGGCCCGGAGCCGGTACAGGGGTCGGCACCGGAGCCGGTACGGCGGCCGGGGCCGGCGTCTCGGGCGGGCGCCGGCCGCAGGGATCGGTGCGCGCTCGCGGAAATTCCCTACCGTGGGCCCTGGAAAGGGCGGAGACTCGGCTCATGGCTGACATGGGGGCGTTCCGGGAGGCGGTCACCGCGTGGGCGGCCGGTGGGCCCGGAGGCCCCGCGCGGGAGCTGGCCGCACGGCTGTCCGTCCGGGCGGCAGTCCTGCTCGAAGGGCCGAGCGACGAGGCGGCGGTCGGCGCGCTGGCCGCGGGCCGCGGCCGGGACCTGGCGGCCGAAGGGGTCTGCGTCCTGCCGATGGGCGGGGCGATGAACGTCGGGCGGTTCGCCGGCCTCCTCGGGCCGGCCGGACTGGGCCTGCGCCTCACCGGCCTGTGCGACGAGCGGGAGCGCCCGTACTACGCCCGCGGCTGGGACCGGGCCGGTGCGGCACAGCACGGGTTCTTCGTCTGCGCGGCGGATCTGGAGGACGAGTTGATCCGTGCGCTGGGCGTGACCCGGGTGGCGGAACTGGTCCGGGCGGAGGGCGACCTGCGCGCGCTGAAGACCTTCCTGTGTCAGCCCGCGCAGCGGGGCCGCACCGCACAGCAGCAGTTGCGGCGCTTCCTCGGCACGAAGAAGGGGCGGAAGATCCACTACGGCCGTGTCCTGGTCGAGGCCCTCGATCCCGATCGCATACCCGCCCCGCTCGACGGTCTGCTCACCAGCCTCTGACCGGCCGGCGGGCGCGTCACGAACGGCTCCTATCGAACGGCTCGGTACGGACTGCTTGGCACAGAGCGCCCGTAAAGACTCGGCATGGTCCGGTGCGGCGGGGGTTGACGTGTCTTGACGGTACACAAACAATCGCCCCTGCAATCGCCCGTGCCGTGCCCGCGCATTTCCTGGAATCCGCAGTAATTCCGCAGGCGAACAGGTCCGGCATGTCGATCGAACGACGTTCGGGATTCCGGACAGACCTCGCCCCACGACGAACCCGAGGTGCACCGTGCCGTCGAGAACCCCCCGCGCCCCCGGCGCCCCGCGCGCCCCCCGCACACCCCGCGCCCTCCTCTCCCTCCTCGCCGTCTGCGCCACCCTCGCCGCGCTGTTCCTCGGCACCGGCGCACCCCCGGCCGCCGCCGCGAGTTCGCTGCCCTGTGACCTCTACGCCGCCGCGGGCACCCCCTGTGTCGCCGCGCACAGCCTGGTCCGGGCGCTGTACGCGTCGTACAACGGACCGCTGTACCAGGTGCAGCGCGCCAAGGACGGGGCGAAGACGAACATCGGTCCGCTGTCCGCCGGCGGGTATGCGGACGCGGCGGCCCAGGACTCCTTCTGCTCCGGTACGACCTGCGTCATCACCGAGATCCACGACCAGTCCCCGCGCCACAACGACCTCACGATCGAGGGCGCGGGCGGGGCCGGGGCCGCCGATGTGGGCGCACCCGCGGACGCCCTGCCGGTGACCGCCGGCGGCCACCAGGTCTACGGCCTGGAGATCTCCGCCGGCATGGGGTACCGCGACAACTCCACCTCGGGCGTGGCCGTGAACGGGCAGGCGGAGGGGATGTACATGGTGACCTCGGGCACGCACGTCAACAACCGCTGCTGCTTCGACTACGGCAACGCCGAGACCAACAACATGGACACCGGCAACGGCCACATGGACGCCATCAACTTCGGCACCGAGTGCTGGTTCTCGCCCTGCTACGGGCAGGGTCCCTGGGTGCAGGCCGACCTGGAGAACGGGCTGTTCCAGTCCGACGCCGGGTACAGCAAGAACACCTCCAACACCGGGACCGGCCCGCTGCCGTTCGTGACCGCGCTGCTGAAGAACAACGGCCAGGACCATTTCGCGCTGAAATACGGAAATGCCCAATCGGGCGGGCTGACGACCACCTATTCCGGGGGTGAGCCGACCGCGGGCGGATACAAGCCGATGCACCAGGAGGGCGCGATCGTCCTCGGTACCGGCGGCGACAACAGCAACGGTTCGATCGGGTCCTTCTTCGAGGGCGTGATGACCGCCGGCATCCCGACGGACGCCGCCGACAACGCCGTCCAGGCCGACATCGTCTCCGTCGGCTACGGCGGCCCGACCGGCAGCACCGGCACGCCGAGCCCCGGCTCCGAGACATCCCTGCGCGCCACGACCTCCTGCTGCACCGGCGACTACGTCCGCCACCAGAACGACGCGGCCGTCATCTCGCCGGTGACGTCGAGCAGTTCGTCCCTCGACAAGAACGACGCCACCTGGATCGTCCGCCGGGGACTGGCCGACGGCTCCTGCGTCTCCTTCGAGTCACGGAACTACCCCGGTGACTTCCTGCGCCACTCCAACTACCGGGTCTACCGACAGCCGATGGACGGCACCGCCCAGTTCCGGGCCGACGCCACCTTCTGTCCGCAGACCGGCAAGAGCGGCACCGGCACCTCGTTCGCCTCGTACAACTACCCGACGCGCTACCTGCGCCACTACGACCACAACCTCTACATAGCGAGCAACGGCGGAGCCAACGCCTTCGACAGCAGCACGTCGTGGACGGCCGACGTCAGCTGGGCGGTCGCCGCGCCCTGGGCGCCGTAACCGCAGCCGCAGCCGCAGCCGCATCCGTAACCGCAGCCGCAGTCGCAGCCGCGGCAGTCGTAGCGGCACCCGTACCCGCACCGGTACCCACCGCCGCCGCCCACTCGTCACCGCTCACCGGAAGGTCGGCGGTGACCGTGAAGCCGCCGCGTGGCGCCGGGCCGGCCGTGAGGGAGCCGCCCGCCGCCGCGAGGCGTTCGGTCAGCCCCTTCAGCCCCGTACCGCCGGCGCCCGCACCGGCGGCCGGGGTTCCGGCGCCCGTGCCGTTGTCCGTGACCGTCAGCCGGACCCGATCGGCGGCTCCCTCGACGGTGATCTCGCAGCGGTCGGCACGGCTGTGCCGGACGACGTTGGTGACCGCCTCGCGCACCACCCAGCCGAGCAGCGCCTCGGTCCGCGGGGCCAGCGGCGCCCCGGACTGGCGGACCACCGGCCGCACGCTCGCCGCGGAGAGTGCCGACCGGGCCCGGGTCAGCTCGGTGGCCAGGCTGCCCTCGCGGTAGCCGGTCACCGCCTCGCGGATCTCGGTGAGCGCCTGCCGGCCCACCGACTCGATGTCCGAGACCTGTGCCAGCGCCGCGTCGAGGTCGCGTGGCGCGAGCCGGCGGGCCGCCTCCGACTTCACCACGACCACCGACAGGGTGTGCCCGAGCAGATCGTGCAGATCGCGGGAGAAGCGCAGCCGCTCCTCCGCCACCGCCCGCCGGGCCAGCTCCTCCCGGGCGGCCCGCAGCTCCCGCACGGCCTCGGACAGGCTGAGGATCGCGGCGGTGACCATGCTGGACAGGAAGGTGGCGTAGGCGATGCCCGACGCGTCGTCCCAGCCGTCCCGCAGCCAGGTGGCGGCTCCCGCGTAGAGCGTGAGCAGCAGGCCCACGCGGCCCAGCCACGGTCCGCGCAGGGTGGCGCCCGTGGCGAGGCCCAGCAGCGGGAAGAACATCAGCCAGTTGCCGCCGTACCCGAGGGCGAGGCCCGTCGTGACCAGGCCGAGCAGGCCCAGCGCCACCCGGGTGGACGCCGACTCCCGCCTGGCCCGGTCGAAGGCGCGGAAGGTGACGTAGACGTAGAGGGAGTTGAAGGCGAGCAGGCCCAGGCCGCCGACCCACGGGTTCGGGGTCTCGCCCTGGAGCACGTTGGAGAGGGAGCCCATGCCCAGCAGCAGCCAGGGCAGCAGGGTGAAGCCGGTGGGCGGCGGGCCCGGCTGCCCGGCGGCCGAGGGGTCCGCCCCCTCGCACCGGGCGGCCCGCCAGCGCCGCAGGTCCGCCCGCCACACCGGCCGTTCCCGCTGCCAGGCCGCCACCTGGCAGCTCAGCCTCTGCCACCACGTCATCTCCGAGTCCCCCGTCCCAGTCGTTCGAACGGCCCGTCCCGCACGAGGGCGGGAGGGCGGCGAAGCGTACGGATCGAACGGTACGGAACCGGGCCCGGACGCGGGCAGACACGCATGTACCGAATCGGGCAGGACACATGTCACGGTCGGCCCAGTCGAGCTGACACAGCGTCAGGAGCCTTCACAACTGCGGAGGGCTCGGCTATACAGGGGGCGCCGGACTGGAACGCGTTCTAGGTCCGCACGTGGACGACCTCGGTGCGGCCGACGGTGCGGACGTCCGCACCGAGGTCTTGAGACCCGTCAGGAGCCCCATGCCCATCGACGCCGCCAAGGCACTCGCCGCCGAGCCCCGGTCGGGAGAGATCTCCTGGACGCGCAAGGACGTCCTGCTCTACCACCTGGGCATCGGCGCGGGCGTCCCCGCCACCGATCCCGACGAGCTGCGCTACACCCTGGAGTCCCGGCTGCACGTCCTGCCCAGCTTCGCCACCGTCGCGGGCGCCGGCTCACCGGGCGTGATCAGCGGGCTGTCCATGCCCGGAGTCGACGTCGACCTCGCCCGCGTCCTGCACGGCGGCCAGACGCTCACCCTGCACCGCCCGCTCCCGGCCGAGGGCACCGCCACCGCCACCGGCCGCATCGCCGCGGTGTACGACAAGGGCTCGGCCGCCGTCCTCGTCATGCGCACCGACGTCGCCGACAGCGAGGGCCCGCTGTGGACCAACGACGCGCAGATCTTCGTACGGGGAGAGGGCGGCTGGGGCGGCGACCGGGGGCCGTCGGCCCGGCGCGAGCCGCCCACCGGGGAGCCGGACCGGGTCGTCGAGCGGCGCCTGCGCGAGGACCAGGCACTGCTCTACCGCCTGTCCGGGGACTGGAACCCGCTGCACGCCGACCCCGAGTTCGCCAAGCTCGCCGGCTTCGAACGGCCCATCCTGCACGGCCTGTGCACCTACGGCGTCACGCTCAAGGCGGTCGTCGACACCCTGCTCGGCGGGGACGTGAGCCGGGTGCGGTCGTACGCCACGCGGTTCGCCGGGGTCGTGTACCCGGGGGAGACCCTGCGGATCCGGATGTGGGCCTCGGAAGGCTCCGTACGGGCCGCCGTGAGCGCCGTCGAACGGGACGACACGCCCGTTCTCGCCGACACCATCGTTCAGCACTCCTGACAGGCCGCGGCTGACAGGCCGCGAGTGACAGACCGCGAATGCCAGGCCGCGACTGACGGACCGCGAGTGAGAGACCGCGAGGGGAGCCGCACCATGCGCGCAGCCGTACTGCACGAGATCGGCCAGGAAAAGCTGGAGGTGCTCGACGACGTCGAGGCGGTGGGCTTCGGCCCCGGCAGGGTCCGGGTCCGGGTGCGCGCCACCGGGCTGTGCCACTCGGACCTGTCCGCGATGAGCGGGGTGCTGCCCCAGCCGGCCCCCTTCGTACCCGGCCACGAGGGCGCCGGCGAGATCCTCGAAGTCGGCGACGGCGTACGGCACCTCAAGCCCGGGGACCGGGTCGTGCTGTGCTGGCTGCCGGCCTGCGGCGCCTGTCCGGCCTGCAAGCGCGGGCAGACCGAGCTGTGCCTGGCCGGGTTCATGAACGCCGGCACCCCCAACTTCCGCCGCTCGGGCGGCGACCTGTTCGGCTTCGCGGGCACCGGCACCTTCGCCGAGGAGGTCGTGGTCGACGCCGGCTGCGCCGTACCGATCCCGGACGACGTGCCCTTCGACATCGCCGCCCTCATCGGCTGCGGGGTGACGACCGGCCTCGGCGCCGTCCTCAACACCGCCGATCTGGCCGCCGGTTCGTCGGTCGCCGTCATCGGGTGCGGAGGCGTCGGCATCTCGGCCGTACAGGGCGCGCGGCTGAAGGGCGCCGCCGAGATCGTCGCCGTCGACCCGGTCGCCTCCCGGCGCGAGTCCGCCCTCGCGTTCGGTGCCACGAGGGCCGTGGCACCGGAGGGGCTCGCCGACGCCAGGCAGCAGGTCACCGGCGGCGAGGGCTTCGACTACGTCTTCGAGGTCGTCGGCAGGTCCGCCACCACCCGTACCGCCTACGAGAACACCCGGCGCGGCGGCACCCTGGTCGTGGTCGGCGCCGGTGCCATGGACGACGTCCTCCAGCTCAACATGTTCGAGCTGTTCTTCGACGAGAAGCGCATCCTGCCGTCCCTGTACGGCGGCGGGGACGTGCTGCGCTCCTACGAGCGCACGATCGCCCTGTGGCGGGCCGGCCGCGTCGACCTGGCGGGCCTGATCACCCACCGGGTGCCGCTCGCGGGGATCAACGAGGCGCTGGACCAGATGCGCAGCGGGACCGCCCTGCGCACCTGCGTCGAGATCTGAGGCAGCGGCGCATGTCACTGCCACTGGAGGGGCTCTCCGCCATCGTCACCGGCGCCGGACGCGGCCTCGGCCGGGCCGAGGCCCTGGAACTCGCCCGGCTCGGCGCGGCCGTCGTCGTCAACGACTACGGGCAGCCGGGGCGGGACGGCTCCGGGCCGGCGTCGGCCGGGCCCGCTCAGGAGGTCGCAGAGGAGATCCGCGCCGCCGGCGGCAGGGCCGTGGCGCACACCGGCGACGTCTCCGACTTCCCGCAGGCCCGCGCGCTGGTCGAGTCGGCCGTCTCCGCGTTCGGCAAGCTGGACGTCCTCGTCAACAACGCCGGCATCCTGCGCGACCGCATGGTGTTCTCCATGACGGAGGACGAGTGGGACGCGGTGATCCGCGTCCACCTCAAAGGCCACTTCAACACCATCCGCTTCGCCGCCGCGCACTGGCGGGAGCGGTCCAAGGCGGCCGGTACGGCGGTCTACGGGCGGATCGTGAACACCTCCTCGGAGGCGTTCCTGGCCGGGTCCGCGGGCCAGCCCAACTACGCGGCGGCGAAAGGCGGGATCGTGGGCCTGACCACCTCCACCGCCCTCGCCCTCGCCAAGTACGGCGTCACGGCCAACGCCATCTGCCCGCGCGCCCGGACCCGGATGACCGAGGACGTCTTCGCCGGCCTGCGCAGGCCGGAGGAGGGACTCGACCCGCTCGCTCCGGAACATGTCGCCCCGCTCGTCGGCTATCTGGCCTCGCCGGCCGCCGCCCGGGTCAACGGCCAGTTGCTCGTCGTCCACGGCGGCATGGTGGCCGTGATCGAACGGCCCCGGGTGCGGGCCCGGTTCGACAGCGAGCGGGAGACGTTCACGTACGACGAACTCGACGCGCTCCTCACCCCGCACTACGCGGACCGGCCGCCGGGGGAGACCTTCGCGGCGGCGGAGGTGCTGGGGCTCGGACGGGGATAGGCAAAGGGGGCGTCCGCCGAGCGGGCGCCCCCTCTTCTTCACTGCCGTCAGGCAGCTGCCTCCGCCGTCTCCTGGGCCGGCTTGCGATGCCGGCCGTGCGGAGTCGACTCGCTCTCCTGGGCCGCGACCGGGCCCCGGTGCCGGCCGTGGCCGGCGTTCTCGGAAGAGCCGGCAGACAGCTGCTCAGCGGTGCTGGTGTCGCTCATCGGACGTATTCACCCCGTCAACCTGATCTTTCGTACAGCCGGGCGAGTTTAACCGGCGCACCACGGGCCGAATCCAGGCGCACACGCCAACCGGCACTAGTTCGTTACAAGACGCCCCAAGGGTGCCTGCTGCAACGGCACGGGCCGGGCCGCCGCCGGCACCGGAGGACCCGGTTCCGCCCCCGCCGGACCCACCCGCTCCAGGGCCCCGGCGACGCCGCCGTCCCGGTCCGGCCCCTGGGCGCCCCCCGTCCTCTCCGCGGCCACGCCCCCCGTTCCCTTGGCGGCCACGTCCCCCGTTCCCCCCGCGGCCACGCGCCTCGTCCCCTCCATTGCCACGTTCCCCACCCCCGCCGTGGCCGCGGTCGCGCCCCCGACCGGTGCCGTCACATCCGACACGCCGCACGGGGTCGCCTCCGTGGCGTACGGCAGGCGCAGCACCCCGTCGCGCGTGCACAGCCCGGTGCCCGCCAGCCAGCCCTCGGGCGCCGGGAGGTGCCGGACCTCACGGCCGGCCGGCCGCCACACGCCCACCCAGGTGCCGAGGGACCCGTCGATGCGCAGGCCCACCGCGCAGTTCTCCGGCATCAGCACCTGCCCGGGCTGGATCGCGAACGGTGTCACCACGCACTCCGGCACCCGCAGGCACTCCGGGAACCGCACCGGCAGGGTGCTGCCGAGGACGCCCCAGCCCAGGCGCTCCCGTCCGGGCGAGGGCGCGTCCGAGGAGATCAGCAGCAGGCCGCTGTCGGGATCGGCGAGCAGCAGCCGGTCGTCGCTGCCCTCCGCGATCTGGAGCAGCGGCGAGACCTCGCCGGCGCGCTCCAGGTCCACCACGACCGTCTTGGTGCGTCCGTCCAGTTCCCGGTCCAGCGCCAGCATCCGTCCGGAGCCGTCCAGCCAGACCCCGCCCGAGCAGCGCCCCGGCACCTCGGCGCACCGCTCCGGGCCGAACGCCCCGCCGGCCACCAGCCACACCACGCTGGAGCGCGGTCCGACCGCGAGGGCGTACGCCCGCACACCCCCCGGCGCCGGCGGCAGCAGGGCGAGCCGGGTGCCGGGCCCGGCGCACTCCACCGCGCCCAGCGGCAGCTCACCGGTGCCGGGCCCGGTCGGGTACAGCAGCGAGAAGGCGTGCCGCCCGGCCACCGGGCGGTGGATCAGCACCCGCCCGTCACCCATCGGCTGCACCTCGGTCCCGGGCCCCTCGGGCTGGTTTGTGGGCAGGGGCACCGCGTACGGCTCCGGGCCGTCCAGGGTCCAGCGCTCCGGGAACCAGGAGTCACCGTCACGGGCGAGCCGGGCGGCGTACGCGCCGTCCGCCGTGATCGCGCACCCCGTCCCCGGCAGGCCGGCGGTCCCGTCCGTGGAGGGGGGATCGATCGCACAGACCGTCATCGTTCGGTCACCTCCGGCGACGAAGCTAGTTTTCGCGCGCGGACGCGGGGGACCGGCCCTCCCCGGCTTCACACGTACGGGTGGTGCAGAAGCGATTCACCTGAGGAAACCGGGGCGTCTGTGCTGAGCGGGGGCAGACCGGACGCATGCGGTACGGCCCCGCCGAGCAGCCAGGTAGCCTTGGGCCGTGCCCCGTCTGTCTGAAGTCATCGCCGCGCTGGAGAACCTGTGGCCCGCCGAGCGGGCCGAGTCCTGGGACGCGGTCGGCACGGTCGTGGGCGATCCCGCCCAGGAGGTCACCCGGGTCCTGTTCGCCGTCGACCCCGTCCAGGAGATCGTGGACGAGGCGGTGAAGCTCGGCGCCGACCTGCTGGTCACCCACCACCCGCTCTACCTGCGCGGCACGACCACGGTCGCGGCCACGCACTTCAAGGGCCGGGTCGTGCACACGCTGATCAAGAACGACATCGCGCTGCACGTCGCCCACACCAACGCGGACACCGCCGACCCGGGCGTCTCCGACGCCCTCGCCGGGGCCCTCGACCTCCGTGTCGTACGCCCCCTCGTGCCGGACCCCGCCGACCCCGAGGGCCGCCGGGGCCTGGGCCGCGTCTGCGAACTCGACCACCCCCTCACCGTCCGCCAGCTGGCCGCCCACGCCGCCGAGCGGCTGCCCGCCACCGCGCAGGGCATCCGGGTGGCCGGCGACCCCGAGGCCGTCGTTCGCACCATCGCCGTCAGCGGCGGCTCCGGCGACAGCCTCTTCGACCAGGTCCGCGCGGCCGGCGTCGACGCCTTCCTCACCGCCGACCTGCGCCACCACCCGGCCTCCGAGGCGGTGGCCACCAGCCCCCTCGCGCTGCTCGACGCGGCGCACTGGGCCACCGAGTGGCCCTGGTGCGAGCTGGCCGCGAGCCAGCTCGACGAGATCTCCGACCGTCACGGCTGGGACCTGCGCGTCCACGTCTCCAAGACGGTCACCGACCCCTGGACCGCCCACGCGGCGTCCACCGCCACCGCCCACCCGTCGCCCACCACCACCCTTCCAACGAGCGCTTCGCGCGCCCCTTCCGATACCACGGGAGCCCCCAACTGAACGCCGCGCCCGCCGACCAGATCCGACTCCTCGACGTCCAGGCCCTCGACGTCCGCCTCCAGCAGCTCGCGCACAAGCGGAGGTCCCTGCCCGAGCACGCCGAGATCGAGTCGCTGACGAAGGACCTCACGCAGCTGCGCGACCTGCTCGTGGCCGCGCAGACCGAGGAGAGCGACTGCGCCCGCGAGCAGACCAAGGCCGAGCAGGACGTCGACCAGGTGCGCCAGCGCGCCGCCCGCGACCAGCAGCGCCTGGACTCCGGCGCGGTCACCTCGCCGAAGGACCTCTCCAACCTCCAGCACGAGATCGCCTCCCTCGCCAAGCGGCAGGGCGACCTGGAGGACGTCGTCCTGGAGGTCATGGAGCGCCGCGAGGCCGCCCAGGAGCGGGTGAACGAGCTGACCGAGCGGGTCGCCTCCGTGCAGTCGAAGATCGACGACGCGACCGGTCGCCGGGACGCGGCGTTCGAGGAGATCGACGGCGAGGCCGCCTCGGTGACCAAGGAGCGCGAGGTCGTGGCGGCCTCCGTCCCCGCGGACCTGCTGAAGCTCTACGACAAGCTGCGCGAGCAGCAGGGCGGCATCGGCGCGGCCAAGCTGTACGCCCGCACCTGCCAGGGCTGCCGGCAGGAGCTGGCCATCACCGAGCTGAACGAGATCCGCGCGGCGGCGCCGGACACGGTGGTCCGCTGCGAGAACTGCCGCCGCATCCTGGTGCGTACGGCCGAGTCGGGTCTGTAAGGGGCTTCAGGGGTGCGGGAGTTCATCGTCGAGGCCGACGGCGGGTCGCGGGGCAACCCCGGGCCCGCGGGCTACGGGGCGGTCGTGCTCGACGGGGCCACGGGTGAGGCCCTGACCGAGGCCGCGGAGTACATCGGCGTCGCCACGAACAACGTCGCCGAGTACCGCGGCCTCCTGGCCGGCCTCCGCGCCGCCCACGCGCTCGACCCGTCGGCCCGGGTCCACGTCCGCATGGACTCCAAGCTCGTCATCGAACAGATGTCGGGCCGCTGGAAGATCAAGCACCCCGACATGAAGCCGCTGGCGACGGAGGCGAGGTCCGTCTACCCCCCGGACCAGGTCACCTACGAGTGGATCCCGCGCGAGCGGAACAAACACGCGGACCGCTTGGCGAACGAGGCGATGGACGCGGGGGCGAAGGGCCGGCAGTGGTCACCGTCGCGGTCCAGCGCGGCCCTGGACACCCCGCCTGCCGTCCCTGAGCCGTCGGGCCCGCCCGGAGACGCGGCGGCGGGCGCGGCGAAGGCCCGCGCGGCCCTGGCGGAGGGCCGGACCGCCAGTGCGGTTCCGGATTCCGCGGTGGCCGCGGAGGGCCGGACCGCCGGTGCGGCACCCGTCCCAGCGGAAGCGGCACCTCCCGGCGAGCAGCGCCCTACGGCCCCCAGCGCCGGGCAGGCTCTCGGCGAGCAGCGCCCCGAGTCCCTCAGCGAAGGGCGCCCCTCCGGCTCCGGTGCGGAAACCGTGAACGAGCAGCGCGTCACCAGCGCCCCCGGCTGGAGCGCCGCCCCCGACCTGGGCGCGCCCGCCACCCTCGTCCTGCTCCGGCACGGCGAAACCCCCCTGACCCCCCAGAAACGCTTCTCCGGCAGCGGCGGCACCGACCCCTCCCTCTCCGCCGTGGGCCGGGAGCAGGCGCACCGGGTCGCCGAGGCCCTGGCCCGGCGCGGCACGATCCAGGCCGTCGTCGCCTCCCCCCTCGCCCGCACCCGCCAGACCGCCGAGATCGTCGCCGCCCGCCTGAACCTGGACGTCACGCTCGACGACGGCCTGCGCGAGACGGACTTCGGCGCCTGGGAGGGCCTGACCTTCGGCGAGGTACGCGAGCGCCACCCGGACGACCTCGACGCCTGGCTCGCCGACCCGGAGGCCCACCCCACCGGCGGCGGTGAGAGCTTCGCCGAGACGGCCACCCGGATCGCCGCGACCCGCGACAAGCTGGTCGCGGCCCACGCGGGCCGTACGGTCCTGCTGGTCACGCACGTCACCCCGATCAAGACCTTCGTCCGCCTCGCGCTCGGCGCCCCGCCCAAGTCGCTGTTCCGGATGGAGCTCTCGGCGGCCTCTCTGTCGGCGGTGGCGTACTACGCGGACGGCAACGCGAGCGTACGGCTGTTCAACGACACCTCCCACCTGCGTCCCTGAGCCACCCGGGCGGCTACGCCCCCGAGCCGCCCGAGGACCTCAAACCGGCCGCCGTACGCGCCAGTTCCTCGATCCGCCCCCAGTCCCGCGCGGCCACGGCCTCCGCCGGGACCATCCAACTCCCGCCCACGCAGCCGACGTTGGGAAGGGCCAGGTACTCCGGCGCGGTCTCCGGCCCGATCCCGCCCGTGGGACAGAACCGGGCCTGCGGCAACGGCCCGGCCAGCGAGCTCAGATACGCCGTACCGCCCGCCGCCTGCGCCGGGAAGAACTTCATCTCCCGCACCCCGCGCTCCAGCAGCGCGACGACCTCCGAGGTGGTCGACACCCCGGGCAGGAACGGCACCCCGGACCCGCGCATCGCCTCCAGCAGCGCCTCCGTCCACCCGGGACTGACCAGGAACCGGGCCCCGTCCGCCGTACACGCGTCCACCTGCTCCGGCGTGATCACCGTGCCCGCCCCGACCACGGCCTCCGGGACCTCGGCGGCGATGGCCCGGATCGCGGCGGGCGCGGCCGGGGTCCGCAGGGTCACCTCGATCGCGGGCAGCCCGCCCGCGACCAGCGCCCGCGCCAGCGGTACGGCGTCGGCGGCGTCGGTGAGCACCACCACGGGTACGACGGGGGCGAGGTCCAGCACGGAGGCAGCCGGAAACGAGGGCAGCGGCGAGGTCATGCGCTCATCGTGCCCAGGTACCGCAACCTCCGCAATGAGCGTTGCGCATGCTGCAACGCCTTACGGTGTCCTCAGTGGATCTCGTCCACCAGGACATCCAGCGCCCACGCCTTGCCCGCCTTCCCGGGCGCCTCCGCCTCCACGGCGTACCCCAGCTCCCGCAGCACCTCCACCAGCTCCGCGGGATCCTTCGGCGTGGCCCCGGCGGTCAGCAGACCGCGGACGATCCGGCCCTTCGTCGCCTTGTTGAAGTGGCTGACGACCTTCCGGGTCGGCGCGTGCAGCACCCGTACCGTCGCCGTGCGCCCGGCCACCTCGCCCTTCGGCCTCCAGGCCGCCGCGTACGCCGAGGACCGCAGGTCGAGGACCAGGCCGTCGGCCGCCGCCTCCGGCAGCACCTCGGCCATCGGCGCCCGCCAGTGCCCGGCCAGCGCGCCCAGCCCCGGCAGCTTCACGCCCATCGAGCAGCGGTAGGAGGGAATCCGGTCCGTCACCCGCACGGCACCCCACAGCCCGGAGAAGACCAGCAGCGAGTCCGCCGCGCGGCGCCGCGCCGCCGCGTCCAGCGTGGCCAGGCCGAGGGCGTCGTACAGGACACCGGTGTAGACCTCCCCGGCCGGGTGGGCGCCGGCCGTGCGCAGCGCGGCGTTCTTGGCGACCTCGCCGCGCAGCCCCTCGCTCAGCCCCAGCACCTCGCGGGCCTTCTCCTCGTCGCCGGAGCACAGCTCGACCAGCTCCCCGAGCACGGCCTCCCGCGCGGCGGTCAGCCCCGGCAGGGACAGCGACTCCAGCCGAAGCGGGGCACCCTCACCCGCGTTCGCCTTGCCTTCCGAGGGCGGCAGCAGGACCAGCAACACGTACTCCTCACGTAGACCTCCGCGCCAGGGTACGGCGTGACTCCGCTGCCACCTCGGCCTACGCTCACTCCATGCCCCGCCGCAAGATCCACGTCACCGGCGCTCCCGAAGCCCCCCTCCGGGCCGCGCTCGCCGCGCTCCGTTCCGAACTCGGCATACCGGAGGACTTCCCGCCCGAGGTCCACGCTGCGGCCGAGCAGGCGGCCAAGGACCCGGCCCTGCCGGTGTACGACGCCACCGACATCCCCTTCTTCACCCTGGACCCGCCCACCTCCACGGACCTCGACCAGGCCACCCACCTGTCCCGGCAGGGCACCGGCTACCGCGTCCGGTACGCCATCGCCGACGTCGCCGCCTTCGTCGCACCCGGCGGAGCCCTGGACGCGGAGGCGCACCGGCGGGTGACCACCCTGTACTTCCCGGACGAGAGGGTCCCGCTGCACCCCACCGTGCTCAGCGAGGGCGCGGCCAGCCTGCTGCCCGGCCGGACCCGGCCTGCCGCGCTGTGGACGATCGACCTGGACGCGGAGGGCCGTACCCGCGCCGTCGACGTGCGCCGGGCCTTGGTCCGCAGCCGGGCCAAGCTCGACTACGCCCACGTGCAACGGGACATCGACAAGGGGACGGCCGAGGAACCCGTCGCGCTGCTCAAGGAGATCGGCGAGGCACGGGAACGCCTGGAGGCCGAGCGCGGCGGGATCTCCCTGCACGTGCCCGAGCAGGAGATCATCGAGCAGGACCACACCTACGCGCTGCGCTACCGCGCCCCGCTGCCCGCCGACGGCTGGAATGCCCAGCTCTCCCTGCTCACCGGCATGGCCGCCGCCGATCTGATGCTCGCCCACGGCACCGGCATCCTGCGCACCCTCCCCACCGCCCCCGACGGCGCCGTCGCGCGGCTGCGCCGTACCGCCACCGCCCTGCACATCGACTGGCCGCACCACGTGTCGTACGCGGCCCTGCTGCGCACCCTGGACCCGCACGACCCGCACCACGCGGCCTTCCTCCAGGAGTGCACCACCCTGCTGCGCGGGGCCGGCTACACCGTCTTCCGGGGCGGCGAGCTGCCCGCGCTCACCACGCACGCGGCCGTCGCCGCCGCCTACGCGCACTGCACCGCCCCGCTGCGCCGCCTCGCCGACCGGTACGCCTCGGAGATCTGCCTCGCCGCCGTCGCCGGCCAGGACCCGCCCGACTGGGTGCTCGCCGCGCTGGACGCGCTGCCCCGGCGGATGGCCGACGGCTCCCGGCGCGCGGGCACGGTCGAGCGGGAGTGCGTCGACATCGTGGAGGCGGCCCTGCTCAAGGACCGGGTCGGGGACGTCTTCGACGGCTGTGTCGTGGACGTGGACGAGCACCGGCCGACCGTGGGCACCGTCCAGGTGCTGTCCCCGGCGGTCATCGGACGCGTCGAGGGCACGGACCTGCCGCTCGGCGAACGCCTGCGCGTCCGGCTCACCCGCGCCGACCCGGGCACGTCGAAGATCCTCTTCACCGTGGCCTGAGCGCCTGGACGAGCGCGGCATGGAATCGGGGCTTCCGGCGCTGTACCCGGTAGCGGGGACACGGCGCGGGACGGGCGCCGGTCGCGGGAGTCGTGAGGGGACGGTCCGATGGGGGAACAGGCACGGTGGACACGGGCCCGGCTGGGCCGCTGCGGTCCCCCGCTCGACCTGCTCACCGCGAGCTTCCGCCGGCACGTCTACGCCCCGCACGCCCACGACGAGTACACGATCGGCGTCTGCGTCGGCGGCTCGGAGATCATCGACTACCGGGGCGGCCACATCCGCACCGGCCCCGGCACGATCGTCGTCCTCGAACCCGGCGAGATGCACACCGGCGGCCCCGGCAACCCCACCGACGGCTACGCCTACCGCGCCCTGTACGCCGAGCCGTCCCTGCTGGCCGACGGCACCCTCGGCGGCCTGCCGCACTTCCGCGAACCCCTCGTCGACGACCCGGCGCTGGCCGAGGCCCTGCGCACCGCCCACACGCGACTGAGCGCCTGCCCCGACCCGCTGGAGGCCGAGTCCGTCCTGCCCTGGGTGCTCACGGCCCTGGCCCGACGCCACTCCACGGCCCGCCCGCTCGCCGACCGCATCCCCGGCGCCGACGCCATAGCCCGCACGGTCCGCGACCGCCTCGCCGACGAACTCACCGACCCGCCCTCCCTGGCCCTGCTCGCCACCGACCTCGGTCTGTCCCGCTACCAGCTCCTGCGCGCCTTCCGTACGACGATGGGTATACCCCCCTACGCCTGGCTCGCCCAGCACCGGGTCACCAAGGCGCGGTTCCTGCTGGAGAGCGGCCTGCGCCCCGCCGACGTGGCCACCCTCGTCGGCTTCGCCGACCAGGCCCACCTGACCCGCTGGTTCCGCCGGGTGCTCGGGGTGACCCCGGCGGCCTACCGCAACAGCGTTCAAGACAGCCCCGGACCGCGAGGCCGACACTCGGCCGCATGACTGCACGCGGCTGGTTCCTGTTCTCCCTGATGGGAGTGGTCTGGGGCATCCCCTATCTGATGATCAAGGTGGCGGTGGACGCGGTGTCCCCGCCGGTGGTGGTGTTCACGCGCTGCGCGCTCGGCGCGGCCCTGCTGCTCCCGTTCGCCCTCCGCCAGGGCGGCTTCGGGGACGCGATACGACGCCACTGGCGCCCCATGCTGGCCTTCGCGGTCCTGGAGATCATGATCCCCTGGTTCACCCTGACCGACGCCGAACGGCACCTGTCCAGCTCGACGGCGGGCCTGCTGATCGCGGGCGTACCGATCGTCGGCGTGGTCCTGGCCCGGTTCCTGGGCGACACCGAGCACCTCGGCGCCCGCCGGGTCTCGGGCCTGACCCTGGGCCTGGCCGGGGTGGCGGTCCTCACCCTCCCGCACCTCACCGGCGGCGACGCCCGCTCCCTGGCGGAGGTCCTGGTGACGGTCCTGGGCTACGCCACGGCCCCCCTGATCGCCGCCCGCCGCCTCAAGGAGGTCCCGTCGCTTCACCTGACGGCCGCGTGCCTCACCCTGGCCGCCCTGGTCTACGCCCCCGCGGCGGCCCTCACCCGCCCGGCCGCCCTGCCCTCGCCCACCGTCCTGGCCGCGCTCGCCGGACTGGGCGTGATCTGCACCGCGGTGGCGTTCGTGGCCTTCCTGGAGCTGATCAAGGAGGCCGGCCCCACCCGGGCCACGGTGATCACCTACGTCAACCCGGCGGTGGCGGTGGCGGCGGGCGCCCTGTTCCTGGACGAACCGCTGACCCTCCCGGTGCTGGCCGCCTTCGCCCTCATCCTGGCCGGCTCGGTCCTCGCGACGGCCGCGGGTCCGCGACGCGGCACGCGCCCGGTACCATGGTCGTCACGGCAGACGAGCCGGGCGGACGGCCGCGTGGAGTCCCCCTAGGGGGCTTCCCGAGGAACGTCCGGGCTCCACAGGGCAGGGTGGTGGCTAACGGCCACCCGGGGTGACCCGCGGGACAGTGCCACAGAAAGCAGACCGCCCGGGGCTCCGGCCCCTGGTAAGGGTGAAACGGTGGTGTAAGAGACCACCAGTGCCCAGGGTGACCTGGGCAGCTAGGTAAACCCCACCCGGAGCAAGGTCAAGAGGGGCCGCCTCTCGCAAGAGGGGCGTCCCTGCGCGGACGATCGAGGGCGGCCCGCCCGAGTCCGCGGGTAGACCGCACGAGGCCGGCGGCAACGCCGGCCCTAGATGGATGGCCGTCGCCCCGGCGTCCGCGAGGACACCGGGGAACAGAACCCGGCGTACAGCCCGACTCGTCTGCCGCCCTGTATTTCCACCAGTCAGCCATGTGTTCTCGCTGAACAAACCATCCGGATCGAATGAGGGCCCGCGTAATCCGAGCGTGCTGACCAGCCTGAGCACCGCATCCGGAGCTGATCACATGAGGGGTGCGCCGTCGTGGAGGTACAGCGGCCGTCCCGCGTCCCTCGCCTTCATGGCGTGCTCGAACCGGCGCCGGATGCGGTCCCGGAGGCGACCGGCGGCTTCGGCGGCCGTGACGAAGGCCGCTTCGGACAACTCGTCGTCTCGTGGCCGTAGCCGGTCGGCCTGGTCCCCGTCCAGGGTGCCGCCGTCGAAGATGAACGCGATCTGATCATCCCAGGGGCCGTGCGGGGCCACCCAGTCCACCACCAGCAGTCCGAGCAGCGTGACGTGTATGCCGAGTTCTTCCATCAGCTCACGGCGTGCCGTCTTCTCCGGCGGCTCGTTGGCCTCCGCCATCCCGCCGGGCAGATCCCATCCCGGTTTGTAGGTGGGGTTCACCAGGAGCACACGGCCGGACGGGTCCCGCAGCAGCACATCGGCCGCCACGCGCTTGCGGGCCTGCTTGGCGTTGCCCTCCGCGAGGTACGCGTTCCACGCGTCGGTGTCGGCGGGATCGGGTGCTGTGGGCCTCATGCGATGGTGCCTTCCGGGGACGGCGGGATCAGATCAGCCAGCAGGAGCATTCTGGCGCGGCGTGCATCATCGAACCGCGCCAGGTACTCCCGGACCGGCCGGTACTCCCGGTGCGGCTCCAGCAGCCGGCGTAGCCCGTCAAGCTGCTGCACCACTCGGACCGAACCGAGAGTCGGGCTCGTACTGAGTAGGTCGTGGCCGACGCTCACCGCGGCGTCCAGGTCACCCCGGCGTACGTGGATGTCCACCAGGCTGATCCGGCTGAGAGCCAGGGACCGCGCCCGCCCCGCCTCGCGCAGCGCAACAGCTTGTTCGGCCTGCGGCAGCGCCTCGTCGTACTGCACCAGGTCACGCAGGATCAGGGCTGACTCGCTGGCCAGCGCGGCGGCGTCGAACGGGCTCAGCCACGGGTGATCAGCAGCGGGCGAAGCCTCCAGGTCGCGGTGCGCGGCCTCCAGCGCGTGGGCGGCCGGGGTGCGCTGAGACGCGACCGCCAGCGCACGCGCCTGCATGGTGTGCAACCGCGCCGTCAGCGCGGGAATCCGAGGCCCCTGCGCGGCCAGTTCGAGCCCGGTCCGCGCCCAGCCGACAGCCCCGGCCGCATCCCCGGTCTCAAGGGCAAGGTGGCTGCTGCTCGCAGCGACGTGCGCGGCCAACGGGAGGTCACCAGAGGTACGGGCCAGAGGGAGAGCGCGGGCGAAGTGCTGGGCCGCACGGTCATCATGACCGGAGTCGTGAGCCATCCAGCCCGCCATCTCGGTCAGCGCGGCTGCGGCGGCGAACACCTGCGGACCGCTGCCGATGTCGACCAGCCGGGGCGCCACCCGGTCCGACAGGTGGCGGACGACAGCCCCGTACAACCTGCCGCCGCCGGTCTGCCGGTCAGCGCTGCGGAAATGATCCATCGCCACCAGGTCGTCACCGTCCGGCGGCGGCCGGTCCGTCCGCTCGTGCTCGGCGGCCGTCGGCGCGGGCTCCCACGAGCGTCGAGCCAGCCCCAGCAGATGGCCGGGGATGTGGAAGGCGTCGGCGATCTGCTCGAACAGGGTCAGCTTCTCCACCCGGCTCTTGCCGTTCATGTAGTCGTACAGCCGCCCCTGCGTGACCGGATGAAGGAGCCGCGGGAGCGGATGCGCGAGTAGGACAGGCCGATGCCGCCGGCGTGCTTGGAGAGGCGGGCGACCTGGTGGTAGCGGTCGTAGATGGAGTCCAGCTCGTCCAGCGGGGAGTCCAGCAGGTAGCACGCGGACATCTGCGGGTGCGGGGTGCCGGAGTTGAAGAGTGTGGGGGAGGAGGGCAGATAGTCCAGGCGGCTCATCAGGTCGTACAGCGCGGACACTTGGTCCACCGAGCGCTCCGTGTCGTCCTCCGCCAGGCCGCTCGCCACCCGCAGCAGGAAGTGCTGGGGCGTCTCCACCACCTTGCGGGTGACCGGGTGGCGCAGCAGGTAGCGGCTGTAGAGCGTGCGCAGGCCGAAGTAACCGAACCGGTCGTCGGCGCCCTCCGCCACGGCGGACTCGACCAGGGCGTCGAGCCGTTCGGCGTGGGTGCGGACGAACTCCGCCGTGCCGTCGGCGATCAGGCCCTCGCGCCGGCCGAGCGCGATCGACTCGGTGAAGGACGACACGCCCTGCGCGGCTACCTCACGGCGGATGCTGATCGTCAGCAGCCGGGCGGCCAGCTTGGAGTAGGCGGGGTCCTCGGAGATGAGCCCGGCGGCGGCCTCCGTGGCCAGCTCCCGCAGCTCCGCCTCGTCGGCTCGGGCGGACCGTCCGCGCAGCGCGGCGGCGGCGACCCGCCCGGGGTCGGCGTCGGGCAGGTCGGCGGTCAGCTCGGTCAGCGTCCGCAGCAGCGCGGGCTCCAGGTCCCGCTGCAAGGGCTCCTCGGTGCGCGAGGCCGGAAAGCTCGGAGCGATGGTCACGTGGTGCTCCCTCGTTGGGTGGAGGGCGGGGCCCGGGACACAGGGGTGGCAAGGCGTGGAAAGGCAGACGCCAGTGCCCGAGGGGCCCGCTGTGCCGTGGGCGTCTCAGGTGTCGCCGAAATCAGGTGGGAGCATACATCTTGTGTCTCGCGTCGCAATGGACCCCAGATGTAGTGTCCCGGGGTGCGTTAGTTGTTCGGACAGCGAGCGGAAACGGGGCTCTGCGTCCAGGCGCGACAAGGGCTCCGCGGGCTCTCCCGCGACGCCCGTGGAGGGTGCGCGGTCGGGCCGTGGCCGGACGGGAGACGGGCTGTGCCGCACGGGGCGGAAGCGACAGGAGCTCAAAGATGGCTGAAAGTCATCAGTGCGTTCGCCGCCCTCGGGGAGGCCCCTTCAGGCAGGAGAGACCCCTTCAAGCGGGAGAGGCCCCTTCAAGCGGGGGAGACGCCTTCAAGCGTCGAGGGAGTGCCGTGTCAGGTCAGCACGGCGCAGCCGCGCAGGTCGAGATGGGTCCGCACGGTCAACCTGCCGATTGGGTGCGGGAGTTCGTCGAGCTGGTTGTTGCGCAGGTCCAGGTGGCGCAGCCGGCGCGGCCCGCCGACGCTCGGCGGCAGTGCCGCTCGACCGAACGACAGGCCGCAGACCGAACGACAGGCCGCTCGTCCGACCGACAGACCGACAGACCGTCAGCCGTTCGCCCGCTCCGCCGCGCTGCGTTCCACGCAGAACTCATTGCCTTCGGGGTCGTGCAGCGTCACCCACCCCGTTCCGTCGGGCCTTCGGTGGTCGCTCTCCAGCGTGGCACCGAGCGAGAGCAGCCGCTCGACCTCTTCGTCCCGGGTGAGGTCCTGAGGCTGGAGATCCACGTGCACGCGGTTCTTCACGCTCTTGCGGTCATCGACCCGGACGAACAGCAAGGTGGCCGTGGCGGATGTGACCACGGCTTCCGGATCTCCTGGAAAGTCGTCCTCGGCGAGAGAGCCGTCCAGAACCTCGGCCCAGAAACGCGCAAGGTCGTAGGGATCAGCAGAGTCGATGGTGACATGGCGGATCAAGGAGGTCATGGCCCCGACCCGATCATGAATGCCTCCTGCCGTCCAGAGACAGCCGGCCCCGGCGCCGGTCGCCAGGCCCCGAGCATGACCGGAGAGGCAGGCGCCGCCCGCCGCCCCGCAGGACGCCCGTTGGCTCCCCCTCGAAGGACGACCGCTGGCTCACTCCTCGAACAGCGTCTCCTGTTCGCCCTCCGCCTGCTGCCGTACCCGGCGGTTGCGGGCGCCCACCACCACGGCCGTCGCCGCGGCGGTCACGCCGAGGGCGACCGGGACCATCCAGCCGCGGTCGAAGACGTGGCCGAGGGCGTGGTCGAGGGAGAGGCGGCCCGGACCGGCGACGGCGAGGCCGGCCGCGGCCAGGCCGAGGGTCGCCGCGTACTCGTAGCCGCCCTCCTGCGCGAAGAAGCCGTGGGGCATGTGCACCGCCGCCGCCCCCGCCATCCCGCCGGCCGCCGCCGCGCCCGCCGCCGGGGTCGCGAGGCCCAGCGCCAGCAGTGTGCCGCCACCCGCCTCAGCCAGGCCCGACGCCGTCGCGCTCAGCTTGCCGGGCACGAAGCCGATGGACTCCATGTACTGGCCGGTGCCCTCCAGCCCGTGCCCGCCGAACCAGCCGAACAGCTTCTGCGCGCCGTGCGCCGCCAGTACCCCGCCGGTGCTCAGCCGAAGCAGCAGCAGGCCCAGATCACGTCGGTCGTAACAGGTCACGGTGACTCCCCAGCAGACAGGCGGACACGTCCCCTCCCGCGTTCCCACCCTCGCACCGCCGACGCGGTCCGGCCCGTCCTGGCTGCCGTTCGGGTGGCGGGCCCGCCGGCGCGGTGTGAGCCTGACGCCATGACGATTCAGCCGGCCAAGCTCAGCGACCCCGTGGTCCGGGCCTTCGTCCACGCCGTCAACGCCCACGACCGCGAGGGCTTCATGGCCCTGCTCACGCCCGGGGCGACCATGGCCGACGACGGCTCCGACCGGGACCTCGCCGACTGGATCGACCGGGAGATCTTCTCCTCCCACGGCCACATGGAGGTCGACAACGAGTCCGCCGGCGGCCGGACCCTGCTCGCCCGCTACCGCAACGACACCTGGGGCGAGATGCGCACCCGGTGGAGCTTCACCGTCGAGGACGACGGGCGGATCTCGCGGTTCGAGACCGGGCAGGCGTAGGAAGACCCGGGCTTGAGGAGACGCACACGTGACGACGCCCCCGTGGGCTTGTGTTCGCGTGCGCTCCAACCCCTACCGTCCCGCCCATGACGACACGAACGCTGGGACGCAGCGGCATCGAGGTGAGCGCGCTCGGTTTCGGGTGCTGGGCCATCGGGGGTGAGCACCAGACCGCCGACGGGCAGCCCGTCGGCTGGGGGAAGGTGGACGACGACGAGTCCGTACGGGCCGTCCGCCGGGCGCTGGACCTCGGCGTCACCTTCTTCGACACCGCCGACTCCTACGGCACCGGGCACAGCGAGGAGATCCTCGGCAAGGCCCTCGGCAAGCGGCGGGACGACGTCGTCCTCGCCACCAAGTGGGGCAACGTCTTCGACGCGGACACCCGTACCCTCACCGGCACCGACGCCACCCCGGAGTACGCCCGCCGGGCCCTCACCGCCTCCCTGCGCCGCCTCGGCACCGACCGCGTCGACCTCTACCAGCTCCACATCTCCGACGCCGACCCGGCACGGGCCGCCGAACTGCGCGACGCCTGCGAGGAGTTCGTCGGCGAAGGGCTCGTCCGCGCCTACGGCTGGAGCACCGACGACCCCGCGCGGGCCGCCGTCTTCGCCGAGGGCCCGCACTGCGCGGCCGTACAGCACACCCTCAACGTCCTCCAGGACGCACCGGAACTCGTGGCCCTGTGCGAGCGGCTGGAGCTGGCGAGCGTCAACCGCAGCCCGCTCGCCATGGGACTGCTCGCCGGGCGGCGCGGCGGGTCGCTGGAGGCCGGGGACATCCGGAGCCGGCCGCCGGCCTGGCTCCCGGGGTACGCGGACGACGGCTCCGGCGCCGATCCCGAGTGGCTGGCCCGGACCGACGCGGTCCGCTCCCTCCTCACCAGCGACGGCCGCAGCCTCGCCCAGGGCGCCCTCGCCTGGCTGTGGGCCCGCAGCCCGCGCACCGTGCCCATCCCCGGTTTCCGGACCGTCGCCCAGACCGAGGAGAACGCCGGGGCGCTCGCGCAGGGGCCCCTCACCGCGGCACAGTCGGCGGAGATCGACCGTCTGCTCGGCAGGTGAGCGGTAGGAGGGGTGTAAGAGAGGTGTAAGGGCCGGGGAACCGGGGTACTTCATCGGATTTTCATAACGCGGCAAATTCCGTGCCGTCTCGGCCACCAGTTCGCGAAGTCCCTGCTCGACGCGGTGTACGGTCCCCGGGTGCGTGAATGTTCCCGGCTCAGCCGGCGTGCCGTCCTCGGGCTGACGGCCGCCGCCCTTCCCCTGTCCACGGCCACCTCCGCCGCCGCGGCGACCGTCGTCGGCGGCGAGCGGCTCGCCCGCGCCGGCGTCCAGGTGCGCGGCGCCACCGGGCTGCCCAAGAAGCTCACCGCCCACTCCTGGCTGGTCGCCGACTGCGAGAGCGGGGAGGTGCTCGCCTCGTTCGACGCACACCGGCGGCTCGCGCCCGCGTCCACGCTGAAGATGCTGTTCGCGGACACCGTGCTGAAGAAGTTCGACCGCGCCGAGCGGTACAGGGTCACCGACGCCGACCTCGCCGACATCCCGGCCGGCTCCAGCCTCGTCGGCATCAAGCCCGGCCTCACCTACACCGTCGAGCAGCTGTGGCAGGGCGTGTTCCTGCGCTCGGGGAACGACGCCGTGCACGTGCTGTCCCACATGAACGGGGGCATCGCGAAGACCGTCGCCGAGATGCAGGCCAAGGCCGCGGACCTCCAGGCCCTGGACACCCATGTGGTCAGCCCGGACGGCTTCGACCACAAGGGGCAGCTCTCCTCGGCGTACGACCTCACGCTCTTCGCCCGTCACGGCCTGAAGGACCCCGGTTTCCGCGCCTACTGCGGCACGCGGACCGCCGACTTCCCGGCCGGCGGGAAGAAGACCTTCCAGATCCAGAACACCGACCGTCTGCTCACCGGGGCATGGGGTCTGAAGACCTACGACGGGCTGATCGGTGTCAAGAACGGCTACACCAGCCACGCCGGGAACACCTTCACCGGCGCGGCCACCCGGGGCGGGCGCACCCTGCTGGTCACCGTGATGCATCCCGACGCGGGCGGCAACGCCGTCTACGAGCACACCGCCGCGCTCCTCGACTGGGGCTTCACCCACGGGCGTTCGGCCCAGCCGGTGGGCCTGCTGGTCGAACCGCTCAGCGAGGGCGGGGCGAGCGCGACCCCGGCGCCCACGCCGAAGACGGTGCAGGCGGCGGCCGGCGTACCCGGCTCGGCGTCCGGCGGCTCGGCGTGGCGGATCGCGGAGGGCGCCGCCGGGGCGCTCGCGCTGCTGGGAGCGGGAGCCTGGACCCTGCGCAGGCGCCGGGCACGGACGGCGGGGGCACCGGCGGCCGACGGAGCGGAGCCGAGGGGCGGGCACCGGCGCTGAGCGGAGTGCCGGCGCGGGTGGTCTCACCGTACCGGCGCTGAGCGGTCGTACCGCCTGCCCTGCCACCGATCCCGCCGCACGGCGCTATGTGGCGGCGGTCGTTCCAGCGGCCGGTGTGTACCCCGCGGCCCGCCGCGAGGTCCACCCCCAACTCCCGTCCGATGGAACGGCCGCCGCCTCCCCCCTCGCAGTGGCCGCGGAACCTCTGTGTCTCAACTGTGAAGCTCTGGTGGAGAAAAGTTGAGCACATGTCACCGTTGGACCGCAATAGCGCGGATGTTCAAATTCCGTTTGCGGGAGCGGCCGAAGCGCGCCTCAGCCCCGCCCGATGTACGGCATCGCCGTCGCCAGCACCGTCGCGAACTGCACGTTCGCCTCCAGCGGCAGCTCCGCCATGTGCCGTACCGTGCGCGCCACATCGGCCACGTCCATCACCGGCTCCGGGACCACCTCCCCGTTCGCCTGGAGCGCGCCCGTCCCCATCCGGGCCGTCATGTCCGTCGCCGCGTTGCCGATGTCGATCTGCCCGACCGCGATGCGGTACGGCCGCCCGTCCAGGGAGAGCGACTTGGTCAGGCCGGTCAGCGCGTGCTTGGTCGCGGTGTAGGCGACCGACCGCGGACGGGGCGTGTGGGCCGAGATCGAGCCGTTGTTGATGATCCGGCCGCCCTGCGGGTCCTGCTCCTTCATCCGCCGGTAGGCCGCCTGGGCGCACAGGAACGCGCCGTTGAGGTTGGTGTCCACCACGTGCCGCCAGGCGTCGTAGGGCAGTTCCTCGACCGGGACCCCGCCGGGCCCGAAGGTCCCCGCGTTGTTGAACAGCAGGTCCACCCGGCCGAACCGCTCCACGGTCGCCGTGAACAGCGCCTCGACGTCCTCGGGCCGTGACACGTCGGTGGGTACGGCGAGCGAGGCCGCCCCCGGCGCCAGTGCCGCCGTCTGAGTCAGCGGCTCCGCGCGCCGGCCGGCCAGCGCCACCGACCAGCCCGCGCGCAGCAGTTCCACGGCGACGGCCCGCCCGATGCCGGAGCCGGCCCCGGTCACCACCGCGATGTTCGATTGCGTGTCAGTCATGGTTCCGCAGCGTAGGCGGGAAGTCCGCCATGCGGAATCCAGTGTCCGCCATACGGTTACCCGGCGAGGACGGCCACCTCGTCACCCGCCGTCTCCTCCCCGGGGTAGCGCACCCCGATCCGCTCCCGCACCGCGTCCAGCGTCCGCATCACCGCGAGCGTGCCCTCCAGCGGCACCAGCGGCGACTCCTTCTCGCCCGCCCGCAGTGCCCGCGTGACCTCCGCCGCCTCGTGCCGCAGGCTGGTGCGCGGCCCGTCGGCCGGGTCGGCGGCGAACTCCTCGGGGTCACGGCCGTCCCGGTGCAGTACGAACCGGTCGGGGTGGAAGAAGCCGGACGGGATGTCGATCCGGCCGCGCGAACCGGTGACCGACGCGGTGACCGCCGTACCGCCGACGATCGAGCAGTGCAGCGAGGCCAGCGCACCGCTCTCCCAGGACAGCACCGCGCCCGTCTGGAGATCGACGCCCTCGGGCGACAGCACCGCGCTCGCGGCGACCCCGTCCGGCTCGCCCAGCAGCAACTGCGCGAACGACACCGGGTACACGCCCAGGTCCAGCAGCGCACCGCCGCCCAGCGCCCGATCCCGCAGCCGGTGCGCGGCCGGGAAGGGGCCGGCCAGGCCGAAGTCGGCGTGCACGGTCCGCACCTCGCCGATCGCCCCGTCCTCCACCAGCGACTTCAGCCGCCGGACCAGCGGATTGCAGTACATCCACATCGCCTCCATCAGGAAGCGGTCGTGCTCCCGCGCCAGCGCGACGAGTTCCTCCGCCTCGCGCAGGTTCAGCGTGAACGGCTTCTCGCACAGCACGTTCCGGCCCGCCTCCAGGCACAGCCCGGCCGCCGCCCGGTGCGCCGCGTGCGGAGTGGCGACGTACACGACGTCGACGTCCGGGTCCGCCGCCAGCGACTCCCAGTCGCCGTACGCCCGCTCCACCCCGAACCGCTCGGCGAACGCCTCCGCCGACTCCCGCCGGCGCGAGGCCACCGCCACGATCTCCGCGCCCGGCAGATCCACCAGATCCGCCGCGAACGCCGCCGCGATCCCGCCCGTCGCCAGGATCCCCCACCGCACGCTCTCTCCCGCCATCCCCGCCCTCGCTCGCCTGTTCCTCGGCAGTGTGTACGAGCTGAGAGCATAGGTGCCGGTCATGTCAGCGACACCGATGTCAGAGAACGGTGTCAGAGAACAGGGAGGGGCACATGCCGGACCACGCGGCGGCACCGACACCGCGACAGGACCAGCGGTCCTCCCCCACCTCCGCCTCCGCACCGTCACCGGCCCGCGCACCGCGCCGCACCGGCCCCCTCGTCACCTTCCTCCTCGGCGGCCTCACCGCGACCACCCCGCTCGCGATGGACATGTACCTGCCGTCACTGCCGGAGGTCACCCGCTCGCTCGACGCCCCCGCCGTCACCGTCCAGCTCACCCTCACCGCCTGCATGGCCGGACTCGCCCTCGGCCAACTGGTCGTCGGCCCCCTCAGCGACCGCTGGGGCCGGCGCCGCCCGCTGCTCGCCGGACTCGTCGTCTACCTGCTCGCCACCGCCCTGTGCGCCCTCGCGCCCACCGTCGAGACGCTGATCGCCTTCCGGCTGGTCCAGGGCCTCGCCGGCGCGGCCGGCGTGGTCGTCGCCCGAGCCGTCGTACGCGACCTCTACGACGGCGTCGCCATGGCCCGCTTCTTCTCCACCCTCATGCTGATCTCCGGGGCCGCCCCCATCGTCGCACCGCTCGTCGGCGGGCAGATCCTCCGGGTGACGGACTGGCGGGGCGTCTTCGTGGTGCTCACGGTGGTCGGCGCCGCGCTCACCGCCCTCGTCTGGGTCCGGCTGCCGGAGACCCTGCCGCCGGGCGAACGGCACAGCGGCGGAACCGGCGAGGCCCTGCGGGCGATGCGCGGCCTCCTCGCCGACCTGCCCTTCACCGGCTACATGCTCGCCGGCGGCTTCGCCTTCGCCGCGCTGTTCGCCTACGTGAGCGCGTCCCCCTTCGTCGTCCAGGAGATCTACGGCGCCTCCCCGCAGACCTTCAGCCTGCTGTTCGGCCTCAACTCCGTCGGCCTGGTGGCCGCCGGCCAGTTCAACGGCAAGGTGCTGGTCGGCCGGGTCAGCCTGGACAAGGTGCTCGCCGGCGGCCTGGCGGTGATCGTGCTCGCCGCGACCGCCCTGCTGCTGATGGCCACGGGCGTCTTCGGCGACACCGGCCTCGTCCCCGTCGCCGCCGCCCTCTTCGTCCTGATGTCCGCGATGGGCGTCACCCTGCCCAACGCCCAGACCCTCGCCCTGCTGCGCACCAGGCACGCGGCCGGCTCCGCCTCCGCGCTGCTCGGCACCTCCTCCTTCCTCGTCGGCGCCATCGCCTCCCCCCTCGTCGGCGTCGCCGGGGAGCACACCGCCGTCCCGATGGCCGTCGTCCAGCTGGCCGGAGCACTGGTCGCGGTGGCCTGCTTCGTGGGAATGTGCCGTCCCTGGGCGACACGGGGGACCACCCGTGCGGGGTCGGAGGGAGACGAGAGCTGAGCGCACCGAGACTGCGCGCCGGCACAGCGGAACGGGCCGGGCTCGACCCCGTCGAACTCGGGCACCTGGTCGACGAGGTGCACGCCCTCACCGCCGGCGAGCGCCCCTGGGCGCCCGGCGCCGTCGTCCTGGCCGGCCGCGGACCCGTGATCGCCGTGGCCGAGGCCGCGGGCTGGGCCGTGCGCTACGCCGCCCACGACCCCGAGAGCGGCGCCGGCGTGGAACTGCCGCCGGCCGCCCGGGTCCCGGCCACCGTCGGCACCCCCTTCGACCTGGCGTCCCTGACCAAGCTGTTCACGTCCGTCGCCGCCGTGCAGCAGATCGAGCGCGGCACCCTCGGCATGGACGCCCGCGTCGGCGACTACCTGCCCGACTTCCACGCCGCCGCCGCGCACGGCATCACGGTGCGGCAACTGCTCACCCACACCTCCGGGCTGCGCCCCGAGCTGCCCCTGTACGACTGCCCCGACGACGCCACCCGTCTCGACCTGCTGCGTGCCGAGGCCCCGTCCGGCGAGGTGGGCCGGTACGCGTACTCGGACCTGAACATGCTCCTGCTCCAGTTCGTCCTGGAACGCGTCACCGGGCGGAGCCTCGACGTCCTCGTGCGGGACTGCGTCACCCGGCCGCTCGGCATGACCGCCACCGCGTTCGGGCCCTGCCCCGGCGCCGCGGCCACCGAGGACCAGCGGCGGCCGTGGGCCAAGGCCGACCGGGGGATGCTGCGGGGCGTGGTCCACGACGAGAACGCCTGGGCGCTCGGCGGGGTCGCCGGCCACGCGGGCCTCTTCTCCACCGCGCCCGACCTGGCCGTCTTCTGCCGCGCCCTGCTCGCGGGCGGCTCCTACGGTCCCGCGCGCATCCTCGGCCCGGACTTCGTGGAGCTGCTGTTCACCCCGCCCGGACTGGGCTTCCACGTGGACCAGCCGTGGTTCATGGGCGAACTGGCGGGCCGTGGCGCGGCGGGCCACACGGGCTTCACCGGCACGGCCCTGATCCTGGACCGGGCGACGGACACGTTCCTCGTACTCCTGGCCAACACGGTCCACCCGAAACGCCGCGCCCCCGACAGCGCCCCACGCGCGAGGCTGGCGACCCACCTGGCGAGAGCGGTCATCTGAGAACCGGGGGAGGCGGTCCCGTGGGGGGTGCCTTCCCGGCCGACCGAGTCGGGCGGCGGGTGGGCGCGGGCAGCGGAGCCCCCGGCGGGCTCGCACCGGCGCCGGGCGCCATAGAATCGCCAGGTGAACGACCCCCTCCGCACAGCCCTGGCCGAGCTGCTCGACGGCCTGCCCCCCACGGAGGTCACCGCCGCCGTGGACCGGCTCATCGCCAACTACCGCGGTGACACCCCGACCCACGCGCCGATCCTCCGCGACCGCGCCGACGTGGCCGCGTACGCCGCCTACCGCATGCCCGCCACCTTCGAGGCCGTCCACTCCGCGCTGGAGGCGTTCGCGGCGACCGTCCCCGACTGGACCCCCGGCAGCCATGTCGACGTCGGCGGCGGCACCGGCGCCGCCACCTGGGCCGTCACCGCCACCTGGCCCGGCGAGCGCAGCGTCACCGTGCTGGACTGGGCCGAACCCGCCCTCGCCCTCGGCCGGGAGATCGCCGCCGCCAACCCGGCGCTGAAGGACGCCCGCTGGCAGCGCGCCCGGATCGGCGGGGACCTCACCCTGGACGCCACCGACCTGGTCACGGTGTCGTACGTCCTCAACGAACTCGCCGAGACCGACCGCGCCGCCCTCGTCGACGCCGCCGCCGGCGCCGCGCGGACCGTCGTGATCGTCGAGGCCGGCACCCCGGCCGGCTACGCGCGCGTCATCGAGGCCCGCGACCGGCTGGTCCGGGCCGGCTTCCGCATCGCCGCCCCCTGCCCGCACAGCGCCGCCTGCCCCATCGCGCCCGGCACGGACTGGTGCCACTTCTCCGCCCGCGTCGGCCGCTCCTCCCTGCACCGCCAGGTCAAGGGCGGCTCACTGGCGTACGAGGACGAGAAGTTCTCCTACGTCGCCGCCACCCGGCTGCCCGCCGAGCCCGCCCCCGCCCGGGTGGTCCGGCGCCCGCAGCTCCGCAAGGGCCAAGTGCTGCTCGACCTGTGCGAGACCGAGGAGCGGCTGCGCCGGACGACGGTCACCAAGCGCCACGGCGACCTGTACAAGGCGGCCCGGGACGCGGAGTGGGGCGACGCCTGGCCGCCGTACGACCCCGCGTCCTGACGCGTGTCGTAGCCCACCCCCGCCGCTTGTTACTTTCGACCCCATGGTCAGCAAGCCCGCACCCGACGCCACCCGCCGCAGCGAGAGGTCCCGCCGGGCCATCTACGCCGCCGCCCTCGCCCTGGTCGGGGAGGTCGGGTACCCGAAGACCACCGTCGAGGCCATCGCCGCCCGGGCCGGAGTCGGCAAGCAGACCATCTACCGCTGGTGGTCGTCCAAGGCGGACGTCCTGCTGGAGGCCTTCCTCGACCTCGCCGGGCAGTCGGCGCAGGCGGCGGGGCAGGAGGCGGACGCCGTCCCTGACACCGGTGACCTGGCCGCCGACCTCAAGGCGGTGCTGCGGGCCACGGTGGACGAGCTGTTCGACCCGCGCTTCGAGGTGCCGGCGCGGGCGCTGGCCGCGGAGGGGGTGGTCAACGAGCAGCTCGGCCGCGAGGTCGTCGCCAAGCTGCTGGAACCGCAGCTCCAGCTGTACGTCACCCGGTTGCGCTCGGCCCAGGACGCGGGGGCCGTTCGGGCCGACGTCGACCCCCGGATCGCGCTGGAGCTGTTCGTCTCCCCGCTCGCCCAGCGCTGGCTGCAACGGAGCGGGCCGGTCTCGTACGCATACACGGACACCCTCGTCGAGTACGCCCTGCACGGAATCGCCCCGCGCTGAACCGCCCGCCCACCGGTGACTGTCGGCCACTCTCCCGCGGCGACCCCCCGAAGTACGCGAAGATGGGACGATAAGGCATGCTGTCCGCACACCAGCGAGGCGACCACCAGACCGAGGGGATAGATGAGCGCGACGTTCGGCGGCCGGGGTGGCCGGCAGGGCAAACTCTCCCAGTGGCTGCTCGGACGCCGCCCGAAGGAGGCCGCCGACGACGACAGCGGCCGTGAGACCCTGCTGCTCGCAGCCGCCGCCGCGGGCCTGCCCCTCGCCCCGGCCGCGCACCCCGCCGACGGCTACCGCTGCTCCTGCGACCGCGTGGGCTGTCCCACCCCCGCCCGGCACCCGGTGTCGTTCGCCTGGCAGACGCAGTCCACCACGGACCGCGCCCAGATCGAGCGCTGGGCCCGGCACCAGCCGACGGCGAACTTCATCACCGCCACCGGCATGGTGCACGACGTGCTGGACGTGCCCCTGGAGGCCGGCCGGGAGGCGCTGGACCGGCTGCTCGGCTCCGGCGTCGAGGTCGGCCCGGTCGCCGAGAGCGACGACGGCCGCCTGCTGTTCTTCACCCTCACCCGCGGCACCCCCGAGGACGAGGACGAGTGGTGGCCCTGCGAGCTGGACTGCCACCCCGAGACGATGGACGAGCACCCCGGGCTGCGCTGGCACTGCCGGGGCTCCTACGTCCTGGTACCGCCCGCCCGGCTGCCCGGCGACGCCGACCAGCGGGTGCGCTGGGTGCGCGGCCCGGAGCATCCGCTGCCGGACCCGCTGAGCCTGCTGGAGGCGCTCACCGACGCCTGTGCCCGGCACGTGGGCTCCGAGCCCGGCCACCACGGCACGGCCTGGCCCCTGCACCACTGACGGGCCGGCGGGCCCCCGGTCCCGCTCGTCCTACTCGCCCTGCGCGGACGTCAGCCCCTGCACCCGTCCCAGCACCCGCACCGGGCCACTGCCGGCCGGGTCGAGCACGGCCTGGTTGGCGATCGACTCCAGCGTCAGGGACTGCTTCACGTCGCCCTTGATCAGGGCCTGCACGTCCTTGTTCGGGACCGGCACGGTGGCGCCCGTGGAGGCGGTCTGCTTCTCGTAGTGGTGCGTGGCGAAGAACACCAGCGCCCCGCCGTCCGCCGTGCGCAGCGCGAGCGGCGCGTAGTCGCCGTGGGTGAGCGGTTCGTCGATGAACTGCCGGACCAGGCCGGGCTTCTTGGCCTCCTTCGCGCGGTCCGCGCGCAGCCCGCTGGTGTCGCGCCCGTCCGCGAAGGTCTTCCCGCCGTTCTCCAGGTAGTCCGCGTACGTCTTGCTCAACGCGTCCGGGCGGACGGCCAGCCCGCCGGCACCGGCCGGTATGGCCTCGGCCCAGCCGTCCTGGTCCGTCTTGAACGCGGGCACGGTGCCGGGGGCCATGAGCGTCAGATAGCCCACCTGCCAGCGCTCGCCGAGGTCGCCCCGGGTGAAGACCAGCACCCAGCGGTAGTTCCCGCCCTTGTTGCCCCGGGCGTCGGCGACGAACCAGCGGGGCCAGCCGGCCTTCTCCGGGATCGTGATCTTCACGTCCGTCAGCGTCAGCGGGGTGTGGTTCGCGTTCCCCGACGGGCTGTTGACGTGCCCGGCCCGCAGCCGGGCGGAGTCGATGTCGGAGAGCGCGCCGGTGACGTAGGGCGCGTCCAGGGAGCTGTCGTAGGCCTTGTCGGCCCTGTTGTACGCGTCCGTGAACGCGGTGACCGCCTTCGCGGCCTCGGCGCGGGTGGCCGCGGGAAGCACCACCCGCTCCCCGTGCACCACCACGCATCCGCTCGCGGTCAGCGACAAAGCGGTCAGCGAGGCCGCTATGAGTGCGTTCCGGTCACGCCTGCGAAGCCGCTGACGGCTGCGTTCCCTGGTCATCGGGCTCCTTCACCTTCCCCTTCCCGGAGGCGAACCCTACCGGGGAGAGGAACAGCCCGAGCACCGGGACCAGGTACAGCGCCCACACCGTGATCTGAAGGACCGTCGGGTCCGGCTGGAAGTTGAACACGCCCTTCAGCAGGGTGCCGTACCAGCTGTCCGGCGGGATGACGCCGGAGATGTCGAAGGCCAGGTCGTTCAGGCCCGGGATCCAGTCGGCCTCCTGGAGGTCGTGGAAGCCGTACGCCAGCACGCCCGCCGCCACCACGACCAGCATCCCGCCGGTCCAGGTGAAGAACTTGGCCAGGTTGATCTTCAGGGCGCCCCGGTAGAACAGCCAGCCCAGCAACACCGCCGTGGCGAGGCCGAGGGCGACGCCGATCAGCGGGCGCGGGGTGCCGTCGCTCGCCGCGTGCACCGACGCCCACACGAACAGCGCGGTCTCCAGGCCCTCCCGGCCGACCGCGAGGAACGCGGTGGCGACCAGCGCGCCCGTGCCCAGGGCGAGGGCGGCGTCCAGCTTGCCGTGCAGTTCCGACTTCAGGTGCCGGGCGGTGCGCCGCATCCAGAACACCATCCAGGTCACCAGGCCCACGGCGACGACCGACAGGGAGCCGCCGAGCGCCTCCTGCGCCTGGAACGTCAGCTCCTGGGAGCCGAACTCCAGGGCGCAGCCGAAGCCCATGGCGATGGCGATCGCGATGCCGATGCCGATCCAGATCGGCCGCAGGGCGTCCTTGCGGCCGGTCTTGACCAGGTAGGCGATCAGGATGCAGACGACGAGCGACGCCTCCAGTCCCTCGCGCAGGCCGATCAGGTAGTTGGAGAACACGGGCTATGCCCCCTTCGAGAACAGCGTGCGGCCCCACCAGTCACCGGAGTCCCGGACACCGGGCGGGACCGCGAAGACCGCCGAACCCACGTGCTGGATGTACTCGTTGAGCGCGTCGTGCGCGGCGAGGCTGCGCTGGAGCGGGATGAACCCCTTGCGCACGTCCCGCTGGTAGGCGAGGAAGAACAGGCCCGCGTCCAGGCGTCCGAGGCCGTCGGTGCCGTCGGTGAAGGAGTAGCCCCGGCGCAGGATGGTGATCCCGTTGTTGGAGTCGGGGTGCGCGAGCCGTACGTGCGCGTCGGGCTTCATCGCCTTCAGGAACGGCTCGTCGTGCTCCTTGGCCTTGCCGACCGGGGCGCCCTCGCGCTTGTCCCGGCCGAACACGTCCTCCTGCTCCTGGAGCGAGGCGCGGTCCCAGGTCTCGATGTTCATGCGGATGCGCCGGGCGACCAGGTACGAGCCGCCGGCCATCCAGTCCGGCCCGTCCGCCTCGCCGACCCACACGAACTTCTTGAGCCGGTCGGTCTCGGTGCCCGCGATGTTGCGGGTGCCGTCCTTGAAGCCCATCAGGTTGCGCGGGGTCTGCGCGTCCGGGGTGGTCGAGGAGGTCTTGCCGAAGCCGAGCTGGGACCAGCGGATGGCGACCTTGCCGAAGCCGATCCGGGCGAGGTTGCGGATGGCGTGCACGGCGACCTGCGGGTCGTCGGAGCAGGCCTGCACGCACAGGTCGCCGCCGGTGCGGGACCTGTCCAGGTTGTCGCCGGGGAACTTGGGCAGGTCGACCAGGGCCTCGGGCCGCCGGTCCGTCAGACCGAACTTGTCGAAGAGCGAGGGACCGAATCCGATGGTGAGCGTCAGCCGGGACGGCTTGAGCCCGAGCGCCTCACCGGTGTCGTCCGGCGGGGCCTCGGCGAGCCCTCCGTAGGCGCCCTCGCCGACGGTCCTCCCCGCGGTCATCCGGCGGGCCGCCGCCGTCCAGTCCTTGAGCATCTGGACGAACGCTTCGCGGTCGTCGGTCTTCACGTCGAACGCGGCGAAGTGCAGCCGGTCCTGCACCGGGGTGGCGATGCCGGCCTGGTGGGCGCCGTGGAACTCCACCGAGCCGCCGGTCTCGGCGGCGGCCGGGTCCATGTCGTCGCCCGTCCTGGCCATGGCCACCGCCCCGCCGGCCACGGCGGCCCCGAGCGCGAGCCCGGCACCGCCCCAGCCGATCAGCGCGCGGCGCGACGGATTGGCCTGGGTCTCCTGGGTCTCGGTCATCGCCTCTGCCCCCTCGCTTACTTCACGACCGCGGCGGCGAGCTTGGACAGCGGCTCGGCGAGCGCGTTCACCGCGTCCGACAGCTCCTTGCGCTGGTCCTTGGTGACCTTGTCGTAGGAGACGAAGTCGTACGACGTCTTGTCCGTCCGGTACTTGTCGAGCAGCGCGTCCAGCGCCGCGAACTGCTTGTCGAGTTCCTTGGTGAGCGCCGGGTCGTTCTTCGCGGCGACCGGCTTCAGCAGCTCGTACGCCTTCTGGGCGCCCTCGACGTTGCCCTTGAAGTCGACCAGGTCGGTGTGGGCGTAGCGGTCCTCCTCGCCGGTGACCTTGCCGGTGGCGACCTCGTCCAGCAGCTCCTTGGCGCCGTTGGCCATGGAGGTCGGGGTGATCTCGGCCTTGCCGACCCGGGCCTGCCAGTCCTTGAGGTCCGTCAGCAGCTGGTCGGCGAGGGCCTTCTCCTCGGCGCCGATCTTCTTGTCGTGCCAGAGGGCCTTCTCCAGCCGGTGCCAGCCGGTCCACTTCTGGCCGGCCTCCAGGCCGTCCTCGCGGACGTCGACCTTCGGGTCGATGTCGCCGAAGGACTCGGCGACCGGCTCGGTGCGCTCCCAGCCGAGACGGGAGAGGCCGTAGGACTTCTTCGCGGCCTCCAGGTCGCCGTCCTTGACCGCCTTCACGAAGGTCTCGGCCTTCGGCAGCGTCTCGTCGGCCTGGTCCTGGGCGTACTGGCGGTACTCGGCGACCGCCTGGTCCAGCTTCGGGTTCCGCTTGGCGGTGCTGCCGCCGCCGGTCACGGTCAGCTTCTGCCGGACGCCGTGGCCCTTCATGCCGGGCCGGCAGGCGATCTCGTACGAGCCGGCCTTCACCTCGGCGGTGAGCGTGTACTTGGTGCCCGGACCGATGTTCTCCTTCTCGGAGACGATCCGGTCGTCCGGGAACAGGATCTCGACCTCGGTCGCCTTCGAGCCCGTGTTCTCGATCTTCAGCGTGACCTGGCCGGCCGGCACCGACGTGCTGGAGGTCTCGCACGTGGAGTCGGCGGCCGTGACCTGTATGGCGTCACCGTCCTTGGCATCGCTTTTCGCGGTGCAGGCCGAGAGGGCGGTCAGAGCCGCCGCGGTGGCGGCGGCGGTGACGGTCAGTCGGACGGCGCGCATGCAGGCTCCAAGCGGATCTGGTCTGGTGAGGCTGCCCTAACTTACATGAGGCTATCCTCACCCATACCCCTCCCTCCCGTGATTCAGCTCTCACGCGGTGGCAGCGTGGGGGCATCGGCCGCTGCCCGGTGGTGTCTCCGCCGGGGAGGCGGTCGCCGCCGCCGCGATGTTTCAATTCCCCGGTGACTGACTACGACGTACTCCGCGTCTTCTGCGGGCCGAACGGCGGCTACGGCAACGAACTGGGCGTCGTCCGCGACGGCTCGGTGCTGCCCGAGCGGAGCGACCGGCAGGCGCTGGCGGCCAAACTCGGCTTCAGCGAGACCGTGTTCGTGGACGACCCCGAGCGCGGAGTGATCGACATCTACACCCCCACCCTGCGCCTGCCCTTCGCCGGCCACCCGTGCGTGGGCACGGCCTGGCTGCTCGACGTGCCCGAACTGGTCACCCCCGCCGGGGTCGTCGGGACCCGCCTGGACGGCGAGTTCACCTGGATCGAGGCCCGCGCGGAGTGGGCGCCCCCGCGCACCCTGCGCCGGTACGCGAGCGCCGCCGAGGTGGACGCCCTCGACGTGCCGCCGCCGGGGGAGTGGGTGTACGCCTGGGCGTGGGAGGACGAGGCGGCCGGGCGGGTCCGGGCCCGCGCCTTCCCCGGCCGCGACGACGGGATCGAGGAGGACGAGGCGACGGGGGCGGCGGCGCTGCTCCTCACCGACCTGCTGGGCCGGGCGCTGAACATCACCCAGGGCAAGGGCTCGCAGCTCCTGACCGCCCCCCAGCCGCACGGGTGGATCGAGGTCGGCGGACGCGTCCACCTGGAGCGCTGACGCGTACGCGCGTCCGGGGGATCGTTCGAGCCCCCGTTCGGGTGGATCCGTGTGTGCGCGCGAAGGCCGACAGGGGCGAACGGGGACCTCTGGGCGTGACCACTCCGCCTCCTTGAGAGGAGCACCATGCGCATCAGATCAGTCCTGGCCGCGACGGCCCTCGCCGCCGCCCTCGCCGCGTCCGGCGCCACGACGGCCAGTGCCGCCCACTACGACCCCAAGACCGACGACGAGGCCGTGTGCAGCCCGTACGCCGGCACCCTCACCTCGCTGGAGAACCACCTGACGTGGTCGGGCGCCCACTGCAGCGACTACCTGCGCTGATCCGGCCCGGGTCCCCTCCCGCGCGCGGCGGGGGACCCGGTCGCACCGCGCTCAGGGGAGGGTCAGGATGTCCGCGCCGGTCTCCGTCACCACCAGCGTGTGCTCGAACTGCGCGGTCCGCTTGCGGTCCTTCGTCACGACCGTCCAGCCGTCGTCCCACATGTCGTACTCGTGCGTGCCCAGCGTGAGCATCGGCTCGATCGTGAACGTCATCCCCGGCTGCATCACGGTCGTCGCGTGCGGGCTGTCGTAGTGCGGGATGATCAGCCCGGAGTGGAACGACGTGTTGATGCCGTGCCCGGTGAAGTCCCGCACCACGCCGTAGCCGAACCGCTTGGCGTACGACTCGATGACCCGGCCGATGACATTGATCTGCCGGCCGGGCCTGACGGCCTTGATCGCCCGGTTCAGCGCCTCGCGGGTGCGCTCCACCAGCAGCCGCGACTCCTCGTCCACGTCACCGACCAGGTAGGTGGCGTTGTTGTCGCCGTGCACCCCGCCGATGTACGCCGTCACGTCCAGGTTGACGATGTCGCCGTCCCTGAGGACCGTCGAGTCGGGGATGCCGTGGCAGATGACCTCGTTGACCGAGGTGCACAGCGACTTCGGGAACCCCCGGTAGCCGAGCGTGGACGGGTAGGCGCCGTGGTCGCACATGTACGCGTGGGCGACCTTGTCCAGCAGGTCCGTGGTGACCCCCGGCGCGATGTGCTTCGCGGCCTCGGCCATCGCCTGCGCGGCGATACGGCCGGCGGTCCGCATCGCCTCGATGGTCTCGGGGGTCTGCACCTCCGGCCCGGTGTACGGCGCCGGCGCGGGCTTGCCGACGTACTCGGGGCGGCGGATGTTTCCGGGAACCGAACGGGTGGGGGACAGCTCCCCTGGTACGAGCAGCGACTGGCCAGACATGCGAGCGAGTCTAACCAGCGGACATGGGGGAACATGTCGGTGGCGAGAGGAGCTGTTCATGGCCCTGTTCAAGAAGCGCACCGTCGGCAAGCCGGGCGAGTGGTACTACTGCCTGGAACACAAGAAGGTCGAGGAGGGCCCGGACTGCCCGGGCAAGGACCGCTTCGGGCCGTACGCCTCCCCCGAGGAGGCCCGGCACGCGATGGAGACCGCCGCCGAGCGCAACCTCCAGTGGGAGAACGACCCGCGCTGGCACGACGCGCCCGCCGGGGGCGGCACCGACGAGGACTGATCACGCCGATACGGCCGCGCGCCGCTCGCGCATCCGTACCGCGTGCTCGTTCGTGCGGGCGTCGTACGTCATCAGCCCCGGCAGGCACAGCGCCAGCAGCCCCACCGCGCCCGCGCACGCCAGGCCACCGGACCAGACCGAGGCCCGTACGCCCGCCCACGCGGCCATGCCGCCCGCGCGGACCTGGCCGAGCTGCGGACCGACCGAGTACGACAGCAGTTCGATCCCGGCGAGCCTGCCGCGCAGCTCGTCCGGGATCGTCTGGTTCCACATGGCCGCCCGGAAGATCCCGCTGACCATGTCGAAGCCGCCGCCGACGGCGAGGAACAGCAGCACCAGCCAGACGTTCCCGCAGACCCCGGCCGCCGCCACCGCCAGGCCCCATCCGGCGGCCGACAGCACCACCAGCAGCCCGTGCCGGTGCACCCGCGAGGCCCAGCCGCTGGTCAGGCTCACCAGCAGCGCCCCCGCCGGGATCGTCGCGTACATCAGCCCGAGCGCCCACGGCGCGTGCAGGTCGTCGGCGAGGAACGGCAGCACGGCCAGCGGCATGGCCAGGAACATCGCCGCGAGGTCGACGGCGTAGGTGCCGAGGAGTTCCTTGCGGCTCCACGCGTACCGGGCGCCCTCCGCGATGGCCTTCAGGTCCGGCTTCGCGGCCTCCTCGGCGGCGGGGGAGGGGGCGATCCGCGCGATGTACGCCAACGAGACGGCGAACGTCAGCAGATCGGCCGCGTAGGCCCAGCCGAGGCCCGCGTAGGCGACGACCACGCCCGCGACCGCCGGGCCCGCGACTCCGCCGACGGTCCAGCGCAGGGAGTTCAGCGAGGCCGCCGCCGGCATGTCGGCGTGGGCGACGATCCGGGGCCACAGGGAGTCCAGGGCCGGGCGCTGCACGGAGACCAGGGCGGAGGAGAGGGCGGCGACGACGTACAGCGGCCAGACCGCGGGGCGGGGCAGCAGGGCGTTCAGCAGCAGGGCGGCGCTGAGCAGGCCCTGGCCGGCCTCGGTCCACACGATGAGCTTCCGCTTGTCCAGGGCGTCGGCGAGGGCGCCGCCGTAGAGGCCGCACACGATGAGCGGCAGCAGCTCCACGGCGCCGATCGCGCCGACCGCTGCCGCTGACCCCGTCAGGTCCTTGAGCTGGACCGGCAGCGCGACGAAGGTCAGGAAGCTGCCGAAGTTGCTGATCAGACCGGACTTCCACAGGCGCCGGAAGTCGGCGGAGGATTTCCAGGGGGCGAGGTCGGGGAGGAGGGCTCGGCTCACTGAGGCATGCTCGACGCCCCGGCACCGGCCGGCAACTGTTTTTCCGACCCTTTCCCACCCACCCGACTCGGTAGGCCGGAAAGTGCCCCCACGTGCGCTCCCCCTCCGCGCCAGGACGGGTGCGGTGCCGGGCGCGGACCGCTGCGGTCCCCTCCCGGCCCGGCCGAGGGGGCGGGTGGGTGAGGCGGGTCACCAAGGGGCAGGCGGCGGAGCCGTCAGCGCTTCCGTCAGCCGTGACAGGCGGTCCCGGAACCCCCGGCGCGCCCTCGGGGAGCCCGCGTTCTCGCCCGCCGCCGCGCTGACCAGGTGCTGCACGCTGTCCAGGTCCAGCTCCGCCCCCTCAGGCACCGCCAGCGTGTCATGCGCCATCGCGGCCAGCTCGCCCCCGCCCGCACCGAGCGCCAGCACCGTCACCCCGGCCCGCCGGGCGTCGTGCACCCGCTCCAGCAGCGGCGCCGGCTCCTCGGGCGCCACCACCAGCAGCGTCTCCCCGCGCCGCGCCGCCGCGATCCGCCCCGGCCCCACCGCCAGATGCGCCGGATCGGAGGGGCGCGCGTGCTGCCGTACCAGCGTCGGCGCCAGCTCGGGCGTGCCCGACCACGCGGCCTCGTCCACCAGGTGCGCGGCCAGGTGCCACGGCTCGTACTCAGGCGTGCCCACCAGCAGCAGTCCGCCGCCGTGCGCCACCACCGACCCGCGCAGCACCCCCGCGAACCTCCGGGTGGCCCCCAGCCACTCGGTCCCGGCGAGCACTTCCCGCAGCAACGCGACTCGTACGGCGTCCATGCGACCGCATCCTGCCGCAACACGGCACTCGTGACGCGCAGTTCACCGCGAATTCGCCCGACCCGGGGATGGTGGCTGCCACCCCGCCCGCCCCGCAGGCCCGAGGAGCCGCCCGATGACCGACGTGACCGTCCCCTTCCGCGCGGGCCACGAGGGCTACGCGAGCTTCCGCATACCGGCCGTCGTCGCCTCCGGGTCCGGCACCCTGCTCGCCTTCTGCGAGGGCCGCGTCGACTCCGCCGCCGACCACGGGCACATCGCCATCGTGCTCAAGCGGTCCACGGACGGCGGCCGTACCTGGGGCCCGCTCCAGGTCGCCGCGGACAACGGCGCGAACCTCGCCGGCAACCCCGCTCCCGTCGTCCTGGACACCGGCCGCGTCCTGCTCGTGCACGTGCGCGCCGCCGCCACCGCCACCGAGGCCGCCATCCTGCGCGGCCAGGTCGGGGAGGCCGACGGGCGGCGCGTGTGGGTCCAGCACAGCGACGACGACGGGGTGACCTGGTCCAGGCCCAGGGAGATCACCCGGCAGGTGAAGAAGCCCGGCTGGCGCTGGTACGCCACCACCCCCGGCCACGCCCTCCAGCTGACGTCCGGCCGCGTCCTCGTACCGGCCAACCACACCCTGCCGCCCACCGGCACCGACACCGGCGCCGAGGCCAGGTACAACAGCGGGCACTGCCTGCTCAGCGACGACCGCGGCGAGAGCTGGTACCTGGGCTACCTGGACGAGAACACCGACGGCTACGTCAACGTCAACGAGACCACCGCCGCCGAACTCCCCGACGGCCGCGTCTACCTCAACACCCGCAACGACTCCCCGTCACCCGGCAACCGCGCCGACGCCCACTCCGAGGACGGCGGCAAGACCCTCGTCAAGCCCTTCCGCCCGCAGGCCGGGCTGACCGCGCCGGTCTGCCAGGGCTCCGTGCTCCAGCTCCGCGACCCCGACCTGCTCCTCTTCTCCGCGCCGGCCGACCCCGCCGCCCGCGCCCTGATGACGATCCGCGTCTCCGACGACGGCGGCACCACCTGGCGCCCGGCGTTCACCGTCGACGGACTGCCCGCCGCCTACTCCGACCTGGTCCGCGTCGACCCGCACACCGTCGGGCTGCTGTACGAGACGGGCGACTTCGGCGCCTACGGGACGATCACCTTCCGCCGGGTGCCCGTACACCGGCTGACCTGATCCGGTACGGACCCGGCGGCGGACGTAGAGTCGGCCCATGACCTCTACCGACAGCGCACAGACCCCTGCCAAGGCCCCCGCCAAGGACCCCTGGGACCTGCCCGACGTCTCCGGGTACGTCGTCGGCGTGCTCGGCGGCACCGGACCGCAGGGCAAGGGCCTCGCCTACCGGCTCGCGCGGGCCGGCCAGAAGGTGATCATCGGCTCCCGCGCCGCCGAGCGGGCCCGGACCGCCGCCGGGGAACTCGGCCACGGCGTCGAGGGCGCCGACAACGCCGAGGCCGCGCGCCGCAGCGACATCGTGATCGTCGCCGTACCGTGGGAGGGCCACGGCGACACCCTGAAGTCGCTGCGCGAGGAGCTGGCCGGAAAGCTCGTCGTGGACTGCGTCAACCCGCTCGGCTTCGACAAGAAGGGCGCCTACGCCCTCAAGCCGGAGGAGGGCAGCGCCGCCGAGCAGGCCGCTGCCCTGCTGCCGGACTCCCGGGTCGCCGCCGCCTTCCACCACCTGTCGGCCGTCCTGCTCCAGGACCCGGAGACCGAGCAGATCGACACCGACGTCATGGTGCTCGGCGAGGAACGCGCCGACGTGGAGATCGTGCAGGCGCTGGCCGGGCGCATCCCCGGCATGCGCGGTGTCTTCGCGGGCCGGCTGCGCAACGCCCACCAGGTCGAGTCGCTGGTCGCGAACCTGATCTCCGTCAACCGCCGGTACAAGGCACACGCCGGGCTCCGCGTCACCGACGTGTGAGCCGGGTCCGGCCATGTCCGGCCATGGGGGACACTGGAGACCTCAAGCAGTGTCCCCCTGACAGGATCCGGAGCCGACCCCCATGCCCCCCCTGCCCCCGCCCAGCCCGACCCGGCGACTCGCCCTCTACACCCTGATCGTCTGCGTCCTCGCCGTGGCCGCCGCGGTCGTCTCCTTCGTCCAGGGCAGCTGGCTGGGCATCGTCTGGGTGCTGCTGGCGGGCCTGTCGTCCAACATGACCTGGTACTACGCGAAGCGCGGGAAGACGGCCCGCGACGGGTCCGTCACGAGCTGACCGCGGCGCAGTACTCGTTACTGCCCTGCCAGAACCGGTACAGGTCCTGGCCGCAGTAGCGGGAGAAGTCGTCGACGTTCAGCGCCCGCATGATCGAGTCGATCACGTCGAAGAACGCGCTGTTGACCGACGGCAGCCACAGCAGCGCGAACACGAACAGCAGCCCGAACGGCGCGAACGGCTCCACCTGCCGCTTCACGTTGTACGACAGCCACGGCTCGATCACCCCGTAGCCGTCCAGGCCCGGCACCGGCAGGAAGTTCAGCAGCGCCGCCGTCACCTGGAGCAGCGCCAGGAACGCCAGCGCGAACCGGAAGTCCGCGGGCACGCCGTCCAGCGCGTGCAGCCAGAACGGGGCCGTGCACACCGCCGCGAACAGCACGTTCGTCAGCGGGCCCGCCGCCGAGATCAGGCTGTGCCGCCAGCGGCCCCGGATGCGGCCCCGCTCGATGAACACCGCGCCGCCGGGCAGACCGATCCCGCCCATGATGACGAACAGCACCGGGAGCACGATGCTCAGCAGCGCGTGCGTGTACTTCAGCGGGTTCAGCGTGAGGTAGCCCTTCGCGCCGACCGTGATGTCACCGCTGTGCAGGGCGGTGCGGGCGTGCGCGTACTCGTGCAGGCACAGGGAGACGATCCAGGCCGCCGTCACGAACAGGAACACCGCGATGCCCGGCTGCGCGGCGAACCCGCTCCAGGTGGCCCAGCCGGTCACCGCCGTCACGGCCAGGATGCCGACGAACACGGGACTGACCTGCCGGTCGCCGTGACGGGTGGTGGCGGTGGTCATAGGGAAGAGCTCCTCGAGTCGCGTCGGGCGGGCCGGGGTCGACCGTACCGGTGATCGCGGGCAAACGTCCTGCGAGCGGCCGGAGGTTCCTGCTAGTCGTTACGCTGTCATCGAGTCGACTGAGGAGGTGGCCATGACGATCGCCGAGGGCTGGGTCGAGCTTGTCCAGGACGCCATTCATGTGCCGAAGAGCGCGCGCCTCCGCCTGACGAGGAATGGGCTCACCTTGGTACCGGTCACCTATGCGCACAGGGCGACTCAGCGGCGCATCGAGAACCAGATCGAAGAACGGCTGCCGGGCTGGGTCGCGACGAGCGAGTTCTCGGTCGTCCCACCCCGGGAGGGCTACAAGCCCGAACCCGATGCCACAGCGATTCCGCTGGACCTGGTCGAGACGGACAAGAGCGACATCAGCGAAGAGCTGCTGCCCTTCGTGGTTGAGGTCGTTTCACCGGAGAGCAAGAACCGCGACTACAACACCAAGCCGAGCCACTATGCTCTGCGCCGCATCCCCGCCTACCTCATCGTCGACGTGCTCGCCGGCCGTTGGACCCTGTTGACACGCCCTGAGGACGGCGAGTACCAGCACCAGGAGTCCGGCGTCTTCGGGGACCAGATCAAGATCCCCGTCGCCGACCAGACCCTCGTCCTCGACTCCTCCCAGTTCGTCCGCATCTGAGACCCGCGAGCGGCGCCCGGTGGTCCCCAGGGACAATGGACCCCGTGCGCTATCGGCTGCTCGGCACCACCCAGGCGATCCGCCCCGACGGTACGGCCGTTCCGGTCGGCGGGGCGCGGTTGCGTGCCCTGCTGAGCGTGCTCGCGCTCCGGGCCGGGCGGACCGTGCCCGCCGGCGTGCTGGTGGACGAGGTGTGGGGCGCCGACCCGCCCGCCGACGCCACCGGCGCCCTCCAGGCGCTCGTCGGCCGGCTCCGCCGCGCCCTCGGTGCCGGCGCCGTCGTCTCCGCCGACGGCGGCTACCGGCTCACCGCCGCCCCCGACGACGTCGACCTCGGCCGCTTCGACCGGCTGACCGGTGACGGCCTCACCGCCCTCGCCGACGGCGACCCGGCCAAGGCCGCCGCCGTCCTCGACGACGCCCTCGCCCTGTGGCGCGGCCCCGCCCTCGCCGACCTGCCCGACCGCACCGCCGAGGCGGTCCGCTGGGAGACCCGCCGGCTCGACGCCCTGCGCGCCCGGCACACCGCCGCCCTCGCCCTCGGCGAGGCCGAGCGGGCGCTGCCCGAGCTGACCGCCCTGTGCGACAGCCACCCGCTGGACGAACCCCTCCAGGCGCTGCGGCTGCGCGCGCTGCGCGACACCGGCCGCCCCGCCCAGGCACTCGCCGCCTACGAGGACGTACGACGCGTCCTCGCGGACCGGCTCGGCTCCGACCCCGGCCCCGAACTGCGCGCCCTGCACGCCGAGCTGCTGCGCGAGGAACCGGCCGAGCGGCCCGCCGCGGCCCGCCCGGGGAACCTGCCCGCCCGGCTCACCTCCTTCGTCGGCCGGGAAGCCGACCTCCGGGCCATCGGCGCCGACCTGGCCACGGCCCGCCTGGTCACCCTCCTCGGGCCCGGCGGCGCCGGCAAGACCCGGCTGTCCCAGGAGGCCGCCGAGGCGGTACGGCACACCGTCCGGGACGGGGTGTGGCTCGCCGAGCTGGCCCCCGTGGACGCCCCGGACGCCGTACCGCAGGCCGTGCTCACCGCGATCGGCGCCCGCGAGACCGTGCTGCACGGCGCCGGCGTGGACGGCATGCGCGCGGTCTCCGACCGGCACGGCGACCCCGTCGAACGGCTCGTGGAGCACTGCGCCCGGCGCCGCATGCTGATCATCCTGGACAACTGCGAGCACGTCGTGGACGCCGCCGCCCGGCTCACCGAGCACCTGCTGGCCCGCTGCCCGGAGCTGACCGTCCTCGCCACCAGCCGCGAACCCCTCGGCGTGCCGGGGGAGTTGGTGCGGCCCGTGGAGCCGCTGCCCGAACCGGTCGCGCTGCGGCTGCTCGCCGACCGGGGCGCGGCGGCCCGCCCCGGCTTCCGGGTCGAGGACGACCCGGAGGCGTGCGCCGAGATCTGCCGCCGCCTGGACGGACTGCCCCTCGCGATCGAGCTGGCGGCGGCCCGGCTGCGCATGCTGACACCCCGCCAGATAGCGGACCGGCTGGACGACCGCTTCCGGCTGCTCACCTCCGGCAGCCGCACCGTGCTGCCCCGCCAGCAGACCCTCAGAGCCGTCGTCGACTGGTCCTGGGACCTGCTGGACGCCGGTGAACGGGACGTCCTCGCCCGGCTGTCGGTGTTCGCGGGCGGCTGCGACCTGGCCGCCGCCGAGGCGGTGTGCGGGCCGGCCGCCCTGGACGCGCTCGGCTCCCTGGTCGACAAGTCCCTGGTGGTGGCCGCCCCCGCGGCCGACGGCGGCATGCGCTACCGGCTGCTGGAGACCGTCGCCGAGTACGCCGCCGAGCGCCTCGCGGAGACCGGCCACCGCGCGGAGGCCGAGCGCGCCCACCTGACCTACTACCGGGAACTCGCCCGCACCACCGACCCGTTGCTGCGCGGCTCCGAGCAGCGCGCCGCCATCGACCGGTTCCAGCTGGAGTACGAGAACCTGCGCACCGCGTTCCGGCACGCCGTCGCCGAACGCGACGAGCAGGAGGGCCTGTGCCTGGTCCTGTCCCTGTTCTGGTTCTGGCAGATGCGCGACCAGCGCATCGAGATCCGCACCTGGTGCCGGGAGGTCATGGCGCTCGGCCCCGACCCGTTCACCGAGCCGGTCCGCCGTGCCGAACCGGTGTGGCGGCGCTGTACCGACGCCCCGCCGCCGTACACCGGCGAACTCCTCGCCGAGGCCCGGCGCGGGGTCCACCTGGCCCATCTGGCCTGCATGGACACCGAGATCGACCTCTGGCAGACCCCCGAGGCGCAGGCGAAGCTCCGCGTCGTCGCCCAGGTCTACGAGCCCGGCCTGCCGCAGACCTGCCGGCCCCCGGGCATGCTGTGGTTCTTCGCCGGGCTGCTGACCGGCGGCGCCGACATGGTGCGCACCATCGTGGACGCCAACGTGCGGACCTGCCGGGAGACCCCGGGCTACGAGTGGGAGCTGGCCGGCGCCCTCCACCTGCGCGCCAACCTCCTGGCCAACCGCGCCTCCTGGGCCGGCGACGCCACCCGCGACGCCGACGAGTCCCTGGAGATCTACCACCGGCTCGGCGACGCCTGGGGCATCACCGAGGCCCTGTCCGCCCGCGGCGAGGCCAATGAACGCAAGGGCGCCCACCGCGAGGCCGCCGCCGACTACCAGGCCGCCATCGAGCACGCCGAACGCCTCGGCGCCCACGCCCAGGTCGCCGTACTGCGCGCCCGGCTCGGCAGCGTGCTCGTGCAGGCCGGCGAGAGCGAACGCGGCGAGCGGATGCTCCGCGACGTCACCGCGGACCGGCAGGGCGCCCACAACGAGGCCGCGCCCTTCGCGCGGCTCTTCCTCGCCGGCTGGCTCAGCCTGACCGGCCGCACCGCGGAGGCCCGCGAACAGCTCCGGCTGACGCGCGAGGAGGTCACCATCGCGCGGTTCGTCGTCTTCGACGCGATGATCACCTCCCAGGAGGCCTGGGTGGACGCCGTGGAGGAGCGTACGGAGGAGGCCCTCGCCCGGGTCCGCAGGGCCGTCCGTCTCGGCGCCGACCCGCTGTCCGAGGCCCTCAACCCGCACCTGAACTCCATCTGCCTCACCATCGTGGCGATGGCCCTCGCCCGCGCCGACGGCGGCGACCGCGCCGCCGACGCCGCCCGCTGCCTGGGCGCCGCCGACGCGCTGCTGCCGCCCGGCCACATCCCCTCCGACGTGGAGCGGCGGTGCCACGCCCTGACCGAGGCGCGGATCCGGGAGGCGCTCGGCCCGCGGGCGTACGAGGCCGCGTACGCAGAGGGCGGTGGCCTCTCCCTCGCGGAGGCCACCGCCCTGATCCGAGTACCGGGATAGGTCAGCTCTTCGTGCGGAACTTGTGGATGGCGACCGGGGCCATGACCGCGGTCAGGCCGACCGACCAGATCAGCGTCACCCACAGGTCGTGCGCGACCGGGCCGCCCTCCATCAGGCCGCGCGCGGTGTCGGCCAGCGACGACAGCGGGTTGTAGTCGGTGAACGCCCGGAGCCAGCCCGGCATCGAGGCGGTCGGCGCGAAGATCGACGAGCCGAACTGGAGCGGCATCAGCACCAGGAAGCCCATCGCCTGCACCGACTGCGCGTTCTTCATCACCACGCCGAGGGTCAGGAACACCCACATCAGCGCCGAGCCGAACACCACCGACAGCCCCACGGAGGCCAGCAGGCCGCTCCAGCTGTTGATGTCGTAGCCCACGAGGAGGGCCACCACCATCAGCACCGCGGTCGCGAACAGCATCCGCATCAGCTCCACCGCGATCTTCGCGAAGAGCACGGAGCCGCGCCCGATCGGCAGGGACCGGAAGCGGTCCATGACACCGGAGTTGAAGTCCTGGTTGAAGCCGGTGCCCACCCCCTGGGCCATGTTCATGCCCATCATGGCCATGAGGCCGGGGATGACGTACTGGACGTACTGGTCCTGCCCGCCGCCCAGGGACTTCCCGATGGAGCCGCCGAAGACGTACACGAACAGCAGCGTGAAGACCACCGGGAACAGGATCGCGTCGAACATCGACTCCGGGTCCTGGCGGATCCACAGCAGGTTGCGGCGGATCAGCGCGCCGGTGTGGCGCAGGTGCGCCCGCAGCGGGATCGGCGTGTCGGTCTTCGGGACGGTCGGGGACAAGGTGGCGGCGGTCATACGGCGACCTCCTGACGGTCGTCGGCGGGCATGGCGTCCTGCGGGGCACCGGCGCGGTGGCCGGTGAGCGACAGGAACACCTCGTCCAGGCTGGGCAGTTCGGTGGTGATGGAGGAGACCGTGATGCCGCGCGCGGTGACCGCGCCGACCACGGCCGTCAGCTGCTCGTCGCTGAGGATCGGCACCAGCAGGGTCCCGGTCTCGGCGTCCACGGTGGTCGCGGCGAGCCCGGTGATGCCCAGCTCGTCCAGCATCGTGGCGAGCGGGCGCAGCTCCAGCGGGTCCACCGGCCGCACCCGCAGGGTGCGCCCGCCGACGCGGGCCTTCAGCTCCTCGATCCCGCCCTTCGCGATGACCTTGCCCCGGTCGACCACGGTCAGCTCGGAGGCGAGCTGCTCGGCCTCCTCCATGTACTGGGTGGTGAGCAGCACGGTGACGCCGTCGCCGACCATCGCCTTCACCTCGTCCCACACCTCGTTGCGGGTGCGGGGGTCGAGGCCGGTGGTCGGCTCGTCCAGGTACAGCACGGCGGGCCGGCCGATCATGGACGCGGCCAGGTCCAGCCGCCGCCGCATACCGCCGGAGTACGTGCCCGCGGGCCGCCTGGCCGCCTCCGTCAGCGAGAACCGCTCCAGCAGTTCGTCGGCGCGGGCGCGGGCGTCCTTGCGGGACAGGTCCAGCAGCCGGCCGATCAGGTACAGGTTCTCCCAGCCCGGCAGCTTCTCGTCCACCGAGGCGTACTGGCCGGTGAGGCCGATGACCCGGCGGAGCTGGCGGGGCTGCCGTACGACGTCGTAGCCGGCCACCGTGGCCTGCCCGGCGTCGGGGGCGATGAGGGTGGACAGGATCCGTACGAGGGTGGTCTTGCCGGCGCCGTTCGGCCCGAGCACACCCATCACGGTGCCCTCGCGCACGTCCAGGTCGACACCGTCCAGTGCCTTGGTCTCGCCGTAGTGCTTGACCAGCCCCCGTACGGTCACGGCGGAGCGTCCGCCGACGGGGTTGTCGTCGATGCGTGTCATGCCGACGACAGTGCCAGGCCCCACCGACAAACCACCGACAGCCGACCGACACCCGCCGACAGCCGGCCGACGGAAGGCCGCCACCACCGACACGTCCCCGACGAGCACCGCAACCATCAATCGAGGAACCACGACGGCGAGCAACCACGTCCGCGAGAGCGGCGCCGGCTTAGGCGCAAACGGCAGCAGCCCGCCGACGGGGGACGGTCGGCGGGCTGCCCGGTGGTGCCGCAGTGGTCTAGTGGACGGAGTGCTCCTCCAGCGGGAAGCTCCCGCCGACGACGTCCTCGGCGAACGCCTTCGCCGCGTCGCCCATGACCTCACGCAGGTTCGCGTACTTCTTGACGAACTTCGGGACCCGGCCGGAGGTCAGCCCGAGCATGTCCGTCCAGACCAGGACCTGCGCGTCCGTCTCCGGGCCCGCGCCGATACCGACCGTCGGGATGTGCAGCACCCGCGTCACCTCGGCCGCCAGCTCCGCCGGAACCAGCTCCAGCACCACCGCGAACGCGCCCGCGTCCTGCACGGCCTTGGCGTCGCGCAGCAGCTGCTGTGCCGCCTCCTCGCCGCGCCCCTGCACGCGGTAGCCCATCGCGTTGACGGACTGCGGGGTCAGCCCGATGTGGGCCATGACCGGGATGCCGGACTCCACCAGCAGCCGGATCTGCTCGTGCGACCGCTCGCCGCCCTCCAGCTTGACCGCGCCGACCCCGGCCTCCTTCACCAGCCGGGTCGCCGAGCGCAGCGCCTGCACCGGGCCCTCCTGGTAGGAGCCGAAGGGCAGGTCGCCGACGATCAGGGACCGGGTCGTGCCGCGTACGACGGCCGCCGACAGCATGGTCATCTCGTCGAGGGTGACGGGGACGGTGGTCTCGTAGCCGAGGTGGCAGTTGCCCGCCGAGTCGCCGACCAGGATGACCGGGATCCCGGCCTCGTCGAAGACGGACGCGGTCATCGCGTCGTAGGCGGTGAGCATGGGCCACTTCTCGCCCCGCTCCTTGGCGAGGGCGATGTCGCGGACGGTGATGCGGCGGGTGCCCTTCCCCCCGTACAGCGCCTTGCTGCCGTCGGAAGGCTTGTTCTGGGCAGCCGAAAGCTGCGTCATGGCAACGGCTCCTTCAGTCATCTCGAGGCGCCCTGACGGCGTCCCCGGATCGACTACATGGTGGCACCTCGTGCCATTCGGGGCCAGGGGTACCCCCCTGTGAGCCGAGCCGCGTAAGGGCTTGGTAAAGAAATAAGATACGAGACGGTTCCGTATCGGAATGATCGTAGGCTCGAACGCATGACAAGTCCCGTCCCTGCCTCCCGAATACCGGAAGCGGTGCACCGGCGCCGTTGGGCGATCCTCGGCGTGCTCATGCTCAGCCTGCTGATCGTGGTGCTCGACAACTCCATCCTGAACGTCGCGATCAAGACCATCGCCACCCCGGCGCCCACCGGCCTCGGCGCCACGCAGAGCCAGATCGAGTGGGCGATCAACGCCTACACCCTCGTCTTCGCTGGCCTGCTGTTCACCGCCGGACTCGTCGGCGACCGGCTCGGCCGCAAGAAGGTGCTGCTCGGTGGCATCCTCGTCTTCGGTATCGGCTCCGCGCTCGCCGCCGAGTCCGGCTCGCCCGGCCAGCTGATCGCCTACCGCGCGCTGATGGCCCTCGGTGCCGCCTTCGTCATGCCCGCCACCCTCGCCGTGCTCATGAACGTCTTCGAGCGCGAGGAACAGCCCAAGGCCATCGGCATCTGGGCCGGCGGCGTCGGCCTCGCCATCGCCATCGGCCCGATCACCGGCGGCGCGCTCCTCGACCACTTCTGGTGGGGCTCGGTCTTCCTCATCAACGTGCCCATCGTCATCGTCGCGCTCGTCCTGATGGCCTGGCTGGTGCCCGACTCCCGCGACCCGCGGCCCGGCCGCCTCGACCCCATCGGCGTGGTCCTGTCCGTCGTCGGCCTCGTGCTGCTCGTCTACGGCATCATCAAGGGCGGCGAGCTGGCCGACTTCACCGACGCCAAGGCGCTGGGCACCATCGTCGCCGGTCTTGTCGTCCTGGCCGCCTTCGTCGTCTTCGAGAAGCGCAGCGACCACCCGTCGCTGGACGTCACCTACTTCCGCAACAAGGTCTTCTCGGCCGCCATGAGCGCCATCGCGCTGGTCTTCTTCGCGCTGATGGGCGTCACGTTCTTCGGCGTCTTCTACACCCAGAGCGTGCGCGGCTACTCCCCGCTGGAGTCGGGTGTGCTGATGCTGCCCCTCGCCGCCGCCCAGCTGATCTTCGCGCCCCGCGCCCGGCTGCTGGTCGACCGGTTCGGCAACAAGGCCACCACCACCGGCGGTCTGGTGCTGATCGCGGCGACGCTGGCCGCCTTCGCCACGTTCGAGGCCGACACGCCGATCTGGCTGCTGGAGGTCGTCTTCTTCCTCATGGGCACCGGCATGGCGCACATCATGACCCCGACCTCGGTCGTCATCATGCAGGCCCTGCCCCGCGAGAAGGCAGGCTCCGCCTCGGCGCTCAGCAACACCTTCCGCCAGGTCGGCGGCGCCCTCGGCATCGCCGTGCTCGGCTCGGTGCTCGCCACCGCGTACCGCAACGGCATCGAGGACAAGCTCGGCCTGCTGCCGCCCCACCTGCGGGCGACCGCCGGCGAGTCCATCGAGGCCACCCTCGGCGTCGCCGAGAAGCTCGGCCCGCAGGGCAAGGCCCTGGTCACCCCCGCCAACGACGCCTTCCTGCACGCCATGCACGTCACCGCCCTGTGCGGTACGGGCGTCGCGCTGATCGGCGCCGTGGTGACCTTCCTGTTCCTGCCGGGCAAGCCTCCCGCCGGTCAGCGGCGGGAGACGGAAACGGAGTTGGTCGCCGCCGGGGAGTGAGCTCCGCGCGCGGTTCCACGGGGGAAGGAGGCGGCTGCGGGACAATTCCCGCAGCACAGTGAGAGGACGGATCGTCGTGAGCCTTGCCGAGAGCCGGCCGCGCCCGGACGGACCCGCACGGGGCCGGCCGCGCAGCGAAGCGGTGGAACGCGCCATCCTGGAGGGCGTGATGAAGCTCCTGGAGGAGGGCGTGCCCCTCGCCGAGCTGTCGATCGAGCGGGTCGCCCGCACCGCCGGGGTCGGCAAGGCCACCATCTACCGCCGCTGGAGCGGCAAGGAGGAACTGTTCGTCGACGTCGTACGCGCCGCCGAACCCCCCGACCCCGAGCTCCCCGGCACCTCCCTGCGCGACGACCTCGTCGTGCTGCTGGAGTCCCTGCGCCGGCGCGGCCTGGTCAGCCGCTCCTCGGCGATCCTGCACAACGTGTACGCGCAGATGAAGAGCAGCCCGCGGATCTGGGCGGCGTACCACGCAGGCGTCATAGCGCCCCGCCGCGACCTCGCCCTGGGCCTGCTGCGCCGCGCGCAGGCGAACGGCGAGATCCGCGCGGACATCGACCTGGACCTGGCCAACGACATGTTCGTCGGCCCCATGCTCGTCCGCTCCGTCATGCGCCCCGACGCCGAACTGCCCGAGGGACTGGCGGAGCAGATCGTCGACGCGGTCCTGGACGGCCTACGCCCCGTCAGGTCCACCGCGTCGTAGCACTAATGTGCGCGTTTCGTCACAGACCCCGCGCACCCCGGGGGTCACCGGAACTCGCGGCCCCGGCTCGTTCGTCCTCGTCTTCCGTACGGCCGTCATGGGACGGCGGAACGGAGCCGATCATCCCCTAGGGTCGGAAGAGCACGGGGGCGAACGGTGTGCACGGCAGGCAGTGAGGCAGACGGTATGGCGCAGCAGGCGTACATGACGGAGACGGTGGGCGACGGCACGGAGCCCGAGCGACCGGGATCCCGGCTCCGGCGCCTGAAGCACCGCCTGTTCGCCGGGTGGCGGAACGACAAGGGCGTGTGGCGGCGCGGCGCCGTCCTCGCCGTGCTGGCCCTGCTGCTCGCCCTGGTGATGCTGCTGCACGCGCACATGCCGAACGCGGTGGGCAACCTCGGCTCGCTCACCGAGACGTTTCTGCCCTGGCTGGGCCTGGCCGTCCCGGTGCTGCTGGTCCTCGCCCTGATCCGCCGGTCGGCGACCGCGCTGATCGCGCTTCTGCTCCCGGCGGTCGTCTGGCTGAACCTCTTCGGCGGGCTGCTGACCGACAAGTCGGGCGGTGGCGGCGACCTCACGGTGGCCACCCACAACGTCAACGCCGACAACCCCGACCCGGCCGCGACCGCCACCGGCGTGGCCGCGTCCGGCGCCGACGTCCTGGCCCTGGAGGAGCTGCCCGCCTCCGCCGCGCCCGTCTACGAGAAGGCGCTGGCGTCGACGTACAAGTACCACGCGGTCGTCGGCACGGTCGGGCTGTGGAGCAAGTACCCGATGACCGGCGTCCACGCCGTCGACATCAAGCTCGGCTGGAAGCGCGCGATGCGCGCCACCGTGGCGACGCCCAAGGGCCCGGTCGCGGTCTACGTCGCCCACCTGCCCTCGGTGCGGGTGAAGATGGAGGCCGGGTTCACCGCCCGGCAGCGGGACAAGAGCGCCGACGCGCTCGGCGAGGCCATCTCCGACGAGCCCCTCAAGCAGGTCGTGCTGCTCGGCGACCTGAACGGCACCATGAACGACCGCGCGCTCAACGGCGTCACCTCCCAGATGCGCTCCACGCAGGGCGCGGCGGGCAGCGGCTTCGGGTTCAGCTGGCCGGCGTCGTTCCCGATGGCCCGCATCGACCAGATCCTGGTGAAGGGCGTGGAGCCGGAGAAGAGCTGGACGCTGCCGCGCACGAACAGCGATCACCTGCCCATAGCGGCCCGTGTGAAGCTCGACACAGGGTCTTAACCTGCCGGAATACTGGACCTGAGAGCGTTTGTTCCGTCCAGGAACATACTGCGAGACTCGACTCTGTACGGCACTCCGCTCTCTGAAAGGTCCCTCATGCCCCTGGCCCTGCTCGCCCTCGCCGTGGGCGCCTTCGGCATCGGTACGACCGAGTTCGTGATGATGGGCCTCCTGCCCGACGTCGCGGACGACCTGCACATCTCGATCCCCGCCGCCGGTCACCTGGTCTCGGCGTACGCGCTGGGCGTCGTCATCGGCGCACCGCTGCTGGCTGCCCTGACCGCGCGGATGTCCCGCCGCACGGTCCTGATCTCCCTCATGGCCCTGTTCGTGGCGGGCAACGCCCTGTCGGCGTTCGCCCCCGGCAACGGCTCCCTGCTGGCCGCCCGCTTCCTCAGCGGCCTGCCACACGGCGCCTTCTTCGGCGTCGGCGCGGTCGTCGCCACGGCGATGGTCCCACCGGAGCGCAAGGCCCGCTCGGTGTCCCTGATGTTCCTCGGCCTGACCGTCGCCAACGTCGTGGGCGTCCCCGTCGCCACGCTGATGGGCCAGCACCTGGGCTGGCGGGCGACGTTCCTGGGCGTGAGCGTGATCGGCCTGGCGGCGATCGCCTCCCTGGCCCTCCTGATCCCGCACGACCGGAACCACGCGGCCACGTCGACGGGTCTGCGCGGCGAACTGGCGGCCCTGAAGTCGGTGCCGGTCTGGCTGGCCCTCGGTACGACGGTCGCGGGCTTCGGCGCGCTCTTCGCGGCCTACAGCTACGTCACCCCGATGCTGACGGACGCGGCGGGCTACGCCGACTCCAGCGTGACCCTGCTCCTGGCCCTCTTCGGCGTCGGCGCCACGGCGGGCAACCTGCTGGGCGGCCGGCTCGCCGACCACTCCCTGCGCGGCACCCTCTTCGGCGGCCTGGCGTCCCTGGGCGCGGTGCTGGCGCTCTTCCCGTTGCTGATGCGGGCGGAGTGGAGCGCGGCCCTGGCGGTCACCCTGCTGGGCATGGCGGCGTTCGTCACCGGCTCCCCGCTCCAGCTCATGGTGATGGAGAAGGCGTCGGCGGCCCCCTCCCTCGCCTCCTCGGCCAACCAGGCGGCGTTCAACCTGGCCAACGCGGGCGGCGCCTGGATCGGCGGCCTGGCCCTGGCGGCCGGCCTCGGCACGACGTCCCCGGCACTCGCGGGAGCGGCCCTGGCCGTCCTGGGCCTGGGCGTGGCGAGCGTGGCGTACGCGGTGGACCGCCGCCGGGAGACTCCGTCGGTGGGACGGGTGGTGGCGTCCCGGGTTCTGGAGCCCCACCTGACCGAGCTGCCGAGGTGACCGTCGGGCCGCTCGCTTCCCGGCCAGTGTCGGGCTTCCGCGAGGTGAGTCAAGGGCGCTGCGCGTCGCCTTCGGCGATGGGCCTCCGGCCCACCCTTGACACACCTCGCTCCAGCCCGGGGAAGAAGCGAGCGAGCGGCCCGGGACAGCGGTGGCCCCAGCGGCAACGGGCCCCCAGGCCGGCTACCCCGCCCCGTCGGGAGGGTCACGCGGTCGCGCCTCGCCGGCACGCCGGGTCGGTCTGGCGGCTTGCGGCCGGTGGGTGGGGCGCGTCCGCGTCTCGCATGGACGCCGGGTGGGCTTAGCGGCTTGTGGTGGGCGGGTGGTTGGGTCCCCGCAGGCCGTGATTGGCGGAATTGTGCCAAGGGGCCCGGCAGTGGTGCAGGTCAGAGGGGTGGCTGTGCGGCAGTAGTGGCCCAAATACGCCAATCACCAGCCTCTGTGTGGGGTGAGGGGTTGCCGGGGTTCCGTTGGCGAGGGGTCTGGTCCTATCGTCTGCCCGTGATCGAAAAAGCGGCTCCACTGCCCCCGACGGTCTACCCGCTGGCCAAGGGACGTGCGTGGGCCATGCTGGCCGGGTCCCTGGTCTTCGTCGCCCTGGGCATCGTCTTCCTGGTCGCCCACAGCACGGTGAAGATGACTGCGGCGGGGGCGCTGGCCGTCCTCTTCTTCGGGTTCTGCTCGGTGCTCTTCATCCAGCGCCTGCTCCGCGACCGACCGGAGCTGGTGCTGGACGACGCGGGAGTGGAGCACGTGGGGCTGGGCCGGTTCGGCTGGGACGAGATAGCCGCCGTGCGGATACGCGAGCAGCGGGTACGCAACACCTCGCAGCGGTTCATCGAGCTGGTGCTGCACGATCCGGACGCCTACCTGGCCCGCGCGCCCAAGCTCGTCCGCAGGACCGCGTCCATGAACGCACGGCTCGGCTTCGGCCCGGCCAACATGCCCACGAACACCTTGCCGGTGCCGCCCGAGGCGGTCCTGGACGCGATGCGGCGTCACTGCCCCGGACTCGCGGTACAACAGCACTGAGCCCACCCGGCGTGCTGGCGAGGCGCGGTCGCGTTCCCCTTCCGACGGTGTGGACGCGGTTGGCGTCAGGGACCGGTGCCGGTGAGGGGGCCACTTTCCCGAACGCGCCCTTGACTCACCTCGCGGAAGCCCGACACTGGCCGGGAAGCGGGCGGCCCGACGGTCAGTTCCTCAGCTCGCACCACACCGTCTTCCGGTCCGGCCCCTGTTCCACGCCCCACCGCTCGGCCAGCGCGTCCACGAGCGCCAACCCCCGCCCCGACTCCGCCGCTTCCCCAGCCGACAGCAGGACGGGCAACGCGCGCGGGTCGGGATCGGTCACCTCGATGCGGGTACGGTTCCCCACCGCCGTACCCCCGACCCGGACCGTCACCGGTGTTCCCTCGCCGAGGTGGTCGATGACGTTCGTCAGCAGCTCCGTCGCACACAGCCGGACGTCGAAGCCGTGCGCACGGAGGTGGTGGCGCAGTTCCGGCGCGGCCTTCGGCGTGGCCAGCAGGTGCAGTTCCAGCGGTGTCATCGGCGTCGTCACTCCGCCGCCGCCTTCCTCAGCACGGCGGCCAGCGCCCGCGCCGTGGCCGTGTTGCAGTTCCCGAGCGTGACGAGTCCGGCGGGCGGGGCGTACGTACCCGCGAAGCTCGGCAGGTCGACCCGGAGCGAGGGGAGCGTGATGCCGTGCAGGGCGAGCGCGGCACGGAGGTCCTCGACGCAGAGCGTGACGTCGTAGGCGGTGGGGGAGCGGTCGGACATGAGGGGCGGCAACCTTCTGTGCTGTGTGTGACGAACGCATCACAGACTGTCGCCGCGCTCGCTACCGTGGAAGAGGTTTCGCGTTCGCGACCAGGGCAGCGGAGGAGAGTGAGCGGTGGCTCGGGGCAAGGACATTGACGGCTCGATGAGCGTCCCGACCTTCTACGGCAAGGAGTTGCGGTGGAAGCGGGAGGCGGCCGGCCTGTCGTTGGAGGCGTTCCTTGAGGGCAGCTTCTACGGCAAGACGTACCTCAGCGATATCGAGCACGGGGAGCGACGGATGCCGCTCGACCTTGCCCGGCATGCGGATCGAGTGCTGGACACCGACGGCTTCTTCGAGCGCCGTTGCGAGGATGTGCGGAAGGCCAGGAGGAGTGGGCATGCCGCCTACTTCGAGAAGGCGTTGGAGGCGGAGAAGCACGCGGATTCCATTGAGCTGTGGTCTCCCATCATCTTGCCTGGGCTGCTTCAGACCGCCCCGTACGCGCGGGCGCTGGTCCGGTCGGCTCACCCGGGAGCCGTTGATGAGTGGGTGGAGCAGAAGGTGACAGCCCGACTCGCGCGGGCTCACATCTTCGAGGACGATCACACCACCCCGGAGTACTGGGCGATCCTGCACGAGTCGCTGATCGCGGAGCCGATCCTGTCTCCGCCGGAAATGGCCGAACAGCTCGACCGCATCGTGGCGTTGGCCGAGCGGCGCCGGATCACTCCGCAGATCGTTCCGCGCACATGCGGGGCGTATCCCCTGATGGCCGCCTCCATCATGATCATGACGTTCCCGGAAGCCCCGCCGCTGATCTACACCGATGCTTCCTACAGCGGGGACACCATCGATGATCCGGCCCTCGTGAAGCAGTACCGCAAGGCATACGATCGGCTCAGGGCCGTCGCGCTGTCACCAGACACGTCCCTGGCCATGATCAAGGCAGCGGCAGAGGATTTCCGAAATGGCGACCAACCGGATCGACTTGAGTGACGCGCTCTGGTTCAAGAGCAGCTACAGCAACGGTGATGGCGGAGAATGCGTCGAAGTCGCCAGCGACTTCCCCGGCGCCGCCCTCTGGCGAAAGTCGAGCTACAGCAACGAAGACGGCGGTAACTGTCTGGAAGTCGCCTCCAACGTCCCTGGAGTCATCCCCGTACGCGACTCCAAGTCCCCCCACGGCCCCGTCCTCCTCCTCCCCCCCACCGCCTGGACCCCCTTCATCACCGCACTCAAGGCACCCTGAAGCCGAAGGGGCGTGAGGTGCACACGCACCCCACGCCCCTTCAACCGAGCAACCCCAGCGACTTACCGCCGGAACGACTCCACGTACCCGTTGGCCGGTGAGCCGACCCCCGTCACGTCGTCGTAGCCCTTCACCGCGGTCAGCGAGCTGTCCTTGCCCAGGCTGCGGACCGAGGTCAGCAGGCCGTCAGCGGCGTCCAGGCCGTTGGCGAAGTCGACACGTGCCACAGCCAGGCCCGACCCCGTCGGGTCGTCCGTGACGTCGTGGAAGACGCCCTTCTTGCCGTACTTGGCGTAGATCACCGGGTTGGCGAAGCCGAGGGGCTTGCCGCCGCGGGCCTCCTGGGCCAGGGCCTGGACCGCCGCGATGACCGGTGCGGCCAGCGAGGTGCCGCCGATGCGGTACTCGCTGTACTGCTCGGTGCCGTCGGGGAAGGTCTGGGTCTGGCCGACCAGGAAGCCGGTGTTCGGGTCGGCGATGGCCGCGATGTCCGGGACGACGCGGTTGCCGGAGGCGCTGTTGGCCGTGGCCAGCGCGTTCGGCACGACGCCCTTCTGGTAGTACGGCTCGGCGACCGTCTTGCTGGTGCCGCCGCCCGCGCCCGAGGTGAACGCGCCGGGGAAGCCGACCCAGCTCTTGCCGTCAGGTGCCAGCGTGGCCTTCTCGGTGCCCCAGCCGGTCTCCCACTGGTACTTGTCGCCCTTGCCGACGGCCAGCGAGGTGCCGCCGACCGCGGTGACCCAGGCGGAGTTGGCCGGGGTGTCGACCTGCTTCACACCGGTGTTGGCGACCTGGTCGCCGTCGTCGCCGGAGGAGAAGTAGAAGCCGATGCCCTGGACCGCGCCCAGCTGGAAGACCTGGTCGTAGGCCGCCGCGAGGTCCGGCGTCTGGTTGGCCTCGACGTCGCCCCAGGAGTTGGAGACGATGTCGGCCAGGTGGCTGTCGACGATCTTGCTGAGGGAGTCCAGCAGGTCGTCGTCGTAGCAGGAGGCCGCGCCCACGTAGGTGACGTCGGCGTTCGGGGCGACCGCGTGGACCGCCTCGACGTCCAGGGTCTCCTCGCCGTACCAGCCGGCGGCCCCGCACTCGTCGGTCTTGGTGTAGTTCTTCGGCAGCACCTGGTGCAACTGGCCGGTCTTCCAGGCCGCGTCACCGTTCTTCACCGCGTACGCGCCGGCGTCGTAGGCGATCGTCGGGGAGGCGTACGCGTCGGTGATCGCGATGCGCACCCCGTGGCCGGTGTACGTGCCGGCGCCGTACGCGGCGCGCAGCTGCTTGCCGGTGTAGCCCTTGACCGCGTACGGGATCTTCTGGCCGTAGGCGTCCGGGAGCGTCGTCGCGACGTTCGAGCCGTAGTACGACGAGAAGGGGCCGGCGTTCTTGAAGACCGCGTCCGGGGGCGGCAGCTGGTCGTCGTGGTTCGCCTTGTGCGGGGCGTTGTCCAGGCCGGTGACGGTCAGCACGGCGCCCTTGAGGCCGGCCGGGACGGAGGCCGCCCGAGCCGCGGCCCGGTAGGTCTTCGAGCCCTTGGCGTAGTTGTGCAGCTCGGTGCCGAACGCCTTCTCGGCGGCGGCCACGTCACCGGAGACGGCGACGTAGTGCGGGGTGACCGCGGTGACCGTCAGACCGGCCGACTTCAGCCAGGACGTGACGGCGGACACCTGGGCCTTGGTGGCCCCGAAGCGGGCCTGCGCCTTCTTGGCGCTGAGGTACTTGCCGTACAGGGGCGAGCTGGGGTCGGACACCGCCTTGGCGTAGGCGGCGAGTCCGGCCGCGTCCCGGCCGGCCAGGTAGACGCGGGCCTTGACCTGGGACGTGTCCGCGGTCGCGCCCTTGTCCGCCTTGGCCGTGGCCCAGAGCGGCTTGGTGCCCTTCAGTACGTCACGAGCGGGGCTGTCCGCGGCGTGTGCCGCGGGTATGCCCAGCGCCAGCGCACCGGCGATCATGGGCAGTGTCGCTGCCATGCTCACACCGGCGCGCACGGTGGCGCGGTTGGATCTCATAGAACCCCCTGCGATGCGGTTCGCATGCATGTAGTGGTTGGCACGTCGTGGAGGCGCGCGCCGGCCCGCGGCGGTGTCGGCCGGCGAGTGGATCACACGATGGGGGCCACTCTTGCGATGAACCGTTCATGCGAGGGGAACGTGAAAGTCAAGAGAAGCTCAAGTAACCGCCACGTCGGGCGGTTTGACCGTTTCATCCTTACGGCGGTGTTACGAACGGGCTTGCGCGCCCCGCTCCTTGAGCATTCCGGCCATCAGCTCGATCTCCGACTGCTGCGCGTCGACCATGCCCTGCGCGAGCCGCTTCTCCACGCCGACGGTGCACTTGGCGACACAGCCCTCGGCCATGTGGATGCCGCCCTTGTGATGGTCCGTCATCAGCTGGAGGTAGAAGATCTCGGCCTGCTTGCCGCTGAGCGACCCGAGCTTCTTCAGCTCGGTGTTCGTGGCCATCCCCGGCATCAGCGCGCCGTCCTTGCCGGAGGCCATGCCGCCCATGCCCATCCAGGTCATCGGCGGGTCGGCCGAGACCTTGGGCAGGTTCCACAGGTCCAGCCAGCCCAGCAGCATCCCGCGCTGGTTGGCCTGCGTCTGCGCGATGTCGTAGGCGAGCCGCCGTACCTCGTCGTCCTTCGTGCGGTCGCGCACGATGTACGACATCTCGACGGCCTGCTGGTGGTGGACGGCCATGTCCCGGGCGAACCCGGCGTCCGCCGACTGTGCGCTCGGCGTCTTCGGGTCCGATCCGCCGGGCTCCTCGGCGACCGCGTAGGTGATCGCGCCGGCCGCGACGAGCACCGCCGCCGCGGCCCCGGCGACCCAGCCGATGTGCTGCCGCCTCACTTCATGACCCCGCCGGTGCACGAGGCGCCCGGCTCGGGCGTCTGCTGCCCCTGTACGTACGTGGCGAAGAACTTGTCCACTTCCGGGTCCTTGGCGCTCTTCACCGCGACCTGGTGGCCCCAGGCCGACAGGATCAGCGGGGCGTCCTGGTTCTCGTACGGGCTCATCAGCGAGTACGGCGTCTTCTTCACCTTCGCCGCGAGCGCGTCGACGTCGGCCTTGGCCGCCTTGTCCGTGTACGTCACCCAGACCGCGCCGTGCTCCAGCGAGTGCACGGCGTTCTCCTCCGGCACCGCCTTGGTGTAGACGTCGCCGTTGCAGTTCAGCCAGACCGGGTTGTGGTTGCCGCCGACCGGCGGGTGCATCGGGTACGACACCTTGGTCGTCACGTGCGTCCGGGACAGCTTGCCCGACCAGGTCTTCACGCCGTCCGCGCCGGTGGTGAACTTTCCGGAGTCCCCGGAGCCCTTGGCGTCACCGCTCGGCGTCGCCTGGTCCTTGCCGGAGTCGTCCTGCGTCTTCACGAGGACCACACCGCCGACGACGAGACCGACGACGACCACCGCGCTGGCGGTGATGGTGAGCACCCGGTTGCGGCGCTCGCGGGCACGCTCCGCGCGCCGCATCTCCTCGATGCGCGCCTTGCGCGCCGCGGTGCTGCTGTTCTTGCCGGAACCCATGAGGCGTGTCCTTCGGGGGAAGGGGGACGTGGACGGTGGGGCCCGCTGATCGTAATGCGACGGGGCAGCCCTTGACGTAGGGAGGGCACAGGAACCGGATAATTTGAAGCCGGGATGCGCATTATCTACGCTCGCGGTATGCGGTTGCTGCGCTCCACCGACCTGGCCCTGCGCGTCCTGATGCGACTCGCGGTCGTCGCCGAATCCACCCCGACGACCCGTCAGGTCGCCGCCGACATGGACGTGCCCTACACGCACGCCGCGAAGGTCGTCGCCGAACTCCAGCACCTGGGCCTGGTCGACGCCCGGCGCGGGCGGGGCGGCGGGCTGGCGCTCACGGAGCGGGGCCGCACCGCGTCGGTGGGCGCGGTCGTGCGGACCTTCGAGGGCGACGGTGACGTGGTGGACTGCGAGGGGACGCAGGGGACGCCGGCCTGCCCCCTGCGCTCCGACTGCCGCCTGCGGGGCGCTCTGCGCGGGGCTCAGGAGGCGTTCTTCGCCGCGTTGGACTCCGTCACGATCGGGGAGCTCGTCACTGGGCCGACGGGGCCTTTGCTGCTGGGGATCTCCCGGCGGCCAGGGCTGGACTGAACGCGCGCGGACGCTCAGCCCTGGGCCGGCCGCCAGGTCGGGGCGGGATGCCTTGTGGTGGATGTCGGCCGGGGCTGGACGCAATGCGTCGCGACCGGCCGCGTGAGGTGGTCAGGCGTGTGCCGCGCCGTGGTGGCTGGTCGCGCGGTTCCCCGCGCCTCTTCGGGGCGCTCAGCCCTGGGCCAGCCAGAGGTCCGGGCCGAAGACCTCGTAGTGGATGTCGGCCGGGGCGACGCCCTTCTCGATCAGCTGGGTGCGGATCGCGCGCATGAAGGGGAGGGGACCGCACAGATACGCGCGCGTGCCGGGGTGTACGGCGATGCCGGTCAGGTCGACCAGGCCGGTCCGGGTGCCCGGTTCGGCGTCGCGCTCGTAGAAGAAGTGCGCGGTGGCGTCGGGCAGCTTCTCCGCGTACGCCGTGTGGTCGGTGCGCAGGGCGTGGTCGGCGGGGGAGCGGTCGCCGTGCACGACGGTGACCGGGGCGCGGTGGCCGCCGGCCGCGAGGTCGGCCAGCATCGCGATCATCGGGGTCACGCCGATGCCCGCCGAGGCGAGCAGCAGGGGCGTGTCCGGGGTGCCGGCCAGCACGAGGTCGCCGTACGGCTCGGACAGTTCCAGGACGTCGCCGGGCCGCACGTGCGCGTGGAGGTGGTGGGAGACCTCGCCGGCGGGCGTCGCCTCGCCCCGTACGCGCTTGACGCTGATCTGGCGCACCGCCTCGCCCGGCGCCCCGGTCAGGCTGTACTGCCGTATCTGCCGGGCGCCGTCGGGCAGGGTGACGCCGACGGAGACGTACTGCCCGGCGCGGAAGCCGGCCACCGGGCCGCCGTCGGCCGGACGCAGCCGGAAGGTGACGACGTCCGGGGTCTCCTCGACGCGCTCGACGACCTCCCAGGCGCGCAGGCCGGGGCCGCCGCTCTCCTCGTACAGCCGCTTCTCGATCGCGATGAGGGCGTTCGCCATCAGCCAGTACACCTCGTCCCAGGCGGCGGCCACCTCGGGGGTGACGGCCTCGCCGAGGACCTCGGCGATGGCGGCGAAGAGGTGCTCGTGGACGACGTCGTACTGCTCGGGGGCCACGCCCAGGGAGGCGTGCTTGTGCGCGATGCGGCCGAGCATCGCGTCCGGCCGCTGGTCCGGGTGGTCCAGCAGGTGCGTGGCGAAGGCGGCGATCGACCCGGCGAGGGCCTGCTTCTGGGTGCCGGCGGCCTGGTTGCCGCGGTTGAAGAGGTTGCGCAGCAGGTCGGGGTGGGCGTCGAAGAGGCGGGCGTAGAAGCGCTCGGTGATCTCGCCGATCGCCGCGCCGACGGCGGGCAGGGTGGCGCGGACGGTGGCTGTGGACTGCTCGGTCAGCATCGGACTCCTCGGAGAACTCGGCTGATCACCACGCTATGAAAACTTGCATCTGAGATGCAAATTTAACGGGCGTGGTGTCGGTCACGGAGGAAGCGGACCGGCCATTACGGATGCCGGTCCGAGCAGGCAAGATGGGGCGAGAGCGCAGTACACCTGCCGTACGGGAGGCGTTCAGGGCGAGGATGCTCGGGCGATCAAGGTCCGCAACGCGCGTGAAATGGTGTTGTGGTGGGATGCTCAGGTGCCCGACCGCCTCCCGTGGTTCGGGGGACAGGCGGCCTGACCAGCAAGGATGGGGAAGCGGAAGATGGACAAGCAGCAGGAGTTCGTGCTCCGGACCTTGGAGGAGCGTGACATCCGGTTCGTACGCCTGTGGTTCACGGACGTGCTGGGCTTCCTGAAGTCCGTCGCCGTGGCCCCCGCCGAGCTGGAACAGGCCTTCGACGAGGGCATCGGCTTCGACGGCTCCGCCATCGAGGGCTTCGCCCGGGTCTACGAGTCCGACATGATCGCCAAGCCGGACCCGTCCACCTTCCAGGTCCTGCCGTGGCGCGCGGAGACCCCCGGCACGGCCCGCATGTTCTGCGACATCCTCATGCCCGACGGCTCGCCGTCCTTCGCCGACCCGCGGTACGTCCTCAAGCGCGCCCTCGCCCGCACCTCCGACCTGGGCTTCACCTTCTACACCCACCCGGAGATCGAGTTCTTCCTGCTGAAGGACCGCCCGCTGGACGGCTCCCGCCCGACCCCCGCCGACAACTCGGGCTACTTCGACCACACCCCGACCAACGTCGGCATGGACTTCCGCCGCCAGGCGATCACCATGCTGGAGTCGATGGGCATCTCGGTGGAGTTCTCCCACCACGAGGGCGCGCCGGGCCAGCAGGAGATCGACCTGCGCTACGCCGACGCGCTCTCCACCGCCGACAACATCATGACGTTCCGGCTGGTCATGAAGCAGGTGGCACTGGAGCAGGGCGTGCAGGCGACGTTCATGCCGAAGCCCTTCTCCGAGCACCCCGGCTCCGGCATGCACACCCACCTGTCCCTCTTCGAGGGCGACCGCAACGCCTTCTACGAGTCCGGCGCCGAGTACCAGCTCTCCAAGGTCGGCCGCTCCTTCATCGCGGGCCTGCTGCGGCACGCGGCGGAGATCTCCGCGGTCACCAACCAGTGGGTGAACTCCTACAAGCGCATCTGGGGCGGCTCCGAGCGCACCGCCGGCGCCGGCGGCGAGGCCCCCTCCTACATCTGCTGGGGCCACAACAACCGCAGCGCCCTGGTCCGCGTCCCGATGTACAAGCCCGGCAAGACCGGCTCGGCCCGCGTCGAGGTCCGCTCCCTCGACTCCGGCGCCAACCCGTACCTGTCCTACGCCGTCCTCCTCGCCGCCGGCCTGAAGGGCATCGAGGAGGGCTACGAGCTCCCGCCGGGCGCCGAGGACGACGTCTGGGCCCTCTCCAACGCCGAACGCCGCGCCATGGGCATCGAGCCCCTCCCGCAGAACCTCGGCGAGGCCCTGACCCTCATGGAGGGCAGCGACCTGGTCGCCGAAACCCTCGGCGAGCACGTCTTCGACTTCTTCCTCCGCAACAAGCGGCAGGAGTGGGAGGAGTACCGCTCCGAGGTCACCGCGTTCGAGCTGCGGAAGAACCTGCCGGTGCTGTAAGGGCAGGTCAGAGACTTGCCGCTGATGCGGCGGGCGGGGCCGACGGTCGCGGACCGTCGGCCCCCGCGGTCGTGAACACGCACCCGAGGTCGTCGATCCGGCGTTCGCCCGGCCCTAGCATGCGCCTGTGGCACCGCTGCTCGCCGTGTGCGCCGGGTACTTCATGGTCATCCTGGACGTCACGATCATCAATGTCGCCGTGCCCGCGGTGGGCCGTGAGCTGGCGGCCTCGCTCACCGGCATCCAGTGGATCACCGACGGCTACACCCTCGTTCTCGCCGGGTTCCTGATGACGGGCGGTGCGCTCGGTGACCGGCTGGGCAACCGGCGGGTCTTCTGCGCGGGCGTGGCGCTGTTCACGGTGGCATCGGCCCTGTGCGCGGGCGCGCCCAGTGCCCCGGCCCTCGTCGCGGCCCGGCTGGTCGAAGGGCTCGGCGCGGCGCTGATCGTTCCCGGCTCGCTCGCCCTGCTCCAGGAGGTCTACCCCGAGTCGGCGGCCCGCTCGCGCGCCTTCGGGCTGTGGGGGTCGATGGCCGGGATCGCCGCCTCCGCCGGGCCCCTGCTGGGCGGGCTGCTGGTGTCCACCGCGGGCTGGCGGTGGGTGTTCCTCATCAACGTGCCCGTCGGCGCGGCCTGCCTGGCCCTGACAGCGCGGTTCGTCGCGCCCTCGCCGCGGCATCCGGACCGGGCCGTGGACTGGCCGGCCCAGGCCGCCGTGGTGGCGGCCGTCACCCTGCTGACCGCCGCCCTGAACGAGGCCGGACGGCGCGGCTGGTCCGACCCGGCCGTCCTCGCCGGACTGGGTCTGGCGGCACTGGCCGTGGCCGGGTTCGCGGTGCGTGAGCGGCTCGCCCGGACTCCGGCCCTCCCACCGCGGCTGCTGCGCTCACCGGCGATGAGCGGAGCGGCCGTCGTCGGGCTCCTGTTCAACCTCGGCTTCTACGGCATGGTGTTCACCGCCAGCCTGTACTTCCAGCACCAGCGCGGCTTCAGCGCCCTGCGGACCGGGCTGGCGCTGTTCCCGGCCGTGGCGGTGACCATGTTCGCCTCCGTCCTGTCCGGGCGCCTGACCCGCCGCACCGGGGACCGCCCGCTGGTGGTCTCCGGCATGCTCCTGGGCGCACTCGGGCTGGCCGGCTGGGCCGCGGCGGGGAACGACCCGGCCTACCCGCTGCTGGTGGCCCCGATGATGGCCGCCGGCTTCGGCACGTCCTTCGCCCTGACCGGCTCGACCACCACGGTGATGGGCGCCGCGCCCCGGGCGTACGCGGGAGCCGCTTCCGCCCTGTTCAACACCACCCGCCAGATCGGCAGCGCCACCGGCGTCGCACTCGGCGGCAGCCTGCTGGCGACCAGTACCGACTACGGCTCCGGGGTACGGCTCGCCATGGCCGTCGGCGCCCTCGCCTACCTGCTCGCGGCGGGTCTCGCGTGGCGGTGCGTGCCGGCCGAGGCCGTCCGGGCCGCCGCCCCGTGACCGCGTTGTGACCATCGCCGCCACCCGGTGCGCCGCGTCTGGGCGTCAGTCGACGACACAGGAAACGACCTAGCCGAGGTACGCCGGTGACACCGCCGCCGAGCTGATCCGGTGCGGCCGTCCGGAGCCGTCCGCCGGGACCTCGTACAGGTCGGCGCCGTAGTCCCCGGGCAGCGCGTACACGAGGGTACGGGCGTCCTTCCACACCGCCTGGTCGTCCACGCTGCGCGGCTCGGCGAGCGGGGTCTCGCGCATCGTGCGCAGGTCGAGGACGTACAGCCGCCAGGGCGCGTCCTTCGGCAGCCCCGCGACCCGCTTCTTGTACGCGACCCGGGTGCCGTCGGGCGACAGGGACGGGCACTCCACGTTGGCGTGCAGCGTGGTGACCGTACGGCGGCGCAGGTCGCCGCGGACCAGGTACGTCCGCCCCTTGGTCGCCAGCGTCGCGTAGAACGTGCGGTCGTCGGCCGCGAACGTCACCCCCCAGAAGTTGGCGTCCGCCGCCTGGTACGGACGCCCGTCCTTGACGATCCGGAAGGACTCCAGGGACGGGATCAGCTTCCCGTCGCGGGTGTCCACGATGGCCGCGCGCGTGGAGAAGTCCGTCCCGGCGTACGAGTCGCCGCCCACGAACGCCGTCCAGGCGGCGAAGTGCCCGGTGGGGGAGACCCGGGCGCGGGAGGGGATGCCCGGCACGTCGTAGCGGTCCACGGTCCGCAGGCGCGCGTCCAGGATCAGCGCGCGGTAGGTGTCCGAGACGGGCCCGTGCACGGCCTGGAGGCACACGCCGGTGCCCGAGGCGGCGTAGAACCGCAGGCACTTGAGGCCGGAGGCGGTGCGCGGCGCGTCCGGCGCGGAGGCCGGGACGCTGGTCAGCTCGTCGCGGTGCGGCCCCCACGCCATGTTCCGGAACACGAGCCGCCCCGGCCCGCGCAGCGTCACCGTCCCCGGCGTGACGCGCGGCCCGCCCGCCTGCGCGTGGTCCCGGCGGTCCGCCCGCGCGGAGGCGTGCAGCACCGACGCCAGCCCGACCGCCGCCAGCACGGCGACGGCGGAGACGAGGATCAGGATGCGGGTGCGTACGGTCATGCGGGCACCGTTCCCTTCGGGCGCAGGGTGAGGGAGAACGCGGCGCACGCGGCCAGCGCCACCGCCGCGCCCGACAGCGCCGCCCGGTCGCCCCACACCGTCCAGGCCGCGCCGAACAGCAGCGAGCAGGCGAACCGGGTCAGTGCCTGCCCGGTCTGTACGACGGCCAGCCCGGAGGAGCGCAGCCGTTCCGGCACGCTGTCCGAGGCCGCGGCCATCAGCACCCCGTCGGTGGCGGCGTAGAAGCCGCCGTGCAGGGCGAGCACGAGGTAGGGCAGGCCCGTGCCGTGCCAGGAAGTGAGCAGCAGCGCGTACACGACGAGCAGGGCGCCGTGGCCGGCCAGGAAGACCGTCCAGCGGCCCACCCGGTCCGCGAGCCGGCCGAACGGCACCGCCAGCAGCAGGAAGGCGGCGGCCGTGCCGAGCGGCAGCAGCGCGAACCAGCGGTCGGGGACGCCGAGGCGGCGCTGGAGCAGCAGGTAGACGAAGGAGTCGCTGACCGTGGCGAGGCCCAGCAGCAGTGCGCACACGGTGATCCGGCGCAGATCACGGCCGCGCAGCAGGGCGAGGGCCGCGCGGAGAGTCGGCCGTTCGGCCGGGACCGCGTCACCCCGCCCGCCCGGCACGAAGAGGACCAGCACCAGGACGCCCAGCACGGCGACGCAGAAGCTCACGGTGAACACCGCGTCGCACCCGTCGACGGTGGCCCGCAGGATCAGGAACGCCACCAGCGGCCCGAGCAGGGCCCCGGCCGTGTCCATCGCCCGGTGCACCCCGAAGGCCCGCCCGCGCGTCTCCGGCGTACTGGCGAGCGAGATCAGCGCGTCCCGGGGCGCCGTGCGCAGTCCCTTGCCGGTCCGGTCGGCGGCGAGCACGAGCCCGATCGGGGTCAGTGCGTGCGCCACCAGCAGCAGCGGCTTGCACACGGCCGAGATGCCGTACCCCAGCCCGGCGATCCACTTGTGCCGCCCGCCGCCCCGGTCGGCGAAGTGCCCGCCCACCAGGCGCACGAGCGCCGAGAACCCGTTGTAGACGCCGTCCAGCAGCCCGAACCCCAACGGCGACAGACCCAGACCGGTCACCAGGTACAACGGCAGCACCGCCGTCACCATCTCCGACGAGACGTCGGTGACCAGGCTCACCGTCCCCAGCGCGAGCACGGTCGGCGCGAGGGCCGCACGGCGCCGCCCGGCCGAAGGCCGGACGGCACCCTGAGCGGACGTGTTCGTACGGCTGTCCGCTACGTACACGTCAGGACGCCCAGATCCCGGTGATGTCCTGGGCGGAGGCCGCGTTGCCCGCGTGCGTGGTCAGGCCCTGGGTGTCCTCCAGGGTGCGCAGCAGGTCGTAGTGGTTGTACGTGGTCGAGGAGCTGGACCCGGCGGCGACGGGCTGCCCGTAGAACACGGTCGGGATCTTGTTCCCGCTCAGCCGGTTGTCCTCGTCGAAGGTGACGACGAGCAGGCTGTTGTGGGTCTTGGCCCAGGTCGCGTAGGCGCCCAGGTTGTTCTTCAGCCAGGTGTCACCGGTGGACACCGAGCAGTCGTGCATGTCGCTGCACAGGTTCGGCACCACGAACGACATCTGCGGCAGCGTCGAGTAGTCCGTCGGGAACTGGGCGAACGTCTTGGCGGTCGACGTCGGTACGTTGCTGAACCCGAACCAGGGGTTGTGCTTGCGGGCGTAGGTGCCGCTGCTGCACGTCGTGGAGCCCTGGCTCGGCAGCGTCTCGTTGTAGCTGGCCCAGGTGCGGCCGGCGGCGATCTGCTCGGACGCGAGGTTGCGCGCCGAGGAGAACCCCGGGGTGTAGCAGCTGTCGTCGGTGATCCCCTGCGTCGACCCGGAGAACAGCGCGAAGTAGTTCGGCTGGCTGGGGTGGGTCTCGGCGTACGACTGGGTCAGGTTGGCACCCCCCGCCTTCAGCGAGTTGATGTACGGCGCGTTGGAGGAGCCGATGACCTGGCTGTAGGCATGGTTCTCGAAGACCACGACGACCACGTGGTCCGGGCTGGGCACGGCGCCCGCGGCGTGCGCGGACCCCTCGCCGAGCCCGGTCCACAGCCCGACCGCGGCTGCGGCGAGGGCTGCCGCGGACGCCACGACGGCGCGGGCACGGCGATACGCCGAACGAGCAGAACTGCCGGACACTTCAACCTCCGGGTAGGGATGGGCGGCTGGCGGTGCGGACAGAGCATGCTCACGCCAATGTGCCCGCGGCCCACGTCGGCCAACCCCACGGGTGAAAACCCGGTGAACGGCGGGTACCCACGCCCGCATGGCGGACATCCTCATCGGCACGTGCGGCTGGACCGACCCGGCGCTGCTCCGGAGCGGCTGGTACCCACCCGGCCACCGGGACGCCGAGAAGCGGTTGCGCCACTACGCCACGCGCTTCCCCCTCGTCGAGGCGGACTCCCCGTACTACGCCCTCCCGGCCCCGCGCACAGCCGCCCTCTGGGCCGAACGCACGCCTCCCGGCTTCCGTTTCGACGTCAAGGCGTTCTCCCTGCTCACCGGCCACCGTACCCGGCCCGCCACGCTCCCCGCGGACCTGCGCGACCACCCCCGCGACGAGGCCCTGCGCACGGAGGTCTGGACCCGCTACGCCGAAGCGCTGGCCCCCCTCCGCGACGCCGGCCGCCTGGGCACCCTGCTCTTCCAGTACCCGCCCTCCCTCACCCCCGGCCCGGAGGCCGAGGGCTTCATCCGCACGGCCCGCGAACGCGCCCACGACTGGCCGTTCGCCGTGGAGTTCCGCGACCCCGCCTGGTGGCACCCCGCCCAGGCAGCCCGTACGGCGGCGTTCCTCGGCGACCTGAACGCGACGGCGGTGGCCACGGACACCCCCGACGCCCCGCCCCCCGCCCCCGTCACCACCGCCCACCTGCACCTGATCCGCTTCCACGGCCGCAGCCCCCACTGGGGAAAGGGCACGAAGGAGGACCGCTTCCGCCACAGCTACACCGAGCAGGAACTCTCCGCCTGGCTGCCCCCCATCCGGCAGGCAGCCACTCAGGCCGAAGAGGTGCACGTCCTCTTCAACAACTGCTGCGGAGACGCGGCCCCGAGGGCGGCCCAGACCCTGCACGACCTCCTGACGACGAGCCTCCCGCACCAGCGGGCAGAGGCAGGAGGTCGCGCGGGAACCCACGAGGGCCCGCACCCGCGCACGGCGTGACAGGGACCGCGACGGCCCGCAGCGGCCCACGGCGGGGCCGACCGAGGCAGGAGGCCGGGCGGGAACCCGCGACGGCCCGCGCCCGCGCACGGCGTGGCAGGGACCGCGACGGCCCGCAACGGCCCACGGCGGGGCCGACCGAGGCAGGAGGCCGGGGCGGGAACCCACGACGGCCCGCACCCGCGCACGGTGGGAAGGGGACGTGTCGGGTGGTGTCCGCCCGCAGCGGCCGGCGAAAACCCCGGGCACCACAGGAGCAACGGCCCGCCGGACCGAGGACGGACACCACCCGGCGCGGCCCCGACCCCCACCCCACGGCAGGCGCGACCCGAGCCACGCCCCACCCGCACTGGCCGCCGCAGGCATGGCACCCGCCACCTGGCACGGGACCCGCCACCCGCGCCCCGCCCCACCCGCCCAAGCTGCCGCACGGCACCCGCCCAAGCCGCCGCACGGCACCCGGCACGGGACCGGCCCCCGGCGCTCCGCCCCCCGCCCCACCCGCCCAAGCTGCCGCACGGCACCCGCCCAAGCCGCCGCACGGCACCCGGCACGGGACCGGCCCCCGGCGCTCCGCCCCCCGCCCCACCCGCCCAAGCTGCCG